>NZ_SNZR01000011.1 GCF_004363955.1 Enterovirga rhinocerotis
ATGGCTTCGATGCCGGGAGCGGGCAGGCGTACGCCCCGAGCTTCCGTCCTGGCGCCGGTCGTCAGATGGCGGGAGACATAGTAGCGATAGCGCACCCCCTTCTTCAGGGCATGGCTCGGCGTCAGCCGCTCGCCATCCGCATCGAAGAGAAGGCCGCGCAGCGGGCTCGGATCGCGACCGGCGCGATCGGTTCGATCGGTCCGACTGCTTCAGGCTCGCGCGGGACATGCCACCGAACATCCGCTCCTGGATGCCGTAGGCGATGGCTCGGACGAGGAGGTCCCGGCTGAAGCGAGGCGGGTCGGTGCCGAAGAGCCGACGCCATTCGGCGCGAAGATCGGTGACGCTTGCCTGTTCCAGACCCTGGAGCTGAGACGCCAGCGATGCGGATGACGCCGCGGGATTGCCTGCGGCTGCCCGGTTGGTCTGCATCGATCGCATCATCGGACCGCCTCGCTGGTCCCGATCCGATAAGCCGTCCGACCGTCCTCCCGCTTGCTCTTGGCCAGCACCTGGCCGGACGAGCGCAGGCGGGCACCTCGTCGATATCCATCGCGATCCGCAGGGCCTGCTGCTCCGATCCGCTCTTGGCGCAGACGACCGCTGCTCTGCCGGTCGAAGAGGTGACGTGTCTCGCACGAATGCGTCTTCGCGATCGATGCTTTCGAAGTTGAGGCCTCAGAGCGGCGGATGAGATGATCCGGTGCAGCGTCTGGCAGACTCCGCGTGGTGGATCAGTCGGCCAAGGTCCTGGCTTCGCGGAGGTTTAACGAGCGGGTTTGCATCGAGGTCATGCTGCGTCGGACCGATCGGCGGACTTGTACCGCTCCTCGAGGAGGTCATAGTCGGGCTTGGCAACGATCCGCTGACGTTCGGCGAAGCTCGCCAGGGCGTCTTCGATGCCCCAGAGGGAGCCTTGCGCCTTGAGGTGGCCGAGCGTCTCCTGCATCGCGCGAAGCGATGCCTGCAACGCGGCATTGGCATAGAGGGCCAGCGAGAAGCCGAGCCGGCGAAGTTCCGCCTGAGAGATTTCCGGCGTCTTGCCGCCGATGACGATGTTGACGACCTGTGGGGCGGAAAGCTGCCCGACGAGCGTCAGTTCTGACAGATTGAGGGGCGCCTCGACGAAGATTACGTCGGCCCCGGCCTCCCGATAGTATTCTGCACGTTCCAGCGCGCGGTCAAGACCTTCGACGGCTCTCGCATCGGTCCTGGCGATGATCTGCAGGTTGGGGTCGTGCCGTGCGTCGACGGCTGCCTTGATCTTGCTCGCCATCTCCTGCTGCGAGATCACGGCCTTACCTTCGAAATGCCCGCATTTTTTTGGGAAGACCTGGTCCTCGATCTGGACCGCGGAGGCGCCGGCACGTTCGAGGGTGGCGATGACCCGCCCGACATTGATGGCGTTGCCGAAGCCCGTATCGATATCCACGATCAACGGTAGGGAGCAGACGTCGGAGATCCGAACCACGACGTCGTTGAGTTCCGTGACCGTCAGAAGGCCGATATCGGGCAGGCCGAGATGGGTGTTCGCAACGCCTGCCCCGGTGACGTAGACGGCCTCGAATCCGAGATCCTCGATGACGCGCGCCGTCAACGCGTTGGCCGCTCCGGGAGCCAGAACGGCGCGCCGTTCCGAGAGGCATCGACGGAGATGCGCGCGAGCAGCCCCAAGCCCGGCCGCCCCTCGTTCACCTTTCATCGCCCATCCTCTGGTTACGAGCCCGATCGCCCCTTGATAGGTGAGAGAGGCAGTTTTTTCAACTGTTGACAATACGGCGGCGCGCGCATCGTCCGACATCCTCTTCGGCAGCCCGCAGGCCGGGGGCGTCCTCGCCTTGGACGGGCGGCGGCGGTGCTGCTAAGCGTGGCAGGATCGGCATCTGCCCCGTCAGGGATCGGGCGCGTTGCTCCCACGGTGCGGGCATGGAACCAGGCAATATCAGCGGTCGCACATTGGCGGATCGGGCCTTCGAATGGCTCGAAGAGGCCATCATCAAAGGCGACTATCCTCCGGAATTCAGGCTCGACGAGGGGGCGCTGGCGAAATCCTTCGGGATCAGCCGGGGGCCGGTCCGCGAGGCGATCCGCCGGCTCGAAGGGAAGAAGCTCGTCGAGCGCGTGCCGCATATCGGCGCGCGGGTGACGTCCTTGACGGATTCCGATCTCGTCGAACTCTTCTTCGTTCGCGAGGCGCTGGAGGGCATGGCCTGCCGGCTGGCGACCGAGCGGATGAGCGACGAGGATTTGCAGGCCCTGTCGGCCCTCTTGGAAGGGCACGCATCATCCGGCGCGCTCAAGGCGGGCGAGAGCTACTACCAGCGCCCGGGCGATTTCGACTTCCACTTCCGAATCATCCAGGGCAGCCGCAATCCGAAGCTGATCGCGATGCTCTGCGACGACCTCTATCATCTGCTTCGGATCTATCGGTATCGCTCCAGCTCGCGGAGGGGCCGGGCGAGTCAGGCCCTCAAGGAGCATCGCTCCATCGTCAAGGCGATGCTGGCGCGAAAGCCCGATCTCGCCGAGCATGAAATGCGGGCCCATCTCCAGCACGCGCGCCTCGCCATCCAGCCTCCCCCCAAGAAGAACGACCCGTCCGTTGACGATTAATGTTGAATGTTGACAATGAATGGGAGGGGCGGATAACCCCGCATTGAGGTCGGCCAGCGAGAGCCGTTCGATGGTGGGACGGGTCGTCGCCAGCGTGGCGGGGACGGCTCGCCTCACGGCGACCGGGACCGGTGCGGCCGCGCGGGAGGTGCTCATGGCGGGTCCAAAGGCGGGGCGAACGGCGGAAGGGCGCACGTTCCTGATCACAGGTGGCGCCAGCCTGATCGGGTCGCATCTCGCGGATCAGCTCCTGGATCGGGGAGCCGCCGAGGTCCGGCTGCTGGAGAACTTCGCTCTCGGCAGCCCGGACACCATCGCGCATTTGTTGGAGGATCGGCGGGTCCGGCTGATCCGCGGCGACATCACGCGCCTCAACGAACTCCTCGACGCGTCGAAGGGTGTCGACGGCCTGTTCGCGCTGGCCGGCTTCCTGACCTTGCCGATGTCGCAGAACCCCGCGCTCGGCGTGCAGATCAACGCGCTCGGCGTCGTCAACACGCTGGAGGCGGCTCGCCACGCCGGTGTCGGCCGCGTCGTCTTCTCGTCGTCGACGGCCGCCTACGGCAATGCGCAGGCGGAGGCGCTGGACGAGGATGTGGGCTTCGTCAGCGCAGGGCTCGGCCCGGCCTCGATGGTCTACAGCTCCAGCAAGCTCCTGGGCGAAGCTCTGTGTGGGCTCTACGCCAAGACCTACGGTCTCGAAACCAATGTGCTGCGGTTCGCGTCCGTCTATGGCGAACGGCAGCACGGCAGGGCCGTGAACGCCAACTACATCGCGCAGCTCTACGAGACGGTCAGGACCGGCCGGCCGCCCGAGATTCCCGGCGACGGCTCGGAGGTGCACGATTACATCCACGTCACCGATGTCGCGGCCGCCCTGTTCGCGGCCTATACGAGCGAGGCCCATGGCCTGACGCTGAACATCTCGACCGATGTCGACACGACGCTGACCGAACTCGTGGGTCACGTCCTCGAGGCCATGGGGCGGCCCGATCTCGCGCCGGTCTATCGGGACGATACCCGCGCGGTGCGGTCCTACACGGCCACGCGGCTGCGCTTCGCCAATCGGCGGGCGGCGGAGACGATCGGCTGGACGCCGAAGGTGTCCGTGCGGGCGGGCGTCAAGCGCTTCGTGACCTGGCTCGACGGGCAGCAGGGAGCCGCCTGAGGTCGGCCGCCCGTCATTGCGGCGCGATGCCGGCGGCCCTGGTCACGCCGGTCCATTTGTCCATCTCCGCCTCGATGAAGCGGGTGAACGCCGCTGCGCTGTCATCCTCGACGAGGTCCGTCCCCTCCTGCGCGAAGGCCGCCTTCAAGGCCGGCACGGCGAGGGTCCTGTGGACTGCGCTGCGAAGCCGGCCGGTGATCTCCGCAGGTGTTCCGGCCGGTGCGAACACGCCGAGCCAGTTCGAGAGTTCGAGCTGCTTCATCCCCACCTCGCCGACCGCCGGGATCTGCGGCATCAGGTCGGAGCGCGCGGTGCCGGTATTGGCGAGCGCTCGCAGGCTCCCCGCCCTGACCTGTTCGAAGACGACGGAGATGTTGCCGAACATCATGTCGACCCGTCCGCTGAGAAGATCGGGCATCGCGGCGGCGGCTCCGCGATAGGGGACGTGGACGAGATCGACGCCCGCGGCCTGTTTGAGCTGCTCGCCGCCCAGATGCGCCGTCGTGCCGCTCCCGCCCGAGGCATAGCTGAGCGGCCGCCCCTCTGCGCCCCGCCGACGCGCGAGCGCCACGAGGCCGGCCATGTCGCGCACGTCGAGTGCAGGATGGACCACGACGACATTGGGAAAGGTGATGAACCGGGTGACGGGCTCGAAGCTGCGGATCGGGTGATAGGGCAAGGCCTTGTAGACCCCGAGATTGATCGCATGGGTGCCGACCGTGCCGATCCCGAGCGTGTAGCCGTCGGCCGGTGCCGACGCGACGCGCTGCATGCCGTTGATGCCGCCCGCGCCGACCACGTTCTCGACGATGACGGGGACGCCGAGCACCGTCTCGAGGCCCTGGCCGAGACGCCGTGCGCCGATATCCGACGACGTGCCGGGGGAGAAGGGGACGACGAGCTTGATCGGGCGCGTCGGGAAGGCCTGCCCATGGGCGGCGTCGGCCGGAAGCCAGATGGCGGCCAGGGCCGCGAGAAGAACAGCCCGTGCCGAGATCCGCATGGTTCGCCCTTTCCTGCCGAAGCGCCCGGAACGCCCGCTGGCCTCAGGTCCTGATCGCGGCACGTCCGAGGGATCGCGCCAGGGGCGCGAGCGTTGGGGAGTCGAAAGCCGCGCGAAGACGGGGAAGAAGCTCCCGGGCCGTCTCGTCGCCGCTCGCGGCTCCGACGAGCGACAGGAACTTGGCGTCGATCTCTCCCGAGGACATTCGGTTCTCGGGCATGCCCTTGGAATGGTCGACGCGCCGTCGGAACGAGCGTCCGTCCTTCAGGCGGATGGTGACGATCCCGGCATAGAGAGCCGGGTAGACGGCATCCATCTCCGCATCGACCTCGACGTCGATGCGCGCGATCAGCGCGTTGAGGGACGAGTCGCCCAGTCGGTGCGGCGTGAACTGCTCGATCAGCGCCGTCCCGTCCGCCAGCGCGACCGCGACGTTGTAGCGGATGCTCATCTGCGCGTTGAGCACGGTGCTCTGCCGATAGGGAAACCCCGTCTGACGCTCGACCACACGGCTGATCCCGACGAGCACGCGATCGATGTCGTCGGCGCAGAAGCCTTCCTCCCGACGGAGCGCGATCGCGGCATCCACGGCGGCGTGATTGCTGCCGCAGCAGGAATAGGGCTTGAACGCCGCCCCCTCGAGCCGCCAGACCCGGCCGAGTTCGCGGGCCACCTCCGCCGGGCGCGGGTCGTCCGACATGGCGACGAAGAAGCCGCCGTCGCTGGTCTCGAGGATCTGGCGCGGCCCCTCGAAGCCCCTCGCAGCAAGTTGGGCGGCGACGATTCCGGCCTGCGCCGCCCGCCCCGGATGGAGGCGCTTGCTCATCGCGCCATCGGCGTTGAAAGCCCACAGGCCTGCCGATTGCGTGCCGGCGAGGCCCAGCGCGCTCGCGACGGTCCAGGCGTCGAGGCCGAGGGCGACCGCGGAAGCCGCCGCCGCCCCGAACGTTCCCGTGGTGCCGGTCAGATGCCAGCCGCGCATGCGGGACGAGTTCGGATTGGTCGCGAGGCTGACGCGGTTCATGACCTCGTAGCCGGCGGCGAGGGCGCGGAGCGCGGTCTCGCCGGAGAGGTCGTCGCGTTCGGCGAAGGCGAACACGGCCGGCAGGATGGCCGCGCCCGGATGGATCTTGGCGCGGCTGTGATCGTCGAAATCGAAGCCGTGAATCGCCGTGCCGACGGCGAGGGCGGCATTGGCGACGGAGACTCGGCGACCGGCGGCCCCCCAGAGCGACGCCTCCTGGGGGCCGCCCTGCGCCTCTGCGAAGCCCTGGACGATGCGGCACGCGTCCGTGGTCAGGCCGAAGAGGCCGCATCCGACCGAGTCGACGAGGGCGTCTTCGAGCACCGACCGGACGCCGTCCGGCACGCCGCCGCGTCCGACCGACTCGACGAAGACCGCAAGATCCGCGGTCGGGCCGGGGACCAGAGCCGGTGGAGGGGCGATCGAGCCGTGCATGATGGCCTCCTCAGGCGGCTTGCCGGGTGGGAATGGTGGTGCGCAACACCTCGCCGATGCCGGACAGGCTCTCGATCCGGTCCACCGCTCGGATCATGTCCGATACGGCCCCTTCGCCGATGACGGGATCGCCGAGAAGGTGGACCTTCCGGTTCATCTCCTCGGGCGTCATCGGATTGGCGATCGAGCCTTTCGGGTGGTCGATCTGGCTGCTGAGCTCCGCGCCGCCCTCGGTCCTGAGCGTCATCAGGCAGGACACGCCCCGCGGAAGGGTTTCGTCCGCCACCACCTCGACCATGTCCGACAGCCGGCGGATCTCGGGGTCGGCGAGCTTGCTGTTCTGATACTGAGGAAAGAAGGCTGCCCCTTCGATGAGGGCGACGGCGACGGAATAAGGCAGGCTCACCTGGGCCTCGTGATAGGTCTTGGGGCGCGTGTTCAGGTGATAATGGGCCCAGGCCGGGTGACGCCGCATCGTGATGGACCGCGCGGCCGACAGCGGCTCCGTCAACTGCCTTCGGATGTCGAGGGCGCAATCGATCGCGTTATGGATGGGCCGGGCGCACGAATAGGCCTTATATTCGATATGGATCGGAAAGGTCTTGCCGAGATCCCGGGTCAAGGCGCCGATGTCGTGCCGGTCGCTGAAGGTGCGGCAGAAGCCCCGCTCGCCGTCGAAGATGGAGGCGGTGCCTGTGAAGCCCGCCTGCGCCATCAGGGCGGCGGTGACGCCGTTGCGCGCGGCCGGGCCGGGGTTGAAGCGCTTCTGCATCGAGGGGCCGTACATCTCCATCAGCCCGGAGGCCTGCGCCCCGGCGAGGCCGAGGGCGGAGACCGTCTGCTCGACGTCGAGCTTCAGCAGACGCGCGGCGGCGATGGTCGCGCCGAACACGCCGCAGACCGGCGTCGTGTGGTAGCCCCTGTCGCGCAGGGAGAAGTTGGTGGCCTCGCTCGCGCGCGCCATCATCTCGCAGCCGGCGACGACCGCGGCGACGAAGTCCTGCCCGCTGGACTTCTCCCGTTCGGCGACGGCGAGGGCCGCGGAGACGACCGGCGGGCTGAAGTGGAACAGCGCCAGGATGTCGACGTCGTCGAGCTCGATGGAATGCGACGAGATCGCGTTGGTGAAGGCCGCATGGATCGCCGGCACCCGGGCGCCGTGTCCGATCAGTGTCGATTCCGCGGTGCCGCCGGTCGCGAGGACGAACCGGGTCGCCGCCTCGGCGCTCCCGGTCTGGCTGCCGCCCAGCGCGACGCCGAGATAATCCCGCACCAGGGCCTTGGCGTCGTCGAGGTGGTTCTGCGGAATGTCCTCGACCTTCAGGTGGACGAAATGATCGGCGAGACTTTCTGCGGCGGTCGAGGGCATGTCTTCACTCCAGCGATGGGCGATCTGGGTCTTGGAGGGGCGATCGGCGTTCAATGCTTGCCGTCCGCTCAGGAGGGCTCGCGAGGCGAGGGCGCGACGTCGAGCCGAACGGCGATCCCCTCCAGGTCGGGCGAGGGCGCCGGATAGCGCGCCATGACCAGCGGATCGTGCCCCGGCACGATGTGATCCGGCGTCGGCGCGGCGGCCAGGAGCTTGTCGAACCCCTCCAGCATCTCGCCGACGTGGAAGGCGGTCGGGAAGGGTCGCAGGCGCTCGAGATTTTCGTAGAAGTGGCTCACGTCGGAAGCGAGGACCACGACCCCGCGCCGCGTGTTCACGGTGACGAATTGCAGCCCCGCCGAATGGCCGCCCGCGGCATGCAGCCCGATGCCCGGAGCAAGAGCGGCCGAGCCGGTATAGAAGACGACGCGATGCGCGTAGTTCAGCCGGACGATGCCGCAGACGTCGTCGACCTCGAAGGCATGCGACAGGCGCGGATAGCGCATGTAGCGGCCCACCGCATAATGCAGTTCCGGCTCCTGCAGGTGGAAGCGCGCGGCCGGAAAGCGATCGAAATTGCCGACGTGATCGTAGTGCAGATGGCTCAGCACCACGTCCTCGACCGTGTCGGGGTCGACCCCGACCAGCCGCAGCGCCTCGACCGGACAGCGGAGGAAGGTCCGTCCCCGTCGCGCGGCGACCTCCGCGTTGAAGCCGGCATCGATCACGACGCTTCGCTCCGGGGAGACGGCGGCCCACAGGAAGTAATCCATCGGCATCGCCCCTTCGTGAGGGTCGCCGCCCATGAAGTGATCCCTGCGCTGGCCTCCGCGCGTGGCGTAGCGGATCGCATAGAGCTCGTAGGTCGGGGCCGGCGTCACGCCGATGGTCATGGCGTCTCCTGCTGTCTTCGGCATCGGGGCGTCCGCCCCGCCGGGGCGTTCAATGGCCGGGCGATGCCGCGACCGCGTCGGGGATGAAGACGTAGCCCTCCATGATGCGGCGGGCGGTGCGCCCCAGCGTGGCGCGATGGACGCGGAATGCGTCGCCGTCCGGCTCGACGGCCGTTTCCGTCACGATGACGCCGGCCGGGTGTCCGATCCGGACCTCGAGCCTGTTGTGCGGCCGGGCCGCCTCGTGGACCAGGGTGCCGGGCAGGCGGCTCGCGACGCCCGTGCAGACCGTGCTCGTGCCGGCGTAGGTCTTGTGCATCTGCTGCATGAACATCAGGCGCGAGACGAGATCGACATCGGCGGCGGCCACCGTCTCGCCCGTGAGATCGTTGCGGTACGCGGCCGGTGGCGACACGATGCCGAGGAGGGGGGTCGCCGGGCTGTCCTCGCGCGAGCGTTCCGCATCCGGGATCATACCCATGCGCACGGCGCCGGCCCCGCGGATACGCTCGAGCAGGGCACGAAGTTCGCTGTTCCGGTCGATCTCCGCGGCGCTTTCGGTGCCGGCCAGGCCGAGATCGCGGGCCCGCACGAAGACATGCGCATTACCGATATCAACCAGCGAGGCCTCCAGCGCTCCGAAGCCGGGCACGTCCAGCCGGTCGACGGGGTTGCCGGTTGGCAGAAGCCTGCCGGTCGCGCCGCCGGCCGTGTCGGCGAAATCGATCAGGATCTTGGCGCCGCAGCCCGGGACGCCGGGCACGACATAGTCGCCGGCCTCCATCGGGCGTCCGTTCTCGACCGGCACCTCGATCGTCAGCACACGGCTGAGATTGGTGTTGAACGCCTTCACGATCGTCGTCGGCGAGACCGGCCGCACCAGCCCCTCGAAGACGGCATAGGCTCCCACCGCGGAGCTGATGTTGCCGCACAGGCTCAGCCAGTCGATCTCGGGATGTTCGATCTCGACCTGGCCGAAGGTGTAGGTCAGGTGCGTGCCTTTCGCCCGCGGCTCGTCGTGCCGGGGCGGGCCGATGATGGCGAGTTTGCTCGTGAGCGGATCTGCGCCTCCGATCCCGTCGATCTGCCGGCGATCCGGCGATCCGAACACGGCGAGGATGATGCGATCCCGCTCGATGGGATCATCAGGCAGATCGGCTTCCCGCAGGAACACCGCCCGGCTGGTTCCGCCTCGCATCACGACCGAGCGAATGGATTGGGCCACGCGCCACCTCCCGTTCTTGGCCCGGCGATAGAATGCTCATTGTCGATTGTCAACAACTGCCGCGGCATGCGATCTGGGGATCCGACAGGCGAGGAGAGGGCAGGCCATGAGCGGAGGGATCGAGATGGAGGAAGGCACCGGCCTGACCCGGACATCGGAGCCGATCGCGGTGATCGTCGGGGGTGCGAACGGGATCGGCGCGGCGACCGCACGCGTGATGCGGGCGCGGGGATGGGTCGTCGTGATAGGCGATCGGGACATGCGGGCGGGCGAGGAGCTCGCGCGTGAATTGGGGGGCGCCGCCTACGAGATCGACGTCGCCGAGGCCGGCAGCCTCGCAGCCCTGGCCGAGATTTCCGAACGGGAGATCGGGGCGACGACGGCGCTCATCGTCTCGTCCGGCGTCTTCCAGCCGAACGAGCCGATCGAGACGAGCGATGCGGGGCTCTTCGAGCAGATCACGCGCATCAATCTCGCCGGGACCTACCATGCCGACCGCGCCTTCGGCACGAGGATGGCCGCGCGCGGCCGAGGCAGCATCGTCAACCTGTCCTCGGTGACGGGACACGGCTCGACGCCGCTCAACATCTATGCGCCGACGAAGGCCGCGATCATCAACCTCTCGAAGAGCCTTGCGGGCGAATGGGGCCGCTCGGGCGTGCGCGTGAACAGCGTCTCCCCGGGCATCACGCTGGTGCCGCGCGTGGTGGAGCGCAAGCGTGCGGGCAACCGCTATCCGGCCGATCTCGACCAGCGCATGGCGCTCGGCCGATGCGTGGAGCCGTCGGAGGTCGGCGAGGCCGTGGAGTTCCTCGCCTCCGACCGGGCCTCCGCCATCACCGGAACCGATCTCGTCGTCGATTGCGGCTGGATCACGGCGAGCCTCTGGGAGGCCTATGGCGGCACCCGTCCGCCCCGGCAGGGAGGCTGAGGCGGCATCGCGGGCGCTGCGTCGCGGACGGTCCCCCGCTCAGTTCTTGAGGTAGGGGCAGCCGCCTTCCGACATCGGCCGGAAGGCCTGATCGCCGGGAATGGTCGCGACCTTCCGGTAGATGTCCCATTCCCCGGTCGAATCCGAGGGCTGCTTCGCTTCGAGGAGCGCCCAGTCATAGACCATGCGCCCATCGGGCCGCACCCGGCCGCCTTGCGCGAACATGTCATTCACGGGCGTCTCGCGCATCTTGGCGAGGACGGGAGCGGCCTGGTCTCCGCCCGTGGCCGCGATGGCCTTCAGGTAGTGCGCCACGGCCGAGTAGACGCCGGCCTGGACCATCGTCGGCATGCGGCCGGTCTTGGCCTGAAACCTCTTCGAGAAGGCGCGGGAGGCGTCGTCCTGGTCCCAGTACCAGCCCTCCGCCACGGCGAGACCGGCCACCGCCTTCTGACCGAGGCTGTGGGCGTCCCGCACGTTGAAGAGCAGCGCCGCGAATTTCTGCTTCGGCGTGATGCCGAACTCCGCACCTTGCTTGATCGTCGTCTGGGTGTCGCCGCCGGCGCTGGCGAGCGCGATCACCTTCGCGCCCGACGCCTGGGCCTGCAGCAGGAACGACGAGAAGTCTGAGGTGTTGAGAGGGGCTCGAACCGCGCCGAGCACCTTGCCTCCATTCGCCTTCACGACAGCCGCGGCATCGCGCTCCAGGGCGTGGCCGAACGCATAATCGGCCGTGATGAAGAACCAGGTGTCGTCTCCCCGCGCCACCAGCGCGCGGGCTGTCACCTGCGACAGGGCGTAGGTGTCGTAGGTCCATTGGAGGCCGTTCGGCGAGCAGGCGCTGCCGGTCAGGTCCGACGAGCCGCTGCCGGAGATCAGAAAGACGCGGTTCTTCTCGCGGGTGATGGTCTGGACGGCGAGGGCGATCGAGGAGGTCGGCACGTCGACGATCGCATCGACCTTCTCCGTATCGTACCAGCGGCGGGCGATGTTCGATCCGATATCGGGCTTGTTCTGGTGGTCGGCGAAGACGATCTCGATCGGGGCTCCCGCGACCTTGCCACCGGCGTCCTCGATCGCGAGCTCTGCCGCGGCGACCGATCCCGGCCCGCTCCCGTCGGCGTAGAGGCTCGACATGTCGGTCAGGATTCCGAGCTTCACGACACGGTCGGAAATCTGGGCATTCGCGACGCCGAACACGGACGTCATGGCGAATGCCGACACGATGCGGATCCATCGGCCCATCGTTTCCTCCTGTTTCGGGCAGACACGACATGGAGGCCACGGTCTGCTCCCGACCAGCCATTTTCATCATCATTGTCGATTGTCAACAATAGATCGCGGTTGCTAGAGAAGGCCGTCATGTGCTTGCCGAGGAGCGTCTGCCTGTCGGGGGCGCGCGGCGCGGCACAGGATCGGGGAGGGCAATGTGAGCCGGAAAGTGATCGTCAGTTGCGCGGTGACGGGGGGCAGCCCCATGACGAAGAACAGCCGCTACGTGCCCATCACGCCCAAACGGATCGCGGAGGAGGCCTTGGCGGCTGCCAGGGCGGGGGCGGCGGTCGTCCATATCCATGTCCGCGATCCGGAGACGGGGGCGCCGGGCGGTGGCGTCGAGCTGTTCCGGGAGGTGGTCTCGCGCATCCGCGATTCGGGGTCCGACGTCGTGATCAATCTCACGACCGGACCCGGCGCGCGGTTCGATCCCCCGATCGACGATCCTCGCAGCGCCGAGGTGATGGTCCGCCCGCCCGACGAGCGGGTCGAGCATGTCGTGGCGCTGCGTCCCGAGATCTGCTCTCTCGACATCGCGACGATGAATTTCGGCGCGAGCCCGATCGTGAACTCGCTCGACCACATCCGTCACATGGCGCGCGCGATCTACGAGGCCGGGGTGAAGCCCGAACTCGAGGTCTTCGATCTCGGCCAGGTCGGCTACGCGCTGTATCTGATCGAACAGGGCATCATCGAGAAGCCTCCGTTCTTCCAGTTCTGTCTCGGGATCCGGGGGGGCGCGCCCGCGACCACCGAGGCGATGACCGCGATGAAGAACATGCTCCCGGCCGGGACGGTCTGGTCGGCCTTCGGCATCTCGCGGAGCGAGTTTCCCATGGTCGCGCAGTCGGTCATCCTGGGCGGGCACGTGCGCGTCGGGCTCGAGGACAACCTCTTCATCGCGCAGGGCGAACTCGCCGAGGGCAACGCGCCGCTCGTCGAGCGGGCGGTGACGATCGTGACCTCGATCGGCGAGGACATCGCCTCGCCGGCCGATGCCCGGCGGATCCTCTCGCTCTGACGGCGTATCCGGGCGCGCGGATCGGCGCGCCCGGACGCTATTGCGGCTCCAGCCCGGCTTCCTTCGTCAGGACCGCCCATTGCGCGACCTCGGCCGCGACGCGCCGGCCGAGCGCCTCGGGGGGTGTGGGCAGCGCCTCGAAGCCGATGACGGCGAGCTTCTCCTTCAGCTCGGGCTTCGCCATGGTCGCTGTCAGGGCGGCCGACAGCTTCTCCAGGATGGGGCGAGGGGTGCGCGCCGGCGCGAAGATGCCGGTCCAGGCTGCGATGTCCGAGAGCGGCACGCCGCCTTCCCGCATGGTCGGAAGCTCCGGCATCAGGCCGCTCCGCTCCTCGTTCGTGACGGCGAGCGCCCGCAACGCCCCCGCCTTGATCTGCGACATCGAGGCCGTCATGTCGGTAAACAGCAGGGTCACGCGCCCGCCCAGGAGGTCGGTGATGGCCTGGGGGCTGCTGCGATAGGGGACCTTGGCGAGATCGATCCCCGCGCGCCGCTTCAAGACTTCGCCCGACAGATGGCCGAGCGCGTTGCCGTGCGCGAACGAGAGCTGGCCCGGCCGCGCCTTGGCCGCCTCGATCAGGTCTCCGAGGGAGCGGAAGGGCGACGCGGCGTCGACGACCAGGACGTAGGGGAAGATCCCGACCTGGCCGATGGGCGCGAAGTCTTTGACCGGGTCGTAGGAGATCGTCTTCATCAGGCTCGGATTGGCGGCATGCGTCGTGACGCCGCCGATCAGGATCGTGTAGCCGTCGGGCTCGGCGCGCGCGACCGAGGCGGCGCCGAGCGCGCCGTTCGCTCCGACCTTGTTCTCGACGACCACCTTCTGGCCGAGCGCCTCCGTCAGGTGGACCGCCACCATCCGGGCGATCGCGTCCGTGCCGCTCCCGGCGCCATAGGGAACGACCAGCGTGATCGGGCGGCTCGGATAGGTGTCCGCGCTCGCCGCGGAGAGCAGGCCGACCATCGCGGCCGCGAGGGTGACGAGGGCGCGTATCATCTGTTCCTCCCCTTCGGATTGTAGGTCCGCGGCCGGTCCGGGCCGCGGATCGCGACGTCGGGCCGTCAGGAAGGCCGATCGGTGCGAGGCCTCATCAGAGCGGAGATGACCGGCCAGTACTCGGCGCCATGCCCCTGCATCGACGCGCGCATCAGCAGGTCCCGGCCATTCACCGCCCCGCCCGTATCGAGCCCCGCCGCCTCGGCCATCTCGAGGGCGTACGAGATGTCCTTCAGCATGTAGTCGGTGGAGAAGACCCGCTCCGGGAAGCTGCGGGGAGCGACGGCCTTCAGGCCGTGGTTGCGGAGGGCGAAGCTGTCGGCCGAACCCTTGGCGAAGGTCTCGAACAGCGCCGTCGTGTCGATCCCGACCGATCGCGCGATGGCGCTCGCCTCGGACAGGGCGACGACGGTCTGGACCACGACCATGTTGTTGAGGATCTTGACGATCTGACCGGCGCCGACATCGCCGCAATGCGTGACCTCCGAGGCGAAGCAGCGCAGCAGGGGCTCGATGCGGGCATACACCTCGTCCTTGGCTCCGACGGTGATCGCCAGCGTTCCGCTTTCGGCGGCCTGACGCGTCCTTGCCACCGGGGCGTCGGCATAATCGGCGCCGTTGGCTGCGAAGAGGCCGGCGAGTTCTCGCGACAGCGAAAGCGGGCTCGTGCCGAGATCGACGATTGTCTGTCCCCGCCCGATCGCGGCCAGGAGGCCGCCGTCGCCCCGGCAGAGATCGTCCAGATGGCGGCCGCTCGGCAGAGAGACGAACACCGTGTCAGCGTCGGCCGCGACCTCGCGCGCCGACGCTGCCGCCACGACTCCGTGGTCCGCGAGGCGGGCGAGCGGCTCGGGCGAGAGGTCGTAGGCCACGACCCGCGCCCCGCTCTTCGTGGCGAGATGCCGGCACATCGGCTCGCCCATCACGCCCAGCCCGATGAAGCCCAATCCGCTCTGCACCGTCATCCTCCGCATCCGCGCATCCCGCTGCGCCATCCGTCCCTCAGACCCCGAGATACGCCCGCCGGACGTAGTCGCTCGCGAGCAGTTCCGCGCCCGTCCCGTCGAGGGTGGTGGAGCCCATCTCCAGCACATAGGCATGGTCGGAGAGCCGCAGCGCGAGGTTGGCGTTCTGCTCGACGAGCACGATCGCGACCTTCATGTCGGTGTTGATCTCGCGGATGATGCGCTCGATCTCGTCGACGATGATGGGGGCGAGACCGAGCGAGGGCTCGTCCAGCAGCAGGAATTGCGGCTTCGCCATCAGCGCGCGCCCGATCGCGAGCATCTGCTGCTCGCCGCCGGAGAGCGAGCCGGCCACCTGCTCGCGCCGCTCGCGCAGGCGCGGGAAATAGGCGAAGATGCGCTCGAGGTCAGCATGCGCCCCTCGTCCGTCTCGCCGCAGGTAGGCGCCGACGAGAAGGTTGTCGAGCACGCTCATCTGCGGGAAGACGCGCCGGCCTTCGGGCGACAGCGCCAGGCCGAGCCCGACGCGCTCGGGCGCCGCGAGGTGATCGATCCGTCTGCCGTCGAGCCGGATTTCGCCCCGTTGATTGCGCGCGAGGCCGATGATGGCCTTCAGCGTGGTGGTCTTGCCGGCGCCGTTCGAGCCGATCAGCGAGACGATCGCGCCGCGGTCCACCGTCAGGCTCACATTCGTCACCGCGCGCGTCGCTCCGTAGGTGACGCCGATGCCGCTGACCTCAAGCATGCGACTGCCTCCGGCCGAGATAGGCCTCGATCACGCGCTCGTCGGCCGCGATCTCGGCGGGCGTTCCCTCCGCGATCAGGCTGCCGTGGTTCAGGACGACGATGCGGTTGCACAACGCCATCACGACGCGCATGTGATGCTCGACGAGGACCATCGTGATGTTGCGCTGCTCCTTCACCCGCAGCAGGGCGCCGGACATCTCCTCCGCCTCCTCGGGATTGAGCCCCGCCACGGGTTCGTCCAGCATCAGCAGCTTCGGGTCGCTGGCGAGGGCGATGGCGACGCCGAGGCGCTTCTGTTCGCCGTATGCCAGCTCGCGCGCCGTCACGCCCGCGCGATGGTCCAGCCCGAAGAGGGCGAGCAGGTCGAGCGCGATCGCCTCCTGACGGCGCTGCCAGCCGCCGGGCCGCAGCAGGCCCTCGGCGAGGCCCGGCCTGGAGAACGCGAAGCGGCCGCGCACGATGTTCTGCAGCGCGGTCTGGCCCGGATAGACGGTCGCCGCCTGGAACGTCCGCGCCAGCCCCTGGCGCACGATGCGGTTGGCGGACATCCCCGTGATGCTGCGGCCGGCGAAGAGGATCCGGCCGGCCGAGGGCGGGATCACCCCGCTGATGACGTTGAACGCCGTCGTCTTGCCGGCCCCGTTGGGTCCGATCAGGCCGAGGAGGTCCCCCTCGCGCACCGCGAAGGTCAGGTCCTTGAGCGCGACGAGGCCGCCGAAGACGCGCTGGACTCCGCTGACGTCGAGAAGGGTCACGACGGGCGCTCCGGCGAATGTTCGAGGATCGGGTGCGGTGCCGAGGTTCTGCGCAGGCCCCTCAGGCGGGCGGGCAGCCCGACCAGCCCGTCGCGCAGGAAGAGCAGCACGAGGATCAGGACCGCACCATAGAGCACATGCTGCAGGCCCTGGGTCGAGCGCAGGAGCTCCGGAAGCGGCGTGAGCACGACGGCCCCGAGAATGGGACCCCACACGCCGACCCGTCCGCCGACCACGAGCATGGTGAGGTACGAGACCGAATCCCAGAACGTGAAGCTGTCCGGCGAGATGAACTGGAAGTAGTGCGTGCTCAGGGCACCGGCGAAACCCGCGATGCCGCTGCCGATGGAGAAGGCCACCACCTGATAGACATGCGTGTCGACCCCGCTCGATTCGGTGAGGCGCGGGTTCTCGGCGATCGCGGCCATCGCATCGCCGAAGGGCGAGCGGAACAGCAACCACACACCGGTCCCGACGAGCGCGGCCGCGGCGACGGCCAGCGGGTAGAAGGCGGTCTTGGTGTTGAGGAGGTACCCGAACACCGCCGGGGCGGGCACGTTCACGAGCCCGTTCGCTCCCTGCGTGATGTCCTCCATCCCGAGGGCCAGCAGCACCACGATCTGCCCGAAGGAGAAGGCGACGAGCACGAAGTAGACGCCCCGGAGCCGCAGGATGATCCAGCCGAGCAGCGCCGCCGTCGCGGCGGCGGCGAGCGTCGCGGCGAGGAGGCCGAGCGGCACGGGAAGCCCGAGATTCATCGCCAGGAGCGCCGAGACGTAGCCGCCGAGCAGACCGAACCCCGCATGCCCCATCGAGAGCTGCCCGACCCGCGCGATGACCGCGAGCCCCAGCACGAACATGACGTTGAGGCAGGTCACGATCGCGAGGTGGACATAGAAGAGGTTCGGCGCGACGACCGGGATCAGGGCGATGACGGCCGCGGCGAGCGCGAGCAGCAGGGCGGACCGTCTCATGCCTCGCGTTCCTTCTTGCCGAGCAGTCCCCAGGGCCTCAGGAGGACCACGGCGATCACGATGACGAACTGGGCGATGTCGGCGACCACCGCGCTCAGGAAGGTGCCTGCCGCGCTTTCGATCAGGCCGAGCAGCAGGCCTCCGAGCACCGCCCCCGGGATGCTGCCGAGCCCTCCGATGACCACGACGATGAAGGCCTTGAGGGTGGGGGTGAGGCCGATGAAGGGCGAAACCGACAGGACAGGCGCCATCAGCGCTCCAGCCAGGGCCGCGAGCGCGACGCCGAGGGCGAAGGCGATCGGATAGACGCGCTCGGGCCGGATGCCCTGGACGAGAGCGATCTCGGGGTCCTGGGCGACAGCCCTCATGGCGCGCCCGAACTGCGTGTGGACCACGAGGAGGTACAGGGCGAGGATCGCCACCGCGCCCACCCCGATGACGGTCATCCGCGACAGCGAGAAGACCAGGCCCGCCATCGAGACCGTCCCGTCAACGATCGCGGGGACCGAGCGGGGGGAGGGGCCGAGGACCAGCAGGGCGCCGTTCTGCAGGATCAACGCGAGACCCAGCGACGCGATCATCCCGTTCAGTTCGTCGCCCGTGAAGGGCCGGAAGATCGCGCGCTCCACCACCACGCCCGACAGACCCACGACGATCACCGCCGCCAGGATGCTGACTGCGACCGGAACGCCGAGGCTGTCGAACACGATGGCGAAGACGAACGCGCCGATCATGTAGAATTCGCCATGCGCGAAATTGACGATCCGCATGATCCCGAACACGAGCGTGAAGCCGATCGCCATCAGGACGTAGATCATGCCGACCATCAGTCCGTTGACGATCGTCTGGGCGACGACGGTGCCGAGTCCCACTGAACGTACTCCTGCGCGAGGGAAGCCGGTGCGGCGGGCTGCGCCTATTCGCAGGACTTGTAGGAACAGGTCGCGACCTTGACCGCGACGCCATCCCGGATCTGGCCGATGTAGAACGGCACGTCGATCTGGTGGTCGATTCCGTAGCGCTCCCGGCCCGTCCAGCCGGCCTTGCCGACGATGGTCGGGAAGGCCGACACCTTCTCCAGCTCCGCGGCGATGCGGGTCGTGTCGCTCACCGAGCCGGCACGCTTCATCGCCTCGAGCAGCATCTGCAATCCGGCGAAGGAGAAGGCGTTGTGGCCGTTGACCGGCTTCCTGTACTTCGCTTCGAAGTCCCGGATGTAGCCGGCGGTCTCGGCGTAACCGCTGTCGAGTGGCAGATGGACGTAGGTGCCCTCGGCCGCCTGCTTGCCCGACACCTTGACGAGCTCTGCCGTGACGTCGCCGCCGGTCACGAGGATCGGGCCCTTGTAGCCCAGTTCGCGTGCCTGCTTGATGATCAGGCCGGCCGTCGTCGGCGAGTTGCCGCCGATCTCGAGGACGTCGGATTGCGACAGGATCCGGGTCAGGACGGGGACGAAATCGACCCGCTCGCGATCGAAGAAGTCGAGTTGCAGGTCAACGCCGATCGCCTTGTAGGCCTCCTTCTGCGAGGCGCCCACGGATTGTCCGGTCTCGTCGTTGGGCAGGAGCGCCCGCACGCGCTTCGGCGAGAGCTTCGCCCCGACCCAGGCGAGCTGCGGCCCGGTGAATTCCGTGGTCGTGATGGTCGGCCGGAAGGCGTAGGGCAGGGCGCTGCCGATCGCCTTGGGCGTGAAGCCCATCGTCAGCGTAATCACCTTGGCTTCCGTCGACCGCGCCTGCGTCGCGACCGTCGACGCCGAACCCATCGGACCGACCACGACCTTGACGCCGTCGTCGTTGATCAGCCGATCCATCGCGGTGACGGCATCCTGGGGGCGGTAGCGGTCGTCGTAGACCTTGAGGTCGATCGTGTAGGTCTTGTCGCCGATCTTGACGCCGCCGCCTTCGTTGACCCGGTCGGCCATCGCGCGGGCGGCTCCGAGCATGCCTTCGCCCCAGATCGCGCCTCCGCCCGACAACGTCGCATTGACGCCGAGGAGCAGCGTCTCGCTCCGGGCGCCCCCGGACGCGAGCACGGCGATGGCCGCCGCCAGACAATGCCGCTTCATGGCCCGACCTCCCCGAGGCGGGACCGTTGGATCGGTCCCGCTCTGTCATCATGAGCCGAGCAAGCACCACAGCTTCGGATCGTTGTCAACAATAGACATTAGATCGGCCGGGCCGGTGTCGCGCTACCGGCAGGCGGCGGGATCGCAGGTCGCCATGGTGACGGCCTCGCCGTTCCTGATCTGCCCGACATAGAAGGGCAGATCGATCTGGTGGTTGATCCCGTAGGCCTTCTCCCCGCTCCAGCGTGCCCGTCCGAGCACGGTGGGGAAGTCCTTGAGGGAGGCCAGCTCCTTCGCGATCCGGCCGGTGTCCTCGACCGAATCGACGTTGCGGATGGATTGCAGCAACATCTGCATGGCGGCGTAGAAGAACGGCGTGAAACCGTTCGGCGCATGGCCGTATTTCTTGGTGTAGCGCGCGATGAAGGCGGCCGTTTCGGGACGTTTGGGGTCCAGGGGAATGTGGATGTAGACCCCCTCGGTCGCCTGCTTGCCGGCCACCTTGACGACCTCCGCCGTCACGTCGCCGCCGGTGATGAAGATCGGGTTCTTGTAGCCCAGTTCGCGCGCCTGTTTGATGATCAGTCCCGTGGTGAGAGGCGCGACGCCTCCGATCTCGAGCGCGTCGGCTTGCGGGAGCACGCGCGTCAGCAGCGGGACGAAGTCGACGCGCTCGCGCTCGAAATAGTCGACGTCGAGCGTCACCCCCCGGCTGCGATAGGCCTTCTGGCCCGCCGCGCCCATCTGCTGTCCGGTCTCGTCGTTGGGAAGAAGGGCCCGGACCTTCTTCACGGGCGCCTGTTTCAGGACCCAGTCGAGCTGGGCGTCCGTGAATTCGCCGGTCGTGACCACCGGACGGAAGGCATAGGGCGCCTCGGCCCCGAGAGCGCGATGGGAGAAGGCCATCGTGAAGGTCATCACCTTGGCATCGGAGGTCTTCTGCCGCGTGGCGACGGCCGCGGCGGACCCGAGCGGGCCGATCACGAACCGGATGTTGTCCTCATGGATCAGGCGATCCATCGTCGTGACGGCATCCTGGGCCTTGTACTTGTCGTCATAGGCCTTGAGCGTGATCTCGTAGGTCTTTCCGCCGATCTTCAGGCCTCCGGCCGACTTCACGTCCTCGGCCGCAAGTTCGCCTGCCGATTGCATGCCTTGCGCGAAAATCGCGGCGGCGCCTGAGAAGCTCGCATGGACCCCGATCCGGAGAGGCTCGGCCGCGGATGCGGGCGCCGCCAACAGGGCGGCCAGCACGCCCGTCACACCTGACATCGTCGCATATCTCATCGTCGTTCCTCCCATCTGGTTCTGGTTGTTCGATCGTCCTGCCGTCACGTCTCAGCGTCCGGGCGCCGAGGGTTCGAGGTCGAGGCGGGCGATGCCGTCGAGGCCGTCGCGCGCCGGCGGGTAGCTGGTCAGCACCTGCGGGTCGTGCCCGGGAATGATGTGGTCCGCGCTGCTCGCCAGCGCGTTCAGCTTGCCGAAGCCGTCGAAGAGGTCCTCGAGGCTATGGATGATGGGGAAGGGCCTGCCCTGGCGAAAATTGGCGTAGTAGTGGGCGGCATCGGAGGCGAGCACGACCCAGCCTCTGCGGGTCCGCACCCGGACGACCTGAAGTCCCTTCGAATGTCCGCCGACCCAATGCAGGGAGACGCCCGGCGCGATTTCCGCGTCGCCGTCGTGGAAGGCGACGCGTCCGGCGAAGATCTTCCCGACCATCTCCGTGACGTCCTCGACGTCGAAGGGCCGGCGCATCGGCTCGTGGCACATGCACCGCCCGGTGCAATAGCCCATCTCCCGATCCTGGATGTGGTAGCGGCTGTTCGGGAACAGCCCGTGATTGCCGGCGTGGTCCCAATGCATGTGCGTCACGACGACGTCGTCCACCGCGTCGCACTGGATGCCGATCTGCTCCAGCCCCGTCTTGACCGGCCGCATGACGTCGCGCCCGCGCCGCGCCCCGCTCGTCGCGTCGAAGCCGGTATCGACGACGATGGTGCGGCCCTCTCCCACGATGGTCCAGACGTAGAAGTCCATCGGCATCGGCACGTCATGCGTATCGCCGCCCAGGAAATTATCAGGCGACCGGCGCTCCGCATTGCGCGCATAGCGCACGGCGTAGACTTCGTAGGTCATTTGACCCTCGTTGAACGTTGACTGTCGACAACGATAATCTCGGACGTCGCGTGGGGATCGTCAAGCGGCCTGCGCGTCCCTGCGACGGTCGTTGTCGAACAAGAACTGTTGACAGTCGAAAGTATGAAGAGTACCGGCGCTACCATCGCCGCGCGACAATGGGCGCAGACACCCGGCGCGCCGACAACGAAGAGGGCCGGGAGGATGGGAGCGTTCGGAAGGCGCGGGTGCGTCGTGACGATCGGGCTGATGCTGCTGGGTATCGGATCGGGCTCCGCCTCGGGGCAGCCGGCGGCCTTTCCGGCCCGGCCGATCACCATCGTCGTCGGCTTCACGCCCGGGGGCGGCAACGACGTCGTCGCGAGGGTGGTCGGCGCGAAGGTCGGAGAGCTGCTGAGAACCTCCGTCCTGGTCCTGAACCGTCCGGGCGCGAACGGCGCGGTCGCGCTGGATTCGGTCGCGAAAGCGCCCCCCGACGGCTACACGATCATCCTCGGAAGCTCGAGCGTGCTGGCGATCAATCCCGTCGTGGGCGCCGGCTCCGGCCCGGATCCGATCAGCGGGTTCGTCGGGATCGGCACGGTCGCGATGACGCCGCAGGTGCTGGCCGTGCATCCCTCGGTTCCGGCCCACACCATCAGGGAACTGGTCGATCTGTCCCGGCAGAAGGAGGTCAGTATCGCGTCGGCGGGGATCGGCGGGCTGCCGCATCTCGCCATCGAGCTGTTCCAGTCGAGCGAGAAGACAAGGTTCGTGCATGTCCCGTATCGCGGCGGAGCGCCGGCGGCGACGGACGTTGTGGCGGGCCACGTGAACGGCATCGTCATGGACCTGCCGGTCGTGCAGCCGTTCGTCGCCGACGGGCGCATGCGCGCGATCGCCTTGCTGAACGACAGGCGCTCGCCTGCCATGCCGAATGCTGCCACCTCGGCCGAACAGGGAGCTGGCGGCCTGATCGCGGTGAACTGGTACGGGCTCCTGGCGCCGGCCGGCACGCCGGCTCCTGTGGCCGACAGGCTGTTCGAGGCCTTCAACGCCGCCGTTCACGACACGTCGGTGAAGGCCAAGCTTGCAGCGATCGGGATCGAACCCATGACGTCGGCGTCGCGGACCGATTTCACCGCTTTTCTGAAGCAGGAGATCGCGCGCTGGGCGGACGTCGCGAAGACCGCAGATCTGACGTCGAAATCAGGCGGATAGCGCCGAATCCGTTCACGCTGCATCGTATCCTGCAGCGGCGAGGTAGTTGGCGCATTCGGCTGGGGTGAACGCGTCGATCAAGAGACCGATCCTCTCCCAGAGGCCGCCGACGTTCCTTTCGGCGGCCTTGCGCGGGAGCGCCTTGAGTTTGTCGACGAGTTGTTGCCGGAACCGGTCAAGGGCTTCCGCCAAGGCTCGGGGCCTCCGGAGCGGGGATAACCCGGCCCGTTGGCGGGCACCTCGATCACCTGCTCCCGAAGCGAAAGCATCCGACACGGGTCCATCACCGCGCCTTGCCCGTCGCCGACGTTCCGGCCTTCGCGCGCCTGCGGGAGCGCCGGGGCATGGCGGCCCGGTGAAGGGGCTCAGGCCGCCGATGACGACCCGCTTCGACTTTTCGGGCTCACGGATTCGATGGCCGCGAGCGGGTTCTGAATCGGGGCTGCCTCACTCTCCCCGATGCCCGGAGTTTGTTGCGATGCAGCATAGAAATTGACACCGACCGGCCAGTAGGCCAACGGTCTCATCGGTCCGGTTGGGACAATCACGATAGGGCGGCGCGCATGGCTCGAGCACCTGTCTCCGTCGACTTGGCGCTGCAGGGCGGCGGATCGCACGGGGCCTTCACGTGGGGCGTGCTCGACCGCCTTCTCGAGGAAAGCTGGCTTCATATCGCGGGCGTGTCGGGGACGTCTGCGGGTGCGATGAACGCCGCCGTGCTGGCCGACGGTTTCGCGGCAGGCGGAGCGGACGGAGCGCGCGCCGCGCTCGCCGCCTACTGGGAACTCGTCGCGGAGGCGGCGCGCTACAGCCCCTTCCAGCGCAGCCCTCTCGACATCTGGCTCGGCCGCTGGACGCTCGACCACTCGCCGCTCTTCGTCGCGATGGACATGGCCTCGCGCGTGTTCTCACCCTACGATTTCAACGCCGCCGGGACCAATCCTCTGCGCCCGATCCTCGAGCAGGCGATCGATTTCGAGCGGCTCAAATCCTCTCCGATCCGCGTTTTCGTCACCGCCACCAATGTCAGGACCGGCAGGGGTCGGGTCTTCCGCAACGAGGAGATCTCTGCCGATGTGCTGCTGGCCTCGGCCTGCCTGCCGACACTCTTTCCGGCAGTCGAGATCGACGGCGAGAGCTATTGGGACGGCGGCTATTCCGGCAATCCGACGCTGACGCCGCTGGTGCGCGAACTCGATTCCGACGACACGATCCTCATTCCGATCAATCCGATCGAGCGGCCCGGGACGCCGCGCACCGCCGCCGAGATCCTGAACCGGCTCAACGAAGTCTCCTTCAACGCCACCGCGCTCAAGGAGCTCCGCATGATCGCGCTACTGCGCAAATTCGCCCATTCCGACGATAGCGAGGGCGCCCGCTGGGGGCGGATGCGCATCCACCTCGTGCGCAACGAGATCATGAGCTCCCTCGGCTACTCGTCCAAGCTCAACGCCGAGCGGGCCTTCCTCCACATGCTTCGCGACGAGGGCCGCAAGGCCGCGCAGGCGTTCCTGGAGGCTGACGCCGACAATCTTGGCAAGCGCTCATCGGTCGATCTCGACGTGCTGCTGGACGGAGTCTGATCCATGGGCCTCGCCGGCATCCTTCTCGGCCTGGGGCTGATCGTCTTCCTCTCCTACCGTGGCTGGAGCGTCCTGCTGCTGGCCCCGGTCGGGGCCTTGATCGCCGCGCTCTTGTCCGGGCAGCCCCTGCTCGCGAGCTGGACGCAGATCTTCATGGTCAGCGCTGCGAGCTTCATCGGGCAGTTCTTCCCGCTCTTCCTGCTCGGTGCCTTGTTCGGGAAGCTGATGGAGGCCAGCGGCTCGGTCGGGGCGATCGCGGAATTCATGACCCGCAAGCTCGGAGCCGAGCGCGCGATCCTGGCGGTCGTTCTCGCCGGCGCGCTGGTGACCTATGGCGGCGTCAGCCTCTTCGTCGCGCTGTTCGTGCTGGCCCCGATGGCCGAGGCACTGTTCCGCGCGGCCGATACGCCGCGCCGGCTGATGGCGCCGGCGATCGCCCTCGGCACGTTCACCTTCACGATGATGGCCCTGCCCGGCACGCCGGCCATCCAGAACGCGATCCCGATGCCGTTCTTCGGCACCACGCCGTTCGCCGCGCCCGGCCTCGGCATCCTCGCCTCGGCGATCATGCTCGCCTTCGGGCTTTGGTGGTTGGGGCGCGCCGAGGCGGCGGCCCGCCTCCGAGGGGAGGGCTTCACGAACGAGACGGTGCCCGCCGGTGAGCGCCTCGCCGATCCCGGCTTGCGCGAGCGGGCCGTGATCACGCTGGAGTTCGATCCGGTGGAGATCGGTCGCGGCCATCCGAGTTCGGGGCGCCCGACGATCCTTCTGGCCGCGCTGCCGCTGCTGCTCGTGATCGTCGTCAATCTGTCCATGTCGTTCCTCGTCATCCCCCGGCTGGATTTCGGCTTTCTCGCCGAGGACCAGTGGGGCGGCGTGTCCGTGTCGGCCGTGAGCGGCGTCTGGTCCGTCGCCATGGCGCTGATCGTCGCGATCGTGGCGACGGTCGCGATCAACTGGCGGCGCCTGCCGTTCCTGCGCGACACGCTGGATTCCGGCGCCAGCGCATCGGTCCTGCCGATCTTCAGCGTGGCGAGCCTCGTCGGCTTCGGCGCCGTGGTCGCGGCGCTGCCCGCCTTCGGGCTGGTCCGCGACTGGGTGCTCTCGATCGGTGGAGGGCCGCTGGTCTCGCTCGCCGTCGCCACCAACATCCTGGCGGCCCTGACCGGATCGGCATCCGGCGGGCTGACGATCGCGCTCGACGCGCTCGGCGGCACCTATCTCGCACGCGCGCAGGAACTCGGGATCGATCCGGCCCTGCTGCACCGGGTCGCGGTGATGAGCGCGGGCACCCTCGACAGCCTGCCGCATAGCGGCGCGGTGGTGACGCTGCTCTCGGTCTGCGGCGTCACGGCGAGGGAGAGCTATCGCGACATCGTCATGGTGGCCATCGTCGGCGCCCTGCTCGCCCTGCTCGTCGTCCTCCTCCTCGGCTCGCTGGTCGGCAGCTTCTGAATGACGGGGTCGCCACAGCGCCTGGACCGCGCCTCCGCGATCCTCCTTGCCAAGTTCGTCGCCCTAACCTTTCTCGGCTTCTTCGATCTGGGCCTGCCGCTCGGCACGCTCGCGCCGGATGTCCTGGCCATGGGCTTCGGCCCCGCCATGGTGCTGACGGTCATCGGGATCCAGTCGCTCGTCACGATCGCCAGCCGGCACCGCGCCGGCACGTTCTGCGACCGCGCCGGCGCGCGCCGGACCATGCTCGCCGGCCTCTCCGCCGCGACGGTCGCCGCGCTGCTCTATCTGGCGGTCGAGTTGCGGCCGGTGAACGCGCCGGCGGCCCTGGTCGCCCTGCTGCTGGCCGCGCGAATTCTTCTGGGGCTGGCGGAAAGCTTGGTGCTGGTCGGCACCCTCGCGGGGGCGCTGGTCACGCTCGGGCCCGGGCGATCCTGGCAGGTGCTGGCCTTGCAGGGCGCCGCGATGCATCTCGGCCTGATCCTGGGCGTTCTGGCCGGCATGCGCATCGAGGACGGGCTCGGCCCTCTCGCCGTTCCGGCCGCCGTCGTGATCGTGCCCCTTCTCGCCATGGCCCTGGCAGCCGGCATCGCGGTGCCGGACAGGCCTCCGAGCGCGGCGAGGATCGCCATTCTCGACGTGCTCGGGCGGATCTCGCAACCCGGCATGATCCTCGCCCTGGCCACCGTGCCGGTGGCCGGCTCCGTTCTTCTCCTCATGCCATCCGTGGCGGCCGAGCACTGGCGGATGCCCTGGCCGGCCTTCGGTGCGCTCGTGCTCGGCTATCTGTGCGCCCGTGCGGGCGCTTGGCGCTGGCGCGGCCGCTCCGTCGGGGCGTCGCTGCTGCTGCTGTCCCTCGGCGCCGAACTCTGCGGGCAGATCCTTCTCCTGACCGCTGACGGTGCGGCTCTCCAACTGATCGGAGCCTTCGCGACGGGGCTCGGCTATTCGCTGGTCTTCCCGATCCTTGGCATGGCCGTTCTGCAGCGCTTTCCCGCCGACCTCCATGGCCGCGCGATCGGCGGCTACTCGGCCTTTCAGGACCTCGCCATCGGCATTGCCCTGCCGGGGGCCGTCCTGTTGCTGGCCTGGCGCGACCCTGGCCATGTTTTCGGGGTTGGCGTTCTGGCGACAGCGGGCGCATGGGTGCTGGCCCTGTCATACACTCGCCGCGATCTCACCATCGCGATCGGGGGCGGGACCGGTTGACGACGACGCATCCCGAGCGGGGAGCGCATAGCCGCGCCCCCGCTCGGCTGGGCGAGAGATGGGGACGTGTGATGACGGTCAAGCTGCTGGCAAGCGCATGCGTTCTGGGAGCCGGCCTGCTGCTGGCGGGCTGCGGCTCGCAGGAGGAAGCGCAGTCTCCCGCGCCGCGGCCGGTTCGAGTCGTC
The DNA here is from genome assembly GCF_004363955.1 of Enterovirga rhinocerotis. Classification (GTDB taxonomy): domain Bacteria; phylum Pseudomonadota; class Alphaproteobacteria; order Rhizobiales; family Beijerinckiaceae; genus Enterovirga; species Enterovirga rhinocerotis. Next base: position 27,232 of record NZ_SNZR01000011.1, read on the forward strand.
ACCGTCGAGAAGGCCAAGACAGGCCGGTCGGTCAGTTTCACCGGCCATGTCGAGGCTCAGGATCAGGCGTCCCTGGCTTTCCGCACCGGCGGCCGGATGATCGAACGGACGGTCAATGTGGGCGACCGGGTCCGGGCGGGGCAGGTGGTGGCGCGGCTCGACCCGCAGAACGCGCTCGCCACGCTCCGGGCCGCGCGTGCCGCCCTTGCCGCGGCCGAGAGCCAGCTCGCGACGGCGACCAATACCTTCGAGCGGCAGGACCGGCTGCTCGCCAGCGGCTTCACCAGCCGTGCCAATCATGACGTCGCCCGCTCCGGGCTGCAGGCGGCGCGCTCGGCGGTGGACAATGCGGAGGCGCAGGTCAGGATCGCCGAGGACAATGCGAACCATACCGAGCTCGTGGTCGACGCCGCCGGCATGGTGACCGCGCGCGGCGCCGAGCCCGGAGAGGTGGTGCAGGCGGGTCAGATGATCGTCCAGATCGCCCGCGAAGGGGGGCGGGACGCGGTCTTCGACGTGCCGGAGCAGATCCTGCGGGCCGCTCCGGCCAGCGCGGTCATCACCATCGCGCTCAGCGGGGATGCGGGCGTCACCGCGACGGGCCGCGTTCGGGAGGTCGCGCCGCAGGCCGATCCCGTCACGAGAACCTTCCGTGTGCGCGTCGGCCTCGACAATCCGCCGGATACGTTGCGGCTCGGCTCCACGGTGACCGGACAGGTGCGGCTGGACGGCATTGCGGCGATCGAGATCCCCGCCTCGGCCCTCACCGCGGCCAACGGCCAGCCGGCGGTCTGGGTGCTCGATCGCGAGACGAGCACGGTCTCGCTGCGGAATATCGAGGTGGAGAGCTTCAGCCAGGCCGCGGTCGCCGTGGCCAGCGGCCTGGCGGTCGGCGATGTCGTGGTTTCCGCCGGCGTGCAGGCGCTGCATCCAGGCCAGAAGGTCCGCCTGCTGGGGGCCGGGTCGTGATGCGCTTCAATCTCTCCGAATGGGCGGTCCGCCAGCGCTCGCTGGTCATCTACCTCATGCTCGTGGTGATCGCCGCCGGGGCCTATGCCTATACGCGGCTCGGCCGCGCCGAGGATCCGTCCTTCATCATCAAGACCATGGTGATCCAGGCCGCATGGCCCGGCGCCAGCGTCGAGGACACGTTGCAGCAGGTCACCGAGCGGCTCGAGCGCACGCTGCAGGAGACGCCGCATCTCGACACCGTGCGCAGCTACACCCGCTCCGGAGTCACGACGATCTTCGTCAGCCTCAAGGGAGACGCCAGCGCCCGTCAGGTGACCGATACCTGGTATCATGTGCGCAAGAGTGTCGGAGACATGCGCCATACCCTGCCGCAGGGCGTGGTCGGCCCCGGCTTCAACGACGAGTTCGGCGATACCTTCGGCCTGATCTACGGCTTCACCGCCGACGGTTTCACCCATCGCGAACTGCGCGACTATGTCGAAGGCGCGCGTTCCCGGCTTCTGAACGTCCCCGACGTCGCCAAGATCGAACTGCTGGGCGAGCAGAACGAACAGGTCTTCGTCGAGTTCTCGATGCAGGCTCTGGCGAGCCTCGGCATCAACCGCGGCGTTCTGGTTGCGGCGCTCCGCGCCCAGAACGTGGTGCAACCCGCCGGCACGATCCAGACCGGGCAGGAGAAGCTCGCCATCCGGGTGACCGGCTCCTTCGGTTCCGAGCAGGACATTGCGGGGCTCAACTTCGCGGTCGACGGACGCATGCTCCGGCTGTCCGACATCGCGACCGTGCGGCGTGGCCTCGTCGACCCGCCCGCCCCCCTTTTCCGGGTCAACGGCGAGCCCGCCATCGGCCTTGCCATCGCCATGCGCGAAGGCGGCGACATTCTCGCGCTCGGCCGCAATGTCGACCGGGCGATGCGGGCGATCACCGCGGATCTGCCGGTCGGGATCGAGCCGCATCTCGTCGCCGACCAGGCGGTGACCGTGCGGACCGCCATCGCCGAATTCATGGTCTCGCTCTGGCAGGCCATCGCGATCATCCTCGTCGTCAGCTTCGTCGCGCTCGGCGTGCGCGCGGGGCTGATGGTGGCGCTCACCATTCCGCTCACCCTGGCCGGGGTGTTCGCCGTCATGTGGCTCGCCGGCATCGACATGCAGCGCATCTCGCTCGGCGCGCTGATCATCGCCCTGGCGCTGATGGTCGACGACGCCATGACCACGACGGATGCCACGCTCGGCCGCCTCGCGGCGGGCGAGTCGAAGGAAGTCGCCGCCGTCTACGCCTACAAGACCTATGCTTTCGCCATGCTCGCGGGCACGCTGGTGACGATCGCCGGATTCGTGCCGATCGGCTTCGCGGCGAGTTCGGCGGGCGAATACACCTTCACGCTGTTCGCAGTGGTGACGATTGCGCTGCTCGTCTCCTGGCTCGTCGCCGTCGTTTTCGCTCCGCTGGTCGGGCTCGTGGTGCTGAAGCCGCCCAAGACCCGCGGCGAGCCGGGGCGCGTGGTCAAGCTCTATTCCCGGTTCCTGTCCGCCGCGCTGACCGCGAGCTGGGCGACGGTGGCGGTCACGCTGGTGCTGTTCGTCGCCGCCGTCCTGGCCCTGCCGCTGATCCCGCGCCAGTTCTTTCCGTCTTCCGACCGCCCCGAGCTGATGGTGGATCTGCAACTGCCGCAGAACGCCTCGATTCATGCGACGGAGAGCGCCGTGCTCCGGCTGGATGCCGCCTTGAAGGGCGATCCGGACGTCGCGCGCTGGAGCGGCTATGTCGGGCGCGGCGCGATCCGCTTCTACCTGCCGCTCAACGCCCAACTCCCGAACGACTTCTTCGGCCAGGCCGTCGTCGTCGCCAAGGATGTCGCGGCGCGCGAGCGCCTGCGGGCGAAGCTCGCCAGAGTGTTGGCCGACGATTTCCCCGAAATCGTCAGCAGGGTCTCGCCGCTCGAACTCGGCCCGCCGGTGGGCTGGCCGGTCCAATACCGGGTGACGGGACCCGAGACCGGGCAGGTGCGCGACATCGCCTTCAGGCTGGCGGAGGTCATCGCGGCGGATCCGCTGGTCAGGACCGTCAATTACGACTGGATCGAGCCGGCGCGCGAAATCCGCGTGCGTGTGGACCAGGACCAGGCCCGGCTGCTCGGCCTGTCCTCGGAGGCGATCGCCTCCGTGCTGAACACGGTCGTGACCGGCGCGCCGGTCACGCAGGTTCGCGACGGCATCCATCTGGTGAACGTCGTGCTGCGTGCCGCCGACGAGCAGCGCGTCTCGCTCGACACGCTGCGGACCCTGCAGGTCCCTCTGCCGAACGGCCGCAGCGTGCCGCTCAGCCAGTTCGCGGCCTTCGACTACGCGCAGACCTACCCCATGGTCTGGCGTCGCGGCCGCCTGCCGAGCCTCACCGTGCAGTCCGACGTGACGGAGGGCACGCTGCCCGAGACCGTCGTCCAGCAACTCGCGCCCAAAATCGCGGCGCTGTCCGCCACGTTGCCGGAGGGCTACCGCATCGAGGTCGGCGGGACGGTCGAGGAGGGAGCCTCGTCCCTCGCCTCCGTCATGGCGGTGGTGCCGGTCATGCTGCTGATCATGTTCACGGTGCTGATGTTCCAGCTCCGGCGCTTCTCGCTGACCTTCCTGGTGCTCAGCGTCGCGCCGCTCGGGCTGATCGGCGTGGTGCTGGCGCTGCTGGTCTCCGGCCGGCCGCTGGGCTTCGTCGCCATCCTCGGCGTGCTGGCGCTGCTCGGCATGATCATCAAGAACGCGGTCATCCTGATCGGGCAGATCGAGGCGGAGCGGGCGGCGGGCAAGAGCGCGCGCGAGGCGGTGCTGAGCGCATCCTGCGCCCGCTTCACGCCCATCATGCTCACCGCCGTCTCGACGGTGCTGGGCATGATCCCGATCGCGCCGACCGTGTTCTGGGGGCCGATGGCGTTCGCGATCATGGGCGGGTTGCTGGTCGCGACGCTGTTGACGCTCGTCTTCCTGCCGACGCTCTACCTCCTGACGATGGGCGAGAGGGGCAAGGCTCCGGCGTAAGGGGCGCGGCCTCTCTCGCGTGCAAGCCGGGCGATCTGCGAAATCTGGCTGAAGGTTCGCCGGCCGGCCGGACGGGCGACTCGACTTCTCGGACGGCTGCGCCACACTGCGCCCGGCAGTCCCACCAGGCGGCAATGCGATGGCCCGATCCAAGTGGTCCCTTTCGTCGGCAGCGGCGCTCTGGCTGCTTTGCGGCTGCGCGGCGCTCGCGCAGCCGGTGCCCTTCGCCGGCACGAAGGATGAGCCGCCGAATGTCGGAGACGCGAAACGGGCGGCCACCGAGTATTACCAGTCGGGCCGCTATCAGACGGCATTGGCCGGCGTTGCCGCCGAGGCGCAGGCCTGGATCGGCGAGCGCGCTCGCCAGGTCGACCGGCCGGCCGTCGTCTTCGACATCGACGACACCGCGCTCTCGAACTGGGAGGTCATTCAGGCCGACGATTTCGGGCGGGTATTCGGCGGACCTTGCGAGAAGCTTCCGGAAGGTCCTTGCGGCTGGGTAAGCTGGGATCTGTTGGCGCGCAGCCCCGCCATACCGGCAACGCTGAGCCTCTATCGCTTCGCCCGAACGCAGGGCGCAGCCGTCTTCTTCATCACCGGCCGAGACGAGACGCAGCGGGCAGCGACCGAACGCAATCTCAAGGCGGCCGGATATGACGATTACGTCAGGCTCGACATGGTCCCCGTCGGCGCTCACTTCCCCAAGGCCGCAGCCTACAAGGCCCCGCTCCGCGCCGCGATCGAGGCGGCCGGGTATCGCATCATCGCCAATGTAGGGGATCAGCCGTCCGACCTCGAGGGTGGGCATGCCGAGCGCGCATTCCTCCTGCCGAACCCCTTCTACCGCATCCCTTGAGCGCAAGCCCTCGGGGCCGCCGTGAGCCAACGGGAAGAACGGCGACATCCGCGCCATCTGACGCTCGCTCAGCAGAAACAATCCCAGTCCAAAATCGAGTTGCAACTGACCGACGCATTCGACGGGCTGACCCGCATCCTTCCCGTGCGCGGCGTGCAAACCCTTCGATCGTTGCGGGGCGAAGGGCGCTGTGGCCGGGGCTTTCGAGCAAGGCTTGCGCCCGTCGGGCACAGGGGGCGTCGTGCTTACGGGCGTCCTGCGTCCTTAACCCGTCTGCTACAGCGACACGTCATCACCTCTGCCCGCCGCGGAACACCATGAAGCTGGCTGCTGCGAGCAGCCAGACACTGATGCCGCCGTAAAGCATAACCCCGCCGAATCCGTCTGCGAGGGCTTGATGAACGATGGCATCTGGAACGCCTTGGCCGGATGAGACCATCGTTCCGGCGGCGATTTTTTCCGCGAGCGCACGGAGGGCCGACGCGTCCGTGCCGAATGGCAGGCTTGCCTTGAGTGAAGACAGCACGCCTTCGACCAGGATGAACCCCATGATCGGGATGTTGACGGCGAGCGAGATCATGCGCGCGCTCATGTCGATTCCCGACGCCATGCCGGAGCGCGCGGGTGGCACGGCGCCGGTCGTCGTATTGGTCACCGGCGTGTTGGTCAGCCCCAGCCCGACCCCTGCCAGAACGCAGCCCGGCAGCATAGTCAGCCAGTTTGCATTTTCGGCGCCGCTGCCAAGCTTCATCAGGATGAAGCCGAGCCCGATGACGGACAGCCCGGCCGGAATGACGAGGCGGGGCTGATAGCGCAGCAGCAGACGCTCGGCCAGCGGCGGCACGACCAGCGCCGGCAGCGTGTAGGCGAGCAGGCCCATGCCCGCCGCGACGCTGTCATAGCCGAGGCCTGCCTGGAACCAGATCGGCAGATAGATCATGAACGGCCAGAAGCTGATGTTCATTGCCGCCGAGCCGATGACCGCCCCGGAAAAGGCGCGGATGCGGAACACCGAGAAATCGACCATCGGCCTGAAAGTGAGTTGTTCCGCAATGAGAAAGGCGACGAAGCTCGCAACCGCCACGCCTAGGATCGAAAGCGCCATCGGACTGGAGAAACCGAGAGCGGGTCCTTGAGTGATGAAGAAGGCCAGACAGAACACTGCGATCGACAGCGTGGCGATGCCGGCAAGATCGAGACGGGTCGCCTCCGGGTCACGCGATTCCCGCACGCCGCCGGCCGCCAGCAGCACCGTCACGATGCTGAGTCCCGCATGGACAAGGAACACCCACTCCCAGTTCCACAGCGCGACGATGGCGCCGCCGATGAGCGGACCGAAGCCCAGACCCACACCGGAGATGATGCCCCACCAGCCGAACGCCATGCCTCGCTCGCGGGCGGTGCGGAACTGGTGCGACAGGATGGCGATCTGGCACACCAGCATCGCCCCGCCGCTCAGGCCCTGAATGAAGCGTGCGCCGATCAGCACGGGCACACTTGTCGTGAGCCCACAGGCCAGAGATGCCGCTCCGAAGGCGGCGATGCTGGCGATGAATACGCATTTGCGCCCGAAGCGGTCAGCCAGGGCTCCCGTCGCCATCAGCACCACCGTGACGCCGATCGTGTAGGCGTTCATGATCCACTGAAGCTGCCGGAAATTCGCGTGCAGCACGTGTTCCAGCGTCGGCAGGATCGCCGGCACGCTGGAAATCTCCAGCCCGAACATCAGCGCGGACAGGCAAACGGCGGCGAGCGCGACGGCGCTTCTGCTGCCGGTGGCGACGGATGCGGCAAGGGTCATTGTCCGGCCTTTCGGCATCGGAGCCGCAACGGCGGACCCCATCACGACAGGGGCCATTTCCGCTTCGGTCCGCATGCTGCGTAAGGGCGGCAAACTACCGATGCTTCGATCATAACTGAATTGGATGATCGAACATTTCAGAGACAACAATTCTAGATCATACGACAGCCGAGGCGACCATGACATGCACTCAGGGGCCATCAGTTCCAGGCGTCGTCAGCGCTCGAAACGCGAAGCTTCGAGGCCAAGGCATTCAGCGCGATCCGATGAACGACTTCCACGGGCGCGGTGCAGAGATCACCGATGACCTGCACGTGAAATCGATTGGCCAGGCCCGACAAGGCGGTGAAAACGACGCAGTTCTGGGTCATCATGCCAAAGATCAGCAGCTCGCTGGTTCCGGCGAGATGATCGGCGAGATCGGTATCCTGAAAGGCGTCCGCATGGGCCTTGCTCACGATAGGGGCGTCGCCGGCTGCGTCGGAGATGGCCGGGCGCAGTGCCGCACCGGGACTGCCGGCGACAAACAGGCCGGTGGCCGCCGCCGATACATGGCGTACCAGAATGATCCTGTCGCCGCTCGCCCGGGCCTTGCCGATGGCGGCAACGATCCGCGCTTCGGTCTCCTCGGCCCGCCAAAGCGGTAGCGCGCCGCCGGGGAAGTACTCGTTCTGGATGTCGATCACGAGAAGGGTGCGGGTCATGACGAGGCTCCTTTGGCGTTGCCTCTCTCACTACGGTTGGGAGCAGTCACTCGTCAGTGGCCCGATGGACATTGTTCGTATAGATCGGGCCAATGCGCCTTGCCGTTCTCGCCTATGAGGGCATCAGCCCGTTCATGCTGTCCACGCCGCTTGCTGTGTTCGGGGAGCCCTTTATCGCGAGCGAGCATCAGATCGATGTGTGCTCGAGCGTGTCCCGGTTCGCCGCCAGTGGCGGCCTGACGATCGAAACATCGCGTCCGCTCGAGGCCGCCCGTGACGCAGACATCCTCATTCTTCCCGGATGGCGGAATGTCGACGAGCCGGTCTCCGCCGACATAATGGACGAACTTCGAGCGGCGCAGATGCGCGGCGCGATCGTCGTCGGTCTTTGCCTAGGCGCGTTCGGCCTTGCGGAGGCCGGTTTGCTCGATGGACGGCGTGCGACGACGCATTGGGCACGCGCCGGTACGTTTGCGGAGCGGTATCCAAAGGTTACGGTCGATGCGGGCGCGCTCTTCATCGACGAGGGACAGGTGCTGACCTCGGCCGGAATCGCATCGGGACTCGATTGCTGCCTGCATCTGCTGGCCCGGATTTCCGGGATCGGCGAAGCCAATCGCGTTGCGCGCCATCTCGTCGTGGCACCTCAGCGGATGGGTGGGCAACCACAATTGATCGACAGACCAGCCATCGGCGCATCGGCTGATCGCCGCGTGACGGAGATGCTGGAAGCGCTGCGCACAAACCCGTTCTCGACGCCGGCACTGGACGATCTGGCGGAACGCGCTGGCATGAGCCGCCGCACTCTCACGCGCCATATCCGCTCACGCACCGGAGGGAGCCTCGGAGAATGGCTGAAGCGCGCGCGGCTCGCCCGGGCACAGGAACTTCTTGTCGCGGGAGCGCGCGGTCTCGATGATGTGGCCGTCCGTTGCGGCTTCCCAGATTCTCATGCGCTGCGAAGCGCTTTCCGGGCAGAGCTCGGGGTAACACCGACACGATGGCTGGCGCGGCAACGGGTGCCTTAGGGATCGATCAGTTGGCACCGCGGGTCGATCTCGCGCGACAGGCTTCTCAGTAATCGGTCGCCGTGTGGCAGAATTTGACCATAAGTGAATGGAATGATTGGGTGCTTTATAGACGGCAATTCTGGATCGTTGAATGACCACGCTGGATGTCGACGCCGTGCAGGTGTTCGTTACCATCGCCGATCTGCAGAGCTTCACCCGCGCCGCTGAGGCGCTCGGGAGCACGCAGGGAGCCATCAGCGTCAAGCTCAAACGGCTGGAAGACAGGCTTGGCCAGCGGCTTCTCGAACGGACTCCCCGCTCGGTGAGGCTATCGGCTCAAGGTGCGGTGTTTCTTGCGCCCGCCCGCGAATTCCTCGCGGCTCACGATCGTGCCTTGGCTGGCTTGTCATCCCCGCGCCGCCGCTTCGGCTTGGGCATCGCGGCCCACGTCGCAGGACCTGAGGTCCCAACGCTTCTCGCTCGACTCAACGCCCACGATCCCGGTCTGACCATCGAAGTGCGGATGGACAATTCACGGGTGCTGCTGGACGCTTTCGATCGCGGCGAACTCGATGCGGCCATCATCCGGCGGGAAGACGACCGACGCGATGGCGAGGTGCTGGGGCCTGAGCATTTCGGTTGGTTCGCCGCCCCGCACTTCGAACATCGTCAGGGTGAGCCGTTGCGGCTGGCGGCGCTCTCGCCCGCCTGCGGCGTGCGCGACATCGCCGCCCGCGCGTTGGACTCGGCTGCCATCGCGTGGACGGAAGTCTTTCTTGGCGGCACATCATCGATGGTGACGGCAGCAGTCTCGGCGGGCCTCGCCATCTCGGCCTTCTCCTGTCGACTGGCGCCTCCCGGTACCGTCGAGGTCAGCCGGCGCTTCGGTCTGCCGTCGCTGCCTTCCACCGAGGTCGTGATGTTTTCCACCCTCACTGATTCCAGATCCCGCGAGGCCCTGCGCACGCTCGCCGCTGCCTTCCGTGAGCATCGGCCAGTTCTGTAAGCGAAAACGGTCTGGCGGTTTCCGCTCGGACTATGTGTGAGAGGGGGCGGTGTGAGAGGGCTATAGCCCTTCGTCACAACCGCGGATCATACGCCATCGCCCGCTTCGCTTCTGCTCGAGCATGACCGGATTGGGGCCGTCTCTGGACGGACAGCTATCGCGTGGCGAATGCAGGATAGCTGCCCTTCTGCACCCGACCTGGTCCTGTCTGGACCGGGTTGCGAACTCGTTCGGGGTTAGGCCGCCTAAGCTCGTGTGCGGCCGGTGAAGGTTGTAGCCGATCCCCAGCCGGACGACGCTATTCCGCAGCGCGCGCTCGCAAGCACCGGGCGGAACCCTCTCGTCGAAGCTCAGCCTCGCTGATCGCCGGGCAGTCGATGTCCGCCGGCTCGGATGACCACGTGCTCTCGACACCCGAGAGCCTATCGCCGGAGGGCTTCCCTCACTTGTCGCGATGGGTGCGCACACCCGGTGGGAAATCCATCTTGAACATCTGTTCGGGGCCGACGACGAAATACTCATCGTAGCCGGCCCGCATCACGGGTTGCATGCCGCCCGTATCGACGATGCCGTCTTCGATGAAGGCGTCGTCGATATAGATCCCGACGACTTGGCCGATCACGAGGGCGTAGCGCGTCTGGCCGTCGACGCCGACCATCGGGATGGATTGGACCCATTTGCATTCGAGCGCGGCGGGTGCCCCCTTGACGCGGGGCGGCTTCACGAAGCGGGACGGCTCCGCCTCGATGGCGGCGAAGTCGAATTCGCTTTCGCCGCGGGCCAGCGGCGTCGCTGTCTGGTTCATCTCGTTGCGCTGACCGAAACACGAGAAGGAGCAGGTGAACTCGCCGGTCTCTTCCGCGAAAGCCCGGGAATCCTTGTCGCCCGCCGCCGAAAAGCCCACCATGTGCGGGCGGTCCGACAGGATGGTGAAATACGAATAGGGCGAGCAGTTGAGACGGCCCATCGCGTCGAGCGTCGTGATCCACCCGATCGGGCGCGGCCCGACCAGGGCCTTGAAGGGATCGTAGCGCAGGCCGTGATCGCCGATCCTGACGTCGTATTGCATGGTCTGATACCTCGTTCTCGCGTCGACCCGCCGGAGACCCGGTGGAGGATCACGCCGTCGTTTCGCGACGCCCGTCCGCTTGCGAGTGTCCGGTTGCCGTGGGTTCAAAGGCCGCTCGCGCGGCGAAGAGGGCCTCGAGCCGACGCCCGTCACACCCCGCCTCGCGCAGGATCTCGCGCGTATGCTCCCCGATCTGCGGTGCGTGTCGGCGCACCGCGCCATCGTGTCCGCTGATGGTGCTTGGACAGCCGATGCTCCACATCGGCCCTTCGCTCGGGTGCTCCGTCTCGGTGAGGAGGCCGACCTCGTAGAGGTAGTCCTCGTCCAGAAGGTTCTCGACGGACCGCAATTCCATGGCCGGCACGTCCATCTTCGAGAGCGCCTCCAGCCAGTAGGCGGTCGGCCGCCGCGCGAGCTCCCGGGCGCGCAGGGAAAAGAACTCGGTGATGTGATGGATGCGGGCCGGCCCCGTGTTGAAACGGCTGTCTTCCTTGAGCTCCGGGCGCCCCATGGCGTCGAAAAGCGCCAAGACCTGCGCATCGGTGTTCGTCGTGATGCAGATGTAACCGTCGCTCGTCGCGACCGGAGCCGCATTCGGGTCGAGGAGCCTCAGGTCTCCGGCGTCGCCGAGAGCGGGCATGAAGGTCCGGCCGTACATGTGCTCGCTCAAGAGCAGAGCGACGAAGCTCTCGTACATCGGGATCTCGAGATGCCGGACCGTCCCCGTCCGCTCACGGTCGAAGAGCGCCATCATGATCTGGGTCGCGACCATCGTGGCTGCCATCCGGTCGATGACGACGAAGGGGACGTAGGCGGGCTCTCCTCCGGAGCGCTTCGCCATCAGCGAGGCGAGCCCGCTCGCACCCTGCAGCACCGAATCGTAGGCAGGCCGATCGCGCCAGGGACCCTTCTGCGAGAAGCCGACGACGCTGCACGTCACGGCCTTGGGGTTCACCGCGGCGATGTCCTGCGGGGTGAGACCGAGGCGGCGGATCGCGGCCGGACGCATGTTCTGCAGAACGACGTCAGCGCTCGCGATGACGTCGAGCAGTGCCGCGCGGCCCTCGGGGTGCTTGAGGTCCAGCGCGATGCTCCGCTTGTTGCGGTTCATGTGGAGGAATTTCCCCGGCATCCCCGGCGTCGGCGAGGGCCCGGCGATCCAGCGCATGACGTCCCCGCCCTTGCTCTCGACCTTGATCACGTCAGCCCCCGCATCGGCGAGGATCTGGGTCGCGTAGGGACCGACGACGGCTGACGTGAGATCGACGACCCGGATGGTGCTGAGCATTGCGAACGACCGCCTGGACGAACAAGCCGGCCTAGCCGGAGTGAGACCTCTCGCGCCGATCGTCGTCGGCGGAGCGTCATGAAATGCCTCGGATCCGCAAACCGGCGGTCTTCGACGATGGCAGTGCCGGGACGAGCCCGGGCCGGCCCTATTCGCCAACCACCAGCGCGGTGGTCGGCGCCCAGTCGACCCGGAATCGGGCGCCCGGCGAAAGATCCGGCGGCTCGTTCGACGCCGGTGTCTCGGCCTTGATCGACACGTCGTTTTCCAGCCGCAGATCGAGACGGATCGTCGGGCCTGCGAAGGTCGCGAGTTCCAGCGTCGCGGGAAGGCCGCGGGTATCCGTGCCGGGCAGGACCGAGATCGCTTCGTATCGAAGCGCGACGCTCACCTCGTCGCCGAGCGAGAGCGGCCGATGGCTGATGGCGTCGTAGCTCACGCCGCGATGCTCCAGCCGAACCTCGCCCCCGACCCCGAGCCCAGTGACCGTACCGGGCAGAAAGTTGGAATGGCCGATGAATTCGGCCACGAACCGGCTCTCCGGCCGGTGATAGATCTGCCGCGGTGTCCCCATCTGGACGATGTGACCGGCCTGCAGCACCGCGATGCGGTCCGACATCGTCATCGCCTCCTCCTGGTCATGGGTGACGAAGATGAAGGTGCTCCGGGTCGAACGCTGGATCCGCCTCAGCTCGGACTGCATCTGGATGCGCAACTGAAGGTCGAGTGCGCTCAGGGGCTCGTCGAGGAGGAGAACGGCGGGTTCGTTCACGAGCGCCCGGGCGATCGCGATGCGCTGCTTCTGGCCGCCGCTCAGCGCCTCGACCGGACGGTCCGCGAAGCTCTCCATGCGCACCATCGCGAGCGCGTCGTCGACCTTGCTGCGAACGGTCGCGGCCGGCACGCGCTTCATCTCGAGCCCGAAGGCGATGTTCTCGCGAATGGACATGTGCGGGAACAGGGCGAGGTGCTGAAACACCATGTTCGTCCTGCGCTTGGCCGGAGACAGATGCACCACGCTCTCGCCGGCGATCACGATGTCGCCGGAGGTCGGCTGCTCGAAGCCGCCGATCATCCGCAGCAGGGTCGTCTTGCCGCAGCCGCTCGGTCCGAGCAGGGAGAAAAACTCTCCCTGCCGGACGACGAGATCGGTCGGATGCAGCGCGACGGCGCTTCCGAAGCGCTTCTCGAGCCGGCGGATGTCGACCATCGCCGTCCCGGCCGCGGAATCGTCCGAAGGTGGCTGCGCGGGAGCGAGCGTCGTCATCGGTGATGGTCCATCCTGTCGGTCGCGCGCGTCAGGCGCTCTTGACCCGGTTCCACGCTTCGACCCATTCGGACAGGTCGGACGGGAAGCGGTAGCCGGTGATCTTCAAGCCCCGCTCCTTGATGTCGAAGCCCGCCTGCCGGCGCTCCTCGGGGGTCAGGAGAGCGGCGCCCTTTGCCGACGCGGTCGGGTAGCCGCTGAGCCGTGTGAGCGCGGCTCCCACCTCCGGATCGAGCACTGCATTCAGGACAGCCTGCGCGGCAGCCGGATCCCTGACGTTCTTCGGCATGAAGTAGCCTTCCGTCCAGACGATCACGCCCTCCTTCGGCCAGCCGGTGGCGATGTCCATGCCACGCCTGTTGAGAGTGACCCGGATCGGAATCTGACCGCTGCTGATGACGCATTCGCCGCTGCCCATCAGGTTGATCGCCTGAGCCTGGGTCTGCCAGAGGGCCCTGACGTTCTTCTTCTTCGAGATCATGAACTTGGCGAATTCGCCGATCTCGGCGCGGGTCGCCTTCTCCGGGGCGGAATGGCCGAGATAGAGGGCGGCCGCGTAAAGCGAGTAATAGGGCTGGTCGAGCCAGGCGATGCGCCCTGCGAACCGATCGTCGTAAAGGAGGCCGAAGGTGTTGGTCTCCTCTTCAGGCAGCTTAACCTCTGCCTTGTTGTAGATGACCGTATCGAAGCCCCAGAAGAGCGGAATGATGAAGGTCTTGCCGTCGCGCTCGATCACGTCGCTTTTGACGAGATCCGAGAGGTCGGCAAGGTTCGGCATCTTGGCGGGATCGATGGGGAAGGCCTTCTCGTCGCCCGACGCGGCCCCCATCACGGGCTGGCGCAGGATTTCGGTCACGCCGCAATAGAGGGCGTGGCGCGGTCCTCCGGGAGCATTGATGCGGGCGATGACGTCGGCCGATGACAGGTAGGGGCCGTTGTTGAGAGTGACGTTGGAGAGCCGCTCGACCATCGGGCCGACCGGATCCTGCATCACGCTGGCGAGGATCAGGACGTCGAGACGCTTCGGGGCGGCAAGTGCCGAGACCGGCAGCCCGGCGGCAGCCGCGGCGCCCAGGCCGCCAGCCGCGAGGATCTGACGCCTGTTCAAAGAATCTTGGGTCACGAGCGATCTCCTGTGTGGCACGAAGAAGGGATCAACGAGGTTGACGGGCCGCCCGAGCAGCCAGGGCAAAACCGATGATGGAAGTGACCGCGGAGACCGCGATGTTGAGAACGCCGACTGCGGGAATGTACGGCTCGGCGTTCTGGGTGATGACGCTCCAGAGCAGCAGCGGCATCGTGGCGTCCTGGCCGACGACGAAGACGCTGCGGATGAACTCGTCGAAAGAAAGCGTGAAGCAGAAGATCGTCGTCGCCAGAATACCCGGCATGATGATCGGCAGGACGATGCGCCGGAACAGGACCAGCCCTTCCGCGCCGAGATCCTGCGCGGCCTCCTCGAGGCTTTTGTCGAAGCCCTGAATGCGCGGATAGAGGGTCAGGAACGCGAAGGGCATGACGTATGTCGCCTGGGCGACCAGGATGCTGGTGAACAGGCCGAAGGGAAATCCGAGGTAGCCCAGGAAGATCAGCAGCATGATGCCGCCGACGACCCCCGGGATGATCACCGGCAGGAGGATGATCTGCAGCAGGAGTGGCTTGCCCGAGAACGTCGCCCGGAAGCCGAGCGCCATCGTGAGCGCGAGCAGGCAGGACAGCACCGCGACAGCGACGCCGAGCAGGATGCTGTTCCCGAGCGCGAGGAGGATGTCGCGCTGGTGGACGAGGCCCGTGTACCAGCGCAGCGTGAAACCGCGGAAGGGCAGGCCGATCGTGTCGGAATCGTTGAAAGACAGGACAAACAGAACGACGAGTGGGCCATACAGGAAGACCAGAAAGAGGCCGATATAGCCGCGGAGCACCACCTGCCATCCGCTCGCGCGGAATGGCGAGCGGATGAAGGTGCTCCGCGCCACGGGCGCGCTGCCGGTGGCCGCCACCGCGCTCATGCCGCGAGCCGCTTCGCTTCGTCGATCGGCAGCGTGAGCATCAGGCCGCGCTGCTCGGTGACGCGTCCTTGGGCTCCGAACGGGATGAAGTTCGCCGTGACGATCTCCTGCACCAGCGCCGGCCCCTCGATCACGTTTCCGGGCCGCAGGCGCGATCCGTCATAGACGGGAAGGTCGATCTCTCCGCCGGCATCCTTCAGCCAGGCCCGGCTGGTGGTCAGAAGGGCGCCCGAGGCATCCGCAGCCGACAGGGAGGCGCTTTCGAGGCCGCCTTCGGAGGCGGTGCCGACTGCGTCAAGCGACCATTCGGTGAATTCGACGCGTTCGCCGGGCGAGCGGACCGCGTAGAAGGTCTCGTGCAGTTGGTGGAAGCTCTCCACGAGACCGGGAAGATCGGCCGGCTCGATCCGGTCCTTCTCGAACGCGAGCGAAATCTGCCAGACCTGTCCCGCATAGCGCGCTTCCACGCTGTAGCGGAGCACGCGCTTGCTCGGTTCGACCGCCATCCGGTCAAGGAAGGCGACGCCCTCCTGCCGCAGGCCGGCCAGGATGGTGTTCACGCCCTCGTAGTCGAACCGCTCCGAACTCGTGAACAGCGAGCGAGCGAAGCCCATCTTGATCTCGCCGGTCATGATCCCGTAGGCGCTGAGGACACCGGCCGCACGAGGGATGAGCACCTGAGCGATGCCGAGTTCGCGGGCGATGGTCCCGGCATGCAGGCCGCCGGCGGCGCCTCCCGAAACGAGGACGAACTGACGCGGGTCGACGCCGCGGCGGATCGTGATGTCCTGAATGGCCGCGATCATGTTCTGTTCGGCGACAAGGCAGACGAGTTCCGCCGCCTCCATGAGGCCGAGCCCCAGGGGCGTCGCGACATGCTCGGCGATCGCGCGCTCCGCCGCGCCGACGTCGAGCTCGATCTGGCCGCCGGCGAAATGGCCCGGCAGGAGGAGCCCGCGTACGAGATTGGCGTCCGTCACCGTCGGCCGGGTTCCGCCACGGCCGTAGCACGCCGGTCCCGGCATCGCGCCCGCGCTTTCAGGGCCGACATGGATGAAGCCCCCGGCATCGACCCTTGCGATCGATCCGCCGCCGGCCCCGATCGTCTTCACCTCGACGGACGGGATGCCGAACATGTGGTCGCCGATCATGCCCTCGCGGTGCATGGGCGTCTTCCAGTCGACGCTGACGCTCACCTCGAAGCTCGTACCGCCCATGTCGGTGGTCAGGACGTTGCCCTTGGTGACGCCTTCCTGGCGGCTCAGGCGGCAACCGGCCTGCGGCGCAGCCGAGGGGCCCGACAGGCACAACGAGATGGGCCGCGAGACGATCTCGGCGGGGGAGGTCCTCCCGCCACTCGATGCGATGAACGTCAGGACGCCCTTGAAGCCGGACGCCGCGAGGCGCTCGCTGATCTCGCCGATGCGCTTCTGCACCAGAGGCTTGAGAGAGGCATCGATCGCGACGGCCGACGTGCGGCGATACTCGCGGATCGACGGATTGACCTGATGGCCGAGGCTGTACGGGACGCCCGGCATCTCCTCTTCGATCAGGGCACCGATCCGCAACTCGTGGTCCGGGTTGACGATCGACCAGAGCAGCGAGACGGCGACGGCTTCAACGCCGTATTCCTTCAGGCGCCGAATGGCGCGGCGCGCATCGGCCTCGTCGAGGGCGATCTCGACCCCTCCCTCGGCGTTGACGCGTTCCCTCACGCCCAGCGTCAGACGGCGCGGAATGTAGGGCGGCGGATAGTCGACGTAGAAATCGTAGGAATCGGCCTTTCCGCCTTCGCGGATCAGAAGAGTGTCCCGGAACCCGTCCGTGCACAGAAGACCCGTCTTGGCCTGCTTGCCCTCGAGGATGGCGTTCGTCGCGATGGTCGTGCCGACGGCGAAGCTGTCGCATCGCCCGAGGAATGTCGCGGTGTCGAGATCGAGGGATTTCGCGATCCCCGCGATCCCATTCAGGATCCCGTCGGCGATGTTGGCCGGCGTGGTCGACGCCTTGAAGATGTCGATCTGCGCGCCGTCGGACCGCAGCACAAGGTCGGTGAAGGTGCCGCCGACATCGGCGGACAATTCGTAGGTCATCGTCAGATCCGAGATCAGTGAGAGGTTTCGAGGCGACGAGCGGTCGTCACGACGACGGGTTGCCGCTCGAGCAATTCGTCGCGCAGGCGCTGAGTCGCCTCCGTGTCGACCGCGACGAACTCGCCGCGCGTCTTCAGAACGACGCCGTGGATGCGGTGTGCCCGCTCGAGACTGATCCAGCCTTCCTGCACGTCCTCGGCGACGCGGGCCGGATCGCGGTCGAGCGGGTCACCGTAGCCGCCGCCGCCGCAGGCCTGGGACACGAGCTTCTCGCCCGTGTTGAGGGTCACATCCAGCGAGTTCGGCAGGGCGCGCCGCTCGCCGGCCTTGTCCTCCCACCAACTGTCGTTGCGTCCGCCCGCCCAGCCTCCGGCCGCGCCGAAGGGAGGGAAATCGTGACCGGCAGTATTCGCTGTGTAGCGGATGTTGTCCGTGCGGCTGCGGAAGATGCAGAACGCGCCCGGAGAGCCGTTCCACTCGCCCGCCCCGCCGCTGTCGACGGCGATCTCGAGGCGCTCGACGAGCACGGGCTGCTGCTGCTCGACCATCTCGACGCTGGACTGCCACAACGCGCCGTTGGAGCCGCTGCTGCCATGGGTGAACCAGCCGTCATGACCGTGGAGCCCGGGCCCGCCCCAGTAGCCCATGATGATCTGGTTCACGAACGGCCGGTTGTCGTGGCGCGGATCGACGCCGCTGACCACCGCGCAGGAGCCCGGCAGGCCGATCGTCCCGCAGGCGCTGCCCAACCCGCTTTTGAGCTCGGAAAACGCCGAGCGTACGAGCGGGCAGAGAAGCTGGGTCAGGTTCGAGGTGGCCGCGGATGTCGCGGCGGGGTGTTTAGGCCGGCCGATCGCCGCACCTTCCCGGCTGAGGATGCGCACGCGGCTGAACGAACCGGTGCAGCGAGGAACGTCGGGGCCCAGCACGGTGAGGACCGCGATGAGGCAGGACGCCGTCATCGTGGCTTCTGTCAGATTGATCCCGAGCGGCAGGTTGTCGACATTGTCGAGAAGGTCGACCGTCACCAGGCCCTCGACCGGATCCACCTCGATCGTGGCCCGGACCGGGATCCCATCGGGATAGAGGTCGGTCTCGGAATCGTAGAAGGCCTCCCGGCGGACCCGGCCTGCCGGCAGCTGGCGGATGGCGTCGATCGCCATGTCGCGGGCATAATCCTGGAACTGGGTCAGGAACTTGCGGACGGTCCCGATGCCATACTGGGCGCAAATCTTCTGCATCCCGGCTTCGCCGGTCCGCACCGCGGCCAAGGTCGCGATGTAGTCGCCGTAGAACTGCTCCGGCGCCCTGATATTCGCCTTGCAGATGTCGACGACCTCCTGGACGTCGCTGTTGTCGCGCTGGATGCGCACGCAGGGCAGCTTGAGCCCTTCCTCGTAGACATCTCGCGACAGCGGGCCGTAGGTGGTCGGCGTCGGGAAGCCCATGTCGCCGAGGTGGGCCCTCGCGATCGTGAAGAAGACAAGCTCTCCTTCAAAATAGACGGGGGCGCAGAGCGTGAAGTCTCCGCAATGCGTGTTGCCGTGATAGCCGCTGTTATTCGCGAAGCAGTCACCGGGCCGGATATCGTCGCCGAATTTTTCCTTGACCGCCTTCGGGATCAACTCGATCGCGCCGACGTGAACCGGCAATCCGAGGGCGGTGCTCACGGTCCTCAGGCTGTCGTCGGTGATGCTGCAGGAGAAGTCCATCGCCGTGTTCAAGACGCCTGAACGTCCCGTTCGGAAAAGCGTATTGATCATGTCCCTGATGACGGCTTCGACTCGCCGCCGCAGCACGACCATCGTGAACATGTCGATGGGAGCATCGTCTTTGCTTGGAGCAGAAGCTGTTTTGACCTGAGACATACCTATCGTCACCTGTCACGGACCTGGAGGTCAACGGATGTGTGACCGGAAGCTTTCACAAGCTGGCGAGCGGCACCAGAAACTTGGGATGATGGCTCCCCCCCAGCGAAACGAATACCCCGACGAGGCCGCCGGATTGCGGCTGGCGCGTTGGCCCGATCTCTGCTTCATTGAAATGTCACGGACGTATGCACGCGCCCGGATAGCGGATCGTCATCGTGGATCTCCGGCAGATAAAATATTTTGTCGCTGTCGTGGAAGAAGGCAGCATCACAGCGGCCGCTCGCCGGCTGAACGTCGTCCAGCCCGCGGTCAGCATGCAGCTCCGAAAGCTCGAGGAGGAGTTCGGCGTCGTCCTGTTCGACCGGACGGCGCGCGGCATGTCGCTCAACGGGAAGGCGCAGAAGCTCTACGAGAGCTGCGTCCACATCCTGTCCGAGGTCGCCGCCGCCGGCCGATCCCTCCGATCGACCGAGCCCGTGGCCGACAATTTCCTCAATGTCGGCTTCCTTCACTCGAGCGGCTACGGCTTCATGCCGGCCGTCCTGCGCGAAGTCTGCGAAGCGGACCCGGACTGCCGGGTCGCCAGCAGGGAGGGCTACAACGACACGCTGCTCGATCAACTGGCCCAAGGCGTGACGGATATCGCCATCGTCAGCTCGGTGAAGCAGAATGAGAAGCTGCCTCACGAGCATCTGGGCTCCGAACAGCTGCTTCTGGTCGGCTGCGCCGGCAGCGGCCTGGCGGACCTGTCCTCGATGCCGGCGAGCCACCTGCGTGGCAAACGCCTCGTTCTTACACCCCGACTCAGGCGCCGCTTCGCGGCCGATTTCGGCCGCGCGGGGGTCGAGATCGAACCGTCCCTCGAGGTGGAGAGCGCCACCGGAATCTTCGGGCTCGTGAGGACGCCGGGATGGTATTCGGTTCTGCCGGCCGCCGCGCTGTGCGGGGTCGATCGGGCCGAGTACGAGGCGACCCCGGTGAGCGAACCCACGATGACCCGCTCTCTGTGGCTCGCCCGCTCCGACGCCCGCCCCCTCACGGCGACGGGCGCTCTGTTCATGCGGACGGCCAGACGGATCCTGTCGGAGAACCCCTATTGCTCCGTCGCTCCGCCATCGCCCGGCACGGCGCGGAGCGGGCCATCGTCCGATCCCAGGCGGCTCGTCATGGCCAAAGCATCAGCCGGACAGGCCTGAAGGCATCACCCGAACTTATTTGTCCTTCGACGGAGACTGCGCGATTTCTCCGTCATGACAACCGTCGGTCAGCCTCGCGACCTCCGCCGCCTGCTCGTCATCCCGGGCGCGGCATGGCTCGTCTTCTTCTGCGTCCTGCCCTTCTGCTTCATGCTGGTGATGTCGTTCTGGACATCGAACATGTACGGGACGAAGGCGATCTGGACGCTGGACAACTATCGAAAGATCTTCACCGACCCGATCTATTCGAAGGTGTTGTTGTCGACCCTTCAGACGTCGGCGGTCACGACAGTTTTGTCCTTGTTTCTCGCCTATCCGGTGGCGTGGTTCCTGGCCCGGCAGAAGGGGTATCGGAAATCCGTCTTCCTTCTGATGATCTTTCTGCCGTTCTGGTCGAGCTACGTCATCAGGACGTTCGTCTGGCTTCCGATTCTTGGTAGAACCGGCCTTATCAACCAGACGCTCCTGACGATAGGAATTATAGATCAGCCTATCGACTGGCTCATCTATAACACCGGCGCGACTTATGTCGGCCTAGTCTACGTCTATATGCTGTACATGCTTCTCCCGATCTATCTGTCGCTCGACAAGCTCGACATGAGATTGGTCGATGCCGCTTCCGATCTCGGGGCGGGGCCGTTCCAGATCTTCCGCCGCATCGTGCTGCCGCTCAGTGCTCCCGGCATCCTCTCGGGCTGCGTGATGGTGTTCCTGCTCGATTGCGGCGCCTTCGTCACACCCCAGATTCTCGGTGGCCCCTCCGCGCTCATGTACGGCAATCTGATCGCGGCGCAGTTCATGGACGGCAGCAACTGGGCACTCGGTGCCGCGCTTTCGGTCGTGCTCATCGTGATCATCATGACCCTGATGTTTCTCGTCAGCCGCAAGGTGGGTCTGAGATCGATCGTGGCGCCCGCCGCGCACTGACACGGCGCGCATCCGCGCCTCCTTCGGGGAAGACCAATGCGACACGACGAACGGCGCGTTTCCGCGCGCCGGAGTTCCGTCAGGATCGGCTGCGGCGCCGGCATGTCCGACGACCGGATCGGGCCCGCCGCCGACCTCGTCGAACGCGGGGAGCTCGACGTCATCGTCTTCGAGTGCCTGGCCGAACGCACGATCGCGCGGGAAACTCTGGCGCGCTCCCGAGATCCGGAACGGGGGTACACGCCCACGATGGCCGCGCGCTTGAGGGCGGTTTTGCCGGCATGCCGGAGACACGGTGTGCGCATCGTCACCAATATGGGCGCAGCGAACCCGTCGGCGGGCGCTCGTCTCGCCCAACGTGAGGCGAAGGATCTCGGTCTTCCTGGGATTTCCTGTGCGGTGGTGAAGGGCGACGATGTCACGGATCTCCTGCGCGGGATGGGGAGCCTTCCTCTGCTGGAGACGGGTGAGCCGCTGGAATCTATCCTGCCGGACATGGCGTCTGCGAACGCCTATCTCGGCGCGGATGTCGTGGCCGCGGCAATGGATACCGGAGCGGACGTCGTGGTGACGGGACGCGTGGCGGATCCCTCGCTGTTCGTCGGACCGCTGATTCACTATTTCGGCTGGAGCGGAGCCGATCTTCACCAGCTGGCCGCCGGAACGATCGCCGGTCATCTTCTCGAATGCTCGGCCCAGGTCACCGGCGGGTGTTTCGCCGATCCAGGCCGCAAGGAGGTGCCCGGCCTGAGCGATCTCGGCTACCCCTTCGCCGAGATCGACACGGATGGGCGGGTTGTTCTGTCGAAGACGCCCGGCTCCGGCGGTCGCCTCGATCGGGCGACCTGCACCGAGCAGCTTCTCTACGAAATCCATGACCCGGCCGCCTATCTGACGCCCGATTGCGTCCTCGACATCACCGATGTCGACTTCGTTCAACGAGGACCGGACCGCGTCGAGGTCCGCGGCGCGGCGGCACGGCCGCCCACATCGAGCTACAAGGTCGTCGTCGGATATTTCGACGGCTTCATCGGTTCGGGCGAGATCACCTTCGCGGGGATCAACGCCGTGGAACGGGCACGCCTCGGGGCCGATCTCGTGCAGCAGCGGCTCGCGCGGCGCGGCTTGGCCTATTCCGAGACGCGGATCGACCTGATCGGCATGACGAGCCTGCACGGTCGCGACGACGGGCGCGGCGCGCCCTACGAGGTCAGGCTGCGGGTCGCCGCGCGGACGACCTCCCGGGCCGCCGCCGCCGCCGTCGGAGCCGAGGTGCGCTCGCTGCACATGCAAGGCCCGGCCTCCGCCGGCGGCGGGATCGACCAGGGCGTCCAGGAGGTGCTGGCCGTGAAATCGGTCCTGCTGCCGCGCCATCTCGTGACCCCGTCCGTGGAGTTCATGGCCGCATGACCCGATCCTCACGCCGCGTGTATGATCTCGCGCATTCCCGTGCCGGCGACAAAGGGAACACCTCGAACGTCTCGGTCATCGCCTATCGTCCGGAGGACTGGGACACGCTGGTGGCCGAACTGACGGTGGACCGCGTCGCGGAAGCCTTTGGCCACATCACGCGCGGGCCGATCCGGCGCTACGAACTTCCCAAGCTGCACGCCCTCAATTTCGTGATCGAGGGCGCGCTGGGGGGCGGGGTAACACGCTCTCTCGCGCAGGATCCTCACGGCAAGGGGCTCAGCAGCCTCATGCTGACCATCGAACTGCCGGTCGGGTTGCGCGCGCAGCAGGACGGCACGAGGTCGGCGCGCGAGACGGCGGAGAGCTGACAGGAGGGAGCCTTCCGATGCTGCATCTCGACCTCAGGACGGCCCGGCTGCTCATCGCCGCAGTCGAGGAGGAGAGCATCGCTGCGGCAGCGGAGCGGGAAGGGCTCGCCGTCTCCGCCGCCAGCCGGCGGCTGCAGCAGCTCGAGGCTGCGCTCGGCCTGGCGCTGCTCCGTCGGCACCGGCGCGGCGTCGAGGTCACGGCGGGCGGCATGGTCGTCCTCCGGCGCGCCCGCGCCATGCTCCACGAGGTGGCTCAGCTCGAGGTCGATCTCGCCGGGATCAGGGCCGGGCTCAGCGGCCGCGTCAGGCTCTGCGCGAACGAAACGGCGCTGGTCGAATTCCTGCCGTCGATCCTGCCCGCTTTCCTGGAATCCCATCCCGGGATCGAGGTCGACCTGGACGAGCGCAACAGCGCCAAGGTCGTGCGCGCGGTCTGGCAGAACAGTGCCGATATCGGGATCTATGTCGGCGACGTGCCGCCGATCGATCTCTGGCGCCGGCCCGTGTTTCGCGATCGGCTGGTCGTCGTGGTGCACCGGGACCACCCCCTCGCGGCGCGCGGCGAAGCGAGCATGGTCGACATCGTCCAGCACGAGGTCGTCGGGCAGCCGGAGGAAGGCGCGATGTCGCATCTGCTGACGCGCGCCGCGGCCGCCTATCATCGCGTCTTGAAGATCCGCGTGCGGGTCGACGGCTACGATGCCGTATGTAGCATCGCCGAGACGGGGCAGGCCATCGGGATCGTCTCGGAGAGTTCGGCCCGCCGCTACGCGACGAGCACTCAGCTCGTCGTTCTGCCGATCCTCGACGAATGGGCGGCGCGGGAGCACCAGCTCTGCGCCCGCAATCCCAAAGATCTCGGCCCGGCTCAGCGGGCCCTGCTCGATCACATCATCCAGCGAAGCGGCTTCGGATCGCTCTGAGAGGCCTGAGCTTTCGCAAAACGCGAAAGCTGGTGGTTGAATGAACGCTCCAACGCAGATGATCGCCCGCTTACGGTCCGCCGTCCCTCTCCAACTCGATTACGGCGGACCGACGATCATGAACAAGCCATCATCCCTGACGTATTTCGAGCGCGACATGGCGTCGGTCGTGCACCCTCAGACCAATCTGCTGAAGCACCTCCAGACCGGGCCCACGATTGTCACGCATGGCGAGGGCGTGTACGTCTATGACGACGCCGGTGATCGCTTCCTCGACAGCGGCGCGGCGCTCTGGTGCAATTCGCTCGGCTACGGCAGCGAACGCGTCGCACGCGTCGCCTATGAGGCGATGCAGAAGCTGACGTATTTCCAGCTCTTCCGCGGCTATTCGCACGGTCCGGCCATCGATCTCTCCGAGAGGCTCCTGCAGATCGCCCCCGTTCCGATGTCGAAGGTCCTGCTGCAATGCTCGGGGTCCGAGGCGAACGACAGCGCCGTCAAGATCGTCTGGTACTATTGGCATGGTCTCGGCAAGCCCGAGCGCCGCAAGATCATCTCGCGGCAGGGCAGCTATCACGGCTCGACCTGCGTCGCGATCTCGCTCACGGGCAATTCGTCCTATCACAAGAGCTTCGGCCTGCCTTTCGACGGCTTCATCCATGTCGACAGCCTGAACTACTATCGGTCGGCGAAGCCCGGCGAGACCGAGGAGCAGTTCTCGCAGCGCCTCGCCGATGCCCTCGAGGCGACGATCCTGCGCGAGGGGCCCGAGACGGTCGCCGCGTTCTGGGCCGATCCGGTCCAGGGCAATGCCGGCGCGCTGCCTCCGCCGAAGGGGTACTTCGAGAAGGTCCAGGCGGTCCTGAAGAAGTACGACATCCTGTTCGTCGCCGACGAGGTCATCTGCGGCTTCGGCCGCACGGGCAGCATGTGGGGCAGCCAGACCTACGGACTTCAGCCCGACATCATCACCTGCGCGAAGCAGCTCTCGGCGGCGATGCTGCCGATCTCCGCGATCCTCATGAACGAGAAGGTCTTCGACGTCGTCAAGAACGAGAGCAACAAGCAGGGCGCCTTCGTGCACGGCTTTACCTATGCCGGCCATCCGGTGGCCGCGTCGGTCGCGCTCGAAGTCCTGAAGATCTACGACGAAATGGATATCGCGGCCCGGGTGAAGTCGCTGGAGCCCGTGTTCCTGCAGCAACTCGATGGCCTGACCGACCACCCGTTGGTGGGCGCCGTCTCGGGCGTCGGCCTCATCGGCGGCGTGGAGATCGTCAAGGACAAGGAGACGCGAGCGAGCTTCGACGCGGGCGTCGATATCGGCGGCCGGATCGTCGAGAATGCCCGCAAGAACGGTCTCATCCTGCGTGTCGCCTCGAACCGCATCGCCTATTCGCCTCCGTTGATCATCAGCGAGGACGAGATCGTCGATATCGGCACCAGGACCCGCGCTGCCCTCGACGACACCCTGGCCGAAGTGAGGGCGCTCTGACGAGCGCGCCGTAAGGCAGCGGGGCTCCGTCTCGGCGGAGCCCCATCCCCCGATCTTTCACGGGCTGGACCCGGAGGCGGCGTGGGTCTCCGGCCAGGAGAGTCACGCGCCGCGCGACCGAGCCGCCGCACGGCCGCTCCCTTCGCCTTCCCTTACGCTTTCCCGCCGAGCGCTCTCGGCGTGGCCGGAGCCGACGATGAACGCCGATTACGCCAATCCTGAAATGTATGTCGCCGGCCGCTGGCTCGGCCCCGTCGGCGGCAGCGCCGACATCCTCAATCCTGCGACCGAGGCCGTCATCGGCGAAGTCCCCCATGCCGACGTGGCGACGCTCGACGAGGCGCTCGCAGCGGCCGAGAAAGGGTTCGGCATCTGGCGCGATACGCCGCTCGACAGGCGGGTCGCTATCCTGCTGGAGGCGGCACGGCTCATGCGCGAGCGCGCCGATGTGATCGCTCGCCTCATGACCCTCGAACAGGGCAAGCCGGTCGGGGAAGCCCGCCTCGAGGTCGTGCGCGCATCCGCGCTCGTCGAATGGGATGCGCATGAATCGAAGCGCCTCTATGGGCGGATCATTCCGGGCCCTGCGGGTCAGCGTCAGATGGTTCTCCGCTTGCCGCTCGGGCCCGTCGCCGCGTTCACGCCCTGGAACTTCCCGGCGAGTGTCCTCGCGCGCAAGCTCGGCGGCGCCCTCGCCGCAGGCTGCTCGCTGGTCGTCAAGGCCGCCGAGGAGACACCGGCGACGGCGACGGCTCTCGTGCGCTGCTTCGTCGATGCGGGCCTGCCCGCGGGCGTCCTGAACCTCGTCTTCGGCGTGCCGGCCGAGGTGTCGGATCACCTGATCGGATCGCCGGTCATCCGCGCGATCACCTTCACGGGCTCCGTTCCGGTCGGGAAGCTTCTCGCCGCGAAGGCGGGCTCGCTGATGAAGCCGGCCGTGATGGAGCTCGGCGGCCATTCGCCGGTCATCGTGTGCCGCGACACGGACGTGGCGCGGGCCGCTGCGCTCTCGGCGGCGGGCAAGTTCCGCAATGCCGGGCAGATCTGCACGGCGCCGACCCGCTTCATCGTCGAGGAATCGATCCACGACGCGTTCGTCGAGCATCTCGTGGCCGCAGCGCGGGCGATCAAGGTCGGGGACGGTCTCGACCCGGATACCAAGATGGGTCCGCTCGCCAACGACCGCCGGCGCGACGCCATCGAGGCTCTCGTCTCCGACGCCGAGGCGAAGGGCGCCTCCGTCCCGACGGGCGGCAAGCGGATCGGCAATCGCGGCTTCTTCTTCGAGCCGACGGTGCTGACGGATGTCCCCTTCACATCCGACGTCATGACGACGGAGCCGTTCGGCCCGGTCGCGCCGGTCGTCCGGTTCTCCGAACTCGATGAGGCGATCGGGATCGCGAATGCGCTGCCTTACGGCTTGGCGTCCTACGCCTTCACGGAATCGGCCGCGGCAGCCGCGGCTCTGTCGGACCGCGTTGAGACCGGCATCATGTCGATCAACCATGTCGGCGGCTCGATGCCGGAGGCGCCGTTCGGCGGTGTCAAGGAGAGCGGTCTCGGGCGCGAAGGCGGGATGGAAGGCATGGACGCCTACATCAACGTCAAGTTCGTCTCTCACCGCGCGACGATCCGGTAAGCGCGCGGGTGGCGGCCGGGCCCTGTGGCCCGGCCGAAACGGCCGTGAGCCCGCTCAGCGGCCGCCGAAGACCGGCTCGGGCAGGCCGGCGACACCCGCCCTCACGGCGAACAATCCGCCGGACAGCGGCTCGCGCGCCAGTTGCTCGGCCGAGAGGTTCTGTGCGGCCGTCGTGATGTAGAGCGTGCGGAGGTCATCTCCCCCGAAGGTGACGGCCGTCGGCTGGCTCGTCGGCAGCTCGACGATCGTGTCGACGACGCCGCGCGGCGTGTAGCGCACGACGCGGCCCGCCGCCATTTCGGCGTTCCAGACGCAGCCATCCGCATCGACGGTCGATCCGTCCGGACGGTTCGGGCCGGTGCCGAAATCGACCAGGAGGCGCGGGCGACTGATCATCCCGTCGTCGAAATCGAAATCGAAGGCGAGGATGTGGTATTTCCGCGTATCGGCGAAATACATCGTCCGGTTGTCCGGGCTCCAGCACAATCCGTTCGGGATGATGATTCCGTCGAGATGGCGCGTGAGGCCCTTTGGCTCGTCCAGCCTGTAGAGGATCCCTTCGGGATCGCGGCGGACGTCGTTCATCGAGCCGCACCAGAAGCGACCGGCCCGATCGCAGCGTCCGTCGTTCAGCCGATGTTCGGGCTGGTCCGGCTCGGGATCGACGAGGAGCGTCGTCGCGCCGCTGTCGAGATCGACGAGGTGGAAGCCGCGCTGAAGGGCGGCGAGGAGGCGGCCCCCGCCCGCGAGCGCGATGCTGCCGACCAGTTGCGCCATCGGCCACGATGCGAGCGCGCCGGTGGACGGTTCGAGGCGGTGGATCGCCGGGCCGCGGACGTCGACCCAGAACAGGGCTCTCCGCTCCCCACACCAGATGGGCACCTCGCCGAGCCGGTTGGCGCAGGCGAGGACGCATTCGGCCTTCAGGATCGTCGCACCCATGACCTCAGAGCCCGAAGAGTTCGCGCGCATGGGCGGCGAGCTTGCGCTTCTGGACCTTGGAACTGGCTGTCATGCCGATCGCCTCGAAGCCCGGCACGACCCGCACGTAGCGCGGCACCTTGAACCCCGCCATCCGCTCGCGGCTCCAGGCGATGATCTCATCCGGATCGGGCTCCGTCCCCTCGCTCGCAATGATGAACGCGGCAGGCACCTCGACCAGGCGGGCGTCGGGGACGCCGACGACCTGCGCCTGTTTCACCGCGGGGTGCCGATGCAGGATGTCCTCGATCTCGGCAGGGGCGACGTTCTCGCCGCCGACACGGATGATGTCCTTGGCGCGGCCGACGAAGGTCAGCCTGTTCTCGGCGTCGAGGCGCACGACGTCTCCCGTGGCGAGCCACCCGGCGGGATCGAGCGCCGCGGCGGTCTCCTCGGGCTTGTCGAAATAGCCCTTCATCACGCTCCAGCCTTTGATCAGGAGCTCGCCCTGCCTCGCCCCCTCCTGGTCCGCCGGGACATCGCCCCCCTCCTCGGGGTCGCGGATGCGCACCTCGAGCCCCGCCTGCACCAGCACGCGCGAGGCGACGCGTACGACTTCCGGCTCCCACCAGCACGACAGGGCGACGTTCGGAGATGCTTCCGAGAGGCCGTAGGCGACGACGACGTCACGCATCCCGAGCTCGTCGATCGCGCGGCGGATCACGGTCGGCGCACCGGCGATCCATCCTCCATGCAGGTGGAGCTTGCGCCCCGCGCGCTCCGGGTGGTCGAGCAGCATCAGCACCATCGTGTCGTTGCCCGAGAAGTGGGTCGCACGCTCGCGCTCCATCTGCGCGAGAGCTTCGCCCGGCTCGAACCGGTCCATGGTGATCAGCGTCGCCGCATGTTGGAGCGCGGCGAGCACGGAGAGGGTCGAGCCCGAGACGTGGAAGAACGGACGCGCGCTGTGATAGCGATCCGCGGTCCGGAACCCGACCCGAATGCCTGCGCAGAACGCGTTGGCGAGCATGCTGCGATGGCTCAGCATCGCGCCCTTCGGGAAGGCGGTGGTGCCGGAGGTGTACTGGATCAGGAGCGTATCGTCGGCCGACGCCGTGGGCTCGACCGCTGCGCCGCCGCCATCCATGAACGCATCCCACCCGAGCGCGCCGGGAGGAGCCTCGCCCCCCGCCACGATAACGGTCTCAAGGTCCGGGAGCGCGTCGTCCGGCAACCGATCGTCGACCGCGGGGCAGACCTCGCGCAGGATGGCGAGAAAATCGACCTTGATCACGCGGCTCGCGACGAACAGGAAGCGGGCGCGCGACTGCCGCAAGGCGTAGCGGATTTCGTCGGGCAGCAATCGCGTGTTGATCGGGACGGTCACCGCGCCGAGCGATCCCGCGGCGAAGAACAGCTCGATCCAACGGATGCCGTTGCCCATGCAGATGGCGACATGGTCGCCGCGGCGCACGCCCAGCGCCTGGAGGGCGGAGCGGACCAGACCGACGCGATCCTGCAGATCGCGGTAGGTGATGCGCCCGTCGCTCGCCACGACCGCCTCGACGGTCGGAGCGAGGGCCGCAGCGCGCGCGAGGCTGTCCTGCAACGTCGTGGGGCAGAACGTGTCGATGGCGGTGTTCGGCATGGGCGGCTCGTCAGCATCTCATCGCGGTGCGGAGGCATGGGCCGTACGGGACGCGAAGGGGATCGCGACGATCCTGCCCCGTCCTGCGCCTGCCGCGTCCGCCCGTTTCCCTCGCAACTAAGATCGATACTGTTGAACTAGTCAACTCGCAACGGTTCGCCGAGACGGCGTCGCCCACCCTCTCACGCCTTTCGGCGGCTCGCGCTCGCGTGCTGGGGGCAATCAAGTGTTGACTATGCAACAGTTTGCCCATCCCCTGACGCGTCTCGACAGGGGGTGGTTACCGATGCTGGGCAAGGTCGCGATCGTCACGGGCGGAGCGCAGGGTATCGGCGAGGCCTGTGCCCGCCGCTTCGCTGCGGAAGGCGCGACGGTCGTCGTGGCGGACATCCGGGAGCCGTCTTGGATCGCCGATACGGGCGTCGTCTACCGCCGCTGCGACGTCGGCATGGCGGAAGACGTGTCGGATCTGTTCGCCGCGGTCGCCCGCGACCACGGGCGGCTCGACGTCCTTCTCAACAATGCGGCGCTGCTGCGCATCGCGCCCTTCCTCGAGCAATCAGAGCAGGATTTCGACGACGTCATTCGGGTCGGCCTGAAATCCGTGTTCCTCTGCAGCCAGGCGGCCGGCCGCATGATGGTCGAGCACGGCACGCGCGGCAGCATCGTCAACATGGCCTCGATCAACTCGGTCGTCGCGATCCCGACGCATGCCGCCTATGCCGCCGCGAAGGGCGGCATCGTCCAGCTCACACGCGCGGCCGCCGTGGCCCTCGCGCCGCACGGCATCCGGGTCAATGCGATCGGCCCGGGAACGATCGCCACCGAGATGGCGCGCATGAACACCCTGAGCAACGACGCGGCCCGGCGCCGGATGCTCTCCCGGACGCCGCTCGGACGCCCGGGCGAACCGGAGGAAATCGCCTCGATCGCCGTGTTCCTCGCGACCGACGCGTCGTCCTACGTCACCGGCCAGACGATCTTCGCCGAGGGCGGGCGGCTCGCCCTCAATCTGACGATGCCGGACACCTGAGCGGAGGTCTCACCGGCCCGAGAAGTTCGGCGGGCGCTTCTCCTTGAAGGCCCGCACACCCTCGTGGTGATCGTCGGTCTGGTTCAGCTGAGGCTGGACCAAGGCTTCCATCTCCAGGAAGCTGCGCAGGCTCGGTCCGGCAGCGGCGTGGAACAGCGCCTTGGCGAGGCCGAGCGCGAAGGTCGGCGCCTGCGCCAGTTCCTCCGCCCGTATCCGCGCGGCGTCGAGCAGGGCATCGTCCGGAACGACCGCCTCCACGAGACCGAGCGCGAGCGCTTCCTCCGCCTCCACCATGCGGCCCGAAAACACGAGGTCCTTGCCCCGCCCCATGCCGAGCCGCCGCGACAGGAACCAGATGGCGCCGCCATCCGGAGCGAGGCCGATCCGCTTGTAGATCTGGGAGAAACGGGCCGTCGTCGATGCGAGGATCAGATCGCAGGCCAAGGCGAGGCTCCAGCCGATCCCCACGGCTGGCCCCCGCACCGCCGCGAGAACGGGTTTCTCGCAATCGAAGATCGTCGTCACAAGGGGGTGGGCGCTCGCCTGAAGGAAGCTGCGCGCGCCGCGCAGGTCGCGTCCGCCCATCCGGCCGACATCCGCGCCGGAGCAGAAGCCGCGGCCCGCTCCGGTGAGCACGATCGCGCGCACGGCATCGTCGAACCGCAACTCCTCGAAGACGCGGACGAGGTCGCTCCGCATCTCCATCGAGAGTGCGTTCAGCTTCTCGGGTCGATTCAGGGTGACCGTCGCGACTGCGCCGTCCCGAGTCAGATCGATCATGGGGAGATCTCCTGGTGTCCGCGCCGCGTCTCAGGCCTGGAGCGCACGGCCGACCGTGAGGCCGCCGCAGGCGTAGAGCGTCTGGCCGGTGATGAAGGCCGCCTCCGGCGACAGGAAGAATGCGACGGTCGCCGCGATCTCGTCGGCATCGGCCATCCGCTTGACGGGGATGGACGCGAGATAGCGCGCGGTCGCCTCGGAGCCGCGGGGCATCACGTCCCAGAACAGCTCCGTATCGACGGGGCCCGGCGCGACGGTGTTCACCGTGATGCCGTCGCCCGCGAGTTCGAGGGCCCAGCAGCGTGCCATGGCGGCAAGGCCAGCCTTCGCGGCCGCATAGGACGAGTGCCGTTCGAGGCCCAGCATCGCGCGGCTGCCGATATTGACGATGCGCCCGAAGCGGCGCTCCCGCATGGCCGGTGTCAGCGCCTGGACGATCTGGAGAGGCGCGCGCAGGTCTACCTCCATCACTGTGCGGAACGCGTCGAGCGAAATCTCGTCGAGCGCCTGAGGAATGTTGATCCCGGCATTGTTGACGAGCGCATCGAAGCCGCCATCGGCGGTCAACTCGTCGAGGACGGCAGCCGTCCCAGCCTCGTCGGCCAGATCGCAGGGCAGGATGCGACCGGGGAATCCGGCCAGGTCGCGCCGGGCGAGGCCCACGACCGCCCAGCCCGCCTCGGCGAGACGATCGCTGACGGCACGGCCGATGCCTCGGGTCGCTCCGGTGACGAGAACCCTCTTCATGCGGGAGCACCACGGGAGGGCGCGGCCCGATCGAGCCGCATTATGCCTTTTCCCCAACGGGGCTGCGTCGTAAGGACCCTCATGCCGCCCCTGCCCATCGTGTGACCGATCGTGTCGAACCTAGGAGGCGTGCGTTGACTATGTCAACATCGCATGTGGAAGTCACAGACGGGGAACCGGAGGGGATGGTGGAACGGTCATGACCGCCGAAACCGAAAAGCTGCCTCGACGGCGCGCGTCGAAACAGGGAGCCTCGAGTGCGCCCGAACCGGGTTCGCCGGAGCCGGCCGGGAAGCCTTCGCGAGGGGCGCGACGGACTGCGAAGGCGGCGTCGCCGCAGCCGGCGTCGGCGGATGCTGCGCCGGCATCGATCCGGGACCTGCTATCCTACAAGCTGAGCGCGACGGCCAACATGATCTCGCGGAGCGCTTCGCTCCGTTTCCGGCAGGAATTCGAGGTCAGCCTCGGCGAGTGGCGCACCCTCGCGCTGGTCGGCGCCGAGCAGGCCATGTCCCTCAACAACCTCGCCCGCGCCGCGAACCTCGACAAGGGCCAGATGAGCCGCGTCGTGTCCTCCCTCGTCGCGCGGGGGCTGATCGCTCGGAAGACGGCAGGTGAAGGGAGGACCGTTGACCTGTCCCTCACCCGGCAGGGCGAGCAGCTCCACCGGAGGCTGATGCGGGTGGCCGGCGAACGGAATCTCGCCTTCCTGGCCTGCCTCACGGATGTCGAGCGCGCGGCTCTGGAGACCGCCCTGCCGAAGCTGCACGCCCTCGCGCGCGCCCTCTGCCACGGCCCGGCCGCCAGGCCGCGCGGGACGGGATGATCGCGGCTGCCCGACCGCCGCATGAGTTGACATTGTCAACGCCTCGGCTCTAGGTTGCTCAACCCGGCGGGAGCGCCAGGGGTCGGCCGTATGGGCCTGAGCGAGGAGAGGGCCGTGGCCGAGGCCGTGACGATCTGCGAGTGCTTCGCGCGTGATGGCCTCCAGCACGAAGACCTCCCGCTCTCGACCGAGACGAAGATCGCGCTCATCGACCTGTTCGCCCTGGCGGGCTTTCCCCGTATCGAGGCCACGAGCTACAGCCATCCCGACCGCGTGCCGGCCTTCCGCGACGCCTCGGCGGTGCTCGGCGGGATCGGGCGCCCCGCCGGCATCCACTTCAAGGCGACCTGCCCCAATCTGAGGGCGGTGCAGCGGGCGCTCGACGACGACGAGGCCGGTCACGGCGCGACCGAGCTGAGCCTCCTCGTGTCGGCGACCGAGAGCCACACCAACCGGAACCTGCGAACCACTCGCGAGAAGCAGTGGGAGACCGTCGCCGAGATGGCGCATGCGGCGCGAGGCCGGTTTCGCCTGGTCGGCGTCGTCTCCATGGCGCTCGGGTGCCCGTTCGAAGGCGCCGTCGATCCGGGGCGCGTCGTGGAGGATGTCGCTCGGTTTCGCGATCTGGGCGCCGAACTCGTCACCATCGGCGACACCGTCGGCTACGCCTCGCCGCGCACCGTCCGGGAGCTGTTCGGCCGGCTCCTGCGCGAGGTGCCGGGGATCGCGCCGGTCGCGCATTTCCACGACACCCGCGGCTCGGGTCTCGCCAACAGCCTGGCCGCGCTCGAAATCGGCTGCCTGCATTTCGACACCGCGATGGGCGGCGTCGGCGGCCATCCGGTCGGGATCGTCTACGGCGAGGGCTTCACCGGAAACGTGGCGACCGAGGATCTCGTGAATCTGTTCGAGGCGGAGGGCGCGAGCACGGGGATCGATCTCGACGCTTTGATGCTCGCGTCCCGGCGCTGCGAGGCGGCCCTCGGGCGGGAGTTGCGCAGCATGGTGGCGCGCTCGGGCTTCGGCCCGCTGCCCGGACGGCAGGCGGCGTGAGGTGCGGCATGGCGATGGGAGACGGTCATTGAGCGAAGACGTCCTGAAGATCGAGGATCGCGGCGCGATCCGCATTCTGAGCATGAACCGGCCCGACAAGCTGAACGCGCTGGACACGGCGCTCACCCAGGCCCTGCTCGACGGGTTCCAGGCGGCCGATGCGGACGATGCGATCCGCGCCGTGGTTCTCACCGGCGAAGGCCGTGCCTTTTGCGCCGGCGCGGATCTCGGCGAGTTCAAGGACCTTACGCCGGCCGATCAGCACAAGGTGCTCCGCCGGGCGGACCTCACCTGCCGGACTCAGGCGATCCTGCAGAAGCTGTCGAAGCCCGTCGTCTCCGCCATCCGCGGCGCTGCGGTCGGCGGGGGAGCGGGCCTCGCGATCGGCTGCGACATGGCCGTCGCCGGCGACGATCTCCGCTTCGGCTATCCCGAACTCAAACATGACATCGTGCCGGCGCTGGTGATGACGGGGCTCCAGCGGCAGCTCGGGCGGAAGATCGCCTTCGAACTCATCAGTTGCGGGCGTCTCATCGGGGCCCCTGAGGCCCTGTCCCTCGGCCTTGTGAACCGGGTCGTCCCCGCCTCGGACGTCCTCGAGGCCGCCCTCGAGATCGCCGCCGCATGGGCCCGCTCGCATCCGCTTGCGATGGGCGCCGCGAAGAGCCTGTTCTACCGCGTCGCGGATCTGCCCTACGACGCGGCCATGGCCGCCGGCCGCGACGTGAACGCCCTCATGCGCGGCTTCCGGAAGGAGCGTGCGTGAAACCGCTCGACGGCATCCGCATCCTCGATTTCTCGCGCGTCCTCGCGGGCCCGTTCGCCAGCCAGATCCTAGCCGAGCTCGGGGCCGAGGTGACGAAGATCGAGCGCCCCGGAACGGGCGACGAATCGCGCCTGTTCGAGCCCAAATACCCGGGCGGCGAGAGCGCCTATTTCTTCGCGCTCAACCGCGCGAAGCGCTCCATCACGCTCAATCTGAAGACGGCCGACGGCCAGCAGATCGCCCGTCGCCTCGCCAGCACCGCGGATGTCATCGTCGAGAACTTCCTGCCGGGCGACATGGCGCGTCTCGGCCTCGACTACGCCGCTCTCGCGGCGGAGAATCCCGGCCTCGTCTACGTGTCCAATACGGGTTTCGGACAGGACGGCCCCTACCGCGACCGCAACGGCTACGACACCGTCTTTCAGGCGCTGTCCGGCGTCATGCATCTCACGGGCTATCCCGAGGGCGCGCCGGCCAAGGTCGGCCTGCCCTTCGCGGATCTCACCTCCGGGCTCTGGATCGCGATCGCGATCCTGACGGGGCTCGCAGGGCGCACGCGGACCGGCCGCGGCTGCCACGTCGATCTGTCGATGATGGATGCGCAGGTCAGCCTCCTGAGCATCGCGGCCGCCCGCCTCTTCGCTCTCGACGAGGAACCGACGCGGACCGGGACCGAGCATCTCGGGCGCGTTCCCTCGGCGGCGTTCGTGTGCCGCGACGGCGGCTGGCTGCACATCAGCGGCAGCGATCAACACTGGCCGGCCGTTTGCGACGTCCTCGGTCTGGACGCCCTCGCGTCCGATCCGCGCCTTGCCCTGAACGCCGCGCGTGTCGCCGAGCGTGAACGGGTGATGGCCGCGATGCGGGATGCTTGCGCGCTGCGCGATCGACGCCCTCTGGCCGAAGCGCTGAGGGCCCGTCAGGTACCGGCCGGAGAGGTCAATTCGCTGCGCGAGATTCTCGACGATCCGCATACGCGAGCCCGCGGCATGGTGCAGACCTTCGAGCACCCGCTCGAGGGCACCGTCAGGGCCCTGCGCAATCCATTACGCTTCGAGGGGCTCGACGATCCGCATACGGGAACGCCTCCGAGGCTCGGACAGGATACGGACTCGATCCTCGCCGACGAGCTTGGCTTCGATGCCGCCGCGATCGCGGACCTCAGAACGAAGGGTGTGGTGTGATGAGCGACGAGCCGATCCTGATCTCGCGGGAGGATGCGGTGGCGAGGGTGGTCCTGAATCGACCCAAGGCGCGCAATGCGCTGAACCTCCCCATGTGCCAGGCGCTCCAATCGACGTTCGCCGAGCTGGACGCGGACGATCGCGTGCGCGTGATCATCGTCGAAGGCCGCGGGCCGGTCTTCTGCGCGGGGGCGGACCTGAAGGAGCGCCAGGGCAAGGACGAGGCATGGATCCGGCGCCGGCGGCTCGCCGCCTTCGCCGCCTACGAGATGATCGAACGCTGTGCGAAGCCCGTCTTCGCCGTGGCCGACGGGCCGATCGTGGGCTCCGGGGGAGAGATCGCCATGGCCTGTGACTTCATCGTCGTGTCGCCGGAGGCGAGCTTCCGCTTTCCCGAGCCGCAATGGGGCACGGTGGGGGCTACGCAGCGCCTTCAGCGCGTGGTCGGCAAGCGCCGGGCGAAGGAGCTTCTCTTCACCGGGCGATCGATGCACGCCGAGGAGGCCCTCGGCCTCGGCCTCGTGGCGCGCCTCGTCCCCCGACAAGACCTCGAAGCGACAGCGGCCGAGATCGCAAGATCCATCGCCGCAGCGCCCATGCTCGCCATGAGACTGACGAAGCAGGCCATCGAACTCGGGGAGGAAACCACGTTGAACAGCGGCATCCGGATCGAGCTGGCCGCAATCGAGCGCTGCTTGGCCGACACGGAATGGCGTCAGGGGATCGAGCAGTTCACCAAGAAGGTCGCAACCTAGATCAGCGACAGCGCACCGAGTGTCGCCTCCGAGCCAACCAAGCAGACGGAGGCGTCCCAGCCGATCGGCGTATTCACTTCATCATGCGGCGCTGTTCGCATGCTCTGCGAAGAAGCGGAGCATCTCCCGGCTCGCATCCGGGCCTCGAGGATCGGTGTATGAACCGACCGGACTCCCGCCGGCCCAGGCGTGCCCCGCCCCTGCAAGTGAAACGTGGACGAGCCACTCCCGCCCGGACCGATCAACGTAGGCCGTCCGCGTAAAGGCCATGCCGGCCTCCGATGTCCCTCGCGAGGTGACGGCCCGAAGGTCCCCGCCGAGCTGCTGGGCGATGACCTGCTCGCCATTGACCGCGTGAACCGTCTTGTCCCTCTCGCCGTGGAAAACGATGGTCGGCATGATCGTCTTGCCGCCGCGGGGCCGGACGACTCCGCCTGTTTTCATGGCTGCGAGCGCGGATGGCAGGTCGGTCGCAGCCCCGCAGGCGAGACCGGAATGCACGCCGACGGCGGCGAAAAGGTCGGGATAGGTCGATCCCATCACGGCCGCCGCGGCGCCGCCGGCCGACATGCCGACGACGTAGACGCGAGTCGGATCGACTGCGAATTCAGCCATGACGGCCTGGGTGATGCCAGCGATAAGGGACGGCTCGCCGCGGCCGCGCTTTTGATCCTCGGCGCTGAACCACCTCCAGCAGCGCTGCGGGTTGGCTGTCGCAGATTGACCCGGATAGACGACCAGGAAGGCCTGCTCTTCGGCGAGATCGTTCATGCGCGTGCCCGCAGCGAAGTCGTCCGGAGACTGCGTGCAACCGTGCAGCATGACGACGAGCGGAACACGCCCTCCGTCGTAGCCGCTCGGGATGTAGAGCTTGTAGGCGCGCGTCCCCGCGTCGCCGGTGAAACTGCGCTCCTCGAAGCGAGCCCTGTCCGGCAGTTGCATGGGGGCTTTCGTCCGCCTGCCACCGGTCGATCCTCCAAGAGTGGGGAGGCTCTCAAAATCCGAGAGTGTCGCGCCCGCGCCGATCCGATCCAGCATGGATTGCATGGCCTCCAGAGGGCTCGTGCTCGAGGCTGCGCTGTCGTGGGTCGTGTGGTCGGGGGTGGCGAACGAGGGTGGCGTCCACGTCCCGCCGGGTTGAGTTGGTGCGACCATGTCGACGACGTCGGAGTTTGCCGAGGTCTTGTCGAGACCGCGAGATCCCTCGCTGGGCGCGCGACCGCCGGGCGCGGCTCGGCCTTGGATCAGAGCGACCGCCTCGGAGAGCTGGCCGTTTTTGGTGAGGCGTAGCACTTCGCCCATGTTGGCGTTCATCGGGTTCATGATGGTGTCCTTTTGCTCGCTCGACGCACGCTGGGATGCAGGTCGGCGCGCGAGCTGTCTGGTGAAGGGGGCGTCAGCTCATCCGGTCGCGCAGCGCGGCTTTCACCTCCGCGCTGGCCTGGAAGCTGCCGAGGACGTGGACACCCGCGATCGTCGCGCGGGCGAGATCCGGCGTGACGTCGGGCGCGATGCTGGCGAGGCCGAGAACCTGGATCTCGATGGTTTCGCCCGCCACCTGCAGCTCCTCGAGCTCCCGGCGCGTGAAGGTCCGCAAGCCGAGATCGAGGCTCTTGCGAGCCACCGACGTCCTCACCTCGCCATCGTGCCGGGAGAGCTGATTGCGGATCGCGGTCCGGATGAAGTCGGTGCGGTTCGAGTAGAAGCCGTCGCCGACGAGGAGGTCGATCTGTCCGAGATCGACGAAACCGAGATTGATCGTGATCTTCTCGCTATCGACCGCCCGCATCCGGCCACCCGCATCCCCAGTCATACCATCTCTCCACCATCCACGTGGATGGTAGATGTGGCATCGGTCGGGATTTGCAAGTGCTGTCGCGATAGAGGCGGTGACGGGCCGCTATGGCTTGTCAGGCTACACGCGTTGACGTGACGCGCTGGATCGGAGAGGCGCGAAATAAGCGGGCGATCGCGGCCTGCCCGATCCCTATCGAAAAAGGGGTACTGCGCTGATTGCGAAGTGCCCCCGATCAGGGCCTGCCTGCCTTGCGGGAGCTAAGCCGACCTCCGCCCCGGCTAGCCGCCTACGCCGTCTCGGGAGGGCTCGGGCGCGGCCATCGATAGGGGCGGTCGTCGCCGATCGCATGTGGAACCGTGGCGGCGCAATCGGCCGGGTATCCGGAGGTCGAGCGGTCCCTGCCGTTGAACCGATAGGCGTAGTCGGGGGGCGACTGGCCGTAGCGCGGCGCCGTGCCGAGGATGCGGGCGGCCTTCGCCGCCCAGGCCGGATCCTCCATGAGGCCGCGCGCGAGGGCGGCGATATCCGCATGCTCCTCGCGCAGGATGGCCTCGGCATGGTGCGGATCGGTGATCAGGCCCACCGCGACGGTCGGGATGCCGATCGCGGATCGGATCCGCGAGGCGTATCCGACGTGGTAGCCCGGAACCCTCGGGATCAGCGGGAAGGGGCTGTCCCCCTGGATGCCGCCTGATGAGCAATCGATGACGTCGACGCCCCGTTCCTTGAGTCCGGCGGCGAGGGCCAGCGTGTCGTCCATGTCCCATAGGCCGCCACGACCGTCGACGCAGGAGAGGCGCACGAATAGGGGCCGATCCGCGGGCCAGGCGGCCCTCACCGTTTCGGTGATCTCGAACAGGAACCGCATGCGGCCGTCGCGGTCTCCGCCATAGGAATCGGTGCGGCGGT
This sequence comes from Enterovirga rhinocerotis, assembly GCF_004363955.1. Lineage (GTDB taxonomy): Bacteria > Pseudomonadota > Alphaproteobacteria > Rhizobiales > Beijerinckiaceae > Enterovirga > Enterovirga rhinocerotis. The sequence continues at coordinate 66,591 of NZ_SNZR01000011.1, forward strand.
TCGAGATCGGCGACAGGAACTGGTGGAGCAGGTAGCCGTGAGCCGCGTGGATCTCGCAGATGTCGAATCCGGCATCGACGGCGCGCAGTGCCGCCACGCGCCAGATCTCCCGTTGCGTCCGGATGTCGTCGATGGACATCGCGCGAGGCAGATGCGCGCCCGGGCCGGCCGGGATCGCGCTCGGGGCCGTGCCGGTCCAGGGCGCGCGCCCGTCCGCGGCATCCTCGTCCCGGAGCGGTGCCCAGTTTCGCATCGCACCGTGGCAGGAGGCTTTCCGCCCGGCATGGCCGAGCTGGATCGCGGGGGCCGCCCCGAGGCTCTTCAGGAACGTGGTGATCCGCAGGTATTGGGCGACGTGTCGATCCGTGTAGAGCCCGGCGCAATCATGCGTCTTGCGGCCGCGCTCTTCGACGGCCGTCTCGTCGCCGAAGACGATCCCGGCCCCGCCGATCGCGAATTGGCCGAGATGGACGATGTGCCAGTCCGTCGGTCCGCCCTCCACGGACCGATACTGGCACATCGGCGAGACCATCACGCGGTTGCGGATGGTCAGCCCGCGAAGCGCAAGCGGGCTGAAGAGGAGCGGCCCTTCGGCCGCTCCCTGCCGCGCGCTCGGGGCGGGGGCGGTCACGCCGCCGTCTTCACGGACACGAGTTTTGCAACGGTGTAGCAGTCGAGGCCCTCCGTTCCTCCCTCTCGTCCGTATCCGCTGTCCTTGACGCCGCCGAAGGGCGTCTCGGCGAAGGACGCGGTGAAGTGGTTGACGGCGAGGTTTCCGCATTCGATGCGGGTGCTGAGGGCCTCGATGTTGGAGGCGATGTTGGTGAAGGCATAGGCTGCGAGGCCATAGGGGAGGGAATTGGCCTTGGTGATGGCCTCGTCGAGCGTCGAGACGCGGCTGACGAGGGCGAGGGGGCCGAAGGGCTCCTCCTGCATGGCGCGGGCGCTGTCCGGGACGTCCGCGAGGACGGTCATGGGGTAGAAATAGCCCTGGTTTCCGATGCGCGCTCCGCCGGCGACGAGCCTGGCGCCCTTGTCGACCGCATCGGCGATCAGGGCGTCCATGGCCTCGATGCGGCGGAAATTGGCGAGCGCGCCGAGCGCGTTGGCGGGATCGAGGCCGTTGCCGACACTGAGGGCCGCGGCGCCGCGCCCGAACTCGTCGACGAACTGGTCGTAGATCCGCTCGTGCACGAAGAAGCGTGTGGGCGAGACGCAGACCTGCCCGGAATTGCGCGACTTGCCGATGACGGAGGCCTTGGCGGCGGCGATCGGATCGACGTCGTCACACACGATCACGGGGGCATGGCCGCCGAGTTCCATGATGACGGGCTTCATGTGCCGCCCGGCGAGTTCGGAGAGCCGCTTTCCGACCGGGACCGAACCCGTGAAGGTGACGAGGCGCACGATGGGATTGGGGATCAGGTAGTCCGAGATCTCGCTCGGGCGTCCGTAGACGAGGTTGAGGACGCCGGGGGGCAGGCCGGCATCCTGGAAGCATCGCGCCAGGAGCAGCGCTCCGGCCGGGGTTTCCTCCGAGGCCTTCAGGATGATCGAGCAGCCCGAGGCGAGGGCGCCGCCGATCTTGCGGGCGGGCGAGCTGACGGGGAAGTTCCAGGGCGAGAAGCCGGCGACGACGCCGATGGGCTCGCGGATGACCGTGAAGCGCATGCCGGCTTCGGACGGGATGACGCGGCCATAGGCGCGCCTGCCCTCGGTCGCGTCCCAATCGATGATCTCGCAGGCGCGCAGGACCTCGAGCCTCGACTGGGCGATCGGCTTGCCTTGTTCGAGGGTCATCGCCACGGCGATCTCCTCGATGCGCTCGCGGGCGATGGCGGTGGCCCGGGTCAGGATCTCCTGGCGCTTGGCGGGCGCCGTCGCGCGCCAGACGCGCAGGCCCCTCTCGGCGGCCGCGAGGGCATCGTCGAGATCGCTCTGCGTCGCCTGCGGAACATGGCCGAGGACGCTCTCGTCCGACGGGTTGACGATGGGCATCTCGCCGGCGCGGCTGCGCCATTGGCCATCGATCAGCAGCTGGATCTCGGGATAGGAGGGCGCCATAGGCTCGTGCCTCGCTCGTGTTCGTCGGGTCGCCGGGACGGTCCAAAATCCGGCCCCGGCGCTGACTTGCCCCGCGGCCCCGTCCCGATCACTGTCTAACGGTAATATGGAATACCATAATACAGCAACACCAAAACGCCTCGTTCCGCCGGTCACGCAACGCCGGAACGACGACGGGGAGACGATGCGGCGGGCGTGGATGGACTGACGCCTGCGGCGGCGTTCGATGGGGTCGGTGCATCCTGTTCCGCCGTCCCCAGCGCAGCCTCCCGGGAGTTCCTCACATGGTCTTCGGCTAATCTCTGCGCGCTCGCCGAATCGCGCAGCTTCACGGCCTCGAGCAGGCGCCGTTTTTCGATGACGCTCCTGCCGGCCCGCTGAGGGCGGGACAGGGAGATCGACCGGAGGCGTGCGAGCCGGCTCCGGTGGGACGCCAGGTAGGCCTGCATCATCCGATGCCCGGCGCCGTCGGTCAGGGCCTCGTAGAAGGCCTCGATATGCAGGATGTGCTGCTCGACGTCGCCGGCCGCCACCGCCTCGGCCATTCCGTCGACGGCGTCCTGGAGCCGCTTGATATCGGCCGGCTTCGCGCGCGTGGCGCAGAGGCGAGCCGCAAGGCCTTCCAGAGCCTCGCGAATTTCGTAGATCTGCCGCGCGTCGTCGGCGCTCACGGTGGCGACGGTCGGGCCCTTGTAGGGTGGGTTGACGATCCAGCCCTCGGCCTCCAGCTGGCGAAGGATCTCCCGGACGACGGTGCGGCTGACGCCCAGGAGATCGCAGAGCCTCCGCTCGACGAGGCGCGTTCCCGGCGCGAGCTCGCCGCCGATCACGGCCTTCCTCAGCTTCTCCAGGGCCTGCTCGCGCAGCGTCGGGGCCGATCGGTCCACGGCCAGGCTGGAGCCAAGAGATTCGAGATCGCCCATCCAGTTGCTCCGTTCAGGCCGCCGACTGCCGGACGTCAGGGCGTCGCGGCCGTCAGGGCACAATTCTTGCCCTACTTAGAACAGGTGCAATGACCCCGCCCTCGCGCGCAACCGGAAAACGAATTCAATCCTGCGCGCATTCCGCGCAGCGAAGATGCTTCGAATTCCGTCACGGCGGGATGAATTTTTTTGCTTGCGTTCCTGTCGATCCCATCGTTGTATGATGGAATACCAAAAAACGGAAGCGCAATCGCATTGCGCCGACCGAAGCTGAGGACTGTTGGGTGCATGCTCCAGATCGCATTTGATATCGGCGGGACGTTCACCGACTTCGCCGTTCGGGACAGCGAGACGGGCGCCGTCACGGTCTGGAAGGTTCCGACCACCCCGAGGGCTCCCGCCGATGCGGTCGTCAACAGTCTTCGCAAGAAAGTGAGCGAGGGCGGCCTCGTCGCGCAGGATGTCGGGGATGCGTTGCACGCGACGACGATTGCGACGAACGCGATCCTGGAGCGCAAGGGGAGCCGCTGTGCTCTCATCACCACGCGCGGCTTCCGCGATGTTCTCCCGATGGGGCGCGGCAAGCGCTACGACACCAACAACCTGCATCTCGACAAGCCTCATCCGCTCGTCCAGCGGGCCGACATCTTCGAGGTGACGGAACGTCTCGCGCCGGACGGCTCGGTCGTGACGGCGCTGGACGAGGAAGAGACGAGGGCGTTGGTCGGCCGGCTGGCGTCGGGAGGCTATCAGGCGGTCGCCGTCGTCCTGCTGCACGCCTATGCCAGCCCAGCCCACGAGCGTCGGGTGGGCGAGATCCTGCGCCAGCTCATGCCCGATTGCATGGTCTGCCTCTCCTCGGATGTCTCGCCGAAGTACCGTGAATATGAGCGAGCCTCGACGACGGTCGCAAACGCCTATGTGGCCCCGCTGGTCGACGCCTACCTGACCGCGCTGACGAGTTCGCTCCATCAGCTCGAGATCGGCGCGAGCCTGTCGATCATGCAGTCCAATGGCGGGCTGGTCTCGGCCGAGCTCGCGAAGACGGGCGCGATCCGCATCGTGGAGTCCGGACCGGCTGCCGGCGTCCTCATGTGCGCCGAGGTGGGCCGCGAGGAAGGCTTCGACCACGTCATCACCTTCGATATGGGCGGGACCACCGCCAAGCTCGGCGCGATCGACGACGGCGTTCCCGCCGTCACGCCGACTTTCGAGGTCGATGCGGTCAATTACAAGAAGGGGAGCGGACTGCCGCTCAACATCACGGCGATCGAGCTCCTGGAGATCGGCGCCGGCGGCGGCAGCATCGCGCGCTCGAAGATGGGGTTGATCACCATCGGCCCCGACAGCGCGGGCGCCGAGCCCGGCCCGGTCTGCTACGGGCGCGGCGGTACCCAGCCCACCATCACCGACGCGAACCTCGTCCTCGGCTATCTCAATCCCGGCTATTTCAACGGCGGGGCGATGAACCTCTCGGAGGGCGCCGCGGAGGCGATCGAGCGGACGATCGCGAAGCCGCTCGACCTGTCGGTCGAAGAGGCGGCCTGGGGTATCCACTCGGTTGCCAACGCCAATATGGAGCGCGCCATGCGCATCGTCTCCATCGAGCGTGGCCGCGATCCGCGCCGCTATGCGATGGTCGCTTTCGGCGGGGCGGGGCCCCTTCATGCCGCGCGCCTCGCCCGCGCTCTCGAAGTGCCGCGCCTGATCATTCCGCGCGGAGCGGGCGTCGGCTCCGCCCTCGGCCTGCTCGTCGCGAAGCAGAAGATCGATCTCGCCATGACGAGCGTTCTGCGGGTCGACGAACGGGCGCCCGCCGCCGTCGCTGCGATCTTCGCAGATCTCGAGGCGCGCGTGCGGGAGCAGGCAAGGCTCCTCAATCGCTCGGGCCGGCTCGTGATCCAGCGGAGCGCCTCGATGCATCACGTCGGACAGGGCTACGAGATCCGCGTCGACCTGCCTGAGGGCGAGATCGGCGTCGGCTATGACGAAGCCGTGCGGGCCGCCTTCTACGAAGCCTATCGGCGGGAATACGGGTACAACGACCACGAAGCGGCGATCGAGGTCACGGACTGGTACGTCATCGCGACGGTCGAGGACGGTCGCACCTCCGTCCCGATGAAGCTCGACGTCCCCGAGGCGAGCGGCAGCGCGGTGACGGGCGAGCGTCTCGCCTACTTCCCCGAAGCCGGCGGCATGGTGCCGACGAAGATCATCGACCGCTATGCCCTGCGTTCGACCGACCGGATCGTCGGTCCGGCCCTCGTCGAGGAGCGTGAATCCACCACCGTCGTGCTGCCGGGCGACACGATCGCGATCACGCCGGCCGGGAACCTCATGATCGAGATCGGAGCCGCGTGATGAACGCTCAAACCAAGGTCAGCCGCCGCGTCGAGCCCGTCACGCTGACGGTCGTCTGGAACAGCCTGGTCTCGATCGCGGACGAGATGGGCGGCGCGCTGCGCCGCACCGCCTTCTCCGAAGCCGTCCGCGAGGGCGAGGATTTCTCGACGGGCCTGTTCGACAAGGACGGCCGGCTCATCGCCCAGGGCAACTTCACGCCCGGTCATCTCGGCGCGATGCCCTACGCCGTCGCGAATGTGCTGAAATACATTCCGCCGGACCAGCTCGAGCCGGGCGATACGCTCTGCACCAACGACTCCTTCCTCGGCGGCAGCCACTTCCCGGATTTCTTCCTCGTCACGCCGGTTTTCGAGGGCGAGGAGATCATCGGCTACGTCGTGAACACGGCCCACCACGTCGATGTCGGCGGCGCCTATCCCGGGTCGGAAGCCGTCCAGGGCGTGACCGAGGCCTTCGCCGAGGGATTGCGCGTCCTGCCGGTGAAGCTCATCCACAAAGGCGAGTTCGACCAGGACATCCTGCGCATCATCCTCGGCAACGTCCGCCTGCCGGATAAGGTGCGCGGAGACCTCTTCGCCCAGCGCAACGCCAACCATGTCGGCGCCGAACGCTTCCGCAAGCTGGTTCGCGCCTATGGACGCGACGCCTTCGAGAACATCATCGAGGAGATCCTCGACCGGTCCGAGGCGCGCACGCGCGAATTGCTGGCGGCGCTGCCGCAGGGCACCTTCAGCTTCGAGGACCAGATCGACGATTACGGGCCGAATACGCCTCCGATCCGGGTCGCGGTCGACGTCACGCTCGACGAGGCCGGGGTGACGGTCGATCTCTCCCGCAGCAGCGACCAGGTCGCGGCGGGGCTCAATTGCTACATCAACTACACCCGCGCCTATGGCAGCTTCGCCATGCGCATCTTCGGCAAGATCGACGTCCCCAACAATGCGGGCGTCGAGCGCGTGATCAAGGTCGTCGCGCGCGAGGGCAGCTTCTTCAACGCGGTGTATCCGGCTCCGAGCGGTGGACGTGCCTCGGTCCAGGTCCGGATCTTCGACACGATCAACGGCGCCATGGCGAAATGCGTCCCCGAGCGGGTCATGGGTGCCTTCACCCACTGGGGCAACCCGAAGATCGGCGGCGTCGACGATTCCGGGAAGCGCTGGATCATGTACGACCTGATCTTCGGCGGCTTCGGCGGTCGCTCCGACAAGGACGGCGTCGAGGGGCTCGCGCCCGTGATGAACTGCAACAACGTGCCGATCGAGGTGCACGAGACCAACAACCCGGTGCGGATCCATCAGGTGGCGGCCATCGCGGATTCCTGCGGGGCGGGCGAGTTCCGCGGCGGTTGCGGCGTGCGCAAGGACGTCGAACTGATGTGCGACACGGCGACGGTCGTGCTGCTGGGCGACCGCCACAAGAGCCAGCCTTACGGGGTCTTCGGTGGCGGTGCGGGTGCGCTGGCTCGCACCGTGCTCGTCCGGGACGGCGAGGACATCGATCTCGGCTCGAAGGAGGTCCGGCAGCTTCGGCGGGGCGACCTGATCAGCTTCCGTCTCGCCGGTGCCGGCGGATACGGCGATCCGCGCAAGCGCTCGGCCGAGAAGATCAAGCGTGACGTCGCCGACGGGTACGTGAGCCGCGAGAAGGCCGTCGAGTTGTACGGCGCCGATCCCGCCTCCCTGACCTCCTGACAGAGGAGCCGGGCCATGATCCTGTCGACGCAAGATATCGAACGGGCCCGGTTCTTCTACGATGCGGGCTTCTGGCGGGCGGACACGATGTATGTCCACCTGCGCAAGCTGGCCGCGCAGGCTCCCGACAGGCCGTTCGTGCGCGATGCGCATCGGCGTCTGACCCGAGGGGAGGCCCTCCGCCGCGTCGATGCGATCGCTGCGGACCTGCATCGGAGCGGGCTGCGGCCGGGTGACAGGGTCTCGATCTGGCTTCCGAGCCGGGTCGAATCCGTCCTGATCCTGCTGGCTTGCTCGCGCATGGGCTACGTGGCCAACACGTCGCTCCACCGTGACTATACGACGGCCGAGATCGCGGCCTTGCTCGACAGGGCAGGCAGCCGCGCGCTGTTCGCCCAGCCCGGATACGGTGCCGATGCCGACCGGACCTCGATCGAGGCGTTTCGCGAGACGCTTCCCCGCCTGACCGCGCTGCGCTGGCTCGCGCCGTCCGGCGAGCCGCAGGACGACCTGCCGGAGGAGGAGGTCGACCTTCCCTTCAGCACTTCGCCCGACCGCGTCATGTATCTCGCCTTCACGTCCGGCACGACGGGTCTGCCGAAGGGCGTGATGCACTCGGACAACACGCTTCTGGCGAACGGGCGCGCCATCACGCTGGACTGGCGCTTCGACGAGGCGACGGTCGTCTACACGCTGAGCCCCATGAGCCACAACATGGGAACCGTCGCGCTCGTCACGGTCCTGACCTGCGGCGGAGAACTCGTCGTCCATGCGCCGGCCGATTCCGATACGACGCTCCGGCGCGTGGTCGAGACCGGCGCGACCTATCTCGTCGGCGTGCCGACCCATGCGATCGATCTCCTGGTCGCGGCCGAACGGGCGGGTCTTCAGCGGCTGGGCCGCGTGGCCGCCTTCCAGCTCGCCGGATCGGCCATCCCGTCCGAGGTGGCCGAGCGGCTGATCGGGCTCGGCGTGACGCCGCAGAATACCTTCGGGATGACCGAGAACTGCTCGTTCCAGTACACCCGCCCCGACGATCCCCGAGACGTGATCGTCAATTCCTGCGGCCGCTCCTGCGACGGGTTCGAGCTGACGATCTGGTCGCAGGAGGATCCGAACCGCGAAGTCGAACAGGGCGAGATCGGCGAGCTCGGCGGACGCGGCGCCTGCCTGATGCTGGGCTATTTCGACGATCAGAAAGCGACGGAATCCTCGTTCAACATCCACGGCTGGTTCATGACGGGCGATCTCGGGCGCCTGGACGCCGAGGGCAACGTCCAGATCGTCGGGCGCAAGAAGGACCTGATCATCCGCGGTGGACACAACCTGCACCCGGCCCGGATCGAGGACCTCGCCATGCGCCACCCGGCCGTCCTGAAGACGGCGGTCTTCCCGGTCCCGGATCCGCGTCTTGGTGAGAAGGCCTGCATCGCGATCGTCATGCGGGATGATGCCCGTATCGACCCTGACGAGCTCCTGGCTCATCTCGATCGGGAGGGTTTGTCCCGATACGACATGCCCGAATACTTCATGGCCATGACCTCGCTGCCAGTGACGGCAAGCGGCAAGGTCCTCAAGCGCGCCCTCGTCGAAATGGTTCGGGCAGGCGATATCGCGCCGCTTCCGATCCGCTGGCGGGGACCGGCACCTCAGACCAAGAACGATGAAGGGGATGTGACGTGAAGGCAGCAGTCATCGAGCGCCAGGGCGGGATCGAGAACATCGTCTATCGGGAGTTTCCGGATCCCGAGCTGCGGCCGAACGATGTCCGGATCAAGGTCCACGCCGCCGGCCTCAATCACTTCGACATCTTCGTTCGCCGCGGCATGCCGGGCTGGCCCGTCCCGATGCCGTTCATCTCGGGTGGCGACATCGCCGGCGAGATCGTCGAACTCGGTCCCGAGGCCAAGGGTTGGTCCGTCGGTCAGCGCGTCATCGTCCATCCCGAACAGCCGGACGGCATGATGGGCGAGGTCATCAATGGTGGGTTCTGCGAGTATTGCCGCGTTCCCGACGACTATCTCATCGCGCTCGACGACCGCCTGAGCCATGTCGAAGGCGCCAGCATCCCGGTCAATTACGGGACGACCTACCGGATGCTCGTCACGAACGGCAATGTTCAGGCCGGCGACCTCGTTCTTGTCCTCGGTGCCAGCGGCGGCGTGGGGACCGCCACGGTTCAGGTCGCGAAGGCGATGGGCTGCACGGTGATCGCCTGCGCCGGCACCGACGAGAAATGTGCACGGCTCAAGGAGCTCGGAGCGGATCACACGATCAATTACGCGACGCAGGATTTCTCGCGCGAGGCGTGGCGCATCAGCGGCAAGAAGGGCGTCGACGTCTGCGTGAACTTCACCGGCGGCGACACCTGGGTGCCCTCGATCAAGGCCCTGACGCATCACGGCAAGCTTCTGACCTGTGGCGCGACGGCGGGCTTCGATCCCAAGGAAGACATCCGGTACATCTGGCAGCGCGAACTGCGGATCATCGGCTCGAACAGCTACAGCCTCGAGGACATCCGCCAGGGCATGGTGGACGTCGCCGAGGGCCGGTTCGCTCTGCCGGAGATCAAGACCTTTCCCCTCTCGAAGCTCGGAGAGGCGGAGGCGCTGATGGAGTCGCGCGACTTCTTCGGCAAGATCGTGCTCGTGCCGGATGCGATCCTGGAGGGGGCCTCGTGAGCCAGAACGCGCGCGAGGCGGACACGGCGCTTCTCGAACCGCTCGATCGATTGCGGTTCGAACTCGACCATCCCCCTTTTCACCAGTTCCTGCGACCCGAGCCCGTCAGCGTCGACGCGGAAGCCGGCTCGGTGGTCATCCGACTGCCGTTCCGTCCGGAATTCGCCCGGATCCCTGACCGGCCCGATTATCACGGTGGCGTGATCGCCGCCTTCATCGACATCACGGCCCATGCCGCCGCAGCCGTGAAGGCGGGACGCATGGCCCCGACGGTCGATCTTCGCATCGACTACATGCGCGTCGCCTCCGGGTCGGCCCTGATCGGGCGGGGCACGGTCCAGCGCATGGGGCGGACCCTAGCGGTGGTCGATGTCGAGATCACGACGGAAGGAGACGGGCGTCAGATCGCCCTTGGCCGCGGGGTGCTCAGCGTCCGATCAGACTGATGTATTGCCAGGCGTATTCCGCCGTCATTGTAATCGTGCCGAAGTCCCGTTCATGATCAAGGTGTGATACGAAAGGGATTGCGCCTATCGGCCGTGTGTATTTGGCGGAATATTATGCTTCCATAAAAAGAGGAGAGGACAGCTATGAGCCGATTCCTGAAATGCTTTGTTTCGTTCGCGTCAGCTCAAGGGTCGCAGTCCTGCGATCGTCGTGGGCCTGAGGCGCCCAGCGTGCGGATGAGCGCGGCCGATACCAGCAAGAGGGCTGAACCGATGGGACTGCTTCGTCGAAACAGGTGGGCCAGGGCAGCCACGGCCGTGCTCGCCGCAGGGCTTGCGACGGTGACGGTCCAAGCGGCCTCCGCCCAGCAGGTCAAGCTCCGCGGGGCCCACATCTTTCCCGCGAACTTCGTGCAGAGCGGCGTCAACCTCGAAGACTGGGCCAAGCGCCTCAAGGAGAAGTCCGGAGGTCGCATCGACTTCGAGATCATCCACGGCGGAGCGCTGCTCACCCAGGCGGACCATCTCGAAGGCCTTGCGGCAAATCTCGTCGACTTCGCAAGCTTCTACCCGATCTACTATCCGGGCGAGTTCCTGGTCGAGGGAGCCCTGACGAACATCATCGATATCTGGTCGGACAAGGTGCCGGATATCCGTGGCGTGGGCCTCATCCATGCGCAGTTGCACAAGGAGTTCCCGCAGTTCCGCGCGGAGTATGAGCGGCGGAAGATGCACATGGCAGTGCCTCTGCCGGCCGATCCCTACGTGATCGCCTGCAAGACCGAGGCGAAGTCGATGGCCGACCTCAAGAACCGCAAGATGCGGACGTTCGGTCGCTATTTCCCGGTTCTGCAACGGGCTCTCGGCGTGCAGCCGGTCACGGTGCCGGGGCCCGAAGCCTATCAGGCGCTGTCCACGGGCGTGATCGACTGCGTCTACTCGACGCCCGACTGGATCGTCGCGAACTCCCTCCAGGAGGTCGCACCCTACACGCTGATCCCGTCGCCCGGCGAGGCACGGCCCCAGATGGCGGCGACGTCCGTCATCGCGATGAACATGAACAGCTACAAGAAGCTTCCGCCTGACCTCCGGACGATCGTGGACGAGGTCTCGGCCGAGATGAACGACAAGATCGCGTCGTCCATGCAGGCCGTCTACGACGGAGCGGTCAAGAAGCTGGGCTCGAACCCGAAGGGCGCCCTTCATCACATGTCGGCCGAGGACATGAAGGCATGGGCCGCCGCGACGCCGAACCAGGTCGATCAGGCCGCCGCCGATCTCGAGGCGAGGAAGTATCCGGGGAAGGCGATCATTGCTCGCTACCGGGAATTGGCCGCCGCCTATGCGGCTGGAACCTGGCCGGCGAAGTAACGCGAAGGGGCGGCGCGTAGATGCCGCCCCTTCACCTTCCGCCGCCGGCGAACGATCGACATCTTCCACCACTTCTTCGGGCGCAGGAGCCACCAGCGATGCGAACTATCGAACGGATCGTGTCCCATATCTCATGGGGGCTGGCCGTCGCCGCGACGATCTCGATCTTCGTGATCATCGGCCTCATCATGGCTGACGTCGTGACGCGCCTGTTCGGAATCTCCCTCCCCGGCATCATCGAACTCGTCCGCACCTCCTTCGTCGTGAGCGTCTTCTTCGCCTTCGCGTATGTCATCGTGACGGAGCGCGAGATCCGGGTCGACGTGCTCCGCTACGTGGTGCCGACATTTCTGCTCCGCTACCTGGACGTGGCGGCCGCGCTGATCACGTTCGTCTTCTTCGGCTTCATGGCCTGGCTGGCGTGGGTCAGCCTCCACGATGCGTTGACGTTCGGCATCTTCATGGATGGGGAACTGCTCCTTCCGATGTGGCTGCCCTGGGCGACCATCGTGATCGGCTCGGTCGCAGCCATGGTCGCCGCCGCCTGTCTCGCGGTCCGCGCCTGGACGAGCCCGGTCCACAAACCCGATCCGACACAGGTTTCCGCGGCCGCGCGGCAAGTGGTCTGACGCGCAGAACCCCCAGAGGACATCGTCATGGATAAGGCCACGATCATCACGCTCGTCTTGGGCGGAAGCTTCGCCGCGCTGTTCCTGGGGGCGCCGGTAGGCCCTCTGCTCGCCTTCGGCGCGATGGCGGGGCTGTTTCTCCTGACGGGCAGCTTCGAGGCCGCGACCAGCCTGCTCCTGGCGGCCGGTTTCGATGTCTCCTCGTCCTTCGGCTACATCGTCATTCCGATGTTCATCATGATGGGGGCCGTCGCCGCCCAGACGGGGATCGTCAACGACTTGTTCGACGCGGCCTACAAGCTCGTCGGGCGCGTCGCGGGCGGGCTCGCCGTCGCGACCTGCTGCGCCTCGGCGGCCTTCGGCGCCGTGACCGGGTCGAGCATTTCCGCGGCCTCCGCCATGACGAAGGTCGCTCTGCCGCAGATGCAGAAATACGGCTACTCGACGCGGCTGAGCGCCGGCATCATCGCCGTGTCCGGCACGCTCGCGATGATGATCCCGCCAAGCCTGATGATGGTGTTCTATGGCATCATCGCCCAGCAATCGATCGGCAAGCTTCTGATTTCAGGCGTGCTGCCCGGATTGTTCACGGTGCTCGTGTATTCCGTGATCATCCTGGTGCGCGCCAAGCTCAATCCGTCGATCGCCCCCGCAGGGCCGCGCTTCCCCGTGAGCGAGATCGTGCGCTCCTCGGTCAAGGCGAGCCCGTTTCTGCTCGTCCTCGCAGCTCTCATGGGCGGATTGCTGCTGGGCGTGTGGACGCCGAACGAGGCCTCCGCGGGAGGCGTCGTGGTCGTCATCCTGATCGGCCTCGCCAAGCGCAGCCTGAGCTTCCAGCGACTGTTCCATGCGGGTGTCGATTCCATCGTCACCTCGGCGGCGGTCCTGGTCCTCGTGATGGGCAGCATCCTGTTCGGCAAGTTCCTCGCGCTCAGCGGCATCACCTCCGGCCTGACGACGATGACGGAGAACGCCCAGTTGAGCTCGTTTCAGCTGTTTCTCCTGCTGGTCGCGGTCTACCTCGTCCTCGGGACCTTCCTCGAGGGGATCAGCATCCTCGCCCTGACGGTGCCGATCGTCCTTCCGATCATCCTGAAGGCCGGATGGGACCCGATCTGGTTCGGCGTGATCCTGATCAAGCTGATCGAAATCGGTGCCGTCACGCCGCCGGTCGGATTGAACATCTTCGCCGTGAAGGGCGCGGCCCCAGAGTTGAAGAGCAGCGACATCATCATGGGCGCCGTGCCGTTCTGGATCTCGGAGATCTTCATTCTCTTCGTGCTGTACTTCGCGCCAAGCATTGCACTCTTCCTGCCGAGCCTGATGTAGGCTCGTCGGCCGATGTCGGCAGCGATCGGCCGGGCAGCTTGCTGTTCCGATCGCGCCGGCGGCCCGCTCTGGACGAGAAGGTCGGTCCCCGGATTCGCGATCCCGATCTTGTATTATGGTATGCCATTTGCCTGTGGCCTTGGGCTCCGCTTCCAGGAGCCCCAAATTAGAGTCGCCGAACATGTCGCGCACTTCCCTCGAGCAACCAGCCGGTCCGGCTGCGGCGAAGCCAGGCCGCATGGTCAGGGTCGCGCTCGCTTTCACCGGCTGGGCGGAACGCTGGTTCCCGGACGCCTTCGTCTTCGCGGCCGCCGCCGTCGTCATCACGGCGCTGGCGGCCCTGGCGGTCGGTGCTCCCCCGGCCGCGGTCGCCAAATCCTTCGGTGACGGCTTCTGGAGCCTCATTCCCTTTACGATGCAGATGGCGATGCTCGCGGTCGGCGGCTATGTCGTCGCGACCTCGCCACTCGCTTCGCGCGCGATCGATCAGGTGGCGCGCTGGCCCGGCAATGGTCGTGCGGCGGTCGGGATCATCGCGGCCTTCAGCCTCAGTCTCTCGCTCGTGAACTGGGGCATCAGCCTGATGTTCAGCGCCCTGCTCGCGCGGGCGATGGCGCGGCGCCGAGACCTCGACATGGATTACCGCGCCGCCGGCGCCGCTTCGATCCTCGGCATCGGCGCGACCTGGGCGCTCGGCCTCAGCTCGTCCGCAGCGCAGATCCAGGCGAATGCCGGGAGCCTGCCCAAATCGATCTACAACATCGGCGGCGTCATCCCGTTCGAACAGACGATCTTCACCTGGCAGTCGGGCCTGATGGCTGCGATCCTGCTCGTGATCTCGATCGTGATCGCACTCTATTCGGCCCCCGGGGGGCGGGATGCGATGACGGCGGAGAAGATGGGGATCGAGATCGAGGAGCCGGAGAAGAAGACGATCGAACGTCCGACGACGCCGAGCGGCTGGATGGAGCATAATCCGGCCGTGATCGTATTCCTCGTCGTGCTTGCCGGAGGCTGGTTGGTCCAGGAATTCGCGACCAAGAACGCGATCCTCGCGATCTCGAACCTCAACACCTACAATCTGCTCTTTCTCGCGCTCGGGATGCTGCTGCATTGGCGCCCGCGCCAGTTCGTCGACGCCGTCAACAAGGCCGTCCCCGCAACGGCTGGCGTTCTCATCCAGTTTCCGCTCTACGGTGCGGTCGCGGCGATCATGACATCGGCCAAGAGCGCGAGCGGTGCGAGCGTCTCGGACGTGATCGCGACCTGGTTCGTCAAGATCGCGACGGTCGAGACCTTCCCCGTCGTGATGGGGATATACTCTGCGGTGCTAGGGCTCTTCATCCCGTCCGGCGGCGGCAAGTGGATCATCGAGGCGCCCTACGTTCTTCAGGCGGCGGTCAATCTGCAATCCAATCTCGGCTGGGCCGTCCAGGCCTATAACGCGGCCGAAGCCCTGCCCGCGCTGATCAACCCCTTCTGGATGCTGCCGGCTCTCGGCATCATGGGCCTGAAGGCGCGCGATGTGGTCGGCTTCAGCTTCCTTCAGATGATCATTCACGCACCGGTCGTGATGTTCCTGCTGTGGTTGCTGGGGAAGACGTTCGAGTATACGCCGCCGATCTTCCTGCCCTAGGAATCGTCCCTGTTTCTACGCGTCTGAGGTCCTCATGTTCTTCGATCCCGTCAAGAATGATCACGGGCTTCCCCGCGATCCGTTCAAGGCCTGCATCGTTCCGCGTCCCATCGGCTGGATCAGCACCATCTCGGGGGAAGGGGTCGAGAATCTCGCCCCCTACAGCTTCTTCAACGCGGTGTCGGAATGGCCGCGGATGGTGATGGTCTGCGTGAACGGCGTCCAGCCGGGCGGGCGGGAGAAGGACACCTCGGCCAATCTCGCCGAGGTGCCGGAATTCGTCGTGAACATGTCGAACTGGCATCTGCGCGAGCAGATGAATATCAGTTGCGCTCCGGTGGGTCCCGAAATCGACGAGTTCGATTTTGCCAAGGTCGCTCGCGCTCCGGCGCGCCTCGTGCGCCCGTCGCTCGTCGTCGGGGCCGGGATCAGTCTCGAATGCACGGTCGACAGGATCATCGATCTGCCGACCCATCCGGACGGCGGCCGCAACGCGCTCATCCTCGGCAATGTGGTCGGCATCCATATCGACGAGGCCGTCATGACCGAGGGGCGGGTCGACATCGCCAAGCTGCGTCCGATCGCGCGCCTGGGCTATTCCGAATACGCTGTCATCGGCCCCGACAACGTCTTCCCGATGCGCAGACCGGATTGAGGCTCGGCGAGGCGGCCGGCCTTGCGCCGGCCGGGATACGACCCTACCGACGACTGAAAAGGCGAGACCGTTATGTGTACGCCTGGGGGGACGTGAGTGAGCGGTGGTAACGCGACGCATGTCGAGTTCAAGGACGTCTGCAAGACGTATGACGGGCGTACGCTCGCCGTCTCGCATCTCGACCTCACGGTGGCCTCCGGCGAATTCGTGACCTTTCTCGGCCCGTCCGGTTCGGGGAAGACGACCTCGCTCATGATGCTGGCGGGGTTCGAGACGGAGACGAGCGGCGAGATCCTCATCGCGGGTCGGTCCATGAGCCGGGTTGCGCCGCATCGGCGCAATATCGGCATGGTCTTTCAGAACTACGCCCTGTTCCCGCACATGACGGTGGCGGAAAACATCGCCTTCCCGCTATCCGTGCGCGGGGTGCCGGCGGCCGAGCAGGCCTCGCGCGTCGGCCGCGTGCTGGAGCGGGTGCGGCTCGGAGCCTACGGCGCGCGGCGCCCCTCCGAACTGTCGGGCGGACAGCAGCAGCGCGTGGCGCTGGCGCGGGCGCTCGTCTTCGATCCCGTCTTGATTCTGATGGATGAGCCGCTCGGCGCGCTCGACAAGCAACTGCGCGATCAGTTGCAGCTCGAGATCAAGCATCTGCATGCGGAACTCGGCGTGACCATCATCTACGTCACGCATGATCAGTCCGAGGCTCTGACGATGTCGGATCGCGTCGCGGTGTTCAACGACGGCAGCATCCAGCAGATCGCATCGCCGTCGCATCTGTATCGCTTCCCGGCGACGCCGTTCGTCGCGGGTTTCGTCGGAGAGAACAATCAATTCAGCTGCACCGTCACGGCCGTCGAGGGCGACACCTGGACGCTTGCGAGCCCGGCGGGCGACCCTCTCCGCGCTGTCGGGATCGGCTCCTGCGAGGTGGGTCGGTCGGTGCCCGTATCGGTCCGGCCCGAACATCTGATCGTGCGGCCGCGCGACGACATGCGCATGATCGACGCACGGCTGGAGGAGGCGATCTATCACGGCGACCATACGCGCCTTCGGTTCCGGACGGGCTGGGGCGACGTCGTGACGGCCAAGGTCATGCGGCCCGACGAACTCGGTCCGCTTCCGATCGGAGAATCCATGCCGCTCGGGTGGCGCCCTGAGGATTGCCGGGCTTTCGCGGCCTAGACGCGAGGAGAGAGGAAACCATGCGAGTAGGGATCATCACCACATGCGCGCTGTCGGTCCTGGCGGCGGTGGCCGTGATGCGGCCGGGCGAGGCATCGGCGCGCGACCTCACCGTCGCGGCTTGGGGCGGTTCGTCCCAGGCGGCGCAGAAGAAGCTCTACTACGCGCCCTTCTCGGCCAAGACCGGAACGCGGATCGTGGAGGATTCCTGGTCGGGCGGCATCGGCATCTTGCGGACGAAGGTCCAGGGCGGCAACGCCAACTGGGACCTCGTCCAAGTCGAGGCGGATGAGCTCAATCTCGGCTGCGAGGAGGGCCTGTTCGAGAAGCTCGACTGGACAGCCCTCGGGGGCCGCGAGCGCTTCGTGCCCGGAGCCGCGCATGAATGCGGTGTCGGCTCGGTCGTCTGGACGACGGGGCTCGTCTACGATGCGAACCGCTTCAAGGACGGCCCCAAGAACTGGGTCGATTTCTGGGATCTCAAGCGCTTTCCGGGCAAGCGCGCCCTGCGCAAGGGGCCAAAATACACGCTCGAAGCCGCGCTGATGGCGGACGGCGTCGAGCCTAAGGACGTCTACAAGGTCCTGCGTACACCGGCGGGCGTCGATCGTGCCTTCAAGAAGCTCGACGAGATCAAGAAGGATGTCGTCTGGTGGACAGCGGGGGCTCAGGGGCCTCAACTGCTCGCCTCCGGCGAGGTGGCGCTGGCGAACATCTATGCCAGCCGCGCGCTGTCGGCGAACCGCTCCGACGGCAGGAACTTCAAGGTCGTCTGGAACCAGAGCGTCTATGCGATCGACTATTTCGTCATCCTGAAGGGAAGTCCCAATCGCGCCAAGGCGGTGGAACTGCTGAGCTTCATGACCCAGCCGGAGGTGCAGAAGGACTTTCCGGGCGAAGCGAACCAGGGCATCACCACGATCGCGGCCAACAAACAGGTTCCGAAGGCGGTGTCGGCCAATCTGCCGACCGATCCGGAGAACGAGGCCGTGGCCCTCGCGCTCGACGTGGATTTCTGGGTCGATAACGTCGACCAGCTCACGCAGCGCTTCAACGCCTGGGCGTCGCGGTGACCGCAGGAGCGGTGACGACGGCGCGGGCCGCTCCTGGCGGTCCGGCGCATCGACCGCTCGACGCCTCGCTCGGCGCGCAACTGCGCCGGGCGGATCGCGGCCGGCAGATCCGGGCTCTCCTGCTCGTCGCGCCGCTGCTGCTGTTTCTTTTCGTCAACTTCGCATTGCCGCTCGTTCTCATGCTCGCGAAGAGCATCGACGGCCGCGAGGAGGCCCGCGCGCTCGCCCGCACGGGCGCAGCGCTCGCCTCCTGGGACGGGCGCTCGGCGGTGCCAGACGCCGCTGCGAAGGCGCTCGTCGCCGATCTCGGCGACCTGCGGGGCACACCCGCGCTGAGCATGGTGGCCAACCGCCTGAACTACGACGTCAACGGGATGCGGTCCCTCGTGCTCAAGACCGCGCGACGCCTTCCTCCTTCCGGGGACGCAACGCTTGCGGCGCTCGGCTCGATCGATCCGCTGTGGCAGCGTCCGGAGCAGTGGGCCGCGGTGTTGCGGGCAACGGACCGGATCACGTCTTTCCATGTTCTGGCGGCCGTCGACGCGCGGCGCGATCCGGCCGGCGGCATCACGATGCTGCCGCCACAGCAGGGCGTGATGCGCGAGATCTTCCTGCGCACCTTCTGGATCGCGAGCGTCGTCACGCTTGCCTGCATCGTGCTCGGCTACCCCGTCGCCTACCTGATCGCCTCGGCGACGCCCGGCTGGGCTTCGGTCATGATGATGGCCGTGCTGTTGCCCTTCTGGACGTCGCTGCTCGTGCGGACCTCGGCCTGGGTGGTGCTGCTTCAGACGAACGGGATCGTGAACAAGGGTCTCCAGGGCCTCGGCCTCACCTCCGCACCGGTTCCGCTCGTGTTCAACCGCACGGGCGCCTATATCGCGCTCATCCACGTTCTCCTGCCTTTCATGATCCTGCCGATCTACAGCATCATGAAGAGCGTGAAGCCCGATTACGTGCGTGCTGCGGTCTCCCTCGGAGCATCGCCCGTGACGGCGTTCCGCCGTGTCTATCTCCCGCTCACGTTGCCGGGCCTTGCGAGCGGCACGCTGCTGGTCTTCGTCTCCGCGTTGGGCTTCTACATCACGCCTGCCCTCATCGGGGGCGCCGGAGATCAGATGATCGGCTTCTTCATCGCGTACTACATCAACGACACGGTGAATTGGGGCATGGCGGCCGCGCTCGGAGGGCTTCTCCTGCTGTCGACCGCCGTCGTCTTCCTCGTCTACACGTGGCTGGCGGGCTCCTCGTCGCCGGCCTGGCGGAGTTGAGCGCGGTGTCGCTGGCGAGAAACGGGCGAAACGCGGCGTCTCTGCCCCAGCGCGCCTTCACCATCGGCCTGCACACCTTCGGCTGGGGGGTACTCCTCTTTCTGGTGCTGCCTCTGCTCGTCGTGGTCCCGCTCTCCTTCAATGCGGGATCCTTCCTCACCTATCCGCTCTCGGGCATCTCCGGGCGCTGGTACGCGGACCTCGCCGCATCGCCGTCCTGGTCGAAGGCGTTCCGCAACTCCTTCTTCGTCGGGATCATCACGACCGTGCTCGCGACGGGGCTCGGCACGGCGGCGGCGCTCGGGATCAAGCGTCTCGGCGCCGGCCGCGCGAAATGGATCTCCCTCGTCATCCTGTCGCCGATCATCGTTCCGGTCGTCATCACCGCCGTCGGCGTCTACTTCCTCTATGCACCCTTCGGCCTCGTCAGCAGCTTCACCGGACTGATCCTGGCTCACACCGTGCTGGCGGCTCCGTTCGTCGTCATCACGGTCGCGGCGACCCTCGACGGTTTCGATCCGAACCTGCTGCGGGCGGCGGCGAGTTGCGGGGCCTCTCCCTTCGTCGCCTTTCGACGCGTCATGCTGCCTCTGATCATGCCGGGCGTCGTCTCCGGAGCGATCTTCGCGTTCGCGATCTCCTTCGACGATATCGTGATGGCGCTGTTCCTCGCCGGCCCCGAGCAACGCACTCTCCCCGTCCAGATGTTCAACGGCGTGCGCGAGGAGATCAGCCCGACGATCACCGCCGCGGCGACGCTGCTCGTGGTCCTGGCGGTGATCCTCCTCGGGATCGTCGAGTATCTGCGCAAGCGTAGCCGCAGGCTCGGGATCGCCGCGGCGGATGCCGGGCAGCATTGAGCGCGCTGCCCGGCAATGGTCGGAGGCCCCCTCTCAGGCCGCGATGGCGTCCCGCGGATCGACGAAGGGCAGGCCGAGGCTGTCGGCGACCGCGGCGTTCGTGATCCGTCCTTCGTGGACGTTCAGCCCCCGCAGCAGGTGGGCATCGGCCTCGAGCGCGCGCAGACCATTCCGCGCCAGGGCGAGGCCGAAGGGCAGCGTCGCGTTGTTCAGCGCATGGCTCGAGGTCAGCGGCACGGCGCCGGGCATGTTGGCGACGCAATAGTGGATCACGCCGTCGATCTCGTAGGTCGGCGCGTCGTGCGTGGTGGCGTGCGAGGTCTCGAAGCAGCCTCCCTGATCGATCGCGACGTCGACGAGGACAGCGCCGCGTTTCATGCTCCCGAGGGCCGCCCGCGTGACGAGCTTCGGCGCGGCCGCTCCGGGCACCAGCACGGCGCCCACCACCACGTCGGCCTCGGCGATCTCCTGGTCGATCGATGCCACGGTCGAGTAGCGCGTGCGGGCGCGGCCGCCGAGCAACTCGTCGAGTTCCCGCAGGCGCGGGATCGAGCGATCGAGGATGGAGACCTCGGCGCCGAGCCCCAGGGCCATGCGTGCGGCGTGGGTGCCGACGACGCCGCCGCCGATCACGACGACCCGTGCCGGCCTGACGCCGGGAACGCCGCCGAGAAGCAGGCCGCGTCCGCCGTTGAAGCGGCGCAAGGCGGTTCCGGCGGCCTCGATGGCGAGACGGCCCGCGACTTCGCTCATCGGGGCGAGAAGTGGCAGATGGCCCCGCTCGTCCGTGACGGTCTCGTAGGCGATCGCGGTGCAGCCGGAGGCCAGGAGGCCCTTGGTCTGTTCCGGATCGGGGGCGAGATGGAGGTAGGTGAACAGGATCTGGCCCTGCCGAAGGCGCGCCCATTCCTCGGGCTGAGGTTCCTTGACCTTCACGATCATCTGCGCCTGCGCGAAGACGGTGGCGGCATCCGGTGCGATCGTGGCGCCGGCGCGACGGTAATCCTCGTCGCCGCTGCCGATGCCCGCGCCGGCGCCGGTTTCGATCACGACCTCATGCCCAGCCGCCACATATTCGCGAACCGAGTCGGGCGTCAGGCCGACCCGGTATTCATGCGGTTTGATTTCTTTGGGGACACCAATCAGCATCGTAAGCCTCGCCTTATGAACGTCATGACTCTAGTCTCGTCGGCGTGACGCGTTCCGGCAAAGTATCGCTCATGGACTTCACTTGCGGCCGAAAGCGGCGCAAAGGTGCTCGATGACGCAGGATTCCGTCGGCCTCGATCGTCTCGACCGCGCCATTCTCCGAGAGCTGCTGCGGGACGCCCGGATCAGTCATGTCGCCCTGGGTCAGCGGATCGGCCTTTCGCCGACCTCCTGCGCAAGGCGCATCAAGATCCTGGAGGACGCCGGGATCGTCGCGGGGCATCAAGCCGTCCTCGACCCGAAACGGCTCGGCCTCTCGACGACCGTGATCGTCCGGATCAGCCTTCAGAGCCAGGCGGACGAAGCCCTCGATGCGTTCGAACGGGCGATTGCCGCCTGCTCCTGCGTGGCGCGCTGCCTGCTCATGTCCGGGACGGACGATTACCTCGTCACCGTGCTCGCCCGGGACATCGAGGATTTCGAGGATATCCACCGGAGGCAGCTGTCGCGTCTTCCGGGTGTCGCCCGTATCCAGTCGAGCTTCGCGATCCGGGAGGTGATCAACCGCCCGGTGCCTCCCTCGGCCGTCGGGGCGTGAGGATCCCCGGCCCATGAGACGCTGGATCCTGCACCTCGACCTCACGACGGCGCGGCTGTTCGTCACCACCATCGAGCAGGAAAGCATCGCCGAAGCGGCGAGGGAGCATGCGATCGCCCCCTCCGCCGTCAGCAAGCGAATCCAGCAGCTCGAGGGCGAGATCGGCATGCCGCTTCTGGTGCGGCATCGACGAGGCGTCGAGCCGACGGCGGCTGGGCTCGTCGTCCTGCGACGGGCGCGGGCGATGATCCACGAAGCCATGCAGCTCGAGGCCGATCTCGCCGGGATGCGCGAGGGGCTGACGGGTCGCGTTCGTCTCTGCGCGAACGAGACGGCCCTGATCGAGTTCGTTCCCGCGGTGGTCGCCGATTTCGTCGCGGCGCATCCGGGCGTCGAGGTCGAGCTCGACGAGCGTCCGAGCACCGCCGTCGTCCGCGCGATCTGGCAGAACGCGGCCGATCTCGGCATCTATGTCGGAGACGTTCCCCCGATCGACCTCTGGCGCCGGCCCGTGTTCCAGGACCGGCTCGTCCTCGTGACGATGCAGGACCATCCGCTGGCCGCGAAACACGAGGTGTCGATGGCGGATATTCTTCATCACGAGGTCATCGGCCAGACGACCGAGGGAGCCCTCTCGATGCTCCTGACCCGCGCGGCGGCCTCGTATCACCGCGTCCTGAAGATGCGCCTCTTCGCGGACGGCTACGACACCGTGTGCAGCCTGGTCGGGCGCGGCCTCGCGGTCGGGATCGTCGCCGAGAGCGCGGCCCGCATCTTCGCGCCCCGTTTCGGCCTGGCCGTGCTTGCGATCACCGATGGCTGGGCGGACCGCGAGCATCAGGTCTGCGCACGGTCGCTGAGAGGGCTCGCGCCTCCGCAACAGGCCCTTCTCGACCACATCCTGCGCCAGGGCGAACGCGGCGCGACCTGACGATCAGCCATCTCGTTCGGAGATGGCTCAAGATCGAATGAAAGCTATCCGCCCCGGCAGCCGGTACCTATCGTCCGGTACGGCCGCCTTCCGGCGAGGTCAGGATCGGATCATGAACCAGCACGTCGTCCCCACCTATCGCGAGCGTGACAAGGCCTCGGTCCTGCACCCGCAGACCAACCTGTTGAAGCATCTGGAGACGGGGCCGACGGTCATCACGCATGGCGACGGCGTCTACGTCACCGACGATGCGGGCAATCGCTATCTCGACAGCGGCGCGGGCCTGTGGTGCGCCGCGCTCGGCTACCAGAACGAGCGTGTCGCGCGCGTCGCCCACGACGCGATGACGCAACTCGCCTATTTCCCGATCTTCAGGCACCAGTCGCACGGTCCGGCGATCGATCTCTCCGAGAAGCTCCTGGAGATCGCCCCCGTCCCGATGTCGAAGGTCCTGCTGCAATGCTCGGGGTCCGAGGCGAACGACAGCGCCGTCAAGATCGTCTGGTACTACTGGCATGGTCTCGGCAAGCCCGAGCGCCGCAAGATCATCACGCGGACCGGAAGCTACCACGGCTCGACCTGCGTCACGATCTCGATGACGGGCAATCCGGCCTATCACAAGAGCTTCGGCCTGCCTTTCGACGGCTTCATCCATGTCGACAGCCTGAACTACTATCGGTCGGCGAAGCCCGGCGAGACCGAGGAGCAGTTCTCGCAGCGCCTCGCCGATTCCCTCGAGGCGACGATCCTGCGCGAGGGACCCGAGACGGTCGCCGCGTTCTGGGCCGACCCCGTCCAGGGCAATGCCGGCGCCCTGCCTCCGCCGAAGGGTTACTTCGAGAAGATCCAGGCCGTCCTGAAGAAATACGACATCCTGTTCGTTGCCGACGAGGTCATCTGCGGCTTCGGGCGCACGGGCGAGATGTGGGGCAGCCAGGTCTACGACCTCAAGCCCGATCTCCTCGTCTGCGCCAAGGGCCTGTCGGCGGCGCTGCTGCCGATCTCGGCTCTGCTGATCAACGAGAAGATCTTCAGGGTGATGACGGAGGAGAGCAACCGGATCGGCGCCTTCGTGCACGGCTTCACCTATGCCGGGCATCCCGTGGCCTGCGCGGTCGCGCTGGAAGTCCTGAAGATCTACGAGGAGATGGACATCGTCTCGCGCGTCAAGTCGCTCGAGCCCGCCTTCCTCGGGATGCTGGATTCGCTCAAGGATCATCCGCTCGTGGGGGATGCGACCGGCGTCGGCCTCATCGGCGGCCTCGAGATCGTCGCGGACAAGGCGACGCGCAAGAGCTTCGGGCCGGAAGTCAACATCTCCGGGCTGATCGAGAAGCATGCGCGGAAGGCCGGCATCATCCTCCGCATCACCCCAGGCCGGATCGCCTATTCGCCGCCTCTCATCATCACCGAGGACGAGATCGCCGAGATGGGCCGGCTGACGCGGATGGCGCTCGACGGCGCCTGGGCGGACGTCCAGGCCGCGTCGGCCTAACTGTCGTTGCGATGGCGGTCGTCCGAGGCTTTGGAGGGAAGATGAGGTTGCGACGCCTTCATCCTCCTTCCAGGAGCCTCGGATGGACGCCGACCCGAATGCGCGAACGAGGCCGCATCGTCGACGGCTTGCATCCGAGACGTGAACGTCTATCCGGCGAAGATGGACGAGGCCTGATCTGGGTAATGCTCGACAACCCAATCGCGCGTGACAAGCCCTTGCTGCAGATCTGATCTGATGCGGTTCGGGTCACGCGCTGCCGGATCGCCGAAACCACCGCCCCCGGAATCCTCGACCGAGATCACGCCACCGGGTGCGAGCGTGACGCGCGCCTTGGCGTCCAGCTCGATGCCGTCGACCCAGATCCGGCGATGTGCGCCCGGCCGTCCGCCGCGGAAGCCGCGGGCGGCCAGGCGCGTGCGCGAGGCCATGAAGGCACCGTCCACGGGGCGCCCGGTGTCGTTGCGCAGCGCGAAGACCTGGCCGTTGCCGCCCTGGAATTCGCCAGCGCCGCCCGAATTCGGCAGCACCTCCTTGCGGAGGAAGAAGCAGCCCGTATCCTCCTCCCAGACCTCGACCGAGCCCCCGATCATGTTGGAAGGGCCCGGAAGGGCAGAGCGCCCGTCCATGTCGCCGAAGGCGCCGTAGCCGCCGGGCGTGAAGTAAATGTAGGAATAGTCGCGCCCGAGCTGGGAGCGGCCGCGCAGATTGACCTGGAAGATCATCCCGGAATCGGCCTGGACCTCGCCCGGCAGGGCCTCGGCGAGCGCGCCGAAGACGAGGGGGGCCACGTAGTGGCCGAAGATGTGCCGGGCCCCGGTCGGGTTCGGCCTCAGCGCGTTCAGGATGCAGTTGTCGGGCGCCGACAGCGTGACGAAGTCGAGGACCGCCTGGTTGTTCGGGATGGCGGGCGCGACGAGGACCTTGAAACAGAAATAGCAATAGGCCCGCGTATAGCAGATCGGCACGTTGACGCCGCGACCGACCGTCGGCCCCGTGCCCTCGAAATCGTAGCGGAAGCCGTCCCTCGCCACCGTGATCTTCACCGCGAGCGTGATCTCCGGCAGGCCGTCGACGCCTTCGACGGGCAGGGTCGCCGCGAAGGTGCCCGTCGGGATGGTGAGGAGCCTCTCGGTGATCGCCGCCCGCGTCAGCGCGAAGATCTCGTCGGCGACCTCCGCGATGTCGTCGAGGTCGTATTCGACCAGGATGTCGAGGAGGCCCTGGGCGCCGACATTGCAGGAGGCGACATTGGAATAGATGTCGCCGAGCACCAGCTCCGCGAAGCGGACGTTGCGCTTGAAGAAGTCGATCACGAAGGCGTTGGGGACGCCCTGCTCGTAGAGCCTGATCGGGGGAAGCGAGAAGCCCTCCTCGTAGACGTCCCGCGCATCCGCGCCGTAGCCGGGTCCGCCGCCGACATCGGCGAGATGCGAGACCGTCAGGCAATATCCGACGATCCGGTCCTTGAAGAAGATCGGCTTCAGCATGTTGATGTCATAGACGTGGCCCGTGCCGATCCAGGGATCGTTGGTGATCACCACGTCGCCGTCCCGAAGGCTCTCGGGCGGGATCAGTTCGAGGATGCCCTGGACCGTGCTCGGACCGGTGCCGGTGAAGGAGGGCACGCCGACGGCGCCCTGGGCCAGGAACTTGCCGCGGCCGTCGAACAGCATGACGGAGAAGTCGCCGCTCTCCCGGACCATGGTCGAGAACGAGGTGCGCACGAGCGCCGAGACCATCTCGTCCGCGACCGACACGAGACGCGACCAGATGATGCCGACATCGACGGAATCGAAGCGGGCGTTGGATGTCTTCGACGTCATGGCTGCGCCTCCAGGTCGGCGATGAGATCGAACGAGGGGGCGACGACCGCCCGGCTGCCCGCCGGGATGTAGATGGTCGTGTCGTTCTCCTCGACGAGGGCGGGGCCCGGCACCGCGTCGCCGGGCCGGAGGGCGTAGCGGTCGAAGACCGGGACGGACAGATCGCCGCCGGGTCGGCCGAGGACGGCTCGCGCGCCCTTCTCGGCGGCGCCTTCCTGGCGGAGGTTCTCGTAGCCGAAGCCGTCGAGCTCGGACATCGCGCGATCCCGCGAGACCTCCACCGTCCAGTGGACGATCTCGATCGTGTAATCCGGGAAGATGAGGCCGAAGACCTTGCGGTACTCCGCCTCGAAGGCGGCCTGGATCGCCGCGGGATCGTAGGCGCGGCGGTCGGAGCCGAGCTTCACGGCGATCTCGTAGCCCTGGCCCTCGTAGCGCATGCCGAGCGTCAGCGACGTCGCGGCGCTGCCCTGGGCGAGCAGGGAGGCGAAGCGCTCCGCGGCGATCATGCTGTCGACCTGCGCGGCGATTCCGGCGCCGGTGGCCTGGTCGAGCCGGAGCAGTCGGGTCTTCTGAAGCGCGATCCCCTCCTGCCCCATGAACAGGCCGAAGGCCGACGACACTCCGGCCCCGAAGGGGAAGACGACGCGCCGGATGTTCAGGATGCGGGCGATGGAGACCGCATGGAGGGAGGAGGAGCCGCCGGTGGTCACGAGCGTGTAGCGCCGGTAGTCGATGCCGAGTTCGGCCGCGTGGACGCGGAAGGCGCGGGCGACGTTCTCGTTGATCGTGTTGTGGATGCCGAGCGCGGCCCGCTCGACGCTGATCCCGAGCGGCGAGGCGATCGTCGTCTCGATCGCCCGGCGCGCCAGCGCTGTGCTGACCTCGATGCCGCTGTTTCGGAAGTTCGGCTCCGACAGCAGGCCGAGCACCAGGTTCGCGTCGGTCAGCGTCGCCTGCGTGCCGCCGCGACCGTAGCAGGCGGGACCCGGATCGGCACCGGCGCTGCGTGGCCCGACGGCGATGACCCCGCGCTCGTCGATGGCCGCGATGCTGCCGCCGCCCGCGCCGATCTCGATGAGGTCGATCGCGGGGATGACGAGGGGCAAGCCGCTGCCGCTCTCGAAGGCGCCGACCCGGTCGACCTCGAGCGACGATTGGACATGCACGTCCCCGGCCGTGAGGAAGGCGCCCTTGGCCGTGGTCCCGCCCATGTCGTAGGCGAGAATGTTGGCGAAGTCGGCGCCCCGCGCCGCATCCGCGTTGCGCTCCGCGATCCCGCGCGCCGCCAGAACCCCGGCGGCCGGGCCGGATTCGATCAGGCGGACCGGGTAGCGGACGCAATGTTCGAAGGAGAGCGGCAGGCCCGATGAGGTCATCATCAGTCCGCGTCCGCGGAAGCCCCGCTCCGACAGGCCCTGTTCGAGCCGGCCCACGTAATCGGCCAGCATCGGCATCGTGTAGGCGTTGACCGCGCAGGTCATCCAGCGCTCGTATTCGCGCTGGGCCGGCGCGATCGCCGAGGAGATCGAGACATAGGCCTCCGGATAGAGCTCGACGATCCAGTCGCGGACCGCCCGCTCGTTGGCATCGTTGCGATAGGAATGCAGGAAGCAGATCGCGAAATTCGTGACGCCGGTGTCATCGACAAGCCGCCGGACCCCTTCCATCACGGCCTCGCGGCACGGCGCCCCGAGGATCTCGCCCTTCGCCGAGACGCGCTCGGCGACCGCGAGCTTCAGGGATTCCTTCGTCAGCGGTTCCGGAAAGCGGAGCTTCAGGTTGGTGAGGTCGTAGCGGTGCTCACGCCCGGTCTCGAGCGTCGTGCGGAAGCCTTCCGTGTGCAGAAGGACGAAGTCTCTCCCCTTCCGCTCGATCACCGCGTTGGTGATGATCGTGGTCGCGTGGAGGAAGAGGTCGCAGGCATCTGCCCGCAATCCGGCCCGTCGCGACAGGAGGTCGAGGCCCGAGAAGATCGCCTCCTCGGGCGCGTGCGGCGTCGTCAGCACCTTCTCCGTGAAGATCGTGCGGCGCTCGCGATCCTGGAGCACGAAGTCGGTGAAGGTCCCGCCGATATCGACGGAAATGGCGAAGGGGGACATGGGATCGTCGAGCCTCTCGCGCCCCGCATCTGGGCGGGCAACGGCAGGAAGGGATCGGGACGGCGACCGGCGGCGTGCCGTGCCGGCGGTCAGTTCATGGAGCGCGAAGGCGGAGCCTCCTCCTCGAGCAGGCCGGCGCTGGAGGGCGGCCAGCAGGCCTCGATCCTGTCGCCGGCGACGGGGCCGACGGTACGGTCCTTCGCGTTCTTGCGGAGCGCGACGAAGGTATCGCCGGAGGGCAGTGCGAGGTGGATGGTGGTGACCGGGCCGCGAAACGTCACCTTCTCGACGGTGGCCGGAACCCGGTTCCAGTCGCGGTCCTCCGCGGCCGGCGGCTCGCCCGCAGGTCGGAGCCTGACGTCCTCCGGCCGCACGAAGACGGTGGCCGCAGCCCCGGGGGCGGCCCTCGTTCCGGCAGCGCTCACGGCGTGGCCGGCGACGTTCAGGGTGATCGCCCCGTCCCGGTTCGCGGTGACGGTGCCGTGCAGGAAGTTCGCGGTCCCGAGGAATTCCGCGACGAAGCGGGAGCGCGGATTGCCGTAGACCTCGGCCGGCGCCCCGACCTGCTCGAGGCGCCCGGCGCGCATGATGACGATCCGGTCGGCGAGCGTCATGGCCTCGTCCTGGTCGTGCGTGACGATGATGCTGGTGATGCCGAGACGCTGTTGGATCTGGCGCAGCTCCATCTGCATCGCCTCGCGCAGGTTCTTGTCGAGGGCGCCCAGCGGTTCATCGAGGAGCAGGACGCTCGGCTCGATCACGAGCGCGCGCGCCAGTGCCACCCGCTGCTGTTGGCCGCCCGACAGGCCGGACGGCAGCCTGTCGGCGAAGGCCTCGAGCCGCGTCAGCCGCATCCCCTCCCTGACGCGACGCGCGATCTCGTCCCGCGGGAGCTTGCGGGCCTGGAGGCCGAAGGCGATGTTCTGGGCGACCGTCAGGTGAGGGAACAGCGCGTAGCTCTGGAACAGCATGCCGATGTTCCGCCGGTGCACCGGCAGGCCGGAGATCGACCGGCCTCCGATCTCGATCTCGCCTGCGGTCGGTGTGACGAGCCCCGCGATCATGCGGAGCGCCGTCGTCTTGCCGCAGCCGCTCGGGCCGAGGAAGGCGATCATCTCGCCCTTCCCGATCGAGCAGGTGAGGTCCTGGACGGCGAGGGTCGATCCGTAGGCCTTGGTCAGCCCTCGGATCTCGACGTCCATCGGCGCGGTTCGCATCGCTCAGGCCCCGAGGATGCGGTTCAGTTTCTCGACGATCTCCCCGCGCTTCGGATTGATGAAGCCCCAGTCGATCATGCAGAGGTCGAGTTCGTCGATGCGCTTCTCCGGATACGCGACCCTGGGCGCGATCTTCGGATCCAGGGTCACGTCGCGCACGGTCGGGGCGGCGTAGACCTCCTCGGCGAGCCCCTTCTGCACGACCGGATCGAGCATGCGACTGATGAAGGCCTCGCCGAGCTCACGGTCGGGGGCGTTCTTGACGAGCGTCATGCAGTTGATGCCGCCGAAGACGCCCTCCTTCGGGTAGCATTGCTCCACGGTCGCGCCTTTGACCGTATAGGGGGCGATGTATTTCGAGAATTCGACCACGCCCGCATCGGCCTCGCCTTGCGCGACCTGCAGGATGGCCGTGACGTTGTTGTCGTAGATGGTCATGATGTTGGGCTTGAGCTCCGCCATCGCGTCGAAGCCCTTGTCGATCAGGTACTGCGCCTCCTTGAGCGGCTTGCCGCTCGCAACCGCGGCGGCGGCGATCAGCACCATGATGCTGGTGCCCTGCTTGGGCGAGACCATGAGCAGGCGGCCGCGGAACTTCTTGTCCCACAGCTCCGCGTAGCTCTTCACCGGCTGGAAGCTCGCCGAATTGATGAAGGGCGAGCAGATCGAGACCGAGAAGGCGACACCGAAATTGTCGTTGACGATGTATCGGGGCAGCGCGTTCCTGAGGTTCGGGATGCGGGCCGGGTCGAGGGTCTCGATCAGGCTTTCCGCCTTGGCGATCGGGATGCCGGCATCGTCCATCATCATGACGCTGTAGGTGGGCCGCGCCTTCTGCTGGCGAAGCAGCGCCACGTTCGCCAGCGTGAAGCCCTCGGTCAGGAAGACCTTGCAGCCGAGATCGGCCTCGAATTTCGGGATGACCTGACGGCGGATGAACTCCGCCATCGGCCCGTTATAGGTCCCGACGCTGATCGAGCGGCCCTGGGCCGTGGCCCGGCCGGACCCGATGGCCGGCAGGGCGAGGCCGGCGCCGGCCGCCGTGATGAAGCTTCGCCGCGTTGTCCGTGTGGTCATGTTCTTCCCCTTCCGGTCACATGGTCATCGCGCGTCGCAGGCCGACGAGCTTCTCGAGGCACAGCACGGCGAGCGTGCCGATCAGGATCATCACCCCCGACATGGCGGCGATGGACGGATCGAAGAGGCGCGACATGCTCTGGAAGAGCATGATGGGGACCGGGACCGTCCGGGCGTCGATGAGCCACATCGAGATCGGGAAGTTGTCGAGCGAGACCATGAAGGCGAACAGCGCTCCGGCCGCGAGCCCTGGCGCGATCTGCGGAATGGTGACCCGGAAGAAGGTCTGGAGAGGGCCGTAGCCGAGCGTGCGCGCCGCCTCGTCGAGGGAGCGGTCCGACAGGATGAGGCTCGCGGCGACCGTGCGCACGACATAGGGGAGCGTCACGAGGGTGTGCGCCAGGATCATGTTGGGGAAGGCGTTCTGCATGCCCCAGCCGGCGAAGAACTTCACGAGCACGAGGCCCGTGATCAGCACCGGGAAGATCAGCGGCGAGAGCACGACCTCCTGCAGGACCCCCGATCCGGCGAAGGGATGGCGAACGACCGCGTAGGCGGCGGGAACGCCGAGGATCAGGGCCGCCAAGGTCGCGCATGCCGCGATCTCGATGCTCGTGACGAGGGAGGTCAGGAAGTATTCGTCGGTCAGGACCTTGGCGTACCAGCCGAGCGTGAAGCCCTTCGGCGGGAAGGTCACGAAGGGGCTGTCGGAGATCGAGAGCGCGATCGTGACCAGGATCGGCGCCAGGATGAACAGCATCGCGAGTGCCGTGACGACATAGGCGGCGACGGCCCAGGGGCCGGCCATGCGCTCGTCCGCGCTCATGACTGGGCCTCGATCGCGCCGGCGTTGAGCTGGCGGCGGATGAACCACAACGACAGCGCGTTCACGGCGAAGATCATGACCACCATGACGATCGCGATGGCGGCGCTGAACGGCCAGTCGAACACCGCCGTCGCCTGCTGCTCCAGCAACTGGCCGAGCATCTGGGACTTGTTGCCACCGAGGATCACCGGCAGGACGAAGGAACTCGCCGTCAGCGTGAAGACCAGCGTCAGCCCGACCGACAGGCCCGGCAGGCAGAGCGGCAGCGTGACCTTCCAGAAGATGCGCAGGCTCGAGGCGCCGAGCGTCCGGGCGGCCTCCTCGAGGCTCCGGGGAATGCGCGCGAGCGAGGAGGCCAGCGGCAGCACCATCATGGCCAGGAACACGTGGAGCGAGCCGACGACCACGGCCGCTTCCGTGTAGAGCATGCGCACGGACACGCGCCCGAAGCCGAGCCAGGAGCCCACGACGTTGACGACGCCGTTCGGGCCGTTCGCGAGGATCAGCTGCCAGCCATAGGCCCGCACCACGATGCTGACGACGAGCGGCATGACGATGATGATGTTGACGCAGCGTGCCGCGGTCGGATGGCCCCGGGCGATGACGGCGGCGATCGGAAACCCGATCACGGCCGCCAGGAGCGCGGTCGTCGCGGCGATGCGCAGGGTGGCGACGAGCACGTCCCGGTAGAGCGGCACCTCGACGAGCCGGACGAAGTGGCGCGCCGTGAACGGTCGCCCGATCGATCCTGCGACGTCCTGGGTCTGGATGCTGGCCGAGAGCATCTCGAGGGTCGGAACGATCAGGAGGACCGTGACGAACAGCACCGCCGGCGACAGCAGCAGGAGGCCGGTCTGGCCTTCGAAGCGCGTCCGCCAGGACGCGGCCGCCACTCGGCCCATGGCGGGGGGCGCGAGAGCGGCGGCAGGGGTGGAGGCGAGGCTCACGCCGCCCCGCCGGTGCCGTGCGCGGCGAAGAAGGCGAGCATCAGCGCGGCCAGTTCATCCGGCTTTTCTTCCGGGATGAAATGACCGCAATCGGCGATCACGCCGCCCTCGACGCGATCTCCAAGCGGACGCAGCGCCTCGTAGAGATTGGGAGCCGATCCCGTCTGCCCGCCGAGCGCCAGCATCGGCACGGTGACCCGCGGCAGATGGGCGTTGTGCGCCATGTTTTCGTAGACCGCGCGGTAATAGGCGAGCGCGCCCCGCAGGTTGCCGGTCTGCTTGAGGCAGCGCTCATATTCGGCGAGGTCGGCCTCGCTGTAGGTGGCGGCCGGATTGGCGGTCTTCCGGAACAGGAACCACTCGAGATAGGCGCGCTCCCGCCCCGTGATCAGGATCTCGGGGAGGTCGGGGACGGGATGGAAGAGGAAGTGCCAGCTCTTCCAGTTCTCGGGACCGACCGTGAGCGTCGCCGGAAGGGTGACGCCCGCGATGTTGCCGTCGAGGAGGACGCAGCCGGAGAGATCCTCGCCATAGGTCGCAGCGTACGGATAGGTTGCCCAGGAGCCGATGTCGTGCCCGACGAGGAAGAAACGGTCGAAGCCGAGCTGCTCCCGGATCAGCCGGCGCAGACGCTCCGCCGTGGTCTTCGTGTCGTAGCCATCGATCGGTTTGTCGCTGTCGCCCTGGCCCGGCAGGTCGATGGCGACGACGGTGTGGTGGGGCGCCAGCAGGGGCAGGACGCGTCGCCAAGCGTAGCTGCTCTGCGGGAAGCCGGCGAGCAGGACGACGGGTGTGCCGTTGCCGGCGCGCACGGTATGATAGCGGATGCCGTCGGAGGCGATCATCGACCGCTCGATGCCTTGGATCGAATTCCAACCGGTCGTCATCGGGCCGTGGCTCCTGTCTGCGCTGTCGCGTCGTCGTTTGCGGATTGCGACGGGCCGGCCACGATGTCTCGATCCGTCATGCAGACACCTTCAAACGGTCCGAGCGAATTCCCCCTGGTGTCTGCAGGCCGGTGGCATGCAAATCGCCTTGACGACTTGGCTTCGAGCGTACGGCAGGATCTCCGATGAGCGCCAATTCAAAAAAGCCAGGAGCCGTTGAGCCAAATTCAACATCGACCCTGCGCCGGCCTCGCTTGCCGCCGCTGAAGTCGCTCATCGCCTTCGAGGCCGCGGCGCGTCACGAGAGCTTCACCCGGGGCGGCGCCGAGATCGGCCTGACGACCTCCGCCGTGTCGCACCACGTCCAGCAGCTCGAGGACTTCCTGGGCATCCCGCTCTTCCAGCGTCACGCCGGCCGCGCCATGCTCACGGGGACCGGGCGGATCTATTCGCGCGAACTCGAGCGCGCCTTCGGCGCGATCGCCGAGGCGACCAGCCTCGTCGCCCCGCAATCGCAGGGCGGCTACCTGACCATCGCGGTGCCGAACAGCTTCTCGGTGAAATGGCTGCAGCCGCGGCTCGAAACCTTCCTGAAGGCCAATCCGTCCTTCCGCGTGCGGCTGGCGACCCTGCACACGCACGAGCTGGAAGCCAACCGCTACGACATCGCCATCGCCCACGCGCCGATCCCGCCGGGCCTGAAGCTCGTCGAACCGCTTCTCGTGGAGCGCCTGAGGCCGCTCTGCAGCCCGAAGCTCAAGGCCGAGCTGGGCCTCGCGCAGCTCGGCGATCTCGCGAGAGCGACGCTCATCCACTCCAACACGCCGGTCACGTGGACGGATTTCTTCCGCCGCTTCGAGGGCGAGGTCGTCGATCCCGCCCACGAACTCTGGCTTGACCGGTCGGCCATGGCCATCGAGGCTGCCAAGCAGGGCCTCGGCGTCGTGCTGGAGAGCGACGTGCTGGCGAGCGAGGAGCTTCGCAGCGGCGAGCTCGTGCCCGCCCTCTCCGACGCCTCGCAGGTCATCGATAACCTCTCGTATTATCTCATCCGGTCGTCGAGCCTGCGAAACGCGTCCGAAGCGTCGATCTTCGATGGATGGCTGCGGCGGGAGATATCGGCGCTCGAGACCTCGGTGCGCGTCTGAGGCGATCGACGAGCCTCTCCCGATCTCGCGAACGAGCGCCATTCCGGGGACGGTCCCGCGCGGATCCGGCGATCGGCGCGGGGCTGCGCCGAAGCCGGCCGAGACGGCCTTCGTGCGATGCGCGAGACATCTTTTCTGCTGCTCGTTGAACTAAGAGAAGAAATTTTCACATCTCGATCGGATCGGAATACGAAAGTACTACCGAGCTCGATGGTGTGTAAGCGCATATCGACATCTAGATCAGATCGATTTACTGCTCGACCAATCCGATCGATTGCCGTAAAAAGTGGCAATATCTGTTTGTGGATGGTTGATATGTCTCGTCTTGCACTTCGCTCGATCGACGATGCTCCTGATGCTGCGAAGCCACTTCTGACCAAGGCCGAGCAGGCCAACGGCTACCTACCGAACCTGCTTCGCGTCCTCGCCAACGCGCCGGCGGCTCTGGAGACTTACCTCACGGTCTCCGGCATCAATGCGCGTGCGTCGCTCGATCTCGCCGCGCGCGAGGCCGTGCAGATCACCGCGGCGGCGATTCATGGCTGCGGCTTCTGCGTCGCCGGCCACACGGCCATCGCCTACAAGAAGCTCGGTCTCACCCCGGACGTCGTCGACGCCTTGCGCGGGAGCCGGACCGTTCCGGATGCGCGGCTCGATGCCGTCGCCCGCTTCACCGAGGCGGTCATCGCGCGGCGCGGGCGCGTCTCGGAGAGCGAGCTGTCCGCCTTCAAGGCCGCGGGCTTCGACGATGCGGCGGCGCTCGAGGTCGTTCTCGGCGTGAGCCTCGCGACGCTGTGCAACTTCGCCAACAACCTCGGCGAGCCGGACCTGAACGCCCAGCTCGAGCCCTACCGTTGGAACGGTCCCGTGGCCGCGGCGGCGGAATGAGCCCCTCTCTCGCCCCCGCGACCACCGGGATCGACGCGCTGACGGCGTGGCTCGACGAGACCGCGGAGGGTCTCGACGACGGCTCCGTGCCGGCATCGACGGTCCTGCCGGCCCTCGGTGCCGCCGGCGTGCTGGCGATCGGCGCCGGGCCGTTCGGAGGGGAGGGCGACATCGCCGATGCCGTCGAGGCGGTGGCAGGTGTCTCCGCCCATTCGCTCGCGGCGGGTTTCGTCTTCTGGTCGCAGCGGACCTACCTCGAATATCTCCTGCAGAGCCCGAACGCCGCCCTGCGCGACCGGCTCGCGCCCGATCTCGTCTCCGGCCGCCTCGCCGGAGCGACGGGGCTCTCGAACGCGATGAAGTTCCTGTCGGGTCTGGAGGAGCTGCAGATCCGAGCGCGCGCCGATCGCGGCGCGATCGTCTTCGACGGGCGCATGCCGTGGGTCACGAACCTGCGTCCCGAGGGCTTCCATGTCGCGGGCGTCGCGGAGGGAGAGGATGGGCGCATCCTCTGCGTCTCCTTCGCCGGGGATGACGAGGGGCTCGTGCGCTCGCCCGATCTCGGCCTGATGGGATTGCGCTCCACGAACACGGCCGCTCTCTCGGTCGCGAGCGTCCGCCTCGATGCGGAGCGGGTCATCCACCCCGATGCCGCCGGCTGGCTGCCGCAGGTGCGGCCGGCCTTCCTCGGCCTGCAATGCGGCATGTCGATCGGCCTCGCGCGGCGCTCCCTGCGCGAAGCGCGCGAGGCCATCGGCGCCGGCCGCTCCGTGCTCGCGCCCGCCATCGCAGAGCTCGAAACGCGGCTCGCGGCGGATGCGGAGGCCCTTCGCAGCGGTCTGCGCTCGGGCCTCTTCCGCGGCCAGGCGGCGGCCCTGTTCCGCATCCGGATCGGGCTCGCCGCGATTGCGGCGGAGGCGGTCGCGCTCGAGCTGCAGGCCTCGGGCGGACGCGCGTATCTGACGGCTTTCGGCTCCGGCTTCGCGCGTCGCTATCGCGAGGCGGCCTTCATCCCGGTCATCACGCCGAGCCTCGTCCAGTTGAAGGGGGCCCTGACGCCGCACGACCAGGGTGCCGCCTGATGACGGCTCCGCTGCTGTCCGCAGAGGGCCTGTCGCTGCGCTATCCGGACGCCGCGCGCCCCGTCTTCGCCGGCATCGATCTCGAAATCGAGGCCGGCGAGATCGTCACGATCCTCGGGCCGAGCGGCGCGGGCAAATCGAGCCTCCTGCGGGTGCTCGGCGGATTGCAGGCGCCGACGGGCGGCAGCGTGTCGGTCGGCGGCGCCCCGCTCCGCGGGGCCCATCCGCGGGTGGCCTTCGCCTTCCAGAGCCCCGGTCTTCTGCCCTGGCTGACCCTCGAGCGGAACGTCGCCTTCGGGCTCGACTTCAGGCGCCAGCCGCGGCTCGCTCCCGGCGAGATGACGGCGCGGATCGACGCCGCCATCGCCGAGGTCGGTCTCGACCATGCGCGCCATCTGCGGCCCGCGGCCCTGTCCGGTGGCATGGCCCAGCGCGCCGCGCTCGCCTGGTGCCTCGCCCGCAAACCCGAGGCACTGCTCCTCGACGAGCCCTTCGGCGCGCTCGACGAGGTGACGCGCGGCGAGATGCAGGAGCTGATCCTCAAGGTCGTCGCCGATCTCGGCACCGCGATCGTCCTGGTCACGCACGACATCGACGAAGCGCTCCTCGTCTCGGATCGCATCATCCTTCTGGGCGGCAGCCCGGCCGCGCCGATCGGCGCCTGGCCGGTCGCCCTCCCGCATCCCCGCCACGACCTGATCGCCGAACTCGGCGCCCTCCGGATCGACATCCTGACCACCATGCGCGGCCTTCGCAGCCGCAGACGAGAGCTCGACCATGCTGTCTGACGACGACGTCTCCCGCCGCGACATGATGCGGCTTGCGGCCCTGTTCACCGCCGCGGGCGCGGCGCCGTTCCTGCGCGCCTACGAGGCACGGGCGCAGGAGCCCGATGCGCCGGTGCGCATCGGCTACCTGCCGATCACCGATGCGACGCCGCTGCTGGTCGCCCACGGCAAGGGCTTCTTCGAGGCGGAGGGCCTGAAGGCCGACAAGCCGGTGCTGCTGCGCAGCTGGGCGCAGGTGCTGGAGGCCTTCATCTCCGGGCAGGTCAACGTCGTCCACCTCCTGTCGCCGATGACGATCTGGGCTCGGTTCGGCAGCAAGGCGCCCGCGAAGGTCGTCGCCTGGAACCACACGGGCGGGTCGGGCCTCACCGCCGCGCCCGGGATCGCGAGCGTGAAGGATCTCGGCGGCAAGACGGTCGCCATCCCGTTCTGGTATTCGATCCACAACGTCGTTCTGCAGGCGCTGTTTCGCGAGAACGGCCTCAAGCCCGTCACCAAGAAGGCGAGCCCGGCCCCCGACGAGGTCAACCTCGTCATCATGGCGCCGTCCGACATGGTGCCGGCCCTCGGCTCGGGGCAGATCGCCGGCTACATCGTCGCCGAGCCCTTCAACGCGGCGGCGGAGGCGCTCGGCGTCGGCAAGGTGCTGCGCTTCACGGGCGACGTCTGGAAGGATCACGCCTGCTGCGTCGTCTTCATGCATGAGCGCGACCTCTCGCAGCGGCCCGACTGGTCCCAGAAGGTCGTCGACGCCATGGTCAAGGCGCAGCTCTGGACGCGGCAGAACCGGGCCGAGACGGCCGCTCTCCTCTCGAAGGACGACCCGAACCGCTACACGCCCCACACCAAGGCCGTGCTGGAGAAGGTGCTCGCTCCTCCGCAGACGGACGACGCGGCCTATGTCGCCTCCGGCGCGATCCGCAATCCGGCCTGGCGCGAACGGCGGATCGACTTCCAGCCTTATCCCTTCCCGAGCTACACGGAGGAGCTGGTCCGCCAGTTGAAGGGCACGCTGATCGAAAGCGAGCGCGGCTTCCTGGCCGATCTCGACCCCGCCTTCGCCGCGCGCGACCTCGTCGACGACAGCTTCGTGAAGAAGGCGTTGGCGAAGAGAGGCGGCCTCGCCGCGTTCGGGCTCGCCGAGAGCTTCCAGCGCGACGAGGTCATCTCGGCGTGAGTGCGGCGCTCGCCGCACCGTCGCGGGTGGGCCCGGCGATCGGGGAGCGCCGGAGGCTGCGCGCCGATGGCCTGGTCCCGGTGCTCCTCGCGATCGGTGGCCTCTCCGCGCTGCTCCTCGCTTGGTGGGTCGGGACGGAGCTTCTTCCGGCCCCGGCGAGCTTCGTGCGGCGCTTCTCGCCGCTCGCGGCCTTCGCGGCTCTCGCCAAGCTCGTCGGTGGCCCCGATCTGGCGCTTCACATCGCGACGAGCCTTCGCCGCGTCGCGGTCGGTCTCGCCGTCGCCCTCGCCATCGGCGTGCCGCTCGGCCTCGCGGTCGGGCGCTTCCGGCTCGTCGACGCCGCGACGGCGCCGTCCTTCCAGTTCCTGCGGATGATCTCGCCGCTCTCCTGGATGCCCATCGCCGTGATGTTGTTCGGCGTCGGCGACCGGCCGATCTACTTCCTCCTCGCCTTCGCGGCCGTCTGGCCGATCCTCCTCAACACCGCCGCCGGCGTGCGCCAGCTCGATCCGCAATGGCTGCAGGTGGCGCAGAGCGTCTCGGCGACGCGCTGGGAGACGCTGCGCAGCGTCATCCTGCCGGGCATCCTCGGGCAGATCCTGACGGGGCTCCGGCTGGCCATCGGGATCGTCTGGATCGTGCTCGTCCCCTGCGAGATGCTGGGGGTCTCGGCCGGGCTCGGCTACTTCATCCTCGATACGCGCGATCGTCTCGCCTATGACGAGCTGACCGCGACCGTTCTCGTCATCGGGCTCCTCGGCTTCCTCCTCGATGCCGCTGCGCGCCTCGCGGCGCGGCTCTGGAGCCGGGGCGGATGACGATGTCGCCGTGAGCAGGGACTGACATGGGCGAGCATCAACCGGGTTTTGGGCGGACCGATCTCTTCGGGATCCCTGACGGCATCACCTACCTGAACGCGGCGGGCGTCTCGCCGATCCCGCGGCCCGTCCGCGAGGCCGGAGCCGCGGGCGTCGAGCGGAAGGCCGCGCCCTGGGAATTGTCGCGGGCGAGCTTCTACGACATCGTGGAGGAGGCGCGCGTCGCCGCATCGAGCCTGATCGGCTGCAGGCCCGGCGACATCGCCATCGTGGGCTCAGCCAGCTACGGCATCGCCACCGCCTGCCGGAACCTGCCTCTGCCGGCCGGGACGGCCGTCGTCACCATCGCCGAGGAGCATCCGTCCCCGGTCTATGCCTGGATCCGTGCGGCGGAGGCGGCGGGGGCAGTCCACCACGAGATTCCGCGGCCCGCCGATCACGACTGGACCGCTGCGATCCTCGAGCGGATCGCGAGCCGGGACCTGCCGCGCGTATCCGTCCTGTCCCTCACCCCGCTCCACTGGAACGACGGCGCGATCCTCGACCTCGCCGCCATCCGCCGTGCCGCGGATACGGTCGGGGCCAGCCTCGTCGTCGACGGGACGCAGGCGATCGGCGTGCAGCCCTTCCCACTGGCGGAGATCCGGCCGGATTTCCTCGTCTTCCCGACCTATAAGTGGCTGCTCGGCCCCTACGGCCTCGCCTTTCTCTACGTCGATCCCGAAAGGCAGGCCGGCATTCCGCTCGAGGAACACACCTTCTCGCGGCTGGGGGCCGATACGATCACCAACCATTACGGGCGCGAGCTCCGCTTCATGGACGGCGCCCGCCGCTACGACATGGGTGAGCGTAGCAATTTCGTGACGCTTCCCATGGGCATCGCCGGCATGCGCCTTCTTTCCAGCTGGGGCGCGGAGAGGATCTCGGCCTATCTGCGGCCGCTCGCCGGCCGCCTGATCGAGGGTGCGGCCCGGCTCGGCTTCTCGGCTCCGCCCGCCCACCGCGTCGCAGCGCATCTCGTGGGCCTGCGCCGGGACGGGACGGATGCGGGGGCGATCGCCGGCCGGCTCGCCGAGCGCGGCATCCATGTCAGCGCGCGGAACGGGGCGATCCGGGTCGCCCCGCATGTCTACAACGACGAGGCCGATATCGATCGCTTCCTCGACGGGCTCGCCGAATCCGCCTGACGCTCGAGGCGGCGGGCGAACCGCGCGATCGGGAAGCAGAGCGAGAAATAGGTCGCCGCGAGCACGAGATAGACCTCCGTCGCGTAGCGCATCCAGGCAGGATCCGCGACGGCGGCCTTCGCGGCGCCCGTCAGGTCGAAGATGCCGACGATGACGACGAGCGAGGTGTCCTTGATCGCTGCGACATAGACGTTCACGGCCGCCGGCGTCGCGATCCGGATCGCCTGCGGCAGGATCACGCTGACGAAGGCGGCGCGCTCGGACAGGCCCAGCGCCCGCGCGGCGGCCCATTGGCCTTCCGGGACCGAGCGCAGGGCCCCGCGCAGGACTTCCGCGAGGTTCACCGTCGCGAGGATGGCCACCGCGACGAAGGCCCGGAACAGCTTCGGCACGTCCGCGGCGGCCGGCGCCAGTTGCGGCAGGAGGAGGTCCGCCGCGAGGAGGATCGTGACGAGCGGGACCGCCCGGAAGACCTCGATGACGATGCGGGCTGGCCAAGCGAGGCCGGGCGACGGCGACATGCGCGCGACCGCGAGGGCGAGCGCCGCGGCCGATGCCGTCCCTGCCACCACCGCCGAGAGGAACACCGTCAGCGAGAGGCCGCCCCAGAGATCGCTCCGGACCACCGGCAGGCCGAGGCCGCCGCCGAGGAGCCAGAGCGGGGCCAGCAAGCCGAACGCGGCGCCGCCGAAGACGATCGCGGGCCGCCCTCGTCCGATCCAGAGGACCGGCAGCATGGCGGGAACGAGCAGCGCCGCGAGGGCCGGACGCCATGTCTCGCCCGCCGGATAGAGCCCGACGAGAAGAAGGCGGGCCTTCTCGGCGACCACCGCCCAGCAGGCGCCTGCCGCATCCGCGCAGGCGCCCGGCGGCCCCGACCAGACCGCGTCGACGAGGGCCCAGCGCAAGGCGGCCCACACCCAGCTCGCGAGGAGCGCCGCGACGAGGAGCGCGATCGCGACCTCGACGAGTGTCCAGCGGCGGGGCTCCGCCGCGATGCGCGGTTCGACCGAAAGCCGTCCCGCCGCCTTCGGTGCGATGCGTTCAACGACGAGGCCGAGAAGGACGTTGACGGCGAGGAAGACGATCGCGGTGATCAGCAGCCCTTCGAGGGCGCGGCCGTTGCGGTTCACGACGGTCGCGAGCGTGCCGACGAAATCGGGAAAGCCGATCGCGACGGCCAGGGAGGTGTTCTTGAGCAGGCCGAGGACCTGGACGGCGACGGACGGCGTCGCGAAGCCGAGCGCCTGAGGCAGCACGATCCGGCGGAACGTCAGCCAGGGTCCGAAGGAGAGCGCCCGCGCCGCGTTCCATTGGCCGAGCGGCACGGCCCGGATTCCGGCGCGGAAGATCTCGGCGAGATAACAGCCGTGGAACAGCGCGAGCCCACCGACCAGCACCGTGAGCTCCGGGGACAGCGACAGGCCGCCGGTGATGTTGAAGCCGGAGAGGTGCGGCCATTCGATCCCCTGCGCAGTCGGCCAGGGCAGGAAGAGGCCGCGGTTGCAGACGAGGATTCCCGGCAGGATTTCGATCGCCTGCCTCGGCCCCGGCAGCGTCTGAGTGACGATCGCGTACCAGAGGAAGAGCTGCAGCAGGACGGGCGTGTTCCTGATCGCTTCCACCAGCACGGTCGCGGGCCAGGCGATCGGCCTCACGGACGCGCTTCTCGCGAGCGCGAGCACGATGCCGATCGGCAGCGCGAGCGCGGCGGCCGAGAGTGCGGCGACGAGCGTGTTCGCGAGGCCCGCCAGCAGGACGCGCCAGACGGGATCGCTCGCCTCGACATGGAGCGGCGACTCGGCGATCTGAAATCCCGCCCGCTCCCAGAGAAAGTCGAGGCGCAGCAGGGACCAGGATGAGGACAGCCCCGGTCCCAGCGTCGCTGCGGCGACGAGGGCCGCCGCCAGAGCGAGGATCGCGAGAGCCGTGCGGCGCCGCCCTGCGAGGGCGGCGCGGCCGATCATTGGAAGGGGGGCGAGTAGAGGAGGCCGCCCTTGTTCCAGAGCGCGTTCTGCCCGCGCTCGAGGCCGAGCTTGGTCGCGGGACCGAGGTTGCGATCGAAGATCTCGCCGTAATTGCCGACGCTCGCGATCACGCGGGCGCCCCAGCTCTCGTCGAGGCCGAAGGCCTTCCCGATGCCGGGCGAGACGCCGAGAAGCCGCTGCACCGACGGGTTCTTCGACTGCTTCTGGGCCTCGACATTCGCGCTCGTGACGCCGAGTTCCTCGGCCTCGATCAAGAGGTTCAGCGTCCACCGCGCGACGGCGAACCATTGCGCGTCGTCCGCGCGCACGACGGGCGACAGCGGGGACTTCGTGATGCGCTCGGGCAGGATCGCGAAATCCTCGACCTTCCCCGCCCGCGAGGCGCGGCTCGCCGACAGGGTAGAGGCGTCCGACAGGTAGACGTCGCAGCGACCGGCATAGAAGGCCGATTCCAGCTCGGGCAGGCTCTCGATCACCACCGATTTGAACTTCATGCCATTGGCCGAGAAGTAGTCGACGAGGTTCTGCTCGTTGACCGTGCCGGGCTGCACGCAGACGGTGGCGCCGCCGAGCTGCTTGGCGCTCGTGACCCCGAGCTTCTTCGGCACCATGAAGGCCTGGCCGTCATAGAAGATCGTGCCGACGAAGGAGACGCCGAGCGAGGCGTCGCGGGTCGAGGTCCAGGTCGTGTTGCGGGACAGGACGTCGATCTCGCCGTTCTGCAGGACGGCGAAGCGCTGCGCCGAGCTCACGGGAACGAAGCGCACCTTGTCGGCGGCGCCGAGAACGGCGGCGGCGAGCGCCTTGCAGTAATCGACGTCGAGCCCCGACCACCGCCCGTTCGAATCGGGCAGCGACAGGCCGGCCGAGCCCTGGCTCACGCCGCAGACGAGCTCACCCCTCGCGCGGATCTTATCGACGGTCGGACCGGCCAGAGCCGCGGCAGACGCGGCGATGCCGCCCAGCGCGAAGGCGGCGGCAGCGAGGAAGC
The DNA here is from genome assembly GCF_004363955.1 of Enterovirga rhinocerotis. Classification (GTDB taxonomy): domain Bacteria; phylum Pseudomonadota; class Alphaproteobacteria; order Rhizobiales; family Beijerinckiaceae; genus Enterovirga; species Enterovirga rhinocerotis. Next base: position 109,888 of record NZ_SNZR01000011.1, read on the forward strand.
GATGTCTCATGAAGGGGTTTTCTCCAGGACCACCGGGCGGGCCGTGGGCTTCCGGTAATTCGAACGGCTGCGAAGCTCGCCGAGCCGGCGAAGCTGTCGTCTTCGCTCGCTATCAAAGTCCCGGATTCTTGGAAACCCGTCTCAGCTTCCGGCCGTCCGTTTTACAGAACTCTCGCGGGGCGGCCGATCGGCGATTTCGACGCTCGCGCCAAGCCTCGGCGAGCTGCTCTCGTAGCGCGCTCGCCGATGCTGCAGCGAAGCCCGTCCCGCCGCCGCCCGCCCGCTCAGATGACGATGTCGAAATGCGCGGCGGTGAGGGTGGGGTTGGTCGTGAGGACGGCGATGAGCTGCGGGGCTTCGTCCCGGCCGGAGCCGTCGGCATCGTAATAGAGATGCCCCTTGCTCTCGACATAGAGGAACCGATCCGTCGCCGAGGTCGCCCGGCCCGTGGTGCTCAGCACGAATTGCTCGGGCGTGAGCTCGTCCCCCGCGATCAGGCCGCCGCCGAAGAGGGAGGCGCTGATCTGGAGGGTGTCCTCGCCCGCGACGAAGTCGCGGATCATGTCGCGGTCGGCCGTCGTCGCGGTGAGGACGAAGGTGTCGGCGCCGATCCCGCCATACAGGTTGTCGATGCCCGCGCCGCCGATCAGCGTGTCGTTGCCCGCGCCGCCGCGGAGCGTGTCGCGCCCGCCCCCGCCGAAGAGGACGTTGTCGCCCCCGTTGCCCTGGAGGACGTTGTCGAGGTTGTTGCCGGTCGCGGTGGTGACGCCGTCGCGCAGGATCAGGCGCTCGACCGAGACGTCGTCGGCGAGGACGTAGCCGTCGACGCTGAGGAAGGCGGTGTCGTAGCCCTCGCCGGCGACCTCGATGATGGAGTCGCCGAGATCGTCGATGTAGTAGGTGTCGTTGCCGGTGCCGCCGATGAGGATGTCCGCGCCGCCCCGCCCGTCGAGCCGGTCGTCGCCGGCCCCGCCCGAGAGGGTGTTCGCGCCGCTATTGCCCATCAGGATGTTGTCGAGCTCGTTGCCCGTGCCGCTGAGATCGGCGCTTCCCATCAGGAAGAGGTTCTCGACGTTGTCGCCAAGGACATAGCCGTCGAGCGTCGTGCGGACCTGGTCGATCCCTTCGCCGGCGAGTTCCACGACGACGTCGCCGACATTGTCGACAAAGAAGATGTCGTTGCCGGTGCCGCCCCGCATGGTATCCGCGCCGAGGCCGCCGTCGAGGCGATCATCGCCCGCGCCGCCCTCCAGCAGATTGGCTGCGCCGTCGCCAACCAGGACATCACCAAAGGCGCTGCCGCGGACGTTTTCGATCGAGGAGAAGGTGTCACCGGCGGCATCGCCGGACATGCCCGACCACATGCTCGGATCAAGAAAGACGGCCACTCCGCCGCTGGCGTGCTCGTAGCTCACCGTGTCCATGCCATCCCCGCCGTCGAGCGTATCGCCTCCCGCACCGCCTTCGAGGACATCGTCTTCGATTCCGCCGCGCAGAATGTCGGCGTAAGCCCCCCCAATCAAACGAGTGGAGACAATCGAATCCGACAGATCAATGAAAAGCCCATACGACGCTGTGCTCGGCGCATATATGTCGGTTCCAGTGCTTCCGTTATTGCGGATATGAAAAACCGTAAGCCTGAGAACATCGACGGGCGTGTCGGACGAGAAACTAGGGGAATATTTGTAGGGACCGACGTATATAAAATTGTAATTCATTGGCATCGAGTAAGATGCGGACTGTGATGGATCGTAATCCCTGCCATATGTGAACGAAACCGATCCCATCGAGCCCCCCTCCCGGCATGAGGGCCACGCCCCCGCATAACGGGGCTCACCCACGCCGCCACGGGTTGAAATGTCTATCTTCTGGCGCGGATTATTTGATCGGCCGGCTTGATTTGGGAAAATTGTACGAAGGACGACCGGGGCCAGCCCGGCCGCCCCGAGAGCGCCCGCTTCGATCTCTGGGGCGGGCGCTTACGGGATCGCCGCGGCGCCAACTCGATCGGCAGACCCTCCGGCACGGGGGGGCCACGCGCCTCGAACGGCGCCTCGCCTCTCGTGATGATGGGCCAGAGCTTGTGCAGGATGTTGCACTCCTAGCGGATGACGATCCGATAGGCCGAAGGGCCGGCGGCGAAGGTCCGCGGGATCGGGAGAGCCCGGCGCATGGCGGCGTCCGGCACCGCGCGGCCTGTCGAGACGGACAGCGTCTTGCCCTTGGCCGCATCCGTGACCGCGTTGACGCCGAAATCGAGGACGTTGGTCAGGAGGCGCTCGATCAGCTACGCGGTCACGAAGCGCTGGAGCCAGGGGAACAGGCGCGCGGCCTGTGCCGCGATCCAGGCGCCGAGGAGCCCGATCAGTGGCACCAAAAGCGGGAGGACCAAGCTGTCGACGATGCGACCGTCCATTCGCCCGAGGGGATGGCGACAAGCGGCGGGTTAGGCTCGCCCTGCTCAGCCGAACATGCGGCGAGGCGGATGTCGTAGCATGACGACGAACAAATCGATGGCTATGGCCGCTCTATGGATTACAATTGGCCCCGCGTGTTACGCGCTCATCTTCTTATACTTCGGTAAGGCTGCAAGAAAAAGACTAGGAGGCGGATATCCAGATCTGTGGTACAAATTGATCAGCGGTTATTATTCTTCGGATAAGGAGATAGGTCCTTTTGTGCGCGCCGCAAATCTGGTTGCAATCGTGATGATGGTGGCGTTGCTAGCAATCTTGTCCTGGGTCGTCGGTTGAGGTGTCGCCGCTGCCGCCCAGCTCGTCGGGCTTCCCGCCGAAGCCGCCGCGATGGTCCGCGCCCTCGCCAAGTACCTGCCGGAACTACGCTGCCATCGCTCGCAACGGCGGCATCCACGACCAGGTCGATGTCATGCAGACCGGGCCGAACTCTGCGAGACCATCGGCCTCAACGATTTCGAGATGCTGGATGCGTCGATCGTCCAGACGATCGTGCCTCAGGTCATGCCGAATGACGAGACGATTTCTGTCTGGGAATGTGATGGGCGTTGGCACGGCGATGCTGGCGGTCTCCGCTGATGGACCTTCACTTTTCGGCGGCATGCCTTAGATCGCCTCGCAAAAGCTGAGCGGGGTGTCGATGTCGTTGCGATCATGGTCGGGGAACCGGCGCGTCCCGAGGCTCGTCCGCGCGGGGGTGTTCGGCATCCTCCTCTGGGCCGGCGGCGCGGCAGCGTCCGAGCCGTCTCGGCGACTCCCCGTGACGATCGGCGTCCTGACCGACATGAACGGCCCGTTCTCGGATCAGGTGGGACGGGGATCGGTGGTCGCGGCCGAACTCGCGGCGGAGGATTTCGCGCGCGAGGATGAGAGCCTCGCCGTCACGATCGTGTCGGCCGACCACCAGAACAAGCCCGATATCGGGCTTGCGATCGCCCGGCGCTGGATCGACACCGAGAATGTCGCGGCGATCGTCGACCTGCCGCATTCCGGTGTCGCGCTCGGCGTCGCCCACCTCATGCGCGAGCGGGACAGGGTCGCGCTGGCATCGAGCTCGATGACGTCCGACCTCACCGGGAAGGCCTGCGCGCCGACGACGGTCCAATGGGTCACCGACACTTGGGCGCAGGGGCGGGGAACGGTCGCGGCCCTGGCCGGGGACGGCCTGTCGGCCTGGTATTTCCTCACCGTCGATTATGCGCTCGGCCACGCCCTCGAGCGGGATGCGACGGCGGCTCTGGCAGCCACCGGCGGCTCGGTTTCGGGCGCCACGCGCCAGCCCCTCGGCACGGCCGACTTCTCCTCGTCCCTGCTGCGGGCCCGAAGCTCCGGCGCCCAGGTCCTGGCGCTCGCGAGCACGGGCGCGGACATGATCGCGGCGATCAAGCAGGCCGGCGAATTCGGGCTGACGCCGGGGCTGACGATCGCCCCGCTCTTCATCCAGCTCTCCGATATCCACGCCCTCGGGCTCGAGACGGCGCAGAAGCTCCGGTTCGTCGCGAGCTTCTATTGGGACCTCGACGATGCGACGCGCGCCTGGAGCCGGCGCTGGGGCGAGCGGATGGGCGGCCGCATGCCGACGGAGGACCATGCCGGCGTCTATTCGGCGACGCTGGCCTATCTGCGCGCCGTGCGCAGGTCCGGCACGGTGGAGGGCGCGCGCGTGGTCGCCGCGATGAAGGCCGCGCCGATCGACGATCCGCTCTTCGGCCGGACGATCATCCGGGCGGACGGGCGCGCGGTGCACGACGTGCACGTGTTCGAGGTCAAGCGGCCGGCCCAGTCGCGCGGGCCGTACGACTACTCCGTGCGGACCGGCACCATCCCCGGCGCGGAGGCCTTCCGCCCCCTGGCCGCCGGCGAATGCCCGCTCGTGCGGGGCTCGAACCCCTGACAGGCGCCGCTCGGATAACGACATAAAGATGTCTTTATATGATCCTTGACATCGGCTCCGGCGAGCGACATGCTCTCCGGGTCGAGGTTCCTCCCGGTTTCGGTCGGGGGGCTAAGAGGGAATCCGGTGAGCCGCCGACCCGAAAGGGCGGAGCGAGGCCGGAGCTGCCCCCGCAACTGTAAGCGGCGAGCACCTGTCCAAGACGTCACTGGACCTCAGGGTCCGGGAAGACGGGCAGGGGCGACGACCCGCGAGCCAGGAGACCTGCCCCGACTCCATAACGTCCCTGGGCGGGGTGTCCCGGTGGTGCGCTTGCTGCGGCCGGCCACCCGGTCCAGCCTTGCGTCCGCTCGGCCTTTGCCTCCAACCTTGTTTGGAGTTGAGCCGATGTCCTCAGTCACTGTTTCCACGCTCGGCACGCCGCGGATCGGCCCGCGGCGCGAGCTCAAGACCGCTCTCGAAGGCTTCTGGAGCGGCAAGATCGACGAAGCGGCCCTGCGCGAGACCGCGATGGGCCTGCGGGCCGCGAACTGGGCCCGCCAGAGCGGCCTCGGGATCACGGCGATCCCGTCCAACGACTTCTCGCTCTACGATCAGGTGCTCGATACGAGCGCCATGCTCGGCGCCGTTCCGCCCGCTTTCGGCTGGACGGGCGGGCCCGTCCCGCTCGCGACCTATTTCGCCATGGCGCGCGGCGCGCAGGCCGGGGCGGGCGAGGCCGCCTGCGCGCATGGCCATCACCATCATGGCGGCCAGGGCGTGCCGGCGCTCGAGATGACCAAGTGGTTCGACACGAACTACCATTACATGGTCCCCGAATTCCGGCGCGGCCAGGACTTCGCGCTCGCCTCGACCAAGGCGGTCGACGAGTATCGCGAGGCCAAGGCGCTCGGCTATGCGACGCGCCCGGTCCTGATCGGTCCCGTGACCTATCTCCTGCTCGGCAAGGCGAAGGACGAGGGCTTCGATCCTCTCTCCCTGCTGCCCGGCCTCCTGCCGGTCTATACGGACGTGCTGCGGCGCCTTGCGGCGAACGGCGCCGAGTGGGTGCAGCTCGACGAGCCGTGCCTGGCGCTCGACCTGCCGGATGCGGCACTCCAGGCGCTGCGCGACGCCTACGGCGCCTTCGCCCGCGCGCTGCCAGACCTGAAGCTCATGCTGACGAGCTATTTCGGGGGGCTCGGCGACAACTTCGCGACCGCGCTGTCGCTGCCGGTCGCGGGCCTTCACGTCGACCTCGTCCGGGCGCCCGAGCAATTGAAGCAGGTCGCCTCCGCCGCGCCGCATGGCCTCGTCCTCTCGCTCGGCGTGATCGACGGCCGCAACGTCTGGCGGGCGGACCTTCCCGCCATTCTCGAGCGGATCGAACCCGTGGCGGCGAAGCGGGGCACCGATCACGTCCAGATCGCGCCGTCCTGCTCACTGCTGCACGTGCCCTACGACGTCGCCCTGGAGACGCGCCTCGATCCCGAACTGACGGGTTGGCTCGCCTTCGCGACGCAGAAGATGGAGGAGCTGTCGATCCTCGGTCAGGCTCTGTCACATGGGCGTGACGCCGTGCGGGACGAACTCGCCGCCGCGGCGTCGGCCGTCGCCGCGCGCCGGACATCGAACCGGGTCAACGACGCGGCCGTCCAGGCGCGGGGGAAGGCGACGACCGCGGCCATGGCGAACCGCAAGGGCGCCTTCGCGGCCCGCCGCGACGCGCAGCGACGCCGGTTCGGCCTCCCGGCCTTTCCGACGACCACCATCGGATCGTTTCCTCAGACCGCGGAGGTGAGGCAGGCGCGCTCGGCCCATGCCAAGGGCGGAATGAGCGACGCCGATTACGAGGGGTTCCTGCGCGAGGCCACCGCACAGACCATCCGCTGGCAGGAGGAGATCGGCCTCGACGTGCTGGTCCACGGCGAGTTCGAGCGTAACGACATGGTGCAGTATTTCGGCGAGCAGCTCAGCGGCTTCGCCTTCACGCAGCATGGCTGGGTCCAGTCCTACGGCTCGCGCTGCGTGCGCCCGCCGGTCATCTTCGGGGACGTCTCGCGCCCGAAGCCGATGACGGTCGCGTGGTGGCGCTATGCGCAGTCGCTCACCGACAGGCCGATGAAGGGGATGCTGACCGGACCCGTCACGATCCTGAACTGGTCCTTCGTGCGGGACGATCTCCCGCGGGCCACCGTGTGCCGGCAGATCGCGCTCGCGATCCGCGACGAGGTGACGGATCTCGAGCAGGCGGGCGCGCGCATGATCCAGATCGACGAGGCGGCTTTGCGCGAGGGGCTGCCGCTGCGCCGGGCCGACTGGCAGGTCTATCTCGACTGGGCGGTGGAATGTTTCCGCGTCGCGGCCTCGGGCGTCGCCGACGAGACGCAGATCCACACGCATATGTGCTACTCGGAGTTCAACGACATCATCGCCGCCATCGGCGCGATGGATGCGGATGTCATCTCCATCGAGACCTCGCGCTCGAAGATGGAGCTGCTCGACGCCTTCACGACCTACCGGTACCCGAACGAGATCGGACCCGGTGTCTACGACATCCATTCGCCGCGCGTGCCGGACGTCGCCGAGATGACGGACCTGTTGGAGCGGGCGCGCGGCAAGCTCGCCGCCGATCAGATCTGGGTCAATCCGGATTGCGGATTGAAGACCCGGGGCTGGGCCGAGGTTCGCCCGGCCCTCGTCAACATGGTCGCCGCGGCCCATCAGGCCCGCGCCGCCCTCTGAGGCGGACACGGGGCGGGGAGGGGCGGTTTCGGCCGCCCCTCCGGCTCATCGGCGCGTGCCGCTCACGCGCCGCTCGCCGGCTCCATGTAGGATTGGAAGAGCTGGGCGTAGTTGTAGGACTCGTCGCAGGCACCGTTCCAGATGTCGGAGGAGCGGAAGCGGACGTCGTAGGTCGCTTCCATCGCAGCCTGCATGTTGTGGGCGGCCGCATCCGGAAAATGGGTGATCGGGCCATAGGCGACGATCTCGCCGGTCTTTCCGCGCAGATACCCGGGCATGCGGTGATGGCCGGACACGAACTCGTCCTTCACCCGCACCTTGTCGCCGATCTTGAATTGCGGCGGGTTCTCGCTCGCCATCCGTCCCGGACCGAGGGGCAGCGCCAGCGGATAGTCTCCGCCGACGGCCTGCTTCAGGTCCTCGGCCGTCGTCAGGCCCTTCTCGACGAGAAGGGTCGCGACGGAGGTCAGGTGACGCTCGAAATAGGGAGCGGTCATGTAGTGCATCGGCGCCATCCGCTCGATCGCGTGCCGGAACTCGTCCATGTTGAAGATCTTCGAGTTCACGCCGTAGGCCTGGAGAGCGCGGACGCGCGGCTCCCAGGTCTCCTTGTACTTGGCGCGCTCCTGGTCGACGCGTCCGAAACCCTGCTTGCCGCCGAGATCGTGCATACCGTCCATGGTTCAGCTCCGAGCGGACGCGACGGGGGCGACGCCGATCATGGCGTCCTGGGTGACGATGCCGGCAAGGTCCTCGGCCGACCAGCCCACCGTCTCCGGCGGTTGCAGGGGCAGGACCATATAGCGGGTATCCGCCGTGGTATCCCAGACGCGGAGCTCGACATCGTCGGCGATGTCGAGGCCCATCTCCTTCAGCACGGTGCGGGATTCGCGAACGAGCCGCGAGCGGTATTCGAACTCCTTGTACCAGCCCGGCGCGCCGCCGATGATCGAATAGGCCGTGCAGGAGCACAGCGTGCAGACGATCACGTTGTGCACCTTGTCCGTATTCTCCAGCACCGTCAGCTTCTGGTGCCAGGCGGGAAACTCGAAGCCCATCTCGCGTGCGGCCCCGGTGCCGTCCTGCAGCATCCGTGCGCGGTAATCGGGATCGGTCCAGGCGCGGGCGACCATCCGGGCACCGTTGGCGGTGACGAAGGTCGTCCCCGCCATGGCCGAGAAATCGTCCACGAACCCGTCCGGGAGATTTCCCTTGCGTTGGAAGACGGCTTCGAGGGCCGCCGTCCGCTGTTCGAGCCCCGCCGCACTGAGGTCCGTGTGGTTCGTCATTCCAAAGGTTCTCCAACCCAAATTCGTGTCGTCATGCGAGGCCACCGGCGAGCCCGGGCTGCGTCGCCGGGGCCCGATCGGACGCCGCATCGGCCAAGCAAGAATCGAGCTCGGCCGTGATCGCGGCCTCGTCCAGGGCCGTTCCGATGAAGACGAGCTCCTGCCGCCTGTCGCCGATGTCATCGACCCAGTTCGCTTCAAGCCACGTCTGGAACTCGGGATGGTCCGGCCATTGCCCTTTCGGGATGGCCGCCCACCAGCGGCCGATGGATTCGGTCCGCCAGGACCCGCCGGCGAGGCTCATCTCATGCACGCCGATCGGATCGTCGCCGAGCCAGTACAGGCCTTTCGCGCGGACGAGACCACGTCTGGTCTTGCCGAGGAAGGCATCGAGCCGCTCCCGGTCGAACGGATGCCGGCGGCGATAGACGAAGCTCGTGATCCCGTATTCTTCCGTCTCCGGGACATGGTCGCTGAACTCGTGCAGTTCCTTGAACCACACCGGGTTGCGCCTGGCCCGGTCGAGATCGAACCGGCGCGTCCCGAGCACCGCCTCGAGAGGGACGCGGCCATGGCTGGTCTCGATCAGCGCGGCATCCGCATTGAGGGACCGGATGAAGGCACGCAGTTCCGTCGCCGCCGAAGCGGACAGGTCTTCGGTCTTGTTCAGCACGATCACGTCGGCGAACTCGATCTGATCGGCAAGCAGGTTGGCGAGCGTCCTCTCGTCCTCCGCATCCCGCACCTGACCCCGCTCCCGCAGGTGATCGGCGCTGTAGAAGTCGCGGAGGACGCTCCGCGCATCGACCACCGTCACCATCGTGTCGAGCCGCGCCAGGTCGGACAGCGAGAAGCCGTCATGGTCGCGGAAGTCGAACGTCGCGGCGATCGGAAGGGGCTCGGCGATGCCCGTCGCTTCGATCAGGAGGTAGTCGAACCGCCCTGCGGCGGCGAGCTTCCGCACCTCGCTCAGAAGGTCGTCGCGAAGCGTGCAGCAGATGCACCCGTTCGTGACCTCGACCAGCGTCTCCTCCGTCAGCGACAGATCCGCGCCGCCGGAGCGGATCAGCGCCGCGTCGATATTGATCTCGGACAGATCGTTGACGATCACGGCGACGCGCATCCCGTCCCGGTTGGACAGGACGTGATTGAGCAGCGTCGTCTTTCCCGCGCCCAGAAAACCGGACAAAACCGTGACCGGGAGCCGCCGGTCCTCGCTCACCATCGCCCCACCGCTTCGAGTGTCTCCAGCTTCAAACTGGAGAGATTAAATCCAAGGCGGGAAATGGCAAGGCGGCCCGCGTCGAGCAGGCGCCGGCCCCGTCGCCTCCGCCTTCATCGCTGCCGCGAGGACGGCGAACAGATCGTGCGGATCTGTCGCCGGGTCACGCCGGCCGGGTCGCCACCAGCGAAGGCCGCGTGCTGAACTGCGCGTCCCACTCCGCGACCCCCGGGAATCGTGACCTCCAGCCGAAATCGGGGAAGCGGAGATCGATATAGCCGAGCGCGCATGCGATCGTGATCGTGCCGATATCGATCCGGCCGGGCAGGCTGGCCGCATTCTTCTCGATGGCCTCGAGGGCACTGCTCGACTTGGCCAATTGCGCTTCAAGCCAAAGCGGCCATTGCAACTCCGCCGGGCGGGCGGCGGTCTCGTAGCGTGCGAGGAGGGCGCCGGCGAGCATGCCGTCCCCGAGCGCCTGCTCCGTCAAGGCCCGCCAGCGAGCCGGCCCCGTCGGGGCATTGAGGGTGCCCCCGCACAGCGCGTCGAGATACTCGCAGATCACGCGGCTGTCGTAGAGCACGCTGCCATCCGCAAGCTCGAGAGCGGGGATCTGCCCGAGCGGATTGAGTGCGATCAGGTCGGCATTGCGCTGCACGGGATGCGCGCCGGCGACGACCTTCTCGATGTCCGAGGAACAGCCCAACTCCTGCGCCACGATGAGCACCTTGCGCGCATACGGGGATTGGGGGGCGTAGAACAAGCGCATCGAACGTTCGCCTCATTAACGTTCGGTTTTTAGACAAAATGCGTTGACACGTCTAGTTCCAAGACATAGCTTGAACTCGGGCTTGTTGGGTCTCTCGGTCGAGATGCGATGTCCTTGCCAGTCCTGCCTCGAGGTCCTGAGCCGCCGAAAGCCGCTCACACAGGGATGATCGCCATGACGACAGCAACGCGCCGTTCGATCCTGCCCATGCTGGCCGGGGCGGCCGCAGCGACATCGGTGCTGTCTCGCCCCTCCTTCGCCCAAGAGGGGCCGATCAAGATCGGAGGCATCTTTCCGCTGACCGGCGCGGGCTCGGTCTTCGGGAACCAGAACTTTCAGGGGGTCGAGATCGCCGTCGACCTGATCAACGACCGCGGCGGCATCAATGGCCGCAAGGTCGTGCTCTTCAAGGGAGACGGCCATACCCCGCAAGCCGCCATCAGCGAGACCAACAGGCTCCTGGCGCGAGAGGGCGTGCGCATCTTCACCGGAAGTTCGACCAGCGCGGTCGGCATGGTGGCGAGCCAGGAGGCCGAGCGTAACGGCGCGTTCTATTGGGAAGGGATGGCGGTCGCCAACGACTTCACGGCGCGCGGATTCAAGAACGTCTTTCGGGTCGGGCTGGATGCCGGCGGGCTCGGGCGGCCGGCGCCGCTCTACGTCGCGGAAGCGCTTGCGGGTTTGCTCAAGAAGTCATCGAAGGACATCCGGATCGCCATCATCGCCGAGGATTCGGCCTTCGGCGTCGACGTGTCCTCCACAGCCGTCGCGGAGGCCAAGAAGCTCGGCATCGCGGTCGCCCTCCACGAGCTGTATTCGGCGAAGACCACCGATCTGTCGCCGCTGGTCCTGAAGCTGCGGTCCGTCAAGCCGGATGCGATCGTGGCGACGCAGTTCATCAACGACGCGGTGCTGCTGCAGCGGCAGATGAAGGAGATGCGCTATCGGCCGCCGGCCTTCATCGGCACCAGCGCGGGTCATTCGACGCTCTCGTTCGCGGAGGCGATCGGCGACGACGTCAACGGGATCTTCTCGTCGTCGTACCCGAACGATGCCAATCCCGATGGGCTCCTTCCGGAGACGAGGAGCGACCGCGAGGAGTTCCTCAAGCGCTACCAGGCCAAGTACAAGGTGGTTCCCGCCGTCCAGGAATCGCTGGGCTTCGTCGTCGGCATGGCGTTGATCCGCGACATCATCGGGAAGGCCATGGGGGCGGACACCGCCGGTCTCCGGGACGCGGCGCTGGCCGCCGACGTACCCGCCGGTTCCTACATCAACGGCTGGGGGATGAAGTTCGACGAGAAGGGCCAGAACCTGCGCGCCTTCGGCAGCATGGTGCAGTGGCAGTCGCGCCGCATGGTGTCCGTCTACCCGGCCGCGAACAAGATGGCGGACCCGATCCTGGTGCCGCTCCCCGCCTGGGGCGCCCGCTGATCCGCCCGGCCCGCGCCGACGGCAGCTCCAGCACGAGGGACCGGTCTTGGACATCTATGTGCAGCTCGCGTTGTCCGGGCTTTTCGTCGGCGGCATCTATGCGCTGATCAGCGTCGGCCTGACGCTGGTCTTCGGGGTGCTTCGCGTCGTGAACTTCGCGCATGGCGAGTACCTGACGCTCGCCATGTTCCTGACCTTCTTTCTGTTTCATCAGCTGGGGCTCGATCCGTTCGTCGCCAGCCTGATCGTGGTGCCGATCCTGTTCGTGCTGGGGCTCATCACCGAGCGCCTCCTGATCCGGAGGACGCTCGAAGCGCCCCATGTCGTGCAAGTCTTCGTGACGTTCGCGCTGTCCCTGTTCCTCCAGAACCTGTTCCTCGTGCTGTTCACGTCCGACTTCCGCACCGTGCGAACGGATTATGCGACAGCCGCCTTCGAGATCGGGCCGTTCTACATCTCGTGGCTGCGCCTGATCGCCTTCGCCGCCTCGATCGCGCTGACGGTCGCGCTCGCTCTGTTCCTGAAGCACAGCTACATGGGGGCGGCCATTCGCGCGACGGCGCAGGATCGGCGGTCCGCGCGTCTCGTCGGCATCGATGTCGATCGCATCTACGCGCTGACCTTCGCGATCGGCTGCGCCCTGGTGGGGGCGGCCGCCGTGCTGCTCGCGCCCCTCTATCCGGTGAACCCCTATACCGGGGCCGATCTCATCCTGGTCGCCTTCGTCGCAGTCGTTCTGGGCGGCATGGGAAGTATCGCCGGGGCGACGCTGGCTGGCCTCCTGATCGGCGTGATCGAATCGTTTTCCAGCTACTTCCTCGGAGGCGAGATGAAGCAATTCGTCTACTTCATCGTCTTCATGGCTATCCTCAGCCTACGGCCGGTCGGGTTCTTCGGCCGCAAGGGCGCCGAGGTGATGGACGTCACATGAGCGATCGCATTGCCGTCGATCCGCCGGGACCCGCCGCCACGCGCGTCCCGCGGTACTTTTGGCCAGTCGCCATCTTCCTGGCGTTGGCCGCGCTCCCCGCGCTCATCACCGATCCGTTCGTGCTGAACATGATCATGATGTCGATGCTCTCGGCGGCGGCAGCGCTCGCCTGGAACCTGTCGGGAGGCTATGCGGGGCAGCTCTCGCTCGGGCACGCCGCCTTCTACGGCATCGGCGCCTATGCATCCACGCTCCTGCTTCTGAGGGCGGGCATCAGCCCGCTATTCGGGATGCTGGTCGGCGCCGGGATCAGCGCCCTGTCCGCGATCGTGCTCGGCATGATCACGCTGCGGCTGAAGGGCTCGTTCTTCGTGATGTCGACGCTGGCATTCGGCGCGGTCGTCCACATCGGAGCGATGAACTTCCGCGACCTGACGGGCGGTGCCTCCGGCCTCGCGATCCCGCTGAACCCGAGCGTCGTGAACCTGACCTTCGCGAACAAGGCCGTCTACGTCTTCATCGCGCTCGGCCTCGTCGCCGCGTATTATGTCGCGACCAGGCTGATCGCGGGCAGCAAGCTCGGCTATTCGCTGGTCGCCTTTCGCGAAAACCACGATGCCGCGCGGGCGCTGGGGATCAGGACCCTGCCGATCCGGATCGGCATCTTCGCCCTGTCGGCGGGCATGACCAGCATCGTCGGGTCGCTGCACGCGCAATACTTTCTCTACATCGATCCCGACAGCGTGATGAGCCTCGGCCTGTCCCTGAATTTCGCTCTCATGGCCATCGTCGGAGGGCTCGGCACGGCCTATGGACCGATCATCGGAGCCGCCGTTGTCACCTGCGTGTCGCTCGTGATGCAGATCTATCTCGGCAACCAGGTCTCGGGCCTCACGCAACTCGCCTATTCGGCGATCGTCATCGTCGTCCTCCTCTCCCTCCCGACCGGGCTGGGTCCGGGGTTGCGGGACGCGCTCGGCAGGAGATTCGGATGGCGACCCTGACAACCGATGGATTGACGAAGAGCTTCGGTGGGCTGCGCGCGGTCCAGGACGTCTCCTTCGTCGCCCGGCCCGGCCGCATTCTCTCGATCATCGGGCCGAACGGCGCGGGCAAGACCACCGTGTTCAACCTTCTGACCGGCTTCATCGCCCCCGATACCGGCAGCGTCCGGCTGGGCGACATGAACCTCGCAAAACTGTCGCCCGAGGACCGCTGCCGCGCCGGCCTCGCGCGGACCTTCCAGGTCGTCCAGCCGTTCCGGGGCCTCAGCGTCCTCGATAACGTCGTCATGGGCGCGATGCTGCGGACGTCGTCGATCGCCGAGGCCCGCGAGGCGGCTGCCTCGGTGCTCGACGAACTCGGGATGTCGCGGCTGAAGGACATGCGGGCCGGAAGCCTTCCGATCGGCGATCGCAAGCGTCTCGAGATGGCGAAGGTTCTCGCAACCCGGCCGTCGGTGCTGCTGCTGGACGAGGTCATGGGCGGGCTCATCCCGATCGAGGTGCAGCGCATGATCTCCTTCATCCACGGGCTCCGCGACCGCGGCCTCGCAGTGGTCGTGATCGAGCACCACATGAGCGCCGTGATGCGCCTGTCGGACGAGGTCCTCGTCCTTCAGAACGGTCAGCCGATCGCGCACGGTTCGCCGCAGGAGATCGGCCGCGATCCCAAGGTCTTGTCGGCCTATCTCGGCCCGAACTTCCAGGTGGACGGGGGGCATTGATGCTGACGGTTCGCAATCTGTCGGTGCGGTTCGGCGACGTGCTGGCGCTGGAGGACTTCTCCTTCGATGTCGGCCCGGGCCAGGTCGTCGGCATCGTCGGCAGCAACGGCGCGGGCAAGACCACGACGCTGTCGGCGATCTCGGGTCTCGTCGCGCGCCACGAGGGCTCGGTGACGTTCGATGGCGAGGCCATCGACCGGTTGACCGCCCATGCGATCGTCGAGCGCGGGCTCATCCACGTGCCCGAAGGCCGTCGCCTGTTCCCCTTCATGACGGTCCAGGAGAATCTCGAACTCGGCGCCTATCCGCGGGCCGCCCGGGCGAAGCGCGAGCAGCAGCTTGATTTTGTCTTCTCCCTTCTGCCGAAGCTCAAGGAGCGCCGCGGCCAGCAGGCCGTGACCCTCTCGGGCGGCGAGCAGCAGATGTGCGCGATCGGCCGGGGACTCATGTCGTGCCCGCGGCTGCTTCTGCTCGACGAGCCGACGCTGGGCCTCGCTCCGCTCCTGGTGGAGGAGGTGTTCGCGCTCGTCCGCTCGATCCGTGAGACCGGCGTGCCGGTCCTCATCGTCGAGCAGCAGGTCGTGCATGCCCTCCAGAGCGCCGACCATGCCTATGTTCTCGAAAGCGGCGCCTGCGTGATGCGGGGAGAGGGCCACGCGCTGTTGGCGAACGACGCCTTGCGTCGCGCGTATCTCGGCGTCTGAGAGAGGGGACAGGACAGTGACTCAGGTCGACCCGGTCCAGCGGAAGCGCGAGCTCAAGGCGGCGCATCGTTGCAACCAGATCCTCGACGCCGCGAAGGCCGTCTTCCAGGATGCCGATTTCGGAGCGGTGAACGTCGAGGACATCGCCACCGCGTCGGGCCTGTCGCGCGCCACGATCTATCAATATTTCGGCAGCAAGCAGGACATCTACACGGCCCTGCTGCTTCGCGATCTCGGCGGGATGGTCGATGGATTGAAGAGGTCTCTCGTCGAGACCGACACCGTCAAGAACAATTTGTTCCGAATGACGATGTCGTACATGAACTTCTTCCACGAGCATCAAGAATATTTTCGGTCGCTTTCGTTCTTCTACCTTCCGGGGCGCAAGGAATCGCTGTCGCCTGAAGCTGCGGAGCAGGTCCGCATCAAGCTCGACGAGGGCATCGCCACCATCGAGCGCGCCATCGCCCTCGGCATCGAGCGTCAGGAGGCGCGGCCGATGGATGCGCGCGCCGCGACGCTGTCGCTCTGGGGGCAGTGGATGGGATGCGCCTATCTCGCCGCGACCGGCCGGATCGCCCTCTACGAGCGCACGAGCGAGCAGGTCTACGCCAACAGCATCGAGATCTTTCTCGACGGGCTTCTCGCCGCCTGAAGCGGGTCCATCCCGCGCCCATCATTCGCAACAAGGGACCAACGATGACCATCGAGACGCACTTCCTGCGTGGAAACGGTCGCGTTCCGAATTCGCGGCTGCCGCTGCTGCTCTATCGCAAGGTGATCCGGGGGACGCCCCCGGAAATGGAGCGACTCCTGCGCGACAATGGCTGGCCGCCGGATTGGCACAGCGCGTTCGGCATGTATCCGAAGCATCACTTCCATAGCGACACGCACGAGCTGATCGCGGTCACGCGAGGCGCGCTGGTCGGCCGCTTCGGCGGGCACGACGGGATCAGGGTGACGATGGAGATGGGCGACATCGTCGTCATCCCGGCCGGCGTCGGCCATTTCGGCGAGGCGGTGACGGAGGATCTGCGGCTCACGGGAGCCTTCCCGTCCGGCTACGCCATCCACGATTTTCGCCTCTGCGACACGGACGAGTATGCGCGGATGGTCGAGCGCTCGCAGGCGGTCCCGATCCCGGCCTTCGACCCGATCTACGGCGCGGGCGGCCCGCTCACGGAACTCTGGACCACGCGTCCTGCAGGGAATGCCTGAGATGCCGATCGTTCACATCGCCGGCGGCGGCATCGCCGGCCTGGTCGCCGGGATCGTCTTCGCGCGTCGCGGCTGGCAAGCCACCATTCACGAGAGAAGCCCGGAGCTGAGGGCCAACGGCAACGGCTTTCCGATCTTCGAGAACGGCCTCCGCATCCTGGAGGCGCTCGGGCTCGGGGACAGGATCGAGTCCTGCGGACACCGGCTGGAGCGCTGGAGCATCTATCGCAGCTCCGGCGAGAAGGCGACCGAGTACGAGCCGTTCGACGCGACCGGCGGCCGGATCGTCATGTTCCATCGCCAGGCGCTCGTCGACCTGCTCGTCGGGACCGCGCAATCGTCGGGCGTCACGATCATGCCCGGCTCCCGGATCGTCGGCGCCGACAGCGATGGCGCGATCCTGCTGGAAGGCGACCGCCGGATCGAGGCCGATCTGGTCGTGGGTGCCGACGGCATCAGGTCCGCCGTGCGTCGCGCGGTGATGGGCGACCTGCCGCTCGGCGCGCATCGAAAGGGCGC
The DNA here is from genome assembly GCF_004363955.1 of Enterovirga rhinocerotis. GTDB lineage: Bacteria > Pseudomonadota > Alphaproteobacteria > Rhizobiales > Beijerinckiaceae > Enterovirga > Enterovirga rhinocerotis. The sequence continues at coordinate 126,792 of NZ_SNZR01000011.1, forward strand.
GCTACGGCTGCTCATCCCCATCGAGCCGGGAGATTTTCCGGACGGGAATACTCGCGTGGGGCGTGAGTTCAACGATCCCAGCGGGCGCCGCATCGGCCTTCTGCCGTGCTCGCCAACGCTGATGTACATGATCCTGGTGAACCTCCTCACGGATCCGGAGGCGGGGCGGCAGCCGGTCGATGTCGAGCTCTGGTCGGCGACGTTCCCGATGCTGCGCCGGTATATCGAGAGGATCGGCGAGGGGGGGCATTACGACGTCTATCACTCGATCTTCCCGCCGGCCTGGTCGGCCGGCCGGTGCGCGCTGGTGGGGGACGCCGCTCACGGCATGACCCCGGCCTTGGGGCAGGGCGCGAACACGGCGATGATGACCGCCTACGCGCTGGCCGCCTCCGTATCGTCGGGATTGTCGCCGCAGGAGGACCTGCGCGAATGGGAGCGCAGGCTCCGGCCACTGGTCGATTTCACTCAGAAGTATGCCGAGGGCATCACGTCCGGCCGGCTCGATCCGAACAACGAGATCTTCTTCAGCGATCCGGGCCTGCGACGGCTGCTCGAGGCCGACATCCCGGCAGAGTTCGGGGCCGCGATCGCAGCCTGACCAGATCACTCATTCCCGAAGGACATCCACCATGTTCAAAGCGCCTCCGTCTCCCGACGCGTACGACACCCTGCAGGATACGGCGGGCTACGCCCGGCCGGCCGACGATTTCGGCGAACATGTCGCGGCCGGCGACCATCTTCAGAATCTGCTGCACTTGAAAAAGATGCTGATCGATAAGCGCCGCTTCATGGCGCAAGATGTGATCACCTATCCTGTGGTCTATCTTGCCCGCGCACAGGACATTGCCAATCTGCAGAATCTGATGTCCGCGCTCGATCTCGCCATCGCGCACGAACTGTCGCTGAAAGAGACCGCGGCTGGCGGGCCGGCCCACGAGCCGTGACCGGACGTGGCGCGCCCCTCCTATTGGCGGCAATAGGCTCGACAAGCGGCCGCCGACGCTGATGCGGGCGGATGGTGCGACGGGCTCGCAGGACTGCGGCGTCGCTATCGTCGTGGGCGACGCCGAGCCATCGGAGCAGCGCAAGGGATCATCCCATGCGCCTGGGGAGCGAGGGGCGAGCGCCCCTGCCGGCCGAATTCGGCCCCCCGCACGGCTCGGATCTCGTAGGCCGTCCGATCGTCATCGAACATCGACTGCCGACGATTGGCAGGGTCAGGCGTCGCGCCCCGTCGAGGCGTCCGGGCGCTTCAGCGACATCGAGGGCTGCTAGGATCCGGGCCGGCGGCATTCCGCGCTGGGCTCCCTGTCCCCGATCGCCTACGTTATGGGGATGACGCCCGAGGGCTGAGACACGGGCCGTGACCGTCCACGGAACCGGGTCGGCCCCGCTCGAGAGCGTTGCAGAGGAGGAGCCATGCCGACCCTTTACTACGCCGTCGGTGCCTGTTCGCTGGCGCCGCACATCGTTCTCGAATGGATCGGGGAGCCGTACGACGCGGTCAGGGTCCAGTATGGATCCGCCGAACTCCTCGCCGTGAACCCGGCGGGCGCCGTGCCCACCCTTCGCGAGGATGACGGCTGGCTTCTGACCCAGGCCGGTGCGATCCTCGATTATCTGGCCCACAAGCACCCCGAGGCCGGCCTCGCCGGCGGCGAGGGCATCCGCGCGGCGGCCGAGGCCCATCGCTGGTCGGCCTTCTTCACCTCGGACGTTCACGCCGCCTTCTGGCCGGTCTTCATGCCGTTTCGCTACACGACCGACCAAAGCGACGGCGCGCGAAGGGCGGTGGTCGAGGCGGGGCACAAGCTGGTCGCGAAGCAGTTCGGCATCCTCGATCGCCATCTCGAAGGGCGCGAGCATATCCTCGACGGCGGGCGCTCGGTGATCGACGCCTATTCCTTCCCGATGATCCGATGGGCGATGAAGCTGCTGCCCGGAGGCCTCGACGGATTTGCGAACGTGCGGGCGCTGCATGACAGGCTGGCTGCCGATCCGGGCGTGCAGACGGTGCTCGCCCGCGAGGCTGGCGGCTGACGGTCGAAGGGCATCGAGCGAATGACGAGCGGCATCCACCACCTGACCGGCATCACGGCCGATGTGCAGGCGAACGTCGATTTCTATGTCGGCTTCCTCGGCCTGAGGCTCGTGAAGCGGACGGGTGGCTTCGCGGATGCCGAGCAGTTGCACCTGATCTACGGCGATGGGCTCGGCAGTCCCGGCTCCCTGCTCACCTTCCTTGTCTGGGAGGCCGCGGGCCGCGGCCGCACCGGGATCGGACAGGTGCTGGAGGTGGCGCTCGCGGTGCCGCCCGGCTCTCTCGGCGAATGGCTCGGCAAGGCGCTCGCCGCCAATATCCCCCTCGAAGGACCGTCGCGGGAATTCGGCGAGTCGGTTCTGCGCCTGAAGGATCCGGACGGTCTGATCGTGAAGCTGGTCGGCGTCGATATGCCGACGCCGGCCCCGCTGTCAGGTGCCCCGACACGGATTCGCGGCGTCACCGTCCTGACGGACAGGGCGGCAGAGACCGCCGATTTCGTGGCGAGGTTCGGCTACAGGCCCGAGCAGCGGTCGGGCCTGACGCAGCGCATGGTGTCCGAGTCCGATGTCGTCGACATCCGGGAAGTCTCCGGTTTCGTGCCCTCCGTGCCGGGGGCGGGAGTGCCCGATCACGTCGCCTTCCGCGCAGCCGACGCCGATGCCATCCGGTCCATGCGGATTGCGCTGAAGGATCACGGGCCGACCGAGGTCCACGACCGCAAGTATTTCCTGTCCCTCTATGTCCGCGACCCCGCCGGCATCCTGCTGGAACACGCGACGGACGGTCCGGGGATGACGGTCGACGAGGCGCCCGACGATCTCGGACGGACCCTGTTCCTGCCGCCCCACGAGGCCGGCCGCGCCGAGGACCTGAAGGCGATGCTCCCGCAATTCGCCCTGCCGGGCGAGGAGCGGTTTCCGGTTCGCGACCTGCCCTTCATTCATCGCTTCAACCGGCCGGAAGCCCCCGACGGCACGACCCTCGTCCTGCTGCACGGGACCGGCGGCAGCGAGGCCGACCTGATGCCGATCGCCCGCCGCATCGCTCCGCATTCGGTCCTGCTCGGCGTGCGCGGCCGGTCGACCGAGGAAGGGACCAATCGCTGGTTTCGCCGGTTCGACGCCGCGACCTTCGACCAGGCCGATATCCGCAGCGAAGCCGAAGCGTTCGCGGCCTTCGTCGACGGTGCCTTGGCGGGTTACGGGCTCGACGCGGACAGGCTCGTCTTCCTCGGCTATTCCAACGGCGCGAATCTTCTGGCGGCACTGATCCAGCTTCACCCCGGCATCGTGCGCCGGGCGGTGTTGCTGCGCAGCGCCCAGGTTCTGCAGGATCCGCCGACCGCGGATCTCTCGGCGACCGGCGTGCTGATGCTCAACGGAGGCCTCGACGCGTATGGGAGGCGCGCGCCGGAACTGGCGGATGCTCTCGCGGGCCATGGCGCACGCGTCGATGTCCGGGAACTGCCGGTCGGTCATGAACTGACAGCCGAGGATGCCGCGGAAGCGTCCGAATGGATCCGGACGACCTCCCCATAGACGAGGCGGTTCGGTCCGGCGTGTCGATGGGCCTTCCGGCGGGACGTGTCGGGATGCCAGGAGCCGGCCGGACCCGGCGCTGTTCGGCGCGAAGCGATATCCGACGCCCGCCTCGGTCAGGACCCTGCCGGGCGCCTGCGGCGGGCCCAATGCATGCGCGGTCGCCGACGTCACCGGCAATCCCTTTCCCGACTGCGCATGCCGACAGCGTCATCTGGGCGCGGCAGCGATCGTTGCATGCCAGCGAAGCGATGGACGCATTGGACGAAGAGCCCATCGCGTGCTGTTCCCATCTCGGGCCGGTGGGGGAGCGGATACCCGTCGGCGACGCAACGCCGAACACGCTTGGTTCAACTCCAGGCCTGGCCCTCCAAAGACCGCGCGCGATGCGGCGCAGAAGGCGAGGATCAGCCCATCTTCTCCTTGAATCATTCAGCCACGAGCCGGCGAAGACTTCGAGCCGCGTCGGGCCCATGGTGGGATGCGTGGGGGAGCGGCGAGTGCGCTTATGGGCGGTAATATTTCCTGCCGGCGCGAATCAGCCAAAATGCGACCAAGCCAACGATAATAATATTGAATATGATAATTGAATTAACTATCGCCGGTAGGAAAAATATAGAAATAGCAGAAACAAGAATTAAACATACGAAGGAGGCGGGAAAAAGAGACGGGTACATGGCGACCTGCGTTCGGTGGGACGAGAAGGACCACGTCACAAAGAACAGGAGCGCCGCCACTTCGATCGCGCTCATCGACAACAATACGTGAGCCACGAGGACGGAACGCAGTTGCTCGGAGGCCAGGCCGCTCACCAAAAGTACCATTCCCATGAAAAGGCCGAAGCAGAGAACCGCCCGGATGGTCATGAGCGCACGACGCGGTAATCTGACGGGCGGATCCCCGAGCCCCTGAGATGGTGACGTCTGCTTATTCACCGCAGTACCCCCTTCGAGCGCGCTCGATGTTCCGGTTCGGAGGACAGTTTCCTCAGCTCGTCGGCGAGCCTCTCGTCGGTGGAGGGCGCCGCCCACGCGGCGTAGCCCCGGTGATACCCGCCACTACGACGCCGAGAAAGTCGAACCCGGCCGCGATCCTTTCGGTGCCGGGCATGCCGACCGTGCCGCCGTGTTGCGTCCGTGTGGCAGGGAGCCGCCGCGGCCCGATTGTAAATCGTTGAAATTGCTCGGTCCGCGTTGCAACGCGTTGCGGGCCAAACCCGCCGAATTTTGAGCCGGCCGGCCGATCTAAGTTGCCAAACTGCAAGGAGGCTTTAGCTGGCTGCCGTTTCTGAACACTTATAGAACCATGTGCCTCGCCCCAAGCGCTGATTTCCGGCGCGTTCTTGAGGACGTTCGCGAGCTTCGGCTCGCCGCCTGAACCACCATCCGCAGAGAGTGTTTAGGTATCAGTTGACGGCGCGGCGCGAATCGGCGATTTATGTGTAAAGTGGTTCGTAAACACGGGACGAGAGAGATCGGCATGTCAGGGGAGAAGTTCGGCGAGTTCGTCCGCCGCGCGCGCGAGGCCAAGGACATCGGCCTGCGCGAAATGGCGAAGATGATCGGGGTGAGCCCGACCTATCTGTCCAAGGTGGAGCGGGACGAGTTCGCGCCACCGGCCGAGGACAAGGTCAAGGCGATTGCGCAGATCATCGGCTGCGACGTGGACGAGCTGCTGGCGCGGGCGGGCCGCGTGGCGAGTGACCTGTCGGACATCATCAAGCGCCACCCGGTGGAACTGGCGGCGCTGCTGCGGACCACGAAGGGATTGACGACGGAGGATATCGCTCGGCTGGCCCGCAACGCGCAGAAGGCGAAGGACAAGTGAACGCCTGATCGGGCGATGACGGTTTCGAATATGCAGATGAGGATCGGCGATCAATGACCAAGTTCGTTTCCTATGTGCCCGACGAGGCGATCGAAAAGGACGCGCAGGCGCTGTTGGCCGAATACGCCCATGCACGCGGCGTCACGATCGAGGCGCCCATCGCGATCGACGACATCATCGAGAAGCACCTGAAGCTCGGCATCGAGTTCGACGACACCCACAGGCTGTTCGGCGTGCCGCGTTCGGGCATCGGGTTCGATCCCGATATCCTGGGCGCCATCTTCTTCGAGCAGAAGCGGATCGTGATCGACGAAAGCCTCGATCCCGACGCCAACCCGGCCAAGGAAGGGCGCTATCGCTACACCGCCGCGCACGAGGTCGGCCACTGGCGCCTGCATCGGCATCTGTTCGGCAAGGACCCGGCGCAGACTTCGATCCTCGATGCCAACGTGCCGCCGAGCGTCATCTGCCGGACCAGCCAGGCCAAGGCGCGGATCGAATTGCAGGCCGACCTCTATGCCTCCTGCGTGCTGATGCCGCGCAATCTGGTCTTCGCCGCCTGGGACGAGGCATTCCCCGGCCGTAAGCAGCGGGTGCTTCAGCCGTCCGAACCGATCGACCATCCCTTTGTCGAGATCGCGCGCTTCGAGAGCCGCATTCCGGGCGCCGCCTTCACCGAAAGCGACGATCAGGCGCTGGAAAGCTTCGCCAAGCCCTTCGCCGAGAAGTTCCTCGTCTCGCCGATCGCCATGCGCATCCGGCTCGAAAAGCTCGGGCTGCTGCACCGGACGGTGCCGCTTCAGCGGCTTCTGTCCGGATGAACCCCCTTTTTTTTGAGGAGATCGTCAAGTGTCAACTGAACGAGCGATCCGCGAGCAGCCGCACGGGACAGACACCGCATTCGAGACGCGCGATTTCTATCTCGCCTGCTTCCTGCGTTGCGCTGGCTACGAGCTGGTGAACCTGCGCGACGAGGGCCGGCGCAAGGTGTTCGTCTTTCGGGATCGCGCCACGCGGCGCGCCGACGTGATGGCTTTCTACGGCGACGCGACCAGCGTTCGGCCGCTGGCCTTCGCGGCCACCATCAAGGACATGAAGGGATTGCTGCACAATGGCTGAACCGCAAGACACGCCGTCGTTCCAGCGCGCCAAGGGTGGGCAGGTCCGGGAAGCCCTCGACCGGCTCGAAGGGCTTGTCGTCGATGGGCTGAAGCACGGCTTCTTCGACTATTCAATCGCCTGCGAGGTGGCCAATGGCGGCAAGCGCCAGCTCGTGATCCGGGCGGGTAAGAGCCACAAGTTCACGATCCCCGAGAACGAGGTGCCGCGCTGAAGCGGCGCAAGACGCGAGAACAACCGGCGATCCCTGAGACGGGGACGCCTGAAGATGCAAATCCCTGTTGGGTCCAGCGTCATCGGTGGGATTCCGAGACCGGAGGCCAGGAGCACGGAGCGGCGGACCCGCCCGTGGGGTCTTCGATGAAACGTCTCGATGCTGCAAACGACAATGACGCGGGCAAGCAGATCGCGCGGATGCGGATCGTCCGCGTCCGCGCGCGGCCCTCGCGCTCGAAGCCGACGTCGATGCCGATCTTGCGCAGGAACGTCGCCGCCCGGCGCAGCCGGCCGGCCAGCGCCCGAGGGCTATCGGGCCAGGTTTTCGCCTTGGCGATGCGCTCACCCGCCATATCGGCAAGGGCGCCCAGAAGCTCCGAGGCGGTTCCCGTCCACTCCGTCCGCGTGGTCATCACGGCCCGCACCGCGGCGGCGATCGGATCGGCGTCGATCACGCCGTCAACCGCCTCGTCACGGTTGCCGCAATAGGCCGACCAGAACGTGCCCGAGGGCCAGAGCGCGGTTTCGCAGGCCGTCACCCACAAGGCGAAGTCGGCCATGCGCGGCAGCCTGTCGAGTTTCGTGCGCGGCAGCTCGGCGAGGCCCTTCGCCACGGCGTCGAGCAGCACGCCGAGGATGCGGGGGCGTTCTAGCTCGAACGCCGCCCACAATTCCTGTTCAGGGCGGCGGCGCTCCTCGGGGATCGGTTCCAGAGTGAGGAACACGGCGCGGTCGGCGAGGTCGGGCCGCGTGACGATATCCTCGATCCCGTTCAGGATTACCGGCCGGGCCGCGTCGAACAGCACTTCATCCTGATCGGAATAGAGCTGGCGCACCGCGAAGCCGCCGCCCGTGGCAAGGCGGCACAGCGTGTCCGATATCCAGGCGGGCAGGCCCGACACATTGTCGAAGGCCAGCACATGGCCGTTGCTGGCGGCGATGAACAGATCGCGATCCTCGCGCGGCAAGGCCCGAAGCGGCGCGGTGTTCGGATCGAGCAGCGCCCGCAGGATCGCCGAGAAGGTCGATTTCGCTGAACCCTGCTCGCCCGACAGCACGATCACCGGATAGGGGCCGCGATTGCGCAAGACAGCGAGCGCCCAGGCGACCACCAGAACGAAATCGGCGTCTGTCTGGACATTGAGAAACGAGTGCAGGCTTTCGATCGAACCGCCGCCCACCGGGATCGGCATCGGCTTCATGCCGGACGCGCGGCGGAAGCGAACAGGCGGGTTGTCGATGACGCGCCAGCCGGTGGCGTCGATCTCCACCGCCCGCCATGTTTCATCGCCGAGGTCGAGATAGAGCCGCCCGTCGAGCCCGCCGACGCGGATATGGACCTGCCGTTCCGGCGCATCGAAATGCGCCTTGGCCTCGATCACGTTCAGCGCCGATTGCAGGGCTTCCGAACTCGGCGCGCCGCCCGTCTCCTCGAAGAAGCGGCGCGCGAGCCAACGGCGAAAGCCCTTGGCCCGGATCGGCCAGGTCTCGCGATGGCCGTTGATGTCGAGGTCGGCGAAGCCCGCGCCGTCCGCCGCGTGGAACAGGTCGGCAGTTTGGGCGAGGTCGATCAGGATATCGGCTTGCGTCGGCCCGCGCCCGCCTTGCTCGCCGTTCTCCTCGGCGATCGCGTCGTCGAGCGCCGTCACCCGGCAACCGGCCTTCTTCAGGCGCGAGCGCAGCGCCTCGAAGGCTGCGCGATTGTCCTGTTTCAGCGCAGCGAGCGCTTCCAGGGCTTCCGGCATGAATGGCGCGCCGGGATCGGCTTCGGTCTTTTCGGCCAGGCCCGCCAGCGGATCGGGGATTTCCTCGGCGCTGTCGATGGCGTCGGCGATCAACTGGTCGGCTTCGAGGATGGCGTCGGGGTTCATCGCGCGCCCTCCGTGTGAGACGGATTGCGGGCCTTGAGCAGATCATTGAAGTCCATGCCTTGCGGCGGGCGGGCGATCCGCACGCGGCGCCCCTCGCGCCGCCAGCGTCGCGCGCAGTCCTGCGCCGCCGCTTCGCCGGGTTCGTCACCATCGGCGAGCACGATCACGTCGCCAACGTCGCGTGGCAGATCGAGCGAGCGAACGCCCGAGGTCGAAAGCGCCGCCCACGCCGGTCTGCCGCTGGCTTGCATGGCGGCAAGGCAGGTCTCGATCCCTTCGCCCACCATCAGCACGTCGCCGGGTTCGCAGAGGCGCACGACGCCACCGCGACAAGGCCCGAGCATCATCTTCGGCGCATCGACCGGCGCCTTGCCGTTGCCGCCGCGGGCGAGGAAGGTGCGGTGAACAGCGATCGGCGATCCGGTGGCGCCATGCGTCACGATCGCCACCATCGCGGGCCAGACGCCGCCCGAAGGGTGCTTCAGGCCGGCATGGAAGCGCAGGGCCGGCAAAGCCGGAAGGTCGAGCCCGCGCGACCGCAGATAGGTTGCGACGGGCGTTTCCTCGGCCGCGTGCGATGCCTGCCAGATCGCCAGCGCCGCCGCGCTGCGCTTCAGGGTGTCGGCGTCGGGTTTGTCGGCAATCCGTCGCCGATGATTGAAGGCAATGCGCGAGGCTCGCCCGGTCACTTGCCATAGGCCGCGTTCATGCAGGGCGGCGATCAGATCACGCTGGTCGCAGCCGGCATGGCAGCGCACCAGCACCTTGCCGCCCTTGCCCGCGCTGATCGAAAGGCTCGGGCTTCGATCCTCATGCACCGGACAGCGGGCCATCCATGTTGCGCCCGCGCGATGCCCGCCGAGCGCCCTGGCGATGGTTTCAGCGGTCATGGCGCACCTCGCCCTCGATCGGCTTGGCGGGCGTGGCGGTGTCATTGGCGGCGGCAAGCCTTTCGGCGCGCGACCATTCGGCGAGCACGCCGAAGAAGCCGGTGACGTTGTGCATGATCTGGCGGGCGTCCTCGTCAGTGAGGTCGCGCCCGAGGCGCGGTTGCCAGACTTGACGGGTCACCACGGCCGGCAAAGCCGAAGCTATGGCCGCCCTTTCATCCTTCGAGATTCACGAGACGAGGACATCGCCATGAGCACCAAGAAACGTGCCGCCAACGCGCCGAAAACAGTGGTCGCTCGCGATCCCGACGACCGCAAGGGGCGGCTGAAGAACATCGGCGGATCGCAGTCGGATCACTGGAACAACATCCTCGCCAATCAGACCGTTCAAGCGCTCTGGCTGAAGAACTCAAGCCCGGAGGAACGGGACAAGCAATACAGCGCCACCGTGGCGGCACTTGTCGGGATCGCGCCGAAGGACGAACTCGAAGGCATGATGGCGGCTCAACTGATCGCCGCCCACAACGCCGCGATGGAATGTTACCGGCGCGCCATGATCGGCGAACAGACTTTCGAAGGCCGGCGCGAAAACCTCGCGCAGGCCAATAAGCTATCGCGCACCTATGCGGCGCTGCTCGAAGCCCTCAACCGCCATCGTGGCAAGGGCCAGCAGAAGGTCACGGTCGAACACGTCCACGTCCATGCGGGCGGGCAGGCGGTGGTCGGGATGGTCGCTGCACCCGGTCAACCGGGGGGTGGGGACGCCCGCAAAATCGAGGAACAACCCCATGCAAAGCAGACTGCCGGCCAGATTGCCTATGCACCTGAGCCCGCGATGCCATGCCCGGACGCGGGCGGGGAGCCCGTGCCAGTCGCCCGCGATGGCGAACGGGCGCTGCCGGATGCACGGCGGCAAGGCCAAGGGCGCGCCGAAGGGCAATAGCCACGCCTTCAAACATGGACGTTACACCGCCGAGGCCATCGCCGAGCGGCGGCGCCTGATGGCGTTGTTGCGCGGCATGAAGGGCCTTGTCGAACAGGTGGATGGCGAGGAATAGGCCGTGGCGTCTTTTCGCGAGGGGGGCGGGCCTTTAGGTTCTTCCCGGCGATTGCCGTGTGCGGGCGGCAAAGGCGCGTCCCACCGCCAGCGGCAGGGGTGCGAACCGGGTGCGCACCCCTGGGTTCGCGGGTTCGCACCCGGATGCAAACGGTGCGCATCCGTGCCAATACTCAATTTTGACTTGAACGATTGAAGGATTCGCCCGCGACGATGGACAAACGGAGCCTCACCGAACGCGATATCTGCACCAAGTTCATCCTGCCCGCCGTCAAGCGCGCCGGCTGGGACGAGATGGTGCAGGTTCGGGAGGAGGTCTATTTCACCAAGGGCCGGATCATCGTGCGCGGCAAGCTGGTGACGCGCGGCAAGGCCAAGAAGGCCGACTTCGTTCTCTACTACAAGCCGAATATCCCGATCGCCCTGATCGAAGCCAAAGACAACACGCATAGCGTCGGCCACGGCATCCAGCAGGGCCTCGACTACGCCGCGACGCTGGATATCCCCTTCGTGTTTTCCTCGAACGGCGACGGCTTCGTGTTCCACGACCGCACCGGCCGGAGCGTCCCGATCGAAACCAATCTCGGGCTCGACGCCTTCCCGTCGCCGGCCGACCTGTGGGCGCGCTATCGCGCCTGGAAGGGCCTCGACGCTGAAGCCGAGCAGATCGTGCTTCAGGACTACTTCGACGACGGCAGCGGCAAGGCCCCGCGCTACTATCAGGTGAACGCCGTCAACGCGGCGATCGAGGCCATCGCCAAGGGCCGCGACCGCGTGCTGCTGGTGATGGCGACTGGCACCGGCAAGACCTACACGGCGTTTCAGATCATCTGGCGCCTGTGGAAGGCGGGCCGCAAGAAGCGCATCCTGTTCCTCGCCGACCGCAACGTGCTGATCGACCAGACGATGGTGAACGATTTCCGCCCGTTCGGCGCGGCGATGGCGAAGCTGTCCACGAACGCCAAGACCATCGAACGGCAGGACGGCACCACGGTCGATCTGCCGCTGGCGCTCGACAGGAAGCGGCGCATCGACACCGCCTTCGAGGTCTATCTCGGGCTCTATCAGGCGATCACCGGGCCGGAGGAGCGGCAGAAGCTCTTTCGCGAGTTCTCGCCCGGCTTCTTCGACCTGATCGTGATCGACGAATGCCATCGCGGCAGCGCCGCCGAGGATTCGGCCTGGCGGGAAATCCTGACCCACTTTTCCGCCGCAACGCAGATCGGCCTTACCGCCACGCCGAAGGAAACCGAATACGTCTCCAACACCGACTACTTCGGCGAGCCGGTTTTCACCTATTCGCTGAAGCAGGGAATCAGCGACGGCTTCCTCGCGCCCTACAAGGTCATCAAGGTTCACATCGACCGCGACGTGGAAGGCTATCGCCCGGAACTCGGGCAACTCGACCGGGACGGCAACGAGGTCGAGGACCGCATCTACAACGCCAAGGATTTCGACCGGAACATCGTGCTCGATGACCGCACGGTGCTGACCGCCAAGAAGATCACCGAGTTCCTGAAGGAAAGCGGCGACCGATTCCAGAAGACCATCGTGTTCTGCGTCGATGAGGAGCACGCGGCGCGGATGCGGCAGGCGCTGGTCAACGAAAACGCCGATCTGGTCGCCGAAAACGCGCGCTACGTCATGCGCATCACCGGCAGCGACAAGGAAGGCCAGGATCAGCTCGGCAACTTCATCGACCCGGAGTCGAAATATCCGGTGCTGGTGACAACCTCGCGGCTTCTCTCGACGGGCGTCGATGCACAGACCTGCCGGCTTATCGTGCTCGATCGCGCGGTGGGCTCGATGACGGAGTTCAAGCAGATCGTCGGGCGCGGCACCCGCGTCCACGAGGACACCAAGAAGTTCTTCTTCACGCTGATCGACTTTCGCGGTGCGACCAGCCATTTCGCCGACCCGGACTTCGACGGCGATCCGGTGCAGATTTATGAACCGGGCGACGGCGATCCGATCACGCCGCCCGATGAAGCGCCGCAGGGCGACGACACCATCCCGCCGAAACCCGGCGACGACGAAACTGTGGTCGATCAGCCGGGCCTGCCGCTGCCGCCCGGTGGCCCGATCCGAAAGATTTATGTCGATGGCGTCGGCGCCCGCATCCTGGCCGAGCGCGTCGAATATCTCGACGAGAACGGCAAGCTCGTCACCGAATCCCTGCGGGATTTCACCAAGACGGCGCTGAAGAAGCGCTTCGCCAGCCTCGACGATTTCCTCAAGCGCTGGAAGTCGGCTGAGCGCAAGCAGGCGATCATCGAGGAACTGGAAGCCGAGGGCCTGGCGCTCGATGCCGTGGCCGACGAATTGGGCAAGAATCTCGATCCGTTCGATCTGATTTGCCACGTCGCCTTCGACAGACAACCGCTCACCCGCCGCGAGCGGGCCGAGAACGTCAGGAAGCGCGACGTGTTCACGAAGTATGGGCCGCAGGCCCGCGCCGTTCTCGATGCGCTGCTGGAAAAGTATCGCGACGAGGGCGTGCTCAATCTCGACGACGCCAACGTGCTGAAGGTAACGCCCTTCACGGCGATGGGCAGCGTCGTGCAACTCATCAAGGCGTTCGGCGGCAGGGAGGGCTTTGAGGCGGCCGTCCACGAAATGCAGGACGCGCTCTATCAGGAGACCGCTAGCGCATGATCGTCCGCACCACCGTCAAATCCATTCAGGACATCATGCGCCAGGACGTGGGCGTCGATGGCGATGCGCAGCGCATCAGCCAGCTCACCTGGCTGTTCTTCCTCAAGATCATCGACGATCAGGATCAGGAACTCGAACTGACCAGGGACGGCTATCACTCGCCGATCCCCGAGCGGTTCCAGTGGCGCAACTGGGCGGCGGACCCGGAGGGCATGACTGGGCAGGCGCTCCTCGACTTCGTCAACGACGAGCTGTTCCCGGCGCTGAAGGGCTTGCAGGTTTCCGCCAAGCCGGGCGACCGCCGCCGCGTGGTGCGCGACGTGTTCGAGGACGCCTACAACTACATGAAGTCCGGGCAACTGCTGCGGCAGGTGGTCAACAAGATCAACCAGGTCGATTTCAACAATCTCGACGAGCGGCGGCACTTCGGCGAGTTCTACGAGCAGTTGCTCAACGATCTGCAATCAGCCGGCAATGCCGGCGAGTATTACACGCCGCGCGCCGTGACCGCCTTCATGGTCGATCGCATCGACCCGCATCCCGGCGAAATCCTGTTCGATCCCGCCTGCGGCACGGGCGGGTTCCTGACCTGCGCCATCCGCCACATGGAGGCCAAGGGCTATGTCCGCACGCCGAAGCAGCGCGAGACCATGCAGGCGAGCTTGCGCGCGGTGGAGAAGAAGCAGCTTCCGCACATGCTCTGCGTCACCAACATGCTGCTGCACGGCATCGAGGACCCGAGCTTCGTGCGCCACGACAACACGCTGGCCCGGCCGCTGATTTCGTGGAGCAAGAACGAGCGCGTCGATATCGTCGTCACCAATCCGCCCTTCGGGGGACGCGAGGAGGACGGCATCGAAAACAATTTCCCGACCTTCCGCACCAAGGAGACCGCCGACCTGTTCCTGGCGCTGATCGTGCGCCTCCTGAAACCGGAGGGCCGCGCCGCCGTGGTGCTGCCGGACGGCACGTTGTTCGGTGAGGGCGTCAAGACGCGGCTCAAGGAACATCTGATGGAGGAGTGCAACCTCCACACCATCGTGCGCCTGCCCAATTCGGTGTTCAAGCCCTATGCCTCGATCGGCACCAACCTCCTGTTCTTCGAGAAGGGCACGCCGACAAAAGACATCTGGTTCTACGAGCACCGCGTGCCGGATGGTCAGAAGGCCTATTCGATGACCAGGCCGATCCGGCTGGAGCATTTTCAAGCCTGCATCGACTGGTGGGGCGGAAGCGAGCGCAAGGGCCGCGAGGAAGGCCCGCAGGCGTGGCGCGTGACGGCCGAGGAGGTCAAGGCGCGCGGCTACAATCTCGACTTCAAGAATCCGCATATGCAGGCCGACGATCACGGCGACCCGGAGGTGCTGCTGGCCGATCTCGCCCGCGCCGAGGCCGAGACGGCTGCCTATCGCGACCAGTTGAAGGCGATCCTGGCCGAGGCGCTTCTTCGATGATTGATCGCCCGATGAACGCGGAACGCCTGCTGGCACACTACGAGAAGATCGCCGACGCGCCCGACGCCATCGCGCGGCTGCGCCGCTTCGTGCTCGACTTGGCCGTGCGCGGCAAGTTGGTGTCGCAGGATGCGGATGACGAACCAGCCGAGGAGTTGCTGAAGCGGATCGCGAAGGAGAAAGCGCGTCTGGTGAAGGCGGGCGAGATCAGGAAAGAAAAGCCACTTACGCCGATGGGGGATGATACGGATTTCGACATTCCTCCTACATGGCGATGGACGCGACTAGGTGTCATCACTTCGTATATTCAGCGCGGGAAGTCGCCGAAGTACGCAGCGGCAGACGGTTCTCTTGTCGTCTCGCAGAAGTGCGTTCAATGGCGCGGGCTCGACCTCTCGGCAGCCAAAAAGGTTACTCTAGAATCGCTGGCCGATTACGAGGACATCCGCTTTCTTCGTGATGGTGATCTGCTTTGGAACTCAACCGGAACAGGTACTATCGGTCGCGTTATTCGGCTACTCGATCCGCCCGAAAAGCTCGTTTGCGATAGCCACGTCACTGTCGTTCGGTGCTTGGAAGTCGATCCCGAATACATTCGTAGTTGGCTTCTATCCGATCACGTTTATGCGCTGATTGAAGATCGCGCTGCGGGTTCGACGAACCAGGTCGAGCTAACCGCGCAGATGGCGATCAATCAGGTTGTTCCTCTCCCACCGCTGGCCGAACAACACCGCATCGTCGCCAAGGTCGATGAGTTAATGGGCCGGTGCGACCGACTGGAGGCGGCGCGGGCGGGCCGCGAGGCGGTGCGCGACAAACTCACGGCGGCGAGCCTCGCCCGCCTCAACGCGCCCGATCCCGAAACTTTCGAGGCCGACGCCCGCTTCGCCCTCGACGCGCTGCCAGCCCTCACCACGCGCCCCGACCAGATCAAGGCCCTGCGCCAAACCATCCTCAACCTCGCTGTGCGGGGGAAGCTGGTGCCGCAGGACGCGAACGACGAGCCGGCGGCGGAATTGCTGAAGCGGATCGCGAAGGAAAAGGCGCGTTTGGTCAAAGAGGGGAAGGTCAAGCGACAGAACGCATTGCCGGAAATAGACCTCGATCAAGTGCCGTTCGAACTGCCCGCCGGATGGGCGTGGGGGCGATTCCCCGAGGTTGGGACGTTTGGCAGAGGGAGGTCGAAACACCGACCACGCAATGATCCGGCGCTTTTTGACCGCGGCGAACACCTGATGATCCAAACTGGGGACGTTGCCCGATCACAAGGCGTCATCGAGACCTATACAAACAAGTATAACGACTTCGGGCTATCCCAGAGCTTCAAATGGCCGAAGGGAACGCTTTGCATCACAATCGCCGCGAACATCGCGGACAGCGGGATATTGAGTTTCGATGCCTGCTTTCCCGATAGCGTCGTCGGGTTCATTCCGGCGCCGATGTTCGAGAACGCGAGATACTTCGAATATTTCGTTCGAACGGCAAAGGCGACTCTCTTGGAGTTCGCGCCGGCGACGGCGCAGAAGAACATCAACCTCGAAATTCTGACACAGGTCCTCATTCCGCTCCCACCGCTTGCCGAACAGTACCGCATCGTCGCCAAGGTCGATGCCCTCATGGCGCTCTGCGACCGGCTGGAGGCGAGCCTCACCGCCACCGCTGCGACCCGCTGCCGTCTGCTCGAAGCCCTGCTCACCGAGGCGCTGACGCCTTCCGAGGATCGCGACGCTTTTTTTGACGCATCGCCGGACGCAAAACCGGTTCCCACTTTTGCTGGCGATGCTTCAGAGGCGGCGGAATGATGGAAGGAACCCCCGCGCCATGAACCGTTATGTCGCGTTGATCCTGTTCCTCGTACTCGTGCTCGGCGGCGGCCTCGCGCTCGGCGGGCTGACCGTGCGGGGTGGCTGGTACGCCGGCCTCGCCAAACCCTCCTTCAACCCGCCCGCTTGGCTGTTCGGGGCGGTGTGGACGGTACTCTATATCCTGATCGCCATCGCCGGCTGGCGTGTCTGGCAGCGCGACCGTTCCGGCTGGCCGATGAAGCTGTGGTGGGCGCAGATGGCGCTGAACTTCCTGTGGACGCCGGTGTTCTTCGGCGCGCATCAGATCGGGCTCGCGTTCGTCATCATCCTGCTGATGCTCGCCGCCATTCTCGCCTTCATCGCCACCGCGTGGCGGCTGGATCGCGTGGCGGCGTGGCTGTTCGTGCCCTACGCCGCCTGGGTGGCTTTCGCCTCGCTGCTCAACGGCTCGATCTGGATGTTGAACTGAGATGGCTGAGACCCGAGCAACCGATGCAGAGCGCGTTCAGCCACGATTGACGGGCGGAGTGGCCTATCGGCGCTTTGCGCCGCGCGTGCTCGTGGTTATCGCGCTGCTCGGCCTCACGCTCGGCGGCTCGTTCTGGTGGCGCGGCGAAGCCGGATCATCCCATGTCGCCTGGACGCTGGGGACGCTTCCGGTTCTGCTCGCCCTGTTCGGCCAGATCATCGCATCGTTGCGTCGCGGCGATGTCGGGCTCGATGTCGTCGCAGCGCTGTCGATGTCGGCGGCCCTTGTCTTCGGCGAAAGCCTCGCCGGCAACGTCGTGGCGCTGATGTACGCGGGCGGCCAGTTGCTCGAATCCTTCGCGGAAGGGCGGGCGCGCCGCGAAATGACGGCGCTGCTGGGCCGCGTCGCCTTCACCGCCATGCGCTATCGCGACCATACGCTCGAAGAAGTGCCGATCGCGACCATCCGACAGGGCGACCGACTGCTGGTTCGGCAAGGCGATGTCGTTCCGGTGGACGGCCACGTCGCCGGTGGCGTCGCGGTGCTCGATCTTTCGGCACTCACCGGCGAGTCGATCCCCAAGAGCCTTTCCCGCGGCGGCGAAGTGATGAGTGGCTCCACGCTTGTTGGCGCCGCCTTCGACCTGATTGCAAGCCGGCCCGCCTCCGAAAGCACCTATGCGGGGATCGTTCGCCTCGTCGAGGCGGCGCAGGCCAGCAAGTCGCCGATGGCGCGGCTCGCCGATCGCTACGCGATGTGGTTCCTGGCGCTCACGGTGTCGCTCGCCGGTGCCGCCTGGCTCCTCAGCGGCGATCCCATCCGCGCCTTGGCCGTGCTCGTCGTCGCGACGCCATGTCCGCTGATCCTTGCCGTCCCTGTCGCCATCATTTCCGGTATTTCACGAACGGCGAAATCGGGAGCGCTAGTGAAGGATGGCGCGGCTCTTGAAGCGCTGGCGCATGTGCGAACGGCGATCCTGGACAAGACAGGAACGGTGACACAGGGGCGTCCCACGATCACCGCCATCAGAGCGGGCGAAGGGTTCACCGAGCACGACGTGCTGGGACTCGCCGCGAGCCTCGATCAGGCGTCGGCGCACGTCATGGCGACTTCGCTCATTCAGGCGGCGACCGACGCCGGCCTCACGCTTCTGCCGCCCTCGAACATCGCCGAACTTCCTGGCAAGGGCATCGAGGGAACGGTGGGCGGGCGGCGTGTCGCCATCGGTGGCGACACCTATGTGCGCAATCGAAGCACCAGCGGCCATGCGATGCTCCAGGAGCTGGACGATCAGGGCGGCGTCCAGTTCGTGGCGGTGGCCGTCGATGGCGCGGTCGCGGGCGTCATCCTGCTTCAGGATCAATTGCGCGAGGATGCGCGCGCCACGCTCGATGCGCTCCGGGCGGCGGGAATTGATCGGATCGTGTTGGCGTCGGGGGATATGGACCACATCGCCCAAACGGTCGGCCGGTCCCTTGGCGTTGACGAAATCCTTGGCGATCTGACACCGGAGGGCAAGGTGATCGCGGTGCGTCGCGAGGCGGCAACGCGGCCCGTCATGATGGTGGGCGACGGCGTCAACGATGCGCCCGCGCTCGCCACCGCCGAAGTCGGCGTTGCCTTGGGCGCGCGCGGCGCGGTTGCGTCCTCCCAAGCCGCAAGCGTCGTGCTTCTGGTGGATGAACTCTATCCGCTCGCCACGGCGCTGAATATCGCGCGGCGAACGCGCGCCATCGCCCTTCAAAGCGTGTTCATCGGCTTGGGGCTTTCCATCGCAGGCATGATCGTCGCGGCGTTTGGCTATTTGCCGCCCGTGCAGGGCGCTCTTTTCCAGGAAGCGATCGACGTGGCCGTAATCCTGAACGCCCTTCGGGCCTTGCGGTAGTCGGGACAGTCGCGACCAGTCCGCGTTCCCGGCTTGATCCGTGCGGCCAAGGGCGCGACGATTCCGCCACGCCGATGCTTGCGATCCGAGTGTGTTTAGGTTACACTAAACGAGATGAAACGAGCCGCCAGACCCGCACCCGCCGCCGATCCCGCCCGCAAGCAGGCGGTGATCTATGCCCGCGTCTCCTCAAAGGAGCAGGAGAAGGAAGGCTTCTCGATCCCGGCGCAGTTGAAGCTGCTCAAGGAATATGCGGCGGCGAACCGCTTCGCGGTGGCGCAGGAATATGTGGACGTTGAAACCGCCAAGCAGACCGGCCGCGCCGCCTTCGGCGAAATGGTTGCCTATCTCAAGGCGCACCCTTCGGTTCGCGTGATGCTGGTCGAGAAGACGGACCGGCTTTATCGCAACCTCAAGGATTGGGTGACGGTCGATGAACTTGACGTGGAAATGCACTTCCCGAAGGAAGGCGTGGTGCTGTCGCGCGAATCGCGTTCCTCGGAAAAGTTCATGCACGGCATCAAGGTGCTGATGGCGAAGAACTACATCGACAACCTGTCCGAGGAAGCCCGCAAGGGCATGCAGGAAAAGGCCGAGCAGGGCATCTGGCCGACCAAGACGCCGCTCGGCTATCGCAATATCACCGGCGCGGACGGCAAGAAGATCATCGCCACCGATCCCGCGATCGCGCCGCTCATCTCCAAGCTGTTCGAGTGGTATGCCCGTGGCGACATCTCGCTGAAGGAAGCGGCCCGCAAGGCGCACGCGGCGGGCCTCACCTATCCCAAGAGCGGCGCCAAGGTGCCGGTGAGCACCATTCACACCATCCTGCGCAACCGGCTCTATACCGGCTGGTTCGAATGGAACGGCAAGCTCATCGAGGGCAAGCACGAGGCGCTGGTGCCGGTCGAGCTATGGGAGCGCGTGCAGGGCGTGCTCGACGGCCGCTTCGCCAGCAAGGCCAAGCGCGGCCGACATGACTTCGCCTTCTCGGGCCTGATCGCCTGCCATGCCTGCGGCTGCGCCGTGGTCGGCGAGATCAAGAAGCAGCGCTACGTCTATTATCATTGCACCGGCTACGCCGATAAGTGCCAGGGCAACCCGGCTTCATGCCGGCGCAAGCATGTGCGCGAGGAAGCACTTGAAACGCAGTTCACCGAACTGCTTGGGCGGCTTCGCTTCGACGACGAGGTGCTGGAATGGGTGCGCGACGCGCTGCACACCAGCCACGCCGACGAACGCCGCGAGCACGAAGAAGCGATCAAACGCCATCAGGCCGAATACAATCGGCTGAACGATCGCATTCACGCCATGTATGTCGATAAGCTCGATGGGCTGGTGGACACGGCCTTCTACGATCGAATGTCGAACCAGTGGCGCGAGGAGCAGAATCGCTGCCAGCGCGAGATTGAACGCCACCAGAACGCCGACAAATCCTATCTGGACGAAGGCGTCGCGCTGCTCGACCTCGGCCGCAACGCCCAAAGGCTGTTCGCAAAGCAGGAACCGCGCGAAAAACGCCGCCTGCTGAACTTCCTGCTATCGAACTGCACCTGGGAAGATGGCGAAGTGGTCGCGACCTTCCGCCAACCCTTTGACATACTTGCGGAAACCGCCACTGCCGCCGCCCGCTTCGAGGCGGGCGCGAGCGCCAAATCGGCGAAAAGTGAGATTTGGCTGGGGGACGAGGATTCGAACCTCGACTAACGGAGTCAGAGTCCGCTGTTCTACCGTTAAACTATCCCCCAACGTCGGATGCTGAGAGCGCTGTGCGATCTCTCGGCATCCGGCGGCGGAGCCGCGATCGTTTCGGATCGGGCCCGGCGAGGGGCCTCAGATAGGGCTCTTTCGTCGCCCGGTCAACGCTTCAGACGACGATCGCGCATCTGAGTTGGACAGGCGATTTTTCGCCCCCGGCTCGGCCCTATCGCCGCGCCGCGCCTTGGCGCGCCTCGGTGCCGAGCCGGGCGGCGAACGCGTCCGCCAGCGCTCCCGAGACGCGCCCGGGGATGATGTCTGTGTAGGATGCGCTTTCGGTCAGGTCCTGCTGCAGCGTCAGGGATTCGGCCGGGTCGAGGAAGCCCGAGCCGACACGCATCAGATACAGCATCGGATCGCCCTTCTCGCTGCCGATCTCGGGCGCGATCATGACGGTGATGACGACGACCTCGCGCAGTCCGAGGGGTTTCGCGAGGGCGGTGTCGCGCGGGACGAGGATCACATGATCGCCGTTCTCGGGGCGGGACCGGATGGCGGCCGGCTCGGAGGCGCCGAGCACCTTGCGCGCGGTCTCGGCGAAATCCTGGACGATCCGGATCTCGGGCAGGCTCCGGAGATTGGCCGGAAGGCGAACCCCGTCCTCGCGCGCATAATGCTCGGGACCGGTCACTTCGCTGCCGGGGATGGCCTTCAAGGCGGAGAGGAGCGGCCTCACATCGGCACGGCTCGAGACGAGGCGGATGATCTGCTTGCCGGTCCGCAGGTCGGCGCAGCCGGGGACGAGCTGGTTCGGCGGAAGAACCGCCTTCTGCTGGCGCGCGATGTCGAGGACCGCCCGGACGGAGCCGAGCGGCACGGTCGCCATGGCCTCGTTCGGGGCCAGGGTGCCGACGACTCCCGATGGCTGATAGGGTTCCGGCGCCGCGCCGTCCTCGAACTCGAGCGGCTGTTCGCGGATCGCGATGGTCTGGTCGCCGTAGACGATCGTGCCCTTGAAGCTGGGCGCTCCCTTCCCCTGGCCGGGCGCGGTCTCGATCGTGACCGTCGTCGGGAGGCCGGCGACGAGGCTCCGCCCGGTCGCCGTCATCCGGTTGCGCGTGACCGCGACCTGCGCCGTCACCCGGTCGAGCGAGGTCAGATCGGGACGCTGCGGAAAACAGAGGTCCAGCGAGAATTCCGCAGGCCGGTTGCCGGTCCGGCTCTCGCTCAGGATACCGTCGAGCATGACGCTCCGGTCGGCGGCCTCGCCCTCGCTGAAGAGAAGATGCCGCTCGCGGGCGGGCTGGTCCGGCCGCGTCGGCTGGGCCGCGGCGGGGGACGCCAGAGCGCCCATCAAAACGAGACCGATGGCCCTGATCATGTCGTCCTCCGCGATCAGGACCCACAGTCCCGCTTGCGGCGCGCTTGGCAAGTCCCAAGGACGCCCGACGCCCTCGCGCGCTAGGCGGAGGCGATCGGCCGCGTCGCCTGCGCGAGCCAGGCGCGGGTCGGCTCGTCCAGCTCGTCCGAGAGGGCCTCCCGCACGCGGGCGTGGTAGGCGTCGAGCCAGGCCCGCTCGTCCGCGTCCAGAAGGGCGGGCTCGACGACGGCGAGGTCGAAAGGCGCGAGGGTCAGGGTCTCGAAGCCGAGCATCGGCCGCTCGGCCCCCTCGATCTCGCGGGCCTCGACGAGGACGAGGTTCTCCAGGCGGATGCCGTAGGCGCCGGTCTTGTAGTAGCCAGGCTCGTTCGAGACGATCATGCCCGGCTCGAGCGCCACGCCGCCGAGCTTCGAGATGCGCTGCGGCCCCTCGTGGACGGAGAGATAGCTGCCGATGCCGTGGCCGGTGCCATGGTCGAAATCGAGCCCCGCCTCCCAGAGCGGCCGGCGGGCGAAGGCGTCGATCTGGGCGCCGGAGGTGCCTTTCGGAAAGACGGCGCGGGCGATGGCGATATGGCCCTTGAGCACCCGCGTGAAGCGGTCGCGCATCTCGGCGCTCGGCTCGCCGACGGCGATGGTGCGGGTGATGTCCGTCGTGCCGTCCCGGTACTGGGCGCCGGAATCGACCAGGAACAGCTCGCCGGGACCAAGCGTCCGGTCGCTGGCCCGGGTCACGCGGTAGTGGACGATCGCGCCGTTGGGGCCGGAGCCGGAAATGGTGGGGAAGGAGACGTCCTTCAGATGCCCGGTGTCGCGGCGGAACCCCTCCAGCGCCTCGACCGCGCCGATTTCGGTGACGCTGCCCGAAGGGGCGGTCTCGGCGAGCCAGCGCAGGTAGCGGGTCATGGCGACGCCGTCGCGCCGTTGCGCGGCGCGCGCGCCGGCGATCTCGGCCGCGTTCTTCACGGCCTTCATCAGCGTCAGCGGATCGGCGCCGCGATCGGGACGGCGGCCCGCCGCCTCGACGAGGCCGAGCAGGGCCGCGGCGCCCGTCGCCGAATCGATGCGGATCGCCCCGCCCTCGGGCCCGAGCCGCGCGATCTCCTCGGCGAGGCGTGCGGGGGGCGCGATCTCGGCGACGTCGCCGATCGCAGCGCCCGCTTCGTTCGAGATCTTGCGCGGGTCCATCACGAGGATCGGCCGGCCCTCGCGCGGCACGAGGGCGTAGCCGAGCGCGAGCGGCGTATGGGCCACGTCGCCGCCGCGGATGTTGAACAGCCAGGCGAGGTTCTGCGGGTCGGAGATCACGAGCCCGTCGAGCCGGTCCTTGGCCAGGGCCTCGCGCAGGCGACCGATCTTCGCCCCGGCGCTCTCGCCGGCGAGCTCTTCCGGCTGGAGCACGACAGGCGCGTGGGGCGGGGGAGGCCGGTCGGGCCAGACGGCGTCGAGGGGATTGGTCTCGGCCGGGACGAGCGTGCCGCCGGCCTTCGTCACGGCCTTCGCGAGGTCGTCGACGCCTTTGGCCGTGTGGAGCCAGGGATCGTAGGCGAGGCGGCGCGGACCGAGTTCGGCCGCGATCCAGGCCTCGGCATTGGTCTCGGCGAGCCGGACGACCGTGAGCAGCCCCGTATCGACCTGCTGCCCGGCCTGGAGCGTGTAGCGGCCGTCGACGACGATCGCGGCCCTGTCGGCGAGGACGATCGCGGTGCCGGCGGAGCCCGTGAATCCGGTCAGCCAGGCGAGCCGGTCCGCCGAGGGCGGCACATATTCGGATTGGTGCTCGTCCGCGCGGGGCACGACGAAGCCGTCGAGGCCGCGCCGGGCGAGTTCGGCGCGAAGCAGGGGAATGCGCCGGGTGCCCTGCGCCGGGGAGGCGAGGTCGTCGAAGCTCTGGAACTGGGCTGTCATCGCGGGTTCCGGGGGGAGACGCCGCCGCGGCGCAGGACGAGCGTCGCCCAGCCCTCGCGCACGGATTGCCGCCGCAGCGCAAGGCCTTGCGTCCGGTAGGCGGCGAGGATGCCCGGGACGTCGCGCTCGAGGAGGCCGGACAGCACGAGCGTGCCGTTCGAAGCGAGCACCCGGGCGATCGGGCGGGCGAGGCGGGCGAGGGGCCGGGCGAGGATATTGGCGAAGACGAGATCGAACCGGCCCGGGCGTCCGGCGAGGGCATGGCGCGTGCCCGGCCCGACATAGAAGGACAGATGGGGCGCGATGCCGTTCAGCCGGGCATTCGCCCGCGCGACCTCGATGGAGACCGGGTCGATGTCGCCGGCGACGATGCCGGATTTCAGCGCCTTGGCCGCGGCGAAGGCGAGGATGCCGGTCCCGGTGCCGATGTCGAGCACATGGCGCGGCCGTCGCTGCTTCAACTCGTCGGCGAGGGCGGCGAGGCAGCCGCTCGTCGTGCCGTGATGGCCCGTGCCGAAGGCGAGCGCGGCCTCGATCTCGATGGCGAGGTCGTTCGAGCGGACCCGATGGCGATCATGCGAGCCGTGGACGAGGAAGCGCCCGATGCGGACGGGGACGAGTCCGTCCAGCGAGGCCTTGACCCAATCCGAGCCGGCAAGCGTGTCGAAGACGGCCTCGTCGGCCGCATCGCCGACGGCCAGGCGGGCGAGTTCGCGGATCGCGGCCTCGTCCGGTTCGCTGGAGAAATAGGCCTCGAGCAGCCAGGACGGTCCGTCATCGACCTCGAAGGCGGCGACCGCCGTCTCGGCGGGGTCGAAGATCTCCCCGAGGAGTTCGGTGAGAGCCCGCGCCGTCCCCTCGTCGGTGGCGAGGCGCATCACATGCGTGGGGGCGTGAGGGTGGAGGCCTTCGAGCATGGCCCGGCTCTAGCATCGCCGACGTCCCGGGGCCATCGGCTTGACGCGTCGAGCGGCCCGCGGGTCCCCGGTCTCCGACGGCCGCTTGCCGTCGCCGACGAGGATCCGCGAGCTTGCATCGGGGCGCATTTCGCTCCACATCATGGGCGTTGCACCGCTGCGCCCGCCTGGAGCGCGGCTTTTTGCCGTCGCGTGATGGCGGATTCTCGTGTAGAGCGGCCCGGATGAGCCGTGCACGCGGCCAGAAAGGTCACGGTTTCAATGGCGAAAGAGGAACTGATTCAGTTCGAAGGTCTCGTTCTCGAGGCGCTGCCGGACACGCGCTTTCGCGTCCAACTCGATAGCGGCCACGAGATCATCGCCTACACGGCCGGGAAGATGAAGAAGAACCGGATCAAGACGCTCGCCGGCGACCGCGTCACGGTCGAGATGTCGCCCTACGACCTCGAAAAAGGGCGCCTGATCTTCCGCCACAAGGACGAGCGGCAATCGACCGGTCCCCGTCCGCCGTTCCGCGGTGGCATGCGACGCCGTTGACCGGGCCCCGGCATCGACAGGAAACATTGTCCCGCTAATCCGCGCTCCTTCGACGAACAGGAGGGCCGGTGACGGTCGCGATTCCGAAACTCCGCATCTTCGTCTCGTCGCCCGGCGACGTGGGAGCCGAACGTGCGGTCGCCGTTGCGGTCACGGAGCGCCTTCAGCTCGAATTCCGCGGCCAGGTCGAGCTCGAGACCTATCTGTGGGAGCGGACGGTCCTGCGCGCGACCGATTCGTTCCAAGCCCAGATCATCGACATCCAGGATGCCGATCTCGCGATCTTCATCCTCTGGTCGCGGATCGGCACGCCGCTGGCGATCGAGCAGTTCAAGCGCCAGGACGGCACGCAATACGGCTCGGGCACCGAGTATGAATTCGAGCGGGCCCGCGAGGGCTTCGTCGCCAAGGGGCGGCCCGATCTCCTCTGCTATCTCAAGACCGACGAGATCCGTTTCTCGCTGAAGGATCGCGAGGAACGCCAGCGCCGCAATGCCGAACTCGATTCGGTCGGCAGCTTCATCGATCGCTGGTTCCGCAACCCGGACGGCACCTTCAAATCGGCCTTCTATTCCTTCGAGAAGACGGCGGCCTTCGAGGAACTCGTCGAGATCCACCTGCGCGACTGGATCCGCGAGCGGCTGCGGGAGCTCCAGGCCGACGCCTCCTCGCGCACGGTCTGGAAGGGCTCGCCGTTCCGGGGGCTGCAGGCCTTCGATTACGAGCATTCGCTGATCTATTGCGGCCGCACGGCCATGGTCGCCGAGGCGCTGGAGACGCTCCGCCGCCGGGCGGCGGCCGGGCGCGCCTTCCTGATGGTCACGGGAATGAGCGGGGTCGGCAAATCCTCGCTCGTCCGCGCCGGCATCGTGCCGCTGCTGATCCGCCCCTCGGTGATCGAGGGTGTGATCGGCTGGCGCCGCGCCACCTTCAAGCCGAGCGTCGGCACCCAGACCCTGCTCGAAGGGTTCGGGGCGGCGCTCCTCGCAGCCGACGCCCTGCCCGATCTTGCGGCGCCCGAGCAGATCGAACCGCTGCTGCGGGACCAGGCGGCGCTGACCAACGCCGTCATCCGGGCGCTCGACCTCGCGACCCAGAAGGCGCGTCAGGCCCGCCCCGATCCGGACACCGAGGGCACCGTCCGCCTCGTCGTCGTCTTCGACCAATGCGAGGAGATCTTCGACGAGAAGGTGCCGATCGCCGATCGCGACGCCTTCGCGGAGGCGCTGCGCACGCTGGTCCTGACCGGCCGCGTCTGGATCATCGCGACCTTGCGGGCCGACTTCTTCAGCCGCACGGGCGACCTGCCCGAGCGCTTCCGCGAGCTGTTCATCGAGCGCGACGGCCTGTTCACGGTCGGCGGGCCGCGCACCGCCGAGATCGCGCAGATGATCCGACGGCCCGCCATGATGGCCGGCCTCGCCTTCGAGAAGCGTGGCGATCCCGAGGAGGGTCTCGACGAGGTCCTACGCGACGCGGCGGCCGGCAATCCGACCGTGCTGCCGTTGCTCGAATTCACGCTCGACGAACTCTTCCGCCGCTCGGGCGGGACGGGCTTGCTGCGGTTCTCCGATTACGAACAGATCGGCGGCCTGCACGGGGCGCTGAGGCTGCGGGCCGAGGAGGAGTTCGAGAAGCTCTCGCCCGCCGTGCAGGCCTCGCTTCCGCAGGTTCTGGCGGCGATGGTCCATACCGACCCGACCGACGACCGGCTTCTCCTGCAGAACCGCGTGCCGCTGTCGCAGTTCGACTCGCTTCCCGAATGCCGCCGGCTCATCGACGCCTTCGTCGCCGCGCATCTCTTCGTCGGCGACCAGGCCCCCGACGGTTCGCCCGTGGTCGCGCTCGCGCACGAGGCGCTGCTGCGCGAATGGCCGCCTGCGGTGCTGTGGATCGAGGCGAACCGGGAATCGCTCCGTCTGCGTTCGGGCATCGCGGCGGCGGCGGCGCTCTGGCGGACCAGCGACAGGCGCGAGAGCCGCCTCCTGTCGGGCGAGTTGCTGAAGGATGCGACCCGTCTCCTGCGGACCAACGCGACGATGCTGGGGCCGGACGAGCGGGCCTTCGTCCAGGCTTCCGCCGAACTCGACCGGAAGCGGCGGATGAAGACCGTCCGGCGCGCGGCCCTCGCGGCGGCGGCGGTCCTCGTGATGGTGCTGATCCCGACGCTCGGCTTGCGGCAGATCCAGCACGGCGTGGCGACCGCATGGGCGATCCCCCGCCTCTGGAACGCCGACCGCGTCCTGCCCGTCTCGCCCGAGGCCAAGGCCAATCTGCACCGGAGCATCGAGACGATCACGCAGATCGTGCGTCGGGATGCGGACGAGCATCCCGAACTCGGCCCCTGGTCGATGGCGCAGATGCGGGCCGCGCTTCACGGCACGCCCGGCAACGCGGCGCAGGCCGGACGCGACCTGCGGGCGTACATGACGGGCCTGCGCGATCCGTCCTGCTTCTGCTGGAAGGAGACGGCCCAGCGGCTGCCCAACCATTTCGCGAGCGCCTGGGTGCTGCTGTCCTTCGCCCTCCACGAGGAGAAGGCGACGCCCGAGGAGCTCGACGCCGTCCTGGCGCGCCAGTCCGGTGCCGGCTGGTGGGGTATCTACCACCTGGTCGAGACCGACCGGAACGCCGCGGCCGGCGTCACGGCGCTGACGCTCCACGCGCTCCAGCACCATCTCGACCGGGGGCTCGTTCCGCCCGAGCAGCAGGACCGGGTCAAGACGGCCATCGCCAAGGGCGTCGCGTGGCTCCTGTCCCAGAAGCAGCCGGACGCCGCGCGCTGGCCGCCTTATCCGCTCCCGCCCGTCGGCATCTTCGAGAAGGGCGAATATCCCGGCCTGTCGGCCTTCGTGATCCATATCCTGCGCGAGGTCACCGGGGAGCGCGGCTTCGACCGGCCCTGGCTCGATGCCTTGCCGATCACCGTGCCGCAATTCCGGGACAACGAGATCTCGAAGGCGAATCTGCTGGTCAAGGCGGGTGCCTCCGTCGAGGTCGACGATTCGCGCTTCTATCGGTTCCCGTGGATGCTGCTGGCGACGGTGGAGACGCAGGAGAGCGGCTCTCTCCTGCAACGCGCGCGGGCCCTGGTCTGGGTCGAGCAGGCGCTGAAGGCGCCGTTGTCGAACGCCGATTTCGGCAACGAGGCCTGGATCGCCGGCGAGGTCCTCTTCGTCCTGCGCCAGGTCGAGGCGCGGCTCGAGGGCAAGCCCGCCTTCGCGGATCGCCCCGCCGCCGCGGCGGCGATCGGCCCGGACCGCTACGGAAAGTCCCCACCTGCGCAATAGACGTCTGGATGCGTCGCCATCGGCCGGCTAAACGCCCGGGATCGGCTCGGAGCCGGACGGGAGGGGAGGGCCCATGGCCACGTATCAGATCGCGACGATCGAGGGTGACGGCATCGGGCCGGAGGTGACGCAGGCCGCGATGAAGGTGCTGACGGAGGCCTGCGGTTCGGACACCCTGTCCTTCGAGATGCGCGACGGCGGCGCCGGCCATTACGTCAAGTCGGGCGAGGTGCTGCCGGAGGACACCTTCGTCGCCTGCCGGGACATGCATGCGATCCTGCACGGCGCCGCAGGCCTGCCGGGGATCGTCTATCCCGACGGCACCGAGGTCGGGAACGATCTGCATCTGCGCCTGCGCTTCCGGCTCGACCTCTACGCCAACATGCGCCCGGTGAAGCTGCTCCGCGGCGTGCGCTCGCCGTTGCGCGACGTCGAGGCGGGGATCGACTACGTCATCGTCCGCGAGAACACCGAGGGGCTCTATGCCAGCCGCGGCGCGGGCGTTCTGCTGCGGGGCGAGGTCGCCTCCGACACGCTGGTCGTGACCCGCAAGGGCACGGAGCGGGTGGCCCGCTTCGCCTTCGACCTCTCCCGCCGCCGGAACGGCGCCCCGCGCGACGGCAAGCGCCGCGTGACGGTCTGCGACAAGGCCAACATCCTGCGGACCTACGCCTTCTTCCGCGCCGTCTGCGACGAGGTCGCGACCGAGTATCCGGATGTCGAGATCGACTACGCCTATGCGGATGCGATCACCGTCCACCTCGTGAAGAAGCCTGATTTCTACGACGTGATCGTCGCCGAGAACATGTTCGGCGACATCATCTCCGATCTCGGAGCGGCGACGGCGGGCGGCATGGGCATCTCTCCCTCGGGCGAGATCGGCGACCACCAGGCCCTGTTCCAGGGCGCGCACGGCTCGGCGCCCGACATCGCCGGGCAGAACGTCGCGAGCCCGCTCGCGACGATCCTGTCGGGTTCGCTCATGCTGCGCTGGCTCTCCGAGCGCCACGGCGACGCGACCCTCGCCGGGGCGGCGGACCGGATCGACGCGGCGGTCAACACGGTCCTCGCCGAGGGCATTGCGGTGCCGCGCGATCTCGGCGGGCAGGCGGGCTGCACCGAGGTGGCGGACGCCGTGTGCAGGGCGCTCGGATGAGCCTCTCCTCGCGTGGCATCGTGCCGCGCGAGGGCCGTGCAGCCCCAAGGGCCGTCATGCGTTGACCCTCAGCCTGCCCCGTCAGGCTCAACAGGGAGACATGAATGGCCATCTCGCGTCGCGCACAGGATCGTTTGCTCAGCCAGGACGAATTGGATCTCGTTCAGAGGACCCGTGACCAGGCCCTCCGGGACGCGGGACATAGCGAGCTGACGTCCCTTCGTGCGGTGATCCGCGAGAGGCGCGACAGGGCACGGGCCACGGCTTCGCGGCAGCGCCGGGAGATGCGCGGCAAGGCCGAGCCGAAGGGTGCGCGTCCGGCGGCGGGGAATGTCGGCACCGTCGGCAAGTACGATCTGCTGACCTCGGCGCTGAAGCGGATCGGCAATGAGCTGCGCAGGCGCACCCAATCCTCCAAGGCCACCCAGTCGCGCCACGCACAGCGGGCGCTCTCTATGAAGAATGCGGCGCCGTCGACATCGACGAAGCCGGACGATCGCACCGCCGACGAGGGGATGAGAAGCGTCCCCAACGATGCGCAGGCGCCGTCCGGGGCTTTCGGCGACGCGGGACTTCAGCCGGCGATGCAGCGGGCGAAATTCGCCCGCTGACCGATCACTGCGCGAGGTCGGCCGGAAGGGCTTTCAGGGCCGCGGCGACGTCGTCCCGGGCCGATCCCGTCAGCGGCAGGATCGGACGGGGCGGCTCGGCGCGGCAGAGGCCGAGGAGGTCGGCGAGGGCATAGACGACGCGCAGGCTGGTGTGGCGGCGGAAGCACTCCCAGAGAGGCTCCAGCCCCGCATGGAGCCGGGCCGTCTCCGCCGTGTCGCCGGCCTGGGCGGCGCGGGTGATGGCGAGCGTCGCCTTCGGCAGCGTGCCGCCGACAACGCTGTACCAGGCCTTCGCGCCGGCCAGCAGGGCGTCCGGGGCGGCGATGTCGATGCTGCATCCGACCGAGAAGCCGGGCTGGACGGCTTCGCCGAGCGCGCGGAACTGCGCGGCCACCTCGTTCTTCGGCTTGGCGCCCGTTTTCACGCCGAGGATCCCGTCGACCCGGCTCAGCCGTCCGATCAGGGCGGGCGAGAACGTGAAATGCGTCGTGCCGGGATTGTCGTAGATGCAGAGCGGCAGGCCGCTCTCCGTCGCGACCGTCTCGAAATGCACGAACACCTCCTCGTCGAGGAGCGGCGTGTAGGAGACCGGCGCGAGGAGGCCCGCCGCGGCGCCCGCGGCCTTCGCGTCCTCGGCTAGGCGCAGAGCGTCGTCCGTGCGCAGGGCGCCGATCCCGACGACGATCGGCACGGCGCCGGCCGCCTCGTCCAGCGCGATCTCCAGCGCCCGGCGGCGCTGCTCGCGCGTGAGATAGGCATAGGTCCCGGTCGAGCCGAGAAGGCCGATGGAATCGACCCGCGCCGCAGCGAGCCGTGCGACGAGGCGCCGAAGCGCAGCCTCGTCGACCGTGCCGTGGCGATCGGCGGGCGTGATCGGGAAGGCGGACAGGCCGGACAGGGCGATCATCGTCGTCTCCAGACGGGGCGCGCCGGCTCACGGCAGGCGTGGGGTTCGTCCGTCTTATGTCCGATAGCATCTCCCGCTCACGCTGCCGAGGCGCAGGCGCGGTCCGGCTCGCCGATGGCGGCGAACAACGCCGCATCTTCGCCGATCCCGGCATTGGGCGTCGTCAGCAGCGTGTCGCCGTAGAAGACGGAGTTCGCGCCGGCCACGAGGCAGAGGATCTGCGCTTCGCGGTTCAGGGCGGACCGGCCGGCGGACAGCCGGACGGTCGAGGCCGGCAGGACGAGGCGCGCGGTCGCCACCATGCGGACCAGCTCGAGAGGATCGATGCGTGGCCGTCTGGCGAGGGGCGTGCCGGCGACCGGCACGAGCGCGTTGATCGGCACGCTTTCGGGATGCGGATCCATCCCCGAGAGGACGTGGAGCATCGAGGCCCGATCCCGGATCGTCTCGCCCATGCCGATGATCCCGCCGCAGCAGAGGTCGATGCCGAACGAGCGCACCGTCGCCAGCGTCTCCAGCCGGTCCTCGTAGGTCCGGGTCGTGATGATCCGGCCGTAGAATTCGGGGCTGGTGTCGAGATTGTGGTTGTAGGCCGTGAGGCCTGCCGCCGCGAGACGCTCGGCCTGATGCGGCTTCAGCATGCCGAGCGTGACGCAGGCCTCCATGCCGAGGGCGCGCACGCCCGCGACCATTTCGATGACGGCATCGAACTCGCGCCCGTCGCGCACCTGGCGCCAGGCCGCTCCCATGCAGAAGCGCTCGGCGCCGGCCGCCTTCGCGGTCGCGGCCATGGCGATCACCTTGCCGGGCTCCATCAGCCTGTCGCGGGTCAGGTCCACCTCCCGGTGGTGGGCCGATTGCGGGCAATAGGCGCAGTTCTCGGGGCAGCCGCCGGTCTTGATCGAGAGGAGGCTCGCCTTCTGGACCCTGTTCGGGTCGTGGTGCCGGCGATGGGCCGCATTGGCCCGCCCGACGAGTTCGAGCAGCGGCAGATCGTGCAGGGCGACGATCGCCTCGATCGTCCAGTCGTGCCGGATCGCTCCGTCCGGCCGGTTCATCGCGCTCCCCCGCGCAGCGAGGCCGGAAGCACCAGGCCGGCGAGTGCCACGACGCCGATCTTGACGAGATCGCCGAGAAGGAAGGGCAGGATGCCGACCGCGAGGAGGCGATCGGCCGGAACGAAGAGCGCGAGCCAGGCCAGGCCGAGGCCGTAGATCGGAACGAGGCCCGCGAGCATCGCGCCGAGCCGGCCGACGAGGCCTCGTCCGCTCGCGAGGAGACCGACCAGCCAGGAGGCCGCGAGGTATCCGGCGAGATAGCCGCCGGTCGGCCCGGCCATGTAGGCGAGGCCGATGCCGCGCTCCGGCGAGCCCGAGAAGACGGGCAGGCCCACCGCCCCCGCCGCCAGATAGGCGAGGAAGATCGAGACCGCGAGCCGTGGGCCGAACGCCACCGCGAACGCCATGACCGCCAGGGTGTGGAGCGTCATCGGCACGGGCCAGAACGGGATCTGGACCTTGGCGGCGATCGTCATCAGGGCCGCGCCGCCGACGACGATCGATGCGGCCTTGAAAGCGGCCGTGACGGGATGGTCCCCGAGCCGCGCGGCGAGATTGCTCATGTTTCAGCCTCTGTCGACAAATTATAGATAAAATAGCGAATCTATCGCTAGATGAGTCCATAGAACGTCGACGGTGGCAAGGCCGGAGCGGGCCGCCCCTGGCTCGAGAGCCGGGCGGGGCGCTACTTCCTGCCCTTGTGGCCGGGCCACTGGACGTGCCGGGCCAGCACCGAGGCGGCCATCTCGCCGTCGCCCGCGCGCAAGGCGGCGAGGATCGCCTTGTGGTCGCGATCGGTCGGAGCCTCCCATTCCGCTCGCCAGCCCGAGAAGAGGAAGCGCGCGCTGGCCGTATGGAGGTCGTCGATGGTCTTCAGCAGGCGAGGCATCCCGCACGGCGTGAGGATCAGGCGGTGGAAGGTCCGGTTCGTGTCCTCCCACGATTCCACGTCCTTCGCGCGCTCGCCGGCGCGATTGACCTCCTCGGCCTCGTCGAGGACCGCCTTGGTCAGGTGAGGCACGGCGTTGCGCAGCGCGAGCACCTCCAGGGCGGCGCGCATCTCGGCCACCTCCCGGATCTCGTCGAGGCTGAACCCGGCGACGCGCACGCCCCGTCTCGGCTCGCTGATCGCGAGGCCCTGCGCTTCCAGCCGCCGGAACGCCTCGCGGACGGGCACGTGGCTCGCGCCGAACTCCGCGGCGACGTGATCCTGGCGCAGCCGGGTTCCCGGCGCGATCGTGCCGGCGATGATGCGCTCCGCCAGCGCCCTGCTGATCCGCGCGGCGATCGTTTCGTCTTTGCTCGTCATGTTTTATAGATAATTTGACGCGGCCGGGCTGTCGAGAATGGTTTTTGTCCCGAGGGGTCGACTTGGCACGGACGTCGCCTAAGCTTGGCCGTCCTTTCGTGGGAGGGAGGGCCGATGTTCGATGCCGATGGCCGTCCCCTTCACGTCGCCTGGCGCTACAGCCGCGCGGAACTGATCGCCGATGGCGTGGTTCACGCTGTCGGTCTCGTGCTCGCGCTCGGCGGGGCGGCGGTCCTGATCGCGCTCGCGGCGTTGCGGCTTCCTGCCGGCGAGATCGCGGCGGTCGTCGTCTATGCGGCCGGTCTCGTCATGCTGCTCGCCGTGTCGGCCGCCTACAACATGTGGCCGATCTCGCCGACGAAATGGCGGTTGCGCCGCGTCGACCACGCCTCGATCTTCATCCTGATCGCGGCGACCTACACGCCCTTCATGACCCGCGTGCCCTCGGAGGGCATGGCGCTCGCCGTCTTCGTCGGCGTCTGGGTGGTCGCGATCGGCGGCGCGGCGCTGAAGCTGGCCTTGCCGGGCCGGTTCGACCGGGCCGCCATCGCCGCCTATCTGCTCCTCGGCTTCAGCGGCGTGCTCGCCTGGGAGACGGTGGCGAAGGCGCTCTCGACCCCGACCCTGGTCCTCATGGTCGTCGGCGGACTGACCTACGCCGCCGGCATCGTCTTCCACGTCTGGCACGGCCTGCGGTTCCAGAACGCCGTCTGGCACGGCTTCGTCCTGGTCGCGAGCGCGGCCTTCTATTCGGCGGTCCTGGTCGGCGTCGTGCTCGCCTGAGCCTCGGCGAGGTCCGCCAGATCCTGCGGCGTATCCGCGTCCCGGGCGACCGCCGGGTCCCCGAGTTCGATCTCGACGACGTCTGGGATGCCGCGCAGCAGCTTCGCGGCGCCCGTATCGCCCGACAGGCCGGCAATGGCGGGCGCGAGCGCCATCGAGAGGATCGTCGGGTTCCCGCGCACCCCTTCGAAGGTCGGGACGAGCGCGGCGGGGCGGCCGGACGAGCGCCAGGCCTTGATCAGCCAATCGACCAGCGCGGTTCCGATCTGCGGCATGTCGCCGAGCAGGATCGCGGCCGCCTCGGCCTCCTCCGGCAGAGCCGCGAAGCCGGCCTTCAGGGAGGTCGACAGACCGTCGCGATAATCGCGGTTCTCGACGATCACCACATCGAGGCCCGCGAGCGCGGACGAGACCGCCTCCGCCTCGTGGCCGACCACGACGATGACGGGTGCGGCCTCGCTCTCGAGAGCCGCCTCGGCCGCCCGGCAGACGAGCGGCTTGCCCTCGAAGGCGGCGAGCATCTTCGGCGTCGCACCGAAGCGGGTGCCGCGCCCGGCGGCGAGCACGATGGCCGCGACGCTCATCGCTCGTCCTCCTCGTCCGGGTCCGTCGTCTCATCCGGCGCGCCGCCGGCGCGCGGCTGCCCGCGCGAGACGGTCTCCATGAGGAGGCCGCCGACGCCCATCGCCGTGATGTCGCGCCGCGTCACCGGCAGGCCTGCGAGGAGGCGAGTCAGCACCCAATCGAAGCCGTTTTCCTTCGGCGAGCGCGCGCAGCCGGGCGCGCCGAGGACGGGCTTGCCGCGCAACTCGCCGACCAGAAGCAGGTTGCCCGGGTCGACCGGCATGCCGAAATGCTCGATCCGCCCACCCGCGGCCTCGATCGCCGCCGGGATCACGTCCCGGCGGTCGGCGATGGCCGAGGCACCGAAGACGACGAGCAACTCGACCTCGTCGATCCGCGACAGGAGTTCCTCGCGCAAGTCATCGGTCGCATGGGCGCAGGCCGAGGCCGCGACGAGTCCCGCCCCCGCCGGCGCCAGGCGCTCCCCGAACACCCTGAGCGTCTTCTCGACGATGCCGATCTTGAAGCCGGGTGTCAGCGTCGAGATCGCGCCGACCCGGCGCAGGCGGTACGGCGCGATCTCGAGCGGCCGGCCGGAATGGGCCACGCCGATCGCCTGGCCGAGGAGCCGGCTCTCGATGCCGTAGGGGATGATCTTCACCGTGCCGATCATCTCGCCTTCGACGACCGGCTTGAAGGTCGGAAGGGTCGCGACGGTGATGGCCTCGTCGATCGCGTTGATGCCGTCGACCGTTCGGGAATCGACGAGCAGGATACCGGGCCGCTCGGCGAAGAGGTTCGACCGCCCGGTGAAGGGCGGCTCGACCCGGACGCCCATCCCGGCGAGGGTCACGGCGAGGCCGCCGGCGGCGGCATCCTCGCTCACGTCTCCATGATCGAGCCGCGCGGCGACGACCGTCTCGATCCCGGCGGCGCGGAGCGCGGAGGCGAGTTCGGCGGAGATCGGCTGCCCCTTGCGCAAGGCGACGCTCTCCGCCCTCACGCTATGGGCGGCGATGGCACCGATCGCCTCGCCGACGGGGATCACGCCGAATTTCACGAGGCCGGCCGGGTCTGAGGCGCGCGCCGCCGGTCGCGGCGCTGCTCGGCGACGATCTCGGCGAGGATCGAGACCGCGATCTCAGCCGGCGTCACCGCACCGATATCGAGGCCGATCGGCGCATGGATGCGTGCGATGGCCTCCGCGCCGATCCCGGCCGCTTCCAGCCTTTCGATGCGTTTCGCATGGGTCCGGCGCGAGCCGAGCGCGCCGATGTAGAAGCACTCGGCCTGGAGCGCCGGGAGGAGCGCCTGGTCGTCGATCTTGGGATCATGGGTCAGGCAGGCGAGGGCGGTATAGCGGTCGAAGCCGCCGAGCTTCGGCAGCGCGTCCTGCGGCCATTCCGCGATGACCGGCACGTCGGGGAAGCGATCGGGCGTCGCGAAGGCGGTGCGCGGATCGACGATCGTCGCGTCGAGGCCGAGTTCGCGCGCCATCGGAGCGAGGGCCTGGCTGACATGGACCGCGCCGATCACGATCAGCTTCACGGGGGGAAGATGGACGTTCAGGAAGAGCGCGCCGTCGTCGCGCTCGACCGTGCCGCTCCGGCCCGTCCGCAGGCGCTCGAGCAGCTCGTCGGACATGGGTTCGGCCTCGGCCTCGGTCTCGCGCACGAGGCGCTGGCGCCCGTTCGCAAGCTCGGTGACGAGGATCGCGGCGCGCCGCGCCTCGCGCTCTGCGTTGAGCGCGGAGAGGAGGGAGAGGTCCATCTAGGCGGCCGCCCGTCGATCGGATGTCATCGTCTCAGCCCAGCTTCTCGACATAGACCTTGATCCGCCCTCCGCAGGAGAGGCCGGCGCGCCAGGCCGTCTCGTCCGCGACGCCGAATTCCAGCATGCGCGGCTTGCCGTCCTCGATCGCATCGGCCGCTTCGGTCAGCACGTCGCCCTCGACGCAGCCGCCCGAGACCGAGCCGAGGAAATTGCCGTCGTGGTCGATCACGAGATGGCTGCCGACCGGACGGGGCGCCGAGCCCCAGGTCTCGATCACGGTCGCGAGCGCAACGCCGCGCCCCTCGCGCCGCCAGCCTTCGGCGGCTTTCAGGATGTCGCTGTCGGTGGAAAGCATGCGAAGCCTCCTTGTCGGCCTTCTAAGATAGATGCCGGGCGAGGTCGAAGCGAGGCTCGCGTTCACCCGCCCCGTGGGCCGAAGAGGATGATCGCCGCGCCGGCGAGAGAGACGGCGGCGCCGGTCAGGTCCCAGCGGTCGGGCCGGAAGCCCTCGGCGAGCCACATCCAGACCAGGGACATGACGATGTAGATGCCGCCATAGGTCGCGTAGACGCGGCCCGCGGCAGGGGCGTCGACGAGCGTCAGCAGCCAGGCGAAGGCGAGGAGGCTCGCGAAGCCGGGCAGAAGCCACCAGCTTGGGGCGCCGAGCCGCAGGACGGCCCAGACCGCGAAGCAGCCGGCGATCTCGGCGAGCGCTGCGGTGGCGAAGACGAGAGGGGTCACGAGGCAGCCTTGAGCCAGCGGGCCGGATCGGCCGAGGACGGGGCGGAGGGTGCAAGAGCCCGTACCAGATCCTCCATCGAGGCGAGGGAGTGGATCGGGCGGAACTCGTCGACATGCGGCAGCATGGCCCGGATGCCCGCCGCCCGCGCCTCGAAGGCGCCGAATCGCAGCAGCGGGTTCAGCCAGACAAGGCGGCGGCAGGAGCGGTGCAGCCGGTCCATCTCGAAGGCGAGGTCGGAATCGACCTCGCGTTCGAGCCCGTCGGTGAACAGCAGCACGACGGCGCCCTGGCCGAGCACGCGCCGTGACCAGAGCCGGTTGAAGTCGCGGAGGGCGGAGGCGATGCGCGTGCCGCCTTCCCAGTCCTTCACGCGCGAGGCCGCGCGGGCGAGGGCGTCGTCGGGGTCGCGCTGGGCGAGTTCGCGCGAGATGTTGGTGAGGCGCGTCGCGAAGACGAAGCTGTGCACGCGTCGCCTCTTCTCGGCGAGGGCATGCAGGAAATGCAGGAAGAGCCGCGAATACTCCGCCATCGAGCCCGAGATGTCGACGATGGCGACGAGCGGCGGCGGACGTTCGCGCCGCGAGCGGAATTCGACGTCGATCGTCGCCCCGCCATTCCGCAGGGAGCCCCGCAGGCTGCGGCGGAGGTCGACGAGGCGGCCGCGCGGATCGGGACGAAGCCGGCGCGTCGGGCGGGCATCGTCCGGCAGAGCGAGATCGGCGATGATCCGGCGGGCGCGGGCGATCTCGGCGGCGTTCATCTGGGCGAAGTCGCGCTCCTTGAGGACGTCCCGGTCGGAGGTGGTGAGGCGGGCCGAGATCTCGCGCTCGATCACCTCCTCCTCGCGCTTCGGCTGGTCGGGGCGGAACGCCTCCAGCACGCGCGACTCGCCGGGCTTCGGCTTCTCCTTGGCCTTCTCGCCCGGCGCGACGGGGGACATCTCGGCCAGCAGCTTCTCGACGAAGCCGCGCCGTCGCCAGAAGATGCGGAAGGCCGCATCGAAGACCTGGCTCTGCTCGTGGCGCGTGACGAAGACGCTGTGGAGCGTCCAGTAGAGGTCCTCGCGGCGCCCGATCCCGGCCGCCTCGACCGCGACGACGGCGTCCATCACCGCGCCGGGCCCGAGCGGCAGCCCGGCCGCGCGCAGGGCGCGGCCGAACAGGGCGACGTTGTCGGCGAGGTGTCCGCTCACGAGGCCCCTATGCCGCGTTGGCGGCGGCGGCGGCTTCTTCGACCCGCGCCGTGAAAATCTTCTGCACGACGACCCAGCGCCCGTCGATCTTGAGCAGGCTCAGGTAATCCGTGAAGTAGCGCGGCGGGATCTGACACTTGACCTTAACGAAGGCCGAGGTCGCGGAAGATTGGTCGATCGAGAGGATCTCGTCTGCGCGCGCGAGGCTCTTCGATTGCGGCGAGGGCCGCTTGCGGACGGCGTCGAGCCAGGCGTCGCGCGGCAGGATCTGCACCTGGCCCTCATGCTCGGAGGTCAGGGCGCTGGTCGGATGGAAGACGAAGGCGAGCTTGTCCGCGTCACCCTCGTAGAGTCCGTCGAGATAGGTCTGGATCGCCTCTTCGATCGCCTTGCGGTCTTCTGCCATGGTCTCCTCCTTGGGTTGAACGCGACTTTCCTCATCCTGAGGTGGCTGCGGAGCAGTCGTGCGTGCTTCGAGGCTCGCCGACGGCGAGCGCCTCAGCATGAGGAGGTTGAGGGAATGATCAACCTCCCCTGCACCTCACCCCATGGTCAACTCGGCCCGAACGCCGTCCAGGACCTTCTTCGTCTCCGAGCCGGCCATCCGGGCGATGTCGTCCTGGTATTTCAGGAGCACGCCGAGGGTGTCGCCGACGAGGGCCGGGTCGAGCGCGACCGCGTCGAGCTCGACGAGGGCCTGGGCCCAGTCCAGGGTTTCCGCGACGCCGGGCGCCTTGAACAGCTCCTTCTCGCGGATCGCCTGCACGAAGCCGACCACCTCCCGCGCCAGCCGCTCGTTCGCGCCCGGCACGCGCCGGGAGAGGATCGCGAGCTCGCGTCCCGCGTCCGGATAGCCGACCCAATGGTAGAGGCAGCGGCGCTTGAGCGCGTCGTGGATCTCGCGCGTGCGGTTCGAGGTCACGATGACGATCGGGGGCGCCTCGGCCCGGATCGTGCCGAATTCGGGCACCGTCACCTGGAAGTCGGACAGGATCTCGAGGAGGAAGGCCTCGAAGGCCTCGTCCGTGCGGTCGAGCTCGTCGATGAGGAGGATCGGCGGGCCGCCCTCCTGCTGTTGGAGAGCCTCCAGCAGCGGCCGCCGCACGAGGTAGCGCTCGGAGAAGAGGTCGGATTCGAGCGCGTCGCGGTCGACCGTGCCGCCCGCCTCGGCGAGCCGGATCGCCATCATCTGGCCGGCATAGTTCCACTCGTAGACGGCCGAGGCGATGTCGAGCCCCTCGTAGCATTGCAGCCGGATGAGCTTGCGTCCGAGCGCCCGCGAGAGGACCTTGGCGATCTCCGTCTTGCCGACGCCCGCCTCGCCTTCCAGAAAGAGCGGGCGGCCGAGCTTCAGCGACAGGAAGAGCACGGTCGAGAGCGCACGGTCCGAGACGTAGCCTGCCCGCTCGAGCAGGGCCTGCGTCTCGTCGATCGAAGCGGGGAGGGAGGTGACGCTCATGCGCGAGCGGTCACAGATTGCGCCGCCGGATGCAAGCCAGCGCGTCTCGCGGTCGTCATCCTGGCGTGCCGCGCACCGAGCCGCGCCAGCGGCCTCGGCTGCGTCGCTACTTAGCCCCCGCGACGGCCCGCCTCGCCATCACCCCGACGAGGTGGGCGCGGTAGTCCTGGTCGGCATGGATGTCCGAGGCCATGTCGTCCGGGGGAACGCTCAGGCCCTCCAGCGCCTTGGCCGAGAAGTCGGAGGCGAGCGCCGCCTCGAACGCGCTCGCCCGGAAGACGCCGTCGGCGCCCGCGCCGATGACCGACACGCGCGTCTCGCCCGAGGCCGTCTGCGCCACGCAAACGGCACAGAGCGCATAGCGAGAGGCGGGATTGCGGAACTTCGAATAGCCCATCCGCTTCGGGATCGGGAACTCGACGGCCGTCACGATCTCGCCCTCCTCGAGCGCCGTCGTGAAGAGGCCCTGGAAATAGTCGTCGGCGGCGATGCGCCGCCTGTCGGTCACGACGGTCGCGCCGAGCGCCATGGCCGCGGCCGCATAATCGGCGGAGGGATCGTTATTGGCGAGCGAGCCGCCGATCGTGCCGCGATGACGGACGGCCGGATCGCCGATCGTGCCGACCATCTCGGCGAGGACGGGGATCGCCTGCTTCACCACATCCGAGTTGGCGACCTCGTGATGGCGCGAGAGAGCGCCGATGATCAGCGTGTCGCCTTCGAGCTTGATGCCCCGCAATTCGGCGAGCCCGTTGAGATCCACCAGTGCCGCGGGGCCGGTCAGGCGCAGCTTCATCGCGGGAATGAGCGTATGGCCGCCCGAGAGCGCCTTGCCCTCCGGGTTGTCGGCCAACATGGCGACGGCCTCGGTCAGGCTCGCCGGCCTGAGATAGTCGAACGCGTACATCGCATCTCTCCGATTGCGGCGACCGTCGCGCCAGCCCGTCCGCGGCAGGATGGCATGCCGGAGGCCGCCCCTCCAAGCGCTTTTCGAACCGTTCCGAACTGCGCCCGCCTCCGACCATCGTCGTCTTTGCGGATGACGCCCTGTCCGCTAGGCCGATGAGAAGGAAAGCCGCCGTTCGAGCGGCGAAACGGGAGGATCGAATGATCGCAAAGGCGATGCGAGCCGTCGTGCTCGCTGGTATGGGGGCGGCTCTGGCAGCCGGGGGCGCAAGGGCGGATAGCTGGCCGACCCGGCCGGTCACGCTCATCGTCCCCTTCGCGGCAGGCGGCGGAACGGACGCCTTCGCGCGGCCGATCGCCCAGCAACTGGACATGCAGCTCGGCCAGCGCGTCATCGTCGAGAACCGGGCCGGGGCAGGG
This sequence comes from Enterovirga rhinocerotis, assembly GCF_004363955.1. Taxonomy (GTDB): domain Bacteria; phylum Pseudomonadota; class Alphaproteobacteria; order Rhizobiales; family Beijerinckiaceae; genus Enterovirga; species Enterovirga rhinocerotis. Next base: position 168,235 of record NZ_SNZR01000011.1, read on the forward strand.
GGCACGGCCGGAGCGGCCGCCGCTGCGCGCGCCGAGCCGGACGGATACACCTTCTTCGTCGGCGCGACGCATCATGCCATCGCGCCCGCCATCTATCCGAAGCTGACCTACGACATCGAGAAGGACTTCATTCCCGTCGCCCTGATCTCGCGCCCGCCTCATGCCGTCGTCATTCACCCGAAGACGCCTGCGAATACCCTGGCCGAGCTGATCGCCTATGCGAAGGCCAATCCCGACAAGCTGACCTACAGCCACGCCGGTGTCGGCACGACGCATCATCTGGCCGGCGAATTGTTCAAGCTCCTGACGGGCACGAAGATCCGGCCCGTGCCTTATCGCGGCGCCGGCCCGGCCATGGTCGACCTCGTCGCCGGCCAGGTGAACATGGCCTTCGACGGCCTCGGCAGTTCTGCACCGCAGGTCTCGGGCGGCACGATCAAGGCCCTCGCCGTGACGTCGCCCGAGCGCGTTCCGGCATTCCCCGACGTGCCGACCGCCGAACAGGCCGGAGTGAAGAACTTCGAGGTGGCGACCTGGTATGCGCTCTTCGCCGTGAAGGGCACGCCCCAGCCCGTCGTCGATCGCATGATCAAGGAAGTGCGTGCGGCGCTCGCGACCGACTCGATCAAGCAGCAATGGGCCAAGAACGGCTCGGACGTCCCGGACGTCACCGGGAAGGAGTTCGGCACCCTGGTCTCCTCCGAGGTCAAGCGCTGGAGCAAGGTCGTGTCGGAGGCCGGCATCAAGATGGAATAGCCGTCGCGCACAGCCCGGGTTAGCGAGGTGTGAAAAGCGCCATGCGTCTGGCGCATGGCTCACTGCGCCGCAGCATCATTGTTGCGTCGCAGCATGAGGGCCATATTCCGTTCGTCTGAGAGCTGGATCGGCATGCCGCCAGGCGGATGCCTGGCAGATCCGGCCATGAGGAGACGAACATGTCGTTCATCCGTTTCGTGCGGGACGTGATCAGCGAGACCCGCGCATTGCAGCGCTCCCTCGCTTCGACCTCGCGCGAGATCAACCCGTAAGGCGTGCGTCGCGGCCGGCCTTCCAGCCGGCCGGCAAGGCTCCGTCGAACCTTGGTCCGCTCCCGCCGTTGACCCGCATGACGCGGTGAGATGGGGTGAGCGATGCCGACGAAACTGCCGAACGAACGGGATCTCGAGCCGGCCGGCGGGATGCAACTCGACCCGTCCGGCGATGGGATCGAGCTCGACGAGAGCCGGCGGCTCATCGCATCCAGCAAGGTCGAAGGCACGGCCGTCTTCGATCCGAAGGGCGAGCAGCTCGGGACGGTCATGAACTTCATGGTCGACAAGGTGACGGGTCAGGTCGCCTATGTCGTGATGGCCTTCGGCGGGTTCCTCGGCCTCGGCGAGAGCCATCATCCGCTGCCATGGCGGGCGCTCCGCTACGATGTGCAGCTCGGCGGCTACGTCGTCGATATCGACCGCGACAGGCTCGTCGCCTCGCCCCATCATCGCGCGGAAGAGGACGCGTTCGCCGATGCGGGCTACGGCAAGGCGGTGGACGCCTATTACCGCTGGTGAACCCCGCGGTACGCCGAACCCGCGGGAAAAATATCGCAGCGCGCTTGTTCGCGGCGCGCGGAACCCCTATAGCAGCCCGCCACGGGCGCAGCGCGCCCCGATGCGGCCTTCGTCTATCGGTTAGGACACCAGCCTTTCACGCTGGGAAGACGGGTTCGATTCCCGTAGGCCGCGCCACCGCCGTTTCTCTACCGAACATCGAGAAGGATCAGCTGCTTCGGCTTGAGCCGTGCGTCTGAGATGGCCTCGATGTCCCGCACAGACGGCCGACGGCCATTCATGCGATGGGTCGATGACTGTGGGTCGGGTCCGCCGCCATCCGGGTCGTGCGCGGCGCCCTCTTTTGCAGGCGCTGCTATCATCCGCCGATGGCAGACCCGACGATGGTGTTCCTTTTCCGATCCTCCGGCTTTCACCCATCCGGTGACGCGTTCGTGGCCGCCGCATGCTCGGGGCTCGTCGTCTCGGTGTTCGGCGGTGGAGGGCTGCAGGGGGAGGGCGGTCTCGTCGCGGCCTTCGGAGGGGCTGCCTTCTTCCGCAACGATGAGACAGGAGAGGGCTTCCTGGGCGTATGGGGGCGGCGCAACGCCTCTCGCTTCCGGCGTCTCGTCCGCGAGGCCAGCCCTCGCGTCACCGTGATCCGTCAGCCGCCACCGGCACGGCTGGTATGGTTGAGCTCCGGTCGCCCAGGATGAAACCGGAGCGAGGTGCCGGCCCCTCGGTCCTCCTTCCAGGTCTGCCCAGGCCAAGCGCGCAGCCGGCGAAAGGGACGTAGGCAAGAACCGTAAGGGCGCATCACGGCCGGCATTGCTGCTCGAGCAGGAACGGGACCTTGGCCGCGCAGGCAGCCGTCTGCCTCTTCACGATACTGGATACGCTCCGCGCCAGACTCGGGCAGGTCGCGTCCGCTGTGCCTGCGGCCGCCGAGGTCCGGCATCGCTTCGATGGCCGGAGACTCCGATGATGTAGCTCCGATTCCCGAAGACCCTCAGAGCCTCGTCTGGCTTGGTGCTGAGGTGTTAGCCTCTGCCTGTGACGGGAGAGCCCGGCACCGTCCGCCGGGCGGGGGGCTGTCGAGGCCTCAGGCGGACAAGGGCCCCCGTCGCGGTTCTTTTCTTCTTGCAATTAAGTCGCAAGTGCTGATAGCTCGTCACGTCACGGGAGATCGGGATGCTGAAGCGTTGGACGGGAACGGGAGCGGCGCGGATTGCCGCCGCCCTCATGGGTATCGTCGTGTCGATCGGGGCCGCTCATGCGGAGACGAAGCCGAAACGCGTCGTCACGACCTTCACGGTCATCCAGGATATCGCCCAGAACGTCGCGGGCGACCGGGCGATCGTGGAATCGATCACCAAGCCCGGCGCCGAGATTCACGGCTACGATCCCACCCCGCTCGACATCGTGAAGGCGCAGAGCGCCGATCTCGTGCTCTGGAACGGGCTCGGGCTCGAGCGCTGGTTCGAGAAGTTCTTCGGGTCGGTGAAGGACGTGCCGAGCGCGATCCTGACCGAGGGGATCGAGCCGATCGCGATCGCCGAGGGGCCCTATGGCGCCAAGCCCAATCCGCATGCCTGGATGTCGCCCGCCAACGCGCTCGTCTATGTCGAGAACATCCGCAAGGCCCTGTCGAAGGTGGATCCCGCCAATGCCGACGCCTATGCCGCGAATGCCGCCCGCTATTCCGCCGAGCTCAAGGCGCTCGATGCGCCGATCCGCGACCGGCTCGCCCAGGTTCCGGCCGACCGGCGCACGCTCGTGACCTGCGAGGGCGCCTTCTCCTATCTCGCCAAGGGCTATGGCCTGTCCGAGCTGTATCTCTGGGCGGTGAACAGCGACGAGCAGGGCTCGCCGCAGCAGATCCGCAAGGTCGTCGATGCGGTTCGCAAGGCGAAGGTGCCGGCCGTGTTCTGCGAATCGACGGTCAGCGACAAGGCGATGCGTCAGGTGGCGCGCGAGACCAAGGCCAAGTTCGGCGGCGTGCTCTATGTCGACTCGCTCACCGTGGAAAGCGGGCCGGCGCCGACCTATCTGAAGCTGCTCCAGGCCAATGCCGACACCATCGTGAAGGGCTTCCAGCTTGGCAATTGATGCTGCGGCGCGTCTCGGCCCGGCCCCCTCGATCGAGGTCCACGACCTCTCCGTCGCCTATCCGGACGGCCATGTCGCGCTGTCCGAGGTGACGCTGCGGCTGGATGCGGGCCGCATCTGCGGCCTCGTCGGGCCGAACGGCTCGGGCAAGTCGACCCTGTTCAAGGCCATCATGGGCTTCGTGCGGCCGGTTCGCGGCGAGGTCCGGATCGGCGGGCAGGATGTGCGCGCGGCGCAGAAGGCGAACGCCGTCGCCTATGTGCCCCAATCCGAGGAGGTGGACTGGACCTTCCCGGTCTCGGTCCGCGACGTCGTGATGATGGGCCGGCAAGGACGGATGGGCTTTCTGCGCCGTCCCTCGCCGGCGGACCGGGCCGTCGTCGGGCAGAGCCTCGACCGGGTCGGGATGGCGGCCTTCGGCGAGCGCCAGATCGGAGAGCTCTCGGGCGGCCAGAGAAAGCGCGTCTTCCTCGCGCGCGCGCTCGCCCAGGAGGCGGGCATCATCCTCCTCGACGAGCCCTTCACCGGCGTCGACCAGACGACGGAGGAGGAGATCATCGGCCTCCTGCGGGGGCTGCGCGAGGCGGGGCACCTGCTCCTCGTCTCGACCCACGACCTCGCCGCGGTGCCGGATTTCTGTGACGATGTCGTGCTGCTGAGCGGGACGGTGATCGCGGCCGGCCCGACGGCGGACGCCTTCACGCCCGCGAATCTCGCGCGTGCCTTCGGCCGCCCGCCGCCCGGCCTCGCCTCGCTCGCCGCGCCGAAGGACGTCCCCGGCACGCTGCGCGAGGTCCCGCGATCGGCGCGTCTCGCCGAAACGGCCTGCTGACGCATGTTCGAGGCCGCGCTCGATCCGTTCGCCTACGAGTACATGCGCAACGCCATGCTCGGCGCAGGCACCGTCGGTGCGCTCTGTGCGCTCCTGTCCTGCTTCGTCGTCCTGAAGGGCTGGTCGCTGCTCGGCGACGCGCTGTCGCATGCCGTCGTGCCGGGCGTCGCGGTGGCCGCGATCTTCGGCCTTCCGCTCGTCGCCGGAGCGGCCGTCGCCGCCGTGCTCGCGGTCGCGGGCATCGCCTTCGTCGAGAGGGGCACGAGCCTCAAGAACGATGCCGTGCTCGGGGTCGTCTTCACCACCTTCTTCGCCGCCGGCCTGCTTCTCGTGTCGCTGTATCCGACGCATCTGCGGATCACGACCATCATGTTCGGCAACCTGCTCGGCATCGCCGATTCCGATCTCTGGCAGGTCTATGGCGTCGGCCTCCTCTGCCTCGTCGTCATCGGCACGATGTGGCGCGACCTTCTCGCCTACGCCTTCGATCCGCTCCATGCCCGCTCGATCGGGCTGAACACCCGCGTCCTGCACGCGCTGCTGCTGGGGCTCCTCTCGCTCGCCTGCGTGACCGCGCTCCAGACGGTCGGCGCGCTGCTCGTCGTGGCGATGCTGATCGCGCCCGGCGCGACGGCCTATCTGCTGACGGATCGGTTCGGCTGCATGCTGGTGATCGCGCCGCTGATCGGCGGGGTCGGAGCGGTCGCCGGCGCCTATGCCAGCTTCTTCCTGGACGGCGCGGTCGGCGGCTGCATCGTGCTGCTCCAGACGGCCACCTTCCTCCTCGCCTGGCTGTTCGCGCCGAAGCACGGCCTCCTGAACCGTCTCGGCTTCCGCCGGCCGGCGGGGGCAGGGAAAAGGGCAGCGGCGAGGGCCGGAGCCTGACCATGGGGCCTCTCGAACTCCTGATCGAACCCCTTCGCCACGGCTTCATGGTCCAGGCGATGCTGGTCGGCGCCTTCGTCTGTGCGGTCTGCGCGGCGCTCTCCTGTTTCGTGGTGCTGAAGGGCTGGTCGCTCGTCGGCGACGCTCTGGCCCATGCCGTCCTGCCGGGGATCGTCCTCGCCGCGCTGGCGGGGCTGCCGATGGCGCTCGGCGCCATCGCGAGCGGCATCCTCTGCGTCCAGGCGGCCGGATTCGTGTCCGCCACTTCGCGCGTCAAGCCGGATGCCGTGCTCGGCATCCTGTTCACGGGTTTCCTCGCGCTCGGGATCGTCCTCGTGACGGCCTTTCCGGGCGATGTCGACTTCACGCATATCCTGTTCGGCAACCTGCTCGGGATCACGACCGCCGATCTCGTCCAGACCCTGGTCCTCGGCACGCTGGCGCTCGGGGTCGTGCTCGTCATGCGGCGCGACTTCGTGCTGTTCTGCTTCGATCCGGTCCAGGCGCGGGTGAACGGGCTCTCGCCGCGCTGGCTGGAGCAACTCCTGCTCCTTCTCGTCGCCGCGACGGCGGTGGCCTCGCTCCAGGCGGTGGGCCTCGCGCTCGTTCTCGCGATGCTGATCACGCCCGGCTGCGTCGGCCTCCTTCTCGCGCGGCGGTTCGACGCCGTGCTCGCGGTCGCGATGGGCTCGGCCGTGCTCTCGGCGGTGGTCGGGACCCTCGCGAGCTTCCATCTCGATGGCGCCACGGGCCCGTGCATCGTGCTCGCCCAGGCCATCCAGTTCGTCGCGGCCTTCCTCTTCGCGCCGCGCCGGGGGATACTGAGGCGGAAGACGGTCGCGGCATGAACGGAGCGCCATGAGCGAACCACCGGCGGCGAGGCTGGCCCTCGCATCGATCTGGGCGGCGCTCGGCGGCCCGGCCGGGCATGCGGAGCGGGTGTCCTTCCGGGGCGATGGTGCTCTTCCCTCGTGGTTCGCAGTGAGCGACCTCGCTGCCGCATCGACCGCCTCCGCCGGCCTCGCCGCCGCCGAGCTGCTATCCGTCCACGACGGACGGCCGCGTCGTGTGGAGGTGGATCGTCGCCTCTCATCGCTGTGGTTCGGGCGCGCCATCGAGCCGCGCGGCTGGGAGATGGCGGCGCCCTGGGACGCCATCGCCGGCGATTACGAAGCGGCCGACGGCTGGATCAAGCTGCATACCAACGCGCCGCATCATCGGGCGGCCGCGCTCGCGGTTTTGGGCGCACCGGGCGAGAAGGAGGCCGTCGCGGGGGCCGTGCGGCGCTGGTCCGCGGACGATCTCGAAACCGCGATCGTCGCGCGCGGCGGTGCGGCGGGGCGCATGCGCGCCGAGGCCGACTGGGCTCGCCATCCCCAGGGCGCGGCAGTCGCGGCGGAGCCCCTGGTCCATCACGGCGAGGGCGAGCCTGGTTCGGCCTTCGGCTGGCAGCCCGCCGCCGACAGGCCGCTTCGCGGCCTTCGCGTTCTCGACATGACGCGGGTCCTCGCAGGGCCCGTCGCGACGCGCTTCCTCGCGGGCCTCGGCGCGGAGGTGCTGCGGATCGATCCGCCGGATTGGGACGAGCCGGGGGTCGTTCCGGACGTCTGTCTCGGCAAGAGATGCGCGCGTCTCGACCTGCGCGATCCGGAGGCCCGGCGCCTCTGGGAAGGCCTGCTGGCCGGCGCGGACATCCTCGTTCACGGCTACCGCCCCGGCGCGCTCGACGGATTCGGGCTGGGAGAGGAGCGCAGGCGCGCGCTGCGCCCCGGCCTGATCGAGGTCTCGCTCGACGCCTATGGCTGGACCGGCCCGTGGCGTGGGCGTCGCGGTTTCGACAGCCTCGTCCAGATGAGCTGCGGGATCGCCGACACGGGCATGCGCCGGGCGGGGGCGGACCGTCCCGTGCCGCTCCCGGTCCAGGCGCTCGACCACGCGACCGGCTACATCATGGCGGCGGCGGCCATCCGCGGCGTGACCCGGCGCCTCGCGACTGGGGCCGGGTCCTCGACCCGTGCCTCGCTCGCCCGGACGGCCACCCTCCTGGCCTCCCTGACCGCCGCGCCGCAGGAGCCGCTGGCGCCGCCCGGACCGCCCGACTTCAGCGAGGCGATCGAGGACACGTCCTGGGGGCCGGCGCGCCGGCTGCGCCCCGCCTGCCTCGTCGACGGCGCTCCGCTGCGCTGGGATCTGCCGGCGAGCGCGCTCGGAAGCGCCGGGGCGAGCTGGACGTAAGTCGGCGGCCGGCGCCCCTCTGTCCGGGCGTGGACATCGCGGCGCGGCCGGGCCATCAGGGCCCTCCCTCATCGCCCCGCCGGACCGCATGCGCCCGACACGACGCCATCTGCTTCGCCTCGGCCTCGGAGGAGCGGCTCTTGCCGGAGCGGGCTACTGCTGGTGGCAGCATCGCCGCGCCGGCTCGGACGTCGCCGTCCGGCTGGATATCGGCGCGACGCCCATCTCCGCTTTCGATCCGGCAAACCCGTCCGAGCGGAGGTTCGGCGCGCTGACTTTCCGCTCGGGGCTCGATGTTCGCTCGTCGACCAGCGGCTTCGGCGGCCTGTCGGCCCTCTGGCGTGATCCGGGCGGATCGAGGCTCGTCTCCGTCACCGACCGGGGCCAATGGTTCACGGCGGCGATCCGTTACGAGGGCGGCGCGCTGGCGGGGCTCGACGACGCGCGCCTGTCGCCCGTCCTCGGGCAGGATGGCGCTCCGCTTCGTGGCACGGGAGCGCATGATTGCGAGGCGCTCGCGATCGTGGACGGCGTCGCCTTCGTCGGCATCGAGCGGGTGCACCAGGTGCTGCGCTTCGACTGGGCGGGAGCGGGCACCTCGGCGCGTGGACGCCCCATCGCGCTGCCGCCGGAGATCGCGATGCAGCCCGCGAACAAGGGGATCGAGGCGCTCGCCGTCGCGCCGTCCGGCCACCCGCTGGCGGGCGCCCTCCTGGCCTTCGCGGAGGCGGCTGCGTCCGGGGAAGAGGATCCGTCGCCGGGCTGGGTCCTGACCGGGAAGAACCGGTTTTCGTTCCGCGTCGGCCGAAGCGGTGTGTTCAACGTCACCGATGCGGCGTTCCTGCCCTCCGGGGAGCTTCTCCTGCTGGAGCGCAGTTTCTCCCCGCTCGCCGGCGTGGGCTGCCGCATCCGCCGCATTCCCCGCGATGCGATCAGGCCGGACGCCGTCCTCGACGGGGAGGTTCTGCTCGAGGTCGACCGCCGATACGCGATCGACAACATGGAGGGGATCGCCATCACCCGGGACCGGACGACGGGCGAGACCGTCCTGACCCTGATCTCGGACGACAACTTCAACCCGCTCCAGCGAACCCTGCTGCTGGAATTCGCGCTGTCGGCCTGAGCGTCCGGCGCTCAGGCGTGGATGGCGTGGCCGAGCGCGGCAAGGGCAGCTTCGTGGAACGCCTCGCCGAGGGTCGGGTGAGCCTGGATCGTGGCCGCGACGTCGTCGAGCACCGCGCCCATCTCGATGGCGGTGACGAAGGCCGCCGACAGTTCCGAGATATGGGTGCCGACCGCCTGCACGCCGATGACGCGGTGATCGGCCGCGTTCGCGAGGATGCGGACGAAGCCGCCGTCCCGGCCGCCTTCCAATGTCAGCGCCCGTCCATTCGCCGCGAAGGGGAAGCGCCCGACCTTGGTCTTCAGCCCGCGCGCGGCGGCTTCGGCGGGCGATAGCCCGACGCTCACGATCTCGGGCTCCGTGAAACAGATCGCAGGAATCGCGGCGGGCGCGAAGCGGCGGCGACGGCCGGCGATCACCTCGGCCACCATCTCGCCCTGGGCCGAGGCCTTGTGGGCGAGCAGCGGCTCGCCGACGAGGTCGCCGATGGCATAGACGCCGGTCATCGAGGTGCGGCAGGTCTCGTCCACCCTGACGAAGGGGCCATCCCGGTCGATCGGAAGCCCATCGAGCCCCCAGCCGCCGATGCGCGGGCGGCGCCCGGCCGCGACGAGGACGAGATCGGCGGTAAGCTCCTCCACGCTGCCGTCCCCGCGAGCCAGAGCCAGCGTGACCCCCTCTTCCGTCTCCCGAAATCCCGATGCCTTGGTGCCGAGATGCAGCGTCACGCCGGCCGCCTCCAGCCAGCGGGCGACCGGGGCCGCGAGTTCGGCATCGAAGCCCGGCAGGATCGTATCGGCGGCCTCGATCACCGTGACCTGCGTGCCGAGCCTGGCGAAGACGGTGCCGAGTTCGAGCCCGATATAGCCGGCGCCGACGACGGCGAGGCGTCGCGGCCGCTCCCGGAGCGACAGGATCTCCGTCGAGGACAGGATCTTCGGCCCGAACGGCAGGCTCGGCAGGGCGGCGGGTTCCGACCCCGTCGCCAGCACGACCGATCCGGCTCGCACGGTCGTCGTCGAGCCGTCCGCCTCAGCGACCTCGCAGGTCTTGCCGTCCCGCATCGTGCCCCAGCCCCGGATCACGCGCACCTTGGCGCGTTTCAGGAGGGCGGTGACGCCGCCGCTCAGCCGGTCGACGATGCCGTCCTTCCAGAGCATGGTCGCGGCGAGGTCGATCGTCGGCGGCCCCGACAGGCCGATGCCGAGCGCGGGCTCGCGGGCGGCATGCTCCATCCCGGCGAATTTGGCCGCCACATGGATCAGGGCCTTCGAGGGGATGCAGCCCCGCAGGAGGCAGGTCCCGCCGGGACGGTCGGCCTCGACGAGGATCGTGTCGAGCCCGAGCTGCCCGGCGCGGATGGCGGCGACGTAGCCGCCGGGGCCGCCGCCGAGCACCAGGACGTCGGCGCGGATCTCCTCGCTCATCATTCGCCCTCCGCGAAGAGCAGGGCCGGTTGTTCCAGCAGGACCCGGAGGCGCTGGACGAATTCGGCCGCGTCCCATCCGTCCACGACGCGATGGTCGAAGGAGGAGGAGAGGTTCATCATCTTGCGGATGGCGATGGCGCCGCCGCGCACGACGGGCCGCTCGACGATCTTGTTGACGCCGACGATGGCGACCTCCGGCCGGTTGATGACGGGCGTCGTCGCGAGGCCCCCGAGCGCCCCGAGGCTCGTGATGGTGATCGTCGAGCCGCCGAGTTCGGTGGGAGTGGCGCTGCCCTCGCGGGCGGCTCCGGCGAGCCGCGCGATCTCCGCGGCGCTCTCGCGCAGGGTCAGGCTCTCGGCGTGCCGGAGGACCGGAACGACGAGGCCGCCCTTCGTCTGGGTCGCGATGCCGACATGGACGCCGGCGTGGTGGGTGACGATCCCGGCCTCGTCGTCGAAGCGCGCATTGATCTGCGGCCAGCCGGGCAGGGCGACGGCGAGCGCACGGACCAGGAAGGGCAGGAGGGTCAGGCGGGCGGCACCGGGCTGCGCTTCGGCGTTCAGCGCGACGCGCAGGTCTTCCAGCGCCGTGACATCGATCTCCTCGATATAGGAGAAATGCGGGATCTGGCGCTTCGCCGCCTGCATCCGCTCGGCGATCACGCGGCGCAGCCCGACGACCTTGACCTCCTCGACCCCGGTGCGGGGCGCGCGGCGGCTCGTCCCGCGAGCGGATGATGGACCGCCCTGCGCGTCGCGATAGGCCTCGACATCCTCGCGCGTGATGCGGCCGGCCGGCCCGGTTCCAGGAACGAACTGGAGCTCGATGCCGAGTTCCCAGGCGAGGCGGCGCACGGCCGGGGAGGCGATCGGCTTCTCGCCGAAGGATCGCGAAGAGGCGCCCGACGGGGCGGCGGGCCGGGCTGCGACGGGCTGGCGAGGGGCGGAGGCCGGCTCCGCGATCGGGGCCGGTCGGGGAGGCGCCGGCACAGCCGGAACGGCCGCGGGTGCGGCCTCTTCGGGATCGGCCCGCGTCTCGGATTCTTGGACCGCCTCGGCATCGGTCTCGATCACGGCCAGCGCCGATCCGACCGCCCGGCGTTCGCCGACCTCGCCGTGCAGCTCGACGATCCGGCCGCCGACCGGCGCGGGCAGCTCCATCGTGGCCTTGTCCGTCATCACGTCGGCGATGGGCTGGTCTTCCTCGACCACGTCGCCGACCTTGACCATCCAGCCGGTGATCTCGACCTCGGCCGTGCCCTCGCCGACATCCGGAAGCTTGAAGGTGTAGCGTGCCATCTCAAGCCTCCAGCACGCGGCGCAGGGCGGCCCCGACGCGCTTCGGACCGGGGAAGTAATCCCATTCGAGCGCGTGCGGATAAGGCGTGTCCCAGCCGGTCACGCGCTCGATCGGCGCCTCGAGGTGGTAGAAGCAATGCTCCTGCACGAGCGCGATGAGTTCGCCGCCGAAGCCGCCGGTCCGCGTCGCCTCGTGGACCACGACGCAGCGGCCGGTCTTCTTCACGGAGGCGACGATCGTGTCGATGTCGAGCGGCAGGATCGTGCGTAGGTCGATGACCTCGGCGTCGATCCCTTCCTCCTCCGCCGAGGCGAGCGCGACATGGACCATCGTGCCGTAGGCGATGACGGTGACGGCCGAGCCCTCGCGCGCGATGGCGGCCTGGCCGAGGGGAATGGAATAATAGCCCTCCGGCACCTCGCTCGCCGCGTGCTGCGACCACGGCTTGACCGGACGGTCGTGGAAGCCGTCGAAGGGGCCGTTATAGAGGCGCTTCGGCTCGAAGAAGATCACGGGGTCGTCGTCCTCCACGGCCGCGATCAAGAGGCCCTTGGCGTCGTAGGGGTTGGACGGGATCACCGTCTTCAGCCCGCAGACATGGGCGAAGAGGGCCTCGGGGCTCTGGCTGTGCGTCTGGCCACCGAAGATGCCGCCGCCCGTCGGGGCGCGAACGACGATGGGGGCGGTGAATTCGCCGCCGGACCGATAGCGCAGGCGGGCCGCCTCCGAGATCAGCTGGTCGGTCGCCGGATAGATGTAGTCGGCGAACTGGATTTCGGCGATCGGCCGCAGCCCGTAGGCGCCCATCCCGACGGCGGTCGCGAGGATGCCGGCTTCGGCGATCGGGGTGTCGAAGACGCGCGAGACGCCGTGCTTCTTCTGCAGCCCGTCCGTGCAGCGGAAGACGCCGCCGAAATAGCCGACATCCTGGCCGAACACGACGATGTCGGGGTCTTTCGTCAGCAGGACGTCCATGGCCGAGTTGAGGGCCTGGATCATGGTCATCGACGGCATGTCAGTATCCCAACTGGTCAGTATCCGAGTTCTTGGCGCTGCCGGCGGAGGTGCCAGGGCATCTCCTTGAAGACGTCGTCGAACATCGTGGCGGGGCTGACGGACGGGCCGTCCGTCAGGGTGCCGTAGCTCTCGGCCTCGCGAAGCGCGGCGCGGACCTCCTCCGAGGTCTCGGTAATGAAGGCCTCGTGTTGCGCCTCCGACCAGTGCCCGCTGACGGTCAGGTGGCCGCGCAGCCTGTCGACGGGATCGCCGAGCGGCCAGTGCTCGGGCTCGTCCGCCGGGCGGTAGCGGGTCGGATCGTCGCTCGTCGAATGGGCGGCCTGGCGATAGGTGAAATGCTCGATCAGCGTCGGCCCGAGCCCGGCGCGGGCGCGCTCGGCCGCCCAGGCGGTGACGGCATGGACGGCGAGAAGGTCGTTGCCGTCGACCCGGATCGAGGGGATGCCGAAGCCGATGCCGCGCGAGGCGAAGGTCGCCTTCTCGCCGCCGGCGATGCCCTGGAAGGACGAGATCGCCCACTGGTTGTTGACGACGTTCAGGATGACGGGCGCGTTGTAGACCGCTGCGAAGGTTAGGGCGTGGTGGAAGTCGCCTTCGGCCGTCGCGCCCTCGCCGATCCAGGCTGCCGCGATCCGGCTGTCCTTCTTGTAGGCGGCCGCCATGGCCCAGCCGACGGCCTGGCTGAACTGCGTGCCGAGATTGCCGGAGATCGAGAAGAACCCGGCCTCCTTGCTCGAATAGAAGACCGGAAGCTGCCGTCCCTTCATGCGGTCGCGGGAATTCGACAGGACCTGGCACATCATGTCGACGAGCGGCCAGCCCCGCGTGATCAGGAGGCCCTGCTGGCGATAGGTCGGGAACAGCATGTCGTCCGGCCGGAGCGCGAGCGCCGCGCCGACCGCCACCGCCTCCTCGCCGGTGCATTTCATGTAGAACGAGGTCTTGCCCTGGCGCTGGGCCCGCATCATGCGGTCGTCATAGGCGCGCGTCGTCAGCATCGATTTCAGGCCGCCGCGGAGCCTGTCCGGGTCGAGCTTCGGATCCCAGCTGCCCACCGCCTCGCCCTGCTCGTTGAGCACCCGCACGAGGCCCCTCGCGAGGGGCTCGGCCTGGCCGGCCGAGATGTCGATGGCGGGGCGATCGAGCAATCCGGCCGGGGGCGGCCGCATGTCCGAGAAATCGTGGCTCGCCCCGGGGCGATGCTTCGGCTCGGGGATGTGAAGGGAGGGTGAGGTCGAGGGCATGGGCCGGGTCCTCCGTCTCGCGCTATGCCGCAGCCGCGACCGAGTTCAACGCGTCAGATCGCAGAACGGTCACGCCGATGATCCCGCCGAGCCTGTTCCGGACGAGGAGGCTGCGCTCGTCGTCTGCTTCCATGGCCAGGACGGCCCGAAAGCGGGTGCCGGCCGGCGTCACGTCGAGGCCGAGGATGCGGCATTCCGACAGGCGAAGAACCTGCAGGATGCGGGTCAGTCCGTCGAAGGCGTCGACGAGTTCGAGCTCGATATGCATGGCGATCCTCCCACGGCGATCATAGGAGGAGGCTCGCAGCGTTTCTTGCCGAACTTTGCTGGCGATTCCTCCTAAGGCAGGAGATCGTTCCGCGTCAATGCGGATATGCGGGAAATTCTGCGGCCTTAACGATCGGCTGCAGAGGCGCGGCTCACACCGCGACCGACACCTCGCGCTTCAGGCAGCGCAGCGCGAAGAGCGAGCGGCTCTGACGGATGCCGGGGATGCGATAGAGCCTCTCGCGCAGGAAGCGCTCGTAGCCGCTGGTGCCGTCGACGGCGACCTTGATGAGGTAGTCGTAATCGCCGGTCACGAGATAGGCTTCGAGCACCTCCGGCATCCCGGCCAGCGCCTCGCCGAAGCGGCTTAGCAGGTCCTCGTCGTGGTGCATCAGCGAGACCTCGATCAGGATCGTGTCCGGGAGTCCGACCTTGGTCTGGTTCACGAGGGCCGCGTAGCCTTCGATGATGCCGCTCTCCTCGAGGCGCTTCACGCGCGCCCAGCACGGGCTCGACGAAAGGCCGACGCGATGGCCGAGCTCCGCCGCCGTCAGCCGGCCGTCCCGACGCAACTCGTTGAGGATGCGCCGGTCGATCGCGTCCAGAGACCGCTCTCGATGATCCGTGCCACGACTCATGCATCCCATGTCCTGCTGTCGGGGCGACGATAGCGGAGCCGGCCTGCTTTGTCGGCAGGGGAGGGGCATCGCTCATCCCTGCGGCTGGGCCCGAGGCTCATGGCTGGCCGCCAGATCGGCGGCGGGCCGGCCAAGCCCGGCCCCGCATGGACCTCGTCACCCGGCCTTCTGCGTCGTCCCGAGCCAGTTCTTGACCTCGGCAGCCTTGGCCTCGGCAGCCTTGGCCCGATCCGGGGACAGGCCGATCGGTTCCAGTCCCGGCTCCATGTGCTCGCTCATGCGGGTCTGGATATGAGCTGCGAGGGCCGATTTCACCGCCTCCGCGGCCTCGCCCAAGGCAGCGTCGCCGGACCACAGCACCGAGGCGGTCAGGAAGAGAGGAGGCTCGATCAGGAGTGGCGGCGCGAGGCCGACGCTGTTCTCGAAAGCCGTACCGCGCGGCAACACGGTGCCCCCGAGCCCCTGCTGGACGAGCGACAGGATGGAACTCAACTGGTCCCCTTCGCTGACGATGTTCGGCGTCCCGTGCATTGCCGCGAACCGACGTTCGAGGAGGGAACGCAGGATGTTCGGAGCGGTGGGCATCACCAGGGGAAGCTCCGTCAGGCGCTGGATCGAAAGCGGCCCTGCGGCCTGCGCTCCGGCGGTCCCGGTGATGAAGTACAGTCGCTGGCGGAACAGCGGCGTCCGGGCATAGCCCGCGACCAGTTCATCCTCGAAGAGCAGCGCCAGATCGAGGGCGTGGTCGGCGATGCTTCGCTTGAGCGTTTCGCTGTCGGATATGTGGAACCTGATCATGACCTTCGGGAGCCGGTCCCGGCATGACTGGATGAACGGCCCTCCGATCGTCGCCGCGAGCGTGGAGGACATGCCGAGCTTCACGACCCCCTGGGGATCTCCCTCCGTCGAGCGCACGATGCCGGGCAGCTGCTCGACCTGCTTGAGGATTGCGACCGCTTCCCGATAGAGCCTGTCGCCCGCCGCGGTGGGGGCGATGCCCCGCGCGTGACGCAGCAGCAGAGCGACGCCGAGCTCGTCTTCGAGTTCCGAGATCTGCTGGCTGAGCGCGGGCTGAGCCACATGGACGATCGCCGCAGCACGCGAAAAGCTGCCTGCATCGACAATGCTCACGAAGTACCGCAGATGGCGCAACTGCACGTCGCTCCCCCTCTTTCAGTCCGGTTCTGTTGTTCTGCTGTCGATGCCGGCCGTCGTTCGATGCCGGACATCGTTCCCGTATCAGGGCGGCTTTCGTGACTCCACTCCCGCGTCGGCCTCCCCGCAGCACCCGGCAAGAGGTGCGCTCCATGCGGGATCAGAGGCCGATGACACTGGCGGCGGCCAATGCGGAGGCGAGCGTCAGGGAGCCTCCAAGGCGCGTGAGGATCTGAGCTTGGGGCATCAGGTCGAGCCGGCCGGCGGCACTGAGGATCGCGATCGCTCCCGTCCCGCCCATGGCCGCACGGGTGAGTGCGAGAATGGCCCCTTCTGAATGCGTCAGGCCCAGCCGACGCGATATTGCCATCCCCCCGGCTGCCGATCCCCCGACCGCTCCGATGATCGGCAGGAGGAGGCCCGGCGTCGTGAAGCCTTGGACGAGTTCGTGCCAGGGCGTCAGCAACAGGCCCACCGCGAAGAGGAGAGGATAGACCAGAACGCGCAGGCCGAGCCGATAGAGATCGACGATCGCCTCCCGCAGCCGCTTCCCCCAGCCGAGACAACACCAGGCTCCGGCCAGAACCAGCACGAGCAGGCTGGCCGGCCAGCCACTGGCCGATGCGATGGCCGAGACCGCTTCGCTCAACGCCCAGACGACGAACCCGGTCACGACGAGCCACGGCCCGGACCAGCGATCCGGGCCGGAGGCGGCTTTCGGGCCGGCTGGCGCGGGATCCGCCGAAACTGTGCCGCGCTTGCGGCCAAAGAAGGCGATGGCGCCGGCGATCGACAGGGCAAAGAGGTTCCCCGCCAGAACCGAGGGCAGCATCCGCGCCAGCAATTCGCCGACAGGCTGCGCGGATAGTTCGGCATAGCCATCGGCAAGCGGGAGGACCCCGGCGCTGATGCCGCCGGACATCACGGGAGCCAGCACGAGGAACGCCACCTCGCGCGCCGGGAACCCGAAGACGGAGGCCAGGATGACCGCAAGGATGCCGGCCGCCGCGCTCGCGACGATGCAGATCGCGAGCACGCGCCATACCGACTTCGACAACATCTCCCGCGAGATGCCGAGGACGCTCCCCGCCACGAGCAGGGTGACGACGAGGCCGAGCGCATTGGTGTCCTTCAGGACGGCCCGCAAGGTCGAGAGACTGCCGTCGGGGATCACGCCGGCGGCGACGAGCCACGAGGGCACGAGCAGCGCGAGGAGCGGCACGATGCCGAGGTCCCGCAGAAACCGGGCCCGGTGCCCGAGTGCCACGAGGCAGACGCCCCCGATCGGGAGCAGCAGGAGCCCGGCATGGGGTCTTGCCTCCGGTACGCGGAGGAGGGCCGCGAACAGGGCGGCCAGCGCGAGGCAGATCGACAGCTGCACAGAGCCGGTCCGCGCCCCGACGGACAGCCGATGCCATTTCGCGCTCATGACGATCGTCCGTCCCGTTCTGCCGGCTGTGGCAGAGGGCACGCGGCGCGCCACGCTATCCGATCGGCGTCTGCATTCTCCAGCGATATTCGCAGGTGCCGGGATCAAATCTGCCGCCGCTGCTGATCCTGACGAGGAGCGCTGCGTCGGCACGATCCGGTTTGCGCGCGCGTCCCGGCGCTCGAGGCGAGGAGCTATCGGCAGCGGATATAGGTCCATACCGAGACGGTATTTGTCATGCCCCGCAAGTTAAGGCTTGTCTTCCGCCAGCGAACAGCAGCCGATATATTCGGCCTAGGATCAAGACCATGGCAAATTTGATCTACCGCGTAGTTTCCGCATGCGGAGCATTGGGCTACGGATATCCTAAGGAGTCGCTCGACGAAGCGCTGAAAGGCCGCGTCGATGCGATCGTATCCGATGCCGGATCGATGGATGCCGGTCCCTTTTATCTCGGAACGGGCACCGAGTACTTCGAACGCGAGGCCGTCAAGCTGGACTACCGGCACATGGTCGAGGCCGGCGCACGGCTCGGCGTGCCTGTCATCCTCGGCAGTTGCGGCATGGCGGGCGGCGACCGCAACCTCGACTACATGCTCGCCGTCGCGAAGGAGGTCTTCGCCGATCTCGGGATCGCCGATGCCAAGGTCGCGGTGATCAGCGCGGAACTCGATCCCGAGATCGTCGTCTCAGAACTCAAGGCCGGCGCGCTGCGTGCGACCGGCACCGGCCCGGAACTCGACGAAACGGCCCTGCGCGAAAGCACCATCGTCGGCCAGATGGGCATCCATCCGCTGATCACGGCGCTCGAGAGCGGCGCACAGTACATCTTCGCCGGCCGCTCCTGCGACGTGGCGCTGTTCGCCTCGGATATGGTCCGCCGCGGCATCGATGCCGGCCTTGCCTATCACGTCGGGCATGTCCTCGAATGCGGGGCGCTCGCCTGCGATCCCGGCTCCCCTTCGGATTGCCTCGTCGCCGAGATCTACGACGACGGTTCGGCGCTGTTCGTGGCGCCCAATCCGGCCCGCCGCTGCACCTCCTATTCGATCGCGGCGCATTCGCTCTATGAGGAGAGCCACCCCCAGCTCCAGTTCTATCCCGAGGGCATCCTCGCGATGGAGAAAACGACCTTCTTCGCGCCGGATTCGCGCTCGGCGGGCATTCGCGGCAGCCGCTTCGTGCGCTCGGCCAAGCCCTGGCCCTGGAGCATCAAGCTCGAGGGCTCGCGCCGGCTCGGCGCCCGCAAGGTCTCGCTGCTCCACATCGACCCGGCCGATCTCGCGAAGGTGCCCGCCGACGTTCTGGTCTATGGCCGCAATGGCGTGCAGACGAGGCCCGTCGGCCCCGGTCAGCGCGAGCTGGGCATCATCATCGAGACCACGGCGAAGACCGAGGAGGCCGCGGTGATGCTGGGCAGCCTGCTCACGCATTACCTCATTCACTACGGCTATGCTGGCCGCAAGGCGACGGCCGGCAACATCGCCTACCCGCTTTCGCCCAATCTCGTCAGCTTCCGCCGCGAGGACGGCAGCTTTGGCGCCATCGTGCCGAGCGGCACGCGCGATCCCGTCTTCTTCGCCAATTATGCCGGGATCAAGCAGGCCGTGATCGGCCTGATCGAGGCCGAGTTTCCCGCCGCGCTCAAGGATGCGGGCTACCGGATCATCGACGCAGACGAGATGGCTCCGGCGATCCTGGTGCGCACGACAGGCCGCGACCCGGCGGAACTCGCCGCGCGCCACGCCGCCGAGGTGGCGCGGATCACGGCGCTCGTCACGCCGAAATCCGGCTCGCTGATCGGGCTGGATGCTCCGGACGCCTATGAGTGGACACTCTACCACCTCCTCCAGAACGAGGATGTCATCAAGACGGTGATGTTCCCGATCGCCTATTTCGACGCGACCGGTGCGGATTGGGTCAAGACCGGGGATGCCCGTCCACGCTACTTCGATATCGGCGAGACCGGCTATACCGGCAATCTCGACGATCGTACGCTCTCGCTGATCCAGGAGGTGCCCGCCCCCGGCGTCCGGGCCGGCGAGCATCGGCTGCTCGACATGGCGGTCGTCATCCGCTCGAAGGACGCCGGCATCAACCGGCTCACCTTCGACATCATCTTCACCTCCGGCGAGAACTACGAGATCGCGCTGAACTCGAACGTGTTCACGCCGAAGAACATGGCTCTCGTCCTCGGCCTCCCGCTCGAGCGCATCGTCGGAACCTTCTTCGTCGACAGCTGCAATGCCATCAAGGTCTCGGTCGACCGGCCCAACATCTCGGCCTCGCTCGATGAGCGCGACGTCTTCGGGGCGCAGCAGCAATCGGTCATCGAGAACCTCTCGGTGCCGGTCCATCGGCGGGCGCTGGCGGTCGCCTCCTCCTTCTGACGCTCGACGCAGGGAGGGCGGGCCTCAGCCCCCTCCCGACCCTGCCGAACCTCTCCCGTCCACGACGCCACGCCGGCCATCGATCCTGGCTGTGCATCCGAAAGCTGTGAGCCCGCCGCGGCTCGCTCTCCCTGGGCGCGCGACACGACGCGCGCGCAGCGGGGTCACGTCCACCCATGAAACCCGAGGACCGACCATGACGCTCTTCAGATCCATCGTCACCGCCGCTGCGGCCGGCTGCCTGTTCGTCGCCGCGCCAGCCGCCTACGCCCAGAGCGGCGGACCCGCAGCCGGCGGAGGCACCACCATCGAGATCTACAGCGATGCCGATGCCGCGGCCGTCTTGAACGCCCGGATCGGTGCGCTGAAGACGGTGCTCGAGCTGTCGCCCGACCAGCAGAAGCTCTGGCCGCCGCTCGAGGCGTCGATCCGCAAGATCGCGGCCGATTCCATGGCCCGCGGCAAGCAGCGCTCGGAGGCGGCGCCAACGGATTTCCTCGATCTCCTCGAGCGGGTCGGCGACGCGGAGGCAACCCGGGCCGCCGACCTGAAGTCCTTCGTCGCGGCCGCCCGTCCGCTCGTCGCAACCCTGACGGATGTCCAGAAGAACCGGATGCCGGCCTTCCTCGGCATGGCCGCACGCGCCGGCGTTCCGTTCTCCGCGCGCACGCTCTGGCTGTTCGAGGAAGAGGAGCGCTGAGCCCGCTCAGGATGGCCCGCATTCAGAGATTGAGGAGATGATCATGCACGGAAGACTAGTCTCGTTGCTCGCGGCCGTCGGGCTCGCCAGCCTTTCATCCGCGGCCCTCGCGATGCCGATCCCGCCATCCCCGATCGGGGCGTCGGCATCGGACATCTCGCCGCTCGTCGTCAGGGTCGCTAATGGCTGTGGCCCCGATGGCTACCGGGGACCTTACGGAGCCTGTCACTCCTACGGGACGGGCCCCTATCCGGGCGGATATTTCGGACCGTTCCACAACGCCTGGAACTGGAATGGGTGCCCTCCCGGATATTGGCGCGGGCCCTGGGGCCATTGCCGGGACACGCCCTTCCACGGCCGGCTGCCGGGCGGCGGCTGGAAGTGATGCCGCGAGCGCCGGTCGAGCCGGCGCTCATCGCCGGAGGCCTGGCAGATGCCGCCTCCCTGCCATGGAGCCCCTGCCGGAAGCCTCTCGATCGGCGGGTTCGCACGGGATCGCGAACCCTCGTCGAGACGGCCTCTCCGCATGGTCTCGTCGTGACCATCTCAAGAAGGACGTTCAGTATGATGCGCTATGTGACGATTGCGCTTGCCGCCTCGGCCGGATTCGCGCTGACAGCCTGCCAGTCGGTCCCGCAAGCCGTCCAGGCCAAGGAGGACCTTCTGGCCGCCGCCGGATTCGTGCCGCAGCCTGCGAACACGCCCCAGCGACAGGCATCGATGCGAAAGCTGCCTCCCAACAAGTTCGTACAGCAGGTGCGGAACAATCAGGTCGTCTATCTCTACGCCGATCCCATCGTCTGCCAATGCGTCTATCTCGGCGACCAGACCGCCTATGGTCAGTATCGGCAGATGGTGTTTCAGAAGAGCCTTGCCGACGAGCGGCGGATGACCGCCACCATGGCTCAGGATTCGTTCGATTTCGGTCCGTGGGGTCCTTGGGGTCCGGTCTTCGTCTACTGAGGGAAGCGTCGGATTCCGGCGCGTTCTCCTGAATTCTCACACTATTGAAAGGAAACTCACCATGCGTGAGCTGGGTTTGATGATCGCGCTCGCCGGATTGGGACTCGTCGCCGCTGGCGCGGCCTCCGCGCAGAGCGTCAAGACCGGTGACCTGCGCTGCGACGTCTCCGGTGGCATCGGTGCCATCATCGGCTCGCAGCAGGCGGTGAACTGCGCCTTCACGCCATCCCGGCCGGGACCGGTTCAGAACTATACCGGCACGATCACCAAGTTCGGCCTCAGCATCGGCGAGATCAGCGGCGGCGTGATGAATTGGCTCGTCTATGCGCCGTCTCTGACGACGGGGGGCGATCTGCGGGGCGCTTATGTCGGCGTCTCGGCCACGGTCGCCGTCGGGCGCGGATTGGGTGCGAACGTGCTCGTCGGCGGAGACCGGAACACGGTTTCGCTCCAGCCGGTCTCGGTGGAAACGAATACGGGGTTCAACATCGCCGCGGGCGTCGCCGAACTCACGCTCGACAAGGCCCCGTGATCGAGGCGAGCACGACCGGGCACAGCGAGGAACGCTCGTTCCGGCCCGGACAGGAGGGCCGTCGCGGCGTCCCTCCTGTCCGTTCACGTCAAGCGATGCTGGAAGAAGCAGATCGGGAGATTTCTGAGCAATGCGGGCAATCAGCCCAATTTCTCTATCACGAAGCTCGGCCGGATCGCACCGGGGAACAGTCGCGCGAGCGCGCTCAACTGCGGCTGAGCGCCATTGACCGCGCCGAGTTCCTTGGCATGGATCCCACCGGCGATGAATAGGCTGTCGAAGCCTGCGGCGCAGGCGCCGGTAATGTCGGTATGGAGCGCGTCACCAATGCACAGCACGCGTTTCTTGGTTGCGGCGCGTCCGGAAATGGCTTCTGCACGCCTGATGGCTTCGGCGTAGATCAGCGCGTGAGGCTTGCCGAAATAAATGACCTCGCCCCCCATCTCCTCGTAAAGCCGAGCCACGGATCCGGCGCACCAGACCAGTCGATCGCCGTGCTCGACAACGATGTCGGGGTTGGCGCAGACGAGTGGCAATCGTCGTGAGGCGATGGATGCCAGTACCTCGCGATAGTCTTCGGGCGTTTCCGTCAGCTCGTCGACGAGGTCCGTACATATGACGATATCCGCATGCTCGACATCGCACATGACGATGTCGAGCCCGTCGAACAGCACCCGGTCGTGGGCTGGGCCGATGTGAACGACTTTCGTCCCCGGCCGTTCGTCCAGGAAGGCACGCGTGAGGTCACCCGATGTGACGATGCCATCATGGGCGCTTGTGGGAACTCCCATGCCATCGAGCATTGCAATGACCGACGAGCCGGGTCGCGGGGCGTTGGAGACGAGGATCACGTGCCGCCCACTTTCCCGCGCGGACGACAGGGCCTTGCCCGCCCCGGCGTGCGCGGCGACACCGTCATGCAGCACGCCCCAGATATCGCAGAGCAAGACGTCATAGCGGTCAACAATCGAGGCAAGCCCGCTGATGAGTTCCGGACAGCTTGGCGGGCCGCCCGGCGTGAATTCGCCCGCGGAGCGAGATGTAGTGTGCTCTGTCATTGATTGGCTCGGCTGACGCTTGCGAGCCGCCAGATCAGGCGGCCGATCGATGGCCCGGATAGTCGTCCGGCAAGATGAAGGGAAACGGTCCCGGCGCTCGTTCGACCGCCGAAAGATGGGTGACGAACTCACCATGTGCGAAGCGGTGCAGCAGAAAGCCGGCGGGCTCCAGGACGAAGCAGGAAGGGCCGTCGTCGCGCAGGTCGAGCATGACCTGATGGCCGACCGATGGCGCGATCTGACACAGCGTCCCGCCGAACATCTGCTGGATCGAGCGATGAACATGGCCGCACAGGATGCGATGCACCTGGGGATTGGCCGACACGATCCGTTTCAGTTCATCGGCGCCAGTCAGAAGCCTCGTTCGGTCCATATGAGCGATGCCGGTGTCGAAGGGCGGATGGTGCAGCATGACGAGCGCGGGCGCATTTGGCTCCGCTGCTAGCGATCTCTCCAAGAAGGAAATCGTATCCGGTTCCAGCGCGCCGTGACTTTGCCCGGCGACGAGACTGTCGAGACCTATGATCCGCACGTCACCGCATGACACAGCGAAGTTGAGCGGGCCGGCTTCCGGCAGATAGGCTTGCTGCGCGAAGGCGCGGCGGAACGGTTCGCGCCGGTCGTGATTGCCCGGCACCGCGTAAACCGGGCAAGGCAGACGCGCGAGCAGGCCTGCGACGACGTCGTACTCTTCATCAAGCCCGCAATCCGTGAGGTCGCCCGTGATCAGGACGCAGTCGGGTGCGGGGTCGAGCCGCAACAGCGAATGGACCGCATGCTCGGCGTAGAGGTTCGTCTCGGACACACCGTAGGCTAGTGCGCCCTTCGGCCGGGCATGCAGATCGGAAATATGGGCGATCAACATGTCACGCCTCCTGGAACTCGATAATGGCTTCGCGCTCGATCTCGAAGCCGACGATCTGGCCCGGGTCGAAGGCGAGGCTGGAGGGCAGGTCAAGCTGCAGGCGTCGGCCGGGCGTGACTTCGGCGACCACACGCTGCGTGGGCCCGAAGAAGGTCGAGGCGACGACGCGGGCCCGGACAGCGGCGGAGCCATTGGCCAGCCGCGCGGATTCAGGCCGGAAGCACAGGACGGTCTCGCGATCGGGGCCACCGACCGCGAGTGCTGCGCCGGTGTCGTCGCTCTCGAGGGAGAGCACGCCGCCTGAGACGCGCCCGTCGATGCGGTTCATCGTTCCGACGAAATCCGCCACGAAATCGTTGGCCGGACGGTGATAGATCACCCTCGGCACGTCGATCTGGGCGATGCGGCCGCGATCCATCACCGCTATGCGGTCGCCGATCGCCATAGCCTCGGCCTGATCGTGCGTGACGTAGACGGCGGTGATGCCGAACTCCCGCAGGAGCAGGCCGATCTCCACGCGCAGCCGTTCGCGCAGCACGGCGTCGAGCGCCGCAAGCGGTTCGTCCAGCAGAAGCACGCGCGGCTTGATGGCCAGCGCGCGCGCCAACGCCGTGCGCTGGCGCTGGCCGCCCGAGACGGCGGTGATCCGGCGGTCTGCGTAGTCCTCGAGGCCGACGAGGGCGAGCAGGCGGCGGGTTTCGGCGTCCCGCTTCGACCGTTCCATGCCGCGGATCTTCATGCCGTATGCGACGTTCTCCGACACCGTCATGTTCGGGAACAGCGCGTAGGACTGGAACACCATGCCGACATTGCGCTTCTCGATCGGCACGCCGCTGACGTCGTCGCCATCGAAGCGGATCATGTCGGGCCCGTCCGGCGTCTCGAGCCCCGCGATCAGACGCAGCAGCGTGGTCTTTCCGCATCCCGAAGGACCCAGCAGGACGAGGATCTGTCCGGCCTCGATCTCGAGATTGGTGGGTTGCAGGACCCTGTTCCCATTGAACGTCTTGGTCAGGGCGCGCGTGGAGATCGATGAGCCGCGCTGCGGCGCTGTGGCTGCGTGAGTCATGACGCTGTCCGTTTCTCGGTAAGGCCTGCGACGAGTTGGACGCCGATCAGCAGGGGGATCACCATGACGAGGAAGACGAGTGTGTAGGCGGAGGCGATCTCGAGGCGCATGGAGGCATAGGCGTCCGCGAGGCCGACCGGCAGCGTCTTGGTCATCGGCGTGTGCATCATCCAGGTGAGGTTGAACTCGCCGATGGAAAGCGTCAGCACGGTCAGCGACCCGGCGACGATGCCCGGCCTCACGTTGGGGAGGATCACGTCGAGGAAGCGTCGCCATGCCGGCGATCCGAGGCTGGCCGCGCCTTCGTCAAGCGTGCGCCAGTCGATGGTGTCCAGCACTGCGATGACCGAGCGCATCATGAAGGGCAGCGTGAACAGCACGTGCCCGACGACCACGAACAGGGTGGACTGCCGAAAGGACCCGGCGCCGCCATAAGTCAGGATCATCGCCAGAGCGAGCGCCAGACCGGGCACCGCGACGGGAAGAGTGACGATCTCCTCCACAGCGCGCGCGAAACGGCCGCCTCGCCGAACAAGCGCATAAGCGCCCGGGACGCCGATCAGCAACGTCAGGGCCAGCGTCATCAACGCAACGACGAGGCTGCGCCAGACCGTGTCGGAGTAGAGCGCCCAGACCTGCTTGACCCAATCGAGGGTGAAGCCGGCAGAGATGCCGCGTGCATAGTTGACGGTCAGTCCGGCATAGACGGAGAGCAGGACGGGGACGAGAAGGAAAAGGGTAAGCAGGGCGGTGATGACAATGCCCGCCGTCGTGGTCCATTGGCGGCGCATGTCAGGCTCCCGAGACGTCGCGCATGGCGCGGCTGCGGGCTATCGCGAGTGCTGCCCATGTGATGAAGCCGAGCGCGATCGAGATCGCGGCGGCCATGCTGGCGTTCGTGGCGAGCGTGAATTCGGTGTAGATCAGCATCGGGATGACATCGACGGTCGTGGCCAGCGTGAAGGCCGTGCCGAAGGCGCCCATCGCAGTGGCGAAGCAGAGCGCGCCGCCGGTGTACATGGCCGGAAAGAGAGCGGGCAGCACGACGTCGCGCTGGATAGCGAGCGGGCTGGCCCCAAGCGAGCGGGCAGCCTCGACCAGCGAGGGATCGAGCTTTTCCGCCGCCGCCAGGATTGTCAGCAAAACGCGCGGCACGGAGAAATAGAGATAGCCCAGGAACAGGCCGAACAGCGAATAGGCGAAGACCACGTTTGTGCCGGTCAGGCTTTTGGTGACGCTGCCGACGAGGCCGAGGCGGCCGCCGAACAGGATGATCAGGAAGCCGACGACCACGCCCGGGAAGGCAAGCGGGAAGGTCAGCATCGACAGAAGTAGGCCGCGGCCGAAAAACCTGCGGTTGGCCAGCGTCTGAGCGGCGACGGTGGCGACCGCCAGCGTCGCGACCGTGGTGATGATCGACAGAATCAGCGTGACGATGAGGCTGTTGCGGAAGCGAGCCTCGGTCACGATGACGAAGAAGCCGGCAATACCCTGCGGGCCGCTGCCTGCTTCCAGGGTGAGCCGCGCCAGTGGCAGGACCAGGAAGGCGAGCGTGAAGATCGCCAGTGGCAGTATCAGCAATAAGTCAAAGCGCCTGCTGTCCAAGGCTGCCTCCGCTCACTCGGGATAGAGGGACCGGGATGAGGGAACCTCCTCCCGGCGCCGCGGATTAGCGGACTTCCTTCAGGTAGCGCTGCGAGAAGGCGGTCTGCGCAGCCTGTGCGGCGGCCCAGTCGATCGCCACGGCACGCGCATACTCGCTCTGCGGCAGGAAGCGCTTGGCCACCTCCGCCGGCAACTCGACCGGAAGGGCAGGGCGCAGATAGGCGCTGCTCCAGAACAGCTGACCCTTGTCGGAGAGCAGGTAGTTCAAGACCTTCTTGGCCGTCTCGCGATGCGGCGCGCCTTTGACCAGCGTCATCACATAGGGGAAGCTGACCGAGCCTTCGCATGGCAGGACGAACTCGAACTTGCCGTCCTCGCTGTATTTTGCGCGGTAGGCGTTGAAGTCGTAATCCATCAGGATCGGGATCTCGCCCGAGACCGTGCGCGCATAGGAGGTCTGCTTGGTGACGATGGCGCCGTTGCCGGCAAGTGCCTTGAGGTAGGCGATCGCCGGATCGAAGTTGTCGAGAGAGCCACCCAGCGCCGTATTGATGGCGACCGCCGAACCGAAGCCGACGGCTGCCGAGGTCGGATCGAGATAGCCGACGAGACCCTTGTATTCCGGCTTTTTCAGATCCGCCCAGCATGCCGGCACCGGCTTGCCATCGAGCGCGTCGACATTGACGAAGAGTCCGAGCGTGCCCTGATGCACGGCCCACCAGCGGCCGTCCTTGTCTTTGAGACCGTCTGGGATCTCGGCGAACCGCTCCGGCTTCCATGCTTCGACCAGATCCTGTCCGGCGGCGGAGATGCCGGCATTGACGCCGAGATAGGCGATGTCGGCGACCGGGCTGGCGCGCTCGGCGATGATCTGTGCAATCGCCTGACCGGAATTCTTGTTGTCGCCGGGAATGCTGATGTTGAGATCGGCTTTGATCTGCTTGAGCATCGCGCCCCAGTTCGCCCATTCCGGCGGGCAGTTGTAGCAGATCGCGCTCTGGGCCTGCGCCTGTGCCTGCACCGGTACGAGCGTGAAGAGGGAAACGGCGGCGGCGAGGCCGAACGAAAGAAGACGTCGTTTCATGAGCGTTGTTTCCTGTTGGCTGGCGGAGGGATGGAAAGGTCGCGCGGCGGTGCGATGGATTCCCCAGGCTGGGGGGTGCAGTCCGGACGCAATTGCTGCGGCGCCTTGTGGCCCGCTGCGATGTCCAGAAGGAGCGATGCGGCGAGGCCGCCCATGACCTGCGATGGCTGGCGAACCGTATGCAGCCGGGGATGGATGTGGCCCGCGAAATCGATCCCGTCGAAACCGGTGACCGAGATGTCGTCGGGAACGGACAGGCCCGCGCGCCGCAGCGAGGCCATCACGGTTACCGCCAGGAGGTCGTTCGACGCCATTATGGCGGTCGGTTGCCACTGGGCGAGAACTTCGGTGAGGTCGATGTCGCGGGTCGCATCAATGAAGTCGACCTCGATAGCGGGTGCGGGCTCGAGGCCCGCAGCCTGCATCGCGTCCCGGAATCCTGCGTAGCGACGGGCCGCGCGGTCGGATGAATTGAACCGTCCGGCCAGGAACAGGATACGACGGTGTCCCAGGTTCAGGAGTTCGTCGGTCATCGCGCGCATGGCGCCATGGTTGTCGACCTGTACTGCCGCGACTCCCTCGGGAGTGCCTTCATTGTAGATGGTGACGACGGGAAGACCGGCGGTGCGCAGGCGCGACAGGGCCACGCTCGTCGCGGGATCGCAGACAGTCATGATCATGCCGACTGGCCGTTCGGCGATCAGCGTGGCCGCGATCTCTTCCTCTTGCCGTGGATCGTAATTGGTTTGCCCCAGGATCGTGAACATTCCGGCGCTGCGGGCACGCTGCTCTATTCCCGCCACGGCGGCGGCAAAGACCGGATTGGTCAGGCTGGGAATGAGGATGCTGATGACAGTCCGTGTCTCGGGAAAAGCACGCACCAGGGGAAAGCCCAGTTCGAGCGCCGCCTCGATGACGCGCCGGCGCATTTCCTCGCTGACCGGACCGTTGCCGGTGACCACACGGCTGACCGTGGCGATCGAGCACTTCGCCCGCGCCGCGACATCCCGTATCGTGATCTCCGATGAAGCCACCCCTTGCCCCTGCTGATCGGCCGGCCCTCTGCTGCCGGCACCTGAGCGAGGGGTAGCAAGCGAGTTTATGGGCTGAGTGACAGCGTTTTCAGTCGTTTTCAGCGACTGCCCTGCAGACCTCGGAGCGCGGATTCTGCAGCCGGGTTCGACCTTGCCCCCTGATTATCCCCGGTCTGAAGGTAGGCGCAGGATTCATGGGTCTGCTCCCTAACGCTGGAGCATTCGAGATTAGAGTTTTGGGGCCTTGTCACGGTGGCGGGGGCGCGAGCACGATCCTCGGCCGTGTTGATGCCGCCGAGGGCTACAAGGGAGGCATTGGCGATGCCGACGCCCTCGCGCTGCTAGGAAATGTCCCTAATCTCGCCGATCCGCGTGAGGCACGGCAGATGACGGCGCGACTGATGGCGCTGGACGCCAAGTTCGCGCCGACCACGGGGTGCGGCTCGGTTGTGTCATCGTGAATACTGCTAGCACGGCGCTTGCTCTTGAAGATGAAAACAGTAATTCCGAAGTCGTCAAGGCGCCTCGAACGCTTGCCGAGATCGGCCGATCTGTGCATTCACTTATCGTGATAGTTCATCATTTCGAAAAATCAAGCGACCAGGGACTGCGCGGAGCCAGTGCATGGAGAGCCAGTGCCGGTACTGTTGTTGCGATACTTGCCGAGCGCGACGAAACGACAGGATCGTGCACTACCCGCCGGCTCATGGTCGTGAAGAACCGAGTTGGGCCGGAGGGGCTGACCATTCCGTTTGAGCTCACGTTCGTACCCCTGGGTCGGGACAGTGCGCGAGCGAGTAAGAGGCCTGGCCGTCCCCAACGGCCAAGCAATTGCGTAGACGAGCGCTTGCCATTTACTTGTGCTTCGGGGACGGCAGATACTTGATGTGGACCCGTCCGATATCACCATTGAATTGGAAGGGCGCACGATCAAAATAGTCGTCCGCGACGGGAGAGAAGCTGTCGCGGCCGATGTCGAAGGTGTCGTTGGTCGTGAAGTACAGGCTCGGTGTGCGCGGCACATGCCCCTTGGCGACATCCTTTCCATCGATGCGGATGACGACGTCCATGGGTGTAGCCGGTCCTTCCCTGCGGATCGATTCGACCTCGATCGTCACCCGGCCCTGCGGCAGGGGCTCAGATGTCTCGATGCGGGTCCTCTCCACCTGGAAGATGTTCGCCTCATAGGACAGCTTGCCCTTGTCTATCCAAAGGGAAATCCCTCCGGAATAGGCACCCAGCGCGTAGAGAACGCCCTGCGACTTCGGCGTGAGCTCCACCTCCATGCGCACCAGCGTGCTCGCCGAGCCCAGCTTGGGCGCGTTGAACTCCGGCAGCTCGATCACGTCCTGTGTATAGAAGAACTCCTTCGCCGGGTTGCGCGGGCTGTATTCCGGGTGGAACAGGCTGGCCCACAAGCCGCCACCGATGGGGAAGGCCTTGTTGTCACGAGCTGTCGCCGTGAACGACGCCGTCATCTCCCTGAGCTTGTCTGGGTTGTCCTTTGCCAGATCCCGGGACTGGGAGAAGTCCTCGTTCAGATTATACAGCTCCCATTTGTCCTGATCGGGCGTCCAGTTGAAGATAGCGGGGTCGAACCCCGGCTTCCATGGCGTGCGGGGTCCGAAGGCCGAGGCCATCCAGCCATCCTTGTACAGGGAACGGCTTCCCATGACCTCGAAATACTGCATCGTCTTGCTGTCCGGTGCCTTCGCGTCATTCAGCGATTTGGCCATGGACACGCCGTCGATCTGATCCTGAGTGATACCGTCCACCAGCTTGGGCGGTTTAATCTGCAGGAGCTCGTAAATGGTGGGAACGATATCGTTCACATGATGGAACTGCGAGCGCGGGACGGGATCGGCCTTGATCCTCGCAGGCCATGACACCGCAAGAGGAGTGCGGGTGCCGCCGAGATGGCTCGCAAGGAGCTTCACCCCCTGGAAGGGCGTGGACCCCGCCCAGGCCCAGCCGGCATGATACATGTTGTCGGTCTTGGGGCCGCCGAGCTGATCGAGCCCTCCGATCTCCTTCAGCACGCGCAGATGATCGCTGACCTTTGTCGCGATGCCGTTCTGGGCCATCAACTCCGAAATGGTGCCGTTCTGCCCCTCGGACGATGAGCCGTTGTCGCCCCAGACGTAGAAGATCAGGGTATTGTCGCGAATTCCGAGCTCCGAAAGCGTATCGACGATGCGTCCGGCCTGCGTGTCGGCATGCTCGACGAAACCGGCGAAGACCTCCATTAGCCGTGTCTGGAAGGCGCGCTCGGCTTCAGGAATGTCTTTCCAGGCCGCCATGCTGGATGCCCGTTCGGTCAGGGCCGCATCCTCCGGAATCCAGCCGATCTTCTTCTGCCTGGCGAAGATTTCCTTGCGAAGCTCATCCCAGCCCTGGTCAAAGCGACCTTTGTACTTGTCTGCCCATTCCTTGAAGATGTGATGGGGCCCATGTGCTGCCCCCGGTGCCCAGTAGAGCATGAACGGCCGATCGGGATCGAGCGCCTTCTGGTTCTTGATCCACTTCACCGCCTTGTCCGTGACGTCCTCGGTGAGATGATAGCCCTTGCGATGATGCTGAGGCGGCAGCCTCGTCGTGTTCTCGACGAGAGCCGGCTCCCACTGCGAGGTTTCGCCGGCCATGAACCCGTAGAAATAGTCGAACCCGACGAGTTGTCCGGTGGGCCAACGGTTGAACGGCCCGGCGCTGGAAACTTCGGTTGCCGGCGTGTTGTGCCACTTTCCGAAGGCCGAGGTGGCGTAGCCGTAATGGCCGAGAACCTTCGGCAGGGCGGCTGCCGTGGCCGGCCAGGCGCCCGTGTAGCCGTCCCAATCGTTGGCGAATTCTGCGATCTGACCGAATCCGACCCGGTGATGGTTCCGCCCGGTCAAGAGCGACGCGCGCGTCGGCGAGCACATGGCGGTCGTGTGGAAGCGATTATAGGCGACGCCGTACTTGACCACGTTCTCCATGGTGGGCGTCTTGATCGGCCCGCCGAAAGCCGAGGACAGGGCCGGTCCGGTATCGTCGAGCATGATCACGACGATATTGGGCGCGTCCGCCGGCAAGCGGCGCGGGCGGCTGACCTGACGATAGTCGGGGGCGGAGGCCTGCATCGTCTCCCTCGCGACAGGTCGTTCCGGTTCTGGAAAAGGCAGGACATCCTGAGCAACAGATGGTTGTCCGCACATGAGAGCAAACACGGAACACCCCACAACGAGGCTGCAGGATGACTGAATGATCGTTCTCAGGGCCGATCCACAGCGCGAAGTATTCACTTTATCTCCCTGCGGTTAGCAGTACTGCCTTCTGACACGTTCCGTTGTTGCTATCAGCGTGGGCGAACACCTAAAGATCGGTGGCCGCCTCTTCAATGGTTTCGATCGCGTTGACGCGGTTCGTTATTGTCGATTCGGTGACCCGCCTTAGCGCGAGGTGCGGTCACCGAGAGCAAATGTGCATAGCCCGTGCATAGCAGCATATTTGTCCGAAACGACACAAACCAACGAGAAAGCTTGCCTCGGTGGTTTGCAGAAGTTCGGATCAGCCACGAGCGAGAGCCCTGGAAGGAGTCCAGCCGAACCAGTTTCGGGAGCTGCAAGTGGCCGGGGAGTTGGAATCAGCTCTGAAGGAGGAGGCCAAGCGGACGCATCGCGAGATGGACGCGCTGGAAGCCCAGGGCTATCGCACTGACAATCCGGTAGTCGGCGTCCGGAAAGCCGCATACGAAAAGCGCGAGCGTCGCTTGGACGAGGTGGCCTATCGTCGCTTCGGTCGCCGCGTCCGAGCAGCCGAGCGCCACGGCGAGCGATGGCAAGTGCTATCCATGATCCGTCTGCTGGCGCTGACCGGATGTCGTCGAGGAGAGATCGAAGGCTTGAAGCGCAGCGAGGTGGATCTGAAGGCGCAGGCGCTTCGCCTTGGGGACACGAAGACTGGGAAGAGCGTGCGGCCAATCGGGCGTGCGGCCGCAGCGGAACTGGAGGCCGCATTGCAACGCGGAACTGGCACCTACGTCTTCCCCGCCGCTCGCGGCAATGGCTTCTACAAGGGGCTTCCGAAATCCTGGCAGTCGATCGTTGGTCGGCGATTCCCCGACGTCACGCCTCATACGCTCCGTCACTCCTACGCGAGCATGGGCGAGGATTTGGGCTTCACGCTGCCGACGATCGGCGCTCTCTTGGGCCATGCCGGACACGGCGTCACGGCCGGTTATATCCACAAGGTCGATGCCGCGCTGGTCGCCGCCGCGAATCGGATCGCGGATGAGATCGCAGGCATGATATCCGGGAAGAAGGCCTTCAATGGGGCTGCGGTCGTAGAT
This sequence comes from Enterovirga rhinocerotis, assembly GCF_004363955.1. Lineage (GTDB taxonomy): Bacteria > Pseudomonadota > Alphaproteobacteria > Rhizobiales > Beijerinckiaceae > Enterovirga > Enterovirga rhinocerotis. The sequence continues at coordinate 201,051 of NZ_SNZR01000011.1, forward strand.
TTGATGAGCCGGAAGCATGGATGAGGCGCAAGATCAACTCGACCGCCCATCGATCCCCGGCCATGAGCAGGAGAGGCGAAGGCATGCGCGGAAAGGCGCAGCCCGTATTTGGGAGCAAGTTAGGCTCGCACCCGGTGACGTCCGGTCACGGCGGGCGGACCTGAGGAATTGCCTCGCGCAGAAAGCGAGGGAGGCTAATGTCGATCTTATCATCGAAGCAACAAAAGCGGGATCAAACAGTTTCGTTGTTCCTAAATATTTGAACAGGCGCCGTTTTCGTGAGGATATCGATGGCCTGAGGTTCCGGATTAATGTGCTCTATGAGTTCCACGGCGATCGAAAATGGCGAGAGCGCGCTAATATACTTCGTGAAGTTGAAGTGCGAGCGAAGCAACTGGTGCGGCTGCTCTCCTCTCAGACAGAATCTGAATGGATAAAGAGCCGCCTCGCCAGCGAGCGAAGTGGTCTTATTGGAGAGGATATTAAGAAGGGCGAGTGGCATAGCAAGGATGTCGAAGAATTCACCAATATTGAGACGCTATTGGTTGATCTGCGTCGCCTTGAGCAGTCCGCCACGCGGGCACTTGGACGGGATGACATGAAGGGCGTGGCGCCTTATCCGCAGGCGAGAAGTTTGTTCCAAAGCATGATATCGACAGGCCTTCCCGCAATTTTCATTAGGCGGTTTCGGCAGCCGATCACGTTCGGAAGTCGTCAGCATGCTCAGTCCGCTGCGGATCGAGAGGATGGGCCGTTCCTTCGATTTGCAGAGGCGGTTCTGGCAGATTTGGGGATAGAGAGCGAGCGCGGAGCACCCTATTCCCGGGCAACGATCGCCCGCGAATACCGGCGGCTCACCAGCGCGGGAAATCCGAAAAAGAAAGTTGGAACTTCCCGCGTATCGGAATAGGCGCAGCGCCCTCACGTTGCCTCGCGTTTCTTTCGGTTATCGCGAGGATTTCATGTCTCCCGTTCGCCAGCCGCGCCTTCGCCGCGAAGAGGCTTCCGCCTATCTGCTCAGCCACCACGACCTGAAATATTCGGCCCGTACCCTGGCCAAGCTCGCCGTCATCGGCGGCGGCCCGCCGATGGAATATGCGGGCCGGTTTCCGCTCTATCCCCAGGACGGGCTCGACGCCTGGGCGGCAGCCAAGATCAGCCCTCGCGTCTCGTCCACCTCCGAACTCCGCGCCCTGAGGGCGGCCTGAAACGAAACACCCCCGCCGCCGGAATCGGGAGCGAGGGTGCCGTGAAATTATGTGAGCGACTGGACATCGATCACATAGCGCACGGCGTTCGTTTTCGCCACCCCTTTTCCGGCGGTCCATAGAGAAGGACCGTCACCATGAAGAAGAGAACCACCAAGACCAAGCTGCCGGCGCCGATGGTCCGCCCGGCTGAACTCGATCCGGATCTCGTGCAGGCGATCGTGCATCGTCGCACCGCCATGCGGTGGGGCTTGTCGCTCCCCGTCGCGGCGGCGGTCGCCTCCCTTACGGGTCTCGGCCCCGACGCGGGGAGGGTCTGACGATGACTGCCTTGCTCCCCTCCCGCATCGCCGGCACGTTTGACGCCAACTTCGGCCTAAGCCCCCGCGAACGCGGGGAACTCCATCGGCTTGGCATCTCCGACGCTGCGCTCGATACAAGCCCTCCGATCCGCGCCGGCTACGTCTCCTTCCAGGGTCACGATCGGTTCGAGCTGGAGCAGCACCTCCGCCTTTCGCTGTCCGTCCGTACGGTTCGTGCCTTCCTCATCCTCGCCGAGGACACGGCGGGGGAGCCGGAAGACATCGTTGCTTGGCTCCCCGCGCTTGGGCGCACCGCAACTTGGCTCGGTCGAGCCTGGGGGATCGGTTCGGGAGGCGCCTACCATCCCCGGCTGGCCGAGCACGAAGGATTGCCAGTCTGGCGCGAGCCGATTGCGTGGCTGCGCGCCGAGCGCCGAGGCGTCGTGCTCCTGAAGCCCCGCGTCGCGGCGGGCTGGCTCGACGATGCCGGGCCGCTTCTCGCCGAGGATCACGAGCACGGCCGTGAGCTTCGCGCCGCGCTCACCCGGCCCGCCCCGCGGATCCTCGTCCCCGCCGAAGCCCGGAGGGCCGCGTGACCTATATCGACATCGACGACGTCGCGCCCGCCGGGAGCGGCATCTCTGGCTCCAGCTACCGGGCAAACGGTCCACGGACGGGAGAGAGGCTTCCTCTCTTCCCTGCCATGCCCTCGGCCTGCGCCTATCCGGTCGACTGTCTCGGCCCAGTGTTGAGCCGTGCCGCCAAAGCCATCGCCGCCAAGGTGCAGGTGCCGGCGGCGATCGCATCGCAATCTGTCCTCGCGGCGGCGTCCCTCGCCGCTCAGGCCCATGCCGACGTGGTGCTTCCCTATGGGCAGAAGCGTCCCCTCTCTCTGAACTTCGCCTCGGTGCAGGAATCGGGAGGGAGAAAGACGACCGCCGACCGGGAAGCCCTCTGGCCGATCCGTAAGCGCGAGGAGGTGCTTCACGAAATCTACGTCGCAGAGCGGCAGGCGTGGGCCATCGCGTTTGCGTCGTGGGGTGCCGAGAAGCGTGCCATCGAGGCGAGCAAGAAGCTCGATTACGACGGCCGCAGGGATGCGCTGCGCGATCTGGGGCCGGAGCCCGAACCGCCTCTTCATCCCTTTCTCGTCGCCGCCGATCCAACGATCGAGGGCCTCATCAAGGCCTGGGCCAATGCGCCGGCTTCGCTCGGCCTCTTCTCCGCCGAAGGAGGGCAGTTCGTCGGCGGGCACGGCATGACCGCGGAGAACCGCCTTCGCACCGCCGCCGGTTTTTCGGAGTGTTGGGATGGCGCCACGATCAAGCGGGTCCGTGCCGCCGACGGCGTCAGCATCCTGCGCGGGCGCCGGCTCGCCGCTCACATCATGCTCCAGCCCGAAGCCGCGGCGACCTTCCTGACGGATCCGGTCTTGAAAGATCAGGGCCTGCTGTCCCGGTTCCTGGTCGCTTCGCCCGACACTTTGGCGGGCAGCCGTCGATACGCCGAGCCCCGAGCAGAGGACGATGCTGCGATCCGGGCATACGGGGCGCGCATCCTCGCGCTCCTCGAGACGCCGTGGCCGATCTCGACCGACCGGTCACAGGGCCTCGACCCGCGGGCGCTGCCGCTGTCGGCGGACGCGACCAATCTCTGGCGGGACTTCTACGACGGCGTCGAGGTGAAGTGCGGCGCTGGCCGGGACTACGCCGGCATCCGCGATCTCGCCGCGAAGGCAGCCGAGCATGTTGCTCGGATCGCGGGGGTGCTGACTATCGTCGAGAACATCAACGCGCCCGAGGTCCGGGCGGTGGAGATGGAGGACGCGATCGTCCTCGTCGCCTGGTATCTCGGCGAGGCCGTCCGCCTTCAGGAGGGAAGCCGGACCGATCCGGTGCTCCTGCGGGCGCAGGCCCTGTTGAACTGGCTTCAACTCCAGCCGGGTGGTGAAATCTCATTCCGCGAAATCCTTCGTCTCGGTCCCAATGCCACCCGCATCAAGAAGGATGCGGATCAGGCAATTGAGATGCTGAGCGCCCATGGCTGGGTCGAGGAGACGAGCAAGCGTCCGCGCACGATCCGGCTGCTGGGGGCGGAGGTCGGTCATGCTTGAGACCTCCCCGGATTTTCAGGTTTTCATGCCCTGCGACGTTGCGACAGCCGCGACAGTTGCGACGTTTACCCGTCGAAACCTGCCAACTGTCGCAAACGTCGCGGCTGTCGCAATGTCGCAAGGGGTCTGCACCCGATTTCGCGCGGGCGCCGATTCCGGTGACAGCCAATGACCTGGGGTCCATTCCTTCCCGGTCTCGATCCGGCCGAGCGCAAAGCCCGGCTCCGAAGCCTCCGCGCGCTCGTGAAGGTGATGACCGGATCGCGTGGTGCGGATGTCGAGTTCGCCATCCTACGCGCCGAGATCAGCGGCGACGATTCCGCGATGCTGGCCGAGGCGGAAGCGACGTTCGGACGGCTCGGCACCGTCGACCAGCGACGTGTCCTCGCGAGCTTTGCCAGCCTCCATTCCCCGAACCTCAAGGTGATCCATGGCTGAAAATGCAGGACGAAAGCAGGCCGGCGGCCGGTTCCAGCGCGGCCAGTCCGGAAATCCCGCAGGGAAGAAGCCGGGCACGCGTCACGCGACCACGATCCTCGCCGAGAAGATCATGAGCGAAGACGTCGAGGGTGTCGTGAAGGCGGTCGTCGAGGCCGCGAAGGACGGCGATATGACAGCAGCTCGCATCATCATGGATCGGATCGCCCCCGTTCGCCGCGGAGCCATCACCGCCGTTACCCTTCCGACGATCGAGAGCCCGGCGGACCTGACCAAGGCCACGAGTGCCATCCTCGCGGCTGTCAGTGAAGGCGAACTCACACCCGTCGAGGCCGCGGAACTCGGAAAGCTCGTTGAGGCCCACGGCAAGGCGATCGAGATCACCGACCTGCATGAGCGTCTGTCACGACTGGAGGCATGCCGATGAGAACAACCATGATCAGCCGGATCGAAGCCCTGGAGGGCGAGCTTGCACGCCGCGCTTCGGTCGTGAGGCGGCAGGGCAAAGAAGAACGTGATCGGCTCGTCGGCGCGTCCCTGTCCGATCCGAATGGCTTGCCGGCTGCCTTGGCAGCAGTTCCGGCCGCCGACATGCACGATCAGCGTATCGCGGCGATCCATGCCGCATGGAGGGCAGACACATGAGCCGTTCGATCATCAAGAGCCGTCTCGATCGCCTGGAGAAGGAGCACCATGGCGATCGGAACCGCGTCCACGTCATCTCGGACCATAGCGGCGATCCCGCCGAGGTTGATCGGCAGAAGGCGGCGCTGATCGCATCGGGAGAGGCCTACGAGAGCGACCTCTTCGTCGTTCTCAGAAAGCTCAGTGCGATGGGAGAATGAGGAGCTCCTTCAGACCTCGCCTTGAGCGTACTGAAGCTCGAAACCGGGACAGCCATCGCCGCGACGGGCGCCGGGCCATCTCCGGAAGACCAGCCAAGCGGACAAGTCCGCTCTCCGTGATCGAGGCAGGGAACTCAAGTAATCGTATTGAGCTGCTCGCTTGAGGACTCGGATCATGACAGACTTACCTCAACTCGATCCGTTCTCCCGGCGCTGCATCCATCTCTGCATCGACATGCAGCGCATGTTCAACGAGGACACCGACTGGCACACGCCCTGGCTCCGCCGAGTCCTGCCGAACGTCGAGCGCCTCGTCTCGACGGGCCCCGCCGCGACCGTGTTCACACGCTTCGTCCCCGTCGTCCGCGCCGACGACGCCCACGGCGAATGGGCCCGCTATTACCAGCGCTGGCCGTCCATGACGCTGGAGAAGCTCGATCCGGGCCTGGTCGATCTCGTCCCGGAACTACGCCGCTTCGTGCCGCCAGCCCGTGTCGTCGACAAGTCGGTCTATTCGCCCTGGCACCGCTCGCGCCTCGACGAGAGCCTCCGCCGACGCGGCGTCGAGGTCGTGATCGTCTCCGGCGGGGAGACGGATGTCTGCGTCCTCGCGACCGTGCTCGGCGCGATCGATCACGGCTACCACGTCGTCCTTGCCGCGGATTGTCTCTGCAGTTCCTCGGACGAAGCCTACGACGCCACAGTGACGCTCTATCTCGAACGCTACGGCAGCCAAGTAAGCGTCAGCTCCGCCGAGGAAATCGCCGAGCGCTGGACGCCTACAGCATTGTAGCGCACCGCACTGGCAATCGAGGCTTTAAGGTTCCCTGTCTGGACGACGACAGATCGCGATGCGTTTCCGATTCCGGCAGCAGCTACCGCCGAAGCACTCCGTCTATCGTGCCCCGTCTCCGCTCGTGGTGATGGGCCTCACGTCGGCTCGGCAACACGTAGGACGGTGTGTGCTCGAGGGAACCGTGCCTGCCCTCAAGGCTTCAGAGTCGACGACCATGGAGATAGTGATGGCAGAGAAGCAGCTCGATAGCCTTTTTTACGACACGCTGAAGGACATCTATTACGCGGAGCGTAAGATCCTGAAGGCGCTACCCAAAATGGCCCGGGGGGCGCAGTCGAAGGAGGTCAAGGCCGCCTTCGAAAAACATCGCGGCGAGACAGAGACGCATGTCGAGCGCCTGCAGCAGGTCTTCGAGATCCTAGGCAAGCGCGCCCAGGGCAAGACCTGCCCCGCCATCGACGGCATCGTCGAGGAGGGCGAGGAGATCCTCGACGAGTACAAAGGCTCGCCCGCTCTCGATGCGGGTCTAATCTCGGCCGCCCAAGCCGTGGAGCACTACGAGATCACGCGCTACGGTACCCTACGCCGGTGGGCCCAGGAGCTCGGCCTGAAAGAGGCCGTCCAGCTCTTCGATCAGACCCTAGCCGAGGAGAAGAAAACGGATGAGGCGCTGACTGGACTCGCCGATATCTCCGCCAATCAAAAGGCGAAGGCGGCCTGAACGCGATTGGGGGCGGCGGCTCAATTCCGCCGCCCCGCCACCCATCAACTTCCAGGCGACATGACGACCTTGATGCAGCCGTCCTTCTTGTCCCGGAAGGTTTTATAGAGATCCGGCCCCTCTTCGAGCGTGGCCCGATGGGTGATGACGAAGGAGGGATCGATCTCTCCCCGCTCGATGCGCTCTAGTAGCTTCGGGAGGTAGGCCTGGACCGGCGTCTGCGCCATCCGGAAAGTCAGGCCGCGATTGACGGCCGAGCCCATCGGGATTTTGTCGAGAAAGCCGCCATAGACGCCGACAATCGAGACGGTGCCGAAGTTGCGGCAGCAATGGATGGCCTGGCGGAGGACGTGGGGCCGGTCGGTCCCCATGAAGGCGGCCGTTTTGATCCGGTCGAGGACGCTGTCGAGGCTGGCGGTGGCGTCGGCCTCGGTGCCGACGGCGTCAATGCAGGCATCTGCCCCACGTCCAGACGTCAGCTCCTGGATTTTCTCGTAGATGTCGACGTCGTGGAAATCGAGGACGATGGCTCCGGACGCTTCCGCCATTGCCATCCTTTCAGGCACGGTGTCGATCGCGATCACGCGACCCGCGCCAAGTAGGAAGGCAGATTTGATGGCGAACTGCCCGACGGGACCGCAGCCCCAGACAGCGATCGTGTCGCCCTCCTGGATGTTGCAGTTTTCCGCAGCCATGTAGCCGGTCGGGAAGATGTCGGAGAGGAAGAGCACCTGCTCGTCCGTCAGCCCCTCCGGCACCTTGATGGGACCCACGTCGGCGAAGGGGACGCGCATGAACTCCGCCTGACCGCCGGCGTAGCCGCCGAGCAGGTGGGAATAGCCGAACAATCCGGCCGGTGAGTGCCCCCACATCTCCGCAGCCGCCTTGGCGCTCGGGTTCGAGCGCTCACAGCCCGAATAGAAGCCGCGCTTGCAGAAGAAGCACTCGCCGCAGGAAATGGTGAAGGGAACGACGACCCGATCGCCTTTCTTCAGGTTCGTAACCTCGGATCCGACCTCGACCACCTCTCCCATGCTTTCGTGGCCGACGATGTCACCCCGTTCCATCGACGGGATCATGCCCCCGTAGAGGTGCAGATCAGAGCCGCAGATGGCACAGGAGGTGACGCGGATGATCGCATCGCGGGGATGCTGAATGATTGGGTCGGGGACGGTCTCGCAGCGGATATCGCCCTTACCGTGCCAGCAGAGTGCCTTCATTCCCGCCTCCCTCTCAATTACGCGGCAAAGCGGCGAGGCGTTAGGATGTTCCGGTGGTGTGCGCGCGGCGACAGTGGGATGGCCCGAACAGATGCACTCGGCTGTCCGGCACGCAGGCCGGGTGGTCAGGATTGAATTGGCTTCGGGCCCTCCGGGAACCCGGTTCGCCGCCCCCTGTTCATTCCTGATCGGAGAGCATGTAATGGGCACTTACAGCGACGACGATGTCGGCAAGCCGATCCTGAAGGATGACGGGCGCCAGTCGGAGGCTCAACGTCAGGTTCTCGGTGAGGCTGGGCACGAGACCGGCCAGCCGGAGCCGAAGACGCCAGAGGATTGGGAGAACCGCGGTGCCACGGCCCCGACCGAAGCCCGCCAATCTGTTCCGGGCGGAAGCAGTCAAGGCACCGGTGACCGGCGCCAATCCGTAGCGGGCGATCGCGCCGCCCCCGGCCGGCCCACCGGCCAGCACCCCCAGCCGAAGCCCGGTGAAGGTTGATCCCGCTATCACCGCGGCGCCAGCTCGATCGGCGGCCCTCCCTAGCCGGCGGGGCCAGCCACCAACCTCACGACGGCCTCGCCCGCATCATCCGGACGATCTCCCGCATCTCCGCTCGCTTCTCGGCCTCCTGGTCCATCTCGCGGTGATGGGCCTCCGCCTCGAGCAGCGTCGCGCATCGGGTCAGGGCACTTTTCTGGCCAGTAAGTCAGGTTGCGAAGGCTTCAGCCCGATGCAATAGAGGCAGCGGGTGTTCGCCGATGGAGGCGGGCAGGTTTCAGCTCCGGTCGGGCCGCCGGTGCTGGAGACCTATGCCCATGCGTCGGCCCGATCTGGCTCGCCTCGTTCCCACCGATCATCCTCTGCGCCGCCATTTGAGGCGCCCGGCCTCTGCGCTTCGCGCCTTTCTCGATACGGGTTCGGCCGGTGGCGTCATCCTCATGGGGGCGGCGCTACTCGCGATCGTCATCGCGAACTCGCCCCTCGCTCCCGCATATTTCGGAGCGTTGAGGACCTATGTCGGGCCGCTGTCGCTGCTCCACTGGATCAACGACGCCCTGATGTCTCTGTTCTTCCTGCTGGTCGGGTTGGAGATCAAGCGCGAGTTCCTCGACGGCCAGCTTCGGACATGGCCCGATCGCGCTCTTCCCGGCATCGCGGCCCTCGGGGGTATGGCGGTTCCGGCGATCATCTACGTCATGATCAACAGCGGCTCCGCCTCGACGCTCCGTGGCTGGGCCATTCCGTCCGCAACCGATATCGCCTTCGCGCTCGGCGTGATCAGGCTGCTCGGGGCGCGCGTGCCGATCTCGCTGGCGGTCTTCCTGACGGCCCTCGCGATCCTCGACGATCTCGGCGCGGTCGTCATCATCGCCCTGTTCTACACCGAGACGCTGAACGTCTACGCGCTCCTCGCCGCGGTGTTCGTCGTGTCGCTCCTCCGGTCGCTCAACACCAGCGACTGCCGGACGCTTGTCCCGTATCTGGGCCTCGGCGCGGTGCTCTGGGTGCTCGTTCTCCTCTCGGGCGTTCACGCGACGGTCGCAGGCGTCGTCCTCGCGCTGACGATCCCGTTGCGCCAGAGCCCGGGCCGGCCGGATGATGCGACCTCTCCGCTGCATCGGCTCGAACATGCCCTGCAGCCATGGTGCGCCTTCGTCGTCCTCCCCATCTTCGGCTTCGCCAATGCCGGCGTGTCGCTCGCCGGCCTGTCGTGGGCCACTATGGTTCATCCGGTCACGCTCGGGATCGCGCTCGGCCTCTTCGTCGGCAAGCAGATCGGCGTCTTCGGTGCCGTGTACCTCGCGGTGCGGACCGGCATCGCAAAGCTGCCGCCGCATGCGACCTGGCTACAGACCTACGGCGTCGCGACCCTCTGCGGCATCGGCTTCACGATGAGCCTCTTCATCGGTCTGTTGGCCTTCGAGAACCAGCCGCAGCTCGAAGCCAACGTGAAGGTTGGCGTGCTCGTGGGCTCGATAATGTCTGTCTTCGTGGGCGCGATCGTGCTGCTCTGCCAACCACGAAGAATGCTCTAGACGACACCGCATCAAGGAAAACGCCCGCTCGGCATCGCAGCCGGCGGGCGCCTCATCGTCTCGATCGCGCGCCGGACTATGCGCCGGGACGGGCGGTGAGACTGCCGCCGGTGCTCTAGCCCCACAGGGCGAACGCCAGCGATGCAGGGAATATGGATGGCCTCGGTGACGGCAGCAAGGCGCCTGTGGCGCTTATCGGAAGCGCCAGAGGCCACCGATCACGACCAAGTTGACCAGCGCCAGACCTAGGAGCGCCCACAGGAGCGCGTCCGCCCCCGCATTGGTCAGGACCAGTGCCCCGATGGAGGGGGCCAGCGCTTGGGCGATGAGCCCTGGTCTGGCGAGACGCCCGACAAGGACAGGGTAGCGGGCCGGCCCGAACAGGGCGAGCGGAACGGTTCCGCGGGAAATTGAGTAGATGCCGTTCCCGGCCCCGTAGAGGACGAGCCAGAGGCTGACCCAGGGCAATCCCAAGGCCAGGAGCAGCAGACCCATCGCGATCAGGCCAAAGGCCGCGGTTAGCGTCCAGAGCGGATGATGGCGGCCTTTCAAGGACATCTCGACGACCCGAGCACCGACCTGGGCTGGGCCGATGAGGGCGCCGAAGGAGACGGCTGCCGCAAGGGGAACGTCTCGAGCCTGCAGAAGGACGATAAGGTGGACCGAGACCATCGTCATTATCACACCGCCTATCACCAGGACGCCACCGAACAGGAGGAATAGGAGGCGATCCCGTCCGGTCAGCGGGGCGGTGATGTCCGGCCCCTTCGTCGCTTCGACGGCCGGCGCCGGCGGCTTCGGGATGAAGAGCAGGACCAGCGGCAGGGTGATGACGAGGTGAAGCCCTGCGTAGGCAAGGCAGGCACCCCGCCATCCAAAATGCTGGACGAGGAAGGCCGAGAGCGGCCAACAGACCGTGCTGGCGAACCCGCCCCACAAGGTCAGCGTCGTGATCGCCGGTCGGGCCTCGCTGCCGTAGAGGCGGCCTAGCGTCGCGAACGCTGGGTCGTACAGGCCGCACCCCATGCCGAGCCCCAGAAGGAACCAGCCGGCTAAGTAGACCGGCAGCGCCGGCGCGACGGCAAGCGTCGCGAGGCCGGCGGACAGTAACAAGGCCGCCAGCGCCAGCACCGGGCGGCCACCTCGGTGATGGATCGTAGCACCGACGTAAGGGGATGCGACCGCGGCCGCCAGCAGGCCAATCGAGAGACCGCCGACCACCCACGATAGGGGCCATCCCGTCTCTTCGGCAATCGGCCCGGCGAATACGGCGGGGAGATAGAACGACGTGCCCCACGTGAAGATCTGGACGATACCGAGGGCCGAGATCACCCAGAGGCGATGCGGCGGTCGAGCGGTCGCCTCAGGCGCCATGTGCGGTCTCGGCACCACCCGAGCGGACGGCACCTCGTTCGTACCAGCCCTTCGACCGGTTCACGATCCAGACGACCGACAGCATGACCGGCACCTCGACCAGGACGCCGACGACGGTAGCCAGCGCCGCGCCGGAACTGAAGCCGAACAGGCTGATGGCGGCCGCGACCGCAAGCTCGAAGAAGTTAGAGGCCCCGATCAGCGCGGACGGCCCAGCGACACAGTGCTGCTCACCGGCGATGCGGTTCAGGACGTAGGCGAGTCCGGAGTTGAAGTAGACCTGGATCAGGATGGGCACCGCGAGAAGCGCGATCACGGACGGCTGCGCGATGATCTGCTCTCCTTGGAAGCCGAAGAGGAGGACCAGGGTGGCAAGCAGGGCGACGAGCGACGCCGGCCCCAGCTTCGTCAGGAGCGCGTCGAGCGAAGCCTGCCCTCCGGAGGTGAGGAGCGTGCGCCGGACGAGCTGCGCGACGATCACCGGGATGACGATGTAAAGCGCGACCGACAGGACCAGCGTCGCCCACGGCACGGTGATCGCCGACAGGCCGAGCAGCAGGCCGACGATGGGTGCGAAGGCGACGACCATGATCGTGTCGTTGAGCGCGACCTGCGAGAGCGTGAAGTTCGGCTCGCCCTTCGTCAGATTCGACCAGACGAAGACCATGGCCGTGCAGGGCGCCGCCGCGAGGATGATGAGACCGGCGATGTAGCTGTCGATCTGGTCCGCAGGCAGGTAGGGCCGGAACAGGTAGCCGACGAAGAGCCAGCCGAGGGCCGCCATCGAGAAGGGCTTCACGGCCCAATTGATGAATACCGTGACGCCGATACCCCGCCAGTGGCGACCGACCTGGGCGAGCGAGCCGAAATCCACTTTCAGGAGCATCGGCACGACCATCAGCCAGATAAGCACGGCGACCGGCAGGTTCACGCGCGCGATCTCGGCGGCGCCGATAGCTTGGAAGAAACCCGGGAACACGTGGCCGAGCGCGACGCCGGCGACGATGCACAGCCCAACCCAGACGGTCAGGTATCGTTCGAACGAGGACATGGGATCTCAGAGGGTGATGGCGCGGGAGAGAAGGGCGGCGGAGGCCGGGCACAATTCGAGCGCCTGGCGTGTCGAGCGGATCGCTTCCGGAGCGGTCGCGCGGTCGACGTCATTGAACCCAATCTTGCGAAAGAACGGCGCCGCGCCCTCCGTCAGCACGAAGGCTCGTCGCGCCCCGTCGTCAAAGGCCCGCGACAGGAGCAGTTGCACCAAGCTCGGACCGATGCCCTTCGCCGACCATTCCGTCCGGCAAACGGAGCGTAGCAGGGCGTCCCGGCCATGGATTTCGTATCCGCCGTATCCGACGACGAGGCCGTCCAGGAGTTGAAATCGAAAGAACGTCCGACTGCTCTCTTCGATGTCGTCGACCGGCAAGTTGGCGTTGACGAGCGCGTCGTGGAGGTCGTCGTCGCTACCGGGAATAGGGACGACCTCTAGGAAGGGGGTGCCGTCGTCCTTGTTGAAGTTCTGGCGTGGCCAGTCCCTCAGGAGATCGAGCACCGTTTCGCTTGGTCGGCACAGCTTGGCCTGGGTCGGCGTCACGACAAAAGGGCGGTTGATGAGGATAGGGTTCGCCACCATCGCGTCGAGAAGGGCTTCCTCGTCGACGGACGGTTGGTCCAGACCGAGTTCCTTGAAAGGCGTGCCCTTCTCGCGGATCATCTCGCGCACCGTCAGCCCGGAGAGATGGGATAGCTCCCGGAGGCGCTCTTTGGTCGGCGGCTTGGTGAGATAGGGGACGACGGTCAGGTCGACATCCGCCCTTTCCAGCATGGCGAGAGCGTTGCGTGACGTACCGCAGGCGGGGTTGTGGTAGATCGTGACGTTCATCACGCGGGCTCCATGGCGGCCGTGCAGCCGCATTCGGACAGCGCCGTGATCGCGGGCGTGCAGACCTCGGGGTGCCCTTGGCAGCAGTCGCGCATCAGGAAGGCGATTAGGCCCGAGAGGGCGGCGTAGTCGGCCACGTAGATGATCGACCGCGCTTCGCGACGGGTTGTCGCCAACCCCGCCTGCGCAAGTTCTTTAAGGTGGAAGGAGACGTTGGAGGCTGAGACACCGGCGGCGTCGGCGATGGCACCCGATGCCATGCCTTCCGGACCCGCCGTGACTAGGAGGCGGATAATTTTCAGGCGCGTGTCCTGGGATAAGGCCGCGAAGGCGGCGAGGGCTTGACGCTCATCCATGTTTCGATGATCCTTTGAATATCAAAACGGGGTATCATTGATGCTGGAAGTTGCCAAGATGGAAGTCGCCGTGCCGCCCCCGGCGGTCGCCGAGGACATCACTCTGGGGGCGCTACTCGCCGCCTGCGACCTCCACCCGAAATTGCCGTTGATTTTCACGTATGAGGGGCGGCCCGTTCGACCGGGCTACCACGTGACCGAGGTGAAGGCCGGCCAATTTGCGGCGCTCGACTGCGGCGGCAATCCAGAGGCCTGGCCCGAGATCTTCGTGCAGCTCTGGGACGTCGACGACGGCGACCGCACCCACATGCTCGCCGGCAAGTTCGCCGCGATCATCCGCAAGGTCTCCGAGCACGTTGGGCTCGACCAGTCCGCGAAGCTCACATTCGAGGTCAGTGACGGCGTGATGCCCATGCAATTGCATTGCGCTGCCAGCCCGATCCCGGCGACCGATCGGCTGGAGGTCGCGCTCGCACCACGCGCGGCCAGTTGCAAGCCACGCGACCGCTGGTTGGAGGAGCAGAAGCAGGCGGCGGCCTGCTGCGATCCGAGGAGCGATAAGCCACGCTGTTGAAAGTCACGACCTACGAGAGAAAGGTGTAGCGCCGTGTGCGGTGCGTCGGCATCGAGGCCGTAGTCTGTCGGCGGATCGAACGATAGGAGTCGATCCATGCCGCCTTTCAGCGATTACATCGTCTACGTCGACGAGAGCGGGGACCATAGCCTCGTCTCGATCAACCAGCAGAACCCCGTGTTCGTGCTGTCGTTCTGCATCTTCGAGAAGGCCGCCTATTACGAGGTGGTCGTGCCGGCGGTGCAGAAGCTCAAGTTCGAGTTCTGGGGGCACGACTGCGCCGTGCTGCACAGTCACGAGATCCGGAAGGCCCGCGGCGACTTCAACATCCTCCTGAACGCGAACACCCGAGCCAGCTTCATCGACCGCCTCAATGGCGTCATCGGCGCCCTGCCCATGACGATCATCGCCGCGGCGATCGACAAGCAGCGGCACGTCAAGCGCTACTCGGACCCGATGAACCCTTACGAGATCGCGTTGAAGTTCTGCATGGAGCGGCTGCAGCGGTGGCTGCAGGACCAGAGCCAGGCCGACCATCTCACGCATGTCATCGTCGAGCGCCGTGGCGACGCCGAGGACCAGAAGCTCGAACTAGAATTCCGGCGCGTTGCGGACGGGCGGAACCAGGTCGGTCGCATGCCCAACCTCGACATCCGGTTCATGACGAAGAAGCACAACTCGACGGGGTTGCAGATCGCGGACCTTACCGCGCACCCCATCGCGCGGCACGTTATCAAGTCGAACCAGCCGAACCGCGCCTATGACCTGATCGAGCCGAAATTCCGGAGGGGTCCAGCCGGGCAGGTCGCGGGCTACGGTCTGAAAGTGTTCCCCTGACAAGCGAAAGGCCCCGAGCTTCCCCGGGGCCAGACGCCGAACGAGCATTCCCGTTCCACTTGATCGGAATATGGGGGGGCGGGGATTCAAGGTCAACGTGGATCTTTGGCCCGTAGGGGTGCGCGTCGGTTAAGGGCGCCGAGCGAGACGCCCTGTGTCATGGTCGACTCTTTCCACGGCTGCTATATCCATGCGTATACAGAGCAATGGCCGTTGATCCCGCCCCCTCCGCCCGCAGCATGCCCGCCGCATTTGGTGGCGGTGCCGTCATTGGAACGCTCGGCGGACTGATAGGGCTCGGCGGGGCGGAGTTCCGGCTACCTCTCCTGATCAGTGTCTTCCGATTCGTGGCCCTCGAAGCGGTCATCTTGAACAAGGCGATGAGCCTGGTCGTGGTGGCGACGGCCCTGCCCTTCCGGGCTCGCACGGTGCCGTTCACTGAGGTGACGGCGCACTGGCCCATCATCTTGAACCTGCTCGCCGGTAGCCTTCTCGGTGCATGGCTCGGCGCGGGATGGGCGACGCGGCTGCGTTCCGAAACGCTCTACAAGGTCATTGCGGTCCTGCTCGTCGCCATCGCCGTCGTGCTGATCTTCGGGCACGATGCGCGAGGCGGCGGGGCATTGGTGACGGGCACACTGCAACTCGTCGCCGGTGTCGCCGCCGGGTTCATTATTGGCGTCGTCGCATCGCTCCTCGGGGTGGCGGGTCGCGAGATTCTGATCCCGACGCTCGTGCTGCTGTTCGGGGCGGACATCAAGCTCGCCGGCAGCCTGTCCCTTGCGGTGAGCCTGCCTACCATGATCGTCGGCTTCACGCGCTACAGCCAGGACCAGGCTTTCAGCGTCCTCGGCCGCAATAGGCAGTTCCTGTTCGTGATGGCGGCAGGATCGATCCTCGGCACGTTCATCGGCGGTCAGCTTCTCGGCATCGTTCCGAGCGGGGTTCTGCTCCCTCTCCTCGCTGTGATCCTGCTGATCTCGGCGGTGAAGGTCTGGCGGCACTGACCAACTACAGGAATGACGAGCCGGCATGCCCCTTGAAGAGGTTCGCTCGACGAATATAGCCGTCAACCGTACGCGCGTCGCGGTGTCGGGTCCGGTCCATGATGCGACTTTCGGAGACGTCTCGGTCGGCCGCCGTCGTCACGAATCCGGCGCGCAGGCTGTGGCCGGCGAAATCCTCGACCTTCACGCCCGCCTTGGCGTCAGCAGGAGCCCCGACTTCCGTCAGCCTGCTGACCTATAGCTTACCCGACCGGACTTACGGCGGGGTCAATCTCGCTAAGCTATTGAAAAACTTGGCGCACCCGACACGATTCGAACGTGTGACCTCTGCCTTCGGAGGGCAGCGCTCTATCCAGCTGAGCTACGGGTGCTTGCCGAAGCGGGCGGACCATAGGGGAGTCCGGCTGCGTTGGGAAGGGGCTGTCTGCGTCAATCCGGAGCCGGATCGGGACGTCTCGCGTCGTATCGGGTCCCGTTCGGCTTTGGCCCGGGCCGCGGCGGATCGGCGCTCCTGCCTGGAAGTCCCAGCTTGCAACGGCCCGCGGTTGCACCCACAAGGCCTCCTCACGCTCACCGGAACCCCGATGCTCCGCCACGATCGCACGCTGCGCCGCGCTGCCGACTTCGCCGAGGCCGGCCTCGTCGCGCCCGAGCGCCTCGCCGCGCTGGAGCGGGTGGCGGCGCGCTATTCCGTGGCGGTCACGCCCGCGATCGCGGCCCTGTCCCGGGACGATCCCGATGGGCCGATCGCGCGCCAGTTCGTTCCCGACGAGGCGGAGCTCGACACGCGCGCCGAGGAACTCGTCGACCCGATCGGCGACGAGGCCCATGCTCCGGTCCCCGGCATCGTCCACCGCTATCCTGATCGGGTTCTCCTGAAGGCCGTCGGCGTCTGCGCGGTCTATTGCCGGTTCTGCTTCCGGCGCGAGAGCGTCGGGCCGGGCAAGGCGCCGGCCCTGTCGCCGGAGGAACTCGACGAGGCGCTCGCCTATATCCGCTCGGATCCCGCGATCTGGGAGGTGGTGCTCACCGGCGGCGATCCGCTGGTCCTGTCGCCCCGCCGCCTCGCAGACCTGATGCGGCGGCTCGGCGAGATCGACCATCTCGGCGTCGTCCGCCTTCACACGCGCGTGCCGGTGGTCGATGCCGGCCGGATCGACGCCGCGCTCGTCGAGGCGCTGGACGTCCCCGGCAAGGCCGTCTGGGTCGCGATCCACGCCAACCACGCGGACGAATTGACGCCGCCTGTCCGCGCCGCCCTGGCGCGGCTGTCGCGGGCGGGGATCCCGCTGGTCAGCCAAACCGTTCTCCTGCGGGGGATCAACGACGATCCGGAGGCGCTCGCCGCCCTGTTCCGGGCGCTCGTCGAGAGCCGGGTCAAGCCGTATTACCTCCATCACGGCGACCTCGCGCCCGGCACGAGCCATTTCCGCACTTCGATCGCGGAGGGGCAGGAGCTGATGCGGCGCCTGCGCGGCCGCGTCTCGGGCCTCTGCCAGCCAAGCTATGTGCTCGATATCCCAGGGGGGCACGGCAAGGCACCGATCGGCCCCGATTACCTCTCGGAGGACGCGGACGGCATGCTCGTCGAGGATTGGCGCGGGCGGCGCCATGCCTACCCGCCGCGCGGGGAGGGAGACCCGGCATGAGGGCCTCCCATCCGGTGGCGCGGGCCTGGGCCTGGATCGCGGGCGTGCCGATGGTGCTGCTGGTCCGCGGGCTCTTCGCCGTCGCGCGGGCGCTCGGACCGGAGCGGTCGAGCGATCTCGGTGCCGCCGTCACGCAGACGCTCGGACGCTTCTTCAAGCAGAACCGGATCGCGCTGAAGAACGTCCGGGCGGCCTTCCCCGAGAAGAGCGACGAGGAGGTGCGGGCCATCGTGCGCACCGCCTGGAGCAATCTCGGCAGGACGGCGGCCGAATATCCGCATCTCGGCACCATCTTCGATTTCGATCCGGAGGATCAGAGCCGGGGCCGCATCGAGGTGTCCGAGGCGGATATCGAGCATTTCCTCGCGCTCCGGGACGACGGCCGGGCCGGGATCATCTTCTCGGCCCATCTCGGGAACTGGGAGCTGCCCGCGGTCTGCGCGGCGCGGTTCGGGCTCGAGACGACGGCGATCTTCCGTCCGCCGAACGATCCGGCGGCGGCTCGGCTCGTTGCGGAGATCCGCTCCGGGACGATGGGGGGGCTCGCGGCCTCGACCGGTGCCGGGGCCGCCTATGCCATTTCGGGCGTGCTCGACCGGGGCGGCCATGTCGGCCAGCTCATCGACCAGCATTTCACGCGCGGCGTGGTGGTGGATTTCATGGGGCGGCCCGCGCTGACGAACCCGCTCCTCGCCAAGCTCGCGCGCCATTACGACGTGCCCGTCCACGGCGCGCGCGTCATCCGCCTCCAGGGGCACCGCTTCCGTCTCGAGATCACGCCGCCGCTCGACCTGCCGCGCGATGCCGAGGGGCTGATCGACGTTCCGGGCGCCGTGCAGGCGATGACCCGCGTCGTCGAGGGGTGGGTCCGAGAGCATCCCGAGCAATGGCTCTGGATGCATCGCCGCTGGCGCGTGCCGGGGGCGTGACCGCCCGGCCGGACGCGGTCAGACAATCACGACCCGGTTCGGCAATTCGTCGCGGTCGTCCGCCTCGGGCGGGACGTGACGGGACAGGATGGCGCCGATCCGCTCGACCGCGACGGCGATCGCATCGACCGTGTTGTCGGATGCCATCTCTTCGACCAGCGCCTCGATGACGCCCTTCCATTCGGCTTCGTCGACCCGCTCGGCGATGGTGAGATCGCCGACGACCTCCGCATAATGCTCGGCGAGGGCCACGTAGAGCAGGATACCCGTGCGCCCACGGGTATCGGCCATGCCGCGGCTCGCGAATTCCCGCGCCGCGGCGGTGCGGGCGCGCAGGCGTCGCAAGGCCGGCGGCACGGCAAGCGGGCCGAGCAGCGAGGCGAGCGCCAGGACGAGGGCGGCGATCGTCGCCTGCAGGGTGAAGATGCGCGCGGCTGAAAGCTGCGTCAGGAACAGCAGGGGCCAGGGCGCGATCAGGGCGCACAGAAGCGCGTAGACGAGGGGCTCCGTCTTGTAGCGCCCGGCCTGCCGGGCGAGCACGACCACGATCTCGCCCGCGGTTCCGCTCTCCGCGTCCCGCACGGCCTGCTCGATCCTATCGCGTTCCGAAGGCTTCAGCATCACCAGCTCCCCGAGGCGCCGCCGCCGCCGGACGATCCGCCGCCGCCCGAAAAGCCTCCTCCGCCGGAGAAGCCTCCTCCGGACGATCCGCCGCCGAAGCCGCCGCCCCAGCCGCCGGAGGGGGGCAGCGTCACCCAGCCGCCGTTGCTGCGTCGGTGCGCGCGCGAGACGCTTCGCGATTCCTGCCAGAACGCCCGGACGATCAGGAAGATCACGAACCCGATCCAGAGCAGCGACATCCAGTCGAGCGCGTCCATGTCGTCGGCGCGGGGAGGCTCGGCCTTGCGGTGCCATTCCTCCGCGTCGCCGGTGAGGATCGACAGCATCGCGTCGATTCCGGCATCGATCCCGCCCGGAAAGTCGCCGGCCTTGAAGCGCGGCGCGATGGCGGTGCGGATGATGACCCCGGTCAGGGCATCGGTGAGCGCCCCTTCCAATCCGTAGCCGACCTCGATCCGGACCTTGCGGTCGTTCGGGGCGACGAGCAGCAGGGCGCCGTTGTTCTTGTCCGCCGTGCCGAGCTTCCAGGCGCGGAAGAGGCGGTTCGCGTAATCCTCGATCGGACGGCCCTCGAGCGAGGCGACGGTCGCGACGACGACCTGGTCCGAGGTCTTGTCCTCGTAGGCCTTCAGCTTCTGCTCGAGCGCCGAGCGCTCCTCGGGCTTGAGGATGTTCGCCGCATCGACCACGCGCCCGGTGAGGGTCGGGAAGGTCTGGGCCAGCGCGGGGAACGCGCAGAGGAACAGGGCGAGCGCAAGGGCCGCGACGATCGCGGGCCCGCCTCCAGCAATCCGGGAGACGCCCGCTCCTCGATCCACCGCTGTCATCGCCCCAAGAGCCGCCGGGCGCGGATCAGAACTTCACCGAAGGCGGACGGTCGGCGCCCTCCGTCGCGGAGAAGGTCTCCATGGGCTTGGCGGAGGGGTAGAAGATCGCCGCGATCCAGCGGCCGGGGATCGTCGTGACCTCGGTGTTGAAGGCCTGGACGGTGCCGATATAGTCGCGCCGCGCGACGGCGATGCGGTTCTCGGTGCCCTCGAGCTGCGATTGCAGGGCGAGGAAGTTCTGGTTCGACTTGAGGTCCGGATAGGCCTCGACGGTCGCGATCAGCCGCCCGAGCGCGCCGGACAGCTGGGACTGCGCCGCCTGGAATTCCTTGAACTTCGCCGGATCGGTGATGGTCGAGGCGTCGACCTTGATCGAGGTGGCCTTGGCGCGCGCTTCCGTCACCTGGGTGAGGACGTCGCTCTCCTGCTTGGCGTAGCCTTTGACCGTCTCGACGAGGTTCGGGATGAGGTCCGCCCGGCGCTGGTACTGGTTCTGCACCTCCGCCCAGGCCGCCTTGGCGCGTTCCTGGAGGGTCGGCACGTTGTTGATCCCGCAGCCCGCCGTGGTCAGCGCGACGAGCACCGCCGCCGCAAGGGAGCGCCACCGGACGACACGTCCCGACATCGCACCAGCCATCGCACTTGCCATGTTATCGTCCTTCCGCTGCGGTGCCTCGCTGGCGCGGATCTGCCGCGCCGGCGAGCCCCTCTTCCGTGACCGCCACCGAATTGGCGGAGCCTGAGGTCCGGCCGACGACGACCTTGTGACCCCAGGCTCTCAGGAGCGACAACGTATCAGGAGACAGGCCGGTTTCCACCAGCAGCGCATCCGGCCTCCACTGGTGATGGATGCGCGGTGCCGTGACCGCCTCGGCGAGGTTCTGGCCGAAATCGACCACGCCCAGGATCACCTGGAGCACCGTGGTGATGATGCGGCTGCCGCCGGGGCTGCCGGTCACGAGCACGAGCTTGCCGTCCCGGAACAGGAAGGTCGGCGTCATGCTCGAGAGCGGCCGTGCGCCCGGCGCCACCGTGTTGGGCTCCCCGCCGACGAGGCCATAGGCGTTCACCGCGCCGGCCTTGGCGGCGAAATCATCCATTTCGTTGTTGAGCAGCACGCCCGTGCCGGCGGCGACGAGGCCGAGCCCGTAGGAGAAGTTGAGCGTCGTCGTGGTCGAGGTCGCGTTGCCGTCGCGGTCGACGATGGAGAAATGCGTCGTCTCGGCGGATTCGTAGGGGAGGGGATCGCCCGCCGCGACCTCGCCGGCAGGGCGCGCCCGATCGGGATCGATCGCCGCGCGGAGCTTGGCCGCATAGGCCTTCGAGGTCAGCCCGGAGACCGGCACCTTCACCCGGTCCGGATCGCCGAGCCAGGCGGCGCGGTCGGCATAGGCGGGCTTCATCGCCTCGGCCATCAGGTGATAGGCCGCCGCACTGCCGGCCCCGAGCCCGGCGAGGTCGTATCCTTCGAGGATGTTCAGGATCTGGATGAGGTGGACGCCGCCCGAGCTCGGCGGCGGCATGGTGACGATCTCGTGGCCGCGATAGCGCCCGCGCACGGGCTGCCGCAGCAAGGGGCGGTAGGCGGCGAGATCGGACGGCGCCATGATCCCGCCCGCGGCCTTCACGGCGGCGGCGATCTTCTCGGCGACCGGGCCCTCGTAGAAGGCACGCGGGCCCTCCTTCATGATCGCCGCGAGGGTCCCTGCGAGATCGCGCTGCACCAGGGTCTCGCCGGCCGCGACGGGCTCGCCGTTCGGGTAGAAGACCGCGCGGCTCGCCTCGTGACGCCCGAGGCGCCCCGAGGCCCGGATCGAGCGGGCGAGATCGTCCTCGACGACGAAACCCTCGCGGGCCAGCCTCTCGGCCGGCTCGATCAGCTGCGCGAGGGTGAAGCGGCCCGAGCCGTAGCGCTCGAGCGCGAAGGCCATGCCGGCGACCGAGCCCGGCACGCCGACGGACAGGCCCGTATCCCGCGACTTCGCCGGGTCGGGCTCGCCGCTCGGCAGGAGGAACATGTCGCGCGTGGCCTTGGCCGGCGCGGTCTCGCGGTAATCGACGGCGATGGTCTCGGAGCGCTCGCGATCCGTCCCGGCGCGGTGGATCAGCATGAAGCCGCCGCCGCCGAGATTGCCCGCCTGAGGCAGCGTGACGGCGAGCGCGAAATGCACCGCGACGGCGGCATCGACCGCGTTGCCGCCGCGCTGGAGGATGTCGAGCCCGACCCGTGTCGCCCGCCCCTCCTGGCTCGACACCATGCCATCCCGGCCGAGCACCGGCAGCAGCCGCGCCATCTGCGAGGGGATCGGCGCGGGCCGTGCCGAGGGCATGCCCGGCGGCCCGTCCTGGGCGCGGGAGGCGACGGGAGCGACAGCGAGGATCAGGAGCCACGCGGCCGCGAGGGCGGCGTAGCGGAACGGCGTCGGCATGGCCCGACATGCCACGAAAGGCGTGGCGGGCTGAAGGCGGCCGCGTGTCACGCCGCCCCGCGGATGGTCGATCAGCCGAAGAACGCGCCCAGGACGAGCACCGCGAGCGCCACGAGGCCGAGCGCGACGATGATCCCCGCATAGACGGTCGCGACGAGGGCGAACAGGAAGGTCGACAGGCCGCCGATGATCGCGCCGATCGCGAGATGGCCCGGCCCCCGCCGCCAATGCGCGATTGCGGCTCCGAGCCCCGCGCCGGCGGCGGTGATGATGCCCACGAGGGCCATGGCGCTGCCCGTGAAGTCCATGAAACCCCTCATCCTCGCGGCGGCGTGTGGCCTCGCTTTGGGGCCATGCTATGGCTCGTCGGCGCGCCGCGACAGAATCGGCGCCGAAGGTCGCTCGCATGGCTATCCTGCCCGATTCCGGCACGCTGCTGGCCTACAGCATCGCCTGCCTCGTGCTCTTCGCGACACCCGGCCCCGATATGAGCCTGTTCCTGTCGCGGACGATGACGGGCGGCAGGGCAGCCGGCCTCGCGGCCATGGCCGGTGCGATGGTGGGGTGCTGCGTGCACACCGTCGTCGCGGCCTTGGGCCTCTCCGCCCTGATCGCAGCCTCGACCACGGCCTTCACGATCCTCAAGGTCGTCGGGGCGCTCTACCTCCTCTGGCTCGCCATCGATGCGATCCGGCGCGGATCGGCGCTCTCGCTCGACGCGGGAGCGCGCGCCGCGCCCTCGCTCTGGCGGACCTTCCTCGTCGGGATCGGCATCAACCTCACCAATCCCAAGGTCGTCCTGTTCTTCGTGACCTTCCTGCCGCAATTCGTCGATCCGCACGACCCGCATGCCCCGGCCAAGCTCTTCGTGCTCGGCCTCTACTTCGTCGTGCTGTCGACCCCGCTCGCCGCACTGATGGTGCTGCTGGCCGATCGCTTCATCGCCGTGCTCACCCGCCGCCGCTGGGTCTCGCGCACCCTCGACTACGCCTTCGCGGGAATCTTCGCCGTCTTCGCCATCCGCATCGCGCTGATCCCCTCGCGTTGAGAACGGAAATGCCCGATCCGCACCGAAATCGCGCCGGGATTGCTTGACAGGGAAGGGGCCTCGTCCCTATAGCGCCGGTCTTCGGTACGCCGAGAGCGGCGGAGTAGCTCAGTTGGTTAGAGCAGGGGAATCATAATCCCCGTGTCGGGGGTTCGAGTCCCTCCTCCGCTACCATCAAAATCCGCGAGTCAGGTCAGCGGTTAGGCAGTCTTCCGCTGCCACGTGCGGGCGCCGCGCGTCTTCCTTCGGAAACGGCATTCTACGATCTCGGCAGGTCTTCGGATCGGTGGTTGCCGGGCGGCACGGGGTTTTGCCGCCGAACGCGGTCGCGGCGAGGCTGCGGCGCGCACCGGACACGGCGCAGCCTCGGATCAGGGCCGCGTTGCCGCGTCGGGCTGGTCGCCGGCGGAACTCGGCATCGAGCGAGTCCGCGCGGTGGGGCATCCTTTATCGTCGTTCGACGCGCAGGCGGGACACGCGCGTCACCGAAGACGGGCGTGACCGGCCCGGCCGCCTCAGCCTTCGAGGTCCTCGGCCAGGATCGCCATGTCGAAATTGAAGGAGCGGTCGCCGTCCTCGTCGTCGACGGAGATCACGCCCACGAATTCCTCGCCGATATAGACCTCGGCCGAATCCTTCTTCCGAGGGCGGGCCGCCACGCGGATGGAGTGGTTTCCGAAGGTGCGCCGCAGGAAGCGCTCGAGCTTTGCGAGTTCTGTCTTGTCCAACGTCAGATCCCGGTTCGGCCGATCCCCGATCGGCGGTCGCGGGGGCTTGCCACGGGGACGATGCCGCCGCAACCCCGGGGCGCATCGGCCTCAGGCCTGCGCCATGGCCGAGAGGATCTGGTCCATGGTGCGGGCGGGTTCGGCGCAGCCCGCGGTGCCGACGACCCGCGCCGGCACGCCCGCGACGGTCGTCTTCGGCGGCACCTCCTGCAGCACGACGGATCCGGCGGCGATGCGCGAGCATTGCCCCACCTGGATGTTGCCGAGGATCTTCGCCCCGGCTCCGATCAGGACGCCATTGCCGATCTTCGGGTGCCGGTCGGCCTTCTCCTTGCCGGTGCCGCCGAGCGTGACGCCGTGCAGCATGGAGACGTCATCCCCGATCGTCGCGGTCTGACCGACGACGAGCCCGGTCGCGTGGTCGAGGAAGATGCCGCGCCCGATCCGCGCCGCCGGATGGATGTCGCACTGGAAGACCTCGGAGGCCCGGCTCTGGAAATAGAGCGCGACGTCGCGGCGGCCGGAGATCCAGAGGGCGTGGGCCAGCCGATAGGTCTGGATGGCGTGGAAGCCCTTGAAATAGAGCACCGGCTCGATCAGCCGCGAGCAGGCGGGATCGCGATCGGCGACGGCCAGGATGTCGGCGCGGAACGCCTCGCCGATGGCCCGGTCATGCTCGGCGAAATCGCGGTAGGTCTGCGCGATGAGGTCTGAAGGCATCGCCGGATGGCCGAGCCGGCTCGCGACCCGGTGGATCACTGCCCCGTCCAGGCTGTCGTGATTGAGGATCGTCGTGACGATGAAGGTGGCGAGCGCCGGCTCGGCGCGCACGACCGCCTCCGCCTCCGAGCGGATCCGCGTCCAGACCGGATCGACGACGCCCGCGACGTCGGCGCGGCGGCGGGAGAGCATCTGCGACATGGCGCCTTCCTTCATGGCCGATGCGGGACGCCTCGCCGGGGGCGGACGGGAGTGCATCGTTTCCCGGCCAGCCCAACGAAGAGACGAACGCCCTTCGTCCACCCTAGCACGGAGAGGATGATCGTTCGAAGCCCGCGGCGCCTCTTCGGCGCACGGGAAGTGGCGGCGCGGCCGGCCGGCGGCCCCGCCATGTGCGATTTGTCACCCGAGCGCAGCTCTTGCAACCGGACCGCTCGCGGCGACGCCGCGTGTCGTCGCGTCAGGGCCGCTCGGCAAGGAAGGCCAGCACCCCGGCCTTGTGGGTCCTGTCGCCGACGGCGAGGTTGTGATCGCGGCCCGGGATGTCGAGCACCTTGGCGCCGGGGATCAGGGCGGCGAGCTCGGCTGCGGAGCCTGCGATCGGATCGTTCGTGCCGACGGAGACGAGCGTCGGCACGCGGATCGCCCCGACATCGTCCCGCGACAGCGTCTGCCGCGTGCCGCGGATGCAGGCGGCGAGCGCCTTCAGATCCTGCCTGTTCGTCTCCGCGAAGGCCCGGAACATGCGCTGCGTCGGCTCGGTGAGGTCGTCGAGCGAGGGAACCTCCATGGCATCCGCGATGCCGGGCGGCAGCCCGACGCCCTCGACGAGGTGGATGCCGAGGCCGCCGAGGAGGCACGAGCGCACGCGCTCGGGATGTTCGAGCGTCAGGAAGGCGGTGATGCGCGAGCCCATCGAATAGCCCATCACGTCGGCCTGCCAGATGCCCAGATGGTCGAGCAGCGCCCGCGCGTCCTCCGCCATCGTCGAGGTGTCGTAATCCGACGGCTCGTAGAACTTCTGGCTGCGGCCGTGCCCGCGATTGTCGAAGGCGACGACCCGGTAGCCGGCCCGCGTCAGCGTCGTCGCCCAGTTCGGATTGACCCAGTTCACCCCATGGGTCGAGGCGAAGCCGTGGATCAGGAGGATCGGATCTCCGCCTCCCGGCCCGTCCTCCGCCGGCAGGTCGATATAGGCGATCTCGGCCTCGCCGACCTTGGCGAGCTGCGGCACGAGCGCATTCATGCCCGTCGCTCCGAACCGGAGCGCGGCGCGGGCATTGAAGCCGAGGCCGTGCCATGCGAGAGAGCGGACCACCGCCGCGCCGCCGGCCGCCGCGGCGCAGCAGCATCGAGGTTTCGGGCGAGATGGCTTCTTCGGGCGTTCCGCATTTCCACAACGATCCGGGCGTTCGCGAGATTCATGTCGGCTCGCGCGAGTTCATGTGCATCGGGGCGACGCCTCCCTTCGACCACCCGCATATCTTCATCGACATGGGGTCGGGCGACGAGGCCATCTGCTCCTATTGCGGGACGCTGTACAAGTTCAAGCAGAGCCTCGCCGACGGCCAGGCCGAGCCCGAATCCTGCCTCTGGCACGACCAGGCCGCCTGAGCGGCGAGCCTTCATCCGCCGGAGCCTGCCGTGAGGATCGCGATCGTCGGCGCGGGCATCGCCGGCCTGACGAGCGCGCTCGCCTTCTCGGGGCGGGGCCACGAGATCACGCTGCTCGAGCGCCGCACGGGATTCGGCGAGACGGGCGCGGGCATCCAGCTCTCGCCGAACGCGACGGGAATCCTGCTCTCCCTCGGGCTCGGCCCCGCGCTCCGACGCTGCGCCTGCGAGCCGGACGGGATGACCATCCGCGCTCTTCGTGACGGACGCCGCATCGGCGGCGTCGCGTTCGGCCCCTCCATGCGGGACCGCTTCGGGGCGCCCTATCTCGCTCTCTCCCGCTCCGACCTGCACACAATCCTGCTCGATGCGGTGCGTGCCCGGCCCGACATCCTGATCCGGGTCGGGCGCGGCGCCAACGCGGTCTCGGAGCGGGACGGCGTGGCCCAGATCGAGGGCGAATCGGCCGGAGGCCAGCAGGGCAGCGTCGTTGCCGATCTCGTGATCGGGGCGGACGGCGTCGTCTCGCGCATGCGGGCCTCGCTCGGCGAGGATGTCCCGCCGGCCTATTCTGGATTCGCGGCCTATCGGGCGGTTCTGCCGGCGGAGGCCCGGCCGGCGGGCTTCGGGCCGGACGAGACGGGCCTCTGGCTCGGACCCGGCGCCCATGTCGTGCATTACCCGGTCGCGGCGGGACGGCAGCTCAATCTCGTGGTCGTCGCTAGTCGACCGAAACCGTCCGAGGGCTGGTCGCGCGAGGCGAGCCCGGACGAGGTCATGGCCGCGCTCGCCCGCGCCCACCCGGATCTGCGTGCGCTTGCGGGCCGGGCCGAGGCGTGGTCGGCCTGGTCGCTCTTCACCCACACCGCCCGGCGGCTCGGCCGCGGCCGGGTCGCTCTCGTGGGCGATGCGGCCCATCCAGTCCTGCCGTTCCTGGCCCAGGGGGGCGGCCTCGCGATCGAGGACGCGGCCCATCTCGCGGCGCTGGTCGGCTCCGACCCCGCCGCCGTCCCGGACGCGGTCGCCGCCTATGCGCGGGCGCGCCTGCCGCGCGTGCGGCGGGTTCAGCAGGCGGCTCGCTCCAACGGGCGCGTCTACCACGCCTCCGGCCTCGTCGCCCTCGGCCGCAACCTCGTCATGCGCCGCCTCGGACCCGAGGGCATGCGCGAGCGCTACGCCTGGCTCTACGGCTGGACGCCGCCCGCGCCGAAGGCCTGATCCGCGACGCGCACACGGCGGGGCCGGGCCGTCATGCGGCCGCCGGATGGGTCGCCGGCGCGACCGTCGCCTCTCCGTGCCGCTTCAGCGGGCGGTTCGATGCGAGCCGCCGCAGCGCGACGTAGAAGACCGGCGTGAGGAACAGGCCGAAGGCGGTCACGCCGATCATGCCGGCGAAGACCGCGACGCCCATCGCCTGGCGCATCTCCGAGCCCGCGCCCGTCGCGAGGACCAGCGGCAGGACGCCCATGATGAAGGCGAGCGACGTCATCAGGATCGGGCGCAGCCTGAGCCGGCTCGCCTCGATCGCGGCCTGAACCGGGGTCCGGCCGGCGAATTCGAGCTCGCGCGCGAATTCCACGATCAGGATCGCGTTCTTGGCCGAGAGCCCGACCAGGACGATGAGGCCGATCTGCGTGAAGACGTTGTTGTCGCCGCCCGACAGCCAGACGCCGGTCATGGCGGCCAGCAAACCCATGGGGACGATCAGGAGGATCGCGAGCGGCAGGGTGAGGCTCTCGTACTGGGCGGCGAGCACCAGGAAGACGAGCAGGATCGCGAGCGGGAACACCCAGATCCCGGAATTGCCGGCGATGAACTCCTGATAGGTCAGCTCGGTCCACTCGAAGGCGAAGCCCTTCGGAAGCGTCTCGGCCGCGATCCGGGCCGCCGCGTCCTGCGCCTGGCCGGACGAATAGCCCGGCGCCGCCCCCGCATTGATGTCGGCCGTGAGGAAGCCGTTATAGCGCATGGCGCGCTCGGGCCCCGAGGTCTGGCGGACGTTCAGGAGCGCCGACAGCGGCACCATCTCGCCCGAGCCGGCTCTCACCTTGAGCTGCCCCACATCGTCCTGCCGCGCGCGGAAGGGTGCGTCGGCCTGGACGCGGACCGAGTAGGTGCGGCCGAACCGGTTGAAATCGTTGACGTAGAGCGACCCGAGATAGATCTGCAGGGTATCGAAGATGTCCGTCACCGGAATCGCGAGCTGGCGCGCCTTGGTGCGGTCGATATCCGCGAAGAGCTGCGGCACGTTCATCTGGAAGCTCGAGAACAGGCCTGCGAGTTCCGGCGCCTGCGCGGCCTTGGCCAGAAAGGCCTTGGTCGCCTCGTTCAGCGCCTCGTAGCCGAGACCGGCCCGATCCTGGATCTGGAGCTTGAACCCGCCGATCGTGCCGAGCCCGTTGACCGGCGGCGGCGGGAACATGGCGATGAACGCCTCCTGGATGCCGCCGAACTTCTGGTTCAGCGACATGGCGATGGCGCCCCCGCTGAGCGAGGGCTCCTTGCGCTCGGCGAAAGGCTTCAGGGTCGCGAAGACGATCCCGGAATTGGAGCTGTTGGTGAAGCCGTTGATCGACAGGCCCGGAAAGGCGACCGCGCTCTCCACCCCCGGCTCCTTGAGGGCGATCTCGCTCATCTGGCGGATGACGTCCTCGGTCCGGTCGAGCGTCGCACCGTCGGGAAGCTGGGCGAAGCCGACGAGGTATTGCTTGTCCTGAGCAGGCACGAAGCCGCCCGGAACGCGCTGGAACAGCACCACCGTCAGTCCGACGAGGACGAGATAGATCCCCATCATCGCGGCCTTGCGCGAGATGGCCATGCCGACCCCCGTCCCGTAGCTGCCCGAGGCCCAGGCGAAGGCGCGGTTGAAGCGGCGGAAGAACCAGCCGAGCAGCCAGTCGAGCCCCCGCGTCAGCCGGTCCTTGGGCGCGTGGTGGTCCTGGAGCAGGATCGCCGACAGGGCCGGCGACAGGGTGAGCGAGTTGATGGCGGAGATGACCGTCGAGATCGCGATCGTCAGGGCGAACTGCTTGTAGAACTGGCCGGTCAGGCCGCTGATGAAGGCGAGCGGCACGAAGACGGCGACGAGGACGAGTGCGATCGCGACGATGGGTCCGGAGACCTCGCGCATCGCCTGGTAGCTCGCCTCGCGCGGCGAGAGGCCGGCCTCGATGTTGCGCTCGACGTTCTCGACCACGACGATCGCGTCGTCGACCACGATCCCGATCGCGAGGACGAGGCCGAAGAGGCTGAGCGCGTTGATGGAGAAGCCGAAGACGTGCATCACCGCGAAGGTCCCGACGATCGAGACCGGCACGGCGATGAGCGGGATGATCGAGGCGCGCCACGTCTGGAGGAAGAGGATCACGACCAGCACGACGAGGGCGACCGCCTCGAGCAGCGTGTGGATCACGGCCTCGATCGAGGCGCGCACGAACTGCGTCGGATCGTAGACGATCCGGTAGTCGATGCCCTCGGGCATGTTCTCCTTGATCTCGGCCATCGTCCGGCGGACGTTGTCGGAGATCTGGATGGCGTTCGACCCCGGAGACTGCGAGATCGGGATCGCGACGGCGGATTTGTTGTCGAGCAGCGAGCGCAGCGCGTAATCGGACGCGCCGAGCTCGATCCGGGCGATGTCGCGCAGCCGCGTGATCTCGCCATCCGCCCCCGTCTTAACGACGATGTCCCCGAACTGCTCCTCGCTGGTCAGGCGCCCCTCCGCGTTGAGGGAGAGCTGGAGGTCGAGCCCCGGAAGGGCGGGCGAGGAGCCGACGACGCCCGCCGCGGCCTCGACGTTCTGCGCCCGGATCTCGCGCACGACATCGCCGGCGGAGAGCCCGTGCTCGGCGACCTTCTGCGGATCGAGCCAGATCCGCATCGAATAATCGCCGGAGCCGAAGAGCTGGACCTGGCCGACCCCGTCGAGCCGAGCCAGCCGGTCCTTCACGTTCAGGACGGCGTAGTTGCGCAGGTAGGTCATGTCGTAGCGACCGTCCGGCGACAGGAGGTGCACGACCATGGTCAGGTCGGGGGAGCTCTTGATCGTGACGATGCCGAGCTGACGCACGATGGCGGGCAGGCGCGGCTCGGCCTGGGACACGCGGTTCTGGACGAGCTGCTGGGCCTTGTCGGGATCGGTGCCGAGCTTGAAGGTGACGGTCAGCGTCATGACGCCGTCCGTCGTCGCCTGGCTCGACATGTAGAGCATGCCCTCGACGCCGTTGATCTGCTCCTCAATCGGCGTCGCCACCGTCTCGACGATGACCTTCGGGTTCGCGCCCGGATAGGTCGCCCGGACGACGACCGAGGGCGGCACCACGTCCGGATATTCGGAGATCGGCATCGCGAAGAGCGCGAGGAGGCCGCCGAGGAAGATCAGCACCGACAGCACGCCGGCGAAGATCGGCCGGTCGATGAAGAATTTCGAGAAGGTCATGCCGCCTCCAAGGGCGCAGGAAGTCGTTCGCGCTCAAGGCGCGGTCGTCGGGAATTCTGTCGGCGGTCGTCGCGAACCGCCGGTGGGACGGATCAGCGCTGCGCGAGCTGGCCCGGCTTGCCGCCGGGACCCGGCCGAGCCCCCATCGCGGCCGTCTGGGCCTGGACGAGGGCGCCGGGCCGCACCCGCTGGAGGCCGTTCACGACGATCCTCTCGCCCGCCTTGAGCCCGGAGGTCACGATGCGGAGCCCTTCGACCGCGCGCCCGAGCGTGACTGCGCGGAAGGTCGCCCGGCTGTCGTCGCCGACGACGAGGACGAACTTCTTGTCCTGATCGGTGCCGACGGCCCGCTCGTCGACGAGAAGGACGGGTTCCGGCTTCGCCTGGCCGAGGCGCATGCGCGCGAACTGGCCGGGAATGAGACGTCCGTCGCCATTGGCGAAGACCGCCCGGACGCGAATGGTGCCGGTGCGCGCATCCACCTTGTTATCGATGAACTGGAGCCTGCCCTGGACGACCGAACCGTCCGAGGTCGTCATCTCGACCGGGATCCGATCGATCCGCCCCCGGCCGCCGCTCTTCTCGGTGATCGACGCGAGGGCGCGCAGCACGATGCCCTCGTCGGCATCGAAGCTGGAATAGATCGGGTCGACCGAGACGATGGTCGTCAGGACCGGGCCGGCCGTCCCGACCGGTACGAGATTGCCCGTCGTGATTTCGCGCCGCCCCGCCCGGCCGCCGACCGCGGCACGAACCTCGGTCCAGCGCAGATTGAGCCGCGCGACGTCGAGCGCCGCCTTCGAGGCTTCGAGGCTCGCCGAGGCCTCCTTGAAGGCGTTGGAGCGGCTGTCGAGATCGCGCGCGGTGACGACCCGCTCGCCCCAGAGCTGGCGGCCGCGATCGAGGTCGCTGCTCGTCAATGCGAGCCGCGCCTCCACACCGGCGACCTGGGCTTCGAGCCGCCTGACCTCGGCGGCATAGGGGGCCGGGTCTATCGTCACCAGCAATTCGCCGGCCTTGACGATGTCGCCTTCCGTGAAGTGGACCTCCTGGATCGCCCCGGCGACGCGCGCCCGGACATCGACCCGGTCGATCGCCTCGAGGCGCCCCGAGAATTCGTCCCAGATGATCGCGGTCCGAGCATCCAGCGTGGCGACTGTGACCGGCACGGCCTGCTCCGGCGCCGGCGCGGTCGCCGCCTGGCCGGCGGGGATCAGCCATTGCGGCGAGACGTGATAGGCGCCGGCTGCCACGCCGCCGATCGCCATGGCGATGGCCGAGTATCGAAGCGCGGATTTGAGGGGGGAACGAGGAAGGCTCACGGCCGTCTCCGACATTCGTATCGTTCGCTACAGATGTCGCCCTCGACGCCGGGCGTCAAGTGCCTTATTTAATTTTCGCTACAGAATGAAAAAGGTGTTCGACCATGGCGATGGGACGGCCTCGGTCCTTCGATATGGACAAGGCCCTCGATGAGGCGATGGAGGTTTTCTGGCGCCACGGCTACGACGGCGCCAGCATCGCCGAACTCACCAAGGCGATGGGGATCAAACCGCCCAGCCTCTATGCCGCCTTCGGCAACAAGGAGGGGCTGCTCAAAGCCGCACTCGACCATTACACGGTCCGGCATGGCGAGCATATGAGCTGGGTTCTGGCGGGTGCGACGGCGCACGAGGTCGCCGAGCGGTTTCTCACGAGCACGGCGGACAGCCATACCGAGCCGGGCAAGCCGCCCGGCTGTCTTCTCGTGCAGGGTGGTCTGGTCTGCGGAGCGGGGTCCGAAAACGTGCCGTTCGAATTCGCGACGCGACGTGATCAGGTCGAGGCGAGCCTCCGCGAACGGTTCGCCCGCGCCAAGAGCGACGGCGATCTGCCCGACGATTGCGATCCCTCGGCCCTCGCCCGGTTTCTCGCCTGCATCACGTCTGGGATGGGGGTCATGGCCTCCTCCGGGGCCGATCGGGAGGCGCTGCGGCAGGTGGCGCGGGTTGCCCTCTCCGCCTTTCCGAACGCGGCGGGTTGAGCAACAGCCCTAAGGGCGCGACGCGGTCCGGCTCGTTCGCCGTGTCAATTGCCCGGGACCTTCAGTTCCTCGATTCGGGAGACGACGAAGTCGAAGGTCTTCGTGTCTTCCATGATCGCCATGTCGATGTCGCCGTGCCTCAGCGAGGCCAGCAGATTATCCTTGAAGTCCTGTGCAGATGCGGTGCCGTTATGCTCGGCAATGTATTTCGTGGCGTGATCCAGGCATAGATAGAGAGCGTTCATGACGATCTTGATCTGCTCGATATTCACACCGCTCGTATCGACATCGCTGTCGGCCATTTCGTCGCTCCGCTGAGGTTTCGACCCTTCCGTTCAGCGGGTTCAATGCGGGACTTCGGATTCTGGTTCCTGGACCGGCCCATTCTCCGCCCCGGAAAAGCCGATCAGGACTCGGTCGCCCGTGAGGATGCCGGCCCCGGATGCCCTCAGGCCGGGGCTCGATCAGCCTGCGCCTCTGGAGAACGCGCCGCCAGTTCCGCCCTGACCAGCGCCTCGGCGGCATGGCCGGCAAGCTCCATGTAGCTCGGGTCGCGATTGAGCAGGACGACCGAGAACGAGCCGTCGAGGAGCAGCCTGATCTGCCGGGACAGCACGTCGGCGTCGGTGACGCCCGCCGGTTCGAGGTGCCGGCCGAGCCATTCCTCGAAACGCGTCTTGTGCAGGTTCGCCGCCTTCAGGGCCGGATGGCCGGGCATCGCGACGAGCTCGGCCGCCGTCCGAAGAAAGCCGCATCCCCTCCATTTCGGGCTCCGGGCCGAGGCGGCGAGGTTCACGAAGAGCGCGCGGACCTTCGTCGCGGCATCGCCTTCCGCCTCGCCGAACCACCGCTCGAAGGTGTCGAGATTGGGCTGGTCGCGTCCGGCCAGATAGGCTTCGACCAGATCGTCCTTGCTCTTGAAGTGGTAGTAGAGGGAGCGCTTGGTGATGCCCGCCTTGTCCGCGATCGCGTCCACGCTCACGGAGCGGATGCCCTCCTTGTAGAAGAGCGACGCCGCCGCCTTGACGATCTTCTCTCGGGTCGACACCGTCCAGCCACCCCAATGTATACCGACTAGTGAATATACATTGGGCGGTGGCTGCGCACAATCGATCCCGTGGCGGAGGCGGGATGACGCGGCATGGTCGTGGTCCGGGAGCAGGTGCTTGAGCTGGAATGCCGGGACGGCGTCCGGCTGCGGGGGCACGTCTGGCAGGGCGACGCGGAGGCCGGTCTCGGCACGGTGATCGTCAATCCGGCGACGGGCGTCGCGGCGCGCTATTATCACCGCTATGCGCGCTTCCTCGCCGAGGCCGGCTTTCGCGTCCTGACCTACGATTATCGCGGGATCGGCGCATCGCGGCCGCGCTCGCTGAGAGGGCTCTCGTATCGCTGGCGTGACTGGGGCGAGCAGGATTTCGATGCCGCCTTGCGCGTCGTGCTCTCGCGAGAGGGGGAAGGCCCGGTCCAGGTCGTCGGTCACTCGATCGGCGGCTTCCTGCCGGGCTTCTCCCCATCCGCCCATCGGATCGACCGGATGCTGACTATCGGTGCCCAATACGCCTATTGGCGCGACTACGCGGAACCGCATCGCGCCCGGCTCTTCTGGAAGTGGCATGTCGCGATGCCCGCGCTGACCGCGATCTGCGGGTATTTCCCCGGACGGCGTCTCGGCTGGCTGGAGGACCTGCCGGCCGGCGTCGCGAACGAATGGAGCTTCCGTGGCCGCCGGATGGAACGGAGCTATCCCACGCAGGAGAGGGCGGAGATCCTCTCCCGCTTCGCGTCCTTCAGCGGCGCGATCCTGGCGGTCGGCGTCAGCGACGATGAGATCGCCTCGCCCCGCGCGATCGACCGGGCTCTCGGCTATTACCGCTCGGCCGGGACGACGCATGTTCTCGTCACGCCGCCCGATTTCGGCATGGAGGCGATCGGCCATTTCGGCCTGTTCCACGACCGGCACCGGGACGGCTTCTGGACGCAGTCTCTCCGCTGGCTGCGCGAGGGCCGAAATCCCTGGTCCTTCGCGACCCTCCCATCTTGAGGCCGCATCGTTCGAAGCCCGGGGGCCTCAGCGGACCGGCGGGCGAAATGCGGCGATCATGCCGATCGTCACGAGCGCGACGCCGATCACGGCCGCCGTGCCGGGAACTTCCCCGAGCAGGACGAGGCCGCCGACCAGGGCGAGCGCCGGAACGGCGGCGGTGAAGAGTGACACCTGCTCGGGCCCGAGCAGCACGACGGCTCGCGTATAGACGAAGACGGATCCGGCCCCGATCACCGCCCCCTGGAACGCCCCCTGAACCAGGATATCCCACCAGCCTGCCTCGAACAGCATCTTCCCCGGCAGCATCAGGTAGATCGGAAGGAAGACGACCGCCGATGTCGTGGTGACGATGGCGGCGGCCTGAAGGGCCGAGAGGCCGAGCCGACGGACATACAGGCCGTATCCCGACCAGCAGAACGAGGCTCCGATCAGGCAGAGATCGCCGACCAGCATCCAGTCGCCGCCGGAGACGCGCCCATCCCAGGCCATGGCCGCCACGCCGGCCGCGATGATGGCAAGGCCGACGCCTTGGCCGACGCGCGAGCGCGGCAGGCGGAACAGCCAGATCAGGACGGCGGTTGTCAGCGCGAGCGTTCCGTGGATCAGAACCCCGCCGTGGCTCGACGGCGTCAATGCGAACCCGGCATAGGCGAGCAATGCGAAGCCCAGCCCGCCGAGGGTCGCAAGCACGAGGACCTGGCCGGGCCGGATTCCGCCGAAGCCGTGGCCGAGGAGGAGGGGAGCGAGCAGGATCGCTCCGACGCCGAACCGCAGCGCGGCGATGTCGAGGAGCGTCAGCGCCGTCGACAGCCCGGCGCGTGAGACGAGCACGAAACCGGCGAAGAGCAGCACGACCATCGAGGCATAGACTGCTCCCCGCCTCTGGTCCTGCCTCGAGATCCCGCCATCGCCGACCATCCATCCCCCCGTCTCAGGCGGGGGCGACCATAGGGGCAGCCGGGCAGAGGGATACTCACTGTCGAGTATACCTGGCTGACGACCGGCGATGCGGCCAGCGGCGGGCGGCCGAGCGCCGGCCTACGATCGGATCAATGCCCCTTCCTCGCGAGCCGCGTGCCGGGGACGGGAATGACGAGGAGGATATGCACGCCGTCCGGCTCGGTCGAACGCTCGAACTTGCCGCGCAGCTGATGCTCGATGACGGAGGTGATCAGCCGTGATCCGAAGCCGCCGCCCTGCACGCCGGCCGCGATCCGCGCGCAGCCGCTTTCCTGCCAGGTGATCTGCAACATTCCCCCGCTGAGACGCGATGCGAGATCGATGCGCCCGGCAGGAGCGGCCAGCGCGCCATACTTGGCCGAGTTGGTGGCAAGCTCGTGAAAGACGAGCGCGAACGCGGTCATCTGGCCTGGATCGAGGGGGATGTCGTCCCCGCCGATATTGATCCGGCCCTCCTCCTGAGCGATCCGGTACGGCTCCAGCAAGCGGCGCATCAGTTCAAGCAGCGCATCGTCGGCGCCCGACCCCGCTTCGGCCTCGCGCAGCCTGATGAGGTTGTGGGAGTGATGGAGAGCATCCAGGCGCCCCCTCAGGCGTGAGGCGAAGGAGGACAGGTCGTGATCCTCTCGCTGGGTCAGGCCGATCAGCCCTTGCGTCAACGCGAAGAAGTTCTTGACCCTGTGGTCGAGTTCCCGGGCCACCAATGCGCGTTCGGCTTCGATCAGCTTGGCGTCGTGGATATCGACGAGCGTGCCGATCCAACTGGCGGCCTGCTGCCGGCTGTCGCGAATGGGCAGCGCGGTCGCCTCCATCCATCGGTACTCGCCGGAGCTGTCCCGATGGCGCGCGACCGACCGGAACCTCTCGCCGGCCGTGATGGCCGCGCGCCAGTGCTCGACGACGAGCGTCCGATCGTCGGCATGGACGAAGGAGGGCCAGTTCCAGACCTCTTCGTCTTCGTCCTCGCATCCGGTGAACTCGAACCAGCGCCGATTGGCATAGGTCGCGCGGCCGTCCTGGTCCCATTCGAAGATCACGTGAGGGAGCGTTTCCGCATAGGTCCGAAAGCGCTCCTCGCTTTCGGCCAGCGCCGCGGCGGTCTCGACCTGTTCGGTGACGTCGACGGCGGTGCCGAGAAACGACACGGGAGCCTCGTCGTTGCCGTGGCGGATCCGTCCGGACGCGACGATCCAGCGCGTTCCCTCATCGCCCACGACGCGATGCTGACAGCGATAGTTTCCATCGACCTTGGCCTGGTCGAACGCCGCCATGACCAGCATCCGATCGTCCGGATGGATGCCCGAGATGAAGAGCCCCTTGTCGGCTCCTTTCTCCGCGACCCCGGGATTGACGCCGTGCAGCCGCGCGTAGCGCTCGTCCGAGCGGACGGTTTCCGTTCGGAAATCGACCTCCCAGGTTCCGACGATCCCGCCGGCGGCGAGGGCCAGCCTCAGACGTTCGCGCGAATGCTCGAGCTCGCGCAGGGCCTTCACGCGCGTGGTCGTCTCGACACTGATGACGAGAGCGCCATGCACGCGGCCCGTCGAGTCCATGATCGGCGTGAATTCGAGGTCGAACCAGACCTTATCGGACCGCCCCAGCCGACGCAGCCTGTAGGGGATGTCGTCGAAGCGGGCCGAGGCGCCCGCAAAGATCCGCCCCAGCATTTTGGTGTAGAAGCCTGCGGCCGCGGGCAGAACCTCCGCGATGGGGCGCCCCAGAGCGAAGTCGTATTCCTCGCCGAACATCGCGCGAATGGCATCGTTGTACAGGACGACGCCGTCGCGGCCGATCAGAACCGCCATGGGCGTCGAGGACAGGAGGGCGGTCCGACACACGCTTCGCAATTCGATCGACCATCCGTCGACGGCGCCGGCGGTGGACGCCGCCCAATCGAACTGCCGGATACGCTCATGCATCGCGCTCCGCATGGCGGAGGTGCCGACCGATTCAGCGGGCGTGAAGTATCCGATCGGCATCCCCAGCCCCTATCCCCAAGATCGGCAGCGACGCCGTGACGGCAGACGTCCTTGTGCCAATACTCTGTCTGAAAATGCCCGGCACTGTTCTTGTACGATGGCCTTCCGTCGGCTTCCGCAGATCGAGGGCCACCCGCCGACGATACAGCCTCCCGGCACGCATCGAAAGGTCCTCACGTCCTTTGAGGCTCGCAAGGCCTTCCGGAACCATCCGCCCACCGGCCGGTTGAGGGGCCGCTGCGCGTTCAAACCATGGCCGACGGGCCCGGCCGCGCTCGGCGGGTCTCAGTCCGGCGCGGCGAAAATCCGGCTCGCAACTGCGTCTGAGAAGGACAATCAGCCATGACGAAACGCAAGACCGTCCTCATCACGGGGGCCGGAACCGGCTTTGGTCGCGACGTCTCGTTCATGCTCGCGGAGCAAGGGCTCGACGTGATCGCGACGGTCGAGGCCGTGGCCCAGATTCACGGCCTCAGGACGGAAGCGCGGGAGAGAGATCTCCCGATCCGCGTCGAGAAGCTCGATATCACCGATGAGAACGATCGCCTGCGCGCGGCCGCCTGGGACGTCGACGTGCTGGTCAACAACGCCGCCATTTCGGAAGGCGGCGCCGTGGTCGACCTGCCCGAGGACAAGCTGCGCGAACAGTTCGAGGTGAATGTCTTCGGCACCGTTCTGCTCACCCAGGCGATCGCCCGGACCTTCGTTCGGAGGAAGGCGGGCAAGATCGTCTTCGTCTCGTCGGTCGCAGGCCTGACGACGGATCCCTTCGCCGGAGCCTATTCCGCGACGAAACACGCCCTCGAAGCGTTTGCGGAAGCGCTCCGCAAGGAATTGCAGGAATTCGGTGTCCAGATCGCGGTCGTCAACCCGGGTCCCATTCTGACCGGGTTCAACGACCGCATGTTCGAGGCTCCGTCGCATTGGCATCCGCAGGACAGCGAGGATCTGGTCTTCGACTATCGGAAGCTCGCCTTTCCGCACGAACAATACGACCCCCGGCAGGTCTCGGAGACGATTGCGAAGGTGGTCACGGGCGAGATCGAGACCTATCGAAACCTCGTTCCGAAGGAGATCGAGCCCGAGGCGAAGGAGCAGATGGCGGAGGTCTGGGAGCGCAAGGTCGGCACGACCGCAACTCGCCACGAGCTGGTCCAGAAGGCCTACGACATCGATCCGGCGACGCCCAACGGAAAGTAGGCGGTTTCTCGCGGAGCGTCGGTTCCTCGGCCGCGAGTTCCTCGCGAGCGGGTCGCGCCGGTCCGCGGCTTCATCTGCTGAGACCAGTGATTTCGGTGCCGGCGGAGAGGATCGAACTCCCGACCTTCGGTTTACAAAACCGCTGCACTACCGCTGTGCTACGCCGGCTGCCGACGCGCTCCGGTATCATGGTGCGGGCCGGACAGGAAGCGTCGAGCGCCCTCCGCACGGATCGCCAACGAAAAGCCCCGGCGCAAGGCCGGGGCTGGAGGTGGCGCGAGGCGCCCTGTGGTGGAGGATCGGGCCTTATTTCTCGCCCTGGTAGGCGAAGATGTCGCGATCCTTGGTCTCCTTCACGAAGAGAAGGCCGATCACGAAGGTCATCAGTGCGAAGCAGACCGGGTACCAGAGGCCGTAATAGATGTCCCCGGTCGCCGCGACCATCGCGAAGGAGGTCGGTGGCAGAAGACCGCCGAACCAGCCGTTGCCGATGTGGTAGGGCAGCGACATCGCCGTGTAGCGGATCCGGGTCGGGAAGGACTCGACCAGTGCCGCCGCGATCGGCCCGTAGACCGCCGTCACGTAGAGGACGAGGATCAGAAGGATGCCGATGGCCTTCAGCGCGGTCGGGTTGACGATCGCGTCGAAGAACCCGTTGACCCTCAGGATCGTCGGATCGTTCGCGGCCGGATAGCCGACCTTCGTCGCCGCCGCGTTGAACCCCGCGATGTTGGCGTTGATCGCGTTCACCGCGGGCCGGGAGGGCACTGCGGGCGAGGTCCCCGCAGCCGGCACCGCCGGCTGGACGGGACTCGCCCCCAGGATCGGTGCCTCCGTGCCGTTGAACGTGACCTTCGGCGCAGTCCCTGCCGGTGCCGCCACGAACTCGTACTTGATCGCGGCGCGGGCGAGCGCGACGCGGGCGATGTCGCAGGGCTGCGTGAAGTTCCGGATCCCGACCGGATCGAAGACCGAGCCGCAGAAGGCCGGATCGGACGTCACCTGGACCTTCGCCGTCGCGAGGGCGTGTTCCAGCTTCGGGCTCACCACCGAGGTCAGCATCTTGAACAGCGGGAAGAAGGTGATGGCGGCGATGAGGCAGCCTCCGAGGATGATCGGCTTGCGGCCGATCTTGTCGGACAGGGCCCCGAAGAAGATGAAGCCGCCGGTTCCGAGGATGAGAGACCAGGCGATCAGCACGTTCGCCGTCAGCAGGTCCACCTTCAGGATGTTCTGGAGGAAGAACAGTGCGTAGAACTGTCCCGTGTACCAGACCACCGCCTGGCCCACGACCAGGCCGAGGAGGGCGATGATGACGATCTTGGCGTTCTTCCACTGGCCGAAGGCTTCGGAGAGCGGCGCCTTCGACTGGGTCCCTTCCTCCTTCATCTTCTGGAACGCCGGCGATTCGTTCATCTGAAGCCGGATCCAGACGGAGATC
Organism: Enterovirga rhinocerotis; assembly: GCF_004363955.1. Taxonomy (GTDB): domain Bacteria; phylum Pseudomonadota; class Alphaproteobacteria; order Rhizobiales; family Beijerinckiaceae; genus Enterovirga; species Enterovirga rhinocerotis. Next base: position 241,414 of record NZ_SNZR01000011.1, read on the forward strand.
GCGAGCAGCACGATCGACAGCAGGAAGGGGATGCGCCAGCCGGCGATCCAGTAACCCTCGCCACGCTGGAAGCCCGCCTCGCCCATCCACATGCGCAGCGCGAGGATGACCAGCAGGGACAGCAGCAGACCAACCGTCGCCGTGGTCTGGATCCAGCTCGTGTAGAAGCCGCGACGGCCCTGCGGCGCGTGTTCCGCCACGTAGACGGCCGCGCCGCCGTACTCGCCGCCGAGCGCGAGACCCTGGGCCATGCGCAGGACGATCAGGATGACCGGAGCGATCCAGCCGATCTGGTCGTAGGAGGGCAGCAGGCCGACGATGAAGGTCGACGTGCCCATGATCACGATCGTGACGAGGAAGGTATATTTGCGTCCGACGAGATCGCCCAGGCGTCCGAATACGAGAGCGCCGAAGGGGCGGACGAGGAAGCCCGCCGCGAAGGCCAGAAGTGCGAAGACGTTCCGTGTCGTGACGTCGAAGGCGGAAAAGAATTGCGAGCCGATGATCACGGCAAGCGAGCCGTACAGATAGAAATCATACCATTCGAAGACCGTGCCGAGAGACGAGGCCAGAATGACCTTCCTCTCCTCCTTGGTCATCGGTCGTGATGCCGCTGCCGTCGTCGGCGTGGCTGTTACAGCCATGGTGTCGTCTCCCCCTTGAGGGTCGATCGTCGCCGGTCGCCCACGACGGCGCGGTCTACCCGAGTTCCCGTCGTGGAATAGGCCGTCCCCGAAAACGCGTCGACGGGGGCACTACTTGCCAATTCGTCGTGCAACCTATGTCTAACGGGTGCTTTCTTGTGACAGCCCCGGGGGGCTATGCTACGGTTTCGGCCAGGAGGCCGGAGTAAGGGAGCGTCGCGATGCGAGCTTTGTCGGGCCTGATCCTAGGTGGTTTCGCGGCGTTGGCGCTCCTCTCGGGGGCGTCGGAGGCCGTCGCGCGTGGCGCAGGCGTCGCGGCCGGCGGTCATGCCGGCGGCGGTCGTGGCGGGGTGGCGTCCCGAGGCGGAGCGGGCTTCCAGGGACACGGCGCGGGCCATGCCGGCCGGGTCCGTCTCGGCCATGGCCATAGCCACGGGCATGTCGGCGCGTGGGGGCGTCATCACCACCATCATCATCGTCGCTGGGGCGACCACGGCCGGCACGGGGGCTGGTCGGGCGGTCATCATGGTCGCTTCGACCGGTTCGACCGCCGTGGGGGAAGCTATGGCGCCTACGGGAGCTATGGCGGCGCACCGGCCTACAGCCCGAGCGGCTATCCGGGCGGAGGCTACCAGGACGGTCCGGTCGTCCAGCCACCGGTCGGCATCCCGCCGTCGCCCGTCGCTCCGCCCGCGCTCTACGTGATCGACGGAAAGGGTGTGAAGCGCGGCCCCTCTGCCTCGCGGCCGGCCGCCGCGCGGCGCGGCACGCCGCACAGGAGCGGAGCGCGGTCGGCGGGTCCCCTCGTCGCCGATTCGCGCGACGGCGGTGCGAGCGGCGTCGTCGTCCACAGGGTCGTGGTCAGAGGGAGCCGGCAGGCTCCGTGACCGGGGCCGAGAGGGCGTAGAGCGCGATCGCGGCCGCGTTCGATACGTTGAGGCTCTTGATGGCTCCCGGCATGTCGAGCCGGGCCACCACGTCGCAGACCGAGCGCGTCCGCTGGCGGAGGCCCCGTCCCTCGGCGCCGAGGACGATCACGGTCGGCCGCGACGCGCCGAGGTCCTGAAGCCTCGCGTCGCCCTCCGAATCGAGGCCGATCCGGCGGAAGCCCCGGCGGCCGAGCTCCTCCAGCGCGTCCGACAGGTTGCGCACGACGAGTTGCGGCACGTGTTCGAGGCCGCCCGAGGCGGCCTTGGCCAGCACGCCCGTCGCGTTCGGGCTGTGGCGCGCCGTCACCAGCAGCGCGTCCACCCCGAAGGCCGCCGCGGTGCGCGTGATGGCACCCACATTGTGCGGATCGGTGATCTGGTCGAGCGCGAGCACGAGTGCGTCGGGGCCGAGATCGGCGAGTGTCAGGGGCTCGAGCGGGTCGGCCTCGAGATAGACGCCCTGATGGACGGCATCCGGCTCGACGAGGCGGCTGATCTCGTCCGGGCGGACGAGTTCGGCCCGGCTTTCCACCTCCTGCGCGATATCCGGCCGCTCCTCCTTCAGGCGGCCGAGGGCGTTCTCCGTCAGCAGCAGGCGGCGGATGCGGCGCTTCGGGTTGCCGAGAGCCTCGATGACGGGATGGAAGCCGTAGAGCAGCGCGGCATCGTCGGGCCGGGCGGCGAGGTCGCGGCGGGGCGGGCGAGGCCCGCCGGCCCGTGACGGCGGGTGCCAGCTCTTGCGGCCATGCGGCGCGCGCGCCCGGGGCGGCTTCGGGGGAGGTTTCGCGGTCATGATGCCGTCTTCCGCGAGGCGCGCGGGTCTGTCCAGTGCGCGGGCGCTCTGGTGTCCGGGCCGCGGCTTCGGTACTGGCTCGGGCAACCAGGGCCGCCGGCCCCAAGAGAAGCCGGCCCCCGAGAGGAGCATCACCGTGACTGCCGCCGTTCCCGACATCATCGACGCCTTCTCCCGGGGCGAGGTCGTCATCGTCACCGACGACGACGACCGCGAGAACGAAGGCGACCTCGTCGTCGCCGCCTCCCTCTGCACGCCGGAGAAGATGGCCTTCATCATCCGCAACACCTGCGGCATCGTCTGCGCGCCGCTGACGGCGGAGGAGGCACGGCGCCTGCGGCTCGATCCGATGGTCGCGGCGAACGACGCGCCCCTCGGCACGGCCTTCACGATCACGGTGGACGTCAAGCATGGCCTGACGACCGGCATCTCCGCCGAGCAGCGCACGAACACCGTCCGCGCCCTCGCCAACCACAATATGGGCCCGGCCGATTTCGTGCGGCCCGGCCACGTCTTCCCGCTCATCGCGCGGGACGGGGGCGTCCTGATGCGCTCCGGCCATACCGAGGCGGCGGTCGATCTCTGCCGGCTCGCGGGGCTGCCGCCGGTCGGGGTGATCTGCGAACTCGCCAATGACGACGGCACGGTGATGAAGGGCGAACAGATCACCGCCTTCGCCGCGAAGCACGGCCTGAAGCAGGTCTCGGTCGCGGATCTGATCGCCTATCGCCAGTCGCGCGAGAAACTGGTCGAGCGGCTCGCGACCTTCCCGGTCAAGACCGAGTTCGGCACGCTGACGGGCTATTCCTACTCGACGCCCTTCGACGAGGTTCAGCACTTCGCCTTCGTCTATGGCCGGGTCGGCGACGGGCGCGACATCCTCGCCCGCATGCATCGCGCCAATGTCATGACGGACGTACTCGGCGGGGGCGAGACCATCCATGCCGCCCTGCGCCGCTTCCAGGAAGAGGGCAGGGGCGTCCTCGTCTATCTGCGCGAGGGCACGGCCGGCGTGCCGGTCACGCAATATCCCGATCTCGACGCGCAGCCGGAGGGTTCGGAGCAGGACCGGACGCGGCAATGGCGCGAGGTCGGGGTCGGCGCCCAGATCCTGCGCGATCTCGGCGTGACCTCCATCCGCAACCTCGGCAGCGTCTCGCGCTCCTTCGTCGGCATTGCCGGGTTCGGGATCGAGCTCGCCGGGCAGGAGCCCATCTGACCGAACGGCCCGGGCGCTCCTCCATCGTCCTGACGACGATGGGGTGCGCCGGGTCGAGGCGCCGAACGAGGGTTCGTCCGGCTCGCTCTCAATGCGTCAGAGGCGATGACGCTCCGTGTGGCCGGCGTGGGCTTTCGATATAGCCGGCGCGTTTGGCGGCCTGGACCCGCCGGTTCGCCCGCAGGAGATCCTTCAAGACTTCGACCTGCTCGTCCTTGTTGAGGAGAGTGCCGTCCTCGATCCGCTGGAGGAGCGACTTGATGGTGTCATTCTTCACGTGGTCTCTCCTCGGAGCGGCTAGGAGAGCCCTTATCTTGCTGCGCTGCGACATGAAGACGACATATCGGCGCGCGTCCCATCTGGTCCCCCGCTGACGATCGAGTGACCCCTGACGCTCCTAGAGCGGCGTGAACTGATCGTGGATCGCCTGACGAGGGGGCTCGTCATCTGTGTAACCAGCCTGTCTGCTGGCTTCGATCCGTTGATTGGCTCTGAGAAGGTCCCGAAGAACGAGGAGCTGCTCCTCTTTCGTCAGTGGTTCTCCCTGTTCGATGCGGGCGAGAAGAGACTTGATGTCGTCGTTCTTCAATTCGGGGCCTCTCATCTTTTGCAGTGCGGCAGAGCTGTCCGGCTGTTCTCGCCTCATCGGTCTACGATTGAAGGGAAGATGAGTCTATTGGAATCAATCTCAATCAAATCCAGTGATTCCGGCGAAATCTGCGGCTCCCAGCCGCCCCCGGATCGAACCGAGGCCGATGCAGGCCGGATCCCGGCTCGCTCGCGCAGGTCGTCCATCACCGGTTGATTTGTCCGTACAAGACCGGCGTCAGCCGACTCCCACGTGGAGGTCTTGCCGCAGAACGATGCGACCCGTTACGATCCGACCTGCCGGCAGGCTCGACCCTGACCGGATGAGTGCGGCGGGCCATCGGCCCACGCCTTCGGGAGGGAGCGGATCATGACGAAGGGGGTATGGGCGGCCGAAGCCGTCCCGACGAGGCGGAGCGTGCTCGGGGTCGGAGCGGCCCTTGCCGCCGGGGTTCTCGTTCCGGCCGCTCGCGCACAGGACGCCTATCCCAACCGGCCCGTGACCATCATGGTCGGCTTCCCGCCGGGAACGGCGACCGACACCGTGGCGAGGCTCCTTGCGGAGCAGTTCAGTCAGACCATCCGAGGCTCGCGCTTCATCGTCGAGAACCGGGGTGGTCAGGGCGGGAGCATCGGGGCGGCCGCGGTCGCGAGGTCGGCCCCGGACGGCTACACGATCACGGTCGGAGCCTCGGCGCCGCAGGCCATCAATCCTCACATCTATCCGACCCTCAGCTACGACCCGCGCAAGGATTTCCAGCCGATCGGGCGGATCGTCGACCTGCCCTACGCGCTCGTGGTCAACAAGGACCTGCCCTACAGGTCGATGAAGGACCTGATGGATGCGGCCAAGGCGAAGCCCGGCGAGGTCACCTTCGCGAGCACCGGCAACGGCACCACGTCGCATCTCCTGATGTCGGTGCTCGCCCACGCCACCGGCGCGCGCCTCAATCACGTGCCGTTCCGGGGCACCGCGCAATCGGTGACGGATATCATCGCCGGGCGCATCAATGCGACCATCGACACGGTTGCGGGCACGATCCCGTTCATTCGCGACGGGCAGGTGCGGGCGCTCGCGGTCACGTCGCAGCAGCGCTCCTCGCTGCTGCCGGACGTGCCGACGACGGCCGAGGCGGGCTACCCGGATCTGCGTGGCGGCGCCTGGCTGGCGATGTTCGCGCCCGCGGGCATCCCGAAGCCGGTGCTGGACCGCCTGAGCACGTCGCTCCGCGAGGCGCTCGCGAACGAGAAGATCCGGGCGACGCTGCAGAATCTCGGCATGGAACTCGCCCCCAGCACGCCCGACGAGATGAGCGAGGTACTGCTCCGCGACTATGACCGCTGGGGCGAGATCGTCCGGCTCACGGGAGCGAAGGCGGATTGAGGCCTCGACGAGGCGCCCCTACCAGCTCGCGATCACGGATCCCTTGAACGTCTCCGTGATGAAGGCCTTCACCTCGGGCGAGCGGTAGGCGGCGACGAGCGCCTCGACCCACGGCTTGTCCTTGTCCGCCGTCCGCACGGCGAGAAGGTTGACGTAGGGGCCTTTCGGGTCCTCGCGCAGGATGGCGTCGGAGGGCTTCAGGCCGGCGGGTGTCGCGTAGTTGGTGTTGATCGCCGCCGCGTCGACATCCGGGAGCGAGCGCGGCGTCTGCGCGGCGTCGACCTCGATGAACTTCAGGCGCCGGGGATTCTCGATGATGTCGGCCACGGTCGGCTTGAAGCCGACATTCGGCTTCAGCTTGATCACGCCCTTGTCCTGAAGAAGCAGAAGCGAGCGTCCGCCATTGGTCGGATCGTTCTGGATCGCGATGGTGCCGCCGGCCGGGATGTCGTCGAAGCTCTTGTGCTTCCGCGAATAGATCCCGAGCGGGAAGTTCACGGTGAGGGCGACGGACTCGATCTTGTAGCCGCGATCCTTTCTCTGGTTGTCGAGATAGGGCTGGTTCTGGAAGGAGTTCGCCTCGATCTCGCCGGCCGAGAGGGCCTCGTTCGGCACGACGTAGTCGGAGAACTCGATGATCCTGACGTCGAGGCCTCTCTTGGCCGCGACGGGTTTGACGGCTTCGAGGATCTGGGCGTGCGGGCCGGGCGTCACGCCGATGCGGAGGACCTGCGGTGCTTGCGCCGCCGCAGGCAGCGCGAGGGATGCCAGAAGGCCGGCCGTGAGGATCAGGTTGCGCATGGCGGGTCTCGTCTTTTTGGGGGGAGGGGGGGCTCACCAGGTCGGGACGTAGGCGCCCTTGAAGCGGTCGAGGACGAATTGGCGGACCGGCTCCGAGCGGTAGGATTCGGCCAGCAGCTTGACCCAGGGCTTGTCCTTGTCCGCGATGCGGGTCGCGATGATGTTCACCCAGGGACCCTCGACCGGCTCCCTGATCAGCGGGTCCGTGACGGGCGAGAGGCCGGCCTGGATCGCGTAGTTGTTGTTGATCGAGGCGGCGTCGACGTCGTCGAGCGCGCGGGCGAGCTGGGCGGCATCGAGTTCGACGAAGCGGAACCGTTTCGGATTCTCGGCGATGTCGGCGAGGGTCGAAGCCGTGTTGCTCGGGTCCTTCAGCTTGATGACGCCGTTGGCGTCGAGGATCTGAAGCGAGCGGGCGCCGTTCGACGGGTCGTTCTGGATGGCGATGGTCGCGCCGGCCGGCAGATCCGCGATCCGCTTGTACTTCTTGGAATAGATGCCCTGCGGCGAAGCCGTGGTGGTGGCGACCTTCACGAGCTTCCAGCCGGTCTTCGCGATCTGGTTCTTGAGATAGGGCTCGTGCTGGAAGGAATTCGCGTCGAGATCGCCCGCGGCCAGGGCCTGGTTCGGGACGACGTAGTCGGTGAATTCGATCACCGTGATGTCGAGCCCGCGCTCGGCGGCGACCTTCTTCACGGCCGCGAGGACCTCGGCATGGGGGCCAGCCGTGACGCCGACCTTGATCGACTGCTTCTGGGCGAGGGCGCGAGACGAGATCGAGGCGGCCATCGCCGCGCCGAGGACGGCGCGCCGGGAGAGACGAGGCATGGGAGGCTCCTTTCAGAGCAACGAGGGGGAGGGTTCAGGCCTGCCGCAGGCGCTTATTCAGGCGGCGGGAGAGCCAGTCCCCGGTGCTCTGGACGAGCTGGACGAGGACGATGAGCACGACGACCACGACGGCCATCACGTCGGGCATGAAGCGCTGGTAGCCGTAGCGGATGCCGAGATCGCCGAGCCCGCCGCCGCCGACGGCGCCGACCATGGCCGAGTAGCCGAGGAGGCTGACGACCGCGAGGGTGAGGGACAGGACGATCGCGGGCAGCGCCTCGGGGATCAGGACCTTGCGCACGATCTGCAGCGGCGTCGCGCCCATCGCGCGCGCGGCCTCGACGAGGCCCTGATCGACCTCGCGGATCGCGCCTTCGATCAGCCGCGCGATGAAGGGTGCCGCGGCGATGGTGAGCGGCACGATCGCCGCCTTCGTCCCGATCGAGGTGCCGACGAGCAGCCGCGTGAACGGAATGATCGCGACGACGAGGATGATGAAGGGCGTGGAGCGGGCCGCGTTCACGACGAAGCCGACCGTCTTGTTCACCCAGGGGGCCGCGAACAGCTCGCCCTTGCCGCTGGTCGCCAGGAACACGCCGAGCGGCAGGCCGAGAAGCGTCGCGATGGAGGCGGCCACCGCCACCATCCAGAGCGTGTCGAGCGTCGCCTCGGCGATGAGGCGGATGATTTCAGGAGACATGGCCGATCACCTCCGCATCGAGGTCGCGTGACGTGAGGAAGGACAGGACGCGCTCGATCGTCGGCGCATCAGCCTTGAGGCCGACGACGAGCGTGCCGAAGGGGCGCCCGGCGATCTCGTCGACGGATCCCGACAGGATGTTCACGTCGAGGCCGAAATCGCGGGTGAGCTGGGAGACCACCGGATCGGTGGCATGGCGGCCGCGGAAGAGGATGCGGATCGCCGTCTCGGAGCCGGGGCTCGCATCCGGCCGGAGCCGTTCGCGCAGAAAGGGCGGCAGGGCATGGCCGGTCTCGGACGAGAGGAACGAGCGCGTGGTCGGATGCCGGGGCCGCGTGAAGACGTCGAAGACCTCCCCGTGCTCGACGACGCGTCCGCCGTCGAGGACCGCCACCTCCTTCGCCACCGCCCGGATGACCGACATCTCGTGGGTGATGAGGAGGATGGTCAGCCCGAGCTCCTTGTTGATCGACGACAGGAGGTCGAGGATTGAGCGCGTCGTCTCGGGATCGAGCGCGGAGGTCGCCTCGTCCGACAGGAGGACCTTGGGCTGCGTCGCGAGAGCGCGTGCGATGCCGACACGCTGCTTCTGGCCGCCGGACAACTCGGCGGGATAGCGGTTCCGCTTGTCCGCGAGGCCGACCAGTTCGAGGAGCGGCCCGACGCGGGACTGGATGGTGGCCTGCGGGACCCCGCCGATCTCCAGTGGCAGCGCGACGTTGTCGTAGGCGGTACGCGAGGACAGCAGGTTGAAATGCTGGAAGATCATGCCGACGCGCCGACGCACGTCCCGCAATCCCGCTTCGTCGAGGGCGGACACCTCCGTCCCGTCGACGACGACGCGGCCGCCCGTCGGTTTCTCGAGGCCGTTGACCAGCCTGATCAGCGTCGACTTGCCGGCGCCGCTGCGCCCGATCACGCCGAGGATGGAGCCTGCCGGCACCGCCAGATCGAGATCGGCGAGCGCGGGGACCGCGGCCCCTCCGCCGCGAGCCGGAAAGGTCTTCGACACGGCCTCGAAACGGATCGCCGCATCGGAGGCTTGGACCGGAACGGCTTCCGAGAACTGTTGCGCTGTGTAGGGTTTACTCATCGCGGCGGTCGGGTGTCCGAAGGTTGCTTGGATGATCGATGACATACGATGCCATCGATCATGCTGCGTTGCAACGGATCGTTCGATTAAAAGAACGACGCGATGGGGCGGATCGTTCTTTTTTTGAGTTGCCAGTGGGGATGTTTTTCCTTCCTGGCGTCGATTGCATTGAATCGGCAGGGTCGGACGCAGCGTTTCGTTCGGTATGGAGAACGAGCTGTAGAGGCGGTCCGGCGGGGACGGAAAGACTACCGCCTGGACGTTATTCAGCCGCCACAGCAGATGCGGCTATGGCGGGAGCATGAGGCGCGTCGCCGCTCGGCTCGCCCTTGGCCCTGGCGCGGCCGGCGGCCTTCCGGTCGCCTAGGAGGGCGACGCCAGGCGGGCGCCGATGCTGTCGGCGACCCGTTCCGCATCGCGGCGGATATCGGGGACGGCGGAGCATTCCCACAGAGAGCCCCTGACGATCGGGCCGACGGCCCAAAGCGCTTCGCTCGGTGCCCCGTTCCGGCCGATCGCCTGAAACGCGCCGTCCGCCTCGATGCCGAGACCATGCGGATCGGACCGGATCAGTCCGGCTTCCTCGAGGGATGTGAGCAGCGGATCTCCGCACGAGGCGGCCGGCGGCGAGCCGGTGGCGAGGATCACCCGCTGAGCGGCGAGCCGCTCGGTCCTGCCGGTCCCGCGCGGCTGCCAGTCGATCGCGACGCCATCCTCCAGCACGTCCATCGCGGCGATCCGGCCGGCGGCGGCGGTCAGATAGCCCTCCGCGACGAGTTGCCGGAACCGGCTGTCGACAGGAGGCGCCATCCTGTGGCGGTGGACGTCCCACCAGGGCCGCAGATGCCGCAGGAAGCGCGCCTGCTCCGACACCGACAGCCGCTGCCAGGCCGCCGAGGTCACGGGCCGCATCGCATCGATGACGCTCTGCCATGGCGCGCCTGCCTCGGCCGCCGCGCGAACGTCCCGTCTCATCGCGTGCAGCATCCGGCTCAGCGGGGCTTCCGCCAGCGGATCGAACTGGGCGAGCTTCCACGGGCCTGCCGGCACGTGGGCGCCGGGCACCAGCCCGCGGCGGGAGATCGCAAGAACCGGCCCGGGGAAGCCCGATGCCGACAGGCTGAGCGCGATGTCGACCATCGTCAGGCCGGTGCCGACGATCACGACCGGCCGCCCCGGCTCGAGCCCCTCCGTGAAGCGAGCCGACCAGGGGTCGCGGACCAGACGCGACGGCGTCTCGTCGGCGCGCTCGGCGAGGTTGCCGAGCGCCAGAACCGCTCCTGCGATCTCATGGGTCCGCCCGCACGCCAGATGGAGGATGTAGCCGCCCGCCGGCCGCTTCTCGAGCCGCACGACCTCGTCCGGGACGATCCGGAAGCGGGCCGCGCCGTCTCGCGTCGAGAGCGGCTCCTGGACGAGGCTCGTCAGATAACGCCCGTAGAGCACGCGGGACACAAAGGTGCCGACGGGCGTGCGATGAACATGGCGTGGCGGGATGTCCCCGAGACCTTCCAGCCAGGCGGCGAAATGGTTTGGCTCGGCGGAGAACGCGCTCATGTTCTCGGCCCGCACATTGAGGAGATGGACCGGATCGTCCGTCGAATAGGCGGCGCCGCGCGCGAAGGTCGGGCCTCGCTCGCAGAGGAGGATGCGGCGCCCTCCGACGCGGTCCAGCAGGTGGCGGGCCGTCATCGTGCCGGAGAAGCCGGCCCCGATCACGGCGATCGGCCTCATGTCGTCGTTCATCCGGCCTCTCGGTTGACGGGGCCGGAGCGCCCCCCTGCCTCGCGCATTGTCGCCAGCGGGACGGCACTTCGCAACATCCGGATGGAGGAGCGTGTCACCGCAGGGGGCGACAGACGGAAGGTGGTGAAAACATCTACGCCGGTGCGATGCCGAGACAAAATCGCCTATCCATGCAACTGTAATAGATATTCTGAACTACTTGATCGCCCGCTTTTCATCGAGACAAGATAAAGATGGAAAATGGGGTAGAGAGATCATGGAAAGTCTTGGTCGGGGTTCGGGTGGTTCTGTGGTTGCCGTGCGGCCGGCCAAACGCGAAGCGTCGCCGCGCCGCCGGCTCGCGGCCATGGCGGCTCTCACCGTCTCGTTCCTCGTCATGGGCTCGATCGTCGCCGTCCAGCCCGTTTCGGCTCAGGCTCCGGCGCCCGCCGCAGCCCCGGCGGCCGCCGGGGCGCTCGTGACCACGGACTGGCTCGAGAAGAACCTCGAATCCCCGAAGCTGCGGATCGTCGAGGTCTCGGTCGAGCCCGGCCTGTTCGAGCGGGGCCACATCCCCGGTGCCCAGAACGTCGTCTGGCACACGGATCTCGTCGAGACGGTCGATCGCGACATCGCGCGGCCCGAGAAGTTCCAGGCGCTCGCGCGCCGGCTCGGCATCGACAAGGACACGACGGTGGTCCTCTACGGCGACAACAACAACTGGTTCGCCGCCTGGGGCGCCTGGGTCTTCGCGCAATACGGCCTCATCGACAACGTCAAGTTGCTCGATGGCGGCCGCAAGAAGTGGGAGGCCGAGAAGCGCCCGCTCGACACGCGCACCGCCGAGGTGAAGCCCTCGCAATTCGTCGCGCAGGGCACGACCGCCCTTCGCGCCCGGCTTGCCGATGTCGTCGCCGTGGCCAAGGGCGAGCGCAAGGCGAAGATCCTCGACATCCGCTCGCCGGACGAATTCTCGGGCAAGATCATCGCCCCGGCCGGCTTCCAGGAACTCGCCATCCGCGCCGGCCACATCCCGACCTCGGTCAATGTGCCGTGGGGGCGGGCGGTGAATGCCGACGGGACCTTCAAGCCCGTGGCCGATCTCAAGAAGATCTATGCCGATGTCGGCGTCGACGGCAGCCAGCCCATCATCACGACCTGCCGCATCGGCGAGCGCTCCAGCCACACCTGGTTCCTTTTGACCCGCCTCCTCGGCTACCAGGCCGCCAATTACGACGGCTCCTGGACCGAATACGGCAACACGGTCGGCGTGCCGATCGCGAACCTCTCGGGCTCGGTGTGGGGCGGCAAGTAAGGTGGCAGCATCGCTCGCGGAGCCGGACCTCGGGGCCGGCTCGTCGCAGTCACCGCTCCTCAGGGCCGCCATCGCGGCCCTGATCGCGTTCGGGCTCCTCGCCGGCGTGTGGGCGCTCTCCGCGGGGCCGGGCGGCTCGAAGCTCGCGCTGTCGCTCGCCTTCGGCGGGCTCTTCGGCTTCGCGTTGCAGCGCTCGCGGTTCTGCTTCGCCTGCCACTGGCGCGATCTCCTCGACAAGCGCGATCCGCGCGGCGTCCTCGCGATCATCCTCTCGCTCGCGGTTGGGATCGCGGGCACGACGGTCGTCATCGGGGCCTGGCTCCCGGACCCCTCCGGAACGCGGCTCCCGCCCGATGCGCATATCGGCCCCGTGAGCTGGGTCCTCGTCGCCGCGGGTCTCGCCTTCGGAGCGGGAATGGCGATCTCGGGATCCTGCATCAGCGCGCATCTCTACCGGCTCGGCGAAGGCTCACCGACCGCGCCCTTCGCCCTCCTCGGCACGGCGATCGGCTTCGCGGTCGGGTTCTGGAGCTGGAACCCGCTTTATCTCGCGACCCTCTCGGACGCCCCGGTCGTCTGGCTTCCCCGCCATCTCGGCTATGGCGGGGCGCTGCTGCTCGGTCTCGCCATCCTCGCCGGGCTCGCCCTTCTGCTGCTGGCGAGACGCCCGACGGACGTCGCTCGCCCGCCCGTTCCTGCGCCCGATCCGCTGAGGGCGGTGTTCGTCGAGCGCTGGCCGGCCTGGACGGGAGGCCTCGCCATCGGTGCGCTCGCGACGATGGCCTATCTGCGCATCGGGCCTCTCGGCGTGACGGCCGAGATCGGCTCGCGCACGCGGCAGGCGGCGGCCGCCCTGGAGCTTCTCCCGCAGCGTCTCGAGGGGCTCGACACCTTTCGCGGCTGCGCGACGGCCGTCCGGGATGCCCTGCTGACGCCGAACGGTCTGTTCGTGGCGGGCCTCGTCCTCGCCTCGCTCGCCGGAGCGCTCGCGGCCGGGCAGTTCCGCCCGGAACTCCCACGCGCCGGTCACGTCGTCCGCGGTATCGTCGGGGGCGTGCTGCTCGGCTGGGGGGCGATGGTCGGGCTCGGCTGCTCGATCGGCACCCTCCTGTCCGGCATCTCGGCCGGGGCCCTGTCCGGCTGGGTGTTCGCCGTGGCCATGTTCGCCGGCGCCTCCGTCACGACGGCGCTCGGGCGGCGCGCGCGGCTCCTGCCGGGGCCGTGACGGGACGACGGTCGTCCGGGCGCCGGATCAGCCCGCCGGCGCCGGCTCTCCGCGCCAGACCGCCCGCCAGACGGGGTAGGTCGCGATGATCGTGGCGGCGCCCAGGACACCGAAGGCGATGACGGCGCCCGGTGCGCCGATCGCTCGCGCCACGGCGCCGATGAGCAGCAGGCCCATGGGCGCGACGCCGATGCAGACCGACAGGAGCCCGAGGACGGAGCCGCGTAGCGGTGGCGGCGTCGCCGTCAGGACGAGCGTCGCCTGCATGACGCTGAAGCCGGCGGCGCCGATCCCCACGGCGACGAGGGCCGCCCCCGCGGATATCGGCTCGACCGTCATCGCGAACACGGCCATCAGGGCTGGATAGATCACCGCGCCCCCGACGAACATCGGCCCGAACCAGCGCTGCGGGGCCAAAGTTCCGATGAACAGGGCCCCCGCCAGAGTTCCGACGCCATCGGCGCTGCTGAGGATGCCGACCCATTCCGGCGACAGATGCAGCGCGCTCTCGCCGATCACCGGGATGAGGCTGATCGTCGGCCAGCAGAACAGGTTGAACAGGAAGGTGATCGCGAAGATGCCGCGCAACTGGTCGTTCGAGCAGGCTTCCCGCCAGCCGTCGGCGACCTGTCGGAGGATGTTCGCCGAGGCGCCGTCACGCGGTTCGTTCCGGTATGTCACGCGGAAGGCCGCGACGAGGCCCAGGAGGTAGATGAGCGCGCCGCAGAAAAAGACCCCCTCGATGCCCCATTGCACCAGGAGAAGGCCGCCGAGCGAGGGTCCGAGCACGCGGCTTGCGTTGTTGCTGCCGACATCCACGGCCATCGCGGCGCCGAGCCGCGCCCGTCCGACGACCTGGCTCATCAGGTTGCGGCGGACCGGATTGTCGCTGCACCAGGCGATCCCGTTGACGAAGCTGGCGGCGCCGAGATGCCAGATCTCGAGCCGCCCGGCGGCTGCCAGAAGGCCGATCCCGAGCGATGTCGCGAGCGAGATCAGCAGGATGAGCAGGAGGGCGGACCGGCGCTCGATCCGGTCCGACCAGGCGCCGAGGAACGCGCCGAACAGAGCCATCGGAAGAACGCGCCACATCATCATGATGGCGACGATCAGCTCCGATCCGGTCTGCTGATAGACGAAGACGCTGATCGCCAGCACCTCGATCCAACGGACCGTGAATGTCGCGAGGCCGGCGACCCAGAGTCTCACGAAATCGGGCTGACTGAACACCGAACCGGGCTCCGAGCGTGCCCTCGCAGCGCCACCCTCTCCCAAGGCCGACCTCCCGGACGCCGGAGACCTCTCCGGGCTTCGCGTCCAGGCTCGATAGGCGTGGTTCGGCCTTCGAAAGCAAGACGGTGGAGGATCGCAAACCGTCTCGGCATGGGGGACATGCAAGGCCCGCTGCCCTTCTGCTGGCTCGGTGGCCGAGCTCGCCGATGCCGGCTCGAGCGCCGTGCCCCCTCCATGCGACGGCGATGCTTTCGGACAAAAGCGCGGGAGGCGATTCCGCCGAGGGCGCAACGGCTCTAAGCTTGCATCCTCTCCATCTCTGGTCCGACGCCTTGCGTCGGCCTTCCCCGAACGAGGTGACACGGCCGATGACGACGCAGGGCGAGACCACCGGGCCAGGGCGCCGCGAGGTGCGCGGCTGGTGTGCGCTGTGCCGGTCGCGCTGCGGCTCGATCTCGGTGGTCGAGAACGGTCGGCTGGCGGAGGTCAGGCCGGATCCGGACCATCCGACCGGCGGCGCGCTGTGCCCCAAGGGGCGGGCGGGGCCGGAAATCGTCCATTCGACGCGCCGCATCCTGACGCCCCTGCGCCGCACGCGCCCCAAGACCGATCCCGATCCGGGCTGGGAGCCGATCGGGTGGGACGAGGCGCTGGACACGGCGGCCCGGGCGCTGGATGCGGCCCGGCGCGAGATCGGCCCCGAGGCCGTCGGCTTCGCCGTCACGACCCCGAGCGCGACCGGAATGGCGGACGGGCTCGACTGGGTCGACCGCTTCATCCGCCTCTTCGGCAGCCCGAACAACGTCTACGGCACCGAGGTCTGCAACTGGCACAAGGACCACACCCACGCCCACACCTTCGGCTGCGGCATCCCGGTGGCCCAATACGCCAAGGCCCGGCTGATCATGCTCTGGGGGCACAATCCCTCGAATGTCTGGCTCGCCCAGGCGAGCAAGATCGCCGAGGGGCGCCGGGCCGGCGCCAGGATCATCGTGATCGATCCGCGCCGTTCGGCCCATGCCGCCGATGCCGATCTCTGGCTGCAAGTCCGTCCCGGCACCGACGCTGCGCTCGCGCTCGGCCTCTCGCACCTGCTTCTCGCGCGCGAGCGCTACGACGACACCTTCGTGAGGGCCTGGACGAACGCCCCCCTCCTCGTCCGCGAGGATGACGGCGGCTTCCTCCGCGCGAGCGATCTCGCCGATGGCCGCGAGGATGCCGAGGGTTTCGTGGCCTGGGACGGCGAACGGGGCGCGGCCGTCGCGGTGGATACGCGGTTCCCGACAGAACGGCCCGGACGCTTCGCCCTGGACGGCTCGGTCGTGGTCGCGACGCGCGCCGGCCCGGTCGCCTGCCGCCCCGCCTTCGCGCATTTCCGCGAGGCTTGCCGGCCCTATGACCCGGCGACGGTCGAGCGCATCACCGGCATCCCGGCCGCGGACATCGCCCGAGCCGCCGATGTCCTGGCGGAGGCCGGGCGCGACGTCGCCTATCACGGCTGGACCGGCGTCGGGCAGCACGCCAATGCGAGCCAGACCGATCGCGCCATGGCGACGCTCTACGCCCTGACCGGAGCCTTCGACACGGAGCGGGGCAATCTGCGCGTCGCCAAGCAGCCGGCGGCCCCCCTGTCGAGCGTCGACCAGCTGACGCCGGAGCAGCGGGGCAAGGCGCTCGGGCTCGACAAGCTGCCGCTCGGGCCGCCCTCGATGGGCTGGATCATCGGGTCCGATCTCTACGACGCGGTGCTCGACGAGAAGCCGTATCCCGTCCGGGCGCTCGTCGCCTTCGGCTCGAACCTCCTCCTGTCGCAGCCGGATGCCGGGCGCGCCCGCGCCGCTCTGGAGCGTCTGCCCTTCCACCTCCATTGCGACATCTTCCATTCGCCGACCTCGGCCTATGCCGACATCGTGCTGCCGGTCGCGACGCCCTGGGAGCGCGAGGCGCTGCGGTTCGGCTTCGAGCTGACACCGGAATCGGAGGAGATCGTCGCCTTGCGGCCGGCCGTGCTGCCGGCGGCCGGCGAATCCCGCTCCGACATCGCCATCGTCCTCGGGCTCGCCGAGAGGCTCGGGATGGCGGACGAGTTCTTCGGCGGCGACGTCGAGGCGGGCTGGGACCACATGCTCGCCCCGCTCGGCCTGTCCGTCGCGGACCTCCGCCGCCACGGCGGCTCCGTGCGCGCACCCCTCCGGACGACGCCCGAGAGACATGCCGGCCCCGCCGGTCCCGGCGCAGCGGCCGGCGCGGTGCGGGGGTTCGACACGGAGACGCGGCGCGTCGAGCTCTATTCCGCCGAGTTGCTGCGGCACGGCTATTCGCCGCTGCCGGTCCATGTCGAACCGGCTCTCGGCAGGGCCGCGTCCCCAGCCTATCCGCTGACGCTCGTCTCCGCGAAGACCGGCCATTTCTGTCACAGCCAGCATCGCGGCATCGCCTCGCTCCGCCGGCGCTCGCCCGATCCGGTGGTCGAGTTGCACCCCGACCTCGCGCGATCCAGGGGGATCGTCGACGGCGATTGGGCTCGGATCGCGACGCGGGTGGGGGAGGCGCGGTTCCGGGCGCGGATCGAGCCCTCTCTCCGGCCCGATACGGTGGTCGCGCAGAACGGCTGGTGGCAGGCCTGTCCGGATCTGGGTCTGCCCGGCTATGCGCCGCTCGGCCGGAACGGCTCCAATTTCAACGCGCTGATCGGGCCCGAGGCCGCCGCTCGCGATCCGATCAGCGGCGCGCCGGCCCTGCGCTCCTTCGCCTGCGACATCCGCCGCGACGAGGCTATCGCCGCGAGCTGGGACGGGTTCCGGAGGCTCAGGGTCGCCGCCGTGGAACCGGAGGCGGACGGGGCCGTGTCGCTCGCGCTCGTGGCGGAGGATGGCGCGTTGCTGCCCGGCTTCCGGCCCGGCCAGTACCTGCCCCTGCGCGTGAGGCCCGACGAGGGCGGGCAGCCGCTGCTGCGCAGCTACTCGCTCGTCGGGGCGGCCGAGGAG
Source organism: Enterovirga rhinocerotis (assembly GCF_004363955.1). Classification (GTDB taxonomy): domain Bacteria; phylum Pseudomonadota; class Alphaproteobacteria; order Rhizobiales; family Beijerinckiaceae; genus Enterovirga; species Enterovirga rhinocerotis. The sequence goes on from NZ_SNZR01000011.1 coordinate 258,878, forward strand.
GACGGCACGCCGGCCTATCGGATCACGGTCAAGCGCATCGAGGCCGATGCGCTGCGCGCCATCGAGGCGGGCCGCGCCTCGACCGCGCTGACGCGGCACGTCGCGGCGGGAGACTTCGTCGAGGCTCGGATGCCGGCCGGACGCTTCGTCCTGCCGGTCGCCGCCGATTTCCCTGTCGTCCTGATCGCGGCGGGGATCGGCATCACGCCCTTCCGATCCTATCTCGAAACGCTGCTGCGCTCCGAGCATAGGCCCGAGGTCCTGCTCCTCCACGGCAGCCGGGACGGCGACCGGCACGTCTTCCGCGAGGAACTCGCCGCCCTCGCCGCCGCGATGCCCGAACTCGTCGTCGTCAACGCCTATTCCCGCCCGACCGCTTCCGACCGGATCGGTGCCGATTTCGAGGTCGCAGGCCGGGTCTCGGCCGATCTCGTGCCGGACGATCTCATCGCGCGGCGCGCCCGCTTCTATCTCTGCGGGCCGGAGGCGATGATGCGCGAGGCGACCGACGGGCTGCGCCGCCGCGGCGTCTTCCCGTTCGAGATCTTCCGGGAGGCCTTCACGGCGGCCGACATGCCGTCCGGGCGGGCGGCGATGGTCTCGCACCCGGTGCGCTTCGCCCGGTCGGGGCGCGAGGCCGTGTGGACACCGGCTGCGGGCAGCCTGCTCGATTTCGCCGACGGACTCGGTCTCGACCTGCCGGCAGGGTGCCGGGTCGGGCAATGCGAGAGCTGCCTCGTGCCGCTCGTCTCGGGCAGCGTCGCCGTCCTCGCCGACACGGAGATCGAGGCCGATTGCTGCCTCACCTGCCGCTCGGTCCCGACCTCTGCACTCGTGCTCGACGCCTGATCACTCGAACGTCGCCGAAACCTTCGGCGTGCCCGGCAGGCCCTCGTAGCGCACGGTGACGGTCGTGCCGGGCTTCGGCGGCAGGAGGGGCGAGAAGGAGCCGACGCTGATGAGGTCGCCCGCCTTCAGCTTGCGGCCGGAGGCGGCGAGATCCGCGACGAGCCAGGTGACGGCGTTGAGCGGATTGCCGAGGGTCGCCGCGCCCGTGTTCTCGGCGAGCACCGTGCCCTTGTCGTCGGTCATGACGATCTTCACCTCGGCGAGCGCCTTGAGCGTCTCCGGGTTCGGCTGGAGCGGCACCTCGGCGCCCGCGACTCCGAGCCGGGCTCCAACATTGATGGCGAGGAGTTGCGGCGCTTCCAGCTTCTCGCCCTGGGCGAGGGCGAGATCGGGCATCTCGATGAAGGGCCGCATCGCCGAGAGGGCGGCGAGCGCCTCCTCCGGCGTCTTGGCCGTGTTGATGCTCTCGTCCTTGACGACGAGCAGCATGTCGGCCTCGAAGACCGGCCGGGCGCCGAAGGCCGCGGGCACCTTCGAGCCGTCGGCGAGGATCATGCTCGACAGGAGGATGCCCGCGACCGGCGCGGTGGCCTTGAAGCGCTCCTGCACCGGCTTCGCGGTCAGGCCGGCCTTGTAGCCGACGACCCTATCGCCCTTGCCGATCGCGGCCACGAACTTGTCGCGGGCGCACACGGCATCGGCCATCGTCTCGACCGGCATGCCCTTGGCGGGCTTCTTGGCTGTCCAATCGGCGGCGAATCGATCGACCTCGGCCTGGTCCGGACAGGCGGCGAGGGCGGGGCCGGTCGCCAGGGCGAGACCGATGGCGGCGATGAGGGCGGCCGTGCTGCGCGTGACCATCAGATCCTCCCGACGAGCGACGATGCTGAGGCTCGCGCTCTTGGGAGGATTTGTGCGCCAGCCGCGGCCGGCTGTCACGTGGCTTCCCTATCCCGGATGGGCGGCGGCCCAGCGGCCGTTCTGAGTGCGGCCGCCATAGCCGTAGGCGTCGCCGTCGACCGCATGGACGAGGATGTAGCTTTCCTCGTGGAGGGGCCCGATCAACCGTTCCATCGCGGCGAAGGTCTCGCGGACGAAGGCCGTCGTCTCCGCCTTGGTGTTGGTCCCGGCGGTGATCTTGATGTCGAGCCAGAAGGCTGCCTTGCCGTCCTCGACCGGCTTGCGGCCGGCCACGAACCAGCCGTCGGGATCGGCCGCTTCGACGAGGATCGCCGTGACGCCGGCATCCTTGCCGAGGTGTTCGCACGAGAGCTTCGGCACCTCCATGGCAATGGCTGTCCTGAGGGACGGTGTGGGAGCCGGCGTGACGTAGCGGAGGGTGATCATGGGCATGGGATGTCTCCTGTGCCCAAGACATGCCGCCTGTTTGTCTATTGTAGAATTGCATGATGATGCATTGTCATCATAGTCTTTTGGTATGTCTCTGGATCTATCCTCGGTTCGGCTGTTCGTCCTCGCAGCCGATCTCGGCAGCCTGACGCGGGCCGCGGAGGCGGCGGGTACGGTCCAGCCCGTCGTCAGCCAGCGGCTCAAGGCGCTCGAGGCCCGGGTCGGCCGGCGTCTGCTCGACCGCTCGCCGCGCTTCGTGCGCCCGACCGCCGACGGCGCCGCCTTCCTCGTCCGCGCCCGCGCCCTGATCGCAGCCCATGATCATGCCTTGCGGTTCGAGCCGGATCCGGAGATCCGGGTCGCGATCGGCGTCAGCGATCATGCCTTGGGCATCGGGTTGACCCAGGTGCTGCGGGGGATGCGGCGGTCGCTCCCACCTCAAGCCTGCGCCGAGCTGAGAAGTGGCCTCTCGCACGATCTGCGCCTCGCCTTCGAAGCCGGCCGACTCGATGCTGTCGTCCTGCGCCGTGAGAGCGGGGCGCAGGACGGAGAAGTCCTCGGCATCGATCCCCTGGGTTGGCGGGCGGCCGAGGATCTGGCGCCGGTCGCCATCGGCGCCGTGCCGCTCGCCTTGTTGCCGGGGCCGTGCGGCGTTCGCTCCGTCGCGATCCACGCCCTCGAGGAGCGCGGCATCGCCTGGCGCGAAGCTTTCGTCGGGGGAAGCTGCGCGGCCCTTCTGGCAGGGATCCGGGCAGGGTTGGGCATCGCGCCGATGGGCCGTCTCGCGGCGGGCGGAGAGCCGGATCGCGGGCCCGAATTCGGGTTGCCCGCTTTGCCGCCGTCCGAGATCGTGCTGTTCGCCCGAACGGGAAACGCGATCCTCTCGAAAGCGGTCTCGCTGCTCGCGACCGGGATCAGGGCGAGCTTGCGCTAGCCTGCGGCCTCATGCGACCTCGCGGGCTCGACCTCCCGCCGATCGGAAGCCGTGACCGAAGCAGACGCGCTCAGAGCCCCCGCCATCATTCTCGTCGAGCCGCAGATGCCGCAGAATATCGGCATGGCGGCGCGGGCCATGGCGAATTTCGGCCTCGCCGAGTTGCGCCTCGTGGCGCCTCGGGAGGGCTGGCCGCATCCGGATGCGAGCGGCCCGGCGGCGGGCGCGGACCACATCCTCGAGCCCGCCCGCGCCTTCCCGACGACCGCGGCGGCCATCGGCGACCTTCACTTCGTGCTGGCGACGACGGCCCGCTCGCGCGGCCAGATGAAGCGCGTGCTCGGGCCGGAGGAGGCGCTCGCCGAACTCGCGCGCCGCGCGGCGGCCGGCGAGCGGACCGGCATCCTGTTCGGACGGGAGCGGACCGGTCTCGAGAACGACGACGTCTCGCTGGCGGACGCGATCCTGACCTTCCCGGTCGATCCGGCCCATGCCTCGCTCAATCTCGCCGCGGCGGTGATGCTGGCTGGCTACGAATGGACGCGCGCGGTCGGCCGCGGGCTGCCCTTCGACGCGCAGGACGAGGCGCGCCCTGCGGCGCGCGAGGCGGTGACGGGGCTGTTCGCGGCGGTCGAGGAGGCGCTCGACGAGGCCGGCTTCTATCCACCGGCCAAAAAGCCGGTCATGGTCCGCAACATGCGCGACATGTTCCACCGGATGCAAATGAGGGAACAGGACGTGCGGACATGGCGCGGAGCCGTTCGGGCTCTCGTCGAAGCCCGGGCGAGGCGAAATGCGGGGGGGCATCTTGGTCGATCTTCTGATAAGGAAGAAGGAACGTCCTAAAGCGAGTCCGCGCCCGGTCATGTTCCGTCGCCCTGCTCTGACGCTGGCCCTTGGGCTCGCGCTCACCGCCATCGGCTTCGACAAAGCCTCCGCCCTGTCGTCGCCGACCCAGCCGAAGAGTGGGCCGGGCTCGACGCCCGACACGAAGACCGAGGTCGTCAAGCGCGCCATCGGCAAGCCGGGAGACGTGACCTATGTCTTCCACGCCGCAGCCGCGCCCGAGACCCCGCGCAGCGTCGTCGTCGTCTTCCACGCCTGGGGCGCGACGAACCCGATCGTCTACGGCGCCTGGATCGACCACCTCGCGCGCCGCGGTCATCTCGTCCTTTATCCCGGCTTCCAGGAGGTCGGCCGCACGAGGCCGAACGACGCGACCGAGCGGGCGGCCGCGCTCGTCAAGGAAGCGCTCGCGGAACTCGCCTCCGATCCGCAGGCGAAGCCCGATCCCGCGAGCACCATCTACCTCGCCCATTCCGCCGGCACCGGCGTCGCTGTGAACCTCGCGGCCCGCGCGTCCGAGCTCGGGGTCGAGGCGCCGAAGCTCGTCTTCACGACGATGGCGGGCGGCATCGCGAGGGACGAGGCGTCGAAGGGCATCCAGCTCGCCGACCTCTCGACGATGGCGCCGTCGATCAATCTCGTCACCATGTCCGGCGACCAGAACAACCTCGCCGCCGACCGGACCTCCCGCCGAATCCTGCGCGAGGCATCGAACGTCCCGGTCGAGCGCAAGCTCTTCATGCGGGCCGCATCCGACGACCACGGCTTTCCGTCCCTGACCGCGACGCTGGCCTCGCCGGGCGGTGCGAAGGAGGGCTACGGCACGGACACCATCAAGCTTCCCGCCGCCGAGGCGCCGCCCCCCCAGACCGACGCGCGCGGCCGTCGGATCCGCCAGCCAACCCCGGCGCGCGTCGCGTGGTCGGCCGACGCCCAGCTCAGCGGAGAGCAGCGCGTCCTGCTGCAGCAGCTTCAGCGCAACAGCGTCGATACGCTCGACTGGCTCGCCTATTGGCGGACCTTCGACATGCTGATCGAGGCTTCGCTCGCCGGCAACGATCTCACGGCTTTGCGCCAGGAGCCGACCTTCCTCGACATGGGCCGCTGGACGGATGGCTGGCCGGTCCGCCGCCTCGGGGCGGAGGTGCCGCGGGCTGCGGATGCGGCTGCGACGCCGGTGGTGCCGCGGGCGGCGACGCCGGGGTCCCAGATCCAGAGCAAGCAGCCCGTCACGCGCCGCCGGACCGAGCAGCAGCGGCGGCGTAAGCAGTGAGGGCGGCAGCGTTTGGCCGCTGAGGGGAGCATCCGATCCCGAGGCTCGATCGACGCAGTCTGATCCTGGCGGCCGGCGCGATGGCCGGTTCCGCCGTGACGTCGCGCGCCTCCGATCAAGGCCGCTCCGAAACGCGATCGGCCTCCGAGGTCGACGTCGCGATCGTCGGGGCGGGGGCCGCCGGTCTTGTCGCCGCGAAGCGGCTCATCGCGGCGGGGCACACGGTTCTCATCCTCGAGGCGCGGGACCGGATCGGCGGGCGAATCCTCACCGATCGCCGGCTCGGCGCGCCGTTCGACGCAGGGGCCGTCTATCTGCATTGGGCCGAGCGCAACCCGTGGCGCGGCATCGCCACCTCGCTCGGCGCGGAGTTGCGCGAGGAGGAGGGCGGCGGCTTCTTCGGCATCTTCGCCGACGGCATCGCGCTGCCCTCCGACATCCGGGCGCGCCGCTGGTCGGCCTTCCGGCGTCTCGACGGGCTCATCGCCGCCGGCTCCCGGCCCGACCGCTCCGTGGCCGATGCGGCGAAGGCCGGGGGCGGCGATCCGGATGACGGCGCAGGCGGCCTCACCCGGCTGACGCTCGGCGAGGAGCCGGATCGCGTCTCCAGCGCCGATTACGACCAGCTCTGGGCCGGCGACGACCTTCTCCTTCCGGAGGGGTTCGGCACGCTCGTCACGCGGTTCGGGGCGGGGTTGCCCGTCCGTCTCTCGCAGCCCGTGCGCCGGATCGACTGGAGCGGGCGCGGCGTCGCCCTGGAGACATCCTCCGGCACGCTCCGCGCGAAATGCGCCATCGTGACGGTTCCCATCGGCGTCCTTCAGGCGGATGCCATCGCCTTCCGGCCCGCTCTTCCGGCCGCGACCCGCGATGCGATCGGCGGTCTCGGCATGGGCGCCTATACGAAGATCGCGCTCCGGATCGACCGCGCCGCGCTCGGGAGCACCGAAATCGCGGATGCGATCGACGTCGGCTCGGGTCCGGACGCCGTCAGCTTCGACGTCTTCCCCTTCGGCCGCGATCTCGTGCTCTGCCTGCTCGGGGGCGATCACGCGCGGCGGCTCTGCGAAGCCGGCGAGGCGGCGGCCGTCGACCATGTCACGGAGCGCTTCGGTCGCGTCTTCGGTGCAAACGCCAAGGCCGCGGTGCGGGGCGGTGTGCTCTGCGGCTGGTGGAGCGACCCCTTCTCGCGCGGCAGCTATTCGATCGCCCGGCCGGGGCGGCTTGAGGCTCGCCTCGCCCTGCGCCAGCCGATCGGCGGGCGCATCTGGCTCGCGGGGGAGGCGAGCGCCGGGGGCGGGGCGATGACCGCCGGCGGCGCGGCGCTGGAGGGCGAACGCGCGGCGAACGAGATCGGCCGCCGCCTGCGCAAGGCGAGCTGATCGCCTCATTCCCGCCGGTTCGCGCCGGCACGGTGCGCGGGCACGCCGACCGGACGGTGAATAGCCGTTAACCGCCTCGACCTATCGTCGCCCGATCGGCCCCATTTCGTCGCGTCGCCATGCCCCAACCATCCATCGACCTCCTGGCAGGAATCACGACCCGTCCCGTCTCGGCCGCCCGGCCCCGCCCGACGATCCTGCTGCTCGATTCCGGCGTCGGCGGATTGACCGTCCTCAGGGAGGTGCGGCGCGCGCGGCCGGACGCCGATTACGTCTATGCCGCGGACGATGCCGCCTTCCCCTATGGCGACTGGGCCGAGGAGCCGCTCGTGCGCCGCGTCGCGGACGTGACCGGGACGCTTGTCGAGCGTTACGCGCCCGACCTCGTCGTCGTCGCCTGCAACACCATCTCGACGCTGGTCCTGCCGACCCTGCGCGAGCGTTTCCGGCTGCCCTTCGTCGGCACCGTGCCGGCCATCAAGCCGGCCGTGGCCCAGTCGCGGACCGGGCGGATCGCGGTGCTCGCGACGCCGGGGACGGTCCGGCGCGACTACACGCGCGGCCTGGTCGACGCTTATTCGGGCGGCTGCGCCGTCGATCTCGTCGGCTCGACCCGTCTCGCCGCCTTCGCCGAGGCGGAACTCGCGGGAGAGCCGGTCCCGGACGAGCATCTCGCGGCCGAGATCGCGCCCTGCTTCGCGGAGCGGGGAGGGCGCTGCACGGACGTCGTCGTCCTCGCCTGCACGCATTATCCGCTTCTCGTCGAGCGCATGCGCCGCCTCGCGCCCTGGCCGGTCGCCTGGATCGATCCCGCCTCGGCCATCGCGCGCCGCGTGGTGCAGATCCTGGGTGACGCGCCGCCCGGCACGGTCCCGAGCGACGCGCCCGGCCTTGCCGCCTTCACCGGCGAGGGGAGGGCGGGCGAGGCTCTGCGGGCCTCGCTCGGGGCGTTCGGCCTCGGCCGGATCGAGACGGGTCTCCTCCCGGTTCCGCCCTCGGCGCGCGACACCATGATTGACGCCGCCGCCGCCGCGGCCTAGAGGAACCGCAGCGCGCGGTCCGAAAGGGCCGCGCGTCGTCTTTCACGCGACCCGTGGGCCGGTTTCGAAACCCGGCCCTGTCGCCTTCGCCGAGGGTTTCGATCCGCGGAGAAGGAGAGGAGGGCGCGATCCTGCCCGATCGTTCGGGCGCCAAACGAGGATACGCGAATGTCGAAGCGCATTACGGCGAAGCACAAGCTCGATCGCCGCATGGGGCAGAACATCTGGGGCCGCCCGAAGAGCCCCGTCAACAAGCGCGAATACGGCCCCGGCCAGCACGGTCAGCGCCGCAAGGGCAAGATGAGCGACTTCGGCACGCAGCTGCGCGCCAAGCAGAAGCTCAAGGGCTATTACGGCTCGATCACCGAGAAGCAGTTCCGCCGCTACTACGCCGAGGCGATCCGGATGAAGGGCGACTCGGGCGAGAACCTGATCGGCCTGCTCGAGCGCCGCCTCGACGCCGTCGTCTACCGCGCCAAGTTCGTGCCGACCGTGTTCGCGGCGCGCCAGTTCGTGAACCACGGCCACGTCAAGGTGAACGGCGTGCGCGTCAACATCCCGTCCTTCCTCGTGAAGGCCGGCGACGTGATCGAGGTGAAGGAAGGCTCGCGCCAGCTCGAACTCGTCGTCGTCGCCGCGCAGCTCCCCGAGCGTGACGTGCCGGACTACATCGAGGTCGACCACTCGAAGATGACCGCCCGGGTCACGCGCGTGCCGAGCCTCGGCGAGGTGCCCTATCCGGTCCAGATGGAACCGAACCTCGTCATCGAGTTCTATTCGCGCTGATGCAGCGGGCCTTCGGGCCCGTCATCGCCGCAGCGAGGCCGCCTCCGGGCGGCCTTTTTGTTTTGGGCCTGGGTCGTTCGACCGGATCCATGGGTCCCATGACGGTGCGTCCGCCGGTTCGGGACGCCGGAAAACGGGGCGGAAAGCCGCCCCGTTTCCGAATCGTGTTTCAGATCTTCAGCGCCGGCCGGCGAAGCGGGCCCCTCCGCCGAAGCTGCGCGGGGCGAACTGAGCCCGGGCCTGCATCACGGGACGGGCGGTCATCGCGGGCCTGGCCTGGAAGCCGCCGGGCCGGGCGATGGCCGGCCTCGCCATCGGGAACGGCCTCTGGAGCTGGGCCGGCCTCACGAAGGGTGGGCGGACGAGCTGCTGGCCGGCGAGGGTGCCGCCATTCGACATCGTTCCTTTCGGGCCGCCCACCGGGCCGATATTGCACGGCGCCTTGATGCACATGATGGGATCGGAGCCCTTGCCGGGGCCGCTGCCCGCGCCGGTGCCAGTTGCCGGCCCCGTGCCGGTTCCGGGACCCGTGCCGCTGCCTGTTCCCTTGTCGCTGCCCGTTCCCTTGCCGGGCTTTCCGGTCGTGACGATGATGATCGGTCCGAAGGGGCCGTGCTTGTGGGGGCCGTGCCAGTGCGGCGGGCGGCCGTGCGGGAAGGGCCGGGGGCCGGGGATGTAGATGGGCGGTCCGGCGACATAGCGCGTGCCGAAGGCCGGAGCTGGCGCATAGGCCGGTGCCGGCCCGTAGACGGGGGCAGGCACTGGCGCCCGATGGGCGACCGGGGCCGGAGGAGCCGGCGCGCGGCAGCCGGCGTTGAAGCTCTGCGCGTCCTGGCTCTGCCAGCCGCCGGTCGGCTGGCCGCCGTCGATGTCGGGGCCGAGCGCGGCCCAGCTCACCCGGCCGCTCTCCGTATTCCACTGGACCCAGCCCGGGCCGTAGGTGGCGTCGGCGATCCACATCCAGCCGCCCTGCTGATCGAAGGCCCAGCGGCCGTGATGATGGACGATGCTGCCCCACTCGGTCGGATCCTGGTAGCTCCACGCAGCCTGCTGGCGGTCATAGGTCCAGCGGCAGCCCGGATAGGGCGACCAGCCGGCGGGCACGGTGCCGGGGGAGGGCGTCCAGACTTCGCCGTAGCGCGGATGGTTCGAGATCGAGCCGTAGCGCTGGAGCACGTCGCGGAACTGGGCGAGCGCCGGATTGGCGGCCTGCTCCTGCGGGGCCGGGGGCTGGGACGCCGGGGAGAAGCCCTGTCCGTTGCCCTGGGCCGAGGCCGGGGAGAGGGAGATCAACGTGGCCAGCACGAGCGACGATGCGATCGTGGCCGTGCCGATGGTCGTGGTCCTGGACATCTGACGCTCCTGCTCGCGTGTTGCGTCGATGTGTCGTCCGGGTTTCGGGAAAGGTTCGAAGAAACGAAGCCGCGGTCCCAAGAAATTATGAAGTCGATGGCCTCGGACGGTGGAGCATTGCGGATGCCGAGGTTCGTGCCTCGGCCTAGGCGGTCGCCTGCGGAGGCAATCCCGCCCGCATCACCGCCCGGCGCAGGGGACCGATCTGCCCGATGAGGCCGAGCGAGAGGCCCCGCGCGGCGTCGAGCAGGGACGAGCCCGAGAGCAGCGCCCGGTTGAGCCCGTCGACGGCGAAGCCCCGCAGCCGCGCATCCGAGCGGCGCTCGCGGTCGTAGCGGGCAAGGCTCGCCGGATGGCCGGGATCGAGGCCCGGCCGCACGAGGCGGCGCAGGCAGGCGATGTCGGCGAAGCCGAGATTGAGCCCCTGCGCTCCGATCGGCGGCAGCACATGCGCCGCCTCTCCCGCGAGCGCGAGCCGGTCCCCGACGAACCGGTGCGCATGCATCGCGGCGAGCGGCACGGCTCCGCGCGGACCGTCCAGGATCATGGTGCCGAGTATGTCGTGGCAGCCCGCCTCGACCGCGCGGGCGAGGGTATCGGCATCGAGGGCGGCGAGGCGCCGCGCATGGTGCGGCTCCGTCACCCAGACGAGGCTCGAGCGCCAGATCCCGTCGCCCCGCGCCGGCATCGGCACGAGCGTCATCGGCCCGAAGCGCTTGTGGAACTCCGTCGAGACCTCGCCATGCGGCCGGTCGTGCCGGAAGATCGCCGTGACGGCGGTCTGGCGGTAGCGCCGCTCGCTCGCCCCGATCCCGGCCGCCTCGCGCACCCGCGAGCGTCGGCCATCGGCGGCGACGACGAGATCGGCCTCGATGCGCGTGCCGTCGGCGAGGACCAGGCTCGCCGGATCGCCGGAGACGAAATCCTCGGCGAGGCCCGTATGCCAGGCGATGCCCGGCTCGGCGCGGACGGCATCCGCGAGGATTGCGGTCAGCCGGGCGTTCTCGACGTTCCAGCCGAAGGCGTCGAGGCCGATCTCCTCGCAGCGGAATTCGACCGGCGGCGGGCGGAACAGGCTGTCCGTATCGTCGACGAGCCTGAGCCTGCGCAGCGGACCGGCTTCCGGTGCGAGGGAGGGCCAGAGATCAAGATCCCGCAGGAGGTCGATCGAGGGCGCGAGGAGGGCGGCGGTGCGCCCGTCCCGCCCGTCCGGCTCCGGCCCGGCGAGGGCGACCCTCCAGCCGGAGCGCACCAGCGCGATGGCGCCGAGAAGGCCGACGGGTCCCGCCCCTACCACCGCGATGTCGAATTGCGTGCCCACGCCAGCCTCGCTGCTTTGGCGCCATTGCCGGCGCCCGCTCTCCCCCTTAAGCCTCACGGTCGACGAACGGGAGGCAGGATATGGTCGCGGCGATCCGGGTGCATGAACACGGCGGTCCCGAAGTTCTGAAATACGAGGAGATCGAGCTGCCGCCGCCCGGATCCGGCGAGATCCGCGTCCGGCAGACGGCGATCGGCGTCAATTACATCGACACCTATTTCCGCACCGGCCTCTACAAGCCGCCGGCGCTCCCGTTCATCGCCGGCAACGAGGCTGCGGGCGAGGTGACGGCGCTCGGCGAGGGCGTCTCGGGGTTCAAGGTGGGCGATCGCGTCGCCTACGTGGTCGCGCTCGGCTGCTATGCCGCCGAGCGCAACGTGCCCGCCGCCATGGCGCTGAAGCTCCCCGAGGGCGTCTCGGACGAGGTGGCTGCCGCGGCGATGCTGAAGGGGCTCACGGCCGAATACCTGCTGCACCGGACCTACAAGGTGAAGCGCGGGGACACCGTTCTCGTCCATGCCGCGGCCGGCGGTGTCGGCCTCATCCTGGGCCAATGGGCCAAGCATCTCGGGGCGACGGTGATCGGCACGGCGGGGACCGAGGAGAAGGCCGAACTCGCGCGCCGGAACGGCTGCGACCACGTCATCCTCTATCGGAAGGAGGGTTTCGCCAAGCGGGTCGCCGAGATCACGAACGGCGAGAAGTGCCATGTCGTCTATGACGGCGTCGGCAAGACGACCTTCGAGGGTTCGCTCGACAGCCTGCGCCCGCTCGGCGTGCTCGCGAGCTTCGGCAACGCCTCGGGCTCGGTCGCTCAGTTCGATCTCGGCATCCTGGGGCCGAAGGGCTCGCTCTTCGTGACGCGTCCGACGCTCTTCACCTTCATCCAGAAGCGCGCTTGGCTCGAGGAGATGGCGTCGAACCTGTTCGGTGCCATCTCGTCCGGTGCGGTCAGCATCGCGATCAACCGCCGTGCGAAGCTGAAGGACGCGGCCGATATCCATCGCGCGCTCGAGGGTCGCGAGACGACCGGCGCGATCGTCCTGACGCCGTAAGGCTCGCGCCCCGTTCGGTACGGGTGGCCCTCTCGAGGGCCACCCGCCTCAGGGAGCGGCGGGCTGCGGAGCGCCGGCGGGACCGCGGTTCTGCCGCGCGCGGATATCGGCGATGTCGCCGATCGCGGCGGTCAGTTCGGGATGCGTGTCGAGGAAGAGCAGCAGGTCCGAGCGGCTCAGGGTCTGTAGCTCGGTATAGTCGATCGAGGTGACGTCGGCGGTGCGGGCGCCGCCGGAGAGTACGCCGATCTCGCCGAAGAATTCGCCCGGGCCGAGCTGGACCGACCGGTCGGGCAGCGAGACCTCGACCTCGCCCGCGACGATGAAGAAGATCTCGTTCGCCGGATCGCCGCGCCGGATGACGCGCTCGCCGGGCGATGCTCGTCGCGGCACGAACAGGGCGGCGAGATCCGTGCGGGCGGCGGGCGGGAGCCGGCCGAAGATCGGGAACTTGTCGGCCACCTCGTCGGAGGTGAGCGAACTGCGCACGAGCTGCGACTTCTCCTCGATCTCCTGGCGCTGCTCTTCCAGCACCCGCTCGAGCCGGGCGAGCCGCATCTGCCGGCGCGCTCGGCCGGCGAGCCGGCCCGGCAGGGCCGAGAACCAACCCGTGATGGGTTTGATCGCCCAGAAGGCGAGCGGATTGAGCAGGATCGACAGGATCGCGCCGGCGAGGATCAGGTCGCGCCCGAGCGGCTGCATGATGTTGAGGCCGATGCCGAGCGCGGCGAGGATGAAGGAGAACTCGCCGATCTGCGCGAGGCTCGCCGACACCATGGTCGCCGTGCTCGCCGGGTAGCCGAGCGCCAGCACGATCGCGAGGGCGATCGCCGCCTTGCCGACGACCACGATGAGGACCGTGACGATCACGGCGCCCGGGTGGTTCACGAGCACGCTCGGATCGAACAGCATCCCGACCGAGACGAAGAACAGCACCGCGAAGGCGTCCTGCAGCGGCAGCGTGTCCTCGGCCGCCCTGTGGCTGAACTCGGATTTCGACAGGACCATCCCGGCGCAGAAGGCCCCGAGCGCGAAGGAGACGTCGAAGAGCTTGGCGGCGAGGAACGCGATGCCCATCGCGGCGGCGAGGACGGAGATCGTGAACAACTCGCGCGAGCCGAGCCGCGCCACCTCGCGCAGGATCGCGGGCAGGATGCGCGGCCCGATCACGAGCATGATGGCGAGGAAGGCGCCGACCTTCACGATCGTGAGGCCCGCCGCGAGCAGCGCGCCCGAGGCCGTGGTCGCGGGGCCGGTTCCGCCTCCGAGCGCCCCGGCGAAGGCGGGCACGAGGACGAGCGCGAGCACCATGGCGAGGTCCTCGACGATCAGCCAGCCGACGGCGATGCGGCCGTTGGCGCCCGACAGGAGGCCGCGTTCCTCGAGCGCCTTCAGGAGCACCACCGTGCTCGCGACCGAGAGCGAGAGCCCGAAGACCAGCCCCGCGCCGAAGGTCCAGCCCCAGGCCATGGCGACGCCGAGGCCGATGGCCGCGGCGACGACGATCTGGCCGACCGCGCCCGGCACCGCGATCCAGCGCACGGCCTTGAGGTCGTCGAGCGAGAAATGCAGCCCGACGCCGAACATCAGGAGGATCACGCCGACCTCGGCCAACTGCCCCGCGAGGGCCGTGTCTCCGACATAGCCCGGCGTGAACGGACCCATCGCGATGCCGGCGGCCAGATAGCCGATCAGCGGCGGCAGGCGCAGGCGTGCCGCGACGAAGCCGAAGACGAAGGCGAGGACGATCCCCATCCCGATGGTGAGCAGGAGGTTCACGTCGTGATGCATCGGCTCGTCCCCGTTCGGTGTCGCTCTTATGCAGACCGGCAAGCCCCGCGCCAAGCGTGGGCGGGCACTTATCGAGCGCCTGTTGCCAAGCGATGTCAGCCGGGCGGCGGGGCTACAGGATGCGGCGGAGGAAATCCTTGGTGCGGGCGTGCTGCGGGTTCGACAGGACCTCGCCCGCCGCCCCCTGCTCGACGATGATCCCGTGGTCGATGAAGATGACGCGGTCGGCGACCTCGCGCGCGAAACCCATCTCGTGCGTGACGACGACCATGGTCATGCCCTCGTCGGCGAGGCCCCGCATCACGGCGAGGACCTCGCCGACCAGTTCGGGGTCGAGCGCCGAGGTCGGCTCGTCGAAGAGGATCGCCTGCGGCTGCATCGCGAGCGCCCGCGCGATGGCGACGCGCTGCTGCTGGCCGCCCGAGAGTTGCCCCGGATAGCTCTCGGCCTTCTGGCCGAGGCCCACGCGCTCGAGCAGCGCGAGACCCCGCGCCGTCGCGCTCTCCCGGCCTTCGCGCTTCACATGGATCGGACCTTCGATCACGTTCTCGAGCGCGGTCCGGTGCGGGAAGAGATTGAAGCGCTGGAACACCATCGACAGGCGCATGCGCACGTCCGCGATCGAGCGCTGGCTCCGGTCGACATGGATGCCGTCCACGGTGATCCGGCCGCCCTGGTAGCTCTCGAGCCCGTTGATGCAGCGCAGGATGGTCGACTTCCCCGAGCCCGAGGGCCCGATGATGCAGACGACCTCGCCCTTCGCGACCGTGGCGTCGAAGCCCTTGATCACCTCCAGCGTGCCGAAGCTCTTGCGCACCCCGGCGAGTTCGATCAGTGCCATGGGGAGGCTTCCGCAAGACTGGCCGTGGCCCAGGCCGCCTCGGCGTGGCTGTGCAAGTCTCCCGCGTGGATCGTGAGCCGGCGCTCACCCTCCCCTGGAGGGGGAGGGTTCGGCATGTGGTCGATCCGCACGCGCCTCATCCCTTCGCCGCCCGCTTTTCGAGATGGGAGACGAGGAAGATTAGCGGCAGGCTCATGCAGAGATAGAGCATGGCGACGAGCGTGAAGACGGTCGTGTTCTGGAACGTCGAGGACGCGATGAGCTTGCCCTGGAGGGAGAGCTCCGCGACGGTGATGGTCGAGGCCTGCGAGGAATCCTTCAGCATCATCACCATGGTGTTGCCGTAGGGCGGCAGGACGATCCGGAAGGCCTGGGGCAGGATCACCCGCCGCATCGTCAGCCACCAGCCCATGCCGATCGACTGGGCGGCCTCGATCTGCCCGCGGTCGATCGCCTCGATCCCGGCCCGGAAATTCTCGGCCTGATAGGCCGAATAGGCGATGCCGAGCCCGATGATCGCCGCCTGGAGCGCCGTCAGGGAGATGCCGAAATCGGGCAGCACGAAGTAGATGTAGAAGAGCTGGACGATGATCGGGATGCCCCGGATCACGTTCACCGCAACCCTCGCGATGCCCGACAGCACCCGGCTGCCCGACACGCGCATCAGCGCCCAGACGAGCCCGAGCACCGTCGAGAGGACGAAGGAGCCGATCGTCACGAGAACCGTCAGCCAGAGTCCCTGCGCGAGGATCGGCAGGAACTCGGTCGATTGCTTGAGGAAGCTGTCCATCCGTCAGGCGGCCGGAAGCCGCCTCAATCGCCGAGGCCCCATTTGGCGAGGATCGACTTGAGCGTTCCGTCGGCCTTGAGCTTGGCGAGGGCGGCATTGACCTTCTTGAGGAGTTCGCCGTCGCTCTTGCGCACGCCGATGCCGACCGAGCCCGTCACCATGGGCTTGTAGCTCTTGACGAGGCGGACGTCTTTGAAGCGGCCCTGCTGGATGTTGTAGGCGACGATCGGCGCATCGGCGAAGCCGGCCTTGAGCCGTCCGGAATTCACGTCCCGCATGATGTCGGGGATGGAATCGTAGAGCTTCACCTCGGAGAAGAGGCCGCTCTTCTGGAGCGGCTCGACGAAGGCGGTTCCGATCTGGGCGCCGACCACCATGCCCTTCAGATCGGGCAGGCCCACATACTCCTTCGTGTCGGATTTCGGCACGAAGAGCCCGTCGCCATAGGTGTAGATGGGGTCGGAGAAATCGACGACCTGCTTGCGCGCCTCGGTGATGTACATCGCGGCCGCGATCAGGTCGATCCGGTTGGAGGTCAGCGACGCGATCAGCGTCGAGAACTGCATCGGCTCGATCTTCACCTCGAAGCCGGCTTCCTTCCCGACAGCCTTGATGATGTCGACCATGATCCCGTCGATCTGGTTGGTCGCGGTGTCGAGGAAGGTGAAGGGCACGCCGGTCGGCGTCGAGCCGACGCGGAGCGTGGTCTGCGCCGAGACGCTGGTGGTCCATCCGGCGGCCGCGAGAGCAGCCACAGCCAGAAGTGTCCTGCGCACGATCATCGATCCGTTTCCCCTCTTTATCGTCTCGGCCGGATAAGACATCAGGCCCCGCAGGGTGGCAAGAGAAAGCCTGCCGGACCTGCAAGAGCCGGGCCGCTCTCAGCGGCGGCCCCTCCAGGCGTCGATGCGGTCCATCGTCGTCATCCAGGCGAAGACCGCGGGCATGAACCAGGCGGTGCCGTTGAAGAGGGGCACGGCGGGAGGCGGACGGAAATCGAGGGCCGAGCGCCCGTCCTCCTGCCCGAGCACCTGCAGCGCCGCCTTCCGGCCGGCCCAGCGGGCCCAGACGACGCCCGAGCCGCAATAGCCGGCCGCGTAGCGCATCCCCTCCCGCGAGAAGATGCGCGGAATCATGTCCCGGTTCATGGCGACGTGGCCGAACCAGGTATGCGTGATCTCGGTGCCGTCGAGTTCGGGGAAGACGTCGACCATGGCGCGGCGCAGATTCTCCGCCGGCCAGCTCGGGTCGCCCGCGATGGTGCCGTCGCGCCCGCCGAACAGGATGCGCGTGCCGTCCGGCGAGGGGCGGTAATAATAATGGAGGCGCCGCGTCTCGGCGCACATCATCCGGCGCGGCATCAGCGTCGCCATGAGGTTCGGCGAGAGCGGCGCCGTGGCGACGATCCGGCTGCGGACCGGCACCATCCGCCGGCGCAGCCAGCGGTCGAATCGGTCTCCGTAGCCATTCGTGCCGACGATGAGGTCGCGCGCGGTCACGACGCCGCGAGAGGTCTCGACGCGGTAGCCGTCGCCCTCCTGCCGGAACGACAGGACGCCGGTCTCGCCATGGACGACGACCCCGGCCGCAAGCGCGACCCTCAGCATGCCGGCATGGAACTTCGCCGGATGGAGGCCGCCGATATCCATGCGCACGGAGCCGCCGTGGTAGTAATCCGTGCCGAGATAGCCGCGCTGCTCGGACTTCGGCACGGCATGGGCCTCGATCCCCGTCTTGGCGAGGCGCTCGGCCTCGCGGGCGAGGCCTTCGTAATCGCCGGCCGCCGATGCGCCGGCAAAGCGACCGACGAGCGCGAAGTCGCAATCGATCTCCTCCTCGGCGATGAATCGCGCGAGGTCCTCGCGGGCGGTCCGGGCCTCGGCCTCGATGGCGCGGGCGCGTTCCTCGCCGAAGGTCTTGGCCAATTCGCCGCTGCTCGGCCGGAGATTGCCGCTGGCGATGCCGCCGTTGCGGGTCGAGGCGCCCTCGCCGGGGCGCTGGCGGTCGAAGACCTGCACCGACCGCCCGGCCCGGGCCAGCGTGATCGCCGCCGACAACCCCGTATAGCCGGCGCCGACGATGACGACGTCGCAGGTCGGATCGACCGGCTTCTGGGGCGGCGAGGCGATCGGTGCCGCTTCCCACCAATAGACGTCGTTCGCAGCCATCCTGAACCTCCAATCCGACCCGTTGTTCAGAGGCGATGCCGGCTTGGCAAGGGATTGGTCTTCGATCCGGCGTGCAGCGGCGCACGAAATCACGGCAATCGGCGCTTTACCCTGCCTTAAAGCCGGCCGCTTAGCGTGGCTGGAGATGAAGCCGGCCGGATCCGCCGGCCCCAGGAGGCACGATCCCGATGGCTGACCGGCGGCGGGCCCGCCGCGACCGACGCGAGCCCAGCTTCGGGCCTTCGGCGAACGATCTCGCGTTGTCGCGCGAGGATCGTGCCGGGGGCGCGCGCCGTCGGCCGGTGAAATCCGCATCCCGAAAGCGCAAGCGCCGCTCCGGGCGCTCGTTCCTCGGGCGTCTCGTCTATGGCTGCGTGGTCCTGTGCCTGTGGGGCGGAATCGCGCTCGCCGCGCTCGTCGCCTATCACGCCACCCAGCTTCCCCCGATCGACCAGCTCTCGGTGCCGAAGCGGCCGCCGAACATCGCGATCGTCGCCGCCGACGGCACCCTCATCGCCAATCGCGGCGAGACCGGCGGGCGCGCCGTTCCGCTCAAGGAATTGCCGCCCTACCTGCCGCGGGCCTTCATCGCCATCGAGGACCGGCGCTTCCATTCGCATCTCGGCATCGACCCGTTCGGCATCGCCCGGGCCGTCGTGAACAACCTCACGGGGCGCGGCGGCATGCAGGGCGGCTCGACCCTCACGCAGCAGCTCGCGAAGAACCTCTTCCTCACCCAGGAGCGCACCGCCTCGCGCAAGATCCAGGAGGCGATCCTCGCGCTCTGGCTGGAGCATCGGTACTCGAAGGACCAGATCCTCGAACTCTATCTGAACCGCGTCTATTTCGGCGCCGGCGCCTATGGCGTCGAGGCGGCGGCGCAGCGCTATTTCGGCAAGCCCGCGCGCGGCGTCTCGATCGCCGAGGCGGCGACCCTTGCGGGGCTCGTCCAGGCGCCGTCGCGCCTCGCGCCGACGCGGAACCCGGACGCGGCGCGCGCCCGCGCGGCCCTCGTCCTCGCCGCCATGGTGGAGGAAGGCTTCATCAAGCCCGCCGATCAGCGCGCCGCGCTCGGCGATCCCGCCAAGACCGCCCGCCGCGCCGGGGCGGGCTCCGCGAACTATGCCGCCGATCTCGTCATGGACGTGCTCGACGATTTCGTCGGCGAGATCGAGGACGACATCACCGTCGTCACGACCATCCAGCCGGCCCTGCAGAATGCGGCCGAGAAGGCCCTCGTCCAGGAACTCGACCAGAAGGGCGCGAAGTTCAACGTGGAGCAGGGCGCGCTCGTCGCCATGCGTCCCGACGGGGCGGTGCGGGCGGTCGTCGGCGGCCGGAACTACACCGAGAGCCAGTTCAACCGCGCGACGACGGCCAAGCGCCAGCCCGGCTCGTCCTTCAAGCCCTTCGTGTATCTCGCCGCGCTCGAACGCGGGCTGACCCCGGACGATGTCCGACAGGACGCGCCGATCTCGATCAGGGGCTGGAGCCCCGAGAACTACACGCGCGACTATCGCGGCCCGGTGACGCTTCGGGACGCGCTGGCACAATCGCTCAACACGGTCGCCGTCCGGCTCTGTCAGGAGGTCGGGCCGAAGGCCGTCGTCGCGGTCGCCCAGCGGCTCGGGATCGTCTCGTCCCTGAAGCCCAACGTCTCGATCGCGCTCGGCACGTCGGAGGTCTCGCCGATCGAGATGGTCGGCGCCTTCGCCGCCTTCGCCAATGGCGGCACCGGCGTCATCCCCTACGTGATCCTCGAAGTGAAGGGCGCGCGCGGCAAGGTCATCTACCGGCGCAAGGATGGCGGGCTCGGCCGCGTCGTGGCGCCTGCCGTCGCCGGCATGATGAACGCGATGATGCGCGAGACGCTGGTCAGCGGCACCGCCCGGAAGGCCGAAATCCCCGGCTGGGAGGCCGCCGGCAAGACCGGCACCAGCCAGGATTTCCGGGACGCCTGGTTCGTCGGCTACACCTCGACCCTGGTCGCGGGGATCTGGCTCGGCAACGACGACGGCTCCGCGATGAGGAAGGTGACGGGCGGAAACCTGCCCGCGGAGATCTGGCATCGCTTCATGACCACCGCGCTGGCGGGGCAGGAGCCGCGGCCCCTGCCGGGCCTCGGCGGCTGGCGCGGGACGCGCTCGAGCCCCGCTCCGAGCCCGCAGGCCACGACGGCGCCGCCGACCCGGACCGGCTCGGTCCGCCCCCGTCCCGAGGGGCCGGTCGACGGCATCGGCGGCCTGCTCGAGAAGCTGTTCGGCGGCTGAGTCCCGCCGGTCCGGCCGGCAGGGCCAAGCCCCGCCGGCGGCCGGCGTCGCGGCAGCTTGCCGACCTCACCCGAGAGACGTGCGGGGCCGCGGGCTCTCGCCGCGAAGGCCGAGGCCCTGGAGCACGGCGAACCCGGCGACCGCGAGCGCCTGGGCGGCGACGAAGACCTGGCCGAGGAGGGTCGGATGGAGGCCCGGCCACAGCAGCAGGGCCGCGCTGCCCGCGACCCAGAGCGCGTTCACGACCACCACGCTCCGCACCTGGGCGGCCTGCGCGGACTCGCGCATCCCGAGCCAGGCGGCGAAGGCCGCGAAGGGGAGCAGGACGAGGCCGAGCGGACGCAGCAGCGCCGAGGGCAGGCCGAGAAGCGGCTCGAGAAAGTTTGCGCCGGCGGCGAGGAGAATGCCGGTCGCGCCGCTCGCGGCGGCGTCGCCGAGAAGGGCGAGGCGGAGGAAGCGGGACATCGGCAGGACGGACATCGGAGGCTCCAAGTGGGTGAGGGGCCTTCGATGCCGCGTCCGGCGGCGCGATGCGATTAAGCGCGAGGTAATTGGATGCGGCGGTGCGGGAGCGCTATTCTGCCCGCATGCCGAGCCCTGCCGCTTTCGAACCGAACGCGCCGATCGGCGCCCATCTGCGCGAATGGCGTCGCCGCAGGCGCCTCAGCCAGCTCGATTTCGCGCTCGATGCCGAAATCTCCCAGAAGCATCTCAGCTTCATCGAGAGCGGGCGGGCCGCGCCGAGCCGGCAGATGGTGCTGCGCCTCGCGGAGGTGCTGGAGGTGCCGCTGCGCGATCGCAACCGGATGCTCCTCGCGGCCGGCTACGCGCCCGTCTTCTCCGAGAAGCCGCTGTCCGATCCCGAGATGAGGGCCGCGCGCGAGGCGGTGGAGCGCCTGATCCGGGCGCACGAGCCCTATCCGGCGCTGGCCGTCGACCGGAGCTGGACGATGGTTTCGGCGAATGGGGCGGTCGCGCCGCTGCTCGGATTGGTGGCAGATCCGGCTCTCCTCGAGCCGCCCGTCAACGTGCTGCGCCTCAGCCTGCATCCCGGCGGGCTCGCGCCCGCGATCGCCAATCTCGCCGAATGGCGCTCCCATCTCCTGAAGCGGCTCGCGCGGCAGGTGGAGACGAGCGCCGATCCCGCCCTCTCGTCGCTCCTCGCAGAATTGTCGGCCTATCCGGCGCCGCCAGACGCGCCCCCCGCAGACGAGGGCAGCGGGCGCGTCCTGGTCCCGCTTCAGCTCCGGGTGGGGGAGGGCATCCTGTCCTTCATCTCGACGACGACGGTCTTCGGGACCCCCGTCGACGTCACGCTGTCCGAACTCGCCGTGGAAGCGTTCTTCCCGGCCGACGAGGCGACGGCGGCGGCCCTGCGCCGGTCAGTCTGAGGAGGCCGGAGAGTTCTGCCGCAGCGCGTCGCGCAGGTCCTGGCCTGTCGTGAGCCAGCCGAAGAAGGTCGCGATGTTGTATTCCGTCGCCTCCTGCTGGCCTGGACCCGCGGCGGAGGTGGCGTCGGTGATCATCACCGGAAAATACTCCCGGTGATGGGCATCGCGCACCGTGCTCTCGACGCAGACATTCGTCGCGACCCCGCAGACGAGGACGGTCTCGATCTTACGGGCCGACAGGACCTGATCCAGATTGGTGCCGGCGAAGCCGCTATAGCGGGCCTTGGGGACGACGATATCGCCGGGAGCCGGCGCGAGTTCGTCGACGATCGCGTGGTCCCAGGTCCCCTTGGTGAGGAGTTGGCCCGCATGTTCCGGATGCGCGCGCATGAAGCGCAGGGCATTCGACTTGTGCCACATCGGCGAGCCGGCTCCCCCGACGTCGAGGCCCTCGGCATCGAAGCCCATCTGAAGATAGATCACGGGAACGCCGACGGCCCGGCACGCATCGGCCGTGCGACGCGTCTCGGCGATGATCGGTGCGCTGCCGCTGACGTCGAAGCCGACGCGGTCGAAATAGCCGCCCTTCGAGCAATACGCGTTCTGCATGTCGACCACGATCAGCGCGGTTCGCGCGACATCGACGGTGAGCGGCTCGGGGCGGGTCGGGAGGGAGACGAGGCGGGATGGGGTCATGACGATCTCCTAGCAAGAACGCTGCCGGGCGGACGGCGTCTCATCCCGCGAAGGGAAAGCGGCGGAGCAGCTCCCAGGGGCCGTCGAGGTAGCGCCACAGCAAGACGCCCTCCGCCCGCATCTCGAACGGCCGGAAGCCGGCGCGAAGCTCCCTGAGCAGCCCGGCGGCTTCCTGCGGAGAGACCTTGTTCTGGACGGTGACGTGCGGGGCGAATCGCGCCGAATCCTGCGGCGTCAGCCAATCGCGCCATTCGCGGGCGAGGGCCTGCCGGAGCGCGACGAGCGCAGGCGAGGAGACGGAGAGGGCGGTGCCGTGTCCGAGCGACGTCCAGCCGGTGGCGGCGAGCGGGAAGGGCTTCTGCGTCTTGCAGATGGCGCCGAGATCGCGGGTCGCCGCGGTCTTTTCCCGCCCTGGGATCGCATGGAAGAGCGTCAGATGGGCGGGGACGCGGTTGCGCTCGGGCGGGAAGTGCCGGCGCCGCAAGGCGTCGAGGCCGGCGAAGCTGCTGCCATCGAGCGCCAGGGTAAGGATGAGCGGGGCCGCGTCGCTCACGGCCCGCAGGAGGCGCCGAGCGCGCGAGCGCGGCTCAGAACTTCAGGGCCTGCTTCGCTTCTTCGAGCTGGGCGATCGCGGCGTCGGCGGCTTCCCGGACCTTGAAGTCGCTCGAGGCGTCGCGGTGCAATTCCAGCTCGTTGATCTCCTGATCGATCGTCTGAGGCGTGACCTCCTCGACCGGGGTCGCACGCTCGGCAAGGACCGTGACGGTCTGCTGGTTGATCTCGGCGAAGCCGCCGCGGATGAGGACGCGGCGGCCCTTGTTCTCGTGATCGGTGATCTGGACGAAGCCGGTCTTCAGCATCGCCATGACGGGCGCGTGTCCCGGCAGGACCGTCATGTCGCCCTCGGTACCGGGCAGCATCACGGCCTCCACGTCACCGGAGAAGAGGATGCGCTCGGGCGCGACGAGTTCGAACTGCAAGGTGGCCATGCTGCCCTCAGAGAATTAGCGCCGGCGGTCCAGCGCGAAGCCGGCCAGAAGGCCGAGCACGGCGCCGCCGACGGCGAACATGCCGATATGCTGCCACTGGCCGGTCGTGATGCCTCCGCGCGCGGAAGCCGGCGCGGTGCCGCCCGTCTGGATCTCGATCGACACCCCGCCCGCACGGATTTCCGCCGCGTCGGGCCGGGTGAAGAAGCCGAGGATGCCGCCGATCATGAGACCGGCGACCAGAAGGGCGGCCTTCATGGATCAGGCCTCGGCGGCGAGACGCTGAGCCTTCTCGATCGCCTCTTCGATGGTGCCGACCATGTAGAAGGCGGCCTCCGGAAGGTGATCGTACTTGCCCTCGACGAGGCCCTTGAAGCCCTTGATCGTGTCTTCGAGCGCGACGAGCTTGCCCGGCGAGCCGGTGAAGATCTCCGCCACGAAGAACGGCTGGGACAGGAAGCGCTCGATCTTGCGGGCGCGGGCGACGGTCAGCTTGTCCTCTTCCGACAGCTCGTCCATGCCCAGGATCGCGATGATGTCCTGCAGCGACTTGTAGCGCTGAAGGGTCTGCTGGACCTGACGGGCGACCGCGTAATGCTCTTCACCCAGGATCTGGGCCGACAGCATGCGCGAGGTCGAGTCGAGCGGGTCCACCGCCGGGTAGATGCCCTTCTCGGCGATCGAGCGCGACAGCACGGTCGTGGCGTCGAGGTGGGCGAAGGACGTGGCGGGCGCCGGGTCGGTCAGGTCGTCGGCCGGCACGTAGATCGCCTGGACCGAGGTGATCGAGCCCTTGGTCGTCGTGGTGATGCGCTCCTGCAGGTTGCCCATGTCCGTCGCCAGGGTCGGCTGATAGCCCACCGCCGAAGGAATGCGGCCGAGAAGCGCCGACACCTCGGAGCCCGCCTGCGTGAAGCGGAAGATGTTGTCGACGAAGAAGAGCACGTCCTGGCCTTCGTCGCGGAACTGCTCGGCGACCGTGAGGCCCGAGAGGGCGACGCGGGCGCGGGCGCCCGGAGGCTCGTTCATCTGGCCGTAGACCAGGGCGCATTTCGAGCCCTCGCCGCCGCCAAGCTTGTTCACGCCCGACTCGATCATCTCGTGATAGAGGTCGTTGCCCTCGCGGGTGCGCTCGCCGACGCCGGCGAAGACCGAGTAGCCGCCGTGGGCCTTCGCGACGTTGTTGATCAGCTCCATGATCAGCACGGTCTTGCCGACGCCCGCGCCGCCGAACAGGCCGATCTTGCCGCCCTTGGCGTAGGGGGCGAGGAGGTCGACGACCTTGATGCCCGTGACCAGGATCTGCGCTTCCGTCGCCTGCTCGGCATAGGTCGGCGCTTCCTGGTGGATGGCGCGCTCGGTCGTCGCCTGGATCGGGCCGGCTTCGTCGACCGGCTCGCCGATGACGTTCATGATGCGGCCGAGCGTTCCGAGGCCGACCGGAACCTTGATCGGCGCGCCGGTGTCGGTGACTTCCTGCCCGCGGACGAGGCCCTCGGACGTGTCCATGGCGATGCAGCGGACGGTGTTCTCACCGAGCTGCTGGGCGACCTCGAGGACGAGGCGGGCGCCCTGGTTGGTGGTCTCGAGCGCGTTCAGGATCTCCGGCAGGTGGCCGTCGAACTGCACGTCGACGACGGCACCGATCACCTGGGTGATGCGGCCCTTCACGGTGGTCTCTTGCGGCGTGGCCAGAGCGGCGGACATGTGCTGGTTCCTCTTCGATAGCGGTCAGAGCGCTTCGGCGCCGGAGATGATCTCGATCAGCTCCTTGGTGATCATGGCCTGACGCGAACGGTTGTAGATCTGGGTCTGCTTCTTGATCATGTCACCCGCGTTGCGGGTCGCGTTGTCCATCGCGCTCATGCGGGCGCCCTGTTCGGAGGCCGCATTCTCGAGGAGGGCGCGCAGGATCTGAACCGCGACGTTGCGGGGCAGGAGGTTCGCCAGGATTTCGTTCTCATCCGGCTCGTATTCGTAGATCGCCTCGTTGGCGTCCAAGTCGGCGGTGCTCGTGCCGAGCTCGGCCGGCACGATCTGCTGCGCGGTCGGCACCTGCGAGATGACCGACTTGAAGCGCGAGTAGAAGAGCGTCGCGACGTCGAACTCGCCGGCCTCGAACAGGGCCAGGACCTTGCTCGCGATCATCTCGGCTTCGGTGAAGCCGACCTGCTTGACCGACCGCAGGTCGACGAGCTCAATGATCTGCTGGCCGAACTGGCGGCGCAGGATGTCGTAGCCCTTCTTGCCGACGCACAGGATCTTGACCGTCTTGCCCTCGGCCATGAGGCGCTGGGCATGGTCGCGCGCGAGGCGGGAGATGGACGAGTTGAAGGCGCCGCAGAGGCCGCGTTCGGCCGTGGCGACGATGAGGAGATGGGTCTTGTCGGCGCCGGTGCCGGCGAGGAGCCGCGGGCTCTCCGGTCCGATCGTGATGCCGGCCCCGAGATTGGCCATCACCTTCGACATGCGCTCGGCGAAGGGGCGGGCGGCTTCCGCCGCCTGCTGCGCGCGGCGAAGCTTCGCCGCCGCGACCATCTGCATGGCCTTGGTGATCTTCTGGGTCGCCTTGACCGAGGCGATGCGGTTGCGGAGGTCTTTTAGGCTCGGCATCTCAGGTTCTTCATCCGGTCCTCATGCTGAGGTGCCGCCGGCTCGTCCGGCGGCCTCGAAGCACGCTCGACCTCTCCCGTGCCCACTGGACCATCCTTCGAGGCCGGCCCGGGGGCCGGCACCTCAGGATGAGGTTGAGGTTTCAGCCGATCAGCTGAAGGTCTTGGCGAAGCCTTCGACCACGCCGCGCAGCGTCTTCTCGCTGTCGGCCGAGAGGTCCCGGCTGTCGCGGATGGCGTCGAGAAGGTCCGCATGCTTCGAGCGCAGGAGGCCGAGGAGGCCGTCCTCGAAGGCGCGGACCTTGGACACCGGGAGCGGGTCGAGGAAGCCGTTGGTGCCGGCCCAGATCACCGCGACCTGCTCTTCCATCTTCAGCGGCGAGAATTGCGGCTGCTTCAGGAGTTCGGTCAGGCGCGCGCCGCGGTTGAGGAGGCGCTGCGTCGTCGCGTCGAGGTCGGAGCCGAACTGCGCGAAGGCGGCCATCTCGCGGTACTGCGCGAGCTCGCCCTTGATCTTGCCGGCGACCTTCTTCATCGCCTTGGTCTGGGCGGCCGAGCCGACGCGGCTGACCGAGAGACCGACGTTCACCGCCGGGCGGATGCCCTGGTAGAAGAGGTCGGTCTCGAGGAAGATCTGGCCGTCCGTGATCGAGATCACGTTGGTCGGGATGTAGGCCGAGACGTCGTTCGCCTGGGTCTCGATGATCGGCAGAGCCGTCAGCGAGCCGGCGCCGTTGTCGTCGTTCAGCTTGGCCGCGCGCTCCAGAAGGCGCGAATGCAGGTAGAAGACGTCGCCCGGATAGGCCTCGCGGCCCGGCGGGCGGCGCAGCAGCAGCGACATCTGGCGGTAGGCGACGGCCTGCTTGGAGAGGTCGTCATAGGTGATCACGGCGTGCATGCCGTTGTCGCGGAAGAACTCGCCCATGGCGCAGCCCGAGAAGGGCGCCAGGAACTGCATCGGGGCCGGGTCCGAAGCGGTGGCCGCGACGATGATCGAGTACTCGAGCGCGCCGTTCTCTTCCAGCACCTTCACGAACTGGGCGACGGTGGAGCGCTTCTGGCCGACGGCGACGTAGACGCAGTAGAGCTTCTGGCTCTCCGGGGCGCCTTCGGCGTTGAGCGGCTTCTGGTTCAGGATGGTGTCGAGCGCGATCGCCGACTTGCCGGTCTGACGGTCGCCGATGATCAGCTCGCGCTGGCCGCGGCCGACGGGGATGAGCGCGTCGACGGCCTTGAGGCCGGTCGCCATCGGCTCGTGCACCGACTTCCTCGGGATGATGCCCGGCGCCTTGACGTCGACGCGGCGCATCTCGGTCGAGACGATCGGGCCCTTGCCGTCGATCGGGTTGCCGAGGGCGTCGACGACGCGGCCGAGCAGGCCCTTGCCGACCGGAACCTCGACGATGGCGCCGGTCCGCTTGACCGTCTGGCCCTCGGAGATCTCACGGTCGGAGCCGAACACGACGATGCCGACATTGTCCTGCTCGAGGTTCAGCGCCATGCCGCGGACGCCGGATTCGAACTCGACCATCTCGCCCGCCTGGACGTTGTCGAGCCCGTAGCAGCGCGCGATGCCGTCGCCGACCGACAGGACCTGGCCCACCTCGGAAACCTCGGCCTCCTGGCCGAAATTCTTGATCTGCTCCTTCAGGATCGCCGAGATTTCGGCGGCGCGGATATCCATCACCGGGCCTCTTTCATCGCAACGCGGATGGCGTTGAGCTTGGTCTTCAGGGATGCGTCGACCATGCGGCTGCCGACCTTTACGACGAGGCCGCCGATCAACGAGGGATCGATCTTGACGTTGAGGTCGACATCCGAGCCGGCCATCTCGCGGACGGCGGCCTTGATGTCGTCCAGAACCTTGGAGGAGGGGGCTTCGGCGAGGCGAACCTCGGCCGGAACGATGCCCTTGCTGTGCGCGACCAATGCGCGGAAGTCGCGCATGATGCCCGGCAAGACGAAGAGGCGGCGCTTCTGCGCCACGAGGCGGATCAGGCTGCCGGCGATTCCGCCGATTCCCGCCTTGTCCAGGATCGACCCGATCGCCTTCTCCTGCTCGTCGGCGGAGAAGACCGGGCTCTTGATCAGCCGCTGAAGATCGTCGCTGCCGTCGATCAGGGCGGAGAATCGGTCGAGATCGCGGCCGACGGTGTCGATCGCTCGTTCCTCGCGCGCCAGTTCGAACAGCGCCGAGGCATAGCGTCCGGCCACGCCGGAAACGCCAGGATTGTCGCTCGCCTTTGTCTCAGCCACCTGTCTCTCGTCGTCGCCTGTCGCGAGTGCGCCCTGCAAAAAGGCTGGGCGCATCCCGCGTTTTCGCCAAGTCGGGATGGAGCGCAGGACGGGCCCCGTCAGCGCGGCGCTGCCGTAACATGCGGGTTTCGGGGGTGCAAGGCGCTGCGGTGCGGGAAGGTGGAAAGGCGGGTCCGGCGGAGCTCGTCCGGATCGGAAAGGCGGGCGTGTCGGGGCTCTCCGCGCGGGGATGGCGCGGGGGGTGGGATGACGGCCTGCCGGCTTCGGCCCGCCACCCGGAAGCTGTCCGTCGCTCCAATACTGCTCTTTTGTGCCGACGGCACTTATGCTTTGAGTTGATGCGCGATCGCGGTCCGGGGCGTGGGAAGCAGGGATGGAGCATACCGGGGCCGAAGGCGGTCGTGCGGGCGGCGAGACCGCGCTGATATACGTGCTCGATGCAGAATTCCTGAGGCCTCTGAAGGTCCTTCAGTATTCGCTTCATGTCCATGGCAGCTTCGCGGGCTGCCCGATCATCGTCGTCACGAACGATCCGGTCGTCCGAGACGACAGGTTCATCCGATCGATCGCCCGTGACATCGAATTCATGGACGACGATCACTTGAGGAAATTCTCCACGATCCGCGGCGATCGCATACCCACCGGCTTGTCGACCTCGTTCGCGCCGAAGTTCACCTTCCTCAAGCTTGCGATCTTCCGGCCGCGAGGCTTCTACCGGCACGTCTTCATCGATGCGGACATGCTCTGTCTGAACCCTGTGGACGAGGCGACGTTGTACGCGCCGCAGGAGTTCAAGGCGGTCCGGGAGTTCGGGGCCGGCGTCTTCCCGATCGGGGCTGAGCCACGGCCGGACGGCTATCCGCAGACGGCCTTCGACTACGTCGATGAATACGGAGAAGCGGTCGTCACAAAGATCGAGGGGATCAATTCCGGATTCGTCTGCCTGCAAGGACGATCGATCTCGGACGACCTCATGGAGCAGGCGATCGAGATCGGGTCGAGGAAATCGTTTCCGAACGAGCAATCCCTCACGACGCAGATCGTCCGGGATCGCGGATTTTCCTACATGCGGTTGCCGATCTGGTTCAACGCGCGGCGCAGGCTGTTCGCGTCTCTCGGCGAGGATTTCTTTTCGGCCGTCCGGACGAAGATCATGCTCATGCATTACACCCCGGGCAAGGCCTGGAAGATGCAGCGGCAGGGGCTTCGGTCGTGGGATCGCGTGTGGTTCGACTACGAGGATCGCGGCACGGAGTGGATCAACGACGTCGCATCGCGCATGGTCTGAGCCGCGGGATGCAGCAGGCCGGCATCGCCGTTCGTCGTCCCGTCGGTCCGCCGCTTGTTCGCCGTGACGCTCTCCGGAGCCCGAACGATCAGGCCCGCCCGAGCTTCGCCAACTCCACCTTCACCCGCAATTCGATCGCCGCGATGGTCTCGTCGAGGCCGGCATCGCCGGTCGGTCCGGCGCCGGCCGCGAGGATCGCCGAGAGGGATTCGAGGTCGGCGGGGGACAGGCGTCCGGCAAGGAGGCCGGCCTTCAGGTGGTCGAGACCGGCGAGGAGATCCTGGCCGCGTTTGGCCTGGCGGCCGCGGCGCTCGCGCGGGTCCTCCTCCTGAAGCATCAGGATGGCGTCGAGTGTCGCGAGCGGCGCGGCCGAGCGCTGGGGCGCCGCGCCGCGTGCGCTATCGGCGGCGAGCGAGAAGCGCGGGCCTGTCGTCCGGAGGGCCGGGAGGGCCGCGGCGAACGGCACGGCCGGCGCAAGGATGCGGGCGTCGATGTGCATCGTGGCGGATCCGCGCTCGAGGAGGACGAGCCCAGAGATCGCGCAGACATGGTTAACAGGTCGTCAAGAACCCGGCAGAACCTGCCGGCCGGGCTGCGAAAACGACCGGACGGTGATCGTTAATGCTTTCATAAGATCAACGAAAACAATGATTTATGGTGGCTCTCGCATGGCACGGGCTTGGCGAGTGGGAAGGCGATGTTCACGCGCCTTCGCCCTCGCCGCCGGATCGCCGCCACGCTGCTGGCTTTTGCCTGGGCGCTCGCCTGGACCCTCGGAGCGGCTGTGCCGGCCGCCGCTCTGTCCCGGGTGAAGGACCTCGCCCAGGTGGAGGGCGTGCGAACCAACAACCTCGTCGGCTACGGCCTGGTCGTCGGCCTCAACGGCACGGGCGACACGCTCAACAACGCGCCCTTCACCAAGCAATCCCTCCAGGCCATGCTGGAGCGGCTCGGCGTCAACACGCGCGGCGCGACCATGCGGACGGCGAATGTCGCGGCGGTCATGGTGACGGCGAGCCTGCCGGCCTTCCAGACCCAGGGCACGCGTCTCGACGTCACGGTCTCGGCGCTCGGCGATGCGAAGTCGCTCCAGGGCGGCACGCTGTTGGTCACGCCCCTGCTGGGGGCGGATGGCGAGGTCTATGCCGTCGGGCAGGGTTCCGTCGCCATCGCCGGATTCCAGGCCGAGGGCGAGGCGGCCAAGATCACGCGGGGCGTGCCCACCGTCGGGCGGATCGCGAGCGGCGCCCTGATCGAGCGCGAGATCGAGTTCAAGCTGAACGCCCAGCGGGCGCTGCGTCTGTCGCTGCGCAACCCGGACCTCACGACCGCGAAGCGCATCGCCTCCTCGATCAACGACTATCTCGGCCAGGATTCGGCAGAGCCCGTCGACCCCTCGACCGTCAACCTCACCATCCCGCCGAAATTCCGGGGCAACATGGTGCAGCTCCTGACCGAGATCGAGCAGCTCCGCGTCGAGCCCGACCAGACCGCGCGCATCGTCATCGACGAGCGCTCGGGCATCATCGTGATGGGCCGCGACGTGCGGGTGTCGCAGGTCGCCGTGGCGCAGGGCAATCTCACCGTCACGATCAGCGAGGCGCCCGAGGTGAGCCAGCCGGACGTGCCCTTCACGCGCGGCACCACGGCCGTCGTGCCGCGCACGCGCGTGAAGGTCGATACGGGCGACGCGAACAAGCTCGCCATCGTGCGGGAAGGCGTGACCCTGCGCGAGCTGGTCGACGGGCTCAACGCCCTCGGCATCGGCCCGCGCGACATGATTTCCATTCTCCAGGCCATCAAGGCCGCAGGCGCCCTCCAGGCCGATATCGAGGTGATGTGATGGTGGCTCCCCTTGCCATGATCGGGCTTTCGATCGCAGGCGACGTCGCGAGCGGCATCGCGACCGATCTCGTCAAATCGGTCGCCTCCGCGGGCCAGAAGGACAAGATCAAGAAGACAGCCCAGGATTTCGAGACGATGTTCCTCGAACAGGCGCTCGAGCGCCTGACCGAGAATGCCGGCGATGCGGGCCCCCTCGGCGGCGGCCATGACGGGGGCGGCGTCTACCGCTCCATGCTGGTCAAGGAATATGCCGGCGAGATCGTGAAATCCGGCGGCGTCGGGATCGCGGATTCCGTCTACCGCCAGATGCTCAAGCTCCAGGAGGGCTGACGATGCAGCCGCAACTGGGCCGCGAGCGTCCGTCCATCGGCGGACCGGAAGAGGCCGAACGCGTTCTTGCCGCCTTTGCCGGCACGATCGCCGAGCTCGAATCGGTGCTCGACGCGGAGACCGAGGACCTGTCGTCCGGGCGCATCCGATCGGCGCTGTCGCGGGAGGAGCGCAAGAGCGACCTCGCCGCCGGTTATCTGCGCGGGCTCGAACTCGTGCGGGCCAATGCGGTCGCGCTGGCCCGGTTCGCGCCGGAGGCCGCCGGGCGGCTGAGGCACGCCCATCGCGGCTTTAGGGCGGCCCTCGAGCGGAACCAGGCCGTGATCGCGACGGCGCGGGCCGTCTCCGAGGGGCTCGTGAAAGGTGTCGCGGACGAGATGGCGAGGCAGAGCCGCCCGGCAGGCTACGGGGTCTCGACGCCGCAGCCGGCGACCGGCTCGCCGCTCGTCTATTCGCGGCGATTCTGACTCGAAACGAGCCAATGCCGTTCCCGGCTCGTTAACCCCGTCTTTATACCTGTGATTCACGCGCTGCGTGCATAACGACCGACGATGCGGCAGGAGGCTGCAGCGTTGGAGGTGCCGGTGGATATCGGGCCCGTCGTCAGGATCCCCGTCCTGCCGGGGACGGGGGAGGTCCCGCGGATCGAGGCGGCGAAGCTCATCCGCCCCGAACTGCCCGCGATCGCCGTCGCCGAGCCGCCGCCATCCCCCCATGCCGAGCCGGATCCTCGGCGCGCGCCGCCATCCGACGCCATCGAGCGCCGCGTCTCGACCGATCTCGCGACCGGCCACGTGATCGTGCAAGCCTTCGACCTGCGCTCGGGCGCCCCCGCGGGCCAGGTGCCGGTGGAGGTGCTGCTTCGCCTTCGGGCCTATGAGCGCGGGCTGCCCGACATCGCCTGCGAAGGATTGCAGGCGGACGAACTGGCCTGACGGCGGTCCGGCCTCTCAAGCCTTTCTTCACCATGATCCGGCGTCGCGGCGGCTGCTCCGCGCGGGGCCGCGGCACTTTTACCGGTTCTTACGGATTGGCGCGGGATCGTGCCGACACATCCGGCCAGAATGGCTTGGGTGGCCAGAAGGCAGTCGACCAGAAAGGGTCACATCATGGCTATCTCTCTCTCCGCTGGCGTGCGCCAGTCGCTGCAGTCCCTCAACTCCACCGCTGCTCTCGCCCAGACGTCGCAGAACCGCCTCGCCACCGGCAAGAAGGTCAACTCGGCGATCGACAACCCGACCAACTTCTTCACCGCGGCGGGCCTCAACAACCGGGCGGACGCCTTCTCCGGCCTCCTGGACGGCATTTCCAACTCCATCCAGACCATCAAGGCTGCCTCGAACGGCATCGACGGCATCACCAAGCTGGTGAAGTCGCTGCAATCGACGATCAAGCAGGCCCAGTCCGACGCGGCCACCAACAACCCCGTCATCAACTCGACGACCGCGCCTCTGGCGACCGGCGCCGAAGTCACGGCGACCAACAAGAGCCTCCAGGACATCGCGCTCGACAAGGCCATCTTCGGCGCCGACGCGACCGCGGATGCGGCGACCGCCACGACGGCCGGCGATGTCGGCATCGACACCTCGACCAACACCAGCGTCGCGGTCTCGGTGAGCGCGGGCAACACGACCTTCCAGGCGAGCCTGTCGGCCGGCGCGACGGTCCGTGACCTCGTCAACACGATCAACAGCTCCGGCCTCGCTTCCGCCTCGGTGGATTCGAACGGCAAGCTGACGATCAAGGGCTCGGGTTCGGACACGCTGAAGGTCGGTATCGGCTCGGGTGCGACGGATGCCGCCGCCAAGACGGATGCCGCCGCCGGCACGCTCAACACCAAGCTCGGTCTCGTGGCGACGGACGCCTCCGCCGGCATCGCGGCGACCGGCAATTCGTCGGTGCGCGCCAACCTCGTGCAGCAGTTCAACGACGTCCGCACGCAGCTCGATCAGCTCGCCAAGGATTCGGGCTTCAACGGCACGAACCTCCTCGGCGGCGACAAGCTGAAGGTGGTGTTCAACGAGAAGACCGGTTCGAACCAGAGCAAGCTCGACGTTCAGGGCTCGACGGTTTCCTCGGCCAACCTCGGCATCGTCGAGGCCTCGAACGGCGCGGTGGCCGGGAACGTCAACTTCCAGAACGACTCGTCCCTGGCGGCGGCGTCGGACTCGCTGACCAACGCCCTGTCCTCGCTGTCCTCGCTCTCCTCGACCCTCGGCGCCAGCCTCTCGGTCGTGCAGACCCGTCAGGACTTCTCGAAGTCCCTGATCGACACGCTGAAGATCGGTGCCGACAACCTCGTCAACGCCGACACCAACGAAGAGGGCGCCAACCTCCTGGCCCTGCAGACCCGCCAGCAGCTGTCCCAGACGGCTCTGTCGATGTCCGCCCAGGCCGATCAGGCGGTCCTGCGCCTCTTCTGATCCGGGCGCGGATCGGTCGGTCGATCCGAAGGGCGGCTGGGGCTCACCCCGGCCGCCCTTCATATTTTCTTCACCCGTGCGGCCCGCGTTAACCACGCATTAGGGTTAGCAAATCATCTTCGCCCCATTCCGGAAGGAGTCCGCGCTCGACTCGCGCGCCAGGGGCCCAGACGATGAGCAATATCGTTCTCTCGAACGGGGTGCGGCAGAACCTGCTCTCGCTCCAGGACACCACCCGACTCGCCGAGAAGACGCAGCTTCGTCTCGCCACCGGCAAGAAGGTGAACACGGCGCTCGACGATCCGGTGAACTATTTCACCTCGGCGACGCTCAGCAATCGGGCCAACCTGCTGTCGGGGCTCCTCGACGGAATCTCGAACGGCATCCAGACGATCCAGGCCGCCTCCTCCGGCATCGACGCCATCACGAAGCTCGTGCAGTCGGCCCAGGCGACCATCCGCCAGGCGCTCAACGAGGCCGCCCAGAACCGTCCGAGCCGCATCGGTGCGACCTCGCTCGGGTCCGAAGGCGTCAGCATCAACCAGACCCCGCAGGACGTCGCGCTCAACAAGAAGCTCGAAGGGGCCCTGGCTCCGGCGACGACCACATCGTCCGGCGCCCTAGGCATCGCGGCCAATTCCTACGTCACCGTCCAGGCGGGAAACACGACCTACCAGTTCCAGACGAACGCGAACATGACGGTTCGCGATCTCGTCTCCGAGATCAACAAGTCGGGCATCGCGACGGCGAGCGTCGACTCGACCGGCAAGTTCTCGGTCACGGGGACGGGATCGAACGCGCTCAGCTTCCGGGTCGAATCCGCCATCGGAACGAATGACGGGACCGACAATCTCGGCTTCGCCGCGGCCGACGTGACGGCGCTCGGCACCGGCGTCAGCGCCACGGCGAATTCCGCCATCCGCACCGGGCTGATCGACCAGTTCAACAATCTGCGCACGCAGATGGGCAAGCTCGCTCAGGACACGGGCTATAACGGCACGAACCTGCTCGGCGGGAACATGCTGAAGATCGTCTTCAACGAGAAGACGGGGGCGGCCCGCAACACGATCGACATCCAAGGCTTCACGATCACGGCCGATTCCCTCGGGATCCAGTCCGCCGCCAACGCGACCGTCGTCGGCTCGACCAACTTCCAGAACGACATCGACCTCGCCAACGCGGACGAGGCGCTGACGACCGCGCTGAACACGCTGCGCTCGATGGCGTCGACGCTGGGCTCGAACCTCGCCGTGGTGCAGTCCCGTCAGGACTTCACCAAGAGCATGATGACGACCCTGAAATCGGGAGCCGACAACCTCGTCCTCGCCGATTCGAACGAGGAAGGCGCAAACCTTCTCGCCCTGCAGACCCGCCAGCAATTGTCCCAGACGGCGCTATCCC
Organism: Enterovirga rhinocerotis; assembly: GCF_004363955.1. Lineage (GTDB taxonomy): Bacteria > Pseudomonadota > Alphaproteobacteria > Rhizobiales > Beijerinckiaceae > Enterovirga > Enterovirga rhinocerotis. The sequence continues at coordinate 294,158 of NZ_SNZR01000011.1, forward strand.
TCGCGGCGCAGGCGGACCAGTCCGTCCTCAAGCTCTTCGGCTGAGGGCGGCGACATGGCCCTCAAGGTCGAACTCAAGCCGAACGAGCGGATCATCATCGGCACCGCCGTCATCACGAACGGCGACGCGCGGATCCGCTTCTACATCGAGGGCGACGCCCCCATCCTGCGGGAGAAGGACATCCTGACGCCCGCCACGGCCGATACGCCGGCGAAGAACATCTATCTCGCGCTGCAGTTGATGTATCTCAACCCCGACGTCGTGGGCCATCAGGATCTCTACTTCAAGATGGTCACGGATTTTCTCGGCGCGGCGCCGAGCGCGCTGTCCCTGGTCAACGACGTTAACGAACTGGTTCTCGAAGGCGAGTATTACAAAGCCCTCCGGGCTGCGCGTGCGCTTGTCGCCTACGAGGGGGAGTTGTTGTCTCATGCAGAACGCGGCAGCGAGCTACGCGCGTACGGCCCAGATCACGCAGTCGCCAAGAGAGCTTGAAGCCAGCCTGCTGCTCAAAGCCGCCTATCGGCTCCAGGTCGTCGGCGACGAATGGCATACAGCCGATCAGGCTCTGGTGCCCGCCCTGACCTATAACCGCCGCATCTGGACGATCCTCTCGACCTCGGCGACCGAACCGACCAATCCGCTGCCCGACGGCATCAAGGTCGCGATCGCGAGCCTCGCCGGCTTCATCTTCCAGCGCACCATCTCCGTCATGGCAGAGCCGGCCCCGGAGAAGCTCGCGGCTCTCATCCGCATCAACCGCGACATCGCGGCCGGCCTGCGCGGCTCGGCCGCGGCGCCCGCCCTCGCGGCTGCGGCGGGCTGAGCCGGCGGCTCCGCTGCTGGCGGCGAAAGAGGCCGCTCGCACGAGCCTCGAGCGGCGTTAACGCGCCTCCTCCCGGATGATCTCGACCCGCCTGTTCTGGGCTCGTCCGGCCTGCGTCTCGTTCGAGGCGACGGGTCGTCCGAAACCGATCCCGGTCGCGCTCAGCCGCTGGATGTCGACGCCCTTCCCCGACAGATAGGAGCGGACGGCCGCGGCCCGACGCGTCGAGAGATCCATGTTGAAGGCTTCGGAACCGACATTGTCGGTGTGGCCTTCGAGTAGGATGCGCCACTCGCTCCGGAGGCGCAGCAAGTCGGCGACCTGATCCAGAAATCGATGCGAAATCGGCTGGATCGTCGCGGAGTTGAAGTCGAAATTGATCCCGTCGAGCCGTGCGCGGCCGGCGGATTGCAGGGTCCTTTCGAGCTGTGAGCCGGCCGCCGCGGTTTTCCAGCCCTTGATGCCCGGGCAGTCGCCGATGTCGTTCGATCGCTTGGTCGCGCTCCAGAAGGCGTCGTAGCCATAATCGGGATTGGACTCGGTTGAGCGGCTGAGCGCGAAGAGCGACGTGTTGCCGGGGGCGAAGGCGAAGAGCGCCAGGGAGCGCTTCGCGACCCGGCCATCGTCCTCGTGCTCGATCATCTCGCCCTTGAGCAGGCGCCCCTCCACGCCGGCCGCGATCAGGCCGGAGCGGTAGTCGAAGCAGCCGACGACGCGCGTACCCTCCTGCTTCAGGCGGACGCGGCCCCAGCCGCTCGCACCCTCATAGGTTCCGCTGACGTCCTGGATGCCGGCGTCGGCGGTCAGCTGGCGGCCATAGCCGCGGAAGCCGGTCATGCCGTAGTTCTCGGCGCCGTGGTTGCTGAGAAAGGTCAGCCTGACCCAGCGGCCAACCGGCTTCCTCTCCAGCTCGAACCGCTGATCGTTCGTGTCGGCAGCCAGTTCCACGTCGAGGACGGGCGCGAAGCCGCTCCCCGGCGAGGCGTCCGAGACCTCCACCGTCAGCCGTTTGACCGACTTCTCCGGAATGCCCATGCCGGCACTGTCGAAGACGATGGTCGACAGCTCGGTCTTCTCCGGCAGTTCGAGCACATAGGTCGCGGGCTTGCCCCCGTCCGCCCGCGTCTCGCTGGACGGCGTTTCGTCGATCAGGGCGTAAGGCGTGTAGGCCATGTCCGCATAATCGGCATCCGCCGGCTTTTGCACGAAGCGGGCTCCGGCCGAGAACGCGAAGAGATCCTCCGGGGGAGGAGGGGCGCTGCCCTCCGGCGCGGATTGGGCTGCGGCTCGGGGAGCGGAGAACGCGATCGCGCCCAGGACGAGGACGGCGAGAAGAGTGCGGTTCATTCGGCTGGCTCGGTCTGCGATCGGGGGCAGGTTGGCCGTCTGCCATCGCGGCCCGGCCGATGGCAGATGTCTCCGGCGTCGCGCCGCCGGAGAATGCGTCCGCCCCCGGCCTCGGGGGGACGGGCTCGCGGCGCGTTCACGCTGCGCTGGCCGCGTCGCCATCCGAGGCGGGGCGAAGCGCGATGCGTCGCTCCGCCCGGACGGCCTCGCCATATTCCCGCGCGAGCCGGCCGACGAGGTCGGCGGCGGGCGTGACGGCCTTGACGGCGCCGATGCCCTGGCCGGCCCCCCAGATGTCCTTCCACGCCTTCTGATCGCGCGTCTTCTCGCGATTGGCGAAATCCATCGTGACGGCTTCGAGTTCGCCGAGCTTCGAGGGGTCGATGCCCGCGGCGGCGATGGAAGGGGCGAGGTAGTTGCCGTCCACCCCCGTGAAGACGTTCGAATAGACGATGTCCGATGCCTGGCTGTCGACGATCATCTGCTTGTAGCGCTCGGGGGCGTTGGCCTCCTCGGTCGCGATGAAGGGCGAGCCGATATAGGCGAAATCGGCGCCCATCAGTTCGGCTGCCCGGACGGCGCGGCCCGTCGAGATGGCGCCCGACAGCGCGATCGGGCCGTCGAACCATTCGCGCGTCTCGGCGATCAAGGCGAAGGGGGAGATCGTGCCCGCATGGCCGCCGGCTCCCGCGGCGACTGCGATCAGCCCGTCGGCTCCCTTCTCGATCGCCTTGCGCGCGAAGGTCTGGTTGATGACGTCGTGCATCGTGATGCCGCCCCAGGCGTGGACGGCGTCGTTCAGCTCGACCCGCGCGCCGAGCGAGGTGATGACGATCTGGACCTTGTGCTTCTCGCAGACGGCGAGATCCTGCTCGAGGCGGCCGTTCGAGCGGTGGACGATCTGGTTGACGGCGAAGGGCGCTGCCGGCCGGTCAGGATGCTTCGCGTCATGCGCGGCGAGCTCCTCCTGAATCTCGTGCAGCCATTCGTCGAGGAGCGAGGCCGGCCGCGCGTTCAGGGCCGGGAAGGAGCCGACGATCCCCGACTTGCACTGGGCGATGACGAGTTTCGGGTTCGAGACGATGAAGAGCGGCGAGCCGATCACCGGGATGGCGAGGCGACCGTCGAGGATGCGGCGCCAAGGCGCCTGATCGCTTGGCGGAGTGTTGACAATCTTTGCCAAAGGCCTTTCCTTCCATGGAGGAGCGTTCAATGCCGACGATGAATGTCAGCCTGACTGCGGAGATGGCGGATTTCGTTCAAAGCGAGGTCCAAAGCGGACGGTATGTTTCGGCAAGCGAGCTCGTTCGCGATGGCTTGCGGATGTTGGCCTACGAGCGGGCCCAGGAGAGCGAGAAGGCTGCCCTTCTGAAGGCGGCAGTCCAGGCAGGTATCGACGACGTCGAGGCAGGACGCATTTCCGACAGGTCGGTCGACGACATCCTTCAGGAGGTTCTGGCCGAAGGCCGACGCTGAGGCCGTTCCGTGACGTGGCGTCTGTCGAAGCACGCGGAACGGGACCTGGCGGCCATCCTTCGGGAGTCGCGGGACACGTTCGGCCCGGCCCAGGCGACGCGATACGCTGCAATGATGGCGCGGGCGTTCGAGCTCGCTGCCGAGGAGCCTGAACGCCCCGGCTCCCAACCATGCCCGGACATCAGTCGTTCGACACGTTCGCTGCATGTCAGCCTGGCGTCCCGGAGGCGAAGGTCTGCGTCCCATATCGTCTATTACCGCGTGCCGGCGGCGGGCGAGAGCACGGTCCTGATCCTTCGTGTCCTGCACGAGCGGATGGAGCCGAACCTCAAGATCAGGGTGGCGATGGACGACCTCACGCGACCGTGACGCCGCCATCGGCGACGACGACCTGTCCGGTGACGAAACTGGCCGCGGGGGAGGCGAGGAAGGCGACGACCGGGGCGATCTCGTGCGGCTCGCCGATGCGGCGGAGCGGCGTCGTCGCGTTGCGGAGCGCAAGCCGCTCCTCGTCATCCCACAGCGCTTTCGCGAAATCGGTCTTCACGAGGCCCGGCGCGACGCAGTTCACGCGCACGTTCTGCGGCCCCCATTCTGCCGCGAGGCTGCGGGCGAGGGAGAAGTCGGCCGCTTTCGAGATGCCATAGGCGCCGATATTCTCGCTCGCGCGAAGGCCGGCGATCGACGAGACGATGACGATCGCGCCGCCGCCCCGCGCCGCCATCCCGGGCAGGACGAGCCGCGCGAGCCAGAGGTTCGACTTCACGTTCGAGGCCATGATCTTGTCGAAAGCCTCGTCCGGCAGCTCGCTCAACGGGCCGTAGAACGGGTTCACGGCCGCGTTGCAGACGAGGATGTCGGGAGGCCCGACCTCGGCCTCGGTGCGGGCGACGAGCGCTTCGACCTCGGGCTTGCGGCCGATATTGCAGGCGATCACCGTGGCGTCGCCGCCGGCCGCGCGGATCGCCTCGGCGACGGGCTCGCAGGCCTCGGCCTTGCGGCTCGACACCACGACCTTCGCGCCGAGCTTCGCCAGCAGCTCCGCCGTCGCGCGCCCGATGCCGCGCGAGGAGCCCGTGACGATCGCAACCTTGCCGGCGAGGGAGAAGGGATGGGTCATCTGATCGCTTCCTGCCTCTCCCCTTGCGGAAGAGGTCGAGTCGCCTGCGGAAGCAGGCGACCGGGCGGAGCCGCCCAGGGGACCCCGCCCGCGCAGCGGGACGGGGTGGGCGGCGAAGGGGAGGGGTGGGCGGCTGCCGACGGCATGTTTCCTTGGCCCCTCATCCGGTTGCGCTGACGCGCAACTCGACGTCTCCCGCAAGGGGAGAAGCGGATGTGGGGGCGGTCCTCACGACACCAGCTCCCAGCCCCGGTCCGCCAGCAGCGTCGCCCGCTCGCCGTGGGACGAGGCATCGGCGGAGGAGGCGTTGCCCTGCCTGCCCCTGGCGATCACGCCTTCGAGGATCACCGCCAGGCGGAAGAGCGAGAAGGCGAGGTGGAAGGGCGTGACGGAATCCGTGCGGCCCGTGCGCGCCTGATACATCCCGACATACGCATCCATCGTCGGGATGCCGAGCGCGGCAAGGTCCAGCCCCGCCATGCCCCGGAATGCGGCCGGAGGGTTGATGAAGGGCAGGCAATTATAGGCGAGGTCGGCGAGCGGATGGCCGAGCGTCGACAGCTCCCAGTCGAGGATGCCGATGACGCGCGGCTCCGAGGGGTGGAAGATCATGTTGTCGATGCGGAAATCGCCGTGGCAGATGGCGATCTCCTCGCTGTCCGGGATGTTGCGCGGCAGCCATTCGGCCAGCTTGTCGATGGCCGGGTTCTCGCGCGTCCGCGAATTCTGCCATTGCTTCGACCAGCGTCCGATCTGGCGCGCGAAGTAGTTGCCGGGGCGGCCGTAGGTCTCGAGCCCGATCCCCTTCCAATCGGCCTTGTGCAGCCGGGCGAGGGCATCGACCATCCCCTCGTAGATCGCGGCCCGGTTCTCGCGCGGCACCTCCGGCAGGGTCGGCGACCAGAAGATCCGGCCCTTGAGGCGCTCCATCAGGTAGAACGGCGTGCCGATGACCGACCGGTCCTCGGTGAAGAGCAGGACCTTCGGCACCGGCACGTCGGTCTGCGCCAGCGCCTCCTGCACGCGGAATTCGCGGTCGACCGCGTGGGCGGAGGGCAGAAGATCGCCCGGCGGCTGCTTGCGCAGCACGAACTCGCCCCTGTCGGTGACGAGGAGGAAGGTCGGGTTCGACTGGCCGCCCCGCATCTGGCGCAGCTCGACGAGGCGCGCGCCCAGCCGATCGCCGAGAAGCTCCTCGAGTCGCGTCGTGTCGAAGCGATGCGCCTCGCGGACCGGCACGGTCTCCGACAGGGCCTCGGGGGCGTCCTCTGCCTCGGTCGGGTGGCCGCCTTGGGGGGAGGGGAGGGTCATGCTGCCGCTCCCACCTCTCCCCTTGCGGGAGAGGTCGAGCGCCGCCGGCAGGCGGCGACCGGGTGAGGGGCGGCCGCCGCCGGGCCGGAAATGGCAGGGCGCGACCCCTCATCCGACCCCCGGGACAAGCCCGGGGGCCACCTTCTCCCGCAAGGGGAGAAGGAAGGGGCGGTGTGTGCCACCCTCAATGCCGCCCCCCGGTATTGGCGCCGGCATGCTTCTTCAGCTCCACCTTGGCCACCGTCTCGCGATGCACCTCGTCCGGGCCGTCCGCCATGCGGAGCGTGCGCGCGCGGGCATAGGCATAGGCGAGATGGAAATCCTGGCTCATGCCGCCGGCGCCGTGCACCTGGATGGCCCGGTCGATCACCTTGCAGGCGACGTTCGGGGCGACGACCTTGATCATCGCGATCTCGGCTCGGGCCGCCTTGTTGCCGACCGTGTCCATCATGTGGGCGGCATGGAGCGTCAGGAGGCGCGCCTGGTCGATCTCCATGCGGCTCTCGGCGATCAGGTGGCGCGTCACGCCCTGGTCGGCGATGGATTTGCCGAAGGGATGGCGCGTGAGCGCCCGCTGGCACATGGATTCGAGCGCCCGCTCGGCGACGCCGATCGAGCGCATGCAATGGTGGATGCGGCCCGGCCCGAGCCGCCCCTGCGCGATCTCGAAGCCGCGGCCCTCGCCGAGGAGAATGTTCGAGGCCGGCACGCGCACGTTCTCGTAGGTGATCTCGGCATGGCCGTGCGGGGCGTCGTCATAGCCGAAGACGGTGAGCGGGCGCACGATGGTGATGCCGGGCGTGTCCATCGGCACGAGGATCATCGATTGCTGCCGGTGCTTCTCGGCGGAGGGATCGGTCTTGCCCATCAGGATCGAGATCGTGCAGCGCGGATCGGGCGCGCCGGTGATCCACCATTTGCGGCCATTGATGACGTAGTCGTCGCCGTCGCGGCGGATCTCGGTCTGGATGTTGGTCGCGTCGGACGAGGCCACCGCGGGCTCGGTCATCGCGAAGCAGGAGCGGATCTCGCCCTCGAGCAGCGGCGTCAGCCATCGCGCCTTCTGCTCGTCCGTCGCGTAGCGGATCAGGGTTTCCATGTTGCCCGTGTCGGGAGCCGAGCAGTTGAAGGGCTCGGCGCCGATCGGCGAGCGCCCCATCACCTCGCAGATGATGGCGTAGTCGACGTTCGAGAGCGCGTCCGGATCGTGGTGTTTCGGCACGAACAGGTTCCAGAGCCCGGCGGCCTTCGCCTTCCGCTTCAGCTCCTCCATCACCGGCGGGATGCACCAGCGGTCGGCCTGCTTGTCGACGTAGTCGTGGTATTCGTGCTCGGCCGCATAGACATGCTCCTCCATGAAGGCGGCCACACGGTCACGCAGCTCCTCGGCGCGCGGGCTGATGGGGAAGAGCATCGTCAACCTTTCGTCATTCGGCTTTGTCGCGTGATCCCTCCCCTCAGGGGAGGGCGAGTCGGCGCCAGCCGACCGGGGTGGGGTGACGCCCCGGCCGAGGTATCCCCACCCCGGCTCGAAGCTTCGCTTCGACTCGGCCCTCCCCCGAGGGGAGGGATCCAGCGGCGCGTCCTCACGCCGCGAACAGGCTCTCGCCCGCCGCGACCTTCTCGAGATGGTGGTCGGCATCGCCGAACAGCGTCTCGATCATCGTCATGCGCTTGAAGTAATGGCCGATGGAGTATTCCATCGTCATGCCGATCCCGCCATGGAGCTGGATCGCCTGCTGGCCGACGAAACGGCCCGAGCGGCCGATCTGAACCTTGGCGGCGGAGACGGCCTGGCCGCGCGCCGCCGCGTCCTCCTCGGCGGCCATCATCGTCGCGTAGCAGGCCATCGAGCGCGCCTGCTCGATGGCAACGACCATGTCCGAGGCGCGGTGCTGGAGCACCTGGAAGCTGCCGATCGGCACGCCGAACTGCTTGCGCGTCTTGATGTACTCGACCGTGAGGTCCCGCATCCGGTCCATCACCCCGACCGCTTCCGCACAGATCGCGGCGATGCCCTCGTCGACGACCCGGGCCAGGATCGGCAGGCCCTTGCCGGGATCGCCGAGCGCGGCCTCGGCCCTCGCGCTCTCGAAGGTGATCTCGGCGGCCCGCAGACCGTCCTGCGTGGGATAGCCTCGGCGCGAGACACCGGGCGCCTTGGCGTCGACCAGGAACAGCCCGATCCCGTCCGCGTCGCGCGTGGTGCCGGCCGTGCGGGCGACGACGATCAGCGTGTCGGCCGTGTCGCCGTTGAGGACCACGCCCTTCTCGCCGTCGATGATCCAGCTCTCGCCGTCCTTGCGGGCTCTCGTCTCGACGTGATGGAGATCGTAGCGCGATCCGCGCTCGATCTGCGCCAGCGCGAGCGTGATCTCGCCGCCCGCGATGCGGGGGATCAGGTCGGCCTTCTGCTCGGCGCTCGCGGCATGGCGCAGGATGCCGCCACCGAGAATGACGGTCGGCAGATAGGGCTCGACGACGAGGCCGCGCCCGAAGGCCTCCATCACGATCATCGTCTCGACGGGCCCGCCGCCGATGCCTCCGTCCTCCTCGGCGAAGGGCACGGCGAGGAGCCCGAGTTCGGCGAAGGCCGCCCAGTTCTCGCGGCTGAAGCCGCCCTCGGCCGCCAGGAAGGCCTTGCGCCGCTCGAAATCGTAGCGGTCGGCCACGAAGCGCTCGACGCTGTCCTTGAGCAGGCGCTGTTCGTCGGTGAGATCGAAATCCATGTCTCTCCACCTGTCATTCCGGGGCGGGCCGCAGGACCGAGCCCGGAACCCATAGACGCTAGCGATTGAGCAGGAGGTACAGGTCCTGCCAGTCCGGGTTCATCTCCTCGATCAGTCGGAGTTTCCAATCCCGTCGCCACTTCTTGAGAGCTTTCTCGCGAGAGATCGCCTCGTCGATCCGTTCGTAGGCTTCGTACCAGACAAGGCGGTCCACTCCATATTTGGCCGAGAAGCCGGGAAAGACTTTGTTCTTGTGCTGCCAAATTCTCTGAGACAGGTTGCTCGTGACTCCAAGATAAAGCGTCCCGTGACGTCGGCTCGCGGTGATATAGACATGATACATTCCGCAGGCCGGCGTTTATGGGTTCCGGGCTCTTCGCTTCGCGAAGCCCCGGAATGACAAGAGATCACCTCACAACCCCAGGATCGCCTTGGCGATGATCTGGCGCTGGATCTCGTTCGAGCCGCCATAGATCGAGACCTTGCGGTAGTTGAAGTAGCCGGGCGCCATCGGCGCGGCGTAGTCGGGGCCGATCGGCGGCTCGTTCGGGAGGTCCGGAGCGTCGTCGTCCTCCTCCGGCACGTAGGGCAGGGCATAGGGGCCGACGACGTCCATCAGGAGCTCCGTCGTCATCTGCTGCAGTTCCGAGCCCTTGATCTTGAGGACGGAGGTTGCGGGATCGGGCTTGCCCTTCTCGCGGTTCCGCTCGCCGGCGACGACGCGGAGCTGGGTCATTTCGAGGGCCTTCAGCTCGATCTCGACCGCCGCCAGCTTCTCGCGGAAGCGCGGCGTCTCGATCAGCGGCACGTCGCCGACGCGTTCGAGCGAGGCGAGTTCGCGCACGCGGCGCAGGCGCTCCTTCGTCATGCCGACGCGGGCGATGTTCATGCGCTCGTTGCCGAGCAGGAACTTGGCGTAATCCCAGCCCTTGTTCTCCTGCCCTACGAGGTTGTCGACCGGCACCTTCACGTCGTCGAAGAAGACCTCGTTCACCTCGCGCCCGCCATCGATCGTCTGGATGGGGCGGAGCGTGATGCCGGGCGTCGTCATGTCGATCAGGAGGAAGGAGATGCCCTCCTGCTTCTTCGCGGCCGGGTCCGTTCGGACGAGGCAGAAGATCCAGTCGGCATATTGGCCGAGCGTGGTCCAGGTCTTCTGGCCGTTGACGATGTAATGATCGCCCTCGCGCACGGCGCGCGTCTTGAGCGAGGCGAGGTCCGAGCCCGAGCCCGGCTCGGAGAAGCCCTGGCACCACCAATCGTCGAGATTGGCGATGCGCGGCAGGAAGCGCTTCTTCTGCTCGTCCGAGCCGAAGGTGTAGATGACCGGCGCGACCATGTTCACGCCGAACGGCAGGGGCGGGGGCGCCGGATGGCTCTGCATCTCGGACAGGAAGATGTACTGCCGGACCGGATCCCAGCCCGTGCCGCCCCATTCCTCGGGCCAGTGCGGCACCGCCCAGCCCTTCCGGTTGAGGGCCCGCGTCCAATCGACAAGCTCCTGCTTCGAGAAATGCTTCCCGGCGACGATCTTCCGACGAACCTCCTCGGGCAGGTTCTCGCGGAAGAAGGCGCGGATCTCCTCGCGGAAGGCATTCTCCTCGGGGGTGAAGCGCAGGTCCATCTTATCCTCCTGATCGTCTTTGCGAGGAGGCGCAGCCGACGAAGCAACCCAGGGGCAGGCGCGCCGACCCTGGGTTGCTTCGCTGCGCTCGCAATGACGCCGATCTCACGCCGCGCCCCTCCGGGCCGCGTCGCGGGCGGCCTTCTCGCGCTCCTCGGCCCGCAGCTCGAGCTTCGACAGCTTGCCGACGGGGGTGCGGGGGAGGGCGGGGCGGGTTTCGAGGGCGGCGGGCATTTCGTGGCGGCCGATCTTGTCCCCCAGGAAGGCCTGCAACGCCTCCAGCGTCAATGGAGGCGCGCCCTCGCGCAGCTTGACGAAGGCCTTGGCGGCCTCGCCGCGATAGCCGTCCGGGATGCCGACGACGAGGCATTCCTCGACCGCGGGATGCTGGTAGATCGCCTGCTCGATCACCTGCGGATACACGTTGAACCCGCCCGAGATAATCATGTCCTTCTTCCGGTCCGTGATGAAGAAGAACCCGTCCTCGTCCATGTGGCCGATATCGCCGGCGAGGAACCAGCCGTCGACGAAGGCCGCGGCGGTCTCCTCCGGACGCTTCCAGTAGCCCTGGGTGACGTTGAGGCCGCGGATGCGCAATTCGCCGGTCTCGCCGATGCCGAGCACGCGGCGCGGATCGTCGAGGGCGCAGATGTCGATCTCGATGCCGGGAAGCGGCACGCCGATCGTGCCAGGCTTGCGCGCGCCCATGCCCATGCGGTTCGTGCCGGCGGGGGAGGTCTCGGTCATGCCCCAGCCGCCGATGAGGCGATGGCCCGTGAGACGCTCGAACCGGGTCTCGACCTCGACGGGGAGGGGGGCCCCTCCGGAGCCGGTATAGACGAGCGAGGAGAAATCGCGCGTCTCGATGCCCGGTGCCGAGGCGAGGGCGATCCACATCGTCGGCACCCCGGCGAAATGGGTGGCGCGGCCGATTTCGATGTCGTGCAGGGTCGTCTCGACGTCGAAGCGCTGGCGCAGCAGGATCTCGGCGCCGCGGTCGAGGCCCCGCAGGAGGATCGTCGTCAGCGCATAGATGTGGAAGAGCGGCAGGACGCAGATCATCCGGCATTCGTCCGCCGCATCCCCGCCCATGCCGCGGAACCACGTCTCGTACATGGAAATGGCGGCGGTGAGGTTGCCGTGGGTGAGGATGGCGCCCTTCGGCTTGCCGGTCGTGCCGCCCGTATATTGCAGGAGCGCGATGTCGTCGGGGCCGATCCGCGGCCATTCCGGCGGAGCGGACGCCTCGTCCGTCAGCGTCGACAGGCGGACGAAGCCCGGTCCTTCCTCGATCGCCGCGGCGGGCTGCGGTGCCGGGCCGAAGGCCGCGTCCTCGCCGACGATCACGAGATCGAGGTGGCCGGCATCGAGAAGGGCGCGGGCCCTGTCCGCCATGCCTCCGACATTCGTCGTCACGAGCGTGCGCGCGCCGGAATCGGCGAGCTTGTGGACGAGTTCCTGCTCGGCATCGAGGGGCGAGAGATGGACCATCCGCAGCCCCGCCTTGGCGCCGCCGAGGAAGGCGAAGGGATGATAGGGTGTGTTCGGCAGGTAGAGTGCCAGGGGCTCGCCGGGCCTCAGCCCTTGCGCGATCAGGGCGGCGGCGACGCGTTCTGCCGCATGCTCCAGTTCGGCATAGGTGATCTTGCGGCCCCGGAAGTCGAGCGCCGGGCGCGGTCCGAACCGGCGGGCGGCCTTCGCGAGCAGGTCGGGGACGGTCGAGCGCACGATCGGCGCGTCCCAGGCGAGCCCAGGCGGATAGGACGTCTCCCAGGCGAAGGGGCGCCCCATCAGAGGCCGGCCTCCCGATGCAGCGCCATCGCCGCCATGCCGCTTCCTCGTTGCTCCGGATCGCTCTGCGGCGACCCTCCCCGGCATCTCGGACTCCCGCGCGGCGCCTGTCAACCGAGCCGTTGGGCGGGGTTGATTGTCCGCCTTCGATGACGTCGGCTAGCATGGACGCGCGCCGGATCTGCAAAACGCGGCGGCCGTCATCGGGAGGGTTCCTTGCGCGAAGCCGTCATCGTCTCGACCGCCCGTACGCCGATCGGCAAGGCCTATCGCGGCGCCTTCAACGACACCCAGGCCCAGGCGCTCGGCGCCCATGCCGTCTCCCATGCGGTGGCGCGCGCGGGGATCGACCCGGCCGAGATCGGCGACGTGATCATGGGCGCCGCGCTGCAGCAGGGTTCGACCGGCTACAATGTCGGCCGGCAGGTCGCCTTGCGGGCCGGGTTGCCGGACACCGTCTCGGGCATGAGCCTCGACCGCCAATGCGCCTCGGGGCTCATGGCGATCGCGACCGCCGCCAAGGAGATCCTCCATGACGGCATCGAGATCGCCGTCGGCGGCGGGCTCGAATCGATCTCGCTCGTCCAGAACGAGCATCGCAACGGCTTCCGTGCCCAGGATCCCTGGTTCGTGGACCACGTGCCGGCCATGTACATGTCGATGCTCGAGACGGCCGAGACGGTCGCGGAGCGCTACGGCATCTCGCGCGAGCGCCAGGACGAATACGCGCTCCAGTCCCAGCGGCGAACCGCCGAGGCGCAGGCGGCGGGACGGCTCGCGGACGAGATCGTGCCGATGACGACCACCATGGCCGTGCAGGACAAGCAGACGGGCGAGGTCACGAAGCGCGAGATCACCATCGCGATGGACGAGGGCAACCGGCCCCAGACGCGGCTCGAGGATCTCCAGAAGCTCCAACCGGTCTTCAAGGACGGGATGCGCATCAAGCAGGGCGGCTTCATCACGGCCGGCAATGCCTCGCAGCTCTCGGACGGCGCCTCGGCCTCGGTGCTGATGGAGGCGAAGGAGGCCGAGCGGCGCGGCCTCGCCCCGCTCGGCGCCTATCGCGGCATGGCCGTCGCGGGGTGCGATCCGGACGAGATGGGCATCGGTCCCGTCTTCGCGGTGCCGAAGCTGCTCAAGCAGCACGGCCTGACCGTCGACGACATCGGCATCTGGGAGCTGAACGAGGCCTTCGCCGTCCAGGTCCTCTATTGCCGCGACAGGCTCGGCATCCCGGACGATCGGCTCAACGTCTCGGGCGGCGCGATCTCGATCGGCCATCCCTACGGCATGTCGGGCGCACGCATGACCGGCCATGTCCTGATCGAGGGCAAGCGCCGGGGGGCGAAGTACGGCATCGTCACGATGTGCGTCGGCGGCGGCATGGGCGCGGCCGGCCTGTTCGAGATCTACTGAAGCACGCTGCGGGACAGCCGAACCCGGTTTCCCGACGCGGGCCGCAATTCGCCGACGGCAGGTTGACGCGCGGCTCCGATCGCCGCCTTATGGTCCGGAGGAAACGCAGAACGACGCCCGAAGGGCGCGCTGGGTGGGCTTGCCGTCATGAAGATCGTCTCCGTCGAGAGCCGGATCGTCTCGCTGCCGTTCGACATGGGCGGGCCACCGGCGGCCTTCGCGGGCAAGCCCTGGACGCATCTCGACATCCTCCTCGTCCGGGTCGAGACCGACGAGGGGCTGGTCGGCTGGGGCGAGGCCTTCGGCCATGCCGGCATCCATGCGACGCGCGCGGCGCTCGATACGATCGTCGCGCCGCTGGTGATCGGCCGCTCTTCCGGCGACATCGCCGAGCTCAACCGCAGCATCCTGCACGCCGTGCACCTGCTCGGCCGGAACGGCCCCTTCGTCTACGCCTTCGCCGGCATCGAGATCGCGCTCTGGGACCTCGCCGGCAAGCGCGCGAACCTGCCTGTCGCGCGGCTGCTCGGCGGCGGCAGCCGGACCGAGATGGACGCCTATGCGAGCCTCCTCGCCTATAACGATCCGTCGCTCGTCGAGAAGAACACGAAGGCGGCCTGCAAGGCCGGCTACCGCTACATCAAGCTGCACGAGGTGACGCGCGAGACCGTGGCCGCGGGCGCGAAGGCGGCGGCCAAGGCCGGAGCGAAGCTCATGGTCGACGTGAACTGCCTCTGGAGCGTGCCCGCCGCGCTCGAGATGGCGGACGCCTTCCGCCCGCACGACCTCTTCTGGTTCGAGGAGCCGGTCTGGCCGCCGGAGGACGCGCAGGGCCTCGCTCGGGTCCGGGCGTGCGGCATCCCGATCGCGGCCGGCGAGAACACGGCCGGCCTGCACGGCTTCAAGGCGCTCGTCGAGGCGGGCGCGATCGATATCGCCCAGCCGAGCGTCACCAAGATCGGCGGCATCACCGAGATGCTGCGCGTCTTCGCCTATTGCACGGCGCACGGCGTCACCGTGACCCCGCATTGTCCGTATTTCGGGCCCGGCTTCATCGCGTCCCTGCACATCATCTCCGCCCTTGCCGAGCGGCCGCTGGTCGAGGTGCTGTGGCTCGAGATGGAGGCCAATCCCTTCGATCCCTGGGTGAAGCCGGTCGACGGCCGCGTGAAGCTGCCGCCCGGCCCCGGCCTCGGCTGCGATCCCGATCCCGCGATCGTCGAGCGCTATACCGCCGGGGAGGTGGTGCGGACGGGCGGCGCGGTGCCGATGAAGGCCCGCGGGCGCGGAAAGACGGCGCCATGAAGGTCGAGGCGGTCGAAACCCGCACGGTCGTCCTGCGGCCGGACAAGCCGATCGGATCGGCGCTCGGCCAGTTGCACGCCTTCGGCTGCATCCTCGTCACGGTGCGGGCGGGCGGGATTTCGGGCGAGAACATCATCTTCACCCTCAACAACCGGCGCACGGCCGTCCTTCGCACCATGATCGAGGAGATGGCCGACCTCGTGATCGGCCGCGACGCGGGCCATATCGCCGGCTTCTGGGCGCGCGCCTGGCGCGACATCAATTTCCTCGGCCACAAGGGCGTGCCGGTGGTCGGCATCTCCGCGCTCGACGGCGCGCTCTGGGACGTCTTCGGCAAGGCGAGCGGCCAGCCGCTCTACCGCCTCCTCGGCGGCGCCAGCGATCGCGTGCCGGCCTATCACAGCGGCGGGCTCTGGCTCGACCGGACGACCGACCAACTCTGCGCCGAGGCTCTGCGCTTCAAGGAGCAGGGTTTTGGGGCCATGAAGATGCGGCTCGGCCTGGGCTACGAGACCGATCTCGCCCGCGTCCGCGCCGTCCGCGAGGCCATCGGCCCCGACGTCAAGCTGATGGCCGATGCGAACCAGGGCATGACGGAGGCCTCCGCCATCCGGCTCGGGCGGGGGCTCGAGGAATTCGGCCTCACCTGGTTCGAGGAACCGCTGCCGGCCTGGGACCTCGACGGCCTCGCCCGTGTCGCGGCGGCGCTCGACACCCCCATCGCCAGCGGCGAGACCGATTATTCGCGCTACGCCTTCCGGCGGATGCTGGAGCTTCGCTCGGCGGATGTGCTGATGCCCGATCTCCAGCGCGTCGGCGGCGTGACGGAGTTCATGCGCGTCTCGCATATGGCCGAGGCCTTCGACATCCCGGTATCCAGCCACCTCTTTCCCGAGCAGAGCCTCGCGGTGCTGGGCGCGCTCTCGAACGCGATGTTCCTCGAATACATGCCCTGGTTCTCGGAGCTGTACCGCGAGAACCTCGAATTCGAGGGCGGCGATGCGCTCGTGCCGGAGCGGCCGGGCTTCGGCTTCACCTTCGACGAGGACCGCATCCGCCATCTCGAGCGGCAGGACGGGGCGTGATGAGAGGGCTGGACACCTCAACCTCCCCTGGAGGGGGAGGGTCGCCGGCGAAGCCGGCGGGGTGGGGTGAAACCGACCTCTCCCCGACGTCAGCGTCTCCGATGCGGCGCCTTTCGCCATCCGGTTTCGGAGGCGACATGCGGTTGTAGAACGATGTGACACCGACGGGCCATCAAGGCCTGCGGCAAGGGAGGACACAGGCATGGAGACGAATCGTCGATCCGTTGTGCTGGGCGGCGCGGGTGTCTTGGGCGCGGCCGCTCTCGGCTTCCCGAAGCCCGCCATCGCTCAGAGCGAGCCTCTCCGCGTCGGCTGGCTCGCGGCCATGACGGGGCCGAGTTCGGCCCCGGCGGTCGGGTTCAACCGCGGCGTCGTCGTCGCCGCAGAGTTGCTGAACGCCGCCGGCGGCGTGAAGGGCCGCAAGGTCGAGATCATCACCCGCGACACGCAGGGCGACCCGACCAAGGCCGTGAACGCGACCCAGGAGATGATCAGTCAGGCCAAGGTCCACGCGATCTGGGGGCCGACCAATTCGGGCGAGTCGCTGGCGGTGACGCCGATCATGGCGCGGCAGAAGATTCCGAACATCCACCCCTGCGTGGTCAACAGCCTGATCGACACGAAGAAATACCCCAACGCCTTCCGCATCTCGCCCTCGAACGTGCAGTGGGACGACGCCGTGCGCTCCTATTGCCTGAAGCAGGTCGGGGCGAAGAAGGTGGCCGTGATCGGCGACACGACGGGCTACGGCGTGTCGGCGGCCAAGGATTCCTCGGCCGGCTTCAAGAAGGACGGCGCGCAGGTCGTCTACGAGGCCAATATCGACGCGACCCAGCCCGACATGACGCCCGACCTCCTGCGCGCCCGGCAGGCCGGTGCGGAGGCGATCGTCGTCTGGAGCGTCTCGACCGGGATGGATGCGCGGCTGTTCAACACCCGCGCCCGGATGGGATGGGACGTCCCCTTCGTCGGGCATCCCTCGATGGCCTCGGGCGAGATCGCGGGTCTCCTCGAGAAGCCGGCGAATTGGGAGAAGGTCTACGCCATCGGCTACCGGAGCTGCTCCTACGACGATGCCGGCAGGCTGCCGCCGCGCAGCGATGCGTTCGTCAAGCAGCTCAAGGGCAAGGTCGAGCTCAACGACACCCTGCTCTGGTGGGTCGCGGCCGGGTTCGACGCCATCAACCTGATCGCCAAGGCAGTCGCCGAGACGGGATCCTCCAGCCGGGAGGACATCATCAAGTACTGGAACACGGTGTCGAAATATCCGGGCGTGTATGGGGAATACACCTATACGCCCGAGAACCACGACGGCTATCCGCCGGGCGACGTCGTCATGTCGGCCGCCAATAGCGGCAAGGACGGCACCTTCAAGCTCGCGCCCGGATATTCCTGAGCCGAAACCGGGGGCGGGGCCATGCTCTATTCCATCCTGACCTCGGGGCTCGCGGTCGGCGCCGTCTATGCGCTGATCGGCGTGACCTACAACACGATGTTCTCGACCTCGCGCGTGATGAGCTTCACGGCGGGCCAGCTCGGGATGCTCGGCGGCGTGCTGGGCTCGCTCTTCACGCTCCGCCTTGGCATCCCGTGGCCGCTGGGCCTTCTCCTGACGCTCGCCTGCTGCGCGCTGATCGGCATCGTGACCGAGTTCGTGGCGGTCCGGCCCGTCCTCAAGAGCCTCGACCAGCACCTCTACGTGCTGTCGACCCTGGCCGTGGCGCTGATGATCCAGCAATTCACGGCCATCATGTGGAGCACCGAGCCGCAGCCCTTCCCGCGCCTTCTCGGCGGGATCGGGCAGGACCTGCTCGACGAGAAGTTCTGGCTCCCCGTCGTCACCTGCGCGGCCGTGATCGTCGGCCTCGAACTGCTCTACCGGCGCACCATCCTCGGCCACGCCTTCCTCGCCGTGGCCGAGGACAATTTCGCCGCCCGCGCCCTCGGCCTTCCCGAGCGGCAGTTGCGGGTGATGGCCTATGCGCTCGCCGGCGCGATCGGCGCCCTGGCTGGGTATTCGGGCGGCCAGCTGCTTCTCGCCTTCTTCGCCAACGGGCCGCATCTCAACTTCTACGGTTTCATCCCGGTCGCCCTCGGCGGACTCGGCAACAATCGCGGGGCCGTAGTGGGCGGGCTGGCGCTGGGTCTGTTCCAGCAGACGGCGAATTTCGTCGTCGGCGGCATCTTCGCCTCCGTCGCCGTCTTCACGATCTTCATCGTCGTGCTGCTGATCGCCCCTCAGGGTCTCCTCGGCTCGGCCACGGCGAGGCGGGTATGAGCGTGCGTCCCTCGGCCGAGGCCGACCCCGTGCTCGGCGCTGCCGAAGCCGCAGGAACGCCGAGCCGGACGGGCTGGCGCAAGGCCTGGCCCTTCCTCCTCATCCTCGCGATCACGGCGGCGGTGCCGCTGGCCGGGAACGATTACTGGACGCTGATCGCGACCCGGGCCGCGATCTATTGGGTGCTCGTGTCGGGCCTGAACCTCATCATCGGCTTCGCCGGGCAACTCGCCATCGGCTATGTCGCGCTGCTCCTCGTCGGCGCCTACACGACGAGCGTCCTCGCCTCGGGCAATCTCGGCTTCGCCCTGCCGAGCTTCGCGGCGCTCGGGGCCGCAGGCGCGTTCGGCGCCGTCGTGGGCGTGATCGTGGGCCTGCCCGCGCTCCGGCTGCGGACCTTCTATTTCGCCATCACGACGCTCGGCTTCGCGACGATCGTCACCCAGATCGCGCTCGCCTGGCAGGACGTCACGGGCGGCGGCGTCGGCATCGTCGGGCCGGAGATGCCGGCCCCGTTCGACAGCCGGATCGGGTTCTTCGTGCTCTGTCTCGCGGCAGCCTCGCTCTGCACCTGGATGACGCTGAACGTCGCGGCAAGCCGGCACGGGCGAGCGCTCGTCGCGGTGCGCGACGCGGATGTCGCGGCGGAGGCGGTCGGCATCTCGAAGCCGCGCCTCCTCGTCTCGATCTTCCTCTTCGCCGGTGCCGTCGCGGCGATCGCGGGCGGGCTCTTCGCCTCGCTGCAGACCTACATCACGCCCGACGCCTTCACCTTCGAGCTGTCGCTGCTGTTCTTCATCGCGGTGCTGATCGGGGGCAGGGGCTCCGTGCTCGGCCCGCTCCTCGGCACGATCATCCTGACGATCCTGCCGGAATTCGCCGCGCCGCTCGCCGCCTGGGCCGCCTTCCTCTATGCGGCGCTCCTGCTCGTGATCGTGCTGGTGGTCCCGGGCGGCATCGCCGACCTCCTCGACGTCGCGAGCCGCCGTCCGCTGCCGCCGGAGCGCGCCATCATGCCCCGTCCGGCGGCGCTCGCAACCCTGCTGGAGACGCCCGCCGGCAAGCCCGCATCGGAGCCGATGGTGCTCAAGGGCATCGAACTCAGCTTCGGCGCGCTGAAGGCCGTCGACGGGGTCGACCTCGTCATCGAACCGGGAACCGTGCACGGCCTGATCGGGCCGAACGGCAGCGGCAAGACGACGACCCTCAACGTCGTCTCCGGCTATTACCGGCCGCAGGCCGGATCGGCGCGGATCGGTGGCTGCGAACTCCTCGCCGAGCCGCCCGAGGCGCGCGCCCGGCTCGGCATCGCCCGCACCTTCCAGACGCCGCGGATCGTCGGCGAGGCCAGCGTCATCGAGAACGTGATGATCGGCGGCACCGTCCTCGGCCACGCGACGCTCGCGGAGGCGCTCCTCGCGCTGCCGCGCCACCGGGCGGACGAGGTCCGTCTGCGCGAGGATGCGCGGCTCGCCCTTCGCGCCGTGGGGCTCGAGGGGCTCGACGAGGTGCGAGCCAGCCGCCTCCAGCACAGCGAGCTCCGCTTCATGGAGATCGCCCGCGCGCTGATGGTCCGGCCGGCCTTCCTCCTCCTCGACGAGCCGGCGGCGGGTCTCTCCACGCAGGAGATCAAGCGCCTCGGAGCCCTGGTCAGCGACGTCGCCGCGCGCGGCACGGGCGTGCTCCTCGTCGAGCACCATGCCGATCTCATCTTCGACATCTGCCATCACGTGACCGTGCTCAATCTCGGCCAGGTGCTCGCGGCCGGGACGCCGGCCGAGATCCGCACGCACAAGGAGGTCGTCAGTGCCTATCTCGGCGCCTGAGGGGGCGGCGGCCCCCAGCCCCCTCCTCACGCTCCGGGGGATCGAGGCGGGCTACGGCAAGATCCGCGTGCTGCACGGCGTCGATCTCGTCATCGGCGCCGGCGAGGTGGTGACGCTCCTCGGCCCGAACGGGGCGGGCAAGACGACGCTGCTGCGCGCGATCTCCGGGCTGATTCCCCCGAGCGGGGGCGATGCGCGCTTCGCGGGCCGCTCCCTGGCGGGGCTCGGACCGCGCGAGGCGGTCAAGGCGGGCCTCGCCCATGTGATCGAGGGCCACCGCATCTTCACGGCGCAGACGGTCTACGACAACCTGCTCCTCGCGGCCTACGACGTTCCGCGCGCCGAGCGCGCCGCGCGGGTCGAGGAGGCGCTCGCCCATTTCCCCGAGATCGCGGAGAAGCGGCACGACAAGGGCGCGTCTCTCTCCGGCGGGCAGCAGCAGATGCTCGCCGTCGCGCAGGGCCTCGTGACGAGGCCGCGCCTCCTCATGCTCGACGAGCCCTCGGCCGGTCTCTCCCCCGTCCTCGTCGACCGGGTGCTCAACGTCGTGCGCCGGCTTCGCGAGGGCGGGACGGCGGTGCTGCTCGTCGAGCAATTGATCGAGAAGGCGCTCGCGGTCTCGGACCGGGTCTATGCGCTCGCCCAGGGGCGGATCGTGCTGGAAGCGCGGGCGGACGAGCCGAACCTGCCCCATCGGCTGGAGCGCGCCTATTTCGGCGAGGAGGCGTCCAGCGCCCTCCACGCGTGAGGCGGGGTCAGCCCTGCAGGGCGGCGTGGGGGTGGAAGCGCAGGAGGTCGCCCTCGCAGACCGACGTCGCGTCGTCGGGGATTTCGGCAAGGCCGTCGCTTCCGATCAGGGACGACATGAGCGCCGCGCCGTCGCGCGGGAAAGGCACGAGCTCGGCCTGGCCGTCGGCGCCGACACGGAGCGTGACCCGGACGAATTCGCGCCGCCCGCGTTTCTTGCGACGCGAGAAGGCCGCCCGGACCGGCAGCGAAAGCGGCGGCGCGCCATCGGCGCCGCCGAGCCGCGCGAGGAGCGGGGCGAGCAGCATCAGGCAGGTGACATAGGCCGCGACGGGATTGCCGGGCAGGCCGACGAAGGGCACGCCCGCGACCGTCCCCATCGCGACGGGCCGGCCGGGCTTGATCGCGAGGCGCCAGAGGTCGAGCCGTCCGATGCGCTCGACCGCGGCCTTGACGTGATCCTCCTCACCCACCGAGACGCCGCCCGAGGTGACGAGGAGATCGGCCTCGGCCGAGGCCGCCGAGAGGCGCTGCGCGACGAGGTCCGGATCGTCGCGCAGGATGCCGTGATCGCGGGTCTCCGCACCCAGCCGGCGGAGCAGCGCGATCAGCATGACGCGGTTGGAATCGTGGATCATGCCGGCGCCCAGCGGGCCGCCCGGCTCGGCGAGTTCGTCTCCCGTCGAGAACAGGGCGACGCGAAGCCGCCGCCGCACTGCGAGGCTCTGCAACCCGACCGCGGTCGCGAGGGCGAGGTGCTGCGGATGCAGGCGCTGCCCGGCACGCGCCACGACGTCGCCGGCCTCGATGTCCTCTCCCGCGCGCCGCCGATTGGCGCCGGGCGGAAGCCCCGACGGCAGGACGACGGCGTCGCCGTCCAGCCGGACGTCTTCCTGCATGAAGACCGTGTCGGCGAAAGGGGGCATCGGCGCGCCGGTGAAGATCCGCACCGCGACACCCTCGGCGGAGATGCCGCCCGCATTCTGGCCCGCCGCGACCCGCCCGCGCACGGGCAGCACCGTCTCGCCGCTGAGGGCGAGATCGGCATGGCGCACCGCATAGCCGTCGACGGCCGAATTGTCGGTCCTCGGCACGGACATGGCGGCGAGGATGTCGTCCGCAAGCACGCGGCCATCCGCATCGACGAGCGCGACCGTCTCGACGCCCGCCACCGGCGCGACGCGCTCCCGGATCAGCGCGACCGCTTCGTCGACCGTCAGGATCGGCGCCCCGACGGCGAAGCAATCGTCAGTCAGTTGCGCCATCGGTGATTCTCGAGAATCCGCGTCCACGTGCCGAGGGTGATAGGGCGGCACTGTCCGGCCTTATCGCCGTGCCGTCCAGCCCGCGCGGCTTGCCGAGCGCCGCGGGAGCGGGTTTAGGCAGCATCGTGAACGATCATCCCACCGCCCTTCGCCTCGATCTGCGAGGCCTGAAATGCCCGCTGCCGGCCCTGCGCACGCGCAAGGCGCTGCAGGCCGCCGCCCCCGGCACGGTGCTGCGCGTGGAATGCACCGACCCCCTGTCCCGGATCGACCTGCCTCATCTCGTGCGCGAGACCGGCGACGTGCTGGAGGGAATCGAGATGCAGGGGGAGGTCGCGGTCTTCATCATCCGCAGATCGGCCGCCTGACGCTGCGCCGGCGCGCAGCCGAAGGGGATACGCGCGCTCAGCATCGATCGGACAGCATCATCTGTCCCGCGATCGCGATGAGGAGGGCGGAGAGGACGCAGCCGAGAAAGAGGAGCCGCCGGCCGATTCGGCCGAGCGGGCGGATCCGGCCGATCGCGAACGCGACGGCGGCACCGATGACGACGGCGATCATCATCGCCGCCTCGTTCGCGCTCGCGGCGCAACCCATCGATCGAAGCCAAGTCGCCAGCATCACCGTCATCCGTGCGGTGCGCCTGTGCGGGATTTGTCGCTGCTAAGACTTTGGTGCGGCCAAGAGGACTCGAACCTCCACCCCTCTCGGGACTAGCACCTCAAGCTAGCGCGTCTACCAGTTCCGCCATGGCCGCATCGGACCGCCCCGCTCGGGGCCGTCCTGAGGTGCAGCGCGTCTAACAGATCGATTATGCGGCCACAAGCCTCGATCACGCGGCTTCTGACGGTTCCATGACGAAAGCGGCGCCCAGAGCGGAAATCCGTGCTCCCCGCTCGCGCGTCACCTGGGGGCGGCGGACGAGTTCCGTGACCTCGACGCGAATCGCGCCGCGATCGACCGTGACCCGGCCGCGCGCGACCGGCAGGTCGTTGGCGAGGATGTCGACGATGTCCTCCTCGGCGGCATCGAGCGCGATCACGGCCCCGCGGCCGAGGCGCAGGAACCGGTTCAGGGGCATGCGCGTGCGGCCCAGGACCACGGCGAGTTCGACTTCGAGGTCTTCGAGGGCCATATCGGGATCGTCCGGACCGTGCCGTCGGCACGCTCTCCATCTCCGCCCGACATGGTGAACCGTTGGTAAAGATCAGGGACGAACTCGGCTCCTCCTTCGCCGCCGTGCCGGGATCGCCTCCGGTGGAGTGGGTGCGGAGCGAGGGGCTCGTCGATTATGCCGAGGCGGTCGCGGAGATGGAGCGCCGCGTCGCGGCGATCGCAGCGGGGGAGGCGGGCGAGCGCGTCTGGCTGCTCGAACATCCGCCGCTCTACACGGCCGGCACCTCCGCCCGCCCCGACGACCTCGTCGAGCCGGCCCGGTTTCCCGTCTTCGCGACGGGGCGCGGCGGGCAATACACCTATCACGGGCCCGGCCAGCGGGTGGCCTATGTGATGCTCGACCTGCGCCGGCGGCGCGTCGATCTGCGCGCCTTCGTCGCCGCCCTCGAAGCCTGGCTCATCGGCACGCTCGACCGGTTCAACATCCGCGGCGAGCGGCGCGAGGACCGCGTCGGCGTCTGGGTGAGGCGACCGGATCAGGGCGAGGGCGTCGAGGACAAGATCGCCGCCCTCGGCATCCGGGTCCGGCATTCGGTGACGTTCCACGGGATCAGCCTGAACGTCGAGCCGGACCTCGCGCATTTCGGGGGCATCGTCCCCTGCGGCGTCCGCGGGCACGGCGTCACGAGCCTCGTCGATCTCGGCCTGCCGGTGACGCTGGACGATGCGGACATCGCCCTGCGCGCGGCCTTCGAGGAGGTCTTCGGGCCGACGCTGGCGACGGCGTCCTGACGCTCAGGCCTCGCGTCGCAGGGTCCGGAGATAGGAGGCGAGGGCCGACATCGCCGTCTCCTTCGGCGCCTCGCTCGGATGCCATTCCGGCAGATGGCCGTCGACATGCATGCGCGCGAGCCCGTAGCCGAAGGCCCTGGCCGACAGCACGATCTGATCGACCGAAATGTCGGTGCGCAGCTCGCCGCTTCGCCGGGCCGATTCCAGCAGGTCCGTCATGGTCAGCCGGATCGCCTCGTTCTGCTGGCGCAGGCGCGGCGAGGCCTGGAGGTCGACGAGCGCTCGCGAGCTGATGACCTGAAAATGAGTCGGGTTGTCGAAGGCCCAGCCGAGATAGGCGCGGCCCAGGGCCTCGAACCGGGCCATCGGCGCGAGGCTCGACGTCTCGGCGAGGGCCGCCTCGATCGACGCCGTCAGCCGCTCCATCGCCTGTTCCGCGACCGCGGCCATCAAGGCGGCCTTGTTCGGAAAGTGCCGGAACGGCGCTGCCGACGAAACGCCCGCCCGCCGGGCCGCCTCGCGCAGGGAAACCGCCTCGGTGCCGCGCTCCTCGATGAGCGAGATCGTCGCCTGAACGATCGCATCCACGAGATTGCCGTGATGATACGCGCGGGGCCGCGGCCTCGGCGATCCCGCGGGATCGCCGTCGTTGCGACGTCCTGTCTCTGCCACCGTCTTCTTCTCGCCCATTGCCTGTCCCGTCTCCTTATGTAATCAGTGATTACATAAGGAGATTTCCATGCGCCCTGCATTCGCCGTCGGCTGCCTCGCAATCCTCGTCGCTTCCGTTGCGCCGGCCTTTGCCGAGCCGCCCGCACGCCTGGAGGTTGTCTGGCCTAAGCCGGGTATGACGCTGACGATCGGGGATGACCGCACCGGCGTGGTCGGCGTCGTGGTCGCCAGCAATTTCGACCTGAAGCCGGCTGGCCAATGCGGCTCGAATCCGAGGTGCGGGCATCTGCACATGAAGATCGATCCGGAGGGGGATCGCTGCAATCAGCCGGGCCGCGCTTACAACAGCATGAACAGCGATTGGGGCGGCGATCTGATCAAGGCCCATTTCGGCTTTTGCGAGCAACCCGTCGGACGCCACGTGATCGGCGTTCTCCTCGCGGATGATCAGCATCGGCCCGTTCTCGTCGACGGCAAGCCCGTGACCGCGTTGGTGCCGGTCGACGTCCGGCGCTGAAACGCGTCACTCGATCACGATCCGGGGCGCTGGGCGGCTCACCGCGCCTCCGGTGATCCGCTCCCAGACGCGGTCGGCGATGGCGCGGTAGGAGGCGGCGTGCGGACCTTCGGGCGCCACGGCGACGACCGGACGGCCCGAATCCGAGGTCTCCCGGATCGCCATCTCGAGCGGCACCTCGCCGAGGAAGGGCACGCCGAGCTTCTCGGCCTCGGCCCGCGCGCCGCCATGGCCGAAGATATGCGAGACGTGCCCGCAGGCGGGGCAGGCGAAGGAGGCCATGTTCTCGACGATGCCGAGGATCGGCACCTCGACCTTGCGGAACATCGCGACGCCGCGGCGGGCGTCGATCAGGGCGAGGTCCTGCGGGGTCGAGACGATGACGGCGCCGGCGAGCGGCACGGCCTGCGCCATGGTGAGCTGGGCGTCGCCCGTCCCCGGCGGCATGTCGACGACGAGCGCGTCGAGCTCGCTCCAGGCGACCTCGCGCAGCATCTGGGTGATGGCCGACATCACCATCGGCCCGCGCCAGATCATCGCCGTCTCCTCCTCGACGAGGAAGCCGATCGACATCACCTGGACGCCGTAGCCGTCGAGCGGCTCGAGGATGCGGCCGGAGATGACGCGCGGCTTCTGTCCGCCGAGCCCGAAGAGCTTCGGGGCGGACGGGCCGTAGATGTCGGCATCGAGCAGCCCGACCGAGAGGCCGCGCGCCTTCAGCGCCAGGGCGAGGTTCACGGCCGTGGTCGACTTGCCGACGCCCCCCTTGCCCGAGGCGACCGCGAAGATGTGCTTCACGCCCGGAATGGACTGGGCGCGGGGCGGCCGCGGCATGCCGCCCGCCGGAGGAGGGGCGGGGCGGGCCGGAGCCGAGCCGGGCGCGCGCTCGGCGGTGAGGCTGACGAGGGCGGCCGAGACGCCGGGGACGAGCCGGATCGCGGCTTCCGCCGCCGCGCGGACGGGCTCGGCCGCGGCGGCTTCGGCAGGGTCGATCCCGATCGAGACCGTGACCCGGCCCGACGGGTCGACCACGACGGGCGAAAGCCGGCCGGATTCGGGCAGCGCCGTCGTTCCGAACCGCACTCCGGCCAGCGCCTTCAGGACATCTTCCGAATTCATCTGATCAGACCGCCTTCTTCAGGTCCGGTCCTACTCCATGGCGCCCCGAGCACCAATGGCGGCGCGCCGCCGGGGTGCGTCCGGAGCCGGCAGGCCTCGCCCGAAAGCCCGGCCGACCATGGCGCTCCGCGCTGCACCCATGCGCGGAGCGCCCGTGACGCGTGTGCGGAAATCGGGCACAACCGGGCATCGCGCCGCGTCCTGGCGCGGAACAGGGATGGAACACGCGATGGTCGACATCGCCACGCGGGTCTATAATCACGCCTGGAAGATCGACCCGATCGTCCGCTCGGTGATCGACACCGATTTCTACAAGCTTCTGATGGCGCAGACGATCTACCGTCGCCATCGCGACGCTGCCGTGACGTTCGGCGTCACCAACCGGACGACCCGCGTCCGCCTCGCCGACATCATCGATCCCGGCGAATTGCGCGAGCAGCTGGACCATGTGCGGACGCTCCGCCTCTCGCGCGGGGAATCCACCTGGCTGCGCGGCAACACCTTCTACGGTCGCCGCCAGATGTTCTCGTCGGACTTCATGGAATGGTTCGAGGAGTTCCGCTTCCCCGAATACGAGCTGACCCAGCGCGACGGGCAATACGAACTCACCTTCCATGGCCCCTGGATCGAGACCACCATGTGGGAGATCCCGGCGCTCTCGATCCTCAACGAGCTGCGCTCGCGCGGCGTCACGCGCGGCATGGGCAAGTTCGAGCTGCAGGTGCTCTACGCCCGCGCCATGACGCGGGTGTGGGAGAAGATCGAGCGGCTGCGGAAGCTGCCGGGCCTGCGCATCTCCGATTTCGGCACGCGGCGCCGGCATGGCTTCCTGTGGCAGGATTGGTGCGTGCAGGCCATGATCGAGGGGCTCGGCCCCGCCTTCTCCGGAACCTCGAACTGCCTCATCGCCATGCGCCGCGAGGTCGAGGCGATCGGCACCAACGCGCACGAGCTGCCGATGGTCTATACGGCGCTCGCCGACGGGGACGAGGCGCAGCGGCGTGCGCCCTACGAGGTGCTGGCCGACTGGCAACAGGACTACCAGGGCAACCTCCTCATCATCCTGCCCGACACCTACGGCACCACGAACTTCCTGAAACACGCCCCGGACTGGATCGCGGGATGGACCGGAATCCGCATCGATTCCGTCGATCCGATCGTCGGCGGAGAGCAGGCGATCCGCTGGTGGGAATCGCGTGGGCAGGATCCGAAGAACAAGCTCACCATCTTCTCGGACGGGCTCGACATCGATGTCATCGAGCGCCTGCATGCCCATTTCAACGGGCGCACCCGCATCAGCTACGGCTGGGGCACGCTCCTGACGAACGATTTCCGCGGCATGGCGCCGGATGGCCTGCTCGATCCGATCTCCGTCGTCTGCAAGGTCATCTCGGCCGACGGGCGCCCGGCCGTGAAACTCTCAGACAACCCGACCAAGGCGACGGGGCCGGCCGAGGAGGTCGATCATTATCGCCGGCTCTTCGAGGTTCAGGAGCAGGTTGCGCAACCGGTGCTTGTCTGAGCCGCGTCTCGGGGCGCCGGGCGGGCCGGCACCAGCTCGTTCCTGCCGCAGGATCTCCCTAGCCGATTGAGGGATCGCACCCTCAGCGTCTTTGCGCCTCCGCGTTGTGGGTTCTAGGCATTGACTCATCCTTGGGTTGATATAGCGTCAACTCCCGGTTGTTCTCGGCCGGGAGGATTGTCATGGCGGTTCCCAGCGCCTGGATGCCCAAGGCATCCATGCATCGCATCCACGTTCACTGGACGGCAGGCGGCTACGCGGCGAATGCGACGGACAAGCGGAGCTATCACATCCTGATCCAGGGGGATGGATCGCTGGTCCGGTGCGATACCTCGATCAAGGCCAACGAGGCGGGCTCCGGCATGAAGCCCGCGTCGCATACGAAGAACGCCAATACCGGTGCCATCGGCGTGTCGATGTGCTGCATGACGGGCGCGAAGGAAAGCCCGTTCAAACCGGGTGTCGCTCCCCTGAAGCGGGAGCAGTGGGACGCGATGATCGAGGTCGTCGCCGATCTTGCCCTGGCCTACCACATCCTCGTGACGCCGACCCGGATCCTGACCCATGCCGAGGTCGAGCCCAATCTTGGCATCCCCCAGGACAAGTGGGACATCACCCGATTGCCGTTCGATCCGAAGACCGTGGGCCACAAAGCCGTGGGCGACATGATGCGCAAGGCCGTCGCCGCGCGGCTGAGCCAGATCAAGGGCGCGGCTCCGCCTCCCGACATGCCGAGCGATCTGAAGCTGCCGCGGTTCAAGGTGCAAGGGGCTGCGCCGTCGACGTTGAACGTCCGGCGCTCTCCGGCCGGCGAGAAGGTCGGAGAGTTGCCGGAGGGCAGTGTCGTCGAGCGGCTGGCCATGCTGGGGAACTGGTCACAGGTGAGGACGTCGGCGGGTTTCGTCGGCTGGGTGTCGACGCCGTTCCTCGCGGCCGTCGCACCGTCCTGACATCACCTGTTCCGCGCGGACTCGACCGCCGGCTCCCGGCCTCAGCCCACCGGACGGCTTCTTCGCTGCGCGGGTGCCTCCCGGCTCATCCGCCGGGGGCAGGCTCGGGCGCGAGCGAGGCCTCGCGTTCGAATTCCAGTAGCCGGCGCTTCACCGCGATCCCGCCCGCGAAACCCGTCAGGGCGCCGGTCGAGCCGACGACCCGGTGGCAGGGCGCGATGATGGAGATCGGATTGCGGCCGTTCGCGGCGCCGACCGCGCGCACGGCCGCGGGCCTTCCGATCTGGCGGGCGATCTGCGCGTAGCTCCGCGTCTCGCCGAAGGGGATGGTGAGCAGCGCCTCCCAGACGTCCTTCTGGAAGGGAGTGCCCCGGAACGCGAGCGGCACGGTGAAGACCCGGAGCGTGCCGGCGAAATAGGCTCGAAGCTGCCGCTCGGTCTCGAGGAGGACGGGATGGCCCGGCTCATCCGCGAGCGGGCCGAGCGGCACGCGTGACGGCGGATCGTCCGGCCAGAGAATCGCGGCGAGGCCATCGTTACCCGCGACCAGCGTCAGCAGGCCGACCGGGGTGTCGAGCGAGGTCGAGGAGAGGGCCATGGGCGCTCCGCCCGGGTTGGAAGCGGCATCGCCGCGGGGCTCGCCCGGTGCTATTCACTCTGCCCGGTCCGTCAAGCTGCCCGAACGGCGTCGAGGGCGGATCGGGATGCCCGTCGCGGCCGCCGGGCTCGGAGCGACGGGGCGCCAAGGAGGACACCATGCGGGTCGATATCAATTGCGACATGGGCGAGAGCTATGGCCGTTGGAGCCTCGGCGACGATGCGGCGATGATGGACATCATCACCTCCGCCAATGTCGCCTGCGGCTTCCATGGCGGCGATCCGAACGTGATGGTGGAGACGGCGCGGCTCGCCAAGGAGAAGGGCGTCTCGATCGGCGCCCATCCGGGTTTCAACGATCTCTGGGGCTTCGGCCGGCGCGTAATCCGCGGCGACACGATGGAGGAGATCGAGCGCATGATCGCCTACCAGATCGGCGCCATGCAGGCCTGCGCCGCGCTCGCGGGGCACAAGGTGACCTACGTCAAGGCGCATGGAGCCCTCGGCAACCTCGTCAACGAGGAGATGGATTTCGCGAAGGCGCTGGGCCGCGCCATCAAGGGCGTCGACCCCTCGATGGGCTACATGACCCAGCCCGCCCGCCCGACGCAGCAGGTGGCGGAGGAGATGGGGTTGACGCCGATCGCCGAGATCTTCGCCGACAGGGCGTATGAGGACGACGGCCAGCTCGTGAACCGCAAGAAGCCGGGCGCGGTCCTGCACGACGCCGAGGAGGCGGCGAAGCGCGTCCTCGCGATGGTGCGCGATCAGGCCATCACGACCGCGAGCGGCAAGCGCATCCCGGCGACGATCGACACGATCTGCGTCCATGGCGACGGCGCGACGGCGGTCGCCATGGCCCGCCGCGTGCGCGCGGTGCTCGAGGCCGACGGGGTCGAGATCAAGCCCTTCGGTGCTGCGTGATGACGGACACTTGCGCTTCTTCCCTCCCCCTTGTGGGGAGGGCCGAGCGAAGGCGAAGCCTTCGACCGGGGTGGGGGTGGCCCCGCACACACCGTCGTGCCAACCGGCACCACCCCCACCCGGCTCGCGCTTTGCGCGAGTCCGCCCTCCCCACAAGGGGGAGGGACGGTGCTGGCGGCTTCCTTCGATGAACCCCAAAACCCTGCGCGAGACTGCCGTCGCCGACCTGGATCTAGACGGCGCGCGTGCCGAATACGATGCCCTCGCCGCCGAGCTGAAGCGGCACGATGCGCTCTATTACAATGAGGACGCGCCGGAGGTTTCGGACGCCGATTACGACGCCCTGCGTCGGCGCTACGAGGAGATCGAGGGTGCCTACCCGGATTTCGCGACCGCCGAGAGCCTGACCCGGACGGTCGGCGCGGAGCCGTCCGGGCGCTTCGCCAAGCGGCGACACGCGGTGCCGATGCTGTCGCTCGGCAAGGCCTATACGGACGAGGAGGTCGCCGAGTTCGACGCGCGTATCCGCCGCTTCCTGCGCCTGCCCGCCGACGCCCCGCTTGCCTTCACGGCCGAGCCCAAGGTCGACGGGCTCTCGCTGAGCCTGCGCTATGAGAACGGCGCCCTGGTCGCGGCGACCACGCGCGGCGACGGCCAGGAGGGCGAGGACGTCACGCCGAACGCCATGACGGTCTCGGACATCCCGCACGAGCTGACGGCCGAGGGCGTGCCGGCCGTCTTCGAGGTCCGGGGCGAAATCTATCTCACCCATGCCGATTTCGCGGCGATCAACGAGCGCCAGGTCGCGGCCGGCAAGCAGCCCATCGCCAATCCGCGCAACGGCGCGGCCGGCTCTCTGCGTCAGCTCGATGCCGAGGTCACGCGCTCGCGGCCGCTGAAGTTCTTTGCCTATGCCTGGGGCGAGGTCTCGGCCCTGCCGGCCAGGACGCAGCACGGCATGGTCCAAAAGCTCGCCGATTACGGGTTCCGCACGCCCGACCATATGCGGCTGTGCCACTCCGTCGACGAGATGCTGGAGCAGTATCGGCTGATCGGCGAGAAGCGGGCCGAGCTCGGCTACGACATCGACGGCGTCGTCTACAAGGTCGACGATCTCGCTTTGCAGGAGCGGCTCGGCTTCGTCTCGCGCGAGCCGCGCTGGGCCATCGCGCACAAATACTCGGCCGAGGTCGCGATCACCGAGATCGAGCAGATCGACATCCAGGTCGGGCGGACCGGCGCTCTGACGCCGGTCGCGAAGCTGAAGCCGGTGACGGTGGGGGGCGTCGTCGTGCGCAATGCGACGCTCCATAACGAGGATTTCATCAAGGGCATCGGGCCGGACGGCACGCAGCTCCGGGGCGGGACCGACATCCGCGTCGGCGACACGGTCACGATCCAGCGCGCCGGGGACGTCATCCCGCAGGTCCTCGAGGTGATGCTCGACAAGCGGCCGGCGGATTCGGCACCCTATGCCTTTCCGACAACCTGTCCGGCCTGCGGCTCCAATGCCGTGCGCGAGCACAATCCGCGCTCCGGCCGCGAGGACGTGGTGCGGCGCTGCACGGGCGGGCTGACCTGCCCCGCGCAACTCGTGGAGCGCCTGAAGCACTTCGTCTCGCGCAATGCCTTCGACATCGACGGGCTCGGCGGCACCTTCATCGAGGTGCTCTACGAGGCCGGTCTCGTCCGCTCGCCCGCCGACATCTTCACGCTGGGGGAGGGCGAGCGGAAGGCGAAGACGCGCGAGGCGATCGAGCGGCGCCGGAACGAGCTGATCGACCAGCGCTTCGCGGCCCAGAACAAGGTCCGTGCGACCAAGGCGAAGAAGGCCAAGGAGGCGGAGGAGGAGGCGAAGGTCGTCACGAACCTCCTTGCCGGGATCGAGGCGCGGCGCACGATCGGGCTCGACCGCTTCATCTTCGCGCTCGGCATCCGCCATGTCGGCGAGACCAATGCGCGCCTGCTCGCGCGCCATTTCGGATCGATCGAGGCCCTGCGCGACACGGCGATCCGGGCGGCTGGGGGCGACGAGGAGGCGAAGGCCGATTTCATCGCCATCGGGGGCCTCGGCGAGGTCGTGACGGAGGCGCTGATCGACGTCTTCCGCGAGGACCACAACCGCGACATGCTTGCGGCCCTGCTCGAACAGGTGACGCCGGAGCCCATGGAGGCCGTCGCGACGGCGAGCCCGGTCGCCGGCAAGACGGTCGTCTTCACCGGCACGCTCGAGCAGCTGACGCGCGATGAGGCGAAGGCCATGGCCGAACGCCTGGGTGCCAAGGTCTCGGGCTCGGTCTCCGCCAAGACCGACATCGTCGTCGCCGGCCCCGGTGCCGGCTCGAAGCTCAAGAAGGCGGCCGAACTCGGCCTGACGGTGATGGACGAAGCGGGCTGGATCGCGCTCGTCGGCGGAGGCGGGGAAGGCTGATCCCGCCGGTGTGAGCGGACGGGTTGATGCGGCGACCCCTCCCCGGAGGGGAGGGTCGAGTCGATGCGAAGCGTCGAGCCGGGGTGGGGATATCCCGGCCGGAGCGTCACCCCACCCCGGTCGGCTGTCGCCGACTCGCCCTCCCCTGAGGGGAGGGATCAGGCGCCTCTCCGAACATTCCCCGCTCATCCCGGCGAAAGCCGGGATCCAGTGCGGGGCCATGCTGGGCACCGGCTTTCGCCGGTGCGAGCGGGGACGCTTCGCTACCGCCCGCCGCGCAGGGCCTTCAGCACCGCGAAATCGGCATAGCCGTCGGTCACGAGGCCCGAGCGGGCCTGGAAGGCGCGGAGCGACTCCCGCGTCTGGACGCCATGGCGACCGTCAGCCTCGCCGCGGTAGAAGCCGAGCGTCGAGAGGCGCCGCTGCACTTCGACGCGTTCCGGATGGCTCAGCGATTTCGAGGGCCAGGCCCGCGTGAAGGCGCCGCCGCCGCCGATGCGGTTCGCAAGATGGCCGACGCCCATCGCGTAGGCGTCCGACGAGTTGTAGGTGCGGATCACCTCGAAATTCTCGCCGACGAGAAAGGTGGGCCCGCCGATCCCGGCCGGCAGGAACAGCGTCGCCTGTCCGGAGCGCGGCAGGCCGCGTCCGTCGCTGCGCTGGACGCCGAGCGAGGCCCAATCGGCATAGCCGCGCCGGATGGTGCGCAGGTCGAGGCCCCTCGGCAGGACGACCTCCGTCACCCAGGGTAGGCCCGGCTGCCAGCCTTTCTGGCGGAGGTAGTTGGCCGTCGAGGCGAGGGCGTCCGGGGCCGAGGTCCAGATGTTCGGATGGCCGTCGCCATCCTCGTCGACCGCATAGGCTGCGTAGCTCGACGGCATGAACTGCGTCTGGCCCATCGCGCCGGCCCAGGACCCCTTCATGCCGGCGGGCGTGACGTGCCCGGCCTGGATGATCCGGAGTGCCTGGATCAGCTCGTCCCGGAAGTAATCGCCGCGATAGCGGACATAGGCGAGGGTCGAGAGGGAGCGGATGACCGACATCCCGCCCGTATTGGCGCCGAAGCCGCTTTCCATGCCCCAAACGGCGAGGACGATCTCGCGCGGCACGCCATAGCGGCTCTCGACGCGGTCGAGCGTCGCGGAATAGGTCGCGGCGAGTTGCCGGGCGCGGGAGATGCGCGCCGCCGAGACGGCGTTGTTGACGTAGTCCCAGATCGGCTTCGAGAATTCCGATTGCCGCTTCGTCAGCGCGATCACCTTCGGGTCGGGCGTCACGCCCGACATCGCGGCTTCGAAGACGCGGCGGGAGATGCCGGCGCGCTGCGCGTCGGGCCAGAGGCCCGCGACGAAGGCTGAGAAATTGCCGTGGGCGGCCTGGGCCGGAGCGGGTTTCGTCCGCGAGGGCGGCGTCGGGTTCGCTGCCGCGAGGCTGCCCGTCGCGACGACGAGCAGCGCGGCGAGCGCCGAGCGGGCGATGAAGCGCCTGCGGGGCGGGTGGGAAGGCGACATGGCGGAGATCCGTCTTTCGCTGCTTGTCGGTCGGGTCGATGGCCGCTTTAGGGCAGCCGAATCGAGGCATCCCGCCAGCATAGCGAGCGAGGTTGACGCTCCGTTAAGGATGACGCGGGCGTGGCGTCGCAAGGCCAACCCTCCCCCCGCTTGCGGTGGGGAGGGCGGACTCGGGCGTGAGCCCGAGCCGGGTGGGGGGCGGTTCAGCCTGCCGGGAGGTTCGGTGATTTCGCGTCGACGCCCCCCACCCCGGTTCGCGCCTGGGGCGCGACTCGGCCCTCCCCATCGCAAGCGGGGGGAGGGTTGGCGCGCCGGAGATGCCCAGCTCCGCTCGTCCGAAAGGGCAGGACTGGGCCTTCGCCTTCCCTACCGAAGCGGCATTCGCCGCAGCCGCAGCGCGTTGCCGATCACGCTGACGCTCGACAGAGCCATGGCAAGCGCTGCGACCATCGGCGACAGCAGGATTCCGAGCCAGGGATAGAGCAGCCCCGCCGCGATCGGCACGCCCGCCGCGTTGTAGGCGAAGGCGAAGCCGAGATTCTGGCGGATGTTCCTCATCGTCGCGCGCGAGAGGGCTCGGGCCTCCGGCAGGCGGGCGAGGTCGCCGGAGGCGAGGGTGATGCCCGAACTCGCGATGGCGACGTCCGTGCCGGTGCCCATCGCGATGCCGATATCGGCCGCGGCGAGGGCGGGAGCGTCGTTGATCCCGTCGCCGGCCATGGCGACGACGCGCTTCCGGCTGCGGTAGCGCTGCACGACGGCCGCCTTGTCCTCCGGCAGCACCTCCGCCTCGATCACGTCGATGCCGAGCTGCCGGGCCACGGCCTCCGCCGTGGTGCGGTTGTCCCCCGTCACCATCACGATGGCGATGCCGTCGGCGCGGAGTGCGTCGAGGGCGGCGCGCGCGCTCGGCCGGATCGGATCGGCGATCCCGATCACGCCGGCCGGCTGCCCGTCGAGCGCGACGAGCACGGCGGTCGCACCCGTCATGCGGATCGCCTCGGCGGCCTCGGCAAGCGGCGCCGCCTCGATCCCCTGATCGGCGAAGTACAGCGCATTGCCGACGGCGACGCGCCTGCCCTCGACGAGGCCCGCGACGCCCTTGCCCGAGACGGCCGTGAAGTCCGCGACGGACGGGAGCGACGTGCCGCGCTCCGCCGCCGCCCGCACCATGGCATCGGCGAGCGGGTGTTCGCTCGCCCGCTCGACGGCGGCGGCGAGACGCAGGATCTCGTCCTCGCCGAGGCCGGGCTGGGCCGCGATCGCCGTGACGCTGGGGCGGCCCTCCGTGAGGGTGCCGGTCTTGTCGATGAGAAGGGTGTCGACGGCCTCCATCCGCTCGAGCGCCTCGGCGTCGCGGATGAGGATGCCGGACCGGGCGCCGCGCCCGACGCCGACCGTGATCGACATCGGCGTCGCGAGGCCGAGCGCGCAGGGGCAGGCGATGATCAGCACCGAGACCGCGGCGACCAGGGCGTGCGGCAGGCGCGGCTCGGGGCCGACCGCGAACCAGATGGCGAAGGCCGCGAGCGCGACCGCGATCACGGCGGGCACGAACCAGCCCGAGACCTGGTCGGCGAGGCGCTGCACCGGCGCCCGCGAGCGCTGGGCGTCCGAGACCATCTGCACGATGCGCGCGAGGACGGTGTCGGCGCCGACCCTCTCGGCACGGATGACGAGCCCGCCGGTCCCGTTGGTCGTGCCGCCGACGACCGCCGCGCCCTCTTCCTTCAGCACCGGTGCGGATTCGCCCGTCACCATGGATTCGTCGACGGAGGAGCGGCCCTCGATCACCGTGCCGTCGACCGGAACGGCCTCGCCCGGACGGACGCGGAGGCGGGCGCCGACGCCGATCTCGGCGAGCGGGACGTCGTGCTCGGCCCCGTCCTCGCCGATCAGGCGCGCGGTCTTCGGCGAGAGATCGAGCAGCGCGCGGATGGCACCGGAGGTGGCGTCGCGGGCGCGCAATTCCAGGATCTGACCGAGCAGGACGAGGACGGTGATCACCGCCGCAGCCTCGAAGAAGGTCGGAACGCCCCCATGCTCGCCCTGCATCGCGGCCGGGAACAGCCCCGGCGCGAGCGTCGCGGCGACGCTGTAGATCCAGGCCGCGAGCGTGCCGATCGCGATCAGCGTGAACATGTTGAAATGGCGGCTGACGAGCGAGCGCGCGCCCCGCTCGAGGAAGGGCCAGCCGGCCCAGAACACGACGGGCGTCGCGAGGACGAGCCCGATCCAGTTCATCCGCTGCTGGCCGATGCCGTGGAACAGGCCGAAGAGATGCCCCCCCATTTCGAGCACGAAGACGGGCAGGGTCAGGACGAGGCCGATCCGGAAGCGGCGCGTGAAGTCGATCAGTTCGTGGTTCGGGCCGGCTTCGGCCGTCACCATGGCGGGTTCGAGCGCCATGCCGCAGATCGGGCAGGAGCCGGGGCCCACCTGCCGCACCTCCGGATGCATCGGGCAGGTGAAGACGGTGCCTTCGGGCACCGCCTCGGCTGCCGCCTTCGCCTTGGCGGGGTCGAGATAGCGCTCGGGATCGGCCAGGAACTTCGTGCGGCACCCGGCCGAGCAGAAGAGATATTCCTGGCCCGCATGCTCGGCGCGATGCTTCGCGCTCGCCGGGTCGACGCTCATGCCGCAGACGGGATCGATCGCCATCACCGGGCCGGTATGATCGTGCTGCTGATGGCTACTGCAGCACGACGATGCGGCCTGGGCCGGCGGCGGCCCGGCCTCGCGGGCGTCGTGACGATGCGTGTGCCCCCCGCCGCAGCCGCAGGACGACTTGGCTCCAGGGGCCGGAACGGGAGCGTCTTCCGTTCGGCCGTGCCCGCCGCAACACGATCCTGCCTCGGGTGCCGCGGCCGGGTTGTTGGCCTGGTGATCGGACAAGGACGCCTCCATTCACGTCGGGGGACGGGCCGCCATGCCGACGACCGAGCCTCCGCTTGCCAAATGCGATGCACCTTCCCATCATGTCAGGGTCAAGGGGTTTTCGAGGTTCTATGACCGGTGGACGCTCACCCTCCCCTGGAGGGGGAGGGTCGACGGCGAAGCCGGCGGGGTGGGGTGAAACCGACCTCTCCTCATCGCAGCGGGCACCGCGCCTCACCCCACCCCGGACCTTCGGTCCGACCCTCCCCCTCCAGGGGAGGGTGGGCCGGGCAGAAGGATACGACCATGCAGATCGGTGAGGCATCGGCCGCTTCCGGCGTGTCGGCCAAGATGATCCGTCATTACGAAGAGATCGGGCTCGTGCCCCGCGCCGGGCGGCGGGACAATTCCTACCGCGATTACGACGCGGCGGACGTGCATCGGCTGCGCTTCATCCGCCGGGCGCGCGATCTCGGCTTCTCCATGGACCAGATCCGGATGCTGCTGCGGCTGTGGAGCGACCAGGGCCGCTCGAATGCCGAGGTGAAGGCCATCGCGCTCGATCATGTGCGGGAGCTCGAGGACAAGATCGCCCAGCTGCGCGACATGGCCGATACGCTGACCCATCTCGCCGAGGCCTGCGACGGGAGCGGGCGGCCGCATTGCCCGATCCTGCGCGGGCTGGAAGGCGATCCGTCACCGCCGGCCTGCCGCCATTCGTCGGGAGGGCTGGCGGCATGAGCGGGTTCAGGACATTGCGCCTTGCCGACCTCTTCGTCGGCCAGCGCTTCGCGAGCGCGTCGCATCGGGTGACCGCCGAGGAGATCAAGACCTTCGCGCGGCAGTTCGATCCGCAGCCGTTCCACCTCGACGAAGAGGCGGCGAAGGACAGCCTGTTCGGTGGCCTCGTGGCCAGCGGCTGGCATACCGGTGCCATCACGATGCGGCTCCTTGCCGAGGGCGGGTTGCCCTTCGAGAGCGGCATCATCGGGGGCGGCGGAGAACTGCGCTGGCTGAAGCCCGTCCGGCCCGGCGACACCCTGAGAGCCGAGAGCGAGATCCTGTCGATCACGCCGTCGCGCTCCCGCCCCGGCCAGGCCAGGGTCGAGGTGCGGGTCGAGACGCTGAACCAGGAGGGCGAGGTCGTCCAGAGCTTCGTGCCGGGGCTCGTCGTGACGCGGTAGACGGGTGCGGCGCAGGCTTTCCCCTCGCGGCGGCAGCCTTTAAGCCGGGGGGCAACGACCTCCATCGGGATGGACATGTCCATGAGCGCAGACACAGCCGCCACCAGCCTCGCCATCGAGGACGGGATCGCGATCCTGACCGTCAGCTCGCCGCCGGTGAACGCGCTGTCCGCCCGCGTGCGCACGGGCATCGCCGAGGGCATGCGGACCGCGTCGGCCGATCCCGCCGC
The DNA here is from genome assembly GCF_004363955.1 of Enterovirga rhinocerotis. Classification (GTDB taxonomy): domain Bacteria; phylum Pseudomonadota; class Alphaproteobacteria; order Rhizobiales; family Beijerinckiaceae; genus Enterovirga; species Enterovirga rhinocerotis. Next base: position 332,749 of record NZ_SNZR01000011.1, read on the forward strand.
GAAGGCGATCGTGCTGATCTGCGAGGGGCGCACCTTCATCGCCGGGGCCGACATTTCCGAGTTCGGCAAGCCGCCGCAGGGCACGCCGCTGGCGGAGATGATCGCCACGCTGGAGGGCGCGCCGAAGCCGGTCGTCGCCGCGATCCACGGCACCGCGCTCGGCGGCGGCCTCGAAACCGCGCTCGGCGCGCATTACCGCGTCGCGGTTCCGTCCGCGAAGGTCGGGTTGCCGGAGGTCAAGCTCGGCATCATTCCGGGGGCCGGCGGCACCCAGCGCCTGCCTCGCGTGGTGGGCGTCCAGCGCGCCCTGGAGATGATCACCTCGGGCGAATTCGTCTCGGCCGCGAAGGCCGCGGAATCCGGGCTCATCGACGAGATCGTGGAGGAGGGCAGGCTGCGCGAGGGCGCGGTCGCCTTCGCGAAGAAAGTCGTCGCCGAAGGGCGGCCGCTGAAGAAGGTCCGCGACCTCTCGGACAAGATGGACGAGGCGCGCGGCAAGCCCGAGATCTTCGACGCGTTCCGCAAGGCCCATGCCCGCAAGTTCCGCGGCTTCGAGGCGCCCGAGGGCTGCATCCGGGCGATCGAGGCCGCCGTGAACCTGCCCTTCGACGAGGGCCTCAAGAAGGAGCGCGAGATCTTCAACGGCCTGATCTCGGGCACGCAGTCCAAGGCGCAGCGCTACGTCTTCTTCGCCGAGCGCGAGGTGCGCAAGATCCCGGACCTGCCGGACGACACGAAGACGCTGCCGGTCGAAAGCGTCGGCATCATCGGTGCGGGCACGATGGGCGGCGGCATCGCCATGAATTTCCTCAATGCCGGCATCCCGGTCACGATCGTCGAGCAGAAGCAGGACGCGCTCGACCGGGGCCTGGGCATCATGCGCAAGAACTACGAGGCCAGCGCCGCCAAGGGCCGCATGAAGGCGGAGGATGTCGAGACGCGCATGGGCCTCGTGACGGGCTCCCTCGACATGAAGGATCTCGGCGGCGCCGATCTCGTCATCGAGGCCATCTTCGAGAACATGGACCTCAAGAAGGAGACCTTCGCCAAGCTCGACGCGGTGGCGAAGCCCGGCGCCATCCTGGCCTCGAACACCTCCTATCTCGACGTGAACGAGATCGGCGCGGTGACGACGCGGCCCGATCACGTCATCGGCATGCATTTCTTCTCGCCCGCCAACGTGATGCGCCTCCTCGAGGTGGTCCGCACCGACAAGGCGACGAAGGAGGTGGTCGCGACGGCGGTGAAGCTCGCGCCGAAGATCGGCAAGCTCGGCGTGCTCGTCGGCGTCTGCCACGGCTTCGTCGGCAACCGCATGCTGGCTCAGCGCCAGCGCGAGGCGAACCGCCTGATCGAGGAAGGCGCGATGCCGTGGGACGTCGACCGGGTCCTCTACGAGTTCGGCCTGCCGATGGGCCCCTTCGCCATGAGCGATCTCGCCGGGCTCGATATCGGCTGGCAGAAGGGCCAGGAGGCGACGAGGCTGCGCGACCGGCTCTGCGACATCGACCGGCGCGGCCAGAAGACGGGCGCGGGCTTCTACGATTACGACGAGAAGCGGAAGGCGACGCCCTCCAAGCTCGTCGAGCAGATGGTCCTCGACTGGTCGAAGGAGAAGGGCATCGCGCGCCGGCCGATCTCCGACGAGGAGATCCTTCAGCGCCTCGTCTTCCCGATGATCAACGAGGGCGCGAAGATCCTCGAGGAGGGCAAGGCGCTCCGCGCCTCCGACATCGATATGGTCTGGATCACCGGCTACGGCTGGCCGGTCTATCGCGGCGGGCCGATGTTCTACGGCGATACGATCGGCCTCAAGACGGTCCTCGCCAAGATGGAGGAATGGGAGAAGGCGATCGGCCCGGAATTCAAGCCCTCCGCCCTCCTGCGCCGCAAGGCCGAGGCCGGGGAGCAGTTCACCGGAGCGGCCTGAGCTTCACCCGGAAGAGCAAAGGTGGCCATGAGCGAAGCGGCGAGCCGGCGATTATTCTTGGCGGAGCTGGTGGTCGCCGCGCCAGCCTTCGCGCTGCTCGCATCCGGCGCTCTGCTCGGCGGTGGAACTGCGCTGTGGTATATCGGACAGATCCTGGTCTCGATCATTGCCTCAGGGTTCCGGCGTTCGGGCGGAGAGGCGGTCGCCCTTCCGGTGATCGCCGTCGCTGCGATCTGTATTGCGGGACTTGTCGGCCTCGTTCTTTTCGTCTGGTTGTCTTGGCGGTTCTGGCGGAACGGGCGACGCGGCCTGCATGCGGAGCGTCGGCTTTTCGGCATGGGGCTTCTCAACGGCGGTCCGCCGCTGGTCTTCGTTCTCGTCGCCGCCATGTCGTCGATAAGCCGAGTCGGTTCCGATCGACTGGGCGTCATAGCTCTCTCGGCCGTTCTGCTGATCCTCGTTCCGATCGCACACCTCTGGCTTGAACTCAGGTCCCAAGCTGCGCCGAGCCCGACTGACGGGTAGCCGCATGCCGCCCGTGCAAGCGCCTCCTCCTTCGCCGCGCCTTGAAATGTCGTCCCGCCCCCGGCATCGGTGAGCCACGGTCCGTTCGGAATCGAGACCGACATAGCGGGAGGCTGGCGCGTTGGGTGGAGTTCGGATCGGCAGCGCGACGGCGCAATTGGCCGCCTTCGCATCGGGGTTGCGCTACGAGGACCTGCCGGAGCCGGTGATCGCCCAGGCGAAGCGCTTCCTGCTCGACGCTCTGGGCTGCGCCGTCGGTGCCTGGGGCGAGGATCCGCGCAAGGCCGAACTCGCCCGCCGCATCGTCGAGGATTTCGCAGCCTCCGGCCGCGCCACGCTGATCGGCGGCGGGCGGTCCCACCCGGCTGTCGCAGCCCTCGGCAACGGCATCCTGATCAACGCGACCGACAACGACGATACCCACAAGCGCGCGCTCGCCCATGTGGGATCGGTCGTCGTCCCGGCGGCGCTCGCCGTGACGGAGGATGCCGGCGGCGGCGGGCGGGACCTCATCGTCGCGATGGTCGCCGGCTACGAGGTCACGGCGCGGGTCGGGATGGCCGTGATGCCGACCCATTATCGCTTCTGGCACTCGACGGCGACCAACGGCACCTTCGGCGCGGCCGCCGCCGCGGGCCGCGCGATGGGCCTCGACGCGGACCGGATGCTGACGGCGTTCGGCGCGGCCGGCACGCAGGCGGCCGGGCTCAACACCTTCTTCGAGAGCGGCGACGACACGAAGAGCCTGCACCCCGGCAAGGCCGGCCTCAACGGCGTTCTGTCGGCGAAGGCGGCGGCGTTCGGGCTGACCAGCCCTCCCGACATCTTCGGCCATCCGAAAGGGTATCTCGCCGCCTACAGCCTCGAGCCGCGGCCGGAGATGCTGACGCGCGGGCTCGGCTCGGAATGGATGATCCTCGACAACGGCTTCAAGTTCTTCCCCTCGATCCTCGCCAGCCATTCGCCGATCGGCGCCGCGCTCCGGATCGCGGAGAACCACGCGCCCGATCCGGCGGCGATCGCCTCGGTGACGGTCAGGACCTACGCGACGGTCAAGTCGCACTTCTCGAGCAAGGCGGTCGACACGACGATGGCGGCGCGCCTGTCGGTTCCCTATTGCGTCGCGATCGCCCTCGTCGACCGGGTCGTGGGCCAGGCGCAGTTCGGATCCGACCGGTATGGCGATCCGATCGCTCGCGGAGTGATGGAGAAGGTCGAGATCGTTGCGGACGAGGACCTGACGCGTCTCTACCCCGAGAAGTTCCCGGCCGAGGTGACGGTCCGGATGGCGGATGGCCGCGAATTCAGGGAGGCGATGTTCTATCCCAAGGGCGATCCCAGCAATCCGCTGAGCGATGTCGAACTCGCGACGAAGTTCCGGACGAACGTGGAGCCCGTGCTCGGGAAGGGGCGTGCCGATGCGGTCGAAGGCCTGATCGCCGGTCTCCAGGACCTGGACGATGTCGGAAGGCTGACGGCGCATCTGGGCGCACGATAACAACGGTTCAATCGGAGGGGACGGAATGTGTGATTGCGGTGGACAATCCGGGGCAGGCTGGAAAGGCTGGCGGCCGCTCCCGGCTCGGTGCGAATGCCGGGCCGTCGGGGACTGGATCGACCTCTCGCACCCGCTGACGCGCGAACTGCCACGGGTCGCGCTCTTCCCGAAGCCGGTCTTCGAGCAGATCAAGCGGATGCCGCAGGATCCGATGAACGTCACCCGGATGGAGATGGTGGTCCATATGGGCACCCATCTCGATGCGCCGTGCCACTTCTTCACGGATGCGCCCTCGCTCGAATCCGTGCCGCTGGAGCGGCTTGGCGGCCGCGGCATCGTCTGGCCCGTCGAGGTGGGCGCCACCGAACTGGTCGGGCCGCATCATCTCGCGGGTCTCGAAGGCCGTCTGCAGGACGGCGACATCCTGATCCTCGATACCGGATCGCATCCCTTCGTCGGTTCCGTCCGTTACGACGACGATCACCCGACGCTCAGCCTCGCCGCGGCCGACTGGATCGTCGATCACGGGGTGAAGATGCTCGCCGTCGATACGCCGACGCCGGACCTCTCCCTCGCGCGGCGGACGGCCGGATTCGACTGGCCTGTCCATAAACGCCTGCTCTCGAACGGCGTGCTGATCGCCGAGCATCTGACCAATCTCGCCCCGCTGCGCGGCAAGACGGTCGAGGTCTTTTGCGGCGCACTGAACATCGTCGGCGGAGACGGAGCGCCGGCCCGGTTCGTGGCGCGCGCGATCGAAGAGTAAGGCGCGGATCGAACGCCGGCCCAAGGGGCGCGGAGGCCGTTCGGTCCCGCGGCCCTTGCCGACCAAGCGGATGCGCCGCCGCCGGGCCGTTCACGATGCGTCAACCATCGGCCGCGACAACGCAGGCCTAGGCGATGCCGATCTGCCCTGCGACGATCGGCATCTTGCACTGCAGCATGAGCGACCTCATCTTTCGACGCATGCCGGCGACTCACCTTCTCCGCGCTTGCCTCCTGGCCGTCGGCCTGCTCTCGATCCTTCTGGTTCAGGTGCAGGATGCAGTCGCCTTCGGGACCAGCGTCGTGCGCGACTGCCCGGGGGATTGCGGCTTCAAGGCGAAGACGTCGAGGTCCGATGCCGTGAGGCCGGCCGCGGTCGCTCCGTCGTCCGCTCAGCATCTGCCCGATGACGGCTACGTGCCGATCCGGTCGCTCGCTCCGGAGCTTGGAGCGAGCGAGCGTATCATGCTCCGGTCCGCCCATCCGATCGTCTACAAGAGTTTCTCCCCGGCACTTCTCGACCGGCCGCCGAGACGCATCTGAGCGCCGGGCGTGCGTCCGCGCACGGCCCGCCCCACGACGATTGCGCTGCATGGCTCGACGCCATCCGGCCGCCGTCTTTCGCGCCTTTGAACTCGCGTCCGCGTTCCGCGTTCGCGTCCCGGATCGATCTCGCCTGCGAGCCGCCTACATGCCCGTCGCCCGCGCTGTTGCGCCTGCTTTCCTCGCCTGCCTTCTCGCCTTCGGCCTCGCGGCCTGCAACGAGACGCAGTCCTCCGTCCCTGCGCCCCCGGCGCTCCCGCCCGAAGTCGGCTTCATCACGGCGGCGGAGAAGCCCGTCGCGGTGGTGCGTGAACTGCCCGGCCGCGTCGCACCGACCCGGCTCGCCGAGGTCCGCGCCAGGGTGACCGGCCTCGTGACCAAGCGCTATTTCGAACAGGGCAGCCATGTGAACCAGGGCGACAAGCTCTATCAGATCGACCCCGCGCCGTTCCGCGCCGAACTCGCGAGCCAGGATGCGGAGGTCGCGCGGGCCGAGGCGACCCTGATGCTGGCGCGCCAGCAGGCGGAGCGGTTCCACACGCTGCTCGATCGCCAGGCCGCCTCGAAGGCGCAGTACGAAAACGCCTATGCGAGCATGAAGCAGGCCGAAGCCGCCCTTGCCGGTGCGAAGGCGGCGCAGAGCCGCGCCCGGTTGAACCTCGACTACGCCACCGTCCGCGCGCCCATCAGCGGCCGCATCGGTCGCGCGCTTCTCACCGAGGGCGCCCTCGTCGACGCGAATTCCGCCCAGAACCTCGCCACCATCCAGCAGCTCGACCCGATCTATGTCGACATCACGCAATCGGTCGGCGAATTGCGCCGCCTGCGCAGGGATCTCGCCAGCGGCGAGCTGTCTCAGATCGCGCCGGACGTCGCGACCGTCCGCCTGATCCATGACGACGGCACGCTGTACGAGCATTCCGGCCGCCTCCTGTTCTCCGAGGTGACGGCCGATCCGTCGACGGGGCAGGTGACGCTGCGCGTCGAGATCCCGAACCCGTCCGGCGAGCTCTTCCCCGGCATGTATGCCCGGGCCCGGATCGAGCAGGCGATCGACCAGGACGCCATCGCGGTGCCGCAGCAGGCCGTCCAGCACGACCTCGACGGGCAGCCCCAGCTCTACGTCGTGCAGGACGACGACACCGTCGCGGCCCGTCCGGTCAGCCTCGGCGACGTCGTCGACGGGCAATGGATCGTGCGCGACGGCGTGAAGTCCGGCGATCGGGTCGTCGTCGACGGCTTCCAGCGCATTTCGATGGGGATCAAGGTCAAGGCGGTGAAGCTCGAAGGCGGGCGCTTGACGCTGAACGCCCCGGCTCCCGCATCCTCCTCGGACCGTCTCGCTCAGTCGGAGACGGCCTCGGCGCCGCGGCAGGAGCCGCAGACGACCGGCTCGATTCGCTGAGGCCCGGACATGGCGAGTTTCTTCATCGACCGCCCGGTCTTCGCCTGGGTGGTGGCGATCTTCATCGTGCTCGGGGGGATACTTGCGATCCCCTTCCTGCCGGTCGCGCAATATCCGGTCATCGCGCCGCCTTCGATCGCGCTCGCGACCTCCTATCCCGGCGCGACGGTCGAATCCCTCTACACCTCGACGACGAGGCTCATCGAGGATGAGCTGAACGGCGCGGCGAACATCCAGTCCTTCGAATCGGCGACGGACACGTTCGGCACGATCGAGATCACGGCCAACTTTGCCCCCGGCACGGATACGAGCCTTGCCGGCGTCGAGGTGCAGAACCGCCTGAAGCGCGTCGAGGCGCGCCTTCCGGCCGAGGTGCGGCTGCAGGGCATCCTCGTCGAGGAGGCCTCCGCCGCGACGTTGCAGATCATCACGCTCGAATCGACGGACGGGAAGACCGACGAGGTCGCCCTCGGCGACTTCCTGATGCGCAACGTCATCAACGAGATCCGGCGCATTCCCGGCGTCGGCCGGGCGACGCTCTATTCGACGGAGCGGGCGCTCCGCATCTGGATCGATCCAGACAAGCTGCGCGGCCTCTCGCTGACGGCCGACGACGTCACGAACGCCATCGGCCGGCAGAACGTCCAGGTCGCCTCCGGCGCGGTCGGCGCCGAACCGAGCCCGGCGAACCAGACCACGACGGTCCCGATCGTCGTGAAGGGGCAGATGACGACGCCGGAGGATTTCGGCGCGATCGTCCTGCGGGCGAACGAAAGCGGCGCGACGGTGCGGCTGCGCGACGTCGCGCGGATCGAGCTCGGCGGCGACGACTACAAGTTCACGACGCGCCTCAATGGCGGGCCGGCGGCCGGCCTCTCCGTCACGCTCGCCCCCGGCGCCAACGCGCTCCAGACGGCGAACGCCATCCGGGCGAAGATGCACGAACTCGCCCAGTTCTTTCCCGACAACCTGAAGTGGGACATTCCCTACGACATCACGCCGACGATCAACGTCTCGCTGAAGAAGGTGCTGCTCACGCTGATCGAGGCGGTGGTCCTCGTCTTCGCCGTGATGTTCCTCTTCCTCCAGAACTTCCGCTACACGCTCATTCCGACCATCGTCGTGCCGATCGCGCTGTTGGGCACCTGCCTGACGATGCTGCTCGCCGGCTTCTCGATCAACGTCCTCACGCTGTTCGGCATGGTGCTGGCGATCGGCATCCTCGTGGACGACGCGATCGTGGTGGTCGAGAACGTGGAGCGCATCATGCAGGAGGAGGGCCTCTCACCGAGGGAGGCCACCAAGAAGGCGATGGGGCAGATCACGGGCGCGATCATCGGCATCACGCTCGTCCTCGTCGCCGTCTTCATCCCGATGGCGTTCTTCCCCGGCTCGGTCGGCGTGATCTACCGGCAGTTCTCGATCGCGATGGTGACGTCCATCGCCTTCTCGGCCCTGCTGGCGCTGTCGCTGACCCCCGCGCTCTGCGCGACCATGCTGAAGCCCATCGAGGCCGGGCATGGCCATGCGAAGACCGGCTTCTTCGGCTGGTTCAACCGCATGGTGGACCGCGAGACCGCGCGCTACGGGCGCGGCGTCGGCATGATGATCCGGAAATCGGGGCGGGTCATGCTGATCTACGCGATCATCTGCGCCGGCATGGGCTATGCCTTCTGGCGCCTGCCGACGGGCTTCCTGCCGCTCGAGGACCAGGGCTTCTTCACGGTCGACATCCAGACCCCGCCCGGAGCCTCGTTCAGCCGCACGCAGCTCGCCGTGAAGGAGACCGAGAAGCACCTCCTCGCCCAGCCGGGCGTCGCGACCGTGACGATCCTCAACGGCTTCTCGTTCTCGGGCCAGGCGCAGAACACCGCGCAGGCCTTCGTGACGCTGAAGGACTGGTCGGAGCGCGACGCGGAGAATTCGGCCGCCAATCTCGTGAAGAAGGCCAACCGCGAACTCGGCCGCTACCGGGATGCGACGATCCAGGCGCTCGAACCGCCGCCGGTCGACAATCTCGGCAACGCGTCGGGCTTCTCGTTCCGCCTCCAGGACCGGGCGCAGAAGGGCTATGACGAGCTGAACAAGGCCCAGGAGCAGCTTCTCGCGCTCGCCCGCAAGAGCCCGCTTCTGCGCGAGGTCTATGTCGAGGGCCTGCCGCCCTCGCCGCGCGCGGAGCTGATCATCGACCGCGAGAAGGCCGGTGCGCTCGGCGTCGGGTTCGACGAGATCAACAAGATGCTGACGACCTATCTCGGCTCGTCCTACGTCAACGATTTCCCGAACCGCGGAAAGATGCAGCGGGTGATCGTCCAGGCCGAGGATTCCCAGCGTCTCCAGGCCTCGGACGTCCTGAGCTACGCGATCCGCAACGCGTCCGGCGCGATGGTCCCGGTTTCGTCCTTCGCCTCGCTCGAATGGCGGATGGGGCCGACCCAGATCGTCGGCTTCAACGGCTATCAGTCGGTGCGCTTCACCGGCGAGCCGGCGCCCGGCTACACCACCGGCGATGCCATCGCCGAGATGGAGCGGCTGATGCAGCAATTGCCGAAGGGCTTCGGCCATACCTGGACCGGGCAGTCGCAGCAGGAGAAGGAGGCGGGCTCGACCGCCTCGCTCCTCCTCGCCCTGTCGGTGCTGATCGTCTTCCTGTGCCTCGCGGCGCTCTACGAGAGCTGGTCGATCCCGACCTCGGTGCTGCTCGTCGTGCCGCTCGGCGTGGTCGGGGCGCTCGCCGCGGTCTATGCGCGGGGACTGCCGAACGACGTCTATTTCAAGATCGGCCTCATCACGATCATCGGGCTCGCGGCCAAGAACGCGATCCTGATCGTCGAATTCGCCAAGGACCTGCGCCACCAGGGCAAGCCGCTGGCGGAGGCGACGGTCGAGGCGGCGCGGCTGCGCTTCCGGCCGATCGTGATGACGTCGCTCGCCTTCATCCTCGGCGTGGTGCCGCTCGCCATCGCGACGGGCGCGTCCTCGAAGAGCCAGCAGGCGATCGGCACGGGCGTCATGGGCGGCATGATCTCGGCGACGGTGCTCGCGATCTTCTTCGTTCCGGTCTTCTTCTGGGTGGTGATCCGCCTGACGGACAAGGCGGCGCGCCAGGAGCCGCAGCCGGAGAAGCCGGCCGCGGTCGCGGCCGCGCCGGATGACGGGGAGGCGGCGCAAGGCGCGCATTGAGGACTGAGCCCGCTCTCGGATCCCTCCCCTCAGGGGAGGGCGAGTCGGCGCCAGCCGACCGGGGCGGGGTGACGCCGCGGTCGGGCTCTCCCCACCCGGCTCGACGCTTCGCCTCGACTCGACCCTCCCCTCCAGGGAGGGATCGGCGGCGCGCCGCCTTCGGGTTGCGCGGTTCGAGGCGCGGGCCTATGGCCCGCTCATCGGCATGACGCCCGCCGCGTTCGGCGTCGACGTTTCGAAGACGGCGTCATGCTGAGGGTCGCGTCGCGGCCCGTCTCGACGCACGCAATCCGGTCTGGGCAAGTCAAGCGATGGCATCCACCGAGTTCCCCAAGGTCGCCGTGGTCGGCGTCGGCATCTGGGGCAGGAACCACGCCCGCAACCACGCCGAGATCGGCTCGCTCGCGGCGGTGGTCGACAAGGATGCGGAGGCGGCCGCGCGCATCGCCGGCCAGCACGGTGTCCCCGTCAGGAGCTTCGACGAGGTGCTGGCCGATCCGGCCATCGAGGGCATCGTCTTCGCCCTGCCGCCCTCGCAGAACCTGCCGCTCGGCCGGCGCGCGATCGAGGCGGGCAAGCATCCCTTCGTCGAGAAGCCCCTCGCCATGAACGGGCGGCAGGGGGCGGAGCTGGTCGCGCTCGCCGAGGCCGCCGATCGCCGGCTGATGATCGGCCATATCCTGCATTACCATCCGGCCTTCGTGGCCCTGGCCGGCCTCGTCGCCGAGGGGCGGCTCGGCCGCATCCTCTCCTGCGTCTCGCATCGCATGGATCTCGGCCGCATCCGGCGCGAGGAGGATGCGCTCTGGGCGCTCGGCACGCACGACGTGTCCATGATCCTGCGGCTGATGGGCGCCGATCCGCTGCACGTGACGGCCACCGGCGGCCGGCACACCCATCCGACCATCGCCGACACGACGCATGTCGCCATGGATTTCGGCGCGGGCGCGGCGGCCGAGATCCGCGTGTCCTGGCTGCATCCCTTCAAGGAGCAGCGGCTCGTCGTGATCGGCGAGGAGGCGATGGCCGTCTTCGACGATCTCCAGCCCTGGGATACGAAGCTCGTCCTCTATCGCCACCGCTTCGGCGAGCGGGACGGGCGCCCCTTCGCCGAGAAGGCGGACGGCGAGCCGGTTCCCGTCGAGCCGGGAGAGCCGCTGAAGCGCGAATGCCTCCATTTCCTGGCCTCGATCCGCTCGGGCGAGACGCCGCTCACGGACGGGCGCGAAGGGCTCCGCGTGCTGCGCGTGCTCGAACGGGCGAGCGCGTCGCTCGCCGACGAGGCCCGCATCAAGGCCTATGAGCGCATCCGCGGCACGCCGCGGAGCTGACCGTCTACCGGGGCCCGGCATCCTGCGACATCCCGCCCGGGCGGGATGCCATATTGCGCCCGCATTGCCCGGCTCCACATGACGCCTGTCGCGAACGGGGATGCCCTTGCTCAGCAGGAGCGCTGTAGCCGCATTGGGACGATTCGGGCTCGGCCCTCGCCATGACATGAGCGAGGCCGTCGGGCGCGATCCCCTGGGCGCGTTCCGCGAGGAGATCGGCCGCGGCACCGTTCCTCAGCCGACCGCGCCGGACCTCATGCCGACCGCCCAGGCTCTCAAGGAGCTGGAGGAGGAACAGAACCTGTTCCGCGCGGCCCGTCGGAAAGGCAATGCCCGCGTCGCCGCCAATCCCCAGTCGGAGCCGACGCCCGAGGAGACCATGGTGCCGAAGCCGCCGCTGGTCTTCCAGCGGCAGCTGGCATCGGAGCTGAAGGCCCGCCTTCGCCTCGCGATCGAGAGCGAAACCGGCTTCATCGAGCGGCTGGTGTGGTTCTGGTCGAACCACTTCGCCGTCTCGATCTCGAAAGGCGCGCAGACGCGCGTCAGCGTCGGATCGTATGAGCGAGAGGCGATCAGGCCGCATGTCCTCGGCCGGTTCGAGGACATGCTTCTCGCCGTCGAGCAGCATCCGACCATGCTGTTCTACCTCGACAACCAGCTCTCGGTCGGCCCGAACTCGCCGGCCGGCCGCAATCGCCGCCGCGGCCTGAACGAGAATCTCGCGCGCGAGATCCTCGAGCTCCACACGCTCGGGGTGAATGGCGGCTATGGCCAGGACGATGTCGTCGCGCTCGCCAAGATCCTGACCGGCCATCAGATCGCGGGGCTGGACGGCCGCCTCGGCGAGCCGGGAACGACAGTCTTCAATCCCGGTCTGCACGAGCCCGGTCCCGTGACGCTCCTCAAGACGGTCTATCCCGATACCGGAGCCGACCAGGCGCGGTCCGCATTGAGGGCGCTCGCGCATCACCCGTCGACGGCCCGTCACATCGCCCGCAAGCTCGTCGTGCATTTCCTGAGCGACCGGCCGGATGCGGCAGCCGTCGAACGACTGGAATCGGTCTTCCGCAAGACCGGTGGCGACCTCAAGGCCGTCTCGCTCGCGCTCCTCGACCTGCCGCAGGCCGGCGAGACGGAGTTCTCCAAGATCCGGCTGCCCCAGGAATTCGTCGTCGCGGGCTTCCGCCTCTGCAATCTGCAGGCGGACAGGCTCTACGGCGTGTTCATGCAAGGCCTTCGCGCTCTCGGCCAGGCGGTGTGGAATCCGGGCGGCCCGGACGGCTTCCCCGACGACGCCGCACACTGGGAATCGGCCGAGGGGATAAAGACCCGCCTCGACGTCGCCGCCTCGATCGCCCGGCGGGCCCAGTCGCTCGACCCCCGCTTGCTGGCCGAACAGGGCCTCGGGGAACTCGCCGCCGCCGAGACCCTTCAGAGCATCCGGGCCGCGGAGAGCCGGGCCCAGGGCATCGCCATCCTGCTCATGTCTCCCGAATTCCAACGGAGATAGGCCAATGACCGGATGTTCCGACTATCTCTCGCGCCGCGCGGTGCTCGGATCGGCGGGTGCGATGTTCGCCTGGGGGTTCGCGCCCCGCTTCGCCCAGGCCGCCGGGGGGCGGGATACGCGCTTCCTCTGCATCGTCCTGCGCGGCGCGATCGACGGCCTGTCGGCCGTCGCGCCGCTGGGCGATCCGGCCTATGCCGGCCTGCGCGGCAGCATCGCGCTCAGCGCCACGGGCGAGGTGCCCGCGCTGCCGCTGGACGGCTTCTTCTATCTCCACCCCGCGCTGCCCGAACTGCATCGCAGCTTCCAGGCGAAGGAAGCCCTGATCTGCCATGCGGTCGCGACCGGATACCGGCAGCGGTCGCATTTCGATGGCCAGGACGTGTTGGAAAGCGGACAGCCGAAGCCCGGCATGACGGCGTCGGGCTGGCTCAATCGGCTGGTCGCCCAATTGCCCGCCGGCAGCACGGTGCGGGGAAATAGCGGCCTGGCCGTCGGCACCGTCCCGCCGCTCGTCCTGCGCGGACCGGCACCGATCGTCGGCTGGGCTCCTCCGGTGATCGGCCTCGCCGACGACGATCTCGCGGAGCGCGTGCTGAGCCTGTACCGGCAGCGCGACCGCCGGCTGGCCGACGTGCTGGAGCGAGGGTTGGACGTCCGCCGCACGGTGATGGAATCGGGGCGGGCTGCGGAGCGGATGGACGGCAATCCGGGTACGCCGGGCGGCATGCGAACGATCGCGCGGGGCGCCGCTCGCCTCCTGGCCGCTCCGGATGGGCCGCGCGTCGCGGCCATGGCCTTCGAGGGGTGGGACACCCATGCCAACGAGGGCGGAGCAAAGGGGCGGCTGGCGCATCTCCTCGGAGGATTGGATCAGGCGCTCGTGGCGATCCGCACCGAACTCCAGGAGCACTGGAAGGATACGGTTGTCATGGTCGTGACCGAATTCGGTCGTACGGCTCGCGTGAACGGGACGGTCGGCACGGATCACGGGACCGGCACGATCGCCCTGCTCGTCGGTGGCTGCGTGAATGGGGGGCGGGTGATCTCGGATTGGCCGGGGCTGAAGCCGGGCGATCTGCACGACGGCCGCGATCTGAAACCGACGCTGGATGTGAGGGCGTTGGCGAGCGGGTTGTTCGCCGATCTGTTCGGTGTCTCGCGGGCGCGGCTCGGTGAGGTCGTCTTCCCGGAGACGATCGGGCTCCGCCCGGTTTCCGGCCTCATCGTGTGAGGGCGGCGGGGAGGAGGCCATCGGGGGCACGGGCCATGTGAAGCCCCGTCAGGCCGTTGAAATCAAATTGAAACCAAGTGCGACATTCTGTCAAAGAAAGTGACCTAGTCCTTGAGGAAAAAGCGAGGCAAGGCGTGAGCCGATCATCGCTTCGACACAGGATTGGCATAGCGTGATGCTGCCTGACCAAGCGTAGAAGCCATCATCTGCCGGGGGCTTCGGCGGGTTGTTTGGTCCGGACAATTATTGAGGAGGGGCGAGTTGAATAACGACACTATTAAGACGTTGCGTGATCGGGTTGAAAACGACGGACTCTTGACGAAGGACGAGCAGCTTTTGGTCCTCCAAGATCTTTTTCGCGCGAATCGCCGCATTCTGGCTGCCAAAAAGGCCGGTTATCGCGAGAATGCGGCTGATCGGGGTGTCTGGATGTCTCCTTCGGCCCGTCCGGCAGAAAAGTCTGCGGGCTCCCAGGACGATGAGACGGTCTCATCTTCGCAGATACTTTGAAACTCATTAAATCCATGACGGTTTTCATGAAGGCCTCGGGAGCCAAGACTCTCGAGAAGTTGACCAAGCTCGCGACCTCGCCCGGCCCGCCGACGCGCGACGAGGTCGGAGAGGCGCGCTCGCTCCTGCAACGGATCAGAGCTTTGCCGGCTGCAGGCAACAGCGAGCGCCAGCAGGCCGTCGAGGCCTTTGGCCGGATCCGAGAGTCCTATGCTGCCGAGGTCGAGCGTCGCCGGGTCGAGCCTGCCGCGAAGGCCGAGAACCACGACAGGGCGATCGGTAAACCGTCCGAAGCCATCCGAATTGAGCCGGATCGTCTCTCGGCCGCTTTGGCCGCCGTCCGCGGCCGTCCCCTGGTCCGACGGACGCGAAGCGCGCTGATCGAGTCGGATTTCGGTGTGTTCGGCGGGGTGCCGACCGGCGGCGCGGAATCGGTGATCGTCGCCGTGCAGGAGGCCGAAGGCTGGAAGGCCCGGAGCGATACGCTCGGATGGGTCGTCCCGGATCCCATCGACTGGTCCGCGGACCCCTTCGGGGACAAGAATTGGGTCGCCCAGTTCCACGGCTGGCGGCTGATGAACGTCTACCTGCGCGCCTATTCGGCCTCGCGCGATCCGGAGATGCTGCGCCGGATCGTGCCATGGATGGTGGCGTGGGCGCAGTACCGGCGCGATCTCGCTCCCGATCGGCACAATCACGTCGACCCGCAATCCGGCATGCGGTCGACCGGCCTCGCGGTCGTGCTGGACTCCATTCGCCGCGGCGAACTTGTGGTGTCGGCGGAGGACGAGGTCGCGTTGCACGATCTCGCGCTCGATCAGGTCGCGTGGCTGGCAGGCGGAAACATCGCCTACATGAACCACGCCTATTACCAGATCATCGGGCTCGAGCTGATGTGCCGCGTGCTCGACGACGAGCCCTGGGCGCCGCTCTGCCGGGATCATGTCGCCGGAGTCTTCGAGGAGTTTCTCGCCTCGCAGTTTACCGACGAAGGGGTGCATGTCGAGAATTCGCCGAGCTACCATTTCTACGCGATCAGCCAGATCATGCGCGGCAATCTCGGCAGCCTCAGCGACAAGGCGGCGGAGATCGTGGCCAGGGCGGACGAGGCCTATCCGTGGTTCGTGCTTCCGCATGGACGCCTCGCGACGATCGGCGATACCTCGGACCGTGAGGATCCCGTGCTCGCCGATGCCCGGGACCATGTCCGCGTCGTCGGCGATGCCACCTACGCCGTCGCTCCGTTCTGGTCGTCCGGATATGCCGTGGTGCGTTCCCTGCCCGACGTGCCGCCGTCCGACGCGTCGATGCTGATCCTGGCGGGGACGAGCCGCACCCATATCCACAGCCATGCCGACAAGCTGAGCTTCATTCTGTTCGAACGCGGCCAGCAGGTTCTGATCGACACCGGCAAGTACGGCTACACGCGTGATCCGATGCGCTCCTATGTCGAGAGTGCGGCGGCTCACAACACCGTGGGGCTGGCGACGACGGATATCGGCCGCCTCGCCTTCCGGCTCGGCTCCGCCAGTCTCGATGCCCCGCGGGTCGAGGGTGATGAGATCGTCCTCGGGGGCGAGGTCGAGTGGACGCCTCACCGCTACGCCGATTTCGCCTTCGGCCACCGGCGGGAGCTTCGTTACGCCCCGGGCAGGCACCTGACGATCCACGACACGCTGCGATCCGACACGGCGATGTCCTATGCGAGCCGCCTCCATCTCGCGCGCGATATCGAGCTCGTCCGCGAGGGGCCCGTCTTCACCGGGCGGCTCCTGGACGGAACCGGGCTGCGGATCGAATGCCTCGAGCCGGATGCGGAGATCCGAACCTATCGCGGCAGCATGGATCCTGTCCGAGGCTGGGAGACCGTCGATTATCTGAAGATGGAGCCGGCGACGACGCTGGAGGCGGTGTGCTCCGGCGACGATCGCGTCATCCGATGGACGGTCAGCTTCCTGCCGGCGACATGACGTCGTGCAAGCGAAGCTCGCGCGGTGCGAGGGTCGTTCGGTGAGGTTCGCGTGGTCCGTGTCAGCGACGTTTGAAGGAGAGAGCTGTTGCCGGATGGAGACATCGCGTGCTGAGCGGAAGTGATAGCGTCGCCCTCGCTATGCGCAACGAACACCGCTCAACCGCAGGCGTCCAGCCGACGCGGCCGAACGTGCCGGCCGAGGCGGTCTTCACGCCGTTCTTCGGCCCGAGCGTCCGGGCGGGATCGGGCGCCGCATACGATCCTCACTTTCCCGGTGCGAAAGAGGCTCAGACGGCTCAGGCCGAACGCCAGGGCCCGGGACGACGGGCCTTGCCGTCGGTCTGAACCGTCCGGCGCGTGTGATCGTAGTTTCATCGAAGCGCCCTATCGTGCGTCATGCGGCGGGGCCGCCCGTCCACGAAACACGGGGGAAAAGGCCATGGGCTAAGGCGACACGATTTCGTCGCAAGCCGCTCACGGTCGTTTCGGCTCACGCGGGGATGTCGCCGGATCGCGTTCGGATCGCATGGGGTGCCTGCCTGCTGATCTGCCCGCCGGGTCGGTGTTGAAGTAGTATGTTGCGTCTGTTGGTCTCCGTGACGAGACGGAGAGCAGAACGCAGATCGATCGAACGAAGCCCGCAAGTTTCCGTGAGGACATCGGTGAATATGATCAACGCAGATGAAAAGAAGCACGTCGTATGCGTTGTGGGCACGCGGCCGGAAGCCATCAAGATGGCGCCGGTCATCGCCGAGCTGAAGCTTCGTCCCTGGTGCAGGGTGACGGTCGTGGGCACCGGGCAGCATCGCGAGATGATGCACCAGGCGCTCGGCGCCTTCGGCCTCGGCGTCGATGTCGATCTCGACGTGATGACGCCCAACCAGCGCCTTTCGACCCTGTCGTCCCGGATCCTGTCGGGCTTCGACGCCTATCTCCAGAAGGAGAATCCCGATCTCGTCCTCGCGCAGGGCGACACGACGACGGTGATGGCGGTCGCCCTATGCTGCTTCCACGCCAAGGTTCCGCTGGGCCATGTCGAGGCCGGGCTTCGGACCTCGCAGATCGACAATCCCTTCCCCGAGGAGTTCAACCGCCGCATCGCCTCGCTCGCGGCTGCGCTGCATTTCGCGCCGACGGGGCGGGCGAAGGAGAAGCTCCTCGCCGAGAACTACGATCCCGCCACCGTCTTCGTCACCGGCAATACGGTGATCGACGCGTTGCTCACGATCCTGAAGCAATATCCCGAGTCGTCGGCCAAGTCCGACATCGTGCTGGTGACGATGCACCGGCGCGAGAACCATGGCCTGCCGATGGAGCGTGTCTGCGAGTCGATCGCCCGGCTGCACGATCGCTATCCTCATCTTCGGTTCCGCCTGCCCGTCCATCCCAATCCGGCGGTCAAATCCGTCGTCGAGGCGAAGCTGAAGGGGCTCGAGCGGATCGTCCTGTCCGACCCGCTCTCCTATGGCGAACTCGCCTGCGTGATGCGGGACAGCCTGCTCATCCTGACCGATAGCGGCGGGATCCAGGAGGAGGCGCCCATCCTGCGCAAGCCCGTCCTCGTGCTGCGGTCGGAGACCGAGCGGCCCGAAGCCCTCGATGCCGGCGTCGGCAAGCTCGTCGGGACGGATAGCGCGCTCATCGAGGCGGAGGTCGACCGCCTCCTGACCGACGAGGCCTATTATGCCTCGATGGCATCGGGAGCCTCTCCCTACGGAGACGGCCAGGCGGCCCAGCGGATCGCGGATCGTTGTGCCGCCTATCTCGGGCTCGGCGGCACCGTGATGCCCGACTTCGCGTAGGCCCGAAACGGGGCCCGGCTTCCGGGCGACAGAGGGCGTCTGAGCCTGCCGTCATGTCGATGACGGCAGGCTTTCTCGTTCCAGCTCCCCGCGGGGTTCAGGAGCGACCGCGGCTGCCGAGTTCCTTGGCCGTCCGGATGAGATACTGCCCGTACTGGCTCTTGCCGATCCGGCCGCCGAGCTCGGCCAGCTGGTCCGGAGCGATCCAGCCGTTGCGGCAGGCGATCTCCTCGGGGCAGGCAATCCGCAGGCCCTGGCGCTGCTCGAGGGTGCGCACGAACTCGCCGGCGCCGAGAAGGCTGTCCGGCGTTCCGGTATCGAGCCAGGCGAAGCCGCGATTCATCGACTCGACGGAGAGTTCGCCCCGCTCGAGATAGACGCGGTTGACGTCGGTGATCTCGAGTTCGCCGCGGGGCGAGGGCTTGAGGCCCTTGGCGATGTCGACGACCTGGCCGTCGTAGAAATACAGCCCGGTGACGGCCCAGTTCGATTTGGGAGCCGTCGGCTTCTCCTCGATGGAGATGGCCTTGCCGGCCGCGTCGAACTCGACCACGCCGTAACGTTCCGGATCGCTGACGTGATAGGCGAAGACGGTCGCCCCGGCCTGACGCTCCTTGGCCCGGTGCAGCACCTCCGCCAGCGCATGGCCGTAGAACAGGTTGTCGCCCAGGATCAGCACGGACGGCTGGCCGGCGACGAAGTCCTCGCCGATGAGATAGGCCTGAGCCAGGCCGCCCGGATGAGGCTGCTCGGCATAGCTGAACTCGAGGCCCCATTCGGCGCCATCGCCCAGCAGCTGCTTGAAATGCGGCAGGTCATGCGGCGTCGAGATGATCAGGATCTCGCGAATGCCGCCGAGCATCAGCGTCGAGAGAGGGTAGTAGATCATCGGCTTGTCGTAGACGGGCAGAAGCTGCTTCGACATCGCCAGCGTCATGGGATGAAGCCGGGTGCCGGAACCGCCGGCCAGAATGATACCCTTCATCGTCTATCCTTGCTCTCTGAGGCAGGTGCTCATGGATAAGCTCTCCTATGCCGAGAATTGTCGTGCAATGATGGCGAGGTCGTGCGCGAGGCCGCCTGCATGCATCGAAATGGCGGCTGCCCTGAACCGTCCCTTCAAGGGTCAGGCTCCCGCGCAACCACGCTCCCCGTAGCCAGGCTCGACGTCAATCGTATGGCGGCCGAAAGAGAAATGTCCGGGATGATCTGCCGCGATGCTTTCGTCGAGGCGCGCGCTGTCGAATATGCGAGCTCGACGACTTTGCCAGGCATGCGTTCGACTTCGCCCACGTCCGCCTCTCCAGCTCAAGGTTCGATGATCGAAGCGGCGGAAGCTGCGCTTGAGGGCTCGACTATAGGGCTCGTCTCGATGCGGCTCAAGCGCGAGTCGCGCGACATCGCGAATGGCGAAGGGTCCACAGGGCCTCGATGTGCTGTCGAAAGACTTGAGATGTCTTCGTCATATTGGCGCGCTCACGGAGCGGTATCGGCGGGGGGCGCGGCCGGCATCGCGGGCGCATCCTGCACGATGCGGCCCAGCGCCTCGGCCATCGGCGGCGGGACCGGCGCTTCGACGAGGATGGCCGGCTTCTTCGGATAGAGCGGAACCGTGACCGAGCGCGCATGCAGCATGAGGCGGGGCGCGCGCGTCCCGCCATAGGTCGCATCGCCCAGGATCGGCCAGCCCATGGCGGCGCAATGGACCCGCAACTGATGGGTCCGCCCCGTGACGGGCGTCAGTTCGAGCCAGGCGAGGCCGTCCACGCTGCCGAGCCGGCGCCAATGCGTGAGCGAGGGCTGCCCATCCTCCGCGACCCTCATCCGCCAGTCGCGCCGGTCGGGCGAGCGGCGGGCGAGGGGGAGGTCGATCGTGCCGGCCTCCTCCTGCGGGCCGCCCTCGACGAGGGCCCAGTAGCGCTTCTCGACCGCCCCGGTCGCGAAGAGCGAGGAGAGCCGGGCGAGGGCACGCGGATGGCGTCCGAGGACGAGGCAGCCCGATGTGTCGCGATCGAGCCGATGGGCGAGTTCCGGCCGGCGCGGCAGCCCGAACCGGAGATCGTCCAGCCAGTCGGTCAGCGTCTCGCCGCCCCGCCCGTCACGGTGGACCGGCAGGCCGGACGGCTTGTCCAGAACGAGCATCAGGGCATCGCGGTAGATGAGGCGAGCCGTTATGGTGGCGGCATCCATGCCGCCGGGCTACGCGCCGAAGGGCGGCACCGCAAGGATTGATGATGGCACTCCAAGGCCGAAAGCCCGGTTGGCTTCTCGACAGGATTCTCGGACGGCGGAGCGAGGAGGAGAAGCCCGCCGAGCCGCCCGCTCCCGCCGAGCCGATGCCGGCACCCGAGCCGGCTCACGGCGCCGAACCGTCGCCCCTGTCGCCCGCATCTCAATCCGAGGGCGTGCCCGATTTCACGACGGCTGCCGCCGAGGTCCCGCCGGCGGAGAGCGAGCCCGTCGGCGATCTGGCCGGCGCGGACTTGGCCGGCGCGGACTTGGCTGGTGCCGACCTGCCGGCGGAAGCGGGGACACAGGCCGATCCCGACATCCCGCAGGCGGAGGCGCCGGCCGAAGGCACGCCGCCCGACCTCGGCTCCGAGGGTGCGGACGGCGGCGCGTCCTTCGAAGCCTCGCTTCGCGAGGCACCTCAGGATGAGGCCGCCTCGGCCCCAGCACCGCCTCCGGAGGAGCCGCGGCGCGGCTGGTTCCGCCGGCTCACGGACGGGATGCGCCGCACCTCGTCCGCCATCGGCGAGAGCGTGACGAGCCTCTTCACCAAGAAGAAGCTCGACCGGGCGACGCTCGAGGATCTCGAGGACGTCCTCGTCGGTGCCGATCTCGGCGTCGAGACGGCGACGAAGATCACCCAGGCCATCTCCGCCGGCCGCTACGATCGCGAGATCGAGCCGGCCGAGGTGAAGGCGATCATGGCGGCGGAGATCGAGAAGGTCCTGGCGCCGATCGCGAAGCCCCTCGTGATCGACCGGGGCCGCAAGCCCTTCGTGCTGCTGATGGTCGGCGTCAACGGCGCGGGCAAGACGACGACGATCGGCAAGCTCGCCCAGAAGTTCCGCGGCGACGGGCTCGCGGTCACGATCGCGGCCGGCGACACCTTCCGCGCCGCCGCGATCGAGCAGCTCAAGGTCTGGGGAGAGCGGGTCGGAGCGCCGGTCATCGCGCGCCAGCAGGGGGCGGACGCCGCCGGCCTCGCCTATGACGCGTTCGAGGAGGCGCGCGGGCGGGGCGCGGACGTCCTGATGATCGACACGGCCGGCCGGCTCCAGAACAAGGCCGGCCTGATGGCCGAGCTCGAGAAGATCATCCGCGTGCTCCGAAAGATCGATCCCGAGGCACCGCATGCCGTGCTGCTGGTGCTCGACGCGACGGTCGGCCAGAACGCGCTCTCGCAGGTCGAGCTCTTCTCGAAGACGGCGGGCGTGACCGGGCTCGTGATGACGAAGCTCGACGGGACGGCGCGCGGCGGCATCCTCGTGGCGCTGGCGGCGAAATTCGGCCTGCCGGTGCATTTCATCGGGGTGGGCGAGGGCGTCGAGGACCTCGAACCCTTCACCGCGCGCGACTTCTCGCGCGCCATCGCGGGTCTCGAGTGAGCTAGCGCCTGGTCCAGGTCTCGGTCCGGCAGGCGGCCGTGCCGGCGAGGCAGCCCGTCAGTTGCACCGTCCGGCCGGACAGCGTCGCCCAGCCGCGATAGGCGCGGCCGGTCGCGGGATCGACGACGGTTCCGGAATAGCGCCCGTCGCCGGAGGCCGTCACATTGCCGATCCGCGTGCCGGCATGCGGGCCGGAGCGGAGCGTGATGCAGAGCTGGCCGGAGCAGGGGCGGACGACGGCCCGCCACCCCGCCGCATTGCGCCAGGAGCCGAGGATCGGATCGGCGGCGACGGCCGGCACGGCTCCGAACAGGGCGAGGACCAGGACGATCGAACCGCGCATCAAGACCCCTTCTCGCAATGCCGATACGGGGAGAGTCGCGAGAGGCCGGTCGGGTTCCACCGGCTGGGCTCAGCTTGCCAGGGCGGAGGCGAGATCGGTCTGCCCGAAATCGCGACCTTTGAAGAGCAGGGGCGCGCCGAGGTGCCGTGCCAACGCGTAGGCGAAACAGTCGCCGTAGTTCAGTCCAGCGGGGTGTCGTCCTTTGCCGTAGAGAGAAAACGCGTCGGCCGCGAGCCGAGCCTGCTCATGATCGACGGCCGAAACGTGGATCGCTTCAGCCCGCAGCCATTGATCAAGGACGTCTCGGCCGCCGAGCCGTGCGGACGCGATCATGGCGCATTCCAGATAGCTCCCGGCGCTGATGACGCGTTCCGGCGAACGGCGCAGCGCCTCTGACGATGCAGACGAAGACGGAGGTGGCGACGACGATCACCTCGGGAACCCATCCGCGTCATAGGCGAGGATCTCATCGAAGGGCCTGTCGTCGATCACGGGCAGGCTGTTCCACGCCTGCTGCAGGCGACGCGCGTTGTCCATTCCGGCCTTTACATCTTGTGCGACCTCGCCGTCGCTTCTCAGCTTCTCCTCACGAAGGAGGGAGAGGAGAAGGTCGGTCGTTCCTTTTCCGGTGCGTCGTTTCAACTCGGCCAGAAGCTCTTCCGCCTCGCGGTTCTTGATGTTGATGGGCACCTGAAGATCTCCCGTGCATTGCAGAATGCCCTCTGTTTTCTGTATCACGAGCCGCTCGCGCCCCAAAGACCGACTGGACCATGGACGAACCCCGCCGCTCCCCGCTCAATCCCCTCGCCAAGCTTGCGCTCGAACTCGGGCCGCTGGTCCTGTTCTTCTTCGCCAATGCCTACGGGGATCGGTTCGGCATCGCGCAGGATCGCCGCATCTTCGTCGCGACGGGGCTTTTCGTCGTCGCGACGCTGATCGCGCTCGCAGTGCATTACGTGCTCGTGCGGCGCCTGCCGATCATGCCGCTCGTCTCGGCGGTGGTGGTGGTGGTGTTCGGCGGGCTGACCGTGGCTTTGAACGACGAGATCTTCATCAAGCTGAAGCCGACCATCGTGAACACGTTGTTCGGAATCTGTCTCCTGATCGGGCTGTATTTCAGGAAGCCGCTCCTCGCGATCGTGCTCGATTCCGTCTTCGACCTCACCGAAGAGGGCTGGCGCAAGCTGACCTTCCGCTGGGCGATCTTCTTCTTCGTCCTCGCCGCTCTCAACGAGATCGTATGGCGCACCCAGACGACCGATACCTGGGTGAACTTCAAGGTCTTCGGCATCATGCCGCTGACCCTCGTCTTCGCGCTCGCCCAGACGCCGCTCCTCATGCGCCATGAGGTGAAGCGGAGCTGACCGGGTCGGCCTCAAACGGCTCTCCGGCGGTTGCGCGGGCGGGCCGCTTTGACGACACTGCGCTTCGAATGCCGCAGCGACGGCACGGCCGGCGGGTTGCCGGCCACGGATCGAGGAAGCGCAGATGTCCGTTACCGAGGAGGCCAGAGCGGCCGTCGAATCCTGGCTCGCCGCCTTTGAGGGGGCTCTGTCCGGGGGCGACGAGGCGGCGCTCGCGGCTTTGTTCGAGCCCGATTGCCATTGGCGCGACGTCCTCGCCCTGACCTGGGATTACACGACCGTGAGCGGCCGCGATTCGGTGGTCGCCGGGCTGGCCGCTCGCGCCCTGGGGACGCGTCCGCGCGGGTTCGCGCTGGCCGAGGGCCGCACACCTCCCCGTTCGGCGATGCGCGCCGGGCGGACCGCGACCGAGGCGATCTTCTCGTTCGAGACCGACGAGGGGCGGGGCAGCGGCGTCGTTCGCCTCGACGCAGGCGAGGATGGCCGGCCGAAGGCCTGGACGCTGCTGACCACGCTCGACGAGATCAAGGGGCACGAGGAGCGCATCGGGCGGGCGCGTCCGAAGGGCCAGGCCGAGGCCCGCGATTTCAGCGGGCCGAACTGGCTCGACAAGCGCCGCGCTGCCGCCGCCTATGCCGACCACGATCCGGCGGTGCTGATCGTCGGCGGGGGACAGGCCGGCCTCGCCATCGCCGCTCGCCTGCGCCAGCTCGGGCTCGACGCGCTGATCGTCGATCGTGAGGCCCGGGTCGGCGACAATTGGCGTCGCCGCTACCACGCGCTGACGCTGCACAATCAGGTCCAGGTCAACCACCTGCCCTACATGCCCTTCCCGCCGAGCTGGCCGACCTACATCCCGAAGGACATGCTGGCGAACTGGTTCGAGGCCTATGTCGAGGCGCTCGAGCTCAATTTCTGGACGGAGACCGAGTTCGAGGGGGGCTCCTGGGACGAACGCGCGGAGCAATGGACCGTCACGCTCCGCCGCGCCGACGGCTCACGGCGGACGATGCGCCCGCGCCACGTCATCCTCGCCACCGGCGTCAGCGGCATTCCGAACCTGCCCGACATCCCGACGCTCGACCGCTTCGCCGGCACGATCATGCATTCGGGCCGCTACGAGGACGGGGAGGCCTTCGCCGGTCGGAACGCGATCGTCATCGGCACCGGCAACAGCGCCCATGACGTCGCGCAGGACCTCGCGTCGAGCGGCGCCACGGTGACGATGGTCCAGCGCAGCCCGACCCTCGTGGTCAATGTCGAGCCGAGCGCCCAGCTCGCCTATGCGCTCTACGACGAGGGACCGCCGCTCGAGGATTGCGACCTCATCGCCACATCGATGTCGACCCCGCTCGCCCGTGTGGCCCACCGCCGGCTCACCGAGCGCTCACGCGAGCTCGACAAGGACCTCCTGGCCGGCCTCGAGGCCAAGGGCTTCCGGCTCGATTTCGGCGAGGACGGGACGGGCTGGCAGTTCAAGTATCTCACCCGGGGCGGCGGCTACTACTTCAACGTGGGCTGCTCCGATCTGATCGCGAAGGGCGATGTCGGGCTCATCCAGCACGGCGACATCGCCGAGTTCACGCCGGACGGATTGCGCCTCAAGGACGGCCGGACGATCCCCGCCGATCTCGTCGTCCTCGGCACGGGCTACAAGGGCCAGGAGGAGCTGGTGGCGAAGCTCTTCGGCGAGGAGACGGCGCGGCGTGTCGGCCCGATCTGGGGCTTCGGCGCGGGCGAGGAACTGCGCAACATGTATGTCCGCACGCCGCAGCCGGGCCTCTGGTTCATCGCCGGCTCGCTCGCGCAGTGCCGGATCAACTCGAAGTTCCTCGCCCTCCAGATCAAGGCGATCGAGGAGGGGCTGCTGCCGGCCTCGCGCGACGAGCCGGTGCGAGAGCTGGAGATGGCGTGAAGGGGGCGCGCCGCCCAAGGAGCGCGGCCGCCATCCTCCCTCCTCATGCTGAGGCGCCCCGCGCAGCGGGGCCTCGAAGCACGCGCTCCGGTCGAAGAGGAGCGGGAGGCTGAGGCCTCGCTCCTACCCCGGTAGGAAGGCGCGCCTCTCGCCCTCCCGCACCTCCTCGACCGGCGTGCCGTAGAGGCGCTCCAAGCGCTCGCGCAGGAGGATGTCCCGGGCGGGGCCGCTCTCGATCATGCGGCCGTCCCGGATCGCGGCGACGGCATCGGCGTGGCGCAGCGCCTGGTTCGGGTCGTGGGTGGTGAAGAGCACCGCGAGCCCAGCCTCCCGGAGGGCGCCGATCTCCCGCAGCACGCGGCCCTGGTTGCCGAAATCGAGGCTCGCCGTCGGCTCGTCGAGCAGCACGACGGCCGGTTCGGCGGCCAGCGCGCGGGCGATCAGCGTCAATTGGCGCTCGCCGCCCGATATCTCCGTGATCGGGCGCTCAGCGAGGCGAACGATGCCGAGGCGCGCGATCGCGGTCCGGGCGGCTTCCTCGTCGGAGGTAGAGGGGCGGGCGAAGGGCGAGGCGAAGGCCGTCCGGCCCATCAGCACGGTCTCGAAGACGGTGAAGCCGAAGCCGGCTCCCTGGCTCTGCGGCACGTATGCGATCCGCCGCGCCCGCTCGCGGATCGGAATGGCGGCGAGGGGCACTCCGTCGAGCCGGACCTCGCCCGCGAGCGGCGGGATCAGGCCGAGCAGCGTCTTGAGCAGGGTCGTTTTGCCGCCGCCATTCGGGCCGAGGAGCGCCGTCGCCCGTCCGGCAGCGAGGGCCATGTCGAGCCCCTCGCCGACGCGGCGGCCGGGATAGCCGATGGCGAGGCCGCGCCCTTCCAGGATCACGACCAGCCTCCGCGCGCCCTCGCGAGAAGGACGATGAAGAAGGGCGTGCCGATCGCCGCCGTCAGGATGCCGAGCGGCACCTCGATCGGCGCCATCGTCCGGGCGAGCGTGTCGATGAGGAGGAGATAGCCGCCGCCGAGGATCGCGGCCGTCGGCAGCAGACGCGGGAAGCTCGGCCCGACGAGGAAGCGCGCGAGATGGGGCACGACGAGCCCGACCCAGCCGACGATCCCCGAGGCGGCGACGCTCGCCGCCGTGACGAGCGTCGCCGCGATCACGATGGCGAGGCGGAGCGGGCCGGTCGCGGCGCCGAGCGAGCGGGCCTCCTCCTCGGGCAGGGACATCACGTTCATGCGCCAGCGCAGGAGGAGCAGCACGGCCGTCCCGGCAAGGACCGGCACGGCCAGCGGGAGGATGTCGCCCGGGCCGATCCCGGCGAGGCTGCCGAGCAGCCAGAAGGTCATCGCCGGGAGCTGGTTGTAGGGGTCGGCGAGGTACTTCACGAGGCCGATCCCCGCGCCGAGCAGAGAGCCGACCACGATGCCCGTGAGGACGAGGGCGAGGATCGCATCGCCGCCGCGGAGCGCGCTGCCGATCGCATAGACCGCAGCGACGGCGAGGAGGCCGCCCGCGAAGCTCGCCGCGCCGATCCCGAGGATGCCGAGCGAGAAGAAGATGCCGAGGACGGCGCCGAGCGCGGCACCGGTCGAGGCGCCGAGGATGTCGGGCGAGACGAGCGGATTGCGGAACAGGCCCTGGAACGCGGCCCCCGCGCTCGCGAGCGCGCTTCCGACGAGGAGCGCGGCAAGGACCCGCGGGCCTCGGATCTGCAGCACCACCGCCTCGACCGCAGGGGAAAGGCCGGTCGGCGCGCCGGTCAGCTTCGCGGCGAGGACCCGGAGCAGATCGGCGGGCGAGACCGGGTAGCGGCCGAGCGAGAAGGCGAGAAGGACGCCGGACAGGAGCACGAGCAACGCGGCCGCGAGGCCGAGCCAGCCTCGACCGGGGCGCATCACTCCCGACCCGCGAGAACCCGCGCCAACGCGTCGTCGCTCGGGGCGACGTGGTAGAAGGTCTGGTAGAAGCCGCGCGCCGTGGCCAGCATATCCTCGGGGAACAGCTCCGGGTGGAGGATCTTGCCGAGCCAGAGCAGGCCGATCAGCCGGTTCACCGAGGGCGGGAAATCGATCCAGCCGAAGGGCAGCCTCGGCGAGAGGTGGACGCGGCCTTCGCGCACGGCCCGCACCGGCGCCCAGGCCGGATCGTCGCGCACGGAGGCGGCGAAGCTCCGGTCGATCGTGACGATCACGTCCGGGTCCCAGGCGAGGACCTGCTCGATCGAGACCGTCGCGAGCCCGCCGCCCTCCTCGCCCGCGACGTTCACGGCCCCGATGAGAGCGAGGCTCTCGACGTTGATCGAGGTGCCGCGGCCCGTCTCGAGCCCGCGAGGGCCCCGGGCCACATAGACGCGAGGACGCTTTCCTTGCGGCACGCGGGCGATCCGTTCGGCCACGCGCGTCAGGATCGCCTCGGAGGCCCTCGCCATGCGCTCGCCGTCCTCCGGCCGGCCGATCAGCCGGCCGAGGTCGCGATAGGCCTTCGGTGTCGCCGAGAGCCGCCCGTCGAGGAGGGCATAGGGGATCCCGGTCTGCTCCTGGACGCGATCTGCGAGCGAGGCGAAGGTGCCGCGCGTCGAGCCGGAATCGAGGATCAGGTCCGGCTTAAGGGCGAGCACCACCTCCAGATTGGCGGTGTTGCCGCGCCCCGTGATGCGGCCTGTCTCGGGCCGGGCGCCGATCTCGAGAAGGAGGAGGTCACGCTCCTCGCTACTGAGCGCGCGGGGCCAGCCGATCAGGAGGTCGGGCGCGAGCGTGTAGAGGAGGATCGCAGCGGGAGGACCGGC
Organism: Enterovirga rhinocerotis; assembly: GCF_004363955.1. Lineage (GTDB taxonomy): Bacteria > Pseudomonadota > Alphaproteobacteria > Rhizobiales > Beijerinckiaceae > Enterovirga > Enterovirga rhinocerotis. The sequence continues at coordinate 360,978 of NZ_SNZR01000011.1, forward strand.
GGCGAAGACGCGCTGGACCATTGCCGGGATCGGAACGGTGCGGCCGGCTCCGTCGGTCAGGCTCGCGCCGTCCGGGACGGCGGTGCCCTGGGCGAGCGCGTGCGGTATCGCGAGGGCGGCGAGGCCGCCGGTGAGGAGGCCGCGCCGACCGATCATGGGCCGGTCTCGAAATCGCCCGGCTGGGCCGGGGCGAGAGGGGTGAAGGAGCAGCGGTCCGGTTTGAGATCGATCAGCGGCGTGCCGTCGAGGCAATCGAGCCCGCGCACGAGGACGGTCGAGCCCTCGATGCCGACGAGCGCGGCGACCGAGGTCCCGATGGGGTTGGGGCGCACGGGCGAGCGCAGCGAGAAGACCCCGCGCGTCGTGCCGTCGCTCTTGGGGCTCTGGAGCAGGATGTCGCGGCGCGACTGGTCGAGCCAGTAGAGCACCTCGACCTTGTCGTAGCCCGAGAGACCGGCGAGCCCTCCTGCCCAGGGCTCATCGAACTCGATCCGGCAGACCGGGCCGTCGAGACGGCCCTGTCGCGGGCAGGCGAGCCGATCGGTCCAGGGCGTGCGGATCCTGCCGATGAAGACGAGGCCGGCGTCCTCGGCCGGCGGCATCGCGACAGCGACCTCGCCCTCGCGGATTTCGTTCCGCCGGACCATGGTCAGTCCACCGCCACCATGACGTCGGAGGCCTTGATCACGGCATAGGCGTCCTTGCCCGCCTCGAGGCCGAGTTCGTCGACGGCCTCGTTGGTCACGGAGGCGGTCACGATCGAGCCGTTGCCGAGATCGATCTTCACATGGGCCGTCGTTGCGCCCTTCTTGACGTCGACGACCGTCCCCTTGAGGCGATTGCGGGCGGAAATTCTCATCGTGTTTTCCTCCTGTGTCCCAGGGCTAGCCGCCGGGCGGCAGGCTGGCAAGGCGCCGCGTCAAGCCGAGGCGGCGATCGCGTCGGCGAGCGCGACGGTGCGTTCCGCCATCTCGGCGTGAAGCCGCTCGACCATGCGGCCGTTCAGCGAGATCACCCCCCGGCCCTGGTTCTCGGGCAGGGCGAAGGCCGCGATGATGGCCCGCGCCGCCTCGATCTCGGCAGGGGGAGGGGCGAAGACGTCGTTGGCGATGGCGATCTGATCGGGATGGATCAGGGTCTTGCCGTCCATGCCGAGGTCGCGGCCCTGTTCGCATTCGGCCCGGAAGCCGTCGAGATCCTTGAGGTCGTTGTAGACCCCGTCGAGCACGTCGAGCCCGTGGGCGCGGCCGGCGGCGAGGGCGAGGGCGAGCCAGGGCAGCATCGGCGCCCGGCCGGGCACGAGACGGGCGCGCGTCTCCTTGGCGAGGTCGTTCGTGCCGAGGATCATGCAGGCGAAGGGCGATGTGCCGCCGCGCGCGGCCGCGGCGATCGCGTCGATGTGCAGGATGGCGAGCGGCGTCTCGATCATGGCCCAGATCCGCGTCGCGGAGCCGGCGGGGATCGCCTTCTCGACCGCCTCGATCTCCGCGGGGCTCGAGACCTTCGGCAGCAGCACCGCGTCGGGCTTCGCGGCGATCGCGGCTTCGAGATCGGCGCGTCCCCACTCGGTCGCGGTGCCGTTGACGCGGATCACGACCTCGCGGGAGCCGAACCCGCCCTCCCGGACCGCGGCGGCGACGGCATCGCGCGCCGCCGCCTTGGCGTCCGGCGCCACCGAATCCTCGAGGTCGAGGATGACGGCATCGACCGGCAGGGTGCGCGCCTTGGCGACCGCGCGGGCGTTCGAGCCCGGCATGTAGAGCGCGCTGCGGCGGGGGCGGACGATCGTCATGCGTGAACCTTGTCGATGGTTTGGGCCGGAGACATTCCGGCGGGGGGGAAGCAGAAGGCCACTCGTGTACCCTCTCCCTCGCGGCTGTCGATGGCGACCGTGCCGCCGTTCTGACGGGCGAAGCCGGCGACCTGGGCGAGGCCGAGCCCCGTCCCGACGCCCGCCGCCTTGGTCGTGAAGAAGGGTTCGAAGGCGCGCCGCACCACCGCGGGCGTCATGCCGCTGCCTGTATCGGCGACCGTGAGGCAAACGTCGCCCGGGGCGCCCGTCTGAGGCGGGGTCGCTTTGGTCTCGATCGTCACGGTGCCGCCTTCGGGCATCGCGTCGCGCGCATTGACGACGAGGTTGATGAGAGCCGTCTCGAGGCCGGCCCGGTCCGCGAGGATGGGCGGCAGGCCGGAGGCGAGATCGAATTCCAGGGCGGCCTTCTTGCCGATGCTCTGGTGGAGGAGATCCGACAGGCCGGAGACGATCTCGGAGACGTCGAGCCGCTGCGGATCCGGCGGTTGGCGCCGGGCGAAGGCCAGCAGTCTCGCGCAGAGCTGCGCCGCGCGCTCGGCGCCCGCCCGCGCATTGGCCACGTAGCGTTGCAGCGGCGTGTCCTCGTCGCCCAGCCGCCGGGTCATGCGATCGAGATTGCCGATGACCACCGTCAGGAGGTTGTTGAAATCATGGGCGACGCCGGAGGTGAGCTGACCGATCGCCTCGAGCTTCTGCGACTGGCGGAGCTGCTCCTCGAGTTCGTCGAGGCTCCGCATCGCCGCGGCCCGTTCGCGCTCGGCGCGGGCGACGTCCTCGTAGGCCCAGAACTGGCGCATGGAGGCCGCGGTCACGGCGGCCACCGCCGCGGCGAGGAGGCCTGTGACGACGCCGAACGCGATCGCCTGATCCCGCCATTCGGCGAGGACGCTTTGCGCGGTGCGTTCGATCGCCGTCGCCATCGGAAAGCCCGGGACGAGGTTCCAGGCGACGAGGCTCGGGGATCCGTCGATGGGGGAGGGGCCTTCCTCGACGCTCGGCGGCCTCGCTCCGATCAGATCGCGGAGAGCCGGCGCGTCGGTCCGCTGGCCTATGCGCTCGGTCGTCGGGTAGCGTGCGACCAGGGTCCCGTCGAGACGCCAGAGGCTCATCGATGTCCCGCGGCGCAGGACCAGCGCGCTGTAGGATCGCGCGAAATAGGACAGGTCGATGGCCGCATAGACGACGCCGGCGAGTTCGCCCGACGGGCTCAGGAGCCGCCGGGCGAGGTAGATCGACCAGTCTCCCGTGGCCCGGTTCTGCAGAGGTTCGCTGAGGAACGGCTCTGGGGCTCTCTCCCGCGTCATCCGGCGAAAGTGGTCCCTGTCGGACAGGTCGATCTCGGGCGTCGGGAAGCCGCGCGAATGCGCGACGAGACGCCCGTCGCGATCGATGACGCTGAGAGCGGCGAGCTGCGGCAGGCCGACCACCCGCAGGCGCAGCATGTCATGGAGCGTCCGGTCTCGGCGGTAGCGATCCAGCGCCTCCGGCGAGGCGCCTCCTTCCTGCCGGATGTCGCCCTCGACGGTCTGCAGGACGAGATCGATGCTCTCCAGGGCGCGCCCGATGCTCTGCGCCGAAAGACCGTTGAGGTTCAGGAGGGCGACCTTCGCCGCCTTGACCTCGCGCTGGCGCGCTTCGGCAACGAGAAGCATGGCGCCGATGCCGACGAGCGCGAGCACCACGACGCCCGTGGCCAGCGCCGCCTGGACGGGGCGGCTGGCTCGCAGACGCGTCAGAAAACGTCGCGAAGGTGTGGTCGGCGCGCCTTCGGGAGGCAGCTTTCCGGGCATCAGCGTCGCCATGCCTCTCCTGCGGCTTGCGGTGCCGCAAGGGTAGCGAAGAGGAGACGCTCCGGGAAGCTTGGCCGTGGCGTTGCGCTCACGCCGGCAGCCGGACGGTCGCCCGCAAACCCCCGAGCGGGCTGTCGCCGAGGATGATGTCGCCGCCATGGGAGCGCGCGATATCCCGCGCGATGGCGAGGCCGAGGCCGGAGCCGCCCTCGTCCTGGTTGCGGGCTTCGTCGAGCCGGACGAAGGGCCGGAAGACCTCTTCCCGCTTGTCCGGGGGGATGCCGATGCCGTCGTCGTCGACATGGATCACCAGCCAGCGCGTCTCGTGATTGGCGGTGATGGCGATGCGGTCGCCGTGGCGGGCCGCGTTCGAGACGAGGTTGAACAGCAGGCGCCGGAAGGCATCGACGCGGACCGCGATGTTCGGTTCGCCGGCGATATCGAGCGTCGTATGGTGGCCGGCCCGCTCAGCGTCGGCCTTCAGCTCCTCGAGCAGCGGGCGCAGGTCCGTCGGCACGGCGGCCTCGCCCGTGTCGCCGCGCGCGAAGGCGAGATAGCCTTCCAGCATGCGGTTCATTTCGTCGACGTCGCGCTTGAGATCCTCCGTCTCGGGCGTCTCTTCGAGAAGCGCGAGCGAGAGCCGGAAGCGGGTGAGGATCGTGCGCAGATCGTGGCTGACGCCGTTCAGCATGGTCGTGCGGCTCTCGAGCGCCCGCTCGATGCGCCGTTTCATGTCGATGAAGGCGAGTCCGGCCTGACGCACCTCGCGTGCCCCGCGCGGGCGGAACTCGATCTCGCGGCCGCGGCCGAAATCCTCGGCCGCCGTCGCGAGCTTCTGGATGGGTCTGATCTGGTTCCTCAGGAACAGGATGGCGACGGTGAGGAGCACGAACGACGTCGTGACCATCCAGACGAGGAAGATGTGCGAGTTCGAGGCATAGGCGAGGCTGCGGCGGGCGAGGACCCGCATCACCCCGTCCTTGAGCTGGATGCGGATCTCGATGAGGTTCGAGCGCCCGACCGTGTCGATCCAGAACGGGCGGCGGACCTGCTTCGTGATCTCGTCGGACAGCGCTTCGTCGAGAAGCGAGAAGAACGGCTTCGGACCCGGCGGCGGAAGCGCATCGCCCTTGCGGAACTCGACATCGAGCACGAGCCGCTCGGCAGCGATCCGCGAGAGCTGATCCGGGCCCGGATGGAGCGGGTCGGTCTCGTAGAGGTCGATCAGGGCGGCCATGTCGGCGGTCACGGCTGCCGACAGGCGCTGCGTCACGAGCTGCCAATGGCGCTCCATGAAGACATAGGCGACGACCGATTGGAGCAGGACGACCGGTGTGATGATGATGATCAGCGAGCGGGCGTAGAGGCCCTTCGGCAAAGCCCCGGACAGCGCCCGGCGCGCGAGCCGGAACGCCCCGCGCAGGTGGCGGAACGAGGGGCGGGCGGGCGCGCGCATCGCCATCACGCGTCGATGACGAGCCGATACCCGACGCCGCGGACCGTCTGCAGAAAGGCGGGGTTCGCCGGATCCAGCTCGATCTTGCGGCGCAGCCTGTTCATCTGGACGTCGACCGCGCGTTCGTTCGGCCCGCCGCCGGCCCCGCCGGACAGTTCCTCGCGAGAGACCTCTCCCCCGCCGCGCTGGCCGAGCAGCGCCAGGATCTCCCGCTCGCGATCGGTGATGCGGATGACCTCGCCGCCGCGGGCGAGCTCCCCCCGGTCGAAGCGGAAGGTGAAGGGTCCGAACCGGATCGTCGCCGGCAGCGGCTTCGTCTCCGCCTCGGCCTGGGGCGCGCGTTTCAGGATGTTGCCGAGTCGCAGGATCAGTTCGCGCGGGTCGAAGGGCTTGGTCAGGTAGTCGTCGGCGCCGGTTTCGAGCCCCTTGATCCTGTCCTCCGGCTCGGCCTGCGCGGTCAGCATCAGCACGGGCAGGGCGCAGCCCTCGGCGCGCCGGCCACGCAGGAACTCGACCCCGCTCTCGCCCGGCATCATCACGTCGAGCACGATCGCGTCGAAGACGACATTCCGGGATTTGGCGCGCGCATCCGGCGCGCTCGCGGCGGTCGTGACGCGATAGCCGCGCTCGCGCAGGAAGCGGGATAGAAGCTCGCGCAGTCGCCGGTCATCATCGACCACCAGGATGTGGGGCGCGTCGTCCGGCGGGTCGGTTCGTGGGGACGTCATCCCTCAGGGATTATCACTCCCGCCGGGCTCCCGCACCCCGCAGCGTTCCGGCCGGTCGATCATCCTGCTCAGGAAAAGACGCGCTGCGGCCTCCAACTCGCCGTCCTCGTCTCGGCCGAGCGCGCGCCGGATGCGCCGCGTCTGGATGCGGACGAGGCGATCCGACAGGTCGAGCCCCGCCTCGGTCGGATAGAGCAGGCGCTGCCGGCGGTCCTGGGCGCCCACGCGCGCCTCGACGAAGCCCTTGTCGACCAGCTCCTTGAGGACCCGGTTCAGGCTCTGCTTCGTGATCTGGAGAAGATCGAGCAGGTCGGCCACGGGAAGCCCCGGCCGGCGCGCCACGAAATGGACGACGCGATGATGGGCACGTCCGAAGCCGAGTTCGCTGAGGACGCGGTCCGGATCGCCGACGAAATCGCGGTAGGCGAAGAAGAGAAGCTCGATGAGCTCGTAGGCGGGCGGGAGCGGCCGCGCCTCGGGCCGCCGGCCCGCGATGTCTTGCGCGCTGTCCAGGGAGGTCGTCACGCCATCCTCGAGATACGTCAGCCTTGTTGACATATCTCAGGGGCGCCGATAGCCGTCAAGTCGTCTTCGAGCCCGGTTCGCCGACCCGTTCCGGCTGCACGAAGCCCCGGGAGGAACGGTCAATGAGCGTGGTCCCCTTCGATCAGCGCGACGGCTGGATCTGGTACAACGGCGACCTCGTGCCGTGGCGGGACGCGAAGCTCCACGTGCTCTCGCACGGGCTGCATTACGCGTCGTCCGTCTTCGAGGGCGAGCGGGCCTATGACGGCGTGATCTTCAAGTCGCGCGAGCATTCCGAGCGCCTGAGGCATTCCGCGGAACTGCTCGATTTCGAGATCCCCTATTCGGCCGAGGAACTCTGCGCGGCCAAGGCGCTGTGCGTCGAGCGGAACGGCGATCCCAACGTCTATGTCCGGCCGGTCGCCTGGCGCGGCTCCGAGATGATGGCCGTCGCGGCCCAGAACGCGACCATCCACGTCGCCATCGGCGTCTGGCCCTGGCCCTCGATGTTCGACGTCGCGACCAAGATGAAGGGCATCCGGCTCGACATCGCCGATTGGCGCCGGCCCGATCCGGCCTGCGCGCCGTCCGCCTCCAAGGCGGCCGGCCTCTACATGATCGCGACGATGTCGAAACATGCCGCGGAGCGGAAGGGCTATGCGGATGCCCTCATGCTCGACTGGCAGGGCCGCGTCGCCGAATGCACGGGCGCGAACGTGTTCTTCACCCGCGGTGGACAGCTCCACACGCCGCTCGCCGACTGCTTCCTCGACGGCATCACCCGGCGCACGATCATCGACCTCGCCCGGCGCCGCGGCATCGAGACCGTGGAGCGCCGCATCATGCCGGGGGAACTGCCGAGCTTCAACGAGTGTTTCATCTGCGGCACCGGCGCCGAGGTGACGCCGGTGTCCGAGATCGGTCCGCATCGCTACGTCCCCGGAAACATCTCGCGGATGCTGATCGAGGATTACGCTGCCGAGGTCCGGCCGGGCGCGGCGATTTGAGAGCACTCTGACGGAGACCGAGATGCGCCTTTCGATTCTGTCACTGGTGGCGCTTCTGGCTGCGGCGCCGGCCGTGGCGCGGGAGCCCGCAGCCGCTCTGCAATCCTGGGGCATCCTCGGAAGCTGGGCTCCGTCCTGCGAGGCCCCTCCGAGCGACGACAACGTCTATTACATCTGGCTCGAGCGGGACGGAGATGCCTTCCTCCAGCGCAAGGGCGGCACCTTCGGTGATACCAGCCCCATCAGCGCCGCCCGCGTCACGCCGGAGGGCCTCCTCGAATACCATGTCAGCTTCGGCCGGCAGGTGATGATCAACAGCTGGGGCCGGGGCGAGAAGGGCATCCGCATCTTCGCCAACCGCTACGAAGGCGGTCGCCCGACCGTCCGGGACGGGCGGCTCGTGCATAACGGAAAGCCGACGCCCTGGCATTCGCGCTGCGACGGCGCGCCGGCCTGATTTCGGTCGCGCTTCCGCCCCGTCATGCCTTGTGATCGGGGCAGCCCCGTTCCATATACATGCGCGAGGGGATGCACCCTCCACGAGGAACGCATGATCAATCGCTTCAGGACCCTTACCCGCACGGCGCTCGTCGCCGGGCTCGTGACGGTGCTCGCGGCGCCGATCGCCGAGGCGCGGCCGGGCGGCGGCAAGAGTTTCGGATCGCGCGGCGGATCGTCCTGGTCGGCACCGAAGCCGACGCCGACGGCCCCGCGGGGCGGTGCCCCGATCCAGCGCAGCGAGACGCCGAGCACGGCGCAGCGGCCCGGCATGGCCGCACCGACCGCGGCTCAGCCTCGCCGCTTCGGTCTCGGCACCGGCATCATGGCCGGTCTTCTCGGCGCGGGCCTCTTCGGTATGCTGACGGGCAGCGGCTTCTTCGGCGGCATCGCCGGGCTCGCCTCGATCCTCGGCTTCCTCTTCCAGATCGCGCTGATCGCCGGCCTCGTCTGGCTCGCGCTCCGCTTCTTCCGCAGGCGGCAGGAGCCGGCTTTCGCGACGCCTGGCGCCGCGCCTCAGCCGGACCGGTCCGCAGGTCCGATGCCGGGCGCGCAGCGCAGCGGCCTCGGCGGTTTCGGCGGCGGCGGGCGTCAGCCGATCGAGATCGGGCCCGAGGACTACCAGGCCTTCGAGCGCAGCCTCGGCGAGATCCAGCTCTCGTATGGCCGCGGTGACGCGATGGCACTGCGCCGCCTCGCGACGCCCGAAATGGCCGGCTACATGGAACAGGATCTCGCGGCCGATCGGGCGCGTGGCATTCGCAACGAGGTCAGCCAGCCGAAGCTGCTCCAGGGCGATCTCGCCGAGGCGTGGCGCGAGGGCACGACCGAATACGCGACGGTCGCCATGCGGTTCGAGATCGTCGAAGCCCATGTCGAGATCGCGCGCGGCCGGGTTGTCGAGGGCAACCGGACCGCTCCGACCGAGGCCACGGAAATCTGGACCTTCCGTCGCGACATGAAGGGCCCCTGGCTCCTCTCGGCGATCCAGCAGGCGGCCTGACGGGCCGTCGACCCACGGAATGCGGAACGGCCGGCGTCATCGCCGGCCGTTTTCGTTTCGGGCGGCCCTCGCGCGCGCTCGAAACGCCGCCGAGTGCATGAGCGCAGTCGGGATCAGCCTCCTCACCTGCGACCGTACGCAGCGTCTTCTTCCGGAACCGTCCGCCTTCGCTCTGGTTGGTCCGGGAAGCTCGACAATTCGGAGAGGAGACGAACGAATGCACGTCGTTCACCACGCCGTCGCGCCCGCCTGTGGAATGATGCCGATATCTGCCTGGATCGCCGGCCCCGGCTCGCCCCGTCCCGCCAACCCGGACCATGAGCCGATCCCCGGCGGCAACATTCCGACGGAGGTGCCGCCGACCTCGCCGGACGAAATGCCGGATATCGGCCCGACCGGGCCGCGAACGCCTTATCCGGTCAACGATCCCGGCATCAGCGAGCCGACCGGACCGGGTTCGGAGCCGGATTATCTTCCCGGCAAGCCGTCGAGCCCGATGCAGCTGTAGCCGTGCTCAGTGGTCCCCGAGGGACTTGCGGATGTCTCGGGGAGAGTTGAGGATTTCGAGGAGGCCCTGCGCCACGTGCCGGGCCTCTTCGTCGTTCAGGCGCAGCACGAAGGGGGGCAGGGGGCCGGCCTGGAGAGCGACCACAGCCTGGCCATCCTCGTCGGTGCCGATGTCGATGGCGGGCGAGGTCACGTCCAGATACTCGTCCTCGCCATAGGCCTCGGTCGGCTCGGCCTGGGGATCCTCGTCCTGGTCGATCTTCAGCAGCATCTGGCCGAGCGCAAGGATGAGCGACTGGGCCGTGCCAGGGTCCATCACCACCGCAGTCGTATGATCGTTCTTCTCGAAGGCGAGTTGGATGTTGTTGCCTTCGAGAGTCACCGAGATGCCGGTCATATCGTGTCCGAGCCAGAACTGATAAGCCCCATATAGGCGCTTTGTTCGGCCAGTGTGAGAGGAGGTTGGCTTTCATCGGCACATCGTGAACAGCAGCCGGGTGACGAAACGGAAGCGCAAGCCCATCACGCCATGAAAACGACACCCGAGGCGATCCTCGCGCGCCTGTCCGCGCTCGGCATCCCGCACGAGACGCACCGGCACGAAGCGGTCTTCACCGTGGCGCAGTCGGCTCCGGTCAAGGCTGCGATCGCGGGCGCGCATACGAAGAACCTGTTCCTGAAGGACCGCAAGGGCAGCCTCTTCCTCGTCACCGCCAAGGACGACACGCAGATCGACCTGAAGCGCCTCCACGAGACGATCGGGGCGGCGAGCCGCCTGTCGTTCGGCTCGGCCGAGCTTCTCGTCTCCGTCTGGGGCGTCGAGCCGGGCTCGGTGACGCCCCTCGGCGCGGTGAACGACGTTCCGGCCAGCGTCCGCGTGATCCTCGACGAGCGCCTGATGGGTTTCGAGCGCGTCAACGTCCATCCGCTCGTCAACACCATGACGACGGGCCTCGCGCCCTCCGACCTCGTCGCATTCCTCGTCGCGACTGGGCACGAGCCGGCCATCCTGGCGCTGCCGGCTCCCCCTTCCGAGCCCGACATGCGCTCCGGCGATTGATTGACCCGCGCGCGCCTCCATCTTAGGGCTTCGCCGCATTCCCCACGCCGAGGCCTTCCATGCTCGCTGCAACCGCCGCGCCCGCCGACGGATTGATCAAGGACACGACCACGGCCGCGTTCCGGCAGGACGTGATCGCCGAATCGATGAACCAGCCGGTGCTCGTCGATTTCTGGGCTCCCTGGTGCGGCCCCTGCAAGCAGCTGACGCCGATCATCGAGAAGGCCGTCACAGCCGCCGGCGGCAAGGTGAAGCTCGTCAAGATGAACATCGACGAGCATCCGCAGATCGCGGGCCAGCTCGGCGTCCAGTCCATCCCGGCCGTCTTCGCCTTCGATCGCGGCCAGCCGGTCGACGGGTTCATGGGCGCGCTGCCCGAGGGCCAGGTGAAGGACTTCATCGAGCGTCTGGTCGGCCCGGGCTCGGCCGCTGCGGACGATCTTCTGGCGGAGGCCGCCGCGCGGGCCGAGGCGGGCGACGCCGGGGGCGCGGCCGAACTCTATGCCGCGGTCCTGGCCGAGGACCCGGAGAACGTCGCGGCCATCGCCGCCCTCGCCAAGCTCCATCTCGATCTCGGCGATCTCGACGGCGCCAAGCGCTTCCTGTCGATGGCTCCGGCCGCCAAGGCCAACGATCCGGCCATCGCCGGGGCGCGGGCCGCGATCGAGGTCGCCGAGCAATCGGCCTCGCTCGGCGATCTCGCCGAGTTCGAGCAGCGCCTCGCGGCCGATCCGGACGACCATCAGGCCCGGTTCGACCTCGCGCTCGGCCTTGCCGGCAAGAACCGCCGCGAGGAGGCGGCCGACCAGCTCCTGACCATCGTCCGCAAGGAGCGGGCCTGGAACGACGAGGCGGCCCGCAAGCAGCTCGTCCAGTTCTTCGAGGCCTGGGGGCCGATGGACCCCGCGACGCTCGCGGGGCGCCGCCGGCTCTCCTCGATCCTGTTTTCGTGAGGTGCGGCGGGAGGGCTGGCCATGAACGTCGTCTATGAAGGCCCCGGCGACCTGCCCGAGACGATCCCGGTCTTCCCGCTTGCCGGTGCGCTGCTTCTGCCGCGCGGGCAGATGCCGCTCAACATCTTCGAGCCGCGCTATGTCGAGATGATCGATGCCGCGCTGCGCGGGCCTCGCCTCATCGGCATGATCCAGCCGGAGGCGGACCAGGATTCCCGGACCACCGTGCCGCGCCTCTACCGGGTCGGCTGCGTCGGGCGCCTCGTCCAGTTCGCGGAGACGGGCGACGGGCGCTACCTCATCTCGCTCGCCGGGATCGCGCGCTTCGCGATCGAGGAGGAGCTGCCCGCCACGACGGCCTTCCGGCAATGCCGCATCACGGCGGAGCCCTTCGCGAACGACTTCAAGCCGAGGCTCGGCGAGGAGGAGGTGGATCGCGAGGCGGTGCTCAACGCGCTCTCGCGCTTCGCCGAGGCCCGCGGTCTCAAGATCGATTGGGAGGACGTGACGAAGGCGCCGAACGAGGCCCTCGTGAACGCGCTCTCCATGATGGCGCCCTTCGGCCTGCGGGAGAAGCAGGCGCTGCTGGAGGCGGCGAGCCTCAAGTCGCGTGCCGAGACCCTCGTCGCCATCACCGAGATGGAACTCGCCAAGACCGATCCCGGCTCGCAGAGTACGCTGCAATGACCGACGACACGCCCACCGTTTCCGGCTCGCCCGCGCCGCGGCTCGATCCGAAGCTTCTCGAGATCCTCGTCTGTCCCCTGACGAAGGGTCGGCTCGACTACGATTCCGACCGCCAGGAGCTCGTGAGCCGGGGCGCGCGGCTCGCCTATCCCATCCGCGACGGCATCCCCATCATGCTGCCGGAAGAGGCGAGGGCGCTGACGGAGTGACGCTGCGTGGCTTCGGAGCCTGACCGGCGCGCCGCAGGGCGCGTCGCAAGCGCATCGTCATGGGAGCCGGCGGAGTTTTCGGTTCAGTCCTTCGTCCGGGAACCAGGTGGGGTCGCGCTTTACGCCAAGGTCGTCTGTGACACCGGCGAAGCGGCTCGGCGGATGGTCGGGCGCCAGGCCGCCATCCACGGAAATGCCGCCGCTGTTCAAATCGCGGCAGGCGTATCCGCGCATCGGCGCGAGGCCCTGATCCTCGCCACCGCCGGTGAGCTTCCGTCAGGCTGGTTCGACCTCGTCTCCCCGCTACCGGGGGACCGCAGGAGCGACATCTCTCCGGTTCTCGCCGCAGCCGCAATGACGGTGATCCTGCTCCCCATCGCCCTCGTCGTCGTGGCGTTCGTCGTCCCGGCGGCGCTGGATCGGCTGCTGTTCTCCCTGCTCATGGTGGTCGCAGCCCCCATCGTCTTCGTTGCGATGTGGTTTTTGACGTTCGCCGTGATCCACTTTTCCGAGAAAGAGTAGCCCTGCCTCACCACTCGAACTGAGCGCCGAGCCCGACGGAGGTTCCGCCGGTCGCGCCGACTTCGCCCTGGACGCGGATCTCGTCGGTGATGCGCACGTCGACGCCGACGCCGGTCTGGGCGGCGGTCTGGCCGGCGCGCACGCCGACGCTGACCCGGTCGCCCAGCGACTGCTGAAGCCCGCCCATCAGCCCGCCTGAGCCGAGGCCGAGATCGACGCCCGAGAGGCCGAGCGAGCGCCGCAGGCCCTCGAAGGCTCCGTCGCCGCCGGAGAACTGGGCCGCCGTCTGGGCGAGCGCCACGGCCTGGAAGGCCGAGAGCTGCCCGGAGGGGGAGTTGAACAGGAGCCGCGACAGCACCTCGTCCGGCGGCAAGTCCGGGCTCGAGGTGAAGGCGAAGTTCGGATTGTCCGCCGGCCCGCTGACCGTGATGGTGATCGCGGCGCCGCCGGAATTCGTGTTGGCCACGAAATCGAGCTCGGGCGTCAGGCCGCCGGTGAAGGTGAGCCTGCCGCGGGAGAAGTCGAGCCGCGCCGTGCCGATCTGGGTCTGGCCGCGCTGGAGGTCGAAGCCGCCATTGGCGACCGGCTTCGAGAGCGTTCCGCCGAGGCGGAGCGACCCGCCGAGCTGGGCGTTGATGCCTCGCCCGCGCACGCGGATCGCGCCCGGCACCGTCAGCGTGAGGTCGAGGCTGGGGTCGAAGGCGGGGGCCGCCCGGCCGCCCTTTCGCTTCTGCTCGAGGGCGAGCCTCTTCTTCGCTGCGCGGGTCGGGTTCTTGTGGCGCGTGTTCGGGAGGGGCTTCAGGCTCCCGGGCAGGCTCTCGGGAATGCCGACATCGGCCGAGAGGATGTCGACGCGCCCGGCGATGCGCGGATCGCGTGCGAGGGGCCCCGAGAGGTTGAGGTTCAGGTTCGCGACGGCGGTGGCGAGCGAGCTGCGGATGAGCTCGGCATTGTTGCCGGCGATCCTGATCTCGCCTGGGAAGCCGGCACCGGGATCGAGGCGGACCCGGCCGGAGACGTTGATGGCGCCGCCGTTGCGTGTCGAGGCCTGGCCGCGCTCGATGACGATCTCCTGGCCGCGCGCGACGATGCGCGCATTGAGGTTCGAGAGCTGAACGCCTTGAGCCGCATCCGAGAAGCTGCCGCCCGAGAGGGTCGCGGAGCCGTTCGCGTTGGGTGCGGACGGCGTGCCCGTGAGCCGCGCATCGACCTCGACCCGGCCGGTCAGGCGCCGGCCCGCCGCGCCGAGGAGGCTCGCGGTCGCGGCGCCCGCATCGATCGCGCCGCGGATGGCGAGATCGAGCGCCCCTTCGCCGCCCGTGGGCACGGAGCCGTTGATGCGCAGGGTGCCGGCCCGCCCGGCCGTCACGTTGGACTCGATCGTGGCGCGGCGTCCGCCGAGGCGGCCGTTGGCGGTGATGTCGATCCGGCCGAGATTGAAGCTGCGGATCTGCGGCGCCGAGAGGTTGTCGATCCTGGCGCGGTACTCGCCCGAGGGATCCGACGGCGTGCCCTGGATGCGGGCCTCGCCGGTGAAGGTGCCGCCGAGGCCGAGCCCGGGCGAGGCCATGTCGGCGACCGAGAGCGGCACGGCGCGCGCGTCGGCCCGCAGGTCGAGCTTCGAGCCGACGAGCCCGTCGAGGCTCACCCGCCCGGAGCCGAGCGCAACGACGACGTTGCCGAGTTCCGCTCCGCCCTCGGCCAACGTCACGGTGGCGGGGCCGGCGAGCGCGAGCTTCTCGCGCCCCCGCGTCGCCGAAAGGCTCGCGATCTCGAGCCGCGTCCGGTCGCCCGGCACCACACGGCCGCGGGTATCGAGGCTGAAGCCGCGGGCATTCGCCGTCAGCGTCACGTCGGATGCGGTGCCCGCGCTCTTCGCGTCGAGGCGGACCCGGCTGATCCGCTCGCCGGCGACGGCCGCCTCGTCGATCGCGGCCCGCCCGGAGATCGTCGGCCGGCGGTAGATGTCGCCGAGCGCGAGATCGGCATCGGCCCGGTTCACGGTCACGCCAAAGGCGGACAGCCGAATGACATCCGCCTTGATCCTCGCGGCCTGGCCGCCGCCCTGGCTGTCGAGGGTCACGTCCGCCCGGACGGTCCCGGTCATGCGGCTCATGACGAGGGGGGAGAGGTCGTCGAGATTGGGGGCGTCGATCGCGATGCGGCCCTGGGCGAGGTTCGCCGCGTCGAGCGTGACGCCGCCCGTCGCCTTGACCGAGCCGATGGTGACGTCGATCCCGTCGAGAACCGTGCCGCCGCCGGCCGGCCGCGCGACGCGCAGGCCGCCGCGGGCGGGCTTGCGGTCCACCGTTCCGTCGAGCTTGAACGTCCCGTCGAGGGCGCCGGTGACGTCCTTGAGGTCGAAGCCGAGGGCGAGACGCGGGATCGGGCGCCCGAGCGCGGAGCCGTCCGCGACCGCGATCTCGCCCGTCACGTTCGGTGCCTTGATGCCGCCCGTCACCTTCGCCTGGAGGGTGCCGCGCCCGGTGAGGCGGGGATCGGCGCGCTTGAGGTCGGGCAGGTTGCCGGTGACGGCGAGGTCGGCGTCGTCCTGGTTGATCTGGCCGTTGACGCGCGCCTCGGCGAAGCTGCCGGTGAGGGTGAGGTTGTCGAAGCCGTAGCCGCCGGTCGGCTCGACGCGGATCGTGCCGCCGAGGCCGAGCTTGCCGCCGAAGAGGCCGTCCACCGGGGCGATGCCGGTGGCGAACCGCGTGATGTTGCCGTTCAGCGTCGCGTTGATGCGGTTGGCGCGGGGCGTGCCCTCGAGATCGGCGTCGAGATTGGCGGAGCCGGCGAGCCTCAGCTTGGCGACGCCGCTGAAGGCGGCGAGGTTTTCGGCCGAGATGCCGAGCTTGCCGCGCAGCTCGTCGGAACCGACCCGGCCCGCATAGCGCAGCCCGACCGTGGGCGTCGCGACGCGCAGGGTCTCGACATCCATCACGCCGGCGGAATCGGCCGTCCCGCGAAGCGTCAGGGTCAGGGCGTTGCCGAGCGCGCGGGCGAGCGCCGGGTCCCGCGGCGCGACGCCGCTCGCGCGGGCATCCGACGTCACCGTCATGAGGCGCTTCCCGCTCGGCTCCTTGCCGGCGGGCGCGACCTTCACGTTTGCCTCGAGGCCGCCGAGCCTGCCGGCCGGGAGCACGGCATCGGCGACCGAGAGCGTCGCGTCGAGATTGGGCTGGGCGAGCTGGCCGGTCAGGCGACCGGCGAGGGCGAGCTTCTTGATCTCGACGCCGCCGGTCGCCGTCGCGCCGTCACGGTTCGGCAGGTTCGTCGCGCTCAGCGTCATGTCGGCGACGCCCTCCTTCGAGAGCGTGCCGGCGATGTCGAGCCGCGCGGCCGCGGCGACGAGATTGATGCCGGGGATCGAGAGGGAGCCGTCGTCGCCGTAGCGGGCGCCGCCGGTCAGCTTCGTCGTGCCGGCGAAGACGGGCGCGGCGACCTCGGGCAGGAGACCTTCGATCCGCGCCGAGAGGTCGAGCGCGATCTGGCGGGCGGCACCCTCCCGGTTCACGGTGGCGCCGCCCTGGGCGCCGATGCTGGGGCCGGCCGTGAAGTCGAGCTTCGCCGCGAAGGCGTCGAGCGTGCCCTTGCCGTCGAGATCGAGCTTGACCGGCGGCTCGCCGGGAATGCCGCCGACCTTCGAGATCAGGCCGCCCTCGGGCTCGTCGACCTTGACCGAGAGATTCAGTCTCTCGCCCTCGGGGATCAGTCCGAGGCGGACGGCGAACGTGCCGGGATAGTCGACGCGGCGGGCGTCGAAGGTGAGGTCGAGGCCCTCCTTCGGATCGTTGCCGAGTCGCGCGTGGCCGCTGGCCGTCAGCTTCGCCGCCGTGCCGAGGATGGGCTCGCCGAGATCGAGCGCTTCGAGCTTGAAGGCCTTGACCTCCACCTTGACCGGCAGCTCCGGCAGAAGAGGCTCGTTCTCCCCCGCGACCTCGGTCTCGGCCGGGATCGGCCTGCGCGAGACCGTCAGCGTGCCGATGTCGAGCTCGTCGATCTGGAGGCGGCGCTGGAGGAGCGCGAGACGGCTCCACGAGATGCGCGCGCGGTCGAGCTTCAGCCAGACGCCGTCGCGGTCGGCGATCTCGATGTTCCGGATCGTGGCGTTCGAGGAGAGGGCGCCCTCGACGGCACCGATCGAGACGCGGGTCGCGGGCGTCGAGAGGGCGCGCGAGATGAGGCTCGCGAGGACGCCCCTGTCGTCTTCCGGCTGGGCCGCCGGTGCGCCCGGGGCCGACGGCGCGGGCTTGTTGCCCGATCCGAACCAGCCGCCGAACTGGGCGAGCGCTCCGGCCGAGGCGGTCGCGAGACCCGCCGCGAGGATGATCGTCGAGAGGCGTCGCCGCATCGCCATCAGAAGGCCTGCCCGAGCGAGACGTAGAGGACGACCGGCTGGTCGCCGCGGCGCTTGTTGATCGGCATCGCGACATCGACCCGGATCGGTCCGATGCTGGTGTAGTAGCGCAGTCCGACGCCGGCCGACATCTGCGGGTCTCCCTTGGTCAGGTCGGGGACCTTGCCGCCATAGGCCGCGCCGACGTCGAAGAAGGGCACGATCCCGATCGTGTCGGTGACCTTGATGCGCGCCTCGACATTGGCCTCGAAGAGCGAGCGGCCGCCGACGACCGTGCCGTAGACGCTGAGCGGCGAGATGGTCTGATAGCGGTAGCCGCGCACGGAGCCGCCGCCGCCGGTATAGAAGCGGTAGTTCGAGGGGACCTCGCCGAGGTTCGAGGGGCCGTCGAGCAGCGAGCCGACGCCGACGCGTCCCGCCAGGACGTAGTTCTTGTCCTCGTCGAGCGCGTAATAGCCCGACACGTCCGCCGTGCCGCGCGTGAAGCCGACGCTCGATCCGAGGAAGCCCGGATAGGTGGCGAGGTTCGCGTTGACGCGGAAGCCGGTCGTCGGGTCGAGCAGGCTGTCGGTGTTGTCGAATTTCAGGCCGACCGGGATGCCAACGAGGTCGTAATCGACATTCGAGATCGTATCGGAGGTCTGGCCCTTCTCGTATTTCACGCCGCCGGTGAAGAAGAGCGTCTCGTCCCACCGGTAGCGGAAGCCGACCGTGCCTCCCGCGAGGCGGTTGGTGTAGCCGCCGAACCGCGCGCTGCCGACCCGGTTGCGTTCCACGATGCCGTCGAGCGTGAAATCGAACGGGCTGCCGCCGATGGCGGGCTTCAGGAAGCCGACCGTGAAGCGCGCGCCGATATCGGAGATCTTGAGATCGCCGGGATCGCGGATGCGGCTGCCGTCGATGCGCGGGGCGAAGAAGGCGGCTCCCTCGAGCCGAAGCCGTTCCGCCCCGCCGAAGAGGTTGCGGTTCTCGTAGAAGACCCGGCCGGTCGGGCCGTCGAGCGTGGAATGGGCGACCTGGAAGCCGACGAGATTCGGCGAGCGGTCGGTCACTTCGACGAAGACGGGCAGGTTGCCGTAGGAATCGAGCGCGGTCCCCTCGCGAACCCGGACCGAGCCGACCGCGGGGATCGTCGCGACCGACTTCCGCATGTCGTTCAGCTTCTTCGGCGTGTAGGGCTCGCCGTAATCGAGATAGATGAAGGAGCGCGCGACATCCTGAGGGAAGGTCTGCGGGCGCTTCATGGTGATGGCGCCGATGCCCGCCTTCCGGCCCGTGTCGACGGTGAAGACGATGTCGACGGTCTGCGAGGCGTGGTCGACGACGGGCGCGGGGTCGAGAACGCGAACCAGCGGATAGGATTGGGCGCGGAACCAGTCGGTGATCCGCGCGATCGCGGCCCGCATGTCGGGCGTGCGCGCCGGGTCGCCGGGCTCGAGCTTGAGAAGCCGGGAGGGAAATTCCTCTTCCGAGAACGGGCGCCCGGTGGCCTTGTTGACGACGGCGATCTGGCGAAGGCGGAAGAGGGGGCCGAGATCGGCGACGACCTGGACCGGCACGCGCGCCCGGCCGCGATAGGCTTCCGCCGCGCGGGCAGCGCCGTTCGCCAGATCCTGGCCGAGCGAGAGCGGGCGGCCTGCGACGAGGATCGTGACCTTGGCGTTGTAGTACCCGGCGCTCCACAGCGCGTCGATCATGGCGGGGTAGTCGCCGCGCGCCCTGGCCTCGAGGGTCACGCCGTCGGGCGGAGCGTCGCGGCGAAGGCTGTAGAGGTTCGACACCTGCCGGATGACGGAGGACAGGTCGTCGTCGCCGCGCGTCTCGAACGAGACCTCGTAGGGGAGGGCGCCCTTGCTGGGTTCCGGGATGCCGTCGCCGAAGAGTCCGAAGAAGTCGAACGCGAAGGCGCGGTTGGCATTCAAGCCGCCCACCACGGACACCGTCACCAGGAGTGCCAGACCCAAATGCTTGGGGCCGGCTCGAAGAACGCGACGCATTTACCCTCCAGCCGGCACGAGGGCGAATTACGCACGCCCGCCGGATGTCGCCCGATTCATGTCCTGTCAGCCCTAACGGGAGATTAGCGCGGGCCGTTCGGGCATCACACCCCGGTTGGCGGACACGTCGGCAACCGGGGCATATGGGCAACAGGTCGGGCGGATCGCGCAGGGGCGTCCCTGTACGGCTCAGGCCGCGCGGGCCGGAATCTCCGCCCGCGGGGGCGCCGGAATGCCGCGGATGAGGTCGGCGCCCTTTTCAGCCAGCATGAAGGTCGCGGCCCCCGTATTGCCGGACGGCATGGTCGGCATGATCGAGGCGTCGATGACGCGCAGCCCCTCGACACCGATGACCTTGAGTTCGTCCGTGACGACCGAATCCGCGCGGTCGGCCGGCCCCATCCGGCAGGCGCCGATCAGATGATAGGCCGTCGAGCCGTCGGTGCGGGCGAAGGTCAGGAGATCCTCGTCGCTCGTCGCCGCCGCGCCGGGCGCTGTTTCCGACTCGATGAACCGGGCGAGGTGGCTCGTCGCGTAGAGCCGGCGGATGAACCTGATCCCTGCGACCGCGACCCGCTGGTCCCGCTCGGCGGAGAGATACATCGGCTGGATCGCCGGGGCCTCGAACGGGTCCGTGCTGCGGGCGCGGACCCAGCCGACGCTTTCCGGCCGCTCCTGGTAGAAGCCGGCGGTGAGGCCCGGAAAGGCGTCGAGCACGCCGGTCTCGCTCTTCCTGTAGCTGGCCGGCGCGAAGAGAAGCTGGATATCCGGATCGTCGAGCGATTCGTCCGTCTTCCAGAAGCCGCCGGCGACCGAGGGGCTGACCGACAGGATGCTCGGCTTGCCCATGAAGTAGCGCGCGATCTCGCGCCAGAGCTTCGGGCCGCTCTGGCAATCGTTGATGGTCTCGAAGCCGGCCTTCACCCGCGCCACGACGCGGATGCTGTAATGGTCCTGGAGGTTCTCGCCGACCGGCAGGTCCCGGACCACCGGCACGCCGAGCTGCCCCAGCACGCCGGCCGGGCCGATGCCGGAGATCTGCAGGAGCTTCGCCGTATTGGCGGTGCCGCTGGAGACGATCACCTCCCGCCGCGCCTTGATCTCCCGCGCCTCTCCGCCCCGCTCGCGACGGTAGCGCACGCCGACGGCGCGGACGCCGTCGAACAGGATCCTGTCGACATGGGCGTCGGTCAGGATCCTGAGATTCGGCCGCGATTTGGCGGGCTTCAGATAGACCACGGCCGAACTCATCCGGCGGCCCTTGTGGATCTTGCGCTGGTAGTAGCCGGCGTAGCCCTGCTGGGCGCCGTTATAGTCCTTGCCGCGCGGCACGCCGACCTCGTGGCAGGCTTCGATGAACGCGTCGCAGATCGGGTGGCGCCAATCGCAATCGGTCACGCGGACCGGGCCCTCGCTGCCGCGATAGAGCGGATCGGCCTCGCCCTCGGTGATGCGGGATTCGGTCCGCCGGAAATACGGCAGGAGGTCGGCATAGCTCCAGCCGCGGTTGCCGCGCTGGGCCCAGGTGTCGAAGTCGATCGGCAGGCCGCGCGTGTAGTTCAGCCCGTTGATGGAGGAAGAGCCGCCGAGGGTGCGGCCCTGCGTCGTGTTGATGCGTCGGCCGGCTGTGCCGTCCGAGGGCTCCGTCGTGAACTGCCACGCGTAGCGCGGGTTCTTGGCGATCTTGATGAAGCCGCCCGGGATATGAATGAAGGGATGGCGATCCGGCGGGCCGGATTCGATCAGGCAGACGGTCGAGCGTCCGTCCTCGGTCAGCCGGTTGGCCAGCACGCAGCCGGCCGATCCAGCGCCGACGATCACATAGTCGAATGTTTCGGCTGTTCCCGTACCGGCGGCCATGCGTCTTTCCTCTCCATCCATCATGCGCTCCACCGGCTTCAGCCCGAGCGCGAAGGCGTTCTAGATCGCCGATCCCTTCGCGGGTCTTGCGATCGCAGCGATCTCCTCGGACGACACCCCGAGCAGGCCGCCGAGGATGTCCTCGTTGTCGGCTCCCATCGGCCGGCCGGTGAAGCGCAGCTCGGCCGGCGTCTCGGACAGGCGCGGCACGGCGGCCGGAAGGACGACCTTGCCGATGCGCGGATCGTCGAACTCGACCATGTTGCCGCGCGCCTTGAAATGCGGGTCCTCGAAGATGTCCGCAATGGTGTTGAGCGGCCCGCAGGGCACGCCGCCTGCCGAACAGGCCGCGAGCACCTGCTCCTTGGTCAGGGTGCGGACCCAGTCCGCGACGATGCCGTTCACCTCCGAGCGCCGCTCGAGACGGGCCGCCGTCGTCACGTAATGCGGCGAGGTTGCGAGCTCCGGCCGTCCCATCACCTCGGCGAGCCGCGCCCACATCTTGTCGCTCGTGCAGGCGATCGCGATCCAGCTTCCGGTCGCGGTCTCGTAGTGGCTGTGCGGACAGACATTGACCGTGTCGGCGCCCATCCGCTCGCGCACGTAGCCGTGCCTCGCATAGGCGGGCGCGATCTCGTCGAGCAGGCGGAAGACGGATTCGTAGAGGCCGAGATCGATGAACTGGCCCCGCCCCGTGCGCTCGCGGACGCGAAGCGCGAGGAGGATGCCGATCGCGCCCCACATGCCCGAGCAGTAATCGGCCATCGAGGTCGAACCCGGCACGACCGGCGGGCCGTCCGCCTCGCCCGCGAGCGTCGAGAGACCGCTGAAGGCATGCGCGATCCGCGCGAAGCCCGGCTCGTCCTTCATCGGGCCGGTCTGGCCATAGGCGCTGATGCGCAGCATCACGAGGCGCGGATTGATGGCCCGCAGATCCTCGAAGCCGATCCCCCATTTCTCGAGCGTACCGGGGCGGAAATTCTCGACGACCACATCCGATTGCGCGACGAGCGCGCGGAAGAGGTCCGCGCCTCGCGGCGTCCGCAAGTCGAGCGTCACCGACTTCTTGTTTCTCGATTCGGACAGCCAGACGAGCGAGTCGCCACATTCGGTCGGGGTCCCGAAGCGCCGGAGGGGATCTCCCACCACCGGTTGCTCGACCTTGATGACCTCGGCGCCGAAATCGCCGAGGATCGTTCCGCAGAACGGCGCGGCGATGAAGGTGGCGATGTCGAGCACGCGGATCCCTGCGAGGGGCGCGCTCGGCGACGCATCGCGCGGTGGTTGTCCTGACGGCCCTTCGCTCACCTCGAACCTCCCGTTTTGTCGCCTTGCCGGCGTTTTCGAACGTTGGTCACTAGAAGCCGGGGGGCATGTGCGCAATCCGAATTATCGGCCGGATTGTCTCGAATCCAAGATCAATCCGCTGCGAGCCGGAGGAGCCGTTTCGTCTCCGCGACATCGGCGACGGGGCGCCCGGCCGCATGTGCGATGCCGGCCGCGCGCCGGATGACATCCTCGTTCGGCGGGGCGCCGAGTTCCCCGTAGGGATAGTCGCCGATCCCGATCGACAGGTTGCCGCCGCGCCGGATGATCGTATCGGCCAGCGCGAGGAGGTTTCCGCCGAGCACGTTCGCGGTCCAGTGCACGGAGCGATCGCTCGGCAGGAACGCCAGATGCGCGTCGAGCCCCGCTTCCGTTCCGGGGTGGCCCGTCAGGAAGACGCCGTCGGTCATGTGGAACAGGAGGTAGACCGGCTCGCCGACGAGGCCGGCATCGACGAGCGCGAAGGCCCGGCGGGTGAAGCCGACCGCCCAGCTCACGAGAATCGGCTTGATGCCGAGCCGCTTCAGCTCGCCCGCATGGGCGATCAGCGTGTCCGTGCGGTTCTCGTAGATCCGATCCGCATGGGAGAAGCGGCGCGTGACAGGGTCGTAGAGCTCCACGTTGGCGCTGCCGGTATCGAGGGGCGCGAAATCCGGCTTCGTCGCCGGATCGGCGGCGAGGGCGATGATGGTGTCGATCCGGCTCGCCGGGTCGGCGTCGTTCGCGACGAAGCCGAGCGTCGGATGGATGAGGATGTCGCAGCGCGCCCGGACCTTGGCGATGATCTCGGCATTGGCCTCGACGGCATTCTCCGGCCCGCCATCGGGCCGGCGGGCATGGTAGTGCAGGATCGAGGCTCCGGCCTCCCGGCAGCGGACCGCCGTCTCGGCGATCTCGTCCGCCGTCCACGGCACGTGGGGATTGATGTCCCGCATCGCATATTCGTTGATGCGGGCTTCGATGATCAGCGGCGTCATGCAGGCGGTTCCTCGTTATCTGGTCCCCGGCGAGGGGGCTTTTCTTGATTGATGGCGGCCGGCCGGGCGCGTCAGCGGGCCTCCCGGCGTGGCGGGCGCTTCCGCGGCTGCGCTCTCTTCGGATCGATCATCGCGCGGCAGAGCTGGGCGAGGCGGGCGGCGGCGGGCGACATCTCCTGGCCCCGGAGCGTGATGATGCTCACCTGCCGCAGCAGCGTCGGCGTGATGCGCAGGACGCGGACATCGGGATGAGGCGCATCCGGCAGCACCACCTCCGGCAGGATGGCGACGCCGAGGCCGGCGGCGGACATGGCGAAGAGCGTCGGCGCCTGGCTGAACTGGTAGCGCGCGGTGAGGGCGAGTCCGCGCTCGCGCATCGTGCGTTCGAGCAGGCCGCGCAGGGCGGTCGCGTTGTCGAGGAGAAGGAGCGGGAGCTCCGCCAGCGTCGAGAGATCGATCGTCGCGCGCCGCCCCCGCAGCATGCTGCGCGGCACGACGGCGTAGAGCGGATCGTCGACGAGGGGCTCGAAGGCGAAGTCCGGTGACGCCACGGCGGGCCCGATCCCGAAATCGACCTCCCCCCTGCGGATGCTCTCGAAGAGCGGCTGCGAGGTGATCTCGCGGACATGGACGGTGATGCTCGGATAGTCCGCCATGAACGCGGCGAGCACCGCCGGAAGACGCGTCGAGGCGACGGTCGGCGAGCAGGCGAGGGCGATCCGCCCATGCCGGATGTCGACCTCCTCCTGGATGCGGCGCAGGCCGCTCTCGACCTCGTGCAGGGCGCGCCGGCCGGCTTCGAGGAACTGCTCGCCGGCCGATGTCAGCCAGACGCGGCGCGTCGTCCGATGGAAGAGCGCGATGCCGAGCTGCTCCTCGAGCTGCCGGATCTGGGTCGAGACCGCCGATTGCGAGCGATGCGTGATCTCGGCGGCCTGGCGGAAGCTCGCGGTATCGGCGACCAGAAGGAAGGTCTGGATCAGCTTGAGATTGACGCGGCTGATGAGCGGGACGGACACGGGCCGGGGGGATCCGATTGATCGATATGCCCGCACAATCCCTAAAATAATAAACCTTGTCCAATCACGAGCAGGCCCCTAGTTTCGGCCCGGACGAGGCGATCGGGACGGCGAAGACCGCAAGACGCCCGGGAGGAGGGGACGTGGGGGAAACGTCGCAGCGGATGCGCGGTGTGGGGCGGCACAATGATGCCTGAGGCGCAGAATCTTCATCGGCTGGACGGTCGGACCGCGCTCGTGACCGGCGCGGGCGCGGGGATCGGCGCGGCCGTGGCTGTCGGGCTCGCGGCCGCGGGCGCGTCCGTCGTCCTGGTCGGCCGGCGTTCGGGGCCGCTCGACGAGGTTGCAGCGGCCGTGGCGCAGGCGGGCGGAACGGCGTCGGTCCGGCCGTGCGACGTTCTCGATACCGAGGCCTTCCGTGCGATCGTCGCCGGGCTCGACCGGCTGGACATCCTCGTCAACAACGCCGGGACCAACATTCCCGAGCCGATGCTCGAGGTGAGCGAAGATCATCTCGACCAGGTGCTGAACCTCAACGTCCGCTCGCTGTATCTCGCCTCGCAGGCCGGCATCCGGAAGATGCTCGATCGTCCCGACCGCCGGAGCATCGGCGGCGCGGTCATCAACGTGTCCTCGCAGATGGGTCACGTCGGCTCCCCGAACCGGACCGTCTACTGCATGACCAAGCATGCGCTGGAGGGGCTGACCAAGGCGATGGCGGTGGAACTCGCCCCGCAGGGAATTCGCGTCAACACCCTCTGTCCGACCTTCACCGACACGCCCCTCGTGCGCCGCGTCGTGGATACGGACGAGAAGCGGGACTACCTCTACTCGCGCATCCCGATGGGCCGGCTCGCGACGGTCGAGGAGGTCGCGGCCGGTGCCGTCTTCCTCGCCTCGCCGGCGGCCGCCATGATCACGGGAACGCATCTGCTCGTCGACGGAGGCTGGACGGCCCAGTAGCGGGCGCTCGCACGTGTCGCGGAGAAGCCGGACGATACCGGTCGCGACGACGCACAATTCAAACAAGCAACAGGGAGGATCGGCATGTCGAGTTTGAGAGGAATGGTGGCCGTCGGGGCTTTCGCCTTCGGCGTCCTCGCAGCGGCGGTGTCCGGGGCGCAGGCCCAAGCGACCAAGACCTTGAGGATTCAATCCTCGTTCCCGCCCACGAGCTTCATCGCCGAGAACCAGAAATACTTCGCCGACCGGGTCGCGGCGATGTCGGGCGGCAAGCTCAAGATCGAGATGCTGCCGGTCGGATCGGTGGTCCCGGCCTTCGAGGTGCTGGACGCGGTCAATGCCGGCGTCATCGACGGCGGCCACACGGCCATCGCCTATTGGCTCGGCCGCAACCGGGCGGCGACCCTCTTCGGCCCCGCGCCCGGCGGACCGTTCGGGATGGACGTGATCGACTATCTCGGCTGGATCAACGACGGCGGCGGCCAGAAGTTCTACGAGGAGTTCTACAAGGACGTCCTCAAGCGCGACATCCATCCGATGCCGCTGACGGCGCTGCCGAACCAGCCGCTCGGCTGGTTCAAGGAGCCGATCAAGAGCTGGGCGGACCTCAAGGGCAAGAAGTGCCGGCATGCCGGCATCACGGCCGAGGTCTTCGGCGCCGCCGGAGTCGCGGCGGTGAACGTTCCGGGCGGCGAGATCGTGCCTTCGGCCGAGCGCGGCGTGATCGAGTGCGGCGAGTTCTCCGGCATCGGCGAGGACACGAAGATCGGCTTCGCGACGGTCTGGAAGCACTTCTACGCCCCGTCCATGCACGAGCCGGCGACGGTGCTCGAGCTGATCATCAAGGGGCGGGTCTGGAACTCCCTCGCGCCCGAGCACCGGGAGATCATCCGCTCGGCCGCGATGGACGCCAATATCCGCTCCTCGTTCACCATCAACCGCACCAATGCGGAAGCGATGGCGGCCGCGAAGGCGCAGGGCGTGACCGTGCACAAGACGCCGGACGACATCCTCATCAAGACGCTCGAGGCCTGGGATGTGATCGCGAAGAAGGAGGCCGAGGTGAACCCCTTCTTCAAGAAGGTCTACGAGTCGCAGCGCGAATACGCTTCGAAGGTCGTGCCGTCGCGGCGGTTCAACGACGTGCCCTACTCGATCGGCGCCAACTACTACTGGCCTGAGAACAAATGACGTGACGGCCGCTGCGAGGCGGCCGCTCCGTTCCGCCATGCGCCGCATGGCTCCCCTCCTCCGCGGTGCGGGGGAGGGACGAGACGAGATGACCCTCCGGCCGTCCGGCTAGCGCCCCTCGGGCGCTCGCATGGCCGCCACAGGCTGCCGACCATGGCCTCAGCGAGATACCAGCCATGAAATCCACCATCCTGCGCGTGATCGGGGTGATCGACCGCGTGACGGCCTTCACGGGCTATGTGCTCGCGCTCCTGATCGTGCCTCTCGTCGGGGCGGGCGTCTTCGAGGTCGTCGCCCGTTACGTCTTCAACGCGCCGACGAACTGGGCCGCCGACGTGTCGGTCATGTCCTCGTCGACGATCTTCATGGTGGGCGCCGCCTATGCGCTGCTGAAGGGCGCGCATATCCGCACCGATCTCCTGTGGGACAACTTCTCGGACCGCACCAAGGGCGCGATCGACGCGGTCGCCTATCTGCTTCTCTTCCTGCCGGTGATGGCGGTCCTGTTCTTCATCTCGGTGGACGACGCCCTCTACGCCTACCAGATCGGCGAGACCTCTCAGCTCGGTCTCTGGCGGCCCGTCCTGTGGCCGTTCCGGGCGATGATCCCGCTCGCCGCCGCGTTGCTGTTCTTCCAGGGTATCTCCGAAGTCCTGAAGGCCCTCTGGCAGTGGAAGACGGGCATCGTGCTGACACACCACGAAAAGATCGAAATCTGAGGCCGGCCCGGGGCGACTGACATGGACTTCAACGCTTTTCTGGGCCTCCTGATGATGTTCGCGATGATCGCGATCATCTTCGTCGGATTCCCGATCTCCTTCACGCTGCTGTTCATCGCGCTGGTCTTCGGCTCGATCGGGCTCGGCTACGAATCGACCTTCTACCTCTCGTATCTCCAGATCTGGGGAACGATGAAGGATGACATCCTCCCGGCCGTGCCGCTCTTCATCTTCATGGGCTACATGACCGAGCAGGCGGGCCTGATGGAGCGCCTGTTCAAGGCGATCCGGAACATCCTCGCGCCCGTCCGCGGCTCGCTCTATCTCGCGGTCATCCTCACCGCGACCATCTTCGCCATGGCGACCGGCATCGTCGGCGCGGCCGTCACCGTCCTCGGCATCATGGCCGGGCCGATGATGGCGCGGGCGGGCTATTCCGCGCGGCTCTCGGCCGGCTCGATCGCGGCCGGCGGCACGCTCGGCATCCTGATCCCGCCCTCCGTCATGCTGGTCGTGATGGGGCCGACGATCGGCGTGCCCGTGAACCTGCTTTACGCCGCCTGTTTCGGGCCGGGCTTCATGATCGCGGGCCTCTACATCGTCTATACGCTGGTGCGGAGCTTCATCAATCCGAAGCTCGGCCCGCCGGTGCCGGTCGAGGAGCGGGTGACGGACTGGAAGGAGCTCGTGCGCGAGTTCCTGATCGGCGTCGTTCCGCTCGCCGCCCTGATCGGCTTCACGCTCGGCACCATCCTCGCCGGTCTCGCGACCGCGACGGAAGCGGCGGCCTGCGGCGCCTTCGGCGCGACGCTGCTGGCGCTGCTCTACGGCAAGCTCAACATCACCGCGCTGCGGAATGCGGGCCTCTCCACCGTGACCACCGCCTCGATGGTCATGTTCCTGGCCGTCGCCTCGAACATCTTCGGCGCGGTCTTCACGCAGCTCGGCGCCTCGAACCTCATCACGGCCTTCATGTCGAGCCTGCCGCTGCCGGATCTCGGCAAGCTGATCGCGGTGATGGTGCTGATCTTCATCCTCGGCTGGCCGTTCGAATGGCCCGCCATCATCCTCGTCTTCCTGCCGATCTTCCTGCCGGTGGTGCAGGACCTTCAGCTCGGCCTGTCGGGTGCGGAGCTGATGCTCTGGTTCGGCGCGCTCGTCGCGGTGAACCTGCAGACGGCCTTCCTCTCGCCACCGGTCGCGATGTCGGCCTTCTACCTGAAGAACGTCATGCCGAGCTGGGGCCTCGGGACGATCTACAAGGGCATGTTCGAGTTCATGATCATCCAGATCATCGCGCTCGCCATGCTGCTCACCTGGCCGTCCATCGCCCTTTGGCTGCCGCGGGTGCTGCATTAGCGAGGAGCGGCGGAAGCGCGCCGCTCCTTCCCATCTCACATGGCGCGCCGACGCTTCGCGGGCGCGAAACCTTGACCGAAAGACTCTCGTTCCCATGACACGACCCTACGGATTCGACCGCGGCCGCCTCCAGCGCTCGGAACTCGCCGTGCCGGCAACCTCCGAGCGCTTCTTCGCCAAGGCCGCGGCCGGACCCGCCGACGCGCTCTTCCTCGACCTCGAGGACGCGGTCGCGATCGAGCGCAAGGACGAGGCGCGGGCCATGGCGGTCGAGGCCATCAATGGGCTCGACTGGGGCACGAAGACCCTGGCGGTGCGGGTGAACGGCCTCGACACGCCCTGGGGCTACAAGGACATCATCGCGCTCGCCGAATCCTGCCCGCGGCTCGACCTGATCCTCCTGCCGAAGACGGGCCGCGCCGAGGACGTCTACGTCGTCGAGACGCTCCTGTCCGCCATCGAGCAGACGACGAAGCGTCCTCACCCGATGGGTATCGAGTGCCTGATCGAGACGGCGGCCGGCCTCGCCAATGTCGAGGCCATCGCGGCGGCCTCGCCCTCGCGCCTCGAGGCGCTGATCTTCGGCGTCGCCGATTTCGCGCTCAGCATCGGCGCCCGCGATGCGCTGACGGGCGCGCCGAACCCGCTCTACCAGGTGCTCTCGACGCCCGATGCGGGGGCCGAGCGCGTCCGGCACTGGAACGACCCCTTCCACTTCGCGCTGGCGCGCATCGCCACGGCCTGCCGCGCCAACGGCATCCGGGCGATCGACGGCCCCTTCACGAATTTCGGCGATCCCGAGGGCTACATCGCCTCGGCCGAGCGGGCGGCGGCGCTCGGCTTCGAGGGGAAATGGGCCATCCACCCGACCCAGATCGATCTCGCGAACCGGGTCTTCTCGCCCCAGCCGGAGGAACTCGCCTGGGCCGAACTCGTCGTCACGCGGATGGAGGAGGCGAAGGGGCGCGGCGCCATCGCCATCGACGGCAAGCTGATCGACATCGCCCATCTCAAGCGGGCGCGCGTGGTGCTGGAGCAGCGCGACAGGATCGCGGCGGCGGGATAGGCCCGCTCACCCCTCCGCGAGCGCGTCCTTCGCCTCTCCGGCGAGGTTCAGCGCCAGCATCTCCTCGACGCTCGGCAGGCCCGAATGGACGACGCGGAGCTGCGATGGGAGCGCCGCGATCGCCGCGCGCTGGGCGCGCAGGATCGCGTGGGCTTCGGCGACCGGAACGGCGGCGAAGCGGACCGCCGTTCCGACCCGGCGCTGGGCGAGGCGCGCGCGGTCGACGGAGATCACCGTCGCGATCTTCGGATAGCCGCCCGTCGTCTGGTGATCGGACATCATCACGATCGGAAGGCCCGAGCCGGGCACCTGGACGGAGCCCGCGACGAGCCCGTCGGAGACGATGTTGAACCCGCGCAGATGCTCGATCGGCTGGCCGGCGAGCCGGTAGCCCATGCGGTCGGCCTCCTCGGAGACCGTGTAGGTGTTGCCAAGGAAGGCCTCGACGGCGTCGGGCGGGAAGAGGTCGTCCTGGGGGCCGAGGACGACGCGGATCGGATCGGCATCGGGCCGCCAGGGCGGCAGGTCGTGTTCGGGGCCGGCCGGATCCTCGGCGGAGCGCAGCGGAATCCGGTCGCCGGCCCGGAACGGCCGGCCGTCCAGCCCCCCGATCCCGGCGCGCGGCTGGAGCGAGACGCTGCCGAGCTGCGGCGCGACGTCGAAGCCGCCCGCGACGGCGAGGTAGGCATAGATGCCCTCGCTCGCGCCGCCGATCGTGATCGTCGCTCCTTCGGGCGCCGTGCAGGATGTCGAGGGCGCGACCGGGGCGCCGTCGACCGTGAGCGCCATGCGGGCGCCGGCGAGCGCGATCCGGGCCGGCCCGCCGACGATCTCGAAGGTGCCGCCGACGAGCATGAGTTCGATCGCGCCGATATCCGGCGGATTGCCGACCAGGGCATTGGCCTCGGCGAGCGACAGGCCGTCCATGGCCCCGGAGCGCGAGATGCCGCTGCGGCCGGCCCCGATGCGGCCCGCATCCTGCAGGCTCGTCATCGGTCCGCAGGTCTTGACGAGAAGCGCGCTCACGAGACGGCCTCCGCGACGAGCTGCCCGGCCTCGGCCTCGCGGTCGAGCCGGATGAAATCGGCCTCGTCGATGCGCCGGAAGCGGACGCCGTCGCCTGGCTGGATGATCACGGCCGGCTCGCGCGTGGGCATGAAGTTCCGCACCGGCGTCCGGCCGAGGAGGTGCCAGCCCGACGGGGCCGCGAGGGAGGCGACGAGGGCCTGGATGCCGCCGATCGAGATCGTCCCCGCCGGCGTCTGGAGGCGGGGCGAGACGCGCCGTGACGTCGCGATGGAGGGATCGAGCCCGCCGAGATAGGCGAAGCCGGGCAGAAAACCGAGCATGTAGACGCGGTAGGTCGGTGCCATGTGCCGGCGCACGAGTTCGTCGGGCGTCAGGTCGTGCGTCGCCGCCGTCGCCTCGAGGTCGATGCCGTATTCGCCGCCGTAGCAGACGGGGATGTCCCAGATCGTGCCGGCCCTGTCCTCGCCCTTCAGATCGCGGGCGAGGTCGACGAGCTGTGCGCCGAGGTCGTCGTAACTCACGAGCGCCGGATCGTAGCGCACGAGGAGCGAGCGATAGGTCGGGATCGTCTCGACGATGCCGGGGAGGGCGGCCGCGGCACGGTCGAGTTCGAGAACGCGCGCATTCAGCGCCGGATCGATCTCTTCGCCGAACTCCACCGTCAGACCGGTATCTCCCGAGGGGAGAATCCGGGGGGGAGGAGGCGGCTGCGTCATGCCCGGGAGCCTAGCCTCCGTCATGCCGCAGCGCCAGCCGGAAGAACGGCCGCTTTTGTGCGGCCGCGCTGTGTCGTTCCGCTCAGCAGGCGATGCGGTGCCCCGGGCTCAGGCTGTTGCGGATCGCGGCCTGGCTGTAGGGCTTCGGGATGAAGCGCGCATGGCGCAGCCGCTCCGGCAATTCGCTCTGCCGCGAGCCGGACACGAAGGCGAAGGGCACGCGGCGCTCGTCGAGCCCGGCCGCGAGCTCGAAGCTCTTGCCGTCCGGCAGGTCCACGTCGAGGAAGGCGAAATCGGGCGTGTCGGAGAGCTGCTCGTGCATGTCCGCGAGGCTGCCGCAGAGGCCGACCACCTCATGGCCGCAGCCTTCCACGATGAGCTGAAGGTCGAGGGCGATCAGGGGATCGTCTTCGAGGATCACGATACGCATGGTACGCTCCGTTACGCCGCGTCCCGCGGGGCGGAGACCGGCTCGGCTCCGCAGGATGCCAGGGGAGAACCGGTGGGCGTGACCGCCCGTTCCAGCTCCGTCGACCACCAAGGCGCAGGATCGGCGCGCACGGTTAAGCTTAAGTTACGCGTAATCGAATCGCTCGAATTCGATCGATCTTACGGTGCGCCATCAATAGAAAAGGGCGAAGCCGAGGCTTCGCCCTTCATCCCGTCCACAGTGATGTCGTGACGAGGTGCTAGCGATCCGGCCGCCGCGTCCCGCCGGCGCCCTTGAGGTTCTCCCCCATCAGCGCGCGGCCCTGTTCGGCGACATCCCGCGCGATGTCGTGAGCATAGCGCAGGCCGTCGCGCTTGAACTCGTCGGCATAGCGCCCGAAGGCGCGGTTCTCCCGACGCGTCGCGGGCAGCAGCGAGCCGATGAGAAGGCCGGCGGCAAGCCCCGCGACCCCGACCATGATCGGGTTCTCGTCGATGAAGCTTTCGACGCCGCGGCGGCCGCGCCTGAACTCGACCGCACTCCGGCGCCGCGCGTAGGTCGCGTTCCTCGCGACGGATTCGTAGCCGTCATGCGCCCATTCCGAGGCCCGCTCGTAGCGGTCCGAGACCGCGTCACGGACGTGCTCGGCGGTGCGGGAGGCTTTGTCGGCGACGTTATGCGCCGCGTCCCGAACCGCCTCCTGGGCGCGGTCCAGCGGACCTGTCGCCGCCTCCTCGTCACCGCGCCGTTCGGGCTTGCGGTCGAGGCCCACGGGGTCGCCGCCGTAATGCTTGTCCACTTCGCTCATGATCGCCTCCGGTGGTGTCAGGCCTCGACGCGCTTCGTCTCCGCGCCATCCGCGAGCGGATGGCGGGACGAGACGTCGGGGTCGTAAACGCGTGTATGTCCGGTGTTCAGCGCGGGCACCGCGACCTCCTCGCCTGGGGTCCGCTCCCGCTCACGGCTCCGCCCCATCCGGTGGATGAGGAAGCCGATGCCGGCGGCCGCCAGCATCACCGGGAGGGGATGGCGGTTGAGAAGGCCGCGCAGCACGTCCTGGCTGCCCTCGAGCCTCGCGACGGCCGGGCGCGCGACGAATTCGTCGACCATCCCCGTCACCGTGAGCTTGTCCTGGATGCGGCCGATCGTCTGCTGCAGCCGGGCACGGGTCGCCTCCGCCTCGGCTTCGAGATCGCTCATCTCGCTCATGGCGCGGCCCTTTCCGAGAGAATGTCGGCGTCGCGCCGGACCGACCGCGCCGTCCGGGCCGGGGTCAGGCTCGCCGCGGAGACGTAGCGACGGCCGATCAGGATGAGGACGAGCGCGATGACGGCGAGCAGCCCGCCGACGATCAGCGCCGAGATCCATTTCGAGCCGGTGACGATCTCGAGCCCGTAGACCAGGGCCTGCGTCAGCCAGATGAGCGACGCGACCGCGAACACGGAGGCGGCGAGGAACATCCCGGCCCCCTTGGCGAAGCCCGTGGCGTTCGAGGCCATCTCCGCCTTGAAGAGGGAGAGTTCCGTCCGCGCGAGCGAAGCGCCGTCCCTAAAGACGGCGCCGACGAGATCCTGCAGGCTCGGTCCTGGCTCGGCCATGGCGCGTCCTCAGACCTTTGCCGCCGGGCGGCGGCGGCGCTCCGCGACGACCGCGCGCCTCGCCGCGGACCCCGCCGACAATTCGTCGGCCGACGACTTGATGAAGCGCGCGAGAAGGAACCCCGCCGCGAGGGCAACGGCTCCGACGACCGCCGGGGACCGGCGGGCATAGGCTTCCGCCTCGTCGTAGAGATCCCCGAAGCTCCGCTCGCGCAGGCCGCCGGCAAGCTGATCGAGCCCGTCGGCCGCGCTTTCGACGAAGGCCTGGATGCTCGGGCGCTCGCCGAAGCTGCGTCCGGTCTCGCGCAACCCCGTCGCGATATCGGAGACCGATTGCGCCGCCTCGTCCTTGCGCCGGTCGGCGAAGCCCGTCGCCTGGTCCTTCGCGCCCTGGAAGAACTGCCGGCCCTGATCGACCGCCGCGCTTTTCAGGTCATGGGCGGCGCTTTTGACCTCGTCGGCGACGGAGCCGAGATCGACGGGCTTCTCCTCAGCCTGACGCGAGGACGAGCGTGCCGCGTCCGGCTCGTCCTTCCAGTCCCGAACCCGATCGACCATGCCTCGTTCCTCCGGTTCCAGTGATGCTGCGCTAACACCGGCGCTTTCGCCGGGTTCCCGCCTGAGAGCGTATCGTCACTGCCCGACCCCGATCGAGTCGGCCATACGGGCTCCACGCTTCCCGATCGGGCGCGGCGGTCCGTCCGTCGTGTCCCTGGCCGTCTGATGCTCGGTCTCGGCGCTGATCTCGGCGCCGACCAGGACCACGGTCGCGGAGAGCCACATCCAGGTCATGAAGCCGATCACCGCGCCGAGCGAGCCGTAGGTTTCGTTGTAGGAGCCGAAATTCGCGACGTACCAGGAGAACAGCATCGATACGCCCATCCAGCCGAGCGTCGCGAAGATCGCCCCCGGGCTCAACCAGAGCCAGCGGGCCCGCCTGCGGCTCGCCCCGTAGCGGTAGAGGATCGAGATGGCGACGAAGGTCAGGAGAGCGAGGGCGGGCCAGCGCCCTGCCCAGACGATCCAGCCGGCCATCGAGCCGAGGCCGACGAATTGCAGCACGACCGGGATGACGACCACGGCGACGAGCGCGAGGACCAGGAAGGCGATGGCCGCGAAGGTGAAGGCGAGGGACCAGAGGTTCAGCACGACGATGTTGCGCTTCTCCTCCTCGCGGTAGGCGACGTTCAGGGCATCGAACATCGCCTTCATGCCGGCATTCGCGCTCCAGAGGGAGATGCCGAAGCTGACGAAGAAGGTGACGCCGAGCGCCGTCTCGCCGCCCGAGGCGAGGCGCTTGACCTGCTCGCCCACGATGTCGATGGCCCCGTCGGGCAGGAAGCCGGAGAGGGCGGTGAGATGCCCCGCGATCGTCGCGGGGTCCGCGACGAGACCGTAGAGCGCGACGAAGGCGCCGATCGCCGGGAACAGGGCGAGGAGACCGTAGAAGGCGACGCCGGCCGCGACCGCGAGGATGCGGTCGCGGGAGATCGAGTCGAAGACGCGGGAGGCGATGTCCCACCACCCGCGCGGCGGGATCGCGACGGGATGTTCGGCCTGCCGGCCGCGGCCCGGTTCCGCCGCACGCGTGGTCCATTCGTCCTGCCCGCCCCTCGGCTTGACCGGGTCTCCGGCCTCGACCGGCCGCCGGCTCGCACCTCCCATGAGCCTGGCCGCGCCGACGATGGCGAAGGCGGCCGCGAGAGTCCCGACTGAGGCGGAGAGAGAACCGCCGGCCTGAGAGGAGACGGGACTGGACGATGGGTCGGGCATTCACGGTTCTCGAGCCGGGCGAGCCATCCACGCGGCGTGACGCAAACGGTCACACCCCGCCCGCGTTCCCGCTCCGTCTCGGTAGACGGCACTCCGGCGACGCTGTATCCGTCAAGATATCGCGATGGGAGACACCGCATGAGGCCGATGACGCGTCTTTGGATGGGAATGGCGGGCCTGTTCGCCTGCATCCTCGCGGGAGGGGCTCAGGCGCAGAATGCGCAGGGGCCGACCGTCTTCGCCGCCGCGAGCCTGAAGAACGCGCTCGAGGAGATCACGGCCGCCTGGGCGAAGGACAGCAAGCCGCCGGTCAAGGTCTCGCTCGCCGCGTCCAACACCCTCGCCAAGCAGATCGAGCAGGGCGCTCCGGCCGATCTCTTCTTCTCCGCCGATCTCGACTGGATGGACTACGTCGCGGGCAAGGGCCTCGTCCGGCCCGAGAGCCGCGTCAACCTTCTGGCGAACGCCATCGTCCTGATCGCGCCGAAGGATTCGACCGCGACCGTCAAGGTCGGTCCGGGGATGGACCTCACGGGCATCCTCGGCCAGGGCCGGCTCGCGATGGGCAACGTGGATGCGGTCCCGGCCGGGAAATACGGCAAGGCCGCGCTCGAGAAGCTCGGCGCCTGGGCCGGCGTGAAGGACAAGGTCGCCCAGGCCGACAGCGTGCGGGCGGCCCTGCTGCTCGTCTCGCGCGGGGAGGCGCCGCTCGGGATCGTCTATGCGACGGATGCGGCGGCCGATCCGAACGTGAAGGTCATCGGCACCTTCCCCGAAGGCAGCCATCCGCCGATCGTCTATCCGGTGGCGGTGTTGAAGGACGCGAAGAGCGAGGCATCCGCCGCCTTCCTCGATTATCTGCGTGGTCCGGTGGCCGGTGCCGCGTTCCGCAAGCAGGGCTTCACGATCCTGAACAAGCCGCATTCCGGATCGTAGACCGTCCTTCATGGACTGGTCCCTGCGTCCCGAGGAGTGGACGGCGCTTCGGCTGAGCCTGCTCGTCGCGACGATGGCGACGCTGGTCAGCCTCGGCCCCGGCCTGCTGGTGGGCTGGCTGCTGGCCCGCAAGCGCTTCTTCGGCAAGGCGGTGCTCGACGCGCTCGTGCACCTTCCCCTGATCCTGCCGCCGGTCGTGACCGGCTACATCCTCCTCGTCGGTTTCGGCCGGCGGGGCGTGATCGGGTCGTTCCTCGAAAGCACCTTCGGGATCGTGCTCGCCTTCCGCTGGACGGGCGCGGTGCTCGCCTGCGCGGTCATGGGCTTCCCGCTTCTGGTGCGGGCGATCCGTCTTTCGATCGAAGCCGTCGACCGGCGTCTCGAGGATGCCGCCGGCACGCTCGGAGCCCCGCCGCCCTTCGTCTTCCTGATCGTCACGCTGCCGCTGATCCTGCCCGGCATCCTCGCCGGTGCGATCCTGTGCTTCGCCAAGGCGATGGGCGAGTTCGGGGCGACCATCACCTTCGTCGGCAACATTCCCGGCGAGACGCAGACCCTGTCGGCAGCGATCTACACCTTCCTGCAGGTGCCGAACGGCGATGCCGGCGCCCTCAGGCTGACGCTCGTCTCGGTCGGTGTGTCGGTCCTCGCGCTGATCGGGTCCGAATGGATGGCGCGGCGCATCGGTCGCCGCATCGCGTCGGCATAGGAGCGTGCCCAGGCGCGCTGTCCGGCCATGCGGGCGCCCGCATTGGCAGGGAAGCGGCCCTTTGCTAGACGGCCCGATCCCGCGGGCGCCTTCGCATCCCGCATCGCCAGGTTGGCTCCACCGCCCGTGACGTCCCGGTCCGTCATCGTCCTCAGCGCCGACGAAGTGCGCCGCGCTCCCTACGCGCTCGCGTTCGCCGATCTCGTGCGCGGCTTTCGCATGTCCCAGCTCTGGGGGGCGATGGCGTGGTTCGAGATCCGCCAGCGCTACACCCGCTCGACGCTCGGCCCGCTCTGGCTGACGCTGAGCCTCGCGATGTATACGGGCGCCATCGCCGTCATCTACGGCGCGCTCTTCAAGACGCCGCTCTCGGAGCTTCTCGCCTATCTCACGGTGGGCATGGCGATCTGGACCTATTGCACGGCCATCCTCAACGAGGGCTCGATCGTCTTCGTCGTCTCGGAGGTCGCGATCAAGCAGATGCCGGCGCCGCTGAGCGTGCACATCTACCGGCATGTCTGGCGGACGCTGATCCTGCTCGCCCACAACGCCATCGTGCCGGCTCTCGTGCTCGCCTGGGTGCATCCTCTCGCATCGCTCAAGGGCGTGCCGGAGGCCTCGATCGGCCTCCTCATCCTCGTGATCAACAGCGTCGCTGTCGTCATCACGCTCGGCACGCTCGGCGCGCGCTTCCGTGACCTCTCCCTCCTGATGACGAACCTGACCTCGCTCCTGTTCTTCGTCACGCCGATCTTCTGGCGGGCGGAGCAGCTCGGCGACCGGCAATGGATCGCGCTCGTCAACCCGACCTATCATTTCATCGAACTGATCCGGGCCCCGCTGCTCGGAGGGCATGCGGCCCTCTCGACCTGGATCTTCGCGCTCGTCTTCACGGCGCTGAACTGCGCCGTGGCCTTCCTGCTCTACGCCCGGTTCCGCTGGCGCATCCCGTACTGGCTCTGAGGCGCGCCATGAGCTCGATCGACGTCGAAGGCGTCAGCGTCAGCTTCCCCCTCTACGGGGGAATGGCGCGCTCCCTCAAGAACCGCATCATGTCGAGCGCGACGGGGGGACGCGTCGGCTCGGACCGGCGCTCGCGCACCGTCATCCAGGCGCTCGAGGACATCAACTTTTCCGTCCAGCACGGCGAGCGCGTGGCGCTCGTCGGCCATAACGGGGCCGGCAAGACGACGCTGCTGCGGGTCCTGTCGGGCATCTATCCGCCGCTCGCCGGCCGCCTCGTCATCGACGGGCGGGTCGCGCCGATCTTCGATATCGGCCTCGGGATGGACCCCGAGGCGACGGGCTACGACAACATCCGCATCCGCGGCCTCTATCTCGGCCTGACCCGCAAGGAGATCGAGGCCAAGATCCCCGAGATCGCCGAGTTCACCGAACTCGGCCCCTTCCTCGACATGCCGATGCGGACCTATTCGGCCGGGATGCAGACGCGCCTGTCCTTCGCCGTCTCGACCAGCGTCGATCCCGAGATTCTCCTCCTCGACGAGGGCATCGGGGCGGGCGATGCGTCCTTCATGGAGCGGGCGCGCGAGCGCCTGCGCGGCTTCGTCGAGCGCTCGGGCATCCTCGTCCTCGCCTCGCACGATGCCGGGCTTCTCGCGCGGCTCTGCAGCCGGGCGATCCGGCTCGAACACGGGCGGATCGTCGATGACGGCCCCTTCGACGACGTGATGGAGCGCTTCGGCAAGGCGACGGAGCGGCATCTCGCCGAACAGTCGCGGGATGCCACCGCCGCGCCGCAATCCGACAGCAAGTCCTGAGAGCGAGACGCCGATGCCCCAACCGTCCTTCCCGACCCTGGCCCGACTTGCCGACGATCTGGAGGCGGGACGGACGACGAGCCGTGCCCTCGTCGAGGAATGCCTCGCCCGGATCGAGGATCCGGCGGGGGAGGGCGGCCGGACCTTCATCAGCGTCGACCGCGAGGGGGCGCTCGCGGCGGCCGAGGCGATGGACGCTCTCCGCCGCGCGGGTGCGCCTCCGTCGCGCTATGCCGGCATTCCGGTCGCCATCAAGGACCTGTTCGACATCGCCGGCCAGGTCAGCCGCGGCGGCTCGAAGGCCCTCGACGACGCTCCTCCGGCGGAGCGCGATGCCGTTTCCGTCGCGCGCCTGCGCCGGGCGGGGCTCGTCGCCATCGGCCGCACCAACATGACCGAGTTCGCCTATTCGGGCCTCGGGCTGAACCCGCATTACGGCACGCCGGCCTCGCCCTGGCGGAGGGACGAGCAGCGCATCCCGGGCGGCTCGTCATCGGGATCGGCCGTCGCGGTCTCGGACGGCATGGCCTATGGCGGCCTCGGCTCGGATACCGGCGGCTCTTGCCGCATCCCGGCCGCCTTCACCGGCACGGTCGGTCTCAAGCCGACCGCCCGGCGCGTGCCGCTGGACGGCGCCCTGCCGCTGTCGAGCAGCCTCGATTCCATCGGCCCGATCGCCCGTTCGGTCGCCTGCTGCGCGGCACTCGACGCGATCCTGTCCGACGGCCCCGAGCCGGCCGCGCCGCTCGCCTCCGTGGCCGGCCTCCGCTTCGCCGTGCCGACCACCCTCGCCCTCGACGATCTCGACGCGACGGTGGCCGAGGCCTTCGACCTTGCCCTGTCCCGCCTGTCTGAGGCCGGTGCCCGCATCGAGCGGATCCCCGTGCCGGAATTCGCCGAGATCGCGCCGATGAACGCGAAGGGCGGCTTCACGGCCGCCGAGAGCTTCGCCTGGCACCGCAAGCTGCTCGCGGAGAGGCGCGACCTCTACGATCCCCGCGTGTCGTTCCGCATCGCGCGGGGCGAGTCGATCTCGGCCGCCGACTACATCGACATCCTGGAGGCGCGGCGCTCGCTGATCGCGCGGGCCGCCGAGCGCCTGTCCGCCTTCGACGCGGTGCTGATGCCGACCGTGCCGGTCGTGCCGCCGAGGATTTCCGATTTCGACGGTGACGAGAAGGCCTATTCGCGCATCAATCTCCTCGTTCTGCGCAATCCGACCTTCATCAACATGATCGATGGCTGCGCCCTCTCGCTGCCCCTGCCGGCGGCGGAGGAGGCGCCGGTCGGGCTCATGGTCGCGGCGCCCGGCGGCGAGGACCGGCGGCTGCTCGCCGTGGCCGGCGCCATCGAGGCGCTGTTCGGGGGAGGGCGGGCATGACCGGCCAGGATCTCGGCTTCGCCATCCATACGCGCACCGGCACGATGTCGGTGCGGCTCCCCGTCCGGCGCGCGGTCATCGCGGGCTGGACCGGGCGCGACGCCGCGGCGCGCGATCATCACATCGCCGAACTCGAGGCCCTCGGCATCGCCCGCCCCGCCTCGACCCCGATCTTCTATCGGGTTTCCGCGACGCGAATCCTCTTCGCCGACGCGATCGAGGTCAGCGGCGGAACCTCGAGCGGCGAGGTGGAGTTCGTGCTCGTGCGGGCCGGCGGCAAGACCTATGTCGGCGTCGGCTCGGACCATACCGACCGCGAGGTCGAGACCTACGGTGTCACCGTGTCGAAGCAGATGTGCGACAAGCCGGTGGCGCCGGAGTTGTGGCCCTACGAGGAGGTCGCCCCGCATTGGGACCGGCTGATCCTTCGTTCCCACGCCGTGATCGACGGGGCACGCGTCCTCTACCAGGAGGGCGCGCTCTCCGGCATGCTTCCGCCGGGCGAGTTGATCGAGAAGGGCTTCGGCCCCGGCGGCATTCCCGACGGAACGGTCATGTTCGGCGGCACCTTCGCCGCCAAGGGCGGCATCCGGCCGGCTTCGCGCTTCGAGTTCGAGCTCGAGGATCCCGTGCTGGAGCGGCGGATCGGTGCCGGTTACGACATCGTCGAATTACCGATCCTCGGCTGAGGCGCTGCCATGCTCCAGGTCCATCGCAGCGCCGGACCTGGGACGCCCCTGACGGCCGCGCCCGACGCCGTCCTCGACCCGGCCGCGATCTGGCTCGACCTCGACAATCCCACGCAGGAGGAGACGGCGTTCGTTCTGCGCATGACGGGGCTCGTCGTGCCGAGCCTGACGCAGCTGAGCGAGGTCGAGATCTCCTCCCGCCTGCGGCGCGAGCACGAGGCGGTCTATCTCTCCGTCCCGATCGTCTTCCGGGACGAGCACCGCCGCGCCCGCATCACCCCGGTGGGCTTCCTGCTGACGGAGAAGCATCTCGTCACCGTCCGGTTCGAGGATCTGAAGGCCTTCAAGTCCTGCCGCGAGACGATCGAGAAGCACGACCTCCATCATCCGTCCGCTCCCGGCATCCTCGTCACGCTGCTCGAAGCGATCGTCGACCGGCTCGCGGACGTGCTCGAGGAGACGGGCGAGGATATCGACCAGCTCTCCGAAGAGGTGTTCGGACGGGATGCGGACCCCTCGCGCACGCGGCGCCCGAAGGTGCAGGGCCAGCGTCTCCGCGTGACGCTCCGCCAGGTCGGGCGCTACCGCCAGCTGATCTCGAAGATCAGGGCGACCCTCCTTGCGATCGGGCGGCTCGCCCCCTTCCTCGAGGAGGAGGCCTCGTGGCTGTCCGAGCCGACCCGGGCCCGGCTGCATACCGTGGAGCGGGACGTCGTCTCGCTCGACGAGTACGAGGCGCATCTGTCGGACAAGGTGCAGTTCCTGCTCGATGCCGATCTCGGCCTCATCAATATCGAGCAGAACGACACCTTCCGCGTCCTGACCGTGGTCTCGGTCGTCGGCATCCCGCCGACGCTGGTCGCGAGCCTGTACGGCATGAACTTCGTCAACATGCCCGAGCTGAAATGGGAATACGGATACGTTTGGGGTCTGTCCCTGGTCGTGCTGTCGGCGGTCCTGCCTCTCGTGTGGTTCCGGTTGAAGGGCTGGTTCTGAGCGATTGACAATGACGGCCCGGCGGCCTTCAGGAGGGGCCGTCAGGGAGGACTTCATGACCATTACGGCAACCCGGCGCGCCGCGCTCGCCGGTTCGGCAGCGACGCTCGGGCTCTTTTCGATCGGGACGGCGCGCGCCGCGGATTTCACCTACAAATTCGCGACCAACCTTCCGACCAGCCACCCGCTGAACGTGCGCCTTCAGGAAGCCTTCGACCGCATCAAGGCCGAGACGAACGGCGCGCTGGTCATCAACCTCTTCCCGAACAACCAGCTCGGCTCCGATACCGACGTGCTGCAGCAACTGCGCACCGGCGCGGTCGAGTTCTTCACGCTGTCCGGCATCATCCTGTCGACCTTCATCCCGACCGCCTCGATCAGCGGGATCGGCTTCGCGCTGCCCGATTACGACACCGTCTGGAAGGCGATGGACGGGCCGCTCGGCGCCCTGATCCGGGCCGAGATCGCCAAGCAGCCGATCGTCGCCTTCGAGAAGATCTACGACAACGGCTTCCGCCACCTCACGACCAGCACGAAGCCGATCAACAGCCCGGACGACCTGAAGGGCGTGAAGATGCGCGTGCCCGTCAGCCCGCTCTGGACCTCGATGTTCCGGGGCTTCGGCGCCTCGCCCATCTCGATCAACGGCGCCGAGCTGTATTCCGCCCTCCAGACCAAGGTCGCCGACGGCCAGGAGAACCCGCTCGTCGCGATCTGGGTCACGAAGATCTTCGAGGTCCAGAAGTACCTCGCCCTCTCCGGCCACATGTGGGACGGGTACTGGCCGCTCGCGAACAAGCGCGCCTGGAACGCGCTGCCGAAGGACATGCAGGCCATCGCCGCGAAGCACATCAACCAGGGCGC
Source organism: Enterovirga rhinocerotis (assembly GCF_004363955.1). Classification (GTDB taxonomy): domain Bacteria; phylum Pseudomonadota; class Alphaproteobacteria; order Rhizobiales; family Beijerinckiaceae; genus Enterovirga; species Enterovirga rhinocerotis. Next base: position 403,472 of record NZ_SNZR01000011.1, read on the forward strand.
CGTCGACCAGCGCGCCGATCTCGCGGCGCTCGGCGGCAGCACGCGCAAGGATCTCGAAGCGGCCGGCATCGTCTTCAACGAGGTCGACAAGGCCGCCTTCCGTGACCGCCTGCGCGAGGCCGGGTTCTACAAGGAATGGCGCGGGCGCTACGGCGAGCAGAACTGGAAGGTGCTCGAACAAGCTGCCGGCTCCGAACTCTGAGGACCGGCAGCATGAGCGAATCGACTGCACCGCGCGGCCTCGGGAGGATGGAGGGCAAGGTCGCCCTCGTCTTCGGTGCCGGCTCGTCCGGACATGCGTCCGGCCATACCGGCTGGAGCAACGGCTCGGCGGCCTCGGCGCTCTATGCGCGGGAGGGCGCGCGCGTCGTCGCGGTGGACCTCGTGCCGGCAGCGGCCGAGGCGACGCGCGACATCATCCTGAAGGAGGGCGGCGAGGCCATCGCCGCGAGCGCAGACGCGACGAAGTCCGACGACGTCGCCGCCGTGGTCGGGCAGGCGCTCGCCGCCTATGGTCGCATCGACGTGCTGCACAACAATGTCGGCGTGACCATCATGGGCGGCCCGCTCGAGATCTCGGAGGAGAGCTGGCGCCGGGGCCTCGACCTGAACCTCACAAGCGCCTTCCTCGCCTGCAAGCACGTGCTTCCCGTGATGATCGAGCAGGGCAAGGGGGCCGTGGTCAACATCTCCTCGGCAGCGGGCGCGGTCGTCAACGAGTACCCCTACGCATCCTATTATGCCTCGAAGGCCGGGCTGAACCATTTCACCCGGGCCATGGCGATCCAATACGCGAAGCAGGGAATCCGCGTGAACGCGATCATGCCCGGCATCATGGACACGCCGCTGATCTATTCGCAGATCTCGGGGCAGTACGGCTCGGTCGAGGACATGGTCGCCGCGCGCAACGCCCGGTCTCCGACCGGGCGGATGGGGGATGCCTGGGACGTCGCCCGCGCCGCCCTGTTCCTCGCCTCGGACGAGGCCAAATACGTGAACGGTGTCATCCTGCCGGTGGATGGCGGCTTGACCTGCCTGTAGCGACGGCGCCGGCCGTCCGGGTCGGCGGCGTCCTCACAACCCTTTCGAGACGGGAGAGGCGATCGTGAAGCAGGCAGGGGTGAGCCGGCGCATGCTGATCGGTATCGCCGGGGCTGCGGCGATCGGCGGGACCGCGATGATGGCGTGGCCCGCCCTGGCCCAGACGCGTCCGCGCTATCTGCTCGCCACAGGCGCGGCCGGCGGCAGCTTCCATGAATACGGGCCGGTTTTCGCCGAGATCGTCGGCCGGCGCGCGAGCATCGACCTCGATATCCATGCGACGGCCGGCAGCAACGACAACATCCGCGCGCTCGCGGCGGCCGAGGCGGATCTCGGCCTCGTCAGCCTCGGTCCGGCCTACGGGGCCTGGAACGGGCTCGGCCGTTTCGCGGCCGACGGCCCGCAACGCGGCCTGCGGGCCCTGTTTCCGATGTACGAGGCGCCGCTCGCCCTTCTCGCGCTGCCGGGCAAGGGCATCGGCAACCTGTCCGACCTGCGTGGGCGAAAGGTCGGCGTGGGTCCGGCCGGCGGGCCGGCCGACATCGTCTTCAAGGGGCTCGCCAAGGCGCTCGGGATCGAGGCGCGTGCCGTGACGGGCGCGCCCGGCGATCTCGCGCGCAAGCTCGAAGCCGGTCATCTCGACGCGCTGTGGTCCGGCTCGCCGCTGCCTGTCGCGGCCTTCGCGGACGTGCTGGAGAAAACCGGCGGCGTGATCCTCGGCCTCGGAGGCGATGAACTCGCGGCCCTGCGCGCCGCCTTCCCGTTCTTCACCCCGGCGGCGATCCCGGCTGCCACGTATCGCGGCCAGAGCGCCGCGGTCGCGACGGCGTCCGTCTGGAATTTCGGCCTGTGCACGGATCGTCTGCCCGACGACGTCGCCTATGCCCTGACGCGCGCGGCTCTGGGCGATGCCAAGGAACTGGCGGCCTTCGTGCCGGCCGCGGCCCGCACGAAGGCCGCCGACGCGGCTGCGAACACGTTCCTGACCTTCCATCCGGGAGCCGCGCGCTACTATCGCGAGGCGGGGGTCGCGATCCCGGCCGCGCTCGCGCCGGGCTGAGCCGCACGGCTCCTCTCAGAAGAGGCTCGGCTGTCCGTCGGGCGCGGCTCGCTCGATCGCGAGCAGCCGGTGCTTCGTCTCGGCGCCGCCCGGGGCGGAGAAGCCGCCGATCCGCCCGCCCGCCGCGAGGACGCGGTGGCAGGGGACGACGACCGGGATCGGGTTGCGGCCGAGCGCTGCGCCGACGGCGCGGGCCGCGCCCGGCTCCCCGATCCTCCGGGCCATCTCGCCATAGGTCATCGTCTCGCCGGGCGGGATGGTGAGCAGCACGTCGTAGACGCGCCGGTCGAAATCCGGCACGCCGTCCCAATCGAGCGGCAGGTGGGAGAGATCCCTCCGGCCGTCGCCGACCAGCGCGCGGATCGCCTCGATCGCCGCCGTCGTGGCCGGATCGGGCGAGGCCGGCACGGCGTCCGGGAAGCGGCGCAGCAGCTCGCTTCGCGTGGCCGCCTCGTCGCCTTCCGGAAGCCGCAGGCCGACAAGCCCGCGCTCGGACCAGACGAGACCGATCGTGCCGATCGCCGTCTCGAAGAGCGCGAAGCGGCGAGCCATCGGTCTCGGCCGGGCTTACTTGCCGTAGCCGGGTGCGCCCATGGTCGGCAGGACCGGGGCGGTGGCCGCGCCGTAGACGTCCATGCGGCGCTGCGTGCCGTAATCGTCCGAGCGCCCCGTGCCGCTCGTCGCGCTGGCATCGCTGCGGCGGTTGGCGGCGCTGGGGGTGCAGGCGGCGAGGCTCGCTGCGGCCAGCATGGCCGCGATCAGGCCGAATGTCTTCATCGTGTCCTCTCGTTTCCCAATTCTCGGAAGGGTGCTCAGCGCCCCATGCGCTTTGCGACCTCTTCCAGCATCACCTCGGTCGCCCCGCCGCCGATGGACTGGACGCGGGCGTCCCGCGCCATCCGCTCGATGGTCGATTCGCGCATGAAACCCAGGCCGCCGTGGAATTGCAGGCAGGCGGCCATGACCTCGTTCACGAGGTCTCCGCAATAGGCCTTGACCATGGACACCTCGCGCGTGGCGTCCGCGCCCCGCGCGTCCAGCCAGGCGGCGTGGTAGACGAGTTGGCGTCCGGCCTCCACCTTCGATTGGAGCATGGCCATCCTCTGCCGGATGGCGCCCTTGGCCCAGAGCGGCTCGCCGAAGGCCTGCCGGCTCGTCAGCCAGTCGAGCGTGAGGTCAATCGCGGCCTGGGCCTCGCCCATCGCCATGGCGCCGATCACCGTGCGCTCGTTCTGGAAGTTGCGCATGATGGCGTAGAAGCCGTGGCCCTCCTCGCCGAGGAGGTTCGCCGCAGGGACCCGGCAATTCTCGAAGAAGAGCTCTGCCGTATCCGACGAGCGCCAGCCGTGCTTGTCGAGCGCGCGGCCGACGCGCAGGCCGGGCGTGCCCTTCTCGACCAGGAACATCGACACCGACCGCGACGGGCGCTCGCCCTCGCCGCCGGTCTTGGCCGCGACGCAGTAGAGATCGGCGAGGACGCCGTTGGTGATGTAGATCTTCGAACCGTCGAGGACATAGGCGTCGCCGTCGCGCCGGGCGCGGGTGCGGATGCCCTTCACGTCGGAGCCCGCGCCGGGCTCCGTCACCGCGACGGCGCAGATCTTCCGGCCGGCGACGATGTCGGCCATATGCGCGTCCTTCTGCGCCTGCGAGCCGGCATGGGCGATGTGCACCGAGGCCATGTCGGTATGGACGAGCGCGGTGATGGCGAAGCCCGAGAAGGTCGAGCGGCCGAGTTCCTCGGCGAGGACGACGGTCGCGAGCGTGTCGAGTTCCGAGCCGCCATATTCGGCCGGGTAGCGGATGCCGAGGAAGCCGAGTTCGCCCATCCGCAGCAGGATCTCGCGCGGCGTGAAGCCCTGCTCCTCCCAGGCGAGGCCGTGCGGCTTGACCTCGTCCTCGACGAAGCGACGGATCTGCTCGCGCAGCATCTCGTGCTCGGGTTCGAAATAGGGCGAACGAGAGGTGCCGGATTCGGCGTCGGCCTGAGCAAGCGCGGTCATGGGGGAGGGTCCCGAGCGTTTCCGAGCGTCTGCCCGTCATAGAGGTTTTTTGCGCCGGGTCACGTCGGCCGACACCGCCGTCCCCGCCCGATTCCCGAAGCGCCGCGTCAGGGCCCGCGCCGCGGAAAACGGATGATCGAGCGCCTGTCGTTCCTGAACTTTCGCTGAACTCTTGGTGCGGACCGTGACGATTCCCTTGGCATCATCGCCATTCGCTTGATAGGCTTGTCCGACACGGGGCGCGCCGGCGGCAAGCCGGCCCGTCCGGAGATATGGGGCCTTGCCAGATCTGAGCGATCCACTCGCTCACGCCGATTGGGGGCGTGGACCACAAGGGGCACGCGCTCCCGCCGAAGGCGTGGCACAGGCCCCCCGTCGCTCCTATCCGCACGCCGTCAAATCGAGACCGAATCCCCGCCGGGCCTCGCCGGCCTATGCCGCTCTCGATCTCGGCACGAACAATTGCCGGCTCCTGATCGCCGAGCCGTCCTATCACGAGTTCCGGGTGGTCGACGCCTTCTCCCGCATCGTCCGGCTGGGCGAGGGGCTGGGCCTCGGCGACACCCTCGGGGAAGAGGCGATCGAGCGGACCGTCGCCGCCCTCAAGGTCTGCAAGTCGAAGATCGACTCGCGCAACGTCCTGCGCTCGCGGCTCGTGGCGACCGAGGCCTGCCGCCACGCCTCGAACGGCCTCGCCTTCATCGACCGCGTGCGCGACGAGGTCGGGCTCGATATCGAGATCGTCGACCGGCAGACCGAGGCGACGCTCGCGGTGATGGGCTGTGCGTCGCTCGCCCATCCGAAGGCCGGCTCCGTCATCATCTTCGACATCGGCGGAGGCTCGACCGAGGTCGCCTGGCTCGACGGGCAGACCGGGGGCGACGCGATCTGCGCGAGCGAGCGCATCCGGGCCTGGGACAGCCTGCCGGTCGGCGTCGTGACCCTGGCCGAGCGCTACGGCTCGGCGCGCGTCACCCACGCGATCTTCGAGGACATGGTGGCGGAGGTCGGCGGGCGGCTCCTGCCCTTCGCGCTCAAGGCCGGTCCGGCCGCCGCGACGCCGGGCTTCCACCTCCTCGGCACCTCCGGCACCGTGACCACGATCGGCGGCATCCATCTCGGGCTCGAGCGCTACGACAGGCGCCGCGTCGACGGGATGTGGATGCATGGCGACGATGTCGAGGTCGTCACGGACCGGCTGATCGAGAGCAGCCTGCAGGAGCGGGCGAGCAATCCCTGCATCGGCCGCGACCGGGCCGATCTCGTCCTCGCCGGCTGCGCGATTCTCGAGGCGATCCGGCGAGCCTTCCCGTCCCAGTATCTGCGCATCGCCGATCGCGGGCTGCGCGAGGGGATCCTGATGTCGATGATGCGCGAGGACAAGGTCTGGTCGCGCCGGAGCCGCACTTGAGCGCATCGGAACGGGGCGGCCGGGGAGCGGGCGCCGGAGGCAAATCGGCGCCGGGGCGACAGAAGGTCAGGAAGGGTGGCAACCGCACCCCCTCCCAGCGCGCCTGGCTCGAACGTCAGCTCAACGACCCCTATGTCGCGCGGGCGAAGCGCGAGGGCTATCGCTCGCGCGCGGCCTTCAAGCTGATCGAGATCGACGACAAGTACCGGCTCTTGAAGCCGGGCGGACGGGTGATCGATCTCGGAGCCGCCCCCGGAGGCTGGGCGCAGGTGGCCGCGGCGCGGGTCGGCCGGGCGACGGGGCGCGGCCGCGTGGTCGGGATCGACCTCCTGCCGATCGACCCGCTGCCGGGGATCGACCTCATCGAACTCGACTTCATGGCCGACGAGGCGCCCGATCGGCTGCGCGAGCTTCTCGACGGGGAAGCCGATCTCGTCATGTCGGACATGGCGGCGAACGCGACCGGCCATCGCAAGACGGACCATCTCAAGATCATGGGGCTCGCCGAGGCGGCGGCCGAGTTCGCGCGGGCCGTGCTCGCGCCCGGCGGCGCCTATCTCGCGAAGGTGCTGCAGGGCGGAACGGAGAACACGCTCCTGGCCGATCTCAAGCGCGATTTCGCGGTCGTCCGCCATGTGAAGCCCGCCGCCAGCCGCTCGGATTCCGCCGAGCTCTACGTGCTCGCCACCGGATTCCGCGGCCGCGCCGATTCGCCGGCATCCGAGCCGTCCGAGGACTGAGTCGCCGCTCTATGCGCCGTCCGGGTCGGCCGGCGCGCCGGGCTGCCCTCGCGCCGCGGTGTTGACGAAGCGGTCCGCCACCGGTTGAAGGACTGTTTCGTTCCACGACCGGCCGTTTCCGATGATCGACAAGACCTTCGACCCCACCTCCGTCGAGGCGCGCATCTCCGCGCGCTGGGAGGAGGCGGGCGCCTTCCGGGCCGGCCGCGCCGATCGCGGCGAGGGCGAGCCCTTCTGCATCGTCATCCCGCCGCCGAACGTGACGGGCTCGCTCCATATGGGGCACGCCCTGAACAACACCGTGCAGGACATCCTCTGCCGCTTCGAGCGGATGCGCGGCCGCGACGTCCTCTGGCAGGTCGGCACCGACCATGCCGGCATCGCGACGCAGATGGTGGTCGAGCGCCAGCTCGCCGCCGCCAAGGCGCCGGACCGCCGGTCGATGGGCCGCGAGGCCTTCATCGAGCACGTCTGGAAGTGGAAGGAGGAATCGGGCGGCACGATCATCAACCAGTTGAAGCGCCTCGGCGCCTCCTGCGACTGGTCGCGCGAGCGCTTCACCATGGACGAGGGCCTTTCGCGCGCCGTCCTCAAGGTCTTCGTCTCGCTGCACCGCGACGGGCTCGCCTATCGCGACAAGCGGCTCGTGAACTGGGACCCGAAGTTCTCGACCGCCATCTCCGATCTCGAAGTGCAGCAGATCGAGCTGAAGGGGAACCTCTGGTACATCCGCTATCCGCTTGAGGATGACCCGCAGCGCTATATCGAGGTCGCGACCACGCGGCCCGAGACGATGCTGGGCGACGTCGCGGTCGCGGTCCATCCGGACGACGAGCGCTTCAACGGCCTGATCGGCCGCAACGCGATCCTGCCGCTCGTCGGACGCCCCATTCCGATCGTCGCCGACACCTATTCCGACCCCGAGAAGGGGACGGGCGCGGTCAAGATCACCCCGGCGCACGACTTCAACGATTTCGAGGTCGGCCGCCGGCACGGCCTGCGCATGATCAACATCTTCGGGCCGCAGGCGGAGCTTCGGCTCGTCGAGAACGACGACTTCCTCCGGGACCTGCCGCCGTCGGAGACGCTGGACGCGATCCTCGCGATGGAGGGTCTCGACCGGGCCGAGGCGAGGAAGCGCATCGTCGCGATGCTGGAGGAAGGCGGCCAACTCGCCGCGATCGAGCCGCATACCCATGCGGTCCCGCATGGCGACCGCTCCGGCGTTCCCGTCGAGCCCTATCTGACCGACCAGTGGTTCGTGGACGTCAAGGGCCTCGCCGAGCGCGCCATGGCGGCCGTCCGCTCGGGCGAGACGCGCTTCGTGCCCGAGAACTGGGAGAAGACCTACTTCCAGTGGCTGGAGAACATCCAGCCCTGGACCGTGTCGCGCCAGCTCTGGTGGGGCCATCAGATCCCGGCCTGGTACGGCCCGGACGGGCAGGTCTTCGTCGCCGAGAGCGCCGAGGAGGCCGCCGCCGAGGCGCTCGCCCATTACGTCGTCAAGGGAACGCTCACCGAGGCGGAGGCCGAGGCCCTCGCCAACGATCCCGAGCGGCTCGACGGCTTCCTGACGCGCGACGAGGACGTGCTCGACACCTGGTTTTCATCGGCCCTCTGGCCCTTCTCGACGCTCGGCTGGCCCGACCGGACGCCCGAACTCGCGCGCTACTACCCGACGCAGACGCTCGTCACCGGCTTCGACATCATCTTCTTCTGGGTCGCCCGGATGATGATGATGGGGCTCTACTGCACCGACCGGGTGCCCTTCGACACGATCTACATCCACGCCCTCGTGCGCGACGAGCGCGGGGCGAAGATGTCGAAGTCCAAGGGCAACGTCATCGATCCGCTCGAGCTGATCGAGAAATACGGGGCGGATGCGCTTCGCTTCACCCTCGCTGCGATGGCCGCGCAGGGCCGCGACATCAAGCTTTCGCTCCAGCGGGTCGAGGGCTACCGCAACTTCGCGACCAAGATCTGGAACGCGGCCCGCTTTGCCGAGATGAATGGCGCGGTTGGGGCCGACGGCTTCGATCCGGCCTCGGCCAAGGACACGCTGAACCGTTGGATCCTTGGCGAATGCGCCAAGGCGGCGGCGGAGATCACGAAAGGGATCGAGGAGTACCGCTTCAACGAGGCGGCGGGTGCGGCCTACCGCTTCACCTGGAACACGTTCTGCGACTGGCATCTCGAACTCGCCAAGCCCGTTCTCCAGGGGCCGGATGGACCGGCCAAGGACGAGGCGCGGGCGACCATTGCCTTCGTCTTCGACACGGTGCTGACGCTGCTGCACCCCTTCATGCCCTTCCTGACGGAGGAGCTGTGGGAGCTGCGCCGCGCCGGCGCGAAGCGGCCGCTCCTCGCCCTCGCGCCCTGGCCGGCTCTCGGCGATCTCAACCGGCCCGAGGCGGAGGCCGAGATCGGCTGGCTGGTCGACCTCGTCTCCGAGATCCGTTCGGTCCGCTCCGAGATGGGCGTGCCGCCCGGCGCGCAGGTGCCGCTCGTCCTCGTCGCCCCGTCGGCGGAGACGCGCGCCCGCGCCGAGGCGCATGACGGGACGCTGCGGCGGCTCGCGCGGCTGTCGGACGTGACGGTCGCCGAGGCGGCGCCGCCGAAATCCGTCCAGGTCGTCGTGCGCGGCGAGGTCTCCGCGCTGCCGCTGGAAGGCGTCATCGACCTCGCGGCCGAGACCGAGCGTCTGACCCGCGAGGGCAAGAAGCTCGACGACGAGGTCGCGAAGATCGACGCTAAGCTGTCTAAGCCCGACTTCCTGGCGAGGGCGCCCGAGGAGGTCGTCGAGGAGCAGCGCGAGCGCAAGGCGGAAGCCCTGGCCCGCCGCGCCAAGATCGACGAAGCCCTCGCCCGCCTCCGCGACGCGGGGTGAGGGGAGCGGTTCCGGTCGAGCATGTCACGGGGCTCCGCGCCTGATCCCTCCCCTCCAGGGGAGGGCGAGTCGGCGTCAGCCGACCGGGGTGGGGTGTTGCGACAGCGGGGTTTCCCCACCCCGGTTCAAAGCTTCGCTTCGACTCGGCCCTCCCCTCCGGGGAGGGATCGCCCGGAGGGGAGGGCCGCATGAGGTGGGCTCTCCGGGTCTTTGCGGTTCTCGCCGTCGCGTTCGGCCTTCTCGCCGTCCTGACCATTCGCTTCGGCGATCGGGCCCTCTATCCGCCGAGGCCCGGCGAGGGCGCGGTCACGATCCATCTCGTCAGCAACGGCTACCATACTGGCCTCGTCCTGCCCCGCCAGCAGGTCTCGGAGATCGCGGGCCGCGAGGGCCGCGCTCTGCTGGCGACGGTCGCGGCGCGGTTCGCGCATTACGACTGGATCGAGACGGGCTGGGGTGAGGACGCCTTCTACCGCGAGGTGCCGACCGTCGCCGCGCTGAACTGGCGCCTCGCCCTGCGCGCCCTGTTCCGGCCGGGCAACGCCTCGGTGATGCATGTCGTCGGGATCGAGGGGGACCCGCTCGCCCCCTACCGCGATGAAGACACGCGGCGGATCGTCCTGTCCGAGGCCGGATTCGCGCGTCTCCTCGCCGGGATCGACGCCTCCTTCGCGCGCGGCGGGGACGGAGCGCCGGAGGTTCTCGGCCAGGGGCTCTACGGGCCGAGCCTGTTCTACCGCGCCGTCGGGGCCTTCAGCCTCGCCAGCCTCTGCAACCATTGGACGGCGCGGCGGCTGAACGAGGCAGGATTGCCGGTCTGGCTCCTCCCCGCGACGCTGCCGCGGGGGATGCTGCTCGATCTCGACTGGCGGGCGGGGACCCGGTCCTCGGCGACCTGAGGCAGCTCAGCGGGTGAGGCTGCGCATGGCCGCGTCGATGCCGTCGAGGGTCAGCGGAAACATCCTGCCGCCGAAGAGCTTGCCCATCATCCCGATGGACTGCGAGTAGTTCCAGCGGGTGCGCGGGGTGGGGTTCAGCCAGACCGATTTCGGGAACTGCGTCGTCAGCCGCTCGATCCAGACCTGCCCCGCCTCCTCGTTCCAATGCTCGACCGAGCCGCCGGGCATGGCGATCTCGTAGGGGCTCATCGAGGCGTCGCCGACGAAGACGGCGCGGTAATCGGACGGATAGGTCCGCAGCACGTCCCAGGTCGGGATGGTCTGGTCGTGCCGGCGCCGGTTTTCCTTCCACACCCGCTCGTAGGGGCAGTTGTGGAAGTAGAAATGCTCGAAATGCTTGAACTCGGACCGCGCCGCCGAGAAGAGCTGCTCGGCCGTCTCGATATGCCAGTCCATCGAGCCGCCGACATCGAGGAAGAGCAGCACCTTGACCGCGTTGCGGCGCTCGGCGCGCAGCTTCACGTCGAGCCAGCCCTTGTTGGCGGTCTCCTTGATGGTCTCGTCGAGGTCGAGCTCCTCGGCCGCGCCGGTGCGGGCGAACCGGCGCAGGCGCCGCAGCGCCACCCGCATGTTGCGGATGCCGAGTTCGACCGTGTCGTCGAAATCCTTGAAGTCGCGCCGGTCCCAGACCTTCACAGCCCGGAAGTTGCGGTTCTTGTCCTGGCCGATCCGGATGCCTTCCGGATTGTAGCCATAGGCGCCGTAGGGCGACGTGCCGGCGGTGCCGATCCATTTCGAGCCGCCCTGGTGGCGGCCCTTTTGCTCCTCGAGCCGCTGCTTGAGCGTCTCCAGCAGCTTGTCCCAGCCCATCGCCTCGATCTGCGCCTTCTCCTCCTCGGAGAGGTACTTCTCCGCCATCTTGCGGAGCCATTCGTCGGGGATCTGCGCCGCTTCGAGCCCCGCGCCGAGCGTCTCGAGGCCCTTGAAGACCTGTCCGAAGACGCGGTCGAACTTGTCGAGGTTGCGCTCGTCCTTCACGAGCGTCGCGCGGGACAGATAGTAGAATTCCTCGACCTTCTTGTCGGCGAGGTCGCGGTCGAGCGCCTCCATCAGCGTGAGGTATTCCCGCAGCGTGACGGGGACCTTGGCGGCTCGCAACTCGGTGAAGAAGGTCAGGAACATGCCCGGTTGTCGGGCGCCCGGGCAGGGCGGTCAAGCGGGGCTGGGGGCGGGCTGGCTGACGCTACAGCAGCACGGTCTGGATTCGAGCCCGGCGCGCGGCGGAGAACTGGCGTTCGTCCGCGGTCACGAGTGTCGTCCCGACGCGATCTGCGAGAGCGATGTACAGACAATCGTAGACCGGATGTCCGAGCCGCCGCATGAGTTGCATGGCGGGTGCGATGAGATCGTCCGTCGCGGCTGCGCCCGCGAAGAGCTGATCCATCACATCCATGCTGCTCTCGAGGGCGGATGGTGTCATGGCGCCCCGCCGAACGCCTTTCCAGAGCACATGCGCGACCTCCAGCCGGATGATGCCGGGGGCGATCAAGTCCTCGTCGGCGAGAAGGGCGCGTGCCTCGTTTGTCCGATCCTCGGCGAGGAACCATTTCACTGCGACGGAAGCGTCAACGACCATCGTCCTCGCCGTCGCGCAGCCTGCGAAGTTCGGCGCCGCTATCGACCATGCCGCGGGTGCTTTGCGCTCGAATGCGATCGATCTCGGCGATCAGATCCGCCTTGGATGGCCGAGCCGCTTCGCGGAGGGCGCGCCGGGCGAATTCCTCCAGCGAGGTACCGCTCGCTCGGGCTTTCCGCCTGAGCTCCTGCACGACACCCTCCTCCAGGTTGCGTACGAGAACCTGCGCCATTGCCGATCCCGGTCCATCCTTCCTGCTATCCGGACGATAGCACGTCGCCGCCCGCCCCGCCTTTGAAAAAGGGCCGCGGTGGGCTTACATTGTCCTGCATCAAGCAAGCCGCTTCGGGATCCATCATGGCCGCGTCTGGCTTCAAGGTCGTCACCCTCACCGATTCCGCCGCCGAGCGCGTGCGCTCGATCATGGCGCGGTCCGAGAAACCGATCGCGGGCCTTCGGGTCGGCGTGAAGAACGGCGGCTGCGCGGGCATGTCCTACACGATGGAATATGCCGATGCCGTCGGACCGCACGACGAGGTCGTCGAGGACAAGGGCGTCAAGATCCTGATCGACCCGAAGGCGATCATGTTCCTGCTCGGCACGCAGATGGATTTCCAGACGAGCAAGATGTCGTCGGGCTTCACCTTCAACAACCCGAACCAGACCTCGGCCTGCGGCTGCGGCGAATCGGTCGCGATCACGCCGGCCTCCGCCGAGCGGCTCGGCGCTCCGGCCTGACGCCTCGTCCGCCTGTCCCGGCGAAAGCCGGGGTCCGGGCCGGATTTTGAATCCCGGCCTTCGCCGGAACGAGCGGCGGATGCCCCAGGCGGACATCGCGTCCTTGATGCTTCGTTGACGGTCCCGAGCGGATTGTCTCGGCGTCTCAACCTTCCCTTGAGCGAGCCCTGATATGGCACGGCGATGTCGTCGCCGGCCGTTCCCTGATGGGCATTGTCCTCACCTTCGCGCTGAACGCGGTTCTGAATCTCGTCGTCGGCCTCGTCGTGGCGGGCGTGCTCGGCCCCGCGGAGTACGGCCGGTTCGCCATCGCCTCGATGGCCGCGATCGTGCTGTTCACCGCCCTGTTCGACTGGGTCAGGCTCTCCGCCACGCGGTTCACCCATGGCGACGCGAAGGAGGCCGGCCTCGATGCCAGCCTCGATGCGGCCTATCTCGCGATGGTCGCGCTCGTCCTCGTCGGTGCCGCGGGCATCGCGGTGGCGGGGCCGAGCCTCGGCCTGCCGCCCGGTCTCGTCCTCGTGGTCGCCGTCGCCGCGGCCGCGACGGGCCTGATCGAGATCGGCGCGGCGCGGACCCGCGCCCTGTTCCTGAACGGCGCCTATATCCGCCTGATCCTGGCGAAGAACGTGCTCGCCTTCGTCCTCATGGTCGCGGCGGCCTGGCTGACCCATAGCGCCCTCTGGGTGCTGGCGATGTTCGCCCTCGCGAACGGGCTCGCCTCGCTCGCATCCGGGAGGCGTCTGAGGCCGGTGCCGTCGGCGCTCTCGAAGGCGACGCGAAACCATCTCGCGACCTTCGCCCGCTACGGCTTTCCGATCGTCGTGGCCAATCTCGTCTATCAGGGGATCGTGCTCCTCAATCGGGGCGTCGTCGCGGATCGCTTCGGGTTCGCCGAGGCTGGCCAGTTGTCGCTCGCGACCGACCTGACGATCCGTCTCTTCCTGTCGGTCGGGGCGGCGCTCGACGCCTATCTCTTCCAGGTCGCCGTGCGGCGGCAGGCGGAGGAGGGCGAGGCGGAGGGGCGGCGGCAGATCGCCCTCAACATGCTGATCGTCCTCGCGGTCCTGTCCTTCCTCGGCGCATCCTATGCGGCCGCCATGCCGGCCCTGGAGGCCATCTTCGTGCCGCAGCAATTCCGCGGCTCGTTCGGCCCGCTCGCCCTGGCGATGCTGCCGGGCGTGCTCGCCTTCTGCTTCGGCCAGTTCGCCGTGGGCCCGGTCTTCCAGCTCACGCACCGGACCTCCGCGCTGCTCTGGACGACGCTCGTCGCGCTGGCCGTGGATGGAGTGCTGCTCTGGTTCGTTCCGGCCGAAGCTGGTCTCCTCGCCATCGCGGCCATCCACTCGCTGAGCCTCGCGGCGGGCCTCCTCGCCGCGCTCGTGACGGCCTCCTCGCTCCGGGGCTGCTGGCCAACCTTGGGCCAGGTGGGGACGGTCCTGCTCGCAGCCCTGCTCGCGCTCGGGGCGATGTGGCCGATGCGGAGCCTCGGCTCGCCGTGGCTCGCCTTGATCGCGGCCGGTCTCGTCGGGCCCGTCGTGTTCGCCGGGACGCTGTGGCTGCTCGACCTCGGCGGATTGCGCCAGGCCCTCGCATCCCAGGTCCGGCGGCTGCGCCGCGCCTCCGCTTCTCCGACATGAGGACGCCGGGCATGAGTGGAAACCGTCTTGCGGTCATCGTCGCGACGAAGGGGAGGGCGCCTCTCGCCGGCACGCTCGTCGACAGCCTGTTCGCGCAGACGCGGCCGCCCGAGACCGTGATCGTCGTCGGCTCCGAGGCGGCCGACCTGCCGGCCCTCGATCCGGCCCGCCCGGAGGTGACGGCCTTCGTCGGCCGGACCGGCTCCTCGCTCCAGCGCAACGACGGGCTTGCGCTCGTCCGCGACACGCATGACGTCGTCGCGTTCTTCGACGACGACTTCATCCCGTCCCGGTTCTGGCTGGACCATGCCGTCGCGGCCTTCGCCGCGAGGCCGGATCTCGGCGGCTTGACCGGCATCGTCCTCGCCGACGGCGCGAAGGGGCCGGGGATCGCGCTCGACGAGGGGCGGGCCATCGTCGCCGAGGCCGATCGCGCACCGGAGGCGCAGGGAAGTGCGCTCGACGAAAGCTTCGGTCCCTATGGCTGCAACATGGCCTTCCGGACGAGCGCCATCGCGGGCCTTTCCTTCGACGAGGCGCTGCCTCTCTACGCGTGGCTCGAGGATTTCGATTTCGGCGGCCAGATCCGCCGGCGCGGCGGCCGCACGGCTCGGGCCGAGGCGCTGTGGGGCGTCCATCTCGGCAACAAGACGGGGCGCGAACGGGGCGCCCGCCTCGGCTATTCGCAGATCGCCAACGCGGCCTACCTCGCCCGGAAGGGCAACGTCTCCTCGGTCGAACTGGCGAGGCTGGCCTTCCGGAACCTCGCGGCCAACGCGATCTGTTCGCTGCGGCCGGAGCCGCATGTCGACAGGGCGGGCCGATTGCGGGGGAATCTCCTGGCGGTCGCAGACCTGTTGCGAGGCCGCATCAGGCCCGAGCGCATCCTCGATCTTTGAGGACGGAGGGCGGCTCAGGCCGCGCTGGCGAGCGGGGGCTCGTCCAGGTCCCAATCGGCGAAGGAGGCGTTCCGCCCGGCCTGCTTGGCTCTGTACATGCAGGAATCGGCGCGTTCGAGGAGCGTCGTCGCCGTGTCGCCCGGCCGGAGTTCCGCGAGCCCGAGCGAGATCGTGACGCGGCCGAGCGATTCGCCCGTCGAGCGCTTCAGGAGTTCCCGGCCCATGACGTTGCGGCGGATCTTCTCCGCGCAGGCGAAAGCCTCGCCGGGTCCGATTCCGGGGGCCAGCATCGCGAATTCCTCGCCCCCGAAACGGGCGAGCGTCGCGCCGACGGTGACGTGCTCACGCATCGCCGCTCCGACGAGCCGCAGGACCTGGTCGCCGGTAAGGTGCCCATAGGTGTCGTTGAAGCGCTTGAAATGGTCGATGTCGATCACGGTCAGGATGAGGGGCGCGCGTTCCGCCGAGGCGTGAGCGACGTTCGCCGCCAGCGTCATCTCGAAGTGCTTGCGGTTCGCAAGTCCCGTCAGCGCGTCGGTCAGGCTCTCCGTCCGCACTTCTTCCAACACCTTGTGAAGGGATTCCACTTCTCCGCGCGAGATCTTCAGCCGCTGTTCGAGTTCCTGGTTGCTCGCCGCGACGGCGCGGGTGGCGCCGATCAGGGTCTCGACGATTTCCTTCATCTGGGTCTTCTCGAGGCCGGGCTGAAGGTTGCTCTGGATCGCCTCGAGCGAGACGCCGTATTCCGAGGTCGAGCCGGCGGCGGCTTCGATCAGGTTGATGACGCGCCCCATCTCCATGAGAAGGCGCGAGCCCACCTTGTCGGTCTCCTCGCTCAGGGCCATCGTGCCGATGTGAGCCGCGTAGAGGCGGTCGATATCGTCCGCCGCGAGAAACAGGTTCTCCGACAGGTGGGATTTGACGGCTTCGTTGAGGCGCGGCCTCAGCCCCGTGACGTAGGTGTACCAGAGTTCATAGGATTGCGGCGACGCGCCGCGCGCATAGGCGCGCATCAGCTCCCACGCCCGTTCACCGATGGCGATGGTCCTGTCGACCCTCTTCATGGTCGTCTCCCCGACCGCCGAACTTCTGCGGTCGCGCTTCAACTAGGGCGGGAGAATGCATGGCGTCTGCGAAGGACAGGTTAAGCGGGGCTGCCTTCTATGTGTCATTAAACGTACAAAACCGCCGGCCTGACGGGATCGACGGCCGCGACCCCCCGCGGCCGGCCTTTGTCAGGCGCTCGATTTGGGGCGCACGGGCCGGGCCAGGAAGGCCGGAACGTGATCGCCGAGCCCGACCACCGTCCGGCCGTCATCGGACGAGTCCGCACGAGGGTTGCGGCGGCGGCCAGGTTCTTGAGGCGCCGGCGAGGCGGCGCGGGGCGCAGGCTGCTCGCGGACACGGGCGGGGCGTTCTTCCGCCACCTCCTCATGGATGGGCGGGCGTGGATCGCTTCGGCCCTCCGACGGGCTGCGCTCACGGCGGGGCCGGGCACTGCGCTCGCCGCGTCCGGGCTTCTCGGACCGTTCGGCGCGCTCGGCACGGCCGGTCCGCTCGGTGCGCCCGCCTCGCGCGCTGCGTCCGCCGCGTCCGCTCCGGGGCCGCGACTCGCCTTCGGGAAGGTCTGCGACACTGGGGCCCTGCCATTCGACGCTCTGGCCGATCAGGCTCTCGATGGCGGCGAGCGACTTCTCGTCGCCGGGCGCGATCAGGGTGAAGGCGTGGCCCGTCCGTCCGGCCCGTCCGGTCCGGCCGATCCGATGGACGTAATCCTCGGCGTGGTGGGGGACGTCGTAGTTGAAGACGTGGCTCACGGCCGGGATGTCGAGCCCGCGGGCCGCGACGTCGCTCGCGACGAGGAGCGGAATCTCCCCGGTCCGGAACTTGTCGAGCGCCGCCATGCGGGCGCGCTGGTCGAGGTCGCCGTGGAGGGCGCCGGCGCTGAAGCCGTGCTTCTGCAGGGATTTGTGCAGGATCGCGACTTCGCGCTTGCGGTTGCAGAAGATGATCGCGTTCTTGAAGTCGGCCGAGTTGCGGATCAGGTCGCGCAGGCTCTCGCGCTTCTCGTGGCCGTCGGCACCGGTCGCGACGAGGCGCTGGGTGATCGTCGTCGCCGCGGAGGCGGGCCGGGCGACCTCGGTCCTCACCGGATTGTGCAGGAAGGTATCGGCGAGGCGCTGGATCTCGGGGGGCATCGTCGCCGAGAAGAACAGCGTCTGGCGCGTGAACGGGACGAGTTTCGCGATCCGCTCGATATCCGGGATGAAGCCCATGTCGAGCATGCGGTCGGCTTCGTCGATCACGAAGAGCTCGACGCCCGTCAGCAGCAGCTTTCCGCGTTCGATATGGTCGAGCAGGCGGCCCGGCGTCGCGATCAGCACGTCGACACCGCGGGCGATCTTCGTGTCCTGATCGGAGAAGGACACGCCGCCGATGAGGAGCGCGACCGACAGGTTGTGATTGGCGCCGTAGCGCTCGAAATTCTCGACGACCTGGGCTGCGAGCTCGCGCGTCGGCTCCAGGATGAGCGTGCGGGGCATGCGTGCCCGCGCCCGCCCCGTCTCGAGCAGCGTCAGCATCGGCAGCACGAAGGCGGCCGTCTTGCCTGTCCCCGTCTGGGCGATGCCGAGAACGTCGCGGCGGGCGAGGACGTGAGGGATGGCCTGGGACTGGATCGGAGTGGGCTGGTCGTAGCCTGCGGCTGCGACTGCTCCTAGGACCTTCTCGCTCAGACCGAGATCAGCAAAAGACATACAGGGGAGAGACCATGCAGGGTGCGCGCTTGCGGACCCTCGACAGAGACCGGAGCGTCCTCACGGATACTCCGGAGATGACGCCAGCAAGCGGCGGCACCTGCGGCCGCGCTGACCTGGGCGTATAGCCCGAGGAGGGCGGGCGCTGTCAATAAGGAAGATGACAGTGCACCTTACGATGGCATGCCGCGAAGATCGCATGCCGTGCCGGCATGCGTGCCTGGCAGCCTTTGGCCTGCGACATCGAGGAAGTGCTCCGTCGGTCGCAGTGTTCGCCGTCGACTGCCCTTCTTTAACCATCCATCGACGATACCGGATGGGATGGCCGGCTGCGACCGGCGCGCGAGACCGGCATGCTGACGAAGCTCCGTCCCTATCTCGACCGGCGCGTCATGCTGATGCTGGCGCTCGGCTTCTCCTGCGGCCTGCCGTTCCTGCTGGTGGCAGGCACCTTCAGCGCGCGTCTCGCCACGGCCGAGATCGACATCAAGGCGATCGGGCTCTTCGCCTATCTGCTTCTGCCGTACAGCCTGAAGTTCCTCTGGGCGCCGATCGTGGACGCGATCGATCTGCCGTTCCTCTCCCGCCGGCTCGGCCGCAGGCGGTCCTGGATGGTGGCTTCGCAGGTCTGCGTCGCCCTCGCGCTTCTCGCCATGGCAGCCGCCGACCCGATCTCCAGCCTTCCGCTGCTCGGTCTCGCCGCCTTCCTGATGGCGTTCTCGGCCGCGACGCAAGACATCGTCATCGACGCCTGGCGCATCGAATCGACGCCCGTCGAGCGCCAGGGGCTGATGCTCGCCGCCTACCAGCTCGGCTATCGTCTCGCGCTGATCACGGCGGGAGCCGGAGCGCTCATCCTCGTCAGCGAACTCGCCGGGCCGGATGCGGCGAAGGAGGCGATGTCGGCCTCCTGGAAGGTCGCCTATCTCGTGATGGCGGCGCTGATGCTGGTCGGGATCACGGCCTCCCTGCTCGCCCCGGCTCCGCCCGAGGCGGCTCCCGCAGCCGGCAAGCCGCGCGAGCCCTTCCATTTCGGGCGCGCCATCGTCGCCCCGCTGGCCGATCTCTACCGCCGCCAGGGGCCGCGCCTGATCGCGGTGCTGGCGCTCGTCGCCTTCTATCGGCTCCCGGATTTCGTCTCGGGCGTGATGGCGAACCCGTTCTACATCAAGATGGGCTACACGCTGCCGCAGATCGCCGCCGTCTCGAAGCTCTACGGCATCTGGGTCGGGATGCTCGGCGCCTTCGTCGGAGGATGGGCGATCATCCGCTACGGCCTCTATCCGGTGCTGATCGCCGGGGCGATCGCGGGCGCGGCCTCCAATCTCGCCTTCTCCTGGCTGGCCATGGGGCCGCCGGAGGTCTGGCGGCTGACGGTCGCGATCTCGGTCGAGAACTTCTCCGGCACCTTCGCGGGCACGGCGCTGATGGCCTACATGTCGAGCCTGACGGGCCTCGGCTTCGCCGCCACCCAATATGCGCTGCTCTCCTCGCTCTATGCGCTGCCGGGCAAGCTCGTCTCGGGCCTGTCGGGCTTCATGGTCGCGGCCTGGGGGTTCCCGGTCTTCTTCGCGGCTACGGCGGCCGTCGGTCTTCCGGTCGTCATCCTCGCGATCCTCTTCGGGCGAGGGGAGGCCGAGAAGGAAGCCGGGCCCGGCTCGGATGCCGGGGCGCCGGACGCGGTCTCGCCGCCCCGCCCCGCCTGACCGGGTGGATCGCCGGTTTCGGGCGCGGCTCCGCGAGTTTCAGCATGGATGCCTCCGGCGAGGACCTCGCCTCTTCCGACGCGGCCGCTGTCGATGCCGCCCTGACGGCGGGCGATCCCGCCACCGCGGTGCGCCTTGCGCGTCAGGCCATCGCGCTCGCGCCGCGTTGTCCGGCGATCTGGTTCGGGCTCGGCGCGGCGCGCGAGTCGCAATATCGGGGCGCGCGCAGCATCGACGAGGCGGTCGAAACCTACCGCGACGCCCTCGCCGCCTTCGACATGGCCCTGCTGCGGGACCCTGCCGATTGCCGCGGTGCCGCCCTGCGGCTGGCTCGGCTCGGGATCGGCGATCCGCTCGCGGCGATGTCGCCGGATCATGTTCGCGCGCTGTTCGACGACGAGGAGGCCCGCATCGAGCGGCGGCCGGCTCCGTTTCACGACGCCCTCCGCCGGGCCGCGGGCGAGCTGGGGCGGCAGGCCCTCTTCGCCCACGCGCTCGATCTCGGCTGCGGCACGGGCCTCGGCGCCGAGACGGTCCGGCCGCAATGTGCCCACCTGGCCGGGATCGACCTCTCGCCCGCCATGCTCGCCGAGGCGCGTCGCAGCGGGCTCTACGATGACCTCGCCGAGGGCGACCTCCTCGATTGGCTGGCCGAGCGGCCGGATGGCTCGGCCGACCTCGTCCTCGCCGACGACGTCTTCGCCTATCTCGGGGAACTCTGGCCGGTCTTCTCGGAGACGGCGCGCGTGCTCGCCGAGGGAGGGCTCTTTGCCTTCACCGCGCGATCGCACGAGGGCAGGGGGACGATCCTCGGCGAGGATCTCCGCTACGCCCATGCCGAGGCCCATCTTGCCGATCTCGCCGCGTCGCACGGGCTCCGCCTCGTCCTGTCCGAGGCGCGGCCATGCGAGGATCGTGGGCGGCCGGTGCCGGGCCTGCTGGTGGTGCTGGCGCGCTGACGGCCGCGCCTTCGAGCGGAGAGCCGCGCTTCACCAAGCCGGCAGGATCGACCCCTTGAACTTCGCGGCGATAAAGTCCTTCACGGGCTGCGAGCGGTAGATCTCGATGAACTTGCGGATCCTCGGGTCGTCCTTGCGATCGGCCCGGGCAGCGAAGAGCAGGGTGAAATAGGGCTTGGCCTGCGCATCGGCCGCCTCGGCGACCAGCGCCTTGTCGAGGTCGAGACCGGCGAGATAGGCGTAGTTGGACGAGACGAAGGCCGCGGCGACGTCGTCGAGGGAGCGGGCGAGCTGCGCCGCATCGATCTCGATGATCTGGATCCGCCTGGGGTTCTCCACCACGTCGGTCAGCCCGGCGGAGAGGCCCGCATTGGGCTTCAGCTTGATGAGGCCGGCCTTCTCGAGCAGCAGCAGAGCCCGCGCCGCGTTGGTCGGATCGTTCGGGATCGCGACCTTCGAGCCCGCGGGGATATCCGAGATCTTCGTGAACTTCTTGGAATGGATGCCGGCGGGGACGAGGATCGAGTCCTCGAGGCCGACGAGTTCGTAGTTGCGGGCCTTGATCTGGTTCGCGAGGTAGAACTTGTGCTGGAAGTTGTTGAGATCGATGTCGCCCGCCTGGAGGGCCGCATTGGGCAGGTTCCAGTCGCTGAACTCGATGATCTCAGCCTTGAGGCCCTCCGCCGCCGACAGGCGGGCGGCCTCGCGCAGGATGTCGCCATAGGGCCCCGCCGAGACGCCGACCTTGAGGGGCTTTGTGGCATCCGCCTGAGCCTGGCCGGGGCCGCCGAGCGCGAGTGCGAGCAGCAGGGACGAAGCCAGGGCGAGGAAGCGGGAGCGGCTCGGGATCATGGGGATGGGGTCGTCCGGTGCGTTCGGATGGTGATCGGGCCCAAGACTCGCGTCGCGTCCGCGCTGCGTTTCCTTCTCTCGGCCCCGGCTGATGCGTCGACCTAGACCGGTCGAAGTCGGGAGCGTCAACGAAACAATATTTTCCAACCTCGGCGGATCGAGAGAAGAAACGATCTGTTTTGGATTGAAAGCGCCGGTCCACCTGCGTCAAGAAGCAACGATATGTTTCGATATGATGTTCTGATGGAAAATCGTTCTACTTCGCTGGTCGCATTCCTGCATTGAGCGGAGCGGCTGTTCGCTCCGGGGCCGGGGCGGGGGCTATAGTCCCGTCGCAGATGCCGTGCGGATCAACTGCGCGGAAGCTGGGCACCCGTCTGGGTCAGCGCGTCGACGAAGATCGGCTCCCACGAGCGGATATGCCGCCGCATGAGGGCCTCGAGCCGGTCCGCCTCTCCGGCTTCGGCGAGAGAGATGATCTCGTAATGCTCCGCGATCGATTCGATCTGGCGCAACTGCCCCGCGCGCGAGCGGATGCCGTAGAGGCGCATCGTGTCGCGCAGGCCCATCACCGTGTCCGTCAGCGCCGTATTGCCAGCCGCTTCCAGGAGGATGCGATGGTAGGCGCGGTCCGCCTCGAGATAGCGCCGCACGTCGTCCGCCTCGACGGCGCTCCGGATCTCGTCGGCGAGGGCGCCCAGCGCCGAGAGGTCCTTCCGGCTCTTCAGGGCCACGATCCGCGCCGCGTGGAGTTCGAGGATTTCGCGCAGGTCGAAGACGTCGCGAAGGGCCTGAAGGGTCGGCTCCTTCACCCGGAAGCCGCGGTTGCGAACGGGCTCGAGCAGGCCGCCCCGCGCGAGTTCGAGGAGGGCTTCGCGCGCCGGCGTCGATGAGACGCCGAGAGCGGCGGCGAGGGTCGGGGCGGTATACATCGTGCCGGGCGGGCTTTCCCCGGCGATGATCTCGGCGCGCACCCGCTGCAGGACCTGTTCGCGCAGATTTCCGGTGCCTTGATCGCCGTTCATTCCCGGCCGTCCCCCCTTCTCAGCGAGTCGCACTCTTACGAGACGCGCTTGACGGACGCCATCGCCTGCTTCTAATGGTAATGCATTACAGAAATGTGTTACACCTCGCCGCTGCGAGGAAGGGTCGATGGCGCGACGGTATCCGGGATACTGCACCCTTTGCCGGTCGCGCTGCGGCTCGGTCACGGTCGTGGAGAACGGCCGGATGACCGGCGTCGAGCCGCTGCCGGGCCATCCGACCGGCGGTGCGCTGTGCGCCAAGGGCCGGGCGGCGCCGGAGCTCGTTCACAGTCCGCGACGACTCACCGTTCCGCTGCGCCGGACGAGGCCGAAAGGGGAGGGCGATCCGGGCTGGGTCGAGATCTCCTGGGACGAAGCCCTCGATGAGGTCGCATCGCGTCTGGGCAGCGTCCGCCGCGAATCCGGCGCCGAGGCGGTCGCCTTCGCCGTCACGACCCCGAGCGGCACGCCCATGGTCGACAGCTCCGAATGGGTCGAGCGGTTCGTGCGCTGCTTCGGCAGCCCCAACATCATCTATGCCGTCGAGGTCTGCGGCTGGCACAAGGATTACGCCCACGCCTACACGTTCGGCCGCGGCATCGGCTTCCCCGACTACGAGCAGGCCGATGCGATCGTGCTCTGGGGCCACAATCCGGCCCGGACCTGGCTCGCCCAGGCAACCCGGATCGCGGATGCGAAGCGGCGGGGCGCGACGGTCGCGGTGGTCGATCCGAAGCCATCGGGTTCGGGCCAGCTCGCCGATCTCTGGCTGAGGATCCGGCCCGGCGCCGATGCCGCCCTCGCCATGGCCGCGATCCGCCACCTGATCGCGACCGAGACCTACGATTCCGATTTCGTGACCCGCTGGACCAATGGTCCGCTGCTGGTCGACGCCGCGACGGGTCGCTTCGTTCGGGCCGGCGATGTCGGCCTCGCGGGGGAGCCCGAGGCCTTCGTCGTGCTGGGCGCCGAGGGGCGCCCGGTCGCCTACGACACACGGCGCCCGCTGGCAGGCCCCGTCCGGCTGGATGCCGAGGCGGTCCTGACCGGCGCGGGTGGTGCGCGCATCGAAGCGTCGACCGCCTTCCGCCTCCTGCGCGAGGAGGCCGAGCCCTACACGGCGGCGGCCGTCTCGACCCTGACCTGGCTCGACGAGGATTCGATCCGGGCCTTCACCGCCCTCTTCGAGGGCGCGCCGCGCCTTGCCTACCATTCCTGGACGGGCGTCGGGCAGCACAGCAACGCGACGGCGATCGAGCGCTCCATCGCGACGCTCTACGCGCTGACGGGCGCCTGCGACCGTGAGGGCGGCAATGTCTGGGCGGTCCCGCCGCCGACGCGGGCCGTGAACGACCTCTCGCTCCTGCCGCCGGGCCAGAAGGAGAAGGCACTCGGGCTCGACCGGCTGCCGCTCGGGCCGCCGGCCAAGGGCTGGGTGACGGCGCGGGACTTCGCGGCGGCGGCCCTCGAGGGCAGTCCCTACCGGGTTCGCGCGCTGATGAGCTGGGGCACGAACTTCCTCGCCTCGCAGAGCGACGCCGATCGCAATCGCGCGGCCCTGCATGCCCTCGATTTCCATGTCCATGCGGACATGTTCATGAACCCCACCGCCGAGCAGGCCGATATCGTGCTCCCGGTGAACATGCCCTGGGAGCGCGAGGCGCTCCGGATCGGCTTCGAGATCACCCAGGCGGCCGCCGAGACGATCCAGTTCCGCGAGGCCATGCTGCCGCGCCACGGGGAGGCGAAGGCCGATTACGAGATCGCCTTCGCCCTGGCGGGCCGGCTCGAGATGGGCGAGCACTTTTTCGGCGGGGACATCCGGGCGGGCTGGAACCACCAGATCGCCCCGCTCGGCATCACCCTCGACGATCTGAAGCCGCACCCGGGCGGGCGTCGCTTTCCCCAGAGTTTCCGGCACGGCAAGTACGGGGCTCCCGCCGAAGACGGGAGCGTGCCCGGCTTCGCCACCCGGACCCGCCGGGCCGAACTCTATTCCGAACTCCTCCTCGATCACGGCCAGGCGCCGCTGCCGAGCCATGTCGAGCCCGGCGAAAGCCCCTTCCGCGCCGATGCGGATGCGCGCTTCCCGCTGGTCCTGACGACGGCGAAGAACGGCTGGTTCGTCCACACCTCGCACCGTCACGTCGCCTCGCTGCGCAAGAAATCGCCGGATCCGGCTGTCGAGATCAGCCCGGCTCTCGCCGCGTCGCGCGGCCTTCGCGAAGGCGATTGGACCATCGTCGAGACGCAGGGCGGCACGGCCCGCCTTCGCGCGCGGATCAACGAGGCGCTGGACGACCGCGTCGTCGTCGCCGAATTCGGCTGGTGGGAGGATTGCCCTCCGCTCGGCCGCAGCCGCAGCGACGGCGCCGCCGGCATCGGTTCGAACCTCAACGCGATCCTGAGCGACCGGCATGCCGACCCCGTCAGCGGCTCGGTGCCGCTGCGGGCGATCACCTGCGAGATCCGCCCGGACATGCCGGCCAATCGCGGGCGCTGGCGCGGGCGCCGCGCCTTCGCGGTCACGCGGATCCGGCGGGAGGGCGAGGAGACCGTCGCGCTCGACCTCGCCCCGCGCGACGGGGCCGCGCTGCCGGACGCCCTGGCCGGCCAGCATGTCGAGCTGAGCCTGCCCGGCGAGGCGGCGGGACGCTCCTATTCGCTGACGGGAGGGTGCGACGCGCCGACCGTGCTCTCGCTCGGGATCAGGCGCCAGCCTTCGGCCGATGGGAAACCCTCCCTGTCCGAGCGTGTCCATGCGCTGAGGGCGGGCGACGAGGTCCTGCTCACGGCACCGTCCGGCGTGTTCAACCCGCCGCTCGGGGGGACGCGGCCGATCGTCTTCCTGGCCGCGGGGATCGGCATCACGCCGTTCCTGAGCCATCTCGAAACGCTCGCCCTCCGGCCGGCCGCATCGAGGCCGTCCGAGATCAGGCTCTTCCACGGCTGCCGTCACGGCGAGCTGCATCCCTTCGCGGAGCGGCTCGCCGAACTCGACGCCGCCCTGCCGGAACTGCGACGCGTCACGGCCTATTCGGCGCCGCGGCCGGAGGATCGGCCAGGGCTCGATTACGACCACCGTGGCCGGATCGACATCTCCTCCCTCGAGCCGATCCTGGACCGCCGCCCGCTCGTCTATCTCTGCGGCTCGTCCGGCTTCGTCACCGACATGAAGGCGGCGCTCGTCCGCATCGGGATCTTCGCCTTCGACATCTTCGCCGAAGCCTTCGTCTCCCCCGCTTCCGTCCCCGACAACCTCGCGCCGCAGGAAATCCGGCTCGCGGGGAGCGACGCCTCCTTCCTGTGGCAGCCGGAAGCCGGCTCGCTGCTCGATGCGGCGCATCGGGCCGGAGTGCCCCTGCCGAGTGGATGCCGGGTCGGCCAGTGCGAAAGCTGCGCCGTCACCGTCGTCGCAGGAGAGGTCGCTCACCTCGTCGAAGTCGACACCGAGCCCGGCCGCTGCCTCGCCTGCATGGCAGTCCCGCTCGGGCCGGTCACGCTCGCAATCCAGTAGTAGCGGCACTGCGCCGCCCATTCCGAAGAGGGGTCTTACGATGAGCGATACCGCACGATCTGCGGGCGACGCACCGCATGAAGCGTCCGGCGAGACCTGGATGACCCGGTTCTCGCAGCGAATGGTGGTCTTCGCCGAACGCTGGTTCCCGGACGCCTATGTCTTCGTGCTCCTCGCCGTCATCGTGGTCGCCGGCGGCGCCATCGCGCACGGCTCCTCGGCGCTCGCGGTCAGCCAGGCCTTCGGCGACGGCTTCTGGAACCTGATCCCCTTCACGATGCAGATGGCGCTCGTGGCCATCGGCGGATACGTCGTGGCGATGTCGCCGCCGGTCGCGGCGGCCCTGAAATGGCTCGCCCGGATCCCGACGAGCGGACGCGGCGCCGTCGTCTTCATCGGCGTGCTGTCGATCCTGCTTTCGCTCGTGAACTGGGGCGTGAGCCTGATCTTCTCGGGCCTGCTCGTCCGGGAGATCGCCCGCCGCCGCGACATCCGCCTCGATTATCGCGCGGCCGGCGCGGCAGGCTATCTCGGCCTCGGCTGCGGCTTCACGCTCGGCATCACCTCCTCGGCGGCTCAGCTCCAGGCCAATGCGGCCAGCATCCCGTCCTCGCTCCTGCCCATCACGGGGGTCATCCCGTTCACGGAGACGATCCTGACCTGGCAGAACGGCGTCACGACGATCTTCATCACCATCATGTCGGCGATCATCTGCCACTACTCGACGCCCGTCGATGCACGCGCCAAGACGGCGGAGGATCTCGGCGTCCGGCTCGACAACGACCAGATCGAGGTCCGCAAGCCGACGCGTCCGGGCGATTACCTCGAGTTCAGCCCGATCCTGACCATCCTGATCGTCGCCCTCGCGCTCGGCTGGCTCTGGCAGACGTTCCGCTCCGGCAATCCGCTGATCACGCTGTCCGGTCTCAACACCTACAACTTCGTCTTCCTGCTTCTCGGCATCCTGCTCCACTGGCGCCCGCGCAGCCTCATCGAGGCCTTCGCCAAGGCGATGCCGAGCGTCTCGGGCGTCCTGCTGCAATTCCCCTTCTATGCGGGCATCGCGGCGATCCTGACCAAGGTGCAGAACGGGGCCGGCACGACCCTGTCGGACACGATCGCGACCTGGTTCGTCGGCCTGTCCACGAACTCGACGATCTTCTCGTTCGTGGTCGGGATCTACTCGGCCCTGCTCGGCTTCTTCATCCCGTCGGCCGGCGGCAAGTGGATCATCGAAGCGCCCTACGTCATGAAGGCCGCGAACGAGATCGGCGCCCATCTCGGCTGGACCGTCATGGTCTACAACATCGCCGAGACGCTGCCGAACTTCCTCAACCCGTTCTGGATGCTGCCTCTTCTCGGTATCCTCGGCCTCAAGTCGAAGGATCTGATCGGCTACACCTCGGTCCAGTTCTTCATCCACTTCCCGCTGGTGATGATCCTCGCGGCGATCCTGATGTCGACCTTCACCTATGCTCCGCCGGTGATGCCGTAACCTCGGCGGAAGAGCCGGCAACGGGGGAGGCGGTCGCGCCTCCCCCGAAGCTCAGGCGCCCCAGCGAGCGGGGCGCTTCTCGGCGAAGGAGGCGAGGCCTTCCTTCGCCTCATCGGATTGCCGCTTGGCGGCGTGAGCCTCGACGAGAGCCTGGAAGCCCTCGTCGATGATGTCGGCGAAGGCGCCTTCGAGCGTCAGCGCCTTGGTCTCGGCGATCGCATCGGGGCCGTTCTCCAGCACATGCCCGACGATCTTCTCGCCCGCGGCCGCCAGCCCGTCGAGCGGCACGACCTCGTGCACGAGCCCGATCCGCCGCGCCTCCTCGGCGCCGAAACGCTCGCCCGTCAGGGCGTAGCGCCGGACCTGCCGCACGCCGATCGCGTCGTTGAGCTGCGGGATGATGATCGCCGCCGTCAGCCCCCAGCGCACCTCCGCGATCGAGAACAGGGCATTCTCGGCCGCGATCACCACGTCGCAGGCGGCCGCGATCCCGGTGCCGCCGCCGAAACAGCCGCCCTGGATGAGGGCGATGGTCGGCACGGGCGCAATGTTGAGGAGGCGCACGGCCTCGGCGGTGGCGGCGGAGACGCGCAGATTCTCCTCGGCGTCGGATTCGCGGACCGCGTTGATCCAGGTGAGGTCCGCCCCGGCCTGGAAATGCCGCCCGTTGCCGGAGAGCACGACCGCGCGCAGGCCCTCGGCGTCCGAGAGCGCCTCGAGCGCTTCGAGCACGCCGTCGATCAGGGCCGCGTTATAGGCGTTGTTCACCTCCGGCCGGTTGAGCACGACGCTCGCGACGCCCCTCGCGTCGATGTCCCAGAGAACGGGGCCGGTCTTGCGTGACGTGCTCATTCTGTGTCTCCCCCCGGGCTGCTCAGGCGGGCGAGGTGCCGCTCCGCCATCTCCTCCGCCTCCCGTTCGATCGTCCGGTAGCAGGCGACGAGCCTCGCGCCAAACGGCGTCAGCCGGGCGCCGCCGCCGCTTTTTCCCCCCGGCTGCGCCTCGATGACGGGTTCGGCCAGCGTCCGGTTCATCTCGTCGACGAGGAGCCAGGCGCGCCGGTACGACATGGCGAGCGCGCGCCCGGCGGCCGAGATCGAGCCGTGCTCGGCGATCAGTTCCAGGAGCCTGATCTTGCCGGGACCGACCCGGACGCCGGGGGCGAGATCGATCCGGATGCTGAGGGAAACCATGGGGGACCGTTCCGACGCCTGCGGGTGCTGTTGGAGCGCCCGGACGGGCGCGGGAGACAGGATAGACGATCGCGCCGATCGCGACAGACCGATGCGATCAGTCCCGCCGGGCGCGGGCGGGCTGCGGGGCTGCGAAAGCCTGGTCGCATTTCGCCCAGGGCGCGCTCGACAGGCTGCGCGCGAGGTGCTCCATCAGCACCGTCACGCGGGCGGGGCGCAGGCTGCCGGGCGGCGTGACGAGGTGGAGGGCGATCTCGGGCAGCGACCAGCCGGGCATCGCCGGCTCGAGCAGGCCCGCCTCGAGATCCTGCCAGACCATGAATTCCGGCTGCACGGCGAGGCCGAGCCCGGCTCGGAGGGCCGGACCGAGGGCGTCGCCGTTATTGGCCCTGAGCGGCCCGACCGGGCGGATGGAGGCCTCCTCGCCCGCGGGATCGACGAAGATCCAACGGTCGGGCGTCGCCAGATAGGCGTAGCCGAGACAGACATGCCGCGCGAGGTCGCTGGGGTGCTCGGGCCGGCCCATGCGCTGGAAATAGGACGGCGCGCCGACGAGAAGGCGCCGGACGCCGCAGAGCCGGCGCGCCCGCAGGCTGGAATCGGCGAGCGCCGCGATCCGGAGCGAGAGATCGAAGCCCTCGCCCACGAGGTCGACCAGCGCGTCGCTGAGATGGAGATCGACCGAGACCTCGGGATAGGCCGCGAGGAAATCCGGCAGGACCGGTGCGACATGGGCGATGCCGAAGGACATGGGCGCCGCGAACCGGACGAGCCCGCGCGGCTGCGTCGAGCCGGCGGTCGCCTCCGCCTCGGCGGCCTCGCCCTCCGCCAGGATGCGGGCGGCATGGACAGCCGCGCTGCGTCCGGTCTCGCTCAGCGAAACGCGGCGCGAGGTCCGGTGGAACAGGGTCGCGCCGAGGCGGGCTTCGAGGCGGCTGACGGCCTTCGACACCGTCGCCTTGGAGAGGCCGAGATCGGCCGCGGCGCGGACATAGGAGCCCGTCTCGGCGACCTTCGCGAAGATGGCCCAGGCTTCGAGATCGGGTAGACGCTGCATCGCAAATCCGGAAACGATCCGTTTCGACTGTTTCTCTTTCGGAGCCGGGAGACAAGCGCCACTTTGGGTCCTCGATCAACCGGACCCGAAAGGCCGATCCCGATGCCCAAGGTGCTCGTTCTCTATTATTCCAGCTACGGCCATATCGAGACGATGGCCAATGCCATCGCCGAAGGGGCCCGGTCCGCCGGGGCCGAGGTCGCGATCAGGCGCGTGCCGGAGACGGTGCCCGAGGATGTCGCGCGCTCGAGCCATTTCAAGCTCGACCAGGCCGCTCCGATCGCCACCATCGACGAGCTTCCGGATTACGACGCGATCATCGTCGGCACGGGAACGCGGTTCGGGCGGATCTCGTCGCAGATGGCCGCCTTCCTCGACAAGGCCGGCGGGCTCTGGGCGCGCGGTGCGCTGAACGGAAAGGTCGGTGCCGCCTTCACCTCGACGGCGAGCCAGCATGGCGGGCAGGAGACGACGCTGTTCTCGCTCATCACCAACCTCCTGCATTTCGGCATGGTCGTGGTCGGGCTGCCCTATTCGTTCCAGGGCCAGCTGCGGATCGACGAGGTGACGGGCGGGGCGCCCTACGGCGCGACCACCATCGCCGGCGGCGACGGCTCCCGTCAGCCGAGCGAGACCGAGCTCGACGGTGCTCGCTATCTCGGCAAGCACGTCGCCGAGGTGGCCGGGAAGCTCGCCGCCTGAGCGCGCGCCTCGCTTCTCCCCTTGCGGGAGAAGTCGAGTCACGCGTCGGCGTGACCGGATGAGGGGCCTCAGAAACACGCCGATACCGGTCGCGCGCGCCCCTCACCCGGCCGCCGCCTCCGGCGTCGCTCGACCTCTCCCGCAAGGGGAGAGGTCACACCCACGCGAAAGGATACGACGATGACCCACGGTATCCATCACGTCACGGCGATCGCGGGGCCCGCGCGCCGGAACATCGACTTCCACACCCGCATCCTGGGGACGCGGCTCGTGAAGAAGACGGTCAATTTCGACGATCCGGGCACCTATCATCTCTATTACGGCGACGAGGCCGGCACGCCCGGCACGATCCTGACCTTCTTCCCCTGGGAGCATGTGGCGCCCGGGCGGATCGGGATCGGTCAGACGCAGGAGACGGCCTTTCGCGTGCCGCAGGGCTCGATCGGCTACTGGTCGCAGCGCTTCGTCGAGCAGGGCGTCAAGCATCAGGCGCCGGTGCGCCGGTTCGGCGAGACCGTACTCTCCTTCGAGGACCCGGACGGGATGCCGCTCGCTCTCGTCGGCGTCGCGGGAGCGGAGACGGAGCCGGCCTGGACCGGGTCCGACATCCCGGCGGAGCACGCGATCCGCGGGTTCCACGGCGTCACGCTGCTGCTGCGCGAGGCCGAGCCCACGGCGGCGATCCTGACCGACGTGCTCGGCTTCCGCGAGGTCGGCCGCGAAGGGACGATTCTGAGGCTCGAATCGGACGCGGCTGCCGGCAGCGTGGTCCAGCTTCGCGCGGTCGGGGATTTCCCGTCCGGACGGGCCGGCGGCGGCACGGTGCACCACGTCGCCTTCCGTGCGTCGGACGACGCCGCGCAGGCGGAGATGGTCAGGCGCCTCGCCGAGGGGCACGGCATCGAGGCGACGGAGCAGAAGGACCGCAACTACTTCAGGTCGGTCTATTTCCGCGAGCCCGGCGGGGTGCTGTTCGAGATCGCGACCGACGATCCGGGCTTCGCGGTCGACGAGCCCGTCTCGTCCCTCGGACAGACCCTGAGGCTGCCGGGATTCCTCGAGCCCCGGCGGGGCTCGATCGAGGCGGTCCTGCCTCGGCTCGAGGCGGCGTGACGGCGATGGCACTGACCTTCATCCATCGCTACGAGCCGGCGCAGCCTTCGGCGCCGGCCGGATCTCCGCTGCTCCTGCTTCACGGGACCGGCGGCGACGAGACCGATCTCCTGCCCCTCGGCAGGATGATCGCGCCGCGCGCGGCCCTGCTCTCGCCACGCGGCAAGGTGCTGGAGCGCGGCATGCCGCGCTTCTTCCGGCGGATCTCCGAAGGCGTCTTCGACGAGGACGACCTCACCCGCCGGACGAACGAGCTGGCCGAATTCGTCGGCGAGGCGCGGGAGGCCTACGGGCTTCCGGCTCCCGTCGCGGTCGGCTTCTCGAACGGCGCCAATGTCGCGGCCGCCCTGCTGCTGCTCCGGCCCGGCGTGCTGGCGGGCGCGGCGCTGATCCGGGCGGTCGTCCCGTTCCGCGAGCCGCCGCCGGCCGATCTCGCCGGGACGCCGGTCCTCGTCCTGTCGGGTGCCGCCGATCCGATCGTGCCGGCGGCGGATTCGGAGCGGCTCGCCGCGCTTCTGACCGAGGATGGCGCGGCGGTCCGGCACGTCACCCTGCCGGCCGGCCACGGCATCACGCGCGAGGATGTCGACCTCGTGCGCGACTGGTTGCCGGCCTGAGGGCAGCCAAGCCAAGGGGCAGCGTGTCGCGCGCCGCCCCTTGGTCGAGCCTCCCGGTCCCGGCTCCATCTTCGACGGATTGCGCATTTCGCGGTTGCTTGACGCTCCCGCCCCTTCGCGGCCATGTGGGGCTGCGTGCGGAAGCCGGACGCGGCCCGTCCCGCGAGGTCGTGCCGGCCCGCGTGACGGGAACGGCCTTGGACCTTTCGATTTCGCTCATCCTCCTCCAGGACGGCGTCGTGAACGCGGCGATCTACGCGTTGCTGGCGCTCGCCATGGTGCTGCTCTTCACCGTCACGCGCGTGATCTTCGTGCCGATCGGAGAATTCGTCTCGTTCGGCGCCCTGACGCTCGCGGCGCTCGAAGCGGGCCACATGCCCGGGACCGCTTGGCTGCTGGTGCTCTTCGGTCTCGCGGCCGCGGTCGCGACGCTCTGGGCCGAGCGACGCAATCTCACCACGCGCATCTGGCTGAAGACGCTCGGCGAGACGATCGTCCTGCCCGCTGCCATCGTCGGTCTCGTCCTGCTTCTCGCGCCGCTCAAGCCGCCTCAGGCGGTCCAGGTCGCGCTGGCGCTGCTGATGACGGCGCCGCTCGGCCTCTACATGTATGCGACCGTCTACCGGCCCATCGCCGAGGCCTCGGTGCTGGTGCTCCTCATCGTCTCCGTGGCGCTGCATATCGCGCTGGTCGGGCTCGGCCTCGTCTTCTTCGGGGCGGAGGGATCGCGCACCACGGCCCTGTCCGAGGCGAGCCTCGCGCTCGGCGATCTCGTCGTCAGCGGACAGGCTCTCTCGGTCCTCGCCGTGACGGCGGCGCTGATCGCGGGTCTCTACCTCTTCTTCGAGCGGACCCTGATCGGCAAGGCGTTGCAGGCGACGGCGGTGAACCGGCTCGGGGCGAGGCTCGTCGGCATCTCGCCCGCCTTCTCGGGCCGCTTCGCCTTCGGCCTCGCGGCCCTGATCGGCACGCTCGGCGGCATCCTGATCTCGCCGTTGACGACGGTCTATTACGATACCGGCTTCATCATCGGGCTGAAGGGCTTCGTCGCCGCCATCATCGGCGGCCTCGTCAGCTATCCCATCGCGGCCGCCGCTGCGATCCTCGTCGGGGTGATCGAGAGCTTCGCCTCCTTCTTCGCCAGCGAATTGAAGGAGGTGATCGTGTTCATGATCATCGTGCCGATCCTTCTCATCCGCTCGCGCGGGGCGCTGGTGCTGGAGGACGAGGAGTGAGCCGCGCCGTCTCCATTCCCGCTCTCGTCGCGCTGCTCGCGGCGATCGCGCTGCCCCTCGTGCCGGGCGTGCCGACCTACTGGATCACGGTCGCGAGCTATATCGGCTTCTCCGGCATCGTCGCGCTCGGCATCGTCGTGCTGACGGGCGTCGCGGGCGTCGTCTCCTTCGGCCAGGCGATGTTCGTCGGCTTCGGCGCCTACACGACCGCGATCCTGACGACCCGCTACGGCTGGCCCGCCTTCGCGACGCTGCCCGTCGCCATCCTCATCACGGGCACGCTGGCCTGGGGGATCGGGGCGATCACGCTGCGCCTGAAGGGCCATTACCTGCCCGTCGCGACCATCGCCTGGAACATCTCCTTCTTCTATCTCACCGGCGGGCTCGACTTCTTCCGCCGCTTCGACGGCATCTCGGGCATCCCGCCCATCGCCATCGGCGACTTCACCTTCACGAGCGGCGGGGCGAGCTTCTACTACCTGACCCTCGCCATCGTGGCGCTGCTCGTGGTCCTGACGGCGAACCTCCTCGACAGCCGCGTCGGACGCGCCATCCGCGCGCTGCGCGGCGGCGTGCTGGCCGCCGAATCCTTCGGCATCGACACCGGCCGCGCCCGCATCCTCGCCTTCGTCTACGCGGCGGTGCTGGCCTCGATCTCGGGCTGGCTCTACGCGCATTTCCAGCGGGCCATCAATCCGTCGCCCTTCTCGATCAACGCCTCGATCGACTACCTCCTGATGGCGGTCGCGGGCGGGATCGGGCAGATCGGCGGGGCCTTGCTCGGCTCGGGCATCGTGACGATCGTCCGCGAGAAGCTGCAGGACGTCCTGCCCCATCTCATCGGGACGCAGGGGAATTTCGAGGCCATCGTCTTCGGCTTCGTCCTGATCCTGATCTTCCAGTTCGCGCCCGAGGGGCTGATGCCCTATCTGCGCCGCCTCGGTGGCCGCCTGAGCCGGGCGGTGTCGCCGGAGAGGCCGGTCGTCGCGGCGCCGCCGCCCGCGCGCCTGCCGCCGGAGCGCGGCACGGAGGTGCTAGGCGTCGCGGATCTGCGCAAGACCTTCGGCGGGCTCGTCGCCGTCGACGATATCGGCTTCACCGTGCGGGCGGGCGAGATCGTCGGGCTGATCGGTCCGAACGGCGCCGGCAAGTCGACCACCTTCAACCTCGTCACGGGCGTGATGCCGGCGAGCGCGGGCGAGGTGCGCTTTCTCGGCCAGCCCGTCCAGGGCTGGCTGTCGCGCCGGATCGCCCGGCTCGGGCTCGCGCGGACCTTCCAGCACGTCAAGCTCGTGCACGGCATGAGCGTGATCGACAACGTCGTCATCGGGGCCCATCTCGACGGCCATGCCGGCGCGATCCAGGGCGCGCTGCGGCTCGACCGGGCGGAGGAGGAGCGGCTTTTCGCGCGGGCGCGGGCCGCGATCGCGCGGGTCGGGTTGTCCGAGTACGAGCAGACGATCGCGACCGAGCTCGCCCTCGGCCAGCAGCGCCTCGTCGAGATCGCGCGGGCTCTCGCGGCCGACCCCGTCATGATCCTCCTCGACGAGCCGGCCGCGGGGCTGCGCCATGCCGAGAAGACGGCGCTCGCGGATCTCCTGCGCGACCTGCGCGAGAGCGGCATCGCGGTGCTGCTGGTCGAGCACGACATGGATTTCGTGATGGGGCTGACAGACCGGTTGGTCGTGATGAATTTCGGCTCCGAACTGGCGCAGGGCCGCCCGGCCGAGATCCAGAGGAACCCGGCCGTTCTCGAAGCCTATCTCGGGAGCGCGGCGTGACCCCGGCCGACGGCGCGGCGCCGCTCCTCGCGCTCGAGCGCTTCTGCGTCGCCTATGGCCGCGTCGAGGCGGTGCACGAGGTCTCGCTGAACGTGCCCGAGGGATCGATCGTGACGATCCTCGGGCCGAACGGCGCCGGCAAGACGACCCTCCTCTCGGCGATCATGGGCGTCCTGCCCGCGCGGGGCGGCGCCACCTTCCGCGGCGCTCCCCTCGGACGCCGGAGCGTCGAGGAGCGCGTCCAGGACGGCATGAGCCTCGTCGCCGAGAAGCGCGAACTCTTCGTCACGATGAGCGTCGAGGACAATCTGCGCCTCGGCGGCTTCCGCCGGCGGGGCACGGCCGCCTTCGACGAGGCGCTGGAGGCGATGTGGCGGCTCTTTCCGCGTCTCGACGAGCGCCGCAGCCAGCTTGCGGGGACGCTCTCCGGCGGCGAGCGGCAGATGCTCGCGACCGCCCGTGCCCTGATGAGCGGCCCGCGCCTCCTGATGCTCGACGAGCCCTCGCTCGGCCTCGCGCCGCTGATCGTGAAGGAGGTCTTCCGCATCATCGCGGAACTGCGCCGCACCGGCGTCTCGATCCTCCTCGTCGAGCAGAACGCCCGCGCCGCCCTCGAGGCCGCCGACTACGCCTATGTGCTGGAGAACGGCGAGGTCGTCCTCGAAGGCCCGGCCGCCGATCTCCGCCAGGACGAGCGCGTCATCGCGACCTATCTCGGCATCAAGTCGGTCGCGACCTGAGGGTCCGGCCGGAAGGACGACGGGTTCCTTCGATCGTCGGCGGAGCGGTCGAGTTACCGCATCGGTCTCGCTCCGCCCCACCCTCCCCTGGAGGGGGAGGGTCGACGGCGAAGCCGGCGGGGTGGGGTGACACCCACCTCTCCGCTTCCGCAGCGTCGTCGAGGCGGAGATCCCGCATCACCCCACCCCGGACCTTCGGTCCCACCCTCCCCCTCCAGGGGAGGGTGGGCGTGTCGGGATTCCTCAGCGCGAGCCGGCGAAGAGCGGGTGCTCGACCTTGTCGCCGGCCTTGATGCCGAGGCGCTTGGCGGTGCCCGCGATCACTTCGAGCACGGACAGGACCGGCTCGCCCGAGGAGACGACCCGCGTCGACAGCGGCTCGGTGTTCTCGGCGATGCGGGCGATGCTGCCATCCCTGCGGATGAAGATCATGTCGAGCGACAGATAGGTGTTCTTCATCCACATCGAGATCGGCTCGACGCGCTTGAAGTCGAACAGCATGCCGCGGTCCGGCGCCATGCTGCGCCGGTACATCAGGCCCTGCGCCCGCTCATCGTCGGTCCGCGCCACCTCCACCTCGAAGGCGTGGCGTCCCGATTGCGAGACGATCGTCAGCGGCTCGAAGGTTTGCGCCGAGGCGGAGCCGGCAAAGCCGACGGCGAGAAGGAGGAGGCAGAGGAGAGCACGCATGGGACCGGAGAATAGGTCCGAGCCG
Source organism: Enterovirga rhinocerotis (assembly GCF_004363955.1). Taxonomy (GTDB): domain Bacteria; phylum Pseudomonadota; class Alphaproteobacteria; order Rhizobiales; family Beijerinckiaceae; genus Enterovirga; species Enterovirga rhinocerotis. Next base: position 439,889 of record NZ_SNZR01000011.1, read on the forward strand.
GCCTCAATGCGAGACCGGCAGCGCGCTTTCGGCGAACCGGACCTCGGCCGCCATGGTCCCCTTCGAGCCGTCGCCGTAGCGAACGAGCACGCGGTCGCCGGGCTTCAGCTCCGCGATGCCGTAGCGCCGCAGGGTCTCCATATGCACGAAGATGTCCGGCGAGCCGTCCCCGCGCGTGAGGAAGCCGAAGCCGCGCAGCCGATTGAACCACTTCACCGTGGCCTGTTCCAGCGCGCTGGTCGGCGTCACCGAGACATGGGTGCGCGGCATCGGCAGTTCGGACGGATGGAGCGCGCTCGTCTCGTCCAGCGAGACGACCTTCAGCGCCTGCAGGCCCCGCGGCCGCCGCACCGCCTCGACGACGACCCGCGCGCCTTCGTTAGCGGCCTGGTAACCGTCCTTGCGTAGACAGGTCACGTGCAGGAGGACGTCCGGCAGCCCGTCGTCGCTGGCGATGAAGCCGAAGCCCTTCGCGACGTCGAACCACTTGATCCGGCCGGAAACGCGGATGATTTCGGCCTCGGCGGAGCTGTCCGCCTCGTGGGCCGGCTCGCGGCCGGCATGCTCTACGATACGCTGTTCCGACATCGCCGCCTGCTCGAATCATGAACGCCTGATTCGCCTGTCACGATAGCATCGGGGATCGCCCGCGAAAGCGGCAAGTGAGGCCGTCCACCGTTGTGTCCGGGATGCACGGGACAGCCTGAGTCAATGCGTCGCGGCGAGCGGGCCGAGGATCGCGCCGATCTCGCCGTGCAACACGAGGTCGGCCACGTCGTCGAGCGCCGTCGGGTCGCGGTTGACGATGACGAGCCGGGCGCCGTTGCGCTTGGCGATCTGGGGAAACCCGGCCGCCGGATACACCTGGAGCGACGAGCCGATCGCGATGAAGAGGTCGCAGGCGAGCGTCCAGTCCGCCGCGCGCTGCATGGCGGCCTCGGGCATGGCCTGCCCGAAGGAGATCGTCGCCGATTTGACCGGCTCGCCGCATGCGACGCAGCGCGGGGCGCGGCCGCTCGCCTCGAACTCGGCACGGATCGCGGCGAGCTCATGCCGCCGCCCGCAGCCGAGGCAGGTCGCGTAGGTGCCGTTGCCGTGAAGCTCGACGATCTCGTCGTCCGCGAGCCCCGAATCCTGGTGCAGCCCGTCGATGTTCTGCGTGATCACGCCGGGCGACAATCCCCGATGGACGAGCCGGGCGAGGGCTGCGTGCCCCCGGCCGGGCTTCGCTCCGCGATAGAGGTCGTCCATCGTGAACTTGCGCCGCCACGCTTCGCGGCGAGCATCCTCGCTCGAGACGAACAGCTCGAAATCGATCGGCCGGTTCGCCAACCACGGGCTCCCCGGAGACCGGAAATCGGGAATGCCGCTCTCGGTCGAGATGCCGGCCCCGGTGAAGCTCACGATGACGCGCGAAGCATCGACCCATTCGGCGAGGCGCGACGCGGCGGCGGGATCGGTGGGAGGGGGGATGGTTGCCGACATGATCTGCCTCCTTTAACCGGAACCGCGTTGATTGGTTGCCAGTCGAGGAGCTTCGGCCGCCGGCCGCGTCATGATTCCGGTCACGAATACCGAGCTGGAGGGTCGGGCCCGGTCGGCGCCCCGCATTCCGGCCATCGACATCGCCCGCGGCCTCGCCGTGGTTGCCATGGTCGTCTACCACACCGCCTGGGACCTCTCGACCTTGGCCCTCGTCGATCTCGACGTGACGGGATCGCGCGAATGGAATCTGTTCGCCCGCTCGATCGCGGCGAGCTTCCTGGTCCTCGTCGGAATCGGCCTCGTCCTCGCCCATGGCGACGGCATCCGCTGGCCGCATTTCCTGCGGCGCGTGGCCGTCATCGCGACCGGCGCGCTGGCCATCACGGCCGCCACCGCCTTCTTCTTCCCGTCGAGCTACATCTTCTTCGGCATCCTCCACAACATCGCGCTGTCGAGCCTGATCGCGGTCCCCTTCCTGGCCCTGCCGCCCCTCGTGACGGCGGCGGTGGGTTTGGCGATGCTCTATCTGCCGACCGTCGTCGCGGGCGGCGTGTTCGACACACCGATCCTCGCCTTCCTCGGTCTCGGCCGCATCCCGCCCGTCACCTACGATTGGGTGCCGGTCGTGCCCTGGACGGGCTACGTCCTCGCGGGGATCGCGGTGGCGCGCCTCGTCGCGGGCGTGCTGCCGCGCGGGGAGGGCGGGCGCATCGGGCGCCTCTTCGCGACGCTCGGCCGCTACAGCCTCGTCATCTATCTCCTGCACCAGCCGCTCATCTTCGGCGCTCTGTTCGGGGTGCAGAAGCTCGTCGGACCCAATCCGAGGGCGGAGATCGCCCCCTTCGTGCGGGACTGCACGCAGACCTGTACCGCGTCAGGGCAGGAGGAGGGCTATTGCCGCAGCCGCTGCGAGCGCACCGTCACGTGCACGGCGGATGCCCTGCGCCGCGAGGGCATCTGGGCGGCTGTCCGCGACGGCACCGCCAGCGCCGAGTTCCGCCAGCGGGCCGGCAACCGCCACGCGGAATGCCTCAAGAAGACCCTCGAGGGCGGCTAGAGCGGAGGATCACTCCGCCAGGGCCCCGGCCAGCGTCTTCGCGTTGTGGCGCATGAGGGCGGGATAGGTCGGAGCCGGGCCGCCTTCGGCGGAGAGGGCGTCGGAATAGAGCTTGCCGCCGATCTTCGCCCCGCTCTCGCGCGCGATCTGCTCGATGAGGCGCGGATCGGCGACGTTCTCGAAGAACAGGGCGGGGATCTTGTCCGCCTTCACCTGCCGCACGATGCGGGCGACGTCCTTGGCCGACACGTCCCCCGACCGGGATACGCCGCGCGGGGCGACGAAGCGGATGCCGTAGGCGGCGCCGAAATAGGCGAAGGCGTCGTGATCGGTGATCACGCGCCGGCGCGCCTGCGGGATCCGGGCGATCTCGGCCTTGATCTCGGCGTCGAGCCGGTCGAGTTCTCCGAGATAGCGCGTGGCTTGGGCCTCGAAGACGGCCTTGCCGGCCCCGTCGGCGGCCACCAGCGCGTCGCGGATCGCCGCGACGTAGAGCTTGGCATTGGCGACGCTCTGGAAGGCGTGCGGATCGGCGTCGTGATCGTGGGCATGGCCGTGCGAATGCCCATGGCCGTGGCCATGCCCGTGCGCATGGCCCCCTCCGGGCGCGGCGATCGGCTTGACGCCGCGCGAGGCGACGACGACCGGCGCCTTGCTGCCGGACGCCTTCACGAGGCGGTCCATCCAGCCTTCGAATCCGAGCCCGTTCACGACGACGAGGCGCGCCTGGGCGAGCCGGGCCGCGTCGGCGGGGGAGGGCTCGAAGCCGTGCGCGTCGGCATCGCGCCCGACGAGCGAGGACACCGAGACGCGGTCCCCGCCGATCTCGCGGATGAAGTCGGCGAGGATCGAGAAGCTCGCGACGACGGGGAGCGGCGCGTCCGCCGCAGGCTGCTGGGCCCGGACGCCGGTCGCGGCCAGCAGGCCCGAGGCGAGGAGGATGCGACGTGTGATCGTCATGACGAAACCTCGTGGTCTATCCGCGCAGATGGCCCGCGGCCTGCGCATGGATGAGGGCGCCGCGCCGGCCGAACAGCATCGACAGGAGATAGATCGCCCCCGCGGACAGGATGATCGCAGGCCCCGACGGCAGGCCGGCGTGATAGGACAGCAGCAGGCCCGCGACGCTGGAGAAGGCCGCGATCAGGATCGCGATGCCGATCAGCGGGGCGAGATCGCGCGCCCAGAACCGCGCCGCGACGGCCGGCAGGATCATCAGCCCGACCGCGAGGAGCGTGCCGAGCGCCTGGAAGGCGGCGACGAGGTTCAGCACCGCGACGGCGAGGAAGGACAGATGCGTGAGCGCGCTCGCCCGGCCGGACAGGCGCAGGAACAGCGGATCGACGCATTCGATCACGAGCGGGCGATAGGCCACCGCGAGCCAGCCCAGCGTCACCGTCGCGACCGCGCCGAGCAGCACCAGCGCATCGTCGCCGAGCGCGAGCACGCTGCCGAAGAGGAAATGCAGGAGATCGACGCTCGATCCCCGCATCGAGACGAGGGTCACGCCCGCCGCGAGCGAGAGCAGGTAGAAGGCCGCGAGGCTCGCATCCTCGCGCAGGACCGTGTGGCGGGCGACGAAGCCCGCCCCGAGCGCGACCGCGACGCCCGCGACGAGGCCGCCCGCCGTCATCGCCGGAACGGACAGGCCCGCGACGAGGAAGCCGATCGCCGCGCCCGGCAGGATGGCATGGGCCATCGCGTCGCTCATCAGGCTCATCCTCCGCAGGACGAGAAACACGCCGATCGGCGGCGCCGAGAGCGAGAGCGCGAGGCAGCCGACCAGGGCCCTCCTCATGAAGGCGAATTCGACGAAGGGCCCGAAGACGGCGTCGATCATGCCGCCGCATCCTTGCGATGCGCCGTCGCGTGATCATGCGCATGGCCGTGCGAAGGCCCGTGCCCGTCATCCGCGCAAGGCTCCCGGTCGCTGGACCAGGCCTCGACGAGCTGTCGTGAGCGGACGAGGTTCTCGGGCGTCAGCACCTCCGCCGTCGATCCCCAGGCGACCGGGTTGCGGGCGAGAAGGAGCGTGCGCGGGAAGGCGCGGCGCACCTGATCGAGATCGTGCAGGGCCGCGATCACGGTGCGTCTCTCCCGATGCCAGCCGGTCATGACCGCGAGGAGGTCCTCGCTCGTGCGGGTGTCGACCGCCGCGCAGGGCTCGTCGAGGAGGATCAGCCGCGCATCCTGCACGATGGTCCGTGCGAACAGCGCCCGCTGGAGCTGTCCGCCGGACAGGGTGCCGATCGGCCGGGCCTCGAACCCCGTCAGCGAGACGCGGGCGAGGGCGTCGGCGATCCGGAGTTCCTCCTCGCGCCCCGCCCGCCGCCAGGCGCCGAGGCGCCGCCAGGCTCCGGTCGCGACGAAATCGTGGACGTTGATCGGGAAGCTCGCGTCGATCTCGGCCCGCTGCGGCAGATAGGCGAAGTCGCGCACGGTGCGGCCGCAGAGGTCGAGCCGGCCTCCGAGCGTCGCCACCTGTCCGACGATCCCGTTCAGGAAGGTCGATTTGCCGGCCCCGTTCGGGCCGACGACGGCAAGCAGGTCGCCCTCGTGCACGATGCCGTCGAGGTGATGGACCGCGGGGCGGCGGTCATAGCCGAGCGTCAGGTCATGGAAGACGAGCGCCGGAGAGCCGGCGGAGGTCACGCGAGGCCGAGGCCTATCGCCGCCCAGAGCAGAACCGTGCCGACGCCTGCGATCGCGAGTCGGCCGGCGAGCCCCATCCGCATCAGCGAGGCAGGCAGCCGGGGGGCCGCGCGCACCTGCGCCGGTGCTCGCGGATGGGCGAGCGCGCCCATGGCGGAGCCCTGGGAGAGGCTCACGCTCCGGGCGGGGCTCTTGGCGAGAGTGACCATGACGGCTCGGGATGATATCGTGAAATCCGTCACTATGTTATGTTGTAACGCTCACGGTTTCAATCCCGCGGGATCGGATCGGGAGGGCGAGAGAGAACGGCAGGATCGAGACGGGAGATGCCTGACCCCCATCGACACGACCACGACCACGACCATCACCATGCCCATGCCGGACACGACCACGGGCCGTGTGGGCATTCCGATCCGGCGGCCTTCATGCGGCACGCGGAGGAGATCTGCCGCGCGAAAGGCACCCAGCTCACGCCCCTGCGCCGGCGCGTGCTGGAAGCGCTCGCCGCGGCGGAGAGGCCGCTCGGCGCCTATGATCTCGTCGAGCGGCTCGGCCGCGAACGACGCATCGCGCCGATTTCGGTCTATCGCGTGCTCGACGTCCTGATCGAGGCGGGCCTGATCCACCGGATCGCGACGCGCAACACCTATCTGCCGTGCAACCACGCGCACGAATCCCATGCCGCGACGGTGTTCCTCGTCTGCTCCTCCTGCGGGGGGGTCGACGAGGTGACGTCGGACGAGATCGCCGCGAGCCTCACCGGAACCGCCGCGGCCACCGGCTTCCGTCCCGGGGCGCGGGCGGTCGAGGTCGAAGGCGAATGCGCCGGCTGTCAGGCCGCGGCCTCTCCGCGGTGAGAGCGTAAGGCCCGGCTGAGGTCGATCTTCGGCTGCTCGGCCGGGGGCGAGAGAGGGGGCTCCTGCCCCGTCTTCGGCGTCAGCCGCGCCCAGGAAGGGCGCTCGTAGAGGAAGCCGAAGCGCGTGCCGCGCACCAGCCGCTCGCAGAGGAGCGGGAACAGGACTGCGACCAGGGTCACGATCGCCGCGACGATGCCCGGATCGGAGATGACCTCGTAGCGTGTCAGCAGAAGGCGCGTGAAGGCCATCGGCAGGAAGAAGGTCAGGTAGATCGCGATCGATTTCGAGCCCGCATAGCGCAGTGGCTCGGCAACGCGTGCCCGGGTCAGGAGCACGCCGATCACGACGATGGCCGCCGCTCCCGCAAGGCCGAGCAGAAGGGAGATGCCCGGCAGTTCGGCAAGGGTCGTGGCGCCGAGGAAGGATGCCGGCGTGAAGGCGAGACCTCCGTTGATCACCGCCCAGATGCCGAGGCCGGCGAGAGACGCGGCGACGTGCGTTCGCGCGAATTCGGCGAGCCGGAAGATGCGGTCCGCGAACAGGTAGCCCGCGAGGAAGAAGACCCAGCGCTCGCAGAACTCGTCGATCAGAAGATAGCCGGTCTCGATCGGTGCCATCTGGAGCAGGGCCGCGGCGGCGAGAACGACGAGCCCGGGCACCGGCCGCAGCAGCTTCGTGACGACCGAGAACACGGCCAGCAGATAGACGAACCACAGCGTCGAGAAGGGCTCGACCATCGAGACGGCGAGGTGCTGGAGGAACCCGACGATCGTCCCGTCCGAGACCTGGCTGAACTTCACGGCCGACTGGATGACGAGCCACAGCACGTAGAAATAGGCGAAGTGGAGGACGCGCTTGTCCGCATAGACCCGCCAGGGCCGATCGATCACGCGCGAGAGGAACAGGCCCGAGAGCAGGAAGAAATCGGGCATGCGGAACGGCTTCGAGAAGGCCACCGCCCAATGCATGAAGCCTTCGCGCCCCATGGCGGCTTCGACGCCGAGCGTGGCATGCATCATCACGACGAGGACGATGCAGATGCCTTTCGCCGTATCGACCCAGTCGAGGCGCGGCGCGGCCCCCGTCGGCACGACGGGTCCGAGGGGCCGGCCCTCCGGCGGCCGATCGCCGCCTTGCGGGGCGTAGCTCACGATCTCCATGGGGACGGGAGCCTAGACGTCAAACCTTCCGCGAGGGTTATCGGAACCACCGAATGCGCGCGGTATTTGAGGCGAATTGTCGAGGACCGGTTCGTTTCAGGCCGGCTCGCGCGGCCGGATCGGGCGCCCCGCGACCTGCCGCCGGGCGATGACCGATCGAGATCGACCGCCACCGCTCGCGGCATGAAAAGCCCGGTCGGCCGATGGCACGCGCTCAGTCTTTGGCGATCCCGCCTGAATCCCCGGTTGGCCGCCCACGAAAAGCCTGCCGCATTCCGAACAACGCGCCGGCGAGCCGAGCCCACAGGCGACGGCCGAAGACCGAGCCGGACGACATCGGACCGCGCGGCTCGACGATTGGGGCGTCGATGGGGTCGTCGGCAACCGGCTTCGTCACCTCGACGAATGCCGCATCGGCCGTTGTGGTGCCGACATTCGCGCTTGGCCGCTCGTGACTTCCGCGAGGCGGCAATCCCAGTCGGTCGGAGATGACGATCAGGAGATCATCCGCCAAATCGGGCGGCAGCAGCGCCAGACATCGATGCGTCACGAAGATTGCGTCGGCGCCATACCGCTCGATCCGTTCCGGGGAACCTTCGGTCTGAACGAGTGACTGTAGCCTGCTGGCCATCGCCGCGGCCCGTTGAGGATCTCTGCCCGACCAGTACCACATCAGCATCGCAGCGATCGGCCAGGAGGCCTCGGCGTGATGGGTCGCCTCATCCTCTTCGGCGGGCGTCAGGTCCTTTCTTGCGCGCTGCGCGAGATTGACGTGGGTATAGATCCAGGCCTCCGAATGCAGCTCGATCGTGCGCTGCGCAACGCCAGTCGCGTCGCCTTCGGCGCGTTGCGTAACGAAGCCGTTCTCCGCCAGGTACTGAAGCAACGGCTCGAACTCCACCACCTGCGGCAGAACGCGCCACATGGAGGTGAGCGGGACCTCGCGCCCGCCCGAGCTCAAGCACTGAATGAAGGTGGTGGGCGCCCCAGCCACAACGGCGCTCAGGAAGTATTCTCTCATTGGCAGCCCATCGACAAACATATGAAGATGCGGCCGATGCAGCGAGAATAAGATATTGTGCATGGCTGTGCCGCTGCAGCCAAATATGTGCCTGTGGGAGTTGAAGACCTTGATTTGCTCCTCGAAGCTCATCGTCTCCGGATGGGCGATGGCGAAGCCGTTGTCCGACAGGATTTTTTCGAGAGCGGCCTCTCCAATGGTTTGCCGATAGCTGCTCGAGAGCTTGTTTCTGCTGATATAGAGCGGCTGATCGCTCACTTGGTCTGGACCATGTTCGCCCAGCACTCTTCGAGCCGCATCGCGGTAGAGTTCACCTGTCCGATCATGGGCCCAATGGGCGAGTTCCGAGATCGCTTCCGGGACGTGCACGCGCCGCAGGAGGGTCGCTTCTGTCGGAAAGAGCAGGCGCTCGGGATCGATGCCGAAAGCCGACAGAACCTTGCGCTGGACCGCGGTGGTTCCCCTGCCGTTGAACACGATGGGTAGCGACGGGTCGAATTGGGCGATGGCCCAAAGTCGGCACGGTGTCTCCAGGATGAAGTGTCCGTACTGACCGAAGATCCAGCCGCCGTAGATCACGTCCTGCGCCAGAACCTGCGCGGGCTTGACCTGCATCGGCTTCGGCCAACGGCGGCCGGAAGCCTCCGCGATCACGCTGCCGTCCTCATGCAGAAGGCCGCCGCGGTCACCCGGACCTCCGTTGGTCACGGCGACGGAATCCGGCACGAAAATCAGGTCTTCCAGCGTGCTCACGCGCAACTCGTGCGAGCGGATACCCAATCGGTTGACCATGTCCCGAATATGGTTGACGTCTTGATCAAGAAACCGAAAGGAGAATGCATCGCCGCTGAGATTTTTCTCACCGCGTTTGATTGCTAACTCGCTTGCGTTTCTTCGCCTCGTGTTGCCATTTTGCGCTGCGCCGAGCTTGTCGAAGGCGGCAGCCTGGAGATCATGGGCCAGATCGGCCGGCAGCGACGTCAGAGAGCGGCGCATCGCCAGGATCGTGTCGGCGCCGTATCGCTCGATCCTCTCCGGCGATTGTTCGGCCTCGACGAGCGTCAGCAGCTTGCCCGCGAGTGCCTCTACACGCTGCTGGTCTCGGTCCAGCGAGTACCACATCAGCGCCGCGGCAACCGGCCACGAGCCTTCCGCATACTGGACAGCCTCATCCTCCTCGGTCGATGTCAGCGGTTCTTTGCTTCGCTTCGCGAGAATGATGCGGGAGAATACCCACGCTTCGGAATGCAGAGCTGTCGCGTGATCGGAAACATAGGCCGTGTCGTTGCGGGATATTTCGGTGATGAACCGATGCTCTGTCAGATATTGCAGAAGTGGCCAGAATTCAATCAGTTGCGGGAGCAGGCGATGGGCGGCGGTTCGTGAGTCCTTGTGCTTCCCTGAGCTTAGACATTGAATGAAGGTGGTTGGTGCCTCCGCAATAGCGGACGTCAGAAAAAACTCCCTCGGTGGTAGCCCATCGACGAAGATATGCAGATGCGGTCGGTGAAGTGAGAACAGGGCGTTATGAAGCGCGGTGCCGCATGTGCCGAAGATGTGCTTGTGGGAATTGAAGAGCTTGATTTGATCGGCAACGCTCATCGTTTCCGGATGAGCGATGGCAAATCCGTTTTCGGTCAGGATGCTCTCGAGTTCCGACTCGCCGATCGTCTGGCGATGGCTGCTGGATAGCTTGTTTCTGCTGATATAGAGGGGCTGATCGCTGATGTGGTCGACGGCACATTCACCCAGAACCCGTCGTGCTGCGTCGCGGTAGAACCCGCCAGTCCGATCATGAGCCCAGTGGGTCAGTTCCGCGATCGGCTCCGGGATATGCACGCGCCGTAGCCGGGTCGGTTCGGTCAGGACGATCAGGCGCTCGGGATCGATGCCGAAGACCGAGAGAAGCTGATGCTGGGTCGAGGTGAAGGCCTGCACGTTGAACACGATGGGCAGGGACGGGTCGAATTGCGCGGCGGCCCAAAGGCGGCACAGCGACTCGAGGAGGAAGACTCCGTAATGGCCGAAGACCCGTCCGCCGTAGATGACGTCCTGGTCTACGACCGTCGTGGGCGTGACGGGCATCGGCTTCGGCCAGCGCCGGCCGGCGGCCTCTGTGACCACGCTGCCGTCACCGTGAAGAAGCCCGCCGCGGTCGCCTGCGCGCCCGTTGGCCGCTGCGACGGCATCCGGAACGAAGATCGCATCGTCCAGCGTCTTCACGCGCAGTTCGTGTGATCGAACGCCCAGGCGGCGAACCACCTCCCGCATGTGGCCGAGTTCGTGATCCAGATAACGAAAGGAAAACTGATCTCCGCTCAGCTTTCTCTCGGCATTCCTGCCCATCGCCGCGTTCCGCTCCGTTTTGGTCGAGGCTTTGGTGCCCCTTGTCGGAGAGCGCTATAGTGTCGCGGGCGTGGGCGCAACTTGTTGTTGCTCCTCGGCGGCCGGACAGGGGCGTGGGCTCGAGCGAGTTCTGCTGATCCGGAAGGTGAGCCGTAGCCGAGGGCTCGATGGGTGAGCTCCGTTGTGATGCGCACCAGTCAGGGACCCAGCCGGCGGTGTTGGCCTCCGCTATGGGGCTGGATTCGACGCAGCCACGTTTGGCTGTACGGCCGAAGGCTCCCGCCATCCCGTTTGCCGGCTGGCGATCAGCGTCATTCGAGGCGCGACAGTGATCCACATCGCCATCGACCGCATCGTCCTACGCCGCGTCGCCCGCCCCGCAGTATGTCCAAGAGGACTCTGGGATGGCCGTCTTCGGCACAGGGGTGCCGACCGGGACGTCCGTCCGGCCCGATGATCGGCGTGGATCGATGTGTTTTCGCGGGCTTCCGCCCGCGCGCTCAGATGACGATGTCGAAATGCGCGGCGGTGAGGGTGGGGTTGGTCGTGAGGACGGCGATGAGCTGCGGTGCCTCGTCCCGGCCGGAGCCGTCGGCATCGTAATAGAGATGCCCCTTGCTCTCGACATAGAGGAAGCGATCCGTCGCGCTCGTCGCCCGCCCGGTCGTGCTCAGCACGAATTGCTCGGGCGTGAGCTCGTCCCCGGCGATCAGGCCGCCGCCGAAGAGCGAGGCGCTGATCTGGAGCATGTCCTCGGCCGCCGCGAAATCGCGGATCATGTCGCGGTCGGCCGTCGTCGCGGTGAGGACGAAGGTGTCGGCGCCGATCCCGCCATAGAGGTTGTCGATGCCCGCGCCGCCGATCAGCGTGTCGTTGCCCGCGCCGCCTCGCAGCGTGTCGCGCCCGCCCCCGCCGAAGAGGACGTTGTCGCCCCCGTTGCCCTGGATCAGGTTGTCGAGGTTGTTGCCGGTCGCGGTGGTGACGCCGTCGCGCAGGATCAGCCGCTCGACCGAGACGCTGTGGGCGAGGACGTAGCCGTCGACGCCCAGCATGGCGGTGTCGTAGCCCTCGCCGGCGACCTCGAGGATGACGTCGCCGCGATCGTCGATGTAGTAGGTGTCGTTGCCGGTGCCGCCGATGAGGGTGTCGGCGCCTGCCCGCCCGTCGAGCCTGTCGTTGCCCGCTCCGCCCCAAAGCGTGTTCGTGCCGGCATTGCCCATCAGGATGTTGTCGAGCTCGTTGCCATAGCCGATGAGATCGGCGCTTCCCATCAGGAACAAGTTTTCGACGTTGTCGCGGAGCACGTAGTTCGCGAGCGTCGTGCGGACCTGGTCGATCCCTTCGCCGGCGAGTTCCACGACGACGTCGTTCACATTGTCGACATAGTAGATGTCGTTGCCGGTGCCGCCCGTCATCGTGTCGGCCCCGAGGCCGCCATCGAGGCGGTCATCGCCCGCGCCGCCGCTGAGGCTGTCCGCAGCCGAGCCGCCGATCAGGATGTCGCCGAAATCGCCGCCGACGAGCGTGCCGGTGCCTGTGTTCCCTGCGAGGCTGATCAGAAAACCCCGGTCGGTCGCGGTGATCGAGTTATCGACGAACGGGGCGGCGACGCCGTCGTCGTAGGTCATGGCGGAGTCAGGGTGAGCGCCCTGCTGGTATCGAGGCGATTGATCGTAGCGTCCGACGTAAACCGAGCGTGAGGGAAAGCCGCCGTTAATCCAGTTCGTAGCGCTGTTCGGATTGATGTCTCCGCCGAGCGTGAAGTTGACAAACATGATTGCCCATCCTCGCGCGTCGCTATGATGGTTGCGCGCCCATGTGCCCGGAACCGAACGAACCAGCCATCAGATGCGGATGATCTCTCTCGTTCATCGCGATTTTGATACGGTTCTTCTCATGCTGGCAAGGGCGGGGAGGGGTGCGATGGCGTCCGCTCCCCTTCAGGGAGCGAGCGTTGTCCTTCACATCCACGCGCGATGGCCTCAGGACGGGAGCAGTCGGAGGCATCGTGATGATGCTGGTCGGCGTTTTGCTTTTTGCCGTCAACGATACGCTCGGCACGTTTCTCCTCGGCACCTATGCGGTGGGCCAGCTCATGCTGGGGATCGAGCCTGCTGCTCGGTGGAGGTGAGCCGTTGTTGAGGGCTTGATGGGGCGAGCACCGTTGTGACGCGGGCCGGCCAGGAACCGAGTGCTGCCTTGGCTGAGTTTTCTCGCGGCAGGCTGGCAGGTTATGCGCCGCCAGCTCCACGGTGTCGGTGCGCGGCCCGAGGAAGATTTCGGCGGCCTCGGGGCGAAAGGGCCTCGCTCTCCATCATGCCGAGATCGCAGCAGGGGGAGGGCGATGGCTCTCGCGAGCGATTGTGCGGCGCCGCCGCCCGAGCCGGCCCCGCCTTCCCGCGGCCTGCTCTAGCCGTGGCTCTCCAGCCGGCGCTCGTGGGCGTAGCGCACGAGGGCCAGCGCCCGATAGATGCCGTGCACGAACTTGCCGTAGGGCATCGTCAGGAAGAGCGCGAAGACGACGCCGAGATGCACGGCTAGCATCACGCCCATGGCGGGCGTCGCACGCAGGACGAGCAGGAGCAGGCCGGTCAGGCTGGTCAGGAACAGCATCGCGATGAAGGCGACGTCCATCCCGAGACGCGTCTCGTCGATGAGATCCGGCTCGCGCCGCCACTTCGCGGCGAGGAGGCCGGCCGGGCCGATCAGAAGACCGATGCCGCCGACCGTGCCGAGCACCACCGGCAGGTCGTACCAGGGATACGGCGCCTCCAGGCCGAGGAGGTAATGGTAGAGCGTCGCCGTCGAGGTGGCGGCGAAGCAGAGCATGAAGCCGTAGAAGGTCAGGTGATGATAGAGGCGCCGCGCATCGCTCGGCTTCTCGTCGTCGTTCATGCAGCCGACCCCGCCGCCGTCGAGATAGCGCAGGCTCCCGGCGTCCTTGACCGCCTGCCAGATCGACGCCCAATCGGTGATCGCGGCGCGCGGCGCGGCGATGTCGCGCCAGAAGGCGCGGATGCCGAGGGCGATCGCGACGACGGCATAGAGCGAGACCGCGCCGAACAGGGCGACCATCGTGTTGTGCGGCATCAGCCGGTAGAAGGCACCGGGACCCGTATGGGTGCCGAACAGGGTCGCCGCGTCGTGCCAGGCGGCGAAGCCGATGATGAAGGCGGCGACGCCGAAGGCGGCCGCGAGCGCGATGAAGAGCCCGTTCCGCGCGAAGACGCCCGCCAGCGCGCCCGGCCAGACATAGTGCGCGTAGCTGTCGTTGCGGACCTTCGCCAGCACCTTCGGCACGTTGACGTCGAATTCGTGCGGCGGAGAGAACTGGCAATCCCAGTAGCAGGCCCCGCAATTGTGACAGAGATTGGCGAGGTAGTTGAGGTCGCCGTCCGGAAAGGCCCGGCGCATCTCCATGGCCGGGAAGACGGCGCACAACCCCTCGCAATAGCGGCAGGAATTGCAGACCGTCATCAGGCGGTCGGCCTCGGCGAGCGAGGCCGTGGCGTGGTTCGGCACCGAGCCTGCGGTCGCGGTGCGCTCAGCGAAGAGTGCTTCAGACATCGGTCGCTTCCTTCGCCGCGATGGTTCCCTGGGCTCGATTTCCGCGGGCGGTCCGCGCCGCCTCACGCCCTGCGATGCGGCCGAAGACGCCGCCGATCGTCATGCCGATCCCGGCCGCGTAGCCCTCGCCGAGAACGTTGCCGGCCATGATCTCTCCGGCCGCGAACATGTTCGCGGAGGGGCGGCCATCCGCCATCAGGATCTGCGCCTCCTCGTTCACGCGCGTGCCGAGATAGGTGAAGGTGATGCCGGGGCGGACGGGGTAGGCGTAGAACGGAGCCTCCTCGATGCGCCTTGCCCAATGGGTCTTCGGCGGGTCGAGCCCGTCGGTCCGGCAATCGTCGAGGACCTTGTCGTCGAAGGTCCCCGGCTGCACGGCCGCGTTGAATCCGTCCACCGTCTCGCGAAGCGCGGCGGGCTCGAGCCCGAGCTTCTCGGCGAGGCCCTCGATCGTCGACGCCGAGATCGGCGGGAAGAGCGAGGGCATGAACAGCTTGAGCGAGGAGGCGTCGAAGATGATGTAGGCGATCTGATCGGGCTGGGCCGCGACGAGGCGCCCCCAGATGGCGTAGCGCTTCGGCCAGATGTCCTCGCCCTCGTCATAGAAGCGCTGGGCGTGCTTGTTCACGACGATGCCGAAGACGACGCAATCGAGCCGCGTGATGATGCCGCCGTCGTATTTCGGCGCCCGCGCATCGATCGCGACGGCGTGGCACTGGGTCGGATCGCCGACCTCCTGGACGCCCGCGTCGAGAAGCAGGCGAAGGATGGTGCCCTTGTTGTTCCGTGTGCCGCGGATCAGGAAGTTCTCGGCGGCCTCGCCCCAGTAGCGCTTCAGCCATTCGATGTTGGATTCGAAGCCGCCCGCCGCCGCGACCAGCGCCTTCGCGCGCAAGGTCTCGCCGTTGACGGTCGCGGACAGGAACATGCCGTCCGCGATCTCGAGCGCCGTGACCTCGGCCTCGTAGCGGATCTCGACGCCGAGCGTCTCGGCGGTGCGATAGAGCGCATTCAGCATGGCGCGGCCGCCGCCGAGGAAGAACGAGTTGGTGCGCCCGAGCGAGAGCGTGCCGCCGAGCGAGGGCTGCCAGCGCACGCCCTGCTCCTCGATCCAGGTCAGCATCGTCTTCGACTCGCGGATCATGTGGCGCGCGAGATCCTGATCGGTGCGGCCCTTCGTGACCCGCATCAGGTCCTCGAAGAACTCCTCCTCGGTGTAGGGCCCGGAGAGGCTCTCGGTCGCCGCGTCGTGGGCGCAGCGCATGTTGCGGGTATGGCGCGTGTTGCCGCCCCGCCAGAAGGCGTCAGACGCCTCGAGCACCAGAACGCGCGCGCCTTCGCGGCGGGCGCTGATGGCGGCGCAGAGGGCGGCGTTCCCGCCCCCGATCACGAGGACGTCGTACGAGGTTTCGTCGGAGGGCATGTGGGGGCGGTGGGGGATCGTGGGGGAGCCCGTTGGGGCGACTAGTATGCAAGTGTATACATATATATCTTAGAACGTGTCAAGACTGGATCGGCGTAGGTGCGGGCGTCTCCATCCCGATGTCTTCGAGATGCGGCGTCGCCGTTCGCCGGGTGGTGTTCACCGCCGTCGGCCCGGCCGAACACGAGCGTCCGATCATCCACAAGGCATGATGAAGCGTTTCATATTTTTGCGCTTTCGCTCGCCTCGTGGCGTATCGTGGCGTCTTGACGAGGTGCGAGATGGGTCCTCGGCGGCGTTGATTGCGCAGGGATTTGCGGGGCCCGCTTGACGATGCCGATCGGATGTGGCTTTCGTTCGTTCGAATTGAAGCGTTTCAAAAAATCGCAACGGTCGTTACCGATATCGAAAGGGAGAAGTAGGTTGCAGACAAAAGCAGCGAAACGCATCGCGGTATCTCTGATCGCCCTGACCGTCGCCGGCGGCGCACAGGCCTGCGAATTCAAGATCGGCGCGGCTGGCCCGCTCTCGGGTGCGGCGACCCAGTGGGGCATGGCCATCAAGGGAGCGGCCGAATTCGTCGCCGCCGAGGCCAACCAGCGCGGCGGCCTCAAGGTCGGCGGCGAGACCTGCAAGCTGCAGGTCGTCTCGATCGACACGAAGTACACGGCCGAGGGAGCAGCCGCGGCTGCCAACAACTTCGCCAGCCTCGGCGTGAAGTTCATCCTCGGGCCGATGGGCTCGCCCGAAGTGACCGGCATGAAGCCGCTCGCGAACCGCAACAAGATGATCATGTTCAGCGACAGCTATGCGCGCGATGCCATCGGCCCGCGCTGGCCGCTGACGTTCCACATGGGTCCCGGCCCGGCGGCCTGGGGCGATCCGATCGTCAAGCTCGCCAAGGAGAAGTTCGGGATCAAGTCGGCTCTGACGATCGCTCCGAACGATCAGGCCGGGACCGATGTCGCCGAGGTTGCGGCCGAGGTCTACAAGAACAACGGCGTGACGACGCGGCTCGAGTACTACCAGCGCGGTACGACGAACTTCGCGCCGATCGTGACCCGCATCATCTCGGCCAATCCGGACGTGGTGGATACGGTCTCGACGCCGCCCGGCGATGCGGGCATCCTCATCAAGCAGCTCCGTCAGGCAGGCTATCAGGGCGTGATCGGGCGCCTCGGCGGCCCCGGCACGGAGGAAATCCTGCGCATCGCGGGCGGCAAGGATGTCGTTCGTAACTTCTACTGGTTCGAGCCGGTCTATATCGACGAGAAGGTCCGCAAGCTTCAGCAGGACTACAGGTCCCTGCTCAAGGCAGAGCCGCCGGAGAACAACTTCTTCTACCTGTTCGTGGCGGGCGGACGCGCGCTGACCCAGGCGATCGAGAAGGCCGGAACCCACAAGGACGCCGAAAAGGTGGCCGAGGCGCTGCGCGTGCTGCAGGTCTCCGACCCGAACCTCGGCGAGGGCAAGTGGATCGGCCAGAAGACCTACGGGATCCGTCAGGAGCTTTCCCTGCCCTTCGGCATCGGTCTGATCGAGAACGGCGAGCACAAGCCCGACCTGCGCGTCGAAGCGCCCACCGACGAATGATCCCGGACCCGAGGTAGCAACAGTGGTAGAGATCGTTTCGGCCGGCCTGATCGGCCTGTCGCTGGGGGCGCAATACGCGCTCCTGGCGCTGGGCTTCACCTTGATCTTCGGGATCATCGGGGTCGTGAACTTCGCCCACGGGGGATTCTACCTCCTCGGCGGATATGTCGCCTATGCCTGCGTCAGCATGGCCGGGCTGCCCTACCCGGTGGCGGTGCTCGCCGCCGCCCTGGCCACGGCCGCGCTGGGCTATCTCTTCGAGTTGCTCCTCCTGGAGCGGGTGATCGACGATCACCTCTCCACCCTCATCCTCACGCTCGGCTTCTCGCTCGTGATCACGACCGGCATCGTGCTGGTCTTCGGGCCGGACGCGCCGCTGTTCCAGTTCCCGGTGCAGGGCGTTGTGCGGTTCCTCGGCATCATCGTGCCCTTGGCCAACATCATCGTCTTCGCCATCTGCTTCGCGGCGATCGGCGTGGCGTATGCGCTGATCTACCGGACGAATTTCGGCCGCAGCCTCCGCGCCCTGTCGGAGGACCGGGCCGTCGCGGAGGCGCTGGGGATCCGGGCGCGGCTGATGTTCCCGCTGGCCTTCGCGCTGGCGACGGGCCTTGCCGGAATGACCGGCGCCCTCGTGACGCCGATCCTCTCGCTGACGCCCCATGCCGGCGAGCCGGTCCTGGCCGCGTCGTTCCTGGTGGTGATCCTGGGCGGCCTCGGCAGCCTCGGCGGCGCGACCCTCGCCGCCTTCCTGGTCGGAATGATCGAGGCCTATGCCGCCGTCTATCTCGGGGGCTCGAAAGGCGCCCTGATGCTGTTCGTGCTCGTCCTGATCGTGCTCCTGGTCCGGCCGACGGGTCTGTACGGCCGCACGGCCCGCGGAGCCTGACCGATGCAGACGAAAACCTCTCTTCTGAGCCGCATCGGCGCGGCGGAGCTCATCGCGCTCGCCGTGATGGTCTCGGCGCTGGCCCTGCCGTTCTTCGTCTCGAACGCCGCGACGGTTTCGCTGCTGACGCAGATCATGATCGGCGTGATGGGCGCGCTCAGCGTCTACATCATGCTGCGCATGGATCTGATGATCTTCGCGGTCCCCGCCTTCATGGCGATCGGCGGGTATACGGCCGCGATCCTGAGCGTTCGGCACGACGTGACGGATGTCTTCCTCCTCGTCGCGGCCTCCTTCGGCATTCCCTTCCTGGTCGCGATCCCGCTGGGCTTTCTGGTCCTGAGGATGCGCGGCGTCTATTTCGTCCTCGTCACCTTCGTGCTGGCGGAGATCATGCCGCTGCTGCTGTTCGAGACGCCCCGTCTCACCGGCGGCTCCAACGGCATCGCCGGCCTGCCCGCCGTGGTCGCGTTCGGGCGCCCCATCGAGGACAGCACCAGCATCCTCTTCATGTGCACGGCGCTGGCCCTGCTCGCCACGGCCATCACGGTCGCGCTGACGCGGGTGTTCCGTCCGCAATTCGAGTCGATCCGGGAGAACGAGCTGCTCGGCCAGAGCCTCGGATTGCTCGCCTGGAAGTACAAGATCTACGGCTTCTGCGTGTCCGCCGGCATCGCGGGTCTGGCGGGGTTCGCCCTCGTCGAGATGCTCATGACCGCGCATCCGAGCTCGTTCTCGGCGCTCTCGTCGGTGAACTACGTCGCCTACACGATCGTCGGCGGCCAGGCCTCCATCCTCGGCCCGCTCGTCGGGGCGGCCCTCCTGGTCTGGGCCTCCAATCTCTTCAGCCTGCAAGGAGAGGTGTCGCAGGGCCTGTTCGGCATCCTGCTGATCGTTGCCGTGATCTTCGCCAAGGGCGGGATCGTCGGGGTCGTGGAGAAGCTTCGGCCGAAGCCGAAGGCCTCGCGCCTCACCGCATCCTAGACAAGGGCTGATCCCATGCGCGACCCCGCTCCCAGCGGCTCCGCCGTCCTGCAGGCCGACAACGTCTCGAAGCGGTTCGGCGGCAACACGGTCTTCGCCGACGTCTCCCTGTCGCTCGGCGACAAGGAGATCGTCGGGGTCATCGGCCCCAACGGTGCCGGCAAGACCACGCTCATCAACATCCTCTCCGGACAGCTCGAACCGACCGCCGGACGGGTCCGGCTGCGGGGAGGCGACGTCACCGGCGTCAGTCTCGCCAAGCGCGCCAAGCTCGGCGTCGTCCGGACGTTCCAGCAGACCAAGACGTTCAAGTCGGGAACGGTCGAGGAGAATCTGCGCCGGGCGCAGATGTTCTCCGGCAGCAACCTGCGGATGGACGAGCCCTATGTCCGGGCGCTGCTCGACCGCGCAGGACTGCTCGCCCGCCTCGATCACCTGTCCGACACGCTGCCCTACGGGATGCAGAAGATGCTCGGCCTGATCATGGCGATCCTGACGAAGCCCGGCGTGCTCCTCCTGGACGAGCCGGCCGCCGGCCTCGAGCGCAGCGAGCGGTTCTTCATCGACGATTACGTCGCGGCCGTCGTGCGCGAGCTCGGCGCGAGCGTGCTTCTCGTCGAGCACGACATGGAACTCGTCAAACGGCTATGCCCGCGCATCGCGGTTCTGGACGGTGGACGGCTGATCGCGGAAGGCCCCCCGGCGGAGGTCCTGTCCCGCCGCGACGTCATCGAGGCCTATCTGGGCACGGCGGACGAGGAGGATTTGGCCGATGCTTGAGATCCGCGATCTCACGGTCCGCTACGGCGGCATCCTCGCGCTCGACAAGATTTCGATCACGGTGCCGAAGGAGGAGACGGTCATCCTCGTCGGAGCCAACGGCGCCGGCAAGTCGAGCCTGATCAACGCGATCATCGGCATGGTCCCGACCGCCGGCGGCAGCATGACGTTCGAGGGAGTCGATCTCGCGAAGGTCGCGCCCTCCATGCGTGCCGGCCACGGCATCGGCTATTCCCCCGAAGGCCGCCGCGTCTTCCCGACCATGACCGTCCGCGACAACGTGCTCGCGGGTGCCTCGCGCATCGGCCGGGCCGCTCAGGCCGACGTCTACGACAAGCTCGCGACCCTGTTCCCGATGCTCCGGGACAAGTCCGACGATCTCGCGGGCTATCTCTCGGGCGGCCAGCAGCAGATGGTCGCGATCGCCCGCGCGATGAGCGCATCGCCGAAGCTTCTGCTGCTGGACGAGCCGTTTCTCGGCCTCGCTCCCGTCTGGATCCAGCAGATCTCCGATGCCATCCGCCAGTTCAGCAAGTCCGGCGTGACCGTGCTGATGACGGAGCAGATGGCGGTTCCGGCTCTCAAGGTCGCGACGCGCGGCTACGTGATGCGGGGCGGGGCGATCCTGCGCGAGGGTCCGGTGGCCGAGTTGCGCAGCGCGGCACTGGCGGAGGAGTATCTGTGATGTCGTCCGCACCGTCGAAGACGCCGGCCTATCGCCTGTACACGATGCTCTATGCCGAGAGCCCTCCGACGCGGCGCGCGCAGCACAACTTCATGTCGGCCGTCGATTTCCACGACATGCCGATGCCGCTCGACTTCTATTGCTGGGTCGCCGTGTCGGACGATCGGGTCTGTCTGATCGACAGCGGTTGCGACAAGGAGACCTGCGACAGGCGCGGCCACATCTTCCACCGCTGCATCACCGAGGGGCTCGCCGATCTGGGCATCCGGGCGGAAGACGTGTCTGACGTCGTCGTCACCCACATGCACTGGGATCATCTCGGGAACCTCGAGAAGTTTCCGAATGCCCGCATCCACGTCCACAAGACGGAGATGGCGCACGCGACGGGTTGCAGCATGTGCCATGAGCCGCTTCGGCGGCCCTACGACGTCGAACAGGTCTGCACCGTTCTGCGGGCGCTCTATGCGGGGCGGGTGAGCTTCACGAGCGAGGCCTCCGAGATCGTGCCTGGCGTGTGGATCCATCCCGTCGGCGGCCACGCGCCGGGCCTGCAGATCGTCGAGGTCGCGACGGAGCGCGGCAAGGTGGTCCTCGCCTCCGACGCGATGCATTTCTACGCCAACGGCGAACTCTCCAACCCCTATCCCGTGATCGTCGACGTGCGCGAGTATCTGGACGGGCTTCGGTTCCTGGAGCGTCTCGCCGAGACACCCGATCACATCATTCCGGGGCACGATCCGAAGTTGCGCGATCGCTTCCCGCCCGTCGCTGGCCTGAACGGGATCTGGGACGTGTCGCTTGCGCCCCTGACGCCATCGACACGCCCGTGAGGGCCTAACCCCATCCCGTATGGAAGTTGAGAGACATGGCTCGAGCGAGCAATCAAGACAGGCTGCTGATCGATGGCGAATGGGTCGAAACGCCGACCCGCTTTCCGGTTCACGATCGCTTCTCCGGCAAGCTGATCGCGGAGGTCTGCGCGGCCTCCGTCGAACTCGCCGACCTCGCGGTGGCGCGGGCCCTGGCCGCGCTGGAGGCGGGCGTGCCGGCGCCTCATGAGCGGGCCGAGATCCTGTATCGGGCCGCCCGGCTGCTCGACGCCTACAAGGATCGCTTCGTCGATTCGATGGTCTCGGAAGCGGGCTTCACGCTGATCGATGCCGCCAGCGAGGTGTCCCGCGCCAAGCTGACGCTGGAACTCTCGGCCGAGACCGCCAAGACCCTGTGCGGCCATGTCGTACCCTTCGGCGCCCATCCCGGCTCGGAGAGGCGGATCGGCTTCACCGTCCGCGACCCGATCGGCGTCGTCTGCGCGATCACGCCCTTCAACTCGCCGCTGAACACGGTGCTGCACAAGATCGGCCCGAGCTTCGCCGCGGGCAACCCGACCGTGCTCAAGCCGTCCTCGCTCACCCCGCTGACGGCCGGCATTCTGGGCGAGCTGCTGCTCGAAGCCGGGATGCCCAAGGGCTTCCTGCACATCGTCCACGGGAACGGCGACGTCGGTGAGGCGCTCCTGCGGAACCCGGACGTCGCCTTCTACACGTTCACGGGCAGCACGCGCGTCGGCAAGATCATCCAGCAGCATGCGGGCCTGCGCCGGACCCAGATGGAACTCGGGTCGATCGCCTCGACGATCGTCTGCGCCGATGCGGACCTGTCGGTCGCGCTGCCCAAGATCGCCAATGCCGGGCTGCGCAAGGCCGGGCAGGTCTGCACCTCGGTGCAGCGTCTCTACGTTCATGAATCGATCTACGAGGCCGTGGTCGGGACGCTGGCCGAGCTGGCGCGCGGCCTGAAGGCGGGCGATCCCCGCGACGAGGCCACCAAGGTCGGCCCGCTCATCAGCCTGCAGGCGGCCGAGCGCGGCGAGGCCTGGATCCGCGACGCCGTCGCGGCCGGCGCGACGCTCCATTGCGGCGGCACCCGCGAGGGAAGCGTGATCACGCCGGCGGTCCTCACCGACGTGCCCGAGAGCTGCGAGGCCTGGTGCCGCGAGGCCTTCGCGCCGCTGATCGTGGTGCGGCCGTTCAAGGACCTGAAACAGGCGATCGACGGCGCCAACGACACCCCGTTCGGCCTTGCCGCGGGCGTCTTCACCAAGAACATGGACATTGCGATGCAGGCCATGCGCACGCTTCGCTTCGGAACCGTGCAGATCAACGAGACGTCGTCGGCCCGCGCCGACGTCATGCCCTTCGGCGGCGTCAAGGAGAGCGGCTTCGGCAAGGAAGGGCCTGCCTATGCCGCGGTGGAGATGTCCCTCGAGCGTCTGATCGTCCTGAACCCCTGAAATCCGTGATCGACGCGGCTGCCGCGCGATCGGCGGCCGCTCGGTGAAATGTCTCAGAAAGCGCACCTGGTCATGCTGCTCGCCCAATCGTCCTATTTCTGCCCGACGCGCATCGTCATGGGATCGGGAAGCTACAAGCAGCTCGACGGCATCCTTGCGGACTTCGCCGCGAGGAAGGTCCTGCTGACCATCGACCCGGCGCTTGTCGAGACGGCCTTCGTGGCGGACGTGCTGGAGATGCTCCGCAAAGCGGGCGCGGGCTTCGAGATCTTCTCGAACATCGAGCCGGATCCGAGCGACACGTCGGTCGCCGAGGCTCTCGATCTCAGCCGCGCGCTCGGTTCGGAACTGGTCCTCGCCATCGGCGGCGGCTCCACGATCGACGTCGCCAAGGCCGTGGCGATCGTCAGCACCAATGGCGGGCGCATCCACGACTACGAGGGCATCGAGAAGTTCTCGGTCCCGCCGCTGCCGCTGATCGCGGTTCCCACCACGGCCGGCACCGGCTCGGAGGTCTCGGGCTCCTGCGTGATCAGCGACACGCAGCGCGGGTTGAAGATGTCGATCCGCCACGCGTCGCTCAATCCGGCCCGCGTGGCGATCCTCGACCCCCTGGCGCTGCGCACGGTTCCCACGACGGTCGCCGCCCATTCCGGGCTGGACGCCTTCGTCCACGCGTTCGAGTCGTATATTTCCCGCAACGCGAACCCGTTCACCGACGCCGTCAACCTGCACGCGCTTCGCCTGATCTCGGCGAATATCGGACCGCTGGTGGCCAATCCGGAGAATGCCGAGGCCGCGCTCGCCATGCTGACCGGCTCGGCCTTGGCGGGAATGGCCTTCGGACAAACCGGCCTCGGCAACGTGCACTGCATGGCCCGCTTCGTCGGCGCCAAGTATCACATCCCGCACGGGCTCTCGAACGCGCTCTGCCTGCCGGTCGTGGCCCGTTTCAACGCGATTGCGAATCCCGCCAAGTATGTCGAGATCGCGCGTGCGATGGGGTGCCATGTCGAGGGCCTGAGCCAGACGGACGGCGCGCAGGCGGCGGTCGTGGCGATCCAGGATCTCTGCGCGGAACTCGGGATCCCGCGCCATCTCGCCGATGTCGGCGTGAAGAAGGAGCACATCCCGGAGCTCGCCGAGCTCTGCGTGCGAGCCGGCTACAATCGCTGGAACCCGCGCACGACGTCGAAGCGGGATTTCGAGAGGCTCTTCGCTGAAGGGCTCTGACGACGCCACCAGGCCGCGTCCGCAGCGTCACGGAAGCTGAAGCGCGGCGAGCGGCGGGCGGAGACCGAGGACGATGGCAGGCAAGAAGGGGCAGGGGGGTATCGCGGGCGGGCGCATCACGGCGCAGGACGTCGCGGCGCGGGCCGGGGTGTCCATCGGCACGGTCTCGCGGGTGATCAACAGCGTGCCGGGTGTCAAGCCGGCCATCGCCGCCAAGGTGCAGAAGGCGATCGACGAACTCGGCTGGAGCCCGAACCTGGCCGCGCAGACCATCCGCGCATCGTCCTCGCGCATGATCGGCTTCATCTTCTCCGATATCCGAAATCCGCTCTACGCGATGATGACGAAGGGCGCGGAGGAGGTCCTGTCCGCGCGCGGCTACCTGCTGGTCACGGCCAGCAGCGACGGTCAGGCCGCCAAGGAGGTCGCACTCATCAACCTGTTCAAGCGGCGCCGGGCCGACGGCATGATCCTCACGGTGGAGCGGGAGGGCGACGCCGAGGTCAATCAGACGGTGTCTCGGGCCAGCATGCCGTATGTGATGATGGAAAGAGAGCTGCCGATCGGCGGGATGTCGGTCGGAGCGGACCATTACAACGGCATCCGGCAGGCGACCGACTACCTTCTCGGACTAGGGCATCGCCGGATCGCCGTCATCACGGGCGGGCGCGGAACGCGGGTCGCGCGGGACCGCATGCGGGCGTTCCAGGATTCGCTGGCCGCGCGCGGGATGGCCCCCGACGACGACCTGATGAAGCTCGACAGTTTCGCGTCCGAATACGGATACCGGCAGATGAGCGTCCTGCTGGGGATGCGGGACCCGCCGACGGCCGTTCTGTCGCTCGGGGTCCGCCTGCTGCCGGGCGTCGTCTCGGGGCTTCGCAATCTCGGCAAGTCCTATCCGGACGATGTTTCGCTGATCTGCAGCAACGATACCGATCTCGCCACGATGGCGTCCCCGCCCATCACCGCCGTTCGCTACGACGCGATGGCGCTGGGCCGCCTCGCAGCCGAAGCGCTGCTGGATCGGATCGGCTCCGGCGAGGCCCTGACGTCGCCGCTGCGCATCGAATTGGCCACCGAACTCGTCCTGCGCGGTTCCTGCCGCGCGCTGACGGACTGACGGCGGCCCCGTTCATTCTCGAGGATGGCAAAACGCATGGACCTGCTCTTTCAACCCTTCACGCTTCGCGATCTGACGCTGCCGAACCGCATCGTGGTCTCGCCGATGGCGCAATACTCGGCCGGCAATGACGGCCACGTCACCGATTGGCACCTGATGCATTACGGCACGTTCGCCGCGTCCGGAGCGGGGCTCACCGTCCTCGAAGCCACGGCCGTCCTGCCGGAAGGGCGCGTGTCCCCGAACTGCCTCGGCGTGTGGGACGATGCCCATATCGCGGGCCTGAAGCGCGTCGTCGATTTCTTCCGGCGTCCCGCCGGCGGGATGGTCGGCATCCAGTTGGCCCATGCGGGCAGGAAGGCGTCCGTGGCGCCGCCCTGGACGGGCGTCGACGCGCTGACGAGCAAGGACGGCGGCTGGGCGATCTGGGGCGCCAGCGACTGCCCCTATCCGGGCCGCGAGGCGCCGATCGCGCCGTCGCCGGCGGATCTCGAGCGGATCGCCGACGCCTATGTGGCGGCCGTGGGACGTGCCGACCAGGCGGGCTTCGACCTCATCGAGCTGCACTGCGCTCACGGCTATTTCCTGAACAACTTCCTCTCGCCGCTCAGCAACACGCGGCAGGACGAATGGGGCGGCGATCGCGAGGGGCGGATGCGCTACCCCCTCGAGATCTTCCGGCGGCTTCGGGCGGCCTGGCCGGCCGGTAAGCCGATGGGCGTGCGCATCTCCGCGACCGAGTGGGTCGAGAACGGCTGGGACCTCGAGGATTCGGTCGTGTTCTCGCAGCGGCTGAAGGATCTCGGCTGCGATTACGTCGCGCTGTCGAGCGGCGGCACCTCGCCGGATCAGAAGATCGCCGTCGGCCCCGGCTATCAGGTGCCCTTCTCGGAAGAGGTCCGCCGGCGCAGCGGCATCCCGACCGTGGCCGTCGGCATGCTGTCGGATCCGCAACTCGCCAACGACGTCCTCGAAGCGGGCCAGGCCGATCTCATCGCGATCGGGCGCGGCATGCTGTTCAATCCGCGCTGGGCCTGGCACGCGGCCGCCGAGCTGCAGGGCACCATGCGCGTGCCGCCGCCCTACCTCCGCTGCCATCCTTCGATGAGAAACCTGCCCCGATGATGCTTGCGCAATCCGAGCCGGCGCCCGCCTCCATCAAGCTGCTGGAGCCGTTCACGCTGCGAGGCGTCGAACTCCCCAACCGGATCGTCATGTCGCCGATGGCGATGTACGCCGCCGACGAAGGGGAGGTGAACCAGTTCCATCTGACGCACTACCACAAGGTCGCCATGGGCGGAGTGGGGATGGTGGTCGTGGAGCAGACGGCCGTCTCCCGGCGCGGGCGCATCACCAATGGCTGCCTCGGGCTGTGGCACGACGGGCAGATCGAGGGGATGCGCCGGCTGGTCGCCGGAATCCACAGCTTCGGCGCCAAGGCCGCGATCCAGATCAACCACGGAGGCCGCAAGGGCAGCGCCCAG
Organism: Enterovirga rhinocerotis; assembly: GCF_004363955.1. Classification (GTDB taxonomy): domain Bacteria; phylum Pseudomonadota; class Alphaproteobacteria; order Rhizobiales; family Beijerinckiaceae; genus Enterovirga; species Enterovirga rhinocerotis. Next base: position 466,521 of record NZ_SNZR01000011.1, read on the forward strand.
CGCGCCTGGCAGGGCAACGGCGCCCTGACGGCGGACGACATCGCGCGCGGCGAGGAGCTGTGGGTCCCCGAGGGGCCCTCGGCGATCGCCTTCGCGGAAGGCTGGCCGATACCGGACGCGATGTCGCTCGACGACATCGCGCGCCTGCGGGCGGATTTCGTGGCGACCGCGCAGCGTGCGCTGCAGGCCGGCTTCGACGTCATCGAGATCCATCTCGCGCACGGCTATCTTCTGCAGAGCTTCCTCACGCCGCTCGCGAACAAGCGCGAGGACATCTACGGCGGCTCGCTGGAGAAGCGGATGCGCCTGCCGCTGGAGATCGCCGAGGACCTCCGGTCGGCCCTGCCGGAGAGCGTGCCGATCATCGCGCGCATCTCGGCCACGGACTGGGTCGAGGGCGGCTGGACGCTCGACGACAGCGTCGTCCTCGCCGCAGAACTCAAAAGCCGCGGGATCGATCTGATCGATTGCTCCTCGGGGGGCAATCTGCTGCGGGGCGCGACGAATGCGAGCCTCGCGCGCGGGCCGGGCTATCAGGTTCCGTTCGCGGACCGGATCCGCAACGAGGTCGGCGTGCCGACGATGGCTGTCGGCATGATCCATTCCGGGGCCCAGGCCGAGCAGATCCTCCAGGAGGGCAAGGCCGATCTGATCGCGATCGGCCGCCGGATGCTCTTCGACCCGTTCTGGGCGCTTCACGCGGTGCACGAGATGGGGCTGGACGACGACTTCGTCCGCTGGCCGAAGCCCTATGGCTGGTGGCTGGAGAAATGGGCGCGGTCGGTGATGACCACGCCGCAGACGCCCGAGTGAACCCTCGGCGATGATGGGCGACGGGTGGCCCGGCGCGAACCGCGCCGCTCCGTCGCGACCATGCGGTGATCGACCCCATCGCGTAGCCGGAGGAGGCCGGCGCGGAGCCTTCGGCGCCTCCGAGCCCGGTCCGCTCCGCGGCGGGCTGGGTCGACCTTTGGCCCGGCTATCCCAGATAGCTGTCGATCAGCGATCGGCTTTTCCTGAGGTCTTCGGCCGGCCCGGAGATGACGACGCGACCGCGCTGCATCACATGCCCCTCGTCGGCGATCTCGAGCGCGAGGTGAGCCAGTTGCTCGACCAGGAGGATGGCGAGGCCGCCATCGGCCAGGCTCCTCAATGCGTCGAGAATGGTGCGCACGACCTGCGGAGCCAGGCCGAGAGACGGCTCGTCCAGCATCAGGAGCTTCGGTCGCATCATGAGGGCGCGGCTGACCGCGAGCATCTGCTGCTCGCCGCCGGACAGGTTGCCTCCGAGAATGTCCTGCCTCTTGTCCAGCACCGGAAAGCGCGCGAACTCGCGGGCCAGCCCGGTCTCGATCTCGGCTGCGCCCAGCCCCGCGACGCGCTGGGCGCCGATCAGCAGGTTGTCCCGCACGCTCAGCGTAGGGACGATCTGCCGGCCTTGCGGCACATGGACGAGCCCCGCGCGGGCCAGCCGATGCGGCTCGGACGCCATGGTCGGAGTGCCGTCGAACACGATGCGCCCGGCACTGGGCCGGACGACGTTGGAAATCGTCCGTAGCAAGGTGGTCTTGCCGGCGCCGTTGGCCCCGATCACCGAGACGAGACGCCCGGCCGGAACGGCGAGCGAGACGTCGTGCAGCACCTGCACGACGCCGAAGCCCGCGGAAACGTTCTCCAACGTGATCACGCCGCTTGTGTCTCCTGTCCGAGATAGGCGCGCAGGACCGCCGGATCGGCCTGGATGGCGGCCGGCAGGCCGGCGGCGATCGCATGGCCGAAATCCAGGACCGTGATCGTGTCGGCGATGCCCATCACGAAATCCATGTTGTGCTCGACGACGAGCACGGTGATCCCGGCCTCCTTGAGCCGGCGCACGATCCCGGCGATCGCCTGGGCCTCCAGCGGGTTCAGGCCGGCCACGGGCTCGTCGAGAAGGAGCACGGAGGGGCGCTGCGCGATGGCGCGGGCGAGCTCGACCAGCTTCCGATGACCGTAGGCGAGGTCCTTGGGCAGGTGATGGGCGTAGGGCCCGAGCCCCACGAGTTCGAGGATCGCGAGCGCCTCTTCGCGTTCGCCCGCCTCGTGGCCCCGCCCCGTGAACCAGCGGGCGACGTCGGTGACGATGCCGTCGCGGGCGCGCATGCCGAGCATGACGTTCGCAAGAACGTCGACCCCGCCGATCAACTGGAGGTTCTGGAAGGTCCTGACGAGGCCGAGCCGCGCCCGCTGATGGGCCGCGAGCGCCGTCACATCCTCGCCTCCGAGCAGGATCCGCCCTGCGCTCGGCCGGTACAGGCCCGCCACGACGTTGATGAAAGTGGATTTGCCGGCTCCGTTGGGGCCGATCAGGGCATGGACCTGGCCGGGCGCGATCGACAGCGACACGGTCGTCAGGGCCGAGACGCCCGCATAGTTCTTGGACAGCCCCTCCACGACGAGGTCTCGCGGCTGGGCGCTCTCGATCTCGTAGGCCGGCCGCGCCGGGGCCGTCTCGACCGCCGCGTCCTGCCGCCGCTTGCCGGCGAGACGGCGGAAGAGACCGACCAGGCCCTCCGGCACGAGCAGCAGCACGGCGAGCAGGATCGAGCCGTAGATCATCGGGCCGTATTGATGCAGGCTCGCGATGGTCTCGGTCAGTCCGAGCAGAACGGCGGTCCCGAGCAGCGGCCCCCAGCTATTGCCGAGCCCGCCGATGACGGCCGCGATCAGCAGGCCGATGGTCAGGCGGATGTTGAAGGCGTCGCTCGAGACGAAGCCGCTCTGGTGCGCGAACAGGATGCCCGCGAGGCCCGCGAAGACCGCGCTCGCCGCAAAGATGCCGATGCGCCACGCCGGGACGTTGAGCCCCACCGTCTGAGCGAAGGCCTCGCTCTCCTTGATGGCCCGCAGACGCCGGCCGGTGGCGGACCCGAACAGATAGTCGCTGCCGATCTGGCAGAGGAGCAGGAGGCCGGCGGCCACCCAGAAGAAGTAGGTCGGCCCCATGGCGAAGTTGCCGAAATCGATCTGGGGGATGGCCATGAGCCCCATCGTGCCGCCGGTGAGGCCGACCCACCGTTGCGCCAGGATCTCGACGATGAAGCCGAAGGCGAGCGTCGCCATCGCGAGATAGAGCCCGCGGGTCCGGAGCGCGACCATGCCGACCGCGAGGCCCGCGAGGAGCGTCAGCAGCAATCCGGCGAGCGCCGTCAGGCCGATCGGCCAGCCGAGCGTCGTCGCGAGGATCGCCGTCGCATAGCAGCCGATCGCGTAGAAGCCGCCATGGCCGAGAGACATCTGGCCGGACAGGCCGAGCAGGATGTTGAGGCCGATCACGGCGATCGCCGTATAGGCGTAGATCTGGCCGAGATGGACGTAGAAGGGGTTCGGCGCGAGCGACGGCAGCAGCACGATCAGGAGGGCTGCGGCCGCGTAGCCGACGAGGCGCAGGCGGGTGTCAGCGGACATCGGCGGCTCTCGTGCCGAAGAGGCCGGTCGGCCGGAACGCGAGGAGGATCAGCACGGCGATCAGCGGATAGAGATCGCCGAAGGCGCTGTCGAAATAGTTCGAATAGGCCTCGGCGATGCCGAAGAGGAGCCCGCCCGCGAGCAGGCCGAGCGGATTGCTGAAACCGCCGATGGAGGCGACCGCGAAGGCCTTGATGGTGAAGACGAGACCCATATGCGGCTGCACCGAAACGAGCGGCCCGACGAGGAAGCCCGAGATGCCCGCGAGCATCGAGGCCAGCACGAAGACGAGGATGACCGTGCCCTTGACGTTCACCCCGAGGAGGGCGGCGGCCTCGGGATTGAAGGCGACCGCATAGATCGCCTTCCCCCATCGCGTCCGGAACAGGAACACGTAGAAGGCCGTCACGGCGAGGAAGGCGACGAGGATGATGGCCAGCTCCTCGACGAAGATGCCGACCTCGCCGATCCGCACGACGTTGTTGCGCGTCGCCGAGAAGATCGGCGGCGCGTATTGGGCGGACTTCCCCCAGACGAGTTCGACCACGTTCTGCAGGATCAGGGCGCAGCCGGCCGTGGTCAGCACCCAGGCGTAGCCGCCCGTCTGGTCCCCGGCTCGGTCGAGGGGGCGGATCGCGACGCGCTCCAGCCCCCAGCCGAGGATCGCCATCGCGGCGAGCACGGCCAGGAGCACGAGGGGCGCCGGGACGCCCGCGAGCAGCAGACCGAGCGACAGGTAGGCTCCGACCATCAGGAAGTCGCCCTGGCCGAAATTCAGCCGGTGCGTCGCCAGATGCGCGATGAAGAGCCCCTTCGCGGTCAGCGTATAGATGGCGCCGACCGCGATGCCGCTGATCAGAAGCTGAAGCGCATTCGTGAAAGACATTCGCGTCGCCCTGTCCGCCCGCTCCGCCGATCAGTATTTCAGCCTGACGACTTGGCCGCCCTTCCAGACGCCGAGGAAGACATGCTCCTTGTCGAGGCATTCGTGATCGGTGGGCGAAAACGGCTTGGCCGGCGTCGCCGAGATGGCGGCGATGCCGTCGATCGCCTCGAGCGCGTCGCGGATCGCCTTGGGGTCGCTCTTGCCGACCTTCTCCACGGCGGCGAAGACGACCTGGCCGGTGTCGTAGCCGAGCGCAGCCAGAACGGGCCAGCGATAATCGCTGCCGTATTCCTTGCGCATCCGGTCGTCGAACGCCTTGGCCTTCGGATCGGCGAGATCGAGCGCCTGACCCATCACGGTTCCCTCGATCGCCTCCCGCCCGACGATCTGCTCGACCTTGAGCGAGGACAGGCCCCAGTTGCCGGCGATGACGGGGCGGTAGTCGAGACGGGCCATCGGCCGATAGACCAGCTCGAAGGATTCGTGGAAGTTGAGCACGAGCTCGGCGCCCGCATCGCGCATCTTGATCATCTGCGGCGTGAGGTCGTTGACGCCGGGCGCGGCAGCCTCCGTCGCCACGAGTTCGCGGCCGCGCGCCTTCAGGCCGGCCTCGACCTCCTTCGCGGTGACGCTGCCGTAGCCGGTCGTCGAATGGACGAGCCCGATCTTCTTGAAGGTCTTCACGCCCCAGTCGAGGATCGCCTCGATCTGGAACTTCTCGACCATCGAGCAGCGGAAGATGTAGCTCGGCTTCTGGTCGATGAACTGGGTCGTGATCGGCGTCGCGATCGACGGACCCGCGACGAGCGGGATTCCGGCGCGCTGCAGGATCGGCGCGAAAGCCAGGACGTTGCCGCTGCTGACGGTGCCGACGACGACCGGCACGCGATCGTTCTGGACGAGGCGCTGCACGACGGACACGGCGCGCTGCGGATTGGCTTCGTCGTCATAGACGACGAGTTCGATCTTGGTCTTCGGGCTCTTCGCCAGATGGTCCTTGAGCGCGAGCTTGAGGCCCTGGAGATAGGATTCGCCGAAATCCGTGATCGCCGGCGGACCGCTCAGTCCTTGGACGACGCCGACCTTCACCGTCTCCTGCGCAAGCGCGCTCGTGCAGAACGCGGCGATGGCGGCCGCGAGGGCCAGGCTTCGTGCTCGCTTCATCTTATTATCCTCCCGTCGTCTTTATCGTTGCTCAGTCGCCGCGGAACCGGGCGGCTCGTTTTTCCCGGAAGGCCGTCGTGCCTTCGCGAATGTCCTGCGTCCCGCCGAGGTCGTAGAAGGAGCGCGATTCCAGCCGCAAAGCCTCCTCGAGCGTCATCCCGACGGAGCGTCGCATGACGTCCTTGGCGAAGCGCTGCGGGAGCGGGGCGCGGCTCGCGAGCATGGCGGCGTAATCCATCGCCTTGCCGAGGAGCTGATCCGCCGGGTGGATGCGGTTGACGAGGCCGATCCGGAAGGCGTGCTCGGCGTCGATCCTCTCGCCGGAGAGCACGATCTCCATCGCATGGCCGAGCCCGACGATCTGCGGCAGTCGGATCAACCCGCCGTCGCAGGCATGGAAGCCCCATTTCACGTCCTGCAGCGCGAACTCGGCATTCGGCGAGCAGAACCGGATGTCGCAGGCGAGGGCGAGCTCGAACCCGCCGGAAATCGCGAAGCCGTTGATCGCCGCGACGATCGGCTTGCCGATCTCCATATTCCGCGTGATGCCGCCGAAGCCGGGACCGTCGGTGTAGCGCTGGCGGAATTCCGGGGCAGGGCGGTTGGCGAAATCGATCGTGTAGGTCTTCAGGTCGGCGCCCGCGCAGAACGCCTTGTCGCCCGCACCGGTGATGACGGCGACGCGAGCCTCCGGATCGGCATCGAAACGGCGCCAAGCCTCGACCAGCGCGTCGTTCGCCGCGAAATCGAGCGAGTTCATCGTGTCGGCGCGGTCGATCGTGATCAGCGTGACCGGCCCGCGGGTTTCGGTGAGGATGTCGGTCACGTCGTGCGCTCCGTGAACAGGTAGGCTCCGTCGTGTTCGCCGGTCGCCCGCAGCGGCAATGCGAGCCTGAGGCGGTCCGGATCGCCCGCGATGCGGCCGGTGAGACGCAGGCCGGATTCGAGATCGACGACAGCGATCACGTAGGGGGCCTGGCCCTTGAAGCGCGTCGGCGCACGGCGGATCGTGGTCCAGGAGACCAGCGCGCCGTCGCCGGGCAGCTCGGTCGGTTCGAGATCCGGGCTGTGGCATGCCTCGCAGAGATCGCGGGGGCCGGGATCGAGCCTGCCGCAGGCGGCGCAGCGCAGGGCTTTGATCAGGACGGGATCAGGCATCGAGGCGCTTCAGGATGTTGACGGAACAGGCGACGCCGGTGCCGCCGAGGTTGTGGGTCAGGCCGATCGCGGCATCCCTCACCTGGTTCGGATGCTGGCCCCGGAGCTGGAGGACGGTCTCGTAGATCTGGCTGATGCCCGTCGCGCCGACCGGATGGCCCTTGGACAGAAGGCCCCCGGAGGGGTTGATCGGGACGTCGCCGCCGACCCGCGTCCGGCCTTCGGCGGCATAGGCCGCTCCGTGGCCGCGGGGCATGAGACCGAGATCCTCGCCATCGATGATCTCGGCGATCGAGAAGCAATCGTGCAGTTCGACGACATCGACGTCCTGCGCCGTGATCCCGGCCTGGGCGTAGGCGGCCTGCGCGGCGGCGACGGTCGCCTCGAAGGTGCAGAGATCGGGATGGCCGGCGATCCGGGCGGAGCCGCGCGTCTGGGCGGCGGCCAGAACCTCGACGGGCATCGCCGCGAGGTCGGGCCGGCGATCGGCCGCGACCAGAAGCAGCGCCGATGCGCCGTCGCTGGTCGGGCAGCAATCGTAGAGGCGGAGCGGATCGCAGATCAGCGCCGATTGCACGATCTGGTCGTTGTCGAGGGTCGCGCCCATCTGGGCGAGGGGGTTGAGCAGGCCGTTCGCCTTGTTCTTCGTGACGACGGCCGAGACCTGCTCGCGGCGGGTGCCGTAGCGCTCGGCATGGACCTGCCAGGCGAGCCCGAAGAGCCCCGGGAACGTGAGCCCGCTGACCCCGTCGCTGCGGTTGTCCATGGCGCAGTTGAGCGCCGCCGTGGTGGTGGCCGTATCGGCATGCGTCATCTTTTCGACGCCGACCGCAAGCGCGACGTCGCAGAGCCCGCTGGCGATGGCGAGATAGGCGTGGCGAAAGGCGATGCCGCCGGAGGCGCAGGCGCCCTCGACCTTCGTGCAGGGGATCTGCGCCAGGCCGAGCCCGTCCGCCACGAGACCCGCCAGCACCTCCTGGCCGGTCAGCGGCCCGGATACGAAATTGCCGAGATAGAGCGCGCCGATCTCGCGCCGGTCGATCCCCGCTTCGCGGATCGCCGCATCGGCGGCCCGGATGGCGAGGGACTGGATAGCGATGTCGCCGTGGCGACCGAAGGGGGTGGAGCCGATGCCGGCGACCAGGACCTTGCGCATCAGGGCGTCTCCTCCGCGAGGACGCGGCGCAGTTCGGTCTTCAGCACCTTGCCGTAATTGTTCTTCGGCAGCGGCCCGACGAAGCGATAGCCCTTCGGGCGCTTGAAGCGCGCGATGTTGTCGAGGCAGAGCCGGTCGAGTTCCTGCTCGGTCACGGTCTCGTTGGGCTTCGCGACCACGAAGGCGATCACCTCCTCGCCCCAATCGGGATGCGGATTGCCGACCACCGAGACCTCGAGCAGCGCCGGATGGCGCAGCAGCACCTCCTCGATCTCGCGCGGATAGATGTTCGAGCCGCCCGAGATGATCATGTCCTTCGAGCGGTCCCGAAGGGTCAGGTAGCCGTGCTCGTCGAGGCTGCCGAGATCGCCCGTATGCAGCCAGCCGCCGCGCAGGGCCTTCTCGGTGGCATCCGGATTGTTCCAGTAGCCCAGCATCGTGCAATCGCTTTTCGAGATGACCTCGCCAACCTCGCCCGGCGGCACATCCCGATCCTCCTCGTCGACGACCCGGACGAGAACGCCCGTGCGGGGCACGCCGCAGGATGCGAGCCGGTCCTCGATCGGCGGCCCGTCCGGCGAGACGTGGCCGGCCTTGTCGAGCCCGGTGATCGTCATCGGCGATTCGCCCTGGCCGAAGAGCTGATAGAGGCGCGGGCCGAAGATCTCGATCGCACGCTTCAGGTCGGCGACGTACATCGGGCCGCCGCCGTAATAGATCGTCTTGATCCGAGCCGGATCGATTGCACGGGCGACGGGCGAATTGACGAGCCGCGTCAGCATGGTCGGCGCGGCGAACATGGTGACGTTCCGATGCCGGCCGATGGTCTCGGCGATGACGTCGAGATCGAAGCCCGGCAGCACGATGTGCCGCGCGCCTTTCAGGAAGAACGGCAGGCCGTAGAGGCCCGAGGCATGGGACAGGGGCGCTGTGTGAAGCTTGACGTCGTCCGGCGTCAGCGCGTCGATATCGGCGAAATAGCATTGGCAGGCGAAGAGCAGCACGCGATGGCTCAGCATCGCGCCCTTCGGCCGGCCCGTCGTGCCGCTGGTATAGAAGAGCCAGGCGAGATCGTCGGGCTCCGACGGATGAAGGTCCGCGGGATGTTCCGCGAGCAGGGCCTCGTAATCGGCAGTGCCGGTCGAGACGACCCGGCACGCGCTCTCCCGAGCGGCCTCGGCCGCCTGAGCGGCGAGGCCCGGGGTGGTGATCATCAGGGTCGCGCCGCAATCGCCGATCACATGCGCGACCTCGCGGGCATGAAGCTTGGCGTTGCACGGCACGGCGCAGAGGCCGGCCGCCCAGCAGCCGAACAGGCACTCGAAGAATTCGCCGCAATTCTCCATCCAGAGGACGATGCGATCACCGGGCCGGCAGCCGCCGGCGCGGAATGCCCCTGCGAGGCTCCGCAGGCGATCCGCGAACTGGCCATAGGTCAAGTCGGCCGTCTCGGAGCTGACGGCAGGAGCGGCCGGTTGCCGGCGCGCGACGTCGATCACCAAATGCGCGAGGCTCATACGCCCTCCCTTTACGCGCCAGTAAAGTTTTATGTCCTTGCCGTTAAGCTAGCGCACGCTATCCTGCTCCGCAACGGGGTCTGCGAGGAGATATTGAGAATGGGACGCGGATGACGCGGCAGGGTCTCGGGGCCTTCGGGGCAGCTTTCGATCGCGAGGATCAGCGCAGCCGCAAGCGGGACGCCGTCGTCCGCGCCGCCGCCGTGGCCTTCAACGAGCGCGGCTTTTCGAACACGTCGATGGATGATGTCGCGGCCGCCCTCGGCGTCTCGAAACCGACGCTCTACCAGTACTTCAGCAGCAAGCAGGAGATCCTCTACGAATGCCATCGGCTCGCGGCCTTCCACGGCGAGCAGGGGCTCGCGGATGCGCGGGCTCACGACGGCCCCGCCCTCGACAAGCTGCTCGTCTACGTCCGGCGCTTCATGATGGGCTTCTTCGACGATCTGGGATCCTGCGCGGTGCTCCTCGACATCAACTCCCTGACGGAGGCCAATCGCGACGAGATCGCTCGGCGTCGCGACGCCGTCAGCGAGGGGGTCGCATCCCTGATCGCGGCCGGCATTCGCGATGGCAGCATCGCATCGTGCGATCCGAAGCTCGCCGCGCTGTTCATCTTCGGCGTCGTGAACTGGATGTCGGTCTGGTATCGTTCGGGCGGGCCGAAAGCCCCGGACGAGATCGCTTCCGAATTCCTGAAACTCTTCCGCTTCGGTCTGCAATCGCCGCCGGAGCCACAGTGACGGCCGGGGGCCGTGCGGAGCACGATCCGTAGCGGACGCTCGCCGCGCTCCGGCGTTCCCCGTCAGGCCCTCTCGCGCGAGGCGCGTTCCAGCGCCTCGCGATGCTCGGGCGCCGCGATCGCGATCATGCGGCGGGCGCGCTCGGCGAGGCCGATCCCGCGGAGGTCGGCGACGCCGTGCTCGGTGACGACGAGGTCGGCGTCGCTCCTCGCCACGGTCACGGTGCCGATGCCGACGGAGATGCGGCTCGTCCTGCCGTCCTTCGTCGTCGAGGGGAGGGCGATGATCGAACGCCCGCCCTCGCTCGCGAGCGCCCCTCGGACGAAATCGACGAGGCCGCCGACGGCCCCGACGTAGTTCTTGCCGGCGATCTCGGAATTCACCTGCCCGGTGAGATCGACCTCGATCGCCGAATTGATGGCGCGGACGTTCGGGATCGCGGCGATCGTCGCATGATCGTGGGTGCGCGAGGCCGGATGCACCGCGACCGCCGGGTTGTCGTGGACGTGGTCGAACAGGCGGCGCGTGCCGAGCACGGTGTTGGCGATGGTGACGCCCCGGTCGAAGGGCTTGCGGGCATTGGTGACGGCGCCCCGTTCGATCAGGTCGACGCAGACGTCGCCGATGACGCCGGAATGGATGCCGAGATCGCGATGCCCCCCGAGCCCGGACAGCGCCGCGACCGGGGTCGCCCCGACGCCGAATTGCAGGCAGGCGCCGTCCGGAACGAGGGACGCGACATGGCGCGCGATCGCGGCTTCCGTGTCCCCGAAGCGGGCCGCTCCGAGTTCCTGCGGCGGGGCATCGGCCGCGACATAGAGGTCCGGCGCCCGCTCCTCCGGGAGGGCCGCGCCATGGGTCCAGGGCGCCTGCGGGTTCACCTCGGCGATCACGAGGCGCGCGTGACGAGCGGCGAGGGCCACGTAGTCGTGGGTGAGCGAGAGGCTGTAGCCGGAGCGCCCGGGCGGCGGCGGGGCGACCTGGAGGAGGACGACGTCGGCGCGCATCGCACCCGTCCGGAAGGCCCGTTCGAGGGCGCTGTAATGGCAGGACAGGACGTCCAGAACGCCCGCCCGCGCCAGGGCAGCACTCGTCCCGATCGCCCCGTAGCTGCGGAACGCGATGCCGGCGCTCCGCTCGGGCGCGAAGGTGTCCGAGAACGTCGCGCCGAGGAAGCAGGTGAAGGGGCCGATCGCATCCTTCTGCGCGACGAGGCGCCGCGTCAGGGTCAGCGGCTCCGCCGTGCCCTGGCCGCACAGGACGAGGTCGCCCGGCCTGATCAGGCCGGCGAAGTCCACGCTGTCCGCGGGTCGGATCACCGGGCGGCCCCTCAATAGGATTTCGGCAGCCCGAGCACCTTCTCGGCGATGAAGCAGAGAACGAGCTGCGGGCTGACGGGCGCGATGCGCGGGATCATGACCTCGCGCAGGTAGCGCTCGACATGGTATTCCTTGGCATAGCCGAAGCCGCCATGGGTCATGACGGCCTGCTGGCAGGCGTTGAAGCCGGCCTCGCCGGCGAGATACTTGGCCGCGTTGGCGGCCGGCCCGCAGGGCAGGCCGTTGTCGTATTGCCAGGCGGCCGACATCACCATGAGCCAGGCGGCCTCGAGCTCCATCCAATTCGCGGCCAGCGGGTGCTGGATGGCCTGGTTCTGGCCGATCGGCCGGTTGAAGACCTGCCGCTCCTTCGCATAGGCGGTGGCGCGCGAGAGCGCGAGCTGGCCGAGACCGACGGCCTCGGCCGCGATGAGGATCCGCTCCGGGTTCATGCCGTGCAGGATGTATTCGAACCCCCGGCCCTCCTCGCCGATCCGGTCCTCCATCGGGATCTCAAAATCCTCGAAGAAGAGTTCGTTCGAATCGACGGCCTTGCGGCCCATCTTCTCGATCTCGTGGACCTTGATCCGGTCGCGGTCGAAATCGGTATAGAAGAGCGTGAGGCCGTGGGTCGGCTTCGTCACGTCTTCCAACGGCGTCGTGCGGGCGAGCAGCAGGATCTTCTTGGCGACCTGGGCGGTCGAGATCCAGACCTTTTGGCCGTTGACGACGTAGCGGTCGTTCTTGGCGACGGCGCGCGTCCTGAGCTGCGTCGTGTTGAGGCCCGTATTGGGCTCCGTGACCGCGAAACAGGCCTGCTCGCGGCCCTCGACCATGCCGGGCAGCATGCGCCGCTTCTGCTCGTCCGTGCCGAAGACGACGACGGGGTTCAATCCGAACACGTTGATGTGGACGGCCGAGGCGCCCGTCATGCCCGCGCCCGAGCGCGCGATCATGCGCATCATCAGCGCGGCCTCCGTCACGCCGAGGCCCGAGCCGCCATATTCCTCCGGGATGCAGATGCCGAGGAAGCCGCCCTCGGCCATGGCCTTGAAGAACTCGGTCGGGAAACCGCCCTCGGTGTCGCGGCGATGCCAGTAATCGTCGCCGAAGCGGGCGCAGATGGCGCCGACGGCCTCCTGAATGGCCTCCTGATCGGGGGACAACGCGAAATCCATCTCGGTCCTCGTTCAAATGCCGGTGGCGGCCGGGGCGGCGGAGGGGACCCGTTCTTCGGCCCCGTCTTCGGGCAGGCCGGTCCCGCGCAGGATCGTGCGCTGCCCTGGTGTCGGGGCCAACCCACGGGGCGATCTCGCCATCGGGCTCGTCATGACGTCGGCGCCGTCATCGGCGAACCAGCCGCCGCGACGGCGACCGCCCAGGCCGTCGTCCTGTCGAGACTGCAATAGCCGCCGAGCGCTCCCATGCCGCTATCGATCCAGCTTCGTGGACGGATTGTCCAGCGCTGCGAGGGTTTGCGGGACGATCCGGGATGGGCTCGGGCCGGCGGCTTGGTGTGCCCCGGCGCGCTTGCTATACGTCCGGCCGGCTTGGCAACGAACGGGTTTTGATGAGGATCGTCCGAGCGGCGCGGCTGTGGTTCAAAGGCGGCTCGTCCGACAAGCTGTACGAGGTCGACCTCGTCGAGAACGACGGCCTGTTCGGCGACGCCCGATTCCTGGTCAATTTCCGCTATGGGCGCCGCGGCTCGAGCCTGCGCGAGGGAACGAAGACCACGGTCCCGGTGACGCGCGAGGCGGCCGAGAAGGTCTTCGACAGCGTCGTCGTCGCCAAGGTCAACGAAGGCTATCGCAGGACCGACCAGGGGGCGGCCGCCCCCTCTATCGCGACGTCTCCGGAAGCCCCGGCTCCCGAAGCGGTCGAGGGGCGTGGGCTGAAACTGCTCGGGCGGCTCGAAGCGCATCTGCGCAGCCCCTGGCCCGGCCCGGATCGCGACCGGCTGCTCTGGCGCATCGGCGAGGTCCGCCTTCGCGCGGCGACGCCGACGCTCCTCACCCTCGCCGAGAAATCGGGCCCGGAGGCCAGCTATTCGCTTGTCTTCGCCCTCGCCCGCGCGGCCGGCGCCGCCGCTGCCGACAGGCTGAAGACGATCGCGCGCTCGGCCGACAGCGCGCTGGTGCGGGACCTCGCCGCCTTCGCCCTCGTCTCGCCCCTGATGGGTGACGCACGCGAGACCGGCGCGCTCGATTCGTCCCTGCCGCGATCGGTGATCGAGGCGGGGGAGGCGCGCGATGCCGATCGGATCGTCGGTGCCCTCGCGGATCTCGCGGCGAGTGCGAAGGGGCGCTCGCTGGACGTGGGACGTTCGCTCGTCGCCCTGGCGCGTGCCGCGCAGGGCGATGCGGCGCTGAACGCCGCGCTCGCCGCAGCCGTCGCGCGCCTTCCGGCCCGGCCGCCCTACCTGTTCGGCCTGCGCAAGCTCTACAAATATGCCGAGATGGCCGACGACGCGGCCCTGTTCGGAGCGAGCGCGCACCGCTTCGAGACCGCGACGCCGATGTACAAGACCTCGCGCGTCTATCGCGGCCGCGTCCACGTGCCCGAACTCGGGACGCGCCTTCAGCTCGACGAGGTGCGCGACAGGCCCGACACGCAGATCGGGCTCGCCGATGCGACGCTGCGCTATTTCAAGCGCCGGATCTGGCGCACCTTGCGCAAGCGCGGCGAGCTCGGCGATCCGACCTTCGCCGAACTGGCCACGTCCTATCTGCTGGCCCTGCAGCCGGCCGATCTCAGCGCGCCCGCAACCTGGACGCATTTCGTCTACGGGGCGAACGGCCAGTGGAACCGCGAGGCGCGGTCCTCCGGCCCCCTGTCCAAGAACTGGACGGCGAGCCAGCTCCTCCAGCGCAACGACCGGCGGTCCGTCGCCCGCTACGGCAGCCTGACCTTCCAGGAGCGGCCCTCGGCTCCGCCCGGGGAGGGGCGTCCGGAAGCCTTCCCCGACCTGTGGAATGCCCGCCCCGACCTCGGGCTCCGCCTCGCGGCCGAGAGCCCGGTCTGGCCGGCGGCCATGCTCGGCCTTCGGGTGCTGAAGGCCCAGCCGGCTTTCGTATCCGCGCTCGCCTCTGCGGAGATCGGGCGTCTGCTGGCCTCGCCTCATGCCGAGGTCGCGGCTCTCGCCTTCTCCGAGGCGCGCGACCGGCTCGCGACGGGCACCGCGGACGACGACCTCCTCGCGGCCCTGCTCGGGGCCGATCTCGTCGAGGCGCGCCGGCTCGCGACCGAGAGGATCGAGCACGATGCGAGGTTGCCCTGGTCGGGGGAACGCCTCGCCCTCGCGGCGATCACCGCCTCCCATTCCGATCTCGCCGAGCCCGTCGCCCGCTGGTCGCGGGAGCGGCGGCTCGCGCCGGGCCTCGCCGAACCGCTCGCCCGCGCCGTCGTCGCCTGGCTCCTCGCGGTACCGGCCCATCCCGACGCCCCGGCCGAAGCCGTCATCCGGGCCGCCCGGTCGCGCCTGCGGCTTCTCTGGCCGGACCGGACCATGCCGGCCCGTCCGGAAGACGTGCGACAGCTGATGGCGCATCCGGCCCCCGCGATCATGGCGGCCGGCATCGACATCCTGGGCCTCAGCGGAACCGATCCGTCGACGATCGCCGACGAGACCTGGCGCGCCCTACTCGGTTCGTCGTCGGAGGATGTCCAGGAGGCGGCGCTGACGCTCTTCGGAGGCCTCGGCGACGAGGACCTCTCGACCCACGCGCCGCTCGTCGTCGCCTTCGCGACCTCCTCGTCGAGCCGCCTCCGGCAGGCCGCCCGGCCTCTCGTCGCACGGATCGCCGAGCGCGACCCGGCTCTCGCCGACCGGCTCGCCCACGACCTGATCGGAACGCTGTTCCTCTCCGCTCCGGACGAGGATTATCCGGCCGACATCATCGCGCTCCTGCGCGAGGCGATGCCCCGGCAACTCGCCGCCCTGGACGAGGCGACGGTCTGGCGGATGCTGCAGGCGCGGGCCAAGGGCGCGCAATTGCTCGGCGCGGATCTCCTTCTCGGCCGCGAGCCGGCTGCGTTCTCGGTCAGGCAGATCGCCCGGCTCGGCAATCACGCGCATCTCGCCGTCCGGCAATGGGCGATGGCCGCCTATGCCGCGGCGCCCGAGCGCTTCCGCGCCGAGGCGGCCGACGCCGTCCTGCTCGTCGAGAGCGAATGGCCCGAGGTCTACGACTTCGCCCGGCAGCAATTCGAGACCTGGCCGCCGGAGGCCTGGACGCCCGAGACGCTCGCGGTCGTCACCGACAGCGTGAAGCCGCCGGTCCTCGACTTCGCGCGCCACCTCCTGCGCAGCCGCCTCGCCCCGGCCGATGCCGAGGCGCAGCTGACGCGGCTCCTCGAACATCCCGCGCAGGCGATGCATCTCCTCGTCACCGAGATGCTGACGCAGGAGGCCGCCGGGTCCGACGCGGCCTTCGCGAAGCTCCTGCCGCTCGCCCGCATCGTCATGCTTCAGGTCCTGAAGGGCCGGGTCGCGAAGGACCGCATGGCCGCCTTCCTGACGGCGGAGGCGCTGCGCGATCGCGGTCGGGCGGAGCGCGTGGCGCCGCTCTTCGCCGATCTGACGCTCAGCGGCACGGAGCGCGACCGGGCCCATGCGGTGCTCGCGCTTCGCGACATCGCCCGTGCCCATCCGGGCATCGCCCTCCCGATCGCGTCCCGACCCGCGCCCCTCCGACCGACCGGCCGAGCCGCCTGATGAACTTCGTCCATCGCTATTTCGGCGAGACCCGCGCCTCGTCCGACGCCGTCTCGACCCTTCTCGGCTTCGCGCCCGACACCTTGCGCGAGCCGACCTATTTCGTCGGCCGGGTGGCGCGCCATCTCCCGTTCCGCGAGGCGATCTCGGCTCTCCACCACGTCGTCGTCTCGGACCTTCGCTTCAAGCCGAAGGACCGCACGGAGTATCTCGCCTGGCTGAAGGCGCACGAGGAGCAGCTCCTCGCCGAGGCCCTCGCCAGCGGCGAGGATGCGCAGGCGAAGATCGAGAGCCTTCGCCGCGAACTCGATGGCATCTACAAGAAGTCGAGCGCGATCATGGCGCCGTTCTACAAGGCGCAGCAAAAATACTTCAACTGGCTGTACACGGCCGATCGGGATGCCTGGATCGTCCTCGACCCCGTGATCACGGTGCATCCGGACGAGGTCTTCTTCGAGTGCTTCAGCCTCGACGAATCCACCTATGGCCGGCTGTCCTGCGACCACGACGTCTTCGAGCGGATCGAGGACATGGCCTGCGGCACGACCAATATCGATTACAGCCACGCCCTCTACGACGAGTTCCAGAAGATCAGGAGCTACCGCGACACGACCCTGTCGATAGACCCCACCGGCTTCGAGGTGCAGACGAGCGGCGAGGCAGCCTATCGCGAGGACAAGATCGAGCTTCCGGATTCGTGGATGCGCGGCTTCCTGCAGGTCTCGAGCGCGATGGCGCAGCCGGCGCATGTCGTCGACCTGCATCCGGTCGACATGCACGCCATCCTGACGCGGCTCGCCGCGAAGAAGGAGCGCCACGGCCCGCGCTCGCTCCGCTTCCTGCTGGAGCCGGACAAGCCGGTCTCGGTCCTGATCGAGCCCTGGAACGAGAGGCTCACCTTCCGGCGCTCGATCTACAAGGGCCGGGAGGGCGCGGAGATCCGGATCTGGGGTCGTCGCCGCCTCGCCATCCTCGCTCGCGCTCTGCCGCTCGCGAAATCGGTGCGGCTGCATCTCCTCGGGACGGGCCTGCCCTCCTTCGCGGTGGTGGATTTCGGCGGCCTGCGCTTCACGCTGGGGCTGTCCGGCTGGACGGCGAACGATTGGTCGCGCGCCGGCCAGTTCGACCTCCTCGCGCCCCGCGCCCGAGTCGATCAGGCGAGTGCCGAACGCGTCTTCGCGGCCCTGGGGGCGCGCTATTCCGCGACCGTCGACGAGATCGCCGCCGATACGGGTCTCGACCGCACGCTCGTCGCAGGGGCCCTCGGCCTCTACGTGCAGAACGGCCGCGCCATGTACGACCTCGACAAGCGCGTCTTCCGCCTGCGCGAACTGACGCGCGAGCCGCTGCATGCCGGCGCGCTTCGCTTCGCGTCGGAGCAGGAGGAGAAGGCCGACCGTTTCGTCGAGGCGCGCCTTGTCACCATCGCCTCGACCGATCGGCGCGACGGCCGCCGGATCGTCAACGGCGAGGTGATGGACGACGGCAAGACGGTGCGGCCGATGATCGCCCTCGATGCGGATGACCGCCTGGTCGAGGGGCGCTGCGAATGCTGGTTCTACGGACACAACAAGCTGATGCGCGGCCCCTGCGAGCACATGCTGGCGCTTCGCCGCCTGTTCCACGCCCAGGTGGAGGGGAAGGCGGCGTGATGGACAGCTTGCCTTCGGCACCGCCGGCCCGTAACCATTTCCCAACGAGGGGCGCCGGTCGGACAGGACCTTGCAACCTGGGCGGCGTTTCGCCGTCCCTGCACCCTGCCCGGCAAAGCGTCACTGGCCCGCTCTTCACTGGGGGACCCCAGCCCACCCGTGCGGATTTCCAGTTTGGGTTCCTTGAACCCAAATCCGCACGGGTGGGCGGGGTCCCTTCGAGTGGACCGAGCCAGTCCCGAGATGAGACGAAGGCATCCCGGCCGGCGCCCCTCGTATTCTCCCCCCACGCGTCTGTGTCCGGATCGGGAGCGCGGCCATGACCGTGCAGCCCGGCAGCCTGACGCGCCAGCAGCTCTACGACCGCATCCGCGAGAGCTCGAAGGACGAGGTCGTCCTCGAGGAGATGATCCGGCTCGGCTTCTGGCCGGGGAACGAGAAGCAGCCGAACCTGCCGGCCGACCTGATCAAGCGTCGCGGCGAGATCCAGCGCGAGATCGGCGAGCTCTACAGGCAGCAGCGGCTGTGGCGCGATCCGGAGAGCGCGCTCAAGGAGATGCACAAGCGCCGCAAGAAGGAGGCCTTGCTGCGGCGCAAGGAGACCCGGCGCCGGAACGCCGCCGCGCGCCACGAGCGGGCGCTGGCCTGGCACGAGCGGCGGAAGACGGAAATCCTCTATCTAGGCGCCGGAGTGTCGGGCGGCCTGGGGGCGAACGAACCGGAACTCGGCCGCTCGCCGAGAGACGGCCTGCCCGAGGTCGCGACCCCGAAGGCGCTCGCCGACGCCATGGGCATCCCGCTCGGCGAGTTGCGCTTCCTCGCCTATGACCGGGCGCTGTCGCGGGTCAGCCACTACCAGCGTTTCACGATCCCGAAGAAGACGGGCGGCGAGCGGCTGATCTCGGCGCCCATGCCGCGCCTCAAGCGCGCGCAATATTGGGTGCTCGACAACCTCCTCGCCAAGGCGCCGCTCCACGAGGCGGCGCATGGCTTCGTGCCGGGCCGCTCGATCCTGACCAATGCGGGTGTCCATGTCGGCCGCGAGGTCGTGGTCAATCTCGACCTCAAGGACTTCTTCCCCTCGCTCACCTTCCGGCGCGTCAAGGGCAAGTTCCGGGGGCTCGGCTATCCGGAAGCCGTCGCGACGGTGCTGGCCCTCCTCTGCACCGAGCCGGATGTCGACGAGCTCGACCTCGATGGCGAGCGCCTCTTCGCGGCCCGCGGTCCGCGACGCCTGCCGCAGGGCGCCCCGACGAGCCCCGCCCTGACGAACCTCGTCTGCATCCGGCTGGACAAGCGCCTCACCGCGCTCGCCGGCTCCCTCGGCTTCGCCTATACCCGCTATGCCGACGACATGACCTTCTCGGCCTCGGGCGAGGGGGCCGCCAAGGTCGCCGTGCTGCTGAAGATGGTCGGCGAGATCGTCGCGGACGAAGGCTTCACGGTCCATCCCGACAAGACGCGCGTGATGCGGCGGGGCCGGCGCCAGGAGGTGACGGGCCTCACGGTCAACGAGCGCGTGGCCGTGCCGCGCGATACGCTGCGCCGCTTCCGGGCGCTCCTGCACGGGATCGACAAGCAGGGGCCGGAGGGCAAGAGCTGGGGTGTCGCCCGCGACGTCTTCGACGGGGCCCTCGGCTTCGCCTTCTTCGTCCGCATGGTCACGCCGGAGATCGGCGAGCCGCTGGTCGCCCAGGTGCGGGCGCTCGCGGCGCGGCATGGCGGACGGGACGTCGCCGCGCCCGCCATCTCCGCCTTCCGGGCGAAGGCCGCGCGCGGCGAGGCGCCGCTCGATCGTTGGTGGCAGCCGGCCGAGAGGCCCGCGCCCAAGCCGGAGCCAGTCCTGGCCGGGGCCGCGCCCGCCCCGGCGCCGAACGGCATCCGAAGCGCGCCCGGCGCGGCGGCCGGTACCGGCCGGCCGAGCCCGGAGGCGACATCCGTCTGGGGACCTGGCCCCGCGCGATCGGCGCCGGAATCCGGCTCGCCGAGCGTCACGGGGTCCCTGTGGCGCCTCTCGATCGGCCTGCTCAAGCTCGCCGCGCTGCTGATGCTGTTCTCGGCCGGGATGGTCTTCGCCCCGCGTCTCGCGATCCTCGGCGTCTTCGCCCTGATCGGCGTCCTGGCCTATCGCTTCATCCGGAGGGGCTGAGCCGCCTCGGGACTCGGTCCCGGACGGCTCAGGTCTGCTGGTAGACGACGCGGACGCGCGAGAAATCCCGCCGGTCGAGATCGTCCCGCGCGATCACGAAGTACAGGGTTCCCTCGGTCTCCATCTGCGACAGGTCCGCGATCGAGATCTGCAGGAGCAGTCGCCACCGGTCGGCCTTCTCGCTCATGGCCGCTGTCGCCTCGGCGTCCCAGGGATAGGCCGCTCGCTCCGTCGCCGGAATGGCCGAATAGCGCGGATCGTCCTGTTCCGGGTCGGCCGGCCCCATGAGCCGGTTGCGCCGCGCCTCGCGCATCAACCAGGGCTGGGTGACGCGCATGTCGGCGGCATCGGCGCTGAACGGGCCGGCGTCGTTGCTCGTCAGGAGACTGTAGACCTCCCTCGTCGTCTCGCCGTCCGCGATCCGGCCCAGCATCTTGTCCCGCTCGAGTTCGAGCGTGCCGCGCGACGGCAGCACCTTGAGCGCCGTCAACCGGACCGGCCGGGCGGGATGGACGAAGGGCTTCTTCTGCGTGTCATCGGGATCGGAGGAAGACCGGGCAACCTCCCGTATCGCGGCCGCGGCCTCTTTCTGACCGCTCGCCTCGAGGGATTTCGCCATCTCCTCCATGCGCGCGATCTGAACCGGGTCCGGCGCCCTCCACCAGGCTTCCATCCGATCGAAGGCGTCGGGGATCGAGAGACGCTCGAGCCCGGCCGGCGGGGTCGCGTCGTGGCGGACCCGGCAGGCCGGGCCACCGCCTTCGGGATCGCTCATCAGGACGGCGGTATCGACGAAGAACGACAGCCGGCCGGCCGAGGGCAGCCCCGCCGCCGCACTGCCGATCCGCGCGGCCTCGGCGAGGTCGACCTGCCCGACGAATTCGTAAGGCACGGCCTCGGCCAGTTGCCGTGCGATCCAGTTGCTCTCGCCATGCGTCGCGGCTGCCTCGCGTGCGAGGTCCGGCAGGGCGGGCCGCACGGGCCAGGCCTCCCCCTTCGGCAGGTCCGGCGCTCCGCCCAGCCGGGAGGCGCCCGGCGGCGCGTCGCCGCTCGAGGCGTCGAGCCAGATCTGCTCGCTCAGTCGGGAGACCAGGACAGCGATCTGATCGTCGTCCAGGAGCGGCTTCCCATCGACGACGGAATAATCGCGGATGATCCGCCGGGCATCGTCGTCGGACAGGAACAGGGGCTCGCGCCGCTTCCCCTTGTCCTCGGGCGGGCGGGACGCATCGCGGGCGAGGACGCCGCCCCCCGCGGAGGAGGCTCCGAGGAGGCCTGCCGGCAGAAGCGCTTTGAGCCATGCGAGAAGCGACCGACGATCGACCAAAGGATTCACCGGGGAGGCCGCTTCGGCATGACGGTATGGGCCGGGGCCGGTGCCGTCATCGCGATGGCCAGGGATGTGTTCGCCATCGCCGCATCGTGCCATGACGCGGCCGATCTCGCCAGCCGGCTCCGAGCCATCGGGCTCGGCCGGCATCCGCACAGCGGCCGCAGCGATGGCGGCAGGAGTCGATGCCGCCGAGCGAGGTCGCTGGGCCGGAGAGGAGGATTGCCACGGCCAGCCTCTCGCGACCCTCGGACGGCTCGGCTCCCCCTGCGGGCTGCAGGCCGCCCGCGACGCGCAGAGCTACCGCGGAACGAGCTTGCAGGTGCTGGCCGAGAGCGGCCGATAGGCCTCGTCCGCCGGGACCGTTCCGATGTGCTTGTAGAAGTCCCAGGGCCGCTTGCTTTCCTCAGGTGATTTCACCTGGAAGAGGAAGATGTCGTGCACCATGAGCCCATCGGGCCGGAGCCTGCCGTTGCGGGCGAACAGATCGTCGAACGTCGACGCCCGAAGGTGCTTCATGACGGCATCCGCGTCGTCCGTGCCCGTGGCCTGGACGGCTTTGAGGTAATTGGTGACGGCGGAGTAGGTGCCGGCATGTGTCAGGGTGGGCATCTTTCCGAGGCGCTTGAAGTATCGTTCGGAGAAGGATCTGCTCTTCTCGTCCATGTCCCAGTAGAAGTCGGCGGCAAGCACCAGTCCCTTCATGTTCTCAAGGCCGACGGCATTGACGTCGCTCACGAAGACCAGAAGGCCGGTGATGCGCTGTTTGCCGGAGACGCCGAGGCCGAACTCCTGGGCGGCCTTCATGCTGTTGATGAAATCGGTGCCGGCATTCGCGAAGGCGATGACTTTCGCTCCGGAATTCTGGGCGGCCAGGATGTAGGACGAATAGTCGGTGGTGCCGAGAGGATGGAACGTGCTGCCGACGACCTTGCCGCCCGACGACGTGACGATGTCGGAGATATCCTTGGCGAGCGTGCGGCCGAACGTATAATCCGCTCCGATGATGAACCAGCTGTCGCCGCCCTGGGCCAGAATCCCGCGCGCCGTGCTGCTCGCGATGGCGTAGGTGTCGCTGCGATACTGGACGACATAGGGCGTGCAGCGCGAATTCGCGACTTCGGCCGAAGCCGCGTTGGTCGCGAGCACGATGCGCTGTCGCTCCGCGCCGATGGCCATGACCGCCAAAGTATTCGCCGACCCGACGATGTCGGTGATCACGTCGACCTTCTCGACGTCCCACCAGCGGCGGGCGATGGAGGATGCGATATCCGGCTTGCTCTGATGATCCGCCGACACGATCTCGATCGGCCGTCCGAGGACGGAGCCTCCGAAATCTTCGGCTGCCATCTTCACGGCCTCGACCATGCCGACGCCCGAGATGTCGGCGTAGACGCCGGACATTTCCGACAGGACGCCGATCTTGACCATGTCGTCCGACAGTTTGGGCTGTTGAGCGCTTCCGGAAGCGATCAGACCAAAAAATAATACTGCAGCCGATAAAGCTCGTGCCATTCCGAATCCTCCCGATAGTATTTTTCTGATGATCTTTTTGTATTTGTTCTGAAATACTGTTGCTTTGTGTCTTCTGCATTCGCGTAGTTCGTGTTCGGAGGCAGGGGCCCCATAGGATTTGCCCGAGTAGAGGCGAGGATGGACGTTAGTCGGCGTGGGCGCGGGCTCGCAAATGCAATTATCTCAAGGATTGTTCAGTATTTGTGATGGGCCTGCTTTCCCCTGCCGGCTCGGTCGACGCGAGGCGTCATCGTCGGGAAGGCAGGCGGCATCCGCATGTCGCACGGTCACGCCTCGGCGAGGCTCCCGATGGCCGATGGGCTCGGTTGCGCGGGATACGATCGGGCGATCGAGAGAGTCGTCGGTTGGGCCGAGTGCCCGATTCGGTGCGGCCCTTCCGCGACGGTGGGCGGGAGCGCTGCGCTCTCGGCGTGCGATCCAGGTGTTATGGGCCGATCATCCCGTGCCGCGCGGCCTGGCCGGGCGAGCGATGTTTCCGAGGGGATCAACCAGGCGGCTGGTGCTGCGAGAGAGGATTGAACTCTCGACCTCTCCATTACCAATGGAGTGCTCTACCACTGAGCTACCGCAGCATGCTGACCGGCGCGGCCTAGGGGGCGCGTCGCGGTGGGGGGCTGAATAGAGGATGGGCTCGCGGCGCGCAACCGTGATGTCCGACGATCGGCCGGCCGGCGCGGATTTGCCGGTGGAGTGTTGCCGCCAAGCCCTATCGCGCCCCGATTCCCGCGCCTAGATTCCGACTTTGGCAAAGCGGGGCCGGTCCCGGATCGCCGGACCATGCAAGAACACGACACGGCTCGGCGCGACCGCCTCAAGGCGGCGCTGCGGGAAAACCTGAAGCGACGAAAGGCCCAGGCGCGCGCCTGGGCGACGGCTCCGGCTGGGCCTGCGGACGGATCGACGGCGTCCGATTCGGCTCCCCGGCGACCGACGGAACCCCGTCAGGAGGATTGATGGACAGGATCAGGATCAAGGGCGGCCGTCCGCTCGAGGGCCGCATCCCGATCTCGGGGGCGAAGAACGCGGCGCTGCCGCTCATGATCGCGAGCCTGCTCACCGGCGAGACGCTCGAACTGCGCAACGTGCCCCGCCTCGCCGATGTCGGGCTGCTGCTGCGCATCCTCGGCAATCACGGCGTCGACCACACCGTCACGGGCAAGCGCCCCGGCCAGACCTCCGAGACAGGCCAGACCATCCTGCTCGACGCCTCTTCCGTCATCGACACGCGCGCGCCCTACGAACTCGTCTCCCGCATGCGGGCGAGCTTCTGGGTGATCGCCCCGCTCATCGCGCGCTTCGGCGAGGCCTCCGTCTCGCTGCCCGGCGGCTGCGCCATCGGCACGCGCCCGGTCGATCTCCTGATCATGGCACTCGAGCGTCTCGGCGTCTCGATCGAGATCGAGAGCGGCTATGTCCAGGCGAAGGCGCCGAAGGGCCTGAAGGGGGCGGAGATCGTCTTCCCGAAGGTCACCGTCAGCGGCACGCATGTCGCGCTGATGGCCGCGACCCTCGCGGATGGCGAGACGGTGATCGAGAACGCCGCGCGCGAGCCGGAGGTCGTCGACCTCGCCGATTGCCTGAACAAGATGGGTGCGCGCGTCTCCGGCGCCGGCACCTCGCGGATCGTGATCCAGGGCGTCTCGCGCCTCCGGGGCGCGACGCATACCGTGATGCCCGACCGCATCGAGACCGGCACCTACGCGATGGCGGTCGCGATGACCGGCGGCGACGTGCTGCTCGAAGGGGCCCGCCCGGAATACCTGCAGAGCGCGCTCGACATCCTGTCCGAGGTCGGCGTCGACATCCAGGCGAATAACGAGGGCATCCGGGTGCGCCGGAACGGGGCGAAGCTGCGCTCCGTCGACGTCACCACCGATCCGTTCCCCGGCTTCCCGACCGACCTCCAGGCCCAGTTCATGGCGCTGATGACGCGGGCGGACGGCACCTCGCGCATCCGCGAGACGATCTTCGAGAACCGCTTCATGCACGTGCAGGAGCTCGCCCGCTTCGGCGCGCATATCCGGCTCGACGGCGATGCGGCCCTGGTCGAGGGCGTCGAGACGCTGACCGGCGCCCCGGTCATGGCGACGGATCTGCGGGCTTCGGTGTCCCTCGTCATCGCGGGCCTCGCGGCCGAGGGCGAGACGGAGATCCACCGCGTCTATCACCTCGATCGCGGCTTCGAGGCGCTCGAGGCCAAGCTGTCGCGCTGCGGCGCGGAGATCGAGCGCCTGCGCGCGGCGTAAAGCCGCTCGCGCGAACCCGGAATCGCGCCGTCCTGACCTTGCCTCGGCAGGAGCGGCGGCGCATTCTCGGGATCATGCCGGAATTGGTGATCCCGATCATCCTCGTCGCGCTCGCGGCGATCGGAATAGGACTTCTGCTGACGGCGATCGGCATCTATCGCCGTCTGGCCGAGCTGACGATGACGCTCGGCGATCTCCGCAATCTTCTCGTCGACAACCAGGCCGAGCTGTCGCAGGCCGCGAAGGGCATCGAGCGGGTCCACGACGATCTCACCCGCATCGTCGCCAATAGCAGCAAGGGCGCGGAGATCGTCCGCTCCTTCACCCGCCTGCCGACGCGGTAGCGGCCGCACTGCGCCGTGGGGTGCGTGCTTCGACACGCGCCTCCGTCGCTCCCCGGCACGATGCGGGCAGTGGAATCGACCGAACGAAGCCTGTGCCGCGCCGGGCTCACGCCCCCGGCGGCTCGCCCGTGGCGGTCTCGAAGCTCATCGACTTGACGAGCG
The DNA here is from genome assembly GCF_004363955.1 of Enterovirga rhinocerotis. Classification (GTDB taxonomy): domain Bacteria; phylum Pseudomonadota; class Alphaproteobacteria; order Rhizobiales; family Beijerinckiaceae; genus Enterovirga; species Enterovirga rhinocerotis. The sequence goes on from NZ_SNZR01000011.1 coordinate 492,047, forward strand.
CATGGACGGGCCGGCCCGGCGACAGGCCGAGATCGTCGACGGATTTCCGCGTGACGCGCGCGAGGAGATGCGCGTCGCCGCAGGCGATGCGCAGTTCGACCGAGGCCGCATCGTGCCGCGCCGCTTCGATCCCGGCCACTTCGCCGGACAGGACGTTCAGCGCGCTGATGCCCGTGGGCCGCTCGGTCGCCACCATCACCTCGCGGGCGGGCACGAGCAGGCGGACGGATCCGCCGATCGGCCGCAGGCCCGGCACGAGCAGATCGCCCGCTTCCGTCGCGACCCGGGTCAGGCCGTAGGCCTCCTCGCGGCCCACCACCGTGCCGGCGAGGACGGCGCCGGAGCGCGGGTCTTCGGCCAGCGGCTCGATCCGCGGCGTCGAGAGAACCTCAGCCGCCGGCCCGGTCGCGGCGACGCGGCCGCCATCGAGGACGACGACCATGTCGGCGAGCCGCGCCACCTCCGCCACCGAATGCGACACGTAGACGATCGGCACTCCGGCCTCGTCGCGCAGGCGCTCGATATAGGGCAGGATCTCGGCCTTGCGCGCCTCGTCGAGCGCGGCGAGCGGCTCGTCCATGAGGAGGAGGCGCGGGCGCGCCAGGAGGGCGCGGCCGATCGCGACGCGCTGCTTCTCGCCGCCGGACAGCGTCCCCGGTCGCCGCGCGAGGAGATGGCCGATGCCGAGGAGCTCGACCACGGTGCCGAGATCGGGGCCGCCGCTCTCGCCGCGTGTGAACCAGCGCCCGAACAGGAGGTTCTGGCGGACCGTCAGGTGCGGGAAGAGGCGCCCCTCCTGGAAGACGTAGCCGACCCGGCGCCGATGCTTGGGCAGGAAGACGCCGGACCCCGTGTCGAGCAGCACCGTGTCGCCGACGGCGATCCGTCCCTCGCGCGGGCGGATGAGGCCGGCGATCGCGTTGACGAGGGTCGTCTTGCCGGCGCCCGAGCGGCCGAACAGGCAGGTCAGGCGCCCGCTCGAGCGGAAGGCGATCTCGGCGAGGAAGCCGCCTTGCGCGTGCCGGATGTCGACGGCGAGAGTCAAAGTCCTGCGTCCCCGTTCAGGCGCGCCGGCGGCGGCCTTCCACCACCCAGGCCAGAAGCACGAGGCCGAGGAGACCCGCAAGGCCGAGGAGCCCGAGGCCGAGCGGATAGACCGAGACGCCGCGCACCACGGCCGCCTCGCTCGGGCGGAGCCCGATCCAGTCGGCGCCCGACGCGCGGGCTCCCGAGCGCACCATCTGGATGCGGGGGACGGTCGGTGCGCCGGTCTCGGCGGCGACGCGGCGCACCGATCCGCCGGTCGCTTCGACGAGCGGACGCAGCCGCTCGGTATCCGAGAAGACGTCGGAGAGTTCGCGCGGATTGGCCGGGCCTACGCTGGCGAAGGCGATGAGGTCGCCGGAGCGGATCGTGTGCAGGCCGAGTTCGCCCGCCTTCACTTCGGTCCGGAACAGCCCCGGCCGGGCCTCCGCCATGCCGGTGGTCTGCTCGCGCCCGGAGGGCGAGGTCACGCGGATTTCGCCGGGTTCGCGGCCCATCGTCTGGCGCTCGATCCGGATCTCCCGCCCGGCGGCGGTGGCCCGCAGCGCCTCCTCCTCGAGCGCCGGCTCCTTCATCAGCCAATGGGCGAGACGGCGCAGCAGATCGACATGCGGTCCGCCATCCTCGTAGCCGCGCGCCCAGAGCCAGGCATGGTCCGAAAGCAGCACCGCGACGCGGCCCTTCTCCTCGCGCGAGAGGACGAGGAGCGGGCGCTCGCCGGCTCCCGCCATCACGCTCGTGCCGCGCCGGATATTCGCGCCGATCGTCCGGAGCCAGCTGCCCCAGGCCGGAGGATCGCTCTCCGAACCGGGCAGGTCGCGCGCGACGGGATGCCGCTCGCCGTCGCGTGTGATCTTCGGCCGGAACGGCTCCTCGAGGATCTGCCCGTCCGGGGTGCCGGGCAGGATCGCGGTGAGGCGCGTGCGGGCGAGGCTCGCCGGGCTCGCAAATTCCGGCCCCGCCGCGATCAGGAGCGCGCCGCCCTCGCGCACGTAGCGCGAGATGTTGTCGAAATAGGTCGAGGGCAGGACGCTCTGATTGGCGTAGCGGTCGAAGATGATGAGATCGAAATCCTTGATCTTCTGCTGGAACAATTCGCGCGTCGGGAAGGCGATCAGCGACAATTCGTTGATCGGCGTGCCGTCCTGCTTCTCCGGCGGGCGCAGGATGGTGAAATGGACGAGGTCGACATTGGCGTCCGACTTCAGGAGGTTGCGCCAGGTGCGCTCGCCCGGATGAGGCTCGCCCGAGACGAGGAGGACGCGCAGCTTCTCGCGAATGCCCTCCATCGTCACCACGGCGCGGTTATTGGCCTGGGTCAGTTCGCCCGGCAGGGGCTCCGCCTCGATCTCGACGACGTTCGGCCCGCCATGGTCGAGGCGGATCGTCACGCTGAAGGGCGTGCCGGTGCGGACATTCTGGGTGCGGACGAACTGCCCGTCGCGGCGGATCGTGACCTGCGCCGTCCCGGTGCCGCCGCGTTCCGAGACCTCGGCACGAATGGTCTGGTCCTTGCCGACGATGCCGAATCGCGGCGCCTCGATCAGCGCGATGCGCCGGTCGCGCTCGCCGGGCCGGCCGGTCACGAGCGCATGGAGCGGCGCCCTGAAGCCGAGTTCGGAGAGATCGGCCGGGATGTCGTGCACGACGCCGTCGGTGATCGCGATCACGCCCGCAAGACGGTCCGGCGGCACGTCCGCGAGGGCGCGGCCGAGGGCGGCGAAGAGGCGCGTGCCGTCCTCGCCCTCCTGCTCCCCGGCCTCGACGAAGCGGATGTCGAGATCGGGAAGGGTGCCGAGGCGCCGTTCGACCTCCTCGCGCACGCGGTCCGTCATGGCGGCGCGGTCGGCGAGGGTCTGCGAGGTCGAGCGGTCCGTGACGACGGCGACGACGCTGCGGACGGGCTCGCGCTCCTCCTGGACGAGGGAGGGATTGGCGAGGGCCGCGAGGACGATGGCGAGGGCGAGGGCGCGGATGATCGCGACCGGCCCCCGCGAGAGGATCGCCACCACGGCGAAGGCGAGCGCGACGAGCCCGATCGCGATCAGCGCCCAGAGCGGGACGAAGGGCGTGAAGGACAGGGTCAGCATCGGCGCGAGCCCGCCTGCTTCTGCGGAGAGTCGCCGGGCCCTTCACAACGACGGACGAGATGCGTCGCTGGCGGGCGTGCGCTTTCCCTCCCCCCGCGAAGCGGCGGGGAGGGCCGAGTCGCGCCGCAGGCGCGAACCGGGGTGGGGGGACGCCGACGCGGGCATCCAGACCTCCCGGCAGGCTGAGCCGCTTCCCACCCGGCTCGCGCTTCGCGCGAGTCCGCCCTCCCCACCGCAAGCGGGGGGAGGGTTGAGCCGGCGGAACCCGGCAGGCGCGATCTTCCCGGCCCGTCGCCAGGGTAGGGTGAAATGAGCGCCGCCCTCATTGCCCGAGCCTGTCGAGCAGGGCGGGGACGTGGACCTGGTCGGCCTTGTAGTTGCCGGTCAAGGTGTACATCACGATGTTGACGCCGCCGCGGATGGCCATCTCGCGCTGGCGCAGGTCGGGTCCGACGGTCGGGAACATGGGTTCCCCGGCCCGGTCGACGGCCCAGGCCGCGGCGAGGTCGTTGGCGGTGATGATGAGGGGGGAGACGCCGTCGCCCGCGCGGGCGGGGCGGCGCTCGCCCTCGGCGGCCGGCGGCAGCGCCTCGACCCAGGTCTGGCCGGTGGCGTAGCGGCCGACGAAGGCGTCCAGCAGGTAGAAGGTCTTGGTCAGGACGTGGTCGCGCGAGACCGGCTCGAGCTCCGGGATGTCGAGCGTCGCCAGCATGCGCCGCAGCGCCTGGCCTTCGGGCGTCGGCTGGCCGCCGGGGCGGGCGCTCATCGCGTCGCGCGTGTCGAAGATGACGGTGCCGCCGTTCTTCATGAAGGAATCGAGCTTGCGGATCGCCGCCTCGGGGAGGGGCGGGCGGCCCGCGACGATCGGCACGTAGATGATCGGGAAGAAGACGAGCTCGTCGCGGGCGAGGTCGATGCCGACCGGGTCGCCCGGCTCCATGGCGGTGCGGCTGGCGAGGGCCTGGGACAGGCCGGTGAGCCCGGCGCGGCTGATCTGATCGACCGCGCCGTCGCCCGTCACCATGTAGGCGAGCTTGGTCACGAGGGCCGCGTCGAAGGGTTTCGCGCCGGCCTTGTCCTGGGCGAGGGCGCCACCGGTGCCGCAGGCGAGAAGGCCGATCGCGGCGATGGCGAGGGCCGCCGCGGCGGCCGGCCGGCGCCCGATGCGGGCACGGCCGAGATGGCCGCCGAGCCAGAGCGAGGCGAGCGTGTCGAGGAGGAGGAGCAGGATCGCCGCCGTGAGCAGCGCTCCGCGGATATCGACGGTCTCGGCCTTGGCCAGCGGATGCACGGTGCCGCCGAGCGGCCCGAGATCGAGCGGGGCGAGCCTGTCCCCGGCGACGAGGGCATTGACGGCGATGGCCGAATCCGGCGGTCCGTAGAAGCCGGGAGGATGTTCCTGGCGCGCCCGCTCGGCATAGGTGCGCGGCACGGCGCGGGCATCGGCGGTCGGCGGCGAGAACGCGCCGAAGCCGTCGAGGATCCGGGTCGGGGCGACGGTCGGCACGTCGCGCGCGGCTTCGCCGGAGGAGGCCGCCGCCTCCTGCGTGCCCGACAGCGCGACGGTCCGGCGCAGCATGTCGACGAAGAGGCCGGTCAGCGGCAGGTTCGACCAGGCCGCATCCGCCGTGACATGGACGAGGACGAGGAGGCCGTTGCCGCGCTTGTCGGCGGTCACGATGGGGGTGCCGTCCTCGAGCGCGGCCCAGGTCCGGCGCGAGAGCTCGCCGTCGGGCTCGGCGAGGATCTGGCGGCGGATGCCGAGATCGGCCGGCAGCCCGAGGCCGTAGAAGGGGCTCTCGCGGCCGAAGGGGGCGAAGGTGCGCGGCGCGTCCCACGAGAGCGTGCCGCCGAGATTGCGCCCGCCGCGCCTCAGCCGCACCGGGACGAGGTCGTCGCTGCCGCCCGCCATGCGGGTGCCTGCGAAGCGCAGGAGGAGGCCGCCCTTCTCGACGAAGCCCGTGACCTTGGCGAGGGTGTCCCGGTCGAGCGTGCCGACATCGGCGAGGACGAGGACGGAGATCTGCTGGTCGAGCAGCGTCGAGATCGCGTCCGCGACGCCGCCCGGCGCCTCGCGCACGTCGGAATAGGGGCCGAGCGCGCGGGCGATGTAATAGGTCGGCGCGAGCAGCGGCTGGGCCTGGTCGGCGCTGGCGCCCGAGACGAGGCCGACGCGCCGGCGCTTGCCGCGCTCGTCGAAGAGGGCGACGGCACCGGCCGAGGCCTCGCCGAGGATGTCGATCCGCGCGATGGCGTTGCGCACCTCCATGGGCAGGGCGAAGGCCGCCTGCGTCTCCGTCGCGCCGGAGGGGAAGGTGAAGGCCGTGTCGGCCAGCGGCAGGCCCTTGAGGTCGACCGCGCGGAGCGTGCCGGCATCGCGCCCGTTGGGTTCGGCCCGGACGATGCGCACGGAGAGCTGCGCCGGGGCGTTGTCCGCCCCCGCGAGAGCCAGCGCGCCGGAGCGCGGCGCCGCGATCACCGAGACGGTGCGTGCGCCGGCCGCGGAGGCGAGGGCGGCCGAAAAGCCCTGGTCGCCGATTCCCGCCGTCCGGTCGGCGATCCAGACGATCTCGGCCTCGGGCGTCGCGGCGAGGAAGGCGCGGAGCGTGTCGAGATGCGCGCTCCGGTCGACGAGCCAGGGCTGGGGCTTCATCGCCCGCAGGCGCTCGAGCGCCGCGCCGGGGGCCGAGGCCGCGATGGCGACCGGCTTGTCCGCGCTCGCGACGAGCGCGACGGGCCGGCCGTCCCGCACCGCCGCCGCGACGCGCTCCTCGGCATAGGCCGCGCGCTCGCGCCAATCATGGGCGGCGGGAACGCCGTTATCGACGAAGAGCAGGAGAGGGCCCGTCCCGCCGGCCGCGCCGGGGTTCCAGACCGGCCCGGCCGCCGCGAGGATCAGAAGCGTCGCCATGAGGAGGCGCAGGATCAGCAGCCAGGGTGGCGTGCGGGCCGGGGTCTCCTGCTTCGGCAGGAGGTCGGCGAGGATCTTGAGCGGCGGGAAGTCGATGCGGCGCGGCTGGGGCGGCGTCACGCGCAGGAGCAGCCAGATCGCGGGCAGGGCGGCGAGGGCGGCCAGCACCATCGGCGCCATGAAGGAGAGCGGCAGCCCGAGCATCAGGCGCCCTCCCGCCGTCCCGCCGCGATCAGCGTCAGGAGGCGGAGGGCCGCCTCGCTTGCCGGGCGGTCGGTATGGTGCAGCGTCAGCGTCCAGCCGTGCCGGCGCGCGATGGCGTGGAGCGCGGCCCGGTGGGCGGCCATGCGCTCGCGATAGGCCTCGCGCCAGGAGCCGGCATCGCCGATGCGCAGCCTCAGCCCGGCTTCGAGATCGTGCAGCACGGCCTGGCCCTCGAACGGGAAGCTCTCCTCGACCGGGTCGACCACCATCAGGAGATGGCCCCGTGCCCCGCGCGCCGCGATGGCGGCGATGCGGCCGGCGATGTCGTCGGGCTGGCTGAGGAAGTCGCCGATCAGGATCGCCTCGTCCTGCCGGGGGATGCCGATGGCGGGCGGGAGGTCCTCGTCGAGGTCGCCGTCATGCGCCACCAGCGTCTCGGCGAGCCTCTCGACGATGCGGCGCGAGGCGGAGGGGGAGGCGAGGCCGAGGAGGCCGATCCGCTCGCCGCCTTCGACGAGCGTGTCCGCGAGGGCGAGGCCGATCACGAAGGCGCGCTCGTTCTTCGGGGCGTTCGCGAGGTCCGACCGGAAGGCCATGGAGGCGGAGCGGTCGAGCCAGAACCAGAGCGAATGCGGCGATTCCCATTCGCGCTCGCGCACGTAGAGGCGGTCGTCGCGGGCCGAGCGGCGCCAGTCGACACGGCTCGCCGATTCGCCCGCCACGAACGGCCGGAACTGCCAGAAGGTTTCGCCCGGTCCGGCCCGGCGTCGGCCATGGATGCCGTGGGCGAGGCTCGCCGCGACCCGGCGCGCCTCCAGCACGAGCCTCGGCATCCGGGCCGCGAGCGTCAGCGCGGCCCCGGCCTCGGCCCGGCCCGGCTGTCGGCTGTCTCGGGCTAGGACCTCGGTTCGCGCCATGTGGCCATCTCAGCCCGCGATCCGGGCCGAAAGACGGCCGATCAGGCCGGTCACGCTGTCGCCGTCGGCGCGGGCGGAGAAGGTCAGGGCCATGCGGTGCTTCAGGACGGGCTCGGCGAGGGCGACCACGTCGTCGATCGAGGGCGCGAGCCGCCCCTCGATCAGCGCCCGGGCGCGGACGGCGAGCATGAGCGACTGGCTCGCGCGGGGGCCGGGGCCCCACATCAGCTTGCCCTCGATCTCCTTCGCGCCGCCCTCGGGCCGGGCCGAGCGCACGAGGTCGAGGATGGCCTCGACCACGCTGTCCCCGACGGGCAGGCGGCGGACGAGGCGCTGCATGGAGAGCAGCGCGTCGGTCGACAAAACCGCGGGCGCCTTGGCCTCCTCGGCGCCCGTCGTCTCGAGCAGGATGCGGCGTTCGGCGACGCGGTCGGGATAGCCGACGTCGATCTCGAGCAGGAAGCGGTCGAGCTGGGCTTCGGGCAGCGGATAGGTGCCCTCCTGCTCGATCGGGTTCTGGGTCGCAAGGACGTGGAAGGGACGGGGCAGGTCGTGCCGCTCGCCCGCGACGGAGACGTGATGCTCCTGCATGGCCTGGAGCAGCGCCGATTGCGTGCGCGGGCTCGCGCGGTTGATCTCGTCCGCCATGAGGAGCTGGGCGAAGATCGGACCCTTGAGGAAGCGGAAGGAGCGGCGCCGGTCGGCGGCCTCGTCGAGGATCTCGGTGCCGAGGATGTCCGACGGCATCAGGTCCGGCGTGAACTGCACCCGGCGCGCATCCAGCCCGAGCACCGTCCCCAGCGTCTCGACGAGCTTCGTCTTGGCGAGGCCGGGCACGCCGACGAGCAGCCCGTGTCCTCCCGCGAGGATCGTCACCAGGGACAGGTCGACCACCGTCTCCTGCCCGAAGATGATGGTGTGGATCGCCTCGCGTGCCCGTCCGATCGTCTCGAGCGCGGCTTCGGCCTGGGCCACCACGGCGTCGTCGAGTGAGGTCGGGGCCTCCGCTGCCATCGTCATCGGCTACTCCGTGCCGCGATCCGCCGGGCGGAGCGCATCGGGCGAATGTGGGCCTCCTCGTCCCCCGCTGGCAAGCGGGGCCAAGAGACGCATCTGGGGACGCATCTGGGGACGCATCTGCGCGCGGCGGCTTCCTCCTGCAAGATCGTCCGCGGTCGCACCAGGGGCAGGATCGCAAAATTCCGCCCAAGCGGGTAGGACCTCGGGCATGGCCAAGGATGAGAATGCCGCGGCGGCGGCTGATTCGCAGGGCGACGCGATGGCGCGACTGGTCGAGGCGCTCGGCCCCCGCAAAGGGCGCGGGCCGGCCCCGGTCGAGCGCTGGAACCCGCCCTATTGCGGCGAGATCGACATGCGGATCGAGGCCGACGGGACCTGGTTCTACATGGGCACGCCCATCGGCCGGCCGGCGCTCGTGAAGCTGTTCTCGACGGTGCTGCGGCGCGATCCCGAGCGTTTCGTGCTCGTCACGCCCGTCGAGCGGATCGGCATCGCCGTCGCCGACGCCCCCTTCGCGGCGGTCGAGATGGCGGTCGAGGGAGACGGGGAGGGTCGCAGCCTCGCCTTCCGCACGAATGTGGACGACCTCGTCGAGGTCGGCCCCGACCATCCGCTGCGCTTCGAGGTCGGGGATGCGGACGGGGTGAAGCCCTACATCCTCGTGCGCGGCGGCCTCTGGGCGCGGCTGACGCGGGCGCTGACCTACGACCTCCTCGATCTCGGCGAGGAGCGCCTCGTCGAGGGCCGGTCCGCCTTCGGCATCGCCGCCGGGGGAGCCTTCTTCACCGTGCCGCAGGATCCGGCCGCGTGACCACCGCGATGGTTCTCGGTGCCGATTTCGAGGCGCGGGCCGCCGAAAGGCTGCGGCGTGAGCCGCCGAGCCTCGGCGAGACGCCGCGGGCCGACCTGAAGGGCGACCATGCGCTGACGCCGGGCCCCTGGACGCTGCCGGGCATCAGCGGGCCGCCCAGGCTCGCGGCCGTGCTGATCGCGGTCGTCGACCGTCCGGGCGCTCCGACCATCCTCCTGACGGAGCGCGCATCGAGCCTGCGGCAGCATTCGGGCCAGATCGCCTTTCCCGGCGGGAAGATGGACCCCGAGGACGACAGCCCGCTGGCGACCGCCCTGCGCGAGGCACGCGAGGAGATCGGGCTCGACGGCGCCCTCGTCCGCCCGGTCGGCTATCTCGACGCCTATCTGTCCGGCACGAACTATTTCGTCATCCCGGTGCTGGGGCTGGTGCAGCCGGGCTTCCGGCTGGCGCTCAACCGGGAGGAGGTCGAAAGCGTGTTCGAGGTGCCGCTCACCTTCCTGATGGACGAGGGCAACCACGAGATCCATGCGCGCGACCTGCGCGAGCGGATCCGCAGCTACTACGCGATGCCCTTCGGCAATCGCTATATCTGGGGCGTCACCGCGGGCATCCTGCGCAACATGTATGAAAGGCTCTACGGACGATGATCCGCATCCTGGTGCAGGAAATGGCGCTCTTCCTGTCGCCCTTCCTGCTTTACGCCATCGTTCTCGTGCTCCAGCGCAAGCACGTGCTCGACCTCCAGCACTGGTCGCGGAGTGCCGCCTGGCTGGCGATGGCGGGCCTCCTGCTCGTGATCGGCGGCTTCGTCTATGCCGGCCTCTTCGGCAAACAGAATACCGGCGCCTATGTGCCCCCGCACATGGAGGATGGAAAGCTCGTGCCCGGCCAGTTCAAGTGAGCGCCGAAGGGCTCGATCGCGATGCCGCCTCGGCGCTGGCGCGACGGCCCGGGGCGGGACGCCTGCTCGCTGTGCTCGACGGCGGCGGCGAGGAGACGCGGATCGTCGGAGGCGCCGTCCGCAATGCGCTGATCGGCCGGGAGGCCGCCGATCTCGACCTCGCGACGACGGCGCTGCCCGAGGAGACCATGCGCCGCGCCCGCGCGGCGGGGTTCAAGGCGGTGCCGACCGGAATCGAGCATGGCACGGTCACGGTCGTGGTGGCGGGCGAGCCCTTCGAGGTCACGAGCCTGCGCGAGGATGTCGAGACCGACGGACGCCGCGCCATCGTCCGCTTCGGCCGGGATTTCGCGGCCGACGCCCTGCGGCGGGACTTCACCATCAACGCGCTGTCGCTCGGCCGGGACGGCAGGATCCACGATCATACCGGAGGCCTCGCGGATCTCGCCGCCCGCCGTATCCGCTTCATCGGCGATGCGGCGACGCGCATCCGCGAGGATTACCTGCGCATCCTGCGCTTCTTCCGCTTCCACGCCGAATACGGCGCCGGGCCGCTCGACGGGGACGGGCTCGCCGCCGCGATCGGCGGGCGGGACGGGCTTGCGCTGCTGTCGCGCGAGCGGGTGAGGGCGGAGGCGCTGAAGCTGCTGTCGGCGCCGCGCGGGCCGGAGGTCGCAGCCGCCTTGGAGCAGGCCGGCCTTCTCGGCCGCCTCGTCTCCTGCCTCGGGGATGCCGGCCGCCTTCAGCGCTCTGCGGGATCGGACCCGGCGGGACGCATCGCCGCCTATCTCGTCCGGAGCGAGGGGGATGCCGAGCGCCTGGCCGAAGCGCTGCGGCTGTCGAAGGCGGAACGCGAGCGGCTGGCCGGCTATGCGGACGCGCTCGCGTGGCTGGTGTCCGGAGCGGCTTCGCTCGACGAGGCGGGCCTGCGCCGCTGCGTCGTCCTTCATGGCCTGCCGGCGACCGCCCTCGCCATCGCCGCGACCACGGGGGAGCCGCGCCCCACGGTGACGGCCGAGGCGCACCGCCTTCTCGCGCGCTTCAGGGCGGGCGAGCTGCCGCTGCCGCATCTTCCGCTCACCGGAGCCGCGCTGGTGGCCGGGGGCGTTCCCCCCGGCCCCGAGATCGGCCGCCGCCTCGCCGAGGCCAGAGCCGCCTGGATCGCCGCAGGCTGCCCGGACGATTGGGAGCCGCCCCGCCGCTGAAGCGCGAGGTCAGCCTTCGCCGGGCTTCGGCTGGGGCGGGCGGCCGACCTTTTGATCGGTCTCCGTCCCGTTGCCGCGCAGAGACGTCCGGTCCCCGCCGCCCTGGCTGCTGCCGCCGGGAAGGTCGGGCGAGCGGCCCTGTCCGGCCCTGGCCGGGGCCTCGGTGTCAGGAGGGCGGTGGTCCTTGCCGTCTGGTCGGGTCATGTCGCTCTCCATGCAGGCCCGACATCAGGCCGTGGCCGCCTCGGCCTGACGGTTCACGGATTTCTCCGCGAGCGCGCTGAGTGTCTCGTCGGTCGCCTTTTCCTCGGCCAGCGTCTCGGACAGGAGATCGGCGACATCAGACCGGCCAGCCTGTTTCGACCAGGCGATCAGCGTGCCGTAGCGAGAGATCTCGTAATGTTCGACGGCCTGGGCGGCGGCCAGCATGGCCGCGTCGCGGACGGCCGGATCGTCGCAATCCGAGAGCAGCTCCTCGGCCTCTTCGATGATGCCGTTGATGGCGGGGCAGGTCGCACCCTTGGCCGGCTGGCCCAGGAGGCCGAAGACCCGCTCGAGGCGGCGCACCTGCTCCTGGGTTTCCCCGAGATGGCGCTGGAACGCCGCCTTCAATTGCGGATTGGCGGCCTGATCCATCATCTTCGGCAGCGCCTTCGCGATCTGCGCTTCCGCGTAATAGATGTCCTGGATCGTGTGCAGGTAGAGATCGTCCATCGTCTTGATAGGGCTCGAGAACAGTCCCATGGTTCGTCTCCCTCGGGGTCATGATGTGGCGGGCGGTCGACCGGCAACTCGTCATGGTCATGGTCATGGACGCGGCCGGTTCTGAGGCTGTGTGACGACCAGCATCGCCGATATCGGGGCAACAAGCGGCCGATGGGATGGTTCCTGGCAAGTCGACGGCGCGTCGCATCTGTCGTCGGCAGGACGGTGGGCGCCATGAAGCGTAGCCATTACTTGTTCGATTGGCTTGTGCGTCAGGATCGGCGGCGATTGTCTTGATATCTGATCGAGTTGGTTGACGGCGTCTGCGCTGCCTGGCGTGGCGTGGGCCAGCCTTCGGCCGCGCGGGGGACGGTGCGTTTGGAGTCGCGCAGCGAGAGACGGGGCGCTACAACCGTCGGAGGTTGGAGGGAGCTGCCGAGCATGCCGACGGGTCGGACCGATGAACTGGAGCAACGCTTTGGATCCTCGGTCGCGTCCGCGATCACAGCCGCCTATCTCGCGACGATCGAACGGACATCGGGCCCCGGCGGCGTCCTGCAATTGTCGACCGACGAGCGCCTGGCCATCGTCCGGGCGCTGGTCCGGGAAGCGGAAAACGGCCGCGCCGACGCGCGGCACCTCGTCGAGATCGCCCTGGCGACCGTTCAACGCGCCAGGGGAGCCGTCTGACGGCCCAGCCGGCCGCATCGGGGAGCCGGAGCAGGCCCCTCACAGGGGCTCGGGCGTCCAGCGTCCGACGATGTCCTCGGCCGAGCTGACGCTCACCTGGCTGCTGTAGCGCTCGAGATAGAGCGTCACCGTGGCGTCATAGGCCTCGTCCGACGAACTGCAGAGACAATCCGCGGCAAGGACGACGTGGTAGCCGTGATCGATCGCGCCCAGCACGGTCGCGAGGACGCAGACATCCGTCTCCCCGCCGGAGACGATCACCACCTCGACGCCGCGCCGGCGCAGGCTCTCGTCGAGGCGCGAGCGGTGCCAGGGCGAGTAGACCGACTTGTCCACGACACGGGCGGGCGGCACGAACCGGCGCAGTTCGGGGACGAGATCGACCAGGCCCGGATCGAGCCTCTCCAGCGTCATGGACGGCCAGCGCCGGTAATAGCGGGCCCATTCGCCATGGGCGTCGTCCGCGCGGCTGACGGGGACGAAGCGCGTGAAGACGGTGGCCTCAGGTCCCGCGCCGACGAGACGTTCGACGTTCGGCAGAACCCGGCGCAGCCAGGGCGTGTGCCAGTCGGTGTCCTCGTCGAACATCCGCTGCATGTCGATGCAGAGATGGACGCAGCGTCGCGAGAACGGATCCGGGTCGGGGTCGGCGGCCACGATCGCGCCCCCCTCAGCCCGGTTTGCCGGTACGGATGAGGCGCAGCCCTGTCCCTCGCATCGCGTGCATGATCGGATCATCCCCTGTGCCGCTCCCATCGGAGGGCGGCTGAACCGTCAGCGAAAGCGGGTGGCAGGGATCGGGTTCCATCGGCGCAGCCCCGACGCGACCTCGCCCGGCGTCGGACCCTGGGGCTGAGCGTCACCGTGCCGGCGGGGGCGCTGCTCCCGCGGCCGGCCGCCGGTTCAGGCGAGCCAGCGCTTGCGGCGCTTGTAGCTCTTCACGTTGCGGAAGCTCTTGCCGGACGCCTCCGAGACCCCGAGGTAGAATTCCTTGACGTCCTCGTTCTCGCGCAGCGAGGCGGCCGGGCCGTCCATCACGACGCGGCCCGTCTCGAGGATGTAGCCATAGGTCGCGTAGCGCAGCGCCATATGCGTGTTCTGCTCGGCGAGGAGGAAGGAGACGCCCTCGCGGGCATTGAGGTCGCGCAGGATCTCGAAGATCTCCTCGACGATCTGCGGCGCGAGCCCCATCGAGGGCTCGTCGAGGAGGATCATCCTCGGCTTCGACATCATGGCCCGGCCGATCGCGCACATCTGCTGCTCGCCGCCCGAGGTGTAGCCGGCCATCGAGGAGCGGCGCTGGCGCAGGCGCGGGAAGGTCTCGTAGATGCGCTCGAGGTCGCGCCGGATGGCGGCGTTGCCGTCGCGGCGCGTGAAGGCACCGGTGAGGAGGTTCTCCTCGATCGTGAGGTGGCCGAAGCAGTGCCGGCCCTCCAGCACCTGGATGCAGCCGCGCCGCACGAGCTCGTTCGGCGAGAGCCGGTCGACCCGCTCGCCGGCGAACTCGATCGAGCCCTTGGTGACGTCGCCGCGCTCGGCCCGCAGCAGGTTCGAGATCGCTTTCAGCGTGGTCGTCTTGCCGGCGCCGTTGGCGCCGAGCAGGGCCACGATCCCGCCCCGCGGCACCTCCAGCGAGACGCCCTTCAGGACGAGGATGACGTGGTCGTAGACCACCTCGATGTTGTTGACCGCGAGGATGGTCTCGGCGGGGGCGTCAAAGCTTAGCATAATCAGGTGCCAGAAAGCGTCGCTGCCGACCGCCAAACCATACGGTTCGCGCAGGAAGGCCATCCAACTGGAAGTCAATCAAATCTGGCCAACTTGGATGGGGTCTTCTAAGGCGAGCCGTTTCGTAGTTGGTATTCCACCAACGATTTAGAACAGTGGCGCTCCTATTGGGGAGAGTTTTTGATTTTCGATCGTTCAGAGGAAGGGATAAAAAGCGGGCATGGAGCCACTCGCTGTAATCCAATGTTGTTTTGGTTGACTTTACTTTCTTTCCAGAAGGCTCCGCTGTCACGACCTCGCCGAGCCATATTTCAATGGGGCCAGTTATTCTTGAAATTTTATGATGCTGCTGTGTTAGTCGGTTACGCAAATTATTGGCAATCCCTATGTACTGAGGTGATTTTTTTTGTTCTTCGGGTTGCTTCCCAATTACCATATATAGTCCGTGGTCGTAGTCGACGGAAGCGGCCGAATGTGCCTCATTGAGAGTGCGATAGGGCCCAAACCAATCTATTGCAATCATCAAATGCCGGTGGCTTCCCATAGCTTTTCTCCGGAATAGCGAATTGTTTTCGCATATGTATGCGGGCGCTCCGAAGAACACGAATTGGTAGGGTCGGCTTATCCGACCCTAGTCTGCTATTACGAGTTCTTGTCGCAGGGCTCGGTCCGCTTGGGCCAGCCGGTGTTCTTCTCGACATATTCCCGCGCCGCCGCCTCCTGGAGCGGGGCGACCTTCTCGGTGAGGGGCGTGATCGGCTTCGTCACCGGCACGTATTTCTCGCCGTCGAACTCCTGCACGAAGGAGGCCTTGTGGCCGTTATGGTCGGCGCAGGTGAGCGCGATCGGCTCGGCGAAGCCCTCGAAGCCGAGTTCCTTCAGCCGGGCGGCCGAGAGGTTCATGGTCTCGAGGCCGCGGCGCACGTCCTCGCCCGTCACCTGCTTCTTTCCGGTGATCTTCTGGGCGTTGGCGATGCCTTCGGCGATCAGCATCGAGTTGTAGACGCCGCGGTTGTAGAGGACCTGCCCGATCGAGGCCTTGTCGGCCTTGCTCTGGCCCTTCTCGACGACGTGCTTGACGATGTCCTGGATGGCCGGGAAATTCGCGTTGGCCGCGTGCCAGTTGAGCGTCTTGAAGCCCTTCGCGCCGTCGCCCGCGCCGCGCGCGTCGTCCTCCGAGGGCCACCAGATGGAGATGAAGTTCTTCATCGGGAAGTTGATCTTCACGGCCTCCTTGATGGCGGTCGGGTTGAGCACGCCCCAGCCATACATGATCATGTAGTTCGGCCGGTCGCGCCGCACGCCCAGCCATTGCGAGGACTGGTTGGCCATCTCGGTCGCGGCGACCGGGTACATCTTCAGCTCGAAGCCGTAATCCTTGGCGAGCTGTTCGAGCAGCGGGATCGGCTCCTTGCCGAAGCCGGCATCGAGATAGATGTAGCCGATCTTCTTGCCCTTGAGCTTGTCGAGGCCGCCCTCCTGCTCGGCGATGTACTTGATGATCATCGAGGCCCCGTCCCAATAGGTGTTGGGCGGGTTGAAGATCCAGGGGAAGCGGTTGCCGTCCGCGGAGGCCGAGAGCCCGTAGGCCATGGACAGGACGGGGATCTTGTCGACCGCCGCCTTCGGGATCAGCGGCAGGGTGATGCCGGTGGACCAGGGATTGACCATGACGGGCTTCTTGCCCTTCACGGCCTCGTAGCATTCGACGCCCTTCTTGGTGTCGTAGCCCGTCTCGCATTCCTCGATGAGGAGCTTGACGCCGCCGATGCCGCCGTCGCGCGCGTTCAGCATCTCGAGATAGTCGCGCATCCCGTTCGCGATGTGGATGCCGGATCCCGAGAAGGGGCCGGTGCGGTAGGTGAAGAGGGGGACGTAGATCCCCTCCTGCGCCGTCGCTGGAGCCGGGCCGGCCAGCATGCCTGCGCCAAGAGCCAGGGCGAACGCGCCCGCCGCGAATGCGTGCCTCACCATGCGATCCTCCCAGATCACGTATCAGTTCGGGTGGCGCTTCTACGCCTTGCCGTCCGTTCTGCCCGAGTTTCCGCGCGTCGTCACGCGCGACGCATTGCCGACTTTAGTCGGGATGTCTCGCGCCGCTCGTGGGTCGAGCTGGATCATCTGGTGAAGCGGCGTTTCGGGGACCGGTGGCCGAGGGCGATAGGTCCCGAAGGCCTGGGCTCCCGAGACGCCGCTGGCGATGTCGGCGCCGGAAGGGTCTCCGTCGGCCGCCGATATGCGGCCGAGCGCGCGTTCGGCCCTCAGATACTCCTCCCGCCACAGCCAATAGGGCGCCAGGAGGATACGCAGGCCGAAGAAGCTGGACAGAAGCGCGAACAGAACTGGCCACGGGAGGTTGCCCTCCGGGATGGGTGTCACGCGAAACGCGCTCGGCACGGCGAAGAGGGCGACCAGGACGCATTGCGCGATGTCGATCCGGTGCGTGAAAGCTTCCCAGATCAAGCGTCGATAGAACTGCGCCAGGCCCAACGATCTCGCCTCAATACGGGAACGGCCACACCCTGAGCTTCTGCTTCAGCGTCTGCCAGAGGCGGGCGAGGCCGTGCGGCTCGAGGATCAGGAAGGCGATGATGAGCGCGCCGACGATCATGAAGGTCACGTGCTCGATGGTGGAGGGCGCGACGTCGAGCCCGATGGCGGGGGCGGCGAGGCGCATCGCGATCGGCAGGAGGTAGATCAGCCCCGCCCCGAGGAAGGAGCCCAGCAGCGAGCCGAGCCCGCCGATGATGACCATGAACAGGATCTGGAAGGAGAGCGTGATGCTGAAGACGTCGGGCTCGGCGGAGCCATACCAGAGGAAGACGAGAAGGGCGCCGGCGACGCCGCAGATATAGGACGAGACGGCGAAGGCGAGGAGCTTCGTCGGCAGGAGGCGGATGCCGATGAGCTGGGCCGCGATGTCCATGTCGCGCACCGCCATCCACATCCGCCCGATGCGGCCGTGGACGAGGTTCGAGCAGAGCAGCGTCAGCAGCGCCACGATGCCGAGCACGACGAGGTAGCGCACCGAGGGGGAGGCCGAGGGCCCCGTCACCGCGAAGCCGAAGGCCGTCCGGCCCGGCACCTCGATCGCGCCCGAGATGTTGTTGTTGTAGAGCCAGGGCACGCGCTGGAAGGCCCAGGACAGGAAGAACTGCGCGGCGAGCGTCGCGACGGCGAGGTAGAAGCCCTTGATGCGCAGGCTCGGCAGGCCGAAGACGAGGCCGACCATCGCCGAGAACAGCCCCGAGGCCAGGATCCAGACGACGATGTTCACCTCGGGGAAGAAGGTCGTCAGCTTGTAGCAGGCATAGGCGCCGACCCCCATGAAGCCGCCCGTGCCGAGCGACAGCAGCCCCGTATAGCCGACGAGGATGTTCAGCCCGATCGCCGCCAGCGCGTAGATCAGGAAGGGGATCATCACGACGTTGAGCAGGTAGTCGCTGCCGAAGAGCGGCACGACCGCGAAGGCGACGAGCAGGATGACGGCAAGGCCGATCCTGTCCTCCCGCAGCGGGAAGACGGCCATGTCGGCCGCGTAGCTGGTCTTGAACTGCCCGGCGTCCCGATAGAACACGCGCGCCCTCCCGCCGGACGCTCCCGGCCGGTTCCCGGCTCCGCGTCCTATGAGGCCGTTAGAGGCGAGCCCGCGAGGCGCGTCAATTACGCCATCAGTCCAATGCGGGGCGAAGCGCTTCGAGCCTCAGCACGCGGGGATGCCCCTCCGCTCCTCATCCTGAGGTGCACCGCGCAGCGGGGCCTCGAAGGACGCAGCACGCTCGTGCGTGCTTCGAGGGCGACCTCCGGTCGCCACCTCAGCATGAGGAACATGGGGGGACGCGCCTACGCCACGAGCCGAACCTTACAGCAGGCTGAGCCTGACATGCGCGATGCCGCCCATGCCGATGGCGTCGGCGGCGGCGCGGGAGAGATCGATCACGCGGCCGCGCGTGAAGGGGCCGCGGTCGTTGATGCGCACGACGACGGAGCGGCCGTTCGCGGCCTCGACGCGGACGCGCGATCCGAAGGGAAGCGTCCGGTGCGCGGCCGTCAGGGCGCGGGTGTTGAAGCGTTCGCCGCTCGCGGTCTTGCGGCCGTGGAAGCCGGGTCCGTACCAGGTCGCGATGCCGGCACCGGCCGAGCGGCCGCCGGTTGCGGGCTGGGTCGCGGCGGCGCGCGAGCGGGCCGGCTGCGCGGCCGCGTGACGGCTCATGCTGAGTTGGGGGAAGAGGGGATCGACCTCGATCCGGTTCGTGGAGCCCGCGAGCGCCGCGGAGGCGGAAAGGCAAAGGGTGGCCGCAACGCATGCGGACAGCAGTGGTGACTTCTGCAACAATCCAACTTTCGATGTTTGGGGAGGCGGCGCGTGTCCTCCATCGAGACGGCCAAAAGATGGCAAGCTGATCCGGGCGCCGCCGGAGCTTGCGAGAGCAGGGGGGAGATGTGACGAAATTCCGGATCGGCGATGTCACGGTGCAGAGCATCTGGGAGATGGACGATACGTCCTTCGCCATGCGCTCGTTCTTTCCCGCATCTGACGATGCGGCCGTTGCGGCCGAGATCGACTGGATCGCGCCGCAATTCTACGATCCGCAATCGGGTATGGTCAGGCTCAGTATTCATGCCTGGCTGATCGAGACGTCTCGCTCGCGGATTCTTGTCGATACCTGCGTCGGCAACGACAAGGAGCGGCCGAGCCGGCCGCAATGGCACCGGCGCGAGACGCCCTTTCTCGACCGGCTGGCCGCGGCGGGCATCGCGCCCGAGAGCATCGACTACGTCCTCTGCACCCACCTCCATGCCGACCATGTCGGCTGGAACACGCGCCTCCTCGACGGGCGCTGGGTGCCGACCTTCCCGCACGCGAAATACGTCTTCGGGCGCGCCGAATACGATCATTGGGAGAGGGTCTTTCGGAGTGCCGAGCCCGGCGCCCATCACCTCGCCGCCTATGCCGACAGCGTGCTCCCGGTGATCGAGGCGGGGCAGGCTCTCGTGGTCGATGACGGCTTCGTCATCGACGATCGCCTCACCGTCGAGCCCGCGCCGGGCCATACGCCGGGTCACATCGCGGTCTGGCTGCGCTCGAACGGGAGCAGCGGCGCCTTCACGGGCGACGTCATCCACCACCCGATCCAGCTCTGCCATCCGGACTGGAGCTGCTCGGGCTGCCAGGACCCGGCGCTCTCGGCCCGCACGCGCCGCCGCATCCTCGAGCGCCTCGCCGATACCGACACCCTGCTGATGACCGGCCATTTCGTGGCGCCCCATGCCGGCCACGTCCTCTCGCGCGGCGAGGCCTTCGGCTTCCGCTTCCTCTGCGAGGAGGCGTAGGGGGCGGGACAGAAGCTGCGGCTCTGGAGGCGGCATTCACCCTCCCCTGGAGGGGGAGGGTCGGACCGAAGGTCCGGGGTGGGGTGATGCGCGCGATCCGCCACGAGAACGCTGCAGAAACGGAGAGCGGATTTCACCCCACCCCGCCGGCTTCGCCGTCGACCCTCCCCCTCCAGGGGAGGGTTGGCACACGCCCGACGTCGGACGCGATCTGGCGCGTCAGCGCCGGGTCTGGAGCCGGCTGACGAGGATCAGCGGCAGCATGCCGACGGCGACGATGATGAGGGCCGCGACGGCGCCGTCCTCGTAGGTGCCGCGAGCGGCCTCGCCGTAGAGATGCGTGGCCAGCGTCTCGACGTTGAGCGGGCGCAGCAGCAGCGTCGCCGGCAGTTCCTTCATGCAATCGACGAAGACGAGGAGGGCGCCGCTGGCGATGGCCGGCGCGGCGAGCGGCAGGTGGATCCGCCAGACCGTCGACAGTTTTCCGTGCCCGAGCACGCGGCTCGCCGCGTCGAGGTTCGGCGGGATCTTGGCGAGCCCGGCATCGCTCGAGCCGACGGCGATCGCCATGAAGCGCACGCAATAGGCGTAGATCAGCGCGACCGAGGAGCCGAGGACGAGCGTGCCCATCGAGAGCCCCGTCACGAGCTCGACGAGCGTGGCCAGCCCGGCATCGAGCGCCGAGAGCGGGGCGAGCAGCGAGACCGCGAGCACCGTCCCCGGCACCGCATAACCGAGCCCCGCCATCCGCAGCAGCGCGCGCGCCCGTTCGGACGGGTTGAAGCGCACCCCGATCGCGAGGGCGAGGCCGATCGCGACGGTCAGCAGCGTCGCGGCGCCCGAGAGAAGGACGGTGTTCAGCGTCTCGTCGAGGAGGCGGGGCGAGAGCCCGGCGAAGGCGATGCGCTTCGCACTCTCGACGACGAGATGGCCGGCCGGCGCGAGGAACCCGATCGCGACCGGCAGGAAGCCGGCGGCGAAGGCGGCGGCGGCCGCGAGCCCGCGCAGCGGACGACGTGCCGGAGCGCGGGCCGAGGCGGTCTGCCGGGAATGGCGCCGGGCCCAGCCCTCGAGGAGGATGAAGGCGCCGACGACGGCGAGCATGGCGAGGGCGATCTGCGAGGCGCCCGGCAGGTCCGAGCGGTTCACCCAGGTCGTGTAGATCGATACCGTCAGGGTGCGCACGCCCAGGAATTCGGAGGCGCCGATGTCGTTCAGCGCCTCGAGCAGCGCGAGCGTCGCGCCGATGGCGACGGCCGGGCGGGCAAGGGGGAGGGCGACGCGGAAGAACACCCGTGCCGGCCCGGCGCCGAGGGTGCGCGCGACCTCGAGCACGTTCGCGCCCTGCATCAGGAACAGCGCCCGCGTCGGCAGGTAGACGTAGGGATACAGCACGAAGCCGAGGAGCGCGGCGCAGACCGGGAGCGAGCGCACCTCCGGGAAGGGGAGGTCGCGCGGATTGGCGATGCCGAAGAGCGCGCGCAGGCCCGTCTGGACCGGGCCGATCGGGTGCAGCAGATCGAGATAGGCGTAGGCGATGATGTAGGTCGGCACGGCGAGCGGCAGGACCAGCGCCCATTCGAGGAGGCGCCTGCCGGGGAAGTCGTAGGCGGCGACGAGCCAGGCCGTCCCGGTCCCGACGCCCAGCACGACGATCGCGACCCCCGCGAGGAGAAGCGCCGTCTCGCGCAGGGCCTGCGGCAGCACATAGGCGAGAAGATGCGGCAGGATCTCCGAGCCCTGCGCGGCCGAATGGGCCAGCGACAGGAACGGCGCCGCGAGCGCGAGCACGATCAGCCCGCCGCCGAGAACGGCGAGGATAGAGCCGCGCGGGCGGGCGAGGCGCGAGGGAATCTCCAGCGGGGCGGCGCTCATCTGCAGGGCTCTCGTCGCCGCTGCTTCAGGATCGAGGGCCGGCGGCCGGATCGATGAGAGACGCTGTGGCTGACGCTACCCTCCCCCCGCGAAGCGGTGGGGAGGGCCGAGTCGCTCCAAGGGAGCGAACCGGGGTGGGGGGACGTCGACGCGAACTCCCGGCGTCGACATAGGCTGAGCCGCCCCCCACCCGGCTCGCGCTCCGCGCGAGTCCGCCCTCCCCGCCGCAAGCGGGGGGAGGGTTGCGCAGGCCGCGACCGAAGCGTGCGCGCGTCGCCGGAGCTCCGATGCTCAATTGTCGAAGCCGACCTTGTCGATGAGGGCGCTGGCCGCCTTGCGGTTCTTGGCGATCTCGGCGAGCGGCGTCGCGTCGGGCGTGACCTTGCCGACCTTCTCGATGATCGGATCGAGCGGCGCGCCGGGCTTCACCGGATACTCGAAATTGCCGCGGGCATAGATGCCCTGGGCCTCGTCGGAGACGAGGTATTCGAGCAGCTTGACCGCGCCGTCCTTGTTCTTGGCGTGTTTGGCGATCACGGCGCCCGAGACGTTCACATGCGTGCCGCCGCCCTTGAAGGTCGGGACCGGCGTCTTGATCGCCTCGCCCCAGCTCTGCTGGTCGGGGCCGCCCCGGCCGCTGCGCATCAGGCCGATATAGTAGGAATTGCCGATGCCGAGCTCGCAGAGCTTGGCCTTGATGTCGCGCGCGACCTCGCGGTCGCCGCCGCCGGGCTTGCGGGCGAGGTTCGCCTTGACGCCCTTCAGCCATTCCTCGGTCTTCGCCTCGCCGTTCCGCGCGAGATAGGCCGCGACGAGGGCCGTGTTGTAGGGGTGCTGGCCCGAGCGGATGCAGATCTTGCCCTTCCACTTCGGATCGGCGAGTTCGTCATAGGTGATGGCCGTGAGGTCCTTGAGGTCCGCATCGGCATAGACGAGACGCGCGCGCATCGAGAGGGCGAACCAGCGCCCGTCGGGATCGCGCAGCGCCGCCGGGATCGCCGCCTCGGCCGCCTTCGACTGGACCGGCTGGGCGAGGCCCTTGTCCACGAGTTCGATGAGGTTGCCGAGATCGACGGTCATCAGCATGTCGGCCGGGGAACGCTCGCCCTCGGCCTCGACGCGCTCGGCGAGGCCCTTGGCGACGAGCACGGTGTTGACCTTGATGCCGGTGGATTTCGTGAACGCGTCGAGCAGCGGACGGATGAGGCCGGGCTCACGCGTCGTGTAGAGGTTCACCTCCTGGGCGGAGGCCGCTCCGACACCGACGCTCGCCAGCATCACGGCGGCGACGGTCCGCAAAAGAGATCGGCCGAGCATTGTGTCTCTCCAGTCGTTCGATGAGCGCTTCAGTCCGGTGCATCAATAGCAGGCGCCAAGAAAAAGCAACGCATCTACATTAGAACCGTTGTAAAAAATGATTGGCGCGGTCCTGAAGTCGATCGGCGGAGGCTATCGGCGTCGGTCTAGTCTTTGGCGGCGGGGCTCCGCGACGCATCCTGCACGAAGATCCGCCCCGCCCCATCGGCGACGGCGAGCCGGATCGTCTCGCCCTCGTCGGGTGCCTGTCCCTCGACGGCGACCCGCAGCGGCGACGGCAGGCCCTTCACGGCGACCGAGAGCAGGACCGACGCGCCGCGGAAGGTCTTCGCCACGATGCGGCCCTCGGTTCCCGAGCCGGCCGGAGCGAGGCGCAGCACTTCCGGGCGCAGGCAGAGCCATCCGTCCGCTCCCTCCGCTCCGGCCGCCGACGGCGCGGGGATTGTGCCGAGCGGCGTCGCGAGGCCTCCGTTCGAGAAGCGTCCCGGCACCGCGTTGACCTCCGAGAGCGCCCGCGCGGCCGCGAGCGAGACGGGGCGGGCATACAGGTCCTGCGCGCTGCCGGCCTGGATCACGCGTCCCTCCCCGAGGAGGACGAGGTGATCGCCGATGGCGAGCGCCTCCTCCGGATCGTGCGTCACGACGATGGTCGTGATCGCGGCGCGGCGCAGGACGTCGAGGGTCGAGGACCGCACGTCTTCGCGAAGCCCGCGGTCGAGATTGGAGAAGGGCTCGTCCATCAGGAGGATGCGGGGGGAGGGGGCGAGCGCGCGGGCGAGCGCGACGCGCTGCTGCTCGCCCCCGGACAGCTGGCCGGGCCGCTTGTCCGCAAGGCGGGCGAGGCCGACGCCCTCGATCGCGCGCGCGGCGACCGCGCCGCGCTCCGCCCGGGGCAGCGCGCCGAGGCCGAAGGCGACGTTCTCGCGGACCGTCAGATGCGGAAAGAGCGCGTAGTCCTGAAACATCAGGCCGACCCGGCGATGCTCGGGCAGGACGAAGGCGGAGGGGCCGGCGACCTCCTCGCCGTCGATCAGCACCCGGCCCGCGCTCGGGCGCTCGATCCCGGCCGCGATCCGCAGCAAGGTCGTCTTGCCGCAGCCGGAGGGGCCGAGCAGCACCGTCACCCGCCCGGAGGGCGCGTCCAGCGACACGGTGTCGAGGATCAGCCGCGAGCCGAAGCGGCAGGAGATCGCGTCGAGGCGCAGCGTGCCGGCGGCACGCTGCGGAGCGTCGGAGGCCATGCTCAGTCCAGGGTCAGGTCGCGCAGCGGCGCCAGCCCTTCGACCGACTGATCGTAGGTCGAAGGCGGGGCGCCCTTGATCCATTCCTGAGGCTGGCAGGGGCCGGCATTGATGCGGGCCTGGCCCGGCGCGCAGGCCGACAGGTCGGGATAGGTCCCCGCCGTCGGCGTGTTGGGCGGGGGCGGGATCTGGGTCTCCGGGCCGAGGGTGCCCGAGATGCCGGACCGGCCGCCGCCCTTCAAGCCCTGGGCGCCGAAGCCGAACGCGCTTGCGCCGCCCTGCGACTGGGCGAAGGCGGGCGCGGCCGCCAGAAGCGCGACGAGAAGGGGGAGCGTGCGGCGCATCGGCTGTCTCCGGACCATGTGCGAGGGATAGGCCGATCCGGCCCGGCCGGCCAGAGGCCGATAGCCGCTGGGTCGCCTCGCCGTCTGCCGCCCCTCATCGGGAGCAGGCGTCAGTACGGATTGCTGCGCTCGAGGATCTCCTGGCCCATCAGGGCGCAGGTGCCGGGGATCCGGGCATAGATCAGGCGGATGCGGTAGTTCGCCTTGTAGACGTGGCCCTCGACCTCGACCACGTCGAGCGGCTTGCCGCCGACGAGGGCCTTCACGGTGCCGATGCCGCGCAGGCTCGCCGCGTCGACGCTCGCCCGGTCGTCGGCATCCGTGTGGAGCTTCAGCAGCTTCCGGGCCGCCTCCACGGCCTCGGCCGCGCAGGCCGGCTTCCCGGCAGGCTGGGCGAAAGCGGGCCCGGCGAGGGCTGCGAACAGGATCGACAAGCTCAGCGTGCCCATGAGGCACGTGTCCTGCGCGAGAGCGGACATCAGGGAGCGTCCTGCCGAGGGCTTTCTAACGGTCAACGTCATCCTCCAACGGCATCGCGTCTCGCCATGCCGCCATCTGCTCGGGTGGCGGCTCGGATCACTGCCCGCATCCCTGCATGCGTCGCTGCTGAGGGGTGATCGGCCAATCCTTGGCGATGCCCACCTTGAAGAATTCGTCGGTTGCGCGTTTCTCGTCCGAGGTCGTCTTCGAACCACCTCGGCGGGCGCCTGTCTCCTGTCGTGGCCGATCCCGTGTCTCGTCGGATTGCGCGGTCATGGTCGAAGAAGCTCCTCCAACACGATGCTGACCTGACGATCGGCCGATGTCGATTCGATGACGCGGAAGCGGCAGCCCGTCGGCAAAAGGACCTCGTCCTCGACGAATGTCGGAGCGAAATGCCACACCGAGCGGGCATTCTGTGAGCGAATGGTGAACAGGACGTTCCCGCCATAGGCGCTTCGCCGGTCATAGGTCGCGCTGGTCAGGCCGGGAAACACCACCTCTCGTCCGGCCCGATACCTCTCCCGGACGGCATCGAGATCATCGGCCATGACGCCGCGATAGACCGTCGCGGCGCTTCCGCGAAGCGCCGGAAGCTTGGCGAGCGCGCCGTCCACCACATCGGCATAGGCTCTGACGGCGTCCGAAGGCCGGCCGGACCAGAGTTCGCGGTTGATGGCCTGATGCCAGCCCGAGATGTTCGAGTAGACGTAGAGCGCGAGCGCCTCGTAGGTGACGATCGCTTCGAAGAAGGGTTCGTCGAGAGCGTCCGCTCCGAACCGCGCCGCGCAATGTCGAGCGTCCTGCTGGCCGAGAAGGCGCTCGAGCAGGAGAAGGAAGGCGGCGCCCGTCATGTCGGCAGACGATCGTAATCGACACTGGCGTATCGGATCGCGCGAGCCGGCGGAAGTCCCTACCCGATCGACATCAGGCTCGCATTCCCCCCGGCCGCAGCGGTGTTGGTCGAGATGGATCGCTCCTCGAGGAGGCGCGTGAGATCGTAATCGGTGCCGCCGGCGAGCGTCGACTGAACCTGGAGGATAGCCCCCTTCCGACCTGACAGCCGCTGCAGGAGCGCCGTCAGTGCGGCGTTCTCGCCCTCGTAGAGAAGGCCGCGCAGGCCGGGATGGCTGAACCAGTCGCCCGAGCGCTCGACCTGTCGGGACAGGTCGGCCGGCAGATCCTCGGCGAGGGTCCCGCCGGTCGCCTCGACGGGCAGCACGGCGATGTTGCCCGTCGCCAGGATCGCGCCGATCTGGATCAGAAGACCGCTCTCCGTCTCCGCCAGAGCCGCGATGCGTCCGCGCGGACCGAGGGTGTAGAGATTGCGCTCGCCGACCGGTCCCGACAGCTCGACGCTGGCGCCGAGCGGCGAGCGGGAGAGGAAGCCGATGCAGGCCTCGGCCTCCCGGTGCCGTCCGAGGCCCTGAAGCCAGGCCGCATAGGCTCTCGCCGGAGCGAGGGCCGATCCGGATGCATCGAGCCCGTCGAGCAGGGGCTGCGGCGGATGGGGCAGGAGGCGGCCGAGATAGAGCGGCCCGCCGGCCTTCGGCCCGGTGCCCGACAGGCCCGAGCCGCCGAAGGGCTGCACGCCCACCACCGCGCCGATGATGTTGCGGTTCACGTAGAGATTGCCCGCCTCGACCTTGCCCGTGACTCGCGCGATCGTCTCGTCGATGCGGGTATGGAGCCCGAAGGTCAGGCCGTAGCCGGTGTCGTTGATCGCCCCGATCAGGGCGTCGAGCTCCGAGCGCTTGTAGCGCAGGACGTGGAGCACGGGGCCGAACACCTCGCGCTCGACATCGGCGATGGCGCCGATCTCGATGATGGTGGGCGGCACGAAGGTGCCGTGCCCGGCGTCCTCGGGGAGGGGCAGGCTCTCCACCCGGTGGCCGCGCGCCCGCATCGTCTCGATATGGGCGAGGATGCCGTCCCGCGCCTCGGCCGTGATGACGGGGCCGATATCGGTCGAGAGCTGTGCGGGGTTGCCGAGGGCGAGCTCGCGTAGTGCGCCCTTCAGCATGGCGAGACTGCGCTCGGCGACGTCCTCCTGCAGGCACAGGATGCGGAGCGCCGAGCAGCGCTGGCCGGCGCTGTCGAAGGCCGAGGCGATGACGTCGCCCACCACCTGCTCGGCGAGGGCGGAGGAATCGACCACGAGCGCGTTCTGCCCGCCGGTTTCCGCGATGAGGGGGATCGGCTGGCCGCCGGGCGTCAGCCTGTCGGCGAGCTGGCCCTGGATCAGCCGGGCGACCGCGGTCGAGCCGGTGAACATCACCGCCATCACGCGCGGATCGCCGACGAGCGCGGCGCCGGTCTCGCCCGCGCCGGGCACGAGCTGCAGGACGTCCGCCGGGATCCCCGCCGCATGCAGGAGCCGCACCGCCTCGGCCGCGACGAGGGGCGTCTCCTCGGCGGGCTTGGCGAGGACCGGATTGCCGGCGGCGAGCGCCGCCGCGACCTGCCCGGTGAAGATCGCGAGCGGAAAGTTCCAGGGGCTGATGCAGACGACGGGGCCGAGCGCCTCGTGCCGGCCGGCGCCGAGGAGGCGCGTGATCTCCGCCGCGTAGTAGCGCAGGAAGTCCACCGCCTCGCGCACCTCGGCGATGGCGTTCGCATAGGATTTGCCGGCCTCGCGCACGATGAGCCCGAGGAGGACAGGCATCCGCGCCTCCATGGCCTCGGCGGCGCGTTCCAGCGCGGCGGCCCGCTGCGCGGCGGGCGTCGCGGCCCAGCCCGGCGCGGCCGCCGTCGCGGCGGCGAGGGCGGCGTCGATCCCGGCCGCGCTCGCGTGGCGGACCTGGCCGACGACGTCGCGGTGATCGGCGGGGTTGAGGACGGGATGGAAGGGAAGCGTGCCACTCGCAGCATCCGCTCCCGCTGATCCCTCCCCGGAGGGGAGGGCCGAGTCGACGCGACGCGTCGAACCGGGGTGGGGAGAACCCCGGTGGGGCAGCACCCCACCCCGGTCGGCTGGCGCCGACTCGCCCTCCCCTGGAGGGGAGGGATCATGGCCGGCGATCGACGGCTCAGCCCGCCATGCCGTCGCCGCGCTTTCCTCGAGCGCCCGTGCAAGATCGACGAGGCGGTGCTCGTCGGCGAGGTCGAGGCCGGCGGCGTTGCGGCGGGTGCCGTAGAGGGCGAGCGGGGCCTTGATCTTCTCGTGCGGGGCGCCGAGCGGCACGATCTCCTTCGCCGCGGCGACGGGATCGACGATCAGCTCCTCGACCGGCACCGCCTCGTCGGCGATGCGGTTGACGAAGGAGGAATTCGCCCCGTTCTCGAGCAGCCGCCGCACCAGATAGGCGAGCAGCGTCTCATGCGTGCCGACCGGCGCGTAGATGCGGCAGGGCCGGTCCCATTGCGGGTTGCCGACGACCTCCGAATAGAGCGGCTCGCCCATGCCGTGCAGGCACTGGAACTCGTATTGGCCGCGATAGAAGTTCGGCCCGGCCATGACCATGATGGCGGCGAGGGTCTGCGCGTTATGGGTCGCGAATTGCGGGAAGACCGCGTCCGGGGCCGCCAGCAGTTTCCGCGCGCAGGCGAGATAGGAGACGTCCGTGTGGACCTTGCGGGTGAAGACCGGGAAATCCGGCTGCCCGTCGACCTGGGCGCGCTTGATCTCCGAATCCCAATAGGCGCCCTTGACGAGCCGCACCATGATGCGCCGCTCCGAGCGCCGGGCGAGGTCGACGATCCAGTCGATGACGAAGGGGCAGCGCCGCCCATAGGCCTGGATGACGAAGCCGATGCCGTTCCAGCCGGCGAGGTCGGGGTCGAGCGCGAGGGCTTCGAGGAGGTCGAGCGAGATCTCGAGCCGGTCCGCCTCCTCGGCATCGATGTTGAGGCCGATATCGTATTGGCGGGCGAGGAGGGCGAGCCCGCGCACGCGCGGCAGAAGCTCGCCCATGACCCGGCCGATCTTGGCGCGGGCATAGCGCGGATGCAGCGCCGAGAGCTTGATCGAGATCCCCGGCCCCTCGTAGATGCCGCGCCCCGCAGAGGCCTTGCCGATGGCGTGGATGGCGGTCTCGTAATCGGCGAGGTAGCGCGCCGCGTCCTCGGCCGTCGTCGCGGCCTCGCCCAGCATGTCGTAGGAATAGCGGAAGCCGCGTCCCTCCATGGCGCGGCTGTTCGAGAGGGCCTCCGCGATCGTCTGGCCGGTCACGAACTGCTCGCCCATCATCCGCATGGCAAGGTCGACGCCCTTGCGGATCACGGGCTCGCCGCCGCGCCCGATGAGGCGGGTGAGGGCGCCCGACAGGCTGGTCTCGTTGGTGGTCGCGACGAGGCGGCCGGTCACGACGAGCCCCCAGGTCGCCGCGTTCACGAAGAGCGAGGGCGAATGGCCGAGATGCGCCCGCCAGTCGCCCGTCGCGATCTTGTCGCGGATCAGCGCGTCGCGCGTCGCGCTGTCGGGGATGCGCAGCAGCGCCTCGGCGAGGCACATCAGCGCGACGCCCTCCTGGCTCGACAGCGAATATTCGTGGATCAGCCCCTCGACGCCCGAATGGCTCGCCTTGGCGCGCAGCCGCGTGACGAGCTCGCGCGCGATGCCCGCGGCCTTCGCCGCGCCCTCCGGCGACAGGCTCGCGGGGCCGATCAGCGCGGCGACGCAATCGGGCTCGGGCCGGCGCGTCGCGGCCGTGATCGCGTCGCGGAGCGGCGTCTGCGCCTTCGCGCCGATGGAGAAGAGGGGGGATGCGGTCATCGAAGGCTCGCGATGAGAGACGATCGCCGTATAGCGCGGCGACGACAGCCGATCGATAGGGTGATCGGTCGCAATGTCCGTCGATTTCACTATCGATTGGCAATCGGGTAGAGAGATCGTTATGGACGCCACCGACGCCAAGCTCCTCGCCATCCTCCAGCGCGACGGCCGCATCTCGACGGTCGATCTCGCCGAGCGCCTGCGCCTGTCCCCGACCGCCACCGGCGAGCGGCTGAAGAAGCTGACGCGCGACGGCACCATCACCGGCTACGGCGCCCGGCTCGATCCGCACCGGCTCGGCCTCGGGCTCCTCGTCTTCGTCGAGGTCTCGCTCGACAAGTCGAGCCAGGACGTCTTCGAGCAATTCGCCCGCGCCGTCCGCACGACCACCGAGATCCTCGAATGCCACATGGTGGCCGGCGGCTTCGACTACCTCGTGAAGGCCCGCATCCCCGACATGGCCGCCTATCGCCGCTTCCTCGGCGAGGTCCTGCTCTCGCTCCCGGGCGTGAAGGAGACGCGCACCTATGCGGTGATGGAGGAGGTCAAGAGCGAGGCCGCGCTTCCGGTGCGGGTGGGGTAGGGCGCATGCCCCCGCTTCTCCCCTTGTGGGAGAAGTCGAGTCGCCCGGCAGGGCGACCGGATGAGGGGCGGACCCATCGATGTCGCGGCGGGCCCCTCACCCGGTCGAAAGCGGCCGCTTTCGACTCGACCTCTCCCGCAAGGGGAGAGGCGTCCCCCACCCATCCCCTGTTGATCTCGCCGCGGGTGCGGTTCACAACGATTCCAAGCTGCGGCCCGCAGAGGCCGCATCCTGGGAGAGATCATGTCCGACGCCCCTCGCCGCATGAAGCCGGAAGACCTGCGCTCGCGGAAATGGTTCGACAATCCCGACAATCCGGGCATGACGGCGCTCTATCTCGAGCGCTACGTCAATTTCGGCATCACGCCCGAGGAGCTGCGCTCCGGCAAGCCGATCATCGGCATCGCGCAGACGGGCTCGGACCTCTCCCCCTGCAACCGCCACCATCTCGAACTGGCCAAGCGCGTGCGCGAGGGCATCGTCGCGGCGGGCGGGGTCGCCTTCGAGTTCCCGTGCCATCCGATCCAGGAGACCGGCAAGCGCCCGACGGCCTGCCTCGACCGCAACCTCTCCTATCTCTCGCTGGTGGAGGTGCTCTACGGCTACTTCCTCGACGGCGTGGTGCTCCTCACCGGCTGCGACAAGACCATGCCCGCCTGCCTGATGGCGGCGGCGACGGTGAACATCCCGGCCATCTCGCTCAATGTCGGGCCGATGCTGAACGGCTATTGGGGCAAGAAGCTCTCGGGCTCCGGCACCGTCGTCTGGGAGGCGCGCGAGCGCCACGCGACGGGCGAGATCGACTACGACGAGTTCATGGACATCGTCGGCTCCTCGGCGCCCTCGGTCGGCCATTGCAACACCATGGGCACGGCCTCCACCATGAACGCCCTCGCCGAGGCGCTCGGCATGTCGCTGCCGGGCTCGGCCGCCATCCCCGCGCCCTATCGCGAGCGCGGCCAGGCCGCCTACCGCACCGGCCGGCGCATCGTCGACATGGTCTGGGAGGACCTGAAGCCCTCCGACATCATGACGCGCGAGGCCTTCGAGAACGTCATCGTCGCCAATGCCGCCATCGGCGGCTCGACCAACGCGCCGATCCACATCAACGCCATCGCCAAGCATATCGGCGTCGAGCTCGACAACGACGATTGGGAGCGGATCGGCTTCGAGATCCCGCTCCTCGTCAACATGCAGCCGGCCGGCCATTGGCTGGGCGAGGAGTATTTCCGCGCGGGAGGACTTCCGGCCGTGCTCGCCGAGCTGATCGACGCCGGCAAGATCCACGAGGGCGCGATCACCGCGAACGGCAAGTCGATCGGCGAGAATTGCCGCGGCAAGCACACGTGGAACCGCGAGGTGATCTACGAATACAACGCGCCCCTCGTCGCGAGCGCGGGCTTCCTCAACCTCAAGGGCACGATGTTCGACAGTGCCATCATGAAGACCTGCGTGATCTCGAAGGAGTTCCACGACCGCTTCCTGTCGAACCCGGACGACCCGATGGCCTTCGAAGGCAAGGTCGCCGTCTTCGACGGGCCGGAGGATTACCACAAGCGGCTCGACGACCCCGCGCTCGGCATCGACGAGCACACGATCCTGATCATGCGCGGCGCCGGCCCCATCGGCTATCCTGGCGCGGCCGAGGTCGTGAACATGCACCCGCCGACGGAGCTGCTGCGCCGGAACGTCCACGCGCTCCCCTGCATCGGCGACGGCCGGCAATCGGGCACCTCCGGCTCCCCCTCGATCCTCAACGCCTCCCCGGAAGCCGCCGCCGGCGGCGGCCTCGCCCTCCTCCAGACGGGCGACCGCATCCGCATCGACCTCAAGAAGCGAACCGCCGACATCCTGCTGCCCCCCGAGGAGCTGGAACAGCGCAGGGCCGACCTCGCCGCACGCGGCGGCTACGCCTACCCCGCCTCACAGACCCCCTGGCAGGAGATCCAGCGCAGCATGGTCGACCAGCTCGACCAGGGCATGGTGTTGAAGCCGGCCGTGAAGTTCCAAAGGGTGGCCCAGACGATGGGCGTGCCGCGCGACAACCACTGAGCTGAATCATGACCGGACGTTTCTTCGCCCGCCTCGCGGCGGCGTGCTCCCTCACGGCCGCGCTGCTGGCAGCTCCCGTCGTGGCAGAGGCCCAACAGGCCTATCCGAGCCGCACCATCCGTCTCGTCGTCGGCTTCCCCGCCGGTGGCCCGACGGACGGCCCCGCCCGCATCATCGCCGACAAGCTTCGCACCTCGCTCGGCCAGCCCGTCGTTGTCGAGAACAAGCCCGGCGCGGGGGGCGCCATCGCCGTCGCGGACGTGCTCTCGCAGCCGCGCGATGGCTACTCGCTGCTTCTGTGCACCTATATCGACCCGATCAACACGGTGCTTCTCAAGAACGTCAGCTACAAGATCGAGGACCTGCAGCCGATCTCGCAGGTGACGAAGGCCTATTACGGCCTTGCTGTCGACAAGGCGCTACCGGTCAATTCGGTCGCGGAGTTCGTCGCCTACGCCAAGGAGCGCCCCGGCAAGCTCAATTACGGCCATGTCGGCGTCGGGTCGGCGCCGGAACTGATCGCCCGCGAATTCGAGCTGCTGACCGGGATCAAGATGACCGGCGTCCCCTTCCGCGGCACCGGCCCGGCGCTGCAGGAGATGGTGGCCGGGCGGCTCGACTTCCTGGTCGGCCCGCTCGTCGTGACGATGCCGCTCGTCGAGGCGAAGCAGATCAAGCTGCTCGCGATGACGAGCCCCGAGCGGCTCGCGATCGCGCCCGACGTGCCGACCCTGACCGAGCAGGGCGTCAAGCTCGTCAGCTATGGCTGGCTCGGCGTCTGCGGCGGATCGGGACTGCCGACCGACGTGGTCGCCCTCCTCAACCGCCATGTGCGCGAGGCCGTCGCCTCGCCCGAGTACCAGGCGCTGATGAAGCAGACGGGCGTCCTCGGCGTCGCCACCGGGCCGGAAGAGTTCGGCAAGGTCATCGCCGAGACCGCCGCCGAGGCGCGCACGCTCGCGACAAAGCTCGGCATCCCGACCAACTGACCAGGAGCAAGCCATGAGCGGCCCCGTGAAGGCCTATAACTGGAGCGATGTGCCCGCGCGCGAGGTGCGCCCCGGCGTAACGCAGCGCGGCTTCCGGGGCGACCAGTGCCTCGTGACCTACAACACGCTCGCCCCCGGCATGGAGCCGAAACCCCACAGCCACCCCTTCGACCAGGTCTTCATGCTGATCTCGGGGCGCGTGACGCTGCATGTCGGCGAGCAGGTGATCGAATGCGGCCCCGGCACGGTGGTCCAGATCCCGCGCGACGTCGTCCACTGGGCCGACGCCCCGTCCCCGGAGGACGGCATCGCCGTCAACATCGACGTCTTCGCCCCGATGCGCGAGGATTACGGGTACATGGTGGCGTATCAGGAGCGGTGAGGGGGACGGTGGCGCACGACGTTCGGGACGTGGGCGGCGTATGTTAGGCATATGGGGCTGGCGGCGGCGACGCCTACCCGGACGCTCAGAGCCCCTGGCGGGAGATTCTGCGCGCGATGGTCGATCAACTCTCGGAGGCATGGTCCTGAAGCCGGCCGTGAAACACCGGCGGGTGGCGCAGACGCTGGGCGTTCCGTGGGGCAATCATTATACGCCCAAAGCAGTACGCTAGAACCTCTGAGGGACAGGCGTGCAAGCATTGCCTCCAGAGGGAGACAAATGCTCAATTCGGTACGGCGGCCTGCGTGTGCTGCAGGCTGCCTTGCTTGATAGAGTGTCTGCCGTGACGCGTCCGAAATTTTTTAGAGACCCCCTCCACCTGCAGATCAGGTTCGATCTTGCTGATGAAGGAAAGAGATATGGAGCCACCCTCCTTCGAATTATCGACTCGGGGGTTTTTCAACGGTTGCGCTTTGTCCGTCAGAACGGGCTTGCCAATCTAGTATTCCATGGCGCCGAGCATTCAAGATTTGCCCACAGTATGGGCGTCATGCACGTCGCTCGCACTATGTACGAGCGAATCTCAAGAAATATGTCTGAGCCAGAGAGCGAGGACGAGAAATTTCTCATACAGGTCGCAGGTCTAGTTCATGATGTTGGTCACGGCCCTTTCTCCCATACAATGGAGGAGGTGCTAAAAGAAAATGGCGTCGATTTTCATCATGAGAATATGACTAAGCGATTTATACTGGAGGATGGTTCCGAAATATTTAGATTGTTATCTGATATAGACCCGGATATTCCTGATAAATTGATGCCATTCTTCGACAAAAAGAGGCGAGTTATCGATAGCTGGCAATATCGAATTGTGTCGAGCCAGATGGATGCGGACCGTCTGGATTATGTACAGAGAGATGCTTTATTCGCAGGTTTGCGTGGGCATGGTTTCGATATCGAGAGGGTATTCGATTTATTATTTCACCATGAGAATTCGATCGCCGTCGATCGCGGCGCGATCGAGGCTGTGGAAGCTTATTTGGTTACTATGGACCAATTGTATAGAGCGATTTATAATCACCATGCTGTTCGTGCTGCGACGCAGATGCTCCTTAGACTTTTTCGGCGGGCGGTTAAGCTTCACCAGGGCGGCAATCATTCAGTGTTTCCGCCTGTATTAGGGGCGTCTCATCCAATGTCGGAACTTTTAGTTCAAGGTGATAAGATCGAGCTTGATAAGTATCTACGCCTTACAGACGCGGCCATGTGGTCCCTCATAGACGTATGGCAGTTCAGCGACGACCAGATATTGTCTGATCTAAGCAGTCGGATCGTTGGTCGACGTCTTTTCAAGACCATCTCAATTGATCCTATTGATGTGGCGAAAACGCAATCGTTAATTGCTCGGGCCGAAGACGAGGTGGCCAGAGTTTACGGCGAAGAAGCGAGGGATTATTATGTGATGATCGATGAGCCGACTCGAACGAGCTATAAAGGGTATGACTGGCGCCCCGATACGCCCAACGAGTCAATTTGGCTCACGGGTGGGGGGCAGGCGCCGCGGCCGCTTGAAGACGAGGATGAAAATGCAATCGTGACCGCTTTTAAACAGAAGCGGCATTTTCCCCGGTTGGTGCTCCCGGAAGAGGTGCGCGAGGCGCTAAGAAAGTGTTAATTATGTTCCTGTTTCGTTCTGTGGGCCGAATCGGCTATGCGGAGGTTGGCTATGGCGGGCATTGATACGCTGGGCTCATTGATTGGCCTAGTTGATGCTGCAGGAGGGCAGATCGATGCGCGGATTAAAATTCAGAAGGAAGCTTATTTGCTCGCAGCTTATGGGGCTGTCAGGTTCAATCTGACGGCGTTTGCATACCATCATTACGGCCCATACAGTCGGGAGATTTCTGATGCTCTCCAGTTTGCGGTCTCTTCGAATCTTCTATTCGAAAGTAAAGAACAGGGTTCTGGTGCTGGCGTAAAGTATTCTTATCGAATGACTTCCGCCGGAAGGAATTTCCTTGATCATGTTGGGAAATTTGGCGAACGTGAAATTCGCTTGGTGCGCGAACTAAGTACATTTCATTGGCGCGCCCTGGAACTTGCGGCCACCATACTCTTCCTTGAAAGAGAGGACGCTTCTCTTGGGAGAGAAGCGGTTTTCGGGCAAGCTATCCAATTGAAGCCAGATACGAAGGCGTACCGCTCGGAGGCGGATCGCGTATTAGCGAGAATGAGTGATACTTATGGAGCTGCTGCTTAGCTCCTACCAAGGTGCGGTTTATTCGATACTCAGGCGAGGCTTTTTCGTAGAGAGTACGATGACCCGAAGCCTTATTTCGCCCTCAGCCTCCTCGCCCTCCCTGCGGCCGCCCTCGACATCGGCCCGCTGCTCGGAAGCAAGGCTCCGGCGCTCAGCGTCCGCGATGCCGCCGGGCAGCCGACGAATCTGGCCTCGGTCGCGGGGGCGAAGGGGCTCGTCCTGGTCTTCACGCGCTCGGCCAAGTGGTGCCTCTATTGCCAGAACCAACTCATCGGCCTGAAGGAGGCCGAAGCGGAACTCGGGCGGCGCGGGTTCCCGATCGCGGCCGTGAGCTACGATCCGCCGGCCGTGCTCGCGGGCTTCGCCAAGGCGCGCGCCATACCCTATCCGCTGCTCTCCGACGAGGGCCCGAAGACAATCGACGCCTTCGGGCTGCGCGATCCCGCCTATGCGCCGGGCCATTATGCCCACGGCGTGCCGCACCCGGCCATCCTCATCCTCGCCCGCGACGGCACCGTGCTCGCCAAGGATGGCTATCGCACGCGGCCGACGAACGAGGCGATCCTCGAAGCCGTGGGCCGGCTCGGAGGCTGAGCCCGCCCTCTCCCGGGAGGGAGAGGAAGGCCTCCCGGCCGTCTTTGCGAGGAGGCGGAGCCGACGACGCAATCCAGGGCCGGCGCGTGACGGATAGGCTGGGTTGCTTCGCTGCGCTCGGAATGACGGGATGCGTGGTGCCATCTGCGGATAGGCCCACCCCTCACCCGGCTCGGGCTGCCGCCCGAGTCCGCCCTCTCCCGCACGGGGAGAGGGGACGCGCGGGAGGGCGGCTGGCGCAGATAATTCTTGACAGAACTAGGAACATAAGCCTATATCGCTGCCGTCCTGTCCACGAGGGGCGCGCTCATGAGGCGTCAGGTTCGCGGGACGGGATCGGCGCCTGCGGGCGGGGTTCGCGGCCCCGCGCTCGGGAGGCCGGGTCGAATGCCGCCCTCCGGATACTACGGTCCGGGCGCCGCTAGTGCGGCTAGATCGGGCGGAGATGCCCTGGGGTCCCTGGTCGAATCCTCTCCGCGAGGGGAGTGGAGGCCAAACCGCAGGATCGTCTCCGATCCCGTGACGAGTGGCCGGCCCAGCCCAAAATCGCCGAACCCGAGACGCCGGACGGCTCTCCAAACAACAATCTGATCGAGTCCCCGGCGTTTCGGGTCCCCTCGACCGATCCACCGCGCTTCGGGCCGCCCGGCCGCGAGGAGGCTGTCGCATGTCCGCATCCGATCCGACCGACATCGTCTCGATGCCCGCCGAATCCGCGCCGCTCCGGCGCGGCGAGCCGGCCCGGCCTCGCAGGCTCCGCCGCCGGCGCGGCGCCTCCACCCGGCCGCTGCCCGAGAGCTACCTCCGGGACGTCGAGACGATCCGCGCCCTCGTCGACTGGTTCGGCGCCCATCTCATCTGCCCGCGCTCCGGCTGCGGGCGGGCCGGGCGCTGCACGGATGTCGGGGAGCCGCGCTTCCCCTTCTGCTTCCGGCATTATCGCGGCGAGATCCGCTACGCGCTCGAGCTCGTCGGCGCCCATCTCGGCCTCGACGGCGCATGGTACGGCGTCGAGGCCCCGCATCGCGGCCCCTCCTTCCTCGGGGCCCTCGCCGCCCAGGGCGTCAGGATCGAGGCCCTTCGCCAGCCGCGCGGGCGGCGCGAGGAATGGTCTTGGGCGAGAGATCCGGACGCGACGGCGCGGCTCGCGGAGCTTCGCGCCGAGGGGAAGGCTCGCCGCGCCGCCGCCCCCCTCAGGCCGCCGGCATGCGGGTCTCGATGAGGCGGGCCCAGAGCGAGGCGCCGTAGGGGATGGCGGTGTCGTCGAAATTATAGGCCGGGTGGTGGCAGGCGGCGGATTCGCCGTTGCCCATGAAGATGTAGGCGCCCGGCCGCTTCTCCAGCATGAAGGAGAAATCCTCCGCCCCCATCTCGGGCGGGATGTCGGTGCGCACGGAGCGGCCGACCGTGCGGGCGACCTCGGCCATGGCATCGGCCTCGGCGGCATGGTTGAACGTGACCGGGTAGCCGCGCCGATAGTCGATCGTCGCGCTCGCGCCGAAGGCCTCGGCCGTGCTGGCGACGACGGCCTTGAGGCGGGCCTCCATCAGGTCGCGCGTCTCGGGCTTCAGCGTGCGCACCGTGCCCATGAGCTGGGCCTGTTGCGGCATGACGTTGTAGGTCTCGCCCGCCTTGAAGGAGCAGACCGAGAGCACGGCGGAATCGAGCGGATCGACGTTCCGCGCGACGATGGCCTGGAGCGCGACGACGACCTGCGAGGCGCAGAGCAGCGTGTCGATGTTGCGGTTCGGCTGGGCCGCATGGCCGCCCCGGCCCTCGATCTCGATGACGAAGCGGTCGGCGGCGGCCATGATCGGGCCGCGGCGGATGGCGAATTCGCCGACCGGCACGCCCGGCCAGTTATGCATGCCGTAGACCTCCTGGATGCCGAAGCGCTCCATGAGCCCGTCCTTCACCATGGCCTCGCCGCCCGCGCCGCCCTCCTCGGCGGGCTGGAAGATGATCACGGCGGTGCCGTCGAAATCGCGCGTCTCGGCGAGGTATTTGGCGGCGCCGAGCAGCATGGCGGTGTGGCCGTCATGGCCGCAGGCATGCATCAGGCCGGGATGGGTCGAGCGGTAGGGCAGGTTCGTCGCCTCCTCAATCGGCAGGGCGTCCATGTCGGCCCGCAGGCCCACCACCTTGCCGCTGGCGCTGCCCTTTCCCTTGATGACGCCGACGACGCCCGTGCGGCCGATGCCGGTCACGACCTCGTCGCAGCCGAACTCGCGCAGCCTGTCGGCGACGAGGCCGGCCGTCCGGTGGACCTCGTAGAGAAGCTCGGGATGGGCGTGGAAGTCCTGCCGCCAGGCGGCGATCTCGGGAGCGAGATCGGCGATGCGGGGGATGACGGACATGAAGAGCCTCTGGATGCGGGCGCCGCCGCCGGCGCCCTGAATGCGGGATCGAGACTAGGTCATGGGCTCGTCGCCCCGCAACCGGAGGCGCGCCGAACGGGGCGGCGGCCGATCCGCGGCGTGCGTCGTCCGCATGCGACCGTCATGCGGCCCGCACGAGAATGCGCTGGCCTTGTCGAGAACAGAGCATGTACACAGGGGCATGGCGCGGCCCCTCCGCAGACTGCCCGAGCCCTTCGCGGCCTGGTTCGCCGCCCGGGGCTGGGCGCCGCGCGCCCATCAGCTCGATCTGCTCGCCAAGGCCCAGGCGGGCCGCTCGGTCCTTCTGGTGGCGCCGACCGGCGCCGGCAAGACGCTGGCCGGGTTCTTGCCGAGCCTCGTCGAGCTGGCGGGAGCGGAGAGGTCGGCGAACGGCAGGGCGGTCGCCCAGCGTGGCCTCCACACGCTCTACATCTCGCCCCTGAAGGCGCTCGCCGTCGACGTCGCCCGGAACCTCGAGACGCCCGTCCGCGAGATGGACCTTGCCATCACCGTCGAGACGCGGACGGGGGACACGCCGCCCCACAAGCGCAAGCGGCAGGTCGAGCGCCCGCCCGACATCCTGATGACGACGCCCGAGCAGCTCGCTCTCCTCCTCGCGAGCCGGAGCGCCGCCGACCTGTTCGGC
This sequence comes from Enterovirga rhinocerotis, assembly GCF_004363955.1. Taxonomy (GTDB): domain Bacteria; phylum Pseudomonadota; class Alphaproteobacteria; order Rhizobiales; family Beijerinckiaceae; genus Enterovirga; species Enterovirga rhinocerotis. The sequence goes on from NZ_SNZR01000011.1 coordinate 531,462, forward strand.
GGGCTGCGGCGGGTGGTGCTGGACGAGCTCCATGCGCTCGTCACCTCGAAGCGCGGCGACCTGCTGTCCCTCGGCCTCGCCCGCCTGCAGGCGCTGGCGCCGGGCCTTGCGACCATCGGGCTCTCGGCGACCGTGCGCGAGCCCGACGCGCTCCGCCGCTATCTCGTGCCGCAAGGGGAGAAGGGGAGCGGCGGCCTCTCCGATCTCGTCATCGTCGAGGGCGGCGCGGCGCCGGATATCCGGCTCCTGACCCTGCCGCGCGACCTGCCGCTCGCGGGGCATATGGGCTCGCTCATGCTGCCCGCGATCTACGACCTGATCCGCGAGCACAAGACGACGCTCGTCTTCACCAACACGCGCTTCCAGGCCGAGTACACCTTCCAGGAACTCTGGCGGATGAACGAGGAGACGCTCCCGATCGCGATCCATCACGGCTCGCTCGACGTCGAGCAGCGCCGCCGGGTCGAAGCCGCCATGACGGCCGGCAAGCTGAAGGCGGTCGTCTGCACGGCGACGCTCGATCTCGGCATCGACTGGGGCGACGTCGATCTCGTGATCAATCTCGGCGCGCCGAAGGGGGCCTCCCGCATCATGCAGCGGATCGGCCGCGCCAATCACCGCATGGACGAGCCCTCGAAGGCCTATCTCGCCCCGACCAACCGCTTCGAGATCCTCGAATGCACGGCCGCGCTCGACGCGGTCGAGGCGGCGGCCCAGGACACGCCCGATCCCCGCCGAGGGGGGCTCGACGTCCTCGCCCAGCATGTCCTCGGCATGGCCTGCGCCGATCCGTTCGCGATGGAGGCGCTCTACGAGGAGGTTCGCTCGGCAGCGCCATACGCGGACCTCACCTGGGAGGATTTCGAGCAGGTCGTCGATTTCGTCGCGACCGGCGGCTACGCGCTGCGGGCCTATGAGCGCTTCGCCAAGATCCTGCGCGGCACGGACGGCCTCTGGCGCGTGCGCGACGGGCGCGTCGCGCAGCAATACCGCCTCAATGCCGGCACCATCGTCGGCGGCACGATGCTGAAGGTGCGGCTCGTGCGCCAGATGCGCGGCAAGCCGGGCGCCGTCGTGCCGCGCGGGCGCGTTCTCGGCGAGGTCGAGGAGGGCTTCTGCGAGATGATGGTCGCCGGAGACAGCTTCGTCTTCGCCGGCGAGGTGCTGCGCTTCGAGACGATCTTCGAGGATTCGGTCCTCGTCACCCGCGCCGCCGCCGCGGACGATCCGTCCATCCCGAGCTATGCCGGCTCCAAATTCCCGCTCTCGACCTTCCTCGCCGAACGCGTCCGCGGACTTCTCGCCGAGCCGGCCGAATGGGACCGGCTGCCGATGGGCGCCGGGCCCTGGCTCCGCCACCAGCAGCAGCGCTCGCTGATCCCGGCGCCCGGCGAGCTTCTGGTCGAGACCTTCCCGCGCGAGAAGCGCTTCTACCTCGTCGCCTATGCCTTCGAGGGCCGGCTCGCGCACCAGACGCTCGGCATGCTGCTGACGCGGCGCCTCGAGCGCGCGCGCCTCCGCCCACTCGGCTTCGTCGCCAACGATTACGGCATCGCGGCCTGGTGCCTGCGGGACATCGGCGCCCATGCGGCCGAAAACCCGGCCTTCCTCGACGACCTGTTCGGCGAGGACATGCTGGGGGACGATCTCGAAACCTGGCTCGACGAGAGCGCGATGATGAAGCGGACCTTCCGCGACTGCGCCGTCATCGCGGGGCTGATCGACCGGCGCCATCCGGGCGAGCGCAAGACGGGACGCCAGGTCACGATCTCGACGGACCTCGTCTACGACGTCCTGCGGCGGCACCAGCCGGACCACCTCCTCCTTCGCGCGGCGCGAGCCGATGCCGCGACGGGCCTGCTGGACGTGCGCCGGCTCGGTCAAATGTTGGGCCGCATCCGCGGACGAATCAGGCATAAGCCCCTCGATCGGGTCTCACCCCTCGCCATCTCGCTGATCCTCGAGATCGGTCGGGAGCGGGTCTTCGGCGAGGCGGCGGACGAGATCCTGGGCGAGGCGGAAGCGATGCTAATCGAAGAGGCGACGGCGTGACGGCTTCGCGGGCGGCAGTTCCTCAGGCTGGGCGCATCGCCCCGGTCGAACTGACGATCGCGGGGCAGGCCTGTCTCCTCGATCATTCCGGCGTGCTCGTCCTGCCGGATGCCGGCACGCTCGTCGTCGCCGATCTCCATCTCGAGAAGGGCTCCTCTCTCGCGCGGCGCGGCTCTCTGCTGCCGCCCTACGACACGGGAGCGACCCTGGCGCGGCTGGCGGAGGTCGTGGCGCATTACCGGCCGGCCCGCGTCGTCGCGCTCGGCGACAGCTTCCACGATCGCGGCGGTCCGGAGCGGCTGGCCGAGCTCGACCGCGCCGCTCTCCGGCGTCTGACGGGCGGATGCGACTGGACCTGGGTGGTCGGCAACCACGATCCGGTCCTGCCTCCCGCCATCGGAGGCGAGGTGGTCGAGGAGGTCGCCATCGGCTCGCTCGTGCTTCGGCATCACCCGGCAGCCGGCCCGGTGCGCGAGCTCGCGGGCCATCTCCATCCGGTGGCGCGGGTCGTGATGCACGGGCGGGGCGTCAGGGCGCGGGCTTTCCTGACGGACGGCGGCCGCTGCGTCCTCCCCGCCTTCGGCGCCTATGCCGGCGGGTTGAACGCCTGCGACGCCGCCTTCGCGCCGCTTTTCCCCGCCGGCTTCACGGCCCATGTCCTCGGCCGCTCGCGCATCTTCGCGCTGTCGCGCGGCGTGCTGTGCGGCGATTGAACGGCCAGAATGCCACCGGCTTGGGATGGAGCCTGCTCAATCCCGCCGGAAGATCACGCTCGCCATCCAGCCGAACAGCAGCGACATCGCCCCGATCCCGAGACCGTAGGGGAGAGATCGCTCCTGGGACAGGGCGGTGATCCGTTCCTCGAACCCCGTCTTGACCACCTCGAAGCTCGCAATGCGCCGCGCCGCGAGCCGGTCTCCCGACAAAAGCACGACCTCGACCTCGTAATTGCCCGTCGGCGCGGTGCCCGGCACGCTGATCGGTGCGCGGAAGAAGCCGGGGCCGACGAAGACGACGCCGCGCGGGTCCTCGCTCCAGTGGCCTTCCTTCGTCTTGAGGCGGATGAGGGCCTGGCGGAAGGGCTCGTCCGGATCGTGCGATTCGAACGACATCTCGGGCGCGTCGACGATGGCCCGCAGCCCGAGCCGCATCTGCCGCCGCGCCGCATCCGTCGCGATCTCGCCCGTGGGGCGGTTCGAGGCGACGGCCAGCACTGTCGGGACGGCGACGAATTTTTGCTGGCTCCGATTGATCCAGACGAAGCCGACCCGCTCCTTCTGCCGCACCGTCATGCCCTCCCGGGGGCCGCGGACGGTCACGACGACGTCGTAGGACTCGAGGTTCAGCAGATCGCGTCCATCGTCCTCGACGACGCCGAAGAGCGCCATCTGCGCGCCGGTGTAGTTCGAACCGATCGCGATCTGGTGGGCCGAGAGCGACACCATCAGCCGTTCGGCCTTGGCAGGCAGCGCCGGGAGCAGCCCCATCGCCGCGAGCAGGAGAGCGGAGAGGATCCGGAACGTCATCGCCGGCCCTCCGGCAGATAGATCGAGAAGGGTTCTGCCGGCGTCAGCGCGATCTCGACGGCGAAGCGGATGCCGACGGCGAGGACGAGGAGCCCCAGCAGGAACCGGAACAGATCGGCCCGCAAGGCGCGCCCGGCCCTCGCACCGAACTGCGCCCCGAAGACGCCCCCGACGATCAGCATGATCGCGAGGACGATATCCACCGCCCCGTTCAGGGTCGCCTGGAGGATCACGGCGAGAAGGGCGGTGAACAGGACCTGGACCTGCGAGGTGCCGATGACGACGCCGGTCGGCACCCGGAACAGATACAGCAGCACCGGCACCATGATGAAGCCGCCCCCGATGCCGAGGATCGTGCCCGCGAAACCGACCAGGAACGAGATGCCGGCGACGGGCAGCACGCTGACGTAGAGTTTGGAGCGCGGGAACTTCATGCGCAGCGGCAGGCCGAACATGGCCGCATGGCCGCCCGCGCGGCGGCGCGGTTTCGCGGTGCCCTTCCAGCGGCTCCAGAAGTCGCGCGCGCTCTCGCCGACCATGAGCATGCCGATGGCCGTGAACAGCGTGACGTAGGAGAGGACGATCACGAGATCGAGCTGGCCGGCGCGCCTCATGGCGGCGAAGGCCCAGACGCCCATCACGGTCCCGACGAAGCCTCCGGCGGTCAGCACGGCGGCGAGCTTGAGATCGAGAGCATCGCGCCGCAGCGCCGCGAGCGCGCCTGTCGTGGAGGACGCCGCGATCTGGGCCGATTGGGTCGCGACCGCAATGGCGGGCGGAATCCCGAGGAAGATCAGGAGCGGCGTCATCAGGAAGCCGCCGCCGATTCCGAACATGCCGGACACGAAGCCGACGGCCGCGCCCATTCCGAGGATCAGCAGGACGCTGACCGGCATCTCGGCAATGGGAAGATAAATCTGCACCGCACCCTGCCCGACACGACGGGATACCAGAATGGCGCCCCGGTCCTGTCGGCCCGGCCCGCCCGCTATTCCTCCCGATCCCGTAGAGCATTCTTGCCCTGAAGGGGGGCGGAAGAGCAACGAATGATCGGCCGAAGCGGGGTTCGTGCCAAATTCGTCGCGCGGGACCTTTCGCCGGCGGCGTCTGAACGGGGCCTGAGCGTGGTCGCCCGCGGGGCGCTGCGGGCTCTAAGTCAGCGTTCGTCGCATGCTGTTTTCGAAGAGCCGGATTCCAGCCTCCCGCAGCATGCTCTAAGCGCGCGCCTCGCGGGCGCCGCGCGTCGCGGTCGAGGTCTCGGGCCAGCCTTGCGGCGGCACCAGCACCTCGTTGGCATTGACGCTCCCGGGGGTCGCGCGCCAGCGCTCGGCGCCCGATTTCGCGCGGGCGAGATCGGCCGGCGACAGGCGTGCCCCGACCTCGTCCCGCTTGCGACCTGCATCGTCGTCGCCCTGGAGCGCGGCGACGGCGAGCCAGTGATAGGCGCGCGAGAGATCCTGACGGGCACCGAGGCCGCGAGCGTAGAGGACCGCCAGGTTGAACTGGCTGTCCTTGACCCCGTGTTCGGCGGCGCGGTTGAACCAGCCGATCGCACCGGCATAATCCGGCTTCGCGCCTGCGCCGTCCGCCAGCAAGACGGCGAGATTGTGCATGGCGCGGACATTGCCGCTCTCCGCCGCGCGGCGATACCAAGTCTTCGCCTGATCGATGTCGCGCGGAAGGCCGATCCCGCGCTCGTAGCCGTTGGCGAGGCGGTACTGCGCAGGCGCAAGCCCTTTCTGGGCCGCCTTCTCGAACAGGGACGCGGCGGCCTTCGGATCGCGCGGCACGCCGCGGCCCTCCGCCGTTCGGATGCCGAGTTCGTAGAGCGCGATCGGATCGCCGGAGGCCGCAGCCTGCTTGATCCCCTTCGGAAGCTCCAAAGGGTTCTGGCCGACCGGGCTCCGCGCGGAGATCCCTGCCGGCGCCGAGGCCGGCGTCTCGCCGATCCGCGCCGCATCCTTGTCCGGCCCGATCGATTGCGTCGTCACCGGATCGGGCGCTGCGGCGGGGGATGGAGCCGGGGCATTCGCGCCCTCCGCCGGAGCGGGTGGTGCGGCGGGCATCGCGGGCGGGGGAGCGGGCGTCGTCGCGGCCGTGACTTCCGGGGAATCGGCCAGCCGGTCGGGCTGGGTCCCGCTGGCGATCCGCGAGGTCTCCTTGACCACCGGGGCGGAGGCGACGGTCGTCGCGCCGTCACGGGTGTCGAGGACGAGCCGGGCGAACTGGACGGTGCCGAGCGTCAGGACGAGGGCGGCGGCGGCGAGGAGGAGCGGCCGCCGCTTCGAATCGATGAAGCGGCGCAGGCGATGGGTGATGTCGGACGACGTCGCCGATCCGCTTCTGCCGCCTGCTTCGGCCTTCGTGCCCTTGCGGCGCGCCTCTGGCGCATCCGCTGCGGCGGCCTGCGCGGCCCGGCGTGCGGCAGCAATGAAGCTCGACTTGATATCCGGTCCGGCTTCCGCGACCGCTGGCGGGGTCGGGGTCTGCACGCCGGCGCGGGGCCGCGAAGGCTTCCCGGCGCCCGGCTCCAGCAGCACCTCGTCGAGAGGGACGGGACGAACCTTGCCGAGATCGCCCGCCTCGGCCGACTTGCGCGACGGCTGCGCGGTCTCCTGACGGGAAGGGCGTGCCAACGGCGCGAATTCGTCGAGCGGGCTTGCGCGTGGCGCATCGCGGCCGGCCGGGGTGCCTTCGAGGGTCGAAAGGCGCGACATCACGTCGGACAGGCTGGTTTCGACGCTCGCCAGGCTCTGCCGCGTGCGCTCCTCGGCGGCGGCGTAGCGATCGCCGATCTCCATCAGATGGCGCTCGACCTCGGCCGCGACGGGCATGGCCTCAATCGTCTCGGCCACGGCCGTGCGGGCGGCGCGCTCGGCCGCCTCGATCGTCCCGTCGCGCCAGGTCGCGGCCTGGGCGAGGAGGTCGCTCATCGAGCGTTCCAGGGCCGCGATGCCGGGATCGCGCGCGGAGGTCTCGCCGATCCGCGCGGCGATCGCCTGGACCTGCCGCTCGAGATGGTCGAGCGCGTTCGGATCGCCGACCCGGCTCTCGACCCGGTCGAGCTTGTCGACGAGGGCCGCCAGCATCGTCTCGATGGGCTGGCGGACATCGCGCACCGCCTGGGCCATCTGGCGGCTCTGGTCCTGCGGCGCGGCGAGCGTCTTGAACGAGGTGCGCAGATCGTCGACCGCCGAGCGGAGGGAGGCGAATTCCTGGGCGTTCACCTGCTTGCCGCTGACCTGCGCGACCTCCCGGCGGAGTTCGGTCAGGTGCTCGTCGACGAGCCGCAGGGCCTGGGGTGCGGAGGCGCCGGCGAGGACCCGGCGCACGTCCTCGATCTGACCCGAGAGGGCCTCGATGACGCGCGGATCGACGCCTTTCGCGGTCACGCCGTCGAGCTTCTGCGACAGATGCTCGATCTCGCGCGACAGCGGCCGGGGATCGAATGCGGGCTGGCGCTCGGCGAGCCGGCGGATCTCGGCCTGCAGGGCGGAGAGGTCCGGACGGGCTCTGCGCTCCGCCAGTTCGCGGATTTCGGCTTTCAGCTCCGACAGGTCCGGGGCAGGGCGGTGCTCCGCCAGACGCCGAATCTCGGCCTGGAGGGCGGCGAGTTCGGGCTGTTCGGCACCGCGATGATCGGTGCGGCGGAGTTCCGTGATGTCGGCCGTCAGTGTCTGGAGCCCTCGCTCCAGCCGGCCGAGATCGTCGCGTCGGGCGACATCGCCCATGGCGCGCCGAAGCGTCTCGACCTCGCGCTGCAGGGCTTCGTCCGGCGCGGCCGTGGGAAGCGGGATGTCCTCGATCCGGCTCGCGAGCTTGGCGACGTCGGCGCGCAGGCTCGTCAGCATCGCGGTCTGCGAGCGGGCAAGCGTGCCGAGCGCGGGCAAAGTCGGCGCCGGCCTCGGCGAAGCAGGGTCGCTTTCGAGCCTGCTCTGATGGGAGCGGATCTCGTCGACGGCATCGCGAAGCTCCGTGCCCGGCTTCAGGCTGCGGCGGCCGAGAGGCTTCGGCATCGCGGGAAAGCGCTCGAAGAGGGCGCTGATGCGATCCTCGACTGCGCGCAGGGACTTCTCGATCTCCCCCTGGTCGCGACGCTCGGACGTATCGGCGGGCCTCGCATCGAGCCGCGCCTCGATTCGCCGGATCGCCGCCATCGCGTCGGCGAGCCCCTGATCGGGCGAGCCCTCGCGGCGATCGAACTCGTGGATGCGGCGCTCGTGCGTGTTGACGGCCCCGCTCAGCATCGCGGCCGCATCCTCCGCGCGGGTCGGCGCCTGGTTCGAGTCTTCTAGTTGCTGCTGTGCCCGCTCGATCCAGGCCGCAACCGAACTCAGCGCCGCCGCCGTTTCGGCGGTCTGACGTTCGCTGGCTGCCGAGGAATGATGAGGGTGGGCGTCCGACGCGTCGCGCCCATACGGGCTCCGGCCGTAAGGGCTGCGCCGTTCCGCCAGCCTGTCCTCCGCCTCGCGGCGCAGGCCGGCATCGGCCCAGGGATCGCTTTCCAGCGGCGAACCGAGGTCGCCCCGACGGTGGTGGCTTCTCGTCATCTCGGCAGCGCTCACGACACGGGACGGCGGACCGATCGTCCCACCCCGCTTCGGGACGATCCTCGGCGCCGCGGGGATGATTCCATGAACGATCCCCTAAGATGCACCGATGTCCCGCAGCTTTGCGGTTCAAGGTAAATACCGGGTTAATTGGTTAACGATCCGTGGCCTCGGCGAAGGTTGTGTTTCCGCGACGACCGCCATCGTCTATCCCTTGGTGGCCGCGCGATCGCGGCGGGAGGGTCGCGATGCCGAGCTTCAAGGCGCCTGTCGAAGACGTCCTGTTCATCCTCGACGACGTGCTGAATTATCAGCGCCACAGCAATCTGGCCGGCTTCGCCGATGCGACGCCGGACGTGGTCGAGGCGATCCTCCGGGAGGGCGCGAAGCTCTGCGAGGAGGTGATCCAGCCCCTGAACGCGGTGGGCGACCGCGAGGGATGTCGGCGAAGCGAGGACGGCTCGGTCGCGACGCCGACGGGCTTCAAGGAGGCCTACGAGGCCTACCGCACCGGCGGCTGGATGGGCCTTTCGGTGCCCGAGGAATTTGGCGGGCAGGCGCTGCCGATGACCCTCAACACCGTGATGCAGGAATTCATCTCGGCCGCGAACCTCTCGTTCGGCATGTATCCCGGCCTGACGCAAGGCGCGATCGCGGCCCTTCTCGTCCACGGCTCGGACGAGCAGAAGCGGACCTATCTGCCGAAGATGGTCTCCGGTGACTGGACCGGCACCATGAACCTCACCGAGCCGCATTGCGGCACCGATCTCGGGCTCCTGAAGACCAAGGCCGTGCCGAACAGCGACGGCTCCTACGCCATCACCGGCACCAAGATCTTCATCTCGGCCGGCGAGCACGACCTCGCCGAGAACATCGTCCACCTCGTCCTCGCCCGGATCGAGGGCGCGCCGGCGGGCACCAAGGGCATCTCACTCTTCGTCGTGCCGAAAGTCTTCGTCGAGGAAGACGGTGCTCTCGGGGGACGCAACGCCGTGTCGTGCGGCTCGCTAGAGCACAAGATGGGCATCCACGGCAACGCGACCTGCGTCATGAACTATGACGGGGCCCGGGGATGGCTCGTCGGCGGCGAGAACAGGGGCCTCGCGGCCATGTTCGTGATGATGAACGAGGCCCGGCTCGCGGTCGGCATCCAGGGGCTCAGCCAGTCCGAGGTCGCCTATCAGAACGCCGTCGCCTACGCGAAGGAGCGCCTCCAGGGACGCTCGCTGACCGGCCCCAAGGCCCCCGACAGGCCGGCGGATCCGATCATCGTCCATCCCGACGTCCGCCGCACGCTGCTCCAGATCCGCGCCTTCAACGAAGGAGGGCGCGCACTCGCCCTGTGGGCCGCGCTCTCGTCGGACATCGCGCACAAATCGGAGGATCCGAAGGAGAGGCAGGAGGCGGACGACCGGCTCCAGCTGCTGACGCCGGTCATCAAGGGCGTCCTGACCGAGCTCGGCTTTGCCAATGCCGTCCAGGCCCAGCAGATGTTCGGCGGACATGGCTATATCGAGGAATCGGGCATGTCGCAGTTCGCGCGCGATGCCCGCATCACCATGATCTACGAGGGCGCAAACGGCGTCCAGGCCATGGACCTCGTCGGCCGCAAGCTCGGCCGCGACGGTGGCCGCGCGGTCATGTCCTTCTTCGGCGAGGTTGCCGCCTTCTGCCAGGAGAACAAGGACGACGAGGCGCTGAAGCCCTTCGTCGCCTCGCTCGGCAAAAGCCTCGAACACTGCCAGGCCGCTGCGATGTGGTTCATGCAGAACGCGATGGCGAAGCCCGACAATGCCGGTGCGGGCGCGACCGACTTCATGCACCTCCTCGGTCTCGTCGCCATCGGCTACATGTGGGGCCGCACGGCGAAGGCGGCGCTCGCCAGGAAGGCGGCCGATCCCGGCTCGACCGAGCGCATGGACGCGAAGCTGATCACGGCCCGCTTCTTCGCCGAACGCATGCTGCCCGAGACGACCGTCCTCTACCGCCGCATCCAGGCGGGTGCGGATGCCGTCATGGCGATGCCGGCGGAGATGTTCTGAGCGGTCGACTCGACGCAGGTCTCCCTAACTCTCCTCATGCTGAGGTGCCGGCTGAAAGCCGGCCTCGAAGCACGCGCGACCGTGGTGCGTCCTTCGAGGCCCCGCTGCGCGGGGCACCTCAGGATGAGGAAGGAGGAAGTGTCCGGCCGGGCTCTCCGGATGAGGAGGAGGGTGTTCAGGCAGCCCCGGCGACCGAGAGCCGGCCCTCGACACCATGCTTCGCGATCAGGCCCGCGATGAATCCCGACCGCTTCGCCTCCTCGACGAAATCGCGCAGGAAGGCGGCGGCAGCCTCGTTGCGCTTCGGCGTGCCGACGGCCTGCTGCACGGAGCTGAAGCGGCCGTCGAGGATGCGCGCCCCGGCCAGCGTCTCGGCATCCGTGACGAGGCGAGGACGCAGGCCCGCCAGGACGTCGAGCTTCTCCCCGACGAAGAGGTCGTACGAGCCCTGGATGGTCGGGGAGCGGACGAGTTCCGCCTTCTCGATATGGCGCTCGAGCCAGAGATCGTAGGCGCTGCCCGCGCAGACCGCGATGCGCACGCCGGGCTGGTCGACCTCGGCGATGGAGCGGATCGGCGAGCCTGCCGGCACGAGATAGGTCGATTCGATCTCCGAATAGGCCGCCGAGAAGGCGATCTTCTGCGCCCGCGCCGGCTCCGCGCCGATCAGCCCGATATCCCATTCGTCGGCATCGGCCGCGTCCGCGAGTTCGTTCGGCCTCGGATAGGTCACGTACTGCACCGTGACGCCGAGCTTGTCGGCGATCGCGCGGGCGAGGCTCGGCGAGACGCCCTCGGGTTCGCCGTCCGCGCTGCGGCCCGTGACCAGCAGAAAGTTCGACAGGTTGATCCCGGCGCGCAGGACGCCCGTCGGTGCGAGTTCGGCGACGACGCGTTCGTTCATGAGCTTCCTCCTGGGGCCGCCGCGAAGGGCGCGGCGGCGACTCTCCCGCCTTCCGCTTAGCCGGCGCGGCGCTCGAGACAAAGATATGCGGGCCGCCCTCCACACCGGCCCGGCGAGCCGCTATATCAGGACATCCTTCGGAGCCCCCTGGCCCGAAGCCAGGGAGGCCGCCGGATGCCTGAAGCCTTCATCTACGACCACGTCCGCACGCCGCGAGGACGCGGCAAGAGCGACGGATCGCTCCACGAGGTGACGGCGCTCGCCCTCGCCGAGACGGCCCTGCGCGCGATCAAGGACCGCAACGGCCTCGATACGAAGCTCGTCGACGACGTCGTGCTCGGCTGCGTCGATCCGGTCGGCGAGGCGGGCGGCGACATCGCCCGCGCCGCGGCCCTCGTCGCCGATTACGGCAACCATGTGCCGGGCGTGCAGATCAACCGCTTCTGCGCCTCGGGGCTCGACGCGGTGAACTTCGCCGCCGCGCAGGTGATGTCCGGTCAGCAGGACATGGCGATCGGCGGCGGCGTCGAATCCATGAGCCGGATCGGCCTCGGCGCCTCGGGCGGTGCCTGGCCGGTCGATCCCGCCATCGCCGTGAAGTCGTACTTCATGCCGCAGGGCGTCTCGGCCGACCTGATCGCCACGAAATACGGCTTCTCGCGTGACGACGTCGACGCCTACGCGGTCGAGAGCCAGAGGCGGGCCGAACGCTCCTGGAAGGAGGGCCGGTTCAAGAATTCGGTCGTCCCCGTGCGGGACGTCAACGGCCTCACCATCCTCGCGCATGACGAGCACATGCGCCCGCAGACCGACATGCAGTCGCTCGCGAGCCTCAAGGCCTCCTTCGTGCAGATGGGCGAGATGGGCGGGTTCGACGCGGTCGCGATCGACGCCCATCCCGAGATCGAGGCGGTGGACCACGTCCACCATGCCGGAAATTCGTCCGGCATCGTCGACGGGGCGGCGGCGGTGCTGATCGGCTCGAAGGAGGCCGGCGTCGCGGCGGGGCTCAAGCCTCGCGCCCGCATCCGGGCCTTCGCCAATATCGGCTCCGAGCCGGCGCTCATGCTGACGGGACCCGTCGACGTGACGGAGAAGCTGTTCAGACGGTCCGGAATGACCACGGCCGATATCGACCTCTTCGAGCTGAACGAGGCCTTCGCCTCGGTCGTCCTGCGCTACCAGCAGGCCTTCGACATCCCCTCCGACAGGCTCAACGTCTGCGGCGGCGCCATCGCCATGGGCCACCCGCTCGGCGCGACGGGTGCAATGATCCTCGGCACCGTGCTCGACGAGCTCGAGCGCACCGGTAAGGCGACCGCTCTCGTCACGCTTTGCATCGGGGCGGGAATGGGCACCGCGACGGTGATCGAGCGGGTGTAGACTCGAGGGAGGGCGGAAATGACGCTACCGCAGAATGTTGTTTCTCCGCAGGATTCCTGGCGGCTAGCCACTGTCGATAGAGGAAACGGCCCAGTACCTGATATACTCGTAGATGGAGGCGGCGCCATTGACGCCGATTCTCTAGCTCTCGGATTTTGGGCCGGCGAGCCACGATTAGCGTCGCGTTGGGATGCATCTCAAACGAACGACAAAGGCAACCCGATCTCTCGTGGCTATGCCACTTGGTATATTCTCCCTCCTTGGATGGAGCGCGCCGTCCTAGATGGAGCTGTAATCACAGGTAGAATTACGGCAACGGAGCACGCTCGCGCGCTCGACTTCCTTATAGGGCAAGGTGCTCCATGAACCTGACGCAGTTCCGCTTCGAGATCGATGCCGACGGCATCGCGACCGCGACCTGGGACATGCCCGGGCGATCGATGAACGTCATCACCCCCGAGGTGATGGAGGAGTTGTCGCAGATCGTCGAGACGGTCGCCGGGGACGACGCGGTCAAAGGCTGCGTGATCACCTCGGGCAAGGAGACGTTCTCCGGAGGTGCGGACCTCACCATGCTCCAGGGCCTCGGCGCCGCTTACGAGCGCCTTCGCGAGGAGAAGGGCGAGGAGGAGGCGATGCGCTTCTTCTTCGAGGAATCGCGCCGGCTGACGCTGCTCTTCCGCCGGCTCGAGACCTGCGGGAAGCCCTTCGCGGCGGCCGTGCACGGGATCTGCCTCGGCGGGGCGTTCGAGCTGGCGCTCTCCTGCCACTACCGGGTGCTGTCCTCGGACGACGCGACGAAGGTCGGCCTCCCGGAGATCCTTGTCGGCCTTTTCCCCGGAGCCGGCGGCACGCAGCGCGTCACGCGGCTGATGCAGACGGGCGATGCGCTGCAACTCCTCTTCCGCGGCAGCCAGACCCGGGCCCTGATGGCGAAGAATATGGGCCTCGCCCACGAGGTCGCGCCGCGCGCCGAGATCGTCGAGAAGGCCAAGGCCTGGATCCGCGCGGGCGGCAAGGGCGTCGCGCCGTGGGACGAGCCGAAGTTCAAGGCGCCCTCCGGTAAGGTCTATTCGCCGGCCGGCATGATGATCTGGCCGCCGGCCAACGCCATCTATCGGCGCGAGACGCACGACAATTACCCTGCCGCCAAGGCCATCCTGCAATCGGTCTACGAAGGCCTGCAATTGCCGATGGACGCGGCGCTTCGGGTCGAGAGCCGCTATTTCGCGAAGATCCTCCGCTCGAAGGAGGCCGCGATGATGATCCGGTCGCTGTTCCTCTCGAAGGGCGAGCTGGAGAAGGGCGCGCGCAGGCCGAAATCCGTGCCGCCCACTTCGCTGAAGACGATCGGCATCGTCGGTGCGGGGTTCATGGGGGCGGGCATCGCCTATGTGACGGCCAATGCCGGGATGGAGGTCGTCCTCGTCGACCGGGACATGGAGGCGGCCGAGAAGGGCAAGGCGCTTTCGCACAAGCTCGTCACCGACCAGATCAACAAGGGCCGCGCGAAGACGGCCGACCGGGAGGCGTTGCTCGGGCGCATCAAGGCGAGCGCCGACTACGCCGATCTCGCCGCCTGCGACCTCGTCATCGAGGCGGTGTTCGAGGACCCGAAGGTCAAGGCCGAGGTGATCGCGAAGGTCGAGGCGGCCATCCGCCCGGACTGCATCTTCGCGTCCAACACGTCCACCCTGCCGATCTCGGGCCTCGCCAAGGCGTCCAAGCGGCCGGAGGAGTTCATCGGCATCCATTTCTTCTCGCCGGTCGACAAGATGCTGCTGGTCGAAATCATCATGGGCAAGGGGACGGGCGATCCGGCGCTCGCTGCCGCGCTCGACTACGTGCGCGCGATCAAGAAGACGCCGATCGTCGTCAACGACAGCCGCGGCTTCTTCGCCAATCGCTGCGTGACGGCCTACCTCCTCGAAGGCCATCTCATGCTGGGCGAGGGCGTGCCGCCCGCCATGATCGAGAACCTCGCCAAGATGGCCGGCATGCCGGTCGGCCCGCTCTCGCTGAACGACGAGGTCGGCGTCGATCTCGGCCTGAAGGTCCTTCGCGCCACCGAGGCGCAGCTCGGGCCGGAGGTGATCAACCCCATTCAGCGCACCATCTTCGAGACGATGGTTGAGACGGAGGGGCGTCTCGGCCGCAAGAACGCCAAGGGGTTCTACGACTATCCCGAGAAGGGCAAGGGGCCGAAGCGGCTCTGGCCGGGCCTCGCCGCCTTCGCGAGTGCGGCGCCCGATCCGGATTCGATCGACCGCCAGGAGATCAAGGATCGGCTGCTCGTGGCCCAGGCCCTGGAGGCCGCGCGCACCGTCGAGGAAGGCGTCATCACCGATCCCCGGGAGGCGGATGTCGGCTCGATCCTCGGCTTCGGCTTCGCGCCGTTCACGGGCGGTGCGCTGTCCTTTATCGACGGCATGGGCGCCAAGGCCTTCGTCGAACTCGCGAAGAGGCTCGAAGAGACGCACGGTCCCCGCTTCCGCCCGAACAAGCTCCTCCTCGACATGGCCGAGACGGGTCAGACCTTCTACGGGCGCGCGGCGGAGAAGGCGGCCGCCTGAGCCTTGTCCCGCCAAGCGCGGCCGTTCATCCTGCGATCAGGAACGGTCGGGCACGGCGGGACGATAGCTTCGGGGGGCGCATGGCTTACGATCTGATCCTGAGGGGCGGGCGGGTGATCGACCCCTCGCAAGGCATCGACGGCGTCATGGACGTCGCCTTCGCCGGCGGAACGGTCGCCGCGATCGGGCCAGGCCTCGAGGGCGGGGCGGATGTCCGGGACGTTTCAGGCCTGATCGTCACGCCCGGCCTGATCGATCTGCACACCCACGTCTATTGGGGCGGCACCTCTCTCGGCATCGATGCCGCCGAGTTCTGCCGGACGAGCGGCGTCACCACGGCTGTGGATACGGGCTCGGCTGGGCCGGGCAACTGGATGGGCTTTCGCAAGCACGTCATCGAGCCGTCCCCGGTCCGCATCCTCGCCTATCTCCACGTCTCGCATGCCGGCATCTACGGCTTCGACAAGCGCGTGATGGTGGGCGAGAGCCGCGAACTCCTCCTCATGAACCCCGTCGATTGCGCGGCCGTCGCCGATGCCAATCGCGACCTGATCGTCGGCATCAAGGTGCGCGTCGGCCTCAACGCCTCCGGCACCTCCGGCACGGTTCCGCTCAACATCGCGCTTCAGGTGGCCGAAGAGGTCGGCATGCCGGTGATGGCGCATATCGACCAGCCACCGCCCTCCTACGAGGAGGTGATCGGCATGCTGCGGCCGGGCGACGTCCTGACCCACGCCTTCCGCCCGTTCCCGAATTCCCCGATCAACGGCCAGGGCCGGATCAAGGACGCCGTGATATCGGCGCGCAAGCGCGGCGTCCTCTTCGATATCGGCCACGGCAAGGGCTCGTTCTCCTTCAAGACGACGCGCGCCATGCTGGCCGGCGGCTTCGAGCCCGATACGATCTCCTCCGACGTTCATACGCTCTGCATCGGCGGGCCGGCCTTCGATCAGGTCACGACGCTGTCGAAGTTCCTCTGCCTCGGCATGCCGCTCGACCGCGTGATCGCTTCGACGACGGTCAATGCGGCAATGGCGATGAAGCGCCCGGAACTCGGCACGCTGAAGCCGGGCTCGGTCGGCGATGCGACCATTCTCAGGCTCGCCGAGGGCCGCTTCGATTACGTCGATGTCGTCGGAGAGCATCTCGAAGGCGATCGCCGGCTGACGAGCGAAGGCGTCGTCCTGGCCGGACGCTGGTGGCATCCCGACGCCGCATGAGGGTTTTCAGGGCCGGGCATCTGGCGCTCGGCGTTTTCCTCCTCGGCCTCTCGGGGGGCTCGTCCTCGGCCGCCGCCGTTCCGTTGCCGCCCCCGCGGCCGGCGGAGCTCGGCCGCGTGCCGCAGGACGATCCCGAGCCCGTCCTGCCCGCCTCCGGTCCGGGCGCTGCCATGGGCGAGGCGCCTTCGACGCCCTGGCCGACCGTGGGCGCCTGGCGCATGCGGCCCCTCCAGCAATCGCCCGAGGCCGAGCCCACGGCGGAAGCCCCGCCCGAATCGGCCGTGGCGCCGGTCGCTCCCCCCCCTGTCGCTGCCGTGCGGATTCCCTTGCCGCCGCGGCGCCCGACGGCGCTCGGCGGCATCGCGCCGCTTGAGGCCGATCCCGAGAGCTTCGCGGATGCGAGCGGCTGTCTGGCCAAGCTCACGGCGGCAGGGGCGATCTTCGTGCCGGCGGGGCAGCCGGGCGGAAATCCGGTCTGCGCGATCGACATCCCGATCCGCCTCTCCGCCATCGCCGAACGGTCCGCACCGGGCGGGACGGTGGCGCTGCCGGATCGCCCCGTGATCTCGTGCCGCCTCGCTCTGCACTTCGGCGATTGGCTCCGGGCCGCAGCGCCGGTGCTCTCGGCGAGCCGGGGCGCCGCGCTTGCCTCGATCACGACCGGACCCGGATGGGAATGCCGCCGCCGGAACCGCCGCGCCCATGGGAAGATGAGCGCGCATGGCAACGGGCTCGCGCTCGACGTGAACACCTTCTTCTTCGCCAACAAGGCGAGGCTGCCGGTGAAGGGCCATGGCTCGGATCCCGCCTTCGCTGCCGTTCGGCGAGGAGCCTGCGCGATCTTCACGACAGTGCTCGGGCCGGGATCGGACGGCTATCACGAGGATCATCTGCATCTCGACATCCTTCGGCATGGCCGGGACGGCAAATACAGACTGTGTCGATGAGGTGATCGATCCGATCTGCGTCAAGTTGCCTGCCGAGCGCTCGCAGTGCGGCCCTCGCCATGCCGCGGGTTGTACGGACCAGTGCACCCAAAAAGCCACATTCACATCAGAAGAGCAAAGTTCATTCAGATTCTGCACACCTCGTGGGCAGTGTTCTCTTGCTCAAAGCTGGGGTCCGGCATAGGTTGAACTTACGTGATGACGTGCTCTCGCACGAAATCGCTGCCCTCCTTGGGCGTTTCCTCCCTGGACTTGGGCCGCGCGCGAGCGCGGCCCCTTTTATGTGCGATCGGGAGGAGCCGCCGAGAGCGGCGCCGCGATCTCCTCGAGCGGGCGGCCCTCGCTGGCGACCCCCCATATGGCCTGCACGATGCCCGCGCCGATCATGAGCGCCGAGCCGAGAAGGTAGCCGCCGAAGACGCTCATGCGGGAGCCGGTATCCACGAGCGCGCCGAACAGGACCGGTCCGATCGCGCCGCCGATTCCGGTGCCGATCGCGTAGAAGATGGCGATGGCGAAGGCGCGCACCTCGAGCGGGAAGGTCTCGCCGACCGTCAGGTAGGCTGAACTCGCGGCCGCGGAGGCGAAGAAGAAGACCACCATCCAGGCGATCGTCTGCCCCATCGCCGACAGAAGCTCCTGCTGGAACAGCCAGCCGGAGCCCGCGAGCAGGATGCCCGACAGGATGTAGGTCGACGAGATCATGATCCGTCGTCCCACCGTATCGAACAGGGGGCCGAGCAGGAGCGGGCCGAGGAAGTTCCCCGCGGCGAACGGCAGGATGTACAGCCCGACGCGGTCCGCCGGGATGTCGTAGAAGTCGGTCAGGACGAGGGCATAGGTGAAGAAGATCGCGTTGTAGAAGAAGGCCTGCGAACTCATCAGCGCGAGCCCGACCAGAGACCGCTGCCGGTGCCGGCGGAACAGCGTGTCGAAGACCTCCCGAAGCGGCGTATGAGAGCGGGCGTGGAGGCGAGTCTTCCGGACCTCCCCGCCCGGCAGAGCGGTCGCGTGACGCTCGATCTCCGCCACGACCGCCTCGCCCTCCCGTGCCCGGCCGTGGGTGACGAGCCAGCGCGGGCTCTCCGGGATCCAGGTCCGCAGGAGCAGGATGATCAGGCCGAGCGCCGCCCCGACCAGGAAGCAGAGCCGCCAGCCGAGTTCGGGCCTGAAGAGCGTCGGGTCCAGCAGCAGCACCGAGCCGCCAGCGCCGAGGGCCGCTCCGATCCAGAAGGAGCCGTTCACGAGAAGGTCGACCCGGCCGCGGTACTTCGCGGGGACGAACTCCTGGATGGTCGAATTGATCGCGGTGTATTCGCCGCCGATCCCCGCGCCGGTCAGGAAGCGGAAGAGGCAGAAGCTTGCGAGGTTCCAGGAGAAGGCGGTCGCCGCGGTCGCTGCGAGGTAGACGGCGAGCGTGATGAAGAACAGCGTCTTGCGGCCCCAGCGATCCGTGAGCCAGCCGAAGAACAGCGCCCCGAAGACCGCGCCGAGCAGATAGGCGCCGTGCGCGTAGCCGATATCGGTGTTGGTGAACCGGAGGGTCGGGCTTTCCTTCAATGCGCCCGAGACCGCGCCGGCGAGCGTGACCTCGAGCCCGTCCAGGATCCAGGTGACGCCCAGCGCCAGGATGACGAGCGTATGGAAGCTGTTCCAGGGCAGCCGGTCGAGCCGGGCGGGGATGTCCGTTTCGACTACGGCGGAAGCCCCGCCATCCGATCTCGTCCGCACCTGACCCGCCATCCATCGCCTCCGGCCCGAGCCCTTTTAGCAGGCAACGGCGGAGAGGTGTCCTTGTTCGGCATGATCGGGCAGCAGCCGGTCGCAGTCAGCATTCCCTGGCAGGGTCGCGGGTCTCATGAAGCCCCGAGGTCTCGCCCTCGGACAGCGTCACGATGGAGACGGCGGCGGATTGCAGACGCTCGTCGAGCGGGTCGACCCGATCCTGCGTCCAGCCGCTAGCGCGGCAATGCAGATTGCACGTCGGTCAGCGCGAAATCGTCGCCGACATAGAGGAGCGGCGCCGAATGCCGTTTAGCAAGCGCATAGGCGAAGCAGTCGCCGAAGTTCAGGCCGCCCCGCGCTCCGAACCCCTTGCCGTAATCCAGGCGCGCTCTCACGGCAGCCCGCGCAAGGTCTTCATCGACGGGCGCAATCGCGATGCCGAAGTCAGTCAGGAACGCATCGAGATCGGCGATCGCCTCGTGCCTGGCCCCGTGCTTGATCCGTCCCGCCATGACCGTGCCGGTCTCGACATAGTTCACGGCCGATATGAGCCGTGAAGCGCTCACCTGCAGCGCGGTCATGCACTCTGCCCCTTCCGCCTCCTCGAACATGATCGCGGACGCGTCGACGACGATCATCGCGGGCCAAGCTCGACGGGCGTGTCGCCGACGGCCTCGTCCCACTCCTGCTTGGTCACGGGCCTACGATCGTATCGGCCGGCGCGCGCACGGACGAAGGCTTCCATGCGTGACACGTAATCCTTCCGTGCCTCCTCGGCGGCGCGCAGCCGTTCCAGCCGCTCGCGCATGGCCCGCGTGATGGCCTCCGTCATGGTTTCACCGGTCAGGCGGGACAATTCCCGCGCCAGGCGGTCCGCTTCATCGGTCTTGATGCTTAAGGCCATGTCAGGCTCGGTCTAGATCACGGGTCTAGATAGCATCTCCTCGCTGATCCTTCCACCGAATGGCCGCAAACCTAACCGGAAGCGGTCGTCGTAGGCCTTGGGGGTCAACGCTGGCGCCTCGGCGGCTGAAGCTCCAGCGACCAGTTCTGGCCCACGAGATCCCTGCCGAAGGAGCGATGGGGCTCCTCGTCGATCAGCGTGAACCCCGCCTTCCGGTAGATGTGGAGCGCGGCGTCGAGGCCGGCATTGGTCCATAGCGTGAGTGTGCGGTAGCCCCGCGCCCGCGCGAAGGCGATGCATTCGCCGACGAGGCGGGAGCCGAGGCCGCTGCCGCGGGCCGCCGGCTCGACATAGAGGAGGCGGAGCTTCGCCACCTCGTCGCTCTCGCGCATGCAATAGACCGAGCCGAGGATGTCGCCGTCGCGCTCGGCGATCCAGGCGCGTTCCCGCGCGGGGTCGTGGGTGCGCTCGAAGCCGATCAGGATCTCCGCGACCAGAGCCTCGAAGCTCGCATCGAAGCCGTATTCCCGCGCGTAGAGCAGGCCTTGGCGGTGGGCCACCCAGCCGAGATCGCCGGTCTTGTGCGGGCGCAGCGCGATCCCGGCCGGTTCCTCGTGCCGTCGGCCTGACTCGGACAGCAGCCCCTCGATCCTCGACATGGCCGCGACGAGGTCGCTGCGCTCGCGCGGGCCGAGCGCGCGCAGACGGCCGCCCCATTGCTCCTGGGACAGCCTGTCGAGCGGCGCGAAGGCCTCGCGGCCCGAAGCGGTCAGCGTCAGCGCGGACCGGCGTCCGTCATCCGGAGCGATGTCGCGCGCGAGAAGGCCCTCGGCCTCGAAACGCTTCAGGATGCGGCTGAGATAGCCGGGGTCGAGGCCGAGATCGCGCGAGAGATTGGAGGCCGAACAGGTGCCGCGCGCGCTGAGTTCGTAGAGCACGCGACCCTCGCTGAGCGAGAACCGGCTGGCGAGGAAGACTTCGTCGAGGAGTTCAGTGAGCCGCGTGTAGAACCGGGTGAAGCGCCGCGCGGCGGCGATGGCATCGGCGGGCATGGTGCTGTTGTCCTCACGCCCGGACGATGCGTCAATTATTTGACTGAGTCAATTAACTCCGAAGGTCCCCGCGATGCGTTGATCAACTCCCGGATGAAGGCGAGCTTGCCGATGACGGCGGGAGGCAGCACGAACGGATAGAGGTCGCGCTGACCCATGCAGCGGTTGACGGCGTTCATCGCGAAGGCGACCGGGACCCAGGTCTGGACGAGCCGGCCCATATCGTCCTCGGCATAGGGGTCGACCTCCGGCCGGGCGGCCAGGATCCCGGCCTGATCGAGGCGCGGGGCAACCGCGAGGCCGAGCGCCCGCGCCATCTCCAGCGAATCGACGATGTGGAGGTAATGCGCCCAGGTCTCGGCGAAATCCTCCCACGGATGGGTGGTCGCGTAGCTGGAGACGTAGTGCTCGGCCCAGTCCGGCGGCGGCCCTTCGTCGTAATGGCGCTGCAGGGCGGCCTGGTAATCCTGGCTGTCGTCGCCGAACACCGCCCGGCACGCGTCGAGCCGTCCCGCATCCCGGACGAGGCGGTCCCAGTAGTAATGGCCGACCTCGTGCCTGAAATGTCCGATCAGGGTCCGATAGGGCTCGCCCATCGCGGCCCTGCGGCTCTCGCGCTCGGAATCGTCGGCCTCCGCGAGCGCGATGGTGATGAGCCCGTTCTCATGACCGGTCATCACCTTCGGGGCGCCGGGATCGGCCTCGTCGGCCAGGAAATCGAACACGAGCGGCTCGGGCACCTCGCCCGGAGCGGGGATCGGCAGGCCGAGATGGCGCAGCGTGTAGATGAGACGGTGCTTGGCCGCTTCGATCTGCTGCCATTTTCCCTGCGCAGTCGGTTCCGACAGGTTCGGGACCTGGCGGTTGTGACGGCAGGCGAGGCAGAAGACGGCTTCGTCCGCGGCGGGAATCAGCCAGTTGCAGACGTCGTGCTGGGCGTTCTCGCAGAAGCGATAGGAGCGGCTCGATTCCGCCTTGACGCGCCAGGTGCCGGGCAGGTCGTCGGCCGGCTCGAGCGCCGTCATGAGATCGGTCTCGGGCATGTAGCCCGTCCTGCGGCCGCAGCGGCCGCACGCCGTGTTCTCGAAATGGAGGATCTGGGCGCAGCAGGGGCAGGAGAAGAGCTTCATGGGCGTCCGGAGCCGGCATGGTGCGGCAAGCCCCCGATAAGCGTCGCTGATGGCCGTTGTTCCTGCATCGGCTGGCCGAATTACGGGCAGCCGGCCTATCGTGCCGTGCTTGGCGCTGCACGGCGTCGCCTCGGAGCGGCCGCTGGCCCATGGCTTTTCTGCGTTTTCTGATGGGCTTTCTGGCCCTCGGCACCGTCGGCTACCTGGCGCTCGTGCTCGTGGTCTATCTCAGCCAGTCCAGCTATCTCTATCCGTCCGCCTCCGAGCCCGTTCCGCCGGGCGCGGCGGAGAAGGCCGGGTTCGAGGCCGTCGCGATCGAGACCGAGGACGGGATCCGCATCCATGGCTGGTGGAAGCCGCCGCAGCCGGGGCGGGCGCTCATCCTCTATTTCCACGGCAATGGCGGCAATCTGCTCAACCGCGCCGAACGGGCCCGGATGCTCACGGAGGAGGGGAGAGGCCTCCTGCTCGTCAGCTACCGTGGCTATTCCGGTGCCGGCGGCACGCCCTCGGAGGAGGGGCTGCGGCGCGACGCGCTCGCCGCCTATCGGTTCCTGTCGTCCTACGATCCGGCGCGAATCGTCGTCTACGGCGAGTCGCTCGGATCGGGCGTCGGCGTCCGGCTCGCCTCCGAGCGCCGGGTCGGCGGCGTGATTCTCGACGCGCCCTTCACCTCCGTGCCGGACGTCGCCCGGCGCGTCTTCTGGTATCTTCCGGTCGATCTCCTGGCGCGCGATCGGTACCGCTCGATCGACCGGATCGGTGCGATCGGTGCGCCGCTCCTCATCCTGCACGGCGAGGAGGACGGGCTGATTCCCGTCGCGCTCGGCGAGAGGCTGTTCGCTGCGGCGAAGGAGCCGAAACGCTTCGTCGCGCTTCCCGGCGTCGATCATGTCGGCGTGCTGGAGGAGGGCGGTCTGCCGCATGCGCGCGCGCTCCTCGCCGAGGTCGAGCGATCCTTCGCTTCGGCCGCAAGCGGGCTCGACCGGCGCTAGGATCGCCTGGCCGGCGGGGCCTCGATTCGGGCGCGACGCATTTTCTTCGCGCGGGCGGGTCCCTCCCGTCCCAGAATCCTTTAGACGCCCTTGGAGCGGCCATGCGGGCCGCGGGAGGACGACATGACGATCCAGCGCATCGAGCCCGGCCCACGCATGAGCAAGGCGGTGGTCCACGGCAACACCGTCTACCTCGCCGGCCAGGTGTCGCAGAACGCCGTCGGCGGCAGCGTGACCGATCAGACCAAGGACATCCTGGCCATCATCGACGGGCACCTGAAGGCGGCCGGCACCGACAAGTCAAAGCTCCTGTCGGCCAATATCTGGATCACGGATATCGCGACCTTCGCCGAGATGAACGCCGTCTGGGACGCCTGGGTCTCTCCCGGCAACGCGCCTGCCCGCGCCACGGTGGAGGCCAAGCTCGCCGCGCCGGGTCTCAAGGTCGAGATCATGGTGATTGCCGCGAAGTAAGCGGAGAAGGGATGCGCGGCGGCGGCGACTTGGCCGCGGCCGCGTTGACTTTTGAGACCGGCCTTGCCTATAAGCCTGCCATTGCGTGGGCGCCCCATCGGCGCCCACCTGCCTTTCTATAACAGCCTGTCGAACGAAGCGGCCAGGAGCCGCCCGGACACGCGACCGGAGATGACCCGTGAAGAGGACCTACCAGCCGTCGAAGCTCGTGCGCAAGCGGCGCCACGGCTACCGGGCCAGGATGGCGACGGTCGGGGGGCGCAAGGTGATTGCCGCCCGCCGCGCCCGTGGCCGCAAGCGCCTGTCGGCCTGAGGGCTGACCGGGGCGCTGCCGAATCGACCGGCCCCGGCGGCCGACCGATGTCGGTCCAGCGCCTGCTGAAGCGTGCCGATTTCGTGGCGGCCGCCCGCGGTCGCCGCTTCCATACCGAACGCATGACCGTCCAGGGGCTTCGTGCGCCCGTGGATGTGCCGGAGCGCGGGCTGAGGCTCGGTCTCACCCTGACCAAGAAGGTCGGGCATGCGACCGAGCGCAATCGCATCCGTCGGCGTTTGCGCGCCGCTGCGGCTGTCGCCCTGCCGCCCTTCTCCTCGCATCCGATCGACATCGTCGTGATCGGCCGGCGCGAGGCCATCGCCTGTCCCTTTCCTATCCTGATCGAGGACCTGAGCCGTGCGCTCGCCTCCGTCACCAGGCCTGCCGCGGACGGCAGCCGGGGCGGCGGCGGACGCCGGTCCGGGTCTCGTGCCGATTCCCTGCGTGGCGACGATGCGTGACGACAACAAGAACCTGATCATGGCCATCGCGATGTCGGTGGCGGTGCTGATCGGCTGGAACTACTTCTTCGGCTCTCCCCTGATGGAGAAGCAGAAGCAGAGCCAGCAGCAGCCGGCCCCGCAGGCCGCCGGCAGCGGCCATACCGGCCCGACCATCCCCGGCGCGGCTCCCCAGCAGGGTCAGCCCTCGACGCCGAGCGCCTCGACGGTGCCGGGCGTCGCTGGCTCGGGCGTGCTGCAGACCCGCGAGGCGGCCCTGTCGCGCTCGCCCCGGATTCGCATCGACACGCCGGCCCTGTCGGGGTCGCTCGCGCTCAAGGGAGCGCGCGTCGATGACGTCTCGCTGAAGCGGTATCACGAGACGGTCGATCCGAAATCGCCGGAGATCGTGCTGCTGTCACCTCCGGGCAGCCCGACGCCCTATTACGCCGAGTTCGGCTGGGTCGGGCCCGGCGCGCCGAACCAGGACACGGTCTGGACGGCGGATTCCCAGGTCCTGACCCCGGAACGGCCGGTCACGCTGACCTATGACAACGGCCAGGGGCTGGTCTTCCGGCGGCAGATTTCGGTCGACGACAAGTTCGTCTTCACACTGCAGGACACCGTCGAGAACAAGGGTTCCGCCCCGGTCAGCCTCAACGCCTACGGTCTCGTCTCGCGCCACGGCAAGCCGCCGACCCAGGGCTATTACGTGCTGCACGAGGGCATGATCGGCGTCGTCGGCGATCACGGCCTGCAGGAATATGGCTATTCGGCCCTCGACAAGGAGCCGCCGATCCCCGGCCAGCCGACCCGCGGCAAGGTGTGGGACGGCGTGACGGGCGGCTTCGTCGGCATCACCGACAAGTACTGGGCGGCGGCCATTCTGCCGAACCAGCAGCTGCCCTATCAGGGCTCGTTCACCTCCCGCGAGGATAACAAGCAGTTCACCTATCAGGCCAACGTCCTCGGCGAGACGAAGACGATCGCGCCCGGTGCCACGCTCGAGTTGACGCAGCACCTCTTCGCGGGCGCGAAGGAAGTTACCCAGATCGACGCCTACGAGAAGGCGCTCGGGATCAAGAAGTTCGATCTCCTGATCGACTGGGGTTGGTTCTATTTCATCACCAAGCCGATGTTCAAGGCGCTGGACTTCTTCTACCGGATGTTCGGCAATTTCGGCGTCTCGATCCTGATCGTGACGGTGTTCCTGAAGCTGTTCTTCCTGCCGCTGGCCAACAAGTCCTACGCCTCGATGGCGAAAATGAAGGCCGTCCAGCCGGAGATGACGGCCATCCGCGAGCGCTACAAGGACGACAAGGCCAAGCAGCAGCAGGAAATGATGGCGCTCTACAAGCGCGAGAAGATCAACCCGGTTGCGGGCTGCTGGCCGATCCTGATCCAGATCCCGGTCTTCTTCGCGCTGTACAAGGTGCTGTTCGTCACCATCGAAATGCGGCACGCGCCGTTCTTCGGCTGGATCCGCGACCTTGCCGCGCCCGACCCGACCTCGATCTTCAACCTGTTTGGCCTGCTGCCGTTCTCGGTGCCGGAGTTCCTGCATATCGGCGTGTGGCCGATCATCATGGGCATCACGATGTTCCTGCAGATGAAGATGAATCCGGAGCCGCCGGATCCGATCCAGAAGGCGATGTTCTCCTGGATGCCGCTCATCTTCACCTTCATGCTGGCGAGCTTCCCGGCCGGTCTCGTGATCTACTGGGCCTGGAACAACCTGCTCTCGGTCGCTCAGCAATACGTGATCATGCGGCGGCATGGCGTGAAGGTCGAATTGTGGGACAACCTGCGCGGCATGTTCGCCAAGAAGAAGCCGCCGGCGGAAGCGAAGAGCTGACGCCGCATCGCGCACCGCTTCTCCCGTTCGGGAGAAGCGCCTGCCTGCGGGCTTGACCCGACGGTCGAGGTGCTCGTCAGAGCGACCAGATGAGGGACGTGGGAGCCGCGCCGCTGCGGTTGGCTACGCCTCACCCGGTCGACGCCGCCGGCGTCGCTCGACCTGTCCCGCCAGGGGAGAGGTACCGCCTCGCCCGGAGGATATGCCATGGACCCGACACAACCGGACGAGGTCGATTTCGTCGAGGCCGGCCGCAAGCTCTTCGCCGGGGAGGCCGGGTTCGTCTGGGCGGCGAGCAAGGCCGACAACCTGCCCCCCATGAAGGGCGTCGAGATCGCCTTTGCCGGGCGTTCGAATGTGGGCAAGTCGAGCCTCGTCAACGCGCTCACGGGGCGCAAGACGCTGGCGCGCACGTCCCACACGCCCGGCCGGACGCAGGAACTGAACTTCTTCGATCTCGGCGAGGCCCTGCGGATCGTCGACATGCCGGGCTACGGCTACGCGGCGGCGGCGAAGGAGAAGGTCGCGTCCTGGACGCGGCTCATCAAGGCCTATCTGCGCGGCCGCGCCAATCTCGCCCGCGTCTACGTCCTCATCGATTCCCGGCACGGATTGAAGCCGAACGATCTCGAGGTGCTCGATCTGCTCGACGTCTCCGCCGTCTCGTACCAGGTGGTTCTGACCAAGGGTGACGAGCCGAAGGCGGCCGATCTCGACCGGAGGATCGCGGAGACGCAGGCCGCGCTGGCGAAGCGTCCGGCGGCCTTTCCGATCATCCGGCCGACCTCGAGCCGGACCGGAGAAGGCGTCTCGGAATTGCGATCCGACATCGCCCGCCTGCTCGCGGAGCGCGGCGGCCCGGCATGACGATGCTCGATCGGAGCCTGATCGTTCTGGGCGGGATCGCCGGGCTCACAGGCGTCGCGCTCGCGGCCATGGCGGCTCACGTCACGGGAGGCGGCAATCTGCAGACCGCGTCCCAGTTCCTGCTGGTCCACGCCCCGGCCGTGCTCGCCGCTGCGATTCTCGCCGGGTCCGGCCTCGTCCACGGCCCGATCGCGCGGGCGGCCGGCTTCGCCTTCGTCGCCGGCCTGATCCTGTTCTGCGGCGATCTGAGCCTGCGCGCGCTCTATGCGGTCGCGCCGTTGCCGATGGCGGCGCCGACCGGGGGCATGATCCTGATGGCGGGCTGGCTGGCGCTGGCGGTGGCCGGCCTGTTCGGCCGGCGCTGAGGCCGCCTAAGCGAACGCGACGGTGAGATCCTGGCCGTCGCGCGCGACGACGCGGCAGGGGCGGAGCCGTTCGCATTCGCCGATCGAGAGCTTGAAGATCGGCGGCACGCCTGCCGCGCTCGCGACACGGATCTCGGCCTCCGCCTCGGACAAGGCGTGGATGGTGCAGGCGATCGTCGACTGGCCGGCATTGAAGATGATGCGGCCCGACTTCGAGACGTTGTGGCGGATGGAGGAAAGCCCGGCCCTGGCCGGATCGGCGGCCATCTGGCCCCCTGCTGCTTGACTGTACATGATACTCGACTGGTTCATGATGAGAGCTCCATTCGTCGTTGCGAATGGGGCGGGAAGACGGCACTCATTGCTGAGCGGTCCGTCTGTCGGGCCCGATCTCAGCATGGGTGTGTTGAGGAACACTTAGCGTTCAAACCGGCTGCGGCCGGGGGACGCGATTGGAGGGGTTGGACGCCTTGTATGATCGCCATCTCGACCGCAACGCGGCCAATTATCAGCAACTGACGCCGATCTGGTTCCTGGCGCGGGCGGCCGGAACCTTCCCGGCCCGCACGGCGATCATCCACGGCAGCCTGCGGCGCAATTACGCGGAGTTCTTCGCCCGGTCCCGGCGGCTCGCCTCGGCGCTTGCCGGGCGCGGCATCGGACGCGGCGACACGGTCGCGGTCATGCTGCCGAACATCCCTGAAATGCTGGAATGCCATTACGGCGTGCCGATGACGGGCGCGGTGCTCAACGCCCTCAACACACGGCTCGACGCGCGCGTCCTCGCGTTCTCGCTCGACCATGGCGAGGCGAAGGTGCTGATCGTCGACCGGGAATCCGCGCCGCTGATGCAGGAAGCGCTCGCGCTTGCGACGGTGAAGCCCTTCGTCATCGACGTGGACGATCCGGAATATGCGGGACCGGGAGAGGCGATCGGCGAGATCGGCTACGAGGCCTTCCTCGCGGGCGGCGATCCCGATTTCGCCTGGGAGGCGCCCCTCGACGAATGGGACGCGATCGCCCTCAACTACACCTCCGGCACGACGGGCGATCCGAAGGGCGTCGTGACGCATCATCGTGGCGCCTATCTCTCGGCGCTGGCGGACGTGATGGCCGGCGATCTCGGCCGCGGGCCGATCTATCTGTGGACGCTGCCGATGTTCCACTGCAACGGCTGGTCCTTCCCCTGGACGATCTCGGCCGTGAACGGGACGCATGTCTGCCTGCGCCAGGTGCGGGCCGGCGCCATCTTCCAGGCGCTCGCCGAGCATGGGGTGACGCATATGTGCGGTGCGCCCATCGTCATGTCGACGCTGCTCGGCGCCAAGCCCGAGGACAAGCGCGATCTGCCCCAGCGGGTGAGCTTCATCACCGCCGCCGCGCCGCCGCCGGAATCGGTGCTCGCCGCCATGGGCCGGGCCGGGTTCGACGTGACCCACGTCTACGGCCTCACCGAGACCTACGGTCCCTCCGTCGTCAACGAATGGGATCAGGCCTGGGACGCGCTGCCCGGCGACGAGCAGGCCGCCAAGAAGGCGCGCCAGGGCGTGCGCTACATCGCTCTCGAGGGGCTCGACGTCTTCGACCCCGAGACCATGGAGCCCGTCCCCGCCGACGGCGAGACCATGGGCGAGGTCATGATGCGCGGCAACATGGTCATGAAGGGCTATCTCAAGAACCCGAAGGCGACCGACGCCGCCTTCGCCGGGGGCTGGTTCCATTCGGGCGATCTCGGGGTGAAGCATCCCGACGGTTTCATCCAGCTCAAGGACCGTTCGAAGGACATCATCATCTCGGGCGGCGAGAACATCTCCTCGATCGAGGTCGAGGAGGCGCTCTACAGGCACCCGGCCGTCGCCGCCGCCGCGGTCGTCGCCAAGCCCGACGAGAAATGGGGCGAGACGCCCGTCGGCTTCGTCGAGTTGAAAGGCTCGGAGATGGTCTCCTCCGAGGAACTCGTCGCCTGGTGCCGCCAGCACCTCGCCCATTTCAAGGCACCGAAGCAGGTGGTGGTGACGGAATTGCCGAAGACCTCGACCGGCAAGATCCAGAAGTTCCGCCTGAGGGAGATGGCGAAGGCGCTTTAGGGAGGGGCCTTACTCTCCCTCTGTGGGAGGGGTCGGGCGACGGACGCGTCGACCGGGCGCAGCCCGCCAGGGGCCGCGCCCGCGGAGCGGGAAGGGGGCGGCGGAGGGGAGGGGGAGCCACACAGCATTGGCGTGGTTCCTTCGCCCCTCATCCGGTTCCGCTGACGCGCAACGCGACTTCTCCCGCAAGGGGAGACGCGAAGCCGTGTGCCCTGTCTCCTCGCATGAGCGCCATGCCTTTCATGCGAACAAAAAACGGTCGCGTTCCGAGGCGGGATGGGGCAGAAGGCCGTCAGACAATCTGACAGGGGGAACCGTGACGATGGCGCGTCGGATGCTCGAGAGATCGGCCTGATGGGAGGCTTGCAGCCCGAGGCACGAGGCCCCCTCGCCGATATCCGCGTGCTCGACCTGTCGCGCCTTGTCGCGGGCAACATGCTGAGCCTGCAACTCGCCGATTTCGGCGCGGACGTGATCAAGCTCGAACCGCATCGCGGCGATCCGCTCCGCCATTGGCAGGAGGAGGGCATCCAGGCCTGGTGGAAGGTCTATGCCCGCAACAAGCGCTCGATCCGCCTGGACCTCAAGACGGACGAGGGCAAGGCGGTGCTGCGCGCGCTCGTGCCCACGGCGCAGGTGCTCATCGAATCCTTCCGTCCGGGCGTGATGGAGAAGGCCGGGTTCGGCCCCGACGCGCTCCTCGCGCTGAACCCCGGCATCGTGATGGTGCGGCTCTCCGGCTTCGGCCAGACCGGCCCCTATTCCGCGCGGCCCGGCTTCGGTTCCCTGATCGAAGGCATGAGCGGCTTCGCGGCCAAGAACGGCTTCGCCGACAAGCCGCCGGCCCTGCCCAACATGGCCCTCGCCGACATGGTGGCCGGCATCTCCGGCGCCTTTGCCGTCATGGTCGCCATCCGCGAGGCCGAGAGGCCGGACGGCAAGGGGCAGGTCGTCGACCTCTCGCTCCTCGAGCCTCTCCACGCGACCCTCGGTCCCGATGCCGCGATCCACCGCCTGACCGGCCGCTCGCCGTCGCGCGTCGGCAATCGGGTCTCGATCACCGCCCCGCGCAACGCCTACGAGACGAGCGACGGCCAGTGGATCGCGCTCTCGGCCTCGACCCAGGACATGGCCGCGCGCCTGTTCCGCGTGATCGGCCGGGAGGACATGATCGACGATCCCCGCTTCGCGACCAATGCGGCTCGGCTCGATCATGTGGACGAGGTCGACGCCGTCGTCGGGGGCTTCATCAAGGCGCGCACGCTCGCCGAGAACCTCGCCTTCTTCGAGCAGGCCGAGGTCACGATCGGCCCGATCTACGACGCGGCCGGCTTCGGCGAGGACAGGCATGTGAAGGGGCGCGGCGTCCTCGTCGAGGTCGAGGATCCCGACCACGGGCCGATCCCGATGCATGCGCCGTTCCCGCGCCTCTCGCGCACGCCGGGAGCAATCCGCCGCCTGGCCCCGAGCCTCGGCGAGGACGAAGAGGCGGTCCGCGCAGAGCTTGCCGGTGACGTGAGCAGGGCATCGTGAGCCGGGATCCGCTCGAGGCCGGCATCGGGCAGGGGCGCTGAGCCCCGGCTCGACGCGCAGCCGGGCCTTCGACGATCCCGGCCTTCCGGTCCCTCCGCGGGCCGACGCAGATAGAATTCGACATAGGGGCGGCGTGCCGCCCGACCAGACCAGGAGGAAAACGGCATGAAGACGTATCAGCTCTATATCGACGGCGCCTATGTCGATCCCGTCAAGGGCGAGTATTTCGACACGGTCGATCCCTATCGCGGCGAGGTCTGGGCAAAGATTCCGAAGGCGTCGCGCGAGGACGTCGATCTCGCGGTCGCGGCCGCGAAGCGGGCGATGTGGGAAGGCCCCTGGGCCAAGATGAACGCGACCGCCCGCGGCAAGATCATGCGCAAGATCGGCGACCTCGTCACCGAGAACGCGCAGCGCCTCGCCGAGATCGAGGTGCGCGACAACGGCAAGCTGATGGCCGAGATGCACGGCCAGCTCCGCTACCATCCGGAATGGTGGTATTATTACGGTGGCCTCGTCGACAAGATCGAGGGCGGCGTGCCGCCGATCGACAAGCCGGAGATGTTCGCCTTCACGACGCATGAGCCGGTCGGCGTCGTCGCGGCGCTGACGGCCTGGAACTCGCCGCTCATCTTCATCGCCTGGAAATGCGCCGCGGCCATCGCGGCCGGCTGCGCGGTCGTCGTGAAGCCCTCCGAGTTCACCTCGGCCTCGACGCTCGAATTCGCCGCCCTGACCAAGGAAGCGGGCCTGCCCGACGGCATGTTCAACGTCGTCACCGGTTTCGGCCCCGAAACCGGCCAGGCGCTCGTGACGCATCCCTTCGTGTCCAAGATCACCTTCACGGGGTCGGACGCCACGGGCGCGCGCATCTACGAGCAGGCCGCGAAGGACATGAAGCGCGTCTCGCTCGAGCTCGGCGGCAAGTCGCCGAACATCGTCTTCGCCGATGCGGACATGAAGATGGCCGCCGCCGGCGTCGTCTCCGGCATCTTCGCCGCGACCGGACAGACCTGCATCGCCGGCTCGCGCCTGCTCGTGCAGAAGTCGGTCAAGGACGAGTTCATGGACCGTCTGCTGACACTGGCGCGGTCGGCCAAGATCGGCAACCCGATGCTGCCCGAGACCAATATCGGACCGGTCACGACCCCGGCCCAGTACAAGAAGATCCTCGATTACATCGACGTCGCCAAATCCGAGGGTGCGACGCTCGTCATGGGTGGGAAGCCGGCCTCGGGCGAGGGCCTCACCGGCGGGCAGTTCGTCGAGCCGACCATCTTCACCGACGTCAAGAACACGATGCGGATCGCGCAGGAGGAGGTCTTCGGGCCCGTCCTGTCCGTCATCGACTTCGAGACCGAGGAAGAGGCGATCCAGATCGGCAACGACGTGATCTACGGCCTCGCGGCCGGCGTGTGGACGAAGGATATCGGCCGTGCGCTCCGCATGTCGAAGGCGCTTCGGGCGGGTTCGGTCTACGTCAACACCTACCGGGCGGTCTCGTACATGATGCCTTTCGGCGGCATGAAGCATTCGGGCCTCGGCCGGGAGAGCGGCATCCACGCGATCCACGAATTCCTCGAGCCGAAGAGCGTGTGGCTCTCGCTGGCCGAGGACGCGCCGGAAAACCCGTTCATCCTGCGCTGAGGGGCATCGCCGCCCTCTCTCTTCCGGGAGGGCTATCGCGTTCCGGACATCCGGTGCGCGATCAAGGACCGAGGTCGGCGCTCGTCCTTCCCCCTCGTGGGGAAGGTGGTCCCGAGCGAAGCGGAGGGTCGGATGAGGGCGGGCCACCGGCCTCGCGGTCAACGCGAGCCTCGCGCCCCATCCCCGGCCCCTCCCCCGCAAGGGGGAGGGGAGGAGCGGCCTTGAGGCCGCGTCCATAAGCAATGTCCCTCCCCCTCCAGGGGAGGACCGGGAGCGGAAGCGCCGTGCGCCTTCGCCTCGCATCAATGATCGAAATAAAGAGGAAACGTCATGGCTCGTCTTAGCCGGCGCACCGTTGTCACGGGAGCCGCCGCCACCTTTGCCGGATTCGGTGTTCCGCTGCGCGGCGCGCGCGCGGCCGATTTCACCTTCAAGGTCGGCACGGACGTGCCCGACACCCATCCGATCAACATCCACATGAAGAAGGCCGCCGAGACGCTAGCCAAGGAGACGGGTGGCCGCGTCGAGCTGAAGCTCTTCGCCAACAACGTGCTCGGCGGCCAGACCGACATGTTCTCGCAGCTCCGCTCCGGAGCGCTCGAATGCTTCGCCCTCTCGGGCGTGAACGTGCTCTCCCAGCTCGTTCCCGGCACCGCCCTGCACGGCCTCGGCTTCATCTTCCCGAACTACGACACGGTCTGGAAGGTGATGGACGGCAAGGCCGGCGCGCATATTCGCGGGCAGATCGAGAAGGCCGGCATCGTCGTCCTCGACAAGGTCTGGGACAACGGATTCCGCCAGATCACGAACAGCGTCCGCCCGATCCAGCAGCCGAAGGACCTCCGGGGCCTGAAGATCCGGGTGCCGGTCTCGGCGCTCTGGACGTCGCTCTTCCAGTCCCTGGGCGCCGCCCCCGCCAGCCTCAACTTCGCCGAGGTCTATTCGGCTCTCCAGACGAAGGTGGTCGACGGACAGGAGAACCCGCCGCTCATCATCAACACGGCGAAGCTGTTCGAGGTGCAGAAATACTGCTCCGTCACCAACCACATGTGGGACGGCTGGTGGTTCCTGATCAATCGGCGTGCCTGGGGAGCCATGCCCGCCGACCTCAAGGAGACGTTCGCCAAGGTCGTGAACGCGCAGTGCCTCGAGCAGCGCAAGGACGTCGAGCGCTTGAACGGCAACCTGCGCGACGAACTGACCAAGAGCGGCCTCGTCTTCAACGACGTCGATACCGAGCCTTTCAAGGAAGAGCTGCGAAAGGCCGGCTTCTATGCCGACTGGCGCAAGCGCTTCGGCGACGAGGCCATGGGCCTCCTCGAAGAGCAGGTCGGAAAGCTCGGCTGATGACCACGCGACCCGAGTTCCGCGCGCGCTACTGGATCGAGAGCTCGACTCCCCTCGCGAAGGCCGCCGAGGTCATCGCGGGTGAGCAATCGAGCGGCACCTTCCTCAAGCTCGCGAGCGAGACGGACGTGCTCAAGGAGCGCTCGCGGGCTCGGGTCGTCGCGGTCGAGCCGCAGGGAGAGGCGGCGACGCCCTCCCTGCATTCGGCGCACGAGGAGCGGCGGGGCGCCGCCGGACCCTATCATCAGGGCGAGATCGAGATCGCCTTCCCGATCGCGAATGTGGGTCCGCATCTCGGAACGCTGCTCGCGACGATCGCGGGGAACCTGTTCGAACTCGGCGAGGTGACGGGCTGCCGCCTGCTCGATCTCCATCTCCCGGAGGATTACGCCCGGCAATTCGCCGGGCCGCGCTTCGGCGTGGCCGGCACGCGCGAGCATGCCGGCGTGTCGGGCCGGCCCATCATCGGCACGATTATCAAGCCCTCGATCGGCCTCACGCCCGAGGAGACCGCCGCGCTCGTCGACACGCTCTGCGAGGCGGGGCTCGACTTCATCAAGGACGACGAACTGATCTGCGATCCGCCCTACGCGCCGTTCGAGGCGCGGCTCGCGGCGGTCATGCCGGTGATCGAGCGTCACGCCGACCGGCTCGGCCGCAAGGTCATGTACGCGATCAACATCTCGGGCACGCCGGACGAGATGCGGCGACGGCAAGACCAGGTCGCGGAGGCCGGCGGCACCTGCGTCATGGCCTGCGTCAACTGGGTGGGCTTCTCCGGCGTGCAGGATCTGCGCGCCCATGCCGAGCTGCCGATCCACGGCCACCGCAACGGCTGGGGCATGCTGACCCGCCATCCCGCCCTCGGCTTCGCCTTCACCGCCTACCAGAAGCTCTGGCGCCTCGCGGGAATCGACCAGCTTCACGTCAACGGCATCCGGAACAAGTTCTGGGAGCCGGACGACAGCGTCGTCGCCTCGGCCCGGGCCTGTCTTCGACCGGAGCCGGGCCTCGCGCCGATCATGCCGGTCTTCTCCTCCGGCCAATGGGCGGGCCAGGCGCCGGACACCTATGCCGCGCTGCGCTCGACCGACCTCATGTATCTCGCCGGCGGCGGCATCATCGGCCACCCGGACGGCGCGGCCGCAGGGGTCGCGAGCCTGCGCGAGGCGTGGGAGGCGGCGGCCCTGGGCGAAAGCCTCGAGGCCTATGCCCGGACGAGGCCGGCCCTGCGCGCTGCGCTCGATTTCTTCGGGGGGCGGGCGTGAGAGAGCCATTCGTCATTGCGAGCGCAGCGAAGCAACCCAGACCCACGGTGCCGGCGGCTCCTGGGTTGCTTCGTCGCGATCGCTCCTCGCAATGACGGACGAAGGCATCCGGATGACCACCCCCCGTCTCGTCTTCTACGGCGACGACTTCACCGGCTCGACCGACGCGCTCGAGGTGCTCGCCTTCGCGGGCCTCAAGGTCGTGCTCTTCGTCGCGCCGCCTTCGGCCGAGATGCTGGCCCGCTATCCGGCGCTCGACGCGGTCGGGGTCGCGGGCGACAGCCGCGGCATGAGCGGGGCGGAGATGGACGCGGCGATGCCCGGCATCCTCGCCACCTTGCGCGGCATCGGCGCCCCGATCGTCCATTACAAGGTCTGCTCGACCTTCGATTCCAGCCCCGAGATCGGCAGCATCGGCCGCATCGTGACCCTGGCGAAAGCCGCGTTCGGCAATCCCTGGATTCCGATCCTCGGCGGCACGCCGGCGCTCGGCCGCTATTGCCTCTTCGGCAATCTCTTCGCCCGCTCGGCGACGGATGGAGAGATCCACAGGATCGACCGCCATCCCGTCATGAGCGTCCATCCCGTCACCCCGATGACGGAGGGCGACCTCGCCCGCCACATCGCGGCGCAGGGGCCGGATGGCCCGCTCGCGGTCGCGAGCCTCGGCTACCCGGCGCTGGAAGCCGGGCTCGACGACGCGCAGGCTGCGCTCGGCAGGCTCGCCGCGAGGACGCCGGACGCGATCCTCATCGACGGCGGCTCGCGTGCGCACCAGACCGTGGCGGGCGCCTTGCTCGAATCCGCGGCCGAGCGGAGCCGTCCGCTCTTCTGCGTCGGCGGCTCGGGCGTCGAATACGCGCTCATGCAGCATTGGGGGTTGAGCGGGGCGGCGCCGGAGGCCTTCGAGAGTTTCCCGGCCGTCGATCGGCTCCTCGCGATCTCGGGGAGCGCCTCGCGCGTCAGCGCCTCGCAGATCGACGCCGCGGTTGCGGCGGGCTTCGTCGAGATCGCGGTCGACCCGGTCCGGCTTCTGGCCGAGCCCTCCGAGGCGGAGGACCTCATCGCGGCCGCGACGCGGCAGATCGGGGAGGGGCGGAGCGTCCTGCTCCAGACCGTCCGCGGTCCCGACGACAAGCGGATCGCCGCCCTGCGGGAGGCGCAGGGCCGCGATTATGGCGAGGCGGGACGCCGGCTCGGCGCCGCGATGGGCGGGATCCTCGCGGCCGTCCAGGGTCGCACGGGCCTCCGCCGCCTTGCGGTTGCGGGCGGCGACACGTCGAGCCAATCCGTGCAGACGCTCGGCATCGACGCGCTCGAAGTCGCAGCCAGGCTGACGCCGGGCGTGCCGCTCTGCCGTATCCTCGCCGCGGGCCGCCCGCTCGACGGCGTCGAGATCGCCCTCAAGGGCGGGCAGATGGGCGGCGATGATTTCTTCGAGGCGGTCCGCGCGGGCCGGCAGCGATAGGGGGACGGGATGAAGCTCAAGGGA
The DNA here is from genome assembly GCF_004363955.1 of Enterovirga rhinocerotis. Classification (GTDB taxonomy): domain Bacteria; phylum Pseudomonadota; class Alphaproteobacteria; order Rhizobiales; family Beijerinckiaceae; genus Enterovirga; species Enterovirga rhinocerotis. Next base: position 568,156 of record NZ_SNZR01000011.1, read on the forward strand.
CGCATCGCGCTGGTCACGGGCTCGGGGCAGGGAATCGGCCTCGCGACGCTGAAGGCCTTCGGCGCTGAAGGCGCGACGCTGATCGTCAGCGACGTGGTCGCGGAACGCGCCGCGGCGGCGGCGAAGGAACTGACGGATGCCGGCTACCAGGCCGACAACGTCCGGATCGACGTCGGCGACAAGGCGAGCATCGAGGCGGGTTTCGCCGAGGTCGTGGAGCGCCACGGCCGGCTCGACATCTTCGTCAACAACGCGGCGATCAGCTCGGCGACGCCTTTCCTTGACGTGACGCACGAGGAGTTCGAGCGGATGGTCCGGGTCAACCTCACCGGCGCCTTCCTCTGCGCGCAGGCCGCGGCCAGACAGATGGTGAAGCAGGCACCGCTCGCGGGCGTCCGGCCGAAGATCGTCAACATCTGCTCGATCTCGGGCCAGCGGGGCGGGCGCGGGCGCACGGCCTATGGCGCGACCAAGGCCGGGCTCGACCTCATCACGCGCGTCATGACGACCGAACTCGCCGGCCGTGGCCTCAACGTCAACGCCATCGCGCCCGGCCCCATCGAGACCGAGATGGCGCAGAGCGTGCACCATGGCGGCCAGCGCGAGGCCTATCTGTTCCTGACCTCGCAGGGCCGCTACGGCGAGGCGGGCGAGATCGCGAAGGCCGCCCTGTTCCTGTGCTCGGACGATGCCGACTACATCAACGGCGTGACGCTCAACGTCGACGGCGGCTTCGGCTCGCAGGGCCTGCAATACCCGCTGCCGGGCTGACCACCATCACAAGGGCCCGCCAGGCCCGGACGACAGGACGCGTCGGGCGCCGACCCGGCCACAGAAGGAGAGAGACGTGAAGCTTAAGGGACGCATCGCCCTCGTGACGGGCTCGGGGCAGGGGATCGGCCTCGCGACGCTGAAGGCCTTCGGCGCCGAAGGCGCAACGCTGATCGTCAGCGACGTGGTCGCGGAACGCGCTGCCGCGGCGGCGAAGGAACTGACGGATGCCGGCTACAAGGCCGACAACGTCCGGATCGACGTCGGCGACAAGGCGAGCATCGAGGCGGGTTTCGACGAGATCGTGAAGCGCCACGGCCGGCTCGACATCTTCGTCAACAATGCCGGGATCGGCGGCAATACGCCCTTCCTCGACGTGTCGATCGAGGAGTTCGAGAAGATCATCAAGATCAACCTCACGGGCGCCTTCCTCTGCGCGCAGGCCGCCGCGCGCCAGATGGTGAAGCAGGAGCCGCTCGCGGGCGTCCGGCCGAAGATCGTCAATATCTGCTCGCTGTCCGGCCAGCGCGGCGGGAAGGGCCGCACGGCCTATGGCGCCGCCAAGGCCGGGCTCGACCTCATCACGCGGGTCATGACGACCGAACTCGCCGGCCGCGGCCTCAACGTCAACGCCATCGCGCCCGGCCCGATCGAGACCGACATGGCGCAGCTCGCCCATACCGGCGGCACGCGCGAGGCCTATCTCTTCCTCACCTCCCAGGGTCGGTACGGCGAGGCGAGCGAGATCGCGAAGGCCGCCCTGTTCCTGTGCTCGGACGATGCCGACTACATCAACGGCGTGACGCTCAACGTCGACGGCGGCTTCGGCTCCCAGGGCCTGCAATACCCGCTGCCTGGCTGAGGCGGGCCCTACCTCTCCCCTTGCGGGAGAGGTCGAGCGACGCCGAAGGCGTCGACCGGGTGAGGGGCCCCCCCTCATCACGACATGCGCCGTCGCCCCTCATCCGGTCACGCTCGCGCGTGACTCGACTTCTCCCGCAAGGGGAGAAGCGGGCGCGTCCCACTCGCGACCAACGATTCGCCAAAAGGAAACACCATGTCGGACAGGAAGCTGGAGGGCCGCGTCGCGCTCGTCTTCGGGGCGGGCTCGGTCGGCGAGGGGTGGGGGAACGGCAAGGCCTCCGCCGTCGCCTATGCGCGGGCGGGCGCGAAGGTGGTCGCCGTCGACGTCAACGAGCAGGCGGCCGCCGAGACCACCGGCATCATCGAAGGGGAGGGGGGCAAGGCTCTCCGGGTCGGCGCGGACGTCACCAAGCTCGCCGAGGTCGAGCGGGCGGTCGAGGCGACCATGAAGGCCTTCGGCCGCGTCGACATCCTGCACAACAATGTCGGCATCACCTCGCAGGGCGGGCCGGTCGAGACGTCCGAGGAGGTCTGGGACCGCGTCATGACGGTGAACGTCAAGAGCATGTTCCTGACCTGCAAATGCGTCCTGCCGATCATGGAGGAGCAGGGACGCGGCGCGATCGTGAACATCTCGTCGCTCGCGAGCGTACGCTGGACCGGCTACAACTACTCGGCCTACTACGCCTCCAAGGGCGCGGTGAACCAGTTCACCAAGGGCATCGCCATCGAATACGCCAAGAAGGGCATCCGGGCGAACATCATCCTGCCGGGCATGATGGACACGCCGCACGTCTACCAGCAGATCGTCGGCTTCTACGACAACGCCAAGGACGCCATGGTCGAGGCGCGCCACAAGATCTCGCCGACCGGCAAGCAGGGCGACGGCTGGGACATCGCCAACGCCGCCGTCTTCCTCGCCTCCGACGAGGCGAAATACATCAACGGCGTCGAACTGCTCGTGGATGGCGGCCTGCACCTGAAGGTCGGCTGAGGCCGAGGCGGCTGGCCGGAGGCGAGGCCGGATGGTAGCAAGCCGTCTCGGCTTTTCGACGGATTCCGGCCTCTTCAGATGTTTCGAGCCGTCGGACGTGGACTGACCGCCTCGATCGAACACGCCGTGCGACGGCTCCGGTCGCGGCCTGTGCCGCGCGGCTACGAGGCGCTCCGGTCCAAGCTCGCCGATCCCGCCGCCGTCACCGTCTGGGGCTTCCTCAATTCCGAGATCGGGCTCGGCTCGTCCGCGCGCGGGCTCGTCTCCGCCGTGGAGAGTGCCAGGGGCGGGGTCCAGCGCTTCGCCATCCCGCTGGCTGGACGCGACAATGTCCCGTTCGGATCCAGCGCGGTGGTGCGGAAGACGCGCCGGAACATCATCGTCGTCAATCCGCCTGAACTGATCGGGGAGCCGTTCGCGTTCCTGAACCGCTATTGGGCCGGCTCCCATCGGATCGCGTACTGGGCCTGGGAGCTCGACGAGGTTCCGGACCAGTGGCGCGGCGCGTTCGATCTCGTCGACGAGGTCTGGAGCTGCTCGACGGCGTCCGCTGCATCGCTCCGCCGGGCGACCGAAAAGCCGGTCCATGTCCTGCCCCACGTCGTCGAGGATTGGCCGCACGAGCGAAAGGACACGGCCCGCGCGCGCCTATCCCTTCCGCGCGACGGATTCGTTTTCCTCTTCGCTTTCGATTTCCACTCGGGCTTCGCGCGGAAGAACCCGCTCGGGCTGATCGAGGCCTTCATCCGCGCCTTCGGCACCGGCCCCGCCGGGCCCCACCTCGTTCTGAAATTTCACAGCGCGAGCGGCTTCCCCGCGGAGGAGGCGCGTCTGCGGCAGGCGGCGGCGCGGTGCGGGCGCATCCGCCTCGTCGCGGAGGTCTACACGCCCGGGGAGATGCGTGCCCTGTTCGATGCGGCCGATGGCTTCGTCTCGCTTCACCGCGCGGAGGGCTTCGGGCTGAACATCGCCGAGGCGATGATGGCGGCGCGGCCGGTGATCTGCACGGGCCATTCCGGCAACCTGGATTTCACCCGTCCCGACAATGCCCTCCTCGTCGACGCCTCTTTGCGCGCGATCGAGCCCGGCGAATATGTCGGCTCGCAGGGACGCCTCTGGGCCGAGCCGGATCTCGACGCCGCTGCCGAGGCGATGCGCCGGCTCGTCGGCGATCCGGACCTCGCGCGGAGCCTCGGGACTCGCGGACGCGAGCACGTTCTCCGCCATCTGTCGAAGGAGGAGATCGGGGCCCGCGCCCAGCGTCTGCTGGCGGCGAGCGAGCAGGCCTGACGCTCAGGCCGTCAGGCGCAGATGGCGCAGGGTGCGGCCCGGTGCGATGGCCTGGGCCGCCGCGACGATGCCCTGGGTGTCGATGCCGAAATAGCGGTAGAGATCGGCGATCGTGCCCGTCTGGCCGAAGCGCGTGACGCCGAGGGCGCGGGTGCGATGGCCCTGGACCGAGCCGAGCCAGCCGAGCGTCGCCGGATGGCCGTCGAGCACCGTGACGAGCCCGCAATGGGAGGGCAGGGGGGCGAGCAGGCGCTCGATGTGGGCGGTCGCGCCGTAATCCCCGCGCTCCCGCGCCGTCTGGGCCGCGTTCCAGCCGGCATGGAGCCGGTCGGCCGAGGTGATGGCCAGGAGGCCGACATCGCGCCGGTCCCCGCCGATCAGCCCCGTCGCCTCGATCGCTTCGGGCGCGACCGCGCCGGTATAGGCGATGACGACCTCCGCGTTCGGGCCGGGCTTGCGCATCCAGTAGGCGCCGGCGACCATGTCGGCGGCGAGATCGTCGTCGATCGTGCGGCGCGGCTGTTCGAGCGGGCGGGTGGACAGGCGGAAATAGGACGAGCCGCCCGCGGCGTCGGGGAGCTGCGTCACGGGGTCCGGCTCGGCTTTTCCCGAGCGTTGCAGATGCGCGAAGGCGAACCGCATCAGCACCGACAATTCGTCGACGAAGGCCGGCTCGAAGCTCGACAGGCCGTCCTGCGACATCCCGATGAGGGGCGTCTTGATCGATTGGTGGGCTCCGCCTTCCGGCGCCAGCGTCACGCCGGCCGGCGTCGCGGTCACGATGAAGCGGGCATCCTGGTAGCAGGCGTAGTTGAGCTGATCGAGGCCGCGCTCGATGAAGGGATCGTAGAGCGTGCCGACCGGGAGCAGCCGCTCGCCGTTGATCGCATGCGACAGGCCGAGCGCCGAGAGCGCGATGAAGAGGTTGGCTTCGGCGATGCCGAGCTCGAGATGCTGGCCGTCCGGCGAGAAGGTCCAGTTATAGGTCGAGGGGATGCGCTCCTTCTTGAAGGTGTCGACCATGACCTCCTTCGCGAACAGGCCGCGCCGGTTCACCCAGGCGCCGAGATTGGTCGAGACGGTGACGTCGGGCGAGGTCGTGACGATGCGCCGGGCGAAATCATCGTCGCCCTTGGCGATCTCGTGCATGATGAGCCCGAACCCGGCCTGGGTGGAGAGCGTCGGCTGGCTCGGCGTCGCGAGCTTCTCCGGCACGGGGATGACCGGGGCCTCGTAGCGGCGCCGGCCCTTCTGCACGAAGGGCACGTCGTCGAGGAAGCGGCGCAGCTCCGTTTCGGGGATGTCGAGGCCCTCGAAAGGCTCCCATTCGTGGCCCTCGCGGATGCCCATCGCCTTGCGGAAGCCGCCGAGCTGGGTCGGCGTCATGAGCCCCGCATGGTTGTCCTTGTGGCCGGCGAGGGGCAGGCCGTGGCCCTTGATGGTGTAGGCGATGAAACAGACCGGCCGGTCGTGCTCGCGCGCCGCCTCGAAGGCCTCGACCAGCGAGGGAAGGTCGTGGCCGCCGAGATTGCCCATGAGTTCGGCCAATTCGTCGTCCGACCGTGTCTCGATCAGGCGCGTGACGTCACCCTGGTCGCCGAGTTCGTCGAGGAGGCGTTTGCGCCAGGCCTTGCCGCCCTGGAAGGCGAGGGCCGAATAGAGCTGGTTCGGGCAGGCCTCGATCCAGGCCTTGAGCTTCTCGCCGCCCGGCTCGGCGAAGGCCGCCTCCTGGAGCGAGCCGTGGCGGAGCACGACGACGTCCCAGCCGAAATTCCGGAACATCGTCTCGAACTTCGCCCACAGCCCCTCGCGCACGACGGCGTCGAGGCTCTGGCGGTTGTAGTCGACCACCCACCAGGTGTTGCGCAGCCCGTGCTTCCAGCCCTCCAGCAGCGCCTCGAAGATGTTGCCCTCGTCCATCTCGGCATCGCCGATGAGCGAGACCATGCGGCCTTCGGGACCGGTGCCCCAGCCCTTGGCGCGGACGTAATCCTGCACCAGCGAGGAGAACAGCGTCTGGGCGACGCCAAGGCCGACGGAGCCCGTCGAGAAATCGACGTCGTCGACGTCCTTCGTGCGCGACGGATAGGATTGTGCGCCGCCGAAGCCGCGGAAATTCTCGAGCTTCTCGCGCGTCTGGTTGCCGAAAAGGTATTGCAGGGCGTGGAAGACGGGGCTCGCATGGGGCTTGACCGCCACGCGGTCCTCGGGCCGGAGCGCCGCGCAATAGAGCGCCGTCATGATCGTGCACATCGAGGCCGAGGAGGCCTGGTGTCCACCGACCTTCAGCCCGTCGCCGTCGCGCAGATGATTGGCGTTGTGGATCGTCCAGGTCGAAAGCCACAGGGCCTTCCGCTGGATGGCGGTCAGGTAGGGCAGGCGGGGATCGGACATGTTCGGCGTTTCCTCGTTCCACCACCATCCCCATCCCGAGGTGCCGGCCGAGGGCCCGCACCTCGGGATGAGGAGGTCGAAGAAGGCCGGCATGGTACCAGAGCGCCATTCGGCATGCTGGCCAAAATGCCCTGCGTGGTGAGCTCGAATTGGCTCGATTCCCCACGATCCTGCATGTAGACGATCATCTTATGCCAAAACACGACCTCGACGAGATCGACCGCAAGATCGTCGCCGCCCTGCAGCAGGACGGGCGCATGACGTCGATCGAACTGGCGGAACGGGTCGGGCTCTCGCCGTCGCCCTGCGCGCGGCGCGTGCGGCTGCTCGAGGCGGCCGGGATCATCACGGGCTATGTCGCACTGGTCGATCAGGTGGCGGTCGGCCTGCCGATCAGCGTCTTCGCCTCGATCAAGCTCGAGCGGCAGCGCGAGGAGGAACTCGACCGTTTCGCCGATGCGGTGTCACGCTGGCCGGAGGTGGTCGATTGCTACCTCATGACCGGGCAGCGGGATTATCTGATGCGGATCGTGGTCCAGGACCTCGAGGCCTACGAACGCTTCCTGAAGGAGAAGCTGACGCGGCTCGACGGCGTCGCCTCGATCGAATCGAGTTTCGCTCTCGGCCAGCTCAAGCGCTCCCACGCCTTGCCGATCATGGGCGCGGGAGCCGGCGCGCGCGGGGCGCGCCGAGGCAAATAGGTCGACGACCGGTCGACGCTCTCACCCTCCGAGGGGAGGGTGAGAGATCTTCAGGGAACGCGATGCGGGCGCGTTATCGAGGGCCGTGACCATGGCGAGGGCCGTGGCCCTTGCCATGCGGGCCGCCCTGGCCCCTGACCATCAGCGCGCCGAGACGGCGCTTCTGGCCTTCATCGAGCGTGGCGTAGAGCGGCGCCGCGGCATCCGCGAGCTTGCCCATGCTGGCCGCCGATTTGGCCATGCGCTCCGAACGGGCGCGCAGGGAGGCGATCGGATCGCGCTCCACCGCCTTGCCAGCGGCTTTGCTTTCGCGGAACGAGGCCCAGCTTTCGCGGCGGGCGGCACGCGCTTCTTCCCGCTCGCGGGCCATGTCGCGCAGTGCCGTCTCGACCGGAGGCCAGAGCTTGTCCTGCTCGGCCGTCAGCTTGAGGCCCGCCTTCATCCCGGCGATGCGGCCATCGAGGAAGGCCGAGCGATCCTCCTGGGTGAACCCGCTCTTGCCGCCTCGTTCGAACGCACCGCCTGGGCTCGCGGGTGCACGCTCCTGTGCGACGGCGAGGCTTGCGGCTCCGGCCGCGAGCCCGAGGGCAAGGCCGACGACGACTTTCTTCATCCTATCCTCCTCCAGCGCCGAACCCGGGGACGGGCTCGGCCAGGGTGGGAGCGAGGATGCAGGCGATGGCCTTACGGCAGCGTCGCGGCTGCATTACATCGCGGTCATGTCGAGATGCAGCGCGATTCCGTGAACTGGTCGTCGGAACAGGAGGCGGCCCTCAAAGCCGTCGGTCAGTGGCTGGACGTGGGCGACCGGCCCATCTTCCGCCTGTTCGGCTATGCCGGGACGGGGAAGACGACGCTCGCGCGCCATATCGCGTCCCATGTCGACGGCGACGTCTGTTTCGCGGCCTTCACGGGCAAGGCGGCCCTCGTCCTGCGCGAGAAGGGCTGCCCGGACGCCTCGACCATCCATTCCCTGATCTACCGTTCGCGCGGCAGCGGCGAGACGGGGCCGCAATTCGTGCTGAACCGACAGAGCGCGGCGGCCTCGGCCAAGCTTATCGTCATCGACGAGTGCTCGATGGTCGACGAGGACCTCGGACGCGACCTTCTCGGCTTCGGCACACCCGTCCTCGTCCTTGGCGATCCCGCGCAGCTTCCGCCCGTCAAGGGCGGCGGCTACTTCACGGAGCATCCGCCGGACGCGATGCTGACCGAGATCCACCGCCAGGCGAAGGGCGATCCCATCATCGCCCTCTCGACCATCGTCCGAGAGGGCGGCCGGCTCGAACGCGGCACCTATGGCGAGAGCCGCGTCGTCTCCCGGCGCGAGATCGACGCCGAGCAGATCCTGAAGGCCGACCAGGTTCTCGTCGGCTTGAACAAGTCGCGCCGCGCCTACACGACCCGCATCCGGCAGCTTCTGGGCTATCGCGATCCGATGCCGGCCGTCGGCGAGACGCTGGTCTGCCTGCGCAACGACAAGGCGAAGGGGCTCCTCAATGGCGGCATGTTTACCGTCAAGGTGCTCGCCGGCGAGGAAGACGGGCGCCTCGCCATGGATGTCAGGGGCGACGGCGAGCGGACGACCGTGCGCGTCTCCGTCCCGCGCCAGTTCTTCGAGGGACGCGAGGACGACCTTCCCTTCGCGGTGCGCCGCAAGGGGGACGAGTTCGATTACGGCTACGTGCTCACGGTGCACAAGGCGCAGGGGTCGCAATGGGACGATCTCGTGCTGTTCGACGAGAGCTACGCCTTCCGCGAGCACCGCGCCCGCTGGCTCTATACGGGCCTGACGCGGGCGGCGAAGCGGCTCACCGTGGTGCAGTAGGCGGCGTCGGACGCGATCCGTCACGCGAAATGGCCGGGTGTGTCGCGGCCATGGAACGGCACGACCGCGCGTTTCGCGCCTGTCAACTTTACGAAATCCTAACGGTGCAAGATCAGGAAAGACGGGCGACGGGCCGATCTTGGCGCCATTGTCCAGCAGTGTCCGACAGGACGCAGGGTTGATGCGGTGTCCTCTCGTCCGTGTCACCTGCCACGAACGGGGAGCGTGATTATGGAGCCGTCAGATCGGCCGACCGGATCGTCGTGACGCCTGCGATCTTCATCATGCTGCTCAACCCGGTGACCTCGGCCATCTTCGCCGCGGCGCTGTTCGTGTTGTGGAAGCATCAAAGACATCTGAGATATGTCGGCCTTCTGGCCCTGGCCTTCGGTCTCAAGAGCCTCGCATACCTCGTCCAGTTCGCGACGCTGACCGACTACATCAGCCTCTCGCGCATCGTCTCGAACGCGTTGTTCGTCGCGACGGCGATCCTCGTCGTCGGCGGGCTGATCTCGCGTTACAAGGAGCGCCCGCCCTACGTGCTGATGACGCTGATCGGCGTCGCAGCGATGCTCGTCCTGGCCTTCTATCAAATCGTGGACGAGAATTACGCGGCCCGCGTGATCGCGCTGAACGCGGCGATCGCGGCGATCTCGGCGATCGGCATCTGGAAACTTCTGCGCTTGGTGCGGAAGGCCTTCATCGAGATGATCGTCGTCTGCGTGATGATGCTTCATTTCTGTGGCGCGCTGCTGCGGCCGGTCCTGCTGATGGCGGGGGGCGACCCGACGAAACTGTCGATCGATTCGGTCTATTGGCTGGGGGTGGCGGCGACCGACATCATCATGTCGCTGTTGCTGGTGCTCGGCGTCGTGACCGGCGTCGCGCTCGACCTCTTCGCCAAGCTGCGCATCGAATCCATCCAGGATTCGCTGTCCCATCTCCTGAACCGGCGGGGTTTCGAGGAGAGTGCCAACGCCTCCCTCCGCTCCGATCCCGACCGCACGGCACCGGCCGCGCTGATCCTCGCGGATCTCGATCACTTCAAGGCCATCAACGACACCTACGGGCACGCGGTCGGCGACCAGGTGATCGTCGGCTTTGCTCGCTCCTTGGCCCGCGAGGCGGCCGACGGCGCCGTTCTCGGTCGGATCGGCGGGGAGGAATTCGCCGTCCTGCTGCCGGGCGCGGATGCGGCCGAGGGCGTGCGCTACGCGGAGAGGGTCCGCCTGCTGTTCGCGCTCACCCCGCTTCCCGGCGTGCGGGCCCCGCGGAACGTGACGGCGAGCTTCGGGATCGCCGGCGTGGGGCCGGGGGGCAATCTGGAAGCCGTGATGCGCGATGCCGATCAGGCCCTCTACGAGGCGAAGAGAGCCGGGCGCGACACGATCCGCGTCGCCTCGTCGACGTCCCAGGCCGCGTCCGTCCAGACGGCGAAGGTCTTGCCGATTTTCGCTTAGCCGGCGAAGCCGACTTCTGGTCAGGCCTCGGCCGGGCCTGTAGCGTCGCGCCAGGGTCCGCACGAGGCCCATGAGCGGTTGGGAGGATCGGTTGGACGACGGGCTTTTCACGAAGGCGGGCGTGTTTCGGCAAGGGACGCCCGATCCGGCGCCGCGCTTCGCCGGCTTGCCGAAGTACAATTTCGTCTACGGCCACAACGATCCTGAGCAGGTTCCGGCCAGCGCGCTCGCCGAGGCCGCACACAAGGTCCTGTCGCAGAGCGGCAAGCTGCTCGGCATGTACAATCTCGGTCAGGCGCCCCAGGGGCACGACGCGCTGCGCGAGTTCGTGGCGAAGAAGGCGGCGACGCGCAGCGGCATCGCCTGCGGTGCCGAGGACGTGATGATCACCTCCGGCTCGCTCCAGGGGATGGACCTCGTCAACGCGCTCTTCATCGCGCCCGGCGACACGGTGATCATCGAGGAATTCACCTATGGCGGCGCCATCGCCAAGGTGCAGCGTCTCGGGGGGCGCATCGTCGCCGCCCCGCTCGACGAGGGCGGCATCGTCATCGACCGGCTGCGGGCCATCCTCGAACGGCTGAAGGCCGAGGGCACGACGCCGCGCTACATCTACACGATCCCGACGGTGCAGAACCCGACCGGCTCGATCATGAGCCTCGAGCGTCGGCACCAGCTTCTCGACCTCTCGCGCGAGTTCGGCGTGCCGATCTTCGAGGACGAATGCTACGCCGATCTCGTCTGGTCGGGCGAGCGGCCGCCGGCTCTCTACGCGCTCGATCCCTCGCGCGTCGTCCATATCGGCTCCTTCTCGAAGTCGCTCGCGCCGGCTTTGCGCATCGGCTACGTCATCGCGCCCTGGGACGTGCTCGGGCGGCTGATGGCCTCGAAGACCGATGCCGGCACCGGCGCGCTCGAACAGATGGTCGTCGCCGAATATGTCGCGCGGCATTTCGACGATCACGTCGACGACCTGCGCGCCGGGCTCGGCCGCAAGCTCGACGTGCTGGTCGACGCCCTCTCGCGCGAATTCGGCACGGCGGCCGAACTCTATCGCCCCGAAGGCGGCATCTTCCTGTGGCTGAAGCTGCCGGACCATGTCGACGTGCGCAGCTTCGCCGCGACGGCGCTCGCGCAGGGCGTCGCCTTCAATCCCGGTCCGGAATGGGCCTGCGATCCGGAGGGCGCGAAGAGCCATATGCGGCTCTGCTTCGCTCTGCCGACCGAGGAGACGATCCGCGAGGGCGTCGCCGAACTCGCCCGCATCGCCTACGAGGCGACGGGCGTGCCGGAGCGCAGCGCCAACCGCCCGCGCGCATGAGCACGGACGACCGCAAGGCGCTGGTCGAGGCCGGCGTCGCCGCCGGCCGGGCGAGCTTCGTCGAGAGCTTCGGCCGCGTGCCGGACAACCTCGCCCTCCTCGCCGAGCATGCGCCCGGCGCCTTCGCCGGCTACGGCCTGATGCGCGACGCCGTCATGCGCGAGGCGGGGCAGGGCGGCGCGCTCGACCTGAAGACCAAGGAGATGGTCTTCTGCCTGCTCGATTGCCTGATCGGGCAGACGGAGGCCGCCAAGCGGCACGCGGAATCCGCCATGCGCCACGGCCTCACCCTCGCCGAACTCTCCGAGGGCCTCGTCCAGGTGCTGATGGTCGGCGGCATCACGGCCTGGAACCGCAGCGGGGCGGAGGTTCTCCGCCACTGCGCGGCGCTCGAGCCGAAGGGCTGACGGCGCGCCAGTCCTTGCGAGCGGAGCGAAGCAATCCTTCGAGAAGAAAGCTAGTATCCCGTCGTCAGTTGTCAATGTGCCGCGAACGAATCTGCTTGGTCGTTAGTATCCGCTGAACAATGTGATATTCCGCCGTTCAGCGGACAATGAGTTTGAGCTGGCCTAAACGCCCCGCTGCGTGATCTTATCCCCGCGAGTAACGTGATGTATTCTGTCTGGCCCCTTTGGTTGCCGAAGTGGCTTAACGTCGTAGGTGCTCCAATCGCCCGTCCAATTGATCTCAAGTTTATATGTCCTCGGCCTGATTTCTTCGCCAGAAAGGATAACATCAACACGGTGACGTCCAGGTTCAATGTCGCCTTTGTACACAGCTAGCGTTCTGACGTTCTCCATATAGAAGGTGGCATTGTCTCCCAGATCTTCATTCGTAGGATCTTGATGAAATAATCCCATTATACGTACAGCTTCGAGGTGAAATGGAGACTTCTGAAGTTCGTCGAACATCAAAGCCATCGGGTTTCCAGGGTTTCTTGCTACCCATTCCTCGCCTTGCAGGCTCCAGATGCTCAGTCTAACAGAAAAATTCTTTATCGGTTTTCCAGTATTTTCCAACCTTATCCAGCTACGCTTCCGCCCGTCGGGCGGCATGAAGATTAGCCCTGGCCCCGTTCCGCAATAGAGGTCGACCCTCTGGCGCCCCTCAACGATATCCTTCATCCTTTCGTGGGCGCGGTATTCGAGCGACACGAAGATCAAAGCGAAGACGACTGCCACGCCGAGAACGACAATCGCAGTCGTAGCAGAGGGCTTAAAGAGTTGACTGAGTGCCCAGGCGATCGGTGGGACCGCGAACAGCGATAGGAAGGAGGACCAAAAGCCGGGCATGAACTTGTCATAGCGCCTTCGACCTTCCTCGACATCAAAATTCGGATCTCGGCTTCGGGACCATCCCGCTCGAGGGCGCTTCCCGGATTTTTGCGTTGTCCCTCTCCCTGACTTCCTCTCGCTTTGCGGCTTGGGCTGCATCTTCAGCATGCCGAGCCTAAGCCCGTGCTTGCGAGCGAGGCGAAGCAACCTAGCCAGTCGTGGTACTGGCGACCCAGAGTCGCTTCATCAGCTCCGCCTCCTCGCCATGACGGTCGGATTGCTGGAGATGTCTGCGGCTGCTAGCCTTGGCGCGAGGTGCTAGCATGGCGCAGCGTCAGCTCAACATCCAAAGCGACGAGGCCTTCTCCCGGGCGTCTTCCCTGGCCGAGCGATTGGGGCGGACGACGACCGACGTCGTCGTCGAGGCCTTGCGGCGCTTCGAGGACGACATGGCGCCGCGCAATGAGCAGGGCCGGACGCCGGAACAGCAGCGGAGGTTCGACCGCATCAAGGCGCTTGCCAGAGAAACCGCGCGTCACAAGCTGCCGGGCGCGACCTCCAATCACGACGATCTCTACGACGAGAACGGCCTGCCGAAATAGCGCTCGCCATGATCGTGGTCGATACATCGGCTCTCGTGGCCATCGCGTTCGAGGAGCCTGATGGCGATCGATTTTCCGACGCGATCATCGAGAATGGGGCCTTCGTTGGCACGCCGGTTCTCGTGGAAACGAGCCTGGTTCTCCGATCGAGGATGGCGGAGGAAGGCGATCTCTTTCTCGACGGCATGCTGGCGATGGGGGAACTCGTCGTCGAGCCCTTCACCGCCAGCATGTATCTCGCCGCCCGCGAGGCCTTCGCGCGATATGGCAGGGGCTCGGGCCATCCGGCGCGGTTGAATTTCGGCGACTGCCTGTCCTATGCGGTGGCGAAGGTTCTTTCCCGGCCGCTTCTGTTCAAGGGCGAGGACTTCCCTCACACGGACATCGTCCCGGCCCTCTCCCGATGACCCCCTCTCTCGCCGGTTTTCGCCGCATCGTGATCAAGGTCGGCTCGGCGCTCCTCGTCGACCGCGCCAAGGGGCGGCTGAACCATGCCTGGCTCGCCGCGCTCGCCGAGGATATCGGCGAGCTCCATGGACGCGGCGCCGACGTGCTCGTCGTCTCCTCCGGCGCCATCGCGCTCGGACGCACCGTTCTCGGCTTCGGCCTCGCGCCGCTGAAGCTCGAGGAGAGCCAGGCGGCGGCGGCCGTCGGCCAGATCGCGCTCGCGCGGATCTGGTCGGAGGTGCTCGCCCATCACGACATCGCGGCGGGGCAGGTGCTGCTGACGCTCGGTGACACCGAATCGCGCCGCCGCTACCTCAATGCGCGCGCGACTCTCTCGAAGCTGCTCGAGATGCGCGCCATTCCGGTCGTCAACGAGAACGATACGGTCGCGACGAGCGAGATCCGCTACGGCGACAACGACCGGCTCGCGGCGCGCGTCGCCACCATGGTCGGTGCCGATCTCCTGATCCTCTTCTCCGACATCGACGGGCTCTACACGGCCCCGCCGGCGAGCGACCCCGAGGCCCGGCACATTCCCGTCGTCGAGCGCATCACGCCCGCCATCGAGGCGATGGCCGGGGGGGCGGCGTCGGCCCTGTCGCGCGGCGGCATGCGGACCAAGATCGAGGCCGGCCAGATCGCGGCGGCCGGCGGTACGCACATGCTCATCGCGGACGGGCGGCCGAAGAACCCGCTCCGGCGCGTTCAGGACGGCGGGCGCTGCACCTGGTTCCTGACCCCCTCGACGCCCGCGACGGCGCGCAAGACCTGGATCGCCGGCTCGCTGGAGGCGCGCGGCGCGGTCCATGTCGACGAGGGTGCGGCGCGGGCCCTGCGCTCGGGCGCGAGCCTGCTGCCGATCGGCGTGACGGCGGTCGTCGGCGATTTCGCCCGCGGGGATGCGATCGCGGTGAGGGGGCCGGACGGCGCTCTGCTCGCGCGCGGCCTCGTCGCCTACGATGCCGGTGAGGCGGCCCGCCTCCTGCGTCGGTCGAGCCGGGAGATCGAGGCGATCCTGGGCTATCCCGGCCGGGCCGAGATGATCCATCGCGACGATCTCGTCCTTCTCGGGGGCGGGGACATCGGGGAATAGGGGCCGTAGGCTTCGGCCTCGGGGACCCGGCGGGCCATCGGCGGAAGGGGAGGCGAGATGGCGCTGATCGGCGGATACGACCTCCCGGAAGACCGGCTCTACGACGTGCAGAACCAGGTCTGGTACGTCCCGCTGCCGGACGGGACCGTCCGGGCCGGCTTCACGCCGTTGTCGATGACGCTCGCTGGCGATGCCCTCGTCTTCACGCCGAAACCGGCGGGCAAGCCGTTCTGGCAGGGCAAATGGTTCGCGATGGTCGAATGCGGCAAGTGGATCGGGGCGGCGCGCGCCGGCTTCGACGGCGTCATGGCCGACCATAACGAGGCGCTGGTGCGCCGCCCGGCTCTCCTCAATCGCGATGCGCTCGGAGAGGGCTGGATGGCCGCGCTTCGGCCCGACCGGGCCGATTGGCCGGAAGGGCTCGTGACGGGCGCGGAGGTCGCACCGCGCTTCGCGCGCTGGCTCGCCGAGGAGAGCTTCCGCGACCGGGCGGACTGATCAGGCCGCGTCCGCGGACCCGCTCGGCGGAAGGATATCCACCTCTTCGAGCTTCCCGCGCAGAATATCCGTCGTGAAGGGCTTCGTGAGATAGGCGTCGCCGCCGACGTGGAAGACGCGGGCGACCGTCGCGACGTCGTTCTCGATGATGGAGACGACGATCTTCGGCCGGCCCCCGTCGGGCATGCCGCGCAGATCGCGGACGAGGTCGAATCCGTCCCCGTTCGGCATCACCGCATCGACGATGACAAGGTCGGGCAGCCGCTCGCGGTAGGCGGCGAGCGCCTGCTCGGCATCCTCGACATCCGTCACCGCGAGGTCGAATCCCTCGAGGATGCGCCGAGCCACCTTTCGGATGACGGCGGAATCGTCGACGATCAGGCAATGCTTCACGGACGGCTCCCGGGCGACGACGCAGGCGCGCGTTCTAGCCGCTCAGGCGTTACCGGCCGGTTGCGGCCGTCCCGCGCAATCGGTCGATCGCGCGGGAGGCTTCGCGTCAGGCGTTCTCGCCGCGGATCGTCACGGTGTCCTCCTCGAGGGACATCGTCACCTTCATGCCCGCGCTCCGCGCCACCTCGCCGGTGTAATACGGCTGGATGCCGTGCGCGGTGACGATGCCGTCCTCCGGCTCGCCCGCGAGCAACTGCTCGGCATGGTTGGGGATGCGGGCATGGGGCCCCTTCGAGGTCAGGACGAAGACGGATTGATCGTCCTCGCCGCTCACCTCCACATGGACGTTGCCGCCCCGCGGCACGGCGGCCGCGGCCAGCACCACGAGGTTGAGAAGCAGCTTGACCCGGTTCTTCGGCAGCAGCGCGCGCGGCGCCGACCAGGTCACGCTCACCTTCTCGTCGAGGAAGAGGCCCTGGGCCACCGCCTCCGCGTCGGCGAGGTCGATGGCGGCTCCGGCAGATCCCGCCGCACCGAAGGCGAGCCGCGCGAATTGCAGCCGGGCCGAGGCCTGCCGGGCGCTCTTGCGGATCAGATCCAGCGCGAATTCCTGCATCGCGCCATCCTTGTCCTCCTCCAGGACCTCAAGCCCGTTGACCATCGCGCCAACCGGGCCGATGACGTCGTGGCAGACGCGCGAGGTGACAAGCGCGGCGAAATCGAGAGGATCGAGCGTGACGGCGGCCATGGATGGGCTCCGGAGACAAGGGACCGCATCCGCGATTCGGCGCGGCGACCCGTCTCCGATAGCGGCAGGCGTCCGGCTTGGAAAGAACCGGGCCGTTTTCGGGCGCAGCGGAACGGCGGCGGGGCCAGGCCGATGATCGCAGATCCCGATGCCGCCGCGCGCCGGCTCGGCTCCATCGTGCTCGAGGCGGGACGGTTCCTGGCGCAGGTGCGGGACCGCGGAGCCGGCCGGGTGGTCAAGCCCGACGGCAGCCCCTCGACGGCGGCGGATCTCGAAGCCGAGCGGATGATCCTCGGACGGCTCGCGGCCGATTTTCCGGATATTCCCGTCGTCGCCGAGGAATCGGCGGAGGCCGCCTCCGCGCCGAGCGGGTTGTATTTCCTCGTCGACCCCCTGGACGGGACGCGCGACTACCTGACCGGGGCCGGCGAGTACTCGGTCAACGCGGCGCTGATCGCCGGGGATCGTCCGATCGCCGCAGCGCTGGCCGTTCCGGTGCTGGGGCGGGTATGGGCCGCGGGGACGACCTGCCTCGTCGCCCCGATCCCGCCATCCGGCGATTGCACGGATTGGCAGCCGACCGCCGTGCGCCCGTCGCCCGCCGAAGGCCCCGTCGCGGTCGTCTCCCGCCGGCACGGCGACGACGCCACCGATATCTGTCTCGACCGGATGGGGATCGGCGGCCGGCGCATCGCGTCGTCGGCGGCGAAGTTCGGCCTCATCGCGTCGGGAGAGGCCGACGTCTATGTCCGTTGCGGGGCGACGATGGAATGGGACACGGCCGCCGGAGACCATGTCGTGACGGTCGCGGGAGGCCTCGTGCTGGGCGCGGATGGCAAGCCCCTGACCTACGGCCACGCGGAGCGCGGTTTCCTCAACGGCGCCTTCGCCGCCTTCGGAGATCGGCGCCTCGCCGGGTTGTGTACGCTGCCGGCCGGTTGAGGCCGGGCGTGGCCGCGGGGCGACAATCGCTCGAAAGCGAAGGATATCGTTAAGGAAGCACTCATACCCTCCGCATGAGAGCGCCTGCCCCATCCCGTTGGGTGAGGCGCGCCGCTCGGAGCGTCGACGGCCAGCGCCATCCGCGGCCGGCGCGCCCGCGGCATCAGGAGAGGAGGCGCGCATGATCACGCGTCGCAACGTCTCGGCCATGCTCCTCGGCGGTCTCGTCGCCGGCAAGACGGGCTCGGCATTGGCCCGAACGCCGAATCCGGCCGGCCCGCCGCCGTTCTCGCCGCGGGAGATCGTCGATTCCGGTCACCAGTTCTTCGGCGGTATCTCGCGCGGCCTCGGCAAGCTCGTGGAGGAGGCGACCCGGCGCTGGGGACAGCCGAACGGCTACATCCTCGGCCAGGAGGCATCCGGCGCCTTCTTCGGCGGCCTTCGCTACGGCGAGGGCACCGTGTTCACCCGCCGCGGCGATCCGGGCTCGCGCATCTACTGGCAGGGGCCTTCGATCGGCTTCGATGTCGGCGGCGAGGGCGCCCGGCAGATGATGCTGATCTACAATCTCGCGAGCGTGCCGGACATGTACCGGCGCTTCGTCGAGCTGGAAGGCTCGGCCTATTTCGTCGCGGGCCTCGGCATGAGCGCGGCCACGGCGGACCGCATGGTCGTCGTGCCGATCCGGTCCGGCGTCGGCGTGCGGCTCGGCGTGGCCCTGGGCTATCTGAAGTTCACGCCCACTCCGACCTGGAACCCGTTCTGAGCGTGGAGCCTCCCCCAACCGGGCGCGAGGCCGAACTCGCCGAGGCTGTCGAGGCCTTGCGGCGGCGGCTGGCCAGCGGCCCGCCCATGGCTCCGGCCGAGCTGCGCCGCGAGGTCGACGCGATCGCAGACCTCGCGCTCGCGCTCCAGGGCGGGGCCGATCCGGCCGTATCTCCTCCGAAGTCGTCCGAGACGTGATTGCCGCCTGGACGGGGCCGCGCTAAGCGAAGGCTACATCCGGAGGAAACACGCATGGATCTCGGCCTCACCGGCAAGCGCGCTCTCGTCCTGTCATCGAGCCGCGGGCTCGGCCGCGGCATCGCGGAATCGCTCGCGGCCGAAGGCGCGAACGTCGTGCTGACCGCGCGGAGCGAAGACAAGCTGAAGGCGGCGGCAGACGCCATCAACGCGCGCGGCAAGGGCCGGGCCTCCTATATCGCGGCGGATCTCGCGGCCGACGTCCCCGGCGTGCATGCGAAGGCCGTCGAGGCCCTCGGCGGCCCGATCGACATTCTGATCTCGAATACCGGCGGCCCCCCGGCGGGCACCGCGCTCTCCGTCAAGCCCGAGGCCTGGACGCCGCAATTCCAGGCGATGGTCCTGCCCGTCTTCACGCTCGCGGGCCTCGTCCTGCCCGACATGCAGAAGAACGGCTTCGGCCGCATCGTGATCGTCGCGTCGTCCGGCGTGATCCAGCCGATCCCGAACCTCGTGATGTCGAACGCGCTCCGCTCCTCGATCCTCGGCTGGGCCAAGACGCTGTCGGCGGAGGTCGCGAAGGACGGGATCACCGTGAACATGATCCTGCCCGGCCGCATCGAGACCGACCGCACGGGCGAGCTCGACGAGGCCAATGCGAAGCGGCTCGGCAAGACGAAGGACGAGGTCGCGGCAGCCTCGGTGGCGCAGATCCCCGCGGGTCGCTACGGCGAGGTCCGGGAATTCGGCGACGTCGCCTGCTTCCTCGCGTCGGAGCGGGCGGGCTACGTCACGGGCTCGATGATCCGCGTCGACGGCGGCGCGACGCGCTCGGTCTGATTTCGGCAGCCCTTGATTTCGGCAGGACGGAGAGACGGCAGATGAAGGATGTCCAGATCCTGATGCTTTCGCAGATGGCGCCCGTCGTCGTCGACGGCATCGCGAAGCACTTCACGCTGCACAAGGCCTGGGAGCATCCCGACCGGGATGCCTTCATCAGCTCGGTCGCCTCCGACATCCGCGGCCTCGCGCCGGGCACGCATTACCGCGTGAACGGTGCGATCTTCGACATGCTGCCCAATCTCGAGATCGTCTCGAACATGGGCGTCGGCTACGACACGATCGACGCCAAGGAAGCCGGCCGGCGCGGTCTCATCGTGACGAACACGCCCGACGTCCTCACGGACGAGGTGGCGGATCTCACAGTCGGCCTGCTCCTCGCGACCGTGCGGCAATTGCCGCAGGTGGACCGCTATCTGCGGGCCGGCGAGTGGCTGAAGAAGCCCTATCCGCTCACCGCGACGCTCCGGGGCCGCAAGGTCGGCATCCTCGGGCTCGGCCGCATCGGCAAGGCGGTGGCGAAGCGCCTCGAAGCCTTCGGGCTCGAGATCGGCTATCACGGCCGCTCCAAGCAGGACGTTCCCTACCGCTACGAGGCGAGCCTCGTCGGTCTCGCCGGCTGGTGCGACGTCCTCGTCAGCGTCGCGCCGGGCGGCGCCTCGACCGACGGCATCGTCAATGCCGAGGTGTTCAAGGCGCTCGGACCGGACGGGATCTTCGTCAATGTCGGACGCGGTTCGGTGGTCGACGAGCCGGCCCTGATCGAGGCGCTGAAGACGAAGACCATCCTGTCGGCCGGCCTCGACGTGTTCGTCGACGAGCCGCGCGTTCCGGCCGAGCTGATCGCGATGGATCACGTCGTCCTCCTGCCGCATGTCGGTTCGGCCTCGGTCGAGACGCGCCGCGCCATGGGGCAGCTCGTCGTCGACAACCTCGTCTCGTGGTTCTCCGGCAAGGGGCCGATCACGCCCGTGTCAGAGACGCCGTATACGGGATCGGCCTTCGCCTGAGGCCTCGCCTCAGGCGGCAAGGGTGCCCGCGACCTCGCGGATCACGTCCCAGGCCGCCCTCACGTCGTCCCGCGTCGTCGTCGTCGCGCCGACCTGGAAGCGGATGACGAAGCGGCCCTCATGCGTCGTCTGCGTGAGGTAGATGCGGCCATCGTCGTTCAGGGCCTCGACGAGCGCCGCATTCAGACTGTCGCGCTGCTCCTCGCCCGTCCCGGCGGGGGCGTAGCGGAAGGTGAAGAGCGACAGGACGGGATCGGTGACGAGCTCGAAATCGGGCGCCGCCGCGATCATGCCGGCGAGATCGTGCGCCCAGGCGATATGGTCCCGCACCATGCCGCGCAAAGCCTCCGCTCCATAGGCGCGCAGCACGAACCACAGCTTCAGCGCCCGGAAGCGCCGGCCGAGCGGGACCGACCATTCGTTGTAATCGACGACGCCCTCATGCGCGGCCGTCCGGAGGTAATGCGGACGGATGCCGAGCGTATCCGTGAGAGCCTTCGGATCCTTCACGAAATGGGCCGAGCAGTCGAAATTCGTAAACAGCCATTTGTGCGGGTTGAAGACGAAGCTGTCGGCCCGCTCCGCTCCCCGCATCAGGTGGCGGTGCTCGGGGCAGATCATGGCCGAGCCGGCCCAGGCCGCATCGATATGGAGGAACAGCCCATGGCGCTCGGCGATGTCGGCGACCGCCGCGATGTCGTCGCAGGCGCCGACCGAGGTGCCGCCGAGCGCGGCCACCACGGCGCAAGGTGTCCTGCCGGCGGCGCGGTCGGCTTCGATCGCCGCCTCGAGCGCGGCGACGCTCATGCCGTGGCGCGGCCCGTCGACCGGGATGCGCACGAGGTTCGCATCCCCGATCCCCGCGATCCGCACGGCCTTGTCGACCGAGGAATGGACCTGCGCGGAGCTGTAGACCCGCAGCGGCGGCCCGCCGAACAGCCCGTCCGCGTTGCCGCGCCATCCAAGCGTTCGCTCGCGTGCGGTCAGGAGCGCGGCGAGGGTCGCGCCTGAGGCCGAATCCTGGATGACGCCGGAGAAGCCCTCGGGGAGGCCGATCAGCTGGCGCAGCCAGTCGATCATCCGCGTCTCGAGCTCCGTCGCGGCCGGCGAGGTCTGCCAGAGCATGCATTGCGCCCCGATCGCGGCCGTCAGCTGCTCGGCGATGATCGAGGGCGGGCTCGCATTGGCGGGGAAATAGGCGAAGAAGCGCGGATGCTGCCAATGGGTCATGCCCGGCATGACGATCCCGTCGAGATCGGCGAAGATCGCCTCCATCGGCTCCGGCGCCTCGGGCGGAGCCTCGGCGATGCGCCGGAAGACCTCTCCCGGCCCCGTCTGCGCGCGAACGGGCCGGGCGCCGATCCCGGCGCGGTAATCGGCCGACCAATCGGCCGCGCGGTGGGACCAGCGGCGGAAGCTGTCGTTGTCCATGGGCAGATGCGTTCCTCGCTATTCCAGCCGCGCGCCGGACACCTTGATCATCTCCTGCCACATGGGGCGCTCTGCGACGCCTTTCTTGGTCACTTCGTCCGGAGTCGAGCCGAGCGGGCGGGCTCCGACCTTGTCGAAGCGATCCTTGACGCTCGGCTCCTGGCTGATCTCGCGGAGCGCGACGGAAAGCTTGTCGATGATCGCCTGCGGCGTCTTCCTCGGCACGACGAAGGCAGCCCAGGAGGTGACGACGAAATCCGGCGTGCCGGCCTCGGCCATGGTCGGGATCGCCGGCAGGCTCGGCCAGCGGGAGGCGGCGGTGATGGCGAGGGCCCGCATCTGGCCGGATTCGATGATGCTCATGTAGGAGGTGAGGTTGTCGATGGCGAAATGGACGTCCCCCTTCAGCATGGCCGGAATCGTCGCCGAGGCCCCGCGGAACGGGACGTGCGTCGCCTTGATGCCGTGCCGGGTGGTGAACATGGCGCCCGACAGGTGCGGGCTCGTCCCGACGCCGGGGCTGCCGTAGAAGATCCCGCCGTCCTTCTTCTTCGCCCAGTCGATGAATTCTGCGAGCGTCTTCACCGGGACGTGGTCGCTCGGCACGACGGCGACGTTCGGCAGGTCCCAGGTCATCGAGACGGGCGCGAAATCCTTGTCGGGGTCCCAGGACATCCGCGCGTAGAGATACTGGTTGATGGCGAAATGCCCGACCGTCGCCGACCCGATCGTGTGGCCGTCCGGATCGCTCCGCACCACGCCCTCGATGCCGATATTGCCGCCGGCGCCGGGCCGGTTCTCGATCACCCAGGTGCCGCCGAGCCGGTCCTTGAGCCGCTCGGCGAGGATCCGGGTCAGGACGTCGGTCGACCCGCCAGGCGGATACGGAACGATGATGCGGACGGTCTGGCTCGGCCAGGCCGCCTGGGCATTGGCAGAGCCTCGAAAGACCGGGATCGCTGCTCCTGCGACAAGCCCGCCGGCCAAAACGCGCCGCGTCACGCCCTTACGATCGTCCATGCGCCTGCTCCCGTGTGTTCCGCCCACCATGTTTTGAGGGAAGCGTAGCCGTTGAGGTCGCGGACGCAAGCCCGCTCGGGACGTTTCCGCGAAGTCTGATTTCGCGCACGGCTTGCAGACCGATTGTAAGTTTTGAACGTGTCGAAACGGCAACGCATGCCAAGGAATGCTGCATCGGTGGCGGTATCCGGGGCGAGAAACTCCGAAAATGGTCGTCTTGTGCTCAAAATGCGATTGTGACCGCTTTCGGGCAGTGAGAACCTTGGTTGATTCGGCGATCGCCGTGCGTGGGGGAAACGATGGCCAAACAACGGCTGCTCAAAGAGCTGACTCGGATCGCAATCTCATCCGTCGCGCTGCTGGGCGCTGTGGGCGCCGCTCATGCCGGCGCATTCGGGCTTCGGACGCAGAGCACGACGGCGCTGGGCGGTGCCTTCGCCGGCAATGCCTCGGGCATGCCGGGCATCTCGTCGATGTTCTGGAACCCGGCCACGGTCACGATGAACCCGGGCTATACCAGCGAGTACAACTTCACCTACGTCGTCCCGGACGTGTCGGTCACGCCGGTCTCGCCGACGCCGGGCGCCGCGCTCCAGTTCGGCGGCTCGGGCAATATCGGGCAGGAAGCCTTCATCCCGGCTAGCTACAACGCCTATCAGGTCAACGACATGGTCTGGGTCGGCCTGTCGACGGGCTCGGCTTTCGGTAGCATCACCAAGCCCGAACCGGTCTGGGCCGGCCAGGTCTATGGCCGCTCCTCGCGCGTGATCTCGCTCGGCGCGACGCCGATCCTGGGCCTCAAGCTGAACGACTATGTGTCGGTCGGCTTCGGCCCGACCATTCAATATCTCAAGGTACGGCTGAATTCGGCCATCGGGCTGGGGCCGTCCGCCCCGACGGCGATCCTCGAGGGCGACGCCTGGGGCGTCGGTTTCACGGCCGGCGTGACGGTCACGCCGTTCGCCGGGACGACGCTCGGCCTCGGCTTCCGCTCCTCGACACAGCATGATCTCGAGGGCACCTTCCGGACCGGGCCGCTCGTCCGCGCCGCGAAGGTGACGCTGAACACGCCCGAACAGCTCACCTTCGGCATCACCCAGCAGATCACGCAGGATTTCAAGCTCAGCGCCGGCGTCGAATGGATGAACTGGAGCCGGCTGAACATCCCGGGCGTGACCAATGCCGCGACCGGCATCCCCATGGTCGGCGTGCCCCTCCGCTACAAGGACGGCTGGATCTACTCGATCGGCGGCGAGTACCAGGTGACGAGCCAATGGGCGGTCAGGGCCGGCGTGGCCTATGAGCAGTCACCGATCGACAACTCGAACCGCAGCGTCCGCCTGCCGGACACCGACCGCATCTATGCCTCGATCGGCGCGAGCTACGACTGGAACGAGCGGATCCGCATCAGCGCGACCTATTCCCACGTCTTCGGAATCGGCGACAACGCGATCCGGATCGCGCCGGGCAACCCGCAATACCAGGGGCTGCCGTTCTACGCCGATACCAAGGCGTCGGTGGACATCGTCTCCGCCTCGGTGCGCATCAAGTGGGACGACCCGAAGGTCGCCCAGGCCGCGCCGATCGTCGCGCGCTACTGAGACGATCGGGGAGGCGGTCTCGTCTCCCCGTCGTCTTGACGAAGAGCGGAGCGGCGGAGCGCCGCCGGAATGCCCCCCGCGCCTCGTCCTGAGGTGCCTCGCAAAGCGAGGCCTCGAAGGACGCACAACCGTCTCGCGTGCTTCGAGGCCGGCTTTCAGCCGGCAATTCGGCATGAGGGGTCGGGTCCCCGATTTGCCGGGCTCACAGGAGCCTCTCCGGCCGCCGGCCGGCCTTGCTTCGCGGAGCCTGTCGTCAGGTCGGCCCGAGGCCAGACCCGCTGCTCGCCGTGACGAGGCGGGCCTCGCCTCTCAGGCGGCCTCGCGCATGCCGAGTTCCGACCACACCGTCGCAAGCGATGCGACGAGGTGGTCGATGTCGTCGTCCGTATGCATCGGGGTCGGCGTGAAGCGCAGGCGCTCGGTGCCCCTCGGGACGGTCGGATAGTTGATCGGCTGCACGTAGATGCCGAAGCGCTCCATGAGCGTGTCCGAGATCGTCTTGCAGAGCGCGGCATCGCCGACCATCACCGGGACGATGTGGCTCTCGTTGGCGAGATGCGCGATGCCGGCCCGGTCGAGGCGGGCGCGGAGCGTCGCGACCCTCTCCTGGTGCCGCTCCCGTTCGACGCCGCTCGCCTTCAGGTGACGGATCGAGGCGAGCGCGCCGGCCGCGATGGCGGGCGGGACGGAGGTCGTGAAGATGAAGCCGGACGCACAGCTCCGCACGAAATCGCAGAGCGCTTCGGAGCCGGCGATGTAGCCGCCGACGACGCCGAAGCCCTTCGCGAGGGTGCCCTCGATCACGGTCAGCCGGTGCGACAGGCCGCGGGCCTCGGCGATACCGCCGCCTCGGGGACCGTAGAGGCCGACGGCGTGGACCTCGTCGAGATAGGTCATCGCGCCATGTTCGTCGGCGAGATCGCAGAACGTCTCGATCGGCGCGATGTCGCCGTCCATCGAGTAGACCGATTCGAAGGCGACGATCTTCGGCCGGTGCGGATCGAGCGCGGCGAGACGGCGGGCGAGATCGTCGGGATCGTTATGGGCGAAGACCTGCGTCTCGGCGCGGCTGTGGCGGATGCCTTCGATCATCGAGGCATGGTTGCTCGCATCCGACAGGACGACGCAGCCCGGCATCCGCGAGGCGAGCGTCGAGAGCGTCGCCCAGTTCGACATGTAGCCCGAATTGAACAGCAGCGCCGCCGGCTTGCCGTGGAGATCGGCGATCTCCCGCTCCAGCAGCACGTGGGTATGGTTCGTGCCGGAGATGTTGCGCGTGCCGCCGGCTCCTGCCCCGCAGCGGTTCAGCGCCTCGTGCATGGCCTCGATCACGAGGGGATGCTGGCCCATGCCGAGATAATCGTTGGAGCACCACACCGTGACGGGACGGGCCTGCGCGCCGTGCCGGTGGAGCGCCTGGGGAAACGCGCCCGCCTTCCGTTCGAGATCGGCGAAAACGCGGTATCGTCCCTCCTGGCGAAGGCTCTCGATATGCCTCTCGAAGAAGGCCTCGTACTTCATGACCGGTCCTCGTGCCTCGCCGCCGGGGCGAGGTTTCGAGGCCTCATGAGCTTCGCGAGCACGTCTGTCCATGTGCCCCGAGGTCGCTTTCGGGCTCGCTCCCGCCATCAGCCGAGCGCCCCGACCGCTTCCTCGAGGAGGCCCCAGGGCTTTTCCCCCAGCTTCTTCTTCCAGTCCGCGTAGAAGCCGGCCTTTCCGAGCGCGGCGCGGAAGGAGGCGGAATCAGCCTCGTTGAACGCCATGCCGGCACGCGTCAGCGTCTCGCGGAGCGGCGCGTTGCCGGCTTCGACATCGGCCCGCTCGGCGACGGCGGCGGCATTGAGGTGCTTGGCGACGATGTCCCGCATCTCGGCCGGCAGCCTCTCCCATGCTCTGCGGTTGGCGAGCATCCAGAAGCCGCTCCACATGTGGTTCGTGATGGAGCAGTATTTCTGGACCTCGTTCAGCTTGTTCGCCTCGACGATCACGAGCGCGTTCATCTGGGCGTCGACCACGCCGGTCTGCAGCGCCGTGTAGAGCTCGCTGAAGTTGAGGCTCGTCGGGCTCGCGCCGAGCGCCTGGCACATCGAGACCTGAAGCGGGCTCGGGCCGGTGCGGACTTTGAGGCCCTTCATGTCGTCCGCGACCTTCAGCGGCTTCACGTTGGAGGTCATCTGCATGAAGCCGTTGTCCCACACCTTGTCGAGCGCGAGGACGTTGATCTTGGCGATCTCGTCGCGGACATGCCGCCCGAGCGCGCCGTCCATGGCCTTCCAAACCGTCGGGTAGTCCGGGAAGGCGAAGGGGATGTTCTCGATCGTCGCGACGGGAACGAGGGTCGCGAGAATCGCGCCCGCGAGCGTGAAGAACTCGACGCCGCCCGACCGGATCTGGCCGAGGAGGGCGGTATCGGAGCCGAGGCTCGAACTCGGGAAGATCTCCAGCACGAAGCGGCCGTCGGTCTCCGCCTTGATCCGCTCCGCCGCCTCCTTGGCGCGCACGTTGATCGGGTGGTGGAGCGGCTGGTTGTTGGCGAACTTGTAGGTGAAGTCGGCCGCTCGCGCGCCGCGCGGTGCGAGGATCGCGGGCGCGGCGATCAGGCCTCCGAGCAAAGCTGCGGTGCTGCGGCGGGTCAAGGTCATGGAGGATCGCTTCTCAGGTGGGATTGGCGGTTGCCATCGCGATGGCACGGAAGGTGGAGGTGAGCGCGAACCGATCGCCGCTGACCGCGACGAGGCGGGAGCCGAGGCGGTTCAACTCGGCGACGCGGCCGGAGAGGATGGCGGGGTCGCTGTCGAAGGCGGCGGTGAGGGCCTCGCGACCGGCTTCGCGGGCGAGCGCGATCAACTCCGCCTGTTTCGCCTGCACGGCGGGATGGCGCCAGTCGCCCGCGTAGCCCATGGCCTGGCTGAGATCGAATGGCCCGATCCCGATCGCGTCGAGCCCGGGCACGGTGACGATCTCCGCAGCGCGGCTCACGCCCTCCGGCGTCTCGATCAGGGCGATCACCAGGATCTCGTCGTTGCTCGCGGCGACGAAGCCGCTCCATTCGGCGAGACCGTGGCCGGTGGCGCGCGTCGCGGGGCAGGCGCCGCGCGTCCCGAGGGGGGCGAACCGGCTTGCCGAGACGACGGCCTCAGCCTCCGCGCGCGACGACACGTTCGGCACGATGATGCCGCGCGCGCCCGCATCGAGCACCTTCAGGATGGTCGTCCGGCCCGCATCCGGGACGCGCAGGATCGGCGTCGCATGGGGCTCGACCGCGCGGATCATGTTCACCGCGACGTCGAGGCCGAACGAGCCGTGTTCCATGTCGATGATCACGAAGTCGAAGCCGCAGCGGGCCACGATCTCGCAGATCTCGGGCGATCCGATCTGGACCCAGCTTCCGGTCGCGCTGGCGCCCGAGCGGAGGGCGTTCCGCAGCCGGTTCGCGGATGTCATGAGCAGGCTCCTGGAGAACGCATTCGCGGAGCGTGTGAGCTTCGCCCCTTGCCCTCCCCCGAAGGGGAGGGGCGGACCGAAGGTCCGGGGTGGGTGACACCGGTCTCCGCTTCGATGAGGCGGGGCGAGGTGGGTTCACCCCACCCCGCCGGCTTTGCCGGCGACGACCGCTCAGGTGAGCTGGCCGACCTGCTTCTCCAGCACGGCCCAGGCATCGGCGCCGTACTTGCCCTTCCACTCGGCATAGAACCCGTTCTTGCGCAGCACCTCGCGGAAGGGGGCGGGCTCGGTCCGGTTGAAGATCATGCCCTTCTTCTTGAGTTCGATCTCGAGCGTCTGGTCGAGCTTCATCGTGTCCTCGCGCATGGCGAGCGCGGCCTTGTCGAGATTCTCGGCGACGAGCTCCTGCAGCTTCGGCGGCAGGGCCCGCCAGGCGCGTCCGTTGGAGAGCATGAAGAACGCGTCCCAGCCGTGATTGGTCAGGGAGACGTATTTCTGGACCTCGAAGAACTTCGCGCTGTCGATCAGGACGAGCGCGTTCTCCTGGCCTTCGACGACCTTGGTCTGGAGGGCGGTATAGACTTCGGCGAAGTTGATCGCGGTCGGCGCCGCCTCCAGCGCCTTGAAGAGCGAGATGAAGAGCGGCGAGACGGCGACCCGGATCTTGAAGCCCTTGATGTCCTGGGGGGTCGCGATGGGCCGGGTGCTGGAGGTGATCTGCCGGAAGCCGTTGTTCCACAGCTTGCTCATCGGATGGATGCCGGTCTTCTCGATCAGGCCGCGCAGGTAGCCGCCGAGCGGACCGTCCATCGCCGGCCAGACCTCGCTGTAATCCTTGAAGATGAAGGCGGTGTTGTAGATCGACACGGCCGGGATCAGCGTCGACAGGATGCCGCCGGACAGGGTGAAGAATTCGAGCGCCCCGGAGCGGAGCTGCGACAGCATGTCGGTATCGGCGCCGAGCTGGTTGTTCGGGAAAGCCTTGAATTCGAGCTGGCCGCCGCTTTGCTCGTTGATGATCTTGATCGCCTCGGCGAGGCGCACGTTCATCGGGTGGCTCTGCGGGAGGTTGTTGGCGACCTTGTAGCTGAACTGGGCGGCGCTGGCCGGCCAGGTCAGGATCGCGGGTGCGGCCACGGCGGTTCCCGCGAGCGCGCCGAACTTGAGCATGCGGCGCCGATCGAATGTGGTGCTCATCTCGTTCCTCCCTTGCGACCGGCTTTGCGGTCCGTTCTTGAGCTGTGGCCCGG
This sequence comes from Enterovirga rhinocerotis, assembly GCF_004363955.1. GTDB lineage: Bacteria > Pseudomonadota > Alphaproteobacteria > Rhizobiales > Beijerinckiaceae > Enterovirga > Enterovirga rhinocerotis. Next base: position 597,335 of record NZ_SNZR01000011.1, read on the forward strand.
CAAGGCCCGCCATTCGTGCGGGACGAACGGCAACGCCGTGCCGGATGACCTTAGCGCGTTCCCGTCATCGCGCGTGACAGAAGGCGGGCCTCGGCCAGAAGGAGGTCCACGACCTCGAGCCGCCGCGGCGCCTGCATCCGGGTCGAGATCGCGGCGACGCTGAGCGCGGCCATCGGCAGGCCGTCATCGCCGAGCACGGGGACGCCGACCGCGCTCATGCCCTCGATCACGCCTTCGTCGTTGAAGGAATAGCCGAGATGCCGGGTTCGCTCGGCGAGCGCGACGAGGCTCTCTCGCGATAGCGCCGGATAGGCGCCGAGCCGCGGCTCGACCGCGTCGAGCGCTTCCGCCCGCTCGGCCGCCGGGAGGAAGGCGAACAGCGCCATGCTGCCGGAGCCCACGCCGAGCGGCCGGCGGCTGCCGATGTCGAGCGTCAGCGTCTTGATTGGAAAGGCCCCGACCTCGCGCGCGATGCAGATCGCCTCCAGCCCCGAGCGGATCGAGAGAAAGACCGTGTCCCCCGTCTGGACCGACAGGCGCACCATTCCGGCCCTCGCCAGGGCCGGGATGTCCTGGCGCGCCCGCGCCGCCCAGCCGATGGCCAGCGCCTCCTGGCCGAGGATATAGCCGCCCCCGTCCTCGCTCGGCTGGAGGAAGTCCTCCTCGACGAGGGCGGCGAGGATGCGATGGCAGGTCGCCTTGTTGAGACCGCAGTCGCGCGAGACGTCGCGGAGACGCGCGCCATCCGGATGCGAGGCGACGTAGCGCAGCACGGCCATCGCGCGCTTGATGCTCTGCGCGCCGCCCACTTCGCCGGGCCTGACTGCGGCCGGGGGATCCGGAGCAAGCGATGCGGCGTTCATCAGCGGATGGTCGTCGTGATGCCGCCGTCCACGACCAGCTCGACCGCGTTGACATAGGCGGAGTCGTCGGAGGCGAGATAGAGCGCCGCGTGGGCGACGTCCCAGGCCGTGCCCATCTTGCCGGTCGGAGAGCGGGCATGGCGATCGGCGAGCATCCGGTCGAGGTCGCCGCCATACGAGGCCTGCATCGGGCCGCGGATATGCGGCGTATCCATCAGGCCGGGCAGGATCACGTTGCAGCGGATTCCCTTCGCCGCATATTGCATGGCGACGCTCTTGGTCGTGCCGATCACCGCCGCCTTCGAGGCGGCATAGGCGACGTAGGCGACGCCGATCTCGCGGATCGCGCCGATCGAGGCGACGTTGATGATCGAGCCCTTGCCTTGCCGCTCCATGTGGGGAAGCACGTGCTTGCAGGCGAGGAACACGCTTTTCACGTTGATCGCGAAGATGCGGTCCCAATCGGCCTCCTCGACCTCGACCGGGCCGCCCAGCACCGCCGCGCCGACATTGTTGTGGAGGATGTCGATCCGTCCGAAGCGCTCCATGGCCGTCTCGACGGCGGCACGGACGTCGCCGTCGCGCGTGACGTCGCCCGCGAGCGCGATGCATTCGCCGCCCTCGCCTTCGATGACGGCCCGCGTTTCCTCGGCAGCCTCGCGCTTCAGGTCCAGAGCCACCACCCGCGCGCCCTCGCGGGCGAACAGAGCGGCCGTGGCCTTGCCGTTGCCCCAGCCCGGGCCGACCGACCCGGCACCCGTGACGAGTGCGACCCTTCCGTCCAGCCGACGCGATCCGGCCGGTGCCGCGACATCTCCCATCCGCTTCCTCCGTCGTTCCATCATGTGGAAACGATCGATGCTTGCGAGGCAGGATGGCATGAGATAAACGTGCCGGCAATCAAGAAGTGCGACGGGAGGAAGCATCGAGATGCTTGCCGAAAGCGTTTCATATCGTGAAATGCGGTGCTGCTCATGAGCACCGCAGCGACTGATGTTCCGGACGGGATCCTTCTCGTCGACACCATCACCAAGCTTTACGAGAAGCACCGCGGCGCCGTGGTGGTCAGCGGATCGCATGGCGCAATTTATGCCGGCTATTGCGCGGCCAAGGGCCATGTCCGGGCGGTGATCCAGAACGATGCGGGGATCGGCAAGGATCGGGCGGGCATCGCCTCGCTCGCCTTCCTCGACGAGCTCCGCATCGCGGCGGCGGTGACGGATTCGGCGACGTGCCGGATCGCGCAGGCCGCCGACATGTGGGCGGGCGGCATCATCAGCCACGTGAACGAGACGGCGGCGGCGCTTGGCTGCAAGCCGGGCGACACGGTCCGTGCCTGCGCCGAAAAGATGCTGAAGGCGGCGCCTTCGGACGCTCCGGTGCCCTCGATCGGCGAGGCGCGCTTCGTCGTGAGCGACAATCCCGGCGAGCCGTCGGTGATCGGGATCGATTCCGCCTCGCTGTTCAAGCCGGAGGATGCCGGCAACATCGTCGTGACGGCCTCCCATGGCGGTCTCGTCGGCGGCCTGCCCGACAACACGACGCCCGATGTCTGGGCGGCCACCTACAACGATGCCGGCGGCGCCAAGGACGGGACGGGCCATGCCCGCCTGCCCGATTTCGACCGGCGCGGCCTTGCCGCGGCGACGGTCTCGAACATGTCGGCTCGGATCGGCGATGCCCGGTCGCATCTCGCCGACGGCATCATCTCGCACGTCAACGAGACCGCGAAGCGGCGGGGAGGGGCGCCCGGGCAGACGCTCAAGGCGTTCATCGCCGCCATGATCGCGGCGAAGACGGCAGGGAGCTGACGCAGCTTCCTTCTCCCGAGAGGGACGAGGGGAGTGCGGGCGGAAGCGGGGAGGGGACATGGCACAGGCAGCGGGTCGGGTCGCGATCGTCACCGGCGGAGGAAGCGGCATCGGCGCCGAGATCTGCCGCCGCTTCGCGCAGGACGGTCTGTCGGTCGTCGTGGCCGACCGGGATGCCGCCAATGCGGAGTCGGTCGCCGCGTCCATCGGAGCGGGCGCGCGGGCGCGCACGCTCGATGTCGTGGATGAGGCCGCGGTCGATGCGCTCGTGAAGGAGACCGCCGAGGCCTTCGGCCGCCTCGACGTGATGGTGACGAGCGCCGGGATCGGCATCCAGAAATCGATGCTGGAGACGACCGAGGCCGAGTTCCGTCGCATCCTCGACATCAACGTCACCGGCATGTTCCTGTGCGGGCGCGCCGCGGCCAGGGTGATGGTCGGCCAGGGCTCCGGGCGCATCATCAACATCGCCTCCGTCGCCGGAATGCGCGGGGTCCCCGGCCGGGTCGCCTATTCCGCCTCGAAGGGCGGCGTGATCGCGATGACGAAGGTGATGGCCGTCGAACTCGGGGAGCACGGCATCACGGTCAACGCCATCGCGCCGGGGCCGATCGAGACCGCGCTCACGGAGCGGATGCACACGGATGCGACCCGTGCAGCCTATAACGCGGCCTCGCCGCTGGGGCGCTACGGCACGCTCGCCGAACTCGCGGCGGCCGCCGCCTTCCTCGCCTCCGAGGAAGCGAGCTACGTCACCGGCCAGACCCTCGCGGTCGATGGCGGGATGGGCGTCGCGGGCCCGCTCTTCAAGGTCTGAACGTAGTGGCCGCAGCCTCCCATGCGGATGTCGCCGTGCGCCTTCTGCGCCATCCGGGGCCTTACGATCCGGTGCGGCTCGAGAGCGCCGTCGAAGCCTCCGGCCGCGCGGTGCGGATCGCGTTCCCGGCCGGCCAGACGCTGCTCGCCGGGGTGAGCGAGGCGCTCGCAGGGCTCGGCATCGCGAGCGGGACGATGACGCTCTTCGGCGGGACCGTCCGCCAACTGGTCTACGTCCTCGCCCGGCCCGATCCGACCGGCGAGCGCGCGGTCGCGCTGACCGATCCGATCGAGACCTCCGACGTCGCCGTGATCGCGGGCGGCGCCTCGGTCGGCCTCGGTCCCGACGGCACGGCCTTCATCCACTGCCATGGCCTCTTCGCCGACGCGGCGGGCGAAGGCTTCGGCGGCCATCTCTTCAACGACCGGACGGTCATGGGGGAAGGCGCCGTCGCCTATGTCCGGGGCTTCTCGGAGATCTCCGTCGAGGTCATCCCCGATGCCGAGATCGGCGTCGCGATCTTCCGGCCGACGCGGTCGGAGCGTCCGCTGCGGTCGGACCGCCCGACGCGGCCGAGCCTTCCGCCTTCCGATGGAGTTCCGTCCGCGATGGACACGGCCGCCCCGCACCATGTCGAAACGGGCCGGATCGGCCGCATCGCCTATACGCATGTCCGCCCCAACGAGGACCTCGTCCAGGCGGTGCAGAAGGTCGCGCTGATGCACGGCTTCCGCGCCGCCTTCGTGCGCGGGACGCTCGGCAGCCTGACCGATGCCTGCCTCGCCGCTCCCGACGGCGCCTTGCGCGAGATCCGGGGGCCCGCCATCGAGGTGCTCGCGATCGCGGGCGAGGTCCGCTCGGATGCCGACGGCGTGCCGCGGGCGCACCTGTCGGGCGCGGTCGCGGATACGGAGGGCCGCGTCTTCGGAGGCCGCTTCGTCTCGGGCCGCAACCCCGTCTGCATGACTTTCGAGCTAGTGCTCGAGGAATGGCTCCCCGATGCCGGCACGATATGACGCCACCGCGCCGATCCCTCCCTGCAGGGGAGGGCCGAGTCGACGCGTAGCGTCGAACCGGGGTGGGGAGAACCCTGGCCGGGCGGTACCCCACCCCGGTCGGCTGGCGCCGACTCGCCCTCCCCTGGAGGGGAGGGATCGGCGCCGCTTAGCTCCAATGAAGCCTTGCACGCATGAAGCGCACCCGACGATGAGGCCGACCGTATGACAGACCGACGCAACATCGACGCGAACCGCGTCGTCGACCATTGCCGCATGATGTGGCGCATTCGAGCGTTCGAGGAGAACGCGCTCCGCGGCCTCGACGAGAAGATCGTCCTCGGGGCGATCCATCCGACGATCGGCCAGGAGGCCATCGCGACGGGCATCTGCGCGAACCTCAACCGCGACGACGTTCTGCTCTCGACCCATCGCGGCCACGGCCACACGCTGGCGAAGGGAGCCAATCCCGAGGCCATGATGCGCGAGCTCTTCGGCAAGGAGGGCGGCAATTGCGGCGGCAAGGGCGGCTCGATGCACATCGCCGATTTCGGCGTCGGCATGCTGGGCGCGAACGGCGTCGTCTCGGCGAACATCGTCATCGCTGCCGGGGCCGGCCACGCCATCAAGCTCAAGGGCGAGAAGAAGGTCGTCTGCTGCATCTTCGGCGACGGCGCGATCAACCGCGGCCCCTTCCTCGAGGGGCTGAACTGGGCGGTGGTGTTCAACCTGCCGGTTCTCTTCGTCTGCGAGGATAACGGCTTCGCGGCGACGACGCGCACCAAGACCATGACGGGCGGCGACGGCCCCTCGGCCCGCGCCCGCTCGTTCGGCCTCCAGGCGAAGGAGATCGACGGCAATGACGTCATGGCGGTCGACGAGACGGCGCGCGAGATGATCGACGCGATCCGCAACGGCGGCGGCCCGCGCTTCCTCCACGCCCACACCTACCGCCTCACCGGCCATACGGGGTCGGACCCCGCGACCTACCGTCCGAAGGAGGAGGTCGAGGAGAAGTGGAAGGACGACCCGATCGTCCGTGCGAGCGCGCTGGTCGACGGCCAGAAGGATGCGATCGAGAAGGCCAAGGCCGAGGCCTATGCCGAGATGAGCCGGGCCTTCGACGTCGCCAAGGCGGCTTCGTTCCCGAGCGCCGATCTCGCCTTCACCGACGTCCAGGATGCGGGCGATCCGCGGCAGGGAGCATATTGATGGCCATCATGACTTATGCCGATGCCGCCAAGGCCGGCCTCGCGGAAGAGATGCGGCGCGATCCCCATGTCTGGGCGGTCGGCGAGGATCTGGGGCGCGGCGGCGTGTTCGGGCAGTACGGCGGCATGCTCGCCGAATTCGGCCCCGAGCGGATCTCCGACGCCCCGATCTCGGAAGCCTGCATCATGGGCGCCGCCGTCGGCGCCGCCATGATGGGCACCCGTCCCGTGGTCGAGATGCGCTTCTCGGATTTCGCGCTCTGCGCCATCGACGAACTCGTCAACCAGGCCGCCAAGGCCCGCTACATGTTCGGAGGGCAGGCGCGCGTGCCCCTCGTCGTGCGCGAGCCGATCGGCATGTGGCGCTCCTCGGCCGCCCAGCACTCCCAGTCGCTGGAATCGTGGTATACGCATATACCCGGTCTTGTCGTCGTGTGCCCCTCGAGCCCGGCCGACAACAAGGGCCTGCTGAAGACCGCGATCCGCTCGGACGATCCGGTCGTCTATATGGAGCACAAGGGTCTGTGGCCGGTCGAGGGCGAGGTGCCGGAGGGCGACCATCTCGTGCCGTTCGGCAAGGCCAACGTGCTGCGCGAAGGCCGCGACGTGACCATCGTCTCCTGGTCGGCGCAGGTGCATCTGTGCATGAAGGCCGCCGAGCAGCTCGCGAAGGACGGGATCGAGGCGGAGGTGATCGATCTGCGCACGCTCTGGCCGTGGGACAAGGATCGCGTCCTCGCCAGCGTCGAGAAGACCGGCCGCCTGATCGTCGCGCAGGAGGCCGTCTCGGTCTCGGGCTTCGGTGCCGAGATCGCCGCCACCGTCTCGGAGACGCTGCACGGGGCCCTCAAGGCGCCGGTCAAGCGCCTTGGCGCGCCGCGCATCCCCGTCTCCTACGCGCCGCCGCTGGAGGACAAGGCGCGGGTGACGGCGGACCAGATCGCCGCCGCCGCGACGGCGCTCGTCGGGCGCTAGGCGGGCTTAGCCGCCGATCCCCGCGCATCCCTTCTCCCCCTGCGGGAGAAGGTGGCAGCACGGAGCGCCGACGGATGAGGGGGCCGACCACCTCCGAAGCCGTCGCGTTTTCCCCCGCATCCGACCCTCGCTGACGCGCGGGCTGCCTTCTCCCGCATGGGGAGAGGGAGTTTCCCATTCCGCTTCCGACCAGGAAAACGACCATGTCCGAGAACGAAATGACCGGCGGCGAGGCGATCGCCCGCATGATCCAGGCCCATGAGGGCGGCCCCATGTTCGGCATGGGCGGCTTCCAGCTCCTTCCCTTCTACGATGCCGCGCGCCGCCTCGGCCTGCAGCATCACCTCATCAACGACGAGCGGGCCGGCGTCTTCGCGGCCGACGCCTACGCCAAGGTCTCGGGCCGGGTCGGGCTTGCCGACGCGACGCTCGGACCGGGCGCGACGAACCTCGTCACCGGCCTCGTCGAGGCGCTGAACGCGGGCACCCCGATGGTCGTCCTCGTGGGCGACAGCCACCGCGAATATTCCTGGAAGAACATGACCCAGGAATCGCGCCAGATCGACATCCTGCGGCCGGCCTGCAAGGAGATCATCCGCGTCGAGGTGATCCAGCGCATCCCCGAGCTCATCCGCCGCGCCTTCCAGGTCGCGACCTCGGGCCGGCCGGGTCCGGTCGTGGTCGACGTGCCGGAGGATATCTGCCACGGCACGTTCCCCTTCGACCCGGCCGAGCTGCGCGCGGACGCGGCCTACCAGTCGATCCCGGCGATGCGCTGCCGGCCTGACGGCGAGGCCGTGGCGCGGGCGGCGGCGCAGCTCGCGGCGGCGAAGCGTCCCCTCATCCTCGCGGGCGGCGGCATCCATCTGTCCGATGCCACGAAGACGCTGACGCAGTTCGCGAAGAAGCACCAGATCCCCGTCGCGCATACGATGACCGGCAAGGGCGCGGTGCCCTGCACCGATACCATCAGCGCCGGGCTGTTCGGCCGCTACGACCGCATCGCCAACAAGCTGATCGAGGAATCGGACCTGCTCCTCGTCGTCGGCTGCAAGCTCGGCGAGATCGCGACCAAGCGCTACACCGTGCCGCCGAAGGGCAAGCCCGTCATCCATCTCGACATCGTCGCCGAGGAGATCGGCCGCACCCTCTCGCCGGACATCGCGCTCTGGGGCGATGCCAAGGCCGGCCTCGAGGATCTCGGCCGCGAGATCCGCAAGCACGACAACGCCGACCGCACCGCCTATCTCGCCGATGTCGCCCAGCGCATGGCCGATTGGCGCGCCGCGACCCAGGAGCGCTACACCTCGACCGAGACCCCGGTCTCGATGGGGCGCCTCATGGGCGAGCTCAACAAGCTCATGCCGAAGGACGGCATCCTCGTCGCCGATGGCGGCTTCGCCGCGCATTGGGGCGGTCTGCTCTACGACACCAAGCAGGCCGGTCGCGGCTTCGTGCCGGATCGCGGCTTCGCCTCGATCGGCTACGGCCTTCCGGGCGCGATGGGCTGCGCGCTCGCCAAGCCCGATGCGACCGTGGTCAGCCTGACGGGCGATGGCGGCTTCAACATGATGCTGGGCGAGATCGAGACGGCCCGCCGCATGGGCCTCTCCTTCACGATCGTCGTCGTGAACAACGCGGCCTCCGGCTACGTGAAGGCGCTGCAGCACCTCATGTACGGGGAGGGCGCCTATCACGCCTCCGACCTCGCCGAGACGAACTACGCGAATGCCGCGAAGGCGCTCGGCTGCACCGGCATCCGCGTCGAGGATCCCGAGCAACTCGCCTCCGCGCTCAAGCGCTCGTTCCGCACGAAGGGCCCGGTCGTGATCGACCTCGTCGTCACGCGCGATCCCGCCAAGATGCTGCCGGCCGCCGACAACCGCGCCGTCAAGATCAAGAAGGGCGACCGGGTCGCGTAGGGCGCTGCCCCGTCTTTGCGAGCGGAGCGAAGCAATCCAGTCCTGCGGTGCGCCGGCTCTGGGTTGCTTCGTCGGCTCCGCCTTCTCGCAATGACGGGGGCTTCAGGCGGCGGCGCGGTTCGGCACCGCCGTCTTTGCGAGCGGAGCGAAGCAATCCAGCGCTGCGTTGCGCCGGTCCTGGGTTGCTTCGTCGGCTCCGCCTTCTCGCAATGACGGGGGGTCAGGCGGCGACGCGGTTCGCGGCCGGGCTGAAATGGTCGAGATAGCGGCTGCCGATCTCGCCGATGGGGGTGACGACGAAGACGTCGGTCGTGCCGAAGGCGCGGTCGATCACGGCGCCGCTTCCGATCGAGGCGCCGAGCCGCAGATAGCCCTTCAGCAGCGGCGGCAGGCGCTTGAAGGCGGCCTTGGGGTCGATCGCCTCGCGCGGCAGAAGGTCCATCGGCTGGTGCAGCGCGCGGTGCGGCGCGACGCGCCATTCGGGCGGCGCGGCGGCGAAATGGTGCAGGTACGACAGCGGCAGCGCCAGGGCCTGCGGGTCCGTGCCGGGCAGGCTCGCGCAGCCCACCATGACATCGCAGCCATGGTGGCGGACATAGGCCCAGATGCCCTGCCAGAGCAGCGCCAGCGTCTGGCGCGAGCGGTAGGGCTTGAGCACGCAGGAGCGCCCGAGCTCGAGGATTCGTGCGTCCGGGCGCGCCGCGAGGAGCGGGCCGAGATCGAATTCGCCGGCTGAATAGAAGCCGGGACCCACCTCCGCCACGTCCCGCCTAAGCAGCCGGTAGGTCCCGACGACGCGGGGCTTCGGCTTCCGGAACGGCTTCGCCACGACATCGTGATCGAAGACGAGGAGGTGATCGCAGACCTCGTCGAAGAGGTCGCTGTCCCGCCGCGAGAGGCGGGCGAGAGGGGAGGGAAGGGCGTCCATCTCCTCGAAGAAGACCTTGTAGCGCGTGCGCTGAGCCCGCCGCACCTCGCGCGCGCCCGCCGCGAGCCTCACTTCGAGCGCGCCCGACCGGCCCAGCATACCCGAGGGCTCGGCCGAGGTGGCCGGGTCGAAGGCGAGAGGCGCCCGAGACAGGAGGGCCCGAACGGCCGGTGTCGGCGCCGATCTCAACAGCGTCGACCATCCCCCAGTCTGTACCGCCATAGCCCCCTTCTCCGTCGGCTTCCTTGCCGTGATTGCCCGCCGCTATGGCGACGCGCCCGGACGGTTCTATGACATCTCGGTATCGGATCGGCGACAGGCAACACGCCGCGCTGCGACAGCAATCAGACGGCCCGCCGCCGGACGCTGTCGATCTCCTCGGTCAGCGCCTCGACGTGGAGAGGCTTGGCGAGGAGGGCGTCGAACCCGGCCTCGCGGATCATCGCGTCCGGATTGCCGACGACGCTGGCGGTCAGCGCGACGATCCGGAGCGGCCAGGCCACGCCGAGGCGAGCCTCCTCCTGGCGGATGCGCCGCGTCACCTCGCGCCCGTCGAGATCGGGCATGCGCAGGTCCATCAGGACGAGGTCGATGGGCGCGTCCTCGCCGTGGAGGGTCGCCTGGAGGCGCGCGAGCGCTCCCTCGCCGTTCCGGCTCCACTCGACGATCGCGCCGAGCCCCTCGAGGGTCTTCATGGCCAGCAGCGCATTGATCTCGTTATCCTCGACGAGGAGGACCCGGCGAGGCCGGCTGGCCGAACGCATCGGCTGGGCGGGACGCCGGGATGCGGCGGTGGGCGCCGCGACGCGCGGCGCATCGGCGATCTGCTCCAGGAGCGAGCGGGCGCGGACCGGCTTGATCAGATATGCATCGAAGCCGGCGGCGTGGGGCGAGCCGAGGTCGTGCCGCTCGAAGGGCGAGAGCATGACGACGGTGCGGGACAATCCGCGCCTTCTCGCCTCGCTGACCGCGACGCGCACGTCCTCGTCCGGCAGGGCGTGATCGGCGACGAGCACGTCGAAGCTCTCGCATCCCATCGCGTCCACGGCCTCGCCGAGCCCCTTCACGACACGGGCACGTCCGCCGGTATCGGCGATGACGCGCGCGAGGTAGCCGGCCTCGAAGGCGGAGCGGGACAGGATCAGCACGCGGCGGCCGGTTCCGGTGGGCGACTTGTCATGCGGCGTCTCGGCATCCGCCGTGGGCAGGTCGAGCGCGAAATGGAAGCGGGAGCCGATTCCCGGGGTGCTGTCGAGCGCGATGCTTCCGCCCATCCTCTCGACGAGACGGCGCGTGATGGCGAGGCCGAGGCCGGTTCCGGATTCGCCGTCGCTCGCCGGCCCCGCCTGTTCGAACTCCTCGAAGATGGTCGCGGCCTCCTCCGGCGCGATGCCGGGGCCCGTATCCTCGACGCAGAAGGCGATCCGTCCGTCGTCGCTCCGCTCGATCCGGATGCCGACGCCGCCGGTGCGCGTGAACTTGACCGCATTGCCGGCGAGATTGATCAGGACCTGACGAAGCCGGTCGGCATCGCCGCGGACCGTGCGCGGCACGCCGGGGCCGATATAGGACGCGATCTCCGTTCCCTTGCCCTGGGCCCGCGGCGCCAGCAGCTCGGCGACCCCCTGCGTCAGCGAGACGAGATCGAAGGGCTCGTCGGCGAGCGCGATCCGGCCCGCCTCGATCATGGCCATGTCGAGCATGTCGTCGACGAGGGAGAGGAAGGCCTCGGCCGAGCTCTTCACAGCCTGGGCATAGGTCGTCTGCTCCGCATCGAGGCCCGTCTCCACCAGGAGCCGGGTCATGCCCAGGATCCCGTTCAGCGGCGTCCGGAACTCGTGGCTGACCGTCGCGAGGAACCGGGATTTCGCCTCGTTGGCGGCCTCGGCACGGGCACGCGCCTCCTCGATCTCGGCGATGTCGACATCCGATTCATCCCGGCCGACGCGCAGCGCATGCTTCCCTCCGAGATCGCCGAGGCCGAGATCGCGCCAGGTCACCTCGCCCTTGTCCCCTGCCGTCGCGAGCCGTTGGCCGGCTGCGTTCGCGAGCACGATGCGGCCGCGGGCATCGAGCACCTGGACCGGCTCGGGCAGGGCGTCGAGGACCGCGCGCATCAGGCGCATCTCGTTGGCCACGGCCGCCGGTGCCTGCGGGCGCAGCCGGACGAGCCCCGCAGCCTGCCCGTGCCGGACAAGCCGGTGCAGGATCACGAAGATCGCGACGATGCCGAACCCGGCGAGAGCGACCACGATCGCTTCGAGGGCCGTCACATCGATGAAGGGGGCTGCGGGCATGAACAGTCTCGCTCGGAACTCCTGACCATGCTCTAAGGCTGGGCTCCTCAGGAACGGTTGAGGAACATCATTGGCGGGCCATGGCCGAATTCGATAAAATTCGATGCTTTCGGGGCCCGGAGCTCCAGCCGTGATCGGCCGTGCGATGCCGGCGCTCGTGCTGCTGATACCGCTCGTCGCCGGCGTGGCGGCCTGGTTCGTCTTCGGCCCGGACGCTCTCAGCCTCGAGGGGCTGCTGGGACGGCGGGATGCGCTGCTGGCGCTGCGGGATTCCGATCCGGTCCTGACGCTCGTGCTGTTCACGGCCGTCTATTTCGCGATCATCTCGTCCGCCCTTCCGGTCGGGCCGCCGATGAGCCTCATCGCCGGCTTCCTGTTCGGCCGCTGGCTCGGGACGGGCGCGATCCTGATCGCCGCGACGGGCGGCGCGCTCGTCGTCTTCACGGTGGCGCGGCTGTCGGCGGGCACGCCGTTTGGTCTCCGGCTGCGGGCGAGGGCCGGCCGGGTCTACGAGACCGCGGCGGCCGATCTGCGGGCGAATGCCTTCGGCTATCTCGTCGTCATGCGGCTGGTGCCGTTCTTTCCCTTCTTCCTGGTCAACATCCTGTGCGGCATCGTCGGGATGCGGCCGACGACCTTCGCGGCCGCGACCTTTCTCGGGCGCATCCCGGCCGCCTTCCTCTATGTCAGCCTCGGTGCCGAACTGGGACGGGCCAGCCGCGTCGAGGACCTCGCGCGACCCGAGATCGCGCTCGTCCTCCTCGGCCTCGCCCTCCTCGCGCTGCTGCCGATCCTGCTGAAGCGCCGAAGGGCGCGCGCGAGCCGGATTCGCCCGGACGTCGGCGCCCTGGGAACCTCCGTCGGGACGGGGGCCGCGCCCAGGGAGCGTCCGCTTCTTGCTCCCGACGAGCGAAGGTCCCTCGGGGACTAAGACAAATTCGAGGGTTGATCGTCCTCGAACATCGTGCACAACAAGCATCTGGTCGCGCCTGTCCTGGTGCGGTGGCAAAACCGAGATAGACAGAGGGGGAAGACGGGCATGGCGGCCGAAGTCGGCAAGTCGCCCGCGCCAAGCGGGATCGTCAAAGGGCCTCAGGCCGTTGTGGGAGGGCTTGCGCTGGTGGCGCTGGCCCTGTTTGCGCTGTGGCTGGTCAGCGACCTGTCCCAGGGCACGCTCCGGTCGATGGGGCCTGCCATGTTGCCGCGCTGGCTCGCGATCGGCGTCGGCATCTGCGGCGCCGTACTGGCCGCGTCCGGGTTCATGCGGGAGGGTCATCCTATCGAGCCCTTCACCTTGCGGGGACCCGGCATGGTGGTGGTCGGCATCGTGTTCTTCGCGGTCACGATCCGCGGCTTCGACCTCGGGCCGATCCGGATCCCGCAGCTCGGCATGTGCGGCGCGGGCCCGCTCGCCATGTTCATCGGCGGCTTCGCGACGCGCGACGTGCGCTGGCGCGATCTTCTGATCCTCGCCCTGGCGCTGACGGCCGCCTGCGTGATGCTGTTCGGCGACATGCTGAACCTGCCGATTCCGCTCTATCCCCAGTGGTTCTCGGATCTCTATCCGGCGAGCTTCAACAACGACACGCGGATGCGCGTCACGGCGGGGATTCTCGTCGTCATCGCCGCGCTCGTGTACTTCCTCGTTCCCGGGAGCAAGGACCCGTCAATCAACGTCGTCGTCGACGACACCCCGGGAGTGCAGCGATGACGAGTGAGAGGTTCTTCCCGGCGGGTCGGAGGGCGTAATGGGCGAGTTGCTTGGACATCTGGCCCTCGGGTTCAGCACGGTCTTCAATTTTGTGCCGGTCGACATTCCCGGGCTCGGCACGATACCGATCCCGCTGAACATCCTCCTGTGCTTCGTCGGCTGTCTCGTCGGCACGCTCGTCGGCGTTCTGCCCGGTGTCGGTCCGGTCGCATCCATCGCGATGCTGCTGCCGATCACCTTCAAGTTCGACCCCACCGGCGCGCTGATCATGCTCGCGGGCATCTATTACGGCGCCCAGTACGGGGGCTCGACCACCGCGATCCTGGTCAATATTCCAGGCGAGGCGACGGCGGTCGTGACCACGCTCGACGGCCACCAGATGGCCAAGAAGGGCCGCGCCGGCGTCGCGCTCGGCATCGCCGCGATCGGTTCGTTCTTCGCCGGCTGCGTGGCGACGGTGTTCATCGCGGCGGTCGGGGCACCGCTGACAAAACTGGCCCTGATCTTCGGGCCAGCCGAATACTTCTCTCTGATGGTAATGGGGCTCGTCTTCGCCGTCGTGCTCGCGCGCGGGTCGATCCTGAAGGCGATCGCGATGATCCTCGTCGGCATCCTGATGTCGACGGTCGGGACCGATCTCGAGACCGGGCAGGAGCGCATGACCTTCGGTCAGCAGTTCCTCTCGGACGGAATCGACTTCTCGACCCTCGCGATGGGCCTCTTCGGCATCGCCGAGATCCTGCGCAATCTCGACAATACCGAGACGCGCGACGTCGTGCGAAAGGCGATCGGCCGGCTGCTGCCGAACATGCAGGACATGAAGGAATCCGCTCTGCCGATCGTGCGGGGCACCTTCATCGGCGGCATTCTCGGCATCCTGCCGGGCAACGGCGCCGTGCTCGGTCCGTTCGCCTCCTACACGATCGAGAAGAAGCTCGCGAAGGATCCGAGCCGGTTCGGACGGGGTGCGATCGAGGGTGTCGCGGGTCCGGAAAGCGCCAACAACGCCGGCGCGCAGACCTCCTTCATCCCGCTGCTCACGCTCGGCATTCCGCCGAACGCGGTGATGGCGCTCATGGTCGGGGCCATGACGATCCACGGCATCGTGCCGGGGCCGCAGGTCATGACCAAGAACGCCGATCTGTTCTGGGGCATGATCGCCTCGATGTGGGTCGGCAACCTGATGCTGCTGGTGATCAACCTGCCGATGGTCGGCCTCTGGGTGAAGCTGCTCAAGGTCCCCTATCGGCTGATGTTCCCGGCCATCATGATGTTCTGCTGCATCGGCATCTATTCGATCAATTCGCTGCCGACGGACGTCATGTTCATCGCCTTCTTCGGCGTCATCGGGTACTTCCTCATCAAGCTCGGCTTCGAGCCGGCTCCGCTTCTGCTCGGCTTCGTGCTCGGCAAGCTGATGGAGGAGAATCTTCGCCGCGCGCTGATCATCTCGCGCGGTGACATGATGACCTTCATCGAGCGCCCGCTCTCCGGCGTCCTGCTCGCTGTCGCCGTGATCCTCTTGGTCGTCGCGCTCCTGCCGTCGATCCGGAAAAGCCGGGACGAGGTCTTCGTCGAGGACTGAGCTTCGCCGAAAGGCCAATGACGATGCGTTGCGCCCGGGCTTGTCCCGGGCGTTTTTCTTCGCAACCTGAGTGCATTCGAGGGAGGACGGATTGAAACGGATTCTACTGGCAGCTGTCGCCGCTTTCGCAGCCCATGCGGCCTCGGCGCAGAGCTATCCCACGCGGCCGGTGACGATGATCGTTCCCTTCGCGGCGGGCGGACCGACCGACGTGATCGCGCGGATCGTGACGGAACACATGTCCCGCACGCTCGGCCAGCAGGTCATCATCGAGA
This sequence comes from Enterovirga rhinocerotis, assembly GCF_004363955.1. GTDB lineage: Bacteria > Pseudomonadota > Alphaproteobacteria > Rhizobiales > Beijerinckiaceae > Enterovirga > Enterovirga rhinocerotis. Next base: position 612,725 of record NZ_SNZR01000011.1, read on the forward strand.
ATGTCGGCGGCGCCGGCGGCACGGTCGGGATCACCCGCGCGAGCCAGGCCAAGCCCGACGGCTACACCATCATGATGGGCCATATGGGCACGCACGGCGCGGCCCCCGCGCTCTACCCGAACCTGAAATACGATCCGGCCAAGAGCTTCGCGCCGATCGGCCTCGCCGCGGGCACGCCGATCCTGATCGTGACCAAGAAGGACTTCCCGGCGAGCGACCTGAAGGGCTTCGTCGAGTATCTCAAGACCAACGGCGCGAAGCTCAACGAGGCGAATGCCGGCGTCGGGTCGGTGTCCCACACGACCTGCTCGCTCCTGCAATCCCTGACCCAGGCGAAGTTCACGCGCGTCGCCTATCGCGGCACCGGACCGGCCCTGAACGACCTCGTGGCGGGCCAGGTGGATTTCGGCTGCGATCAGATCGTCAACCTCGTGCCCCAGATCCAGGCCGGCACCATCAAGGCGATCGCGATCGCGACGCCCGAGCGCTCGCCCTCGCTCCCGGACGTGCCGACCACCAAGGAAGGCGGCCTGCCGGAATTCCAGGTCAGCGCCTGGAATGCGATCTTCGCCCCCAAGGACACCTCGCCCGAGGTCGTCAAGGCGCTCGCCGGAGCCCTCGACAAGGCGCTCGACGACGACAACGTCAAGAAGCGCCTGCACGAACTGGGCGGCACCATCCCCGACAAGCAGGGACGCACGCCGGAGGCGCTGCAGAAGCTGGTCGAGAGCGAGGTGGCCCGCTGGACGCCGATCCTCAAGGCGGCTGGCGCCGTCGCGAACTGATCGCCGGATCGAAACCCATCCGTTCTTTTAAAAGAACAGATGGGTTGACATAACGGTCAGTCTTCGGAAGTGTGGCGCATCGGCGGGGCCTCGGCCCCGCCGCGGAACCTCGCCGTCACGCATCCGGGGCCCGAATGGACCGCATCGACAAGGAAATCCTGCGCATCCTGCAGAAGGACGCTTCGATCCCGATCGCCACGATCGCGGACAAGGTGGGCCTGTCGCAGACGCCGTGTTGGAAACGCATCCGCCGCCTCGAGGCGACCGGCGTGATCGAGCGTCGTGTCGCGATCCTCAATCCGGAGAAGATCGGCCTCGGCATCACGGTGTTCGTGTCCGTCCAGGCGCCCGATCATTCCACCGAATGGCTCGAGCAGTTCGCGGCGGCCGTAGCGGCGATGCCGGAGGTCATGGAATTCTATCGGATGGCCGGAGACGTCGACTACATGCTGCGCGTCGTCGTGCCGGACATGCCGGCCTATGACGGGTTCTACAAGCGGCTGATCGAGGGCGTTGCGCTTCGGCAGGTCACGTCCCGTTTCGCGATGGAGCGCATCAAGTCCGAGACGGCGTATCTGATTTCGTGAACGAGACGGCCCGCCGACGAGGCGGGCCGTCTCCAGGGCCTCCTACCGCTCGTCGAGGGCCGCCCGGGCTTCCCTCAGGACGGCCTTCGCATCCCGCACGATCGTCTCTTCCTTGTCCGGATACGGCCCGTTGGGCTCGCGGTGGAGCGGAAAGTCGATCGTGACGTGCTTCGCCGAGGCGGGATCGTGAGCGCGCGCGGCGAGAACCACATGGCCGCGGCCTTCTTTGACGCTGACACCGATAACCAGCAGATCGGACATCGAATCTCCTCGCGCCATCTTCGCCGGCGGCGGTATCGCGAGGGTGAGTCAGAACCGTGTCAGGGGAGCCGTACCCGTGCGCGGGAGCACGTCAGCGCGGAGCGCTGACGCGGATCGGCCCGAACCGGCAGGCCCGGCGGTCGACCTCCGGGCAGGGCCGGAACGAGCGCAGGTCCCGGCTGAAGCAGATCCGGACCTCCTGGAGCGCGCCCTGCCGGCACTGCACCGACATCATGTCGGTGCGCAGACCCGGATTGGCGTCGACGAAGGCCCGCTCGATGGCCAGGGGTGTCGTCTCGCCCGTCCGGTCGAGCGCGGTCAGCGCCTCGGGGATCGTGATGCGCTCGCGCGCTGTTCGGACCGCGCGGAAGAAGGCGGAGGGCGCGAGGCCGGAGCAGGTGCCGTGCCGCCGCCACTGGTGACGGGCGAGACCTTCCTCCGGGAAGACGCCGGCCGCTTCGTCGAGCGCCGCGCGGGGGACGAAGCGCTCGGCGCCGCATTCCGACGGGAAGCCGCGCTCGTATTGCGGCCAGAGGCCGTGCACGACGAAGCCGAGATTGCGGCCCGGCTCGCATTGGCGGGACCCGCGCCGATCGCCGCGCGTCTCGCAGTAATTCGGCGACCAGGACAGGGCGAGGACGTAGAAGTCGAACTCGCCGGGCGTGCCGCCGCCGCCGCCGCGACGCTGGGCCTCCGCGGGCTGGGACGAGACGGCGAGCAGGAGGCCCGCCATCGCGAGAAGCGCCGTGCGGAGTGCCGTCGTCACGGGCGCGCCATGCGGCAGGAGGGCGAATAGGCGAGGTTGCGGTCGAGGCCGAGGACGCACCAGGTCACGCCCCAGCCGACGCCGATGAAGCCCAGATCCTCCGCGACCGCGTAGTCGATGCGGTGACGATGTCCGTTCGACGCGACGACCGAGGCGGTGCAGTAGCGGCGGGGAATCGTGTCGACGCCCCAGGGGCGCCAGGCCAGCGGCTTGATATGCCCGTATTCCACGAGCGTCAGGCTCGAGCTCCAGAACCGCGATTCCTTCTCGGCGAACTGCGCCGAGATTCGCGCCAGGACGGCCGGATCGCCGCAGGTCGGCAGATGCGCAGCGTAGGGGATCACGCGCTTTTCCGCGGGGACGACTTCGCGCGCCTGAACGAGGGGCGCCCCGGCGAGCAGACCGGCGGAGAAGGCGAGTGCCGCGCGAGGCAGGGAGGAAAGAAGGCGGCGCATGGGTCGAACTCGGTCCGGCGCTAGAGAGCGTGGGACCATGCCGAGCACTGCGGCCGGCGGCAAGGGCGACGATGCAACAGTCGCGGGCGAACGCGGTCTCAGTCGTTGTCGAAGAAGCCCCCGCGCGGAGGGGCCGCCGGCACCCTTGCGTCGGGGCCGGGCGCGCGCATCGGGTCCATCCGCGAGGACAGGCGCGGCGCCTGCCCGAAGGGATCGCGCGCCGGGTCGGCCGCGGGCAAGGCTGGCCGTTCTGCGCGGGCCGCGTTTGGGACGGGGGAGGGCCGGGCGCGCACTGCCGCCGTGCCGGGATCGAGGCGGGGATCGAACTTGATCACCGGTCGGCAGACGCGCCGCCGGCCCGCCGGATCGTGCCGGGCGAGATCGAGGTGGAAATGATCGTAGTGGAACATGTCGGAGCCCGGCCCGAGCACCGTCGTGAAGTGCCGGCAGGCGCCGATGAAGACCTCACGCAGGAAGTCCTGCTCGTCCGGCCGGCCGCGCCAGCCGGACTTGATCGTGATCTCGCGCCCGTCCGAGAGGCGGAAGGCCATCACGTCGAGGGCGTTGCCGAAGGAATGCTCCGACATCTTCGCCCCCGGCCGATGGTTGCGCGACCGGCACGAATAGGATCCCGCCCGCAGGTCGACGACGCGCTGGCCGAAATAGAGCTCCGCCGCCGGCTGGACGGTGCGGGCGAGCCAGGAATCGATCTCGGGGATGATGGGGCAGGCGAGGGTCTGCCGGCTCGTCAGCCCGACATCGCCGCGCGCGAACGCGGTCGTCCGGATCGGATAGGTGATGCCGCAGGTGCCCGGGCCGTCGATCTCCGACGCGAACGACATATAGGCCGTCGGCTGCACGAGCTTGGCGGAGAGGCATGCCTCCTCGGCCTGCCGCCGCCAGGCCTCGCGGGATTCGAACGAGAACCGTCCGCATCCGACAAGTCCGGCGACGATCAGCGTGAGGCCCGTAAACGCAACAAAGGCACGACGCATTTGGCACGAATGCGCCGCGTTCGGTTAAGACTGTCTCAATCACCCGTTCCGTTCGCTTTCCCGAATCGGTGCAACGGCGCGCGAGTGACGGTAGGAGACGTCATGCAATCCATCACGGCCTTGCGGACCCGCATCCGCTCCGGCGACCTCACGCCGGACGGCGCGCTCGCCCTGACCCGAGAGGCGATCGCCGCGCGCGAGCCGGAAATCGGCGCCTTCGTCACATTGGCTCCGGAGCCCCGCGCGCAGCGGGAGGGCCCGCTCGCGGGCATCGCGGTGGCCGTGAAGGACATCATCGACACCGCCGACATGCCGACGCAGATGGGCTCGGCCATCTACGAGGGCTGGCGGCCGAAGGGGGACGCAACGGTGGTCGCTGCGCTGAGGCGAGCCGGCGCGACGATCATTGGCAAGTCGACCACGACCGCCTTCGCCTCCGCCGATCCGACACGGACGCGCAACCCCCACAGGTCGGGACGGACCCCCGGCGGCTCGTCGGCCGGTTCAGCGGCCGCCGTCGGCGGCGGGATGGTGCCGCTGTCGCTCGGCACGCAGACCGGCGGCTCGATCATCCGCCCGGCCTCCTTCTGCGGCGCGGCCGCCATCAAGCCGTCCTTCCGGCTGATCCCGACGGTCGGCGTGAAATGCCTTGCCTGGACCCTCGATACCGTCGGGCTCTTCGCCGCGACCGTTCCCGACCTCGCGGCCGCGCTCGAAGCGGTTGCGGGGCGGGCGGTTTCGGAAGGGCAGACACGGCCGCCGCGGTTCGGTGTCGTCCGCCAGGATTTCGCCGGTGCGCCGGATCCCGAGGCCGAGGCGGCGCTTGCCGAGGCGATCGCGCGGGTGTCGCGGGCAGGGGCGGACGTGCGCGATCTCGCGGTTCCGTCGAGCATCGGGGAGGGCTGGGAGGTCCAGCCGACCATCATGGATTACGAATCGGCCCAGTCCCTGGCCTGGGAATCGGAGGTCGCCGGGAATCGTCTGCCGCCGAACATTGCGGCTGGCGTCAGCGCGGGCCGCGCCACCGCGCCGGCCGATTACGACGAGGCACGCCGGACCGCGAACCGCGCCCGGCGCGAGGCGAAGGTGCTGTTCGCGGAGGTCGACGCGATCCTGACCTATTCGGCGCCGGGCATCGCTCCGGACGGCCACGGCAGCACGGGCGATCCGCGCTACAACCGCCTCTGGACCCTCCTCGGTACGCCCTGCGTGAACGTCCCGGGCCTGCGCGGCCCCGACGACATGCCGATCGGGATCCAGGTCGTGGCGCCCTTCGCCCGCGACGCCGTCGCGCTCGATGCCGCGGCCTTCGTCGAAGCCGCAATCGCGCCATAGACTCGCCCGGATCGCCGCCGCGGGGCTGCGCGGGCTCCTTCGACGGAGCCCCAATCCGGCCCCCATGCCGCCTCTGTTGCGCCGCAACGATGAAAAAGTCGCTTGCGGTGGTGAAACCTCGGCTGTTAACCTGACGTTATCGGTTCGGACCAGGGAGGCGGCAATGGACCTGATCTTGAAACGAAGCTGGTGGCCGTCCATGCAAACCGGGGCGGTCTGTGTTTCGCTGGCGCTCTTGGCCGGCATCGTGTTCGGTGTTTTCTGATCCCTCCAGCAGTGGACGAAGACCCAAAGCCGCCTCCGGGCGGCTTTTTTAATGGCGGATGCGGCCGGCTTTCGCCTACGGCGTTTCCGAGGCCCTCGGCCTTGCTCTAAGGATCGGCCCTGCTGTGACCCGTTGCGCGTTCGCCCTCCCTGTCACGAGAGGCTGAGAGAGGGACCGGACTGAGATCGTGACGTTTCCCCGGCTCTCCGACGTGGTGACTTGGCTCGGCCTCGCGGCGGTCTCGCTCGCGCTCACCTGGCTGCTCACGGCCGCCTCCGTTCCCGCCGCCGTGCTGATCGGCCCGATGCTCGTGGCCATCGGATTTGGCCTCGGCGGCGCGACCGCCCGGGTGTCCCGCCCCGTCTTCACCGCCGCCCAGGGCGTGGTCGGCTGCCTCATCGCCAGCGCGGTCACGCCCGAATTGCTGGTCGAGGTCGTGCGCGACTGGGACGCCATGCTCTTCGGGGTGGCCGTCACGATGGTGGCGAGCGCCGCGATCGGCCTCTTCCTCGCCCGCTTCGGCACGCTGCCGGGATCGACGGCCGCGTGGGGCACCGCGCCGGGCGCGGCCTCGGCGATGGTCGTCCTGGGGCAGGAATACGGCGCCGATCCCCGCCTCGTCGCGACGATGCAATATGTGCGGGTGATCATCGTCGTCCTCTGCGCGTCCCTGATCTCCGGTCTTCTGATCGATGCCCCCGTGGTGCAGGTGCCGCAGGCGGCCGCCGCGCCCGGTTTCGATCCGGCGGGCCTCGCCCTGACCCTCGTCGTCGCCCTCGCCGGAGCCGCGATCGGCCGCAGGCTCGGCATCCCGGCCGGCGCCCTGCTCGTGCCGCTGGCCGTGGCGGCGATGCTGAACGCGACGGGCCAGGTCCGGCTGTCGATCCCGCCCTGGCTCCTCGCGGTCGCGTATGCCGTGATCGGATGGGCGATCGGGCTCCAGTTCGAGCGCGGCTCGCTGATCCGCTCGATCCGCGCTTTGCCCGAGATGATCGGAGCGGCGCTCGCGATCGTCGCCCTCTGCGGGCTCGCGGCCTACGTCATGGTGCGCGTTCTCGGGATCGGCGCCCTGACCGCCTTCCTCGCCACCAGTCCCGGCGGGATCGATACGGTGGCCATCATCGCCCTCTCGGGTGGGGCCGACACGCCGTTCGTCATGTCGCTTCAGGTGCTGCGGGTGCTGGTCGTCGTCGCCACGGGGCCGGCCATCGCCCGGCTTGTCGCGCGCTATGCCAGGCCGGACTGACCGGGCTCAGACCGCTCGCATGGTGGGCGAGGCCGGGAACGTCACGCCGTCGTAGAGTTCCGACAGGGGGAGGGCGATGCCAAGCCCCGGCAACTCGATCACGGCGTCGAGGCCCTCGACGAAGGAGCGTTCCCAGGCCCGCTCGGCGTCGCGCGACCAGACCGCGACCTGGGCCGCGTTCGGCTCGACGAACAGGATCGTGTCGAGGCTCGCGATGGACTTGTATTCGGCCAGCTTCTCGAGCGTGTCGAGGTCCCGCGTCGAGGGCGACAGCACCTCGGCCACCAGCCGCGGCTCGGCGGCCTTGTAGGCGTTCGGATCGCGGCGGCCGCAATCGATCCCCGCATCGGGACGCCGGATCCGCCCGGGATAGGTCTCGACGCTGCTGTCTCCGGAAAACGGAACGCAACCGCTCCCCCGCAGCTTCATCCGCAACTCGGACAGCAGGTTGATCGTGATGGTGTCGTGCACATTGCGCGCCCCCGCCATCATCCGGATCGGGAAGCCGTCCACGAGTTCGTAGCGGTCCTGCTGGCGGTCCTGCCAGGCGAAGAACGCGTCCGTCGTCCAGGGCTGTTCGGCTCGCTGCGCCATGGAGGCTCCGTATGGCAGGATCGTAGCAGATCGCGGCCCGTGTGAGAATGCGGAGCCCTCGACACTCCCGGCTGCTCGCCCTAAGAGGGCGCGCCTTCTTCCTTCCGACGAGAGTTTCGCATGCAGCCGCAGCCGTTGAGGGTCGGGATCGCCGGCCTCGGCACGGTCGGCGCGGCCGTGCTCGATATCCTGGCACGCCGCGACAACCCATTGGCCGACCGGGCCGGCCGTCAGATTCGCGTGACGGCGGTGTCCGCGCGCGACAGGACCCGCGACCGCGGCCACGACCTGACGCGCTATGCCTGGTTCGACGATCCGGTGGCCCTCGCCTCCTCTCCGGAGATCGATTGCCTCGTCGAGCTGATGGGCGGCTCGGACGGGCCGGCCAAGGCGACCGTCGAAGCCGCGCTCGACGCGGGCAAGCATGTCGTGACCGCCAACAAGGCGCTGCTGGCGAAACACGGCCTCGCGCTCGCCGCGAAGGCCGAGGCCGCGGGCCGCGCTCTCGCCTTCGAGGCCTCTGCGGCCGGCGGCATCCCCGTCGTCAAGACCCTGCGCGAGGCGCTGGCCGGCAACGGCGTCACGCGCCTCTACGGAATCCTCAACGGCACCTGCAACTACATCCTCTCGCGGATGGAGCAGGAGGGATCGAGCTTCGCCGATTGCCTCGCGGCGGCGCAGAAGCTCGGCTATGCCGAGGCCGACCCGACCTTCGACATCGAGGGCTACGACACGGCCCACAAGCTCGCCATCCTGACCTCCCTCGCTTTCGGGGTCGAGATCGATGCCGAGGCGATCTATGTTGAGGGTATCTCCTCGATCACGCCGGTCGACCTCGCGATGGCCGAGGAACTGGGCTTCCGCATCAAGCTCCTCGGCGTCGCCGAGCGGGTCGGCGATTCGGGCATCGAGCAGCGCGTCCACCCCACCATGGTGCCGAAGACCTCGGCCGTGGCGCAGGTGATGGGCGTGACCAACGCCGTCACGATCGATGCGGATGCGGTCGGGGAACTGACGCTGATCGGACCCGGCGCGGGCGGGAAGGCGACGGCTTCGGCCGTCGTGTCGGACATCGCCGACGTCGCCGCCGGCACGGTCGGGATGCCCTTCGGCCGGCCGGCTGCTCGGCTCGAGACGGCCGAGCGGGCACCGATGCAGCGCCACCAGGGCGGCTATTACATCCGGCTGACGGTGCATGATCGGCCCGGCGTCGCCGCGGGTGTCGCGAGCCGGATGGCGCAGGCCGACATCTCGATCGAATCCATCATCCAGAAGCGCCCGCCCGGGGCCGACAAGGACAAGCACGGCCGTTCGGGCGAACCCGTGGCGCTCGTCCTCATTACCTACGAGGCGGCGGAAGCCGCGATTCGAAGCGCGCTTGACGCGATCGCAGGCGATGGGCTCGTCTCGGAGCCGCCTCAGGTGATCCGGATCGAGCGCGACTGACAGCAGGGGAACGACGATCATGAGCGAGAAGAAGGCCGTCAAGAAGAGCGCGAAGGACAAGGCCCCGAAGGCCGCCAAGTCGGCTGTCGCGAAGGAGAAGGGCGGGAAGAAGACCGCGTCGAAGGTGCTGCCGGCCGCCGTGCCCGCCAAGTCCAAGGACCCCGTCCAGGCTGCTCCGAAGGCTGCGTCCAAGGCTGCGGTGAAATCGGCCCTGCAGGCCGTCGCCCGCACGGTCGTGAAGCCCGCGAAGCCGAAGGACCTCGCCCAGGCCGCGAAGAGCGCGCCGAAGGCGGAGCCGAGCCAGCTTCTCGAACGCATCCTGACGCTCGAACTCGTCCGCGTGACGGAGCGGGCCGCGGTGGCCTCCTCGCTGCTGCGCGGACGCGGCCAGGAGAAGGCCGCCGACCAGGCCGCGGTCGACGCGATGCGCCGCGAGCTCAACAACCTGCCGATCGACGGCACGGTCGTGATCGGCGAGGGCGAACGCGACGAGGCGCCGATGCTGTTCATCGGCGAGCGGGTCGGCACCGGCAAGGGTCCCAAGGTCGACATCGCCGTCGATCCGCTCGAAGGAACGACGCTCTGCGCCAAGGACATGCCGGGCTCGATCGCCGTCATGGCGATGGCCGAGGGCGGCACGCTGCTCGCGGCCCCCGACGTCTATATGGAGAAGATCGCGGTCGGACCGGGCTATCCGCCGGGCATCGTCGATCTCGACCGCTCCCCCGAGGAGAACATCAAGGCCCTGGCCAAGGCCAAGGGCGTCGAGCCGAAGGACGTCACGGTCCTCATCCTCGAGCGCCCGCGCCACGAGGATCTGATCCGGCGCGTGCGCAGCCTCGGCTGCGGCATCCGCCTCATCACCGACGGCGACATCATGGGCGTGATCTTCACGAGCATGCCGGGCGAGACCGGGATCGACCTCTATATGGGCATCGGTGCGGCCCCCGAGGGCGTGATCGCGGCGGGCGCCCTTCGCTGCATCGGCGGCCAGATGCAGGGGCGGCTGATCCTCGACACGCCCGAGAAGCGCGAGCGCGCCAAGAAGATGGGCGTGACCGATCCCAATCGGAAATACGAGCTCACCGATCTCGCGCGCGGCGACGTCGTGGTCGCGGCGACGGGCGTCACGGACGGAGCGCTGCTCGACGGCGTGCGGTTCAAGGACGGCCATGTCGAGACGGACACGATCGTCTACCGCTCGAGCACCGGCACCGTGCGGCGCATCAAGGCCGAGCACCGCAACATCGAGAAGTTCCATCTCGAGCCATGACGGGTGAGCCGGCGATGGTGACTGTGAAGGACCATGGCTGACGTCTCCATCGGCGCGGCGGCGCGGCCTGTCCCGCCGCCGGTACCGACCGCGCCGGCGGACTCGGTTCTACCCGGTCCGGCGGCGCCGAGCATGCTGCGCGAGATCGGCGCCGGGGCGACCGTAGCGCTGCTGACGCTTCCCTTCGCGGTGTCGGCCGGCGTCCTCGCCTATGCGCCGCTCGGGCGGGACTACATCGCCGCCGGGGCGGCGACCGGCATCCTCTGCGCCGTCTCGGGCGGGATCGTCGGAGCGCTGACGCGCTCCTCCTCCTTCATCGGCAACGTGCCCTCCGCGCCCCTGGCGCTGATCCAGGCGAGCTTCGTCTCGGCGCTGCTCGCCGGTTTCGGAGGCGACCCCGCGATCGCGCTCGCGCTGATGCCGCTGTCGGTGATCCTGGCCGGCTTCTGGCAGGCCCTGTTCGGCTGGTCCGGCTTCGTGCGGATCGTCAAGTTCACGCCCTATCCGGTCCTCGCTGGCTTCGTGACGGGGCTGTCCGTCCGGACCTTCGTCCAGCAATTTCCCCGCCTTTTCGAATTGCCGACGCCTTCGGCCTTCTGGGACGCGGTCGTGGCCGGCACCGTGCCGCACCTGCCCATGGCCGCCTTCGGGCTCGTCGTTGTGGCCGTGATCCGGCTCTCTGATCACTTCGCGCCGCGCTTTCCGGCGATGCTGGTCGGGCTCGTGACCGGCTCGCTTGCCTGGCATGCGCTGATGGCGCTCTGGCCGAGCCTGGAGATCGGCCGGACGGTGGGCGCCATGTCGCTCGCCGAGGCGACGATCGGCTTCTCGCTGCGCTGGGACCTTTTCGCGCGGATCTTCGAGGATGCGGCGCTCGTCCAGAACGTCGTTCTGACGTCGCTGACGCTCGCGGCCGTCAGCATGCTGGACTTCACCTTCAGCGTGCGCACCGCGCAAAGCGTGTCCGACGTCCGGCTTTCGCCGCCGAGGGACCTCGCCGGGCAGGGCCTGGCCAATGTCGCCTCGGCCCTCACGGGCGGGATCGCGGTGACGTCCTCGCTCGGCACGACGCTGGCGGTCTTCGAGGCGGGCGGGCGGACGCGCATCGCGACGCTCAGCCTCGCCGTCTTCCTGCTCATCGCCGCGATCGTCGGTCCGCATCTGATCGGGGCGATGCCGATCATCGTCCTGACCGCCATGCTGATCTCGATCGCCTGGAAGATGTGGGACCGCTGGTGCTTCGCCGTCTCGCGCGACGCGCTCGTCGCCGCCAACCCGGAAGTGCGCACGCGGGCGCGGCGGAACCTCGCCATCGTCGTCGCCGTGATGGCGGCGACCGTGCTCGGCCAGCCGATCCTCGGCGCCGTCGTCGGCGTGATCCTGTCCTGCCTCGTCTTCATCATGGAGATGGGCCGCCCCATCGTGCGCCGGCAGCTCGATTGCAGCCGGATCTCGTCGAAGCGCATCCGCTCGCAGCAGGACAGGGCAGTTCTCGCCGCCCAGGGCGGGCGCACCGTGGTCTTCGACCTCCAGGGCGTGCTGTTCTTCGGCAATGCCGACGATCTCGCGACCGCGATCCAGAACCTGCACGGGCGCGTCCGCACGCTGATCCTCGATTTCCACCGCGTCACCGATCTCGACACCTCGGGCGCCACGGTGCTTCGGCAGATCGCGCGCCGCACCGCCGAGAACGGGGTGCAGCTGGTTCTGGCGGGGCCGGCGCCGAAGTACCGGCCCCTTCTCGAGGAGGCGCTGTCGGAGGCACCGGGGGTCCGCCTCTTCCCCGATCTTGATGCCGCGCTCGAGGAGGCGGAGGATCGCGTGCTGGCGGCGCATGGTCCAGGCCCCGGCTGGGCCGGCCTTGCGATCCACGAGACCGATCTCGGCGGCGGCCTCTCCGAGGCCGAACTCAAGGCCCTCGTCGGGCGGCTCGAACACGCCTCCTATGCGGCGGGCGAGGCGCTCTGCCGTGCCGGCGAGCCGGCCGACCGGCTTTGGATCATTACGCGGGGCAGCGTGAGCATCCGCGTCGCGGGGGCGCATCACGCGCGCCGCATCGCCGCGCTCGGGCCGGGGACGGCGGTCGGCGAGATGGGCCTCCTCGATCGCCGGCCGCGCTCGGCCGACGTCGTGGCGGACGAGGATGTCGAATCCTATGTACTGACGGCCGAGCATTTCGATGCGCTCTTGCGCGACGAGGCCCGTCTCGGCCAATCGCTTCTGGCGACCATCGCGCGGCTGACGGCGCAGAGGTTGCGTGACACCTCCGAGGAGCTTCGGCTCGCGGACGTGTGAGGGAAAGACGAAGATGCTGAAGGTTCGGGTGATCCCCTGTCTCGACGTGAAGGACGGGCGCGTCGTGAAAGGCGTCCAGTTCGTCGATCTGCGCGATGCCGGCGATCCGGTGGAGGCCGCGCGCGCCTACGATGCGGCGGGGGCGGACGAACTCTGCTTCCTCGACATCACGGCGAGCCACGAGGATCGCGGCATCCTCCTCGACATCGTCCGGCGGACGGCCGCGGAATGCTTCATGCCGCTGACGGTGGGGGGCGGCATCCGGACGGTCGAGGACATCCGCAATCTGCTCCTCGCCGGCGCGGACAAGGTGTCGATCAACACCGCGGCCGTGAACAATCCCGATTTCGTGCGCGAAGCCTCGCAGAAATTCGGCGACCAATGCATCGTCGTGGCGATCGACGCCAAGCGCGTCTCGCAGCCCGGCGAGCGCCTCGCCTGGGAGATCTTCACCCATGGCGGCCGGCGCGAGACGGGGATCGACGCGATCGCCTTCGCCAAGGACATGGCCCAGCGCGGGGCGGGCGAGCTGCTCGTGACCTCCATGGATCGCGACGGCACGCGCTCGGGCTACGATCTCGAGCTCATCCGCGCGATCTCGGACGCGGTGCCGATCCCGGTCGTGGCGTCCGGAGGGGTCGGGGGGCTGGACGACCTCGTCGCGGGCGTGAAACAGGGCCATGCCAGCGCCGTGCTGGCGGCGTCGATCTTCCATTTCGGCGAGCATTCGGTCGGCGAAGCGAAGACGTACATGGCCCAGGCCGGCATTCCCATGCGGCTCACGGCGTAAAGCGGGACGACGCGCGATGACCTTCACCCTCGCCGATCTCGAACGGGTGGTCGCCACGCGCGGCTCCTCGCCCACCGACACCTCCTACACCGCCAAATTGATCAAGGGCGGCCCCCCGCTCGCGGCCAAGAAGCTCGGCGAGGAGGCGGTCGAGGTCGTGATCGCAAGCGTCGCGCAGGATCGCAGGGCACTGATCGCCGAGAGCGCCGACCTCCTCTACCATCTCCTCGTGGTGCTGCGGCTCGGGGACGTGCCGCTCCGCGAGGTGGAGGAGGAACTCGGCCGCCGCACCGGCCAGTCCGGCCTCGCCGAGAAAGCCTCGCGAGATGGGCGCTGAAAGGGCCTCGCCATGAGTGATGCCGAGGGCGCTGCGGACAGGCCGGGCTCTCCCGCTCCGGCGAAGAACGGCCTGTCGCCCTATTGGCATTTCGCGCGGGACGACTGGGCGCAGTTGCGCGCCGACACGCCCCTCACGCTGACGGCCGAGGAGGTCAATCAGCTCCAATCCCTGAACGACCCCGTCTCGCTCGACGAGGTGGTCGCGATCTACCTGCCGCTGTCCCGGCTTCTGTCGATGTATGTCGAGGCGGCGCAGAACCTGTTCCGGGCGACGCAGAGCTTCCTTCATGCCGAAGAGGGGGACAAGGTCCCCTACATCATCGGCGTCGCTGGCTCGGTCGCCGTCGGCAAATCCACCACCGCCCGCATCCTCAAGGCGCTCCTGGCGCGCTGGCCCAATACGCCGAAGGTCGACCTCGTCACGACGGACGGCTTCCTGCGCCCCAATGCCGAACTCGAGCGGCTGGGGCTGATGCAGAAGAAGGGCTTTCCGGAGAGCTACGACACCCAGCGTCTCCTGCGCTTCCTGCACGACATCAAGGCGGGACGCCGCAAGGTTACGGCGCCGCTCTATTCGCACCTCGTCTACGACGTCGTGCCCGGCGAGATGACGATGGTCGACCAGCCCGACATCCTGATCGTCGAGGGGCTGAACGTGCTCCAGCCCGCGCGCCTGCCGCGCGACGGCGCCGCCATCCCCTACGTCTCAGATTATTTCGACTTCTCGGTCTATCTCGACGCCGACGAGGAGGACCTGCATCGCTGGTACCTGCACCGCTTCATGCGGCTGCGGAACACGGCCTTCCGCGATCCGCTCTCGTATTTCCGCCGGTACGCGACGCTGTCGGAGCGCGAGGCCCTCGATTTCGCCGAGGGCCTCTGGGAACGGATCAATCTCAGCAACCTGCGCGAGAACATCGTGCCGACCCGGCAGCGTGCCAGCCTCATCCTGCGCAAAGGGGCGAGCCACCGCATCGAACAGGTGTCGTTGCGGCGGCTCTGACCGGGGCCGAGGCCCGCCGGCGGCTCAGCGCCGGCTGTGGATCAGGAGCGCCAGCGCGTAGCCCACGGCGCCCGCGATCAGCATCGCGGCGAGGGGGCTCTGCTCGACCTGGCGGCTCACCGCCTCGCGGCCCTCGCGCAGGCTGCGGCCCGCCGCATCCTGGTAGCGTTCGAGACCGTCATCGACGTAGCGGCGACCCTCGTCGATGTAGCGGCGGCCTTCGTCCACCACGCGGTCGGCCACGTCCCGGGCCTGATCCGCGTAATCCCCGGCCTGATCCTTCGCGCGGTCGACGTATTCGCGCGCCGTGTCCTTCGCCTGGCCATAGGCGTTCTGCACCGCGCCCTTGGCCTGGTCGACCAGGCCTTCGGCTTCGAGCCTGCTGTTCCCGGCCAGTTCTCCGACTCGCCGCTCCACCTTACCGCCGATGTTCCGTGCCGCGCCGGCGATACGATCACTGTCCATGGAAACCTCCGTTGATCGGCTCCTCAACGATGCGAGGCACGGAAAGTTTCGCCCTCAATGCAAGACGGGCCGCTTGAGGAGGCGCATGCGGTCGGCCGAGGCGACGGCGACATCGACCGGGCGGCCGTCGCGAAGGAGGCGCAGCATCACCTCCGTGCCCGCCGGGCCGGCGTTCCAGACGCTCCTGAAGAAGGCGGCGAGGTCGCGCGGCTGCGCGTCGGCGACGCCGACCACGACGTCTCCGACCTGGAGACCCGCGGCTTCCGCGGGCCCTCCTGACACCACGCCCGCGATCGTGACCTGGCCGCCGATCTCTGCCGCGAAGAGGCCGAGCCAGGGGCGCGGCGGGCGGTCGGCCTGGCCCTGCCGCAGCATGTCCGGGAGGATCGGCTTCAGGAGGTCGATCGGCACGACCATGTTGATGCTCTGGCTCCGGTCCTGGGCCTCGTCCTGCTGGAGTTGCAGGGAGCCGATGCCGAGCAGTTCGCCGCTCTCGCCGATCACGGCCGTCCCGCCCCAATGGGGATGCGACGGCGCGACGAACAGGGCGTCGTCGAGCACGTATTCCCAGTAGCCCGCGAATTCCTGGCGCATGACGACCTGGGCCGCGACCGATCGGCGGCGCCCTCCGGCGCCGGCGATGACGACCGGGTCGCCCGGCTCGAGGTCCGCCGAGCTGCCGAGCGGCATGGCCGGAACGTCCAGCCGGCCCAGAGCCTGCACGAGGCCGAAACCCGTCTCCCCGTCGAAGCCGATGACGTGGCCCGGCACGACGCGGCCGTCATGCGTCGTCAGCCAGACGGAACTCGCCTCCGTGATGAGGTAGCCGATCGTCAGGACGATGCCGTCCTCGCGGATCAGCACGCCGTGGCCGGCCCGCTCGCGCCCGAGCGTATCGGCGGTGAAGGCATCGACGGGTATGCTCGTCGTCAGGCCGACGACGGAGGACAGTGCCCGGTCCAGATCGAAATCATAGGCCTGCGGCCGGGGCTGGACCGCAGGGGGCACTTTCCAGTCGCTCGACATCGGATCTCCTCGATCGGACCGGGAGCGGCAGTAGACCGGAAGTGCAGGGGGCCTGTCGAGAGGGGCAGGCGCGTCGCGGCGGCCGCGCGATCCGTCCCAAGCGTGACGGACCGAAATCTGTGCACTTTCGACGGGACCCGATGCCGCATGGCCGCGTTGCCGCGACGGTTCTCTCCGCGATAGGAACGACATGACTCGCATCCCGAGCGCGCCCGGTCTCGCCCCGGACGGCCCGCCCGCCGGGCCGGCGCCCGCGTCCACCAAGGCCCCCGACATGACGCCATATTCCCCCGACGGCCCGCAGGTCATGCGGCGCTCGCGCATCCGGGAGGGTTCGGCGACGCAGAACGGAGCGGTCTGGGACGGGCTCGGCGTGAACTTCGCCCTGTTCTCCGCGCATGCGACCAAAGTCGAGCTGTGCCTGTTCGACAGCGAGGGCATCACGGAGATCGAGCGGATCGAGCTGCCGGAATATACCGACGAGGTCTTCCACGGCTATTTGCCGGAAGCGCGGCCGGGGACGGTCTACGGCTACCGGGTGCACGGGCCCTACGAGCCGGAGGCGGGCCATCGCTTCAACCCGAACAAGCTGCTGCTCGACCCCTACGGCAAGCAGCATCTCGGCAGCCTGACATGGGACCCTGCCGTCTTCGGCTATGTCCAGGGCGAGGACGACCTCACCTTCGACGAGCGCGACAGCGCGCCGTTCATGCCGAAATCCCGCGTGATCGACCCGGCCTTTACCTGGGGGCGGGACCGCAAGCCGAACGTGCCGTGGGACCGGACGGTGATCTACGAGACGCATCTGCGCGGCTTCACGATGCGCCACCCGGACGTGCCGGAGGATCTGCGAGGTACCTTCGCCGGGATGCAGACGCGGGAGGTCGTGCGCTACATCAAGTCGCTCGGCGTGACCTCGGTCGAGCTCCTGCCCATCCACGCCTTCGTCGACGACGACTTCCTGCTCGACAAGGGGCTGCGCAACTACTGGGGCTACAACACGATCGGCTTCTTCGCGCCGATGGCCCGCTACAAGGCCGGCTCCTCGGTCGCCGAGTTCAAGGAGATGGTCGCCCGCTTCCACGATGCGGGGCTCGAGGTGATCCTCGACGTCGTCTACAACCACACCGCCGAAGGCAACGAGATGGGGCCGACCCTCTCGTTCAAGGGGATCGACAACGCCTCCTATTACCGGCTGCTGCCGGACGACCGGCGCCGCTACATCAACGATACCGGGACGGGCAACACGCTCAATCTCAGCCATCCCCGCGTCCTCCAGATGGTGACCGATTCTCTGCGCTACTGGGCGACGGAGATGCGGGTCGACGGCTTCCGCTTCGACCTCGCCACCATCCTCGGCCGCGAAGAGCACGGCTTCGACGAGGGGGGAGGGTTCCTCGACACCTGCCGCCAGGATCCGGTGCTGAACTCCGTCAAGCTGATCGCCGAGCCCTGGGACATCGGGCCGGGCGGCTATCAGGTCGGCCAGTTCCCGCCCGGCTGGGCGGAATGGAACGACAAGTATCGCGACACGGTCCGCGAATATTGGAAGGGCGACGAGGGCAAGTTGCCGGACCTCGCCTCCCGCGTCACCGGCTCGGCGGACCTCTTCAACCGGCGCGGGCGCAAGCCCTGGGCGAGCGTCAACTTCATCACCGCCCATGACGGCTTCACGCTGAACGACCTCGTCTCCTACAACGACAAGCACAACGAGGCGAACGGCGAGGACAACCGCGACGGCCATTCCAACAACCATTCCTGGAACCACGGCGTCGAGGGTCCGACCGACGATGCCGAGATCGTCGACCTGCGCTACCGGCAGATGCGCAACCTGCTCGGGACCCTGCTCCTCTCCCGCGGCACGCCGATGCTGCTCGCGGGCGACGAGTTCGCCCGCACCCAGGGCGGCAACAACAACGCCTATGGGCAGGATTCGGAGATCGGCTGGATCGACTGGTCGGTGCCGCCCGCCTCGCGCGACCTCGCCCGGTTCGTGCAGAAGCTGATCGCGCTGCGCCAGGCGCTGCCGATGCTCCGGCGCGGGCGCTTCCTCACCGGGGCGCTGGACGAGGAGATCGGCGCCAAGGACGTGACCTGGCTCGCGCCCGACGGGACCGAGATGACGCCCCAGCATTGGCAGGACGGGAATGCGCGCTGCGTCGGCATCCTGCTGGACGGGCGGGCCCAGGAGAGCGGCATCCGGCGGGTGGGGACGGACACGACGCTGTTCCTCGTCCTCAACGCGTATCACGACATCGTCAATTGCCGCCTGCCCGAATCGCCGGGGGGCAAGGAATGGGTGCTTCTCCTCGACACCAACCAGCCCGATCTCGAGACCCTGCCGAACTTCCCGATCGGGCACGAATACGGTGCGACGGGCCACTCGCTGCTTCTGTTTATGACGAAGCCCGACGAGAACGAGCGGGGAACGGAGGACGCGCAGCGTTCCTATCAATACGTCATCGCCGCCTTCCACCGGGCGCTCGACGAGGACCTCGTCCTGCCGGGCGACTAAGGCCGAGTCGGGCGGCGGCCGCGGCCCTTCAGCGGGTCGCGGTCGCCGCCGATTCGATGGCGCGGAGCGAGCGGAGGGTCGCGTCGCCGCAATCCTCGCGGCCAAGCTCTTGTCCCGGCACCGTTCCGGCGAGGACGCGGCCCATCCGGGCGAGATCCTTCACCGAGCGGATCAAGGCGGCGATCGGGTCCTGCTCGGCGGCGCTGAGATAGGCGCGGGCGAGGGCGATCTCGGTCTCACTCATGTCTGGCTCCCTGACGTGACGCCAGAACAAATAGAGAACATTTCTTTGATGATTCGTTAAGCGCGAAGGGTTGGCTTGCGCGCGCCATGCGCTCGACCATCAGAGGCGGTGTCTGTTGCCGGCATGTGACAGGCTGACGCATTTCCGTGGCCGCGCGGCGAAAGCTTCGCCCTGCGCGCCTCCCGTGCGGCTAAGCTTCCTCTGCCCGAGAGACGGGCGAGGAGGGCGTCGCCCGTGAGATCGATCGTGCTGTGTTTGGTGGCGCTCGCACTCGCGGGTTGCCAGACGATGGCCAACCGCCTGTCGCCGGCCGAGGTGGCGGGGTTCCGGCTCGCGCAACTCGATGTGGTCCCGCCGCCGGCCGCCGCCATCCGCTGGTACGACGGCGAGGTCGTCTATGCCGCCAGCAAGGGCGTCGGGATGCTCGAGGCGAGCAGCGCCGCCGCGACGCCCGAGGGGCAGGCCTATCTTCAGCATGCCGTCGCGGGGAAGGTGCGCGCCGCCTTCCAGCGGGAGCTGGGCGGCTCGCTCACCGGCACGCGCCCCGTCCGCGTCCAGGTGAGGATGCAGAGCGTCACCATGATCCCCGCCCTCCAGCGCGCCCTGATCGGCGGCGGCGAACACGCCATCGTGGCCGACATCACGGTGCTCGATGCGAAGACGGGGGCCGTCCTGTCGACCTATCCCTCGTTCAAGGCCGGCTCGACGGCCGGGGGAGGGGTCGTCGGCCTTGCGGTCGACGCCACGATCACCGGCGCGCCGATCGATCGCGTGGTCTCGAACCTCGCCTCCGGGTATCGGGCCTGGCTGATGAACCCCGGGGCAAGCTAAACCTCTGGCTTCCCGCGAGCCGGCATGCTAGGGGCTCCTGGCCGCCGGGAAACCGCGGCACAGGAGTGTAGCTCAGCTGGTTAGAGCACCGGTCTCCAAAACCGGGGGTCGTGGGTTCGAATCCCTCCACTCCTGCCAGCGTTTCAGCTAAGAAATTGATCTGGCAGATTTTTCAGGCCTAGCCGCAGGGCGCCCCATCCGGGGCCCCGCTTTCGGCATGAGCCCTCATGACGCCGTCTGCGCCAAAGTAGGATGCGGGCGAGCGCTGGAATCGACCCGTCTTACGCCGATGCGTCTTGCGATCGTTATCGATCGGGAATCGGCGCATTTCGATCGGTGCTGTCGTGCGACGTCGCCGGCTCCGCGAGAGGGGCGATGGAGGCCGGCCTTCGGGGCATCCTCCTCGAGGACTGCCTTGGGCCCGATCGATCAGGCGGTCGCCCTATCGCAGGCTTGCTGCGAGCTCCACGAAATCGCTCACGACGTGATCCCAAGCGCCGGTCGGCTCGAGATCTGTCGCCTGCGTCGGCCCGTGCTCCGTCGGCCGCCGCACGAACGCGGTCCGAAGACCCACGGAGGCCGCAGCGGCGAGATCGTCGTTGTGGGCGGCCACCATCATGCATTCCGACGGCGCCAGGCCCAGGACCTCGGCGGTATCGAGATAGGCTCGCGGATCGGGTTTGTAGGCTCGCACCACCTCTGCGCCCAGGATGCAGTCCCAGGGCAGCCCTGCGCGCTTCGCCATGTTGGTCAGGAGCGCGATGTTGCCGTTGGAGAGGGGAGCGACGACGAACCGCTCGCGCAGCCGCCTCAAACCCTCGATGGCGTCCGGCCAGGGATCGAGCCGATGCCAGGCCCGCGTGAGATCGTCCAACTCCCCGGCGGGCAACTCACCGGGTTCCGCGCCCCACGCGACGAGGAGATCCTCCAGATTCTCGCGATGGATCACGTCGAGCCGGACGAAGGAACGCTCGCCGGCGCGCACGCGCTGCATCGCCGGCTGGTAGCGTTCGCGCCACCCGTCGGCGAAGTCCTCCGCGCGTCCGGATATGCCGTGGCGCGAGAGGAACGGGGCGACCTCGCGCACGATGCCCGCGCGCCAGTCGACGACAGTCCCGAAGGTGTCGAAGAGGAGCGCGCGGACGGCGTGACCCGCGGCGGAGGGGTGGGTCGCAGACCTCACAGCTTGCAACCGGTGCTCCCCTCGGGAGGTGTCACCTCGGCGGCCGGGATGCGGCGAACGAGCTTGTACAGGTCCCACGGTCCCTTGGATTCTGCAGGCGCCTTGACCTCGAAGAGGTAGAAGTCGTGCACGATCCGGCCGTCCTTCCGGGCCTGGCCGTTTTGGATCATGAAATCGTTGATCGGCGTCGCCCTCATTTTCTCCGCGACCACCTCCGCGTCCTTGGTGGCCGCCGCCGCGATGGCCTTCAGGTAATGCGTCGTGCCGCTGTAGATCGCGGCGTGGGCCATGGACGGCATGGCGCCTCCGGAGCGTTCCGCGAAACGCTTCGACCAGGCCCGCGTCTCGTCCGTCAGATCCCAGTAGAAGGATTCTGTCAGCAGCAGGCCCTGCGAGCGTTCGAGGCCGAGGCTCTTGATGTCCGTGACGAAGGCCAGCATCGCCACCAGGCGCGCCTTGCCGGACGTCACGCCGAACTCGATGGCCTGCTTGATCGAGTTGGTCGTGTCGGTGCCGGAATTCGCCAGCGCGATCACGTCGGCCTGCGCGGCTTGTGCCTGCAGCAGGAACGACGAGAAGTCGGACGTCAGATAGGGATGGCGCGCTTCGCCGACGATCTTGCCACCGTTGGCCGTCACGACGGCCTTGCTCTCGTTCGCCAGCGAGTGACCGAAGGCGACGTCGGCGGTGAGGAAGTACCAGTTCTTCAGGCCGCTTTTCGCGACCGTCGCGGCCGTGCCCTTCGCCAGCACCGACGTGTCGTAGGCCCATTGGAAGGTGGTCCCGGAGCAGTGCTTCCCCGTCAGGTCGGCGAGGCCCGACGATGCGATGATCATCATCTTCTTTCGCTCGCGAACGAGCTCCTGCAGGCCGAGCGCGACGGAGGACGGCACGGGATCGAGGATCGCGTCGACCTTATCGACATCGAACCAACGCCGGGCGATGCCGCTCGCGATGTCCGGCTTGTTCTGACTGTCGGCCGAAACCAGCGTGATCGGCTTGCCGAGCACCGAGCCGCCGAAATCGTCGATGGCCATCTGGGCCGCGATGATGGACCCCTTGCCGCCGAGATCCGCGAACGCGCCGCTGAGATCATTCAACACGCCGAGTTTGAGACCGTCCTCTTGCTGCGCGTGCACAGGCAGCAACGCCGCGCATGTGAATAGAACGGCACAGGCAATCCCCGTGATCCGCGCCGACGTCGTACCCATGCGTTTCCTCACCGAACTCAGACGGGCTATGCTCCGCCGTCTTGTCAGGCCTATATTCGAAGACGGAGACGAAGACCAAGGCCCCAGCTCCGACGCATCATGGCGGTGGTCCGGAGATAGCCTTGGGCGCCTTGCTGGTTCCTGCCAGGTCGCGCTCCGCAAACTTCCCTTCGTCGTCTCGTGAGGCGAGCGTCCGGTCGGCGCTGACGGGCGGCCTGGTCGCTTCGTCCCGCTCGCCGCGTCACGGCACGCCGACGGCCCTCGGGGTAGGGATCGTCGCATGGCCGAGAGCCGTTCGCGCGCCGGCGGGGCGGCGCGCGTGGTCCTGGTGCCGCTCGTGGCGATGCAGGCTGCGCATCGGGTCCGGCATGCCGCGCTCCAACCCTGCCTGCATCTTCGGATCGGCTGCGAAGAGAGCCGCCAGATAGCGGGCGACGCTGCGGATGCGCTGAGCGTATTGCAGGTCGCAATGGACGTTGATCCAGAGATCGCGGGTCGTCGACACCGCCTCCGGCAGGACCTGGACGAGATCGGTCCGGCCCTCGACGGCGAATTCGGGCAGCAGAACGAGGCCGGCCCCGCCCGCGGCCGCGTTCATCTGCGCGATCATGCTGTTCGAGTGAAAGACGACGTCAGGTTGCTCGACGACGTCGTCGAGCCATTTCACCGCGTCGACCTGGATCAGGTCCTCGATATACGAGACGTAGACGTGGTTCGCGAGGTCGGCCTCGCAGGTGGGAACGCCCCGTTCCGCCAGGTAGCCGGGACTGCCGTAGAGGTAGAGCCGGAACCGGCCGACATGGCTCGAGATCAGGCCTCGCCCGTCGGGCCGGAAGAAGCTCAGGAAGAGATCCGCCTCGCGCCGGTTCACGTAGACCGTCTGCGGCGAGGTCACGAGCTCGAGCTGCACGCAGGGATGCTTTTGCTTCAGATCGGCCAGCCGGCGCGCGAGATAGAGCGAAGCGATGCCTTCCATCGTGGCGAGCCGAACCCGGCCGGCGATGGCCTCGTCCTCGTCCGAGATGTCCTCCTGCAGCGCGATGACCGCGCTTTCCACGCGCTCGGCATGGCGCAGGAGGCGCTCTCCGAGATCCGTCAGCCGCAACCCGTTCGTCTGGCGCGAGAACAGGGCGGAGCCGAGCGAGGATTCGAGCTGCGCCACGCGGCGGCTCACGGTCGACTGGTCGATCCGCAACCGCTTCGCGGCCGCGCTCAGATTGCCGGCCCGCGCCGTTTGGACGAAGACCTTGAGGTTATCCCAGTCGAAGCTCTCGAACGATGCCATGACGGGGCTCCAGCAAGAACCGAACCAGCCTGCGGCGGCGCCGGGGAATCCGCAAGGAGCTTTGCGAAAATGGGCATAGGAGCGCCGCCGAGCGGCCTGTTACGCCTTGTCCATGCAGACCCCCTTCAAGGCTGCGGCGATCCATGCCGCCCCCGTCTTCCTCGATCGGAAACAGACGACCGAGAAGGCCGTCTCGCTCATGCGGGAGGCGGCGCGCAACGGCGCCTCGCTCGTCGCATTTCCCGAGACCTTCATCCCCGCCTTCCCGGTCTGGGCGGCGCTCTGGGCACCGATCGACAATCACGACCTGTTCGAGCGGATGTGCGCGGAATCGGTGTTCGTGGACGGACCCGAGATCGGCAGGCTTCGGGCCGAGGCGCGCGATCTCGGCATCGTCGTCTCGATGGGGATCAGCGAGCGGTCCCGGGCGAGCGGCGGCGCGATCTGGAACTCGAACGTCATCATCGGCCATGACGGCGCGCTGCTGAACCTGCACCGCAAGCTCGTCCCGACCTTCTACGAAAAGCTGATCTGGGCGGCGGGAGACGGCGCGGGCCTGCGCGTCGTCGACACGACGGTCGGGCGGATCGGCCAGCTCATCTGCGGCGAGAACACCAACCCGCTCGCCCGCTACGCGCTGATGGCCCAGGGCGAGCAGCTCCACATCTCGACCTGGCCGCCGATCTGGCCGACGCGCCGCCCGGCCGGAGGCGGCAATTTCGACAACGTCGCCGCGAACCGCATCCGCGCGGCCGCCCATTGCTTCGAGGCCAAGGTCTTCGGCCTCGTGACGGCCGGCGTGCTCGACAAGGCCGCCCGCGACTTCCTCGTCGACCGCGATCCGTCGATCGCGGAGGTGGTCGACCGGACGCCTCCGGCCGCGTCGTTCTTCGTCGATCCCACGGGCGCGCAGATCGGGGAGGCGCTCCAGGCCGACGAGGGCATCGTCTACGCGCAGATCGACCTCGCGGCCTGCATCGAGCCGAAGCAGTTCCACGACGTCGTCGGCTACTACAACCGTTTCGACATCTTCGACGTCTCGATCGACCGTCGCCGCCTCGCGCCCGCGGCCTTCCGCGGCGAGGGGCACCGCTCCGAGCCGTTCGTCGAGGACACGGCGGACCGCCTCCTGCCTTCGGAGCTCGCATGATCCCCTCGGACAAGCATCTCACGATCGGCTCGCTCCTGTTCGACGGGATCGACCAGATCGACTTCACCGGGCCGTTCGAGGTCTTCTCGCGGCTGCCGAACTCGACCTTCCGCAGCTATGCCAAGACCCTCGATCCCGTCACGGACATGAAGGGCCTGCGCATCCTGCCCGATGCGACGCTCGACGAGGCGGGCCAGCTCGACATCGTCCACGTGCCGGGCGGGTTCGGACAGGAAGGGGTCATGGAGGACGAGGCCATCCTCGGATGGCTGCGGCGCCAGGCCGAAGGCGCCACGCTGGTCTATTCCGTGTGCACGGGTGCGCTCGTCTGCGGCGCGGCGGGCCTGCTCAAGGGGCGGCGTTCGACCACCCATTGGGCATCCTTCCATCTCCTGCCCTGGTTCGGGGCGATCCCGGTCGACGAACGGGTCGTCATCGACGGCGCCTTCGCCTCGGCCGCCGGCGTGACCGCCGGGATCGACGGGGCGCTGCGCGTCGCCGCTCTCCTGCGCGGCGATGCGGTCGCCCAGTCGATCCAGCTCTACATGCAATATGCGCCGGAGCCCCCCTTCGAGGCGGGGACCCCCGCGACGGCCCCGGCCGCGATCCTGGACGCGATGCGCGGCTCGATCGCCGGGATGACCGCCCAGCGCGCAGCGACCGCCCGTCGCGTCGCCGAGCGCCTCGGCATCGAGCCGCCCGAGCCCGCGGCCTGACCATCCCTCGTTCTGCGGCCCGCAATGTGCATAGCGGCCGCGCCTCCCATCCCCGCACCACCCCGCAGGAGTGATTTCATGGAATTCGATCGTCGCCGCCTCGTCCTCGGAAGCATCGCCGGAGCGGCCGGCTCGTCGCTGGGGCTGCCGGCCCTCGCCCAGGCGCCCGCCAAGGTCGGGAACTTCCCCGAGGGCGTCGGCGCGGATTCCGTCTTCGTCGGCCTCACCATCCCGCTGACCGGCATCTTCGCGGCGGACGGGCAGGACGAGAAGCTCGGCTACGAGCTCGCGATCGCGCAGATCAATGAGGGCGGGGATATCGCCAAGGCGTGGGGCCTCAAGGGCAAGGGCGTTCTCGGCAAGCAGATCCGCTACCGGGTCGCCGACACCGAAGGCAAGCCGAACGTCGCGGTCCAGTCCGCCACCCAGTTCTTCCAGCGCGACAAGGCCATCATGATCTCGGGCTCGGTCTCGAGCGCCGAGGCCATCGCCCTCGCCGAACTCGCGAACCGCGAGAAGATCCTCTACCTCGTCGGCGTCGCCGGAGCGAACGAGGTCACGGGCAAGAACTGCCAGCGCTACAGCTTCCGCGTCCAGCACAACGCCTTCTCGGGCTCCAAGGCCCTCGCGCCGGTGATCGCGAAGTCGCTCGGCAAGAACATCAAGACTGCCTTCCTCGTCCCCGACTACACCTACGGCCACAGCGTCTACGAGAGCTTCGCCCGCTTCTCGAAGGAGCAGGGCTGGACCCAGGTCGCGAAGGAAATGGTCCCGCTCGGCACGAGCGACTATTCCTCGGCGCTCCTCAACATCGCCAATAGCGGCGCCGACGTCTTCGTGAACGTCGCCTTCGGCGCGGATGCCGTCGCCTCGACCAAGCAGGCCGAGCAGTTCGGCGTCCTCAAGCGCATGAAGCTGGCGGTGCCGAACCTCTCCGGCTTCCAGGACAAGGAGCTCGGCGCCGAGATCATGCAGGGCGTCTACGGCACCTGCGAGTTCTGGTGGAGCCTCGCGGACAGGAACCCGCTCGCCAAGTCCTTCGTCGAGAGCTTCGTCGCCAAGAACAAGTACCATCCGCGCTGGGCGGCCCATGTCGGCTACACCCAGGCCTTCCTCTGGGCGCTGACGGTCGAGCGGGCCGGCTCGTTCAACCCGATCGAGGTCATCAAGGCCTACGAATCCTCGAAGGCGAACCCCTACGAATCCACGCTCGGCAAGATCTATTTCCGGGCCGAGGACCATCAGGCGGTGCGACCGGTCGCGGTGCTTCGCGGCAAGGCTCCGGCCGCCATGAAGGGCCCGGAGGATTTCTACGACGTGATCGATCTCGTCGCGGGCGAAGAGGTGGCGAGCCCGCCGGACGCGCTCGGCTGCAAGCTCGGCCCGGTCTGAGGAGCCTCACGTGCCGAGTTGGGCCACACTCCTCTCGCAGGCCTTCAACGGCCTCGCGCTCGGATCGCTGCTCGCCCTCGTGTCGAGCGGCCTCACGATCATTCTGGGCACGCTCGGCGTGCTCAACTTCGCCCACGGTGCCCTCTTCACCGTGGGCGCCTACGCCATCTTCGTCGCCTTCCAATACACCTCGTCGTTCTTCCTCGCGGTGGCGATGGGCTCCGTCTTCATGCTCGTGCTCGGGATCCTGCTCGAGCGCGTCATCGTCCGCCTCTTCTACGACCGCCCGCACGAGGACCAGATCCTCGTCACCTACGGGGTCGGCATCGTGCTCGTTGAGGTGCTCCGCAACGTCTTCGGCAGCCATGCCCAGCGCGTGCCCGTCCCGTCCTGGGGGACGGGCGTCACCGAGATGGGCTTCCTGATGTACCCGACCTACCGGCTCCAGCTCATCGGCATGGTCGCCGCGATCCTCCTGGCGCTCTACCTCATCCTCTACCGGACCTCGCTCGGCCTCGTCGTGCGGGCGGGGATCGAGAATCCCGGCATGGTCGGCATTCTCGGCATCGACGTGAAGCGCACTTTCCTCGTCGTCTTCGCGGTCGGCTGCGTCGCCGTCGGCCTCGCCGGCATGCTGTACGCGCCGGTGGTCGCCGTCTCGCCCGACATGGGCGCGACCTTCATGGTGCAGTCCTTCGTGGTGATCGTGCTCGGGGGGCTCGGCTCCTTTCCCGGCGCCGTCGTCGGCGGGCTGATCGCGGGCGAGATCATCAGCATCACGAGCGCGTTCAACTCCGCCTATTCGGACGTGATGCTCTACGGGCTGATGGCGCTCGTCCTCGTCCTGCGGCCGCAGGGCCTCTTCGGCTCCGAGGGGCGGGTATGACCAGGAACCTTCCCCCGGCGCTCCGCGCCGTCCTGCCCGAGACGATCCTCGTCCTCGTCCTGGTCGCGGCACCGCTTCTCCTGCCCCCGTTGGGCTTCTCCTACGACCTCCTGTCGCGGGTACTGAACTGGGGCCTCCTCGGCCTCGGCTTCGACATCCTCTTCGGCCTGACCGGTCTCCTGTCCTTCGGCCAGGCCGCCTTCTACGGCGTCGGCGGCTTCGTGACGGCCTATCTCCTCGTCTCGGGCAAGGTCGCGAGCGTCTGGCTCGCCCTCGCCATCGGGACGGCGGCGGCGGGTCTGTTCGGCCTCTTCGTCGGCTGGCTCGCCGTGCGGCGGATCGGCATCTACTTCACGATGATCACGCTCGCCTTCGCGCAGATGGCCTATTTCATCGAGAACTCGCCCCTGTCCGACTATACGGGCGGCGAGAACGGGATCGCGGGCGTGCCGCAGCCGAAGCTCGGCTTCGGCGAGAGCGCGCTCACGATCTCGGCCGGCCTGCCGATGTACGCGCTCCTCGCGGTTGCGTTCGTCATCGGCTTCGCGCTGGCGCGCCGCATCGTGATGTCGCCGGTGGGCTCGATCCTGCTCGCCATCCGCGAGAACACGCCGCGCGTCGCGATGCTCGGCCACGACGTGTCGGCCTACAAGCTCGCCGCCTTCGTGATCGCCGCGCTCTATGCCGGCCTCGCGGGGGGCATGCTGGGCTCGTTCCAGAGCTACATGCCGCCGGACGCCTTCTCGCTGGAGACCTCGGGGCAGCTCGTCGTCCAGACCATCGTCGGCGGCGTCGGCACGCTGATCGGACCGCTCGTCGGCGCCGCGATCTGGCTCTGGCTGCGCGACAACCTCCAGGTCATCCCCGGCCTCGGCGCGCTGTGGAAGCTCGTCCTCGGCATCGCCTTCATCGGGCTCGTGATCTGGCTGCGGCGGGGCATCTGCGGCGAGATCATCCACCGGATGAACAAGCGTCGCGAGGCGGCGGCCGTGAAGGCGGCCCAGGCCCGCACCGAGGCGATCGAGCTGTCGGAAGCCGGATCCGCGGCGGGGGAGCCCGCTTCCGAGCCGGCGCCCGTGACCGTGCGCGACATCGTGCTGCCGCTTGCGCCACCGTCCCGGGGCAGCGGCGACGTCGCCCTCGCGACGAGCGGTCTCTCCCGCCATTACGGGGGGCTGAAGGCGGTCGACGACGTCTCCTTCGAGATCCGGCGCGGCACCATCCACGCCGTGATCGGACCGAACGGCGCGGGCAAGAGCACGCTGTTCAAGATGCTGCTCGACGAGGTCTCGCCGAGTGCGGGCGAGGTACGCCTGTTCGGCGAGCGCATCACCGGGCTCGGCGTCACCCGCACGGCACAGCTCGGCATCGCCAAGAGCAACCAGCTGAACCAGCTCTTCCCGAACCTCACCGTCCGTCAGAGCCTGCGCGTCGCCGCGCTGGCCCGAAGCCGGGGCCGCATGAAGCTCGATCTGATCCGCCGATCCGGCAGCCTGCCGGAGGTCGAGGCCCAGGTCGAGACGGTCATCGACTCGCTCGGCCTGCGCGAGAGGGCCGAGACGCCGGCCCACATCCTCGCCTATGGCGAGAAACGGCGGCTCGAGATCGGCATGGCGCTCGCGACGAGCCCGAACGTGCTGCTGCTCGACGAGCCGCTCGCCGGGATGAGCCCCGTCGAGCGCCTCGCGACCCGGGACCTGATCCGCTCGATCGCCAAGTCCCGCACGCTGGTCATCGTCGAGCACGATCTCGACGCGATCTTCCAACTCGCCGACCGCATCACCGTTCTCTACGAGGGGCGCCTCCTCGCGGACGGGAGCGCGGAGGACGTGGCACGCAACCAGGCCGTCCAGGACGCCTATCTCGGAGGGCTGCACTCATGAGCCTGCTCGAGGTCGAGCGCATCAATGCGCTCTACGGGGACTCTCACGTCCTGTTCGATCTCTCGATCCATGTGAACGAGAAGGAGGTCGTGGCGTTGCTGGGCCGGAACGGCGCCGGCAAGACGACGACGTTGCGCACCATCATGGGCGTCCTCTCGCCGCGGAGCGGCGAGATCAGGCTCGACGGCAAGCCGATCAGCGGCCTGCCGCCTTCGGCCATCGCCCGCGTCGGGGTGCAACTCGTGCCCGAGGAGCGGGCGATCTTCGGCGGCCTCACCGTGGAGGAGAACCTTCGGCTCGCCGCGCTGACGGCTCCGAAGCCCTGGCCGCTCGACCGCGTCTACGAGGTCTTCCCGCGCCTCAAGGAGCGCAGGACCTCCCGGGGGCGCACGCTCTCGGGCGGCGAGCAGCAGATGCTGTCGATCGGCCGCGCGCTCATCCGCGACCCGCGCATCATCCTGATGGACGAGCCCTTCGAGGGGCTCGCCCCGCTGATCGTGCGCGACCTCGTCAATGTCAGCCGGGCGCTGGCGGCGGAGGGGCGCACGATGATCGTGGTGGAGCAGAACGTCGCCGCCGCGCTCAGCTTCGCCGATCGGGTCTACGGCCTCAATAACGGGCACGTCGTCTACGAGGGCAGCGCGAAGGAGCTCCAGGCCGAGCCCGAGCGGATGGCCTCGTTCATCGGCGTCGGCCTGCACGGATAGGTCCGGCCCGCCATCGGGCCGATCGGAGACCGGATGGGCCGGGTACGGCGCGATCGCGCCGCGCCCGGCTTCATGTCGCGGGGCTCCCTCGTCCGCCACCCGTTCGGTGGCGGTCAGCCCGCGCCGTCCGGGCGATCCTGATCCCGCGCGGTCCGCGCCCGCCGCTGGAAGTCCTCTCGGATCGCCTCGAGCCTGCTCTCGTCGAGCTCCTCGAGGTCCATCAGCTCCTGCCGCGCCCCCTCCACCTTCGAGAGCAATTCGTCGAGCTTGATCTGGATCGCGGCGGTGTCGCGGTTCTGGCTGTTCTGGATGATGAAGACCATCAGGAAGGTGACGATGGTGGTCGAGGTGTTGATCACCAGCTGCCAGGTATCGTTGAAGCCGAAGACGGGGCCGGACACCGCCCAGACGACGATCAGCCCCGCTGCCGCGAAGAAGGTGGCCGGTTTTCCAGCCCAGCGCGAGACGGCCTGCGAGAGCCGCGTGAAGAGGGAGGCCCGCCGGCCGAGGGCGCCCGACAGACGTTGATCGCTGGTCATGACATTCGACGCCCGTTGATTCCCCGCGATTCGTTCAGCCTCAACAGCATCGCGTGCGGCCGGTTCCCGGCCTGCGCAGGGGCGCGCTCGCGACGGGACGCGCGTCGGCTCCACGGCCTGGCGAGGCGGGCGGGGGTGCGGAGGCGTGAACGAGGGTTTAGACAATCGATGAGATGGACGAGGCCGGACGATGCGCGAAGCGGAGCGCGCGTCGCTTTCGGACGCGGGGATGCGAAGGCCGAGCGATCGATATCGGGATCTGCTAACTCTCCGGCGTCCCGAGCGAGCGTTGTCGGTCGCGACCGATCACGAGGGGGCTTTGGCGGCATTGCGTATCGAGCGTCGGTTTCGACTGGCAGCAGGCATCGCGATCGCATGCCTGTTCGTGCTGGGCGTCGCCCTGACGGCACAGTCCCATCAGCGGTTTCGACGCGCCGCCAGCTCCATCCTCGATCTCAAGGATTTCCGCGTTCTCCTGGACGTCGCCAACAGGATCGCGGCGGAAAGCAGCCCCGCGCATAATGCGATGGCCGAACCGGTCCCGACCGCGGAGGTGCGGGCGGCCCTCGATCAGGTCCGGGCCCATGTCGACAAGGGGCTCGCTCACGCTCGGGACGCGATCGACAGAGACCCGCACGAAGGCTGGCGGATCTCGCTTCGGGCGGCCGAGACCGATCTGGCCGTTGCGCGTCGGCTGGTCGACGAAATCCGCGCGGCGCCCGCCGACACGCGGACGCTCGCGTCGATCGAGGTCGGTATCCAGGGCATGTTCCGGGCCGGGGACAGCTTCCGTGACCTCGTCCGGCATCGGGCGAGCCACCTGCTCCAGGCGCATGAGGATCTCTTCCCCGCGATCTTCATGGGAATGGCGCTGCTCGAGTTCAGGGACCATGCGGGCCGATCGGCGGCGAGCCTGGTCGGGCCTCTCGCGCTTCGCCAGCCCATCCCGCTCCAGAACCTGGCTGCGTTGCGCCGCGCGGAAGGCCGGCTGGCGGGACTCTGGAACCTGACCGAGGTGCCGAACGCACTCCTGGACAGTCAGCCGGGATTGAGGCGCCTGAGGCAGGAAACGGAGCAGAAGTTCCTCGGCGAGGGATTGGCCTTCGTCGGGGCGATCGTCGACGAGGGGCGCGGGTCCGGAGAGTACTCCGTCGA
Organism: Enterovirga rhinocerotis; assembly: GCF_004363955.1. Lineage (GTDB taxonomy): Bacteria > Pseudomonadota > Alphaproteobacteria > Rhizobiales > Beijerinckiaceae > Enterovirga > Enterovirga rhinocerotis. The sequence continues at coordinate 644,348 of NZ_SNZR01000011.1, forward strand.
CGTGACCGAATACACGCGCAGGATCGTCGAGACGTTCCAGCCCATCCTGAGGCTGCAGGGCGCCACGATCGACGCCGCCGAGGCGAAGCTCGCGCGCAAGCGGGACCTCGCGCTGCTCATGGCCGGGTTGACGATGTCCGTCGTGCTCGGGCTGGTGATCGTGGCGGTGGGGGCCATCCTGTATGTGCAGCGGCGGCTTCTGAAGCCGCTGATCCAGGCCCGCGACGACGTGGTCGCCCTGGCCCACGAGCGCAGCCCGGCCGGCCGGGACGCCGCATCGTACGCCCGGGAGTTCTCCGACCTTTTCGATGCGATCGACGTGCTGGACGCTCATCTGCAGGAGCGCCGGGCCATGACGCGCGAATTGCGACGCGCCGCGCTGGTCGACGGGCTGACGGGCCTGATGAACCGCCGTGCACTGGAGGACGAGATCGCGCGGCTCGCCAAAGCCGACCTCATCGGGAAGACCTGCCTCATCCTGATCGACGTCGACAATTTCAAGACGATCAACGACCGCTTCGGCCATGCTGCGGGCGATCAGGTGGCGCGCTGGGTGGCGGTGCAGATCAGGTCCCGCGTCCGGGCCTCGGACAAGGTCGCCCGGTTCGGCGGCGACGAATTCGCGGTGCTGATCGGCGATGCCTCTCTCGCCGACGCCGCGGCGGTGGCGGAGGATCTGTGCCGTACCCTGTCGGCGGCACCGCTGGACCTGTCCGGCGGCCAGGAGGTTCGTGTGACCGCGAGTTTCGGCGTCGGCTCGGACGCCGCGACGTGGGAGGATCTGCTCGAACGGGCCGATTCCGCTCTGTACCGGTCGAAGAACGAGGGGCGGAACAGGGTTCGGGTGTGGTCGGGTTCCTGACGTCGTTTCCGCCCTCGCGGCGCGCGCCTTGCTCGACAGGGGCTTCCGATTGCTGTATGGCGGCCCATCTTCCACGCGGATGAATGTGATGTGCGCGGTCGACCTCGTGGTCGCCGCGCCCTCCCGGTTGGTCCGACGGTTCAAGAGGCACGGCCAAGGCACATGGCTAAGCTAGATGCGGCTCCGCAGGGCGCCGTCCAGAAGAAAAAGCGACGGGTCACGCCGATCGAGTTCCTGGGGCAGGTCCGCTCCGAGGGCGAGAAGGTTACGTGGCCGACGCGTAAGGAGACGATGATCACGAGCGCCATGGTGTTCGTGATGGCGATCCTCGCCTCGATCTTCTTCCTCATCGCGGATTTCGTCATGCAGAAGGCTGTCGGCCTCGTGCTCGGCATCGGGAGCTGAGGCCATGGCCAAGCGCTGGTACATCGTTCACGCCTACTCGAATTTCGAGAACAAGGTCGCCCAGTCGATCAAGGACCAGGCCGAGCAGCGCAATCTCGTCGACAAGTTCGACGAGGTGCTCGTGCCGATGGAGAAGGTCGTCGAGGTCCGCCGCGGCCGGAAGGTCGATACGGAGCGGAAGTTCTTCCCCGGCTACGTGCTGGTGAAGTGCGACCTGACCGACGAGGTCTACCACCTCATCAAGAACACCCCGAAGGTCACGGGCTTTCTCGGAGCCGACAAGGCGAAGCCGGTGCCGATCCCGGATGCCGAGGCCGAGCGCATCAAGGGCCAGGTGGCCGAGGGAATCGAGCGGCCCAAGCCCTCGATCCATTTCGAGATCGGCGAGACGGTCCGCGTCGCCGACGGCCCCTTTGCCTCGTTCAACGGCACGGTCGAGGAGGTCGACGAGGCCCGCGCCCGCGTCAAGGTCGCCGTCTCGATCTTCGGCCGCGCGACGCCGGTCGAGCTCGAATACGGGCAGGTCGAGAAGCAGTGAGGTTGCCTCTCCCGAGAGGGAGAGGTCGAGTCGGCGCATGGCGCCGACCGGGTGAGGGCAAGTCCCTTTCGGATAGGGCTCGCCCCTCACCCTAGCCCTCTCCTGCTCGGGAGAGGGAACGCGTCGTGTTTCTACGCGACGCAAACCCGCGGGAGATCCCGCCCGGTCGCCAGCCGGGCCCATGAATGGGATCGCACCGCGGCTTCTGAAACGCCGCGAGCCGGACCGGCAGTCCGGGGAGGGGCACATTCGGGAGTTTCCCAGTGGCCAAGAAGATTACCGGCTACATCAAGCTGCAGGTGCCGGCCGGCGCCGCCAACCCGTCGCCGCCCATCGGTCCGGCGCTCGGTCAGCGCGGCTTGAACATCATGGAGTTCTGCAAGGCCTTCAACGCGAAGACCCAGCAGCTCGAGAAGGGCATGCCGATCCCGGTCGTGATCACGGCCTATCAGGATCGCTCCTTCACCTTCGAGATGAAGCAGCCGCCCGTCACGTTCTTCCTCAAGCGCGCCGCCGGTCTCAAGATCGGCAAGAAGCCCGCTTCCGGCTCGAAGACGCCCGGCAAGGGTGCCTCGGCCGGCTCGATCACCGAGGCGCAGCTTCGCGAGATCGCCGAGAAGAAGATGGTCGACATGAACTGCGAGTCGGTCGATGCGGCGGTCGCCATGATCCGGGGTTCCGCCCGGTCCATGGGTCTCGAGATCACGGGCTGAGGAGGGCGATATGGCTAAGGCTGGAAAGCGCATCCGCGCCGCCCGCGAGGGTGTCGACATCAACAAGCTCTACCCGCTCGACGAGGCGGTGGCGCTGATCAAGTCGCGTGCGAGCGCGAAGTTCGACGAGACGCTCGAGATCGCGATGAATCTCGGCGTCGATCCGCGTCACGCCGACCAGATGGTCCGCGGCGTCTGCAACCTGCCGAACGGCACGGGCCGTACGGTCCGCGTCGCGGTTTTCGCGCGCGGCGCCAAGGCCGACGAGGCCAAGGCGGCCGGTGCCGACATCGTCGGTGCGGAAGACCTGCTCGAGACCGTCCAGGGCGGCACGATCGATTTCGATCGCTGCATCGCGACCCCGGACATGATGGGCCTCGTCGGCCGCCTCGGTAAGGTGCTGGGCCCGCGCGGCCTGATGCCGAACCCGCGCGTCGGCACGGTCACGATGAACGTCACCCAGGCCGTCAAGGACGCCAAGGGCGGCGCCGTCGAGTTCCGCGTCGAGAAGGCCGGCATCGTGCATGGCGGCATCGGCAAGGTCTCGTTCGGCGACGACAAGCTGGCCGAGAACCTGCGCGCCTTCGTGGACGCGGTCGTCAAGGCCAAGCCCGCCGGCGCCAAGGGCACCTACCTCAAGGGCATCGCGGTCTCCTCGACCATGGGCCCCGGGGTCAAGGTCGACGTGGCCACCGTCACGGCCTGATGCTGAGCATGCCGCGGAAAAGTGGGTTCCGGTTTTCCGATCACGGCATGCGATCACGTTAAGCGAGAGCAGGCCGTCGTGTCCGTGACATGACGGCCTTCTCTGAACGGCTTCGAATCGAAAGGGCGCCGGCAGTGATGCCGGCGCCCTTTCTGTTTCCGGCTCCGTGCCGGCGCGGACGGGAGAGTCCCGCCGTCACTGCTTCGTGGCGGAGACCTTCACCTCGACGGGAATGTCGACCGACACCCACGATCCGCCCGCATCCGACGATTGGCCGATACCGAAATCCAGCCGGCGGAGCTGCGCGCGGCCCGACATCTCCGCCTTGTCGCCGTCGATCGTGAGCGTGAAGGGGAGCGTGACGGCCGCAGCCTTGCCGCGAAGGGTGAGGCTGCCATCCGCGACGTATTGGCCGGGCGCCTCACCCCGGCGGACCGCGGAGGTGGTGAAGGTCGCCTTCGCCGATGCCGCCGTGTCGAGCCAATCCTTCTGCGGCAGGGTCCGGTCGTAGGTCGCGTCGCCCGTCTTGGCCGAGGCGAGGTCGACGACGATCTCGATCTTCGCCGTCTCCGGGATGTCCGGATCGAAATCGATCGTGCCGGTCCATTTCTGGAAGACGCCCTTGAAGGCGCGCCCGGAATGCGTGCCCGAGAACGCGATCTCGCTCCGGCCCGGATCGATCAGCCAGGTCGCGGCGAGGGAGGAGGAGGCCCAGCCGCAGACGGAGGCGAAGACCAGGGCGGCGAGCGGGCGGGCAGACAGGCGCATCGGAGGATCTCGTCTGGTTCAGGAGGAGGCGGCGCCGCCGCCGAAGGGCAGCATGCGCCCGAGAAGGCCGTCGTGATCGACGAAGTGATGCTTGAGGGCCGCCGCGACGTGCAGGACGACGAGCGCTGCGGCGGAATAGGCCAGGACCTCGTGGCCGAGCTTGAAGCCCGCCTCGACGGACGCGGGATCGTCCTGCGGTCCGAGGACGGGCAGATGGGGCCATTCGAACAGCCCGAAGGGCACGGTCGGCAGCCCGAGCGGGCTCGCCGAGACCATGGCCCAGCCGAGGAGAGGCACCGCGAGGGTCAGGGCATAGAGCGCGACATGCGCCGCATGGGCGCCGAAGCGCTCGATCGGGCGCATATGGGCGGGGAGGGGAGGCGGCCGGTGGCCGAGACGCCAGCCGAGGCGTGCGAGGGTCAGCAGCAGCACGCACAGGCCGAACGCCTTGTGGAGCTGGTAGACGTCGTAGGCGACGGCCTGGCGCTGGGGATCGCGGATCGCGCCCGTCATCCACCAGCCCGAGGCGATCAGGCCGAGGACGAGGACGGCGATCGTCCAATGGAATGCGATGGCGAGCGCCGAATAGCGCGGGCCGTGGCCCGCGCTTGTCGTTCCCGAGGCCGGAGCGGTGTTCACGGCTGCTGGAACTCGGCCTCGATCGCGATCGACACGTCGTCGCCGATGAAGGGGATCATGGCGTCGAGACCGAATTCAGACCGCTTGACGACCCCGGTCGCCGAGAAGCCGAGGGCGGCCTTCTTGGTCATCGGATGCTCCTTGAACGATCCGTTGAAGGTCACGTCGAGCGTGACGGGCTTCGTGACGCCCATGAAGGTCAGATCGCCCGCCATGCGGCCGGTCTTGTCGCCCGTCTTCTCGAGCTTCGTCGACACGAACTTGATCTCGGGGAATTTCGCGACCTTGAAAAAGCGGGGATCGTCGCGAAGCTCCTGGTCGAAATCCTTCGGCGTCGTGAGATCGGTCTTGACCGAGGCGGGATCGACGCTCGCGGTGAGCTTGCTCTTCGTCGGATCCTTCGGGTCGTAGGTCAGCGTGGCGTCGAGCTTCGAGAAGCGCGCCGTGTAGTTCGACAGGCCGAGATGCTTCACGCGCCAGGTCAGGCTGGCATGGCTCGGGTCGAGCCGGTAGGTCCCGGCGGGCACGTCCGAGGGCGATTGCGCGAAAGCCGGACCGGCGAGGCCGAGCGTCGCGGCCAGGAGGATGGCTTTCATCGAATGCTTCATGATGGACCTTTCGTGATGGATGTGCGGGAGACGTCCGCACGGTCTCGGTATTCCGCTTCCCATGCCCGTCGCGGCCATGGGTGTGCTGCAACGCACCCTCGGACCCCGGCAACCGGTTCCGGGGCGCTGTCGAGACCATGGCGCGGGGGAGACCCGCAATTCCGGACTTGGCATCGCCTATGCAAGGCTATATGAGACGATTCATGTCTCTCAATTTAAGCGGTCGGCGGTTCATTCCGAACCGGTGATCGTTTTCGCATTCCAGCCGGGTTTCCGGTTGGATGGACGGCCGGCGGACCGAGAGGTTTCCTCTTTCATCCGATCCGGCCACGTCCTGTCCGAGACTGCAGGCGCGCGAAGGGCTTCGGCCCGGAGTGCTTAATATTCGCCTGCATAGACGGGGAAGCCGAATCACCGCCGCGGAGACGCGGCGGGTTGTAGACGGTTCGAACCATCTCGCCCAGCCTGGGGGTCTTCCAGGCGGGGTGGACAGGGCTCTCATCGTCGTTCGGGCAATCGCCCGGGCGGCATTCGTAGCCGGCGGACCGATCGATGGTCCGTCTAACGGAGTGAGCCAGTGGATAGAGCAGCGAAACGCGAGCTCGTCACGACGCTCAACGGCGTGTTTAGCGATACCGCCGTCGTCGTCGTGGCCCACTACAAAGGCCTCACCGTTGCCGACATGCAGAAGCTGCGCGCGCAGATGAAGCAGGCCGGCGCCACGGTGAAGGTCGCCAAGAACAGGCTCGCCAAGATCGCCCTCGAAGGCACGGACGTCGCGTCCATCGGGACCCTGATGAAGGGTCCCACCCTGATCGCCTATTCCAGCGATCCGGTCGCGGCGCCCAAGGTCGCCGTCGACTTCGCCAAGACCAACGACAAGCTGGTCATCCTCGGCGGAGCGATGGGTACGACCGCACTGGACCCGAACGGGGTGCGCTCGCTCGCGACGCTCCCCTCGCTCGACGAACTGCGCGGCAAGCTGGTCGGCCTCATCCAGGCCCCCGCTACCAAGCTCGCTCAGCTCGCCAACGCCCCCGCAGCGAAGCTCGCTCGGGTGTTCGGAGCCTATGCCGCGAAGGACGAGGCGGCCTGATCCCACCTCAACGCGACGCCGTGCGCTCTCGCGCGGCATCTGTTCGAACCGTTCAAGGATACCTACATTATGGCTGATCTTGCGAAAATCGTTGACGATCTGTCGTCGCTGACCGTGCTCGAGGCGGCTGAGCTCGCCAAGATGCTCGAAGAGAAGTGGGGCGTGTCGGCTGCGGCCGCCGTCGCCGTCGCCGGCCCCGCCGGTGGTGGCGCTGCCGCTCCGGCCGTCGAGGAGCAGACCGAGTTCACGGTCGTTCTCGCCGCCGCCGGCGACAAGAAGATCGAGGTCATCAAGGAGGTCCGCGCGATCACCGGCCTCGGCCTCAAGGAGGCCAAGGACCTGGTCGAAGGCGCTCCGAAGCCGGTCAAGGAAGGCGTGTCGAAGGACGACGCCGCCAAGCTCAAGGCCCAGCTCGAGAAGGCTGGCGCCAAGGTGGAGCTCAAGTAAGCCGACGGCGAGCTTGAGGACCATCCTCCGGCGGAGCGGAGCAGAGATCGAAAGGTCTCGCGCCGCTGCTCCGCCGCCCTCTGGATGGCCGGATCGAATCCGGCCATGACGGCGGGATAGGGATAGATAAGAACGGCGGTCTCGGGCTTCGCGCCCGGGGCCGCTCCGTCGTTTCCAAATCGCGGGAACGAAACGAAACCGAGGCGGGATACCGCCGACGTCTGACCCGGCGCCCCGACGATGCTTCGAGCGAGCATTTTCCGGGGCGCCCGGCCAGACGTTTCTGAGGACGAGGGCCAAATGGGCAGCACGCTGGCAGGGCGCAAGCGGATCCGTAAATTCTTCGGCAAGATCGCCGAAGTGGCCGAGATGCCGAACCTGATCGAGGTTCAGAAGGCCTCCTACGACCAGTTCCTGATGGTGGACGAGCCGAAGGGCGGACGTCCGGACGAGGGCCTGCAATCGGTCTTCAAGTCGGTCTTCCCGATCTCCGACTTCGCCTCGACCGCCTTGCTCGAATTCGTCAAGTACACCTTCGAGCCGCCGAAATACGACGTGGACGAGTGCCGTCAGCGCGGCATGACCTTCTCGGCGCCCCTCAAGGTGACGCTGCGCCTCATCGTGTTCGATGTCGATCCGGATACGCAGGCGAAGTCCGTCAAGGACATCAAGGAGCAGGACGTCTACATGGGCGAGATGCCGCTCATGACGGATAACGGCACCTTCATCGTCAACGGCACCGAGCGCGTCATCGTCTCGCAGATGCACCGCTCGCCGGGCGTGTTCTTCGACCACGACAAGGGCAAGACCCATTCGTCGGGCAAGCTGCTCTTCGCCGCCCGCATCATCCCCTATCGCGGCTCCTGGCTCGACATCGAGTTCGACGCCAAGGACATCGTGCATGCGCGCATCGACCGGAAGCGGAAGATCCCGGTCACGTCGCTGATGTACGCGCTCGGCCTCGATTCCGAGGAGATCCTCGAGCGCTTCTACGAGCGGGTCATCTACAGCCTCGACAAGAACGGCTGGCGCGCGCCCTTCGATCCCGAGAAGATGCGCGGCTTCAAGGCCGTGACCGACCTCATCGACGCCGATAGCGGCGAGGTCGTCCTCGAGGCCGGCAAGAAGCTGACCGTCCGTCAGGCGCGCCAGCTCGCCGAGAAGGGCCTCAAGGCCCTTCGCGTGACCGAGGAGGACGTCTACGGCCAGTACGTCGCCGAAGACCTCGTCAACATGAAGACGGGCGAGATCTATGCCGAGGCCGGCGAGGAGATCACCGAGAAGCTTCTCGCGGCGCTGACCGAAGCGGGCGTCGGGGAGATCCCGGTCCTCGACATCGACCACGTCAATGTCGGCCCCTACATCCGCAACACGCTCGCCGTCGACAAGAACATCGGCCGCGAGGGCGCTCTGTTCGACATCTACCGCGTCATGCGCCCCGGCGAGCCGCCGACGCTCGAGACGGCGGAGAACATGTTCAACTCGCTGTTCTTCGACGGCGAGCGCTACGACCTCTCGGCCGTCGGCCGGGTGAAGATGAACATGCGCCTCGACCTCGACGCGCCGGACACTCAGCGGACCCTGCGCCGCGAGGACATGCTCGCGGTCATCAAGGCGCTGGTCGACCTCCGCGACGGCAAGGGCGAGATCGACGACATCGACCACCTCGGCAACCGCCGGGTGCGCTCGGTCGGCGAGCTCATGGAGAACCAGTACCGCGTCGGCCTCCTGCGCATGGAGCGCGCGATCAAGGAGCGCATGTCCTCGGTCGATATCGACACGGTCATGCCGCAGGACCTGATCAACGCGAAGCCGGCGGCCGCCGCCGTGCGCGAGTTCTTCGGCTCCTCGCAGCTCTCGCAGTTTATGGACCAGACGAACCCGCTCTCGGAAGTCACGCACAAGCGTCGTCTTTCGGCGCTCGGCCCGGGCGGTCTGACGCGTGAGCGCGCCGGCTTCGAGGTGCGCGACGTGCACCCGACCCATTACGGCCGCATCTGCCCGATCGAGACGCCGGAAGGCCCGAATATCGGCCTCATCAACTCGCTCGCGACCTTCGCGCGCGTCAACAAGTACGGCTTCATCGAGACGCCCTTCCGCAAGGTGAAGGACGGGCAGGTGACGAGCGAGGTGATCTACCTCTCCGCGATGGAGGAGGCGAAGTATCACGTCGCGCAGGCCGACGCGGCCATGGACGGCAGCGGCCAGCTCACCGACGATCTCGTCGTCTGCCGCAAGGCGGGCGAGGTCGTGGTCGTGCCCGGCGACCGCGTCGATCTCATGGACGTTTCGCCGAAGCAGCTCGTCTCGGTCGCGGCCGCGCTCATCCCGTTCCTCGAGAACGACGACGCGAACCGCGCCCTCATGGGCTCGAACATGCAGCGTCAGGCCGTGCCGCTCGTGAAGGCGGATGCGCCCTTCGTCGGCACCGGCATGGAAGCGGTGGTCGCGCGCGATTCCGGCGCCGCCATCGGCGCGCGGCGCGCGGGCATCGTCGACCAGGTCGACGCGACCCGTATCGTCATCCGCGCCACCGGCGAGATGGACCCGACCCGTCCGGGCGTCGACATCTACCGGCTGCAGAAGTTCCAGCGCTCGAACCAGTCGACCTGCATCACGCAGAAGCCGCTGGTGCGCGTCGGCGACGTCGTGGGCAAGGGCGACATCATCGCCGACGGCCCCTCGACGGAGTTCGGCGAGCTGGCCCTCGGCCGGAACGTGCTCGTCGCGTTCATGCCGTGGAACGGCTACAACTTCGAGGACTCGATCCTGCTCTCCGAGCGGATCGTGAAGGACGACGTCTTCACCTCGATCCATATCGAGGAGTTTGAGGTCGCGGCGCGCGACACGAAGCTCGGGCCGGAGGAGATCACGCGCGACATTCCGAACGTGTCGGAAGAGGCGCTGAAGAACCTCGACGAGGCCGGGATCGTCTATATCGGCGCCGAGGTCCATGCCGGCGACATCCTCGTCGGCAAGATCACGCCGAAGGGTGAGAGCCCGATGACGCCGGAGGAGAAGCTCCTCCGCGCCATCTTCGGCGAGAAGGCGTCCGACGTCCGCGACACCTCGCTCCGCGTCCCGCCGGGCGTGACCGGCACCATCGTCGAGGTCCGCGTCTTCAACCGGCACGGCGTCGACAAGGACGAGCGCGCCCAGGCGATCGAGCGCGAGGAGATCGAGCGCCTCGCCAAGGACCGCGACGACGAGCAGTCGATCCTCGACCGCAACACCTATGCCCGCCTCGCCGAGGTGCTGGACGGGCAGCAGGGCGTCGCGGGGCCGAAGGGCTTCCGCAAGGACACGACCCTGAGCCGCGCGGTGCTCGACGAGTATCCGCGCTCCCAGTGGTGGCAGTTCGCCGTGCTCGACGACAAGACGATGATCGAGCTCGAGGCGATGCAGAAGCAGTACGACGAGTCGAAGAAGCGCCTCGAGCAGCGCTTCCTCGACAAGGTCGAGAAGCTGCAGCGCGGCGACGAGCTGCCGGCCGGCGTCATGAAGATGGTCAAGGTCTTCGTGGCGGTGAAGCGCAAGATCCAGCCGGGCGACAAGATGGCCGGCCGTCACGGCAACAAGGGCGTCGTGTCCAAGATCGTGCCGATCGAGGACATGCCGTTCCTGGAGGACGGGACGCATGCGGATATCGTGCTGAACCCGCTCGGCGTGCCCTCGCGCATGAATGTCGGGCAGATCCTCGAGACGCATCTCGGCTGGGCTGCCGCCGGCCTCGGCCGGCAGGTGTCCCAGGCCGTCGACGCCTATCAGAGGGCGCATGACGGTGCGCGCTTCCAGGCCCGGATGCGCGAGATCGTCGGCGAGGGTGCCTCGCTCGAGGGCATGTCGGATCAGGAGCTGGCCGAGATGGGCCAGAACCTGCGCCGCGGCGTGCCGATCGCGACGCCCGTCTTCAACGGCGCGAAGGAGATCGACATCGAGAACCTCCTGGAGCAGGCGGGTCTCGATCGGTCGGGTCAGTCGACGCTGTATGACGGACGCACGGGCGAGGCCTTCGACCGCAAGGTGACCGTCGGCTACATCTACATGCTGAAGCTGCACCACCTCGTCGACGACAAGATCCACGCCCGCTCGATCGGCCCGTATTCGCTCGTCACCCAGCAGCCGCTGGGCGGCAAGGCGCAGTTCGGCGGACAGCGCTTCGGCGAGATGGAGGTCTGGGCGCTCGAAGCCTACGGCGCGGCCTACACGCTGCAGGAGATGCTGACGGTGAAGTCGGACGACGTGGCCGGCCGCACGAAGGTCTACGAGGCCATCGTGCGCGGCGACGACGCCTTCGAATCCGGCATCCCGGAGAGCTTCAACGTGCTGGTCAAGGAGATGCGCTCCCTCGGCCTCAACGTCGAGCTCAACTCGGCGAAGAAGGGTCCGGGCGAACTGCCTCCGGCCGAAGCGGCCGAGTGACGGGCGACGCTCCGGCCGTCATTCCGGCCGGAGCGTAGCGGAGCGCCGGGACCGTCCGTCGCACGCTCTCGGAGAACGGTCCCGGGTCGCGCTCGGCGCGCCCGGGATGACAGGAATTCAGGCACCACGGTGTCGCCTTTGCCGGACGGGTTTCGCCCGGCGGCGAAGGAGCGAGGAGAAGATCATGAACCAAGAAGTCATGAATCTGTTCAATCAGGCGGCCCAGCCGCAGAGCTTCGATCAGATCAAGATTTCGATCTCGTCGCCGGAGAAGATTCTCTCCTGGTCGTACGGCGAGATCAAGAAGCCCGAGACGATCAACTACCGCACCTTCAAGCCGGAGCGGGATGGGCTGTTCTGCGCCCGCATCTTCGGTCCCATCAAGGATTACGAGTGCTTGTGCGGAAAGTACAAGCGCATGAAGTACAAGGGCGTCATCTGCGAGAAGTGCGGCGTCGAGGTGACGCTGGCGCGCGTCCGGCGCGACCGCATGGGCCATATCGAGCTCGCCGCGCCCGTCGCCCATATCTGGTTCCTGAAGTCGCTGCCCTCGCGCATCGGCCTCCTGCTCGACATGACGCTGAAGGATCTCGAGCGGATCCTCTATTTCGAATCCTATTGCGTCATCGAGCCGGGCCTGACCCCGCTCAAGGACCGTCAGCTCCTCTCCGAGGACGAGTACATCCGCGCTCAGGAGGAGTACGGCCAGGATTCGTTCACGGCGCTGATCGGCGCCGAGGCGATCCGCAAGCTGCTGATCGATCTCGACCTCGAGAAGATCGCGGTCGACATCCGGCACGAGATCGAGACGACGACCTCCGAGCTGAAGCCCAAGAAGCTGCTGAAGCGCCTCAAGATCATCGAGGCCTTCCAGAATTCGGGCAACAAGCCGGAATGGATGATCCTGACGGTCGTCCCCGTCATCCCGCCGGACCTGCGCCCGCTGGTCCCGCTGGACGGCGGCCGCTTCGCCACGTCCGACCTCAACGACCTCTACCGCCGCGTCATCAACCGCAACAACCGCCTGAAGCGGCTGATCGAGCTGCGCGCGCCCGACATCATCATCCGCAACGAGAAGCGCATGCTTCAGGAAGCGGTCGATGCGCTGTTCGACAACGGCCGGCGCGGTCGCGTCATCACGGGCGCCAACAAGCGTCCGCTGAAGTCGCTCGCCGACATGCTGAAGGGCAAGCAGGGCCGCTTCCGGCAGAACCTGCTCGGCAAGCGCGTCGACTATTCGGGCCGCTCGGTCATCGTGGTCGGGCCGGAGCTGAAGCTGCACCAGTGCGGGCTGCCCAAGAAGATGGCGCTCGAGCTGTTCAAGCCCTTCATCTACGCCAAGCTCGACGCCAAGGGCTTCTCGGCCACCGTCAAGCAGGCCAAGAAGCTCGTCGAGAAGGAGAAGCCGGAGGTCTGGGACATCCTGGACGAGGTCATCCGCGAGCACCCGGTCATGCTGAACCGGGCGCCGACGCTGCACCGTCTCGGCATCCAGGCCTTCGAGCCGGTCCTGATCGAGGGCAAGGCGATCCAGCTTCACCCGCTGGTCTGCGCCGCCTTCAACGCGGACTTCGACGGCGACCAGATGGCGGTCCACGTGCCGCTGTCGCTCGAGTCGCAGCTCGAGGCGCGCGTCCTCATGATGTCGACGAACAACATCCTGCACCCGGCGAACGGTCACCCGATCATCGTGCCCTCGCAGGACATCGTGCTCGGCCTCTACTACCTCTCGATCGTCGCCGAGGGCGCGCCGGGTGAAGGCAAGGCCTTCGCCGATTTCGGCGAGCTCGAGCACGCGCTGCACGAGAAGGTCATCCACCTCCACACGAAGATCCGCTATCGCTGGGAGGGTCTCGGCGAGGACGGCAAGCCCGTGACGCGCTTCTACGACACGACGCCCGGCCGGGTGATCCTGTCGCGCGTGCTGCCGCGCCACCCGAAGGTGCCGTTCGACGTCGTCAACAAGCTGATGACGAAGCGCGAGATCTCGGGGACGATCGACGCCGTCTACCGCAATTGCGGGCAGAAGGAGACGGTGATCTTCTGCGATCGCATCATGGCGCTCGGCTTCCACCACGCGTTCAAGGCGGGCATCTCGTTCGGCAAGGACGACATGGTCGTGCCGGACAACAAGTGGTCGATCGTCGAGGAGACCCGTGCCCTCGCGAAGGATTACGAGCAGCAGTACCAGGACGGCCTGATCACCCAGGGCGAGAAGTACAACAAGGTGGTGGACGCCTGGGCGAAGTGCTCGGACCGGCTCGCCGGCGAGATGATGAACCGCATCTCCTCGGTCCAGAAGGACGATCAGGGCCGCGACAAGCCGGTCAACTCGATCTTCATGATGAGCCATTCGGGCGCCCGCGGCTCGCCGGCGCAGATGAAGCAGCTCGCCGCCATGCGCGGCCTGATGGCCAAGCCCTCGGGCGAGATCATCGAGAGCCCGATCATCTCGAACTTCAAGGAAGGCCTCGACGTGCTCGAGTACTTCAACTCCACCCACGGCGCCCGGAAGGGTCTCGCGGACACGGCGTTGAAGACCGCGAACTCGGGGTACCTCACCCGTCGTCTCGTCGACGTGGCGCAGGATGCCGTCATCCGTGAAGCCGATTGCGGCACGGAGAAGGGCATCTCGATGCGCGCGATCATCGATGCGGGCCAGATCGTGGCCTCGCTCGCCTCGCGCATCATCGGCCGCTTCGTCGCCGAGGACGTGGTCGCTCCGGACGGGACCGTCATCGTCCCGGCCCGCACGACCATGATCGAGGAGAAGCACATCGAGGCGATCACCGCCGCGGGCATCACCGAGGTGAAGATCCGCTCCGTGCTCGTCTGCGCCTCGAAGAACGGCGTCTGCGCCACCTGCTACGGGCGCGACCTCGCCCGCGGCACGCCCGTCAACATGGGCGAGGCCGTCGGCGTCATCGCGGCGCAGTCGATCGGCGAGCCGGGCACGCAGCTCACGATGCGGACCTTCCACATCGGCGGCGCGGCGACGATCGCCGACCAGTCCTTCGTGGAATCCGGCTTCGACGGCACGGTACGCATCCGCAACAAGGCCATCGCGAAGAACTCGGACGGCGATCTCGTCGCGGTCGGCCGCAACAACTCGGTCGTCATCGTCGGGGCGGACGGGCAGGAGAGGGCGGTCCACCGCATCCTCTACGGCTCCAAGCTCAAGGTCGACGACGGCGACCAGGTCAAGCGCGGCCAGCGCATCGCGGAATGGGACCCCTATACCCGTCCCATCCTGACCGAGATCGACGGCGTCGCGGGCTACGAGGACCTCGTGGACGGCATGTCCATGACGGAGACGACCGACGAGGCGACGGGCATCTCGAAGCGTCTCGTCATCGATTGGCGCGGCTCGGCCCGGACCTCGGACCTCAAGCCCGCGCTGACGATCACGGACAAGTCCGGCAAGATCGCCAAGCTCGCCCGCGGCAGCGATGCGCGCTACCTGCTGCCGGTCGACGCGGTGCTGTCGGTCGATCCGGGCTCCCAGGTCAAGGCGGGTGACGTGCTCGCCCGCGTCTCGACCGACTCGGCCAAGACCCGCGACATCACCGGCGGTCTGCCGCGCGTCGCGGAGCTGTTCGAGGCGCGGCGTCCGAAGGATGCGGCCGTCATCGCCGAGAAGTCGGGAACGATCCAGTTCGGCCGCGACTACAAGAACAAGCGCCGGCTGACGCTCACCCCGCATGACGGCTCGGACGCGGTCGAGTACCTGATCCCGAAGGGCAAGCACATCCACCTTCAGGACGGGGACCAGGTCGAGCTCGGCGACTTCATCGTCGACGGCAACCCGGCGCCGCACGACATCCTGGCGATCAAGGGCGTGGAGGAGCTTGCTGCCTACCTCGTCAACGAGATCCAGGAGGTCTACCGGCTCCAGGGCGTGAACATCAACGACAAGCACATCGAGGTGATCGTCCGGCAGATGCTGCAGAAGGTCGAGATCACCGAATCGGGCGATTCGGAGCTTCTCACCGGCGAGCAGATGGACCGGCTCGAACTCGAGGAGATCAACGAGCAGCTCGCGACCGAGAAGAAGAAGCCCGCCATCGGCGTGCCCGTCCTCCTCGGCATCACCAAGGCGTCGCTGCAGACGCGGTCCTTCATCTCCGCCGCCTCCTTCCAGGAGACGACGCGGGTGCTGACCGAGGCTGCCGTGAACGGCAAGGTCGATACGCTCGAGGGCCTGAAGGAGAACGTGATCGTCGGCTCGCTCATCCCGGCGGGCACGGGCGCCATCAACACGCAGATCCGCCAGGTGGCGACGCGTCGCGACGAGCTCATCCTCGCGCAGCGCAACGCCGAGGCCGCGGCCCGCATGGCCGAGGCTCAGGCCCAGCTCGGCGAGATTCCCTCCGCCGCAGAGTGATCCGATCCGGCTTCGGCCGGTTCGTCGAAAAGGCCGCCTCCGGGCGGCCTTTTTGTTGCTCGCGGCCGGCGTCGCGCCCGTCCGCAGCCTTTCACCCAACCTCCTTGCAGACGTCACGCCGCTGTTATCGGCCTGCCATACCCCGCGACGACAAGGTCGGCACTTGGACGACGGCGCCGCGACGGTTGCGTGGCGCCGTGGTCCCGGGGCCGTCCCGGCGGAGAGCCGCCTGACCTTGGGAGTTGCGAGCCGATGCGCATTCTCGTCGCCACCGATGCCTGGCATCCGCAGGTGAACGGCGTCGTGCGCACGCTCACCGCGCTGCAGCGGAGCGCGGCCAAGTTCGGCACCGAGATCGTCTTCCTCTCGCCGGACGGCTTCACGACCGTTCCGCTGCCGACCTATCCGGATCTCCGCGTGGCGCTCCCCAATCCGGCCGAGATCGCGCGCCGGATCGAAGCCGCCCAGCCCGATGCGATCCACATCGCGACCGAGGGGCCGATCGGCTTCAGCGTGCGCCGCTACTGCCGTCGGCGAGGCCTGCCCTTCACGACGAGCTTCATGACGAAGTTCCCCGAATACGTCTCGGCGCGGTTCCGGCTGCCGGAGGCGGCGAGCTACTGGCTGCTGCGCCGCTTCCACGCCGCCGCCCGCGTGACGATGGCCTCGACCGCCTCGCTCATGAGCGAGCTGCGCGGCCATGGCTTCCGCAAGCTGGGCCTCTGGACGCGCGGTGTCGACACCGACCTCTTCACGCCGAAGGCGCGTCTCCCGCTCGATCTGCCGCGGCCGATCTTCCTCAATGTCGGTCGCATCGCCGTCGAGAAGAACCTCGCCGCCTTCCTCTCGCTCGATCTGCCGGGCTCGAAGGTCGTGATCGGGGAGGGGCCTCAGCTTCCCGAGCTGAAGAGCCGCTTCCCCGACGCGCATTTCCTCGGCGCGATGGAGGGCGAGCGCCTCGCCGGCCACATCGCCGCGGCCGACGTCTTCGTCTTTCCGAGCCTCACG
The DNA here is from genome assembly GCF_004363955.1 of Enterovirga rhinocerotis. GTDB lineage: Bacteria > Pseudomonadota > Alphaproteobacteria > Rhizobiales > Beijerinckiaceae > Enterovirga > Enterovirga rhinocerotis. Next base: position 660,944 of record NZ_SNZR01000011.1, read on the forward strand.
GACACCTTCGGCATCGTCCAGCTCGAGGCGCTCGCCTCCGGCGTGCCCGTCGCCGCCTTCCCCGTCACCGGGCCTCGCGACGTCGTGGGCGGGACGGGCGTCGGCGTGCTCGACGACGATCTCGCGGCGGCTTGCCGGGGGGCGCTCGCCATCCCGCGCCAGGCCTGCCGCGACTTTGCTCTGACGCGGTCCTGGGACCGCAGCGCGCACCAGTTCGTGCGCAACATGGGCCATGCGCTGATCCGCCCCGCGACCATGCGGGCGGCGGCCTGAATGGGAGCGGACCTGTCGTGAGCATGCATACCGAAGGCGTCGCCAAGGCCTATGACCGCTGGGCGCCGATCTACGATCTCGTCTTCGGGCCGGTCTTCGCCCGGGGGCGCTCCGTCTCCGTCGAGGCCGCCGCGCGCGTCGGCGGCCGGGTGCTGGAGGTCGGTGTCGGCACCGGCATCTCGCTGGAGCAATATCCCCGCACGATGCGTGTCTTCGGCATCGACCTGTCGGATCCGATGCTCGACAAGGCGCGCCAGCGCGTGAAGGAGCAGGGCCTGCGCCATGTCGAGGGGCTGGCCGTCGGCGATGCCGAGCGGCTCGATTTCGCCGATGACAGCTTCGATGTCGTCGTCGCCCAATATGTCGTCACGGCCGTGCCGAACCCCGAGGTCGCGCTCGACGAGTTCGTCCGCGTCGTGCGGCCCGAAGGCGAGATCATCCTGACGAGCCGCATCGGCGCCGAGACGGGCCTGCGCGGCACGATCGAGAAGGCGCTGATGCCGATCACCGCCCGGCTCGGCTGGCGCACCGAGTTCCCCTGGTCGCGCTACGAAAGCTGGGCGCGCTCGCGCGGCATCGAGATCGTCGAGCACCGCCCGCTGCCGCCGCTCGGCCATTTCTCCCTCATCCGTTTCCGCAAGCCGAACCAAGAAAGGACAACCGCATGACGAGCTTCCGCGAAGCCCTGCGCATCCAGCGCTGGGACGATCACCGCTACTATCACCACAGCCGGATCAACCAGGCGCTCCATCTCGTCAGTGCGATCAGCTTCATCGCGGCCTATGTGATCGCCTTCAAGGATCTGGCCCTCGCGGCGCTGATCGGCTGGCTCTTCTCGATGACGACCCGCCAGGCCGGCCACTTCTTCTTCGAGCCGCACGAATACGACCACGTGAACCACGCGAGCCACGAGCACAAGGAAGAGATCAAGGTCGGCTACAACCTGTTCCGCAAGGTCATCCTGATGTCGATCTGGGTGTTCTCGCCGCTGCCGCTGCTGTTCGACCCGACCTATTTCGGCGTCTTCACCCCGGCCGCGTCGACCTGGGAACTCGTGCGCCATGTCGGCTACATCTGGTTCGCCATCGCGCTCGGCGGTCTCGTCTTCCGCGTCGCTCAGCTCTGCGTCACCCGTGACGTGCAGACGGGCCTCGTCTGGGGCACGAAGATCCTCACCGACCCCTTCCACGACATCAAGCTGTACTGGCGCGCGCCGTTCGCCCTGATGCGCGGCGAGCTGATCGATCCGCGCGAAGGCCACAGCCACGCTTGAGGCTGAGGGGCATGGGCCCGGACCTCTCCCCTTGCGGGAGAGGTCGAGCGACGCCGAAGGCACTCGAGACTTGGCGCGTCATGCAGCCCGCCTTCACCCTCCCCTGGAGGGGGAGGGTCGGACCGAAGGTCCGGGGTGGGGTGACGCGCGGTGGCCGCCTCGCAGAGCATCGCGGATGAGGAAGGGCGGGTTCACCCCACCCCGCCGGCTCCGCCGTCGACCCTCCCCCTCCAGGGGAGGGTAAGTCGCGGCTCCTCTACGGCGTCGGTGCCGGGCGAAGCTCCTCGCCGCGCTGCGGCCGGGACCCTGCACCGGATCGTCCGCGCCAGGCCGCGATCGTTTCCCGCAGGATGCGGCGCCGGATGTCCTTGTTGGTGGCGAGGCCGCCGGCCCACCAGCCGTCCCGCTCCATCCGGAGCGCGGCGGCGACGAAGCGATCCATCACGGCCGTGTAGTCGGCCTCGCCGTAGTCGAGGCTGAAGATCAGGCGACCCGTCCCGACCCAGGAAAGGGCGAGGCCTTCGGCCCGCAGATAATATTGGAACATCCAGTTGTAGCGCGAGGGACGCTCGTAGAAGATCGTCCAGATCGAGGAGAGATGCGCGACCCTGACGGGCAGCCTCTCCTCGGCGAGGCGCTCGTTGAGCCGCGCGACCCGACCGTCCCAGCACGCATCGAGATCGCGATAGAGCGCTTGAACCTCCGGCGTCTCGAGATGGCGCAGGAAGGCATTCATCGCCGTCATCACATAGGGATGCGAGTTGAAGGTGCCGCGCGCGAAGCAGATGTCGCCGGGCCTGTCCTCGCGGAAGCGGCGCATCAGGGCCGCCTTGCCGCAGAGGACGCCGACCGGAAGCCCGCCGCCGAGCGACTTGCCGTAGGTGACGAGGTCGGCCTTCGTGCCGAAATACTCCTGCGCGCCGCCCGCCGCGAGACGGAAGCCCACGAAGACCTCGTCGAAGATCAGCACGATGCCGCGCGCGGTGCAGACCTCGCGCAGCCGCCGCAGCCAATCGGCATAGGCCGCGCGGTCGAAGCCGGCCCGGCGCGAGCTGTCGACGAGCGAGGAATCCGCCGGCGCCCCCGCATTCGGATGGAGCGCCTGAAGCGGGTTGACGAGAACGCAGGCGACGTCGCGCCGGCCCGCGAGGACGCCGAGCGTGCGGTCCGACATCTCCGCGAGGGTGAGGGTGTCGCGGGCCGGGATCGGGTTGCCGATGCCGGGCTGCACGTCGCCCCACCAGCCGTGATAGGAGCCGCAGAAGCGGACGATCCGGCGCCGGCCGGTATGGTAGCGCGCGAGGCGCACCGCCTGCATCACGGCTTCCGTGCCGGACATGTGGAACGAGACCTCGTCGAGCCCCGAGATGGCGCGAAGCCGCGCGACGTTGTCGGCGACGACGGAATGGTAGGGGCCGAGGACGGGCCCGAGCGCATGGGCCTCGCGCTCCGCCTCGGCGAGGGCGCCCTTGTAGAACTCGTAGCCGAACAGGTTCACCCCGTAGGAGCCCGAGACGTCGTAGGCGACGTTGCCGTCGAGGTCGGTCAGGCGCGGGCCTTCGGACGAGCGCACGAAGGTGCCGAGCGGCAGGGCCTCGTTGACGAGCCGGCGATAGGGGAACGGGACCCGGTAGCGGTCCGTGAACTGGAGATCCGAGATGCCGCCGGCCGCCTCGGCGGTGAGGCGCCGCGTCGCCGTCGTCCGGTCGCGGAGCTGCTCGGACAGGCGCCGGAAGGCGAGGCGTCGTCGCTCGGCCACCTCGCCCGTCGCGTCGTCCGAGCGGAAGAAATCCTCCTCGCCGAACTCGTAGGAGGGCAGCCAGCCCGCGATGCGCTTCGCCATGCGCACATGGCCGGCGAGCGAGGGGTGCTTGGCGCGCGACAGGGCGAGCCGCCGTGCCGCCTTGGGCACGAGGGCGGCGAGCGCCGTCGCGCCGAGGAGGGATGCGATGAGGGTGGAGGAGGCGATGGGCATGACCGGGTACGCCTACGGGGCATCTAACACATGACGATGACGCTGCGCCGAACCCTCCTGCGCATCGCGGCGCAGGAGGACCTCAACTTCCTCCTCACGAACCGCATCCCGCGCCGCCTCGCGACGCGGTTGATGGGCCGGTTCAGCCGGATCGAGCAGCCGCTCGTGCGGGACCTCTCGATCGCGACCTGGCGGCTCTTCTGCGATGTCGACCTGTCGGACGCCCGCAAGGAGCGCTTCCGGTCGCTGCACGACGCCTTCATCCGCGAATTGCGGGATGGTGCCCGCATCGTCGATGCGGACCCCGAGGTCCTGGCGAGTCCGTGCGACGCGATCGTCGGCGCGCATGGGCCGGTCGAGGGCGAGACGATCCATCAGATCAAGGGGATGCCCTACCGGCTCGCCGACCTCCTCGCCGATCCGGAGGAGGCGGAACGCTGCCGGGGCGGCGTCTTCGTCACCCTCCGCCTGACGGCCGGGATGTATCACCGCTTCCACGCCCCGGCCGACGGGCGGATCGAGGGCATCCGCTACATCGAGGGCGACACCTGGAACGTCAATCCGATCGCGCTGAAGCGGGTCGAGGCGCTGTTCTGCCGGAACGAGCGCGCCGTCCTGCGCTTCCGCCTCGGCGGCACGGGCGAGGTGCTGCGGCTCGTGCCGGTCGCGGCGATCCTGGTCGCGGGCCTGCGCCTCGCCTTCATGGGCGAGGATTTCGATCTGCGCGAAGGCGGCGCCCGCACCATCGCCTGCGACGCGGCCGTGACGCGGGGGCAGGAACTCGGCTGGTTCGAGCACGGCTCGACCATCGTCGTCTTCGCGCCGCCGGGCTATCGTTTCGCCGACGGTGTCGCCGAGGGGCGGCCGATCAGGATGGGCGAGGCCCTGCTGCGCCGGGACGGCGTAGGGGCTGTCCCCAAACCTCCCTCCTCATCCTGAGGTGTTCCGCGAAACCGAGCCTCGAAGAACCCACAGCCTGCGCGCGTGCTTCGAGGCTCGCCCTCTGGGCGAGCACCTCGGCATGAGGACGTGGCACGCTCCGTGCTCCCGCGCGTCCGGTGTTGCATTGCGGCAGAGCGCCGGTCAGGATCGGCCCCCGGCTCCCTCGCGGGACCTTTGGAGAGCGATCCTTGTCGGGCTCACCGCGTCTCGGCTTTTTCACCCGCCTCCTCGACGAGGGCGGCCCCGGCGAGCGCTATCGGCTGGCGACCGAGCAGATCCGGCAGGCGGAGCGCTTCGGCTACGATTCGGCCTGGATCGCGCAGCATCATTTCGACGGGGACGAAGGCGGCCTGCCGTCGCCGCTCGTGTTCCTCGCCCATGTGGCCGCCGCGACGCGCGGCATCCGGCTCGGCACGGGCATCCTGACGCTCGCGCTCGAACAGCCGCTCCGCGCGGCCGAGGATGCCGCGGTGCTCGATCTCCTCTGCGGCGGGCGGCTCGATCTCGGGCTCGGCACCGGCGGCTCGGCCGCCTCCTTCGCGGCCTTCGGCTACGAGAGCGGCGAGCGGGGCGAGATCTACGGACGTCATCTCGAGACCTTCCGGCGTGCCCTGCGCGGGGAGGCGCTGGAGGGCGGGGCGGTGCTCTATCCGCCGGCCGGAACCCTCGCCGGGCGCCTGTGGCAGGCGACCTTCTCCGTCGCGGGCGGAGAGCGGGCCGGCCGGGCCGGCGACGGGCTCATGCTCTCGCGGACGCAGCCCCGTCCGCCCGGCCAGCCGGGCCTCTCGCTGGCCGAGATCCAGGACCCCATCATCGACGCCTATCTCGCGGCGCTCCCGCACGGCGCCGAGCCCCGCATCCTCGCCTCGCGCAGCGCCTTCGTGACCGACCGGCGCGAGGAGGCGCTGCGTCTCGCCGAGCCCGGCCTCCGGCTCTGGGCCGCACGGGCGCGGGCGCGCGGGGAGGGGGAACTCGGCACGGATGCCGCCACCATCGCGGCCGCGTCCGACCTCCATATCGGCACGCCGGACGAGGTCGCCGAATCCCTCGCGCGCGACGCGACGCTGCGGCGCGCGAGCGAGGTCACGATCCAGATCCATTCGGCCGACCCGCCGCATGAGGCCGTGATGCGCTCGATCGAACTCTTCGCCACCAGGGTGGCCCCGCAACTCGGCCTCGGCCGGCGCTCGCCGACGCAGCCCGTCGCGGCCGCCTGAAAGGACCTCCATGCCCCAGTCTCCCCCGAAGGACGTCATCGATCATCTCGTCGGGATCGAGCCCGGCTCGCGGCTCGACACCATCCGCGCCGCGCGCCAGCAGGCCCGCGACAACGCCCAGGCGAGCTACGACGCCCTGTTCTCGCCGGACGACGAGAGCGGGATGAGCCTCGTCGAGCGCCGGGCCGTCGCGGCCTTCGTGGCGGGGCTGCACCGGCAGCCGGAGGCTGCGGTCGTCTATTACGCGGACGAGTTCGCGGCGTCGGCGCCGGCCGGCCTCGCGGCCGCCGTCGCGGCGGAGGTCGCGCGCGGGGCCGCCGAAGGGCCGACCGGCCGCTTCCCGCAGGCGCCTCTCGCGGGCGAGAGCACCGCGGCGCCGTCCTTCGCGATCGCGGGCGAGGGCAGGGCGGCGCTGGGCGAGCGCCTCGCGGCGGCTCTGGAACACGCGCATTTCCTCGTCTTCCACCCGCGCGAGGCCGAGCCGGCACGGCTCCAGCGGCTCGTCGCGGCGGGGTGGTCGACGCCCGGCATCGTCACGCTGTCCCAGCTCGTCTCCTTCCTGTGCTTCCAGCTGCGCGTCGTCGTGGGGCTCCGCGCCCTCGCCGCCTCGCCCGCTTCCTGACCCGAGGATCGTCATGTCCGACACAGCCGGAACGCCTCCCGAGCGCTTCACCCAGGCCGAACTCGACTGGACGCCCTGGCTCGACCCGCTGCCGCAGGAGGCGCTGACCGAGCGCCACTGGGCCGGCCTCGTCGATGCCTCGCGCTCGAAATCGCCCTATTTCATGCTGCTCGCGCACGATCCCGACATCCTCGGCGCGCGCACGAAGACCGACAAGGACATCTTCTACAACACGAAGGAGGGGTTGCCGCGGGCCGAGCGGGAGCTGTCGGCTGCCGCGGCCTCGCGCTTCAACGGCTGCATCTATTGCGCCTCGGTCCATGCCCGCTTCGCCTCGCAATTCTCGAAGCGACGGGACGACGTCCAGCGCCTCCTCGACGAGGGCGTCGGCACGGATCTCGATCCGCGCTGGGATGCGGTGGTCGCGGCGTCGGTGGCGCTGAGCCGCACGCCGCCGCAATTCGGGACAAGCGAGATCGCGGCCCTGCGGGAGGCGGGCCTCGACGACCTCGCGATCTCCGACATGATCCACGGCGCCGCCTTCTTCAACTGGGCGAACCGGCTGATGCTGTCGCTCGGCGAGCCGCTGACGAAATAGGCCCGGCGCCCCGTCAGGGAGGCGGGGCGAAGAGCGAGCGATAGGCGCCCGGGAAGCAGCGTCCGAGCCAGAGGTCGATCGCGGCGAGCGCCTCGGGTTCGTCCAGGAAGGGGATATGGCCGCGATCGGCGAGTTCGACCCGGACCATGTCCGGACGGCGGGCCTGCATCGCGTCGGCCGTCGTGACGGCGAGCACGTCGGAATTCGTCCCGTGGATCAGGGCGAGCGGGAGCCCCTTGCAGGCGTCGAAGAGCGGCCAGGCCTCGGGAAGGGGTCCCGCCATCGCGGCGTCGAAGGATTGGCGCAGGGCCGGGTCGTAGGGGAGGCCGAGGCCGTCCCCCGTCTCGACATAATGGCGCAGGGCCTCTTCCGCCCATCGCAGGTCGGGCACGGCGTCGAAGCCCGGCATGACGAGCGGCATGCGGTCGGCGATCTCGTTCAGCGTCGCGACGGCAGGCGTCTCGCCGATATAGCGGCCGATGCGCTCGAGCCCCGTCCGCTCCAGCACCGGCCCGACATCGTTGAGGCAGAGGCCGGCGATGCGGGCCGGGGCGGTCGCCGCCATCACCATCCCGAGCAGGCCGCCGCGGGACGAGCCGATCACCGCGGCACGGTCGAGATGCAGGTGGTCGAGGAGGGCGAGGGCGTCCTGCGCCTCCTGCGGCACATTGTAGGTGTCCGGACCGGTCCAGTCGGAGGCGCCGCGCCCGCGCGAATCCAGGCGGATCAGGCGGACATTCGTCAGGCGCCGCGCCAGGTAGTCGAAATCCCGGCCGTCGCGGGTGAGGCCGGCGAGCGCCAGCACCGGCGGCCCGTCGCCCTCGTCCCGAAAGGCGAGGGAGGCGCCGTCCGCAGCCTGGAATGTCTGGATCAGCGTCATGGTGCGCGCCGCCGTTCGGCGACGGCGTCCCCCTGTTCCGGTCTTCGCTCAGGCCTTGTGGTACTCGGCGAAGCCACGCCCGGTCTTGCGTCCGAGATAGCCCGCATGGACCATCTGCTTCAGCAGCGGGCTGGCGCGGTATTTCGGATCGTCGAAGCCCTCGTACAGCGTTTCCATGATGTTGAGCACCACGTCGAGCCCGATCAGGTCGCCGAGGGCGAGGGGGCCCATCGGATGGTTGGCGCCGAGCTTCATCATGCTGTCGATGTCCTCGGGCGTCGCGAGGCCTTCATAGACGCAGTTGATCGCCTCGTTGATCAGGGGCGCGAGGAGGCGGTTCACGACGAAGCCGTAGCTGTCCTTGCTGACGCGCGGCGTCTTGCCGATCGCCCGCGTGACCTCGGTCACGGCCTCGGCGACCGCATCCGTGGTCTGGAGCGCCCGGATGATCTCGACGAGCTGCATCACCGGCACGGGGTTGAAGAAGTGCATGCCGATCACCCGGCCCGGATGGGCGGAGGCGGCGGCGAGCTGGGTCAGCGAGATCGACGAGGTGTTCGAGGCAAGGATGGCGTCCGGCCGGCAGATGGCGTCGAGCTGCTTCAGCACGCCGGCCTTGACGTCGAGCCGCTCGACGATCGCCTCGATCACGAGATCGCGGTCGGCCATCGTCTCGAGCTTCGTATCGGCGCTGATCCGGGCGAGCGCGTCGCGGGCGGCCTCCTCCGAGAGCTGGCCCTTCTTCACCTGCCGGCCGAGGCTCGATTCCATCGTCTTGCGCGCCCGCTCGAGCGCGGCCTCCGAGAGGTCCTGCAGCAGGACCGGATAGCCGGCGACGGCGAAGGTCTGGGCGATGCCGTTGCCCATCGTTCCGGCGCCGATCACGCCGATCTGCTTGATCTGGGTCATGGAACACTCCGGCCCCGGCGGCTCGGGCCGGGGCGTGGTTGGGAGAGGTCTCGGATGGCGGCCGACAGCGTCCGGCCGCGGGAAGCGGCCGGTTCCGGCTCGGTCTCAGGGCCTTGTGGGGCCGGGATCGCTCAGGCGAGCTGCATCTCGGCGATCTCGGCGGGCACGATCAGCGAGGCGGCGGTCGCCGCGCGGATGTCCTCGACCGAGACGCCCGGAGCGTGCTCGCGCAGCACGAGGCCTTCCTCGGTCGGTTCGATCACCGCGAGCTCCGTCACCACGAGATCGATCCGGCGCAGCGAGGTCAGCGGCAGCGTGCAGCGGGGCACGATCTTCGAGGCCCCGCGGGCGGCGTGCTGCATGGCGACGATCACCCGCGCGGCCCCCGTGACGAGGTCCATCGCGCCGCCCATGCCCGGCACCATCTTGCCCGGCACCTTCCAGTTCGCGAGCTGGCCGGCCTCGTCGATCTCGAGGCCGCCGAGGACCGTCATGTCGAGATGCCCGCCCCGGATGAGGCCGAAGCTCATGGCGCTGTCGATCGAGGCCGCGCCCGGCACTGCCGAGACGAAGCCGCCGCCGGCATCGGTGAGGTTCTCGTCCTCCATGCCTTCCGGCGGGCGGGCGCCGAGCCCGATCACGCCGTTCTCCGCCTGGAAGAAGACCCCGAGTTCGGCCGGCACGTAATTGGCGACCATGCTCGGCAGCCCGATCCCGAGATTGACGAGCATTCCCGGCCGGATCTCGTGGGCGACCCGGCGGGCGATGAGTTCCTTCGCGTCCATTCTGTCCCCCTCAGGCCGCGCGAACGATCAGATGATCGACGAGCACGCCCGGCGTCTTGACGGCGTCCGGCGGGATCACGCCGACCGGCACGATCGACGCGGGCTCGGCGATCACCGTGCGGCCGGCGAGCGCCATGGTCGGGTTGAAGTTGTGGGCCGTCAGCGAATAGCAGAGGTTGCCCACGTAATCGGCCTGATAGGCCGCGAGGAGCGCGAAATCGGCGGTGATCGGCTCCTCGACGAGGAAAGTCCGGCCCCCGACTTCGACTTTCTGCTTGCCCTGCTCGACCTCGGTGCCGAGGCCGGTCGGCGTGAGCACGCCGCCGAGCCCGACCCCGCCGGCGCGGATGCGCTCGACGAGCGTGCCCTGCGGCACGAGCTCGACCTCGATCTCGCCCGCGATCATCAGCTTCTGCAATTCGGGGTTCAGCCCGATATGCGAGGCGACCACGCGCGAGACCGCGCGGGCCGTGACCAGCTTGCCGATGCCCCGGCCGGGCATGGCCGCATCGTTCGCGATCACGGTGAGGTCCTTCGCCCCGCGCGCCACGAGCGCGTCGATCAGGCGTTCGGGGGTGCCGACCGCCATGAAGCCGCCGATCAGGAGGCTCGCGCCGTCCGGGATCATCTCGGCCGCGGCTGCGGGTCTCAGAGCGCCTTTCATGCGGCAATCCTTTCGGGAATTCCGGCCGCCGCGCGCGCCGCGCGGGCGATCACGAGGTCTTCGCGGGTCGGCACGATCATGACGGTGGTGCGGGCGAATTCGGAGGAGATCACCGTCGCGCCCTCGGCGTTGCGGCCGTGGTCGATCTCGATGCCCATCCAGCCGAGCCGCTCGCAGATGCGGCGGCGGACGACACGGGAATTCTCGCCGATGCCGCCGCAGAAGACGAGGGCGTCGATGCCGCCCATCACCGCCGCCATGGCGCCGAGTTCGCGCTGGATGCGGAAGACGAAGTAGTCGATGGCGCGGTGGGATTCGGCGTTGTCGGCTTCCTCGAGCGCGCGCATGTCGTTCGAGAGGCCCCCCGAAAGGCCGAGAAGACCGGATTCGTTGTAGAGGATCTGGCGGATCTGCGCCGTGTTCAGCTTCTCCTGGTCGAGCATGTATAGCATGACGCCGGGATCGAGCTGGCCGCAGCGCGTACCCATCGGCAGCCCGTCGAGGGCCGAGAAGCCCATGGACGAGGCCACCGAGCGGCCGCGATAGATGGCGCACATCGAGGCGCCGTTCCCGAGATGGGCGACGACGACGCGTCCGGCCATCAGGTGCGGCGCGATCCGGCTCATCTCGCCGGTGATGTATTCGTAGCTCAGCCCGTGGAAGCCGTACCGGCGCACGCCCGTCTCGTAATAGCGGTGCGGCAGGGCGAAGGTGTCGTTGACGAAGGGCTGACCGCGATGGAAGGCGGTGTCGAAGCAGGCCACCTGCGGCACGCCCGGGAAGGCCTCCATCGCGGCGCGGATGCCGGCGATGTTGTGGGGCTGGTGCAGCGGCGCGAAGGAGGACAGCGTGGCGAGCTTCTCCAGCACCGCGTCATCGACCGTGACAGGCGCGGTGTAGTGGATGCCGCCATGCACGACGCGATGGCCAACCGCGGCGAGGTCGAGATCCGGGACGGCGCGCTTGATGGTGGCGATCACCGTCGCCAAGGCGGTCTCGTGGCTGGTGAGGGTACCCTCGGCCGGCGGGATCGGCTGGCCTTCGGCATCCTTGATCTTCAGCGTACCCTCCGAGCCGATCCGGTCGACCTGGCCGGTGACGAGGGCCTTGTCGCCTTCGGCCGGAAAGAGCGCGAATTTGAGCGAGGACGAGCCCGCGTTCAGGGCCAGGAAGCCGGCATTGTGCCAGGCCTCCGGCGAGGCGATGTCGCGGGTCATGCCGCGTCTCCCTTCGAGGCGTGATGGAGGGCCGCGACCGCGCAGGAGGCGAGGCGCGACATCGGGCTGTCGGAACGCGAGTTCAGGATCACCGGAACGCGCGCGCCGAGCACGAGGCCAGCCCCTTCGGCGTGGCTGATGAAGGCGAGCTGCTTCGCCAGCATGTTGCCCGCGTCGATCCCCGGGACGACGAGGATGTTGGCGTGGCCTGCGACGCCGCCCTTGAGCCCCTTGGTCCGCGCGGCGCCGAGATCGACCGCGTTGTCCATGGCGAGAGGCCCGTCGACGAGCCCGCCCTTGATCTGGCCGCGCTCGGCCATCTTCGAGAGAAGGGCGGCGTCGATCGAGGACTGGATCGCCGGGTTGACCGTCTCGACCGCCGAGAGCACCCCGGCCCGCGGCTCCATGCCGAGCGAGACGGCGAGATCGATCGCGTTCTGGACGATATCCGCCTTCGTGGCGAGATCGGGCGCGATGTTGATCGCCGCGTCCGTCACCATGAGGGGTTCCGGCAGCCCCGGCACGTCCATGACGAAGACGTGGGTGAAGCGGCGCCCGACGCGCAGGCCTTGGGCCTTGTCGAGCATCGGCTTCAGCAGGTCGTCGGTGTGGAGATGGCCCTTCATCACCGCGCCGGCCCGTCCTTCATGGACGAGCTTGCAGGCCGCGGCCGCGGCCGCGCCGTCGCCGGCGATCTCGATGATCTCGATGCCGGCGAGATCCGCTGACATCCCCTCGGCGACGTTGCGGATCTTGTCGCCCCGCCCGATCAGGATCGGGGTGACGATCCCCTCCTTCGCCGCGAGCAGCGCGCCGCCGAGCGAGTTCTCGTCATGCGGGCAGACGACGGCGACAGGGACGGCCTTGAGGCTCTTCGCCCGTTCGAGCAGCGCCTCGAAATGGCGGTGGCGCTGGACGAGGAGGCCGGGGACCTCGACGCCCTCGCGCTCGAACTTCTCCTGCGGGGCGATGACGTCCGCCTCGCCGCTGACGATCAGGGCTCCGTCGGAGGGGCGCGTCACCTCCGTCTCGAGCCTGACGATGCCGTCGTCGCGCTTCTCGAGCACCTTGACGCGGCAGAGCAGCTCCTCGCCGGCATGGGCACGCTCGTGGAAGTCGAGCACCTGGCGGCGATAGAGCGTGCCGGCGCCGGGCAGCATCATGCCCAGCACGGCCGAGATCTGGGAGCCGACGAACATGCCGGGGGCCATGCTCTCGGGCTCGCCGTCGCCGTCGACGTCGATCCGCGGCGAGTGCATCGGGTTGTGGTTCCCCGAGACCGCCGCGAAGACGTAGAGGTCGTCCGGCGTGATCAGGCGGCGCAGTTCCGCCGTCTCGCCGGGCTGAAGCTCGGCGAAGGTGCGATTGGTCAGACGCATGTCAGGAGGCCTTGCCGGCGCCGGCGCCGTTCCGGTGGTTCCGCGCCGTCGCCGCGGCCTTGGCGGTCTCGACATTCGCGGTGACGGTGTCGGCGAGCGTCTCGGCGTCCTGGACCTCCGCCAGCGGATCGGTCTTCACCTCGGTATCGTCGTGCGGCAGGCCCAGCGCGTCCGCGAAACGATGCAGCAGCGCGAGGGTCTGAGGCGCCATCTCCTCGGCCGCTCCGGGGATGAAGCGGACGATCTTGAGCGCCAGTTCGCGATCCTTCCGCTCGGGGAGGAGGGCGGCGAGGGTTTGGATCGCCCGCTCCGGTTCGTAGGTCGCGATCAGGGTCTGCTCGTGGATGACCAGCGCCCGTCTTTCGGCGCCGAGCGACTTGAAGGGCTCGTCCTTCGTCAGCACCTGGCTCGACCGCTCCAGACGGTCGCGGCGCACGATGCCGCGGTTGTCGGCGAGCAGGACCAGCATGCGGATCACGGCCTCGACGAAGCCGCCCCGCTCGATGTTGTAGAGGGCGTTCGCGACTTCCGGCAGGCCGCGCAGCTCATCGGTGTTCTTGAGCGTGCGGCGCGCCTCGTGGGTCTTGCCGAAGGCACGCGCCCAGGGCGTCCCCCAGAGGCTGTGGAAGGTCAGTTCGTACATCATGTCGCGGCTGTCGCGCCAGAAGTCGATCATCTGCTCGGTGGCGTCGGCCCAGAGCTCCTCGGCGGCGAGGAACGGGTTGTCCGGCGCCGCCTTGGCCCGGCTCGCGCGCACCTGTTCGGCGGCCGTGGCGATCGGCCCCGTCGCCGGGTTGCGCGAGGAGGCGAAGGCGCGGAGCAGCCTCTCCGGATGCATGGCGCGGCTCGCCTCGGCGGTCGAGGCGCTCACGCTTGCCTTGACGAGCGGGCGGACCATCGCGTCGTACATCTGCGCCTGGACCTCGGAGGCGCGGGCCACGGCGGCGAAGGGGCGCTCGTCGGCGAAGCCGTCATCGAGCGCGCGGATGTCGTCCAGCGTGCGCTCGACGAAGCCGACCGTGAAGCGCTTCTTGCCGTCCTGCTCCTTGATGTCCTCGATGCGCATCTCGTAGAGCCCCGGGGGCAGCGCCTCGATGGTCTCGAGCGTCGAGGCGACCTCGGCGTGCTCCTTCTTCGCGATCTGGGACGAGACGAAGATGCCCAGATGGCCGACCTGCTCGTGCACCATGTAGATGATCCGCTGGCCGCGGATGCGGATCTCGTCCACGTCGGCATAGGTCTCGGCGACCCAGTTCAGCGCCTGCTGCGGGGGCGTGATGTTGTCGCCGTGGCTCGCGAAGACGATGATCGGCGCGCGGATGGCCTTGAGGTCGATCGGGCGGCCGGGCTCGAGCCGCGCCTCGTTCTTCGACAGGCGGTTGCCGACGAAAAGCTGCTCGACGATCCAGCGGATCTCCGGCTCGGTCAGCAGGAAGAAGCCGCCCCACCACTTCTCGAATTCGAGGAAGGTCTGATCGCCCTTGTCGATGTCGCGGTAGAGATCGGTGTATTTCCGGAACAGCGTGCGAGCCGGGTTCAGCAGCTCGAAGTTCATGACGAGATGCGCGCCGTCGAAGACGCCGCCGCCGAGATCCGACAGGAACATCGGGATCCAGGTGCCGCCGAGCACGCCGGCATTGTAGCGCATCGGGTTCTCGCCGACGCGCCCGGCCCAGGGGGCGACCGGCGCGCCGTTGATGACGATCGGCCCGGTGATGTCGGTATTGGTGGCGGCCAGGAGCAGCGTCGCCCAGCCGCCCTGGCAATTGCCCGTGACCACCGGCTTCGGCGAGGAGGGATGGCGCCGCATCACCTCGCGGACGAAGGCGGCCTGGCTGCGCGTGACGAAGGAGAGGAACTGGCCGGGTTCGGGCCGGCTCCGGAAGGCGACGAAATAGACCGGATGATGCTCGCGCAGCGCGACGCCGACCTGGCTGTCGGCCTTGAAGCCGCCGATCCCCGGGCCGTGGCCGGCGCGCGGATCGATGATGATGTAGGGCCGGCGCGTGTCGTCGACGGTCACGCCTTCGGGCGGCAGGATGCGCAGCAGCATGTAGTTGGACGGGTAGGGCATGTCGCGCCCGTCCATCACGATCTCGTAATCGTAGATCAGCACGGGCGGGCAATCGGCCGCCTCGTGCTCGAGGAAGATGTCGCCGCGCTTGCGCAGCGTGTCGGCGGCGAGGACGAGCCGTTCGGCCGAGTCGCGCTGGTATTCGAGCCAGTCGTTCGGCAGGCGGCCTCCGGTCTGGGCGTTGCGCAGCCCGGTGATCAGCGCGCCGGCGGCCTCGTTCAGCTTGCGGGCGCGGGCCGAATGCGTGTCGAGGATGCGCCGGGAATGTTTGGCCGCCGCGGTGGTCAGGATGTCGCCCGTGGCCGAGAAGGCCTCGGTTTCGAGCTTGGCCCCGTCGAGATTGCGCTGGACGACGTCGATCGCGTCGCTCTCCGCGCGCGGGATGCCGGGCTGCTGGCGGGGGTCGAAGAGTTCGAAGATGCTGGCCATGGCTCCGTTATCCTTCAGGCGATGATCGAGTAGCCGCCATCGATGGCGTGGACGCCGCCGGTCAGGTTCCGCGCCTCGTCGGAGGCGAGGAAGGCCGCGACGGCGCCGACATCCTCGATGGTGGTGAGCTGGTGGGTGGGCGAATGGCGGGTGGCGGCGGCGAGCAACTCGTCGAAATGGTCGATGCCCGAGGCGGCCCGCGTCGCCAGGGGTCCGGGCGACAGGGCATGGACGCGGATGCCCTTCTCGCCGAGTTCGGCGGCGGCGTAGCGCACCGAGCTTTCGAGCGCGGCCTTCACCGGCCCCATGATGTTGTAGTGCCGGACGACCTGGGAGGAGCCGAAGAACGAGACGGAGAGGCAGGTGCCGCCTTCGCTCATCAGGGGCTCGGCGTGCCGCATCATCCGCAGGAACGAATGGACCGAGACGTCCATCGCCTTGGCGAAGCCTTCGACGGAGGAATCGACCACCCGTCCGTGCAGATCGGCCTTGGGCGCGAAGGCGATGGAGTGCAGCAGGATGTCGAGGCTGCCCCAGCGTTCGCGGATCTCGTCGAAGAGCGCCTCCATGGCGCCCGGCTCGGTCACGTCGAGACGTGCCATGATCGGCGCTTCGAGCTGCTCCGCGAGCGGGCGCACATGCGGCTCGGCCTTGTCGTTCAGCCAGGTGACGGCGATCTCGGCGCCCTGCCGACGGAAGGCCTGCGCGCAGCCCCAGGCGATCGAATCCTCGTTGGCGATGCCGACGACCAGGGCCTTACGGCCGCGAAGCGAAAACATTCCCATCTCCCGCTGCTGCGGTGCACCATTGCCCCGCTTCGGCGTCGAAGATGTGACAGGCCGGGATCCATCGTTGCCTTGCGAGGAGGTGCCGCAAAGATCGGCCGATCGCGGCGCAAGGTTCATGCCGGTGCGTCGTCCTCCCGCGCGCTGCAGAGGGTCGACAGTATGCGGCACCACGACGTCGGAGCACGCCGATGGTCCCGTGAACCGGCAGCCTGCTCTAGGCTCCGTCCGATTCGGTCCTGCTGGCCGTGACATGCACGACGTGCTCGGTGACGGGCCGGTCGCCGAGGAGGTGCTCGTCGACGATCCGGTCGAGCGCCGTGCGATCGAGCGCGCCGTACCAGGTCCCGTCCGGATGGACGGTCATGAGCGGGCCGAGATTGCAGGGATAGAGGCAGCTCACGCGGGCGCACATGACCCGCTTCGGGCCGGCGGCAAGAGCGCGATGGGTCTTCATGCGGGCGCGCAGATGCTGCCAGAGCGGCTCCGCCGACCGATGGAGGCATCGCGCGCCGACGCAGAAGAAGAGCTGGCGTCCGTGTTCGGGGATCTTCGACCAGCCCGGCTTGCCGAGGCTCGGCTTCGTCAGCGCGACATCGGTGGCGGGACCTGCGAGCGAGGCCGTGACGGCGGCGGCGAGGTCGAGCGAGGCCTCGACCGGCGCGGCGAGACGCACGGCGAGCGAGGCGTCGCGGTCCGCCCGCCACTGGCTCAGGGCCCCGGCGAGCCAGACCGAGAGCGACGGATCGGCCGGCACCATGCACGGCACGACGACGGCCTCGCGGGTGCCCTCGGTCTCCAGCGCGTCGAGTACGTCCGGCAGCGAGGGGCCGGTGAGATCGGCGAAGGCCCAGCGGATGGCGGGCGGCTCGGAGGTCTCCGCCGCGAGACGCCGCGCGATCGAGGCCAGGGATTGTTCGGCGGCGAAGGAGGCGCGCCCGTAGAGCACGATCGTCGGCACGGTGTCGGGCATGTCGGCTATCCGGTCTGTCGGCGGCGCATGAGCCAGAGGAAGAAGACGCCGCCGATCGACGCCGTCACGATCCCGAGCGGAATCTCGCGCGGGGCGAAGGCGACCCTCGCGAAGGCATCGACCCAGACCAGGAACAGCGCGCCGAGCAGGGCCGAGAGCGGCAGGAGACGGCGGAGGTCGCCCCCCACCACCATCCGGGCGATATGCGGCAGGATCAGTCCGACGAAGCCGATCCCGCCGCTCGCCGAGACGATCGCGCCGGTGATCAGGGCGGTGACGACGAACATCTCGATCCGCAGCCGCGGCGGATCGATGCCGAGGCTGCGGGCGGTGTCGTCGCCGAAGGCAAGCGCGTTGACGGACGGCGCGCGCAGCCGCAGCCAGACGAGGCCGATCACGGTCACGAGGAGCGGCACGGGCACCATCGCCCAGCGGGCCGCTCCGAACCCGCCCATCATCCAGAACAGGGCCGAATCCGCGCCCCGGTCGACGGCGCCGACGATGAGGAGGTTCGTCGCCGCCTGGAGGACGAAGGCGACCGCGACCCCGGTGAGGACGAGGCGCTCGCTCGTCGGTGCGCCGTCGCGCCCGCGCGCCGCGGCGAAGACGAGCGCCATGGCGAGGAGGGCGCCGAGAAAGGCCGCGCCCGGCAGCGTCACCGGCCCCGCATAGGCCGTCGCGTAGAGGATGACGAGCACCGCGCCGAAGGCGGCGCCGGACGAGACGCCGAAGAGATAGGGATCGGCGAGGGGGTTCCGGGTCAGGACCTGAAGGATCGCCCCGACCGCGGCAAGGCCCGCGCCCGCGACGGCGGCGAGCACGATCCGCGGCAGGCGCAGCTCCCAGACGATGTTGCGCTCGGCCCGGCTCCATCCGCCGGGCGCGGAGAGGCCGAGCCCTTCGCCGACGATCCCGAAGGCCGTCCGGACCGGGATCGGCACGGCGCCGAAGGCGATCACGGCGATGCCCGAGACGAGAAGCACGAGCGCGAGCGCGAGGCAGGCGAGGCGGAAGACGACGGGCCGCCGCAGCGCGGCCAGGGCCGGCCGGCTCATCGGAACCTGTCCGGATGGAGGGCGCGGGCGATCTTCTCGAGCCCGTCGATGCTGCGTGTCGAGGGCGTCTGCTCGGCATAGGTCAGCGGGATGAAGCGACGCTCGCGGATCGCCTCGACATGCGAGAGCTGGGGATCGGAGAGGAGGTGGCGGATCGTCTGCTCGATCGGCACGCGATGGTCGTTCACGATGATCCATTGCGGATCGCGCTTGGCCACCTCTTCCCAGTTCACCCGGACATAGCTGTTGGCGATGTCGTCGAAGAGGCTTTCGCCGCCGCCGAGACGGATGATGAGCGCGGTCATCCCCTCGCGCCCGACGGAGAGCGGCGGCGAGGGCGAGTAGCAATCGTCGCAATACATCACGCGCGGCCGGCTCGGCACGCCCTGCAGGCGGTCCGCGACGGCGGCGACGCGCGCCTTCTGCGCGGCGATCACCGCCTCGGCCCGCTCCCGGATGCCGAAGAGGGCGCCGAGCGCCGCGATGTCGGCATAGAGCGTTTCCATCCCGATGGGCTCGCGCTTGCCGATCCGGATGCAGCTCTCGCGCAGGACGTAGGTCTTGACGCCCATCGTCGCGAGCGAGGCCGGCGTCAGGCCGGTCGAGGCGCGGAAGCCGTAGCTCCAGCCGGCGAACATGAAATCCGGGTCGAGCCCGAGGACCGCCTCGAGCGAGGGATAGCGGTCGATGAACTGGTTGAGGCCGGCGATGACCTTCGGGTCGCCGACGAGATGGCGCTCGACGCCCCTGATCCCCGAGACGCCGACGATCCGGTCGGCGAGGCCGAGATCGAGGATGGTCTGGACCATGTTGGTGTCGTTGACGAGCGCCCGTTTCGGCGGTCCGTCGAAGCGCACGCGGTCGAAGCAGCTTTCGACCTCGACCGGGTAGGTCTGCGCGACAGCTCCGAGGGAGCCCGCGAGGAGGCCGATCGCGGCGAGGGCGAGGAGGTGCGCGCGCATCATGGCCCGTCTCCGGCGAGCGGCTGGAGGTCGATCCTGATCTGTCCCGTCGCCGGCTGGCGGTCGACACTCGCGGCGACGCCGTAGACCGCGCCGATCGTCGCCGAGGTCAGAGCCTCGTCCGGCGGGCCGTCCGCTCGCAGGCGGCCCCGGTCGAGGAGGAGGATGCGGTCGCAAAGGCGCCCGGCGAACTCGATGTCGTGCAGGGTCGCGATCACCGTGATGCCGAGGCGCCTGACGCAGGCCAAGACCTCGAAGCGGTGCCGGATGTCGAGATGGTTGGTCGGCTCGTCGAGGAGGAGGATCGAGGGCTCCTGCGCGATCGCGCGCGCGATCATCGTCCGCTGGCGCTCGCCCCCGGACAGCGTCTCGACGGGGCGGTCGGCGAGCCCGAGGAGGTCGAATTCCGACAGCCAGCTTTCGACCACCTCGCGGTCCCGGCCGGTGCCGCCCTGCAGGAGGCCGCCGCGATGGGCGAGCCGGCCCATCCCGACGACGTCGCGCACGGTGTAGCCGAGCCCGCCGGCGGCGTCCTGCGCCTGGAGCGAGAGCGTCCGCGCGAGACGGGCGGGCGGCACGGTTGCGACATCCTCGCCGTCGATCAGGACCCGGCCCCCGCTCGGCTTCTGGAGCCCCGCGATGCAGCGCAGCAGCGTCGTCTTCCCCGATCCGTTCGGGCCGAGGATGCCGACGAAGGCGCCCGCCGCGACCGAGAGGTCGATGCCGCGCACGGCCTCGACCTCGCCGAAGCGGCAGACGAGGCCGTCGACGACGACGGGGGAGCCTTCGCCCACGCGGCGGCTCAGAAGGCGACCGTGTAGGACATCTCGACCGAGCGTGGCCGCCCGAGAAGCCATGTGCTCGAGGAACCCCTCGTCGCGTAGACCTCGTCGGTCAGGTTGTAGCCGCGCAGGCTGAGCCGGGAATTGTCCGTCACTCTGTAGTCGAGGCTGGCATTCACGAGGGTGTAGCTCGGACGCTTATACTGGTTGCCGGGATCGCTGAAGGTCGCGCCGACATATTGCAGCCCGGCCCGTGCCTCCCAGCGCGGCGCGAAGGCCCAGGACACCCACAGATTGGCGATCTCGTTCGGCACGTCGGTCGGTCGGTTGCCGCGGCGGGAGACGTTGGTGGTGGCGTTCACCCGCTCGTCGAAGCGGTCGTAACGCGCGTGCAGCAGTGCGAGGCTGCCCTCGACCCGCAGCCATTCCATCACGACAAAGGAGGCGGCGGCCTCGAAGCCCCGCGCGGACTGGGTGCCGACCTGCTGCGTCACGCCGGGCGCGGTCTGGGTCAGCAGATTGTCCTTCTCGATATGGTAGCCGGCGAGCGTGATCTCGCCGCGGCCGCCCCAGAGGCTCTGCTTGATGCCGGCCTCGACCTGGCGTCCCGTCGAGAGCTGGTACTGGCTCTGCGTCAGGTTCAGCGAGACGAGCGGGCCGACCGGATCGACCGCCGTCGCGTATTGCGCGTAGATCGCCGTATCCGGGAGCGGGTTGTAGACCGCGCCGATCCGGTAGGTCGTGGCATCGAAATCCTTGGCGAAGGGCGCCGCGATGCCGCGCACGTCCTCGCGCTTCATGCGGATCGAATCGTAGCGCAGCCCGCCGATGACCGCGAATTGGTCGGTGAGCTGGAGCCGGTTCTCGGCGAAGAACGCAGCTTGGTCCGTCTTCGAGCGGAAGCCGGCCGTGCTGAGGTCCGTGCGGTTGAAGACCCCTGGATTGAAGCCGAAGAGAGGAACGGTGTCCGTGCCGCCATAGGGCGAATTGCCGAAGTTCTTGAAGGCGATGTGGTTGACGTCGAACCCGGCGACGAGCGTGTTCTTGAAGCCGAGGATGTCGGCCCGCCAGGTGGCGTCGAGGCGGTTCCCGATCTGCTCCTGGGCGTGGAAGATCTCGATGAAGCTGCTCCGGCCGACCTGACCTGTCGCGGCGTTGTATCGGTACGATTCCGCGTTCCGCCAATGGCGGTTCGAGGTGAGATAATAGGCCGTGTTGCGGATGGTCAGGTTGTCGGTCGGGCTCCACTCGGTCTTGAACTGGGTGATCTGGTCCCGGAACACATTCGAGTGGTCCGAGACATTGTAGTTGTTGAACCGGATGGAGCTCGGAACCCTGCCGTTGATCAGCGGCGTGCCGAAATACGACATCGGCTTCTGGTAGCCGTAATCGTGCGTGACCGTGAAGGCGAGGTTCGGCGCCGCCTGCCACAGGAGGGCTCCGGAGACCGCGAGATTGCTGAACTCCCCGTTCTGCTTCAGCCAGCCCTCGGCATGGTTGCCGCTGATGTTGAGCCGGTAGGCGATCTGGTCGGTGATCGCCCCGCCGCTGTCGAGCGCGAGCCGCTTCGTATTGTCCGAACCATAGCCGATGCGGATCTCGTTGACGCGCTCGAAGGTCGCCTTCTTCGGCACGACGTTGACGATGCCGCCGATGGCGCCCTCGCCGTAGAGCACCGAGGCCGGGCCGCGCAGGACCTCGATCCGGTCGATGTTCCAGGTGTCGCTCGGGAAGGTGATGGTGCCCGAACCGACATAGAGGCGCGTGCCGTCATAGAGGTTCATGACGGAGTTCACGCCCGAGAAGCCGCGCGAGGTCAGCGCCGTCATGCCGTTGCCGGGCGAGCCGATGGTGGTGATGCCGGTTCCGTTCTGCGTCACGGCCTCGGCGACCGTGTTCTGGCCGCGGTCGCGGATCTTCTGGCCGGAGATGATCTCGATCGAGGCCGGCGTCTGGAAGGGCGTGAGGCCGAGCCGGCTGCCCGAGGTGCCGGGCGTCGCGAGGTTCAGACCCTGGGCGGCGGCGGTGTTGCCGCGCGCGCCGGGGACGGGTGCGGCCGGCTGGGACGCCGCGGACGCCACCGGCTGGATCGGTTGCGCGATGCGAGGTGCCGCCTGGCGACGCGCGGCGGCGCGCGGGGCGCGGGTGCTCGGGCCGGTGCTCGCCGTGGGACGGCGCGGGGCGGGGGCGGCGCGCGGCGCCTGCACGACGATCGGCGGGAGATCGCTCGCCTGCTGGGCGCGGGCGGTCTCCGGCGCCAGCGGCACCATCAGGGTGCCGAGGGCCGTGCCGGCGAGCAGGGGCGTGAGGGAAAAGGCGCGCATGGTCCGAATCGCAATGTTATAATGTTGCATTGCGCCGATCCGGGTTTCCGATGCAAGGGCGGGCGCCTCATCGGCGCGGGGGAAAGGGGCTTCCGAGTGGATGTCCGCATCCCAGGCCGCATGCGCGGCCGTGGTGGTCCGAGGTCGGGGATGCGACGGCGCCGAGGGACGAGTGGACGCGCCGGGGGCGGCGGGCCGATGGGCCTTGAGCGGGGACTGGGACACGGGACGGACCTCGAACGGCAGTGGCACGTCACCGCGAACAAAGCCGACCCGGTCGCCGGAGCGCCGATTCGTCTGCCATCGGAACACCCCGCCCGATTGCGCTCGCGTGTGACCACGGCTGACGGCAGGTCTCCTGGCTCGCGGATCGTCGCATCCCGTCGCCTTCCCAGGCCGAGGCCCAGTGGCATGATGACGAGAGGCTGGCCGCTTACAGTTGCGGGGGCAGCCGCGGCTTCGGGCAGACCCTCACCGCATTCCCTTTGAATCCCCGAGGGGAACCGTCGCCCCGCTTAGAAGCGATCTTGGACGGCGTGGTCAATCGTGGCGCGATCGTGGCGTCGCGCATCGGTGACGATCGCCGGAGCCTGTGCCCTATCGGCGTCACCTGGCTTTCCTGCCGACGTGGGTAAAGTTGGTTTTCGAGCGCGAAAATCGCCCATATCAAAATCGAAACCCAACTTTGTCGTGGGATCGTCATGGGCAAACGGTAGAGCGCCCTCACGGGTCGACCGGGCCATGCCGAGGCAAGGCGTGCGGGGACCTGTTGCCGGCAGATCGTCCCGCTCAGCGCGGGATGCCGGCACTTGCGGTTTTGCCGACGAGGGGTTGGACATGTCGAACAAATCCACACAGGATCGAGGCGGGCTGCCCGCCACGCGGCGCGCACTCGTCGCCGGGGCCGCGGCGACCGTCGCCTCGGCAGCCTTGCTGCGGGGCGCGCGCGCCCAGGCGAGGACGAAGCTCCAGTTCATGTATCCGGTCGGCGTCTCGGGCGACATCAACAAGCTCGTCGCCGGGATGATCGCCAAGTTCAACGCCGCCCATCCGACGATCGAGGTGGAGGCGGTCTATGCCGGCAATTACGACAACACCGAGCAGAAGGTCATCACCGCGCTCGGCGTCGGCGAGCCTCCGGCGACCTGGCTGCCGATCAACTCGGCCCTCCAGGCCTTCCTCGGCCTCGACGCGCTGGCCGACGTCACCGCCAAGGCCAAGGCCGACGACGTCTATCAGGACTTCATCCCCGGCTTCCTCGAGACCTGCGTCTCGGACGGCAAGCTCTACGGCCTGCCGTTCCAGCCCTCGACGCCGGTCCTCTATCTGAACAGGACCGCGATGAAGGCGGCCGGCATCGCCAAGGCGCCCGAGACCTGGACCGAGCTCCTGGACGTCGCCAAGGCGCTGACCATCCGGGAGAAGGGCGAGCTGAAGCGCTGGGGTCTGACCATCGGCGGCGGCTGGCACGACTGGATCTTCGAATGCTACTGCCGCCAGAACGAACTGGTGCCGTGGACCAAGGACAAGGTGCTGTTCGACAACCCGGCCGCGCTCGATGCGCTCGAGTTCTGGGTGAAGATGGAGCAGGCGGGCGTGATGCCCAAGGCCTCGACCTGGGAAGGCTCGGCGAACGACTTCATGGCCGGCCGCACCGCCATGCTCTACCACTCGACAGGCTCGCTGACGAACCTGCGCAAGTCCTCGTCCTTCGAGGTCGACGTCGCCTTCATGCCGAAGAACAAGGCTTTCGGCGCCTGCCAGGGCGGCGGGCCGATCATGATCGCCAAAAAGCAGTCGGATGCGGCCATCGAGGCGAGCTGGACCTTCGCGCGCTGGATGACCTCGACCGAGGTGCAGTCCCAGTGGGGCCGCGACACCGGCTATCTCGCGGTGCGCAAGTCCTCCTGGGAGACGCCGGAGATGAAGGCCTATCTCAAGGAGGTGCCGCAGGCCAAGGTCGCTCTCGACCAATCCGCCTATGCCGGCGCCTTCCTCCAGGTGCCGGGCTACCACAAGGTCCGCGAGTATCTGAAGAGCGCGCTCGACCGCACGCTGGCCGGCGAGATCAAGCCGGACGCGGCCCTCAAGGAGGCGAATGCCGCCTCCAACCGCGAGATCCAGCGCCTGCTCCGCCGCCGCGGCTGATCGTGACCGCCGCCCGCCGCCTCGCGCGGCGGGCGGCATGCCCAACCCGGAGACGCGCGCATGCCGTTCGGCGCCCCGTTCCAGGTCCGCCTCCGCGAGGCCGGCCTCGCCTATCTGCTGCTGCTGCCGTCGCTCGTGTTCCTGGCGGCCTTCACCTATTGGCCGATCCTGCGCTCGGTCTGGTTCAGCTTCCACGACGTGGTGCTGGGCGACAGCAGGATCATCTGGCTCGGCCTCGAGAACTACCAGCGCCTCTGGGACGACCGGCTGTTCTGGAAGGCGCTCGGCAACACCGTCTTCTACACCGTCATCACCATCCCGGTTGCGATCGTCTGCGCGCTGCTGATGGCGGTCGCGCTCGATTCCAAGCTGCGCGGCATGGCGATCTATCGCTCCGCCTTCTTCTATCCGGTGATGATCCCCTCGGTCGCGGCCGGGATGGTCTGGGTGTTCCTCTATTCGGCCGGCTACGGGCCGATCAACCAGGGGCTGAGGCTGATCGGCCTGCCCGACACCGCCTGGCTCTACGACAGCAGCTGGGCCTTGCCGGCGATCATGGTCATGAGCGTCTGGAAGTATTCGGGCTATTTCATGCTGATCCTGCTGGCGGCGCTGAAGCTCGTCCCCTCCGATCTCTACGAGGCGGCGCGGCTCGACGGGGTCTCGGCCTTCGACCGGCTGATCCACATCACGCTCCCGCTGATCTCGCCGACGCTCTACTTCGTCGCCATCATCGGGTTGCTGCATTCCTATCAGATCTTCGACTACGTCTACGTCATGACGCATGGCGGCCCGGCCGACGCCACCAACGTCCTGACCTTCTACATCTATCAGAACGGCTTCCAGTATCAGGACATCGGCTACGCCTCGACGCTGGCCAACGTGCTGCTGCTCTTCGTCGGCGGGCTGATCGCGGTCATGGCCACCGTCTTCGGCCGGCGCGTGCATTACCTGGGGCGCTGAGCATGACGAGCCTCCGAACCGAGATCGCGAGCCGTCCGGCCATCGTCGCGCTGCGGCGCGGCTGGCTGCATGTCGTGCTGGTGCCGCTGGCGCTGCTGTGGCTGAGCCCGCTGGTCTGGATCCTCGTGACCTCCCTCAAGGCGCGCACCGAGGTGTTCGACCCCGCGGCGGGCTTCTGGCCGCAGGTGCTGCGCTGGGAGAACTATCCGGCCGCGCTCTCCGTCGCGCCCTTCGGCACCTATCTCGTGAACTCCATCCTCGTCACGGGCGGCATCCTCGCCGCCCAGCTCGTGACGATCACGCTGGCGGCCTACGCCTTCGCGCGGCTGACCTTTCCCGGCAAGAACCTGCTCTTCACGCTGTTCCTGCTGCAGATCATGTTCCCGATCTACGCGACCTTCCTGACGAACTTCGTCACGGTGCGCGAACTCGGCCTGCTCAATTCGCTGCCGGCGATGATCGTGCCCTTCGTCGCCTCGGGCTACGGCACCTTCATGCTGCGCCAGGCCTTCCGGCAGGTGCCGACGGAACTCGCCGACGCGGCGCGGCTCGACGGCTGCGGCCATGTCGGCATCCTCTGGCATGTCTACCTGCCGCTGGTGAAGCCGACGCTCATCGCCTTCGGCATCATCACCGTCGTGACCCACTGGAACGACTACATGTGGCCGCTGCTGGTCACGAACAGCGAGGCGGTGCGCACCTTGCCGATCGGGCTCGGGCTGCTGGCGAAGTCCGACAGCGGCGCCGATTGGACGCGGCTGATGGCGGCGACCGTCGTCGTGGTCTCGCCGCTGCTCGTCCTCTTCGTCGTCTTCCAGCGTCGCTTCGTCGACAGCTTCATGCATGCCGGGCTGAAATAGGGATCGCGACCATGGCCGACGTCGTTCTTCAGGGCGTGAGCAAGGCCTATGCCGGGCGCCCCACCGTGCATGCGGTCGACCTGACCGTCGCCGACAAGGAATTCATGGTCCTCGTCGGACCTTCGGGCTGCGGCAAGTCGACGACCTTGCGCATGATCGCGGGGCTCGAGGACATCACCTCCGGTCGTCTCCTCATCGACGGAGCGGACGTCACGCATGCCCAGCCGCAGAAGCGCGACATCGCGATGGTGTTCCAGTCCTATGCGCTCTACCCGCACATGACCGCCTATCGGAACATGGCGTTCGGGCTCCTGAAGACCACGAGGCTCGGCAAGGTCGAGGTCGACCGGCGCATCCGCGAGGCGGCCGAGATCCTGCACATCTCGCATCTGCTCGAACGCAGGCCCAACGAGCTGTCGGGCGGCGAGCGTCAGCGCGTCGCGATCGGCCGGGCGCTCGTGCGCCAGCCGAAGGTGTTCCTGTTCGACGAGCCGCTCTCGAATCTCGACGCCAAGCTGCGCAGCCGCATGCGCGGCGAACTCAAGCGGCTGCATTCGGAGCTGGGCCTCACGGTCATCTACGTCACCCACGACCAGATCGAGGCGATGACCCTCGGCAGCCGCGTGGCTATCCTCTCGGAGGGGCGCCTCCAGCAGGTCGGGGCGCCGATGGAGCTCTACATGCGCCCGGCCAACACCTTCGTCGCGACCTTCATCGGCACGCCGGAGATGAGCCTGCTGCGCTGCGCGGTGAAGCCGGAGGGCGAGGGCAGCCTGGTGCAGCACGAGCGCTTCTCGGCGACGCTGCCGATGCGCGCCGGCCACGCGGACGCCTTTCTCGGCGTGCGCCCGGAGGAGGTGCGGGTGTCGCGGCCCGGCGAGGGCCTGACGCGGGGCATCGTCGAGCGGACCGAGCTGATCGGCGCCGAGGCGCTGGCGGAAATCCTGATCGGCACCGACAGGGTCGTTGCGCGCATGCCGGTGCCCGAGGCGCCGGACAGCGGCGCGGAGGTCTCGGTCTTCTTCGACCTCGCCCGCGCGCGCCTCTTCGACGCCGCCACCGGGCGCGCCCTTCCCGCAGCCTGAAGGGGAGCGGAATGTCCCAGACCCTGCGGCAGCAGCAGATCGTCGGCCGGCTGCGCGAGACCAAGGCGAGCACCGTGCTCGACCTCGCCGCTCACTTCGAGGTCTCCGACGAGACCATCCGGCGGGACCTGAAATCGCTCGCGGAGACCGGCATCGTCGAGCGCTTCCACGGCGGTGTCCGGCTGAACGACGTCGGCTGGGAGGCGCCGTTCGAGCGCCGCCTCCAGGAGCAGGCGGCCGCGAAGCGCCGCATCGCCGTGGCGGCCGCGGACCTCATCGCGGACGAGGCGACGATCCTGCTCGACAACAGCTCGAGCGCCTGCTTCCTCGCGCGCGAGCTCGCGACGCGACGCCGGCGCCTGACCGCGATCACCGTGTCGGTCGAGGTCGCCGGCATCCTGTCTGCGGTCGGCCCGCAGCACCGCGTGATCTTGCCCGGCGGCGAATTGCGCGCCGAGGACAGGACGATCGTCGGCGCCTCGGCGATCGACTTCGCCAGTCAGTTCGCCCCCGAATTCTTCGTCATGTCGGTCGCGGCCGCCTCGCCGTCGCGGGGCTGCATGGATTTCGACATGTTCGAGACCGAGTTCAAGCGCGCCATGCTCCCGCTCGCCGAGAAGGTCATGTTGCTGCTCGACGGGTCGAAATTCGCGAAGCACGGCCTGATCCACGTCTGCGACTGGCCGTCGATCGACGTCCTCGTCAGCGACGCGGCGGCGCCGGACGGCGTCCGGCTCGCCCTCGAGCGCGCCCGGATCGTCCAGGCGGAGTGATCGCAGCCGCCCGAAGGGGGCTGCGGGTCTCCGCTGTTGCGGCCGGATGCCGCCTTCGGCGTCTACTCGAACAGCGCCACGGCGCGGATGGGGCTGGCCGTGCCGCCGCGGATCTTCAGGGGCAGGCCGATGAAGCGGAAGCGCCCGCGCCCGGCCACGGCCTCGAGATTGGCCAGGCATTCCATATGGGTGATGCCGCGTTCCGCGCAGGCCATGTGAGCCCGGAAGTTCAGGGCGCCCTCGGGCGACGGGCTGATCGCCTCGACGCCGAACATGCCGATGCCCTGGTCCGCGAGCCAGTGGATCGCCTCGATCGACAGACCGGGGAAGTCGTGGCCGTAGCCGGGTTTGCCCAAGAGCCGCTCGTTCGTTCCGAGCAGGATCAGGACGGTGTCGCCCTGGCGGACCGTCTCGCCGGTTGCCGCGACCGCCGCCTTCAGCTCGTCCACGGTCACGGCATGCTTCAGCGGCACATCGCGCAGATCCACGCAGAACGCCGAGGTGATGAACCGCTCGAGCGGCACCTGGTCGATCGAGAGGGCATCGGGCCGGGGATCGAAATGGACCGGCGCGTCGACATGGGTGCCGGCGTGGTCGCTGAAGGCGATGGAGAGCGCCTTGCTGGTGAAGACGACATCGCCCGCGACCTTCTTCTCGGAATGGTCGTTCCAGACCGTCATCACCACGGGCGGGTGCGACGGATGGGTCTGCGTGCGGTGGAAGAGTTCGCGGCTGAGGTCGATGATTTCCATGGCAATGGCGCTTTCGTGACGATCGTTCTGCGGATTCCGGGTCAGGTCGGCTTGATGCCGGCGCCGCGGATCACCTCGCCCCAGCGGCGGCGATCGCGGGCAACGTATTCGGCGAAGGCGTCGGGCGTGAGGCCGAGCGGCTCGATGCCGAGCTCGCCCAGCCTCCGGGCCATGGCTTCATCGGCCAGGACCTTCGCGACCGTGCCGCGCAGGGTGGCGAGGATGGCCGGCGGCACCGCCGTGGGAGCGAAGAGGCCGTAATAGCTGACGGCCTCGTAGCCGGGCACGCCGGCCTCGGCCATGGTCGGCACGTCCGGGAGAGCCGGGTGGCGCTGTGGCGTGGTGACGGCGAGCGCGCGCACCGAGCCCGCCCGGACGTGCGGCAGGCCGGTCGTGATCACGTCGCAGAGCATGTCGATCTGTCCGGCCAGGACGTCGGTCGTGGCCGGGGCCGTGCCGCGATACGGCACATGCACCAGCTGGATGCGCGCCATGGTCTCGAGCAGCGCCATCGCGAGATGGGACCCGCCGCCGTTGCCGGCCGAGCCGTAGGTCATCCCACCGGGCTTGCTTCGCGCGCGCTCCAGGAATTGCGGGAATGTCTGGATGTCCAGGCTGTTGCGGACGTAGAGGACGGAGCCGACGCCGCCGACCGCCGCCACGGGCGTGAGGTCCTTCGCCGGGTCGAAGGGCAGCTTGTCGTACAGCTCCGGATTGATGGAGTTGGTGGCCTGGCTGCCCATGAAAATGCTGTAGCCGTCCGGCTCGGCGCGCACAGCCGCCTCGGTGCCGATCCGCCCGCCCGCCCCGGCGCGGTTGTCGACCACGACCTGCTGGCCGAGCATCCGCGACAACGGCTCGCCGAGAATGCGCGAGATCACGTCCGCGGCCCCGGCGGGAGGAAACGGCACGATCAGCCTGATGGGGCGATTGGGGTATTCCTGGGCAAAAGCGGGGCCTGACATGGCGATACCGGCGCCGGCAGCCAGTATAAAGCGGCGCGTCGGGAAGGGACGCGAAGGAGATGGTGTTCCGCTTTGCCTCGTCATGATCGAACAGCCTGCCTTTTTATCATCTGGGGATTGCCGCCGAACGCTGTCGCGACTTGGCGGGCCAGTGATGGATCAAGCTTGCAGAAGTCGGGCCAACTCGAAAGCTATAATGCGGATTTCTTCCACATTGTGGAAGTCGTCGTGAGTTTGTGTTGTCGGGCGCATGGGTCGTCGATAGCGTCGCGAAACATGAAGAGCGGGTTGGGCGCCGGCGGTGCGCAGACGATCCAGCGGGCGGTTTCGCTGCTGCGGGAGGTCTCGGCCTCGCGCGGGCGCGGCGCCCGGCTGACGGCTTTGGCCGAAGCGGCGGAGCTGCCGGTTCCGACGGCGCACCGGCTCCTGGCCGCCCTGACGCGCGAGGGCTTGCTGGAGCGCGATGCCGCCACGCGTGGCTATCGTCTCGGCTCGCTGCTCTACGAGTTCGGGCTCGCCGCCTCGCCGGATGTCGACATCCGCCGGCTCTGTGCCTCCGCCCTTCAACGGCTTGCGTCCGAAACCGGGGATTGCGCCTACGTCAATGCGCGCAGCGGTCGCGACGCCCTTTGCCTCGATCGCCGCGAGGGGAGCTTCGCAGTGCAGGCGGCCCCCGTGCGGATCGGCAACCGGCGCCCGCTCGGGGTCGGCTCGGGGGCGCTCGCTCTGCTGGCCATCCTGCCCTCCGAGGAGGTCGATGCCGTACTCGAATCGAATGCCCGCCGCTACCGGCGGCATGGCATGTCCGTCGACCGCGTGCGGGTCGCGGTGGAGGCGACGCGCGCGCGTGGGTTCGCCGTGACCACAGGCCGGATCGTGGCTCGCTTCCGGGGTGTCGCGCTGGCGGTCGGCAACGGGGTCAACGGCGTGCCGGTCGCGCTGTCCGTGATCGCGGCCGACGAGCGCCTCGATGCGCCGCGCATCGATCGGGTCGTCGCCCTGCTCCGCCGCGAGGAGAGCGCGCTGCGTGCCGCCCTGACGTCGGAACTGTTTTCCCCTGCGAAAGGAACGCTTCCATGACGGACGCCGCCGGCGCCCCCCTGTCCGCCACCGACATGGCCGCGCGGCTGGACGCGGGCGAGACGACGCCCGAGGCGTTGCTGGCGGACGCATTCGCGCGCATCGCCCGCGCGAACGCGGCGCTCGGGGCCTTCGTCCACCTCGACCCCGAGGGAGCGGCGGCGGCGGCCAGGGCCTCGGGCGCCCGGCAGTCGGCCGGCGCCCGTCTCGGCCCGCTGGACGGCGTGCCGATCGCCGTGAAGGACAATCTCTGGGTGGCCGGGATGCCCGCTCGCTGGGGCAGTCGGATGTGGGCCGACTTCGTGCCGCCGGCGGACGACATCGCCGTCGAGCGCCTGAGGGCGGCGGGAGCCATCATCGTCGGCAAGACGAACACGCCGGAATTCGCCCTGTCGGGCCGCACCGACAGCCCGCTGCACGGCCCGGCCCGCAATCCCTGGGACGTGAAGCTGACGCCGGGAGGCTCCAGCGGAGGGTCCGTCGCCGCCGTGGCGGCCGGCTTGGTGCCGCTGTCGCTGGCCACGGATGCCGGCGGCTCGACGCGCCTCCCGGCCAGCTATACGGGGCTGTACGGGATGCGGCCGAGCAACGGCACCATCCCGCGCCGTCATGGCTTCCCGCCCATGGCCCTCGATTTCCAGGCGATCGGCGTCCTCGGCCGCAGCCTCGCCGACATGGCGCTGCTGCTCGACGCGGTCTCGGGTCCCGATCCCCGCGATCCCGCTTCGCTGCGCGGTCCGGGCAGGCCGATCGCGGGGCGCCCTCTGCGCATCGGCTGGTTCTCGGCGATCGGGGACGAGGCCGTCGATCCGGAAGTCGCCGCGGCCGTGGCGGAATGCGCGGCCCTGCTGGCGGGGGCGGCCTGCGACGTCGTCCCGCGCGAGGCGCCTTACGACATCGCGGGCGTGCGGCAGGTCTGGGGCGTGCTCAGCGCCAGCGGAGCGGCAAGGGCGGCGGAAATCCATCCGGATCGCTGGCGAGCCGAGGCGAGCCGGCCCATCGCGATGGCCGCCGAGCGCGGCCTCGGCCTCGCCGCGGTGGATTACGTTCGGGCGATGGATGGGCTTGCGGCGATCCGGACCGGCGTCGCGGAGACATGGGGGGACGTGGATGTCTTCCTCTGCCCCGCCGCGGCATCTCCCGCCTGGCCCATCGATCAGGAGCATCCGGCGATGGTAGGGGGCCGTCAGGGTCACGCGGCCGTGCAGAACACCTTCGCGACCTGGGTCAACGCCATCGGCCATCCCGCCATCTCCGTCCCGGCGCGTCCGCATGCCGATGGCCGGCCGCTGGGCGTCCAGATCGTCGGCCGCTTCGGCGAAGACGCGACGGTGATCGACGTCGCACGACGCCTCGATTCATGCAGGACGTGGTCGATGCCCGACGCCCCGGTCTGGTAGATCGCCGACTACGCGAACCGGGACGGCGCGAAGGGGGAGACCGGCGCCTCGGGCGGCTTGTCCCCCAGCAGATCGGCCACGATCCGGCCCGTCGCAGCAGCGGCGGCCAGGCCGATATGGCCATGCCCGAAGGCATGGACGATATCCGGCGCTGCGGAGGCGGGGCCGATCACGGGCAATCCGTCCGGCGTCGAGGGGCGATGGCCGATCCAGCGATCGACGGTCGGCGGGCCGGCTTCGGCCAGGGCGGGATAGGTCCGCATCGCGTGCCGGACCAGAATGTCCGCGCGGTTCCAATCCGGTGCGGTCCCGGTCCCCGCGAGTTCGACCTGCCCGGCGATGCGCAGACCTGCCGCGGTCGTCGTGTTCGCCATCTTCCCGTCGCTCGGCATGATCGGAATGGATAGCGAGACGGCCGGGTTCGCGATCACGGCGTGATAGCCGCGCTCGCTCTCGAGCGGGATGCGGTCGCCCGCCTGCGCCGCGAGCCGCTTCGCGTGGATTCCGGCGCAGATCACGGCTCGGTCGCACGCGATCTCGCCATCCGCCGTGCGCACGGCGCGAAGGCGGCCCGCCGCGATCGCGAAGCCCTGCGCCGCGGTCCGGCGGAAGGCGGCGCCGCGTGCTTCGCAATGGGCGGCGATGGCCGCCACATAGGCCCCCGGATCCACGCAATGGCCGCCCGCCCCGATCAGGGCGCCGAAGCCGTAGCGGCGGTCGAGCGCGGGTTCGAGCCGCCGCAGGTCGTCGGCGCCGAGCTCGGTCCAGGAGACGCCGTTGTCCCGGCGCAGCCGCCAGGCGAGCGCCTCCGCGTCGAAGGCGGCTCTGTCGGGATAGGCGTACAGAAGGCCCGCCCGCCGGATCAGGTCGGGGCGGCCGATCTCGGCGGCGATGCCGGCATGGCGATCGGGGCATTCGCGCAGGAGCGTCGACAGCGCGCGAGCGGTCGCCTCGACCTTGGCGAGCGTCGCGCCGGCGGACAGAAAGCGGATGAGCCAGGGCAGCAGCTGGGGCAGGGCGCTCCATCGGATGGTCAGGGGGCCCTCGCGATCGAGCAGGAAGCCGGGAAGCTTGCGCCAGAGACCCGGGAGCGACATCGGCACCACCGAGGCCGGGCTCAGCCAGGCGCCGTTGCCATAGCTCGCAGCCTGGCGTCCGCCCGGTTCGCCGGGGTCGAGCATGGTGACGCGATGGCCGTCGCGCAGCAATTCGAGCGCGGTGATGGCGCCGACGATGCCGATTCCGATGACCACGACACGCGTCGGACGGGGAGCGCTCATGCCAGACCACCATCGACCGCCCAGGCCTGTCCCGTGACGTAGGACGAGTCCGGCGAGGCGAGGAAGGCGATCACGGCGGCGACCTCGTCCGGCCGGCCTCTGCGGCGAAGCGGGATGGCCGCCTCCGTCCGCGCGATCGCGGCCGGGTCGAGCTTTCCGGCCTTGCCGGCATCCTTCTCGATCAGGCCGGGAATGACGGCATTCACCGTCACGCCGCTCTCTGCCAGTTCGCGCGCGAGGAGGCGAACGACGGCTTCGAGCGCCGCGCGGCTCGCCGCCGTCGCCGCGAACGGGGAGAAATCCGGTCGCATCACATGCGCCACGAAGGAGGAGACGGCGACGATGCGCGGATGCGCGGCGGCCTTCAGGAGAGGCTCGGCGAGCGCGGCGAGCCCGACCAGCGCCATCACCGATTCGTCGGCTGCCTGTCGCAGATCCTCGGCCGTCAGCGCTCTCGCCTCCCCCCGGCGAGCGGATCCTGCCACCAGGACCAAGGCGTCGAGCGCCCCGAAGGCCGTCGTGGCCTCCTCCGTCAGGCGCCGATGAAGCGCGGGATCGGCGATGTCCCCGAGACAGCAGCGCACCTCCGCCCCCGCGGCGCCGGCTCGCGCTGCCACATCCGCGAGCCCGTCGGCATTCGAGCGGGTGTGCAGGAGGAGGCGGGCGTGAGGCCCGGCCAGCCGCAAAGCGGTCGCGCGTCCGATCCCGCTCGCGGCGCCGGTGACGAGGAATACTCGCTTTCGAGGCTCGATCACCGTGCCGCGTCTCCGTAGCGCGAAGGCGCGCCCATGCCTCTTCTCATCCCGGAGGGAAAGCCGCGCCGATGCGCCGCTTCCTGCATCGATGGGGCGGCTATCCGCTGACCGGCGACACGGGCGAGCCGAAGCTCTGCTTCTTCGACGGCCAGGGCAAGAACGGGAAGTCGACCCTCGTCGATGCCTGGTGCGAGGGTCTCGGGCGACCATGACGAGACGGTCCCGATCGAAACGTTTCTGAATCGGGGCCGGGGCAGGAATGCCGGCCAGTTCGCCGCTCAGATGGCACCCAAGAACGCCGTACCGAACATGAGAACGAGCGCAACCGCTGATAGCCCGATCATCATCGTCGTCCGATGAATTGGAACGCCGGCCGGAGTCACGATGTCGAGGTGCTCGAAGTTCATTTCGGGCTCCAGGATGTCCTCGCGCTTCATCCCGGAAACGAGCGGTGACACAGGAGCGCCGGACGCAAATCCGAATGAGAAAAAGGCCAACATGAGCAGCAACAGACCACCGAGTGCCACAGGGACCAGGCCAGACGTCCCCTTGAGCATCGGAGCCGCTAACGACAATCCCACCAGTACGACGGCATTGGCTGCCCAAGCGGCCTTCTTGGCCTTCGCCTCGACCAACTCGACCGCCCGCAGGCGGCCTCTCTGAAGTGCCCCGTGAGTCTTCCAACTTTGCGCTGCGCCGGCCTGGGCCTCTCGAAGTGTGGCCTCATCCAGATCAGCAAAGTGCCAACCTCCCTCTTGATCGGTAAGCTTCGGCCGAGGAGGACTGTCACTAAGGCTACGTCCCAGCGCAGTCCTATTCACCGAGCGAGCCCTGTGCTGATGTTGAGCGTCATACAAACCATCCTGCATCGTGAAAACGACATGGACTGTTCAGTTACGTGATCGCGAGCGAGCGGCGCAAGTCCACTGCGGGGGCGCTGGCGGTCGTTCACGCCGGCCGCTACGCTCGCCAGGATGTGCAATCTCTACTCCGTCACGACGAACCAGGAGGCGATCCGGCGCCTGTTCCGGGTGGATCGGGACGTGACGGGAAACCTGCCGCCGCTGCCGGGCGTGTTCCCCGACTATGCGGCGCCGGTCGTGCGGGCCGATGGAGACGAGCGCGTCCTCGCGATGGCGCGTTGGGGCATGCCGTCGAGCGGAAAAGCACTGTTCGAAGCGGCGAAGAAGCGCGCTGACAAACTCCGGACGAAGGGCCGCGTGGTCGACGAGGCGGCGTTCGCCGAGCTGCTGCGCATGGAGCCCGACGGCGGGACAACCAACGTTCGCAACACGTCTTCGAAGCACTGGCAACGCTGGCTCGGCCCCGAGTCCCGCTGTCTTGTGCCCCTGACCAGCTTCGCCGAGCCGGGACCCGATAAGCGCCCCGTCTGGTTCGCGTTCGGCGAGCACCGTCCGCTCGCGGCCTTCGCCGGGATCTGGACCCCGCAGTGGACCTCGGTGCGGAAGGTCAAGACCGGGCCGGAGACGATCGACCTGTTCGCCTTCCTGACGACCGAGCCAAGCGAGCCGGTCGCGTCCATCCATCCGAAGGCCATGCCGGTCATCTTGACGAGCGAGGCGGAGCGCGACGTCTGGCTCCGGGCGCCCTGGACCGAGGCGGCCGCGCTGCAACGGCCGCTGCCGGCCGGGATGCTCGAGATCGTCGCCCGTGGGGAGACGACGGATCAGGCGCCGGGCTCGGACTGAGGCGCGGCCGCTCGCTCGGCGAGGATATCCCGTATCCGAGAAGTGCCGCTGAATAGATCGAGGACGCGGAGCTTCACCGGACGCCTCCCGGGAGGGGAGGAATCGGTGGGACGATCACGAAAATAGCTATTGGGGATCGATGAGCCTGAGCCCTGTCCCACTTTCCTGTAAGCTATCGAAATCGCGCGACCGTGGCGCTCCCAAGGGGACTCGAACCCCTGTTTTCGCCGTGAGAGGGCGACAGATGAGACCATGTGAAACTGCCTGATACAGCCTGCTACAGAGGGAAAGTCGCAGGTTGACGCAGCTCGCATCAAGCTGTTTCGTGGCGTGGAAGTCAACGAATTCGGCAACGAAAACGAATGGCCAAGCGCCGCAGTCCTCTTTCCTCCCGCACCAGCCGCGCCGAGCTGCCCGCTTCGGACGCTCCGGAATGGGAAGTCATCAGCCCCGGTGTCCGGCTCGGCTATCGGAAGGGGAGAGGCACCCGCGGCCGGGGTGGCGCGTGGTTGGCGGCGTCGCGCAGCCGCGAAGGTGCGCGCGTTCAGGTCAAGCTCGGGCAGGCCGACGATGTCCTGGCGGCCGATAACGAGAAGGTGCTTTCGGCCGAGCAAGCGCGGGAGCGGGCTCGCGCGTGGGCGAAGAGCCTTCGCACCGCGGCTGTCGCACCCCGTCCTATGCTGACCGTCGGCGAGGTCGTCGATCGGTGGCTCGAGGCCCGCGAGGCCGAGGGCATGAAATCCGTCTACGACGCGCGCTCGCGGATCCGCACGCACATCACGCCGAAGCTCGGCAGCGTGACACTGGTCGAGCTGACCGCTGATCAGGTCGTCCGCTGGCGGAACGGCATGGCGAAAGCTCCCAAGCTGCTCCGGACGGCCAAGACAGCGAAGACGCGCCGGAGCGTGACCATCGCCGCGGACGACGCCGAAGGGCAACGTCGGCGGCGCGATACCGCGAACCGGACGCTGACGGTCCTGAAAGCGGCGCTCAATTGGGCGCGCGATCACCGGATCACGGATGACGACTCCGCGTGGCGCAACGTCAAGCCGTTCCGGGCCACTACGGCGGCCCGCGTCCGATTCCTCGATGCCGCCGAGCAGAAGCGGCTGCTCGACGCGGCCGAGGGCTCGCTGCGGGATTTGTTGGCGGCCGCGCTTATGACCGGTGCACGGTTCGGCGAGCTGTCGCGTCTGCAGGTTCGCGACTTCGACCGGCAGAACGAGACGATCTTCATCGCCGAGAGCAAGAGCGGGAA
Source organism: Enterovirga rhinocerotis (assembly GCF_004363955.1). Classification (GTDB taxonomy): domain Bacteria; phylum Pseudomonadota; class Alphaproteobacteria; order Rhizobiales; family Beijerinckiaceae; genus Enterovirga; species Enterovirga rhinocerotis. The sequence continues at coordinate 698,090 of NZ_SNZR01000011.1, forward strand.
GGCGCGTCACGTCGCGCTGACGAGCGGTGCGGCCGCGTTGTTCGGACGACTGGCGGACGAGCGCGCTTCCACCGATCTGTTGCTCACGCAGTCGCCGGATGGTGGAGGTTGGAAGCCCGCTTCGTATCAGCGCGGCCTGCGCGCGGCGCTTGAGGCCGCGAAGCTCCCGGCCATCACTCTGCACGAGCTGCGGCATTCATTCGCCAGCGCCATGGTGCGCGCCGGCGCGCCGCTGATGGTCGTTGCCGAAGCGCTCGGCCACTCCGACTCCCGGATGGTTGAGAAGCACTATGCGCACTTGGCGCCGTCGTATGTGGCCGACACGATCCGTCGCACGGCGCCAAATATCGATTTAGATGTTGTTGAAAGATAATGTGTGGATCAGTGTCGTTGTATGTCAAGTATCAATTGACAATTTACTTGGCTGGTCGGGCCTTGGTTTGATAATTTTTTTGACAGACATCCGTAGCATGCCTACCATGACTCAGAATTTCGCCAGTCAATGGCGGGGCAGGAGGCGAACATGTCGTCAGAGACGGATATGGTCGAGAGAGAGGGTAGAGGGCTGATCACGTCGAAGCAGGCGACGTACGAGCGCTTTTTTCTGGAGGCCTCATCGCTGAGAGGCAGACTTGCGAGAGGCGTTTGGGATGAAGATCCAGAATTCTCAATCATAATGATCGAACAATTTAGCTGCTGGCAGCCGTGGTCGCTGCTTCGGACGCGGTGCTTGCGCCTCTTAGAAGGTCTGCCGCGAGAATTGGTACACGCCGCGCTGAATCCCGACGCCGATGACGCCGAAGGGGAGGAGGGTATGTTCAAGCCCGAGCGGCGTGGAGAGAAAGCGCCGATGATCAGCATCTCGCTGGAAGACGACGGCCAATTCTACCTGTTGGTGCGCGGGCCGCTCAAGGAGCTGAGCGACGTAAGTCAGTACGCCGCCTGGGTGTTCGAGCGGCGCGGCATAGACTGCAACCCCATGTGAGGGCTCAGCGGCGTTTCGGCGTTCCGCCGATCTAGATTTTCGAGCACTTTCCGATAGCTATCGACGGAGTGTTTCCTCGGTCATCAACCCCGTCAAAATACCCAAAATCGTATACGTACAGAAATCTAAGCGTGTTTCTGTTCAGAATGAACTGCCCTACTAAGCCGCGACACCGAACTTCATCGGATGAAAAACTCGGGCAGAACATGGATGGGTACTTATCACCCAGATTTGCTACATGACCTTCGGTGCTAGAGTCGTTGCTGGTCTTTCCGTGATTAACGATCACATACGTCTTTGGTCTGAACTGCGTCGTGTCCCATGAAGTCCCGCTCCACTTGAAACCCGTAGACGCAGAGGCGACACAAACGTACTGCTCGGAAGCGCGGGCCGGGTGCACGAAGGCTGTCACCACCAACGCAACAACGGCCCAGCGCATAGCCCGATCCTCGCCTAGACGAATAGGCTGGCTAGCGCATTCTGTGTGGCGGCGAAAGCAGGCCCTCAAGATCTCGGCGGGCATATTTCCGGCGCCGGGTCAGCGGCGGCACCTGCCACGGGCACGACCGCGTGATCCGGTAGAGCAGCAGTTCGAGGTTCACGTCGGGGCCGAACCGTGCCGCCAGCCGCGCCAGCCGATACGAACCCTGCCGCCGGCAGTCCATGCAAGCGATCCGCACGGTGACATAGGGGGATTCGGCCAGGGTTCGCGGCAGTACGGGCTCATCCATCAGGTCTCCGGACTCGACTCTCCGACGCGGATGTTCTTATTTCGTTCCATGCCCGATGACAGCCCTCCGTCCGGATCGGAGCGACGATCCGCCATCACTGATGAGGACGTGGACGCCGTGCTGGAGGAATTCCAAGGCGATCCGCGCGCGGCGATTCGGGCACTGCTGCACGACGTCGATGCCTTGGCTCGGGACCATGTCGCAACCGTCAGCCTGGGGTTCGTGCGGGGTGAGGTGTTGCCGGCCGGACTGCGGCGGCGCGGGAGGCGCGCGTGAGCTACGCCCGCGGCGCCAAGCCGATCACCGTGATCGCGATGGCCTTCCCCTACCAGGTCGAGCTTCGCGATCTCTGGGGCAATCCCGATCTCCCCTTGTTCGACCTCGACAGGGCTGCCCGCTGGTATGCGGAGGACAAGGCTTGGTGCCGGACGGCAGGTCGCGCCCGTGACCACAGCGCCCCACGCTGGGCATTCGCCGAGTTCGCCGCGGCTGAAGCGTTCCATGCTCGCTTCGGAGGAAGGCTCGTCGATGCCGGGGACGGCTATCCAGAGAGCTTGCGGACCCGGAGTGCTCCTCGCATACGGGATATCCTCGCCGAGCGAGCGGCCGCGCCTCAGTCCGAGCCAGGCGCCTGATCCTTCTTCGCGCTGCGGGCCACGATCTCGAGCATCGCAGCCGGCAGGGGCCGTTGCAGCGCAGAGGCCTCCGAATCGACGCCGAGAACGCGATCACGCAGCTCGAACTTCGTCTCGAAGCCCAATTCCATGTCGCGCTGTTTCGTGACCTGAATCCGGCCGTGGCCCGGTCCGTCGGATACGACCTCAATTTCGGTGTCTATCGCCGCCCGGAGCAGCGAATGCCCACGCGCTCCTCGAGCGGCGTCTTTGCCGGTGTGATGAATGACCATCACGTGAGCTTTCGTCTCGGACTGGAGCGCCGTCATGCACGCAACCAACGCGCCCATCTCCACTGAGGAATTCTCGTCGCGGCCGGACAGCACGCGCGAGAGAGTGTCGATGACGACGAGGCCGACGGCGCTCGGAATCTCACGCACCGCCTCAACGAGAGGCCGCAAGTCCGCATCCACCCGCCCCAGATCCACTGGGCTGTTCAACACGTGCAACCGGTTCGAAGGTCGCAACAGATTCAAAGCCGCGATCCGCTTCAGGATTCCCCTGCCGCCCTCGGCCGCGATGTAGGCGACGTGAAAATGCGCGGCCGGCATTCCGGCCCATTCGCTCCCGGTCGCCACAGCACCGGCCATATCGAGCGCGATGAAGGTCTTGCCGGTGTTCGAATCGCCATACAGCACCGACATAGCGCCCTGATCCAGCAGGCCGTCGATCAGCGGCTCGGCCGATTGCGTCAGTGCGGCCGCAGCGGCTTCCTGCTGGGATAGGAAGACGAACCTCGGTGCCCGATTGGCCGATGCTGGAAACGCCGCCCGGCTCTCGTTCGCCACGGCTTCCGCCGCGGCATCTGCATCGAACCAGCGCGCAGCCAGCGCATCCCGGTCTCCGGACCATCCCGCGTGCTGCCGGGCAAGCCGATAGATCTTCTCTGCCCCGCTTCTGAACGGCGGATTCAGCGTGCCCCACTCTGCGTCCAGCCAAGCGGGATCGTTCGTCTCCCCGTCGCGCCCCTCCCATTTCGCGCCCCACAGGTGAAACAGCTCGAGAGCCTCTTCGGGATGATCCTGGAGCGCTCCCTTGAGGGCGAAGCCCACCGAGATCGCGTCCCCGCGGCTCGGGAATATCGCATCGCTGTTCGGCAGGGCCTCGATCGCGGACCTCACCAGTTCCAGGTCGCCTTTCAACGATTCCTGATCGGGGGGCATGCCCCCGTCCTCGCTCAGCGAGTTCAACTTTTTGCAACAGCCATTGGGAAGGGTTTCCGTCAGGCGCTCGATGGTAGAGAGAAGTGTCTCGGCCTCTGCGACGGGCAACTCACTGAACGGGACGGTCAAGGGTACCGGCCACTTGTAACCCTTGCCTGTAGCCGGATGGACTCCGTGCGCCACGAACTGCCGCCCATCGCTCAGCAACTCGACTTGTTCGCGACGCCCAGCGCCGTCGAATTCAAGCCGATGATACGGCAGGGTACCCCTAATGCGGAGGAGGTGGATCGCTTTAGGGAATTGTCCGATGCGCGTCGGCAGTTTGCCGAAGGCTTCGCGGACCACGTCGCAGATCGCGAGCGCACGCTCTAAATCTAGCACGTCCGCGTCGATCGCGATCAGCGAGGTGCCGTCGCCCTGGTCGCCCGTCTTGATGCCGACGCCGGCGCCCATCTCGTTCCAGCGATCCAATAGGTCCTCGGTCGTTTCGGCGCTCATCCAGTTGAAGGAGCGCCACAGACCATCCGGGAGTTTGTATCCCGGCACCTTGCCGCGCGGGTCTTTACCGCCACCAGCCTTGCCATGAGCGTCTTCGGTGCCCGTCCCGGGCCGGTCACGCCCGACCTTGGCTCGCTTGAACATCGTCGAACGCTCCGACAGCGGCGCGCCCGGCGGGATAATCGGGACCAACTTCCGGAAGCCCAGGTCCCAGAAGGTGCGGAACGGATTCGTTGCTACGGCCACGGCGACCGCCTTTGCTGAAGCTGCTGCCAAGGCGTCACCTCCGACGTCGAGGAGCGAGCGGGCGGCCGGCACGATGGCGCCGAACGTCGCGGGTTGAGTCTGCGGCGATATTCGAAGAGAGGCCGCGCTGCTCGAGACGCGCGATCATGCCGCTGCCCTCGCCAGGAGCGCATCGAGATCGACGCGGCGGATGACGGTGCGACCGCCGAGGCGAACGCGCGGCAAAGCTCCGATCTTTAAGAGGCGCCAGACGGATGCTCGGGAAATGCGAAGGTAGTCGGCGGCTTCGTTGACCGACAGAGCGCCAGGAGCGGAATGCGGCTGTCTCGACATCAATGCGTCCTCAGTTCGTTGACCGTGGACCGCATGATGCGGATCGAGACAGGATTGATGACTACCCGTTTTTCAGGGGGATGCTATCCGGTGGCGTCAATAGGAACATCTCAGCCAGTCCGGAGGAGCCGTTCGCGGCGTGTCGGCGGGTATGCCTCGCTAGGACGAACATCTTCACCAGCCGCTCCCACCCCACATCGTCGAACTCGTCGGGATCTCCGAGAAATCGAAGGAGGACCGATTCGCGCGCGCGGCGGTGGGCCTTCTTCACGCTGTCGGGCGCCATCAGGCGCTCTTGCCGTCCTGTGACAGGGATCAGATCGGTGCGAACCCCATCGGGTTTCCACAGCCAAACCCGAACCCCCTCGCGTTCCCGCAGGGAAGGGTTCGCGAGGTAGCGAGGCGCGAGCTTATACGCCTCGAACAACCCGCGAGGCCGACCTGTGCGTGGATCGAGACGTTCGGCCAAAGCCTCTACGACGCACAAAATGATGTCCAGCCGTTGAGTGTCCGGCACTGGATGGGGGGGTCGTACCTCCTCGGGCTTAAGGCCGAGAAGGTGGAGAATCATCTTCCCCGGTTCAGTCAGCTTGTCCACCGCAGCGAGGACGCGTTGCGGCTTTAAGCCAGCCTCGACGGCCCGTTGTTCGACATAGTGCCGCGCATCGACACCAGCGAGCACGTAGGCGGGTCCGCGTACTGCGTCGGTCCGTCGTAATCGTCCTCGAGGCTTTCGTCGCGCGCGCTCGCTGATCCGCTTCTCGGCCATCAACCGATGCTCCTGCGGGAAACAACGATTTCAGCAACGAATTGCCGGAAATGGTGGCGCTCCCAAGGGGACTCGAACCCCTGTTTTCGCCGTGAGAGGGCGACGTCCTAGACCGCTAGACGATGGGAGCTTCCGGCCGGTCGGCGGGGTCCGTATAGTCGGACCTCGCGTCGGCCACAAGGGCCGGGCGCGCGAATTTGACGATCATGTGTCGCTGCCCGGTCGAGCCGGGTCGCGTTCGAGGGGTTATCGGTGCAGGACGAGGTTCGGGTCGCGGTCCTTCCCGCGGGTGAGGAGCGGCTCGATCGGGCGCTCGCGCGGGCCTGGCCCGATCTGTCGCGGAGCCGCCTCCAGAAGCTGATCAAGGACGGTCATGTCCGGCTCGACGGCAGCGTGGTCGGCGATTCGTCGCTTCGCCCGGCGGAGGGGGCCGAGGCGACGCTCGTCGAGCCCGCCCCGGAGCCGGCGGCGCCCGCGGCGCAGGCGATCCCGCTCGCCGTCGTCTACGAGGACGAGGAGGTGATCGTCATCGACAAGCCGGCCGGGCTCGTCGTGCATCCCGGCGCGGGCCACGGCTCGGGCACCCTCGTCAACGCGCTCCTCGCCCACTGCGGCGCGAGCCTGTCCGGCATCGGCGGGGTCGCCCGCCCCGGCATCGTGCACCGGCTCGACAAGGATACGAGCGGCCTCCTCGTCGTCGCCAAGACAGACCGCGCCCATCGCAGCCTCGCCGCCCAGTTCGCCGATCACGGCCGGACCGGCGCGCTCGAGCGCGCCTATCTCGCCTTCGCCTGGGGCGTGCCCGAGCCGCGGCGCGGCACCGTCGACGTGCCGCTCGCGCGCTCGCCCTCGCATCGCGAGAAGATCGCCGTGACGTCGTCCGAACGCGGGCGCCACGCGATCACGCATTACGCCGTCGAGGAGGTCTTCGGCGACGGGGCCGGCGAGGCGCTGGCGAGCCTCGTCCGCTGCCGGCTCGAGACGGGGCGGACGCACCAGATCCGCGTCCATCTCGCGCATCTGCGCCATCCCGTCGTCGGCGACGCGCTGTATGGCGCAGGCTTCCGCACCAAGGTGTCGCGGCTGGGAGAGGAGGCCGCGAGCCGCGTCGCCGAGCTCGGGCGGCAGGCGCTGCATGCGGCGCTCCTCCAGTTCGAACATCCCGCGAGCGGCGAGATCCTGCGCTTCGAAAGTGGCCTGCCGCCGGACCTCGCCGCTCTCCATGCCGCGCTCCGGGCGGGCCTCGAATGAGCCGCCTCCGGATTGTGAGGAACGTGCGGGACCAAACGGCGCGATCGGCGTTGTTGGGCTAGTGAATTCTGGACCGTGCCCCTTTTCCGCCCGACTCGCCCTTCCTATCTGGGACGGTTGCGGTCGCCGGACGGGGCCGTGGCGGGCCGGCTGCCGTAGCGGGGGCCCGGAGGAGGATGAATGGCTGGGACACTACCTGCCCTCGCGAGCGAGGGTGGACTCTCGCAGTACCTGAACGAGATCCGCAAATTCCCCATGCTCGAGGCGAGGGAGGAATTCCTGTTGGCCAAAAACTGGGCCGACAAGGGCGACCGAGAGGCCGCGCACAAGCTCGTCACGTCGCATCTGCGGCTCGTCGCCAAGATCGCCATGGGCTATCGCGGCTACGGCCTGCCGATCAGCGAGGTCGTGTCCGAAGGCAATGTCGGCCTCATGCAGGCGGTCAAGCGCTTCGACCCCGACAAGGGCTTCCGCCTCGCCACCTATGCGATGTGGTGGATCAAGGCCGCGATACAAGAGTACATCCTGCGCTCGTGGTCGCTCGTGAAGATGGGCACGACCGCGAACCAGAAGAAGCTCTTCTTCAACCTGCGCAAGGCCAAGGGCCAGATCTCGGCCTTCGAGGAGGGCGACCTCAAGCCGGACCAGGTGGCCACCATCGCGACCAAGCTCGGCGTCACGCAGCAGGACGTGGTCGACATGAACCGCCGCCTCGGCGGCGACGTCTCGCTCAACGCGCCCCTGCGCGAGGAGGGCGAGGGCGAATGGCAGGACTGGCTCGTCGACGACAGCGCGAGCCAGGAGACCATCATGGCCAACGAGGAGGAGGGCAAGAATCGCCTCGCCGCCCTCAAGGACGCGCTCGGCGTGCTCAATCCGCGCGAGCGGCGCATCTTCGAGGCCCGGCGCCTCTCGGAAGATCCGATCACGCTCGAGGACCTGTCGGGCGAGTTCGGCGTCTCGCGCGAGCGCGTGCGCCAGATCGAGGTGCGGGCCTTCGAGAAGATCCAGGAGGCCGTGCGCCGCAACCTCGCCACCCGCGAGGCGGTGCCCTCGGCCGCCTGACGCGCCCCGTTTCGGACGGATCGACGGCCGGGCCTTGCCCGGCCGTTTTGCGTCGGGGATGCGGCGCTGCCGCTGCGCCCAACCCTCCCCTGGAGGGGGAGGGTCGACGGCGAAGCCGGCGGGGTGGGTGAAACCCGCTCAACTCATCTCCGGCCTCTTCGCGGCGGAGGCCGTGCGTCACCCACCCCCGGACCTGCGGTCCGACCCCGGATCAAGTCCGGGGCAGGCTCCTCCCCCTCCAGGGGAGGGTGGAGGCTGCTTCCTGTCGAACTTCGACGCCCTCAGGCCGCCTGCTTCATCGCCTCGCCGAGCGCCTTCGCCTCCCGCAGGTCGGCGACGAAGCGGTCATAGGCCTCGCGTTTCGCGGCCTCGTCCGGCAGGCGGAGGAGGTAGGAGGGGTGCACGGTCACGAAGCCGGGCCTCTCGTGCAGGAAGGTCGCGGGGCCGCGCGCCTTCGTGACCGGCACGGCCTTGCCGGCGAGGGCCAGCACGGCCGTCGCGCCGAGCGCGACAACGAGCGTCGGCGCGACGAGATCGAGCTCCCGCTCGAGCCACCAGCGATAATGCGCGACCTCGCCGGTCGTCGGCTTCTGGTGCAGGCGGCGCTTGCCGCGCTGCTCGAATTTGAAATGCTTCACCGCGTTGGTGAGATATGCGCGGGTCCGGTCGATCCCGGCCTCCGCGAAGGCGCGGTCGAGCAGGCGGCCGGCCGGGCCGACGAAGGGGCGACCCTGGAGGTCCTCCTCGTCGCCCGGCTGCTCGCCGACGAAGGCGATGCCGGGATGGTTCGGGCCTTCCCCGAACACGGCCTGGGTCGCGCCGGGAACGAGCGGCCCGGCCTTGGCGATCAGGCCGTTCAACTCGGCGAGGGAGCGCGGCGCCTGGTCGTGCATCACGGCGAGGGCGGCGGCCGGCATGCGCTTCTTCGGCATCGTCGGCTCCGTCTCGATCATGGCGAGGGCCCGCGGCTGCGCCCGGCGCACGAGATCGGGGATCGCCGCCGCTTCCGGCAGGTTGTGCCAGTACTTCTTCGCCATATGCGAGCGCATGAGCGTCGGATTGGTGCGGGCCGGATTGAAGATCGCGGCGTAGTAATCCGTCCAGCCGGTCTCGAAGGCATCCGAGGAGGGCGCGTCTTCGCGCCGTCCGGGCGGGCCGAAGGCGAGGTCGCGGCCGTTCCAGCCGGCCGTGCCGACGGGAGTCGCGATCAGCCAGTCGAAGCCGCCGAAGCGGTCGACGAAGAAGGGCGTCGCCGCTTCGAGGATGAAATGGTCGGGCTCGAACCAGGCCGCGTAGCGCTCGCGCCGGCGAGGCTCCTCTGCTCCCGGCTGCTCCTCCGGGAGCGCCTCCTCGCCGCCGACCCGGCGGAAGCGCAGATAGGCGTGCATCTTGTGGATGTCCCGCCGCACGGCGCGCGCCATCAGCCCAAGGCGGTGGACGACCGGGTCGCTCGCAATCTCGAGGAGGCCGCGCTCGCCCCGCAGGATGCGCCAGATCGCGGCATAGAGGAGCGCGTAGCGCTCGGGATCGCGATGCGGCACGACCTCCCGCGCCAGCGTTCCGAGGGCGCGCGGAAGCTGGAGCGGGGGCACCTCCGCCGGCGCTTCGCCGCCGAACAGCTCCGCCTGCGGGCCGCTCTCCCAGACGACGTCCTCGGGCAGGGCGCCCTCCGCGACGAGCGTCCGGGCGGCGAGGCGGAAGCCGTCGAGATCGGCGCCGTCGGCGAGGGCGATCCGGCGCATGTCAGAACAGGGCGAGCTGGGTCGGCGGCGGGACGAGGCGGCTGCGCAGATCGAGCCGGTCCAGCGAGCGGCCGGGATGATGATCGGCCGCGACGAGGAAGGGGAGGGCGCGCCGGAGCGCTCCGCTCAGCCGCCGGAGATCGGCGAGGCGCAGGCGCATGTGCCGCCGCGCGAGGACGATGCGGTCGACCGCCCGCTTGCCGAGGCCCGGCACGCGCAGCAGCGCCTCGCGCTCGGCGAGGTTGACGTCGACCGGGAAGCGGTGCCGGTTCTTCAAGGCCCAGGCGAGCTTCGGATCGATCTCGAGATCGAGCATCCCCGCCTCGCCGCCCGCCGCGATCTCGTCGACCTCGAAGCCGTAATGGCGCAGCAGCCAATCGGCCTGGTAGAGGCGGTTCTCGCGCTGGAGCGGCGGCGCGCGGGCGGGCAGGGCGCTGCTGGCATCGGGGATCGGGCTGAAGGCCGAATAATAGACCCGGCGCAGGTCGTAGGAGCGGTAGAGGCCCGCGCTCGTGCGCAGGACGTCATGGTCGTTCGCCTCGTCGGCGCCGACGATGAGCTGGGTCGATTGGCCGGCGGGCGAGAAGCTGCGCCGCTCCTCCTTCGCCTCCGCGATCCGCTCCTTCATCTGGCCCATGGCGGACCGGATCGTCGGCGCCTTCTTCTCGGGCGCGTAGCGCGCAAGGCCCGATTCGGTCGGGAGTTCGAGATTGATCGAGAGCCGGTCGGCCCACAGGCCCGCCTGCTCGATCAGCCACGGGCTCGCCTCGGGAATGGTCTTCAGGTGGATGTAGCCGCGGTAGAGATGCTCCTGCCGAAGCGTCTTCGCGACGAGCAGCATCTGCTCCATCGTGTAGTCCGGCGAGCGGATGATGCCGGAGGACAGAAACAGGCCCTCGATATAGTTGCGCTTGTAGAAGGCGAGGGTGAGGTCGACGACCTCCCGCACGGAGAACCGGGCGCGCTCGACGTTCGAGGAGCGCCGGTTGATGCAATAGGCGCAGTCGTAGAGGCAGGCGTTGGTGAGAAGGATCTTGAGCAGCGAAACGCAGCGGCCATCCGGCGTGTAGGAATGGCAGATGCCGATGGGCGTCGTCGATCCGATGCCTTCCTTGCCGCTCGACCGCTTGCTCGCCCCCGACGAGGCGCAGGAGGCGTCGTATTTGGCCGCATCGGCCAGGATGCGGAGCTTGCGATTGACCTTGGGATCCATCGTTGTTCTGTATATGTTCCGATGGCGCCGATTTCAACGACTCCGAGGGGACAGAGAGGTCGTCATTGCGAGCGCAGCGAAGCAACCCAGTCCTGTCCGCCGTGCGCCGGTCCTGGGTTGCCGCGTCGGCTGCGCCTCCTCGCATTGACGGGAGGGACGCTCCGCCGGCCGCCCCCGCCCTGCACAACCCTGCTGCGCGGTTGCCGATGGGGCACCCCTCGTGTAAGGCCGGGAACGATCACGGGGCGGTCTTGCCGGCCCCGGCGGACCTGTTTTGCGTGAGCGGGCGGTCCTGGTTCACGCAATGAATGGAGATTCGAGGCCCATGTCCTCAACCTTCGATACGGTCGCGGGCATCATTTCCGAGACCGCCGACATCCCGCGCGAGAAGATCACGCCGGAGAGCCACGCGATCGACGATCTCGGTATCGATTCGCTCGCCTTCCTCGACATCGCCTTCGCCGTCGACAAGGCCTTCGGCATCAAGCTGCCGCTGGAGAAGTGGACGCAGGAGGTCAACGAGGGCAAGGTTCCGGCCGAGGAATACTTCGTGCTGAAGAACCTCGTCGCTCGCATCGACGCGCTCGTCGCCGCCAAGACGGCCTGATCGCGGGCCCCGCCCGCATCCCACCAAGTTGCACGAACGAGATGCGGCTCGAATATTTCGAAATGATCGACCGCGTGGTGTCGATCGATCACGAGGCCGGGCGGATCGCGGCGCGCGCGAACGTGCCGAGCGCGAGCCCGGTCTTCGAAGGTCACTTCCCCGGCCGGCCGCTGCTGCCGGGCGTGCTGATGACCGAGACGATGGCCCAGGCATCGGGCTATCTCCTCCTGTCGAAGATGGGGTTCGCGCAGATGCCGTTCCTGATGGGCGTCGACAAGGCGCGCTTCCGTGATTTCGTCGGCCCCGACGTCGTGCTCGACGTCACGGCCGAGATCGAGCACGAGGGCTCGGGCTATGCCGTCACCAAGGCGTCGATCTCCGCCGGCGGCAAGAAGATCGCCGATGCCGGGCTGCGCTTCCGCGTCATGCCCTTCCCCGCCGAGATGGGGCCGCTGATGCGCGAGCGGGCGCGCGCCATCGGGCTCGAGGCCTAACCATGCGTCGCTCCGTTGTCGTCACCGGAATCGGCATCGTCTCCGCCCTCGGGGAGGGGATCGAGGCCCATCTCGCCGCCATCGCCGCGGGCGGGCACGGCCCGGTCAAGGCCGAGCCGCTCTCCGGCTATCCCGTCCATGCGGTCACGCCGCTCGAATGGGATCGGCAGATCCCGAAGAAGTCCGATCAGCGGCAGATGGAGGCCTGGCAGCGGCTCGGCTGCTATGCGGCCGGCCTCGCGCTCGATGCGGCGGGCGCGAAGGAGGATCCGGCGCTCAAGGGGCGGATGCAGCTCGTGGTCGCGGCGGGCGGCGGCGAGCGCGACTTCGCCGTCGACGGCCAGATCCTGACGGGCCTGCGCGAGGCGGCCGATCCCGGCGCCTATCTCAACGAACATCTCCTGTCGGATCTCCGCCCGACGCTGTTCCTGGCGCAATTGTCGAATCTCGCCGCCGGCAACATCGCCATCGTCCACGGCGTGACCGGGGCCTCGCGCACCTTCATGGGCGAGGAATCGGCGGGCGTCGAAGCGCTCCGCATCGCCGAGGCGCGGATCGCGGCCGGGCAGGTCGACATCATGCTCGCCGGCGGCTCCTACAATGCCGAGCGGCCCGACGGCCCGCTCATCTACGAACTCGGCGGCTTCGTCCGCCGCGACGGGTTCGCGCCCGTCGCCGAACGCGGCGATGCCGTGGGCGAGGCGGGCTTCATCCTCGGCTCGGCTGGCGCGTTCCTCGTTCTCGAAAGCGAGGAGCACGCGGCGGCGCGCGGCGCCAAGGCGCTCGCCCGCATCGAGCCGGTCGTCTCGGTCCGCACGCGGCGCGAGCCCGGCAGCGTCTCGCAGGCCTTCGGCGAGGCCTGGCCGAAGCTCGGCGCCGCGAGGCCCGACCGGGTGATCAGCGGCGCGACCGGAATCGCCCCGATCACGGCTGAGGAATCGGCCGCGCTCGATCTTCTCGCCCCGGGCGCGACGGTCAGCCATCTCGGCGACTTCATCGGGCATCCGATGGAGGCGAGCGCGCCCGCGGCGGCTGCCGTCGCGGCGGGTCTCGTCGCGAGCGGCGCCGCGCGCGACGTCGTCGCCACCTCCGTCGGTCACCGGCGCGGCGAGGGCTTGGTGCGGCTCACCGCGCCGGACTAGATTAGGTCCATCATGACAGCCACCACGGACAGCCAGGGCCGGCCTCTCGTCGCCGTGACGGGGATCGGGCTCGTGACCTCGCTCGGGCAGGGGCGCGACGAGAACTGGGCCGCGCTCACCGCCGGCCGTTCCGGCATCCACCGGATCCAGCGCTTCCCGATCGAGGGCCTGCGCACCTCGATCGCGGGCACGGTCGATTTCGTCGAGGCCGAGCCCTTCTGCGCGCCCGTCCTCTCCGAGCGCTTCGCCGAACTCGCCGCCGACGAGGCGGTCGCGCAGGCGGGCCTCGGCCGCAAAGGGGATTTCCCGGGCGCGCTCTTCGTCGCCGTGCCGCCGGTCGAGCTCGACTGGCCGCAGCGCCGCGAGATCGCCGAGGCCTCGGGCCAGAGCGGCGACGTCACCTATGCCGATCTCCTGGCGGGCGCGCGCACCGGCCGCTTCGCCGCCTTCCACGAGCTCTTCCTGTTCGGCACCGTCGCCGACCGCCTGGCCGACCGGTTCGGCACCGTCGGCGTGCCGATCTCGCTCTCGACCGCCTGCTCGTCGGGCGCGACCGCGATCCAGCTCGGCGTCGAGGCGATCCGACGGGGCGAGACGGAGGCCGCGCTCTGCATCGGCACCGACGGCTCGGTGAACCCCGAATCGCTGATCCGCTTCTCGCTGCTCTCGGCGCTGTCGACGAGCAGCAACGACGATCCGGAGGGCGCGGTAAAGCCCTTCGCCAAGAACCGCGACGGCTTCATCATGGGGGAGGGGGCCGGCGCCCTCGTCCTCGAAAGCGCCGAGAGCGCCCGCGCGCGCGGCGCGACGATCCTCGGCTACGTGCTCGGCGCCGGGGAGAAGGGCGACGGCTTCCACCGCACCCGCTCGAGCCCGGACGGACGGCCGATCATCGACGCCATCCGCGACGCGATCGCGGATGCGGGCCTCGCGCCGGACGACATCGACTACGTCAACGCCCACGGCACCGGCACGCCCGAGAACGACAAGATGGAGGCGCTGGGCCTCATGGCCGTGCTCGGCGAGCGGATGAAATCCGTGCCGATCTCGTCCAACAAGTCGATGATCGGGCACACGCTGACGGCGGCGGGCGCGATCGAGGCCGCCCTGTCGCTGATGACGATCCTGAACGGACGTCTCCCGCCGACGATCAACTACGCCGTGCCCGATCCCGCCATCCCGCTCGACGTCGTGCCGAACGAGGCGCGGGACGCGCAGGTCTCGACCGTTTTGTCGAACTCCTTCGGCTTCGGCGGCCAGAACACCTGCCTCGTCATCGCAGCGGAGCCGAGATGAGAAAACGCGTCCTCGTCACCGGCGGCGCGCGCGGGGTCGGCGCCGCCATCGTGACCCATCTCGCCTCGGCCGGGTTCGACGTCGATTTCACCTTCCGCAATTCCGCCGACGAGGCGGAGGCGCTGATCGCCGCCCTGAAGGCGAGCGCGCCGGATGCGCGCGTCACCGCCCATCCTCTCGACCTCTCCGAGACGGGCTCGCTCGACATCTTCGCCGAGGCGCTCGAGGACGAAGCCTATTGGGGCCTCGTCCACAATGCCGGCCAATCCTACGACGTCCTCGCCGCCATGATGGCGCAGGACAAGGCGGAGGCGGCGATGCAGGTGAATTTCTGGTCGCTGACGCGGCTCGCGAAATCGGTCCTGCGCGGGATGATCCGCGCGCGCGGCGGGCGCATCGTCGTCATCGGCTCCGTCGCCGCGCTCCAGGGCAATCCCGGCAACGCCGCCTATGCGGCCTCGAAGGGGGCGCTGCTCTCCTATTGCCGCACCCTCGCGGTCGAGAGCGCGAAGCGCGGCATCACCGTGAACTACGTCGCGCCGGGCTTCATCGACACCGAGATGATGGCGCCCTACGCCGCCTATCGCGCCAAGATGGAGACGCAGATCCCAGCCGGCCGCTTCGCCGCCCCGGGCGACGTCGCCGCCCTCGTCGGCTTCCTGGTGGGGCCGGGCGCCGGCTACGTCACCGGCGCCGTCCTGCCGGTCGACGGCGGCCTCTCGGCGATGCTCGGCGTGCATCGGTAGCGGAGGAAGGGCGGACCCGACGGAGGCCCGCCCGCACGTCGCGCGAAGCTCGCCTCAATCGGCCTTGAGCTTCGCGTCCTCGACGAGCTTCTGCCACTTCGCGCGCTCGCTCTTCAGGAAGGCTTCCGCGTCGTCCGGCGTGGTGCCGACCGGCTGGATGCCGAGCGAACGGAGGCGGTTCCCGATATCCGGGCTTTCGAGCGCCTGCTTGAGCGCGTGGTTCAGGGTCTCGATCGTCGCGGGCGGCGAGCCGGCCGGAACGAGGACCGCGTACCAGCCTTCGACGTTGAAGCCGGGAAGGCCCTGCTCGGCGACGGTCGGCACCTCGTCCCATCCCGGGCTCCGCTGCGAGGTCGTGACGGCGAGGGCTTTCAGCCGGCCGTCCTTGACGAGTTCACGGGCATTCAGAGGCGACAGGAACGCCAAGGGGACCCGGCCGGTCAGGAGGTCGGCGATCAGGTCGTTCGTGCCCTTGTAGGGGACGTGGACCATGTCGACCCCTGCCTCGCGCTTGAACATCTCGGCGGCGAGATGGAGCGACGAGCCGTTGCCGCCCGAAGCATAGCTGAGCGCGCCCGGCTTCTCCTTCGCCAGCTTGATCAGGTCCTGGACGCTCGAGACGCCGAGCGAGGGAGTCACGACGAGCACAAGAGGGCCGGAGGCGACGATCGAGACCGCCTTCAGGCTCTCGAACTTGTACGGCACGCGGGCATAGAGATACGGGTTCACCGCATAGGCCATGGCGGGGAGGACGGCGGTGTATCCGTCCGGCTCGGCACGTGCCGCCGCGTCGACCGCGATGTTGCCGCCGGCGCCCGGCCTGTTCTCGATGATGGTCTGCTTGCCGAAGCTCTGGGTCAGCTTGTCCCCGAGCATTCTCGCCAGGATGTCGTTCGGCCCCCCGGCCGGATACGGCACGAGGATGCGGATGCCTCGATCCGGATATTCCGCTGCCGCTGGAGCCACGAAACCCGTCGATAGGAGGAGTGCGAGAACGCCGTATCCGAGGCGCCTGAGACCCTGCGAAACCATGTTTGAGCCCTTGACTCCAATTGTCTGCGGCCGGATCGAAAGCAAGGCTTCGGCCAGATCTGTCAAGCCGCGCGAAGGTTGCGTCGGCCGACACGCAACACGTTCGACGGCGAGGTTGACTTGAGGGACACGAGGAACACACGCGAATTGCGGTTCACGCATTTCGGCGCGGCAGGGTGGTCGATCACCGACGGCGAGACCGTCATCCTCCTCGATCCCTATCTGTCGCGGGTGCGGTTCCAGGGGAGGCGTTACGGACCCCACGACGCGACCGACATTCCGAACGATCCGCGTCCGGTGGTCCGGCTCGACGAATCCGCGCCGAACGACACGGCCACGATCGACCGTCACGTACCGAAGGCCGATTACATCCTCCTGTCCCACTCGCATTTCAACCACGCGATGGACATGCCCTATATCGCGCGGCGCACCGGGGCGGTGGTCATCGGGACCGAGAGCACCTGCAACATCGCCGCAAATGGCGGCGTGCCGGATGAGCAGATCCATGCCGTCCGCGGCGGCGAGGATTACGAGTACAAGACCTTTTCGCTGAAGGTGATCCCGAGCCTCCATTCGGCGCTGTCCTGCAAGCTCTACAAGGATTTCGGCACCGTTCCCCAGAAGGACGGGCCGCTGCAGCTCGATGAGTTCGTGGAAGGCGGAACGCTCGCGTATCAGATCCGCATCGGCGGCCGCGAGATCCTTTTGTTCGGCTCGATGAACTACATCGAGCGTGAGGTTGAGGGCCTCCGGCCGGACGTCGTCTTCGTCGCCTCCGCGCCTCCGCGGCTCGAGATCCACGCCTATACGGAGCGGCTCCTGCGCAGCCTCGGGCGGCCGCGCCTCGTCGTGGCAACCCATTGGGACGACCAGGGATTGCCCTTCGGTGCCAGCCAGGACAAGGCGCTCGCTCAGACCGACGCCTTCATCCGCGAGGTCAAGGCCGTGTCGCCGGATTCGGAAGTGTTCGTTCCCCCGCACTTCCAGACGCTGGTCCTGGACGCGTCGGGCACCATGCGCGTCGCCTCCTGAGGCACGCCGCCCTTCACGGACTTGCCGGCGTGCTCCGACCGATGGGCGCAGCACGCTGCTTCCAGGGTTTATTCCGCCGTTCCGCAGCGTGCTCCAGCATGAGAGGCGGACCGGCGCCGGCCGGCCCGCAGTGACGGGATGCGGTCACGAGACTGAAGCAGGCTGCGCCGTCGCCGCGCGGCAGCCTGCTTCAGGGCATCGAAGGCTCAGCTCAGGATCTTGACGCTGGCCGGGTCGAAGGGCTTGCTCGCCGCTTCGGCATCGACCGCGCCGGCGATCTCGGTGTTCACCGACTTCGCGACCTGCGGCAGGCGGGGAAGGAGCTTCAGCTCGAGCCCCCACTGGCCGAGATTCTGCATGTTCGCGATCTCCGCCGGCGACAGCGCCGCCCTGACCTCCGAGAAGGACTTCGCATTCCAGACGGGGTCGAAGGCGGAAGCCGTCTCGATCACGGTCTCCGGGATGCCCTTGGCCGGATCGAGCGACCGGAACCAGCCGTTCGTCAGCTTGTGGTTCTGGCTCGCATAGAAGACCGCCTCGGAATGCGCGCGCAGGAAGCGCTTCAGAACGTCTGGCTTCTTCTGCACGAAGTCGCTGCGCGCCGAGAGGACCATGGCCGGGGTCGTGTTGTGCGACAGCACCGTGGCGTGCCCGGCATCCTCGAAGAAGGCGACCCACGGATCCCAGTGGAAGAACGCCTCGATCCGCTGCGTGCGGACGGCGTCCGTCAGTTCGGCCGTTCCGATATTGACGAAGGTGACGTCGCGGCCGGGCGTCAGGCCCGCCGCGCGGACGGCGTCCTGCGCATTCTGGAAGGCCGTGATGCCGAACAGGCCGTAGACCTGCTTGCCCTTCAGATCCGCCATCGTCTTGATGCCGGACTTCGTCGTCGCGAGGATGGCGGAGCGGAAGCGCGACTGCAGCGCGACGGTGGTGATGGGCGCGCCGACCGCCATCATGGTCACGGCCGAGAAGTCGGACACGCTTCCGATATCGGCCGCGTTGGAGGCGAGCGCCTCGTTGATGGCGGGCGAGCCGTTCATCTGGGTCATCTGGATGCGCAGGCCGTTCCGCGCCGGAATGTCCGTGCGCAGCAGCGCGTGCTGGGCCTGGGCCGACACCGTCACGGTGTTCGTCCAGCACATCCGCACGAGGTCGCCTTCCTGCGCCCGCAGGATGGTCGGCGCCGCGAGGGGCACGACGGCCGCGCCGGCGGCGAGCCGGCCGAAACCGCGCCGGGTCAGGGTGCTCATGATACCTCTTCCTCTTTCTGCCAATCGGGCTTCAGCGTCTCCCAGAGCTCGCTGACGGTGGACACGAACCAGGGATCGGAGCGCATCTCGGCCGTGCGCGGCCGGGGCAGCGGCACGAGCACCTCCTCCCGGATGCGGCCGGGGCGCGGGCTCATCACGACGACGCGATCGGCCAGGAAGACGGCTTCTTCGATCCCGTGCGTGACGAAGACCACGGTCTTGCCGGCCTCCGACGAGATGCGGGCGATCTCCTCCTGCAGGAGCACCCGCGTCTGCGCGTCGAGGGCGCCGAACGGCTCGTCCATGAGCAGGATGTCGGGATCGGGGGCGAGGGCGCGCGCGATCGCGGCGCGCTGCTTCATCCCGCCCGAGATCTCGTGCGGGTACTTGTCCTCGAATCCGGTGAGGCGGACGGTGTCGATCAGCGCGCGCGCCCGCTCGGCCCGTTCGGCCCGGCCGACGCCCTTGGCCTTGAGGCCGAATTCGACGTTCTTCTGGACGGTCATCCACCCGAACAGCGCGTAGTCCTGGAACACCACCGTCCGCGAGGGATCCGGCCCGGTGATTGGATGCCCGTCCTGGAGGATGCGCCCGGTTGTCGCCGGCTGGAACCCGGCCAAGATGTTGAGCAGGGTGGATTTTCCGCAGCCCGAGGGGCCGAGCAGGGAGACGAACTCCCCGCGCGCGATGGTGAGCGACACGCCGTCGAGGGCGATGACCGCTCCGTCGCCGGCGGTGCCGTAGACCTTCCCGACATTGCCGATCTCGATCTGGGCGGATGGCCCGGACGGCGCGGCGGCGGCGGCTTTCGTCATGGTCATGGTCATGCTCGTGGGTGCCTCAGAGCCGCTCGGACGGGGCCCAGGCATTGACCCGGCGCTCGACTTGTTCGAGCGCGGCCGACATCGCGAGGCCGACGAGCCCGATCGTCACCATGCCGGCGACGACGTTGTTGATCTGAAAGAGCGTGCGGGACTGCTGGATGAGGTAGCCGAGGCCGGTCTGGGCCGCGATCAGCTCCGCCGTGACGACGCACATCCAGCCGATCCCGAGCGCGATCCGCAGGCCGGGCAGGACGATCGGCAGGGAGGCGGGGATAAGCACGTCGAACAGCAGCATGCTGGGCTTCGCGCCGAGGCAGAGCGCCGCGTTCATCTGGTTCCGGTCGAGGCTGCGGACGGCCGTGTAGGTCGCGACGAAGGCGGGAAAGACGGCGCCGAGGAAGACGAGGAAGTAGGAGGCGGCGTCGCCGAGGCCGAACCAGAGGATCGTGATCGGGATCCAGGCGAGGGGCGGGATCGGCCGCAGCGCCTCGATGACGGGCCGCACGTAATCCGAGACCGTGCGCCACCAGCCGCAGAGAAGGCCGAGGGCGATGCCCACGACGCAGGCGATCAGATAGCCGATCGCGACGCGCTGGAGGCTCGCGCCGAGATGCACCCAGAGCGATCCGTCGATCGCCATCTGCCAGAGGGCCTCGGCGACGGCGATCGGGGAGGGCAGCATGAAGCCGTCGACGATGCCCGTGGTGGTGAGCAGCTGCCAGACGAGGAAGAACACGCCGAGCCCCACAAACGCCCGGAAGCCGCGCGTCTTGGGCAGGCGGACCAGGGGGCGCCCGGTCGTCGCGGCGGGGCGGGCCAGGGCCGCCGATGGGCTCGACATTGCCATCTCCATATGTGAGCAGCCCGAACCCTATTTCGTCGGGATTTTCCGTCAACGCGAAACTGGCCGACGAGCGTCTACAAACGATGCATCTGTTGACGAAATATGCATCAATTTGCCGTTTGACGTGACGAAGGACGGAATGGCTTGAACTGAATTCTTCGCAAGAATATTCAGTGTCGACAAACGCCGACACGCTCAATAATTGGCCTGACGGCAAGAAATTGGCTAGGGAGGCGCCTATGAAGCTCGAAGAGCAGCTCGCCCGGATCGGGATCGTCGGGACCTGCTACAAGGTCTACACGGCGGCGATGGGGTTGAAGGAGGCGCCGGTGGCGCAGGTGGCCGCCGAGGCCGGGGTCGCCCGCACCAGCGCCTATGACGCGCTCGTCAAGCTGGAACAGGACGGGCTGGTGGCCTTCGCGCAGCGCGCCGGGCGGCGCGTCGTGATCGCGCACGAGCCGAACGTCCTGCTCGAGCGGGCGGATGCGCGGCGCCAGCTCCTCAACGACCTCGTGCCGACCCTGCGCTCCATCTACAATGCGGGCAGCGGGCGGCCCCATGTGCAGCTCCACGAAGGGCGCGAGGGGATCCGGAAGGCGCTGTGGGACACGCTCTCGGGCGAGGCGCCCCTCCTACGCGCCACCTTCGCCATGAGCGAGCTGCTCGACGCGCCGGGCCTGCCGGAGATCGACGAGTACTTCGCCGAGCGCCAGCGCCGGGGCATCTGGATGCGGGTCATCCGTTCGCCTGAGCGCGACGTCCTGCCGATCTGGCCGACGAGCGAGGCGGATCTGCGCGAGCTGCGCTTCGCGCCCGAATCCGTCCTCCTCGCGATGACGACCTTCGTCTACGGCTCGCGCGTCTGCCTGATCTCCTCGGTGCGCGAGAGCTACGGCCTCATCATCGAGAGCCGCGAATTCGCCGCCTTCCAGACCGCCCTCTTCGATGCCCTCTGGGGCATCAGCGTGCCGGTGCCGCCGGCTCCGTCCGATTGACGGGGGCCGCCCATTGTCGGACATCCCCGTCAACTCCCCTATCCGGTTCGAACCCATGCTCTCCCTCCAGACCCACGGCGACCGCGACCTGCGGCTCGAAGAGATCGCGCCGCCGCCGCCGCCCGCGCCGGGCGAGGTGCAGATCCGCATCCGCGCGGTCGGGCTCAACTATCTCGACCTCTGGGGCTTCCGCGGCATGGCCTTCGCCAAGCGCAAGATGCCGCAAGCCGCCGGCGTCGAGGCGGCGGGCGAGATCGTCTGCGTCGGCGAGGGCGTCGAGGGCTTCGCCCCCGGCGACGTCGTCACGGCCTACGGCGCCGATACCTGCGGCACCTGCAAGGCCTGCCGCGAGGGCCGCGACAACCTCTGCGAGAACGTCGCCGGCATCATGGGCTTCCACATCGACGGGTTTGCGCGCGAGCTGCTGAACCGGCCGGCCCGCCTGACGATCAAAGCCCCGCCGGGCGTCTCCTTCCAGGAGGCCGCCTGCGCGCCGATCGGCTTCGGCACCGTCCAGCACATGCTGTTCGACAATGCCCGGCTCGAGCCCGGCGAATCCGTCCTCGTCCATGCCGGCGGCTCGGGCATCGGCACGGCGGCGATCCTGATGGCGAAGGCGATCGGCTGCGAGGTCTTCACCACGGTCGGCGACGACGAAAAGGGCGCGAAGGCGAAGGCGCTCGGCGCCGACCACGTCATCAACTACCGCGAGGACCGCTTCGAGGGCGCCGTGCGGAAGCTCACCGGCCGCAAGGGCGTCGACGTCGTCTTCGAGCATGTCGGCGCCGATACCTGGAACGGCTCGCTCCTCGTCTTGAAGCGCGGCGGGCGCCTCGTCACCTGCGGCGCGACCTCCGGCCCCACGGCCAGCATCAACCTGATGCAGCTCTTCCAGCAGCAATACCGGATCACCGGCTCCTTCGGCTGCCGCATCGAGAACATCCGCCAAGCCCTCGACAAGATGGCGGGCGGGATGAAGCCCGTCATCGATTCCGTCTTCCCCCTCGCCGAGTTCGAACGCGGCCTCGCCCGGATCGAGGGCCGACAGGTCTTCGGCAAGGTGATCGTGACGCTCTGAGGGCGGGCGCCCCCGCTTCTCCCCTTGCGGGAGAAGCTCGCCCTCGGGCTCGACCCGAGGGTCGAGTTGCGCGTCAGCGCAACCGGATGAGGGGCAAGGAGACACGCCGTCGACGCAAGGTGCGCACCCCTCACCCGGCCGACGCTTCGCGTCGCTCGACCTCTCCCGCAAGGGGAGAGGTATGCGCCAGCCTGCGCCGCCCCCGCCGCACGCGCCCATACGCCTCCGGCAAATCCCACGGCCGCCCCCAGCCCTTCGTGCGCATCCAATACCCGACCCGCTCCGGCGTCGCGCCGACGCGCGCGGCGATGAAGGCGAGGGAGAGGCCCGTCGTCTGGACGAGCTCGCGCGCCGCCGCCACCACCTCCGGCGGATAGCGCCCGCGGCGCCGGCGCCCTTTCGCCGCCGCCGGATTCCGCACCCAGCCGCGCCGCGCGATCCAGCGGTAGAGCGTCGCCCGGCCGATCCCGGCGCGTTCGGCCACGCGCCGCAGCGGCAGGGTCGATCCGGTGACGAGGTCCCGCGCCGTCCCGACCGCATCGCCGCCATAGGGCCGCCCGAGCCGCCGCGAGCGGTAGAAATCCGGCCTGCGCGTTCCGGACGGCGTCAGGCGCTCCGGCGGCGCCGGGCGCCGCCAGCCGCCGAGCCTCGCCCAGCGATAGAGCGTCCCGCGATAGACCCCGAGCGCCCGCCCGATCCGCTCCATCGCCTCCCGCGATCCCTCGACCCTGGCGCGCGCCGCCTCCCGCAGCTCCGCGGGGTAGGCGCAGCCGGGACGGCGCGAGGCGCGCGTCCCGTCGTCCGACCGGACACTCCCTCCCTCGTGATCCTGAGGAGCCGCCGCAGGCTGCGTCTCGAAGGACGCAGACCGGTGTTGCGGGCTGCGAGACAGCCGCTTCGCGGCGTCCTCGGCATGATGCGGTCGTGGATCGCGCGCCCCCGCTCCGGTCCCATCGCGCCCACCGTCATGGCGAGGAGGCGAAGCCGACGAAGCAACCCAGGGGCCGTCCGTGCTGCGGCCAGGCTGGATTGCTTCGGGGAGCCTGTCATCGGGCCGGCCGAAGGCCGGACCCGTTGGCTCGCAAAGACGGGACGCGTCCCCCGCCATCTCGGCGCCACCCGCCTCGCAGGCGACGCTCGCCTCGCCGGCGACGCTCGCCCGCCGCCACCCGAACCGCCGCGCCCACCGCCCGATCGTGTCGGCCGGCACCCCGCATCGCAAGGCGCCCTCGCGATAGCTCAGGCCGGACTCGACGATGAGGGCGCGGGCGGAGGCGACGACCTCGGCGGGGTAGGCGTGACCGGAGGCGGGTGGGGAGCGGACCGTATTTGGCCGAGCGGCAGTAGTCACCATTCTGCGAATATATTCTTATTGCCGTGCTAGGGAAATCCCCGGCGAGCCGAGGCCTTAAAATGTTATGCGCCGAGAAGCGGGCGAGTTCGTCTACAAGGGTAGGGCAGCCGGGGCTGCGCACATTGTGCGCAGCCGGCTTATCGGCATAATGTCGCAGCGGTTGGGGGAGTGCCGCGCTAGAATGACTATCGCGCCTTTTTTGAAGTGGGCGGGCGGAAAGCGCTGGCTGGTTCCAAAATTGCGGGGCGTAGTGCCCAGAAATTTTGGTCTGTATATCGAGCCCTTTCTGGGCAGCGGCGCGGCTTTTTTTGCTCTCAAGCCAGATCGGGCAATCTTGTCCGACGTAAATCCCTGGCTGATCGATACGTATCGTGCGGTGCGGGATAATCCAGATCAGGTGAAACAGGCGCTGAGCCGCCATCATGATCTACATAGTCGTGAATACTACTATCAAGTTCGCGATGCGTCTTTTGACGACCGCGCTCAGCGTGCAGCGCAGTTGCTTTATTTGAATCGTACTTGCTGGAACGCTCTATTCAGGGTTAATCGAGATGGAAAATTTAACGTTCCTATTGGTACGAAAACGAAAGTAATAGGCGCTGATGATGATTTTGATATCTGGGCAAATGCTCTACAGTTTGCCGAGATTGTTCGTCAGGATTTTCAGGTTACAATATCTAATGCTAATTATGGAGATTTTATATTCGCTGATCCACCTTATGTTACAACTCACTCGACAAACGGTTTCATTAAATACAATGAAAATCTTTTCTCTTGGGATGATCAGATTCGACTAGCAGATGCGTGCGCCGCAGCCGCACGGCGGGGCGCCACGGCGGTCATTAGCAACGCATCGCACGAATCCGTCGTCGCCCTTTACGAAGAGCGTGGGGCCAGCATCGAATTTGTTGATCGGCATTCAGTGATCGCATCGGCTGGGTCAAAGCGACGGGTGGTTACGGAGCTGTTGGCTATCATGAGGCCGATGCTATGCCACTAGAAAGCACACGCGCATCACGACCTTGGTCCCGAGCACTGAAAGAGGTTAGTGTCAACGCTCTGATGGGACTTGCCCCCGTATGGATGGGCCGCCTCATCAGTATTATACTATCTTCTGACACGCTATCTGCGTCGCTCGTGGCAAATTTGGCTCGTGGCGATCTGTTTCTCGGAGCCACGACGATTGTAGCGCCCGTGGCGCTCTATCTCACCGCAAAGAGCCCGGATATGAAGCCACCATTCACGGTGCATTTTCCTGGAGGAATCGCATATTTGGTTGGTTTGATAATTCTTTTTACTGTAAGTGTAATTTTGTTTGTGATTAAGCGACTAAAGGATATGTCAATTATTAGTTCGAATATCCAAGAGGAGCTGTTTCTTATAACTTCGAGTGTATTGTTTGGTTTCTCTGTTCTTCTTGCCTATTTCGTTGCGATGACCCGCTTTCGGATCGATCAGGCTGACACGAGTATGTTCCGTGATAGTCAGGACGAGTTTAACGCGCAGTGGAAGGGGCGGGATCGATGAGTGCTGATAACCTTTCCCTACCGCTTGTCGATCCCGACAAGAAGTCGTTTGAGTTCCAAGCGCTACGCGCTACCCAGCCTATTGGCGATCTTTACCTCGCATCGGTGCCGCACAATGTGCTCGGCCAGATCGCGTATTTCGACGTACGCCGAGTGCTTCAGGAAGAGCGGGACGTTGAGCGCTACCTGGGCATCCAGCGGCCGCTTAATCCGCAGCGCGTATCCGAAATCGGAAAGTATGTGAACTTCGCTGACGCGACCTTTCCGTCGACGGTCATCATCGCGATCTCTGATGAGTACGCAAGCTACGATCATACCACGAAGGTTATGACTGTCCGCAATTTTCGGGAGGACGAGGACAGGCCGTCTATTCTGATCCGCCAAGTAGCGAGAGTTTTGGATGGACAGCATCGGATCGCAGGACTCTACGATTTCAAGCGCGAGTCGTTCGACGTCCCCGTATCCATTTTTATTGGTAGCGACATTTCCGATCAAGGTTATATCTTTGCTACGGTCAACTTGGAGCAGACAAAAGTTAGTAAAAGCCTAGCCTACGATCTATTTGCCTTGGCAAAGACTCGTAGTCCGCAAAGGACATGCCATCAAATCGCGGTAACGCTGGATACTGATAAGGAGAGCCCATTCTTTAAGAAAATTAAACGACTTGGCTTTGCGACGCCGGGGCGGATTGGAGAGTCGATCACTCAGGCCACTTTTGTTGAAAGTCTGATAAGGTACATCTCGCGGGATCCAAAATCTGATCGCGATGTTTTGCTTCGCGGGGGGGTGCTTCCTCGGACTGCTCCAGACGTGGCTAAATCTCTCATTTTCAGAGAAATGTTCATCGCTGGTCGCGATGTGGATATCGCTTCGATAATCTTTAACTATTTCAAGGCTGTCGAAAATAAATGGCCAGAAGGCTGGAAAAGCACCGCGCCGGGCCTTATTTTGAACCGTGCAAGCGGTTTTCGGGCGCTAATGCGCTCTCTTGGACCTATATATCGGAGCATAGCACAACCCGGTAACGTGCCGAAGGTCGAGAAATTTTTTGCGGCGCTTAGTCCGATTACTTTCGGTCATGATCGCTTCAACGTAGAAGAATATCCTCCGGGAAGCACTGGAGAGGGTAAGCTGTATCGAGACTTTATGTCTATTCTTCGGCTTGATATTTGATGTTTAAAAATATAATAAATTAGATTATATTGACTTTATGTTGGTCAAAAAGGATTCGGCGGGACGTTTGTTCCGCCTGTTTTTGGCGTCTGTTTGCAAGATCTGGCCGACAATTAGTCAGGTAAAGACAAACGATTTGCGGGCGTTGCTCGCGTATGCCAATCGGTTTTATCTCAGTACCAATGCTGCGTATGAGATTGCGGCTATCAACGATCAGGAATTGACGCGTTTCAGGGGCGGGTTTTTGCCTTCGCGAAGCGCGGGTAGTGGACCGACATCGTTCCTCGCGTCGAATGCCGGGTCCGGATCGCCGGACACCTGTCCTCGTATCTCAGCCGCAGGCGCAGGAGAGGGACGGACGTTCGCGAGGCCCCTCCGTCAGCCGCTTTGCGGCTGCCACCTCCCCGGCCTGGCGGGGGAGGATCCCAGGGTCTCCGCGCATTCCGCGCAGGCCGCCTCGATGGTCGGGAGGACGTGTTCGGCGTCGTCGCCGCGCAGGACGTCGCGGGCGGGAAGGCGGAGGACGCGGATGGCGTGCTCCGCGGGCCAGGCTGTCCTGTGCGCGTCATGGGCGGCGCGGGTCGGGTGGTCGTCGGCGGCGCCGTCGACTTCGAGGGCGAGCCGCGCCTCCGGGCAATAGAAGTCGAGCACATAGGGCCCGATCGGGTGCTGGCGGCGGAAGCGGAAGCCGGCGAGGGCTTTGCGGCGCAGCGCGCGCTTGATCTCGGTGCTTCTCGCCTTCCTTCCCCCTTGCGGGGAAGGTGGCCCGAGCGAAGCGGAGGGTCGGATGGGGGGCGTGCCGCCCCGTCGAGGTCGACGGCAGCGGCGCGCCCCCCACCCCCGGCCCCTCCCCGCGAGGGGGAGGGGAGCAGCGCCACTGCGGTCATTGCCATATGAGATAGCCTCCCCCGCAAGCGGGGGGAGGATCCCCGACGCCCCGACGTCCCCCGGGTTCCTCACCCGCGCAGCGGGGGAGGGGGACCACCCGAAGGGTGGTGGAGGGGGCGCTGTGTCCTACGCCGCCTTGTCCCTCGCCTGGTACGTCTTGATGTCCGTGAAGCGGATCGCCGGGTGGCGGTCCTCCTCGTATTTCAGGCCGTAGGCGGAGGGGGCGAGGAAGACGGGGGCTCCGTCGAGGTCGCGGGCCATGGCGGAGGTGTTCTTGTCGACGAACTTGTCGACCTCGCCGCGCTCGTCGGACATGATCCAGCGGGCGATGTTGAAGCGGCTCTGCTCGTAGTCGATCGGGATGCCGTATTCGATCTTGAGGCGCTCCTTGAGCACGTCGAGCTGGAGGGCGCCGACGACGCCGACGATGGCGGGGGAGCCGTCATTCGGCAGGAAGAGCTGGACGACGCCCTCCTCGGCCATCTGCTGGAGCGCCTCGCGCAGCTTCTTCGCCTTCATCGGGTCGGAGAGCTTGATGCGGCGCAGGATCTCGGGGGCGAAGCTCGGCACGCCGTTGAAGGCGAGCTGCTCGCCCTCCGTCAGCGTGTCGCCGATGCGGAGCGTGCCGTGGTTCGGGATGCCGACGACGTCGCCGGCATAGGCCTCGTCGGCGATCGAGCGGTCCTGCGCGAAGAAGAATTGCGGCGCCGTCAGCGAGATCGGCTTCCCCGTTCGCACGAGCTTTGCCTTCATGCCGCGCTGGAGCCGGCCCGAACAGACGCGCATGAAGGCGATGCGGTCGCGGTGGTTCGGGTCCATGTTCGCCTGGATCTTGAAGACGAAGCCGGTCATGCCGGGCTCGGTCGGCGCGACGAGGCGCTTGTCGGCCTCCTGCCCGCGCGGGGAGGGGGCGACGGCGGCGAGGGCGTCGATGAGGTCGCGGACGCCGAAATTCTTCAGCGCCGAGCCGAAGAAGACGGGCGTGAGATGGCCCTCGCGGAAGGGGGCCTCCTCGAAGCGCTTGAGGCCCTCCTGGGCCAGCATCACCTCTTCCAGCCAGGCCTCGCGCTCGTGCTCGGGCAGGAGCCCGATGCAGGCGGGATCGTCCGGGCCGGAGACGGGGGTCGGCTCGGCATCGGCGTCGAGGCGGCGGACGAGGTTGTTGGCGAGATCGAGCGTGCCGGCGAAATGCTGGCCGCGGCCGATCGGCCAGTTCACCGGGGCGGTGTCGAGGGCGAGCGTCTTCTCGATCTCGTCGAGGAGGTCGAAGGGGTCGCGCGTCTCGCGGTCCATCTTGTTGATGAAGGTGACGATCGGGATGTCGCGCAGGCGACAGACCTCGAACAGTTTTCGCGTGCGGGCCTCGATGCCGCGGGCGGCGTCGATGACCATGACGGCGGAATCGACCGCGGTGAGGGTGCGGTAGGTGTCCTCCGAGAAGTCCTCGTGGCCCGGGGTGTCGAGGAGGTTGAAGACGCGGCCGCCATATTCGAACGTCATCACCGAGGTCACGACCGAGATGCCGCGCTCCTTCTCGATGTTCATCCAGTCCGAGCGGGTCGAGACGCGGTTGCGCTTGGCCTTGACCTCGCCGGCGAGCTGGATCGCGCCGCCGAAGAGGAGGAGCTTCTCGGTCAGCGTCGTCTTGCCGGCGTCCGGGTGCGAGATGATCGCGAAGGTGCGGCGCTTCGCGACGGCGGATTCGGGGGAGGCGGGGGCGCTCATCGGAATGCGGGGCTTGGTGGCGTCGGGGGATGGCGCAGCCGATGCCACAGAACCGCGCCCGGGGCGAGGGGCGCGCCGTCCACAGCCTGTCCACAGCCCTGCGCGGCGAGTTGTCCACAGGCTTGGGCCGGCCGGCCCGTTGTGCATCGCACCCAACCCCCCAATATTCAAACTCCCTGCAATCAACTGAAAGGAGGTGATCGAGTGATCTCATTGTCCCTGGGTGCGGTCTTCGATCCCCGTGACCCTGACCTCCGCCTCCTCGAGGCGCGGGCTTAAGGGTTTCAGGCCGCGCTGCGAAGCGCCGCCGACGGTCTTCGGGCCTCACATACGACAATGGAAGGGCCGCCCGCAGGGGCGGCCCTTCGATTTTTCAAGCTGGGCTTTGCGGTCGCTCTACCTTGAGGTGTCGGCTTAAGCCTCGCTTCACGAGCGGCTGCTATCGGGGCCGCATGACTGCGCCCGACGCTTACGCCGCGGCTCTCGATGCACTCGACATCGCGATGGCGGAATATGACGTCGATCTGCGGGTCGTGCGCTGGAACAGGACGTTCGAGCGATTCTTCCCCGAGCATGCCGGCGTCATCGAGGCTGGAGAGCCGTACGCCGATAATCTGCACCGGTTCTACCGCGCGCGGCTGGACGCGTCGGATCTTCTGCAGATCGATCGCCTCGTCGCCGAGGGTGTGCAGCGGCATCTGCAGCAATCGGCCCCGTTCGAGTTCACGCATCACGGCCGGGTTCTGCGCGTTGCCTCCGTCCCACTGCCAAGGGGAGGCCGCGTGAGGATGTGGAGGGAGGCCGCCCATCGCGAAAGGGCGTCCAAAAGCGAAGGGCCTCCGGCCTTCGATGCTCTCGACAAGATTGCGGATGGTTGCTGCATTCTCGATTCGAACGACCGGATCATCGCGGCGAATTCGCGGTTCAGGCAGCTTTACGACGTCGCGGACGAAGAGGTGATCGTCGGCGAGACGCTGGCGGGCCTCGTCGCCAGGTCCTGGGGGCCCGCATCGCTTTCGGCCGCGCTGTCCGCGGCCATCCGCAACAGCCTGAGATATGATAGCGCTCCGTTCCTCGTCGAACTTCCGGGCGATCGTTGGCGACGTGTCGTCAATCGCCATGCCGACCAGGACCACTCGTACCTCGTCCACAGCGACGTCACGGCAAGCCGGCGTCGTGAACGGGAGCTGCAGCAACTGGCTGATCGCGACAGCCTGACGGGTTTGGCCAACCGGCGTGCCTTCGACGAGGCCTTCGCACGGGAGCGGGAGGCGAGCCTGTTGTTGATCGATGCCGATCACTTCAAGAGCGTGAACGACGCGTTCGGTCATCTGGTCGGAGATGATTGCCTTCGACGGATCGCCTCCATCCTGCAGATCGAGGCTGCGGCGGAAGGCGGGCTCGCCGCACGGATCGGGGGCGAGGAATTCGCGGTTCTCCTGGGTGTCCGCCCGTTGGCGCAAGTCGTCGTGCTGGCCGAGCGCATCCGCGAAGCGATCCACGTCTCCAGCACCCTGCCGCAACTGAGCGTCAGCATCGGTGTCGCCATGGGCCCGGTGGCCATGCTTCGCGAAGATGCCGACCGCGCGCTCTATCGCGCCAAGACGATCGGTCGGAACCGCGTCGAGGTCCATGATCGGCTTGCCAAGGCCAGTTGACTGGGAAAGCCTGCTGCGTCCCGATTCCACCTCGTCGAGCAGGCCGTCATGCCCCACCATCGTTTGGAAGCTGGTCCGAAGACCGTCCACTGGGGGTATTTCGATGCGGCGCTTCCGCCCGTGCTCACCGTCCAGAGCGGCGAGCGGGTAACGATCTCGACCGTGTCGGGACCTGCCGACGTGATGCCGCCGCCTCCACTCGTCGTCCCGGAGGCGCTGAAGGCCGTGCAGCGGGAGGTGCCGAACCGGCTGCCGGGCCATATGTGCACCGGCCCTGTCGCGGTGCGCGGTGCGAAGGCGGGCCAGGTGCTCGAGGTCAGGATCGAGGCGATCGAGCTGCATTACGACTGGGGCTACACCTTCGCCGCACCTCTCAAGGGTGCGCTGCCCGAAGAGGTGAGTGAGCGCCATCTCATTCACATCCCGCTCGATCGGGAGCGTATGACCGGTCGTCTGCCCTGGGGGCTCGAACTTCCCTTGAAGCCGTTCTTCGGCGTCATGGCAGTCGCGCCGCCGCCCGGCTGGGGCATGGTTTCGACGCTTCCTCCCCGCCGCAATGGCGGAAATCTCGACAACAAGGAGCTTGTCGCCGGCACGACGCTGTATCTGCCGATCCATGTCGACGGAGCGCATTTCTCGGTCGGTGACGGACACGGCGTGCAGGGAGACGGGGAAGTCTGCGTCACGGCGATCGAGACCGGGCTCGTCGGCACCTTCACGCTCATCGTCCGCGACGACATGAAGCTTGGCTGGCCGCAGGCCGAGACGCCGGACAGCGTCATCACGATGGCGTTCGATCCCGACCTCGACGATTGCGCCCGCACGGCTCTGCGGCTCATGATCGACCTGATCGTCGAGCGCACGGGGCTGTCGCGCGCCGAGGCCTACATGCTCTGCAGCCTTGCCGCGGACCTCCGGATCACTCAGCTCGTGAACGGCAACAACGGCGTTCACTGCGTCCTGTCGAAAAGCTGTCTCGTGGGGCGCCTATAGCGGCGGTCGGCCGGGGGAGGCTCGATTCGGCGCAGGTCCAGCGGGCAGGCAAGCCCCGCGCGGTCATCGGCCTCTGCGTCCGGCGTGTGGCTCGGTCGAGCCTGTCGGCTTAGAGGCGCGGGCATGCAGGACGACACCCATCCGTCGACGCCGGTCGAAGAGAGCCGTTCCGCCGCCGCCCATGACGCGCCGGCAGGCGGGCAGGGGCGTCCCGACCAGGAGGCGGTCGAGGCGGCATTGGATCGCCTCGTCGAGGCGATACTGCCGGATATGCGCTGCGCGCCAATCGCCGCGAAGAAGCGTGCTCCCGTCCGCCGCCCTCCGGGCCATCGGGACGGGGGTTGAGCGCGCAAGGCCTCGCTGGAGACGGTCGAGGGGGCTGAATCCACGCAGGGTCGGCCTGTCGACCGGGACATGCGGAGAGGCCGGGAAGGGTCACCGAGACGGGAGACCGAACCGACGTCGGTGGAGCTCCACGTCAGGTGCGCGTCGTGCGACGCGCGATCCTGATCTGTGCGACCCCCGCCGCCTCCGCTTGTGCGGGGAGGCGGGGTGATCGGCCTTCAGTCGGCAGCTACTACAGCGAGCAGCCGCTCTCGGCGAGGGTGGCGAAGGCCTGCTCGCCTTTGATGGTCGCGAGCTGCTTGTAGTAGTCCCAGGGCTGCTTGGACTCACCCGGCGACTTGACCTGGAACAGGTACATGTCGTGCACCATGCGGCCGTTCGGGAGGACCTTGCCGCCCTTCGCAAAGAAGTCGTCGACCGGGAGCTCGCGCAGCTTCTTGGCGACGGCGTCGGCGTTATCGGTTCCGGCGGCCTGAACGGCCTTCAGGTATTGCAGCACCGAGGAATACGTCCCGGCTTGGACCATGTTCGGCATGCGGCCCGTCTTCTCGAAGAAGCGCTTCGAGAAGGCCCGCGTCTGATCGTCCATGTCCCAATAGAAACCTTCGGTCAGCACGATGCCCTGGGCGGCCTGAAGACCGAGGCCGTGGACTTCGGCGAGGGTCAGGAGGAGCGCGGCGAGACGCTGGCCGCCCTGGACGATGCCGAATTCGGCCGCGGCCTTGATCGAGTTGTTGGTGTCGAGACCGGCATTGGCGAGGCCGACGATCTTCGCCTTCGAGGCTTGGGCCTGGAGGAGGAAGGAGGAGAAGTCGTTGGTGGCGAGCGGATGGCGCACGGCGCCCAGCACCTTGCCGCCCTTCGACTTCACGTATTTGGAGACGTCGGCCTCCAACGCGTGACCAAAGGCGTAGTCGGCGGTGAGGAAGAACCAGCTGTCTCCCCCCGCCTCGACGAGCGACCCGCCCGTGCCGACGGCAAGGGCGCGGGTGTCGTAGGCCCAATGGAAGCCGTAGGGCGTGCAGGCTTTGCCCGTGAGGTCGGAGGTCGCGGCGCCCGAGACCATCGTGATCTTCTTCTTCTCCAGCGAGAGCTGCTGGATCGCGAGGGCGACCGAGGACGCCGTCAATTCGACGATCGCGTCGACGCCATCGTTGTCATACCAGGACCGGGCGATGTTCGAGGCGATGTCGGGCTTGTTCTGGTGGTCTGCCGAGACGATCTCGACGGGTACGTTCAGGACCTTGCCGCCGAAATCTGCGACCGCCATGCGCGCGGCCTCGGCCGACCACTTGCCGCCGAAATCGGCATAGATGCCCGACTGATCGTTCAGGACGCCGATCTTGACGGTGTTCCCGGAGACTTGGGCCTGCGCGGCGAAGGGAGCGAGGACCAGTGCGGTGGCGCCGGCCGCGAGGCCTAGAAGTCGTGACATAAGCGTTCCTCGGATTGTTATGCCCGGAGAAAGAGCATCGTCGGAAGGCAAGTCAAGCTGCGGCGTCTTGGCCTTTCGGTGGCCCTCGGGCGCAAACAAAGCGCGGCCGGCCTGCTATCGCCAGACGTTCACATCGGCGGCAAGCTCCACGGCCGATGGATCGCGTTCGGTCGTCACGCCCGGTGCGGACACTGCGAGCCGTGCGTCCGGTGTCGATGCCGTCTCGCCCTGCGTGTCCAGAAAGCGCGCCGTCGCTTCGGCAAAGACAGGCCCACGGGAGGTCAGCAGCAGCGTTCCGGTCAGTTCCACGCGGCATGCTTCGACCGGCTCCCCGGTGGTGCAGCGATCGCGGATGATCGCCCAACCCGGCCTTTCGGGGTCCGAGGCGGCCACGATCACGAAGCCGCGGCGCACGCCGTTCTCGCGGACCAGACAGGGCGCCCGCGCCGAGGCCGGCTGCCAGAGCGTGCAGTCTTCGATCGTCACGCGCTTGTTGATCAGATTGGCCCAGCCGCGCAGATAGGCCATGCCCGCGATCGGCTTCGTAGGCGCATCTTGGCTGCCTCCTGCCGATGTCGTGACGACCGAGGGACGCAGGTCGAGCTTCGGGACAGGGCAGGCGCCCCGGCAACGCAGTTCGAGCGGCATGAGGCCGTCATGCGGTGTCTGGGCGGCGAGGCGCGCGCCGATGCCGGAATCGGTCATTTCCGCGCGCGAAAGCAGATAGATGCTCGCGAACGGGGTTTCGAAGGTTCGTCGGCGGATCTCGGGAGAGACCCGCATATCGTCGTAATAGGACTGGAAATCTTGCCTCGTACGCTTCTCGGCCGCAGCAAGGATGCTCGCTGGCACGGGTCGCTTAGGGTTCCAACCGATGATCTTCGGCGGTCCCCAGCGGTGAACGCCGAGACGCACCGCGCCGTAGACGGAGCGATCAAGCGCTTTCGCCTTGGCGTCGTATCCGCCGAAGAAGATGACGCTGCACGCGCTCGCACAATACGAGCCGGAGAGGATCGCCGTTGCGATGCTGTTGCGTTTTACGGATCGTCCGATGGCGAAGGCCTCGGCTGCCACTCCGCCGGGCGATTCCAGCACCAGCAGCGGATGCATGTTGGACTTGATCCGCTTGGCATCGCGCAGAGCCGCCTGAAAGCGCTTGTGGTCGCCTTGCACGATCTGTCCAGTCGCGAAGATGACGGCTCGGGGAGGGCTGGAAAGCGCCTTGGTCTCGAACTCCGCTGCGCCGGCAGCGCAGCTTGCAAGGAGCACGCTCACGCCGGCGAAGCCGGCGCCCCACCATCCGCCCCGCCGACCCTGACGCATTGGGAGATTCCGTCTCGACAAGCCGGCTCGAGGAGCATCCCTCGGACCGCCATGGTCACGGTGTAACGAGACGCGACGACGCGCGGCAAGCGGAAGTTATGCAAAGGCCGGCATCGCGATCCAGGATCGAACGGCGCCCGACGGCCACAGGTTCATGGCAGGGGCCGGAGCTAGCGTCACGCGACGAGCCTGTTTAAGGGTAAGGCAAGGCCAAAAACGGTCGTTTGGGAGGATGCATGAAACGCTGGATGATGGCGGGCGCAATTGCCCTTGGTCTCGCGGCGCCTGCGCGGGCCGAGGTGTCGGAAGTGACCCTCGGGCAGCAATTCGGTCTTTCGTTCCTGCCCATGATGTACATGGAGAACGCCAAGCTCGTCGAAAAGCATGCCAAGGCTTTGGGTCTGCCGGAGCCGAAGGTCGTCTGGGCGAAGCTCGCCGGCCCCTCGAACCTCAATGAGGGACTGATCTCCGGTGCGATCCAGTTCACGGCTCTTGGAACGCCCTCGATCGGGCTGCTGTGGGATCGGACGCGCGGTGACGTGAAGGGCCTCGTCGCCATCTGCTCGTATCCGCTCTATCTCAATACCAAGACGCCGGGTGTGAAGTCGCTCAAGGATTTTGGCCCGAAGGACAAGATCGCCATTCCCTCGGTGAAGGTCTCGACGCAGGCCATCATGCTGCAGATGCAGGCCGAAAAGGAATTCGGACCCGGCGAGCACTTCAAGATCGACGGCAACACTGTTTCCCTGAGCCATCCCGACGCGATGACGGCTCTGCTGAGCAACACCGAAGTCACGGCCCATTTCGCCTCCTCGCCCTTCCATGAGGTCGAGAAGAAGGATCCGCGCATCCATACCGTGATGACCTCCTACGAGATCCTGGGCGGGATGGCGACGGCGGCGACGCTGATCACGAGCGAGCGGTTCAAGAAGGCCAATCCCAAGACCGTACAGGCCGTCGTGAACGCCACGCGGGAGGCGATCGACTATCTGAACGCCGACAAGAGGCGGGCGGCGGAGCTGTATCTCAAGCTTGCCGGGGGGAAGAACACGGTCGAGGAACTCACCGAGATCATTTCGGATCCGAATTGGGCCTACACGCTGACCCCCCAGAAGATCGGCAAGACGATCCAGTTCATGAACAGGCTCGGCACCGTGAGGACGCCGGTCAAGGACTGGAAGGACGTCTTCTTCGCCGAGGCGCACGACCTGCCTGGTGATTGAGCCACGAACGGCACAGGATCGCACCCGGTCCCTGCCTTGCAGGCAGGGACCGGGTGCGCGTTGCGAGTATAGGGAGCCTTCATGCTGAGAATTGGGTGTGGTGCCGGCTTTTCCGCCGATCGTCTTGGGCCTGCCTGCGACTTGGTCGAAAAGGGGCGGCTCGATTTCATCATCTTCGAATGCGTCGGCGAGCGGACCTTGGCCTTCGGCCATCGGGACCGGCGGGCGAACCCGAAGAAGGGTTACAATGCCCAGCTCGAAGCACGCATGAGGAAGATTCTGCCGCTCTGCCGAGCGCACGGCACGCGGCTCGTCACGAATATGGGCGTCGCCAATCCGAAGGCGGCGGCCGAGGCGACGATCGCACTCGCCCGGTCGCTTGGGCTTGCGGGACTGAGGGTCGCCTATATCGAGGGCGACGAGGTGACGGATATCCTCGGCCCCGACACCCCCCTGTGGGAGGGCGGAACGCTGGCCGAGGTCGGATTGCCCCTCGCCGGCGCGAATGCCTATCTCGGGTCCGATGCCCTGTTGCCGGCGCTGGAGGCTGGCGCAGACGTCGTGATCGCCGGCCGGGTCGCTGACCCGGCGCTGGTCGTCGCGCCGCTGCGGCACCACTATGGCTGGACGGAAGACGACTGGGAGAAGCTCGGCGCCGGCACGGTCGCCGGCCATCTCCTCGAATGCGGCATGCAGATCACGGGCGGGTATTTCGCCGATCCCGGCCGCAAGGACGTGCCCCGTCTTGCCCAGTGCGGTTTCCCGATCGCCGAGATCGGCGAAGGTGGCGACTTCGTCATCACGAAGCTGGACGAGGCCGGTGGCATGGTGACGAGCCGCACCGTCAAGGAGCAGCTGCTCTACGAGGTGCACGATCCGTCGTCCTATTTCACGCCCGATGTCGTCGCCGATTTCAGCGGCGTCGCGGTCGAAGAGGTCGGTCCGGACCGCATCCGGCTGTCAGGCGGGACGGGCCGGGAGCGGCCGCGCGACCTCAAGGTGACGGTCGGGTTCGACGGCGGCTACCTCGCAGAGGCGGGGATCAGCTATGCCGGGCCGAACGCGGTCGCGCGAGCGGGCCTCGCCCGCGATGTGCTGGACGAGCGGCTGAGCGACATCCTCGGCAATGACGCGAAACTCAGGCTCGACCTGATCGGCGTGTCGTCCCTGCACGGGACCGCCACCGAGTACCCATCCGATTCGCAGGACATCCGCGTTCGGGCGGCGATGCGTTCGACAGACCGTGAGAAGGCCGAGCAGGTGCTTTGGGAGGTCGAATCTCTGCTCTGCTGCGGCCCCGCCGGAGGCGGAGGATATCGCGGCGCGATCACCCCCTCCGTCGTCACCTATTCCGCCTCGATCGGGCGGGATCGGGTGTCGCCCCGCTTCGAGATCCTGGAGGCCTGATGCCCCGCCTGTATGACATCGCGCACGCACGGGCGGGCGACAAAGGCGACACCTCGAGCGTCGCCGTCTTTGCCTATGATCCGAAGGACTACCCGGCCATCAAGTCCGCTCTCACGCCTGAGCGGGTGAAGGCGGCCTTTCCCGAACTCATCCGCGGGGAGGTCGTGCGCTACGACCTGGACCATCTGCATGCGGTGAACCTCGTCATGCGCTCATCGCTCGAGGGTGGCGTGAACACCTCCCTCAACCTGGATTCGCACGGCAAGTCCTGGAGCTTTCTCATCCTCGGTCTCGAGGTGTGAGACGTTCGTCCTGAACGGGCGGCGCGCTGTCGACCACGAGGCGACAGCGCGCTCAACGGGCCTCGAGCGTCACGCTTTGGCGCTTTGTTCCTTGGCCCGGTTGATACCCTCGACGATGAGGGAGGCTGCCTCTTCGGCATCGCCCCAGCGCAGGATCTTCACCCATTTCCCCGTTTCGAGGTCCTTGTAGTGGGCGAAGAAGTGCTCGATCTGGTGGAGCGTGATCTCCGGCAGATCCTTGTATGAGACGACCTTCTCGTAGCGCCGCGTGAGCTTCGTGCTTGGCACCGCGATGATCTTCTCGTCCTGGCCGCCATCATCCTCCATCAGCAGTACGCCGACGGGCCTGACGTTGATGATCGCGCCGGGAACGATCGCGCGGGTGTTCGCCACGAGGACGTCGCAGGGGTCACCGTCGCCGGACAGCGTATGCGGGATGAAGCCGTAATTTCCAGGGTAGCGCATGGACGTGTAGAGGAAGCGGTCGACGACCAGCGTGCCGGCCTCCTTGTCCATCTCGTACTTGATGGGTTCGCCGCCGATCGGCACCTCGACGACGACGTTGATGTCGTGAGGCGGGTTCTTGCCGATCGGGATCGCGTCGAGACGCATGCTTTTGCTCCGGTTCCGATCGCCCGCTGTAGCGATGCGCCGCGCTTCGAACAAGGCGAGCGAGCTGCATCCTGGGAACCGTTTTCGACCCGACCGCGATCCGACAGCGCTGTGGAAGTGCCTCAGCGGTACAGAAAACAGCTTTTGGACAGCGTCGTGCCGCCGAAGCGCTCGTTGCTCTCGGCGATCAGCCGGCCCCCCATGCTCCGGTAGAATCCGCAGGCCCGATCGTTATCGGACAGGCACCACACGGCAACGCGCTTCGCTCCACGATCGGAGAGATCGTTACGGACGGCATTGAAGAGACGCTTGCCGAAGCCCAGTCCCTGGTATTCCGGCGCGAGGTAGAGTTCGTCGATCTCCCCATCCGCGGGCAGGGACCTGTCGCGGCAGCGACCGTAGGCGACATATCCCGCCACGCGGTCGCCCACGTCGAGGACGACGAGGGGCCGGCCGCGCCCGATGGTCTGGAGCCACCAGCGGGGTCCCCGGCGGCTGATCATGCGCTCGAGCGTGATCGCGGGCAGGATGCCCTGATAGGTCTCCCGCCAGGTGTTGTCGAAGACACCGGAGAGATCGTTCGCGTCCTCCGACCGGGCGCGACGGATGCTGATCGTGATCGCAGTCATGGGCCTGTCCGCACCCTCTCCGACGTGAGACCGTGAACTCGACAATGTCCTCCTGCCCCGAGCAAGTCCAAGGCCAGCCAGGGCGGCTTCCCCAACGAAACACCCAACCCTGTCGCCATTGCGGCACAGCCGCGCCTTGTTGCCCGGTCTGGACGCGGCTGGTAAAGCCGGAGGCCCAGGCGCGAGACTACGACGCCTCACCGTCATCGTCCGGTCAGCGTGCTTAACAGACTCTTAAAGCCAGAAGTGAGATATGCGCGTCGGATGGCGCGCATCGCCCGTTGGGACCGCGAGCTCGGCGGCCCGCTCGATCGCGTGCGGGCGTGGACGAACATGCTGTTCGTCGATCACGGCATCCTGCGGCTGATCTATCCCAATCGAGGGCGGGTCTCGAAGGAGCTGTGGCGCTCCTCCCAGCCCAGCCCCGGCCAGGTCGCCTGGTTCGCGAAGGCCGGCGGCAAGACGATCGTCAACCTGCGCGGCGGGCGCGAGCATGGCTCCTGGCCGCTCGAGCGGGACGCCTGCCGCCGTCACGGCATCGTGCTCAAGGATCTCGTCCTGCGGTCGCGGGAGGCGCCGGATCGCGAGACGCTGCTCGGTCTGAGACGCTTCTTCGAGGACCTCGAATACCCCGCGCTCGTCCACTGCAAGTCGGGCGCCGATCGGGCCGGATTGTTCGCGGCCCTGTTCCGGATCGTCCGAGAGGGAGCCAGCGTCGCGGAGGCCCGGCGCGAGCTCGGCCCGCGCTACGGGCATTTCCGCCACGCCAAGACCGGCATCCTCGACGCGTTCCTCGATACCTATGAGCGGGAGGGAGAGAGCCAGGGGCTCTCCTTCGAGGCCTGGGTCAGGGACGTCTATGATCCCGAGGCGCTGACGCGATCCTTCAGGCCGAGCCTGTGGTCGACCTTGATGGCCGATCGCCTGCTGCGGCGGGAATAGCGGAGCGCGCCATGAGCCTCGCCGATCGCAGCGCCTCGCTTCTTCTTCTG
Organism: Enterovirga rhinocerotis; assembly: GCF_004363955.1. Lineage (GTDB taxonomy): Bacteria > Pseudomonadota > Alphaproteobacteria > Rhizobiales > Beijerinckiaceae > Enterovirga > Enterovirga rhinocerotis. Next base: position 737,688 of record NZ_SNZR01000011.1, read on the forward strand.
GTGGATTTCCAGGAGCGGCTGATGCCGGCGATCGCGGCGGGAGGGGAGCGGGTCGCGCAGGCTGCTAAGCTCGTCGCCGCCGCCGGATTGCTCGACGTCCCGATCGTGTACACCGAGCACAATCCCACCCGGATCGGGCCGACGGTGCCTGCGCTTGCGCCGCCTGAAGGCGCGCGCGTTGTCGCCAAGATGACCTTCGACGCTTGGGCGACCGATGCGGTCCGGGCGGTCGTTCCGGCGGACCGCGAGATCATCGTCGCAGGTTGCGAGGCGCATGTGTGCGTGCTCCAGACCGTGCTCGGGCTCCTCGCCGACGGGCGTTCGGTGAAGGTCGTCCGGGACGCGGTCGGATCGCGCCGCGAGGACAGTCGCGACGCCGCCATCGCGCGCATGGCCGCGCATGGCGCAGACGTCGTCACCGCCGAGATGGTCGTGTTTGAGTGGCTCCGCAGTGCCGAGCACCCGCGCTTCCGCGAGGCTCTTGCTCTGATCAAGTAGAGCCTCGGGCCAACAGATTATAATTTCTATCGATCACGCCGTCTTTTGGCCACATGCTTGGGGACAAAGGAGCTTCGCCTTGATCCTGTGATCCCAGGACGGACCCGGTTGTCGGGCCGTGCTTCTTGCGTTGGAGGACCGGCATGCCGCGCACGGCATTGCTCATCGGAGCCGCAATCGTCGGGACCCTGACGACATTCTCGGCCTGGACGGGCGGCACGGGTCTCGGAATTGGCCCGGCAGATGCCGCCCAGCACGAGACGCGCAAGAAGACGGGCAGCCGTTGGGCAGCCCGTAAGGCCGTTCGAGGCGCCGCCAGGCGCGGGGGAGGGCATGCGCGGCGCGGCCGGGCCGCCCAGCGGCGATCGCCTTCCGTCGCGTCTCCGCCCTCGGAGCGGAACGTCGCTGCGACCACCGCAGGGGCCACCCTCGCAATCGAGACGGGCACCGTGGCTCCGCCGCCACCGCTCCCGCCGTCCCTCTCCGGACCCGATACCACGACGGGGTCGATCACTAGGTCGGCCGAGACGATCGTGCGGCACGCGTCGGATCTTCCTCCGCCGGATCGGGTGATCGCGACGGCCTCGATCGGTCTCCTCCATCCGACGCCCGGTCTCGACAAGATGCGGACCGGCCTCGAGGAGCGCGCCCGCGCGATCCGCGCCGCGACCCATCCTCTCGCGCTTCCGCTTCCCGAGCCTGCGCCGGCGGCCCGCATGGTAGCGCGGTCGATCACCTTCGATCTCGCCAGGGGAGAGCGCACGATCGTCTTCGAGAATGGCGAGACGATCACGGCACCTTTCGACCGCACGATGGCGTCGGATCTCACGGGCTTCAACGCCGCGCCTCGCTGAGGCCCGTCCCGGGAGGCCTCAGATCGGACGGCCGCCCGCCGCTCGGCGCATCGCGGCGCAGATATCCGTGCTGATCCTGTCCAGATGGCCGCAGGCGTGGGTCAGATACCAGTCGCGCACGACCGGTTGAGACGGGGCGACGACCATCGCGACAAGAACGAAGATGCCAAGAAGCCCGATGAGGGCAAGGATCATGCGCATGGGGCCTGCCGAGTGGCTTCGCTACGTCGGCAATACGAATGCCGAGATCCCATTCCGGTTCCGTCAGCGGCGGGGGAGCGACAGGCCGTCGAGGGCGCCTTGCGGAAGGTGGCTGCCGGACGACGGCCCGCCCGGCGCCGGACCGGCTTCGTTTCGACCCGGCCGGGTGCGCGCGGGGCGCTCCTTCTTCGGGGTCGGCATGGCGACCGGTTTCGCGTCCGGCGCGTCCTCGCAACCTCCGAAGGCGAGGGGGCCGAGGAGAGGACGGCCGTCCTCTGCCACGACGCGGATCGCGGCGGGAGGCTCCCCCGCATCCGCCCATCGAATGGGACCCGACGCCTCGCGTTCGAGCGCCTGGAGCGCTCCACCCTGGCGCAGGTGATGGCTGTCGGGACCCCAGGCACTGGCCCGGCGCCCGTTCACGACGACCTCGAAGACGACGGCCTCGTCGCGCGATAGGGGGCGCAGCGGATTCTCGGGAAGCACCATCGTGCCCTGCCGAAGCACCCAGAGCTTGACCCCCTTGGGGGCAGGATCCGCATAGACGGCGGCCTGGGGAGTGCAGTCCTTCGGGCGAGCCGGGGAGGCAGCCTCGCCCTGGACGGCGGCCGGCGCTCGGCTTGGCTGCGCGGAGGCACTCTGAAGCGGCAGAAGACCGGCGAAAGCGATGGCGAGAAGCCGTGCGTGGCGAAAGCGAAGCATCGTCATGATGCCGATTGAGCGCGCGAGCGTGACGGTTTCGCGGCGAAGCCCTCGCGGGGCGCCCGGTTCCGGGTGGCCGCCTTGATCAACCGGCCCGCACCACGCAGCGAAAACCGACATGGCTCGTCGAGGTGTCGATCGGCTCGGCATGACGGGCTGCCGGCCTGTAGCGTCGGCAGTAATTCGGCGCGCAGAGATGCGATCCGCCCTTGAGCACCTTGCGCGGGATCCGGATGGCCGGCTGGCGCGGATCGTAGCTGTCGCTTTCCGGCCCGCCGCGCGGGTTCTGTGGCACGCAGCACGCCTTCGGCGCGTCGCCAGGATGGCCGGTCGACCAGAAATCCGCGGTCCATTCCCACACGTTGCCGATCATGTCGTGGAGACCGTAGCCGTTCGGCGGGAAGGCTTCGACCGGCGATGTTCGCGCATAGCCGTCGGCCTTCGTGTTCTCGCTCGGGAAATTCCCCTGCCAGGTATTGGCCATGTGGCGCCCGTCCGGGGTGAGTTCGTCGCCCCAGGCGAATTCGGTGTCTTCAAGCCCGCCGCACGCCGCGAATTCCCACTCGGCCTCGGTCGGCAGGCTCTTGCCGGCCCAGGTCGCATAGGCCTCCGCGTCGCGATAGGCCACGTGGACGACGGGATGATCGTCCAGGCCCTTGATCGAAGTTCCGGCGCCGTATGGCTTGCGCCAGTTCGCGCCGAATTTGAACGTCCACCACTGGGACCAGTCGCGCAGATCGACAGGCCGGTTGGGGGGATCGAAGATGAGCGAGCCCGCGCGCAGCATGTGAGGCAGAGCGCCGGGATAATCCTTCGGGTCGGGAGCGATCTCGGCGAAGGTGACATGGCCCGTCGCTTCGACGAAGGCGCGGAACTGGGCGTTGGTGACGGGCGTCCGGTCGATCCAGAAACCGCCGACACTCACCTGATGGCGCGGAGCCTCCTCGGGATAATGGTCGTCCGAGCCCATGCGAAACGTGCCGCCGGGGACGCGGACCATGCCCCGAAGATCCTCGCTTCGTTCGAGGACGGTACCGTCGGCCATCTCGCTTGTCCCTCCTACGCGATCGTTCGCGCGCCGGCCGTGAGCGAGCGGTCGGCCATATCGGCGTCGGGCATGACGAAGGCTGCGGGCCGGCCGGCTCGAACCGGTCTCATCGTTCCGGCGGGAAAACGCTCGTCCAGTCGGACTTCATGTCGACGATGATCCATCCCTTCGCGCGTCCCTCGTCGAGAGCCTTGTCGAGCTTACCGATATGGGACTTGCGATCATAGGCCCATTCCCGCTCGCCATCCGTGTGGTGGAGGATGAGCGCGAGGCGCGGTCCCGTTCCGGCCGCAGTGTATTGCAGCATCTGCAGGTCCCCGTCCGAGTTGCCGAAGGCGAGGATGGGGCGGCGGCCGATGAAGCGGTTGATCCCGACCGGCTTGCCCGGCCCGTCATCGACGAATTCGACCTCCGCCTCCTTGTAGAGCTGCGGCCGGCCATCGGGACTGGTCCGAAGCGTCACCCGTCCGGATGACCCGACGACCTGCTCGGGCGGGATGCCGTAGCGGGATTCGGCGAAGACGCGCATGAACTCGATGCCGCCGCCCGACACGATGAAGGTCTTGAACCCGTTCGCGCGCAGATAGGCCAGAAGTTCGAGCTGGGGCTGGTAGACGAGTTCCGCGTAGGGCCGGTTCTTCTCCGGGTGGCGGGCACTGGCCAGCCAGTCGGAGACGGCCCGGGCGAAATCCTCTGTCGTCATCCCGGCATGGGTGGCGGCGAGGATGTCGAGGAGCCCCTTCTCGCCCGATGCCACCAAGCCGTCGATGCTGCCGGCGACGACGGAGCGGTACGGCTCCTTGTCGGCCCAGTCCGGCCGGGAGGGCGCGAGCCGCTTGATCTCGTCGAGCGCGAAAGCGAGCTGGAAATAGATCGGGCGCTCGGCCCAGAGCGTGCCGTCGTTGTCGAAGGTCGCGATACGCTCCGGCGGTGGCACGAAATCCGGGCCGCCTTCCTGCGTGACGCGCCGGACGAAATCGAGGATGGCGGACTTCGCCCGACCGTCGGTCCACGAGGGCAGCGGGTCGGTCGGTTGCTGGGCCTGCGCGGCGGCGCAGACGCACAGCAAGAGAGCGAGCACCATCCCGGCGAAGCGCGCGTGGATCGATCTCATCGACATCATTTCATCCGCAACAGCACCGTGCGCTCAGTAGCGAGCGCTGACGACCTGCGGCGCCTTCGGAGCCTGCGGCACCCAGAGCGGCAGCGAGATCTGCAGCCAGCCGATCGTTCCCCGAGCCCGGTTCACGACATCGACCTCCCGCAGAACCTTCACGCGCGTCGTCACCGGCACCTGGCCGAGAGGGAACGTATAGGAGATGGTCCCGCCGACGGCCGTCGTGCGTCCCTTGAAGGAGCCGACCCGCGCGCCGGATCCGCTATCGCCGGTGAGCTGCTGGTAATGCGAGACGATCGCTCCGACCGAGAGTTCCTTCGTCAGGTTCTTCGTAATGGCCCCGTCGATGTGGAACTCGTTGCCCGTCCGGTAATCCGTCGCCGGATTCATGCCGTTGACGGTGAAGCCCGCGACCGTCGAGAGATCCCAACCCGTGGACGGGTCGAAATAAGTCAGGCCGGCGCTGAAGTCGCCGACCCAGCGATTGAGCGCGAGGTTCGACAACTGGCCCGGCTGATAGGCGCCCGCGGGAATGCTGACGGCTGCCGCGACCTTCCAGTGCCAATTGCCTGAATGCCAGCCGATCATGCTCGTGAAGACCGGGTCGCCGATGTTCAGGATCGAGTCCCGTGCGCTCACGGCGATCGGACGTCCCACCACCTGATTGATCAGAGGACCGTTGAGGATCCCACCGGCACTGACGGTCGGCTGTCCGAAGGGGAGGGTGGCCGATACGGCGAAGTTGCCGCCCAAGACCTCAAGAGGTGTCACCCAGATGCCGGTCGCGAAGTTCGCCCAGATATCGGCCTTGACGTCGATCGCGACGTTGCCGCCGATCAAGGTCTGCCGTCCGCCCCTTAGGCTCCCGTCATAGAAGTAGGTCGAGTTGTCGAAATAGACGCCTTCCGGCGGCAGGAAGCCGGCCATCGGGCCATTGATCCCCGGCAGATAGAAACTCGCGCCACCCTCCGCGGCCATAGCGGCCGTCGACAGCCCGACTGACACGCCAGCGGCCAAGGCGACATGGCGCAAAACGCTGTTGCGCCGCTTCTGCGTCGACATCTTCTCACCCCCTCGTGCTCTTCGGCACGCCCGTCCGGCTGAGGAGTCGCATCTGTCCTGTACGAATGGAAACGAAAAAGGCGCCGCGGCCGATCGATCTTCGCGATCGTTCCCTTTTTGCATCGCTCGACGCGGCCGCTTCTCGACGTCCGCCAGCCGGACGGATGCTCCACGTTCTGTGCGTCTACGATCCGGCCGGTGTCGTGGCAGGGTGGCTGCCGATGATCCTGGCGGATGCCGCGCCGAGGCGTGACGCGACCTCCGAGGGGGCGATGTCGCGAGGCAGGGCGACCAGACCATTATCGGCTTGCCGCGAGAGGACGGTGCCGCCGAGCTCGGCGAGTGCGCTCGAATCGTTCGCGAGTCCCCGGACGGAATAGAGTGCGACGGAACTCAGTCCCTCCCCGGAGAACGATGTCGCGATTACCAGCACCGGGTGGGCGGCAGGATGGTTCGGGCGGTCGACGAAGGGCAGATGGGCGATCGCCTTCGGCGCGTTCTCCTCCTCGAGGCGCTGCCACCAGGGCTTCACGGACACGCCGGAGATCGGAACGAGCCCGAGATCGCCTCGCGACGAGGCAACCGCATCGATCACGGCATCCGGCCCATGATGCGTCGAAAGGGGGACGAGGAAGCCGAAATGGAAGCGGGCGCTGTCACGGATCGCGGTCGCGTCGCCCGAGACGTCGGCATGGACGGCGAACGGGGCCTGCAGATGGGTGAAAGTCGAGATGATGATGCGCCAGATGCCTTCGACGGCGTCGAATGGCAGACCTCCGCCGTGGCGCTCGGCCAGGATCCGCATCATCGACGCCTCTCGTTCGGGACGAAAGGCGGAACCCGTCGAGGTTGTCCCGCCCTTGACGGCGATCAGCCGATCGATGATGCGACCGCGCTCCATCAGGAGCTGGTGCATGGATGCGTCGATCCGGTCGATGTCCCGGCGCAGCTCTCCCAAAGCCGCTTCCTGGTCCAGACCTGCCATCCACCCGCTCCCCTTAACGCTCATCGGCCTTTATGGGTGTGGCAAGGCGATGCCAAGCCGGCCGCGGCGATTGAGCCGATCGGTTCATCGAACGATTCGTTGACTTTTCCGAACGATTGGCGGCAAACAGGGCGATCATGAGCGAGCATGCGTTGCGGAGCGTCGTGTCGATCCATCGCTCCGAAGCAGACGATCCGACCAGTCCCGTCCAGCGTTTCGGCCCGGATGAGCCGCTGATGCTGGATGCGGGGGTTGCGCTCGCGCCCTGGCAGATCGCCTATCAGACCTACGGGACGCTCAACGAGGATCGGTCGAATGCGATCCTGGTGTGTCACGCCCTGACGGGCGATCAGCACGTGGCCAACCGCCATCCCGTGACCGGCAAGCCCGGCTGGTGGGAGACCCTGATCGGTCCCGGCCGGCCGATCGATACGGGCCGCTACTTCGTCATCTGTGCCAACGTGATCGGCGGCTGCCTCGGCACGACGGGGCCGGCCTCGACGCGGCAGGATACGGGCGGTCCCTGGGCGCTCGACTTTCCGCTCGTCACCATCCGCGACATGGTCCGCGCGCAGGCGATGCTGGTCGACCGGCTCGGCATCCCGAACCTGTTCTGTGTCGTCGGCGGCTCGATGGGCGGCATGCAGGTGCTGCAGTGGGCGGTCAGCTACCCCGAGAGGGTCTTCGCGGCGCTTCCCATCGCGACCGGCGCTCGTCACTCCGCGCAGAACATCGCGTTTCACGAGGTCGGCCGCCAGGCGATCATGGCCGACCCCGACTGGCGGCGCGGGCGCTATCTCGACGAGGGGGTGAGGCCGGGCAAGGGCCTCGCCGTCGCCCGGATGGGCGCGCATATCACCTATCTTTCCGAGAGCGCGCTGCACCGGAAGTTCGGCCGCTCGCTCCAGAACCGCGCGGCCCCGACCTTCAGCTTCGACGCCGATTTCCAGATCGAGAGCTACCTGCGCCACCAGGGATCGAGTTTCGTCGAGCGCTTCGATCCGAACTCGTATCTCTACGTGACGCGGGCGATGGATTATTTCGACATCGCTGCCGATTACGACGGCCAGCTCGCGCGGGCCTTCCGTGGCTCGCCGACCCGCTTCCTCGTCATGTCGTTCACGTCGGACTGGCTGTTTCCGACGCGGGATTCGCGCGCGATCGTGCATGCGCTCAATGCCGGCGGCGCGCAGGTCGGGTTCGTCGAGATCGAGACCGACAAGGGCCACGACGCGTTCCTGCTGGACGAGCCGGAGATGTTCGCGGCGGCGCGGGGCTTCCTCGACGCGGCTGCTGTTGCGCGGGGAATCGCATGAGCCCGGCGCGGAAAACCGACGTCGCCCGCGCCGCCACGCTGGCCGGCGACCGCGCCCGGGCGCAAAGCGTCTTCTCGCCGCCGCCGCTCGAGGACGCGCGCAAGGACCACCTGCTCGTCGCGGGCATGGTCGAGCCCGGCTCGCGCGTGCTGGACGTCGGCTGCGGGGACGGATTGCTGCTCGCTCTCCTGCGTGAGCACCGAGGGGTGGACGGGCGCGGCATCGAGTTGTCGCGCGAGGGCGTGAGCCACGCGCTGGCACGCGGCCTCGCCGTGATCCAGGGCGATGCCGACACCGATCTCGCCGACTATCCCGACGATTCCTTCGACTACGTCATCCTGTCCCAGACCATCCAGGCGACCCGCCAGCCCCGCGTCGTCCTAGAGCACATGCTTCGGATCGGGCGCCGCGCGATCGTGTCGTTCCCGAATTTCGGTCATTGGCGCGTGCGCTGGGAGATCGGGGTTCGCGGCCGCATGCCTGTGACCGACAACCTGCCCCAATCCTGGTACGACACGCCGAATATCCACTTCTGCACGATGCGGGACTTCGTCCAGCTGTGCCGGGAACTCGGCGCGACCATCGAGCAGGCGCATGCCCTGGACGCCTGGGGGCGGCCCGTCCGGTTCAACCTCCCCTGGTGGTTCTGGAACATGTTCGGCCAGCAGGGCGTGTTCCTGCTGCGCAGGCGGGACGTCGGGTAGGTCAGGCCCGCCTGAGGGGCGTGTGACGCCCGTTCAGGCCTCCGACATCGGGTGAAGGTCGCGCACGATCCCCTTCAGACGCTCGTCGAGGACGTGGGTGTAGATCTGGGTCGTCGCGATGTCGGCATGGCCGAGCAGTTCCTGGACGACGCGCAGATCGGCTCCGTTCTGAAGCAGGTGGCTGGCGAAGGCGTGGCGGAGCACGTGCGGGCTGACGCGGTCCGCCCGGAGGCCGGCCATGGCGGCGATTGTCTTCAGGTCGCGGGCGAAGGCCTGGCGGGTCAGGTGGCCGGCCTCGGATTCGGCCGGAAACAGCCAGGGGCCGGGCGCCGCGCCGAGATGCTCCAGCCAGAGCCGGCAGCTCTCCATCGCGGCCGCTCCGAGCGGCACGAGCCTCTCCTTTCGGCCCTTGCCACGCACGATCATGAACGCCTCGCGCGATCGGGCGGCCGAGCGCGGCAGCGAGACCAGTTCGGAGACGCGAAGCCCCGTCGCGTAGAGGAGTTCGAGCAGGCAGTGCATCCGCACCGCCCGGCTCCTCTCGGCGGGCGAGGCGTCCTCGCGTTCCGCCGCTTCGCGTGCGACCCGCAGAAGGCGGTCGACCTCGTCGGTCGACATCACCTTCGGCAGACCCTGCTCCCGCTTCGGGCCCTTGCTGGACGCGGTCGGCTCGCTCGCCGCGTGGCCTTCAGTATAGAGGAACTTGTGGAATTGACGGACGGCCGAGAGGCGCCGCGCGGCGGACGATGCCTTCAGGCCCCGCTCGTCGAGGCTCGCGAGAAAGCCCCTGATCGTGGCCGGAGTAGCCGTCGCAGCCCGCTCTCCCCTCTCCGCGAGATAGCTCAGATAGTCGGCGAGATCGCGCGCATAGGCGTCGAGCGTGTTGCGTGCGGCGCCGCGTTCGGCCGCCTGCATGTCGAGGAACAGGTCGGCGAGACGGGCATCCGAGACGGTCATCGAGACCTCGATCCTCCTGGCAGCGTCTTTCGCGGCCGACGCGGCATGATAGAGGAGGAGGATGGATAACAATCCCCCAACGGTGCCGGCCCGTCCGGGCGACGATGACGGCCGGGCGGCGCTGCTCGACCGGCTCGGCTCGCGCTCGATCGTGCTCGTCGGGCTGATGGGGGCCGGCAAGACGACGATCGGAAAGCGGCTCGCCTCCCGTCTCGGCCTGCCGTTCCGGGACGCCGATCACGAGATCGAGCGATCCGCGGGAATGCCGATCGCCGACATCTTCACCATCTACGGCGAGGCCGCCTTCCGCGATGGCGAGCGGCGCGTGATCGCGCGGATGCTCGAGGACGAGCGCATGGTTCTCGCGACGGGCGGCGGCGCCTACATGAACGAGGATACGCGCGGGCGCATTCGCGATCGGGGCGTGTCCGTCTGGCTGCGGGCGGATCACGACACCCTGATGCGCCGCGTCCGCCGCCGCGGGAACCGCCCCCTCCTGCGCAATCCCGACCCGGACGGGACGATGCGGCGGCTCATGGCCGAGCGCTATCCCGTCTATGGGCTCGCCGACGTGACCGTGCAGTCGATCGACGCCTCGCACGACCAGGTCACGCAGGATGTCCTCGACACCCTCACCCTTCACCTGACTTCGGAGCCGTTGCGTGATCCCGGTTGATGTCCACAGTCCGGCAAGTTCGCCGACCGTCGTGCATGTCCCGCTCGGAGAGCGGGCCTACGACATCCTGATCGGACGGGGCGCTCTTGCGGCGAGCACGGAACGGATCGCGGCTCTCGGCGCCCGTTCGGCCATGATCGTCAGCGACGGCCATGTTCTTCCGCGTCACGGCGAAGCTCTCGAGGCCGTCCTCGCGCAGGCGGGGCTTCGGGTCGCGACCATCACCGTGCCGCCGGGCGAGGGCTCGAAGAACTATGCCGAACTCGAGCGCGTCTCGAACGCGCTGCTCGATGCGAAGATCGAGCGCCGCGACCTCGTCGTCGCGCTCGGCGGGGGAGTAGTCGGCGATCTCGCCGGCTTCGCGGCGGCGATCCTGCGCCGCGGCGTGCGGTTCGTTCAGGTGCCGACCTCGCTCCTGGCGCAGGTGGATTCCTCCGTCGGGGGCAAGACGGGGATCAACGCGCCTGCGGGCAAGAACCTCATCGGCGCCTTCCATCAGCCGGCCCTCGTCGTCGCGGACACGGCCCTGCTCGACACCCTGCCGGAGCGGGAGTTGCGGGCGGGCTATGCCGAGATCGTGAAATACGGACTCATCGACGACCGCGCCTTCTTCGAATGGTGCGAGGCGAACGCGGCCCGTGTCTTCGCGGGCGGCCCCGAGCGGGATCACGCGGTCGCCGTAAGCTGCCGCGCCAAGGCCGCGGTCGTCGTCGAGGACGAGCGCGAGGAGGGCCGGCGCCAGTTGCTCAATCTCGGCCATACCTTCGCCCATGCGCTGGAGCGGATCGTCGCCTATGACGGCGCGCGTCTCGTCCACGGCGAGGCGGTCGCGATCGGGCTCGTGCTCGCGTATCGCTTCTCGGCGCAGCTCGGGCTCTGCCCCGGTCAGGATGCGGAGCGCGTCCGGCGGCATGTCGCGGGGCTCGGGCTGCCGTCGAGCCTCGCCGAGGTTCCCGGCGGCTTCGGCTCGCCCGAGGCGATCCTCGATGCCATGGCGCAGGACAAGAAGGTCAAGGCCGGCCGGCTTACCTTCATCCTCGCGCGGGGGATCGGGGAGAGTTTCGTGCAGGACGATGTCGCGGCCGACGACGTTCTCGCATTCCTGCGCCAGGCCGCGGCCGAAGCCGTCCCAGCCTGATGCCGCCGGATATCTGGCAGACGGCCTGGCAGACCTGGGCGCCCTGGCAGATCGCGGCTCTCGTCTGCGGCCTGCTCGCCGCTGCGGCTCTTCTATCCGCGATCCGTCTCACCCTCGCTCGTGCCTCTCGCCCGGATCCTGAGTCTTCCGAGGGGCAGACGGGTGTCCGCCGCGCGCTTCCTCTGCGCGCGCGTGTGCTGGGGGCGCTCTTCGTCGGCAACATCCTGCTCAATACAGCTGCGGCGGTGATTGCCGCGACGGCGCTCATCGCGATCCTGAGCGAGCAGGGATTCGCGAGCGCGGCCGGCGTCGCGATCGGCGTCGTCAGCCTCGCCGCGGTCCTGGCCGAAGCACTCGCGCGCCTCGCCGCGCGGGCCGGATGCGTCGAGAGGGTCTTCGGCCTCGTCGGCCTGCGGCTCGAGAACTATGCCCAGAAGCTGTCCTTCCGGGAGGAGATCCGCGGGCGGCTCGACCTCCTCGATCAGGACGGCGATGTCCCCAACACCGAGCGCCAGATGCTCGGCGGGCTGCTCGATCTCGGCGAGATGACGGTCTTCGACGTCATGATCCACCGCACCAAGATGCGGACCATCGATGCGGAACTCCCCGTGCAGGAAGTGGTGCGAGAGGTCCTGGCCTCGCCCTATACGCGGCTTCCGGTCTTCAGGGGGACGCCGGACAACATCATCGGCGTCCTGCACGCCAAGGACCTGTTTCGCGCCATCGAGGGCAGGCGCGAGCGGGCGCGGATCGACATCGAGGCCGTCGCGAGCCCACCGTGGTTCGTGCCCGACACGACAAGCCTGCGCGACCAGCTCTCGGCCTTCCTCGCCAAGAAGCAGCATTTCGCGCTCGTCGTCGACGAATACGGGGACCTGATGGGCCTCGTGACGCTCGAGGACATCCTCGAGGAGATCGTCGGCGAGATCGGCGACGAGCATGACGTGGCTGCCCGCGGCGTGCGTCCCCAGGCCGACGGCTCCCTGCTCGTCGACGGCTCGGTCCCGGTTCGCGATCTCAATCGGATGATGGGGTGGGCGCTGCCGGACGAGGAGGCGACGACGGTCGCCGGCCTCGTCATCCACGAGGCTCAGGCCATTCCCGAGGCGGGGCAGGCCTTCACCTTCCACGGCTTCCGATTCGAAGTGCTTCGCCGGATGCGGAACCGCATCGTCGCCTTGAGGGTGTCCCGGCTTCCGGCGTCCGATCCGGTAGAGCCCGTCACACGACCCCGAGCAGCCTGATCAGGGACAGGATGCCCAGGATGACGACGATCAGCCGGGCGATCTGCTTGAGGCGTCCTTCAACCGGCAGGCGATCGATCAGATAGAGGATCAGGACGACGATCAGCACCGTGACGAGGGCGCTGATCAAGATGCTGCTGGTCATGAAACTCTCCTGGACGGACGTGTCCAACGCGGGAGAGGGCTTCGAGTTCGGGCCACACGCTCGCGCATGTGGCCCTCAGTCGCTACGACGCGTCGGTGCTACTTCTTCACCAGCGGGCATTCGCTCTCGGAGAGGGGGCGTGCGGATTCCTCGGCGGGGATGGTGGCGACCACCTTCATCAGGTCCCACTCGCCCTTCGATTCCTCAGGCTTCTTGGCTTCGAGGAGATACATCTCGCGCATCACGCGCCCGTCATCGCGGATCCAGCCGTTCTTGGTCATGAAGTCGTTGATCGGCAGCTTCTTCATCGCCGCGACGACCGCGGTCGCCTCGTCCGTCCCGGCCTCCTTGACCGCCTTCAGATAGTGCGTCGCGGCGCTGTAGACGCCGGCCTGCATCATCGTCGGCGGCTTGCCGTGCCGGGCCTGAAAGCGCTTGGAGAAGGCGCGGGTTTCGTCGTTCTGATCCCAGTAGAAGGCCTCCGTGAAGATGAGGCCCTGCGCGTCCTTCAGCGTCAGCGAGTGAATGTTGTTGAGGAGCACGAGCAGCCCCGCCACCTTCTGGCCGCCCTGGACGATCCCGAACTCGGCCGCCTGCTTCATGGTGTTGACCATGTCGGTGCCGGCATTGGCGAGGCCGATGACTTTCGCCTTCGAGGACTGGGCCTGGAGCAGGAAGGAGGAGAAGTCGGGTGTGTTGAGCGGCGCCCTGACCGCACCGACGACCTTGCCGCCCATCTGCTTCACGATGCCGGCGGCGTCCCTCTCGAGCGAATGGCCGAAGGCGTAGTCGGAGGTGATGAAGTACCAGCTGTCGTAGCCCGCCTTGGTCAGCGCACTGCCGGTCGCCTTGGCGAGCGCGTAGGTGTCGTAGACCCAGTGGAAGCCATGGGTCGTGCAGGCCTTGCCGGTCAGCTCGGTGGTGCCGGCGGAGGTGCCGATCGAGATCTTGTTCTTGTCCTTGGCGATCCCGTGGATGGCGATGCCGACGGCCGAGTTGCCGGGGCCGATGATCACGTCGACGGCCTCGGTGTCGTACCAGCGCCGGGCGAGCGTGAGCCCGACATCGGTCTTGTTCTGCGGATCGCCGTCGACCATCTGGATCGGCTTGCCGAGGACCGTGCCGCCGAAGTCTTCGATGGCGAGCTTCGCGGCGACGACGTCGCCGGGTCCGTTCTGGTCGGCGAACGGCCCCGACATGTCGGCCATGATGCCGAGTTTGACGACGTTGTCGGAGACCTGAGCGGCTGCGGGGGCTGCGGCGAAGGCAGCTCCCACGGTCAGTGCCGCGGCAATGCGCTTGAGATTCATTCGTTCCCTCCGGATCGCGCTCGTTGGCGGCGCGATTCAGTTCGATAGACGCGTTCTCTCGCGCTGGCGAGAGCGTGTCGGCGTCACAGACAGTCTGACAATTCGGGTCTGTTTGGCAAGAGGGGTTGTCGGAAGTCGGTCATCGGAAATCGCGCCGTCAGGCGCCGAGGTGGTCGACGCCGTTGCGGTGCGGCCCGTTCACGCCTGCGACGGCATCGGCCTTACGACGCAGGTCCGTTCGTTCCGACCATGAACTGAGCTCTCGCGAGTTCCGCGAAGCGTCCGCCGCGAGCGACCAGCTCGTCGAACGAGCCGTTCTCGATCACCCGTCCTGCATCGAAGACGAGGATGCGGTCGGCGTTGCGGATCGTCGCGAGGCGGTGAGCGATGACGAAGGTCGTGCGACCGCGCATCACCTCGTCGAGGGCGAGCTGGAGTTTGCGCTCGGTCGCCGCATCGAGGGCACTCGTCGCTTCGTCCAGGACGAGGATCGGCGGGTTCTTCAGAAGTGCGCGGGCGATCGAGAGCCGCTGGCGTTCGCCGCCGGACAGAGAGCGTCCACGCTCGCCGATGACCGAATCGAGGCCGTCGGCCTGGCGCAGGATGAACTCGGATGCCTGAGCGCGCTCCAGCGCCTCGCGCATCTCGGCCTCCGTTGCCTCGGGGCGGCCGACGAGCAGATTCTCGCGGATCGAGCGCGCGAAGAGCATCGGCTCCTGGAACACGACGCCGATATTTCGGCGGAGCGAGGAAAGGCTGATGTCCCGGATGTCGATCCCGTCGATCCGGATGACCCCCGATTGCGGATCGAAGGCGCGGTGGAGAAGGCCGAGCGTCGTCGATTTGCCCGAACCGGTCGAGCCGACGAGGGCGATGTTCTGGCCTGGCTCGACCGCGAAGGAGACGTCCGCGACGGCCGTGCGCTTGCCGTCATAGGAGAAGGAGACGTCCTCGAACGCGACGGCTCCGCCGAAGCGGTCGACGATCCGCGCGCCGGGCTTGTCCCGGACGGTCGGAGCGGTGTCCAGCACCTCGAAGAACTCGGCCATCTTCGGGGCCTGCATGAACAGCTGATTGACGAAGCCGACGACCTGTTCGAGCCGCCCGATCAGCATGGTCGCGATCGACATGAACATGACGACGTCGCCGATCGTGGCCCGGCCGGTGAGGTTCAGATAGGTGCCGAGGAGGAAGATCGAGGTGACGGTCAGGGTCGCGGAGGCTCGCGTCGCGATCGAGGCGAGCGCCCACCAGGACAGGACCGGCGTCTGCGCGGCGAGGAGCTGGCTGATGGTCGTGCGAAGCTCCCGCGATTCCGCCGCGGCCCGCGTGAAGGACTGGATCACGGGAACATTGCCGAGGGCGTCGGACGCCTGTTCGGCGAGGCGCGAATGGTAGTTCTCGACCCGGCCCTGCAGCGTCTCTGTCTTGCGCAGGACGTAGGCCGTCAGCGCCGTGAACAGCAGCACGAGGATGACCAGCAGGAGGCCCAGGCGCCAGTTCAGGAACAGCGTCAGCGGCAGCAGGACGCCCAGCGAGACGAGAGCGGCGAAATGATCGCGGAAGAAGCCGAGCCAAAGCCAGGCCATCCCGTTCGAGCCCTCCAGCATCACCTTGAGCACGCGGCCCGAATGGGTGGAGGTGTGGAAGGCCAGGGGCAGTTCGAGCACGTGCTCGAAATAGCTCGCCATGACGGCGAGGCGGCGTCGGTGGGAGAGCCGGTCCGCGTGGAGTGCGACGAGGACGCCCGCTCCGATGGTGAACAGGCCGAAAGCGACCCAGGCCAGGATGAAGGGCAGGATCGCTCCGAACTTGATCGGAGCCGGGGCGCTCGCGGATTGCGTGAGGAGGTCGATGATCCGGCCGAACAGGATCGGCTCGGCGAAGGCCGCGACCGCGAGCGCGATATTGGCCAGGGCCAGGACGGCCCCGATCCTGAGGTCCGATCCGAGCTGCTTCAGCACCCGGCCGTAGAGACGGATCAACGACATCGGCGCAAGCGACTCCTTGACGCGACCATGCCGGGCGGGAGGCGCGCGTTCAAGCGGGCAATCGGAACGCGCTGTGCGTGTCGCCGAGAGGCCCCGCACCTCCCGTTGGGCTGCCGCGACGGCGGGCGCTTCTTGACTTCGCGGCGCCTGTCGGGCGTTGGTCCCGGCCAAGAAGCGGAGGAGCGAAGTGCGAGGCGAGACAGAGGAAGGCGCGTTCGGTCCCGTTTTCGCGCCGGCCGAGACGACCGTCCCGTTCGACCGGGTCCGGTTCTCGGAATATCTGGCCCGCCAGGGCCTCGCCTATGATCCGAATGAGGCTCTGCGGCAATTCGCAGGCGGCCTCGCCAACCGGAACTACCTCGTCACCATCGACGGCGCGCCGGCGGTGCTGCGCCGTCCGCCGGAGGGGGACCTGCCGCCCGGCGCGCACGACATGCGGCGCGAGAACCATATCCTGTCCCGCTTGAGCAAGGCGCTCCCCTTCGTGCCGGAGGGGCTGCATTACTGTGCCGACCCCGGCGTGATCGGGGCGCCGTTCCAGCTTATCGCCTATCGCCGCGGCCTCGTGATCCGGGGCGATGACATGTCGCCGCTCGCGCACCGGCCGGACGCGCCCGGGCGCCTCTCCGCCATGCTGGTCGAGACGCTGGCTCGGCTGCATGCCGTCGATCCCGCCTCGGTCGGGCTCGACGATCTCGGCCGTCCCGCGGGCTTCATCGAGAGGGGCATCGCGGGCTGGGCCAAGCGCGGCGGGCTCGTGACCGAGGGAACGCCGGCGGCCCGGATGGTCGAGGAGGTCGCGTCCCGGCTCGCCGCACAACGCTTCGCCGAGCGCGCTCCGACCCTGCTCCATTGCGACTTCAAGCTCGACAACGTGATCCTCGATCCGGTTTCGCTCGGACCGAACGCCGTGGTCGACTGGGACATGGGCACGCGCGGCGATCCTCTCTTCGACCTTGCGACGATGCTGAGCTACTGGGCGCAGCCGGGCGACCCGGACTGCATGCTGCGGCTGCATCAGATGCCGACGACGCAGCCGGGCTTCCTCAGCCGCCGTGAGGCGGCCGAGCTCTATGCCTCCGCAACGGGGCGCGACATCTCCGATCTTCCCGCCATGCTGGTCCTGTGCCGGCTGAAGCTCGGAATCATCTTCCTGCAATTGCATCGCCAATGGGTCACGGGCGCCGTGACCGATCCGCGTTACGAGGCGTTCGGCCGGCTCGGCGCGGATCTCGTTGCGCATGCGGCCGATCTCAGCCTCAAACCGGAACTTTGACATGTCATCGCCATCCGCCTCGACCATGAGCTTCGCTGTGCCGCCGGAGGATGCGGCCCTGGCCGAGCGCGTCCTCGCCTTCGTCCGCGAAAAGGTGGTCCCCTACGAGAACGATCCGCGCTGGGGAGCCCACGGCCCGTCGGACGAACTCCGCATCGAACTCAACGACCTCGCGCGGGAGGCTGGCGTGTTCGCGCCGCATGCGCCGAAGGATTGCGGCGGGCGCGCGCTCTCGCATGTCGGTCAGGCGGCGGTCTTCACCGCGGCCGGCTATTCCATGCTCGGGCCGATCGCGATCCATTGCGCCGCGCCGGACGAGGGGAACATCAGCCTCCTCGACAAGGTGACGACGCCCGAGCAGCGCGAACGCTTCCTGAAGCCGCTCGCGACGGGCGCCATGCGCTCCTGCTTCTGCATGACCGAGCCCGCGCCCGGCGCCGGCTCCGATCCCAGCCAGCTCAAGACGACGGCCCGGCGCGAGGGCAATTCCTGGGTCATCGACGGCCTGAAATGGCTCATCACCGGCGCGCATGGCGCGGGCTTCGCCATCATCATGGCGAAGATCCAGGGCGGGGAGGGCGACGGGCGCGCCACCATGTTCCTCGCCGATATGAGCGAGCCCGGCATCCGCATCGAGCGCACGCTGGACAGCCTCGATTGCTCCTTCACCGGTGCCCACGCCGTGGTGCGGTTCGACAATCTGCGCCTGCCGGCCGATGCCGTGCTCGGCGAGGTCGGGGAGGGCTATCGCTACGCCCAGGTGCGCCTCGCACCCGCGCGCCTGACCCATTGCATGCGCTGGCTCGGCTCGGCGATCCGGGCGCAGGAGATCGCCTCGCGCTACGCCGCGACCCGCACCGCCTTCGGCAAGCCGCTCGGCGAGCATGAGGGCGTCTCGTTCATGCTGGCCGACAACGCCATGGACATCCACGCGGCCCAGCTTGCGATCTGGCATACGGCCTGGACCCTGGACCAGGGCCACCATGCCGGCACCGAAAGCTCGATGGCGAAGGTCATGTGCTCGGAGGCCGTGTTCCGTGTGGCCGACCGCTCGATGCAGATCCTCGGGGGGCTCGGCACGACGCGCGACACCATCGTCGAGCGCATCTTCCGCGACGTGCGCTCGTTCCGGATCTATGACGGCCCGTCCGAGGTGCACCGCTGGGCGATCGGCCGCCGGATCGTGAAGGCGGCGTCGAAGTAGGATTTCGACGGCGCGGACACATCTCGGAGGGAGGCGCGTCGGGGCCGCGCCTCCCTCGCCGAAAGAGGAAAGCCGGGCCTGCGGGCGAAAGCCGGGCCTGCTTGTCCATATTTTCCCCGGTCCCTACAAAACCCTGCAATCGGGAAAACGCCATGCGCTTCAACGGGACCGAGTCCTATGTCGCGACCGACGACCTCAAGGTCGCGGTCAATGCCGCCATCGTGCTGGAGCGGCCGCTCCTCGTGAAGGGAGAGCCGGGGACGGGCAAGACGGTGCTCGCCGAGGAGATCGCCAGCGCGGTGGGTGCGCCGCTGCTCACATGGCATGTGAAGTCGACGACCAAGGCGGCCCAGGGCCTCTACGAGTATGATGCGGTCTCGCGCCTGCGCGATTCTCAGCTCGGCGACCCGCGCGTCTCGGAAATCGGCAACTACATCCGGCGCGGCAAGCTATGGGAGGCCTTCGCCGCCGAGAAGCGGCCGGTTCTGCTGATCGACGAGATCGACAAGGCCGATATCGAGTTCCCGAACGACCTCCTGCTCGAGCTCGATCGCATGGAGTTCTACGTCTACGAGACGGGTGAGACCATCAAGGCCGCGCAGCGTCCGATCGTCGTGATCACCTCGAACAACGAGAAGGACCTGCCGGACGCGTTCCTGCGGCGGTGCTTCTTCCACTACATCCGCTTCCCGGATTCCGAGACGATGAGCAGGATCGTCGAGGTGCATTATCCCGGGATCAAGCGGCGGCTGGTCGAAGAGGCCCTGCGCCTGTTCTTCGAGGTCCGCGACGTTCCCGGGCTGAAGAAGAAGCCGTCCACGTCGGAATTGCTGGATTGGCTGAAGCTGCTGATGGCGGAGGATATCGGCCCCGAGCAATTGCGGGAACGCGACCCGCGCAAGCTGATCCCACCGCTGCACGGCGCGCTTCTGAAGAACGAGCAGGACGTCACGCTCTTCGAGAAGCTGGCCTTCATGAACCGGCGCGAGGCTCGCTAGAGCCGCGCCTGTCGTGATGGCCCGGCGGGAAGCCGGGCCATCCGGTCGTGATTCCCGCTGAGGTCAGCAGCGGGTGGTGGTCTTCGACGTGGTGTCGCCGTCCTCGTTCGTGCGGGTCGTCGAGCGTGTCTCGCACCCCGTCACGCTGCCGGTCGTCTCGGTCGAGCGGCGGGTGATCTCGCCGTCTTCCGTCTCCCGCGTCACCGTCGTCTTGTCGCCGAACGGCGTTTCCGTGCGCTTGATCGTCGTCGTGTCCTGCGCCACGGCGCCACCGGCAAAAGCCAGAGCGGCAAAGGTCAAGGCGATCCTCTTCATCGTCGTCTCCCCGATCTTCAAAGATGCGGGGCAACGTCGAGCTGGTAGCTCCGTTCCCTGCTCGGGTCGTGAGCTCTGCCACTCAAGACGAATCGTCGAACGGTATGCCGGATCGCCGCTCCGATCGAGGCGAGGACGCGTCTCTCGTCCTCATCTGCTTGCGCCGGTCGGATTAAGCTTCGCCGTTACTCCCGGCGGATCGTTTCATCCTGTACGGAACGTGACGATCAGAAGCGCATGCCCATGCCGGGCCGACCGCTGGGGCTCATCATCGGTGCCGCCCCGCCGGTGGGACCACTGCGGCCTTCCCGGTCGAATTCCTCGGGCACGTAGCGGTTGGGGCGGTCGAACGACGCGGAGGAGCCCGAGGCCGCCGGGGCGCCCTGGTTTTCCGAGCGCTTGCGCGCAGGCTTCCTCGCCTTGCTCTTGGTGGCTTTCGGTGCCGGATCGCTCGCCGAGGGCGGCATCGGCATGGACGACAGCGGAGCCGTGTTCTGAGCCGCAGCGGTGCCGATCCAGCCACCGAGAAGGAGTGCGGAGAAGGCGGCGAGGCCGCCCGCGGGAATTCGAACCATGGTCATCTCCGGCCGCCGGCCGCGGCACTTGCCTGAGGGATAGCACGCGAAGGGCGGCGCGAAGATGGCGGCGTCTTCAGCATGGTGTCGATTTGGCGGGACATAGCGGCGCGGATTGCACCGGCGTCCTTGTTTTCGGGTTGTCACGCCCCTAGTTTGCCACCAACACCGAAACGAGCGCGGTTGCACGCGCGCAGGAGGTCGCCATGGGTGGCGTGAGCATTTGGCATTGGGTCGTGGTCGGCGTCGTCGTGATGCTGCTCTTCGGGCGCGGTAAGATTTCCGAGCTGATGGGCGACATGGCCAAGGGCATCAAGGAGTTCAAGAAGGGGATGGCCGACGAGCCGGCCGCCTCGCAGCAGCCTCCGGCGGCGCCCGAGGCATCGCGCCCGCTGGAGCATCGGCAGGACGGCACTGCGGATGTCGCCACGCCTGCTTCGAGCTTGGCAGACCGCAAGCTCGGCTGATATCGCGGCCCGATCCAACCTGAAGGCGCCGCGCGGAGAAGCTCGGGCCCGCGTGAGACCCTGCCATGTTCGACATGAGCTGGGGCGAGATCATGGTGATCGGCGGTGTCGCGCTGATCGTGATCGGCCCCAAGGACCTGCCCAAGGCGCTACGCACCGTCGGCCAGATGACGGCGAAGGTGCGGCGCATGGCTGGCGAATTCCAGAGCCAGTTCTCCGAAGCGATGCGCGAGGCTGAGCTCGAGGACGTCAAGAAGGAGATGGAAGGGCTGAACCGCGATGTCTCTTCGGCGGCGTCGGGAGTCAGCACCTTCAACCCGATCCAGACCATCCGTGACGAGCTGAAGGGCGCCGTCGAGTCGAACCCGACGAAATCCGCGGGGACGGGCGATTGGTCGGCAGTGCCGCCTCCGGCCGATCCGCCACAGGATGTCTCGATCGATTCGGACCCGGCGAAGGCCGCAGGCACGGGGGAATGGACGCCGTTGCCGGAGCCTCCGGCCGCGCCCCTCGTGGATCAGGCCACGCTCAATCCGGACACCGCCGCGCCCGACATGATCGATCCCGAGGTTCAGCCGCTCGTGCCGCTTCCCGCGGATGAAGCGCCGCTGCCGACGCCGGAGCCTGTCGCGTCCGGC
The DNA here is from genome assembly GCF_004363955.1 of Enterovirga rhinocerotis. Taxonomy (GTDB): domain Bacteria; phylum Pseudomonadota; class Alphaproteobacteria; order Rhizobiales; family Beijerinckiaceae; genus Enterovirga; species Enterovirga rhinocerotis. The sequence continues at coordinate 759,109 of NZ_SNZR01000011.1, forward strand.
GATGTCGAACACAAGGCCGAGCCGGACACCGCCGAGCCCCGGGAGAAGCGGGCATGAGAACCGAGGCGGACGAGGCCGATATCGAAGCGTCGCGCGCGCCGCTCATCGATCACCTGATCGAGCTGCGCTCACGGCTGATCAAGGCGATGATCGCCTTCATCGTGATGTTCTTCCTGTGCTTCGCGGTCGCCAAGCACATCTACAACATCCTCGTGCAGCCCTATGTCTGGGCCGTGGGCAAGGATCACGCGCCGCTGATCTACACGCACGCGCTCGAGTTCCTGTTCACCCAGATCCAGGTCGCCGTCTTCGGCGCAGGGTTCCTCGCCTTTCCCGTCATCGCGACGCAGATCTACAAATTCGTCGCGCCGGGGCTCTATAAGAACGAGCGGCAGGCGTTCATGCCGTTCCTCGTCGCGACGCCGGTCCTTTTCGTCGTCGGCGCCATGGTGGTCTATTTCATCGCCATGCCGCTCGTGATGCGCTTTGCCGTCGGCATGCAGCAGCTGGGCCTGGACGAGGGCGCCGCGCAGATCCAGTTCCTGCCGAAGGTCAACGAGTACCTCTCGCTGATCATGACGCTCATCTTCGCCTTCGGCATCTGCTTCCAGTTGCCCGTGATCCTCACGCTTCTGGCGCGAGCGGGCATCATCGATTCGGCCTTCCTGAGGGAGAAGCGGCGCTACGCGATCGTGATCGTGTTCGTGATCGCAGCGATCCTCACGCCTCCGGACGTGATCAGCCAGCTCGCGCTCGCGATCCCGACCCTCCTTCTCTACGAGGCCTCGATCCTTGCGGTCGTGATGTCGGAGAAGAAGCGCGCGACCGAGCGGGCCGCCGAAAGCGCCGCCGAGTAGCGGCGCGCCATCGCCCCTGCCGATGGGCGGGGGCGATCCCCATATGGGCGGGGGTCATTCACAGGAACGACGATGCCGCTTCGCCACGTGTTTCGTTTTGCCTTGGCGTTGGCTGCCACGGCAGCCGTCACGGTTCCCGCTGCGGGGCAGGAGCCGGATCCGATCTTCAAGAAGTCGACGGTCTGGCGCCCACTCACGCCGAACGACAAGCTCGCCGTGTACGGGATCGACGATCCGCTCGTGGACGGCGTCGCCTGTCACTACACCGTGCCGGAGAAGGGCGGAATCAAAGGCGGCCTCGGGTTTGCCGAGGAGGTCTCCGACATCTCGCTCGCCTGCCGCCAGATCGGGCCGGTGAAGTTCAAGGCGAAGTTCGACCAGGGCGAGGTCGTCATCAAGGAGCGACGGTCGCTGATCTTCAAGACGATGCAGATCGTGCGCGGCTGCGATGCCAAGCGCAACGTCCTCGTCTATCTCGTCTATTCGGATCGCGTGATCGAAGGCTCGCCGAAGAACTCGACCTCGAGCGTGCCGATCATGCCCTGGGCGCCCGAAGGCACGGCGCCCCGCTGTGCGGACTGGGTGAAGGGGTAGGGCGAGCCGAGCGCGCTCTTACGGCGCGCAGGTCACGGAGATGGGACGGCGGCTCGGCTCGATCGATCCCGTGGTCTCGACATCGACAGGGCCGAAGGACGCGGAGCGGCGGAAGCCCTGGGCCTCGCACCACGCATCGGCCATCACCTGGCCGCAGGCCGAGCCGGAATTCAGGCATTCGGCGACGCCATAGCCGTCATTGGCCGGAATGACGAAGGTCGGCCCCCTCGAGGAGGCGGCTTCCGTGGGGGAGGGCAATACGCTGAAAGCGACGGCCCCGCCGATGACGGCGAGTCCGAAACCCATGATCGCGAGCGACCGTCGCTTCATGAACAAGTCCTCAATCCCACCCGCGAGTTCCGGCCATGTGTGGCGGACATCGCCTCAATAAAGACTTAAGTGATGCGGGCTTTCCGACGCCCGCTTCGCTTGTCGCGACCTCGCCGCCCCCCGCCGAAGCGCGGGCTCGTCTTGACGCATGGATGTGGGAGGGGCAATCGCCGCGGGACCTTGCGGGGTGGTTTGGCGCGTGGGTGTTGCCCGTTTGCACCCTCCCGCCGCCCCTATCTCAGGAGACCGGTCCGCCATGCTGCGGCTTACGAACACGCTGACGAGGACGAAGGACGTCTTCACGCCGATCGATCCGGCCAATGTGCGGATGTATGTGTGCGGACCGACCGTCTACGACTTCGCGCATATCGGCAACGCGCGCCCGGTCATCGTCTTCGACCTGCTGTTCCGCGTGCTGCGCCAGCTCTACGGCGCCGAGGCCGTCACCTATGTCCGCAACATCACGGACGTCGAGGACAAGATCAGCGCCCGCGCCGCGCGCGACTTCCCGGACCTGCCGCTGAACGAGGCCATCGGCCGCGTCACCCAGACGACCGAGCGGCAGTTCCATGAGGACGTCTCGGCCCTGGGCGTGCTCACGCCCGAGCGGGTGAACCGTCCGGGCGCGCGCGTCGCCATGATCGAGCCGCGCGCGACCGAGCATATCGACGAGATGCGCGCGCTGATCGACAGGCTCGTCTCGTCCGGCCATGCCTATGTCGCCGAAGATCACGTCCTCTTCCACGTCCCCTCGATGCCCGATTACGGCTCGTTGTCGAACCGGCCGCTCGACGAGATGGAGGCCGGCGCGCGGGTGGACGTCGCCCCCTACAAGCGTTCGCCGCTCGACTTCGTGCTGTGGAAGCCCTCCTCGGCGGACCAGCCGGGCTGGCTGTCGCCGGCCGGGATCGAGCGTCCGGGGCGGCCCGGATGGCATATCGAGTGCTCGGCCATGTCCTGGAAGCACCTCGGCGAGACGTTCGACATCCATGCCGGGGGGCTCGATCTCATCTTTCCCCATCACGAGAACGAACTCGCTCAGTCCCGCTGCTGCTTCGGGACGTCGGTTATGGCGAATGTCTGGCTCCACAACGGCTTCCTCCAGGTCGAGGGGGAGAAGATGTCGAAATCGCTCGGCAACTTCGTCACGATCCGCGAGGTCCTGAAGGACTGGCCGGGGCCGGTCGCCCGCTTCAACATGCTGCGCACGCATTACCGCCAGCCCATCGACTGGACGCTTCGCGGCCTCGAGGAGAGCGACCGCATCCTGTCGGGCTGGCTCGACCGGGACGATCTCGACGTCGGCGGGCAGGATTTCGCGCCGAACGTGCTGGACGCGCTCTGCGACGATCTCAACACGCCGAAGGCCATCGCCGCGTTGCACGCGCTGGACCGGGCGGACGACCGGCATGGGCTCGGTGCGAGCCTGCGTGCGTTCGGCTTCGCCCGCTACGAGCGCTCCTGCGCAACTCCCCCGATCGACGAATCCCTCATCGCCGACCTGATCGATCGCCGTCTCGTGGCGCGCGCCGCGAAGGATTGGGCCGAATCCGATCGCATCCGGGACGAGCTCAAGGCGCTGGGGATCGTGCTCAAGGACAATAAGAACGGCACGACCACCTGGGAGGTCGCCCGATAGGGCAGGGAGCGCTGCCCGCCTCTCTTGCCCTATCGCGTCATCCGCTCTATAGGCGCGCGCATTCCACACGCGGTGCTGGCCTCATGATTCAATGAGGCGTCCCGGTGTCCGGCATCCGCCGGACCATCGCTCCGCGGCGGCATAACCGGAGAATATTGAACGTGGCTCTTCCCGATTTCACCATGCGCCAGCTCCTCGAGGCCGGCTCCCATTTCGGCCACCAGGCTCATCGCTGGAACCCGAAGATGTCGACCTACATCTTCGGCACCCGCAACAACATCCACATCATCGACCTCGCCCAGACGGTGCCGATGCTGCACCGCGCGCTCCAGGCCGTGTCCGACACGGTCGCCAATGGCGGTCGCGTGCTCCTCGTCGGCACGAAGCGGCAGGCGTCCGAGGCGGTGGCCGAGGCGGCGAAGCGCTCGGCCCAGTATTATGTGAACTCCCGCTGGCTCGGCGGCATGCTCACCAACTGGAAGACGATCTCGGGCTCGATCAACCGTCTGCGGTCGGTCGACGAGACGCTGGAATCCGGCGGCCAGGGCCTGACCAAGAAGGAGCGTCTGATGCTCTCCCGTGAGAAGGAGAAGCTCGAGAAGGCGCTCGGCGGCATCAAGGACATGGGCGGCCTGCCGAACCTGATCTTCATCATCGACACCAATAAGGAGTCGCTGGCCATCAAGGAGGCGCAGCGCCTCGGCATTCCGGTCGCGGCGGTCGTCGACACCAATTGCGACCCCGAGGGGATCGCGTTCCCGGTTCCGGCGAACGACGATGCGGGCCGGGCCATCGCGCTCTATTGCGACCTCGTCGCTCGTGCCGCGATCGACGGCATCGGCCGCAGCCAGGGCCATTCCGGCATCGACCTCGGGGCATCCGAGGAGCCGATGATGGAGGTGCTCCCGGAGGCTCCCGCCGCCGCGGCCGTTGCGAACGATCCGGCTCCCGCCGGCGAAGAGGTTCCCGAGGCTCCCGCCGAGGAATTCGAGCTGCTCACCGCTCCCCGCGGCGCGCCCGACGACCTGACCAAGCTGACGGGCGTCGGCCCCCAGGTCGACAAGAAGCTTAACGATGCCGGCATCTTCCACTACTGGCAGATCGGCGCGATGAAGCCCGAGGACGTCACCAAGCTCGATGCCGAGCTGAAGCTCAATGGCCGCATCGAGCGGGACGGTTGGGTCGCCCAGGCACGCAGGCTCATCGAAGCCGCCTGAGGCCGCTTCGACCACCGCGAATTCCAGAAGCCGGCGCATCCCGCCGGCTTTCGACCATTTGATGAAAGGACAAGAACGATGGCGACGATCACCGCCGCGCTCGTGAAGGAGCTTCGCGAGAAGACCGGCGCGGGCATGATGGACTGCAAGAACGCTCTGGCCGAGGTCGACGGCGACATCGAGGCCGCGATCGACTGGCTGCGCAAGAAGGGCCTCGCCAAGGCGGCGAAGAAGGCCGGCCGCACGGCGGCCGAAGGCCTCGTCGCGGTCGAGAGCCCCGGCCATTCCGCGACCGTCGTCGAGGTGAATTCCGAGACCGACTTCGTCGCGCGCAACCAGGACTTCCAGGCGTTCGCCCGCGAGGCCGCGAAGATCGCGCTCAACACCGACGGCACGATCGAGGCGTTGGAAGCGGCCCATTTCCCGGGCTCCACCACCACGGTGAAGGACAAGCTCCAGGAGCTCATCGCCACGATCGGCGAGAACATGACGCTCCGCCGCGTGACGAAGCTGACTGTCGGCAAGGGCTACGTCGCGAGCTACGTCCATGCGCCCGTGGCCGAAGGGCTCGGCAAGCTCGGCGTTCTCGTCGCGCTGGAATCGGAAGGCGACGTGGATGCGCTCGCCACGCTCGGCAGCCAGATCGCCAAGCATGTCGCGGCGATGAACCCCGCGGCCGTCGATGCGGCCGGTGTCGACGCCTCGACGCTCGAGCGCGAGAGCGCCATCCTGCGGGAGAAGAACGCCGGCAAGCCGGATCACGTTCTCGCCAAGATCGTCGAGAGCGGGCTGAAGTCCTTCTATAAGGAGAACACGCTCCTCGATCAGCCGTCGGTCATCCCGGATCACGACGGCAAGACCTTCTCTCAGCTTCTGAAGGAGGCCGAGTCGAAGCTCGGCAAGCCGGTCGCCATCAAGGGCTTCGTGCGCTACGCCCTCGGCGAGGGAATCGAGAAGGAAGAGACCGATTTCGCGGCCGAGGTGGCGGCGCAGTCGGGAGTTGGCAAGAAGCCCGAGTAGGGCAGGCGCCAAGCGATACGACATCGAATGGGAGGGCGGCCGTTGGCCGCCCTTTCCGTATATGCGGCGGGCGGAGGGGTGATCCGTGGCGGACAATATCAAGCGCGTTCTGGTGAAGCTGTCCGGCGAGGCGCTGGCGGCTCCGGATGGCTACTGGCTCTATGCGCAGACGCTCGCACATCTCGCGACCGATCTCGCGGAGACGACCGGCCAGGGCTTCGAACTGGCGATCGTCATCGGTGGCGGAAACATCGTGCGGGGCGCACGCATGAGCCAGGCGGGCTGGATCGACCGGCCGACGGCCGATTCGATGGGCATGCTCGCGACGGTCATGAACTCGCTAGCGCTCGAGACCGCGCTCAATGCCGCCGGCGTGCCGGCCCGCACCATGTCGGCGGTCTCGATGCCGACGATCTGCGAGACCTATGCACGCCAGCCGGCGCTGCATCATCTCGACCGCGGCCAGGTGGTCCTGATCGCGGGCGGAACGGGAAATCCGTTCTTCACGACCGACACCGCGGCCGTGTTGCGCGCCGCGGAGCTGCGCTGCGACGCGGTCCTCAAGGCCACGCAGGTCGACGGGGTCTATTCGGCCGATCCGAAATCGGATCCGACGGCGACCCGCTATGACCGTCTGACGCACGACGAGGCGATCGCCCGTGACCTGAAGGTGATGGACATGGCCGCCTTCGCCCTCGCGCGTGAGAATCGGCTGAAGGTGATCGTCGGATCGGTCCATGCGCCGAGTTCGGTCGCCGCGATCCTGTCCGGAGCCAGTCCCTCGACCATGGTCGCGCCCTGAGGTGCGGCCCGACGGCCCTTGATGACCGCACGGCTCGCGCGTAATCGGGGCCGACACTTCGACGAGAATAAAAAGCCATGGCTGTACCGACTTTCGATTTGTCCGATCTCAAGCGGCGCATGCAGGGCGCGATCGCCTCGCTGAAGCACGATCTCGGCAGCCTGCGGACGGGGCGCGCATCGCCGTCTCTCGTCGAGCCGATCCATATCGATGCCTACGGCCAGTCGCTTCCGATGAACCAGGTTGCGACGGTCTCGGTGCCCGAGCCCCGGTTGCTGTCGGTCCAGGTGTGGGATCGCGGCATGGTCTCGGCCGTCGAGAAGGCGATCCGCGAATCCGACCTCGGTCTCAACCCGCAGACCGAGGGCCAGGTGATCCGCCTGCGCATTCCGGAAATGAACGAGCAGCGCCGCAAGGAAATGGTGAAGGTCGCCCACAAATACGCCGAGGAGGCGCGCGTCGCCGTGCGCCACGTCCGTCGGGACGGGCTCGACGTCCTGAAGAAGCTTCAGAAGGACGGCCATATCGGCGAGGACGACGAGAAGCGTCAGTCGGCCGATGTGCAGAAGGCGACCGACGAGGCCGTCTCCGAGGTGGACAGCGTGGTGTCCGCAAAGGAAAAGGAAATCATGCAGGTCTAGGATCGGCCTTGACCGAGGGTCTGATCAACTGATGTCCCTTCCATCACAGCGCGTCGAGCTCCCGGCCGGGGAGCGCGATCGCAACCCGACCGACGCCTCCGCGCCGATCCCCGCGCATGTTGCCATCATCATGGATGGGAACGGCCGCTGGGCCGCGCAGCGCGGATTGCCGCGCGCAGAAGGACATCGCCGCGGTGTCGCGGCGGTCCGACGCGCCGTGCGCGCGGCGACGGAGATGGGCGTCCGCTACCTCACCGTCTACGGTTTCTCGACCGAAAACTGGCGGCGCCCGCCTGACGAGGTCGCGGATCTGTTCGGCCTCCTCAAGCGCTTCATCCGGCACGACCTCGCGGAGCTTCACGATGCGAATGTCCGCGTGCGCGTGATCGGCGACCGCGCCGGGCTGAGCTCCGACCTGGTCAGCCTGCTCGACGAAGCGCAGGATCTCACGCGGCGGAATACCGGCCTGACGCTCGTCGTTGCTTTCAATTACGGCGGCCGCCAGGAGATCGCCCGCGCGGCCCGTGCCCTGGCGCGCCTCGTCCGCGCGGGGCAACTCGATCCCGAGGCGATCGATGCGGAGATGCTGGGTGCCGCGCTCGACACGCGTGACATCCCGGATCCGGACCTCGTCATCCGCACCTCCGGCGAAATGCGGGTTTCGAACTTCCTGCCGTGGCAGACGGCCTATTCGGAGTTCGTCTTCCTGCCGGATTTCTGGCCCGACTTCGACGAGCGCACCTTCCGGGGGGCCGTCGACCAGTTCCGCGGGCGTGACCGCCGCTTCGGCGGTCGGGGCGCGCAGGCTGTCTGACTCGATGACCGTGCTGGATTCGGGCGGGACGCGGCCTCCGGGGGCGTCCGAACTCGCGTTGCGTATCGGGTCCGCGATCGTGCTGGGGGCCGTCGCGTTGATCTCGGCCTGGATCGGAGGGGCGGTGCTGGCGCTCGTCTGGCTCGGTGCCGCGATCGCCGTCGCAGCCGAGTGGGTGACGATCACCTCGATCGCCCGGCGGCGCCTCGTCATCGCGCTGCTCGCGGCGATCCTGGCCTGCCTTCAAATATCCTACCTGACGCGCGGGGGTGCGGAGGACAGCCTGTTGCCCGTGCTGTCGGGCGTCGGGGTGCTCCTGGCGGTCGTCGCGCTGGTCGTCGTGGCGCGCAGCCGGCGCGACCGGCTCTGGATCTGGGGCGGCCTGATCTACGCCGCCCCCCTCGCCATCGTGCCGGTGCTTTTGCGGCTTCATCCGACGGCGGGGCTCTGGCTGCTGCTGTGGATGTTCGCGGTGGTTTGGACGACGGATGTCGCTGCCTATTTCGTGGGCCGCGCGCTTGGCGGCCCGAAATTGTTGCCGGCGGTCAGCCCGAAGAAGACGTGGTCGGGCTTCGTCGGCGGGTTGTTCGGCGGCAGCTTTGCCGGCCTCGGGCTTGCGGCCTTCGCCTTGTCCGACAGGGGGATCCACGCCGGCGAGGTCGCGGCGGTCGTGGCGCTCTCGGGGCTCGCGTCGCTCGTGAGCCAGGCGGGCGATCTCGCGGAATCGGCGATGAAGCGCCATTTCGGGGTCAAGGATTCGGGCCACCTCATCCCGGGCCATGGCGGCTTCATGGATCGGCTGGACGGCTTCGCCGCCGTCGCTATCCTCGTCGCGATCGTGATGCCTTTCGTCGGCGGCTTCTGGTAAGGCGCTTCATGGCTGACCGCATCACCATCCTCGGCGCGACGGGTTCCATCGGACAATCGACGGCCGACGTCCTGCGCGGGCATCGCGAGCGCTTTTCCGTCGCGGCGGTCGTCGGGGGGCGCGACGCGCAGGCCCTGGCCGCGATGGCGATCGACCTCCGGGCCGAGTTCGCGGCCCTGTCGGATTCATCGAAGCTCCCCGCTCTGCGCGAAGCCCTCGCCGGGACGGGAATCGCCTCGGGCGCCGGGGCGGCGGCCGTGCGGGAGGCCGTCGATCGCGAGGCCGATCTCGTCGTCGGGGCCATTTCCGGTGTCGCCGGCCTCGCGCCCACGCGCGATGCCTTGAAGCCCGGCCGCAAGCTCGCCCTCGCCAACAAGGAAAGCCTCGTCTCGGCGGGAAGCGCCTTCATGCGCGAGGCGGCCCGGCAGGGTACGACGATCCTGCCGATGGATTCGGAGCATAACGCGCTCGCGCAGGCGCTGACGGCCGGCCATCCGGACGATGTCGACTCGCTGACCCTCACCGCGTCGGGCGGCCCGTTCCGCACGTGGACGGCCGAGGCGATGCGCGATGCGACGCCGGCCCATACGGCCAAGCATCCGACCTACTCGATGGGTGCCAAGATCAACGTCGACTCGGCGAGCCTGATGAACAAGGGGCTCGAACTGATCGAGGCCCACCATCTGTTCGGCATGTCGCCCGAGCGGCTCGAGGTGGTCGTGCATCCGCAATCCATCATCCACGGCCTCGTCCATTGGCGGGACGGTGCGGTGACGGCGGGCATGGCCCATCCGGACATGCGGGTCCCGATCGCCCACTGCCTGGGCGTCGATCGCAGGCTTGCGACAAAAGTGCCGCGTCTCGATCTCGCCGCGATCGGCGGCTTCACCTTCGAGGTGCCCGACTCCGATCGCTTCCCCTGCCTGCGGCTTGCCCGCCAAGCGCTCGCCGCCGGAGGCGCCTTGCCGACCGTGCTGAACGGCGCCAACGAGATCGCCGTCGAGGCCTTCCTGGCCGGGCGCGTCGGGTTCATGGACATTCCGCGGATCGTCGAAGCCGCCTGTGACTGGGCGGCCGGGACGTCATACGCGGCGCCCGCGACCGTCGAGGAGGCCTTGGCCCTCGACGGGGAGGCGAGGGCGGTGGCATCGAGGGCTCTCGACGGGGCAGGGGGGCATCCTCCGGCACCTGAGCGGCCAGCGGATATCAGGAGTATATAATGGACGCGCTGGTGCCGGTGCTGGGAAAGCTCGGCGGGATGCTGGTGTATCCGGCCGCGTTCCTGTTCGTGCTGACGATCGTCGTGTTCGTGCACGAATGGGGGCATTTCTGGATCGGCCGCCTGTGCGGGGTCGGGGTCGAGGTGTTCTCGATCGGCTTCGGGCCGGAACTCTGGGGCCGGAACGACCGGCACGGGACCCGCTGGAAGATCTCGGCGATCCCGCTCGGCGGCTACGTCAAGTTCGTCGGCGACATGAATGCCGCGAGCGTTCCGGACGAGACGAGCTTCTCCGGGATGAGCGAGGCGGAGAGGCGGATCAGCTTCCATCATCAGGCCCTCTGGAAGCGAGCCGCGATCGTCGCGGCGGGGCCGCTCGCGAATTTCCTGCTCGCCATCGCGATCTTCGCCGTCGTCACCTTCGTGAACGGCCGGCAGGTGCTGCTGCCCCGCGTTGAATCGGTGCAGGAGGGTTCCGCTGCCGCTGCCGCCGGGTTCCAGCGCGGCGACCTGATCATCTCGATCGACGGCCGCCCGATGCCGAGCTTCGCCGAGGTGCAGCGCATCGTCTCGACGAGCGCAGGCGACAGCCTGACCTTCCTCGTCGAGCGCGCCGAGCGCCGCATCACGCTCGTCGCCACGCCTGCCCGTCACGAGGTGGACGTCCCCGGCTTCCCGAAGCAGCGGATCGGCCTCCTGGGCCTGCGGGGGTCGAGCGATCCTGCCGACCGCAGCTACGTGCGCTACGGGCCGATCGATTCCGTCGGCATCGGCGTCAAGGAGACGTGGAACATCATCGACCGGACGGTCCATGTCATATCCCGACTTGTCCGCGGCAAGGAATCGCCCGATCAGTTGTCGGGGCCGATCGGCATCATGAGGGTGTCGGGAGAGGTCGCCTCGAGCGGCGGCCTCGGCCCCCTGATGGGACTGATGGCCATACTGTCCGTCTCCATCGGGCTCCTGAATCTCTTCCCCGTCCCTCTGCTGGATGGGGGGCATCTGATGTTCTATGCGATCGAGGCGGTGCGCGGCCGGCCCCTCAGCGATCGCGCTCAGGAAATCGGGTTCCGTATCGGGCTGGCGCTGGTGGTGATGCTGATGCTGTTCTCCACTTGGAATGATATTGTTCACCTTGGCGCATCATTTACGGGCCGCGGGACGTGACTTGAAGGCAACGCCGCCGGAAGAAAGACGGGTTGTTAAGGCTAACCCCGTTGCATGGTCCGGCAGATTGATGGAACGGTGCCCGAGCTTGGTGGCGTACGCCTCCGGATCGGGCACTGACTTCCATGAGAAGCAAGAATCGAGACGGGCAACTTTGATGGGACGCATGAAGACGAAGCGCCTGAAGCGCCTGGCGGCGGTCTCCGTTGCCACTCTGGGGGCGATCAGCCTCGTCACGCCTGTCCTTGCGCAGGAGATCGTCGTTCGCGGTTCGAGCCGCGTCGATCCTGAAACCATCCGCTCCTACATCACGAGCGCGGGCTCCCTCGAAGGGGCCCGGCGCAACATGATCCAGGCGGGGCTGTTCTCGTCCGTGAGCCTGTCGCAGCAGGGCGGTCGGATCATCGTCAACGGCACGAGCCCCCGTCAGGCCGGCCGGACCGGCACCACGATCAACCGCGTGGTCGTCGAGGGGAACAAGAAGTTCAAGAAGGAAGCGGTCGAGTCGGAACTCGAGTCGCGTGCCCGCCAGCCGCTCGACATGCGCGCCGTCCAGGCCGATGCCGAGCGCATCCGCGAATATTACCGCCGCATCGGTCGCGGCAATGCGACCGTGACGTATCGCACCGTCCAGCTTCCGAACGGCCGCGCCGACGTCGTCTTCACGGTCGAGGAAGGCTCGAAGACGGGCGTCGTCGCCATCAATTTCGTCGGCAACAACGCCGTGTCGTCCACGCGTCTGCGCAATCTGATGCAGACCGGCGAGATGAACTGGCTGAGCTTCCTCAAGACGAACGACGTCTACGATCCCGACCGGGTCGCGGCCGATCAGGAGCTCATCCGCCGCTACTATCTGAAGAACGGCTATGCCGACTTCCAGATCACGAGCACCGATGTCCGCTTCGACCGTGAGGCCGGCGGCTACATCATCACGATGACCCTGAACGAGGGCAATCAGTACCGTGTCGGCCAGGTCGGCTTCGACTCGCGCGTGCCGGGCCTCGATCCGTCGCTGCTCCAGGGCGAGATCCAGACCGATCCGGGCGACGTCTACAACGCCGAGGCGGTCGAGAAGACCCTGACGAAGATGACGACGGAAGCGGTCCGCCGCGGCCATCCCTTCGTCTCCGTCCGCCCGACCGGTTCGCGCGATCCTGCGTCGCAGACCGTCAATCTCGGCTTCGTGGTCGAGGACGGCCCGCGCGTCTATGTCGAGCGCATCGTCGTGCGCGGCAACACCCGCACCCGCGATTACGTCGTCCGGCGCGAGCTCGACCTCGGCGAGGGCGATCCCCTCAACAAGGTCCTGCTGGATCGCGGCGAGCGCCGCCTGAACAATCTCGGCTTCTTCAAGAAGGTCCGCGTCACGACCGAGCCCGGCAGTTCGGCAGACCGCGTGATCGTCAATATCGACGTCGAGGATCAGGCGACCGGCGCCTTCTCGATCGCCGGCGGCTATTCGACCGCCGACGGTGCGATCGGCGAGGTCTCGATCACGGAATCGAACTTCCTCGGCCGTGGCCAGTTCGTCCGGCTCGCCGGCCAGCTCGGACAGCGCTCGCGCGGCGTCGATTTCAGCTTCACCGAGCCCTATTTCCTCGGCTACCGCATGGCGGCGGGCTTCGACCTCTTCTCGAAGTATTCCGACCAGACCCTCTATGCGCGTTACGAAAACCAGACGACGGGCGGTCAGCTCCGCCTCGGCCTTCCGCTGACGGAAGAGCTCGGCGTGACCCTCCGCTACTCGCTTTACGAGCAGAAGCTGAAGGTGCCGAACACCTGGTCGCGTCCCTATAACGACTGCTCGGTCCCGATCCCCGGCCTGACGCCGATGAATCCTGATACGTACCAGGACGGGAACCAAACGATCGTCAACCCGCAGCGGGGCACCGCTCAGTATCCGTACTGCGCCTATAACGGCGAGGCCGGTATCGCGGTGAAGGAATCGCAGGGCCGGACCTTGACCTCGCTGGTGGGTCTGACCCTGGCCTACAACACCGTCGACAACCTCCGCGATCCGCGCAGCGGCATCTATGCCGAGATCAAGCCTGATTATGCGGGTGTCGGTGGCGACTCGAACTTCGTCCGCGTGACGGGCGAGGCGCGGGCCTACAAGGAGCTGTTCTTCGACGACGTCGTCGGCGTCCTCAAGCTCCAGGGCGGTCACATCGAAGGGACGGGCAAGAACGGCAGCTCGAACGGCCTGACCTCCTTCGGCGGCAATCTGCGCCTGGTCGATCACTTCTTCATGGGTCCGTCGCTGGTTCGCGGCTTCGCCCCGTCGGGTATCGGGCCGCGCGATATCTCCTCGCCCGATTCCGGCATGAACGCCCTCGGCGGCACCACCTATTTCGGTGCCTCGGTCGAGGCGCAGTTCCCGATCCCGTTCCTGCCGCGCGATCTCGGCCTGAAGGGCGCGATCTTCGCCGATGCCGGCACGCTGTTCGGGTATAGCGGTCCCCGCGGTCTCGACCTCAGCGGCGACGGCATCTTCCAGGGCACCGCGCCGGGCTGCTACGCGCCGTCGTCGATCACTGTCGGAGGCAAGGTCGTCAGCGCGGTCCAGCCCGAATGCGTGGCCGTCCACGACAAGAAGATCATCCGGTCGTCGATCGGTGCCTCGATCCTGTGGAACTCGCCGCTCGGCCCGATCCGCTTCGACTACGCCTATGCCCTAACGAAGGACAACGGCACGATGGTCGATTACGGCTACGGCCCTGTCCGGGTCGGCAAGGACCAGACGCAGGCCTTCCGGTTCTCCGGCGGCACGCGGTTCTGATCAAGAAGGCGGCCGGCTCGTCCGGCCGCCGCCTATCGCCCCCATGGCAGATCCGGTTTTCCACGCGCGCAGCGGATCGATTCCGCTCGCGGAGATCGCAGCCCTGTCCGGGGTCGAACTCCCCCCAGGCTCCGACACGATCCTCATCGAGAACGTTGCCCCGCTGGAGGATGCCAGCCCGCGCGATCTCGCCTATATGGACAATCCCCGCTACGCCGAGGCGCTCGCAGCGACCCGCGCCGGGGCTTGCTTCGTTTCCAAGCGATATGCCGGGAAGGTTCCGGCCGGTACTGTCGCGCTCGTCGTGGCGGAGCCCTACGTCGCCTATTCGGCGGTCCTGTCGCGCCTCTATCCGGATGCGCTGCGGCCCGGCTCCGCGTTCGGATCGAGCGGCGTCAGCCCCGGCAGCTTCGTCCACCCCACGGCGCGGCTGGAGGATGGTGTCACGGTTGATCCCGGCGCGGTGATCGGCCCCGGGGCCGAGATCGGCCGCGGTACCGTGGTTGCCGCTGGAGCGGTCGTCGGGCCGGGAACGCGGATCGGTCGCGACTGCTCCGTCGGGCCGCTGGCGAGCGTGCTCCATGCGCTGGTCGGTAACCGCGTCATCATCCATCCCGGGGTGCGGATCGGGCAGGACGGCTTCGGCTACGCGTTCGCGAAAGGCCGGCACGTCAAGGTGCCCCAGATCGGCCGCGTCATCATCCAGGACGACGTCGAGATCGGAGCCAACACGACGATCGACCGCGGGGGAACCCGTGACACGATCATCGGTGAGGGAACCAAGATCGACAACCTCGTCCAGATCGCCCACAACGTCGTGATCGGGCGCCATTGCATCATCGTCAGCCAGGTCGGCATCTCGGGCTCGACGACGCTCGAGGACTACGTCGTCCTTGCCGGGCAGGTCGGGGTCATCGGCCATGTGCGGATCGGAGCCGGCTCCCAGATCGCGGGCGACAGCAACGTGAACAGCGACGTACCGCCCGGATCGCGCTGGGGCGGAACGCCCGCGAAACCCGTCCGCGAATGGTTCCGCGAGATCACGGTGCTGAAAAAGCTTGCGGCGGAGCGCGGTCGGCGCGACGACAGCAGCGACTGACATCGATCAGCCCCGCGGCTTCGCCTCCCGGCCGGCCGCGAGACCGGGATTCCCGGCGGGCGACCCAGCCTCAGAGGAGAAGGGCGGATGCCCGATGAGCCGCAGCCGAAGCTCGAATCGGCGGATATCGTCAAACTGCTGGAACTGTTGCCGCACCGCTATCCGTTCCTGCTCGTCGACAGGATCGTCGATATCGACAGCGACAATTCCTGCGTTGGCATCAAGAACGTGACCTATAACGAGCAGGTCTTCATGGGCCATTTCCCGCAGGCGCCGATCTTTCCCGGCGTGCTCCTGATCGAGGGGATGGCGCAGACGGCCGGCGCCATCTGCATCCTCTCGAAGGCGGCCGAGAACAAGCCGCCGAGCAAGGTGTTCTTCATGACGGTCGACAAGGCGAAGTTCCGCAAGCCTGTCGTGCCGGGCGACGTGGTCCGGTTTCATATGACCAAGCTGAACTCGCGTCGGAACATGTGGTGGTATCGCGGCGAGGCGAAAGTCGACGGTGCGCTTGTCGCCGAAGCCGAGATCAGCGCCATGCTGGTGATGTCATGAGCGCCGCGCTCGAACAGGCCGCTGCGCCGGCCGATATCCATTCGTCGGCGATCGTCGATCCGAGGGCGCGGATCGGCGCCGGCGTCAAGATCGGCCCCTTCTGCACGGTCGGGCCGGACGTCGAGGTCGGGGACGGCTGCGAGTTGCTCAGCCATGTGGTCCTCGCCGGCCACACGACCATCGGCCCCCGCTGCCGCATCTTCCCCTTCGCCTCGATCGGGCAGGCGCCGCAGGATCTGCGCTACAAGGGGGAGCCGACGACGCTCTCCATCGGCGCGGATTGCATCATCCGCGAGGGCGTGACGGTCAATACCGGCACGGCGAACGGCAAGGGCAAGACCACGGTCGGCGACCGCTGCTTCCTGCTCTCGCATTCGCACGTGGCTCACGATTGCGTGGTCGGCTCGAACGTCATCCTGACCAACAACACGATGCTGGCCGGCCATTGCCAGATCGGGGATTACGCGATCCTCGGCGGCGGCGTCGGCATCCATCAGTTCGTGCGCATCGGCCCGCACGCCTTCATCGGCGGCCTGTCGGCGGTCGAGAACGACGTCATCCCCTATGGCATGGTGATCGGCAACCGGGCCTATCTCCATGGTCTCAACATCATCGGCCTTCGGCGCCGCGGCTTCTCGCGCGAGCAGATCCACGATCTTCGCCGCGCCTACCGCCTGCTCTTCGCGGCGGAAGGCACGCTGACCGAGCGCGTCGAGGACGTCGCCGAGGAATTCGCGAGCCATCCGACGGTGCAGGAAATCCTCGACTTCATCCGCCTCGGCGGGGAGCGGTCGATCTGCGTGCCGCGCGAGACACCTGCCGGCGCATGAGCGAGAGCAGGAGCGGCGTCCCGCTCGGGCCGATCGCGATCCTGGCCGGATCGGGCGAATTGCCTGTCCGGCTCGCGGACCGGCTCGTCGAAACCGGGCGGACGGTCCGGATTCTTGCCTTCCGCGGCTTCTGCGAGCGCCGCGTCAAGGCGCGCGCCGACGCCGTCGTCAACCTCCTCGACCTGTCCCGCATCATCGCGCTGCTCGAGACATGGCGACCGGCGGCGGTGACGCTGGCGGGCGGGCTGACTCGCCCATCGGCTGCCGCGCTGATGGGCGCCTATTCCGCCTATCGCGACCGCGAGCACGTGGCGGCGGTGATCGCGCGCGGGGACGACAATCTGTTGCGCGGCGCGGTCGAACTGCTCGAGAGCCGTGGCTTCGCGCTGGCCGGCGTGCGCGATCTTGCCCCCGAACTCCTCGCCGAAGGCGGCTTATACGGAGCTGTCGTTCCCGATCCTGCCGCGCGTCTGTCGATCGAGCGCGGCTTCCGCATGCTCGAGGCTCTATCGCCCTATGATGTCGGCCAGGCCGCGGTCGTCTCCGGTGAGCGCGTCGTCGCGATCGAGGGGCCGGAAGGCACGGACCGCATGCTGGCGCGGGTCCGTTCGCTGACGCGCGGCGGCCTCCTCCGTCGCCGGAAAAGCCGCGGCGGCGTGCTCGTGAAAGGGCCGAAGGCCGGCCAGGACCTGCGCGTCGACCTGCCGGCGATCGGACCGCGCACGATCGTGAACGCCTCCAGGGCCGGGCTCGACGGGATCGCGATCGCTCAGGGTCTGACGCTCGTGCTGGACCGCGAGGCGACGGTCGCGGCCGCCGACCGCGCGGGCCTGTTCCTCGTCGGTGTCGAGCGCGCCGGGCTCACTGACGCCGCGGATGACTGATCGGATGCGAATCTATCTCGTCGCGGGCGAGCCGTCCGGCGACCAATTGGGCGCGAGCCTGATGCGTGCCCTCCGGGCGCGCCTGGGGGACGGCGTCGAGTTGATCGGCGTTGGCGGCGAGGCGATGACGCGGGAGGGAATGCAGTCCCTCTTCCCGCTCTCGGATATCGGCGTCGTCGGCCTCCGTAACGTGCTCGGCCGCCTGCCGACCATCCTGCGCCGCGCCTATTCGATCGTCGATGACGTCGCTGCAAAGCAGCCGGATGTCGTCGTCATCATCGATGCGCCCGATTTCACGCATCCGGTCGCCAAGCGCATCCACCGGCGGCTGCCGGACCTGCCGATCGTCAACTATGTCAGCCCGACCGTCTGGGCCTGGAGGCCGGGCCGGGCGAAGACGATGCGGGGCTACATCGCGCATGTCATGGCGCTGATGCCCTTCGAGCCGGAGGCGCATCTGCGTCTCGGCGGCCCTCCCTGCACCTACGTCGGCCATCCGCTGATCGAGCGCATCGGCGACCTCCGCCCCGGTCCGGAAGAGCGCAGGCCGCTCGGCGAGAACCCGCTCGAACTCCTCGTTCTTCCCGGCAGCCGGCCGAGCGAGGTCCGGCGGCTCATGGACACGTTCGGCAAGACGCTGGAGCGCCTTTGGACCGAGATCGACAGGCCGTTCGCGGTCACGATCCCGGCGGTCTCCCATCTCGCGGACGACATCCGGAGGCGGGCCGAATCCTGGCCGTTCCGCCCGCGGATCGTCGAGGGCGAGTCCGCGAAGCTCGAGGCGTTCCGGCGTGCCCATCTCGCGCTCGCGGCGTCCGGCACCGTGACGCTGGAACTCGCGCTGTCGGGCGTTCCGATGGTCGTCGCCTATCGCGTGTCGGGCCTTGAGGGGCAGCTCCGATTCCTCGTCAAGGTGCCGTCCGTCGTTCTCGCCAATCTCGTGATCGGCGAGAACGTGGTGCCGGAATTCATCCAGGAGGATTGCACGCCGGAGAAGCTGGCTCCCGCCCTCCTCGCTCTCGCGAAGGATAGTCCCGACCGGCAGCGCCAGATCGAGGCCTTCGGACGTCTCGACGCGATCATGGAAGCCAGCGCGTCCACGACCCCGAGCGAGCGGGCTGCGGCGCTGGTCGTGGCCGAGGTGGAGCGGGCGCTGAGCACGGCCGGGGCGCACAAGCCGACCGCCGGTTGATCCCTGTACGCCGAGCGGCTGTGGCTGTGGGCTCCGATCAATCCTTGATCAGCTCACGGCATTTCGGATCCTTGGTGAAGGCGCAGTTCAGGAGCGAGGCCGAGTCCCGCATCTGCTGCACGAGCCAGACCGCGAGGCCGGTGAGGGCGATCGCGAAGACGACGCCGATGAGAGCGCCGTGGCCTGACGGCTCGTCTTGATGGTGGTCTTCGCTCATAGAGAAGACGTTTGCAGCCCCGGCCGACTCTCGCAAGGCGTCCGGCCGCGTGGAGGATCTTGGCGTGACGACATCGACGATCGACACCACGACCCATTCCGTCAGCGGCCTCGAAGCCGAGGCCGAGATCGTGATCGACCGTTGGGGCGTGCCGCATATCCGGACAGGCGGACGGCGCGACCTGTTCTTCGTCCAGGGGTTCAATGCCGCTCGTGACCGGCTCTGGCAGATCGACATCTGGCGCAAGCGCGGGCTGGGTCTGCTCTCGGCCGATTTCGGGCCGGGCTATCTCGCTCAGGACCGTGCGGCCCGCCTGTTCCTGTATCGCGGCGACATGGAGGCGGAATGGGCCGCCTATGGCGTGCCCGACCTGAAGATGGTCGTCTCTGCCTTCGTCGAGGGTGTGAATGCCTTCATCGACCTGGTCGATGCCGAAACCGAGCTTCTGCCGACGGAATTCGCGGCGACCGGAACGCGTCCTGCCCGTTGGCAGCCGGAGGATGTGGTGCGCATCCGCAGCCATGCCCTTGTCGCGAATGCGCTGTCGGAGGGCTGGCGCTCCCAGGTGCTGGCCAAGGCGGATCTTGCGACCGACCTCGCGCGCCGCTCCATGGACCCGCCCCACGACATCCGCCTGCCGGAGGGGTTCGATCCTTCCGACCTTCCGGCCGGGACGCTGGATGTCCTGCAGCTTGCGACCGCCCCGGTCTCGTTCCAGCCCGAGCGTCTTCGCGCGACGCTGGCCGAGGCGCCTGTCTGGAGCCGGGTCAACGCGCTCGGTGAGGTCGACAAGGCGGTGGTGACGGACGGCTCCAACAACTGGGCCGTCGCGCCGAGCCGCACCGGGACGGGGCGGGCGCTCCTCGCCAGCGATCCGCACCGAGCCTACGCCCTGCCGTCGCTGCGCTACGTCGTGCATCTGAGCGCGCCGGGCTTCGACGCGATCGGCACCGGGGAGCCTGCGCTGCCCGGCATCTCCTTCGGCCATAACGGCCATGCCGCCTTCGCCATGACGATCTTCCCGGCAGACCAGGAGGATCTCTACGTCTACGAGACCGACCCGGCCGATCCGAGCCGGTATCGCTACGGCGAGGGTTGGGAGGACATGCGGATCGTCACCGAGACGATCCCGGTCAAGGGCTCGCCGGACCAGGAGGTGTCGCTGGCCTTCACCCGGCACGGCCCGGTCATCGCTGCGGATGCGACGCGGGGCCGTGCGGTCGCCGTCCGGACGGTGTGGATGGAGCCCGGCACGGCCGCCTATCTCGCCAGCGTCGGCGGCATGGAGGCGAAGACGCCCGAAGCCTATGCCGAGGCGTTGAGGCATTGGGGCGCGCCCGGCGCGAACCACGTCTATGCCGATGCCGATGGGCGGATCGGCTGGTTCGTCGCCTGCAAGGTGCCGAAGCGCCCGAATTTCGACGGCCTCCTGCCGGTGCCGGGGGACGGCCGCTACGAATGGGACGGCTTCACCGATCCGTCCGATCTCCCGCGCTCGGTCGATCCGGATCGCGGCTGGGTCGCGACCGCCAACGAGAACAACATCCCCGCCGGCTATCCGAACGAGGAGACGAAGCTCGGCTTCGAGTTCATGGAGCCGTCGAGGGCGCAGCGGATCGCCGAGGCGATGGCGAAGGGGGCGCCGCATGATCGCGAAGCCGCCATGGCGCTCCAGACGGACGACCTCTCGCTCCCGGCCCGGCGGCTTCTCGCCCTGCTGCCCGAGGGCATCGGCCCGGCGGCGGAGATCTTCTCCGGATGGGATGGTTCGCTGCACGAGGACAGCGCCGCCGCGGCCTTGTTCGAGGTCTGGTGGACGCATCACCTGAAGCCCGCCCTGCTGCTCAAGGCGGCGAAGGGGGATAAGGCGCTCGCCGCGCTCCTCGCGCCGGGCGATCACGAGACCCTGCTTGCCGCTTTGGAGGCTCCGGGATCGGTGCCGTGGCTCGCGGACGCATCGGAGCGCAATGCCAGCCTTGCCGAGACGCTGTCCGCGGCCGTTGCCGATTGTGCGAAGCGCCTGGGCGAGGATCCCGCAGGCTGGGCCTGGGGCCGGCTGCATCACGGCCTGTTCGAGCATCCGCTCGGCCGTGCCTTTCCGGATGCGGGACTGCGCGATGTCGGCCCGCTGCCGAAGGGCGGGTCGGGCTCGACGGTGATGAACACCCGCTACCGGCCGTCCGATTTCCGGGCCGTGGTCGGGGCCTCGTTCCGCACGGTGATCGATGTCGGGAACTGGGACGAGAGCCGGTTCATCAACACGCCCGGCCAGTCGGGCGATCCGCGCTCGCCGCATTACGACGACCTCGCGGCGACCTGGGCCGGGCGGGGCTACCATCCGCTCGTCTATTCGCGCGAGGCGATCGAGGCTGCGGCGGAGCGGCGGATTGTGTTGACGCCCGCCCGATAGGTCGGCCGCTGCGAGCCGGGGTCAACGGCCCCGATAGCCGCTCCAGCCGTAGCCGTGACCGGCCGGCGGCGCGGACGGGACCCAGGCCTTGTAGCCTCGCGAGGTCATGACCTTGTGCGTCCGGTACCCGTATTGCGCCGGAGCCGCATAGGGGATGACCTGCGGGGCACGGACCATGACCGTGCGCGGCACAGTCGCGTATCTGGCGGGCTTGGTGATCCAGCAGCCGACGAGGCGGCCCGTCGCCGGATCGCGGGTCACCGACCAGACCCGCCCGCCGCCGACGAGGACCTTGTCGTAGACGGTGGTGTATTGAGCGGGCGTCGTGATCGCGTAGGTTTCGGGCGCACGCGTGACCACCTTCTCCGTCACGAGACCATAGGTCGGCGGGACGTAGGCAGGCGTGTAGCACTGGCCGCTCGCGCAGCCGCCGGCGAGGGCCGGCAGGCCGGATAGCGACAGCGCTCCGATCGCGAGGAGCAGACGTGCCATGTCGAGGAACTCCGGTTGCTCCCCCTCCGACCGCAACGGGTCAAGAGGGAGTGGCCAGAACAAGCATTCCGGCCGAGTTCTCGCAAACAAAACGGCGCAACACGGTAAAATTAACCGAGTTGGTCCGGATTCCATACTTGCTCATTTCGCGAGGTGGTTGGGATCACCCCTAGGCGTCACAGCTCGGATTCGATCCAGGTCAAGAGGAGCTTGGCGGCCGAGCGCTTCTTGCCGCACGAGATTCGGCCCTTCGAGAAATCGAAGACGAGACCATGCTCGTCGCGGACCCGTCGCAACCATGCCGGGAAAGCCGCAAGATTGCCTTTGCCGAGCGGTTCGAGGCCACCGTCATTCTGCGTGACGTGGCCGCTCCATTCGGAGAACCGATGGGTGCCGGCCACCAGTTGCAGCTGCCAGTCGTGATCGGGATCGGGGCGGAAGGTCAGGGTGACGTGGGGCGGATTGTACCAGGCCGTGTGGCCGGGAGCAGGCGCCTTGATGTCGACGACCCAGTCCTCGCCTTCGGCGAAGGGCAGGTTGAGCGTCGCGGCTAGCGCCGCCGATTCCGTGCGCCCGGAACGGGCGGCTTCCTGCTTCGCCAGATGCGCGGCGAGTTCCCGGAAAGCCGTCTCGTCCGGATTGCATCGGGGCAGAACGGCTTGAACGAACTCGTTCAGAATGGCGAGCATCTCCGGCCTGCGGGGCAGATCGAGGCTGGCGTCGAGCATCTCGTCCAGCAGGGTCGTCCTGTGATCCTTGGAGAGCAGGACCACGAAGACGAAACCCCAGTAGCGGACATTCGTATAGTCGTAGCTGTCGTTCTCGCCGGCCCCATAATCGAGGCGATAGCCGAGCAGGCGCAGCACATCGAGGATATGGCCGGCTTGGCCGGTGAAGGCCTCCAACCCCTTCGCCTTGGCCCGCATCCCGGGCAGGTGAGAGAATTTCAACAGGTGCGCGACGAGCTTCTGGCGATCCTTGAGCGTCGCGGCATCGTTGAGGACACCGGGCGTGGCGCCGTCCTGAACGAAGCCGAACAGGAAGGTGAGGACATGCCAATGATCCGCGTAGCCGCCCCGGCGCCGTCCGGGCAGGAGCCGGCGGTAGGCGGCCAGGAGAGGCGGGATCGCGGCTTGAGCGACCGTCGACGGGGCGCCTCCGCGGCGCAGGTAGTGCAGGAAGAAGGGTTCGACCTCGTCCGGCGGGAGAAGTGCAGGGGCCTTGCCGGCGAGCGGCGCGATGCGGTGCCAGTTCATGGTCCAGAACCTGCCTTCGCCGCTCTCCTCGTCGGCCACGAAGGCTCGCAGCAGGTCCGCTGATGCACTTTTATCGGCCATGTAACATCCCGTTCAGGCTTCGCTCAGGGGGGCGAGCTTAGCTGCCGGTCAAATTGCAATCACCTGCCGATTGGTTCATTCCCCGGGCAGCCGGGCGTGACCCGTGCGGCGCCCTGACGGATCGAGACATGACGAAGTGGGTCTATTCCTTCGGCGACGGCAAGGCCGAAGGTGAGGCAGGAATGCGCAACCTCCTCGGCGGCAAGGGGGCGAACCTCGCCGAGATGTCGAACCTTGGGTTGCCGGTCCCTCCCGGCTTCACCGTGACGACCGAGGTCTGCACCCACTTCTACGCGCACGAGCGGACCTACCCGGACGATCTCAAGGATCAGGTTCGCGGCGCGCTGGCCGAAGTCGGCCGCATCACCGGCAAGCGGTTCGGCGACGCGCAGAACCCGCTTCTCGTCTCCGTACGCTCGGGCGCCCGCGCGTCGATGCCGGGCATGATGGACACCGTCCTCAATCTCGGCCTCAACGACGAGACCGTCGAGGCCGTGGCGAAGGCCTCGGGCGACCGTCGTTTCGCCTATGACAGCTATCGCCGCTTCATCACGATGTACTCGAACGTCGTGCTCGGGCTCGAGCATCACGAGTTCGAGGAGGCGCTGGACCTCTACAAGGACCGCAAGGGCTATTCGCTCGACACCGATCTCGATGCCGACGACTGGGTCAAGCTCGTCGGGACCTACAAGACGATCGTCGAGACTGGCCTCGGCCGCGCCTTTCCGCAGGATCCCGAGGAGCAACTCTGGGGCGCCGTCGGAGCGGTCTTCGAATCCTGGATGAACGACCGCGCTATCACCTATCGCGAGTTGCACGACATCCCGGCCTCGTGGGGCACGGCGGTGAACGTCCAGTCGATGGTCTTCGGCAACCGGGGCGACACCTCCGCGACCGGCGTCGCCTTCACCCGCAATCCCTCGACCGGCGAGCGCGCGCTCTACGGCGAGTTCCTCATCAACGCCCAGGGCGAGGATGTCGTCGCCGGCATCCGCACGCCGCAGGACATCACCGAAGCCGCCGCCCGCGCCTCCGGATCCGACAAGCCTTCCATGGAGAAGGCCATGCCGGATTCCTATGCCGAGCTCGTGCGCATCTACGGCCTCCTCGAGAAGCATTACCGTGACATGCAGGACATGGAATTCACGGTCGAGGAGGGCAAGCTCTGGATGCTCCAGACCCGGAGCGGCAAGCGCACCGTGAAGGCGGCGCTCCGGATCGCGGTCGAGATGGTCGCCGAAGGGCTCATCAGCGAGGACGAGGCGGTGAGCCGCGTCGATCCCGCGGCGCTCGATCAGTTGCTTCATCCGACGATCGATCCCGACGCCGAGCGCACGCTCCTCACCAAGGGCCTGCCGGCTTCACCCGGTGCTGCCGCCGGCGAGGTCGTCTTCTCGTCCGAGGAAGCCGAGAAGGCGAAGAAGGACGGCCGGCCCTGCATCCTCGTCCGGGTCGAGACGAGCCCCGAGGACATCAAGGGCATGCTCGCGGCGGAGGGCATCCTGACGGCTCGCGGCGGCATGACCTCGCATGCGGCGGTCGTCGCGCGCGGCTGGGGCAAGCCCTGCGTCTCGGGAGCCGGCACGCTCCGTGTCGACTACGCGAAGCGCGTCGCCGTCGCCGGCGGCAAGACCGTGAAGGCGGGCGACTTCATCACCATCGACGGCGGCACGGGGCAGGTCCTGCTCGGCGCGGTCGGGATGAGGCCGCCTGAGCTGTCGGGCGAGTTCTCGACGCTGATGACCTGGGCGGACCGCGTCCGCCGCCTCAAGGTCCGCACCAACGCAGACACGGCAACCGACGCCAAGGCGGCGCGTGACTTCGGGGCCGAGGGCATCGGCCTCTGCCGGACGGAGCACATGTTTTTCGAGCCGGCCCGGCTCGTCGCGATGCGCGAGATGATCCTGGCCGAGGACGAGAAGGGCCGCCGCGCCGCGCTCGCCAAGCTCCTGCCGTTCCAGCGGCAGGATTTCGTCGAGCTCTTCACGGTCATGAAGGGCCTGCCGGTCACGATCCGCCTGCTCGATCCGCCGCTGCACGAGTTCCTGCCGCAGGGCGACAAGGACATCGCGGAGGTTGCCGCCCAGACCGGCCTGTCGCCCGAGAACCTGCGTCGGCGAGCGGCCGAACTGCACGAGCACAACCCGATGCTCGGCTTCCGCGGCTGCCGTCTCGCGGTCGCCTATCCCGAGATCGCCGAGATGCAGGCGCGCGCCATCTTCGAGGCGGCCGTCGAGGCCGGCAAGGCGACGGGGGAGGCGGTCCAGCCCGAGATCATGGTGCCGCTCGTCATGACGAAGCGCGAGCTCGACATCGTCAAGGGCCGGATCGACGCCATGGCGAAGGCGGTGACGGAGGAGACCGCGGCGACGATCGACTATCAGGTCGGCACCATGATCGAGTTGCCGCGCGCCGCGCTGCGGGCGGGCGAGATCGCCGAATCGGCCGAGTTCTTCTCCTTCGGCACGAACGATCTGACCCAGACCGCCCTCGGCATCTCGCGCGACGATGCCGGCACCTTCCTCGATATCTACCGGAAGAAGGGCGTCTTCGAGACGGATCCCTTCATGTCGCTCGACCGCGAGGGCGTCGGCGAACTCGTTTCGATCGGCATCGAGCGGGGCCGCAAGACGCGCGCCGGTCTCAAGGTCGGCATCTGCGGCGAACACGGGGGCGACCCCGCCTCCGTCGTCTTCTGCCACGGCGCGGGCCTCGACTACGTCTCCTGCTCGCCCTTCCGCGTGCCGATCGCGCGGCTGGCGGCGGCCCAGGCCGCCTTGGGCAAATCCTCCGGACAGGCCTGACCGCCAGTCCGCTCACCCCGACGAAAGTCGGGGTCCAGGATGCGGCCTGAGCTGGTTCCCGGCTTTCGCCGGGATGAGCGGGGAAGGCGCGCTGGCATGCCGGTAGGGCAAGCCGAAGGGAGAGGGGCTTTGATCGAGTATTTCCTGACCACGTCCTCTCCCTGGGCCTATCTCGGCCATGCGGAATTCGGGCGTATCGCGAAGACGCACGGCGTCGCGATACGCTGCCGGCCGATGCCGGTTCGGCGCGTCTTCGACGAGACCGGCGGTCTGCCTCTGCCGAAGCGCCATCCGGTGCGGCAGGCCTATCGCCTGGTCGAGTTGCAGCGCTGGCGCGAGCGTCGCGGTCTCGCGCTCGATCTCAAGCCGGCCATTCCCCTCGGCGATCCGTCGCTGGCCGACCGCACGGCGATCGCGATCGGGCTCGCCGGCGGTGATCCGATGCCGTTCCTCGGCGCCGCGATGGCGGGACTCTGGGCGGGGCGTCTCGACCTCTCCGCCGCCGAGACGGTCGCGCATCTCGCCGATGGAGTCGGGCTCGACGGCACCGCGCTCGTCGCGGCGGCTCAGGGCGAGGAAGCCGGCGCGGTCTACGAGGAGAATTTCTCCGCCGCGCTGACGGCGGGCGTCTTCGGCGCGCCGAGCTATGTCCGCGACGGCGAGGTCTTCTGGGGGCAGGACCGGCTGGATCTTCTTGAGCGCGCCGTCGTCAGCGGGCGACCGGCCTATCGGCCCGGCTGAGCGCCTCCGCTCGTCTGAACCAAGCCTGATCGCTCCCTTCCAGGGGAGGGCGAGTCGGCGCCAGCCGACCGGGGTGGGGTGACGCCCCGGCCGAGGTTGTCCCGACCACGGCTCGACGCTCCGCGTCGACTCGGCTCCCCCTGCGGGGAGGGAACGGAAGCGGCCCCGTTTGCCGGCTCCTTGCGCCCGCGCTACGTCCTTTGCAGGGAAACGCGAGGAGTTTTCATGCCGGTCATCCAGTCTTCGGCCGATCTCGTCTCGGACGATGCCAGGGCCAATCGCGCCGCCTGGGCCGGGTTGACGGAGGAGTTGCTCCAGGCGCGGGCGAAGGTCGCCGAGGGCGGCCCTCAGCGTGCGCGGGACCGTCACATCGCGCGCGGCAAGCTGCTCCCGCGCGACCGCGTCCAGCGCCTGCTCGATCCCGGCTCGCCTTTCCTCGAGATCGCGCCTCTCGCGGCGCACGGCATGTATGGCGGCGACATCGCGGCGGCCGGCATGATCGCCGGGATCGGCCGCGTCTCGGGCCGCGAGGTCATGATCGTCTGCAACGATTCGACCATCAAGGGCGGCACCTACTACCCGATGACGGTCAAGAAGCACCTGCGGGCCCAGGAGATCGCGCGGGAGAACCGGCTCCCCTGCCTCTATCTCGTCGATTCCGGCGGGGCGAACCTGCCGCAGCAGACCGAGGTGTTTCCCGACCGCGAGCATTTCGGCCGCATCTTCTACAATCAGGCGACGCTCTCCGCGCAGGGCATCCCCCAGATCGCCTGCGTGATGGGCTCGTGCACGGCCGGCGGGGCCTATGTGCCTGCGATGTCGGACGAATCGATCATCGTGCGCAAGCAGGGCACGATCTTCCTCGGCGGGCCGCCCCTCGTGAAGGCGGCGACGGGGGAGATCGTCAGCGCCGAGGATCTGGGCGGGGCCGACGTGCATGCGCGCCTCTCGGGCGTCGCCGATCATTACGCGACCGACGACACGCACGCCCTCGCGATCCTGCGGCGGATCACCGGCACGCTCAACACGACGAAGAGCCCCGATATCGACCTCGCCGAGGCCGTCGCGCCGCGCTTCGACGCGGGCGAGATCGAGGCGATCGTCTCACCCGATTTCCGCAAGCAATACGATATCCGCGAGGTCATCGCGCGTCTCGTCGACGGCTCCGAGTTCGACGAGTTCAAGCGCCTCTACGGCACGACGCTGGTCACGGGCTTCGCCCGCATCTGGGGCATTCCCGTCGGCATCCTCGGCAATAACGGGATCCTCTATTCGGAGAGCGCGCTGAAGGGCGCGCACTTCATCGAGCTCTGCTGCCAGCGCCGCATCCCGCTCCTCTTCCTGCAGAACATCACGGGCTTCATGGTCGGGCGTGACTACGAGGCCTCGGGCATCGCGCGGAACGGAGCGAAGCTCGTCACGGCCGTCGCGAGCGCGGCGGTGCCGAAGATCACGCTGCTTGTCGGCGGCTCCTTCGGTGCGGGCAATTACGGCATGTGCGGGCGGGCCTATTCGCCGCGCTTCCTGTTCACCTGGCCGAATTCGCGCATCTCGGTGATGGGGCCGGAACAGGCGGCCTCGGTCCTCGCGACCGTACGGCGCGACAATATCGAGGCGGACGGCAAGTCCTGGTCGGCTGACGAGGAAGAGGCCTTCAAGGCCCCGATCCGGAACCAGATGGAGGAGGAGGGCTCGCCGTACTACGCGACCGCGCGCCTCTGGGACGACGGCATCATCCTGCCTTCCGAGACGCGCCGTGTCCTCGGCCTCGCCTTCTCGGCGACGCTGAACGCGCCGATCCCCGAGACGCGCTTCGGCGTCTTCAGGATGTAGGGGCCGCCCCGCCGCGCGTCCGTCATCGCGCAGGGCGCGACGACGGACGCGGAGGCCTTCAGCTCTTCATGCCCGTGATGGACTGGCTGACCGCGCGGGGATCGCGCATCGGCCAGCGCCCGCTATCGACCTGCACCAGGAAGTCCGAGACGATCCGGTTGAACTCGTCGGGCGCTTCCAGATTGATCGTGTGGCCGGCATTCGGCATCACGGCGAGGGCGGCGGACGGGATGTTCTGCTTCATCAGGATGCCGGGCGCCAGGCAGGGCCAATCCTCGTCGCCCGTGAGGACGAGGGTCGGGACGGTCAGCGCCTTCATCTGATCGACGAGCGTGTAGAGCGAGGGGCGCTCCTTCTGGACGCCGAGCTGCGTATTGGCGGAGCCGAGATCGGAGTGCTCGCCGAGCTGCGTCTTGAACTCCTCGAAGCCGCGCGGATCCTTGTTCTCGAATTGCACGCGCGTCGGCCCGTAGGCGTATTTCAGCGAGAAGGCGCCCATTCCCTCCTTCAGGATGCCGGCCGAAATCACGTCGGCCTCGCCCTTGAAGCGGGTCTGCTGATCGGGCTCCGCGCCGTAGCCGCAGCCTGCGACGCAGAGCGACAGGGCGCGATCGGGATGCCGGAAGCCGAAATGGAGGGTCGCGAAGCCGCCCATCGACAGGCCGACGACATGCGCCTTCTCGATGCCGAGATGGTCGAGCACGCTCGCGATATCGTCCGCCGCGCGCGCCTGGGAATAGGAGCTGGGATTGTCCGGCACATCGGACGGCGGATAGCCCCGCGCGCCGTAGGTGATCGCTCGGTAGCGGCGGCCAAAATGCCGAAGCTGAGGCTCCCAGCTCCGGTGATCCCCCGCGAACTCGTGCACGAAGATCAACGGCGTGCCGGAACCCGTTTCTTCGTAATGAAGCTTCACGCCATCGTCGGTGACTGCAAAGGGCATCAGTTCATAATCCTTCGTTGCCGATAAGGCGGGTCCGGGGCGCCCACGAGAGAGCGGCGACGAACCTAAAGGCATTCCTCGCGGCGTAAATCTCTGCGGCCCTCCGAGCTGCATCATTTTGCTCGTCGACCTGCTCTGTTTTCATCCATCGGCGCGG
Source organism: Enterovirga rhinocerotis (assembly GCF_004363955.1). Taxonomy (GTDB): domain Bacteria; phylum Pseudomonadota; class Alphaproteobacteria; order Rhizobiales; family Beijerinckiaceae; genus Enterovirga; species Enterovirga rhinocerotis. Next base: position 788,550 of record NZ_SNZR01000011.1, read on the forward strand.
GTGGTTCGTCGAACCATGTTCCACATGGACGAGGCGCATGCGTCGCATGCAGGGCATGGGTCGCGATCTCATGTAAGACGCCATGAATCGCAGATGGGAAGGGCGTGGGCGGAGCGGGCTTCGGAGAGGACGGGACCGGATCGGCGCGCCTACGCTGGATCGGAATCGCGTGTCTGCTCGTCACCACGGTGGGATGGGGGCTCAACTGGCCCGCCATCAAGTTTCTCCTGCGCGAATGGCCTCCACTCTTCTCGCGCGGAGTCTCGGGCCTGGCTGCGGCCGCCATCCTCGCCGTGATCGCGAGCCGGGCGGGCGAGCGTCTCGCCGTTGCGCCTCAGCTCCTGCCGAAGCTGTCGTTCCTCGCCTTCACGAACGTGTTCGTGTGGATGGGGCTCGGCACGGTGATGATGCAATGGGTGACGGTGGCCGAGGGCGCGCTGCTCATCTACTCGATGCCCATCTGGTCCGTGCTGCTGGCTTGGCCGCTGCTCGGCACTCGGCCGACGATCCGGACGGCGGTCGCGCTCGGCCTCGGCATCGCGGGAACCTCGGTCCTATTGGGGGCACAAGGGTTCGATTTCGGCTCTGACAAGGCCTGGGGAGTCGCGGTCGGGATCTCGGCCGCCATCCTGTTCGCGCTCGGCGGCATCCTGAACCGAACGCCGCTTCCGATCCCGCCGCTGACGCTGGTCGCGTGGCAGCTCGGGCTCGGTTGCCTGCCGATGCTCCTCATCGGCCTCGTGTTGGAACACGACCGGATCGGCCCGCTCAGCATGCAGGGCTGGTTGCTGATGGCCTACATGACCCTTGTCCCGATGGCCCTCTGCTACACGACCTGGTTCGCTTCCCTGCGCTATCTCCCGCCCACCCATGCCGCCACGGGAACGCTGCTCGTGCCGGTCGTCGGGACGATCGGGGCGGCGCTGGCGCTTGGCGAGCCGCTCGGCCTGCGCGAGGCCTTGGCCTTGGCCCTCACGCTGAGCGGCGTCACGCTCGCCCTGCGACAGGCTTGAGCTTTCAGCCGATCCGCAGATCGGGCGTGTGCTGGCACAGCCGGCGATGTTCGAGCAGCGCATAGCGGTCGGTCATGCCGGCAATGTAGTCTCCGACGCGCCGTGCGATGCGCGCCTCGTCCGCGTCTTCGAGGCCTTGGCGCCAATCCGCGGGAAGCCGCGAGGGAGATGCCGTGAAGACCGCGAAGAGGTCGCGCACGACCCGGTCCGCATCGCGCCGCACGGCCATGACCTTCTCGTGCCGGTAGAGCTTAGGCAGGAGGTGGCGCTTCAGCGAGCGGTCGGCCTCGGCGAGCGGCTGGGAGAACACGACCACGGCCTCGCCGGCTGCCCTGATGTCGTCCGCCGATCCGGGCCGGAGCGCGCTGATCCGGCGGCCGGCTTCGGTCACGACGTCCTCGACGAAGCGCGTGATCACGCGCCGCGTCAGTTCGTGGACCGTGCGCGTCGCGTCGAGGTCGGGGTGAAGGCGCTCGATCTCGGCCAGGAGACCCGCCAGGAAGGGAACCGATCCGAGTTCCTCGAGCTGAAGGATGCCGGCGCGCAGCCCGTCGTCGAGATCGTGGGCGTTGTAGGCGATGTCGTCGGCGATCGCGGCGGCCTGCGCTTCGGCCGAGGCGTGGAGAGCAAGGCCGAGCGGCTGCAGCGCATCGTATTCGAGGATGGCGCCCGGCACCCCGCGGGCGCGATAGCGCTCCGTCGGCCGGCCGGCCTCGTCGAGAAGCGGGCCGTTGTGCTTGACGAGGCCTTCGAGCGTCTCCCAGGCGAGGTTCAGGCCGTCGAAGGCGGCGTAGCGGTGCTCGAGCCGCGTGACGATGCGCAGGGCCTGGGCGTTGTGATCGAACCCGCCAAAGGCGGCGAGGCACGTGTCGAGGGCATCTTCGCCCGTGTGGCCGAACGGCGGGTGGCCGAGGTCGTGCGACAGCGCGATCGCCTCGGCGAGATCTTCGTCGAGACCGAGCGAACGCGCGATGGCGCGGGCGATCTGGCTGACCTCCAGCGTGTGCGTCAGGCGCGTCCGGAAGTGGTCTCCCTCGTGGTAGACGAAGACCTGGGTCTTGTGGGTCAGGCGCCGGAAGGCCGCCGAATGGACGATGCGGTCACGATCGCGCTGGAAGTCGGTCCGGGTCGGGGAGGGGGCTTCGGCGTGGAGGCGTCCCCGTCCTGCCGCCGGATCGCAGGCATAGTCCGCGCGCCATCGTTCTCCTGCCATTCCGACCCCGGCGGGCACCGCGACGCCGTGGCGGGATCGCCAGGGTTGCGGGGCAACACCGGCGGGCTTACCTTTAGGGCGTGCGCAACGGCAAGCTTCCGACGGCATGACCTCCGTGACCAACGACATCATCATCACCGACCGTGCGGCCCGCCGGATCGGCGAGATCCTCGCAGACGAGCCTCAGGGGGCGAAGCTGCGCATCAGCGTCAATGGCGGCGGCTGTTCCGGCTTCCAGTACGGATTCGACATCGATTCGGGCCGCGCCGAGGATGACCTCCTGATCGAGAACGGCTCGGCCAGCGTGCTGATCGACGAAATCTCCCTGCAATATCTCAAGGGTTCTATCGTCGACTTCGTGGACGACCTCATCGGCCAGTCCTTCAAGATCGAGAATCCGCAGGCGACGGCGTCCTGCGGCTGCGGGACATCGTTCTCGCTCTGATCATCACGCGGCTGCGTCACGCAGCCATGCTTCTTCGGAGGGCTTCCTTGCTCGCTCGCGTTTCGGTCCGGCTGCGGCCCTTCGGGTTCGCCGCAGCCTTGTTCGTCGTGCCTGCCGCGGCGGTGCCGTGGCTGCTACCGACAGCCGCCCACGCGCAAGCGACGGAGGTCGTGCTTCAGAATGTCAGGCTCGGTTCCGGCCTGATGGTGTTCGAGGCGCCGCGGGTGATCGTCCGCGGAACCCGACTGTCGCAGGCGGATCTGACGCGCCTCCTCGACCCTGCATCGCCCGAGCCTCTGATCGATCGCGTGATGAAGCTCGAAGCCGACGAGATCCTCGTCCCCGAGCTGATCAACGTCGTCGAGTCGCCGCAGGTCAAGCAGCGCACCGTCTATCGGGACGTGTCGTTCAAGAGCATCGCGGGCGGGCGGGTCGCCTCCGTGACCTCGCCCAGCAGCACCTTCGAAGGGAGCCAGGCCGGCGAGGCGGTCAAGGGTTCGATGGGGCGCATGGCGCTGGCCGATCTCGACGTCGGCGGAACGGTCCGCGCCTTCACGGCCAAGGCCGCTCCGGGAGAGACGCTGCGTCGCCTGCACGGAGCGTTCTCGATCGACGACGTCGTCATCGACGATTCCAAGGGCATCAAGACCCGCGTCGGTCGCATGACCGGCTCCGGGCTCTCGGCCAAGCCGACCCGCGTCGGCTGGCTGGGGACGATGGAGATCTTCGCCGCTGCGGAGGCGAGCAAGGCAAAGCCGAAATCGGACGCGGCGCGAGCCGCGCTTGAGGCGACCGGGGACCTGTTCGAGAGCTTCTCGATGGGTGACGCCGAGGCGACCGACATCTCGATCGAGGCGCGCATTCCCGACGACGACATGGAATTCGAAGGCCGCATCCGGCGCTTCGCCTATGCGGCGCCGAAGGACGGGCGCGGCGGCGAGTTCTCGGCCGAGGGGCTCGATTTCGGCAACAAGGACGGGCGCGTCAAATACGATCGCATCGCCTTCGGCGGGCTCGACATGAGGCCGGCCATCGAGGCGTTCAAGGAAATCGGGACGCGGCCCGACCAGACGCCCAGCGTCGCGACCCTGCGCAACCTCATGACGATGATGTCCTCCGTCCGGCTCGAGGGGCTGGATGTGGACATCCCCGCGCAGGAGCCGTCGCCGAATCTGCGCGCCGAGAACGCCGAGCGCATCCGGGTCGGTCTCGGCCGGTTCGAGATCACGGCGGAGAAGCCGGTCAACGGCATTCCGACCGACATCAAGTTCGCGATCCGCGACCTCAGCTCGCCCATCCCGCCGAATCCGACGAATGACGGCATCGCGACCGTCGCGCAGCTCGGTTACGACCGCGTGGACGGCTCGTTCGGCCTGAGCCTCGCCTGGGACGAGGCGAAGCAGGAGATCGCGATCCGCGAACTCACCGTCGACGGCAAGGACATGGGCAGCGCCTCCATCCGGGCCATGCTCGGAAACGTCGTGCGGGACGTCTTCGATCCGGACACGGCTGTCGCCCAGGTCGCGCTGATGAGCGCCACGGCGAAGTCGGTCGAGATCGCGGTCGACAATCGCGGCCTCTTCGAGCGCTTCCTCGCCATGCAGGCCAAGCGGCAGAAGCGCTCGGTGGAGGACATCCGGCGGGAATACGGCACCACCGCCGCCATCGGCATCCCCGTCATTCTCGGCAGCAGCCCCGGCGCCAAGGCTCTCGCCCAGTCCATCTCGAAGTTCATCGCCAAGCCCGGAAAGCTGAGAATCACCGCCAAGGCGCGCGGAGATGCGGGCTTCGGCATCGCCGATTTCGCCTCCAATCCGTCGCCGGCAGGCGTTCTCGAGGCGATCGACATCACGGCGAGCGCGGAATGACGACGTCGAGCGGCGATGCGATGCGTTTCAGGGGACGGACTTGGCCGACGATTTGAGCTGGTCTACAGAGCGCTCGAGTGTTCCAGCGCGGTCCGGCCGATTGTACCCTGAAGCCCGTATTTCGGCCGTCCTGCTGTCACTGGCACGGAACGCGAGCGACCGCCTGACGGTCGCGGACATCGTCTCGGTTCTGCGGGACCGGGCCTTCGCGATCTTGGTCGTGCTTCTCGGCCTGCCGAATTGTCTGCCGATGCCGCCGGGCATCCCGCTGGTCTGCGGCCTTTTGCTCGCGCTGGTCGCTGCGCAGATCGCCGCGGGGCAGGCATCGCCTTGGCTGCCCCGGATCCTGCTGAAGCGGTCGATTCCGCAGGAGGCGGTGGAACGGGCGGTCGGCCGCGCGTTGCCCGTGCTCCAGAAGCTGGAGCGCTGGTCGAGGCCGCGCATCACCTTCCTCGAAAATCCGCTGGCCCTGCGCCTGATCGGCTTCCTGCTCTTCGCATTGGCGCTGGGACTTCTCGTCGCGGCCCCGATCGTGGGGCAGATCCCCCTGGGCATTGCCGTCTGCCTGATCGGGCTCGGTCTCGTCGAGCGCGACGGTCTCCTCGTGATGGTCGGCCTCGGGGTCGGCATGATCGGGCTCGCCGTGAATTTCGGCTTCGCCTATGCGATCTTCTCGGTCATCGGGGCGCTGTTTTTCGGCGGTCACGCAACCTTACAGATTGTTCATCCCTGGGTGATGGCCGGGTAATCCGGCAGGGCCCATATGTCTTGTCATCGGATCGGGACATGCCGGCCCGGTTCCGTCGCCCACCAAGCCCCCCAGGGCGGCAGGACCTCCGGCGCAACGTTCCGACAGAACGAGACGCGGGCTGCACTCGTCGCCCCCCGCCAGTCGGCGTTTCGTGACGGCAGGTCGGATCCCCATCCGGCCTGCCGTTCCGCTTTTGGGAGCATGCTGCGATGGCCCCTGGATTCGAAAGGCGCGGCGGCTTCTAATGTCCCTTATGCGAATCCTGGTCATCGAGGACGATCGTGAGGCACTCGCCTATCTGGTGAAGGCCTTTCGGGAATCGGGTCACGTCGCCGATCAGGCTGCCGACGGGCTGGACGGCTATGCGCTCGCCCGCGACGGCGATTACGACGTGCTGGTCGTCGACCGCATGCTGCCGAAGCTCGACGGCCTCTCCCTGGTCCGCTCGCTCCGCGAGCAGAAGGTCGAGACGCCGATCCTGATCCTGTCGGCGCTCTCCCAGGTCGACGATCGCGTGAAGGGGCTGCGCGCGGGAGGGGACGATTACCTGCCCAAGCCCTACGCGTTCTCGGAACTGCTGGCCCGCGTCGAGGTTCTCGCCCGCCGCGGCAACGGCAAGGCGTCCTCCGCGGAGGCGACCACCTACCGGGTGGGCGATCTCGAGGTCGACCGCCTGTCTCACCGCGTCACGCGCGGCGGGCAGGAGATCCCGATCCAGCCGCGGGAGTTCCGGCTGCTGGAGTACCTGATGCGCCATGCCGGGCAGGTGGTCACGCGTACCATGCTGCTCGAGAACGTCTGGGACTATCATTTCGACCCGCAGACCAACGTCATCGACGTCCATGTCTCGCGGCTCCGCTCGAAGATCGACAAGGGGTTCGACCGCCCTCTGATCCATACGGTCCGGGGCGCGGGATACATGATCCGTGACGGCGCCCGCTAGCGCCCCGGGGGGAGCGTCCGGCGAGAGGCCCGAAGGGCCGATCCCGGAGGCCGATTCCGGCGCGGCTCGCGGCGCAGGCGCCATCCCGCCGTCTGACGGAGGCTCGGCAAACGGCGCACTCTCCCCTCCTGCTTCCGAGGAGCGGCCGCCGATCGCGAGCCTGCTGCCGAAGCTGTTCCGGACGACCGCCTTCCGGCTGCTGCTGGTCTATCTGGCGGTGTTCGCCGTCTCCGTCTTCCTGATCCTGGCCTATATCGCCTGGAACACGACGCGCATCGTCAACAGCCAGATCGTGGAGACGATCGGAGCCGAGATCGGCGGCCTCGCGGAACAATATCGGTTGGGCGGCATCCGGCGCCTCGTCTCGATCGTCGAGCGGCGAAGCCGTCAGCCCGGCGCGTCGCTGTACCTCGTGACGACATTCCAGGGCGAGCGCATCGCGGGCAATATCGGCTCGCTCTCGCCGGGTGCGCTCGACACCGAGGGGCAGCGCGAGGTGCAATATGCGCGGGCCGAGGACGAGGCGCGCAACCACACCGCGATCGTCCGCGTCTTCCTGCTGCCGAGCGGGTTCCGGCTCGTGGTCGGGCGCGACGTGGAGGACCGTACGCGCATCAAGAAGACGCTCGGCCAGGCCCTCGGCGTCTCGCTCCTGCTCGTCATCGTGCTCGGCTGCGCGGGAGGCTGGTTCGTCAGCCGCCGCGTCCTTCGCCGCGTGGACGGCATGACGGGAACCACCGCGACGATCATGGCCGGCGATCTCGCCGGGCGCCTGAAGGTCGCGGGGACGGGCGACGAGTTCGACCGTCTCGCGCTGAACATCAACGCGATGCTCGATCGCATCGGCGAATTGATGGGCGGCATGACCGAGGTCTCCAACAACATCGCGCACGACCTGAAGACGCCCTTGACCCGCCTTCGCAACCGGGCGGACGAAGCCCTGCGCGGCGCCGGCGGCCCCGAGGAGTTGCGCGAGGCGCTCGAGGGCATCATCGAGGAGAGCGACAACCTCATCCGCATCTTCAACGCTCTCCTGATGATCGCGCGGATGGAGGCCGGGCATGCGAGCGAGGCGATGGCGGATTTCGACGCGGCGTTGATCACGGAGGATCTCGCCGAACTCTACGAGCCTCTGGCGGAGGAGGCCGGCCTTGCGATGACGACCGCCATCCAGCCCTCCCTGCCGGTCCATGGCAGCCGCGAGCTCGTCGGCCAGGCCGTCGCGAACCTTCTCGACAACGCCATCAAGTATGGCAGCGCGGCCGAGGGGGAGAAGGGCCCCGTGACGGTTCGGGCCGAGCGGGATGCGGAGCAGGTGCGGATCACGGTGGCCGATCGCGGCCCCGGCATCCCCGAGGCCGATCGCGAGCGCGTGCTCGGCCGCTTCGTCCGTCTCGAATCCGCGCGGACGCGGCCCGGCTTCGGCCTCGGTCTCAGTCTCGCGGCCGCCGTGGCTCGCCTTCACGGCGGCAGCCTCTCGCTCCGCGATCACGCGCCGGGCCTCGAGGCGGTCCTGACCCTTCCGCTGCGCGACGGGGCGGCCGCATGACGGCGAAGACGGGCGCCGGCGGCAAGGCGCAGGAGAAGGCGGCCTCGCTCGCCGAGCGGGCGGCCTGGGGCAAGGCTCGTGGGAAGAAGGCCTTCGCCGCCATCACGAAGGCGATCCGCGACGGCTCGCCCTTCCTGCGCGAGGCGATCGAGACAGACCGCGAGCGCTTCCAGACCTTCGCCGGCTCCGTTCCGGAGGAGGCGCTCGCCGCCTTGATCGAGGCGCAGGCGTCGCTTCACAGGCGCCATGCCGCGGGCGACATCGACCGGAACGAGGCCGCGGCGCTGCTGCGCCGGAACCGCACGGCGCATGCGCTCCTCGTCGCGCTCGCCGATCTCGGCTCGGTGTGGGACGTCGACACGGTGGTTCGGGCGCTGAGCGATTTCGCCGATGCCTCCGTGCGCAGCGCGGTCGGCATCGCTTCGCATGAGCTCGGCCAGGCCGGGCAGCTCGATCTCGGCGCGATCGGCCCGGACGGTCAGGGATGCGGCGTCACCTTCCTTGCCCTCGGCAAGCACGGGGCGGGCGAGCTGAACTATTCGAGCGATATCGATCTCGTCGTCTTCTACGATCCGAAGGCCCCCGCCGCGATCGATGAGAAGGGGCCGTCGCGGCTCTATAATCGGGTCGCCCAATCGGTGGTGAAGCTGCTCTCCGAGCGGACGGCGGATGGCTACGTGCACCGGGTCGATTATCGGCTCCGGCCCGATCCGGGCTCGACCACGGCGGCCGTCTCGCTCCCCGCGGCCTACACCTATTACGAGACCGTCGGTCAGAACTGGGAACGCGCCGCCATGATCAAGGCGCGTGCGGTGGCCGGCGACGTCGCGCTCGGCGAGAGCTTCATCGCGGAGATGAAGCCCTTCATCTGGCGCAAGTATTTCGATTTCCACGCCATCGCCGACATCCACGCGATGAAGCGGCAGATCCATGCGGTGCGCGGGCACGGCTCCATCGCGGTCGCGGGGCACGACATCAAGCTCGGCCGGGGCGGGATCCGCGAGATCGAGTTCTTCGTCCAGACCCAGCAGCTCGTCTTCGGCGGGCGCCGCCCGGCGCTGCGCGGACGGCGCACGCTCGACATGCTCGCCGAGCTTCATCGGGAGGGCTGGGTCACGGAGACGGCGCGGGACGAGTTGTCGGAGGCCTATCGCTTCCTGCGCCGCATCGAGCATCGGCTGCAGATGGTGGCTGACGAGCAGACCCAGCGCCTGCCGGCGGACGAGGCCGAACTCGTCCGCTTCGCCCGCTTCGCCGGCTATCCCGACCTCGAATCCTTCTCCGCCGACCTCACCGCCTACGCCAAGCGCGTCGAGCACCATTACGGGCTCCTCTTCGAGGACGCGCCGGAACTCGCCTCCGATCTCGGCGACCTCGTCTTCACGGGGACGGAGGACGATCCCGCGACCCTCCAGACGCTGGGGCGGCTCGGTTTCCGCGATCCGCCGAAGGTCGCCGAGACCGTGCGCGGCTGGCATTTCGGCCGCCGGGCGGCGATCACCTCGGCGCGGGCGCGGGAGGTCCTGACGGAACTCGTCCCGGCGTTGCTGAAGGCCCTCGGCGGGACGGCCGATCCGGATGGTGGCCTCGCCCGGCTCGACGCCGCCTTTGCGCGCATGCCGGCGGCGGTCGAACTCCTCGGCATCCTGCGCCAGCACGAGCGGCTGCGGCTTCTCTTCGCCGATCTCCTCGGAACGGCGCCGCGGCTCGCGGAAGAGGTCGCGGCGCGGCCCCATGTGCTCGATCCCCTGCTGGATCCCGGCTTTACCGCGCCGCCGCGCGACGAGGCCGCGATCGAGGCGGAGTTCCTCTCGCTGGTCGGCACGGCGGATGGGATGGAGGAGTTCCTCGACCGCATCCGCGACGCCGCCCATCAGCTCCAATTCACGACCGGGGCGCGGATGCTGTCCGGCATCCTCACGCCGCGCGAGGCCGGCTTCGCGCATGCCGCCATCGCACGCGCGGCGATCCGCGCGTCGCTCGAGCGCGTCTCGGGCGCGTTCGAGGCGGACCACGGCAGGGTGCCCGGAGGCCATCTCGCGGTGGTCGGGCTCGGCCGTCTGGGCGGAGCCGATCTCACGGCGACCTCCGATCTCGACCTGATCGTCCTGTACGATTTCGATGCCGAGAAGCGCACGAGCGACGGCGATCGCCCGCTCGACGCGGTCGTCTATCACCTGCGGCTGACGCAGCGCCTCGTCGCCGCGCTGACCGTGCCGACGCGGCGTGGCCGGCTGTTCGAGGTCGACCTGCGGCTACGGCCCTCGGGCAGCAAGGGGCCGATCGGCACCCAGTTCTCCGGGTTCGTCTCCTACCACGAGGCCGAGGCCGAGCTGTGGGAGCACATGGCGCTCACCCGCGCCCGGGTCCTCGCCGGCGATCCGTCCTTCGCGACGCGCGTCGATGAGGCGATCACGGCGATCGTGCGCCGCCGCCGCGATCCGGCCGAGGTCTTCAAGGCGGTCCGCGACATGCGCCGTCTCGTCGAGACCGAGAAGGGCGATGCCGGCGAACTCGATCTGAAGATGGCGCCCGGGGGCCTGCTGGACCTCGATTTCATCGCGCAGGCACTCGTCCTCGCCCATGCGAGCGACCACGGCTCGCTGGTCGGTCTGCCGACGAGCGAGGTCCTCACCGAGGCTGGACAGCTCGGACTTCTGCCGCGAAGCGACGCGGCCGACCTCGTCGAGGCCTATCGCGTCCTCGACGAGGTGAACCACTGGCAGCGCCTGACGGTCGGCGGAGCGTCCGAGGAGAGCGCGGGCATGCCGGCCTTGCGGAGCCGGCTGGCCGCTCTCGTCGGCGCCCCCGATCCGAAGGTTCTCGGCGCGCATCTGGCCGAGGTGAGGAAGCCGGTCCGGGCGATCTTCGAGCGCGTGCTCGGCCAGGGCCGGGCTACTCGGCGGCGATCAGCGAAAGGTTGAGCTGCGCGCTCGGCGCATCCCGGTCGTTGGCGGCCGGCTGCAGCTTGGGCAGGTGCACCATGGCGATGGTGCCGATCCCGGGCTCCGAGCGCAGCTTCAGCGTGCCGTCGTGCATGTCGACCAGGGCCTGGGCGATGGACAGACCGAGCCCCGCGCCGCCGCCGTTGCGGCAATATTCCGATTCGACCTGTTCGAAGGGACGGCCGAGGCGGGGCAGGATGTCCGACGGGATGCCGATCCCCCGATCCTCGACGAAGATGTTGATTCGCTCGCCGGCGGTCCGGAGGCGGATGCGGACGCAGGCATCGATCCCGGAGAACGTCACGGCGTTGCGGAGCAGCTGAACGAGGACCTCGCGCAGGCCCTGGGCGTCGGCCTGGATGAGGATCGGGCCGAGCGTGTCGATCTCGATCGTGATCCGGCGCGCGGCGGCGTCCTCGCGGATGGCTTCGATGGCGTCGCCGACCACGTCGTCGAGCAGCATCACCTCCGGCGAGAGCGCGAACTGGCCCTTCTCGATGCGGGTCATCTGGAGGATGCCGTCGATCACCTGGAGCAGCTTCAGCCCGCTCGCGTGGATGTCGTTCGTGTAGCTGACATAGCGCGTGTCGATGGGCCCGAGCAGTTGCTGGCGCATGACGTCGGAGAACCCGATGATCGCCGTGAGCGGCGTCCGCAATTCGTGGCTCATGCGGGAGAGGAACTGCGTCTTTGCGAGGTTCGCCTCGTAGTTCCGCTCGGCTGCGGCCGCGTAGCATTGCGCCGCCGTTTCCGCCCGCCGCACCGAGCCTTGGAGGTGCCGTTCCCGCTCTCGCAGCCGGGCTTCCTTGCGCTTGTGCTCGCTGACGTCGATCCCGACCGAGACGACGCCGCCGTCGCGGGTGCGCTGCTCGCTGACATGGACCCAGCGGCCGTCGGGAAGCTGACGCTCCACCGTGCGCCCGCCCGTGCTTCCGGACAGGTCGAGCGGGAGGAGATCGCCGGCCATCGCCGGCCGGCCGGCCGTCATGATCTGACGCGCCGGGGTGCCGGGCAGCGCCAGATGCGCCGGAATGCCGTGAAGCTTGAGGAACCGCGTGTTGCACAGGATGAGGCGTTCCTCCGCATCCCAGAGCACGAAGGCCTCCGAGATCGCCTCGACCGCGTCGCGCAGCCGGCGATCGTCCTTGGCGCGCCGCTCGGCGGCCTGCCGATCCGCGCTCACATCGGCGGCGAGCCCGACGATGTGGCGGGAGCCGTCGATCGGGTCGATCACGACCTCGCCCTTGATGCGAAGCCAGAGCCAGTCGCCTCCGGCGGTGCGCACCCGGAGCTCCCGGTCGAGCGCCGCGGCCGTGGAGAGCGCGTCGGCGAGCATCCGCATCCCGCCGTCTTCGGGATGCAGCAGGGCCGTGATCTCGCCGACCGACAGATGGTCGCCGCGCGGCTCGTAGCCGAGCAGCTCATACATCGAACTCGACCAGAACACGCGGTTGCGGGTGGTGTCCCAATCCCACAGGCCGCAGCGGCCATGCGCGAGGGAGGTGTCGAATTGCCGTGCGATGCGCCGCCGGTCGCGCTTGGCGTTCAGCGCGCGGCGGCGATAGCGCAGGCATCCGGCGGTGAGGCCGGCGAGCGCCGTCGCGCAGGCGAAGGCGAAGGCCTCGCTTGCATAGGGCGGATAGGAGCGCTCGGCGGAGACAGCGGAGCGCGGCTGGACGACCGCGACATATCCCGAGGTCAGGCTTCGGAATGCCGCGAGGACGGGCGTGCCGTCCCGAAGGGTGGTGCGGATGACCGAGCCGCTGGTGCCGGTGGGCTCGGTGTCCTCCGAGCCGAGCAGGTCGGCGAGACGGGTTGGGCTATCCGCCGAGACGGCCGTCGACGCGGTGATGAACCCGCTTCGGTCCGAGAGGTAGACGACCCGACGATCCGCGAAGGCGAGTGCCGGCAGCCGGCTGCGGATCGCAGCCAGGTGCTCGGTCGTCGGCTGCCCGCTACCGGCCGCCAGCTGGGCCTCGTAGGCGACCGCGATGGCGACGAAGTCCAGCCGATCGGCGGAGCGGACCGATGCGGCCTCTCCCATCCGTTGCGGCCAGTGCTGCAAGGCCATGGCTGTGATGATGCCGAGGGCCATCGCGATCGAAAGGCCGCAGGCCGTCCGGGAGCGCATGACCCGCGTAAGACGTGGGTACTTTGAAGACAATATTCCTAGGCGCGCGGCGGCGCCGAAGGCGGCCACTCCCATGCGCGAGCCCCCTCGCAAGATCCAGATCGTCCGTCGAAGATGTGCCGCATCTCGCCGAATCGGGACCAATAGAATCGCGGCTCGCTGATTTGTCCAGCCGTTGATTTTCGGTGTGCCGGCCGCGCGCGGACAGAACAGCGCGCGTTCTGTCCGGCGCTCCGAAGAGGGAATGCTCCGCTTTTGTTCTCGTTATGACCTGTTTTGTTTCAGGCTCAGGCTTCGCTCAGCGAACGCGCGACGATGTCGGACACATCGGGCGAGAGGTTCTGTTCGCGGGCGATGCGCTTCAACTGGCTTTCGGCGTTCGCCCGCCGCCCCGGCTCTACGGTCCGCCAGGTCGAGAAGGCCGTCAGCAGCCGCGCGGCCACCTGCGGATTGGATCCGTTCAGCATCAGCACGATGTCGGCCAGGAAGGCGTAGCCGGCGCCGTCTGCGCGGTGAAACTGCGTCGGATTGGCGAGGGCGAGGCTGCCGACGAGGGCGCGAACCCGGTTCGGGTTCGTGAAGGAGAAGGCCGGATGGGAGGTGAGCCCATGGATGCGATCGAGCGTGCCAGGCTCCGGGATCGCAGCCTGGATGCCGAACCACTTGTCGAGCACCAATGGCTCGCCGGCGAAGTCCTCGGCAAAGCGGGCGAGTGCCCGCTCTCGCGTGTCGCCCGGGATCCGCGAGAGCACCGCGAGCGCAGCCAGCCGGTCCGTCATGTTGCCCGCCGCCGCCAATTGCCTGTCGGCCTCGCGCTCCCCGAAGGCCGGATCGGCCGATGCGAGGAGGTCCAGCGCGACGTTGCGGAGGGCGCGCCGTCCGGCGCTCGCGGCGTCGGGCGAATAGGCGCCGTCCGGCTCGGTCGCGGCGCGGATGGCCGCGAGGTCGGCGGCAAGGACAGTGCCGATCGTGCCTCGCGCGGCGAGCCAGGCTCGGTGCACGGCATCCGGGTCGACGTCGCTGCCGATCTCCTGCGCGATCTCGGTCTCGCTCGGAAGGCTGAGGAGGAGCGCGGCGAAGGCCGGATCGCGCTCGCTCTCGACCACGAGGACCCGGCCGAGCGCCAAAGCAAGCCGGAGCAAGGACGCCTCAACGGGCGTCCCGCTCTCGCTCGTCGCCTGCCCGACGAGGAGGCGCATCGCCACCATCTGGGCGGCCTGCCAGCGATTGAAGGGATCGCTGTCGTGTTCGAGAAGGGCGAGCAGGTCGTCGTCGCCGAGATCGAGGCGCAGCTTCACGGGAGCGGAGAAGCCGCGGAACAGGGACGGAACCGGGCGTTCCCGCACGTTCTCGAAGATGAGGCTCGCCCGTGAGCCGGCCATGACGTGAACGCCGTCCGGCCGCAGATCGGCGCAGTCGGCCGCGATTGCGGCCCCGGTCGGCGAGACGAGGCCGAGCGCGACGGGGAGGACGAGCGGGCCTTTCTCCGCCTGTCCGGGCGTCGGAGGCGTCTCCTGCGTCAGGTCGATGCGATAGCGCGCCTGCGCGGGATCGTATTCCGTCCGCACCGTGACCACGGGCGTGCCCGACTGGACGTACCAGCGCGCGAAGTCGGAGAGGTCGCGCCCCGACACAGCTGCGAAGGCATCGAGGAAATCCTCCACCGTTGCCGCCGTGCCGTCGCAGGTCTCGAAGAAGCGCGTCATGCCGGCTGCGAAATCGGCCTCGCCGAGCAGCGTCTTCAGCATGCGCACGATCTCGGCGCCCTTCTCATAGACGGTCGCCGTGTAGAAGTTGTTGATCTCCCGAAACTGATTGGGACGGACGGGATGGGCGAGCGGGCCGGCATCCTCCGTGAACTGGCGCGCCCGGAGCGTGCGCACCTCGCCGATGCGATGCACGGCACGCGAGCGCTGGTCGGAGGAGAATTCCTGGTCGCGGAAGACGGTCAGCCCTTCCTTGAGACAGAGCTGGAACCAGTCCCGGCAGGTGATGCGGTTGCCGGTCCAGTTGTGAAAATATTCGTGCGCGATCACCGCCTCGATATTGGCGTAGTCGCTATCGGTCGCGGTCTCGGGGCTCGCGAGAACGTATTTGTCGTTGAAGATGTTGAGGCCCTTGTTCTCCATCGCCCCCATGTTGAAGTCGGACACGGCGACGACGTTGAACACGTCGAGATCGTATTCCCGAGCGAAGACCTCCTCGTCCCAGCGCATCGAGCGTTCGAGCGCATCGAGCGCATATTCGGCGCGCGGCTCCTTGCCGGGCTCGACATGGACCGCGATCTCGACCGGCCGCCCGCTCATGGTGGTGAAGGGTTTCGAGACCTTTCCGAGCCGGCCGCCGACCACGGCGAAGAGATAGCCGGGCTTCGGGAAGGGGTCGTGCCAGATCGCGAAATGGCGGCCGGTTCCCGGGATGGCTCCCGCCTCGCCGGGGTTGCCGTTGCCGAGCAATGTCGGCGCCTCGCTCTCGTCGGCTTCGATCCGCGTCGTGTAGACCGACAGGACGTCCGGCCGGTCGAGCGCGTAGGTGATGCGGCGGAAGCCGTCGGCCTCGCATTGCGTGCAATAGATGCCGCCTGAGCGGTAGAGCCCCATCAGCTTGGTGTTGGCGGTCGGGTCTACCTCCGTGACGACGCGGAGGCGAAACGGCCGCTGGGGCGGCGCGAGGACCGTCAGCCCCTGCGGCGAGGCTTCGAAGGCCTCCGCAGGCAGGGGCTGGCCGTCGAGTTCGATGCCGCAGAGCCGCAATTCGTCGCCGTCGAGGACGAGGGGCGCGCCCGGCCGTCCGGCGGGATTGGGCCGGAACGCGGTCTCGGCGACGATCCGGGTCGCCGTCGGGTGGAGGAGGATGTCGAGATGGATCGTATCGGCGAGATGGTCGCTCGGGCGGTAATCGTCGAGCCCGATCACGGTCGGGGTATCGGTGCGCATGGTGTGGCTGTCCTTCGGCGCCGATCCTAGGGGAGGGGGCTCCTCGGGGCCATAGCGCCCGGGTTCCATCCGCCCGGCGCCGGGCCATCCGGACAACGCGAAGCCTCCGGGATCGCTCCCGGAGGCCCGTCAATTCGGCGCGTGGGTCTCGTCAGCGGCAGACGCGGCGATAGACGAGGTCGCCGTAATAGTTCACCCGGCGCACCGTGTAGCAGCGCGGTCCGTAATAGGCCGGCCGGTAATAGACGGGCCGGTAGGCGGGGTAATAGCCGTAGGGCCGATAGCCGTAGGCCGGCCGGGAGGAGGCGATCATGCCACCGACCAGCGCGCCGCCCAGCACGCCCGCGGCGACCCAGCCGCCACCGTGCCGGAAGCCTCGCGCCTCGGCACTTCCGGTCGAGACGGCCATGGTGGTCGCGACGGCGAGAGCACCGATGGCAGCGACAGCGGTCTTCTTGAAGCGGGTCATCGTCTGATCCTCGAAGCTGGTCGGCGGCGAGGAGTTCGCCGTCCTTGCACGTGGGTCGCGCAGGATGCGTGGGAGGTTCACGCGGTTCGCAATTTTTTTCGGATCTCCTCTGCGGGCTCCGGCGGATGCCGATCGAGATCGCGGACGAAGCGGAGGGCTGCGTCCCGCAGAACCTCCGGCGGATAGCCCGAGAAACCGATGACCAGCCCGCGCTGCGGTGGCGGGGACAGATGCATGGCGGACAGCGCCCTGCTGCCGAGCCCGCAGGCGGCGGCTCGCGCGACGAGAGCCGTGTCGGATCGTCCGTCCGCGAGCCCGGCGATCAGGTGCAGGCCCTGATCGGGAGGGGTGACAGACAGGTGGGGCGATCTCGACAGGCCGTCGACCAGCGCGTCGCGGGCGCTTTCGGCGAGACGCCGCGCGCGCCGCAGATGGGCGGCGAAATGCCCCTCGCGGACGAGGTCGGCGAGCGCGGCTTCGGCGAAGGCCGGCGGCTGGCGGTCCGATCTCGCGCGCAGCCGGAGGACGGGTTCGATCAAGGCTTCGGGCAGGACCGCGTAGCCGAGCCGGATGCCCGGAAACAGCACCTTGGAGAAGGTGCCGAGGTAAATGACGCGTCCGGAGCCGTCGATGCCCTGGAGCGAGGTCAGGGGCGAGCCGGCGTAGCGGAACTCGCTGTCGTAATCGTCCTCCATGATCCACGAGCCGTGCCGCCTCGCCCAGTCGATCAGGGCGAGGCGACGCCGCATCGTCATCGTCACGCCGAGCGGGAACTGGTGCGAGGGCGTGACGTAGACGGCTCGGGCGTCCGGCATCGCCGCTTCGCCCAGGGCCGCGTCGAGCCCCTCCTTGTCCACCGGCACGCCGACCAGCCGCATTCCGGCGCCCTCGAAGGCGGCGCGCGCCATCGGGTAGCCGGGATCCTCGACCCAGACCGGGTCTCCCGGGGCGAGGGCGGTCCGGATGACGAGGTCGAGCCCGTGCTGGGTGCCCGTCGTGATCAGGATTTCGTCCGCGTCGCAGCGCACGCCCCGCGCCGATCGCAGATAGGAGGCGACGGCTTCGCGAAGCCCCACGCCGCCGCGAGGATCGCCGTAGCCGAAGAGGTCGGGCGCAGGCCTCGCTAGGTGGCGGGAGAGGAGGAGGCGGAAGGTCCTGAGCGTGCGCGTGTCGGCCGTCGCGATCCCGAGCGTGCCGGGCGGCGGCGGATCGGCGCTGGGTGAGGACCCCGTCTTGCGCGGGCGCGGGGTCAGATGCGGGACCGCTCCGGCCACGAACGTGCCGGCTCCGATCCGCGCTTCGGCGAAGCCGTCGGCGATCAGCATCTCGAAGGCCGCGACGGCGGCCGCGCGCGAGAGGCCGAGGCGCGCGGCGAGATCGCGCGTCGTCGGCAACTTGGCACCCGGCGGCAGCGTTCCGGCCTCGATCAGCCGTCGGACCGCTTCGTAGAGAGCCGCCGCGCGCGGGCCGCTCTGTGGAAGGACGGGGATCAGGGCCGACCAATCGGCTGGATTGGTCTTCGATTTCATCGGCTGATTGGACCTATTCCAAGCCAATGTAGTCGCCGATCCTCAGCTCGTCACTTTCCGAAAGGCTATGCGATGTCAGACGGCGTCGTCGGTTCCGACAGTTTCCCGGTCACGGCGCGCAATCGCGTCAAGCGGATGCACGAGCGCGGTCGCTACGACCGGCGCGACGTCTATGCGATCGTCGATGCCGGCTTCCTGTGCCATGTCGCCTATACGATCGAGGGCCAGCCCTATTGCACGCCGACGATCCATTGGCGGGACGGGGACATGCTGTACTGGCACGGCTCATCGGCCAGCCGCATGCTCCGCCATCTGAAGGCGGGGACGCCTGCCTGCCTGACGGTGTCGCATCTCGACGGGCTCGTCCTGGCGCGATCCGGCTTCAATCATTCGGCCAGTTACCGGGCCGCCATGTGCTTCGGCACCGCTCGACTCGTCGACGATCCGGCGGAGAAGGCCGCCGCTGTCGACGCTCTGATCGACCGCTACTATCCGGGTCGTTCGAAGGACCTGCGCGCGATCTCGGCGCAGGAGACGAAGGCGACCACGGTGATCGGCATGCGGATCGACGACGCCTCGGCGAAGGTGCGCGCGAAGGGCGTCGCCGACGACGAGGAGGATTATGACCATCCGGTCTGGGCCGGCGTCATCCCCGTCCGGACCGTCATCGGCGAGGAGGAGCCTTGCCCGCGCCTGCTGCCCGACATGGCAGCGCCGGAGGGCATCGCCGCCTATCGGGCAGGCCGGCGCCTCGACGAAGCGCTGCTCGAGACGCAGGCGCGATACGAGGGCACCGAGCCGCTCGCCTTCTGACGCCTCAGCTCAGCTTTTCCGCGATCCCGGCGAGGATCGGGTCGCTGACGCCGAGCTCGATCAGCCGTGCATGGGTCGAGCGCACATAGTCCGGATTGGCGCCGGACATGCCGACGCCCTGGTGGACGAGGCGGATGAGGTCTTCGAAGGGCAGCCGCCCCGCATATTGGGCGTGGCGGCGGTCGGCCACATAGGTGACGGCGCGCACGTCGCGGCCGTCGTCGAGGCGGATGCGGACCAGCCGCTCCAGATACACGGCCGTGGCCTGCTCGCGCTCGCGCAGATAGGCGAGCGTCGCCTCGCGGTGCCCGGCCTCGACGCGGAAGGCGAGGCCGCGGCAGCGCCCGCCGCGGTCGAGACCGAGGACGAGGCCCGGCGCCTCGGGCGTGCCGCGATGGACATGCGAGAAGATGCAGAGCGAGCGGTGATAGCCGTGCAGGCTCGCGCGATGCTGCTCGACATGGTCGAAGCCCGGCCGCCACATCAGCGATCCGTAGCCGAAGACCCAAAGATCGCCGCACTCTGCGGTCATCGCGTTCGCCTTGTGCGGCAGGCCGAACCCGGCCTCGCCATCTCGGGGCCGCGGCGCTACCAGCTTGCGCGACCGAACTCAACAGGAACATGCCGTGCCGGCAGATGCCTCGACACCGTCCCGCCGCCGCTGGGGCCTTTATCTCCCGGTGGTGCTTCTCGGCCTGCTGGTCGTCGCCTGGAGCGGGGGCTGGTTCTTCGTGCGGGAGCGCGTGAAGAGCGGTCTCGACGAATGGATCGGCAAGGAGGCGACGGCGGGGCGACGCTGGACCTGCGCCGATCGCAGCATCACAGGCTATCCCTTCCGGATCGAGATCCGATGCGCCGATTTCACGGTCGAGCGCCCCGATGTCCGCGCCTCGATCGGCCCGCTCCTCGTCGTCGCGCAGGTCTACCGGCCGCGCCACGTGATCGCCGAGGCGAAAGGGCCGCTGAACCTCACGGCGGGGCCGAACCGGGTCGAGGGCGGCTGGAAACTCCTCCAGGCCAGCGTCCTGACGGCGCCGGGCGGCTTCGACCTCCTGTCCATCGTCGCCGACGAGCCTGCGGTTTCCGTCAGCCAGCCGGGCAGGGCGAGCGTCGATCTCTCCTCGAAGCGCTTCGAGGGCCATCTGCGGCCCCATCCGGGCGAGCGGACGACGATGGACCTCGCCTGGACGTCGAAGGCTGCCGTCATTCCGGGCCTCAACGAGATCCTCGGCGGCGCCGAGCCGGTCGACACCGAGGTCCAGCTCTCGATCACGCAGACCGACGATCTGCCGGCTCGCCCGCTCCTCGCCGAGCTCGAGCGCTGGCGGGCGGCGGGCGGCCGCGCCACGCTGAGCAAGCTCGTCGTGGTCAAGGGCCGCCAACGGATCGAGGGCGTCGGCCTCTTCGGCATCGATGCCGAGCATCGGCCGGAGGGCGTGCTCGACCTCCAGGCCGCCGGGCTCGGCGGCCTCCTGGGGCAGCTCGCCGGCGGTGGCGGCAGCCTTCTCGGCGCCATCCTCGGCGGCGGCAGGCCGCCGGAGGAGAAGGCGGATGGCCGGCTCAGGCGGCTGCCACAGGTCCGGCTTTCGGGCGGGCGGGTGATGCTGGGTCCGCTTCCGATCCCCGGCCTCCGGGTTCCTCCGCTCTATTGAGCGGGGCCCGGCCCGCGAGGAGCCTCTCGACCACCCGCGCCAGGAGCAGCATGCCGCCGTCGCCCCGCGCCGAGAGGATCGATTCGGGGTGGAACTGGACGGCGGCGATCGGCAGGCTCTCGTGCTCGATCGCCATGACGACGCCGTCATCGGTGCGCGCCACGACGCGGATGTCCTTCGGCACGGTGCCGTCCCGCGCGTGGAGCGAGTGGTAGCGCCCGACGAGAAGCCGCTCCGGCAGGCCCCCGAAGATGCGCGAGTCCGGATCGAGCGTGATCTCGGAGGCCTTGCCGTGGACCGGCACGGCGAGCTGGTCGAGGGCACCGCCGAAATGCTCGACGAGGCCCTGGAGCCCGAGGCAGACGCCGAAGATCGGCAGGTTCCGTTCGCGCACGGCCGAGACGACTCGGCTGATGTCGAAATCGGCCGGGCAGCCCGGGCCGGGCGACAGCACGACGAGATCGGGCCGCATCCGGTCCAGCGCCGGGATCGCGTCGGTGTGGCGGAAGGTATGCACCTGCGCGCCCGTCTGGCGCAGGTAATCGGCGAGGTTGTGGACGAAGCTGTCCTCGAAATCGATGAGCAGCACGCGCCGTCCCTCGCCCGCGTGGCGGACGTCGATGGCGCCGTGGCCGGGCCTCGCATGGGCGCGGCCGGTGATGCTGGCGAGAAGAGCCGAGGCCTTCAGCGCGCATTCCTGGTTCTCGGCCTCGGGATCGGAATCGTGCAGCAGGGTCGCGCCGGCCCGCACCTCCGCGACGCCGTCCTTGAGGCGCGCCGTGCGGATGGTGATGCCGGTATCGAGATTGCCGTCGAAGGTCAGGCGCCCGATCGCGCCCGCATACCAGCGGCGCGAGGAGCGCTCGTTCCGCTCGATGAAATCCATCGCCCAGGATTTCGGCGCCCCGGTGACGGTGACGGCCCAGGCATGGGTGAGGAAGGCGTCGAGCGCGTCCATCTCGGGACGCAGCAGCCCTTCGACATGGTCGACCGTGTGGAACAGGCGCGAATAGGTCTCGATCTGCCTTCGCGCCAGCACCTTCACCGAGCCCGGCTCGCAGATGCGCGCCTTGTCGTTCCGGTCGACGTCGGTGCACATCGTCAGCTCAGCCTCGTCCTTGGCAGAGGCGAGAAGGGTGCGGATCTGGTCCGCATCCTCGAAGGCGTCGCGGCCGCGGGCGATGGTGCCGGAGATCGGGCAGGTCTCGACCCGCGAGCCGCGCACCCGCACATACATCTCAGGCGAGGCGCCGACGAGGAACTCGCCCTCGCCGAGATTGATCAGGCAGCCATAGGGCGCCGGGTTCGCCGCCGTCAGCCGCTCGAAGACCTCGGAGGGCTGGTCGGGGCAGGAGGCGCGGAAGACCTGGCCGGGCACGACCTCGAACAGGTCGCCGCGCTCGAAGGATTCCTTCGCGTGCCGCACAGTGGCGGCATATTCACCCGGCCCGTGGTCGCAATCGGCCGCGATCGGCGCGCCGACGACATAGGGCGCCTCGGGATTATCGCGCGGCAGGCCCTCCGTCGAGGCCCCGCCCACGGCGAAAACGTAGGTGCGCCGTTCGGCGGTGCGGCGGGCATGGTCGACGATCAGAAGCTCGTCGGGCAGGTACAGCACGAGTTCGCGGGCGTCGGCGGGCCGCGGGATGCGGCGTTCGACCGGCTCGAACTGGAAGGCGAGATCGTAGGCGAAGGCGCCGTAGAGGCCGAGCTGGTCGTCCTCGCGGCTGCCGAAGAGTTCGCGCAAGGCCCGCACCACAGAGAAGATCGAGGGCTGCCGGCTCCGCTCCTCCTCGCTGAAGCCGCCGGGCGAGGGGACGACCTCGCCGGAGACGGCCAGCGCTGTCGACTCGAGCCCCGTGATGTCCAGATGGCGCGAGAGTGCCTCTGCGACGGCCGGGACCAGCACCGCGCCGCGCGCGTTCAGGGCCTCGATCGAAAAGCGCCTTTCGGTCGCCGTGAAGACGAGCGGCGGGTCGGAAAAGCCCATGTCCCAGCGGGTGTAGCGGCCCGGTGCCTCCATGCCCGAGGAGAACAGGACGCCGCGCCGCGTATCGAGCCGGCGGGTCAGCGCCTCGCAGGTATGGCCGTAGGGGAGCGCCGTCGCCGTGACGGCGATCTCGACGCCGCCGGTCGTGCGGTAGCGATGGTGCTGGGGATCGGGAAGAGGAGCCATGGAAGCCTCGTGAACGTGCTGCGCTCAGGAGGCGGTCCGGGCTGTCTGCGCATAGGACCTCGACCGCCTCCACGAGGGGCAGCCGGGTTGCAATATCCGGCACGCCCCTAGACGGGGCGCCACCACCTCGATGCGAGAGTCAGCTCGTTGCGCATGTCAGGACAGATGGCAGGGACGCGCGCCGCCGTCAATCGGGTCGGCCCTTCGCCCTCATGGCGAGCGGCACGACGCGTCGGTGCGGCTCCTAGATTGCTTCGCTGCGCTCGCAAAGACGGATTGGCGCTTTCGCTCTCCAGAGGCGCTCGGCAGATCGAGCGGCGGCGTTCCGGCGTCCGCCCTCCCGTCTTTGCGAGCGCAGCGAAGCAATCCAGCCTGTCCGGTGTTTCGGCGGCGCTGCTTCTCCTCCTCGCAACGACGACGCGGCCGCGGTTCAGGCACGAGCATTGCTACGGCCGAGCCCGATATCACCGGAGGCTCCATGCGCCGTTCGATCTTCCTTGCCGCCGCTCTCGCCATCTCCGTCGGCACCGCCCAGGCCGAGAGCGTCATCCGATACGGGATCTCTCTCGCCGACATCCCGCTAACCGCAGGCCAGCCCGACCGCGGGGCGGGCGCCTACCAGTTCACCGGATACACGATCTACGATCCGCTGGTCGCATGGGAGATGAACGTGGCCGACCGGCCCGGCAAGCTGGTGCCCGGCCTCGCGACCTCATGGGTGGTGGACGAGGCCGACAAGACACGTTGGCGCTTCACGCTGCGTCCCGGGGTCAAGTTCCACGACGGCTCCGCCTTCGATGCGGATGCCGTGATCTGGAACCTCGACAAGGTGCTCAAGGACGACGCGCCTCATTTCGACAAGAGGCAGGCGGCGCAGGTGCGCCCGCGCCTGCCCTCCGTGAAGAGCTACGCCAAGCTCGACGCGATGACCGTCGAGATCACGACGAAGGAGGTCGATTCCTTCTTCCCGTACCAGATGCTCTGGTTCCTGGTCTCGAGCCCGACCCAGTACGAGAAGGTCGGGCGCGATTGGGACAAGTTCGCGTACCAGCCTTCCGGCACCGGGCCGTTCCGGCTGACGCGCCTCGTGCCTCGCGAACTCGCAGAACTGACGAAGAACGCCGAATACTGGGACAAATCTCGCCTCGCCAAGGTCGATAAACTGCTCCTGGTGCCCCTTCCGGAAGCATTGCAGCGCTCGAATGCGCTCCTCGCCGGCCAGGTCGACCTCATCGAGGCGCCCGCGCCCGATACCCTGCCGCGGCTCAAGGAGCGCGGGATGCGGATCGTCCAGAACGTCACGCCGCATGTCTGGAACTACCATCTGTCGACGATCGAGGGCTCGCCCTGGACCGACATCCGGCTTCGCAAGGCCCTCAATCTCGCCATCGACCGCCAGGGGATCGCGGACCACCTCCTCAACGGCCTCGCGCAGCCGGCCAAGGGGCAGGTCGACTCGGCGAGCCCGTGGTTCGGCAAGCCGTCGTTCGAGCTGAGGTTCGACCTCGACGAAGCGAAGAGGCTCGTCGCCGAGGCCGGCTACTCCCCCGCCAAGCCGCTCAAGACCACATTCGCCATCGCGCAAGGCGGCACGGGGCAGATGCAATCCATTCCGATGAACGAGGCGATCCAGCAGAACCTGCGGGATATCGGGATCGAGGTCGACTTCCGTATCGTCGAGCTCGAGACCCTGTACAATTACTGGCGCCAGGGCGCGAAGAACCCGGCCCTGACGGGCGTGACCGCGAACAACGTCGCCTACGTCACCTCGGACCCGCTCTATGCGATCGTGCGCTTCTTCCATTCCGGCCAGATCAACCCGGTCGGCGTGAACTGGGGCTACTACAAGAACGAGAAGGTCGATGCCTGGATCGACGAGGCCAAGCGCAGCTTCGACGTCGCGAAGCAGGACGAACTCCTCGCCAAGGCGCATGCCCAGGTCGTGGACGACGCGGTGCTCGTCTGGGTCGTGCACGACACCAACCCGCACGCCCTGTCGCCGAAGGTGAAGTCCTTCATCCAGGCCCAGCACTGGTTCCAGGACCTCACGACGATCGGTCTCGACTGAGCGAGCCGCCGGCGTCCGGGAGCTGCCGTCGCGCAAACGGCCGTCATTGCGAGCGCAGCGAAGCAACCCGGCCCACCGGCGCGCAGGCGAGCCCTGGATTGCTTCGTCGGCTCCGCCTCCTCGCAAGGACAGCGCCACATCGAACCCTCTCCCGTGGGAGAGGGCGGACTCGAGCGGCAGCCCGAGCCGGGTGAGGGAAGAAGCTAGTCGCTGGCTGCACCAACGGAATTGCAGGTAGGCGCTGTCGCGAGCGATGGTCCCATCCGACAATGGCAGATCAATGAACGTTCTGATGGCCAACTTTCACATGGCGAGCTAATTTGACTGTAAGGTGTCTATTCGGCGAAGCGCGATGAATCGGACTGTCATTCATGAAATGCCACAGCCCCTTGGCCTGTTTGCAGGTGAGCTGTTCCTCCGAGGCAAGGAGTATCTTGACGCATTCGACGCGCTCACAGATGGAGTGACATTGAAGCATTATTATGCCGGATCATATCTTTTTTCGCACTCCTTAGAACTTCTGTTAAAGTCATTTCTTGCCGCGAACGAAGTAAGTAAAAAATCAATACGTAATTGCTTTGGGCATAATCTCGAGAAAATACTCAAGGGTTGTCAAGAAAGAAATCTCCCGAAAATAATCAATTTGGGTCAGTTTGTTAAGCACTATGATGAGATGAATCGGGATCACGATTTCCGTTATCCAACCGGCTACAACCTCACTGTACCTCGGCCGGCGGACTCTATTCGAGTGGCGCGGGCGCTTGAATCAGCTATCTTTGGCTTCGTCGCGTCGAAGAGAATGTCAGCAGAGCTGCAATTCTCCAGTGATACGCGGCACCTCAGGGGCGTGAAGGTGAGGTGGTCAGATTAACTGAGGCCGCCCGCCAAATGGCCCTTTTTTGACGGGCGGACGTCGGCTTGGGAGCCCGGTCGCCAAAACGCCCCGTTCCGCCTCAGCTCCGCAAGCCCGGCGCCTCCTGGCCGGTGCTGGCGACGTATTCGGTGTAGCCGCCGCCGTAATGGCGGACGCCCTCGGGGGTCAGTTCGAGGACTCGGTTCGAGAGGGCGGCGAGGAAGTGCCTGTCGTGGGAGACGAACAGCATCGTGCCCTCGTAGGAGGCGAGCGCGCGGATGAGCATCTGCTTCGTCGCCATGTCGAGGTGGTTCGTCGGCTCGTCGAGGACGAGGAAGTTCGGCGGATCGTAGAGCATCAGCGCCATGACGAGCCGCGCCTTCTCGCCGCCCGAGAGCACCCGCACCGGCTTCTCGACGTCGTCGCCCGAGAAGCCGAAGGCGCCGGCGAGCGCGCGGAGCGAGCCCTGGCCGGCCTGCGGGAAGGTATTGTCCAGCGTCTCGAAGACGCTGAGCTCGGCATCGAGCAGCTCCATCGCGTGCTGGGCGAAATAGCCGAGCTTGACGCTTCCGCCGAGCGTCACCTTGCCTGAATCGGGCGCGGCCGAGCCGGTGACGAGGCGCAGCAGGGTCGACTTGCCGGCGCCGTTCACGCCCATCACGCACCAGCGCTCGCGCCGCGCGATGCGCAGGTCGAGCCCGTCATAGATGACCCGGTCGCCATAGGCCTTGGCGACGCTGCGGAGCGTCACCACCTCGTCGCCCGAGCGCGGGGCGGGCGGGAAGTCGAACTCGATCGTCTGGCGCCGGCGAGGCGGCTCGACGCGCTCGATCTTCTCGAGCTTCTTGACGCGGCTCTGCACCTGGGAGGCATGCGAGGCGCGGGCCTTGAAGCGCTCGATGAACTTGATCTCCTTGGCCAGCATCGCCTGCTGGCGCTCGTATTGCGCCTGCATCTGCTTCTCCGCGAGGGCGCGCTGGTCCTCGTAGAAGCCGTAATCGCCGCCATAGGTGGTGAGGGTGCCGGCATCGATCTCGACGATCTTCGTCACGATGCGGTTCATGAACTCGCGGTCGTGCGAGGTCATCATCAGCGCGCCGTCGTAGCCCTTGAGGAAATCCT
Organism: Enterovirga rhinocerotis; assembly: GCF_004363955.1. Classification (GTDB taxonomy): domain Bacteria; phylum Pseudomonadota; class Alphaproteobacteria; order Rhizobiales; family Beijerinckiaceae; genus Enterovirga; species Enterovirga rhinocerotis. Next base: position 815,026 of record NZ_SNZR01000011.1, read on the forward strand.
CGAGCCAGATCAGGCTTTCGAGATCGAGATGGTTCGAGGGCTCGTCGAGCAGCATCACGTCGGGCCGCATGAGGAGGATGCGGGCGAGCGCGACGCGCATCTTCCAGCCGCCGGAGAGCGCGCCGACATCCCCGTCCATCATGGCGGGCGAGAAGGAGAGGCCGGACAGCACCTCCCGCGCCCGGCCCTCCAGCGCATAGCCGCCGAGTTCCTCGAACCGGCCCTGGACCTCGCCGAAGCGCTCGATCAGCGCCTCCATCTCGTCGGCCCGGTCGGGATCGGCGAGGGCGCCTTCGAGCTCGGCGAGTTCGGCCGCGACCTCGCTGACGGGACCCGCGCCGTCCATCACCTCGGCGACGGCGCTGCGCCCGGCCATCTCGCCGACATTCTGGTCGAAATACCCGATCGTGATGCCGCGATCGGTCGAGACCTGCCCCTCGTCGGGGACGTCCTCGCCCGCGATCATGCGGAAGAGGGTCGATTTTCCGGCCCCGTTCGGCCCGACGAGCCCCACCTTCTCGCCCTTGAAGAGGGCGGCGGAGGCCTCGATGAAGAGGATCTGGTGGCCGTTCTGCTTGGAGATGCTGTCGAGGCGGATCATGGGATCATCGGGTTCGGGCCGCGGCGGGCCGCGATGGAACGGGGAGGGCGAGACGCCCTGATGACGCGCGCCCGCGGATGCGGCTGTCAGGCGCCGGCTGGCTTGTCGGAGGTCGGGTTGCCGGCGGCGCCCTCGGCGCCTTCCGCATGCCGCCGTCCGAAATCGGCCTCGGCAGCGTCCTGGCCCTGGCTGATGATTCCGCGGCGGATGGCGCGGGTGCGGGTGAAGAGGTCGAAGAGCGTGTCGCCGTCGCCCCAGCGGATGGCACGGGAGAGGATGGCGACGTCCTCGTTCAGCCGCCCGAGCATCTCCAGCACCGCTTCCTTGTTGTGGAGGAAGATGTCCCGCCACATGGTCGGGTCTGAGGCGGCGATGCGGGTGAAGTCGCGGAAGCCGCCGGCCGAGAACTTGATCACCTCGGATTCGGTGACGGTCTCGAGGTCGGCGGCCGTGCCGACGATGTTGTAGGCGATGAGGTGCGGCACGTGGCTCGTGATGGCAAGCACGCGGTCGTGATGCTCCGCGCTCATGATCTCGACATTCGCGCCCATCGCCTGCCAGAACCCCTCGACGAGCGCGGTCGCGGCGGGCTCGGTGCCCTCGGGCGGGGTCAGGATGCACCAGCGCCGCTGGAACAGCGTCGCGAAGCCGGCATCGGGGCCGGAATACTCGGTTCCGGCCACGGGATGGGCCGGGACGAGATGCGTGCCGGCCGGCAGGTGCGGGCGCGTCTGCGCGATGATCGAGCCCTTGACCGAGCCGACATCGGAGACGATCGCGCCCGGCTTCAGATGCGGCCCCATGGCCTCGGCGACAGCGGCGAAGGCTCCGACCGGGATGCAGAGCACGACGAGATCGGCCCCCGCGACGCCCGCGAGGTCGCCCGTGCGCTCGTCTCCGAGCCCGAGCGCGGCGCAGCGCTCCAGCACCGCCGGATCGCGGTCGATGGCGACGATGGTGCCCGCGATCCCGCGCGCCTTGCAGGCATGGATGATCGAGGAGCCGATCAGCCCGATCCCGACGATCGCAAGGCGTCCGACGAGCGGGGCCGCGAGGGAGGGGCCGAGGGGGCCAGTCGATGTCACGGCACTATCCAACCATCGTCTCCGCTCAAGCGCCCAGCGTTGTCGCCGCCGGATCCCTCCCCTCCAGGGGAGGGCGAGTCGGCGCCAGCCGACCAGGGTGGGGGTGACGCCGCGGCCGGGTTGTCCCCACCCCGCCTCGACGCTTCGCGTCGAGGGATCAGGGGCCGGGGTCTACCCCCGCATGAAGTCCCGCAGGGCCTCGATCACGCGCTCGTTGGCCTCGGCCGAGCCGATCGTCATCCGCAGGCAATGCGGCAGCTCGTAGGCCTTGACCGCCCGCATGACGAGGCCGCGCTTCAGCAGGAACGCGTCGGCGTCCTGCGCCGTCCGGCCGGCCGTCTCGGGGAAGTGGATCAGGATGAAGTTGCCGACGCTCGGCGTGACCTTGAGCCCGACCGCCTCGATCTCCCGCGTCAGCTTCGGCAGCCATTCGTCGTTATGGGCGAGGGCGGCGGCGAGGTGGACGTCGTCCGCGATGGCCGCCGCGCCTGCCGCGATGGCCGGAGCGTTGACGTTGAAGGGACCGCGGATGCGGTTCAGCGCATCGATGACGGCGGCGGGGCCGACCATCCAGCCGAGACGCAGCGCCGCGAGCCCGTACACCTTCGAGAAGGTGCGCGTCATGACGACGTTCGGCGCCGTCAGCGCGAGTTCGAGGCCCGAGGCGTAGTCGTTCGCGCGGACATATTCGGCATAGGCCGCGTCGAGCACGAGAAGGACGTTCGAGGGCAGCGCCGCGTGCAGGCGCTTGACCTCGTCGAAGGGCAGGTAGGTGCCGGTCGGGTTGTTGGGGTTGGCGAGATAGACGATCTTCGTCTTCGGCGTGACCTTGGCGAGGAGCTTGTCGACGTCGGCCGTGAGGTCCGTCTCGTCGGCGACGACCGGCACGCCGCCTGCGCCCTGGATGTTGATCTTGTAGACGAGAAAGCCGTGGCGGCTGAAGACGCCCTCGTCGCCGGGACCGATATAGGCGTTGGTGATGAGAGCGAGGAGCTCGTCCGAGCCCGTGCCGCAGATGATGCGGGCCGGGTCGATGCCGTAGCGCTTGCCGATCGCCTCGCGCAGCAGGCTCGCGCCGCCGTCGGGATAGATTTCGAGCGAGGCGGCGGACGCCTTGACCGCCTCGATCGCCTTCGGGCTCGGCCCGAGCGGCGTCTCGTTCGAGGACAGCTTGAAGACCCGCTCGACGCCCTCGGCATGGTCGCGGCCCGGCACATAGGCGGCGATGTCGAGGATGCCGGCGCGCGGCGTCGGAACGGCGGGGCTGGTCAGGGTCGTCATGGGGGACCGAAGGCTCGTGCTCCTGGACCGTCGCGGGCGCTTGTACCCGGTGCGCCGAGGCGCGAGGCATCCAGGCCAGGAAGGCGGGGGATTCCGCCGAAGGCGCGGGCGCTCTAGCGCAAAACGGCCGCTCTGCCCATGGGAAATCCGGTGCTGCAGGGCTGCCGGCCGTCGCCTTGACCCCATCTGCCCGTCATGCGAGCCGCGAGACGAGGCGGCAAGCCGACCGCCCGCAGGGAGAGCCTCGAGACCATGGCAGCGCCCAGAAGGGCGGCAGGCCCGCGCGCCCTGCCGCTGGCGGTGGCAGCCCTGACTTTCACGCAGCTTGCCGGCTGGGGCATGAGCTTCCACGTGCCCGCCGCGCTGTACAACCAGCTTTCGGCCGGCATCGGCCTTTCGAAGGCGGTCGTCTTCGGCGGCGTGACGCTGATGCTGATCGTCGCCGCTCTGATCGCTCCCCTGGCCGGCCGTCTGATGGATCGCGACGGCGCGCGGCGCTGGATGACGATCGGCTCTCTCCTGATCGCGGGCGGCCTCATCGTCCTGAGCCGCGCCGACGGATTGGCGCTCTACGGCCTCGCCTGGATCCTGTTCGGCCTCGCGATGCCGTTCGCGCTGAACCAGGGCGCCTCGACCGCCATCGTCCAGATCGCCCCGGATCGGGCGCGCCGTGCGATCGCGATGCTGCTCGTCCTGATCGGGTTTTCGCCGGCCATCGCCTGGCCGACCCTGCTCTGGCTCGAAAGCCTGTTCGGCTGGCGCGACGCGCTTCTCGTCTGCGCGACGGTCCATGGCCTCGTCTGCGCATCGCTGCACTTCTTCTGCCTGCCGAAGGGGAGGGTCCTCGCCGACCATCCGCTCGTCCCGTCCGATGCGGTCGCACCGCGCCAGGCTCCCGTGGTCGCCCGCGGGACCTTCGCGCTCGCCGCGACCTGCTTCTCGGCGGCGGGGATTCTCAGCTTCGGGCTTCCGCTCCACATGATCGGCCTCCTCCAGGGCTACGGCCATGGCGCGGCCGAGGCGGTGGCGATCGGCGCGCTGATCGGGCCGGGCCAGGTTCTCGCACGCGCCTTCGACATGTTCGGCGGTTCGCGCTTTCCGATCCTGCGTGTCGGGCTCGCCGCCACCCTGCTCATGCCGGCGGCGCTGGTCGTGCTGCTGATCTGGGGGCAGGGCGGTTGGGGCGCGATGCTGTTCGTGTTCGGCTACGGCGTCTCGGCCGGGCTCATGTCGGTCGTGCGGGCCGTCGCGCCGATCAAGCTGTTCGGCTCGGCGGCCTATGCGGTGATCACCGGCAAGCTCGGCCTGCCGCAGAACATGGCCTTCGCGGCCGCTCCGCTCGGCTTCGCCCTTCTCCTCGACCATGTCGGCGCTCCGTCGGTCGCGCTGGCTTCGCTCGCGGTGGCGGCGATCTGCCTCGCCAGCATGGTCTGGCTCAGGCGTCTCGCCCCGTCCGACGGCGAGGCCTGAGCGCGGGTTTGACTGCGGGCCCCATCGCTCCCATCTCGTTCGACGGTCGACCCGTGCGGCCGCGAGGGGACCGATGACGCGCAGAACCGTGATGCTGGGCGGGCTCGCGGCCGCATGCGGCCTGAATGCGGGCTTGTCCGGTGCCCGGGCCGACGAGACCGGCTTCCGCAGCGGCGGCCGGCCGATCCGCGTCGAATGGTTCGCGCCGCAGGACGTGCCCGAAGGCGAGAGCGCGCCGGCCGTCCTGCTGCTCCATGGCGCCGAAGGCCTGATGCTCGCGACCGCCTACCGGGCGGCGGCCCGGGTCATCGCCAGGGCCGGGATCGGCGTCGCCTTCGTCCATTATTTCGACCGGACGGGCGACAAGATCTGCGATCTCGACCGGATGCGCGAGACGATCCCGCCCTGGGCCGAGACCGTCCGCGACGCTCTCACCTGGCTCGCGGGGAGGCCGGGGATCGATCCCGACCGCCTCGGCATCGTCGGCATCTCCCTCGGGGCCGGGCTCGCGCTCCACGTCGCGGCCCAGGGCGAGCGCCGCATCAAGGCCATCGTCGATTTCTACGGTCCGATCTCGGCCGGTCTCCTGCCTCCGCGCCCGAAACTGCCCCCGGTGCTGATTCTGCACGGGGAGGCCGACCCGGTCGTGCCGATCATCCACGCGCGGACGCTCGAAGCGCACCTGAAGGCCGCCGGCACCCCCTACGAGATCAAGATCTATCCCGGGCAGGTCCACGGCTTCAGAGGCGCCGCCCAGATGGATGCCAGCCGGCGCAGCACGGCCTTCCTCGTGCGTCATCTGCGTGCGCGCCGCGCGGAGCGGAGATAGGGCAGCTCGACTTTTGCCGGAGTTGCCAGAGTGCCCGCATCATGTGCACGATGCGGCCTCGCTCTTGCATGGGCCGTCATGTGCGGTCACGCAGGGCCGATAAGCCGTTCAGGACGTCGCCGGCAACGGCGCCGCAGAAGAATCTCCAGAGGAGAGACAGAATGAAGACATGGACCCTGGTCGCTGCGATCGCGATCGGCGCGGTGGCCGCGACGGGCGCCTCCGCGCAGGAAGGCGTGCTGAAGAAGATCAAGGATTCAGGCGCGATCACGCTCGGCTATCGTGATTCGTCGATCCCCTTCTCCTATCTCGACGAGAACCAGAAGCCCGTCGGCTACGCGATGGACATCTGCCTCAAGATCGTCGACGCGGTGAAGAAGGAGCTGAAGCTCGACAAGCTCGAGGTGAAGTACAACCCCGTCACCTCGGCCACCCGCATCCCGCTGATCGCGAACGGCACCGTCGATCTCGAATGCGGCTCGACCACCAACAACGTCGACCGCCAGAAGCAGGTCGCCTTCACCAACACGCACTTCCTGACGGCGAGCCGCTTCGTCACCAAGAAGTCGTCCGGCATCACCAATATCGAGGGCCTGAAGGGCAAGACGGTCGTCTCGACGGCCGGCACGACCAACATCAAGCAGGTCAACGAGGTCAACAACCAGAAGAAGCTCGGCATCACCGTGCTGCCGGCGAAGGATCACGCCGAGGCCTTCCTCATGGTCGAGACCGACCGCGCGGTCGCCTTCGTGATGGACGACATCCTGCTGGCGAGCCTCGTCGCGAGCTCGAAGACGCCCGACGCCTATGTCATCCCGGAAGACGCCTTCTCGCTGCCCGAGCCCTACGGCATCATGCTGCGCAAGGGCGACGACGCCTTCAAGAAGGTCGTCGATCAGGCCACGGCCGATCTCTACAAGAGCCCGGAGATGAAGACGCTCTACACGAAGTGGTTCCAGTCGGCGATCCCGCCGCGCGGCCTCAACCTCAACGTCGCGCTCGGCAAGTCGATGGAGAAGCAGTTCGCCAAGCCGAGCGACAGCCCGGACCCGTCCGTCTACTGAGGCGCGATCCGCGACGCGGCTCTGCCCCTCCGGGTGGCAGGCCGCACAGCACTCAAGCGGGGAGGCGAAGCCTCCTCGCACGATGGCGACGAGGTGGGGGCCACGCGTGAGCTATAACTGGAACTGGGGCATCCTCCTCGAGCAATCGCCGGAGGGGATCGGCAGCTACCTCTATACCCTCTGGCTCGGTCTCCAGTGGACGATGCTGGTCGCCGCGGGGGCATGGATCCTGGCCCTGGCGGTCGGCTCGGTCCTCGGCGTGGCGCGCTCCCTGCCGGGGCGCTGGTTCTCGCCGCTCGCGACCGCCTATGTCGAGATCTTCCGCAACATCCCGCTCCTGGTGCAGCTCTTCCTCTGGTACTTCGTGATGCCGGAGCTCCTGCCGCGATCCTGGGGCCTGTGGGTCAAGCAGCTTCCGAATGCGCCGCTCTACACGGCGATCCTCGGCATCGGCCTCTATATGGGCTCGCGCGTGGGCGAGCAGCTCCGGGCCGGCATCCAGGCCCTGCCGCGGGGCCAGATGATGGCCGCGACCGCGATCGGGCTCACCGTCCCGCAGGCTTTCCGCTTCGTGATCCTGCCGCAGGCCTACCGCATCATCCTGCCGCCGCTGACCTCCGAGTTCCTGAACACCATCAAGAACACCTCGGTCGCCCTGACGATCGGTCTCCTCGAACTGACGGCTCGGGCCCGGGCGATGCAGGAATATTCCTTCCAGGTCTTCGAGGCCTTCACGGCGGCGACCGTGCTCTATCTCCTGCTGAACATCGCCGTGACCTTTGCGATGCGCCTGATCGAGAGCCGGGTGGCCGTGCCCGGCCTCGGCGTGCTGAAGAAGTAGGGGGCGCGCCGATGTTCTCGGATTTCGATTTCGGCGTCATCCAGCGCTCGCTGCCCTACCTGATCAAGGAGGGGCTGACCTTCACGCTGACGCTCACGGCGCTGTCGACCATCGGCGGCGTCATTCTCGGCACGCTGATCGCGATGGCGCGGCTGTCGAGTTATCGCGTGCTGCAGGTCGCCGGCGCGGGCTACGTCAATTTCCTGCGCTCGCTGCCGCTCGTCCTCGTCATCTTCTGGTTCTACTTCCTCATGCCCTACATCCTGCAATGGGTGACGGGCGCATCGAGCCCGGTGCCGGTGGGCGCCTTCGCCTCGGCCCTGATCACCTTCACGATCTTCGAGGCGGCGTACTTCTCCGAGATCATGCGGGCGGGGATCCAGTCCATCCCGCGCGGCCAGCCGGCGGCGGCCGCTGCCCTCGGCATGAATTACTGGCAGTCGATGTGGTACATCATCCTGCCTCAGGCTTTCCGCAACATGCTGCCGGTGATCCTGACGCAGACGATCATCCTGTTCCAGGATACTTCGCTCGTCTACGTGGTCTCGCTTCCTGATTTCCTTGGAGCGGCCTCGAAAGTGGCGCAGCGCGATGGGCGGCTCGTGGAGATGTATATCTTCGCCGCCATCGTCTACTTCATCATCTCCTTCTTCGCGTCCTGGCTGGTCAAACGACTGCAGGCCAGGATCGCCATCATCCGCTAACCGATCGAGGCGCCCGTGATCGAGATCGACAACGTCTCCAAATGGTACGGAGACTTCAACGTCCTGAAGCACTGCACCACCAGCGTCACCAAGGGCGAGGTGGTCGTCGTGTGCGGCCCGTCCGGATCGGGCAAGTCGACCCTCATCAAGACGGTCAACGGGCTCGAGGAGTTCCAGGAGGGCGATATCCGCGTCGACGGAACAGCGCTCAAGGACAAGTCCACCAACCTGCCGAAGCTGCGGTCGCGCGTCGGCATGGTGTTCCAGCATTTCGAGCTCTTCCCGCACCTCAAGATCACCGAGAACCTCTGTCTCGGCCAGATGAAGGTGCTCGGGCGCGACCGCGAGACCGCGATGAAGAAGGCGACCGCGCTCCTGGAGCGTGTCGGCCTCGAAGCCCATGCGCACAAGTTCCCGGGCCAGCTCTCGGGCGGCCAGCAGCAGCGCGTCGCCATTGCCCGCGCGCTCTGCATGGATCCGATCGTGATGCTGTTCGACGAGCCGACCTCCGCGCTCGACCCGGAGATGGTCAACGAGGTGCTCGACGTCATGGTCGAACTCGCCCGCGAAGGCATGACCATGATGGTCGTCACCCACGAGATGGGTTTCGCCCGCAAGGTCGCGAACCGCGTCATCTTCATGGATCGCGGCGAGATCGTCGAGGATGCGACGAAGGACGACTTCTTCGGCAAGCCGCGCAGCGAGCGGGCGCAGCAATTCCTGTCGAAGATCCTCACGCATTGAGCTTGCGCCGAGGATGACGACCGCCCGGCCCTACAAGGCCGGCAGGATCGCTCCCCGGCATTCGCCGAAGCCGATCGGGGCCGCGCCGTCGCGGGCGCAGCGGGCGGTGAGGACGACCTCGTCGCCGTCCTGCAGGAAACTCCGCTCCTCGCCGCTTTCGAGCCGGATCGGCTGATTTCCGCCGAGGCTCGCCTCGAGCAGGCTGCCCGTCGAGGTCCCATCAGGCCCCGAGATGGTGCCGGTGCCGAGGAAATCGCCGGGATTGAGGTTGCAGCCGCCGCTCGCATGATGCGCGACGATCTGCGCTGCGGTCCAATACATATGCCGCGCATCCGAGCGCGAGAGCCGCTGCGGGGCGAGGCCTTTCTCCTTCAGGCCGGGCGTGAGGAGGTGCACCTCGAGCGCGATGGCGAGCGCGCCGCCTGCCTGATCCGCCGTGTCGGCGAGATAGGGCAGCGGAGACGGATCACCCTCCGGCCGGGCGGGCTGCGGTCCGCGGAACGGGGCGAGCGCCTCGGGCGTCACGATCCAGGGCGAGACGGTCGAGGCGAAGCTCTTGGCGAGGAACGGGCCGAGGGGCTGGTACTCCCAGGCCTGGATGTCGCGGGCCGACCAGTCGTTGAGGAGGCTGTAGCCGGCGATGTGCTCATCCGCCTCGCCGATGGGGATGGGCGCGCCGAGATCGTTGCCGGGTCCGATCCAGATGCCGAGTTCGAGCTCGTAATCGAGGCGACGGCTCGCCGTGAAGACCGGCTCGGCGAAGTCCGGTCCCTTGATCTGGCCCCGGGGCCGCCGGATCGGCGTGCCGGACGGCACGATCGAGGAGGCGCGGCCGTGATAGCCGATCGGCACCCATTTGTAGTTCGGCAGGAGCGGGTTGTCGGGTCGGAACTGCCGCCCGACATTCGTCGCGTGATGGATGCCGACATAGAAGTCGGTGTAGTCGCCGATCCGCGCGGGCAGATGCAGCCGGCATGACTCGAGGTCGACGAGAAGCGGCTCGGCCTTGCCGCGCTCGGGCGCCCCCTCGCGCAGGATCTCCGACAGGCGCGCGCGCAGCGCACGGCGGGGGCCGGCGCCGAGCGCGAGGAAGCCGTTCAGCGCTCCGCCCGCCATCGCCTCGACGGCGCGGGCCTCGTCGCCCGTGAAGAGGCCGGCGGCGAGGGCGGCGTCGAGATCGAGCGCCTTCTCTCCGATCGCGACCGCGGCACGCCTCGCGCCGCCTCCGGCCGAAACGATCCCGAAGGGAAGGTTCTGGATGGGGAAGTCGGGATGCCCGTTCGCCGAGGCGACCCAACTCGCCAGCCTCGGATCGTGCGTCGCATCGAGTTGAGGGAGCATCGGGGCCTCTCCGGTCGCGCTTCGGATACGTGCCGAAGAGCGCGTCGCCCTGTTTACGGCGTCCGCCGGAGATGGGGGAGTCAGCCCTCGCGATGGACCGGCTGCGAGAGGAAGCGATACCCCTCAGGGCAGCTCCGCCTGGCGGATCAGGTGCGGCAGCTCGTCCACGAGGTCGTCGAGGGTCGGGGCTTCGGCGCGCAGGCCCGGAACGCTGCTCGTGCGGACGAACCAGACCTCGCCGTCAGGATCGTAGGCGGCGACCACGGCGTGGTCGCCGATGCGGATGATCTCTTCGCCGCGTTCGGCGCGGAGCGGGCTCTTGTGGCTCACGCGCCGTCCGGCTGCGGCGGGACGGGGACCGGGCGGCCGTCCTCGTCGATCGCGACGAAGGTGAAGGTCGCATCCGTCACCTTCTCGGTGATGTCGGTGCGGAAGCGCGTCGCCCAGGCCTCGATCGCGATCTTCATCGAGGTGCGCCCGACATGGATCACGCGCGTATAGACGGACAGCACGTCGCCGACCTTCATCGGCTGGATGAAGGTCATCGCGTCGACCGCGACCGTGACGACGCGGCCCTGGGCCCGCTCGACCCCGGCGATGCCGCCGGCCTGGTCCATGCGCGACATGACCCAGCCGCCGAAGATGTCGCCGTTGGCGTTGGTGTCGGCGGGCATCGCGATCGTGCGGATGGTGAGCTTGCCGCTCGGCTGGTCCGCGGTGGGCGTCCGGGCGTGCGGGCTCACGGCGCGTCGTCCTTGAAATAGACCTCGACCGGTCCCTTCAGCTTCAGCGTGATCGGATTGCCGTTCCGGTCCTTCGCCTTGCCCGCCGTGAGCCGGACCCAGCCTTCGGAAATGCAATATTCCTCGACATTGGTCTTCTCGGCGCCCTTGAAGCGCACGCCGACGCCGCGGCTTAGCAGGGTCTCGTCGAAATACGGGCTCGACGGGTCGACGGAGAGACGGTCGGGAGGGGTATCGGTCATCGCGATCTCGTTGCGGCGGTCCGTGCCGCAAGATCGTCATAGGAGATGGCTGGCGGCCCTTCCAGCCCCGATCAGGCGGCAGACATCAGCCGTATCGGGCGAATTCCAGCAGCGGCCACCAATCCTCTTTCAGCGTGGCGTAGCGGCTCCCCGGCCTGTCGAAGATGCCGAGGCCGGCCTCGACGACGTCGAGATAGGCCTGGGCGTCGCGGATCCGGGCGATGGGGCGATGGCCGGTCTTGGTCATGAACTCGGCGAGGCGGTCGGAGGATCGCGTCCCGGCCCGCATGCGATTGCCGACGAGGCCGACCGCCTTGCGGCCCTTCGAGACCGATCCGATGTCGTCGAGCTTGGCGAGGAACCGCAGCGTCGCGGCTTCGTCGATGATGGAGGGGACGACCGGCACGATGATGTGATCGGCCATGGCGACCACGTCCTCGATCTGCTTGGTCTTCAGCGCGGCTGGTGCATCGATGATGGTGAAGGCGACGTCGGCGGGCGGGCGGCCGAGTTCCTTCATCCACTCGGCTCCCTGGATGGGCGCGGCGTCGGCCGGGCGACGCCCCAGCCATTCCGTCGAGGAGCGTTGCCGGTCGAGATCCGCAAGCAGCACGGATTCGCCGGAACTCGCGAGGGCAGCCGCGAGGTTGGTGGAAATGGTGGTCTTGCCACTGCCGCCTTTGACGGTCGCAACCAGAATCGTTGTCATGGCGCTCTACTGGGCGTTCGATCATGACGCCCATGCGACAGAACGGTAGGCACAGAATACGCACGGGGCAATGGGCAGGGCTCAGCGGCCTGTGATCGGCCGATCGTGGGCCGCCGATGCGCCGGTGCGAAAGCCGAAGTGCCACCATTCGCGGGCATATCCCGCAAAGCCCCTCGCGGCGAAAGCAGCGGCGAGGCGGCGCCGATTGGCCTGCGCGAGGGCGCCGACATCCGGATGGCCGGCTCCGGATCGCGGATCGAAATGGTCGAAGGCCGTGCCGAAATCGACGGGAGAGCCGCCCGCCGTTTCGGCGCCGGCATCGACCGCGATGCCACGCGAATGGCTCGACGCGCTGGCGATGTAGCCCAGCGCGAAGAGGCGTGCCTTGTCGATCCGCGGATAATACTCGGCCTTCGTCGCCTGGTCGGCCGGGTCGCGCGCCCAGGCGACGAAGGCCGCCGTGGCGCGCTGCGGACGATAGCAATCGTAGACGACGAGCCGCCATCCGCTCGCCGCGAGGTCGCGCGCGACCAGGGCGAGCGCGAGAGCCGCCTCGCGCCGGAGCCAGCATTCGGGCGCGCCGTAGCCCGGCACGGGCCGCCCGGTGAAGTTGCTGCGGCCGGCATAGCGGATGTCCTGCCGGATCGCCGGCGCCACGTCCGACAGGCGCACGAAGCCCGGCGGAACTGCCGGATCGGCGGCGATGGTCGGGGCGGGCAGCGCGGCGATCAGCAGGGAGACGGCGAGGGCAGCGGGCCCCCGCCGGGATCGCTCGCGGCGGGGCAGGGCGCGCGCCGTCACGCCGGCTGGAGACCGAGGCGCTCGTCCCGGCGCCGCAGCCAGAGCAGGAACGGGATCGCGAGCAGCACCATCCACAGCTTTCCGATCACCTGGCCCGGCAGATAGCCGAGCGAGCCGAAGGCGAGCTGCAGGAAGACCGCCGAATCGACGATCAGCCCGACGACGCTCGACAGCATGACCGCGAGGACGAAGCGACGGCGCTGGAGCGGCGTATAGACGAAGAGGTCGGCGAGTTCCGCGAGAAGGAAAGCCGCCGTCGAGGCGATGACCAGGGCCGGCGGCGCGAGCAGCGCCGAGAGGGCGGCCCCGGCGACGATCGCAGCGAAGCTGGTCATGAAGCCGAGGCGGCGCTGGACGAGATCGCGCAGCACGAGCGCGAGCCCTGCCATCAGCACGCCGGACGGCGCCATCAGCGAAGGCGCGACCGGGATCAGGCAGGGCCCGTCCGGCACGCAGGTCGTGCCGACATGGCCGATCATCCAGTTCGCGAGCGGGATCGTCAGGATGAAGGCCGCCAGCGCGGCGAGCCCCTCTCTGACGGCACGGTTCGCATTCATCGCAGGGCTTTCGGACGAGAGGGCCCGGCCGTCAAGCGGCGGCGGCGCACCAGCGGCGCCAGCCGGCGGCGCGCAACTCGCAGGCCGGGCAGGTGCCGCAGCCGAAGCCCCATTCGTGACGATGCGTGCGATCGCCGAGATAGCAGCTATGCGTCTCCTCGACGACGAGGCGAAGCAGGTCGGGGCCGCCGATCTCCTCCGCCATGGCGAAGGTCGCGGCCTTGTCGCGCCACATCAGCGGCGTGTGCAGGACGAGCCGTGCCTCGAGGCCGAGATTGAGCGCGACCTGCATCGCCTTGATCGTGTCGTCCCGGCAATCGGGATAGCCGGAATAATCGGTCTCGCAGACCCCTAGCACGATATGCCGGCAGCCGCGCCGATAGGCGAGGGCGGCGGCGAAGGTCAGGAACAGAAGGTTGCGGCCAGGCACGAAGGTCGTCGGCAGGCCGGTCTCGGCCATGCCGATCTCGACATCGCGCGTCAGGGCCGTCTCGGAGATCTGCCCGAGCCCCTCGATCGGCACGAGATGGTCCGGCCCCAGCGCGCCGCCGAGCGCGAGTGCCGCAAGCCCGTCCCGCAGGCCGGGGCGCACGGCAAGCTCGACGCTGTGCCGCTGGCCGTAATCGAAGCCGATCGTCTCGACCTCGGCGAAGCGCCTCAGCGCCCAGGCGAGACAGGTCGTCGAATCCTGCCCGCCGGAGAACAGGACGAGCGCGCGGGTGTCGGAGAGGGTGATCATGCGGTCGCTTGCCGATGGCAGAGCCAAGTATTACTTTTGGCGAGAGGTAATACGAGGCTTCGATGGCTAGCCGGCTGACCCGGAAGGGTCAAGTGACCGTTCCCAAGGCTGTGCGCCGACATCTTGGGGTCCAGGCCGGCGATGGTGTGGACTTCGCGATCGTCGGCGGACGCGTCGAACTCCGCAAGCAGACCGATCCGGACGACCGGGATCGGCTCCTCGCCGCACTCGCGGATATCAGACGTCGGCGTCCCGTCGATCTGGGCATGTCGACGGACGAATACATGGCGCTGATCCGCGACGAGCAGTGACGTTCTTCGACACCAACGTCGTCCTCGACGTCCTCACGGACGATCCCGCATGGGCGGATTGGTCGACGCGCGCCATTGCCGGCGCAGAGAAGCCGCGCCGCGTCTCTCCGGTCGTCTTCGCGGAACTCGCCGCCAGTTTCGCCTCGCTTGCGGCGCTGGAGCGAGAGCTCGCCTGGATGGATATGGTGGTCGAAGGACCGTCGCCCCAGGCGTTGTTCGCGGCGGGGCAGGCTCATGCCGCCTATCGTCGGCGTGGCGGCCCGAGGGATCGGGTGCTCGCGGATTTCCTGATCGGCGCTCAGGCTGCCGAGCAGGGCGCCGCTCTCGTGACACGCGATGCGAAGCGCTACCGGACGGCCTTTCCCGACTTGATGCTCACGGCGCCATAGCGCTCAATCGAACAGGCTGGAGACGCTCGATTCCGTCGCCGTACGGCCGATCGCCTCGCCCATGAGGGGGGCGATGGTGATGACGCGGATGTTCTTGGCGACCTTCACGGCCTCGGTCGGCTTGATCGAGTCCGTGATCACGAGTTCCTTCAGCTTGGAATTCGAGATGCGCGAGACGGCGCCGCCCGACAGAACGCCGTGGGTGATGTAGGCGTAGACCTCCGTCGCGCCCTGGGCGAGGAGGGCCTCGGCGGCGTTGCAGAGCGTGCCGCCCGAATCCACGATGTCGTCGACGAGGATGCAGGAGAGGCCGGCGACGTCGCCGATGATGTTCATCACCTCCGACTCGCCCGCGCGCTCGCGGCGCTTGTCGACGATGGCCAGGGGGGCGTCGACCCGTTTCGCCAGGGCACGGGCGCGGACGACGCCGCCCACGTCGGGCGAGACGACGACCTTGGGCTTGTCCGACAGCCTCTCCTTCACGTCCCGCACCATGACGGGGGCGCCGAAGAGATTGTCGGTCGGGATGTCGAAGAAGCCCTGGATCTGGCCCGCATGGAGGTCGAGCGTCAGGACGCGGTCGACGCCGGAATGCGCGATGAGGTTCGCGACGAGCTTCGCCGAGATGGGCGTGCGCGCGGCCGATTTCCGATCCTGCCGGGCATAGCCGAAATAGGGGATGACCGCCGTGATGCGGCGCGCGGAGGCGCGGCGCAGGGCATCGGAGATGATCAGGAGTTCCATCAGATGGTCGTTCGTTGGGAACGACGTCGACTGGATGATGAAGGTGTCCTCGCCGCGCACGTTCTCGCCGATCTCGACGAAAATCTCCATGTCGGCGAACCGGCGGACCTGGGCGCGCGCCAGCGGAACCTTGAGATAATCCGAGATCGCTTCGGCGAGCGGCCGGTTGGAATTCCCCGCAACAAGCTTCATCGAGACCCACGCAACCGGCGAAAAGACGGCGGGCTCTTAGCAGCCGCAGCAAACCGTCACAACATGGACATGTTCCAATCCGGAGCAGTGCAGGCGACCCATGCGTCCAGCGCCCAGCTTTCGCCGGGACGGCGGCGGCCCTACATCAGCGCCATGAAACGCAACGCCTCCGGGGACGTGCCGCCCGAGATCCTGGACGACCGGGAGGATGAGCGGCGCGAGGACGAGACCGATCTCGTCGCCGAGCACGGCTCGGGGATCGAGCTCGACTTCCAGGCGACGCCCTCCTCGATTGAGGCCGGGACGGCGGTCATCCGGCGCTTCTGGGAGACGCTGCCGGCCTCGCCCGGCGTCTATCGGATGATCGATGCGAAGGGCGACGTCCTCTATGTCGGCAAGGCGCGTTCGCTGAAGGCGCGCGTCGGCTCCTATGTGCGCGGCCACGGCCACTCGAACCGCATCGCGCGCATGATCGCCGAGACGTGCCAGATGGTCTTCGTCACGACGGCGACGGAGACCGAGGCCCTGCTGCTCGAGGCGAACCTCATCAAGCAGCTCCGGCCGCGCTACAATGTGGTCATGCGGGACGACAAGTCGCTCCCGTACATCCTGCTGACGGCGGATTCCGAGGCGCCGCAGGTCGTCAAGCATCGTGGGGCGCGGAACCGGAAGGGCTCCTATTTCGGGCCCTTCGCGAGCGTCTGGGCCGTCAACCGCACCATCAATGCGCTCCAGCGCGCCTTCCTCCTGCGCTCCTGTTCGGACAGCTATTACGAGAATCGCACGCGGCCCTGCCTCCTGTTCCAGATCAAGCGCTGCTCCGGCCCCTGCACCGGGGAGATCTCGCTCGAGGATTACGCCGTGCTCGCCCGGGAGGCGGAAGCCTTCCTGACCGGGCGCTCCTCGGCCGTGAAGGAGCGCCTCGCCGCCGAGATGGCGCGGGCGTCGGACGAGCTCGAATTCGAGCGCGCGGCGCGCTACCGCGACCGCATCGCCGCGCTCTCGGCGGTGCAATCGACCCAGGGCGTCAACACGCAGAGCACCGAGGAGGCGGACGTCTTCGCCATCGACGAGCAGGCGGGGCAATTCTGCGTCGAGGTCTTCTTCTTCCGCAACCACCAGAACTGGGGCAACCGCTCCTATTTCCCGCGCGCCGACAAGTCGCTCGGCAAGGCGGAGGTCCTGGCCTCCTTCCTGGCCCAGTTCTACGACGACAAGCCGCCCCCGCGCGTGGTGCTGATGTCGGACGAGATCGAGGAGCGTGCCCTCCTCGCCGATGCGCTCGCCGTGAAGGCGGGGCGCAAGGTGGAGGTGGCCGCGCCGAAGCGGGGCGAGCGCCGCCTCCTGCTCGAAGCGGCCCTGCGCAATGCCCGCGAGGCGCTCGGCCGGAGGCTCGCCGAGACGAGTTCGCAGGCCCGCTTGATGGCGGGGCTCGGGCAGGCCTTCGGGCTGCCCGCACCGCCGCGCCGGATCGAGGTCTACGACAATTCGCACATCATGGGGCAGCAGGCCGTCGGCGCGATGATCGTCGCCGGCCCCACGGGTTTCATGAAGACGCATTATCGCACCTTCAACATGAAGTCCGAGGATCTCGCTCCCGGAGACGATTACGGCATGATGCGCGAAATGCTCCGCCGCCGCTTCGCGCGGCTGGTGAAGGAGGCGCCGCGATCACCCTCGCCTGGAGCGGGAGGGTCGCCGGCGGGGCCGGGTGAAGCCGGCCTTGCCGAGTCTCCTGTTCTTGCCGAGTCTCCTGCACTCGCCGAAGCGCAGACCGCGCATCACCTCACCCCGGACCTTCTGTCCGATCCTCTCCTTCCGGGGGAGGGTGGGGCGGAGGCGACCGAGCTTCCGGATCCCGACACCTTCCCCGCCTGGCCCGACCTCGTCCTGATCGACGGCGGGGCGGGACAACTCGAGGCGGCGCGCGCGGCCCTGGCGGAGGTCGGGGCCGAGGGCGTCGCGCTCGTCGGCGTTGCCAAGGGGCGCGACCGCGATGCGGGCCGGGAGACCTTCTTCATCCCCGGCCGGACTGCGATCCGCCTGCCGCCACGCGACCCCGCGCTCTATTTCGTGCAGCGCCTGCGCGACGAGGCGCATCGCTTCGCGATCGGCAGCCACCGCGCCAAGCGCAAGCGCGAATTGACGCGCAGCCCCCTCGACGAGATCCCCGGCATCGGACCCGCCCGCAAGCGCGCGCTCCTGCACCATTTCGGAACCGTCAAGGCGATCCAGCGTGCCGCCCTCGACGACCTGATGCGGACGCCGGGCGTGAACGCGGCGACGGCGCGAACGGTCTATGAGCACTTTCATGTCCGCTGATCAGGTTGACGCCGTCACGGGCCGCGTGCTCTCTCCTGCCATGCTTTCGGCTCCGACCTCGGGGAGGTCCCAGCTCTTCTCGCTCCCCAACATCCTCACCTATTGCCGGGTCGCGGCCGTGCCCGTCGTCGTGGCGCTGCTGTTCTGGCCCGACGATCATTGGTCGCGCTGGGCGGCCCTCGCGGTTTTCGTCGCCGCCGCCGTGACCGATTATTTCGACGGCTATTTCGCCCGTGCCTATGCGCAGCATTCGCAGCTCGGGCGGATGCTCGATCCGATCGCCGACAAGCTTCTCGTGGCGGCCTGCCTCCTCATGCTCGCCGCAGACGAGACCATCTCGGGGCTCTCGCTCTGGGCCGCGATCGTGATTCTGTGCCGCGAGGTGCTGGTGTCGGGCCTGCGCGAGTACCTCGCCGAACTGAAGGTCGGCGTGCCGGTGTCGCGCGTCGCCAAATGGAAGACGACGGCGCAACTCGTCGCGCTCGGCTTTCTCATCGCCGGGCCGGCCGGCGAGACGCTCCTTCCCGGCACGATCATGACCGGCATCGTCCTGCTTTGGACGGCCGCCGCGCTCACCATCTATACCGGCTGGGACTATCTGAAGATCGGCATCGCGACGATGGTCGATCAGGAGCGTCCCTGATGAAGCTCGTCTACTTCGCCTGGGTGCGCGAGCGAATCGGCCGGGCCGAGGAGGAGATCGACCCTCCGGCGGAGGTCGAGACCGTGGCCGATCTCGTCACCTGGCTGAGCGGACGCGGCGAGAACTACGCCCATGCCTTCGACAATCCGGGCGTCGTCCGCGCGGCGCTCGACCGGATGCACGCCAAGCCGGAAACCTCTGTCCGGGGCGCCCGCGAGGCGGCCTTCTTCCCCCCGATGACGGGCGGCTGAGGAGGCTCTCCCGTCCGTGACCTTCGTCGGCCGGTATTGATCTCGATCAATGCGCCGGCCGGCCGCGACGGGCAGGTTTCGTCCGCCGGGTTCGACCATCTTCGCGCCGGCCGGAGAGCTTGGCGGCGAGCGAGATCGCGGTCGACACGGAGAGTTGTTGAATGAGGGATGGGCCTCACGGTTCCGCGTCCGGAGCCGTCCCCGACGAATCCGCCTGGCATGCCACCGATATCGAGGCGGCCCTGTCGCGTCTCCGGAGCGAGGCGGAGGGGCTGACATCGGCAGACGCGGCGGATCGGCTGGCACGGTACGGCCGGAACAGCCTGCCGGAGCCGCCGCGGCCCAGCCCCCTCCTGCGCTTCCTGCGCCAGTTCCACAGCGCTCTGATCTACTTCCTTCTGGCTGCCGCGCTCGCTGCGGCGGTGCTCGGGCATGTCGTCGATGCGGCGGTGATCGTCGTCGTCGTGATCGCGAACGCCGCCATCGGCTTCGTCCAGGAGGGCAAGGCGGAGCAGGCGCTCGACGCGATCCGGCAGATGATCGCGCCGAAAGCCCCGGTCCTGCGCGATGGCCATCGGACCTCGGTCCCGGCCGATGAGATCGTGCCCGGCGACGTCGTCCTGCTCGAGCCGGGCGACAGGGTCCCGGCGGACCTGAGGCTCCTGCGGACGCGGAGCCTCCTGATCGACGAGGCGATCCTCACCGGCGAATCGGTGGCGGCCGAAAAGCGCGAGGAAGCCGTCGCGCCCGATGCGGCGCTGGGGGACCGCGCCTCCATGGCCTTCTCCGGCAGCCTCGTCGCGGCCGGGCAGGGGGCGGGGCTCGTCGTCGCCACCGGGCAGGACAGCGAACTCGGCCGGATCAGCCGGCTGATCGAGACCGCCCAGGTTCTCGAGACGCCGCTGCTGCGGCAGGTGGACGAGTTCGGGCGTCGCTTCACCTGGGTCGCGGTGCTCGGTGCGGTGGTGGTGTTCGCGCTCGCGACCCTGCTGCGCTCCTATCCCTGGGACGAGGCGCTGATCGTGGTGGTGGCGCTCGCCGTCGGCGTCGTCCCCGAGGGGCTGCCGGCCGTCATCACCATCACCCTCGCGATCGGCGTCAGGCGGATGGCGGCCCGCCACGCCATCATCCGGCGCCTGCCCGCCGTCGAGACGCTGGGCGCGACCTCGATCATCTGCTCCGACAAGACCGGCACGCTGACCCGGAACGAGATGACCGCCGGCCGGATCGTCACCGCGGAGAGGCAGCTTCGGGCCGAGGGCGTCGGCTATGCGCCGGAGGGCGAGTTGCGCGACCGGGACGGAACACCCTGGCGGCGCGGCGAAGGCAGGACCGATGCCGCCGGCACGCTCGCGACCTGCGGTCTCCTCTGCAACGACGCGGTGCTGCACGATCATTCCGGCGATTGGCGCGTCGAGGGCGATCCGATGGAGGGCGCCCTGCTGACGCTCGCCGCCAAGGCCGGCCTCGATGCCGCCCGCGAGCGGACGGCCTGGCCGCGCCTCGACGAAATCCCCTTCGATGCGGAATACCGCTTCATGGCGACGCTGCATCGCCACGGCGACGGCCTCGGCATGATCTTCGTCAAGGGCGCGCCCGAGCGCCTGCTCGCCATGTGCGAGGTACAGGAGGCCCCGGGCGGGGCGACCGGGCTCGACGCGGATTATTGGACCGCGGCGATCGCCGAGGCCGCGGCCGGCGGCGAGCGCGTCCTCGGCTTCGCCTGCAAGGCCGTCGATGCCTCGGTCGGGACGATCGACCGGGCGCACCTGTCCGACGGGCTCGTCTTCCTCGGCCTCGTCGGCTTCATCGATCCGCCGCGCGAGGAAGCCGTGGCCGCCGTGCGCGAATGCCGCTCGGCCGGGATCGGGGTGAAAATGATCACCGGCGATCACGGCGCCACCGCCGCAGCCATCGCCCGGCAGCTCGCGCTCGCGGACGAGCCGAAGGTCGTGACCGGCGCGGAGCTCGACGCCGTGTCCGACGCCGATCTGCCCGCTCTGGCGCTCTCGACGCAGGTGTTCGCGCGGGCCGCGCCCGAACATAAGCTGCGGATCGTGCGCGCCCTGCAATCGACCGGCGCCGTGGTCGCGATGACCGGCGACGGCGTCAACGACGCGCCCTCGCTGAAACAGGCCGATGTCGGCATCGCGATGGGCCGGAAGGGCACCGAAGCTGCCAAGCAGGCGGCGCAGATGGTGCTGACGGACGACAATTTCGCCACCATCGTCAGCGCGGTGCACGAGGGGCGGACCGTCTACGACAACATCCGCAAGGTGATCGCCTGGACCATCCCGACCAATGGCGGCGAGGCGCTGATGATCATCGCCGCCATTCTCTTCGGGCTGACCCTGCCGATGACGGCGGTGCAGATCCTCTGGCTCAATCTGGTCCTCACGGTGACGCTGGGGCTCGTCCTCGCCTTCGAGCCCTCGGAGCCGGATGCGATGAGGCGCAAGCCCCGCGCCCCGGACAGCTCGCTCCTGACGCCGTTCCTCGTCTGGCGCATCGTGTTCGTATCGGCGCTCTTCATGATCGGCGGTTTCGGCATCTTCTCCTGGGCGAAGGCGAAGGGGCTGTCCGACGAGACGGCGCGGACGATGGTCGTCAACGTGCTCGTCGTGATGGAGATCGTCTACCTGTTCAACGTCCGCTACCTGCACGGACGCTCCTTCACCTGGCGAGGCGCGCTCGGAACCCCGATGGTGCTGGCGGCCATCGTGGCGGTGGTGCTGGCGCAGCTCGCCTTCACCTACGCGCCCTGGATGCATGCGCTGTTCGACAGTCGTCCGGTCGCCCTTGCGGACGGGATCGTCATTCTCCTCGTCGGCGTCGCGGCCTTCGCGATCCTCGAGGCGGAGAAGGCGATCTTCCTGCGGACCGGGCTGATGGACAGGATGGGGGGCGCCTGAGGGGTTCTAACCGGGCTTCCCGCCTCTCGTCGCGTCCGCTTTCGTGATCAGCCGGGCGCTGCGCTGGCCGGTGAAATAGATCCAGAGCCAGCTCAGGATCACCTTCAGCCGGTGGCGCAGGCCGATCAGGAAGTAGATGTGCACGATGCCCCACAGCCACCAGGCGAACCAGCCGGTGAAGCTGAACCGGCGGAAATCCACGACGGCGGCGCGCTTGCCGATCGTCGCGAGGCTGCCGGAATCCTTGTAGCGGAACGGACCCGGGGCGGGCTGTCCCCTGAGCCGGGCCTCGATGACCTCGGCGACGTAGCGCCCCTCCTGCTTGGCAGCCGGGGCGATGCCGGGAACGGGCGTGCCGTCGGGCATCGCGAGGGTCGCGGTGTCGCCGATGACGAAGATGTTCGGACGGTCCGGGACCGTGAGGTCGGGCTGCACCTGAACGCGTCCGGCGCGATCGGCCGGAGCGTCGAGCCATTGTGCGGCCGGCGAGGCGGAGACGCCGGCCGCCCAGACGATGGTCCTCGCCGGGATGAAGCGGTCGCCGACCTGGACGCCGTCCGCCGTGCAGTTCGAGACGGGTTCGCCCAGCATCACCTCGACGGACCGGTTCACCAGGGCGGTCCGCGCATAGGTCGAGAGGTCCTCGCGGAAGCCGGACAGGATGCGCGGGCCGGCCTCGATGAGGATCACGCGGGCCTTGCGCGTGTCGAAGTCGCGGAAATCGGGCCGGAGCGTCTCGTGCGCGAGCTCGGCGATCATCCCGGCGACCTCGACGCCGGTGGGGCCGCCGCCGATGACCGCGAAGGTGAGAAGCGCCTCGCGCTCCGCTTCGTCTGCCGTTCGCTCCGCCTTTTCGAAGGCGGTGAGGATCTTGCCCCGTATGCCGGTGGCATCGTCGAGCGTCTTCAGTCCGGGCGCGTAGGCCTCCCATTCGTCATGCCCGAAATAGGCGTGCCCCGCTCCGGTGGCGAGGATCAGCGTGTCGAAGGGAATCGCGTCTCCATCGGCCAGCAGGACCGCGTTCCGCTCGCGGTCCACCCCGACGACGTCGCCGAGCAGCGTCGTGACGTTGCCGTAGTCGCGGAGCAGCGACCGGATGGGCCAGGCGATCTCCGACGGCGCCAGGGACGCGGTCGCGGCCTGGTAGAGCAGCGGCTGGAAGAGGTGGTGGTTGCTCCGGTCGATCGCCGTGATGCGAAGGCCGCCATTGGCATCCGCGCGTCCGAGGCGATGCGTCACCTCGAGGCCGCCGAAGCCGATTCCGACCACGACGACGTGATGCGAGGGATCGCGTCCTGAACGACGGCTCATTCATGTCTCCGAACTGTGGCGCCCGGAGAAGAAACGCTCCCGGGCCGGAAGGTGCCGCACCGGCTAGAGGGGTTGCGGTGCCGGCTTCCGCCCGAGGTTCTCGCTGCGGAGTTCGGACAGCGCCTGCCGCAGGCCGTGCAACTGGTCCGTCAGGTGAAGGATCACGTCGACGCCCTCATGATTGACGCCGAAATCGCGGATCAGCTCCTGGATGAGGCGCGCCCTCGCGACATCGCGGTCGGAGAAGGCGGCTCCCTCGCCCGACGGTTCCGGGATGATCCAGCGCTGTTCGAGCCAGATTTCGAGCGTCTGCCCCTCGAGGCCCGAACATGCCAGGAAGTCCTGCCTGCTCATGATCATGGCGTGTCGCCCTCGCGCGGGTTGTAGTCTCCGGCCTTGCTCCAAGTGCTCACGAAGGCCTCGAGTTCCGGATCCGGAGGCTTCGGCAGAACGACCTTGAGCCTCACGTACTCATCGCCGAAGCCGCCGTCCCGGCGCGGCGCGCCCTTGCCGCGCAGGCGCAGGACCGTGCCGGTATTCGACCCTTTCGGGACGGCCATCGAGACCTCGCCGGTCGGCGTCGGCACGACGATGCGGGCGCCGAGCACGGCCTCCGCAAGGGAGATCGGCAGCTCGAGCGAGATGTCGTCCCCCTCCCGGGCGAAGCGCGGATCGGGCAGGACCTCGATCTCGATGAGCGCGTCTCCGGGGGCGCCCGCTCCCATGCCGGGCATGCCCTTGCCCTTGAGGCGCAGGGTCTGGCCGTCGACGAGGCCGGGTGGGATCTTCACGTCGAGCGTGCCGCCCTCCGGCAGCGTGATCCGCCGGGTCGCTCCCGAGATCGAATCGACGAAATCGACCGCGAGCCGGTAATGCAGGTCCTCGCCCCGCCGGTTCGCGCGGGCGCGCTGGTTCCGCCGCAGGAGTTCGGCGAAGGCGTCGTCCCCATCCATGAAATCGGCGAAGCCGGCGCTGCTGCTGTAGCCGTGGCCGTCGCCGGTCGTCGCGTAATCCCGGTAGAAGGGCTGCTGCGGACGCTCCGCGCCGGAGGCGTCGATCTCGCCGTCGTCGAAGCGCTTGCGCTTGTCGGCATCCCCGAGGAGGTCGTAGGCCGAGGCCACCTCCTTGAACTTGTCCTCGGCCGTCTTGTCTCCGGGGTTCAGGTCCGGGTGCAGCTTCTTGGCGAGGGCCCGATAGGCCTTCTGGATCTCGGCGGCGGATGCCGTCGTGGCGACGCCGAGCACGTCATAGGGATTTCTCACGGCCTGTTTCCGCCTCGCCTTGATCGACGGCAAGCACCCCCCGGGAAGACGCCATCGCCCGGGCGGCGGACATGCCTGATCGAGGAGGACATCAGAGCCTCATGGCGGGCGCGCCGCAAGAGGGCGCCCGCCTGCCGGCGTCGTTCGGAAGAACGGAGCCGGGGCCGAGGCCAACGGTCGTCCGCCGGCTACTTCGTCGGCCAGACCGGCTTGGCCAGGGCGTCCTGCGGCGGATAGACGGTGATCGCCTTCCCGCCCTGCCATTGAACGATGTAGATGCCGGCATCGGTGCGGCGTCCCTTGTCGTCGAACTTGATACGCGTGCCTGGGAAGAAGCGTGCCGGGCCGTCCGTGAGATCGAGGCCGCGCAATGCCTCCGCGACGGCTTCCCGGTCGGCTTTCCCGGACCGTTCCAGCGCCTCCTTCATGATCCACATCTCGCCGTAGGCGCTCATCGCGCTCTGGGTCATCCAGAGCTCGCCCGATTTCTGGACGTATTCGGCGGCGAGTTCCTGCGTCCCCTTCGTGTTCCAGTTCGCGACCACCGACATCAGGCCTTCGAGAAGCTCGGTCGGCACGTTCTGCACCATGTCGGGCTCCGCGATCGCAGTGCCGCTCGAGATGGTCGGGATACGGCCGCGGCCGATGCCGAACTCGTTCATCTTCTCGAGCAGCAGCTTGCAATCGGAGATGACCGTCGGCAGCAGGAGGACGAGATCGGGCCGCGCCGAGCGGATCCGCTGGACGAGGGGCGTCGCATCGGCGAGCGGCGGCGTGAAGGTTTCATCGACGACGAGGTTGAGATTGAGCTGCTTGAGGAAGGTCTCCTTGATCGGCTTGATGAAGGAGACGGAGGCGGCCGTGTTGTCCATCACGATGGCGACGGTCTTTGGCTTCTTGCCCGTGGTCTGCTCGGCCAGCTTGATGAGTTCGGGCAGCGAATCCTGCGCCTGCTGGATCGCCGTCGGCGAGGTCTGGAAGACGTAGCGGAAGCCGCGATCCGTCAGCAGGTCGGAATAGGCGACCGTGAGGACCGGGATCTTGGCCCGTTCCGTCACTTCGGTGGCGGCGAGCGTGAAAGAGCTGAGATAGGCGGCGCTCATCGCGACGATGTCGCCTTCCTGAGCCACCATGCGCTGCGCGGCGTTCTTGGCCTTCTCGGTCGAATCGCCTGCATCGTGAACGATCAGCTTGAGCTTGGCCCCACCGATCGCCTTCACGCCGCCTGCGTCGTTGATGTGCTCGATGGCGAGCTTGGCGCCCTTCAGCATGACTTCGCCGCCGCGCGACCACGGGCCGGACAGAGGGACCAGGAGGCCGACCTTGATCTCGGAGGGTTGGGCCTGCGTGGTCCGCGGCAGCAGGCCTGCAAGCCCGGTGGCAGAAATGAGCGCGGTCGCGCGCCTTCTGGACAACGTCATGATTTCCTCCCGGCGCGTCTGTCGGACGCCGCTGCCATGTGACTATCCAATGGATTATAGCCTGACAATCTGCTGGTCTGACAATATAATCGGCCAAGTCTCCGGCCGTTGTCGGGGCGTTCGAAAAATCGGGTCGGGAGGTTCAGGGTGGAGCAGGCGGAAGAGGGCGACCATTTCGACTACGTGGTGGTCGGCTCCGGAGCGGCGGGTTCCATCGTGGCGGCTCGTCTGGCGGAGGCCGGGGGCTGCACGGTCTGCGTTCTCGAAGCGGGTCCGATGGACCACACCCCCTTCGTCCACATCCCGGCGGGCTTCATCAAGACGCTCTTCAATCCGGCCTATACGTGGCAGTTCAAGACGGCCCCGGCCGCCTATACGGCGGGTCGGCAGGTGAACGTGACGCAGGGGCGCGTCCTTGGCGGCTCCGGCTCCGTCAACGGCATGATCTACAATCGCGGTCAGCCGGCCGATTTCGACGAATGGGCCCAGCGCGGCAATCGCGGCTGGGGCTATGCGGACCTGTTGCCGTATTTCCGCAAGTCCGAGCGGCGCGTCGGCTTCGGCAGCGAGGAGACGCGGGGCCGGGACGGGGCCGTCCCGGTGACGGATATGGATTGGATCCACCCGGTCTCCGAGGCCTTTATCGCGGGTGCCGAGGCACTCGGGATCCCGCGCAATCCCGACTACAACAGCGGCGATCAGGCGGGGGTCGGATATTACCAGCGCGCCATCCATCGCGGCTGGCGGCTGAGTTCGGGCCGCGCCTACCTGATGCCGGCGGTCCGCCGGGGGCGCGTCGACCTGCGCACGAATGCCCGCGCCTGCGGGATCGTGCTGGCGGATGGGCGGGCGACAGGGGTCCGGTACCTCACGGCGCGCGGCGGGACGCCGCGACTGGTCCATGCGCGGCGGGAGGTCATCGTGTCTGCGGGGACCGCCAATACGGCCCGTCTCCTGCAATTGTCCGGGATCGGGCCGGAGGATGTGCTGAGACCGCTCGGCATCGAGATCCGGCACGGCCTGCCCGGAGTCGGACAGAACCTGCGCGACCATTACTCGATCCGGGCGGTCGCGCGGGCGAAGGCCGGCACCGTCACGCTGAACGAACTCGCCCGCGGCCCCCGCCTGCTCGGTCAGATCGCTCGCTGGGCCCTCGGCCGGCCGAGCATCCTGGCGACCGTCCCGTCCCATGTCTACGGGTTCTGGATGTCCCGGCCGGGGCTCGAACAGCCCGACCTCCAGATCATGTTCTCCCCCGGTAGCTACAAGCAGGGCCGGAATTACGTCTTCGACGACTATCCCGGCATGACGGTCGGGGTCTCCCAGCACCGCCCGCACAGCTCGGGCTGGGTCAGGGCGGTCTCGAGCGATCTCTGGGTCGATCCGGAGATCCAGCCCAACTATCTCAAGGATACCTACGACCAGGACACGCTTCTCGGCGGGCTCAAGCTCGTCCGGAGGCTGCTCGCGGCGCCCGAGCTGTCGCCCTTCGTCGAAGCCGAGACCCTGCCCGGGCGGGACGTGACGAGCGACGAGGATCTCCTGGCTTTCGCGCGCGAGAACGGCGCCTCCGGCTTCCACCTGATCGGCACCGCGCGGATGGGGCCATCGTCGGACCCGACGAGCGTCGTCGACGATCGCCTGCGCGTCCACGGTCTCCGCGGCCTGCGCGTGATCGACGCCTCCATCATGCCGAACATGCCCTCGGCCAATACGTATGCCTCATCGCTCATGATCGGCGAGAAGGGCGCCGACCTCGTCAAGGAAGACGCGAGGGCCGCCTGACGATCGGCCGGCGTCTCGTCAATCGATCGTCAGGAGGACGGGCTGGTGATCGGACAGGCGCGTCTCGGTATCGTACGCGATTGCGGCGACGCGGCGCGCGAGATCGCCCGTCACGAGGACATGGTCGGCGCAATGGGGCTCGCCGTAGCGCCGGTCGGCGATGCAGAACGAGGGCGGGTGCGGGACGTCGCCGTGGCGAAGGACCCAGGCGTCGCGGAAGGCGGGAGTCCCATCGGGGAAGGGGGCGAGGAGCCGCATCCGGGTCGGATCGTCGGGCCGCATGTTGAAATCGCCGGTGAGGATGGCCGAGCCGGAGGCGGGCGTCGGCGCATAGGGTCCCGCCCCGGTCTCGCGCAGCGTCACGGCCCGGCTCGCGCCATCCTCATGCGCCGCTCGGATCGCATCCACCGCCAGCGCGCGCAGATCGCCCGAGAAATATTCGAGATGGGTCGTCATCACCCGAACGGGGCCGAACGGCGCCTCGATCATGGTTTCGATCAGCGTCCGGGGCATGTTGAGGCCGGGTGTTCCCGGCCAGGGGAGGGCGTGGCGGATGACCTGCCTGACGGGAAGCCGGGAGAGGATGAGGTTGCCGAAGCGGCGACGGCGCCCGTCTTCGTCGTAGGTTTCGACCCCCGCACCGATCACCGGCCGGTGATCCGGCAGCAAGGCGGCGAGTTCTGCGAACTGGTCCGCGCCGCCCTGGCCTTCGAGGTCGGGCATGTTGTCGGCGACCTCCTGCAGGCAGAGGATGTCGGGATCGCCGAGATCGCGGGCATGGCGGACGATCCGCGCCAGATCGACCCTGCCGTCGAGGCCGAGGCCCCACTGGATGTTCCAGGTGAGGAGCTTCATGCCGGCCGCCTCAGCGGATGCCCGCCCGGATGAAGCTCTGCACGAATTGGCGCTGGAACAGCAGGAAGGCGACGAGCAGCGGCGCGGAGGTCATCAGCGTCGCCGCGCAGATGATCGACCAGTCGACGCCCTGGTCGCCGGAGGAGAAGATCTGCAGCCCGACCGTCAGGGGCCGCGCCTCGACGGAATTCGTCACGATCAGCGGCCACAGGAAGTTGTTCCAGTGGAACGAGACCGAGACGAGGCCGTAGGCGATGTAGATTGGTTTCGCGAGCGGGACGTAGACGCGAAGCAGGATCTGCACGGCGGACGCGCCCTCGACCCGCGCCGCGTCGTCGAGCTCGCGCGGGATGGTGCGGAAGGTCTGGCGCAGGAGGAAGATGCCGAAGGCCGAGGCGATATAGGGGAGGGCGATGCCGGGGATCGTGTCGATCAGCCCGAGCCGGCTCATCGTGCGGTAGTTCTCCACCAGCAGCACGTCCGGCATGATCATGAGCTGCGCGAGGACCAGTGCGAAGGCGATCTCGCGTCCGACGAAGGCGAAGCGCGCGAAGGCATAGGCGGCGAGCGTGCAAAGGACCAACTGACCCGCGAGGATCATCGTCACCAGCACGAAGGTGTTCAGGAAATAGCGCGCGAAGGGCGCAGCCTCCCAGGCCCGGCGGAAGTTCTCGAGCGTCCAGGGCGCCGCGAGCGAGAACCGCGTCGTGTCCTCGATCGCGTGGAAGGCCGCCCAGACGCAGAAGAGCAGCGGCAGGATCCAGAGGATCGCCAGCAGGATCGCGCCGACAGATTGCAGCGCGGCGGAGAAACCGGCCGGCTCGTAGGGGTTCGAGGGGCCTGCCGCCTGGCTCCTTCTCCCCTTGCGGGAGAAGGTGGCATCGCGGAGCGGATGAGGGGGCGACGCCGTCCCGCTCATCGGTAATGCACCCGCCGCTCGAGCACGCCGTACTGGATGGCGGCTGCGAGGCCGAGGATGGCGAGGAGCACGACCGTCAGCGCGGCCGCGTACGACGTGTCCCAGAAGGAGAAGCCCGTCTGGTAGATGTAGTAGAGGACGAGCGTCGTCGCGTTGTCCGGCCCGCCCCGCGTCATGACGAAGATCTGGTCGATCATCCGGAAGGCGTTGATGACGGCGTTGATCAGCACGAACAGGGTCGTCGGCATGAGCAGCGGGAACTGGACGCGCCGGAAGAACGTCCAGCGGGAGGCGCCCTCGAGATTGGCCGCCTCGGCGAGCACCGGCGGGATCGCCTGGAGCGCCGCGAGGTAGAAGATCATGAAGAAGCCGGCTTCCTTCCAGATCGCGACGATCGTGACGGCCGCCAGCGCCGTGTCGGGCGAGCCGAGCCAGTTATGCGAGGGCAGGCCGAAGGCTCCCGTCACCTGCTCCAGCAGCCCGTATTGGGGGGTGAAGAAGAACAGCCAGATATTGGCGACCGCGATCATCGGCAGCACGGTCGGCGTGAAATAGGCCACGCGCGCGAAGGTGCGGCCCGGGATGCGGTCGTTGATCCACAGCGCCATCAGCATGGCGATCCCGATCGAGAGCGGGATCGTGCCGGCCGCATAGATCAGGTTGTTGCCGAGCGCGCGCCAGAAGACCGGATCGGCGAGGATCTGCTCGTAATTGTCGAGGCCGACGAAGCGCGACGGACGGCGCGGTCGCGCGGTCGAGGTGAAGCTCTCGATCAGGCTCGCGAGGGCCGGCCAATGCGTGAAGGCGACGAGCAGGATCATCGCCGGGGCGAGAAGGCCCCAGCCGATCAGCGTCTCGCGGTAGCGGGTCGTCATGAGGCGGCAGGGATGTCCGTATGGCTGACGTCACGGCCTTTGAAGAGGATCGGGACGTTGTGCTGGCGTGCGCAGGCGTAGGAGAGGCAATCGGCGAGGTTCAGGCGGGCCGGCGAGCCGCGTCCTTTGCCATAACGCCTGAAAGCTGCGACCGCGAGCCGTCCTGTCTCGTCATCGATCGGCACGACGGAAATCCCGGTTTCGAGGAAGAACTCGTCGAGTTCCGGCTCGACGTCCGCTGGATCCATCCTGAGCTTCGTCGCCAGGACCATGCAGGCTTCGAGGCGCACCAGCGGCGATGTCAGGCGCGTCTGCGCGGCTTCAAGCTTCGCCGAGAGGTCGTCGGCGTCAGTCTCGCGAGACAGGATGGCGACGATGGCCGACGTGTCGACGAACATTCAAAAGCGCGTCCACATCTCGTCGCGCTCGTCCTCCGAGATATCCCGACCGCCGGGTTTCGCCTTGGCTTGAAGACGCTCTGCGATCCGCGCGAGCCGCTCCGCCAGCGGGATGGCTTCCCGCTCCCGCCGCAACTCGCTCTCCAGCGCGCCGACGACCGCTTCCTCGAGACCCGTCTGGCGGAGGGTCGCGAGCTGCCGCGCGAGGTCGTGGGCGCGCGGGTCACGGATGTTCAGAGGCTTACCCATCGGGTGGCTCCGTCTTGACGCGACGCTAGCCGCGTCAAGACGGACGCGTCAACGGGACTGATACCTCAGCGATAGGCCTTCAGGATGCGCTCGGCCTCGGCCTGGGCATCCGCCAGCGCCTTCTCCGGCGCCTTCGTGCCGTTGACGGCCGCCTGGATGTTGTCCTCGAGGGCCTTCGTCACGCGCTGGTTCTCGTGCGTCGAGAGTTCGGCGAGCGCGAATTCGAGCTGGTCGCGTGCGACGGCAGCCGGCGGGAAGGTCTTCAGGTGCTCCTTCATGACCGGCGTCTCGTAGGCCCCAGGGCTCACGGCGACGTAGCCCGTGTCGATGCTCCACTTGGCCGCGCGTTCGGGCTGGGTGATCCAGCGGACGAACTTGACCGCCGCTTCCTGCTGGGCCGGGGTCGCCTTCTTCGACAGGTAGAAATTGCCGCCGCCCGTCGGCGAGCCGCGCCGCTTGTTGGCGGGGAGCATGGCGACGCCGAAGGGGAATTTGGCGTTGTTGCGGACGTTGGTCAGGTTGCCCGTCGTCGTCCACATCATGGCGGTCTTCCGCTCGAAGAAGTCGCGCGGCGTCGTCCCCCAGTCGATCGTGCCCGGCGCCATCACCTTGTGCTTGCGCGCGAGGTCGACGAGGTAGGTCAGGGCTTCGAGCGTCGCGGGCGCGTCGAAGGCGGTCTTGTTGCCCTCCTGGTTGGCGAGGACCGAGCCGGACTGGATCGCGAGCGATTGCAGCAGCCAATAGGCGAAGCCGGTCGTCGGGATCTGCGTGCCCCATTGCTGGGTGTTGCCGCCGTCGCGCTTGGTCAGCTTCTCGGCGAAGGCGACGTGCTCGGCCCAGTTCGCGGGCGCCTTGTCGGGATCGAGGCCGGCCTCCTTGAAGGCCTCCTTGTTCCAGTAGAGCACGATCGTCGAACGCTGGAACGGGATGCCCCAGGTCTTTCCCTCGGACTGGCTGTTCAGCATGAAGGCCGGGTAGAAGCCCTGCAGCCAGGCCTTGTCCTCGGCGCTCTTCAGGAAGCCGTCGAAGGGAGTGACGGCCTCCTCGTCGATCATCGTGAACATGTCGGTCGACAGCAGCACGGAGAGCGTCGGCGGGATGCCGCTCTTATGGGCGGTGAGAACCTTGACGATCGTCTCCTGGTAGGTGCCGGCATAGGTCGGCGTCACCTTGATCGAGGGGTTCTCCTTCCCGAATTCGGCGGCATAGGCGTCGATCAGCTTCGTGATCGGTCCTCCCACGGCCACGGGGAAGAAGAACGAGACGTCCGTCGTGCCCTGGGCGATGGCTGGCGATGCGACGCCGGCCCCCAGAGCTGCGGCTGTCCCGACGATGAATTCGCGCCTGTCCATGGTCCCTCTCTCGATCCGAGCGTTTGCGCTTTCTCAGGTCTTCTTATCGGTTCCGTGACGGTTGGGCGATCCGAACCGTCACTTTCGTCTCGCACGGCGTCACAGGCGCCGTCCGCCCTCCTGCTCGAACCAGTGGGCAGCCTCGGGTGACCAGGCGAGGCCGAGCCTCTCCCCGGGTTTCGCGTCACGGCGTCCGGCCACCCGCACGACGACGGGATCCTGCCCGATCCGGGTCTCGATCAGCGTGTCGGCGCCGAGATACTCGGCCGCGATGACCTCCGCCGGGACGCCCTCCGCGTCGATCCGCACGGCTTCGGCCCGGATGCCGCAGGCGAGGCCGTCCGCCTCGCCCGGCAGGCGGATCCACGAGACGTCAGCGAGGCTGCCGGCGGCGATCACGTTCATCGGCGGGCTGCCGATGAACCGCGCCGCGAAGGATGTCGCGGGGGTCTCGTAGAGCTCGGCCGGCGTGCCGTTCTGCTCGATCTGGCCGCTCCGCATGAGGATGATGCGGTCGGCCATCGTCATCGCTTCCGACTGGTCGTGCGTGACGTAGACCATGGTCATGCCGAGCCGCTGCTGCAGCGCCCGGATCTCGCGCCGCATCTCGAGGCGGAGCTGGGCGTCGAGGTTCGAGAGCGGCTCGTCCATCAGGCAGACGCCCGCTTCCGCGACGATCGCGCGGGCGAGGGCGACGCGCTGCTGCTGGCCGCCCGAGAGCTGCGAGGGCTTGCGGTCAAGCAGGGCTCCGAGGCCGAGCATGTCGGCCGCCCGCGCGAGGCGCGCCTCGCGGTCGGCGGTGCCGACCTTGCGGACGCGCAGGCCGAAGATGATGTTCTCGGCGACGCTCAGATGCGGGAACAGGGCGTAGCTCTGGAACACCATCGCGATGCCCCGCTTCGAGGGCGCCAGGTCGGTGACGTCGCGTCCGCCGATGAGGATGCGGCCGGCGCTCGGATGGTCGAGCCCCGCGATCAGTCGGAGCGTCGTCGACTTTCCGCAGCCGGACGGACCGAGCAGAGCGACGAACTCGCCGGCACCGACCGCGAAATCGATGCCGTGGAGGGCGACGGCCTCGTCCCACTCCTTCTTGACGTCGACGAGCCGGATGTCGGTCAACGATACCCCCCTCGGGTGCCGGAATCCGGCCCTTGGGCCGGTCTTCTGGCACATCCGGCGGGCCAGCCAAAGACCGCGATCTCGAAGAGCTCTCGCTGAGCCGGACAGCGCGTCGTCCTCGCCGCCTGCGCACGGCTACGGTAGGTTCGCCTCGATCGGAGGGGAGATCGGCTTGTATCGGATGGTGTTGGGTGTGCTGCTGAGCGTCGTCGCGGCGGGGCTGCTCTATGTCGGAGGGGCGAAGATCGTCGAACAGGAAAGGCGCGCCGCGACGAT
The DNA here is from genome assembly GCF_004363955.1 of Enterovirga rhinocerotis. GTDB lineage: Bacteria > Pseudomonadota > Alphaproteobacteria > Rhizobiales > Beijerinckiaceae > Enterovirga > Enterovirga rhinocerotis. Next base: position 848,363 of record NZ_SNZR01000011.1, read on the forward strand.
GAAGCGTGCCACCGGCACGAGCCTCGGCACCAGCGCGCCCGGTCATGGCCGCAACCGTGACCGGTGGGCGGTGGTGGAGTTCCGGACGGAGGACGGGGGCATCGTCAAGACGCGCTATCCGGTCATGGGCGACTTCCTGGTGCCGGACGACGGCACGCCGACCGAGGTCCTCTACGATCCCCGGGAGCCCGGCGCGGTCCTGCCCGCCTCCCTGGTCCGGCGGCTCTTCGCCCCGGTCCTGGGTGTCTTGACGACGGCCGTCGGCCTTGTGCTCGGCCTTGCCCTCGCCGTCTCCTGCTGGCGTTCGGTCCGCCGCGCGACGACGCCTCGGAGCCCCGTGACGGCGCGACCGGCTAAATCCCCGCGTCGCGGCGCAGGGTGATCGCGTAGGTGAAGCTGTCGGCGAGGTGCCAGTTGATCGAGGTCAGCATCGGTCCGCCGCCGATGTCGAGATAGCGCCGGATGACGCGAATGCCGGCGGTCCCCTGCGGGACGCCGAGAGCGTCCGCCGCCGCCGCCGGCAGCGTGCCGCCCGTGATCACCTGGCGGGCCTCGATGACGAGTTCCCCGGTCCGCTCTTCGATGGTCGCATAGACCGGGCCGGTCTGATCGCGGATGTCGTGCAGGGCCGGCGCGAAGCGCAGGTGCACGAACACGATCGAATAGCTGACATCCTCGCGCGTCGCCGTCGTGCGGCGGACGCCCGTGATCTTCAGCCAGCGGGAATCCGGAGCCGCCGGAATGTCGTCCCCGCCGGTTTGCGGCGACACCTCCACGATCGAAACGTCGCCGATCTCGAGGCGCGTGTCGCGCGTGTACTGGAAGATTTCCGACAGCGTGTGCAGGCTGTGCACGTAGTCCGAGGGCTCAGCGCGCGCGATGACGCGGGTTCCGGCGCCCTGCCGACGCTCGACGAGGCCCAGATCGCCGAGGATGCGCAACGCCTCGCGCACGGTGTGCCGGCTGACCCCGAACCGCTCGCACAGCTTCGCCTCGGTCGGCAGCCACGAGTCGACCGGGAACTGGCCGAGCGCGATCTCGGTGCGGATCGTATTGGCGATGCGGCTGTAGAGGAGGGCGTCGGACCCTGTCCGCTCCCCTGAGCCGCCGCGCTCGGGAGATGCCTTGCCCACGAAGGTTATCCTGTCCTGCTCGGATCGGGGCTTAGCGGCGCCGAACCCGCCGGTCAACGAAGCGTCGGCGGGCTCTTCCCTGTTGCGGCGGCCGGGTTATGAAGCCGTCGCGATGGGAGGGCCGCAGACTTTGCCGACAACCACACGTCTCAGGTCGCCGAGGATGGGGCAGGCCGCGATCTTCTTCGCTTTGTTCAGCAACGTGGTCGGACAGACCTTCCTCCTGGCCGTGCTGCCGCCGATGGGACGGCGCCTCGGTTTCTCCGATATCGAGACTGCCTCGATCCTCAGCGTCTCGGCGCTCGTGCTGATCGTCGCGGCGCCGATCTGGGGCTATCTCAGCGAACGGATCGGGCGCCGGCCGGTTCTGCTGGCGGGCCTCGCGGGCGGCGCGCTCGGGCCCTGCGCATTCGGAGCGGTGGTCGGCCTGCGGCTCGACGATGCGATTCCCGTCGCCGCGGCCTTCGGGTTGTTCTTTGCCGCTCGCGTCGCTCAGATGCTGGTCACGGCCGGCCTGCTGCCGGCGGCTCAGGCCTACATGGCCGATACGACCCCGCCCGATCGGCGGGCCGGCGGGATGGGGCTGATCGGAGCCGCCTACGGCCTCGGCGCCATCGGAGGGGCCCTGCTCGCCTGGCAACTGGCCGATCGCTTCATGCTCGCCTTCGGGTTGGTCGCGGGGCTCGTCGGCCTCGCCTTCGCGGCGATGCTCCTGCTGCTCCCGGAGCCCGCCCGGCACGCGCGCGAGGCGGAGGCCGGCCGCCTCGAGATCGGGCGCATCTGGCCCTGCATGGCCATCACCCTCGTCGCATTTTCCTCCTACAGCATCGTCCAGCAGGTCCTGGCGCTGCAGCTTCAGGACGTCCTCGGCTTCTCGTCCGAGGCCTCGATCGCGCGGGCGGGCCGGGCGCTGATGCTGGCGGCGCTGGCGATGGTCGTGGTGCAGACGCTGGTGATGCGCTTCTTCCTCGGCAGGCCCGAGCATCTGCTGGTCGTCGGCACGGCCCTCGGCGCCCTCGCCATGCTGCTCTGCGGCTGGGCGCGGAGCTATGGCGAGATCACGGCCGTCCTCGCCCTGTTCGGTGCTGCGCTCGGCTGCATCTTTCCCGGCAATCTCGCGATCATCAGTCTTCGCTCCGGGACGGGAGCGCAGGGCAAGGCGGCGGGCTGCAACATGATCGCCCAGGGCTTCGGCCTGATGATCGGCCCCCTGATCGGTGCGGTGCTGCATCAGGTCTCGCCGCAGGCGCCCTTTGCCGCCGCGGCGGCCTTTCTCACTCTGGCCTTCGCCATCGCCGTCGCGACCGTCCGGATGCGGGCGAGGGGGTAGGCGGCCGTCATCTGCCGGCGGGGGGCGGGCGGTCAGTCCCAGCCGGCCCGGGCGCGTTCGCGCATGCCGTCGATGAAGAGACGGAGGGCGGGCATCCGGGCGCGGCTGGCATGGAACAGCAGGTGGACCGGAACCGGGGGCGGGGCATGGTCGTCCAGCACGCTGCAGAGCGTGCCCGCGGCGAGGGCCTCGGCGGCCTGGTAGCTCAGCACGTTCGTCATCCCGAGCCCTGCCGCAGCGGCGGCGATCTGGGCGTCGATCGAGGTCACGGTCAGCCGCGGCGCGATCCGGATGGCGTCCATCCCGGGTCCGAAGCGCCATTGAGCGCCGGTCCGGATGGTGTCGCCTGCGATGAGATCGTGCCCGGCAAGATCCTGCGGCCGAGCCGGACGGCCCCTGTCGGCGAGATAGGCCGAGCTCGCGACGATGACCTGCCGCACCGATCCGATGGCGACCGTCCGGAGGCTGCTGTCCTGCAACTCGCCGATCCGGACGGCCACGTCGATCCCCTCCTCGACGAGGCGGATGTTGCGGTCGAGCAGCATGAGCCGCGCCTTCATCTCCCGATATCCGGCGAGGAGGCTCGCGAGGACAGGGAGGACGTGCAGGCGGCCGAAGACGACGGGGGCCGTGACGTGCAACTCGCCCTGAGGGGTCGACTGCCCGCCCATCACGACGCGCTCCGTCTCCTGCAGTTCGGCCAGGATCTCGCGCGCCCGGTCGAGCAGGGCGACGCCCTCGCCGGTCAGGGCGAGGCTGCGGGTCGAGCGGCGGAACAGCGAGACCCCGAGATGCCGTTCGAGCGCGGCGATCATGCGCGTCACGGCAGGCGGGGAGGAGCCGAGATGGCGTGCGGCCGCGGCGAAGCCGCCCTGATCCGCAACGGCGACGAAGGTCTGCAAAGCCGCGAAGCGGTCCATCGGCAGGGCTCCGCAATTATTCCGTAAAGTGGAATTCTGAAGTGAACGCTTGGCTTATTATAGGCGCCGAGTGAAGCGATTATCTTCCGACCATGTCCAAGGCCTATTTCCATCACCTCTTCGGCGAGACGGCGCGTGCGCTTCAGGCGGAAGCCGGCTCGCGAGCCAGCTATGCGAGGCGCGAAGCCGCCTCGCCGGAGGATCGCGATGCGCTGACGGAGCGGGAATTGTCGTTCCTGGCCGCCCGTGACAGCGTCTATCTCGCCAGCGTCGCCGCGGAGGGCTGGCCCTATATCCAGCACCGCGGCGGGCCGGTGGGCTTCATCAGGGCCCTCGGCGACAACCGGATCGGCTTCGGCGACTATGCCGGCAACCGCCAGTACATCTCGCGCGGCAACCTGATCGAGCGGGAGCGGGTGGCCCTCTTCGCGATGGATTATGCGGCGCGCCGCCGCCTCAAGCTCATCGGCCATGCCCGCCTCGTCCCCGCCTCGGAGGATCCGGACCTCGTCGCCCGCGTCGCGCATCCCGACGCTCCGGCAGCCGAGGCCGTCATGGTCATCGACGTCGTGGGCTTCGACTGGAACTGTCCGCAATTCATCGAGCCGCGCTTCACGCAGGCCGAGGTCCGGCACGCCGTCCGCCCGCTCCTGGCGGAGAATGCGAGCCTGCGGGCCGAACTCGCGCGTCTGAAGGGAGACGCAGCCTGAGGGCGCGAGGGCGAGCTTCCGCTTTCGGGGAGGGCGGGCGGCATTCCGGCCGCTCCGGCTGCCTTGACTCTTTCATCGGGCAGGAGCGTTATAAGAACAAACCAGGAACATTATGACCTTCCGCCATGCCCGATCTGTCTGCGTTGAAACGCGCCATCGCGGCGCTCGAACCCGATTCCGCCCTCCGGCCCGCCGATCTCTTCGCCTTCGGCGAGCCGGGGATCGACGGCCCGCTGGGCGGCGGGCTCGCGCGGGGCGCGCTGCATGAGGTCTATGCCCGCCGCGTCTCGGTCAGCGCGTCGGCGGCGGGTTTCGGGCTCTGCCTCGCGCTCCGGGCCGGGGAGGGGCGGCCGCTCGTCTGGGCCCGGCAGGATTTCGTCGATGTCGAGACCGGTGCCCTCCACGGGGAGGGCATCGCGGAATTCGGCGGCGATCCCGACCGGATCGTCGTCGTCAGGCCCCGGGACGCGACCGGCGTCCTGCGGGCCGCCCACGAGGCCGTCCGCTGCGCCGCGATCGGGGCTGTCCTCGCCGAGATCTGGGGCGAGCCGAAGGTCGCCGATCTCCGGGCGAGCCGGCGGCTCGGTCTCGCGGCGGCGGGGTCCGGGGTGACGCTCGTCCTCATCCGCCGGGGCGCCGCCCCCCAGCCGAGCGCGGCCGCGAGCCGCTGGAGCGTCGAGGCGGCGTCCTCGACCCCGCTCGAGGCGGGTGCTCCCGGTCCGCCGGCCTTCGATGTCGAGTTGTTGCGTCATCGGGCGGGATGTCCGCCCCGGCATTGGCGTCTGGAGTGGGATCGTGACAGCCTGTCCTTCGCGGCCCCGCCGCTACCTCGCCCTGTGGTTCCCCTTCCTGCCGATCGAACGGTCGCGGCAGCGGACGGAACGCCCTGGCGCCTCGCCGGGTGAGGGCGCACCAACTCCCCTCGTCCTCGCGACCCCCGTCAAGGGCGCGCTGCGGATCGCGGCGGCGAGCCGGGAGGCGCTGGCGCTTGGGATTTCGCCGGGGCTCGCCCTCGCCGATGCGCGCGCCCGGGTGCCGAACCTCGCCGTGCGCGACCATGAGCCGGAGGAGGATGCGGCCTTCCTCGTGCGGCTTGCGCAGATCTGCGACCGCTGGACGCCGCTCGTCGCGCCCGCGCCGCCGGACGGGCTGATCCTCGACGTGACGGGCTGCGCGGCTCTCTTCGGCGGCGAGGAGCGCCTGCGGGACGATGTCCTGCGCCTCTTTCGCGCCGGCGGCCTCACCGTGCGGGCCGCGCTGGCGGGCACGCCGGAGGCCGCCCGCTCCCTCGCACGCCATGGACGGGTTGCGATCGTGCCTCCGGGAGAGGAAGGGCTGGCCTTGCGCCCCCTGCCGGTCGCCGCCCTCGGCCTCGCGGAGACGGAGCGGATCGCGCTGTCGCGCGCGGGTCTGAAACGCATCGGCGATCTCGCCGATCTGCCCTCGGCCGCGCTGGCGTCGCGCTTCGGCGAGGAGATCAATGCCCGCCTCCGGCGGCTCCTCGGCCGCGAGGATCTCCGGCTCACGCCCCTGCGCCCGCCGCCGCCCTACCGGATGGACAGGCTCCTCGCCGAGCCGATCGGCGACCTGACCATGGTCGAGCAGGTGCTGGACGACCTCGTGCGGGAGGCCGTCGCGCGGCTGGAGGCGGAGGGCCGGGGTGGGCGGGTCTTCGAGGCGGATGTCTTCCGGACGGACGGGGCGGCGCGGCGCATCGCCGTCTCGACGGGCCGTCCCTCGCGCGACGCCCCGGCCATCCTGCGCCTCCTCCGCGAGAAGCTCGACGCGCTCGCCGACCCGCTCGATCCCGGCTTCGGCTTCGACCTCGTCAGGCTTTCCATCCCCGTCGTCGAGCCGCTCGCCCAGGCGCAGGCGGGGCTGGACGGCCGGGCGGTCGAGGAGGACGAGGTCTCCGATCTCGTCGACCGTCTCGTGGCGCGGTTCGGTCCCCGGCGCGTCCTCCGCTTCGTCGCCGCCGACAGCCACGATCCGGTCCGCGCCTCGCAGTTGCGGCCGGGGAGCTTTCCTCCTCAGAGCCTGACGGGACAGAGGCCTCCCTCCCTGCGTCATGCTGAGGAGCGTCTGGAGGCCGCGCCTCGAAACACGCCCCAACAGGTCCGAGCGTGCTTCGAGACGCATCGCTGCGCGACGCTCCTCAGCATGACGCAGGGAGGGAGGGGCCGATCGGTCCCGAGCCGGAAGGAGCGGGGAGGGGCCGTATCCGGATTTCTCCAGCCCGCCCCCCTCGAGCCGCCCACACGCCCGCTCCAGGTCTTCGATCCGCCCCAGCCGATCGAGACGATCGCGGAGTTGCCGGACGGGCCGCCGCTCCGCTTCCGCTGGCGGCGCGTGCTGCATCGGGTGGTGCGGGCCGAGGGACCCGAGCGCATCGCCGCCGAATGGTGGCGCGCGCCCGACGATCCGACGCGCGACTATTACCGGGTCGAGGACGACGAGGGCCGCCGCTTCTGGCTCTACCGCGCCGGGCTCTACGGCCGGGAGACGGATCGCCCGCTCTGGTATGTGCACGGGCTGTTCGCATGAGCGCGGCCGGTGTCCCGTCCTATGCGGAGCTCGTGGCCGCGACCAATTTCTCTTTCCTGCGCGGCGCCTCGCATCCGCAGCACATGGTGCTGGCCGCCCTCCTCCTCGGCCAGAGCGGGATCGGCATCGCCGACCGCAACACCGTCGCGGGGGTGGTGAGGGCCCATAGCGCATTGCGCCAGCTTCGCGAGGACGGCGCGCCGCCTCCGGAAAAGGTGCGCGAGGGGTCGGGGCCCGGCGAATACACCCTCGTCGAACCGTCTTCCGCTCTCGACCTCGTCCTGACGGAGGAGGAACTGAAAAGCCGCGCCAAGGCATTCCGGCTCGCGGTCGGGACGCGGCTCGTCTTCGCCGACGGCACGCCCGACATCGTCGCCTATCCGACCGACCGGGTCGCCTGGGGGCGCCTCTGCCGCCTCCTCAGCCTCGGCAACGGCCGGGCGAAGAAGGGCGAGTGCATCCTCCGGCTGGAGGATCTCCTCACCGACACGACCGGCCTCCTCCTGATCGTCGTGCCGCCCGCGCGGCCTGAAGGGCTCGGGACGATCCTCGATCAGGCCGCCGAGGCCGCGCCGGGCTCGCTCTGGCTCGGGGCCGCCATGCACCGGCGCGGGAGCGACCTGCGCCGCCTCGAACGCCTGAAGGCCATTGCGCGGGCAGCCGGCATCCCGCTCCTCGCCGTCAACGACGCGCTCTACGACACGCCGGAGGCGAGGGACCTGCAGGACATCCTCACCTGCATCCGCGAGGGCGTGACGATCGAGACCGCCGGGCGCCGGCTGGAAGCCAATGCCGAGCGTCACCTGAAGACCCCTTCGGAGATGGCGCGCCTGTTCCGGACGGCCCCGGAGGCGCTCGCCGAGACGCAGGATCTCCTGGCCCGCATCGACTTTTCCCTGGACGAGCTGAAATACGTCTATCCCGACGAGCCCATCCCGCCCGGCTGGACGCCGCAGGCCTGGCTCGAGAGCCTCACCTGGCGCCATGCCGCGATCCGCTATCCAGGGGGAATCCCGGACAAGGTCGAGAGATTGCTGCGCGACGAACTCGTTCTGATCCGGAAGCTCGACTACGCGCCCTATTTCCTCACCATCCACGACATCGTCCGCGTCGCCGAGGACAAGGGCATCCTCTGCCAGGGGCGCGGCTCGGCCGCCAATTCCGCCGTCTGCTTCTCGCTCGGCATCACCTCGGTCGACCCGGCCGAGAACGACGTCCTCTTCGCGCGCTTCATCTCCGAGGAGCGGCGCGAGCCCCCCGATATCGACGTCGATTTCGAGCACGAGCGCCGCGAGGAGATCATCCAGCACATCTACCGTCGCTATGGGCGCGAGAAGGCCGGCATCGCCGCGACCACCATCTGCTACCGCCCGCGCAGCGCGATGCGCGAGGTCGGCAAGGCGCTCGGCCTCACCGAGGACATCACGGCCCGCCTCTCCTCCACGCAATGGGGGAGCTGGGACAGGATCGACGATCGGCGCATCCGCCAGGCGGGGCTCGATCCGCAGAACCGGGTCCTCCGCCGGGCGCTCGATCTCGCGCGGCGCCTCCTCGGCTTCCCGCGCCATCTCTCCCAGCATGTCGGCGGCTTCGTCCTGACGCGCGGGCGGCTCGACGAGACGGTGCCGATCGGCAACGCCGCCATGCCCGAGCGCACCTTCATCGAATGGAACAAGGACGACATCGACGAGCTCGGCCTGATGAAGGTCGACGTGCTCGCCCTCGGCATGCTGACCTGCATCCGCAAGGCCTTCGACCTGATCCGTGCGCACGAGGGCCGCGACATCCAGCTCGCCGACATCAAGAGCGAGGACGACGATACGGTCTACGCCATGCTCCAGCGCGGCGAGTCGCTCGGCGTCTTCCAGGTCGAGAGCCGGGCGCAGATGAACATGCTGCCGCGCCTGAAGCCCCGCACCTTCTACGATCTCGTCATCCAGGTCGCGATCGTCCGCCCCGGCCCGATCCAGGGCGACATGGTCCATCCCTATCTGCGGCGGCGGGCGAAGATCGACGCGGTCGACTATCCCAAGCCGGGACCTCCGCACGATCCGAACGAGCTGAAAAACGTGCTCGAGAAGACCCTGGGCGTCCCGCTCTTCCAGGAACAGGCGATGAAGCTCGCCATGGTCGCCGCCGAGTTTTCGGATTCGGAGGCGAACCAGTTGCGGCGCGCCATGGCGACCTTCCGCAATGTCGGCACCATCGGCACCTTCGAGGCGATGATGGTCGAGCGGATGGTGGGGCGGGGCTACGAGCGGGCTTTCGCGCAGCGCTGCTTCGAGCAGATCAAGGGCTTCGGCTCCTACGGCTTCCCCGAGAGCCACGCCGCCTCCTTCGCGAAGCTCGTCTACGTCTCCTCCTGGATCAAGCACTACTACCCCGCCGTCTTCGCGGCGGCGCTGCTCAATTCCCAGCCGATGGGCTTCTACGCGCCGGCGCAGATCGTGATCGACGCGCAGCAGAACGACGTCGAGGTGCGCCCCATCGACATCAATCACAGCACCTGGGACAACATTCTGGAGCGCGGGGAGGGCGGCGCGCTCGCGCTCCGGCTCGGCTTCCGGCAGGTCGATGGAATCGGCGACAAGGAGGGACCGTCCATCGCCTCGAAACGGGGGGCGGGCTACCCGGATGTCGAGACGCTGCGGACGCGCGCAGGCCTGTCAGCCCGCACCCTGCGGCGCCTCGCCGACGCGGATGCCTTCCGCTCGATCGGCCTCGATCGGCGGGCGGCCCTCTGGGCGGTGCGGCGCCTGCCCGACGATTCCCCGCTCCCGCTCTTCGCCGCGGCGGATGCGCGCGAGCTCGGGAGCGATCCCGACGTGCGGCTGCCGACGATGCGGCTCGGCGAGCATGTCGCGGCCGATTACCAGACCACCCGCCTGTCGCTGAAGGCCCATCCGATGGCGATCCTGCGGCCCGTCTTCCGGGCCGAAGGCATCGCGAGCGCCGCGGAGACTTCCCTGAAAGGCGACGATTCCTGGTCCCGGACGGCGGGCATCGTCCTCGTCCGCCAGCGGCCGGGCAACGGCAAGGCGATCTTCGTCACGCTCGAGGACGAGACGGGGATCACCAATGTCGTGATGTGGGCCTCGGTCTTCGAACGCTTCCGCGGCCCGGTGATGAGCGCGCGGCTGATGCTGGTCGAGGGGCGGGTCCAGAAGAGCCCGGAAGGGATCGTCCACCTGATGGCCCGGCGCATCCTCGACCGGAGCGGCGACCTCGCCCGCCTGTCCGAGGACCACGATCCGACGCTCACGCTCTCGCGAGCCGACGAATTCGTGCATCCCCAGCATCCGCGCAATCTTTCCGGCCACCCCCGGAACGCCCGGGTCATGCCGAAATCCCGCGACTTCCATTGAGGCCGCCGCCGGGGCGATCCGGCTAAGGCTTCGCCCCGGCCGGGATCGGGGGCTCCTCCTTCAGCAGCGTGATCGTCACGCGCCGGTTGGCCGCGATATACGGGTTGTCCGGGAACATCGGGTCGGTATCCGCCTTGCCGGCGATCGAGGCGAAGCGGTCGTCCGGCACGCCGTTCTCCGCCAGGATCGAGCGGACCGCCGTCGCCCGCGCGGCCGAGAGGTCCCAGGCCGGGCCTTCGGGCTTCTGTCCGGCCCGCGGTGCGGCCGTGTGCCCGGTGATGGCGACGCGCTGGCTGCCCCGCCGCAGCGTCGGCGCGACGGCTTCGAGGATCTGCCGCAGCCGGTCGTAGGGCTTGGCCGAGCCCGCTCCGAACATCGAGCGCCCGTCATGATCGACGAGCGAGACGTTGAGGCCGTTCGGCGTGTCCTCGAAGACGATGTGCTTCGAGAGTTCGGCGATGTCGGGCAGCGCCTGGAGGGCCTGCCGGAGCGAGGCCGCGGCGAGCGAGGTGCCTCCCGGCCGCCCGGGAAGGTCGCGCCCGTCCGGATCGTGATGGTCGCTGCGCGGGGAGGGGCGGTCCGTCGACATCTCGGGCGGCACGTCGCGCGCGTTGCGCACATGGCCGTCCTGGACCGGCAGCCCGCCGACCTCGACGATGCCGGAATAGCGGCTCTCCTTGGAGACGCCGAAGGCGTCGCGCATCGAGCCGGCGACGAGCTGGAGCTTCTTCTGGTCCTGCGTCGAATAGGCGGCGATCATGACGAAGAAGCTCATCAGGAGCGCCATCAGATCGGCGAAGGTCACGAACCAGCCGTGACCGCCATGGTCCCCGCCGCCCTTCTTCTTGCGCGCCATCGGCCGGGCCTCAGGCCGCCTCGGCCAGTTCGTGCCGGGTGTGCTCCGGCAGGTAGGCGACCAGCATCTCGCGGATCAGCGAGGGGCTCTTCGCGTCGCGCAGCAGCAGCACCCCGTCGATGATGAGCGTGCGCGAGATGTCCTCCTCCTCCTTCTTGACGTGCAGCTTGTCGGCGATCGGCAGGCAGAACATGTTCGCGATCACCGCCCCGTAGAGCGTCGCGAGGAGGGCCGTCGCCATGGCGGGGCCGAGCTTCGAGGGGTCCGACATGTTGGCGAACATCGTCACCATGCCGACGATGGTGCCGATCATCCCCCAGGCCGGCGCGCAGTCGCCATAGGCGCGGTACACCTTCGAGCCCTCGTCGAGATGCTGGAGGAAGATGTCGCGGTCCGTCTCCATCGTCGTTCGGATGAATTCCTTGTCGTAACCGTCGACGATGTAACGGATTCCTTGCGCCAGGAACGGGTCCGGGATCTCGACCGATTCGAGAGCCATCGGGCCGCCCTTGCGCATGATGTCGGCGATCTTCGTTAGCTCCTCGATCAGCGCGCGGGGATGCATCGCGCGGCCGCCGAAGGCGAACTTGATCCCCATCGGCAGGCCGTGGGCGATGACCGAGAACGGGAACCGCGTCATCGTCGCGGCGGTCGCGCCGCCGAAGATGACGAGGACGGCGTGCTTGTCGAAATAGGCGGCGAAGTTGCCGCCATCCATCATGATCAGGCCGACGACGACGCCGACCCCCCCCAGAAGCCCTGCGGCTGTTGCGATGTCCATGAGTCGGGGGCAGTCCGGAAGGGCGCGATGAGGCACGCTAGGCGGACCCGCTAAAGGAAGCGTAAAGGTTACCGCCCTGCTGCCTCGATGGCGGCGAAAGAGGCGGTCATGAGCCAGAACCCCGGCGCGCCCGCTCTTCCGGCGGAGGTCCCGACCTTCGAAAGCTTCGCGCGGATCGCCGAGACGGATCTCTACGCGCCGCTGCCCGACGATTGGATCGTCGGCACGGCCGACATCGTCGATTCGACGCTCGCCATCGAGGCGGGCCGCTACAAGACGGTGAACATGGCCGGCGCGGCCGTGATCGCCGCGGTCTCGAACGCCGTCGGCCAGCGCGACTATCCCTTCGTCTTCGGCGGGGACGGGGCGAGTTTCGCCGTGCCGCCGCCATGGGCGGAGGCCGCGCGCGGCGCGCTCGCCGCGACGGCGACCTTCGTCGAGGAGGAGTTCGGCTTGTCCCTCCGCGTCGCCGCCGTGCCGGTCGCCGCGATCCGCGAGGCGGGGCTCGACCTGCGCGTTGCGCGGTTCGCGGCCTCCCCGCATGTCAGCTACGCGATGTTCTCGGGCGGCGGCCTCGCCTGGGCCGAGGAGCAGTTGAAGGCCGGGCGCTTCGCCGTGCCGAAGGCGCCGGCCGGGTCGCGGCCGAATCTCGATGGCCTGACCTGCCGCTTCGACGCCGTACCCTCGCGGCGCGGGGTGATCCTGTCGCTGATCGTCCGCCCGCGCCCTGCCGGCGATCCGGAGCGCTATCGCGCGACGATCGCGCGGGTGCTCGCGCTTGTCGGGAGGGCGCGGGACGAGGGCCGGCCCTTGCCGGCGCAGGGTCCCCGCTTCGGCGCGCCGACGCGCTGGGTCGGCAGCGAGGCCCGGATCGCGGCGCCGCCCGGACGGGGGCGCTGGGCGACGCGGATCGGACTCGTGCTGCGCGGCATCCTCGCCTATGTGTCGCTCACTTTCCGCATCCCCGTCGGACGTTTCGATCCCGCGCGCTACATGGCCGACCTCGTCGCGAATTCGGATTACCGGAAGTATGACGACGGTCTGCGCATGACGATCGATTGCGCCCCCGAGGTCGCCGACGCGATCGAGGCCTTTCTCGCCGAGGCGGCCGGGCAGGGGGATGCCCTGTATGGGCTCCACCGTCAGGATGCGGCGCTCGTGACCTGCATCACGCCCTCGCCCTTCGAGCGGGACCATATCCATTTCATCGACGGGGCGGCGGGCGGCTATGCCCAGGCGGCGCTCCGGCTCAAGGCCAGCATGTCATGATCGCGTCGCCCCAAGCCCTCGCCGGAGCCGCCGGCTCCGCGATGCCTCTCCCGCCCGTCCTGCCGGAGGGGCTGACCGGACCCGGCCGCCGCACCCTGATCATGGGCGTCCTGAACGTGACGCCCGACAGCTTCTCCGACGGCGGCCGGTTCGCGCGGCGTGACGATGCGATCGCGCAGGCGCTCCGGCTCGAGGCCGAGGGCGCGGCGATCGTCGATATCGGCGGTGAATCGACCCGGCCGGGCCACGCCCCGGTCTCCGCAGCCCAGGAGATCGCCCGTGTCGTCCCCGTGATCGAGGCGATCGCGCCCCGCCTTGCCGTGGCGGTCTCGATCGACACCTACAAGGCCGAGACGGCGCGGGCGGCGCTCGCGGCCGGTGCCCGGATCGTCAACGACGTCTGGGGCCTGCAGCGCGATCCCGCGATCGCCGAGGTCGCCGCCGAGTTCGGCGCGCCGGTCGTCGTCATGCACAACCGCGAGGCGCCCGATCCCTCGGCCGACGTGATCGACGAGTTCCGGCGCTTCTTCGACATCTCGATCGGGATCGCGCGCCGGGCCGGCATCCCGGACGGGCACATCATCCTCGATCCGGGCATCGGCTTCGGCAAGACGCCCGCGCAGCAGATCGACGCGCTGCGGCGCCTTCCGGAGCTTTGCGCCTTCGGTTTCCCGGTCCTCGTCGGCGCCTCGCGGAAATCCATCCTCGGCCGCATTGCCGATCGCGAGACGCGGCCGGACGAGCGCCTTCATTCCTCGATCGCCGCCCATGTCCTCGCGGCCTCCCTCGGCGCCGCGATCGTGCGGGTCCACGATGTCGGCCCCCATCGCGAAGCGCTCCGCGTGATCGACGCGGTGATGCACGGATCGACGGCACTCCGGGAGCCCGCATGAGCGATCGCATCATCGTCGATCGCATCGCGGTCTTCGCCCATCACGGCGTGCTGCCGGAGGAGCAGAAGACGGGACAGCGCTTCTACGTCTCGCTCGATTGCGAACTCGATCTCCGGGACGCCGCGTCCCGCGACGATATCGGCGCGAGCGTGAACTACGCCGAACTCGCCGGCCGCGCCGCCGCCATCGCGGGCTCGCGCCGCTTCTTCCTGATCGAGGCGCTCGCCCAGGCCATCGCCGAGGATGCGCTCGCCGCCTTCGCCCGGATCGAGGCGATCACGGTGCGTGTCGACAAGCCGAGCGCCCCCGTGCCGCATCTGCTGGAGGGCATCGCGGTCGTGATCACGCGGCGCCGTGGCTGAGCCCGGCCCGGCCGAGCGCGAAGCCTGGCTCTCGCTCGGCGCCAATCTCGGCGACCGGGAGGCCGGTCTTCGCGAGGCCGTGCGGCGCCTCGGGGCGACGCCCGGGATCGTCGTCGAGGCGGTCTCCAGCCTCTATGAGACGCCGCCCTGGGGCGATGCCGACCAGGGCCCGTTCCTCAACTGCGCGGCCGCGATCCGGACCACGCTCGCGCCGCAGGCGCTGCTCGGCGCCGCGAAGGCGATCGAGGCCGCGATCGGGCGGACGGAGACGCGGCGCTGGGGGCCGCGCGTGATCGATATCGACATCGTGCACATGGCCGGGATCGCGCTCTCGGACGAGACCCTGACCCTTCCCCACCGCCATTGGCGCGAGCGCGCCTTCGTCCTCGTGCCGCTGGCCGAGATCGCACCGGAACTCGTGATCGATCGGACGGCCGTCACGGCGGCGCTGGCCGCCTGCGACGTCTCGGGCATCCGGCGACTGGACGGGGAGACAAGAGCATGACGCGCCTGACCGACGACGCGATCGAGGCCGCCCTCGTGCGCCTTCCCGGATGGCACCGCGACGGCGAGGCGATCGTGCGGATTGTCGCGCTGAAGGGGTTCATGCGTCCGCTGCTGCTCGCGAACGCGATCGGCCATCTCGCCGACCAGGCGGACCATCATCCCGAACTCACCGTCGCCTGGGGCTCGCTGACGATCCGCCTCTGGACGCATGTGGCGGGCGGCCTGACGCAGCGCGACTTCGACCTGGCGGAGCGGATCGACAGGATCGTGGACGTCCCGCGATGAGGCGAACCGGCGGCGCCCGGCTGCCGGCGGCCGCGACGTTCCCGCAGCGTCAGCTCGCCTTCGCGGCCCCTTCCGACTGGCTAGTCTTGCCGCCGATCGCCTCCGCGATCTGCTGAAGCGCCGTCTGGACAGGCTCGAGACCGCCGACATTCATGGCGCCCGGGCCGGGTGTCGGGAAGATCCCTTCGGTGACGAGCGACTTCAGGATCGCGAAGTTCAGCTCGCTCTGAACGCGGCCCTGTTTCGACACGTCGTCGACGAAGCAGACGAGGTCGAATTCGAGGAACGTGTCGCCGATCTTCTTGAAGAAGACGCGGGGCGGCGGCTCCTTCATCACGTCGGCATTGGACGTCGCCTGTTCCACGAGAAGCTCGGCGGCCCTCACCGGGTCCTGCGTGCGCGCGACGTTGATGCTGATGACGATGCGGCTGATGGTGTCCTGCCGCATGCGGTTCTTCACCGTGCCGGAGATGAGGCTGGAATTGGGCACGATGAGCGTCGAGCGGTCGAAGGTCTGGATCTCGGTCGCCCGCACGCTGATCTTGCGGACATGCCCCTCGTCCCCGCCGACGACCACGAGATCGCCGACCCGGATCGGCCGTTCCCAGAGCAGGATGAGGCCCGAGACGAAGTTGTTGACGATCGATTGCAGGCCGAACCCGATACCGACCGACAGCGCTCCGGCCACGATCGCGATCCGCTCGAGGGAAAGACCGAGATAGGCCATGGCCGCACCGGCGGCGAGGAAGAAGCCGAGATAGCCGGCCGCGGTCGAGAGAGAGTTTCGGAGGCCGGCATCGAGATCGGTCGTCGGCAAGAGTGTCGACGAGAGCCAGCGCTGGACGAGACGCGTCGCTCCCATCACCGCGCCGAACAGCAGGAAGGCGCTGATTATGGTCGAGAGGGAGATCGTCACGTCGCCGATCCGGAAGCCGAAGAAGGCCAGGCGGAAGCTGGACGTGAAATCGTCGGACTGGATGCCCCAGGATGCGAGGGCCAGCATCGCGGCGGAAACCCAGAGCATCACCCGGATCACGCCGCTCGCCACCACGCCGAGCTGCTGCAGGGCCTTGCGGCGAAGGCCGAGATTGGTCTGCAGGATGGTCGAGATGCGACTGTCCTGCTCCAGCGTGCCGCCGATGAAGTGGTCGCAGGCCTTGAGGGCGAGATAGAGGATCCCCGCCAGCGAGGCGATCCAGGTGATCTGGTCGAGAAGGAAGCTCGAGAACGCCACGTAGCCGGCGATGGTCCCGCCGATGATGAGGATCACCAGAAGCCAGCCCAGCATCCGGATCGGGCCGGCGACGGCCGCGCCCGTCGGGATGTAGGGGCCGAGGCAGGCATCCTCCGGCGGGGCATTCTCCGCAGCCAGTCGGTGGAGCAGAAGAGCGAGGGCAGCGGCCGCGACGATCGCGGTGATGCTTTTGACGGCGATGCTGAGCGGCAGCCCGGCGGCGATGGCTTGGTTCACGGAATCGGCGATGCGCCCGATCACGACGATCAGAGCGAAGGTGGCGCTGAGCGCGAAAATGGGAGTGATGACGGAATCGGGCATCTCGACCAGCCGCCAAGCCGGTCGGCTCGGAGCGAAGATCGCGTCGATCAGACCCCGCACGAACGCCAGGAAGGCGATGCCGGCGAGCAGCGTCCAGGCGACAGGGACCGCCCGGATCGGCAGCACGTCGAGAAGAATGAGCGCCTGGTAGAGGACGATGCTCGCGAGCACCGCCGGCAATGTTTCGACCGCGAGAACCCCGAGCGCCGAGAGGATCTTGCGCCCGGCGCTGACGCGGGTGACGTCGGGGTCGCGGTGGATGAGGCGCGGGATGAACTTCCGCCGGACGATGTGGAGGCCGATGCAGATGCCGAGCGCCAGGGCGAGGAGCCCGTTCGTCGCCGGCGAGGATCGCAACTGGAACCGCCAATGTGCATCGTGGGCGAGCATCTCCAAGGCCGCGAGGTCGCGCGGGAAACTGCTGGCGGCCGCCACCCACAGGCTCGGGCTGAGGATGCTGTAGCTGCGTTGGAACAGCGCCCGCGTGAAGGTTGCGCGGCGGCGGTCGCTGATCTGTGCCGTCAACTGCTCGGCCTGAACCAGAAGCGCACGGCTCCGCTTCAGGATGTCGTCGAGCTGACCGACCTCCGCCGTGCGCTCCACCCTGTCGCGG
Source organism: Enterovirga rhinocerotis (assembly GCF_004363955.1). Lineage (GTDB taxonomy): Bacteria > Pseudomonadota > Alphaproteobacteria > Rhizobiales > Beijerinckiaceae > Enterovirga > Enterovirga rhinocerotis. The sequence continues at coordinate 865,486 of NZ_SNZR01000011.1, forward strand.
GCGACCTCGGCGCCTTCCGCTTCGCTGGGCTTCGGTCCGAGCTGGTTCAGGCGAACGCGCGCCGCATCGAGCTTCGGTTCGAGGCCGAGGATCGTCTGCCGCAGGCGATCCGTGAGCGGATCGACGAAGGCGCGCAGTTCCTGAAGACGGTCGCTGGTGGCCTCCGGATCCGCCGCGTCCTTCTCGGCGCGCTCGATATCCTTTCGGATGCCGTCCAGCGTGGCCTGGAGTTCCTTGATCTCCGGCGACGGCTCCGGCGGCGCAGGGGCGGGCGCCGGGGCAGGGGCCGGAGTTGCTGGCGCCGCGGGCGCTTCGGCCGGGGCTGCGGCGGGTGGGCGGTTCGCGACGGGAGCCTGAGCTTCGAGGGGAAGCGCACCGGCGATGAGAACCAGAACGACGAGAAGGAGCGTCAGAGCCCCCGTGAAGAACGGTCTGAAGGTCATGCGGCTCCGCCCGGGACACTGGCGCCGAATCGGGACGGGCGCCCGAGAGCGCCCGTCCATCACGCGATTCGTAGGGGAAGAATAGGGCAGGGCAAGGACCCGGCCCCCGCCTTATTGCGGGTTCGCGCCGCCCTGCGGAGCCGCCTCGCCTTGCGGGTTCGCCGACGGAGCGGCCGGAACCGGGTAGGCCGGATTGCCGGCCGGGACTCCGGACGTATTCGACGACGAAGTCGAACCCGTGGTGGCCGGCTGCTCGCTCGGCGGGGAGGTCGTCCCGCTCCATCCGACCATGGTGATCAGATAAACCCCGACCAGCGCGAGGCTGGCGATGAGCACGTACAGAACCGGCCGCCCCGGAGGAGCCTGTCTTGCCTTGTCGTCCTCGACCACTTTGGTCATGACGCACCTCTCTCCTTTGCGTTGCTGCCTTTGGTCGGCAACTCGGGCCTGCTGGACAGGTTCCGATCTTCGTCCGGAAGCCTTCAGCCCCGGCGGCGGGAGGCGGGCGTTTTCGCGGGAGGCAGCGACTGACGGAGCTCGGTCAGGCTCGCCCACGGATCGCGCTTCAGCGAGGCGAGGCGCGCCGGCACCGTCTCGGTCGTGTAGGACGAGGGTTTCAGCGAGGCCTTGAGTTCGCTCCAGTCGAGCGGCACCGCCACGGGCGCGCCCGGCCTGGCACGGCTCGAATAGGCGGCAATCGCCGTCGCGCCGCGCCCGTTGCGCAGGTAGTCGACATAGATCAGTCCCCTGCGCGCGCTCTTCGAGGCTTTTGCGATGTAGCGGCCCGGATCGTCAGCCGCCATCTCGTCGGCGAGGGCCTTGGCGAAGGCCTTGACCTCCGGCCATGGGGCCTCGCCCGAGAGAGGCACCACGACGTGCAGCCCCTTGCCGCCGGTCGTCTTCACGAAGCTTTCGAGCCCGAGCGTGCGGAGCCGCTCCCGCACGTCCTTCGCGGCGGCCATCACCTCGGCGAAGGCGACGCCCTCGCCCGGATCGAGATCCATGGTGATCCGGTCCGCCCGTTCGACGTCGGCCATGGTGCAGCCCCAGGGGTGGATCTCGAGCACGCTCGCCTGGACCAGCGCAACGACGCCGGCGATGTCGCGGACGTAGAGCACTTCCTCCTCGCCCTTCGCCTCCCGGACGGTTTCGCGCAGGATGTGGTCCGAGAGACCGGCCCAGGAATGCTTCTGAAAGAAGCACTGCCCGTCGAGCCCGCCGGGGCAGCGCACGAGCGAGAGCGGGCGATCGGCGACATGCGGCAGCAGCCAGGCGGCGATGCTCTCGTAGAATTCCGCGAGGCGCTGCTTGGTGATGCCCGCATCGGGCCAGAGCACGCGCTCCGGGTGGGTGAGAGCGACGCCGGCGATCTCGGCCGTTCCGCTGCGGGGACGCTTGACCGCCGCGTTCGCGGCGGGTCTCGCCGGCTTCCGGGCCGCCGTCTCGGCGGGCAGGTCGCGGGGGCGCTCGCGCACGACCTCGTCCGGGCTCTTGTCCTCGCGCAGGCCCTTGAACGCGGCCTGACGCAATCGGCCATCGTCGGTCCAGCCCCGGAACTCCGCCTCGGCGACGAGCGCGGGCTCGACCCAGACGACGTTGCGCCGCTCGTCCGTGCTCGGCCGCGCCGCGAGCACCGGCGTCTTCCGGCGCAGCGGGTCGAGACGCTTGAACAGGTCGCGGGCGATCTCGGCGGTGTAGCCGGTGCCGGCCCGGCCCGCGAGCCGGAGATCGCCTTCCTCGTGATAGGCGAGGACGAGCGAGCCGACCGCGCGGCGTGAGGCGGAGGACGGCATGAAGCCGACGATCACGAATTCCTGACGCTCGGTGCACTTGACCTTGAGCCAGTCGTCGCCGCGACCCGACCGATAGGGGCGGTCGCGCCGCTTCGAAATGATGCCTTCGAGGCCGAGCCGGCACGCGCTGCGCACCATGGCCTCGCCGTCCGCCTCGAGATGTTCGCCGAGGCGGAGGTGCCCGGTGCCGCCCGCCGGAACGAGGTCCGCGAGCCGGGCCTTGCGCTCCTCGAGGGGGAGCGGGCGGAGGTCGTGGCCCTCGAGATGGAGAAGGTCGAACGCATAGAAGACGGCCTCATGCGCGATCTTTCCGTTCGTGTCGGACAGAGCCTGCTGGAGGGCGGAGAAGCTCGCGACGCCGTCCTCGCCCTCGATCACGGCTTCCCCGTCGAGGATCGCGGTCGATACCGGAAGCGCTGCGACGGCCTCCGCGATGGCGGGAAACCGCTTCGTCCAGTCCAGCCCGCGCCGTGTCGTCAGCCGGACGCCTTTGGCGGTCTTGAAGGCGATCAGACGGTAGCCGTCCCACTTGATCTCGTGCAGCCAGCGGTCGCCCTTCGGGACGACCGTCGCGAGGGTCGCGAGGCAAGGTTCGACGGAGCGGGGCATCGGCGCCTTGGCCGCCGTCTCGGTGTTCTTCCCCTCCTCATCCTGAGGTGCGCCGCGGAGCGGGGCCTCGAAGGACGTACCTCGGCTGCGCGTGCTTCGAGGCCGGCCTTTGGCCGGCACCTCAGCATGAGGAGGATTGGAATCCGTCCCGCCCTTCGCTCGCGCAGCGGAGCGTGACGGGGGCTTGGTGGCGCCCGCCTTCCGCGCCTCCGCCGCGACGCCGCGGCTCGAATCCCAGACCTTGCCCGACGCGTCGCCCGCGATCTCGCTCATGCTCCGGCCGGTCGCGACGGAGAGGGGCTTCTCGTCGAGGATATCGGGCTCGCCCTCGCCGCGCGCCGCCTCGTCCTCCGTCTTGATGAGGAGCCAGTTCTCGCGCGTCTCGCCCGGCTTTCCCTTCATCCGGACGAGATGCCAACCCCCGGAGAGCTTCTCGCCGTCGAGCCGGAACTCGAGATGGCCCTTGGCATAGCCCTTCCGGGCATCGCCCTCCGGAAGCCAGTGGCCACGATCCCACAGCAGCACCGTGCCGCCGCCATACTGGCCCTGCGGGATCGTGCCTTCGAAGCTGTTGTACTCGACCGGGTGGTCCTCGACATGGACCGCGAGCCGCTTCTCGCCCGGTGAAAGGCTCGGTCCCTTCGTCACGGCCCAGCTCTTCATCACGCCGTCGAGTTCGAGCCGAAGATCGTAATGGAGGCGCGTCGCGTCGTGCTTCTGGACGACGAAGGCGAGCCCGTCTCCGGCCTTGCGCCGCTCGCGGCCCTTCGGTTCGGCCGTCCTGTCGAAATCGCGCTTGGCGCGGTAGGCCGCAAGCTTCGCCATTCCGACCGAACGCCGCCGCCCCAGCGCCCGTTCCCTCGTGCGCTCAGCGACGATGGTGCAGGCTGACCACGGCCCCGCTTTCGGCTAAGCATGGCGTATGGCGACTTCGTTCCTCAACGATCTGATGCAGACCCTGAGCGATCGGGGCCGCTCCTGGATCGGCCGGCCGCGGGAGGCTGCCCGTCCGGGCGATCTCGCCGAACTCGGCGATGCGCTGCTCTCACGTCGCGGCGAAGCCTCGGGGGTCGTGCTGGCGCGCGCTCTTCTCGACGGCTATGCGGCCGCCCCCCTCGCGGCACGGCTCGCCTTCCTGACCGCGCTCGCGGACCGGTTCGGGCCAGATCGCGAGAGGCTCGACCGGGCCATCGCCGCCTATCAGGCCGATCCGACGGCGCGGGCGATGCACGAGCTTCAGGAGGCGGCCGAGCCGCGCCGGCAGGAACTCGTGCGCCGCCTCAATCTCGCGCCCGGCGGCACCGCCGCGCTCGTGCGCATGAGGCAGGAACTGCTCGGCCATCTGAAGTCGCGCCCCGATCTCGCCGAGGTCGACCGCGACTTCACGCATCTCCTCTCGTCCTGGTTCAACCGCGGCTTCCTGGTGCTGCGTCCGATCGACTGGACGACGCCCGCCAACATCCTCGAGCGCATCATCCGCTACGAGGCCGTGCACGCGATCGACGGTTGGGAGGATCTGCGCCGCCGGCTCGAACCCGCGGACCGGCGCTGCTACGCCTTCTTCCATCCCCAGCTCGTCGACAAGCCGCTGATCTTCGTCGAGGTCGCGCTGACGAACGGCATTCCCCGCGCCATCGCTCCCCTGCTCGATTCGAACCGCCTGCCGCAGCGGGCCGAGGATGCCGACACCGCCGTCTTCTATTCGATCTCGAATACGCAGAAGGGGCTCGCCGGCGTCTCCTTCGGCCACTTCCTGATCAAGCAGGTGGTCGAGGAACTGAAGCGCGACCTGCCGAACCTCAAGACCTTCGTCACGCTCTCGCCCGTGCCGGGCTTCGCGCGCTGGCTCGACAGCGAGCGCCGGCTCGATCATTCGCGCTATTTCAACGCCGACGCGAAGGAGGTGCTGTCCGCCCTCGACACGCCCGGCTGGCATCAGGACAAGGCCATCGCCGAGCGCGTGCGCGCGGAGCTTCTGCCCGCCGCGGCGGCCTACTTCCTGCGCGCCCGCAGTCCAGGCGGCCGGCCGGTCGATCCGGTGGCGCGTTTCCATCTCGGCAACGGCGCTCGGCTCGAATTCCTGAACTTCCTCGGCGATCTCTCCGAGAAGGGGTTGAGCCAGGCCCACGGCCTGATGGTGAATTACCGCTACGATCTCGACGAGATCGAGCGCAACCACGAGCTCTATGCGGAGAAGGGCGACGTCGTCGCCGCGCCTGGCGTCCGCAAGCTCGTCAAGGCCGAGGCGCCGGTCCGCGAATTGGCGTGAGGCCTCGGCACAGCCGGCAGCCCGCCATGCCGGGAGGCCGATCCCGGCTCCCGATATGCTCATGTCGAGGTCGCCGGCACAGCCGGCCCTCGAAGCACGCGGCACCGTTGTGGGTCCTTCGAGGCTCGGCGTCGCCGAGCACCTCGGAATGACGAGCAGCGTGAGTCTGGGGCGAGGCTCAAGCCGGAGCCCGTAATTTCTTTGACTCGCCAGGCCGCGCCTGCCGCGGCGCTTGTTCTCGCCGCCGGAACGGCGCTATCTCGGTTCCCTGCCCGAGCGATCCTTCCGAGAGCGAGCCCGTGAACGCGAACCTTTTCCAGCACATCTCCGACGCCGTCCAGGAGACAGGCAAGGTCGCGATCGAGGCCAGCGACCGGAACTGGACCTATGAGGACCTGTTTCTCGCCGCGGGCCGCACCGCGAACGCGCTCGTTGCGAGGGGCGTCGTGCCGGGGGATCGTGTCGCCGCGCAGGTCGAGAAGTCGGTCGAGGCGCTCGTGCTCTATCTCGGGTGCCTGCGTGCCGGCGCGGCCTTCCTGCCGCTGAACACCGCCTATACCCCGGCTGAGGTCGAGTATTTCGTCACCGATGCCGAGCCGGCCCTCGTCGTCTGCGATCCCGCCCGGGCCGAGGCCGTGAAGGGGTTTGCCGGCAAGGCCGCCGTCGAGACCCTGGATGCGAAGGGGCGGGGGAGCCTCACCGATCTCGCCGCCGAGCAGTCGCATGCCTTCCCGACGGTGGTCGTCGGCGAGGATGACCTCGCCGCGATCCTCTACACCTCGGGCACGACCGGGCGCTCGAAGGGCGCCATGCTGACCCACGGCAATCTGGGTTCGAACGCCCTCACGCTCCGCGAATACTGGCGCTTCACGTCGAACGACGTCCTCATCCACGCCCTGCCGATCTATCACACGCACGGCCTGTTCGTGGCCTCGAACGTGGTGCTGCTCTCGGACGCCTCGATGATCTTCCGGCCGAAATTCGACGCCGACGAGGTTCTGAAGCTGATGCCCCGCGCGACCTCGATGATGGGCGTGCCGACCTTCTACACGCGCCTTCTGAAGAATCCCGGCCTCACCCCCGAGGCGACCAAGACGATGCGCCTCTTCATCTCGGGCTCGGCGCCGCTCCTCGCCGAAACCCATCGCGAGTGGCAGGAGAAGACCGGCCACGCCATCCTCGAACGCTACGGCATGACCGAGACGGGGATGAACACCTCGAACCCCTATGACGGCGACCGCATCGCCGGCACGGTCGGCTTCCCCCTGCCGGAGGTCGAGGTCCGGGTGGTCGATCCCGAGAGCGGCGCAGAGCTGGCGCAGGACGAAGTCGGCATGATCGAGGTGCGCGGCCCGAACGTGTTCAAGGGCTATTGGCGCATGCCGGAGAAGACCAAGGCCGAGATCAAGCCCGACGGCTTCTTCATCACCGGCGATCTCGGCAAGATCGACGAGCGCGGCTACGTGCACATCGTCGGGCGCGGCAAGGACCTCATCATCACCGGAGGCTTCAACGTCTATCCGAAGGAGGTCGAGAGCGAGATCGACGCGATCGCGGGCGTCGTCGAAAGCGCCGTGATCGGCATCGCCCATGCCGATTTCGGCGAGGCGGTCACGGCCGTCGTCGTGCCGACGCCCGATGCCAAGCTCGACGAGAAGGCGATCCTCGCCGCGCTCGACGGGCGTCTCGCCAAGTTCAAGCTGCCGAAGCGCGTGATCTTCGCGGACGACCTGCCGCGCAACACCATGGGCAAGGTGCAGAAGAACGTCCTGCGCGAGCAGAATGCCGGGCTCTACCAGGCCTGAGGAGCCGATCGCGAAGCGAACGGCGTCCCGGAGCACGCACGGGGCTTTCCGCGCCAAGGACGCGAATCTGAACGGCGGTCCCGCCGTTCAGGAGGACAGCGATCGGCTTGGATCGATCAGGACGCGGCCGGACGCAGCCCGTCTTCGGCGGGCAGGGCGTCGAAGGACGGCCGGGACAGGCGCCAGGGCCGGGTCATCGAGAGGCGGGCCACTTCGGAGGGGCGCAGCTTGCGCGCCGACCCGTCGGTGTTGATTTCCGAAATGTTAAGAAACCCGAAGACCTGAAGACGCGACGCCAGCGCTTTGGTCTCGCGGTCATCCGCAGCGACCATCATGGCGCCGCTGGTATACACCATATCCAGAAGACCTTTTTGCTCGGTCTTGCTCGACTTCAGCGCGCGGGGGCCAGGAAAGCGGATAACATTGGAGGAAACCGCGGCGGAAGAACTCATGGACGCAACTCACTGAGCGATTCGACACGCGCAATTTGATCCGAAACACTTAAGGCGTGGCTAACTCTGACCGCGCTCCCGATCGAACGGTTCCGGGACTTTCGCGAACGGCGAAGCTCGGGCAGTGTGCCCGCCGCGGCCGCACGAGACGGCAGGGAGGGGCAGATCAGGATGATGGCGAGGACAGGCGAGGGCGGCCGATGACGGCGCTCCTCGAGGTGGACGGCGTTACGCTGACCTACAAGACGCCGCAGACGCTCGTGACGGCGACGCGGCGCGTCAGCTTCCATGTCAACGAAAGCGATCGCTACGTGCTTCTGGGGCCGTCGGGCTGCGGGAAATCGACGCTGCTCAAGGCCGTCGGCGGCTACATGAAGCCGACCGAAGGACAGATCCGCATCAAGGGGCGCGAGGTTCAGGAGCCGGGCGCCGACCGGATGATGGTGTTCCAGGAATTCGACCAGCTGCTGCCCTGGAAGACGGTGCTCGAGAACGTGATGTTCCCGCTCAGCGTCGCGCGGAAGCTGCCGCGGAAGGAGGCCGAGGAGAAGGCCCGGGCCTATGTCGAGAAGGTCAAGCTCACGCGCGCGATCGACGCCTACCCGCACACGCTGTCGGGCGGGATGAAGCAGCGCGTCGCCATCGCGCGCGGCATGGCGATGGAGCCCGACATCCTGCTGATGGACGAGCCCTTCGCGGCGCTCGACGCGCTGACGCGGCGGCGGATGCAGGACGAGTTGCTGCAGCTCTGGCAGGACACCCGCTTCACGGTGCTCTTCGTCACCCATTCGATCGCCGAGGCCATCCGCATCGGGAGCCGCATCCTTCTCCTCTCGCCGCATCCGGGAGAGGTGAAGGCGGAGGTCGAGGACGTCGAGAGCGCCGCGACCACGGAAGGCGGCGCCCAGCGCCTCGAGAAGGAGATCCACGATCTCCTCTTCTCCGACGAGGTCGAACCGGAAGCCGAGGACGAGGAGGAGGCCGCCCATGGCTGAGCCGCGAATCATCCTCCACGAGACCGGCCAGGCCCTGGCGGAAGGGGCGGTCGAGCGCGAATTGCCGCTTCTGGAGCGGCTCTGGGCCAGCGCCGTCGTCCGCAAGACGCTCCTGCTCGTCGCGCTGGGCCTCGTCTGGGAGATCTATGCCCGCCATCTCGACAACCCGCTGCTCTTCCCGACCCTGACGGAAACGCTCGGCGCCGTGATGGAGCGGACGCGCGACGGCACCTTGCCGGCCCGCGCGGCGACGTCGCTCCGCATCCTGCTGATGGGCTATGCGGCGGGCATCCTGCTCGCGGCGATCATGACGGTGCTCGCGATCTCGACCCGGATCGGCACGGATCTGCTCGAAACCCTGACGGCGATGTTCAACCCGCTGCCGGCCATCGCGCTCCTGCCTCTCGCGCTGATCTGGTTCGGGCTCGGCTCGGGCAGCCTCGTCTTCGTGCTGATCCATTCGGTGCTCTGGGCGGTGGCCCTCAACACCCATGCCGGCTTCCTCGGCGTCTCGCAGACGCTGCGCATGGTCGGCAAGAATTACGGCCTCAAGGGGCTGTCCTACGTCCTCCGCATCCTCGTCCCGGCGGCCTTCCCGTCGATCCTGACGGGACTCAAGATCGGCTGGGCCTTCGCCTGGCGCACCTTGATCGCGGCGGAACTCGTCTTCGGCGTCTCGTCGGGGCAGGGCGGGCTCGGCTGGTTCATCTTCGAGAACCGGAACGTGCTCGACATCCCCTCGGTCTTCGCCGGCCTCTTGACGGTGATCCTGATCGGGCTTGTGGTCGAAAATCTGGTATTTCGCGTCATCGAGCGCCGCACCGTGCGGCGCTGGGGTGTTCAATCCTGAGGAGGACCGGACGATGCTGAACCTGCTCGTTCCGACCGAGCCGCACGACGTGATGGGGTCCGTGCTTCAGACGGCGTTGCTGTGTCAGCGGCGCTTCGAGAGCTACGTGGAGAGCTTTGCTCTCCGCCCCGCGATCCCGGACTACGTTCCGATCGACATGGTCTCGGGCCTCGCCTGGCATGTCGACGAGAAGGCGGACGAGGATGCGCGCCGCGAATCGCACGCCATCTTCACCAAGTTCGCCGAGGCGAACGACCTTCCGGCGGCCCGCCCCGGCATCGTCGAGCCGGGCTGGGGCTGGCATCCGAAGGCGCCGGCGGGCGATGCCTTCCTCGCCAGCCACGCGCGCATCTTCGACGTCACGATCCTCGGCCGGCCGATCTCGGGCAAGGCCGTTCCCTCCATGGCGACGCTCGAAGCCGCCCTGTTCGAATCGGGCCGGCCGATCCTGATCGCCCCGCCGACCCCGCCGACCAGCATCGGCGAGACCGTCGTGATCGCCTGGAACGGGTCGTCGGAGACGGCCCGGACGGTGGCCTATGCCGGCCCCTTCCTGCGCCAGGCGAAGCAGATCCTCGTCCTCACGATCGAGGGCTGGACGACGCAGGGGCCGACCGGGGAGCAGCTCGCGATGTCGCTCCGCCGGAACGAGGTCGCGGCCGAAGCGATCCATGTCGCGCCGGGGCGCCGCTCGATGGGCGAGGTCATCCTCGAGGAGACGACGGCGCGCGGCGGCGACCTTCTGCTGAAAGGCGCCTATACGCAGAGCCGGCTGCGCCAGATGATCTTCGGCGGCGCGACGGCCCACGTCCTCGCCGCGGCCGACGTCCCGGTCCTGATGGCGAACTGAGCGAGGGCAGGGGCCGGCTCAGCCGGCCGCCGCCCGGGCGTCGACGAGGCCCCAATCCGCCAGCATCGTCCCGAGCTTGCGGCTCTGCGCCTCGGTGAGGGGCCAGGCGGAAGGCGGACGCGTCGGCCCGCAATCGTTGCCCATCAGCGCAAGCGCAGCCTTCACGCCCGTGACGTTCGTGCCGTTCTGCTCCTCGGCCCGGATCTCCTCGAAGCCCTGCATGATCGCGATGAGGCGGTTCGCCTCCTCGTAGCGGCCCGCATCGAGCGCCGCGTGGATCGCGACCGAATGGGCCGGCCAGACATTGATCAGGCCCGAGGTGAAGCCGCGCGCGCCGACCGCGTAGAGGGGAGGGGCCCAGGTCTCGGCGAGGCCGCCGACCCAGACGATGTCCGGGCTCGACCGCCGGATCGCCTCGGCGAGCTTCAGCGGCGTCGGGCAGGCCCATTTGACGCCCGCGACGCCCTCGACGGCGCAGAGCTTTTCGATCGTGTCGAGGCCGATGCCGTCATTGCGCAGGTAGAGCATCAGCGGCAGGCCGTCCCCGGCTTCCGCCACCCGCTGCACATAGGCGACGACCCCGCGCGGGGACACGAACGGATCCGGCGGCTGGTGAACCATGAGCGCGGTCGCGCCCGCCTTCTTCGAGGCCTTGGCCAGAGCCACCGCATCCCCGACAGAGCGCCCGACGCCGCCAAGCAGCGGCACCCGCCCTGCGATCTGCTCGGCGACGGATTGCACCATCGCCTCGGCCTCCGCTGTCGTCAGGCCGTAGAACTCGCCCGTATTGCCGTTCGCGACGAGGATATGGACGCCGGCTCCGATGGCTCGGTCGATGATCGGCTTCAGCTTGCCGGGCTCGATCCGGTCATCCGCATCGAAAGGCGTCACGAGGATGCCCGAGATGCCGGTGAGGGCTTGGCGGAAGGCGGGGGAGATCGTCATCGAAGTTCTCCGGGTATTGCTTCTCCCCTTGCGGGAGAAGGTAGCCCTTGCGTCAGCAAGGGTCGGATGAGGGGGCGCGCGCCAACGCTTTTCGGATTTCCTTCAAAATCAGATCGCCGGAGCCGGCGAGCAGAAGATCGTTTGAGAAGCGGAGCACCCGAAATCCTTGTGCCTCCAGCCATCGGCTGCGTCGAGCATCATCATCCATCTGGGCCGGAATCGGTGCGTCATCACCCCTCATCCGACCCTGCTTCGCAGGGCCACCTTCTCCCACAAGGGGAGAAGGGAATGCGTCAGCCTCAATGAATCTCCGGCTCCGGGATGCCCTGCGCGCCCTCGAGATAGTCGAAATCGCAGCCCTCATGGGCCTGGAGGACATGCTGCGCGAACATCTTGTAGTAGCCGCGCGGATAGTTGCGCGGCGGGGGCGTCCAGGCCGCGACGCGCGCCTGGATCTCCTCGTCCTCGACATGGAGGTGGATCGAGCGCTTCGTGACGTCGACCGTGATCAGGTCGCCCGTCCGCACGGCCGCCAGCGGGCCGCGGATCGCCGATTCCGGGGAGACGTGCAGGATGCAGGCGCCGTAGCTCGTGCCGGACATCCGCGCGTCCGAGACGCGCAGCATGTCGCGCACGCCCTCCTTCAGCAGCTTCTTCGGGATCGGCAGCATGCCCCATTCGGGCATGCCCGGCCCGCCGATCGGGCCGGCATTGCGCAGCACCATGACGTGGTCGGGCGTGACGTCGAGATCCATGTCGTTCACCGCCTTCGACATCTCGTCGTAGCTGTCGAAGACGATGGCCGGGCCGGTATGGTGCAGGAGGCGCGGATCGGCGGCCGGCGGCTTGATCACGCAGCCATGCGGCGCGATGTTGCCGTAGAGGATCGCGGTGCCGCCCGAGGCCGCGATCGGCTTGTCGAGCGGGCGGATGACGTCGTCGTTATAGACCTCGGCCCCCTCGAGCCCCTCGCCGATCGTGCCGAAGACCGTCCGCGCCTCGAGATGGAGCAGGTGCTCCAGCCGCTTCATCAGCCCGCGGATGCCGCCGGCGATGAAGAAATCCTCCATCAGCCACTCGCCCGAGGGGCGGAGGTTGCAGATCACCGGCACCTTCTGGGCGAAGTCGTCGAAATCGGTGAGCTTGATCGGCACCCCCGCGCGCCGGGCCATGGCGACGAGATGGACCATGGCGTTGGTCGAGCCGGCGAGGGCGTTGTGGATGACGAGGGCGTTCTCGACCGAGCGCCGGTCCATGATGTCGGAGGGCTTCAGGTCCTCCCACACCATCTCGACGATGCGCTTGCCGCATTGCATCGCCATGCGCGAATGGGCGGCGTCGCCGGCCGGGATCGAGGACGAGCCCGGCAGCGAGAAGCCGAGCACCTCGGCGATCGAGGTCATGGTCGAGGCCGTGCCCATCGTCATGCAGGTACCGGCCGAGCGGGCGATGCCGGCCTCCATGTCGTTCCATTGCCGCTCGGAGATCGTGCCCGCCTCCTTCTCGGCATAGTATTTCCAGACGTCGGAGCCCGAGCCGAGGATCTTGCCGCCGAAATGGCCGCGCATCATGGGGCCGGCCGGCATGAAGATCATCGGCAGGTCCATCGAGATGCCGCCCATGATGGTGCCGGGCGTGGTCTTGTCGCAGCCGCCCATCAGCACCGCCCCGTCGACCGGATGCGAGCGCAGCAATTCCTCGACCTCGAGCGCGAGGAGGTTGCGGTAGAGCATCGAGGTGGGCTTGACGTATTGCTCGGAGAGCGAGAGCGCCGGCAGCTCGACCGGGAAGGCTCCGGCCTGCCAGATGCCGCGCTTGATGTCCTCCACCCGCTGCGGGAAATGGGTGTGGCACTGGGCGAGGTCGCTCCAGGTGTTGATGATGCCGATGACCGGCTTCGCCATGAAGTCGTCGAGGGCATAGCCCATCTGCATCATGCGGGAGCGATGGCCGAAGCTGCGCAGGTCCTTCGGCCCGAACCAGCGCTGGCTGCGCAGTTCCTCCAGCGTCTTCCTCGCCATCGCGCTTCCTCGTGCTCCCGTTTGGGACCGTTCTAAGCCTTGCCATCCGTCATTGCGAGCGCAGCGAAGCAACCCAGACCGGAAAGGCAGGCAGACTCTTTACGCCGCCCGCTTCTCCCCTTGCGGGAGAAGTCGAGTCACGCCTCGGCGTGACCGGATGAGGGGGAACCCGCTATCGGCGTCGAGCCGCGCCCCTCATCCGTCAGCGCTTCGCGCTGCCACCTTCTCCCGCAAGGGGAGAAGGGCGCGCCTATCGTCCCCGTTCCTTCCGCCAGGCGGCGAAAACCTCGAGGTTGCTCTCGTCGGTCGGCGGATAGAGGCCGAGGATGCTCTGGCCGGCGAGGACGCGCTCGGTGACGAAATCCTCGTAGGCCGTCATCTCGGTCGCCTCGTCGGCGATCTCGTCCGCGAGATGGGCCGGGATGACGAGGCAGCCCTCGGCGTCGCCGACGATCACGTCGCCGGGGAAGACCGGTGCATCGCCGCAGCCGATCGGCACGTTGATGTCGATCGCCTGGTGCAGGGTCAGGTTGGTCGGGGCCGAGGGCCGATGGTGGTAGCAGGGGAAGTCGAGCGTCTCGAGCTCCGGCGTGTCGCGGAAGCCGCCATCCGTGACGATCCCAGCCGCTCCGCGCACCATCAGCCGCGAGATCAGGATCGAGCCGGCCGAGGCCGCGCGTGCGTCCTTGCGGCTGTCGATGACGAAGACGCAGCCGGGCGGGCATTGCTCGACGGCTGCGCGCTGGGGGTGGTTGCGGTCGCGGAAGACGGTGATCGGGTTCAGGTCCTCGCGGGCCGGCATGTAGCGGAGCGTGAAGGCCTCGCCCACCATCGTGCCGGCATTCGGATTGATGCGGCGGACGTCCTGGATCCACTGGTTGCGCAGGCCGCGCTTGAACAGGGCCGTCATGATGGTCGGCGTCGCGACCGCCTTCAGCTTCTCCCGCGTCGCCTCCGACAGCGAACCCATGGCTTTCCTCCGATTGCGTTCTTCCGGCGGCCATCGGTGGGCTTCGGCGCCGGCGCGTCAAGGGAGAATGGCGTGGGCCGCGCCAGACGGGCTCAGTCGCCGATGCCCTCGCGGCCCTGGATCGTCATCAGCGTCGCCGTGAGGAGCGCGATCAGCCGCTCCTTGCCCTCCGCCTCGGCGAAGACCTCGGCCTGGGCGAGGGTCAGGGTACGGCCCGCCTTCACCACGCGGCCTCGCGCGACGATCCGCTCGCCGGTCGCAGGCGCGAGGAGGTTGATCTTGAACTCGGTCGTGAGCACCCCGGCCCCGTCCGGCATCAGGCTCAAAGCCGCGTAGCCCGCCGCGCTGTCGGCAATGGCGCTGACGGCGCCGGCATGGACGAAGCCGTGCTGCTGCGAGACGGCCGCAGCCGGACGGAGCGCGATCTCGACGTGGCCGGGCGAGACGGCCTCCAGCGTCGCTCCGAGCGTCGCCATCAGGCCCTGCTTGGCGAAGCTCGCCCGTATGCGCGCGTCGCAATCCCTCGACGTAGCGTCCACACCTTTCTCCTTTCACGCCTGTCGGCGCCTCACCCCGTCCTCATCCTGAGGAAGGCCTGTGAAAGCAAGCCGTCTCGAAGGGCGCGCCACGTCGAGCGTGCTTCGAGACGGCCCGCGAGCGGGCCTCCTCAGCATGACGCAGGGCGAAGGACCATGCAGCGTCGATCTCCGACCCTTCCCCCGCATCATGCCCCAGTGGCATCGGGGCCGGCGAGGGGCTATCTCCTTGCCATGAGCGCAGCCCCGCCCCCGCTTCCCGGCCCCGGCGATCAGGTCTTCCTGGTCGACGGCTCCTCCTTCGTGTTCCGGGCCTATTTCCAGTCCATGAACCAGGACCGGAAATACAACACCCGCGCCGGCGACAACCTGCCGACGGGGGCCGTCCGGCTCTTCTGCACGAAGCTGATGCAGTTCATCAGGGACGGGGCGACGGGCCTCAAGCCCACCCATCTCGCCATCGTCTTCGACAAGTCAGAGGTCTCGTTCCGGAACGAGCTCTACGCCGATTACAAGGCCCACCGGCCCGATCCCCCGGCCGAGCTGATCCCGCAATTCGGCCTGATGCGCGAGGCGGTGCGGGCCTTCGGCCTCGTGCCGATCGAACAGGGGGGCTTCGAGGCGGACGACATCATCGCGACCTATGCCTGCCAAGCCTCCGCGAACGGGGCGGAGGTGCTGATCGTCTCCTCCGACAAGGACCTCATGCAGATGGTCCGGCCGGGTGTGACCATGTACGATTTCGAGAGCGGCATTCCGGGCAAGCCCGGCCACCGGCCCGAGCGCCGGCTCGATCGCGACGGCGTCATCGACAAGTTCGGCGTGCCGCCCGAGAAGGTGATCGACGTCCAGGCGCTGATCGGCGACCCGACCGACAACGTGCCGGGCGTGCCGGGGATCGGCCCTAAGGCCGCGGCGACGATTGTTTCGGAAGTTGGATCGATAGACAAAATCCTGTCGTACAAGGGGCGCGCCTCTGAACTTGATGCCTTTTTGCAGGAGAAGCTCAATAAGTATCAATCTGATATCGATGAGGTGGCCGGGAGATCGATAAAGATTGGTTCAGGTGCGCAGATTGCCGATATTCTGCAGACAAGATTTGGTATATCTGATTTGCCGAGAGATAAGAAAGGGAGTGCGACGATCGATGCTGCTCTCCTGGAGTCGTTAGCGATAGAGAACGAATGGTGTCGTGCGATTGTTCTTGCTCGTAATTTGTCGCGAGTGATTGGCAGTGCCGTTCAGAAAATACTTGATGCCGATGAACAGGCCCGCATCTCGAAGAAGCTGGTGACGCTCACCTGCGACATGGAGGTCGACGTACCGCTCGGGGTGACGCGGATCGGCGATTTCGACCCGAAGCCCCTCGTCGCCTTCGGCAAGGCCCTGCGGCTCGACGCCTTCGTCAAGCGCGTCGCGACCCTCTACGATGTCGATCCGGATGCGGTCGATCCGGACCCCGTCCTTTCGCGTCCCTGGGATGCGGCGAGCGGCGCCTGGCTCGACGGCGATGCTCTCGCACCTCCGGTCGCGCAGGCGGCGGACGAGAGCCGCGGAAGCGAGGGCGCGACGAGCGCGAACGGCTCCGCCGGCCCGAGCCCGGCGCGGACGCCCGCCGTCCTCGCGGAGGAGCGCAAGGGTGCCATGCGGGCGCTCGCTTTCGACACCGCCCGCTACCGCACGCTCTCCGATCTCGCCGAACTCGACCGCTGGATCGCTGCCGCGCGCGAGCATGGCGAGGTCGCGATCGACCTCGTGACCGAGGGGCCGGACCCGATGCGCGCGGCGATCGTCGGCATCGCGCTGGCGCTCGAGCCGGGCCTTGCCGGCTACATCCCGCTCGCCCATCGCTCGGGCGAGGACCTCCTGTCGAACGGCCTCGTGCCGGACCAGATCGCGGAGGGCGAGGCGCTGGCGCGGCTGAAGCCGCTGCTTGAGGACGGGGCCGTCCTCAAGGTCGGGCAGAACATCAAGCGGGATGCGCTGACGCTCCGCCGCCACGGCATCGACATGGCGCCGCTCGACGACGTCATGCTCGTCTCCTACGCGCTCGATGCCGGCCGGGCCGGGCTCGCCAATCACGGGCTCGATGCCGCCTCCGCGTTCTATCTCGGCCACGCGCCCGCCGCCGTCACCGAGGTGACGGGCAAGGGTCGGGGCGCGGTCGCCTTCGCGCTCGCGCCCCTCGACCGCGCGACCCAGCACGCGGCCGAGAGCCCGGATGTCGCGATCCGCCTCCATCGCGTCCTGAAACCGCGCCTCGCGGCCGAGCGGATGACGACGGTCTACGAAACGCTGGAGCGGCCGCTCGTCCCCGTCCTCGCCCGGATGGAGGAGCGCGGCATCCAGGTCGACCGCCAGATCCTTTCGCGCATGTCCGGCGATTTCGCGCAGACCATCGCCCGCGTCGAGGACGAGGTCTACGAGACGGCGGGCGAGCGCTTCACCATCGGCTCCCCGAAGCAGCTCGCCGAGATCTTGTTCGGCAAGTTCGGCCTGCCGGGGGCGAAGAAGACGGCGACCGGGCAATGGTCGACCGGCGCACGGCTGCTGGAGGATCTGTCGGAGACCTCGGATCATCCGCTGCCGCGCAAGGTGCTGGAATGGCGCCAGCTGACGAAGCTCAAGAGCTACACGGACGCGCTGCCGACCTACATCCATCCCGAGACCGGCCGCGTCCACACCTCGTATTCGCTGGCAGCGACGACGACGGGCCGGCTGTCATCGACCGATCCGAACCTCCAGAACATCCCGATCCGCACCGAGGAGGGCCGCAAGATCCGGCAGGCCTTCGTGCCGGCGCCGGGGATGAAGCTCGTCAGCGCGGATTATTCGCAGATCGAACTGCGCATCCTCGCCCACATGGCCGACATCCCGCAGCTCGTCGACGCCTTCGCCAACGGCATCGACATCCACGCGACGACGGCCTCCGAGATGTTCGGCGTGCCTGTCGAAGGGATGCCGCCCGAGATCAGACGGAGGGCCAAGGCGATCAATTTCGGCATCGTCTACGGCATCTCGGCCTTCGGGCTCGCGAACCAGCTTGGCATCCCGCGGGCCGAGGCGTCCGACTACATCCGTCGGTATTTCGAGCGTTTCCCCGGCATCAAGACCTACATGGACGAGACGAAGCGCTTCTGCCGCGAGACCGGGTATGTGCGCACGATCTTCGGGCGCCTCTGCCATTACCCCGACATCACCGCCTCGAACCCGTCTCTGCGCGCGGCGGTCGAGCGGCAGGCCATCAACGCGCCGATCCAAGGCTCTGCCGCCGACATCATCCGCCGCGCCATGGTCCGGATGGAGGATGCGCTGGCCGAGGCGAAGCTCTCCGCCCGGATGCTGCTTCAGGTCCACGACGAACTCGTCTTCGAGGTGCCGGACGAGGAGGTCGAGGCGACGCTTCCGGTGATCTCGCGGGTGATGCAGGACGCGCCCCATCCCGCCGCCGCGCTCAAGGTGCCGCTGGCCGTGGATGCGCGGGCAGGCGCGAACTGGGACGCGGCGCATTGACAAGCGGCGCCCCGAAGCGGGCGCCGCTCCTCGTCCGCTGCGAGAAGCGGCGCCGCGGTCCGGCTTAACGGTAGCGCGGGCCGCCGCTCACATTGCCGAGATTCTGCTGGTGAGCGGGGCGCGACGGATTGCGCGCATGCGGCGAGCCGGCGGCGCCATAACCGCGACGATAGTGCATCCGGCGCGCGGCGCGGCGCTGCTGGATCCGATGGCGCCTCGTGTGCCGGACGCTTTCCACCTGGAGTTCGGGGGCTGCGACCGGTCCGAACGTAACGGGCGCCGCCTGAGCGGGGGCCGTGGGGGCGCCGATCAGCAGGATGCCGGCTGCCATCACGGCCGGAACGATGAAACGCATCATGGGAAGATTCTCCGATCGATCGGTATGTCGTCGGAGCATCCAAGGCGGGCACGCCGCCTTTGTTCCTGATTCGAGGCTCTTTCCGCCCGCGCAGCGGCCAACGGTCAGGAAAAAGACGAGCCTTGCACGAATTCCGAGCTCTTCCGCTTCGTCCGCTTCTTCTTGGACTTCGTCTTCTGCTCGTAGCCGCCGCCGGCTCCCGGGCCTGCGCTGGCGGGGGAGGGGGCGAGGGTCGTTGCCGCGAACGCGAAGGCGCCGAGGAGGCCGGAGAGGATGAGAAGGGACCGCATGGGCACTGGGCTCCGATGATCGCACTGGGTGAACGCTAAGCGCGGGGTCGTTTCGGCCCGATGTCGTCGCCTCGCGAGCACGCTGCGTGCTCTAACGCGCCCGACCGCCCTTCTTGGGCGACAGCAGCGTCGTCAGGCGCCAGCGGAAATCCTTGGGCTGGAGCGCCACGATGTCGTCGAGCCTCCAGGCCTCTCCCTCGCGGATGAACTCGTACCGGGTCTCGTGGCGGCCGCCCATGTTCAGGAAGCGGGCCGTCACGTTCGCCCTGTCGCCTTGCGTGTCGACCGGCGAGACCTCGACCTTCTCGATCTTGTAGTCCTGTCCGTTCACGATGAAGTCGAAGCCGAGATTGCAGATGCTGTTGGTCCTGCGTGTGCAGGCCTCGTCGCGGTCGAGGAGGGTGCGCAGCCGCTTGCTCGTGATCGGGCGGACGGTCTTCGTCGCGTCCGGCGCGTCGGCCCCTTCCTTCTCGTAGGGGCGGTACAGATCGCGCACGCGGCCGCCGAGGTCGTCGGCAAGAGCGCCCCCCGCGAGGACGAGGAGACCGGCGACGAGAGGTATCGAAACACGAAGCATGGCCGCTCCGATCAGTGCGAGCCGCCTGCGGTGCGCCATTCCGGTTCGGGACGGGCGACCGATGCGGGCGGCGCATCTTGGCGCCGAATCCGCGCTCTGTCGATGACGCCGACCATGCCTTTCATGATGTCGTCGAGCACGTAGTCCTTCGGCGTGTAGACGGCCGTCACGCCCATGTTCTTGAGGACGTTCTCGTCCTCGGCCGAGATGATGCCGCCGACGACGACGGGGATGTGGTCGAGGCCTTCGACGCGCAGCCGCGACATCACCTCCCGCACCAGCGGCACATGCGAGCCCGAGAGGATCGAAAGCCCGATCAGGTGCGTCTCCGTCTGGCGGGCCTTGGCCACGATCTCGGACGGCGTCTGGCGGATGCCGTCATAGGTCACATCCATGCCGACATCGCGGGCACGGAGCGCGATCTGCTCGGCGCCGTTGGAGTGGCCGTCGAGGCCGGGTTTGCCGACGAGGACGCGCGGGGTGGCGTCGAGCTTCTCGGCGAGTTCGGCCACCATGAGCCGGACCTCGTCGGTTGCGGGCGCCGTGATGGTTTCGATCGTCACCCCGGTCGGGGCGCGATACTGGCCGAAGACCCGGCGAAGGGTCTCGCCCCATTCGCCGGTCGTCACGCCCACTTTCGCGGCGGCGATCGAGGCCGGCATGATGTTGCGGTCCTCGCGCGCGGCGGCTTCGAGCTCTGCGAGGGCGGCTTCGACCGCACCCGCATCCCGCGCCGAGCGCCAGGCCCGGATCCTCGCGACGGCGTCCATCTCAACCGTCTCGGGCACCGACAGGAAGATGCCGTCGCCGGCCGTGAGAGGGGAGGATTCGGCCTCGGTGAAGCGGTTCACCCCGACGACGATCTGTTCGCCGGTTTCGACCTTGGCGATGCGGCGGGCGTTCGATTCGACCAGCGCCCGCTTGAGGCTGCCGGATTCGACGGCCGAGATCGCGCCGCCCTCGCTGTCGATCCGCGCGAGTTCGGCGCGCGCGGCCTCCTTTAGCGCCTCGACCTTCCGCTCCATCACGACCGAACCGTCGAACAGGTCCTCGTGTTCGAGGAGGTCGGTTTCGTAGGCGAGGATCTGCTGCATGCGCAAAGACCATTGCTGGTCCCAGGAGCGCGGCAGGCCGAGGGCCTCGTTCCAGGCCGGAAGCTGCACGGCGCGCGCCCGCGCCTTCTTCGAGAGCGTGACGGCCAGCATCTCGATCAGGATGCGGTGGACGTTGTTCTCGGGTTGCTGCTCGGTGAGGCCGAGGGAGTTCACCTGCACGCCGTAGCGGAAGAGGCGCTTCTTCGGGTCCGCGACGCCGTAGCGGTCGCGCGTGATCTCGTCCCAAAGTTCGCTGAAGGCGCGCATCTTCGCGATCTCGGTCACGAAGCGCAGGCCCGCATTGACGAAGAACGAGATGCGCGAGACGGCGTTGGCGAAGACCTCGTCGTCCACCTCGCCGGAGGCTTTCACCGTGTCGAGCACCGCGACCGCTGTCGCGAGCGCGAAGGCGAGCTCCTGGACCGGCGTCGCTCCCGCCTCCTGCAGGTGGTAGGAGCAGACGTTCATCGGGTTCCACTTCGGCATCTCGGCCGTCGTGAACAGGATCGTGTCCTTGATGAGCCGCATGGAGGGCGCGGGCGGGAAGACGTAGGTCCCGCGCGAGAGATACTCCTTGATGATGTCGTTCTGCGTCGTGCCCTGGAGAGCCCGGCGATCCGCGCCCTGCTCCTCCGCCACGGCGACGTAGAGCGCGAGCAGCCACGCCGCCGGCGCGTTGATCGTCATCGACGTGTTCATGGTGGCGAGCGGGATCTGGTCGAACAAGGCCCGCATGTCGCCGAGATGGGCGATCGAGACGCCGACCTTGCCGACTTCGCCGCGCGCGAGTTCGTGGTCGGGGTCGTAGCCCGTCTGCGTCGGCAGGTCGAAGGCGACGGAGAGGCCGGTCTGTCCGCGCGCGAGGTTCGAGCGGTAGAGGGCGTTCGATTCCGTCGCTGTCGAATGGCCTGCATAGGTGCGGAACAGCCACGGCTTGTCGCGTTCGCGCTGGGCGGGATCCATCATGGCTCTCCGTCGGGTTTCGACCCGGACATTGTGCATTGCGGCACGAAACCCGTCGAGCGAAAACCCGGCCTTTTGGATGAGATGGCGCGATGCCCGGCCCCTCCGCTCGTCCCGGCTTTCGCCGGGACGAGCGGAGATCGGATCACCGCAGCAGGTTGCTCTTCGCGAGGTCGAGCAACTCGTCGCCGCGGCCGCTCATCACCGTCTTCAGCGCCCAGAGGCTGAAGCCCTTGGCCTGTTCGAGGGTGATGGAAGGCGGCATCGCGAGTTCCTGCGGGTTCGAGACGACGTCGAGCAGCGCGGGGCCATCGCTCGCCAGGATGTCTCGCAGGGCTTCGTCGAGATCGCTCGGATCATCGACCCGGATCGCATGGAGACCGGCTGCCCGCGCCACGGCCGCGAAATCGGGATTCTGCAGGTCCGTCCCGATCTCGAGGAAGCCGGCCGCCTTCATCTCGAGCGCGACGAAGCCGAGCGAGCCGTTGTTCAGGACGATCACCTTCACCGGCAACTTCTCCTGGACGAGCGTCAGGAGGTCGCCCATCAGCATGGCGAAGCCGCCGTCGCCGGACAGGCTGATCACCTGCCGGCCGGGGAAGGCGGCCTGCGCGCCGATGGCCTGCGCCATGGCGTTCGCCATCGAGCCGTGGACGAGCGAGCCGAGGAGGCGGCGCCGGCCGTTCATCCGCAGGTAGCGCGCGGCCCAGACCGTCGGCGTGCCGACGTCGAAGGCCATCACGGCATCGTCGGCCGCTCGCTCGCTGACGAGCCGGAAGAGGTGCTGAGGATGCACGATCTTGCGATCGGACTCGCCCGTCGCGAGGGCGTCGAGGCCCTTCCGCGCTTCGCGGTAATGGGCGAGGCTGGTGTCGAGATGCTTGCGGTCGTCCTTGGGCTCGAGCATCGGGACGAGGGCGGAGAGGGTCGTCTTCACATCGCCGACGAGGCCGAGATCGAGCCGCGTCCGGCGCCCGAGATGCTCCGGCCGAATGTCGATCTGCGCCACCTTGGCCTTGGCCGGGTAGAATTGCCGGTAGGGGAAGTCGGTGCCCAGCATCAGCAGCGTGTCGCAGGACAGCATGGCGCGATAGCCGGACGAGAAGCCGATGAGGCCCGTCATGCCGACGTCGTAGGGGTTGTCGTGCTCGACGAATTCCTTGCCGCCGAGCGCGTGCACGATCGGTGCTTTGAGCACCTCGGCGAGTTCCAGCAGCTCGGCATGGGCGCCCGCGCAGCCTCGCCCGGCGAGGATGGTCACGGCAGAGCCGTCGTCGAGCAGTTCGGCGAGGCGGTCGAGGTCGTGATCGGCCGGCCGCA
The DNA here is from genome assembly GCF_004363955.1 of Enterovirga rhinocerotis. GTDB lineage: Bacteria > Pseudomonadota > Alphaproteobacteria > Rhizobiales > Beijerinckiaceae > Enterovirga > Enterovirga rhinocerotis. The sequence goes on from NZ_SNZR01000011.1 coordinate 888,139, forward strand.
CGATGGGGCGTCCGAGATCGAAGGAGGCGGGATCGGAGATTGCCGCGCCCTTGATCGCGCTCAGAGCGACATCGCCCGAGAGCACGATGACGGAGACGCCGCCCCGCCCGATCGCCGTGCGGATGGCGGCTTCGAGCACGCCCGGCATCTGCTCCACATGGGTGATCGCCTGGCAGAAATGGCTGCATTCCTGAAACAGGGCGACCGGGTTCGTCTCCTGGAAATAGCCGCGCCCGATCTCGGCGCTCGGGATGTGGGCCGCGATCGCGAGGACCGGGGCGCCCGAGCGATGGCAGTCGTAGAGGCCGTTGATCAGATGGAGATTGCCCGGCCCGCAGCTTCCGGCACAGACGGCGAGCCGACCGGTGAGCTGGGCCTCGGCCCCGGCCGCGAAGGCGGCGACCTCTTCGTGACGCGTATGGACCCAGCGGATCGAGCCGTCGCGGCGGAGCGAATCCGTCAGTCCGTTCAGGCTGTCCCCGACGACGCCGAAGATGCGCGAGACGCCCGCCGCGCGCAGGGTGGCAAGGACGACATCGGCAACGGTTTCGGACATGAGGGCTCCTTCGCGGCGCGAGGATGGCCGACGGTCCTCACGCTATGATGACGGGCGGGCCGAAGTCGAGGCGCTTGTCCGATCGGGCCACGCGACGACCAGCCTGCCCGCGACGACAGCGCCGACGAGAAGTGCGGCGGCGTAGCCGAGATGGGCGCGCGTCATCATCGTGGCGATGAGGCACAGCATGGCGAGGAGGAGGAGGGCGATCTCGCCCCGTCCGGCGCCTTCGGCCCTGGCGAGGCGCCACCAGAACGCCATCGCGACCGCGAGCATCGCCTCGTCGTAGATGAAGACATAGGGCTGGACGAGCACGATCGCGACGGCCGCGACGGCCGCCTTCAGGTCGCTCGGCAGCGGCCGTGCCCAGGCGAGGCAGGCGAGGATCGCGATGGCGACGCCCCATGCGGCCTGGATCGACCAGGCGAGAGCGGGCGCGACATCGAGATGGCGCAGCACGCCGAACAGGCTCTGCACCTTGCCCCAGCCGGTGCGGCCATCGCCGAGCACGGTCCCGCCCGCCTCGGCGAAGGAGTGCAGGAAGCCTGCCCAGGTCTCGGGCCCGAAGGCGAGGAGCGAGGCCAGCATCAGCGCCGAGGCGGAGAGGGCCGCGCCGGCGAAGGCGCGCCAGTTCCCGCTCGCGGCGAGGAGGAACGGGAAGAGCACCGCGAGCTGCGGCTTGATGACGAGCGCGCCGATCAGGATACCGCCGAGCCATGGCCGCGCCGGGAGCAAGACCAGCGCCGCCCCGACGATCGCGGCCGTGAGGAGGCCGTTCTGCCCGGAAACGACGTTGAGGAAGACCACGGGCACGGCGAGGGCGGCAAGCACGATCCGCGGATGCGGCTCGATGCGGCGGGCGACGACGAGGAAGGCCGCGAGCGTCGCCGCGAGCCAGGCGACCTTCGCCGCGACGTAGCCGAGGAGACCGAGCGGCGCGACGACGAAGAGGAAGGGCGGAGGGTTCAGGTATTCGTGGGCGCGCGCCACCGGTCCGAGCGCCTCCCGCACCACGGCGCCCTGCCGCGCCTGATCGTAGACGAAGGCCGCCTCGCCCGAGACAACCATGCGGCCGGCCGACCAGAAGGCGGCGAAATCGGTCGAGACGTGATTGCGCACCTCGCCGGCGAGCCAATCGTGCTGAGCGAGGACGAAGAGCCAGAGGGCCCAGATCGCGACGATGACCGATGCGCCGACGAAGAACCAGTCGATCCCGCGAAGGCGGTCGCCGATGCTCGGACGCACGGTCGGGCGCGCGGTCGGGGATGACGCGCCCGAGGCGAGGGAGAGAGGGCCGGCCATACCGCCCCTTACCGGAGCGCCGTTAATGGGCGCTTGCGGCGATCGGATAGTCTTGGCCCGATCATCGCCGCCGCTCTGCCTCGTGTCGGAATTCGATGCAGCACGTGCGAAGTCGCGCACCGGGTCGCCGATCCGTATGCCAGAGTTCCGTCGTTGGAGGCTCGTCGGTGCATGATGGATCGTCGGTTGTTCGGACGGGGGGCGGCGCAATCGGTCTTGGCCGGCGTCGCGTTGGTCGCGGCTGGTGAAGCGATGGCCGAGCGGGATTCCCGGCTGCCTCCGCCCGCCGATCCGCCTCTGCCGACCGGAGCGGAAAGCCGGTTCGCAACCGTCAACGGCATCCGGATGCATTACGTCGTCGCGGGACAGGGACCGACGGTCATCCTCCTGCACGGCTGGCCGCAGACATGGTTCGCCTGGCACGGTCAGATCGAACGGCTGGCCCGCCGGTTCCGCGTCGTCGCTGCCGACTTGCGGGGGACGGGGCTCTCGGAGGTGACGCCGTCCGGCTATGACAAGCGCACGATCGCCGAGGATATCCGCGCGCTGATCGGGCATCTGGGCGTTCCGCAAGCCCATGTGGTCGGCCACGACATGGGCGGCAAGGCGGCCTACATCCTCGCGCATCTCCATCCGGGGGTGGTCTCGAAACTCGTCCTCGTGGATTGCCTGCTGCCGGGAACGGAGAACATGGACGCCCTGCGCGGGGGCGCCTGGCATTACGGCTTCCACATGGCGCCGGACTTTCCCGAGATGCTCACGAAGGGCCGGGAGCGGGATTACATCGCGGCGCAGATCAGAGCCTGGTCACACAGAAAGGACGCGATCGGGGAAGATGCCATCACGGTCTTCGCCGCGCATTATGCGCAGCCGGGCCGGATGACGGCCGGCTTCAACTATTATCGGGCGCTCCGCGAGGACGCGCCTCTGGCCGCCGAGCTCCGTGGGCGCAGGCTGCCGATGCCCGTGATGGCGGTTGCCGGGCGACAATCGGGGGGATCGCGGCTGGCCGATTCCCTGCGCGCGGAGGCGCCCTCGCTGACGAGCGTCATCATCGACGATTGCGGCCATTTCGTCGCCGAGGAGGCGCCGGACCCCTTCGCCAAGGCGGTCGAGACCTTCCTCGCGTGAACGGCATGCGGGCCGGCCGCCCCGCCCGCATGCCCCCGGCGCCCGTCAGTAGACGTAGCGCAGCCCGGCGAAGACGGACCGGCCTTCGCCGGGATAGAAGTTCGCGGCCGGCGTCGTCACCGCGTTCGTCACCGGTCCGAGATCGCTGATGTAGCGCCGGTTGGCGAGGTTGCGGGCGTCGACATAGACCGAGAGGCCGTTGCCGAAATCCATCCCGGCCTGAAGGCCGATCAAGGTGTAGCCCGGAACCTTCAGGGCATTGGCGTGGTCGGCAAAGGCGCCGACCGGGACCCAGTCGAGCGTCGGCGCGACATAGAAGCCGTCAGGGCGCCGATAGGCGAGGATCGTACGCAGAACGTGAGGCGGCAGGCCCGCGATGCGGTTGTTGCCGTAGGCGGCGTCGCCCACGAACCGCGCGTCGGTCATGGTCCAGATCTGGCTGATGCTGATCGTATCGCCCGCTCCGGGCCCCGAGACGTCGCGGACGAGATCATAGGAAGCCGCGAGTTCGATGCCCGTGCGCGAGGTCCGCGGGGCGTTGAAGGTCGTCGCCGGTACGCTCCCGTTGCCGGTGCGCGAATAGGTCAGCAACTCGTCCCGGATCGTCGAGTGATAGAAGGTGACGTCCCAGCGCAGGCGGTCCCAGCGTCCGCGCGTGCCGATCTCCGCCGTCCAAGCCTTCTGCGCCTCGAGCGGCACGAACATCAGCTGGTAGTTGTTCGATTGGGCGAGGTCGCTGAAATCCGGCACGTCGCGCGAGCGGGTGAGGTTCGCGAAGGCCTGGATGTCGGGGGTCGGCTGCCAGAGGACGCCGATCTTCGGATTGAAGCCCTGGTAGGTCCGGTCGGCCCTCTGAGCCGGGACGGTGAACAGGTTCGTCAGGTCCCGGTCGTGACGGAGCCATTTCGCTCCGGTGGCGAGCGCGAGTTGCGGGTTAAGCCAGAAGCGGTTGTCGACGAAGGCTTCGAGGTTCCGGGCATGCTGGCGGGCGCTGGCGGTCAGCGCGCCCGTCTGCCCGGAGATGTTGACGTATTGCCGAGCCGCGTTCTCGCCCGCATAGGCGCGCCCGCCGACGAGGAAGTCGTTGCGGTGGCCGGCGATGTCGAAGCTGCTCGTCCAGCGCGGCGCGATGCCGTAGGTCAGGCCATCCTGGTCGATCACCTGGAAGATCGGGTGGTACAGCCGCTTGTGGATCAGCCAGCTGTCGAGGTCGAACCGGCCGGCCTCGAACTCGAACGTCGTGCGGTTCGCGATGCGCGCCATCGTGACGTCGCGCTTCTGGTTGCCCGAGATGGTGGTCGAGGACGCGCGTTCGGGGAAGGTCAGGGCCTGGAAGAGGTCGAGCGTGCCCGGCAGCTTCTGATCGGTGCGGTTGTAGCCGAAATAGAACCGGGTCTCGGCGCCCGGGGCGAAGCGGTAGCCGACATTCCCGTTGAGCTGGAGATAGTCCTGCGCCTGGTGGCGTCGGAAGCCGTCCTGATGGGAATAGGTCGCGCTGATGAGCCCGTCCGCGGCGCCCTCGATGCGCGACGCCTGGACGTTCGTCCGAAGCGCTCCGAACGAGCCGCCCTCGATCCGGACCATGTTGGGCGCGATCGCGTTGTGGGCCGTGGGCGTCACCGCGTTGATTGCGCCGCCGAGGGTGGTCGCGCCGAAGGCGAGGGCGTTGCCGCCGCGATAGATCTCGAGCGAGCGCAGCGACAGCGGGTCGATGCCGTAGAAGTCGCCCGATCCGTCGGCGAAGTTGAGCGGGATGCCGTCCTGAAGCAGCTCGACGCCGCGCAGGTGGAAGGCGCGGCCGAGGCCGGAGCCGCGGATCGAGAGCCGGATCTCCTGCCCATAGCGCGTCTGCGCCCAGACGCCCGGCTGCTCCTTGAGGATGTCGGGCAGGCTGTTGGTGTAGCGGTTCTGGAACGAGGTCGCATCGATGAAGGAGACGGCGCCGGGGATGGCGAGAACGCTCGCGCGCTGTGCCTGGACGGAGGGTGCCGTCGGCGAACCTCCCGTGTTCGGGCCGGCGGACGGATCGAGGCCGGGGACGGCCACGGGCGACGGCCCGGCCTGCGCGGACGGCGCAGGCGCATCCGCCTGACGGGACGCCGCGCGCCGGTTCCGGGCCGGCAGGCGGGCCTGCCGCCTCGGCGCGACTGCGCGCGCAGCGGGCCGCGCGCTCCGGACGGCTTGCCGCGGCGCCTGGACCGTCACGGGAGGCAGGATGTTGCCGCCGGCGGGGGGCGGCTGCTGCGCCAGGCCGGTGCCCGCGAGGAGGAGGGCAGGAAGGGACATCAGGACGGGACGGATCGTCCTCGAACGACGGGACATGATGGAACTCCGGAAGCGGTGCCGCGCTCGCCGTGGCGCTTCTCCAGGGGGCGGCCCGCGCGCGGCCGGCGCTGCGCGAGAGGGCGCTCGCGACCGCGCGGCCGCAATGAGGGAGGGCCCGCGCCGGGAGCGCGGGCGATGGGGGTGAACCGGCCCGCCTCGCGGGCCGGAGCGGATCAGTGGTGGTGGTGGCCGCCGCCGGCCTTGCCGGCCGCACCCGCATCCGGGGAGCGCGCGCCGAGGGCGCCGACCTCGAAGACGACCTCGACGGTGCCGGCCTTCTCGAAGACGAGCGTCCCCTTCACGCTCTGGCCCTGGCTTAGGCCGCCCTTCAGCCCCATGAACATGAGGTGGTTGCCGCCGGGCTTGAGTTCGACCGTCTCGCCGGGAGCGAGGACGAGGCCGCCCTCGATCTCGCGCATCTTCATGACGCCCGCCTCGGTCTTCATCTCGTGCAACTCGCCGCGTTCGGCGAGCGGGATGGAGGTGCCGACGAGGCGGTCCGGCGCCTTGCCGGCATTGGTGATGCGGACATAGCCGCCGGCGACGCGCGCACCGCCGGGCGTCGCCCGCAGCCACGGCCGCTCGATGACGAGGTCGCCGGCCCGGATCGTCGTCGCGGCCGAGGTCTTGGCCGAGGTCGCGGCGGGAGCGCGCGCCTGCGCCTCGACGATGCGCAGGGCCGGCGCGGGCTCGGCGAGGTCATGGGCCGATTGGCCGGCCGCCGGGATCTGGACCCAGCGATGCGCCCCGGTCTCGCAGGTCTGCTCGACGGGGACATGGACCGTCTCGCCCGGCTTCAGATCGTCCGAGAGGCGGGCCGAGAAGGTGAACTCGTCGAAGGTGTCCGCCGAGAGCTTTCCGCCGCTCCAGACGATCTCGCGGACGCCTTCGGTCAGCGTGCCATGCGGGCCCGCATAGGGCTTGGCATAGGGACGCCGGATGGTCTCGATCGACCAGCCGGGTTTGGCCATGGGCTTCGCGCCGACCATGCCCTCGGGCACGGTCACGCGGACGGAGATCGTGGGAGAGCCCTTGCAGCCATGCGGGACCTGAAGCACCGCGCGATATTGCGATCGGGCGGGAGCCTCGGGCCTGTCGAGGAAGACGTGGGCGGAGGCCGAGGAGATGCAGGCGAGGGCGGCGGCCGCGACGGCGCTGCCGAACAGGGAACGTGACATGAGGTGAAATCCCGACAGGAGTGATCGAAAGGGCGGTCGATCACGCGGCCGGGGGACCTCGCGGAGCATGAGCGTGGACGGGCGGCCCGCGGGCCGGAGGGGGCGCGGAGGCCGGGAAGGAGACGGCGACCGCCTGGCGATGCGACCACGCGGCCGGCGCCGCCGAGGCTTCGGGCACGGGCGCGGCGAGCGGGGAACAGGCCAGCGTGCAGCAGGCTTGGTGCGGCTGCTTGGCCGGGCTCTCGCCCGCATCCTGCACGGGCGCGCAAAGCTCGGCGAAGCCATGAGCGTCGGCGCCTCCGATCGGGACGAATCCCGTCAGGAAGGCCTGCAGCACGAGCCCATAGAGCGCGATGACGGCGATCGTCGCGCGCGCTCCCCTGGACAGGCTGCTCCGGCTGGACATGGCTTGGGTTTGATCCGGACGGACGGTTCCGTCAATCGCGCCGGAGCGAGATTGACGGGCCGTGGCGCCGATGACGCAGTGGTGCCGCTATCGCACCTTCACCAGCAGCTTGCCGAAGTTGCGGCCCTTGAGAAGTCCCATGAACGCCTCGGGTGCGTTCTCGAGACCTTCGACCACGTCCTCCCGGTACTTGATCCGGCCCTCGCGGATCCAGGCTCCGGCCTCCCGGTAGAAGTCCTTCGCCTGGGAGGCGAAGTCCCGCACGATGAAGCCCTGGATGCGGAACCGCTTCGTCAGGATCGCGCCGAAGAGCTGCGGGGTCCGGTCCGGGCCCGGAGGCAGTTCGGTGTCGGAATAGTTCGCGACGCGGCCGCAGACCGGGATGCGCGCGAAGTCGTTCAGGAGCGGGAAGACGGCCGTCCAGACGTCCCCGCCGACATTCTCGAAATAGATGTCGATGCCGTCGGGGCAGGCGGCCTTGAGCTGTTCGGGAAAGTCCGGAGCGCGGTGGTCGACGGCGACGTCGAAGCCGAATTCCTCGATCAGGGCCCGGCATTTCTCGGGGCCGCCCGCGATCCCGACCGTTCGGCAGCCCTTGATCTTGGCGATCTGCCCGACCGTCGCTCCGACGGGGCCGGTGGCGGCGGCCACGACCAGCGTCTCGCCCTCCTTGGGCTGGCCGATATTGAGAAGGCCGGTATAGGCCGTCATGCCCGGCATGCCGAGGACGCCGAGCGCGGTCTGGATCGGCGCTTCGGCCGGATCGACCTTGCGCAGAAGGCTCGCATCCGCGAGGCCGTATTCCTGCCAGCCCCAATGGCCGAGCACGATGTCGCCCGGCTTGAAGCGGTCGCTCGTGGACGAGATCACCTCTCCGACCGCGCCGCCCTCCATCACGTCCCCGATCTCGACCGGCTTCGCGTAGGATTTCCCGGCATTCATGCGCCCGCGCATGTAGGGGTCGAGAGACAGCCACAAGGTCCGTGCCAGGACCTGACCCTCGGAAGGGGAGGGGACGGGAGCGGTTTCGAGGCGGAAATTCTCCGCCACGGGTTCGCCGTGCGGGCGGCTTGCGAGCACGATTCGGCGGTTCTCGGCGTCTGACATGGCGTTCCCTGCTGAGGCCGGTTTCCGGTGCGGCCTTCCATGTCCCGGCGACCGCTGCGGCCGGCATCGGCGCGACCGCGACAGGAGCGGGACGGATCGTCGTTGGACGCCGAGAAGAGCATTCGAGGGGTCGAATGTCCATCGGTGCGCCAAGGCGGGCTCGCATGCGCGTTCGCTGCGAGCCGCCGATCCGATGAAAGCGCCGGCAGCGCTCGGACCTCGCCCGTCCCCGCACCGGCGGGGACGGGTGTCGGGTCAGCTCTTCGGCTTGGCGACGTAGGCGTCGATCGCGGTGTGGTCGGCCTGAGGGCCAAGGGCGTCGGTCGCTTCCGTCCAGAGGTCGCTCGTCGCCTTCGAGAAGGGCGCGGGCACGCCGAGATGGCGGGCGAGATCGTCCGCGGTGCGGAGGTCCTTCGCCATCAGGCCCATCGAGAAGCCGGAGGTGTAGCTCTGCGGGATCACGAAAGGCTTCAGCTTCACCTCGGTCGAGTTGTTGCGGCCGGTCGAGACGTTGAGGATGTCGGTCATCAGCTCCGGATCGAGGCCGAACCCCTTGCCGACCTGAAGCGCCTCGCAGGCGGCGGTGAGGCCGGCGGCGGAGACGTAGTTGTTCAGCGCCTTCATGGCGTGCCCGGAGCCGATCGGCCCCGTCTCGAAGATCGCCTTGCCCATCTGGTCGAGGAGCGGGCGCACCTTCGCGATCACCGTCTTGTCGCCGCCGGCCATGATGGCGAGAGAGCCGTCGACCGCGCGCTTGACGCCCCCCGAGACCGGCGCGTCGATGAGGTCGATCCCCTGCCCCTTCAGGTCCTCGGCGAGGTCGCGCGTGCCGACCGGTGCCGAGGAACTCATGTCGATGACGACCGCGCCCGGCGCGAGACGTCCTGCGATGCCGCCCTCGCCGACGAGGACCGCGCGGACGGCCTTGCCGTCCGGCAGCATCGTGATGAGGACCGCGGCCCCATCAGCCGCCTCCGCCGCGCTCGCGGCGACGGCGCCGGCATTGCCGCGATGCGCCTCGCGCGCCGCTTCGAACGGGTCGAACCCGACGACCGTGTAGCCGGCCTCGATGAGCCGGGCAGCCATGGGAACGCCCATCTTGCCGAGGCCGAGGAAGGCGATGCGGGAGGTCTTGTCGATCGTCACTGGCTGCGTCCTGCGATGGGGGGCGGAGAGGGAGAGGAAGCCCTCAGGTCTTCTTCAGATACGGGCAGCGCGTTTCGGAGAGCGGCTGCATGGCCTCCGCGCCCGCGATCTCGCCCACCGGCTTGTAATAGTCCCACGGATACTTCGACTCGGCCGGGCTCTTCACCTCGACGATGTAGAAGTCGTGCACGAGGCGCCCGTCGGGACGGATCACGCCGTCCTTCGTGAAGACGTCGTTCACCCGCATGCCACGCATCGCCTCGGCGACGACGCGGCCGTCCTCGCTCTTCGCCTCCTTCATGGCGCGCAGATAGTGCAGGACCGAGGAATAGACGCTGGCCTGGATCTGGCCGGGCATGCGCTTGGTCTTGTCGAAGAAGCGCTTCGACCAGACGCGGCTCTCGTCGTTCCGGTCCCAGTAGAACCCGTTCATCAGCAGCAGCCCTTTGGCCTGCTCGAGACCGAGGGCGTGGACGTCGCTGATGACGGCACCGGGGAGGTAGAATTTCTGCTGGCTGGAGATGCCGAACTCGCTCGCCTGCTTGACGCAGTTGATCGTGTCCGAGCCCGCGTTCAGAAGGCCGATGACCTGGGCGCCCGAGGCCTGAGCCTGGAGCAGGAAGGACGAGAAGTCGGGCGAACCCGTCGGATGCTGGGCGACGCCGAGGACCTTGCCGCCTGCCTTCTCGACGCTCTTGGTGAGATCGGCGCGCATCTGGTGCCCGTAGGCGTAGTCCGCGACGATCAGGAACCAGGTCTTCTTGCCCTGCTCCATCAGGATGCGCGAGGGGCCGACCGTGTTCGAATAGGTGTCGAGCGCCCACAGGAAGCCTGTCTTTGAACAGGCCTCGTTCATGAGCGCGCCGCTCGCCGGCCCCGACAGAAGCGTGATCTTGCCCCGCTCGGAGGCGAGGTGCTGGACGGCCAGCGCGACGGAGGAATTGGGCAGGTCGGCGATGGCGCCCACGCCTTCCCGGTCGAACCAGCCGCGCGCGAGATTCGCTCCGACATCGGCCTTGTTCTGATGGTCGGCCGCGAGGATCTGGATCGGGCGGCCGAGCACGGTCCCGCCCATGTCCTCGGCTGCCATCTCGGCCGCCGTGACGCAGGTCGGGCCGCTGTAGTCGGACAATTGCCCCGACAGGTCGCTCAACACGCCGACCTTGACCGGCGCGCCGGCCTGGGCCCGGGCCTCTTGGCGCAGAAGGGCCGGCATCGCGAGCGCGGAACCGGCTGCGGCCAGAACGAGCCGGCGGCTCGGAAGACCTCTTGTCATGGCGTTTACTCCCAAAATCGGCCGCCCTATGCGACAGCTTTTCTGTCCAGTCAACATATTGTAAGACAATCTGTCAGACAGTCAGGATGTCCATGATGAAGTCGAGATCCGCGCTCCTTCGCAACGCGCCCGTGCAGCGGCCGTACAAGGACACGAAACCCCTCACGATCGAGGAGGTCGACCTCGATCCGCCGGGCCGCGACGAGGTGCTGATCAAGATCGCCGCCGCGGGCGTCTGCCATTCGGACCTGTCGGGCATCAACGGCGATCGGCCGCGGCCCACCCCCGTCGCGCTCGGCCACGAGGCCTCCGGGACGGTCGCGGCGCTCGGGCCGGGCGTCGACGATCTCGAGATCGGCGACCACGTGGTCATGTCGTTCCTGCCCGTCTGCGGCCATTGTGCGCCCTGTTCGGAGGGTCGCGGCCAGCTCTGCGAGCCGGGTCACGCTGCGGGGATGAAGGGAACGCTTCTCTCGGGCGAGCGCCGCATCCGCTGCGAGGGCGTCGAGATCAACCATCACAGCGGAGTGTCGGCCTTCGGCCAGTACTCGGTCATCTCGCGGCGCTCGGTCGTGAAGATCACGAAGGACGTCGATCTCGTCGAGGCGGCCCTGTTTGGCTGCGCCGTGATGACGGGCGTCGGCACCGTCATCAACACCTGCCGGGTGAAGATGGGCGAGAGCGTCGCGGTGATCGGCCTCGGCGGCGTCGGGCTCTCCGCCGTGCTCGGCGCGGCGGCGGCGGGCGCGAGCCGGATCGTCGCCATCGACCTCAATCCCGGCAAGTTCGAGACGGCGAAGGCGGTCGGGGCGACCGATACGCTGCTCGCGAATGATCCGGACATCGTCGCGAAGGTGAAGGCGATCACGGGCGGCGGCGTCGACCACGCCGTCGAGATGGCGGGCGCGCCGGCTGCCTTCGACCTCGCCTTCCAGATCACGCGCCGCGGCGGGACGACGGCGACGGCCGGCCTCGCGAACGCGAATTCGCGCTTCCAGCTCCCGCCCGTGGCGCTGGTCGGCGAGGAGCGGACGATCAAGGGCTCCTACATGGGCAGCTGCGTGCCGTCCCGCGACATCCCGCGCTTCATCGAGCTGTGGCGACAGGGCCGGCTGCCGGTCGAGAAGCTGATGTCGAGCAAGGGGCCGCTCGAGGGCATCAACGAGGCCTTCGACCGCCTCGAGCGCGGCGAGGTCGTCCGGCATCTCATCGTGATGTGAGGGGCGAGCGGCGTCAGCCGCCCGCCTCCCTTGCGAGGAGGTCGCGCTTGCGCTCGACGCCCCAGCGGTAGCCCGAGAGCGAGCCGTCGGTCCGCACGACGCGGTGGCAGGGAATGGCGACCGCGATCGTGTTCGCGGCGCAGGCTCCGGCCACCGCCCGCACGGCCTTCGGGTCGCCGATCCGGTGGGCGATCTCGGCATAGGTCGAGGTCTGTCCCGCCGGAATCTGGCGCAGAGCCGCCCAGACGCGCTGCTGGAAGGCCGTGCCGCGGATGTCGAGCGGCAGATCGAGGCCGATCCCGGGCGCTTCGACGAAGCCGATGACGGCCGCGACCGTGGCTTCGAACGCCGCATCGCCGCCGACGAGCGAGGCGCGCGGGAAGCGGTCCTGAAGCTCGCGGACGAGCGCCTCGGGATCGTCTCCGATCGCGATCGAGCAGATGCCCTTGTCGCTCCGCGCCACGAGGATCGAGCCGAGCGAGCATTCGCCGATCGCGAACAGGATCTTGGCCTCCGCGCCGCCGTTCCGATAGGCCGTGGGCGTCATCCCCAGCACCGCGTTCGACGTCTCGTAGAAGCGGCTCGAGGCGTTGAAGCCGGCATCGTAGATGGCGGCGGTGACGCTGCCGCTGCCGGCCTCGAGCTGGGCGCGGACGCGTTTCGCCCGCTCCGCGACGCCGTAGGCGCGGGGCGTCAGCCCGGTTTCCGTCTTGAACAGCCGGTGGAAATGGAAGGTGCTGAGCCCAGCCTCCGCCGCGAGGTCGCCGAGGCTCGGCATCTCCTCGGCCTCACGGATCGTCCGGCAGGCCTGGGCGACGATCCGCGCGCGACGGCCGTCCGAGCGGTCCTCGTCCGGCCGGCAGCGCTTGCACGGACGAAACCCGGCCGCGCGGGCCTCGGCTCCGGTCTCGAAGAAGGCGACGTTCTCGGGCCGCGCGGGACGGGCGGCGCAGGACGGGCGGCAATAGACGCCGGTCGTCCTCACGGCATAGACGAAACGCCCGTCCTCGGCGGCATCGCGCCGCCGCATCGCGGCGAAGCGGGGATCGTCGGTGATCGCCCCGGTCGTCATGACACTCATCTCTCGCTCCTCGATCATGTCGGGAGAGATACGGGAGGGCTCAAGGCCCCGAACTCCGCCGCTTGCGGGCGAATTCGGATCGCTCCACCGGCGCGGCTACGGCCAGACCTTGATCGCCACATGCCGGCGCAGCAGGTCGCGGTCGGACGTCGTCTTGCAGCCGTCGACGACAAGGCGCGTGTAGTAGAGGTCGGCGCTGTCGCCGACATCGTCGAAGTTCCGCCCCTCGGCCTTGGGGTCGAGGAGCGACGGATAGTTGATCAGCGTCCCCCCCGAGTCGCAGGCGCCGTCGTAGAGCGTCGGTCCCGCGAGGAGCAGGCGCGGCTTGTCCCATGAGATCAGGTCGCGCGAGGCGGTGGTGTAGAAGCCCGATTGCGGAAAGCGTCCCCCGTCGCCCTTGGCCTGGAACACGGCGAGCCAGGCTCCCGTCCCGCGATGCCGCACGATGGCGCCGACGGGGGCGGGGAAGGGCGCGATGACGCGGCAGGGCGCCGGCTTCGCGTCGCTGCGATAGGGATCGCCGTAGCGGATCGAGAACTCCTTGCCGTCGAAGGCGCGCCAGGAGGTCGGGTCGGCCGGGTCGGCGGTCCGGAACAGGCAGGGTCCGCTTGCCTGGCCCGGCCAGCCGGTGGTCGAGACCATCATGTACCGGTGGCGGCCATGCGCGACGATGTTCGACGGGTTGAAGAAGCCGCGATGCCGGCCCTGGCCGACCTCCTGCCGGAAGGGCGGCGCCGCCACGACGACGGGCGGGCTCGCGCGCTCGAAGGTGCGGCCTCCATCCATCGAACGGGCCGCGACGACGGTGTTGTACCAGCAGGCGAGGTACTCCTTGTGCGTGCACCGGCCGGGATGGGTGTTCGCCCGGTATTCGTGGTGGAGCAGCGCCTCGATCCGCCGGCCGTCCTCAGTCCAGGTGGCCGTGATCCAGGTCGCGTCGTCATAGCGGGCCGGATCGGCGTCACCCTGCGAGGGGAGGGGCGAGGCGCAGTCGATCTTGAGGTTGGCGAGATCGGGTCCGCGCAGGGCGCGGTTCTTCATGTGCATCGCGAAGACGACGACCGAACCCGTCGCGTCCCGGAAGGCGCGGGCATTGGCGTCCGGGACGTCGTCGCCGTCGCAGGCATCCCGCTTCGGCGTGAAGACGGTCTCGACGGCGCCGACGATCGTCACGGCCGCGAGCGGCGGATCGGCGGCCCGAGGCGTTCCGCCGCACAGAAGAAGGCCTGCGAGAAGCGCCGCCGTGGGGATCGCACGCACCGTGCTCATCGCCTTTCCGTTTCGATCTGGTCTAAGTCGTAACACGTCGTCCTATGGGCACCGTAGGCCGTTCGGGTTGTCAGGCCGTTTCGGAGATCGTCGATGTTGCCGCTGATCGCGGGCCTTGTGCTGTTTCTCGGCATCCATGCCGTCACCATGCGGAGGGGGACGCGCGCCGCCCTCATCGAGCGGTTCGGCGCCGGCCCCTACAAGCTGGGCTATTCCGTCGTCGCCCTGATCGGCCTCGTCCTCGTCTCCTACGGCTTCGGCCTCTACCGGCGCGAGGGCTGGATCGACGTCTGGTACCCGCCGCTCTGGACCCGCCATCTCGCCTTGCTGCTGGTCTGGCCCGCCTTCGTGTTCTTCGTCGCCGCGTATCTGCCGGGACGGATCAAGCGGGTTCTGAAGCACCCGATGCTGGCGGCCGTGAAACTCTGGGCGCTCGCGCATCTTCTCGCGAATGGCGACCTCGGCTCGATCCTCCTGTTCGGCTCGATCCTCGCCTGGGCGGTCGCGGCCCGCATCAGCCTCAAGCGCCGGGCCGACGCGGTCGACCTCGCTCCGGGGCCGCCGCAGCTCTGGGCGGACCTCGCGGCTTTCGGGATCGGCACCGCGGCGTGGTTCGTCTTCGCCCGCTGGCTGCATCCGATGCTGATCGGGGTTTCGGTCTGGCCGGGACAGTAAGACGCCGCGCGCGGCGCGCGTGCGGTGAGACGCGCCTCGCCTTGATGACGCTCTCGTGTTAGGCGGCGCGGCTGAGAACGATCACGGCCGGGACGCAGCGGGACCGAATGGACAATTTCATCCGTGAAGTGGACGAGGAGTATCGCCGGCAGCGGATCAGCCAGATCTGGAACCGCTTCGGCATCCTCATCATTGCGCTCGTCCTGCTGGTGGTCGCCGGCGTCGGCGGCTGGCGCTATTGGCTGCATCTCGACGCGAGGAAGCAGGAAGCCGCCGCGACCCGCTTCGCCGAGGCGGTGCAGCTGTCGCGCGACGACAAGAGCGCCGATTCCGAGGCTGCCCTCAAAGGGATGATCGCGGATGCCCCCGCCGGCTATCGCCTGCTCGCTCGGTTCCGGCTCGCGGCCGAACTCGGCAAGAGCGGCAGCGGCGAGGACGGCGCCAAGGCCTATGACGCCATCGCGGCCGACGCCGCCGTCGAGGCGCCTCTGCGCGATCTCGCCCGCATCCGCGCCGCCGCGCTCCGGCTCGAAGCGGGCGAAAACGCGGCCTCGCTCAAGGAACTCGAATCGATCGCGGTGCCGACGAATCCGTGGCGGCATTCGGCACGCGAACTCCTCGGCCTGACCGCCCTCAAGACCGGCGATTTCGACGGCGCGGCGAAGTGGTTCGATCAGATCGCCGCCGACCGGACCGCGCCGCAGAATCTCCGCGGGCGGCTCGAAATCTATTCGGCTCTTGCGGCGGGCGGCCCCGTCCAGACCACGCAGTAAGGTTCACGTCATGGCGGTCGTCGCGATCGTCGGCCGGCCGAATGTCGGCAAGTCGACCCTTTTCAACCGGCTCGTCGGCCAGAAGCTCGCGCTCGTCGACGACCGGCCCGGCGTCACGCGCGATCGGCGCGAGGGCGAGGCGCAGCTCGGCGACCTCTCCTTCCGCATCATCGACACGGCGGGACTGGAGGAGGCGGAAGCCGGCTCCCTGTCCGACCGCATGCGCCGCCAGACCGAGGCGGCGATCGACGAGGCCGATGCCGTCCTCTTCCTGATCGATGCGCGCAGCGGCATCATTCCCGACGACCGCGCCTTCGCCGATCTCGTGCGCCGGGCGGGCCGGCCGGTCATCCTCGTCGCCAACAAGGCGGAAGGGAAGGGCGGCCTTGCCGGAGCCTACGATTCCTTCTCGCTGGGGCTCGGGGACCCGGTTCCGTTTTCCGCCGAGCATGGCGAGGGGCTGAGCGATCTCTACGACGCCCTGGCGCCCATCGTCGGCGAGGAGGGCGAGGACGGCGAGCGCGGCGACAAGCCCCTCAAGGTCGCGATCGTCGGCCGCCCCAATGCGGGCAAGTCGACCCTCGTCAACCGGATGGTCGGCGCGGACCGCCTGCTGACGGGTCCCGAGGCCGGCATCACGCGCGATACGATCTCGCTGGAATGGCGCTGGAAGGGCAAGCCGATCCGCCTCTTCGACACCGCGGGCCTGCGCAAGCGCGCCCGGATCGAGGACAAGCTCGAGAAGCTCTCGGTCGCCGATGCGCTGCGCGCGATCCGCTTCGCCGAGGTGGTGGTCGTCCTGCTCGACGCGACGATCCCGTTCGAGAAGCAGGACCTGACCATCGTCGACCTGATCGAGAGCGAGGGCCGGGCCGTCGTGATCGGGCTCAACAAATGGGACCTCGTCGCCGACCAGCCGGGCCTCCTGAAGGAGCTGCGCGAGGAGGCGACGCGGCTCCTGCCGCAGGTGCGCGGCGTCCCGGTCGTGCCCCTGTCGGGGCTTGCGGGCAAGGGGATCGACGCGCTGATGGGCGCGGTGGTGAAGGCGGCCGAGGTCTGGAACCGGCGCGTCTCGACGGCGCGGCTGAACGACTGGCTCGGCGAGGCCCTGGCCGCCCACGCGCCGCCGGCCGTCTCCGGTCGGCGCATCAAGATCCGCTACATGACGCAGGTGAAGGCCCGCCCGCCGCATTTCGCCGTCTTCGGCAACCAGCTCGACGCCCTGCCGAAGGCCTATTCGCGCTACCTGACGAACGGCCTTCGCGAGGCCTTCGACCTTCCCGGCACGCCGATAAGGCTGTCGCTGAGGTCCGGCCCCAATCCGTTCGACCGGAAGAAGCGCTGAGCCGCACGTCTTCCGTCTTTGCGAGCGGAGCGAAGCAACCAGGCAGGCCACATCCCAGGCCTCCTGGCTTGCTTCGTCGGCTTCGCCTCCTCGCAATTGCGCAACCGGCGCCTCACCACGTGGGGAGCGTGTCTGCCGCGCACGGACACGACCCGGCGACCTCTCCTGCCAATTCCCGGCACGCCGCCTCGATCTCCTCCTCGGTCACATCCGCGACGGCCGCCGCGATCTTGTAGGCGCGGGGCCGCTCTCCGGCTCTCATCAGCAGGATCACCGTCTCGATCCCCGGGCAGGCGGGATCGTGGCAGACGATCTCGCTGAGCGTCAGGGAATCGTCCTCGCCGAGGGCGAGGTGCTCGACGAAGCGGGCCTTGAGCGCGCGTCGCCGATCGGCCTCCTCCGTCGAGCGCTTCCGCGAACCGCGGAAGCCGGCGAGAAGGCTCATGCGGCGCGCCGCCAGACCGGAAACGGATCGGGCAGATCGCGATAGGCATCCGCGTCGAAGCGGGGCGCCGTGGCGGAGCCGAGAAGGCAGGAATCGAGCGCTGCCCGCATCGCCCCCTCGTCGAGATTCGTGCCGATGAAGACGAGTTCCTGGCGCCGGTCGCCCCAGGTCGGGCTCCAGTGCCGCGAGATCAGAGCGGTCCAGTCCGGATGGTCCGGCCAGCGCGATTTCGGGACCGCGGCCCACCAGGTGCCCATCGGAGTGACGCGGCTGATGGCGCCTGCGATCGAGAGCTCGCCCACCCAATCAGGCCGCGTCGCGAGCCAGAAATGGCCCTTCGCCCGGATCAGTCCCGGCCAGGCGCGGTTGAAGACCTCGTTCAACCGTGCCGGATGGAAGGGGCGGCGGGCGCGGTAGACGAAGCTGCCGATGCCGTATTCCTCGGTCTCGGGCTTGTGCTCGTGCGGCGCATACAGCTCCTTGTACCAGAGCGGATGGCGCTGGGCCTTCTCCTCCTCGAAGAGCCCCGTATCGAGCACCGTATCAAGGGGCACGCGGCCGAAATCCGCTTCCACGATCCGCGCATCGGCGTTCAGCCCGCGGACGACCTTGCGGCAATGGTCGCGCTGTTCGGCGCCGACGTCGCCCGCCTTGTTGATCACGACGACGTCGGCGAATTCGATCTGCTCGACCAGGAGGTCGACGATGGTGCGCTCGTCGTCCTCGCCCGCCGTCTCGCCCCGCTGCCGCAGGAAGTCGTGCGAGCCGTAATCCCGCAGGAGATTGATCGCGTCGACGACCGTGACCATCGTGTCGAGCCGGGCGACGTCGCTCAGCGAACGCCCGGCCTCGTCGCGGAACGAGAAGGTCGAGGCGACGGGAAGGGGCTCGGCGATGCCGGTGCCTTCGATCAGGAGATAATCGTAGCGACCCTCGGCGGCGAGCCGGCCGACCTCCTCGAGCAGGTCGTCGCGCAGGGTGCAGCAGATGCAGCCATTGGTCATTTCGACGAGCTTCTCGTCGGTCCGCGAGAGGTCCGCCCCGCCCTCCCGCACGAGGTCGGCATCGATGTTCACCTCGCTCATGTCGTTCACGATGACGGCGACGCGCCGTCCCTCGCGGTTGTTCAGGACATGGTTGAGGAGGGTCGTCTTGCCGGCGCCGAGGAAGCCGGAGAGGACGGTGACGGGGAGACGATGGGGCATGGCATCCAAGCGCTACGGCATGTTTGATATGTTATAATATAACATACTCTGAAGCGGCAAGGGAACGGGTCCGCGTGACGTCAGGGGCCGAACGGTCCGGGACCGTGCAAGCCAGCCGTGCGGCGGTGTGGTTCAGCGGCTCAATGCGGAATGTTCATCCCCAGCGGATGAACCGCGGGAGTTTGCCGATGTCGTTGATGCGCCTGTCTCTCGCCGCTGCCCTGGCGGCGCCGACGCCTCTGGGCCGGTCTGACGGCCCCGCTCTTACGGCTC
Source organism: Enterovirga rhinocerotis (assembly GCF_004363955.1). Lineage (GTDB taxonomy): Bacteria > Pseudomonadota > Alphaproteobacteria > Rhizobiales > Beijerinckiaceae > Enterovirga > Enterovirga rhinocerotis. The sequence continues at coordinate 906,852 of NZ_SNZR01000011.1, forward strand.
GGCAGGAGCGCATGAGACCCGCCATGATGGTGCGCTGCGCGAGGAGCCTGAAGGGCCAGGAGCGCAGCGCCTTCGTGTGCACCTGCCTCGAGGGCTGATGCTCGGAGGCGGCCCCGAGGGACCGCCTCGCCTCAGGACGCCGCTTTACTTGGCGCCCGGCATCTTCACGACCTGGCCGTTCGGCATGATGACGTCGCCGGGCGACTGGCCGGCCGCGCAGTCGCCGGTGCGCTTGGTCTCGATCACCATCTTCTGGACCATCGGATTGGGCATGTTCGGCATCTTGATGCTCGTCGTCATGTCCATCTTGATGGCGCTGCTGAAGTCGCCGGTGATCGTTCCCTTGCCCTCGGCCGTCATGCCCTGGACCGTGCAGACGGATTCGATCTCGTAGCCAGCCGCCACCTTGCGGATCTCGCGCTTCGAGCAGGTCGCGCCGGGGGCGGCCGCCGATTCAGCGAGCTTGTCGGTCTTCTCGTCGATGCACTGCTTGATGGCCGGGCTCGCGGGCGCGCCGGGTGCAGTGATCGTCATCTCCCACAGGCCGGGTTTGCGCGACGGCAGCGTGTCGGCAGCGCTCGGCAGGGTGCCGGCGAGCAGCAAGGGCGCGACGGACAGCGCGACAACGGCGAATCTCATGAGAACTCCTTCGATTGAGGACGCGTGCCGTGATCCCGCGAGGAGACCGAAATAAGGCCGATATCGCCGCCGGAGGGGATGAACGGTGCCGCTCGCCGCAATGCAGCCCGGCGCAGAACGCAGTGCGCGCGCCGTCGCAGGACGCTTCGATCAGCGCTTCCGGCGTCGCGGGAGGCGCGCCGCTGTTCTCGGCGGCGCCAGGCGCGCCGGCCGGATTGTCAGCTCGGTCGGTTGAAGTCGAGGACGCGATCCTGCGGGAAATCGTAGAGCTTGCCGCTCTCCGTCCACGAGGGCGAGGCCATCCGGACGATGTGGGGCACAAGCTCCTCGGGCGTCTTCAGGGTCGCCGGGTCCTCGCCCGGCATGGCGGAGGCGCGCATGCGGGTGCGGAGGGGGCCGGGATTGACCATCATCACCTTGACCGGCGTCGTCGCCGTCTCGGCGGCGTAGGTGCGGGCGAGCGCTTCGACGGCGGCCTTCGAGACCGAATAGGGACCCCAATAGGCGCGGCAGGAATGCGCGGCGCCCGACGAGACGACGATCGCACGGCCGGCATCGGAGGCTTGCAGCAACGGGCCGAGCGAACGGATCAGCCGCCAGTTCGCGGTCACGTTCACCGCCATGACGTCGTCCCAGATCTTCTGGTCGTAATGGCCGAGCGGAGCGAGGCCGCCGAGGAGGCCCGCATTGGCGAAGAGGATGTCGAGCTTGCCCCAGCGCTCGAGGATGGCCGCGCCGAGCCGGTCGAGCGCGTCGTAATCCTTCATGTCGACCGGCACGAGAGTTGCCGAACCGCCTCCGGACTGGATCTCGTCGTCGAGTTCCTCCAGGGCGCCCTGGGTGCGGGCGAGGGCGATCACATGCGCGCCGGCCTTCGACAGGGCGAGCGCAGCCGCGCGTCCGATTCCGCGGGACGCGCCCGTCACGACCGCGATGCGGCCGTTGAGTTCCGTCATGATGTCAGCCGGCTTCTGCGAGGAGCGAGATCTGCTTCGAGGCCTCGCCGAGATGGTCCGAGATCGGCGTCGGATACTCGCCCGTGAAATAATGGTCGGTGAACTGAGGCATCGCGTTGTTGCGGCCGGGCTGGCCGAGCGCGCGGTAGAGCCCGTCGATCGACAGGAAGGCGAGGCTGTCGACGCCGAGATAATCCGCGATCTCCTGGACCGACATGCGCGCCGCGATCAGTTTGTCCTGCGAGGGCATGTCGATGCCGTAATAGTCGGCGAACTTGATCGGCGGGCAGGCGATGCGGAAATGGATCTCCGCCGCTCCCGCCTCGCGCATCATGGCGACGATCTTGCGCGAGGTCGTACCGCGGACGATCGAATCGTCGACCATCACGATGCGGCGTCCGGCGACGACGGCCTTGTTGGCCGAATGCTTCATGCGCACGCCGAGTTCGCGCCCCGTCTGGCTCGGCTGGATGAAGGTGCGCCCGACATAATGGTTGCGGATGATGCCGAGCTCGTAGGGAATGCCCGATTGCTGGCTGAAGCCGATGGCGGCGGGCACGCCCGAATCCGGCACCGGAACCACGACGTCGGCCTGGACCGGGCTTTCGATGGCGAGGGTCGCGCCGATCTTCTTGCGGACCTCGTAGACGTTGTGACCGCCCAGCACCGAATCCGGCCGGGAGAAGTAGACGTATTCGAACAGGCACGGCCGCGGCCGCAGGGCAGGGAAGGGGCGCAGGCTCTCGATCCCTTCGGGACCGACGATCACGACCTCGCCATTGGCGATCTCGCGCACGAAGCGCGCGCCGATGATGTCGAGCGCACAGGTCTCGGAGGTCAGGATCGGGCACCCGTCGAGGTCGCCGAGGACCAGCGGGCGGATGCCGAGCGGATCGCGCGCGCCGACCATCTTCTTGTTGGTCATGCCGACGAAGGCATAGGCACCCTCGACCTGCGAGAGCGCGTCCGTGAAACGGTCGACGAAGCGGTTGCGTCGCGAGCGCGCGACGAGGTGCAGGATCACCTCGGTGTCGGAGGTCGCCTGGAAGATCGCGCCCTCGCCGATGAGCTGGCGGCGAAGCGTCAGGCCGTTCGAGAGATTGCCGTTGTGGCAGACGGCGAAGCCGCCGGTGCCGAGTTCTGCGAAGAGGGGCTGGACGTTCCGCAGGATCGTCTCGCCGGTCGTCGAGTAGCGCGTGTGGCCGATCGCGGCCCGACCCGGCAGGCGCTCGATCGTCGACGCCTTCGAGAAGGCATCGCCGACAAGACCGAGGCGGCGCTCCGAATGGAAGCGCTGCCCGTCGAAGGAGACGATGCCGGCCGCTTCCTGGCCACGATGCTGCAGCGCGTGCAGGCCGAGCGCCGTGATGGCCGCCGCGTCGGGATGGCCGAAAATGCCGAAGACGCCGCATTCCTCGCGCAGATGATCTGCGTCGAGGTCGTCATCGTCGTGACATTGATCGGGTGAAATCTGCGATCCTGGCGCCATGGGCCGGAGTCCCTTTCGCATTAAGGGCACAATCTAGGGCAGGGCGCGCCGTTTTTCTACTACGGCCGCCGCGACGCTGCAGCGCGTCAGCCGCGCGGAGGGGTCGTCGGAGCCGGGGTGGGGGCCGGAGTTCCGTCGCCCTGGCCTTCCTGGCGCTTCTTGAACTGCGCCATCACGCCGTCCGGATCGGGAAGCATGGAGATCAGGGTCGCGCTGGAGTTCTCGAGCATGGGCCGGGCGCGGGCGTTCGTCGCCCATTCGGGCAGCTTGCCCTGAACGAGCCAGGCGAGGCCCGCCCAGCCGATCACGCAGATCAGGAAACCGCGAGCGGCGCCGAACAGGAACCCGAGCGTCCGATCGAGCGCGCCGATGCGGGAATCCAGGATGAAGTCCGACAGCTTCACCGTGATGATCGAGACGATCAGCAGCACGACGATGAAGACGCCGCCGATCGCGATGGCGAGCGCGATGTTCGGGTTGGTCACATATTCCTTCACGCGCGGCAGCACGAGGGGATGGAACACCCAGGCGGCAGCCGCCGCCGTGACCCAGGCCACGATGGCCAGCACTTCGCGCGTGAAGCCGCGGACTGCGGCGAGCAGGGCGGAGATGAGGATCACCCCGATCACGACGAGATCGAGGATGGAGATGGGCATCGAGGCCATGAAATCCTGTCCGAGATGGGGTCGGCCCTGGCCGCGCGATCGGCGCCCCCTATAGCGGTCCGTCCGTCACGCGTCATCCGACTGCGAGGTCGCGGGAGGGAGTTTGCGGAACTCTGTTGCCGCTGCGCATCGGGGCTCAACGGACGCTGCGAACGCCTTGAACTCGTTGGCGCATCGTCGCCGGCGCCCCGATCAGCGCTTCCCGCCGCCGCCGGATGCGATCCGCGCCACGAGATCGGCGACATGGGCGAGGGCGGCCGGCGGGGCGGCCTCCCCGGGCGGCGGAGGCCCGATCGCACGCGCGAAGCCGAGCTTCTGAGCCTCCTTGATTCGGGCGCCGATCTGCGTGACGGGGCGCACTGCGCCCGACAGGCCGATCTCGCCGAAATAGGCGCCGTCGGTCGGAAGCGGCGTGCCCGTGAGGGACGAGACGAGGGCCGCCGCGGCGGCGAGATCGGCGGCCGGCTCCTGGATGCGCAGGCCCCCCGCGACGTTGAGATAGACGTCGTGCTGTCCGAGCCGGACGCCGCCATGCGCCTCGAGCACGGCGAGCACCATCGACAGCCTGGCCGGGTCCCAGCCGACGACGGCGCGGCGCGGCGTGCCGAGCGGGGACGGGGCGACGAGGGCCTGGATCTCGACGAGAAGGGGGCGCGTGCCCTCCATCCCGGCGAAGACGGCGGTGCCGGGGCTCGCGAGGTCGCGCCCGGCGAGGAACAGTTCGGACGGGTTCGGCACCTCGGCGAGGCCCCGATCGGTCATCTCGAAGACGCCGATCTCGTCGGTCGGGCCGAAGCGGTTCTTGGAGGCGCGCAGGATGCGGAAATGATGGCCTGCATCGCCCTCGAAGGACGCGACGCAATCGACCATGTGCTCGACGACGCGAGGCCCCGCGATCTGCCCGTCCTTGGTCACGTGCCCGACGAGGATGATCGACGTGCCGTGCTGCTTGGCGAAGCGGATCAGCGCCTGGGCCGAGCCGCGGACCTGGCTGACGGTGCCGGGCGCCGATTCCACGGTCTCGGTCCACATGGTCTGGATCGAGTCGATCACCGCGAGGCGGGGCGGGGCGCCGGAGCCGAGGGTCGCGACGATGTCTTCGACATTGGTCTCGGCGGCGAGCTCGACGGGGGCCGAGGCGAGGCCGAGGCGCTCCGCCCGCAGCCGCACCTGCGCCACCGCCTCCTCGCCCGAGATATAGGCGACGCGGTGCCCGGACCGGGCGAGGGCGGCGGAGACCTGGATCAGGAGGGTCGACTTGCCGATGCCGGGATCGCCGCCGAGCAGGATGACGGAGCCCGGCACGAGCCCGCCGCCGGCCACGCGGTCGAACTCGCCGTTGCCGGTGCGGATGCGGGGCGCATCCTTGGTTTCGCCCGAGAGCCCTTCGAGCGGGAAGACGCGGCCCTTGGCGCGGGACGGCCGCATGGACGAGGGGCCGACCATCGGATGCGAGGCCGCCTCTTCGGCAACCGTGTTCCAGCCGCCGCAGGCCTCGCACTTGCCGCGCCAGCGATTATAGACCGCGCCGCAGCTCTGGCAGGCGAAGGAAGGGGATTTGGCCATCAGACCGGCTCCTCTGGCCAGCCCGGATCGCGCAGCAGTTCCACGTCGATGGCCCTCGATCCGCGCATCACGCGCGTGACGAGAACGTCCTCTTGGCGAACCAGATAGAAGATGAGGAACGATCCTTCGATGAGGCGCCGCAAGGCGATGCCATCGTGTTCGGCCACGACGCGTCCGCGTGCGGGATGCTCCGACAGGCTCGCGAGCCGCTTGAGAAGGTTGGACTTCAGCCGGCGGGCGGCCATCGGATTGTCGCGGCCTATGAAATCGACGATGTCGCGGAGATCGCGCCGGGCGGCTGACGATGTCCTGACCTTCATTCGGCCGCGTCTCGCCGGGCCTCGTGTTCCCGAATGATGTCGTCCAGTTCGGCGGAAATCTCGTCGAGATCGTGGGTGCGGCCCGCCGCGAGATCAGCGAGCCCGTCGGCGATCTGCGCCTTGAAGGCTGCGATCTGATCGTCCTGTCTGCGGTGGAGGTCGTCGAGCAGGGATACAGCCTTGCCCACGAGCGCGTCGGCGCTATCGTAACGCCCGCTCGCGAGAAGACGGTCGACGACGACGTCGAGTTCCGGGCTCAAGTGGATATGACGCGGCATCGCGATGCGGCCTCCGCTGGAACGGTAGCATAACCGATGCCGCGCAAAAAATGCGTCGATTTCCCTGCCGCGGGTCATGCCGCATCGAGATACCTCCGCCCGTAGCGCCGTCCGAGGCCCGTCAGCATCTCGTAGCCGATGGTGCCGGCACGGCGCCCGACCTCGTCGATGTCGAGCGCATCCCCGATCAGCGTCGCGACGGAGCCGCGCCGCGCCTCCGCCTCCGGGACGTCGGTCACGTCGAGCACGATAAGGTCCATCGAGACGCGCCCGGCGAAGGGGCAGAGGCGCCCGGCGACGAGCGCGGCGCCGCCGTCGTGAGCGTCGGTGGCGCTGGCCTGACGCAGATAGCCGTCGGCATAGCCGACCGAGATCGTCGCGAGGCGGCGAGGCGCCTTCGCCGTCCAGGCTCCGCCATAGCCGACCGGCGTACCCGCCGGGATCGTGCGGGTCTGCACGATGCGCGCCTCGAGCCGCACGACCGGCCGCATCGGGTTCGGATGGCCCGGAACCGGATTGCCGCCATAGAGCGCGTAGCCCGCACGCGCGACGTCGTAGGCCGGTGTCGGATCGAGGAAGTGGCCGGAAGAATTGGCGAGGGAGGCCGGAACGCCCGGCAGCGCCGCACGCGCACGGTCGAAGGCCTCGACCTGGAGCCGGCTCGCCGGCTTCTCCGGTTCGTCCGCGGAGGTCAGGTGGCTCATCAGGAGAGCCGGCTCGATCGCGCCAAGGCGCGGATCGGCGGCGAGCCTCTCGACCTCGTCGGGCTGGAAGCCCAGGCGGTTCATGCCCGTATCGACATGGATCGCGGCCGGCAGGCGCCGCCCGGCGTCGCGCGACGCCTCCGCCCAATCGGCGAGTTCGTCGAACGAGCCGATCACCGGCCTGATCCCGTCCCGCACGAAGGCGGCGGACGCGCCGGGAAGAAGCCCGTTCAGGACGTAGACCGTCGCATCGGGCGCCGTCGCTCTGACGCGGACGGCCTCGCCGTGATGAGCGACGAAGAAGGTGCGACAGCCAGCCTGGTGGAGGGCTCCGACCGCCGGCTCGATCCCGATCCCGTAGGCATCCGCCTTCACCACCGCCGCGCAGTCCGGCGCACCGGAGCGGTCGCGCAGGAGGCGCCAGTTCGCCGCGAGGGCCGCGAGGTCGATCGTCAGGGTGGCGGGAGCGGATTCTGGAGAAGGAGAGCTGGTCACGACATCAATCACCGTAGGGTTCCGGCAACTTGTCCTCGTCGGCGAGATTCGTGAAGCGCGTGACGTCGGCCTGGAAGGCGAGCTGCACGGCTCCGGTCGGGCCGTGGCGCGACTTGCCGATGATGACCTCGGCCTTGCCGTGGACCCGCTCCATCTTGCTCTGCCAATCCTGATACTCGGGGGTGCCGATCGCGGGCTCCCTGCCCTTGAGGTAGTATTCCTCGCGAAAGACGAAGAGGACGACGTCGGCGTCCTGTTCGATCGAGCCCGATTCACGGAGGTCGGACAGCTGCGGCCGCTTGTCGTCTCGTGATTCGACCTGGCGCGAGAGCTGGGAGAGCGCGACGATCGGCACCGCCAGCTCTTTGGCGAGGGCTTTGAGGCCGGTCGTGATCTCCGTCACTTCCTGAACGCGGCTTTCACCCTTCTTGGAGCTGCCGGACAGGAGCTGGATATAGTCGACCACGAGGAGGTCGAGGCCGCGCTGGCGCTTGAGGCGCCGAGCCCGCGCGACGAGCTGGGCGATCGAGATGCCGCCCGTCTGGTCGATGTAGAACGGGATCGTCTGCATCTCGCGGGCGGCGTCGGTGATCTTGTAGAAATCGTCCTCGCGCATGTCGCCGCGGCGGATCTTGTAGGACGGCACGCCCGATTGTTCGGCGATGATACGGGTGGCGAGCTGCTCGGCCGACATTTCGAGCGAGAACAGGCCGACGATGCCGCCGTTGATCGTCTTGAGCGAGCCGTCGGGCTGCTTCTCCCCCTCGTAGACCTTCGCGATGTTGAAGGCGATGTTGGTGGCGAGTGCCGTCTTGCCCATGCCGGGACGCCCGGCGAGGATGATCAGGTCGGAGCTTTGCAGGCCGCCGAGTTGCCGGTCGAGATCGGCGAGGCCGGTCGAGATGCCGGAGAGCTTGCCGGCGCGCTTGTAGGCCGCCGCTGCCATGTCGATGGCGGCGGCCATCGCGTTCGAGAAGGTCTGGAAGCCGCCATCGGTGCGCCCGGTCTCGGCGAGTTCGTAGAGCCGCTTCTCGGCCGCCTCGATCTGGTCGCGCGGCGAGGATTCGACCGGCGCGTCATAGGCGACGTTGACCACCTCCTCGCCGATCGAGATCAGGTTCCGGCGGATCGCGAGGTCGTAGATCGTGCGGCCGTAATCCTCCGCGTTGATGATCGTCGTCGCCTCGGCCGCGAGGCGCGCGAGGTATTGTGGCAGCGTGATGCCGCCGAGATCCGCGTCGCCGAGGAAGGTCTTCAGCGTGATGGGGTTCGCGACCTTGCCCGCCTTGATGAGGCTCGACGTCACCTCGTAGACGCGCCGGTGCAGCTCCTCGTGGAAATGCGGGGGAAGGAGGAAGTCCGAAACCCGGTAGAAGGCGTCGTTGTTGACGAGGATCGCCCCCAGCAGCGCCTGTTCCGCGTCGACGTTGTTCGGCGCCTCGCGGAAGGCGCGCTGGTCCTGATCGAGACGGGCGACAAGCGCGGTGGCGGAAGCCATGGTGACGATGATCCTCGAGACGATCTGACGATGGGCGCGATTGGCCCGATTCGGGGACGGGCTGATAACCCGAATTCGCGCTCTCCCCGCAACACACAGGCTTGCTGTCTTACGATATCGCCTTTCGGCTCGGAACACATCAAGAACAAATGCGCGGCGGGCCTCGTGCGCCGCCGCAGCCGTGCTAAGCAGGTCGGCTGGCGGTGGAGCATGCTCCGGAAATCGGGATCCGATTGTCCGAGTAAAGCACGCTCCTACCGCAACCTGGAGCATGCCGCCGTGTCCGCGACACAACGGCATGCGCTGGCTCAACGTGGAGACATGGATGCTGCAATCCTGGTGGAATCTCGCGCTTCTCGCGACCGAGTCCCAGCACGTCGTCTGTCTGCGGCTGATCAAGCTCGGAAGTGGTGGCTTCGAGGCGCAGGAGGAGGCGTGCCTGATGGTGTCGGAGAAGGTCGAGGCCGGCATCCAGACCGGTCTCGCGGTGATGATGGGCGGCTCGCCCGACCGGATCGTCTCGACCTATCGCAGCAGGGTTCAGGCCAACGTGGCGCGGCTGTCGAAAGCGTAGGGTGCCTCAGGCCGCCGGAGGGTCCGTGTCCTCCAAGGCGGCCAGGAACATCAGCGAGGCGCGGAAGATCATGCTCTCCCGCCCGACGAGTGCGGTCCCGTCGAGGACGATCCGGCCACCCGAATCGGTCCCGCTGAAGCCGATCCCGACCTGTCGTCCGCCGAAAAGGGGAAACTGGCTGGTGCTGGGCGTGTGCTGGTTCACCACCACCTCGCCGTAGAGGGTCTCTCCGCGAGCCTCGTAGCTGCCGACATAGTGCAGGAACGAATCGCCGCCGAGGATGCGCCCGTCCCGCAGAACCAGGACGCCGCTGCCTTTGCCGGTCCGGCCGTCGCCGAGATGGACGTGGATCGAGTACAGACCGTTCTTCATCGCGCTCGCCCCGAGCCGGGCCGCCGGCACGCGCGTCGTTCCGCCTCGTGAAAGCGGAGGAGCTTTCGACTAGAGCGCTTTCCGCGGAAGCGAAAGCCGCTGTTCTCCGTCTGTCCCTATAAAACTGACGATAGAGTCAAGATCCGAACCGCACCCCTTCGTGGCGAGGGGCGCGCGCCCGGACGGGGGCGGCCCCCTCCGAGCCGACAAGACCCGGAGGGAGCCGTGGAACTCAGAGTTCCTCGCCGGGGCCGGCCTCGGCCAGGGCGGCGCCGACTTCGAGGTCGAGCTCGTCGAGATCGAATTCATCGCGCTCGAAGACGCTCTCGCCACGGGCCTGACGCTCGGCCTCCTCGGGGCTGCGGGCGACGTTCAGAGTGATCTCGACCTCGACCTCCGGGTGGAGCGAGACCGGGATGGCATGCAGTCCGAGCGTCTTGACCGGCTTGTTCAGCATGAACTGGTCGCGGCCGACCTTGAAGCCCTCGGCGGTGACGACCTCGGCGAGGTCCCGCGCGGCGACCGAGCCGTACAGGATGCCCGTGTCGCCCGCCTGGCGGATGATGGTGAAGCTCTGCCCGCCGAGCTTCTCGGCGACGGCCTCGGCATCCGAGCGGCGCTCGAGGTTGCGGGCTTCGAGCTCGGCCTTCTGGTGCTGGAAGCGCTCCTTGTTGGAGGCGGTGGCGCGGAGCGCCTTGCCCCGGGGCAGGAGGAAGTTGCGGGCATAGCCGTCCTTGACGCGGACGGTCTCGCCCATCTGGCCGAGCTTGGCGACCCGTTCGAGAAGAATAACCTGCATGACGTGAACTCCTTCGATTGGCTGAGTGATCAGATTGAGGGGGGAGGCGGCGCGGCCCGGCCCTTGCGGAAGGGCAGCAGCGAATCCGCGAGGCCGAGGAGAGCGAAGACCGGCAGAAGGACGTAGCTGAAGAGAGCCACGAACACGTAGGTCGTCGTCAGGATCAGCGATCGCGCCTGTTTTCCGCGCGTGACGTCGTGCATCACCGCCATGCCCTGGAGGGCGAAGGCGACGCCCAGAGCGCCGATGAGCGACATCGCGGCGAAACCGGCGAGGCCGGACATGCCGGTCGCGAGGATCGCTGCGAGCAGCACGATCGCCGCCGCGGCCGGCATCCGTGTCAACGGGATGTCGGGCCACGGCCTCACGAGCCGTCCCGAGATCGCAACCGCCTTGCTCGCGAGCCACAGATTCGCCGCCAGCATCAGCGTCAGCGCAAAGCCGAAGGCGGCAGGAGCCAGCCAGAGCATCATGGCCGCGAAGTCGCGGGCCGGGATGCCGAGCGATTCCGGAGAGGCGCTGCCGCGCCCGGAGCCGGACGAGCGTTGCATCAGTTCGGTCGCCGTCTGTTCGAGCGCCTCACGATAGCGTTCGAGGTCGCCCCCGGTCGCCGCATAGATGGCGGTGCAGGCGATGGCCGCGGCCGTCATGGCGAGCCAGAACAGGATATGCCCGACGGGAAGCCAGCGCAGGGCGCCGCCGTCATTGGCGGAGAGGGGCGGGCGGGCGAGAAGAACGAGATAGGCCGGAAACCAGGCCGCGAAGCCGGGACCGAGAGCGAAGGCGATGCCTGTCGAGGAGCGCAGGCCGACCGACAGGGCGAACGCGCCGACGGACAGCGCGAGCAGGCCGAGCAGATGGTGCCAGCCGAGCGCGACGATGAGGATGGGAAGCGGCGCGAGATAGATCAGCATCGCGCTCGCGACCGAGCCCGTGCTGGCGGCCGCGAAAAGGATGGCGGAGACGAGGCCGGCCGCGATCCCGAGGGTTACATAAGTTATCATCGCTCGCTGTCCCGCCGCGGCGTCGCGGGGTTAGGGACGGAATGTCCCAGCGTGGCGCGGGCGGCTCGTCCGCCCGTGCCGAAGGCGCGGCGGGATCCCGGAGGATCCCCCGCACCGGTTTCACGCGCTTACGCGATCACGTAGGGCAGGAGCCCGAGGAAGCGAGCCCGCTTGATCGCCTGCGACAGCTCGCGCTGCTTCTTGGCGGAGACCGCCGTGATGCGCGAGGGCACGATCTTGCCGCGCTCGGAGACGTAGCGCGAGAGCAGCTTGACGTCCTTGTAGTCGATGACCGGCGCGTTCGGGCCCGAGAAGGGGCAGGTCTTGCGACGACGGAAGAAGGGGCGACGACCCCCAGCAGCCATGGACATGATCAGGCTCCCTCACCCTGCTGGGCTTCGGGAGCACCGCCGAAGCCGAAACCTTCTTCTTCACGGCGACGACGCTCGCGATCCTTGCGCTCGTCGCGGTCGCGCTTCTGCATCATCACCGAGGGAGCCTCGTCGTGAGTCTCGACCTTCAGCGTCATGAAGCGGAGCACGTCCTCGCTGAGGCGCATCTGACGCTCCATCTCGGCGACCGCCGGGGCGGGGGCCGTGATGCCGAGCATCGTGAAATGCGCCTTGCGGTTCTTCTTGATGCGGTAGGCGAGGGACTTCACGCCCCACAACTCGATCTTCTCGACGGCACCGCCGCCGGCCTCGAGGACGCCCTTGTACTGCTCGACCAGCGCCTCGACCTGCTGCGCGGTCACGTCCTGGCGCACCAGGAAAACGTGTTCATAGAGTGGCATTGTGAGCCCTTGCTTGTGTGGACGAACGGGCTCGCGATGTCGGATGATGTCCGAGCCTGTCCGTACGCTCTCCTCGGCGCCAAGCCCTTCGAGCCCTGCGGCTCGAGCGGTTGTCGAAGGCGGAGACACCGGACGGCGGGTCCGAGAACCCTACCGGTCTGCAGGCAGCCGGCCGTCCGTTCAGCCCCCAGCCGAGGCGAACGTGAAGCGCGGCTCTTAGAGCGATCCCCGCGAAAGTGCAAGAGCGCCCGGCCCTCGCTGTGGCCGCGCAGCCGAATGGTGTCTGGCGTGCGCGTTGGTGCTATTCAACCGGCATGGACGATATCGACCGCCTGATCAGCCTCATCGAATCGGCGCGCGATGAGGCGGCGCGCCTCGGCCCGCGCACCGCGGCGATCGCGGCTCGACTCGAAGAGGCGGTGACCGAGGCCCGCTCGCTGCTGGCATTGGAAGGCCGTGCCGACGAGGGACGTCGGCCTGAGGACCTCTCCAGCGCGAACGACGGCTGACGGAGCCTCCGCGCCGCATTGTTTTCCGGCGCCGACGTGAAAGGCGCCGCAGACCGGATGACCGACATGCCTCTCCCGCCCCTTCGCCTCGGCGTGAACATCGACCACGTCGCGACGCTCCGTAATGCGCGGGGCGGGTTCTATCCGGATCCCGTCCGGGCGGCGCACGAGGCCATCATGGCCGGCGCCGACGGCATCACGGCGCATCTGCGCGAGGATCGCCGCCACATCGTCGACGCCGATATCGAGCGCCTCAAGCGCCAGATTCTCACGCCGCTGAACTTCGAAATGGCGGCGACCGCCGAAATGATCGCGATCGCGAAGCGCATCAGGCCCCATGCGGCCTGTCTCGTGCCGGAGAAGAGATCGGAACGCACGACCGAGGGCGGCCTCGACGTGACCCAGACCGACCATCTGAAGCCCGTCGTCGACGAGCTTCGCGACGCGGGCATGCGGGTGTCGCTCTTCATCGAGCCGGAGGTCGCGGCGCTCGAAGCCTCCGCCGCCCTCGGCGCTCCCGTGGTCGAGCTCCATACCGGCGCCTATGCGGAGGCCTGCCTCGCGGGGGAAGCGGAGCGGATCGCGCGCGAACTCGCCCGCCTCTACCACGCGGCCGAGCGCGGCGCCGCGCTCGGGATCGAGGTCCATGCGGGACATGGCCTCAACGAGGAGAACGTCGCCCAGGTCGCGGCGATCCCGCAGGTGGTGGAGCTGAACATCGGCCATTCGCTGATCGCGGCGGCGGTTTTCGTCGGGCTCGGCGACGCGGTCCGCGCCATGCGCGAGGCGATGGAGAAGGGGCGGCGAAGCATCGCCGCCTGATCGGAGAACCCATGATCCTCGGCATCGGCTCGGACCTCTGCGACATCCGCCGGATCGAGCGTTCGCTCGAGCGCTTCGGCGAGCGTTTCACGCACCGCATCTTCACCGAGCTCGAGCGCCGCCGGAGCGACCGCCGGGCGAACCGTGCGCCGTCCTATGCGCGCCGCTTCGCCGCCAAGGAGGCCTGTTCGAAGGCCCTCGGCACCGGGCTTCGTCTCGGGGTCTTCTGGCGGGACATGGAGGTCGTGAACCGGCCGGGCGGCCAGCCCACGATGCGTCTTTCGGGCGGCGCGCTCGAACGCCTCCGCGAGATGATTCCCGAGGGGCACGAGGCCCGCATCCACGTCTCGCTCACCGACGATCCGCCGCTCGCCCAGGCCTTCGTCGTCATCGAGGCCGTGCCGCTGGGCACGTAGCGGGGTCATCGGCCCGGCATGGACGAGGGCCGACGCGTCGCGATCGCCTTTATCGCTGCTTGAACCCGGCCGGCGCCTTGAAGCGATCGTTCCGAGATGAATGTGAGGACGTGATCAAGATCGTCCAGCGCCGGTCGCGCATCGACCTCGCCCTGCCTTGACGTCGACTTGTGTCTTCGCCATCGAACGGACGCCAGAGAAACGGGAGGCCGTCATGCGCAAGCCACGTCACCTCGCCGACCAGCCCTGCTTTTGAGATCACCTCGAAGCGGCGTCGGTCCTATCCATCGGAAACCCGCGTGAAGCGGGGCGATCGCGTCGTCCACGGCGACGTCGAACTGATCGAGCGCCTCGGGCGCAACGACCTCTGCCCCTGCGGCTCGGGACGCTTGTTTCAAGCGCTGCTGCCGTAACGGCGGGCGCTACGATGGCGCCGAACGCGCCCATTACTTTCAGGGAATGAGACCGGATGGCGGCGGCGATCGGCCGCCGCCAGTGACGCGCCGCATTGCGGGGGGGCGTCCTATGCTCTAGATGCGGCGCCGGTCGTGACCGACGGCCGGAGGATCATCAGGATGGCCCGTGCCGACATGGGCGGTAAGACAAAGGTGAAGGACGAAGGCGGGCTCTGGGAGACCATCAAGGTCATCGTCCAGGCGCTGCTGATCGCGCTCGTGATCCGCACCCTTCTCTTCCAGCCGTTCAACATCCCCTCGGGTTCTCTGATCCCGACGCTCCTCGTCGGGGATTACCTCTTCACGACGAAATACAGCTACGGGTATTCCCGGTACTCGATCCCCGGCGGCCTGCCGCTGTTCCAGGGGCGCGTCTGGGGCGCGGAGCCGAAGCGGGGCGACATCGCCGTCTTCAAGACGCCGAAGGACAACTCGACCGATTTCATCAAGCGCGTGGTCGGGCTGCCCGGCGACGAGGTCCAGATGGTCGGCGGGATCCTGCACATCAACGGCAAGCCCGTGCAGCGCAAGCGCATCGAGGACTTCGTCACCTCCGACCTCTACAATCGCCAGACGGCGGTTCCGCAATATATCGAGACCCTGCCGAATGGCGTCTCCCACCGCGTCATCGAGGCGGACGGCGACAATTCGTACTGGGACAACACGAACGTCTACAAAGTGCCGCCCGGTCACTTCTTCATGATGGGCGACAACCGCGACCGCTCGGCGGATTCGCGCGACGATACCGTGGTCGGCTACGTGCCGTTCGAGAACTTCGTCGGACGGGCCGAGATCATCTTCTTCTCCATCGACGAGCGGTCCTCGGCCTGGAAGATCTGGGATTGGCCCTGGTCGGTGCGCTGGAACCGACTCTTCACGGTGATCCGGTAGTCCGGGATGGCGGTGATGCGACGAGTTGTGCTCGCCTTCGCCCTGCCGATGGCGGGCAGGCGCTAGGTCATGGCCGCGAAGCCCGACCCGGCCGCGCTTGAGGCGCGTCTCGGCTATTCCTTCCGTCAGCGCGGCCTCCTCACCGAGGCGCTGACCCATGTCAGCCGCAGCGGCGGCGGCCCGACCTATCAGCGGCTCGAATTCCTGGGGGACCGGGTCCTCGGGCTCGCGGTGGCCGACCTTCTGATGCGGAGCTTCCCGACGGCGAGCGAGGGCGACCTGTCGCGCCGCCTCGCCGAGCTCGTCCGGCGCGAGACCTGTGCCGAGGTGGCCCTGGCCTGGGAGATCGGTCCGTATCTGCGCCTCGGCGGCGGCGGGACCGGCGCGATGCGCCGTAACGTCTCGATCCTCGGCGATGTCTGCGAGGCCGTAATCGGCGCCGTCTTCATGGATGGCGGGTTCGAGGAGGCCTCGGCCCTGGTCGGCCGCGCCTTCGCGCCCCGGCTCGAGGCGCTCGCCGAGGTTCCCGCGAACCCGAAGACCGTCCTTCAGGAATGGGCCGCGGCGCGCGGATTGCCGCCGCCGGTCTATGCTATCGTCGACCGGTCGGGCCCCGACCACGCGCCGACCTTCCGGATCGCGGCCCGCGTGCAGGGGCTCTCCGAAGGGTTGGGGGAGGGGAGTTCGCGCCGCGCGGCCGAGCAACTCGCGGCCGAGGCGGTGTTGATCCACGAAGGTGTGACGCGCCCGGCCGCGGCCGGGCAGGAGGAGGTAAGCCGTGGTTGAGGGGCAGGAGGCAGCGGCGACGCGCTGCGGCTTCGTCGCGCTCATCGGGGCGCCGAATGCCGGAAAGTCGACGCTGATCAACAGCCTCGTCGGCTCGAAAGTGTCCATCGTCTCGCACAAGGTCCAGACGACGCGGACCCAGGTGCGCGGCATCGCCATCGACGGCGATGCGCAGATCGTCTTCGTCGACACGCCCGGCATCTTCAGCCCGAAGCGGCGGCTCGACCGGGCCATGGTCACGTCCGCCTGGGGCGGCGCGGGCGACGCGGATATCGTCGGCCTCCTGATCGATTCCCGTCGCGGCCTCGACGAGGAGGCGGAGGCCATCGTCCGCAAGCTCGCCGATGTCCGCCGGGCGCGCATCCTGATCCTGAACAAGATCGACCTCATCGAGAGAGGCAAGCTGCTCGCCCTCGCATCCGACCTGAACGCGCGGCTGCCGTTCGAGAGCACCTTCATGATCTCGGCCCTGACGGGCGACGGCGTCACCGATCTCCGGCGCGATCTCGCCGCCCGGATGCCGCCGGGGCCCTGGCTCTATCCGGAGGACCAGATCTCGGATGCGCCCCTGCGCATGCTCGCCGCCGAGATCACCCGCGAGAAGATCTACGAGCGGCTCCACGAGGAACTGCCCTACCGCTCCACCGTCGAGACCGATTCCTGGCAGCAGCGGCCGGACGGGTCCGTCCGGATCGAGCAGACGATCTTCGTCGAGCGCGACAGCCAGCGGAAGATCGTGCTGGGCAAGGACGGCCAGACCATCAAGGCGATCGGCCAGTCGGCGCGGCGCGAGATCGCCGAGATCGCCGAGACCCGCGTCCACCTCTTCCTGTTCGTGAAGGTGCGCGGGAACTGGAGCGACGATCCCGCCCGCTACCGCGAGATGGGCCTCGACTTCCCCGGCTGAGCCGGGAGCCTCGCCCCCTTCTACGGAAGCGTGATGATCCGGGCGCCGGAGCCCGCGATCCGGCCTGCCTCCGGATCGATCGTGTAGACCCGCACCCTCCGGGACCCCGCCGGCGCCTCGATCTCGCGGAACGCGTTGCGCGCGGCGGAGGCCGGCGCGGCATCGGACCTCGTGCCGACGCCGAGGGAGGCCTCCCTCACGCGCTGGCTGCGCTCATAGGCACGGGCGATGGTGGCGCGATGCGAGGTGCCGATCGTCCGGTCGACCAGCCGCTTCGATTTCGGCCCGAGGGCGCGGCTGCGCCGGTAGTCGGAGAAGGCCTGCCGGGACAGCGGCAGGGCTCCCGTGCCGGCATAGGCCTGGGCCTCTCCCTTCTCGTCGACCACGATGTCGCCCGTCCGGATCGTCGGGTCGAGCAGGATCGGCAGAGGCTGCGCGATGTTGTCCGGGCCTTGGCAGGAGCAGTCCGCAACCAGCTTGCTCCGGTACAGGAAGGCCGTGCGCAGGCGGCCGTAGGTCTCTCCGCTCGAGACCGAGCGCGCCGCGGCGGGCTGCTCGAAGGATTGGCCGGGATTGAGCGTGTAGAGCTGGGTCTCCGCCCCGGGGCAGGCCGCCGCGCAGGCCGTGCGGTGGGTCGGAAGATCGCTCGACGCGCGCAGGATGCCGAGCGGGAAGGCGTAGCCGTCGCAGGTGCGCACGCACATCGTGCGGCGCCCGGCGATGACCGAGCCGAGGGAGCCGAGCTCGACGCGAGCCCTTCGTTCGACGGGCTTTCTCGGCGTTCCGGGACGGGCGTGCTTCGCCTCGGCCGCTTTCGGGTCCACCCGGCGCGCCGCCCGGCGGCGGGCCTCCTCGCGAGGCCGCACGACGTAGCGCGGAGCGTCCGCGTAGCGCGGCCTCAGCCTGACGGGATCGATGATCCGGTCGAGGGATTGATTCCGAAAGAAGTCGAAGAATCCGACATCGTCGGCCGCACGCACGAGGGTCACGCCGGATGCGGCGAGGCCGAGCCCGCAGAGGATCGAGGCGAGGCCGAGAAGAGCGGGCGATCCGCTCAGGTAGCGGCGAGCGCCTCTTCGCGAATCAGGCGACGACGACGGCGTGGCGTCGGATGACATCGAGAATGCTCCACCAACTGCCGCATGATATCCTTAACGTGGCGGACGGTTTATGGTCAACGAACCCTCAAGGGATCGCCTGACCGGCCGGCGACTTGGGATCCGGTGTCCGCTTCTTCGACGCATGAACTGGTCCGACCGCGCCTTCGTCCTCGGCTGCCGCCCCTTCGGGGAGAGCGGCGTGATTCTCGAGGCCATGACCCGCGAGCACGGGCGCCATCTCGGCCTCGTCCATGGCGGCCGCTCGCGCCGGTCGAGGCCGGTGCTGCAGGCCGGCAATTCCATCGCGGTGGCCTGGCGGGCGCGGCTCGACGACCAGCTCGGCACCTTCACCGTCGAGGAGGAGGTCTCGCGGGCGGGACGGCTCATCGCCCGGCCGGCGGCCCTGCTCGGGCTCGCGACGCTCGCGAGCCATCTGCGCCTTCTCGCCGAGCGCGACCCTCACCCGCATCTGTTCGATGCCGCCGAATCCCTGCTCGACCGGCTCGACGATGCCGAGGTCGGGCCCGGCCTCTTCGCCCTGTTCGAGCTGGCGCTGCTGGCCGAGTTCGGCTTCGGCCTCGATCTCGCCTCCTGTGCCGCGACCGGGACGACGGAGGATCTGATCTATGTTTCGCCGCGGACCGGCCGCGCGGTCTCCCGCATGCCGGGCGAGCCGTATCACGACCGCCTCCTCCCGCTGCCGCGCTTCCTGCGGGAGGCGACGGACGTCGCGCCCGATGCCGGCGAGATCGCCGCCGGCTTCCGGCTGACGGGCTTCTTCCTGACCGAGCATCTCTACGCCCCGCGCGACCTCTCGCTCCCCGACGAGCGGGCGCGCTATCTCGGCCTTTCGGGATCTGGCGGCGCGGTCTGAGGGCGTCGAGGCCGCCTCCGGTCAGTGCAGGCGCGATCGCTCGACGCGGAGCAGCAGAGGGCGCGAAGGCCTGAGCGTGATCTCGAGACGCGGTTCGGGCGGGGCCGCCTCCACCGAGACGAACCGGAGATCCCGCAGCAGGACCGCGAGGATGGCCACGGCTTCCAGCATCGCGAAGCTCGAGCCGATGCAGACCCGTGGGCCGGCTCCGAACGGGAGATAGGCGTAGCGCGGCCTCGCGGCGGCGGCCTCGGGAGAGAAGCGGTCGGGATCGAAGACGTGCGGCGCTTCCCAGAGCGCGGCATGGCGATGCACGGCGAAGACCGGGATGAGGATGCGCGTCCCGGACGCGAAGGTCCGCCCGCCCAGCGTCATCGGCTCGACCAGTCGGCGCACGATCATCGCGGCGGGCGGATAGAGGCGCATGGCCTCCTCCAGCACCTGCCGCACATAGGCGAGGCGGGGGAGGTGGTCGGGCGTCACCGCATGGCCCTCCGTCACCGTCGCGATCTCGTCGCGGGCGCGGCGGCCGATCTCGGGGTGGCGGGCGAGGAGATCGAGCGTCCAGGCGAGCGCGAGCGCCGTCGTCTCATGGCCGGCCGTCATGAAGGTCGTCAGGTTGTCGGTGATCTGGATGTCCGTCATGCGCTGGCCGGTCGTCGGGTCCTCGGCGGCGAGCAGCAGGTCGACGAGGTCGCCTCCGCCCGCGTCGCCGGCCGCACGCCGCGCGGCGACGAGCCCCTCGATCTCGCTGCGCAGATACCGCGCGGCATCGAGCGCGCGTCGGCGGCCGGGCAGGGGAACCCAGTCCGGCAGGCCGAGCAGGGACGAGAGATTGGCCCAATGCGTCTGGTGCAGATAGGCGGTGACGCTCGCGCCGGCCCTGTCGATGTCGATGGAGCCGCGCCCGGACAGCATCGTCTCGGCGATGATGTCGAAGGTCGTGCGCATCATCTCGTGATTGACGTCGGCCGGTCCGGCAGCGGCGGCGAGCCGGCCGTGAGCGCGTTCGGCGGCCGCCAGCATCGCGGGCACGAAGCGGTCCACCCCCGCCGCGCGGAAGATCGGTGCGATGGCGCGGCGCTGCCAGCGCCAATCGGCACCTTCCGCCGTCAGGAGCCCGTCGCCGAGCGCTGCGCCGAGCGGGCGGCGGACGGACTCGCCCTTGTCGGTCGCCTGGGCGTCGCTCACCAGCACCTGCCGGATCAGATCCGGATCGGTGACGAGAGCGACCTCGTGCTGCAGCACGCGCCAATACGAGAGAGGCTCGACATAGGCCTCGGCCGGAATGGCCTCGATCGGGTTCCGAAGCGTCTTGTGGACCAGCTTCAGGCCGCGCCCGAGATAGGGCGGAGACGTGTTCGCGACAGCATCGGGGATCATTCCGCAACCTCATGCTAAGGTGGGTACCTTAATGCGGAAATTTAGGTGTGCACCTTAGAATGCGCAAGGCAGCGGGGAGGACGGCCTCCGGCCGTGTCCGGGGCGAGACGCGGCGGCGGACGCTCGAAAGCGCGCGGATGCTGTTTAACGGGCGCGGCGTCGCCCGCGTGACGACACGCCTGATCGCCGAGACCGCCGGCATCAACGAGGGAAATCTCTATTACCACTTCCGGACCAAGGCCTCGCTGGTCGTCGCCCTCTTCGCGGCCTTCGAGGAGGAGGCTGCCGGCCTTGCGGCTCCGGACGGCGCCGAACGCCATGAACTCGCTCCGCATGTCGAGGTGCTGCGGCGCTGGTTCGTGCTGACCTGGCGGTACCGGTTCCTGTTCCAGGACATGGCGGCGGTTCAGGCCGAGGCCCCGAGCCTGCGTCCTCGGCTCGTCCGCCTGAGCGCCCGCCTGCAGGCCGAAACGCGACGCAGCGTCGCCGATCTGGCCGAGGCCGGCCTCATCGCCATCCCGCCGGGATTCGAAGAGCCTCTCCTGGCCAATGTCTGGATCGTGTCGAGTTCGTGGATCGGCTTTCTGGTGCTCAACGAGCGGGTGCGCGCCGTCCGCGAGACGCATCTTCGCTGGGGCTACAACCAGGTCCTGAGCCTGTATCTGCCCTATCTCACGGAGCCGGCGCTCGTCGCGCTCGCCGCCCTGCCCGAGCCGTCCTTTTCCGGCGAGGCCTGATCGTCAGGCAGCTTACAGGACGACGCCTTCGTCGAGCCGGTCGGGAGAGAGCATCAGCCGGAACTCGACCGCGATGCCGCCCTTGAAATGCCGGACGACGATGGCGGGCGTGTTGCCGACCGTGACGGGCGTGCCGAGCGGCAGCTTCTGCTCGAGCGCGAGCCCCGCGCCGGAGAGCGAGACGTCGATGATCCGCGCGCCGAGTTCCCGGCCTGATTCGAGGCGCACGACCGTCGAGGTCAGACGCGGTGCGACACGCTCGTGGCGGCGGTCCTCCGGAAGGCCGAGATCCTGGCGGTTGGCGAGCCAGGTGAGCTGCGAGGCGATCTTGTCGCGCTTGCGCATCGCCGCCGCGATCGAGAAGGCGAAGCCCTGCTCGGTATGACGCGTGATCTCGCCTTCGAGGCGCCCGATATGTTCGAGATAGGCGATGACCCGCTCGCCGATCTCACCTTTCACGGGGCCCGCGACATGCGCTCCCCCGGGGGACATGTCGATGGTCTGGCAGGGATATTCCTGACGGTCGGCCAGCATGTAGCGGCCCAGCAGAGCGATCGGAACCCGCTGATGCCGGCGCCGCTCGAGCTTGCGGGGAAGAGGACGAGGCGCGTTCGCCAGCATGACCGGTTTTCTGGAGCGTGACCGTTCGGGATCGGTCGACCATAGTCCGGCGGGGTTAACGGGCCATGCGCTCGACCCTCGAAAATCCCGAAACCATTCACCGCAACCTGGCGGCCAAGTATTTAACGGACGATATTGGTATCAAACACTTGTCGTGTTGTCTTCGCGTAAGATCGACGCTCGGTCTCAGGCGAGCCCGCCCTCATGGACCACGAACATGCGCCGCCGTTCCTCCGAGGTCGGAAGGATGAAGGGCTCGTCGTCTGCCGGCGGGGACAGCGAACCCGGCTCGATGACCCGCAGCGACCGCACCGAAATCTCGCGCAGCGGAACGAGGCCGGCCCAGCCGGGCACGGTTGCCGGCGAGAGCGTGCCGATCAGGCGATCGTGGGTCCTTCCCCGGTGGCGGAGCGGCAGGAGCAGCATCTCCATCGGCAGTTCCGACCCGTTGTGGTTCCAGGCTCGCAGGCCCGCCACCACCCCGGCGGTGTCCTCCAGGACGATGTCCGCCAGACGCTCGGCATCCTCCTCCTCGTCGCCCGCCCACAGGCTCCGCAGCGGCGCGTTGCGGAGGTCGCGACCCAGCAGAGCGCAGATCCGTGTGCCGGCCAGCCGGAAGGTCGCGATTCGGTCATCCTCCCGAGCGACGATGAAGGTGTCGGCGAGGATGTGGCGTATGGCGCCCGGCTGGATCTCTGCGCGATCGGGAGCCGCGCGCTCGCCTCTGAGCGCGTCCCAATAGGCGAAGAGCATCCGGGAGGTCGCGTGTTTCATTTTGAGACGGGCCGCTGCGCGGATCCTTTTCGGTGTGCCGTCTCGCGACCAGGAGGTGGCGCGGCGAGACTCGCTGCGTGTAGACGGTGCAGGTCTGCACGCGGCAGGCCAATGGCCGGAAAGCCGCTGTTCACACCTAATCCAGCCCCATCCCCAGACCGTTCGCTCCCGGCCGGCTTGCCGAAGCGGCGAACGGCCCCCACCCTTCCTCGATGCAGGCTCCCCATCCGATGCACGTGCCGATCGTCACCAGGCGGGAGCCCGCCATCAACATCCCGGCCTTCCTGGTGGCCTGGATCGGGCTCCTCGTGGTCATCCACGCGGTCCGGACGCTGGTCCTGTCCGACGACACGGATCTTCGCCTGCTGCTCGAGACGGCCTTCATCCCGGCGCCATGGTCGGTCGCGAGCGGTTATGCCAGCGGCGAGGCCGTCATTCATGCCGCCGCGGCCGCCCAGGGAGGCGCACCGGCGGAACTGCGCATCGCGCTCGCCCGCTATTTCGCGGCCGAGACGCCCCGGCTCTGGTCGCCCCTCTCCTATGCCTTCCTGCACGGATCCTGGACGCATCTCGGCCTGAACTGCCTGTGGCTCGTCGCCTTCGGGACCTCCGTCGTCCGCCGCGCGGGCACGTCGCGGTCGGTGATCCTCGGCGTCGCGGCGGCGCTGGGCGGAGCCCTTGCGCAATGGCTCTCCTCGCCGCTCGGGACCGAGATCGTGATCGGGGCTTCGGCCAGCGTGTCCGGCTTCATGGCCGCCGCCGCGACCTTCATGTATGCGCGGCCGGGCGACGGGCGCTGGGCCTTCCTCGCCAATCGCGGCGCCCTCATCTTCATCGGGGTCTGGCTGGTCGCCAACCTGATCTTCGGCTTCATCGCCGTGCCGCTCGGCATGTCGGACGGCGACGTCGCCTGGCAGGCTCATATCGGCGGGCTCGTCGTCGGTCTCCTGCTCTTTCCGCTCCTCGATCCGTTCCATCGGGAACCGAGCAGGGCATTCGGTTCTTGAACCCTGGAACCAGTTTAGAGAGGATGGTGTCCGGGTAGCCCCATCCGGGCAGGGGAGGCGGCGATGAGCGTGGCGCAGATTTTGGCCGAGAAGGGCCGCACGGTCGTGACGATCGGGAGCGAGGCCACATTGGCCGAGGCCGTGGAACTCCTGACACGGCATCGGATCGGCGCGCTCGTGGTGGTCGATCCGTCCGGCGCCGTGGGCGGCATCGTCTCCGAGCGGGACGTGGTCCGCGCCGTCGGCCAGTTGGGCATGGAGGGCTTGAACCAGACGGTCGCCGACCGGATGACGCGCAAGGTCGCGACCTGCACCCCGACGGCGTCCCTGCAGGAACTGATGACCATGATGACGGAGGGGAAGTTCCGCCACGTCCCGGTCGTCGAGGACGGCAGCCTCGGCGGAATGGTGTCGATCGGCGATATCGTCAAGCACCGCCTCGCGGAGATGGAGGCGGAATCGCAGGCGCTTCGGGACTATATCGGCGCGGCCTGAGGCGGTCCCGGCTGGAGCTCCCCGAGGATCTCGAGGAGCTCCGGAAGCCTGCGGCGGGCCGCTTCGGCGCCGAGTTCGATCGTCTCGGCCGCCCGGTGGAACTCGAACAGGCCGACCCGCTGCATCTTCGGCGCCAGCATCAGGTCGGGCGGATCGCCCGCGAGGCGGGAGCGCGAGATGCGGTCCTGGATGATGTTGAAGGCCTCGATCATGACCGCCGCCATGCCCGGCGCGCTTGCCGACGGCTTCGCGCGCCCGCGGAAGAAGCCGCGAGGCTGCTCCGTCAGCGCCTCGACCACCGGATCGCCCGGCGGGGTCTGGACGACGGTGCCGCCGCGCGCCTTGATCTCGGCATTGAGGTTGACGCAGATGACGAGGTCGGCGCCGAGCGCGCGTGCGACCGTGACCGGGACGGGATTGACCAGGGCGCCGTCGACGAGCCAGCGCCCGCCGACCTGGACCGGATCGAAGATGCCGGGCAGCGCGTAGGACGCCCGAAGGGTCTGCACCAGCGGCCCTTGGGTCAGCCAGAGTTCGTGGCCCGTCGCGAGTTCGGTCGCGACGCCGGCGAAGCGGATCGGCAGGTCCTCGACGAGCAGCTCGCCGAGATCGACCTCGAGCAGGCGGCGAAGGCGATTGCCGCCGATGAGGCCCGAGCCGGTGATGTGGAAATCGAGCAGGCCCATGATGCGGCGCTTCGTCAGCGTGCGCGCGAAGGCCTCCAACTCGTCGAGCTTGCCGGCCGCGTAGCACCCGCCGACCACGGCACCGATCGAACAGCCGGCGATGATGTCGGGCCGCAATCCGGCTTCGTCGAGAACCCGAAGGGCGCCGATATGCGCCCAGCCGCGCGCGGCACCGCCGCCGAGCGCAAGCCCGATCTTGGGGCGCCTCGCCGTCGGCGCGGTCTGATCCGGCAGATCGCCCGTCAGACCGAAGGCGCGCCGCGCGAAGCCATCGAAGAACATGGCCCGTTCCCCGTCTCTACCGGGCGCGATGATGGCACCGGGGCCGTGAAGCCATTGTGAATGCGGCTCGGGCCTCCTGTCGCAGGTGGCGGGGTCAGACGGCGAGGAGGGGCGTGCCGTCGCTGGCGCGTTCGACGCGCCGGTAGAAGCAGCTTCGGCGGCCGGTATGGCAGCAGCCGCCGTCCCCCGCGACCGAGACCCGGATCCAGACCGCGTCCTGGTCGCAATCGATCCGCATCTCGCGGACCGTCTGGATCTGCCCCGATGTCGCGCCCTTGTGCCAGAGTTCGGCGCGGGAGCGTGACCAGTACCAGGCCTCTCCCGTCTCGATGGTCCGGGCCAGCGATTCGCGGTTCATATGCGCGACCATGAGCAACTCGCCGGTCTCGTGGTCGGTCGCGACGCAGGTCACGAGACCGTCGGGGCCGAAGCGGGGCGTCAGGCGCAACCCTTCCTCGAGTTCGCTTTTCGGTCCCGGCGCGGGAAAGTCCAAACTCGCCTCCTCTCGCGCATCGCCCTCGCGGCGGCGCGCCTGTGCGCCTATATCAGGTTCGGCTCTCATCACCGCAAATCGGAGCACATCGGGCGGTCCATGCTGGACGACATCTATAACGGCCGCATCCTCGCATTGGCGGCCGACATCCCGCGGCTCGGCCGTCTCGCGCGGCCCGATGCGAGCGCGACCGCGCATTCGCGCCTCTGCGGCTCGACCGTGACCGTCGACCTCGTGACCGACGGGGAGAAGGTCACGGATTTCGCCCACGAGGTGAAGGCCTGCGCGCTGGGCCAGGCCTCCTCGTCGGTGATGGGTCGCCATGTCGTCGGCTCGACGACGGAGGAGTTGCGGGCCTTGCGCGAGGCGATGCGGCGGATGCTCAAGGAGAACGGGCCGCCGCCCGACGGACGGTGGGCGGAACTCGCCGCACTCGAGCCGGTGCGCGATTTCAAGGCCCGTCACGCCTCGACGCTCCTGACCTTCGACGCGGTCGTCGAGGCGCTCGACCGCGCCGAGGCGGCGCGCGCAGCCTGACGATGCTGGCGCGCCGGGCTGCCCGCGTGGCGATCCGCACCTATCAGCTCACCTTATCGAGCCTGATGGGCCGGCAGTGCCGGCACCTGCCGAGCTGTTCGGACTACACCGCCGAGGCGGTCATGCGGCATGGCGTCTGGGCGGGGAGCTGGATGGGGTTCGCCCGAATCTGCCGCTGCGGTCCGGGAGGCACGTCGGGCCTCGATTTCGTCTGTGACGAGATCCCGGAAGGGGCCGCCTGGCACAGGCCCTGGCGCTACGCCCGTTGGCGCGGGACGAACGAGGTTCCGCCGGGGGGAGGCGCCACGGCCGCTCAGCCCGAATCGACCAGCACCTCGATATCGGAATTGAGCCCGCTCTCGACCCGGAACTCGCGCGTATAGACCTTGCCGTTGTGCCGGGCGATCACGGTGTATTCGCCTTCGGCGAGCACGACGGTCGGGAAGGCGCCGATGGCCTCGCGGATGACGTCGCCGCCCGGGGTGAGGACGCTGAAGGCGGTGCCGGCGAAGGCCTCGCCCCCGGCCGCCGCGACGAGTTTCAGCGTCACTGTCGCCGCGCGGTGGTTCAGCGTCGCATCCGTGATCTTGCCGCGGTCGACCCGGAGATCGGTGCGCATGATCGCGTTCGATTCTCCGTAGGTCGAGACGACGTGATAGGTCCCCTCGGGCAGGCGCACCAATTCGCCGGCCTTGACGTTGGCGGCGACGAGGCGCCCCTCGGAATCGTTCGGCAGCGGCTGATAGATCGAGAACATGACCCGCTCCGGCGGGATCGGGATGTCGCCGATGGCGCCGCTGAGCTGCAGCGCTCCCGCCTCGATCGCGAGCCGCTCGTCGATGGGCGACGACGCGACGGTGATCCGGCGCGTGGTGGCGGCGAGGCCGTAGGCGGCATGGACGATGTAGCTCCCGGGCGGCAGCGTGGTCGTCGGCGTCGGCGTCGTCAGCTTCTCCTTGAACTCCGGCGCCGCTTCGCTCCCACGGTCGAGGAAGATGCGCCAGACGATGCCCGAGCGGATGGGCTTCGAATCGCCCGACAGGAAAGCGCTGAGCGTGACCTGCTGCGGACCGCTCGGAGCATCGGGCGGGGGGATGGTCGGCGAGGCGACCGGCGGCAGGCTCGGGGTGGCCAATCCGTCGCGGATGGCCGGCGGGGGCAGGGGCTGAGCCTGCGCGACGGCCGGCACGAGCGCGACCAGGGCGACGCAGAGGCCGGTGGCAGGACGGAGACGCGTCACGGGGTGGTTCGCTCCGCCTCGCCGAGGCCTGCGGCGGACGACGTGCGGTGGGCGAGGCCGCGCGTCGCGGCGACGAGATTTCCGGCCGAGAACGGGCGGAAGACGAACTCGACCCGATGCTTTCCGGGGCCGACCTCGACCCCTCGGAACAGGATGTTCGTCCGCAGGATGCGGGCAGGCTTGCCGTCCACTGTCGCTTCCCAGCCGGGATAATAGATGTCGTGGAGGACCACGACGGCGTCGCGGTCCGTATCCACGTCGAGTGAGACCGCATTGCGGCGATACTCGGTGATCGAGACCGAACCCGCGGCGGGCGCGGGGTCCGGCGAATCGTCGCCCGTGCCGAAATCCGCCTCGAGCAGCTCGGCCTGCTCGTCCTCGATCAGGGCCGTGGTCCGGCGATCGAACTCGGGCAGCTCGGCCTCGTGCAGGACCTGCTCGGAATCGACCTTCAGGAGCCGCGTCGCCAGATAGGCGCGCGGCGCGCTCGGGGCCAGCCGATAGATCCACATCGAGCCGGCGCCGTAGAGGAGAGCCGCTCCCGAGATGCGGGGGAAATGCTTCGGCAGCCGCTCCAGCGGCCGGTCGAGCACGAGGTATTCGAGACCCAGCAGGCCTGCGAGGCGGCACTTGTAGCCCCGGAACGTTCCCGGGAACCGGCGCAGGCTCGGATCGACGGCATTCTCGCCGGGGCCGACCGCTCGCTCGTATTCGGAGAGCCTGAGGGGATTGTAGCCGATCGTATCCTCGAGCCCGAGCATCATCGACGCGTTCTGCCAGCCTCCGGTGAGACCGAGGATCTCGACGCGCGGACGCTCTCCCTTGGCGTGGCGGGCATCGAGTTCAGCCTTGAGCAAGCGGAGGCCCTGGGCCTGGTCGGGCGCGAGCGTCTCGAACACGCCGTAGCGGTTCGCGGGCTCGGCGTTGAGCGAGCAGGCGGCGTTGCGCCAGATGAGCTCGCCACCCGTCGCGGCGACGAGGATCGCGGCGGCGACGCGCCGCCCGCCGATGTCGCCGTTCCAGCGCCGGATGAGGATGACGGCCGCGGCTGCGATCGCGATGGCGATGGCGATCTGGGCGAGGGCCGGCGCCAGCATTCCGGCACGGATGGCGAAGACGAGCCCCGTGCCGAGCGCCGATGCGACGAGGCCGACCGCGACCGCGACGGGCAGGGCGGCGGCGGGCTGCTCCCGGAGGGCCGTGAGACGGGGCGCGCCCTCCTGGACGAAGCGGTGGACGAGATAGCCGCCGGCGAAGGCGAGCGCGATGTTGAGGAGGAAGGTCGCGTCGGCCGGACGGCGGTAGAGGGCGACGCCCGGCAGGCTGTCGAAGACGACCGAGAAGATCGGCGTGTAGCGCCCCAGCGCATAGACGAGCGACACGAGGCCGAACACGAGGAAGAAGCGGAACTCCCGCGCGAGGAGGCGCCGGCCGGCGATCCCGTGCCACAGGACCAGGACGGCCGGCACGGTGCCGACGAAGAGGTAGTTGATGGAGCGGTCGGTCCAGGTCCCCTCGCGCAGCGAGTGCCAGTCCGGGCCCCAGTAATCGTAGGTCCAGCGCAGCGAGCCGAAGATGTTGCCGACGAGGATCGTCGCGAGGCTTTCGGGCGGGAGCGATCCCATGGCCGCGACCCCGAAACCGAAGGAGGGGCGCGTCGAGGTGCCGAGGAACTGAAGGGTCAGGATGACCGGCACGGCGAGCAGCGCCGCGCCGAGGCCGCCCATCAGCGCGAAGACGCCGATGCGCCGGCGAAGATAGGCGAGCGGCCGATCGGACTGCGCGATCATGACGGCCGCGAGCGCGAGGAGCGAGAGCGCGCAGAGGAACGCCACCTGGTCGCGCCCGACGACCATCAGGCTTGCGACGACCGCGAAGGCGGCCGCGAACCGATACGAGACCCGGTCGAGCGCCTCTTCGAGCAGGAGGAAGGCGAGGGGATAGAGGCCGTAGCCGAAGATGATGCCGGTATGCTGGAGGCGCCCGGCCGCCGATCCGCCGAGCACGAAGATCATGGCCGCGACGACCGCTCCCGCCGGATGCCAGCCCCGGCGGCGGAAGATGAAGGGCATGGCGAGGGCGCCGGGTAAAAAATGCGCGAAGACGACCAGGTCGAACACCATCATCGACGGCTTCGGCACGAGCCAGCCGAACAGCAGCATGCTCGGGGTGAACAGCAGCGATTGCGGGTCGGCGGCGGCCGGGTGGCCGCTGAAATGATAGGGATTCCAGAGCGGCAGCTCGCCATGGGCGAGCGAGTCCCCCAGATAGCGCAGCATCGGGTAGAAGTGGTTCTTCGAATCCCAGGGGACCACCATTCCCGTCAGCGGCCAGACGAGCGCCGCCGCGAGCCAGAAGACCAGCACCGCCCCGATGGCGAGCGCGAGGTCCCGGCTCGCCCACCGATAGGTGACGGCGGCAATGGGCGCCGAAGCGGATGCTCGCAGCGGAGGCAGAAGGAGGCCCGAGGCGGTGCCGGCGAAAGCGGGGCGCATGGTGTCAGGCTCGCGGGCCGCGGCGCATTGCGCCGCTCGACAGGGCTCGGCCAGGTGCAGTAGAGGGCCTCAACACCGATCTCATCGACGCTGACTCACTTCCCGACCGAAAGATATTCGGATGGCCCGGCCGGCGCGTTTGTCGGCGACCGCTCTTTCGTCCGGCGGCATGTCGACACCATGCATGGTCGGCCGGAGGCAGAGCGGCCTAGCTCATTCCGTGCAGGCCGTCCAATGCTTGATCGAAGGCGCATGAAGGCACCATGAACGAATTCATCGACCTCCTCGCCAAGCGGCGGACCGTCCCGATCCCGAAGCTCGAAGGCCCTGGCCCGGATGCAGAGGAACTGCAGACGCTTCTCACCATCGCCGCGCGCGTGCCGGATCACGGCAAGCTCGTGCCCTGGCGCTTCCTCGTCATCGAGGGCGAGGCGCGCCAGCGGATCGGCGAGGTCATCGCCGCGGCGTTCCAGGCGGACGAGCCAAGCGCCTCGCCGGAGCGGATCGCCCAGGAGCGCGGGCGCCTCGCCCATGCGCCGCTGGTCGTCGGCGTCGTCTCGTCCGTCCGGCCCCATGCGAAGATTCCGGACTGGGAGCAGCAGCTCTGTGCCGGCGCGGTCTGCATGAACCTGATCGTCGCCGCGCGGGCGATGGGCTTCTCCGCGACCTGGCTGACGCAATGGTTCGCCTTCGACCGCCGCGTCCTCGACGTGCTCGGCCTCGAGCCGCACGAGCGCATGGCCGGTTTCCTGCACGTCGGCCGCCCGCGCGAGATCCCGGCCGATCGAGACCGGCCCGACCTCGCCAAGATCGTCACCCGCCTCTGAGGTTCCCATGTTCTACGACGCCGTCGCCAACGATCACGGGCTGCGCCACAATCCCATCAAGGCCCTGATCGGCCCGCGGCCGATCGGCTGGATCACGGCCCTCTCGGCGAAGGGCGAGTTGAACCTCTCGCCCTATTCCTTCTTCAACATGGTCGGCGAGAACCCGACCATCGTCGCCTTCTCCTCCACCGGCTACAAGGACGCCGTCGCCTTCGTCGACGAGACGAAGGAGTTCGTGTGCAACCTCGTCACCTGGGACCTGCGCGAGCATATGAACCTCACCGCCGCCCCGCTTCCGCGCGGCGAGAGCGAGGTCGCTCATGCGGGGCTCACGACGATCCCGTCGCGCTTCGTCAAGCCGCCGCGCGTCGCCGAAGCGCCGGCCGCCCTCGAATGCCGCCTGCTCCAGACGATCCGGCTCGAGACGGTCGAGGGCGCGGCCATGGACCAGTACCTCGTGCTCGGCCAGGTGATGGGCATCTTCATCGACGACCGCTTCGTCAGCGACGGCATGGTCGACACCGCCGCGATGCGGCCCATCATGCGGGGCGGCTACCACGATTATTTCGTCGCGACGCCGGAGACGAAGTTCTCGATGACCCGACCGACGAAGGCCTGAGCGCCGCGGCGAGCCGGGGCTCGTCGAGGATCATTCCGGCGAAGCCCTCGCGGCGGGCGGCGATGGCGGCATCCTCAACGCGGAGGCCCGGCCACAAGCGCGCTCCCTCGCCATCCTGAGGCCCATCGGACCGAGGAGAGGTGACGTCGCGGCCGTCGAGGTCGCCTTCGCTCTCCAGTAACGCGATCGCCGGCACGCCGCAGGCCGAGGCGGCAAGGATGGTCGTTGCGGCGGCGTGGCACAGGGCCTGCGCCTCCGGGGCGCAGCCGAGCGAAGCGGCCAGCGCCGCCCGGTCGAAGACGAGCCCGGCGAGGCGCGGGTGAGGCCGCAGTCCCGCGAGCGCGAGTGCGCCGGCTGCCTCGTCGGCGACGGACGCGACGATGCCGATGCTGCCGGCGGGGCGGCCGTGCTCGGCTTCCAGCACCGCGAGCTTGGCGCCGAGCCGCTCGATGTCGGGTCTGCCGATCGCGCCCCGGAGGAGGATGCCGTCAGGCTCGAACGCCATCGCCGATGCGAGCGCGTCCTCCATCGACGACGAGGAGAGGGGCGGCACGCGCACCAGCAGGACTGGGCCGGATCCGCGCCCGCGCGTGAGAAGGTCGCTGTGGCCTGAGGCGGCACCGCGCGGCTCCCCGCGCCGCCTTTCCACCAGATCGGCGGCGTCGGCCCCGTGGTGAGAGGCCGGATCCAGCACCAGCGCGTCGGGCGCGGCCGCGAGGGCCGCCTCGAGGGCCGACGCCGTCGATTCGGTTCGAAGCAGGATCAGCATGGGCGGCGAGGTCGCCGGGAAAGCATCGTGCGCTTCGATCCGGGCTGCGTCGGGTCGCGACGGGCGCCGCCGATTTCAGCCTTCATTTACCATGTTCGTTCACGGTCATGGTCGATCTCCGGGCGTCCTGCCATGTTCCTGTTCACGACGCCGACTTCCGCCGCGTCCTCTCCGACGAGTAGCACCGTCACCGCGCCTCCGGCGAGCGGGCCGATCCCGGATGCGATCCGCCGGGGCGCGGCCGCGACCGGAACCGATTTCGACTATCTCCTGCGCACGGCCAAGCGCGAATCCGCGCTCGACCCCTCGGCCAAGGCGCCGACCTCCTCGGCGACCGGCCTCTTCCAGTTCATCGAGCAGACCTGGCTCGGCGTGGTGAAGAACGAGGGCCCGCGCCTCGGCCTCGCCAACGCGGCGGCGGCGATCGTCGCGAGACCTGACGGGACCTATGCCGTTCCCGATGCGGCGGCGCGGCAGGCGGTCCTGCGGCTGCGCGAGGATCCCGCCGCCGCCTCGGCCATGGCGGGCGCCCTGACGCGGCGCAACCGCGATGCGCTCGCCGCCGCGACCGGGCGTGCGCCGACGAATGGGGAACTCTACCTCGCCCATGTCCTCGGCGCCCGGGGGGCGGCCGGCCTGATCGCGACCGCCCGGTCGACGCCGGACCGGGCCGCCGCGCTCGATTTCCCCGAAGCCGCGCGGGCCAACCGGTCCATCTTCTACGCGAAGGGCGGCCGCGCCCGGAGCGTCGCCGAAGTCTATGCCGTCCTGACCTCGACGAAGGGGGAGGGCGGGGGCGCGGCCGGAGGCGAGATCCGCCTGGCCGCGACCGACCAGGCGCCGCCGGGCATCTACGGCCTCTTCCAGACGGGGGCGCGGCGCGCGCCCGTCTCCGATGCGGTGGCCCGCATCTGGCGCGGGCAGACGGGGACGAAGGCTGGCGCGGCGGCGCCGTTCTTCCCGCGCTCGACGTCGGCCGCGGCCGAGGCCACCGCTGGCGAGCCATCGGCCGATCAGCCGATCAGGCTCGCGGCGGCGAGTTCCCTTCCAGCGAGCGCACCGCTCCCGCCCGCGAAGCCGGCTTTCGCCGCCGCGCGCCAGGCGGTCCGGGACGCTCTGCCCGGCATCCTTCTTCCGTACAACGCCAAGGTCGTGCAGCCGTGATCGTCAGCCGTTTCCTGCTCTGGGCCCGCGAGGCCCCTCCCGGACACCGTGCCGAGGCGACGGCGGCGCTGGCCCGCGCGTTCCTCTATTCCGACCTGTCGCTCGAGGATCGGCGCGAGGCGGAGACGGCGCTGACGGCGATGCTCGACGATTCCTCGACGCTGGTGAGGCGTGCCATGGCCGACGCCCTCGGCTCGGCGGCCGGCGCTCCGCGCCATCTGATCGTGGCGCTTGCGGGGGATGCGAGCGAGGTCGCGGCGATCGTGCTCGGCCGCTCGCCCCTCCTGCGCGACGGCGATCTCGTCGATGCGGCCGCGATCGGCGACGAGCGCATCCAATCGGCCATCGCGGCGCGCCCCGGCCTGTCCCGCGCGGTCTCGGCCGCGCTCGCCGAGATCGGCACGGCGCCCGCGCTCGCCATCCTGGCGCGCAACCTCGACGCGGACATCCCGGATTTCAGCCTCGCCCGCATGGTCGAGCGGCACGGCGAGGACGCCGAGCTGCGCGAGGCGCTGCTCGCGCGGCCCGACCTTCCGGTCGAGATCGCGCAGGCCGTGGCGACGGCTCTGGCCGATGCGCTCGGCCGCTTCGTGACCGATTGCGGCTGGCTGAGCCCCGAGCGCTCGGGCCGCGTCACGCGCGAGGCGCGCGAGCGCGCGACGGTGGTGCTGTCGGACCGTGCGGACGACGAGGGTGCGGCGCGGCTCGTGGAGCACCTCCGCCAGGCGGGCCAACTCACCCCAGCTCTCATCCTCCGGGCGATCCTCTCGCGCGGAATGGCGTTCGCGGAGGCCGCCTTCGCGGATCTCTCGGGCATCGCGGTCGAGCGCGTCGCGGCGATCCTGCGCGACGAACGCGGGAGCGCCTTCCGCTCGCTCTATGCGCGGGCCGGGATGCCGCTGCCGCTGCGGCCCGCCTTCGAGGCCTCGCTCGCGGCCTATCGGGAGACGCGGCGGGGTGCGAACCCCTCCGACGGTGCGGCCCTGTCGCGGCTCATGGTGGAGCGGGCGCTCGCGGCTTGCGAGGCCTTCCCGCCGGAGGAGACGGGCCGGCTCGTTGCCCTCCTCCGGCGCTTCGAGGCGGAGGCCGCCCGCGAGGAGGCGCGGAAGGCGGCGGCCCATCTCGCTGACCGTGCCGCGCTGGCGCTCATCCTCGAATATGCCCCGCAGGTGCTCGAGGACGCAGAGGACGGCCGGATCGCGGCGTAGCCGCTCGCGCGGTCAGGGCTTCGACGGATCGAAGTGCTTGGCGAGCTTGCGGCCATAGCCGGCATAGCTCTTCTGGAAGGCGGGGCTCTCGGCGGCGAACGCGCTGATCGCCTGGGGGAAGCGCGTCTCGAACATGAAGGCGAGCGTGCCTTCGAGCTTGTGCGGCTTCAGCTCGACGGTCGATGCCTTCTCGAAGGCGTCGACGTCTGGCCCATGGGGCAGCATCATGTTGTGCAGCGAGCAGCCGCCGGGCTGGAAGCCGCCCCCCGTCTTGGCGTCGTAGACGCCATGGACGAGCCCCATGAACTCGCTCATCACGTTCATGTGGTACCAGGGCGGCCGGAAGGTGTTCTCCGCCACCAGCCAGCGGTCGCAGAAGACCACGAAGTCGATATTGGCCGTGCCGGGCGTCTCGGAGGGCGAGGTCAGCACGGTGAAGATCGACGGATCGGCGTGATCGTAGAGGATCGGGCCGACGGGAGAGTATTTCCGCAGGTCGTATTTGTAGGGCGCGTAGTTGCCGTGCCAGGCGACGACGTCGAGCGGCGAGCGGTCGAGGTCGCAGACCCAGAGATCGCCGCCCCATTTCACGTACATCTTGGAGGGCGCCTCGCGATCCTCGAAGGCGGCGCAGGGCGTGAGGAAGTCGCGCTGGTTCGCCATGCAGTTCGCGCCGATCGGGCCGCGCTCGGGCAGGGTGAAGGCGCCGCCGTAATTCTCGCAGACATAGCCGCGGGCGGGGCCGCCGAGCAGCTCGACCCGCATCTTCACCCCGCGCGGGATCACCGCGATCTCGCCGGGCTCGATGTCGATGATGCCGAATTCGGTCCAGAGGCGCAGTTGACCCTCCTGCGCGACGATCAGCATCTCCCCATCCGAGTTGTAGAAGTACTCGTCCTCCATCGAGCGGGTGACGAAATAGAGATGCGCGCCCATGCCCGCCTGCGCGCCGGCATCGCCCGCCGTCGTCATCGTCCGGATCCCCTCGACGAAGGACAGGGGCTCGGCGGGAATGGCGATCGGATCCCAGCGATAGGGGGCGATCGGAAGCCTCGTCTCGGGGGAGGGGGCCGTGCGCCACAGTCCGATCTCGGCAGGGTGGAACTCTCCGAAATGGGTCACGGTCGGGAAGATGCGGTAAAGCCACGAGCGCTCGTTCGCGACGCGCGGCGCCGTGAAGGGCGAGCCGGACAATTGCTCGGCATAGAGGCCGTAGGGGCATCGTTGCGGGGAGTTGCGGGCGACGGGCAGGGCGCCCGGAAGGGCCTCGCTCTCGAAGCCGTTGCCGAAGCCCGACATGTAGCCGGGCGTGAGTCCCGAGCCGCTCGCAACATGGCCGGCAGGGGCCTGCTGGAAAGCGGACGGCATCTGCACGTTCATGGCGTTGCCCTTCCCTGTGCGACCTATTAGTTTCGTTTGAAACTGATGGCCATCGGATAGTTTCGTTTGAAACCACTGTCAAGCAAATGGCGGGGCCAAGCAACCTCCACCTCTCCCCATGCTGAGGTGGCGACCGAAGGTCGCCCTCGAAGCACGGCCGACGGTGGTGCGTCCTTCGAGGCCCCCGGGACAAGCCCGGGCGCACCTCAGGATGAGGAGGGAGGGGATGTCCCCTCGGCACTCACGCTCGCCGCGTTCCTTCCCTACCGCCTCAACGTCGTCGCGGCTTTGGTGAGCGACGGGCTGGCCACCCGATATGGCGAGCGTTTCGGCATCTCGATCCCCGAATGGCGGGTTCTGGCGACGATCGGCGAGTTCGGATCCGTCACGGCCAAGGCGATCGGGCGGCACGCCCATATGGGCAAGGTCAAGGTCAGCCGGGCCGCAGCGTCGCTGGAGGCGCGCGGTTTTCTGCGCAAGCTGCCGAATGAGGAGGACCTTCGCGAGGCCTTCCTCGTCCTGACCGATGCGGGGCGGTCCGTCTATGCCGAGATCGCGCCGCTGGCTCTCGATTACGCCGCGCGGTTGATGGAGGGCTTCACGCCAGCGGAACGGGATGTCCTCGACGTTCTGCTTTGCAAGCTGCAGGGGAGGGCCGAGGCAATGGCCGACGATCGGAGCCCCAGCCTCGGAGCCGGCCGAACGCTCCCCCGCTCCCCATCCTGAGGTGCCTCGCGCATCTCGGCTGTTGCCGAGATGCGCTCTATCGGATGTTCAAGTCGGCAACAGCCGACTTGAGTGAGCGAGGCATCGAAGGACGCACCGCCGTCGGCAGTGCTTCGAGGCCGGCCTCCGGCCGGCACCTCAGCATGAGGGCAGGGGACGGTGTCCCGTCTTTGATCGGGGTCTCAGCCCTTTACGCCCTTCTCCTGGAAGTACTTCAGTGCACCGGGATGGAACGGGATCGGCGAGCGCACCTGGACCTGGTTGTCGAGCGTGAACGAGGCCGCCTCCTTGTGCACGGCGACGAGGTCGCTCTTGTTCTCGACCAGCGTCTTGACGATTGTGTAGGCATCGTCGTCCGACATCTTGTCGCCGGTGACGAGGATGTTCCAAACCTCGGTGTTTTTGTTGTCGCCGGCCATGCCCGGATAGACGCTCTTCTCGATCGTCGACGGGGCGTAGAGCTTTCCGTACTTGGCATTCATCTTGTCGGCGAGATCGGCATGGTCGATGAACTTGATCTTGGTGCCGGGCGTCGCGCCGAGATCAGTGACGGCCGCCGTCGGCAGGCCGCCGACCCAGAAGAAGGCGTCGATCTTGCGGTCCTTGATGGCGTTGACGCTCTCGGCGACCGAAAGGCGCTCGCGCTTCATGTCCTTGTCCTTGTCGAGGCCAGCCGCCTCGATGACGCGGAAGGCCATGACCTCGGTCGCCGATCCGGGCGAGCCGGTCGAGACGCGCTTGCCCTTGAGGTCGCTCATCTTCTCGATGCCGGTCCCCTCGATGGTCACGACATGCATCCGGTTGGGATAGAGCACGAGCAGCGTCTGCAGCGGCACCTTGCCGGACTTGAACTTGTCCTTGCCGTCGAAAGCGTCGAGGGCGGCGTCCGACATCGTGAAGCCGATCTCGCTCTGGCCCGAGGCGATGAGCTTGAGGTTGTCGACCGAGCCGCCGGTGACTTCGGCCGTCGCCTGGACGCCCGGAAGATGCTTCGTCAGGACGTTCGCCACCGCTCCGCCGAGCGGATAATAGACGCCGCCGGTGCCGCCCGTGCCGATGGCGTAGGTCTTCTTCGCCTGGGCGAGGACCGAGCCGATCGCCTTGGGGGCCGCGAGGACGGAGGCCGCGAGGCCGAGGAGGGTGCGTCGCTTCATCATGGTCGTTTCTCCCTGTCTGGTCCGGTGATCGAGGGGCGTCAGAAGGCGACGCCCTTTTCCTTGAGGTAGCGGATGGCGCCGGGGTGATACGGCGAGGCCGAGAAGGCGGGGCCCTGCGTCTTGAGGTCGATGTTCTCGGCCTCCTTGTGGACCGCGACGAGGTCCGGCTTGTTCTCGAAGATCGCCTTGGTGATCGCGTAGGCCGTCTCGTCGGACATCTTGTCCGAGGCGACGAGGCCGTTCCAGAAGGCGAAGCCCGGCGCGTCCTTGTCCTGACCCGGATAACTGCCGGCCTTGATCACGCTCGGCCCGAAGACCTGGCCGTATTGCTTGACGATCGCGGGAAGCAGCCCGTCGATGGCGAGGATCTTGATCTTGGTGCCGGGCGTCGCCGCGAGGTCGGTCACGGCCGCGGTCGGCACGCCGCCGCCCCAGACGAAGGCGTCGATCTTGCGATCCTTCAGTGCGTTGGCGGATTCGGCGACCGAGAGGCGCTCGCGCTTGACGTCCTTGTCCCGGTCGAGCCCGGCCGCCTCCAGCATGCGGAAGGATTGCGTCTCGGTCGCGCTGCCGGGTGCGCCCGTCGAGATGCGCTTGCCCTTGAGGTCGGCGAAGGCCTCGATCCCGGTTCCCTCGATCGTCACGACGTGGATCGGGCTCGAATAGAGATTGACCAGCGTCCGGAGCGGGACCTTCTCCTTGAACCGGCCGCGCGCCGCCATGGCGTCGCCGGCGACGTCGGTGCCGATCATGCCCATATGGGTCTGGCCCGAGGCGATGAGACGGATGTTGTCGACGCCGCCGCCCGTCACCTCGGCCGTGGCCTGGGTGTTCGGCAGCTTCGTCGACAGGAGGTTCGCGATCGCGCCTCCCAGCGGATAGTAGATTCCGCCGGTCCCTCCGGTCCCGATCGCGAGCGTGGTCTGAGCGGAGGCTCCCCCCGCGAGCGCGGCGCATGCCGCGAGACCCAACCAGAACGCCTTCATTCACTTCCTCCCTGAAGCCGCCCCGCTTGTGCGCGGGGTCGGCGATGGTGTCGCTCGCTCCGGCCTCAGGCCGGAGCGGGGGGCGTCCCGCGCGCCTTCTGGGCGGCGATGACGATGGCACCGAGGACGATGCCGACCGCCCAGGTATAGGCGATGTCGCGGCCGACGATCAGTTCCGCGAGGGCTTCCAGCAGGCTCGGGAAGACCAGGAACAGACCGGCAATGGCGAGGACCACGCGCTCCCAGGCGAGCGTCCGGCGCAGGGCCCAGCCCTGGGCGGCCGCCGCGAGGGCGAGGAGCCCGAGCGAGGTCTTGAGCGTGATCCAGACGATCGTCCAGACCGATCCGTCCTTCGGGATCTTCATCAGGAGGCCGATCCCATCCGGATCGAGCACGAAGACGAAGGGCACGAGGAAGGCCGGAAGCGTGTATTTCCAGCTCTGCAACGTCGTCTTGTAGGGGTCGCCGCCCGTGATCGCCGCTGCCGCGAAGGGCGCGAGGGCGGTCGGCGGGGAGACCTCCGAGAGGACCGCGTAGTAGAAGATGAACATGTGGGCGGCGTAGTCCGGCACGCCGAGCTGCGTCAGGGCCGGGGCCGCGATCACGGCGCAGATGATGTAGGAGGCGGTGACGGGCACCGCGAGTCCGATCACCCACACGATCAGGGCCGTGTAGAGGGCCGTGAGGAGGAGGCTGCCGCCGGCATAGGCGATGACGATGGCGGAGAATTTCAACCCGAGCCCCGTCAGCGTCACGATGCCGACCACGATGCCGGCCGAGGCGCAGGTCGTCGCCGCGTTGAGGACGCCGATCGAGCCGTCGGAGAGCGCCTTCACGAATTTCCGCGGATAGAGAGCGGTCTCAGGCCTCAGGAACGACAGCGCGAAGGTCACGGCCGTCGCGTAGAAGACCGACAGCATGGGCGAGTAGCCCCAGACCATGAAGCCGACCACCGCGACCAGCGACAGGAAGTGG
This sequence comes from Enterovirga rhinocerotis, assembly GCF_004363955.1. Lineage (GTDB taxonomy): Bacteria > Pseudomonadota > Alphaproteobacteria > Rhizobiales > Beijerinckiaceae > Enterovirga > Enterovirga rhinocerotis. The sequence continues at coordinate 946,325 of NZ_SNZR01000011.1, forward strand.
AAGCCGTAGCGACGCAGCAGCGTCGGGATCGGCATTTCCTGCGCGTAGTCGATCGCCTTGGCGCCGAAGCGCTTGGCGTCGAACTCCACCATGATCAGCAGCGACAGGTAGTAGAGGATGGTCGGAATCGTCGCCATCCAGAGGACGTCGAGATAGGAGATCTTGAGGAACTCGGCGATGAGGAAGGCCGCCGCGCCCAGCACGGGCGGCGAGAGGATGGCGCCGAGCCCGCCGGCCGCGAGCAGGCCGCCCGCGGCATTCGCCTTGAAGCCGGCCTTCTTCATCATCGGATAGGCGACCGACCCGATCATCACCGTGGTCGCGACGCCCGATCCCGAGGGGCCTCCGAGGAGGAATGACGAGAGGACGACCGTCCGTCCCGGCGCATTCGCCTTGCCGCGCATGAGGCCGAGGGAGAAGTCGATGAAGAACTTGCCGGCGCCCGAATGCTGCAGGAAGGCGCCGTAGATCGTGAACAGGATGATCAGCGTCGCCGAGACGTCGACGGCGACGCCGAAGATGCCCTCGAGCGTGATGAAGAGGTGCCCGACGATCCGCGTGATCGTGTAGCCGTGGTGCGTCCAGGGCGGCGGCAGGTAGGGGCCGAGCATCGCGTAGGCGATGAAGCAGATCGCCACCACCGGCATGATCGGCCCGGTCGTGCGGCGCGTCGCCTCCAGTAGGAGGACGATGAAGATCACGCCGAGGACGACGTCCATCCGGTCGGGAACCGTCGCGCGGTCCGTGAAGTCCTCGCCTCCCGCGAGGGCGTAGCCGATGATGGCGACGCAGGAGAGGCCGAGGAGCACGTCCCACCAGGCGATCCGGTTGCGGAATCGCGCCGAGACGGGGAAGAGCAGATAGGCGAGCAGCAGGACGAAGGCGACGTGCGTGTAGCGCAGCTCCTGCGTCGGCACGATCCAATAGGCGGCGTAGAGGTGGAAGAGGCTCATCGCGACGGCGATCGAGATCACGATCCGCCCGCCCCAGCCGGTCAGCCGGTTGGTCGCGCCTTCTTCCTGCTCGATGAACTCCTCGGCCTTCTTCAGGGCCTCGTCGGAGATCGCCGGATCGGGGATGTCCGGCCTTGCCGCCGCATCGCCCTGTCCCACACGGATATTCTTTGCCTCGGTCTCTGGCCGTGCCGCCCCCACCATCCAGTCCCCTCCCTTTTTGTTGTCTGTTCGTTAGCACGGCCAAGCTGGCTTGGCTCTATACGACGAAGGGAGAACGGCGAGGACTGTTCGAGGCGACGCTATCCGGCGAGATCGTCGAGACTTACTCTGAGTACGGTCGCGACCTTGCGAAGCGTGTCGAGGCTGCCTTCGCGCTGACCGGACTCGATCTGGGACAGGAAGCCCTGACCGATTCCTGCTGCCCCGGACAGCGCCGTGAGGGAAAGTCCTCGGTGCTCGCGCCAGATCCTGATGCGGTTCTCACCGGCAAGAATACGTTCCACCATCGTGTCGGGAAGCAGTTCCTCGTCGCCTGCTGCCAGCTTTCGTTGGAAATCGCTAACGGCGGCCTGATCTTCGGCGTCTTCGGCGGCCTCGACAAGCTTTCGGAAATCCTCTTCGGCCAGGACGACGAGCCGTTCGCCAGATGGGGTCACGATGGTTTGCGCGTTCATGTCGTCCTCCTACTCATAGGCGTCACCGCGTGTGGACACCGCGATGATCGCTATGACCTGTCCGTCCTCGCTGAACAGAACGCGCCAGTCGCCGACGCGCAGGCGTAGAATCCCCGGCTCTCCTTTGAGGGCCTTGACGTTGTTGGCCAAGGAGGACGGATCGGTCGCGTATTGATTGATCTTCTGACGGATCAGCGCCGCCGAATTGCGCGGCATGCGCATCAGCGTTCGCAACGAGGATTTGCTAAACGCGATCTCTTTCACTTGTCGAGTATCGCACAAGGCGATGATCTCGCCAATGCCGCATTGACGCCCCCCGGCCCGCTTCCTATCTCCGGCCCTCCTTGCAGCTCGACGACCAGGGCCCGATGATCGACCGACGCCTTCTCCTTCGCTCGGCCGCGGCCGCCACGGCGGGACTTGCCGCGAGCGGCTTCTCGCGGGAGGCCATGGCTCAGGCGGGGCTCGTCTACGGGCCGGCCGCGCCGTTCAGCTTCGACCGGCTGAAGGAGGATGTCCGCCGCATGGCCCGGTCGGCCTACGCCGCGCCGCAGCCCTCCGAGCCCGACGTGCTCTTCCGGATCGATTACGACGAGCACGGCAAGATCAAGTACAAGACCGATCTCGCGCTCTGGGCGAATGGGCCGAGCGCCTTCCCCGTCACCTTCTTCCACCTGGGCCGCTTCTTCCAGAAGCCCGTCCGGATGCATGTCGTGCAGGGTGGGCAGGCCAAGGAGATCCTCTACGACGAGGCCTATTTCGACATGCCGGCGGATTCGCCCGCGCATGAACTGCCGAAGAATTCCGGCTTCGCCGGCTTCCGGTTCCAGGAGCGGCGCGACGGCAAGCTCGACTGGCGCAACAACGACTGGGTCGCCTTCCTCGGCGCCTCCTATTTCCGGGCCATCGGCGAGAACTTCCAATACGGCATCTCGGCGCGTGCCATCGCCATCGACACGGTGGTCCACGGCAAGCAGGAGGAGTTCCCCGACTTCACGCGCTTCTGGTTCGAGACGCCCGATGCCGGCAGCGACACGGTCGTGGTCTATGCTCTGATGGACGGGCCGTCCGTCGTCGGCGCCTATCGGTTCACGATGACGCGGGACGCGCGGGTCACGATCGACGTCGAGAGCATGATCGTGCTGCGGCGCGACGTCAGCCGCCTCGGCATCGCGGCGCTGACGTCGATGTACTGGTTCTCCGAGACGGCGAAGCCGACCATGATCGACTGGCGGCCGGAGGTGCACGATTCCGATGGCCTCGCGATGTGGACCGGCGCCGGTGAGCGGATCTGGCGCCCGCTGAACAACCCGCCGGCCACCCAGGTCTCTGCCTTCGCCGACCGCAGTCCGCGCGGCTTCGGGCTGCTGCAGCGGGACCGCGACTTCAACAACTATCTCGACGGCGTCTATTACGATCGCCGCCCGTGCCTCTGGGTCGAGCCGCGCGGCGATTGGGGGCAGGGGAGCGTCCAACTCGTCGAGAATCCGACCGACGACGAGATCCATGACAACATCGTCGCCATGTGGGTGCCGGCCGAGCCCGCGACGGGCGGGCGCGAGCTCAGTTTCGCCTACCGCACGGTCTGGGCCTCGGACGAGCCGAACCCGACGCCGCTCGCCCGCGTCGTCGCGACCCGGCTGGGCAATGGTGGACAGGCCGGAACCGACCGGCCGAAGGGGATGCGCAAGTTCCTGGTCGAGTTCCTCGGCGGCCCGTTGAAGGACTTGCCTGCGGGCGTGATGCCGGAACCGGTGGTGACCGCTTCCCGCGGGACGTTCTCCAACATCCGCCCCGAGGCCGTGCCGAACGACGTGCAGGGCCATTGGCGGGTGCAGTTCGACCTTCTGGTGGAGGGGCATGAGCCGGTCGAGATACGCTGCTTCCTGCGCGGCGCGGCGAAGGATGGCGGTGCACCGCCCGTCCTGAGCGAGACCTGGCTCTACCAGTACCACCCGCAGGGGTGAGGGCTCCGTAGGCGCTCCCGCTTCTCCCCCTTGCGGGAGGAGCCGGGTCACGCGTCAGCGTGACCCGATCAGGGGTTGAGGACACGCAGGTGAGGGTGGCGCGCACCCCTCACCCGGACGACGCCTTCGGTGTCGCTCGACCTCTCCCGCAAGGGGAGAGGTCTGCGCGCGACCTGTCCGGATCCGCCGGCCCCGCGCGGCTTCCTCCCCGAGAGGCAGACTGGCCGCATGGAGGGAGCACCATGACCAGGCCGTGCGTGCCTGCGTGACGTGCTGCCGGACGGTCTTCCGTACGGCCCGCCTCACTGCCCCGCGAAGGTGGTGAAGAAGTACATGAACACGATGAAGAGCGAGAGCGGCACGAAACGCTTCAGCACCGCGATCAGGCGCTGATTGCGGTCGCCCTCCCGCCATTCCTCGATAAAGGTCTTCGGCGGGCGTTCGGGGGCGGGCGGCATCGCCGTCAGCCGATCGTGCGGCCGATGGCCTCGAACTTCTCGGCGCGCAGGCGCCGAAGTTCGTCAGGCTCGCGGCCGGCGAGATCGCGGAGAGCGGCTTCGATCGCGTCGCCCGCCCGGTTCATCATCTCGTGGGGGCCGCGATGCGCACCGCCGGTGGGCTCGGGCACGATCTCGTCGATGATGCCGAAGCGCAGGAGGTCCTGGGCGGTGATCTTCATCGCCGTCGCGGCGTCCTGGGCGCGGCTCGGATCGCGCCACAGGATCGAGGCAGCGCCTTCCGGGGAGATGACGCTGTAGACCGAGTGCTCGAGCATCAGCACCTTGTTCGCGGTCGCGATCGCGATCGCGCCGCCCGAGCCGCCCTCGCCGATGACGAGGGAGATGTTCGGCGCCCCGAGCGCGAGGCAGGCCTCGGTCGAGCGGGCGATGGCCTCGGCCTGGCCACGCTCCTCGGCGTCGATGCCGGGATAGGCCCCGGCCGTGTCGACGAAGGAGAGGACCGGCAGGCCGAAGCGGTCCGCGAGCTCCATCAGCCGGGCGGCCTTGCGATAGCCTTCCGGGCGGGCCATGCCGAAATTGTGCCGCAGCCGGGTCTCGGTATTGGTGCCCTTCTCCTGGCCGATCACGCAGACGGGCTCGCCGCGGAACCGCGCGAAGCCGGCGAGGATCGCCTCGTCCTCGCCGAACTTGCGGTCGCCGGCGAGCGGGGTCCATTCGGTCAGGAGGGTTTCGGCATAGGCCAGGAAGCGCGGACGGTCCGGATGGCGGGCGACGAGCGTCTTCTGCCAGGGCGTCAGATTCGCGTAGAGGTCCTTCAGCGCCGCGGCCGCCTTCGCCTCGAGGCGAATAACGTCGTCGCCGATCGCGACCCCGTCGCCGTTCTCGCCGAGCGCGCGCAACTCGTCGACCTTCGCCTCGAGTTCGGCGACCGGCTTCTCGAAATCCAGGAAGGCGCGCATGAAGGAGAGGGTTTCCGCTGAGGCGGATGCGCCTCCGGCCCCGAGTTAAGGCGGCGAGGGCCGCGGTTCAACCCGCCGCCGCGTTCAGCCGAAGACGAGGAGGCCGGCGAGACCCGCCGAGCCGACCACGATCCGCCACCAGGCGAAGGGCGCGAAGCCGTGACGCGAGATGTAGTCGAGCGCGGTCTTCACGACGAGGAGACCCGAGACGAAGGCGGCGGCGAACCCGATCGCGATCATCGCGACGTCGTTCAATTCGAGGAACTTGTAGCTCTTGAGGAGATCGTAGGCGAAGGCGCCGGCCATGGTCGGCATGGCGAGGAAGAAGGAGAACTCGGCCGCCGAGCGCTTGTCGGCTCCGAAAGCCATCGCGCCGACGATGGTCGCGCCCGAGCGGGAGACGCCGGGGATCATGGCGAGGCACTGAACGAAGCCGATGCCGAGATACATCGGCAGGGGAAAACCTGTGGCGTCCTTGTAGCGGACCTTGAGCGGCAGCCGATCGACGACGAGCAGCACCATGCCGCCGACGACCAGCGACACGCAGACGACGAAGGGATTGAACAGCACGCCCTTGATGAAGGAATGGGCGAAGGCCCCGATCACGGCCGCCGGCAGGAAGGCGACCAGGACGCCGATCACGAAGCGGCGCGCATCGGCGGAGGTGGGCAGGGCGAGCGCGATGCGCAGCAGCCGGCCGAAATAGACCGAGAGGATCGCGAGGATCGCACCGAGCTGGACGAGCACGGCGAAGGTCTTGTTCGCCTCGCCGTCGAGGCCGAAGAAGTGCTGGAGGAGGAGGAGATGGCCGGTCGAGGAGACGGGCAGGAACTCGGTCGCCCCCTCGACGAATCCGAGGATGAGGGCCTGCCACCATTGCATCGTGCCCATGGATCCGTCCCGAGCTGTCGTAGGTTCACCGCGGCCGCTGCGCCGCCGGAAAGCCATGCTCCCGCGTGGTTAGCGGGTGCTTAACGTCGCTTTCACGACCCTCGGGGCGGGGCGACATGGTTACCGGCCGTTAACTGGGCCTGGGCTTGATGGGGGCCGAGCTTCCGCTTCGCCCTGCTGCCGAGTCCATGGCCGTCCTCCACCATCATTCCTTCTGTCCGCATTCCCGTTTCGTGCGGCTCGCCATGGGCGAGATCGGGCTGGAGCCGCAGACCGCAGAGCGCAAGCCCTGGGAGCGCGACACCGACTTCCTGCTGCTCAATCCGTCGGGGACGACGCCCGTCTTCGAGGAGAACGAGATCGCGATCCCCGGCGCGAGCGTGATCGCCGAATATCTCGACGAGACGCGGGGGCTCGGCGTGCAGGGTCGGCGCCTCCTGCCGGCCGATCCGGCCGGGCGCGTCGAGGTCCGGCGTCTGCTCGATTGGTTCAACGGCAAGTTCTACGACGAGGTGACGGCCCATCTCGTCACCGAGAAGATCTACAAGCGCTTCACCGGCGGATCGCCGGATGCGGGGGCCATCCGTGCGGCACGGGCCAATATGCGCTATCATCTGCGCTATATCGGCTATCTCGCGGCGACGCGGGATTGGCTGGCCGGAAGCGAGATGACCTATGCCGATCTCGCGGCCGCGGCTCATCTGTCTTGCGCGGATTACCTCAGCGACGTTCCATGGGAAGAGGACGAGATGGCCAAGACCTGGTACGCCCGGGTCAAGTCGCGCCCGGCCTTCCGGACGCTGCTGGCCGACCGCGTGCCGGGCATGATGGCGCCGGCCCATTACGCGGATCTCGACTTCTAGCCGCCGACCGCCTGAAGGCGGCGCTCGCGGAACGCGCGGCGGCGCTGGGCTTCGACCTCGTCCGGATCACCGGACCCGAAGCGATCCCCGAGGCGCCCGCCCGTCTCGCCCAGTGGCTGGGGGAAGGCCATCAGGCCGGGATGGACTGGATGGCGGAGGGGCAGGAGCGCCGCTCCGACCCGGCCGCGCTCTGGTCCGAGGTCCGCTCGATCGTCATGCTGGGTGCGAGCTACGCCCCTCCGCATGATCCGCTCGCGCTCCTCGCGCAGAAGGACAGGGGCGTGCTCGCCGCCTATGCCGCGCGGCGCGATTATCACGACGTCATCAAGGGGCGGCTCAAGGAACTCGCGGGGTTCCTCGTCGCGCGTGCCGCAGGGTCGGACGTCAAGGTCTTCGTCGACACGGCGCCCGTGATGGAGAAGCCGCTCGCCGCCGCGGCGGGGATCGGCTGGACCGGCAAGCATTCCGTCGTCGTCTCGCGCGAGCATGGCGGTTGGCTGCTGCTGGGCGCCATCTTCACGACGGCGATCCTGCCGCCCGACGCGCCGGAGCGCGAGCGCTGCGGCTCCTGCACGCGCTGCCTCGACATCTGCCCGACGGGGGCCTTCCCGGCGCCCTACCAGCTCGATGCGCGGCGCTGCATCGCCTATTGGACGATCGAGCATAAGGGGCACATCCCGGCCGAGTTCCGGGAGGCGATCGGCAACCGCGTCTTCGGCTGCGACGACTGCATCGCGGTCTGCCCCTGGAACAAGTTCGCGGCCACCGCGCACGATGCGCGCATGGCCTTCCGCGAGGACCTTGCCGCGCCCCCGCTCGCCGATCTCGCGCGGCTCGACGATGCGGCCTTCCGCGCCCGCTTCGCCGGCACGCCCGTCAAGCGCACCGGGCGGGACCGGCTCCTGCGCAACGTCCTGATCGCGATCGGGAATTCCGGCGATGTGGCACTTGCGGCCGAGGCCGAGCGCCTGCTCGACGATCCGTCCTGCGTGGTGCGCGCGGCGGCGATCTGGGCGCTCGGCCGCCTGCTTCATCACGACCGCTTCGCCGCGCTCGCCCGCCGCCATGCCGGAGCCGAGACGGACGAGGCGGTCCGGGCCGAGTGGTCCGCCGCCGAGAGGAAAGAAGCCGCATGAAGCTCGTCGTCTTCGGCCTCGGCTATTCGGCGGCGGTCTTCGCCCGGCGCATGGCGCCCCGCGCGGAGCGCATCGTCGCGACGAAGCGCGATCCCGGGACGTGGTCTCATCCTCCGCTGACGGAGAATCCGGTCGACGGGTCGATCCGCGACGTTGGGCGCCTTCCTTCCCCCTCGCGGGGAAGGTGGCCCGAGCGAAGCGGAGGGCCGGATGGGGGGCAAGGCGCTCGCGCTGAGGTCGGCGCGGGCGGCGCGCCCCCCACCCCCGGCCCCTCCCCGCAAGGGGGAGGGGAGGCGCGCGCGGCTCCCTTGCAGCAGCTTGTCGACGCCGTCATGTCCGAGGGCGGCGGCTCGCTCGTCCTGCGCGCCTTTCCCGGCGAGGAAGTGGCTTTGGCCGCCGATATCGCCGAGGCCGATGCGATTCTCGTCTCGGTCCCGCCCGGCCGGGAGGGTGATCCGGTCCTCGCGGCCTTCGCCGGGGCGATCGCCGCCGCCCCCCGGCTGCGCTGGCTCGGCTACCTCTCGACGGTTGGCGTCTACGGCGACCACGGCGGGGCCTGGGTGGACGAGACGACGCCGCCGCGTCCGAGGAAGGGCCGCTCCGACGACCGGCTCCTGGCCGAGGAGGCTTGGCTCCGCCTGCAGCGCGAGCACGGCGTGCCGGTCCACATCTTCCGCATCGCCGGCATCTACGGACCCGGCCGAAGCGCCTTCGACAAGCTCGCCGCCGGCACGGCGAAGCGGATCGTGAAGCCCGGGCAGGTCTTCAACCGCATCCATGTCGAGGACATCGCCGCGGTGCTCGAAGCCTCGCTCGACCGGCCCCGTCCCGGCGCGATCTACAACCTCGCCGACGACGAGCCCTCGCCGCCCCAGGACGTGATCGAGGAGGCCGCGCGCCTCGCCGGGCTGCCGCTGCCGCCCGAGGTGCCTCTGGCGGAGGCCGGCCTGTCGCCGATGGGGCTGAGCTTCTGGGGCGAGACGAAGCGCGTCTCGAACCGACTCATCCGCGAGGAACTCGGCGTCGAGCTGATCGCGCCGACCTATCGCGAGGGCCTCCGCGCCATCCTCAGACTCCGCTCGGAATAGAAACCTCTTCCTCTTCCTGCCGAGGTGGCAACTGAAGGTCGCCCTCGACGCACGCATAGCCGTCCTTCGAGGCTTCGCTTCGCGAAGCGCCTCAGGATGAGGAGGGAGGGTATTTTTCCGGGCAGCCGACCGCCAAGGTACCGCGCTGGCGGCATGGCTGCGACCTCGTCCTCACGCGCCGATGAGCGCGAGCGCCTTCTCCGCCACGGCGGCCGCGTCCCGATCCGCGGCGAGATGCGGCCAGTCGGGCGCGGCGCCTCGGCGCGCGATCTGGGCGAGGACCACGTCGGGCGTCGCGTCGGACGGGTCGCCGCGTCGTGCGGCGACGCGCCGGATCAGCACCTCCTCCGGCGCGTCGAGCCAGACCCCCTGGAAGCGCAGGCCGGCCTCGCGGGCGATCCAGGCCATGCGGTCGCGGTCCTCCTGCCGGTCGAAGACCGCGTCCGCGACGACCGCCCATCCCTGGGGAAGGATGGCCCGCGCCGTCTGGCCGATCGCGTCGTAGGTGCGTGCGGAGGCCTCCGCCCGGTAGGCCTCGGGCGGCAGCCGCGTTTCGGGGGCGACGCCGAACAGCCGCTTCCTCAGCCGGTCGCTCGAGGCGATGCGGGCGCCGGGCGCGAGGCCGATATGCGGGGCGAGCGCCGCCGCCACGGTCGACTTCCCGGAGCCCGAAAAGCCGCCGACCGCGACGAGGATCGCCGGCTTCGCGTCGAGCAGCCGGAGGCCGAGATCGAGATAGGCCCTCGCCTCCGCCGTCAGGGCCTCCGCTTTCTCATCCGCTCGGGCGGCGCTCGTCGCGCTCACATGGGCGCGCACCGAGGCCCTGACGGCCATGAAAAAGGGCAGCAGCGCGAGATCGGCTTCGTCTCCCGTGATGTCGAGGTAGCGGTTGAAGAGCGCGTTGGCCAAGCCGGCAAGGCCGCGATGCCAGAGGTCCATCAGCACGAAGGCGAGATCGTAGAGGACGTCCGTCGTCGCGAGGTCCTCGTCGAATTCGAGGCAGTCGAAGAGGACCGGCTTGCCCTCCGCCAGATAGATGTTGCGCAGATGCAGGTCGCCGTGACAGCGGCGGACCCGCCCCTCCCGCTCCCGCTTCTCGATCAGCGGCGCGAGCCGGGCGAGGGCGGCACGAAGCGTCCCGGTCAGGCGGGCGCAATCCTCGCGCGGCAGAACGCTCGTCTCGGCGAAGGCGCGTTCGTTGAGGGCGAGGACGCGCTCCATCCGCGCGGTCCCCTCGGCCTCGGCGGCAGGCTCGGCCGAGCCATGGAGCGCGGCGACGCTGGCCGCGAGCGCCGCCATGTCGGCAGGCGTGAGCCGTCCCTGCCGCGCCTGGTCGTCGAGGATGAGGCTTTGGTCGAAGCGCCTCATGGCGAGCACGGCATCGACGAGCGGGCCGGCGCCGTCGAGAGCCAGCGTCCCGTCCGCTTCGCGCGTGATGCGATGGACGCCGCGGTAGAGATCCGGCGCCGTGCGACGGTTGAGCTCGAACTCGCGCCGGGCAAGGGCGAGGCGCCGCTCGGGCGTCGACAGGTCGAGATAGGGTAGCGCGACGGCGCGTTTGAGCTTCAGCGCGCGCGGGCCGGCGAGGAACACGCGGGAGATGTGGGTGACGATCGTCTCGACCGGCTCCCCGCCGGTCGCCATGACACTTTCGACGAACCGGATCGTCTCGCTCTGCTCGGAGGCCGACATGCGCTCTCCCGGCTGGCGCGTCGGAGGGAAAGTGCCGGCGGCATGCGCCGCCGACACCGATCGGCCCTGGAGCCCGATCCGCGCCGGGACTAGGCCGCTGGCATGCCCGCCGCGATCCAGGCCTGGGTGTCTTCGAGGGCGCGGGCGAAGCGCGCGATGACCTCGTCGACCTGCTTTTCGGTGATGATCATCGGCGGGCAGAAGGCGATCGAATCCTGCATGTTGCGGATGATCAGGCCGTGCTCCTGGGCACGCTCGAAGAGGTACGTGCCGACCTTGCCGGGCGGATCGAACTTCTCCTTCGTCGCCTTGTCCTTGACGATCTCGACCGCGCCGATCAGGCCGACGCCGCGGACCTCGCCGACGAGCGGATGGTTGGCGAAGCCACGCAGGGCTTTCTGCAGATGGGCGCCGACCGTCGCGGCGTTCTGAACGAGGCCGCGCTCCTCGATGATCGCGAGGTTCTCGAGGCCCACCGCCGTCGCGACCGGGTGTCCGCTGGCCGTGTAGCCGTGGCCGAAGGTGCCGAGCGTCTCGCTGTGATCGGCGACGGCCTGATAGATTGCGTCGCTGAACACCACCGCCGCGAGCGGCTGGTAGGACGAGGTGATCTGCTTCGACAGGACCAGCATGTCCGGCCGGATGTTGAAGTGCTCGCTGGCGAACATGGTGCCGATGCGGCCGAAGCCGTTGATGACCTCGTCCGCGACGACGAGGATGTCGTTCTTCCGGCAGATCTCCTGCACCCGCTCCCAGTAGCCGACCGGCGGCACGACCACGCCGCCCGCGCCCGTCACCGGCTCACCGATGAAGGCGGCGATCGTGTCCGCGCCCTCCTCGGCGATCACGTCCTCGAGTTCCTTGGCGAGCCGGTCGGTGAAGGCCTGCTCGCTCTCGCCCGGCAGGCCGAAGCGGTAGAAATGCGGCGTCGTGATGTGGCGGACGAAGGGGAGGGGAAGGTCGAAGCCCTTCTGGTTCACCTGGATGCCGGTGAGGCTGCCCGAGGCCACGGTGATGCCGTGGTAGCCGCCGACGCGCGCGATGAACTTCTTCTTGTTCGGGCGGCCCAGCGCGTTGTTGTAGTACCAGGCGATCTTGACGACCGTATCGTTCGCCTCGGAGCCCGAATTGGTGAAGAAGACGTGGTCGAGGCCGGCAGGCGTGATCTTGACCAGCTTCTCGGCGAGCGCGATCGAGGGCTCGTGCGACTTGTGCGTGAAGGTGTGATAGTAGGGCAGCTTGCTCATCTGCCGGGTCGCGGCCTCGACGAGCCGCTTCTCGCCGAAGCCGACGCCGACGCTCCACAGGCCCGCCATGCCCTCGATATATTCGCGGCCCTGGTCGTCATAGACGTGGATGCCTTCGCCCCGCTCGATCACCATCGGCCCGATGCGCTCGTGGCGGCGGGCATTGGTGTAGGGGTGCATCTGGTAGGCGATGTCCCGGGCCTGGAGGGAATTGGGCAGGACGGTCATCAGGGAACATCTCCGAAATGGGCGGACGCCCGCGATGGGGCGCCCGTTAGCGGGCGGGCGTCGGGTCCCATGTAGCTGAAGAGACGGCGCAAGCGCCACCCGTCTCTCTGCTGCGACGCAAGGCAACTGCCGCCCGGCGCGGCATTTCGCATCCGCCCGTCAACTCGCTCCACGGGACGGCGGCTTTGCGGGGCATCCTTCTGGATTCCGGTCGATCCGCGTGCTCAGATGCGGCCCTCCCCGATCAGAAATCGCATGCCCTTCTATTTCGCCTATGGCTCGAACATGGACCGTGCCGCGATGGCCGCGCGCTGTCCCCGTGCACGCATGCTCGGCCTCGCCCGGCTCGAGCGGCATCGGCTGGCGCTGATGCGCGAGGGCTATCTCACCGTGATGCGGGATCCGCGCCGGGCCGTGCACGGCCTCCTGTGGGATCTGCCGCTCGCCGACATGCCCGCGCTGGATCGCTACGAGGGCGTGTCCGCCGGTCTCTACACCAAGATGCAGCAGCCGGTGGTCGGCGAAGCCGGCATCCGCAAGGCGCTGGTCTATCTCGGCACCAATGCAGGGTCCGGCGCGCCGGCCCCAGGCTATCTCGAGGGCGTGCTCGACGCGGCGGTCCAGGCCGGCCTGCCGCCGGCCGCGCTGGCCGAGATCACGGCCTTGGCCGGAGGGCGGATCGGCCGGCCCGGGCCCGCGGCTCCCGCGCGGCCACCCGCGGGTCCGGTCGCCGCCGTCCGCCCGACGCGGGCGACGCCGCGCGACGCGCCCCGCCCTGCCACGAAGCCCGGCTGGAATTGGACACCGTGAGCGAGGCCACGCAGGTCCGAGCCATCATCCACGGTCGTGTCCAGGGCGTCGGCTTTCGCGCCTGGACGGCATCGACGGCGCGCGAGGCCGGGCTCGACGGCTGGGTGCGCAACCGGCGCGACGGCACGGTCGAGGCCGTCTTCCGCGGTCCTGAGGAGCGGGTGCGGGCAATGCTCGACCTCTGCCGCGAAGGGCCGCCCGCGGCGCGCGTGGATCGGATCGAGACCGGGCCGGCGGAACCGGGCGAGGCCGTGACGACGGGCTTCGAGCAGCGGCCGACCGTTTAGGAGCCTACAGCTTCCGGTCGATCGTGAGCTTCTGGAAACCCTTGCCGGCGAGGGCGGGGCGCTTCGCGGACAGGATGCGCGAGTTGATGCCCTGCCAGCCGATCTCGCCCGAAAGCCGGCCGTATTCGATCTTGGGGCAGCGGTTCATGATCACGGTCACGCCCTTCGCCTCGGCGAGGGCGGCGGCCTCGTCGTTGCGGACGGAGAGCTGCATCCAGATCACCTTCGGCAGGGGATCGAGCGCGAGGGCCTCCTTCGTCACGCCGAGCGCGTCGGCGCTGTTGCGGAAGATCTCGACCATGTCCACCGGCCGCCCGATCGCGGCGAGCGAGCCGTAGCAGGGCGCGCCGAGGAGCGTCTTCACCGCGAGTTTCGGATTGACGGGCAGGACCTCGTAGCCGCGCTCGAGCATGTATTTCACGACGATGTAGCTCGGTCGCGCCGGATTGTCGGAGGCGCCGACGAGCGCGATCGACTTCACCTCGCGCATGAGCCGGCGGATCAGCGCGTCGGCATAGCTGTCGTGGTGGGCGAGGGGAGGCGTGGGCGAGGCGGCGTCCATGATCACTCCCCCGTCCAGACCGGCTGGCGCTTCTCCAGCACGGCGCCGATGCCCTCTTCGGCGTCGCGTGCCAGCATGTTCTCGGCCATGACGCGGGAGGCGTGGTCGTAGGCGTCGGCGAGCGGCATCTCCGCCTGTTCGTAGAAGGCCTTCTTGCCGATCCGCACCGTCAGCGCCGATTTCGAGGCAATGATCGCGGCGAGCCGCATCGCTTCCGCCAGGGCGTCCCCGGCCGGCACGACCCGGTTCACGAGGCCCATCCGCGCCGCCTCGCCGGCCGGCAGCATCTCGCCGAGGAGCAGCATCTCCATGGCGTGCTTACGCGACAGGTTGCGCGACAGGGCGACCATCGGCGTCGAGCAGAACAGGCCGATATTGACGCCCGGCGTGCAGAACCGCGCCTCCTCGCCGGCGACCGCGAGGTCGCAGCTCGCGACGAGCTGGCAGCCGGCGGCCGTGGCGACGCCCTCGACCGCCGCGATGACCGGCTGCGGCAGACGCACGATTCGCTGCATCATGGCCGAGCAGCGGGCGAGGACATCCACGAAATAGGCGCGGCCCCGGTCGGCATCGCGCCGGCGGGCCGTCATCTCCTTGAGGTCGTGCCCGGCGGAGAAGACCGGGCCGCCGGCGGCGAGCACGACCGCCTTGATGCTCCGGTCCTCGGCGATCCGGTCGAGGCTGTGGCTCAATTCGCCGATCAGCGTCTCGGACAGTGCGTTGCGCGCCGCCGGGCGGTTGAGCGTGAGGATCGAGACGCCGTCGCGGTCTTCGCGCAGGAGCGAGGGGTCGGCGTCGCGGATCGGCTGGGCATTCATCGTTCTGGTCCCATCATTGGTCCTATTGTCGGATGAGGCGGCAATGGTGCAAGTCGCCCCGAACGGGAGGGTATGTCGGGATGGCGGCTGGACCTGTCATGAGCGTCGCGGAGATCGAGGCGTTCCTCGACCGCGAATTCCCTCAGATCCATCTCGGCGGCCGCGTCTATTCGGTCGAGGCCGTGGGGCCGATGACGGCCCGGATGCGGCTTGCGGCCGACGAGCGCCACCTGCGGCCGGGCGGCACTGTCTCGGGTCCTGCGATGATGACGCTTGCCGATCTCGTCCTCTATGTCGCGATCCTCGCCCAGATCGGCCCGGTGGGGCTCGCGGTGACGACGAACCTCTCCTTCAACTTCCTGCGCAAGCCCGAACCCGGCGACCTCGTCGCCGAGTGCCGCCTCCTGAAGCTCGGCAAGCGCCTCGCGGTCGGCGAGGCGAGCGTGTTCTCGGGCGCCTCGCCGGAGGCCGTCTGCCACGCGACCGGGACGTATTCGATCCCGCCGCGATGAGTGGTAAGCTTCGCCGAGAAAGGCTCACGCGATGGCCATGCACGCATTGAAGGCCGACATTCCGGAACCCCTCGCCGACAAGCTGGCGGAGGTGGCGGAGCAACTGCACCTGACGACCGATACGGCGGTCAGCGAGGCCTTGGGGAACTGGCTCGCGCTGCAGGAAAAGCGTCGTTTGATGACTCTGGAGGCCATGGCCTCGATCGAGGCCGGCCAGTTCGTCGAGCATGAAGATGTCCGAGCGTGGATCGACAGTCTGGAAAGCGATGACCCGCTCCCGATGCCGCGGCCGTGAAGGTTCGGTGGTCGCCTGAAGCGGTGGGCGACCTGAAGCGGCTCCATGGCTTCCTCGCGAAGGTCAATCCGCTTGCGGCCGTTCGGACCCTTCGTCGCCTCGAATCGGCCCCCGACAGGTTGATCGCCCATCCACGCATCGGTCGGCGGCTGGAGGTCGAGCCTGCCGCACGGGAGGTCCGCAGCTTCTTCGAGCGCCAGTACGAGATGAGGTACGAGATTCAAGGGGAGACCATCTACATTCTGCGCGTATGGCACGGTCGCGAAGACCGGTAGCCGATTGCGGCGGGGTGAGGTAATATGATACCTCATGCCCTAAATCGCTGAATTCCAGCGCTTTTCGCTTGACCACGATCCGCCATATGCCTAAACGGCTGCCATCCGCCGCCGCGGTTTCGCGTGCGGCGTTTCGTTATGGGCGGGACTTCCGCCCCATGTGGAATTTCCGATGAAGACTTTCTCCCTCAAGCCGGCCGACGTCGAGAAGAAGTGGGTCGTGATCGATGCGGAGGGCCTCGTGGTGGGCCGTCTCGCCTCGATCGTCGCCATGCGTCTGCGCGGCAAGCACAAGCCGGCCTACACCCCCCATGTCGATTGCGGCGACAACGTCATCGTCATCAATGCCGACAAGGTGAAGTTCACCGGCCGCAAGCTGGAGCAGAAGGTGTACTACCACCACACCGGCTATATCGGCGGCATCAAGGAGCGTTCGGCCAAGTCCATCATGGCCGGCAAGTTCCCCGAGCGCATCGTCGAGAAGGCCGTCGAGCGGATGCTGCCGCGCGGCCCGCTCTTCCGCCAGATCCTTGGCAATCTGCGCGTCTACAAGGGCGCCGAGCATCCCCACGTCGCCCAGTCGCCCGAGGCGCTCGACGTCGGGGCTCTCAACCGCAAGAACGTGAGCAACTGACATGGCCGTCCTCCAGTCCCTCGCCGATCTCGGCCAGTCGGTCAGCGGCACCGAGAACCAGGACGCTCCCGTCCGTGAGAAGAAGGTCGACGCCCAGGGTCGCGCCTACGCGACCGGCAAGCGCAAGGACGCGGTCGCCCGCGTCTGGATCAAGCCGGGCACCGGCAAGATCACGGTCAACGACCGCGACGTGGAGGTCTATTTCGCGCGCCCCGTGCTGCGCATGATCATCCAGCAGCCGCTCGATGTCGCGAGCCGCAAGGACCAGTACGACATCGTCGTCACGGTCGCCGGCGGCGGGCTCTCGGGCCAGGCTGGCGCGGTCCGTCATGGCCTCTCCAAGGCGCTGACCCATTACGAGCCGGAACTGCGCTCGCCGCTGAAGCGCGAGGGCTTCCTCACCCGCGACTCGCGCGTCGTCGAGCGCAAGAAGTACGGCCGCAAGAAGGCCCGCCGGTCGTTCCAGTTCTCGAAGCGCTGAAAACTGCGATCATCGGTTTTTTCGAGGGCGGCCTGCGGGCCGCCCTTTTTCGTTTGCGATCCCTTCGAGGCCCATCGCGCCCTGCTGCACCGCGCTCGATCAGGGATCAATCCGCCGGCCCGCGCGGGATGTGGCGCAGCTTGTCGGGGTTTCGCACGACGTAGATCCCGACCACCTTGCCGTCCGCGATCTCGAGCGCCGTCGTCTGGAGCGTGTCGTCGGCCTCGATCGTCACGAAGCCGGGCAGGCCGTTGATCCGGCCATAGCGCAGGAGGCGCGAGGGATGCGCCTGGAAGAGACGCGCGAGGCCGGCATGGAGGCGCAGGACGTCTTCGAGGCCGGCGATCGGCTCGGCGACGGCTGGCTTTCGTCCCCCGCCATCGGCCCGGATGACCACGTCCGCCGCGAGCAGCCCCCGCAGCCGGTCCATGTCTCCGTCGCGGGAGGCCTGGAAGAAGGCGGCCGCCATCGCCAGGCCCCGCTCCCTCGACAGCGGAAAACGCGGCCGGCCGGCCCGGACATGCGCGCGGGCGCGGCTCGCGAGCTGACGGCAGGCTGCCTCGTCCCGCCCGATCGTGCCGGCGATCTCGGCGAAGCTCGCGCCGAAGACGTCGTGGAGCAGGAAGGCCGCCCGCTCGAGCGGCGAGAGCCGTTCGAGCGCGAGGAGGAGAGGCAGGGTGACGTCCTCGATCTCGTCGGCTTCGTCCTCGACGACGGGTTCCGGCAGCCAGGGACCGACATAGATCTCGCGCCGGCGACGGGCGGATTTCAGCACGTCGAGGCAAAGCCGGATGACGGTCCGGCGCAGGAACGCCTCCGGTTCGCCGACCGCCTCGCGATCGGCCGCCTGCCAGCGCAGGAAGGCGTCCTGCGCGACGTCCTCCGCATCGGCGACCGAGCCCAGCATCCGGTAGGCGATGCGGATGAGGCGCGGCCGGAACGGCTCGAAGGAGGCGGCCGCGTCGGCCCCGGCCATGGTCAGGCGGCCTTGCGGGGCAGGGGCGTGCGGTCCGTAATGCCGAACCCGACATTGATGCGGTTGAAGCCGTTGATGGCGACGATCATCAGCGTCAGCTTCACCTGCTCCTCCTCCGTGAAGGTGGCGGCAAGGGCCATCCGGGCCTCGTCCGGAACGCCGTGCGGCGACAGCTGCGTCAGCGCCTCGGTCCAGCCGAGGGCCGCGCGTTCGCGCTCGCTGTAGAGGCCCGATTCGCGCCAGGCATCGAGCATGTAGATGCGCTCCTCGCTCTCGCCCATCGCGCGCGCCTCCGTCGTGTGCATCCTGAGGCAATAGGCGCAGGCATTGATCTGCGAGGCGCGGATCTTCACGAGTTCCATCAGGCTGGGTTCGAGCATCGCCTGGACCGTCGTCGCGAAATCGATCAGCGGCTTCACGAGGTCGGGATGCTGGCCGTAGGGGTTGATGCGTCTGGTCATCGTCGGGTCCTTTCGGTGGGTCCGACGACAGGACGAGCGACGGCGGGCGAACGTGACATCGAACGCGAGATGCCGGACGCGATTTCGCCCGAACGCGCCTGCGCTGGATTTGTCCGCGTTGCAGGTTGACGGCGCGGCGCTTCCTCCATAGGAGAGGCCTCCGTCGACGCGGGGACCACCTGCGATCGCCGAGGGCGCGTAGCTCAGCGGGAGAGCATTCGCTTCACACGCGAAGGGTCACAGGTTCAATCCCTGTCGCGCCCACCACCGTCCCTCGCTTCCGTTCGATCAGCGATCTGTCAGCCGGCCGGTACGAGGCCGCGATGGTTGTCGAGGCGGCCGATGGCGGCGACCAGCTCGGCAAACCTGTCGATCACGAGATCCGGCCCGAGTTCGGCCACGGGCGTGTCCGTATAGCCGAAGGGCACCGCGATCACGGGGATGCCGGCCGCCTTGGCCGTGTCGATGTCGGTCCGCGAATCCCCCACCATCACCGCGCGGCTCGGATCGCCGCCCGCGACCTCGATGGTCATGGTGAGATGGCGGGCATCGGGCTTGTACCAGGGGAAGGTGTCGCGGCCGCAGATCGCCGCGAAGCGGTCGGCGATGCCGAGGGCGTCCAGAAGCTGCCGTGAATGCTGCTCGAACTTGTTCGTGCAGACCGCGAGCCGGTAGCCGGCGGCGGCGAGGTCGTCGAGGCTCTCGGCGACACCCGGGAAGAGATGGCTGCCGACGCAGAGGTTCTCGCCGTAGATCGCCAGGAACTGCCGGAAGAGCGCCTCGGACCGCTCGGGGGTCAGTTCCTGCTTCGCCAGTTCGAAGCCCCGCTCGATCATCGCCCGCGCGCCGGCACCGATCATGTCGCGGGCCCTAGCGAGGGGAACCTCCGGCAATCCCTCCTGCCGCATGAGGACGTTGAGGCTCGCGATGAGGTCGGGAGCCGTCTCGGCGAGCGTGCCGTCGAGATCGAACACGGCGATCGGAGGAAGCGTCATGACGGTTGGCTATCGTTCCCGACAAAGAGGATCAAGCTCTGCAATTTCCTCCGCCGATGGTCTAAGCGGGGGCGCCGGACGGAAAAGGAGAGCGGCGTGAGCGGGAATGACGAGAAGCGGGCTGCGGCGGAGAAGGCCGCGCTGCTGGTCGAGCCGGGGATGAAGGTCGGGCTCGGCACGGGCTCGACGGCTGCGCTGCTCGTCGACGCGTTGGGGCGGCGCTGGACAGAGGGGCTGCGCTTTCTCGCCGTGGCGACCTCGGAGGCGACGCATCGGCAGGCCGAGGCGCTCGGCATCCGGCTCGCGACGCTGGACGAAGAGCCGACCCTCGACCTCACCATCGACGGCGCCGACGAGATCGGCCCGGGCCTCGCCCTCGTGAAGGGCGGAGGCGGGGCGCTCCTGCGCGAGAAGCTCGTCGCCGCGGCCAGCGGCCGCATGGTCGTGATCGCCGATGCCTCGAAGCGCGTCGCGACGCTCGGCCGTTTCCCGCTTCCGATCGAGATCATGCCATTCGGCGCCGAGACGACCCGCCGCCGCGTCGCATCGCTTCTCGAAGCCGAGGCGGGCCGTCCGGTCGATCTCTCCCTTCGCGCTGGGAAGGACGGCGCGCCTTTCGTCACCGACGGCCAGCACTGGATCCTCGACGCCGCCCTCGGCCGCATCGCCGATCCTGCCCGCCTTGCGGGTTCGCTCAAGTCCGTTCTCGGCGTCGTCGAGCACGGGCTCTTCGTCGACATGGCCGAGGCCGCCTTGATCGGGACGCCCGACGGGGTCATGGAGGAGACAAGGGAGGGGCAGGCCCGCCCCGGAGACTCGTCGACATGCGCCTGAGAACGGTTCCCCTCGCGGCCTTGCTGGCCGGCCTCCTCCTCTCGGCCGCTCCGGCCCGCGCCCAGCAGCCGGAAGCGAGCCTCGATCATCTGGCCGCCGCGCGCGAATTGCTGATCGCGAGCGGCGCGGCCGCCAGCGTCGACCGGATCCTGCCGGTCCTCGTCAACGACATCCGGCGCCTGGCCCTGACCCGGCCCGAAATCTCGAAGGACCTCGACGCGATCCTGAAGGAGCTCGAGCCCGAGATGGAGAAGCAGAAGCAGCAGGGCTACATCGTCGCCGCCCGCGCCTATGCGGCCCGGCTGACCGAGCCGGAGATCAAGGAGATCGTGACGTTCTTCAAGTCTCCCGTCGGCGCGAAGTACGTCCGGGTCCAGCCCGAGATCACCGAAGACATCGTCAACAACGTCACGACCTGGTCGCAGAGCACGGGCGAGTACATCTTCCAGCGCGTCCGCTCGGACCTGCTGAAGCGCGGGCACAAGATCCAGTAGGCCGGGCGAGACCATGGCGATGGCTTACGACGTCGATCTCTTCGTGATCGGTGGCGGCTCGGGCGGCGTGCGGGCCGCGCGGATCGCGGCCGGCCACGGCGCCCGCGTCATGCTGGCCGAGGAGTACCGGCTCGGCGGAACCTGCGTGATCCGCGGCTGCGTGCCGAAGAAGCTGATGGTCTATGCCAGCCGCTTCGCCGACGAGTTCGAGGACGCTGCGGGCTTCGGCTGGACGCTCGGCGAGGCGCGATTCGACTGGTCGGTCCTGAAGGCCAATCGCGACGCCGAGATCGCGCGGCTCGAGCGGATCTACCGGTCCCTCCTCGATTCCTCGAAGGTCGAGGTGGCCGACGAGCGCGCGAGGATCGTCGACGCCCACACCGTCGAGCTCGCCTCCGGCCGCCGCGTGAGCGCTGGCCACATCCTGATCGCCGTCGGAGCCTCCCCGACGATGGAGCCGAGGATTCCGGGCGGCGACCTCGGCATGACCTCGAACGAGGTCTTCGAACTCGAGAACCAGCCCGAACGCATCCTCGTGATCGGCGGCGGCTATATCGCGGTCGAGTTCGCCGGCATCTTCGCCGGGCTCGGTACGAAGACGACGCTGCTTCACCGCGGCGACAAGCTCCTGCGCGGCTTCGACGAGGATCTGCGCGATGCGCTCGGCGATGCCTATGCGAAGCGCGGCATCGATCTCGCCCTCGGCCTCACCCTCTCCCGGATCGACCGCGACGGAGGGCGCCTCGCGGCGACCTTGTCGGACGGGCGCGTCGAGACCTTCGACCGGGTTCTCGTCGCGACGGGGCGGCGCCCGCTGACCGCCGGGCTCGGGCTCGAGACGGTCGGCATCGCGACCGACGGAATCGGCGCGATCCCGGTGGATGCCTATTCGCAGACGGCGGTTCCCTCGATCTACGCGGTCGGCGACGTGACGAACCGCGCGAACCTCACCCCGGTCGCGATCCGCGAGGGCCATGCCTTCGCGGACACGGTCTTCGGCGGCAAGCGGCATTGCGTCGACCATGGCCTCATCCCGACGGCGGTCTTCTCGACGCCCGAGATCGGGACGGTCGGGATGGGCGAGGAAGCGGCGCGGGCGAAGCACGGCGACGACGTCGTGATCTTCAAGGCGGGCTTCCGGCCGATGAAGGCGACGATCTCGGGCCGCGACGAGCGTACGCTGATGAAGATCGTGGTCCAGGGCTCGACCGACCGGGTCCTCGGCGTCCATGTCGTCGGTCACGATGCCGGCGAGATCATCCAGATGGCCGGGATCGCGCTGACCATGGGTGCGACGAAGGCCGATTTCGACCGCACCATCGCGGTCCATCCGACGGCCTCGGAGGAACTCGTGACCATGCGGACGCCGCATGTCGTCAAGGCGCCGGTCGGCGTCGGGTAGCAGCCGGCGCGCCCGGCCGCCGCGCGGCGGTCAGTGCGTCGCGCGGGCCCGGTGGCGGTAGGCGCCGTTGGAACTCTTCTCGAACATCTCGCCGAGCTGGGGATGGCGCAGCGGCTCGCCGCTCGTATCGGGCAGAAGGTTCTGCTCCGAGACATAGGCGATGTACTCGCTCTCCTGGTTCTCGGCGAGGAGATGATAGAAGGGCTGGTCCTTCGAGGGACGCATCTCGGCTGGGATCGCCTGCCACCATTCCTCGGAATTGGCGAAGACCGGATCGACGTCGAAGATCACGCCCCGGAACGGATGGATCCGGTGCTTGACCACCTGCCCGACCGAGAACCGCGCCTGCCTGAAGGGATCGCTGTCTGCCATCCCGTCATAATACAGTCGAACAATGCGCTCCGGAAGAGCTTTGCCGAGCCTCGCCTCGGGCGCGGCGGCTCACGAGGCGGCGGCGGCCTTCTCCTTCGCCTCGACGAGATCGGCGAGGTCGGCCAGGACCTTGGCCTGCTTCCAGGTCGCGTCGTCCTGCATCTTCCCGTCGATCATGACTGCCCCGGTGCCGTCCGGCATGGCGGCGAGGATCCGGCGGGCGAAGGCGACCTCGTCCGGATCGGGTGAGAAGACGCGGCGGGCGATCGCGATCTGGGAGGGGTGCAGCGTCCAGGCGCCGGCGCAGCCCATCAGGAAGGCGTTGCGGAACTGCGCCTCGCAGGCCTCGGTATCGGAGAAGTCGCCGAAGGGGCCGTAGAAGGCCTTGATGCCGCTCGCCATGCAGGCATCGACCATGCGCGCGACGGTGTAGTGCCAGAGGTCCTGCTGGGCCGAGCCACGGGCGCCCTCGCCGGGATCGGAGAGCACGCGGTAATCGGGATGGCCGCCGCCGACCCGGGTCGTCTTCATGCCGCGCGAGGCGGCGAGATCGGCCGGGCCGAGGCTCATGCCGTGCATGCGCGGGGAGGCCTGCGCGATCTCCTCGACGTTCTTCACACCCTCCGCCGTCTCGAGGATGGCATGGACGAGGATGGGCTTCCGCGCCCCGGCCTTGGCTTCGAGCTGGGCGAGGAGCTGGTCGACATAGTGGATGTCCCAGGCGCCCTCGACCTTCGGCACCATGACGACGTCGAGCTTGTCGCCCACCGCGCCGACGATCTCGACGAGATCGTCGAGCCCCCAGGGGCTGTTGAGCGCGTTCATGCGGATCCACAGGCCCGTCTCGCCGAACTCGGTCGCCTTCGCCATCTCGATGAAGCCGCGCCGCGCATCGAGCTTCGCCTCGACCGGGATCGCGTCCTCGAGGTTGCCGAGGACGACGTCGACCTGCCGCACGAGGTCCGGCACCTTCGCCCGCATCTTCTCCACGTGAGGCGGCACGAAATGGATCATCCGCTCGAGCCGCACGGGAAGAGCACGGAGCGGTTCGGGCGCACCGATGGCGAGCGGCTGGAAGAAGCGGCGGGGCAGTTTCATCATGGGCATCCGATCGATCCCCCGCGATGCATCATGAAGCGCGGCCGGGCGCAAGCGCGGGCCTCCTCGCGGCTCCGGCTCTATCCGGCGTCGCGCAGCCTTTCGGCGGCCTGAAGATCGACCGAGACGAGCTGAGACATGCCGCGCTCGGCCATGGTCACGCCGAACAGCCGGTCCATCCGCGCCATCGTGATGGGGTTGTGGGTGATGACGACGAAGCGCGTGTCGGTCTCGGACGCCATCTGCTGGAGGAGGTCGCAGTAGCGCTCGACATTGGCGTCGTCGAGCGGCGCATCGACCTCGTCGAGCACGCAGATCGGCGAGGGGTTCGTGAGGAACACCGCGAAGATGAGCGCCGTCGCGGTCAGCGCCTGCTCGCCTCCCGAGAGGAGGCTCAGCGATTGCGGCTTCTTGCCCGGCGGTCGCGCGACGATCTCGAGCCCCGCTTCGAGCGGATCGTCCGAATCGACCAGGGTGAGCTCGGCCTCGCCGCCGCCGAACAACGTCGTGAAGAGGCGCTTGAAATGCCCGCTGACGATGCCGAAGGCCGTGTTCAGGCGTTCGCGACCCTCGCGGTTGAGGTTGCCGATCGCCTGGCGCAGCCGCTTGATCGCCTCGGTGAGGTCGTCTCGCTCGGCGGCTAGTCGGTCGCGCTTCGATTCGGATTCCTCGAGTTCCTCCTCGGCCCGGAGGTTGACGCCGCCGAGCCGCTCGCGCTCGACCTTGAGCACCGCGAGCCGCGCCTCGGCTGCCGCGGCGTCGAAGGCGGTGGCCTCGTTCAGCCCGGATTGGATGGCGAGCTCGCGCGGGCTCGTCTCGAACCGCTCCTCGACAGCGTGGCCGAGTTCGGCGACGCGGCGGCCGAGAGCCTCCGTCAGCGCCGCCGAGGCGGCCCGCTTCTCGCGCGCGCCGGACAAGGCTTCGAGCGCAGCACGGGCGGCCCGCGCCGTGTCCTGGACGCGGCGATCCGCGCCGGACAGCCGGTCCGCCGCCTCGGACCGGCGGGCTTCGGCGTCCTTCAGCGCGACGGCGAGGGCGGAGCGGCGCTTGGCGAAGGTGTCGGGCGCGTCCCGAAGCTCCTGGCGCTCGGCAGCGGCCGCCTCGGCTCGTTCCGCGAGGTCCGACGCCGCCGCGATCGAGCGCTCCGAGCGCTCGCGCCAGGAGCGGATATCGGCGGCGAGCGCCTCGCGCCGGCGCGAGGCCGCCTCCTGTTCGCGGGTGAGCGCGCCGAGCGCGGCCCGGCCGTCGGCGACGCGCGCGCGCTGCTCGGCCGCGACGGCGCGCGCTTCGAGATGGCGCGTCTCCAGCGCCGTCCCGTCGGGCAGGGCGGCGAGCTGCATCCGCGCCTCGCCCGCCCGAACCCGCGCATCGCGCTCGCCCGCCTCGACCCGGCCGATCGCCTCCGTCAGAGCCGAGAGACGGGCCGCGCCCTCGCTCGCCTGCCGCTCGGCGCGGGCGAGCGCCTCGCGCGCCTCGTCGAAGGCGCGGCGGGCGCGTTTCGCGGCCTCGATGGCGGCGCCTTCCGCCCTCGACGCCTCGCGGGTGGCGGCCTCGGCCGCGGCTGCCACCGTGCGGCGGTCGTCGGCGATGCGGCGCGCCTCGGTTGCCTCGGTCTCGAGGCCGGCGAGCCGGTTGCGTTCCGCCAGCCGGCGAGCGGCCGGGGAGGGGGCTTCGGCCGCAGCGGCGAGCCCGTCCCAGCGCCAGAGGTCGCCCTCGCGCGTGACGAGGCGCTGGCCGGGCGCGAGCGTCGCCTTGAGCGCGGAGGCCTCGTCGCGCGTCACGAGGCCGATCTGGCGGAGGCGCCGGGTCAGGGCCGGGGGACCGGAGACGAAGCCGGCGAGCGGCGCCGCGCCGCCGGGCAGAGGCGGATCGCTCTCGCCGCTCCCGGTATCGTGCCAGGCGAGGGGCGCCCCGAGATCGGGCGAGGCGTCGAGATCGTCGCCGAGCGCAGCCGCGACGGCCGTCTCGCAGCCGGGCTCGACCCGCATGGCGTCGAGCATCGTCGGAAAGCGCTTTCCGGGTGATGCGGCGAAGAGCTTCACCAGCGTCCGATGCTCGGTTTCGAGCCGTTGCGCGGCACGCTCGGCCTCGTTCGCGCTGCCGCGCTCGCGTGCCTCCGCCTCGCGCGCGGCGGCGAGCGCCTGCCGGGCCGTCGAGACCGCGTCCTCCGCCTCCTTCGCCGCGATCTCGGCCGCCTCGCGGGCGGCTCCGAGCGGGGCCGTGCCGAGTGCCTGGCGGCTCGCTTCCAGCGCGGCCTTCTCGGCCAGGAGACGCGCGACCTCCTTGGCGCCGCGCTCGGCCCGCTCGGTCTCGGCGGCGGCCTCGCGCTGAAGCGCGCTTCGCTTCGCCGTCTGCTCGGCCGCTTCGGCCTGGACGGCGGCGAGCGCGGTCTCCGCCCGCGCGAGATCGGCCTCCGCATCCGAGAGGCCGCCCTCCAGCCCCTCCCGGCGCGAGGACGCCGCCGAGACCGTTTCCGCGAGGTCGGTCGCTTCCTTGTCGAGGCGCGCGATCGTGTCGGCGGCGTCCTGCCGGAGCTGAGTCTGCCGGGCGGCGTCGCGTTCGATCTCGACGATCCGGCGTTCGAGATCGGTGAGGCGCTGGGCCGCGCGCTTCTCCTCGCCGTCGAGATCGGACTTCGCCTGGACGAGGCGGCGCAGGGCGGCGGAGGCGGCGCCCTGCGCCTCGCGCAAGGGGCCGACCTCGTGGGCCGCAACGGCCTCGAGCCTCGCTGCCTCGGCCTGGGAAGTGGTCGCGTCGGCGACGGCCCGGACGTCCTCACGCTCGGCCGCCTCGGCCTCCGCCCGCTCGCGCTCGGCGGCGAGCCAGGCAGCGGCCGCGAGGCGGGCGTCGATCAGGCGGATCTCGGCCGACAGGTTCCGGTAGCGCGCGGCCTGCCGTCCCTGTCGCTGCAGGGCCGTGACCTGCGTCTCGATCTCGCGCAGGACGTCCTCGACGCGCAGCAGGTTCTCCTCGGCCTGCCTCAGCCGAAGCTCCGCCTCGTGCCGGCGCGCGTGGAGCCCCGCGATGCCGGCGGCGTCCTCCAGGATGCGCCGCCGCGCCTGGGGCTTCGCCGCGATGAGTTCGCTGATCTGCCCCTGGCGGACGAGGGCGGGCGAGCGGGCGCCGGTCGCGGCGTCGGCGAAGAGCAATTGCACGTCCCGCGCCCGCACCTCGCGGCCGTTGACGTGGTAGCTCGAGCCATGGGAGCGCTCGATCCGCCGCGAGACCTCAAGCGCATCCGCATCGTTGAAGGCGGCCGGGGCCTGCTTGTCGGCATTGTCGATCGCGAGCGTCACCTCGGCCGTGTTGCGGGCCGGGCGGCTCGACGAGCCGGCGAAGATGACGTCGTCCATCCCCGTCGCGCGCATGTTCTTGTGCGAGCTTTCGCCCATCACCCAGCGGAGCGCCTCGACGAGGTTCGACTTGCCGCAGCCATTCGGCCCGACGACGCCGGTCAGGCCCGGCTCGATCAAGACCTCGGTCGGCTCGACGAAGGTCTTGAAGCCGACGATGCGCAGGCGCGTGAGCTTCACGGGAGGGGCCTCCCGCAGGCGATCCCTCCCCGCAGGGGAGGGCCGAGTCGAAGCGAAGCTTCGATCCGGGGCGGGGAGTAACCCGGCCGGCGCGGCACCCCACCCCGGTCGGCTGACGCCGACTCGCCCTCCCCTGGAGGGGAGGGATCGGGCACGCCTGTCCCGCCGCCCTCGCGCCGGGGGCGCGGGCTGTCAGAGGCCGAGGATCGGCTTGATGGCGGCGTCGAAATCCTCAATCGAGAGTGCGCCCTGCCTGCGCTGCCCGTTGATGAAGAAGGTCGGGGTCGCGTTGACGCCGAAGGTCTTCGCGGCCCGGTCCCTCACGCCCTGCACGCCATCCAGAAGCGTCTGGTCGCGCAAGACCCGATCGATTCTTTCCTGTGTGAAACCGGCCGGCTCCAGGACTTTGCGCAGGGACGGGGCGGGATTGTCCGCATAGGCCCAGTCCCGCTGCCGCTCGAACAGCAGATCCACGACCTCGTAGAACCGCGAGGGCTCCGAACGGGCGAGCATGAAGGCGGCGGTCGAGAGCGGATCGAGCGGGAAGGCGCGCATGGCGAACCGAGCATGACCCGGATCGATGTAGCGCGCCTTCAGCGCCGGCCAGGTCGTGCGGTGGAACTCCCCGCAGCGCGAGCAGGTCAGCGAGGCGTATTCGATGATCGTGACCTTGGCCGTGGCCGGGCCGAGCCAGATGTCCTCGATCGGGCCCGGCTTCAGCAGCTCGGCCGAGGCGATCTCCCGCCCGAGCACAGGCGCCGCCGCGAGGGCGGCGATGGCTCCGGCGACGGCGCTGCGGCGGTCGATCATCGCGGCGGCCTCCGGTCCGGGATCAGGCGCCGAGGATCGGCTTGATGGTCTTCTCGAAGCTCTCGATGTCGTTGTTGCCCTGGTGACGCTTGCCGTTGATGAAGAAGGTCGGCGTGGAATCGACCTTGAACACGTCGGCCGCGCGGGTGCGGGAGGCATTGACGCCGTCGAGCAGCTTCTGGTCCTTCAGGATCTGGTTGAAACGCTCGTCCGAGATGCCGGCCTGACGCAGGAGCTGCTTGACGGAGGCGAGGACCTTCGCGGCCTCCGGCTCGCGCAACCAGCTCGCCTGCGTTTCGAACAGGAGATCGGTGATCGGATAGTACTTCGCGGGGTCCGACCGCGCGACCATGTAGAGCGCCGTGTCGATCTGGTTGAGGGGAAACTCGCGCAGCGTGAAGCGCACCTGTCCGGTGTCGATGTAGCGCTTCTTGAGTTCCGTGTAGGTGGTGTTGTGGAAGGCGGCGCAATGGTTGCAGGTCAGCGACGCGTATTCGACGATCGTGACCTTCGCGCCCTCGGGGCCTTGCCAGATGTCGCCGAGCGGGCCGGGCTCCATCAACTGGGCGACGTCGACGTTCTGCGCGAAGGCGGGCCCGATTCCGGCCCAGGCGGTCGCGGCAGCCGCCGCCATCAATCCCACTGTTTCGCGGCGCGTGATCATGGATTTCGGTCCTTGCAAGTGCCGATGAGCTAAGGCGTCAGCGGGAGCGTGACAAGGCGGGGCCGCCGGCTGCGACGGCATGGCCCAGCCGCGTCAGCGCCTCGCGGAGCGCCGCATCCTCGACGGGCGTGGTGGCGGCGGCGACGCGCCGGCAATCGTCGGCCGTGGGGAGGGGCGGAATGGCGCGCGCCCGGCGCGTCTCACGGCCGACCGGGCCCTGCTTCAGCACGATCCGGCCGATGCAGCGCCAGCCATAGACCGCATTGATCCGCTCGACGAGCACCGGCGCCATGTGCTGCAGCTCCAGCGCGAAGGCGCTCTCGACCCGCACGACGAGGCGGGCGGGATCGGAGGCGGCCGCCTCGCCGGGGCGCCGGCGGGGCCATTCGACCTTGACCGGGCGGCAGAAGCCGGCGAGCCGCTCCCCGACGATCTCCGGCCAGGAGGCGACGAGGTCCTGCCCGGTGAATCCCTGCGCGGCGAGCGCGGGATCGAGCGCGGACCCGATCAGATCGGCGAGGGGCTGAAGGCGTGCCATGGCCGCGAAAGGATAGCGGCTCGGCGGGCCGCTGTGAACGCGGCTTCAGCCCCGCAAAGCCTCGCCGACGTCGGACAGCCCCGCTGCCCGGCGCCCCTTGCGAGCCAGTGCCGCCATCTCCGCGCGGGTGGGGAAGGCGCGATAGGGCAGGACGGGGAGCGGGGTTTCGGACGCCGATCCGGCCGCGATCTCCGGCAGCACGCGGTCGAGTAGGGGGAGGGCGGCCTCGTGCAGGCGTGCGGCGGCGGCGAGGGCGGTGAGGCCCGGCGCGTCAGCCATCTCGGTCTGGGCGAGGAGGCCGCCCGCATCGATTCGCGGCGCGAGCCGATGGATCGAGACGCCGAGCCGGATCGGCTCGTCGAGCAGGGCGTGGATCGTCGGGACGGGGCCGCGATGCAGCGGCAAGAGGCCGGGATGGACGTTGATGCCGCCGAAGGGGGCCGCCGCGATCGTCTCGGCGGTCAGGATCTGATCGAAATGGAAGCTCACCAGGAGCTCGGCGCCGGAAGCGGCCAAGGCATCCCGGAAGGCGGGCCCGTTCACATCCTCGACCTTGGCCGTCGGGATGCCGCGCTCGGCGCAGGAGCGGGCGAGCGGCGTCCGGTCGACGTCGCCGGGCGGCGCGCGGCGCAGGGCGTCGACGAGGCCGGGCAGGGCGAAATTCAGCACGAGATAGGGCAGGATGCGCGGCCCGGACCGACGGAGCCGCCGCCAGGTCTGGCCGAAGGCCCCGCCCGCCTGTGGCCGATAGGGATCGGACAGGCCGACGAGGGCGATGTCGTCCGCATGCGCGGCCACGAATCGGCGCACGGCGCGCCGGTTGGCCAGAGCCTCGAGCGTCAGGAGGGCGATGCGCAAAGGCGGGACCTCGAGGATATGCGAGCGCGCTCGCCCCGCTTCAGGTTAGAGGAGATCGAGATCAGCATCGACCGATTCGGCCTCCGTCCTGTCCGCCCGAACCGACCCGCCCATTAGCAGACGCGCCGCGCCCGCCAAGGCTGCGGCGGAGGACGGCGCGCGCGCCGAGGACCTCCTCGCCTGGTACGATCGCCACCGCCGTGACCTCCCCTGGCGCGCGAAGCCGGGCGAGGGCGTCGAGCCCTATCGCGTCTGGCTGTCGGAGATCATGCTCCAGCAGACGACCGTGCAGGCCGTGCGGCCCTATTTCGCGAAGTTCCTCGCGCTCTTCCCAAATGTCGAGGCGCTGGCGGAGGCGCCGACCGATGCCGTGATGAGCGCCTGGGCGGGGCTCGGCTATTATTCTCGCGCGCGCAACCTCCATGCCTGCGCCAAGGCCGTCGTCGAAGCCGGCGGCTTTCCCGAGACGGAGGAGGGGCTGCGCAAGCTGCCCGGGATCGGCGCCTACACGGCGGCGGCCGTCGCCGCGATCGCCTTCGGCCGTCCCGCGGCGGCGGTGGACGGCAATGTCGAGCGCGTGATGTCGCGGCTCCACCTGATCGAGACGCCGCTGCCGGCGGCGAAGCCCGAGATCAGGCTCCGGGTGCTCGATCTCGTCCCCGCGGACCGGCCGGGCGATTTCGCGCAGGCGCTGATGGATCTCGGCGCGACCCTCTGCACGCCGAAGCGCCCCGCCTGCGCCCTCTGCCCCTGGATGACGCCGTGCCGGGCGCGCGCGGCGGGCCTTCAGGAGACCCTGCCGCGCAAGATGCCGAAGCGCGAAGGGGAACTCCGGCGCGGCGCGGCCTTCGCGGCCTTGCGCAGCGACGGCACCGTGCTGCTGCGGACGCGGCCGCCGAAAGGCCTCCTCGGCGGCATGGCCGAGGTGCCGACCAGCGAGTGGCGGAGCGATTACGATGTGGCGAAGGCGCTGCTCGACGCGCCGCTGGAAGGGCGCTGGCGGCGGCTACCCGGCACGGTGCGGCACGTCTTCACGCATTTCCCGCTCGAACTCGTGGTGTTCCAGGCGAAGGTCGCGGCCGGCACCGAGGCTCCGGAGGGGATGCGCTGGGTGCCGCAGGAGAAGCTTCCGGGCGAAGCGCTGCCGAACGTGATGCGCAAGGTGCTCGCCGAGGCGTTCGGCGAGCCGGCATCGAAGCCGAAGGCCGTCAGGCCCCGCCGCGCGCCCTGATCTCGGTCCGGAAGGCGTCGATCGGGATGCGACTTCCGTCCCGCTCGGCATGCCAGAAGGTCCAGCCGTTGCAGGCCGGCAGGCCCTGGAGCAGGGCGCCGATCTTGTGGATCGAGCCGATGGCGGGCGGGGCGTGCAGCGTGCCGTCCGCCCGGATCGTCGCGCGGTGGCGTCCGGCGGAGCAGGTCAGGACCTCGCCGGGCTGCACGTAGCCGGCCTCGACGATGCTGAGGAAGGGGATCCGCGGCTCGGCGCGTTTCGCAGGCGCGGTGGCGACGGCGTCCTCCGGCAGCGGCTCGACGGCCGCGATGCGGCGGCGTGCGAAACCGGCATAGGCCTCGTCGCGTTCGATGCCGACGAAATGGCGCCCGAGCCGTCGCGCCACGGCGCCCGTGGTGCCGGAGCCGAAGAACGGGTCGAGCACGACGTCGCCCGGATGGCTCGCCGACAGCATGATGCGCGCGAGGAGCGCCTCGGGCTTCTGGGTCGGATGGGCCTTGCGGCCGCTCTCGTCCTTGATCCGCTCCTCGCCGGTGCAGAGCGGGAAGAGCCAGTCGGAGCGCATCTGCAGGTCGTCGTTGCCGCCCTTCAGCGCCTCGTAATGGAAGGTGTAGCGCTTGGCCTCCTGGCCTTTGGAGGCCCAGATCAGGGTCTCGTGCGCATTGGTGAAGCGCCGGCCGCGGAAATTCGGCATCGGGTTGGCCTTGCGCCAGACGATGTCGTTCAGGATCCAGAAGCCGAGATCCTGCAGCGTCGCGCCCACGCGGAAGATGTTGTGGTAGGAGCCGATGACCCACAGCGTGGCATTCGGCTTCATCACCCGGCGCGCCTCGGCGAGCCAGTCGCGCGTGAAGGCGTCGTAGGCGGCGAAGGAGGCGAACTTGTCCCAATCGTCATCGACCGCGTCGACGAGCGACTGGTCGGGACGCGAGAGCGCACCCTCGAGCTGGAGGTTGTAGGGCGGATCCGCAAAGACCAGATCGACGCTCTCCGAGGGCAGACGCCTCAGGGCTTCGATGCAATCGCCGACGATGATCTCGTCGAGCGCCAAGACCTCCGAACGAGGAGGGTTCCGTGGCGCCGGCGCGGTCGACCCGGTACGCGAGACCTGTTTCCGGGCGACGGCGCCGGCTGCCGCGGTACGCAGGGTACCCATGGCCAAACACCGGTTACGCAACTGACGACGCGGTTATGCGTCGGGCAGGGTAAAGACCGGGTTTTCTGGGAGCGCCCCGCCGCGTTTCGTTTTGGGGCTGCAGATTTTGCCGACCGCGCGGCAATGGTTTCGATCGGGTTTAGGCGGCGCTTTTTTCTTGCATCGCCTCGGCGAGGCGCACCGGCGCGAAGGAGCGGCGGTGATGGGGGCAGGGACCCTCGTGGCGGAGGGCGGCCAGATGCGCCGCCGTCGAATAGCCGACATTGGTCGTGAAGCCGTAGGCCGGGAATTGCAGCGCGAGGCGCTTCATCAGCCGGTCCCGAACGACCTTGGCGACGATCGAGGCCGCGGCGATGGACGGGACCGAGGCGTCGCCCTTGATCACCGCCTCGACGTCGCAGGGCAAAGGCGGCGGGTCGTTGCCGTCGACCAGCGCCGCGTCCGGCCGGCAGGGCAGGGCGGCAAGCGCCCGGCACATGGCCTGGAGCGAGGCCTGGCGGATGTTGATCCGGTCGATCTCCCAGGCCGGAACGGCCGCGATCCCGACCGAGGCGCAGCGCAGGATCTCGCCATAGAGTTCCTCGCGGCGCTCGGCCGCGATCGCCTTCGAATCGCCGAGCCCCTTCGGGATGCGGCGCATGTCGAGCACGACGGCTGCCGCGACGACCGGCCCGGCGAGAGGCCCCCGCCCGACCTCGTCGAGCCCCGCGACGAGCCCCTTGCCGCAGCGGATCAGCTTGCGTTCGCGGGTCGGCTTGAGGATCGGTAGGGGCATCGGGCAGGCGGTGGCGGTGGAACGGGACGGATACCCGAACCGACCGGACCCCGATTCGCAATCGCGGGAAGGGGCGCGCGACGGCGAACATGTCGTCCAGGCCGATCGGACACGTCCGCCCTCCTCATCCTGAGGCGCCCCGCGCAGCGGGGCCTCGAAGGACGCACCACGGTCATGCGTGCTTCGAGTGCGACCTTCGGCCCCCACCTCAGCATGAGGAGGGGAGTGCGGCCTTGCCGCTGAGAGCTCAGAACAGCGCGAGCTGACCCGTCTCCTTGGCCGGCCGCCTGAACAGGTCGGTGCGCAGGCGCGTCCGCTCGGTGTTGAAGCCGAGACGGCCCGCTGCCGCCTCGAACCTGCGGCCGATCATCCAGGCGTAGGGGCCGACGCCCGTCTGGCGCTGGCCGAAGGCCGAATCGTAGAGCTTGCCGCCCCGCGTCTCCTCGACGAGCGAGAGCACGTGCTTCATGCGGTCGGGATAGTTCTCGGCCAGCCAGTCCCGCACGATGCCCTTCAGCTCGTGCGGCAGGCGCAGCAGGACGTAGCCCGCCTCCCGCGCTCCGGACGCGTAGGCCGCCCGCAGGATGCTCTCGATCTCGTGATCGTTGATGGCCGGGATGAGCGGCGCGACCAGGACCGAGACGGGAATGCCGGCCTCGGTGAGCTGGCGGATCGCCGAGAGACGCTTCGTCGGCGTCGCCGCGCGCGGCTCCATCCGGCGTGCGAGGCGCGGATCGAGCGTCGTGACCGACAGCGCGACCTTGGCGAGACCGCGTTCCGCCATGCGCGACAGGATGTCGATGTCTCGCGTGACCAGGGCCGATTTCGTGACGATGCCGACGGGATGGCCCGCCTCTTCCAGGACCTCCAGCACCTGCCGCGTGATCCGGTAGTGACGCTCGATCGGCTGGTAGGGGTCGGTGTTCGTCCCCATCGCGATCATGCGCGGCTCGTAGCCCGGCGCGGACAGCTCCTTGCGCAGGAGTTCGGGCGCGTTCGGCTTGGCGAAGAGCTTGGTCTCGAAATCGAGCCCGGGGGACAGGCCCTGATAGGCGTGGCTCGGCCGCGCGAAGCAATAGACGCAGCCATGCTCGCAGCCCCGGTAGGGATTGATCGAGCGATCGAAGCCGATATCGGGCGAATCGTTCTTCGTGATGATCGTGCGCGGCTTCTCGATCGTGACCTCGGTGCGGAGATCGTCGATCTCCTCGTCGATGTCCCAGCCGTCGTCGATGCGCTCGCGCTGGACCGGCTCGTAGCGCCCGTCGGGATTGGCCGTCGCACCGCGTCCGCGACGACGATCCGTCTCGACCGGTCCGTAGGTGCGAAGATCGGGACGCCGCCGATCGATGACAGGTGCGGGGACGCGTGGCGCGGGGCGGGTCCCGTCTATGAAATTCCGCGGGCGAAGGAGCGTGTCGACCATGGTCGCCTCCTGCGAATCAGTGAATGTTCTCCTTTATAGAACAAAAGAAGAACATTGCCATTGTCGTAATCCGTACACTCCCGCGAGGGGTGGATTCCCCAGGGGAGGCGGGTGTCGCAGAGCGAACGAACCGTGATCGAGCTCGTTCCGACAAGGCTGTGGATAAGTTGGATAACTCGCTGGGGCCTCAGCGAGCGCCGCGCCGCAGGTGCTCGTCCAGACGAGGCATGATCTCGACGAAGTTGCAGGGCCGGTGGCGATAGTCGAGCTGGGCGGCGAGGATGCCGTCCCAAGCGTCGCGGCAGGCGCCCGGCGATCCCGGCAGGACGAAGACATAGGTCGTGCCGACGAGGCCGGCCGTCGCGCGCGACTGAATCGTCGAGACACCGATCTTGTCGTAGCTGATGCGATGGAACACGGCCGAGAAGCCCTCCATCCGCTTGTCGAACATCGGCTCGACCGCCTCGGGCGTCACGTCGCGGCCGGTGAAGCCGGTGCCGCCGGTGGTGATGACGACGTCGACTTGCGGGTCGGCGCACCAGGCGGCGACGGCGCCGCGGATCACCTCGACGTCGTCGGCGACGACCTTGCGGCCGGCGAGGGTGTGGCCCGCGCCGGTCAGACGCTCGGCGAGCGTGTCGCCCGAGCGGTCCTCCGCGAGGCTGCGGGTGTCGGAGACGGTGAGGACCGCGATGCGCAGCGGGATGAACTGCTTCGTCGCATCGAGGGCCATCGATCGTTCCCCGTCGTCAGAGGCGCGAGGTGCGGAAGGTGTCGCAGCTCTGGACCTGACCCGACTTGAAGCCGGTCAGGAGCCAGCGCACGCGCTGCTCCGAGGAGCCATGCGTGAAGCTGTCGGGCATGACCTCGCCGCGCCCGCGCCCCTGGAGCCGGTCGTCGCCGATGGCCTGGGCCGCGGCGACGGCCTGGCGCATGTCCTTCTCGGTGATGGCGTTGAAGCGGTCGTTCGAGTTCCTCGCCCAGACGCCCGCGAGGCAATCGGCCATCAGCTCGACGCGCCGCGAGAGGTCGTTGGCCGTCCGCTCGTCGACCTGCTGCTGCCGGTTCTGCACCTTGGGCAGGATGCCGAGGAGGTTCTGCACGTGGTGGCCGACCTCGTGCGCGATGACATAGGCATAGGCGAAGTCGCCGCCGGTGCCGAACTTCTGCTGCATCTCCTGGAAGAAGGAGGTGTCGATATAGACCTTGCGGTCGAGCGGGCAGTAGAATGGACCCATCTGCGATTGCGCGCCGCCGCAGGCGGAGCGGGTTGAGCCCGTGTAGATAACCATCCCGGCGGGCGCATACTGCCGGTTCATCTGGGACGGCAGGACCTCTTTCCAGACATCCTCGGTGTTGCCGACGACGCGAGCGACGAAATTGCCCATCTGATCGGACGGCGCGCCCTTCTGCCCCGGCTGCGGCGCGGGAGCCTGGCGCTCATAGCCGCCGCGATTGCCGCCGAGCATGTCCGCGCCCGAGATGAGGATGCGCGGATCGATCCCGAGCGCCCAGGCGATGATGCCGATCACGATCATGGTGCCGATTCCGAGACCGCCGCGCCCGCCGGGCATCGGCATGCCGAACCCGCCGCCGCCGCCGCCCTGGCCGCGCCGGTCCTCCACATTCCCGGAGGGGCGAAAATCTTCCCAACGCATCGCGTGTCCTCGAACGGCTACCGGCTCGCGCCGCGGGTCAAATCCGGCACCCGGGACCGGTTCCAGGCAGATGTGTGGCTTTAGACGCCCCGGTCAAGCTCGCGGCGCAGCAGGCGCAGGTCGCGCCAGGCGAAGCGCTTGTGGAGCGGCTGGCGCAGAAGATAGGCCGGGTGCAGCATCGGCAGGACGCGCAGGCTCCGCTCGCCGAGGGCGTAGTCGTACCAGCGGCCGCGCGTTCGGGTGATGCCTTCCTTCAGGCCGAGGATCACCTGCGTCGAGGGCGCGCCGAGGGTGAGCAGGATGTCGGGGGCGGCGAGTTCGATCTGCCGCTGTGTGAACGGCAGGCAGATCGCGACCTCCTGTGGGGTCGGCGTCCGGTTCCCCGGCGGCCGCCACGGAACGATGTTGGCGATGTAGACACAGTTCCGGTCGAGCCCGATCGCGCCGAGCATGCGGTCGAGCAACTGGCCCGCCCGGCCGACGAAGGGCTTGCCCGTCCGGTCCTCCTCGGCGCCGGGAGCCTCGCCCAGGATCATGACGCGCGAGCCCGGCGTGCCGTCGGCGAAGGCCAGTTGCCGCGCGGTCCCCTTCAGCGCGCAGCCGTCGAATGCGTCGAGGAGGGCGCGCAACTCCTCGAGGGTTCGGGCGCTCGCAGCGCGCGCCCGCGCATCGGCCGCGATGACCTCAGCCGGCTGCGTCGCCGCATTGGGGAGCCCCGGAAGGCGCTGTTCGATGCGGGGCTCCGGGCTCGGTGCCCGTTGCGGCTCCTCCGGCTGGACGGTCAGGGGGGGGCGCGAGACAGCCGGCAGCTCCGGCCGGTCGGCCTCGGCGAAGCGGTCGTGCGGAGCCTCGTCGAGCGCGACGTCGACTCCCGCCGCGACGTAGAAGTCGAGCAGGGCGATCCACTGGTCGCGGTCGGCGGCGGCGTCCATCCCCGCCTTCTAGAGGCTGTGCCGGCCCTTCGATAGGGTCTGGATGCGCTGCCTGCTCGTCCCGCCCGGCCTTGCGGTCTCGCCCACGGCTTGTCACGGAACCGACTGGACCCCATACGTCGTTGGATGTGTTCCAAGGTATCTGGAACGGGAGAGAGTATGTCCGAGCAGGACGACGCGCTGCCGGCGCGGGAATCGATGGATTACGATGTCGTGATCGCGGGGGGCGGCCCGGCCGGGCTCGCGACCGCGATACGGCTGAAACAGATCGCCGCGGAACGCGGCGAGGATATCTCCGTCGTTCTCGTCGAGAAGGGGTCCGAGATCGGTGCGCATATCCTCTCGGGCGCCGTCATCGACCCGAGCGGCCTCGACGCCCTCATGCCGGAATGGCGCGACGATCCCGATCGCCCGCTCAAGACCGAGGTGACGAAGGACGAGTTCATGTATCTCGGCGCGGGAGGCGGCGTGAAGCTGCCGACCTTCGCGATGCCGAAGCTGATGGACAACCACGGCAACTACATCGGCTCGCTCGGCGATGTCGCGCGCTGGCTGGGGCGGCAGGCCGAAGCCCTCGGGGTCGAGATCTATCCGGGTTTCGCGGCCTCCGAGGTGCTGATCGAGGACGGAAAGGTCGTCGGGATCGCGACCGGCGACATGGGCATCGACAAGTCGGGCGAGCACAAGGGCGACTACACGCGCGGCATGGAGCTTCGCGGCCGCTACACGATCCTGGCCGAGGGCTGCCGCGGCAGCCTGACGAAGCAGGTCCTCGACCGCTACAAGCTCAACCAGCACAGCGACCATCAGAAATACGGTCTCGGCGTGAAGGAGCTGTGGCAGGTCAAGCCGGACCAGTTCCGCAAGGGGCTCGTCCAGCACGCCATGGGCTGGCCCCTCGGGAACCGCGTCGGCGGCGGCTCCTGGCTCTACCATTTCGACGACCATCTCGTGTCGGTCGGCTTCGTCGTCCACCTGAACTACGAGAACCCGACGCTCTCCCCCTTCGAGGAGATGCAGCGGTTCAAGACGCACCCGATGATCCGCGAGACCTTCGAGGGCGGCAAGCGCATCGCCTATGGCGCGCGCGCCATCATGGAAGGCGGCTGGCAATCGGTCCCGAAGCTCGTCTTCCCCGGCGGCTGCCTCGTCGGGGATTCGGCCGGCTTCGTGAACGTGCCGAGGATCAAGGGCTCGCATAACGCCATCCTGTCGGGGATGCTCTGCGCGGACCATCTCGCGCCGGCTCTCGCCGAGGGTCGCTCGCACGACGAACTGACGGCGTACGACGAATCCTGGCGCGGCTCGCCCATCGGGCGGGACCTCTACAAGGTGCGCAACGTCAAGCCGCTCTGGTCGAAATACGGGACCATGATCGGCGTCGGCCTCGGCGGCCTCGACATGTGGACGAATGAGCTGATCGGCTCCTCGTTCTTCGGCACGCTGCCGCACGGCAAGTCCGACTTCCAGACCCTGAAGCCGGTCTCGGAGGTGAAGAAGATCGAGTATCCGCGGCCCGACGGCGTGCTGACCTTCGACCGCCTGTCCTCGGTCTTCCTGTCCAACACCAACCACGAGGAGGACCAGCCGGCCCATCTCAAGGTGAAGGACATGGAACTGCAGAAGCGCTCGGAGCACGACGTCTTCGGCGGCCCGTCGTCGCGCTATTGCCCGGCGGGCGTCTACGAATGGCTGGAGGAGCCCGGCACCGAGCCGCGCTTCGTGATCAACGCGCAGAACTGCGTCCACTGCAAGACCTGCGACATCAAGGACCCGAACCAGAACATCAACTGGACCACCCCTGAAGGCGGCGGCGGGCCGAACTATATCGGGATGTGAATCGCCGAGGTTCGGAGGACCGACATGGCCAATCACGATCTGGCCGATCACGATCTGACGGGAATCTGGCAAGGGCTCTATTCCTACGAGGGGATCGGGCCTCATGTCGGCTTCACCGCGACCCTGCTGGAGACCGGCGGTGCGCTGTACGGCATGACGCACGAACGCGAGCCCTGGGCTGGCTCCTCGGATCTTGAGGCGAGCCTGTCGGGCTTGCGGTCCGGTCAGGCCGTCGTGTTCACGAAGGCCTATTCCGTTCAGGACGAAGCTCATCCGCCGATCGCGTATGACGGGACCGTCAGCGCCGACGGGACCGAGATCGAAGGCACCTGGATGCTCTCGACGCTCCATCGCGAGACCATGTCCGGCCGCTTCCTGATGAGCAGGCCCGAACGCCGCGCCGTGGAGAGAGAACGGGCCCTCGCGGAGCGGCGCTGAGTTCGGCGGGACGGTTCGGGGCTCGGCATCCGGCAGGATCGCGTGTCGGCACGCTCCATGCGAAGGCAGTCGGGCGACGGGCGGCCGAGGGTGGCGCGCGGCAACGGGGCGCCTTGCCGCCCCGCGGCCGCGATGGCAAACCAGCGGACGCTCCCGATTCAGAGGCATCATCGGGACTGGAGCCGACATGCTGGTTTTCTCTCGCCGTGAAGGCGGCGATCTGCGCCGCGGAGCGGCCTCGTCGGGACTTGTTCGCGTGCTCGCGCTTGCGGCGCTGTCGTCCTGTCTCTGGACCGCGACCGCAGAGGCGCGCCGGACGCAGTCGCCCGCCCAGCCGTCGCCGCCGGCACCCCACGCCGCCGCCGACAGCCTCGAGGGGAACTATCTCTCGGCCTATATCGCGGTCGCCGCGCGCGACACCGTGGCCGCCGCTCATTTCTACCGCGAGGCCCTGCGCGAGGATCCGAACAATCCGGAGCTTCTCGAGCGGGCTTTCATCTCCCTCCTCGCCGATGGCGACTTCGACAGCGCGGCGCGCGCG
Source organism: Enterovirga rhinocerotis (assembly GCF_004363955.1). GTDB lineage: Bacteria > Pseudomonadota > Alphaproteobacteria > Rhizobiales > Beijerinckiaceae > Enterovirga > Enterovirga rhinocerotis. The sequence continues at coordinate 986,192 of NZ_SNZR01000011.1, forward strand.
GCAGAGCGTCTCGCCGTCCGCGATCCGAATAACGGCCTCGCTCAGTTGACGCTTGCGGTGCGAGCCTTCCGGAACCGGCATTTCCAGACGGCGCGCAACCATCTCTCGCGGGGCACGCGCGGCCGGGCGGCCGACGTCACGGCGACGCTCCTCACCGCCTGGTCCTTCGCCGGTTCGCGCGACGGCCGGCGGGCCCTCGAGACGACCAACGCCCTGCGAGCCGAGCGCGGCTTCGCGGTGTTCCGCGATTATCACGCCGGGCTCATGGCCGAGCTGACCGGCAACAGGGCCGAGGCCGAGCGGCGCTACAAGGCGGCCTACGACGTCGACAAGACGACGCTGCGGATCACCGACGCCTATGGCCGCTTCCTCGCCCGCAGCGGGCGGAAGGAGGAGGCCCTCGCCGTCTATCGGGCCTACGAGGCGAGCACCGCCCGCCATCCGTTCGTCAAGCAGGCGATCGCGGCCCTCGACGCCGGCAAGCCGCTGACGCCGCTGATCCCGACCGCCCAGGAAGGGGCGGCCGAGGTTCTCTACGGCCTCGGCTCCGCCAGCACCCAGCAGGGGGATGAACTCGCCTCGCTGATCTACCTGCGGCTCTCGCAGGTGCTGAGCCCCGACAACGCTCTCGCCCTCGTGACGATGGCCGACGTCTTCGAGCGCATGAAGCAGACGGACCAGGCCATCGCCACGCTCCGCCGCATTCCCGAGTCCTCGCCCCTGAAGATGAGCGCGGACGTCCAGATCGGCCTCAGCCTCGAACAGCTCGGCAAGGGCGACGAAGCCGTGGCCCAGCTCGACAAGGTCAAGCTCGAGCATCCGGAGGAGAACGACGTCCTCGTCGCCCTCGGCAACGTGCTGCGGTCGCGCAAGCGCTACGCGGAGGCCGCCGAGATCTACGGCCAGGTCCTCGACCGCATGTCCGAGACCGATCCGGGGCGCTGGCCGATCCTGTATTATCGCGGCACCGCCTATGAGCGGGCCAAGGACTGGGACAAGGCGGAAATCGACCTCAAGGCCGCGCTGGCGCTGGTCCCCGACACGCAGCCGCTCGGCAAGTCCCAGGTGCTCAACTATCTCGGCTATTCCTGGGTCGATAACGGCCGCAATATCGAGGAGGCCTTCAAGCTCCTCAAGCGGGCCGTGGAGCTCAACCCGCGCGACGGCATGATCATCGACAGCCTCGGCTGGGCCTATTACCGCCTCGGCCAGTTCGACGACGCGGTGCGGGAGCTCGAGAAGGCGGCGGAGCTGAAGGCGGGCGATCCGGTCATCAACGACCATCTCGGCGATGCCTATTGGCATGTGGGCCGCCGTCTCGAAGCACGCTTCCAGTGGCAGCACGCCAAGGATTCGAATCCGGAGCCCGAGGATCTGAAGAAGATCGAGGAGAAGCTCCAGGGCGGCATGCCGGAACTGCCGAAGCCGGCCGAGGCCGGCACCAACCTCAACGAGCAGTTCAAGCAGGGCGGCTGACGCGCCCCCATGACCGGATTCGTCGACGGGCGTCCTTCGGACGATGCCGCGGACCTGCTGTCTCGCCGGGAGACGGGGCGGGGCAGGGGGGATGGGCTGCCGGCACCCCTCCGGGCCCGTTTCCTGGCAAAACCCCGATTCGACCTCGGCGAGGTCGGCATCTCGGACCAAGGCTGTTTGCGCACCCGCGCGCCGGCCAAGGTGAACCTCACCCTTCAGGTCCTCGGGCGCAGGGCGGATGGCTACCACGAGCTCGAGAGCCTCGTCGCCTTCGCCGGTGCCGCCGATCTGCTGGAACTCCGGCCGGGCCCCGACCTCGGGCTGACCGTCGAGGGCCCGACGGCCGGCGCGGCAGGCCCGACGGGGGACAACCTCGTCCTCAAGGCAGCGCGCGGGCTCGCCGGACGGCTGCCGGGGCTGAAGCTCGGCACCTTCCATCTGACGAAGCGCCTGCCCGCGGCGGCCGGAATCGGCGGCGGCTCGTCGGACGCCGCGGGCGCCCTTCGGCTTCTCGCGCGCCTCAACGGCCTCCCCGCCGATCATCCGGCCGTGATCGAGGCGGCGCGGGAGACGGGCGCGGACGTGCCGGTCTGCCTCGATCCCCGCGCCCGCATGATGCGAGGGGCGGGCGAGGAGGTCGGATCGGCCTTGAGCCTCCTGCCGCTCGCGGCGCTGCTCATCAACCCGGGCGTCGCGGTGCCGACAGGTGCCGTCTTCCAGCGGCTTGGGCTCGCGCCCGGAGACGCGATGCCGGAACGGGAGCCGCGCCGGGTGCGGCACGACCAGGGGCCGACGACCGACGCCATCCTCGCGACGATTCGGTCGCTCTCCAACGACCTCGAGGCGCCGGCTCTCGCCCTCGCGCCCGTCATCGGGGTGGCGCTCGACCGTCTCCGCGGCGCCGATGGCTGCCGTCTCGCACGGATGTCCGGATCCGGTGCGACCGTGTTCGGGCTCTTCGACGATTGCCATGCGGCGGCCCGCGCGGCGAGCGCCGTCAGGGCGGAGCAACCGAGATGGTGGGTGAAGCCGACCCTGCTGCGCTGAGGCTCGCGGTGCCGAACCTCGCCGCGGGTTGCGCCAATATGCCCCTGCCGAAACGCGCGTTGCCCGGCCGACCCGGTAGGATCATCGCAACTTGATGCGATTATCTTCGGGCTCGGTTTACCAAAACGCAGCGAAAGGAGACGGGATGCAGCCTCGCGCGATGGCAGCTCTGGCAGCGGTGATCATGTTCCCGACGGTGGCGACGGCGAATGTCGCGCAGACCGTGGGCAACTTCGAGAAGTGGTCCGTCCTGACCTACAAGAAGGGGAAACAGGAGTTCTGCTATCTGTACGGTCAGCCGACCAGCAAAAGACCGACCAACGTCGATCACGGCGACATCCATTTCTTCGTGCAGAAGCGCACGGGCTCGACCGGCACCGAGGCGAGCTTCCAGGCCGCCTATCCCTTCAAGAAGGGTTCGGTCGTCCAGGTCGAGATCGGCGACACCGCTTTCAGGCTGGCGACGAGCGATCGCTCGGCGTGGCTGCTGAAGCCCGAGCGCGAAGCGGAACTGCTCGCGACGATGAAGCGCGGCGCCGACATGACGATCGCCGCGGTCTCCGCGAGGGGCACCGACACGAGCTACGTGTTCTCGCTCCAGGGCGTCACGGCGGCTTCGACGCGCCTCATGTCGTCGTGCCCCTGACGACGTCAGCGGGAACCGGCATCCGCTTGCCGCTAGCGCATGCTCCGGAAAGCGGAAATCGGTTTTCCGACAGCAGCATGCTCGCACACTAACTTAGCGTAGGCTGGTGCAGCGCTGCTTTCGCTGGACGCGCCCACTCCGCTCCGACCTTGCCGCCGCCCCATGGGGTGACGGCAAGGTGGGTGCGACCGCGCCGAAGGCCGGCCCGGCTTCCACTGCAGGATCGGACGCGGCACGGGAAACCGGCCGTCGGATGACGGCAGGCTTCGTTTTGACGTGATCGGACGCGCTGCTGCGCGCCGCGAGCCCCGGTTCGACTTGCATTGCAGCACCCGCGCCGACGATCAGGCCGGGGCGGGCGCCTGCACGATACCGTTACGGCCGACCGTAGCCGCCGTAGCCGTAGCCGGGCCGAGGACCATAACCGGGACGTTGGCCATAACCGGGACGTTGGCCGTAGCCGGGCTGCTGGCCGTAGCCGGGCCGCGGGCCGTAGCCGGGCCGCGGGCCGTAGCCGGGCCGGGGGCCATAAGCGGGCTGCGGGGCGTATCCCGGACGGGGCCCATAGCCGGGCCGGGGGCCGTAGCCGGGCCGGGGGCCGTAGGCCGGATAGCCGCGACCGGCCCGCATCGCCTGATCGATCATCTGGAGCCGACGGCGCTTGGCCGGGGTCATGGCGTATTCCGGCGGACGCTTGTCCAGCAGGTCGGTGATGTCGGGCGGCAGAACCTGGCGGGGACCTGCGGCTTCGGCGATGCTAGGCGAGGCGGTGAGAATCAAGGCCCCGACGAGGCCGGCCATGAGCGCGTTCAGTTTCATCGTGTTCCGTCCGTTAGCGGCGAGACGTCGTGACGAGCCGCCTGAAAGGTTCCGACCTCCACGGCCTTATGCCGCAGCCGGAGGGCTCGCGCTCATCTGCGCGCCGCCGAATCTCGAAATAGCACACCCGCCTTAGCTTCGCCTTAAATCAAGCGACGATTCGAATCGGTCGGCACGCAAAAAAATGCGCCCACGGCGAATCCAATCCGCCGCGTGCTCGATCTGACCGATGATGAGGGGATGTCCTTGGCTCCGCGGGTAGGATTAAACCTATCCTTTCGGGGCATTTCACCGTTTTTCACGCTGTCCGATTTCAGCTTTTGAATCAGCGATATGGCTTGCATTTCGGTGTCAGGCTGTTTCATTGATTTTCGCCCGATAGCACGTCAGTGATAGGGCACGTGATAGGGCAGGGGAGTTTAATCCCGATGTCGCGGACCCTGAATCGTCTCTCTGCGCGCTTCGTTCAGACGGTCGTCGAAGCCGGCCGGTATGCCGACGGCGGCAACCTCTATCTGTCGGTCAGCCCTAACGGTGGCCGGCGCTGGGTCTTCATGTTCCGCTTCGGAGGGAAGATCCGGGAGATGGGGCTTGGCTCGGCGCGTGAGGTTAGCCTCGCCAAGGCCAGGGAGAGGGCTGCAGAGGCGAGGGCCCATCTCGTCGACGGCCGCAACCCGATTGCGGAGCGAGCTACGGTCGCGCCCGATGTCGTTACCTTCGGCAAGGCTGCCGACGAGTTCATCGCCGCGCGAGAGGCGGCGTGGAGCGAGCGGACAGTGGCCGGCTGGCGCTGGACGCTGACAGAGTACGGCAAGCCGATCAGGGACAAGTCGGTCGCCGACATCGGCGTCGAGGACATCCTCGGCGTGCTCAAGCCGATCTGGATCGAGAAGCCGGAGACGGCGCGCCGTGTCCGAACCCGGATCGAGGCTGTGCTGGACGCGTGCAAGGTCCGAGGGCAGCGATCAGGAGAAAACCCGGCGACGTGGAAAGCGAACCTCGCCGCGCTCCTCCCCGCCGCTCAGAAGCTCAGCCGCGGGCATCACGCAGCGATGCCCTACCGCGACGTGCCCGGCTTCGTGCGTGCCCTCCGTGAGGTCGGTAACACGTCCTGCCTCGCGCTCGAGCTCGCGATCCTCACGGCCGCGCGCTCGGGGGAGATCATGGGCGCCAGGTGGGAGGAGATCGACCTCGCCGACAAGCTGTGGCGCGTTCCCGCTGCGAGGATGAAGGCGAAGCGCGACCACGTTGTCCCGCTCGCACCGCGGGCGATCGAGATCCTCGATCAGGTTCGACCTGATGAGGAGGAGCCCACGGGACTCGTTTTCCGCGGGGCTCGGCCGGGGCGCCCGACGAAGGCGAATCGGGCAGCCGAGAAGCCGCTCTCATCCATGGCGCTCACGATGGCGCTGCGCCGAGCCGGCGGGGATGACGCGACGGTCCACGGCTTCCGGTCGAGCTTCCGTGATTGGGCGGGCGACGAGACCGGATTTCCTCGCGACGTCGTCGAGGCCGCGCTCGCTCACTCTATCCGGGACGCGACCGAGGCGGCCTACCGCCGCGCGACGGCTCTAGAGAAGCGCCGGTCGCTGATGCGGGCGTGGGGCGAATTCATCAACGGCAAGAAGGCCGGCAAGGTCGTGTCGCTGTCGGAGGCTCGGCGATGACCGGGAAACGTCGTCTGACCCCGAACGAACGAGCCGCCATCGAACGCGATTGGAAGTCGACGAATGCGGTTCGCGATGCCCGCCGTCACGTTGTCACGGCATCGAAGCTCATTGAAGAACTCAAGCTTCTCCACGAGGGCACTGGCGACGATCGCTTCAGCGCCGCCTTGATCGCGCTGGGCGAACTCCGCCTCATCAAGGCCGATGGGGGCTTTCGCCGGCTCGGCCCGAAGAGGGCCGTTTCGGATGCAATCGCTCGCAGCGTTCTGCTCAACCATATGAAGGAATACGAACAGACGTCAGCATGCATCGTGACGGCCCGAGACTGCATGATTGATGCAGCGAACCTAACCTCCGCTGCGAAGCAGGTCGAAAGGCTGCTGAGGGAATGATCGGACAAAAAGTGATGATCAGATGTCTGTCGGTCGGACATATGTGACCACCAGATGTCCGAACAAAGGAGGAACATCTCGTAATAGATGAGTGTCGCCCGCAATCAGGAGCGACACGATGCAAGACCGAATCCTCCGGTGGCCCGAGGTCAAGGCCAGGACCGGATTAAGCCGCACGTCAGTGTGGCGCGAACAGCGAGCCGGCCGCTTCCCGCCTGCGATCCAGATCAGCGCCAACGCGGTTGGATGGCGCGAGAGCGACATCGCGGCCTGGATCGCATCTCGCACTGCATCGGTGGCCGCGTGATGGCCGCCCGCTCCGATCACTCCCGGCGTCAGCGCGCCGTTGGTCCCAACGATATCGACCACGTCGAGGTCTGGGGCGGCATCGCCAAAGAGCAGCGGATACCGGTCTACGGCGTCGAATACGTGCTCGGTGACGGCAGCCGCATCTGCATGAGCCTTCGGCCGGATCTCGCGGAGGCGATGCTCGATGCCCGCGAACTGGCCGACGGGCGCCGGTACCCGATCGTCGAGGGTTCGCCATGACGAGCCGCTCCCTGACGCGCCAGCAGGTCCGGGCAACCATCCTCGAAACGAAGGCGATCGCGGGGTGACCGACCTCTTCGACTGGAAGCCGCCGCGCGACGAGACGGAACCTCGGACCGCTGTCATCTCCCGCGAGGAGCTGCAGCAGCAAGTCCTCGCGCAGATCGTCGCCGTGATGGCCCGCTCCGGCGAGACGGGCCTCTCGGCCATTCAGACTGCGCGAGAGCGCTTCCCTGGCACCCCGAACGGGGTCCTGATGCGCGCCTATTCGATCTGGTCGACGAACCGAGAGGAGGCGTGGTGGCGCGCGCTCGAGGACGGCGTGAACGCTCCGACCGTCCGCCGCGCCCTGGAGGGTCCGAAGCCATGAGCATCGCTGTCGAACCATCTTCAGACGAGCTGCGCAGCTTTACGTCTTGGAAGCTCGACGTGCTCAATGCGGCCAGCGCCGACACTCGGCTCAAGTCCGGCCCGTTCCGCGTCTTGTACCGCGTCGTGAAGTACATGAACGCGGTGACGCGCGAGGCGATCGTATCCGACGAGACCCTGTCGGACGACCTCGGAGTGACCCGGTCGGCGCTCCACGACGCGCGCAAGCAGCTGGCAGAGCTTGGATGGTGGCGGTACCGGCCGGGCCGCTACGGCAGAGGGACTATCTACACGATCCTGGACGACAACGTGAATGGGATCGAAAATCGCCTTCTGGACGAGCGCGAGATCCGTCGCGATCGTCGCAATGTCGTCCGCAGGCCACATAGTGACGGGGCTCGCAATGTCGCCTCTGCTCCACATTGCGAGCCCATCAATGTCGTCGACAAACTACACTGTGAGCAAGATGACAGTGTCGTCGAGAGACGACATTGCGATATCCCTCAGTGTGGCCCGGAGACGACGTCCAGTGTCGTCGCTGCTCCACCCATACACCTTGATACACCTGCACGAAGAAAAGATGGCTCGGCGATAGGAAGGTCAGCTTATACGCGCGCGCACGCGCGACCCTCTCCATCAGGTCCGATCGTGATCCCTGCTGGGGATGACATGGCGCTTCTGATGCGGCTGGGCGGCGGCAGTTGGGTGCGAGGATCTGATCGGCTCGAGAAGACGGGCGATGCGTCATTCCGGCGGGAGCGCGTGAAGGCTTATGGCCTGACGGCGGGCGAGGTCGCTGCGATCGAGGGACGGGGCGCGGCGTGAGGCTCGATGTCTAGCGTTACACGGGGCCGCTCGCTTCCGCGTGGCGGCCCCTGCTGACGGTGAACGGTCACTGCGCCATCGTGAACAGCAACAAGACCCATACGCCGACCAGCGTGAGCAACGCGAGGGAGAGAGCGATGCGGAGAGGGGTCCAGGTCATTCGCGATCTGCTCACAGTCGCGGCTCGGGTATCGCGGCAGAGGCGGCGCGAGCCAATATGATCAATCGGCCGGAGGCAGCCGAACGCCGACCCCGCACCAAATCGAAACTCTCTGAAACGCCACCATCGCGGTCATCCGTGCGGCGGTCTGAGTATATCCCGTAACCATGAGCCAGTCGGCCTCGGGGCTTGTTACGACGTACATGCCGCAGCGCGTGAGGGAGTACGATAGTTGGATGAGGGGTTGCTGACTAAGCGAAAGCCGGGCGGCGCTTCGCGCGTCTTGCACGGTCTGCTCGGACGGGATGGCGTCCATAGTAGTGCCTCATCGCGTCCGACAGACGAGCATCACGGAGTGCCTGACAATGTCAGCATCATATGAAATATACCGAGACAGACAATGAATGCCGATATTCCAATCAGCAGATAATAGACTATCGACGACAACGGCGTAGGTGGCCGCTTTAACGGCGTCGGCGGTCTTCTGCCTGATATTATCACAGCAATTCCTCTCGTCAGGTCGCTGTCTTCGCCACTCCATAGACTAGGGGCTAGAACGGGCCGGGCAGAAACGCGACAAGCGCGAAGATCAGCACATAGCTGACGATCATTACCGACGCTCCGAAGAGGGCAGGACTCCTCATCAGATTCCGCCGAAAGAAGATTTTTGGCTGACGAGCAATCGCAGGCTCAAGCGACACGGGCATCGTTTTGTCCTTTCCGTGAGACGAAAATCTCACTTCGGACCTGCCAATGCCAGGCTCGATAATTGATTAATAAGTAATAACGCTTGATAATACAAGTGAGATATTTATGTCGATACTCGGCAGCCGGTGCATGAAACCCGGACGGGCGTCAGAGTTCGCCCGGCGGTAGGTGCCAGCGCGACCGGCGCCCGGTCATCGCCGATCCATAGGCATCGAAGCGGATGGTTCGCCGCCCCTCGGTCTGGATCGTTTCCCCTGTTGCGAAGTTGCGTGCGACCCTCCGGCCCGTGCTGGCGATCCGGAACCGCCCGAAACCATCAATCGCAACCTCGCCGTCCTGACGAAGGCGCTCCCGGATCTCATCGAGCAGCGCATCCAACATGCGCCCCGCCTCGGTCCGCGGCCGGCAGGTGCGCTTCGCCATCGCTGCCACGATTCGGCTGTCGGCCATTGCGCATCGCCCTCCATCGATCTATAACTATCGTGCATGGACTAGACATTATCAATCACGTTTCATTATATAAATCTGAGGCGACCGATGCCGACGGTTAGCGAGCCTGCCGAGCCAATCATCGCCGCGATCCTCCCGCGCGGATGCACTGCGCTAGCCGAGCATCTCCTCTCCGCGATCCTGCTAGATCTCGCCGATCGAGGTGTCCGGGCCACTCCGCTGGGGGTGATCCACTACGCGCTGACCGTCGGGGTGCCCGAGGACATCGCCGCGGACCTGGGCCGTCTCGTCGAAAGCCAGGAGGAGGCGCGCCTTGCTGCCTGAGCCCGACGACGATCTCCGTCAGTTCGGCCGTGAGATCGCGGCCATGACAGCCGAGGCGATCCGCACCATTCCGCCTGGCGCCTCGGATGTCGGCGAGAGGCTGGTTGCGATCAACGACCGAACCGAGCGGGCCCTCCGCCAAGCCGCCGAGCATCGTCGTCAGGCTGGGATGTGTGAGCCCGAGGTTGCGGCCTGGCTCTCTGCAGCTCGAGCCGGATGGCAGGCTGGCATGGACGCCGAGCGAGGCTTCCTCGCTGCCTCTCACGATGGGCCGGTGAGGCCGCAATGAGCGCGCCGGCAGCTTCAGGCAGACGGGAAGGGACCGTCCTACGGCTCCCGCCTGCATTCAGCGAAGAACACGGATGCTCGTCGCGCCGGAATGGTCTTCGATGTCGTCCACATCAGGGAGCCCCGTCCCTGAGCGTCGAGCTCAACCTGATACACCTCCACCGTCTGCAGCGGGTAGGTCGCGACGAGGCTGAAGTCGGTATCGGTTCCGCCTTGTACACGCGTCACAGATGCACCGTCGGATCGAGCGCTGAACTCGCCGGCCAAGCCCCGGATGGTCAGGTCGTATTCGCCTCCGGCATTCCGAAGGATCGTAATACGACCTCCGCTCAGCCCGTCGTCCACCCACCGATATCTCTGTCCGTGGAGGATCGCGCTCCTGCCCTGTGGCGCCTCGCAGATCGTGACGACCTCGGCACCTTGCGCCACGACTGGATCGGCGACGCAGCAGAGAGCCGAGCAGGCGGCGAGAACGGCGAAGATGAGCGCGCGCATGGGCACCTTGGAGTCAGGGTCTCCATCGTAGCGAGGCGGGAGGGGGGGAGCAAAAGTCCGGACCCCTTGGGGGCTGGCGACCGCATCGGGGGCCACGCGCACAATTTTTTCCGGCCGGCCCGAAATCTCGAAGGAGTGAGTTTTTGTACAAAAACTCACTCATCCGCCGGCGCGCATCATGTAGCGCCCAGACGTCACCACCTAAACGTCTGAACGGCATGAAGAATGTGAACGATTACGCCTTGCGACATGGGCGGTTTTCATCGGTTTCAGGAGGGCTTCGGCATGGAAAGTGAACGCAATTCGCATCAGGGCGATGGCGCCGGCCCGAGTGCCGCGGATGTGGCGAAGCGGCTCGCTCAGAGCTGGCGGGGCGGCGCGGCGCAGCTATCGGAGCGAGGGATCGGCGCGGTCGAGATCGGATCCTCGCTGCTCGCTGTCGGGGTCGAGCAACTGCTCGCCGCCGAGCCTGCCGAGATGGTCGCTGCGCAGCTTCGGGGGATGGCCGATCAGGTCGATGGCGCCGAGCGGCGTAGCAGCGGGCCCGCCAATTGATAGGCGCGGCCTATCGGTGTTGACGCACCGATCGGTTCATCTTATGTCCCTTCTCAGGTCAACGAGGCACGCCGGGCGCTGCCTCGTCCCCCGCACGCCGGGCGCTGCGAGGGTGGACAGAGCGAGGGTGAGCAGAAGCCGCCTTCGATGATCCTTCCATCACTCGACGATCGAGGTGCGCCCATGCGCTCGCTTTCTTCCATCCCCGGAATCCGTCCGATCCCTTCCGCCGTTCTCGGCACCGTCCGCGCGGAGAACGACCCGCGCCAAATGATCGCCCAAATAAAGGCCGCGGCGGATCACATGCGCGGCGAGTTCGAACAGCGCCTTCGCGGCGTCGAGGCAGCCGTTGACGATCAGGCCAAGCTGACCGGTGCCCTTCGTGCTGGCGGCTCCGGTGCCATCGCCTCCCGAGATGCCGGGATCGATGCCGCGTACACCGAGGGTGCGCTCGACTACGTCCGCCGCGGCCATATCGCCGACAACTTCGCGCAGGCGAACCGCGAAGGGCATCGGCAGCAGATCCGCGCCGCGATGACGTCCGGGTCGCCCGGCGATGGCGGGTACGTGACGCCGATCGAATGGGACCGCCAGATCGTTCAGGCGCTCCGCGTAGAGAGTCCGCTCCGGCAGCTCGCAACCGTCGTCACGACCGGCGGGCCGGGCTTCTCGACGGTGTGGAGCAACGGCGAGTGGGGCTCGGGATGGGTCGGCGAGACGGCCGCGCGACCGCAGACCACGACGCCGTCGCTGGCCTCGCTGCAGTTCAAGAGCGGTGAGCTTTACGCCAACCCGGCCGTGTCGCAGCAGCTCCTCGAGGACGCCGACTTCGACTTCGGGAAGTGGTTGTCCGACGAGGTCTCGCTCGTCTTCGCGGCGCAGGAGTCGATCGCGTTCCTTTCCGGTGACGGCGTGAACAAGCCGCAGGGTCTCCTGACCTACGTCGGGAGTGGCACGACTCTGCATCCCGGCGGCGAGCCGGGCGTAACGGTCAGCGGGCATGCTTCGCAGATCACCGGCGACGGCATCCTGACGCTGATCTACGCCCTGAAGGCGCCGTATCGGCAGGGAGCGACCTTCCTGATGAACTCGGCGACCGCCGGGGCCATGCGCAAGCTGAAGGACGGGCAGGGGAACTACCTGTGGCAGCCCTCCATGATCCTGGGCCAGCCGAGCACGCTCGCCGGCTATCCCATCGCGATCGACGAGAGCATGCCCGACGTCGGAGCCGGCGCGTACCCGATCGCCTTCGGCAACTGGGCGCGAGCCTATGTGATCGTCGATCGGCTCGGCACGACAGTCCTGCGCGACCCCTACACCGCGAAGCCCTTCGTGCTGTTCTACACGAGAAAACGCGTCGGCGGCGGTGTCCGCGATCCGAATGCCTTCCGCGTCCTGAAGGTTGCGGTGAGCTGATCGGAACCGGCCCGGCCGCTGTCCGGCGGCCAGGCCAAGCCGAGACCTGAACCATCTCGGCCGGACCAGACGGCGAGTGTCCGGAACAACCCCGTCAGCCCGCGGCCTCCCACGTCATGGGGAGGCGCGGCGGGCGCCCTGCACCCGCCCCAACGCGACCGCGGAGGAACCGGCGCGGCTGGGGCGGGGCGCAACCTTCGGAGACAGCGATGAGCGCAGGATCTCTAGCCGAGCTTGGCCGCGGCTGCGCCGGGCTGCTCGGCAACCTCATCTCGCCAGCTTTCGGCACCCCGAAGCAGGTCGACCTTCCCTCGCTCCTGCCGACGAGCACCATGACGGTCACGGCCGCCACGGTGATCATCAACAGCGTGACCGGGCCGCAGAGCCTGATGGGGGGCGCCGGCAGCATCCTTGGGACGAACCCGGCCAGCGGGCAGTCAATGCAGGGAGCCGGCAGCGGCATCCTCGGCTTCGGCCTCGCCGGCGCGCAGAGCCAGGGCGCGCAACAGGCCGGATCGGGCCTGCTCTCCTTCGGCTTCGGCGCGAACGGGATGCGCACGCCCGGCGGCGGCGGCGGTGACATCATGGGTCGCTTCCTGAGCACGGCTCAATCCGGCGGCCTCACCAACCCTTACGCTCTTGCGACCCTGGCCGCTTACGGCAAGCACGAAAGCGGATGGTCGGCCCGAAATATCGGAGGGTCGTGGTCGGACCCGTCGCAGTCCGGAGCGCCTGGCACCTCCGGAGGCCTGCTCTCGTGGCGGAACGAACGCCTATCGGCCATGCGAAGCTTCACGGCCGGCGACACCGATCCCGTCTCGGCGCAAGCCCGGTTCTTTCTCCGGGAGAATCCAAGCTTGATCCGGCAGCTTCAGGGCGCCGGCAGCTTGGAGGAGGCCAACCGCCTGATGGCAAACGCCTGGAAGTTCCAGGGCTACAATAGCGCTGGCGGAGAGTTTGGCGCCCGGCTCGGTACTTCTCGATCCTACCTGGATCAGATCGGCGGTGGGCATGGCGGCCGATCGCTCCTCGAGCGGCGATCCGATGCGGGTTCGATCGACTTCGACGGCGCTGCCAAGAGCTTCGCGCAATCGACCGATCAGGCCTCGCAATCCCTGACGAGCCTCGCCGACGCGACAGCGCAGCTGCCGGCGGGCGCCGATGCCGCCGCCTCGTCGCTCACGAACCTGCTCGGATCGCTTTTCAGCGGAAAGGGAGGAGGCGGCGGAATCCTCGCCAGCCTCTTCGGCGGCGGAGGCGGCGAGACGGTCACGGCAGCGATGGCCGATGGAGGCCTCCTCCGCGGGCCCGGCGGTCCTCGATCCGACAGCCTGCTCATCCGGGCGAGCGCGGGCGAATACGTCGTCAATGCCCGCTCGACGTCCCAGCACCGTGGCCTGCTCGATGCGATCAACTACGGCGGCGCGTATGCCGATGGCGGCTACGTCACGCCTCTCCCGGTCGAGATGCCGCCGATGCTGGCTACGGCGCCAGCCCCGGCACCGTCCGCAGCGAACAACAACACGGCTCCGATCCACTACGCCCCGACCTACCACATCCCGCCGCTGGCCAACGGCGTGACGCCGCAGGACGTGGTGCGAGCGATCGAGGACTACGACCGGCGGCTTGATCGGCAACTGCCCGGACGCGTCGCCAACGCTCAGAAGCGGTTCGGGTGATGAGCGCCGCCAACATCTTCCTCTTCTCGAACGCGATCGTCGTCTGGACCGACGGCGCGCTCTATCGGAGCGACGGCACGCTCAGCTCGGTCGGGCCGAAGGTCGGGCTCATGCCGCATCTCTCGGCGGCACTCGTCACTCGCGGCCCGGCCTTGGCGGTGCCGTTCCTGACGCATTTCCTGTCCGTCAGGTTCGCCACGTTCGACGAGCTGGTTGCCGGCTTCGGGAAGGCAACGAGGACGGCAGCCGAGATCTACGCCGAGGCCTTCGCTATCTGCGAGCACGGTGCTGATTTCGAGGCCTACGTCGCGGGCTGGCCGAAGGACCGTCCCGAGCCCGAGGTCTATCGGGTGTCGAGCCTCGATTTCGACGACGTCCAGAAGCTGCGGAGCGTCACGGTCGCGCCCGGACGCCCGGACATCATCGCCCAGCTCGAGGCGGAGTATGGGCACCTCGGCCATGCCGGCCTCAGCCTCCCCGAGGTTGGCTTGCGGCTGCTCGAGCTTCAGCGGGAGAGGATCCGTCGTGAGCAGGTGCCGGGCGGGCCGGAGATCTGCGGCATCGGCGGTTTCGCCCAGGTCACCACGATCACCCGCGAGCTTGCCCAGACGCAGATCTTGAAGCGCTGGCCCGATCGGATCGGCGAGCGGATGGGCCAGGAATACGAGGCGGTGCCGGAGGGAGCGACGCTGCAATGACCCGCGCCCTCACTGCCGCCGCCTTCACCCTTCTCGTCGCGATCGTCTCGGCGCCGCTATGGCGGTGACGCTCAGCCAACGCCCGGATCGGCCTCGTCCTCGGGTGTCGGTGAAGGACCGGCCCCATCGCCGGGCGTGTTGACCTCGTCCCTCTCCTCTTTCAGGGAAGGCGGATCCTTGCGCCCCGTCACCTCGTCCCAGCCGGGTTCGTCCTGCGACCGCAACGGAGCCGCGTTCGGCGGCGCCGTGTCCTGATTGCCGTAACCTTGCGTTGCCATGCGTATGACCTCCTGCGAGGCCAACGCCGGGATGGGACAGCGGTTCGGGCGGCATGCGCCAGCGGCGGGATCAGCTCGACGCACGCCGGCTGACCTATGCGCATTCCGTGACGGAAACAGCGACATCCATCGACTGAAACGCGCTCGCAGCCCCGACGAAGCTTCCCGTGATGGGCACGATCTGTCTGACGTCCTGAGCCACCGCAACGGGGATCAGGTTCGCTCCGCCCATGGCTCGATTGGTTGGGTCAAAGGTGATCCAGCCGGCTCCCGACAGATAGATCTCGGCCCAGGCATGGGTTGAACCGGAATCGGCTGAGCCGAGAAGCGTGCGCGTCGGATCATGGAGGTAACCGGATACGATGCGGGCACCGAAACCAAGGCTTCGTGCTGCTTCGACGAATAGCGTCGCGAGATCCCGGCACGAGCCTGACTTGAGTGCGAGGGTTTCGCTCGGCGATTGCGTCCCTTCGTTTTCTCGCGCCGAATACACGGCACTCATGGCGACACCGGCGTTGAGATCCTTCAACAGCGAGAGGGTGTCGGTCGGATTGCTCGACACGAAGCTCTGCGCCCATGCCCGCAATTCTCCCTGATCAAGGTAGCGACGGACGGTCAGCGAGCCGAGATCTGCCCAATCGTCGCTCTGGTAGCGAAACGGGAACGAGATTGCGTCCGCAGCGATCCTGAACACCGGATAAGCAGCAGCCGAAAGCTCAACCCGCGCGAGGCTCTCGATCACGAGATGGTCGCTCGGTTCGCTGAAGGTCGCTGTCGCGACGGCGTTCCCCGCAACGTCACTCGCCCAGACGAGATCGGGCTCGGGGCGAATGGTGAGAGTGTAGATTGGGAGCCGTACTTCGCGCGTTTCCCGAGGCCGAAGCATTAGCCTGTGCGGCCCAAGGCTGACCGGATGGCGATATCGGTAGGTCGTCGCGTGGCGAATGTGCAGACTGATCAAGAGCGGTCCCAAGTCTGTCGAAGGTCTGCTGGACGTCAATCCGGCGATCAACGCCGCTGGGACAGCGCGGTTCGGGCCGGCCATCCCCAGCCGTGCGCCTCGCGTCCGGTTGCCCCCCGGCCTGAGGGGAAGCCGCCGCGTCAATCTGATTCTGACGAGCGATCCGCGTATGGCGGCACGTCGACGAGCGTTCCGATCAACCGCAATACAGCTTGATGCTCGGGGCCGTTCGGATCCCCGGCCAGAAAGGCGCCCAGCTCGATGTGCGAAAGGCGAGCACCGGAGGGCCCATTCGCTTGATGGATCACGAAGGCGCGACCGTTCGTCGGCTCTCGCCCGAGGAACCAGCTCTCTCCATTCGGGCTTCGGTACAACTCTCTACGGTCAGACATGCTGGCGGCCGATTAGAACGGTCCAGGGAGAAATGCCACTACAGTGACAATCAGCGCGTAGCTGACCACCATCCCCACGGTTGTCCATAGGACGGCGCTTTTCATTGCGCCCCCGCGAGACAAATGATTCTTTGGTTTAGGTTTCGTATTTTCGAGTGACGTCGGCATCAAGCATCCCCTCTTCGAGGTTTCTCACCCCGATCCGGGCTTGCTCCTACCGCAGCTCGATAATGGACAGTGCGCTGATTATTGGAAAAGGACAAGTGCCATTATTGCACCATGGCACGTCCCTCTGGCGTCGCCATCCATACTATTATACGTTTTATCAAACGGCAGTGTCGGCCGTTAAGGGCTCAACCAGATGGCCAAGGGCGAGAAACGAGGGAACCGGGAGGCAAAAAAGCCGAAGAAGGAGGTGCAAAAGACGATCGCAGCGAATCCGTCGACAAAAAACATTGTCTCGGCGATCAAGAAATAGAACCCGCGGAAACGCCCGATCGGCATCACAGCCGGTGGTCGCCGATGTATTTGCCTGTCGCACCGGACGATCTGTCGGAGCGGCGGGTGGACTATTGCTCACACCTCACCTGTGCGAAGCTAGCGGTTGCATGGCGCATGTTGTGACCGTTTACTGGAGGATCGCGATATAGGCATGAAACCACTCACACGCGGAGAAAAGGCAGAGCGGGTGGAAGCCCAGAGGGCCTCGGCGCGTCAGGCAATGGCCGATTACCACGGCGAGGAAGATCGCATCGAAGCAAATCGCGCTCGCCTAAAAGCGCTGCGATTGGAACGAGAAGGTGAGGTAGCGGCTGGCTGCGAGTTGTCCGCGGCCACGAAGAAGAGCGCGCCTCGGCGGGATCGGAAGATCTGACTACGCCCGGCTGGTAACATTGGGCGCAGCGCGTGTTCCTTTTTGTCCTGACGATCGCCACCGCAGCAGTAACGCGCGATTGGCGACGGGCTCACCATCGGTGGCATGATCGCAGATGGCTCCGTCGACGCCAGCGGCACCGGCATCAGGGAGCGGACGGCGGGGCGTGGTGAGTTTCGGCCCAACACAGTGCTCGTGGCCAAGTTGGCCACGGGCAGCCCCGCTTGGGCTGGAACCCCACGAATTCCGTCGAGGTCTGCCCGTCACGGTCACACCTGCATCTCCGTTAAGGAGGCGCAGCCCCCAGCCGTACGCGGAGCGCATCGGCACCGAGGATGCCACGCGGGCGGCCGTAGCCTATGATCGCGCCGTCTCGATCCTCTCGCTCAACGACCGGTACTATGTGCCATCCTGCGAGGTCCGCCGGGACATGCTCGACGCCATCCTGGCTGCCGGACGAGAGCACGGCTTCAACGAGGATCGGATGACGCTGGCTGCCCTCGCAGCGGCGCGGATTGAAGGCGACTGACGTCGGTCGAGCACCTGCCCCATTTCGACCGGCAGTTGGGGAACAGCGAAATCGTCTTGCTTTGGTCCGATCCTGCACCATAATTCGACGGCGACCTCAGGGATGCCGGGCCGGGCGCGGTTCGTTCTCTGGTGCTCGCGCGGGGAGGCGTGAGGTGCCGACGGGTAGGACGGATGAGCTTACGCGCCGCTTTGGCAGCGAGGCCGCAGCCGCTATCACAGCAGCATATGAGGCGGTCGTCCTGAACTCGAAATCATCACTCCTCGCGATGAGTACCGAGCATAGGTTGGATCTGGTGCAGATGCTGATTCATGAGGTCGAAGCCGGTCGGCGGGAACCCACCCACCTCAAAGAGGCCGCGTTGGGCTTTGTCGGGTTTAGTGCAAGGACTACGTCATCGGTGGGATAAGCGCGGGCGAGCACCAGCTCCCGCCCGAGAAACCAGCGATAACCCTTCGGACCGCGTTCCACTTCCCGGGCGCTCGGTCATCGGATCAGTGCTTGGCATAATCATCTCCTTCAGCGAGGAAGGCGTCTCGGAGGAGAGCTAGCCTACGCCGACGACCGAGGTGGCCCCGGCCCGAGGGTGTGAGCGCAACTGCTGGCCCCGTGCGCGGTACCGAAGGGCTCGGTAGAGAAAAATTCAATCCGTTCAGGGCGTGAAGAAGCCCATTTTGCACCGAGCCACCGGTGCATGCCGGGGTGCAGAGAAGCCGTCCGCCAGTCGGTCAGGGTCGGATACCAGCCCGGCTCAGATGGAACATGGCCCTCCGTACTGATCCATTCGGTCATTTCGTTCTCCCCATTGACGGCCAGCGCTTCGTGGATGATTTCGACGCTCCAGAAACGCCAATATTTTCCGTATATCTCTCAATCGAATTTATTGCGCTGATTATAATCGAGAGATTGTTGTCGATTTCTTCCAGTCGATAAATATCGAGATCGTCTTCATTCCACCACCGACCTCTATCGGAAGATATCACTAGCTTAGCCATGAGCATGTGGGCGTCGGCCAGTTTGGAAACGATCTCTTTGTGTTGGTTGTTGTAAATCGACGAAGCGCTCCGGGAGGAGAGTTCGGGGCCGCACAGCCGACAGCTTCCACCATCCGTCTCCCACTGCGAGATTGCGACATGATAGGTCATGATCTCCTCTCTGTATCGAGGCGGTTTCGATCAGTTGATGGCGAGATAAGTCAAATACAGCGTGGCGCCAAATACGGCCACTATCGTAAAGGCAAATTCCGCAGAGCCGCTGTAGATCCATCTGTGGATCGCGCTAAACATCGTTCAGGAGACCCGGAGACAAATTTCTCTTGATAAAGATCGGGATCCAGGCTCACGATTACAATGTGTGATATATTTATTTTTTAGAATACCGCGCGCTTGAAAATTAAGTTGGCCGGAGACCTTTTTGCTTAGCTCAAGCATCTCGCGTCGGGTTGGGCTCGTCCGTCAGCGCTCGGCGGCGGCGGACCTTCTCGTCCGCAGTCGCATCCGTGTCCTGCATCGCGACATCCGCAGCACCGCCGGCACGCGATCGAGCCTCGGTAGCATCCAGCGCGCTCTTTGTGGCTCGCTTCCTGCCTCCGGCCTCACTTTCATCCCGAGGCGGCCCTAACCTTTCCGCCAGCACGCGCCGGATCGCCTCGGGCCGTGACGGCTTCGGATCGGGCTGAGCGGCGATGTGGGCGTCGAGCGCGGCGAGTTCCGCAGGGGGTAGCCGAACGCCGACTGACGTGGAGCCAACCCGCGGCCGTCCGCGCGACTTTTTTCTGTCATCAGATATTGACGTCATGGTTAATTGATGACAGAAAATAGCGAGCCGGACAAGGAGGTGGTGCTCCTGCCCGGCTCTCACCGAAACCCGAACCTCAGGAGTTCAGGGAATGGCTACGGCTACCCTTAGCATACTCGCGCCTTCAGCGCGCTCCCGCCGGCGCCCCTGGCACGCATACCGGCCCGAGCTCGAAGCCCTCATCCAGCGCCTCGTCGACATCCTCGACGCCATCGACGGCGACGCGGACAGCGAGCCGAGTCTCGGTTTTCCGGAGCGCCAGCCGCGCGGCATTGCCCCCGGCTTCGCTCCTCCTCCGGTCGACTACGCCTCCAGTCAGATCGGTTGGGACTATGGGCGATCCGACGATCGTGAGGACGACGCCGGCGACAACGCCGAGCAGCCGGGCGTGATCCTGCACTACGGCGAGGCGATCCCCGAGACGCGTCGGGTCCGGAGGGCGCGCGCATGAAGCCGCCTTTCCTCTCCCCTGGCGTTGACGACCACGCCAGCCACATCGTCGGCATGAGCGAGATCCTGATCGCGCTCGGTTGCCTGCCGAAAGACTACGAACTGGACTACGACAGCCTGAACGAGCTCGGGCGCGTGATCCGCGACTCGGCCGAGGAGATCCTGCGCATCGTCCAGAACGAGCGCGGCGCGAGGAGGGCGGCACCATGACCGGCCCTCACGATCGCCGAGGCTTCCTCCGAGGCCTCGCCAGCCTGCCGCTCATCGGCGGCGGCGTGACGCTCATCGGCCGGCCGGTGGCGGCGGCAGTGCCCGTCACGGACGCCCTGCAAGAACGCTACCTGACGTGGCTCGCTCACGAGCACATGGCTGCCGTGAAGGAGCACGCCTATCGCAAGAGCCTTGAGGCGGCGCTGCGTTGGGGGCCGGCGAAACGAGAGTGTTCGCCCGAAGCCTACGCGCGAGGCTCGGAGGAGTGCGCCGGATACGTGAACTGGATGCCGCCGGCGCCAGACATCGAGGCGATGACGAAGCTCACGCGCCCCTCGACTCGCGCCGCCGTCATCCTCAGCGCGGCCGGCGTGCCGCTCCGATGAGGCTTGTCCTCGCCCTCCTGGCCCTCGCTCGCGCCCGTCTCGACGGCTGGCGCGAGCGGAGGAGGCTGAACCGAATCGCATGGCGCGTTCGGAAGGCTTCGGCCCTCCGGCGCCGGGCCGATCATCTCGATGAAGAGGCGGTGCGCCGCTTCAACGCCGAATATCCGATTGTCGCGGGGCAACGGCGGTAGGGTAGGGGAGGTTCGGCGCTCGGCGGGTCAACCGCCGGGCAATGCCTCGGCGGTGATAGGGCCGAAACAGGGGCACGAATTGCACCTGCGGGCCAAAATCGCAGCGACTTCAATATGTTAGGAAAAAGTTCTGGCTCCGCGGGTAGGATTCGAACCTACGACCAGCCGGTTAACAGCCGGCTGCTCTACCACTGAGCTACCGCGGATCACGAGGCGGGGGATACAGAAGCGAGGCGGGCGAGGCAAGAGCCATGTGACGGGAATGTCGTGTTTGACGCGGTCGGCTGGGGATAGCGGTCGCGGATCGCGGTGCGGGCGCCGCTCGCCGCCTCTGGCTCGTCGTCGTCGGCGCGAGGGTTACGTACGGATACGGTCCTGCATCCGCCGACCTGTCCCGGATCGTGGAGAAACACCAAGAGCGGCTTGCTCCCCCGCGTTTGGGCGCGTATGACCCGCCTCGCAGCGCTCCGGCGCGCGAGGCCTCGTGGCGGAGTGGTTACGCAGAGGACTGCAAATCCTTGCACCCCGGTTCGATTCCGGGCGAGGCCTCCAATCACGATCGCTCTCTTCGCGAGCCCTGTCGGCCAAGTAGCGCTTCGCTAGGCATAGGGTGACGGCCGGGAGAGCCGAAGCCACCCCGGCCGCACCGAATCACATTACATCGCCTGCTGCGGCGCCTTCTTCTTGGCTCCCGAGCGTTTCACCTTCTTCTTGGTCATCTTCCTCGCGGGCGCGGCACCCGGTTCCATGGTGCTCACGCCCGGATTGGCATCTCGGGCGGGGCCGCCGGAGCTCTGCCCGGTAGCCGATTGCTGGGCCATCGCGGGCATCGCCAGCAGACCCAGCGACAGGCCGAGCGCCGCGGCGAGGGGAGCGGTCTTCTTCATCGTGGTGTCCTCGTTCGACGGCCGATCGCAGTGCCGTCTCGGGGTGGATGTCCGTGCCTGCGAGCACGATCGATGCGAGCCCAACGGCACCACCGCGAACCGGTTCCGCATCACCACCGAGCCTTGCAATCGCGCCTCCGATCTCCGACAAGCCGGGCGACCGGGGCTGTCCGAGCGGAGCGGCGTCGTCGCAGGCCGGATTCGGTCTCGTCGAACTCGCGACGGCGTCGCCCCCGGGAAAGCATTCACGCCGGAGCCCGCGATGTCCTCTTTCGACACTGCTCGCCGCACGATGGTCGATTGTCAGTTGCGCACGTTCGACGTGAGCGACCGGGCTGTCCTCGCGGCCATGGCTGAGGTCCCGCGCGAGCGGTTCGTGCCTCCCGGGCGGGAGGCGCTCGCCTACCTCGATCGGAACGTTCCGCTCTCCGGCCACGGGCCCGACGCGCGGGTCATGCTGGCTCCGATGCTGCTCGCGCGACTCATTCAGGCGCTGGCGGTCCAGGATGGCGACCGGGTGCTCGATGTCGGCGGGGGATTCGGCTACCCCTCCGCCGTCCTCTCCGCCATGGGCGGGAAAGTCACGCTGCTCGAGAGCGAAGGCGACCTGGCCGAGGGTGCGTTGAAGCACACTTCGGATTGGGGCGTCACGGTGCGCTCGGGGCCTCTGGAAGCCGGCTCGAAAGAGGACGCTCCCTTCGACTGCATCCTGATCAACGGCGCGGTCGAGGAGCGCCCCGCCGCGCTGCTCGACCAGCTTGCCGAGGGGGGGCGCCTGGCGTGCTTCTCGACCGAGGAAAATGCAGGCCGCGCCTTGCTTTACGTGAGGTCGGCGGGGGGCTTCGGCTTCAGGCCCCTGTTCGACGCCGTGGTGCCGCCGCTCGCAGCTTTCCGGAAGGCGCCGAGCTTCACGTTCTGAGCGCCGGCGGCGGGCCTGGTGAAGCCCGTTATGGGGGTGTCGCCTTTTTGCGGCACTGCTTCGTTAATCTCGGCTGAAACCGGACGGTGGCGCTTCCGCCTCGGGACCAGTTCGCTACCATGAACGGACAAGGGCTGAGGTGGGGCATGCCGGAGCGACCCGGCGTGCTCGCGTCTGAAAAGGCCCCAGGTTAGGCATCGCGTGTTGGCACTTCGACCAAAAATGGGGGCGCGGGCTTCCGTGGCTCTTGCCGGCTTGGCAGCAGCGGCCCTTGGGGCGGCGCCTGCCCAGGCGGAAACGATCGCCTCGGCTCTCGCGCGGGCCTATGTCGGCAATCCGTCGCTCGGCGCCCAGCGGGCGTCGGTGAGAGCGGTCGACGAGAACGTTCCGCGTGCGTTGTCGGGCTATCGCCCGACCATCACCGTCGGGGCGAATGCCGGAACGAGCTGGGCTCAGGGCCATCTCTCGGGCCAGAACTACCGGCAGACGATGTTTCCGCGCAGCGTCGGCGTTCAGATCAACCAGAATCTGTTCGACGGCTTCCGGACCACGAACTCGACCCGACAGGCCGAAACCCAGGTTCTCGGCGCCAGGGAAGGGCTGCGGGACGTGGAGTCGAGCACCCTGTTCGCCGGGGTCCAGTCCTACATGAACGTCCTGCGGGACACCGCGATCCTCGACCTGCAGCGGAACAACGTCGACGTGCTCGAGGAGCAGCTGTCGCAGACCCGGACGCGCTTCCAGGTCGGCGAGGTCACGCGGACGGACGTCGCCCAGGCGGAATCCCGCCTCGCGGCCGCCCGCTCCTCGGTCAGCGCCGCGGAATCGAATCTGCAGACCTCGATCGCGACCTACCGGCAGATCATCGGCATCGAGCCGCGCCATCTGGCCCAGGGGGCGCCGATCGATCGCCTCGTGCCGCGGTCGCTGACGAACGCGGTCCAGGTTGGGCTCGAAGAGCATCCGGCCATCATCGCGGCTCTGCACGCGGCCGATGCCGCAGACATCCAGGTCAAGATCGTCGAGGGTGAACTGGCGCCGACCCTCGGGGTGTCCGGCAGCCTCGTTCAGGCCTACGACAATCAGACCCCGGGTGATCGCGCGCTCAACGCGACCATCGTCGCTCAGCTCAACGTGCCGATCTACACGGGCGGCGAGACCCATGCGCGTGTCCGCCAGGCCAAGGAGACGGCCGGCCAGCGCCGGATCGAGGCCGACGCGACGCGCGATCAGGTCAGGGCGGCGATCGTCTCCGCCTGGGGCGGCCTCGAGGCGGCGAAGGCCAGCATCCGCGCCTCGCAGGCGCAGGTCGACGCGGCGAATATCGCGTTGATCGGCGTGCGCGAGGAGGCTCGCGTCGGACAGCGCACGACCCTCGACATCCTGAACCAGCAGCAGGAGCTGCTGAACGCCCGGGTGAACCTCGTCGTCGCCCAGCGGGATCGGGTCGTCGCATCCTATCTCGTGGCGCAGTCGATCGGGCGGCTCTCCGCGCGCAGCCTCAACCTGAACGTCCGACTCTACAACGCCAAGCTTCACTACGATCAGGTTCGCGACCTCCCCTGGGGATTGCGGACGCCGGACGGCCGCTGAGCCCCCCGAGGGTGAAAGTGCTGTGAGCCGGGGAGCGGCTCGCTTGATCGGTCGAGTCCCGGTGCAATACTGCGGGGTATGCCGAATCCCGTCGCGAATCGGAGACGGGCGGATTGTTCCGCTGAATTGGACCGAACGCCATGAGCGCCGCGCCTGCGAAGACCGCCGATCCGTCGATGGAGGAGATTCTCGCCTCGATTCGGCGCATCATCGCGGATGACGACGAGGTGCGGCCGGCGATGAACGCGACCGAATCCAACGGTGCCGCTGTCCCTGAGCGGATTGGTGCGGCCGACGACGACGAGGTTCTCGACCTCGCCGAGACGCCGGACGCCAAGCCTGCCGCGAGGGCGAGCCTGGACATCGAGGTCCCCGACATCCAGTTCGAGACCAGCCCGGCTGGGCCCGCCGACGCGGAGCCCGTCATCGTCCCTCCGCCGCCCGAGGCATCGCGAGAGAGCGAGCCGTCGCCTGCGCCTGCCGCGCAGCGACCGGCCTTGGCGTCCGCAGCACCGCAGGCTGCGCCGCCGCCCGCAGCGGAGGATCTCATGTCGGCCGAGGCGAAGAACAGCGTGGGGCAGGCCTTCAACCTCCTCTCGCACACGATCCTGAGCCAGAACGCGACCACGCTCGAAGACCTCGTGCGCGAGATGCTGCGGCCGATGCTGAAGACCTGGCTCGACGACAATCTGCCGCCTCTGGTCGAACGCCTCGTCGCGGCGGAGATCGAACGGGTCGCTCGCGGCCGCCGCTGAAGCGGGCCTCCGACCCGGCGGCCGGCACTCGTCGCCCGCCACCATCACGACGATGATCTCCGAGCGGTGCCGGCGGCACGGGCCGATTGGCGCTGGCTGCACGCGGGCTGTCCGTCAGCCGTCTTCGCGGCGCTCGCGCATCCTGGGGTGAAGTCGGAAGCGGTTTCGGGTAGCCAGGACCCGACCGTCACGCCCGATGCCGAAGCTGCCGCGCCTCTCTGCGCGCTGGGCAAGGGGCACGAGCACGGGGAGGAGAGGGCGGCCTAAGCCGCTCCGAGGAGAACATGATGCGGGACGTCTTTGCATCCGCGGCCGAGGATCGGGGTGAGCCGAGCTACGCGGATCTCTGCGCCGGCTTCCGCTGGGAGGTGCCGGAGACCTTCAATTTCGGAACCGACGTCGTCGACCGCTGGGCGCGGGAGCGTGACGGTCCGGCCCTGATCTGGTCGAACGAGGCCGGGGAGGAGCGGCGTCTCTCCTATTCCGACGTCGCCGCTCTCACCGATCGTTTCGCCAACGTCCTGCGGAGCCACGGCATCGCCAAGGGCGACCGCGTGCTCGTCATGATGCCGCGCCGGCCCGAATGGATGATCGCCATGGTCGGCGCTATGAAGATCGGGGCGGTCCCGATTCCCTGCATCGAGATGCTGACGGCCCGCGATGTCGGCTACCGCGTCGAGCATGCGGAGGCGCGGGCCGTGGTGTGCCGCGCCGAGCATGTCGGCAAGTTCGACGCCGTTGCCGAAGCCGTGCCGGTTCGGGTCGCGCTCGGCGGCGCCTCGGGCTGGCTCGACTGGGAGGACGAGATGGCGGCAGCCTCTCCGACCTGCGAGCCGGAGCGGGTCGCGGCCGACGATCCCGCCGTCATGTACTACACGTCCGGCTCGACCGGGCATCCGAAGGCCATCGTCCATGCCGCGCGCGCCGTCTTCGCCTGGCGCGGTTCGGCCATCTACTGGCTCGATCTGAAACCCGGCGACCGCATGTGGTGCACGGCGGATACGGGCTGGAGCAAGGCCGGGACCTCGATCCTGTTCGGCCCCTGGTCGTGCGGCGCCTGCAGCGTCCTCTATGACGGCCCGTTCTCGGCGACCGAGCGCCTGAAGCTCCTCGAACGTCGGCAGGTCACCGTGTTCTGTGCCCCGGGCACGGAGCTGTCGCGCCTCGTGGACGAGCCGATCGCCAGCTACGACCTTTCGCACCTGCGCCGGACCGTCACCTCCGGCGAGGCGCTGAGCCCCGCCATCGCCGATCGCTGGCAGGCGGCGACGGGCGTGCGGATCGACGAAGCCTACGGCCTCACCGAATGCCTGATGGTGTCCCTGAACTATCCCGGCGAGGAGGTGCGGTACGGCTCCATGGGCCGGCCGTCGCCGGGCGTCGACCTGGACGTCGTCTCGCCGTCCGGAGAGCGTCTGGCGGTCGGACAGGAGGGCGATGTCGCGCTCCTGACCCCGCATCCGCAACTGATGCTCGCCTATTGGGGAGAGCCCGACCGGCTCGCGGCCTCCCTGCGCGAGGGTCCGGAGGGGCGCTGGTTCCTCACCGGCGATCGCGCGGAGCGCGATGGCGACGGCTACCTCTGGTATCGCGGTCGCTCGGACGACGTCATCAGCTCGGCCGGCTACCGGATCGGGCCGCTCGAGGTCGAGAACGCGCTGCTGGAGCACGAGGCGGTGCAGATCTGCGCCGTGGTCGGCTCGCCCGATATCGAGCGCGGGGAGATCGTGAAGGCGTTCGTCGTGCTGCGCCAGGGCTTCGAGAGCTCGCCGGCTCTCACGAAAGCGCTGCAGGACCACGTGAAATCCGTCACCGCCCCCTACAAGTATCCCCGTGCGATCGAGTACACGAGCGCGCTGCCGACGACCGCCACGGGCAAGATCCGGCGCCGCGATCTGCGCGACAGGGAATATGAGGCCGCCGGGAAGGCTGCGGGATGACGCCCGCAGCCGCGTGCCGCAGGGCCGCCGCCGGTCAGGCCGGCTCGTAGATGCCGTCGAGCTGAGGAGCGCCCTCGGTGCGGGCGAGGCCCCGCGTGACGAGATCTTCGAGATGGGCGAAGGTCGAGAGCCCGGCCGCGCGGATGAGAGCCGGTTTCAGGGCAGGGTAGATGGCCGGGACGATCTCGGCGATCGTCCGGTCTCCGGCCGCGAGTCGGCCGAGGATCGACGCCTCCCGGGCCCGCCTGTGGCCGATCAGCGCCCGCAGGAAGCGCTGCGGCTCCGTCACCGGGCCGCCATGGCCGGGCCAGTAGATCCGGTCCGAGCGCCCGCGCAGTTTCTCCAGCGAGGCCATGAAGGCCGTCATGGAGCCGTCCGGCGGCCCGACGATTGTGGTCGACCAGGCCATGACGTGGTCGGCCGAGAACAGCGTCTCCTCCTCGGCCAGGGCGAAGGCGAGGTGGTTGGCCGTGTGGCCGGGCGTCTCGACGGCCGCGAGGCTCCAGCCGGGTCCGGTGATCGTGTCGCCCTCCCGCATCTCCTCGTCGGGCCGATGCTCGACGTCGCCCGATCCTTCCATCGTGTTCGCCTCGCCGTCGGAGAGCTGGCGAGCGGCCCGGTGCGGCGAGCAGCCGACGATCGGCGCTCCGGTCGCCTCCCGGAGCGCGCGCGCGCCGGGGGAATGGTCGCGATGGGTGTGCGTGACGACGATGTGGGAGACCGTCTCGCCCGAGACGGCCGCGATCAGCGCATCGAGGTGAGCCTGGTCGGCGGGGCCGGGGTCGATCACCGCGACCGTCCCGCGCCCGACGACGTAGCTGCAGGTCCCGGTGAAGGTGAAGGGACTGGCATTGCCCGCCACGATGCGCCGGACGAGCGGGCTGATCTGCACCGCATGGTCGGTCGGAGCGGAGAAGTCGAGGTCGAAGGCGAGGTCTGACATGGGCTCACTCGGAGGGCGGCGCGCCGCCGAAGCGCCAGCCTATCGGCGGCCGACGCGGCGCTGCAACTCGGCCGCGATCTGCTGACGAAGAGAGGGCGGAAGCTCGAGCGCGACGAGGCGCCAGCGCATTTGGCCGAGGCGCAATTGCAGCCGGAACCGCTCCTCGCGCGGCGCGCCGGCCGGGAGGCTGACATAGACGCTCCTGAAGCCGCGCCAATGCGATGCGCCGAGGAACTCGTCGATATCGGCGAGGCCGACCGAACCGCCGCCGAGGACCGTTTTGGTCACATCGCCGGAAGCCGACGTTCGCAGGAGGCGGATGAGGCCTTCGGGCGAGGTCACGCCATCGAGGATGGGGTCGGCGAGCGCCAGGGCCGCGCTCGCCGCGAGCTGGGCTTCCGCCGAGGCGATGCCGCCCATCGGCTGGGCCGCGGCGATGTCGGTCGCCACCTGTCGTGCAAGGGAGAAGCGCAGGGCGCGTGCGTTGACCCGCGCGGCGACCTCCGCCACGTTGCCGGCCTCGACCGCCCGTCCGAGGCGATACAGTGCGTAATACGGCGACGAGACGTAGAAGCCCCAGACGGCGATCAGCGCGACAATCGTTGCCACGGTCCAGCGCATGAGGACGTTCGCTGCTCTCCGCTCGGTGCGGCCGTGCCGTGAAGGGCTTCGCCAGGCGGCGAAGGGATCGGGATTCGTCGCGTCAAGCCTTAGCGCCGGCGCGGAACTCCCTCAACCCGTCCGCCCTCCTTCGTCCGCGCCCGCCTCGTCCGGCGTCTCCATCGCATGAACGGCTGGAGGTTCGGCCTCGGCCTGCTCCTGACCGGAGCGGCCGGCGCGGTGGATGCGATCAGCTTCACGCGTCTCGGAGCGGTGTACGCCTCTTTGATGAGCGGCAACACGATCCAGGTCGGCATCCATGCGGCGCTGCGCGACATCGGCCCGTTCCTGGGCTTCCTGACGCTGATCGGGTTGTTCCTGCTCGGCAGCTTCGTCGGGGCCATCCTGCTGGCGAAGCTCGGGCCTTGGCACCTGCCGGCCATCCTGACGCTGGAGGCGGCGGCGCTCGGGATCGCGGTCGCCCTCGACACCGTCTACCGGCTGCCTCTGGCGAGCATCGCGCCCCTGTCGTTCGCCATGGGCGCCCAAAACCATCTCGTCGTGCTGGCGCGCGGTGCGAATGCGGGCACGACCTTCGTCACCGGCACGCTGTTCCGGTTTGCCGACGCCTTGGCGCAGCGCGCGATGGGGCGTGACAGGGACGGCGCCTGGCGGCTCCACCTCTCCGTGTGGAGCGCGTTCGTCGCGGGCGCGACGCTCGGCACGCTGCTGCAGGTCTTCCTCGCCGATTACGCCCTCGTTCCCGTGTTCGTCACGGTCGGCGTGGCCGCCGCAGCGTCGACCGCGCATCTAGCGCGGCGCTTCGTCAGCGAGCCGGGCCGAGGCCGCGCGGCAACGAAGCCTTAACCATGCTCGCCTACCCATGATCACGGCATCCTGGGGTCCATGCATCACAGGATGCCGTGCCGGGGAACGGGAAAGGATCACAGGATCGGAGGATCAGGGCCCGCAAGGATCACGGCACGGTCGGCACGCTGGTCCAGTCCGCGACCGGGATCGCCTCGGGGCCGTCTCGCAGGTCGGTCCGTGAGGCTTCCGGCCCGCCGGACGACCGAACCAGCCGAGCCCGATGGGTGCGACGAGGCGACGAGCGCTGGACCGGGCCGGAGCTGGTCTCCGCGGTCTCGCGGCGCCGACGTGCCGCATGCATGCGGCACGGATGGGGAGATCGTGAGGCGCCTTCACCGGGTGCAGGGTAGGTCGGTGATGGTGCGCTTCGCCGGCCCTGTTCGAACAGGATCTCAGCTCGCCTGGAACAGGGTTCCGTTTCAGGTCGTTGCGTGAAATGTCTCGAGTATCATCTCAGCTCGACGCTCACGCTTATGAAGATGGTGAGCGATCTTCGACATCGTGTTGACAGGTCGATTGAATCGACCCTGTCAGATCACGACAGGGCGGCTTTCACGGCCGCGACGATGCGGTCCTGGGTCGGCTCGTCCAGATAGGGGTGGATCGGCAGCGAGATCACCTCGCGTGCCAGCTTCTCCGTCACCGGCAAGCCGTTGCCGACGCTCGGGAAATGCTGATACGCCGAATAGCGGTGGACCGGCCGCGGATAATACATCCCGGTCGGGATGCCCTGGGCCTTGAGCTGCGCGGCGAGATCGGCCCGCTGCTCCGGCTTCACGCGCACGGTGTAGATCGCCCAGCTCGACATGCTGTCCGGCCGGATGTGGGGCGGCGTCAGCACGTCGCCGAGGGCTTCCGAATAGCGCTGCGCGATGACCTGCCGGGCGGCGAGCTCGTCCTCGAAGATCTTCAGCTTCTCGATGAGGACGGCCGCCTGGATGGTGTCGAGACGGCCCGTCATGCCGATGTGCTCGTGGTCCGAACGGTCGGCGCTGAGGCCGTGGAAACGGAGCGAGATCAGTGCCTTGGCGAGGTGGTCGTCGTCGGTCGTCACGGCTCCACCGTCGCCGTAGCAGCCGAGGGGCTTGGCCGGGAAGAAGCTCGTCGTCGTCGCGAGCCCGAAGGTGCCGACGCGCCGGCCCTTGTAGAGGGCGCCGAAGCTCTGCGCCGCATCGCACAGCATCCAGAGGCCCTCGCGCTCGCAGATGGGCGCCAGGGCATCGACATCGGCCGGCTGGCCGAAGATGTCGACCGGGATGACGCCGACCGGATCGAGCCCCGACCGACGAGCGGTTTCGATGGCGGCGATCAGGCTTTGCGGGTCGATGTTGAACGTGTCTTCGAGCACGTCGACGAAGACGGGCGTCGCGCCGATCCGGGCGATCACCTCGGCGGTCGCCGTGTAGGTGAAGCTCGGGCAGAACACCGCATGGCCCGGTCCCGTGCCCTTCGCCATCATGACGAGGCTGAGCGCATCGGTGCCGTTGCTGCAGGAGATGGCATGCTTGGCGCCGCAGAAGGCGGCGAGCTGCGTCTCGAACTCCGTGACCTCGGGGCCGAGGATGTAGGCGCCGTGGTTGACGACCTTGAGGATGGCGTCGTCGATCGCGCTCCCGAGCCGTCGCCGCTGCGCACCGAGATCGATGAAGGGCAGGGGCGCTGGCTGCACCGGCTGGGTCATGAAGGGTCTCCTGCCTCAGGCCTTGACGATGGTCGGGCCGCTAAATCCGGCCCGGCCGAAGGCGTTTCGGGTATCGACGATGAGCCGCGCATGGCGGGCGATGAGCGGAAGATCGAGCGAATCGTGGTCGGTCGCGAGCACGACCGCGTCATATCTCTGTAATGATTCCGGCGACAGATCGACGGATCGTCGGCCGGCAAGAGCGGCGTGTTCGCGGGTCGGCGGCAGGACCGGGATCAAAGGATCATGGTATCCTGCCCGCGCGCCGCGCGCCTCGATCAGCTCCATCAGGCGCAGGGCCGGGCTCTCGCGGGTGTCGTCCACGTTGCGCTTGTAGGCGAGGCCGAGGACGAGAATCTCCGCGCCGTTGAGCCCGCGCCCGACGCTGGCGTCGAGCGCCCGGGCGAGGCTGTCGACGACGTGTTTCGGCATCGCCGTGTTGATCTCGCCGGCGAGTTCGATGAACCGCGTCGCGACGTCGAACTCCTTCGCCTTCCACGTGAGGTAGAAGGGGTCGATCGGGATGCAATGGCCGCCGAGCCCCGGCCCCGGCTGGAAGGGCATGTAGCCGAAGGGCTTCGTGCTCGCCGCCTCGATCACCTCCCACACGTCGATGCCCATGGCGTCGTAGACGAGCTTCAACTCGTTCACGAGGGCGATGTTGACGGCGCGGAAGATGTTCTCGGTGAGCTTCACCGCCTCGGCTGCCGCGGGCGAGGAGACCGGCACGACCTGCCGGACGATGGCGCCGTAGAGCGCGCTCGCGGCGCGCAGGGCGTCCGGCCCGTCGCCCGCGACGACCTTCGGGATCGAGGCCGTGCCGTGGATCGGATTGCCGGGGTCCTCGCGCTCGGGCGAATAGCCGAGGAGGAAATCGCGCCCGGAGCGCAGGCCGCCCTCCTCGAGGATCGGCCGCATCACCTCGGTGGTGGTGCCGGGATAGGTCGTGGATTCGAGGACGACGAGCTGTCCCGGCCGAAGGCGGGCCGCGATGGCTCGCGTCGTCCGCTCGACATAGGTGAGGTCCGGCTCGCGATGGGTGCCGAGCGGCGTCGGAACGCAGATCAGGATCGCGTCGGCCTCGGCCAGGAGGTCCATGTCGGCGGTGGGCCGGAAGCGGCCGCCGGAGGCCAGCCGCTCCGTCGCCTCGTCGGGGATCTGCCGGATATAGGACCGTCCGGCGGCGAGGCTCTCGATCTTGGCGGGGTCGATGTCGAAGCCGATGACCGGAAATCCGGCATCGGCCGTCGCGACCGCGAGCGGCAGGCCCACATAGCCGAGCCCCACGACGGCGATCGTGGCGGTGCGGCCCTCGATCGCGGCGACGAGACGATCCGCCGGACCCGCCGAAGCGGCCGTCACCTCGGAGGCGAGGCCTGAAGTCATGACAATTGGTCCATCGCCGCACCGGGCGGGCTCGCGCGCATCTACGGAAGGAGGGGAGGTCAGATCAAGCGGAGCGGCGCGCGGACCCGTCAGGATCGGCGGGACACGCGATTGGCCAGCCTCGCCCTCGAAATGAACTCGCGGATCAGAGGAGCGAGGAAGGCGCGACTCAGATGACCGAGCGGTGCCGTCGGCTCCAGGTAGTAGGACCGTCCCACGACATCCTCGTTATATTCGTCGAGGATCAGCCAGAGGCGCGCATCCCGGTCGAGACCGCCCCGCTGCTTTTCGATATCCGGAATTTCGACGGCGAAGCGGCCTGAGCCCGGTGGAGCGCTCGTGATCGGAAAGAGCGCCAGGAGGTCTCCGTCCGGCCGCGGGATACGGAGGCCGACCGCTGCGGGGCGCTTCTTGCGCCCTTCCGATTCTCCTGCCGCCTGTTCGCGCGCCCACAGATACGGATACCGGACGACCGCTCCGGTCTTGAGCGCATCGAAGCTCAAGGGGATTCGTCGCCGGCTTCGTAGGCATCGAGAGCCGCCTCGAACTCGGCGAGGCGTTCGTCGGAGATCGTATCGATCGTTCCGACGCGGCGTGTCTCGCCCCTGGCGACGAGTTGCCGGTAGTCTTCAATGCTGAGCAGCACGAGACGGGGCTTGTGCCGTTGCGTGATCGTGACGGGCCGGCGGAGCGCTTCGGCGATGATGTCGCCGGATCTACGACTGAGGTCGCTGGTGGAAAAATCGGCCAACTCGGATCATTCCTGTGATTGACGACAATTACAGCAATGCTGCGATTGTTGGCAATCGAAGCCGGGGCCTTGAGCGCGCGCCTTGACCCGGCTAGTCGCGCTGCATGGATGATGGCGCGATCCTCGTCACCGGCGGGACCGGCTTCGTCGGCAGGCGGGTCGTCGAGCGGCTGCGTTCGTCGGGCCGGAGGCTCACGCTCGCGACCCGCCATCCGATGGAGGCACCGCCCGGCTGCCGCGTGGTCGTCGTCTGCGATATCGGGCCGGAGACCGCGTGGCGGGAGGCGCTGGCGGGTGTCTCGGCCGTCATCCACCTCGCGGCCCATGTCCATGTCGCGCCTGAAAGGGCTCTGGCCGAGGCGGGCCTGTTCGATCGGGTCAACCATCTCGGCACCGTCCGGCTTCATGACGAAGCGGCGGCGGCCGGCGTGCGGCTGTTCCTCTTCCTTAGCAGCATCACCGTCATCGGCGGGGCGAGCGCGCCGGGCCGCCCCTTCGACGAGGCCACGGAGCCGCGTCCGGAGACGCCGTACGGGCGCTCGAAGCTCGCGGCCGAAGAGGCCCTGCGCGCGGGGTCCGGCCCTGACCTCGTGATCCTGCGCCCCCCGCTCATCGCGGGACCGGGCGTCGGCGGAAATCTGCGCAGCCTCGCGCGGCTCGCGGCCTTGCCGGTGCCGCTGCCCTTCGGCGCGATCCACAACCGCCGCACCCTCCTGTCGCTCGACAATCTCGGCTCGGCGATCGAGGCGGTGCTGGCCCGGCCGTCTCCCGGCACCTTCGTCATCGGAGACCGCGCTCCGCTGTCGACGGCGGAGATCGTCGCCGCGCTCAGGGCGGGGCTCGGCCGGCGTCCGGGGCTCCTGCCGGTTCCCGCGGCTCTCATCGGCTCGGCGGCGCGGCTCGCCGGCTTCGGCGGCCATGCCCAGCGGCTGCTCGGCGATCTCGAGGTCGATTCGTCCGCGTTCCGGGAGCGCTACGGCTGGCGGGACGAGGTCGAGACGGAGGCCGTGCTGCGCCAGACGGCGGCGTCGCTCGCGGGCCGCACTTAGTTCTGGAGATCGGTTGGGTTCACCCCTCATCCGACCCTTGCTGAAGCAAGGGCCACCTTCTCCCGCAAGGGGAGAAGGAAAAGGCGGAAACGTTGGCACCGCCCCTTCTCCCCTTGCGGAAGAAGGTGGCAGCGCAAAGCGCTGACGGATGAGGGGTGCGCTTCGCACGCTCCCCGGCCCGCTCCCCGCCACTGTCGCGCCGCACGGGTTGTGGTAGGGATGCCGTTCGGGCGGGCGCCGGGCGCCGCCGTCGAGGAATCCGCTTGACCCGTCGGCAGTTGATCATCGTGGCGCATGACGCCGTCGTGACGGCGGTCGCGCTGTTCTTCAGCTTCTTTCTGCGCTGGGGATCGACGGAGTTCTTCGCGCGGCTGGACCGTATCGCCGTCGTCTGCGCGCTGACGGTGCCGATCGCGGCCGCCGCTTACTGGGTCGCGGGCCTGCATCGGCTGCCCTGGCGCTTCGTGTCGATGCCGGATCTGACGCGCATCGCGATCGCCGTCACGATCCCCGCCGTCGTCCTCGCCCTCGCCGATTTCTTCGCGCGCGGGCAGGTCATCGTCCCGCGGACCGTGCCGGCGATCTACTGGCTGGTCCAGGTCGCGCTGCTCGCCGGCCCCCGCGTGCTCTACCGCGCCCATCGCACCCGCCGCCGCGACCGGCGCGCCTTCAAGAACGCCTATCGGGTGCCCGTCCTCCTGGCCGGAATCGGCGAGGAGACCGAGCAACTCATCCGGCGCCTGCGGCGCGACGCGGTCAGCGCGCTCGAGCCGGTTGGTCTCCTGACGCCGAAGGAGCGCTATATCGGCAGCCGCATCCAGGGCGTGCCGGCCCTCGGAGGCTTCGGCGACCTCGAGGCCGTGATGCGGCGTCTGGAGAGCCGGGACAGGAAGCCCCGGCGGCTCGTCCTGACCCGCGAGGTGCTCGAGAGCGAAGGCATCGACGACCTTCTCGCCGCGGCGCGCCGGCTCGGCCTTTCGACCGTGCGGGTCTCGGAGGCGATGACCCAGCTCGGCGGCGGCGAGGGAGCGGCGGTGAAGCTCGCGCCGGTCTCGATCGACGACCTGCTCGGACGCTCGGCGCGCGAGCTCGACCTCTCGGCCGTCCGTGCGCTGGTGGGAGGGCGGCGCGTGCTCGTGACGGGGGCGGGCGGCTCGATCGGCTCCGAGCTCTGCCGGCAGATCCTGGACATGGAGCCGAGCGCCATGCTCCTGCTCGACCTGTCGGAGCTGGCACTCTGGTCGATCGGCAAGGAGATGCGGGTGCGCGATCCCGAGGCGCGGACGCGCCAGCATCTCGGCAGCGTCACCGATGCCGGCGATCTCGCGGAGGCGTTCCGCGACTTCCGGCCGGAACTCGTCTTCCACGCCGCCGCGCTGAAACATGTCGACCTCGTCGAGGCCCATCCGGTCGCAGCGGCCGCGACGAACACGCTCGGCACGCTCGAGGTGGCGCGGCTCTCGCGCGAGGTCGGGGCCGTCTGCGCCGTCTTCATCTCGACCGACAAGGCGGTGCATCCGGTCTCGGTGCTGGGTGCGACGAAACAGGCCGGCGAGCACGTCTTCGCGGCCGCCGACCGGGCGGCGCGGGCCGCGGGCGAGCCGACGCGGTTCCTCAGCGTCCGCTTCGGCAACGTGCTCGGCTCCTCGGGCTCCGTCATCCCGCTCTTCACGCAGCAGCTCCGCGCCGGCGGGCCGATCACGGTCACGCATCCCGAGGTCGAGCGCTACTTCATGACCATCCGCGAGGCGGTGACGCTGGTCCTGATGGCTTCGGCCGAGGGTGTCCAGTCCGCCGAGCGGGCGCCGGTCTTCGTCCTCGACATGGGACAGCCGGTCCGCATCGTCGATCTCGCCCGCCGGATGATCCGGCTCGCGGGGCTCGAGCCGGATATCGACATCGCCATCACCTTCACCGGTCTCCGGCCGGGCGAGCGCCTGCAGGAGGCGCTGGAGAGCGAAGGCGAGGACCTGCGGCCGACCGCGGTGCCGGGCGTGCGCGCGACCTCCGCGCGGCCGGTCGAGGCGGAGGTGATGCAGGGCCTGCTCGACCGCCTGCGCAGGGCCGTGGCGGAGCATGACTCGGCGGGCGTGCTGGCGACGCTGCGCAGGCTCGTCCCGGATTACCACCCCGACGGCACCGGCCCCTCCCTGCCCGACGATGCTACCGCCGCGCCGGCCGGTGCGCGGCAGGCGCGGCTGCGCATCGTCAGCGGCTGAGGCGGGGCGCCGCAATCAGAAGGCGAGATGCACCTTCATCGCCTCGCGGCGGTTGCCGGCGAGTTCGAAGGCCGTGATCGCCTCCTCGACAGGGTAGGTCCGGGTCAGCAGCGGCTTGAGATCGATCTCGCCGGAGCCGATCAGCCGGGCGGCGGTCGCGAATTCCTCGTGGAAACGGAAGGAGCCGAGGAGCGTGATCTCCTTGGCCACGACGAGATTGAGGGGCAGGGGTACCTCGCCGCCCGCGATCCCGAGCTGAACCATCCGGGCGCGGGGGCGCAGGGTCGGAAGGGCGGCCTTGATGGCCTCGCCGTTGCCGGAACATTCCACGAGGAGGTCGAACCGGCCCTTGCCCGCCGCATGGGCGGCCAGAGCCTCGGGCGCGGTGGCGACGTCGATCGTCTGCGTCGCGCCGAGCCGGCGGGCGAGGGTGAGCGGCTCCTCGACGACATCCGTCGCGACGATCTCCGCCGCGCCGCCATGCTTCAGGACGGCGACGGCGAGGGCACCAATCGGGCCGCAGCCGGTGACGAGCACGCGCAGGCCCGCGGGCGATCCGGCGCGCCCGATCGCATGCAGAACGACCGAGAGCGGCTCGCACAGGGCGAGTTCCTCGAAAGGGATATCCGGCGGGCCGATTTCGCATTGCGCCGCCTCGCAGACCAGCGTCTCGCGGAAGGCGCCCTGGACGTGCGGGAACGGCATCGCGCTGCCGTAGAAGCGCATCGCCTCGCAATGGTTGAACAGGCCCTCGGCGCAGTATCGGCACCGGCCGCAGGGGCGGCTCGGATTGACCGCCACGCGGTCCCCGACCTTCAGCCCGGCGACGTCGGCCGCAGCCGCGACCACCTCGCCGGCCACCTCGTGGCCGAGGATCATCGGCTCCTTCACGCGCACCGTGCCGAAGCCGCCATGGCGATAGTAATGCAGGTCCGAGCCGCAGATGCCGCCCGCCCGGATGCGCACGGCCACCTGGCCCGGACCCGGCGCCTCGGGCGTGTGATCCTCGACCCGCAGGTCGTGCGGCGGATGGATGACGACGGCCTTCATGGCTTCCTCCCGCGTCTGGCGCGCGGCCCGTTCGGGGGCCGTTCAGCGATGACAGATCAGCCTTTCGAGCCCAGATCAATCGCGCCGGGGCCTGGACGATCCGCCGTCTCGACGGAGTGTCGCCGCCGCCGGAGCGAGAGCCGCCTTTCCCTCAAGGATCGTCATGCTCGCCCGCCTGCTCGCCCATCCGCTGACCGAGCGCATCGTGCTCGGCCTGATCGTCTTCAACGCGATCACCCTCGGCCTCGAGACCTATCCGGCCGTGACGGCGCGGTACGGTCCTGTGCTCCAAGCGCTCGACCATATCGTCCTGTCGATCTTCGTCGCCGAGATCCTGGCCCGGATCACGGTGCACCGCCTCGCCTTCTTCCGCGACCCTTGGAACGTGTTCGACTTCCTGGTGATCGCCATCGCGCTGGTTCCGATCAGCGCCGGGTTCACGGTGCTGCGGGCGCTGCGGATCCTCCGGGCGCTGAGGCTGATCACCGTCGTCCCCTCGCTCAAGCGCGTCGTGCGCGGCCTCGTCTCGGCGCTGCCCGGGATGGGCTCGATCATGCTGCTGCTGATGCTCGTCTTCTTCGTCTTCGCCGTGATCGCCTCGAAGCTCTACGGGGAAGCGAAGCCGGAGCTGTTCGGCAATCTGGGCCTTGCCGCCTACACCCTGTTCCAGGTGATGACCTTCGACGATTGGTCGGCCGGCATCGTCAAGCCGCTGCTGGACGACCACCCCTTCGCCTGGGCCTTCTTCATCTCGTTCATGGTGCTGTCGAGCTTCATGGTGCTGAACCTCTTCATCGGCGTCGTCGTGACGGCACTCGACGAGGAGACGGCCGCGGACGCGCCGAAGATCGCCCATCCGGGCGGCGTCGAGGAGCGCATCCTCGGGGAACTCGCCGCGCTTCGGAGCGAGGTCGCGGCCCTGCGGGCCGGCGAGATCCTCAGGCCGTCTTCGCCGGATAGCGGCACAGGTCCTCGATGAGGCAGCGTCCGCATTCCGGCGCGCGCGCCTTGCAGACGTAGCGGCCGTGCAGGATCAGCCAGTGATGGGCGTGGAGCAGGTACTGCTTCGGGATACGCCGCTCGAGCCCGATCTGGATCTCGTCCGGCGTCTTGCCGATCACGATGGGGATCCGGTTCGAGATCCGGAAGACATGGGTGTCGACGGCGACGGTCGGCTCGCCGAAGGCGATGTTCATGACGACGGACGCGGTCTTGCGGCCGACGCCCGGCAGGCTTTCGAGCGCGACGCGGGAGGGCGGGACGATGCCGCCATATTGCTCGACGAGGATGCGCGAGAGCGCGACGACGTTCTTCGCCTTGTTCCGATAGAGGCCGATCGTGCGGATATGCTCGGTGACGGCGTCCTCGCCGAGCGCCGCCATCGCGGCGGGATCGGCGGCGTCGCGGAAGAGTTTGCGCGTCGCGATGTTCACGCCCTTGTCGGTCGCCTGGGCGGAGAGCACCACGGCGACGAGGAGCGTGTAGGGATCGGTATGCTCGAGTTCGCCCTCGGGATGGGGATTGGCCGCCTCGAAGCGACGCATGATCTCGGCCAGGGTCGCATCGTCGACGGGCTTCGGGCCGACGGCTTTGGCGGCGGCAGCGCTTCTGCCGGTTTTTTGCGCCGTGGGCGGCTTTCGGGCGGACATCGGCGCGTTATATTGAGCC
The DNA here is from genome assembly GCF_004363955.1 of Enterovirga rhinocerotis. Lineage (GTDB taxonomy): Bacteria > Pseudomonadota > Alphaproteobacteria > Rhizobiales > Beijerinckiaceae > Enterovirga > Enterovirga rhinocerotis. The sequence continues at coordinate 1,025,134 of NZ_SNZR01000011.1, forward strand.
GATGAGCGCGGGCAATCCCGACCTCCCCGGCGAGATGCCGGGTTCCTCCGCTGCTGCGGTCTTCGCCGCGACCATCACGCCGCATCGCTCGCTCGGGCCCGAAGGCTTCCGGGTGATGATGGTGGTGCTCAGCGTCGTCGCGGCGATGATGGCGCTGCGCTTCGTCTCGCTCGGCTTCTGGCCGGTCTCGGGTTTCATCGGGCTCGACATCCTCGCCCTCTACATCGCCTTCAAGGTCAGCTACCGGCGCGGCCGCGCCTTCGAGGAGATCAGGCTGACGCCGGTCGAACTCCGCTTCCGGCGCGTCAGCCATCGCGGGGAGGAGAGGGAATGGCGCCTCAACCCGCTCTGGACGCGGCTCGTCCGCGAGACGCACGAGGAATTCGGTCTCCAGCGCCTCGCGCTCGTCTCGCGCGGGGAGCGCATCGTCATCGCCCAGGAGCTCTCTCCCGACGAGCGGGCGCATTTCGCCGACGAGTTCGGCCGCGCCCTGATGCAGGTGAAGAGTTCCTTCTGAGGAGCGCAGCCCGCCCGACCGAGGGCTCCGCCTCGACGCGAACCCTACCGGTTCGCGGTCGTGATGGGCGAGGAGAGGTCGCCGAGCGAGACCCACTGGCGGCTGTCCTGGCCCTCGCGCTTGACGAAGACATAGCCGGTCTGGTGCCACGCGAGCACCGCGTCGCGCTTGTTGTCGAGGATGAGCTCGCCCTCGTTGGTGCGTACCATCAGGACGGCATGGCCCTCGCCCTGCTCGTCGATGACGACGGTCATGCGCAGCGCGCGGTTCGGCACGCCGTGCTTCTCGACCAGCAGCTTGCGCTTGAGGAGCTGGATGTCCTCGCAATCACCGGCGCCGTCCGTCGGCAGGTCCCAGCGGTCCACCACGCCCCAATGATCCTGGTCGGTCATCGGCTTGATGGTGGCGTTCACATGCCGGTTCACGGTGTTGAGGGCGCGCCACAGCCTGGGGTTCAGCGTGACGATCGCCGGTTCGGACGTGTCGACGTCGCAGCCGCCGGCATAACGCTCGCAATAAGACACCCAGGCCCGGACGGGGCGCGCAGAGCCGGTGACGTCGAGCCGCCCGACCGTGCCGCTCTTGGGCAGGGCCGCGAAGGTCTGAGCTTCGGCCACCGAGGGAGCGGCGATCCAGAGGCCGGCCAGCAGGAATGCGGCTGCGGCGAGGATCTTCGACACCCGGCTCCCTTCGATCGTCTTCATGCCCCACCGCCGTGATTAACGATTGATTAACCGTCTCATGGCGGGCGGCCTCGCTCAAGCATGAAGGTAAATTGTCGTTAACGTGTCGGGCGAAGTGTTGTCGGAAAGCCGCGCGGCTTGCGGCGCTGTCGAGCGCGGCTGGGCCGAAATAAGGCGGGACCGGCCCGTTTCCGGACCGGTCCCTCGTCGTTCCAGCCTTGGGGATGCAGGGGCGGGCCGGGCGGACGAAGGCTCACCGGTTCGCGGTGATGGTGGGGGAGACGGCGCGTCCGAGGGAGGCCCAGCCGAGGCGATGCTCGCTCTCCCGCTTCACGTAGACGTAGCCGGTCTGGAACCAGGGCAGGATCGCGCCCCGCTTGTTGTCCAGGATGTAGTCGCCGCGATCGGTGCGGATCATGAGAACGGCGTGGCCCTCGCCTTCGCCGTCGATGACGACGGTCATCCGCATCGCGCGGCGGGGGAAGCCTTCCTTGGCCAGGAGATGACGCTTCAGGATCTGGAAGTCCTCGCAATCGCCGGCGCCGTCGGTCGGCAGGTCCCAGCGGTCGGCGACGCCCCAATGCTCCTCGTCCGTCATCGCCGTGACGGCGTTGTTCACGCGGTTGTTGATCGACACCATCGTCGCCCAGTTGCGGGCCGTGAGCTGCACGACGGCCGGCCCGTCCGGGTCGAACGCACATTCGGAGGGCATGCGGCGGCAGAAATCCACCCAACCCTGGATGGGCCTCGCCTCGCCTTCCGTCGCGGCGGGCAATGTCTGCGACGGCAGGGAAGCGTAGGTCTGCGCCTCGACGGTCTGGCCGCCCAGCATCGTGCCGAGCGCCACCAGACCCGCGTAGACGATCCCCTTCGTGATCTTGATCATTGCCTTGCCCCTGTCTTGGGCCTGACAATGACGACCGCATCTGCGTCCGCGCTGAAATCAATACGTACAATTTGACCGAATTGCACGAGACCGAATTCTTGACGGATATTAAGATGAAGCAGAGCTTGCGGCGATTGCCGCGAATTCTCGGTATCTCGGTTGGAAACCGATCAGGAGCCGTTGCGCCTCAGTAGCTGTCGTGTCGGCGCACCCATTCCATGGTGAATTGAAGGCTGTCCTCGTCGCGCCCTTTCGGTACGAGATCGAGGATCTGATAGGCGCCGTTGATCATGTCGATCCCGCGTCCGTAGCAGGAATAGGTGTGTAACACCTCGCCCTTGTCGCTCCGGGCGAAGACGCTGATGCCGGGCTGCTCCGGCCCGTCGATCGGCTGGCGCTTGTAGTTGTAGACGGCCTCGCCTGCGGCGACCTCCCCGGGCGTGAAGGAGACACGGTAATCGAAGTTGAAGTCGCTGCCCTCGGACGAGACCCAGGGGAAGCTCCAGCCCATCCGCGCCCGATAGGCCTCGATCCGGGCGATGGGCGCGCGCGAGACGGCGGTGAAGGCGACGTCTCGGTGCTTCAGATGGATCGGGATGCCGTCGAAACCGTCGACCCAGAACGAGCAGGACTTGCAGCCCGCCTCCCAGCCCGGGGCGAGCATGAAGTGGTAGACGACGAGCTGCGAACGCCCCTCGAAGAGATCGAGGAATGTGAGCGGGCCGCGGGGGCCTTCGAAGAGGTAGGGCTTCTCCACCCGCTCCCAGGGCATGGCCATGCGCCTGCGCACGAGGGCGTCGCGCTGGCGCGTGAAGTCCTTCTCCGCCGCGAGGAGGTCGAGGCGCGCCTTCAGCCATTCCTCGTGCGGGACGATCGTCGGTGCGGTCATTCGCCTTCTCCACGTCGATGATGGCGGGTCGGGGAAGCAGTCAGGCCGGCAATCTCGTTTCGTACTCCCGGCGCAACCTGCTCCAGTGGTCCCAGAACGGCTCGGGTGTCTCGCCTCTCGCGCGGGCGGCGAGAACGTCGAGATGGGCGTGCCAGCCGGAGCTGACGTTGAGAAGGATGGTGCGATCGGGAACGCGGCGGTGGACGATCGTGAGCACGACCTCCTCGCCCTCCGGCACCAGCGTGAAGGCGACCTCGCCGGCCTCGTTCGCGCCCCAGGTGATGACGAGGCGGCGCGGCGGATCGAGTTCCGTGATGCGGCATGTCATCCGGTGTTCCTCGGACGATTCGTCCGGGCGTCGGCCGGGCGGATCGGTCAGTTCGTCGTTGCGCCAGACGAACTCGAACGGCGCACCGACGCGCATCTCCATCTCGCCCGCGGCCAGCCATTGGCGGCGCAGATCGCTCTCGGTGAGATAGGCCCAGATGCGCTCGATCGGGCCGGGCAGACGGCGTTCGATCGTGAGCGTCGCCGGCGCCGTCAGGACGCCGTAGGCCGCGAGTGTCGCGAGGTCGGTCATTTGGGCTCTCCTTGGGGCAGGCTGGTCTTGCGTCGATCCTCTTCGCGAAGGAGGTGCTCGAGAGCGTCCAGGCGCGTGGTCCAGAAGCGTTCGTAGAAGCCGAGCCAGGCATGAGCGCCGGCGAGTGGGCCGGGTTCGAGCCGGCAGACATGCATCCGCCCGCGGACCTCGCGCCGGATCATGCCGGCCTTCTCCAGGACCTTGACGTGCTTCGAGGCCGCGGCGAGCGACATCGCGAAGGGCTCGGCCAATTGGCCGACCGTGCGCTCGCCCCTTGCGAGATCGGCCAGCATGCGCCGCCTCGTCGCGTCGCCGAGGGCATGAAAGGCGGCGTCGAGCCGTTCGGGATGATGATCAACCATTTGGTTTAGCATCATGTCGTGCAATCAGATTGTCAACCGGATGGTTGATCTTTGTCCGGTGCGGCACGCCCCGTCTCCATCCTGTCCGCCCGAGTCTGCTATCCATCGCCATGGTCACGGGACCGATTCGGTCCGGAGTGGAGCGTCATGAACAAGCCGGTCGACCCACCGGAAGACGACGGCGTCGAGATCGTCAGCCTGAAATCGGCTCTCGAGGAGCGCTATCTGTCCTATGCGCTCTCGACGATCATGCACCGGGCGCTGCCGGATGCGCGCGACGGGTTGAAGCCCGTCCATCGCCGCATCCTGCACGGCATGAACCTCCTGCGGCTCAATCCCGGCGGCCCCTTCAAGAAATCCGCCAAGGTCGTCGGCGACGTGATGGGCTCGTTCCATCCCCACGGCGACCAGGCGATCTACGACGCGCTGGTGCGCCTCGCGCAGGATTTCGCCTCACGCTATCCGCTCGTCGACGGGCAGGGCAATTTCGGCAATATCGACGGAGATAGCGCCGCCGCCTATCGCTACACCGAAGCGCGGATGACGGATGTCGCGCGCCGGCTGCTGGAAGGCATCGACGAGGACGCGGTCGATTTCCGGCCGAACTACGACGGCACGACGGACGAGCCGGCGGTCCTGCCGGCCGCCTTCCCGAACCTCCTCGCCAACGGCTCGCAGGGCATCGCGGTCGGCATGGCGACCTCGATCCCGCCGCACAATGCGGGGGAACTCTGCCAGGCCGCGCTCTATCTGATCGAGCGTCCGGCCGCGACCTCGGAGCAACTCGTCCAGTTCGTGCCGGGCCCCGACTTCCCGACCGGAGGCATCCTCGTCGACAAGGCGGATGCCATCACGGAAGCCTACCGGACGGGCAAGGGCTCCTTCCGCGTCCGCGCGCGCTGGTCGAAGGAGGAGACCGGGCGCGGTACCTGGGTCGCCGTCGTCACCGAGATCCCCTACGGCGTGCCGAAGTCGCGGCTGATCGAGAAGATCGCCGAGCTGATCAACGAGAAGAAGCTGCCGCTCCTCGCCGACGTGCGGGACGAATCCGCCGAGGACGTGCGGGTGGTGCTCGAGCCGCGGGCGCGAACGGTCGATCCCATCATGATGATGGAATCGCTGTTCCGGCTGACGGAGCTGGAAGCCCGCGTCCCCCTCAACATCAATGTCCTGACGGCGGGCGGGAAGGTGCCGAAGGTACTCGGCCTCGCCGAATGCCTGCGCGAATGGCTCGACCACCGGCGCGACGTGCTCCAGCGCCGCTCGCGCCACCGCCTCGCCGCCATCGAGCGCCGGCTCGAGATCCTCGGCGGCCTCCTGATCGTCTATCTGGACCTCGACCGCGTCATCAAGATCATCCGCGAGGAGGACGAGCCGAAGACCGAGCTGATGCGGGTCTTCGAACTCACCGAGCTCCAGGCCAATTCGATCCTCGACACGCGGCTGCGCTCGCTGCGCCGGCTCGAGGAGATGGAGCTGAAGCGCGAGCAGAGCGAACTCGTGGCCGAGAAGGGCTCGATCGAGGAGCTGCTCGGCTCCGAGGCCAAGCAGTGGAAGACCATCGCCTGGCAGATCCGCGAGATCAGGAAGGTCTACGGGCCGGAGACCGCGATCGGCCGCCGCCGCACCTCGATCGAGGACGCGCCCGATCTCGGCGAGGTCGATTTCGCCGAGGCCATGGTCGAGCGCGAGCCGATCACCGTCATCGTGTCGGAAAAGGGCTGGATCCGGGCCATGAAGGGCCACCAGCCGGATCTCGCCAAGGTCGAGTTCAAGGGCGACGACAGCCTCAAGACCTCCTTCTTCGCCGAGACGACGTCGAAGATCCTCGTCATGGCGACGAACGGGAAGTTCTACACGCTCGACGCCTCGAAGCTGCCGGGCGGCCGGGGCTTCGGCGATCCGATCCGCCTCATGGCCGATCTCGACGAGGGGACGGACGTGGTCGCGGCCTTCCCGTTCAGGGCCGGCACGAAGCTGCTCCTCGTCGCCTCGGACGGGCGCGGCTTCGTGGCGGCCGCCGACGACCTCGTCGCGACGACGCGCAAGGGCCGCAACGTGCTCGGCGTCGATGCGCAGGGGAGGGCGGTCATCGCCGCGCCCGTCGCCGGCGACCATGTCGCCATCGTGGGCCAGAACCGCAAGCTCCTCGTCTTCCCGCTGAGCCAGCTTCCCGAGATGACCCGCGGCAAGGGCGTGCGCCTCCAGCGCTACAAGGACGGCGGCCTCTCGGACGCGAAGACCTTCGCGCTCTCCGACGGCCTCACCTGGAAGGACACGTCCGGGCGGACCTGGACGGTCGCGGAGACCGAGCTGCGGGAGTGGATCGGCAACCGCGCCGAAGCCGGCCGCCTGCCGCCGAAAGGCTTTCCGAAGTCCAACACCTTCGGGTGAGGGGAGGGGCGGGTTGCGATGATCATCGAGTATTGGCTCGACCAGTCCGTGCCGATGATCTTCGGCCTCCTGACGCTGGCTCTCGCGCTGACAGGGGCCGCGTCCCTGGCCCTGTTCGAAAGCCGCTGGACCCGGGGCTGGGTCGCGGCCTCGTCGGGCGTGGTGGCCCCGTTCTTCACCGCGGTCGCCGTCCTGTTCTCTCTGCTGACAGGCTTCGCGGCGAACGACGCCTGGGAGCGGGTCAGACAGGCGAATCGCGCCGTCCTCGCTGAGCGCGACGGCCTTGTCGCGCTCTATGACGTCAGCCTCGCCGCCTCGCCCGACATGGCGCCGATCCGAGCGACCGTCATTCGGTATCTCGAGGCCGTGATGGTGGACGAGTGGCCCCTGATGCGGGACGGGCGCACGGCGCCATCGGCCACGGCGGCCTTCTCGGAGCTCCTCGCCGAGCTGGCGAAGCCTTCGCTCTCGGCTTCGGCCGGGCTTGCGGTCCATGAGACCCTGCTGGCGTCCTGGCAGAAGGTCAGGGCGGCCCGCAGCGATCGGGTGGTGCTCAGCGAGCAGTTTTCCGACCATCCGAAATGGTGGACCATCTTCGTGCTCGCGGTCCTGACGCAGGTCGCCTTGGCGCTCGTCCATATCGGCAAGCCGATCCCGGCCGCGGTGGCGATCAGCCTGTTCACGGTGGCGGCCGTCGTGACGCTCAGCCTCGTCGCGGTGAAGGAGAGGCCTTTCGACGGCCCGCTCGCGACGCCGCCGACCGCGCTGGCGGAGGCGCTCGCCGAACTGCGCAAGAATTGAGGCTGCAACAACCGGCCCGAACCCGCCCCTTAATCTAAAGACTGATCCCTGCGCCCCTTGCGTCAGGGTGTCGCTCTGTTCTTCCTGAGATCAGGCCGATCCGGCATCGGATCGGACCGAGGGGCGGCCGCATCTGGCCGTCACCATAAAAATCTTCGGAGGAAACGATGAAGGACGCGAAGGTCGCGCCGAAGGGCTCTCGCCGCAAGTTCCTCAAGGGAGCGGCGGTCGCCTCGGCAGCGGTGGGGGCAGCGGCGCCGGCGGTCGCGCAGAGCGCCGGACCTGTCTCGATGCGGTGGCAGAGCACCTGGCCCTCGAAGGACATCTTCCACGAATACGCGCAGGACTACGCCAAGAAGGTCAACGACATGACCGGCGGCGACCTGCGGATCGAGGTCCTGCCGGCCGGCGCGGTCGTCCCCGCCTTCCAGCTGCTCGAGGCGGTCTCGAAGGGCACGCTGGACGGCGGCCACGGCGTCTCCGCCTATCATTACGGCAAGCAGGCCGCTCTGGCGCTCTGGGGCTCGGGCCCCGGCTTCGGCATGGACGCCAACATGCTGCTCGCCTGGCACAAATACGGCGGCGGCAAGGAGCTGCTCGACAAGCTCTATGCCTCGATCGGCGCGAACGTCGTCTCGTTCCTCTACGGCCCGATGCCCACCCAGCCGCTCGGCTGGTTCAAGAAGCCCGTCACCAAGGTCGAGGACCTCAAGGGGCTGAAGTTCCGCACGGTCGGCATCTCGATCGACGTGTTCCAGGGCCTCGGCGCGGCGGTGAACGCGCTGCCGGGCGGCGAGATCGTGGCGGCCATGGATCGCGGCCTCCTCGACGCGGCCGAGTTCAACAACGCCTCCTCGGACCGGGCGCTCGGCTTCGCGGACGTCTCGAAGGTCTGCATGCTGCAGAGCTTCCACCAGAACGCCGAGCAGTTCGAGATCCTGTTCAACAAGGACAAGTACAACGCATTGCCCGAGAAGATCCGGGCCATCGTGTCCTACGCGGCCGAGGCGGCCTCGCAGGACATGCATTGGAAGGCGATCGATCGCTACTCCAAGGACTACCAGGAGCTTCAGGGGAAGGACGGCGTGCGGTTCTACAAGACCCCGGATGCCATCCTCAAGAAGCAGCTCGAGGTCTATGACGAGGTGGTCAGGAAGAAGTCGGCCGAAAACCCCCTCTTCAAGGAGATCATCCAGTCGCAGATCGCCTTCGCGCAGCGCACGACCCGCTGGGAGCAGGACACGCTGGCCCAAAGGCGCATGGCCGTCGACCATTACTTCGGCAAGGACGGAGCCGCCAAGAAGCTCTGAGCACGAAGCAGATCTCCGTCATGGCCGGGCCTTGTCCGGCCATGACGTGAAGGGGGCACGAGGATGAGGCGAAACCGACGATGACCGTCGAGCGTTTCCTGCACGCGATCGACGGCCTCAGCACCTGGATCGGCAAGGCTTCGGCCTGGCTCATCATCGCGCTGATGCTCCTCGTCTGCGGCGAGGTCTTCAAGCGTTACATCCTGAACGCGCCGACGGCCTGGATCTTCGATGCCTCGAACATCCTCTACGGCTCGTTCTTCATGCTGGCCGGGGCGTACACGCTGGCGCAGAACGGGCACGTCCGGGGCGACTTCCTCTACAGCTCGATGCGGCCGCGGACGCAGGCATCCTTCGACCTCGTCCTCTATCTCGTCTTCTTCGTGCCCGGCATCGCCGCCCTGATCTATGCGGGCTACGACTACGCGGCGATGTCCTGGCGCATCGGCGAGCACTCGACGACGACCGCCGACGGCCCGCCCGTCTATCACTTCAAGACCGTCATCCCGATCGCGGGCTCCCTCCTTCTCCTCCAGGGCGTCGCGGAAATCGTCCGCTGCATCATCTGCCTGCGGACGGGCGTCTGGCCGAGCCGGCTGAAGGACGTGGCCGAGATCGACGTGGTCGAGGAGCAGCTCGCGCAGAGCGAGCATGTGGACGAGGAAACGCGAAAGGCCGCGATCGCGCGCGCCCAGCGCATCGACGAGGAGGCGCGGCAGCGCGGCATGGGATCGGACCTGCAATCATGAGCGATCCCGCCCTCGGCATCCTGATGCTGTGCCTCATCGTGGTCACGATCATGATGGGGTTCCCGACGGCCTTCACGCTGATGGGCCTCGGCATCTTCTTCGGCTTCTACGCCTTCTACGATCCGAGCCAGCACTGGATCGACAATCGGGTCTTCGACCTCATGGTCCAGCGCACCTACGGCGCCATGACCAACGACGTGCTGATCTCCATCCCGCTCTTCGTGCTGATGGGCTACGTGATGGAGCGCGGGGCGCTGGTCGACAAGATGTTCTATTCGATCCAGCTCTCCTTCCGGAAGCTGCCGGCCTCGCTCGCGGTCGCGACGCTGATCGTGTGCACCTTCTGGGGCATCGCGAGCGGCCTCGTCGGGGCGGTGGTGGTGCTGATGGGCGTCATCGCCTTCAACCCGATGCTGCGGGCAGGCTACGACGTGAAGCTCGCTGCCGGCGTCATCACGGCCGGCGGCACGCTCGGCATCCTCATCCCGCCCTCGGTGATGATCATCGTCTATGCGGCGGTCGCCGGTCAGTCGGTCGTGAAGCTCTACGCCGCGACCATGTTCCCGGGCTTCTTCCTCGCCTTCCTCTATCTCGTCTACGTCATCGGCTGGGCGATGCTCAGCCCGAAGATCGCGCCGCCCCTGCCGCCCGAGCAGACGCGCGTGCCCGTGCCGGGCTGGATGCGCGCCTTCCAGGGCGCCTATTCCCAGAACATGTTCGCCGGCCTCGCCAAGGCCCTGGTTTCGCCGCGCCGCGCGGCGGCCATCGCCGACGAGGACGGGCGCGTCTCCTACTGGGACCTCGTCCGCAACTTCACCTACGCGCTCGTGCCCTTCATGCTGACGGCCGGCACGATGGCGCTCGTCTGGTGGTACGTCGTCATCCACCAGCAGAAGACGGCGGAGGAATTGCCCGAGGGGCTCGAGCAGCTCGGCGGCGGCCTGTCCGATCCGGTGCCCGCCGCAGCCGCCGCGGGCGGGGTCTCGCCCACGTTCTACTGGGTCTTCGGAGCCCTCTGCATCCTGCTCGGACTGCTGATGGCCCGCTACTATTCCCGGATGGGTGCCGAGCGGCTCCAGATCATCAAGCTCCTGACGAGCTCGGTCATGCCGCTCGCCATCCTCTCGGTGCTGGTGCTGGCCGTCATCCTCTTCGGGATCACGACGGCGACGGAATCGGCGGCGGTCGGCGCGGCGGGCGCCTTCGTCCTCGCCTTCCATGCCCGCACGCTCGACTGGAAGAAGATCAAGGAGGCCGTGTTCCTCACGGCGAAGACGACGGCGATGGTGTGCTGGCTCTTCGTCGGCTCCGCGATCTTCTCGGCCGTCTTCGCGATCCTGGGCGGTCAGGCCCTGATCGAGAAGTGGGTCCTCTCGATGGACCTCACGCCGATCCAGTTCATGATCCTGTCCCAGGCGATCATCTTCATCCTCGGCTGGCCGCTCGAATGGACGGAGATCATCATCATCTTCGTCCCGATCTTCCTGCCGCTCCTGAAGCATTTCCAGATCGACCCGGTGCTCTGGGGCGTCCTCGTCTTCGTGAACCTCCAGGCGGCGTTCCTGTCGCCTCCGGTCGCGATGTCGGCCTTCTACCTGAAAGGCGTCGCGCCCCCGCACGTCACGCTGAACCAGATCTTCGGCGGGATGATGCCGTACATGCTGATCGTCATCATCTGCATGGTGTTTCTGTATCTCTGGCCGGGCCTGACGCTCTGGTTTCCGAACTACCTGTACGGCGGCTGAGGCGGCGATCGTCGCGCGGCTTGCGCCGGGACCCGATCCGGCGCTTTCTCGTCCTTCCACGGGAGGGACGAGGGACGATGGCGCAGTGGGAGATGCAGAGCGGGGTCTTCGCGCTCGGAGACCTCGTCACCCAGGCGGGCGGGACGCTGCCGGATGCGCGGCTGAGCTGGAAGACGCATGGCACGCTGGCGCCGGGGCGCGACAACGTCCTGCTGTATCCGACCAGCTATTCGGCGCAGCATCCCGATCTCGAATGGCTGATCGGGCCGGACGGAGTTCTCGATCCGACGCGCTGGTTCATCGTCATCCCGGACATGTTCGGCAACGGCCTGTCCTCGAGCCCGTCCAACAATCCCGGCTGGCCGGGGCTCGTCACCGCCTTCGACAACGTCCACGCCCAGAGGCGTCTTCTGCGCGAGGTCTTCGGCATCGAGCGGCTTCATGCCGTCTACGGATGGTCGATGGGCGCGCAGCAGGCCTATCACTGGGCGGCTCTCTTCCCGGGCGAGGTGGAGCGGGCCATCGTCAATTGCGGCAGCGCGCGCACGGCGACGCATAACCGCGTCTTCCTCAAGGGCCTGATGGCGGTGCTCGAAGGCGCGCCCGAGCATGACGGCCGGGGCTTCTTCCCGGCCGAGCCCGCCGCGGCGCTCAGGGCCTTCGGGCGCATCTATGCGGGCTGGGGCTTGAGCCAGGACTTCTACCGCGCCGACCTGCACCGGTCGGCACTCGGCGCGCCCGATCTCGACACGTTCCTGCGGACCGATTGGGAGGAGCGCTTCGCGCGTCGCCGGGCCGCCGATCTCCTCGCGCAACTGCGCACATGGGAGGCGGCCGATATCAGCCGGAACGAGCTCTATGGCGGCGATCTCGAGCGCGCGCTCGGGGCGATCGAGGCGCGCGTGCTTCTGATGCCGGGCGCGACGGACCTCTATTTTCGCGTGGCCGATAACGAGGCCGAACTGCCCCATCTGCGCCGCGCCGACTTGCGGCCGATCCCGTCGATCTGGGGCCACCGGGCCGGCAACCCGTCGTCGAACGCCGAGGATGCCCGCTTCCTGAAGGACGCCGTGCGGCACTGGCTCGATGAGGCGGGTCCGCTTCTGCCCTCGCGGGAGACGTCGCGTCACGCGTCAGCGTGATCGGATGAGGGGTAGGGATCCACGCCGCTCGCGGCGGCGCGCATCCCTCACCCGGCCGGCGGCTCCGGCGCCGTCAGACCTCTCCCGCAAGGGGAGAGGCGATGCCGAGGCTGTCCCGGCATGGGCCGCTTCGCATCCGTTCGAGCGGCGGAAGCGGCCCGTTCGCTCGTCAGGCGCGCGGCTTGTCGGTGCCGACGACCGGAGCGGACGGCTCGGCGCTCAGCCAGCGATAGAGGAAGCCGCCGACCGCGCCGCCGAGGAGCGGGGCGACCCAGAACAGCCAGAGCTGCGCGATCGCCCAGCCGCCGACGAAGAGGGCGGGACCCGTCGAGCGCGCCGGGTTGACCGAGGTGTTCGTCACCGGGATCGAGATCAGGTGGATCAGGGTCAGGCCGAGGCCGATCGCGATCGGGGCGAAGCCGGCCGGGGCCTTGCCGTGGGTCGCGCCCATGATGATGAACAGGAACACGCCCGTCAGGACGAACTCGGCCACGAAGGCGGCGGTGAGGCTATACTTGCCGGGCGAATGCTCGCCGAAGCCGTTGGACGCGAAGCCGCCATCGAGGCTGAAGCCGGCAGTGCCGCTGGCGATCACGTAGAGCACCGCGGCGCCGGCCACGGCGCCCAGGACCTGCGCGACGATGTAGGGCAGCACCTGGTTCGCCGGGAAACGGCCGCCGGCCGTCAGGCCGATGGTCACGGCCGGGTTGAGATGGCACCCCGAAATATGGCCGATCGAATAGGCCATGGTGAGCACCGTCAGGCCGAAGGCGAAGGATACGCCGAGGAGGCCGATCCCCACCTGCGGAAACGCCGCGGCCAGCACCGCGCTGCCGCAACCGCCGAAGGTCAGCCAGAAGGTGCCGATCGCTTCCGCTACGTATTTCTTGCCGTTCATCTCTTCCCCCGCTCCAAAATGGGTCAGCAGCGCGATCTATGCCCAGGACGATCCTGAATGGAAGCTTAGCCTTGGCGGCGAGGCGGCGGGTGCGAGCGAAAACGTGGCCGGATCCATCGAAACAGGCAGTTGCGGCGGCGCAATTTGCGGTGGATGACGCGGCGGCGGGGTGATCTGCCGCCACGACGGCGGCGTCCCGCCCTGACCGCGCTCGATGCGCGAGGCCGATTCGCGGCTCATGTCGGCCGCCACTCACATATGTTGGATTCTCGCCGGACGAGGGCGCCGGCTAGGTCGCCCGGACCCAGCCTGACGCCAGGAGGCGCTCCTGCGGAACGAAGCGCTCCTTGTAGGCCATCTTCTTCGACTCCCGGACCCAATAGCCGAGATAAAGATGCGGCAGCCGCCGTTCGCGGGCGCGCCGGACATGATCGAGGATGAGATAGGTGCCGATGCTGCGGTCGGCGAAATCGGGGTCGAAGAAGGAATAGACCATCGACAGCCCGTCGGAGAGTTCGTCGATCAGGCAGACGGCGACGAGCGGACCCTGGCCGCGCCCATGCACGGCGGTATCGGGTCCGCGACGCCGATACTCGACGAGATGCGTCTCGACATGGCTGTCCTCGATCATGAGCGCGTAGTCGAGAACGGTCATGTCGACCATGCCGCCCTCGCCGTGCCGCGCCTCGAGATAGCGGCGGAACAGGGCGTATTGCTCGGAGCTCGGGCGGTTCGGGATCTCGGTGCCGACGAGGTCGTCGTTGCGCCGTAGGACCCGGCGCATGCCGCCGGTCGGGCTGAATTCGTCGACGAGAACCCGCACGGATACGCAGGCCTGGCATTGCTCGCAGGCGGGCCGGTACGCGATCGTCTGCGAGCGGCGGAAGCCGCCTTGGGTGAGGACCTCGTTGATCTCCCGCGCACGCCGCCCGACGATGTGGGTGAAGACCTTCCGCTCCTGGAAGCCCGGCAGATAGGGGCACGGGGAGGGGGCCGTCAGGTAGAATTGCGGCGTGTCGCGGGGATGGCTCGTCACCGTGGTGATCTCGTCACGCCGAGTGCTCCTCGCCGCCGTGGTCGGCCGTCCATCGACTCGGCCCCTGGCCGGCGGGCCGGACGACGGATGCGACGCCCGTCACGATGCATGAAGCGGGCCGCGCTTCAAGCCGGGCGCCAAGCGTTGTCTGCCGTCAGCGGCGGACCACGATGATGTCGGCCAGGAGATCGTGGCCGAGACGGCGGTCGCTGCGGGCGAGGCCGATGACGACGTCGAGCACGAACAGGAGGAGCGTGCCGATGCCGACATAGAACAGAAGCGCATGCAGCCCGGCGACGATCACGCCGGCCGGCTGCCCGGACGAGGCGTCGACGGCGGCGAGGCCGGAGAGCCGCATCCCGATCGTGCCCATCGAGGCGCCGCCGATGGTGAGGGCGCTGTAGAGGATCGCCGTGCCGGGGATCAGGATCACGTACAGGCCCCAGGTGAGCCCGAGCGTGAAGATGCCGGAGATGAAGATCAGGATGGCGAAGAGCACGACCAGAAAGCTGATCACGACGAGATCGATCAGATAGGCGATCACGCGTCGGCTCAGTACGCCGTCCGTCCGCCCGTCTGCGATCGGCGACATCGCGTAGATCGATTGCGGACCGGCAGAGCTGCGTGACGCGTAATCGGAGTTCGACATCGTTCCCTCGTTCGGCCCTCTCGCGGGCGTCCCTCAATAAGTCGTCTCGGACAGGCCGGTCGGGCCGATCGGGCGCGGATCGAGACCATCCGACGCCAGCGCAGCAAGAACGTCCGAGGTGTGCGTTCCGTTTCGTGTCTCGATCGTCACATCCACCGTGACGCTCTTCGCCGGTACGTCGAGGAAGAGTCGGCCATGCGACACCTCGAGGATATTGGCGCCGAGCGAGCCGAGCCGGCTCGCGATCGCGCCGAGGAGCCCCGGCCGGTCGGCGGTCGTGATGCGGAACGAGGCGATGCGATTCTCGCGTTCGAGCTCCCGCACCATCACGGCTGCGAGGAGGCGCGCATCGATGTTGCCGCCGGACAGGACGAGGCCGACGCGTCGGCCAGCGAAGAGATCTGGACGCGACAGCACGGCTGCAAGGCCCGCCGCGCCCGCGCCTTCGGTCATGCTGCGCGAATGCGTGGCGAAGGAGGCGACGGCCCGCTCGATGGCCGGCTCGTCCACGCAGACGATGTCCGAGACGAGGTCGCGGACGATGGGAAGCGTCAGCGTGCCGACGGTCTTCACCGCGATGCCCTCCGCGAGGGTCGGGCCGCCGATCGGGGCATCTTCGCCCCGGAGCGCGTTGGCGAAGGACGGATAGAGCGCGGCCTCCACTCCGACGACGCGGATGCCGGGTTTCACCGCGCGGGCCGCGACGGCGACGCCGGAGACGAGGCCCCCGCCGCCGATCGGGACGACGAGGTCGTCGAGATCGGGCGCCTCGCCGAGCATCTCGAGCGCGAGGGTGCCCTGGCCGGCCATGACGCGCGGATCGTCATAGGGATGGACGAAGACGAGGCCCCTCTCCGCGGCGAGGGCGCGGGCATGCGCCCCGGCTTCGACCAGCGTCTCGCCGACGAGCTGGACCTCGGCCCCGTGGCCGCGCGTGTTCTCGGCCTTCACCAGCGGCGTGCCGACGGGCATGACGATGACCGCCGGGATGCCGAGCCTCCTGGCATGGTAGGCCACGGCCTGGGCGTGGTTGCCCGCCGACATCGCCACGACGCCGCGCCGTCGCTCCTCCGCATCGAGGCCCGAGAGCTTGTAGAGCGCGCCGCGCTCCTTGAACGAGCCGGTCGCCTGCATGTTCTCGTGCTTGACGGCGATGGTCGCCCCGGTGAGGGCGGAGAGGCCGGGCGCCGGCACGAGCGGCGTCGCCAGCACCTGCCCGCGCAGGACCTCCGCGGCGGCCCGGACGTCGTCGATCGTGATGGCGTGGGGCAATCGGCAGTCTCGCGATCGAGGACAGGCTCGGCGTGCGCGTCCGGCCATGATTGCCGGCCCGCCGCCTTCAGGGAAGGCCGATGCGGGCGTCTCCCACAGCGGAATGCCATGCCGGCGGCTTTCGGGCCGGTTCGCTACTTCGCCTTGCCCGGCTCGCCGGCTGCTCCGGGATCGGCCGCCGCGCCCGCCTCGGTCTCGATATAATAGCGCTTCAGCAGATACACGGTCGCCCCGGGGACCGTGCCGCGATCGGTCGTGATGGCGTCGAGATCCGCGCGGCGTCCAAGCGCGAACCGGCATTCCGCGAAGCGCTCGAGGCCCTCGCCCGGTCCCAGCGCCGCGCGGTAATCGACCCTGACGCCGTTCTCGATCGCCCGGGTTCCGACGATGGCGATGCGCGTGCCGGCCGGCTCCAGCGCGGGCAGGGCGATGCGGCAGATCCGAGCCTTCTCGGCATCGATCACGGAGCAGGCCGGGAGCGTCAGCATGGCCACGCCGAGCCCGACGGCAGCGCCGCGCGAGACGATGCTAGCCACGGGGCGCGGATGGCCCATCAGCCTGCCGGGCCGGGGCCATTCGGCGGCGCCGCGTCCCTAGAGGTCATTCGCGCCGACCGCGCCGTATCCGGCATCGTCCGGGATGGTCACGCGGCGCCGGCCGTCGATCGTGACGACCTCGGGCAGGACGGTGCGGATAGGACGCGACGCGGCGCCGGCGAAGGCTTCGGCGGCCGAGTTCGAACGCGCCAGCAGCTCGAGATTGAGCCGCGTCGGGAAAATGATGGTGCGCTCGCCGGCCGCTCCGAGCCGCAGGGCCTCCGCCGGTGCGATCCATTCGGCATCGACCGTCTCGCAGCCGTCGCAGGCCGCGACCTGATCGGGCGGGGCGGCCATCAGATAGAAATGGGTGTCGAAGCGCTTCGGCAGCGGCGTCGGCGTGATCCAGTGGGCGAACCGCGTCATGGCCGACAGGTCGAGGTCGAGCCCGAGTTCGGTCATGAAGGTGATGAAGGGCAGCTTGCCCGTCGCGACCGCCTCGCGGGCCGCCGCCGCCCGGTTTCCGAGGGCGGGGATCGCGTCGCGCTCGTCCCGCGCGAGGAGGATGCCCGATTCTTCGAAGGCCTCGCGGGCCGCGCAGATGCGCAGCGCCCGCTCCTCGTCGGAGAGCCCGTCGAGGCCGTGGACCCGTCCCGTCCAGGCCGGGTCGCGGTCGCTCGGATCGAGCTTGCCGCCCGGAAAGACGAGCGCGCCGGAGGCGAAGTCGATGCGATGGTGACGGCGCACCATCAGCACCTCGAGATCGGGCGTCTCGCGGACCAGCATGACGGTCGCGGCGGGGAGGGCGGGGGCGGCATCCTGCATGCATCTGTCCTGGCAAAGGGCGAGGCGGTTGTCGACTGGTCCGTTCGGCCTCCCGCCGGGAGCGCAGCGCAGGGGCGACTTTTGACGCTTGCACTCGCCCGGCCTCTCGCGTTCACCTGCCGGCGCCCCTTCGGGGCTCAGCAGGATCACGCCGGAACGACATGCCCCAGAAGCCCTCCTCCCATCTCGGCCGCTATGGCGAGCGCACGCGGCTGGTCCATGCGGGCCGGGATCCCTTCCAGCAGCACGGCTTCGTGAACACCCCGATCTATCGCGGCTCGACGGTGCTCTATCCGACGACGGACGACTTCCTGCACCGGCGCGCCCCGTTCACCTACGGCACCCACGGCACGCCGACGATCCGCTCGCTCGAGACGGCCTGGAGCGACCTCGCGGGCGCGGCGACGACCGTCCTCACCCCCTCCGGCCTCGCGGCCATCACCATCGCCCTGATGAGCGCGGTGAAGGCCGGCGACCACATCCTCGTAACCGATTCCGTCTACAGGCCCACCCGCACCTTCTGCGAGGGCATGCTGACGCGCTTCGGGATCGAAACCACCTATTACGATCCCGCCGTCGGAGCGGGCATAGCCGCCCTGATGCGCCCGAACACGACCGTCGTCTTCACGGAGGCGCCGGGGTCCCAGACCTTCGAGATGCAGGACATCCCCGCCATCGCCAAGATCGCCCATGCGGCCGGCGCCTGCGTGATGATGGACAACACCTGGGCGACGCCGCTCTTCTTCCCGCCGCACGAGCGGGGCGTCGACATCTGCATCGAGGCCGGCACGAAATACCTCTCGGGCGGCTCGGACCTCCTCCTCGGCCTCACCTCGGCCAACGAGGCCTGGGCGAAGAGGCTGCGCACGACGTTCGACGCCTTCGCCATGTGCGCGGGGCCGGAAGACGTCTTCCTCGGCCTCAGGGGCCTGCGCACCATGGCGCTGCGGCTGCGCGAGCACGAGAAGCAGGCCTTCGACATGGCCCGCTGGCTCGCGGAGCGGCCGGAGGTCGCGCGCGTCCTCCATCCCGGCCTCGAGAGCGACCCCGGCCATGCGATCTGGAAGCGGGATTTCACCGGCGCCTCGGGCCTCTTCACGGTGATCCTGAAGGAGGCCTCGCCGGCCGCGCTCGCCGCCATGCTCGACGGGCTCGAACTCTTCGGGATGGGTGCCTCCTGGGGCGGGTTCGAGAGCCTCGTCCTGCCCTTCGATCCGGCGACCTACCGCACCGCGACGCGCTGGCAGGCCGAAGGCCCGGCGCTCCGCTTCCATATCGGACTCGAGGACCTCGACGACCTGAAGCGCGACCTCGACGCGGGCTTCGCCCGGCTGCGGGCGGGGTAGGAGAGCGACCTCCGCTTCTCCCCCTGCGGAGGAAGTCCGGTCACGCGTCGGCGTAACCGGATCAGGGGTCGGGAGACACGGCGTCTCTGGAGCGTGCGCACCCCTCGCCCTGTCGACGCCGGAGCGCCTGTCACCACAGCCCGAGCTGCTTCAGCGCCTTCAGCGCGATCTCCTTGCGCGCCCTGGCGTGTTCGGGCTTCGTGATGTCGAGGTTGAGGGCGAAGGTCGCCGTCACCGCGCCGTCCTTCCTGATCCAGCCGACGAACCAGCCGAGC
Organism: Enterovirga rhinocerotis; assembly: GCF_004363955.1. Classification (GTDB taxonomy): domain Bacteria; phylum Pseudomonadota; class Alphaproteobacteria; order Rhizobiales; family Beijerinckiaceae; genus Enterovirga; species Enterovirga rhinocerotis. The sequence goes on from NZ_SNZR01000011.1 coordinate 1,044,029, forward strand.
TCCGGCGTCGTCGTGAAGACGTAGCCGGTCTTGGCGTAGAGCCGGCCTTTCTCGCTCTCCTCCTGGAGGAGAGGTTGCGCCATCGCCTCGATATGGTCCGTCTGGAAGGGGAGGCGGCCGGCCAGCATGCGGTCGAGGAAGCCGACCTGATCGGCGGCCGTGATCTTCAGCGCTCCGGTCAGCCAGAAATCGTCGAGCGTGTCGTCCGTGACGACGGCCGGCCCGTAATTCATGCGGACGAGGAACTCGTTATAGGAGGCGACGCCGATCCGCCCGGCGATCGTCTGGTAGACGGGAATGCAGGAATTCACGAGCGCGGCCGCGAGCGTGATCGGGGCGTCGCAGGCCGGCGGCAGGATCGGCTTGCCGCGCACGAGATAGGGCTGAGCCGGCGGAGCGAAGACCTCGTCCATCCCCGAGGCGGCGCCGAGACGCAGCGCGAGCAGGGTGTTCGGGATCTTGAACGTAGATGAGGGCGAGTAGGGCGTCCGTGCCCGCGCCTCGTCGGAGACCACGGTCGTGTCGCGGCCATAGGCGTGGACGACGATCGTCCCCGTCGTGCCGGCCTCCGCGAACAGCGCCCCGAGATCCGGCTTCTCCTCCACGTGCTGGGCCCGCGCGCCGCTGACGGCGGCGACGAGCGCAAGGACGGCGATCGGGACGAGACGGCGGAGCGCGTGCGCGCGCCGCGCCTGGATGCATTGGGTCGTGTCTTCTGGCATCGGCGAGCCCTCCGTCGCGCCCCGATCCGCGACATCGGGCGCGGCAGGACTATCTGCCCGTTCCGGTCGCTCTTACGTGCTCCAGATCACGCGCGATCCGTCGACGATCAGCTTCAGTCCGATCGCGACCAGCAGCCAGTAGATGATCGTATAGAAGCGCTCGGGTGGGATCCGGCGGACGAGCCAGATTCCGGCAAAGGTCGCGAGGATCGCGAGCGGCAGGAGCCCCGCCGCGATGGCGAGATTTGCCGACGACATCTCCCCGAGCGCGATGAAGGCCGGAAGCTTCGCGAGGTTCACGGCGGCGAAGAAGAGCGCCCCCGTCCCGACGAAGACGGGCGGCGGCAGACGCTGCGGCATGGTGTAGATCTGGAAGGGCGGGCCGCCTGCATGGGCGATCATGCTGGTGAAGCCCGAGATCGCACCCCAGATCGTGCCGCCCAGCACGGTCGCCTTCGTGGCCGGACCCTTGGGCTTGTTCCCCGCGGTCAGGCGGCGGATCGCGAAGCCGAGCGAGATCAGCCCGATCACGAGCGAGACCGCGGCGTCGGAGACCATGGTGGCGAGAAGGTAGCCGGCGAGGATGCCGACGAGCGCCCCCGGCATCAGGGTGGCGAGGTTCCAGGCGTCGAATTCCCGGCGGAAGGACCAGACCGAGACGACGTCCTGCGCGATCAGGAGCGGCAGCATGATCGCGGCGGCTTGGACGGGCGGCATCACGAGCGACATCAGGGGGAGGGCGAGGAGCCCGAGCCCGCCGAAGCCGCCCTTGGCGAGGCCCATCAGGATGACCGCCGGGATCGTCGCGGCGAGGAAGGCGGCGTCGAAGGCCATGGAACGCTGCCCGCCGCCTTGCGATCAGGAGACCTTCTGGCGCTCGGCCTTGGCTTCCCTGCGCTCCTTGAGGATCAGCTGCAGGTTCCGGACGTAGATGAAGACCGAGAGCACCTGGCCGATGATGATGATCGGCTCCCGCTTCACGAGGCCGTAGATCAGCGTGAGCAGTCCGCCGGCCATCGAGAAGAACCAGAAGGCCATCGGGATGACGCTGCGCCCCTCCTTCTCGCTGGCGAGCCATTGCACGACGAAGCGCATGGCGAAGAGCACCTGCGCGACGATGCCGAAGACGAGCCAGAGATCGAACTTGGCGACGAAGACGTCGTAGAGGTAGTCGCCGATATCGCGAGACAGCTGGATCAGCACGGCGCTACTCCACGATCCTCTGGACCCGCTTGCGGCGGCGCAGGAGCCACCAGACTCCGAACAGGTCCAGGATGCCGCTCCAGAGGCGATCGAAGAAGCCGTAATGCGACGTGCCGGCCATGCGCGGCCGGTCGACCACGTCGACATGGACCACGCCGTAGCCCTCGCGTTTCGTCAGCGCGGGCAGGAAGCGGTGCAGCGAATCGAAGAAGGGCAGGGCGAGGAAGAGGTCCCGCCGGATGACCTTGTGGCCGCAGGCCGTATCGCGCGTGTCGTCGTTGAGGATCGCGCGGCGGACGCGGTTCGCGACCTTGGACTGGAGCTTCTTGAAGCGTCCATCGCCGCGCCGCAGACGCTGGCCCACGGCGAGCCCGATCCCCGGGCCGCCCTTCTCCAGAGCCTCGACCAGCGGGATGACATAGGCCGGATCGTTCTGCCCGTCGCCGTCGAGGGTCGAGACGATCGGGGCGCGGGCGATACGGATGCCGGTGAGCAGCGCCGCGCTCTTGCCGCAGCTCTCGGCGTGGCGGACGATGCGCAGCCAGGGGCGCGCCTCGCGCGCCAGCACCGCCAGCGTGTCGTCGGTCGAGCCGTCGACGACATAGACCACCTCGAAGGGGGCGAGGGGAGCGAGGACGCGGTCGAGTTCCGCGAACTGCTCGGCGATCGAGCCCGACTCGTTCTTGGCCGGGATGACGACCGAGAGGCGAGGCGGTTCGGAGGTCGGCTCGGCCATGTTCAGCGCGGGACCCTGTAGAGGCCGAGCTCCTGCCGCCGGCCGCCGTTGATGTTGAAGCCGCGGATGCGGCCGAGCGCCTCGAGATGCGTCACCTGACGCTTCTGCAGCGCGTCGCGGAAGTCGGAGATGAAGCGCTCCTCGACGATCGTCACGCGGCATCCCGGCCCCGTGGCGAAGGCTGCGGCCTGGTCCGCGCTCTCCACCATCTCGAGCGAGGTGCCGACGAGGAAGACGAGGCTCGGTTCGCGGTAGCCGAGTGTCGCGACCGCCGGATCGGCGCAGGGAGCGGTGCGCGCGAGCGCCGCGGCGCGGCCGGACAGCCGCAGCGAATCCAGCACGGGCTGGGCGAGCCCGAAGACGCCGACCGACATCAGCACGGAGGCCGCGATGCTCGCCAGCAGCGAGCGCGTGACCTCGGCGCGGACGAAGAGGTACCAGGCCCAGAGCGAGACGAGGCAGCCCGCCACCATCAGCGGCAGGCCGAATTCCGGCAGCCGCCCGTCGAGCCACCAAGGGCCGAGCGTCACGACGGTCGTGAGGCCGATGGCGACGAGGGGCAGGGCCCCGAAGCCGAGCTTCGCGCCCCAGCGCCACGGCCCCGAGAAGCCGCGCGAGACCGCGATGACCGTCGCAATGGCGAGGGCGGGGTACAGCGGCATGACATAGTGCGGAAGCTTGGTCGGGACCGCTTCGAAGATCAGCCAGGCCGGCACCACCCAGGCGATGAGGAAACAGGCCCAATCCTCGCGCCGCTCGCGCAGGACGAGGGGGAGGGCGCCGACGGCCCAGATGGCGCCCGGCCAGAAGGTGGCGAAATAGGCGACGATGTAGAAGCCGGGAGGCGCGCCGTGCTTCTGCTGGCCCTCGACCACCTTGCCGAGCATGTCGTCGCCGACCGCGAGACGGTAGAACTCGCCGCCGCTCTTCCAGGCGATCGCGGCGAACCAGGGCACGACCGCCAGCAGCACGAAGACGAGGCCGAGCCAGGGCCGCAGCCCGCCGAGCCAGCGCAGCGAGCGCTCGCGGAGCGACAGCACGAGCGCGGCGAGGCCCGTGAACATGACGACCATCGGCCCCTTGATCAGGATGCCGATCCCGATGGCGAGCCAGAAGATCACGACCGTGGAGAGCGGCTGCCGCTCCAATCCTCGCGCCAGCCAAGCACGGGCGAGCGCGCCCATCGCCGCGACGCAGCAAGCGAGCAGCATGGCGTCGGTCTTGGCGAGCCTCGCCTCGATCATGAGGATGAGCGAGGTCGCCATCAGCGCGGCGGCGACGAAGGCCTCGCGCCGGCCGGCGAAGGCGAGTGCCGCCCAATAGGTCAGCAGCACCGCGGCGAGCGCGCCGAGCAGCGAGGGCACCCGGTAGACCGCGATCGTGGTCCGGGCTTCGGGAAGGCCGGTCGCTTCGGCGAGCTTCACGCTCGCAACCTGCATCCAATGGATGCCGATCGGTTTCTTGTACCGCGGCTCGTCCTGGAAGCGGATGTCCACGTAGTCGCCCGTCTCGACCATCTGCTTCGAGGCCTGGGCGAAGCGCGGCTCGTCGCGATCCATCGGCTGGAGCGTGACGAAGCCCGGCAGGAAGCAGACGAGCGAGAGGAGCAGCAGCGCGGCGGCCGCGCGTGCATGGCTGCCTTCGATGAAGGCGAGAAGGCGTTCGGACCAGGAGGTGGCTCGGCCCGAGAGGGTTTGGGAGGTCGCGGCGATGCCGGGCATCGGGGGCGGGGTCTCGTCGATGAGGCGAAACCGGGCGTGTCGGGCAATCGGCCCGCGAAGTCAAACGCCGGACAGCGGAGTTCGGCCTCCGAGCCATGCGGCATCGGAGCGCCTCCACGCCGCCCAGACAGGCGAAGCCCGGCCGAGTGGCCGGGCTTCTGACAACCCCGAAAGGGGGCTCAAGTCACTGGCGGGTCGCCGGAGCCGGCGCGTTGGACGCCTTCTCGCCGAAATACTCGAAGGTCGGCGCCGATTCGAGCTGGGCCTTCGTCAGCGCGACCTTTCCGTGGGCCGGATAGCCGTTATACGCCGCCTGCTCGGCAGGGCTGCGCGTGGCTGTCGCCGGAGGCGTCGTTCCGGCCGCGGTCGGCGCGCGCGTGGCCGTGCTGCCGGTCGCGGTCGGCTCCGTCCGCGCGGCGCTCTTCGTGGGCGGCGCGTCGTTCGACCAGGTCACGGCCGACCACGGCATCGCGACCGACTTCTGGCCGATGCCGAGGAAGCCGCCGACGCCCACCACGACCGCCTTGGCCATGCCCTTGTCGTCGAGGATCACCTCGCTGACGTCGCCGATCTTCTCGTTCTCGCTGCCATAGATGTCGACGCCGACGAATTTCGAGGCGCGGAACTCACCGACGCCCTGGCTCGTCACGAAGCTGCCCGAGGCCGCCATCGGCGCAGGGGGCGTCGTCGGTGCAGTCGTGGTCGGCGCAGTCGTGGCCGGTGCGGTCGCGTCCGATGTCTGCGCCATGGCTCCGCCGGCCACGAGGCTGGTCGAGAGCAGAAGGGCCGCGAAAGTAGTTCCCATCGTCGTGGATCGCATCGTCATCTCCCTGATCGTTCACGCGCCAGGCGCGCTTCGATGAGATAACGACGATCGTCCGGAGGGGTTCGACCCAACCTGGACTGTTCGGCCTGTTGCGGCGGGTATTGTCTAAAATCGGACGTTTGAAGCTTCGGTGTTCGCTCGGTTCATCGTCCGATCCAATGGCTAAGCTTGGGTTGTGCCATTTGCGACTGGGCGGCGTCTGCCGAATTGGCTCGACCTCGCCACCGCCCGATCCACCGATCGAGCCGCGTCGCTACCCTCTCACCCCCAGGATCACCCGGCGATGGCGGACGCCGTATCCGCGAGGCAAGGGGGCCCGTGCCTCGTAGTGGGTCGGCAAGCCGCCAAGATTCAGAGCGGAGACGGGGATGTAGGTGGCGGCAGGCGGCATCGGGCAGCTGAACGGAAGGCGCTCGTAGCAGGACGGCCAGCGGGGATGGGTGACGCGCCAGGGCCACACGATCCGATGACCCCCGACCACGTAGGAACCGCCACGGTGCCGAACATGGCTCCGGTGATGACGGTGCGCATGATGACGCACCTGTCGATGATGGACGTGTCGATGACCGACATGCCGACGATGGCTGGCATAGGCTTCGGCACCGGCCGCCGTGACGGCGGGTGCGGGCTCTGCGGCTCGGACCTGCCCGGTCATCGCCAGGGCGATGCCCATCGATCCGGCCAGCGCCAGAGCCAGCGTCATCACACGTCGCATCGTCACGCCCGCTTCTCCGATCGCATCGGCCGTCAAGCCGCGGCGCCGGGCGTAGTTCCAGCTTCGCCTCGATTTGGCAATCTCTCCATGCGAGTCCTAGCCAACCACTGATTCGGCCCGATCCGCGCCATGCGTCTTCTCAAGCGTCTGTCCTTCGCATTTGCCGCCCTGTCCGTGGTCGCTCCATCGGCCGCGTCGGCGCAGTCGGCTTCGCTCCGCGTCGATTACGCGATCACGCTGGCCGGCCTCGCGCTCGGCAATGCGGGGCTCGACGGAACCTTCGACGATACCCGGTACGATATGAAGCTCACCGGCAAGCTGACCGGGCTCGTCGGTGCGCTGTCCGGTAATTCCGTCGGCGGCGCCGCGGCGCGGGGTGTCGTGTCCAACGCGCGGGTTGTGTCGAACGGCTTCTCGGCCCAGGCCCGGTCGGGGTCGAACGAACGCACGGTGATGATGGGCGTCGCCTCGGGCAACGTCACCTCGATCTCGATCGTGCCGCCCTTCGAGCGGCGCCACGAGGTCGTGCCGCTGAGCGACAACGACCGGCGCAACATCGTCGACCCGCTGAGCGGCCTCGTCACCGTCGCCGCCAATCCCGGCAAGCTCGACGACGCGGCCAATTGCAACCGCACCGTTCCGGTCTTCGACGGCACGCAGCGCTTCGACATCGTGATGAGCTATGGCGGCATGCGCGTCGTGCGGAAGCCCGGTTTCACCGGCCCGGTCGTCGTCTGCAACGTCCGCTACAGGCCGGTCGCCGGCCATCGCGCCGACAGGCCATCCGTCGAGTTCATGCGGAACAACCGCGAGATGTCGGTCTGGCTGGCGCCGGTCCAGGGCACTCGCCTCCTCGTGCCGATCCGCATTTCGGTCCAGACCATGGTCGGGCTGAGCGTGGTGGAGGCACAGCGCTGGGCCGTGAACGGGCGCTGAGGTCGCTCGGAAGGCGAGAGCCTCGCTCCGACCAGGGCCGAACGCCCCGAGGTGCCAAATACCGGGGCGGGGTCTATAGGGAGCGGGTCGTCCCGTCCGCATCGCCGGAGTTCTCCGCACTCGATGCCACCGCCTCTCAATCGGATTTCGCGCGCCCGCGGCGTCACCGCGGTGCTCGGGCCGACCAATACCGGCAAGACGCATCTCGCCATCGAGCGGATGGTCGCGCATTCCTCCGGCATCATCGGCCTGCCGCTGCGGCTCCTCGCCCGCGAGGTCTATAGCCGCGTCGTCGAGAGGGTCGGCCCGGAACAGGTCGCGCTCATCACGGGCGAGGAGAAGATCAAGCCGGACAAGGCGCGCTACTGGATCGCGACCGTCGAGGCCATGCCGCGCGATCTCGACGTCGCCTTCGTCGCCATCGACGAAATCCAGCTCGCCTCCGATCTCGACCGCGGCCATGTCTTCACCGACCGGATCCTGAACCATCGCGGCCGCGAGGAGACGCTCCTCATCGGCTCCCTCACGATGAAGCCGCTGGTCGAGAAGCTGCTGCCGGGCGTGAATGTCGTCACGCGTCCGCGCCTGTCGACCCTCGCCTTCGCCGGCGACAAGAAGATCTCCCGCCTGCCGTCACGCTCGGCCATCGTCGCCTTCTCGGCCGAGGAGGTCTACGCCATCGCCGAACTCATCCGGCGCCATCGCGGCGGGGCGGCCGTCGTGCTCGGAGCCCTGTCGCCCCGGACGCGGAACGCCCAGGTCGCGCTCTTCGAGGCGGGCGAGGTCGATTATCTCGTCGCGACCGACGCGATCGGGATGGGGCTCAATCTCGACGTCCACCACGTCGCCTTCGCCGCGCGCCAGAAATTCGACGGCTTCCAGTTCCGCGACCTCAATCCCGCCGAGGTCGGCCAGATCGCGGGGCGCGCCGGGCGCCACATGCGCGACGGCACCTTCGGCTCGACCGGTCGCTGCGAGCCCTTCGACCCGGAACTCGTCGACGCGGTCGAGAATCACCGCTTCGATCCGCTGCGCATCCTGCAATGGCGCAGCCGCGACCTCGACCTGCGCAGCCTGAACGGGCTTCTCGCGACGCTCGGCGAGATTCCCGACGAGCCCGGGCTCACCCGCGCCCTCGTCGCCGACGACGAGGCCGCGCTCGTCATCCTCGCCCGCGAGGAGGAGCCGAGGCGGCTCGCCTCGAGCGCTGCGGCCGTGAGGCGGCTCTGGGAGGTCTGCGCGCTGCCCGATTACCGGCGCGTCTCGCCGGCCGGACATGCCGATCTCGTCGGCGGCATCTTCGCCTTCCTGATGAAGCAGGGACGCGTTCCGGCGGATTGGTTCGCCCGGCAATTGGCGATGGTCGACCGCACCAATGGCGACATCGACACGCTGTCCCAACGCCTCGCGCATGTGCGCACATGGTCCTTCGTCGCGAACCGGCCGGACTGGTTGCCTGATCCGGAGCATTGGCAGGGCGTGACGCGTCGGATAGAGGACAGCCTTTCCGATGCCCTGCACGAGCGTCTGGCGGCCCGGTTCGTGGATCGTCGCACGAGCGTGCTCATGCGCCGCCTGAGAGAGAAGGCCAGTATGGAAGCCGAGATCACCGCCTCAGGAGAGGTCACCGTGGAGGGCCAGCATGTGGGCCAACTCCTCGGCTTCTCCTTCGTGCCCGATCCGGCGGCGGAGGGGACCGAGGCGCGGGCCGCTTTGCGCAATGCGGCGGCTCAGGCGCTCGCGGGCGAGATCGAAGGCCGCGCCGAGCGCTTCTCCTCGGCGCCGGATACCTCGCTCGTCCTGTCGAACGACGGCACCATCCGCTGGACCGGCGATCCGGTCGGAAAGCTCGAGCCGGGCGATCACATCTACCGGCCGACCGTCCGAATCCTCGCCGACGATCAACTCACCGGCCCGGCCCGCGAGAAGGTCGACAACCGGCTGAAGGCCTGGCTGAAGGCCTATATCGTCCGGCTGCTCGGCCCCGCCCAGGAGCTCGAGACGGCCGCCGACCTCACCGGCCTCGCCCGCGGCATCGCCTTCCGCGTCTCGGAGGCGCTCGGCATCCTCGAGCGGGCCAAGGTGGCGCAGGACCTCAAGAGCCTCGACCAGGCCGGCCGCGCCGCCCTCCGCCAGAAGGGCGTCCGGTTCGGCGCCTACCACGTCTACATGCCGGCGCTCGTGAAGCCCGGGCCGCGGATCCTCGCCGCGCAGCTCTGGGCGCTGCGCCATGGCGGCCTCGATCAGCGCGGCATCGACGAGATCGCGCATCTGGCCGGTTCGGGCCGCACCTCGTTCCCGGTCGAGGCCGAGATCGCAAGGGGCCTCTACCTCGCCGCCGGATTCCGCGCCTTCCCGACCCGCGCGGTCCGCGTCGATATCCTCGAGCGCCTCGCCGACCTCATCCGGCCGGCCATCGCGTATCGGCCCGGCACGACGGCCGGCGAGCCGCCGCCCGGCGCCGCCGATGACGAGGGCTTCGTCCAGACCGGCTCGATGACCTCGCTCGTCGGCACCTCGGGCGATGGGTTCGCCGAGATCCTGAAGTCGCTCGGCTACGTGGCCGAGACGCGGCCCGGTCCCGCCATCACCGTCGCGCTCGTTCCGGCCCGGCCGAAGCCTGTTCCGGCAGCGGCGCCCGAAGCACCCTCCGACGCGCCGGCTTCCGAGGCAGCGGCTTCCGAGGCAGCGGCCGAGGTCGAGGGAACCGAACCCGTCGCGGAAGCCGAGGCTCCGCCCGAAGGTCATGTCGTCGAGATCGGCGCGACCGCCGCTGCCGACGAGCCCGATCCCGGCATCCAGGACGAGCCGGATGCGGCCGCGTCCACTGACGGTGCCACCGACGAGGCGGAGACCGCGCCGCTCGCCGATCCGACACCGGACGAGGTCGCCGAGACCGCGCCGGATCTCGCCGAGCCGGAAGCGGCCATCGCGCCCGCCGAGGCGGAGGCCACGATCGAGCCGGAGGCGTCGGCTCCCGAGCCTGCTCCGACGACCGAGGCGGTTTCGGAGGGCGAGCCCGTTCCGGAGCCGGCGGCCGAGGCCGAATCCGCTCCGGAGGAGGCCGCAGAGATCGACCCGACGGCGCCCGTCGCCGATGCGGACCTGGCGGCGGCCGAGCCGGCCGTCCCCGAAGCGCCCGCCGAACCGGAGGCGCCTGCGGAGGTACAGATCTGGCGGCTGCAGCGCTTTCGCCGCGAGCAGCATCCGCGCGGTCGCGACAATCGCCGGGGGCAGGATCAGCGTCCCCGCGGCGACAGGAGGCCGGACGGACAGGCGCCGGGCGCTCAGGCCCAGGACGGCCAGCGAGATGGCCAGCGCGACGGACAGCAGCGCCGCGATGGCGGCCGGCCGTCGGGACGGCCTCAGGCCGGTCCGGGCGGAGCCTTCGGGCGCGGCGGACGCGGCCCGGCCGGCGGGGCGGGCAACCGGCCTCCGGGAGGCGAGGGGCGTCCGGGCGGCGGCAGGCCGGATCGGCGGCCCGGTCGCGACGAGCGGCCGCGCTTCGAGAACCGGCCCGAGCGGCGCGAGCGCCAGCCCGATCCGGATTCGCCCTTCGCGAAGCTCGCGGCCCTGAAGGCCAAGCTCGAGGGCAAGCCGGACGGGCAATGACGGGCGCGCTGGATCGGACGGTGCGCGCGTGAGCGAGGGACGCCAGCGCCTCGACAAGTGGCTCTGGTTCGCTCGCTTCGCGAAGACCCGCACGCTCGCCGCGAAGCTCGTCGAGGCAGGGCATGTCCGCGTCAACGGCGTCCGCAGCCAGGTTCCGGCGAAGGCGGTCGGCCCCGGCGATGTCCTGACGATCGCGGTCGCTCATCGGACGGCGGTCGTGCGGATTCTGGACCCGGGCCTGCGCCGAGGTCCGTTCGAGGAAGCGAGACGCCTGTACGAAACGCTGGACGGGGGCGACAACGCTGCCCTTGTCACGGCGGCGCCGGATGATTAACCCACCGGGAAGAGTGCGAGGCGTATCTCGCCGACCGAATGTAGAAACCCCGCCCCCGCCAAGATCGGTCGCCCATCCGCAGCGCCGGACCGCGCCCAGGACCCAGAGATGACCTACGTCGTCACCGAGAACTGCATCAAGTGCAAGTACATGGACTGCGTGGAGGTGTGTCCGGTCGACTGCTTCTACGAGGGCGAGAATTTCCTCGTCATCCATCCGGACGAGTGCATCGATTGCGGTGTCTGCGAGCCGGAATGCCCGGCCGAGGCGATCAAGCCCGATACCGAGCCGGGCCTCGACCAGTGGCTGACGCTGAACGCCGATTTCGTGAAGAACTGGCCCAACATCACGCGCAAGCGGAACCCGCCGGAGGATTCCAAGGATTGGGATGGGAAGCCTGGGAAGCTGGAGCTTCTGTCGCCGAATCCCGGCGAAGGCGACTGACCGCCTGATTGCCGACTCCAAAGCGGGAGGGCCGGTTCATCCGCGGTCCCTCCCGTCTCTGGGTCGAAGCGGGAGACCCGCTTCCCGTCTGTCTAGCGCAAGATGGTTACGGATTTGTTACCGGGCCGTTGATGGCCGCGATCCCGCGCGGGCGAGCGCCGCCGGACTACCCTTGCTTGACCTCGCGCCTCGCTGGGTTAGATCAGGGTCAGAGGAAAAGAGCCCTGCCATGCAAGCCTTCACGACCCTGACCGGCGTCGCGGCCCCGATGCCGACCGTCAATATCGACACCGACCAGATCATCCCGAAGAACTACCTCAAGACGATCAAGCGCACGGGGCTCGGCAAGGGTCTCTTCGCCGAGAAGCGCTATAACGACGACGGGTCCGAGAACCCGGATTTCGTCCTGAACAAGCCGGCCTACCGGAAGGCCGAGGTCATCGTCGCGGGCGACAATTTCGGCTGCGGCTCCTCGCGCGAGCATGCGCCCTGGGCGCTGCTCGATTTCGGTATCCGCTGCGTGATCTCGACGAGCTTCGCGGACATCTTCTACAACAACTGCTTCAAGAACGGCGTCCTGCCGATCAAGGTCTCTCCCGAGGATCTCGAGAAGCTGATGGACGATGCCGACCGCGGCGCCAACGCGACGTTGACGATCGACCTCGAAAGCCAGACCATCAAGGGGCCGGACGGCGGCACCCTCCATTTCGAGATCGATCCCTTCCGCAAGCATTGCCTGCTGAACGGCCTCGACGATATCGGCCTGACGCTCGAGAAGAACACGGCGATCCAGGATTACGAGGCGAAGCTCGCCCAGCGCGAATGGGCGTGATCGGCGGAGCTAGCCGTTCAAGACCGGATCCCATCGCGGGAGAAGGCGTCACCGCGAAGCGTTGACGGACGAGGCACGCGGGTCGCCTGAGAACGCCCGATCGATCGAGGACAGCCATGATCGAGCAGCCCCTCCTCGTCTACACGACCTTTCCCGACGAGAAGACCGCGCTCGCCATCGGCGAGCCGCTGGTCCGGGACGGCCTCGCCGCCTGCCTCAACATCCTGCCGGGGATGCGGTCGGTCTATCGCTGGGAAGGCAGGATCGAGCAGGGCGAAGAGGTCGTCGGGATCATCAAGACCGTCGAGGCCCGGCGGGAGGCTCTCACGGCCGCCCTGAAGGACCTCCACCCCTACGACACGCCCGTCATCCTCTATCTCGCGCCGGAGGCCGATCCGGCGACGCTCGCCTGGCTGGTCGCGGCGACGCGCACGGCCGATGGCGGGGTTTCGGCTTGAGATGGGCACCTATTTCGCACAGGCCCTGACGGTATCGGGTGATCCGGAGGCCGTGTCGGATTTTGCCCGGCGCTGCCTGACGAAAGGCGAGGATGGCGCCTGGTGTGGGTTGGAGCCCGAGCGGATCATCCCCGTGCCCCGGACGCTGCCGGGCGTATCGATCTCCACCCTGTTCGGCCGTGATATCGAGGTCGGGGTCGAAGCTCTGACCGGGCGTACGCCTCTCAGGATCATCGAAGGGATCGAAATATCGGCGCCAAGCGTCCTCGATCAGCCGGAATGCCGGAAACGGCGCATCAAGACACATGAGCAGCTTCTCAATTGGCTCGAGAAGAAACACCCCGAGGTGATCGCGGCTGGGCGCGCCGCCATCGAGAGCCACGCAGCGACGGGATACTGGGACCGCGAGAGTTGGGCCTTCGACCATTGGGGAGGGGCCCATTACCTCACCGACCTCGCCGCGGAGCAGGAGCAGACTGGCAGGCTCGTGCTGAGGTTTACGACCAAGGACATGCCCATCAGCCCACTGGTGCGTCACCTGGGCTGCGCTTTCCCAGCGCTCGAATTCCGGCTCGCCGGAATCGATGGTGACTATGAATTTCCATTCGTTGTCACTGTCAAAGACAGTATGTATCGGGAACGAAAGGTCAAAGAAACCCAGAAATTCGTAAATGAGATTGGCGGGCCGCAACCGGATCCGATCATGTATGATCGCAGTTCGGAAAAAATACATCGATTGTGGGTATGGATGCCCCATCATCTTCTGGCGCGCTCCAGATTGCGTCGGCATATAAAGGATTATCCAGTATTTTCACCGCCGGTTCCCGGTTTTTCATATTCGATGTCGGCTGAGCAGGCTGCTATAAATTTTGAATACTTTCTTTCTAAACGCATTGAAAGAAAGAGGAATCTAGTTAGATTTTTTAGAAAATTTGGAATAGATCTTAATAGTACAGATCAATCTCTTGATGATATCGATCATTGGATTAGAAAATATGGACCGTATCTTCCGCCGATCGTTTTCGACAGGAGTTTCGAAGGCCGTTTTCCCGAATGGACCGGGGCCAGACTCGGTTACAACGTCATTCTCGATCTTGGAACCTTTCTCGGCGACGTGATCATCGACCGGAATGCCGGTTTCGCGTGGGAAATTTTCGATGGCGTCCGCGCATCGCGCCAAAGAGACAGCCTCGATTTCCAGAGCATCGTGATCCGATCGCAGCGAAGGTCGGATCGAGGTCGCATCGATCCAATATCGGATGTGTACAATGCTTGCATTTTTCGTCGACTAGCGGTGGAACCCCGAGAGTCAGGAGCACCGCGTCTTCCCCGCGATCTCGAGGCCACCTATCGCCGTACCGCGAGCCTCATCGTCGCGACGGCCCCCGATGTGGTCGCGCGGCCCGGTCAAAGTTTCGCGTACTTGAGGTCGGTCCGATAGGGTCCTTCGGTGCCGCCTGGGAGCAAAGCATGAGGCATCTCGCCGTCCTCCTCGTCCTCCTCGCCTCGGCCTTTGCCGCCCCGGCGCAGGAGCCGGCCTGCTCGCTCGTCGTGGATGCCGCCACGGGAGCCGTGGTCGAGCGGCAGGGCCTCGCCTGCGCGGAGCGCGTCACGCCGGCCTCGACCTTCAAGGTTCCGCTCGCCTTGATCGGCTTCGAGGAGGGTATCCTCCAGGATTCCCATGCCCCCGTCTGGACGCCGCAGCGCGGCGACGAGACGCTCCTGCCGAGCTGGAAGGGACCGGTCGATCCGACGATCTGGGAGCGCGACTCGGTCGTCTGGTACTCGCAGGAGTTGACGCGGCGGCTCGGCATGAAGCGCTTCCAGGGCGCCGTCGACCGGCTCGCCTATGGCAACCGGGACCTGTCGGGCCAGCCGGGCCGGGATGACGGCCTGACCCATGCCTGGCTCAGTTCATCGCTCGCGATCTCGCCCGAGGAGCAGATCGCCTTCCTCCGCAAACTCCTCTCCGACCCCTCCGATGCCGCGGCGAAGACGCTCGCGATCATGCCCGATTTCGGGTCGGCGCCCGGCTGGACTTTGCGCGGCAAGACCGGCAGCGGCTTCGCGCGCCGCCCCGACGGGTCCCTCGACAGGGTCCGGCAGATCGGCTGGTTCGTCGGCATTGCCGAGCGGGGCGCGAAACGGCTCGTCTTCGCCCGGCTGATCCGGGACGAGGTCAAGACGGAAGGCTATGGCGGCCCGCGCGCCCGCGATGCCATGCTGGCCCATCTGAAGGACCTGCTCGCGCGCCTCTGAGGATGCGCTCGGGGCGACGTCCTCAGGCGACTTCGTTCACCGGCAGGTCGGCCGCTTCGGCGACGAATCCGTCGAAGGCCGCCCAGAAGGTCGCGAGGATGGCGTCGGTCTCCATCAGGATCTCGTGGCGCGCCTCCGGAATGGTCAGCACGTGGCCGCGGCCCAGCGCGTGGCCGAAGGCGGTCATGGCCGGCGTCGAGCAGACCGGATCGCTGCCGCTGAGCACGAGGAGCGTCGGGATGTCGATCGCGGCGGCGTAGCCCGGGCTCATCAGCCGCTCCATGGCGGCGTAGGCCGTATCCAGCCAGCCGATCGTCGGGGAGCCGATCGCGGCCCATTCGAGGAGGCGGGACAGTTCGGCGTTGCGCGCGTAGCGGGCCTCGTCGGTCGACAGGCGGTTGCCGGGGAAGGGGCGCATCGAGATCGAGTGCAACTCGCCGTTCGGAACGATCCGCCGCCCGAGGCCGGCCCGCGCGAGCACACGGGCGAGGCGCCTCGAGAAAGCCGGAGCCCTCACGAGGCTCAGCCCCACCATGGGATTCGTGCAGGCGAGGCGCTCGGCCTGCAGCCGGCCGTCATGGGCCGCTTCGAGCGCGACGGCCGCCCCCATCGAATGGGCGAGGACGACCACCCGCTCGTCCGCGATCGTCGCGTGGACGGCCTCGTAATCGAGCAGGAAGTCGTCGAACCGCGCGACATGGCCGAGTTGCCGGTTCGGGAGGGCCCGGTCGGACCGCCCCTGGCCACGCCAATCGAAGGTGACGACGGCGAAGCCGCGCGCGAGCAGCGCGTCGATGGTCTCGAAATACTTCTCGATGAATTCGGCCCGTCCCTGAAGAAGCAGGACGGTTCCCCGCGGCTCCGCTCCCGCGAGCCGAGGCCAGGACGCGACCCGGAGTCTGACGCCGTCCCGCGTGACGAGGGGCGCACAGGCGCCTGCGGGTGGGATCGGGTTCTGGGGTCGGTCGAGCAGCTCCAACACGATCTCGCTTTCAGCTCCGAGGATGTGCCCGGATGCAATGATTTTTCGATGGCAAGGTCTTGACGGTTCGAAGACCCCTAACCACCTCCCGCACGTGCCGGCCATGACGGCGGCACAAGATCCGGCCCTCGGGCGGATCTTGGTTTGCATGTCGCTTTACGGAGGATATGCCATGCGACAGTACGATCTTGCTCCCCTCTACCGGAACACCGTCGGTTTCGACCGTCTGTTTTCGATGCTCGACAATCTTGGCGGCGTCGAGTCCGCACCATCTTATCCGCCCTACAACATCGAGCGCACCGGCGAGAACGCCTATCGCATCTCGATCGCGGTGGCCGGCTTCACCCAGGGCGACCTCGCCATCGAGTCGAAGGAGAACACGCTCTCCGTCAAGGGCGAGAAGACGCTCGACCAGGACCGGAAGGCGGACGTGCTCTACCAGGGCATCGCGGCCCGCAGCTTCGAACGCCGCTTCCAGCTGGCCGATTACGTCCAGGTCACGGGTGCGTCGCTCGAGAACGGGCTCCTGCACATCGATCTCGTGCGCGAGATTCCGGAGGCGAAGAAGCCGCGCCAGATCGCGATCGCCGGTTCGGCTCCGAAGACCATCGAGAACATCAAGGCGGCCGCCTGACCGTCTCCTGATCCCGTTGCCGGCGGCGTCAGCCGCCGGCCTTCCGCGCCCCGGCCAGCCGGGGCGTTTTTCGTTGTCCTACTCGCCGGTCGGCGGCGCCGGGGAGGGAGGCTGCGGCAGGCTGTCGAGCTGCGACAGGTCCGAGCCACCGGCCTCCCCGTTGATCTGATTGCCCGCCATCGGCGTCACCCCCTGGATCACGCGTACGGGCCGGTCCGACCTCGGCTGCGAATCGGCCGTCGAAGCGGGAGGGGTCGTCGTGGCTGGGGTCGTCGTGGCTGGGGGCGCCGAGGGCTTCGCTGCCGGCTTCGGCGCGGGCGCTGCCGGTGCGGCCGGCGCCGGATCGATCGCGTAGGGTCGCGGCGTATCGGCGGGTTTCGACGAGCGGGGCGGCTCGGCCTTGGCCTCGCGGTCCGGCGTGCGCCGCTCCGGCGGGCGCGTGGCGCGCGGCTGGCGCGGCTCGGCCGACGGGTCCAGCCGCGGATCGGCGGGCGGAGGCAGGCCGGGACCGCCCGACGAGGCCGGACGGTCGACCTCCACCGGATCGCGGGTCTCCGCAGGCTGCCGCGCGGCCTCCCGGCGGGGCGGCTGGCGCCGCGGCCGCTCGACGCTCGGCTCCGGACCCCACCGGTCGGGGGAGGGGCCGGCGATGACGACACGGTTCAGGATCATCCCGCGGATCGCGTCGACGGTGACCTCCTGGCGCATGCCGTCAGGGGCGGTGGCCTGCACGATGTAGAGCGATCCCGTGAAGCGGGGACGCCCGACCTGACGGTAGCCCATGGCCTGGAGGTGGTTGACGACCGTCCGGGCGGAGATCGGCCGCGGGCCGGGCCGGGGCGCCTCGTCGTAATATCCGCCATACATGGGCGGCGGCGGCCCGTAGCCGACCATGGGAGGCGGCGCGTTATAGGCGTAGGGGGCGGGCGGCGGCCCGTAGTAATACTGGGCCGACGCGGCGCCGGCCGCGAGAGCGGAGGCGGCAAGCAGCGTCGAGCGCAGAAGCGTCATGCGCATGAGAGACATGGGACACCCTGTCGGACACTCGTTGCCGCGACCATCGTTGCAGATTGGGGCGGCGGCGGGGCGAAGTAACGGTTCGTCAACACTCGTGACGCGTCAAGACGCGCCGCCGGCCGAGCGCGCGGCCGCCAGGAGGGAATCGACCTTCGCCTCGCTCGTCGCGAACGAGGTGACGAGCCGCACCAGCACTTCGCCCGGATTCACCGTCTCCTCGGGAGCGAGCGCACGGGCCGACCATGGATGATAGAGCGCGCCCGCATTCCGCAGCGCCCGGTCGAGCCCCTCGGGCATGATCGCGAAGAGGCTGTTGGTCTCGGCCGGCCAGGCTGCCCGCACGCCCGGCAGGGCGAGGAGGCCGCGCGCGAGCCGCTCGGCCATCGCATTCGCGTGGCGCGCATTGGCGAGCCAATGGTCGCCGTCGAGATAGGCTTCCAACTGAGCCGCGATGAAGCGGGCCTTCGAGAAGGTGTGCCCGGCGCGCTTGCGGCGATAGGCGATGCTGGCGGCGAGTGCCGGGTCGAACACGATGACGGCCTCGGCCGCGAGGCAGCCGTTCTTCGTCGCGCCGAAGGACAGGATGTCGATCCCGGCCTTCCACGTCATCTCCGCCGGCGTGCAGCCGAGCCGCACGAGCGCGTTCGCGAAGCGCGCCCCGTCCATGTGGAAGGCGAGTTGGCGGGAGCGGCAAACCTCGCCGAGCGCCGCGATCTCGGACACGGAATAGACGAGCCCGCTTTCCGTCGCCTGGGCGATGGAGAGCGCCTGCGGCGGCATCTGCTTGACCGCCTTCGGCAGGGCGTCATGAGCCGCCGCGACCTCCGCTGCAACGAGCTTGCAGCCCGTGCCCGGCAGGCCGATCAGCTTGGCGCCGTGGGCATAGAATTCCGGAGCTCCGCATTCGTCGTCGATGACGTGGGATTCGAAATGGCAGAGGCAGGATCCCCAGGGCGAGACCGAGGCCGCGATCGACAGGGCATTGGCGACGGTGCCCGTCGCGACCGGGAAGACCGCGACCTCGCGCTCGAACATCGCGGCGAAGCGCGACTCGACTCGCGCGGTCCAGGGATCGGCGCCATAGGCCGGAGCGGGGCCCGCATTGGCCCGCAGCACGGCATCGAGAACCGGAGCACTCGCACCCTCGATGTTGTCGCTGGCGAAATTCAGGTCCATGCTTTGGGGCCTCCCCGCCCGGCTGCTGACGCCGTGCGCCCAGCCAGATGGGCCAGGGAGCACGAGCCGGCAAGGCTGTCGTTTTTTGATGATGACGGGCCGCATACCCGCTTGTGCGGTGCGGGAAAATCTGGCACGGTTCAAAAGTAGGACAGGTATACTGTCCTAACCAGCCCGGTTTCGGGCGTCCGAGAGGCCTTTGGCGTGGCTACCGAGACGACGACGAAACGAGACACGGAAGACACCCGCGAGGGTGTTTGCGGGTTTGCGCGGCTGAGCTGAAGCTGCGCGCGCCCGCCTGCGGCGGGCGCGAAAATCGGGTCGCGGCCGCCTGATAGGCGACGAACGACCCGGGACGATCCCCACAATCGCTCCGGGCGAGACACGGCAAAGTCCGTTCTCGAAGACGGGCAAGGCAGGGGACGATGCGGAAGAGACTCATCATCGAAGGAGACCGGCACGTAGAGGCCGCGACGCGGCCGTCGGTGCAGGCGGTGGATCCGCTGCTTCCGTCGGCCCAGGGCCTCTACGATCCCTCTCAGGAAAAGGATTCCTGCGGCGTCGGCATGGTTGCCGACATCCACAACCGCAAGACCCACGCGATCGTGCAGCAGGGGCTGCAGATCCTCAAGAACATCGATCATCGCGGCGCCGTCGGCGGCGACCCGACCATGGGCGACGGATGCGGCATCCTCGTCCAGATCCCGCATCGCTTCTTCGCCGAGGAATGCGCGACGCTCGGCATCGCCCTGCCGGAGCCCGGTTCCTACGGCATCGGCCACCTGTTCATGCCGCGTGACGCGGAGGCCTGCCGCGAGGTCGAGGCCATCGTCACGCAAGCGGTCGCCGACGAGGGGCTGACCCTGCTCGGCTGGCGCGAAGTGCCGGTCCGCTCCGAGGACCTCAGCGACTCCGTCCGGGCGACCGAGCCGCGCCAGCGTCAGATCTTCATCACCTCGCCGAAGGCGGTCGAGGATGCCGACGTCTTCGAGCGTCAGCTCTACATCGTCCGCAAGGTGATCTCGAACGCCGTCTACGAGCGGCGCGATCCGAAGCTCCTCGAATTCTACCCGGTCTGCCTCTCGTCGCGGACCATCGTCTACAAGGGCATGGTGCTCGTCCACGAGCTCGGTCACTACTACCGGGACCTCGAGGATCCGCGCTTCGAGAGCGCGCTCGCCCTCGTCCACCAGCGCTTCGCGACCAACACCTTCCCGTCCTGGCGTCTCGCCCATCCGTACCGCTTCGTCGCCCATAACGGCGAGATCAACACGCTGCGCGGCAACGTGAACTGGATGGCCGCGCGGCAGGCCTCGGTGGATTCGGAGCTGTTCGGCAACGACATCTCCAAGCTCTGGCCGATCTCCTACGAAGGCCAGTCCGACACGGCCTGTTTCGACAACGCGCTCGAATTCCTCGTGCGCGGCGGCTACTCGCTGACCCATGCCATGATGATGCTCGTGCCCGAGGCCTGGGCCGGCAACCCGCTCATGGACGAGGACCGGCGCGCCTTCTACGAGTATCACGCCGCGCTGATGGAGCCGTGGGACGGCCCGGCCGCGATCGTCTTCACCGACGGGCGCCAGATCGGGGCGACGCTCGACCGCAACGGCCTGCGCCCGGCCCGCTTCCTCGTCACGGAGGACGGGCTCGTCGTCCTCGCCTCCGAGGCCGGCGTGCTGCCGATCCCCGAATCCTCGATCGTTCAGAAGTGGCGCCTGCAGCCCGGCCGCATGCTGCTGATCGACCTCGAACAGGGCCGCATCGTCGAGGACGAGGAGATCAAGCGCGATCTCGCGACCGCCAATCCCTACAAGGATTGGCTGCGCCGCACGCAGATCGTGCTGGAGGATCTGCGCAAGGTGCAGCCGCGCGAGCCGCGCCACGACGTCTCACTGCTCGATCGCCAGCAGGTCTTTGGCTACACGCAGGAGGACCTGAAGCTCCTGATGCAGCCCATGGCCGTGACCGGCCAGGAGGCCGTCGGCTCGATGGGGACGGACACGCCGATCTCGGCGATCTCCTCCCGTTCCAAGCTGCTCTACACCTATTTCAAGCAGAACTTCGCCCAGGTGACGAACCCGCCGATCGACCCGATCCGCGAGGAACTCGTCATGAGCCTCGTCTCGTTCATCGGGCCGCGGCCGAACATCCTCGACCTCGAAGGCACGAGCCGGCGCAAGCGGCTGGAGGTGCGCCAGCCCATCCTCACCAACGAGGATCTGGAGAAGATCCGCTCCATCGGCCATTTCGAGGACCGGTTCGACACCAAGACGCTCGACATCACCTATCCGAGCGAGAGCGGGGCGGCGGGGCTCGAGGGGGCGCTCGAGCGGCTCTGCAACCGCGCCGACGCGGCCGTCTTCGGCGGCTACAACATCATCGTCCTGTCGGACCGGGCCGTCGGGCCGGACCGCATCCCGATCCCGGCGCTGCTGGCGACGGCGGCGGTGCATCACAACCTGATCCGCAAGGGGCTGCGCACCTCCGTCGGGCTCGTGCTCGAGACGGGCGAGGCGCGGGAGGTGCACCATTTCGCCTGCCTCGCCGGCTACGGCGCGGAGGCCATCAACCCCTATCTCGCCTTCGAGACCCTGCTCGACATGAAGGACGAGATGCCGCCGGAGGTGGACGAGAAGGAGATCGTCTACCGCTACATCAAGTCGATCGACAAGGCGCTCCTGAAGGTCATGTCCAAGATGGGCATCTCGACCTACCAATCCTATTGCGGCGCGCAGATCTTCGATGCGGTCGGCCTGCGTTCCGACTTCGTCGACAAGTATTTCTTCGGAACGGCGACCAAGATCGAGGGCGTCGGCCTCGCCGAGATCGCCGAGGAGACGATGCGCCGGCACAACGACGCCTTCGGCGACGCTCCGGTCTACCGCAACGCCCTCGATATCGGCGGTGAATACGCCTACCGGCTGCGCGGCGAGGACCACGTCTGGACGCCCGACAGCGTCGCGGCCCTGCAGCACGCGGTCCGTCTCAACGCCAAGGAGCGCTATCAGGAATTCGCGCGGCTGGTGAACCGGCAGGACGAGCGGCTGAAGACGCTGCGCGGCCTCTTCCGCATCAAGTCCGCCGAGGAGATCGGCCTCGCTCCCGTGTCGATCGAGGAGGTCGAGCCGGCCGCGGACATCGTCAAGCGCTTCTCGACCGGCGCCATGTCCTATGGCTCGATCTCGCGGGAGGCGCACGAGACGCTCGCCATCGCCATGAACGCGATCGGCGGCAAGTCGAACACGGGCGAGGGCGGGGAGCTGTCCGAGCGCTACCGGCCGCTGCCGGACGGGCGCTCCAAGCGCTCGGCCATCAAGCAGATCGCCTCCGGCCGCTTCGGCGTCACGACCGAGTATCTCGTCAATTCGGACATGATGCAGATCAAGGTCGCCCAGGGCGCGAAGCCCGGCGAGGGCGGCCAGCTTCCGGGCCACAAGGTCGATGCCAAGATCGCCAAGGTCCGCCACTCGACGCCGGGCGTCGGCCTGATCTCGCCGCCGCCCCATCACGACATCTACTCGATCGAGGACCTGGCCCAGCTCATCTTCGACCTGAAGAACGTGAACCCGGCGGCGGATGTCTCGGTCAAGCTCGTCTCCGAGGTCGGCGTCGGCACGGTCGCCGCGGGCGTCGCCAAGGCGCGCGCGGACCACATCACGGTCTCCGGCTTCGAGGGCGGCACGGGCGCCGCGCCCCTCACCTCGATCAAGCATGCCGGCTCGCCCTGGGAGATGGGCCTCGCCGAGACGCATCAGACGCTGGTGCTGAACAAGCTGCGCGGGCGCGTCGCGCTCCAGGCCGATGGCGGCATCCGCACGGGGCGCGACTCGCTCGTGGCCTTCCTGCTCGGCGCCGACGAGATCGGCGTCTCGACCGCGCCGCTCATCGCGGCCGGCTGCATCATGATGCGCAAGTGCCACCTCAACACCTGCCCGGTCGGCGTCGCGACCCAGGATCCGGTGCTGAGGAAGCGCTTCAAGGGCGCGCCCGAGCACGTCATCAACTACTTCTTCTTCGTCGCCGAGGAGCTGCGCGAGCTCATGGCGGCGATGGGCGTGCGCCGGATCGAGGATCTCGTCGGCCGCTCCGACTATCTCGACCGCGAGACCGCGGTGGAGCACTGGAAGGCGAACGGGCTCGATTTCAGCGGCATGTTCCACCGTGTCGAGGCGGGCGAGGGCATGGCCACGCGCCATGTCGAGCGCCAGCACCATCCGATCGAGGACGTGCTCGACCGCCGCCTGATCGCGCAGGCACGCGCGGTCATCGATGGCGGCGATCCCGTCGCGATCGAGGAGCGCGTGACCAATGTCGACAGGACCGTCGGCGCGATGCTCTCGGGCGAGATCGCGAAGGCCCACGGCCATGAGGGACTACCGGACGACAGCGTCGCGATCCGGCTGACCGGGACGGCCGGCCAGAGCTTCGGCGC
This sequence comes from Enterovirga rhinocerotis, assembly GCF_004363955.1. Lineage (GTDB taxonomy): Bacteria > Pseudomonadota > Alphaproteobacteria > Rhizobiales > Beijerinckiaceae > Enterovirga > Enterovirga rhinocerotis. Next base: position 1,067,071 of record NZ_SNZR01000011.1, read on the forward strand.
CTGGCTCGCCGCGGGCGTGACGCTGACGCTGGAAGGCGATGCCAACGACTATGTCGGCAAGGGCCTTTCAGGCGGCAAGCTCATCATCAAGCCGTCGGCCGAGACCCAGGCCGTGGCGGAGAACTCGATCATCGTCGGCAATACGGTGCTGTACGGGGCGGTCGCCGGCGAGTGCTATTTCCGCGGCGTCGCGGGCGAGCGCTTCGCGGTGCGCAACTCCGGCGCCATCGCCGTGGTCGAGGGGACCGGCGATCACGGCTGCGAGTACATGACGGGCGGCGTCGTGGTCGTGATCGGCAATACCGGGCGCAATTTCGCGGCCGGCATGTCGGGCGGCATCGCCTATGTCCTCGACGAGGACGGCACCTTCGCCAAGCGCTGCAACCTCTCCATGGTCGATCTCGAGCCGGTCGAGGAGGAGGAAGACCTGATGCAGCGCACGCATCAGTCGGGCGACCTCGAGACGAAGGGACGGATCGACATCATGTCCGACATGTCCGGCCGCGACGAGGAGCGCCTCACCGATCTCCTCACGAACCACCTCGCCTATACCGGCTCGGCGAAGGCGAAGGACATCCTCGACAACTGGGCGGAGTACCGGACGAAATTCGTCAAGGTGATGCCCGTCGAGTACCGCCGCGCCATCCGCGAGATGGAGCGCGGACGGATGCTCCAGGCGGCGGAATAACGTCATGCCGTCCCGGACGCCGCGAGGCGGCGATCCGGGATCGCCAACCGGATCGAGTGTTTAACGGTCTCGGCTCGTCGCGTCGCGACGGCCGGGATGACGGGTGGATGATATGGGTAAGGTCACGGGCTTTCTGGAATACGACCGGCAGGAGCAGAAGTATCAGCTCGCCGGCGATCGCGTGCGCCACTTCCGGGAGTTCACGCTCCCGCTGGATGACGGCGATCTGCGCAAACAGGCCGCCCGCTGCATGGATTGCGGCATTCCGTTCTGCCATGGGCCGACCGGCTGCCCGGTGCACAACCAGATCCCGGATTGGAACGACCTCGTCTACCAGTCGGACTGGGAGGAGGCGCTGCGCAACCTCCACTCGACGAACAACTTCCCGGAATTCACCGGCCGCATCTGCCCCGCGCCCTGCGAGGAGGCGTGCACGCTGAATCTCGAGAACCAGCCGGTCGCCATCAAGACGATCGAGCAGGCCATTGCGGACAAGGCGTGGAGCAGCGGCTGGATCCGGCCCGAACCCGCCGCGATCCGGACGGGTCGGCGCGTCGCCGTGATCGGCTCCGGCCCGGCCGGCCTCGCCGCGGCCCAGCAGCTCGCGCGCGTCGGCCATGAGGTCCATGTCTTCGAGCGCGAGCCGAAGGCGGGCGGCCTTCTGCGCTACGGCATCCCCGACTTCAAGATGGAGAAGCATCACATCGACCGGCGCGTCCAGCAGATGGAGGCGGAAGGCGTCGTGTTCCATTACGGCGTGCATGTCGGCGTGACGCGCAGCCTGTCCTCGATCGAGGAGGAGTTCGACGCCGTCCTGCTCTCGGGCGGTGCCGAGGACCCGCGCGATCCGCAGCTTCCCGGGCAAGAGCTCGTGGGCGTGCATTTCGCCATGCCATTCCTGGTCCAATCGAACCGGCGCGTCGGTGGCGAGCCGGAGACGAGCGAGGAGCCGATCCTCGCCACCGGCAAGAACGTCGTCGTCATCGGCGGCGGCGACACGGCCTCGGACTGCGTCGGCACCTCCTTCCGGCAGGGCGCCTTGTCCGTGACCCAGCTCGACATCCGTCTCCGTCCGCCGGAGCGCGAGGACAAGCTGATCGTGTGGCCCTATTGGCCGACCAAGATGCGCACCTCGTCGAGCCAGGCGGAAGGTGCCGAGCGCGAGTTCCAGACCGCGACGCTTCGGCTCGAGGGCCGCAAGGGCAAGGTGACGGGTGTCGTCTGCGCCCGCGTCGACGAGAAGAGGCAGCCGATCCCGGGCTCCGAATTCGTCCTCCCGGCGGATCTCGTCTTCATGGCGATCGGCTTTGCCGGCTCCCTCAAGACCGGGATGCTGGAACAGGGCGGCTTCGCGCTCGATCGGCGCGGCAACGTGGTCGCGAACGAGAGCGACTACCGCACCTCGCGCGAGAAGGTCTGGGCCGCCGGCGACATGCGGCGCGGCCAGTCGCTCGTCGTCTGGGCGATCCGCGAGGGGCGCCAGGCCGCGCGGGCCATCGACGAGGCCCTGATGGGCGCCTCGGTCCTGCCGCGCTGAGGAACTCGTCATGAGCGATGCCGGCGAGGACCTGCTCGAACTCTTCGCGCTGAACGATTCGCCGATGGCGCAGGGTTTCGGCTTCAGGACGGTCAGCGCCTCGCGCGACTGCGTGGTGGCCGAGCTTCTGGTCGAGGAGCGCCACAGCAACCGGAACGGCGTGCTGCACGGCGGGACGATCATGGCGCTCGCCGACAACACGGCCGGGACCGCGACCTTCCTGAACCTGCCCGAGGGCTTCGGCACGACGACCGTCGAGAGCAAGACGAACTTCTTCGCCGCGATCAAGGTCGGAGACCTCGCCCGCGCCGAGGCGACGCCGCTCCACCGGGGTCGCACGACGATGGTCTGGCAGACGCGGATCACGCGTCCGGACGGCAAGCTCGCGGCGATGGTGACGCAGACCCAGCTCGTGATGAAGAAATAGCGCTGCGAGCCGGGTTCAGCCGAGCCGCACCAGCACGAGGCCGAAGAGGATCACCACCGCCGCCAGCGCCCGCGTCCATTGCAGCGGTTCCTTGACGACGATCACGGCGATCGCGACGGCAAACAGCACGCTCGATTCCCGCAGTGCCGCGACGAGGGCGATCGGTGCGATCGTCATGGCCCAGATGGCGATCCAGTAGGAGGCGAGAGACATCGTCCCGCCGACGACACCCTGACGCCAATAGCCGAGTGCCTCCCTCAGCTTCTTGCCGCCCCGGCGCCAGGCGGCGTAGGCCGAGAGCGTGATGCCATCGGCGACGAAGAGTGCGGCCGTATAGGCGTGAGGACTGCCGGAGGCCCGCGCGCCCAGGCCATCCGACAGGGTGTAGCCGCAGATCGACGCTGCCGTCAGGAGCGCCAGTCCGATGGCGAGAGGGTCGACGCGCCCACCGCTCCGGCGGCCGAGGATCGACATGGCGGCGACGCCGAGGCCGAGAGAGGCGATGCCGAAGAGCTGCAAGGCGCTCACGGGCTCCTGAAGCAGGAGCGCGGAGGCGAGCGCGGTCATCAGCGGAGCGCCCCCGCGGGCGATCGGATAGACCTGCCCCATATCGGCCCGAGCATAGGCTGAGGTGAGAACGATCGAATAGGCGAGATGGAGCGCGATCGAGGTCGCGAGCCAAGGCCAGGACGACCGCGGCGGAAGCCCGAGCACGATAAGGGCCGGGAGGGCGACGAGCCCCGCGAAGCCCATGATCAGCGTCATCGCCAGCAGCGGCTCGAGGCGGAGCTTCAGGAACGCATTCCAGCCCGCATGCAGTGCGGCGGCCGCGAGCACGGCCGCGAAGACGTGAAACTCCATGGGGCGGCGGCTTCGGTCCCGAGGGATGGAGACGGAGGACTGGACCGACGAAGCCGATGCGGCGGCGAGAGCCCGCTGTCAACGAAACGTCATGGTCTCCTTCGCGCGGACGGCGCGGAATTCGGTGTCGGCCAGCTCCACCTCCCTGCAACCTGCATCGTCTTCTCGCCGTCTGCGTGAAACGCCGGGGGGATGCACAAGAGAGAAGCTTTTCCGCCACCCTTCCAGCCGCTAGAGACCTCGCGTAGCCCCCGCCCTGGGGCGGGCCGCCCGACCAGACCGCGTGACGGATTACCGAGATGCAGATCAACCCTCCCTACCTGATGTTCCTGGGCGACGTCCCGGACAAGCTCGCGGCCAAGACGGCTTACGGGATCGTGGATTGGCGCCGCGACTGGTGCCTCGGGCAGGTCAGGCTCCCGGGATGCAAGGCGGATCTCGGCATTCCGGACATGTCGGTGAAGGATGCGGCCGCGAAGGGCGCCAAGACGCTCGTCGTCGGGATCGTCAATGCGGGCGGCGTGCTCAACGAAGCCTGGATCCCCACGATCATCGAGGCGCTGGAATCCGGCATGGACGTCGCCAGCGGTCTGCATATCCGTCTCGGTACCGACGAGCGCATCGCGACCGCTGCTCAGAAGCACGGGCGCGCCCTCCACGACGTCCGCATGTCGGACCAGCGCTTCGCCACCGGCAAGGGCACCAAGCGCCCCGGCCTGCGGCTGCTCACGGTCGGAACGGATTGCTCGGTCGGCAAGAAGTACACCGTGCTGGCGATGGAAAAGGCGATGCGTGATCGCGGCCTCGACGCCGATTTCCGGGCGACGGGTCAGACGGGCGTGTTCATCTCCGGCCGGGGCGTCGCGATCGACGCGGTCGTGGCCGACTTCATCTCCGGCGCCGTCGAGTGGATCAGCCCCGCGGGTTCGCCGGGTCACTGGGATCTCGTCGAGGGGCAGGGCTCGCTGTTCCACCCGTCCTTCTCCGGCGTCACGATGGGCCTCCTGCACGGCGCGCAGCCCGACGCGTTCGTGGTCTGCCACGAGCCGACCCGGACGACGATGCGCGGCGTCCAGCACCCGCTGCCGACCATCCAGGAGGTGATCGACCTCACCATCCAGTGCGGCAAGCTGACGAACCCCGCCATCAAGCCGGTCGGAATTTCGGTGAACACGCAGGCTCTCGGCGAGGAGGAGGCGAAGACCTATCTCGCGGGTCTCGAGAAGGAGCATGGTCTCCCGGCGACCGATCCGATCCGGTTCGGTGTCGAGGGGATCGTCGACCGCGTCCTGGCCGACTTCCCGGCGACCAAGACAGCCTGATCGATGGGCACGGATGCCGGGCCGGGATCGGCCCGGCAGCCTCTGACACAGGCCGATATCAGGTCGGTCTTCATCGGCATGATGCTGGCGATGTTCCTGTCGGCCCTCGACGGGACCATCGTCGCGACCGCGATGCCGACGATCGGCCGCGAACTCGGCGACGTCCAGCACCTGCCCTGGATCGTCACCGCCTATCTCCTCGCCTCGACGATTGCGACGCCGCTCTACGGCAAGTTCGCGGACATGCATGGGCGGCGGGTGACGATGCTCGTCGCCGTCGCCGTGTTCATCATCGGCTCGATCGCCTGCGCCCTTGCCCCATCCCTCCTCACGCTGGCCCTGGCGCGGGGCGTTCAGGGTCTTGGGGGAGGGGGCCTCATCGCTCTCGCCCAGACGATCATCGCCGATCTGGTGACGCCGCGCGAACGGGGGCGCTACCAGGCCTATTTCGGCGGCGTCTTCGCGGCCGCGAGCGTGCTGGGGCCGGTGCTCGGAGGCTTCTTCGCGCAGATGCTGCACTGGTCGCTGATCTTCTGGATCAACCTGCCGCTCGGGCTGTTCGCCTTCTGGCTCATCAACGACAAGCTCAAGCGGTTGCCGCGGCGCGAGCGGCAGCACCGGCTCGATCTGCCTGGCGCCGTCCTCCTCGTCGGCGCCACGACGAGCCTGATGCTGATGATGAATTGGGGAGGGCATGACTATGCGTGGCTCTCGCCTCAGGTGCTGGGCCTCGCGGCGGTCTCGCTCCTCGCCTGGATCGGCTTCTTCGCCCGCCTCGCGACGGCGCACGAGCCGCTGATCCCGCTCGCCATCCTTGCCGATCGCGTCGTTGCCGCCGCCACCTTCTCCGGCGCCCTGTGCGTCGGTACCTATGTCGGCCTCTCGATCATGGTGCCGATCTTCTTCGAGACCAGCCTCGGCCTGTCCGCGCGGCAATCGGGCCTTGCGCTCATCCCCTTCATGATCGGCGTGCCGATCGGCGCGACGATCTCGGGCCGGACCATGGCGGTCGTCGCGAACTACAAGGCCGTGCCGACCGCTGGACTCGCATTGTCCGTCCTCTGCTTCGCCGCCTTCGCGCTCCTGGCGGGCGACGAGCATTTCTGGCTGTGCGAGGTTCTGCTGGCCGGGACGGCCTTCGGCATCGGCACGGTGTTCCCGGTCGTCACCGTGGCCCTGCAGAACGCCGCGCCGATCCACCATCTCGGAACCGCGACCGCCACCATGAACTTCATGCGTCAGCTCGCCGGCGCCATCATCGTCGCGATCTTCGGCGCCATCGCGCTCGGCGGCGGCGGGCTCGCCGTCGAAGGGTTCGAGCGACGCGGTGCTGTCGATGCGGCGGCTTTCCGGATCGTCTTCTTCATCGCGGTCGGAATGCTCGCGGCGGCGCTCGCGATCTTCGCGCTGATGGAGCAGCGTCCGCTGCGGGATACCGCACCACCCGAGGAGCGGAGCGGCTCGTGAAGCGCTACGCGGTCAAGGAAATCTTCTACACGCTGCAGGGGGAGGGGCGGCAGAGCGGCCGTGCCGCCGTGTTCTGCCGCTTCGCGGGCTGCAACCTGTGGACCGGACGCGACGGCGACCGGGCCGCGGCCGCGTGCCGGTTCTGCGACACCGATTTCGTCGGCGTCGACGGGGAGGGGGGCGGCTTCTTCCGCGGCGCGGAGGCGCTCGCCGATGCGGTCGCCGGCTGCTGGGGGCCGGGCGAGGAGCGCCGCTTCTGCGTTCTGACCGGGGGCGAGCCGCTGCTCCAGGTGGACGAGGCGCTGGTCGACGCGCTCCATGCGCGCGGGTTCGAGATCGCCGTCGAGACGAACGGCACGCTCGAGCCGCCGCGCGGCATCGACTGGATCGCCGTCAGCCCCAAGGGCGAGGCGCCGCTCAGGCTGACGCGCGGAAACGAGCTGAAGCTCGTCTATCCGCAGGAGGATGCGCCGCCGGAGCGCTTCGCCGGCCTCGCCTTCGACGATTTCTGCCTCCAGCCGATGGACGGCCCCGATTCCGCCCGGAACACCGCGCTCGCCGTCGCCTATTGCAAGGCCCATCCGCGCTGGCGTCTCAGCCTCCAGACTCACAAATGGCTCGGTATCCCGTAAAGGGGACCCCATGAAGATCACCCAGGCTTTCACCTTCGAGGCGGCGCACCGCCTGCCGAACGTGCCCGAGACGCATCGCTGCTTCCGGATGCACGGCCATTCCTACAGGATCGAACTGACCCTCGAGGGGCCGGTCGACCCGCGCAGCGGCTTCGTCATCGACTTCTTCGACGTCGAGGCGGTCTTCGCCCCGCTGCTCGAGCGGCTCGATCATCATTGCCTGAACGAGGTCGAAGGGTTGGAGAACCCGACGGCGGAGCATATCGCGATCTGGATCTGGCAGCGCGTGAAGCCGCTGCTGCCGCTCGTCTCATCCGTGCGCGTCTACGAGACGCCGCAGAGCTGGGCCGAGTACGAAGGCGTTTGACGATGAACGAGCACGCACTCCCGGCCGGCCGCGCGGGGAACGACGAGGGGGCGGGCCGCCCGACGCGCGAGGAGGCCGAGGAGGCCGTCCGCACGCTCATCCGCTGGGCGGGCGACGATCCGCGCCGCGAGGGCCTCGCCGACACGCCGTCGCGCGTCGTGCGCGCCTACGAGGACTGGTTCGCCGGCTATCGGCAGGACCCCGCCAGCGTCCTCGCCCGGACCTTCTCGGAGATCGCCAAGTACGACGAGATGGTGATCCTGAAGGACATCCCCTTCTCTTCGCATTGCGAGCACCACATGGCGCCCATCCAGGGCAAGGTCCATGTCGGCTACCTGCCGAGGAAGCGCGTCGTCGGCATCTCGAAGCTCGCGCGCCTCGTCCAGGCCTTCGCCCGCCGCCTCCAGATCCAGGAGCGGCTGACGGCCGAGATCGCGGACGCGTTGCAGGCCGAACTCCAACCCCTCGGCGTCGCGGTCATGATCGAGGCGACCCATGCCTGCATGACGACGCGCGGCGTCCATGCCCGCGAGGCCGTCATGACGACGAGCCGCATGCTCGGCATCTTCCGCGAGAACGCCAAGACCCGCGCCGAATTCCTGGCCGCGATCGGCAAGTAGGTAACCCTCCCTTGGAGGGGGAGGGTCGACGGCGAAGCCGGCGGGGTGGGGTGAAACCCACCTCGGGTCATCGCAAACGCCTGCGAGCCGTAGGCCGCGCGTCACCCCACCCCGGCCCTTCGGTCCGACCCTCCCCCTCCAGGGGAGGGTGGCGTCGGCAAAGCCGCAATCTGCGGCAGGATTGTCACCCTCCGCCGCGGCGTCCCTGCTATAATCCGAGCCGTTGTCATTGCTTCCGGGAGGGTCGGCTTGCTCGCGATCAGACGTCTCGCGCTCGGCGCCATCGCCGCCGGCTCGCTTCTGTCCGGTGCCGCGCAGGCGGAAAGCGTGCCGCCCTTCTTCGGCTATTCGGGCTATTTCGGCGGTCCGTCGCCCTATTACACGCCTCATTCCGACGTCCACCAGACGACCCGGATGGAGCACGGGACCCAGGCCTTTGGCGTGCGCACCTATACGCCCGGCGGGCCGTTCTGGCGCTATCAGCTCAACAACGAGGGCTTCCGTGCCCATCGCCGGCATCACCGCCGCTCGTCGATCCGCGTCCGCGGCTGATCTCAGCCGAAAAACCGCTGCAGAGCCGCGAGGGTCTCGTCCGGCCGTTCCTCGGCCAGGAAGTGGCCGCCATCGACAGACGCGCCGTCGATGCGCGGCGCGAAGGTGCGACGCCAGGATTCGAGCGGAGCCTCCGCGCCGGCCTTCTCGAGATAGCCCCGGCTCCAGACGAGGAAGGACGGGCAGGCGATGGTCCGGCCGGCGGCGAGGTCGCGCGCGTCCTGCTCGCGGTCGAGCGTGCGTCCGGCCCGGTAATCCTCGCAGAAGGCGTGGATACGGTTCGGTTCGTTGCAGCTCTGGCGGTAGGATTCGAGCGCGGCCGGATCGAAGATGTCGAGCTCGCCCTTTCCGGACCATTTGCGCATGAGGCCCTCGAAATAGGGCAGGGGATCGCGTCCGATCTCCTCCTCGGGCAGCGGGGCGGGCCGGCTCAGGAAATCCCAATGGGCGGCGGGCTGGAGACCGGCTTCGATCCGCTCCCAGGCGACGAGGGTCGGCACGATGTCGAGCAGCGCGAGGCGCTCGATCCGGCCGGGCTCGTCGAGGGCGAGGCGATAGGCGACGCGCCCGCCCCGGTCGTGCCCGACGATGCCGAAATGGACATGGCCGAGCGCCTCCATCACGGCGACGGCGTCGCGGCCCATCGCCCGCTTCGAATAGGTTTCATGGCCCTCTCCGTCCCTCGGGACGGAGGACCAGCCATAGCCGCGCAGATCCGGACAGACGACGCGGTGGGTCCGCGCGAGAGCCGGCGCGATCCTGTGCCAGGCCGCATGGGTCTGCGGGAAGCCGTGCAGCAGGAGCAGCGGCGGCCCCTCTCCCCCGGCCCGCGCGAAGATGCGGCCCGCTTCGGTGTCGATCCAATGCGAGTCGAAGCCGGGAAAGAGGTCTCGGGTCATGCCGGATGGTCCTCGGGCAGCCACGCGGGCTCGATATCGGTCAGGGCGAAGCCGTCGCCCTTGAACAGGAGCGGGGCGGCGCGCTGGCGCGCGAGCCCCATGACGAGGCAGTCGCCGAAGGTCAGCGCGGCCGGATGGCGCCCCTGCCCGTAGGAGGCGAGGGCCGCCCGCGCGAGGGCCGTCTGCGTCTCGTCGAAGGGCACGACCTCGATGCCGAGGACCACGAGCAGCTCGTCCAGCGCCTTGCCCTCGTAGCCCGGAAAGCGGCGGCGGAGCAGGACGTCCGTTTCGAGGACGACGCCGGTCGAGGTCGCGACGCCGGGCATCTGGAGGATGAGATCGGTGAAGAAGGCGCGTTCCGGCTCGTTGAACAGGATCGCGGCGAGCGCCGAGGTGTCGACGACCATCAGACGAGGTTCTCCTCGATATCCTCGTCCGCGGCCTGCTGGCGCGGAAGGGCGTCGAAATAATTGGTGATCTCGCGCAGGCGGCGCCTGCGGCGGGCGATCTCCTGCTCGTTCGGGGACATGCGGGCGAGCCGCTCGGCGATGGAGATCCGCACGGCCTCCGTGATCGCTTCTCCGGTGCGGATCGACAGCTCGCGGATGAGATGCTCGACTTCGGCATCCCTGATGAGAACGGCCATGGCGCTCCTCGCGGGTGGCGGTGAATCGGCCTTATAGCCCGCCCCCGATGTCCGGCCCATGCCTGCGGGATCGATGAGCGGTCGGACTCAGGAGCAGGGAACAAACCCTCCCCTGGAGGGGGAGGGTCGGACCGAAGGTCCGGGGTGGGGTGATGCACGCCATTCACTACACTGCGCATGACGACTCGGAGAGGCCGGTTTCACCCCACCCCGCCGGCTTCGCCGGCGACCCTCCCGCTCCAGGGGAGGGTGATCGTCCCCCGCTGGAGGAGCCCCGCCGACCGTCTCAGCCGCGCTCCCGCGCCACCGCCCGGAAGCCGATGTCGCGCCGGCAGAAGCCTTCGGGCCACTGGATCGCCTCGACGCCGCGATAGGCGAGGCTCTGCGCCTCGGCGATGGAGGGGGCGAGGGCGGTGACCGCGAGGACGCGCCCGCCCGAGGCGACGAGGTCCTCGCCCGAGCGGGCCGTGCCGGCCTGATAGACCGTGATCCCGCCGATCGCTTCGGCCGCGTCGACGCCGCGGATCACCGAGCCCTTTCCGACCGCGCCGGGATAGCCCTTCGTCGCCATCACGACGGTAAGGGCGGCATGGTCGGACCAGCTCGGCTCGAGCGTGTCGAGCGTGCCGTCCCGTGCGGCGATCATCGCGGCGAGAAGATCGGTGCGCAGGCGCGGCATCAGCACCTCGGCCTCGGGATCGCCGAAGCGGACGTTGTATTCGATCAGCTTCGGGCCGTCCGCCGTCAGCATGAGGCCGGCATAGAGGATGCCGAGGAAGGGCGTGCCGCGCGCACGCATCCCGTCGAGGGTCGGGCGGATGATCCGCGCCATGATCTCCTCTTCGAGGGCGGGCGTCACGACGGGCGCGGGCGAATAGGCGCCCATGCCGCCGGTATTCGGCCCCTCGTCGCCGTCGAAGGCGCGCTTGTGGTCCTGGGCTGTGCCGAAGAGCACGGCATGGGTTCCGTCGCAGAGCGCGAAGACGCTTGCTTCCTCGCCGACGAGGCATTCCTCGACGACGATCTCCGCTCCTGCCGCGCCGAGCCCGCCGCCGAGCATCGAGCGCGCGGCGTCTTCTGCCTCCGCGACCGTGGCGGCGACGACGACGCCCTTGCCGGCCGCGAGGCCGTCCGCCTTGACGACGATCGGCGCGCCGGCCGCACGCAGATGGGCGAGGGCGGGGTCGAGATCGGAGAAGCGGGCGAAGGCGGCGGTCGGGATGTCGAACTCGCTCGCCAACTCCTTGGTGAAGGCCTTCGAGCCTTCGAGCTGCGCGGCGGCCGCGCTCGGGCCGAAGCAGCGGAACCCGGCGGCTTCGAGATCGTCGGCGAGTCCGGCGACGAGCGGCGCTTCCGGACCGATGACGACGAAGCCGATGGCCGCCTCGCGGCAATAGGCGATGACGGCTGCGTGGTCGGCGACGTCGAGCGGCACGTTGGTGCCGTGGCTGGCCGTGCCGGGATTGCCGGGGGCCGTGAAGAGGGCGTCGCAGAGCGGGCTCGCCGAGAGCGCCTTGGCCAGAGCGTGTTCCCGGCCGCCGGAGCCGATGAGAAGGATGTTCATGCCGGGTGCCTAGCGGGGAGGGCGGCGCGCGGCAACGGCAATGCGACCTTTCCCATCCGCTCACCCCGGCTTTCGCCGCGAGGGGCGGAGGGGGCGTGGCGCAACCCGGTGGGCGCGAGCAGGTCTGCTCTCAGCCTCGATTCCACGGATCGACGATCGACACGCCCGTATCGACGAAGTCGGCGACGTTGCGGGTCACGAGGATGAGGTCGTGGACGAGCGCCGTCGCTGCGATCAGCCCGTCGGCATCGCCGCGCGGCCGGATGGCCGAGAGCCGGCCCCATTCGACGGCGACCTGGTCGGTGATCGGAAGGATCCGGTCCGCATGGTCGCGCCGCAGGCGGGCGAGCCATTCGGCGAGATGGCCTGCGGCGACGGGGTCGCTGCCGCGGCGCAATGCGATGCCGCGCATGATCTCTCCGAGCGTGATCACGCTGAGATGGATTCCTCCGGGATCGACCGATCGCAGCCAGGACACCGCCTCGGGCGATCGCCGCCTCGCCTCCGACAGGACGTTGGTGTCGACGAGATACATCAGAGCGGAACGTCACGGCTCGGCGCCGAGGAGCGCTTCGTGATGTCCTCGATCAGGCCCTCGTCCCAGTCGGGACCGGCGAGCAAGGTATCGACGATGCTGGGCCTTCCCGCCTTCAGCGCGTCGAAATCCTCGGCGGAGAGGATCACGGCGGCCCTCTCGCCTCGGAGCGTCACCGTTTGCGGGCCTTCGGCGCGAGCCCGCCTCACCACTTCGGAGAACTGGTTCTTCGCATCCTGCAAGGCCCAAACCATCGCGGGTCTCCTGGCTAGTCTAGCCAGTTTAGCATGAGACGCCGGTCGCGGATATGGGACGAGCGGTGACGGCGGGCCGATGGCATCCGTGCTACAAGCCCGCCATGCCCGCAGCGCCCGAATCCACCAAAGCGCCCGACAATGCGCCCGAATGGTCCGTCGCCGAACTCGCCGGCGCGCTGAAGCGCACGCTGGAGGACCGGTTCGGCCTCGTGCGGGTGCGCGGGGAGGTATTCGGTTATCGCGGCCCGCATTCCTCCGGCCACATGTATTTCTGCCTGAAGGACCGCGACGCGCGGCTCGACGCCGTGGTCTGGCGAAGCGCGGCCTCGCGGCTGCGCTTCAAGCCGCAGGAGGGACTAGAGGTCGTCGCGACCGGGCGCATCACGACCTTCCCCGGCAAGTCGACCTACCAGATCGTTGTCGAGCAGCTCGAACCCGCCGGCGCGGGCGCCCTCATGGCGCTGCTCGAGGAGCGCCGGAAGACGCTTGCGGCGGAGGGGCTCTTCGCGGCCGAGCGCAAGCGGCCGATCCCCTACCTGCCGCGCGTGATCGGCGTCGTGACCTCGCCGACCGGCGTCGTCATCCGCGACATCCTCCACCGCCTCGCCGACCGCTTCGAACGCGACGTCGTGCTCTGGCCCGTCCGCGTCCAGGGCGAGACGTCCGGAGCCGAGGTCGCGGCCGCCATCGCCGGGCTCAACGCCCTGCCGAAGGGCGGCCCGATCGCACGGCCGGACGTGATTATCGTCGCCCGCGGCGGCGGCTCGCTGGAGGACCTGTGGGGGTTCAACGACGAGGCTGTGGTGCGGGCCACCGTCGCGAGCGCGGTCCCGATCATCTCCGCGATCGGCCACGAGACCGACTGGACGCTGCTCGACCACGCCGCCGACGTCCGGGCGCCGACGCCGACGGGCGCGGCGGAGATGGCGGTGCCGGTCCGGTCCGAACTCGTCATGCAGGTCGCGGGCCTCGCCTCCCGGCTCGAACAGGGGGCGCGGCGGGGCGTCGAGACCCGGCGGCGCGACCTGCGCGGCGCGGCGCGGGCGCTGCCCTCGCCGGACATGCTGCTGGCCGCACGGCGTCAGCGCCTCGATCTCGCCAGCGCGCGGCTCCCGCCCGCGCTCCTCGCCAATGCGCGCGACCATGAGGCCCGGCTGCGCCGGCTCGCCGACCGGCTCGGGCGCCATTCGCCGCGCGTCGCCCTCGCGACGGCGCGCGCCCGTCTCGATGCGCTCGCCGCGAAGCCCGGACCGGCGCTGTCGCGGCTCCTGGCGGAGCGGGGGCGTCGGCTCGAGGATCTCGCCGGCCGTCTCGCGGTCGGCCGCCTGACGGCGCTGCGGGCGGAGACGATCAGGCTGGAGCGGGCACGCGAACGCCTCGCCGCCCTCGCGGCGCGGAGCGCGCGCGCCTTGGCCGGCGGCGTGGAGCGGCGCGAGGCGCGGCTCTCCGCTCTTTCGGCCCTGCTGGGCAGCCTCGGCTACCGCTCCGTGCTGGAGCGCGGCTATGTGGTGGTCCGCTCGGCCGAAGGCCATGCGCTGCCGCGCGCGGACGGGATCGCGTCGGGGCAGGCGCTCGAGCTCGAATTCGCCGATGGCCGCCGCCGGGTCACGGCCGAGGGCGGCGGTCCCGGCCAGCGCGTGAAGCGGACGGGGGCGTCCGATCGCGCCCTTGCCCAGCCGAGCCTCTTCGAGCAGTAGACGTCACCGGAACGGATGTGGCCGTGATGAACAGACATGCGGGCGGCGGCGAGGCCGTCGTGGAATACCGGGATTCGAACATCCGGGTCGTGCGGCCCGGCCGCTACGTGCTCTGTGCGCAGACGAAGCAGCAGATCCCGCTGGACGATCTCAAATACTGGAGCGTCGAACGGCAGGAGGCCTATGTCTCGCCGGCGGCCGTGCTCGACCGACTCGGCCAGCCGCAGCCGAAGGGCGTGTGATCCGCGCGTCCCGCTGATTTCGGCCCGCCATCCGCCGGCGCCATCTCGAGCGGGGTGTCACCCGATGCGATCCGACAGAAGCCGGCGCACGTCGTCCGCCTCGTCGAAGGCGCAGGTGATCGGGACGGTCTGGATCAGGCCGAGCCGGGGTTCGCCCCCCCGGAGCCCTGCGAGCCGGACGGCATCCTTCTGCGTCGTGACGGGGACGAGGCCGGCCCGCTCCGCCTCGTCGAGCAAAGCGGCGATCTCCACTGCGCGGTAGGGGTGGTGATCCGGGAAGGCGCGCTCGGCTTCGACCAGGAGCCCGAGTTCTCGGCACGTCTCGAAGAACTTCGCCGGCCGTCCGATCCCGGCGAAGGCGAGGGCGCGTCGCCCGGCCAGGCGGTCGGCGACGTCCGGATCCGGCCGGAGGCGCGCCCGGAACACGGGGATCGCCCGGGAGGCGGCATCCTCCGCCACGCGGTCGCCGGCCTCGCCGGCCCCGATGACGATCGCCGCATCGATCCGCGGCCATTGCGCCCCGAGCGGCGCCCGAAGGGGGCCCGCTGGCAGCACGCATCCGTTCCCGATTCCGACCGCGCCGTCGAAGACGGCGAAGGAGAGGGTCTTGGCGAGCGACGGGTTCTGGAGCCCGTCATCCATCACGATCACGTCGGCGCCGAGCGAGGCGGCGAGGGCCGCACCCGCGGGGCGGTCGCGGGAGACGATGCTGGGTGCCCCCTGCGCGAGGAGAAGCGGCTCGTCCCCCGCTTCGGCGCTGCCGTGCCGCGCCGGATCGACCTGCACCGGGCCGGCCAGCGAACCGCCATAGCCCCGCGTCAGGAAGGACGGCCGCCGTCCCGCGTCCCGCAGCAGGGCGGCGATGGCGAGCGCGGTCGGGGTCTTGCCCGAGCCGCCGACCGTGACATTGCCGATGCAGACGACCGGAACGGGCGGCGTCACGCCCGGCTTCGCCATGCGGCGCCCGGCGACGAGGCCGTAGATCGCGGCTGCCGGCGCCAGGGCCGCCGATGCGAGACCGGGCGGCCGCCACCAGAAGCCGGGCGCCTTCACGCCGGGTCCCTGCTTCCGGCCGGGTTCTCCGGCGGCAGATAGGGGGCGAGAGCCTCGAGCGTCCGGGCCAGCGCGCCGCCGAACCGGCCGAGGGTCGCGTGGCCGGCCCGCGCCATGCCGCGGATCAGGCCCGGCTGGCGCAGGAGTTCCGCGACCGTCGCGGCGAGGCGCTCGGGCGGGTCGACGGCGAGGGCGCCTCCGGCCGCGTCGAGAGCCTCATAGATCTCGGCGAAATTCGCGACATGCGGGCCGTGCAGCACCGCGGCGCCGAGCCGTGCCGGCTCGATCGGGTTCTGTCCCCCATGAGGGACGAGCGAGCCGCCCATCAGCACGAGCGGCGCGATGCGGTAGAACAGCCCGAGATCCCCGACCGTATCGACGAGATGGAGGTCTCCGGCCGCTTCGGCCGGCTCGCCCAGCGATCGGCGCGTGACGGACAGCCCCGAGCCGCGCGCATCCTCGGCCAGGGCGTCGCCGCGCTCGGGGTGGCGGGGGGCGAGGATCGTCAGCAGCCCCGGCCGCTGCGCGCGGAGCGCGAGATGGGCGGCGACGACCTCCTCCTCCTCTCCGGGATGCGTGCTGGCGGCCATCCACAGCGGCCGGCCCGCGAGCCGGCCGGCGAGAGCCTCGACGTCGGCGGGATCGGCCGGCAGCGGAGGGATGTCGAATTTGAGATTGCCGGACACCGCGGCGACGGGCGCACCGAGCAGCGCCAGGCGTTCGGCATCGCCCTCGCTCTGCGCGAGGCAGAGCGTGAAGCGCCCGAAGACGGCGCGTCCGGTCATGGGCGCGCGCTGCCATCCCGCGAGGGAGCGGGCCGAGAGCCGGCCGTTGACGAGGGCGAGCGGGATCGCGCGGCGGTCGATCTCGACGAGGAGATTCGGCCAGACCTCCGATTCCGCGAAGAGGGCGAGCGAGGGCTGCCAATGGTCGAGGAAGCGCCGCACATAGCGCGGCACGTCGAGCGGAAGGTATTGATGGAAGGCGCCCGCCGGCAGCCGCTTCTCGAGGATCTCCGCCGAGGTGCGCGTGCCGGACGTCACGAGGACGGAGAGGCCCCGTCCGACGAGGGCCCCGATGAGCGGCAGCAGCGACTGGGTCTCGCCGATCGAGGCGCCATGCGCCCAGACGAGGGGGCCGTCGGGACGCGGGCGATCGGTGCGGCCGAACCGCTCTCCGAGCCGCTCCGGCTCCTCCTTGCCGCGATCCGCGCGTCTGCGCAGATACGGCGCGGCGAGGGGGGACAGGAGCGTCGCGGCGATCCGGTAGGCCGCGAGCGGGGCGGGAACGGGCCGGCTCACGCCGCTCGGCCCGCCGCCGGGGATCGCGACAGCTCGGCGAGGCCGCGCCCGGGATCGTCGCGGCCGACGAGCGCGAAGGCCCGCCGATGGACGTCGTCGAGGCCGCTCTCGACGGTACGGCGGACCGCCTCGAGGGCGACCGCGTCGGCATCGCGGTCCACCGAGACGAAATCGCCGACGACGATGGCGCAGCGGCCGAAGGGGAGGCCGATGCTCGCCTTGTCCCAGCTGTCGAAGGAGAGGCGCCGGCTTGCGGTCACGGCGACCGGGACGATGGGACGTCCCGAGAGCCGCGCCAGCGTCACGATCCCCTCGCCGCAGCGCCTCGCGATCTTCGGCACGTCGGCGGTGAGGACGATGCTCTCGTCGTTCGAGAGGGCCTTCAGCATCGCCCGCAGGGCCGCGGCGCCGCCCTTCGCGCGCGGGTCGCGGCCGCGCGCGCCGGACCCTCGGATCGCGTGGATCCCGAGTTCCTCGAGGGCGATGGCATTGAACTCACCGTCCCGGGAGCGTGAGACGAGGCTGGCGATCCGGTCCGTGGGACGCCGCAGATAGGGCAGCATGAAATGCTGGCCGTGCCACATCGCCACGATCACTGGCCAGTTTGCGTCGAAGGGCGGGTAGGGATCGGCGGGCTCGACGACGATCCGGTTGGTCCGGTGGACGAGGCGCAGATAGCCGGCGAGGGCGCGACCGATCGTCCTCTGAACCCCCGGCCGTCGGCCGAATTCCTTGAGCCAGCCCACAGCCGCGACTCAGGCGGCGTCCGGATCGAGCAGGCGGTGCAGGTGGACGACGAAATAGCGCATTTGGGCGTTGTCGACCGTTCCCTGCGCCTTCGCCTTCCAGGCGGTGTAGGCGGTGGCGTAGTTGGGATAGATGCCGACGATATCGAGCTTCGACAGGTCGCGGAAATCGGCCTTGCCGAGATCCGTCAGTTCGCCGCCGAAGACGAGGTGCAGAAGCTGTTTGCCGGGTTGTTCAGCGTGTTCGCTCATCATGTCGCTCCGCGAAGGGGGATCGGACGTCACGCTCTGATGGCGTCGATGAGGCCATGTTGCAACTGCGAAGGGCTCGCCATCATCTCGGGATGGACGGGCTCGAGCCGATTGTAGCCGATCGGCAGGCCGTCGAGGTCGAACAGCGCGCCGCCGGCCTCGCTCAGGATCATGTCGGCGGCCGCGATGTCCCAGTCGCGGGCGTTCGACGAGACGAGCCCCACATCGACCGCGCCTTCTGCGACGCGCGCGATGCGGAGCGCGAGAGAGGGGATGCGCGGCGCCCGCGTCAGGGCCGGATAGCGGCGCGCCAGCCGGTCGACGAAGGGGACCGGCCCCGCAACGCTGGCGGTGTCGAGATCGTGCCGGGCGGATACCGCCATCCGGCTGCCGTTTCGGAACGCGCCCCGCCCGGCCGTCGCTTCGTAGAGCGTTTCGTGAGCCGGGGCGTTGACGATGCCGAGCACCGGACGGCCGGCGACCAGCAGCCCGATCGCGACCGACCAGTCCCGGTTGCCTCCGAGGAACGCGCGGGTGCCGTCGATCGGATCGACGATCCAGACGAGATCGCGCTCGAGGCGGCGGCGATCGTCCGTGGTCTCCTCGGACAGCCATCCGGCCTCGGGGAGCAATTGGCTGAGATGGACCTTGAGGTAGGTGTCGACGGCGACATCCGCCTCCGTCACCGGCGATCCGCCGGCCTTCGACCAGATCCGCGCCGACGTCGAGCGCTCCGGATGGAAGAAGCGCATGGCGAGACGCCCTGCCTCCTCGGCGATGTCGCGCACGCGGGGCAGAAGGCGGCTGGGGAGTTCGTCGGAGGCGATCATCGAGAGACCGAGCAGTAGGGGAGGGTGGCCGGCCCGGCAAGCAATCCGAGGCCGCGATGCAAGGCGAAAATTCAAGGTATCGCGGCAAGGCTCCGTTCAGGATGGCGCCGGAAACCAATGGATCCACAAAGCTTTAACTCTTCCGATTAAGCGCTTTGCGGCCTCCCGCGGGCCAGTCTGCAGCCACTGAACGACCGGGCAACAAGGGTCGTCGGTTCAACGGGCGATCCAGTCGGGACCATCGGTCCCTCGGATCTTCGGCAGGGCGAGGCGGTGATGGTGTGTGACGGAATAAGGCTGGCGGAGGACGATCGGAGCTTCGAGGCTTCGCCCCTCCCCGTGATGGACGCGCAGGGATCGGTTCCCGGGGCGGGCCGCCCGGTCGGGCTCGCGCTCGAATTCGAGGAGGGACGGTTCGCGATCCATATCAGCGGTCCGGACGACGAGCCGCTGGTGACGCTCGGCCTCTACGACCATGAGGACGTGATCGCGGTCTGGCGGGCGATGGCCGCGTCGTCGGGTCTTCCGCTCCTGCTTCCCGGCCCCGACGGGCGCCTTCAGCAGCCCTATCCGCAGATCGGCCGGCTGGTCGTGGGCGCGTGCATCGAGCGCCGTCGCCTCGGCGTGCTGTCGGGCCGCAGGCCCCGATTCCTCGCACGCCGCAAGTCCTCCCGGCTGCCGCGCCGGCCCCTCGTCCACCGCAATACCGAGATCGTGGAAGGGCGCGCGCTCTGAACCTTGGGCGAAGCGCGCTCGAATCGTTGTCGTCGCAGCGCCGCGACGGGCTCGGATCAGAGGGCGCCGCGCGGGAGGGCCGTCGAGCCGGTCAGGCCGCCGCCACCGAGAAGCCCGCCGCCCTGGCCGCTCTTGGCCTGCTTCTCCATCTGCTGGACCTTGGCGGCGATGTTGCAGGCCCGCGCGCGGATCGCCGTGGCCTTGGCGTGATCGCCCTTGATGCTCTCGATGAAGGAGTCCGGAATCTGGCACCACTCCTTGTTGGTCGTGGTCCATTTCAACAGCGTCTCGCCGTTCGCGACCAGGCGGCCGAAGCCTGAACAGGCGAACTTCGCGTCGAGCTGCTTGCCCTTGGCCGGCTGCAGGCTCTGCGCGATCGTCCGGCGCTGGTCGAGGTGCTTCTGGACATCGCCGCAGCCGGACGCCTGAGCCCAGGCCTGCCCGCTGACGGCGCTAACCGCAATGGCGGCAAGGCCCAATGCGATGGATGGCGCACGCAACTTCGGCGACATGATCGTCCCCCCAAATCTCGACCCTGCTCGGACGAGGAAAAATAGCACGGATCCGGAAAGCGTTGGAAACGGCCGCATCGGATCGATGATAACCGAAAACACGAGATTGTGGCGTCTTTTGCGTCACTGCTGAACGAGAGTGCCGGAGACCGACTTGGCAGAATACGATTTTGCGGCCCAGCGGCTGTTCGTCGATTCGGATCTCGCGGCCGATGCCCTCGTTCCGCTCGAGCGCCAGGCGGCGCATTATCTGTTGTCGGTCCTGCGGCTCGGCGCCGGCGATGCGATCCACGTCTTCAACGGGCGAGACGGCGAATGGCGCGCCGTGGTCGAGCCGTCGGGGCGGAAGGCGGCCCATCTGCGCGTCGGCAGCCGCGTCAGGGAGCAGACCGCCCGGCCCGACCTCGCCTTGCTCTTCGCGCCGCTGAAACATGCCCGGCTCGACTACATGGTGCAGAAGGCCGTCGAGATGGGCGTCTCCGAGCTTCGCCCCGTCCTGACGCGGCGGACGGTCGCGACGCGGGTCAATCTCGAGCGCATGCGCGCGAATGCGGTCGAGGCCGCCGAACAATGCGGCGTCCTCGCGCTGCCCGGCATCGTCCCGGAGGCGCGCCTGCCGCAGGCTCTCGACGCACTTCCGGCCGATCGCCTCGTCGTCTTCTGCGACGAGGACGCGCCGGTGGTGGACCCGGTCGCGGCGCTGGCATCGGCCGGTCCGGCGGTGGGATTCGCGCTCGTGATCGGCCCGGAAGGCGGTTTCGACCCCTCGGAGCGCGAGGCGATCCTCGCGCGCCCCCGTGTCTGCCGGCTCTCGCTCGGGCCCCGCATTCTCCGCGCCGATACGGCCGCGGTCGCGGCGCTGGCCGTCCTCCAGTCCGCGCTCGGGGACTGGAGGTGATGCGCAAGCCTGAGACCGTCGTTGCAGCCTCCCTCATGGAGCCCTATAGCCGAGCGCCCTTGGAGCGTCGCTGTTCGGCTCGCTCCGTCTTGCGGGTTTCGTCCCGCCCAGCCGAGGTTGCCCATGGCGCGTGACGTCACCGACGCGACACCGATCTCGTCGCGTGACGAGATGGTGGCCTGGGTCGAAGCCGGCGAGAAGCCCTCCTCCCAGTGGAGGATCGGCACGGAACACGAGAAGATCCCCTTCTACCGGGCCGGTCATCGGCCCGTTCCCTATGAGGGCGAGCGGGGGATTCGGGCCCTGGTCGACGGACTTGGGCGGGCGATCGGCTGGGAGCCGATCGTGGAGGATGGCCGGCCCATCGGCCTCGCGGATCAGGCCGGAGGCGGGGCGATCTCGCTCGAACCGGGCGGGCAGTTCGAATTGTCGGGCGCACCGCTCCAGACGGTCCATGAGACGGCGCGTGAGCTCGAGCAGCATCTCGCGGCGGTTCGGGGCGTCGCCGATCCACTCGGCATCGGCTTCCTGACGCTCGGCATGAGTCCCGCCTGGACCCGCGCCGAGACGCCGGTCATGCCCAAGGGCCGCTACGGCATCATGGCCGCCTATATGCCGAAGGTCGGACAGCTCGGCCTCGACATGATGTTCAGGACGTCGACCGTCCAGACCAATCTCGATTTCGGCTCCGAGGCCGACATGGTCGCCAAGCTTCGCCTGTCGCTGGCGCTTCAGCCGATCGCGACCGCGCTGTTCGCGAACTCTCCCTTCACCGACGGCAAGCCGAACGGCTTCGTGTCGATGCGCTCCGAGATCTGGCGCGACACAGACCGGGCGCGGACGGGCATGCTGCCCTTCGTGTTCGACGAGGGCATGGGCTACGAGGCCTATGTCGACTACGCGCTCGACGTGCCGATGTATTTCGTCAAGCGCGGCGACACCTACCACGACGTGACCGGGCAGTCGTTCCGCGACCTGCTCGCCGGCCGGCTGCCGGGGCTTCCGGGCGAGAGAGCCACGTCGTCGGACTGGGCGAATCACCTCTCGACCATCTTCCCGGAGGTCCGCCTCAAGCGTTTCCTCGAGATGCGGGGTTCCGATGTCGGGCCCCCCGAGATGATCGTCGCCCAGAGCGCGTTCTGGACGGGGCTTCTGTACGATTCGGCCGCGCTCGACGGCGCGATGGAGATCGTCCGCGGCTGGTCGGCCGAGCAGCGTCAGGGGCTCCGCGATGAGGTGCCGCGACAGGGCCTGCGGGCGACGATCGCGGGCCGGACGGTGCGCGAGGTGTCGCGCGAGGTCCTGGCCCTGGCGCGAGCGGGGCTCGCCAAGCGGGCCCGCGCCGATGAAGGCGGGAGCGACGAGACCCGGCATCTCGATGTCCTCGACGCCATCGTCGCGGACGGACGCACACAGGCTGATGCCTGGCTGGACCGGTTCAACGGCGACTGGGGAGGCTCCGTCGAGCCGGCCTTCGACGAGGCGGTGTTCGGCTGAGTCGCCGACCGGATGAGGGCGGCGCTTCCGGCGTCGCCGTGTTCCGCATCGAGCGATGCGCCCGTCGGCCCGTCCTGCCATGCAGCCAGGACAATACCCCTCAGCCTTGAAATTTCGTGCGATTTAGGGCAAATGCGCGCCCGAGCCCGGCAAGCGTGACGACGTCTCGCCCATCGCGGCCGGGCTCTGCCCTCCGACCCATGGGACAGGAGCCGCGTCCGATCCGGACGCGTCACGGCTTTCGCCGGGGTGAAGGGGCGGAACAGGCACGCCGAGCGGCATCATGGATGACGTGAGGCGCGCCGCTGCAAGGAGCAGAATTTGCTGAAGGACCACAAGTTTACCGAGCGCGCGTCGAATTCGGTTGCCGCCAAGCAGGCGATGCTGGAGCGTTTCAGGTCGCGCCCCAGCGTGGATGACCCCGAGGTGCAGGCCCGCCGGGCCGAGCGTGCGGCCATCGCGGCAGCTCGCGAGGCGCGGAAGGCGGAGCGTGAGCGTCTGCGCCGTGAGGACGAGGCTCGTCGCGAGGCCGAACGCATCGCCTTCGAAGCGGCCGAGGCCGAGCGCAAGGCGCGCGAGGAAAGCGAGCGGGTCGAGCGCGAATTGGCTCTCGAGGCGGCTCGCAAGGCAGCCCGCGACGCCCGCTACGCGGCTCGCAAGGCGGCCAAGCGCCGAAAGTAATAAGACCGAGACAGGTTTTTCGTCTGTCTTCGAGAACGGGCCGTGATAGGCTCGTCTCGGAGACGCCATGGTCAATCTCTTCGACATCGCCCGCCAATCCGGCAGCGGTATGGGCCTCGACATCTTGTCGAGGCAGTTCGGACTCGCGCCTGCGCAGACGATCCGTGCGGTCGAGGCCGTGCTTCCCGCCTTCACGCTCGCCTTCCAGCGCGCCGCGCTCGATCCGGCTGCGTTCGGCGAGCTGATGCGCACGATCGGATCCGGCCGCTACGCTCCCTTCTACGACGCGCCGAACGCGGCTCAGGCGGCCGCGAATGGCGGCGCGATTCTCGATCAGCTCTTCAAGTCGCCGGAGGCGAGCGGGCAGATCGCGGCTCAGGCCGCGGCGCTCGCCGGCGTCGGCACGCAGGCGCTTCAGGAAATGATGCCGGCTCTCGCCGCGACGATCGCGGGCGGCGCCTTCCGGGTGGCGACGGTCGAGGGATTTGCCGATCACCTGCGCCAGTGGGGCGATGCCCTGAAATCGGCGAGCGTGCGCATCAATCCCCCGCGGCCCCAGGATCCCTGGTCGGCGTGGCAGGACGCGGTGTCGTCGATGATGGGCGTGCGGCCCGAGCCGGCGCCGGCCGCGCCCCCCGCCTCCGCCGAACCCGCGACGGTGCTCGACGCCTGGGTGGCCATGGTGGGCAGCATGATGGGCGCTGCTGCTCCCGAGGCAGGGACGACGGGGTCTTCGTCCTCCTCCGAGCCCGATGCGGTCGCCCAATCCGGTGAGAGCCCGGCGCAGGCGGATTCCGACCCCGGGAGCGATGCTCCCGAGGCGGAGTCGAAAGCCGGCGAGCCGAACCCCTTCGCGGCCTTGTCCGAGATCTTCGAGAGCGGCCGCACCATCCAGGACCAGCATCTCGCCGCCTTCCAGTCGATCCTGGACGGCGTCTGGGGACAGTCGCGCCCGACCTGACGGCCGGGCCGTCAGGCGGCTGCTTTCTCACACGGGTCCGGCGTTACGCACCGCATCGCAACCTCTCGCGTGCGGGGTCGAAGCCTGATGTCCGTGCGTCGAAGGTAGGCTCCTACGGAGCCATCCCCACCGCGGCCTTTGTGCGAACCCCGCATGATGTCGTAGCGCAGCAGGCCGATATCCCTGAGCATCCGGTCGTCGAGTTCATGGAGCCGCGCGAGTTCCCGGCGCACAGCCACCCCTTGCCAGATGGCTCGGATGGACGAGACGGCACGGCGGATCACGCCGCCTGGGCGGAATGCAGTCTCGGCGGAAGTGGGCTGTTGGTCGAGCGGTGTCATGGCGTGTCCGGAACGGCCTCCTGATGGTCTCTGGCGGAGCGGAGCCGCGGAAAGGCGCGGCCGGAGGACTATCGGCGCGCAAAATCTATGAGTAAAACGAATGCTTGAGATGAGACGCATCACGTTTCCGTGATGGAGTTTGCGCCCATGCCGACCATGCTGGACATCGATCAGCTTCGGACCCTCGTCGCGATCGCCGATACGGGCTCGTTCACGCGGGCGGCGGAGATCGTGCACAAGACGCAATCGGCGGTCTCGATGCAGATGAAGCGTCTCGAGGAGAGGATCGGCCGCGAACTTTTCGAGCGAGATGGGCGGACGTCGCGACTGAACGAGGACGGCGAACGGCTCCTCGATTACGCGAGACGCATCGTGCGGCTGAATGGCGAATGCGTGGCGGCCCTGTCGGATAGCGACCTGACCGGCCGCGTCCGCCTCGGCCTGCCGGACGATTACGTCGATCGCTACCTTCCCGAGATCCTCGCGACCTTCGCCCGATCGAACCCGCGTGCCGAGGTGACGGTCGTCTGCGAGCCGACGCCGCATCTCGTCGAAGCGATGCGGACCGGCGATCTCGACCTTGCGATCGTCACCCATACCGATGGCCGTGGCGGATCGGAGATCGTGCGCGTCGAGCAGTTGCTCTGGGTGACGTCGGCCCGCCACTGCGTTCACGACGAGGACCCGCTGCCGCTCGCGACAGGGCGCGCGAATTGCTGCTGGCGCCACGCGGCCGTCTCTGCCCTCGGCGAGGTCGGCCGGGCCTATCGCACGGCCTATGTGAGCTGGAACTCGACGGCCGTCGGGGCCGCGGTCTTGGCCGGGCTCGCCGTCTCGATCCTCCCGGAGAGCGCCGTGAAGTCCGGGATGCGCATTTTGGGCGCTCGGGACGGCTTTCCGCCTCTTCCGACCTCGAAGATCGGCTTGATCCAGGCAGCTTCGGGGAGCAACGATCTGGCCGACGCGCTGGCGGACCAGATCCGGGTCAATCTCGACAATCTCGGATCGGGACGGCTCGTCGGGCTGGCGGACGCGGCGGAATGACGGGGGAAGGTCGCGCTCAGCTTCCGCTCAGATGGGTTTTGAACGCCGTCTCGATGGTGCCGTAGAGCGATCCGGTGCCGGTTGCCATCATGTTCAGGCCGCCCACGATCGCGATCGAGATCAGGCCCGCGATGAGGGCATACTCGATCGCCGTCGCGCCGCCCGCGTCATGACGCCATCTCTTGAACATGCAGGACCCAGCCATTCGGACTCGTTCGTAGCCGGCCATTGCTTTTGATTCGATTAAGCCGAACCGGCGATCTCTTGGAAGCAACGTGCCGGATCGGCGCCGAATCTTGCAGGCGCGAGTATAGTGAACGCTTGTCTTGGTCCGGCCCCGAACCGGATCGCGTATTGCGGTGGCGGGGCGGCATCTTCGGGCGGTTCCGGCGGGCGCGCCTTGACAGCCGCATCGCCCTCTCGCAGATGCCGGCCATGTCGCACTTGATCCCGGCCGCGTGATGGCCGTCTACACCGATGTCTCGGACGAGGACCTGCGCGCCTTCGTCGCCGGCTACGATCTCGGCGACGTGCTCTCCTTCAAGGGGATCGCGGAGGGTGTCGAGAACTCCAATTTCTTCCTCCAGACGACGAGCGGCCCCTTCATCCTGACGCTCTACGAGAGGCGGGTCCGGGAAGAGGACCTGCCGTTCTTCCTCGGCCTGATGGAGCACCTGTCGGCGCGCGGCCTCAATTGCCCGGTTCCCGTGCGCAACCGGGCCGGCATGGCCCTCGGCCGCCTCGCGGGCCGGCCGGCCGTCATCGTGACCTTCCTCGACGGCCTCGCGGTCAAGCGGCCGTCGGCGGCGCATTGCCGGGCGGTGGGAGCGGCGCTCGCGCGCCTTCACGAAGCGGGTCGCGACTTTCCGATCGAGCGCGCCAATGCGCTATCGCTGCCCGGCTGGGCGCCGCTCTTCGCGCGGGCGGAAGCCGAGGCGGACCGCGTCGCCGACGGTCTCGCGGGACGCGCGCGCCGCGAACTCGCTCATCTCGCAGACGCCTGGCCCTCCGGCCTCCCGAGCGGCGTGATCCATGCCGATCTCTTCACCGACAACGTCTTCTTCATCGGACCGGAGCTGTCGGGGCTGATCGACTTCTACTTCGCCTGCACCGATGCCTTCGCCTACGATCTCGCGATCTGCCTCAACGCCTGGTGCTTCGAGGCGGATTGCTCCTTCAACCTGACGAAGGGCACGGCGATGATCGGCGGCTACCAATCCGTCCGTCCGCTCGAGCCGGCCGAGGTGGCGTCTCTGCCGACGCTCTGCCGGGGCTCGGCCCTGCGCTTCATGCTGACGCGCCTCGTCGACTGGTTGAACGTGCCGCCGGGGGCGCTGGTGCGGCCGAAGGATCCTCTCGAATACGATCGCAAGCTCGCCTTCCATCGACGGGTCGAGACCGCGCGGGAATATGGATGGATGGCGCGATGAGCGAGCGTGTGACGATCTACACGGATGGGGCCTGTTCGGGGAATCCGGGCCCGGGTGGCTGGGGCGCGCTCCTGATCTTCGGCGAGGCCGAGCGGGAGCTTTCGGGCGCCGAGCCGCACACGACGAACAACCGCATGGAGCTGATGGCGGCGATCTCGGCTCTCGAGGCCCTGAAACGCCCCTGCACGGTCGATCTGCACACCGACAGTCAGTACGTGCGCAACGGCATCTCGACCTGGATCGCCGGCTGGAAGAAGAAAGGCTGGCTGACGGCCGATCGAAAGCCGGTCAAGAACGAGGATCTGTGGCGCCGCCTCGATGCCGCGCGCGAGCGGCACGAGGTCAGCTGGCATTGGGTCAAGGGCCATGCCGACGATGCCCGCAACAACCGGGTCGACGGCATGGCGCGGGGCGCCATCGAGGCGATGCGGCGGGGTCCGGTCGGAAACCCGTGATCCGCCGCCCCGCCTGAGCGCCGCGTCAGGGAGAGGCGATCAGCCCTCGCCCCGGAGCGCCTTGAGCAGGGCCTCGGCGCCCGAGACGTCGGCCTTGCCGGGCGTGTCCTCGACCGCGAGGGACGTCACGGTGCCGTCGTCGACGACCATGGCGTAGCGCTGGGAGCGGATGCCGAGCCCGAAGCCCGAGCCGTCGAAGGACAGGCCGATGGCCTTGGCGAAGTCGCCGTTGCCGTCGGAGACCATCTCGACCTTGCCGTCCGCGCCGGCCGCCGTGCTCCAGGCCTTCAGAACGAACACGTCGTTGGTCGAGGTGACGAGGATGGCCTCGATCCCGCCTGCCTTGATGTCGTCGGCATGGGTGACGTAGCCGGGAAGGTGGTTGCGGTCGCAAGTCGGCGTGAAGGCACCGGGAACGGCGACGAGCACGACCTTGCGCCCCTTGAACAGGTCGTCCGTCGTCTTGGCGGCCGGTCCGTCGGATGTCATCACCCGGAACGTCGCTTGGGGGAGTTGGTCGCCGACCTTGATCGCCATGAATACGTCTCCGCTGAAAGAGGATTGACCGCTTACAGCGGCCACGCGGCCGCGTCGAGGACACGCGGCGCAGGCGGCCGCGACCGGGAGGCGGGTGGACAAGCTTTCGCTTCCGCGTAGCATGAGCCCATGACACGATCCGGGCTCTCACCAGCGAGCAAGGCGCGCGGCGGCCAATCGGGCTATCTCGATGGGCAGATGCTGGTCGCCATGCCCGGCATGGACGACGAGCGCTTTCGGCGCAGCGTCATCTACCTGTGCGCCCATTCGGACGAAGGCGCGATGGGCATCGTGATCAACCGTCCGGCCCCCGATCTCAGCTTTCCCGACCTGCTGGTCCAGCTCGGCGTCATCCCTGCCGGCGGCGGGATCCGGCTGCCGCAGCATGCCGAGCGGATGGCGGTGCTCATGGGCGGCCCGGTCGAGACGAGCCGTGGCTTCGTCCTCCACACGCCCGACTTCTTCCTCGACGAGTCGACGCTCCCGATCGACGACGACGTCTGCCTCACCGCGACCGTGGACATCCTGCGCGCCATCGCGCGGGGGAAGGGGCCGGAAAACGCGATCCTGGCCCTCGGCTATGCGGGCTGGCGGCCGGGTCAGCTCGAGAGCGAGATCCAGGCAAACGGCTGGCTGAACTGCCCGGCCGATCCGGGCCTGATCTTCGGGCCGGCCCTCGACGCCAAATACGATCTCGCCCTGCGCAAGATCGGCATCGATCTCGGCATGCTGTCGACGCAAGCCGGCCACGCCTGAGCGGGCTGGCCGTCAGGCTGCGTCGGCCCGGCCCGCACCCACGAGTTCCCGAGCCTGCGCGGACGTCATCGCCTCGCCGAAGACGAAGCCCTGCGCGTAGTCGCAGCCGAGATGGAAGAGTTCGATCGCCTCGG
Source organism: Enterovirga rhinocerotis (assembly GCF_004363955.1). GTDB lineage: Bacteria > Pseudomonadota > Alphaproteobacteria > Rhizobiales > Beijerinckiaceae > Enterovirga > Enterovirga rhinocerotis. The sequence continues at coordinate 1,095,547 of NZ_SNZR01000011.1, forward strand.
ACTCGCTCTCGACCCCCTCGGCCACGACATCCATGCCGAGCTCCTGCGCCAGCCTCAGGATCGAGCGCAGGATGAGCGGCTTGCCGTTGGCGAGGTCGCGCACGAAGGACTGGTCGACCTTGATCGTGTCGAAGGGGAAGCGCTGGAGGTAGGACAGCGCCGAGTAGCCCGTGCCGAAATCGTCGAGCGACAGGCCCGCGCCGAGATCGCGGATCCGGGTCAGGATCTGGGCGGCATATTCCGGGTTCTCCATCACGAGGCTCTCGGTGAGCTCGAGCTTGAGGGAGCCGGGCACGATGGCGGTGCGGCTCAGCACCGATTTCAGGTCGTGCAGGAGGTCGTGCTTCAGGAGCTGCCGGCTCGAGACGTTGACCGAGGCGAAGATCGGCGGATCGACATCGAGCGCGCTCTGCCAGACGGCGAGCTCCCGCGCCGCGCGGTCGAGGGCGAACAGGCCGAGATCGACGATGAGCCCCGTCTCCTCCGCCAGCGGGATGAAGGTCTGCGGCCCGATGGCCCCGAAGCGCGGATGGTCCCAGCGCAGCAGGGCCTCGAAGCCGGCGATGGTGCGGTCCTCCAGCCGGACGATCGGCTGGAACGCCACCCGCATCTCGCCGCGGTCGAGGGCGCGCCGGAGATCGCTTTCGAGGCCGAGGCGATCGCCGCGCGTCGTCTGCCGCATGGCGGGATCGTAGCGCTCGACCTGATCGCCGCCGAGGCGCTTGGCATGCGCGACTGCGATCTCCGCCTCGCGCACCAGCTCCTCCGGCTTGGCCCGGCGGCTCGGATCATGCCGCGCGATGCCGGTCGAGCCGGTCACGAAGATCTCGCGCTCCGCATAGGTGATCGGGCTCGAGATGGATTGCCGGATCTGCTCGCCGAGGATCTCGATCCGCTCGTCCTGCTGCTCCGAGAGCAGGAGGATCGCGAAGGTGTCTCCGGACAGCCGCGCCAGCGTGTCCTGCGGGCGGATCAGCCGCGAGAGGCGGCGCGAGAAGGTCAGGAGGATCGAATCCCCGGCCGAGTGGCCGACCGAATCGTTGATGTGCTTGAAGCGGTCGAGATTGACGACGATGACGGCCGGCCGCCATTCGTCGTCCTCAGCCCCCAGCGCCAGCGCCGCCTCGATCCGGTCGAGGAAGAGGTGGCGGTTCGGCAGACCCGTCAGATTGTCGTGGACCGCGTCCTGGAGGATGCGCTCCTCGGCGGTCTTGGCATCCGTGACGTCGGTCAGCGTGCCGATGATGCGGATGACCTCCCCGTCCGTCCCGATCACGGGCCGGGCCTTGAGCCGAAACCAGTGGAAGGGGCCGGCGGTCGAGCGCAGTCGGAAATCCTGGCAGAGCCGTCCGCGCCGGTTCTCGATCACGGCGTCGAGCGCGGTCCGGTAGCGGTCGCGGTCGAGCGTGTGTACGGCGTCGAGCCAGTCGAGCGAGGAGCCGCCGAGCGTGCCTCGCCTCAGGCCGAGCGAGTGCTCGACCTCGGGCGAGACGTGGATCTTGTCGCTGGCGACGTCCCAGTCGAACACCATGTCGCCGGACCCGGCGAGCGCGAGCGCGCGCCGTTCCGCCTCGCTCCCCTGGCCGCCCGCGATGGCGCCGCCCGAGAAGGCGTGCTGCATCACGGTGAAGCCGATCAGCATCACGATCAGGACGAGGCCGCCGATGAGCGCCGGCTGTGCCAGTTCGGTCGAGATGCGGTCCGCCACCGTCAGGCCGGCGGCCGCCACCCAGACGCAGAGAAGAAGCCAGGTCGGGATCAGCATGATCGCGCGGTCGAACCCGCGCACGGCGAGGTTCAGAACGAGGATCAGCCCGACCGCGGCGAGGACGCCGATCGAGATGCGCGAGATGCCGGCGGCCGTCGCCGGGTCAATCACGGCGAAGCCGGTCAGCGCGCCGAGGAAGAGCAGCCACAGCAGCGTGACCGTGCTGTAGCGGATATGCCAGCGGCTGAGGTTCAGATAGGCGAAGAGGAAGACGAGGAGCGTGATCGCGAGAACCGCCTCGGCCCCCGCCCGGTAGATGCGCTCGGTCGCGTCGCTGATCGAGAAGATGCGCTGGAAGAAGCCGAAATCGATGCAGGCATAGGCGAGGACGGCCCAGGCCAGCGCCGCGGCCGCCGGGAAGATCAACGCGCCCTTCACGACGAAGACGATGGTCAGGAAGAGGGCGAGGAGACCCGCGATGCCGATGATGATGCCCTTGTAGAGCGTCAGCCCGTTGAGCTTGCGGCGATAGGCGTCGGCCTCCCACAGGACGACCTGGCCGATCCGGGGGGCGGCGAGTTCGGCGACGAACGTGACCGTGGTCCCGGGGTCGATCGTGATCTGGAACAGGTCCGCGTCGGGCGAAGGCTCTCGCTCCGGCCGGATGCCTTCGCTGGCGGTGATGGCGGCGATGCGGGTCGAGCCGAGATCGGGCCAGATGATGCCGGAGCCGACCAGCCGGAAATGCGGCGCCACGAGAAGCCGTTCGATCTGCTCGTCGGACGAGTTCGTGAGCGCGAAGACGATCCAGCCCTGGGTCGAGCCGCCGTCGCGCGCCTTCACCGCGATGCGCCGGACGATGCCGTCGCGGCCGGGCGCGGTGGAGATCTGGATCGTGTCCTCGGTGGTGTCGTAGCGCTCGATCTTCGACGTGAGGTCGATCGCAACGCTCTTGGGCGTCACGCGCACGGCTTCCACGGCCGACGCATGGCCGGAGATCAGGACGATGCCGGCGAGGAGGGCCAGAACGGCGAGGAGAGGGCGGATCGCGCGCAAAATCGGGAAAGGTCCGGGTCGAGTCAGCCGGCCCACGAATCCGTACCGGGCACGGGGCGTTGCGGCAAGGCGTAGGGCGGGACGGTCCGCCCGAGATCGTCGTGGAGAAGGGTCGGGTCGGTCGCCAACGGCAGGGCCATGCCGGCCTCCGAACGGAAGGAGCCCGGCGAGCCTCTGCCAGCGGCGCTGCATCGGCTGTGGATGGGCCTGCATTGCGGCTGAAAGAGGTCCTCGGGGATGGCCCTTCCCGGTGCCGTCCTCATGCCGCGAGCGCGGCGGCGATCCGCTCGAGAGGCGGAAGCGAGCGGATCGGCCCGATGGCGGCCAGCGTGAGCGGGCCGGCGAGCGTCCGCCGCCCGGCTGCCCGAACCTCCTCGACGGTGACAGCGTCGATATGGGCGACTGTCTCCTCGGCGGGAATGATCCGGCCCCAGGCGAGAAGCTGGCGGGCGGCGCGCTCGATCCGTCCGCCCGGCGTCTCCAAGGCCGCGAGCAGGGAGACCTTGAGCGAGGCCCGTCCCCGCGCCAGTTCCTCGGGTTCGAGCCCCTCGGCGGTCTCGCGGGCCGTGGCGGTCGCGACCTCGATCAGTTCGGGCAGGTCGCGATCGGCCGTGCCTGCGCCGATGCCGAACACGCCGCAATCGCTGTAGGGCCAGTGGAAGGCGTCGATCTCGTAGGCGAGGCCGCGCGTCTCGCGCACCTCCTGCCAGAGCCGCGAGGTCAGGCCGCCGCCGAGCGCCTGCGCGAACATGTGCATCGCGAAATAGCCGGGATCGCGGAACGAGATCCCGGGAAGGCCGATCACGACATTGGCCTGTTCGAGACGCCGCTTCAGCCGCGCCTCGCCACCCGTATAGGTGGCCGGTGCCGTCTCGGGCGCGCTGCGCGCGACGAGGCTGCCGAGCGCGGCCTCGGCCGCCTCGACGACCTGGGCGTGGTCGACGGCGCCGGCCGCCGCCAGCACCATGCGGGCGGGCGTGTATTCGCGCTCGATGAAGGCCCGGATGCCGGCCGGCTCGAAGCGGCGGATGGTCTGCGGCCGGCCGAGGATCGGACGTCCGATCGCCTGGCCGGAAAAGGCCTTCTCCATGAACGCGTCGCCGACCACCTCGTCGGGTGAATCCTCAATGGAAGCATATTCCTGGAGGATGACGTTGATCTCGCGTCTCAGCTCCGTCTCGTCGAAGAGCGAGTTCGTCAGGATGTCGCCCAGGACGTCGATCGCGAGCCCGACATCCTCGCCGAGAACGCGGGCGGTGTAGCTCGTGAACTCGCTGGAGGTCGCCGCGTTGATCTCGCCGCCGACATTCTCGATGTCCTCGGCGATCCGGCGCGCATTGCGGCGGGGCGTGCCCTTGAAGGCCATGTGCTCGAGGAGGTGCGAAAGCCCGTGTTCGTCGGGCTGTTCGTGCCGCGAGCCGGCCGCGACCCAGACGCCGGTCGTGGCCGTCCTGACGCCGGGAAGCGCCTCGGTCGCGACCGTGACGCCGTTCGAGAGCGTCGTGATGCGGACGCCGGCTTCCGTGCGGTCGGTCCGGCTCATGCGGCCTGCCCGCGTACGGCGCGCGCTTCGCGCGAGAGGAAGGCCGCGACGGCATCGACATCGTTCGGCAGAACCGTGAAGCGCTCGGGCCGCCCCATGAGGTCGGCGAGGTGCGGGGGCAGCGGCGGCCGCACGCCCGAAGCGGCCTCCACGGCGTCCGGGAACTTGGCGGGATGAGCGGTCGAGAGCGCGACGACGGGCGTCGCCGGATCGCGCGCGAGCCGCGTGCGGGCGGCCTTCACCGCGATGGCGGTGTGGGGGTCGAGGAGATAGCCGGCCTCGCGCCAGGTCGTGCCGATCTCGCCCGCGACCTCGGCCTCGCCGATGGCCTCGGCCTCGAACTCCGAGCGGATCCGGGCGAGGGTCTCGGGCGCGATGGTGAAGGCGCCCGATTGCCGCAGCGAGGCCATCGCGCGGCGCACGGGCTCCGGGTCGCGCCCGCCGGCGTCGAACAGCAGCCGCTCGAAATTGGAGGAGACCTGGATGTCCATCGAGGGCGAGGTCGTCGGCACGACGCCCGTCACCTCGTAGCGCCCGCTCGCCAGCGAGCGGACGAGGATGTCGTTGGCATTCGTCGCGATGGTGAGGCCCGCGATGGGCAGGCCCATGCGCCGCGCCACCCAGCCGGCGAGGACGTCGCCGAAATTCCCGGTCGGGACCGAGAAGGCGACTTCGCGGTGCGGCGCGCCGAGGGCGACGGCCGCGGTGAAGTAATAGACGGCCTGCGCCGCGACTCGCGCCCAGTTGATCGAATTCACGCCCGACAGCCGCATCTCGGTGCGGAAGTCCTCGCGGCCGAACAGCGCCTTCACGATGGCCTGGCAATCGTCGAAGGAGCCCTCGATCGCGAGGGCGTGCACGTTCGGCGCCGCGACGGTCGTCATCTGCCGGCGCTGCACCTCCGAGACGCGACCATGCGGATAGAGGATGAAGACGTCCGCGCGGCTCGAATTCTCGAAGGCCGCCACGGCCGCGCTGCCGGTATCGCCGGAGGTCGCCCCGACGATGGTCGCCCGCTGCCCCCGCGCCGCGAGGACGTGGTCCATGAGGCGCCCGAGGAGCTGCATCGCCACGTCCTTGAACGCGAGCGTCGGGCCGTGGAACAGCTCGAGGACGAACAGATTGTCGGCGAGCTGCACGAGCGGGCAGACGGCCGGATGACGGAAGCCGGCATAGGCGTCCTTGATCATCGCGGCGAAAGCCTGCGTCTCGATCTCACCGTCCGCGAGGAGACCCAGGACCTCCTCGGCGACCTCGGCATAGGGACGCCCCGCGAAACCCGCGATCGCGTCGTGCGACAGGGCGGGGAAGCGTTCGGGCAGGTAGAGGCCGCCGTCGCTTGCGAGGCCCGTCATGAGCGCGTCGGTGAAGGGCAGGGCGGGAGCCTCGCCGCGGGTGGAGATATGCAGCATCGCGATGTCCGGATCGTTGGCGGATCACTTAAGGGCAGCGCTCCGGAACGCCAAGCCGGAGCGGGGAGTTGCGTCGGGCCGGCCGGAGGCCTACCGCCCCGCCGATGACCTGGTTCATTCTCTTCGTCGCGGGCCTGTTCGAGATCGGCTGGGCCATCGGCCTGAAATACACCGAGGGCTTCACACGCCCCATCCCCACCATCCTGACGCTTGTCTGCATGGTGGCGAGCGTCCTGCTTCTCGGCGTCGCGCTGAAGACCCTGCCGGTGGGGACCGGCTATGCGGTCTGGACGGGAATCGGCACCGTCGGCACCGCGATCCTCGGCATGATCCTGTTCGGCGATCCGGCGACGATCCTGCGCATCGCCTGCATCGGCCTGATCCTCGCGGGCATCATCGGCCTCAAGGTCGTCAGCTAGCCGCCGCTCCTACGACAGCGACCGGGCCATGGCCTGAACCGTCTCGGCCGTGCTCGGCAGGCCGGCGGTCTCCTCGGCCGTGATGGCGGCGGCCTCCCGGACCTGCTCGAGCGTGTGCTCGGAGGTGATGAAGAAGCGCAGGCGAGCGAGGCGCTCCTCGACGGCGGGGTGGAGGATCGGCATCGCGTTGATGCCGCGCTTGGCGAGGCGATCGGCGAGGGTCGCGGCCTTCAGCGATTCGCCGAGGATCACCGGCGTGATGGCGAGCCCCATGCTGTCGCCGGCATCGAGCCCGTGCGCGCGGCAGGCGGAAAGGAAGGCGGCGCCGTTCTCGTGCAGCCGCCGCACGCGGTCCGGCTCCCGCAGCATGATGCGAAGCGCCGTATGGCTCGCGGCCGCGACCGGCGGGGAGAGGCCGACGCTGAAGACGAAGGCGCCGACGCTCGTGCGGATGAAATCCGTCAGCGGGCGGGGCCCGGCGATGTAGCCGCCCGCGCCCGCCAGCGTCTTCGACAGCGTCCCCATCCAGATGTCGACGAGGCGCGGATCGAGCCGCGCATGTTCGGCGAGGCCCCGACCGGTCGTGCCGAGCACGCCGAGGCCGTGGGCGTCGTCCACCATCAGCCAGGCGCCGAAGCGCTGCTTGATCTCGATCAGACGCGCGAGGTCGGGCGCGTCCCCGTCCATGCTGTAGAGACCCTCGACGATGATCAGGCAGCGCGTATGGCTGCCCCTGAGGCCGGTCAGCAGCCGGACCAGCTCGTCGAGGTCGTTGTGCGGGAAGGCGCGCCGGGTGGCGCCGGAAAGCTGCGCGCCGAGATAGATCGAGTTATGCGCGAGCTGGTCGTAGACGACGAGATCGCGCGGGCCGACGATCGCCCCGATCGTGCCGACATTGGTCGCGTGGCCGCTGACCATGGCGACGCAATCCTCGGCGCCGTACAGCTCGGCGAGCGCGGCTTCCAGCTCCCGGTGGATCGGGCGCTCGCCCGCGACGAGCCGGGAGGCGGAGGTCGAGGTGCCGTAGCGGTCGATGGCTGCCTTGGCGGCGTCCTGCACCTCCGGATGCCCGTTCAGGCCGAGATAGTCGTAGGAGCCGAAATTCAGATAGGTCCGGTTGCCGATCAGCGTCTCGGCGCCGGCCCGCTCCTCGTGGACCCGGAAGAACGGATTGCCGAGCCCGATCATCTCCGCGAAGGAGCGCTGCGTCTGCAGCTCGCGATAGCCCGGCAGCGTCGTGAAGTCGGTCGCGCCCGGGGGGATCGGGATCGGCCGCTCGCGGACGGGGCCCGGCGCGCTCTTGCGCGCGAGCCGGGCGAGAAGGGCTTCCTTGTCGCCGGCGGTGAGCCGCCGGCTCCGTTCGTCGCTCAATGGGTCAGGCCCTTCACGTCCTTCGAGCGCGTCGCCAGAACCTCCGCCACGGTCGCGGCGCCGTCCTGGTCATAGGCGAGGCCGGCATGCCGGTCGTTGACCGACTGGACGGCGCGGGCCGCATCGTCCGCCTGTCCGGCCGAGACGATGGCGATGATCTGGTCGGCGAGCCCGAGCGTCGTCATCGCGGCGACCGAACCGGTGGGCGGATCGTCGAGGCCGAGCCTGTCCTGAAGCGCGGAGGCGAGTTCGAAGGCCATCAGCGAATCGAGGCCGAGTTCGCCGAGCCGCTTGGTCATCGCGATGTCCTGGCGCGGAACGCGGAGCACGGCCGCGATCTCCTCGACGATCGTCTCGGCCACGCGCTTGCGCACCGCCTCCTCGGGCTCGCTCGCGAGGAGCGCGCGCAGGTCGATGCTCTTGCGCTCGCCCGTCTCCGCCGTACCGCCTTCGCGCATCAGGCTCGCGAAGGTCGGCGAGGCGAGAGCCGGAAGGCGCCGCGCCGCGTTCCAGTCGAGCGAGCCCACCGCCATCACGGCGGGGCTCGTCGCCGGATCGGCGGACAGGGCCTGCGCCATCAGGTCGAGCGCCTCGCGGGCCGGCATGCCGATGACGCCGACGCGCTTGGCGAGTGCCTCGGCGAGCCCCTTCTTCCGGGCCAGCACGCCGACATCCGAGATCGCACCCCAGGCGAGGGCGAGCCCCGGGAGCCCCTTCTCGCGGCGCCGCCGGGCGAGGCCTTCGAGATAGGCGTTCGCCGCCACATAGGCGCCCTGGCCGGGATTGCCGATGAAGGTCGTGATCGAGGAGAAGAAGACGAGGTAATCGAGCGCCATCCCCGAGGTGAGGCGGTCGAGATGATCGGCCCCCGCGACCTTCGGGGGCAGGACGCGGTCGAGCTGCTCGGCCGTGAGATTGGCGGCCAGGCCGTCCTCCAGCACCATCGCGGCATGCAGGATGCCGGCGAGCGGGGGCATCTCCGCCGCGATCTCGTCGAGGGCCCGTCTCACCGAACGCTCGTTGCCGATGTCGCACCGGATCGCGCGGAGCGAGACGCCGCGCGCCTCGAGTTCCGCGACGAGCGCGGCCGCGTCTTCGCTCGCGGCGCCGGAGCGGCCGAGAAGAGCGAGATGGCGCACGCCGCGATCGACGAGCCAGCGCGCGGCTTCGAGGCCGAACCCGCCGAAGCCGCCGGTGATGAGATGCGTGCGGTCCGGATCGAAGGCGAAGGGCCGGTTCTCGACGACCGGCATCGGCCGCTGCGGCGGCCGCACGAGGATCTTCCCGACATGGCCGGATTGCTGCATCAGCCGGAAGGCCTCGGTCGTCTCGCCTTCGCCGAAGACGCGGTAGGGCAGGGGCCGGAACTCGCCCGCCTCGAACAGGGCCATGATCTCGGCGAAGATGCCGCTCGCCTGGTCGCGGTCCGAGAGCAGCTGGTCGACGTCGACGCCGAAATAGCTGAGGTTGCGTTTGAAGGGGCGCAGGCCGATCCGGGTGTTGGCGACGTAGTCGCGCTTGCCGAGCTCGATGAAGCGCCCGAAGGGCTTCAAGGTCGCGATGGAGCGCTCCATCGCCTCGCCCGAAAGGCTGTTCAGCACCACCTCGACGCCCTGGCGGCGGATGCGCCGGATGTCGTCGGCGAAGGCCGTGGAGCGCGAATTGAGCACATGCTCGACGCCGAGCGCGCGCAGGAGATCGCGCTTCTCGCGCGAGCCCGCCGTCGCGACGACCGTCGCGCCGCGCCATTGCGCGATCTGGATCGCGGCGAGCCCGACCCCGCCCGCGGCGCCGTGGATGAGCACCCAGTCGCCCGCCTTCAGGCGGCCGAGCGTGACGAGGCCGTAATAGGCGGTGAGGAAGGCGACCGGGACGCCCGCGCCGGCTTCCGTCGTCCAGTCGGCCGGGACCGGCATGACGACGCCTTCCGGCACGCAGACGCTGGACGAAAAGGCGGAGGGCGCGAAGGCGAGGACGCGATCGCCGGGCTGAAAGCGTGTCGCGCCCGGACCGACGCGGCGGATGCGGCCGGCGCATTCGAGACCGAGCGTCGGCCCCGCGAAACCGTCCTCCAGGATGTCGTCCGGCAGGAGCGACATCGCCCACATCACGTCGCGGAAGTTGAGGCCGGTCGCCTCGACCTCGATCTCGACCTCGCCGGCCTTCGGCGCGGACGCCTCGGCCGGCGCCCAGGCAAGGCCCGACAGGCCGCCCGCCGATCCGCGCTCCAGCTTCAGCGAGGTGGTCGTCCGCGCGCCCTTCGGCTCGCGCATCGCAAGCGGGATGAAGCGGAGGCAACGCGTTCCGTCCGGCCCGATCTCGATGTCGCTCTCGGTCTGGGGCGTCAGGAGCAGGGCCGCGAGCGTCGCCGCGGCGATCTCGGGGGCGCAGGCCCGCGAGACCTCGATGCGCCGGATGGTGATCGCCGGCATCTCGTTGGCGAGGGTGCGGGCGAAGGCGAGGAGGCCCGATGCGACCGGATCGGCCGCCTGGCCGGCGGCCTCGCCGGCGGAGGCGACGACCCAGAGTTCGCCCTTGTTGCGCGGGCAGAGTTCGGCCGTCTTCAGCAGCGCGAGGATCGCATCGTTCAGCGTCCTGACGTTGTCCCTCGCGGCTTCCGGATCGAAACAGGCGACGGTGATCGTCCCCGCCGGCAGAGGGACCTCGTCCGCCGAGGACCGGCCGCCCGGCCCGATCTCGACGTCATGGCCGTCCAGCGCCTCGGCGAGTCTTTGCGACAGCCGCCCGGCCCGCTGCTCGACGAGCGGGCGGATGAGGATGCGGCTCGGTTCGGCCACCGGCTCGTCCCGAGCCTCGCCGGCTGCGGCGACGAGCAGGGTCGCCTCCTCGGCTTCCGTCGCGAGGGCTGTCGCCGATGGGTCGCGGAAGCCGGCCAGCGACAGCGCGTCCGACCATTCCGCCGCGTTCCGGAGGGGGCTGACCGCGCCGGTGCCGAACCAGTCGGTCCCGAGACCGAGCACGAGATCGCGGAACAGCGACGGTTCGGGCTCGACGGCGATGAGGAGGCCGCCCGGCGCGAGCGCCTGGCGCAGGGCCGGCAGGAGCGCGCCCGCGCGTTCGGGCCGATGGAGCCCGGCCGCCGAGACGATGAGATCGAAGCCGCCCGCCGGCAGGGCGTCGAGCGCGTCGGCGAAGGCCACATGCCCGCCGTCGAGGGACAGTCGTGCCCGCTCGATGCGGCGCGCGTCGAGATCGAGGATCGTCAGCCTCGCGCCCGCCTCGCGCGCCTTCAGCGACAGGCCGAAGGCGAGGGGAGAAAAGCCGACCTGAAGGATGCGCAGGCCCGGCGTCGCGGCGGAGAGCAATCCGGTCGCGTCGAGCAGGCGGTCGATCGCGTCGCCTGCCGCGCGCACGGCGATGCCGCCGAGTTCGAAGCCATCGACGAAGGCGATGGCGGGAGGCGCGGCCTCGCCCGAGGCGGTCCCGTCCGGCGTCCAGGCCGTGAGGCGGCTCGCGAGCAGCAACTCGGCCGAACGCGACGGATGGTCGGAGGCGAGCGTGCGCAGCACCATGTCGGCGGCCGGCAGTCCCTCCTTGGCGGCGAGGCGCCAGCCGTCCTCGGCTTCCTCGGCGAGCCCGTGTCCCGCGAGGGCATGGAGGATGGCGGTGGCCCAGGACGCCGTCGCCTCGTCGAGCGCGACGAGCCGGTCGCGGCCGAGGTGGTCCGATCCGGCGATGCGCCGCAGGATGGCGAGCCCGGCCGCGACGGCCCAGGCATCGAGCAGCATCTGATCGTCGGTCCGGCGATCGTCGGCCTCGTCCGCTGTCGCGGCCGCGGCGAGGATCGCCTCCACGGTGACGGCGAGGCCGGGACGGCCGATGGCGCCTGCGTCGATCGGCACCCATTCCGCCGCCAGGGCCTTCTCGCCGAGCGAGGAGCCGCGCTGGATCCGCGCCGCCTGGAAGCGGGCATCGGCGATCCGGCCGATCGGCAGGCCCTCGCCGTCGAGCAGGGTGAAGTCGGCGAGGATCGAGCCCTCGCCCGCCTTCGTGATCTCGATCAGCGCCCCCGCGAGCGGCACGCCGCGGCGGTAGAGGCGGATCGCGCCGAAGCGCACGGGAATATACGCCATGCCCCGGCCGGCGGCCCCGAGCCGGGCGAAGAGCGAGAACAGGCCGTGGAAACAGGCGTCGAGCCGGGCGGGGTCGATGCCGTAGCGCGGATCGGTCGTCTCGGCCGGTTCGAGATCGACGAGGAGCCGGTCGTCCACCGTGCGGCCGACCGACCGCAGCAGGCGGAAGGCCGGGCCGTAATGGAGGCCGACGGATTCGGCGGCCTGGTAGATCGCCTCCGCGCCGATCGTCTCGACGATCTCGGGCCGGCCGGCCTCGACCGCCTCCGGCTCGCCGGCCGTCAGATGCGCCGCCGCGTGGCTCGTCCAGCCGCCGCGCGCCAGCCGGGGACGGCTCAGGATCTCGAGGGTCGAGGTCGCGGGCGAGAAGCGGGTCTTCAGCTCGCGGCTGCGATCGGCCTCGATCGGGAGCGGCTGCGAGATGTCGAGTTCGAGCAGCGCGGCGTCGTCCGACCCGAACCATTCGCGCGCGGCCTCGAGCGCGATCTCGACGAAGGCGGCACCGGGCAGGATCGCCTGGGCGCCGACACGGTGATCCGCGAGTTCCGGCAGAATGGTGCTGTCGAGGAGGCCCGACCATTCGGTCGTGTCGACGCTTCCGCGCGCGCCGAGCAGCGCATGCCAGCGGGTGTTGAGGATCGAGGCCTGGGATTCCGTCGTCTCGACCGGGCGGAACTCCCGGCGCGCCCAGGCATAGCGCGGCAGGGTCACGGTGCGGCTCGGCTTCGGGCCGAAGAGCCGGTCGAGCTCGATATTCGCGCCGCGTGTGAAGGCCGAGAGCACGGCCGGGCGGATCGGATCGCTGTCCTCGGGCTTCTCGTGCCGCTCGAGCACGCCGAGCGTGGTGCAGGGCAGGCCCGTCGTCTCCAGCACCTCGTTGAGGTTCGACAGGAGGATGCTGCGCGGGCCGATCTCGACGAAAATCCGGGCGCCGAGGCGGGCGGCGCGCTCGGCCGCTGTCGCGAACAGGACCGGATCGCGGACGTTGTGCCACCAGTAGTCGGGGCCGAGCGGGCCGTCGACCACATCGCCCGTGACCGTCGAGATCATCGGGATCGACGGCGCGCGACCCTCGATCGGCGCGAGGTCCGCGATCAGCGGGGCCCGGACGTCGTCGATCAGCCAGCAATGGAAGGGGTAGTCGAGATCGAGCTGCCGGGCGGCGATCCGGCGCTGGCGCGTGACCCGGATCAACTCCTCGACCGATTCGGTCAGGCCGGACACGGTGAAGGCCCGCGGCGCGTTCTCGGCGGCGAGCGTCAGGCCGCCGATCTCGGCGCAGAGCGCCTCGACCTGCTCGCGCTGCGCGGCGACGACCGCCATGCGTCCCGCGTCGCGCGCGATCTCCTGGCGCGTGCTGCGCGCCTGGATCACAGCGATCGATTCGCGGAGCGTCAGCGCGCCCGACACGGCGGCGGCGGCGATCTCGCCGACGCTGTGGCCGAGGGTGAAGGCGGGCTCGAGCCCCTCCGCCCGCAAGGCGCGCGCGACCGAGATCTGCGTCGCGAAGATCAGGGGCTGGGCGATGTGGGTGAGGCGAAGGCGCTGTTCGAGATCCTCGGCGAGGAGCGCCTCCGTGACCGACCAGCCGAAATCGGAATCGAAGATCGCATCGATCTCGTCGAAGGTCTCGCGGAACCGGCGGCTCGTGGCGTAGGCGCCGCGGCCCATGCCCGGCCACTGGCCGCCATTGCCCGAGAACACGAAGGCGACCGGGGCCTTGGCTTCGGTGACGGCACCGCGCGTGATGCCGGGGATGTCGGCTTCCTTGTCGGCGAAGCGCTGGAGCTTCCGGACGAGGTCGCGCGGCGAATCCCACTGGATGACGGTGCGCTCGGGGAGGAGTTCGCGCTGATGCGCGGCGGCGGCGGCGGCTTCCGACGTCGCATCGATGCCGGTCGTCGCCAGCGTGTCGGCATAGCCCCGGGCGAGGTCGCGCAGCGAGGCATCCGTCGCGGCCGAAAGCGGAAAGAGGTCCGACTGGTAGCGGACGGCCTTGCCGTTCTTCGTCTTCGCGGGGAGGGGATCGGCGAGGACGACATGGGCGTTCGTGCCGCCGAAGCCGAAGGAGTTCACGCCGGCATAGCGGACCGCCCCGTTCCGAGGGATCGCGGTGGGCTCGGTGCAGACCGCGAGGTTCAACTCGTCGAAGGCGATGTCGGGATTGGGCTCGTCGAAATTGACGGAGGGAGGCAGGCGATCGTGCTCGAGCGCCAGCATCGCCTTCAGGACGCCCGCCAGACCGGAGCCGGGCTCGAGATGGCCGATATTGGACTTGATCGACCCGACCAGCAGCTTTTCGGACCGGCCCTGGCCGATCACCTTGCCGATCACCGAAGCCTCGATGGGATCGCCGACCCGCGTGCCGGTCCCGTGGGCCTCGATGAAGGCGACGTCGTCCGGCGCGATATTGGCCCGGCGATACACGTCGCGGAGCAACTGCTCCTGCGCATAGGGGGAGGGCAGGGCGATCCCGTTGGTGCGCCCGTCCGAATTGACCCCCGACGCGACGATGCGGCTGTGGACTCGGTTGTCGTCAGCCGCGGCCTTGGCGGCGCTGCGCAGCACGAGGACGACGCCGCCTTCCGCCCGGACATAGCCGTCGGCCTTGGCGTCGAAGGTCCGGCAGAGCCCGCCGGGCGAGAGCATCGAGGCCTGGGAGAAGAGGATGAAGCCGAAGGGCGACAGGAGGACGTTCACACCGCCGACGATGGCCGTGTCGATCACGCCCGAGCGGAGGGCGGAGAGGGCCTGGTGCAGCGCCACGAGCGAGGACGAGCAGGCGGTGTCGACCGTGAAGCTCGGGCCGTGCAGGTCGAACGCGTGGGAGATGCGGTTCGAGACGATCGAGAGCGCGCCGCCGGTCGCGGTGTAGCCGTCGACGCTCGCGATGTCCGCGTTGCGGATGTTCTGGTACTCGGTCGAGGAGGCGCCCACGAAGACGCCGACATTGGTCCCGGCGATGTCGGAGCGGCGGATGCCGGCATCCTCCAGGGCCTCCCAGGTCAGTTCGAGCAGGATGCGCTGCTGCGGATCGGTCTGCTCGGCCTCGCGCGGCGACATGCCGAAGACGGACGGATCGAAGCTCCAGACGTCGTCGATCGTCCCGGCCGACCAGACGTAGCTCTTGCCCGCCTCGCGCTGTCGCGGATGGCCGTGCTTCGCCAGAGCCCAGCGGTCGTCCGGGACCCGGCCGATCGAACAGCGGCCGGCGAGGAGATTGGCCCACAGATCCTCGACGGATGCAGCGCCGGGAAGGCGACACGATCGGCCGACGACGACGACATCGCTAGGCTGGCCCAGTTTCCGCATCTGCCCCTGCATCGATCGGCTCGCCACATGTCGTCCGAGCCAGGCCCCGTATCCGGAGTCGGGATCGCACAGACGATGTCCCCACGGTCTGCCGCAGCCGCCTCGTGTAACGCCTCCGCCACAGCGCAGCAACACTGTCGGCGGAAGCGGTATCCTCACCCCTTAGAGGGTGGTGATGTATGGATTAAGGCAGATGCCGCCCAAGTTGTGGGCGTTCTGCGTCCAGCCTCGGACGAGATGACGCAGGGGGCGGGAACCGCAAAGCTATCTCGGGGTTCTCAAAACAGGCCGAATCTCCGGCACCTACTGCGAGGAACCAATGATTGGCTGGGCTCTGACATTTCTGGTGGTGGCGCTCGTCGCCGCGGTCCTCGGCTTCGGCGGCATCGCAGGAACCGCGGTCGAGATCGCGAAGCTGATCTTCTTCGTCGCCATCGTCCTGTTCGCCATCTCGGCGGTGGTCGGGTTGATGCGAGGCCGTTCGCCGACGGTGTAGGATCGCGGCGACCGGGACACCGAAGGCCGGAGGCGGTACCGCCTCCGGCCTTCGTTTTTTGTGATCGGCTTCGTCCGTCCGGGTCGATCAGCCGGCCGCCTGAAGGGCGGCCCGGGTCATGTTGTCGGGGCCGAGATCCCCGACATCGTCGACCGCGAGCAGGTTCGCGAGCCGCGAGCGGGCCCGGTTGACCCGGCTCTTGATGGTGCCGACGGCGCATTCGCAGATCGCTGCGGCCTCCTCGTAGGAAAAGCCCGATGCGCCCACGAGCAGGAGCGCTTCGCGCTGTTCTGCCGGAAGCTTCGCCAGAGCGCTTCTGAAATCCTCGAAGTCGAGCCGCGCGCCTTGCTCGGGCTGCGTCTTGAGCCGGCCGGCATAGGAGCCGTCCGGGTCCTCGACCTCCCGTCGCCGCTTCCGGTATTCGGAATGGAACAGGTTGCGCAGGATGGTGAAAAGCCAGGCGTTGAGGTTCGTCCCCCGCTCGAACCGGTCGATATGGGAGAGCGCCCGCAGCAGCGTGTCCTGGACGAGGTCGTCCGCGCGATCGACCTGGCCGCAAAGCGATATGGCGAAGGCACGAAGGCTCGGCACGGCGCCCAGGAGAGCGTCGCGGATTTCGGGTTCGGGACCCGACGTCACGCCTCGTCCCCCGATGAGGGCTGGCCGAGGCGGGCGAGGATCTGCGTCAGCCGGTCCGGAACCGGCTGCTCGGAGAGTTCCCCGTACATCGCACGCAGCTTGTCGCCGATCTGAGCCTGGATGACCCGGTCCAGGGACGGACCTTTGCCTAATCGTTGAACCGCCCCGTTCACCGCGGCATTAGGGTTCGCGCCCCGCTTCGCCGAACTCACCATCCCCACCCCGAACTGACCGTAACGAACGGCCCTAAACGCCGTCGGCATGGCAATGGTTCCAGCCCGGCCGGAACATTTCCGTCGCTTGCGGGTTGGGGACGGATTGACTACCACGTCAACAACTTCTCTCTCTTCATTGCCCGAGGCTTTTGGATGTCGCCAGCACAGCTCGTGGTGCAATACCTCCCGTATCTTCGTCGTTATGCGCGTGCTCTCACCGGAAGCCAGGTCGCGGGAGACGCTTACGTCGCGGCGACGCTCGAAACTCTGGTCAGCGACCCCGCCGCGATCGGTCCGCATTCGAACGTCAAGGTTTCCCTGTTCCAGGTCTTTACTCGGATCTGGAATTCGCTGGCGGTGAACGGGGAGAACGAGCCGGCAGGCCGCGATCTCCCGGCCGAGATCCGGCTGGGTCAGATCACGGCGCTGCCCCGCCAGGCCTTCCTGCTGTCGAGCCTCGAAGGCTTCTCGGAGGAGGAGGCGGCCGTCATCCTCGATGCGAGCGTGGACCGCGTGCGCGAACTCGTCGACGAGGCCGGCCGCGAGCTGGCGGCGGACATCGCGACCGACATCATGATCATCGAGGACGAGCCCCTCATCGCGATGGATCTCGAATCCCTCGTCGAAGGCCTCGGCCACCGGGTCACCGGCGTCGCCCGCACGCGCACCGAGGCCGTCGAACTGGCGAGCTCGAAGCGTCCCGGTCTGATCCTCGCCGATATCCAGCTCGCCGATGGCAGCTCGGGCCTCGACGCGGTGAACGACCTCCTGCAGACCTTCGAAGTGCCCGTGATCTTCATCACCGCCTATCCGGAGCGCTTCCTCACGGGCGAACGGCCCGAGCCGGCCTTCCTCATCGCGAAGCCGTTCCAGCCGGCGAACGTCTCGGCGGTCATCAGCCAGGCGCTGTTCTTCCAGCAGACAGCCCGGCGGCGCGAGCGCGCCGCCTGAGGCCGCATTCCGCGGGGGAACTTCGCCCCCATGGTTGCGTTTGATCCCCGCTCAATCAGCGGGGGCGGATCATGCGGGACGGACGGACGTTGCTGTCGATCGGAGCGGTCTCGGCCGTTCTCGCCGCGTTGGTCCCCGGCGTCCTCGCCCCGAACGCGACGCCGCTGGGCTCGATCGATCGCGATGCGGTCGCCTCGCCCGTCCTCATGTCGGCCTTGGAACGTCCCGCCGAGCTTCCTGCGGCGACTCCCACGGCGCCGGATCGGCAGCCTCCGGTGACGAGGGCGAAGCCGGATGCGTCGGCTTCCGTGCCGCCCGGTTGCGAGCGTCTCGTCAGCTCCCTCGCGCGGTCCGTCGCATCCCGCACCATCAGCCGCTGCATCACCTGATCGGTGCGCTGGTCGGTAGAGACCGGACATCCCGTTGGACCATGCAGTCGGGATGACGAAGCGCTTCGACGGATCGCTGCCGGCGCGGATAGGCCGCGCCGATCCGCGACCAACGCCCTTCCGACATCCTGATCGAGGAACGGTTGCCGGGACACCGTACCGTCGGGCGTGGGCATGAGCCACGCGCGGCATTCGCGGCCCGGACCAGCGACGGCCGACATCTGAGCGAGGGGTAGCCTCCGCCCGCGATCACGCCTCGGCGGATCACCTCCAGCTGAGCAGCCGCATCCGCCCGGCGCGCCTGTCAGCCAAGAAAAAGGGCGTGACCGCTGTCGCAGTCACGCCCGAGAAGGTGCCGGCCGATGGGGGCAAAGCGGGGCCGGTTGACTTAAGAACGAATCGAGCCTGCGAAAGGTTCCGCAAGCCGACCGCTTTTCTTGGACCCCCTCAAAATTGCTCGGCGGGCTGGCGAGGGTGTCCCGATGCCTGTCCGCCCTTTCGCCCGGCTTCGGAGGCGAGTTCGCGATCCTGCGAGAACGAGCGCTTCTCGGCAGGCACGCTCCGTCCTCCTTTGCTCGCGATCTCGCGCTGACGCATTTCGTCCATCGATGCGAAGCCGCGTGTCGATGTCAGATGGCCTCTCGGCATTCGTTCCTCCTCGATTGCGATGGTGGTCAACGAGGAGGCGAACGGCCTAGTTCCCGCAAATCCGCCCGCCCGCCATTGACGCAGCGCAGCAAATCTCTACATCTCACCCATCCGGTGTCAGCGGTCGACGAGATCGCTTGATCGGGGCTGCGTGACGCCCGCACCAAGCGGCCGGCCCCCTCTTCATTCGCCGGTCCTCCCGGAATGCCCCGATCACGCGGGCAGCCACGATGAAGACGCGCGGCTTTCGGCCGCCCGGCTCGTTTTGAAAGACTCCCATCCTTTGACAAGTTTCCAGCAATTCGGACTTGCGGCGCCGATCCTGAAGGCGCTCGAGGAAGAGGGCTACGAGAGCCCGACTCCGATCCAGTCCAAGGCCATCCCCGACGTCATGGCAGGCCGCGACCTGCAAGGCATCGCCCAGACCGGCACCGGCAAGACGGCGGCCTTTGCGCTGCCGATCCTGCATCGTCTCGCCGCCGATCCGAAGCGGCCGCAGCCGCGCTCGGCTCGCGTGCTCGTCCTCAGCCCGACCCGCGAACTCGCGAGCCAGATCGCTGAGAGCTTCCGCAGCTACGGCCGGCATCTGCGCCTGTCGACCACCGTCGTCTTCGGCGGCGTGCCGATCGGCCGCCAGCAGCGCGCTCTCGCGGGCGGCGTCGACGTTCTCGTCGCGACGCCGGGGCGGCTGCTCGACCTCATCGACCAGCGCAGCCTGACCCTTCAGGGCGTCGAGATCCTCGTCCTCGACGAGGCCGACCAGATGCTCGATCTCGGCTTCATCCATGCGCTCCGGCGCATCGTGACGCTCGTGCCGACGAAGCGGCAGACGCTGTTCTTCTCGGCGACGATGCCGAAATCGATCGAGCAGCTCTCGGCGCAGTTCATCACCGATCCCGTCAAGGTCGCGGTGACGCCCGTCGCGACCACTGCCGAGCGCATCGCCCAGAGCGTGATGTTCGTCTCGCAGGGCGACAAGCCGGTCCTGCTGCGCGACGTCCTCACGGCGCGCGAGATCGATCGCGTGCTCGTCTTCACCCGCACCAAGCACGGCGCCGACCGGGTCGTCACCCAGCTCGACCGGTCCGGCATCCGGGCCGCGGCGATCCACGGCAACAAGAGCCAGGGCCAGCGCGAGCGCGCGCTCGCCGATTTCAAGGCCGGGCGCAACCGTGTCCTCGTCGCGACCGACATCGCCGCGCGCGGCATCGACGTCGACGGCGTCTCCCATGTCGTCAATTTCGACCTTCCGAACGTGCCCGAGAGCTACGTCCACCGCATCGGCCGGACGGCGCGCGCCGGCGCGGAAGGGGAGGCGATCTCCTTTTGCAACCAGGAAGAGCGGGCCTATCTGCGCGACATCGAGAAGCTGACGCGGCTCAAGGTTCCGGAGGCCGACTACCCGGCGGGCTTCGTTCCGTCCGAGTCGCCGTCGCGGCCGGTCGAAGAGCCTGCCCGTGCGCCGCGCGGCCGCGGACAGCGCCAAGGCCAGGGCCAGGGCCAAGGGCGGCCCGGCAATGGCGGCGGCCGTCCGAAGCCGGCGGCTCAGCGGTCCGAGTCCGGTCCGGCTCGCGATCGGCGCGAAGGCCAGGGTCACGAACGGACCCCCGGTCCCGCGCAGGCGCGCGGTGGCGGCAGGCCCTCGCGCGGCAACGCCTCGACGGCGGGGCAGGGCGGCGGGCGCCGCGAAGGCGGCGACATCGCCTGGATCCAGCGCAGCGGTCCGCGCTCCCCGCGCTGAGCATGGTGCGGGAGAGCGGAATCCGCTCTCCCGACAACAAAAGCGTGATCCGGCGGGAGGCGATCGTTTCGCGATCTTTACGCCCGGCGCAATCGGCCCGACATTGGCGTCGCCGATGAAGGGCCGATCCGTTCCGTCAGGGGCGGACGCGCGGGGGTGAGCGATGGCGAACGACGGTCAGGGCTCGGCGGGGCCGAGCTTCTCCCAGCCCGGCGGCTCGTTCCCCGACCCGGCCTCGCCGGGCGGCAATCCCGACGGCTTCGGCGGCTTCGCCTCGAACGAGGCTGCGGGCGAGGGCAGCTTCACGCAGACGACCCATGTGTCCTGGGGTCAGAAGCTGATGGAGTCGATCGTCGGCGTCGGCATCGGCTTCCTCATGGTCTTCGCCATGGGCGTGCTCCTGTTCTGGAACGAGGGTCGGGCGGTCCGGACGGAAAAGTCCCTCAGCGAGGGTGCCTCGGTCGTCGTGCGGGCCGATGCCGGCAGGATCGACCCGGCCAACGAAGGCAAGCTCGTCTACGTCCAGGGCGATCTCTCCGCGCCGGACGCCGTCGCCGATTCCGCGCTCGGCATCCGCGCCAAGGCGGCGCGCCTCGTCCGCCATGTCGAGATGTACCAGTGGAAGGAGGAGAGCCGCACCGAGACCAAGAAGAATCTCGGCGGCAGCGAGGAGCGGACCACCACCTACACCTATTCGCGAGTGTGGTCGGACCGGCGGATCGACTCGTCGCGCTTCCACGACCAGGGCGGACGCCAGAACCCGCAGATGCGCTTTTCCGCCTTCGAGGCGACGGCGGCGGATGCGACGCTCGGCGCCTTCCGCCCCGGCGCTCAGGCGCTCGGTAGGCTGCCGGCGAACGAGGCCAAACCCATCCCGGCCGACGCCGCCGCGACCCTCGCGCAGAATGCGGGCCTCGGCCCGACGCAGGTCGTCGACGGCGCGCTCTATCTCGGTCAGAACCCGGCCGATCCGCGCGTCGGCGATCTCCGCATCACCTACAAGATCGCTCCCCTCGGTCCGGCGAGCTTCATCGGCCGCCAATCCGGTTCGGACCTCCAGGAATATCAGACGAAGGCGGGCGACAGGTTGCTGCTCGCCAGCACGGGCAAGGTCGCGCCGGAGGCGATGTTCGCCCAGGCCGAGGCCGAGAACCGGATGATCACCTGGCTGCTGCGCCTCGTCGGCACGATCTTCATGTTCGTCGGGTTCCTGCTGATCCTGCGCCCGCTCGCCGTTCTCGGCGACGTCGTGCCGTTCATCGGCTCGATTCTCGGCGCGGGCACCGCCCTCGCGGCCCTGGCCCTGACGATGGTCGCGGCGCCGCTGGTGATCGCGCTCGCCTGGTTCTTCTTCCGCCCGCTCGTCTCGGTCCTGGTCCTCGCGGTCGGCGCGGCTGCCGTCTACGGCCTCGGCGTGCTGGCCCGGAAGCGGCGCGAGGCCAAGGGCGGGGTGTTCGCGCCAGGCACCGCGCCGGTGGGGTGAGCTCTCGCTTCTCCCCTTGCGGGAGAAGTCGAGTCGCGCGTCA
The DNA here is from genome assembly GCF_004363955.1 of Enterovirga rhinocerotis. Lineage (GTDB taxonomy): Bacteria > Pseudomonadota > Alphaproteobacteria > Rhizobiales > Beijerinckiaceae > Enterovirga > Enterovirga rhinocerotis. Next base: position 1,117,067 of record NZ_SNZR01000011.1, read on the forward strand.
GCGCGACCGGATGAGGGGTTCGCGACACGCCGACGACGGAGCCGAGTACCCCTCACCCGGCCGACGCCTTCGGCGTCGCTCGACCTCTCCCGCAAGGGGAGAGGTGTCAGCAAGCGCGTCAGAACGCCTTGAACGTGATCACCGTCCGGGTATCGGCGATATCGGGCAGGGATTGCACGTTCTCGGCGACGAAATGGCCGATATCGACGTCGTCCTCGATGTGGAACTTGGCCAGGATGTCGTAATTCCCCGCCGTCGAATAGATTTCCGAGGCGATTTCCCGGTCGGCGAGCGCGCTCGCGACCGGATAGGTCTTGCCGAGCTTGCATTTGATCTCGACGAAGAAGGTCTGCATCCGGAGAAGTCCTGACAGCGGTTCGCGGCGCCGATCCGGGCCGCGCGTGGCGTTCACTCGATCACAACGCGGCTGATCTGTCATCACGCCGGGCGGCGACCGCCATGGCGAGGACGACGTCGACGAGCGCGGCGCGAAGGCGCGCATTCCACTCCGCCCGGCCGGGCCTGCGGCTGCGCCCGGGCCGCGCCGCCCGCAGCCGCGGCTCCCTCGGGATGTGGACGAACAGGGCGGCCGCGTGCTGTCCCAGCGCGCGGAAATAGGCCGCGTTGCAGAGGTAGCGGCCGGCATCGCGGGAGAGGCGCACAGGCAGGCCGCGCCGGCGGACGGAGTGCAGCGCGCCTAGGGTCCCGGCGCGCGTGCGTCTCGCCTCGGCGGTTCGCCGCACGCCCCCGACCGGAGCAGCGGTCTCGCCGGCGACGTCCGGGAACAGGGTCGAGCGGCGCGAGGTCGCCCGGGTCTCGATCCGCACCCAGGGCGTCCGCGCCGCGACGCCGATCAGCAGGACGATGTCCGGGCGGTCCGCGAGACGCGGATCGAGTTCGCCCGGCAGCGTCGCATAGGCGGTGGTGAGGATCCGGCACAGCGGCGCGATCCCGTGCAGCTTGAGGCGGGGCGACGCGGCGACGGCCCGGGCCAGAGCGGCGCTCGGATTGCGCGGCATGGTCGGGAAGGGGCCGAAGCCGGCGACGAGAAGGCGCATCAGAGCCCGATCAGGCCCGCAAGCTCGTCCGCCCCGGCGGCGGGCGAGAGCGCTCCGTTCGCGACGGCCGATTCGAGTTCGGGCAGGCGCCCGCGCACGATGGGGCTTGCCCGCATGTGGTCGCGCAGGCGCTCCTCGACCATGGCCCACATCCAGCGCGTATTCTGGGTCCGGCGCTTCTCGGCCAGCGCGCCCGTCGCCTCCATCTTGGCGCGGTGAGCGAGCACGGCCTTCCAGAGGTCGGCGAGGCCCATCTCGACGAGGCCGGAGACGAGGAGGACGGGCGGCATCCAGGGCGCACCGGGCGGGATCAGGATGCGGAGCGCCGCGCGGTATTCGGCGGCGGCGGTCGCGGCGCGTTCGGCGCCCGGCCCGTCGGCCTTGTTGACGGCGATGATGTCGGCGAGTTCGATCACGCCCTTCTTGATGCCCTGCAATTCGTCCCCCGCGCCCGGCAGAGCCAGGACGAGGAAGGTGTCGGTGAGTTCGGAGACCGCCGTCTCCGACTGGCCGACGCCGACCGTCTCGACGAGGATCGCGTCGAACCCGGCCGCCTCGCAGAGCAGCATGGCTTCGCGCGTCTTCGCCGCGACGCCGCCGAGCGTGCCGGAGGAGGGGGAGGGCCGCACGAAGGCCTCCGGCTCGATGGCGAGACGCGCCATGCGGGTCTTGTCGCCGAGGATCGCGCCGCCCGTGCGGCGGGAGCTCGGATCGACGGCGAGCACCGCGACCTTGAGCCCCTGTTCGACGAGATGGGCGCCGAGGGAGTCGATCATCGTCGATTTGCCGACGCCCGGAACGCCCGTGATGCCGACGCGGATCGCGCGTCCCGTGCGCGGCATCAACGCGTCGAGGAGCTTGCGGGCGGCGGCGCGGTCGTCGGCGCGTTTCGATTCGACGAGCGTGATCGCCCGGGCGAGGGCCGAACGGTCGCCCGCGGCGACGGCATCCGGATCGGGTGGAAGGCGGCGGCTCATGCGCCGCTTGTGCCGTGTCCGGGCCGTTCCGTCGAGGCGCGGTGGGTCGGCGTGCGGAGGCCGGCGGTCACGCGGGCCGGCCCTGGCGGCCGAGAACGGGCGCGAGCGCCGCGATCGAGAGCGCCAGCGCGACGGCGAACAGCAACTCGTGCGACCCGGTCCTGGCGAAGAGCGGAGCCATGAGGAGCCCCGTCACCGCCTGGGCGAGGGCGAAGGCGGCCGTCGTCCGTGCCCAGATGGCGCCGACGGCCGGGCCGGCGAGATCGCGCGCGCGGGCGAGCGTGACGGCCGTCAGGCCCACCGAGGCGAAGCCGCCGAGGAAGGCCGAGAGCAGCAACGCGGGTCCGGAGGGCACGAAGGCGAGCGCGACGGCGGCGACCTGAAGCAGCAGCCAGATCCGGTAGGCGGTGAGAGACCCGACGCGATCGGCGACGCGGCCGCCGAGGAGGGGGCCGGTCAAGCCTCCGATCGCGAAGGCGAGGAAGGTCGCGGCGCCATAGGTCAGCGGGAGCCCTCGGCCGCGGACCGCGAAATCCGACAGATAGACCATGTGCGGCACGAACCCGGCCGCCGAGAACCCGTAGGACAGGACCAGTGTCGCCGTGCCGGCCGGCAACGCGTCCTTCGTGATCGTCACCGGCGCGTCGGGCCAGACCTGCCGCGCGACCAGCCACAGGACGAGGACGAGGGCCGCAAGGCCGAGCCATGTCGCCGCGACCCCGGCGGAGAGGAGCGCCGGCACGCCGAAGGCGCCGACGACGCAGCCCGTCCCGACGCCGGTCATGAGGATGCCGCCGGCAAGGCCGCGCCGGTTCGGGGCGACGGATCCCTGCACGGCCGGGCCGGCCACGACCATCAGGATGCCTCCGGCGATCCCGGCGAGGCAGCGGCAGGCCGCGAGCCAGGCGGCGCCGCCGTTCCAGCCGCAGCCCGCGAAGGCGAGGACGACGAGGACCATGCCGAGATCGAGGGCGCGCGTGGTCCCGATCCGCTGGGCGATGCGGCGGGCGACGAGGACGCCGATCAGGTATCCGGCGAGGTTCAGCGCGCCGAGCAGCCCGGCCTCGCCGCCGCTGACCCAGCCCGCCGAGACCATGGCGGGAAACAGCGGCACATAGGCGAAGCGGGCGAGGCCGAGGCCGGAAAAGGTCGCGCTCGCGCCGGCGAAGGCCGGAAGGAGGCTGTTCGTCGGAGGCTCGGCCGGGATCGTGCTCACCGGCCTACCTTCCCGAAGGCGCGACCCTGCGTCCAGGGCGCCCGGTGCATGGCAGGGAAGGCGACGAGGCCGTGATGCGATGCAGTACGGCAGCGCAGGCGGACACTCCCCTGGTGGGGGAGGGTCGGACCGAAGGTCCGGGGTGGGGTGATGCGCGGTCGATGTGTCGAAGAGGTTGGACGTGGGGAGAGGTGGTTTCACCCCACCCCGCCGGCTCTGCCGGCGACCCTCCCCCTCCAGGGGAGGGTGGGGGCGGTCGTCAGGCTTCCATGCCGATCCGGCCCCAGCCCGGCAGCTTCAGCGCCGGCCGGCGGATGTCGAGGCCCGTGACGAGGCCGAGCACGTTCATCTCGATCCCCTCGACCCAGCCGATCGCCAGGCCCAGGAATCCGCCGAGCTGCACCTGGAAGCCGGTATGGCTCGGCGTCGGGCCGACCACGTCGTCGAAGGCGTGGAAATCCTTGCCGAGCGCCGTCGGCGGCAGCGCGACCTGCAGTTCGGGCACGCGTGAGACGACGAAGGCGACGAAGGTGTTGGAGTTCGGTCCAGGCCAGACCCGGTAATCACCCCAGTTGCGATAGGGGTATTCGGCGATGGCCTGGGCGATCTTCGGGATCAGCCTGTCGGCCTCCGCGCCGTCGATCGCGAGGACGACGTCCGGCGTGTTGCCGAACCAGCGCGCATCGGCGGGCCAGCCGTCCGAGCGGACGGGCGAACCCCAGCCGACCTTGTCGAAACGCGCATAGCGCGCGGCCCCCTCAGGCTTGATCACGATCCAGCTGTGATGGGCGAAGATGCCTTTCCAGCGCCCGGTACGCGCGGCGTAGATGCGGATCAGCGCCGGCTGGTGCGCCGTCGCCTGCGGCAGGATCCGCGCGCTCGACCAATCGGCGCTGCGCCAATCGGGCGCGAGCCCGTCGCGCGTCGACCACCATACGGCGTGGGTCGCGAGCGGCAGGATGAAGAGGATCAGGAAGGCGGCGAGAAGGCGGAGCAGCATCGAAGGGCCAAGCGGGGCAGCCAGATATGGGCGCGCCCACGGCGTTCCGCCAGCGGCCGGATCGCCGCTGCCGCCTCCGCCTGCCCGGCGCTCAGCGCGCCGATTCGAGGAGGGCGGCGATCTTCTGGAGGCGTTTCGCCGCGTCCTCGAGTTCGTAGAGGGCGATGGATTTCGTGCCGGCCTTGATGGCGCGCTCGCAATCGTCGAGCTGCATCTTCACGACCTTGCGGATTTCGGCGGCGATCTGGGTCTTGGTCATCACGGCTCCGGCGGGACGGCGCGGCGCCGGTCACCATGCCGGGCAATGGTCAAGCAGGCGTTACGGCGCGGGGCGCGGTCAGCCCTCCGCCTTCTCCCGCCCCTTGGCGGCCGCCAGCGCCTTGCTCTCGCGCTTGATGGGGCGGGCGACGGGGCAGACGTCCTGCACGAAGCCGTTCAGCGTGTTGGCGAGGTTGTTCTCGACCAGCGAGTAATGGACGAATTGTCCCTTGCGCTCGCGCGCGATGAGGCCGGCGACCTCCAGCACGTTCAGGTGCTGCGAGATCGAGGGCTTCGACATGTCGAACCGCGCCGCGATCTCGCCCGCCGTCAGGGACGAATGCGAGAGATAGGCGAGGATCCGCCGGCGCGGCGCCGAGGCCAGGGCCTCGAAGACGCGCTGGATGCCCGCGCCCGTTGCCGGCTCGTCCCCGCCGGCCTGTGCTTCCTTGCTCACCCGACCACTCCGTTCCCGTCTCTGTCGCCGCCGGCACGCGGCAGGCCGGCCAGAAATTAGGTCATTGCCTAATTATCTAATCATCGATATCGATAGTTAGCTCATCACCTAAATGATGGGGATCGCGCCGGAACGCAAGGCGGAGGGCCACGCATGCACATGATCTCGACGCAGAGAATGATCTCGGAGGAACGGAGCGACGCGGAGGACGGGCGCGTCATCTGGGTGGCGCCGAAGTCGCTCTGGACCGGCGGGCTGACGGCCGTCGCGCTCGTCGCCGGGCCGCTCACCTTCACCTGGGACGCTTTTCTCCTCTTCGTCGTGACGAGCGCCGTCACGATCTGCGCCGGCCATTCCGTCGGCATGCACCGCCTGCTCATCCACCGCTCGTTCAAGGCGCCGATCCTCGTCGAACATGCGCTGGTCTATCTCGGCGTCCTGGTGGGCATGGCGGGGCCTTTCGGCATGATCCATGCCCACGACATCCGCGACTGGGCCCAGCGGCAGGCGCGCTGCCACGACCTGCACGCGCATCGGCGCTCCTTCTTCGTCGACGCCTTCTGGCAGATGCATTGCGCCGTGGCGCTCCGGCATCCGCCGCGCTTCGTCGTCGAGCCGCGCGTCGCGAACGATCGATTCTATCGCTTCCTCGAACGGACCTGGATGGCGCAGCAGATCCCCTGGGCGATCCTGTTCTACGCCCTCGGCGGCTGGTCGTGGGTGGTGTGGGGCATCGCCGTGCGGGTCTCGGTGTCGCTGACCGGTCACTGGCTCGTCGGGCATTATGCGCATCGCCGGGGCGAGCAGGGTTGGACGGTCGACGGCGTCGCCGTGCAGGGCTACGACCTGCCGCGCTTCGGGCTCGTCACCTTCGGCGAGAGCTTCCACGGCAACCACCACGCCTTCCCGGAATCGGCCCGGCTGGGGCTGGAACGGGGGCAGGTCGATCTCGGCTTCGTCTTCATCCGCGTGCTCGCGGCTTTGGGCCTCGCCCGCGATCTGAAGCTGCCCGGCGACACCGCGCGGCGAGCCGGGCTGCGCCGGGTCGGGCCGCCGGCCGAGGCGCTTCTGGCCGAGCGCCAAGCCGACGCTCGCAATCACGCGGGCGGCGTCCTATAACGGGTGATGGTCCCGACGCGCCGCATCGCGGCTTCGAGGGACCTTCCTGACCCGTCTCGACTAAAGCGTCCGCGCCTCCGCGCGGCCCGAACCCGCCATGGCACGACCCAAAACCTTCCTCACGGGCCCGATCGCCCGCGCCCTCGACGCGCTCAAGAAGGGCGACGGCGCGACGCTCGCCGGCGTGCCGGACGGGTTCGACGCGATGCTCGTCGCCGACCTCGCCCGCGTCCTGTCGCAGAATGCGGACGGGCCGGCCGTGCTCGTCCACGTCGCCCGCGACGGGCAGCGGCGGCAGACCTTCGAGAACGCGCTGAAGTTCCTCGCCCCCGAGATCGAGGTCCTGTGCTTCCCGGCCTGGGACTGCCAGCCCTACGACCGCGTCTCGCCGACGAGCGCCGTGACTTCCCAGCGCATGACCGCGCTCGCGCGGCTCGCCCGCTCGCGCAGTTCCGAGGAGAAGCCGCGCATCCTCTCGACCACGGCAAACGCCGTCGTGCAGCGGGTGCCGCCCCGCGCGAAGATCGCGGCCGAGACCTTCTCGGCTGCGCCGGGCAACGCGGTGAAGGTCGAACAGCTCGTCGCCTGGCTGGAAGCCAACGGCTCGACGCGGACGGGGACGGTGCGCGAGCCCGGCGAGTATGCGGTGCGCGGCGGCATCGTCGACCTGCATCCGCCGGGCCTTCCCCTGCCGGTGCGGCTCGATTTCTTCGGCGACACGCTCGAATCGATCCGGCCCTTCGATCCCGAGACGCAGCGCTCGACGGGCCAGCTCCGCTCGCTCGACCTCGTGCCGGTGAGCGAGGTCCAGATCACGAGCGAGTCGATCCGGCGCTTCCGGCAGGCCTATGTCGCGACCTTCGGCGCGCTCCAGCGCGACGACCGGCTCTACGAGGCCGTGAGCGAGGGGCGGCGCTATCCGGGGCTCGAACATTGGCTGCCGCTCTTCCACGAGCGGCTCGACACGCTGTTCGACTACGTGCCCGGCGTGCCGGTGGTCTTCGACGCGCTCGTCGAGGATGCGGCCGGCGAGCGGCTGGCCCAGGTCCACGACTACTACGACGCCCGCGCCTCGATGTCGGGGCAGGGGGGCGGCACGCCCTATCGGCCGCTGAAGCCCGAGGCCCTCTATCTCGAACCCGAGGAATGGGCCGAACGCGTCCGCGACCTGCCGCTGGCCCGGCTGACGCCGTTCTCGGAGGCGCAGGGCGGCGGCCGCGCCGTGATCGACCTCGAAGCACGGCGCGGGCGCGACTTCCTGGCCGAGCGCACCGATCCGAACGCCAACGTGTTCCAGGCTGCGGCGGACCACATCAAGACGCTTCAGGCGAACAAGAAGCGCGTGATCGTCGCGTCCTGGTCGGAAGGCTCGCGCGAGCGGCTGGGCCATGTCCTCGAGGATCACGGCATCGAGGCGCAGACCGTGGCGCGCTTCGCCGAGACGACCGCCTGGCCGCGCAACAAGGCGCTGCTCGCGGTCTGGGGGCTCGATACGGGCTTCGAGGCGGGCGATCTCGCCGTCGTCGGCGAGCAGGACATCCTCGGCGACCGGCTCGTGCGCCAGAAGCGGGCGAGCAAGCGTCCGCAGGACTTCCTGGCCGAGGTCTCGGCGCTGACGCCCGGCGACCTCGTCGTCCATGTCGACCACGGCATCGGGCGCTTCGACGGGCTGAAATCGATCGAGGCGGCCGGCGCTCCGCACGATTGCCTCGAGATCACCTATGCGGGCGACGCTCGCCTCTTCCTGCCGGTCGAGAACATCGAGCTTCTGAGCCGCTACGGCTCCGAGGAGACCGAGGTCCAGCTCGACAAGCTCGGCGGCGGAGGCTGGCAGGCCCGCAAGGCCAAGATGAAGCAGCGCATCCGCGAGATGGCGGGGCAGCTCATCAAGGTGGCCGCGCAGCGCTTCCTGAAGCCCGCGCCGAAGATCACGCCGGCCGAGGGGCTCTACGACGAATTCGCCGCGCGCTTCCCCTACGACGAGACCGAGGACCAGCTCGGGGCCATCGAAGCGGTGATGGAAGACCTCGCCGCCGGCCGGCCGATGGACCGGCTCGTCTGCGGCGATGTCGGCTTCGGCAAGACGGAGGTGGCGCTGCGCGCGGCCTTCGCGGTCGCGATGTCGGGCAAGCAGGTCGCGGTCGTGGTGCCGACGACCCTGCTCGCGCGGCAGCACTTCAAGGGCTTCGTCGAGCGTTTCCGGGGCCTGCCGGTGAACGTCGCCCATGCCTCGCGCTTCGTCTCCGCCGCGGAGCTCAAGGCCGTGAAGGCCGGCGCTGCCGACGGCTCGGTGGACATCGTGGTCGGCACCCATGCGCTGCTCGGCAAGGGGATGTCCTTCAAGGATCTCGGCCTCATCATCGTCGACGAGGAGCAGCATTTCGGCGTCGCCCACAAGGAGCGGCTGAAGGAGCTGCGCGCCGAGGTCCACGTCCTCACGCTGACCGCGACGCCGATCCCCCGCACCCTGCAGCTCGCGCTGACGGGCGTGCGCGAACTCTCGATCATCGCGACGCCGCCGGTCGACCGGTTGGCCGTGCGCACCTTCGTCACGCCCTTCGATCCGCTCTCGATCCGCGAGGCGCTCCTGCGCGAGCGCTACCGGGGCGGGCAGGCCTTCTACGTCGTGCCGCGCGTCTCGGACCTCGCCGACATCCGCTCGTTCCTGGCGCGGGAGGTGCCCGAGGTCAGCGTCGCCGTCGCCCATGGCCAGATGGCCGCGACGCAGCTCGAAGACGTGATGAGCGCCTTCTACGACGGCAAGTTCGACGTGCTGCTGTCGACGACGATCGTCGAATCGGGCCTCGACATCCCGACCGCCAACACCCTGATCGTCCATCGGGCCGACATGTTCGGCCTGTCCCAGCTCTATCAGCTGCGGGGCCGCGTCGGGCGCTCGAAGACCCGCGCCTATGCGCTCTTCACGGTGCCCGAGAAGAAGCCGATGACGGTGCAGGCCGAGCGGCGCCTGAAGGTGCTGCAATCGCTCGACACCCTCGGCGCCGGCTTCCAGCTCGCGACGCACGACCTCGACATCCGCGGGGCGGGCAACCTCCTCGGCGACGAGCAGTCCGGCCATATCAAGGAGGTCGGCTACGAACTCTACCAGCAGATGCTGGAGGACGCGATCGAGCAGCTCAAGGCCGGGATCGACGATCCGCCGCCGGAGCAATGGTCCCCGACCATCCAGGTGGGCGCGCCGGTCACGATCCCGGAGAGCTTCGTCTCCGATCTCCAGCTCCGCCTCGGCCTTTATCGCCGGCTCTCGACCTTCGAGACCGAGGAGGAGATCGCGGCCTTCCGGGCCGAACTCGTGGACCGTTTCGGCAAGCTGCCGAAGGAGGTCGACCAGCTCCTCGCGGTGGTGGGCATCAAGGTCCTGTGCCGGCAGGCCAATATCGAGCGCGTCGAGGGCGGGCCGAAGGGAATCATCGTGTCGTTCCGCGAGAACGAATTCGCGAACCCTGCGGGACTCGTCGCCTATGTCGCCGAGCAGGGCACCTTCGCGAAGGTCAGGCCGGACATGAAGGTCGTCTTCCTGCGCGACGTCGACGACGTCGCCGGGCGGCTCGACACGACGAAACGGCTCGTCCGCGATCTCGTCTCGGTCTCGAAGGGAGAGCCCGCCTCGGCGCTGAAGCCTCTCCCGGCTCCGCGTCCCGCGACGCGTCCGGTCGCGGTGCCGGTCAGGTCTCGGGGGCGTGCAGGGCCTGCGGGCCGATGGCGGCCTTGAGGAGCGCGGAGACGCCTCCGACGGAGAGGGCCGCTTCGCGCGTCCATTCGATGATCGGCACGCCCGCGGTCCGGTCGGAGCCCCGAAGCGTCGCCGCGAGGCGGCGCAGGGGCTCGAGGCCCTCCGGCCGGCCGGGCATGTTCATGAAGACCGCGGAGGGCAGGTCCATCATGTCGAGCACGGCCTCGGCCGCCTCGACGGAGGTCGTGATGCTCGCGAGACCCAGCTCGGCCAGTTCGGTCGAGAGCAGGTCCGTCTCGGTGCGGTGGCCGCTATCGACCACGAGCACTTTCCTCAACGCCACCATGTCGCCCCGCACAATATCATGCCGCAGTGCAAGATTTCCGACAGGTAGGAAGTTGTCGCACAGCGGTCAAGGTTCTGTCGTCATTCGGGCTGGCCAAGGCGTGGCAAAGCGGTTAACGAGCCGAACTCGCCTCACGGCCCTGCGTCATGCCCTTGCCTCATTGAGCAGGGATGGACGGGGACATGAAGCAGGGACGTCTCGCCGGCCGCGACGACAGCCGACAAAGCCGACATAAGGATGTAGGGATGTTTTCAGCGACCCGTCTCGCATGGTTGTCCGCCGTTCTGGCGGTCGGCGTGAGCGGTGCGGCCCAGGCGCAGCAGAAGCCTCGGCCGGCCCAGCAGCCCGCGCAGCAGCAACCCGCCCAGCCCGCTCAGGGCGCGCCGGAAGGGCAGCAGAATACCGGGCCTCTCGTGGTTCAGGTAAAGGCCGAGCCGTCCCAGGCGGAATGGACGAAGGTCTGCGGCAAGGATCCGGGCTCGGCGGCCGAGGTGTGCTACACGACCCGCGACTTCGTGTCCGACCAGGGCCAGCCGGTCCTCGCGGCGGCCGTCTACGACGTGAAGGGTCCGCAGACCCAGAAGATCGTGCGCTTCCTGATGCCGCTGGGCCTTCTGCTCCGTCCGGGCATCCGCTTCGCGGTGGACCAGCAGGCCCCGGCGGCCGGCGCCTACACGATCTGCTTCCCGAACGGCTGCTTCGCCGAAGCGACGGGCCTCAAGGACGACTTCACGAACGCCCTCAAGAAGGGCACGAACATCAATGTCAGCGTCCAGAACCAGGTCGGCCGCGAGGTCACGTTCCAGGTGCCGCTGGCCGGTTTCGCCAAGGCCTTCGACGGGGCTCCGATGGACCCGAAGGTGCTCGAGGAGCAGCAGAAGAAGCTGCAGGCCGAGCTCGAGAAGCGCAGCGAGGAGCTTCGCAAGAAGCTCGAGCAGCAGGGCCAGGCCGGCGGCGCGGCTCCGACGACCCCGTCGGGCGCGGCTCCGAAGTAACCTTCGGACCCTTTGCGGATCTGATCGGGCCGGCGCTCCACAGCGCCGGCCTTTTTCGTGTGCTCGACGTCAGGGTCGGAGCGCGCCGTGTTCGGGAGGCCGGATCCGAACCTCCCGCAGCAGGATCTAGCGGCGGATCAGCTCCACGCGCCGGTTGAGGGCGCGGCCGGCCTCGTCCGCGTTGGAGGCGACGGGCTGGTCCATGCCCATGCCGCGGGAGGTCAGGCGCCCGGCGGCGACGCCGTAGCGGGCGGTGAGCTCGGCGACGACCGCCGCCGCGCGGTTCTGCGAGAGGCGCAGATTGTAGGCCTGTCCGCCCTGGTTGTCGGTATGGCCGACCACCTCGACCGAGATGCCCGGATTGCGCGCCATCAGATCCGAGATCTCCTTCAGCTGCGGCGCCGATTCCGGCTTGATGTCGGCTTTGTCGAAGTCGAACAGGATGCCGTAGATCGTGGTGCGGCCGCTCTGGTCGAAATCCTTCTTGATCTCGGCCTGCTGCTTCACCTGGATCTTGCCGGTTTCCATCTCTCCGGATTCGATCACGCGCGCGATGACGGCGCGGCCGCCGCGGCTCTCGTCGTCCGCGATGGCGAGGCTGACATGCACGGTCGCTCCGCCCTGGCTGCGCTTCGCGTAGAGATAGCGGCCATTGCCGTTGTAGAACTGGTTGCGGACGAAATCGCCGTCGAATTTCGGCAGGTCCGTCTTGCCGTCGAGGGCGAGGCCGAGGAAGAGCCCGGGCCGGCGCTCGTTGCCGGTGAAGCAGGTTCCGGCCTCCGTCGAGCAGACGAAGGGGACCTCGAATCCCTTCTGCTGCAGGCTCTGCTGGAAGTTGCGGATGCCTTCCAGCGAGGAGCGGCCCGGCGGCAGGCGGTAATACAGGGTGAAGACCTTCCCTTCGAGCGTCTGCCAGCCCGTCCCGCGCTGCTCGGTCGAGCCCTTCTCCTCGATGGGGCCGACGATGATGGTGGCTTCGTCGTAGCTCGCGACCTGGTGCCCGACCTGCTTCGAGCCCTCGTAATGCCCGAGAAGCGGGTGATCCTGGGCGAGTGCCGCGCCGGCAGTGAAGGTCAGGCCACAGGCGATGATGCTTGCCGGGCCAACCCGCGACCCTTGCCAAAATCCAAACATGAATCGTTCTCCGTCCGCCGCGATGATGGCGTCGCTACGATGAAACGGAAAGCGCGCATGCGGGCGGACAACCGTCGCGCGGAATCTTTGTCCGTAACGGGCGCGCCGTTCCGTCTATCCTGTCGGCGGCCTTGGCGGTCGCGGGAGGGCGTTGCGATGCGAATGAGGTTGGCAGTCCGCACCGGTGCGCTGGTGCTCTCCATCGGAGCCGGGGCCGGGTCTGCCGTGGCCCAGGATGCGCTGCTCGCGGCCCGGCGCGGATTGGTGGAGGATTTCGCGCAGGTCGTCGCGGGCACGCAGGTCTGCCCGCGCTACCAGCCGAACGCGACGCTGCTCGGGCTGCTCGCGCTCCGCTACGGCCTGCGCTTCGACGATCCCGTGGTGGAGGCGAGGCTGGAGGAGCGCGCCGCCTTCCACGCCGCCCGGATCAAGGGCCGATCGGAGGCGGATATCTGCGCCGCTCTGCTCCGCCTCTTCGGCCCCGAGGGCTCGAACGTGAAGAACCTCGTCAGGGCCGCGCCCTGAGGCGTCAGCGCAGACGGTCGAGGAGACGGAGGAGGGTCGCCTGCTCGGTCTTGGAGAGCGGAGCGAGGGTTTCGGAGGAGACGTCGAGGGCCGTCGCGGCGCGGGTCCGGTAGGCGTCGTGCCCGGCTTCCGTCAGCCGCAGCAGGAGACGGCGCCGGTCGGCGGGATCGGCGCGCGTCTCGACGAGGCCTCGGCGGATCAGCCGATCGGCGATGCCCTTGATCGTCGCGACATCCGTCGCGATCAGCCGGCCGAGATGGTTCTGCGAGCACTCTCCGGCCTCGGCCAGGCGGACCAGCGCCGACCATTGCGTCGGCGTCATGTCGTCGCCGAACGCGGCCGCGAAAATCCCGGTATGCCGCTGCTGGACCTGGCGCAGGACGAAGCCGACCTGCTCGTCGAGCCGATAGGCCGGCTCTGGCGCGGAGACCGCGCTCACCGCTCCGCGAAGGCCTTCTCGACGACGAACTCCCCGGCCTCGCCGTGATTGCCTTCGACGAAATCCGCGCTTTCGAGGATCGTCCGGAGATCGACCAGCATTGCGGGCGAGCCGCACAGCATCACCCGGTCCTGCTCACGGCCGAGCGCGGGCAGGCCGATATCCTCGAACAGCTTGCCGGAGGTGATGAGATCGGTGATCCGGCCGCGGTTGCGGAACGGCTCGCGCGTGACGGTCGGGTAGTAGATCAGCTTCTCGCGGATGAGGTCGCCGAGCATCTCGTCTTCCGGGAGGTCCTTGGTGATGGTCTCGCCATAGGCGAGTTCGTTCACCTGGCGGCAGCCATGGACCAGCACGATCTTCTCGAAGCGATCGTAGGTCTCGGGGTCCTTGATGATGGACAGGAAGGGCGCGAGGCCGGTCCCGGTTCCCATGAGGTAGAGGTTGCGGCCGTCCTTGAGGTTGTCGAGCACGAGCGTGCCGGTCGGCTTCTTGCCGACGATGATCGGATCGCCGACCTTGAGATGCTGCAGGCGGGAGGTGAGCGGGCCGTCCTGCACCTTGATCGAGAAGAATTCCAATCTGTCTTCGTAATTCGCCGAGGCGATCGAATAGGCCCGAAGCAACGGCTTCGCATTGACCTCGAGCCCGATCATCACGAACTCGCCGTTCCGGAACCGGAACGCCGGATCGCGTGTCGTCGTGAACGAGAACAACGTGTCGTTCCAGTGATGGACCGACAGAACCTGCTCCGTGTTCATCTTGCTCATCGGGCGATGATCCGCTTTCTTCATCGCGCGGCGTGACGCGCTCGGCGACGCTGTCGACCAGAGCTGCCCGGCCGTCAAGCCGCCGGGGCGTCGCGCAGGCGCGATGGTTGTCATGCTGCAGATTGTTAGTACACTAACGATCCGGGGCCGCGATTTCAATGGCGATAGAGCGGTGCGGCCATCGATGGAGAGGTCCGCATGGCTCATGACGCGTCCGCGGCTGTCGATCCGAACGCCAAGCTCGTCATCCGCAACATCGGCATTCTGCTGTCGGGAGACCTCGAACGGCCGATCCTCGACGCGGATACGGTGGTCGCGGTCGGCGGCAGGATCACGGCCATCGGCCGCTCTAAGGATGTCGATCAGGAGGGCGCGACGACGGTCGTGGATGCCCGGGGCTCCGGCCTCGCGCCCGGCCTCATCGACAGCCATGTCCACCCCGTCGCCGGTGACTGGACGCCTCGGCAGAGCCAGCTCAACTGGATCGATTCGACGCTCAATGGCGGCGTGACGACGATGATCTCGGCGGGCGAGGTGCATACGCCCGGCCGGCCGCGGGACGTCGTCGGCGTCAAGGCGATGGCGATCTACGCGCAGCGCTGCTTCTCGGCTTTCCGGCCGGGCGGCATGAAGATCCATGCCGGCGCGCCTGTCATCGAGCCCGGCATGGAGGAGAGCGATTTCAAGGAACTCGCCGATGCGGGCGTCAGGCTCCTCGGCGAGGTCGGGCTCGGCAACGTCAAGGACGGGCCGACGGCGAAGCGGATGGTCGCCTGGGCGCGGAAATACGGTATCCAGTCGACGATCCACACGGGCGGACCGTCGATCCCCGGCTCCGGCCTCATCGATGCGAGCGTCGTGCTGGAGGCCGATACCGACGTCGTCGGCCATATCAACGGCGGCCACACGGCGCTGCCGGACCGCGAGATCCGCTGCATCTGCGAGGGCTGCGGACGCGGGCTCGAACTCGTCCATAACGGCAACGAGCGCGCGGCGCTCTACACGCTGCGCCTCGCCCGGGAGATGGGCCAGCTCGACCGCGTCATCCTCGGCACGGACGGGCCGGCCGGCTCGGGCGTGCAGCCGCTGGGCATCCTGCGGATGATCGCGATGCTGTCCTCGCTCGGGGACCTGCCGCCCGAACTCGCCTTCTGCCTCGGCACCGGCAACACGGCGCGGGTGCGCTCGCTCGACGTGGGGCTGATCGAGGAGGGCAGGGCGGCCGATTTCGTCCTGATCGACCGCGCCCAGCATTCGGCCGGGACCGATCTCCTCGACAGCGTCCGCCTCGGCGACCTGCCCGGGATCGGCATGGTCGTCATCGACGGCGTGCCGCGGATCGGACGCTCGCGGAATACGCCGCCGGCGGAGCGGGTGCCGGAGATCGTCGCGCAGTAAGACCGGCGCGGGGGCTCAGGACCTCCGCTCCCGTTGCCGCCGCGCCTCGGTGAACAGCCTCGACAGGGCGTGCCGGTCCACGAGTTCGGCCTGGAGATCGATCAGGTAGATCCGTCCCGCGAGCCTGATCGTCATCCACGGCGTGTTGACCCGGTGGGTGAGCGTGCTGAAGCGGCCGTCATGCTCGCGTCCCGGCGTCACCTGCGCGACGGGGATGCGTCGCTCCGAGGGAGCGGGCCAGCCGACGAATGTCACGATCACCTCGCCGCCCTGCCGGATCAGGCCGGCCACGTAGCGCCTGACGTAGAGGATCATGCCGGCGAGCGGCAGGAGGCCGACGGCGACGACGATCGCGGCCACCGTCAGCCGCCAGGACAGCGGCTGGAGGACGCCGCCATCGCCGGGCGACAGGCCATAGGTCCGGGACAGGTCCCAGCCCCAATAGGCGCAACCTATGAAGAGCGGCACGCAGGCCCAGAAGAACCACCGAACCTTGCGGGCCTGATAGGTGTTCGCGACGAGAACGGTGGTTTTCGCGGGCGACGACATGGAGGCGACGGCTCGGCTCGAAGGGCAGCGCCGCCCTGTGAGGCAGGCGTGTTTCGCGCCGATGTCGTGCCGTCGCGCAGGGTGGTCGGCAGCCAGATGGCGCGGATGACGTCGAATGTGTCAGGAATTCAGCAACCACGCCGCGTCACCAGCGTTTAACCTGAAAATCCGTTCAGATTTCGACTTTAACCAGTTGGCTGGACAGTTTACGCAAAGGTTTATCCCATCGAAGGGCCAAACAATTGGCTCCGACAAAATGATGGGGCAGAGAACATGATCCGGGCATCTCTCGAATCTTTCGTCGAAACGGTCACCTCTGCCGGCGTCATCACCCTGGCCGACGTGCGCCGGCTGCAGCGGGAGATCCTGGTCGACGGCCCCGAGAACCGGGACGAGGTCGACACGCTGCTCGGGCTCGACCGGGCCGTGGCGCAGAAGCACGGCACCTGGTGCGCCTTCGCCATCCAGACCATCGTCGATTACGTCGTCTGGACCTCCCGCCCGACCGGCTATGTCGATCACGAGACGGCGTCCTGGCTCGTCGCATCCCTCTCGGCCGGCACCGGCCCGACGCCGGTCGCCGAGGCCATCGCCTTCGAGGTGGCGCGCGAAGCCGAGCGGACCGACCACGCGCTGCTCGCCTTCGTGATGCGCTCGGCCGCGGGCCGGATGTCCGAGGCGGCGATCCAGCCCTTCGCCTGAGCGGGCGCCAGCGTCCATTTTGCGACGGGGCTTGATCTGACGGACAGGGTGCCGCATGTCGCAGCGTCCCTTCCTCCCGGTCCGAGACGCATGTTCGACAAGATCCTGATCGCCAATCGCGGCGAAATCGCTTGCCGCGTGATCAAGACGGCCCGCCGAATGGGCATCAAGACCGTCGCCGTCTATTCCGATGCCGACCGCGACGCGCTTCACGTCCAGATGGCCGACGAGGCGGTGCATATCGGGCCGGCACCCGCCGCCGAATCCTATCTCGTGATCGACAAGATCCTGGAGGCCTGCAAGCAGACGGGCGCCCAGGCCGTTCATCCCGGCTACGGCTTCCTGTCCGAGCGTGAAGCCTTCCCGAAGGCGCTCGAAGCGGCCGGCATCACCTTCATCGGCCCCCATCCGGCCGCCATCGCCGCCATGGGCGACAAGATCGAATCCAAGAAGGCGGCCGCCGAGGCGAATGTCTCCACCGTCCCCGGCTATCTCGGCGTCATCGAGAGCCCCGAACAGGCCGTGACGATTGCCGAGGAGATCGGCTTCCCGGTCATGATCAAGGCCTCCGCCGGCGGCGGCGGCAAGGGCATGCGGATCGCTCATTCGTCGGCCGAGGTGGCCGACGGCTTCGCCCGCGCCCGCTCCGAGGCGGCCTCGTCCTTCGGTGACGACCGCGTCTTCGTCGAGAAGTTCATCACCGATCCGCGCCATATCGAGATCCAGGTCATCGGCGACAAGCACGGCAACGTGATCTATCTCGGCGAGCGCGAATGCTCGATCCAGCGCCGCAACCAGAAGGTCATCGAGGAGGCCCCGTCCCCGCTCCTCGACGAGGAGACGCGGCGCAAGATGGGCGAGCAGGCCGTGGCCCTCGCCAAGGCGGTCGGCTACGACAGCGCCGGCACGGTCGAGTTCGTCGCCGGCCAGGACAAGTCCTTCTACTTCCTCGAGATGAACACCCGGCTCCAGGTCGAGCATCCGGTGACGGAGATGATCACCGGGCTCGATCTCGTGGAACTCATGATCCGCGTCGCGGCCGGGGAGAAGCTGCCTTTGGCCCAGGGCGACGTGAAGCTGAACGGCTGGGCGGTCGAGAGCCGCGTCTACGCCGAGGACCCGACCCGGAACTTCCTCCCCTCCATCGGCCGGCTCGTGACCTACCGGCCGCCGGCCGAAGGTCCGGACGGCACGGCGACCGTGCGCAACGACACGGGCGTCCAGGAAGGCGGCGAGATCCCGATCTTCTACGATCCGATGATCGCCAAGCTCGTCACCCATGCGGCGACGCGCGAGGAGGCGATCGAATCCCAGGCGCGCGCGCTCGACGCCTTCGCGATCGAAGGCATCCGCCACAACATCCCGTTCCTGTCGGCGCTGATGGCGCATCCGCGCTGGCGCTCGGGCAACCTCTCCACCGGCTTCATCGCCGAGGAGTTCCCGGAGGGCTTCTCGGAGACGCCGCCGGAAGGCGACGTCGCCCGGATCATCGCCGCCGTGGCGGCCGCGATCGACCACCTCCTGAACGAGCGCAAGCGCGGCATCAGCGACCAGATGCGGCCGGGCGCCGTGCAGTTCGAGCGCGAAAGGGTCGTCCTCCTCGGCGCCGAGCCTCATGCCGTGACGATTTCCGACGAGGACGAGGCGACGATCGTCGCCTTCGAATCGGGCCAGCGCCTGTCGGTCTCCTCGCATTGGACGCCGGGACAGCCGGTCTGGACGGGCACCGTCGGCCCCCATGTCGTCGCGCTTCAGGTCCGCCCCATCCCGAACGGCGTGCATCTCACCCATGCCGGGGCGGCGGCCGCCGTGCGCGTCTACACGAAGCGCGAGGCGGAACTCGCCGCGCTGATGCCCGAGAAGACCGAGAGCGGCGCCGGCAAGGCCTTGCTCTGCCCGATGCCCGGCCTCGTGAAGTCGATCCCGGTGAAGGTAGGCCAGGAGGTCAAGGCCGGCGAGGCGCTCGCCGTCGTCGAGGCCATGAAGATGGAGAACGTGCTGCGCGCCGAACGCGACGGCACGATCGCCAAGATCCTGGCCAAGGAGGGCGAGAGCCTCGCCGTCGACGCGGTGATCCTCGAATTCGCCTGACCGCCCGGCCGGATCCGAGCGGCCGGCCGTAAGCGCCCGCCGCCGAGACCGATCTCTCCCGCGCGACGTTGTGGCCGGCTTTCGGGCCGGGGCCTCGGCTATGGTATCGAGGCCGAAACACCGTCGGGAGGGATGCCTTGACACTGTTCGACCTCACGGGGCGGATCGCCCTCGTCACCGGATCCAGCAAGGGCATCGGCCACGGCCTGGCGCGCGGGCTGGCGGAGGCCGGGGCGCGCGTCGTCCTGAACGGCCGCGACGGCGCCCGGCTCGCGATCGCGGCCGCCGGACTGACGACGGGCGGTCAGTCGGGGGTCGAGACGGCCGCCTTCGACGTGACCGATCCCGGCGCCGTTGCCGCGGGGATCGAGGAGGTCGAGGGCCGTGTCGGGCCGATCGACATCCTCGTCAACAATGCCGGGATGCAGTTCCGCGCACCGCTCGAGGACTTTCCGGTCGAGAGGTGGTCCGAACTCATGCGGACCAATCTCGATTCGGTCTTCTATGTCGGCCAGGCCGTCGCGAAGCGCATGATCGCTCGCGGCCGGGGCAAGATCATCAACATCGCCTCCGTCCAGAGCGAACTTGCCCGGCCCGGCATCGCCCCCTACGCGGCGAGCAAGGGCGCCATCCGGCAGCTGACGCGGGGCATGGCCACGGATTGGGGACCGCACGGGCTCCAGATCAACGCGATCGCGCCGGGCTACTTCAAGACCGAGCTCAACCAGGCCCTCGTCGACAACCCCGATTTCTCGAACTGGCTCGCGCAGCGGACGCCGGCCCGGCGCTGGGGCGAGGTGCGGGAGCTGGTGGGGGCGGCCGTCTTCCTCGCATCCGACGCCTCCTCCTTCGTGAACGGCCACGTGCTCTACGTCGACGGCGGCATCACGGCCTGCCTGTAGGCCGCGTTCAGCGCGGCTCGGGAAGCCTCGCGAGCCAGAAGGCCGCCGTCCCGATCACCGCGCTCCACCAGCCCTGCCAGATGCCGTGCCCGACCAGCAGGACGGCCGCCGCCGAGGCGACGAGCGCCGCCGTTGCGATGGCCGCTGGGCGGGGCAGGCGGCCGATCCCGAAGGCGAGCAGCATCAGGGCCGCGCCGGCGAGGAGCGCGCCGACCGCGCCCGTCTCGGCCCAGATCTGAAGATAGCCGTTATGGGGGTGCCAGGCGCCGAGCATCACCCGGCGCTCGGCCGGCACCTCCTGGGCCACGGGCTCCTGGGCCATCTTCGTGCTCGTGCCGAAGCCGGCGCCGCCGATCGGGCGCCGCTTCACCACCTCGCCGAAGCTCTGCCAGACCTCGAGGCGCTGGTCGGCATGGGCGAAATGCAGCCGCTCGACGATCCTCTCCGGCAGAAGACGCTCGGCCGCATCGCCGAGAACGGGCGCGACGGCGAGCGCGAGCCCGAGCGCCGCCGCGATCGCAAGGGAAGCGGTCCTCTGCGAGAGGGCGGCAAGGCCGGCGAGGGCGAGACCCGCCGCGAGCCCCATCGCGGCACCGCTCGAATGGGCGGCATAGATCGCGATCGCGAAGAGGAGGAGCAGGGCTCCGGCGATGGACCGGCGGCCCGTGATCCAGAGATAGGCAGCGATCGGCCAGAACAGGACCAGCATCGCCGTGACCGAGCGCTTGAAGATGAAGACGAAGTTCCTCGCCCCGAGGCTGCCGCGGATCGCCATGCCGCTCGCGAGTTCGCCGAGGATCGTCACGCAGCCGAGCGCCATCGCGGCGACGGCGAGCTTCCAGGCCCATGACGGCACGGGCCGGGGCAGGGCGGCATGCAGCACGAGCGCCGCGCCGGCCGAGCCCGCGACCTCCGCGAACATCGAGATGGAGGTGCGCGGATGGTGTCCCCAGGTGATCGAGACCAGCGCGAAGGCGAGGTAGGCGAGGCAGACGAGGCCGAGGGGGCGGCGCAACGTCCGCTCCATCCGTCGGCGCGTTTCCGCCAGTTCGCCGCAGGAGGCGCGCGCGGCAAGGGCGGCCAGCATCGCCGCGATCAGGATCGGCTGGGCGGAGCGGTTGATGAGGGCCATGCCGAGCGGCATCACCGCGAGCAGGCCGAAGGCGAGCGCGTCGAGCCGGTCCGACAGCGCCGGCATCCCCGATCGGTGCCCGCCGCCCGTTGTGAGCCGTTGTTCTGCCGCCATGGTCGACGGCGTTAGGCAGGCGGGGCGACGCGGTCAATGCGGCCCGTCGGCCGCGCCCGCTATTGCTGGGTGAAGAAGGTCAGCAGCACCTTGCCCTTGTCGCCGATCAGGCAAAGGTAGCGGTGCGGCTTCTCGGTGCCCTTCCGCTCGAGATAGGCGTCGCCCATCACGACGACCCTGACGGGCGTGTCCTCGACCTTGGTGTCGGCCTTGGCTACGACGCTGCTGTCCGGATCGAGCACGAGGTCGGAGACCGGCGGGTTGCGTTCCTTCAGCGCCATGAGTCCCGTCGTGCGGCAGGCGTCGAGCTCCGGGCTCGGCGGCCGCTTCGGCGCCTCCTGGGCCGAGGCGCCTCCGGACATGGCAGGCAGGATGACCGCCGCCGCGGCGACGAGGAGAGTCGTGAGGGCCGATTTCGAGGAGCGCATCGGAATGTCCAGCAAAGTTGTCCGCATCAAACCGGAGCCCTTCGCTCAGTTCCCACCTCCATTGCGCTGCAACAGGGTGGCGGCCGGCGCGAGCGCGTGATAGCGGCCCTCGTCAACTCGAAACCTGCAAAGCCGCAGCCTGATCGTCTCGCCTCCGGGGCGGTCGGACCGAATCAGAGGGTTGGCATGATCAACGGAACGCAACCCCGCTTCATCGAAGGCCTGACCTTCGACGACGTGCTCCTTCGGCCGGGTCGCTCGGAGGTCCTGCCCTCCGATACCGCGATCAAGACCAACGTCACCCGCTCGATCAGCCTCAACATGCCGATCATCGCCTCGGCGATGGATACGGTGACCGAGGCGAAAATGGCGATCGCCATGGCCCAGGCCGGCGGGCTCGGCGTGATCCACCGGAACCTCGACGCCGACGCGCAGGCCGAGCAGGTCCGGCTCGTCAAGAAATACGAATCCGGCATGGTGATGAACCCCATCACCATCTTCCCCGACGAGACGCTCGCCGACGCGCTGGCGACGATGAAGCACAACGACATTTCGGGCATTCCCGTCGTCGAGCGGGGGCCGAACGGCGGCAAGGGCAAGCTCGTCGGCATCCTGACGAACCGCGACGTCCGGTTCGCCTCGGCGCCCGGCCAGAAGGTCGCCGAGCTGATGACGAAGGACCGGTTGATCACCGTCCGCGAAGGCGTTGACCAGGAGGAGGCAAAGCGCCTCCTGCACCAGTTCCGGATCGAGAAGCTGCTGGTCGTCGACGACCGCTATCGCTGCATCGGCCTCATCACCGTCAAGGATATCGAGAAGCAGGTCGCCTATCCGAACGCCGCGAAGGACGAGCAGGGCCGCCTGCGCGTCGCCGCCGCGACGACCACGGGCGAGGACGGCTATGCCCGTTCCGAGCTCCTGATCGATGCGGGTTGCGACCTGATCGTCGTCGATACCGCGCACGGCCATTCGGTGAAGGTCCTCGACTCGGTCAGCCGGGTGAAGAAGCTGTCGAACGCCGTCCAGGTCATCGCCGGCAACGTCGCGACGCGCGAAGGCGCGAAGGCGCTGATCGATGCGGGGGCCGATGCGATCAAGGTCGGGATCGGGCCGGGCTCGATCTGCACCACGCGCATCGTGGCCGGCGTCGGCGTGCCACAGCTCACCGCCATCCTCGAAGCCGTCGAAGCGGCGGCGGCCACCGGCACACCCGTCATCGCCGACGGCGGCATCAAGTATTCGGGCGATCTCGCCAAGGCGCTCGCGGCCGGAGCCTCCGTCGCCATGGTGGGCTCGCTTCTCGCCGGAACGGACGAGGCCCCCGGCGAGGTGTTCCTGCACCAGGGCCGCTCCTACAAGGCCTATCGCGGCATGGGCTCGGTCGGAGCGATGGCGCGGGGCTCGGCGGACCGCTATTTCCAGGCCGAGGTGCGGGATGCGCTGAAGCTCGTGCCGGAGGGCGTCGAGGGGCAGGTGGCCTACAAGGGCCCGGTCTCGAACGTGCTGCACCAGCTCACCGGAGGCCTCCGGGCGGCGATGGGCTATGTGGGCGCGGCCGATCTCGCCGAGTTCCGCGAGAAGGCCCAGTTCGTCCGCATCACGGGCGCGGGCCTGCGCGAGAGCCATGTCCACGACGTGACCATCACCCGCGAGAGCCCGAACTATCCGGCAGGTCGGGGGTGATCGGCGGCGGCCACGTCCAATGATGTGAGACGCGAGCGGTCGCGCCTGCCATTCCCCTATGCCGAGCGGGCACGGGCCGTCGAGCAGGCGCGGAACGCGGTGAACTCGGCCTTCCAGGCGATGAAGGCGGCGGGCGCCGCCCGCAACGATCCGACGGCCGTTGAGGCTCTCGCCTGGCGCGCCGCAGCGCGACAGTTCCACGTCTGCATCGAGCGTGCCTATCCGCCGCTCTTCTGGGATTGCGTCGGAGCCGTGAGGCGCGGCGAGAGATCGGGGCTCGACGAGGTGATCGGTTTCCTGGAGGCCGACCCGTGGTTCTTCCGCTCCGGATACGTGAAGGCGGACATCCTCGTTTCCCTGAAGAGGGTCGCGCTCGAACGCGGCCATGAGCGGCGGCTTCGTGCCGTCCTTCTCGCCGTCGTGGACGGCCGGG
Organism: Enterovirga rhinocerotis; assembly: GCF_004363955.1. Taxonomy (GTDB): domain Bacteria; phylum Pseudomonadota; class Alphaproteobacteria; order Rhizobiales; family Beijerinckiaceae; genus Enterovirga; species Enterovirga rhinocerotis. The sequence goes on from NZ_SNZR01000011.1 coordinate 1,140,487, forward strand.
ACAGGCGCGAGTTCCGGTCGTATTGCCACCTCGCGCCTCGGCTCGCGACGCCGGAGTTTCGGCGCGAACTCGCAGGACGTGCCGCCTCGCCGGACCGGGCGGTCGCCCGCCGTGGCGCCTGGATGCTGGCGGCCTTGGGGCGGGCGGAGCCTTGACCCTGGGGCAGCCTTGACCCGGGGGTGGGCTGGCCGCACCCCGGCTTCTCCCTTAGAGACGGAAGGGGTCCTCGTTCTCGTCGAGGTGCGAGGCACGAGATGCCATCCGCCGGCCCGCCCTTCCACCGGAACGCCATGTCCATCCAGGCCATCCTTCTCCCCGTCTTCCTCCAGGTGCTCCTCGTCTTCGCCCTGGCCGTCGTGATGGGGCGCCGCCGCTATGCCGCCGTGCAGGCGCGCGAGGTGCGCCGGGAGGACGTGATTCTCGGCCAGAAGAACTGGCCGGCGGGCGCTCAGGCGTCGGCCAACGCCTATTCCAACCAGTTCGAGCTGCCCGTTCTGTTTTTTGCCCTCGTCCCGCTCGCGATCATCACCCGCAAGGCGGATCTTCTTTTCGTCGTGCTGAGCTGGGTCTTCGTCGCCAGCCGCTACGTCCATGCAGGAATCTACGTGTCGTCCAATGCCATCCCGCTGCGCTTCGGCGCCTTCGCCGTCGGCGTCGTCGCGCTGCTCCTGATGTGGGTCGTCTTCGCCGTCCGCATCCTCGCGACCCCGGCATCCCTGTGACACCCGCCGCACGCCTCTCCGCCGCCATCGAGGTCCTGGCCGATATCGAGGCCCGCCGCCGTCCCGCTCCGGACGCGCTGAAGGACTGGGGTCTGTCCCACCGCTTCGCCGGGTCGGGCGACCGCGCGGCCATCGCGAGCCTCGTCTACGATACCTTGCGCCGGCGCGCCTCGGCGGCCTGGCTGATGGGAGAGGCGACGCCGCGCGCCGTCCTCCTCGGCGCGCTCCATCTCGCGCGCGGCCTGTCGAGCGGCGAAATCGCGGCCCTGTGCTCCGGCGAGCGCTTCGCGCCGTCGCCGCTCACGGATGACGAGCTGTCGTCGCTGGATGCGGGAAGCCTGGGCGAGGCGCCGGCCCCGGTCGCGGGAGACTTCCCGGATTGGATCGCGCCTTCGCTGGCGCGGGCTTTCGGCGAGGATATGGTGGCGGAGATGCAGGCTCTCGCCGAGCGAGCCCCCCTGGACCTGCGCGTCAATCTCCTCAAGTCGCAGCGCGACGCCGTCGCGGCGGATATCGCCGTTTGGTCGCCGACCCCGACGCCGCTGTCCCCCTGGGGCCTGCGGTTGCGGCTCGGCCCGGATGGGCGAGGCCCTTCGGTCCAGAGCGATCCGGTCTTCCTGCGCGGCGAGGTCGAGATCCAGGACGAGGGCTCGCAACTGGCGGCGCTCCTCTCAGGCGCGCTGCCGGGTGAGACGGTGGTCGATCTCTGTGCCGGCGGTGGCGGCAAGACGCTCGCGCTCGGCGCGATGATGGGAGGCCGGGGACGTCTCCTCGCGACGGACGCCGATCCGCGCCGCCTCGCCCCGATCCATGCCCGTCTCGCGCGGGCCGGCGTCGAGGCCGAGGTGCGCACGCCGCGCGGCAAGCAGGACGCGCTGGCGGATCTCGATGCCGGGGCCGATCTCGTGGTGGTCGACGCGCCCTGCACGGGCACGGGGACCTGGCGGCGCAATCCCGACGCCAAATGGCGCCTGCGCGCGGGCAGCCTGTCGCTCCGCGTCTCGGAACAGGCGAAGGTGCTGGACCGTGCCGCGCAGCTCGCAAGGCCCGGGGGGCGGATCGCCTACATCACCTGTTCGGTGCTGCCCGAGGAGAACGACGACGCTGTCGCGGCCTTCCTGCATCGCCACCGGGGGGCGGAGGTGGAGCAGATCCCTGAGGCCGCACCGCTCGCCCACGCCGTGCGGACGACCCGGTACGGCCTTCAGATGACGCCGCTGCGCACCGGGACGGACGGGTTCTACGTCGCCCGGCTGCGCTGCTGAAGGAAGGGGGCGGTTAGGCCGCTTCCTTCATGGTCTCGGGCTCGTCGGCGGCCTCGATCGCGCGCATGTAGACGTCGAGGAGCGTCTCGTGCTCGTCGCGCTCTTCCTTGTCCTGCTTGCGGATCTTGATGATCTCCTTGAGGATCTTGACGTCGAAGCCTTCGCCCTTGGCCTCGGCGAAGACCTCCTTCTTGCCCTCGTTGAGCTCGGCGATCTCCGTCTCGAGCTGCTCGATCCGCTCGACGAACGACTTCACGCGGTTCCCGGCGATTCCGATCTCGTCCGACATGGTGACCTCTTCCTTGATGGGGAGGCGGAAACTCGACCGATAGGATTGCTGAAGGCTTAAGGTTCGTCGCGGCCGAGGCGTCGTCCCCAGCCCTTCTCCCATCCCGGTCATCATCATGCTGAGGTGCGCGCCGAGGGCGGCGCTCGGAGCACGCATGATCGGCGTGCGTCCTGCGAGGCCCCGCTCACCCAAGTCGGCTGTTGCCGACTTGGGCATTGATAGAGCGCATCTCGGCAACAGCCGCGATGCGCGGGGCACCTCAGGATGAGAAGGGAGGGAGTTCCCCGCCGCCCCTCAGGCCGCGAGGCGGCCGTCCAGCGGGAACACTTTGGCGGGATTGAGCAGCCAGGCGGGGTCGAACACCGCGCGGACCCGCATCTGCTGGGCGAGGTCGGTGGGGTCGTATTGGCAGGTCATGAGGTCGCGCTTCTCGATGCCGACGCCGTGCTCGCCCGTGAGGCAGCCGCCGACCTCGACGCAGAGCCTGAGGATGTCCTCGCCCGCGCGCTCGGCCTTCTCCATCTCGCCCGGCTTGTTGATGTCGAACATGATCAGCGGGTGGAGGTTGCCGTCGCCGGCATGGAAGACGTTCGCGACGCGAAGGCCCTCGCGCTTCACGATCTCGTCGATGCGGGTGAGGACGTGCGGCAGCTGCCCGGTCGGGATCGTGCCGTCCATGCAGATGTAGTCGGAGACGCGGCCGGTGGCGCCGAAGGCGGATTTCCGGCCCTTCCAGATCGCGGCGGCCTCCGCCTCGGATTTCGCGACGCGCACGGCCATGACCTTGTGGCGCTCGGCGATGGCGGCGATGCGCCGGAGCTGCTCGTCGATCTCGCTGTCGCAACCCTCGACCTCGGCGATCAGCATCGCCGGCACGTCCGGATAGCCCGCCTTCGAGAAGTCCTCGGTGATCTGGATGGCCTCGCGGTCCATGTATTCGAGCGCGACCGGCACCATGCCCGAGGCGATGATGGCCGCGACGCAGGCTCCGGCATCCTCCGCCGACGGGAAGCCGAGGAGGACGGGGCGCGCGCCCTCGGCAGCCCTCAGGATGCGCACGGTCGCCTCGGTTACGATGCCGAGCTGGCCCTCCGAGCCGATCACGAGGCCGAGGAGGTCGAGCCCGCCGGAATCAAGATGATCGCCGCCGATCTCGACGACCGTGCCGTCCAGCAGCACCATGGTCACGCCGAGGATGTTGTTGGTCGTGACGCCGTATTTCAGGCAATGGGCGCCGCCCGAATTCATCGCGATGTTACCGGCGATGGTGCAAGCGAGCTGGCTCGACGGGTCGGGCGCGTAGAAGAAGCCCTCGTGGCTCACCGCGCCGGAAATCGCGAGGTTGGTGATCCCGGATTCGACTTTCGCGGTCCGGTTCTCGAAATTGAGATCGAGCACGCGGTTCATCTTCGAGACGCCGAGAATGATGGCGTCCTCCTGCGGGATCGCGCCGCCCGCGAGCGAGGTGCCGGCGCCGCGCGCGACCACCTTCACGCCCTGCGCGTTGCAGAAGGCGAGCACGGCCGAGACTTCGGCCGTCGAGGATGGCAGCACGACCGCGAGAGGCATCCGGCGATAGGCGGTCAGCCCGTCCGTCTCGAAGGCGCGGCGCTCGTCTTCCGTCACGATCAGCGCCTCGGGAGCGACGAGGCCGGCGAGTCCCGCGACGATCTCCTCGCGCCGGGCGAGGATGGCCGGATCGGGCGTCGGAAATGCGATCGACATCGGGCGGTTCCTAGAGACGGACTCAGTCTATGCCGGATGGCGGGCGAGAGCGAGGCGTGCCGTTCAGTAGTTGCGGCGCTTCGCGTGACGGACCGTCAGGACCCACAACTCTTCGGTTGGCTCATGGGTGTCGACGAAACGCCACGCTCACCGCCTCGTCCGGTGGGAGTGCGGAAAACCACACGCGCCGTCATGGCCGGGCTTGGCCCGGCCATGACGGGGAGGGGGGCGACTTGCGCCCTGTGCCCTGAGTGTTCGAGGAAGGCCGCTTTGGCCGCCATCCGACATCCTCGATCGGTCGGCTCGCCCCGGCTCTCTCACCGGGGCGAGCGGGGAGGGCCGCCTAGAAGTTCGTCCGGTCGGCGCCCTTCAGTTCGAGCGTCGCGCGGGCGTCCTCCGGGGTTGCGATCTCGAGGCCGAGATTCTCGATGATCGCGCGGACGGCGCGGACCTGCTCGGCATTCGATTCGGCGAAGCGGCCGGCCTTGAGCCAGAGCGAATCCTCGAGACCGACGCGCACGTTCCCGCCCATGGCGGCGGCCTGGGCCGCGATCGGGAGCTGGTTGCGGCCGGCGCCGAGGACCGACCAGCGATACTGGTCGCCGAAGAGCCGGTCGGCCGTGCGCTTCATGTGCATCACGTCCTCCGGATGCGGGCCGATGCCGCCGAGGATGCCGAAGACGCTCTGCACGAAGAAGGGCGGCTTGATCACGCCGCGATCGGCCATGTGCGACAGCGTGTAGAGATGGCCGATGTCGTAGCACTCGACCTCGAACCGCGTGCCGTTCTCGGCGCAGGTCGTCAGGATGTATTCGATATCGGCGAAGGTGTTCTTGAAGATGCGGTCGCGCGAGCCTTCGAGATAGGGCTTCTCCCAATCGTGCTTGAACTCCTTGAAGCGGGCCAGCATCGGGTAGAGGCCGAAATTCATCGTGCCCATGTTGAGCGAGGCGACCTCGGGCTTGAAATGCGCCGCCGGGCCGAGCCGCTCCTCGAGCGCCATGGTCGGCGAGCCGCCCGTCGTGATGTTCACGACCGCGCTCGTGCGCTGCTTGATGACGCCGAGGAACTTGTCGAAGGCGGCGGTGGATTGATCGGGCTTGCCGGTCTGCGGATCGCGGGCATGCAGGTGGACGATGGCGGCGCCGGCCTCGGCGGCACCGATCGCGGCGTCCGCGATCTCCTCGGGCGTCACCGGCAGGTGCGGCGACATCGAGGGCGTGTGGATCGCGCCGGTGACGGCGCAGGTGATGATGACTTTACGGGCCATGGGTCAGTCTTCCTTGGGGTTCGGTGATGAGATTGCCGGCGTCTCGTGCGCGTCCTTCTCCCCTTGCGGGAGAAGGTGGCACGGCGAAGCCGTGACGGATGAGGGGTGGAACGCTGTCGTCAACGTCGAGTCTCGTCCCCTCATCCGACCCTCGCTGACGCGAGGGCCACCTTCTCCCGCAAGGGGAGAAGGGAGGCGGCACTGCAGGTCATGGCGTGTCCTCTCACGCTTCTTCGCTCTTCTGTCGCTTCTTATGAGCGGCGAGGGCCGCGAGGCGGCGGTCGCGGCGTGCGCTCAGGGTGGCGAGGTCGGCGGGAGAGGGCGTGCCGCCCCAGGCCTCGACGATGCGGCCGACATTCTCCTCGCCATAGACCGACGCCCCGGCCGGCGCGTCGGCGAGGCGCTTGTAGAAGCCGGTATAGCGCGCGCAGTAATCGGGGATGCCGCCGGGGGCGTTGAGCTCGATCGTCGCGAAGGGGCCGAGGAAGGACCAGCGCAGCCCGAGCCCATCCGAGATCGTCTTGTCGAGATCCTGGGGTGAGACCACGCCCTCGCCGACGAGGCGGAAGGCTTCGGCGAGGAGGGCGCCCTGAAGTCGGTTGAGCACGAAGCCCTCCACCTCGCGATGGACGGTGATCGGCACCTGGTCGACCGCCGCGTAGATGGCCCGCGCCCGCGCGATGGCGTCTTCCGATGTCCAGGGGGCGCCGCACAGCTCGACGATCGGCACGAGATGCGGCGGGTTGACCGGATGGGCGACGAGGCAGCGCGCCCGGCCCGGCAGGTCCTCGGTGAACAGGGAGGCCACGATGGCAGAGGTCGAGGAGGCGAGGATCGCCTCCTTCGGCGCGACGCGGTCGAGTTCGGCGAAGATGGCGCGCTTCGCCTCGACGGTCTCGGGCCCGTTCTCCTGCACGAGGTCGACGCCCTCGGCCGCCTCCGCGATGCTCCCCGCCACGCTGACGCGGGCGGCGGCACCGGCCGGATCGGCGACGAGGCCGTGGCTCGCCTGATCGTCGAGCCCCTCGCGGATCAGCCGCGGGGCGGCTTCCAGGGTCGGCGCGTGCGGGTCCGTGATGCGGACGGTCCATCCCGCCCGCGCGAAGACCTGGGCCCAGGCCCGGCCGATCAGGCCCGCCCCGACGATGGCGACTGTGCTCAAGTCGTTAGTCTCCGTTCATGCGCGGTGCCTTCTCCCCTTGCGGGAGAAGGTGGGCCTGCGTAGCAGGCTCGGATGAGGGGTGGAAACTCAGCGTCGACGGCGTGGTGCACCCCTCATCCGTCAGCGCTTCGCGCTGCCACCTTCTCCCGCAAGGGGAGAAGGAATCCGGGCTCATCACAGCCACAGCACCTTCCTCCGCAGGTCGAGGTCCTCGCGCAGGTCGCGCGAGGGGCCGCGATGCATGACCCGGCCCCGCTCCAGCGCCACCGTGTTGTCGGACAGGGCGAGGGCGAGGTCGAGATTGTGGTCGACAATGATGATCGAGACCTCCCGGCGCAACCGGTCGAAGCTGTCGAACAGGCTTTCGACGATGGCGGGCGCGAGCCCTTCGAACGGCTCGTCCAGAAGGAGGACCCGCACGTCGCCCGAGAGCGCGCGGGCGACCGCGACCATCTGCTGCTCGCCGCCGGAGAGGTAGTCGGCGGGCGATTTCAGCCGCTCGCCGATGCGCGGGAAATACTCGACGATCCGCTCGATGTCCCAGTGGATGCCGTTGCCGGTGCGGCGGCGCAGGCGGCCGAGTTCGAGGTTCTCGGCGACCGTCATGCCGGCGAAGAGGCCGCGGCCCTGCGGCACGTAGCCGATGCCCTGGCGCGCGATCCGGGCGGCGGAGAGGCCGACGAGCTCGGTTCCCGCAAGCGTGATCGAGCCGGAGGCCGGCGGGGCGATGCCGATGATGGATTTCAGCAGGGTCGACTTGCCGGCTCCGTTGCGCCCGAGCAGGGCGAGGATCTCGTGCCGGCAAAGATCGAAGGTCACGTCCGAGAGGATGTGGCTCTTGCCGTAATAGGTCTCGACGCCCCGCACGGCGAGAACCGTCTCGCCGATCGGCACCGTCTCGCGGGGCTTCGCGGCGACGGCGGAGACGCCCGAGCCGATATAGACCGCCTGGACCTCGGCGCTCGAGCGCGCATCTTCGACCGTGCCGTCGACGAGCACGCGGCCCTCGTTCATGCAGGTCACGGCATCCGCGATCTGGAAGACGCGGTCGATGTCGTGCTCGACCAGCAGCACCGGCAGATCGGTCGAGAGGCGCTTGATGAGATCGCCGATGCGCTGGCGTTCCGCGACGGAGAGCCCGGCGAGCGGCTCGTCGAGGAGGAGGAGCCGGGGCTTCGTCGCGACGGCAACGCCCATGTCGAGGAGGCGCTGGCCGCCATAGGAGAGCGAGCCCGCCTCGGCGTTCTCGATCCCGGCGAGCCCGAGATAGCGCAGCAGGGCGGCCGTTTCGGTCCCGATCTCGTCGATCGAGCGGGCATTGCGCCACGGGTCGAAGCGCGACGCGTGGCTCGCCTGGACGGCGAGGCGCAGGTTCTCCTCGACCGTGAGGGTCGGAAACAGGTTCGTGATCTGGAACGAGCGGCCGAGACCCGCCTCCGTCACGCGCTCGGGGGACAGCCCTGCGATCGGGCGGCCCGCCAGCGCCACCGTGCCCTCGTCCGGCTTGAACATGCCCGAGACGAGGTTGAAGGCCGTCGTCTTGCCGGCGCCGTTCGGTCCGATCAGGGCGTGGAGCGAGCGGTCCCGGACGGCGAGGTCGACGCCCTGGACGGCCGCGATGCCGCCGAAGCTCTTCTTCAGCCCCGTCGCGACGAGGAGCGGGCCGTCGACATGATGCTTCGGCCGCAGGAAGGCGGGGAGGGGCTCGTCCGAGACCCTGCGCGCCGCCATGGCGGCATCCTCCGTCACGACCTTGCGGAAGAGCGCCAGGAGGCGCTGGGCGACGCCGACGAGGCCGGTCGGCGAGAACATGATGAAGCCGACGAACAGGATGCCGAAGAAGAACAGCCAATGCGGCGTCCAGATCGACAGGAACTCGCGGAAGAGGATGTAGAACACCGCCCCGAGGGCCGGGCCGAGGAAGCTGCGCATGCCGCCGATCACGACCATCGCGATCAGCTCGCCCGAGAAGGCGACGGCGAGCGGCTCGGCCGAGGCGAAGCGATGGTTGAAGACCGACAGCGCGCCCGCGATGCCGACGATCGTCGCGGAGACGACGAAGCCGATGAGCTTGTAGCGCTGGGTCGGGTAGCCGACGAACCGCGCGCGCTGCTCGTTCTCCCGGATGGCGACGAGGACGGTGCCGACCGGGGAGGCGTGGAAGCGCCAGAGAAGGACGGTGACGAGGAAGCCGATCGCGGCGACGACCGCGTAGTAGATGGCGTCCCGCTCGAGATCGACGCCCAGGACCGTCGCGCGCGTCACGCCGCCGAGGCCGCTTTCGCCGCCCGTGAACTCCGTCCAGCGATAGCCGATGGCGAAGAGGAGGGCGGTGAAGGCGAGGGTGAGAAGCGAGAAATAGACGCCGCGCCGGCGCAGGATCAGCGCTCCCGCCAGCGTCGCGGCGACCATCACGAACAGGATCGTGAACAGGAGCGGCACGACGAACTGGTTCGGGAACAGGTGCCGCTGCGAGAGCGCGGCGGCATAGGCGGCAAGGCCCCACCAGGCGCCGTGCCCGAAGGAGACGAGCCCGGTATTGCCGACGAGGACGTTCAGCCCGAGGCAGGCGATCGCGAAGACGACGACGTCGATGGACGAGCGCAGCGGCAGGCCGACGAGATCGAGAGCGAAGGGGAGGGCGAGAAGGGCGATGGCCGCGATGACGAGCGGCGCCGGGTTGCGCGAGGTCATCACTCGAACCTCAGGATGCGCTCGCCGAGGAGGCCGCGCGGACGGACGAGGAGGACGAGCGCCATGAGGAGGTACATGGACGCCTCACCCCAGGAGGGGTTGATGAAGATCGTCACGCCCCGGACGACTCCGACGAGCGCCGCGGCGAGGATCACCCCCCAGAACGAACCGAGCCCGCCGATCACGACGACCACGAAGGCGGCGGTCAGGATCTCGGCGCCCATCGCCGGATGCACGCCCGAGATCGGCGCGAGGAGCACGCCCGCGAGGCCCGCAAGGCCGATCCCGAGGGCGGCGATCGCGGTCATGTAGGGCTGGAGCGAGATGCCGAGCGCCCCGACCATGTCCGGGTTCTGCACGCCGGCCCGCACGACGCGGCCGAAGGTCGTACGATAGACGACGAACCAGGTCGCGGACACGGCCGCGAGCGCGATGGCGAAGATGATGAGGCGGTAGCGCGGATAGATGAAGTCACCGACGAGGACCTGGCCGCGCAGCTCCGGCGGGATCGAGAAGGGCTGCGGCGCAGCCCCGAAGATGAGGCGCAGCGACTGCTCGATCACCATGGCGAGGCCGAAGGTCAGGAGCAGGCTGAGGATGGGGTCGGATCGATAGAACCGCCGGAAGAACAGCCGCTCGACGACGACGCCGATCATGGCGACGAGGAGCGGCGAGGCGATGAAGGCGCCCGCGAAGCCGATGCGCGGCGCGAGCGTGACCGCAAGATAGGCGCCGATCGCGTAGAAGCCGCCATGGGCGAGGTTCACCACCCCGCCGAGCGAGAAGATGAGCGAGAGGCCGAGCGCGATCAGGAGGTAATAGGCGCCGACGAGCAGCCCGTTCAGCACCTGTTCGAGAAGGAAGACGAATTGCATCGGAGAGGCTCCACCCTCCCCTGGAGGGGGAGGGTCGGACCGCAGGTCCGGGGTGGGGTGACACGCGGCGTCGGCTTCACACAGGACGGAGATGCGGGAGGGCCGGTTTCACCCGACCCCGCAGGTTTCGCCGTCGACCCTCCCCCTCCAGGGGAGGGTGGGCTTGCGCCCCGTTCGCCTCACGCCGGCATCTTGCAGGTGCCGTCCTTCTCGGGGGCGAGGACTTCGAGGTCAGTCCCGGCCGCGGGGACGACGCCGAGCGGCTCGTAGATGTCCCACTTGTCCTTCATCTTGGACGCGTCCTTCGCCTTCACGGCGTACATTTCCTGGATCATCTGGTTGTCGTAGGCGCGGAAATAGCCTTCGCGGCCCTTCAGGATGTCGAATTTCGCACCCTTGCGCAGATGCTCCTGAAGCTTCACCGGATCGGTCGATTTCAGCTCGGCGAAGGATTGGGCGACGAGCTTCAGCGAATTGTAGTCGCCCCAGGCCTGGTTCTCGGGGAGCCTGCCGTATTTCTTGCTGAACCCCTCGACGAACTTCTTCGAGGACGGGTTGTCGACCAGGTGGTGCCAGATCAGCGGCCAGATGCCGGCGAAATTGCCCTGGCCGGCACCCCAGGCGACGGCCGTGTCGAAGCCGAACCCGGTGATCGGCATCTGCAGGCCGTATTCGGCATATTGCTTGATGAAGTTCGTGATCTGGTTGCCGGCGAGGTTCGAGGCGACGATGTCGGGCCGCGCCTGCCGGATCTTCAGGAGATAGGGGCTGAAATCGGCCGAGTCGGTCGGGACGAGGTCCTCGCCCGCCATCTGCGCGCCGTTGGCCGTCACGTATTTCTTGGCGACCTTGAGGAGGTCGTGGCCGAAGGCGTAATCGGCCGTCAGCATGTACCACTTCTTGCCGGAGATCATGTTGGCGGCCTTGAGGTAGTTGCCGACCGTCTGCACCATCATCGAGTTCGCCGCCTCGATATGGAACATGAAGGGGTTGCAATCCTTGCCGCGGATGGCGTCCGAATTCGCGCCCGTATTGATGAACACGGTCTTGGTCCGGGCCGCGATCTGGCCGATGCCGAGGGCGGTGGCGGACGAGATCTCGCCGATGATCATGGCGACCTTGTCGCGCTCGATCAGGCGCTCGGCCTTGGCGGAGCCCGTCTGCGGATTGACCGAATCCTCCATGACGAGCTCGATCTTGCGGCCCATCACGCCGCCATTGGCGTTGATCTCGTCGGCGGCGAGCCGCACGCCCATCTGCGCATATTCGCCGAGCGGGCCGAGAAAGCCCGTGACCGGCGTCAGGTGGCCGATGCGGATCGCGTCGGCCTGCCCGTAGGAGATGGCGGGGCAGGCGACGGCCCCGACCGTGCCCGCGATGCCCGCGAGCGCCTGGCGACGCGACAGGCCCCCCGGAGCGATGCCGATGATCCCACGACGATCCCCGCTCATAGCCTTCCTCCCTGTGGCGGCGCCCGGGATTCGAGCCCGGATCGTCCGCACTGCTCTTGTCGTGATCTGTGATCACAGATAGGCTTGCAGATATGCAATCACCTGTCCAGCCCCTGCCGGAAGCGGAGCGGCACGAGCGCCGAAGACGGCGAGCCGCGAGGGACGCGGCTCATCCGGCCGACCAGGGAGATCGCCCCTTCGTGCTCGACGAGATCGGGGCATTGCCCCGCGAAACGCTCGGCGAGCGCGTCACCGAGACCTTGCGCGGCCTGCTCGTCGCCGGGCGGCTCGCTCCCGGCGAGAAGCTTTCGCTGCGGAGCGTCGCCGATTCCCTCTCCGTCTCGATGATGCCCGTGCGGGAAGCCGTGGCGCGGCTCGCGGCCGACGGCGCGCTCGAGGTTCTGCCGGGACGGGCCGTGCGCGTGCCGATCCTGACCGTCGGGCAGTTCAACGAGCTCACCCGCATCCGGCTCGCGGTCGAAGGCTTCGCGGTCGAGGAGGCCGCGCGGAACCGGCCGGACGATGCGCTCGCCGCGATGGCGGCCCATGCCGAGGTCTTCCAGGCGGCCGCGGCGAGCGAGCCGTCGGACGCGGCCGAGGCGGTGGCCGCGAACCGGGATCTGCATTTCGCGGTCTACCGCGCGGCCGGCCTGCCGACGCTGATCGACATCATCGAGCGGCTCTGGCTGAAGGCCGGACCGATCCTCAATCTCGACATGCGGGACGAGCCGCGACGTCTGCACGGGGGCAGGGCGGTCCGCGCCCATGCCGCTCTCGTCGAGGCCGTCCGGCGGCGCGATCCGACGGCCGCCCGGGCCGCGCTCGAGAACGACATCACGACCGCCGCGGCGCATATCGTCGGTCTCGGCCGCCTCGTGGCAGGGTGACGCCACACGACATCAAGCAAGAGGGAGGAACCATGGAACTCGGTCTCAACGGCCTGCGCGTGCTGATCACGGCGGGCGCCGGCGGCATCGGCCTCGAAGTGGCCCGCGCTTTCGCGGAGGAGGGCGCCCGCATCCATGTCTGCGACGTCGACGAGCCCGCTCTCGCCGCCCTTCGGGCCTCGCACCCGGCGATCACGCAGAGCCGCACGGATGTCGCCGACCGGGGAGCCGTCGCCGCCCTCTTCGCCGATGCGCAGGCCGCGCTCGGGGGGCTCGACGTGCTCGTCAACAATGCCGGCATCGCCGGCCCCACGGGCCGCGTCGACGAGATCAACGTCGAGGACTGGGACCGCACGATCGAGGTCTGCCTGACGAGCCAGTTCAACTGCGCCCGGCTCGCCGTGCCGCTGCTCAAGCAATCGAAGAACCCCTCGATCGTGAACCTGTCCTCGGCGGCCGGAAAGTTCGGCTTCGCTCTCCGGAGCCCCTATGCGGCCGCGAAATGGGGCGTGATCGGTTTCACGAAGTCGCTCGCCCGCGAACTCGGCGAGTTCGGCATCCGCGTGAACGCGATCCTGCCCGGCGCCGTCGCCGGCGACCGTCAGCGCCGCGTGATGGAGGCGAAGGCGCAGCAACTCGGCATCCCCTTCGCCGAGATGGAGACGCGCGTCCTCGCCAACGGCTCGATCAAGGAATACGTGACCGCGCGACAGCTCGCCGACCAGATCCTGTTCATCTGCTCGGAGCGCGGCCGCACCATCTCCGGCCAGGCCCTCTCGATCGACAGCGACCTCCAGGCGCTGTTCTGAGGGGGCGGGTCACTCAACCCGAAGCCCGGAATCCTTCACGATCGCGCCCCAGCGCTCGTGCTCGCCGCGCAGGAACCCCGGGAGATCCTTCGGGGCGTCGACGAATGTCCGCACCCCGATCTTGTTCAGTCTTTCGACGATATCGGGGGCGTTCATGACCTTCGTGATGGCGGCGCCCAGCCGGGCGATCCGCTCGGGCGGGGTCTTGGCGGGGGCGACGACCATCAGCCAGGGCGCGAAACTGAAGCCGGGATAGCCGAGTTCGGCGATCGTCGGCGTGTCGGGGAAGGCGGCCAGCCGCTTGTCGGTGGCAACGGCCAGAAGCGTCAGCTGCCTGTCGCGGATGAAGGGCTCGGTGACGGTGACCGTGTCGATCGCCACGTCGACCATGCCGGCGATGAGGTCGGTCAGCGCGGGCACGCTGCCGCGATAGGGCACATGGAGCATGGAGGTGCCCGAGAGCTTCTTCAACGTCTCCATGCTGAGATGCGACAGGGTCCCGCTGCCGGACGAGGGGAAGGTGATCTTCCCCGGATTGGCTTTTGCCCGCGCGATCAGGTCCGGCAGGGACGTCAGCCGACGCGAGGGGTTGGCGACCATGAGCATCGGCAGGTCCACCACGAGTGCGACCGGCGCGAAATCCGTGAGGCTGTCATAGCCGACCGTCTTGTAGAGATGCGGATTGACCGCCAACGAGGCGAGGGGCGCGAGAACCAATGTCGAGCCATCGGGCGCGGCGCGAGCGAGGGCCCCGAGGGCGATGCTGCCGCCCTGGCCCGGGCGGTTCTCGACGATGACGTTCTCTTGGAGTTCGGGGCCGAGGCGCTCCGCGATCAGGCGTGCGACGATATCGGTGGTCTGCCCGGCGGGGAAGCCGACGACGATCCGTGAGAGGTCGGCCGCGTGCGCGGATGTCGCGCTCCCGATCAGCCAGACGATCAGAATAAGAACCCGCATGTTTTCCTCCCTCTGATTTTTTTGTTCTGCTTAGATTATCTGTTTTTCTCCGAGAGCCCTCTGCTCCTCTGCCGAAAGGCCGAGTTCCGCATAGACCTCTCCGTTATGCTGGCCGAGCGAGGGGCCGGCATGCCGGATCGAGCAGGGCGCCTCCGAGAAGCGCGGCACGATGCATTGCATGCGCACGGGGCCCAATTCGTCGTCCGGAACGCTGACGATGGCCTCGCGCGCTCTGAATTGCGGGTCGGCGAAGACGTCGGCCGCATCGTAGATCGGAGAGAAGCCGACCTCGTGGGCATGAAGACGATCGCGCAACTCCTCCAGCGTCAGGCGCTCGATCGCGCCCTGCACGATCGCGTCGAGGGCGCGGTTGTTGCGGACGCGCGAAGGGTTGTCGGCGAAGCGCGGATCGCGCGGCAGCTCGTCGAGCCCGAGGGCGGCGCAGAGCCGGACGAAGATGCTCTGCGTGGAGGCCGCGATCGAGGCCCATTTGCCGTCCCGCGTCGCGTAGATGTTGCCGGGGGCGGCATATTGGCTGCGGTTCCCGGTGGCGGTTCTGGTCTGCCCGAGCTGGTCGTACTCGATGGCAAGGAACTCGAGCGTCCGCAGCATCGCCTCGGTGACCGAGCAGTCGATCTCCTGGCCGCGCAGGGACGGGTCGCCCTTGAGACGATACAGGTCCGCGAGGATGCCGAGCGCCCCGAACAGGCCTCCGACGGCATCCGAGATCGGGTAGCCGAGATGGAGCGGCACGCCATCCTCCTCGCCGCACATCCGTGTGAAGCCGCTCATCGCCTCGAAGATGCGAGCGAAGCCGGGGCGGTCGCGGTAAGGGCCGGTCTGGCCAAAGCCCGTCACGCGCAGGATCGTCAGGCGGGGATTGATGGCCTGGAGCCATTCCCGGGTGATGCCCCAGCGATCGAGCGTTCCGGTCCTGAAGTTCTCGACGAGGACGTCGTGGTTCGCGACGAGCCGGCCGAGCAGGTCCTTTCCCTCGGCCGTGCGCAGGTCGAGCGTGATGCAGCGCTTGTTGCGATTGGTGACCTTCCACCAGAGAGGGACCCCGTCCTTGTGCGGAGCGAGGCGACGGAGGGCGTCGCCGGTCCCCGGCTCCTCGATCTTGACGACGTCGGCGCCGAGGTCGGCGAGCAGGGTGGAGGAGAATGGGCCGGCGATGACGCTCGATGCGTCGATGATCTTCAGGCCGGCGAGCGGCCCCGTGGCGGATGGGCGGGCGAGGGGTGTCGACATGCGGGCATGATAGAAGCCGCCTCCGAATGCGATATTGTCATGCGAGCCATTTCAGAATTGCCAAAATGACATATCCGATCCTCGATCTCGCCCGGCTCAAAGCGTTCGTCGAGGTGGCCTCGCACGGCAGTTTCGCGCGCGCGGCCGCGACGCTCGGCACGGCGCAATCCGTGCTCAGCCGGCAGGTCTCGGCGCTGGAGCGCGATCTCGACGGGCGTCTCTTCGATCGGACCGGACGGGGCGTCGTCGTGACGGCGCTCGGCGAGAGGCTGCTGCCGCGCGGGCGGGCGCTGATCGCGGAGGCCGGCGCGTTCCGGGAGGCGAGCCGCAGCGGCCGGGAGGCGCCAAGCGGCGAAGTGACCCTCGGCGTCGTCCCCGTGGCGTCCCGGCGGCTGGTGGCGGCCGTCGTCGGCGCGGTGCGCGATCGGTATCCGGACATCCGCCTTCGGGCGATCGAGGCGTATAGCGGACAGGTCGAGGAGATGCTGGCCACGGAGAGGATCGAGATCGGGATCTTCAACCGTTACCGGGAGGCGCGCCTCCCGGGAGCCGACCTCCTGCTGCGCGGCGACATGCATGTCATCACCCGTACCGGACACCCTGCCGCCCTCGGAGCCGAGATCGCGCTGGGCGACTTGACGGGCGTTTCACTGGCGCTGCCGCTGCGTCCGAACAGCCTGACGAGCCTCCTGACCGGGCTTGCGGCCTCGCATCATCTCACGCTCGACATCCGGTTCGAGTCCGGCTCGACGTCGCTCACGCGCGAGGTTCTGCTGGCTTCGGACCTCGCGACGATCTCCGCCTATCACGTCTTCGCGGCCGAGATCGCGTCCGGCCAGGTCCGGGCGACCCGCATCGCCCATCCGGCCATCCGGCAGATGACGTGGATGTCGCTTGCGTCGCACCGCCCGCCCTCCGAGGCGACGCGTGCGGTCGCCGCCCTCTTCCGTCGGATGGCGGCCTCGCCGGAGCGCCTGCGTCCCGACGCCTGACAGCCACGACATCGCGCCGAAACAATGCGTCCCCAAGGAGCGAGCGACAGGAACGGGACCCCGTGCCGCCTTTGCAGCCTCTCGCGCCCGCCGTAAGCACTCTCTCCCGTCGGCCGGCCGAGCCGGGCCGTCCCTGAACCCGCGAGCAGGACCGGTGAGCCGTCAGCGCCTTCGCATCTTCATCTCTTCGCCCGGCGACGTGCAGGAGGAGCGGCTCCGCGCCCATCTCGTCGTGCAGAAGCTCGCACGCGACTATCAGCGCTTCTTCCGGATCGAGCCCTATCTCTGGGAATACGAGCCGATGCTCGCATCGGGCCATTTCCAGGACGCGATCGAGCCGCCCAGCCAATCCGACGTCATGGTGCTGGTCGTCTATTCGCGGCTCGGCACGCCGCTGCCGGAGCGGACGGCGGCGCGGGAATATCGCGGCCTCGACGGGCGGGCGCCCGTCACCGGTACGGAATGGGAATTCGAGGACGCGCTCGACGCCCACCGCAAGCTCGGGGCGCCGGACCTCCTCGCCTATCGCAAGCTCGGGGACCCGCAGACCTCGCTCGCCGATGCCGGCAAACGCGCCGAGCAGGAGCGGCAATGGCAGGCGCTGGAAGGCTTCTGGGCCCGCCATTTCGAGGGCGGCGGCGTCTTCCTCGCCGGAAGCGCCAAGTTCCAGACGCTCGAGGAGTTCGATTCCAAGCTCGAGACCGATCTCGTCCGCCTGATCGAGGGCAAGATCGCGCAGGGGCTGCGGGACGTCTCGGGCACCGACGAGGCGACCTGGCTCCAGGGCAGCCCGTTTCCGGGCCTCGCGGCCTATGATTTCGACGATGCGCCCGTCTTCTTCGGGCGGGACGCGCAGATCCGCGAGGCCTCGACGCGCCT
Source organism: Enterovirga rhinocerotis (assembly GCF_004363955.1). Taxonomy (GTDB): domain Bacteria; phylum Pseudomonadota; class Alphaproteobacteria; order Rhizobiales; family Beijerinckiaceae; genus Enterovirga; species Enterovirga rhinocerotis. The sequence goes on from NZ_SNZR01000011.1 coordinate 1,157,715, forward strand.
CCAGGCGGCCGCGGATCACGGGACGGCGTTCCTCCTGATCCTCGGCGCCAGCGGTTCGGGAAAATCCTCGCTCGCCCGGGCGGGCCTCCTGCCGGCGCTCTTCGCCGCCAAGGCCGTGCCGGGCGTCGGCCTCTGGCGGCGCGTGATCCTGCGACCCGGGGAGGGAGGCGAGGATCCCGTGCTCGGCCTCGCCAAGGCCCTCGTCGCGGGTGATCCGGCCGCCGGGGAAGGGCTGCCCGAACTCCTCGCCTCCGGCGCGACGCCCGAGGCCCTGGCCTCGCATCTGCAGGCGGCGCCGGATGACCCGTCCTTCCCCTTCCGGCAGGCGCTGGCCGGCATCGCCGGCGAGGCGCGCTCGAAGCGGGGCCTCCTGCCGCACGAAGAGGCGCGCCTCGTCATCCTCGTCGACCAGCTCGAGGAGCTTCTGACCCGCGAGCTGGACCCGGAGCGCCGGGCGCTCTTCGTGCGCATCCTCGCGGGCCTTGCCCGCTCGGGCGTCGTCTGGGTGGTGGCGACCGTCCGCAACGACCTGTGGCACCGGGCGGCGGAGATCCCGGCGCTGGTGCAGCTGACGGAGGCCGGCGCCCGGCTCGACCTGCCGGTGCCCGGCGGGGCGGAGATCTTCGAGATCGTCCGCCGGCCCGCTGCCGCGGCCGGCATCGTCTTCGAGAAGGATCCCGAAAGCGGCGTCGGGCTCGACGCGGTGATCGCGCAGGCCGCCTCCGAGGAGCCCGGCGCGCTGCCCCTCCTCTCCGTGCTGCTGCGCTCGCTCTACGAGCGCGACATCGTCGAGGGCCATGGCCGCGCGCTGACCTTCGCCGGCTACCGGGCCCTCGGCGAACTCAAGGGCGCCATCGCCCGCCGCGCCGATCAGGCGCTCGAGGCGCTGAAGGGGAGCGATCCCGAGGCCGCGGCCGCCCTGCCGCGCGTGCTACGCGCCCTCGTCACGGCCGCCGGAGACGGCACGGCCACCGCCCGCGCCGCCCGGCTCGACGCTTTCGCGCCGGGCGGGCCCGAGGCGCGGCTCGTGGCGGCCCTGCTCGCGCCCGAAAACCGGCTCCTCGTCGCCTCCGAGCGGGACGGGGTCGCGGAGGTGCGGATCGCGCACGAGGCGCTGCTCGAGAACTGGCCGAGCGCGCGCGAGCAGATCGCGATCGACCGGCGCGACCTCCAGACCCGTGCGCGGCTCGAAACGCTGCAGCGCCGCTGGCAGGAGGCCGGCCCGGCCGAGCGCAAGACGGCGCTCCTGACATCCCTCAACCTCGCCGAGGGCACAGATCTCGTCCGGCGCTGGGGCATCGCGCCCGAGAGCTCGCTCGGCAGCTTCGTCGCGCAGTCCCAGGCGGCCGAATCCTGGCGTCGCCGCCGCTTCGCCGTCGCGGCCGGGATCGTCGCCGTCATCTTCGCCGGCATCGCCGCCCTCGCGAGCCTGCAATGGCGGCGCGCGGAGGAGCAGACGCTCGTCGCCCGAGCCGCCGAGGAGACGCAGCGCGAGGCGCGAGGCCAGGCCGACTCGGCCCGGCGCGAGGCCGAGCGCGAGCGCGACCGCGCCGATACCGAGCGCCAGCGCGCGCTGGAGGCGCTGAAGGAGGCCAAGCGCAACACGGCGCGCACCCTCGCCGCCCAGGCCGAACTCGCGGCGGGGCGGTCGGAGATCGGCCGCGCGCTCACCCTCGCCGTCGAGGCGGGGGAGACGGAGGCCGACATCCTCGCTGCCGGCGAGCGCGGGGCGAGCCATGTCGCGCTTCTGCGCGCCCTCGCCGACAAGCGGGCGGTGCTGCATCTCGACCGGCCGAAGGGCCAGGGTCACGTGATCCCGCACGACTTCTACGGCGAGGCCGCGATCGCCTATGCCGACATGAATCTCGGCATCTTCCTCACCGAACTGCCCTCGGGCCGTATCCGCCGGCTCGCCACGCTGCCGGAGGAGACGCTGCCGCTGCATGTGCGCGCCGCCGAGCCGCTCGGCCTCGTCGCGACGACGAGCGTCAAGAACCTGTTCGTCGTCGATGTCGCCAAGGCGTCCGTCCGCGCGCAGATCGGCTTCGAGGAGCGGATCGGGGCGCTCGAAATCCACCAGGGCAGCCGCACCGCGGCCCTCGGCACGGGAGCCGCGATCACCTTCGTCGATCTCGACAACCCCAAGAAGGGCGAACTGATCGCCGTCCCGGAGCCGAAGCCCGAATACCTCGTCGGCCAGGTCCGGTTCCTGCCCGGCGGCCGCAAGGTCCTCGTCACCTATGGGGCGACGATCTACGAATACGACCGCGATGCGAAGAGCTGGAGCGATCCGCTGCCCTTCGACCTGTCCGCCGAGACGACGGGGCTCACCCGCGACCTCTCGGACAAGATCGCCTCGCAGGCCATCGTGACGATGATCGAGCTGAGCCCCGATCCGCAGCGCGACCGCTTTCTCACCTATTCCAGCCTGCATCTGTCGGCCTTCCGGCGCGACGGGCGCCGCTACGATTACGACCGCGAGACGCTGGAGGGCGTGCTCTGGGCCGGCCTGAACGGGCCGGACAGCACGGGCGAGGCCATGGCGGTGCTGGGGCGGCGGAGCGAGGCGGGCTACGACCTGAAGGTCGTCTTCGTCTCCGAGGAGAAGAAGCCGCTCGTCTTCGACAGCTTCCGTGTCTCGGCGGCCGATCTCTCGAACGAGCAGCTCCAGGGCTGCAAGCTCTCGCGCGGCAACCGCTTCCTCGCCTGCCATTACAACGGCAAGGCGAGCCAGGGCCTCCATGTCTGGCACGTGGTCGGCGGCAAGCACCGGGATGCGCGGCTGGCCGGAGCGATGCTTCACCAATCGTCGGCCGCGTCCCTGCCGGACGGACGCCTTCTTGCGGGCGAGGGCGGCGGCCTCCGCCTCCTGCCCGGCGGCGAGCGGCCGCAGGGCAAGGTCGCCTGGGGCGACACCTGGCGGATCGGCGCCCCGGTCGGGGACTACGTTCCCGCCTCGGCGCCGGGTCAGGTCCAGGTGCTGCGGGTCTCGGGCGGCAAGGTCGAGACGGTGCTGCCGCCTCAGGCGGGGCGGGCCGTCGCCCTGACGCCGGGTCTCGACCGCGCGCTCGTCCTGAAGACGGACCAGATCGTGCTGCACGAATTGCCCTCGGGCCGGCAGCTCTTCGCCGTCCCGGGCCTCGCAGGGCTCGCCGCGGCAGGTGCGCGGGCCGATGGCAGCGAGATCGTCGCCGCGACGCGCGAGGCCGTCTACGCGATCGACGGGGCGAGCGGCCGCATCAAGGCCTCCTGGCCGATCCGGATGGCGGCGGGGAGCCTCGCGGCGGTCGATGCGGAGCGCCGCGTCGTCGTGTTCGCGGGCGTGAAAGAGCTCGAGGTTTTCGATCTCGCCTCGCGCGCGACCCGGCCGGCGGCGCCGGCGCTCGGCGAGGCGAAGGTCATCCACATCGCTTTGGCGCTCGATCGCGATCGGATCGTGCTCGCCCTTGACGGCGGGGCCGTGGTGGCTGTCGATGGGACGGGCCGGGCGGCCTGGGCGCTGAAGCCCGCCGCCGACGAGACCTTCGAGGTGAATGCCATGCCCGGCCAGAAGGCCCACGGCACCGTGCTCCAGCTCGCCGTGTCGGGGGGCGGGCGGCTCGCGATCGTCCGCCAGGACATGCCGCAGATCGACCTGCACGAGATCGAGACCGGCCAGTACCTGACCCAGCTCACGCCGCCATGGATGGCCGGCGTTCCGTCCCATGTCGGCTTCGGCCGGGAGGATCGGATCGCGAGTTCCTGGGCCTTGCACGCCATCGTGCGGGAGAAGCCCAACGCCGTCTCGCTGCACGCCCTTCCGCTGACGCGCCCCGAGGCGCTGGAGGCGGCGAAGTCCGCCTTGCGGACGCTCACCCCCCGCCTTCCCGACGGCTCGCCCCGTTCGGCCAAGACCCCCTGAGGCGGCGATGCTGCGTCTGTTCGGAGCCGGCTCCGGCGATCTCTCCCTCGGGCAGGAATGCCGCCTGCGCAATGCCGGGACGGTCGGCATCGTGGGGCGCAAGCTCGGCGCCGGAGGGCAGGGCGCCGTCTACATCGTGGATGTCGGCGGCCGCGAGCTCGCGCTGAAATGGTACCATCCGCATGTCGTCGACATCGACACGACGTTGCGGTCCCGGATCGAGCGCCTCGTCCAGGAGGGGCCGCCCGATAACCGCTTCCTGTTCCCCTTCGACCTCGTCACGGTCGAGGGGCGGCGGGAATTCGGCTACGTCATGCCGGTCGTCTCCTCGGACCGGCGGCCCTTCAGAGACATCCTCGCCCCGGCGCCGAAGCGGCTCGATCTCGGCCTCGAGGCGCGGGCGACCGCCTGTTACGAGATCGCCGATTCCTTCCAGCAGCTCCACACGCGCGGGCTCTGCTACCAGGACATCAATTTCGGCTCGTTCTTCATCGATCCGATCCGCGGCGGCATCCTCATCTGCGACGCCGACAACATCACCGTCGAGGGGCTGCAGGGCGGGGTGCTCGGTACGCCGAAATTCATGGCGCCCGAGATCGTGCGGCGGGAGACGATCCCCTCCTCGCGCACGGACCTCTACTCGATGGCCGTGCTGTTCTTCTACGCGCTCTTCCAATGGCATCCGCTGGAAGGGATGCGCGACGCGGCGGGCGGGCAGAAGACGCCGGACGAGGTCATGCGGCTCTACGGCCGCGACCCGCTCTTCATCTTCGATCCGCGCAGCAGTGACAACGCGCCCGTCCCCGGCGCGCATGACTGGGTCGTCGCGCGCTGGAAGGCGATGCCGGCTTCGCTGCGCGATCTCTTCACGCGCTCCTTCACGGACGGGCTCTGGAACCCGGACGCACGCGTCGTCGAGACCGAGTGGCGGGCGGCCATGGCGCGGCTGCGCGATGCCGTGACCCATTGCCCGACCTGCACCTTCGAGATCCCGCTCGACATGAGCGCGAGCGAGGCCCAGCCGCGCTGCCCGGTCTGCGCCACGGCCGTGCCGCGCCCGACGCGGATGACGCTCGGCCGCTATCTCGTCGCCATGCAGGCGGATCGCCGCCTCTTCGCACACCATGTCGAGCCGACGGCGCCGATCGCGATGCGGGACTCGGTGGCGGCGGTGGACAAGCATCCGACCGACGAGTCGATCCTCGGCCTCCGCAACCTCACCCAGGCGCCCTGGCGCGGCCGGACGAGCGGCGGCCAGCCCGTCACTATCGTGCCCGGGCGGACGGTGCGCATCATCGATGGGCTCGGGATCGATTTCGGCCGGCGCGAGGGCGTCGTCGCGGGGGCGGATCCGTCGGCGAGGAGCGCGGCGTGAGCGCGCCGGCCCTGAACCCGGTGCCCGCCGCCATGCCCGTGGCGGTCGGCGGGGTCTCCGTGCGCGGGACCTCGCACATCCTCGCCAACATGCCGAACCAGGACGCCCATGCGCATGAGCGCGACGGCGACTGGACCTATCTCGCCGTCGCCGATGGACACGGCTCCTCCCGGCACTATCGCAGCGACCGGGGATCGGCCTTCGCGGTCGCGACGGCGCTCCTCCTTCTCCGCCGCGCGGCGCGTGCGATCGAGGCCGGAGGGCATGGCTCGGTCCTCGCGACCGTCGCCGACGATCTCGTCGGAAGCTGGCGCGAGCGGGTCGAGGCGGATATCCGGCTCTGGCCGATCCCGGAGGCGCCGGGCTTCGACAGCCACGCCGTCTACGGCTCGACCTGCATCGCGGCCGCGATCGGGCCCGGCTGCTCCCTCTTCCTCCAGATCGGCGATGGCGACGTCCTCGCCTCCGCACCCGGCGGCGAGGTGGACCGGGTGGTGCCGCTCGATCCGCATCTCGTCGGCGCCGGGACCTATTCGCTGTGCCAGCCCGACGCCGTGGCGCGGGTGCATCTGCGGCTCTTCACGGCGCCGCATCCGCTGAGCGCGCCCGATTTCGTGATGGCCTCGACGGACGGGCTGTCGAAATCATACACGCGCGACGAGGATTTCCTGCTCGTCGCGCGGCATTTCCGCTCCTCGCTGCGCTCCCTCCCGCTCTCGCGCTTCCTGCGCGATCTCGAACCCTGGCTCGCCGAATGCTCGGGCCGGGGCAGCCGGGACGACGTCACCGTCGCCCTGTTTTCGGGGATGGCGTGATGCGGGGGGCCGTCTTGCCCACCGGCGGGCATCTGCCTTCCCTCCTCATGCTGAGGTGCCGGCGGCAAGCCGGCCTCGAAGCACGGACGGCCGTCGTGCGTCCTTCGAGGCCTCGCTTCGCGAGGCACCTCAGGATGAGGAAGAGCGAGACAAGCCATCCGCCGCGGTTCCTCCATCCAGGACATCGCGCGGCCTCGACCCCAACCCCGAATGAATCCCTTTGCCGGCTGCCGGCCCCCGCCTTAGAGCGATCGTGCAGGACCGTCCGCTCAACCCCTTTGCGAGGATCACTCTGATGGCCCAGATGCCGCCTCTGCCTCAGCAGCCGGACACGGGATTGACCGCGACGGAACTGATGCCGTTCCGCTCGAAGAAGATCAGTCTCCGCAAGAGCCGCGCGCTGATCCCCCTGATCGCGGTGGCGCTCACCTGCGTTCTGCTTTTTGTCCTGAAGTTCCAGATCAAGGACAAGGGCGACGTCGTCGCCTACATGAACGTCCTCGCGGCCTTCATGCTCTTCGCCATGTTCGCCACGGTCTATTTCTATTCCGGCGAACGCAAGAACATGCTGTGGTACCTGGTGCCGGCCTCCATCGTCATGTGGCAGTTGGATACGCGGGCAATACTCGGCGGCTTCATCTACGTCTTCCGGACGATCCTCCCGGGCGACATGAAGGGCGAGGGCTTCATCCCGAATTTCATCGGCATGTTCTTCGGAGCGGGCCTGATGGAAGAGCTGATGAAGGGGATCCCGATCCTCCTGGCACTGCTCCTCGCCTATTGGCTCAGGCGTTCGGGCAAGCCCGGCAACTTCCTCACGCGCAACCTCGCGCTTCAGGGCCCGCTCGACGGCCTCCTGATGGGCGTCGCGGCCGGGGCCGGCTTCATCGCCTTCGAGACGATGGCGCAATACGTGCCGATGGAAGCGGCCAAGGCGCGCGGCAACGAGGCGCTCGGCCTGCTCCACGCTCTGCTGCTGATGCTGCCGCGCGTGCTGAACGGCCTCGTCGGCCACATGGCCTATGCCGGCATCTTCGGCTATTTCATCGGGCTCGCGGTCACGCATCGCCGCTCGCTCTGGACGCTGCTCGCGATCGGCTGGGTCCTCCCGTCCGTGCTGCACGCCTTCTGGAACTCGTCCTACCACCTGATGGGGACCTGGGGCTTCTACGCCTCGGCCGGCCTGACGCTGTTCTTCTTCCTGGCCTGCCTGCTGAAGGCGAAGCAGCTCGAGGTCTCGCGGCTCGGTGGTCCGATCGGCGGCGGCTCGATCCTCGCCGCCTCGCCCGCGCCCGGCACCGCGCCGCTCGCTCCGGCCGGTGTCGTGCCTCCGCCGGCGCCGGGCGTCGCCGGCGTCTTCACCGGAATCGCGACCGCGGCCGAGAAGCTGGCCGGCGTCACCGCGCGGACGACCGTGCCCAATCCGGGTGCCGTTCCGGCCGACGCGGCGGGCGCCGTTCCCGCCGCCGCTCCGATGCCGGCGAGCGGGCTATCGATCGGCAACGGCGCGGCGCGCTATGCGCTGGCTCCGGACCAGTCGATCGACTTCTCCGCTTTGTTCGGCTCGGCCGGCGTGCCGCCGGGCTGCGCGGGCGTCATCGCCCAGGCGGCCGATGGCGGGCTCGACATCCGCAACACCGGCACGGCCTCCTGGGCCTTCACGACGCCCGACGGCGCGACGACCTCGGTGCAGCCGGGAGCCTCGCTCCGGCCGGTCGCAGGTTCGAAGCTGCTGCTCGGCTCGGCGACGATCGAGATCTCGGCCTATTGAGGCGGCGCCGGCCTCGATCGGAGGGCGCATGTCGCAGAACCCGCTGTCGCAGAGTCCTCTGCCGCCTCAACCGACCCAATCGGGTCCGGACCTGTCGAAGAGCGACCTGATCCCGCTGCTCTCGGGGCGGGTCCGGCTGTGGCGCAGCCGGGCGCTGATCCCGATCGCGGCCGTGACGGTGACGAGCCTTCTCCTGTTCGGCTGGAAGGTCCAGAACGTCCACGACATCCTGAAATACATGTACGTGCTGACGACGTTCGTCCTGCTGATGACGTTCGTGGCCCTCTACGTCTATTCCGGCGAGCGCAAGAACATCCTGTGGTATTCGGTGCCGGCGGCGATCACCGCCGCCCAGCTGCACTATTTCCTCGGGCAATACATCTACGTGTTCCGGGAGGTCCTTCCCGGAAAGACGGACACCACCGGCTTCGTGCCGACCTTCATCGGCATGTTCTTCGCAGCCGGTCTGATGGAGGAAGTCCTCAAGGCCGTCCCGATCCTCCTCGCCCTGGCCCTGGCGCTGTACCTGCGCAGCACCGGCTCGCGCGGGAACGCGCTCACACGGGGGCTCGCGCTTCAGGGGCCGCTCGACGGCGTCCTGATGGGGGCCGCCGCGGGCGCCGCCTTCATCTGGATCGAGACGCTGCTCCAATACGTGCCGCGCCAGATCGTCCAGGCGAACGACCCGAAGCTCGGCGTGATCATGGGCTTCCTGCTGCTCTTCCCCCGCATCATCAAGGGGATCGTCGGCCATATGGGCTATGCGGGCATCCTCGGCTATTTCATCGGGCTCTCGGTGACGCATCCGAAGGCGGCCTGGAAGCTCATCCCGATCGGGATCGTCCTCGCTTCGCTCCTCCATGCCTTCTGGAATTCGGCGAGCGAACTCTCCCGCGATTACGGCTCCTATCTCGCCGCCCCGCTGATCGCGATCGTGTTCCTCGCCTGTCTGATGAAGGCCCGCCAGCTCGAGGCCTCGCGGCTCGGCCGACCGGTCGACGGGCAGTCGATCCTCGCCGTCTCGCCGAGCTATGGTCCCGCGCCGATCATGCCGGCCGGGATCGTGCCGCCGTCCCCGCCCGGGATCGCCGGCGCTCTGGCGGGTGCCGCGACCCTGATCGAGCGCGCCGCCGGCGTCACCAGCCGCACCACGGCGGCGAGCCCTCCGGCGCCCATGCCCGCGAGCGGCCTCGCCATCGGGACGTCCTCCGCACGCTACGCGCTTGCGGCGGGCGTGCCGATCGACCTGTCGGCCCTGTTCGGGCCGGACGGCGTGCCCGCGGGCCATACGGGCCTGATCCTTCCCGCGCCCGGCGGCCTCGCGATCCGGAACATGGGCGCCGCCTCGTGGTCCGCCGCGACGCCGGACGGCGCCGCGTGGACCGTGTCTCCGGGCGAGGATCTCCCGGCCGTCGCCGGAACGACCTTGCTGATCGGCGCCGCGACGATCGGCATCGGGGCCTATTGAACGGGCCGGCCCGCCTCGGCCACGATCCGCGTCCATGGATTCGCAGATGACGAGCACAGACAGGGCGGCCCCGCCGGGGCTTGCGGAGCCGACGGAGGCAGATGCGCGGCAGGCGGCGAAAGCCGCGCCGCCGCCGTTGCCGTTGCTGGTCGTCTTTCTCGTCGACGGGTCCGGCTCGATGGCGGGCGAGCGGATCGCCTCGTTGAACTGGGCCGCACGGGCCGTGGTGCCGGCGATGCGCGAGGCGGCGGCCGAGCATCCCGAGGTCGACCTGCGCATCCGCGTCATGCGCTTCTCGAGCGGAGCCGACTGGGTCCAGCCCGCCGCGACGCCGGCCGGGCGGTTCATCTGGACGAACCTCGCCGCGGAGGGCGAAACCGATCTCGGCGCGGCGTTCCGTCTCCTCGCGGGCGCGTTCTCGGCGCCCGCGCCGGGGGCGGAGGAGACGCTTCCCCCCGTGATCGTCCTCCTGACGGACGGCTATCCGAGCGACGATGCCGAGGCGGGGCTCGCCACCCTTCTCGCCACTGCCGAAGGGGAGCGCGCCATCCGCATTCCGATCGCCATCGGTCCGGATGCCGATCTCGAATTCCTGCGGGCCTTCGCGGGTGAGGGGGGCATCGCGCCCCTGCGGGCCCACGATGCCGAACGGCTGATCGGCCATATCCGCTGGGCCGCGACGGCCCCGATCGCGGCCGGCGGCGCGATCCCCCTGCCGCCCGACAGCGGCCAGAAGGAGGGGGAGGCGGACAGCCTCCTCTGGTGACGCGATGACGAAGGGGATCGAAACCATGCGCGACCACGTCGTCGTGATCGGAGACAGCCGCGTCGCGCGGGCCCTGGCTCGCCAGCAGGCGCGCAACGCCGTGGTCGTCCATGCCGGCCTGCGGCCGATCGGTACGGGTGCTGACGGCGAGGGGATCGTGGAAATCCCGCTGGACAGCGATCCGGAGACCCTGCATCGCGCCGCCGGCTCCGCCGAGGCGAGTTTCGTCGGGATCGACCTCGCGGACGATGCGGCGACGGTGGCCGTCCTCGCCGCGCTCGTCGAGGCGACACGGAACGGCGCCCGCCCGCAGATCGCCGCCCATCTTCGCGACGCCGCTCTTCGGCGTGTCGTCGACGACAATCTCTTCGCGGCCGGAATCGAACCCAGACCGCGCCTCGTCGGCACGGCCTCGCTGGCGGCCCGCGATGCGGTCGCGGCGATCCGGCCCCACGACCTCGCCTATTGGCGCGGCCAGACGCGGCTTCATGCCGTCGTGATCGGGTTCTCGACGCTCGGCCACGATTGTTTCGAGGAACTCGTCCTCGCCGGGATCGCGGGCGGTCTCGACAGGCCGCAGATCACGATCCTCGACCGCGACCCGCTCGGCGTGCGCAAGCGTCTCAACCGCGACATGCCCGAGATCGAGATGTCCGCCGATATCGGCGTCGCGGCGTTCGATCGCCTCACCTTGACGGCTGAGGACGGCCCGCTCGTCGCGGCGGCGGCGATCGCGCCGCTCACCCTGATCGTCGTCGCGCTCGACGAGGCGGAGGCGGTCCTCTCCGTGATGAACTCGCTCGCGCGCATGCAGGAGGGGGAGGGGCAGGCCATCGCAGCGGTGCTGGTCCTGACCGAGGGCCAGCCCTCGCTCTTCGAGCTCGCGAAGCCCGCCGCCCGGCCCCGCGATCTCGGCCGCAGCTTCACCGTCCGCGGCGGCATCGAAGGCGATCCCGATCTCTTCGACCTCATCGCCTCCCGCGCCGACGAACTGGCCGAGCGCATCCACGAGACCTACCGGGCGCGGTTCGGCGCGTCAGGGCCGGCGGGCGTGCCCTGGGCCGCTCTGCCGGAGACCTATCGCCGGGCCAATCGGCGGGCCGCCGACCATCTGCCGGCCAAGCTCTGGACGATCGGCCTGCGCGAGCCTGGCGCCTCGGCCGATCCCTTCGCGGTCGACCCGCATAGCGACGAGAACGTCATCAAGCCCTGTGCGGCCAGCACGGCCGAGGATGCGCTGCTGCGCCGGCTCTCGCGCATCGAGCACGATCGCTGGTCGGCGGAGCGCCGGCTCGACGGCTGGCGCTTCGGCGAAGTGCGGGATGACCGCCGCCGCATCCACCCGAAGCTGATCGGCTTCGACGATCCGCGCTTCACCGACGAGGATATCGAGAAGGATGCCGATCAGGTCCGGTTCCTGTTCGGCCATGTCGTCAAGGCGGCGCCGGACGGAAGCGTGACGCCGCTCGTCATCGGCATCCTGTCCGCGCCCCACCCGACGCCGGGCATCGACGTCGCCTCCGCCGCGGCCCTCTGCGGCAAGGAGGATTGGCGGCCGGTCGTGATCGTCAGCGGCCTCGTCGATTCCGCCGAATGCACCGCCCTCGCGTCGCTGGACCGCGACCTGACCGCGGCGGGGCGGTCCTGGCGCCTCGTCGTGCCCGAGGTCTCGCGCGACAACCGGGAGATCCGGGCGATCGTCGAGCCGGGCGATCTCGCGCTCCTGCGCGGCTTCCTCGAACGGCCGTCGACGCTGTTCGCGCCGATCGGCGGCGTGAGCGAGCCGGCCGATCTCTGGGCCGATCCGAGCGCGCCGGACCCGCATATCGAGGCGATCGCCGCCTATATCGCGGCCCGCGCCTCGGCCATCGTCGATACGACTGAGGCGGTGTGAGCGCCCTGCGCGGCGCCTCGCCCCTCATCCTGTCGCGCTGACGCGCGACGCGGCCCTCGGGTCGAGCCCGGGGGCCTGCTTCTCCCGCAAGGGGAGAAGCGACGGCGCCGGTTACTCGGCCGGCTCCACCGTGAGCCGCGCGCCGTCGGCCTGCGTCACGCGGACCTTCGCACCGGCAGGAAGCTCGGGGCCGGTGACGCCCCAGACGCTGTCGCCGACGCGAATGCGGCCCTGGCCGGAGATGATGGCGCGGTCGAGCAGGAACTCCCGGCCGACGAGCGCCACGGAGCGGCGGTTCAGCGTGGCCCCGTTGGCGTAATCCTCGTCCTTGCGGCGCGTGATCAGCCAGCCGGTGAGGCACGCCAGCAGCGCCAGCATGGCGAAGACCACGAGATTGACCTGCCACGACCAGCCGAAGGCCCAGTCGATGACGCCCGTGAGCAGGGCGGCGATGCCGAGCCAGATGAAGAAGATCCCGGGCAGCATCGCCTCGAGTGCGATCAGCACCATCCCGATGACGAGCCAGGTCCAGGGTCCGAAGGTGAGGAAACCGTCCATGCTGCCGCGGCCCCGTCAGGAGCCCTGCCGGCCGGAATTCGGCGGCAGGCCGCCGGTGCGGCGCTGATCGGCCGGGCGGCCGCCATCGCCGAAGACCTGCTGGGTCATCGCCGCGATGCCGCCGAGCGTCCCGGCGAGCGCAGCCGCCTCGATCGGGACGACCACGACGCGCTGGTTGGGAGCGGTGGCGATCGCCTTCATCGCCTCGACGTATTTCTCGGCGACGAGGAAGTTCGCGGCCGCGAGATCGCCCTTCGAGATCGCGTCCGAGACCATCTGCGTCGCCTTCGCCTCCGCTTCCGCCAGACGCTCGCGCGCTTCCGCGTCGCGGAGCGCCGCCTCCTTGCGGCCCTCGGCCGCGAGGATCTGAGACTGCTTGTCGCCTTCCGCCCGCAGGACCTCGGCGGCCCGTAGCCCCTCCGCCTCGAGGATCGCGGCGCGCTTCTCGCGCTCGGCCTTCATCTGCCGCGCCATGGCTCCGGCGAGATCGGCGGGGGGGAGGATGTCCTTGATCTCGACGCGCGTGACCTTGACGCCCCAGGGCTCGGCGGCGGCATCCATCACCTTGAGCAGCCGCTCGTTGATCTCGTCGCGGTGGGAGAGGAGTTCGTCGAGATCCATCGAGCCGACGACGGTGCGGATGTTCGTCATCGTGAGCACGAGCAACGCCTCGGTGAGGTTCGTGATCTCGTAGGCGGCGCGGGCGGGATCGAGGATCTGGTAGAAGGAGGCGGCGTCGATCTTCACCCCGGCATTGTCGCGCGTGAACGCCTCCTGCGAGGGGATGTCGAGCACCTGCTCCATGATGTTCACCTTGTGGCCGATCCGGTCGACGTAAGGCACGATGAGGCCGAGGCCCGAGCCGAGCGATTTGTGGTAGCGGCCGAACCGTTCGACGGTGAAGACATAGCCCTGCGGGATGGTGCGCACGCCCCACGCGATCGTCACGAGCGCGAGGACCGCCAGCGCGATCACGAAAATGGTGAAACCCGTCATGCCTTCTCCCCTTGGCGGCGCCTGAGCCGCCGGACCATGCCATGAACCACGACGCGATGTCGCCGTGATTGCGTCGCACGGAGCGGGTGCGAGGTTCAGATCCCGGCGGGCGCGGCCTGCCTCTCGCGCTCGTCCGCCATCAGCTGCGCCGCGAGATCGGCAATGACCCCGCGAAGCCAGCGGTGCGCGGGATCGTTGCGGTAGCGGACATGCCAGCCCATCTCGACGGGGAACGTTCCGAGGTCGACCGGCGCGGGGAGCACCTTCAGCCGTGCGTCCCGCTCGAGGGCACGGCAGACCAGCCTCGGCAGCGTCGCGCAGTAATCCGTCACCGCGAGCATCTCGGGCACCGCCAGGAAATGCGTGACGGACACCGCGACGTCGCGCTTCAGGTTCCGCTGCGCGAGCGCCTGGTGGAGGCCGGCCCGCAAGCGGCCGGGCGGCAAGACGTTGACGTGTTTCAGCCTCTCATAGACGGCTCTGGTGAGCGCGGCCTCCACCTCGGGATGGTCCGAGCGCACGACGCAGGCGAGACCGTCCTGCATGAGGTGCTGTACGACCAGATTGTCGGGCGGATCCACGATCCGGCCGAAAACCATCGCCGTCGTGCCGGAGACGACGCCCGTCTCGGCGAGATCGTTGCCGAAGGGCGTCAGGCGCAGCCTGATGCCGGGCGCGAGCGCGCGAAGCCGCGCCACGAGCGGCGGCATCAGCACGAGTTCCGCGTAGCTGTTGGGGGCGAGCGTGAACAGGTGCTCGGCTTCGCCGGGCTCGAAGGCCTGCCGGTCGAGTACAACGGAATCGAGCTGGGCGAGGGCCGCCTCGATGGCCGGCGCGATCTCTTCGGCCTGAGATGTCGGCCGGATGCCATACCGCTCCCGGATGAAGAGCGGATCGCGCAGCGTGTCCCGCAAGCGGCTCAACGCGTTCGACAGGGCGGGCTGGGTGATCCCCAGGCGCAGCGCGGCCCGCGTCACGCTCCGCTCCTCCATCAAGGCGAGGAACACGCGCAGCAGGTTCAGGTCGTACCGCATCGAGATATATTGCTGGCACGATATCTAAGATCAACGAGATAAATTTCAGGAATGTCTCGGTGAGCCCCATCTTGGCGTCTCGAAAGCTGGCGCGGCAGGTCCTCGGGACGTCCCCGAGCCTCTCCGCGGCGGCGCCATAACAGGGGACGGTCCGATGAAGGTTCTCATGGTTCTCACGTCGCACGACACGCTCGGCGACACCGGACGGAAGACAGGGTTCTGGCTCGAGGAGCTGGCCGCGCCGTATTACGTGTTCAAGGAGGCCGGCGCCGAGATCACGCTCGCCTCGCCGAAGGGCGGACAGCCGCCGCTCGATCCCAAGAGCGACGAGCCGATGTTCCAGACCGATCTCACGCGGCGCTTCAGCGCGGACGCGGCCGCCCAGGCGCAGCTTGCCCGAACCGTGCGCCTCGACAGCGTCGATCAGGCCGATTTCGACACCGTCTTCTATCCCGGCGGCCACGGCCCGATGTGGGACCTCGCCGAAGACGAGACCTCGATCAGGCTGATCGAATCCTTCGTCGCGGCCGGCAAGACGATCGCCCTCGTCTGTCACGCTCCCGGTGTCCTGCATCGCGTCCGGAATGCCGACGGCACGCCGTTCGTGGAGGGGCGCCGCGTGACGGGCTTCACCAACAGTGAAGAGAAGGCGGTCGGCCTCGAGGAGGTCGTGCCGTTCCTGGTCGAGGACGAACTCGTCTCTCTCGGCGCCATCTTCTCCAAGGTGAAGGACTGGGGCGTCCAGACGGTCGTGGACGGCCGGCTGATCACCGGGCAGAATCCCGGCTCGTCGGCCGACGCGGCCGAAGCGCTCGTCACGGCACTGGGCCGCGCCGGCAACGGCGCCGCCTGAACCGGTCTCCCTGCCGCTGGCGGCAGCGATTGCCGCCTGAACACGGGCGGACGGTGAGCGCGGCCTCTACGCAGGGGCCGCGCGGCATCGTAGAGATGATCTCGGGAGGCCGCTCGGCCTCGACGGGAGCGGACATGGACAGGATCGAACTCGTCACCGCGGACTGGCTGTTCGAGCGCCTCGGCGATCCCGGCATCGTCGTACTCGACGGCTCCTATTACCTGCCCGCCGCGAAGCGCGATCCCGAGGCGGAGTTCCTCGCCGGACATATTCCCGGCGCGGTCCGGTTCGACCTCGACGCGGTGAAGGATCGGAATTCCGCCCTGCCGCACATGCTGCCGGAACCCGACGAATTCGCCGCGGCCGTGGGGCTGATGGGCATCTCGGACGAGCACATGATCGTCGTCTATGACGGCGCCGGCATCTTCGCCTCGCCGCGTGTCGCCTGGACCTTCCGCACCTTCGGCTCGCGCAAGGTCGCGATCCTCGACGGCGGCTTCCCCGCCTGGCTCGCGGCCGGGCTGCCCGTCCAGGCGGGCGAGCCCGCTCCGCGCGTGGCGGCGGATTTCCTCGCCCGCTACGACGATGCGGCCGTGGCGAACCTCGTGGACGTCCGCGAGGCGCTCGAGGCGGGCACGGCGCAGGTGCTCGATGCCCGTTCGGCCGCCCGCTTCAGGGGCGAGGAGGCCGAGCCCCGCGCGGGCATGAGGTCGGGGCACATGCCCGGCGCCCTCAACCTGCCCTTCGGCGCGGTGCTGAAGGACGGCCGCCTCGCCGATCCGGACACGATCGAGGAGGCTCTGACGACGGCCGGGATCGATCCCTCGCGTCCGATCGTGACGACCTGCGGCTCGGGCGTCACCGCCGCGATCCTGCTTCTCGCCATCGAGCGGACCGGACGGCCCGCGCCGGCGCTCTACGACGGTTCCTGGTCGGAATGGGGCTCACGCGAGGACACGGAGGTCGTGAGCGGGCCGGCCTGACCATCCGGCAGGACATCGGAATCCCGACTTTCCTCATGCCGAGGCGGCGACCGGAGGTCGCCCCCAACCACGCACGACGGCTGCGTGTCCTTCGGCCCTCGCGGATCGGCCTCAGTGATACGGATCGGCGGCGTCGCGGAGGCCGTCGCCCATGAAGCTGAAGGCGAGCACGACCAGCACCACCGGCAGGATCGGCAGCAGCAGCCAGGGATGAAGCTGCACGGCGGCGAGGTTCTGAGCCTCGTTGAGCAGCACGCCCCAGCTCGTGATGGGCGGGCGGAGGCCGAGGCCGAGGAACGAGAGCGCCGTCTCGCCGAGGATCATCGAGGGGATCGACAGCGTCGCCGAGGCGATGAGATGGCTCATGAAGTTCGGGATGAGGTGGCGCGCGATCACGCGCGACTTCGAGGCCCCCATGAGTTCGGCGGCCCGCACGAAATCCTCCTCGCGCAAGGCGAGCAGCTTCGAGCGCACCGCGCGGGCGAGACCCGGCCAGTCGAGCATGCCGAGGATGATGGTGATGCCGAAGAAGACGAGGAGCGGGCTCCAGTTCGCCGGCAAGGCAGCAGACAGGGCGAGCCAGAGCGGCAGTTCGGGCAGCGAGCGGATGATCTCGATCATGCGCTGGACGACGTTGTCGACCCAGCCGCCGAGATAGCCTGCGAGGCCGCCGAAGAAGAGCCCCAGGGTGAAGGAGACCGCGATGCCGACGAGGCCGATCGTCAGCGAAATGCGCGTCCCGTAGATGATGCGGGAGAAGAGGTCGCGGCCGAGCCTGTCGGTGCCGAACAGGAACATCGTCCCGTTCTCGGGCGGGCAGACGAGATGGAAGCTCGCCGGGAACAGGCCCCAGAACTCGTAGGAATCGGCCGAGCAGAAGAAGCGGAGCGGCTGCGGCTTCGAGGTGTCCACCACGTAGTCGCGCCGGAAGGTCTCCATGTTGAAGGTGAAGCGATAGGGATAGACGAACGGGCCGACGAAGCGCCCCTCGTGGACGAGGTGGACCTGCTGCGGCGGCGCATAGATGAAGTCGCCATGCCGCTTCGTCTGGTTGTAGGGCGCGACGACCTCGACGAAGGGCACGAGGGCGTAGAAGGCGAGCAGCACGAAGGCCGCCGCCACCGCCACCCGGTGCCGCCTGAACTTCCACCAGGTCAGCCGCCAGGCGGAAGCCCGGTAGAAGCTGTCGTTCTGCGCTCCGCCGGGCTCGCTGAGACCCGGATCGAAGGGAGCCTTGTCGACGAAATGCCCCGGTCCGGTCGGCGCGCTCACCGGGCTCTCCCGGCGAGCCGGATGCGCGGATCGAGCATCGCCAGGAGGAGGTCGGAGACCAGCATGCCCACCACGGTCAGGACCGCGACGAACATCAGGATGAACCCGGCCAGGAACTGATCCTGGGTCTTGAGGGCCGCGAGCAGGATCGGGCCGACCGTCGGCAGGCTCAGGACGAGCGAGACGAGGACCGAGCCCGAGACGAGGTGCGGCAGGAGGTTGCCGATATCGGCGATGAAGGGGTTCAGCGACATGCGGAAGGGGTACTTCAGCAGCGCGCGGGTCGGCGGCATGCCCTTGGCCTTGGCCGTGACGTAGTATTGCTTGCCGAGCTCATCGAGGAGATTGGCCCGCATCCGGCGGATCATCGCGGCGGTGCCGCCGAGGCCGATCACGATGGTCGGGACGATCAGGTGCGACAGGAGCGACTGGATCTTCGGCCAGGTCCAGGGCTGGCCCGCATATTTGGCGTCGTAGAGGCCGCCGATCGAGATCCCGAACCAGCGGTTCATGTAATAGAGAAGGATGAGCGCCAGCAGGAAGCTCGGGGTCGCGAGGCCGATATAGCCGACGAAGGTCGCGATATAGTCGCCGATCGAATATTGCCGCGTCGCCGAATAGATCGCGATCGGGATCGACACGACATGGACGAAGACGACGACGACGAGGTTGATGAGCAGCGTCAGCCAGAGCGCGTCGCCGACTACCTCGGTCACTGGCCGGTCGTATTCGAAGGACCAGCCCCAATCGCCCTGGAGCAGGCCCGAAAACCCGTTCGGACCCGGCCAGACGCCGATCCAGACGAGATATTGCTGCCAGATCGGCAGATCGAGCCCGTATTGCCGGATCAGGAACTCGGCCTTCTGGATGGAGGCGGTCTCGCCCTGGGCGCGCAACTCGGCTATCTGGTTCGTCAGGAAGTCGCCGGGCGGCAGCTTGATGATGAAGAAGACGAGCGCGGAGATGATGGCGATCGTGACCGCCATGGTCGCGGCTCGGTTCAAGAGGAAGCGGATCACGGGCGCGGTGCCTCCGCCGCGGCGGATTTCGGTGATCCGTGCCGGTTGGCCGAAGCCCCGGACGGCTGCGCCTCGCCGGCCGTGACGCGATGGCGCCGCCGGATGGGCGGCAGCCAGGCCTCCTTCGAGCGGACGCTGTCCCAGAACAGCTCGTCGATCCGGTAGACGCCGAGCATCGAGGTCGGATCCCAGGAATAGACCGCCCGCTGGGGCAGGTTCCGCAGCCCGTCTCGGACCACGATCGGCTGGAGGGCGCCGGCGACGGTGCCGATCGACCAGAGGTTCTCGGCCCGGTTCTTGAGCATGGCCTTCCAGATGCGGGTCTGCTCGGCATCGTCGGCCGTCGACAGCCAGCTCTGATAGAGGTTCATCAGCTCGACGGCTTCGGGAATGTCGCAGCTCTCGCCCGATTTCCCCCTGGTCTCGTGATACTGCCCCCAGCGCGACCAGGCATAGTTGTCCTGGCGCATCGGCGCGAGCTCGCTCGGCGGCATGTCGGCCGTGGGCAGGGCGAGGTCCAGCCCCTGAGCCGCGACCATCACGGTGAGCCCACTATAGGTGCGGTTGCGCAGGACGGTGCGGTCCTGCGGCTTGATGAAGAGCTTGATGCCGACGTCGCGCCAGAACTCGCCGATCAGGGTCAGCCCGTCGACGATCATGCTGCCGTCGCCGTCCGTCTCGACGATGATCTCGAGTTCGCGCCCGTCGGGAAGAAGCCGGATCCCGGCACTGTTGCGCTTCGTCAGGCCGATCTCGTCGAGAAGACGGGACGCCTCGCCCGGGTCGTGCTGGGCATGCAGCGTCCGGAACTCCGGCTCGAACAGCCTGCTTTGTTCCGTGATCGTGTCGTTGCCCTCCGTGCCGATGCCGAAGAGGAGGGCGTTGTTCAGGATGTGGCGGTCGATCGCGAGCGAGAGGGCGCGGCGGTAGCGCGGGTCCCGGTTGAGCTTGCGCCACACCGGATCCTTCGTCGTGAGGTTCGGGTAGAGGGCGAGCTCGCTTCCGCGCGCATACGGCCAGAGAAGCGTCTTGTAGCGCTGCGCCTTCTCGCCTTCCTTCAGGATCGGGATGTCGCCCATGGCGAGCCCGCGGAAGAGGATGTCGGCATCGCCCGAATTGGCCTTCGCGGCCATCAGCCCGCTCGACGAGACATCGAAGATGACCCGGTCGAGATAGGGCAGTTGATGCCCTTCGGTGTCGACCCGGTGGTAGTAGGGATTGCGCTCGAACACGAAGCGGTTCGCCGGCATCTTCGTCGTCGGCCGCCAGGGCTGAAGCGTCGGCAGGGCCGGGTTCGTGTTCTCGAACATGTCGTCGAGCCGGTTGTGGAGCGCGGCCCAGGATTTCAGCTTCTCCTTCTTGGCCCAGTCGTCGAGCGTCTTCTGGTCGACGTAGTGGTTATGCGCCTTTCCGAGGTAATGGGCGGGCCGGTAGATGAAGGGATCGCGCGGCTGCGCGAGGGTCGGCAGGAAGCGTGGATTGGGCTTCGGCCACGTGTAGCGAACGGTGCGGGAATCGAGCACCTCGAAGAGCGGCTCCTCGCCGTCGACGAGCAGGAAGTCCGGAAGGCCGGCCGGGTTCAGGTCCTTGTTGAGCGCGACCTCTTCCCAATAATAGCGGAAATCCTCGGCGGTGAAGGGGTGGCCGTCGGACCAGCGATGGCCCTCCCTGATCACGAAGGTGAAGGTGCGGTCGCCCTGGTTCTCCAGGCTTTCCAGGAGATCGGGGCCGAGATTGAGCTGTTCGTCGTAGCCGACGAGGCGGGCGTAGGAATTCGCCGAGAGATAGCGGATGTCCCGCGCGCGGGAGACGAGCGAGATGATCTGCCCGCCGGGCTTGCCGATCTCGCGCCCGGTCGCCTTCAGATCGACGACCAGCGGGCTCTTCGGAAGCCGCTCCGCCACGGGCGGCAGCTGGCCCGCCGTCACGGCCTCCTCGAACATGGGCGTCTCGACGGGCGCGAGCGCCCGCGCGCCGCTCGCCAGCGCGCTCCAGCAAACGAGACACGCCGCGGCAAGACGCGCGGTCGTCCGGATGCGGAGGCCCGTCATGCGGCCTCGCCGAGAGAAGCTGCCGTCATCATCCGCACCTTGTGGTCCGGGGCGAGCGACATCATCCGCCCCGAATCGCCTCGCGCCAGCCTGAACGGCTCCGGCCAGGCCGAGGGATCGGAGAACTTGTCGGACCTGAGCCGCGCGAAGTCCAGCGGGCGGTCGATGTCCGGATCGGGCACCGCGGCGAGGAGGGCCTTGGTGTAGGGGTGGGCGGGGGCGCGGAACAGCGTCTCGGCCGCCGCCTCCTCGACGATATGGCCGCGGCACATCACGGCGATCGTATCGGCGACGTAATCCACCACCGCGAGATTGTGGGACACGAAGATGTAGGACAGTCCCAGCGCCTTCTGCAGGTCCTTCAGGAGGTTCAGGACCTGGGCCTGAACGGAGACGTCGAGGGCCGAGACCGGCTCGTCGCAGAGGAGGACCGCGGGTTCGAGCGCGAGGGCGCGGGCGATGCCGAGGCGCTGCCTCTGGCCGCCCGAGAAGGAATGCGGATAGCGGCGCAGGCTCTGCCGGTCGAGCCCGACCATGTCGAGCAGGGTCTTCGCCCGCTCGAAGCGCTCGTCGCTCGTGCCGATGCCGTGGATGATCATCGGCTCGGTCAGGATCTCGTAGACCGTCATGCGCGGGTTCAGGGACGAGAACGGGTCCTGGAACACGAACTGCACCGTGCGCCGATAGCGGGTCAGCGCCTCGCCGGAGAGCTGATGCACGTCCTGAGGGCCGGTCCCGTCGTCGAAGAGGACGCGGCCGGCATCCGGAACGAGGGCGCGGGAGATCATCTTCGAGAGGGTGGTCTTGCCGCAGCCCGATTCCCCGACGAGGCCGAGGGTCTTGCCGGAGAGCAGCGAGAGGTCGACGGAATCGACCGCCTTGATCTCGCGCAGGTTGCCGCTGAACACGCCCGCCCGGAGCGTGAAGGTCTTCGTGAGGTTCTCGACGGCGAGAACCGTGCGGTCGGGCGGGGTTTCGACGGTCGGCGGACGGGCGGGGAGAGCGGCCGTTGCAACCTCGCGCAGCGGCGTCAGGCGCTCGCCGGGTTCCATCCCGAAACGCGGCACGGCCCTCATCAGGGCGCGCAGATAGGGGTGCTGGGCGCGCCGGAAGATGTCGTCCCGGCTACCGGCCTCGACCACGCGGCCCCGGTACATCACGACGACCTCGTCGGCCATGTTCGCGACGACGCCGAGATCGTGCGTGATGAGGAGGACGGACATCCCCGTCTCGCCCTGCAGCTCGCGGATCAGATCGAGGATCTGCGCCTGCGTCGTGACGTCGAGCGCCGTGGTCGGCTCGTCGGCGATGAGGAGAGCCGGCCGCGTGATCAGCGCCATCGCGATCATGGCGCGCTGGCGCAGCCCGCCCGACAGCTCGAACGGATAGGTCACGAGCGCCCGCTGCGGATCGGGGAAGCCGACGCGCCGGAAGACCTCGACGGCCTTCTCCTTCGCCTCCTCGGCGCTGACGCGCGCGTGGAGCCTCAGCGCCTCCGTCACCTGGTCGCCGACCGTGTGGAGCGGCGAGAGCGAGGTCATCGGCTCCTGGAAGATCATCGCGATCCGGCCGCCGCGGATGCGCCGCATCGTCTCGCTGCCGTCGGGGATCCCCGCGATGTCGAGCGGCGGATGGCGGTCGGCGGGATCGTCGAAGACGACCGATCCGCCCGCGATCCGGGCGACCTTGGGCAGGATGCGCATGATCGCCTGCGCGGTCACGGACTTGCCGGAGCCGGATTCGCCGACGATCGCCACCGTCTTGCCGGTGGGGATGGAGAGGTTGAGCCCGTCGACGGCCTTGAAGGTCGTCCCGTCGGCGCTGATCTCGACGACGAGGTCCCGGATGTCGAGGAGGGGTCTCATGCCGCCGCTCCGAGGAGCGAGGCATCCGCGGCGCCGCCGGCGAGCCGGTCGATCAGCGGCTGCGACAGCCCGATCGGCCGGGTGGCGGGATGGTCGGCGGCGAGGGCGGCGACGCCTTCGACGAAGCTCCAGAGGACATCGTCGAACATCAGGTGATGGGTCAGGAAGCCGATCCGGGTCACGCCCCGGTCGATCGCACGGTCGAGCTGCGCCGTGAGCGCGTCCGGCCTTGCGAGACTGCGCCCGCCGCGCCAGTCGACGGGATCGAGATGGGCATCGAGCCGGGCGAGCGGGCCGCCATGTTCGGCTCCGCCGAAACACGACAGGGCGCGGTATCCGAGCCGGGGCAGGGCGGCGGCCGCCGCCGGAGCGATCCGGTTCCACGGCGGCACGAAGACGGGAAGCGCGCGCTCGCCGAATGCCGATGCCAGGCGGTCGCGGCCGTCCCTCATCTCGCGGTCCATCTCCGCGACCGCACGATGCGCGCCGAACTCGGCCGTCTTCTCGTGGGGCGGGGCATGATTCGCATGGGTCCAGCCATGCACGAGAACCGTGACGTCGTCTCGACCCGCGAGCCGTTCGGGAAGGGACGGCCGGGCGAGGGCCGGGATCACCGCGAGGCAGACCGGCCAGCGGGCCGCCTCGGCGAGACCGAGGAGCCGATCCAAAGCCGGCGTCGCCTCCACCGCATCGTCGTCGCGCCACCAGAGATCGACGACGCGACCCGCATCGGCCAGCCGGTCGAACCGAGCCGCGAGAGCGTCGAGCGCCGCGGTCATGAGCGGCCCTCCCGCGCCAACGCCTCGATCGCCTGCGCCGCGCGGTCGTGACCGTCGAGCGCGATGCCCTGGAAGGTCGGCCGTGGCCGGCCGGCGGCATGGGCGATAGCGGCGCCGAGGGCAGTCGGCGTGAGGTCGCCTTCCGCCAGCAGCGTCGCGAGGCCGGAGGCCGCGAGGCCCTCGGCCCGCAGGCGCTGTTCCGTCTCGCGGCCCTGTTCGAAGGGGACGAGGACGGATCGGGCATGGGTCGCGACGATGTCCATGACCGTGTTGTAACCGGCTTGGCCGACGAAGACAGCGGCTTTGGCGAGAAGGAACACAAAATCCGGACGCGCCCGCTCGACGATCGCGTTCGGCGGCGCCGCGTCCCGGAGTTCGCCGTGATCGGCTTCGCCGACGGCCTTGCCGACGAGGATGCGCCAGGGGCGCCCGGCATCGGCCCGGGCGGCCTCGATCGCCGCCCGGTAGAGGGGGAGGGCGGCGGCGCTCGATCCGCCGGAGACGAGCACCGAGCCGTCATCCTGCGTGCCGGGCGAGGCAAGAGCGGCCTCGGGACCGATATAGCCCGTATAGACGAGACGGCGTCGGAGCGCGTCGTCGACGGGCCAGGACCGCTCGAGCGGCACCGTCGCCTCGTCTCCATGGACGAGGACGGCGCGATAGCGCCGCGCGATGACGGCGTGAGCCGCCTCGGCCTTCTCGGGCCGGGATGGCGGGGCGAGGATATCGCGGACCGAGCAGAGGATGACGGGTCGCAGCTCCGCCGCGTCTGCGGCGTCCAGCAGCGCCTCGAACTCCGTCCGGAGGACGCGGCGCCCGAACGGGTAGAGCTCGGTTACGACGACGTCCGGCCGCGCCGCGGCGAAGGCTGCGAGGAGCGTGTCGCGGCGGCTCGCCAGATGGTCCGGTTCGATGGGGCGGCCATTCGCGTCGAGCAGCGTCGTGAAGTCGCCGACCCGCGTGCGGACGGGCGGCAACTGCACGACCGCCATCGCCGCCATGTCGACCAGCGGCGTCGGCGTGCCTCCGGTGACGAGCGTGACCCGGTGGCCGCGACGGGCGAGCGCTCGCCCGATCGCCGCCGCCCGCGTCAGGTGGCCCGCTCCGAGGAGATGCGTGACGGCGATCAGGACGGAGAGCGTCACGCCGGCTCCTCCCGCACGGCCCCGGCCGCCAGCGGGCCGAGCGCCGCACGCAGGATCGCCGCCGCGCCGTCGAGGCTGCGCTCCTCGCGGACGAAGCGGCGGGCAGCCTCCCGCATGGGCGCGAGGATGGCGGGGCGCTCGGTCAGATCGCGCAAGCGCCCGGCGAAGGCCGCGGCGTCGCGCGGAGCGACGAGGAAGCCGGTTTCCCCGTCGCGTAGAACGGCGGGAACGCCGCCTTCCCGCCCCGCGAGGACCGGGCAGCCCGTCGCCTGGGCCTCCAGGAAGACCATGCCGTAGGCCTCGTTGACCGCCGGCCAGACCAGGAGGTCCGCGGCACGGTAGAAGGCGACGAGGCCCGCCGGTTCGGGCACGGCGCCGTGGAACCGGATTCGGTCTCCGAACGCCGAGAAGGCGGCCTCGACCTCGCCCCGAGCCGGGCCGTCGCCGACGATGTCGAGGCTCCAATCGCTCTCCGTGCCGAGACGCGCGAGCGATTCCGCCAGCAGGCGATAGGAGGCGAGCTTGTCCCCGGGCCGCATCATCGCGACCGCGAGGAGGCGGAGGGGGCCTGACGGACGATCCGGCTCGGTGCTCCCCGCCGCTGCCCCGAGCGGGAACTCCCGGCGCTCCGCGTCGAGAAACGGCGGCAGGTCGGTGATCGTCTGCCGGGGTGGTCTCGCCCGGTCCAGCGCCTCGCGGTCCTGGGGAGCCATGACGAAGAGGTGATCGGCGCGGTCGAGGGCCGCCTCGGCTGCCTCGTGCCAGTGGCCCCAGGGGCCGACGGCGCGCTTCGGGGCGCGGGAGCCTTCCGCGACGACATAGGGGATGGCGAGCGCCGCCGCGACGCGCGGGCCGACGAGGTCGGGCGCCTTGTAATAGCAGTGATAGGTGAACCAGAGGCGCGGACGGCGTTCGGCCGGCTCCGCGCGGAACGACGCGACCAGACGCGCGGTCTCGGCGTCGGCGCGGCCGGCGATTTCGGCCTGCAAGACACCGTCTCCGCGGATATCGAGGCTGCGCAGGTCGCTCGCGAGGACGGGGTCGAACCCGGCATGGCGCAGGGCGCGCATCAGGAGGCGGGCCATGGTCCGGTCGCCGGACGGGACCGGGTCCTCCGGGCTCTTCAGGGGGGCGTAGAATGCGAGCGGGATCATCCGCCCGCCGCGTCGGCCCGCCGTGCCCCCGTGTCCTCCTCGGCGCCCTCCGAACCGGCCCCGCCGAAGCGGACGGCCAGCCGGTCGAGGCCGCCGGCGGCCGAGAACTCGGCCCGGAGCCGCCGCCCCGCCGCGCGCCCGAGCGCCTCCCGCCGGGCGGGATCGCGGATCAGCAGGTTCAGCGCGTTCGACAACGGCTCCCAATCGCCCGGCGGCACCAGCTCGGCTTCGGCATCGGGCCTGACGAATTCCAGGATTCCCGGCAGGCGCGTCGAGAGGATGGCGAGGTCCTGCGAGGCGGCCTCCATCAAGACGTTGGGCAGTCCGTCGCGGTCCCCGTCCTCGGCCTCGCGGGAGGGCAGCGCGAAGATGTCGGCCTCCCGCATCAGGTTCACGATATCGGGCTGAGCCCTCGTGCCCATGAAGGCGATCCGCGGGCCGATCCCGGCCGCTTTCGCCTTGGCCTTCAGCGTGTCGAGGAGCGGTCCGCCGCCGCAATGGGCGAGGGTCCAGTGCAGGTCCGGCGGGAGGACGGCGAGAGCCGCGATCAGGTCGTCGAAGCCCTTCTTCTCGACGGCCCGGCCGACCGCGAGGATGCGGATCGGATCGGCCGGGTCGCTGCCGTCGCGCGTCGGGCGGCTCTCCGGCGGCGCGGGGAAGCGGTCGAGATCGAGACCGTGATAGAGGAGGCTCACGCGCTCCGGCTCGGGCGCGAGGGTTTGGAGATGCGCGAGGGCGTGCCGGGTGCAGGTCACGCCCCATTCCGCCTCCGCCATCTTCTCGCGCTTCTCCCAGTCGGGCGTCGTCCAGATGTCCTTGGCGTGGGCCGAGAAGCTCCAGGGCAGGCCGGTGAGGATCGCGGCGTAGCGCGTCACCGAGCCCGGCGTATGCAGGAAATGCACGTAGAGATGGCCGATCGCTGGGTCGAGTTCGCGCGCGAGCACGGCCGCCTGGCCGAGGCGGCGCAGCCGGTTCGGCGTCGGGTCGCGGCGCAGATCGGCTGCGAAGACGCGCAGCAGCCGCCCGAATCCGGGCCGCCGCACCGCCGCGAGAAGCCCCTTCAGCACGCGGAACGGCGCCTCGTAGAGGTATTCGGGCAGATAGCGCACCGGGGCCCGGATCGCCTTGTGCATCGGGTGGAGCACACGGTCCGTCGGCTGGCGGAGCGACCAGATCTCGAGCGGGATGCCGCGCCGCTCGAGGCCGAGCAGTTCCTGCGCGACGAAGGTCTCCGACAGACGCGGATAGCCCTTGACGACGACCGCGACGCGGCCCGGACCCGACACCATGCTCGGGCTATTCCGCCGCTTCGGGCAGGGAGCCACGGGGTTCGGCGGGGTCGAGGATCGCGGAGACCCGGCTGCGGATGACGTCGAGCCCGTCCAGCAGCCCGGGGATCACGACATCGGACGGGCGCGGCCGCGTCGGCAGAGCGTGGAGGGCGCGGGCCATGGCTTCGGGAGCCCGGACGCCGTCCTCGGCGACGAGCATCGAGACGAGGCCGAGGCGGGATGCCTCCTCGGCGCGGATGAGCTGCTCGCGCCGGGGCTTCGTGCGCGGCACGATCAGCGAGCGCTTGTCGAGCGAAAGGATCTCGCAGAACGTGTTGTAGCCGCCCATCGCGACGACGGCCTCGGCCCGGCTCATCAGGACTTCGAGCTTGGTGTCGAAGGAGATCGCGTCGAGCTTCGGATGGCGTGCGATGCGGGCCATGAAGCCGCGCCGCCGGTCGCGGTTGATGAAGGGCCCGAACACCACGACGGCGGGGAGGGGGATCGACGGGTCGGCCTCGTAGGCCGACAGCACCCATTCGATCACGTCGTCTCCGTCGCCACCACCGCCGGTCGTCACGAGGATGAACGGCCGCCGCGTCAGGCCCGGATAGCGGGTGAGGATTGGCTCCGCCGGCAATTCCCGGCGCAGATAGCCGGTATAGGCCGTGTCGCGGACGAGATGCTCGGGCAGGTCGAACGCGGCGAGGGGACGGTAGATCTCCGGAAGGCCGTAGACCCAGACTTCGTCGTAGCAGCGCGCGAGCACGTCCGCCGCCCCCTTGCGCTCCCATTCCGGGACGAGGAGCGCCGGATCGTCCATGACGTCGCGCACGCCGAGGACGATGCGCGCGCCGCGCCGGCGCATGAGGTCGAGCGTTGGCACGATCTCGCCCCGAAAGCCGGTCGGTTCCTTGTCGACGATGAGCACGTCGGGGTCGAAGGTTTCGGCCGTCTGGCGGATCAGGGCCTCACGCAGCCCCGTCGCCTCCTCGATCGAGAGATTGAGGTTCAGGCTGCGATAGTCGCCGTCGGGCAGCTTGGTCACGCCCGGCACGCGCACGTAGTCGACGCCCGAGCCGAATTCGAAGGAGCCGATCACCGGGGAACCGGACACGATGATCGCCGAGAAGCCGGGCCGCTCGCCGACGAGGGCGTTGGCGATGGCGCGCGAGCGACGCAGGTGGCCGAGCCCGAACGTGTCGTGGCTGTAGATCATCACGCGCGAGCGCCCGGTCTCACCTCCGGAGCGCGGCGCGGCCCGATCCGGCTCTCCGCTCGCAAGCAACATTCGACGGGTCCCGGGCCGGTTGTGGTACCGCTGTTTGCGGATTGTGGCCTCCGACCCCATACCACGATCCGCGGCCGGATCATCCCCCGGCCGGCAATTCCCCGTTGCCGAGAGGTCGGCCGGCGCGTGCGCGGATGAACGCGCCGAGCATATCGCGACCCTCAGTCACCATGCTACGATGACCGTCCGATGACGAAGAGTCTCTTCCGCTACATCTGGCGCCATTCGCGGCGAGACCAGCTCATCATCTTCGCGGTGGTGCTCGGCTCCCTGCCGTTCTTCTACATGTCGCTCGATCTGCCGCGGAAGATCGTCAACGAGGCGATCCAGGGCCGGGCCTTCGAGGACGGCCGCATGACCGCCCCGTTCCTCGATTTCGCGATCCACTGGCCCAGCTGGCTCGGCGGCGGCGAGACGCAGATCGTCGAAGGCGTTCAGGTCGGGCGCCTGGAGCTGCTCTTCGGCCTGTCGTTCCTGTTCCTGTTCTTCGTGCTCGTGAACGGGTTCATCAAGTACTGGATCAACGTGCAGAAGGGCGCGCTCGGCGAGCGCATGATGCGCCGGTTGCGTTTCGAGCTCTTCTCCTATGCGCTCCGGTTCACGCCCGAGGCGCTCCGCAACGTCCGCTCGGCCGAGGCCGCGACCATCATCAAGGACGAGGTCGAGCCGATCGGCGGGTTCATCGGCGACGCCTATATCCAGCCGCTGATGCTCGGCACCCAGGCCGCGACCGCGCTCACCTTCATCCTCATCCAGAGCCTGTGGCTCGGCCTCCTGGCGGCGGCGATCGTCGGGGCGCAGTTCATCATCATCCCGCGGCTGCGCCGGCAGCTGCTCGTCCTCGGCCGCCAGCGCCAGCTCGCCTCGCGCGAATTCGCCGGGCGCGTGAGCGAGGTCATCGACGGCATGGAGGCCGTCCAGGTCCACGACACCGCCGCCTGGGAGCGGGCGGAGATCGGCGGGCGGCTCCATCACCTCTTCGATATCCGCTTCAAGATCTACAAGCGGAAGTTCATCGTCAAATTTCTGAACAATCTGCTCGCCCAGATGACGCCGTTCTTCTTCTACGCCGTCGGCGGGTATTTCGCCTTGTCGGGCAAGCTCGACATCGGCCAGCTCGTGGCCGTCATCGCGGCCTATCGCGAGCTGCCGCCCCCGCTGAAGGAACTGATCGACTGGGATCAGCAGCGCCTCGACGTTCAGGTGAAGTACGATCAGGTCGTCGCCTATTTCGCGCCGGAGCGGCTGCGCGTCGTCGAGGATGCCGCCGACGAAGACCGGGGCGACGCCCCGCTCGAAGGCGCGCTCGCCATCAAGGCCCTTGCGACCTTCGACGGCCATGGCAGCCCGCTCATCCGGGGAGGAGACGTCTCGCTCGACCTGCCGAGCCGCGTCGCCATCCTCTCGGACGGCACGGCGGCCGCGAGCAACCTCGCCCGGATCCTCGCCCGCCGCGACGAGAGCTATGGTGGGGAGGTCACGATCGGCGATCGTCATCTTTCCGCGCTGGGCCACGGGACGGTCGGGCGCCGGATCGCCTATGCGGGGCCGGAGCCGATCCTGTTTCCGGGAACGATCCGCGACAACCTGATCTACGGGCTGAGGCAGCGCCAGATCGAGGACATCGAGGCGGACGAGGAGGAGCAGCGCCGGATCGTCGAGGCGAAACGCACCGGCAATCCGCTCGATTCCGTCGCCGGGAGCTGGATCGATCTCGATCGAAGTGGCGCGAAGGACCATGTCGCGCTGGATGCGGCGCTCCTGATCCTGCTGGACCGGGCCGGGCTCGGCGACGACGTCTACCGCTTCGGGCTCACGGGCCTGATCGATCCCGAGCGCCAGCCCGGACTCGCAGAGCGCGTCGTCGAGGCGCGTCACCGGCTGAGGGAGCGTCTGGAACGCGAGGGGAAGTCCGAACTCGTCGAGAGCTTCGATCAGGACGCCTACAACGCGCATGCGACGGTCGTCGAGAATCTCCTGTTCGGCATGCC
Organism: Enterovirga rhinocerotis; assembly: GCF_004363955.1. Lineage (GTDB taxonomy): Bacteria > Pseudomonadota > Alphaproteobacteria > Rhizobiales > Beijerinckiaceae > Enterovirga > Enterovirga rhinocerotis. The sequence goes on from NZ_SNZR01000011.1 coordinate 1,187,967, forward strand.
CACCTCGCCGGCGCTCAAGGGGCGGGCGATCGTCGAGCATGCCGGGTTCCGGGCGGTTCTCGACCAGGAGAAGCTGACCGACGATCTCGTGCGCATGGGCGTCGCCATCGCCGAGACGATGACCGACATCTTCGAGGGGCTGCCGCAGGGGCATCCGCTCTTCGAGCAGTTCGCCTTCGTCCACGCCGACGAACTCGACGAATTCGCCGCGATCGTGAAGCGTTCCCACGGAAAGGGGCGCGGCGGCCTGACCCGCGACGACCGCGAGCGCCTGCTGGCCCTGCCGCTCGAATATATCGAGCCCCGGCATCGTCTGGGCATCCTCGACGAGGCGTTCCGTGAACGCCTCCTGCAGGCGCGCAAGCACATGCGTGCGATGCTCGAGGAGCGCGACGATCCCGGGGTCGAGTTCTACGATCCCGATCGCCTGACCCTGGCGGCCCCGTTGCAGAACAATCTCATCTTCGGCCGCGTCAATGCCAGCATCGCCGATGCGCGGGAGCAACTCCGTGCCGTGGGCGCGGAGGTCGTCGCGGAGATGGATCTGTCGTCCGAGATCGAGCGCGTCGGTCTCGACCACGCGGTCGGCCCGGCCGGGCGGCGCCTGACCGCCCATCAGCGCGCCATCGTCAATCTTGTGCGCTGTCTCGTGAAGCGGCCCGACCTTCTCGTGGTGGACGGCGCACTGGCGCCGTTCGGTGAGAAGCGCGTCGCCGAGCTGACGGACTTCCTGCTCGAATCGGTCGGCACGCATTCGCTGGTCATGGTGCTGCCGAACGACCGCCACCTCGCGCGGTTCGAGAAGGCGATCGCCTTCGAGGACGGCCATCTGGTCGCGATCGAGCCCCATCCATCCGCGGCTCCGGAGCCGCGGGAGGCGCCGTCGGAGGACGATGGCGAGGAGCGGGGTGGCGAAGACGGTCTTTCCGAGGCAAAAGAGGGTCAGCCCGGCGCCTCGCGACGGCAGGCGGCGGAGTAGCGCCGGCAGAAGGGGAGACCATGACGCTCGAGACGGAAGTCCAATCCCTTCGCCAAGTGCCGATGTTCCGGGGGATCGAGCCGTCGCGGCTGAAGCTTCTCGCCTTCACCTCCGAGCGCATCCGGTTCACCGCGGGCCAGACGTTCTTCTCGCAGGGGGACGCGGCGGACGCCGCCTATGTCATCCTCGACGGCAGGGCGGACGTCCTGCTCGACGCCGCGGGCGGCCAGTTCAAGGTCGCGGAACTGGGCCGCAACGCCCTCGTCGGAGAGATGGGCATCCTGTCCGAGACGCCGCGGAGCGCGACCGTCGTAGCGGTCGAGCAGACCATCGCGCTGCGGATCGATAAGCGCGTCTTCCTGGACCTCCTGACCCAATTCCCGCAAATGTCGATCGCGGTGATGCGCGAGTTGGCGAGCCGGCTCGAGCGCACGAACGCACAGCTTTTGGCGCGATCGGGCCAATAAGGCCCCGCGGACGACAGGGAGGAACGGGTTTGGATCTCGGGGCGATGCTAAAGGGGCGCCACGTCTTCGTGACGGGGGCGTCGAGCGGGCTCGGTCAGCATTTCGCGAAGCTCTGCGCGAAGAACGGGGCTCTCGTGACGGTCGGCGCGCGGAGGCGGGACCGCCTCGAAGCGCTGGTCGGAACGCTGCTGGAACTCGGGGCCGCAGGCGCGCACGCGGTCGATCTCGACGTCGCCGATGCCGAATCGGTTTCGTCCGCGCTCGAGCGCGCTGCGGCAGCCTCGCCGATCGACGTGGTCGTGAACAATGCCGGCGTGACCGACAACAGGCCGGCCCTCGACATCGACGAGGAGCTCTACGACAAGGTCGTCGACACGAACCTGAAGGGCGTCTGGGCGGTCTCGACCCGCGCGGCGCGCGGCTGGCGCGAGGCCGGACGGGGCGGGGTCATCGTGAACATCGCCTCGATCCTGGGGCGCCGCGTCTCGGGAGCGGTCTCCGTCTACGCGACGACGAAGGCGGCGGTCATCCAGATGACGGCCGCGCATGCGCTCGAATGGGCCCGCTACGGCATCCGCGTGAACGCGCTCGCCCCCGGCTATATCGCGACCGAGATCAACGACGACTTCTTCCAGTCCGATCCCGGTCAGGCGCTGATCAAGCGGATCCCCCAGCGGCGGCTCGGCCAGCCGGAGGATCTCGACGGCGCCTTCCTGCTGCTCGCGACGGACGCGTCGCGCTGGATGACCGGCAGCTGCGTCGCCGTGGACGGCGGACACACGGTCTCGGCGCTGTAGCGGAAGCGGAAGGAGGGGAGCAGACGCTCCCACCCCTCGCCCTCACGGCCGCGGCGCCAGCCTCAGGATGCGCGAGCCGCCCTTGTCGCGCTCGGTGAGCGCGTAGACGGCGCCGTCCGGCCCCTCCCTCACGTCGCGGATGCGGGCGGAGAGCGGGATCCGCTCCTCCGTCGCGACGCGGTCGTCGGCCATGCGCAGGACGACGACGCCCTGGCTGACCAGGCCGCCGACGATCATCGCTCCGCGCCATTCGGGAAACAGCGCGCCGCGATAGATCGCGAGCCCCGAGGGCGCGATCACCGGATCCCAGTAATAGACGGGCTGCTCGGTGCCCTCCCGCTGCGTCAAGCCCCGGCCGACGCGGTTGCCGCTATACTCGGCACCGTAGGTCACGAGCGGCCAGCCGTAATTCTTGCCCGCCTCCGGCCGGTTGAGTTCGTCGCCCCCGCGCGGGCCGTGTTCGACCGTCCAGAGCCGTCCGCGCGCGTCCAGAGCGGCCGATTGCAGGTTGCGATGGCCATAGGACCAGATCGACGGAACCTTGCCCGGCTGTCCGACGAAGGGGTTGTCCTTCGGGATGGCGCCGTCCGCCTCGATCCGGAAGACCTTGCCGAGCCCGCTGCCGAGATCCTGCGCCTGCCCGCGCGCCGCCGCGTCCGAGCGCTCCCCGACCGTGATGTAGAGCCGGCCGGCATCGTCGAAGACGAGCCGGGAGCCGAAATGCATGTTGTTGTTCCAGGAGGGCTCCTGGCGGAAGATCACCCGGACGTCCTCGAGCCGCGCCCGTCCGCCGTCCTCGACGAGGCGTGCGCGGCCGACGGAGGTTCCGTTGCCGGGATCGCGCGGCTCGGCGAAGCTGAAGAAGACGAGCCGATCCTCGGCGAAGCGCGGGCTCGGGGCGAGATCGAGCAGGCCTCCCTGGCCGCGCGCATCGACCCGCGGCACGCCCGCGACCTCGGTGATGCGGCCGTCCTTGCCGACGATCCGCATCTCCCCCGCCTTCTGCGCGGTCAGGATGCGCCCGTCCGGCAGAAAGCCGAACGACCAGGAATGCGGGAGGCTCTCCACGACCGTGCTGACAGCAAGCGATGTCGCCTTCGGCGGCGCCTCGGCCCTGGTCTGGCCGGCGAAGGCCGGTCGCTGCCAGGGCGCGTTCGGCGCTTCGGTCTCGGCCGGGGCGGCGAGCGCGGGGGCGGGGGGTGCGAGGATGGCCGCGAGGCCGAGCAGGAACGGTCGCAGGGTCGGTTTCCTCAGGTTGGACCCGGCCGATATGGGTGCTCACCTCCGGTGACGCAAACGGGGCGGCGAGGGGCCGCAACGCCGCGACGCGGTTCGCCGGCGCTTGACAGGCGGGAGCCCCGCGCCTTCCCTCCGAAGAAATCTGGAGGATTTTGCCCGTGCCGATCTACAGCCTCGACGGAATCGCCCCCGAGCTTCCGGACGATGCCGCCTTCTGGGTGGCGCCCGATGCGCACGTGATGGGGGCGGTGCATCTCGGCCGGGATGTCGGGATCTGGTTCGGTGCCGTCCTCCGGGGAGATAACGAGGCCATCACCATCGGGGAGGGGACCAATATCCAGGAGGGGGCCATGCTCCATACGGACATGGGTTTCCCGATGACGATCGGAGCCCATTGCACCATCGGTCATCACGCCATCCTGCACGGCTGCACGATCGGCGACGGGGCGCTGATCGGAATGGGCGCGACGGTGCTGAACGGCGCTCGGATCGGCGCCGGCTCCCTGGTCGGGGCGAATGCGCTCGTGACCGAAGGCAAGGCCTTCCCGGACCGTTCCCTGATCGTCGGCTCGCCGGCGAAGGCCGTGCGCCAGCTCGACGACGCGACCGTGGAAGGCCTCCTGCGCGGCGCGGCCGGCTATGTCAGCAACTGGAAGCGGTTCGCGGGCGGCCTCAAGCGTCTGGATTGACGCGACGGACACGCGGGCGAGCGGCCGCGCCCTGCGAGCGGGCACGGATTCGATTTGCACCCCGGCCGCGATCTCCCACATGGTGGCTGCGATGACGAACCGGCCGCCTGCCTCCCTGCCCGAGTCGCGCTCCTCGGCGCGTGAGATCGATGCGTTCCTGAAGGAGGCGCATCGCGTGGCCGCGCCGGCCGCCGGAGCGGCGCGGCTCGTCTTCGCGCTCGATGCCACCATGAGCCGGCAGCCCACCTGGGACATGGCCTCCCGCGTCCAGGCGGCGATGTTCCACGCGGCGGCGGCGGTCGGGGGCCTGTCGGTCCAGCTCGTCTATTTCCGGGGCTTCCGAGAGTGCCGCGCCTCGCGCTGGGTGGCCGATCCCCGCAGGCTGGCCGAACTGATGGGCAAGATCCGGTGCGAGGCTGGGGAGACCCAGATCGCCCGCGTCCTCGGCCATGTCCTCGAGGAGGGGGGGCGCGAGCCCATCCGCGCGCTCGTCTATGTGGGCGATGCGATGGAGGAGGGGCTCGACGGGCTGTGCGCGAAGGCCGGGCAGCTCGGCCTCCTCGGGGTCAAGGCCTTCATGTTCCACGAAGGCGGACAGGATGGGGTCGCGGCGGCCTATGGCGAGATCGCGCGGCTCACGGGCGGTGCCGCCTTCGCCTTCGATTCGCGGGCTCCGGCCGAACTCGAGGCGCTTCTGCGTGCGGTCGCGGCCTATGCCGCGGGGGGACGGGCGGAACTCGACCGACTCGCGGCGCGGGATGCCGGCGCGCGGCGGCTCGCAGCCTCGTTGCCTCGCCTCGGCGGCCCGGGAGGGCGGCCATGACCCTGCTCGGCGTCATCGGCGCGGCGATCCTCGCCTGGTGGGGGCTGAAGTTCTTCGGCGTCACCGGGCGGGCGCAGATCGGCAAGGTCGCGCGTGTCGGCGGAGGGTTCGCGGCCCTCGCCGTCGCAGGGCTTCTCGGCCTCAGAGGCCGCATGGACATGGCGGTGGTGGTGGGGAGCTGCGGCGCCTGGCTGCTGGGCTGGGCCGCCCTGCCGGCTTTTCTCGGCGGTGGCGCGTCGCCCTTCGGCGGCGGCTCGTCCGCGCGCTCGGCCGGATCGACCTCGAAGGTGAAGTCCCGGCGGATCGAGATGGTGCTCGATCACGATAGCGGGACGATCACCGGCCGGGTGCTGGCGGGGGCCTTCTCCGGCCGCCCGCTCGAAAGCCTGTCAGACCGCGAGCTGCTCGCCCTGCGCCGCGAGTGCCTCGCGGACGATCCCGATGGGAGCCGGCTGATCGAACAATATCTCGACGGCCGGTTTCCCGGCTGGCGTGAAGACGCTGAGCCGGGTCCGCACGGTGGGGGCCGGCCCCAGGCGCAGCTCGGCACGATGACGCAGCAGGAAGCTTACGAGATCCTGGGGCTTCAGCCAGGAGCGTCCGAAGACGCCGTTCGGCAGGCGCACCGGTCGCTGATGAAGCGGCTTCACCCCGATCAGGGCGGATCGACCTGGCTCGCGAGCCGGATCAACCAAGCCAAGGACCTTCTGCTGGGGCGACATGCCTGAACTCCACGCGGACCGGTCGGATAAGGGCTAGGGGCCGTCAGCTTCGCGTGGCGAAGCAGGCGAAGCCGCGGCTCTTGAGGGTGCGGCAGGCCTCCTGGGCCTTGTCCGCCTCGGCGAAGCCGGAGAAGCGAGCGCGGTAGAGCGTCGTCCCGCCGCGGCTGATCTTCTCGGTGAAGGGCGCAGCGCGGGCGAGGGCGCGGCCGCTGGCGGCCTTGGCATCGTCGAGCACGCTCTTCGCGCGGCCCTCGTCGCCCTCGGCGGCGAGCTGGATCACCCAGGGCGTGACCGCGATCGGACGCGTGACCGTCTCGGCCTGTTTCGCGGCGGGCGTCGCCTTCACCGGAGGCGTCGGGACGAGGGAAGCGGTGCGGACGGGCGCGGAGACCGGAGCGCGCGCGGCAGCCGCTTCGGCATCCCCGGCCGACGGGGGCATGGGCACGGCCGGCGCGAAGGGGAGGCGGGCCTCGATCTTCTGGCCCGGCTGCAGGGGCTTCTGCGGCGGCAGGACAGCGACCGGCGCTGCGGGCGGGCGGGGAGCTTCGACGGCGCGGGTCGGCAGGGAGCCCGTGGTCTCGACGTCACCGACCGAGGCGAGCTGCGTGCGGACGGCGACCGGCGCATCGTCGTCGTCGTCATCCTGCTGGAGGCTGGCGAAGACGGAGGACCGCCCGCTCGTCGCGGCGCGCGCCATGTTGGTGCGGATGAGGCCGGCCATGATGTTGTCGCGGCTGGCACCGGACCGTCCGCCCAGGACGATGGCGACGACGTGGCGTCCATCCTGCCGGGCCGAGGTCATCAGGTTGAAGCCGGACGCGTTCGTGAAGCCGGTCTTGATGCCGTCGACGCCCTCGACGCGCCCGAGAAGGCGGTTGTGGTTGCCGATGCGCTGGCCGGCATATTCGAAGACGCGGGTCTGGAAGTAGCGGTAGTAGCGCGGGAACTTCTCCTGCACCGCCCGGGCGAGGATGGTGAGGTCGCGCGCCGTCGTGACCTGATCGGGGTTCGGAAGGCCCGAGGCATTCCGGAAGACGGTCCGCGTCATGCCGAGGGAGCGAGCCTTGCGCGTCATGCGGGCCGCGAAGGCCTCTTCGGAGCCCGCAAGGTTCTCGCCGATGGCGCAGGCGATGTCGTTGGCCGATCGCGTGATCAGCGCCTTGATGGCGTCTTCCACCGCGATGGTGCTGCCGGGCCGCAGGCCGAGCTTGGACGGCGCCATCGACGCGGCGCGGCGCGAGATCTTGAGCTCGGAATCGAGCTTCAGCCTGCCGCGCTGCAGCTGCTCGAACAGGAGATAGAGCGTCATCACCTTCGTGACGGACGCGGGATGACGGAGCGCGTTCTCGTTCACCGCGTGCAGCGTGCGACCCGTATTCGCGTCCACGACCATCGCCGCATAGGGCGGCGAATACGGAGCTGCCTTCGCGACCTTGGCGGGAGCCCGCCGCGGCTTGTTCCGACGGGCATCCGCCTCCGTCGTGCAGACCAGCGACGCTACCATCGCAACAAGGCCAGCCGTGACCGCAACACGGACCTTGCTTACGCCGACGCAACCCAACATTCGTCCGACCCCGCCTCTCGGCCTCGAGGAACACCGGCCTGCTCGCAACCGCGAACGCGGCCGGTTCGACACGTCGGATGACGCTACGGAGACGCCGTTACGGATGGGTTAAATGCGAGTCGAATTGTAATTGTGCACTGCACAATGATATCTTGACGTTTGATTGTGCGCTGCATATAGTCCGGGAGTTGGCCCGTCTGCGAAGCGGCGGGCGCGACCCAACTCTAGACAGGGACGGGAGCTCACTGCCCCGCAGACGACGATGGTCAATCTCGATTCGTTCACGAAGCTCAGCCGCGAGGGCGCCGATGCGGCCCTGAAGTCGTTCACCGCATTGTCCACCGGCGCACAGGCCGTCACGAGCGAGAGCGTCGACTACGTGAAGCGCTCCTTCGAAGCGGGCCAGAAGGCCTCCGAGCAGCTCCTGGGCGCCAAGACGCTCGACGTCGCGATGCAGATCCAGGGCGATTATCTCCGTTCGAGCTACGAGGGCCTCGTCGCCCAGACGGCCAAGATGGGCCAGCTCGCGGTGTCGGTCGCCAAGGACGCGGCCGCCCCCCTCGAGACGCTGATGGCGAAGCCGACCGTCTCCTGACGTCCGGCTCCGAACCGGTTGCGACGCCCGGCCTCGTGCCGGGCGTTTTCGTTTTGAGATACCCTCCTGGCGGCGCGATGCGCGACGCTTCGTGCCATCGCCGAGCCGCTTCAATTGTTCGAGACTGGCGCCGCATGACGGGAGCCATGACGAGAGCCCCTGGCGAAGGGCGGTCCCGGCCTTTAGATGAGATGGCGGATTCGGCGGGCCATGCGCGGCGCCGATCGTATGGTGAGGAGGTGGGCGCGGAATGGTCGGGACGGTCGATCATCTGAAGGTGCGGTCCGCCGCCGGCGTCCCCGGGGGCGGCGACGACGGGCGCTCCGGCACGGCCATCATCGCCAAGCCGAAAACCAAGACCAAACGGCCCAATCTTTACCGCGTCCTGCTGCTGAACGACGATTACACCCCGATGGAATTCGTGGTGCTCGTGCTCGAGCGCTTCTTCAACAAGAGTCGGGACGACGCGACGCGGATCATGCTCCACGTCCATCAGAACGGTGTCGGCGAATGCGGCATCTTCACCTACGAGGTCGCCGAGACCAAGGTGACGCAGGTGATGGATTTCGCCCGGAAGCACCAGCACCCGCTCCAGTGCGTCATGGAAAAGAAGTGACGGCCTCGGCGGCCGGGCGCTCTTCGCCGGAGACGCCCTGGCCGGAGGGGCTGGCGAGGCTTGCCGACTACGCCTGGTGCCGCTGCGCGAGCCCCATCGATCTCCTGGCGATGCTGCTGGACGACGACGATGTCGGGCCGGCCCTCGAGAGGAGTGGCGTTTCGGCCGACGCCATGAGGCGGGCGGTCAGCGTGCGTCGCGCCGCGAAACGATCGCTCGCGGCGAGGTGCTCCGATTTCATCGGAGGTCTGCGGCGACGGGCGGACGAGCCGAGTCCCGAGGAGAGGGTGGTCGAGCGCGTGCTGCAGCGGGCGATCCTGCGCGCCGGCTCGTCGGACGGGCAGCCGGTCCGGGCGCTGGACCTCCTGGTCGCGATCTACGACGAGCCCGAAGGCGATGCAGGGGCCATCCTGCGCGATGCCGGCCTCGAGCGATACGACCTCCTCAACGCCATCTGCCACGGCCTCGCAAAAGGCGAGGCCGATGCCCATTTGACAGATGCACACGGCGTGGGGGACGCTCGTATCCTTCTTCACAACGACAAGTTCACGCCGATGGAGTGTGTCGTCTCAGCCTTGAAGACCCTCTTTGGGAAAGACGACGAAGGCGCCGTCCGGATCATGCTGGCGGCGCATCATGATGGCGCCGCGGTGGTCGGCGCCTTCGACGTCGAGACGGCACGGAAATTGGTCGCCGACGTGACCCAATTCGGCCGAAGTCATCAGGTTGCCTTGCGATGCACGATCGACAGGGCCGAATCAATTCAGCGAGGGCCTCATGCCGAGCTTCTCACGTAGCCTGGAACAAGCCCTGCACAGGGCTCTCGCGCTCGCCGGCGAGCGGCGTCACGAATACGCGACCCTCGAACATTTGCTGCTCGCCCTCGTCGACGACCAGGACGCGGCCGCCGTGATGCGCGCCTGCAACGTCGATATCGACGCCCTGCGGCGCAACCTCGTCGAATATGTCGATACCGAACTCGCCAATCTCGTCACCGACGGCCGGCAGGATTCGAAGCCGACCGCCGGGTTCCAGCGCGTCATCCAGCGCGCCGTGATCCATGTTCAGTCGTCCGGACGCGAGGAGGTCACGGGCGCGAACGTGCTCGTCGCGATCTTCGCCGAGCGCGAAAGCCACGCGGCCTATTTCCTGCAAGAGCAGGAAATGACCCGCTACGACGCCGTGAACTACATCAGCCACGGCATCGCCAAGCGGCCGGGTCTCGCCGAGGCGAGGCCTCCCCGTGGAGCCGAAGAGGAATCGACCGAACGCCCGACGGGCACGGACGAGGAGACCCGGCAGAAGAAGAAGGGCGATGCGCTGGACGCCTATTGCGTCAACCTCAACAAGAAGGCGAAGGACGGCAAGATCGATCCGCTGATCGGCCGCGAGGCCGAGGTGATGCGCACGATCCAGGTCCTCTGCCGCCGGCAGAAGAACAACCCGCTGCTCGTGGGCGACCCGGGCGTCGGCAAGACGGCGATCGCCGAGGGCCTCGCCCGCAAGATCGTGCGCGGCGAGGTGCCGGAGGTGCTGGAGAAGGCCACCGTCTTCTCGCTCGACATGGGCACTCTGCTCGCCGGCACGCGCTATCGCGGCGATTTCGAGGAGCGCCTCAAGCAGGTCATCAAGGAGATCGAGGCGCATCCGAACGCCATCATGTTCATCGACGAGATCCACACCGTCATCGGGGCGGGTGCGACCTCGGGCGGCGCCATGGATGCCTCGAACCTGCTCAAGCCCGCCCTCTCGTCGGGCTCGCTCCGCTGCATCGGCTCGACCACCTACAAGGAGTACCGCCAGTACTTCGAGAAGGACCGCGCCCTCGTGCGCCGGTTCCAGAAGATCGACGTGAACGAGCCGTCGATCCCGGACACGATCGAGATCGTGAAGGGCCTCAAGCCCTATTACGAGGAGTTCCACAAGCTCCGCTTCACGGGTGACGCGATCAAGGCGGCGGTCGAACTCTCGGCCCGCTACATCAACGACCGCAAGCTGCCCGACAAGGCGATCGACGTCATCGACGAGACCGGCGCCTCGCAGATGCTCATCCCCGAGCATCGGCGGAAGAAGACGATCGGCATCAAGGAGATCGAGGCGACCATCGCGACGATGGCCCGGATCCCGCCGAAGACCGTGTCGAAGGACGACGCGGAGGTGCTGGCCCATCTCGAGACGACGCTGAAGCGGGTCGTGTACGGGCAGGACACGGCGATCACGGCGCTGACGGCGGCGATCAAGCTCGCTCGTGCCGGCCTGCGCGACGCGGAGAAGCCGATCGGCTCCTATCTCTTCGCCGGCCCCACGGGCGTCGGCAAGACGGAGGTCGCCAAGCAGCTCGCCACCTCGCTCGGCGTCGAGATGCTGCGCTTCGACATGTCGGAATACATGGAGCGCCACACGGTCTCGCGCCTGATCGGTGCGCCTCCCGGCTATGTCGGGTTCGACCAGGGCGGCCTGCTCACGGACGGCGTCGACCAGCATCCGCATTGCGTGCTGCTGCTGGACGAGGTCGAGAAGGCCCATCCCGACCTGTTCAACATCCTCCTGCAGGTGATGGACCACGGCAAGCTGACCGACCACAACGGCAAGCAGATCGATTTCCGCAACGTCATCATCATCATGACGACGAATGCGGGAGCGTCGGACCTCGCGCGGGCCGCCTTCGGGTTCACCTCCAGCAAGCGCGAGGGCGACGATATCGAGGCGATCAACAAGCTGTTCGCGCCCGAATTCCGCAACCGGCTCGATGCGATCATCTCCTTCGGCCGGCTGCCGAAGGAGGTCGTCGCCAAGGTGGTCGACAAGTTCGTGCTCCAGCTCGAGGCGCAGCTCGCCGACCGGAACGTGGTCATCGAGCTCTCCGACGAAGCGCGCGACTGGCTCTGCGAGAACGGCTACGACGAGGCGATGGGCGCTCGGCCGATGGCCCGGCTGATCCAGTCGACCATCAAGACCCCGCTCGCCGACGACGTGCTGTTCGGCCGGCTCAAGGGCGGCGGCGCCGTCCAGGTCGTCGTGGCCCGGGACGAGACCGGCAAGCTGGGCCTCGCCTTCGAGTATCCCGAAGGACCCGTGACGCCGCGGCCCGAAAAGGTGGTCGCCAGCGCCAAGGACCAGAAGCGCCGGCCGCGCGGCGCCGCCAAGCGACCGGCCGGGCCGAAGGATTCCGGTAGCGGCCGAGGCAAGGGCGGGGTAGGGACCTCGCCGAAAGGTCCCCTGGTGCGTGTCTGATGAGTGATTTGCATGCTGGCCCGCTGAGCCAAGCCTCTCCGGAGGACGAGCATCATGCCGGGCCGCTTGCGCCGGCGGCGAAGCCTTCGCCGGCCCGCTACAAGAAATCCTGGCGCGAAAAGCGCTGGGAGCGGCGCCGTCGTCGACGCTTCGTCGAGGAGGTCCTCGGTTGGGTGCTCGTGCCGGTGATCCTCATTGCCTGCTACTGGGCGGCCAAGGCCAGCCTCAATGCGATGGGGACGAACTTCACGTCCCTGGTCGAGGGCATCAAGCTGGCGATGTCCGGCAAGATCTGACGCGGCGGCCTGACGCCGCCCTGATCGGCGCGCGCAACGCGCGGTTCGTCCCGACCTGCCTCTAGGCCTCGCGCGCGATGTCGGCGCTGGCCGGCGCGTCCGTCGAGACGGCGCTTCGCATCCTTGATGTCGGTGCAGACGATGCCCGCGAAGCGGGCGGCGTCTGCACGCGCTCACCGGCCGTCCCGGGCGGAAGACCTCAGAACCGGCGACGTCGCATCCTATCCCGCCCCATCTCCGGATTCGCGGCGGGCGGCCCGCCGCGAATCCTTCGCATCAAGCAGCGTGCGATCCGGCCTCAGCCCTCGCCGCCGATCGCCCGGCGGATGTTCTGGCGGTAGACCTGCACGCCGATCCGCCTTTCGACGTCGGAGAGATACTCGGCCAGGATGTCGTCCGTCATCAGCGTGCGGAGCTGGCGCTCGGCGCCGGCGGCCTCCTGCGTCGTGGTCACGAAGGGCGGCACCGACGCGCCCGTCACCTTGAACAGGACCCGGTTCTCGTCGTCGGGCGCGGCGCTGCCGGCTTTGCCGACAGGCGTCGCGAAGATGCGCGTGACGACGGGGGCCGGGAGGTCGTCCTTCGCCTGCCCGCGGGCGAGGTCGGTGACGGTCTGCCACTTGAGGCCGAGGGATTCGGCCACGGCTTCCACGGTCTCGCCCTTGTCGATGCGCTCCACCAGTGCCGTCGCCTTCTCGGAGAGGAGCCGGGCGATTTCCGCCTTGCGCCATTCCGCGACCACCTGATCGCGGATCTCGTCGAGCGGCCGGTCGCGCGCCGGCTCGATCTTGGTGACCTCATACCAGATGTAGCCGCCATCGAGCGTGTTGACGGCCTCGTTGTCGGAGCCCGGCTCCGTGCGGAAGAGCCCCTGCAGGAGGGCGGGCTGGCCCGCGAGGGCGGCCACCGGCTGGCCGTCCTTGCCCCGGCCGTTGCGGTCGAAGGCGGGGATCTCGACGAGCGGAAGCTTCTTGTCCCGCGCGATCTCGGCCATCGGCTTCGCGCCGGCGCGCTGGTCCTCGATCGTGTCGTGGAGGGCCTGGAGCTCGTCTCGCGCGCGCTCCAGCGCGATATCCTTCTTCACCTCGCCGACGACCTCCTCGAACGGCTTCATCGCCGCCGGTTCGATCTTGGCGACGCGCACGACGGCGGTGCCGAAGCGCCCCTCGATCGGATCGCTGATTCCGCCCTCCGGCAGCTCGAAAGCGGCCTTGGCCGTCGCCTCGTCCAGAACCTCGCCGCGCGTCAGGGTGCCGAGATCGAGCGTGGCGTCGTCGATGCCGAGCTCCTTGGCGATGGCCTCGAACGACGTTCCCGCCTTGATCTTGGCGACGGCCTCCGCGGCGGCCTCCTTCGTCGGGAAGAGGATCTGCTGGATCGCGCGGCGCTCCTGGCTGCCGAAGCGGCTGTCCTTGACCTTGGCGTAGTATTCGCGTGCCTCGGCATCGGTCACGGCGTCCGGCTTGGCGATGGTGGCCGGGGTCAGCGTCATGATGGCGCCGATGCGGTATTCCGGCGCGCGGAACGAGGCCTTGCGCTCCTCGTAGAAGGCCTGAAGCTTGTCGTCGGCCGGAGCGGGCAACTCGCCCGCCTGCGCGGCGCCCAGCCGGATGATCTCCGCCGTGCGGCGCTCCGACTGATAGCGGTGGACGGCCTCACGCATGGAGAGCGGGATGCGCAGCGCGCCGCTCAGCGCCTCGGCGAGCTGCTGGCGCGCCATCACGAGCCGCTGCTCGCGGACATATTGCTGCTCGCTCATGCCGTTCTGGCGCAGCAGGTCGCTGAACTGGTTGCGGTCGAAGGCGCCGCTGGGTCCGCGGAAGGTCGGATCCTCCTGGATGGCCTTGATCACGAGCTCGTCGGACACCGTGATGCCGTGGCGCCTCGTCTCGTGATCGAAGGCGGCCTCGGACACCAGGCGCGCGAGGACCCTCTCCTCGAGCCCGAGCGCCCGCGCCTGGTCCGGCGTCACCGAACGGCCGGAGCGCCGGATGAGCGCCTGGTATTCCGTCTGGTAGGCGTTCCGGTAGGCTTCGCCCGTGATGTCGACGCCGCCGACGGTCGCGACCTGCGTTCGCACGTTGCCGCGGAACACGTCGCCGATGCCCCAGATGGCGAAGCTGACGATCAGAAGGGCGAACAGAACGGCGACGAGCACGCGGCCGACCCAGCTCTTCCCGATCCGGTTGATCCCCTGAAGCATCGATCCCTTCCGACGCCTGCCGGCGTCCCCTCACGTATCCTTCCGGCCGCCCTAGCGTAATGGCGCGCGCGGGGGAAGGCCGCAGGCTCGTGCGCGTTGCCGCGCCCCGCAGCCTCTGTTACGCCGCGCCGATTGCTGGAGGGACGAGATGCCGGGTCGCACGCCGAAGCCTTTGGTCGCCGGAAACTGGAAGATGAACGGCTCGGCCGCCTCGCGTTCCCTGCTGGCGGAGATCGCGGCCGGCTACGGGCCGGACCTGCAAGCGAAGACCGACCTTCTCGTCTGTCCGCCCGCCGTGCTCGTGCCGATGGCCGTGGCGACGACGGCGGCGACGACCATCGCCGTCGGCGGCCAGGATTGCCATGCGAAGGTCTCCGGCGCGCATACGGGCGACATCGCGGCCGCGATGCTGGCCGAGGCCGGTGCGACCTTCGTCATCGTCGGCCATTCGGAGCGACGCACGGATCACGCCGAGACCGACGCCGTCGTGAAGGCGAAGGCCGAGGCCACGCTCGCGGGGGGACTCACGGCGATCGTCTGCGTCGGCGAGACCAAAGACGAGCGCGAAGCGGGCAGGGCGCTCGCGGTCGTCGAGGCGCAAGTGCGCGGCTCGCTCCCGGCCGGGGCCTCCCCGGCGAATACGGTGATCGCCTACGAGCCCGTCTGGGCCATCGGGACGGGGCTCGTGCCGACCGTCGCCGATGTCGAGGCGATGCATGCCGACATCCGCCGCGTGCTCGGCGACCTCGTCGGGCAGGACGCGGCGGGCATGCGCATCCTCTATGGCGGCTCGGTCAAGCCCGGCAACGCCAGGGAACTGCTCGGCGTCGCGAATGTCGACGGCGCTCTCGTGGGCGGCGCGAGCCTCGTGGCGGCGGATTTCCTCGGCATCGCGGCGGCCTATTCCTGATCTGCCGACGGGTGGTCCGGCAGCCGCGCCGGACCACCCGTCCGACGTCGCCTTTCATTCGCCACCGATCGCGTGCTAGGGAGCGCGGCAACGCGCCGGCCGCACCTGTTCCCGTTGCCGCGCCTTTGAGCTTCTCATGCAAACCGTCGTCATCGTCATTCATCTTCTCATCGTCCTCACGCTGATCGGCGTCGTGCTGCTGCAGCGCTCCGAGGGCGGCCTTGGCCTCGGCGGCGGCGGTGGTGGGGGAGGCGGCGGCGGCGGCGTCGGCGGCTTCATGACCGGCCGTGGCCAGGCCAATGCGCTGACCCGCGCGACGGCCGTCCTGGCGACCGCCTTCTTCGCGACGAGCCTGATCCTCGGGATCATGGCCCATCGCGGCGCGGCGCCGAAATCCATCTTCGACGGGGCGCCGGCTGCCCCGGCCTCCGCGCCCGCCGGTCAGGCTCCCGGCGGCTCCGAGCCGCTTCAGCTCGGCACTCCGCCCGCTTCGGCTCCTGCCCCGGCTGCCCCCGCCGCGCCGCAGGTTCCGCAGTCGCGCTAAGCTCCGCGCCGGCACCAGGCCGGCGCGAATCTCCATCACCCGACATCGCGCCCGCGTCGTCCAGCTGTGGACGGCGCGGATGTGCCGCGCGTTTCGGGTCTGTTCAAACGACGGTGCGATCGGTATGCGGAAAACCCCATGACGCGGTATGTTTTCATCACCGGCGGCGTGGTCTCCTCGCTCGGCAAGGGTCTCGCTTCAGCCGCTCTCGGCGCGCTGCTCCAGGCGCGTGGCTTCACGGTCCGCCTGCGCAAGCTCGACCCCTATCTCAACGTCGATCCGGGCACGATGAGCCCGTATCAGCACGGCGAGGTCTTCGTGACCGACGACGGCGCGGAGACCGACCTCGACCTCGGCCATTACGAGCGCTTCACGGGCGTTCCCGCCACCAAGTCGGACAACATCACGACCGGGCGGATCTATCAGGACATCATCGCCAAGGAGCGGCGCGGCGATTATCTCGGCGCGACGATCCAGGTGATCCCGCACGTGACGAACGCCATCAAGGATTTCATCCTCGACGGGAACGAAGGCTACGACTTCGTGCTGGTCGAGATCGGCGGCACGGTCGGCGATATCGAGGGCCTGCCCTTCTTCGAGGCGATCCGCCAGCTCGGGCAGGAACTCGACCGCGGCCAGGCGCTCTTCGTGCACCTGACGCTCCTGCCCTTCATCCCCTCGGCCGGCGAGCTGAAGACGAAGCCGACGCAGCATTCCGTCAAGGAGCTGCGCTCGATCGGCATCCAGCCCGACATCCTGCTCTGCCGCTGCGATCGCGACATCCCCGTGGAGGAGCGCCGCAAGCTCGCGCTGTTCTGCAACGTGCGCGAGAGCGCCGTGATCGAGGCGCGCGACGTCGGCACCATCTACGAGGTGCCGCTCTCGTACCATAAGGCCGGACTCGACGACGAGATCCTGCGCATCTTCGGGGTGCGCCAGTCGAAGAATCCCGACCTCTCGCGCTGGACCACCATCGTCGAGCGCACGCGCAGCCCCGAGGGCGAGGTCACGATCGCCATCGTCGGCAAGTATACCGGCCTCAAGGACGCCTATAAGTCCCTCATCGAGGCGCTGCATCACGGCGGCATCGCCAACCGGATCAAGGTCAATCTCGATTGGATCGAGAGCGAGATCTTCGAGAAGGAAGACCCCGCGCCGTTCCTCGAAGGGGTCAATGGCATCCTCGTTCCCGGCGGCTTCGGCCAGCGGGGCGCCGAGGGCAAGATCCGAGCGGCCCGCTTCGCGCGGGAGCGGCAGGTGCCCTATTTCGGGATCTGCTTCGGCATGCAGATGGCCGTGATCGAGGCGACGCGCTCGCTTGCGGGCGTGCCGGACGCCGATTCGACGGAGTTCGGCCCGACCAACGAGCCCGTGGTCGGACTCCTCACCGAATGGCTGCGCGGCAACGAGCTCGAGAAGCGCATGGCGAACGGCGAACTCGGCGGGACCATGCGGCTCGGCGCCTATCCGGCCCGGCTGAACCCCGGCAGCCGCGTCGCCGGCATCTACGGCTCCGCTGAAATCTCCGAGCGCCACCGGCACCGCTACGAGGTCAACATGGCCTATCGCGAGCGGCTGGAGACCAAGGGGATGGTCTTTTCCGGCCTCTCGCCCGACGGCATCGTGCCGGAGATCGTGGAGCTCGAAGGCCATCCCTGGTTCATCGGCGTGCAGTTCCACCCGGAGCTGAAGTCGCGGCCGTTCGAGCCCCATCCGCTCTTCACGAGCTTCGTCGGGGCGGCGCTGGAGAAGTCCCGGCTGATGTGAGGGGCGCTACCGCGCCGCCACCGTGTCGTTTCGGGGGCGGCAGGCGCGCGGGACGGGACTGGGGCTCGGCCTCCGCGCAAGCTCGAACGTCGTGCAGTTCAGGCCGGCCACGCGCCCTTCGAAACGCCTGCCGTCGCGGGCGACGTGGCCGAGAAAATCGACCGTGACGTAGCCCTCCGGCCGCAGGAGCCAGCGACCTGCCTGGAGGGCCAGTCGGCCCGTGACCGGATCGAAGCTGCCCTCCATTTCGAAACAGCCCGTCGGGACGCCCGGATTGGTCGGCGCCTCATAGAAGTGGAACAGCGCCCGGACGTCCTGCGGATTGCCGCGCGTGATGGAGAGCGTCAGCCCCGTCAGGCCCTGGTTGCAGACATATTCGCCCGACCATGTGCCGACGAGCCCGGCATTCCCCGCCGCGGGTTCGGCCGAAACCGGGCCGAGCAGCGCCGCAAGCCCGATCGCCGCGAGGGCCGCTCGAAACGGAAGCTCCAGCCGTCGGCCGACCATGTCACGTCCCTTTCGGATTGCCCCGCGAGGGATAGCAGCCCGGCGGCGTGCCAGCGAGGCCCGAGGGTCACGTCGGAGATTTTCTTGAGGGAGCCGGGTTCGCATCTCCGGGAAATGGTCTAAGCCCGCGATGCAGCAAGGGAGCAGGGCGTGACGGCGATTGCGGGGCTGGCGAATTTTCTCGTCTATTTCGGCACGGCTCTCGGGCTCGTGGCGCTCTATCTCGTCGTCTACACGCTCTCGACCTCCCAGAACGAGATCGCGCTGATCCGCCAGAACGTGACCTCGGCCGCGCTGGCGCTCGGGCTCAGCCTCGTCGGCTTCGCGCTGCCCCTGTCGAGCGCCGTCGTCTACGCGCAGGAGGTGCTCGATGCGATCGTCTGGGGCGTCGTCGCCATCGCCGTCCAGATCCTCGCCTATTGGCTCGTCCGGCTCCTCGTGCCGCGCCTGCCCCAGCGTATCGCCGCCGGCGAGATGTCGGGCGCCATCCTGCTCGGCGCGGCCTCGCTCGCGGCGGGGATCATCAACGCGGCGGCGATGCGCTGATTCGGCGGCCGGGCGTCTCCGGCCGCGAAATGCTCCGGACACGGGACAGCGCTAGACGCGCTGGTCCGAAGGAGAGTTCAGCATGACCTTGCATCGAATCGGCACCGGGCTCGCCATTGCGTGTCTGGCGGCCGGAACGCTGATGCTGCCATCCGGCGCCGCCCTGGCCCAGGGCGCCTGCGAAAGCCTCTGGCATCAGCGCAACGCCATCTACGCGCGCAACGGCTTCTGCTTCCGGTCCGAACGGGCCCGCGCCGTCTTCGGCCCGGGCTGTTTCCCGCCCTACGGCGAGCTGTCGCGCGGGGAGAAGCGGCGCGTCGCGGCCATGCAGGCCGAGGAGGATGCGCTCGGCTGCCCGCGCTGAGCGGCTCGGAGCGAGGATCGCCGCACCCGTCGCGGAGCGGCGATCCGTCGAGCCGGTCCTGTCAGCCCTTGTGCGGGGTGACGATGTGGATCGTCCGGCTCGCCAGCAGGTCCTTCACCTTGGCGCCGTAGGCGGCCATGTGCGGCGCGGCGGCATGGGCCTTCAGGTCGTCCATCGTCTCCCACTTCTCGACCACGACGAAGGTGTCGGTCCCGAAGGCGGTCTGGATGGCGCCGGCGCCCTCGACATCGACCGTCGGCACGTATTCGAGGCAGCCCTTCTCTGCGTGGACGGCGGGGACGTTGGCGTGGAAATGCTTCAGAACCTCGTCGCGCTTGCCGGGCTTGGCCGTGATGATGGCGAGAACATGAATCATGGACGTCGATCTCCCTGAAGGCGCAACGGGCGCCCGGCCGTTTGGGCCTGGCCCCTCCTGCCGGAAGGATGCGATGCTGCCAAGCGCGAATGAGGACCCGATGCGGTCGCCTCGGCGGGGAGGATGAGCATGACGACATCAAGGGCATTTCGCCCGCGCGTGCTCGTGCCTGCGTGCTGCGCGCTGGCTGCGGTGACGCTTCTCGCCGCCCCCGCCCGCTCGGCCCCGCCGAAGCAGGTCGGGACCTGCGACCGGACGACCATCAAGCTGATCGGGACGCGCTTCGAGGAAGGGCTGGTCAAGCCCAAGCCGGGCTCGATCGACCAGGGGACCAGCGTGATCCTGACGAACGGCGTCGTCGGGATCTCCTACGCGTTCGTGCCCGCCGTCGCGGCCTCGAAGGTGGGCGATTCCGTCATGACCTGTCTCATCTCGGTGCCCAAGGGCTGTCCGAAGGGCGACGAGCGCGGACGGGTCTACACGACCACGAATCTGCGCACGCAGGATTCCTGGACGCTGCCGGACGCCCAGCACATGTGCGGCGGGGCGTGAGCCTCCCGAGGGAACGCGGTCCCAGCCTGGGGACCGGCGTCGCTTCGGCCGGTGAGAGCAGGACAGTGGCGTGACCTATCTTCTCTGGGCGTCGCCGGCCTTCGCGGTCATCGCCGCCATCGCGACCGGACGGACCGGCAGCCTCGGCGCCGCGCTGATCGGGCTCGCGGTCGCCTGCGCGGTCGCGCTGGCCGTCCCCCCGCAGGCCTTCCATCTTCTCGAGGCGGGCACGGCACTCGCCCGCGGCGCCTGGATCGGCTGGATCGTCGTCCCCTACATCCTCGGCGGCCTGTTCTTCTGGCAGATCGCCCTCGGTTCGGCGCGGGGTGCGACGCCCGAGGAGACGCCGGTCGACGCCCGCGCGCGTCGTCGGATGCTGTTCGCCGCCTGCTTCCTGATCGGGCCTTTCGCCGAGTCGGCGACCGGGTTCGGCGTCGGGATCGTCGGCACGATGGCTCTGGTGCGCCGGCTCGGCGTCGCGCCGATCCCGCTTCTGGTCTTCGGTCTCCTGAGCCAGACCATGATCCTCTGGGGCGGCATGGGCAGCGGCGCGATCGTCTCCGCGGCCTTCGCCCGCATGGACCCGACGGAACTCGCCGTGAACAGCAGCCTGTTCATGGTCGCGTTCAACCTCCTCTGGCTGCCCTGCTACTGGCGGGTGGCGGATGCGTCCGGCGTCGGGTCCGGCTGGGGCGAGCGGGTGAGCGAGGCGCTCTGGCTCGGCGCGGCGCAGGTCTCGGTCATCGCGGCGACCGCGGGGCTCGGTCCGGAGGCCGCGATGCTCGCCTCGTACGGACCGATCATCGTCCTGCGCTATCTGATCGACGAACGTCCGGACCGCGAGCGGCTCCTCCGGGCGGCTCGCCGGGTCGCGCCGTTCGCGGCCCTGATCGGGTGCATGGTCCTGACGCGGCTGGTGCCGCCGCTGAAGGAGTTCCTCGAGGCCACGGGTCGGATCCAGCCTTTCGACGGCGTTCCCGCCTGGTCCCCGCTCTTCCACGCGGGCTCCTGGCTCGTCCTGGCCGGCCTCGTCACGGGGTGGCTGCGGGGCCGCGGCCGGGATTTCCCGCGCGAGGTGGGCGCGGCCTGGCGCACGGGCCGGCTTGCCGTCCTGACCATCATCGCCTTCGCCATGATGGCCGAGCTGCTGTCGGGGTCTGGCATCGCGGACGGGCTCGCGCGCGGGATGTTCGAGGCGCTCGGCCGCTGGTCGCTCCTGCTGACGCCGATGCTCTCGGCGGTGTTCGGTGCCCTCGCGAATAGCGGCAACGCGGCGAACGGCCTCTTCATGGCATCGCAACTGAGTCTCGCGGCCGAGGCCGGTCTCTCGGTCGCGGCCGTCGCCTCGCTGCAGCAGGCGGCCGCCCTGTCGCTGAACATCGTCTCGCCGGTCCGCATGTCGATCGTGTGCAGCCTCGCGGGAACGCCCGGCAGGGAGCGCGAGGCCTATCGTGCGATGTTCCCCTTCGCAGCGACCGCGATCATCGTCCTGCTCGTCGGCGCTGCGCTGATCGTGACGAGGGTGATCTGAGCCATCTGAGAAGAGGCTCCCGATCAGTCCAGCGAGAGGCCGAGATCCTTGATGATGGGCCACCAGATGGCACGCTCGGCCGCGACGAGCGCGGTGAACTCGGCCGGGCTGCCTTCGAGCGGATCGAGGCCGATCGCCAGCATGCGCTTGCGCACGGCATCCTGTTTCAGCGCCGTCCCCAGGACCTCGGTGAGGCGCGCCACGATCGGGTCGGGGGTCTTCGCGGGCACCACGACGCCCTGCCAGGAATAGGCTCTGAAACCCTCGAGGCCGAGTGCTTCCGTGATGGTCGGCACGTCCGGCAATCCATCGAGCCGCGTCGCGGAGGCCACGGCGAGGGGGCGCAGCGTGCCGTCCGTCAGGACACCGCGCCCGGCGGCGAAATCGACGAAGCCCGCCTCGACGACGCCGGCCATCATGTCGTTGATGACCGGGGCCATGCCCCGATAGGGGACATGCGCCATCTTGATCCCGGTCTCCTTCATCAGCCGCTCCATCGCGAGATGATGCGGCGAGCCGATGCCCGGCGAGGCGTAGTTGATCGTTCCCGGCGCAGCCTTGGCGCGCTCGATCAGATCCCGCGCCGTCTTGACGGGGGAATCCTTCTTCACCGTCAGAAGCAGGTGGAAGCGGGCCGTGAGGCCCGCGGGGCGGAAATCCTTGTCCGGATCGAAGGGCAGCTTCTTGTAGAGGGCGGGGTTGTAGACCAGCGTCTCGATCGCGGCGGTGAAGAGGGTGTAGCCGTCGGGCTCGGAGCGCGCGACTTCGCCCGCCGCAAGGTTGGTCGCCGCGCCCGGTCGGTTCTCGATGACGACCTGCTGGCCGAGCGCGGGCGAGATCGCCGCGCCGAGAAGGCGCGCCAGCACGTCCGTGCCGCCGCCCGCGGGATAGCCGACGATCCATTTCACGGGGCGTGTCGGATATTGCTGCGCGCTCGCAGCTGATGCCGGAACGAGCCCTGCCGCGGCGAGGCCGGCCATGGCGGTGCGGCGCGAGATGACGGTGCGGTCCATCGGTTTCCACCCTGTGCGATTGCGCGATCCTAGCGCGACGCGCGGCCGCGCGCCTCATAGACTCAAGGCGAGCCCGGTCGGCACGCGGCAGGCCCGCGTCAGGGTTTCGCGACGGTCGCGCGCAGCCTGGCTTCCTGCTCTGCCAGGTCTGGGGTGAGCGCATCGCCGAAATCGGCCGCCTCGAAGATCGGCCTGATCTCGAGTTCGCTCGGACCGGGCATCGGGTTCGGGCAGCGCTCGGCCCATGCGACCGCCTCGGCCATGTCCTTCACCTCCCAGATCCAGAACCCCGCGACGAGGTCCTTCTCGGGTGTAAAGGGGCCATCCGTCACGGTTCGGGAGGGACCGTCGAAGGCGACGCGCTTGCCTTTCGCCGAGGGGTGCAGTCCCTCGCCGGCCTTCATGATGCCGGCCTCCGCCAGGTCCTCGTTGTACCTGCCCATGGCGCTCAGCAATTCGGTCGACGGCATTTGGCCGTCCTCGCTGTCCTTCGTCGCCTTGACGATCACCATCACGCGCATCGGGCGTCCTCCCTCCGGAATGCGGGGGAAGTTTCGGACTTCCCTTCCGGTTCCATCCGCGCGACATCCGCTCCATGGACGTCTTCGACCGCCTCAAAGCCGCCGCGCCCGATGCCTGGGCGAGCTATGTCGAGCATGATTTCGTGCGCCGGATGGGGGAGGGCTCCCTGCCGGAAGAGGCCTTCCGGACCTACCTCGTCCAGGACTATCTCTTCCTCATCCAGTTCGCCCGCGCCTATGCGCTCGCGGTCTACAAGGGGCGCAGCCTCGCGGATATGCGGGCTGCGCAGGCGGGACTGTCGGCGATCCTCGATGTCGAGATGGGCCTCCATGTCCGGCTCTGCGCCCGCTGGGGCCTCTCGCCGGACGACCTCGAAGCCGCAACCGAGGAAACCGGCACGGTGGCATATACCCGCTTCGTCCTCGATGCCGGCGCGGCAGGCGATCTCCTCGACCTGCATGTCGCTCTCGCGCCCTGCGTCATCGGATATGCGGAGATCGGCCGGCGGCTCGCGGAGGAGATCGGCCCGGGCCTCGCGACGCATCCCTATCGCGAGTGGATCGGCGAATACGCCGGTGAGGCCTATCAGGAGCTCGCGACCTCCGCGCGACGCCATCTCGGCGACCTCGCCGCGCGGGCGATGACCGAGAGCCGCTTCCCGGATCTCGCGCGCCTCTTCGCGCAGGCCTCGCGGCTCGAGGCCGATTTCTGGCAGATGGCCCTGGACCCGCGCGGCCCACGCTGACGGTTGGCCCCCGCTCCTCATCCTGAGGTGCTCGGCATGCGTCTCGCGTGTTCGCGCGATTCACTGAAGGCGCACTGACCGTCAGCCGTGCTTCGAGGGCCGCCTCCGGCGGCCACCTCAGCATGAGGACGGTTGGAGCGCGGGGAGCGCGTCCGACTGGGCCCCCGACCCCCGCGGGCCTCAGCCCTCCGACAGGTGCTTCGCGATCCTCTGCGCGGTCACGGTCGAGACGCGGCGGTTGGATTCGACGGTCAGGCCGGCGATGTGCGGGGTCAGGATGACGTTCGGCGCGCCGCCGAAGACGACGCCCTTCGCTTCGGGCAGCGGCTCCTCGTCGAAGACGTCGAGGGCGGCCCCGCCGAGCTTGTTCTCCTTCAGCGCCTGCGAGACCGCCTCCTCGTCGACGACCCCGCCGCGGGCCGCGTTGATGAGGATCGCGTCGCGCTTCATCAGCGCGAGGCGGCTTGCGTCGATGAGGTTTCGCGTCTCGTCCGTGAGCGGGACATGGAGCGAGACGACGTCCGAGGCCGCGAGCAATTCGTCGAGGGGCAGCCGTTCGACCTTGCCGAAGGGCTGCGTCCAGGCCGGTGCGTCGGCCGGCACGTGAGGATCGTAGGCCGAGACCTGCATGCCCATGGCGGCGGCCCGGACGGCGACCTCTTTTGCGATCGAGCCGAACCCGACGAGGCCGAGCCGCTTGCCCGCGATCTCGCGGCCCCCGATGAGGCGGCTCCGCGGCCAGCGTCCGGCGATGACCTCGAAGGTCGCGTAATAGGTGCCCCGCAGCAGGAACAGCGCGGTGCCGATGACGTATTCGGCCACCGAGACGTCGTTCGCCCCCGTCGCCGGATAGACCGCGATGCCGCGCTTCTCGCAGGCGGCGACGTCGATATTGTCGAGCCCGACCCCGAGGCGCCCCACCGCCCGCAGCTTGCCGGCGGCGGCGAGGAGATCGCCCCGGAGCTGCGTGCTGTTCCTGACGATCACCCCCCGAGCGCCGGCGACGGCCTTCGTCAGCTCGTCCGGCTTGTCGACGAGATGAGGATCGTAGAGCACGTCGAACCCGGCGAGGCAGGATGCGATCGCCTCCTCGTCCATGAACTCAGTGATGACGATGTCGGCCAAGTCGCTCGCTCCCGGATGGGCGGCCCGCCCGGGGCCGCCGCCTGTCTGTCGCTCTGTCGCATTCCCGGCCTGAACCGCAAGCCTGCCGTTACGCCGGCTTCAATCCGAGCTTCTCGGCGATGGCCTTCTCGCGCGTCATGATGCCGGGGATCGACGCGGCGTAGTCCTGGGGATTGAGGTACTCGACCTCCTGCCCGAGCGTGCCGAGGACCCGTAGCACGGCCGGATCCGACAGCGAGGCCTTGAAGGCGTCGTGAAGCGCGGCGACGACCTGCGGCTCCATGCCCTTCGGGCCCGCGAGGCCGTAGGGCGAGGTCGAGACGAGATCGTAGCCGAGCTCCTTCAGCGTCGGCACGTCGGGATACGGCTTCGAGCGGCTGGCGCCCCAGGTGTTGAGCAGGCGGAAATCGCCGTTCTGGACCTGCGGCGCCCAGCCGGAGGCGTCGGCGACGCAGGTGACGTCTCCCGCGAGCAGCGCTTTCGTCGTCTCGGCGCCGCCCTTGTAGGGCACGTGGGTCCACTCGACGCCGAGGATCTCGCCGAGCTGGATCATGCCGACATGGAGCGAGGTGTGGGTGCCCGGCGAGCCGTAGGTCACCTTGCCGGGATTGGCCTTCGCATAGGCGACGAGGTCCGCGAAGGTCTTGTAGGGCGACTTGCCCTGGACGACGATGCCGAACGTGTAGCCCGTGAGCTGGATGATGTAGGTGAAGTCCTTCGACGGATCGAAGGACACCTTCGAGGTGAAGGGGTAGCGGTACACCGTCAGCGGGAATTGCGAGATCGTGTAGCCGTCGGGCTGCGTGCGCCCCGCGAGGTCGATCGCGCCGCGCACGCCCGCGAGGCCCGGCTTGTTCTCGATGACGATGTTGCCCTTCAGATGCCGCGCGGCCGCTTCCGCCATCACGCGCAGCGCCGCATCGGAGGAGGAGCCGGGGGTCCAGGGCACGATCATCGTGATCGGCCGGGTCGGGAAGCTCTGGGCCCGCAGGATCGTCGGGGCTGTGATCAGAGCGGCGGCCCCCGTCAGGGCGGCTCGGCGAGTCGTCGTGCTGGGCATGGTCGTTTCCTCCGGTCTTGTTATCGCTCCTTTATGGCGTGGCGGCCGATGGCCGGGAAGGCTGGCCGCCCTCAGCCTTACGTCGGAATGCGGTAGACGAGATGGCGCGAGCCGGGTGCGTGGCCTTTGCCTCGCTCGCCCGCGAGACGCCCGCCGCATTTCTCGATGATGCGCAGCGAGGCCGTGTTGGTCGAGTCCGCGGTGATCTCGATTTCGGTGAGACCCACCTCGCGCGCGACCGGGAGGATCGTCCGCAGGGCGGCCGTGGCGTATCCGCGCCGCCGCTTCCACGGGACGATCGCATAGCCGACATGGCCGGTGACGTAGGGCGGAAGAGCATCGGTGCCGTCCTGCCAGCGCAGCCCGATCACGCCGCAGAACGCCCCGTCCCAGAGCCAGAGCACGCGGTTCGGCAGGCGTGGAACCTCCTGTCCGTCCGCAAGGCGTATCGTGCCCGACTGTGCGGTGAGGGAGGCGAGGAAGGCCTCGGGATCCGCCGCGATCGCGGCAAGCTGCTCGCTGCCGACGTCGCGCAGGTTGTTCGGAGACCAGCCACGGCGCAGCGCGTCCGCGTAGTCGCCCAGCCATTCGGGGCAGGGCGGGGCGAAGACGAGATCGCCGGCAGGCGGCCCGCCGATCATGTCGCCAGCCGCTCCGTCATGCCGACGCGGCCCCGGCCCGCTCGATCTCCTCGCTGATGGTGAGCCAGTCCTCCTCGGCCCGCGCCAGGGCTTCGGCAGCCTCGCCGCGCTTCTTGGCGAGGTCGCCGGCCTTGACCGGGTCCTCGGCATAGGCGCGCCCACCCGCCATCACCGTGTCGATCTTGGCGATGGCGGTGCCGAGCTTGTCGATGCGGATCTCGAGATCGTGCAGCTTCTTCCTGAGCGGGGCGACCGCAACGCGGCGCTCGGCGGCGAGCCGGCGCTCCTCGGCCTTGTCGGCGGGGCGCTCCTCCGGCTTCGCCTTCGGCGGCTCGGCCTCGCCCGACAGGACGTAGCGGCGGTAATCGTCCATGTCGCCCTCGAAGGGCTTCACGGCGCCGTCGCCGACGAGCCACAGCCGGTCGGCGCAGGCCTCGACGAGGAAGCGGTCGTGGCTGACGAGGATCACGGCGCCCTCGTAGTCGTTGATCGCTTCCATCAGGGCCGTGCGGCTGTCGATGTCGAGGTGGTTGGTCGGCTCGTCGAGGATGAGGACATGCGGGCCGTCGAAGGCCGCGAGCCCCATCAGCAGCCGCGCCTTCTCGCCGCCCGAGAGGTTCTCGATCCGCGTATCGGCCTTCGCGCCGGGGAAGCCGAACATGGCGCAGCGCGCGCGGATGCGCGATTCCGGCTGGCCCGGCATGCGCTCGCCGACCTGCACGAAGGGCGTCGCGCCGGGACGCAGCTCGTCGAGCTGGTGCTGGGCGAAATAGGCGACGTCGAGCTTGGCCGAGCGCCGCATCGTGCCGGCCTGCGGTTCGAGCCGCCCGCCGATCAGCTTGCAGAAGGTGGATTTGCCGCGCCCGTTCTGGCCGAGGAGCGCGATCCGGTCGTCGGGCAGGATGGTGAGATCGAGGCGCTTCAGGATGGTCCGCTCGCCATAGCCGGCCGCGACGCCTTCGAGCGCGATCAGGGGCGGGGAGAGCGCGCGCTCCGGCGAGGGGAGGATGAAGGGGAGCGTCGTCTCGTCGATGGAGACGGAGGCCGGCTCCATCTTGGCGAGCCGCTTCAGGCGCGACTGCGCCTGCCGCGCCTTGGTCGCCTTGGCCCGGAAGCGGTCGACGAAGGCCTGCAGGTGCTTGCGCTCGGCCTCCTGCTTGGCCGCGAACTTCGCTTCCAACCGCCGCTTCTCGGCATATTGCCGGGCGAAGGAGGAATAGCCGCCGCGGTAGAGGGTGAGCTTGCCGCGTTCGAGATAGAGGATGTGGTCGACCGAGTTCTCGAGGAGATCGCGGTCGTGGCTGATGACGAGCACCGTGTGCGGATATTTCGCGAGGTAGTCGTAGAGCCAGAGCGTGCCTTCGAGGTCGAGATAGTTGGTCGGCTCGTCGAGGAGGAGGAGGTCGGGCTCGGCGAAGAGCACCGCCGCCAGGGCGACGCGCATGCGCCAGCCGCCCGAGAAATCGGAACAGGGGCGCTGCTGGGCCTCCGAGTCGAAGCCGAGGCCGTGCAGAATGGTGGCCGCGCGGGCGGGCGCGGCATGGGCGCCGATATCGGCGAGGCGCGTCTCGATCTCGGCCCGCCGCATGCCCTCGGCGGTCTCGGCCTCGGCGAGCAGGGCCGCGCGCTCGCGGTCGGCCGCGAGCACGACCTCGACGAGGGTCTCGGGCCCGCTCGGGGCCTCCTGCGCGACGGCGCCGATGCGGGTGTTGCGGGGAAGGGAGATGCCGCCGGATTCGGAGGCGATCTCGCCCTCGATGATCCGGAACAGCGTCGACTTGCCGGCCCCGTTGCGGCCGACGAGCCCGACGCGCGCGTCCGGCGGCAGGGCGGCCCCTGCGCCGTCGAGGATCAACCGCTCGCCGATGCGGTAGGTCAGGTCGGAAATGTGAAGCATGTCCGCTGCCTATCCGGGCAGCGGTGTAGCGGCAACCTCGGGAGAGGTCAGGAGCGCGTCACGCCGCCTGCTGCAGCAGCTTCTCGACCTCGTTGACGAGCTCGCGCAGATGGAAGGGCTTCGACAGCACCTTCGCGTCGCGCGGGGCCTTGAGGTCCGGGTTCAGCGCGACCGCGGCGAAGCCGGTGATGAACATCACCTTGATGTCCGGATCGAGCTCGGTCGCCCGGCGGGCGAGTTCGATCCCGTCCATCTCCGGCATGACGATATCCGTCAGCAGAAGCTCGAAGGGCTCCTCGCGAAGCCGGTTATAGGCGGAGGCGCCGTTGTCGTAGGACGACACGTCGTAGCCGGCATTCTGCAGCGCCTTGGCCAAAAACCGCCGCATGTCGTTGTCGTCTTCGGCCAACAAAATCTTCATTGCGGCTGCGCCCAAGGGAATCTGGAGGACATGTGTCCCATAAAGCGCGAACAGGGTAAACGAGTGGTGAAAAACCGAGGCGTGAGGCGACGTGCCGGCCGCGATGCTCGCCGGCCGGTCCGTCCCGGCCATGGACAGGCCTGCGCCGGCCCGGCACATTGCGGCATGTTTCCTCCGGTCCGTCCGACTTGACCCGCTTCCGCCCCGATCCCGAATTCGATCCGCCCTTCGATGTCGCCGAACCGACGCGGCAGCTCGCCCCGTTCGTGTTCAATGCGCCCCATTCGGGGAGCGTCTACCCACAGGCGCTGCTCGATGCGTCGGTGCTTGACGCGCGGGGATTGCGGCGGTCGGAGGACGCCTTCGTCGACCGCCTCTTCGCGGCGGTCGTCCCGCTCGGGGCGCCGCTGATGAGCGCGCGTTTCCCGCGCGCCTATCTCGACGTCAATCGGGAGGAGCTCGAACTCGATCCGCGCATGTTCGAAGGACGCCTCCCGGCCCGGGCCAATACCCGCTCGATGCGGGTCGCCGGCGGCCTCGGCACCGTGCCCCGGATCGTCGCCGACGGACACGAGATCTATCGGCGCCGCCTCCCGGTGGAAGAGGCCCTGCGGCGGATCGAAACGCTCTACCGGCCCTATCACCGCGCGCTCGACCTGCTCATCGGTCGCACGATCGAGCGTTTCGGCCAGTCGGTCCTGATCGATTGCCACTCGATGCCGTCCGGCAGCCTCGGGCGCGACGAGGCGAAGGCGGAGATCGTGCTCGGCGACCGCTACGGCACGAGCTGCGCGCCGGCGCTCACCGAAACGGTCGAGCGCGCTCTGCAAGCGCGGGGCTTCACCGTGATCCGGAACAAGCCCTATGCCGGTGGCTTCATCACGGAGCATTACGGGGCGCCTCCGATCGGGCGGCACGCGCTCCAGATCGAGATCAACCGTGCGATCTATATGGACGA
The DNA here is from genome assembly GCF_004363955.1 of Enterovirga rhinocerotis. Taxonomy (GTDB): domain Bacteria; phylum Pseudomonadota; class Alphaproteobacteria; order Rhizobiales; family Beijerinckiaceae; genus Enterovirga; species Enterovirga rhinocerotis. Next base: position 1,217,670 of record NZ_SNZR01000011.1, read on the forward strand.
GCGCACCCTGACGCCTCTTCCGGCCTTCGCCGATGTGGCGGGCCGGCTCACGGCCGTGTGCTCGGAGGTGATGGCGACGCTCGAGCTGCACCCGCCCGGCTTGCGGATGGCGGCCGAATAGCTCACCCCTCGCTCGAGAGGGGCGGGGCAAGCTCATCGGTACGCACAAAAAAAGGAGCCGCCCCGAAGGGCGGCCCAAGTCTAGGGAGGAAACGCCCAAGGAGGGCAGCAACGTCAAAGACGCTGCGATGCACAAAATAGGGTGCGGCGCACAAAACGCAAGGCCTGTCCGTGGCCGATGATGCATTTTCGCGATGCATCGTGGTTAAAGATTGGGCGGGCCTGGATTTTCACCCTGTTCGGCCGTTCATGTGGAGATGCGGATTGATGAGACCCGTGGATTTCGCCGGTTTCGTGGACGACCTCGCGACTCAATCGGGGCGGGCGATTCTGCCGTTCTTCCGGACCGCGCTGACCGCGCTCGACAAGTCCTCCGGCGGCGTCTTCGATCCGGTGACGGAAGCCGACAAGGCGGCCGAGGTCGCGATGCGCCGGCTGATCAAGGCGTCCTTTCCCGAACACGGCATCGTCGGCGAGGAGTTCGGCTCCGAGCGGGAGGATGCGGAACTCGTCTGGGTGCTCGATCCCATCGACGGGACGCGCGCCTTCATGTCCGGTCTGCCGCTCTGGGGCACGCTGATCGGCCTGCTGCGCGGGGGCAGGGCCGCGTACGGGATGATGCATCAACCCTTCATCGGCGAGCGGTTCTTCGGAGACGGCGGCAGCGCGAGCTATCGCGGCCCGCATGGCAACCGGACCCTGCATACGCGCCGCTGCGCGTCCCTGGCCGAAGCGACGCTCTCGACCACGAGCCCGACCCTGTTCAAATCCGAGGAGGCGGGACGCTACGGCGCGGTCGAGGAGCGGGTGAAGCTCACGCGCTACGGCTACGATTGCTACGCCTATTGCATGCTGGCGGCCGGGCATCTCGACATCGTGGTCGAGGCCGGGCTGAAGCCCTACGACATCGTCGCGCTCGTCCCGATCATCGAAGGGGCCGGCGGGATCGTCACAACCTGGACCGGAGACCGGCCCGAGAAGGGCGGGACGATCGTCGCGAGCGGCGACCGGCGCCTCCACGAGGAGGCGCTGGCCCTTCTGGGCGGCGAGGCCTGAACGGCGCGGAGGGCTGGGCCCTCCGCAGCCCTCGTCAGAACAGGCGCTGGACCCAGCCGTGCGGGTCCGGCGCCTTGGCGCGCTGGATGTCGACGAGCTGCTGGCGGAGCGAGGTCGCGACCGGGCCGGCCTCGCCGTCCGCGATCTTGAACGCGCCGTCGCGGCGCTTCACGGTGCCGATCGGCGTGATCACCGCCGCGGTGCCGCAGGCGAAGGCCTCGCGCAGGCGGCCGCTCGCCGCATCCGCCGCCCATTGGTCGATGGCATACGGCTCCTCGCGCACGGTGCGGCCGGCGTCGCGGGCGAGGGTGATGAGCGAGTCCCGCGTGATGCCCGGCAGGATGCTGCCGCCGAGGGGAGGGGTCAGCAGCGAGCCGTCCTCAAAGACGAAGAAGACGTTCATGCCGCCGAGCTCGTCGATCCAGCGCCGCTCGACCGCGTCGAGGAAGACGACCTGGTCGCAGCCGTTTTCCGTCGCTTCCGCCTGCGCCTTGAGGCTCGCGGCGTAGTTACCGCCGTATTTCGCCGCTCCGGTCCCGCCGGGCGCGGCGCGGACGTATTCGTCCGACACCCAGATCGAGACGGCGCTCGCGCCCCCCTTGAAATAGGCTCCGACCGGGGAGGCGATGACGAGGAAGAGATATTCCGAGGAGGGCTTCACGCCCAGGAACACCTCGTTCGCGAACATGAAGGGGCGGAGATAGAGGCTGCCGTCCGGAGAATCCGGGATCCAGGCCCGGTCGGTCGTCGTGACCAGGCGGCAGGCCTCGACGAACATCTCTTCCGGGACGGCCGGCATCGCCATGCGCTCGGCCGACAGCCGGAAGCGGCTCGCATTCTCGCCGGGGCGGAACAGCACGGCGCCGCCATCCTCGGCCCGATAGGCCTTAAGGCCCTCGAAGATCTCCTGCGCGTAATGCAGAACGGCGGAGGCCGGATCGAGCGGGATCGGAGCGCGCGCGGTGATACGCGCATCGTGCCAGCCGCGATCCTGGCTGTAGCGTACGATGGCCATGTGATCGGTGAAGACCTTGCCGAAGCCCGGATTGGCGAGCAACGCGGTGCGCTGCTCCGCCGGGACGATGCCCGGATGGGTGTCGACGACAAAATGCTGGTTCGGCTGGTCCATGCGCGCGTCCCTTGGCGCCGTTTCGATCGATCTCGGCCCGGCGGGTCGCGACGCTTCTACTCGGGTTCCGTGGAAAAATGCCAGACGGCGTTATGAACGCGTGGCGGGCGCGAGGCAACGAGACGTCTCCCTCGCGTGAAGGCCCTTCGGCGTGATAGGAGCGCGCTGAAACGGAAAGGACCGCGAGCATCATGAGCGCCGCAATCGGAGAGGATCGGAGGACGGATTCGGGTGGCATGGCGCCTCCGGTTCCGGCGCTGATGTCCGAGATCGGCCAGCGTGCCCGGGCCGCGATGCGGGTGCTTGCGCTCGTCCCGGCCGAGGCGAAGAGCGCAGCCCTCCGGGCCGCGGCGGCGGCGATCCGAACCGCGGGCCGCGGCATTCTCGCCGCGAACGCGCTCGATCTTGCGGAGATGCGAGCGGCCGGCCGCGCCTCGTCCTTCATCGATCGCGCGACGCTCGATCCGGGAAGGATCGAGGCGATGGCGCGCGGCGTCGACGAGATCGCGGATCTCCCCGACCCCGTCGGGCGGGTGCTCGCCCGGTTCGAACGCCCCAACGGCCTTCTGATCGAGCGCGTCTCGACGCCGCTCGGCGTCGTCGGGGTGATCTATGAGAGCCGCCCGAACGTGACGGCGGACGCGGCCGCGCTCTGCCTGATGGCCGGCAATGCCGCCATTCTGCGCTCGGGCTCCGAGACCCTGCGCACGGCCGAGGCCATCGCCGCCGCCATGGCGCGCGGCATCGCGGAGGCCGGGCTGCCGGTCGATGCGGTGCAACTCGTCCCGACGCGCGACCGGGCTGCGGTCGGCGAGATGCTGGCCGGGCTCGGCGGGACGGTCGACGTCATCGTGCCGCGCGGCGGGCGCAGCCTCGTCGAGCGCGTCCAGAGCGAGGCGCGCGTGCCGGTCTTCGCGCATCTCGAGGGGCTCTGCCACGTCTTCGTCCATGGGCAGGCCGACCTCGCCATGGCGACCGGCATCGTCCTGAACGCCAAGATGCGGCGGACGGGCGTCTGCGGCGCGGCCGAGACGCTGCTCGTCGACCGCGCCTGCGCCGACACGCATCTGACGCCGCTCGTCGAGGCGCTGCTTCAGGCAGGCTGCGAGGTGCGGGGCGACGAGGTGGTCCGGGCCGTCGATCCGCGCGTCGCGGCGGCGTCCGAGGCGGATTGGTCGACGGAATATCTCGACGCGATCATCTCGGCGCGCGTCGTCGACGGGCTCGACGGGGCGCTCGCCCATATCGACCGCTATTCGTCCCACCATACCGACGCGATCGTCACGGCCGACGATGCAGCGGCGGCGCGGTTCCTGGCCGAGGTCGATTCGGCCATCGTCCTGCACAACGCCTCGACCCAATTCGCCGATGGCGGCGAGTTCGGCTTCGGCGGCGAGATCGGCATCGCGACCGGCCGGATGCATGCGCGCGGCCCCGTCGGCGTCGAGCAGCTGACCTCGTTCAAGTACCGCATCCACGGCAGCGGCCAGACGCGTCCATCGTGATCCGGCTGCCCCCGCATCGGCCGGGCATGCGGATCGGTCTGTATGGCGGGAGCTTCGATCCGCCTCATGCCGGCCATCGCCATGTCGCCGAGACGGCGTTGCGGCGCCTCGATCTCGACCGCGTCTGGTGGATCGTCACGCCCGGCAATCCGCTCAAGGAGCGGCACCCGGCCTCGCTGCCGGAGCGGCTCGCGGCGATGCGGGCCATGGTCCGGCACCCGGCCATGGAGATCACCGACATCGATAGCGCGATCGGCTCGCGCTACACGATCGACACGATCCGCTACCTCGTCCGTCGCTGTCCGGGCGTGCGCTTCGTCTGGGTGATGGGCGCCGACAGCCTCGCCGGCTTCCATCGCTGGCGGGACTGGCGCGCCATCGCCCGGCTCGTGCCGATCGCGGTGGTCGATCGGCCGGGCTATACGCTGGGAGCGCTGCATTCGCGCATGGCCCGGACCTTCGCGGCGAAACGCCGGCCGGGCGGGGCCGCGGCGCGTGTCTTCGCCTCGAGCCGCGCGCCGGCCTGGGTGTTTCTAATCGGTCGCAGATCGAACCTTTCGTCGACCGCCCTGCGGGATAAGTCGTCGAAGGTCGGATCCATGCGTTGAAAAACCGAACGACGTCACCTTATCTTCTCATTGCGCCGTTTTTCTTGGACGGCGACAGGAGACTTCGACGCTGAGCGAGCTGCATTTCACCGAGGCCGCGGCCTTCGCGCCTCCGCCCCCCGCAGGATCCGAGACCGCCCAACCCGCCTCGGCCGGTCCGGGTGACATGAGGGCGATCGCCCGCGCGTGCCTCGAGGACATGAAGGCGCTGGAGATCGTGGAGATCGATCTCGCCGGGAAGACGGCCATCGCCGACGCGATGTTCATCGCCTCCGGTACGTCCCAGCGCCATGTCGGCTCGATCGCGGACCGGATCGTCGAGACCCTGAAGGAGAAGGGCTTCGGCCGGGTCCGGGTCGAAGGCATGACCTCCTGCGACTGGGTCCTGATCGATGCCGGCGACATGATCGTGCACGTCTTCCGTCCGGAGGTCCGCAGCTTCTACAATCTTGAGAAGATGTGGGGCGAGGACAGGCCGTCGGAGCGCCTCGCCGTCTGACAGGGTCCGCCGCGGGCGCCGCGATGCTGATCCGGATCGTCGCCGTCGGCCGCCTGAAGGCCGGGGGCGAGCGCGAGCTCGTCGACCGCTACCATGGCCGGGCCGTCGCGATGGCGCGCGGGCTCGGCTTCTCCGGTCCCGATATTGTCGAACTTGCCGAATCGAAGGGTCGCCGCACCGAGGAGCGGCAGGCCGACGAGGGGAGCCGCATCCGCGAGAGGGCCGGTTCCGCCGCGCTCGTCGTCCTCGACGAGACGGCGCCGAGCCCGACCAGCGAGGCGTTCGCTTCCCGCCTCGCGGCCTGGCGCGACGAGGGCCGCGCGGGTCTCGCCTTCGTCGTCGGGGGACCCGACGGCCTCTCGTCCGAGGTGAGGCAGGCGGCGGCGTGGTCGGTCTCCTTCGGCCGCCTGACCCTGCCGCACCAGATCGTGCGGGCTCTCCTCGCCGAGCAGATTTACCGAGCTTTGACCATAATCGCCGGTCATCCGTATCATCGGAGCGGAACGGGCGAGTGATGGCGACGCTGTGGGGGCAGGGTGAGCGGGGGCGAGGCCCGTCGCTGGCTCGCGGAATGCTCTGCGCCGCGCTCGCGGCCGGGCTCGGCGGTCTGGCCTCTGTCCCTCTTCCCGTGCGCGCGCAGGATGCTCCCGCTTCGGCTGCCCCCGAACGGCCGCCCGACGACGCGCGCGAGAAGCGACGGCGCGAAGAGCGGCTGCGCAGCCTCGAGCAGAGCGCCCGCACGAGCGCCGAATCGCGCCAGGCGCTGGAGCGGGAGATCGCCGCGTTGAAGGCCGATCAGCCGAAGCTCGCCGCGGCTCTGGTCGCGGCCGGCCAGCGCGCCCGCGATGCCGAGAACCGGGCGAGGGCGACCGCGACCCGGCTCGATTCGCTGCTGTCCCAGGAGGCCGCCATCCGCCGTTCCCTCGCCTCGCGCAGGGGCGTTCTGGCGGAGGTGCTCGGTGCCTTGCAGCGCCTCGGCCGCAATCCGCCTCCTGCGATGCTCGTCTCGCCGAAGGACCTGATGGCGGCGATCCGCAGTGCCATGCTTCTGGCGGGCCTCACGCCGGCCCTGCGCGAGGAGGCGCGGAGGCTCCTCGCCGATCTCCAGACGCTCGGGCGCCTCAAGGCCGCCATCACCGCCGACCGGATGGTCCTCGACGCCGAATATGTCGCCCTCGCCGGTGAGCGCGACCGGCTCGGCATGCTGATCCAGGCGCGCCAGGAGCGGCTGGCGCATGCCGAGGCCGACATCCGCCGCGAACGCAACCGCGGCGAGCGCCTCGGCCAGGAGGCCAAGACGCTTCGCGACCTTCTCGAGCGCATGGAGGCGGAGGCCGAACGTGCGCGGCGCGCCGAGGAGGAGGCCAAGGCGGCCGCGGAAGCCGAGACCCGGCAGGTCCGGGAGCGAATCGCCGAGGCGGAGAAGCTCGCACCCGCGCGCCTCGCGCCGCGCAGACCCCTCGCCGAGCTGCGCGGCAACCTCGTCAGGCCCGCCGCCGGAGAGGTGGCCCGGGCCTTCGGAGCCTCCGACGGTCGCGGCGGCGCGATGCGCGGCGCCGCCATCACGACGATGGCCCGCGCCGTGGTGAGCGCCCCGGCCGACGGGACCGTCGTGTTCGCCGGGCCGTTCCGCTCCTACGGTCGACTCTTGATCATCAATGGCGGCGGCGGCTATTACTTCCTGCTCGCAGGCATGGACGCGATTCAGGTCGAGGTCGGGCAATTCGTGCTGGCGGGAGAGCCGGTCGCTCAGATGGGCGAGGCTGCGGCACCCGCTGCGGCTTTGGGCGTCGTTGAGAGCGACGCACCCGTTCTCTATGTTGAGTTACGGAAGGACGGGTCTCCGATCGATCCCGGTCCGTGGTGGGCGAGAACTCAGAGCGAAAGGGCTCGAGGCTGATGCGGAAACTGTCTCTCCTGTTCCTCGGGGCCGCCGCCGGCGCCTCCGTTGCGACGGTGGCGTCCAACACGTCCCTCCTTTCGTCGACGAGCGCCATCGCCGCCTCGGCCGAGACCTACCGTCAGCTGAGCCTCTTCGGCGACGTGTTCGAGAAGGTCCGGACCGACTATGTCGAGAAGCCGGACGAGGGGAAGCTGATCGAGGCCGCCGTCAACGGCATGCTCGCCTCGCTCGACCCGCATTCCTCCTACATGGACCGGAAGAGCTTCCGCGACATGCAGGTGACGACGACCGGCCAGTTCGGCGGTCTCGGCATCGAGGTCACGATGGAAGACGGGCTGATCAAGGTCGTCACGCCCATCGACGAGACCCCCGCGGCTCGCGCCGGGATCATGGCGAACGACGTCATCGTCCAGATCGACGACGACCAGGTCCAGGGCCTGACCCTGAACCAGGCGGTCGACAAGATGCGCGGCCCGGTCAACACGGCGGTCCGGCTGAAGATCCAGCGCGCCGGCAAGGAAGCCTTCGAGGTCAAGCTGACCCGCGACGTGATCCGCATCCGGCCCGTGCGCTCGCGCGTCGAGGGCGGCGGCGACGTCGCCTTCCTGCGCGTGACGCAGTTCAACGAGCAGACCTTCGAGGGCCTGCGCACCCAGATCGAGAAGCTCACCAACGAGATCGGGGCCGACAAGCTCAAGGGCTTCGTCGTCGATCTGCGCAACAATCCGGGCGGCCTGCTCGATCAGGCCATCATGGTCTCCGACGCCTTCCTCGACCGGGGCGAGATCGTCTCCACCCGCGGCCGGAACTCGGACGAGAACCAGCGCTTCAATGCCAAGCCCGGCGATCTGACGCGGGGCAAGCCGATCGTGGTCCTCATCAACGGCGGCTCGGCCTCTGCCTCGGAGATCGTCGCGGGCGCCCTCCAGGATCACAAGCGGGCCCTCGTCATGGGCACGCGCTCCTTCGGCAAGGGCTCGGTCCAGACCGTCATTCCGCTCGGCTCGAACGGCGCCGTGCGGCTGACGACGGCGCGCTACTACACGCCGGCCGGCCGCTCGATCCAGGCCAAGGGCATCGAGCCGGATCAGGAGGTCCTGCAGGAGATCCCGCCGGAGCTGAAGGGCAAGGACGAGACCAAGGGCGAGGCGGGCCTGCGCGGCCACCTGAAGAACAGCGACGAGAAGGGCGGCTCCTCCGCCTATGTCCCGCCGGATCCGACGAAGGACAAGCAGCTCATCGCGGCCGTCGAGTATCTGCACGGCGTGCGCAAGGGAGCGGCAAACACGACGCCGGCTCCGACCGCGCCGGCGGCCGGCGGAACCGAGAAGCCCGCCGTTCCGAACTGAGGCGGCGCCCCGGCGGGGCGGGCGGAGCGTTGTCTCGCCCGTCCGTCGAGCGGAAGGTGTGGCCGCTTTGACTCACGCGGGACCTTCTTGCGCCTGGGCCGTGTCGTCGCTGTGCGCGCATCGGCACGGCGCTCTATCATGACGCCTTGACCTGATTCGCGCGGCGTCGCCGCGCGTGCGGGGCTGAGCAGGACCTGCCGGCGCGTGACAGCGGCTCCCGACGATCTGACGAGGCCGCTCGGCCTCAACCGCCCGAAACGCGGGTCGCGTCGTCCTGTCGGGCGGATCGCCGGCGTCGCGCTCGGCATCGCATTGGCCGGCCTGATCGCCGTGTTCCTGGGGAGCGCCATCTACGGCGACCCGCGCGGCGGCCGCCCGGTGGCCCGCACCGAGATCGTGGTCCGCGGCCCGGCGGAGGCAGCCCCCGCCGCGCAGCAGCCTGCGGCCCGCCCCGACCAGATGCCCGGCCGCCGCGACGCGGGAACCGTCGAGGCGGATTCCGGCGTCCACGTCGTCCGCGGCGGTGGAGCCGAGGCTCCTCCCGCGATCGTCGTGGCCGTGCCCGACGCCGTCTCGCGCCGCCTCCCTGCGACGCCCGATCTGCGCCTCGTCGAGGAATCCCGCCATGGCGCGCTGCCGCGCATCGGGCCGGACGGAGCACGCGCGATCGAGGTCTATGCACGGCCGGAGGGCGAGCTTCCGGGCGGACGCCAGCCGCTCGGCCGGATCGCGCTCGTCGTCGGAGGCCTCGGGCTGAGCCGGACGGCGACGGAGGAGGCCATCAGCCGATTGCCGCCCGCCGTGACGCTGGCCTTCGCGCCCTACGGGCTGGATCTCGCGCGCGAGAGCCGCCGCGCGCGCGATGCGGGCCACGAGATCATGCTCCAGATCCCCATGGAGCCGTTCGATTACCCCGATAGCGATCCGGGTCCGCGCACCCTCATGGCTGGCTCCAAATCGAGCGAGAACGCCGAGAATTTACGCTGGGCCATGGGTCGTTTCACCGGCTATGTCGGCCTCATGAACTATATGGGCGGCAAGCTCACGGCGGACGACAAGGCGTTGCAGCCGATCCTGCGGGAGGCCGGACAGCGCGGGCTCGGAATCCTCGATGACGGCTCCTCGTCGCGGTCGCGGATCGGCATCCTCGCCGGCGAGACGCGCTCAGGCCGGGCCGACGTCGTCGTCGATGCCGTGCCGAGGGCCGACCTGATCGACGCAGCGCTCGGGCGGCTGGAGACGCTCGCCTTGTCGGGCAAGCTCGCCGTCGCGACGGCGAGTGCCCTGCCGGTCACGATCGAACGGATTGCGCGCTGGTCCGAGACGCTGGAGGCGCGGGGCATCCTCCTCGTTCCCGCCACCGCGGCCCTCGGGGGACAGCGCCGGGAGAGTGCGAGCCGATGAGTCGTCGTCAACCGTCGGCGCGTTCGCTCGCCGATCTGCCCTATCGCCCCTGTGTCGGGATCACCGTGCTCAACCGGGAGGGGCTCGTCTTCCTGGGCCGTCGCAAGAGCGAGGCCGGCCCCGAACACGTGGACGACGGCTATGCCTGGCAGATGCCGCAGGGCGGCATCGACCCGGGCGAGGACCCCTATGCGGCGGCTCTCCGGGAATTGTACGAGGAGACGAATATCCGCTCCGTCGAGCTTCTCGCCGAGGCGCCGGATTGGCTGAGCTACGACCTGCCGTCTGCAGTGGCGGGCCGGGCTTGGCGCGGCCGTTATCGCGGACAGACGCAGAAATGGTTCGCGCTGCGCTTCACGGGCGATGAGAGCGAGATCGACATCCATCGGCCGGGCGAGGGGCGTCACAAGCCGGAATTCGATGCCTGGCGCTGGGAGCGGCTCGCATTGTTGCCGAGTGTCATCATACCGTTTAAGCGCCCGGTCTATGAGAAGGTCGCCGAGGTTTTTTCCGGCTTGGCCGCATCACAGCACGTGGCAGGGGAAGGACCCCGATAATGGCAGAGGCCGTCGATCGTCTCTATGCGGCGATCCTGGATGCGCGCACGCGCGATCCTCAAACCTCCAAGACGGCGAAGCTTCTGCGCGAGGGCATGACCAAGATCGCAAAGAAGGTCGTGGAAGAGGCGGTCGAGGTGTCGCTCGATGCCGTCCAGGGGGACAGGCAGCGCGTGATCGAGGAGAGCGCCGATCTCGTCTACAACGTCGCCGTCCTCTGGGCGGAGACGGGTGTCACGCCGACCGATGTCTGGAACGAGATCGCCCGGCGGGAGCGCACCTACGGCATCGCCGAGAAACTGCCGAAGGATACCTCCCGCAAGGACGACCGATAGCGTCTCCGGGAAGGCTCCGCTGCGCTCCCTCGTTCGAGCGCGCGCCTATTGCCGGGCCCAGAGGATGCGGGCGACCCAATCGACCTCCGTCACAGGCACGGTGCGGCCGGGATGGTCGGGATTGAGGGAGGCGAGTTCGAGGCTCTTGGCCGTCTTCCGCTTCAACTCCTTGGCCATCACCTCCCCGTCGCGGGTGCGGACGACGACGCGGTCGCCCTTTCGGATGGCTGCGAGGCGCGAGACGATGAGAATGTCGCCGTCCCGATAGAGCGGTCGCATCGAATCGCCCTGCACTTCGACGGCGAAGGAGCCTTCGCCGCCCATGTCGGGAAACTCGACAGCCTCCCAGCCGGCGCCGCCGGCCGGCACGCCGTCATCCGAGAACAGGCGTCCCGCGCCTGCCTGGGCCATGCCGAGCAGGGGAACCGTCGTGCGCGAGGGGCCCGCCTCGGGCTCGATCAGGCGCATGAACTCGTCGAGCGAGGCGCCGGTCGCCGCGAGGATCTTCGAGATGGATTCGGTCGAGGGCCAGCGGTCCCGGTTGTCGGGGCCGACCCGCTTCGACCGGTTGAAGCTCGTCGCGTCGAGCCCGGCCCGTCGGGCGAGGCCGGACGTCGAGAGGCCGTGACGCTCGGCCAGCCGATCGATGGCAGCCCAGATGCGGGCGTGAGACAGCATGGAAGGCTCCGCTCTCACCGGACGCAAGGAAGATCGACCTAATACTAGGAATGAATGCTGCGGGCAAGAGCTGGCGGACCAACGCGCCCCGCTCGCCGGGGGGCGGCTGCGATTTCGCGAAAGGGAGAACGGTTCTAAGAGACGCCGTCCGCCATTACCGGAGCCCGACTGGATGACCGTGATTTACAAGATATGCCCCGCCTCGGCATGGCAGGAGGCGAGGCAGGCGCGCGTGTTCCGTGGTTCTCCGGTCGATCTCGCGGACGGGTTCATCCACTTCTCGACGGCGGTGCAGGTGGCCGACACGGCGGCGAAGCATTTCGCGGGGCAGGACGATCTCCTCCTCGTCGCCGTGCGGGCCGAACCTCTGGGCAAGGCGCTGCGCTACGAAGCCTCGCGCGGCGGAGACCTGTTCCCGCACCTTTATGGCGACCTGCCGCTGACGGCCGTCCGCTCGGCGGTGCCGCTGCCGCTCGGCCCCGACGGCCGTCACGCCTTTCCGGCCGAGGTCACGGCACCGAAGCCGTTCGACCCGGCGGAAGAGGGCTGGGTCGAGGCCTTCAGCGACAACTATCTCTCCCTCGTCGGGCCGATCTGGGCGCGGCCGGACGAGACGGACAACCCGCCGGGTCAGCGCCGCTTCGGCTTCCTGGCCGAGGAGCGTCACCTCAACCGCAACGGCATGGTCCATGGCGGGATGGTGATGACCTTCGCCGACCATGCGCTCGGCCTCGCCGCCCGCTCCGTCAACCGCACCCATGCCCAGGCGACCGTCCAACTCGACACCGCCTTCCTGTCGGGCGTCGAGGAGGGCGAGTTCGTGGAGGCGCGCTGCCGCATGCTCCGCGAGACGAAGTCGATCCTGTTCATGAGCGCCGAGATCGCCGTCGGCGACCGGGCGGTGGCGAACGCGACCGGCCTCTGGAAGATCCGCGGCCCCGAGGCGACCCCGCGCGGCTCGATCTAGCCACGCTGCGGCGAGACGCGAGTGCGCGCCGATGTCGCCGAGAAGCGGCGGCGCGTTCTACCGCCGCGCGCTCGCGAGCCGCGTGATGAGCCAGATCGGGATGACGATCACGGCGCCCGTCAGGACGTAGCGGCCGATATCCTCGACGGCGTCCCAGCCGAAGCCGAACAGGCTTTCGATCGAATGGGCGACGGAGCGAAGGAGGCTGAGCGGGGTGAGGCCGAGGGCGTGAAGGATCACGCCCACGATGAGAGAGAGGACAATCAGCCTGAGCAGGACGCCGAGGGGCGAGCCGCCGAGCCAGCGATCGAGTGACGACACCGTCGGTTCCCGTTCATCCGCCCTCGAGGGGAGGGCTCAGCAGCGCCATATAGGTGTCGAGCGTGGCCTCGACCATCCGCTCGAGCGAGAAATGCGCCTCGACATGGCTCCGGGCCCGCTCGGACATGGCCGCTCGGGCCGTCGCGCCGAGGCCGAGGGCTTCGGCGAGCGCGGCGGCGAGAGCCGGCGCGTCGCCCGCCGGGACGCGCCAGCCGGTCCGCGCGGAGGCAGGCTCGGAGGGCGGGGCGAGGACGGTCTCGGGGACTGCGCCGAGATCGGACACGACGACCGGCGTGCCGAGCGCCTGCGCCTCGACGGCCGCGCGGCCGAAGGCCTCGGGCTCGACGGAGGGCACGGCCACGACCGAGGCGGCGCGGAAGGCGGCGGCCATGTCGGCGCAATGCCCGACGCGCCGCACGATCCCGTCGAGGCCGCGCGCCGCGATCAGCGCATCGAGTTCGGCGACGTATCCGTCGCGGCCCTGCGGGTCGCCCGCCACGATGTAGACGACGTCCGACAGGCCGGATTCCCGCAGCAGGCTCGCTGCCTCGATCAGGACCTTCTGGCCCTTCCAGGGCGTGAGCCGGGCTCCGACCAGGACGATCCGTTCGTGCGGTGAGACGCCCCAGGCGCGACGCAGGTTGTCCACCCGATCGGGCGCGACCGCGGAGGGCGAGAACCGGGCGAGGTCGGTGCCGCGATGGACGACGCGGATGCGCTCGTCCGCCCAGGGATAGAAGGAGCGGATGAGGCCGGCGGTGTAGTGGGAATTGGCGATGACGACGTCGCCGCGCGCCATCACGGAATTGTAGAGCTTCTTCGGCGGGGAGGGCGACAGCCCCGAATAGCTGCCGTGATAGGTCGTCACGAAGGGGATGCCGAGGACGCGCGCCGCCCCGAGCCCGACCCAGGCCGGAGCCCGCGAGCGGGCATGGATCAGGCCAGCCTTCTCGTCATGCGCGATCCGGGCGAGGCGCCTGACGTTCCACGCCATCGAGAAGGGGTTCTTCGTGCCGGCGGGGAAGGGGATCCATTCCCCGCCCCGGCTTTGCAACTCGCCGACGAGCCGGCCGCCCTCGGTCGCCACCAGCGCCCGCGCGCCGACCGCCGCGAGAGCCGCCGCGATGTCGACGGCCGTCCGTTCGGCGCCGCCGGTCTCGAGTTCCGGAATGATCTGCAGCACCGTCTTGCCGGCGAGGGGATGCGCCGGGCCGCGCTGGAAGCTGCTATAGGTTCGCGAAGGCACGGAGCGGTATCTGCGGGCTGCCGAAGAAGGGCGGATCGCCAAGGTCCGCGGAACGGGTTGAGGACGGGTTAAGCATGGCTTCGGAGATCACGGTCGGCGAGGGCGAGGCGGGGCGGCGGATCGCCGTCGAAAGCCGCGAGGGCGCGGAACCGGCCGTCGTCTGGTTCGGCGGCTTCCGCTCCGACATGACCGGCACCAAGGCCGAAGCCCTGGATTCCTGGGCAGCGGAGACGGGACGGGCCTTCGTCAGATTCGACTATAGCGGCCACGGCGCCTCGGGCGGCCGGTTCGAGGACGGCACGATCTCGCGCTGGCTCGAGGAAGGTCTCGCGGTCCTCGACGCCCGCACGACGGGCCGCCCGATCCTCGTCGGATCGTCGATGGGCGGCTGGATCGCGCTCCTCGCGAACCGCGCGCTCCGCCGGACCCGGCCCGACCGGGCTCCTGCGGCCCTCGTCCTCATCGCTCCGGCGGCCGACTTCACCGAACGGCTGATGTGGGACGCGTTTCCGCCTGAGGCGCGTGCGAGCCTTATGGAAACGGGCGTCTATCTCCGCCCGTCCCTCTATTCGGAGGACGGCTACCCGATCACGCGGGGGCTCATCGAGGACGGACGCAACCATCTCCTCCTCGACGGGACGATCGAGACCGGCTGCCCGGTCCATATCCTCCAAGGCATGGACGATCCCGACGTGCCCTGGGAGCACGCGATGCGGCTCGTCGAGCATCTGCCGGGGGAGGCGGTCCAGATCACGCTAGTGAAGGACGGCGATCACCGCCTCTCCAGGCCCGAGGATATCGAGCGCCTCGTCGCGGCCGTCGCGGCGGCGGGGCGGCCGCCGCAGCCGGTCGAGGCGCCGGGGCCTCAGTTGAGGCTGACCGTCTGAAGATCGTGCGCCCAGGCATTCGCGACGGCGGTGTCGCGCGAATCGGTCAGAAGGATCGGGGCGCCGCTCGCCGACAGGAGGGCGAAGAGCGTCAGGCCAGGCTGGAGCTCGGGGGCCTGCGGGAAGATGCGTTTCACCTCCTCGGAGGAGATCGGCTTCACATAGGCGACCTGGCCCTCGCCGAGGGCGGCGAGCGCGCTGGGATCGAGCGCCGGACGGGGTGTGGTGTTCAACTCGGTCATGATGCCCTCCTTTGAGCGGCAACTTGCTCCAATGGTCGGACGCGGAGCTGCGTTCCGATGGTCAATCGCGCGTCTGGATTCCGATCCGACGGACGATCCGGGCCGGTTCCGGCCGCATGAGATCGATCGACAGGAGGCCGTTCGATAGATCGGCCCCGGTCACTTCCATCCCGTCCGCGAGGACGAAGGTCCGCTGGAACTGCCGCGCGGCGATGCCGCGATGGAGAAACTGGCGCTCGCGGTCGTCGGCCTGGCGGCCTCGGACGACGAGCTGGTTCTCCTCGAGCGTCACCTCGAGCTGTTCGGCCGCGAAACCTGCCACCGCGATCATGATCCGGAGCTTTTCCGGCTCCGTTTCGGTTCGGCCGATCCGCTCGATATTGTAGGGCGGGTAGCCGTCCCCGGAGGATTTCGCGAGGCGGTCGAGCGCCTGCTCGATCTCGTCGAAACCCAACAGGAAGGGATGGCCGAACGGCGATTGACGCGACATCTCTCGAAGCCCTTCCGGCACTTCGCGGTCTCCGGGCCCGGAATTGGCACCCTTTCGACCTCACGAGAGGGATATTGGGATCGAGGCCCGCGGGGTCAAGATGGAACGGCGCTCGACGGCCGGCCGCTCCGGCTCTCACGTCGCCGGGGCGGAGGTCAGCGGCGGGACGGTCGCCGCCACCGGCTTGCCCAGCGGGAAGCGCACGATGAAGGTCGACGAGCCCGGAGCCGGCTCCTCGAGCTCGCCGCCGATCTGCTGGACGAGCTTCTTGACCATCGTCAATCCGAGCCGCCGGCGGGCGGCCGGGTCGTGGCTCACCCCGACGCCGTCATCCTCGATGCGCAACGTCGCGGTGTCGCCCTCCTTGTGCACCTCGACGGTGATCCGGCCGGAGCGCCCGTCCGGGAAGGCGTGCTTGAACGAGTTGGTGAGGATCTCGACCGCGATGAAGGCGAGGGGCACCGCCGTGTCGAGCGGCATCCGCATCGCTTCGGCGTTGAGGATGGACTCGATCGAGCGCTTTTCGGCCGAGAAGCCTTCCGACAGCTCGCGCAGAAGCTCTTCGAGGTAGTCCCGGAAGTCGATCGAGGCGAGGTCGGGCGAGTTGTAGAGCAGCGTGTGCACGCGGGCCATGGCGCCGATGCGGCGGACGGCATCCTCGAAAGGCTCCCGCTGGCCGGGCTTGAGGTCGCGCGATCCGAGCCGCAGCAGGCTCTGCACGATCTGAAGGTTGTTCTTCACGCGGTGGTAGATCTCGCGGAGCAGAACCTCGCGCTCGGACGCCGCGCGACGCTGGTCGTTCAAGGCGTCCTGCGAGGTCGCCAGCAGGCGGGCGTCGAGCTCGCCGAGCGCCCGCGAGGCCGCGAGGCGCTCGTTGCTGACACGCCGTTCCGTGATCGTGTGGATGATGAAGACGGCGAGGATCGCCGCGAGCGCCAGGCTCAGGGCGCCGGCCGCGATCGTCGCCCAGGTCGATCGGGTCATCAGCTGTTCGTGGCGCTCGCGGCCGAGGCCGGTCGCCGTCACCCAGCCCGTGAGGTCAGAGCGGACGAAGGCCGCCGCCATGGGCTCGCCTTCGAGGGAATCGAACTCGATGAGGCCGGACGGACGCCCGGCGATGCCGTCCTTGAAGGCTCCCGCAATCGGTTGGCCGATCCGGCGGTCGGGATCGAGCGAGCGGGCGAGCACGCGGTCCTTGCGGTCCACCACGATGGCGAGGAGATCCCGCGGCAGCCCTTTGCCCAGAACGACCTGGATGTCGCGCGCGTCGAGATCGAGCAGCAGCACATGCGTCGCGGCATCCTCGCGGACGATCGGGACATAGATCAGGACCGAGCCCGCACGGCCGTCGGCGGGAGGCCGCGTTTCGATCGATGCGCGCTTGCCGGTGATCGTCGCGGCGACGCGATCCGCATCGATGCGATCACCCAGGTCTTCCCCGACGGAGAACAGGACGCGCGCGGAGCGGCCGTCGATCAGGGCGAGGCCGGTCCAGTGCTCGATCTGCTTCACGGCGCGGCGCGCCGATTCCTCGAAGGTCCCCACATCCTGCTCGAGCGACGGCACGGCGCCGAGCGCGTCGAGGGCGGAGATCTGCCGGTCGATCTCGCCGTCGATGCGTTGGGAGAGGGTCGCGGCCTGAGCGCCGAGGAAGATCTCGACGTCGCGCTGACCCTTGCCGAACTCGGCCCGGATCCAGAACCCGGCGAACAGGATCAGCGGGACGAGCGCCGCCATCACCGCCGCCGCGACGATGTACAGGGTCTGGAGCCGGCGGCGGGTGAGGCCGAAATAGCTCTCGCGGTCGAGAAGAGACCAAGCCATCGCCGCTAGGTCTCCGAAGAGCCTGATCGATGAGGACGAACGCGCCTCGAGGATTGACGATTTCGGCGCAACCGAAAGTGTCCCGAGTAGTGGCTAAGTTGTTCGGCAACTCGCCGTCTCTGGCCGGGTTCCGAACCGGATCGGCGTGGTGCGGGCCCGGTCACGCCGCGGACACCATCCAGTCGGGCCGGGGCAGCCCTTTCTCGCCCAGGAAGTCCGGGTTGTAGAGCTTCGACAGGTAGCGCGCGCCGCCGTCGCACAGCACGGTGACGACCGTCGAGCCGGGTCCGATCTCGCGTGCCAGTCGGATCGCGCCGGCGACGTTGATGCCGGACGATCCGCCGAGGCACAGGCCCTCGTGCCGCAGGAGGTCGAACAGGATCGGCAGCGCCTCCTCGTCGGGGATCTGGAAGGAATGGTCGACCGACAGGCCTTCGAGGTTCCTGGTGATGCGGCCCTGGCCGATGCCTTCGGTGATCGACGTGCCGGAGGATTTCAGCTCGCCCGTCGTGTAGTAGCTGTGCAGGGCGGCCCCCATCGGGTCCGACAGCGCGATGCGGATGTCGGCGCGCCGGGCTCGCAGGCCGAGCGCCACCCCGGCCAGCGTCCCGCCGCTCCCGACGGCGCAGGTGAAGCCGTCGATCCGACCCTCGGTCTCCTCCCAGATCTCGGCTGCCGTCGTCGCCTCGTGCGCGTCGCGGTTGGCGGTGTTGTCGAACTGGTTCGCCCAGATGGCCCCGTTCGGCTCCGTCCGCGCGAGGTCGGCGGCGAGCCGCTCCGAATGGCGGACGTAGTTGGCAGGGTCCGAATAGGGCACGGCGGGGACCTCGACGAGCTCGGCTCCCATGAGCCGGAGCATGTCCTTCTTCTCCTGACTCTGCGTGCGTGGAATGACGATGACGGTCCTGAATCCGAGCGCGTTGCCAACGAGGGCGAGGCCGATGCCGGTATTGCCCGCCGTGCCCTCGACGATCGTGCCGCCGGGCCGAAGCTGTCCCTTCGCCATGGCGTCGCGGATCATGAAGAGCGCGGCACGGTCCTTCACCGAGCCGCCGGGGTTCATGAACTCCGCCTTGCCGAGGATCGTGCCGCCCGCGAGTTCCGAGGCGCGCCGCAGCCTGATCAGGGGCGTCTTGCCGATCGCGGCGAGGACATCGGGGCGAATATCCAAGGCTCTGCTCCTTTCGAAGGGGGCTGCGGCATACCACATCGCCTTGGCCGATCTGTTGTCGTCACGCAATCGCCCTGCGCTCGACGGCGGGCCTGCCGATGCGTAAGAATCGCCGCGAGGATCCCATGCCGAAGCCACTCGTCGTCGTCATTCCCCACGAGCTCGGTCAGGCCGGCGCCCGCCGACGGCTCGAGACCGGCCTCGAAGCCGTGAAATCGAAATTCGGCGCCCAGATCACCTCGATCGATTCGAGCTGGACGGGCGAGCATCTCGACGTCGTGGTGAAGGCCGTCGGCCAGAGCGTGACGGCAGGGCTCGACGTCGCCGAGGACACCGTCAGGGTCGAGGTTCAACTCCCCTGGATGCTGGCCCTGCTCGCCGAGAAAGCGAAGAATCTCATCCAGAAGGAGGGTACGCTCCTGCTGGAAAAGAAGAAGACGTGATTCGGGAGACGAGACGCCGATGGCCAAGACGGGCGACCCGCGCATTGCGGTGGGGAGATTGCACGATTTCGTGACCGCGACCTTCGCGGCCGCAGGGTGTTCGGAGGACGAGGCGAAGGCGGTGGCGACCTTCCTGGTCGATGCCAACCTCGCCGGTCATGACAGCCATGGCGTCGGCCGCGTCCCGCGCTATCTCCACTGGATGAAGGAGGGCACGGTTCGTCCCGGCCGAACCGCGACCCTCGTCGCCGATGCGGGCGCCCTGTCGGTGATGGACGGCAATTTCGGGTTCGGCGCGACGATCGGGCGCGAGGCCGTCCTGCACGGCATCGAGAAGGCCAAGGCGGGCGGCGTCGCGATCGTCGCGCTGCGCAGTTCCGGCCACCTCGGCCGCATCGGCCAATGGGCCGAACTCGCCCTCGAGCACGGCATCGTCTCGCTTCACATCGTCAATGCGGGCGGCTCGATGCTGGTCGCGCCGTTCGGCGGCGTCGACAAGCGCTTCTCGACGGCGCCGATCGCCTTCGGCTTCCCGCTGCCGGGCGAGCCGCCGGTCGTGCTCGATTTCGCGACCTCCGCCGTCGCCGAGGGCAAGGTCATGGTCGCCTCGAACGGCGGCAAGGCGCTGCCGCCGGACGTCCTGATCGACGAGGACGGCCGCCTCTCGAACGATCCGGCGACGCTCTACGGGCCGCTCGTCCCGGGCGGTCTGCGCGAGCACCAGTTCGGAACGGGCGCCATCCGGGCCATGGGCGAGCACAAGGGCTCGGGCCTCGCGCTCATGTGCGAATTGCTCGGCGGCGTGCTGACCGGCTCGGGCTGCGCCGGTCCGCCCCGCGACCAGCCTTTCGCCAACGGCATGGTGTCGATCTACATGTCGCCGGCGCATTTCGGCTCGGAGGACGCGATGGCGCGCGAGACGCGCAGCTACATCGATTTCGTCCGCTCCTCGCGGCCGGCGGTTCCCGGTCAGCCGGTCCTGCTGCCGGGCGAGCCCGAGCGCATCGCCCAGGCCGATCGGACGGCCAACGGCGTGCCGATCCCGCGCGAGGCCTGGCTCGGCATGATGGCGGCGGCGCGCTCGGTCGGGCTCGGCGCGAACGATCCGCGCATGCTGCCGGAGCCGCCGGCGGCCTGACCGCAGGTCTCGGCGAGGTGTGACGGCGCGATCACGCCCCGAGGCGGGCGCGATCCGCAACCATCAAAGTTGACGACCGTCATTGACTTGGCGGAGCGATATGCCACATGTCGCCTACGGTCGTCCGCATTGGAAACGCACACCTCCCGTGGCGGGCCGCCGGCATCGCAACGGTTGAGGAGAAGCCCCCATTCGCAGACCCATGAGAGCCCCGCCGACCCCGCAGAAGGACGGGCCGCGTGCCAATCGCGACATCCGGGGCGTACGCGACGTGCAGTTGATCGACGATACGGGCCTGAACCGAGGCGTCGTGCCGTTCCTTGATGCCATGCGCATCGCGGAAGAGGCGGGGCTCGACCTCGTCGAGATCGCACCCAATTCCGTGCCGCCCGTCTGCAAGCTGCTGGATTACGGCCGCTTCCGCTTCCTCGAGCAGAAGAAGCAGAACGAGGCGCGCAAGAAGCAGAAGACGGTCGAGGTCAAGGAGATCAAGCTCCGACCGGGCATCGACAAGCACGATTACGACGTGAAGATGAAGGCCGTGCACCGCTTCTTCGAGGAGGGCGACAAGGTCAAGGTGACCCTGCGCTTCCGCGGCCGCGAAATGGCGCACCAGGATCTCGGCCTGAAGCTGCTTGAGCGCGTGAAGGCCGAGACGGCCGAACTCGCCAAGGTCGAGAGCGAGCCGATGCTGGAAGGCCGGCAGATGATCATGATCCTCGCGCCTCGCTGAGGCGCCAAGGATCGTTCAGGGTTCGACGAGGCGTGGAGACTGGCTCCACGCCCGCGCCCGTTCGGGCCTTACTTCACCGACGAGAATGCGGTCGGAGCCAGGAACGAGCTCTCGATATGGGCGACGATCTGGCCGTCCGCCTCCGAGGCCGCACGCTTCTCGACCCATTCCGGATCGGCCTGGAAGACGTTCCACTTCTGCTCGCGCTCGGCGAGCGACTCCCATGCGAGCAGATAGGTCAGGGCCTGGTTGGAGGGCCCGATCAGCGTCGTCCAGAAGCCGGCCTGCCTGATGCCGTGACGCTCCCAGATGCCGAGCGTGGTCGACTCGAAGCGCTTCAGCAGGGCCGGCAGCCGGCCGGGCAGGCAATGGTAGACGCGCAGCTCGTAGATCATTGTTTTCCTCCGTGGCCTCGTCGGCCACAGGCCTCGTACGGCCTCGCACCGCGCCTGCAAAGCGCGAAGGCCGCGAATCAGGCTTGAAAGGCGGGCGAGGACGCTGGAGAAAACTCGGCGTCTCCAATAGCGTCCCGCGCATGAGTGACTTCGACGATCTCGCCGGCGCGCGCACGCGTTCGGTCCTGAAAGGCCCCGCAGGGCT
Source organism: Enterovirga rhinocerotis (assembly GCF_004363955.1). Classification (GTDB taxonomy): domain Bacteria; phylum Pseudomonadota; class Alphaproteobacteria; order Rhizobiales; family Beijerinckiaceae; genus Enterovirga; species Enterovirga rhinocerotis. The sequence goes on from NZ_SNZR01000011.1 coordinate 1,238,875, forward strand.
GATGCCGCGTCAGGGCATCCGCGACCTCGTCGCGCGCGACATCCTGCGGGCGATGGAGCCGATCCGCGACAGCCAGTATCAGCCGGCGAGCCTCGACCTGCGCCTCGGCCATCGCGCCTACCGGGTCCGGGCGAGCTTCCTGCCGGGGAGCGAGGCGAGCGTCGAGGACAAGCTCGCGACGCTCGGCTGGGAGGAGATCGACCTCACCGAGGGCGCGATCTTCGAGCGCGGCTGCGTCTATGTCGTCGAGCTGATGGAATGGCTCGAGCTGCCGGCCAGCGTCTCGGCCTCCGCCAATCCGAAGAGCTCGACCGGACGGCTCGACGTCTTCACGCGCCTCATCGCCGACCGCTCGGAGGTCTTCGATGCGGTCTCGGGCGGCTATCGGGGCCGGCTTTATGCCGAGGTCTCGCCGCGGACCTTCTCGGTGAAGGTGCGCAAGGGAACGCGGCTGAACCAGATCCGCTTCCGCCACCGCAACGCGCGCCAGGACGAGCATGACGATTTCCGCCTGACGGATGCGGAGCTCCGCGCCCTGCATGCGGCCTCGCCGCTCGTCGACGGCGCGCTCTCGGTGCGCAACGGCCTCGCGCTGCGCATCGAACTCGCCGGCCTCGGCGCCATGAGCCTCGTCGGCTACCGGGCCCAACGGCATACGGATGTGATCGATCTCGACCGCATCGGCCATTACCGGCCCGAGGATTACTGGGAGGCGATCCCGGCGCGGTCGGACCGGCGCCTGATCCTCGATCCGAACGAGTTCTACATCCTCGTCTCCAAGGAGCGGCTTCACATCCCGCCGAGCCTCGCGGCCGAGATGGTCCCGATCGACCCCGTCATGGGCGAGTTCCGCGTCCATTACGCCGGCTTCTTCGATCCGGGCTTCGGCTACGCCCCCGGCGGCCATCCGGGCAGCCGCGCGGTGATGGAGGTGCGCAGCCACGAAGTGCCCTTCAACCTGGAGGACGGTCAGATGGTCTGCCGCCTCGCCTACGAGCGCATGGCGGAGGAGCCCGATGCGCTCTACGGCGCGATCGGCACCTCCAACTACCAGGGGCAGGACCTGAAGCTCTCGAAGCAATTCGCCCCGGCCCCGTAGCGAGCCTGCCCCCATGGTCCTGCGGCGATCGCCATGTCTTTCCCCGAAGCTCCGGGGTCGGCCGATGCGCTGTCGGATCCTGACGAGGCCGGATGACCTTCCGCCTGAGAGGAGCCGCGACCGCGGCCTCCGGATCGGGTCCCGACTTCAGCTCTGCGTGCCGCATGCCGGACGGTGCGTTCGTGCGCCCCGCTGATCCCGCGAGCGAGGGAGCGGAGCCCGCTTCGTCGGCCTCGCCCTCGCCGATCGCGACGGCGCGCAGCTTCTTTCGGATCGCGGGTGGGTTCTGGCAGGGGGAGACGGCGCGGACCGCCTGGTGGCTCTGCGCCATCGTCTTCGCGCTGGTGCTGGTCAATCTCGCCGTCGCGCTGCTGCTCAACCGCTGGAACAAGTTCTTCTTCGACGCGATCGAGCGCAAGGACGTCGCCAATGTCGGCCTCGGCGTCGTTCTGGTCCTCGGCCTCGCCCTCGCCGCCGCGGCGGTCGCCGTCGGGATGGTCCATGCGCGGATGCGCCTGCAGCTCGCCTGGCGGCGCTGGCTGACGCGGAGCATCCTCAAGCGCTGGCTGTCGGAGCGCCGCTTCTACCAGCTGACGATCGTCGCGCGGGAGGGCTCGCATCCCGAGTTCCGCATCGCCGACGATGTCCGGCTCGCGATCGAGCCGCTCGTCGATTTCGCGATCGGGCTCGTCAACGCCATCCTCGCTGCGGCGGCGTTCTTCGGCGTGCTCTGGCTCGTCGGCGGCTCGATCCGGCTCGGGCCGGTCACGGTGCCCGGCTACATGGTCGTCGCCGCCGTGCTCTACGCGACCCTGACCTCGACCGCGATGGTCTTCGTCGGCCGGCCGCTGATCCAGAAGGTCGAGCGGAAGAACACGGGCGAGGCGCGCTTCCGCTACGAGCTGACTCGGGTGCGGGAATCCGCCGAGAGCATCGCGCTCGTCGGCGGGGACGACGACGAGCGCGGCCGTCTCGAGGAGACCTTCTCGGACCTCGCCGCCCGCTGGCTCCGGGTCATCGTCCAGCAGGCCCATATGACCTGGATCTCGAATGCGAATTCGGTCCTCGCGCCCGTCGTGCCGCTGCTCCTCGGCGCCCCGAAATACCTCGCGGGCGACCTCTCGCTCGGCGAGTTGATGCAGATCGCGACGGCCTTCACCCAGGTTCAGATCGCGCTCAACTGGCTGATCGACAACGCCGTGCGCCTCGCCGAGACGCTGGCCTCGGCTCAGCGCGTGGTCGGGCTGACCGACGCCCTCGCGGAACTCGACACCTCGATCGGCAGCTACGGCGCGAAGGGCATCGTCGTCCTCGGCGACAGCCCCGACGACGCGATCCATATCGAGAACCTGTCGCTCACCCAGCAGAACGGCACCCTCATGATCGAGGGCGCCTCGACGCGGATCGGCAAGGGCGAGAAGGTGCTGGTCAAGGGCGAATCCGGGACGGGCAAGTCGACGCTCATCCGGGCGATGGCCGGGCTCTGGCCTTGGGGCTCCGGGCGCATCCTGCGTCCGCGCGGGGCGGAGGTCGCCTTCATGCCCCAGCGGCCCTATCTGCCGCTCGGCACGCTGCGCCACGTCCTGCTCTATCCGAAGAGCGACGAAAGCCGGGTCTCGGGTGCGCGCATCCTGCACGTGCTCCGAGAGGTCGGCCTGTCGCATCTCGCCGGACGTCTCGACGAGGAGGATCAGTGGGACCAGATCCTCTCGGGCGGCGAGCGCCAGCGCATCGCCTTCGCGCGGGTCCTGCTCAACCCGCCCGACATCATCATCATGGACGAGGCGACGTCGGCGCTCGGCGAGGTCAGCCAGGCCAAGATGATGGCCTTCCTGCACACCGAGCTCGCCGAGGCGACCGTGCTCAGCGTCGGCCACCGGCCGGGCCTCGAGGAATACCACGACCGCGAGATCTATCTCGTGCGCGAGGACGATGCGGCCTCGTCGCGCGCCGAGCATCGCGCCTATCCCGGGCTCACCCGGTTCTGGCGCATCCTGAAGGGGGAGAGGAACGAGGCTCCGTAACCGGCCGCGGCGCCTATCGCAGCGTCATCGAGCAGGGATCGAACCTCGCCGCACCGGCACGGGCCGCGAGCGACCCCGTCGTCAGGGGCTCTTCGATCACGCCCGCGCCGGCGCGACCGGCGAGAACGGCAAGCCCCTCGCGATCGGTCGAGGAGATCCAGTTGGCGGCCATCCAGGACAGGGCGGCGACGCAGGCCACGGTCTTGATCGTGGTCCAGACCGGGGACCACCGCCTGATGCCGGCGGGCTCCGCGGCGTCCGACGCACCTGTTTTCCCCGAACCGGACATCCCGTCGCCTCGCTACCCAGCGTTGACGGAACGATGGCCCGGCATGGTGAAGTTTCGGTGAAGAGGCGGGTCTTCTTCTGAACCCGGCAACGGATCGGCTCAGATGTCGAGCGCGTTCTCGTTGGCGAAGGCGGCGCGCTCTTGGATGAAGGCGAAGCGGGCTTCGGGCTTGTTGCCCATCAGCCGCTCGATCGTGTCGCCCGTTCCCTCGGCCTCGTCATCCGTGACGACGACCCGCAGCAGCGTGCGCTTTCTCGGGTCCATCGTCGTTTCCTTGAGCTGCGCCGGCAGCATCTCGCCGAGGCCCTTGAAGCGGCCGACATCGATCTTGCCGGAGCCCTTGAAGGCCTTCTTCAGCAGTTCCTCGCGATGGGCCTCGTCGCGCGCATAGACGGTCTTCGCGCCCTGGGTCAGCCGGTAGAGCGGAGGCACGGCGAGATAGAGGTGGCCCTTCTCGATCAGCCGCGGCGTCTGCCGGTAGAAGAAGGTGATGAGGAGCGAGGCGATATGGGCGCCGTCCACATCGGCGTCGGTCATGATCACGACCTTCTCGTAGCGAAGGTCGGCATCCTTGTACTGCGTTCCCGTTCCGCAGCCGAGGGCCTGGATCAGGTCGGAGAGCTGCTGGTTGGCGACGAGCTTGTCGCGACCGGCCGAGGCGACGTTCAGGATCTTGCCGCGCAGGGGCAGGATCGCCTGGCTCGCCCGGTCGCGCGCCTGTTTGGCGCTGCCGCCGGCCGAGTCGCCCTCGACGATGAAGAGCTCGGAGCCGGCGGCTCCCGCCTTCGTGCAATCGGCGAGCTTGCCGGGCAGGCGGAGCTTCCGCGTCGCGCTCTTCCGCGCGACCTCCTTCTCGGCGCGGCGGCGCAGGCGCTCCTCGGCGCGCTCCACCACCCAGTCGAGGAGCTTGTTCGCCTGCTGGGGCGAGGCGGCGAGCCAATGGTCGAAGGCGTCGCGCACCGTGCTCTCGACGATGCGGGTCGCCTCCGTGGTCGCGAGCTTGTCCTTGGTCTGGCCCTGGAATTCCGGCTCGCGGATGAAGACCGAGAGCATCGAGGCGCATTGCGCCATGACGTCGTCGGTCGTCACCGCGTTCATGCGCTTCGCCTGCCCGACGCGCTCGGCATGCTCGCGCAGGCCCCGCAGCAGCGCGACCCGGAGCCCGCTTTCATGGGTGCCGCCGTCGGGCGTCGGGATGGTGTTGCAATAGGAGGTCGAGAAGCCGTCCGCATCGACGAGCCAGGCGACGGCCCATTCGAGCGAGCCGTGGCTGCCGGGCCTGGTGATCTTGCCCGAGAAGATGCCGTCGGCGATCTGCGTCGTGCCCTCGATCTCCTTGAGGAGATAGTCGCGCAGGCCGCCGGGGAAGCGGAAGACCGCCTCGGCCGGCACGTTCTCGACGCCTGCGAGGAGGGCAGGGGCGCAGCGCCAGCGGATCTCGACGCCGCCGAAGAGATAGGCTTTCGAGCGCGCCATCTTGAAGATGCGGCGCGGGACGAAATGCGCATCCTCGCCGAAGATCTGCGGATCGGGGTGGAAGCGCACGCGCGTGCCGCGACGGTTATGGACGCGGCCGACCTCCTGGAGCGGTCCCTGCGGCAGGCCGCGCGAGAAGGTCTGCCGGTAGAGCACCTGCTCGCGCGCGACCTCGACCTCGAGGAGGTCCGACAGCGCGTTGACCACCGAGACGCCGACGCCGTGCAGGCCGCCGGAGGTCTCGTAGACCTTCGAATCGAACTTCCCGCCCGCGTGCAGCGTCGTCATGATGACTTCGAGCGCGGACTTGTCCGGGAACTTCTTGTGCCGGTCGACCGGAATGCCGCGGCCGTTATCGGTCACGGTGAGGAAGCCGGCCTCCTCGAGCTCGACCTCGATGAAGGTCGCGTGGCCCGCGACCGCCTCGTCCATCGCGTTGTCGATCACCTCGGCGAAGAGGTGGTGCAGGGCGCGCTCGTCCGTGCCGCCGATATACATGCCCGGCCGGCGGCGCACCGGCTCGAGCCCCTCCAGCACCTCGATGGCGGAGGCATCGTATTGGGGGGAGGGAACAGGCTGAAGGACGGGCTTGGCGCGGCCGGCCGGCGGTCGGCTCGTGGCTTGCTGTGCCGCCGCGGGCGTCACCGCCCGCATCGCATCCGCCACCTTCCGAAGGGCGGCCCCACCGCCGCCAAAGAGATCCCGCTCGGCCATTCGAACTCACGCACGCTGATTCGCCGTCGATCTACCTTAACAGGATGACGGTAAAGAGAACAAACCATGTACCTCCACGGCCTGTGGATGGCGTGTTCGAGAGAGGCGGCCCTGAAACGGGTCGCTGCGGGGCAGGGGGGCCGGCGGGCCGTTCAGCGCCCCTCGAAGACCGGCTTGCGCTTGCCGAGGAAGGCGGCCCGCCCCTCCGCGAAATCGCGGCTCGTATAGAGCGCGGCCTGGGAATCCGCCTCGGCCCGCAGGACGTCGTCGAGCGTGCCCGGCATGCGGGCGAGGAGACGCTTGGCGAAGGCGTTGGAGAGCGGCGCCGTGGTGGCGGCGATCCGCCGGGCGAGGGCGGTGGCCTCGGCGAGCGCGCCGCCCGTCTCGGTGAGGATTTCGGCGAGACCCCAACGCTCGGCCGACTCGGCTTCGAAGGTATCGCCCGTCAGCATGATCTGGCGGGCCCGGCCGATCCCGGCGCGCATCGGCAGAAGCCAGGCCGCGCCGAAATCGGCGACGAGGCCGAGGCGGTTGAAGGAACAGGCGAATTTCGCCGTCCGCGCCGCGACGACGATATCGGCCGCGATCGCGAGGGAGAGGCCGGCGCCGACCGCGTAACCCTCGACCGCGGAGATGACCGGCGTCTCGCCTTCGATCATCGCACGCACGATGCGGTGGCCGCTCGCGAGGCGGTTGCGTCCCGAGATGGCGTCGACGCCTCCCATGCCGCCGATGTCGCCGCCCGCGCAGAAGTGCTCGCCGGCGCCGGTCAGCACGATCGCCCGGCAGGCCGGATCGGCAATCGCCGCGTCGAGCGCATCGGCCAGGTCTTCGCGCATGGGCATCGCGAGCGCGTTGCGCTTCGAGACGGCATTCAGCGTCAGGGTGGTGACGCCGTCGCCGGTTTCGACGGTGACGAGGGGCTGAGCGTCCGACATGAGAGCATTCCTTCCGGGCGCCATTCGCCATGAGGGCGCGCCGGTTCGCAAGAGCGGGGAGCGCTGTCCTATCGCATCATGCGCCGCATCGCGTCGCTCCAGGTGGCGTCGTCCGGCTCGATGCCGAAGCGATCGGCCAGGACATCGCGCAGCTCGTCGTCGCTCCCGATCTCCGTCGAGCGGGAGGGGGCATCGAGGCTGTGCTCGGTCAGCCGGTGGTTCTGCAGGGTGAGTCGTCCGCGCGGGAGGATGAGCGCCGCGACCAGCGTCGTCGTGAAGCCCGAATGCGGGTGGGTCGCGACATAGTGGTTGCCGACCTCGCAATCGATCGGGAAGGCCGGATCGAGCGTGAACCGATAGAGCGCGCGCCAGGTGCCCGCGACGAGCGCCCGAAGCATGTAGGCGCCCTCGCGGGCGTCGAGCCGATAGGGCTCGTGCGGCGTCTCCTGGACAGGGCCGGCTTCGAGCCGGATCGGTCCCGTCAGCACCTGACCGCCGAATCCCGTATCGGCGACGAGGTCCTCGCCCTCGCAGCGGATGCGCAGGAGGAGATGGGTCCGCGGCGTCTGCGCATCCTCCGGCAGGCCGAGCAGCACGCGCCCGAGCAGCGGCTGCGGGCGGAACCCGAAGGCTTCCAGGGCCGCCTTGAACAGCGCGTTGTGCTCGAAGCAATAGCCGCCGCGCCGCGAACGGACGAGCTTCGTCAGGAGCGCGGGAAGGTCGAGGGCCGGCGTGCGGCCCGAGAGCGAGTCGAGCGTCTCGAAGGGGATCGACAGCACGTGCCGGAGTTGGAGTTCGGCAAGGGCGGCCCGGGTCGGGGCGACGGGGCCGCCGTACCCGATACGGTCGAGATAGGCGTCGAGATCGGCCGGAGACAGCATGGCTGCGATCTGGCTTCCGCGCGGGCGGAGGGCAACCCCGCGTCAGGATGGCCGCGTGCCCGGCCGCACCCGGGCTCCCGTCTCTCGTCCCCTCCGCGAGGAGGGGTGCGTCAGTTGCGGAGTTCGGCCGCGGCGTAGGTGGCGACGCCCCCGAAGCGATCCATCCGGCTCTCCATCATGCCCTGGATCTTGCCGTAGACCTCGGGGACGGTGAGGCTCGGGCGCGCCCAGCGGCGGCCGCGGCGCGCGCGCGTCGCCGGCCCGTAGAAGATCGCCACATTGGCCCGCGCGGCGGCGGGGAACGCGTGCGAGGCGACCGCCGGCTCCTTCTCCTCGCGCAGGGCCAGGAAGCGCGCCGCGTCCTCGATGCCGAGGAAATGGGCGAGATACATCTCGGCGGTGGTGAGCCGGCGGCCGAACTGGAAGCCGATCTCGGCGGCGTCCTTCTTGAGCATTTCCGCGGCCATGATCGCGGAAAGGTAGGGCTCGTTGCGGAGCGCGAGGATGCGCTCGCGCATCGCCTCGTCCTCGACGAACGGCCGCTCCCGCTCTCCGAGCACGATGCCGATCGCCGCGGCCTCCTCGGCGAGGCCGTGATCGGGTCCGAAGCGTCGGACGACCTCGAGCCAGGTCCGATCGATGAACTGGTAGAGGCCCTGCGCGCTCGAGGTCGAGGCCTTCACCTCCGGCCGGAAGCCGGATTCCTTGTCGGCGAGCGCCATGAGGTAGATCGGGTCGACCTTCGTCACGTTCGCCGCCTTGACGATCGCGTCGACGATCGGCCGGGGCACCTCGCGATTGCCGAAGCGGAGATATTGGTCGATCTGCGCGCGCACGGCGGCAAGGCCGTCCTGAAGCGTCGCGGCGGGGGGCGGCGTGATCGGGATGAGCGCCGTGACCGTCGGGGGCGGCGCCAGGCTGAACGGCGCGAAGGCCGCGCGGGCTTCTCCGAGAGGGGCGAGCGCCGTGCCGGGAACCATCGCGGAGATGACCATCCCGCCGGCGAGACAGGCGCTTGCGCGGGCGGCCCGGATCCGGACCTGCGACGGGCGGGCCGGAACGGGCCGCATCACGGCCTCCGCCCGCGGCGTCAGCCAGACGACATCCTCGCAGCCCGCCGGCAACGCGGCGCGGGCGCGCGCGAATCGCTCCTCCGTCCAGGATCGCATGGAGCCCCCGATCGATTGCGCCCTCGTTTTTGTGCGCACGGCCAGATTGCCGCCGCGATGTGGCCTGAATGGGACGGGATCGAAACTTTTCGGCACGGTCGGGGAGGGGACGATGGTGGGGCATCGGACGCGGCGCGGGGCGACATGCCGGCTCGCGTCGATCTGCCTCCTCGCGGTCGTGCTGGGCTCGGGCGGGCGCGGCGCGGCGGCGGAGGACGGCGTCGCTCCGTTCGGCGACCTCGCCCTGCGCTACGATCCGGAGGTCTGGGACGTCGCCGCCCGGCCGGACGGCTTCACGGCGAGCTGCCGCCGCCCCGATTGCCGCGGGCGGCTCGTGCGGGGGGAGGTTCTGGCCGCATGCGAGGGCATGGGATCAATCCGCGAGGAAGGTGCCAGGGAGCCGGTTCCGGCCAGGTGGCTCGAGAGCCGCGGCCTCTCCTGGGACGTCAGGCTCTGGTATCGCGGCTGCCGGAACGCGCATCCGCGCTCGATCGTCGCCTGCACGGAGGCCGGCGGCCGTGCCTATCGCGTGGCCGCGCGGCTCCTCGATTGCCGGACCGCGCCGCTCTACGGCTCGGAGGAGCGGATCATGGACCTCATCCGGCAGATCGGGCCGCGTTAGAACATGCTGCGGACGAGGTGGCAGCCGGCTTTCCGGCCGCAGCATGGCCCACACCTCGCGGCGATCGCGATGAGCGTCAGCCGCGCCGCAGCAGCAGCACCGTCCGCTTGCCGGACTTCAGCAGCACCGCGCCCCGCCGGCTGCGGGCGAAGCCGTCGACGCGGCCGATCGCCTTGAAGAAGCGGGCCTCGACCTCCATGCCACGTCCGGCGCAGGCCATCCGCGTCGCGGCCAGGTTGCCGAAGGAGAGAGAGGTCGGGGTGAGGGTATAGGGCCCGGTGAAGCGGTTGCAGCCGCTCCGTCCCGAGACATGACCGGGCGCCCCGAACTCGATCGTGACGAGGAGTCCCGAGGGCACCCTGACGCCGTCGATGCGCTGGACGCGCCAGCGGCCGCCGAAGTCGATCCTGGCTGGCGCCCGGGCTCCATGCAGCGACGCGTAGGTCGCCGGGGTCGAATGCCGCGCCTCTTCCGCGCGGGACGGTGCCGCCAGGATCGCTCCTGCGATCAGGGCGATCCCGAACGTTGAGCGCAACGCTCCCCTCATGATCCCGTCCTCTTCGTTGCGAGCCGGGACTTTCCCCGAGCCTTCGCCACCATGGCTGGTTTCTCGACGAGCGCGCGGCGGCGCGTCGCCTTCACGTCGGCCGGGGCCTCGATCTGGCCGAGGGCCACGTCCGCCGCGTTGGCGGCTTTCGTGCGGGCCCTGGCCGCCTTCTCCGCGACGGCGGGAGAGGCGGCGGCGGGAGCCGCCTTGCGGCCGCGCTTCTCGAACCGGTCCGCCAGCACGCGCCGGATCGCCTCGGGGCGCGTCGGCTTCGGGTCCGGCTGGGCGGCGATATGGGCGTCGAGCGAGGCGAGGAGGTCCGGCAGGAGGCGGACGCCGAGCATGGTTCCCGTGCCCGTGGTCACGGGCCGGCCGCGCGATTTCGGAGCGTCGTCGATGGGTGTCGTCATGGATTTATCGATAACACGAAATGGGTCGGCGCGGAAGCCCGAGGCGTCCCGCCGCCGCCCGGAATCGGCCGGCTCCGCGGCGGCGCCGGCTCACCAGGCCGCGTGCTCGGGCTTCGTCGCGAACCAGATGACATGCCGGCGATTGAACCGTCCGTCCGAATGGAAGCGGCGCTCCTCGACGTCGAAGCCGCAGAGGCGCAGCCGCGCCTTGAACTGGCGGTTGGGAGACCCGCTCCAGACCGCCAGGACCCCGTTCGGCTTCAGGGCGAACCGTGCGCGCTTGAGCCCCCATGCATCGTAGAGCCGGTTGTTGGAGCGCTGCGTCATCCCCTGCGGGCCGTTATCGACGTCGAGCAGGATCGCATCGAATTGCTCGGCCCCGGATTGGATGGTGCGGCGCACATCCTCGATCCGGATCTCGACGCGCGGGTCGTCGAGACAGCGGCCGAAGACGTGGCCGAGAGGCCCGCGCGCCCATTGCTCGACGGCCGGCATCAGTTCCGAGACGACGATCCTGGCGCTGGGTGGGAGTTCCGCGAGCGCCGCGTTGAGCGTGAACCCCATGCCGAGGCCGCCGATCAGCACCGTCGCCTGGGGCGTGTCGTGCAGATGCGCGCAGCCCATGCGCCCGAGCGCCTGTTCCGATCCGCGCAGGATGTTGGTCATCAACTCGGCCGTGCCGATGAGGATCGAGTACGCCTCGCCCCGCTGCACGAGCCGCATCGGCTCCGCCTCGCCCGGGATGGCGGCGCGCGCCACCTCCTGCCATCCCTCCCCGGTCGAGCGTCCTGCCCGGGTGCCGCGATCGGCGGAAGCCGAGGCGTCGATCATCCCTCCCGCGTCCGCACGCCGGCGGTGGCGAAGGCCTCGGGGAGCACGTCGCGCACCTGGCGTAGCACCTCGGCCTGGTCCGCGCCGCGTGCCGTCGTGACCTCGATGCCGACGGAGCCATCGGCGTCCGGACGTGCCGTCTTGTAGCCGAGGATCGTCCCGGCTTTGACGAGGCCGTTGAGCGCAATGTTCAACTCGCCCCATCCGCTGGGGCTCTTGGGTTTCGCTGCCATGGTGGAATGTCCCGTGCCGTTGGATCGGCGGCCATTGCCGCGATCGCATTCTCCGGGTCAGCGATAGATCGTCGTTCCCCCGATGAACAGGTGTGAGGTCGTCGCGAGCGGTGTCCTCATGCGTTTGTGATCACGCGACGACGTCCGGCCGGGGAGGGCGGGGCCTTCGCCCGGCCGCGCCCTCCCGCTCAGATGACGATGTCGAAATGCGCCGCGGTGAGGGTCGGGTTGGTCGTGAGGACGGCGATGAGCTGGGGCGCCTCGTCCCGGCCGGAGCCGTCGGCATCGTAATAGAGATGCCCCTTGCTCTCGACATAGAGGAAGCGGTCCGTCGCCGAGGTCGCCCGGCCCGTGGTGCTCAGCACGAATTGCTCGGGCGTGAGCTCGTCCCCGGCGACGAGCCCGCCGCCGAAGAGGGAGGCGCTGATCTGGAGCATGTCCTCGGCCGCGACGAAGTCGCGGATCATGTCGCGGTCCGGCGTCGTCGCGGAGAGCACGAAGGTGTCCGCGCCCGTCCCGCCATAGAGGTTGTCGATGCCCGCGCCGCCGATCAGCGTGTCGTTGCCCGCGCCGCCGCGGAGCGTGTCGCGCCCGCCCCCGCCGAAGAGGACGTTGTCGCCCCCGTTGCCCTGGAGGACGTTGTCGAGGTCGTTGCCGGTCGCGGTGGTGACGCCGTCGCGCAGGATCAGGCGCTCGACCGAGACGCCGTCGGCGAGGACGTAGCCGTCGACGCCCAGCATGGCGGTGTCGTAGCCCTCGCCCGCCTCCTCGACCATCACGTCGCCGAGATCGTCGATGTAATAGATGTCGTTGCCAGTACCGCCGATGAGGGTGTCGGCACCGCCCCGCCCGTCGAGCCGGTCGTTGCCGGCTCCGCCCGAGAGGGTGTTCGCGCCGCTATTGCCCTGCAGGAGGTTGTCGAGCGCGTTGCCCGAGCCGCTGAGATCGGCCGTGCCCATCAAGATGTCGTTGCCGGCGCCGCCCCACATGGTATCCGCGCCGAGGCCGCCGTCGAGGCGGTCGTCGCCCTCGCGGCCATCCAGCATGTCCGCTTCCGAGCCGCCGCGGAGGACATCGCCGAAAGTGCTGCCGCTGATGTCGGCAACCCCCCAGACGTCCGAAAAATCAACGTAGACGCTGGTGCTGGGCTGGCTGCTAGGCGGCAAATCAAAGGTTATTAGGTACAATTGTGACGATACGGGGTCGTTGTAGCCAAATGTATCATAACTCCATCTCCAAAATTGATGCTCGCTACCTTCGTATACATCAACAGCATCCGTGGATGTCGCGGGGACGCTTATTTCTTCTCGGTATATAGCGCTTTGCGATCCACGGATTATAGGCACGGCAAATTCTCCCTCTACCCGCCGCTTCATGCTTCTTGAGCGGAGAAGTGACAGCAGACACCCACAACGGCAAGTCGATCCTTCGCCCGATCACGTACGGGCAGACAAACACCTCTCGCGGTCAGGTCGGTCGGGATCATGGCAGGTCGGGCGATCGAGAGGACGGCCCCGGCGACAACGTCGAGCAGCCGGGCGGGCTCCTGCACTATGGCGAGGTGGTCCCCGAGACCCGTCGCGTTCGGAGGGCTCGCGCATGACCGGGCCTCACGATCGGCGCGGCTTTCTCCGCGGCCTCCCCTCGCTCCCGCTCGTCGGCGGCTCGGTGGCGTTGCTCGGGCAGCCGACGGCGGCGGTCGTACCCGCCACCCACGGCCTGCTGCGGAACTACGGCTCCTGGCTCTTCATGGAACGGCGCCTGCTGTCGTTCGAGATGTACGGGGAGGATCGGCAGTACCACGTGCCTAACACCACTAGCGGTCACTTCCATGGGGAGGAGGTGCGCGCCGGGATCGTGTATCCGTCGTCTCGCCCCGCCGTCATCCTCAGCGCGGCCGGTGCGCCCCTCGAACCATGAGTCCCGTCCTCGCCCTCCAGGCCTTCGCTCGCGCCCGTCTCGACGGCTGGCGCGAGCGGAGGAGGCTGAACCGAATCGCATGGCGCGTTCGGAAGGCTTCAGCCCTCCGGCGCCGGGCCGAACAGCTCGACGAAGAGGCGGTGCGCCGGTTCAATGCCGAGTATCCGATCGTTGGCGGACGGCGGCGGTGATTCCGTACCGATCATAACCGCCGTGCCGTCACGGCGCCGTCACGGGCAAAATGAGGGCGGGAAGGCTGCGGGCTCTGCCTTCCTAACATACTGATCTCAGAGGGAAAATTTGGTCGGAGCGAGAGGATTCGAACCTCCGACCCCCTAGGCTTCGGCTTCGGTGTCTCGGTCGTCATGCCGACACTGGTATCGCTTAGGGGCGATCTCACTCGATGCTCGGAGCACTGATCCTCTGCAGTAGAGGCTTTACCTCCTCAGTCAAACATCTCTCGGCTTCATCACGCCTGTATTTCGGCTTGAGCGAAATTAATTTTTCGACAAGCGAATCGTCGGCTTCGTTTGGACTGCGCCGCTTGTGCAAAAAGACCATGGTGGAGAGAAGTTCAAGGTGGTTGACATTCGAGCTGTCGAACAAGGATGCAAAACTATCAAGTCCACTTTCAACAGAATCAAGATAAGCATTGGCCTTGTATTTAACTGCTTCGCAAGAAGACCCGGCCTTCACGATATATCTATTATCATAATCTACATAAGTTATATCAACGCCTCCCACTGCTGACGCGATATCGAGGTCGCCCGCTAAGTCGCGGCTGAATGCACCATATGTATAGATTGTGAAGGTATAGCCGGTATTTACACCCAATCCCTCATCAAGGATGTGGAATATCTTTTGAACTGCCTTTTTCCCTAGCCGGCCGCTGGAGCCGAAGCGCTCAGCGACGCGAGAGATCAAGCCGAGCTTTTCCATCGTCCGTACAGGCGCTGGTGCGACGTTGGTCATGCTGCCCCCAAGCGATGAAGAGCCTCGGCACGTTCATTTTGTGCTACGTATATGCGACGCTGATTCACAGTTTGCAGTCCATTAACAACCGGCGACCGAGTCGCCAAGGGAACTGAGCGTACGCCCCGCCCGAAGGGTTCTCGCAGGCGAATTTCTTCTCGCTGAAATTTATACCAAGATTTCTTAGCGTCTCTGATAACAATGTCGAGGTCATCCAGCTTGGCTTTGACTTCATCAAATTTCTCAAGGTCTTCGAGTCCTGGCACCTCGGGTGTATTGAAGATCAATCGATGATGATCCCTTGAGCAGATCGCAGAACAGGAAGCATTGCTGGATTCTGAAGCGATTTCACTCAGCATTCTCCAATCGTCCCACTTCAAATATTCTTCGATCTCGCCTTCGTTCGGCGACGGGAATGTGCCGCCGTGTTTTTCTAAAACATGGCTTGCGGCCTCTGCGTAGTGATGATCATATATCACTCTGGTCTTATGAAAATAAACCTGCGTAAACATCATGTATCTTGCAATAAGCAATCCTTCAACAGCGTGAATACCATCGTCCTCCACGCCGATTACGTGACCGAATCCGTCCTCATCGTCGCAAAGACACACTGTATTGACGACACGATCAAGGTCGTACCGGCCGTACGTTACGCCTGTATGATAACTGTCGCGGAGCAGATAGTCCATTCGATCTGCATCCATCTGGCCGGCAATTATATCCTTCCAGACTATAGATTTACCCACGTCCGCGCTGCCCTCGAACATCGACGAGATATCGGAGAATTTTATTCCATAGTTGTTCTTATTTATGGGATGATTTTCGATGATATCGGCGAGTTTATATTTTACGGCTGCGGCGGAGTATTGTTCGTGCACGAACCTCTTCCCGGTCTCCTCGTTGACAGGGAAGCTTTCTTCCGCGGCATGCGATAGCGGACCGTGACCGAGGTCATGGGTTAGGGCGGCGAGCCTGATTATTTGCTTCTGACGCTTGAGACCTGCTTCATCGAAGCCATGCTCCGTACGGAGCAGGTCGGCATCTTTCGTCGCGATGCCTTCGAACAAGCGCGTTGCTGTATGGCATACCCCAAGCGAATGCTCGAAGCGAGTATGTGAAGCGCCCGGGTAGACGTAGTCGGTCCAGGCGAGTTGCTTGATCCGACGTAGGCGTTGAAACGGTGCCGAATTGATGATCTCCCACTCCAGCGGGTTGAATTCTATCATCCCGTGGATTGGGTCTCTGATAGCGTAACGCTGAGTTAGCCGAGACATGGGCGCCCGCGACCTTCGACCTGGGCGCCAAAGATGGACGCTCCTCACGATCACGTACGGGCAGGTCAGCCGCCGGTCAAAGGTGGGCGGGCTGAGGAGGATTGCTTTCCCCAGGAAACATCAGAGCGTCGAAGCCTAGCCGAGCTTGTAACCAGCGGTGGAATCTAGGGCTGCGTACGATGATAGTCGACGCCACCGGACCCGGCGAGGACCCCGAGCACGGCGACCGACTTCATGCGTCTGCCGTCCGCTTCGCCCGCGCTTTCGCGACCATGGCCGGCTTCTCAACGAGCGCCTTCCGGCGCGCCGCCTTGACCTCGGCCGGAGCCTCAACGCCCTTCAGCGCCTCGTCGGCCGCGCTGGCGGCCTTAACGGGCGCGGGCGGCCTTCTCCGCGACAGTCGGCGCTGTCGCGCCTGGCGCCTTTGCCGAGGCCTTCGGAGCGCTCATCGAACCGCTCGGCGAGGACGCGCCGGATCGCCTCGGGCCTCGCCTTGGAGCCTCGGCGGCTGAGAGGCGCACCCCGGCCACGTCGCGCGGCCGGGCAGGGGGACGTCGGCCGCGACGACTTGTCCCCAGGATTGGGGCGGGGGTTCAGACCCCCCGGATTTGAACCCCCGGTGACCCCCCCGTGCCAAAAACGAAGAAAGCCGCCTCGCGGCGGCTCCTCGTATCTCTCTGATTCAGAGGGAAAATTTGGTCGGAGCGAGAGGATTCGAACCTCCGACCCCTAGTCCCCCAGACTAGTGCGCTAACCGGGCTGCGCTACGCTCCGACGTCCCGGCCGAGTCCGACCGGGTGGGGACCGGTTTCCTAAGGCGTTCGGCGCGTTCCCGCAACCCTCTTTTGATGCGCATCGCGTGTTCCGCAGAGGATCATGCCTCCAGCGGGGCGAGGACGCCGAGAAGCGTCTCGGGGAGCGGGACGGGGCGGCTCGTCGCGCGGTCGACATAGACGTGGACGAAATGGCCCTCGGCGGAGGCCGAATCCTCCTCGTTCCTGAACAGCCCGATCTCGTAGCGCACCGAGGAGCGCCCGCGATGGCCGATCCTGAGGCCCGCCACGACCGTGTCGGGGAAGGTCATCGGCGCGAAATAGCGGCACTGGCTCTCGACCGCGTAGCCGATCACCGTGCTCGCACGGATGTCGATGGCGCCGCTCTCGACGAGATAGCCGCTGACGGCCGTGTCGAAATACGAGTAATAGGTCACGTTGTTCACGTGGCCATAGACGTCGTTGTCCATCCAGCGCGTCGGGATCGTCCGGAACAGGCGGTAATCGGAGCGCCGGCCGGGAGGCTGGCGGGTGCTCATGCCGGCTGGGCCCGCTTTGCGGCCTTCGGCCGTCCCCAGAGCCAGATGGCGACCGGCCAGAGCAGCGCCGCGAAGGTCATGGCGGCGAGGATCGCCGAGACCGGGCGGTCGAAGAACGGCAGGATCGAGCCGTCCGACTTGATCAGCGATGTCACGAAACTCTGCTCCACCATCGACCCCATCACGATCCCGAGCACCATGCCCGCGACCGGATAGCCGTTCGCCTCGAGGACATAGCCGATGATGCCGAAGGCCGCCACGATGAGCACGGCCGAGAGGTTGTTGCCGGTCGCGAAGGAGCCGACGGCGGCGCAGACCAGCACCACCGGCATGATCGCGGCGCGCGGCGCCCGCATGACGTGGCTCGTGCCGCGGATCATCATGATCCCGAGCGGGATCATGATGATGTTGGCGATCAGGAAGATGATGTAGAGCGCATACATGCTCGAGGCGCGCTCGGTGAAGAGCGTCGGGCCGGGATTGAGGCCCTTCATGTAGAGGACCCCGATCGCGATGGCGGTGATCGTGTCGCCCGGGATGCCGAAGAGGAGCGAGGGCACCCAGCCCGAGGCGAGGCTCGCATTGTTGCTGGCGCCGGCCTCGACCAGCCCCTCCGGATGGCCGGTGCCGAATTTCTGCGGCTCCTTCGAGAACTTCTTCGCCATGGCGTAGCTGACCCAGGCCGCCATGTCGGCGCCGGCGCCCGGCAGCACGCCGATGATGATGCCGATAACGTTCCCGCGCGTCATCTGCTTCCAGTATTGCTTGGTCAGCGCGATCTGGCCCGCGAGGATCGAGCCGAACCTGCGGTGGGCGAGCTTGGGCGGCTCCGGCTGAAGGAGCGCGCGCATCACCTCCGAGACGGCGAAGGCGCCGACCAGCGCCGGCACGGCCTCGATGCCGCCGAGGAGGTCGGTGAGGCCGAAGGTGAAGCGCGGCACGCCGCCCGGATTCTCCATGCCGACGCAGGAGATCAGGAGCCCGAGCAGCATGGAGGCGATGGCCTTCACGGGCGAGGAGCGCGCCACCAGCGTCGCGCACATCAGGCCCATGATGCCGAGCCAGAAATACTCGTAGGTCGAGAAGGAGAAGGCGATCTCGGCGAGGAGCGGCGCCATGGCCACGAGCGAGATCGTCCCCGCGATGCCGCCGATGGCGCTGAACCAGAGGCAGATGCCGAGGGCCAGTTCCGGCCGGCCCTTGCGGGTCATCGCATAGGCTTCGTCCGTATAGGCGGCGGAGGCCGGCGTGCCGGGGATGCGCAGCAGCGTGCCGGGGATGTCGCCGGAGAAGATCGCCATGGCCGAGGCGGAGATGATCGTCGCGATCGCGGCGATGGGCGAGAGGTAGAAGGTGACGGGCACGAGCAACGCCGTCGCCATCGTCGCCGAGAGGCCGGGAAGGCAGCCGACGACGAGCCCGTAGATCGACGACAGCAGGATCGCGAGGACCACGTCGGGCGCCGCGACCATCCGCAGGGCTTCGAGGACGGTGCTCACGCGTCGGACCTCACGACCAGGGCATCGGCAGGAGGCCGGCGGGGAGGGGCACGCGCAGCAGCTTGTAGAAGACGAGATGGACGGCGACGGGGCCGATGGTGCCGAGCGCGAGGGCGAGCCGCCAGCGGCCGCCGAAGGCGAAGACCATGGCGACGATCATCAGGAAGGTCGTCGGCACGAAGCCGAGCCGGTCGACCGCGAGGACGTAGAACAGGAGCAGGGCGGGCGGCAGGGCCGCCTTCAGGCTTCGCAGCGGCGTCGGCGGCGCGGCATGGGGCGCGCCGTGGGCCACTTCGCTCTCCTCGACGGCGGCCTCCGCCTCGTCCTCGAAGCTGCGCCCCACGCCGAAGGCGATGAGGCCGCCGCACAGGATGAGCAGGAGACCGATGAGGGTCGGGAAGGCGGCGGGGCCGACCTCCTGGCCCGGAACGGGCGGAAGCTGTGCGCCGACATAGGCGGCGGCCGCGCCGAGGGCGGCGACCGCGCCGCCCGTCACACGGTCGGAGAGCAGCACGGCGTCAGGATTTCGCGAGCCCGGCCGCCTTCATGGCGGTGCCCATCTTCTTGTCGCCATCGTCCATGAACGCGGCGAAATCGGCTCCGTCGGCCCATTTCATGCCGAAGCCGCGGTTGTTCATGAACTCCTTGTAGCCCGCGCTGTCATAGACCTTCTTCAGCGCCGCCCGGAGCTTCGCCGCCACGTCCTCGGGCAGGTTCCGAGGTCCGGCGATGCCGCGCCAGGCGCCGGCGGCATAGACCTGGCCGAGCTCCTCGCCCACCGTCGGCACGTCGGGGAATTGGGGATTGCGCTTCTCGGCCATGATGGCGAGGGAGCGGGCGCGCTTCGCCTCGATCATCGCCCGCGCTTCGGGGACCGAGCAGGGCACGATGTCGAGCCCGCCGGCGGCGAGGTCCTGCATGGCGGGGGCGGCTCCGTTCGAGGGCACCCAGGCGACATGGTTCGGTGCGAGGCCCATGCTCTGCAGCCAGCCGATCAGGGCGAGATGCCAGATGCCGCCCTGGCCGGTGCCGGAGGCCTTCAGCCTGCCGGGCGGGCTCTTCTTGATGGTGTCGGCGAGGTCCTTGAGGGTCTTGTAGGGCGCGTCCGCCTTGACCTGGATGCCCGGCGGATCCTCGTTGACGAGGGCGAGCGGCGTGTAGCTGCGTGGGGTCAGCTCCGTCAGGCCCTGCCAGTGCATCATGCTGATCTCGACCGTCAGGATGCCGAGCGTGTAGCCGTCGGGCGCCGCCGCGGCGATCGCCGCATGGCCGACGACCCCGCTGCCGCCGGTGCGGTTGATCACGTTCACGGGCTGGCCGAGTTCGCGCTCCAGCAGCTGCGCGACGATGCGGACGGTGGCGTCCGTCCCGCCGCCGGCGCCCCAAGGGCACAGCATCGAGATGGGCCGGTTCGGATAGGTCGCCTGGGCGAGCGCGAGGTGAGGGGCGGCAAGGGCGCCCGCCGCGGATGCGAGGATCGCGCGCCGATTGAGCTTCGTCATCGATGTCCTCCCGCAACGGGCGCTGTACCGCGCCTTCGTCGTCTGGCCCGGACGTTATCAGCACGCGGGCCAAGCTCAACGGCAGTCTCTCGGAAGACATCCCCCCTTTAGTCTAATCCCCCGGGTCCCCGTCGGGCCGCCTTCGCTTGCGCGAGAACGGCGACAACCCGGCGGAGACCTTCGAATTCTGCGGATGACGACGCCGCGCTCAGATGACGATGTCGAAATGCGCCGCGGTGCGAACCCTAAGGCCCGTGCCGTCTGTCAGCGTCGGCGCGATGGTATGCCTGCTCGATCTCGACGAGCGCATCCACCAGCGAAAAAATTCCGGAGAGCTCCGCTTCGAGGGCAGTCACGTGCGCCTCGACATCACGGCTGAGCGGATTCGGCGGTTTGAGCAGGTTCCGCAGGTCCCAACAGTGAAATCCAGCACGCATTTGCGTGCCCTCGAGAAGAATAAAGGGAGGAGCGAACCCTTTGCCGTCGGCCATCGTGAGGATCCGACGGCCGATTGCAGATGTGAGCCATTGTCTCGCTCCGGCCTTATTGTCGGTAAAGGTCGCATAGATCGCGTCGAACGTATCGTCGCCGATAGAGATCGGCTTCAGGGCACGTCCGTTGGACACTGGCAGTTCTGTCCCGGCCTCGGCATCCCGCATGATCGTGGTAGAGCCAAAGGGGCCGGAAGCGGCCAGTTCTATCAGCGGGCCTCGAAAGACGATCGACCACCGGGTCGACCAGCCTGTCCGGAAAGACCTCTCCAGCGTGATTTCGGTGATGGTGACGCATCGATCGCGATAGATCCCCGAGATCCTCATATCGGCCGTCATTCGGGAGTGGCGCGGTAGAACGCCTGTTTCGACGAGCCG
The DNA here is from genome assembly GCF_004363955.1 of Enterovirga rhinocerotis. GTDB lineage: Bacteria > Pseudomonadota > Alphaproteobacteria > Rhizobiales > Beijerinckiaceae > Enterovirga > Enterovirga rhinocerotis. Next base: position 1,259,456 of record NZ_SNZR01000011.1, read on the forward strand.
ACTTATGTCCGGCTTCTCGTCGGCTTTGGAGTGAAATTCTCCGAAGTTCGCGAGAAGTCTCGGTATGGTCGTGTCCTTGAGTTTCTGAGCGAAGTCCTTCTCCGGAACGAATGTGGCCAGGAACCAGCCGCCGGCTGCGCCGAGCCCGACCATGATGGGCAAGAACATCCCGGGCGAGGCTTGCCACCTCCCGCCCCATGTCATCAAGAAGAAGAGACCGAACGAGATTGCGATGCCGGCTGGTATAAACAGCCGTTTCCGGCGTGAGACCGATTCCTGTGCTTGGGTTCGTAAATATTCGAGCGACGCGAGCGTCGAGGGCTCGATCGCAGCTTGGGCAAGCTTTCTGAGCTCCGGGTTGCCGGCAGCGGATCCGCCTGCCCGAGACTGACCCGAGGCTTGATCCGATGGCGGTGTCCCAGGACGATTGCGCGAGACAATTGTCCAAGCGATGCCTGCCAGGATCGCCAGCGGGATAGCGACCTGAAACACTGACGAAAACAATGACAGGATTGTCCAGATGAAATAGCTGAAAAGCCCGCCGCCCGTACCGAATAATGTCAATAACAGATAGAGGGCAAGAGGAGCGATAAAAACAAACAGAAAGCCGATGGATAGAAGACGTTTGGCTTTTCGGGCGGCGAGTTTTGTCCTCACCGACGAGGCGTTCCAATCTTCATTTTTGAAGATGTTCCTAGTCATGCCCTCGCACCTGTCATCGATCGCGCCATGAGCTTCCGGTCCCAGCGGGTGGTCCGGAGTGATTATAAAAGCACGGCGTCCCGCGACACCATGGCGGTCCAGAAGGGCGCGTCGCCCTCGGTAACGAACTCGACAGCCCGCACGGATAGGGTCGGATCCGGCGCTTCATGTCGACGGACGTGGCGTGTCCTCGGGCTCGCGATGGCCCGGGCGGCGTTTGGAGAGCGTAGAAGGGGCAGATGGGCATTCGGCGACCGATGCTGTTCGGCGCGAGCCTTCGACTGGGTGCGGTCATCGCGGCCTGCTCGTGGGGCGCAGCCCTCGCGACAGAGCCTCCGATGCCGCCGGCTCGCCCGTCCGCTCTCGACGCTACGGCCGCCGTGGCTGCCGCGCGTCCCAAGGCGGGCGCTCTGCCGCGAGGCCGGGAGAAATACTTCCCGCTGGCCGAGGAGGAGGCGCGCAAGCACGGCCTGCCGGCCGAGGTCGCGGATGCCGTGATGCGGGTCGAGAGCGGCTACGACCCCGGCGTCGTCGGCGGGGTCGGCGAGCGCGGGCTGATGCAGGTCCTGCCCTCGACAGCAGCCATGCTGGGCTTCTCCGGCACGCTCGACGAACTCGCCGAGCCGAGCACCAATGTCCGTCTTGGCGTGCGCTACCTCGCCGGAGCCTGGCGGCTCGCCGGCGGCGATCTCTGCCGGACGCTGATGAAGTACCGCGCGGGGCATGGACAGGAGCGGATGTCGGCGCTGTCGGTCGAGTATTGCCGCCGCGCGAAGGTTCACCTCACCGCGCTCGGCTCTCCCCTCGGGCAGGGCGAACTGCCGGCCGTGACGCTGGGTCCGGCGGCCGCATCGCCGCGCGTGGCGTCGGCCGGCGCCGCCTCGACGGGGCTCGCCGTCCGGGGACGGCGGCGCGTGGTCGTCGACGGCAATGCCTTCTGGGCGGCGCACAAGGCGCGCGTGAAGGCGATCGAGAGCCGGCTCAGCTGGAAGCGGAAGGCGCTCGCCTCGCGGTGAGGCGAGGATCGCCCCGTCAGCCCGCCCGGCTCATGTCGAGGGCGGGCGCCACCTCGGGCGGGATCGGGCATTCGTAGCCGTTCGGGCCACGCCGCTCGGCGAACTCGGCCGCCACCGCCGTCCTCAGATCCTCGTCGCGCAGAAGGTCGACGGCGGTTCCGGCCATGACCTTCGCGACATGGACGAGGCCCTTATGGGCCGCCGCCGCCTTGCCCTGGCCGGTGAACTGCCAGGAATGGAAGGGCGTGCCGATGGCGAGTGTCGCACCCCAGGCCTGGACCGTCGGCACGACCCAGCTCACGTCGCCGACATCCGTCGAGCCGATGCCGCCGATGCCGCCCCGCTCGAGCGGCAGGACCGCGTCGCAGAGCGGCTGGCCGGCCTCGACGGGCAGCCCTTGCGCCTCGAAGGCGGAGGAGATGTCCTCGGGCGCCAGCGTCGCCTGGAACTGCGCCGCGAGCGCGCGGTCCTCGGCGTCGAAATCGGGCGGGCCGAGCCGCATCAGGTTCTCGTGCATGGTGCGTTCGAGCGGGCGGTTGCCGAGGAGGTTCGACATGCCGGCGATCACCGTGGTCTCGACCCGGGTCTCCGTCATCAGCGCCGCGCCGTCCGCGACCTTGCGCACGCGCTCGGCCAGCGCCTTGAGCTGGCCGATATCGGCCGCGCGAACGATGTAGCGCACCTTCGCGTGGGCCTGGACGACATTCGCGGCGATGCCGCCGGAATCGAGCACCGCGTAATGGATGCGCGCGCCGTCCGGCATGTGCTCGCGCATGTAGTTGACGCCGACATTCATCAGCTCGACCGCATCCAGCGCCGAGCGGCCGAGATGCGGCGCGGCGGCCGCATGGGCCGCGCGGCCGGCAAAGGCGAAGTCGATGATCGTCATGGCGAGCGATTTCGCCTTGCCGACGCCCGAGAAATGGGCCGGATGCCATGAGATCGCGACATCGACGTCCGAGAAGATCCCGTCGCGGGCCATGAAGGCCTTGGCCGAGCCGCCCTCCTCGGCGGGGCAGCCGTAATAGCGGACGCGGCCCTTGACCCCGTGCGCGGCGAGCCAGTCCTTCACCGCCGTCGCGGCGAGCATCGCCGCCGAGCCGAGGAGGTTGTGGCCGCAGCCATGGCCGGGTCCGCCGGCCTCGACGGGCCGGTGCTCCGCGACGCCCGCCTCCTGGCTGAGGCCGGGGAGGGCGTCGTACTCGCCGAGGATGGCGATGACCGGGCCTTCATCGCCCGCCTCGCCCATGACGGCCGTCGGGATGCCGGCGAGGCCCGTCGTGACGCGGAAGCCTTCCGCCTCGAGCGTCTTGCGGTGCTCCTCGGCCGAGCGATGCTCGGCATAGTTCAGCTCCGGCATGCCCCAGATCCGGTCGGACAGCGCGACGAAGGTCTCGCGCTTGGCGTCGACATGGTTCCAGATCGGCTCGTCGTTCTGTCTCAAGGTGACATCCTCGCCCGCTGCACCCCGGGAGGAGGGGCCAAGCTCGGGAGGGCGTCAAGGGGCCTCGCCGGCCGAGCCTCGTCTCGGGAGAAGCGGACGCGCCCGGCATGGCTGGCTCCCGCTGGTCGGATGGGCTGCGCGGCGCCGACGCACAGTCTGTAATTGATATAAAGAAAATAGGCTATCAAGCTTGTAATTATTATAATATCGACTTTCGATAATGATCGATACAATTCGTTGACATTCGTTATTCGGTGAAATAGCTCGCCGATCAGTCACGATGCTTTGCGCAGTTCATATCGATTCAAAGAAGAACACAAGCGCGGCACGATCGACGATGTGGGGCGCTGATGATGAACGGTCTGTTGCGGGCTTTGTATTGCGGAACGGCGGTCGGGGCCGTTCTTGTGGCCGCGCCGGGTTCGGCCCTGGCCCAGGCGCCGGGCGGCGTGTTGCCCCCGGTCACGGTCGATGCGCCGCATCAGGCGAGGCCGCGCGCCGCAGCCTCACGCCAGGCGGCCGGGGGCGCCGGCCCGCGCCAGAGGGCGCGAGACGTGCGCCGCGCCGCTCCGCGTCCTGCGGCGGCGGCGGTCGTGCCCGTCGTGCCGACCACCCCCGCACCGACGCCGGCTTTCCTGCCCGGAAGCTCGGGCCGGCCAGCCGGCTCGCCGCTGCTCCAGGGTCCGACCACCACCACCACGACCCGCGCCGAACTCGACCAGCTTCAGATCCAGAGCATCCAGGATCTCGGCAGGTCGGTCGAGGCGGGCATCAGCTTCAACCGCAATAACAACAGCATCAACATCCGCGGCCTCGACGGCCCGCGCGTGCTGACGACCATCGACGGCATCCGGCAGTCCTTCATCACGGATACGCGGGTCGGCAGCAGCGCGACGAACGCCTTCGACTTCGATTCCCTGTCCTCGCTCGATCTCGTGCGGGGTCCGGGCGGCGCGAGCCTCGTCGGACCGGGCACGCTCGGCGGCGCGCTGGCGGTGCGCACGCTCGATCCGCGCAATCTCATCCAGGGCAACAACACCTACGGCGGCATGGCCAAGACCGGCTATGACAGCATGGACCGGGCCTGGTTCGGCAGCGCCGCGGGGGCTGCGCGCCTCGGCCAGACCTACTTCATGCTGCAAGGCAACGTGCGCGACGGCGAGGAGACCGAGAACCACGGCCGCGTGGCGACGATCGGATCGACCCGCACCAAGCCCAACCCGGCCTCGTTCACGCAATACGGCATCCTCGGCAAGATCCACCACTATGTCGACGAGGTGCACCGCTTCGGCATCACCGGCGAGGTGTTCCGGCGCGGAGACCGCATCCAGACGCGGACCTCCACGGTGTCCGCGGCCGGCAATTATCGTCCGGGCTTCCATTCCAGCGGCGAGGACGTCGCGCGCGACCGCATCTCCCTGACCTACGACTACAAGGATGCGGGCGGCTGGCTGGATGAGGCCTCGGCCAATCTCTACTGGCAGCGCGTGAAGCGGAACTCGCTCGTGAACGCCTATCGCTTCACGAGCGTGCGGGGCCCCTTCGGCCGCGACAACGAATACGAAGAGAACGCCTTCGGCTTCATCGGCCATGTCGCCAAGTCGATGACCACGGGCATGTTCTCGCACCGGCTGCTGGCGGGCACGGAACTGCGGACGACGTCGCTGACGCAATATTCGACGGGCGTCGACAGCTGCAGCTTCGCCTTCTCGCCGGCCTGCAACAACCTCCACACCAACCAGGCCGACATGCCGAAGGTCGAAGGCCAGATGGTCGGCCTCTACGTCCAGGACGAGATCGGCGTCTTCGACAACAGGCTCCGCGTCACGCCGGGCGTCCGGTTCGACTGGTACGAGGAGCGACCCCAGAACACGCCGTCCTACACCAATGGCGGCTCGCATCCGGTCGGCCTGCCGCCGTCCTCGAGCGACTCGGCCTGGTCGCCGCGCGTGCGGGTCGAATACGACGTCGTCCGCGACACGCCGTGGCTCGGCACCGTCACGGCCTTCGCGCAATGGTCGAAGGGGTTCCGGGCGCCGACGGCGAACGAGCTTTACAGCCGGTTCGGCGCGGTCGGCACCTACCTGCGGACCGGCAATGCCGACCTCAGGCCGGAGAAGAGCGACGGCATCGATGTTGGCGTCCGCTTCGGCGACGCCCGCTTCGGCGGCTCGATGACGTATTTCCATACGAACTACAAGAACTTCATCGAAACCATTCAGACGGCACCGCCCGGCGGCCTCTATCCGCAGGGTGGCATCAGCAGCTATCGCAACATCGCGCGGGCCGAAATCCACGGCTTCGAGGCGAACGCCCATTACTTCTTCCTCGAGAACTGGCGCGTGCGCGGCTCCTTCAGCTACGTCCGCGGGATCAACAAGGACGACGATACCTTCATCAACTCGATCCCGCCGATGCAGGGCATCATCGGCCTCGCCTACGATACGGGCGTGTGGGGCACCGAGGTCTCGACCAAGATCGCGGCGAAGCGCGACGACGTCGCGTCGCTCACCGGGGGGACTGCCGGCTTCGTCGCGCCGGGCTACACGATCTGGAACGTGACCGCCTGGTGGCAGCCGACGCAGCTTCCGAACGTCCAGTTCTACGCGGGCGTCTACAACGTGTTCGACCGGAAGTACTTCGATGCCGTCACGGTCCCCGTCGGCACGCTGAGCCAGCCGCGCGACTACTACTCGGAGCCCGGCCGGACCGCGAAGGTGACGATGAAGTACCAGTTCTAAGGGAGGGGAGGGGCCTCGCCCCTCCAACCGCCGACGGCCTGATCCCTCCCCGGAGGGGAGGGCCTGCTCGACGCGAAGCGTCGAGCCAGGTGGGGAACATCCCTGCCGAGCCGAGCCCCACCCCGGTCGGCTGGCGCCGACTCGCCCTCCCCTGAAGGGGAGGGATCAGGCAGGTGTTCTGCTGCTCGCCGTCTTTCCCTACTCCGCCGCTTCTTTCGCCCCGTATCCCAGTCGGCCGTTCAGCTCGTGCAGCAGCTTCTCGGCCGCATCCGCGATGACGGTGCCGGGCGGGAAGATGGCCGAGGCGCCCGAGGCGTAGAGGGCGTCGTAATCGCCGGGCGGCACGACGCCGCCGACCACGATCATGATGTCCTCGCGGCTATATTCCTTCAGCGCGGCCTTCAGCTCCGGGACGAGCGTCAGGTGCCCCGCCGCGAGGGATGAGACGCCGACGATATGGACGTCGTTCTCGATCGCCTGCCGTGCCGCCTCGCCGGGGGTCGCGAAGAGCGGCCCGATATCGACGTCGAAGCCGAGATCGGCGAAGGCGGAGGCGATGACCTTCTGGCCGCGATCGTGCCCGTCCTGCCCCATCTTGGCGACGAGGATGCGCGGGCGGCGTCCGTCATCCTCCTCGAAGGCCTCGACGAGGACGCGCACCCGATCGATCGCCGGCGACATCGCACCCGCCTCCCGCCTGTAGACCCCCGAGATCGCCTTGATCTCGGCCTTGTGGCGCCCCCAGACGCGCTCCAGCGCCTCCGAGATCTCCCCGACCGTCGCCTTCTCGCGCGCGGCGTCGATGGCGAGGGCGAGGAGGTTGCCCTGACCCTCGCTCGCGGCGCCGGCGAGCTTCGCGATGGCCGACTTCACCGCCGCCTCGTTGCGCTCGGAGCGCAGGCGCTTCAGCTTGTCGAGCTGCATCGTGCGGACGGTCGAGTTGTCGACGCGCAGGACGTCGATCTGACGATCCTCCTCGGGGCGGAACTTGTTGACGCCGATGAGCGACTGAGCGCCGGAATCGAGCCGCGCCTGGGTGCGCGCCGCCGCCTCCTCGATGCGCAGCTTCGGGATGCCGGCCTCGATGGCCTTGGCCATGCCGCCGAGCTTCTCGACCTCCTGGATATGGCTCCAGGCCTTTGCGGCGAGATCGGCCGTCAGCTTCTCGATGAAGTAGGAGCCGCCCCAGGGATCGATGATCCGCGTCGTGCCGCTCTCCTGCTGGAGGACGAGCTGCGTGTTGCGCGCGATGCGGGCCGAGAAGTCGGTCGGCAGCGCCAGCGCCTCGTCGAGCGCGTTGGTGTGGAGCGATTGCGTGCCGCCCTGCGTCGCGGCCATCGCCTCGATCATCGTCCGCGGCACGTTGTTGAAGACGTCCTGCGCCGCGAGCGACCAGCCCGAGGTCTGGCAATGGGTGCGCAGGGGCAGCGACTTCTCGGATTTCGGCCCGAACTGCTTGACCAGCTTCGCCCACAGGAGGCGGGCGGCGCGCATCTTCGCCACCTCCATGTAGAAATTCATGCCGATCGCCCAGAAGAAGGACAGGCGCGGCGCGAACTGGTCGATGGTGAGGCCGGCCGCGAGGCCGGCACGGATGTATTCGACGCCGTCGGCGAGCGTGTAGGCGAGCTCGAGATCCTGCGTCGCCCCGGCCTCCTGCATGTGGTAGCCGGAGATCGAGATGGAGTTGAACTTCGGCATGTTCTGCGCCGTGAAGGCGAAGATGTCGCCGATGATCCGCATCGAACCCGCGGGCGGGTAGATGTAGGTGTTGCGGACCATGAACTCCTTGAGGATGTCGTTCTGGATCGTGCCGGCGAGCTTCTCGGGCGGCACGCCCTGCTCCTCGGCGGCGACGACGTAGAGCGCGAGGATCGGCAGCACGGCGCCGTTCATCGTCATCGAGACCGACATCTGGTCGAGCGGGATGCCGGCGAAGAGCGTCCGCATGTCGTAGATGGAGTCGATCGCGACCCCGGCCATGCCGACATCGCCCGAGACGCGGGGATGGTCAGAATCGTAGCCGCGGTGGGTCGCGAGGTCGAAGGCGACCGACAGGCCCTTCTGCCCGGCGGCGAGGTTGCGCCGGTAGAAGGCGTTCGAATCCTCGGCCGTGGAGAAGCCCGCATATTGCCGGACCGTCCAGGGCTGGTTGACATACATCGTCGGGTAGGGGCCGCGGAGGTAGGGCGGCAGGCCCGGATAGGTGTCCAGGAAGTCGAGCCCGGCACGATCCTCGGGGCCATAGGCGGGTTTCACCGCGATGCCCTCCGGCGTCAGCCAGGAAGCGGCCGACGCGGCGAGGGGCGGCACGGCCGCGGCCGTGAAATCGAGGGTCGAGAAATCAGGGATCCGGCTCGTCATGTTCGGATCATAGCGCAGATCGGAACCGAGATCACGCTGCCCCGCACCGCCGCTCTCCCTGGAGAAAGCCGAGGCCCGCCCGCGGGATCGGATCCCGGCTTTCGCCGGGATGAGCGGAGTGAGCGACGCGCCGGCACGAAGGTTTGGCGTCAGTATTCGGCGTAGATCTCGACGATGTTTTCCTCCGGGTCCCGGAAGAACAAGGTCCGATGCCTCCAGTCCGGCAGGTCGGTCGGTTCCCGCAGAATAGGCACGCCCCTGGCGGACAATTCCGCATGCCAGGCGTCGACGTCCGGCGGCGGTACGCGGAACGCGAGCTGCACCGAAGCCGCGCCGGGAACCGCCGGCCCATCGTCGCAGACGCTCCAGGCCCCGCGTCGGCGAAGCGTCAGCAACATCGCGCCGATCCTGAAGCTGACCCAATTCGGCTTGTCGGTTTCGACCGGGAAGCCGAGCACGTCGGCGTAGAACGCGCGTGTCTCCTCCATCCGGGCGCAGAGAAGAACGGTGTAGTCGAAGCTGCGGATGGGGCTCGGTCTCATATCGTTTCCTGCTGCCGGACTGCCTGCCAGGGCCAACGAAAAGGGCGCCCGAAGGCGCCCTGATCCGTCTCGCGATCCGCGTGCCGAACGCCTCAGCGGCGCTGGGCGATCGTCGTGTAGTCGCGCTGCGTCTCGCCGGTATAGAGCTGGCGCGGGCGGCCGATCTTCTGGGACGGGTCCTCGATCATCTCCTTCCACTGCGCGATCCAGCCGACCGTGCGGGCGAGGGCGAAGAGCACCGTGAACATCGAGGTCGGGAAGCCCATCGCCTTGAGGGTGATGCCCGAATAGAAATCGATGTTCGGGTAGAGCTTCTTCTCGATGAAGTACTCGTCCTTCAGCGCGATCTGCTCGAGCTCGATGGCCGTGTCGAGCAGGGCATCGTCCTTGATGCCGAGTTCGGAGAGAACCTCGTGCGTCGTCTTCTGCATGATGCGGGCGCGCGGGTCGTAGTTCTTGTAGACCCGGTGGCCGAAGCCCATGAGGCGGAAGGGATCGTTCTTGTCCTTCGCCTTGGCGACGTATTTGGCGACGTTCTCGGGGCCGCCGATCTCGGCCAGCATCTTCAGCGCCGCCTCGTTCGCGCCGCCATGGGCGGGACCCCACAGGCAGGCGATGCCGGCCGCGATGCAGGCGAACGGATTGGCGCCCGAGGACCCGGCCAGCCGCACCGTCGAGGTCGACGCGTTCTGCTCGTGATCCGCATGCAGGATAAAGATGCGGTCCAGTGCGCGCGACAGAACCGGGTTGACCTTGTAGTCCTCGCACGGAACGGCGAAGCACATCTTGAGGAAATTCGACGTGTAGTCGAGATCGTTCGTCGGATAGACGAAGGGCTGACCGATCGAATACTTGTACGCCATGGCGGCCAGCGTCGGCATCTTCGCGATCATGCGAATCTGCGCGATCATCCGCTGGTTTTCGTCATGGATGTCGGTGGAGTCGTGGTAGAACGCCGACAGCGCGCCGACCGAGGCCACCATGATCGCCATCGGATGGGCGTCGCGGCGGAAGCCGGAGAAGAACCGGTTCATCTGGTCGTGCACCATGGTGTGGCGCGTGACCCGGTTGACGAAATCGGCCTTCTGAGCCGACGTCGGCAATTCGCCGTAGAGCAGGAGGTAGCAGCTCTCCAGGAAGTCGCCATGCTCGGCGAGCTGCTCGATCGGATACCCGCGATAGAGGAGAATGCCCTGATCGCCGTCGATATAGGTGATCTTGGATTCGCAGGCCGCGGTGGAGGTGAAGCCGGGATCGTAGGTGAAGGCGCCCGTCTGGGCGTAGAGTTTCGAAATGTCGACGACATCAGGCCCAATCGTTCCCGACTTGACCGGGAATTCCACGGTCTTGTCGCGCAGGGTCACAGCGCTGCTGTTGCCGTTCATATGGGCATGCCTTTCTGACCAGGGGGCTCGCGGCGACATGCATCGGGCGAGCCAGTTCGACCTCACCGCCGAGATTGGGAATTCGGCGGGGCGGCGTTCCCGCGTCGGTATCGGATCACCATGACACGTTCAAGCAGCGTTCATCGGAGCCGTGTCGCCAGTGCGGGCCTGAGCGTCGATCCGGGCGAGCGATGTTTCGCGTCCGAGGATCTCCATCACCTCGAAAAGGCCCGGTGAGGTGCCCCGCCCCGTCACGGCCGCGCGCAGCGGCTGGGCGATCTGTCCGAGCTTGAGCCCTGTCCTCTCCGCATGGGCGCGGATGGCGGCCTCCAACGCGGCGGCGTTCCACTCCGCGGTCTCGGCGAGCAACGCCCGCACCGCACCGAGCCTCGCACGGGCGGCGGCGTCGAGGATCGAGTCGGCCTTGGCGTCGAGCGCGAGCGGGGAGGGGGCGTAGAGGTAATAGGCGCTGTCGAGCAGCTCGACGAGCGTCTTCGCCCGTTCCTTGAGCCCCGGCATCGAGCGCAGCAGCATCCCGCGCAGGGCCGGCGTCAGCTCCGGCCCGAGGCCCCGCGCCGGCCCGAGGGTCGGCAGGAGGCGTCCGATGGCCTCGACCAGCGACTCGTCGTCGGACTGGCGCATGTAGTGGCCGTTCAGGTTCTCGAGCTTGGCGAAATCGAACCGGGCGGGCGAGCGGCCGATCTGGCCGAGGTCGAAGGCGGCGATCATCTCGTCCTGGCTGAACATCTCCTGGTCGCCGTGGCTCCAGCCGAGCCGCACGAGGTAGTTGCGGAGGGCCGCCGGCAGGTAGCCCAGCTCGCGATAGGCATCGACGCCGAGCGCGCCGTGGCGCTTCGAGAGCTTCGCCCCGTCCGGGCCGTGGATCAGCGGCACATGGGCCATGCGCGGCACGCCCCAGCCGAGCGCCTGGTAGATCTGCGCCTGACGGGCCGCGTTGGTGAGGTGGTCGTCGCCGCGGATGACCTGGGTCACGCCCATGTCGTGATCGTCGACGACGACGGCGAGCATGTAGGTCGGGTTGCCGTCCGAGCGCAGCAGGACGAGATCGTCGAGGTCCTTGTTCTGCCAGACGACGCGGCCCTGGACGGCGTCCTCGATCACCGTCTCGCCCTCCTGCGGCGCGCGGAGGCGGATCGCGGGCTTCGCTCCGGCCGGAGCCTCGGACGGATCGCGGTCGCGCCAGCGGCCGTCATAGCGGGCGGGCCGCCCCTCGCGCCGCGCCGCCTCGCGCATCTCGGCGAGCTCCTCGGGCGTCGCGTAGCAGCGATAGGCGCCGCCGGTCGCGAGCAGCGTCTCGACGACCTCGCGGTGACGCTCGGCCCGCGCGAACTGGTAGACCACGTCGCCGTCCCAATCGAGGCCGAGCCAGGACAGGCCGTCGAGGATCGCGGCGATGGCGGATTCGGTCGAGCGCTCGCGGTCGGTATCCTCGATCCGCAGCAGCATGGCCCCGCCGAAGCGGCGCGCGTAAAGCCAGTTGAACAGCGCCGTCCGCGCGCCTCCGATATGCAGGAAGCCGGTCGGAGAGGGCGCAAAACGCGTGACGACGGGAGCGGACGGGGCCATGGCGGGTCTCGGGGGAGAAGCGGCGGGCGCGACGGCGCCGACGAACCGGAACGCGCTCTCTACAGCATTTTCTCTGCGGGTGGAGCCCGGATCGCACCGGGAAAACGAGGTCGCGGATCCCGCTCCCCTCGCCGCGCGAAAATGATCTAGCATGCACCCGGATGCGGCATGGAGCCCGACGGCTCGATGCCGCAGGCGGCTGGTCCAGAGGGCAGCGGCGCGCCCCGCCGGGCGCGGATGGCCGCGCGCGCCCTCGGCGCATCCGGCTTTGCCGGAAGCGGGGTCGGGGCGTTCGATCTCGGACGCCTCCGCAGCGAGGTCGGGGACGGGCTGCGGCTCTGCCTTCGCCGCGAGATCGAGGAGCGGCGGCTCTTCCCCTGGCTCGCGGTCGCCTTCGGGGGCGGCATCCTCCTCGCCTTCGCCGCCGAAGGGCCGCCGTCGCCCTGGCCGGCGCTGGTCCTCGGCATCGTCTCCGGCGGCGCGGCCTTCGCGGCGCGGGCGCGGTTCGGCCTCTCCATCGCGCTGCTCGGCGCGGCGGCCCTGCTCCTCGGCTTTGCCGCGGCTCTGCTGCGGATCGAGGCCCTGCGTGCCCCTGTCCTCGACCGCACGCTCGTCGCGAAGGTCGTGGGCTTCGTCGAATCGATCGACCAGCGGGCCTCGGGCGGTGGCCGGGTGGTGCTGCGGGTCGTCTCGATCGGCACGCTCAAGGAGGGCGAGCGCCCGGAGCGGGTGCGCCTCGTCGTGAGATCGCTCGCCGGGCTCGCGCCCGGGCAGCGGGTCGAAGGCACGGCGCGGCTCCTGCCGCCGCCCGAAGCCGCCCGGCCCGGCGGCTACGACTTCGCCCGCGACGCCTATTTCCGCGGCATCGGCGCGGTCGGCTCGGCCTCGGGCGCCCTGAAGCCCGTCGCGGGGGAGGGGGCCGACTCCTCCCTCCGCTTCGCCGCCGCGATCGACGGCGCCCGGAACGCGCTGACGGAGCGGATCGCGGGGGCGATCGGCGGACAGGCGGGAGCCGTCGCCGCGGCGCTCGTCACCGGCAAGCGCGGCCTCATCGAGGAGGCGACCAACGACGTGTTGCGGGCGGCCGGCATCTACCATGTCGTGTCGATCTCGGGCCTGCACATGGTGCTCGCCGCCGGGGTCTTCTTCTGGCTGACGCGGGCGCTCCTCGCCCTCTCGCCCGCGCTCGCCCTCGGCTGGCCCATCAAGAAGATCGCCGCGCTCGTCGGGATGGCGGGGGCGAGCGCCTATTGCATCTTCTCGGGCGCGGAGGTCGCGACCGAGCGCTCGCTCGTGATGATCCTCGTCATGCAGGGCGCGATCCTGTTCGACCGGCCGGCCCTCTCGCTGCGCAACCTCGCGCTCTCGGCCCTCGTCGTCCTCGCGCGCGAGCCGGAGGCGCTGCTCGGCCCTTCCTTCCAGATGTCGTACGGCGCCGTCGCGGGGCTGATCGCGCTCGCGGAAGCCCTGCGGCGCTGGCGGCGGCCGGCCGAGCCGGGCGATCCGCTCCGGCGGGTGGGGCTATGGCTCGGCGCGCTCGTCCTCGGCACGATCGGCACGACCCTCGTCGCCACCATCGCGACCGCGCCCTTCGGGACCTTCCATTTCCACGCCCTCCAGCCCTATGCGCTGATCGGGAACGCGGCGACGCTGCCCCTCGTCTCCTTCGCCGTCATGCCGGCGGCGGTGCTCGGCACCCTGATGCTGCCCTTCGGGCTCGACCGCTGGGTCTGGATCGTCATGGGCTGGGCGGTCGAGGGCGTGCTGCAGCTCTCGGCCTGGGTCGCGTCCTTCCCGAGCTCGACCGTGCTCGCCCCGGCCTTCGGCACGGGTGCGCTCCTGCTGCTGGCGCTCGCCCTCCTTCTCGCGACGCTCCCCGTCTCGCGCCTGCGCCTCCTCGCGCTCGTGCCGCTTCTCGCCGGGCTGCTGCTGGCGGCGCGCGCCGAGCGGCCGGACGTCATCGCGGCGCGGGACGGATCGGGCGCCGCGATCCGAGGGGCCGACGGACGGCTCGTCCTCGTCGGATCGGTCGCCGCCTTCACGGCGACGCAATGGCTTCGGGCCGACGGCGATGCCCGCGATCCGAAGGACCCGACGCTGCGCCGGGGCGTCTCCTGCGACCGGATCGGCTGCACGGCCCGGCTTCCCGACGGGCGCGCGGTCTCGCACCTGACCGACCGACGCGGCTTCGCCGAGGATTGCCGGCGCGCGGCGGTGGTCGTCTCGCGCCTCCCGGCTCCGCCCGGTTGCGCGGCCGCCGTGATCCTCGACCGCGACCGCCTCGCAGCCCAGGGCGCGACGAGCCTGCGGACGGGACCCGGCGGCGGCTTCGTCATGGAGACGGCGCGACGCCCCGGCGAGACGCGTCCCTGGCTGCCGAGGCGTCCGGCCCCCTCCCGGACGGCCCCGAGCGTTCCATCGGAAGCCGCGCCGTCATCCGCCACGGAGGACGACGCGGAGCCCTGAGCCACGGCGTCCGGCGACCATTCCACACCTCACCTCATGCCGAGGTGCGAGCGGAGGTCGCCCTCGAAGCACGGCCGACGGTGGTGCGTCCGTCGAAGCTCGGCACCCCAAGTCGGCTGTGCCGGCTTCGGCATCCTTCGGAGCGCATCTCGGGACCGTCCGCGATGCGGGCCGAGCGCCTCAGGATGAGGAGCGAGGGAGTATCCGGCCCCCTCTCATGACGGCCCCTCAGTAGCGCCGCACGAGGCTCACGAGCTTGCCCTGGATGCGCACGCGGTCGGGTCCGAGCACGCGCGTCTCGTAGGCCGGGTTGGCGGGTTCGAGGGCGATCGAGGAGCCGCGCCGGCGCAGGCGCTTCAGCGTCGCCTCCTCGTCGTCGATCAGCGCGACGACGATGTCGCCCGTGTTGGCGACGTCCTGCTTCTTGATGACGACCGTGTCGCCGTCGAGGATGCCGGCCTCGATCATCGAATCGCCCTTCACCTCGAGCGCGTAATGCTCGCCGCCCGACATCAGGAAGTCGGGCGAGAGGGTGATCGCGTGCGAGGGGTGCTGGATGGCCGAGATGGGCGTGCCGGCGGCGATGCGTCCCATGACCGGGATGGAGACGGGGCGAGGCCCCTCGGCGACCGCGGCCGGCGCGGGGGCGCGGGCCTTGCCGAAATTCCCCTCGACGACGTTCGGCGGCAGGCGCGGACGGGCGATCCCCTCGGGCAGCCGGATCACTTCGAGCGCCCGGGCCCGGTTCGGCAGGCGGCGGATGAAGCCGCGCTCCTCCAGGGCCGTGATGAGCCGGTGGATGCCCGATTTCGACTTGAGCTCCAGCGCCTCCTTCATCTCGTCGAAGGACGGGGGTACGCCGCTGTCACGCACCCGCTCGTGGATGAAACGCAGGAGTTCGTTCTGTTTGCGGGTCAGCATGGTCGCCTCCGGACCCGAGTACCTGCCACGGCCGACTCGGAATGTCGAAACAAAGCAGGAACATAGTAACCGTTCCGCTAATGTTCCGCAAGGCGCCCGATGGGTGGGACGCATTGACAGCAATGGGCGCGGACGACATATCCCGCCCATGATGACGCGACGACCGATCCGACGTTCCACGCCCTAGCGTGCTTTGTCGCGGGCCTGCGAGGTCCTGTCGTCGGAGCCGCGCCGCCGCGCGGCTTTTTCGTATCCAGCATTCTCCGAACCGGGTGACGATCCATGAGCAGCACGCTCGCAGAGGTTCCCAGCAAGGCCGAGACCAAGGCGCGGGTCGCCCGCGTCTTCATCGACGGCGAGGCCGGCACGACCGGCCTCGGCATCCGCGAACGGCTCGCCGGGCGCGCCGACCTCGAGATTCGCAGCATCGATCCGGCGAAGCGCAAGGATCCGGCCGCGCGCAAGGCCATGATGGAGGAGGTCGATCTCGTCATCCTCTGCCTGCCGGACGAGGCCGCGAAGGAGACCGTCGCGCTCGCGGACGAACTCGGCGCCTCGGCCCCCCGTCTCCTCGACGCCTCGACCGCGCATCGCGTCGCGGAAGGCTGGGCGTACGGCTTCGCCGAACTCGCGCCCGGCCAGCGCGAGGCGATCGCCGCGGCGAAGCGCGTCGCCAATCCCGGCTGCTACCCCACCGGCGGCATCGCCCTCATCCGGCCGCTCGTCGACGCCGGGCTGGTCCCCGCCGATCATCCGATCTCGGTCAACGCCGTCTCGGGCTATAGCGGCGGCGGGAAGGGCATGATCGAGCTCTTCGAAGGCGGTAAGGGCAATTCGTTCGAACTTTACGGTCTCGGCTTCGAGCACAAGCACCTGCCGGAGCTGCAGGCCTATGCACGGCTGACCCGGCGGCCGATCTTCATCCCCTCGGTCGGGAATTTCCGGCAGGGGATGCTGGTCTCGGTGCCGCTGCATCTCGCGACGCTGCCGGGGCGGCCGTCGCCGTCCGATCTCGAGGCCGCGCTCAAGGCGCATTATGCGGCCGACGGCCAGGTCACGGTGGTCGCGGCATCGCCCGGCGACCGGCTCGAGCCGGAGGCCCTGAACGAGACGGACCTGATGGAGCTGCGCGTCTACGGACGCGGCGACCAGGCCCTCCTCGTCGCCCGGCTCGACAATCTGGGCAAGGGCGCCTCGGGCGCGGCGGTGCAGAACGCCGAGATCATGCTGGGGCTCGACCCGCGGGGCTGAGCGGGCTCCTCCGGTGAGCGCCGTCTTCCGGTCGCTCGCGGGGTTCAACTACCGCGTCTGGGCGGCGGGGGCGCTGGTCTCGAACATCGGGACCTGGATGCAGAGGACGGGCCAGGACTGGATCGTCCTCGCCGAACTGACCGACCGGAACGCGACGGCGGTCGGAATCGTGATGGGGCTGCAGTTCGGGCCGCAGATCCTTCTGCTGCCCGTGACCGGCTGGGCCGCCGACCGCTTCGACCGCCGGCGGCTGCTCTTCGCGACGCAGGCGGCGATGGGGCTGCTGGCGCTGGGTCTCGGCGCCCTCGTCGTGACGGGCCTCGTCGCGCTCTGGCACGTGTTCGTCTTCGCCTTCCTGCTCGGGTGCGTGTCCGCCTTCGATGCGCCGGCGCGCCAGACCTTCGTGTCCGACCTCGTCGACGAGGCGCATCTGTCGAACGCGGTCGCCCTGAATTCGGCCTCCTTCAACCTCGGACGGACGATCGGCCCGGCGATCGCGGGCTTCGTCATCGCGGCCGCCGGCAGCGGCTGGGTCTTCCTCGCCAATGCACTCTCCTTCGTCCCCGTGCTCGTCGCGCTCGGGCTGCTGCGCCGCGTCGGCGCCGGGGCGAGGGTGCGGCCGATCCTGACGGCGGGTTCGCTGACCGACGGCCTCCGCTACGTCTCGGGCCGTCCAGACCTGCGGGCGATCCTTCTGATGCTCTTCTTCATCGGCATGCTGGGGCTGAACTTTCCGATCTTCATCTCGTCGATGTCGGTTCAGGTCTTTCAGGTCGGCTCGGCCGAATTCGGCCTCCTGACCTCGTGCATGGCCGTCGGCTCCGTGGCGGGCGCGCTTCTGGCCGCGCGCCGGGAGCGGCCGGGCATCCTCACGCTGACCGGGGCCGCGGCCTTGTTCGGGCTCGGCCTCGCCGTCGCCGCGGCGATGCCGAACTACGCCCTGTTCGGCCTCGTGCTCGTCCTCGTCGGGATCGCCACCCAGAGCTTCACGACCGGCGCCAACAGCCTCGTCCAGCTGTCGAGCGAGCCTGCGATGCGGGGGCGGGTGATGGCCATTCACATGGCGCTTCTCATGGGCACGACGCCGGTCGGCGGCCCGCTCATCGGCTGGGTCGCGGACACGTTCGGGCCGCGCTGGGCGATCGCGGTCGGGGCGGCCGCCGGCCTCGCGGCGGCTGTTATCGGCCTGCGCTATCTCGTCCGGGACGAGGGGCTGCGATCTGCCATGCTGCGATCGCGCCCGTGGCGAGGACGACGACCTTGAGCAGTTCGATCGCGATATAGACCATGTGCAGGTGAGACGGGGGAGGGACCTGTCCCGCCTGGTAGATCGAGACCCGCCGATCGAGATCCGGGATCAGCGCGAAGACCTGGATCGCGACCAGCACCGCCATGGCGAGAGCGGTCGCGGCGGCCATCCGACGGATGTCGGTCGCGAGGGCGGACGCCGCGAGCAGGGCGACGACGACCCACTCGACCTTCGCGAAGGTCGCGAAGGTGTGTCGGCCGACATCGAGCGCGACGGGCAGCGAGAGGCTGGGCGCGAGGAACTTCGCGGGCGTCGCCAGGAACGACACGCCGAGCACCATCCCCGCCCAGAGGAGGCAGACGGCCGCGAAGAGGAAGCGCGATGCCGTCACGGCTTCGGCCCTCGGCTGGGCGCTGGGGAAGGCGAGGGCGAGGGCGAGGGCGCGGAGGAGGGACTGTCGCGGTCGTCCTCGAACAGGATGCGCTCGGCGGCCCCGTCGAGATCGTCGTATTGGCCGCTCCTGAGCGACCACATGAAGGCGAGGAGGCCCGCCAGCCCGAGGGCGAGGGCGATGGGCACCAGGAACAGGAAATCGTCCATCACGCGACCTGCGACGACAGGGTGGGAGCCGGCGCGGCCGGTTCCCGCCGGACGGGCATGGTCCGGCCGGACAGGCGCAGGGCATTCGCGACGACGATGATCGAGGACAGCGACATGGCGATCGCCGCGACGAGAGGCGTGACGTAGCCGAGCACCGCGATCGGCACGGCGATCGCGTTGTAGCCGATCGCGATGAAGAGGTTCTCGCGCACCAGCGTCCGGGCCTCCCGCGCCACCGACAGGGCCTGGGGCACGGCGAGCAGGCTCTCGCGCAGGAAGACGAGGTCGGCGGCGTTGCGGCCGATATCGGCCGCGTTGGCCGGCGCCATCGAGGCATGCGCGGCGGCGAGGGCGGGGGCGTCGTTGAGCCCGTCGCCGACCATGAGGACGCGCCGGCCCTCGCGCGCCCGCTCGGCGATATGGGCGACCTTGCCGCTCGGCACCATGCGCGCCCGCCAGGGAAGTCCGAGGGCCTGCGCGACCTGCCGCACGGGGGGCTCGGCGTCACCGGACAGGATTTCGGCCGAGAGCCCGTTCGCGGTCATCGCAGACACCGCCGCGCGCGCATCCTCGCGGAGGCGATCCTCGAACCGGAACGTGGCGACGAGCCGGCCGTCCCGGGCGAGGACGACGCCGTCCGAGCCGCGGCCCGGCGCGTCTTCCGCCAAGGCCCAGTCGGCCCGTCCGAGACGCCAGAGCGCGCCGTCGAGCCGGGCCTCGAGGCCGGAGCCCGGATGGTCGCTGACATCGCCCGGCGCCACGGGCGGCACCGGACCGAGGCGCGCGCGTGCGGCCTCCGAGACCGCCTGCGAATAGGGATGGCGGGAATGGGCGGCGATGGCGGCCGCGATGCCGAGTGCGGCCTCGTCCACCGCCTCGCCCGCGACCAGTCTCGGCTCGCCGCGCGTCAGCGTCCCCGTCTTGTCGAGCACCACCGCGTCGATCTCGGCGAGCCGTTCCAGCGCGCCGCCGTCCTTGACCATGATTCCGGCCTCGAACAGCCGCCGGGCGGCGACGACCTGGACCATCGGCACCGCGAGGCCGAGGGCGCAGGGGCAGGTGATGATGAGCACCGCGATCGCGATGGTGATCGCGCGGTGCCAGTCGCCGGTCGCGAGGACCCAGCCGAGGCAGGTCAGCGCCGCCGCGAGATGGACGACCGGCGCATAGAGCCGCGATACCCGCTCGGCGATGCGCTGGTAATGCGACCGGCCGGCTTCGGCGGCCTCCATCAGGCGCAGCATCTCGGCGAGGAAGGAATCGCCCGCGCTCGCCTCGGCCCGCACCACCAGCGGCCCCGTCAGGTTCAGCGTCCCCGCTTCGAGCCGCGTCCCCGGGACGACGTCGCGCGGAGCGCTCTCGCCGGACACGAGCGAGGCGTCGAGATCCGAACGTCCGTCGAGCACCAGCGAATCGACCGGCACGCGCTCGCCCGCCGCGAGGAGGATCGTCATGCCGGGCTCGAGCTCCGGCAGCGGCCGGTAGCTCCGCGAGCCGTCGGCCTCCAGAACCAGTGCGCCCCGCGATGCGAGGCCGCGAAGGCCCTTGACCGCGACACGGGCACGCTCCCGCATCACGTGGTCGAGCGTGCGGCCGATCAGCAGGAAGAAGAGGAGGGAGACCGAGGCGTCGAAATAGGCATGCGGGCCGCCATGCGCCGTCTCGTAGACGCTCATGCCGAAGGCGAGGAGAACGCCGATCGAGATCGGCACGTCCATGTTGGTGCGGCCATGCCGCAGCGCGCTCCAGGCCGAGCGGAAGAAGACCTGGCCGGCATAGGCGAGGGCGGGGAGCGCGATCAGGCCCGACAGCCAGTGGAACAGGTCCCGCGTCTCGGGCTCGGCGCCGGACCAGATCGAGACCGAGAAGATCATGATGTTGCTGGCGGCGAAGCCCGAGACGGCGAGCGCCCGGATCAGCTGGCCGAGGGTCCGGTCCTTCGGCTCGTCGGTGCCGTCGTCGAGATGGGCCGCGTAGCCGTCGGCGGCGAGGGTCTCGATCAGGGGAGGGGGCGCCTCACCGCGCCAGCGCACGGAGACGCGCCGCGTCGAGAGGTTGACGCGGGCATGCTCGACCCCCGGCAGCGCCCCGAGGACGCGCTCGATCCGCTGGATGCAGGCGCCGCAATGGATCGAGGGAACGGAGAGGTCGCTCTGCCGCAGATCCGGGCCGATCTCCCGGCTCGCGAGCAGCAATTCCTCGCGCGGCCGCGAAGCGAGGTCGGAGCCTTGCGCCGCGATGGCGAGCGAGGCGGCGCAGCAGGTCACGGCCGGCCCTCAGTCCCGCATCGCACGATAGGCGTGCCAGGTGCCGTGGCCGAGGACCGGGAAGACGATGATCAGTCCGAGGAGGCTGGTCGCGAGGCCGACGAGGAAGAGGCCGACGACGATCGCGCCCCAGGTCAGCATCACGGGCAGGTTGTGCCAGACCAGCGCCGTGCTGCGGCCCATCGCGGTGAGCGCGTCGATCCGCTGGTCGAGCATCATCGGGACCGAGAAGGCGCTGATGGCGAGGGCGAAGGCGGCGAAGAGGCCGCCGATCGCCGTGCCGACGATCAGCATCGCCCAGCCGGTCCCGGTCGTGAACAGCATCGCGGCGACGTGTTCGAGGCCCGGGAAGGGGCGCAGGCCGAAGAACAGGGCGTAGATGATGACGGCCGTGCGCATCCACAGCAGCATCAGCATGCAGAGCAGGACGCCCATGAACAGCAACTGGCCGCTCGAGGCCGCCTTCACGAACAGCATGTCCCTCAGCGAGAAAGGCATGCCGAGCTCGATCCGCCGGCTCTTCTCGTAGAGTCCGACGGCGAGGATCGGCCCGACCACCATGAAGCCCGCGAAGGCCGGGAACAGGATGTAGTCCCAGCCGAAGCGGAACAGGCCGATCACGGTCGCGACCGAGATCAGGAAGACGGAGGCGCCATAGACGAGGCTCGTCGAGGGGCGGACCAGAAGGTCGCGCCAGCCGGCGGCCAGCCATTCCGTCGCGGCGGAGGGCGTGAGGTCGCGCTTCCAGCGCGACTTCGGCGCGAGGGGAGGAGCAACTGCGGGGAGCGTCGTCATCGTCGGTTTCGTCCCGTCAAACCGTCAGCCGGATGCGCAGGCGGATCGTGCCGCGGCGAAGCCGGATGGCGAACCCCCGGCCTGGCCGGGCTTCATATGGGCCACGCAATCGGGCTGCGAGCTGAAAGCCACGTAGACGAGATGCGCGTTGGCTGCGCCGAACAGCGCGAGGCCGGCTCCGACCAGGAGCCAGACCGTCAGGCGGCGGCGCGAACGCCGCGGCGCGTGCTCGGCGGGCTCGGTCACGGGCTCTTCCTCAGGTCCATGAGGTAGAGCGTCAGGATCTTGCGGTCGACCGGGCTGAGCCGATCCTCCCACGACGGCATGTGGCCCTGGCGACCGTTCCAGATCGTGGTCAGGATCGACTGCGCGTCTCCGCCATAGATCCAGTGCCGGTCGGTGAGGTCGGGCGCGCCGAGATCGGCCTTCCCCTTGCCGTCCTCGCCGTGACAGGACACGCATTGCGCGGCGAAGGTGGCCTTGCCGGCGGCGAGCTGCTCGGGCGTCGCCTTCCGCACCGGGGGCTGGCCCGAGAGGGTCAGCACGTAATCCAGCACGTTGTCGACGTCCGCCCGCTGAAGGATGCCGTCGCGGCCGAAGGCCAGCATCTGCCCGACCCGCGTCTTCGGATGCGTGGCGTTAATGCCGACCCGGATGGTTTCGGCGATGCTGTCCGCATCCGAGCCCCAGAGCGGCGAGCCCGAGACGAGGCTGGGATAGCCGTGGCCGCCCTTCGCGTCCGTGCCGTGGCAGACGGCGCAGTTATCGGTGAAGAGCGTGCGCCCGGTCTGCCGCACGGAGCGCATCAGAGCCGGATCGGCCGCGACGTCCTGATAGCTGCCGGTCTCGATGCGCTTCGTCCAGACGGCGCGCTCGGCCGCGGCGTCCTCGACGGCGCGCGTGACCTCGCGCCGATCGTCGAGCCCGAGCAGCCCCTTCGTGAAGGTGACGCCGAGCGGGATGGCCGGCATCAGCACGATATAGGCGACGGTGAACACGACGGTCGCGATCAGGAAGACGTAGACCGCCTTCGGCACCGGCGTGTTCAGCTCCTTGATGCCGTTCCACTCGTGGCCGGTCGTCAGGTAGCCGGTATGGGAATCGCGTTCCTCTATCGCCACGGCTTGTCCTCCTCGCGGAGGATCGACCCCGCGGCCTGATCGAAAGACGACTTGTTCGACGGCCAGAACGCGTAGGCGACGACGGCGAGCGACAGGCCGATGAGGTAGAAGAGCCCGAAGGACTTCGAGAACCAGACGAGGGTTTGGTGATCGACTTCCATCGCGGTCACTTCTCCGCCGAGGCGACGGGCTTGGTGGCCGCGTCGGTGAGCCTGCCGAGGATCTGGAGATAGGCGACCAGCGCGTCCATCTCCGTCAGCCGGCCGGCATTGCCGTCGAAGGCGCGCACGTTCGTCGCCTCGCCGTACCGCTTGGTGACGCCCTCGGCCGCCGACGAGTCGGGGGCCGACTGGCCGTAGGCGTCGTTCGAGGCGTGCTCGATCATCTCGTCGGTATAGGGGACGCCGACCCGGCGCAGCGCCTTCAGGTGCAGCCCGAGATCCTCGCTCGCGAGCGAGGTCCTCGCCAGCCAGGGATAGCCCGGCATGATCGATTCCTTCACGACGTCGCGCGGATTGATGAGATGCGCGACGTGCCAGGCATCCGAATACTTGCCGCCGAGCCGGGCGATGTCCGGCCCCGTCCGCTTCGAGCCCCACAGCATCGGGTGATCGTACTTCGATTCCACCGCGAGCGAGTACGGGCCGTAGCGCTCGACCTCGTCGCGGAGCGTGCGGATCATCTGCGAATGGCAGGCGTAGCAGCCCTCGCGGATGTAGATGTTGCGGCCGGCGACCTCGAGCGGCGTGTAGACGCGCATGTTGGGTGCGTCCTCCACCGTCTGATGGATCGTGAACAGCGGCGCGATCTCGACGAGGCCGCCGATCGAGGAGACGCCGATGATGGCGAGCACGAGCCCGATCGCCTTGCGTTCGAGGCGATAATGAAGACCGAACATCGTCCTTACTCTCCGGGCTGGAGAACCGGCGCGCCCGCGGCGCCGGGTTCGGGCCTGTCGGCCTTGGCCGATTCACGCGGCGCCATGCGGATGGTCATCCAGATGTTGTAGCAACCGACCAGGGCGCCGAGCAGGAACAGCAGGCCGCCGATGGCGCGTGCGATGTAGTAGGGCCGCATCGCCACGAGGGATTCGATGAACGAATAGGCGAGCGTTCCGCTGTCGTTGTAGGTCCGCCACATCAGTCCTTGGATGATGCCGGAATTCCACATGGCGAAGACGTAGATCAGCGTTCCGGCCACGGCGAGCCAGAAGTGAACTTCGACGAGCTTGGCCGAATACATCCTGTCCTGTTTCCAGAGCCAGGGCACCGAGGCGTAGATCGCGCCGAAGGTGATCATCGCCACCCAGCCGAGGGCGCCGGCATGGACGTGGCCGACCGTCCAGTCAGTGTAGTGCGAGAGCGAGTTCACGGCGCGGATCGCCATGAAGGAGCCCTCGAAGGTCGAGAGGCCGTAGAACACCGCCGCGACGAACATGAAGCGCAGCGTCGCGTCGTCCCGCACCTTGTCCCAGGCGCCGTTGAGCGTCATCAGCGCGTTGCCGGCCGAGGCCCAGGAGGGCACCAGCAGCATCACCGAGAAGGTCATGCCGAGGGTCTGAACCCATTGCGGCAGGGCCGTGTAGTGCAGGTGGTGGGAGCCGGCCCACATGTAGAAGAAGGTGATGCCCCAGAAGCTGATGATCGACATCCGATAGGAGTAGATCGGCCGCCCCGCCCGCACGGGCAGGTAGTAGTAGAGCATCCCGAGGAAGCCGGCGGTGAGGAAGAAGGCGACGGCGTTGTGGCCGTACCACCATTGCGTCATCGCATCCTGCACGCCGGAGAAGGCGGAATAGGCCTTTTCGCTGCCGAAGGAGACCGGCACGGCGAGGTTGTTGACGATGTGCAGGACCGCCACGACCAGGATGAAGGCCATGTAGTACCAGTTGGCGACGTAGATATGCGGCTCTTTCCGCCGCGACAGCGTGCGCAGGTACAGCAGGAAATACACGACCCAGACGACGACGAGCCAGAGATCCGCGTACCATTCCGGTTCGGCATATTCCTTCGACTGGGTGACGCCCATCAGGTAGCCGGTCGCGGCGATGACGCAGAACAGGTTGTAGCCGAAGAGCACGAACCAGGGCGTGACCTGATCGGGCAGGCGGGCCCGGCAGGTCCGCTGCACGACGTAGAAGGAGGTGGCGATCAGCGCGTTGCCGCCGAAGCCGAAGATGACGCCGCTCGTATGAACCGGCCGCAGACGGCCGAAGCTCGCCCAGGCGGCGTCGAAGGTGAGATCCGGGAAGACGAGCAGCCAGGCGATCCAGTCGCCGACGAAGAGGCCGGCCACCGCCCACACCATGGAAATGATGATGCCGACCTTGGTCGGGTCGTCGTAATAGGCGTTCAGCCGATCCTCGGCGGGATCGGGAAGCTTCAGCGTCGCGGTCATGGCGAAGATGCCGACGACGGCGATCATGAGCACCAGGCCGCCATGGACGCCGAGCAGCGAGTTGCGCCCGCCGATCGTCATGACGAGACCGCCGACCGCCATCGCGATCAGGATGGCGAGCGCATTCTGTCGCTCGTTCTTCGTGAGTTGGCCGATCACGGCACCCGCCCCTTGCTTCGCTCCGGACCCGAGGCCGACGGTCCGCGACCGGCTTCATGTCCGCAGCCTTGCGACCCGCGACGACAATTGCCGCAGACTCAGCTGGGCCGGTTTTAGCGAAGCGGGTGGGGGCGTCTTTGCGCCAGCGCAATGGGCTCCGCCGGCCCTTGCCCTAGCGGCGCGCCGATTCCGGCCCGTCCGGCTGCGTGGTCTCGCCGGAGGCGAGCGCGGTGAGCCTCTCGGCATCCAGGATGTGGATCCTGCGCCGCCCGCCCCCGACGAGACCCCGTGCCTCCCAGGCGCTGAGGATGCGGCTCACGGTGTGCAACGTCGTCCCGGTCATCTCGGCGATGTCCTGGCGCGAGAGCGGCATGTCGATCTCCGTGCCCGAGGGGAGCGGACGTCCGGCCTGGCCGGCGAGGCGGAGAAGGGCATGGGCGATGCGGCGTTCGACGGATTGCGTCGACATCTCCACGACCTGCGCATGGGCGTCGCTCAGGCGATCCCCGACCGCGTGAAGCGCGGCCGTCGCGAAGGGCGGGCAGCGTTCGACGAGACGGTGCCAGGCCGAGGACGGCCAGACGAGAGCGTGGCTGTCGACGAGGGGCATGGCGGTCGCCGGGTAGACGGGCCGGCCCATCGCGACGGCGATGCCGAAGAGTTCGCCCGGCCCGACATGACGGACGATCACCTGCTCGCCCTCCGGCGTGAGCTTGATCGCTCGCAATCGGCCCTCGAGCAGAAGCCAGAACGACTCGGCCCTGTCTCCCTGCCGGAAGATCGGGTGCCGCTTGGGATAGGCCGTTTGGCGCGCCTCTGCGAGAATCGCCTCGATCTGTGCCGGCGAGGCTCCCGAGAACACGGGAAGCCCGGCAATCCGGGCCGCGTCGATATCCTTCATATCCGGATGGCCTCTCGTCGCCGCGGCATCATGCCGATCTCGACCGAGCCGCACTCCTTGATCAAGCGCAAAGATCGCGACGTCACCGGGCGCTAGCCCGAGCCATGGCACCGATTCCCAGGCTCCGGGACTATAGTGGCCCCGCCATCCTTTCCTACGGCTTCAGGCCGTTCTTCCTGATGGGCGCCCTCCAGGCCGCGCTGGCGATGGTGCTGTTGCTGCCGCTGTGGTTCGGCTGGATCGACGTCCCGACGGCCTTCGCCCCCCGAGACTGGCATGTGCATGAGCTGCTCTACGGGTACCTGCCGGCCGTCACCACGGGTTTCCTCCTCACCGCGATCCCCAACTGGACCGGCCGCATGCCGCTCCAGGGCAATCCCCTTCTCGGGCTGGTTCTCCTATGGGCGGCGGGTCGGCCGGCCGTGGCGTTCTCCGCCGTCATCGGCTGGCAGGCGGCCGCCGCGATCGATTGCGCGTTCCTGATCGGCGTCGTTCTCGTCGTCGCGCGGGAGGTCGTGACCGGGCGGAACTGGCGCAACCTGCCGGTCCTGCTGCTCGTCACCTGTTTCGCGCTCGGCAACGTCACCTTCCACATCGAAGCGGCGCGGCACGGAACGGCCGAGACCGGCATCCGGATCGGGCTCGCCGTCGCCATCCTTCTGGTGATGCTGATCGGCGGCCGCATCATTCCGAGCTTCACCCGAAACTGGCTGGCCCGGCGGGGCGAGGGGCGGCTGCCGGTGCCGTTCGGACGGTTCGATATCGTCTCGCTCGCGATCGGCCTCGCGGCTCTGGCGGCGTGGGCCGCGGCGCCGCAATCAGCCTGGACGGCCGCCTCGCTGATCCTCGCGGGTTGCATCCAGGCGGTCCGGCTCGCCCGTTGGGCCGGGGATCGGACCCTGTCCGACCGTCTCGTTCTGATCCTGCATCTCGGCTACGTGTTCGTGCCGATCGGCTTCGTGCTCCTCGGGGCGGGCATTTGGGGCCTCGTCCCGGAGACGGCCGGCATCCATGCCTGGACCGGCGGCGCCATCGGCGCCATGACGCTCGCCGTCATGACACGGGCGAGCCTCGGCCATACCGGGCGCGACCTCGTCGCGGACCGCGCGACGGAGGCCGTGTTCGGCCTGGTCCTCGTCGCCGCCGTCGCGCGGATCGGAGCGGCCCTCGTGCCGTCCGCCGCGTGGCTTTTGTGGATCGCGGGACTCGCCTGGGTGGCGGCGTTCGCGGGCTTCGCACTCGCTTACGGCCCGATCCTGTGCCGCCCGCGCCTGTCCCGCTGAGCGCGGGCCACCTGCAAACCGAAGGCCTCGTTTTCCCCGGCGAAGTTGATCCAGGTCAAAGTCCCGTCAGCCGCAACGGCTAGGATCGCGGGATGATGCCGCCTTC
Source organism: Enterovirga rhinocerotis (assembly GCF_004363955.1). Classification (GTDB taxonomy): domain Bacteria; phylum Pseudomonadota; class Alphaproteobacteria; order Rhizobiales; family Beijerinckiaceae; genus Enterovirga; species Enterovirga rhinocerotis. The sequence continues at coordinate 1,286,753 of NZ_SNZR01000011.1, forward strand.
AGACGCGCTCCTCCTCGACGCTCCGCCGGATCTGCCGGCGGCTCTGCTCGCCCCGCAGGCGGGGTGCATGAACTGCGACTTGAGGCCGGTCAGCATCTGTGGCGCGCTGGTCGACGAGGAACTCGCCGAACTGGCCCAGCTGTCCGAGCGCCGGAGTTTCGCCGCGCGCGAGGTTCTGACGATCCAAGGAGACCGGTCCGACGTCGTGTTCAACGTCCTCGCCGGCACGATCCGCCTCTATTCGCTCCTGCCGGACGGCCGGCGGCAGATCGTCGGCTTCCTGCTGCCGGGCGATTTCCTCGGGCTGTCGATGGAGGAGCGCAGCCCGTTCTGCGCCGATGCGGTGGTCGATTCGCGCGCCTGCTGCTTCCGCCGCGCCGGTTTCCAGGAATTCCTGGACCGCAAGCCCCACCTCCTGCGCCGCCTGCACCGGGCTGCGGTGCAGGAAATGACGATGGCGCAGCATCACCTCGTCCTGCTCGGCAAGGCGCGGGCGGAGGTTCGGGTCCTGTCCTTTCTCCTGCACATGCGGCGGCGCTGGTCGGCCATCGGCGGCCGCAGTTCCGTGACGGTTCCCCTCCCGATGAGCCGGCAGGACATCGCCGATTACATCGGCCTCACGATCAGCACCGTCAGCCGCACCCTGACGGCTCTCGAGCGCGACCGGCGGATCCTCATCGTTCCGGATGGCGTTCGGCTGCTCGACCTGCCGGGGATCGAGGCAAGCGTCGCCGGCGGATGATCCCGCGCCGGCCCTCGGCCCTCTCCTCGAGACGTCTCTGGTCGCAGACGAGGATGCGCGGCCGGCGGTTGGCGATGAGGGCCTCCTCCTCCCAGTCCTTCAGGATGCGGCTCACGGTGAAATGCGTCGTGCCGGTGAGCTCGGCCAGGTCCTGACGCGACACGGGCGGAGTCTGGATGACGATCCCGTCCCGACATTGCACCGCGATCCGCAGGACGGCGCGCGCGAGCCGCTGCTCGACCGGCTCGGTGACGATTTCCTGAAGCTGCGCCAGCATGGCGTCGTTTCGGTCGCAGAGGAATTGCACGGCGCCGCGCAGGAGCGCCGGGTCCGCGCTCGCGACCGCCTCGAAATCGGCCCGCGACCAGCGCAGCACCCGCGTCTCGGTGACGGCCCAGGCCGTCGTCGCGTAAGGCGTCGCGCGCAGAGCCGACGGCCAGCCGACCGGATCGCCCGGACCAGCGAAGCCGAGCCCGATATGGGCGCCGCTGGCCGCCATATGCGCCAGCCTGAGACAGCCCTCCTGGACGAGGTGGAAATGCGTCGGCACGTCCCCCTGACTGGTCACGCGCGCGCCGGTCGAGATGACGTGGAACTCGGCCGTGTCCTCGAGCCGCTCGATGGATTGCGGGCGGAGAGCGCCGAAGACGACGCCGAGATCGGGAAGAGCGAATCCTGGCCCGCGTGACATGCGCTGTTTCCCGCGTTGATCCCCGGCGGCGTCAAAAGGGGAGGGTGCCTCCGCCGACTGCCCGAACCGTTCCTACGCGCGATGCGGCCGGTTGGATTTGCGTCAGCACAAAGGGCGCGAATCGTCCGGGGTACGCAAGGCGGACCGCAGCCCCGCGGCGGTGCGGGAAACGTGATTGCTCCGTCCGGGCCGAGCCGGAAATGAGGTTTCAAGGGCGGTCCTGGAACGCATCACAATTGAGACCTCATCCCACCGGAAGCGACGCATTCTTGTGTCGTCGGAAAGGTGGGACATGGATTTACGCGCGCTGCCTGAGCACGGAACTCTCCTCGCCGGTCTCGGTGCGGCCGCCGCCGCGCCGGTCGAGGTCTATCTCTCCACGGCCCGCCGCATGCTGGAGCGCATGGTGGCGCAGCCCGATTGGGTGTCCGGCCTCGCGCTCGAGCGGAAGCCGGGCGGCTATACGCGCAACTTCCTGTTCGGCGAGGGGGGGATCAGCGTCTGGGCCATGGTCTGGAGCCCCGGCGCGACGACATCCGTGCACGACCATCACTGCTCATGCTGTTTCGGCGTCGTCCGGGGCGCGGTGCGGGAGGTCTGGTTCCGGCCGATCAGCGACACCCACGCCGTCGCCACGGGGGAGGCCGATCGCGGGCCGGGCTACGTCGCCTGCATGCTGCCGAGCGGTCCCAACCTTCATCAGATGATCAATGCCGGGAGCGAGGAGGCCGTCTCGATCCACGTCTACGGCTACGACCATCACCTCCATGCGAGCTCGGTCGACCGGGAATACCAGATCGCCCGCCTGTAGCGGCCTGCCGCGCTCGCGCCGGGCCGGCCGCCGGGCCGACATGGAGCCGCCCGCTCACTCCATGTAGGTCGTCGGCATCGCGGTCGTGAATTTCATCTCCTCCATCGCGATGGAGGCCGAGATGTTCGAGAAGTCGAGCCGGGTGATCAGCCGCTGGTAGAAGCCGTCATAGGCCGCGACGTCCGGGACGACGACCTTGAGCAGGTAGTCGATGTCGCCCGTCAGGCGCCACGCCTCGACGACCTCCGGGAAGCCGTCGATCACGCGGCGGAACGCCTCCGACCATTCCGCCGCATGGCGCGGCGCCTTCACGGCGATGAAGACGGTGGTGGCGAGGTTGAGCTTGCGCCGGTCGACGACCGCGACGCGGCGCTTGATGACGCCTTTCTCCTCCAGCCGCTTGATCCGCCGCCAGCAGGGCCCGCTGCTGAGCCCGACCCGTTCCGCGACGGTCGCGATCGGGAGCGAGGAATCCTCCTGGAGGACGTCCAGGATCTTGCGGTCGATCGCATCGAACACGGCCGAGATATCTCCGTTCCCGCCACCACGGCGAAAGGGGCGATCGCGCAAGACGCCTTGCATGGCGCGCGCCCGCCCTACTCGCCTCGCCGGCGGCAACCCTCTATCAGCGATGCGACCGGAGCGTGCCACAGGTCGGCCTCGTCCGCGAGGCCGATCCTCGCGACGCGCGGGCGGCGGTGCGGACGACAAAAGGGCAGGGCGGGATGAGCGGAGGACGATTGGCGGGCAAGGCGGCGCTCGTCACCGGGGCAGGGCGCGGGATCGGGCGCGCCATCGCGCTCCGTCTCGCCGGGGACGGGGCACTCGTCTGCGTCCATTACGGGAGTTCGTCGGCCGCCGCCGAGGCGGTGGTCGCCGAGATCGCGGCGGCGGGCGGCGCGGCCTTCGCGGTGGGGGCGGATCTGCGCGACCCGCAGGCCATCCCGACGCTCGTCGAGGACGCCTGCGCCGGCGTCGCGGAGCGGACGGGGCAGGGCGGCCTCGACATCCTCGTCAACAATGCCGGGATCGGCACCCGCGCGCGCTTCGAGGACGTGACGCCGCAGATGCTGGACGATGTCGTCCAGATCAACCTGAAGGCCCCCTTCCTCCTGATCCAGGCGGCCGCGCCGCGGATCCGGGCGGGCGGGCGAATCGTCAATATCGGCTCGATGGCGAGCCTGTCGGCCTTCCCCGACCTCGTCGCCTATGCGCCGACCAAGGCCGGGCTCGACGCGCTGACCCGCGCGCTCGCGGTGCATCTCGGCCCGCGCGGGATCACGGTCAACGCGGTCCTTCCCGGCGCCACCGCGACGGAGATGAATCCGCTTGCGGAGGGTTCGGAGCGGGCGAAAGCGGTGGCCGCGACGACGGCCATCGGGCGCGTCGGCCAGCCCTCGGACATCGCCGACGTCGTCGCCTTCCTCGCCTCCGACGAGGCGCGCTGGGTGACGGGCGAGCTGATCCGGGCCACGGGCGGACAGAGGCTGTAGGGTCCCGCGATGAATGACGTCGTCCCGCTCTTCCGACGGAGGCTCCCGTGACGGCCACGGAGGAGACGGCCGGCCCGCCGATCCTGACTATCGACGGCACCGTTGCGACCCTGCGGCTCGCCCGGCCTCGCCACCTCAACCGGATCGAGCCGGAGGACCTCGTCAGTCTGCATGAGAGCCTCGACCGGCTCGAGGCGATGCGCTCCGTGCGCGTCCTCGTCCTGACCGGCACCGGGCGGGCCTTCAGCTCGGGCTATCATCTCGGCGATCTCGCGCGCCGGAGCGCGGCACCGGCCGCCGCGGAGCCGGAGGACGGCGGCGAGACCGCCTTCGAACGCCTCGCCAACCGGATCGAGGATTTCGCGCTTCCGACCATCTGCCGGCTGAACGGCGGCGTCTATGGCGGCTCGACCGATCTCGCGCTCGCCTGCGACTTCCGGATCGGGACGGAACTGACGAAGATGTTCATGCCGGCGGCGCGGCTCGGGCTCCACTATTATCGCGGCGGCATGGTGCGCTACGTGACGCGGCTCGGACCGGACGCGGCGAAGCGTCTGTTCCTGACGGCGGAGACCCTGGAGGCCGCCGAGATGCTGCGGATCGGCTACCTCACCGACCTCGTTCCCTCGGCCGAGCTCGATTCCCGCGTCGCCGACCTCGCCGGCCGGATCGCCGCCAACGCGCCCCGCGTCACCCAAGCGATGAAATGCACGATCAACGAGATCGCGCGCGGAGACCTCGATCGCGCGGAGGCGAACCGTCGGCACCACGACAGCCTTCGCGGCGCGGAGATCGCCGAGGGCATGCGAGCCTTTCGGGAGAAGCGGGCGCCCGTCTTCGAGGACTGACCGGCCGAGGAGCGTCATGCATCCCGGCCCGAAGCGCGCCGGCACGAGGAGCGGATGAAGCTCTTGCATTCGCCCCAGGAGCGAGGACGGCGAGGCCGAATCGCCCGCCCTCGGCACCCGTCATCCTGGGCATCGCGGCCCGATCGGTCTATGCGGGCGCGATTTCGCGGGATTCCGACCACGTGACCTATCGCTCGAACCGGGACGGGCCGGATGACACGTCCGCTGCGCGCCAGCCGCTCTCGGTCTTCTTCATCGCCCGCAACGAAGCCGACCGGATCGGCGCGGCCATCCGGGCCGCGCGCGACCTCACGGACGACCTGATCGTCGTCGATTCCGGCTCGACCGATGCGACGGTCGCGATCGCAGAGGGGCTCGGTGCGCGCGTCGTCCACCGGGATTGGGAGGGCTACGGGCCGCAGAAGCGCTTCGCCGAGGAACTCTGCCGGCACGACTGGATGCTCAATCTCGACGCCGACGAGATCGTCACGCCGGAATTGCGGGCCGAGATCCGCTCCCTCTTCGCTCGGGGCGAGCCCGAGGAGGACGGCTACCGGATCGGCATCGCCGAGGTCTTTCCCGGGGAGGAGAGGCCCCACCGATTCGCCTATACGCTCCACCCGGTGCGGCTCTACCGGCGCAGCCGTGGACGCTATTCGGCCTCGCCCGTCCATGACAGGGTGGACATGGCGGAGGGCGCGCGGATCGGCTCGCTCCGCGCGATCCTGCATCATTTCTCGGTGCGCTCCCTCGCCGACCAGCTCGCGAAACTCGACCGCTATTCCGACCAGCAGGCCGACGATCTCGCGGCGCGCGGAATCGTGATCCCTACCTGGCGCATCCTGTTCGAATTCCAGGCATCGTTCTGGAAGGCCTACATCATCCGGCGGCATTTCCTGCGCGGCACCTACGGCTTCCTGACGGCCGCGAACTACGCGATCGCCCGGCACATGCGCGTTGCCAAGCACTACGAGCGCAGCCGCGGCCTCACGCGCGGGCCCTTGTCCGACGCGACCTCTGTTGACCCGCCGCAGGCGAAGCCCTAATCCACCGCACCTGAGGTGACGTGGCCGAGAGGCTGAAGGCGGCGGTTTGCTAAACCGTTATACGGTCAAAAGCCGTATCGAGGGTTCGAATCCCTCCGTCACCGCCAGCGATCCGGCACTCTGCCCGGTCGTGGCGCGCGGTTTCGGCCGATGGCTCAGCCTCGGATCCCATCCACGATGAACGACACCGTCTCGCGGGCGATCTGGTCCGGCGAGAGCGGGCCGTCGGGGTCGTACCAGCGCGCGATCCAGCTCAGGGCGCCGGCCGCGGCGAAGGCGAGCATGCGCGGATCGCAGGGGCGGATGGAGCCGTCCGCGATGCCGGTCTCGACGAGGGAGCGGAAGCGCCGGTCGATGCGGCTCTTCAGCGTGCGCAGCTCCTTGCGAGCGGCCGGAGGAAGCGGATCCTCGCCGACCAGGATCAGGCAGCGGCCGAAATCCTCCGTGACGATGTGAGCGTATTCCGTCCAGAGGACCGTCAGCCGGTCGAGCCCGGTCGCGACGCCTCCTTCCGCCGCCACCGCGGCGGAGGCGGCATCGAGGCGCTCCAGGCCGAGCCTGACGCATTCGCACAGGATGTCGTCCTTGCTGCGGACGTAATGGTAGATCGTGGGCTTCGAGACCTTCAGCCGATCCGCGACGTCGTCGAGCGAGGTGCCGTGGAAGCCCTGCTCGCTGAAGGCGCGGGCCGCCGCGCGCAGGACCGCCTCGCGCTTCAGCGCCCGTTCGGCCTTGCGCTGCTGCGGCGTCTTCCAAAGCGACGCCGACATCAGCGCTCGCTCCCGCAGGCAAAGGACTTGCCCATCTCGACTGTTCCTCAGGCCGGCTCCGGAACGCGCTCCGGCCGATAGAGCGCCTCGATCTCGGCGGCGTATTTGCTGGCGATGTTCGCGCGGCGGACCTTCATGGTCGCCGTCACCTCGTCGTCGTCATGGTCGAGCTCCTTGGTGAGGAGGTGGAAGCGCTTCAGCTGCGCGACGGGCGCGAGAAGCGCGTTCGCCGCGCCGATCTCGGCCTCGATCAGCTCGCGGATGCGCGGATGCTCCGCGAGGCTCCGGAAATGCGTGAAGGGGATGCGGTTCTCCTCCGCCCATTTCCCCACGGTCTCCGCGTCGATCTGGACGAGGGCCGACGGGTAGCGGCGGCCATCGGCCACGACGATGCATTCCTTGATGAAGGCGCTGCCCTTGACCGTATTCTCGATCTCGGACGGCGAGAGGTTCTTGCCGCCGGCCGTGATCATGATGTCCTTCAGCCGGTCCACGATCCTGACCTGCCCGCCCTCGAGCACCGCGACGTCCCCCGTATGCAGCCAGCCGTCGCGCAGCACGGCCCCGCTCGCCTCCGGGTGTCGGAAATAGCCCTCGAAGACCATCTCGCCGCGCACGAGGAGTTCCCCGTCCGGGCCGAGCTTCGCGGTCGCGCCCGCCACCGCCTCGCCGACGGCGCCGGGCCGCATCGTGTCCCGGCGCTGGCCGGTGGCCATCCCGGAGGTCTCGGTGAGCCCGTAGACCTCGACGAGCGGCACGCCGATCGTGCGGAAGAAGGCGACGATCCGGGGCGGGATCGGGGCCGCGCCCGTGAGCGCCACCTGCGCCTTGCGCAGCCCGACGAAGTTCTGCAGGGCGCGGAAGACGGTGAGGTAGTAGAAGCCGAAGAGCGCGCGCTCGCGCAGGCTGCGCTCGTGCGGCGGCTTGCAGGCGAAGGGCGCGCAGGCCGCGAGCCCCGCCTCGAACAGGCGCCGGCGCCAGCCGCCCGCCTCCATCATCTTGATGTGGATCGCGGCGTGCAGCTTCTCCCAGATGCGGGGCACGCCGAGGAACAGACTCGGCGCGACCTCGCGCAGGTCCTCCTGAACGGTGCGGACGGATTCGCCGAAGGAGACGCAGGATCCGGCATAGATCGGCGCCATCGTGGTCAGCATCTGCTCCGCGACGTGGCAGAGCGGCAGATACGAGAGGTTGGTGGTCTGCGCCCCGACGCCGAGCCGCTCGATCACGCCGGCGGCCTGCGCCCGCATGTTGCGGAAGCTGAGCATGGCGCCCTTCGGCTTGCCGGTCGATCCGGAGGTGTAGACGATCAGCGCGAGATCCGAGAGCGTCTGCGCGGCGAGCCGCGTCTCGATCGCGTCGGGAGCCGCGGCGTCCCTCTCGGCGCCGAGCGAGAGCAGCTCGGCGAAGGAGACGATCAGCGGGCTCTCGTAATGCCGCAGGCCCTTCGGATCGACCACGACGATCCGTTTGAGGCGCGGCAGTTCGCCGAGCCGCTCGAGCACCTTGTCGGTCTGCTCCTGGTCCTCGCAGACGACGATCTCGGCCTCGGAATGGCCGAGGACATAGGCCACCTCGTTGGCGGGGCTCGTCGGGTAGACGCCGATGGCGACGCCGCCGACCATCCCGGCCCCGAGCTGCGCCACGACCCATTCCACCCGGTTCTCGGACAGGATGCCGACGTGGCCGCGCTCCGACAGGCCGAGCGCGAGGAGGCCGAGGCCGAAATGCCGGGCCCGGCGATCGTACTCCGCCCAGGTCACGGGCTGCCAGATGCCGAAATCCTTCTGCAGCAGCGCGAGCCGAGAGGGCATCGTCTGCGCGTTCCGCCGCAGCATCTGCGGCAGCGTCAGCTCGGGGAGCGTCACGAGAGCCACCGCTTGCGGCGCTTGTAGTGCTTGACGTCGCGATAGGAGCGCTCGCCGCCCGCGCCGCCGAGGCCGAGATAGAATTCGCGCACGTCCTGATCGCGCATCAGCCGCTCGACCGGCCCGTCGATCACGACCTTACCGGTCTCGAGGATGTAGCCGTAATGCGCGACCGCGAAGGCGACGGCCGCGTTCTGCTCGACGAGAAGCATCGAGACCTTCTGCTCGGCATTGATGCGCGCGATGATGGCGAAGATCTCCTCCACCAGCATGGGCGCGAGGCCGAGAGAGGGCTCGTCGAGCAGCATCAGCGAGGGACGGGCGACGAGAGCCCGCCCGATGGCGAGCATCTGCTGCTCGCCGCCGGAGAGATAGCCCGCGAGCCCTCGCCGCCGCTCGCGCAGTCGCGGAAAGTACTCGTAGACCATGTCGAAATCGGCGGCCGCGCCCGCCCGTCCGGCCAGCGCGAAGGTCGCCGCCGTGAGGTTCTCCTCGACGGTCAGGTCCTCGAAGATGCGCCGCCCCTCCATGACGTGGAAGAGGCCCCGCCGGACGAGGCCGTGCGGCGGGTCGGCCGCGACGTCCCGGCCCTCGAACCGGATCGAGCCGGCCGTGACGGCGCCGTCCTCGAGCGCGAGCAGGTTCGAGACGGCCTTGAGCAGCGTCGACTTGCCCGCTCCGTTCGAGCCGAGCAGGGCCACGATCTGGCCCTGCGGCACCTGGAGCGACAGGCCGCGCAGGACCTGGACGGTCCTGTTATAGACGACCTCGACATTGTTCACGTCGAGCAAAGCGGCTGCGGCCATCGCCCCGGATCCCCTGTGCGGACCGGCCGCCTAGAGCTTGATCCAGTCCGAAGCCGGCTGCATCTGCTTCGCCTTGGCATCGAAGCGATAGATGCGGCCGACCGGGACGGAGTTGCCGGGGATCGAGATCGGCACGCCGAAGAGGCCGCCCGTGTCGAAATCCTTGATGCTGTTCAGCCCGGCCTTGAGGTTCGGCCCGGTGAGGTCCTTGCCGGCATCGAGCGTCCGCTTGGCCGCTTCGGTCAGCAGCATGGCGGTGACGAAGCCCTGCAGGTAGCCCGTCGACTGGTAGTCCGGCCGCATCTGCCTGATCCGGTCCAGCATCGGGGCGGAGCCGTCGCGGTCGTAGTAGTAGCGGTAGGGCATGACGCCCATGAAGCCCTCCGCGGCGTCGCCCATGCGCTGGACGGTCGAGTTGTCCATGGTCCAGAAGGTGCCCATGAAGGCCGAGCGCATGCCCATCTGCTTGGCCTGCGTGATGAATTCGGGGATCGGCGCCAGCACGTAGCCGTGGAAGATCGTGAAGTCGGGATTGGCCCGGCGCAGCTTCAGCACCTCGGTCGAGACGTCGACGCTGCCCGGCGGCGTGACGATCTTCTCGACGACGGCGAGCTTCAGCTCCTTGGCCAGCGCCTCGCCCAGCACGATCGGATCGCGGCCGAACTCGGTGTCCGAATAGACGAAGGCGACGCGCGCGCCCGGCTTCTCCTTGGCGATGTAGCGCAGGAGGATGCCGAACATCTCCGTGTAGTCCGGCCCCGCCATGAACTGGAGCGGGTATTTCTTGGGATCGTTCAGCTCGGTCGCGAAGGATGCGCCGGCCATGATCATGGTGCCGCGCCGGTCGAGCTCGGAATTGATGGTCTTCGCGAAGCCGGTCGAGTCGCCGTAATAGAGCGACACCTTCTCCTGGCTGTTGATCTTGTTGAAGGCGGCGACCGAGGCGTCGACCTTGTAGGCGGTGTCCTCGGCCACGTACTTGACCGGCCGGCCCTTGATGCCGCCGCCGTCGTTCAGGATCTTGAGATAATCCTGGATGCCGGCATGGATGCCGATCCCCGCGAAGGCGAAGACGCCCGTGAGGGGGATCGAGCCGCCGAGCACGATCGGCGCGCCGGCCTGGGCGGACGCTCGTCCGAACCCGAAGGCCATGGCGCCCGCTGCGGCGGCGGTTCCGGCGATGATCCGCCGGCGGTTCGGTTCAAAGGCCGTCATGTCTCGTCCTCCCTTGGTTGCCGCCCTCTCGCGGGGCCTTGAAGACCGTGCTCGCCATCCGTCAGGTCCGGAACGGCCACAGATGGAAGAAGCGCCGGATCCGCACCCAGATCTCGACGAGCCCGCGCGGCTCGAAGATCAGGAAGCCGACGATCAGGGCTCCGAAGACGATGGTGCGCACCGGCGCGAGCGCCGAGAGGGCGTCCGGATAGATCGGCGTCAGCCAGTTCGCCCCGAATTTGAGGAGTTCCGGCACGAGCGTCATGAACACGGCGCCGAGGATGCCGCCGAGGATCGTGCCCATGCCGCCGACGATGATGGCGGCGAGGTAGAAGATGGAATTGTCGAGCGGGAAGCTCTCGGGCGTGACGACGCGGAAGAAATAGGCCCAGAGCCCGCCGGCAAGGCCGGCATAGAAGGACGAGATGGCAAAGCTCGTGAGCTTCGTGCGCAGCAGCGGGATGCCGAGCACCTCCGCCGAGATGTCGCGGTCGCGGACGGCGATGAAGGCGCGGCCGATCCGGGTGCGGAGGAGGTTCGCGGCGCCGAGCACCATCAGCATCGTGACCGGCATGATGAGCCAGTAGAGGCTGAAGGGCTGGTCGATCGCGATGCCGAAGAGGCGGGCGGGCGGCATCGAGAGGCCCCGTGCCTCGCCCGTCAGCGTCCAGTGCGAGAACAGGAAATGCAGGATCACGGAGGCGGCGATCGTCGCGATGGCGAGGTAGAGCCCCTTCACCCGCAGGCTCGGGATGCCGACGAGGATGCCGATCGCTGCGGCGAGCCCCGCGCCGATCAGGAGGTTCAGGGCGAAGGGCGTGCCGAGCCTGATCTCGAGCACGGCGACCGTGTAGGCGCCGACGCTCATGAAGGCCGCCTGGCCGAGGCTCACGAGGCCGGTATAGCCCGTGAGGAGGTTGAGACCCGTCGCGCTCGCGACGTTGATGGCGCAGAGGCAGGCGAGGAACAGCCAGTAGGGGCTCGCGACGAAGGGGAAGACGACCGCCGCGACGAGGAGGGCGACGAGGAGCCCGCGCTGGAGCGCGGTATCGAAGAGCGCCTCGTCGGCGGCATAGCTCGTCTTGAGCGTCCCGATCCGCATGGGTCAGAGCCTCTCGATCTCGTGCGTGCCGAAGAGCCCGTAGGGCCGCACCATCAGGAGGAGGAGCAGGAGCGTGAAGGTCACGACCAGCTTGTACTCCCCGCCGAGGAAGGCGCCGGCGAGCGCCTCGACGAGGCCGATGAGGAGGCCGCCCACCAGCGCCCCGGCGATGGAATCGAGCCCGCCGATGATGACGACCACGAGGACCGAGAGGCCGAACACGCCCATGGTCGGCGAGATGCCGCCGATGGCGCCGACGAGGACGCCGGCTCCGGCGGCCGTGGCGCAGGCGAGGATCCAGGCCGCTGAGAAGACGCGCGGCACGTCGATGCCGACCGAATAGGCCGCGCCCTGGTCCCCGGCCGTCGCCTTCAGCGCGACGCCACTCCGCGAGAAGCGGAACAGCGCGAGGAAGGCCGCGATGACGACAGCGGCGGCGACGAAGCCGACCGCGACCTTCGGCGCGAGATAGGCATCGCCGATGAAGACGGGCGTCGCGGGCATGAATTCGGGCAGGCGGAGGGGATCGGCGCCCCAGCCGAGCTGCACGAGCCCGACGAGGATCGAGCCGAGCCCGATCGTGACCATGAACACCGAGATCGGGCTCTCGCCGAGCATCGGGCGGATGAGGCTCCGCTCGACCAGCCAGCCGAGCAGCCCTCCCGTGACGACGGCGAGGACGAGGGCGGCGATGGCCGGAAGGCCGAGCCCCGCCGCGAAGCCGAGGAAGGCATAGCCGCCGAGCATCAGGATCTCGCCGATGGCGAGGTTCACCACCCGCGTCGCCTTGTAGATCAGGACGAAGGCCACGCCCGTCAGGGCGTAGAGCGCGCCCGATCCGATCCCGGCGAGCATCACCTCGGCCAGGAAGAGGGCGTCCATCAGGCGGCATCCGCGCGGATGCGCCGGGCGATCTCGCCGACGTCGCCCGCGCCGAGATAGGCCGCGATCACGGCCTCGTCCGACTGCACGGCCCGGGGCTCGCCCGAGGCGATGACCTGGCCGAAATTCAGCACGACGACATGGTCCGAGATGTCCATCACCATGCCCATGTCGTGCTCGACCATCAGGATCGTCGTGCCCCATTCCTCCTTCACGTCGAGGATGAAGCGGGCCATGTCCTCCGTCTCCTCGCGGTTCATCCCCGCGACGGGCTCGTCGAGCATGAGAATGCGCGGCCGCATCGCGAGGGCGCGCGCGAGTTCGACCCGCTTCTGGAGCCCGTAGGCGAGCGTGCCGACCGCCGCGTGCCGGATGTGCTGGATCTCGAGGAAGTCGATGATGCGCTCCTCGACCTCCGCCCGCAGCTCCATCTCCTCGCGCCGGGCGCGGCCCCAATAGACGAGCGCGTCGAGGAGGTTGGTCCGCATATGGGCGTGGCGGCCGAGCTTGATGTTGTCGAGCACCGTCATGCCGCGGAACAGGGCGATGTTCTGGAAGGTGCGCGCGAGGCCGCGGGCGGCGCGTTCCGGGGCGGCGACACCGTCGAGGGTCTCGCCCGCGAAGCGAATGGTGCCGGCCTGCGGGCGGTAGAAGCCCGAGATGGTGTTGAAGAGGGAGGTCTTGCCGGCGCCGTTCGGCCCGATCACGGCCGTGATCGATCCCTCGGGAACCGAGAACGAGACCTGGGAGAGCGCCTTGACGCCACCGAAGCGCAGCTCGACACGCTCGACCTCGAGGATCGGATCGCGGCCGGCGAGCCGCATCTCAGCGCCTCCCGACGAGCTGCTGGCGCTTCGCCGGGAACGTCTCCCGTTGCCGGCCGGGCCGGGTCGGGAGATCGTTCGCAAGCGAAGCCGGCATCGCGGCTTCGGCCAAAGCGTCATCCTCCGTCGGACGACCGTTGATCGGCCGTCTCAACCCGCCATTCGCAAGGTTACTTCAAAGTAGACGTGGTTCTCCGCCCGAAGGCAAGGGACCGTCTTCTTCGACCAAAGGCTAAGCTCGGCCGGAATGGCGGGGACGATTGCCCCGGCCGGCCTGCCCTCACGCGCCGGAGAACAGCGTGCGGTTCCGGCCGCCCGCCTTCGCTTCGTAGAGCGCCCGGTCGGCGGCCGACATCAGATCCTCGAGCGGGGCCGCGCCGAGGGGCGCGCAGGTCGCGCCGATGCTGAGGGTGATGGGGATGCGTCGGCCGTCCTCCAGCGCGACGGGGTGTTCCTCGACCGTCCGGCGGATACGTTCGGCGATCCGCGATGCTTGTGCCCGCGCGCAATGCGGCAGGAAGACCGCGAATTCCTCGCCTCCGAGGCGGCCGATGAAATCCTGGTTCCTGACGGCCTTGCCGATCCGCCCCGCGATCGCCGCCAGGACCTTGTCGCCGACCGGATGTCCGTAGCCGTCGTTGATCGACTTGAAGTGATCGATGTCGAGCATCAGGAGGCCGAAGCTTCCCTTCGTCCGAGCGCCCGGCGCCAGGCTCCGGTTCGCCCGTTCCAGGAAGGCGCGCCGGGTCAGCGCTCCCGTCAGCTGGTCCTCGGTCGCGATCCGCTCGAACTCCTGCGCCAGCGCCTCGCGCTCCTCCGCGAGGAGGTAGGCGTCGTGGACGTCGGTGCTCGTGCCGAACCAGCGCGTGATCGTTCCGTCTTCATCGCGGATGGGGAGCGCCATGACGCGCAGCCAGCGATATTCCCCCGAGGAATGGCGGAAGCGATAGTCGATGTCGTAGGACTCGCCGGTTTCGAGCGCATTGGACCAGACTGCGGACACCACCTCCCAGTGGTCCGGATCGACGAGCTCCTTCCAGGTCTCCTCGACGATGTCCGCGGGCTCGATGCCGGTGAACTCGCTCCAGCGCGCCGAGAAATAATCGTGCCGGCCTTCGGCGTCGCAGCTCCAGACGATCTGCGGGAGGGCCTCGGTCAGCGTCTGGAACTGGAACCGGCTTTCGGCGAGGGCCGAGGCGGTCTCCATCTGGCCCGTCACCTCGACCACGACGCCGAGGAGGCGGCCGACAGTCCCGTCCTCGGCAAGGACCGGCTTGGCGGACGTGATGACCCAGCGAAGTTCGCCGCTGTCGTCGAGAAGCCGGTACCGGCTGCGATAGGGCACGCCCGACGCGATGGCCTCGGCGAGGGCCGCCCTGACCCGTCCCTGGTCGTCGGGATGGATGGCGCCGAGGAACCGGCCGACATCGACCCCCTCCGCGCAGGCCTCGACCGGCAGGCCGTACATGCGTGCGACCTGGGCATCCGCCGTGCTGGTCCGGGTGGGGACGTCGAGCGTCCAGATGCCGACCATGCCCGAGCCCTCGAGTGCGAGCTGGAGGCGCTGCTCGGATTCGGACAATTCGCGGATGCGACCGACGAGCGTGGTGACGTTGCTCGCCGTGCCGAGGACCGCCGCAACCCCGCCGTCTCGGTCGCAGACCGGCGTGAAGTCGAGGTTGAACCAATGCGTGCGCTCCTGCCCCCGCCTCGCGAGCCTGATCGGCCGCTTCTGGAAGCTGAGCGACGTGCCGCGCCGCGCCTGTTCCAGGACGGCGGCGTAGAAGGGCGCGATATCCGGCAGCAGGTCGAGGACCGAGCGGCCGTTCACCGGTCCGGCATTCTCGGCGAACAGGTTCTGGGCGGCCTCGTTCGCGAACAGGACGCCGCGCGGCCCCATCATCAAGGCCATCGGGGCGGAGGAGCACGAGACCAGCCGCGCCACGACGGCGATGGCCTGGTCCCAATCGTCGAAATCCGGCAGCCCGGACGAGCGCCAATCCACACTCGCCTGCCGCCCGAGCCAAAGCTCGCCGGCCCGGATCGTCGACGTTGAATCAGGCGCGGCGTCGAACTCGCTCATGATCCGCCTTTCGGTGGCCGAGCCGAGACCCCGCCACGTCCCCTACGCCCCGGAGACTCCTTCCGACGACCTACGGCGCGCGCAGAACCTGACACGGCACGCCGGCGAGGCGGCAGCATGGCTGCCACGCCGGCAAAGCGTGTTCCCGAAAGCGTTAAAACTTAGCTCCGCCGATCCGGGGCACAGCCGCCACGCGGAGCGCCGCGGTGCCGCATCGCCGACCGAGCTGCCACCGGCGCCCATCGGCCGTGCGGTCGCCTCCGCCGCGAAGGGGCGTCCTCAGTAGTGGAGGGACATGCCGAGCTGGGCCGATTTCGGCGGGGCGAACTTCGTCAGGTCGATCCCGTCGACGGCGGCCCGGTATTCCTCGACGCTCGGCGTGCGCCCGAGGATCGCGGAGAGCACGACGACGGGGGTCGAGGCCAGCAGCGACTCGCCCTTCTTCTCGGCGGTGTCCTCGACGACGCGTCCCTGGAACAGGCGGGTCGAGGTCGCGAGGACGGTGTCGCCCTTCTCGGCCTTCTCCTGGTTGCCCATGCACAGGTTGCAGCCGGGCCGCTCGAGATAGAGGATGTTCTCGTATTCGGTCCGCGCCGCGCTCTTCGGCTTCAGGTCGTCGAACTCGAAGCCCGAATAGCGCTGGAGGATCTCCCAGTCGCCCTCGGCCTTGAGCTCGTCGATGATGTTGTAGGTCGGCGCGGCGACCACCAGCGGCGCCTTGAACTCGACCTTGCCCTCGGTCTTCTCGATGTTCTTGAGCATCTGGGCGACGATCTTCATGTCGCCCTTGTGCACCATGCAGGAGCCGACGAAGCCGAGATCGACCTTCTTCTCGCCGCGGTAGTAGGAGACCGGGCGGATCGTGTCGTGGGTGTAGCGCTTCGAGACGTCCGCGTTGTTGACGTCGGGATCGGCGATCATCGGCTCGTCGATCACGTCGAGATCGACCTCGACCTCGGCGAAGTACTTCGCGTTGGCGTCGGGCGCGAGCGCGGGCTTCTCGCCCGAGCGGATCTCGGCGATGCGCTGGTCGGCCTTGGCGATCAGGCCGCGCAGCGTGCCGGCGGCATTCTCCATGCCCTTGTCGATCATGATCTGGATGCGCGACTTCGCGATCTCGAGCGACGAGATCAGCGTGTCGTCCTGCGAGATGCAGATCGACGCCTTGGCCTTCATCTCGGCCGTCCAGTCGGTGAAGGTGAAGGCCTGGTCGGCGAGCAGGGTGCCGAGATGCACCTCGATGATGCGGCCCTGGAAGACGTTGTCGCCGCATTGCTTGAGCATCTGCGCCTGCGTGGCGTGCACGACGTCGCGGAAGTCCATGTAGGGCTTCATCGCGCCCTTGAACGTCACCTTGACCGATTGCGGGATCGGCATCGTCGCCTCGCCCGTCGCCAGCGCCAGGGCTACCGTGCCGGAATCCGCGCCGAAGGCGACGCCCTTCGACATGCGGGTGTGGCTGTCGCCGCCGATGATGATGGCCCAATCGTCCACGGTGATGTCGTTCAGCACCTTGTGGATGACGTCCGTCATCGCGTGATAGACGCCCTTCGGGTCGCGCGCCGTGATCAGGCCGAACGTGTTCATGAAGCTCATCAGCTTCGGGATGTTCGCCTGGGCCTTCTTGTCCCAGACCGAGGCCGTGTGGCAGCCCGACTGGTAGGCGCCGTCGACCAGCGGCGAGATGACGGTCGCCGCCATCGCCTCGAGCTCCTGCGCGGTCATGAGGCCGGTCGTGTCCTGCGAGCCGACGATATTGACCTTCACGCGGACGTCCGAGCCCGCATGCAGCACCTTGCCGGGCGTCACGCCTACCGCGTTGCGGTTGAAGATCTTCTCGACCGCCGTGAGGCCCTGGCCCTCGATCGCGATCTCCTTGTTCGGCGCGAAGACGGGGGTCGGCTCGACGCCGAGCGTCTGCGCGGCGAAGGTCTGGAGCTTCTTGCCGAAGACGATGGCGTAGGAGGAGCCCGCCTTCATGAACTCCATCTTCTGGGGCGTGAAGGCGGCTGCGATGTCGACCAGCTCCTCGCCGGTCTCGCTGCGGAGCTTCTTCGCCTTGGCGTCGATCCTGAGGACCGTCCCGGTCTCGACCGAGTATTTCTGTTCGAGGACGGCGTTGCCGTCGTTGTTGAGGATCGGCTTGCCGTCCTCGTCGAGCTTCTTCACCCAGTTCTTGAGGTTCAGCCCGATGCCGCCGGTCACGTCGACCGTGGTCGCGAAGATCGGCGAGATGCCGTTCGTGCCCGCGACGATCGGCGCGTAATTGACGAAGGGCACGTAGGGGCTCGCCGGCTTGCCGGTCCAGAGCGCGACGTTGTTGACGCCCGACATGCGCGAGGAGCCGACGCCCATCGTGCCCTTCTCGGCGATCATCATGACGCGCTTGTCGGGATGCTGCTGCTGCAGCGCGACGATCTCCTGCTGGGCCTGCGGCGAGATCATGCACTGGCCGTGCAGCTCGCGGTCCGAGCGCGAATGCGCCTGGTTGCCGGGCGAGAGGAGGTCCGTCGAGATGTCGCCTTCGGCGGCGACGAAGGTCACGACCTTGATCTCGTCCTCGACGTCGGGAAGCTTGGTGAAGAACTCGGCCTTGGCGTAGCTCTCGAGCACGTCCTTCGCGACCGCGTTGCCGGCCGCGAAGGCGTCGCGCAGCCGGAACATGTCGGCGTCGTAGAGGAAGACCTGCGTCTTGAGGACGTCGCCGGCCTGCGCCGCGAGCGCGGCATCGGCGCCGAGGGCGATGTCGAGCAGCACGCGGACCGAGGGGCCGCCCTTCATGTGCGACAGAAGCTCGAGCGCGAAGGCCGGGGTGATCTCCGGAACGACGCTCTCGCCGAGGACGATCTGCTTCAGGAAGGCCGCCTTGATGCCCGCGGCGCTCGTCGTGCCCGGAAGCGTGTTGTAGATGAAGAACTTGAGGGCGTCGGGCCGGTATTCGCTCCCGGCATCCCGGATCAGCTCGATGATCTCGCCGACGAGCGCGCCGTCGTCGATTGGCTTGGGAGCGAGCCCTTGCGTCTTCCGGCTTTCGATCTCGGTCAGATAGTCCTGGTAGAGGCTCATCACGGTTCCGACGTAAACATGAGGCGGCTCAGACAGATGCGTTGAAGCACCCTCGAGGCCATTGCGGTCGGAGTAGGGCAATGGAAGCCTACATTCAAGCGGCTCCGATGTAGCGCGGAGAGAGGGCCGAGGCACGGCGCGGGCGCGCCTATCCCCCGCTGCCCTTCAGCATCCCGAAAAGGCCGCGGAGCTGCTTCCTTCCGGCCCGCCCAGGCGGCCGCTCCCAGCCTTCCTCCTTGGCCCAGCGGGCCACCGTCACGCGATGCGCGCCGACCCGCGCCCCGATCAGCGAGGTCGGCAGCCGCGTCAGTTCCCAGAGCTGCCGCGCCTCGCGCCGCGCCTCGGGCGCATAGGGCCGCCCGCGCCGGTCGCCCTCCGTCTGGAGCGCGCCGCCACGCCGCGCCGCGGCGAAGCGCGTCGAGCCCGGCCGTTCCGGCGGCCGCGACCAGCCGTGGCGGTGCATCCAGACCGAGACCTGGGCCTGCGAGACGCCGACCTGCCGCGCGATCGCCGCCTGCGGCAGGAGCGTCGTCGTCACGAGCCGGCGCACGGCGCCGACCGCATCCGCCGCGTAGGGCAATCCGCGCCCGCGCCGATACCGCGCGGGCCGCGCGCCCTCCGGCTGACGTCCGGCCTCCGGCCGCTGCCACCGGTGCCGCTTGCGCCACCGGCACAGCGTCGCGGTCGACACCCCCGTCCGCGCCGCGATCTCCTTGAACGTCAACTGCTTGCCGTCCGGCCCCGTCCCCTCCAGCAGCGCCCGTGCCTCGGCCACCACGTCCGGCACGATCGGATGCCCTCCGCCACGCCGCCCTTCGAGCGTCATCCGAGCGGGGAGGGGACGCCGCCACCCGTGCCGCGTCTTGAGTTTCGAGAGGGTGGAGCGGGGAATGCCGACCCGCGCCGCGATCACGCGCAGGGGGAGGGTGGTCTCTTCGACGAGGGTGCGGGCCTGAGCCTCGGCGAAAGGTCGCCTAGGATCCGCGGGATGAACAAGCGAAAGGGATGGCGCATCGTCCGTCATGACGATAGGAATAAATACCGAGACCGCTGAAATCAAGCCCCACGTCGTCATGGCGAGCGCATCGAAGCAGCCCGAAGGCGCACCGAGGCTGGCGCCTTCGGTGCCCGTTCCAGCCGTGCCCGGTCGGTCGACCAGCGTCCGGATCCGGCGAGGTCAGCATCCGCGTCCGTTGCCGGCGCTGCCGCGCGCCGGCCAGTCGTCCGACGTGTCGCCGGAGCCTCCTCGTGGAACCCGCCTGAGGTTCCGGATCGTCATCGCAGGCGCATCACTGCTGCACGGTGATGTCGGCTTCCTTGATGATGGTCGCATACGTCGCGATGTAGCGATCGATCACCTTCTCGAATTCCGCCCCCGGCCTGGCGAGGATGGTGTAGCCGAGATCCCCAAGAAGCTTGCGCACGTCGGGGCGCGCGAGAGCGTCGAGCCAAGCCTTTTCGAGCGTGTCCCGCACGGGCTGCGGCACGTCTCTCCGGACGACGATCCCGAACCAGCTATCCGAGAGCACCTCGGGGACGCCGACTTCCGCGAAGGTCTGCACATTGGGCAGTTCCGGCGCCCGTTGAGCAGCGGAGACGGCGATCGCGTTCAGCCGCTTCTCGGCGACGAACTGGATGATGTCCGGCAGGTTGCTGAGCGCGAAATCGATCCGCCCGGACGTCAGATCGAGCAGCAGCTGGGAGGTGCCGTTATAGGGTGCGTGAACGGCCGCCCCGCCGACCAGCCGGACGAGATGCTCGCTTCCAAGGTGAGGCGAGGTTCCGATGCCCGGGCTGCCAAAGGTCATCTGGCGCCCCTTGTCCTTCAGCCGCTGGACGAACTCCTCCCAGGTCTTCGGACCGTCGGGCGGCGTGACCAGGACGTGGGGCACGATGGCGATCTGGACCAGCGGCGCAAAGGCGCGTGGCCATGTGCCGGTCCGTCCGGGCCGCAGCGTGACGTTGGCCGCGAAGCTGTTGGCGATCATGAACATCGTCTGGCCGTCGGCCGGCGACTTCAGGACCTCGTTACCGGCGATCACCGTCGCGGCGCCGGCGATGTTCTCGACGATCAAGGGTTGGCCGAGGGAACTCTCCAGGCTCGCCTGAACCGCCCGCGCGATCGGGTCCATGGACGTTCCGGCGGCGAAGGGGATGATCTGCCTGACGGGTCTGCTCGGCTTCCAGCCCGGTTGTGCGAGCACAGCCGTGGGGGCTGCCAAAGCCCCAAGGAGCAGACTCCGTCGATCTAGCATCCTACCGATCCTTCAATGCTGTTTGCTGGACATTGTCGAGCGTGTTCGCAACTCATCCACCTCCGCCGGGCAGGCATTGCCCTGCGGGCAACGCTGCTCCGTCGAGGCTTGGTCTCTGGTTCAGGCGGCGGGATCGATCACGATCTCCCGCGCGAGACCCCTCATATCCATCTCGTAGTCGAGCACGGCGAGGGGCGGGCGAGCGAACTCCCACGTCACGTCGGCCGGGCCGGTGACGAGGTCCGCCAGAACGTCCGACAGGAGCGGATGGATATCGTGGACGGTGTAGACGTGGGCGCCCGTGACATCGCCCCATCCGTGGCCGAGGGCCGAGAGACGGCGGTGCATCTCGCCCATCACCCACTCCGCCTTCTCCCGCATTCCCGAGGGAGAGACGTCGCCCGGCCGAACCGCGCCCGCGGCATAGCCGGCGCCGCCCTCGGGGGCCTCACCGCTTCCCGCGACGACGAAGCCCGGACGCGTGGCCGTGTCCGGCACGGTGTATGTGAACGCGTGGAGCGAGACGCCCTCGGGCTTGCCGATCTCGGGGCAGACATTGGTTCGAGCGACCGGGTTCGTCTCGTCCTGGAAGACGCCCCATTTCTGAAGCTGCGCCGCATAGACGCGATTGAAGGCCTCGAAACCGGCCTCCGTGAAGGCTTCCGGAGAGCGCAACTCGCAGGCACAGAAGGCGGTGGCCTCCCGGCCTTGCGCCGCGAGATGGCGTTCGATCACCCCGAAGCCCTGTTCGAGCGCGACCGGGCGAAGCAGTCGGGCTCTCTCGAGCCGGAAACCCGGTTCGGCCGCGACACCTCCGGAGTACTGGAAAACCGCCGGGATGAAGCGGAAGCTGCGATCCTGGCTCACGCGTGTCGAATACATCTGCCCTCGCTGAGGAAGCCCTAAGCTGAACGTCTGTCGACACCGTAAGCGGGTCGATCCGGCACGAGCCATATCTTCGGACACAAAGGATCGTTGCCAAATCGGCAACGGAATGTGACTTGCTTGTCGTCCGGATGGCCT
This sequence comes from Enterovirga rhinocerotis, assembly GCF_004363955.1. GTDB lineage: Bacteria > Pseudomonadota > Alphaproteobacteria > Rhizobiales > Beijerinckiaceae > Enterovirga > Enterovirga rhinocerotis. The sequence continues at coordinate 1,308,278 of NZ_SNZR01000011.1, forward strand.
CGATGTCCTTGACGCGCTATCGATACTTCGCTGCCGTGGCCGATCTCGGGTCGATCCGGGAAGCCGCCGACGCTCTGCGCGTCGCGCCCTCCGTCGTCAGTCGGCAGATCGCTGCCTTGGAGGTTGAGTACGGAGCCGAGCTGTTCGAGCGTCAGGCGCGCGGGATGAGGATCACGCCGTCCGGCGGCGCCGTTCTCGAGGCGGCACGGGCGATCCTGGCCTCGGTTCAGGGCGCCCAGCTTGCCATCGAGGACTTGAACGGCATCCGGCGCGGCCATGTGAGGGCCTGGGCCGTCGAGGGGATGATCGATGATTTCCTCTACCCGGCTCTGGCGGAGTTCTCGGCCGCCTACCCGGAAGTGACCCTCGAAGTGATGATCGCGAGCTCCGATCAACTCGTGCAGCGCCTGCTGGACGACGAGGCGGACGTGGCGGTCGCGTTCAATCCGCCGGATCACCGCAATCTCGTATCGATGGCGGAGATCGCCGATCCGATCGTCGTCGCGGCCCATCCGGAGGATCGTTTCGCCGGGCGGCTATCGGCCAGTCTCGCCGAGCTCTCTCAGGCTCGGTTCGCGCTTCCGGATCGGATGTTCGGCATCCGTCATCTGATCGACGATGTCGCCGACGAAAGCGGCATCAAGCTCCGCCCGGCATTCGTCACGAATTCGATCGCGTCCCTGCGGGCCTTCGCGCGCGCCGGGCTCGGCATCAGCGTCCTGACGAAGTTCGCAACCCAGCAGGACGTCGCCGACGGCCGGCTCGTCGCCATCCCGATGGCCGAAAGACAGTTGCGGATGGCGTGCAACAAGGTCTGCGTGCGCGGCAATCGACGCCTGCCCCCGGCGGTGCGAGCCCTGGCGACGCATCTGGCTCGAACGGCTCGCTCCCTTCCGCGACCCGCGAAACGGCGACGCTAGAGCCGATCCCGACGCCCTACCCACCGCTCCACCCCCATGCTAAAGCGCCGCGCATTCGCAGATCGCCGGTCGTCGTGAAGCAGCTCCGCTGTTGCGTGGCCGGTTCGATGGGGTCGTCATGAGCGCCGCCGAAAGCTATCGCCTGTCCAATTCCTTCTTCGCCGCCTCGCTGGCGGAGGCCGATCCCGAGATCGCCGCGTCGATCGAGGCCGAGCTCGGTCGCCAGCGCGACGAGATCGAGCTGATCGCGTCCGAGAACATCGTCTCCCGCGCCGTGCTCGAGGCGCAGGGCTCGGTGATGACCAACAAATATGCCGAGGGCTATCCGGGCCGGCGCTATTACGGCGGCTGCCAGTTCGTCGACATCGCCGAGAGCCTCGCCATCGAGCGCGCCTGCCGCCTGTTCGATTGCGGCTTCGCGAACGTCCAGCCGAATTCGGGCTCCCAGGCCAACCAGGCCGTGTTCATGGCCCTCATGCAGCCGGGCGACACCTTCATGGGGCTCGACCTCGCCTGCGGCGGGCACCTGACGCACGGCGCCCGCGCCAACATGTCGGGCAAGTGGTTCAACGTCGTCTCCTACATGGTCGACCGCGAGACGGGTCTCGTCGACATGGACGAGGTCGAGCGCCTCGCGAAGGAGCACAAGCCGAAGGTGATCGTCGCCGGCGGCTCGGCCTATTCACGGCACTGGGATTTCGAGCGCTTCCGGGCGATCTGCGACGAGGTCGGCGCCTATTTCATGGTCGACATCGCCCATTTCGCGGGCCTCGTGGCCGGCGGGGCGCATCCCTCGCCGTTCCCGCACGCCCATGTCGCCACGACGACGACGCACAAGACGCTGCGCGGGCCGCGCGGCGGCATGATCCTCACGAACGACGAGGCGCTCGCGAAGAAGTTCAACTCGGCCGTCTTCCCGGGGCTGCAGGGCGGGCCGCTCATGCACGTCATCGCCGCGAAGGCCGTGTCCTTCGGCGAGGCCCTGCGGCCGGATTTCAAGCTCTACGCCCAGGCCGTGGTCGAGAACGCGAAGGCGCTCGCCGAGACGCTGCGCGCCGGCGGCCTCGCCATCGTGGCGGGCGGCACCGACAACCACCTCATGCTCGTCGACCTCCGCCCGAAGGGCCTGACAGGCAAAGCCGCCGAAGCAACTCTAGGTTGTGCGCACCTCACCTGCAATAAGAACGGAATCCCCTATGATCCTGAAAAGCCCATGGTAACGTCGGGTATCAGGCTGGGGACGCCGGCCGCAACCTCACGTGGGTTCGGCGTCGCGGAATTCAAGGCGGTCGGCGAACTGATCGTCGAGGTGCTCGACGGACTGAAGGCGAACGGGGAGGGCGGCAACGGCGCCGTCGAGGCCGCGGTCGCGCAGAAGGTCGGCGAGATGACGCGGCGCTTTCCCATCTATCGGTGACAGGCGGCGGGCGAGCGTCCCGCCGCATGCGACACGGACCCGGCCATGCGCTGCCCCTTCTGCGGCAACCCTGACACCCAAGTGCGTGAGACGAGAACCTCCGAGGACGGCGTGGCCGTCCGCCGGCGGCGCTCATGCCCGGATTGCAGCGGGCGGTTCACCACCTTCGAGCGGGTCCAGCTGCGCGAACTGACCGTCGTCAAGCGATCCGGCCGCAAGGTGCTGTTCGACCGCGACAAGCTCGGCCGCTCGATCGAGGTGGCGCTGAGGAAGCGCGCGGTCGAACCCGAGCGGGTCGAGCGGCTCATCAACGGCCTCGTCCGACAGCTCGAAAGCTCCGGCGAGGCCGAGATCGCGAGCGAGACCATCGGCGACCTGGTCATGGAGGCCCTGAAGGGGCTCGACCACGTCGCCTATGTGCGCTTCGCGAGCGTCTACAAGGACTTCCGGACCCCGCGCGATTTCGCGGAGCTTCTCCATTCGCTCGTGGAGCCCGGGACGTGAGCCGGGACGAGGTCAGCCCAGCCGACCGGCGGCTCATGGGGCTCGCGATCGCCCTCGGTCGCCGCAACAACGGGCGCACCTGGCCGAATCCATCCGTCGGCGCGGTCCTGGTCGATCCGGCGACGAACCGCATCCTCGCCGAGGCCGCGACGCAGCCGGGCGGGCGCCCCCACGCCGAGGCCGTCGCCATCGGTCAGGCAGGGGACCTCGCGCGAGGCGCGACCCTGTACGTCTCGCTGGAGCCCTGCGCCCATCACGGCCGCACACCGCCCTGTGCCGATGCGATCGTCGCAGCCGGGATCGGCCGGGTCGTGGTCTCGATGGACGATCCCGACCCCCGCGTGGCGGGGCGTGGCCATGCGCGGATCGCGGCGGCCGGAATCGCGCTGACGAGGGGGGTCATGGTGGACGAGGCCCTGCGGGCTCATCGCGGCCACTTCACCCGAATCCGCGAGGGCCGCCCGGCTGTCACGTTGAAACTCGCCCGCACCTCCGACGGCTATGCTGCTCGGCTTCCCGGCGAGGACCGCCTGATGATCTCTGGCGAAGGGGCCGGGCATGCCGTGCATCTGGTGCGCGCCCATGCGGATGCGATCCTCGTCGGCGTCGATACGATCCTGGCCGACGACCCACGACTCGACGTCCGGCTGCCGGGTCTCGCGGATCGGTCGCCGCTTCGGGTCGTGTTCGACACCCAGTTGCGGCTGCCGCTCTCATCCCGTCTCGTCGCGACCGCCGGAACCCTTCGGACATGGGTCGTGTGTGGGGAGGACGCTGATCAAGCGGCGGAGCGTGTTCTCGTCGCGGAAGGGCTCGACGTCATCCGGAGCCCTCTCGATTCGGGGGGGCGGCTCGATCTTCGCGCCGCGATGGCGCTGCTCGGCGCGCGGGGCCTCACGCGGGTCTTCAGTGAGGGCGGACCGACCCTCGCGGACGCGATGGCAAGGGACGGACTGATCGACGACCTCTATATCGGCACCGCGTCCGTTCCCCTCGGGCAGCCCGGCCGCCCGGCGATCGGCCCGAACCTGCGCTCATCGCTCGACCGCGACTTCCGCTTCGTGGAAAGCTGGCGCATCGAGCAGGATCTGGTCGAGCATTTCGAAAGGCGTCCATGTTCACCGGCCTTGTGAGCGATATCGGAACGGTCTCTCTCCTGGAGGGTGAGGAGCGTCTGCGTCGGTTTCGCATCGTGTCCGGGTATGATCCCGCGACCATTGCGCTTGGCGCGTCCATCGCATGCGGCGGACCGTGTCTGACCGTGACGGCGTCCGGCCCCAGCGAAAGCGGGGCATGGTTCGAGGTCGATGTCGGGGCCGAGACGATCGCGCGGACGACGGCGGGCAGGTGGAGTGAAGGCACCCGGCTCAATCTCGAGCGCTCGCTGAAGATGGGTGACGAACTCGGCGGCCACCTCGTGACCGGCCATGTCGACGGCGTCGCCACGATCAGGGCACGCGAAGAGGTGACGGGCAGCGAATGGGGCAGGACGGTTCGGTACCGCCTGGAGGCACCCGCTTCTCTTGCGCGGTTCATCGCCGAGAAGGGATCGGTCGCGCTCGATGGGACCTCGCTGACGGTAAACGAGGTCGCGGGCGCCGAGTTCTCGGTCCTCATCATCCCGCACACCTTGTCCGTGACGACCTGGGCCGAGCGGGATGTGGGCGACGCGGTCAATCTGGAGGTCGATCTGATGGCGCGCTACGCCGCGCGCCTCGCCGAAGCGCCGCGCGGGTGAGGTCCGTTTCGCCCGAAGGGACGTGATCGCTCGGACCGGTCGATGCCGAGCCATGGCTGGCCTGCGTGGCCGCCGCCTTGCGAAGCCCTGCTCCGCTCGGTACTGACCCGCTCTCTCGGAGTTGTTGCGTCGACAAGAACAGGTCGATGCCTCTTCGTGGCAGCAGCACGGCCGCAGGGCCGCAAGATGGGCGTTCGGGCTTAAACCTCACGATGGTCGCAATACTCAAAACAGCGCGCCCGCGGGCGGGACTTCCGACGGGGACGCGCGCACTCATCGTCGAGGCTCGTTACTACGAGGAGATCGCCGATGAGCTGCTCTCGGGCGCCAAGGGGGCGTTGAGCGCGGCCGACGTCCCGTTCGATGTTCTCACCGTCGATGGCGCTCTTGAGATTCCGACCACGATCGCGATGGGCATCGATGCCGCCGAAGCGGCCGGCCGGCCCTACGCGCTCGCTGTCGCGCTCGGCTGCGTGATCCGCGGCGAGACCGGCCATTATGACATCGTTGCGGGCGAAAGCTCCCGGGGCCTGATGGATCTGTCGATCGCCAAGCGCTTCCCGATCGGCAACGGCATCCTCACGGTCGAGAACGAAGCCCAGGCCTGGGCGCGTGCGCGCGTGGCCGATATGAACAAGGGCGGGGGCGCTGCCGAGGCTGCCCTGTCGATCCTGCACGCCGTCCGACTCATCGGGGAGGCGGGCCGTGGCTAAGCCGGCCGAGCGGAGCGCGGCGCGTCTCGCCGCCGTCCAGGCGCTCTACCAGATGGACGTCTCGGGGAAGGGGGTCATGGATGCCATGGCCGAGTTCGAGGCGTTCTGGATCGGCCGTGAGGTCGAAGGCGTCGAGTTCAAGCAAGCGGAGAATTCGTTCTTCCGCGCCCTCCTCGCCGGCGTCGTCGAGCAGCAGCGCGCGATCGACCCGCTCGTAGATCGTGCCCTGTCCGCCGGCTGGCCGCTGACGCGCGTCGAGGCGGTCCTGCGGGCGATCCTCCGCGCGGGAGCCTACGAACTCGCCTTCCTCAAGGATGTGCCGGCCAAGGTCGTCATATCGGAATACGTTGATGTGGCGCACGGGTTCTACGGTGAGGACGAGCCGGGTCTGGTGAACGGCGTTCTCGATGCGATCGCGCGCGAGGTTCGCCCGGGCGAGTTGGGCGATCGGCCGGGTCGTTCGCGGCCGAGCAGAACGCGCGGCTAGCGGCGATGGCGCGCGCGTCCGAGGACGATCTGATCGCGCGCCATTTCGCGCCGCTCGCCGGGAAGGGCGGGCTGGGTCTTCGCGACGACGCTGCCGAATACGCGCCGACACCCGGTCACGACCTCGTCCTGACCGCGGATGCTCTGGTCGCCGGTGTTCACTTCCTGCCGGACGACCCGCCCCGGAGCATCGGCGTCAAGGCGCTCGGCGTGAATCTGTCCGATCTCGCCGCCAAGGGAGCGACGCCGGTCGGCTTTCTCCTCGCGCTCGCCCTGCCGGATAGCTGGACGGAAGAGTGGCTGGCGGCCTTCTGCGAGGGGCTCGGAGCGATCTCGTCATCCGCGGGCTGTGCGCTCCTCGGGGGGGATACGGTCCGTGCGGCGGGGCCGCTGACGCTGTCGATCACGGCGCTCGGGGAGGTTCCCGCCGGTCGGATGGTGAGAAGGACGACGGCCCGTCCCGGCGATCTCATCTGCGTGACCGGGAGCATCGGCGACGCGGTGCTGGGGCTCGCCCTTCTCGGAAGCGAGCAGCCTGTATGGCGGAGCGGCCTCGCGACACGCGATGCCGGGTTCCTCATCGATCGTTATCGCGAGCCGCAGCCGCGCGGCGGCCTGGCTGAAGCACTCCGCGATCTCGCAAACGCAGCGATGGACGTGTCGGACGGCCTTGCGGGCGATGTCTCGAAGATGCTTCGGGCCAGCGGCGTCGGGGGCGTGATCGATCTCGATCGCGTGCCTTGGTCGGGAGCCGCGGCGGCCGTCCTCGCACAGGCGCCGGAATTCCGCGACCGCCTCGTTGCCGGCGGCGACGATTACGAGATTCTCTTCACGCTGCCCGAGACGGGACTCCCGGCGATGCGGCAGCGCTCGGCTGAGGCCGGTATTCCGATCACGGTGATCGGGCGCGTGATGGACGGTGATAGCGCGATCACGTTTCGGGACGGCGGCCTCGAGCATCGACTCGGCCAGACGTCCTACCAGCACTTCCGGTAGGTTCGAGATGGCCACGACCACGCCTCCGTCCGCGACAGGAGGACCTTCGAGCTGGCGTCATCAGGCCGCCGTCCTCGCGGTGGCCCAGGCGCTCGGTGGGGCGAATCCCTCGATCGTCGTCGCGCTCGGCGGCCTGGTGGGCGCGCGCCTCGCGCCCGATCAGACCTATGCGACCCTTCCCGTCAGCATGCTCCAGTTCGGGATCGCTCTGGGGACGCTGCCCGCGGCATATCTGATGAACCGTCTCGGGCGCCGGGGCGGATACCTGATCGGCGGTGCCGTCGGGGTGCTCGCGGGTGCAGTGGCTGCGACCGGGATCTCGGTCGGTTCGTTCCTAATCTTCTGCCTCGGCACGCTCATGGCCGGCCTCTATTCGTCCTATGTGCAGAGCTACCGGTTCGCGGCTGCCGACGATGCCTCCCCGGCCGATCGGCCCCGCGCCATCTCGTGGGTGATGACGGGAGGCATCCTGGCCGGAATCATCGGGCCGCAAACAGTCATCTGGACAAGCGACCTCATCCCCGAAGCCCCTTTCGCCGGCGGATTTCTCGGCCAGGCGGCCCTGGCGCTCATCTCGATCCTCGTGATCTCGCAGCTTCGCTCCCGCCGGCCTGCACCGGTGCAAGCGACCGCCACGCGGCGGGGCCGCCCTCTGATGCAGATCGTGCGGCAGCGTCGTTTCGTGCTGTCGGTCATCGCCGGGCTCGTGAGCTACGGTCTGATGAGCTTCGTGATGACCGCCGCCCCTCTGGCGATGGTGATGGAATGCGGGCTGTCTGTGAGTTCGGCGACGCTCGGCATCCAGTGGCACATCCTGGCGATGTTCGGGCCGAGCCTCCTGACCGGCAGGCTGATCGCCCGTTTCGGCAAGGTGCAGATCACCGTCGTCGGGCTGCTCCTGATCGCTGCCTCCGCGGTGGTCGGTTTGATGGGCCGTGACGTGGCGCATTTCTGGGCTGCGCTCATCCTCGTCGGCCTGGGCTGGAATCTCGGCTTCATCGGCGCGACGTCGCTCGTGACCGATTGCTACGAGCCGGAGGAGCGCGCCAAGGTCCAGGCCGCAAACGACTTTCTCGTCTTCGGCACGGTCGCCATCGCGTCCTTCGCCTCAGGCACCCTGCAGATGACCGGGGGCTGGGCGATGGTGAACTGGCTGGTTTTCCCGTTCGTCGCCGTCGCACTCGTGGCCCTGATGCTGCCCGACCGGTCCGGACGCCTTCGTCCTAGCTGAGCATAGCTGCGCGAACGCGCGACGGCGCAATTGCGAAACGAGCAAAAGTTTGGCAGGTTTTCCGGACATCCCGCGAGCACCGTGAAACGGGCCGCGACCGTGTGTGGCAATGCACACGGCCCGAGGTTCGACGCGTCCACGCTCATCCCGCCAGCCAAGGGTATGTGATGACCGCACTCCTCCTCATTATTTTCGGGGGCGCTCTGTCGATCGCCTACGGTCTTTGGGCCATCAACGACGTCATGAAGCGCGACGCCGGGACGGCCCGGATGCGCGAGATCGCAAGTGCGGTGGCGGAAGGGGCGCAGGCCTATCTGAAGCGCCAGTACCTGACGATCGGCGTGGTCGGGGTGGTGCTGTTCGCCCTGTTATGGTGGCTCCTCGGCATGCTCGTGGCACTCGGCTTCGCCGTCGGTGCCATCCTCTCGGGCGTCGCCGGCTTCATCGGCATGAACGTGTCGGTGAGGGCGAACGTGCGGACGGCCCAGGCCGCTGCCAAGTCGCTCGCCGATGGTCTCGACGTCGCCTTCAAATCGGGCGCCGTGACCGGGATGCTCGTCGCAGGCCTCGCCCTCCTCGGTGTGACGATCTACTACGCGGTCCTGACCCGTGGCCTCGGCCACGCGCCGTCGAGCCGGGTCGTCATCGACTCGCTCGTGGCTCTCGGTTTCGGCGCCTCGCTGATCTCGATCTTCGCCCGCCTCGGCGGCGGCATCTTCACGAAGGGCGCCGATGTCGGCGCGGACCTCGTGGGCAAGGTCGAAGCCGGCATCCCCGAGGATGATCCGCGCAACCCCGCGACCATCGCCGACAATGTGGGCGACAATGTCGGCGACTGCGCCGGCATGGCCGCCGACCTCTTCGAGACCTACGCGGTGACGATCGTCGCGACGATGGTGCTCGCGGCGATCTTCTTCGCCGGCTCGCCCTGGCTCGAGACGATGATGATCTATCCGCTCGCCATCGGCGCGGCCTGTATCGTCACCTCGATCATCGGCACCTTCGCCGTGAAGCTCGGCCAGAACGGCTCGATCATGGGCGCCCTCTACAAGGGCTTCATCGCTGCGGGCGTGCTGTCCATCGCCGCGATCGCCATCGTGAACCTCCTCGTGTTCGGCGGGTTCAGTCAGAGCTTCACGACCGTCCAGGGCGTGACCTTCACCTCGGGCCAGCTCTTCGGCTGCGCCCTCGCGGGCCTCGCGGTGACCGCCCTCATCGTGGTCATCACCGAGTACTACACAGGCACGGGCAAGCGGCCCGTGGTGTCGATCGCCCAGGCTTCCGTGACGGGCCACGGAACCAACGTCATCCAGGGCCTCGCGGTCTCCTTGGAATCGACGGCGCTGCCGACGATCGTGATCGTCGCCGGCATCATCGTCTCCTACGGCCTCGCCGGCCTGTTCGGCATCGCCATCGCGACGACCGCCATGCTCGCGCTCGCCGGCGTCGTCGTTGCACTCGACGCCTTCGGACCCGTCACCGACAACGCGGGCGGGATCGCGGAAATGGCCGGCATGCCTGCGGACGTGCGCAAGTCGACCGACGCGCTGGACGCGGTCGGCAACACCACGAAGGCGGTGACGAAGGGTTACGCGATCGGCTCGGCCGGTCTCGGCGCGCTCGTCCTGTTCGCGGCCTATACCTCGGACCTGAACTTCTTCATCGCCGAGGCCAACAAGGCCGGATCGACCTCCTTCCAGTACTTCAAGGGTGTGACGGTCGATTTCTCGCTCTCGAACCCCTACGTCGTCGTCGGCCTTCTCCTGGGCGGCCTCATCCCCTTCCTGTTCGGCGGCATGAGCATGACCGCGGTCGGGAAGGCGGCGGGCTCGGTCGTCGAGGAGGTCCGCCGGCAGTTCCGCGAGAAGCCGGGCATCATGGAGGGCACCGATCGTCCCGATTACGGGCGTGCCGTCGACATGCTGACGCGGTCCGCGATCAAGCAGATGGTGATCCCCTCGCTCCTGCCCGTCCTCGCGCCGGTCGTGATCTTCTTCGTGATCAACGCCATCGCCGGCCGGAACCAGGCCTTCGCGGCGGTGGGCGCGATGCTGCTGGGCGTCATCGTCACGGGCATCTTCGTCGCGATCTCGATGACCTCGGGCGGCGGCGCCTGGGACAACGCCAAGAAGTCCTTCGAGGACGGCTTCGTCGACAAGGACGGCGTGCGGCATCTGAAGGGCTCGGAAGCCCACAAGGCGTCCGTCACGGGCGATACCGTCGGCGATCCCTATAAGGACACGGCTGGTCCGGCGGTGAACCCCGCCATCAAGATCACGAACATCATCGCCTTGCTGCTCCTGGCCATCCTGGCCCACAGCTGAGGCGGTCGGCGCCGAAACCAAAAAAGCCCGCCGGGTCCGACCCGGCGGGCTTTTTCGTTGGTGACGGCGGCGGCGTTGCCGCCCCACCCGAGCCGCGGGCGGCCCGACCGGCCTATTCGGCAATCGGGCCGCAATCCGCGAAAGTCAGTTCCACTTTCCGAGGCCTCGGAAGAGCTGAGCGACGAAGTTCGCCTCCTGGCCGCCCGATTCGGTCTTGCGCGAGATGAAGTCGAACACGACGCCGTCCTGCAGGCCGTAGAGAGCGACGCGCTCTACGCGCATGCCCTGATTGAAATACACCGCCATGACGCGCTGGTCGGTGACGCTCTCGCCCATGAATTGCAGCCGACGGGTTGCGGTCTGGCTGATGTAGTACCAGCTCCTGTTGCCGACCGTGGACACCGTGGAGGGAGTGCCGAGAATCCGCAGGACGTCCTCGGCGCTCGTTCCAGGCTTGACCTGGGCGACGGCGCGCTCGTCGATGACGTAGCCTCTGTGGAGATCCTCGCCGATCATGCACCCGCTGACGGATAGGCCGATGAGCGCCGCAGCGGCCAGTCGGGCGAACGAAGGGAAGCCTTGCGACATCGAGATCCTCTTGAAGTCGGCCTAGAGCCTTGTTCGGACGAGCGAGGTGCCGTAGCGGCGCCTTATGGCTTTGACAAGGCGGCCGGCCTCGGTCGCCGGAGGGCATTGCGGATGTTGAGTTTCCTGCGGCGGTCATCCCGGGAGAGGGTGGTCGATCGCTTTCATGCCGCCGTGGTCGACGCGTCGCGCGATCCGCGGCTCTTCGGCGATGGCGGCTTTCCGGACACCATCGAAGGCCGGTTCGAATCGTTGGTGCTGCACGTGATGCTGGTCCTGCGGCGGCTGCGGAACCTCCCCGCGCCGGCCGGCGACATGGCCCAGGACCTCGTCGATACGGTGTTCGCCCATCTCGAGATCGCCCTTCGCGAATCGGGCGTCGGAGACATGGGCGTCCCGAAGCGGATGAAGAAGCTCGGCCGCGCCTTCTACGATCGGACGGCAAAGTACGAGGCTGCGCTCGAGGCCCGCGATCCGGCGTCGTTGGCCGCCGAACTGGCGAAGCGCCTCGGCGGCGAGGCGGCGACGTATGCCGGGCTCGCGGAATATTGCCTCGCGTCGGAGACCACGCTCGCGAGCCGCGATCTCGATGGGCTGCTGAAGAGCGTCGACTTTTCCGTTCCGTCCTTGTCCGGGGGTATGTCGTGACCGACAACGCGTTCGGGCCGCTGTCGCGGCCCTTCCCGCTCCATCGCGTCACGCCGGGTGGGGTCGAGGCGCCCGTCGAGGCGACGGCGGCGGAGAATCAGGCGCTGGCCGTCGACCTCGATCTTCCGGCCATTCACCGGCTCGAGGCCCGCTATCGGCTCACGGGGCGTTCCGATCGCGTTGAGGTGACGGGTCGCCTGCGGGCGTCGATCGAGCAGATCTGCGTCGTGACGCTCGAACCGTTTCCCGTGGAGATCGACGAAGAGGTCGAGATCGCTTTCGCGACGCCGGACCCGCGCCGGAAGCGCGAGGATGCGGCCGAGGTCGAATTGTCGGCCGACGAGGACCTTCCCGACGAACTCGTCGGAGAGCATATCGATCTGGGGCGAATCACGGCCGAATTCCTGGCACTGGGGCTCGATCCCTATCCACGTCGGCCGGGAGCGGCTTTCGACACGCCGGACGAGCCCGTCGCCGAGGGTCCCTTCTCGCGCTTGGCCGAGCTTCGCCCGAAGCAGGATGACCGTTGAGAGCCATTCCATTAAAGAGGCTCGCGTGAAGGATCCGGCTCCTTCGGCTCACCAGAACAGGGTTCCGTTTTCCGCATGACCAATCAGGTCCGCATCTCGCTCGACGCCATGGGCGGCGATGCCGGTCCGAGTGTCACAGTCCCCGGTGCGGCGCTTGCACTCGAACGGCATCCCGGGTTGCGCTTCCTGATGGTCGGCAACGAGTCGGTTCTGAAACCGCTCGTGGCGCAGCATCCGGCGCTCGCAGCGGCCACGGACATCCGCCACGCCGAGCTCACCGTCGCGATGGACGAGAAGCCCAGCCAGGCCCTGCGGAGCGGCCGTTGGAAGTCCTCGATGTGGATGGCGATCCAGGCCGTCCGCGACGGCGAGGCCGATGCCTGCGTCTCGGCCGGCAACACGGGCGCGCTGATGGCGATGTCCAAGGTTTGCCTCAAGACGATGACGGGGATCGAGCGGCCAGCCATCGCCGCGATCTGGCCGACGACGCGCGGGGAATCCGTGGTGCTCGACGTCGGCGCGACGATCGGGGCGGACGCCGCCCACCTCGTCGACATGGCGGTGATGGGCGCCGCGATGGCCAGGATCGTCTTCGATCTCGACAAGGCGTCGGTCGGGCTTCTCAACGTCGGCACCGAGGAGGTGAAGGGCGTCGAGATCGTGCGGGAGGCCAGCCGGATCCTGCGCGAGCAGGAGATTCCCGGCCTCGCCTATCACGGCTTCGTCGAGGGCGACGATCTCGGTCGCGGGACGGTCGACGTGGTCGTGACGGAGGGATTCACGGGCAATATCGCCCTCAAGACGGCCGAGGGGACCGCCAGGCAGATCGCCGAGTATCTGCGCGCTGCGATGAACCGGACGCTGATGGCGAAGATCGGCTACCTGTTCGCGCGCCAAGCCTTCAACGCTCTTCGCGACAAGCTCGATCCGCGCAAGGTCAATGGCGGGGTGTTCCTCGGCCTCGAAGGCATCGTCGTGAAAAGCCATGGCGGAACCGATGCCATCGGCTTTGCGAGCGCCGTGGACATGGCGCGGGACATGGCTCAGCACCATCTGATGCAGACGATCCGGGATATGCTCGACGAGACCTCGGTCGTAGTGAATTCGTGAGACCGACCTTGTCAGACCAGGCACACAAGACACGACGCTCCATCGTACGCGGCTGCGGCTCCTATCTGCCCGAACGGATCGTGGCGAACCGGGACCTCGAGGAGATCGTCGAGACGTCCGATCCCTGGATCGTCCAACGCACCGGCATCCGCGAGCGGCGGATCGCCGGCCCTGAGGAGACGACCTCGTTCCTTGGCCTCAAGGCTGCGCAGGCGGCGCTCGCCGATGCGGGGCTCGAGGGCAACGACATCGACCTGATCGTCTGCGCGACCTCGACTCCGGACTTCACCTTCCCCGCGACCGCGACCCAGATCCAGATGGGGATCGGCATGGAGCACGGCGCGGCGTTCGATATCCAGGCCGTCTGCACGGGCTTCGTGTACGGCGTCTCGACGGCCGACAAGTTCCTCCAATCGGGGTCGCACAAGCGTGCCCTAGTCATCGGAGCCGAGACCTTTTCGCGGATCATCGACTGGACCGACCGGGGAACCTGCGTCCTGTTCGGCGACGGTGCCGGCGCGATCGTACTCGAGGCTTCGGACGACGAGGAGCCCGGCCCACGGGGAAGGGGTGTCCTCACGACGAAGCTCCGGTCGGATGGCCGCCATCGCGAGAAGCTGTATGTCGATGGCGGGCCGGGCTCGACGAAGACCACGGGGCACCTGCGCATGCAGGGTCAGGACGTCTTCAAATTCGCGGTCAGCAAGGTGATCGACGTCGTCACCGATGCCTTCGAGGAGGCGGGTGTCGGACCCGACGATCTCGACTGGTTCGTTCCGCATCAGGCGAACCGGCGGATCATCGAGGCCTCCGCCGACAAGCTCGGCATCGCGCGCGAGAAGGTCGTGATCACGGTCGACCGGCACGGCAACACGTCGGCCGCCTCCATCCCGCTCGCGCTTGACGCCGCCAAGCGCGACGGCCGGCTCAAGGAAGGCGATCTCGTCATGCTGGAAGCCATCGGCGGTGGCTTCACCTGGGGCAGCGCGCTCGTCCGCTGGTAGTGGGCGAGGAGCAATCCGACTGAGGTCGCAATCGGTTAGGGTTGACCACCCGGAAGCGACCGAATAGCTCTCCAGGCTTCGCGGGCGTACGATCGCTATCCGATCGAAAAGGGGGGCCGGGCATGGCGGGGCGCACGGTCACGCGGGCCGATTTGAGCGAAGCCGTTTATCAGAAGCTGGGGCTTTCGAGGACGGAATCGGCCGCTCTTGTCGAACGTGTGCTGGACGAGATCTGCGATGGGCTGGCACGCGGCGAATCCGTCAAGCTGTCCTCGTTCGGATCGTTCGTCGTTCGGAACAAGGGTCAGCGCATCGGCCGAAACCCCAAGACGGGTGTTGAGGTGCCGATCGAGCCGCGGCGCGTGCTCGTGTTCAAGCCGTCGAACGTCCTGAAAGCGCGGATCAACGGCGATTCCGAGCCCGATTCCGACAATTGAGGGCGCTTGCGCTTCCGATGAACAAGGCGCCGGATGCCTTCCGCACCATCAGCGAGGTCGCCGAGGACCTCGACATCCCGCAGCACGTGCTGCGCTTTTGGGAAACGCGCTTCTCCTCGATCCGGCCGCTGAAGCGAGGCGGCGGGCGCCGCTATTATCGGCCCGACGACGTGGACCTGCTGCGCGGGATCCGTGAACTACTGTACGGGCACGGCTACACGATCAAGGGCGTGCAGCGCATCCTCAAGGAGGACGGTCCGCGGGCGGTCCAGTCGGTCGGACGGGGCGGGGCACTTCCGGCCGCGCGTCCGGAGCCCGACGATGCCGACGAGTTCGAGCCCGAGGCGCCGGCGCAGCACGGCCTGCCGCTTGGGCCGGCGGATGTCGCGGTCGAGGACGAGATGCCGCCCTATCGCCCCGAGCCGCCTCCGGCCTTCCTCCGCCCGTACCTGGAGCCGGCCCCGGCTCTCTCGGAGGAGCAGACCGGGCGGCTGAGATCCGTCCTCGGCGAGTTGCAGGAGTGCCAGAGGATCCTGGAAGCGATCAAGCGGGGGTAGGGCGCGCTAAACCGGCGCCCGCCCGCTTCCCCGCACCATGCTCTGGCGGGCGCCTCGTCGCTGCCGCGCGTCAGCCTCCGCGGATCTCGGACATCGTCCTGTCGGGGGTGAGTGCTTCCTGATCGGTGAAGCAGTGAAGGATGGCCGGCTTCCCCGAGGCCAGGGCGCGCTCGAAGGCCGGTCCGAATTCCGCGTTCGTCCGCACCGTTTCGCCGTGACCGCCGAAGGCCACCGCATAGGCGGCAAAGTCGGGGTTCCTGAGACGCGTGCCGGAGATGCGGTTGGGATAGTCCCGCTCCTGGTGCATCCGGATCGTGCCGAACATCGAGTTGTCGAGCACGACGATGATGGCCGGGATGTCGTACTGGACCGCGGTCGCGAATTCCTGCCCGTTCATCATGAAATCGCCGTCGCCTGCGAAGCAGACGACCGTCCGGTCCGGATGGACGCGTTTCGCCATGATCGCCGCCGGCGGACCGTATCCCATCGAGCCCGAGGTCGGGGCGAGGTTGCGGCGCGTGCCGTCGAGCGGAATGAAGCGGTGGACCCAGACGGCGAAATTGCCGGCGCCGTTCGTGACGATCGCGTCCTTGGGCAGCTTCTCACGCAGCCAGATCATGGCGGCGCTGGTCTGGAAGTCGCCCGGCATGTCGCGCGCCTTGCCGATGCGATCGAGGTAGTCCGATCGGGCTTCGGCGCTGCGCTGCTTCCAGGCGATCTCGCCCGGCGGTCGAAGGCGCTCGAGAGAGGCCGCAAACGCGGCGGGCGATGCCTCGATGGCGAGCGCCGGCTGGTAGACGCGTCCGAGTTCGGCGGCGTCGGGGAAGACATGGACGACGCGCTGCTTCGGGACCGGGATGTCGAGCAGGGTGTAGGACGAGGACGGCATCTCCGACATCCGCGCCCCGACGAGCAGGAGGAGATCCGCTTCCTTGACCCGTGCCGTCATCTTGGGGCCGGGATTGATGCCGACCTCGCCGGCATAGTTCGGATGATCGGCGGGGAAGAGGTGGGCCCGGCGGAACGAGGTCGCGACCGGCAGGTCGAAACGCTCCGCAAATCGAACCATCGCGGCGCGCGCGTCGTCGCTCCAGCGCGACCCGCCGAGGATGACCAGCGGCCGCTGCGCCTCGCCTAGCAAGGTTTCGAGCCTGTCCATGTCGGACGGAGCCGGCCAGGGCTCGACCGGCTCGACACGCGGCGCGTCGGTCACCTCCGCCGTGTCCGTCAGCATGTCCTCGGGGAGGGCGACCACGACCGGGCCCGGCCGTCCTTGCATCGCGACCCGGAAGGCCCGCGCCACGATCTCCGGGATCCGCTCGACCTGGTCGATCTCCGTCGCCCATTTCGCCAGCGTGCCGAAGACGGCGCGGTAATCGACCTCCTGGAAGGCCTCGCGTTCGCGCATGGATCGGTCGACCTGGCCGACGAACACGATCATCGGGGTCGAATCCTGCTTGGCGATGTGGATGCCCGGGCTCGCATTGGTCGCGCCGGGTCCCCGGGTGACGAAGCAGATGCCGGGACGTCCCGTCAGCTTGCCCTCGGCCTCGGCCATCATCGCCGCGCCGCCCTCGTTTCGGCAGACGAGCACGTCGATGGATGCATCGTGGAGGGCGTCCAGCACCGCGAGATAGCTTTCGCCGGGAACGCAGGTGGCGCGCTCCACGCCTTGCGCGATCAGCGCGTCAACCAGGATTTGTCCGCCCGTTCGCGGCTTGCCCAAGCCCATCGCTTCCTCTCCCACGACACCGTCAACTCGTGGAGGAGCCGATCGGAGCGCGATTTTCCTATCGCCACGCTCCGGGCTTGGCCAGCGCGAACGCCCTCTCGAACGTCGGGATCGACGTCAGGCGCCAGGTCCTGCCCCGCCAGCGCCGGGGCCGCCGAAATTGCCGTCGGCATTGGGGGTGTTCCAGCGGGTGATCGGAACGACCGGGGCCTGGCGTACCGGTGCACGCTCGACATGCCGTGGCGCCGGGCGGGCCGCACGGTGCGCCTCGGACCCGCGCGTGTCGTAGCGGTGGTGCCGGGTGGTCTGGGCTTCCACGGGCACCGCTGCCAAGGCTACGATACCGGCTAGCAGTGCGAGTGACGTCTTGCGCATGGCTCTCTCTCCTTTGATGCAGGATATCGGAACGCCATCGGTCCGCTGCGAGACCTGTCGGCCGAGCGGGCGTGCGGTTTCGCACGACGCCAGGCGATGCCGGTGGCGTAGCACGCAAGCCGATACACGCGGCAGCAATTTTGCTAGCGATCGTGGCTGTTCCAGTCAGGCCTGCATCATCCTTCGGCTGCGGGGCCTAGCGGTCCCGAGGGAGCCCCGATGTCCGATCTCAATGACCGCGCCCTTCGCCTCGCCCAGGACATCGTGCGGCTCGACAGCCGCAGCTTCGTGTCCAACATCGGGGTCGCGGACCGCATCGAGCAGGAGTTGAGCGGCTTCGAGATCGAGCGGCTCGACTACACGGACGATTCCGGTGTCGTGAAGCGCGCCCTCGTGGCCCGGAGGGGAGGGCCGGGCGGCATCGCCTTTTCCGGCCATATGGACACCGTGCCGGAGACCGGCTGGTCCGACGATCCCTGGAGTGGCCGGATCGAAAACGGACATCTGCATGGCCTCGGCGCCGTCGACATGAAGGGCCAGACGGCGGCTGCGGTCGTGGCGGCTGTCGGATTGCCGGAGAGCGTGCCTGTCGCGCTGCTTCTGACGACGGACGAGGAGACGACCAAGGGCGGCGCACGGGCCATCGCCGAACGCTCGGAACTCGCGAAAGGCACGCGCGCCATCCTCGTCGTCGAGCCGACCGACATGGCACCGATGCGGGGCCACCGCGCTCACATCCAGTTCACGGCGATCGCAAGCGGCATCCAGGCTCATTCCGCCACCGGACGCGGTCGCAACGCGAACTGGGACCTCGTGCCGTTCCTGGCGGAGATGCGGGAGATCCATCACCGGCTCCTGTCGGATCCGTCCCTCCAGGATGCCGCCTATGACCCGGTCTTCAGCGACTTCAATCTCATCATCGACAACCACGGAGCGGCGGTGAACGTCACGGTCCCGCGTGCCACCGCGACGATCAAGTTCCGCTACAGCGCCAAGATCGATCCGGATCCGATCGCCAAGGCGGTGCGGGCCGCCGCGGAGACGGCTGGCCTCGCGCTTTCCGAATCGTGGGAAGGGCGACCGCCCGAATTGCCGCAGGGCCACCCCTTCGTCCGCCTCTGCGCGGAGGCGACCGGCGCCTCGCCGAATGTCGCGCCCTACGGAACGGACGCCGCCGAACTCCAGGCCATCGCGCCGTGCGTCCTCCTCGGCCCGGGCGACATCGCCTTCGCCCACAAGCCCCAGGAGAAGGTGTCGATCGCCGCACTTGAGGCCGCCATCCCCGTCTTCCAGCGCATCGCGGCACGCGTGGCCGCCGGCGAGGCTTGATCGATGGCCGCCGACATGACCGAGAAGCAGAAGATGCTCGCCGGCGAACTCTATCGTCCCGGCGATCACGAGATCCAGGCCGATCAGGCGGCGACCAAGGCATGGCTCGTCCGCTACAACGCCGCCCTCGCGGCCAGCGCGGCGGAGCGCCGCGTTCTCCTGCGCGAGCGGTTCGCGGCGGTGGGGGAGGGCGCCGTGATCCGGCCGCCGTTCCATTGCGATTTCGGCTTCAACATCAGCCTCGGCGCAGGGGCCTTCCTGAACTTCGACTGCGTCATCCTCGACGTCGTGACCGTCGAGATCGGTGACGGCGCCCAGATCGGGCCGGCTGTCCAGATCTATACCGCCGACCATCCTCGGGACCTCGAGACCCGCAGATCGGGCGTCGAGTTCGGACGGCCGGTCCGGATCGGCGCGGATGCTTGGATCGGCGGCGGGTCGATCATCCTGCCGGGCGTGACGGTCGGGGAGGGGGCCGTCGTCGGTGCCGGCTCGGTCGTCACGCGCGATGTCCCGCCCGGAGCGACGGTCGCGGGGAATCCTGCCCGGCTGATCCGCAAGGAGTAGGGCGCCCGCATGCGGTCGCTGAGCCGCAACGTCAGGGTTGCCGCCATGTCGCGAGTGTGACAAGAGGCGCGCACCGCGGCGCGGCGCCCGGATGCGTTCGTTCGGGCGCATGCGGATGGCGTCTTCGGCGGGCGTGGCGGAACTGGTAGACGCGCTGGATTTAGGTTCCAGTGACGAGAGTCGTGGGGGTTCGAGCCCCTCCGCCCGCACCAACGCCACGCTCCCGTACCCGCTTCATGGATTTGCCGACAGGCATAGAGAGTTCGACGAGGAAGGTCATGCAGGTCACAGAAACGAGGTCGGAGGGGCTCCGCCGCGAGTTCAAGGTCACGCTGCCGGCGTCCGAACTCGAGGAGCGGCTCACCGGGGAACTCGCGACGCTGAAGGATCGCGTCCGGATCAACGGCTTCCGGCCGGGCAAGGTGCCGCTGGCGCACCTTCGCAAGCTCTATGGCCGCTCGGTCATGGCCGAGGTCGTCCAGAACGCCGTCAACGAGGCCAACCGGAAGATCGTCGACGAGAACGGCCTCAAGCTGGCTCTCGAGCCCAAGATCGACATGGCCGGCGGCCAGGAAGAGGTCGAGAAGGCGCTCGAGGCGAAGGGCGATCTCGATTTCACCGTCGCGCTTGAGGTGCTTCCGGAATTCGAGCTCGCCGATCTCGGCGATGTCAGCATCACGAAGAAGGTCGCCGAGGTCTCGGACGAGGATCTCGAGACGGCGATCACGCGGATGGCGGAGCAGAATCGCAGCTTTGCCGAGAAGGACGGCGAGGCGGCGAACGGCGATCGCGTGACGGTCGACTTCCTCGGACGGATCGACGACGTCGCCTTCGAGGGCGGCACGGCGAGCGACATCGAGGTGGATCTCGGATCGGGAACGTTCATCCCCGGCTTCGAAGAGCAGCTCCTCGGTGCGAAAGCCGGCGAGGAGCGGAAGGTCAATGTGACCTTCCCCGAGAATTACGGGTCCGAGAACCTCGCCGGGAAGGCCGCCGAGTTCGACGTCACCGTGAAGGCCGTGTCGGCTCCGAAGGAGGTCGTCATCGACGACGAGCTCGCCAAGGGCTTCGGCATGGAAGACCTCGGCAAGCTCAAGGAGGCGGTGAAATCGGCGATCGGCCGCGATTTCGAGGCTCAGTCCCGTCGCAAGCTGAAGCGCGAGCTGCTCGACGCGCTCGACACCAAATACGCATTCCCGCTTCCGGAAGGGCTCGTCGAGCAGGAGTTCGGCGCGGTGTGGAATCAGGTCACGGGCGAGCTCGAGGCCAACAAGCGCACCTTCGCCGACGAGGACACGACCGAGGAAGCGGCCCGCGCGGAATACCGCAAGATCGCCGAGCGGCGCGTGCGTCTCGGCCTCGTCCTTGCGCAGGTGGGGGAGAAGGCCGATATCAAGGTCACGGACGAGGAGGTCAATCAGGCCCTCGTCGAGCGGGTGCGTCAGTACCCGGGCCAGGAGAGGCAGGTCTGGGAATTCTACCAGAAGAACCCGAACGCGAAGGCCGAGCTGCGGGCGCCCATCTTCGAGGAGAAGACGGTCGACCACATTCTCGATCAGGTGAAGGTCGTGGAAGAGACGATCTCGCGCGAGGAGCTCTTCCGGGACGACGAGGACGCAAAGGACGAAGCCAAGGCTTCGACCGAAGCGCAGGCACAGTGACGCGGAGGAGGGCCGCAGAAGCCCTCCGTCTCCGCTCGACGGCGAGATGAGGGCAATGCGGGATCCAGTCGACGTTTTCAACAATACGCTCGTGCCGATGGTGGTCGAGCAGTCGAATCGGGGCGAGCGCGCCTTCGATATCTATTCTCGGCTGCTGCGCGAGCGCATCATCTTCCTGACCGGGCCGGTCGAGGACTACTCGGCCTCGCTCATCGTGGCGCAGCTGCTGTTCCTGGAAGCGGAAAACCCGAAGAAGGAGATTTCCTTCTACATCAACTCGCCCGGCGGCGTGGTGACTTCGGGTCTGTCGATCTACGACACGATGCAGTTCATCCGCTGCCCCGTCGCGACGCTCTGCGTCGGGCAGGCGGCGTCGATGGGCTCGCTTCTGCTCTGCGCCGGCGAGAAGGGGCACCGTTTCGCCCTGTCGAACGCCCGGATCATGGTCCACCAGCCGTCCGGCGGCTACCAGGGCCAGGCGACGGACATCCTGATCCATGCGCGCGAGATCGAGGCGCTGAAAAAGCGGCTGAACGAGATCTACGTCCAGCATACGGGTCAGGAATATGAGCGCATCCACACTGCGCTCGAGCGGGACAACTTCATGACCGCTGAAGCCGCGAAGTCCTTCGGGCTCGTGGACGAAGTGCTCGTGAAGCGTCCCGAGGCCGGTGCGGCGGCGACGGCCTGATCGTTGCGCCGAAGGCCGTATACGCGCGTCGAAATGACCAGCGGCGACGGTCTCGGCGCACTATTGATCGCCCGCCCCGGGCGTGTTTGCATCGTGGCGGGCTTGTGCAGCGCGTCGCAAGACCTGCGGGAGGGCGCGACGGCGGGATGGTGATCTTTTGTTTAGATCGCCATCCGTAACCTGAAATGTGATTCGGCGGGGCTGCGTGCTCCCCGCCCCCGGACTGGAGACGGTAATGAGCAAGGCCGGCGGCAACGACTCGAAGAGCACGCTCTATTGCTCCTTCTGCGGCAAGAGCCAGCACGAGGTCCGCAAGTTGATCGCGGGCCCGACGGTGTTCATCTGCGATGAATGCGTCGAGCTCTGCATGGACATCATCCGCGAGGAATCGAAGTCCTCGCTGGTGAAGTCGCGGGACGGGGTCCCGACCCCGAAGGAGATCCGCCACGTCCTGGACGATTACGTCATCGGCCAGGAACACGCGAAGAAGGTGCTCTCCGTCGCGGTCCACAACCATTACAAGCGCCTCGCCCACGCGACGAAGCACACGGATGTCGAGCTGGCGAAGTCCAACATCCTGCTGATCGGCCCTACGGGTTCCGGCAAGACCCTGCTCGCGCAGACGCTCGCCCGCATCCTCGACGTGCCCTTCACGATGGCGGATGCGACGACGCTGACCGAGGCCGGCTATGTCGGCGAGGATGTCGAGAACATCATCCTCAAGCTGCTTCAGGCCTCCGACTACAACGTCGAGCGGGCGCAGCGCGGCATCGTCTATATCGACGAGATCGACAAGATCAGCCGCAAGTCCGACAATCCGTCGATCACCCGTGACGTCTCGGGCGAGGGCGTTCAGCAGGCCCTCCTCAAGATCATGGAAGGCACGGTCGCGTCGGTGCCGCCCCAGGGCGGACGCAAGCACCCGCAGCAGGAGTTCCTGCAGGTCGACACGACCAACATCCTGTTCATCTGCGGTGGCGCCTTCGCGGGGCTCGAGCGGATCATCTCCGGGCGCGGCAAGGGAACCTCGATCGGCTTCGGTGCCAGCGTGTCGTCTCCCGACGACCGCCGGACGGGCGAGATCTTCCGCGAGGTGGAGCCGGAGGATCTGCTGAAGTTCGGCCTGATCCCCGAATTCGTCGGCCGTCTGCCGGTCCTGGCGACGCTCGAAGACCTCGACGAGACCGCGCTCAAGCGGATCCTGCAGGAGCCGAAGAACGCGCTGGTCAAGCAGTATCAGCGCCTGTTCGAGATGGAGGATGTCCAGCTCACCTTCCAGGACGAGGCGCTTGGGCTCGTCGCCAGGAAGGCGATCGAGCGGAAGACCGGCGCGCGCGGCCTTCGGTCCATCCTGGAAGGGATCCTCCTCGACACGATGTACGACCTTCCCGGCCTCGATTCGGTCGAGCAGGTCGTGATCGGGCCCGAGGTGATCGACGGCAAGACGAAGCCGCTCTTCATCCACGGAGACCGTGGCCAGGAGCCGGCGAAGGAAAGCGCCTGACGCGACGAAGCAGTCCTTCTCCCGCTTCGGGAGAAGGACCATGCGCGAGCGCTGGTCCTTGAAGCTGCGAAAGCCGCGGGATAGCTGGCGAGCATGTGCGCGGCGGCTCCCTACCTCCTCCTGATCCTGTTCGTCGTCACGTTCCTCGCCCTGTTGGCGGCGTACGTGACGCGTGCGGTCGACAAGGCTCGCGCGGCCTGCAGCAGGACCTACGACATCTCGGTCTTCATCGGACGCGAAACGAGCCGGGATGCGGTGCTGGCGGACCGCTTCGTCAACCATGCCGGGATCGACGCGCGCGACATCGACCGGATCCTCCGCTGCCGCCGGCAGGTCCGGCGGGTCGGGCTCGGCATCTTCCTTCTGACGGGCCTGGTCTTCCTTGCGGTCGGCGAGGCCCTGCCGGCGGTGTGCTCGTGAGCGGCGCTGGTGCGCGGGAGCACCTATGCGCCACCGACGTGGCCCTGCGGCATCTCCTTTCTTGAAAGCGCCGCGATGGCGGGCCACCTTAACCCGGCGCGAGGATTGCACGCTCATGATCGAGGTGCGTGAGTCGCGCGCCGGACGCGACCGCCCGGGCACCGCCCGAGCGGCCGAGCGCGCCGGCCGTCCATCCGCTCTCCTGCTCGCATGAGGGGCTGGGCGGATGCCGTGATGAGGAACCTTTGATGTCAGAGAACAAGACGCGTCAGCCCGTCCAGCCCGGTTCGGTCGACACCTATCCGGTGCTGCCCCTCCGTGACATCGTCGTCTTCCCGCACATGATCGTGCCGCTCTTCGTGGGCCGCGAGAAGTCGATCCGTGCGCTGGAGGAAGTGGTCAAGGCCGATCGTCACATCCTGCTCGCGACGCAGATCAACGCGACGGACGACGATCCGGCGACGGATGCCATCTATGAGGTGGGCACGCTGGCCTCGGTCCTTCAGCTTCTGAAGCTGCCCGACGGCACCGTGAAGGTGCTGGTCGAGGGCGCAACGCGCGCCAAGGTCCGCCGCTACACCCGCTCGGACGAGTTCTACGAGGCCGAGGTTCAGGCGCTCGAGGACGAGGCCGGCGACAAGGTCGAGGCGGAAGCGCTCGCCCGCTCGGTGGTGTCCGAGTTCGAGAATTACGTGAAGCTCAACAAGAAGGTCTCGCCCGAGGTCGTCGCGGCCGTGACGCAGATCGAGGATTCGGCGAAGCTCGCCGACCAGATCGCCTCGCATCTCGCCGTCAAGATCTCGGACAAGCAGGACGTTCTCGCGACGCCGACCGTCACCGGCCGGCTGGAGAAGGTCCTCGGCCTGATGGAGAGCGAGATCTCCGTGCTTCAGGTGGAGAAGCGCATCCGCACGCGCGTCAAGCGCCAGATGGAGAAGACCCAGCGCGAATACTACCTGAACGAGCAGATGAAGGCCATCCAGAAGGAGCTCGGCGACGGCGAGGAAGGCCGCGACGAGCTGGCCGAGCTCGAGGAGAAGATCGAGAAGACCAAGCTCTCGAAGGAAGCGCGGGACAAGGCGCGGGCCGAGGTCAAGAAGCTTCGGCAGATGTCCCCGATGTCCGCCGAGGCGACGGTCGTCCGCAACTACCTCGATTGGCTGCTCGGTATTCCGTGGGGCAAGCGCTCGAAGATCAAGAAGGATCTTCTCGGTGCCCAGGCCGTGCTCGATGCCGACCATTTCGGCCTCGACAAGGTCAAGGAGCGGATCGTCGAGTACCTGGCCGTGCAGCAGCGCGCGAACAAGCTCACCGGTCCGATCCTGTGCCTCGTCGGCCCTCCGGGCGTCGGCAAGACCTCGCTCGGGAAGTCGATCGCACGGTCGACGGGGCGCGAGTTCGTGCGGATGTCGCTCGGCGGCGTGCGTGACGAGGCCGAGATCCGGGGCCACCGGCGGACCTATATCGGCTCGCTGCCCGGCAAGATCATCCAGTCGATGCGCAAGGCCAAGACGTCGAACCCTCTCATCCTGCTCGACGAGATCGACAAGATGGGCATGGACTTCCGAGGCGATCCCTCGGCGGCCCTGCTGGAGGTGCTCGACCCCGAGCAGAACGCGACCTTCAACGATCACTACCTCGAGGTCGATTACGACCTCTCGGACGTGATGTTCGTGACGACGGCGAATACGCTGAACATCCCGCCGGCCCTTCTGGACCGGATGGAGGTGATCCGCATCGCCGGGTACACGGAGGAGGAGAAGGCCGAGATCGCCCGGCGCCACCTGATCCCGAACGCCCTCAAGAAGCACGGGCTCAAGGTCGGTGAATGGTCGATCACGGATGCGGGCCTGCTCGAGCTGGTTCGGCGCTACACCCGCGAGGCGGGCGTGCGTAACCTCGAGCGCGAGCTCGCGAACCTGATCCGGAAGGCGGTCAAGGAGATCATCATCACCAAGGTCAAGTCGGTCGAGGTGACGGATCAGAACCTCGCCGGCTTCCTTGGGGTGCCGAAGTTCCGCTACGGCGAGATCGAGGCCGAGGATCAGATCGGTGTGGTGACGGGTCTCGCGTGGACCGAGGTCGGCGGCGAGCTGCTGACGATCGAGAGCGTCATGATGCCCGGCAAGGGCAAGATGACGGTCACGGGCAACCTCAAGGACGTGATGAAGGAATCGATCTCGGCGGCGTCGTCCTACGTGCGCTCGCGGTCGATCGATTTCGGCATCGAGCCCCCGCGGTTCGAGAAGCGCGACATCCACGTCCACGTTCCGGAAGGGGCGACCCCGAAGGACGGCCCGTCGGCCGGCATCGCCATGGCGACGTCGATCGTCTCGGTCTTCACCGGCATCCCGGTTCGGCGCGATATCGCCATGACGGGCGAGGTCACGCTCCGGGGGCGGGTGCTGCCGATCGGCGGCCTGAAGGAGAAGCTGCTCGCGGCGCTTCGGGGCGGGATCAAGAAGGTCCTGATCCCCGAGGAGAACGCCAAGGATCTCGCTGAGATTCCGGACAGCGTGAAGAACGGTCTCGAGATCGTCCCCGTGGCCCGGATGGGCCAGGTGCTGCAGCATGCGCTGGTTCGCATGCCCGAGCCGATCACGTGGGAGGAGCCCGTGGCCCCTCTGCCGGCGAAGGGCGAGGACCGCTCAACCGTCGCCGCGCACTGATCCCAGGACCGGCCTGAACGGGCCGCTCCCAAGCGATAGAAGGCCCCGAGGAGAGATCCTCGGGGCCTTCGTCGTGTCGGAGGGTGGCATGGCGAGGCTGGGGCAGGGCTTCGAGAGCCTCAGGCCCCGCGCGTCGTGCGTGGGCGATGGTGGCGGCGCGGGGGGCCGGTTCGGGTTCCCGTGGCGTCCTTAGGCCGCCCCGAGGCGCTCCAGGCCGCCCATATACGGCCGCAGGGCCGCCGGCACGACGACGCTTCCGTCGGGCTGCTGGTAGTTCTCGAGGACCGCGATCAGCGCCCGGCCGACCGCGACGCCCGAGCCGTTCAAAGTGTGGACGTGGCGTGGACCCTTGGCTTCCTTCGGCCGGTAGCGCGCATCCATCCGCCTCGCCTGGAAATCGCCGCAGACCGAGCACGAGGAAATCTCGCGGAACGTGCCTTGTCCCGGCATCCAGACCTCGATGTCGTAGGTCTTCTGAGACGCGAAGCCCATATCGCCGGTGCAAAGGGTCATGACGCGGTAGGGCAGTTCGAGCTTCTGCAGCACCGCCTCCGCGCAGGCGAGCATGCGCTCGTGTTCCTCGGCAGACTTCTCCGGCGCCGTGATCGAGACAAGCTCGCATTTCGTGAACTGGTGCTGCCGCAGCATGCCCCGGGTATCCCGGCCGGCCGCGCCGGCCTCGGCGCGGAAACATGGCGTGAGCGCAGCGAAGCGGAGCGGTAGCTCGTCCTCGGACAGGATGGATTCGCGAACGAGGTTGGTCAGCGGGACCTCGGCGGTGGGGATGAGCCACTTGTGCAGCTCGAGCCCGAGATACTGCAGCGCGCTCCGCTCCTCGCTCGTCTCCGGATAGACGATCGCCCTGAACTGGTCGTCGCGAAACTTCGGCAGCTGCGCCGTGCCGAACATGACGTCGTCCCGCACCAGCAGCGGCGGGCTGGCTTCGATGTAGCCGTGTTCGTTCGTATGCAGGTCGATCATGAACTGGCCGAGCGCACGTTCGAGCCGTGCGAGCTGGCCGCGCAGGACGACGAAGCGCGAACCCGAAAGCTTGGCCGCGATCTCGAAATCCATGGCGGTGCCGTTGCCGACCCTCCAGGCCTCCCCGATCTCGAAATGCTCCTTGGCATCGGCGATCGGGACGGGCTTGCCCCAGTCATGCCGCAGGACGTTTCCCGTTTCGTCCTGGCCGAGCGGGACATCCGCCGCCGGAATGTTCGGGATTTCGGCGAGGGCCGTCCGAAGCGCCTCGTCGGCGGCCTTTTCGGCCTTCTCCAGGTCCGGCGCGTCCTCCTTGAGCCGGGCGACCTCCGCCATCAGCGCCTGGGCGCGCGCCTCGTCCTTCGCCTTCTTGGCGGCGCCGATCTCCTTCGACAGGGCGTTCCGCCGCTCCTGCGCGTCCTGGGCCGCCGAAACGGATGCCTTGCGGCGATCATCCAGGTCCAGAAGATGTGCCGCGAGCGGTTCCAGGCCGCGGGACGCCAATCCGGCATCGAAGGCGGCGGGGTTCTCGCGGATCAGGCGGATGTCATGCATGATGGTCTCGGCCGGATGCGGCTCAGCGAACGAAACCGGCGGACCTCCCCGCCGGGCCGGCCTTCATAGGCCCGCCCGGGCGCCATGGCCACCATCGTCGCACCCGCGACCGCCCGATTGGATGGAAGATCCCGCGATCGGTGCCCATATGAGCGCCTGTCGCCTTATCGCCCGGAGCCCAGCCGTGAGCATCCTCGACTATTTCCGCCCCAACACTCCGCCGGACGCGGAGGCCGGCGAGCGTCCCCTGCGTTCGGAATCGGGCTTCGATCTCACGCCGCCCGACGCCGATGAGCGCCGTCGTCTCGAAGCCGATCTCTCGGCCGAAGAGCGCCGGGTCCTGCTCCAGCACGGCACGGAGGCCCCGTTCTGCGGCGGTCTCCTCGGCAACAAGGAGGATGGCGTCTATTGCTGCCGCGAATGCGGGCTGCCGCTCTTCCGCGCGCAGACGAAGTTCGAAAGCGGCACGGGCTGGCCGAGCTTCTACGCCCCGATCGACGAGGCGCACGTCCTGGCCGTCAAGGACACGAGCTACGGTATGGTTCGTGTCGAAACCCGCTGCGCCCGCTGCGACAGCCATCAGGGCCACGTCTTCCCCGACGGCCCCCCGCCGACGCGGCTGCGCTACTGCATCAATTCCGTCTCGCTGGAATTCGTGGCCGACGGGGAGGCGCTGCGCGACCCTCTCGGTCGAGCGGATCAGACCGCGCTGCTCTCGGGCTCGATCTGAAAGGCAACAAAAAAGCGGCCGAAAGCCGCTTTTTTCACTCCGATGTCCGGCTGACGATCACCGGACGGTCATCGGCTCGAGAGAAGCCTCCTTGCCGGCAGCCGCCGATTCCGGCCCCTCGGCCGTCGTGACCGGAGGCGCCATCTTCTGGATGCGCTCGCGCTCCGACTTCGACACAAGGCGTGACTTGCTGAGGGCCGTGAAGTCCTCGCGGGTCTGAGGCTTGGCGCCGCCGTTATAGACCATCACGCCGGTCTTCAGGACGATGATGTCGCCACGGCGCAAGGTCGGATCTTCGAGATACCAGTTCGGCTGCTTGACCGGGTCGATCGGCTTCTGAGCGACGGGCTTGGCGCGCTCGCGGGGCACCCGAGCCGCCCGTTCCCGCTTCCTCGGATTGACCCGCACGCCCAGCGGCGCACCGTCGCCATAGCCCGGAGCCGGCGCCACATGGCGCGGCTGCATGCCTCCGAAGAGGAAGTCGAACAGGCCGGCCTGCGCCCCACCCGTGAAGGCGAGGCTCGCCGCCGCTGTCGTTGCCGCCAGAAGGATCGGCCGGAGGAAATTGCTGGGTTTCACGTCCTGTCCTGCCCCTCGCTGAACCCGCTCGATAACGCCGGTCGTCACGCCGAGTTCCGCCGCCTTCCTCCGAATCGGAAGCACTGTCACGCGCTCGATTCGGGCACGCTTAATGCGGCTGCTTCGGACGCGTCGAAATGGTCGAGATGGGCGCAAGACAATCGTAGGGAATGCACGCACGGATTCGACAGCCGCACTTGCGGACTTTGTCGACCGACGAGAATGTCCGGCAGGGTAAGATCACCACCTGCCACCGCGACGGCTCGCGTCGAACGGTGTCCAGCGTTGTGATGATGGCGCGGGCGACGGGACTCGAACCCGCGACCTCCGGCGTGACAGGCCGGCACTCTAACCGACTGAGCTACGCCCGCTTTCCTCCCGCCCGAAGGCGAGGGCTGCCGTGTAGGTTTCGCCGGCCGGCCTGTCAAGCGACGTCGTGACGTTGGACGAAACAATTCCCAGCGCCGCCCCCGCCTGTGGATAAAAAAATGAGCCGAAAAACCGGCCACGGAATGCCGATCCCGGCGCTACGCCATCGGCCTCATGGGTCCGCTGTCTCTGCCCGAAGCGGCTCCCGCCGCATCCCTCCGCCTCAGACTCGAAACGAAGTGCGGGCCAACCCGGCCCGGAGGGCGTATTCGTCATCCAGAACGCGGAAAGCGGCCACGTGCGGGCGCGGTGTCGCCCACCACGTGCGGTGGCAGCCCCGCTGGGGCCTTGAGGCGCTTCGTCAGAAGACGCTATTGTGCACGCCGCTTCGTGACAACTCAGGGACGCGCATCGTGCTCATCACACAGCTTCGGCGGAACGAGTTGTTGAAGCTTCTGCCGAACCACGGCGAAGTTGCGGAGATCGGGGTGTTCCAAGGGGTGTTCTCGCGCCTCATCCTAGACGCGGCAAATCCCGCGAAGCTGCACCTGATCGATCCCTGGTCGAGCGCTCAGGGCTGTGTCCGCTCCGACGGCTTTCAGATGCCGGACGCCTACGACCGGGTCACGCGAGACCTCGCAAAAGAGATCGAAAGCGGCCAGGTCGTCCTGCATCGCGAATTTTCGACAAAGGTCGTCGGATCGTTTCTTGATCAGGCATTCGACTGGATCTATGTTGATGCCATGCACGACTATGATAACGTGCTGGCCGATCTCAGGGCCTTCAAGGCGAAGGTCAAGCAAGACGGATTTATTTTAGGCCACGACTTCTCGAATCACGACGCCGCTCGTCGATATAAGTTTGGCGTCGTCAAGGCTGTTCGGCAATTCTGCCAGGAGGAGGGGTTCCAGATCGTTCTGATGACGATGGAGACGCATCCGACCTATCTCCTGGCGAGGTCTGACAACACGACCACGTTGCCGGTCGTCCTGAGCTCTCTGTTCGACAATCCGGTGCATCGGCGCGCGCTCCCGATCGATATCGATCCTGCCCTCCTCGATCGCTACGAGCAGGCGCCCGTGACGCATGGCGACGGGCGCAAGAGCCAGATGATCTGCTTCCGGCCGCAGCCCATCCCTCACGAGACACTTTGAGAGGATCGGCGCACCGGATCGTCGCCAGCGGGATCGAACCGCCGCCTCTCTCGGGCTGAACGACAGCGCGCATTGCGCCGCATGCTGCCAAGCGGGGGCGAGAGGGCTCGTTTCAGTCGGTCAGCCGGCGTGTTCGCGTCGCACGATGGCGCAGGATCGCCATTGTTCATCGACGAGGGGCCGGGATGCCTCCGTCGGGTCAGTGGTCCCCGGCCTTCTCCATCTCTTCTTCCGTCCGTCCTTTGCGCCAATAGGAGAGGACGAAGTGCTGATCCGTCTTCAGGCCTCGGTCTGCGCGCAGATGGGATCGGATCGAGCGGAAGGTATCGAACTCCCCGGCTGCCCACGCGAAGACGGTCGAGCCGTCTTCGGGAAACGCGACCTCTCGCACCGCGTCGGCCAGGAGCGTCGTCGTGCCGGCCGCCGCGTCGCCGCGATGCAGCCAGCGGATCTCGATCGCGGCGTCCGTCGTGAACGATTGCTCTTCGCCGGTATCCGCGACCTCGATCAGCGCCACTCCGCGCGCGGAGGCGGGCAGGCTTTCGACGATCCGCCCGATCGCCGGCAGGGCCGTTTCGTCGCCCGCGAGCAGGTACCAATCGGCGGGCCGCACGCCGAGGCCGCCTGGCCCGATCATGCCGATGACGTCGCCCGGCTTCGCAGCGGCTGCGAAGCGCGAGCCGGGGCCGCCATCCGCGTGCAGATAGAAGTCGATCCAGCAGAGCGACTGGGCGAGATCGACCTTCCGGACGGTGTATTTTCGCAGGATCGGCAGCGTCGCGCCCTCCGGCCAGACGATGCGTCCGTTCCCGTCCACCAGCGGCAGGGGCAAATCTTCCGTGCCGTCAGCCGGGAATGCGAGCCGCATATGCAGATTGGTGTCGTTCGCGAACCGCGCGAGGTTGTCGCCCGAGAAGGTGATGCGGCGCATGTGCGGGGTGATGGTCTCGACCCCGAGGACTGTCAGCACGCAAAGCTTCGGCAGGCGTGTCAGCCCCGCGACGTCGCCTGACCAGCGGATGTCGAGCTCGCGCCCGCAGACATAGGACAGGCTGCCGCTGAGTTCGAGCTTGATTCCGTTGAGGGCGGCCGCGTCGGGGGCCTCGATCTCCATGAGCACGCGATCGGGCGACACCGTCAGCCGCGCCTCGCCGAACGAGAAGCGGCCCCGATAGGTGTCGCCGTCCCGAGTGACCTCCACGTCATGGCGGGCCATCAATTCGACGAGGCCGGAGACGTGGCGGGGCGCGTCGGACAGCGCGATGGTCGTGTCCGATGTCAGAAGGGTCATCCGGGCTTCCCTGAGCGTGTTTCGAGGCGAGGGCGATGCCCGGCGAGAGCATCGGGCATGATCTGAAGACGCCCGCGCGAGCAGCGCTCGATGCGAGCCTCGACGCCGTAGACCTCGGCCAGCATCGTCGGCGTGATCGCGATCTCGGGCGGCGCGTCGGTGTGGAGCCGCCCGTCGCGCAGGACGACGATCCTGTCCGCCCATTGGGCCGCGAGCTGGAGGTCGTGAAGGACGACGATCACGATCCTGCCCTCGTCCGCGAGGCTCCGGATGGTGTCCATCACGTGCAACTGATGGCGAAGGTCGAGGGCGCTTGTCGGCTCGTCGAGCAGGAGCAGCGCCGGCCCTCCGGCGAGGGCCTGGGCGAGGCTCGCCATCTGCCGCTGTCCGCCGGAGAGCCGGTCGAGCGTCTCCAGGGCGAGGTGGGTGATGCCGAGACGCTCCAGCACCGAGGCCGCGCGCAGATGCACCTGTCGCGTCGTTCCCGCGAAGGGCCCGACCCTGAGGGCTCCGACGACGCCCTCGATCACGCTGAGGCCGATGCCGGCCGGCAGGCGCTGCGGCATGAAGCCGATCCGGGCGGCACGGATCTCAGGCAGGGCGTCGAGAAGGTCGTCTTCGCCGAGACGCGCGCGTCCCTGCGCGGACATGAGGCCTGCAAGCACCCGCAGCAGAGTCGATTTGCCGGCCCCGTTCGGTCCGACGATCGCGACGACCGAGCGCGGCTCGATCCCGGCGATGCTCAGCCGGTCGAGAACCGGCCGGCCTCCATAGCCCGCCGACAAGTTCTCGATGGCGAGTGCCCGACCGACCGGCGTCGTCACGGGCGTGCAGCCTGGCGCGAGAGAAGCAGGAAGAAGACCGGCAGCCCGACGAGCGAGGTGACGATGCCGACGGGCAGCAGCAGCCCCGGCACCAGGGATTTGCTGGCGATGGAAGCCGCCGACATCATGACGGCCCCCGTCAGCGCGCTCGCCGGAAGCAGAAAGCGGTGATCCTCGCCGATCAGCATGCGCGCGATATGCGGGCCGACGAGACCCACGAAGCCGATCGTGCCGGTGAAGGCGACCGCCGTCGCGGCCAGGAGACTGACGCGCAGCAGCGAGAAGAAGCGCAGCCTCCCGACATCGATGCCGTAGCTGCGCGCCCGCTCCTCGCCGAGGCGCAAGGCGGTAAGGCGCCATGACGCCGAGAGCGAGAAGGGCAGCACGCAGCCGACGACGGCGGCGAGGATCGCGATCGAGGTCCAATCGGCCCGTGCCAGCGAGCCCATGCCCCAGAAGACGAGCTGCTGGAGCGCGTCGGCGGAGGCGACGAACTGCACGAGGGCGAGCAGCGCCTGGAAGGTGAAGACGAGGGCGATGCCGAACAGGACCAGCATCGCGGGACCGCCCCGGCTGCGGCGTGTCAGAGCCTGAAGCAACAGGACGGATCCGAGGGCGAAGACGAACGCATTCCCCGTCACGAGCAGGCCCGGCGGCAGGAAGGGGAGACCGATGCCGAGGATGATGACGAGCGCAGCGCCGAGCGAAGCGGCGGCGGACACGCCGAGCGTGAACGGGCTCGCCAGGGGGTTGTCGAGGATGGTCTGCATCTCGGCTCCCGCCAGAGAGAGGGCCGTGCCGACGAGCAGCGCCATTACGGCCGCTGGCAGGCGCACCTGCCAGACGATGACCGAACTCGCCTCGTCGATGCCGGCCGCTCCGACGAGGGCGCCCGCGACCTGGCCGAGCGACAGGCGGGCGGGTCCGGTGCTCATGTCGAGCAGCAGCGCGATGCCGGCGAGAGCGGCGAGGGCGACCGTCACGAGAAGCCGGCGCCGGACCAGCCGCTCGTAGGAGGAGAGCATGCGGAGGCTCTCCTCCGAGACCTCCACAGGTGGGGTGGGGCTCATCGGCCGGGCGCCTTCCCCTTGAGGTCGATTGTGAAGGTCCCCGTCATCTGGAAGCCGAGGAAGCGCTCCCCGAGGAGGCGCAGCGTCGCGTCCGGATCGAGATCGGCGAAGAGGTCGGGTGCGATCCATTGGGCGACCGCTTCGATCGCGACGATGTTGAGGCCGGAGGTCGTCAGGGCATGCGCGATGCCGTGCACGCGGCCGGCCTTCACGGCCGGCAATCCGGCCAGGGTCGGCCGAGAGGCGATCCGGGCGAGGCTGTCCCGCGCCTCCGCCGGGCCCACGCCCGTCCCGAGGACGAGACCGCCGCGCGCCGCCATATAGGCGCCCCCCGTCGCGATGA
Source organism: Enterovirga rhinocerotis (assembly GCF_004363955.1). Lineage (GTDB taxonomy): Bacteria > Pseudomonadota > Alphaproteobacteria > Rhizobiales > Beijerinckiaceae > Enterovirga > Enterovirga rhinocerotis. Next base: position 1,342,322 of record NZ_SNZR01000011.1, read on the forward strand.
AGACCTCGGGCTTGCGCTGGATGACATATTCCGTGCTCAGCGTCCCGGCCATGCCCGGGATCACCGGCGCCCCGATGTTGTCGCCGCCGGCAAGGCTGACGAAATCGCCGATTCCCTCTCCTCGTCCGGGCGACGTGCAACAGGTTCCGGGGCCTGCATGAGCCTCGAGTAGAACGGGAACGCGGCGCGCATCCCCCCTCGCGGCCACACGGTCCCGGATGCGGGAGACGCGCTCCCGGAAGAAGGTCGAGAAGGCTTCCGCCTCCGCCTCGCGTCCGATCAGCCGGCCGAAGGCGACGAGCCCCAACTCGCCGTCGAGCTGGCGCAGCGTCGGCGCGAGGCCGAGAATGGCGACGGGGATGCGCGCCGCCCGCAACTGCTCGATGGCCGGCTCGGACGCGCGGAACTCCGTTCCGAGGACGACCAGATCGGGCTTGAGGGCGATGATCAGTTCCACGGGCACCGCGCCGGGCTTGATGATGCCGAGCGGTCTGATGTCGGCGAGGCGGCTGTCGTGGCGCTGCATCAGGGCCAAGGTCGCGTCGTCGAGGCGCGATCGGCTCCAGCCTGCGATACGCTCGGCCGGGGCCGGATCGATCAGGCTGAAGGCGATGAGGTCGAGCGCGTCCGACAGGACGATGCGCTTTGCGGGCTGGGCGAGAACGACGGAACGACCGACGGAGTCGGTCGCTCTGATGTCGGCGTGGGCGGCCGAAAGGCCGCCCAGCAGGAACAGGACGGCTCCGAGAGGCCGGATGGCAGGGATCACCAGCGATATCTCATCGTCGCGAGGATGGTGCGGCCCTCGCCGTAGGCGCAGGAACCGAAGCCGTTGCAGGCCGCGACATAGTCCTTGTCGAACAGGTTGCGGGCGTTCACGGCGAGGGACAGGCCCTTCAGCTTCGGGCTGACATAGCCGAAATCGTAGCTGACCATCGCGTCGACGAGGGTGAAGCCAGGGACCTTGGAGGGGGTGTAAACGTACCCGGGCAGGTTCCACATATTGCTGTCCGTGCCGAACGTATCCCCGATGTAACGGACACCTGCGCCGACGGCGAAGCCCGCCAGCGGACCCTGCTTCATCTGATAATGCGCCCAGACCGAGGCCATGTGGCGCGGCACCGCCACTGGCCGCTTGCCTTGATAGTAGAAGTACTCCTTCGGCCGGCCGGTGATCTCAACGCCGTTGTCGCTCTTGGTAAACTCCATGTCGGTGAAGGTGTAGGTCCCGATCAGGTCGAGCCCGTCCACGAGGCTCGCCTTGCCTTCGATCTCGATTCCACGGGAGCGGACCTCGCCGTTCTGGATGCTGAGAAGCGGATTTGCCGGATCGGTAGACAGCACGTTCTGCTTGGTCAGATTGAACGCGGAGACCGTCAGAAGAGCATTCCAGCCAGTAGGTTGATATTTGAACCCGGCTTCGATCTGCTCTCCAGTGGTAGCCTTGAATGCCGTGCCAAAGCGATCCGCCCCCGTAACCGGCTCGAACGAGGTCGAATAGCTGGCATAGGGCGCGAAGCCGTTCTCGAAGAGATAAAGCAAGCCGACGCGGCCGGTGAAGGCTTCGTCCTGGTTGGCGGTCGAGGCCGGGTTGAATGAGCCGTTCGGAAGGAGCCCGACCGGCAGCGTGGTGTTCAGCTGGCTGCTGCTGACCCGCGCGAAGTCCTGGCGTCCGCTCAGCCAGAGGCGGAAATTGCCGAACTCGATCTGATCCTGGACGTAGAGGCCGAGCTGCCGCAACTGATCGCGGCGGCGGATCGTCAGGTTCGGACGCATGAAAGGCTGGCCATAGACGGGCGCATAGAGATCGATCGGCCCGATCTGGCCGAAACCGAACCGCCACAGCGAGTCCATGTACTGGTAGTCGAGCCCGGCCAGCAGCGTATGCTTGAGAGGACCGGTCGAGAACTTCGCCTGCAGCTGGTTGTCGAGAGAGAAGCTGTCGGCGTCGTGCAGATGCTGCCCGGTGTTGCGGTTCAGAAGGCGGTTGTTCCCCTGGAGAGACGCGAAGTCGACGCCCCGGAAGTCGTTCGTCAGGTTGCCGTAACGAAAGCCCTGACGAAAGGTCAGGACATCGTTGAAGCGATGCTCGAACTGGTAGCCGATCGCCTTCTCGGTGCGGTTATAGAGGTTCCATTGCGGATCGCCCTGGAAGCGGTTGGTCGGCAATCGGCCGTAGCCGCTCGGCAGCACCGTTCCGACGACGGGGAGGAAGCCCGAATCCACCGCCTTCGGATCGCGCTGGTAGATGCCCATCACCGTCAGCTTCGTGTCGGGGGAGGGCGCGAATGTGAAGGAGGGCGCGATCAGGAGGCGCTGCTCCTCCTGATAGTCGATCTGGGAATCGGCCATGCGGCCGAGCCCGACGACGCGATAGAGGAAGCGCGGATCGCTCGCGACCGGGCCGGTCACGTCGAAGCCGCTCTCGATGTAGTTGTGCGTGCCGCCGCGCACGAAGATCTCGCCGCTCGGCGTCTCCTGCGGCTTCTTGCTGACGAGGTTGATGAACCCGCCGGGGTTCGCCTGTCCGTACAGGACCGAGGACGGCCCCTTGAACACCTCGACACGCTCGACCATCCAGGGGTCGATCTGCACCGCCGTGCGCGACGGGAAATGCCATTTCAGGCCGTCGAGATAGCTCGCGTAGTTCGCGGCGGCCGAGAAACCGCCGAAGCCGCGGATGAAGACGGGATCGAAGCGGCGGCTTTGGAGTCCGGCCTGCCCCGTCATCACGCCTGCGGTGTATTGCAGGCTCTCCCCGACCGTCGTGGCGGCCTGTTCGTTCATCTGGTCGCGCGTGATGACCGAGATCGATTGCGGCGTCTCGAGGATCGACGCATCCGTCTTCGAGCCGGTCGCCGACCGGGTCGCGACATAACCCTGGACGGGTCCGTACGCGCTTTCAGGCGCCTGTTGCGAGGCAGGCGCCGAGACGGGAGCGGAGGCGGCGGGCAGCGAGCGCACCGGACGTGAGGCCTGCCGTGCGGCGGCGCGCCGGGCAGGGCGCCGGGTTGCCTGCTGGCTGGCGGCGGCCGCGGGGCGCGCCGGTGCCGCGCGCGACGACGGCGGCTCCACATTCACGGGCGGGAGCGCCGACTGCGCGAAGCTCGTGGCCGTGAGGGCCGCGGTCATGGCAGCGACACTGACGGCGCAGAGGCCGAAGCTGCTGATCGAATGTCTCGTCGTACCGCCCATCATGGATCCCCGCACCGGCCTTCGGTCTCCTCCGAAGCCCGCAAGGGATGTATCGCGAGAGCCGCCTTTCGGCCCAGACAGAGATATTTGTTGAAGCGGCGACGATGTTTGTGCAGATCATGTCGGATGACGTTTCTTTGAAACGTTGCCGCTCGACAACAGTTCCTCTTCTTTAGAACAATTATAAGCCATTCGACTGTATGGGTATTGATCTTGGCGCCTGACCAAACGACGATATCGCCGGTCTCGACACAGGGTGGCGACGAGGTGCGCGCCGGAGCCCGCCGCTCGCTATCGGCTTCGGCCGCCAGCGGCCCAGCGAGCGGGAGGATCTTGCCGAGCCGGGCAGGGCAGGGTGTCTCCGGATGCGTTCGTGTGCCTCGCCTGAGGGAGGGCCTGACGCTCCACCTGAGCGACATCGAACATCTGGAGGAGGCAAGGACCGACTCGGTGATGCCTCCGGGCTTCGGCATCTATCTCTTCTTCGACGACAGCGTGGGGCTGGAGGCATCGGTCGGCGGTTTTCCGCTGCCGGTCGGACGCCATCGTCTGTCGGACGAGCGGCCTCTGGGCTTTACGCTTTGCCGGCGGGAGCCCGCAGCCTTCGTTCGGCGAGCGACGCCGGGAACGCGGGTGCGGCACGTGATCATTTCGCTGTCGCTCGAGTGGCTCGACCAGACCTTCGGGCACCACAACGTCGCTCTCCCGCGCGCGAGCCAGGAGCATCTGGCGATTTCGCGCTGGTTTCCGTCGCGGCGGCTCGCCCAGACCGCGCTGGAACTGCTGGATCCCGACTCGGAGGGAAACGCGGCGATCGCGCGCCTGCGGGACGAGACCGTCGCGCTGGAAGCCGTCACCGAGATGCTGGCGACGGTCAGGCCGCCGGCGGCACGGGGCGAAGGCCAGAGGACGGACATGCTGCTGCTCAACAGGGCGCGCGACCTGATCGAGGACCGCCTCGGTGCCGAGTTCTCGTTCCAGGAACTCGCAAGCGAGGCCGGGGTCGGCATCGCGACGCTCCGGCGCCTGTTCCGCGATGCCTATGGCTGCACGATCTACGAATACGTTCGCATCCGGCGGCTCGAAATGGCGCGTCTTCTCCTGGAGGACGGCAAGCCGGTCGCGACCGCGGCCGCCCTGGCCGGCTATACCAGCTCGGCGAATTTCGCGACGGCCTTCCGGCGCCGCTTCGGCATCACGCCAAGCCGTGCACGCGAAAGCGTTTGGTAGCCTTTTTAGGAGCCCTCTTCGGACGCCGGTGGCGTCTGGCCAGCGATCTGCTCACTGCGACCACGGCTCCGTTCTGAGCCGGTCGGCCAGCATCGCGCCCAGTTCCGACGCACGTCTCGGACCGAGCGTGTAGAGAGGTCCGGGGCGCCCGAAGATCAGGAATTCGTGGCCATGCCAGCGAGTGCGTTTGACCTCGTCTTGGTCGAAGCCGGAGCAGCCCGTGGCCTTCTCGAAGAAGCGGATCGGTTCCTTGCTGTGACAGAAAACCAGCCGAGGCCGGATAGCGAGGAACAGGAACTCGATGATGGAGACCTCGCGGTCGGCTCGCGTAAGGTCTTTGGCCTTCTTCGTCGGGTGCGCATAGAGATTGGTTTCAAGGCAGGGCGCAATCTGAGCGCTGATTGCCTCGATCACAGGGCGGTTGCCTCGACGCCTGCGGGTGCGGTCGTAGTCCTGGCGAAATAGCGCGAGCTTGAACCCGCTTTCGTCAGACCAGTACTTCCTGAAGCTACAATCGAGGCGGGTGGCTGCGTTGAGGCCGACGATGAAAGATCGGCACTCAAGCGGCGATCCATCGCAGACGAATGGTCGCGCGCGATCATCCGGGAGGAGCCGCATTAACTGCGCATAAAACTCCGACAATGCGACCGGCTGCATCTGTACGCGCTGGATCGAGGAACAATCACCTGCATCAAACAATGCGGCCAGCGGCCTGTCCATGCGATCGCATGACGATGGCCGAATCGTGCCGAGCCCGCAACCGTGCCCACGGGGTCCGCAAGGGGACCCTCAGGGTCGGGGATAGCGGGCCCAGCCCTCTCGTTCTTCGCGTCGGTCCTTGACGTCATGGTGGGCGGTGACGGGATCGAACCGCCGACCCTCTCGGTGTAAACGAGATGCTCTACCGGCTGAGCTAACCGCCCGTGGCGTCGCCATAGCACCTTCCGCCGGCCGGAGAAATCCGATGTGCGGCAGGTTTGGCGAGGTCCGCCGAGGAGGGCTCTGAATCGCAGGGGACCTGCGACCGACCGAGCGGTCCGGAAGCGACCAAGCGTGATCCGCCCTCGCCACCCGCCGCAATCCGCGCGGGGGATGCTCGGCCGTGGTTCCGGCTCGCATGCGATGGAACGCTGCGACGCGAACGGCTCATCGAGGGCGAGAGATCGACTGACGGCAGACGACCGCAACCGAGCGGGGGGGGCGAGGAAGAGGTAGTTCCCGATCGCGCCGCATCGCTGCACGGCATCTGCCCGTGTGGGACAGCCGGCGTCGTGGGAGGCTGCGCAAATAAAAACGGAAGCGACTTCAGGTGGGGCGGTTCATGCTGGGAGCGGTGCTGTACCGCAGGCTCCGTGCCCCTAGAGTCGCTTCCGCTTCATGTTCGTCGCTGTGCCGCTCGGACCTGAGCCGAAACAATCTCAGGCCTGTCTAGGCGGCCTCATGCTGAGGTGGATCCATGCTAAATCCTCCTTTTCTCGCCATCTATTTTGACGCTCACTCCGTCTGCTCGTGATCGGAGTTCGTCATCTGATGGCCAGTAACGAAAGACTGCGCCTCCTTTTCCGGGTCGTCAACTCTTTTATTCGCTGCAGTCGCGAAGCGCACCTGCGAGGGGTTGCGGTCGCCGCCACGGCGCGCTCTTCTGGCCGCAACGACAGCGCCGGAAGGCGAGCGGGAGGACAGGATGCTATCAGGAGCGGAGGCGGCGTCGGCCGTCGGCGGGATCAAGGTCGCGACATTCGACGGTCCCGGCGCGAAGCCCGTCCTGAGGACCGTCCCCTGGCCGAAGGTGCCGAAGAAGGCCGCGCTCCTGAAGATCGGCGCCTGCGGCGTCTGCGGAACCGATCAGCACATCCTGAAGGGCCATTGGCCAAAACCGCTGCCCTGGCCCTTCACTCTCGGGCATGAGATCGGCGCCGTGATCGTCGAGAAGGGCGATGAGCTGAAAGAGGATTTCATGGGCAAGCCGCTCGAGGTCGGCTCCCGTGTGATGATTCCGCCGCTGATGCCCTGCGGCAGCTGCTATTACTGCGTCCATTATCCGGAGACGGCGAACAAGTGCCTGACTCCGGTCTATTACGGCCGCTATCTCGGGTTCGAGAAGGCGCCGCATCTCTGGGGCGGCTGGGCCGAGCACGTCTATGTCGATCTCGACATGCTGCCGGGCACGAAGATCTACAAGCTGCCCGACGACATGCCGCTGCGGCTCGGCGCGCTGTCCGAGCCGATGACCTCCTGCATCCGTGCCTTCAACCGCGCGACGCGGGCCGGCGGGTTCCGCTGGGGCGACACGGTCGTGATCCAGGGCTCGGGCCCCATCGGGATCCTCGCCGTCGCCGCGGCGCAGGAGATGGGAGCGGGAAGGGTGATCTGCGTCGGCGCGCCGGAGGAGCCGCGCCTCAAGCTCGCCCGAAGGTTCGGTGCCGAGGCGACCGTCAATCTCGACGAGTTCAAGACGCCGGAGGCACGCATCGCGCGGGTCCGCGAGATCGTGGGCGGGTTCGGGGCGGACCTCGTGATGGATTGCTCAGGCCATCCGACCGCCGGCCCGGAGGGGATCGAGTTCCTGCGCGACGGCGGCACCTATGTCGAGATGGGCCAGTTCACCGATGCCGGGTCCATCCAGACCAACTGGCACCGCATCTGCACGAAGGACCTCAACGTCCTCGGCTCCTGGGGCTTCACCGGCAACGACCTGCCGCTCGGCGTCGACATGCTCTACCGGACACGCGACCGGTATCCGTATTACGACATGCAGACGCTCTATCCGCTGACCGAGGCGGGGATCGCCGAAGCGGTCGCCGACGCGATGGCCATGCGGACGGTCAAGTCGACGATCGTGCCGTTTCCGGAACTCGCGGATTAGGCGCGGGAGGCGGCGGCGCGGCCATGGCCGTCCCGTCGCCCGACGCGGCGGCCGGCACCGGCTCCGGCAGGTCGTCCGGAACCGTTTGCGGACGGGGAGCGGGCACTCGGCCGTCCACCGGTGCCGTTGCGACCGGGGGAGGAGGAGCCTGGTTCTCCCGCCGGATGACCGGCCGTTTCTCCTCGACGGCGTAGCCGCGGGCGATCCGCCATTGCCAGAAGCAGAGGATGGGCATCACGACGAGTTCCATCGTCAGCGCGCCCAGCATGTAGAAGGACGGCAGGCCCGCGAGCGTCATCCCGAAGAAGCGTGCGAGGCCGCCGATGAAGACCATGAGCGTCAAGAGCCGGAAGCGCGGCCCGGTCGATTCGATCGAGGGGATGGTCGACCAGCACAGGAGGCCGACCGCGAGGTGCAGCCCGGACAGATAGCGGTAGTGGCTGTCGCCGGAGGTGCCGAGCCGCTCTCCCGTCAGAGCCGGGCCGAACAGGACCCCATATAGGCCCGCCGCGACCGGAATGAGCGCCGCCGCCCCGATGGCCTGCTGGAGCAGCCGCCGTCGTCGCTCGAGCTTCGCAAGGACCCGCGGATCCTCCTCCGCGGGGCCATCCACCATGACTGTCTCGCCCGTCACTCGTCCGTCCCGCTCAGGCCGCGTTGCCCTTCATCCGCGTGTTGCACCTACTCCAGAATTGCGGCCATTTGAGCCCACCCGTCGCATTCTTCGACTTGGCGTCGCGCCACTCGCCCGCGCATTTGCGCATCCGCTCGCGGGCAGCCAGCTGGCCTGCCGTCGGCTCGCGCTTGGGCCGCGCGGCGCGGGGCGCTCGCGGGGCGGGGGCAGAGGTGCCAGGGGACGCGCCAGGCGACGCGCCGGTCTGGGCGGAGGCGGGGAGGGGCGTCGCCAGGATCAATCCGAGCGCCGACGCCGCGGCGAGAAGAACAGAACGCATCGAGAACCTCCGTTCATGCCCGGTCCGCGGGCAGCACAACCTTGCAGGGAGTGCAGCGCGACGCAACGGTTGTACGCTTTCGCAGGCCTCGACATTTGTCTTAAATCCGGACACTGGCTCTGCCGACTTTCAGGAGGACTTCGTGGCTGCCCTGCCCGAGAACCCGATCGAGCTCTATTACTGGCCGACGCCGAACGGCTGGAAGATCTCCATCATGCTCGAGGAATGCGGGCTGCCCTACACCGTCAAAAGCGTGAATATCGGCAAGGGCGATCAGTTCTCTCGCGAGTTCCTCGCCATCTCGCCCAACGCCAAGATGCCGGCGATCGTCGACCCGGCGGGTCCGGACGGCGCCCCGATCTCGGTCTTCGAATCCGGCGCGATCCTGCAATATCTCGGGCGGAAGGCCGGCAAGTTCTACCCGGAGGAGGAGCGCGCGCGGGTCGAGGTCGAGCAATGGCTGTTCTGGCAGATGGCCGGCCTTGGGCCGATCGCTGGCCAGACGCACCATTTCCGGATCTATGCTCCCGAGCCCATCCCCTACGCGGTCGACCGCTTCACCAACGAGACGAACCGGCTCTACGGGGTCCTGGACAAGCGGCTGTCGGACCGCGACTTCCTGGCCGGCGATTATTCGATCGCCGACATGGCGACCTATCCCTGGGCGAAGATGTGGCAGCGGCAGGGGCAGGACATCGCCCAGTTTCCGCATGTGCAGCGCTGGCTGGAGGCGATCTCGGCGCGGCCCGCCGTGCAGCGCGGCGTCGCCGTCAATGCCGCGGATCGGAAGCTCAACGACATGACCGACCCGGCCGTGCGCTCGGTCCTCTTCGGGCAGCGCGCGCGCTGACGCTCAGTCCCGGCCAGAGGGAAGGTGGCCCGCGATGTCGCCGCTCCGGCGCCAGGTCTCCGAGCCGCAGATCAGCCCGCCGAGCACGCAGCCGCCGACCTCGAGTTCACCGCCCTTCGGCGTCAGCGTCGTGCGGTAGGTCCTGCCGTTCTCGGGATTGTACATCGAGGCCTGCCATCCGCCTTTGCCGTCCGGGCGGATGTCGCGCGACAGATCGAGCCCGACGATTGCGCGCTGGCGCAGCTTCGGGTCGGGGTTCTGGTCGTCCACTCCTCCGCCCTTGGCCCACAGGATGGTGGCGCAGAGCGCCCGGCCGCAGGACGCGATCCTGATCTTCGAGTCCCGTTCCTCGGTCATCCAGACCCCTGACGGGCCGTCCGCCGCCGAAGCAGCCGTTCCCGCCATTCCCGCGAATGCGATCGCGATCGCCCCGAACTGGCGCATCGTCCTCTCCCCGCTGAACTCCGATCGGCGCGAGCCTCGCGGGCGAACGTGCAGGAATGATGGCGGCGCCGCGTCCGGTTCGAGACGGAGCCAGGCTGGCGGGAGCCTTGAGGGTGGCGCGGTGCGCCGCTATAGAGCCGCACCTCTCATAGGAACCGGATTTACATGGCCCGCGAACAGACCTTCTCCATCCTCAAGCCCGACGCGACGCGGCGCAACATCACGGGCGAGGTGAACGCCGTCATCGAGAAGGCGGGCCTGCGCATCGTCGCCCAGAAGCGCATCCTGATGAGCCGCAAGGAAGCCGAGACCTTCTACGGCGTCCACAAGGAGCGGCCGTTCTTCGGCGAACTCGTCGAGTTCATGACCTCCGGCCCCGTCGTCGTCCAGGTCCTCGAAGGCGAGAACGCCATCGCGACCTACCGTGAGGTGATGGGCGCGACGAACCCGGCCAACGCCGCCGAGGGCACGATCCGCAAGCTCTTCGCCGAGTCGGTCGGCGAGAACACCGCCCATGGCTCGGATTCGGCCGAGAACGCCAAGATCGAGATCGCGCAGTTCTTCTCGGGCAACGAGATCGTCGGCTGACGCCGTTCGTCACGCTGCACGTTTCGAAAATCGAAGGCCGCCGGCTCGCTCAGCCGGCGGCCTTCGCATGTCGGGACCCGTCTTCCCCGAGCCAGGCGCTCGCCGCCTTGCGTCCGGCTTGGTGCAGGTCCGTGAGGAACGAGCGGTCGAGATCGGCGGCACTGCGGCGGCTGAGGTCCGGATACCAATCCTCCGCGCTGACGTGGTCGATCGTCAGAGCCTGGATCCGCCGGGCGGCCTCCGACCGCACCGTCTCCTCGGCGCTGAGACGCTGAAGCGCTGAAATCGCTTCCAGCTCGTGCTGCAGCGCGGCGTTGAAGGTGATCTGACTGATGCGCTTGACGATGCCGGGCGAGGTCGTGGGGCGGTCGTCGCCGCTGGTCGGCACGATCTGAACGAGGAGAATCCGGCTGGATTTAGCCGCCTCGACCAGAGGCAGCAGCGGCGGATTGGCCGCGTAGCCGCCGTCCCAGTAGCTCTCGCCATCGATCGTCACGGCCTGGTGCAGCATGGGCAGGCAGGCCGAGGCGAGGACGACGTCGACCGAGACCTCGTCCTCGCGGAAGATGCGCGACGAGCCGTCGGCGACGCGGGTCGCCGAGATCAGGAGGCGTGTCGTCGGCTCCGCCCTGAGCGCGTCGAAATCGACGTGGGCGAGGAGCAGCTCCCTCAACGGATTGAGGTTGAAGGGATTGAGCTGATACGGCGACAGGAGGCGGGTCGACAGGTCCAGGGCGAGGCCGCTGCGCGAGGAGGCCCGAAAGAAGCTCGACGCCGCGTCACGCCCGAGCGCCGTCCAGAACCGCTCGAGGGCCTCTCGCGCGCCCTCCCGGCCGCCGACCCGCAGGCCGTGAGCCACCAGGACGCCGTTGACCGCGCCCGCGCTCGCGCCGCTGACGGCGTCGAAATCGATCGCCGGCTCTTCGAGAATCCGGTCGAGCATGCCCCAGGTGAAGGCGCCGAAAGCGCCCCCGCCCTGAAGCGCCAGGGAAAGTCGGGTTGAGGTCGGAAGGGACGTGGCTCGCGCCGCCGTCGCCCGCCTGAGCAGGTTCGAGATCACCGATCGGATTTGTGCACTGCAACAAATGCTTTCAACCCCTCCCGGGAGACGCAACGTCGCACACAGGCAACGCCCCGCGAGGCCTTGACCTCGCGCCGCGTTCGCTGGAAGCGGATGCACCATGCCGAAATCGACGACGACAGCGGACAAGCCTTCCGGCGGCCTCATCGTAGCGCTGGACGTTCCCACCATCCGGGACGCCGAACGATTGGCCGAGAGGCTCGGGGACTTGCGACCCGTCTTCAAGATCGGCCACCAGCTCGCCTATACCGGCGGCCTCGCCCTCGCCGAGAAGCTGATCCGTGCCGGCCAGGAGGTGTTTCTCGACCTCAAGCTGCACGACATCCCGAGGACGGTCGAAGAAGGCGTGCGCTCGCTCGCCGGGTTCGGGGCGACCTTCCTGACCGTCCATGCCTATCCGCAGACCATGCGTGCGGCCATCGCGGGGCGCGGGGAATCCGGGCTGAAGCTTCTCGCCGTCACCGTGCTCACGTCGATGGACGAGGAGGATGCGAAAGCCGCCGGCTACGCCAAGGGTGTCGCCACTCTCGTCGACGAGCGGGCCGCCGATGGCGACGCGGCCGGCATCGACGGCCTCGTCTGCTCGCCGATGGAGGTCGCCTCTCTGCGCAAGCTGGTGGGGCAGCGCCGGAGCCTCGTCGTTCCCGGCACAAGACCGGCCGGAGCCGCGGCGGGGGACCAGAAGCGGGTCCGTACGCCGGCCGAGGCGATGCGCGACGGCGCCGATTATCTCGTGATGGGCCGGCCGATCACCGGGGCCGCCGATCCCGTCGCGGCGGCGCGGGCGATCCTGGCCGAAATGCAAGCGGAGCGGACATGACCCAGGGCCTGAGCTTTCCCGATCCCAAGACCATGGCCGAGATGACGGCCCGGATGCTGTTCGAGGTGGAGGCCGTCCGCTTCTACGAAGGCGGCAAGCCCTTCATCTTCACATCCGGCTGGGCGAGCCCGGTCTATATCGATTGCCGCCGGCTGATCTCCTTTCCGCGCGTGCGGCAGACCCTGATCGATTTCGGCGCCGCGACGACATTGCGCAACGCGGGCTTCGAGCAGTTCGACGTCGTGGCCGGCGGCGAGACGGCCGGCATCCCCTTCGCGGCCTGGATGGCCGACCGGCTGATGCTGCCGATGCAGTATATCCGCAAGAAGCCCAAGGGGTTCGGCCGCAACGCCCAGATCGAGGGCCATGTCGTCGAGGGGCAGCGCACGCTCCTCGTCGAGGACCTGACGACGGACGGACGCAGCAAGGTCGTCTTCGCCAAGGCGCTGCGCGAGGCGGGAGCCCAGGTCGAGCACATCTTCGTCGTGTTCTACTATTCGATCTTCAAGGAGTCGCAGGGCATCCTCGACGATATGGGGGTCAAGCTGCACCACCTCGCGACCTGGTGGGACGTGCTGGAAGCGGCGAAGGCCGGCGGCAGGTTCGACGCGCCGGTTCTGAAGGAGGTGGAATCCTTCCTCCACGATCCCGCCGGCTGGTCGAAGGCGAATGGCGGCATCGAGAAGGCGCCGGGTTGATCGACACGCTCTACCGCCTCGCGCGGCCGCTGATCTTCCGGCTCGATCCGGAGCGCGCGCACAGGCTCGCCATCCGCGCTCTCGCCACGGGGCTGGCAGGCTCGGGGCGGGCATCGGACGACGCGATCCTGCGCTCGACGCTGTGGGGTCGGGAGATCGCGAACCCGATCGGGCTCGCCGCCGGCTTCGACAAGCATGCGGAGGCGATCGGGGGCTGCCTCGCGCTCGGCTTCGGCTTCGTGGAGATCGGGACGGTCACGCCGAGGCCCCAGCCGGGCAACGCCAAGCCGCGCCTGTTCCGGCTGACCGAGGACGAGGCCGTCATCAACCGCGCGGGCTTCAACAGCGAGGGGCTCGACGCCTATCGCCGCCGCTTCGCAAAGCGCCCGACCGGACAGGGGCTCGTCGGGGCGAATGTCGGCAAGAACAAGGACACCGCCGACGAGGTGTCCGACTTCGTGGCCGGGATCGAGGCCACGGCGGCGCTCGCCGATTATCTCGTGATAAACGTGTCCTCGCCGAACACGCCGGGCCTGCGCGACCTCCAGAGCCGCCTCTCGATGGAGCGCCTGATCCGCGCCTGCCAGGAGGCGCGGCAGCGCGCCGTGTCCGACGGGACGAGCCTGCCGCCGCTCCTCGTGAAGATCGCCCCCGACCTCGACGAGGCGGGCCTCGCGGATGCCGCGGAGGTGGCTCTTGCGACGGGGCTCGACGGCCTGATCATGGGCAACACCACGATCTCGCGACCTGCCTCCCTCATAAACTCCCACAGGACGGAGACGGGCGGCCTCTCGGGCAAGCCGCTCCGCGATCTCGCGGCCGAACGGCTCGCCACCCTGTACCGCCTGACGGGAGGGCGCATACCGCTGATCGGGGCCGGCGGCATCGCCTCGGGTGCCGATGCCTATGCCCGGATCCGGGCGGGCGCCTCGGTCGTCCAGCTCTACTCGGCGCTCGTCTACGAAGGTCCGGGCCTGCCGGCCCGCATCAAGCGGGACCTCGCGGCGCTCCTCCGGAGAGACGGTTTCGGCGCGCTCTCGGACGCGATCGGCGCGGATCACCGCTGAGAGCCGGCGGTAAACGACAGACGACCCCCGACCAAAGACGGTTTTGCCTCGTCCCGAACGCCGTGCTCTGTTGATGACAGAGCCGCGTGCCAGCGGCCGGACATGTCTGGGAGGACCTGGGATGGCTCGTTTGGTCGTTGCCGCCTTGGCGGCCGGATCCCTCTTCGCGTCTGTGCTTCCCGCCTTTGCGCAGCAGAGCATCACCGTCTGGTTCAGCAAAGGCTTCTACCGGTCCGAGGACGAGGCGCTCTGGGCCGCGATCAAGAAATTCGAGACGAAGACAGGGATCAAGGTCGAGCTCTCGCAATACGCGATCCAGGACATGATCCCGAAGACCGTGGCGGCGCTCGATTCCGGCGCGCCCCCGGATGTCGGCTATGCCGATACCTACAACAATCAGGCGGCCGGCAAATGGGCCTCCGAAGGGAAGCTCGAGGACCTGACGGACATCCTGAAGCCGATGATGTCCCGCTTCGCCCCGAGCACGGTCGAGCACACCTTCCTCTCCAACGAGCAGACGAAGAAGAAGGCCTATTACGGCTTCCCCATGAAGCAGCAGTCTCTGCACGTGCAGATCTGGGGCGACATGCTCGAGCGGGCCGGCTTCAAGCCGTCCGACATTCCGAAGGATTGGAAGGGCTACTGGTCCTTCTGGTGCGAGAAGGTCCAGCCGGCCTATCGCAAGGCGTCCGGCACGCGGGCCTACGGCATCGGCGCACCGATGGGCGTCGAATCGACCGACAGCTTCCAGTCCTTCTACGCCTTCCTGGACGCCTATGACGCGAAGCTCGTCGACAGCGAGGGCAAACTGCTGGTCGACGATCCGAAGACGCGGCAGGGCGTCGTCAACGCCCTCCGGGACTACACGGAGGTCTATACGAAGGGCTGCACCCCGCCGTCCTCGACGACCTGGAAGGACCCCGACAACAACGTCGCCTTCCACAACCGCACGACCGTGATGACGCATAACTTCACGATCTCGATCGCGGCCAAGTGGTACGAGGATTCGGTCAATCCGAGCCTGACCCAGGAACAGCGCGACGCGGCCAAGAAGGCCTATGAAGAGACGATCATCACCGCCTCGTTCCCGAACCGGCCGGACGGCAAGCCGATGACATATCGTGCCGACGTCAAGCATGGGGTCGTCTTCGCCCAGGCCAAGAACAAGGCCGGCGCGAAGGAGTTCGTGAAGTTCATCATGGAGGAGGAGAACCTCCGGCCCTATATCGAGGGCGCGCTCGGACGCTGGTTCCCGGTGACGAAGGAAAGCCAGGAAAGCCCGTTCTGGCAGGCCGACAAGCACCGCAAGGCGGTCTACAACCAGTTCAAGTCCGGCACCGAGCCGTTCGACTACGTGAAGAACTTCAAGTTCACGATCCTCAACAACGAGAACGTCTTCGCCAAGGCCATGAACAGGGTCGTCAGCGAGAAGGTGCCCGTGGAGAAGGCGGCCGACGAGATGCTGGCGCGGATCAAGCAGGTCGCCGGTCAATAGAGGTCGGCGCGGTCGCCCCTAAGGGGCGACCCTCGAACAAGGGAGAGCCGGGGATGACGGCATCGGCGCTCGCGGCGGAGGACGGCGTATCTGCGCCTGCGAAACCTCCCGGCCGGCTCTCCTCATGGCAGGTATGGGGGGCGATCCTGATCGCACCCTACCTGCTCGTCTTCCTGCTCTTCGTCGTCTACCCGGTCGGCTACGGGCTCTGGCTTGCGCGCCACCCGGTCAGCTACGTGCACCTCTTCGAAGATCCGATCTTCAAGGGCACGGTCGTCAACACGTTGATCTTCCTGATCGTGGGGATCAACCTGAAGATGTTCCTGGCGCTGCTGCTCTCCGGGTTCTTCATGAACCAGCGCGTCTGGATCCGCTGGCTGTCGGTTCTCTTCATCCTCCCCTGGGCGGTGCCGTCCATCCCGACGATCCTGTCGGTCCGCTTCATGCTGAACCCCGAATGGGGCGTCGTGAACCAGCTCATCTTCAAGCTGACCGCCGAGGACGGCCCCAACTGGCTCAACGACCCGCGCCTCGCGCTGACCTTCGCGATCGCCGTCCACATCTGGAAGTCGCTGCCGTTCTGGACGCTGATCCTGCTCGCCGGGCGGCTTGCGATCTCGAACGACCTCTACGAGGCCGCTTCGGTCGATGGGGCGTCCTCCGTGCAGAAGTTCACCTACATCACCTGGCCGTCCATGCGGACGCTCTACGTGACCTGCACGATCCTCTCGATGATCTGGACGCTGGGAGACTTCAACAGCGTCTACCTACTCACGGGCGGGGGACCCGCGGACCTGACCCACGTCCTCGCGACACTCGGCATCCGCTATCTGCGGCTCGATCAGGTCGATCTCTCGATGGCCGCCGTCGTCTGCGCCATGCCGCTCGTCCTGCCGCTCGTCTGGTACCTGATGGGGAGGCTGTCGAAATGAGTGCGACGATGGCCGCCGCCAAGACCCCAGGCCGAGCTTCTTCCGACGCGGAGCCGCCGCGGAACTGGTTTCGGGAGATCGGCACCGACGCCAAGCTCCTCCTGATCGGCATCCCGGTCGCGATCTGGACGCTTCTGCCGATCTATCACCTGTTCCTGTTCGCGATCTCGCCGAAGCAGGACGCGTTTTCAGGCCAGCTCTTCCCCACCAATCCGACGCTGAACAACTTCAGGATCGTGTTCGGCGAGAAGCACTACTTCCTCTCGCATTTCTGGCAGCAGCTCTGGAACTCGACCCTCATCGCGGCGGCGACGGGTATCCTGACGCTCCTGATCGCCACCTCGGCGGCCTTCGCGATCAGTCGCCTGAAGGTGAGGGGAGGGCGGACGGTGATGAACCTCGCCCTCTTCACCTATTTCATCCCGGCGGCCTTCCTCGCCGTCCCGATGTACAAGACGATGGGGGCCTACGGGCTCCTCAACTCGCACTGGGCGCTGATCCTCGCGATGGTCACGATCGCGAGCCCCTATGCGATCTGGGTGCTGAAACAGGCGTCCGACAAGCTGCCCTACGAACTCGACGAGGCCGCGGTGATGGACGGGGCGTCGCCGCTCCAGCTCTTCCGCCTGGTCTACATCCCGCTGATGCTGCCTTCGCTCGTCGCCGTCGGCATCTACGCGGTGCTGCTGGCGTGGAACGAGTACCTTTTCGCCTTCCTGCTCCTGTCCGGGGACCGACAGGTGACGCTGCCCGTGGCGCTCGGCAACTTCCTCGCGGCCGATGACAGCCCCTGGGAACTGCTGATGGCGACCGGGCTCATCTATGCGCTCCCGCCCGCCGCGATCTACTACGTCTTCAAGCGCTACATGGTGGGCGGCTTGACGGCAGGCGCCGTCAAGAGCTGAGCCGGGGAGGGCAGTCCGCGCGAGCCCCGCCCGACGAGAGCGTCGGCGGGCTGGGCCTGCAGCCTATCCGCGGACAGTACTGCTCAGTCGTCGAAGGGATTGCGCTCGACGAGTTCGTTCGTCGGCGGGATGCCGTAGGGATCGCGCGGCTGGACCTGTTCGCGCACCCGCACGCGCGTGGGGCCTTGGGTCGGGCCGCCGGGCTGGGCCGCCGCAGCGACCGCTACGCCGAGGCGCTGCGCGAGCGTGATCGCGCGGCCTTCGCTGAAGCGCGCGTTGCAGAAGCTATGCTGCGGCTCACGCGCGTAGCCGCGGCAGGTGGTCTCGCGCTCCGAGGAGAACGCGGCCTGCTCGGCCACGATCGGGCGGACCCCTTCGGGGCGCGCCCGCTGGACGAGGACCTTGTAGTTCTCCCGCGCGGCCTTGTCGGCGCTGGCACGGATCGATTCGTATTCCCGAGCCCGGCCGAGGAGCTGGTTCGGCTCCGGCCCCCAGAGGCCGCTGGCATCGGCCTGGCACTGGGCCGCCTGGAACAGGCAGCTCTCGCCGGCTCCCTTCACCAGAACCGATTCGTCCAGGATATCGAGCGTCAGCGAGCAGCCGGCCTCATCGATCGAGAAGCGCTGGAGGCCCTCGCCCCGGCCCTGCGACACCAGCGGAACGCCGTCCGATCCGCCGAGCGCCACCGAGCAGGTCTCCACCGACTGGGCGGACCGGCGGCCGACCAGCGTGATCCGAGCGCGCAGATCGGACCGTCCGCCCACCCGCTCGATCCGGAGCGAGCCCGAAGAACCGTTCTGTTTCAGCTCCTTGCCGAGAAGTGCTTCCTCGGACGGCACACGCAGCGAGACGGGCCGTGCCTGGATGGGAGCGGGGCGCGCGCGCGGCGGCTCGCCCGCTCCGAAACCGTCCGGCCCAGGGGCCACAGGCGCAGGCTGCGGAGCGACCGGTCGGCTCGGCGCTATTCCGAACAGGCGTTCGAAGAAGTTCTGCGCCTGCGCCGCCGGCGCGAAAGCAGCGGAAGCGGCGGTGAGGAGAAGAAAGAGGCGAAGACGTCTCATGATCCCTGGCATGCCGCCACTCTGCGCCAAAACTGCGGCCAAACCTCGGCTTCTCGCGGCACGCCCTTTTAGCGCGGTATTCGATTCACGTCGTGATCTTGCCGCAACACCGGCGCGATCCCCGCGCATCGTTGCGGGACAGCCGTGTTTCGCGAGGACACGAGCCGAGCGTCCGGGGGACGTCGTCCGCCCCTGGGGATGCCGCCGCCACAGGGGAATGGACAGGGATCGAGCGGGGAGCGTCGCTGGCATGTGGATCGCGCTCTGAGAGGCAGAGGTCCGGCGATTGTCTCATTTTGGGGCGGCCGGGCGAACGGACGCGGTCTCGAAATGTCGGTTTTCCATTCGGTCGAACCGAACGTTGGTGTGCGGCGCTCGCGCAGCATCGACTTCTTCCGCTACGCCTTCCCGGCGCTGGCGCTCGCCGTCTCGGCCGCCGCGGTGCTCCTTGCCGCAGCCGGCTCCTGGCTGATCTGGCGCCTCGTGCCGGGCGCGCTCTTCGGATCGGCGGAGCTGCATCTGCGGCTCGGCATCGGGGCGGCGGTTCTCGTGACCCTCTTCACGGTTCTGAGGGACGAACACCGGCTGACGTTCTATCTCGCCGACGAACACAAGGTGTCCAAGACCGCCCGCGTCTGGAACATGGCGTTCATCGTCCTGTTCATCATGGCCTTCCTGACGAGACGCGCGGACGAGCTCTCGCGCGGCATCGTCGTCATCTTCTACTTCTCCGGCTTCCTGTCCCTGTGGGCGGCACGCCGGGCGATGTCGCGGCTCCTGCAGATCGCGAGCAAGTTCAAGATGGTCGCCACGCAGCGGCTGCTCGTGGTCGGCACCGAGGTCGCGATCGGCACGTTCCTGCGCCGGCACCAGCCCTGGAATCTCGGTTTCGAGGTCGTCGGAACCATCTCGCTCGACGGGCGGCCGAAAGGTTCGGACGGCGCGCCGTCCCGCGAATTCATGCAGGCCATCGAGCGGGCGAGGGCGCTCAACGTTGACGACGTCTACATCGCCGTCCCGTGGTCGAACGTCGAGCTGATCGATCTCTGCGTCGAAGCCTTCCTGAACACGCCGACGACGATCCACCTGGCGCCCGAGCGCGTCCTCAACCGCTTCGATCAGGTCTCGATCTCGCGCGTCGGCGCCATGGCGAGCCTCGAGCTGACGCGGCCGATGTCGGCGCCCGCCGTCGCGCTGAAGCGTGCGTTCGATCTCGTCCTGGCGATCGCCGGCCTCGTGGTCCTCGCGCCGTTCTTCGCGGTCGTCGCGCTCGCCATCAAGCTCGACAGTCCCGGCCCGGTCTTCTTCTTTCAGACCCGCTACGGCTTCAATCATCGCCGGTTCCGGATCGTGAAGTTCCGCACGATGTCCACCTTCAGCGACGACGCCCACGTTCCGCAGGCGCGCGCGAACGATCCCCGGATCACGCGGATCGGCGCATGGCTCCGCCGGACCAATATCGACGAGCTGCCCCAGCTTCTGAACGTCGTGGCGGGCCAGATGTCGCTCGTCGGTCCCCGGCCCCATGCGGTCCCGCATAACCGGGAATACGAGCGGCGCATCGCCCGCTACGCGCGCCGTCACAACGTGCGGCCGGGCATCACGGGCTGGGCTCAGGTCAACGGCCTGCGCGGGGAGACCGACACCGAGGACAAGATGCGGCGGCGCGTCGAGTACGATCTCTACTACATCGACAACTGGTCGCCGATGCTCGATCTGCGCATCCTGTTCCGCACGATCTTCTCCGCCAAGGCGTACCGGAACGCGCGTTGACGGACCTCGTCAGGGCCTCGGGAATGGGCGGCTGAGATAGGGCGAGCCGGCCACGCCGAACCGCCAGGGCCGATCCATCGCCTTGGTGATGCCGATCCTCGCGCCGTCCCGGACCATCCGCCGGGACGCCTCCCCGCAGAGCAGCCGAAAGGGCGGCGCATCGAGTGCCACCCCGTCGAGCCGGCGGGTTACGCCGAGCGCCTGCGACAGCCTCCCCGGCCCCGAACAGAGCAGCTTGTCCGACTGGAGCCCCCGTCGCTCGCGCATCGCGCCGATGCCGTGCGTCGGCTCGAGCGCACGGATCAGCACGGCGGCTCCGTGGCCCTCCTCCCGGCAGACGAGGTTGAGGCACCAGTGAATGCCGTAGGAGAGATAGACGTAGGCATGGCCGGGCGGGCCGAACATCGCCGCGTTCCGCGCCGTCGGGCCGGAGAAGCTGTGCGACGCCGGATCCTCGCGGTCATAGGCTTCGGTCTCGACGATCTCGCCGCCAGCTCCGTCGACGAGCAGCGTGACCCCGATCAGAGCGCGGGCCACCGTCACGACGTCCCGGTCGAAGAACGCGGGTCCGAGCGGCGTCACGACCGTGCCTCCGTGACGAGCTTCGTCCAGAACGCGTCTCCGTGGCGGCCGGCGCCTTTCGCGGAGCGGATGATCCGGATCGCGATCGGAATGGGGAGAGGGGCATCCTTCGCGGGAACCAGCACGCCCTCGGCAAGGTCCGCCGCGACGAGGCTTTCCGGCAGCCAGGCGAGGCCGCGACCATCGCGCGCCATCGACCGGAGCGTCGCGGCGAGATGCGAGGTGAAGTTCGGCTTCCGCGCGCCGGACATCCCGAGCGCGGACAGGATCCGGCCGAGGCCCGAGCCTGCGCCGTAGCCGAGGACCGACGCTGCGGGATCGAGCGCGGAGAACAGCGCCTCGCCCTCGGCGGATGGAGCGCAGACGAGCCGCAACCGATCCTCTCCGATCCGCACGGATGTGAAGCCGGGCTCGGCGAGGCCTGTCGGTGCCGCGTCGTGATGGTGGCAGATCAGGAACTCGACGCGGCCGGCCTGCATCAGCCGTTCGCAGGCATCGAGCCCGTCCGAGACGAGGCGGATCGGGACGGCCGGCAGATGGCGCTCGACGCTGCGCAGCCAGGTTGGAAAGACGCTGAAGGAGAGGGCGTGCGTGGCCGCGAAGCGTAGGCTCGCAGCCGCGGCGATGCCTGCCTCCTCGCGGGCGTCGTCGAGACGCCGCACGATGTCGGCGAGCAGCGGCCGGATCCGCCGACCCGCCTCCGTCAAGGCGATCGGCTGCGATCCGCGTTCGAACAGGGGCGCGCCGGCCCAATCCTCCAGCGCCCGAATGCGGCGGCTGAAGGCGGGCTGCGTCACGTGGCGGGCCTCGGCCGCACGGGAGAAATTGCCGGCTTCGGCCAGCGCCTCGAAATCGCGGAGCCAGGCGAGATCCATCACCGCATCCCATGCAAGATCGGCATCGCCCGATCGCGGATCGGCATTGGCCAGGGCCGCGCGGCTTCTGGCATAGGAAGCACGCAGCAGAAGGGGAGCGCCATGCGCATCGTCGAAATCCGTGAGGTCACGAAGCCGATCTCGTCGCCCATCCGCAATGCCTATATCGACTTCACCAAGATGACGTCGAGCCTCGTGGCGGTGGTGACGGACCAGGTGCGGGACGGTCGCCGCGTCGTCGGCTACGGCTTCAACTCGAACGGACGCTACGGCCAGGGCGGACTGATCCGCGAGCGCTTCGCCGGCCGCATCCTCGAGGCCGATCCCGCTACCCTGCTCGATGCGAGCGGCGACAACATCGATCCGGACAAGGTCTGGGCGGCGGCCATGACCAACGAGAAGCCGGGCGGCCACGGCGAGCGGTCGGTCGCCGTCGGCACCATCGACATGGCGGTCTGGGACGCGGTCGCCAAGATCGCCGGCAAGCCCCTGTTCCGGCTTCTCGCGGAGCGCAAGGGGCGCGAGGCCGATCCGAGGGTCTTCGTGTACGCGGCGGGCGGCTACTATTATCCCGGCAAGGACAATTCCGCGCTCCGCGCCGAGATGCGCAGCTATCTCGACCGCGGCTACACCGTCGTGAAGATGAAGATCGGCGGCGCCTCGCTCGACGAGGACCGGGCGAGGATCGAGGCGGTGCTTGCCGAGATCGACGGCGAAGCCCAACTCGCCGTCGACGCGAACGGTCGCTTCGATCTCGAGACCGCCATCGCCTACGCCAAGATGCTCCGGGACTACCCCCTCTTCTGGTACGAGGAGGCGGGCGATCCGCTCGACTACGCCCTCCAGGCGGCGCTTGCCGAGTTCTATCCGGGACCGATGGCGACGGGCGAGAACCTGTTCTCGCACCAGGATGCGCGAAATCTCCTGCGCTACGGCGGCATGCGCCCGGATCGCGACTGGCTGCAATTCGACTGCGCGCTCTCCTACGGCCTCTGCGAGTACATGCGGACGCTGGACGCGCTGGAGGTCGCCGGCTGGTCGCCCTCGCGCTGCATCCCCCATGGCGGCCACCAGATGTCGCTCAACATCGCGGCCGGCCTCGGTCTCGGCGGCAACGAGAGCTACCCCGATCTCTTCCAGCCCTACGGAGGCTTCCCGGACGGCGTGAAGGTCGAAGACGGGCACATCGTGATGCCCGACATTCCGGGCATCGGCTTCGAGGGCAAGGCCGACCTCATTTCGGAGATGCGCGCGCTCGCGGAATGAGTCATGCTCGGGGGATGACGACCATCCCCCGCATCGCCGCCTACGCCGACGAGCTCACTGCCATCCGGCGCGACTTCCACGCCCACCCCGAAATCGGGTTCGAGGAGGTTCGGACCTCCGGCATCGTCGCCGAGAAGCTCGCGAGCTGGGGCGTCGAGGTCCATCGCGGGATCGGCAGGACGGGCGTCGTCGGCATCATCGACGGCAAGCGCCCCGGGCCGAGCGTCGGCCTCCGCGCCGACATGGACGCTCTGCCGATCCTCGAATCGGCCGATGTCCCGTGGCGGTCGACCAAGCCCGGCACCATGCATGCCTGCGGCCATGACGGGCACACGACGATGCTGCTCGGCGCCGCCCGGTATCTCGCCGAGACCCGCGATTTTCCGGGCCGCGCCGTCTGCATCTTCCAGCCGGCCGAGGAGGGGCTCGGCGGCGCGCGGGCCATGCTCGCCGACAAGCTGTTCGAGCGCTTCCCGTGCGACGAGATCTACGGGCTCCACAACACGCCCGCCGGCCCGCGCCACGAGGTTTCGGTTCGGGCCGGCCCGACCATGGCGGCGGCCGACTTCTTCGACATCCACATCAAGGGCCGCGGCTCGCATGGCGCGCTGCCGCAGCAGGCCAACGATCCGACCATGATCGCCGTGACGATCGCGCAGGCGATGCAGACGATCGTCTCGCGCAACGTCGATCCGCTGCGCGCCGCCGTGGTCTCGATCACGCAGATCCATGCCGGCGCGGCCTATAACGTCGTGCCCGAGACGGCGCATCTCGCGGGGACCGTGCGGTGTTTCGATCCGGACGTCCGCATCCTCGTGCGGCGGCGTGTCGAGGAACTCGCGCGCGGCATCGCCGCCGGGTTCGGCGCCACGGTCGAAGTCGATTATCGCGACGTCTTCAGCGTCACGATGAACGGCGAGGTCCAGACGGACGCGGTGGCGGAGATCGCGCGGGAGATCGTCGGCCCCGACCTCACCCGCATCGCCGAGGAGCCCATGATGGGATCCGAAGACTTCGCCGACATGCTCCACCGGGTGCCGGGAGCCTATTTCTTTCTCGGCATGGCGCCCGGCGCCTCGCTCCACAACTCGGCCTACACCTTCGACGACGCGATCCTGCCGGTCGGAGCCTCGATGCTGGCACGGCTCGCCGAGCGCCGGACGGCGGCACTCGCCAACGCGGGGTGAGGGCGGCCGTTACGGAGTCGCCTCGGCGAAGGCGACCTTGATCGGGACGAGCCCCGAAGCCGTCTTCACCACCGCGTCCGGCGCGCGCTCCGGCATGTCTCCGTCCCGCGTCTTCTTGACGTAGAAGCGGTTGCCGCCGGTCGCGGCGACGTAATGCATGTTGGGGTATCGGTAGGTCCGGCCGGCGATGTGGAAATGCAGCGCACCGCCGATGCCCTTGTGGCGTTTCCCGGCGAGGAGTGCATCCGCGACCCTCTCGATCCGCTCCTGGTCGGAGGCCCTCATCGGCTTCGTCAGGACGCCCTGCGCGAATTGCTTCGGCTGCCCGACCACGCCGCAGACGCTTGCGGGATAGCTGGCATTGTCGAGCCGGTTCATGACGACCGTGCCGACCGCGAGCAGCCCCTCGTCGCTCGAGCGGTTGGCTTCGAAATACATCGCGCGCGTCAGGCAGTCCCGGTCGGCGGATGTCGGCGTCGCGACGACCTTGGCGTTCGGCTTCACCTCGGCCGTGTCGATGCCGGTCAGCATGCAGCCACCGAGGCTGGAAGCCAGAAGGCCTGTCGCCAGCCATCCGCAGCCCCGCCGGGCGTATCCGTTCCGCATCGCGTCCCTCATGGTCGGCGGACCGGGCGCATCGGACGCAACGCAGGCCCCTTCCGCATCCGGCCGCGCATCGCACGTCCGATTCTCGAGGC
Source organism: Enterovirga rhinocerotis (assembly GCF_004363955.1). Classification (GTDB taxonomy): domain Bacteria; phylum Pseudomonadota; class Alphaproteobacteria; order Rhizobiales; family Beijerinckiaceae; genus Enterovirga; species Enterovirga rhinocerotis. Next base: position 1,366,888 of record NZ_SNZR01000011.1, read on the forward strand.
TGAGCCAACGAGGCTTCAGCCGGGCGATTCAACGATCGCAATCCGGCGTCGCTTCATGGCCGTTTCGTGGCAGATCGACGACAGCGCCGACGGAATGCCGGCGCTGGTCAGCGCGAAGCCGGCGGGTGTGGCCTCACTGCCATACCTTCGGCCGTGCTCGGCGAGAGCCGCCAGGAACGCGTCCCCGTAGCGGACGAGCTTGCGGTCGCCGACACCTTGCACCGCCCGCAACTCGCCCTGGCTCTTCGGGCGCCGCTTCGCCATCTCGATGAGCGTGCTGTCGGGGAAGATCATGAAGGCCGCGACACCCTCGTCCCGCGCGAGTTCCATGCGCACCTTGCGCAGGGCTTCGAAGAGGCGCGCCTCCTCCTCGTCGAGACCGGCGAGCCGGGAGCTTCGCTCCTCCCCGCCGCGGCGACGGCGCCCCTCGGGCGAACGTGCGGGAAGGGGGCGGAGCTCGATCCGCTCGCGCCCGAACAGGATGTCCTCGCCCTTCTGCGTCAGGGCGAAGCCGCCGAATTCCTCGCTCGCCTCGGCGAGTGCCCCGGCTGCGAAGAGCTGACGGATCGTCGCCTGCCAGGCCCGCTTGTCGCGATCCCGGCCGACCCCGAAAGTCTTCAGCGCCTCGTGACCGTGGCGCAGAATCGCCTCCGTGCTCTCGCCGGTCAGGAGCGAGGCGAGGTGGGTCGCGCCGAAACGTTGGCCGGTCCGCGCCACCGCGGACAACGCCTTCTGCGCCTCGACCGTCGCGTCGACCGCCTTGTCCGTCGATTCGCAGAGGTCGCAGCGGCCGCAGGGCTCGGATGCTTCCCCGAAATAGGCGAGCAGCGATTGTCGGCGGCAGGTCGCGACCTCGCAGAGGTCGAGCATGGCCGCGAGCCGGCGCTCCTCGATCCGCCGCCGCTCCGGGCCGACCTCCTTCTCGGCGATCTGCCGACGCCGCAGAACCATGTCGTCGAGGCCGTAGAGCGTGAGCGTATCGGCGGGCAGGCCGTCACGGCCGGCGCGGCCGATCTCCTGATAATAGCTCTCGATGCCGCCGGGCATGTCGGCATGCACGACATAGCGCAGGTCGGGCTTGTTGATCCCCATGCCGAAGGCGACGGTCGCGACCATCACGAGCCCGTCCTCCTGGAGGAACTGGTCCTGCCGGCGGCTCCTCAACGTGGAATCGAGACCCGCGTGATAGGCGAGCGCGGGCAGGCCGGCCCGCTCGAACCGCTCCGCGAGGCGCTCGGTGCCGGCGCGCGAGGCCGTATAGACGATGCCGCTCTGCCCGCGCCGCTCGCGCAGGAAGGCCTCGATCCGAGCGGCGGGCCTGTCCTTCGGCTCGAATCGGAGGGACAGGTTCGGCCGGTCGAAGCTGTGCACGACCGTATGAGGCGGCCTCGGAAACAGCTCGCGCTGGATGTCGGACCGGGTCGCGGCATCCGCGGTCGCCGTGAAGGCCAGGACCTGAATCTCGCCGAGCGTCTCGCGGATCCGCGGCAATTGCCGGTATTCCGGCCGGAAATCGTGCCCCCATTGCGAGATGCAATGGGCCTCGTCGACGACGAGACGGCGCATTCCGAGGCGGCGCAGCCGATCCGGCAGCGATCCGGCGGCCAGCCGCTCGGGAGAGACGAAGAGCAGCGACGCCTCGCCCGATTCGAGCGCGGACCACGCCTCGCGCCGCTCGGCATCGCCCTCGGAGGAATTGAGCGACACCGCCTTGATGCCGAGGCCGACGAGTTGCCGCACCTGGTCGCGCATCAGCGCGATCAGGGGGGAGACGACGACCGTCAGGCCCCGATCCACGATGGCCGGAAGCTGGAAGCACATCGACTTGCCGCTGCCGGTCGGCATGACGGCGAAGACGTCTTCCCCCGCGAGAACGGCCGAGACGATCTCCTCCTGACCGGGGCGGAAATCGTCGTAGCCGAAGACCTCCTTCAGCGTCCGACGCGCCACCGCGACCGGCGTCTCCTGCGCAGGGGCATCAAACAAGGCGTCGAGCTTGGCGGTCCGGCTGGGCATGATGCTGATTACGGTCTCGGTGAATGGAGTTGAAGCGCCGGCGCGGTCCGGCTCTCCGATCCCGTCCTCGGCGCTCACCTGACCGTGACGGTCCCCTTCATCCCGGCCTCGTAATGGCCCGGCAGCAGACAGGCGTATTCGAAGGTCCCCGCCTTGGTGAAACGCCAGACGAGACCGTGCGATTCGCCCGGAGCCAGACGCTTCGCATTGGGATCGTCATGCGCCATGTCGGGGCTCTCGGCCATCATCGCCTTGTGCCGCGCATTGCCCTCGATGCTGTCGAGCACGAATTCGTGATCCACCTTGCCCGGATTGGTGAGGACGAATCGGACCTGCTCGCCGCGCCGCACGGTCAGGCTGGCCGGGAAGAAGGCCATCGAGCCGTCCGCCTGCTCCTTCATCGTCACCGGGACGATGCGCGCACGCCCTTTGGCATCGCCGGGCTCGCCGGCCGCGAAGGCGCTGTGAGCATGGCGGTGATGGTGGCCCGGGCCGGCGGCGGCCTGGTTCGCGGCCAGGGCCAGCAGGCCTGCCAGCAGGATCGTCGTCTTCATGGAGAAACCCTCCCTCGATGAAGGGCCTCGATGCGGCCTTCCGACGTGGGAGGGTCAAGAGGGCATCGACGCGGGTGCTACTCGACGCGGGTGCTACTCGACGGTGATCGTGCCCTTCATGCCGGCCTCGTACTGCCCCGGCAGCAGGGATCCGAACTCGAACTGGCCCGGCTTCGTGAAGCGCCAGAGCAAGTCGCCCGTCGTCGCCGGCGCGACGGTCGTGCCGTTCGCCATCTTGCCGGAGACACCCTGAGCGCGTGCCCGGGCATTCTCCTCGACCGATCCGATCACGAATTGATGCTCGAGCTGGCCGAGATTCGGCAGCTGGAATTTCACCTGCTGGCCGAGCTTCACCGTGATCTGGTCGGGCGCGAACAGCATCCGCCCGTCATAGGTCTCCTGCATGGTCACGGTCAGGAGGATCGCCGGCTCCCGAGGTGTCCCCGGCTGGCCGGCCGCGAAATCCTGCTGGGCCGGACGCGGGGCTTTCCGCGCTCCGCTCTGGGCGAGGGCCGGTGACGCCGCGATGGTGCAGGCGACAAGCGCGGCGGAGACGATCGTTCTGAGCATGGTTCCGCTTCAGCGAGCCTTCGAGAGAAGTGTCAGACGTCGAGGTTGGCGACGGAGAGGGCGTTTTCCTGAATGAACTCGCGCCGCGGTTCGACGACGTCGCCCATCAGTTTCACGAACAGGTCGCCGGCATCCTCCGAATCCCGGACCCTGACCTGAAGGAGCGAGCGCACGTCGCGATCGAGGGTCGTCTCCCAGAGCTGCTGAGCCGTCATCTCGCCGAGACCCTTGTAGCGCTGGAGCTGGATGCCCCGCCGGCCGTGCCCCGTCACGGCCTCGAACAGAGAGAGGGGTCCGGCGACGGGAAACTGCTGGTCCTTGCGGATGAGGACGGCCGGGCCACCATAGATCTGTGCCAGAGCCTCGTGACGGTCGTGCAACCTCTTCGCCTCCTGCGAGGCGACGAGAAGCTGGTCGAGATGCGCGGCCTGGGTCACGCCGCGCACGGTCCGGACCAGCACGTAGCCGCCCTCGAGAGCTTCACCGCCCCAGCCGCGCTCGGTGTCGTCCGCGAGCGCATCGAGCCGCTCCGCAAGGGCGGCGGCGGTCTGCCCGGCGCGGTCCGGATCGTTGGCGACGTCCTCCGAGAGAGCGCCTGCGACGGCGGCCTGCTCGATGATGACGCGGTCGTAGCGGGAATGCAGCGAGGACAGGATCTGGCGGATCACCCGTGCCTCGTCGATCAGCGTCCGGAGCTGAGGGCCGGAGAACTCGGTGCCGTTCTCGAGCCGCAGCACGACGCCGTCGGAACCCGCCTCGATCAGGTAGTCCTCGAGCGCGCGCTCGTCCTTCAGATAGACCGCGCTCTTGCCTCGGCTCGCTTTGTAGAGCGGCGGCTGGGCGATGTAGAGGTGGCCGCGCTCGATCAGCTCCGGCATCTGCCGGAAGAAGAAGGTCAGGAGCAGCGTCCGGATATGGGCGCCGTCGACATCCGCATCGGTCATGATGATGATGCGGTGGTAACGCAGCTTGTCGGGATTGAAGGCGTTCGGGCCGTCGCCCCGGCCGATCCCGGTGCCGAGCGCCGTGATGAGCGTGCCGATCTGTTCGGACGACAGCATGCGCTCGAACTGCACCCGCTCGACGTTCAGGATCTTGCCGCGGAGCGGCAGGACGGCCTGGAACGAGCGGTCGCGGCCCTGCTTGGCCGAGCCGCCGGCGGAATCACCCTCGACCAGCAGCAATTCGGACTTGGCCGGATCGCGCTCGGAGCAATCGGCGAGCTTGCCGGGGAGGGAGGCGATGCCGAGCGGGTCCTTCCGCACGGTCTCGCGCGCCTTACGCGCGGCCTCGCGAGCCCGCGCCGACTGAACGACCTTCGCGACGACCTTCTGCGCCTCGGCGGGGTGCTCCTCGAGCCAGGCCGACAGGCCCTCGTTGAGGATGCTCTCGACCACGGGGCGGACTTCAGACGAGACCAGACGATCCTTGGTCTGCGAGGAGAATTTCGGATCCGGCACCTTCACCGAGACGATGGCGGTCAGCCCCTCGCGGCAATCGTCGCCCGTCAGCGTCACCTTCTCCTTCTTGGTGAGGCCGGACGAATCCGCGTAGCCGTTCACCTGCCGGGTGAGGGCGCTCCGGAAGCCGGTGAGGTGGGATCCGCCATCGCGCTGGGGGATGTTGTTCGTGAAGCAGAGGACCGATTCGTAGAACGAATCGTTCCACCAGAGCGCGACCTCCGCCGAGATCCCGTCCTTCTCGGCGCGCACGACGACCGGCTTCTCGAGCAGGGGCGTCTTCGAGCGGTCGAGATAGCGCACGAAGGCCTCGACGCCGCCTTCGTAGGACAGCTCCTCGCGCTTGACGTCGCCGTGCCGGCTGTCGGTCAGGACGATCCGGACGCCGGAATTCAGGAAGGCGAGTTCGCGTAGTCGCTTCTCCAGCGTCTGGTAGTCGAACTCGACGATGCTGAAGGTCGCGGGGGAGGGGAGGAAGGTCACTTCCGTCCCGCGCCGCCCCTCGGACGGTCCCACGACTTCCAGCGGCGCGACGCTGTTGCCGTTGCGGAATTCGATGAAGTGCTCGCGGCCCTCGCGCCAGATCCGGAGCCTCAGGAAATCCGACAGCGCGTTGACGACCGACACACCGACGCCGTGCAAACCGCCGGACACCTTGTAGGCGTTGCCACTCTCGGCGGTGTTCTCGAACTTCCCGCCCGCATGGAGCTGGGTCATGATGACCTCGGCCGCCGAGATGCCCTCCTCGGCATGGATGCCGGTCGGGATGCCGCGGCCGTTATCCGAGACGGTGCAGGAACCATCGGGGTTCAGCGTGATGCCGACTTCGGTCGCATGGCCGGCCAGGGCCTCGTCGATCGCGTTGTCGACGACCTCGTAGACCATGTGATGGAGGCCCGAGCCGTCGTCGGTGTCGCCGATATACATGCCCGGCCGCTTGCGGACCGCGTCGAGGCCCTTCAGCACCTTGATCGAATCGGCGCCGTACGCGTCCGGCGTGAACTCTGCCATTCGTGATTCCTGACCTATTGGCCGATCGCAGGCCGGCGCTCGCGCGCGGGCGATCGAATCTCATACGCTTCTTTACCCCCCGGCCCTACGGATTTCACCATGAGCCTCGGGCCGCGCCTGTGGGCCGCGGGCACCGCGTCGCGCGTCGGCGTGCAGGGCCGGGTTAAGCGGCCGTCGTCAGGCAGGATCAGAGCGTCGACACCACGACGCCAAGACCGAATATCGTCGTGAAGAAAATGACGAGACCGGCAAGTCTCCCGATCGGGAGCGTCTGAGCTCGACGTTCCATATAAAACGCATCGTGACGCAACGCGCTCGATCCTGTGAAAATGTGGTGATCGTGGCTTCCTAAGGGCGTTATCCACACTTGTCCACAGCGAAGAGCCTGACCTCCTCTTTCGCGGGTGAGTTGCGACCTTTCCCTGTTCGATGCCGGCGACCTGCCTCATGGCGCGACGACGACGCGGGCGCCGCCATGCCGACGTGTCAGCTGAAAGAGCGTGCGGGCATTGCCGGTCGCGAGCCTGACGCAGCCGTGGCTCGCCGGACGCCCCAGCATGCCGACCGCTCCCGTGCCGTGGATGGCATATCCGCCGCGGAAGAAGAGGGCATACGGCATCGGAGACATTCCGTATTTCCGCGAATGCCACATCCGCTCCATGCGCTGGACGCGATAGGAGCCCACCGGCGTCACGTATCCGCGCCGGGCCGTCGAGACGGGCCAGCGATAGGCGAGCGCGCCGTCGACATAGACCTGCATGCGCTGGCTGGAGTTGCTGATCCTGGCGACCACCGACGCCTCGGCGGCGGCCGTCGACAGCAACAGAAGGGAGAGGGCGAGGGGAAGGCGGGGCATGGACGCGCTCACGACCGGATTCGCCGCCCGGCGGCGAAACCGCTGCTGTTCCGCATCCCGCGCCAGGGTCGTCCCGCGACCTCGATCTGTAAAGCGATCCGCCCCGTCCTCGTCAGGCACGGTTAAAAACCCTGAGCGAAACCCATTGACGCCCCGGCCGCCGCCGCTTACACGACCGGCCTCGCCTCACGGCGGGCCCAGGTGGCGGAATTGGTAGACGCGCTGGTTTCAGGTACCAGTGGTGCAAGCCGTGGAGGTTCGAGTCCTCTCCTGGGCACCATCACCTCTCATTAGAGGCTGATGTTGCTAAGTTTTTCACGATGACTCCCGCACCTTGGTCAAGGGTGCGGGCAAAACAGGCGCCGATCGGGCGAGCCTCGCGTTGTCCGCGGTCCGCACGTAGGTGGCGCTTTCGCGGCTTCCTTGAGCCCATCCGAACAGCGCGTTGAGCTGCGCTTCGGTCGCGCCGGCCTCGGCAGCGCGGCGGGCTCCCGCCTTGCGGAGGCCATGTGCGGAGCCCGGGACGCCCGCTTTCTTGCAGACCTTCTTGAACCAGGTCCCGAAGCTTTCCTTCGACCCGAAGGGCGCGCCACGCTCGGTGACGAGGAACGCCAGATCTCCGGTCGGCGCCGCCGCGATCGAGACGGCGAGGGGGTGGAGAATCGGTCGCGTGACGACGGCGCCGGTCTTCTCCGTCCGAATCGAGAATTCGTCTCCGCGCACGTGCTGACGGCCGAGGCGCACCGCGTCGCCCCGCCGCAGGCCCGTGTAGAGGAGCAGATCGAAGGCCAGACGCTGACGTGAGCCGAGCGGCCATCGCTTCTCGAAGCGCGCTACCTCGTCTTCCGTCCAGGCGTGAAAACCGACATCGTCATGCTCGCCGGTGAGCAGCTTGATGTCGCTCGTCGGATTGACCGTGACGTGCCTGCGCGCCACGGCCCAACCGAAGAGACCGCGCATCGCCTTCAGGAAGTTGTTGGCCGCATGCGGCCGGTCCTTTCGCGCATCCCGGCCCGCCAGGACCGAGGCATGGTTGACGGCCTTGAGCGACTTCGTGCCGCTCTTCGCTTCGACCTGCCGATAGACCGCATGGCGCTGCTTGCGCGTCGCCGGGCTGAGGTCCGACCACTCGGCGCTCTCGACATAACGGGCGATCAGCCAGGACAGGGTGCCAGCGGCCGGCGCCCCGGGCTTCGTCACGGCCTTGCCGGCGAGGCCCGCGCGATAGGCGTCCCAGAAGGCTTCGGTGCCGTACTCATCCGGAAGCCGAATGCGGCGGCCGCGGCCGCCATCGGTGCGGACATACCAGACGACACGTTCGTGTCGCGTGACCTCGCGCAAGAGATGGGGCGGCCGCGTGCGGGGCATGGAGCCGATCATAGGGGGATGATCGTCTCCGAGTCAGCCTCCGCCTCGACGTCACGTCGCTCGCCCTCGGCTGACCGGCTCACCGTCCCGCTGGTCTCGACCACGACGCCGTCTCGGGTGACGACGATGCGCAGGATCGGCAGGCCGGCCGCCTGCGCCGCGCGGATCGTGCGGGCGATGTCGGCCTGCGTCACGGGGGCGGGGCGGGCGCCCATCACAGCGCTCCCGTAGCGGCCGGCGCGGCCGCGTCCCATTCCCGGTCCTGGGCTTCTCGACGGGTCCGACGTGCGGCCTCGGCCGCGGCCTGTTCGCGCGCGAGGCGCCATTTCTCGACCCGGCGCACGGCCGTCGGGCCGGGGACAAACCAGCGCCAGTTCGCCGCCGGCTTCGCCTTCGGGAAGTCGCGGCGGAATGCGCGATACTCTGCCCACGGGCGGCCGGGGCAGAAGCTGATGAGGGCACCACCATTGACCGTTTCGATCTCGACGAGGCTCACGACGCCGTCTTCCTCGGCCGGCGCGAGAAGTCGGAGGACGGAAAATCCTTGATCGCCAGCATCTCACCGGGATCGAGCGCGCCCTCGGCGCCGACCTGGGTGAGCCAGAAGAGATCGTCGCCACCGGTGAGCGGGCTGCCCGGGCGCCGGCACGCCAGGCCGTCGCGCAGCAGCCCCAGCCAGGCCTCGTGATCGGGGCCGGACCCGACGACGTAATGGTTGCGCCAGGATCGCTTGTCGGCATGCGGCAGGCCGAGGGCGTGGCGCGCCAGCTCACGCTCGTGGGCGGAGAGGTCGCGTGCCATCACTCGGGCTCCTTGGCGGGCGTCTTGCGGGAGGCGAGGCCGCCGTTGCGACCGGCGGCCTTGGCGAGATCGCGGTCGCGCGAGAAGGCGCGGTTCTCGGCGCGGACGGCGAGGCCGCCCTTGCGGGCCAGGGCCGCACGCCGCTCGGGCGAGAGAGAGGCGAAGCCGCGGCGGCTAGACATGCCGGCCTCCTTTAGCCGGACGGCGACGATCGCTGCGGAAGCCGAGGCGGTCGAGGCCGGCCTCGGTCACGATCGGGCGGGAGCGCCGGACAGCGAGCAGGCCACGCTTGCAGAGCAGGGCGACCTGCTGCGGTCGGATGCGGTTGCCTCTCGCGATCGCGGCAAGAGCGGCGTCGAGCGATATCGTCATGACCTCTCCTTTTGGGCTTGGGCACGCGCGGCATTCAGCTCGGCCATGGCACCGGCCGAGCCGCCGACGTCGGGATGGTGGATGGCCGCGAGGCGGCGGAAAACGGCCTCCACCTCATGGAGAGAGGCAGCGGGCGAGACCCCAAGGACCTCGTGCCACGGCCGGCCGCCCGGCGGCGGCAGCGCGGCGAAGCCGGCGAAGGCCCGCTCCATCATGATGCCGCCGCCATGGCGCTCGAGCTGGCGCATCGCCGCGATCGCGAGCGTCAGGGAGCGCATGTTCTCTTCGGCCCGGACGTAGCGATCGCAGGCCATTACGTAGGGGCGCCCGTTGCGGCGCATGTACAGAGCGACGCCCTCGTCGATCGGGCGGCCCTTCGCCGCCGTCGGATCGCCGCCGGCCGTGAGGCGAAAATTGGTCGAGAGCACCGTCTCCCAGGAGCGGGAGCCGAGGCGGGAGGCTTCCTCCATGAGCGCATTCCGGGCCGCCGCGAAGGTCCAGAGCTTGCGGTCGGAACGCTTGAAGCGATGGCGGCCGTCGATGCGATCGGACGCCAGCGTGCGGGGCCAGCCCTGCGGCCAAGCGAGCGGGTAGCCCGTCGTCACAGGGTCAGCTCCAATTGGCGGGGGCGAGGCGACCGGCTGGCGGCTGCGATCGCCGCGCGGCTGGCGGCCTCGCTCGGCGAGAAACAGGGCTCGCCGGCCCACCAGAAGACGTCGAGCGGGCGGGCGTGGCCGGTCGGGCGAATGCGCCGGCGCTCGAGTCGCGGATCGGTCTCGCTCACATGCACCGTGATCGAGCCGCCAGCCTCGGTGCGCAGGTGGTCGACGAAGCGCCAGCGGGCGCGCAGGATCCGCGGCGTCCGGGTCACAGCGGCAAGCCCAGCTGGATCGGCATGCCGGCGAGACGGCGCAGGGCCGTTCGGAGATCCGGCTGCTCCTCGTCGTCGACGGCCCAGATCACCGCGTGACCCGCGCCGGCGCGATCGATGGTGATGCGGCTCAGACGCGGATACTCGCGATAGGCGTCGACGATCTGTCGAGTTCCATCCGGCAGCCGCCGGCGCGCCTTGCGCTGAATCACACAACCGCGAAGGTCGACCGCCGGCCGGCTCACAGCATCCTCCCCGCGCCGGCGCCGCCGATCGCGCGGGCGATGTCGCCGGCGGCCTTTTCCAGGGGCTTCACGTCCAGCGCGCGCATCATCGCATTCAGGGCGACGAGCTGGGCGAGGATGGCTCTCAGCAGCTCGATCTCGAGGGCCGGTGGCTCGTCTTGCCTCTCCGCCGGCTGCAGCTCGTCGCGGATGGTCGCAAGCGCGCCGGCCGCCTCGCCGAGGGCGAAGACAATCGGGAGGTTGCGGGCGCGGAGCGGCTCGGGCCCGAGTTGCTCGGCGAGGGCCGCCGCTTCGGCTGCGTCGAGCTCGACGATCAGCGTCGGCCGGCGGTAGGAGCCGAGGCCCTTGTTGACGTCTCCAAGCCGGTGGACATGGCCGCGAAAGGTACGGGACAGCGACATCAGCGGCGCTCCAGAGGACCGAACAGAGGGGGCGGGAGGGGCGGCGCCTTGGGCGCGCGCGGATAGGACAGCCCGGCCTCGCGGATCATCGCGTGCTGCTGCAAAGCGAGCACCGCGAGGGTGACGGTCTCGCGCGTCGAGACGCGGACCGCATTGCGGGACGGATCGCGCAGAATGCGCTCGGCCGCGTCGAGCACGTCTTCGAGGAGGAGGAGGCGCGCCCCGCTCATGCGCTTGGCTCCGGCTCAAGCCGGACTTCTTCGACAGGGCGACTTCCCGTCGCCAGTTCTCGCTCGACCCGTTCGGCGTGGTTCGCGATGCTCGCCATGAGTAGCTTCGCCGGCAACCCGCCGTCTCCAACCCCGGAGGCCATGGCGACGACCTCGAACGCGGTTGCCTTGCAGAACGCGAGGATAGTCTCGGTTGGCGCCGTCGATCGATCGAGTTCCCGTGCGACGGCGATCCCTCGCGCTTCGCGCATCGCGATCGATAGCCGAGCGAAGATTCCGAGCGGTCCCGGGGCGTTCATCGATTCCCTGTCGGGAGAGCACACCATCATTGCCCGAACCTTGTCCTCGTTGGGGGTCAGGCTCGGCCGGCCCGGCACCCGGTCGAGGCGGCGCTCGATATCGTCGGCGATGGCGCGGGCGAGATCGGGTGCGGCATTGCCGTGCTGGTAGCTGCGGAGGGCGTGCATGGCCCCGAGCAGGAGGTCGCGATCGGCGGGGCTCATGCCGGCGCTCCGAGCTTGGCCTCGACGAGCGCGACGACGTCGCCGACGGTGCTGCTGTCGTCGAAGGCGTCGACGTCGATGGCGTGGTCGTCGAGCTCGAACTCGTCCTCGAGGAGGATACCGATCTCGATGAGGTCGACGCTGTCGGCGCCGAGATCGTCGACGAGGCTCGCATCGTCGCGCAGGGTGTGGCGATCGACACCCAGGACCTCGTCCAGGATGCGGTGGATCGTGGCCTTGCGATGGAGCACGGCGCTCGCGTCCGGCGCCAGGCTCATGCCGCCACCTGCAACTGGGCGCAGGCGGCGCCGGTGCGTTGGGCGCGGCGGCGGCGAACCTCGGCGAGGGCCTCATCGAGCCCGGCCGCGACGATGGCGGCGCGGATGCCGCCCTCGATCAGAACCAGGATGCAGGCGCGCTCATCGGCCGGGTCGGCCAGAGAGGCGTCGAGTCGATCGGCGAGAGGGTCGGTGAAGCGGTCAGAACAACGAATCTGAGACATGGGCCGTCTCCGTGGACGGCTCAAAGTTGCGCCTCATGTAACAACTAGTCAAGCTGTTTTTACACGTAGCGTAACCCCGATTATTGGCGAGCGCGATCGGCCCCAGAACGCTTGTTTTTGGAAGCCTCCCTAGCGATGTCGAAGTTGCGTGGGGCGCTCGTTCGACGACGGTGCCCCCTTGCCAGCCTCAAAGTAAAAAAAGGCCGTCACGGCGATCAGAAGAGCTGTGATGATGATGGTCCCGCACACCGTGAACAGGACAGTCAGGAGCAGATTGCGGGCCGCCTTGGCCGGCTTCACGATTACCGCATCGCCGGCGGCTCCTACGCCTCGAGACACCGCCAAGGCGGGCCTCACGACGACGTGATCGACCAGGCTGGCCCCGGCCTGCCCGGCTGCGGACGCGGCGCCACCGACAAAATCGACCGCCGCGCCCGCTCCCGCAACAACGCCTTTCGTCGCGGAGGCCGAGGATGCAGCGGCCAGATCCGCGGCGGATAGAACCGCGTTGCCCGCGAAGCGCCCGCCCGCTTGAGCGGCGTCCACAGCGACGGCGGCTCCGGTCGTCACGCCGACCTTCGCCGCCTTGGCGTATTCGGTCACTTGGTCGAATGCACCCCCGGCAAGCCGCGCGCCCTGATCGGCGAAGGTCCCGACTTTCCCAAGCCCTTGCGACGCCAGGTCGGTCGCACTCGCGAGCCCCTGCCGAATCGTGACAGGAACTGCGTCAAGCAGGCTCCCCGCCGGCTCGGCCGACGCGTGGAAGGCGGGGATTTCGGGCTGGATGGGAACCGCCTGGACGAAGGACGTCGATTCCTCGGCGAGCACGATCTCGACGGCGTCGAGATCTAGAACGGGTGCCTCGGCGGCCTCGACCGGCGCCACAGCAGAAGCGCGAAGCCGGCGGAAGCGCCTCAGCACGATCAGGCGTCCGTGCCAGTCTTCAGGATGATCCGGGCCATGTCCGTGATCTGCCTCTTCTCCAGCGGCTGCGCCTGCTTCCACAGCTCCCACAGCGCCTCGGTATCGCTCAGCGGAGGCATCAGCAGATTTGCGGGCTCGGTTCCGAACAGCTTGGCGAGCGCCTCCAGCATCCGCTGACCATAAGGCTGATCTCCGGTCTCTAGGCGCGAGATCGTGGCCTTCGAAACGCTCAGCTCTTCAGCGACCTGCTCTTGCGAGTACCCGCGATGGACTCGCCACTCGCGGATGTAATGGCGCTTGGAACTTGGTTTGAAGGGCCGGCCCATGCGGATGAAGTTACACCGCACGTAACGTGGCGTCGTCGCCGCCACGCGCAATAACGCTTGACTCTATTGTTACACGACGTGCAACTACTCGAGTCATGACCCATCCGCTGCGCCGATTCCGGAAGAGCGAAAACCTCACGATCGAACAGATCGCGGGGCGTGCTGGGCTGTCGAAGGCGACCGTCTCACGGATCGAGCGGGACCTCCAAAAGACCACGGAGGCGACGATCCGCCGGCTCATCCAGGCTAGCGAAGGAAAGCTGACGGCGAACGACTTCATCGCCACCTCCGAGGCCGCCGAATGACGGGCACCGTGCTCCTTCTCCTCGGCGCTTGGATGGCCGGCATGGCCTGCGGCCTGGCGCTCGGCCGGCTTCTGGCCCCACGGCCCCGCGGCACGCCGATCGCCCGCGATCCGAGCGAGGACGACGCGGATCTCGCGCTCGGCGAGGTCGTCCTGGTCTCGGTGCCGTCCGGCGATGCCGCGCGTGTCGATGTGGCGCTTGCCGCCCGTCGCCGCCCGAACCGGACGCCGCTCCTCGACGGCCTGCGGCAGCCGATGGCGGCCGGATCGTGAGCGAGCTGCGCTCCCTGTCGCTCGAGGCGGCGATCGTCGGCGCCGTCGCGCTGCAAACGGCCGGCCGCCTGATCTCGGCCCGGCCCTCCCTGCCGTCGCTGCCCGCCCTCCCGGCCATGCCGGCCTTTCCGGCGCTGCATCTGCCTTCCTTCCGGCTGCGCCCGAGCGGTCTCTGGATCCCGGCGGCACCGGCCATCCTCTCCTCCCCATCGCCGTCCGAATCCGGCGCGGGCGCGAGCCGGGTCCGGACGCAGGCCTGGAAAAATCTCGTCGACCAGGACGGCCTGGTCGCGTTCCTGCGCGCCCGGCACCCGACCAAGACGGCCGCGCATGTGGCCGCGGCGACGGGTGAGCCGCTGGAGACGGTGCGCAAATGGCTGCGGCACGAGACCCGGCCCGGCATGCGGGCCCTGCTCGTCCTCGTCTGCGTCTACGAGCTGCCGCTGGTCGAGGCGTGCCTGCGCCGCCACCCCGACTGGATCGTCCGCGCCCGGGAGGATGCCGGCCGCCACGTCCTCGCCGCCGAGCTGCGCGCCTTCTGGCCGCGGATCGAGGCGGCGCTCGGCGAGGCGCAGCGATGAGCCTCGTGCGCTGCCTCCTCGAAGCCGTCGCCCGCCTGCCGGGCTCGCTGCGCGCGGCGATGGCGCGCGCCCTGCGGAGGGAAGCCTAGATGGACATGCGCACGCCCGGCGCGACCAGCATGGCCGACATCGTCGAATCCGGCGTCGCCGCCGAGGAACTCAAGGCCTTCGTCGAGCGCATCGAGCGGCTCGAGGAGGAGAAGGCCGCCATCGCCGACGACATCAAGGAGGTCTTCTCCGAGATGAAGGGCCGCGGCTTCGACACCAAGGTCACGAAGAAGATCCTGCGGATCCGGAAACAGGACCACGAAGAGCGGCAGGAGGAGGAGGCGATCCTGGATCTCTACATGCAGGCGCTGGGGATGACATGAGCGAGTTGACCTTCTCCCCGGAGCAACTGGCGCTCGATCCGCTCGAACTGAAGATCCGCCCCTTCGGCCGCGACGGCTGGTCGATCGCGCGCAAGACGGCGCCCGTGCCGATGTCCGCCGTCGACATCGTCCGCCTCTTCGATACGGCCGGCGCGGCCCATGATTGGCTCGCCGCCCTCGGTGCCGCCCGGGATGTGCGACGATGCGCATGACGAAGCCCGTCATTCGCCTCGGCCGGCGCTACCGCCAGGATCTCGGCGACCTCAGCGGCCTCGCCGCCTCGATCCGCGCCCGCGGCCTCATCCAGCCGATCGTCATCGCGCCGGACGGCACGCTGCTCGCCGGCCGCCGGCGCCTCGAGGCCTGGCGCCTCGCCTTCGGGCTCGACGCGCAGCCGCCGGTCCGCGTCGTCGAGGGGCTCGACGCCGTCGCGGCCGAGTTCGACGAGAACGTCCACCGGCTCGCGCTCAAGCCCTCGGAACAGGTGGCGCTGATGCGCGACCTGACGCCGGCGATCGCCGCCGCCGCGCGCGAGCGCCAAAAGACCCTCGGCCGCAGCCACGGCTCGCCGACCGTGTCGACCCCTTCGGAGTCATTTACGCCGAAGGGGTCCCTGCAAGAGCCGCCGCGCGGCCGGACGCGGGACATCGTCGCCGGCCTCCTCGGCGTCTCGGCCGCGAAGCTGGCCCGGGCCGCGCAGGTGGTGGCGGCGGCCGAGGCCGAGCCGGAGCGGTTCGGCCGGCTGCAACGGGACATGGACCGGACCGGGAAGGTCGACGGTCCCTTCCGGCGCCTCGTCGTCATGCGCCAGGCGGCCGAGATCCGCGCCGAGCCGCCGCCGCTGCCCTCGCGCGGGCCCTATCGCGTGATCGCGGCCGATCCGCCCTGGCCGTTCGACGCCGATCGCGAGGACCCGTCCGACCGGGGCACGCACCCCTATCCGCAGATGTCCTACGAGGCGATCGAGGCGTTCATGCGGAACGCGATCGGGGCTATCGGCCACCGGGATCTCGCTGTCTGGTTCTGGACGACGAACCATCACATGGGCCGGGCCTATCTCATCCTCGCCGCGCTCGGCCTCGAGGTGAAGACGGTCCTCACCTGGGGGAAGGACAAGATCGGCCGCGGCCAGTACCTGCGCGAGCAGACCGAGCATTGTCTCGTCGCGGTGCGCGGAAAGCCCCTCTTCCAGCTCTCGGCCGAGTCGACGCTGATGATGGCGCCCCGCCGCGCCCATAGCGAGAAGCCCGCGGCCTTCTACGAGCTGGTCGAGCGCGTCTGCCCGGCGCCCCGCTACGCCTGTCTCTTCTCGCATCTGCAGGCCCCCCGCGAGCGCTGGGATCAGCACTCGACGGAGAACGATGCGGAAGCCCGCGCCACCCTGCGGGAGGCGGTGGCGTGACGTCGCTGGGCATCCCTCCGAATCCCGACCTGGGATCCTGACCGATGGGCTTTCGGGCGATCCTCCGATGGACGCTCTGGAGCCCACCTCTCACCGGAAATGAGAACGAATCGGCATCGCCGCGTCCTGTGATCCAGGCTTCGGCGCCGAGTCATCCCTGCCGCACGGACGGGCATCGTCTCCCGCCGGCGCGCGGGCCTCCGTGAGAGAGTGGGACCCGCCGGCGCGCCAACGCCGACGGGCCCCGGGCCCAGCCGCCTATCCCCGCGCGTCCGCCTTTCGGCGGCGTCCATCGCTTGGGTTTCGGGACCGACCCGATTCCCTCAATGAGCCTTTGCGTGCCCGGCGAATAGCCATGCTCGCGAAGGCCGCGCGCCGGCGCCTGGCCCTTCACCCCTTCACGATCACAGCCGGCCGTCGCGTCTCGCCGCGCACGGTCTTCCGATTCCGCGAACCCGCCAGGGCGGGCGCGCGGCGCGCCGGCACGCCCGCCCGGAAAGCCACCGCTTTCCGGAACGGCGTCCTGTTGCCCGGCGCCATCATGGATTCAGGGGTTCAGACGCAGGAGCAGCGGCTCTCGGACGAGGGCTGCGCTCGCCAGCGCTATTACTTTGAGCAGGCCGTTCAGGCCGCGCGATCGGGGCCTTGGGACAGCCTGAAAGGCGTCCGAGGCGGCGTGTGGGCCCGGTTCTCGGAGGGGAAGCTCACCGAAGGCCAGGTGGGCTATCTCGTCGAGATCCTGGAGGCGCGGCTCAAACCGGCCGAGAAGCCGCCCGCGAAGGCGCGGAATCCCGACAGTTTCGTCGGCTCGCGGCCGATCACGCCCGAGAGCCTCGAGCGCCGGCGGCGACTGTCCCGCGAAACCTTCGTCCATCCGCAGGATTCCGAGGAACTGACGAACGGCGAGGCGGCCGTCCTCTCCATCGTGCTCGAGGAGGTGATGAAACTCGGCCGCTGCCTTCTGCCCGTTGGCAAGATCGCGGCGCTCGCGGGCGTGTCCCGCCGCTGGGCCCAGCACGCGCTGCGCAAGCTCGAATCCCTTCTCTATCTCTGCGTCCAGATCCGCCCGGGCGATCGGCGCCGGCACGAGACCAGCGTCGTCACGCTCCATCCCTCCCGCGGTGCCCTGCGGGGCCGCCTCGAGGCTGTGAAGAAGTGGTGGAGAGGGCGCGGCGGCCTTCAGGGCATAGGGCGAAGTTTAGTTCGCACCACGCGCCTGAAGACACATGAGCGGCATCCCGCTTCGCGGGATAACACTGTTGAAAGGGCGCCTTCGGCGCCGATGAGGCTCGGCGGGAGGAGCACCGCAAGGCCCGTGCCGACCTGACGACGGCCGAACGGCACGCATTCACGGGGTTTCGGGGCGCTTTTGGGGGGCGGGGACACCGCTCCGAGGCGGAGCCGTGGCCGGAAATGCATAAAATGCATGGCCCGACGCGAATTCGGCTCCATATTGCAGGGGCATCATGCCCGACCGCATCAGGTCTTTAGACGACGTCTGCGAGGTCCTCGCCGAGCTGTTCCGAGGCCATGGCGCCTTCGTGTCGACACCGGGCGAGGTCGAGAGCCAGGTGAACTGGCGGCGGCGCTTCCTGATGCACGATCTCCCGGCTTGGCGCGCCCTCGTGCTGCGCGCCCAGGCCGAGGCCGGCGGCTTCTCGGCCGCCGGCCGGGCCCGAGGCCTCGGCTGGACGCGGAGCCGCTTCGAACGCGCTTGGCGCCGCGGCGCGGCGGCGATCGTCGAGGGGATCGCGCGCGAGCGCGTCAACGCGGCCGCGATCGATGCCGGGCTCGCGGCCGAGGACCGGCTCGAGGCCGCCGGACGGCTGGTGAAGGTGGCAATCCAAGACGCCCCGTCGTGCCGAACTGCCGTGGCTCCGTCTGAACGGCTGGCATCGCGTCCGCGGCTATGGGCCGATCAGTAGTTTACCCGCCAACCCAGCAATGGTGACGGCAACAACCATAAGCCAAGATGGCGCCTTCCACACCACCAGGGCGACGAAGCCAATCACGGCGATGGCAAAGTCGATTGGTGACAAAACTGCGCTTGTCCAGACGGGATTATAGAACGCCGCTCCGAGGATCCCAACCACGGCAGCGTTGGTGCCTTTCAGTCCCGCTTGAGCCCAGGATTGATGCCGCAAGGCATTCCAGAATGGAATGGCGCCGGCGAGCAGAAGGAAGCCAGGCACGAAGATCACGATCAGACAGATCATCGCTCCGATCAGACCGTTCGGCTCCGGCGTCATGGCGAACCCGAGATAGGACGCGAAGGTAAACAGTGGCCCGGGGACCGCTTGTGCTGCGCCATATCCGGCGAGAAAATCGTTGGTGCTGACCCAACCCGTCCTGACAACCTCGGTTTCCAGCAGCGGGAGCACAACGTGACCACCACCAAAGACTAGGGCCCCTGACCGGTAGAACACGTCAATCAATTTCAAGGGCTGCCATCCAGATGGCCCAGCGAGCAGCGGAAGCCCGAACAGCAGGCCAAAAAAGAGTATGAGGCACGTCACGCCCACACGCTTGGTAATATTGAACGCGAGTTGGACGGGTTGTTGAGCGGTATCGGTTCGGCAAAACCAAAATCCTGCGATTGTACCAAATGCGATAGCGAGTATCTGGCCCAGAGCGGTTGGCGCCAAGACTGCGATCAAGATCGCAAAGAGCGCAATTGCAGCGCGTGGTCGATCGGGGGTCAGGCTCTTGGCCATGCCCCAAATAGCCTGAGCTACGATGGCAACGGCTACCAGCTTAAGTCCGTGAATCAGGCCCTGGCCGACAGGTCCATCGAACAGGCCGGCGAGTGACGCAAAAGCGATCAGCAGGATCGCCGATGGCATTGTGAATGCCAGCCAAGCTGCAGCCGCCCCTAGAGGCCCAGCGCGCAGAAAGCCGAGTGCAAAACCGACTTGCGAAGATGCTGGACCGGGCAAAAATTGGCACAGGGCGACCAGGTCAGCATATCCCTGTTCGTTGACCCATCTCCTGCGAACGACCAGCTCTTCGCGAAAGTAACCAAGGTGGGCGATGGGGCCACCGAATGACGTCAACCCAAGTTTTAGGAAGGCAAAAAATACTTCTGCAGGCGTGCCGTAGGACGTTCTTGTGTTATTGGTTGCTTTATGGGCCACATCAGGGATAGTCATGTTCGCGTGCCTTGCCGCTCCGTTTTTCGTCGAATACTAGGTTGTCGTAACATCTTCATGGCAATCCTACGCCTAGATCCAGACGCGAGGAAAGCCACGCGTTGTATGTAGCGACGGCCTGCAATCCACGGGCATTAGATGCGAAGCCGACAGTCCGCTTGCCGCCCGGAGACGAAGTTCAAACGTATCGCGACCGGCAGCCAGAACTTGACAGCGGAACAAGCGGCAAGGTGCTGATTCTCGCAGAGCAGCGGGGATCGCTTCGTCGTCATGGGTAAACGGAAAGCCAAGGTTAGTCTCGCACCCATTCGCGGCCTCGTCCCGATCGCGATGCCCGGCCAGGACGGCCCGACGCCGGAGCGGCTGGCGAAGCTGCCAGGCGTCACCATCATCCAGCGCAACAGCGGACATAAGATCGTGGCCCGGGACCCGGCAGTGCGCTCCCCCGTGGGCGCGGACGGGATCGTGCGTGTCACGCAGAGCTCTCTCGACCGCCTCGCCGTCCAAGGGCGGCTCGATCCGGACGTCTATCGGAACGCGAAGCTCTTCGAGACCGGCGATCAGCTGCGGCAGCATTGGTATCTCGCCGGGCTCGATGCCGGGCCGGGCTCGATCGACCTCGAGCGCTCGGGCGGGGGCAGCGGCCACCCGGCCTGGATGACGCCCTCGACCGAGAGCGCGGCCTATCACCGTCACCGCTTCCGGGCCGCCCGGGACGGGATGGAGCGCGGCCATTGGCAGATCCTTTTCGGGATCTGCTGCGGCGAGGCGACGCTCGAGGCGGCCGGGCGCGAGGCGGGTTTCGCCAATCGCGGCGCGGCCGCGGCCGTGGCCATCGACCGCCTGCGGCGCGGGCTCGAGCTGCTCGCCATCGCCTGGGGCATCCTGCCGCCGAAGCCGGCGAACGACGACGTCGTCAACCCGGCCGCGCAGGTGCGCGCCCGCGTGGTCGAGGGCGACGAGGTCGACCGGATCGTCGACCGGCTTGTGATCGCGAACGCGGCCGAGCGGGTGCGGGAGGCGGGCTAGGCGGCGCCGGCGTCCTCTCGGGGAAAAAGGTAGCGCTCGACCCAGGCCAGCGCCTCGTCCCGATCCTCATCGCGCTCGGTGGTGCAGATCACGCGGGCGCGCTCCCTCAGGGTGATGCGTGCGCCCCGAAATGTGCGAACGGCGCCGGCGAAGGCGGCCCGCCCCGTCTGGAGATCGAACGAGACCGCGATCAGGCGTAGATGTTTGTCCTCGGGGCTCCAGAGGTCGATGCGGTACGGATTGAACCGCTCCTTCTCCCGGCTCAGATCCCAGCTGTCGACCATGTGGCCCTCCGGCTAATGAGAACAGACGCGGAACATCATGCATCCGGCCCGCGCGCGCAATGTCGGGTCCGGTTGACGACGTCGGCGCTGGACCTGTAAGAGCGGCCCCGATGAGAACTTGCGTCCGGAGCCGAATCGGTGTCCGGGCGTTTTCGTGTCCGGAGGGCGCCGCGTGAAGACAGCGACCTACCCGTCCGGCATCGTCGGGCTTCCCTTTCCGAGCGAGACCGGCCGGCCCTGCCGCGACGTCGTGCTCGAGCTGCTCTCGCCGGGTGACGTCGTCACGCTGCGGCGCGACCCGGAGAACACGCACGATCCGGATGCCATCGCGGTCTATGCCTATGACGGGCGCGAGCATCGCCATTGCGGCTTCGTGCCGGCCCGGCATACGGGCTGGATCGGCGAGCAGCTGGATGCCGGCCGCGGCCTCGAGGCGACGGTCGGCGACTTCCTCTACGAGGGACGCACCCTGAAGGGCGTCGACCTCGAGATCACCCTCGATCGCGCGCCCGCTGTTGCGGGTTCGCGCCGAACCATGCCCGGCTGATGTCCCCGGCGGCGGCGAGCGAGATCGAGGCCATCGCCGCCTCGCTCGCCCGCATGCCGCTCGCCGACCGGCGCCGGCCGGACTTGCCGCACGAGATCCGCTCCGACCTCGTCCAGCGCCTGCGCCAGGTGCTGCGGAGCGAGGGCAAACGCCCCGCGCTGCCGCCCTTGCCGGGCCGGCGCTTCCCCACACGATAAGATTTGCGGCCTCGACCGAGGCGGCGAAGATTATCGGCCCCGACCGCGGATGTAACGGCGGGGCAACCCCATTCACCTAGGCCTCCGGGCCGGAACCGCGCAGCCGGGACCGGAGCCCCCGGAGGCCGACATAAGAGCCGTCTTTCCTTCCCGGGCTGCGCCGGTGCGGAGAGATATCGCCCCGTGCTCGATGCATCGGCGGGGTGGGAGGCGTGCAGGATGCATCCGCCGCCGGCCGCCCAGAGATCCGCGCGCCGGCGGACAGTTTCGGCCTTCGGGCCAACCGAGGTGGCGCCCTCATTCGGTGGAGGTCGGAAGCGGGTGGCAGCGCCATGCTTCCGGAAATGCACGGCGCGCCGTGCCGCAGGTTCGAATCCTGCCGCCTATCGTCTTCGATCGAGCGCCCGGGGCAGACACCCTCGCGAGCTGCGCGTTATCCTCGGCCCGACGCGGCCTCGATCGAACCCTTCACGACGTGCCTCGCCTGGACGGATGCGACGCGCTAGGATGATCCCGCTCTCGAAAAGAGGCGGGAGCCCGGGGTGCTGGACACACCTCGAGCGCGAGGAGCAAGCCTCGCATGACCTCGGCCGGCCGGTCACTCGGCCATTCCCGCCACCGCGCACGCGGCTGGGCGGTCCTGCCACGGATCATGCGAGAGACCAATCCTAAGCCGGCAGCAAGGCCGGCCGTGCAGCAACGCGCGCGTCCCGGAGACCTCTGGGCGCTCGGACCTCATCGGATCGTGTGCGGCGACGCCACCGATCCACGTCATGTCGGCCTGGCGCTGGGCGGCGCCAGGCCGAACCTCATGGTGACGGACCCGCCCTATGGCGTGAGCTACGATCCGGCCTGGCGCGAGTGGAGCCTCGGCAAGGCCGGGGTCTCGTTGGGCACCGTCGCGAACGACAACCGTGCGGATTGGCGCGAGGCCTGGGCTCTGTTCCCGGGCGACGTCGCTTATGTCTGGCACGGCGCCCTGTTCGGCAGCGTGACGCAGGATGCCCTGCGCGCCGCCGGCTTCCTCGTCCGAAGCCAGATCATCTGGCGCAAACAGCACTTCGCGATCTCACGCGGTGCCTATCACTGGATGCACGAGCCCTGCTGGTATGCGGTGCGGCGAGGCCGGACCGCATACTGGACCGGCGACCGGAAGCAGCGCACCGTCTGGGACATCGCCAACGCCACGGGCTGGCGCTCCATCGATGACGGCCGCACGGGTCACGCGACCCAGAAGCCGCTCGAATGCATGCGCCGGCCGATGCGCAACCACAGCCGGCCCGGCGACCTAGTCTATGATCCCTTCCTCGGTTCGGGCTCGACGCTCATCGCGGCCGAGGAGCTGGGCCGCATCTGCCTCGGCCTCGAGCTGATGCCGGCCTACGTCGACCTGGTGCTCGACCGCTGGGAGCGGTTCACGGGCCGGACGGCCGAGCGGATCGGAGCGTTTGCCGAGGCGGCTTAGGCCTTGTCGTCGATCCAGGGCAAGCCGAGCAGCTCGGAGTAGAGCCGCTCGTCCAGGTCAGGGCCGTTGTAACGGGACACGGGCTGGTGCTCGTCGCCGGTCGCAAACACGACGACATCGTCGTCGCCAATCTCGCGCTTCGCGCGGGCATCCCAACGGTGATGGATCATGTGCGGGCGTCCAAACACCCGCACCGCGGCCCAGAACCGATCGTCGCGAAAGCCGACGAAGTGAACGCAGCGCATGGTCGAACCGGCCTCGCGAGCGGCGCGATATTCGCCTATTCCGAGCTTTCACGAAAGCTCGGAACGGGCCCTTTTTGGGCCTCCTTCCCCTCTGTGATCGGCGATCGGAGCGCATAGGAGGGCCAGCATGGCAGGCTCGGCCCGCGCTGCTCGAAAACTGGCCCGGGCCAAGAGCCGGCAGGCCAGCCTCCAGGCCTCATCCAGAAGGGCCGTCGGCTATTGCCGGGTCTCGACGGAAGAACAGGCCGCGCATGGTTTCGGCCTCGAGATCCAAGAATCAGCAATCCGCGCCTTCGCGGTGAGCCAGGGTTACGAGATGCTCGAGGTCCTCGCGGATCGCGGGATCTCCGGCGCGACGCTGCCGGCCGAACGCCAGGCGTTCGGGCGCATCCTCGAGATGGCGAGGGAGGGCGGCTTCGTCCTCCTCGTCTGGAAGTTCGACCGCCTGGCGCGCAACCTGCGCCACGCGATCACGACGGTGCATGACGAGCTGCTGGCCCGCGATATCGAGCTGCGGTCCGTCACCGAGGCGGCCATCGACACGGGCTCGCCGATGGGCCGCATGATCTTCGCCATCTTCGCGGGCATGGCCGAGGGCGAGCGCGAGACGATCACGCTGCGCACGAAGTCGGGACGGATCGCCAAGGGGCGCAAGGGCGGCCTCGCCTGCGGATCGGCCCCGCTCGGCTATCGCCGGCGCGAGGACGGCACACTCCAGGTGGTCGAGGGCGAGGCCCGGCTCATCCGGCTGATCTTCGCGTTGCGCGAGGACGGCCTTCTGTTGCGCCAGATCGCGGATCGGTTGAACGCCGACGGGCATCGGGGGCTACGGGGCGGCCTCTGGCGCCCGGGCACCGTCCAGTACGTGCTGGAGAACGAGAAGTATCGGGGCGCGTTGGAATGGGTCTTCGAGGGCGCCGATGGCGCCATCGAGCATGTCCATGTGCCGGGGGCTGTGGAGGCGATCGTATGCCGATAGCCCCGGCACGACATCGCCCCGCAGGCGTCAAGGCGCCCGCCGAGCGGCGGCGAGAGCAGCGTAAGGCCCATGATCGCAAGCGGGGTCGGGAGCAGCCCTGGCGGGCGCTCTACAAGGACCCTCGCTGGCAACAGGCTCGCGAGGTCCAGTTCGCGAAGCAGCCGCTCTGTGAGCGCTGCCTTCGGGTCGGCCGCATCACCGCGGCCTGCGTCGTGAACCATCGCACCGCGCATCGGGGCGACGAGGTCCTGTTCTTCGATCCTTCAAATCACGAATCCACCTGCAAGCGTTGTCACGATCGCACCATCCAACGCGAGGAGCGCGCGGCTATGCGTTCGGTCTTGGCAAGTGGCCTCGTCTAGTCACGCTCTACGGTCTGGTTGAGATGAAGATAATCCGGATTGTAGTCCGCGAAGCGCCGAAGTTCGTCCCAATCACTGACAATGATATCTCGCTTGTCGGTTTGGACAATTCCGTCCATCCTGAGTTGTTGGAACGAGCGATTGACGTGTACTGCGCTTAGCCCGAGGACGTCGCCGAGTTCTGACTGGGTCAGCGGCAGCCTGAAACGATCAGCTTGAGCTAGACCGACCTGCGTTAGCCGGTCCTTGAGTTCACAGAAGAGATGCGCCAAGCGCTCAGGTGCGCTGAGAGCGCCCATTCCCATGATCCAGGCGCGATGTATTGCGGCGTCAACGAGCGTCATGAACCACAAGACGCGGGTTAAATGGGGGAAGTCATCCGATAGCTTCTTGAGATTTTCATGAGGAAACATCACGACTTTGCAGGCGGTGAGCGTTTCCACGCCGTCGTCTAGTTTCTTGAGCAGGAACGAGTGCAAGTCCGCGAAGTCGCCAGGAACGTGGATCGCAGTGATTTGGCGCCGCCCGTCCTCAAGCGTCTTTTGCCGAAGCGCGAACCCCTCGACAATCAACGTACTCTCCGATGAGACGTTGCCTTCCGCGACGAGCTCGTGCTTGGCAGGGATTTCGCGACGCCTGGATGCAGCGTCGAGCAATGCGCGCCGCTCGTGCTCACTCAATGCACCGTGGCGCTCGATCCGCTTAAACAATGCCCCCGGCATCAGACTGCCTTCCAACCACCTGGCACGTCGATCGTCACGGAGGCGATCGTCCGCGCCAGCTCAATACCACTGTGGTCGCGGATTATCACGGTCACGCGCTCAATGACGCCCGCCTGGGCGGCATCGCTCATCAGCCCTATCGCCGCCCTTGCAGCCTCGTGGGTCGCCGTCCTGAGGTCTGGGTACTCGAGCCCATCTCCCACTTCGAGGTGTGTCCCATCTACGCTCTCGAAGAAGTATACCGGCATACCGCGGAAAATGGCTAAGCCTTGCCAACGGTTTCCGTCTTTCGCCGTACACCCTGCGATCGACGCGCATCGACTTCGATAATCGCGGCTCGGTCGTGACCGGGGGGGGGGCCGAAAAGTCTGGGGGCGGTGCGTCTGGGGACCGGCCATCTAGGTTTCTTTTCACGCGTGCAGAATGGAGGAAAAAAGTTGGCCCTCCGTCCGACGCGTCATCGCCCCGTCAATGCGGGCCCGGCGACCTCCATCACGATCGTCTGCGGCCCGCCTGGCGCGGGGAAGAGCAGCTACGTCGAGCGGCACCGCCGCCACGCAGATCTCGTCGTCGACGTCGACGCGCTCTACCACGCGCTGACGCTGGACGAGGGCCGCTGGAAGCCGGAGGCGATCCGTCCCTTCGTGCTCGCGGCACGGGACGCGGTCCTCGCCCGCCTCGAGCGCGCTCAGGCCGAGCTGCGTGCGGCGTGGATCATCACCTGCGGCGAGAACCTCACGCTGCGCCAGCAGCTGCGCGATCGGCTCGGCGCCCGCGTCGTGATCCTCCCGACGCCAGCCGCCGAATGCATCGCGCGGATGCGCCGCCAAGGCCGTCCGCCGGATCACATCCGCGAGATGGTGTCGGTTTGCGAGCGCTGGCACCGGGGCTTCGTCGTCCTGCCGGGCGAAGAGATCGTCGACTGATGGCGGGTCGCAAGCCGAAGCCCGATCACCTGAAGCTGATCACGGGGACGGCGCAGGCCTGTCGCATGAACCCGTCGGCGCCGGAGGGCTCGAAGGCGCCGCCGGTCGCGCCCGACTGGCTGTCCGAACGCGCGGCCGAGATCTTCGAGGGCCTCGTCGAGATCCTCGGCGAGATGGGTCTCGCCTCAGGCTCCGACACCGCGATGCTGGCGATGCTGGCCTCGCGCATCGAGGAGGTCGAGATCTGCACGGCCGTGATCGAGGATGCCGGCCGCGTGTACGTTTCGAAGGCCGAGACCACGACGGGCGAGGACGGCACGCTCGTCGTCAAGCAGATGGTGCGAGCCCGTCCCGAGGTGTCGATGCGCAACGAAGCGCTGCGACACGTCCAGTCCCTCCTGGCCGAATTCGGCCTCTCGCCGGCGGCACGCTCGCGCGTCTCGGCCGCCGGGAAGAAGGAAGAGGACGAGTTCGCCGACTTCTGAGGGCGCCCGCATGCTTGGACCGTTCAAGCATGTGGCCGTCGGCACGGATTGGGCCCGCCGCGTCGTCGCCGGCGAAATCCCGCAATGCAAATGGATCCGGCTTCAGTGCCAGAGCCATCTCGACGGCCTGGCTCGCCAGGAAGATCCGGACTACTCCTTCTATTTCGACGAGCGGGCCGCGACGCGCCCCTGCCGCTTCGTCGAACGGATGCCGCACACGAAGGGGAAATGGGCGCGGAAGGCCGAGCGGCTCCGCCTCGAGCCGTGGCAGTGCTTCAAGACGATCGTCCTCTTCGGCTGGAAGCGGAAGAAGGACGGCCTGCGCCGGTACCGCAAGGCGCTCATCCTCGAGCCGCGCAAGAACGCCAAATCCACTTGGGCGGCCGCGATCGGCCTCTACATGCTGGTCGCGGATGGCGAGCACGGCGCCGAGGTCTATTCGGGGGCGACGAGCGAAAAGCAGGCCTGGGAAGTCTTCAAGCCCGCCAAGCTCATGGCGCAGAAGCTACCGGCCCTGCGGCGCAAGTTCGGCCTCAGCCTCAACGCGAAGAACATGCATGTTCTTCACAACGGCTCGAAATTCGAAACGCTGATCGGCCGGCCCGGCGACGGATCCTCGCCCTCCTGCTCGATCCATGACGAGTATCACGAGCATCCGACCGACGCGCAGGTCGATGCCATGGAAACCGGGATGGGGGCGCGCGAGCAGCCCCTCCTGCTGATCATCACGACGGCCGGGTCGAACCTCGCGGGCCCCTGCTACGCCGCACAGGTCGAGGCGCAGAAGGTGCTGCAGGGCGTTATCGAGAACGACGAGCTGTTCGCGCTCATCTTCACGGTCGATCCCGACGTCGATTGGACGACGGAGCTGGCGCTCCGGATGGCCAACCCGAATTACGACGTCTCGGTCTCGGCCGAGTTCCTGCAGGCCCGCCAGCGCGATGCGATCAACAACGCGCGCAAGGTCGGGATCTTCAAGACGAAGCATCTCAACGTCTGGGTCCAGGCGGCGACGGCCTATTTTAACGTTCAGCGCTGGGTCGAGAGCCTCGAGGAGAAGCTCACCCTCGCCGACTTCCGGGGACAGCCCTGCCGGCTCGGTCTCGACCTCGCCTCGAAGGTCGATATCGCCGCGCTCGAGATCGTCTTCGACCTCTCCGCTTGCGATCCGACGCCAATCGTCGAGAGGCTGCAGGCGAACGGCCGGCGCTATGCGCGCTTCGGGCGCTACTATCTGCCCGAGAAGACGGTCGAGCTGGGGGAAAACGAGCATTACCACGGCTGGGTCCGCGACAAGTGGATCACGCCGACCGACGGCGACATGACCGACTATTTCCAGATCCTCGACGACATCGTCGGGGTCGAGGGAGAGGACGGCCAGCGCACGGGCGGCCTGATCCGCGATCACACGGTCGAGGAGGTCGCCTTCGATCCTTCGCAGGCGACGATGTTCGTCACGGCCCTCGGCCGCGAGAACGTCACCTGCGTCGAGGTCGGTCAGACGGTCCTCAATTTCTCGGAGCCGCTGAAGGAGATGGAGGGCCTCGTCCGGTCCCGCGCCATCGCCCATAACGGCGATCCGGTCATGACCTGGATGCTCTCGAACGTCGTCGTGAGGCCGGACCTCACCAAGGACAACGTCTATCCGCGCAAAGAGCGGCCGGAAAACAAGATCGACGGCGTCGTCGCGCACATCATGGCGCTCGGTCGGCACATGGCCGCGCCCGACGATGGCTTCGGCGGCATCCTGATATTGTGAGGTGCGGATGACGCACGGCATCCCGTCGATCCCATTGGCCCGGCCGATCGACGGCGCAGCCGCGCCTGCGCCGCGGGCCGCTGGCCAGTCGGTCTTCATCGACAGCCTGACCGATGGCCGCCTCGAGGAGTTCCTGCGCGGCGGAGCCGCGACCGCCTCGGGCATCGCCGTGTCGGCCGAGGCCGCGCTCAGCGTCGCAACGGCCCATCGCTGCGTCACGCTCATCACCGGTGCCGTTGCGTCGATGCCGATCGACCTGAAGCGTCGCGCCGGCAAGCTGCGCCTCGATGCCGACGATCATCCGCTCTGGCGGGTCCTGCGGAAGCGCCCGAACCCGTGGCAGACCCCCTCGCAGTTCAAGCGCTACATGCAGGCCTGCGTTCTGCTTCGGAAGGGCGGCTTCGCGCGCATCGTCCGGTCCGGCCGCAAGATCACCGCGCTGATCCCGCTCCATCCCGATCGTGTCGTGGAGGTCCGGCAGCTCCCCGACCTCACGCTCGCCTTCGATTATCTCCGGCCCGACGGCGGCCGGGTGACGATCCCGCAGAAGGACATGTTCTATCTCTGCGGCCTGTCGCTCGACGGCGTCCGCAGCATGTCCGTGCTCGCCTATGCGCGCGAGACGGTGGGCGAAAGCCTGGCGCTCGCCGCCCATGCGCGGAACCTGTTCCGGAACGGCACCGCGATCGGCGGCGTCCTCTCGTCGGACAAGAGGCTCACGCCGGAGCAGCGGGACAGCTTGCGCGAGGAGCTGGAGAGCTTCCGCGGCGCCTCGAACACCGGCAAGAACCTCATCCTGCAGGATGGGCTGAAATACGATCGCCTCGGCCTCACGTTGCAGGACGCGCAGTTCATCCAGAGCCGCGAGCTGTCGCAGCTCGAGGTGTGCATGTTCTTCGGCACCCCGCCGCACATGGTCGGCCTGACGACGAAGACGACGTCATGGGGCTCCGGGATCGAACAACAGAGCCAGGGCTTCGTCACGTACACCCTGCAGGACTGGCTGACGATGTGGGACGAGGCGATCGCCCGGGACCTCGTCGACGACGCCGAGCCCCAGCTCTACGCCCGGCACAACACGAACGCGCTCGTGAGGGGCGACATCAAGACCCGCTTCGCCGCCTATGCCGTCGGCCGCCAATGGGGCTGGCTCAGCGCGAACGACGTCCTCGAGAAGGAGGACGAGAACCCGATCGAGGGCGGGGACACCTATCTCAGCCCGTCGAACATGCAGGACGCCGTGGCGGCCGCCGATGCGACGTCGAAGCTGCTCGCCGGCGATGCCGCCTCCAAACCCGAGGACCAGCCCGATGGGGACAAGTAAGATGCGCCTCCCGCGCGTCATGGCGGCCGCGCGCCCGGGCGCGATCGCGCTGCCCTCGCGGCGCGACGTCGCCGCCTATTCGAACCCGGCCGTCCTCGACCGCTGGAACGCCGGCATCCGAGCGGCCGCGAGCGGCGAGAACGTCATCACGATCTACGACGTGATCGGCGAGGATTACTGGTCGGGCGGCGGCGTCACGGTGAACCGGATCGACGCGGCTCTTCGCCGGATCGGCGACCAGGCCGTCGAGGTGCACATCAACAGTCCCGGCGGGGACATGTTCGAAGGCATCGCCATCTTCAACCGGCTTCTGCAGCACCCGGCGCCGGTCGGGGTGAAGGTGATGGGCCTCGCCGCGTCGGCCGCCTCGATCATCGCGATGGCGGGCAACACGATTGCCATGGGGCCGGCGAGCTTCCTGATGATCCACAATTGCTGGGTCATCGCCGCCGGCGACCGCAACGACATGGCTGAGACGGCCGCCTATCTCGCGCCCTTCGACGACGCCATGGCCGCGCTCTATGCAGGCCGCTCCGGCGCCGACAAGACGACGGTCGCGGGCTGGATGGACGCCGAGACGTTCATGTCTGCCGAGCAGGCGATCGAGAACGGCTTCGCGGATTCTCTTCTCACGGCCGACGAAATGGAGGTCGACGAGGGCGCCCGCGAGCAGGCCTCGGCCCATAACGCCGTTCGCAAGGCCGAACTCGGCCTCTGCCGGTCGATGTCGCGCAGCGAGGCGCGGAGCCTCCTTTCGAAGATCAAGGGCACGCCTGGCGCTGCCCCGGACGCCGGCGGCGGCGCTCCGAAGACCGCCACGCCCGGCGCTGGCGACCTCTCCTGGCTCGGCGCCGCCGCCGATCTCACGCGGGCCCTCGGGGCGTAGGCGCCCTTCCCGCATTCATCCCAGAAAGGTTCCTCCATGGGCAGGTTCTTCATCGTGCTGGGGCTCGTCGCCCTGGCCTCTCTCACCGTGTCCGACGCCTATGCCATGGGCGACGTCGTCCGCGCGGCCGCGTCCGTTCCGGTCGTCGCGCCCATCGCGCTCGCCGCCCTCACGGCCGTGCAGATGCCGCGCTCGATCCTCAGCATGCCGCGGGCCGAGGGCGATCCGGCGAAGGTGCTGGCCAATCTCACGAAGGCCTTCGAGGACTTCAAGGCCGAGAACGAAACCAAGCTGAACGCGAAGGCCGACGTCGTCACCGACGAGAAGGTCGAGCGCATCAACACGGCCGTCACCGAGCTGCAGGCCTCCCTCGATTCCATGGCGACCCGCCTTGCCTCGGCCGAACTCGGCGGCGGCGGCAGCGAGGGCCCGGTCTCGGCCGAGGTGCGCGCGTATCGCGGACACTTCGCGTCCTATTTCCGCCAGGGCGACGGCGAGCGCGAGGTCAAGGCCTACAACGTCAAGGCGGCCGCCCGCACCGGCTCGAACCCGGATGGAGGCTATCTCGTCAGCGATGAGATCGAGACGACGATCGGGCGCGTGCTCGGCAAGGTCTCGGCCATGCGCCAGCTCGCGAGCGTCCGCACGATCGGCGGCGGCAGCTACAAGAAGATGCACGGCGTCGGTGGGGCGACCTCCGGATGGGTCGGCGAAACCGGAGGCCGGCCCGAGACGGCCACGCCGAAGCTCGCCGAGCTGTCGTTCCCGACCATGGAACTCTACGCCATGCCGGCGGCGACCCAGACGTTGCTGGACGATGCGGTCGTCGATATCGGCGCCTGGCTCGGGGACGAGGTCTCGCTCACCTTCGCCGAGCAGGAAGGCGCCGCCTTCATCCTCGGAGACGGCGTCAGCCGGCCGCGCGGCCTTCTGACGGTTCCGACGGTGGCCGACGCCAATTGGGGCTGGGGCAAGGTCGGTTTCGTCGCCTCGGGCGCCGCCGCCGGCTTCGACGGCGATGCGCCTGCCGACGCGCTCATCGACCTCGTGCAGGCCGTGCGGGGCGGCTACCGCCAGAACGCCGGCTTCCTGATGAACCGGAAGACGGTCGCGACGATCCGCAAGTTCAAGGATGGCCAGGGCAACTACCTCTGGCAGCCCTCGATCCAGGTCGGAGACCCTTCGACGGTGCTGGGATACGGCATCACCGACGACGACAACATGCCCGACGTCGGGGCGGGGGCCTTCCCGATCGCCTTCGGCGATTTCCGCCGCGGCTATCTCATCGTCGACCGGGCCGGGGTGCGCGTCCTGCGCGATCCCTACACCGCCAAGCCCTACGTCCTCTTCTACACCACCAAGCGCGTCGGCGGCGGCGTCCAGGACTACGAGGCGATCAAGCTCTTCAAGATCTCCGCCTGACGCGGGGATCGCCGATCGGGGCGCGGCCGCGGCCGCGCCCTTCCCCTGTCCGCCGGCACGGCGCCGAGAGCGGCCAGGTCCTCTCGACACAAGGATAGGCTCCCATGCGGGACGCAATCAGCGACATGCTCGTGAAGCGGGTGCTCAGCCCCGTCAGCGTGGCGGACAACACGGCCCTCGTCGGCCAGGTCATCGACCGGCAGGGCTTCGACAGCCTCGCCTACCTTATCGCGACCGGCGCGATCGCCGACGCGGACGCGACTTTCTCCGTCCTTCTGGAGGAGAGCGACGCGGCCAACATGGCGGGCGCCACGGCCGTTCCCGACATCGATATGAACAGCCAGGATCCCGCTCTCGCTCCGGAGGCGGCCGCCGGCTTCACCTTCGCCAGCGACGATCAGGTTCGCAAGCTCGGCTATGTCGGCAACAAGCGGTACACGCGGCTGACGATCACGCCGGCGAGCAACGCCTCGGCTGCGCTCGTCTCGGCGATCGCCGTGCTCGGCCGGCCGGATCGCGCGCCGGTCGAGCAGCCGGCGAGCTGATCGGCATCGCGCAATGATCTACGTCCGCTCGACGCCGCCGGCGCTGCTGCCGGTGACGCTGGCGCTGTTCAAGCAGCAGCTGCGGCTCGAGGCGGACGAGAGCTTCGAGGATCTGCTCCTCCAGAGCTATCTCGAGGCTGCCGTGGCGCATCTCGACGGGCGCGACGGGATCCTCGGGCGCTGCCTCGTCGACCAGGTCTGGACGGCCTATGCCGAGGGCCCCGTCCGGCTGCCCTGCGGCCGGGCCGGGTTCCGGCTCGAGCTGGGGCCGGTCAGGTCGGACCTCACCGTCTCCGTCCGCTATTGGGCGGCGGGGGAATATCAGGACGTCGATCCGGGTCATTACCGGGTCGAACAGGAGCGCCTCGAGGAGGCGAGCGTCGTGCTCGCGCCAGGCGCGTCGTGGCCCGCCGCCGAGCCTGTCCGGAACGCCTGGCGCATCGACTTCGTCGCTGGCTTCGGCGCGGCCGCGGCCGCTGTACCGGCACCGCTCCAGGCCGCCATCCTCCTCCTTGCGACCGATCTCGCCAACGACCGCTCGGGCAAGACGCTCGCGAGCCTCGTCACGAACCCGACCGTCGATCGCCTGATCGCGCCGTACAGGAAGGTGGCCGTCTGATGCCGAAACCCCGCATCGTCCTCGCGCCCGCCCATGGCGGCGAGAACGCGCCGCGCGCCCTCTTCGTCGACGGCGTCATGATCCCGGGCGTGCGCGCCCTCATCGCCGAGGCCGGCGGCGACGTTCTCGTCGTCATCGACCGGGCGCAGGTCGGCGTCGATCCGGCCCTCGCCGATTTCGACGACGTCGTCGTCACCGCGATGCCGATCGGGCCGGCCCGCACCGTCTGATGCAGCCCGGCCGGCTGAACACGCGCGTCGCGATCTCGCAGCGCGCGATCGTCGACGGGATGCGCCAGGGCGACCCCGCTCCGGCCTTCTCCTGCTGGGGCCGTTGGGCCGCCGGTGGCGCGCGCACGCTCGAGGAGGCCGGCTCGCGCACCGATGCCGTCGCTGGCGTGCTGACGGTGAACGACACGCCACGCAATCGCACCATCGCCCTCGACGATCGCGTCGCCTTCCGCGGCGCGGATCTCGTCGTGGCCTCGGCGCCGATCCCGGACGGGACAGGCTTCCTCGCCATCCAGCTCTCGCGCCAGGTCGGCGCCACATGACGCGAGGCGCGCCGCGATGAACCTGTTCGACCTCGCCCGGCTCGCCTATTCGGCGACCGTCTCGTCGACGGCCGTGGTCGACCAGCTCGGCCGGATGGCGGTCAAGCTCGTCCTGTCCAGCAGCGCCGTCGACGTCGAGACGGCCCGGCGCCTGGTCGATGCGATGAAGGATGACGCTCCGCAGCGCACCGGCGCGCTGCGCGAGGGCATCACCTCCCGCACCGAGGGCAACCAGACCATCGTCGAGGCCTCGGCTGAACGGGACGCATGGGACTACGCGCCGTTCGTGGAGAGCGGGACCGAGTTCATGTCGGCCGAGCCGTTCTTCTACGACAACGCCGACCGCATCCTCGGCGAGCGCGCCGAGCGCATGGACGACGTGGCCGGGAGCCTCTGATGCCGATGGTCGCTGCCATCCTCGCCCTTCGCGATGCCGTGAAGGCGACGGCGCTCGCCGACGTCTCCCTCGCAGCCGAGATCGGCCCGCGCTTCTTCGACCGCCCGCCGGACGCGAAGGACAAGCCGACCTTCCCGTACGTCTTCGTCGGGCCGAAGAAGATCGATCGCCACGAGCTGTGCGACGATCCAGCCCGGCCCGCGCGGATGCGCCTCTACGTGGCGACCCGCGATTTCCAGAGCGACGAGGCCTGGACGCTCGCGCAACTCCTCGCCGACGCCCTGGACGGCGCCAGCCCCGATCTCGCCGCCCCGTGGGGCCTGACCGAGATCCGCGTCGTGACCGCAGGCGACGCCGCCGAGGCCGGCCAGCCGCGCCAGGTCTTCCTCGACATCACGACCGTCA
Source organism: Enterovirga rhinocerotis (assembly GCF_004363955.1). GTDB lineage: Bacteria > Pseudomonadota > Alphaproteobacteria > Rhizobiales > Beijerinckiaceae > Enterovirga > Enterovirga rhinocerotis. Next base: position 1,401,129 of record NZ_SNZR01000011.1, read on the forward strand.
TCTTCCGGGCCGGATAGGCCCCAAACGCGGGACCCTCACCATGGCACAGATCAAGCCGCTTAGCGGCCGCAACCTCGAAGTGCGCCGCAAGAACGGCGCCGCATGGGACCTCGTCTGCGTGGCCTCGACGAAGCGGCTGCAGAAGACGAACGAATTCGATGACGCCTCGGTCATCGACTGCGACAACCCGCAGGCCGTGCCGGTGCGCCGCTCGGTCAAGAAGATGACGGCCTGGACGATCAACATCTCCGGGACCACGGGCGGCTCGCAGATGATCACGCTGGACGCCGATTGCGACAGCGAGACGCCGATCACCTATCGCTTCGTGAAGGTCGCGTCGCTCGCCGATGGCGGCGGCCATTGGGAGGGCGACGTCTGGTTCGAGAACCTCGAATTCTCGACCGAGGAGAATGGCATCGTGAAGTTCACGGGCCAGCTCCGCGGCGAGGGCCCGCTCGACTGGACGCCGGTCACGCCGTGAGCGAGACCATCGACACCTCCCGCACCGCGATCGACTGGCCTTTCGGCGGGAAGACGCGGCGCTTCCAGCTGCGGCTCGGCGAGATCTCCGAGCTGGAGCGCCTCAGCCGGGCCGGCATCGGCGAGATCATGTTGCGCCTCGCCGGGCACCGCTTCTACGCGGCCGACGTGTGGGAGACCATCCGGCTCGGCCTTGAGGGCGGCGGCATGCACGACGCGCTCGCGACGGCGCTGGTCGAACGGTACCACACGCGCCCGATCGCCGATTACCTCGACCTCGCGGGCAAGATCCTGTCGGCCGCCGTGACGGGCGTCGAGGCGGCCGAGCCGGGAAAAGAGGAGGCGGCGACGAGCCCGGAAACCTCGCCGCCTTCTACCGATCCGGGGGAATGGCCGGCCTGAGGCCGGAGGAGGTCCGGCGCATGACCGTGCCGGAATTCGCGGCCTTCATGCAGGGCTTCGCAGCCTTCCACGGCGCCGACGAGACGCCCGAGGCCCCTTCGGCCGACGCCTGGCAGCAAGCGCTCCAGCGCGACGCGCTCGGCCGCGACGCGGCCTGATCGTCATCATCGCGGCCGGCCGCCTCGGAGGCCGCCATAGGGATCGGGGGTGAGCATGGCGATCAACGCCCCCATCATGATCCGCTTCGGCACCGAGACCGGTGCGGCCAAGGCGGGGATGCAGGATCTCGCGGCCTCGGTCGCGGCGAATGTCGTGAAGATCTCCAGCGCCTTCGACGGCGCGAAGAAGGCCTTCAACCCTTCGGATGCGCGCCAGGACGCGCTCGAGGGCGTGCTCAAGAAGAACCTCGCCGCCTTCCGCGACCTGGCGCAGCAGACGGGCGGCTACGGGGCGGCCTTCGGCTCGGTCGCTCGGACCGTGATCGCCGACAGCACCTCGATCAGCGCGGCCACGCTGAAGGCCGCGAACGATCACAATTTCGCGCTGTCCGCCATGGGGCTCGCGGCCCTGAATGCCGGGCGCCAGACCCGAACCGGCACTGCGGCCATGGACGCGGCCTGGACGGTCGGGACCGCGCCGATCGTGACGAAGGCGGCCTTCCTCAGAACCGAGATCGCGGGGGTGTGGAATACGCTCGCCGCCTCGCCGGCGTTTGCGGCCGGAACGACGGCTGCAGCCGGGCTCGTGGCGTTGATCGCGGTTCTCGGCGCGGTCGACGCGGCCGCGCGCGCCGCGCAGGAGCGTCTCGACGGCGTCATGAAGATCGCCAAGGGCGCCGAGGGCGCCGGCGTCGGCACGTCGTTCTTCCAGCGCTGGCTCGGCGAGGCCAAGAGCCTGCAGATCGAGGCGTCCAAGCTCGAGGCTATGCTCGAGCGTGCGCGCGACGCCGCGACGATGAGGATCGGCGAGGGGGAAAAGGGGCCCTCGTCCTCGATCGGCGACCGACTGACTCAACATGTGCGGGCCGGCAATCTCAGCCAGGGCGATTTCGATCGATACACTGGGGCCGACAGCCAGGAGGCGCGGATCCGCGTCGTCCTCGACCTGATCGATCAGCTTCGCCAGCGGGGTGCGAACCTCGCGGCGCTGGATCTCGCAGGCAAGATGTTCGGTTCGGACTTCGAGGCCAAGCTGCGAAGCGGCGTCGACATGGTCGGCAAGATGCGCGACGCGCTGACCTCCGCCGCTGGGATCACGGCCGACGGCAGCTGGGTCAGAACGCCCGAGCAGATCGAGCAGGCGGAACGTCTGAAGAAGACGCTCGAGGAAACGCAGCGAATCCTCGGCGAGGCGCTGCTCCCGCTCAACCGCGATCTCGCGGCCTACCAGGCGCAGCAGGCCCAGGCGCAGGCCGATTTCAACCAGGCGATCGCGCAGGCCGTCTCCACGGTGATGGGCCTCTACAACTGGTTCGTCAGCATCGGCGACGCCATCACGAAGTTGGGCAACCACCCCTTCTGGAAGAAGATCAGCGACCTCTCCGACAGCCTCGGCCTGTCGAACTATTCCGGCATCGAGAGCGTCGATCCGAACAAGCCGAAATCGACCGGCGTCCCGAAGGATGCCGATGAGGGCGGGCCTCTCAAGGTCACGGTCAACCCGAAGACGGATAGGTCGAAAAGCCTGCCGTCGGGCAGCAAGGGTGGAGGGGGCGGCGCAGCGGCCGAGTCCCTCGACCAGGTCGAGAAGCTCATCCAGCAGCTCGAGAAGGCGAACGCCACCGCCAAGGCCGAGCTGGAGAGCGTCGGCAAGACCAATGTCGAGCGGGCGAAGGCCGTCGAGCTGGCCAAGGCGGAATCAGCCGCGAAGGAGGCGGGCCGTGGCCTCACTGACGAGGAGCGGACCAAGGTCATCGCCCTCGCCGAGGCGCAGCAGACGCTGAAGGACAAGACGCTCGACGCCAAACAGGCCCTGCAGCAGCAGGCCGAGGCGATGCGCTCGCTCGGCCAGATGGGCGTTGACGCGCTCGGCGACATGATCCTCGAGGGCAAGTCCTTCGAGGACACGCTCCAGTCCCTCAGCAAGCAACTCGTGAAGATGCTGCTGCAGGCAGCCCTGATGGGCTCCGGCCCGCTCGCCGGCGTTCTCGGCATGGCCGCGCCCGCGAGCGCCGGCGGGAACGCCGCCGGCGGCCTCCTCGGCATGATCATGGGCGGCTTCCGGGCCAATGGCGGCGAGGTCATGGCCGGCCGCGGCTACACCGTGAACGAGCTCGGACGCGGCGAGGTCTTCGTGCCGGGCTCCAACGGCCGGATTTATCCGATCGGCCAGGGAGCGGGCGGGGGTGGTGGCGGTGATCTCTCCGTCACCATCAACGAGGCGCCAGGCGTCCAGACCTCCGTGAAGCGGAGCGGCAACCACCTGACGATCGACCAGGTCGAGCGGGGGATGGAGAGCCGCATGGCGCGCCGCGCCGCGCAGGGGCGCGGCGATCTCGGCGACGTCTTCAAGACCAACAAGCACGCCTTCAACCGGGGCTGATCGACATGGCGCTTCCGGCTTGGCCGGCCGACCTCCCGGCGCTCGTCGCGCCGCCGGGGTTCGGCACCGATGCGCTCGTGCCGGAGGGAGAGGTGAGCGAATACGAGGGCGGGAACGTCCGCGTGCGCCGGCGCTCGCTCGTCGCGACGATGACGCTGCCCATGCGGCTGCCGCCGCTCTCCCGCGCCGAATTCGTCCAGTTCCTCGACTTCCTGCAGCGCGATCTGAATGCCGGGGTCCGGCGCTTCGTCGCCCCGGTCCGGCTGCCGTCGGGCCTTCTCGGCCTGCGCATCTGTCAGATCGACGGCACGGTCTCCGAAGCCGATCACGGGCCCTATTCCATCGTCAGCTTCTCGGTCCGCGTCTGGGGCCGGGACGCCTATGAGCCCGAGGCCGTCGCGCTCTTCGCCCGGATGTCGTCGGCGCCGTCGCCATCGCGGAAGGCGCTGATCTCGGCGACGATCGCCCGGCTGAAATATGCCGGGCTGTGGGAGAAGATCGGGCTCCTCTGCGTCTTCGCCGCCCATGCCCCGGCGCCGGCGCTCGTCAACTGGCGCCGGCCGACCCTCAACGCCGCCCGGTCGGGCTCGCCGCTTCCGGGCTTCCAGGTCGATCGCGGCTATGCCGGCGACGGGGTCGGCGGCTTCCTGGATCATGGAGCCGGCTATGCGTCGATCCCGGGCGTCGCGCCGGACTCCATCACCGATCTCGTCTGGTCGCTGACGAACCTCGCGAACACGACGGCCTATGATGCCGGCACCGACGGCGCGTCGAACCGTCAGGTCATCATGGGCCGGGTCGCCTCCGGTCTTCTCTCTGTCCGCATGGCGTCGGCCGACCTCATCACGGCGCCGGTCGCCGACAGCCTCGGCCTCTACGGTGCGACCCGATCCGGATCGGCCGTGAGCCTCGTCAGGAACGGCACTGTCATCGGGACGGGCGCCGCGACGACGAACAGCACGCTTCAGGCCGGCAATATCGTCTCGTCGCGGGCGGGACTGAACTACAGCCCGCGCCGGCTCGCCATGCGCATCGTCGGGACGGCGCTCACCCCCGCCGACCACGCGGCGCTCTACGCGATCCTGCGCGGCTACATGGTCGAGATCGGAGCCGTGTCGTGAGCATCGAGGCGGCCTTCGAAGAGATCTATGCCTCCGGCGACGAGGCGGCGACGGTCCTCTACGCGCTCGAGCTGACCCATCCGGGGATCGACGGCGCGGTGCGCTGGGTCATGGGGGTCGGCGAGCCGGTTGATGACGGCGAAGCACTCGTGCCGCTGCCCATCGTGCCCGGTCAGCCGAAGGTCAATCATACCCCCTGCAGCTTCGAGATCATCCGCCCGGGCGCGGAGAAGAACGGTCCCACTCCCGGCCGTCTGCGGATCCTCGGGATATCGGGTGAAGCCTACCGGCTCCTGAAGGGAGCGCTCGGTTACGACGCGCCGATCGATGTCGTTCTGCGCGAATACGCCGTGCATTCGAGCGTCGCGGCCCTCACCGGGCCGGGCGCCACCGTCGACGATCTCGAATTGACGGCCGTCGATCTCGACGGCGGCGCGGCCGAGGGGGCGCTCGAATTCCCGGATGGCCGTAATCTCAACGTCCCGACGGGGCCCCACGCCTTCTTCGACCGCTTCGACTACCGGACGCTGTTCGCATGAGCAGGGCCGCCTTCGTCGACGATCTGCTCGGCACCCCGTACGACCAGCGGTCGGCGCATTGCTGGTGGCTCACGGGCCTCGTCCAGCGCGTGGTCTTCGGCCGCATCCTGCCGGGCGCCGACGATCCGCTGCCGGCGCCTCGGGATCGGGCCGGCGCTCTCCGTGACGGCGTAGCCGCCCTTGGCTGGCGTGAGCATCCGGCACCGGAGGATGGCGACGTCGTGATGATGAGCCGCCTCGCCGGCGGCCCGCAGGACCATGTCGGCACCTTCCTCGCCGATCGCCGGGGCGTGCTCCACACCGACACCTGGCACGGCGTCGTGATCGACACCCTCACCGAGCTGCGCCAGCTCCGCCGCTGGCATCCGCACTTCTATCGCCCGGATCGCTGATGACCCTCGTCGTCGCCGTCAACCACCTGCACCGGGAGCAGGGCGGACCCCTCGTGCTCGCCCCGCGTCGGCGGCGCCTGTCGACCATCATGCGCCGTCACGGTCCGGCCGATCGGCGCGTCGTCGCGCTGGTCTTCCGAAAGGGCGAGGATTGGCGCCGGGCCGATCGGTCGATGCTCGACAAGGCGGCGCGGCTCCGGAAGCAATACGCGACGACGCTCGTCGGCCCGCACGACACGGTCGTGCTCGTCCGACCTGCGCTCGGCGGCGGCCAGTCGGGCGCCGGCATCGCAATGGCCATCGCGGCGATGGCGCTCATGGTCGTCGCGCCCTTCGCCGCACCAGCCATCGCGGGGGTCGTTGGGCTCAGCGCCGGATTGGTCCAGGCCGGGCTCGTCCTCGGCGCGGGCGTGCTCGCGGCCGCGGCGATGCAGGCGACTGCCGCGAAGAAGAAAACCGAGGAGGACTTCCTCTCGCTCTCGGCGAGCGGCAACGTCGCCCGCCGCGGCGATCGGCGGCCTCTGATCTATGGCCGCTGCTGGACCTCGCCGCCGCTCTCGCAGCGCGATTTCATCCAGTATGTCGGCAACAAGACGACGATCCTGACGAAGCGCCTGACGGTCGGCCTCGGCAAGTTCGACATCGAGGAGATCAGGGTCGGGGAATCGACCTTCTGGAAGAAGGGCGTCGGCATCCTGCCGCCCTTCAATGCGATCCCGAAATACGCGCCACCGGCGGCCGTCGAGTTCCTCTACGAACAGCCCTCGACGATCCTGCCCGGCGACGTCGCGACCTCCGACAGCGTCGTCGGCCAGGAGCTGCCGCGGCCCGGCGAGAACCCCGAATGGACCCCCTGGTATCGAGCGGCGCCGATCGGGGTCGCGACGAAGAAGGTCTATCTCGCCTGGAACTTCCCGAGCGTCATGCGCCGTGGGAGCAAGGGCGAGGCGAAGCCGATGGATTGCGGCATCGTCTTCCAGTACCAGCGGCTCGACCCCGTCACCGGCAACCCGACCGGCCCGATCCATCGCGACGAGAACACGGCCTACGCCTATCTCGATGAGGGCGGGCATTTCGGCAAGGAGCTGGAGTTTCCCGACCTCGCCCAGTGGCAGGTCCGGGCGGCCAATGCCTGGTTCGACCCTGACACGATCGAGCTCGAAGCCTCGAACGCGGTCTATTGGGACGAGATGTCGGCGCTCCTGCCCGACACTCGCATCCGCGAGAAGACGACCGAGATCGTCATCCGCATCTCGGGCATCAAGGGACTCTCCTCGCTCGGCGACGTCCAGGTCCTCGCGACGCGGATCCTGCCGGTCTGGACCGGCTCAGCCTGGATCGAGCAGCCGACGCGCAAGTGCCTTTGGGCCTATGCCGATCTCGTGCGCAATGAGTACGCGCTCTATCGGCCCGATGCGGCCGACATCGAGAAGACCCTCGCCTATGTGGCTCGGCCCGATCTCGAGGGCTTCGACACCTATGACGGCGTCCTGCCGTCGGTCTCGTCCTTTCCGGACGCCGCAAACGAGGTGCTGGCGCCGCTCCGCGCCGAATACGTCAAGATCGGCTCGATCTACAGCTTCGTGCGTGACGAGAGCGCCGAGGAAGCGGGCGGCCGACGCGTCATCACCCGGCGCCAGACCATCCGGGACACGTCCTCACAGCGGCTCACCTTCGTCAAATCGGACTCGGCGCAGGGCGACGTCATCGTCGAGTTCAATCGCGATGGCGACCCGAAGCGCCCCGACGAGGTGCGGCAGACCCTCTTCGCACCGACCCGCACCCCGAAGCGCTACAAGCCGCCCGGGATTTCCTCGGGCGCGCACGCGCTCGCCTATGTGAACTGGCTCGCGGCGATCGACCGCTATCGCACGGCGGAACGCAAGATCACGGTCGAATGGGAGGGGCGCCTCGTCTATCCGGGGACGCATATCCTTTCGGATCTGTGGTTCCTCGACGGCAAGGCCGCTGTCTCCGTTGTGTGGGCGGAGGGCGCCGTCCTCACCCTCGGCGAAGAGCCGCCGCTTCTGGCCGGCCCGACCTATGCCTCGATCCGAGATCGGCGGGGCCGCGAATGGGGGATCCTGCGCGCCACCTATGACGGCGCCCGCACGCTGACGCTGAACGCGACCGACCTCGCCGCCCGTGTGGCGACCACCGGCAAGGCGCTCGCCGAGATCCTCGCGCTCGACACGCAGGATCCGACCACGGTCACGCTCGGCGATCTCGTCGAGCTGCAGGAGACCTATATCGCCCGGGCGGCCCGGCCGGTCGATGCCGACAACGTCGAGATCGAGATGGTCCTCGACGATCCGCGCGTCTGGCTCGCCCTCGGCGAGACGCCCATCGTGCCGGAGCCGGTCACGCCCGAGGGCCCGCAGGAGATCCTGCGTCCCGTCATCCAGTCCCTCCGGGCGCAATGCCAGCGCACCGAGACCGATATCCGTCTCGTCTGGTCGATCGGCCAGCCGCGCGGCGGCGTCACCTATGACGTCGAGTTTGCCATCGACGACGAGACCGGGCCCTCCGACGACTGGCAGGAGATCCAGAGCAACCTCGCCTCGCTCTCCGGCTCGACGCCGATCCGGCAATCGCCGCTGCCGGTGCGGATTCGGGCGAGGGCCTATGGCCGGACGGGCGAGCCGGGGCCGTGGACGCAGACCACCTTCCAGACCCTCAAGCCCCTGATCGACGGCTCGACGACGGACATCGTCGAGATCTCCCTCGGCCAGCTCACCGGGGAGCTTCAGGACAAGCTCACCGGCACCGGGCCCGGTTCGGTCGGCGAGGCGAAGGCGATCGCCGAAGAGGCGAAGGCCCGCGCGAACACGGCCTTCGGGAACATCGAAGACCTCAAGCTCGCCCTGTCGCCCTCGCCGGCGGATCGGGCGCGGTCCGGCCTCGCCGTCCGGGCGGTTCGGGACGATGTCGAGAGCGCCCTGACCGTCCTGCAGGAGCTGCAGCTTCGCATCGAGACCTATGGCGGGATCCTGACGCAGATCGGCGTCGTCCAGGCCGAAGGCGCCTACACGATCGCGGGCCAGGCGCAGCTCGGCAACCGCATCAACGAAGTCAGCATCTCGCTCGACGCGCTCGCCGGCGAGGTCGCGCTGATCGCTCGGACCGTGATCGACGGCGATCTCGGCGACCTGTTCACCCGCGTGAACGAGGTCTCGCTGCGCCTCGATTCCGTGACGAACGAGCTGGCGGCCAAGGTCTCGGCGGTCGAGTTCGGCGAGCTGTCGACCGAGGTCGAGGACCTCAGCATCACCGTGAGCGGCGTCACCGACACCATCGACCTCCTCGCGACGCAGGCCTCGCTCGAGGCGCTGTCGGGCCAGGTGACGAGCGCGCTCCTCCAGGTCTCGGCCCTCGGCCAGATCGTGGCGGCGACCTCGGCCACGGCTATCAAGCTCGACGGCGACACGCGGGACGCGACGATCGAAGCCATCCTCGCCGAGATCGCGGAGATGAAGAGCACGGTCAGCGCTCAGCTCGCGACGGCGTCGAGTGTCTTCGGCAGCAGCATCGGCGCCATGGGCGAGGCGATCAGCGAGAGCAACAAGACGCTGCTCGCCGTCCAGGGCGAGACCGCGGCCCGCCTCACCGAGACGCTCCGTGTCGTCGCCGACGGTCTCGCGGCCGAGGCCATCGCCCGACGCCAACTCGAGGTGGCCTCCGGCCTTGCCGCCGGGCGCATCGGCACGCTCGAGCACGTCGTCACGAACGCGGACAACCCGTCGAGCCAGATCACGCGGCTCGCGACGATCGAGGGCAAGATCGACGGCAGCGACCCCGCCAATCCGGGCATCAGCGGCCGGCTGACGAGCCTCGAAGACGTGATCCTCGACGAGGATGAAGGCCTCGCGCGCAAGGTCGAGGATATCGAGGTCGGCGTCCTCGGCGAGGATGCGGAGAGCGTGACCTCGCGCCTCTCGGCCGTGACCCAGGTCGTCGGCAAGGCCGCCACCCCGGGCAACCCGGCGACGGGCCTCGTGTCCCAGGTCGGCCTCCTCGAGGCGAAGGTCAACGGCACGGGGGCCGGCACGATCGCGGCAAGCATCGAGTCGGTTTCGACCGTGGCGACGAATGCCGGTACCGCCGCAGCGACGGCGCAGGGCACGGCGGACACGGCCAAGACCACAGCCGACTCGGCCAAGAGCACGGCGGACACCGCCAAAACCACGGCCGACACGGCGAAATCGACCGCCGACACGGCTAAGACCGCGGCCGAGTCCGCCGCGACGACGGCGACGCAGGCCCAGGCTACCGCGAATGGCGTGACCGCGACCGCCCGCTTCGGCATGACCGCGCGGGCCGGCCCGAATGCCGGCGATTCCCTCATCGCCATGGAGATCTCGCGCGACGAGGGCGGTGAAAAATCGGACGGCGGCTTCTACCTGCTCGCCCCGACGGTTGGCGGGCCGCACGCCGTCTTCAACGTCGAGCAGTTCTACGTCGCCCGCTTCGTCGGGTCCGGCATGCAGAACATGACGAAGCTCATGGAGATCGACGCGGCGACGGGCCGCGTCATCATCCCGAAGCTGCTCGTGACGACGGAGCTGATCGCACCCAACGCCATGTTCGACTGGGGCCGAAAGGTCGTGGGCTCGAACATCGCGCTTCTTCTGCCGCCGCGAACCAATCAGCCGATCCCGGAACTGCGGTCGGTCCTGACGGTCAAGAGCCCCTGCGCGATCGAGCTGATCAACACGATCAAGTATTCGTATGGCGGCTTCGTCACGAACAGCAACGTGTCGAACTATCTGTATCTGCGCGTTCTCATTGATGGCGTCGTTCAAGAGACGCTGCCGATCTCGCGGCCGAATATCGATGTCGCCAGCATGACGATCCACCTCATCGAGGTCCTCGAAGGGCCTTTCCCGAAGACCGTGACGATCGACTACGATTACACGAGTAGCTTGGACCCGGTGCAGTACCCCTCGCCGGACCCGAAGGTGCTCCAGTCCAGCTACGTCTGGAAGCTCTATTACCGCGGCGGCTGATCGCCCCCGGCCCGTCTCGCCCCACCTCTAGGACAATCGACGATGCCTTACATCGCACCTTCCGGCGCGACGCTGACGCTTGCCGCCAACGCGACCTCCGGCACGATCGCCGGGACCGTGGGCGGAGGGGTTCAGATCGGCATGGCGCTCGCGCCTGGCATCCGAGGCGGGATCGGCCGCTACGGGACGCGCACGATCACGACTTGGACCGGCACGGAGTTCACCGTCAACGAGCCGTTCACCGATGCCTCCGGCAATCCGGTCGCTCTCTCGGCGGTGCCGTTCACCATCGACGACATGGCCGCGTCGATTTCGCCGTCCGCACAGAACAGTCTCTCGCTGTCCATCCTCCTGAACGAGCAGCGCAAGGTCTTCGGTAGCTCGATCACGCTCGACGGAAAGTCCAAGATCCTGCCGCGGGATCGGGGCGAGGGGGCCGCGACCTTCTTTCGGGACGTGTGGCAGCTCTCGGGCCGCAACTGGTTCGCGCTCGAGCAGAAGACCGTTGCGGGCGCTGGCGAGCGCCTCCTCCTCCAGGCCTTCCCGGACGGGGTGATCCCCGTCGAGGCGATCGACATCGCCGGCGACGGCACCATCGACTTCCTCGAAGGCGAGGGCTCGCTCGCCTCCTCGGCGACCACCAATATCGGCGGCCAGCGTACGCGCCGGCTCGCGATCTCCGGCACGGCGACGATCGCCTCCTTCGGCTCCGGGCGCAACAAGGGTCGCATCCTGCGCTTCCTCGGCGCGGCGACGATCCGACACAACGCCACCTCGCTCGTCATCCCGGGCGCGGCCGACATTGTCATGGCCGCCGGCGACATCCTCCACGTCGCCTCGGATGCGAGCGGCAACTGGCGCGTCCTCGGCGGAACTAAGGGCAACGGTCAACCGATGTTCGGTGGGGCGGCGACGGAATCTGCCGACGGCCTGATGACGGCCGCCGCCCTGAAGCGCCTCAACGGCCTCGCGAACGGGCCGAACCTCGTCCCGAATGGCGGCTTCGAGCAGGGTCTGTCCGGGTGGCCGACCTTCGCCGGTTTCTCGGATGGCGCGACGCAGCAGGTCCTCACATCCATCGACTCCCTGTCTGGCGGATCCCGCCTGCGGCTCAGTTTCGGAGCGAAGACCACCGGCACGCTGAACGCGATCGGGGAGAGGATCCCCGTCGTGCCGGGTGCGAAATACGCCATCGGGTCGTGGCTCAAATCCAACGTCGCGGCTGCTGCGAGCAACGTCGTCTCCGTTCGCGCCCAGTGGTTCAAGTCCGACGGCACGCCCTCTGCCACCGCATTTGCCAACTCCAACTTCAGCACGGCTACGACCTGGACACGGGCCGAGGTCGTCGTGGTCGCACCTGCTGACGCCGGCTATTGTGAATTCCGTCTTGTCATCAACGTGACTGTGGCGCAGCCGCTCGGCATCACTTGGATTGACTTCGACGAGTGCTCCATGACGCCCGTCGCATCGATCGCCGCGGCGAGCCTGCCCTCCTTTACCGTCGCGACCTTGCCCACGGCGAACCTCCAGGCCGGCGACACGGCCTGGGCGAGCAACTGCCGAGCCTTCAACGGCGCCGGCACGCAGGAGGGGGCGGGAGCCGGCACCGGCGCCGTCGTCACCTGGAACGGCTCGGTCTGGAAGATCGCCGGCACCAACGTCACCGCCATCGCCTGAGGAGCCGACCATGGCCGCCTACGTCTACGAGCTATTCTATCGGGGGAGCGATCCCGCGTCCGGGGAGCCCACCGGCACCCATGTCATTCTGGCCGAAGACCTGGTCGACTCGTTCGGGAACCGTACTCGTTCCACGAACGGGCCGATGACGCTGGAGCGGGCCGACACCCTGGGCTACCCGCCCTCGGCCATCTTCGAACACATCAACATGACCGCGCTGGCGCAGATCGACACGTTGTCCGCGCGCGCCTCGACGCTCGAATCCGAGAACGGCGACCTTCGGCTCGAGGTCGAGCAGCTGACGGCCGCGCTCGCAGCCGCGACGCCCGCTCCGACAGCGGATCCTGATCCCGATCCCGCCAACGCTTAATCCGACCCGCCCGGCCGCCCCTCGAGGCGGCTTTCTCGTTTCTGGAGGTCCTTGTGAAACCTGTCGCCAACTGGCGCCGGGTGCTTCGCTATGCCTGGAGCATCCGCCTCAACCTGCTCGCCGCCCTCTTCGGCGGCGCCGAAGTCGCGATCGGCTTCCTGGCAGCCGAGCCCCCGATCCCGCGTGGCTCCTTCGCCGCGATCGCCTTCGTCGTCTCGATCGGCGCGACCGTCTCGCGCCTGATCGCCCAGCAGACCGTGTCGGGAGATCCGCAATGAGCCGCATCAAAAAGGGCGGCCTCATCGGCGCGCTCGTCGGCGCCGTCGGCGCCCTCTCCGTCGCGACCGTCGGCGGCTTCGAAGGTCTCCGAACCCGGGCCTATCAGGACCAGGTCGGCGTCTGGACCCTCTGCTACGGCGAGACCCGCGGCATTCGGAAGGGCATGACCCGCACCAAGGCACAGTGCGACGCCATGCTGCTGAAGGCGCTCGACGAGTTCGCGACCTCCATGGAGCGCTGCGTCCCGTCGACGAAGACGATGCCGGCGCAGCGCTACGTCGCCCATCTCAGCCTGTCCTACAACATCGGCCAGGCCGCCTATTGTCGCTCGACGGTCGCGCGCCGGACGAATGCGGGGAACATCCGCGGCGGCTGTGACGCGTTCCTGATGTGGGACAAGGCCGGCGGCCGGCGCTTGCCCGGCCTCACGCGCCGGCGGCAGGAGGAGCGGGCCATGTGCCTGCGCGGCCTGTGACTGCGCGGCTGCTCCTCGCCTGGCAGGCTCTCTCGCCCTTCGGCTTCGGGCTGGGCTTTTCCGGCCTCGCGCTCCTCGCCGTCGCGACGCTCGGCCTCGTCACTCTGCCGGCCTGGCTGTCGCGGCCGGCGATCGTCGCCGGCGCCGCGCTCCTCGCCGCCGGGCTGCTCTACCAGACGGCCTATGGCCGCGCGACGCTCGAGGCTGCGTTGCGGGCCGAGCGCCAGGCCGCGGCGGCCGAGCAGCTCCGAGCCGAGCGGGCCGAAGCCATCACGCACGACCTCGAGGCGCGCGCCTCGCGCGATCGCGCCGCCCTCGCCGACAGCCGGCGCCAGCTCCAGGACCTCCTCCATGCTCTCGAAACGGATCCGGGCCGCGATCGCGTGTGCCTGCCTGACGACGTCGCTCGCGGGCTGCGTCGCCTCTGAGCGCCAGGCGCCGCCCGGGCGCATCACATTGCCGCCCGCGCCGGCCGACATCGCCGGCTGCCTTCGGGAGCGCTTTCCGGAGATCCCGGCGCGCGCGCTGACCGCCGCCGACGTCGCCCGGGTCATCGGGCACGCCAAGCTCCTCGACCGCGCCAAGACCGGTTGCGGCAACCGCGCTCTCGCCTGGATCGAGGCGGTGCGGCGCGATTTCGGAAAGCTCTGACATGACGACGCTCAACGTCAGCGAGGGCTATGTGGCGTTCCCGCGCCGCCTGTCGCTCGCCATCGCCATCTCGTTCGCGCTGGCCCTCGTCAGCCAGACGGCGGGCCTGTCCTGGTATGCGGCGAAGCTCGATTCCCGCATCGCCGAGCTCGAGCAGGCTGACCGGCGGCTTGCCGCGCGAGGCGACGAACGCTTCCACGCGATCCTGATGCGGATCGAGGTGCTGGAGCGCGATCGCGACAGACTGGCGCGGCTCGAGGAGCGGGTGACGACGGCGACCGAGCTGCTGCGCGAGATCCGTCAGGAGGTGCGCCGGCGTTGAACCGCGGCATCGCCCGACTCACGCGGCTGCCGCGAGCCTCGCGGGCGAGCCGAGGCTCGCTGCCCTCGGGCATTTCCTCCCACGACTTGCACCCGGTCCGCTTCGGCGGGCCGGGTTCTTTTTGCGTTTGAGGGGAGGGCAGGTCGGTGCGGGCGAGGCGCGAAAAAGCCGTTACGCATCAAAGAGGCCGAATTCGCCCGCACTTCGCCGTAAGGCATTGGAGAGACACATTTTATCGACATCTCTCCTGGGCACCATCAGCTCTCGTTAGAGCCTGATGTTGCTAGATCTCCCCGACATATCCCGCGTTTTGGTCGAGGACGCGGCCGAAGCAGCGGGCGAGCCGCGCGTTGTCGGCCATCTGCGGGAAGCCGCTTTTCCAGCTTTCGACTGATTCAACCCGGCTTGTGGCACCGCGGCGGGCGAATCCCTGTTCGCGGGAATGACCGTCGAAAGGGCGGCTTTGCGCCGCCGGAGCGAAGCGATGGCCGCTCGGAGCCCTGCGATGCAGCTGGAGCGGCCGGTCTTCAATCTCAATCGCAGCGAGACAGCCGGACGCCCCGGCTCCTTGATTCGGAGCCGGGGCGGGGGCGCTAGACCTAGACCTTGCGCTGGTAGGACAGACCCTTCCAGATTCGGCCTTCGTCGCGATGGGCGCCGCCCCACGTCGCTCCGATGAAGGCGGCCGCGGCGGCGACCAGGGACGCGGCGGCCAGCAGGAACGCCGTCAGAATTCCCGTCACACGGGTCTTCTCGGCGATCCGCGTAGCCTCGGCCTTGGCCTCCTCGACCGTCTTCCTGGCCTCGTCCGCCACGCGCGCCGCCTGGGCCTTCGCCTCGTCGAGCCTCTTCTGGGCCTCGGCCCTCACGGCCTTGGTCTTCTCGACCGCTTCGTCGACGCGCTTGCCCGCCTCCTCCTGCGTGAGGCCGGTGCGGTTGGCGACGAGGTCCCGCAGATACGCCCGATCGGCATCCGACACCTCTCCGGTGCGAACGATGTTCGCCAGGATGGTGGACATCTGCCGAGCGACCGCGGCCGGATCGGACGATTCCGTCGGTTGCTGGCCGGAACCGGGCCGGTTCATCGTGTCGATCAGGTAGTCGAGAGGATTCGACTGCATTCCCTGCGGAAGCATGTCCGAGAGGCCGGGCTCCAAGGCATTGCCTGCACCACGCGCCGCGCCCCCGACAGCCTGACCGACGCCGCTCAGCACGCCACCAGCGAGCTGGCCGGCCCCTTGGGCAGCGCCTCCGACGGCCGATCCGGCCGCCTGAACCGCCGTGGACGCGGCTCCGCCGACGGCTCGGGCACCGCCGGAGATGGCCGAGAGCGCGAAACTGCCGGCGATCAGCATGCCGAGGCCCCAGACGACGAGGCCGTGAAGCCCGTCGCGCGTGTCAGTCTCGGACGCGGAGGCGAGAGTTCTCCGGCGCATCCGCCCGGCGATGTAGCCGCCGAGCCAGTAGGCGGCGACCATCGAGACGACCGTGAAGAGCCCGGTGAGGGCCAGGCCGATCGTGCTGATGCCGCCGTCGGGTCCGACCGAAATCGACCCCATGCCGAGCGCGCTGGCAAAGGTGGTCATCACGATCGCCGTGCCCGACGCCACGACGGTGCCGGCGAAGATCGCGCCCCAATCCACGGGCTCGGGTTGCGTCACGCCCCCGGGCGCCGTGGTCTGCTCGAATCCGGCCGACATCAGCGTAGCCCCAGCAGCGAGAGCACAAAGAGCACGACGACGACCAAGCCGACTAAGTAGATGATGGAATGCATGACTGCCTCTCGCCCAAGAAGCGGCCACGAAACTGCGCATGTCGGCCCGTCAAGCCCGAGGCCAGCCGAGGATATCCATGCGTCGATGGCCGCGACAATTAGTGCCGATGACGCCAAATAGTTCCTGTGCGTTCGCCGACGGACGAATTCAGTCGCGTCGGGAACGCGGCAGAGGCTGCTTCGTCGACGGCAGGGAGGTCGGCCGGATGGTTGGCGGGCTGGCGATCGCCCCCCGCGGCGAGCGCGCGGTGGGCTTGGACGGCTCGGTGCCCTCAATGCTGCCGTGTGGCCGTCGCGCGATTGTCGAGGTCTAAGCTTGGCTGTAACCGGTCTGGATGCGCGACCGTCGGTCCAGATCGGGGCATTGGCGCGCGATCATCGGCGTGGTCGCGCTCTACGCCCTGTTGCTCCAGGCCTTTCTGGCGGCCGCGATTCCGGCCGGTGCATCCTTCGCCCCTGGTCTGCTTTGCACGGTCGACGGCGAGCATGATCCAGGCGGGAAGTCGGTCCGCCACGATCATCACTGCTGCACCGTCCAGCACCTCGCCAATCTTGTTCCTCCGCCGGCTTGGACATGGGCCGAGCGTCCCCATTTCGCCGTGCCGGTCCGGATCGTCTGGCGGCCGGAGGCCGACCTCCCCCGCACCGGCCCACCGCTTTCCGCCCACCGTGCCCGGGGTCCACCGTCAGCCTGATCGATTGCTCCGCTTTCCGATCAACGTCTGACTTTGGATCCTCATCATGTCCGTCAAGCCGCTGGGCGTCGCGCTCGGCGCGGTCGCATTCGCGTCCGCCTCCTCGCCTGCTTTCGCCCAACCTGGTCCCGCAACATCGCTCCCGCCGGTCGTCGTTCAGGAGCCCGAGGCGCGGCGCCAGGCCAGGCCCGCGCCTCGTCCTGCCGCCGCGGCCGCACGATCGCGTCCCTCCGTCCGGGCCGCGTCACCCTCGGACCAAAGGCCGATCAGGTCTGCGCCCGCTTCCTCCGGACGCGCCGCTGCCGGGCCGGCATTCGGCGCACCCACCTCCGGAGCCTCCGGTCGCTCGCTCACCGTGCCGACCGTCGAGCAGGCGAGGGCCGAGATCGACCGCGTCCCGGGCGGTGTCGCGCTCGTCCCCGACACAGCCTTCAAGAACGGTCCCGCCAACACGATCAAGGACGTCCTCGGCGGCGTGCCGGGCGTCATCGCTCAGATGCGCTGGGGTCAGGATGCCCGGGTGTCGATCCGCGGCTCGGGATTGTCGCGCAACTACGGCAATCGCGGCATCAACTTCTTCATGGACGGCATTCCGATCAATCAATCGGACGGGCTCACCGACCTGTTTGAGATCGACCCGACGGCCTATCGCTATGTCGAGGTCTTCCGGGGTGCGAGCGCGCTGCGCTTCGGCGGCAATTCCCTCGGCGGCGCGGTCAATTTCGTCTGGCCGACGGGACGCGATGCGCCGGCCTTCGATGCTCGGATCGACGGCGGGGCCTTCGGCTACCTGAAGGGATCGGCCAGCGTCGCCGGCGCTCGGGGTCCGGTCGACTGGTCCATCAACGGCTCGGCCCAGCGCGAGGACGGCTACCGCGCGCATAGCGGGAGCGAAGCGCTGCGGCTGAACGCCAATATCGGCTACCAGCTCTCGCCCGATGCCGAGACGCGCTTCTACCTGAACGCCAATTCGTGGCGGGCGCGCATTCCGGGGGAACTCGACAAGGCGACGGCCCTGCGGCGGCCGCGTTCCGCCAACCCGGTCTGGGTGGAGCAGGACCAGCAGCGCAACATCGATTCGGTCCGGCTCGGCAGCAAGACGACGCTGCGCTTCGACACGACGACCGTCGACCTCGGCCTCTTCACCCATCAGAGGCGCGTCGATCATCCGATCTACCGGTATCTCGATTACACGCTGGCCGATTACGGCGGCTTCGTCCGCGCGACGGACGACCGGATGATCGGCGCGTTCCGGAACCGCTTCGTCGCGGGCGTGAACCTGCAGGCCGGCTCGGCCGCCTACAAGGAAAGCGCCAATGTGGGCGCGGCCACCAAGGGTGCCCTGCTGCGGTCAGAGACGCAGAATTCGCAGAACCACTCGCTCTACGTCGAAAACAGCTTCTACGTCCTGCCGACGCTCGCCCTCATCGGCGGAGGCCAGTTCCTGCACGCGGTCCGTGATCGCAAGGACCGCTTCCTCTCGGACGGGGACCAATCGGTCGGCCGCACGTGGGACCTGTTCAGCCCGCGAGCGGGGATCCTGTGGGACGTCACGCCCCATTGGCAGGTCTTCGGCAACGTCTCCCGCAGCGCCGAGGTCCCGACCTACGATTCCTCGACATTCGTCACCTTCGCCGGCCTGCTGCCCAACGTTCGGGTCCAGACGTCGACGACCTACGAGATCGGCACGCGCGGCAGGACCGAGGATCTGACCTGGGATCTGGCCCTGTATCGCGCCGACCTGCGCAACGAGCTGCAATGCCTTCGGACGTCGCCGTACAACCTCTGCTCGGTCGTCAATGCCGATCGCACCATCCACCAGGGGATCGAGGCCGGAATCGGCGTCGCGGTGCTGAAATCGGTCTTCGCGGCCGAGGATCGCTTCTGGCTGAACGCCGCCTACACCTACAACGACTTCCGCTTCGATCGCGACGCTCGCTGGGGCAATAACGAACTGCCCGGCGTGCCGCAGCACCACCTGCGGGCGGAGCTGCTCTACAAGCACGCCAGCGGCTTCCATATCGGGCCGAGCGTCGAATGGATGCCGAAGGGCTTCTATGCGGACAACGCCAACAGCCTGAAGGTGCCGGCATATGCCCTCCTGAATGTCCGGGTGGGCTTCGATCGTGGCACGGGTTGGTCGGGCTATCTCGAAGCGCGAAACCTCACCGACAAGCGCTACATCTCGACCGCGGCGATCGCGGATGTCGCGACGGCCTCGTCGGAGCTCTTCAACCCGGGCATGGGGCGATCCGTCTATGCCGGCCTGCGCTATCGATGGTGATGCCGTCTCTCACCATCGGCCGCGAAGTGCTTCGCGATCGCCCTCCGGCGTCGCGGGGCTCCTGCTGAGGATTCCCGCGCCGGAGAAGCGGGAATCGCTTTGATGAGCCCTCGCACCCGGAGCCGGGTCCCTCCCGGCTGCCGACGCATCGATGCCTCGGCAAAGCGTCCATCGGGCCGACCCTCTGTGACGCGGGGACGCGTATCGACGCTCGCGCGCTTCGTCGCGCGCCGTCGAATCCCTTAACCCCTGCGCTCACGTTGGACCTGCTGAGCTGTTGTGCGCCGCAGCGGGCGCTTGTCACCTTAGAATCGCTGCGATAAGCCCACCGCGAACCGATGGCCGGGCTCGCACCGGTCCGTCGGGGACAAAGTTCAGTGGGCTACGCCCTGTCCTTATCCGAGGGCTGGGACGTCGCTATTGGGTGCAGGATGACCGACCTCGTCGCAGCCTATCTGCCCCTCGCGATCTTCATCGGCGTATCGATGGTGATCGCGGGAGCGCTCCTCGTCGCGCCGTACCTGATCGCGTTCAAGAAGCCGGATCCCGAGAAGCTTTCGGCCTATGAGTGCGGCTTCAACGCGTTCGACGATGCCCGGATGAAGTTCGACGTTCGATTCTATCTCGTCGCCATCCTGTTCATCATCTTCGACCTCGAAGTCGCCTTCCTGTTCCCCTGGGCGATCACGTTCGGCGATCTCGGCTGGTACGGTTACTGGTCGATGATGTGCTTCCTCGGGATCCTGACGGTCGGCTTCGTCTACGAGTGGAAGAAGGGAGCCCTGGAATGGGACTGAGCGCCTCTCACACGGCGATCGCCCCCGCGCCGCGCGGCATCCTCGATCCCGCGACCGGGCGGCCGATCGGCGCCAACGACCCCTATTTCCGCGAGCTCAATTCGGAACTCGCCGACAAGGGCTTCATCGTCACCTCTGCGGAGGATCTCATCACCTGGGCCCGCACCGGCTCGCTGATGTGGATGACCTTCGGTCTCGCCTGCTGCGCGGTCGAGATGATGCAGATGTCGATGCCGCGCTACGACGCGGAGCGCTTCGGCTTCGCGCCGCGCGCGACGCCGCGCCAGTCGGACGTGATGATCGTCGCGGGCACGCTGACCAACAAGATGGCCCCGGCTTTGCGCAAGGTCTACGACCAGATGCCCGAGCCGCGCTACGTCATCTCCATGGGAAGCTGTGCGAACGGCGGCGGGTACTACCATTACAGCTACGCGGTCGTGCGCGGCTGCGACCGGGTCGTGCCTGTCGACATCTACGTGCCCGGCTGCCCTCCGACGGCGGAAGCGCTCCTCTACGGCGTGCTCCTGCTGCAGCGGAAGATCCGTCGCACCGGCACGATCGAGCGGTGAGCGGCATGAACGACCTGCAAGCTCTCTCCGACCACATCGCCGCGAATCTCGGCGAGGCGGTGGTCTCCCGCGCCATCGCGTTCGGCGAGCTGACGATCGTCGCCGAGGCCTCCAAGATCGTGGATGTCCTGACCTGGCTCCGCGACGATCCGGCCTGCCGGTTCATCAACTTCATCGATATCTGCGGTGTCGATTACCCGGCACGGCCGAAGCGATTCGACGTCGTGTATCACCTGCTCTCGCCGCGCCACGTCACCCGGATCCGGGTGAAGGTCGAGACGGACGAGGACACGCCCGTTCCCTCCGCCGTGTCCGTCTTCCCGTCCGCCGAATGGTTCGAGCGCGAGGCGTACGACCTCTACGGCATCCTGTTCTCGGATCACCCGGACCTGCGCCGCATCCTCACCGATTACGGCTTCGACGGGCATCCGCTCCGCAAGGACTTCCCGCTCACGGGCTTCGTCGAGGTCCGCTACGACGACGAGCAGAAGCGCGTCGTCTACGAGAAGGTGAACCTGACGCAGGAGTTCCGCAACTTCGATTTCCTCTCGCCATGGGAGGGGACCGACTACGTCCTGCCCGGCGACGAGAAGGCGAAGGCGTGATGGGCCGGTCCATGCCCATGTCCGGTGGCTGCGTCTGCGGCGCCGTCCGCTTCACCGGCACGCCGACGAAACTGCACATGGACGCGTGCCATTGCAGCATCTGCCGGCGCTGGTCGGCGGGACCGTTCCTCAGCGTGAATTGCCCCGATCTCGCGGTCGAAGACGAGAGCGCGCTGCAAACCTTCGCCTCCTCGGAACATGCCGAGCGGCAGTTCTGCGGCACCTGCGGTTCGACGCTGTTCTGGCGCATGAAGGACGGCTCGATGATCGCCGTCTCCGCCCAGGCCTTCGACGACGCGTCGCGCCTGCCGCTCGAGATCGAAATCTTCGTCGACGAGAAGCCGGCGACCTACGAATTCGCAAACGCGACGGTGAAGATGACCGGAGCCGAGGTCATGGCCGCCTTCGCAGGGAGCACCGCCAATGGCTGAGCATCACGGGCTCGCCGCCGAACGCGAGGAACTGCTCGACAAGCGCCCCGAGCCGGGCGCGTCGAACGATTTCTCCTCGACCGAGTCGCTCGTGCCCTCCGCCGGGCGCGAGCATGACATCCGCAACTTCTCGATCAATTTCGGCCCGCAGCATCCGGCGGCGCACGGCGTGCTGCGCCTCGTCCTCGAACTCGACGGCGAGATCGTCGAGCGCGTCGACCCCCATATCGGCCTCCTCCACCGGGGCACCGAGAAGCTGATCGAGCACAAGACCTACCTGCAGGCGACGCCCTATTTCGACCGGCTCGACTATGTCGCGCCGATGAACCAGGAGCATGCCTTCTGCCTGGCCGTCGAGAAGCTGGTCGGGCTCGAGGTCCCGCGCCGCGGCCAGCTCATCCGGGTGATCTATTCCGAGATCGGCCGCATCCTGTCGCACCTCCTGAACCTGACGACCCAGGCCATGGACGTCGGCGCGCTCACGCCCCCGCTCTGGGGCTTCGAGGAGCGCGAGAAGCTGATGGTGTTCTACGAGCGCGCCTCGGGCTCGCGCATGCACGCCAACTACTTCCGCCCGGGCGGCGTCCATAGCGACCTGCCCGAGGCGCTGATCGACGACATCGACCAGTGGTGCGACACCTTCCCGAAGGTGATCGACGACCTCGACACGCTGTTCATCGGCAACCGCATCTTCAAGCAGCGCAACGTCGATATCGGCGTCGTGACGCTCGAGGATTGCTGGAAGTGGGGCTTCTCGGGCGTGATGGTCCGCGGCTCCGGCGCCGCCTGGGACCTGCGCCGCGCGCAGCCCTACGAATGCTACGAGGAGCTCGAATTCGACATCCCCGTCGGCAAGAATTGCGACAATTACGACCGCCAGGTCATCCGCATGGAAGAGATGCGCCAATCGGTGCGGATCATGAAGCAGTGCCTCGCCAAGATGCGCGAGCCGGCAGGGCAGGGGCCCGTCGCGTCCATCGACGGCAAGGTCGTGGCGCCGAAGCGGGGGCAGATGAAGCGCTCGATGGAGGCGCTCATCCACCACTTCAAGCTTTACACGGAAGGGTTCCACGTGCCGGCCGGCGAGGTCTACGCGGCCGTCGAGGCGCCGAAGGGCGAGTTCGGCGTCTATCTCGTCGCGGACGGGACCAACAAACCCTATCGCTGCAAGATCCGCGCGCCGGGATTCGCGCATCTCCAGGCCATGGATTTCATGTGCCGAGGTCACATGCTGGCGGACGTCTCCGCCATCCTCGGCTCCCTCGATATCGTGTTCGGCGAGGTTGATCGCTGATGTCCGTCCGTCGTCTCGCCCCTGCCGAGGATCAGCCCGCCTCCTTCTCCTTCACGGAGGAGAACGAGCGCTGGATCGAGAAGCAGATCGCCAAATATCCCGACGGCCGGCAGGCCTCGGCCGTCATCCCGATGCTCTGGCAGGCCCAGAAGCAGCATGACGGCTGGCTGCCGCAGCGTGCGATCGAGGCGGTCGCCGCCCGGCTCGGCATGCCCGTCATCCGCGTGCTGGAGGTCGCGACCTTCTACACGATGTTCAATCTGGAGCCTGTCGGGCGCTGGTTCATCCAGCTCTGCGGCACCGTTCCCTGCCACGTGAAGGGTTCGCTCGATCTCAAGCAGGTCCTTCTGGAGAGGATCGGCGACCAGCAGCACGTGACCGCCGACGGCAACTTCTCCTGGCTCGAGGTCGAGTGCCTCGGCGCCTGCTGCAACGCGCCGATGCTGCAGATCAACGACGATTATTACGAGGACCTGACGCCGGACCTCCTGATCAAGCTGCTCGACGATCTGGCCGCGGGCCGCGAGGTGAAGCCGGGTCCGCAGAACGGCCGTCACGCCTCCGAGCCGCACGACGCAGTCAAGACGCTTCAGGATCCCGCCCTCTTCGACGGCTCGCTCGTCGGCTCGTGGCGCAAGCGCTTCGAGCAGCAGGACGTGAAGACGCCGGACGAGGCCAAGGCCGCCGGCGAGGTGGTGCCGCCCAAGGCGCCCGAGCCGGCGCCTGCCGCCGCGCCGACGCCGCAGACGGAGAAGCAGGCCGCGACCGCGACCGGCCCGAACGATCCGAAGCCCGGCCGGCCCGATGCCGGACGCCCCGAGCACAGCGCCGCCGCCGACGCTCCGGCCCAGCGCGCCAAGAGCGGCGAGGAGCCCGTCGCTGCCGCAAAACAGGCCGACGCCTCGGATGCGTCCTCCAAGGAGGGCAGCGAGACGACCGGCGAACCCGTTCCTGCGCCGCAGAGCGAAAAGTCCGAGGAACCGACGCCGTCGCGGCCGAGCGAGGGCAAGCCTGCCGCCGCCGCCGACGAGCCTGAGGCGTCCAAGGCTCCGCGCGGCCGATCGAAGGAGACCGAGTGATGGCCCTCGCCGATCGCGACCGCATCTTCACCAACGTCTACGGCCTGCATTCGCCGGGTCTCGAGGCTGCGCGCAAGCGCGGCGCCTGGGACGGGACGAAGTTCCTCCTCGACCAGGGCATCGACTGGATCATCAACGAGATGAAGGCCTCGGGTCTGCGCGGGCGCGGCGGCGCCGGCTTCCCGACCGGTCTCAAATGGTCCTTCATGCCCAAGGAGGTGAAGGACCGCCCGCACTACCTCGTCGTGAACGGCGACGAATCCGAGCCCGGCACCTGCAAGGACCGGGAGATCATGCGGCACGATCCGCATCTGTTCATCGAAGGCTGCATGATCGCGTCCTTCGCGATGCGGGCGCATGCCTGCTACGTCTATCTGCGCGGCGAATACATCGCCGAGCGGATCGCGCTGCAGAAGGCGGTCGACGAGGCCTATGAGGCCAAGCTCGTCGGCAAGGACAACGTCCACGGCTATCCCTTCGACATCTACGTCCACCACGGCGCCGGCGCCTATATCTGCGGCGAGGAGACGGCGCTGCTGGAGAGCCTCGAAGGCAAGAAGGGCATGCCGCGGCTGAAGCCGCCGTTCCCGGCCAATATGGGCCTCTATGGCTGCCCGACGACTGTGAACAACGTCGAGTCGATCGCCGTCTCGGGAACGATCCTGCGGCGCGGGGCCGGGTGGTTCGCCGGGCTCGGCACCAAGAACAATGCCGGCACCAAGCTCTTCTGCGTCTCCGGGCACGTCAACAAGCCGTGCAACGTCGAGGAGGAGATGGGGATCACCTTCCGCGAGCTCATCGATCGCCATTGCGGCGGCATGCGCGGCGGCTGGGACAACCTCCTCTGCTCGATCCCGGGGGGCTCCTCGGTGCCGCTGGTGCCGGCCGAGCAGATCATCGACGCGCAGATGGATTTCGACACGCTGCGCGGGCTCCAGTCGGGCCTCGGCACGGCGGCCGTCATCGTGCTCGACAAGTCGACCGACATCGTGCGGGCGATCGCGCGCATCTCGTACTTCTACAAGCACGAGAGCTGCGGCCAGTGCACGCCCTGCCGCGAAGGCACGGGCTGGATGTGGCGCGTGCTCTCCCGCATGGCCGAGGGCCGCGCGCAGAAGCGCGAGATCGGCATGCTGCTCGAGGTGACGAAGCAGGTCGAGGGACACACGATCTGCGCGCTGGGCGACGCGGCCGCCTGGCCGATCCAGGGCCTCATCCGCCACTTCCGCGGCGAGATCGAGAAGCGCATCGACCAATATGCAGGGAACCCTCATTCCGAGCCCGTGCTCATGGCGGCGGAGTGAAGACGATGGGTTCCACCGCGCTCCTCATCCTGAGGTGCCGGACGAAGTCCGGCCTCGAAGGACCCTCGACAATTCGTGCGTGCTTCGAGGCTCGCCTGCGGCTCGCACCTCAGCATGAGGAGCGCGGTGGCGCGGCGCTCTTGAGAGTGATCTGATGACCAAGATCATCGTCGACGACGTCGAGGTCGACGTCCCCGCGGACTACACGCTGCTCCAGGCCTGCGAGGCCGCGGGGGCGGAGATCCCGCGCTTCTGCTTCCATGAGCGGCTGTCGATCGCCGGCAATTGCCGGATGTGTCTCGTCGAACTGAAGGGTGCGCCGAAGCCCGTCGCTTCGTGCGCATGGGGCGTCCGCGATTGCCGGCCGGGCCCGAACGGCGAGCCGCCGACCGTCGTGACCAAGTCGCCGATGGTGAAGAAGGCGCGCGAGGGGGTGATGGAGTTCCTCCTCATCAACCACCCGCTCGATTGCCCGATCTGCGACCAGGGCGGCGAATGCGACCTCCAGGACCAGGCGATGGCCTACGGGGTCGATTCCTCGCGTTTCCATGAGAACAAGCGCGCGGTGCCGGACAAGTATATCGGCCCGCTCGTGAAGACCTCCATGAACCGCTGCATCCATTGCACGCGGTGCATCCGCTTCGTCGCCGAGGTGGCCGGCGTGCCCGATCTCGGCGCCACGGGGCGCGGCGAGGACATGGAGATCACGACCTATCTCGAACGCGCGATGGGCTCGGAGCTTCAGGCGAACGTCGCCGATCTCTGCCCGGTCGGCGCGCTGACCCACAAGCCGCAGGCCTTCAACGGCCGGCCGTGGGAACTGATCAAGACCCCCTCGATCGACGTGATGGATGCGGTCGGCTCGAACATCCGCGTCGATGCCCGCGGCCGCGAAGTGATGCGCGTGCTGCCGCGCGTGCACGAAGACATCAACGAGGAGTGGATCTCCGACAAGACCCGCCAGCATGTCGACGGGCTGAAGCTTCAGCGCCTCGACCGCCCGTTCCTGCGCGAGAACGGCCGTCTTCGTCCCGCGACCTGGGCCGAGGCCTTCGCCGCCATCGCCGCGAAGCTGAAGGGTGCCGATCCGAAGCGCGTCGGCGCGATCGCAGGCGATCTCGCCGCCGTCGAGGAGATGTGGGCGCTGAGGTCGCTGATGACGGCGCTCGGCTCGCCCAACATCGATTGCCGGCAGGACGGATCGGTCCTCTCGCCGGCGCACGGCCGGGCCTCCTACCTGTTCAATCCGACCATCGCCGGGATCGAGGAGGCGGATGCCGTCCTGATCGTCGGCGCCAACCCGCGGCGCGAGGCGGCGATCGTCAATGCCCGGCTGCGCAAGCGCTGGCGGATCGGGCCGCTGCCGGTCGGCGTCGTCGGCGAGCGGGTCGATCTGACCTACGACTACGCCTATCTCGGCGCGGGGCCGGAGAGCCTCGCTCAACTCGCCAAGGGCGGTGAGTTCCTCGACCTGCTCAAGTCGGCCGAGCGGCCGCTCATCCTCGTCGGTGCCGGCATCGCCGCGCGGCCGGACGGCGCCGCCGTTCTCGCCGCCGTCGCAAGCCTCGCGGCCGCCGTCGGCGCCGTGACGGAGGGATGGAACGGCCTCGCCGTCCTGCAGAACGCGGCATCGCGCGTCGGCGGGCTCGATATCGGCTTCGTGCCGGGGGAGGGCGGCCTCGCGGCGCCCGCCATGGTCGAAGCCGGCGCGCTCGACGTCCTGTTCAACCTCGGGGCCGACGAGATCGCGATCTCGCCCGGTGCCTTCGTGATCTACCAGGGCACGCATGGCGACGACGGCGCCCACCGCGCCGACGTGATCCTGCCGGGCGCGGCCTATACGGAGAAGTCCGGCACCTATGTGAACACCGAAGGCCGGGTTCAGCAGACCAATCGTGCCGTGTTCCCGCCCGGAGAGGCGCGGGAGGACTGGGCGATCCTGCGGGCCCTGTCGGACGTCGTCGGCCACAGGCTGCCCTTCGACAGCCTGCCGGCCTTGCGCCGCGAGCTCCATGCGGCGCACCCGCATCTCGCGGCCCTCGACGAGATCGCGGCCGGCGACGGCCGGGCGACGCTGGACGCCTGGGCGGCGCTCGGCGGCTCGGCTTCCTCCGCCGGCTTCGTCTCGCCGGTCGCCGATTTCTACCTCACCAATCCCATCGCTCGCGCCTCGCGCATCATGGCCGAATGCTCGGCCCTGCATGTCACGCCGGCGCTTGAAGCGGCGGAGTAAGGGCGCGGCATGTCCTTCACCGATATCCTCTGGACGGTCGGCATCGCCGCGCTGAAGAGCGTCGGCCTGCTCGTCTGCCTTCTCGTCTACATTGCCTTCGCGCTCTACGCGGACCGTAAGGTCTGGGCCGCCGTCCAGATGCGGCGCGGCCCGAACGTGGTCGGCCCCTGGGGCCTGCTGCAGAGCTTCGCCGACCTGACGAAGTTCTTCTTCAAGGAGCCGATCATCCCGGCCTCCGCGAACAAGGGCGTGTTCCTGCTCGCTCCGTTCATCTTCGCGACCCTGTCGCTCGCGGCCTGGGCGGTCATTCCGCTCGCGGAAGGCTGGGCGATCGCCGACCTCAATGTCGGCGTGCTCTACATCTTCGCGATCTCCTCGCTCGGCATCTACGGCGTCATCATGGGCGGCTGGGCGTCGAACTCGAAGTACCCGTTCCTCGGTGCCCTGCGCTCGACGGCGCAGATGGTCTCCTACGAGGTCTCGATCGGCTTCGTGATCGTCACGGTGCTGATGTGCGCGGGCTCGCTGAACCTCACGAAGATCGTCGAGTCGCAGAACCAGTACGGCATCTTCGGCTGGTACTGGCTGTGGCTGTTCCCGATGTTCGTCGTGTTCTTCATCTCGGCCCTGGCCGAGACGAACCGCCCGCCCTTCGACCTCCCCGAGGCGGAATCGGAGCTCGTCGCCGGCTACATGGTCGAGTACTCCTCGACGCCGTTCCTGCTCTTCATGCTCGGCGAGTACGTCGCCATCATGCTGATGTGCGCGATGGGGACGATCCTGTTCCTCGGCGGCTGGCTGCCGCCGGTGCCGTACGCGCCCTTCACCTGGGTGCCGGGCGTGGTCTGGTTCGTGCTCAAGGCCTCGCTGTTCTTCTTCATGATCTCGATGGTGAAGGCCTTCGTGCCGCGCTACCGCTACGACCAGCTCATGCGCCTCGGCTGGAAGGTGTTCCTGCCCATCTCGCTCGTGATGGTGATCCTCGTCGCCACCGTGCTGAAGGTCACCGACCTCGCCCCGAAAAGCCCTGAGCCGCCGCCTGCTCCTGTCGCCACGAAAGCAGTGATCCAATGACCATTGGACAAGCCGCCTCGTCGCTTCTCCTGAAGGAGTTTGTCGCCGCCTTCGTCCTGTCGATGAAGTATTTCTTCCGACCGAAGGCGACGATCAACTACCCGTTCGAGAAGAACTTCTCCTCGCCCCGCTTCCGCGGCGAGCATGCGCTGCGCCGCTATCCCAACGGCGAGGAACGCTGCATCGCCTGCAAGCTCTGCGAGGCGATCTGCCCGGCCCAGGCCATCACCATCGAGGCGGGCCCCCGCCGCAACGACGGCACGCGGCGCACCACGCGCTACGACATCGACATGGTGAAGTGCATCTATTGCGGCATGTGCCAGGAGGCCTGCCCGGTCGATGCCATCGTCGAGGGGCCGAACATGGAGTTCGCCACCGAGACGCGCGAGGAGCTGCTCTACGACAAGCAGAAGCTCCTCGATAACGGCGCCCGCTGGGAGCGCGAGATCGCGCGCAACCTGCGCGCCGACGCGCCCTACCGGTGACGGCATGAGCATGATCGCCGCAACCGTCGTTGTCCCGTCTCGGGCGCGGGCGTATGACCCGCGCCACCTGCCGCTCGCGGCCCGGACCGGAGCAGCCTGAGCCATGACCGCCCTGTTCTTCTACCTGTTCTCGACCGTGGCCGTGGCGTCCGCCTTCATGGTGATCGCCGCGCGCAATCCGGTCCATTCGGTGCTGTACCTGATCCTCGCCTTCGTGAACGCGGCCGGGCTGTTCATCCTGCTCGGGGCCGAGTTCCTGGCGATGCTGCTCGTCGTCGTCTATGTCGGCGCGGTCGCGGTGCTGTTCCTCTTCGTCGTGATGATGCTCGACGTCGATTTCGCCGAGCTGCGCCAGGGCTTCCTGCAATACCTGCCGATCGGCGGCCTGATCGGGCTGATCTTTCTCGTCGAGCTGGTCCTCGTCGTGTCGACCTGGAGCATCTCGCCCGATGCGCTGCAGGTCCCGCTCGCGAGCAATGCGCCGCTCGAGGGCATCACCAACACCGAGGCGATCGGCCGGGTGCTCTACACGCGCTACGCCTATTTCTTCCAGGCGGCGGGGCTCATCCTGCTCGTCGCCATGATCGGCGCCATCGTCCTGACCCTGCGCGAGCGCGCCGGGGTCAAGCGCCAGGACATCTCGGCCCAGAACGCGCGGGACCCGAAGGAGGTGCTGACCCTCCACGACGTCCCCTCGCGCAAGGGCCTGCCGGAGAGCGTGTCATGACCATCGGGCTCGGCCATTTCCTGACGGTCGCCGCGATCCTGTTCACGCTCGGCGTCCTCGGCATCTTCATCAACCGCAAGAACGTGATCGTCATCCTGATGTCGGTCGAGCTGATCCTGCTCGCCGTGAACATCAACCTCGTCGCGTTCTCGACCCATCTGAACGACATCGTCGGACAGATCTTCGCGCTCTTCATCCTCACGGTCGCGGCGGCGGAAGCCGCGATCGGCCTCGCCATCCTGGTGGTGTTCTATCGCAACCGCGGCTCGATCGCGGTCGAAGACATCAACATGATGCGCGGCTGAGGGACAGGCTGCCATGTATCACGCCATCGTCTTCCTTCCCCTCGTCGGGTTCCTGATCGCGGGACTGTTCGGCCGCTTCATCGGCGCGCGCCCGAGCGAGCTGATCACGACCGGCCTCATGATGGTCGCGGCGCTCCTGTCCTGGGTCGCCTTCATCTCGGTCGGCTTCGGCAGCGGCGCGACGCGCGTTCAGGTCGCGAACTGGTTCACCTCGGGTGAGCTCGTCATCGACTGGGCCTTCCGGATCGACACGCTGACGGCGGTGATGCTCGTCGTCGTGAACTCGGTGTCGGCGCTCGTGCACCTCTATTCCATGGGGTACATGCACGAGGATCCGCACCGGCCGCGCTTCTTCGCCTATCTCTCGCTGTTCACCTTCGCCATGCTGATGCTGGTGACGAGCGACAACCTCGTCCAGATGTTCTTCGGCTGGGAGGGCGTCGGCCTCGCGAGCTATCTGCTGATCGGCTTCTGGTACGAGAAGCCCTCGGCGAACGCCGCGGCGATGAAGGCCTTCATCGTCAACCGCGTCGGCGATTTCGGCTTCGCGCTCGGCATCTTCCTCGTCTTCGTCCTGTTCGGCACGACGACCTATTCCGAGATCTTCGCGAAGATCGGCGAGGTGAAGGATGCGCATTTCCACTTCATCGGCTTCGAGTGGCATGCGCTGACGCTGGCCTGCCTGCTGCTGTTCATGGGCGCGATGGGCAAGTCGGCCCAGTTCCTGCTGCACACCTGGCTGCCTGACGCGATGGAGGGCCCGACCCCCGTCTCGGCGCTGATCCATGCCGCGACGATGGTCACGGCCGGCGTGTTCATGGTGGCGCGCCTGTCGCCGCTCTTCGACGCCGCTCCGGCCGCGCTGACGGTGGTGACGATCATCGGGGCGATCACCGCCTTCTTCGCGGCGACGGTCGGCCTCGTGCAGAACGACATCAAGCGGGTCATCGCCTATTCGACCTGCTCGCAGCTCGGCTACATGTTCGTCGCGCTCGGCGTCGGCGCCTATGGCGCCGCCGTGTTCCACCTCTTCACCCACGCCTTCTTCAAGGCGCTCCTGTTCCTCGGCGCCGGCTCGGTCATCCACGCGATGCACCACGAGCAGGACATGCGGAACATGGGCGGGCTGCGGAAGTACATCCCCTTCACCTGGGCGATGATGCTCGTCGGCACTCTGGCCCTGACGGGCTTCCCGTTCACCGCCGGCTACTTCTCGAAGGATGCGATCATCGAGGCGGCCTTCATGTCGGACCGACCCGGCCATGCCATCGCCTTCGTCTCGACGCTCGTCGCGGCGTTCATGACGTCGTTCTATTCCTGGCGCCTCGCCTTCATGACCTTCGAACAGACGGCCCGCTGGGGCGCGGGGCACGGCCATGACGCTCATGGCGACGCCGCTCATGGCGACGCCGGGCATGGCCATGCCGCTCACGCCGACACGCATGCGCATGACGAGCACGCCGCGCACGGCCATGACGACCATCACGGGCACGGGCACGACCACAAGCCGCACGAGAGCCCGCTGGTGATGCTTGTCCCGCTCGGGGTGCTGGCCTTCGGCGCGATCTTCGCCGGGATGATCTTCGCCGGCTCTTTCGTGGGCCATCACGCGGCGGACTTCTGGAAGGGCGCCCTCGCCGAGAGCCAGTACGCCGTGTTCGAGGCGATGCACCACGCGCCCAAATGGGTCGTCTGGTCGCCCTTCGTGGCGATGGTGCTGGGCTGGGCGCTCGCCTGGGTGATGTATATCCGCAAGCCCTACCTGCCCGGCGAGCTCGCGGCCTCCCAGCCGATCGCGTACCGCTTCCTGCTCAACAAATGGTACTTCGACGAGCTGTACGACTTCCTGTTCGTCCGCCCGGCGAAGCGGCTCGGCTACTTCCTCTGGAAGCGCGGTGACGGAACGGTCATCGACGGGATGGGCCCGGACGGGATCTCGGCCCGCGTCGTCGACGTCACCCGAGGCGTCGTCCGGCTGCAGACCGGCTATGTCTACCACTACGCATTCGTCATGCTGATCGGGGTCGCGGCGCTCGTGTCGTGGTACCTGATCGTGGGCGCGGGAGCGCATTGATGTCGTCCTTCGGTATCCTGGCCGGCCTCCTCGCCCTCCCGCTGGTCGGCGCGGCCTTCGTCCTCACGCTCAGCGGCACCGATTCCGAGGTGAAGTCGAACGCGCGCTGGGGCGCGCTCATCACGACGATCATCACCTTCCTCCTGTCGCTCTACGCCTGGGCGAAGTTCGATCCGAACACGGCGGCCTTCCAGCTGACCGAGACGCATGGCTGGCTCGCCGAGACGATCCGCTTCAAGCTGACCGTCGACGGCTTCTCGATGCCGTTCATCCTGCTGACGACCTTCCTGATGCCCTTCTGCATCCTGGCGTCGTGGGAGGTGATCGGGAAGCGGGTGAAGGCCTATTACGTCGCCTTCCTCATCCTCGAGACGACCATGATCGGCGTCTTCGCGGCGGGCGACCTCGTCCTGTTCTACCTCTTCTTCGAGGCCGGCCTCATCCCGATGTTCCTCATCATCGGCATCTGGGGCGGCAAGCGCCGCATCTACGCCTCGTTCAAGTTCTTCCTCTACACCCTCGTCGGCTCGGTGCTGATGCTCCTCGCCATCATGGCGATGTACTGGCATGCCGGCACGACCGACATCCAGGCGCTGCTCCAGCACCGCTTCCCGGCCTCGATGCAGACCTGGCTGTGGCTCGCCTTCTTCGCCTCGCTCGCGGTGAAGATGCCGATGTGGCCGGTCCACACCTGGCTGCCCGACGCCCACGTCGAGGCGCCGACGGCGGGCTCGGTGATCCTCGCCGGCATCCTCCTGAAGATGGGTGGCTACGGCTTCATCCGCTTCTCGCTGCCGATGTTCCCGGATGCCTCGCTCTACTTCCAGCCGCTCGTCTACGCGCTGTCGGTGATCGCGATCATCTACACCTCGCTCGTCGCGCTGGTGCAGGAGGACATCAAGAAGCTCATCGCCTATTCGTCCGTGGCCCATATGGGCTTCGTCACGATGGGGCTGTTCTCCCTGACGCCGCAGGGCGTGCAGGGGGCGATGTTCCAGATGGTCAGCCACGGCCTCGTCGCGGGCGCGCTCTTCCTCTGCGTCGGCGTCGTCTACGACCGGATGCACACCCGCGAGATCGCGGCCTATGGCGGCCTCGTGAAGCGGATGCCGAAATATGCCGTGCTGCTGATGGTCTTCACCATGGCCAATGTCGGCCTGCCCGGCACCGCCGGGTTCGTCGGCGAGTTCCTGACCATGATGGGCGCCTTCCGGTCCAATCCCTGGGTCGCGTTCTTCGCCGCCTTCGGCGTCATCCTCTCGGCCGCCTATGCGCTCTGGCTCTATGCCCGGGTCGTCTACGGCAAGCTCGAGAAGCCGGCCCTTCGCGACATCGCCGATCTCGACCGGCGGGAATTCGCGATGCTGGGCGTGCTGGCGCTTCTCGTCATCTATTACGGCGTCCTCCCGGGCGCGATTTTGGACGTCTTCGCGCCGCCGACCGAGGCGCTGCTGAAGAGCGTTGCGAGCACGATGTCGACCGTGAAGACGGCGGCAGCCGGCGCTTTCTGACGGATCGATCCGATGAACACCTTCATGGCGTCGAGCTTCGGGCCGGCCCTTCCCGAGATCATCCTGGCGATCGGCGTTCTCGTCCTCGTCCTCGTCGGTGCCTTCATGGGCAACCGGTCGAACTGGATCATCGGCACCGCATCCTTCGCGCTGCTGGCGGCCGCCCTGCTGGCCGTCGGCCTCACGCCGCCGACCCGCACGACGATCTTCGCCGGTTCCTTCATCTCGGACGATTTCGCCCGCTACATGAAGGCGCTGGTGCTGCTCGGCTCGGCGGCCGCGATCGCGCTCTCGTCCGACTTCATGGAGCGCGAAGGCTTCGCGCGCTTCGAGTATCCGATCCTCATCCTCCTCTCGACGATCGGGATGATGATGATGATCTCGGCGAACGATCTCATCGCGCTCTATCTCGGCCTCGAGCTGCAATCGCTCGCCGCCTACGTCATCGCGGCCATCCATCGCGACAACGTCCGCTCCAGCGAGGCGGGTCTGAAATACTTCGTGCTCGGCGCGCTGTCGTCCGGCATGCTGCTCTACGGCGCCTCGCTGGTCTACGGCTTCACCGGCACGGTGTCCTTCCCCGGCATCGCCTCCTCGCTTCAGGGCGAAGCCTCGATCGGCCTGATCCTCGGCCTCGTGTTCCTGTCGGCCGGTGTCGCGTTCAAGCTCGCCGCGGCGCCCTTCCACATGTGGACGCCGGACGTCTACGAGGGCGCGCCAACCCCGGTGACGGCCTTCTTCGCCTCGGCGCCGAAGGCGGCCGCCATGGCGATGGCGGTCCGGCTCTTCATCGGCGGCTTCCCGTCGATCACCGAGAGCTGGCAGCAGATCATCGTCTTCGTCTCGATCCTGTCCATGGTGATCGGCGCCTTCGCCGCCATCGGCCAGACGAACGTCAAGCGCCTGATGGCCTATTCCTCCATCGGCAATGTCGGCTACGCGCTGATCGGTCTCGCGACCGGCACGCAGGCAGGCGTGCAGGGCATCATCATCTACATGGCGATCTATCTCGCCATGACGCTCGGCACCTTCGCCCTGATCATCGGCATGCGGCGCGGCAACCAGTATGTCGAGACGATCGCCGACCTGTCGGGCGCGGCCCAGACCCATCCCTGGCGCGCCTTCTGCCTCGCGATGATGATGTTCTCGCTCGCGGGCATTCCGCCGCTCGCCGGCTTCTTCTCGAAGTTCTACATCTTCGCCGCGGCCATCCAGACGGGTCAGATGATGCTCGTCGTCCTCGCCGTGATCGGCGTCCTGACCAGCGTCGTCGGCGCCTTCTACTACATCCGCGTCGTCAAGATCATGTATTTCGACGAGCCGAAGCCCGGCTTCGAGAAGCTGCCGGACGGAGCGCAGGCCGTTCTCATCGCCTGCAGCGTCGTCGTCGTGTTCTTCTGGCTGATCCCGTCCCCGCTGGTCGATTCCGCCGCGCACGCCGCCCGTTCGCTGTTTCACTGACCGGATGGCTTTCTCGCTCCCGGCCGTCGCGATCGGAGCCGGCACGCGTCTGGCCGTCTTCGACACGATCGGGTCGACGAGCACCGAGGCTCTGGCGAGGGCGGCTTCCGGCGAGCGGGGGCCGCTCTGGGTCGTCTCGCCGGAGCAGACGGCCGGCCGGGGCCGCCGCGGCAGCCCTTGGCAGACGATCCGGGGGAACCTCGCGGCGAGCCTCCTCCTCACGACCAGCCTCGAGCCCGCCGTGATCGCGCAGCTCGGTTTCGTGGCAGGCGTCGCATTGGTCGCCGCGCTCGAGCGGATCGGTTGCGGGGACGCGGCGTTTCGTCTGAAATGGCCGAACGACGTCGTGACGGAGAGCGGGAAGCTGTCCGGCATCCTTCTTCAGACAGAGGCGTTCCATGCCGGTGAGCGCAGCGTCGTCATCGGAATCGGCGTCAATGTCGTCGCCGCCCCGCGGGGGCTGACCTACCCGACGACCTCGCTTCGTGACATGGGTTCTGCGGCGGAGGCCGAGACGGTCTTCTCGGCGCTGTCCGAGAGCTGGCTCTCATGCGAGCGCGCATGGGCCGAGGGGCGGGGTTTCGACGGAATCCGCCGCGAGTGGCTGAGCCGGGCTGCGGGGCTCGGCGGCCCCGTATCGGTTCGCATCGGCGATGGCGCATGGCATGGCCGGTTCGAAACCATCGACGAGACGGGCCAGTTGGTGATGCGGTGCGATGACGGATCGTCCCGGACGATCAGCGCCGGCGATGTTTATTTCGGCTCTGCGCATACGGAGCGAGGAGCCAGGCCGGGAGGCCTTGGGGGACAAGCGTGAAAGACAACGACGAGTTGGTGTTCCTGCCGCTGGGCGGGCTTGGCGAAATCGGGATGAATGCGGCGCTCTACGGCTTCGGCCCCGAGCGGTCGCGCAAGTGGATCCTGGTCGATTGCGGAATGGGCTTCGCGGGCGAGGAGCACACGCCGGGCATCGACCTGATGTATCCCGACCTGTCCTTCATCATCGAGCGGCGCAAGGATCTCCTCGGCATCCTCATCACCCACGCGCATGAGGACCATATCGGCGCCCTGGTCGAGATGTGGCCGAAGCTGCGCGCGCCGGTCTTCGCGACCCGGTTCGCCGCCTCGCTGATCGCGACGCGCAAGCTCTCCGAGCCCGGCGCCCCGAAGATCGAGATGACGGAGGTCGCCCCCGGGAAGCGGTTCTCGCTCGGACCCTTCGACATCGAATACGTGCCGGTGTCCCACTCGATCCCGGAATCGAATGCGGTCGCGCTCCGCACCCCGCACGGGCTCGTGGTCCATACGGGCGACTGGAAACTCGATCCGGCACCGACGCTCGGCAGCAACACGTCCGAGGCGACGTTCCGCGCGCTCGGAGAGGAGGGCATCCTCGCGCTCGTCTGCGACTCGACCAACATCGTGCGCGACGGCGAAAGCCCGAGCGAGAGCGAGGTCGCGACGACGCTCGCCCGCATCATCAAGGACTCGCCCCACCGGGTCGCTGTGACCACCTTTGCCTCGAACGTCGCGCGCATCCGCGCGGTGGCCGAGGCGGCCCTCGCCGCCGGCCGCGAGGTCGTCGTGGTCGGCCGCGCGATGGACCGCGTCATCACCGTCGCGCGCGAACTCGGCTATCTCGACGGCCTGCCGGACTTCAAGACGGCGCAATCCTACAGCTACATCGCCCGCGACAAGGTGGTGGCGCTGCTGACCGGCTCCCAGGGCGAGCCGCGGGCGGCGCTTGCCCGCGTCGCCGAGGAACAGCATCCCGACATCGCCCTGACGGCCGGCGACCGGGTGATCTTCTCGTCCCGCACCATCCCCGGGAACGAGAGCGAGGTGAATGCGATCATCAACGCGCTCGTCCGCAAGGGTATCGACATCGTCACGGACAGGCACGATCTCGTCCACGTCTCGGGCCATCCGCGCAAGGGCGAGATGCGGCAGATGTACGAGTGGACGAAGCCGCGGATCGCGGTTCCGGCCCATGGCGAGGACCTCCACCTCGCCGAGCATGCGGCCTTCGCGCGCGCGCAGGGCGTGGCCGACGTGGTGAAGGCGCGGAACGGAACGCTCGTCCGCCTCGCGCCGGGCCGGCCCGAAATCCGCGATCACGTTCGCGCGGGGCGCCTGTACCGCGACGGGGACATCGTCATCCCCGCGCTCGACAAGGCGATCCCGGAGCGGCGCAAGCTCGCCTTCGCCGGCATCGTGTCGGTGGCGATCGCCATGAACAAGAAGGGCGAGTTCGTCGGCGAGCCGGCCGTCGATCAGCTGGGCCTGCCGGAACTCACCCGCTCGGGCGACAAGCTGATCGACGTCGTCGACGACGCGATCCTCGATTGCATCAAGGGATTGTCGCGCGCCGTGCGGCGCGACCCGGACGCCGTCGAGGACGCCGTGGCCCGTGCGATCCGCGGTGCGCTTCGAAATGTCTGGGGCAAGAAGCCGGCCTGCCATGTCATGGTGGTCGAAGTCTGATCGGCCCGAACGGCCGGCTCAACGCGGGGAAACTGTCAATGATCGGGCGTCTCAATCACGTCGCCATCGCGGTGCCTGACCTCGAAGCGGCTTCGGCGCTCTATCGCAACGCTCTCGGCGCCGACGTCACCGAGCCGCAGCCGGAACCGGCCCATGGGGTGACGGTCGTCTTCGTGAACCTGCCCAACACGAAGATCGAGTTCCTCGAGCCCCTCGGCGAGGATTCGCCGATCCGGGCCTTTCTCGACCGCAATCCGGGCGGGGGCATCCATCACCTCTGCTACGAGGTCGACGACATCCACGCCGCGCGCGATCGGCTCGTCGCGGCCGGCGCCCGCGTGCTCGGGTCGGGAGAGCCGAAGATCGGCGCCCATGGCAAGCCGGTGCTGTTCCTCCACCCCAAGGATCTCCTGGGAACCCTGGTCGAGCTCGAGCAGGCCTAACCATGGTTCGTTTGGTGGATCGATTGGCGGGCTCGATCTGGAGCACGCTCGCGGCAGTCCTCGCCCTGACGCTGATCGCGGTGTCGGGCGGCCGCGCCCTGGGCCTCAGCCTCGTGGGCAGCGTCGCGCTTTACTTCGTCGTCTGGTGGATCGTCCTGTTCGCCATTCTGCCGGTACGGATCAAGACCCAGTCGGATGTCGGCGTGGTCACGAAGGGGACGGAACCCGGCGCGCCGGCCGACCCGGCGTTGCTGCAGAGGGCGATCTGGACGTCGGTGGCCGCGATGGCGGTCTTCGTCCTGCTGGCGGCCCTGTTTCCCCTGGCGGGCCTTTGAGAACGTGACAGGAAAACAAAAAAGCAAGGCCTAAGCCTTGCTGGTGCCTTTCGGCAATTTCCGTGATGACCCTCGATATTGACGCTGCCGCTCTTATCGTGAGCGATCCGAGGCTCTTGAAGTCCTCCCGAGACCTGGACCGTCGCGCCTCTGAGCGGGCGCGATCTGGCCTTGGATAGGCCAGGCTTCCGCGTCTGTCACGCTCTTTTTACTTTGCACAGCAGCATCGACGGAAGAATTTGTTTGTTTTGCGCTGCAACAAAGCGAATTGTCCTCGGCAAGCCCCTAGCGTTCCGCCTGACGTGACGTCGGCCGCGTCTTCCCCTCCGATCGACTTGCCTTTTGACCGCGAATGGTTTGTGTGCGGATCGGCCGACGACGCTGACTCGGCCGTATCCTCCTGACACTGCCGATTGCACATGCGGTTCTCCCGATCCCTCGTCCCCACTTTGCGCGAAGCGCCGCGCGAGGCGGAGATCGTCTCGCACCGGCTGATGCTGCGGGCCGGTCTCATCCGGCAGCAGGCGGCCGGCATCTATTCGTGGCTTCCGCTTGGCCTGCGCGTCCTGCGCCGCATCGAGCAGATCGTGCGCGAGGAGCAGAACCGCGCCGGCGCGACCGAGATCCTGATGCCGACCATCCAGTCGGCCGATCTGTGGCGCGAGAGCGGGCGCTACGACGCCTATGGCAAGGAGATGCTCCGCATCCGGGACCGGCACGAGCGCGACATGCTCTTCGGGCCGACCAACGAGGAGATGGTCACGGACATCTTCCGGACCTACGTCAAGTCGTACCGCGACCTGCCGCTCAATCTCTATCACATCCAGTGGAAATTCCGGGACGAAGTCCGGCCGCGCTTCGGCGTCATGCGCGGGCGCGAGTTCCTGATGAAGGACGCCTATTCCTTCGATCTCGACGAGGCCGGCGCGCGCACCGCCTATAACCGCATGTTCGTGGCCTATCTGCGCACCTTCGCCCGCCTCGGCGTGAAGGCGATCCCGATGCGCGCGGATACCGGCCCGATCGGCGGCGACCTCAGCCACGAATTCATCATCCTGGCCGACACCGGCGAGAGCGCCGTCTTCTGCCATCGCGACTATCTCGGCTTCGATATCCCCCCCGCGGATTTCGACTTCCAGGATACGGCCGCGCTCCAGGCGACCGTCGACCGCTGGACGTCGCTCTATGCCGCGACCGAGGAGATGCACGAGGAGGCGGCCTATGCCGCGGTGCCGGAGGCCGATCGGCTCTCCGCCCGCGGAATCGAGGTCGGCCATATTTTCTACTTCGGGACGAAGTACTCCGCCCCCATGGGTGCGACAGTGACCGGACCGGACGGCAAGGAGCATCAGGTCCATATGGGCTCCTACGGCATCGGCCCCAGCCGTCTCGTCGCGGCCGTGATCGAGGCCTGGCACGACGATGCCGGCATCAAGTGGCCGGATGCGGTCGCGCCGTTCGACGCCACGATCCTGAACCTTCGCGTCGGCGACGCCGCGACGAACGAGGCCTGCGAGCGGCTCTACCGCGAGCTCGGCGCCGCGGGCCGCGAGGTGCTCTACGACGACCGCGACGAACGTCCCGGCGGCAAGTTCGCCACCGCCGATCTCCTCGGCATCCCGTGGCAGATCATCGTCGGCCCGAAGAGCCTGGCCGAGGGCAATGTCGAGCTGAAGCGCCGCCAGACGGGCGAGCGCGAGACGATCCCGCTCGAGGCGGTCGCTGCGCGCATCGCGGCCGGAACCACCGCAACCGCATGAGCCAGACCGAGGACCAGGCGACGGGGCGCAAGGGCCAGGACCGGCTCCGGACCTTCCCGTTCGCGCCTTTCGAATGGCTGCTCGCGAGCCGCTACCTGCGCACGCGGCGCCGGGAGGGCTTCGTCTCGGTCATCGCGCTGTTCTCGTTCACGGGCATCATGCTCGGCGTCGCGACGCTCATCATCGTCCTGTCGGTGATGAACGGCTTCCGGAAGGAGCTGCTCGACAAGATCGTCGGCATCAACGGCCACATCTTCGTGTCCCCCATGGACACGCCGCTGACCGATTATGCGGAGGTCGCCGAGCGCCTCTCGAAGGTCTACGGCATCAAGCACGCCATCCCGCTCGTGGAGGGACAGGCCTTCGCCTCCTCCAATGCCGGCGGGGCGACGGCCGGAACCGGCGTCCTCGTCCGGGGCGTGCGCAACGAGGACATCGTCAAGATCCCGGGCATCGCGGGCAACATCAAGCAGGGCACGCTCGACGGGTTCGAGGAGGCGGCCGGCATCGCCCTCGGCCGGCGCGTGGCCGAGACGCTCGGCGCCCAGGTCGGCGACACGGTGATCCTGCTCTCGCCGAAAGGGGCTCGAACGCCCTTCGGCATGACGCCGCGCCAGAAGGCCTACAAGGTCTCGGCGATCTTCGAGATCGGCATGTCCGAGTTCGACTCGACCTTCGTCTTCCTGCCGATCGCGGAGGCGCAGGCCTTCTTCGACCGCGAGGACGACGTCAACACGATCGAGATCTTCCTCAACGACGCCGACAAGGTGGATGACGCGCGCGCCGCGCTGGAGCTTGCGGCCGAGAGACCGATCCTGATGCAGGACTGGCGGCAGCGG
The DNA here is from genome assembly GCF_004363955.1 of Enterovirga rhinocerotis. GTDB lineage: Bacteria > Pseudomonadota > Alphaproteobacteria > Rhizobiales > Beijerinckiaceae > Enterovirga > Enterovirga rhinocerotis. The sequence goes on from NZ_SNZR01000011.1 coordinate 1,441,947, forward strand.
AACCGGACCTTCTTCTCGGCGCTCGAGGTCGAGCGGAACGTGATGTTCCTCATCCTCACGCTCATCGTGCTCGTCGCCGCCCTGAACATCGTCTCGGGCCTCATCATGCTGGTGAAGGACAAGTCGTCCGATATCGCCATCCTGCGCACGATGGGCGCGACGCGCGGGGCCGTGATGCGGATCTTCCTCGTCACGGGCGCGTCGATCGGGATCGTCGGCACGCTCGCGGGCTTCTTCCTCGGCCTCCTCATCACGATGAACCTGCAGACGATCCAGCGCACGCTCTTCCCCGGCGCCTGGGACCCGACGATCCGGTTCCTCTCCGAGATCCCCGCCGAGATCAATTCGGGCGAGGTGGTCCAGGTCGTGGCCATGGCGATCGTCCTGTCGGTGCTGGCGACGATCTTCCCGTCCTGGCGGGCCGCCCGGCTCGATCCGGTCCAGGCGCTGCGGTACGGATAGGCACCATGGCGACAGGGAACTCGACGCGCGAGCCGGCGATGCGGCTCGTCGGCGTGGAACGGCGCTATCGCGAGGGCGAAGGCGCGCTCGCGATTTTGCGCGGCGCGAACCTCGACCTCTATCCCGGCGAGATGGTCGCCCTCGTCGCTCCGTCGGGCACCGGCAAGTCCACCCTTCTGCACGTCGCGGGCCTGCTGGAGCGCCCCGATGGCGGCGACGTCCTCGTCGGCCGCCAGTCGACGCGCGACATGCGCGACAGCGAACGCACCCGGATGCGGCGCGAAGAGATCGGCTTCGTCTACCAGTCGCACCACCTGCTGCCCGAATTCTCAGCGCTCGAGAACGTCGTCCTGCCGCAGATGATCCGCGGCCTCTCCCGCAAGGAGGCGTCGAGCCGGGCGGGCGAACTCCTGTCCTTCCTCGGCCTCGGCGAGCGGCTGGCCCATCGGCCGGCGGAGCTGTCGGGAGGCGAGCAGCAGCGCGTCGCCATCGCCCGCGCCGTCGCCAACGCGCCCAGGCTTCTCCTCGCGGACGAGCCCACCGGCAATCTCGATCCCCAGACCGCAGCCCATGTCTTCCAGACCATGGTCTCGCTCGTGCAGGCCTCGGGCGTCGCGGCCCTGATCGCGACGCATAACCTCGACCTCGCCGCGCGGATGGATCGGCGCGTGACGCTGAGGGACGGCCGGGTCGTCGAGACCGACTGACCGGGCGCCATCTCGGCACGCTCTAGGCGCGGCGGGCGGCACCCGAGGCGGCGGACGGATCGCGGCGCTGCTCGAAGCGCCCGCGCAGCCATTGCGTCACGGGACGCTCGAACAGCGCGTAGCCGGCGAAGGCGACGCCGATCGATGCCCCGATCGAGACCAGCATGAACACGATGCCATCGGCCAGGCCTGACGGGACGAGGCCGAGCTTGGTCGCGATCATCCGGCACGCCCACAGCGCCAGGAGATGGGTGAGGTAGAGCGAATAGGAGGCGTCGCCGATCGCGGCGAGCCCGCGCAGCCAGACGCCTCGCCCATCGTCGCTCGCGAGGGTGACGGCCGCGACCAGCGCCAGGGCCGGAAGGCCGCAGCCGACGAGCCGCATCCAGCCGCCGAGGAAGGGCTGCCCGATCTGGATCAGGAAGCCTGCGGCCCCCGCGGCACCGAGCGCGAACGCGGCCGGCCGCGAGAGGCGCCTGCCGGATTCGTAGACGACGCCGAGCAGGATGCCGGCCGCGAATTCGAGGATGATGGGGTTCGACCAGAAGGCGAGGGCGGTCGAGCCCGGCCGAAGAAGTGCTCCCGCCATCGCGATCACGATCAGCGCCGCGATCACGGCCGCGATCGCCCGTCTCCGGGGGAGGAGGACGGCGAGGCCGAACAGCGCGTAGAAGAACATCTCGTAATTGAGCGTCCAGCCGACGACGACGATCGGGGCCACGCTCCCGTCCGGCGCCGCGGCTGGCCAGAACAGGTACGAGGCGAGGATCAATCCGCCCGAACTCGGCCGCGCGAGCGCAGCGGGGATCGCGAGGGCCACGACCACGTAGAGCGTCGTCACGGCCCAGTAGAGCGGCACGATCCGGATCAGCCGCCTGACCATGAAGGTCCGCGCGCCCGCCGCCGTCCCGAACAGGCGCCGGGACGAGACCAGCATGATGAAGCCGGAGATCACGAAGAACACGTCCACCCCGGCCGCGCCGACGATGAGCCGCTCGGCGACGCCGTAGCCGAACCCGAGGAGGAGGTTCAGTTCGGCATGATGCAGGACGACCATCAGCGCGGCGACGGCACGGAGCGCCTGAAGGCCGGGCAGGATGGTCGTCGAGGGGGACACGGGGCGCTCGGAGCTCATGCGACGGAAGCGCGCTATAGGATCGATCCGCCGCGGCGCCAAACTCCGCCCGGCCGCCTCTGCGCCGGGGCGGGTCCACAGATTCGGACGGGTCAAGGAATCGACAGCGCCCGCCGGTCGCGCGAAGGTCGCCTCACACCGAAGAGACGCTGACCGCCGTGGCCATCCTCACCGATATCGGCTTCGTGCATCTGCACGTGCATTCCTCCTTCTCGCTGCTGGAGGGGGCGCTCAAGATCTCGGACCTCGTCAAGCTCGCCGAGGCCGATGGGCAGCCTGCGCTCGCGCTCACGGACACGAACAATCTCTTCGGCGCCCTGGAATTCTCCGAGAAGCTCTCCGGCAAGGGGATCCAGCCCATCGCCGGCATCCAGCTCTCCGTCTGTTTCGAGGAGCCGGACCCCAACAGCCGTGCCGCCGCGCCGAAACCGACCGATATCGTCCTCCTCGCGGGCTCCGAGCACGGCTATCTGAACCTGATGCGGCTCGCGAGCCGTGCCTATTTCGACGTGGAGCTGGGGGACGCGCCCCGCGTCGCGGCCGCGATCCTGCGCGATCACGCGACCGGCCTCGTCGCGCTCACCGGGGGCTTCACGGGACCGCTCGACACGGCCTTGCGGGAGGGCTCCCGCGGCGATCTCGCCGAGCGCCGCCTGATGCAGCTCCAGGAGGCGTTCGGCGACCGGCTCTATGTCGAGATCCAGCGCCACGGCATCGATGCCGAGCGGGCCATCGAAGGCGACCTGATCTCGCTCGCGGACCGGCGCGGCGTGCCGCTGGTCGCGGCGAACGAGCCGTTCTTCGCCAAGGCCGACGATTACGAATCGCACGATGCCCTCCTCGCCATCGCCTCGGGCCGCGTCGTCGGCGACGACGACCGCCGCCGGCTGACGGCCGAGCATCGCTTCAAGACCCGCGCCGAGATGCAGGCGCTGTTCGCCGATCTGCCCGATGCGCTCGCCTCCTCGGTCGAGATCGCGATGCGCTGTCCGTTCCGCGTCCGGACCCGCAAGCCCATCCTGCCGACCTTCGGGACCGGCCGGGAAGGCGAAGCGATGGACGAGGCCGCCGAACTCGCCCGGCAGGCGGCGGAGGGGCTGGAGCGGCGCCTCGCGGCTCACGGGCCGGCGCCCGGCCTCGACGCCGAAACCTACCGCAAGCAGCTCGCCTACGAGATCGACGTCATCACCCGGATGAAGTTCCCGGGCTACTTCCTGATCGTCTCGGACTTCATCAAGTGGTCGAAGGAGCACGACATCCCGGTCGGCCCCGGCCGCGGTTCGGGCGCGGGCTCCCTCGTCGCCTATGCCCTGACGATCACCGACCTCGATCCGCTCCGCTTCGGCCTCCTGTTCGAGCGCTTCCTCAACCCCGAACGCGTCTCGATGCCCGACTTCGACATCGACTTCTGCGTCGAGGGCCGCGAGCGCGTGATCCGCTACGTGCAGGAGCGCTACGGCGAGCAGCAGGTCGGCCAGATCATCACCTTCGGAACGCTGCTCGCCCGCGGGGTGATGCGCGACGTCGGGCGGGTGCTCGAAATGCCCTACGGGCAGGTCGACAAGCTGACGAAGCTCGTGCCGAACAACCCGGCCAATCCCGTCACGCTCCAGCAGGCCATCGAGGGCGAGCCGAAGCTCCAGGCCGCGGCGGAGGAGGAGCCGGTCGTCGGGCGGATGCTCGAAATCGCCAAGAAGCTCGAGGGCCTCCACCGCCACGCCTCGACGCACGCCGCCGGCATCGTCATCGGCGACCGCCCGCTCCAGGACCTCGTGCCGATCTATCGCGATCCCAAGACCGGGATGCGCGTCACCCAGTACAACATGAAATGGGTCGAGCCGGCCGGCCTCGTGAAGTTCGACTTCCTGGGCCTGACGACCCTGACGATCCTCAACCGGGCCGTCGCGCTCATCCGGAGCCGGGGAGGGGAGGTCGACCTCGCCGCGCTCCCGCTCGATGACGAGCGGACCTATCAGACCCTCGGGCGCGGCGAGACGGTCGGCGTGTTCCAGGTGGAATCGGCGGGCATGCGCAAGGCCCTCGTCGAGATGCAGGCCGACCGCTTCGAGGACCTGATCGCGCTCGTCGCGCTCTACCGGCCGGGCCCGATGGCGAACATCCCGGTCTATTGCGCGCGCAAGCTCGGCCGCGACGCGGACCCGGAAGACACCTGGTATCCGCACCCGAAGCTCGCGCCGATCCTGCGCGAGACCTTCGGCATCATCGTCTACCAGGAGCAGGTGATGGAGGTCGCCAAGCTCCTCGCCGGCTACTCGCTCGGCGCCGCCGACATGCTCCGGCGCGCGATGGGCAAGAAAATCAAGGCGGAGATGGATGCCCAGCGCAGCATCTTCGTGTCCGGCGCGACCGAGCGCGGCCTGACGGACGACGTCGCGAACACCATCTTCGACCTGCTCGCGAAATTCGCCGATTACGGCTTCAACAAGAGCCACGCGGCGGCCTACGCGCTCGTCGCCTACCAGACGGCCTATCTGAAGGCGAACCACCCGGTCGAGTTCCTGGCCGCGTGTATGACGATGGCCCTCGACAATACGGACAAGCTCGCGGAATTCCGCCGCGACGCCCAGAGGCTCGGCATCAAGGTCGAACCGCCGGCCGTGAACCGCTCGGGCGTGCTGTTCGAGGTCGAGGAGGACGGCGGCAAGGGCGCGATCCGCTATGCGCTCGCGGCCATCAAGGGCGTCGGGCGCGCGGCGGTCGAGTCGCTGGTCGCGGCGCGGGGCGATAAGCCCTTCAAGAGCCTCGCCGATCTCGCCGAGCGCATCAATCCGCGCCTCCTCAACAAGCGGACGCTGGAAAGCCTGATCGCGGCGGGCGCTCTCGACGAGATCGAGCCCGACCGGGCGCGCGCGGTCGCGGCGCTCGATTCGATGATGGCCATCGCGCAGAACGCGCTGCAGGAGCAGTCCGGCGGCATCGCCAGCCTGTTCGGCGGCATGTCGGACGGGGCCGTGTCGCTCCGCATCCCGGCCTACGAGCCCTGGATGGCCTCCGAGCGGCTGCGCCGGGAATACGAGGCGGTCGGCTTCTTCCTGACCGGCCATCCGCTCGACGAATACGGCGAGTTGCTCAAGAAGCTGCGCGTCCAGAGCTGGGTGGATTTCTGCCGGACGGCACGGGCCGGAAACGGGGCGGTCGGCCGCGTCGCGGCGAGCGTGCTCGACAGACAGGAGCGTCGGACGAAGTCCGGCAACAAGATGGGCATCGTCAACCTGTCGGATCAGACGGGCCATTACGAGGCCATCGTCTTCTCCGAGGGTCTGGCGACCTTCCGCGACCTGCTCGAGCCGGGGAGGGACCTCCTCCTCACGATCCAGGCCAATGTCGAGGGCGAGGATGTCCGCGCCCGGATCGTGACGGCCGAGCCGTTGCAGGATGCGCTCGGCAAGCACCGCAACGACATGCGCGTCTTCCTGCGCGATCCGCGTCCCATCGTCAGCGTGCAGCAGCGCCTCAAGGCACCGGCGGGAGCCCAGGCCGGCGGCATGCGCTCGGAGGGCGAGGTCTCGCTGATCCTCATCCTCGACGACGGGGCGCGGGAGGTCGAGGTGAAGCTGCCCGGCCGCTATCCGGCCTCGCCGCAGCTCGCGGGCGCTCTCCGCGCGGTGCCGGGCGTCATCGAGGTGCAGATGAGCTGAGGGTTCGGCCAGGTGCTCTCCCGCTTCGCCGTCAACCTTCCCCTGGAGGGGGGAGGGTTGGTGTCCCCTGTCCGAACCGGGGGATTCTGACGCCATTTCCCCCGAGAGGCCGTCACACCACCTGGAACGTCGTCCACAGCCCGGTATCGAAGCGCTCGAGGACGGTGGAGGAGAACGTCCACCGCCCGGGATTGTCGGCCATGAAGGCGATGCGGAGCGTGCGGCCTTCGGGCACCTGCATCGTGTCGAGCCAATAGGGCTCCCAGCCGTCGTCGAGCGGATGCAGAAGCCGGAAGACGTGGCCGTGAAGGTGCACCGGCTGGACGAAGGCGGTGTTGTTGGTCACGGCGAGCACGACGGGTTGGCCGCGCCGCGCGCTGAACAGGGGCGGCGCGGCGGCGTCGCCGGGCTTGCCGTTGACGGTCCAGGACCGAGCGGGATCGCTCGGATAGGCCGGCTGGCCATCGGCGCCCCTCGTCGCACCGCCGCCGATGACGAGTTCGGGCCGGAGCGCGTTCTGGAGCCTGATCTCCGGCGGCAGGAGGCCGTTCGGGGGCAGGGCGACGACGTCGGGCCTCGCCGCGGCGCTGCCGGCGCCGGCCGTGAATTCGACGATGGGAAGCCCTTGGCCGATCAGCGCCGACACCGAGCAGCGCGCGCCCGCTTCGCCCGGCATGTCGAAGAAGACGTCGTAGCGCGTGCCCGGTGCGAAGGGCAGGTTCGAGCGCAGCGGCTCGAAGGTGTCGGTCGGCTGCCCGTCGACCGCCGCGACGAAGGCCTTCATCCCGTCGAAGCGGATGCGCATGATGCGGGCATTGCAGCCATTGGCGATCCGGAGCCTGACGCGGGCCCCGGCCGGCAGCGTGACGCTCTTCGGGGCGTCGGCGCCCTCCAAGGCGAGGCGGTTCCCGAGGCGGCCCGCGAGGGCCGATTCTTCCGGCCGGCCGAAGGGCGACAGCGCCCCGGACGGCTCGATCCTCCAATCCCGGAGGAGGAGCGCGAATTCGGCATCGACGGCCGGGGGCTCCTTCTCCTCGACGACGAGAAGCCCCGCGAGGCCGCGACCCGCCGCCTCGCTCGCTCCGCCGACGACGAGGGGGCGGACGAGATGCGTGCCGGGATCAGGCGGCGTGAAGCGGTAGTCGAAGGTCTCGCCCGCGCGGACGGGCGGCTGGGACACGCCGCCGACGCCGTCCTGGTCGGCCGGACCGCGCACCCCGTGCCAATGCACCGACAGGGGCTTCGGCGTGCCGTTCCGCAGCCGCACGCGAAGCTCCTCGCCGTGCCGGACGCGGAGTACGGGGGGAGCCGCCGTGTCGCCGAAGCTCCACAGATCGGCCTCGGACGCGAGGCCCGGCGCGAGGCGGGCCTTGCGCGGCGAGGCCGCGAGTTCGATCGCCGCGCCGGCTGGCTGCGCGCCCGCCTTGAGCGGGACGAGGGTCGCGGCGAGGCCGGCGAGGACGAGGCGGCGATCCGGAACGGGCTGCATGCGTCGCTTCTAGCCGAGCCGGGGCGCGGCGGCGAGCCGGGGTGCACTTGACCCGAGGCCCGGCGCCGCCTTCATGGGGCCAACGCGGTTCGCGGCGGAATTCGGAAGGGAGCACGCATGGCCGAGTCCTACGACATCATCGTCATCGGGGCGGGGCCGGGGGGCTACGTCACGGCCATCAGGGCGGCCCAGCTCGGCTTCAAGACGGCGGTGGTGGACCGCGAGCATCTCGGCGGCATCTGCCTCAACTGGGGCTGCATCCCGACCAAGGCGCTGCTGCGCTCGGCCGAGATCTACCATTACATGCAGCACCCCGGCGATTACGGGCTGAAGCTGGAAGGCAAGGTCAGCGTCGACGCGGCCGCGGTCGTGAAGCGCTCGCGCGGCGTCTCGAAGCAGCTCGCTGGCGGCGTCGGCTTCCTCCTGAAGAAGAACAAGGTCGACGTGATCTGGGGCGAGGCCTCGATCCCGAAAGCCGGCCAGGTCGAGGTCAAGGAGACGAAGCGCGCCGAGGCGCCGAAGGGCGCGAGGGGTGCGGGCACCTACTCGGCCAAGCACATCGTCGTCGCGACCGGCGCCCGCCCGCGCGTCCTGCCGGGCATCGAGCCCGACAAGAAGCTCATCTGGACCTATTACGAGGCCATGGTGCCCGAGGCGATGCCGAAATCGCTCCTCGTCATGGGCTCCGGGGCCATCGGGATCGAGTTCGCCTCGTTCTACCGCACGATGGGCGCCGAGGTGACGGTGGTCGAGCTGCTGCCGCAGATCCTGCCGGTCGAGGATGCCGAGATCGCGGCCCATGCCAGGAAGCGCTTCGAGAAGCAGGGCATGAAGATCATCACCGGCGCGAAGGTGACGAAGGTCGCCAAGGGCGCCGATTCCGTCACCGCCACGATCGAGGCCGACGGCAAGACGCAGGAGATCACCGCCGACCGTCTGATCTCGGCCGTGGGCGTCGTCTGCAACACGGAGCATCTCGGGCTCGAAAAGCTGGGCGTGAAAATCGAGCGCGGCGTGGTCGTCACGGACGGCCTCGGGCGCACCAACGTGCCCGGCATCTACGCGATCGGCGACGTCGCCGGGCCGCCGATGCTGGCCCACAAGGCCGAGCACGAGGGTGTGATCTGCGTCGAGACCATCAAGGGCCTGCACACCCATCCGATGGACAAGGCGATGATCCCCGGCTGCACCTATTGCCAGCCGCAGATCGCCTCGGTCGGCCTCACGGAGGCGAAGGCCAAGGAGCAGGGGCGGGAGGTCAAGATCGGCCGCTTCCCCTTCACCGGCAACGGCAAGGCCATCGCCCTCGGCGAGCCCGAGGGCCTCGTGAAGACGATCTTCGACGCGAAGACCGGCCAGCTCATCGGCGCGCATATGGTCGGGGCCGAAGTGACCGAGCTGATCCAGGGCTACGTCGTCGCCATGAACCTCGAGACGACGGAGGAGGAGCTGATCCACGCCGTCTTCCCGCACCCGACCCTCTCGGAGATGATGCACGAGAGCGTGATGGACGCCTATGGGCGCGCCATCCACATCTGAATGGTCCCGGTCCGCGGCTTGAGGCAGGGAGGGGCTCCCCGACCGGGCCTCGCCTCGGGGGCGGCGGCGGTGGCCGCCTGATGGGCGACGGTGTCGTCCGGATCACGCTTTCGCTGATCCCGCCGGGAACGCTGCTCGTCTTCGGCATGGCGTTCCTGGGGGCCTGGTCGATCGAGCCCCGGCTCCGCTACCTGCCGCTCCTGGCCGCGTCCTGCTTCGTCTTCGCGCTCGGCGCCAGCTCGCAGATTCTGTACTGGCCCCGTGATACCGGCCTGAACGCCGTTATCTCGGGGCTTCTCTACACGGCCGCGCTCATGCTGGCTGTGGAGGGCATCCTCCTCCGCTCCGGGCGGCCGTTCGGGTGGATGGTCGACCTCGCGGCCGTGGCCGCAATCGTCGCGCTCCTCGGATTCTTCTTCTACGTCGAGCGGAACCTGCTCGCGCGCGTCTACATCCAGAACTTCGGCTACGGCCTCATCATTCTCGCCGCCGCCCTGCGGGCGAGGTCGCTGGCCCGCGGCCGCCTCGTCGATCGCGTCCTGTTCTGGGTGCTTCTCGCCTTCGGCGTCCAGTTCTTCCCGCGCACCCTTCTGACGATCGGTTTCTCGGCGCCGGCCGATGCGCGGGCCTTCGCGAATTCGGTGTTCTGGCAGACGCTGCAGCTGTCGCTCGCGGTGCTCGGCGTCGGCGTGGCGCTCGCCGTCCTCCTGGCCGCCTTCAGCGACATCTACGAGACCCTCAAGCGGGAACGCGACGTCGACGGGCTGACCGGAATTCTCAACCGGCGCGCATTCGAGGAGATCACGAAGGCCCACATGGAGCGGGGTGGCGAGGTCTCATCGCTCATTCTCTGCGACATCGATCACTTCAAGCGGATCAACGATGCGGGCGGCCATCATGCCGGCGACCGTGTTCTCAAGGATGTCGGTCTGATCCTGCGATCGAACGCGCGTCGGGACGATGTGGTGGCTCGGCTCGGGGGCGAGGAGTTCGGCGTCTTCCTTCCCGCCACCCGCCTCCGTGACGCTCATGACTGCGCCGAGCAGCTGAGAGCGGCGATCGCGGCGCACGGCTATGCGCTGGGCGCGCATCTGCAACCGATCACCGCCAGCTTCGGCGTGGCCGAGATCGCGCCCGACGACACGTGGGAGGGCCTCTACCGGAAAACCGACGCCCGTCTCTACGCCGCGAAGAAGGCCGGCCGCGACAGGACAGTCGCAAGCGACGATGGCCCCTTCCCCGCGACGGCCGTCTGAACCGCTCCCGGCGGACCGCGCCTCCGGCTCACCAGGGCAGGAGGCTGGCCCGCGCGAGGCCGGCCGCGCCCTGGACGAGGATGTTCCCCAGCGCCGCGACGGCGCCTGTCGTCAGGCGCTTCAGAAGAGGCCGGCCGTCTTCGTCCATCAGCGCCACGACGCCGATCGTCGACGCGATCAGGGCAATGAGGACAGCCTCCTTGCGCATCGAGAACTGAGCGATCTGAGGCAGGGCCAGGAACAGGATCAGGGCCGCTGTCCGGAAACGTGACGACGCGACCGGCCTGACCGACCGGGCCGGCGGCAAGGGCGCCTGAGGCTCCGCCAGCGCGGGCTTCGGCTCGCTCGGCGCAGCGTCGGGAACCAGCCGGTCGATGGCGCGGATCAGCCGATCGACATGAGCGTGGAAATCGCGGCCCGAGGCGACCTCGCAGGCATTCCGATAGGCGAGGGAGGTCAGGGGCGCGGGCAGGTCGGCGGGCTCCGGCATCGAGGCCCCCTCGACGAGGACCGGAATCACCGGAATGCCGCGCTCCAGCGCCGCCTGGACCTCGATCCGGACCGGATCGGTATCCTCCATGATCCGCGGGACGTCGCCCGTGCCCGTCACCCAGCGCGGCCCCATCACCGCGATCACGACGTCGCAGACGGCAAGCACCTCGGCGATATGCTCGCGGAAATCGATCCCGAACGGAATCTCGTCGACGTCGATGAAGACGGAGCCGGTCCCGTAACGCTGGCTGAGCCGGTCGAAGATGCGGCCGGAGATGGCCGCCGAATCAGCCCGGCGATAGGAAATGACGATCCGGGACATCCTGGCTGATCGAGGGTTCCGTTGCGTGTTGGCGAGTGAGCGCTCGCCAGCCTATATCAGTCGCGCGCCGCGTTCCCTGCGGCCTGGTTAGCACATGGCCCTCGTTCTCGATCTCCTGAGCCAGGATCGGCGTCCCCGCCATCCCGAGAAGGCCCATCGGCCCGATCAGCCGGTGGCGAGGAAACCCGACTGGATCCGCGTCAAGGCGCCGGGCTCTCCCCGTTGGGCCGAGACGAACCGGATCGTCAAGGCGAACAAGCTCGTCACCGTCTGCGAGGAGGCCGGCTGCCCCAATATCGGCGAGTGCTGGGAGAAGAAGCACGCGACCTTCATGATCATGGGCGACACCTGCACGCGGGCCTGCGCCTTCTGCAACGTGCGCACGGGTATGCCGGATGCGCTCGATCAGGACGAGCCGGCCAAGGTCGCCGATGCCGTGGCCAAGCTCGGCCTCTCGCACGTCGTCATCACCTCCGTCGACCGCGACGACCTGAAGGATGGCGGAGCGCTGCATTTCGCCCGCGTCATCGGGGCGATCCGCGCGCAGTCGCCCGGCACCACCATCGAGATCCTCACCCCGGACTTCCTGCGCAAGAAGGGAGCGCTCGAGGTCGTCGTCGAGGCGAAGCCGGACGTCTTCAACCACAATCTCGAGACCGTGCCGTCGAAATACCTCACCGTCCGGCCCGGCGCCCGCTACTTCCATTCCGTGCGCCTGCTCCAGCGCGTCAAGGAGCTCGATCCGTCGATCTTCACGAAATCCGGCATCATGGTCGGGCTCGGCGAGGAGCGGAACGAGGTGCTCCAGCTGATGGACGACCTGCGGTCTGCCGATGTCGACTTCCTGACCATCGGCCAGTACCTGCAGCCGACCCGCAAGCACCATCCCGTGATCCGCTTCGTGCCGCCGGACGAGTTCAAGAGCTTCGAAACCTCGGCCTACGCGAAGGGTTTCCACCTCGTCTCCGCGACGCCGCTCACGCGCTCCTCCCACCATGCGGGCGAGGATTTCGCGCGTCTGCGCGCGAAGCGCGAGGCCGATCTCGCGGCCGCCACGTCCCGCTCCTGACGATCGCGCTTCATGCCATCCTTCCGCACCACCCGCCGCGTGCCGCACACGGCCGAGAACATGTTCGATCTCGTGGCCGACGTCGAACGCTATCCGGAGTTCCTGCCGCTCTGCACGGGGCTCCGTGTCCTGCGCCGGATCCCGGCAGAGGACGGCAAGGAGACGCTCGTGGCCGAGATGCGGGTCGGCTACAAGGCGATCGCCGAGCGCTTCACCACCAAGGTGACGACGGACCGGGCCGCGTTCGACATCCACGTCAGCTATATCGACGGACCGTTCAAGTACCTGGAGAACCGATGGGAATTCCGTCCCGTCGAAGGCGGCGGCTCGGAGGTTCGGTTCTTCATCGACTACGAGTTCCGCTCGCGCGCCCTCGGCATGCTGATGGGCACGATGTTCGAGCGCGCGTTCCGGATGTTCACGACGGCTTTCGAGAGCCGGGCGGACCTCGTCTACGGGCGAAGCTGAGCCCGAACGAGCGCTCCGGCCTTCCGCTGCTGCCGGCGAAAGCCGACACCCAGCACCCACGCGTGCCTGGACCCCGGCTTTCGCCGGGGTGAGCGGCGGTCAATCGTCGAGCGCGCCCGCGAGAAGTCCGAGCGCGTCCGCGACGGCCCGGCGCCGGATCTCCTCGCGCCCGAGATCGCCGTAGCGCCGTTCGAGATGGCGCGTCTGCGCGCCCTGCCGCGCGAGGCCGAAATGGACGAGGCCCACGGGCTTCGTCGCCGTGCCTCCGCCCGGTCCCGCGACGCCGGTGATCGCGACCGCGACATCCGCACGCGAACGGACGACCGCGCCTTCCGCCATGGCGCGCGCCACCGCTTCGCTCACGGCGCCGTGATCCGCGATCAGGGCTGCGTCGACGCCCAGCATCTCCGTCTTGGCCTCGTTCGAATAGGTGACGAAGCCGCGCTCGACGACGGCCGAGGAGCCGGCGATATCGGTCAGGCGCCCCGCGACGAGCCCGCCGGTGCAGGATTCCGCCGTCGCGAGCATCCAACCCCGCGCCTTGTAGGCGTCGAGCAGGGCAGGGGCGTCCATCAACGGCTCTCCGGCAGGCGTACGGAGGCCGCCGCCTGGGCGGCGATGCCCTCGCCGCGCCCCGTGAAGCCGAGGCGCTCCGTCGTCGTCGCCTTGATCGACACGGAGGACAGGGGCACGCCCGCGATCTCGGCGATGCGGGCGCGGATCGCCTCGCGATGCGGGCCGATCTTCGGCCGCTCGCACAGGACGGTCGCGTCGAGGTGATCGACGATCCCGCCGGCCTCGCGGACCCGCTCCACGGCGAAGGCCAGGAAGCGGTCGGAGGACGCGTCCTTCCATTGCGGATCGCTCGGCGGGAAATGCGTGCCGATATCGCCGTCCGCCAGCGTGCCGAGGACGGCGTCGGTGAGCGCGTGGAGCACCACGTCCCCGTCCGAATGCGCCACGGTCCCCCGCTCGTGCGGCACCTTCACCCCGCCGAGCCAGACGTGGTCGCCCTCGCCGAAGATGTGCACGTCGAAGCCGGTCGCGAGGCGCGAGACGAGCGTCCGCCCCCCGAGACGGCGCTCCGCCTCGTCGAAATCGGCAGGATGAGTGACCTTCATATTCGCAACGTCGCCTTCGAAGATATGGACCGCGAGGCCCGCCCATTCGGCGAGCCCGCCATCGTCCGTGAAATCGTGCCGGCCGGCCGATGCGGCGCGGCGATGGGCATCGAGGAGGGCAGGATAGGCGAAAACCTGCGGAGTCTGAACGGCGCGGAGTTCGCTCCGCTCGACCGTCTCCGCGACCCGCCCGTCCGGCGCGACGCGTTTCATGGTGTCGGTGACGGCGATGCCGGGAAGGGCGGCCGGATGGCTGCGGCCGGCCGCCAGCGCGCGGTCGAGCAAGGCGGTGTCGACGAACATGCGGGCGGCGTCGTGGACGAGGCACAGGGCTTCCCGGGTGCCCAGCGCCTCCAGCGCGAGACGCACCGAATCCTGCCGCGTCGCTCCCCCATGCGCCGGCTCGAGAAGACGCTCGCGGCCGGGCAGACCGGCCACCGCGGTGTCGTAGAGGTCGCGATCGTCCGGATGGATCGCGCAGATCACGGCGTCGATCCCGGGATGGGTCAGAAACGGCTCGAGCGTGTGGGCGAGGACGGGACGCCCGGCCACGGTGCGGTACTGTTTCGGCAGGCCCTGGCCCGCGCGATGGCCCCGTCCGGCCGCAACGATGATGGCGATGGTTTTCACGAACAGGCCCGGTCGGTCGGATGCGACGCTCAATACGGCGGCATCCCAGCTCTGCAAAGATGCCCCATTGAGAAGCGCCTCAAAATTGACTACTGCTCGTGCAGATAGCGACGTGATTATATTTTAGGCAATTGGTTTGCGCGCAGGCCCCGCCTTCTCCCTGCCCCCGGCGATCCTCGCGCCGATGTCCGGCATCACCGACGTCGCATTCCGGCGCGTCGCCTCGCGTTTCGGGGCGGGGCTCGTCGTCTCCGAAATGGTCGCGGCCACCGGGCTCGTCCGCGGAGACGAGGAAGCACGGCTGCGGTCGGAGGGACAGGGGATCCGCCCACATGTGATCCAGCTCGCGGGCCGCGATCCGCGCTGGATGGCGGAGGGCGCGCGCCTGGCCGAAGCCGCCGGCGCCGATGTCATCGACATCAATATGGGCTGTCCGGCCAAGAAGGTGACGGGCGGGTTGGCGGGCTCCGCGCTCATGCGGGAGCTGCCCCTCGCGCTCCGCATCGTCGAGGCGGTGGTCGGCGCGGTCTCCGTTCCCGTCACGGTGAAGATGCGGCTCGGCTGGGACCACAGGAGCTGCAACGCCAGGGATCTGGCCGTCGGAGCGGCGGGGCTCGGCGCTGTCGCGGTGACGGTCCATGGCCGAACCCGCCAGCAATTCTATACCGGCACGGCCGATTGGGCGGCGATCGCCGAGGTCGTGCAGGGCTGCGCCGTCCCCGTCGCCGCGAACGGCGACGTCGTCGATCTCGCGACTGCGCGGCAATGCCTCGCTGCGAGCGGAGCCGCTGCGGTGATGGTCGGCCGCGCCGCCCTCGGGCAGCCCTGGATCATCGGCCAGATCGGGTCCGCCCTCGCCGGCGAGGTCCGGGCCGCTCCGTCCCATGCGGACAGGAGCGAGGCTGCGATCGACCATTACGAGGGGCTGCTCAGCCTCTATGGAGCCAGGATGGGCATCCGCCACGCCCGAAAGCACCTCGCCGCCTATGCCGATCGGGCGCGGGAGGCGGGTTTCGGTCTTCCGGCGGGCGAGCGTCAGCTCCTCGTCACCACCGAGGAGCCCGAACTGGTGCTCCGATTGCTGTCGCGGCTCTACGAGGAGCCTTTGCGAGACGCCGCATGAGCCAGTCGACCCCCGAGCAGATCGTCAATGCCCTCCCTCTGCCGATCCTGACGATCGGGCCGACGGACGAGGTCGTGGACGGCAACCACGCGGCGGAGGATTTCTTCCAGCTCAGCCTGCGCGTGCTGCGGCGGCAGAAGCTCTCCGACATCGTCCCGTTCGACTCGCCGGCCTACGGGCTGGTCGAGGAGGTCCGTCGCCGCCGCTCCGCGGTGAGCGAACATCGGGTGGAACTCGCAAGCCCCCGCTACGGCTCCGAGCGGACGGTCGACGTCTTCGCGACGCCGCTCGGGGACGAGGGCACGGTCGTCCTCCTGATCCAGGAGCGGACCATCGCCGACAAGATGGACCGCCAGCTGTCGCATCGCGGCGCCGCCCGGTCGCTGACCGCGCTCGGCTCGATGCTCGCCCACGAGATCAAGAACCCTCTCTCCGGCATCCGCGGTGCGGCTCAGCTTCTGGAGACGTCGGTCGACGAGGCGGACCGCGCACTGACGCGGTTGATCTGCGAGGAGACGGACCGGATCGTCGGCCTCGTCGAGCGCATGGAGCTGTTCGGAGACGAGCGGCCCGTGGATCGCGGGCCGGTCAACGTACACGGGGTGCTCGATCATGTCCGGCGCCTCGCCCTGTCGGGCTTCGCCCAGCACATCCGGATCGTCGAGGCCTACGACCCGTCGCTCCCGCCGGTCGACGGCAACCGCGACCAGCTCATCCAGATCTTCCTGAACCTGCTCAAGAACGCCGCGGAAGCCATCGGGCCGGACGCGCTCGACGGCGAGATCGTGCTGTCGACCGCCTTCCGGGCCGGCGTCCGGCTCGAGATGCCCGGATCGAGGGGAGGGCGGGTCGCCCTGCCGATCGAGGTCTCGATCCAGGACAACGGCCCCGGCGTGCCGGAGGACCTCCTGCCGCACCTCTTCGACCCCTTCGTCACGACGAAGGCCCAAGGAAGTGGCCTGGGCCTTGCGTTGGTGGCCAAGATCGTCGGCGGGCATGGCGGCGTCATCGAATGCGACCCCGCGCCGCGCAGGACAACCTTCCGGGTTCGCCTGCCGATTTTCAGCGCCCATGACGGGCGCGCAGCGGAGCTTTGAGGCGGACAGAATGCCGAGCGGACAAATCTTGCTGGCCGACGATGACGCCGCCATCAGAACGGTGCTCAACCAGGCCCTGTCCCGTGCGGGCTACGACGTCAGGTCGACGGGTCACGCCGCCACCCTCTGGCGTTGGGCGGCGCAGGGCGACGGCGATCTGATCATCACCGACGTCGTCATGCCGGACGAGAACGCGTTCGATCTGCTGCCGCGGATCAAGAAGGTTCGGCCCGAACTGCCGATCATCGTCATGAGCGCGCAGAACACCTTCATGACCGCCATCCGCGCCTCCGAGCGCGGAGCCTACGAATACCTGCCCAAGCCCTTCGACCTGAAGGAGCTCGTCGCCATCGTCGGGCGCGCGCTGTCCCGCCCGCGGGGCAATGTGGCGCAGAACGGAATTCCCGATAACGAGGACATCCCGCTGGTCGGCCGCTCGCCGGCCATGCAGGAGATCTACCGCGCCCTGGCGCGCCTGATGCCGACCGACCTCACCGTGATGATCACCGGCGAATCCGGCACGGGCAAGGAACTGGTGGCCCGCGCGCTCCATGATTACGGCAAGCGCCGGAAGGGACCCTTCGTCCCGGTCAACATGGCGGCGATCCCGCGCGACCTCATCGAGTCGGAGCTGTTCGGGCACGAGAAGGGCGCCTTCACCGGCGCGCTCCAGCGCTCGTCGGGCCGCTTCGAGCAGGCCGAGGGCGGCACCCTGTTCCTCGACGAGATCGGCGACATGCCGATGGAGGCCCAGACGCGGCTGCTGCGCGTGCTTCAGCAGGGCGAATACACGACCGTCGGCGGCCGCGTGCCGATCAAGACGAACGTGCGCATCATCGCCGCGACCAACAAGGATCTTCGGATCTCGATCCAGAGCGGCATCTTCCGCGAGGATCTGTTCTTCCGGCTGAACGTCGTGCCGCTGCGGCTGCCGCCCCTGCGCGAGCGCAGCGAGGATCTGCCCGATCTCGTCCGTCACTTCGTGGCGCTCGTCGAGAAGGAGGGGCTTCCGCGCAAGCAGATCGACACCGAGGCGATGGAGCGGCTGAAGCGCTATCGCTGGCCGGGCAACGTGCGCGAGCTCGAGAACCTCGTGAGGCGCCTGGCGGCCCTTTATCCCCAGGAGACGATCACAGGCCCGATCATCGAGGCGGAACTCGACACCGCCCCTCGGGCCGATTCCGCCCCGGGAAGCACGGGTCCCGTCGACGGCGAGACCCTGTCGATGGCCGTCGAGCGCCACCTGACGGATTATTTCAAGCGTTTCCCCAACACTCTTCCGCCGCCCGGGCTCTATCACCGGATCCTGAGGGAGATCGAAGGCCCGCTCCTGGGCGCGGCCCTCGCGGCCACGCGCGGCAACCAGATCAGGGCGGCCGAGCTGCTGGGCGTCAACCGAAACACGCTCAGGAAGAAGGTGAGGGATCTCGATCTGCAGGTCGTGCGGACGAGCCGCTGAACGGATCGCCGAGCCTGCGGCATCCACGCTGCCTAGACTTCGCCCGCGATCGCGCTTATTGCCGGGGTGTTGCCGCAATGCATCACTCCTGATGCCGGCGATCGTCCGAGGACACGATTGAGCGAGAAGGCACAGGCCGCAGGGGCTGATCTGAGGCGCGTGGGCCCACGCGGCCCCGGCTGGCTCGGTGCGCTCGCGGTGGGATTCTCGCTCTGCTCGGCGCTGGTCACGTTCCTCGTGCTCGCCGGCCTGACGCCGATCCTGCCGACCCACGACGTCGTCGTCTGGGTGCTGTTCATCAACATGGTCCTGGTCCTGATCCTGGCGGGGATCGTGGTCTGGGAAGCCTGGGACATCGTCCGCTCGCGACTCGCGGGCGTGGCCGGTGCGGGCCTGCACGTCCGCGTGATCGGGCTCTTCAGCCTGGTTGCGGCGCTGCCGGCGATTCTCGTCGCGGTCGTCGCCAGCCTCACGCTGAATCGGGGTCTCGACCCCTGGTTCGCCGGCTCGCTGCGCGCGCTCATGCAGAACACGGTGGAAATCGCCGAGGCGTATCGCGACACCCAATGCCGGACGCTCGCGCGCGACACGCAGCTCATGGCCTCCGACATCAACCGGGCCAAAGTGCTCTTCGACGCGGACCGGAAGGTCTTCCGCGAGTTCATGTCGTCGCGCGCCGCATCGCTCGGCTTCCCGCTCTCGATGCTCGTCGAGCCGGACGGGCGCGCGGTCGAGACGGTCGAGCTCAAGCCGATCGAAGGGCTCAAGGGGCCGACGGCGAGCGATCTGAAGGACGCGAGCGACACGGAGGCGATCTGCCTCGTCCCGGCCGCCGGCAACATCTTCCGGACCGTGCTCAAGCTGCCGGCCCATGACGGCCGCATCCTCTACGTGGCCCGGCCGGTCGATCCGCGCGCGATCGAGTTCCCGGCCATCGCCGCGGCCGGCATCGCCTATTACACCGACCTCGACAGGAAGCGCGTCGGCATCCAGATCGCCTTCGCCTCGATGTTCGCGCTGATCGCGCTGATCGTGCTGCTATCGGCGATCTGGTTCGGTCTCAGCTTCGCGAACCGGCTCGTTTCGCCGATCCGGCGCCTGATCCATGCGACAGATCAGGTCGCCACCGGGAACTTCTACGTGCAGGTCCCCGTTCGGAGGGCCGAGGGCGATCTCGCCCATCTGGGCGAGACGTTCAACAAGATGACCGCGGAACTGCGTCGCCAGCACGATGGCCTCACGGCCGCGAGCGACCTGATCGACCGTCGGCGCAGGTTCATGGAAGCGGTTCTATCCGGTGTCTCCGCCGGGGTTATCGGCATCGATTCGCACGGGCTCGTCACCATCGTGAACCCCTCCGCCGAGGCATTGCTCGAGGCCGGCCGGAACGACCTTCTGGGCCAGCCCATCACCCAGATCCTCCCGGAGATCTCCCAGCTCCTGGAGGAGGCGAAGGCTGGCCGGCTGCGGCTGATCCAGGAACAGATCCCGATCTCGCGCCGCAACCGCGACCGCACGCTGGACGTGCGCGTCACGAGCGAGCAGGCTCGCGGCGAGGACAAGGGGTTCATCGTCACGCTGGACGACATCACCGATCTCGTGACAGCTCAACGGACCTCGGCCTGGGCCGATGTCGCGCGCCGGATCGCGCACGAGATCAAGAACCCCCTGACCCCGATCCAGTTGTCCGCCGAGCGCATCCGCCGCAAATACGGCAAGAACATCACCCATGATCGGGACATCTTCGATCAGTGCACCAACACGATCATCCGCCAGGTCGACGACATCAAGCGCATGGTCGACGAGTTCTCGTCCTTCGCCCGCATGCCGAAGCCCGCCATGGCGCCGGAGGATGTCAGCGACACGGTGCGGCAGATCATCTTCATGATGCGGACGGCCCACCCGGACATCGTGTTCCGCGACACGCTGCCCGACACGCCCCTGGTCGCGAATTTCGACCGCAGGCTGCTGGCGCAGGCGGTGCAGAACATCGTCAAGAACGCGACGGAGGCGATCACCGCGGTGCCCGAGATCGGCCGTGGTGACGGGCTCGTCGAGGTGTCGGTGCGCCATGCCGACGGCGAGGTCGTCGTCGACATCGCCGATAACGGCAAGGGCTTCCCGGCCGAGGGCCGGCAGCGGTTGCTGGAGCCCTATATGACGACGCGCGACGGGGGCACGGGCCTCGGCCTCGCGATCGTCGGCAAGATTCTGGAAGAGCACGGGGGCGGGATCGAGTTGCTCGACAACCCGGCGGGTCGCGGCGGCCTGGTCCGCCTGCACTTCCCCCTTCACACAGCAGGTGCGGCGGCCTCCGTGCCGCCTGCGACAGACGAGCGGGAGCGCGCCACGGCATGAGCACCGATATCCTCATCGTCGACGACGAGGCCGATATTCGCGAACTCGTCGCCGGTATCCTGGAAGACGAGGGCCACGGGACGCGGACTGCGGCCTCGTCGGACGAGGC
This sequence comes from Enterovirga rhinocerotis, assembly GCF_004363955.1. Lineage (GTDB taxonomy): Bacteria > Pseudomonadota > Alphaproteobacteria > Rhizobiales > Beijerinckiaceae > Enterovirga > Enterovirga rhinocerotis. Next base: position 1,462,442 of record NZ_SNZR01000011.1, read on the forward strand.
CCTCGCATCCATCGAGGCCCGGCGGCCTCACATGGTCTTCCTGGACATCTGGCTTCAGGGAAGCCGCCTCGACGGGCTCCAGGTGCTGGAGCTCGTGATGAAGGACCATCCCGACCTGCCGGTCGTGATGATCTCGGGGCACGGCAATATCGAGACGGCCGTCTCGGCGATCCGGGCCGGAGCCTACGACTTCATCGAGAAGCCGTTCAAGGCCGATCGCCTGGTGCTGGTCGCCGAGCGTGCGCTCGAGGCCTGGCGGCTGAAGCGCGAGGTCAAGGACCTGAAATCCCGCTCGACGCAGGCCAGCCGGATCGCGGGGCATTCGCCCGTGATCAACCACCTGCGGCAGGCGATCGAGCGCGCGGCGCCGACCAATGCGCGCATCCTCGTCGCCGGTGCACCGGGCGCCGGGAAGGAGCTCGTCGCGCGCACGCTCCATTCGATGTCCTCGCGCGCATCCGGACCCTTCGTGGTCCTGAACGCGGCGACGATCACGCCCGACAACATGGAGGCCGAACTCTTCGGCATCGAGGCGAACGGCGACGGCGGACGCCGGATCGGCGCTCTCGAGGAAGCCCATGGCGGCACGCTCTATCTCGACGAGATCGCGGACATGCCGCGCGAGGTGCAGGGCCGCATCCTGCGGGTGCTCGTCGATCAGAACTTCCAGCGCGTCGGCGGCTCGACCCGGGTCCATGTCGACGTCCGCATCATCTCCTCGTCGAGCCGTGACCTGCCGACGGAGATCGCGGCGGGCCGGATGCGGGAGGATCTCTTCCATCGCTTGAGCGTCATCCCGATCCGGGTGCCGGCCCTCTCGGAGCGGCGCGAGGACGTGCCGGAGCTGATCGAGTTCTTCCAGGATCAGATCTCGGCCTCGACCGGGCTCGCGAAGCGCCGCATCAGCGACGAGGCGATGGCCGTCCTGCAATCGCATGACTGGCCCTTCAACGTCCGTCAGCTCCGCAACAACGTCGAGCGCCTCATGATCCTGACGGCGGGCGATCCCGACCAGGAGATCACGGCGGAGATGCTGCCCTCGGAGATCGGTGCGCTCGTCCCCTCGACGCCGAACGGCGCCGGCGGGGAGCGCCTGATGAGCCTCCCCCTGCGCGAGGCGCGCGAGATTTTCGAGCGCGAGTATCTCGTCGCCCAGATCGCGCGGTTCTCGAACAACATCTCCCGCACGGCCGAATTCATCGGGATGGAGCGCTCGGCGCTTCACCGGAAGCTGAAGCTTTTGGGTATCGGGGGTTGACGATTCCAGCGCCTTCCGACGGAAATCTCTTGCGTTGCAGCAAGGACCGGCCTGTAATGGCATGGCCGGTCAAAGGACTCTTCGCGGGTCCGATCAACGACAACAAACGGCCCGATCGGGACCGGCGGACTGGGCCGACAGGACAAACTCATGCCGAGCGAACGCGGCCAAAACCTACAAGATACCTTTCTGAACCATGTCAGGAAGAACAAGGTTCCGCTCACCATCTTCCTGGTGAACGGCGTCAAACTCCAAGGGATCGTCACCTGGTTCGACAGCTTCTGCGTGCTGCTCCGCCGCGACGGACATTCGCAGCTCGTCTACAAGCACGCGATCTCCACGGTCATGCCTGGTCATCCCGTTCAGCTCTTCGAGCCCGAAGAGCTCGACAAGGCCTGAATATCCGGCTGACTGCCGCCGGCTCTCGGACAAGTCCGAGAGCCGCTGCCTCTGCGGCCCGGGCTTCGTCGGGGCCGGTCTCGTGACGGCGCCCCGCGCTCCGGGGGAAGGGCGGGCCGGAAAAAACGCCCTCCAGCGCGATCCGCCGGAGCGGGAGGTCGCGGCCCATACCCGCACGCTCGTCCTCGGCCCCTATGTCGTCCGGACGCGAAATTCCTCCGGCGCCGGGGAGAGGGCAGGGGCTGCCGCCCCCCTTGCGCCGCAGCGTCCCCCCGAATCCCGGCTCGAAGAAGCCTATGGGCTCGCGCTCGCCATCGAGCTCGAGGTCGTGTCGCAGAGCATCATCCCGATCACGACGCCGCGTCCGGCGACCTATCTCGGCAGCGGGAAGGTCGACGAGATCGCGGGCATCGTCGCGGCCGAGGAGATCGAGCTCGTCGTGATGGATTGTGCGCTCTCCCCGGGGCAGCAGCGCAACCTCGAGAAGGCCTGGGGCGCCAAGGTCATCGACCGGACGGGCCTGATCCTCGAAATCTTCGGGCGGCGCGCCCGGACCAAGGAGGGCACGCTCCAGGTCGAACTCGCGCATCTCGCCTATCAGAAGAGCCGCCTCGTCCGTTCCTGGACCCATCTCGAACGCCAGCGCGGCGGCTTCGGCTTCCTCGGCGGCCCCGGCGAGACGCAGATCGAGGCCGACCGCCGCCAGATCCAGGACCGCATGCGACGCATCGAGCGCGATCTCGAGGGTGTGCGGCAGACGCGCACGCTCCACCGCGCGAGCCGGCGCCGCGTGCCGTACCCGATCGTCGCGCTGGTGGGCTACACCAATGCCGGCAAGTCGACCCTCTTCAACCGCCTGACCCAGGCCGAGGTCTTCGCCGAGGACCTCCTCTTCGCGACGCTCGATCCGACCGCCCGCGCGATCAAGCTGCCGCACGGGGCGACGGCGATCCTGTCGGACACCGTCGGCTTCGTGTCCGAGCTTCCGACCATGCTGGTGGCGGCTTTCCGGGCGACGCTGGAAGACGTCGTCGAGGCGGACGTCCTGCTGCATGTCCGCGACATCTCGGGCGTCGAGAGCGAGGCCGAGGCGGCCGATGTCGAGAACGTGCTCGGCCAGCTCGGCATCGACACCAACGACCGGTCCCGGCTGATCGAGGTTTGGAACAAGGCGGACCTCCTGTCGCCGGAGGAACGCGAGCGGCTGGGCGGGACGATCGCGCGCATGCCGGCCGAGCGGCGCCCAAGCCTCGTCTCCGCCCTGAGCGGGGAGGGGATCGCGGAACTCCTGGCGGGGATCGAACGGGCCGTGGCGCGCGGCCGGCCGACCTTCGACATCGCGCTCGACACCACGGAGGGCGCGGCCCTCAACTGGCTCTACGAGGAGGCCGAGGTGATCCGGCGGCACGACGGGGAGGGCGGCACGATCAGCCTTCTCGTCCGGATCGCGCCGGAAAAGGAGCCGCGACTGGCGAGCCGCTTCCCGCAGGCCCGGAAGGTCGCCTGATTCAGGCGGCCCGCGCCCACGGGAACAGCGAGAAGCCGCGGGCCTTCTTGCCGCGACGGCGGCTGGCCAGCTCCTCGCGCAGCGTCTCGATCATGCGCGGATTGAGGATGTCGCCGTCCTGGGTGATGATCCAGGCATGCTCGCCGTCGCCGTCTCCGGCGGCCCGGATGGCGTCGTCGAGCGTCGGGTACACGACTTCTTCCTCCGAACCGTCATCGGCCGGCCAGAAGAAGAGCTTTGCAGGCGCGGCCCAGTTATAACGCGACATCGGACGCAGACCTTCGCTCGAATCGGAGTGGTGGCATTAAGGACATCTCGACGTTATCGTTTGCCTAACACGGGCCCGGATCGCATCGCCCCGAAGCGGGACGGGCGGCGCTGGGCGAACGGCTCTGCCGGAGAACGACCACGATCCTCACCCTCCTCGACCTCGCCGGCTGCGCCGCGCTCCTGCTGTGGGGGCTGCACATGGTGCAGAGCGGCGTCCAGCGCGCCTTTGGCGCGCAGCTCCGCCGGTCGCTGGAAGCCGCGCTGGGGAACCGCTTGCGGGCGGCGCTCGTAGGGCTCGGCGTCACCGCCATCCTGCAATCCTCGACCGCGACGGGCCTGATGGCCGCGTCCTTCGCGGCGAGCGGGGCGGTCTCCGTCGTTCCCGCCCTCGCGGTGATGCTCGGCGCCAATGTCGGCACGACGCTCATCGTCCAGGCCCTCTCGTTCGACATCTCACACGTCGCGCCGATCCTCGTCCTCTTCGGCGTGGTGATGTTCCGGAAGGGTACGTCGGCGCGGACGCGCGATTTCGGCCGCGTCGCGATCGGGCTCGGCCTGATGCTCTTCGCCCTGTCCCGGATGCTGGACCTGCTCCAGCCCTACGAGGACAGCCCTTCCCTCCGCACGTTGCTCGGGCTCATCGCGACGGATCGCGCCGTCGCCATGTTCGCCGCGGCTTTGGTGACGTGGCTCGCCCATTCGAGCGTCGCGGTGGTGCTGCTGGTGATGTCGCTGGCCGAACGGGGCGTCCTGCCGCTCGAAGCGGCGATGGCCATGGTGATCGGCGCCAATCTCGGCAGCGCGATCAATCCTCTCCTGGAAAGCGGAGCGGGAGGCGATGCGGCTGGCCGGCGGGTCTCGGTGGGCAATCTCCTCAACCGCGTCGTCGGATGCCTGATCTTCCTGCCGCTCCTCGGCATCGTGGGGCCGCTCCTGGTCGCCTGGCAGCCGAACGCCTCGCGGGCGGTGGCCGACTTCCACACGATCTTCAACCTGTGTCTGGCCCTCCTCTTCCTGCCGCTGCTCGACCCTCTGGCGGCGATGCTGCGCCGGCTCCTGCCGACCCGGATCGACGCCGTCGATCCCGGCCAGCCCATCTATCTCGACCAGGGCGCGCTGCGGACGCCGGCGATCGCGCTCGGCTTCGCCGCGCGCGAGGCTTTGCGGATGGCGGACGTGCTGGAGACGATGCTGAAGGGGGCGAGCGAATCCCTCGAGAGCGCCGATCGCGGCCGCATCGCCGAGATTCGCCGCACGGACGACGTGCTCGACAGCCTCGACGATGCCATCGCCACCTATGTGACGGGTCTCGATGCCGACGACATGAGCGCCGCCGATCACCGCCGCGCCGCGGCGATCCTCGCCTTCTCGACCAATCTCGAACATGCCGGCGACATCCTCGACAAGAACGTCGTCGCCCTCGCCGGCAAGAGGTTGAAACACGGCGTCGCACCGATGGCCGAAAGCCGCGACCGCGCGCTCGACATGCTCGCGCGCCTCGAGGCGAACCTACGGGCTGCGACCTCCGTCTTCGTCACGGAGGACGTTCGGGCCGCGCGCCAGCTCGCCGACGAGAAATCGATCTTCCGGGACCTCGAAGCGGATGCGGTCGAGGAGCATTTCGAGGCGATGCGTGCCCGCCGGCCCGGCGCGACGAAGGCCGATCCGGCCGATCTCGACATCCTGCGGGATCTGAAGCGGGTCAACGACCACCTCGTGGCCGGAGCGGCCTATCCCGTTCTCCAGAGCCAGGGCGAACTCCTCGCCTCGCGCCTCCGGCGGTCCGACCCGCGCCGCGACCGGCACGACGATTGACCGCGTGACGCGGCGGCGTCAGCGCAGCCGGGCGTGCGATGTCGTCCGGAACGGGCGCCAGGTGAGCCTGCGCGCGTCGCAATCCTCGCGCGTCAGCGTCGAGAAGCGGCGCTCGTTCGGGGCCGAGAAATAGTTCGGCGCGAAGCCGAAGGCGTGCCGATCCGGCTGCGGCTGGCGCGCATAGGGATAGGTGTTGTCGGCCTGGAGGCAGACGAGCCACAGGAGCCGGCCCGTATCGTCCCGTATGAGGACGGGGTCGGACAGCAGCGTCCCTCGCACGGCGGCGGGATCCGCGAAGAAGGCGCGCGACCAGGAGACGATCTGGCTCTTGTAGTCGCGGGCGATGGGCGGCAGATGGCCCGGCCCCACCTCGCGCTGGACCTGCGCGGTGGCACCGCCGGCGATCGAAAGCCCGAGCGCGACCAGGGCGGCACGGCGAACCAGTTTCATCGGACACTCCTCACCGGCTCATCTTTCGTCCGGCGGCCGGCGCGTCAAGCTTACACCCGCACCTTCGACGGATGATCCGCGGCGCTGCGCGAGATCCGGATCGAGGGTTTAGTAGCTCTCCCCCGCCCGTGCCACTCCGTCGCGGCGGGTCCCACGCATACTCTTCCGAACGTCCATGCGCGTGTCAGACGACAGGACACGGCATCGAACCGGCGTACGGAGTTCCGAGGCGGGCGCGCGCGCGAGGCATGGCACCCGCCGAAAGGTCAGAGCGAGCGTTTCGTGATCGGGTCTGCCCGCCTGACACCGCGCTTCGACGCCGGCCTCCGCCGGCTGCGTCGCGCCGCTATCGCCCGGTGGGCAGCACATGAATCCCGCCTGATGGCTGCATGTCGATATCCTAGGGGAGCGCGGAAGAGGCTATGAAGGGCGGTCATCCGCCGCTGCCCCGGCAATGACCGAAGCGCTGCAGAGGAGGAACTGAGATGCTCCCCGCCCGGCTTCTGATTGTAGCGCTGGCTCTCGTCTGGCTGGGGGGATGCGTCTCCAAGCCAGCCCCCAACCCGCCATCGCACCGCTGCGTCACAACTCCCAACAATCTCGTCGAATGCGAGCAGATCCGACCCGAGTGAGCCGATCCCGCCGGACACACAGGCGCATGTCGCCCAAGGCGTGTGCTGGCGGGCCGAAGCCGAGGATACAGGGAACCATGGCTCCGGCCCCCTCCAGAATCGAGCGATAGAACGTCCGATAGTGCATGGACACCACAGCGGCATTCGATGGGCGCCCTGGCCCAGCTCAATCGCCGCGTGCTTTGCGTGCCAAGTCGCTGAGGGCCTCGAAAGCCGCATCAAAGCGCCCCTCGGCTTCGGCGGAGCGCAGGAGACGTGCTCGGGGTACGACGATCTCCTGGGGCGTCGGCTGCTGATTGAACAGGGCCATCACCTCGTCGATGAACTCCCCTAGCGGCTGGTAGCCGGCGCGGGTTTCCTGTCCCGGCGTGAGACCGGTCTGCACGCCAGGCGGCGCCAGTTCGATGACCTCGACCTTGCCCTTCAGCGCCTCGCGCAGCGACAGCGTGTAGGAGTGGATCGCGGCCTTGGTCGCGTTGTAGGTCGGGGTGGTGAACATCGGCACGAAAGCGAGACCCGAACTGACATTGACGATCGCGGCATCGGGCTGGGCGACAAGATGGTCTACCAGAGAGTTGGTCATGCGGATCGGGCCGAGCAGATTGGTGGCGATGGTCGTCTCGGCATCGGCGAGGTCGCGACGGCTCTCCAGCCGCTCCGATCGCATGATGCCGGCATTGTTGACGACGATATTCAGCGCAGGGAACTTCGCGACGATCTCCTGCGCGAATGCGTCGATCGCTACGGCGCTCTCGATGTCGAGCGTCATCGCATGCATGCTAGCCCGCCCTTCGCAGGCGTGATCCAGCGCGTCTTTTCGGCGGCCGGCCACGATCACGGCATTGCCTTCATCGTGGAAACGCTGCGCCAACGCGGCGCCGATGCCCGAGCCACCGCCGGTCATGAGGATGGTGTTGCCGGAGGGTTTCATTAAGAAAACTCCATCATTCGTGACGATCCTTAACTCATCCACGGAATGCGTGATAGAAAGTAGGAACGCAAAAGATTTATTCCACCAGAAAGAAATTTATTTATAAATATTCAGCTTCGATTTATTAGGATGGTGAGCATGGCGAGTTGCGCTTCACCAATCTTGCGCGAAATGTCCCCGGCATCGGCCAGAAGATACTGACGCAGGCCCTCATGGCAGCCAATACACCTCTTTCGCCGTCGGACGCTGCCGTGAAGCCGGCTTTCCATGGGATCGATCGGTCACGCTTACGGAAACGCCATGTCCAAGCGCTTGTTTGCTACCCTGGAATGCGAACTCCTCGCCCGCGCCGCTTCGCCTCTCAACGCGAGGTCAGGATGACTGTCTTCAGCTACATGGAGGGCTAGTACAGTCCAGGATAGCGACACTCCACCCAGAGCTACCTGTTTCCGATCGCCTACGAGATGACGATACAGCCTGAGAGCTGACACCCAACCCCGTCACTATCCACGGAACGGGGTCAACTCCAACTCCGCTCTCCCTGGCTCCAACTCGCGGCGGCAGGAGCCCGGATTCAACGCAAAATCGACCGGACCTAACCTTCGTGCTCGAGAAATCCGTCGTACCAGTAGCTCAGCATCCTCTCGTGGAGATCGCTGTCGATTTGGATGATCGACCGCCCTGAGGCAACCAGGTCGGCTGTAACGTCCGATGGATCGGCATAGGTGAAAGAATGAAGGATGAGCAGGGTCAACGCTCTGCGGCATTCGACATCGAGCCGGCGCGTAGCGACGGCCGTTAGGAACTCGGCTATGCGCGCGCCATCAGCCAGCTCAATCTCCTAATCCTGTTCACGACCATGAGCAGGCAGATCGAACAGCGAATTGATTGCCCGCACAGCATCTGCCGTCGGGCCACGTGTCCCGTCTCATGGAAAAGACTTATCGCGGCGTGTGATTGAATGGGAGGCCGGATCCCGAGAGGTGTCCCCGTGACCGCGAGCGCACGGCGCCACGACTAACTGGACGTTTACGAGTCTGCCAAGCTATCCAGTAACGCTGTAAAATGCCAACCCTATACAAAACAAAAGCACGACAAAGCCAAGATCAAAAAACCCACGCATCCTCAAGATGCGAACTCGATCACGCAAATCTATACCACCGATTATTTTGTCAGGATCCCAGCTAACTCGAAAAGTTATGTGGCGAAATATTGTCCATCTACTAATTTTTACAGCGATTAATGATTCTGTTATTCGTACTAAGCAATATGTCCATAGGGCGCCCCCAAGTGAAATTGCCGCAAAAAAGAGCAGGCCGATGACGTACTCACGGGAGTTCACCCTAATGTCCCCTTCGCCTTGAGCTACTCGGTCATGATGCGCGGATCAGCTCCGACCGGCTCGGCCTATCTGAATGATAGTTGCTGCGGCATCCAGGGGTCCGAGGACAGGCCGATGCCGGAGCATGGCGGAAGGGGTGTCTTTCGCACAATTGACCTAACGATTTGATCTCGCGTCGATAATGGTTTTCCGCCTGCCCATAACCCACGCATTCACCCACGCATTTCCGACCGCCTTGCGCGGGCGAAAGGGGAGGGCGGCGCGAAGTCCGCCTTCCATTATCGGCATCCGCAGACGTCTGATTAGCCGGGTGGAGACGCTGGGATGTCGGCCGGGCGTCGGTCAACGTCGACCGAGCGCGGCCAGTCATGCTGATGCTCGGATCGGGATCTTTGCTGTCATGGCGGAACACGGGCGAGAGGTTGATCATCGTCACAACGGCTCATGCACCGTCGCCGAGCACAGCGGCTGATCTCTTCCGCTTCTCGGCCGAGTTTTATCGCGCCGATGACCCGGTCAGGCTCACGATCGTGACGCCGCAAGGTCGCGTAGCATTCGACCTCGACGCGAGGGTTCAGGACGTCAGCAGGAAGCGCGACATCGCTCAGTTTCGGGAGCGGTGTGCAACGTGGTGGACGCCCTGACGGGCGGCCAATCGGACGCGAAGTGGCGATCATCGAACAGGCGCCGTTGGTTGTTGCTCAGCGCTTACGAGGTCAGCAACCCACATGCTGGGGGAGCACTGCGCACAGAACGATACGACGGCGATCGTGATCGGAACACCGATAAAGGCTCCGAATATCCCCCACAGGTAGGCCCACAGGAACACCGAAGCGAGGACGATGATCGGGGAGATGGCAAGCGCGCTCCCCGAGACGCGCGGCTCCACGTAACTGCCCACGACGAACTGGATCATGCTCAGGCAGATGAAGGTCAGCACGATCGCCTCCCATGATCCGAACTGCGTGACAGCGAAGAGAGTCGGCAGCAGCGTCGCGATCAACGGTCCGATCATGGGGATGTAATTGAGCGCGAAGGCAATAAGGCCCCACTCCTCCGCGAGAGGCAGCCCTGCGATCCGCGCGAAGGCCCAGACGAAGATACCGGTCATGATGCTCATCGCCGTCCGCACCAGCATGTAGCGCCGCAGCTTCCAAGCAGTCGCCGATAAGCCTCCGCGCAGAACCTGCGCGACTTCGCGGTTGCGCAGGTGTTCGACCTTGCGGGCGAAGGCCTCGACCTCGAGGAGGCCGAGGACCACATAGACCATCGCGACGAGCCAGAACGATACGGTGGTGTTAACGCGGTTCGTCACCGAATTCACCACGCCCAGGATCCAGCTCACGCTGAAATTGTCGGTCCAAATCCCCGAAACGGCGATTCCATGACCCTCAAGCCAAGTCGTGATCTGGTCGTAGATTACCTGGAAGCGGGCGGCATCGTTGATGAACCAGCGGCCCACGCGTCCGAGGGCCCAGCCGATGAGAGAGCCGAAGGCCGAAACTACGACGATGATGACGGCGAGGGTGATGAACAGGGCGACCAGACGCGGGACGCTCGCCTGGAGCCGGCGCTGCATCGGCCAGACGACAGCCATGATGACGAGGGCAAGAGCCAAGGGCGCAAAGAATGAACTCGCGACCGTCAGCGCGGCGACCGCCACGGTGATGGCGATGACGATCTGTGCGGTGCCTATCAGCCGACTGTCATGCATCGGAAACTCGTGGCTTCAGGGACGTAGCATACCCGAATCCAAAGAGCTCGATCATGGCTCCGGAATCTCTCCGAGGCGGTAATCGGGCAGCCGGCCTGCAGGCAGGATCGCCAGCAGCGCAAGGCCCGCCTTGTTGCTGCTCGTCATCGCTCATCCGTCCGCCCCTAGCCTTGGCCTATCACACCTCCGAGCCTCAAAAAATAGAAGCCGAGAGCGAAGGCTCCAGCCGTAAGCATAAAGTAGAACGAAGCAGCGAACAGGATCGCTACCGCTCCGCCCAGCGCTGCAAGTCCTCGCGTCAGTTGATCGTTCACGAGTTCCTCCTAGCCCTTACCAAGCTCTCGCTCTCGCCCTCACCCGATCCCGCCCGCATCGAAGCTCCCATCGGAGATCTGTACACCAAAGGTGAAGCCCTCCCCCGTGCTCGCCCATCCCCTGGTCCATGCTGATATCCCGCCGGGCGAACTGGCGAGCCCGGGGGATCACCAGCCCGAACCGAGGCTGCATCGCGGCGTTGGCCTCGCCGGAGGTCACACGCATGGCAACGCAAGGTTACGGCAATCAGGACACGGCGCCTCCGAACGCGGCTCCGTCGCGGTCGCAGGACAAGCCCGGCTCGGACGAGGTGACGGGGCGCAAGGATCCGCCTTCCCGGAAAGAGGAGAGGGATGAGGTCAACACGCCCGGCGATGGCGCTGGACCGGCGCGGACGCCTGACGAGGAGGCCGATCCAGGTGTGGGTTGAGCAGCCGAGATCGCGACCTTCCGCAGGCGACAGCTGGCGAGGCCGGCGGCCTTGCTCCTGCTGTCATCGCTTCCCATATCGCTCGGATCGCCAGGGTGATCGCCCCGAGGGGCTTGAGCACCGGCGGCAGTTTCATCGCCCATCCCGGCACATGGTCGGGCGCACGATCGAGACGCAGAGGCGCCTGCCCGAGAGATCGGAGCGGGCGTTTCGCGGGTACGGCTCATCAGTCGTCCTTCGTACGGTTCGCCGAAATCAGGCCGATCGATCAAATTCAACGGCATTGGACGATGGCCTTTTTAACCGGCGGTGCTGACATGGGTCGGCACTTGTGAGGCGGCCACCTTCGTGGGCGGAAGGCAGAACGACATGGGCTCGATACGGTATACGGCAGGAGGTGATTATGACCCTGCCTCTGATGTGGGAGTAGTTGCCGCAATACCGCTCAGCGCTGATTACTTCTGGGTCCTAAGAGATGTGTCTTCCCGTGCGCCATGGGGGTACGTAGCTTTCCAAGGAGGCGCAAATTATATTCTCGGTGCGCTGCCAGACCACGGTTATGTGTTCTACGAATCCGGCGGACTGTCTTTCGACTTCTCTGACAACAATCGCTATGTCGACATTCTGGGGGGAGACTTCGGCGACATCCTGACCGGTGGGTTTGGCAACGATCGTCTGAACGGCGGCCTTGGCGCTGACACGATGACAGGCGGCGCCGGCAACGACATCTTCGTCATCGACAATGTCGGCGACGTCGTCGTGGAACTCGCGAGCGAAGGCATCGACCAGGTCCGCACGACGCTCGATAACTATGTCCTCGGCGCCAACGTCGAGAACCTGTTCCTGATGGGCACGGCCGATCTCAGCGGCTCCGGCAATACCTTGGATAACGTCCTTCAGGGCAATGGCGGCGCCAACACCCTATGGGGCGGCGCGGGCAACGACAGGCTCGACGGGCGGGCCGGCGCCGACACCCTCATCGGCGGTACGGGCGACGACACCTACTACATCGACGATCTCGGCGACGTGATCGTCGAGGAGGCCGGCGAGGGCTACGACACCGCCATGCTGGGCGTCGACGGCTACGTCCTCGCCTATAGCGTCTCGGTCGAGCGGCTGATCCTGCGCGACGGCGTCACCACCGCGACCGGCAACAACCTCGACAACGTCCTTCAGGGCAACGGGGACGACAACGTCCTCTTCGGCGGGGGCGGCCGCGACACGCTCCGCGGCGGGGCCGGCAACGACACGCTGATCGGCGGCGCGGGCATCGACAGCCTGTATGGCGGAGCGGGCGCGGACACCTTCGTGCTCACCGCGACGACGCCGGACCGCGACATGATCCGCGACTTCGTCGCGGCCGAGGACATGATCGAGATCAGCGCCTCGCTCTTCGGCGGCGGGCTGATCGCGGGCGACGAGCTCACGGACCAGCAGTTCGTGCTGAGCACCACCGGCCGGGCGACCTCGGCGACGGATCGGTTCCTGTACGTCGAAAGCAAGGGGCATCTCTATTACGACGCCGACGGCTCCGGCCGGGACGAAGCCCCGCAGCTCATCGCCGTCCTCACCACCACCCCCCCTCACCGCGACGCATTTCGACATCGTCATCTGAGCGGGAAGCGGCTGTCGGCCTTCCAAGCCGCGGCTCCCTGGCTTCCTGCTCCTGGCCTTCGTGCTGGACCCATGGTCGCGCCGGATCGTCGGCTGGGCCTTCTCGGCCGACCTGAAGGCCCGCGTCGTGCTGGACGCCCTCGTCATGGCGCTCGCGGCCCGCAAGCCGCGGAACGTCATCCATCGCTCCGACCAGGGCTCGCAAGGCAGATTCAAGCGGTCGTCGCAACACTCTGGCGTAGGGGGGTGTGATGCACTTTCGGTGTGGATGGAGCCCGAGAATGCGCGGATCGCCCTCTTGCTCGCGAGACTGAACCGAAGGAGCGGGGGCGACGTATCTTCTGAGCAAGTTCGGAGGACGCTATGCGCTTCGTCGCCAGCTACGTCGCCTTTTTGATTGCATTTGGCGTGTGCGACGCCGTGTGGCTCACCCAGATGGGCTCGCGCCTTTATCGGCCGGCGCTCGGAGACATCCTGTTGGATGCCCCGCGCCTCGCCCCGGCGGCCTTGTTCTATTTCGGGTTCTCGCTCGCGGTCGTCTATTTCGCCGTGATGCCGGCCGTGCGGGAAGGCAACGCGTCGTCCGCGCTCGTCAACGGCGCGCTGATCGGGCTCCTCGCCTACGCGACTTACGACCTCACCAACTACGCGACGCTCCGCGCCTGGACGCTGACGATTACCCTCGCGGACCTCGCCTATGGCACGATCGCTGTCGGGATCTGCAGCTGGCTCGCCTATGTCGCGGCGACGCGGCTCGCGTCCTGGGGCTGGATCTGAGCGGCGACCGCGGCACGGTTCAAGCCGGGCGCAGCCGGTAGTGCTTCACCGCCCAGGCCGAGCCGCCCGAATGGCCGAACAGGCCGCTGGTCGCCAGGAAGAACAGGCGCCAGCGCCGCCGCCAGATCGGCGCAGCCTGTCCGTAGACCTCGCGGAGGATCGGCTCGATCTCGTCGATGCCGCGATCGAAATTGGCCAGCCAATCCTCGGCGGTGCGCCGGTAATGGTCCCCGCTCCACAGCCATTCCTCCTCGACCCGGAAGAGGTCGGGGAATTCGTGGGCTAGGGTTTGGCTCGGCATCAGGCCGCCGGTGAAGAAGTGCTGGGCGATCCAGTCATCCTTGTCGGCCGCCTCGAAACGATAGCAGCCCTTGGAATGCGCGAAGACATGGAGGAAGAGACGGCCGTCCGGCGTCAGCCAGCCTCGGGCGCGCTCCAGCAGGGCGCGCCAATTCGCCATGTGTTCGAACATCTCGACGGAGACGATGCGCTCGAACCGGTCCGATGTCTCGAAATCGTTCATATCCGCGGTCAAGACGTCGAGATTGCCGAGGCCGGCCCGTCGCGCCTTCTCCTCAATGAAGGCCTTCTGCGAACGCGAATTCGAGACGCTGACGATCCTGGCCGCGGGGTAGTGCCTGGCCATCCAGAGGGAGAGCGAGCCCCAGCCGCAGCCGAGTTCCAGGATGCGCTGCCCATCGGCAAGTCCCGCATGTTCGGCAGTGAGCGCCAGGGCTCGCTCCTCGGCCGCTGCGAGGTCATCATCGGCCCGTTCGTAGTAGCAGCAGGAGTACTTCCGGTTCGGGCCGAGGACCCGCTCGAAGAACGCCGCTGGCACCTCGTAGTGCTGGGTGTTGGCGGCATCGGTGTCGTGCGCGATCGGCCTGCCCGTCATGTCTCGCGCGAAGGTCGCCGAATCGATGGGGCTCGCCACGAGCGCGCGGTCGGTTCGGGCGACGAGCGCGCCGATCACGTAACGGCTCACGGCGTCCGGCACCGGAAGCGCCTCTCCCCAGCCCGAGAGCTTGCTGATGATCGTCATGGATTCAGCCTTTCGGCGGGAAGGGAACGAAGGCGCTCGTGCGCTGCTGATATCTGCGGTAGGCGTCCCCGTGCTTGGCGAGCATGTGCTCCTCCAAAGGCGGAATTCCCGAGATGCGCGTCAGCAGGAGCGTCATCGAGATCGGTGCCAGGATTGCGAGCCAACCCCACGGATAGGATGCGGCCACCGCGATGAACGCGTAGGCACTCCACAGGACGCATTCGAAGAAGTAGTTCGGGTGTCGGGACCAGGCCCAAACTCCGCGATCACAGACCCCGCCCCGTCGCGCACGCGCGAAGGCACGGAGTTGCCCATCCGCGACAGATCCCCCGGCAAACCCGGCGAAGAACACGGCGACGCCGATCAGGTCCTGCCAGCCGAGCCATGGCGAGGGATTATGCGCCGCGAGCACGATCCCGAGGGCGAGAGGTAAGCTCGCCAGCGCCTGCATCTGCAGCAGACGGGCGAGTTTAGCCCGCGCGCTGTCTCCCCAATCGCGTTTCAGCCTGGCATAGCGCGGATCCTCGGCGATGCCGCGCGTGCGCCGAGCGACATGCGAGCCGAGCCGCGCGGCCCAGGCGATCGCGAGCGCTGCGACGAGCATCCGGCGCGACATCGGACCGACTCCGAAAGGCAGGAGCGCGCCGATGGCGCCGGTTGTGCCGAGGCCGAAGGTCCAGATCACGTCGATCCAGCCGGAATTGCCGGTGCGTCGCTCGACGAGCGTCGCCGAGGCCATCACCGCAGACATCGCGAACCCCGCATAGAGGACGATGGCTACGAATGAAACGAGCGTCATAAGCGAACCAGAGGCTGCAGGATCCGGCCGAGCCAACCCTGGAACAGGACTTCGCCCGTGACGGCGGAGATGCAGGTGCACCCTTCGACCGGGTCGACGCGCGGCGTGTGGACGTGCTCCTCGCCCGCCTCATCGAAATCGCCGGTCGCGAACCGGCCGTGATCATGCTCGAAAGCGCCCGACAGGATCGTCGTCCATTCAAGCCCGCTATGCTTGTGGTGCGGCAGCGAGACGCCCGGCGCCGCCCGCAGCATGAACACCCGTGCCTCCGCGCCGGGCACATCGACGCGACGCATGGCGATGCGGAACCCGATCTTCCGCCACGGCCCGATGACGTATGGCCGCAAGACCCTCGGCAAGCCCCGCTCGGGCGCCGCGGCGGGTCTCCCGCTGTCCGCAATTCCCCGAGACGCAAGCGGCAGGACGCCGAACGTTCCGCTCATCGCGGCGGGCTCCGCCGCTTCGAGAAGCGCTCCTTGCACGGCTTCGAGATCGCGTAGCCGCTGCCGACTCACGGGATCGATTTCGAGGTGGATCGCGACGACGAGTGCGAGGCCCTCGTCGAGCGTGCCGGCTGCAAAGGCCGCGAGAGCCTCGTCGGACGGGCGATGCACGATGCTCATCGCAGATCCTCCAGCCTTCCTCGCAGATGCGCCATGGCGAGGCGCAGGCGGGATTTGACGGTTCCGAGGGGGATCGAGAGACGGCTCGCAACCTCCTGGTGGCTGCAACCCTGCAGAAACGCGAGTTCGACGACCCGCAATTGATCCACGGAGAGTTCGCTGACGGCCGATCGGACCAGGGCGTCGCGCTCGGCGCCGTACAGCAGGTCGTCAGGCCGCTCGGGCTCGTCCTCGTCCAGGATCTCATAGACCTGAGACAATCGCAGGCGCGTATCGCGACGAGCGATGTCGATCCGCCGATTGCGGGCGATGCTGGCGATCCAGGTCGCGGCGCTCGCCTTCGCCGGATCGAACAGGGAAGCCTTTCGCCAAACGGTCAGCATGGTTTCCTGCGCCACCTCCTCGGCGAGTTCCGGCGGCGCTCCACTCCTCAAGAGCAGCCCTTTCAAGCGGGGCGCAAAATGGTCGAACAGCTTCGCGAACGCATCCCGGTCGCCCGAGCGCGCGATCGCATCGATCAGTGCATTGGGATCGAACAAGGCGACGACCCGGCCTCCATGCGCCCCCGCCATCTCCGTGCGGGTCAAGGCGAGCGCCGCAACCATAGCCTAGATACGGAGCCCCGACGCAGTTGGATCAGCACGCATCATCGAATGGCTCGCCAACTGACGTCCCGGCACACCATCTTTCCGAGAATGCAGCCGCGGGATTGGAGCGCGCCATCGCTCGCCCGAATTGTTATCGAATAGGAGAGATTTCGCTTCTGATCGAAGGCGAAGCCCGAGAAGGTTCCGTCGGCCCCGCGCGAGAGGGTCATCACCAGCCTGTCGCCGACGGCTTCACCCGAGCTTGTATCCTTCACCCACAGGTTGCTCGCGCAGACCTTGTCGCCGCAGGGTGCGATGAGGACGCGCGCATTGCCGTCTCCCCGCATCCAGGTGCCCTCGATCCCGGCCGCCGTCGCGGTCGAGGCGGCCAGCATGCCGGCGATCACGAGGACCGATCGACGCTTCGTCATGATCTCGTCTCCTCACTGTCGTGGCGATTTACGCTGCCACGAGCCTCGCGGATCTCCTCGTCGTGTTCGCTTGCGTTCGCGAAGAGGAGCGAGATCATGACGGTCAGGCCGGCCGCACTGAGGAAGTTCAGCCGCCGCAGGGCCGCGTATTCCTGCTCCGTGTAGGCATGGAGCGGTGCCGGGAAGGCGCTATCCGACAGGACATGGACCGCGAAAGCGACGGCCGCGAAGGCGAAGCCGATGCGCTCCCGGCGTCGGAAGAGCAGTACGCTCAGCATGAGGCAGGGGAAAAGGAAGACCCCGACCCCGGATTGCGGACCGAACACGACGAGACAAAGGACGGTGTTGCCAATGCCGGCCACCAGCAGGACGACGCGTCCGAGCAGCGTGCTGCGCTTCATCACGGTCGGCACGATCGCGAAGAAGGGCGTCGAGAGGAACGTCACCAAGGACGGCAAGACGGCAGGGGAGACGGCCCAGCGGAAATAGAGGGGATAGAAGGGCTGGTTGAAGGCCACGATGAGCGCGACCTTGGCGGCGATTTCCGCGCGCGGATCGCTGTTCACGGTGTAGTCCTTGAGCGCCGCCATCCAGCGTCGGATCGAATCCATCGCTCCTGTCCTCCGAAGCCGTCGTCTCCCAAGCCTCCTACGAGTCTCGCGCGGCTTCGGCTCACCCTCGACCGCGTTTTTGATGGAGCCCACAAATCCAGCGTCGAGGCCGCCTCGTATATCCCTCCGGATCGAACGGAGAGCGCGGCGTGCAGTCAGGGCTTGGTGCGAGACAGAGGATCGCCGTGATCGGCGGCGGGATTTCCGGTCTCTC
This sequence comes from Enterovirga rhinocerotis, assembly GCF_004363955.1. Taxonomy (GTDB): domain Bacteria; phylum Pseudomonadota; class Alphaproteobacteria; order Rhizobiales; family Beijerinckiaceae; genus Enterovirga; species Enterovirga rhinocerotis. The sequence continues at coordinate 1,480,203 of NZ_SNZR01000011.1, forward strand.
GGCGGCTTGGCTTCTCGGTAAGGCTCATGACGTCGTGCTGTTCGAGGCTGCCCAACGCCTCGGCGGACATGCCAACACGGTCGATGTCTCGGGTGGCGATGGCGCGAAGATCGCGGTCGATACCGGCTTCATCGTCTATAACGAGGCGACCTATCCGAATTTTGTCGCCCTGATGGAGCATCTCGGCGTCGAGACGCGACCGACCGAGATGTCGTTTGCGGTGTCGCTCGACGGCGGTCAGCTCGAGTACAGCGGAACCAGCATCTCGGGCCTCTTCGCGCAGCGCCGGAACCTCGTCAGCCCGCGCTTCTGGTCGATGCTGCAGGACATCGCGCGCTTCTATCGCTCGGCAACGAAGGATGCGGCTGGGGCCGGCACGGCCTCCGCGTCGCTTGGAGATTATCTCGACGCGGGCAATTTCGGGCCGGCGTTTCGCGACGATCACCTGCTGCCGATGGCAGCCGCGATCTGGTCCGCTCCATGTTCCGAAATCCTCTCCTATCCGGCCCAGGCGTTCCTCCAGTTCCATCACAACCACGGGCTTCTGCAATTGACGAACCGGCCCGTCTGGCGGACCATCGTCGGTGGCAGTCGGACCTATGTCGAGCGTCTGGCTTCCGCCTTCGCAGGCGAGAGGCGGGTCGCCGCCCCCGTCCGTCGGGTCCGACGCGATCCTGGCGAGGTCGTCCTCCAGGGCGACGGTTGGAGCGAGCGCTTCGATGCTGTGGTCTTCGCAACGCATGCCGATGACGCGCTGGCGATGTTGGGCGATGCAAGCCCCCGGGAAGCGCGTCTGCTCGGCGCCTTCCGGTACAGCCGCAATCGTGCCGTGCTGCATCGGGATGCCGCGCTGATGCCCCGCCGGCGCCGAGCCTGGGCCAGCTGGAACCACATCGGTCATCGGAACCGCCCCGACGAGCCGTGTCCCGTGACCTATTGGATGAACCGCCTTCAGGGGCTCGACGACGACCGGAGCGTGTTCGTCACCCTCAACCCGCCCGCCGATCTCCGGGACGATGTCGTCATCCGGGAAGAGAGCTACCAGCACCCGTTATTCGATGCCGCCGCGTTGTCGGCTCAGGCGGACCTTTGGTCGCTGCAGGGCGCAAGGCGGAGCTGGTTCTGCGGTGCCTATTTCGGCGCGGGCTTCCACGAGGATGGCTTGCAATCGGGCCTTGCCGTCGCGGAAGCGCTCGGCAATGTCCGGCGACCGTGGAACGTCGCCGTCGAATCCGGCCGTATCCCGGTGGCCGTGCCGCTGGAGCAGGCGGCATGAGCGGCCATTCCGCCCTCTATGTCGGAAGGGTGAAGCACCATCGCTTCCGCCCGAGGCCTCATTCCCTGGCATACCGGGTCTATTGGACGCTGCTCGATCTCGACGAGATCGACGAGCTGGCGTCCGGACTGCGCTTCTTCTCGCGGAGCCGGTTCAATCTCTACAGCTTCCGAGACGCGGATTACGGCGACCGCACCGGGCGGCCACTTAAGCCGCAGATCGAGGCAATCCTCGCGGATTCCGGGATCGACTGCGAGGGCGGCCCGATCCGTCTCCTGACCATGCCGCGCGTCCTCGGCTACGCCTTCAATCCAATCAGCACCTATTTCTGCCACCGACCGGACGGCTCGCTCCACGCGACGGTCTACGAGGTGCACAATACCTTCGGCGAGATCCACACCTATGTGGCGCCGGCCGCGCCCGACGCTGCCGTGCAACGGCAGACGGTCGGCAAGGCGTTTCACGTCTCGCCCTTCATGGGGTTGGCGATGAATTACCGGTTCAGCGTGGTTCCGCCCGGCGAGCGTGTGTCGATGTCCATCGAAGGACATGACGACGAGGGCCGTCTCATCGTCGCGTCGTTGAACGGCCAACGCGCTCCGTTGAGCGATTCAGCGCTTCTGCGGCTTCTCGTGAGCCATCCTCTCGTGACGCTGAAAGTCACCGCGGCCATTCACTGGCACGCCCTGCGGCTCCTCGCGAAGCGCATCCCGTTCTGGCCCCACCCAGCGCCTCCGAAGCGGTCGGTGAGCCTCGGGGCTACGGTGGCGGCAGCCGCCGAGGGAGCGCGGCGATCATGATGATTCCCGAAACGGATCATCCCGTTGCGGACTCCGTCGCCCCGGCGAGGCGGGAGGGCGCGATGTCGCGCTGGCTTCTCCGTCGCGTCCTGTCCTGCGTCGCAATCGGCCGACTGACCGTCGTGACGCCGGGCGGCGAGCATCTTTCTGCGGGCCCCGCCAGCGCCGGGCTTCAGGCCGTGCTGATCCTCAAGAGCTGGCGCGCCGTGCGGCGCCTCCTGCTGGACGGCGACATCGGGCTCGCCGAGGCGTATCGCGACGGCGACATCGACACGCCCGACCTCACGGCCCTCATCGAACTTCTGGCGCGCAACGCCGCGACATTGCGCCAGCATTTCTCCGGCGCCCTGCCGGCTCGCATGATCAATCGCTTCCGCCATCTGCTGAACGCGAATACGCGCGCGGGCAGCAGCCGGAACATCATGGCGCATTACGACCTCGGCAATGCCTTCTATGCTCGCTGGCTGGACGAGCAGATGGTCTATTCCTCGGCGCTGTACGACACATCCGCCGAAACACTCGAGAGCGCCCAGCAGCGCAAGCTCGACCGCATTGTCGATATGCTGGGTCTAACCGGCCGCGAGCACGTCCTCGAGATCGGCTGCGGCTGGGGGGCTCTGACGGCCAGGCTGGCGCGCGAGGGCTGCCGCGTCACGGCCGTGACCCTGTCGCCTGCGCAGCTTGCGGTCGCGCGCGAGCGCGCCGCACGGGAGGGGCTGGCCGATCGCGTCGACATACAGCTCAGGGACTACCGCGACATCGCAGGTGAGTTCGACCGTATCGTATCGATCGAGATGATCGAGGCGGTCGGGCGAGCCTATTGGCCATCCTATTTCGGGACGTTGGCACGCTCGCTCAGGCCGGGCGGCCGGGCCGTTCTGCAATCGATCACGATCGACGAACGGTTCTTCGAATCGTATCAGCGGGGCACAGACTTCATTCAACGTCACATCTTCCCCGGCGGGTGTTTGCCTTCGGTCACTGCGATCGAACGGGAGGCGGCGCGGGCGGCCCTCCGCGTCGAGGACCGCTTTGATTTCGGCGCGAGCTACGCCCTCACGTTGCGCGAATGGCGCCATCGCTTCGTGCAGAACTGGGGCGAGATTCTGAAGCTCGGCTTCGACGAGCCGTTCCGGCGCTTGTGGGAGTTCTATCTCTGCTACTGCGAGGCAGGTTTTCGAGCCACGACAATCAACGTCCGCTTGTTGACGTTGCGCCACAGCGAACTCCGGTTGTCGTAAAGGCGTCGCATGCATCAGGAGGAGCACGCGGAGCCAGGGGCTGGATGAGCCGACCGCGAGAATGCCCGGCAGGCATTGACCCGCCGCGATAAAACCATCCGATTTGCGGGTGGTATTAATTGATCCTATCCGATTTCCGGGCTAGATTTCGATCATCGGAAGCGGGACGGTCATGGCAGGCTGTTCGCCATCGGCAAGGTCTCGATCAGGGTCTACGCCAACGACCACCTGCCGCTCCGCTTCCATACGTCGACGACGAGGCGCTGGTGACCTCGCCAGCCTCGCGGTGTTGCGGGGCACGGTGCCCAGCAAGGCCGCCATGGCGTGGGCTGCCGAGAACCTCGGCCTCATCCGCGCCGAGTGGAACCGCATCAATCCCGCTTCCCGATCGCATAGGAGAGCAGCATGGACACCAAGCCTCCCGGAATCCAGGCGGTCGAGACCGTTCCCGGCGGAAAGGTCCTCACCGTGACCTGGAGGAACATCGTGTGGCCGGACGGCGGCAAGAGGAAGGCCGTGGACCTCGACGGCTGGATCGCGACCGGCGGCGAGATCCTCGCCCCCCTTAACCGGCGGGAGGTCTTCGAGCGCGCTGCGGTCGGCGAGCATGGCGCATCCGTCACCTGGGACGCGGGGGAAGGCGATCTGTCGATCGACGCCTTCCACCTCGAGCAGATCACGCGCGAGCAGTTGCCGTTCGGGGCCGAAGAGATCGCAGCGTGGCAGGCCGCCCTCGGGATTTCGAACAGCGAGGCGGCCGGCCTGCTCGGCATCAGGACCTCGACCTGGGCGACGTACAAGGCGGGCACGGCCACCATGCCCCACGCGATGCGGCTCCTCTGCCGGAGCACCCTGCGGGACCCCCTGACTCTGCACGCCTGGCTGCATCCCGCCCGCCCGGCCGGGCGGCCGAGGCGCGACGCTGCATAGGCCAGGAGCTCGACAGACGTGCGCGGCCAGATAGGATGCACGAGACGCCGCGCCCTACGGGCGAGTGACGTCCTCGGTCCAAGGCCGCCAAGCCTGCCATCCTATTGCGTCGGCAGATCGGATCGGTGGAGTAGGAACTCGACTAACGGCTATGTCGGACCATACTGATCCCACCAACAATGAAGTTGGTAATGCTTGGATGGTCTACATCCTGAATGAGGTTCAGGTAAACTGGCCGAGCCCCATTAACATCGGGGTGAAGCATGTAAGATCCAGCACCGGCTTGTCGCTAGGCGATGAGCAGAAGGACCTCGTTGCGTTCTCTGGTCTCGTGAATTGGCTGATGCATGAGAAATTAATTCGATATCAGGGGGCGACTTTTGGCAGTGACTTTCTGATGGTCGCGCTTGCCGCGCCGGGCTGGGCAGTGCTCGGGACGAAGTCGCCGTCTGAGCCTGAGAAGACCATAGGCCAGCGCGTAAAGGACACCGCGACGGATATTGCGACGTCCGCGGCAGAGGAAGGCGCAAAACATATGGCGAAAGAGGCGGCGTCCGTTGCAGGTGACCTGCTGGGGACCTTCGTCGGCGCCTATAGCAGATCGGCAGCCGGAACGATGACCGTCTGATGCGGCTCGTGTCGGAGCGAGGCGGTGTCGGGGCGAGGCGGATGAAAGCGACGCTACGGCGCGCCGCTCGGGCAGTCCAATTGGCAGGCCCCCTGACTCTCGCAATGCTGACGGGGTCAGCCGCGGCAGATTTTGCTGACGCTGCAAAGGTGGCAGCTGCCCCCCGTCCCTTCATCGGCAGAACGATCGTTTTTCAGGGCGCGCAATGCGCCGATACCGTGAGGGGCCATTTCCGCTGCCTCATCGGCAGAGGCTCGAGATCGATCCGGATCGAGGCTTCATCCCTCGGGCCCACCACATCCGACGAGATCGCCGAGAAGCTGATTGGCCCGTGCAAGGGCGAGGACAAGCTCGCCTCGGCCTCGTGTCGCTTCACGATCGAGATCACCGTGACCAGTGCCGTGTCAGCACAAGCTGGCGCAAAGTTCGGCGAGCCTTGGACGCATCTGTTCTCGAATTCGATCGAGATGCGGTGACGGCACTCGACGCGCCGGCGCTCACACGCCGACGAGCGCCAGGAAGTCGCTCTCGCCGATAATCCGGATCGTGGAGCCCTTCGCGATCATCGCCTCGGCCTTCCGATGCTTCGAGCTCTTTCCCGTCGTTCCGACGACGCGGATGTCCTGATCGCCGACAACGAGGATCGTCGTTTCCCTCGTCACGCCGTCGTGGACGTCGCAGCCGGCCGCGGCGGCCATCGCGGCGGCGTCAATCCGGAGCATCGAGAGCCGCCCGGTGAAGACGACGGCTTCGGCGGCGAGGGGTCCGGCAGGATCCCCGTTCGTCGCCGCGCGTCCGTTCGCCCGATCAAGATCGATCGGCTGCTCGACCCGCGTGAACCACGCCTCAAGATCCATGCCGGTCTCGGAGATTGCCCGGAGGAGGATCAGACCAGCAGCGCGGGCGTCTTCGCGAGCATCGTGATGCGCGAAGCCGATGCCGAACTGATCGGCGAGCGGCCGGAGGCCGTACCCGCTGCGAGCGACGTGCGACCAAGCCCGCCGAGCCACCCGGGCGCTGTCGAGCCAACGGCATTCGAGTGACGGCCCTCCATGGCGCTCCGCTGCTCGCTGGATTGCCACGCGATCGAAATGCGTGTGGTGGATAACGACGCTGCCGGCGAGGGCCCGGCACATCACCGGCAGGACCTCGGCCATGGCGGGCGCGCCCTTGACCATCTCGGGCCGGATCCCGTGAATGCCGACATTCAGCATATCGAACCGGTCCTGCGGATCGACGAGAAAATGCATCGCGCCGACCATCTGACCGGCTGCGAAACGGCAAAGGCCGATCGCGCAGATGCTTGCCATGTCGGCGTTGGCGGTCTCGACATCCACCGAAATGAAGTCCACGCGCCGCCCCTCCCGATTTTTCAGGAGACGTTACAGAGGTATGAGCGCGCCGCAAGATGCAACGAGGGCTGCCGCCTTCCGAACGTCGGAATGATCGTCCATCATGCCGCCGGGCCAGAGAGCGGCGTGAATGACCAAGTGGCAGCCCTTGTTCTTTTCGATGCTGTTTGCGATCGCGATAGCGTTCGTGCTCAACTCGCTTCCGCCTTGGGTCTGCCCCGTCCCCGACGCGCTTCTGCCTCCGAATCCGACGTCGCCAAGCGACAAGCCTTCGTCGCCTCTTCAGCCCGTTTGCCTCGAATTCTGGTTCAACCGTTATCAAACCTCAGTCGGCGGTCTCTTCACCCTCGCCGCTGCGGCCGTTGCGTTCTACGCGGTATGACGGCAGATCGCGCAGTCTGACAGGATCGAAGCGAAAAGGACCGAGCAGGAATCTCTTGCTGCTCGCGCTTCATGCGCTCGGCCGGGACGGTCCACACCTTCCCCTCGAGGTCCACTTCTGACCAAGGCAGTTCCGTCACCTCGCTTGTCCTCGCGGCGGTGAGGATCGGGAATTCGAGGGCGCGGGCCGCGACGCCTGTGCGTGTCCGGAGCGCAACCAAGAAGGCCGGAACGTCCGGATAGGGGAGGGCGCGATGATGCCCGCGCTGGAGCTTCTTCCGGCGCGGGAGGCGCTGATCGAGATGCCCGCGCCACCGGGCCGGGTTTTCGCCCGAACGAAGCCCCTTCGCCTTCGCCGCGTCGAGGATCCGCTCGATTCGGCCGCGGACCCGCGAAGCGGTCTCGCTCTTCGTCGACCAGATCGGTTTCAGCACGTCGAGCACGTCGTCGGTCGAGACCTCAGCGATGGGCTTCGATCTCAGGGACGCCGCATAGGCCTTCAACGTCGACGTCCACTGTGCGGCGCGCTTCTCGTTCCGAAAGCCGGCAGCGAGTGTCGGCACGAGCTCGTCAGCGAAGTCGCCGAATGTGACGGAGGGCCGCGCCTCAGCCTCGGCCTTCCGCTTCGCCTCAATAGGGTCGCCGCCGGCAGCCAGAAGCGCGCGCGCCTCGTCGCGGCGCCGGCGGGCATCGGCGAGGCCCACAGCTGGATAGCCGCCGAATCCGGCCTCGCGCTCCCGGCTGCGTAGCCGATACCGAAACAGCCAGCGCCGAGCGCCGCTCGCATCGATCACGAGATGGAGGCCACCGCCGTCTGCGAGTCGGCCCGGTCCCGCTGCCGATTTGACGGCTCGATCGTTCAGCTTGTTCAGAACGCGGGCCATGTCTCCGCCATACCCCCCACATTTACCCCCGCACTTCGCGTAGATTGCAGCGGACCCTCGCGCACATTCGCAACCGAACTATGCGCCGAAGATACTGTTTTCAGGGAGATTTTTGGACGGTGGCGAACGTGGAAAAACAAGTCGCTGGCGGAAGGGGTGGGATTCGAACCCACGGTGGAGTTGCCCCCACGGCGGTTTTCAAGACCGCTGCCTTAAACCACTCGGCCACCCTTCCGGACGAGGCCGGACACCGTCGGACTGTTGCCACCGTCGGACCGCACCGGCAAGCGGTCCGGCGCCTTCGCGGCGGCGATGATCGGCCCCGTGTGTGATCCGGGTCTCACGGTATCGGGGGACGACAGGACGACAGGATCCCGGGCCGACGATCCGGGCCGTCGACGCCGGCGTTAACGGTCCCATCGTCGCCCCGGTCCGGTTCCGTTAACCGCCGGCAGCCCGATTTAACGCAACGTTAACCATATTGGCCGCTCCTGGTCCGGTCCTGGTGTCAAAGGATCGTGTGATTCCCGAGATGCCGGCACCGGAGCGGCGAAGCCGGTTCCGCCATGTCACCCCTAGAAGAGGAACGTCGATGAAAGCGATCGCGTTCGTGACCCAGAAGGGCGGAAGCGGTAAGAGCACCCTCTGCATATCGCTTGCCGTCGCCGCCCAGCAGGCCGGGCAATCCGTCTGCATCCTCGAAATGGACCGCCAGGCCACCGTCTCCGATTGGGCCGAGCACCGCCGGGTCGACACGCCGGAAGTGGCGCAGATCGACGCGACACAGCTCGACGACATCATGACCCGGCTGCGCGCCTCCGATTTCGACTACGTCTTCATCGACACGCCCGGTGTCGACAGCCCGGGGAGCCTCGCGGCGATCCGTGCCGCCGATCTCTGCGTCGTGCCGTGCCGGCCGACTCCGGCCGACCTTCGCGCCTTCAAGCCGACCCTCGCGGCCATCTACCGGCTCGAGAAGAAGTTCGCCTTCGTCCTGAACCAGACCCCGCCCCGCAGCTACCGCGTGCGCGATGCGGCCGACGGCCTCGCCGTCCTCGGCGTCCTTCCCGACGTCAACGTCGTCATGCGGAACGACCACCAGGATGCGCTCGGCCTCGGCCAGGGCGTCACCGAATATAATCCGACCGGCATGGCGGCCCAGGAAATCCGGGGGCTCTGGAGCTGGATCGCGAAGCGGACGCAGGGAGTCGCGACGAATGTCAAAGCCGCCTAAACTCAGTCTCGCCTCTATCGTCGCGGCCGCATCCCCGGTCCCCGCACGGCAGCAATCGGCCGACATCGTTCCGATCAGCCCGCATGCCGCGACGCCCGGCGCCAATCCGCGCGGAACGCTCAAGCAGCGGGCGAAACAGCTCTCCGTCTATCTCGAACCGCCCGTCCACGATCAGCTCCGCGACATCGCCTATACGGAGCGGACGAAGATCCACCAGCTGATGCTCGAGGCCCTCGATCTCCTCTTCAAGGCGCGAGGAGCGCTCTCGATCGACCAGCTGGCAAAGGACCGTTAAGCTAAACCCGAACCTTCAGATGCGCCGCCATCCTGTTGCGATGGCGGCGCTTTCATGTTCAGGCGCCTCCTCGGTCGGCCTCGTGTCAATTCTTAGCTCAGTATCTCAACAGACTGGGATAGCTCCATTACTTCGCGATGCCGGGTCGGTTGCCGCCATCCGGGGCTCAAGGAATTCTTAAGGCCGGCGGGCAAGTTTGAGCTTTGGTCCCGAAGGGGACGGCGGAAGGGCCGCCGGCATGGCCGCGCGGATACAGATGCACACGGATCGCGATAGGACGACGCGGATGGCCGACGGGGCGGCCGCGGCGCAACGGACGCGCTTTCAGCGATGGCTCGCTCCGGCGGGTGTCGTGCTGCTCAGCCTCGGCGTCGCGAATTGCTCCGCGGGCCGACAGGCCGTCTCCGGCAAGCACCCGAGCGAACTGAAATACGGCGTCGCCTCGAGCCCGCGGGTCATCGCGGAGGGTCAGCCGGTTCCCAAGGGGGGAGGGCGGGACATGGTCGGCAAGCCCTATGTGGTCGCCGGGCGGACCTACACCCCGCATCCCGGCAGAGGCTACGACCGGGTGGGCTCGGCGTCCTGGTACGGATCGGCCTTCCACGGCCGCCTGACGGCGAATGGCGAGATCTTCGATCGGGAATCGATCGCCGCCGCCCATCCGACCCTGCCCTTGCCGAGCTATGTGCGCGTCACCAACACCGAGAACCAGCGCTCCATGATCGTGCGGGTGAACGATCGCGGCCCCTATGAACGCAGCCGGATCATCGACCTGTCCGAACGGGCGGCGCATGCCCTCGGCTTCCATCGGCGCGGAACGAGCCGCGTCCGGGTCCAGTATGTCGGACGCGCCTCGCTGACCGGAAGCGACGACCGCAAGCTCCTCGCATCCCTGACCACGAACGGGGCGCCGGCGAATATCGGCACGCCGACGCAGCCGATCATGATCGCGCAGCGCGATCCTCCGGCTGTCGCGCAGGGCGAACGGGCGATGCGCGACATCGCGAAGGCCGAGCCCGGCCGCCTGGCATCCTCCCAGCCCGGATCGCAGGCCCGCCCGACGCCCCCGACGGCGGAAGGCGGAGCCCGCGTCCAGCTCGCCGCGCGCGGCGAGCCGCTTCGGCACGAGGCCGGAAACGCGCTCCGGGCGAGCGCCGCGCGGGCTCATGCCGCCGGCCCGACGGGCACACGTTCGGCTAAGACGGCAGGGCTCGAATTGCGGGACGAGCCGGCGAGCCGGCTGCCGCCCCGGCGTCCCGACCTTCGCGGCGCCCGCTGAACCGACGCTGCCGGTTGAGCCGCGGGGTTCGTTGCCGATAAGGAGGAGCGATGTCGCTCGCGCCTCCTTCCCCGCCGCCGGCACGCGGCTTCTTCGTCACGTTCGAGGGGGGAGAAGGCGCGGGCAAGTCGACCCAGATCGACCGTCTCCGGAACCGGCTCGCGGCGACCGGTCGCGAGATCCTCGTGACGCGCGAGCCCGGCGGCTCGCCTCGCGCCGAAGCCATCCGCTCCATCATCCTGTCCGGGCTTGCGAAATCGGCGGGGCCGCTCGCCGAATCCGCTCTGTTCGCCGCGGCGCGCGCCGACCATGTCGACCGCGTGATCCGGCCGGCCTTGGAGCGGGGCGCGGTCGTTCTCTGCGACCGCTTCACGGATTCCACGCGGGTCTATCAGGGGCTCGCCGGCGGCCTCGAGCCCGGTATCCTCGACCGGCTGGACGAGGCGGCCACGGCGGGAATCCGGCCGGACCTCACGATCGTGATCGACGTGCCGGTCGCACTCGGATCGCAGCGGGCGCGACTGAGGCGCAGCGGGCGAGGGGAGGGAATCGACCGCTTCGAGGGCGAGGACGCGCCCTTCCACGAGCGCGTCCGGCAGGGCTTCCTCGACCTTGCGGCGTCCGCGCCGGGGCGCTGCGTGGTCGTCGACGGCTCGCAGGCCATCGACGTCGTAGGCGACGCGATCTGGGCCGAGGTCTCCGTCCCGCGCGGCCGAAAGGGAGCCTGACGTGGCGATCGAGGACATCGCTCACCCGCGCGAGCAGCACGCGCTCTTCGGCCACCAGGCGGCTCGCCGGGCGCTGGGGGAGGGCGCGCTGTCAGGCCGCCTGCACCACGCCTGGCTGATCGGCGGCCCCGAGGGGATCGGCAAGGCGACCCTCGCCTATCGTTTCGCGCGCCATCTGCTCGCATCGCCGGGAGAGCGCCGGCCGGAGGACGACGGGTTCGGAATCGATCCAGAGGGCCGGACGGCCCGCCAGATCGCGGCCCTGTCGCATCCGAACCTGATCGCGATCGAGCGGGCGGGGGCGGAGGACGGCAAGGCCGCCGCGCGCACCATCTCGGTCGAGGCCGTGCGCAAGGCTCTCGCCTTCTTCTCGTCGACGGCGGCCGATGGCGGACGCCGCATCTGCATCATCGACGGGGCCGAGGACCTCACCATCGCGGCGGCCAACGCGCTGCTCAAGACGATCGAGGAGCCGCCGGCCGGGGCGCTCGTCCTGATCGTCAGCCACGCTCCCCAGCGGCTTCTGCCGACGATCCGGTCGCGATGCCGGAAGCTCGCGCTCTCGGCGCTGCCCGACGAGGACGTGCGCGCCGCGCTCTCAAGTCTCGGGACCGATCCCGTGGCCGACATCGCCGCGCGGGCGATCGGAATGGCCGAGGGCTCTGTCGGGCGGGCGCTGACGTTGATGGACCCGAAGCGCATCGCGCTGATCGACGAGCTGACGGCGCTTCTCGATTCCCTGCCCGCGGCGCCCGCCGCCCGCGTCATGAGCCTCGCCGACAAGCTCGCCGACCGACGCTCCGGGGACGAGCTGCCGGTGGCGCTCGACACGCTCGTGCGCTGGCTCTCGCGGCGCGTGGGGGAGGGTGCCCACAAGGGCGCCGCTCGCCTTGCACCCCTGGCGGAGCTGTGTGAGAACGTCCTCGAGGCCGCGCGGACCGTCGAGACCTACAATCTCGACAGGCGGGCCTTCATCGTGTCGACCTTCGGAGACTTGGCCGAAGCCGTCCGCCGGGCGGCCTGAGACCGCTCCGCTTCCATGCAGGTTCCCAATGGCCCGTGAGGCCTATTTCCTCACCACACCGATCTTCTACCCGAACGGCGCCCCCCATATCGGCCACGCCTATACGGCGCTCGCCTCGGACGCGATCGCGCGCTTCCAGCGGCTCGACGGCAAGGACGTCTTCTTCCTGACCGGGACCGACGAGCACGGCCAGAAGATGCAGCAGACGGCCAATGCCGAGGGGCTGACCCCGCTGGCCCTCGCTGATCGCAACTCGCAGCGCTTCCGCGACATGATGGGCGCGCTCGACGTCTCCTACGACGACTTCATCCGCACGACGGAGCCGCGCCACACGGCGGCCTGCCAGGCGATCTGGCGGCGGATGGAGGAGGCCGGGGACATCTATCTCGGCTCCTATTCGGGCTGGTACTCCGTCCGGCAGGAGGCCTATTTCGACGAATCCGAGACGACGGTGGGTCCCGACGGCGTCCGGCGGGAGCCGCTCGGCTCGCCCGTCGAGTGGGTCGAGGAGGAGAGCTACTTCTTCCGCCTCTCCGCCTATCAGGATCGCCTCCTCGCGCTCTACGAGGATCAGCCTGATTTCGTCGGGCCGCGCGAGCGGCGGAACGAGGTGATGAGCTTCGTCCGCTCGGGCTTGAAGGACCTCTCGATCTCCCGCACGACCTTCGATTGGGGCGTGCCCGTGCCGGGCAACCCGAAGCACGTGATGTATGTGTGGGTCGACGCGCTCACGAACTACATCACGGCGGCCGGCTTCCCCGACGAGGCGGCGCCGCGCTGGCGCTACTGGCCGGCCGATGTGCACGTGATCGGCAAGGACATCGTGCGCTTCCATTCGGTCTATTGGCCGGCCTTCCTCATGTCGGCGGGGATCGCCCTGCCGAAGCGGGTCTTCGCCCACGGCTTCCTGTTCAACCGCGGGGAGAAGATGTCGAAGTCGGTCGGCAACGTCGTCGACCCCTTCGCGCTCGCCGATCAGTACGGCGCCGACCAGTTCCGGTACTTCATGCTCCGCGAGGTGCCGTTCGGCCAGGACGGCAGCTATTCGCACGACGCGATCGTCACGCGGATCAATGCCGATCTCGCGAACGATCTCGGCAATCTCGCGCAGCGCTCGCTCTCCATGGTCGCGAAGAACTGCGAGGGGAGGGTGCCTGAAGCCGGCGCCCTGACCGAAGCCGACGAGGCCCTGCTGGCGCTCGCCGACGCCCTGCCCGCGACCTGCCGCACGGCGATGGCGAGCTTCGCGCTCCACACGGTCCTGACCGAGATCTGGTCCGTCGTGGCGGAGGCGAACCGCTATTTCGCGTCACAGGAGCCTTGGATCCTGCGAAAACAGGATCCTGCCCGCATGGCGACCGTCCTCTGGGTGACGGCGGAGGTGCTGCGCGAGGTCGGGATCATGACGCAGCCCTTCATCCCGAATGCTAGCGGGAAGCTGCTCGACCTTCTCGCCGTCGCGCCCGAGGATCGCGTCTTCGCGCGGGTCGGTGCGGAGGGCCGGCTCGCGGCCGGGACGGCGCTGCCCGCGCCGAGCGCCATCTTCCCGCGCTATGTCGAGCCGGAGGCCGCCTGAGCGCCGCGATGCTGATCGACAGCCATTGCCATCTCGATTTCCCGGATCTCGCGCCGCGCGTCCCTGACCTGATCGCCCGCGCGGCGGCGAGCGGTGTCGGGCGGATGGTGACGATCTCGACCCACGTCTCCCGCTACGAGACCTACCGGGCCATCGCCGAGGCCCATCCCGAGGTCCTGTTCACCGTCGGCACCCATCCGCACAATGCCGGCGAGGAGCCGGACGTGCCGGCGTCGGAGCTCGAGGCGCTGTCGCGCCATCCGCGCTGCATCGCGATCGGAGAGGCGGGGCTCGACTTCCATTACGACCGTGCCCCGCGCGACGTGCAGGAGCGCGTCTTCCGCACGCATATCGCCGCCGCCCGCGCGACCGGCCTGCCGCTCGTCATCCATGCCCGCGAGGCGGATGAGGTCATGATCCGCGTCCTGCAGGAGGAGCACGGGCGAGGGCGGTTCGACGCCGTCCTCCATTGCTTCTCCTCGACGGAGGCCCTCGCCCGGGCCGGGATCGAGCTTGGGTTCTACCTCTCCTTCTCGGGCATCCTGACCTTCCGCGGCTCGACCGAACTGCGCCGTATCGCGGCCGAGATCGCCCCGCGCGAGCGCCTCCTCGTCGAGACGGACGCGCCCTATCTCGCGCCCGTGCCGCATCGCGGCCGGACCAACGAGCCGGCTTATGTCGCGGAAACCGCGAAGGTTCTGGCCGAGACGATCGGCGTGACGCCGGCCGAGGCCGCGGCGCTGACGACGGCGAATTTCCTGCGGCTCTTCACGAAGGCCCGGCCCTTCGTCGAGGCCGCTGCGGCCCGCTCGGCGGCATGAGCCTCGCGGTCACGATCCTCGGCTGCGGCTCCTCCGGCGGCGTGCCCCGCGTCGGCATGGGCTGGGGCGCGTGCGATCCGACCGACCCGCGCAATCGCCGCCGCCGCTGCTCCCTGCTCGTCGAGAAGACCGGGCCCGACGGCACGACGACGGTCCTCGTCGACACCTCGCCCGACCTCCGCGAGCAACTGCTCGACGCCGGCGTCTCGCGTCTCGACGGCGTGCTCATCACCCACGACCACGCCGACCATATCCACGGCCTCGACGACCTGCGCCCGCTCGTCATCCATATGCGCAAGCGCATCCGAATCTACGCGGACGAGCGCACCAGCCGGGTGCTCAACGTCCGCTTCGGCTATTGCTTCCGCTCGCCGCCCGGCAGCCTCTATCCGCCGCTGGTGGACGAGATCCGGATCGAAGCCGGCCGGGTCTTCGGCGTCGACGGTCCGGGCGGCCCGATCGAGGCCGAGCCGTTCGAGATGGTCCATGGCGACATCAACGCGCTCGGCTTCCGCTTCGGGGACATCGCCTATGCGAGCGACGTGAGCGCCATGCCGGCGGACAGCGTCGAGCGGCTCCACGGCCTCGACCTTCTCATCATCGACGCGCTTCGCGAGACCCCGCATCCGACCCATTTCTCGGTCGAGGACGCGCTCGCACTGATCGCCGAGGTGAGGCCGCGGCGGGCCGTGCTCACGAACCTGCACACCGACCTCGATTACGAGGCGCTCTCGGCCCGGTTGCCGGACGGCGTCGTGCCGGCTTTCGACGGGATGCGGATCGAAGCGGCCTGAGATTCATGCCGCGAGGCCCGTCCGCAGCTGGTTTGGTTCCATAATATATCTTATGCGATCCAAGTTCTGGGGGAAAACGGCACGGCGCGCGCACTTTCGTCCGCCCTGCCCGCCCGGTGCGACTTGTGGCCCTCCTCTTGCGGCACTACGTCGCCTGGGCGACGAGTGGCCGCAAGCGGCGGACGGGAGACGGGCGCATGGAGATCTTCACTTATACGGGCTTCATCGCACTTCTGCAGGTCATAGCCATCGACCTCGTGCTGGCCGGAGACAACGCGATCGTCATCGGCCTGGCTGCGGCGGGACTGCCGGCCGAACAGCGCAAGAAGGCCATTCTGATCGGCATCATCGCCGCGACGGTGATGCGCATCGGCTTCGCCCTCATCACCCAGTGGCTCCTCCAGATCGGGCCGATCCTTCTGATCGCCGGCGGCCTGCTGCTTCTCTGGGTCTGCTGGAAGATGTACCGGGAGCTCAGCGTCTCCCATGCGGCCGAGCATGAGGCCGAGGAAGCCCTCACGGGCGAGGACCTCGACCAGGACGGCGACGTCGCCCAGGGACCGGCCGCGCCCCGCAAGACCTTCGCCCAGGCGGCTTGGCAGATCGTCATCGCGGACGTGTCGATGTCGCTCGACAACGTGCTCGCCGTCGCCGGCGCCGCGATGGACCATCCCACGGTCCTGATCGTCGGCCTCGCGCTGTCCATCGCCTTGATGGGATTTGCCGCGACCTTCGTCGCGCGCCTGCTGAACAAGTACCGCTGGATCGCCTATATCGGCCTCGTCATCATCTTCTACGTGGCCCTGAAGATGCTGCTCGACGGCGCCGTCGACCAGTGGCCGGAGCATCTGTCCATGCTCAAGGGATGGTTCGGAACGGCCAAGTAAGGGCCGCGGCCGAGCATTGACCGCCGGCACCGCAGCGGCGAGGGCAGGGGAAGCCCCCTACCCTCGCCCGAGCCGATGACCGACATCTCCGCCAAGCCCGACCCCGATCTCGCGCCCTCGCGCGAGATCGACGTCCTCCTTCGCATCATGGCCGCGCTCCGGACGCCGCGGACCGGATGCCCCTGGGATCTCGACCAGACCTTCGAGACGATCGCGCCCTACACGATCGAAGAAGCCTACGAGGTGGCGGACGCGATCGAGCGCGGCGACCTCGAGGACCTTCGCGACGAACTCGGCGATCTTCTCCTCCAGGTCGTCTTCCACGCGCGGATGGCCGAGGAGCGCGGCGCCTTCGATTTCGGCGGCGTCGTCGCGGCCATCACCGCCAAGCTCATCCGGCGCCACCCTCACGTCTTCGGCGACACGCGGGACCTCACGCCGGACGAGGTCAAGCAGCTCTGGGACCGGATCAAGCAGGCCGAGAAGGCGGAGCGCCGCAAGCGGCTGGCGGCCCGGGGCGAGGCTCCCGACGCACCGGCCAGCATCCTCGACGGCGTCACGCGCGCCCTGCCCGCCCTCACCCGCGCCGAGAAACTGACCCGCCGCGCCGCCGGCGTCGGCTTCACCTGGCCGGATGCGGTCTCCGTCATCGACAAGATCGAGGAGGAACTCGCCGAACTGCGCGAGGCCGTTCTCGCCGCACGCCCCGACGAGATGGCGGAGGAACTCGGCGACCTCATCTTTACGGTGGCCAATCTCGGCCGGCAGCTCGACATCGATCCCGAGGCGGCCCTCGCGGCGACGAACGCGAAGTTCGAGCGCCGCTTCCGGTCGGTCGAGGCGGCGCTCGCGCGGGACGGCCGGACGCCTGCGACCTCCGATCTCTCCGAAATGGATCGCCTCTGGGACGACGCCAAGCGCGCGGAGAAGGCGCGCCGGGACGCGTAGGCCGAGGTCTCGCCGGCCGCCCTGTCCTCAAGGCACGGCCGGACCTCCGTCAGAGCCGTGCTGCGAGAGGCCCCACGAGCGGCCCGTCACGGACGATGGCGCTCAGAACAGATGCACCGCATGGGGGGCGAAGAGCGCGATCCCGGTCATGACGAGGCCGAAGACGCCGAGCCCGCCGGCGAGCCAGGCCAGCGCGGCGACGCCTGTGATCAGCATCGCCGAAGCGAGCACGATCGCGATCTGGTAGGCCGCCGAGGCCACCTCGAAATGATGGTACTTGGCGAGATTGGTCTTGGCGCGCTCCTCTGCGGCTTTCGCCCGCGCCGCGAGCTCCTTGCGCCCCTCCCCCGTCTCGGGCTCGCTGTCCCAGCGCTGGGCCGTCGCCTTCCAGGCGTCGATCTGCTTGCCGATCGCCGGGCCGCCCGTGCTGGCCATGGACACGGTCGGCGTGGAGCGCTGGAGTTCGGCCGCCTCGGCCGCCGTCCGCACCACCGTCATGCGGATCGTCTTGGCCTGGAAGAAGGCCCACAGGTTCGACGCGTCGATATTGTCGCCGAGCGCGCTGGTCTGAGCGCTCTTCCCCGCCGTCTCGGAGAGCGCGAGCATCAAAGCCAAGACGGAAATGAGAAGGGCGATCGACTTGTTCGTCCCCTCGAGCGCACCATGACCTCCGTGCCCACCAGACATGCGATGTCCCCCAAACGGCGCTGGCGCCGTGCGGCCGGGATGCACCTAGGATTGCGGCGGCCGCGTGGCGTCCGCGAGGGCCGGATCTTATCCGTTAGACGCGTGGCCTGAGGTCCGTCGCCCAGCGATCCACGGCGCGCGCACCTTCCTCCCAGGCGCCGCCGACCGTCCCCCACATGCGCTTCGAGGACGCTTCGCCGACGATGAGCAGCCGGTCGTCGACCGGGCGCGACAGGGTGAGGCGGTCGCTCGCCCGTCCGGGCGGGACGACCGCCCATGCGCAGCGCGACCAGGGATCGCCGACCCAATCGGTGACGCAGGGAATGTCGAGGTCCCGCGCCGCTCTCTCACCGAACTGCGCGGCGAGCCAGGATCGAGCGAAATCGGCGAGGTCCCCGCGGTCGCGGCCCGCCGCGGTCGCGTGATCGAGTTCCAGGTAATGGAGCGCGCTGCCTTCGAGGCGGCTCATCATCCCGAAGCTGGCACCGGGAGAGACGACCTTCACCAGGCGGTCCGGCTCCTGAAACGGGGAGCCGGGCCAGTTCAGGACGACATGCTCGTAGGTGCCGGGCAGGAACCCGCAGAGTGCATCCGTCACGTCCGGCGGCAGCGCCGGCACGATGTCGATGGCGCCGGCGGCGAGAACCGGAACCGGCACGGTCACGATGACGCGATCGGCGACGACGCGCCCCCGGTCGGTCTCCAGCGCGACCACCCTCCCCGTCCGGTCGATTCGGCGGACGGGCGTGCCGAGCGCGATCGGCAGGCCTTCGGCGAGACGCGCCAGATAGGCTCCATAGCCGCCTGCGACGAACCAGTTGTTGCCGAACTCGTCGCTCGGAAAATCCTGCGTGCTGACCTCCGAGAGGGGGCGCCCGCTGATGAGCGCGAAGGTCGCCATCATCGGCTCCCGCCACACGCCGATGGGCGGGAACACCTCCCCGAGGCTGCGATCCGGCCCGGATTCCGCCGCGGCGGTGATCGCGGCATCGACGGTTTCGAACGCCCTGCCCCAGGCCGCCCGGTCGTCTGGTCCGGCGATCCGCCCGTCGACGACGAGATGGCTCGCCGGCTCAGCCTTCGTCAGGTCCTCGCCTTGTGCGAGCCCGAGCGCGACCAGCGGATTGACGTCGCCGGCATGGAGCCAATGGGCGCCGAGGTCGATCGGCTGCCCGGCGATCGGGACCGTGACCGCCCTCCCCCCGACGCGGTCGCGCGCCTCGAGCACGGCGCAGGTCAGACCAAGCTCACGGCAGCGGCGCGCAGCGGCGATGCCGGCAGCCCCCGCACCGACGATCGCGACCTCGACCTCGTCCGCGACCGGCGCAAGGCGAGGCGAGGCGACGGGTCGAAGCTCGATCACGACAGGTCTCTCGGCAAAAAGCCGCGCTTCCGGCGGGCGCGGGAAGCCTTAAACATGTTCGCGATGATTCTCGGACCCGTTTTCGCCGCCATCCGTCAGGTGATGTCGCCTCCGCTCAGGCGGATGGTGCTGCGCTCGCTCGGCCTGACGATCGTCCTCCTCATCGGCCTCTGGGGGCTGCTGACGAAGCTGCTCGAATGGGTCCTGCGCACCTATCCGATCAGCCGCGACTATCCCCTGGTCGACGGCTTCGTCTATTTTCTCGGCGGGGCCGGCCTCGTCGTCCTGCTCGTCTTCCTGCTGCCCCCGGTCTTGGCCTTCGTCGGCGGCTTCTTCGTCGACGACGCGGCCGCGATCGTCGAGCGCACGGACTTCCCGCACGATCGTCCCGGCGAGCCGCAGACGGTGATGGCCTCGGTGCTCTACGGCCTGCGTTTCGCCGGGCTCGCGCTGCTGCTCAACCTCGCGGCGCTGACGCTGATCTTCATCCCCTTCGTCAACATCGCCGCCTTCTTCGCGGTGAACACCTATCTGCTCGGCCGGGAGTATTTCGAGATGGCCGCCGCCCGCTTCCGCCCCGCCGCCGAGGCGACCGCCCTGCGGCGGGCCAACCGCTTCCGGGTGATGTCGGCGGGCGCGGTGCTCGCGGGGCTGATGCTGGTGCCGGTGCTGAACCTCCTCACCCCGATCTTCGGGATCGCCCTGATGGTCCATGTCCACAAGCGGATCGCCCCCGGCCGGGCGATCGCCGGCCCCTCCCCGTGAGGACCTACGACGTCGTCGTCGCGGGCGGAGGGGCGACGGGATCCTCCGTCGCGGCCCATCTCCTCGCCGATCCGGCCTTCTCGGGCCGAGTCCTCGTCGTCGAGAAGGATCCGACCTACCGGCTCGCGGCCTCCGCCCTTTCGGCGGCGTCGGTGCGCCAGCAATATTCGCAGCCCGTCAACGTCCGGCTCTCGCTCTTCGGCGTCGCCTTCCTGCGCGAGCCGGGCCGCTTCCTTCCGCTCGCCGACGACCCGCCCGCGATCGGGCTGCACGAAGGCGGCTATCTCTATCTCGCCGCCGGTGAGGAGGGTACTGCGGCCCTTCGCGCGAACCACACCGTCCAGCAGGCGGACGGCGCGGAGATCGCGCTGCTCGACCCCGATGCCCTCGCGGAGCGGTTCCCCTGGCTCCGGACAGACGATCTGCGCCTCGGCTCGTTCGGCCTCTCCGGCGAGGGCTGGTTCGACGGCTGGGCTCTGCTCCAGATCCTCCGCGGCTCGGCGCGCCGGCAGGGCGCCGACTACGTCGCGGACGAGGTCGTCGAGCTGCGCCTCTCGGGCGGCCGGGTCGAGGCGGTCCGTCTCCGCGACGGCGGCTGGATCGGCTGCGGCACGCTCGTCAATTGCGCGGGCTCCGGCGGCCCCGCCCTCGCCGCGATGGCGGGGATCGCGATCCCGGTCCAGGCGAAGCGCCGCTCGGTCTTCGCCTTCACCTGCCGGAGCGAACTCGCCGGCTGCCCCCTCCTCATCGACACGACCGGGGTCTGGATGCGGCCCGAAGGGCGTCCGGGACCCGCCGGGCAGACCTTCATCGGCGGCTGGTCGCCGCCGGCCGACGACGACCCCGATTGGCGGGACGACGATCCGGCGAGCCAGGAGATCGACTGGCCCCTCTTCGAGGATCTCGTCTGGCCCGCGCTCGCGGACCGCATCCCGGCCCTCGCCGAGATCAGGCCGGGCCGGGCCTGGACCGGGCCCTACGACATGAACCTCCTCGACCACAACGCCATCGTCGGCCCCGCCGGCGGACTGGCGAACCTTCATCTGTGCAACGGCTTCTCGGGCCACGGCCTGCAGCATTCCCCGGGGATCGGCCGCGGGATCGCGGAACTGATCGTCCACGGACGCTTCCGGACGCTCGATCTGTCGGATCTCGGACACGCGCGCATCGCGGCGCATCGTCCTTTGGTCGAGCGCAACGTCATCTGAGAGGGGCGGTGGCCGGGCGGCGCGTCCGTCACGCCCTTGTCACGGAAACGTCATCCATCCATCGTGAGAGCCGGCAAAGAGACGGGTCGCAACGGACCCCCCGTCCGGCAGGGAGTATTCAGATGCGACTGACCCGGATTGCCGCGTTTGCGGCGGCCCTCGGCTATGCCGGTACGGCGTCCGCGCAGACCGAGATTCAATGGTGGCACGCCATGACCGGCGGCAACAACGAGGTCGTGGTCAAGCTCGCCCAGGAGTTCAACGCCTCCCAGACCGACTACAAGGTCGTCCCCAGCTACAAGGGCAGCTACCCCGACGCGATGAATGCCGGCATCGCCGCCTTCCGGGCCGGCAACGCGCCGCACATCCTGCAGGTCTTCGAGGTCGGCACCGCGACCATGATGTCGGCGCGCGGCGCGGTGAAGCCGGTCTACCAGCTCATGGCCGAGGCCGGCGAAGCCTTCGACCCGAAGGCCTATCTCCCCGCCATCACCGGCTATTATTCGACGGCGAAGGGCGAGATGCTCTCGTTCCCCTTCAACTCGTCCTCCATGGTCATGTGGATCAACAAGGACGCGCTGAAGAAGGCCGGCCTCAACGCCGACCAGCCGCCCAAGACCTGGCCCGAGGTGTTTGAGGCGGCCAAGAAGCTCAAGGCGGCGGGCCACGCGACCTGTGGCTTCTCGAATGCCTGGGCGACCTGGGCGCATATCGAGCAGTTCTCGGCCTGGCACAACCTGCCGCTCTCGACCAAGGCCAACGGCCTCGACGGCTTCGACACGGTGCTGCAGTTCAACGGCCCGACGCAGGTCAAGCACCTCGAGAACCTCGTCGAGCTCCAGAAGCAGAAGGTCTACGACTATTCCGGCCGCACAAATTCCGGCGAGGGCCGCTTCACCTCCGGCGAATGCCCGATCTTCCTGACCTCGTCCGGCTTCTACGGAAACGTGAAGGGCAACGCGAAGTTCGACTGGGCGGCGGTGCCGATGCCCTATTACCCCGAGGTCCAGGGCGCGCCGCAGAACTCGATCATCGGCGGGGCCTCGCTCTGGGTCATGGGCGGCAAGTCGGCGGCGGAATACAAGGGCATCGCGAAGTTCTTCGCCTTCCTCTCGAACACCGACCGCCAGGCGAAGCTGCACCAGGAATCGGGCTATCTGCCGATCACCCGCGCCGCCTACGAGAAGGTGAAGGCCTCGGGCTTCTACGAGAAGAACCCGTCGTTCCAGACCGCCCTCATCGAATTGACCGGCAAGGAGCCGACCGAGAATTCCCGCGGCCTGCGCCTCGGCAACATGGTGCAGCTGCGCGACATGTGGTCGGAGGAGCTCGAAGCGGCGCTGGCCGGGCAGAAGACCCCGAAGGCGGCGCTCGACGCAGCCGTCACGCGCGGCAACGCGCTCCTGCGCCAGTTCGAGCGCACGGCCGGCCGGTGAGAGAGGGCTGCGGCCTTCCCTTCTCCCCTTGCGGGAGAAGGTGGCACGGCGAAGCCGTGACGGATGAGGGGTTCGGCTCCTGGCCCCTTCGGCGTGTCGCCCCCCTCATCCGACCGTCGCTGACGCGAAGGCCACCTTCTCCCGCAAGGGGAGAAGGAGCGGCGGAAGGCGCCTGAGAGATGGAGAAGCGCGCGACCTTCTCCAACCGCTACCTGCCCTATGCCCTCCTGGCCCCGCAGATCCTCGTCACGCTGATCTTCTTCTACTGGCCGGCCGCCCAGGCGATCCGGCAATCGTTCATGCTGGAGGACGCGTTCGGCCTGTCGTCCGATTTCGTCTGGTTCGAGAACTACGTCGCCCTCTTCAAGGACCCCTCCTATTACCAGACGCTCTGGACGACCTTCGTCTTCTCGGGCTCGGTCGCGTTCCTCTCGCTGTCGGTGGCGCTGCTTCTCGCGGTGATGGCGGATGCGGAGATCCGCGGGGCGACGGCCTACCGGACATTCCTGATCTGGCCCTACGCGGTCGCGCCCGCCGTCGCCGGCGTCCTCTGGATCTTCATGCTCGACCCCTCGCTCGGCATGGTCGCGCGGGGCCTCAAGAGCCTCGGGCTCGACTGGAACCCGCGTCTCAACGGCACGCACGCGCTGACGCAGGTGGTGCTGGCCTCGGCCTGGAAGCAGATCTCCTACAACTTCCTGTTCTTCCTCGCGGGTCTCCAGGCGATCCCGCGCAGCGTCATCGAGGCCGCGGCCATCGACGGCGCGCGGGCCTGGCGGCGCTTCTGGACGATCACGCTGCCGCTGCTGTCGCCGACGACCTTCTTCCTGCTCGTCGTGAACATCGTCTACGCCTTCTTCGACACCTTCGGCACGATCGACACGATGACCCAGGGCGGCCCCGCCAAGGCGACGGAGACGCTCGTCTACAAGGTCTATTCGGACGGGCGGCTCGGCGGCGATCTCGGCGGCTCTGCGGCGCAATCGGTGATCCTGATGATCATCGTGATCGGCCTCACGGCCGTCCAGTTCCGGTTCGTCGAACGGCGAGTGACCTACTGATGGTCGAGCGCAAGGGCGCCCTCGCCCGCATCCTGCCCCATCTCGTGCTGCTGACCGGCGTCGCGATCGTCGCCTTCCCGGTCTATCTGGCGCTGATCGGGGCGACCCACGAATCCTCGGTCATCGCCAACGGCCAGATGCCGCTCACCCCGGGCGGCGCGGCCCTCGACAGCTATTACCGGGCGATCGTCATCGGGCCGAGCCGCACGACGCGCGAGCCGGTCGGCACGATGCTGCTCAACAGCTTCACGATGGCGATGCTGATCGCGGTCGGGAAGATCGCGATCTCGCTGCTCTCGGCCTTCGCTGTTGTCTATTTCCGCTTCCCCTTCCGGAAGGCGGCCTTCTGGATGATCTTCATCACGCTGATGCTGCCGGTCGAGGTGCGCATCTACCCGACCTACAAGGTGGCGGCCGATCTCGGCCTCCTCGACACGATGGCAGGGCTGACGCTGCCGCTGATCGCCTCGGCGACGGCGACGCTGCTCTTCCGGCAGTTCTTCATGACGGTGCCGGACGAGCTGGTCGAGGCATCCAAGATCGACGGTGCCGGGCCGATGAAGTTCTTCTTCGATACGCTCCTGCCGCTCTCCCGAACCAACATGGCGGCGTTGTTCGTGATCCTCTTCATCTACGGCTGGAACCAGTACCTCTGGCCGCTTCTCATCACGACCCGCGACGACATGCAGACCATCGTGATCGGCATCAAGAAGATGATCGTCACGAGCGATGCCATCACCGAATGGCAGATCGTGATGGCGACGGCCGTCCTCGCCATGCTGCCGCCGGTGCTGATCGTGATCGTGATGCAGAAGCTGTTCGTGCGGGGGCTGGTGGAGACGGAGAAGTGAGGACACCGGCGCCCTCCTTCTCCCCTTGCGGGAGAAGGTGGCAGCGCGAAGCGCTGACGGATGAGGGGCTCACCTCGACGTCGGCGGCGCACCCCTCATCCGACCTCCGCTCACGCGGAGGCCACCTTCTCCCGCAAGGGGAGAAGGGATACGCGTCAGACGGCGAGCGCATATGGCATCCGTAACCCTTTCGGCCGTCAGCAAAATCTATCACGGCGGCGTCGAGGCCGTGCGCGGCGTGTCCTTCGAGGTGCCGGACGGTTCGTTCTGCGTCCTCGTCGGCCCGTCGGGCTGCGGAAAATCGACCCTGCTGCGCATGATCGCGGGGCTCGAGACCATCACCGGCGGGACGGTCCGCATCGGCGAGCGTGTCGTCAACGACATCGAGCCCGCCGACCGCGACATCGCGATGGTGTTCCAGAATTACGCGCTCTATCCGCATATGAGCGTCTACGACAACATGGCCTACGGGCTGCGCAACCGCGGCACGCCGAAGGCCGAGATCGAGGCGCGGGTCGCCGAGGCGGCGCGGATCCTCGCCATCGAGCCCTTCCTCGACCGGCGGCCGCGGCAATTGTCGGGCGGCCAGCGCCAGCGCGTCGCGATGGGCCGCGCCATCGTGAGGAAGCCTCAGGTCTTCCTGTTCGACGAGCCGCTCTCGAATCTCGATGCGAAGCTGCGGGTGCAGATGCGGGTCGAGATCAAGCGCCTTCAGCGCAGCCTCGGCGTCACCTCGGTCTACGTCACCCACGATCAGGTCGAGGCGATGACGCTGTCGGACGTGCTGGTCGTCATGAATGCCGGCCAGGTCGAGCAGATCGGCCGGCCGATCGACCTCTACCGGAAGCCCGCGACCCGGTTCGTCGCCGGCTTCCTCGGCTCGCCGGCGATGAACTTCCTGCCCGGCACCGTCGTCGACGCACGCACCGTCTCGATCGGCGGCGGCACGCTCCGGGTCGCGCCCGGAACCGGCACCGCCGGGCCGGGGACCACTGTCGAGGTCGGCATCCGGCCCGAGGATCTGCGGATCGCGGCGCCGGGTGAAGGGCTGCGGGTCGCGGTGGAGTTCATCGAAGAACTCGGCGCGACGCAGCTCGTGCATGGGCGGCTCGGCGATGCGCCGCTCACGATCCAGGTCGCGACCGGCGAGGCGCCCTCCGGCGACGCCTTCGAGATCGCAGCGTCGCCGGAAGCCCTCCACCTCTTCGACCCGGCGACCACAGCGAGGCTGTGACCGCCGGGGCGTCGTCAGCCCTGGTTGGCCTGCTCCTGCTCACGCGCCCGCTGCGTGATCGGAGCCTCCGGCTCGTCCGCCTCGCGCGGGTGCTGGCGCCTGCGGCGCGCCAGCATGTTGAGCGACTCGACGAGGATCGAGAACGCCATCGCCGCGTAGACGTAGCCCTTGGGCACATGGAAGCCGAAGCCGTCCGCGATCAGGATCATGCCGATCATCAGGAGGAAGCTCAGCGCCAGCATCACGATGCTGGGATTGGCCTTGATGAAGTCCGCCAGCGGATTGGCCGCGATGAGCATGACGACGATCGCGAAGATCACCGAGATCACCATGATCGGCAGGTGCTCGGTCATGCCGACCGCCGTGATGATCGAATCCAGCGAGAAGACGAGATCGATGACGATGATCTGGGCGATCACGCTCGCGAAGCTCGCGGGCTTCAGCGGGCTGCCGGTCTTCTCGGCCTCGTGCGGCGTGACGCTCTCGTGGATCTCGGTCGTCGCCTTGTAGACGAGGAAGAGTCCGCCGGCGATCAGGATGATGTCGCGCCAGGAGAAGCCCTTCTCCAGGATCGTGATCACGGGCTGCGTCAGGCCGATGATGATCGTGATCGTGAAGAGAAGGCCGAGCCGCATGATCAGGGCGAGGCCGAGGCCGATGTAGCGGGCGGTGGCGCGCCGCTCGGGCGGCAGCTTGTTCGAGATGATCGACAGGAAGATCAGGTTATCGATGCCGAGCACCACCTCCATGATGATGAGGGTGGCCAAAGCCATCCAGGCTTCCGGCTGCGAGAAGAGGGTAATCAGGCTGTCCATGGTCCGTCCGGTCAGAGGATGATGGGCGAGGGCACGTAAACGGTGACGGCTTTGGGCACGACGCGGAACGAGGCCGGCGTCGCGGTCGTCAATTCGCCGTCCGTGTTGACGGAGCGGGCGCGGCGGGTGCGGATGGTGACGGCGCGGGTCCTGAAGGCGCGCACGTCCTGCGCCTCGCCCTGCGTGCCCCGGCGCAAAGCCGGGACGAGGGCGAGAAGACGCGCCCAGTGGCTCACTTCGAGGCTGTAGACATGCAGCACGCCGTCGTCGGGCTCGGCCTCCGGATCGACGGTCATTCCCCCGCCGTAATGCCGGCCGTTGCCGACGGAGATCTGCACGGTCTTCACCTTGTCGGTGGCGTTGTCGTGCTCGATGAAGGCGGTGAACGGATGGGTGCGCATCAGGAGCCGCGCCCCGGCGAGCGCGTAGCCGATGACGCCCCAGCGCTTCTTGGCATCGGCGGTCAGTTCGCTCGCGAGCTGCGCCGAGAAACCGATGGAGGCGACGTTGAAGAACAGGTGGCCGTTGACCTCCCCGATATCGATCACCCGCGTCTCGCCCGCGACGATGACCCGGGCGGCGGCGGCGATGTCGAGCGGGATACCGAGCGTGCGGGCGAGGTCGTTGCCGGTCCCGAGCGGCAGAATGCCCATCGGCAGGCCGCTGTCGCGCAGCGCGGGGGCGGCGCGATTGAGCGACCCGTCCCCTCCCCCGACAATGACGAGATCGATCGAATCGGCCCGATCCCGCAGGATCGTTCCGAGATCCTCGATGTCCTGCGCCGACATCGTCTCGACCGCGATGCCGCCCTCATCGAGGATCGCGGTCGCCGCATCGATCGGCTGCGCTCCCCCTCGCGCGGCGTGATTGACCACGAGGAGCGCGCGCCGCTGACGCGGTTCGGGAGGATCATCCGCCTGTTCGGTCCCCGCCACCAATCGTTCCCCCCGTCGCCCGAAAGTCGCCGCACCGGGACGGAAGATCGGGCAGGCGTCGCCGACGCATAGGTGGACAGCGTCCAGGCGATCTTCAAGCGTGCCGCGTGGAGACCATGTCAAAAACGCGGCGAAATGTTAGAGCCGGTACCGTCCCCCTTGACCGATCGACCTGCCGAGCCGACGCGATCGTCGGAATGGAACATGACGATGCCCGCCATGACGGCCGCGACCGACGCGCCCCCGCCGGCCAGAGAGGCCGACTTCCGAACGCGCCTGATCGGGACGCTGCGCGACCGGCTGGAGACGGGCCGGGCCGAAGCCGAGGCGCTGCTCGTCAAATCGGGTGACGGGCTCGCCTGCGCGAGCGCCCTCTCGACCGCGATGGACGGCCTGATCGTCGAGGCTCACCGGGCCGTCACGGCGAACCTTCCGGGACCTTCGGCCGGGACGGATGCCGGCGATCCGATCACGATCGTCGCGACCGGCGGCTACGGCAGGGGGATGATGGCGCCGGGCTCGGATGTCGATCTGCTGCTGCTGATGCCCGACAAGGCGAGTCCCCGTGCCGGCGCGGTGATCGAGCAGCTGCTCTACGCGCTGTGGGACCTGAAGCTGAAGGTCGGGCACGCGACGCGCACCGTCGACGAATGCGTGCGCGAGGCCCGATCGGACATGACGATCCGGACCGCGCTTCTCGAGGCGCGCTTCATCCTCGGGGACCGCGCCCTGTTCGACCGGATGCAGGCGCGCTTCGCCAAGGACGTGGTGAGGGGATCGGCGGCCCAGTTCGTCGAGGCGAAGCTCCGCGAGCGCGAGACGCGGGTCAACCGGGCCGGTCATTCGCGCTACCTCGTCGAGCCGAACGTCAAGGACGGCAAGGGCGGCTTGCGGGACCTGAACACCCTCTTCTGGATCGCCAAATACGTCTATCGCGTCTCGACGCCCGAGGAATGCGTCGCCGCCGGCCTCTTCACGGCCGACGAGGCCGAGCTCTTCCGGCGCTGCGAGGAGTTCCTGTGGCGGGTGCGCTGCCATCTGCACTTCGCGACCGGGCG
The DNA here is from genome assembly GCF_004363955.1 of Enterovirga rhinocerotis. Taxonomy (GTDB): domain Bacteria; phylum Pseudomonadota; class Alphaproteobacteria; order Rhizobiales; family Beijerinckiaceae; genus Enterovirga; species Enterovirga rhinocerotis. The sequence goes on from NZ_SNZR01000011.1 coordinate 1,508,694, forward strand.
GGCGGAGGAGCGGCTGAGCTTCGACAACCAGCGGCTCGTCGCCCAGCGCTTCGGCTACAAGGCGCGGACGGGCCTCTCGGGCGTCGAGCGGTTCATGAAGGCGTATTTCTCGATCGCCAAGCAGGTCGGCGACCTCACCGCCATCGTCTGCGCCGGGCTCGAGGCGCGCCACGCCAAGAAACGTCCGGTCCTCGACCGCGTGTTCGGCCGCCTGAGGCGGCGCCGGGGCGGCCTCGAATCCCCCGATTTCCGCATCGACAACGACCGCATCACGGTCGCCGCCCAGGACGCGTTCCAGCGCGATCCGGTGAACCTCCTGCGCGTGTTCTGGCTCGCCGATCAGCACAACCTGCCGCTTCACCCCGATGCGAGCCGCCTCGTCACGCGCTCGCTCGGGCTGGTCGGCCCTCGCGTGCGGTCGGACCCGGAGGCCAACAAGCTCTTCATGGACATCCTGACCTCGCGCAACGCGCCGGAGGTCGTGCTCCGGCGCATGAACGAGACCGGACTCCTCGGCCGCTTCGTGCCCGATTTCGGCCGGGTCGTGTCGATGATGCAGTTCAACATGTACCACCACTACACGGTGGACGAGCATCTGATCCGGGCGATCGGCGTCCTCGCCGAGATCGACGGTCGGCGCGTCGAGAACGAGCATCCGCTCGCGAACCGGATCGTCCACATGATCCGGCGGCGCCGGGCGCTCTATCTCGCCGTGTTCCTGCACGACATCGCCAAGGGCCGGCTCGAGGATCACTCCATCGCCGGCGAGGAGATCGCCCGCAAGCTCGGCCCGCGCCTCGGGCTCGACGCGACGGAGGTCGAGACCGTCGCCTGGCTCGTCAAGCACCACCTCCTCATGTCGATGATCGCGCAGAGCCGCGACCTTTCCGACCCGAAGACGATCTCGGCCTTCGCCGAGGTGGTCCAGACCACCGAGCGGCTGAAGATGCTGCTGGTCCTCACCATCGCCGACATCAAGGCGGTCGGGCCGGGGGTCTGGACGGGCTGGAAGGGCGAATTGCTGCGCACGCTCTACAACGAAACCGAAAACGTCCTGACGGGCGGCGAATCGGACCGGTTCCATCCGGCCCGGATCAGCGTCATCCACGCCAACCTGCGCGCCGCCCTGCCGGAATGGAGCGACGATTCGTTCGCCGCCTATTCCGCGCGCTTCTACCCCTCCTACTGGCTGAAGACCGTGCCGGAGCGGCAGATCGCGCATGCCCGCTTCATCCGGGAGATGGAGGAGGCGGGGCGGACCGTCGCGACCAAGGTCGAGACGGATGCGTTCCGGGGCGTGACGGAGATCACGATCGCCTCCCCCGACCATCCGCGCCTGCTCGCCATCATCACCGGCGCATGCGCGGCCGCCGGCGGCAACATCGTCGACGCGCAGATCTTCACCTCGGCCGACGGCCTCGCGCTCGATACGATCTTCCTGTCGCGGGCGTTCGAAGCGGACGACGACGAGGTCCGCCGGGCCATGCGCGTCGCCACCGCCATCGAGCGGGCGCTGCGCAGCGAGGTGCGCATCGCCGATCTCGTGGCGGGCCGGAAATCCTCGAAGAAGGTCCCGAAGGCCTTCGTCGTGCCGGCGGAGGTGCTGATCGACAACGACCTGTCGTCGAGGCACACGGTGATCGAGGTGAGCGGTCTCGACCGGCCGGGCCTGCTCTACGAACTCACGACGGCGCTGGGCCAGATGAACCTGAACATCGCCTCCGCCCACGTCGCCACCTTCGGCGAGCGGGCGGCGGACGTCTTCTACGTGACGGACCTCCTCGGCACGAAGATCACGCAGCCGGCGCGCCAATCGGCGATCCGCCGGGGATTGAAGCCTATCCTCGATGGAGGCAAGGCCTGATATCCTCTTGATTTTATTCGCTGTTGTCCTGATATCTCGGGCAGTTTCAGATAGGTGAGGCATGACGACGAACCGTGACCCGCACGAGCAGGCCGAGACGGCCGCTCCCGATGGCGCCACGACGGAGGAGTTCCAGGATCGGCAGGATGGTCCGGCAGCGGAGCCGGACGCGTTCGCCCTCCTCGAGGCCGAGAAGAACGATCTGAAGGACCGCCTCATGCGGGCCCTCGCCGATGCGGAGAACCTGCGCCGCCGCTCGGAGCGCGAGGTGGCGGATGCCCGGACCTATGCGGTGACGAGCTTCGCCCGCGACATGCTGACGGTCGCCGACAACATCCGCCGGGGGCTCGAAAGCGCGAAACAGGCCGGGGAGACGGAGGCGACGAAGCCGCTGATCGAAGGCGTCGAGCTGACCGAGCGCGATCTCCTCGCGACGCTCGCCCGGCATGGCATCAAGCAGCTGGCGCCGGAGGGCCAGAAGTTCGATCCCAACTTCCACCAGGCCATGTTCGAGGTTCCGAACGACCAGGTGCCGAGCGGAACCGTCGTGCAGGTGGTCCAGACCGGCTACGCGATCGGCGAGCGCGTCCTTCGCCCGGCCCTTGTCGGCGTCGCCAAGGGCGGCCCGAAGCCGGCTCCGGCTGCGGCGGAGACCTCCGCGGACGAGCCGCGCGAAGGCTGACCTCGGAGGGCTCGCGCCCCCGAGGCATGAGGTGTTGCGGTGCCGCCGGCCGGCGGCCCGCCTGTCCTCAATCGGTCGAGACGCTGTCGACCACCCGACGGAAGCGGGGAAGGATCTCGTCCCGCTTCTCGCTCCGCACGACCCCCACGCCCCGAACGTAGCCATCCGACTCGAAGCGGATGGTCTGCATCACGGTGATCGGCGTATCGGAGGCGGTGTCCTTCGCCTTCGCCACGATCTCGTGCCACTCGACGCCGCCCTGGCGGTAGCCCTGCGAGCGCTCGAGGACCGCATCCTTGATGAAATTGTTCGCCGTCAGCGCCTGCCGCGCGAACTGCTCTCGCATCGTCGGAGGCGGCGGCGGCGCGAAGGATTGCGCCAGGATCAGGACGGGCTGATCCGCGCCCTTGACGACGTCGTCCGGACCGTCGGTGAAGAAGGCCGAGTTGCCCGCCATTGTCCGGACGAGCCGGAAGCCCCCGCGATCGGCGATCGTGAACGGCAGCGCCGCCATCTGCTCGTCCAGCGTCAGCGGGGCGCGGAACGTGACCGTCCGCAGGGCCTTCTCGATCCCGGAGATGTCGGCGGGGGCCGCCCCGTCCGGCAGCTGGCCGAGCACCAGAGCGGTCATCGACTTGTCGGCCGCGAGGAGGACCGACTTCACGACGCGGCGCTGCCCCTCCATCTGCTCACCCGTGATGAGGATGGCCGAACCGCCCGCGATCTTCGGCTTGTCGCGCGATTTGAGAGCGAAGCCCTGCGCGCGCAGGGCCTGGTCCGTGAAGGTCGCCGCGAGGCCGGGATAGGCATCCGCCGGCATCTCGATCAGGACGATCCCCGCGCCCGTCGCGGTGTTGCGGAAACCGCTGAGGCCGCGGGCCGTCGTCATGTTCGGGGGCGGAACGAGCCCGATCCGCGAGCCGCTCGGGAAGACGGGTTCGGCGGCGACGGCGGCCACGCTGGCCAGGGAACCCAGAACAAGGCTTGCGATACCGGCGATGAGAGCGATCGGTCGGGACATTCCATTCTGCCTTGGAGCTGTTCGCAAACAGGACACGCAATCGGGGCGGAACCGTGGCTCCCGGTCAAGCCCCGAGGCGCGCTCGGAAGGCTTCGCAAAAGCTGGACCTCATCCCCGAGGCGGCGTCACGCGCCGGAGCGTGCAGTTGATCCGCCCTCCCCCCGGCAGCAGCGTCGAGCTGCCGGGCAGGATGCGGTCGATGCCGTGGAAGACGAGCCGGGCCGGGCCGCCGAAGAGGAAGGCGTCGCCCGATGCGAGGCGGATGGAGGTCGTCCGCCCTCCCCGGCTCGTGCCGCCGATGCGGAAGACGGCGGTGTCCCCGAGCGAGAGCGACAGGACGGGGGCGGCGAAATCGGCCTCGTCCCGGTCCTGATGCAGGCCCATCTTCGCCTCGGCCCCGTAGAGGTTGACGAGGCAGGCCTCGGGCGGATGCGGATAATCCGCGAGGTCCCGCCAGGCTTCGAGGAGGATCGCGGGGATCGCCGGCCAGGGCAGGCCCGTCTCGGGATGCGTCGCCTGGTAGCGATAGCCGCGCTCGGCATCGGAGACCCAGCCGAGCGGCCCGCAATTGGTCATGCGGACCGAGAAGGGCTTGCCGGTGCGCGGCATGCGCGGCTGGAAGGGCGGGGCCCCCTCCATCGCCGCGTCGAGGGCGTCGCGAAGCGCGTCCTGGGACGCCCGGTCGAGATAGCCCGGGACATGGACCAGCCCCGGCGCCAGGACGAGGCGGGCTGCGCTCAATCGGCGAGCCCGAGCACGTCGCTCATCGTGTAGTAGCCGGGAGGCTGGTCGCGCACCCAGAGCGCGGCCCGGATGGCGCCTCGGGCGAAGAGGCCGCGATCCTCCGCGCGGTGGGCGAGTTCGATCCGCTCGCCCTCCCCCGCGAAGATGACGCTGTGGTCGCCGATGACGGTGCCGCCGCGCAGCGTCGCGAAGCCGATATCGCCGACGGGGCGAGCCCCGGTCTGGCCGTCGCGGCTGCGCACCGAATGGGCGCCGAGATCGATTCCCCGCCCCGAGGCCGCCGCCTCGCCGAGGAGAAGCGCGGTGCCGGACGGCGCGTCGACCTTCATGCGATGGTGCATCTCCAGCACCTCGATGTCCCAGTCCGCGCCGAGCGAGCGCGCCGCCCGGCGCACGAGGCTCGCGAGGAGGTTCACGCCGAGGGACATGTTCCCCGACTGCACGACACGCGCCCCGCGCGAGACCTCGCGCAGCGCGGCGAACTGATCGGGCGTGAAGCCGGTCGTGCCGATGATGTGGACGAGGCCGCGCTCGCCCGCAATCCGGGCCATGGCGAGCGTCGCCTCGGGCGCCGTGAAGTCGAGGATGCCGTCCGCGCCCACGAGCGCCGTCTCGAGATCGTCCGTGATGGCGAGGCCCGCGGCGCCGACGCCGGCCAGCGTACCCGGATCCTGGCCGAGACCGGGAGCGCCCGCCCGCTCGAGCGCACCCGAAAGCCGGGTCTGCGGCTCGGCATCGACGGCCTTGACCAGCATGCGACCCATCCGGCCGCCCGCGCCGATGACGAGGAGCTTCATCTCGGCCATCGCTCAGCCCTTCCTTCCGTGGGGAGCGCCGTCGCCGATCTGGGCACGGTGGCGCAGCCAGTGATCGGCGAGGACGCAGGCCATCATGGCCTCGCCCACCGGCACCGCCCGGATGCCGACGCAGGGGTCGTGGCGGCCCTTGGTGATGATGTCCTGCGCCTGCCCGTCGCGGTCGACGGTCTGGCGGGGGGTCAGGATCGAGGAGGTCGGCTTGACGGCGAAGCGGCAGACGACCGGCTGGCCGCTGGAAATGCCGCCGAGGATGCCGCCCGCATGGTTCGCGAGGAAGGTCGGCCCGTCATTGCCGGGCCGCATCTCGTCGGCATTCTCCTCGCCCCGCAAGGCCGCCGCCGGGAAGCCGTCGCCGATCTCGACGCCCTTCACGGCGTTGATCGACATCATCGCGGCGGCGAGGTCCGAATCGAGCTTGCCGTAGACCGGCGCCCCGAGGCCGGGCGGGACGCCCTCGGCCACGACCTCGATCACGGCGCCGATCGAGGAGCCGTCCTTGCGGATGCCGTCGAGATAGGATTCCCACTCCTTCGCCGCGACGGGGTCCGGGCAGAAGAGCGGATTGCGGCCGACCTCCTCCCAGTCGAAGCGGGCGCGGTCGATGCCGTGCGGGCCGATCTGGACGACGGCCCCACGGATCGTGACGCCCGGCAGGACCTTGCGGGCGATCGCGCCGGCCGCGACGCGCGCCGCCGTCTCGCGCGCCGAGGAGCGGCCGCCGCCGCGATAGTCGCGGATGCCGTATTTCACGTCGTAGGCATAATCCGCGTGACCGGGGCGGTAGAGGTCGCGGATGGCGGCATAGTCCTTCGAGCGCTGGTCGGTGTTCTCGATCAGGAGCGCGATCGGGGTCCCCGTCGTGCGCGGTCCGTCCGTCCGATCGTCCTCGAACACGCCGGACAGGATGCGGACTTCGTCCGCCTCGCGCCTCTGCGTCGTGAAGCGGGACTGGCCCGGCTTGCGCCGGTCGAGATCGGCCTGGATGTCCTCGGCCCGGAGCGGGAGCCCGGGCGGGCAGCCGTCCACGACGCAGCCGAGGGCCGGGCCGTGGCTTTCGCCGAAGGTCGTGACGCGGAAGAGGTGGCCGAAGCTGTTATGCGACATGGCGTGGGCGGTTTAGGCGGAAAGCGGCCGGGAGTCATCGGTCGCCTCTTCCTTCTCCCCTTGCGGGAGAAGGTGGCCCTGCGAAGCAGGGTCGGATGAGGGGGCGAGACTCGACCTCGACGGAGAGGTTTACCCCTCATCCGTCAGCCCTTCGGGCTGCCACCTTCTCCCGCAAGGGGAGAAGGGAGCGCGGAGGCCTCCCTCACGCCGCGAGCTTCTGCGGCTCGGGCTCGTGGAGGACGGGCACGGCGGGGGCGCCTTCCCACTCGCTGTTCGCGGGGATCGACTCGCCCTTCATGATCACGGTCAGCGGCCGCAGCACCGCGAAATCGCCGACCTTCGAATCGTAGAGCACGGTCGCGTTCGAGCCGACGGTGACGCCGTTCCCCAGTTCGACGCGCCCGACCTTCATCACGCGGTCCTCGTAGAGATGGGTCTGGAGGGCGGCGAGCTCGTTGATGACGCAGAAATCGCCGATCTTCACGCAATCGAATTCGGTGATGTCGGTCGAGATCATGCAGATGCCCTTGCCGGTCTTGGTCCCGAAGAGGCGCAGGATCCAGGGCAGGAAGGGCGTGCCCTGCGTGTGCTCGAGCAGCACCTTGCCCGCGAGGCCCCAATAGAGGACGGCGACGGCCTCCGTCCGCATCGCCCACCACGACCACATCGGCTTCATCAGCGGCTGATAGCGGCCCATCAGCGCCCATTTCACGCCGACGACGACCAGCGTCTGCGCGACCGCGATGGCGACGCTGGCGAGGATGAAGCTGACCGCGAGCCAGCCCCAGTCGCCCCGCAGCACCGCCGGGTAGAAGAGCGTATCGACGGCCGTGATGCCGAACGAGATGAAGAGCATGCCCGGGAAGGAGGTGTGGAGCGTCTCGAAGCCGAGGCGCGCGAGCTTCATCCGAAGGCTCGGCTCGTAGGTCGCTGCGCCCCCCGCATCGATCTTCTGGCGCGTCGGCAGCTTAATCGGCGGCGAGCCGAACCAGGTGTCGCCCTCGGCCATCATGTCGTTCGCGGGCGGCTTGGACTTGATCCCGATCAGCACGTTGTCCGGGATCTTCGTGCCGGGCGGCACGACGGCGTCGTTGCCGACGAAGACCTTGCTCCCGGTCTCGACAGGCTCAAGATACATGTAGCCGCGCCGCACGTCCTCGTCGCCGAAGACCACCTCGTCGGCGACGAAGTTCCCGGCCCCGATGCCGACGATGTCGTAACGCCCCGAGAGGTTCGTCGAGATCTCGGCGCCCCGGCCGATCTTCGCGCCCATCAGGCGATACCAGGCCCGCATGAACACCGTCGCGAAGAGGGAGGACAGCGTCTCGAGCGTGACCTCCGTGCCAAGCGAGACGATCCACTTGCGCATGTAGAAGCCGGAGAAGATCGAGAATCGGCCCGAGCGCAGCGTCGGCAGGACGGCCCAGCGCACGAGCGCGATCAGCAGCACCGTCAGCGCGGTCAGCGCGATGGCCGTCGGCCACGTGATCAGCGGCAGGTACCAGAAATAGCTCACCTCGAAGGTCGCCGAGATCCAGTCGTCGATGCGCTCGAAGATGAAGAAGGCCGGGAAGATCGGCAGCAGGCTCACGGCCGGCATCACGATGAGCATCGCGGCATAGATGCAGCCGAGGAAGATGCGCCGTCCGCGCGTCGCTTCGGCCTGGGGCGGCAGCGCGGCGAGATCGACCATCCCGACCTTGCGGCCCGGCGAGCCGTCCCAGCGTTCTCCCGCCTGCACGACCGCGCCTTCGGGCACCGTGGTGAGGTCGGCGAGTTCGGCGCCGTCATGGATCACGGCGCCCGGCGAGACGACGCAGGAGGTGCCGATCAGGACGTCCGCGCCGACATGGATCGGCGCGATCACGAGTTCGTTGCCGACGATCTCGACATTGTGCAGGCAGACCTTGCTGCCGACGACCGTTCCCGCCCCGACGGTGAGAAGGTCCGGCGCGCCGCAATGGAGATCGGCGATGACGGCGTCCCGCCCGATCTTCGCGCCGAGAAGGCGCAGGTAGATCGCGATGGCCGGCGATCCCTGCAGCCACTTGATGTGGATCAGCGTGAGAAGCCGCGTCACCAGCCACCAGCGGAAATAATAGCTTCCCCAGAGCGGATAGCGGCCGGGCTTCGTCCGCCCGAGGATCAGCCATTTCGCGGCGATGGCGATGGCGCCCGTGACGATGTTGATCATCACGTAGACGGCGAAGATGCCGAGGATCTCGGCCCACCATTCGAGGCCCTCGCCCGCGATGATGAGGTAGGTGAGGAAGACGCCGAGCCATTGCGTCGTCGTCAGCGCGACGAGGAACGGCATCGCGACGGCCTGCGCGAGGCCGCAGAGAAAGCGCCGCCGCAACGGCGGCGGCTCGAAGGACATGTCGCGGATCGCGGTCTCCGCCCCGACCCCGCCGGTGCGGCGGACGAGGTCTTCCGCCATCGCGCGCAGCGTGCGGTGGGTATAGACGTCCTGAAGGGTGATCGAGGCGAGCGCGGGCGTCTCGCGCACGGCGCCGACGAACCGGGCCGCGATCAGCGAATGACCGCCCAGTTCGGCGAAGAAATCAGCCTCGAAGGGAATGGTCTGGTTTCCGAAGGCGCGCTTGGCCGCGACGAGGAGGGCGGCCTCGGTCTCGCTCGCCGGCTCGTCCTGCTCGCCCGGCGCATCGCCGAAGCTGAGCGGGGCGGCGCGCAGCGCCTTCCGGTCGACCTTGCCCGAACTCAGCCGGGGCAACTCGCCGACCGTCTCGAAATGGTCCGGCACCATGTAGGGCGGCAGGTCCCGCCGCAGGGCGGCACGCATCTGCGTCGCCACCGCCTCGGCGCCGCGCTCGGGCACGATGAAGGCGACGAGCCGGTCGAGCCCGTCATCCTGCCGCATCACGACCGCCGCCTGGCCGATGCCCGCGAGATCCGACACGCGCGTCTCGATCTCGCCGAGTTCGACGCGGAAGCCGCGGATCTTCACCTGATCGTCGATGCGGCCGTGGAAGGCGAGTTCGCCCTCGGGCGTCAGCGCCACCGCGTCGCCCGAGCGGTAGAGGATCGGATCCCGGCCGTCGCCGCCGAAGGGGTTGTCGACGAATTTCTCCGCCGTCAGCTCCGGCCGCTTGAGGTATCCGGTCGCGACGCCGGGCCCGCCGATCCAGAGTTCACCCTGCTCGCCGGGGCCGCAGAGCCGGCCCGATTCGTCGACGACATAGGCCGTGTAGTTCGCGATCGGCCGGCCGATCGTCACGGGCTGTCCGGGCAGCGCCTCGCAGGCCGTCGCGACCACCGTCGCCTCGGTCGGACCGTAGGTGTTGAAGAGCCGGCAGCCGGGCTTCGCCCAGCGGTTCACGAGGGGCGCGGGCAAGGCCTCGCCGCCCATCAGGATCAGGCGCAGGCTCGGCACCTCGCGCGAGATCATGGCGAGGAGGGTCGGGACGGTATCGAGGACCGTCACGCCCGCCGCATCGAGGAGCCCCGGCAGGTTCTCGACATCCCCGATCATCGCCGGGGTCGCGACATGCAGCGTCGCGCCGACCATGAGGGGGATCCAGATCTCCTCCATCGAGAGGTCGAAGGCGACCGAGGCGCCCTGGAAGACGATGTCGTCCTGCGTGAAGCCGTAGAGTTCGTTCGCCGAACGCAGGAAATGGCAGATGTTGCGCTGGCTGATGACGATGCCCTTCGGCACGCCCGTCGAGCCGGAGGTGTAGATCAGATAGGCGGGGTGATCCGGCGTGACCCCGGCCGGGCGCGCCGGCACCGCGCGCGTGTCGGCATCGTCGACGAGTTGTGCCGCGGTCAGGATCGGCACGTTGGTCGGCGCGCGGCCCGAGAGCGAGGCGCTCGTCAGCAGCCCCTTCGCCTCGGCATCGTCGAGGCAGACGGCGATGCGGTCGGCCGGAGCGTCGGCGTCGAAGGGCAGCCAGGCGGCGCCGGTCTTGGTGATGGCGATCTGCGCGATCAGGAGGTCCGCGCCGCGCTCCATCCAGAGCCCGACCACCATGCCCGGCCCGATGCCGAGGCGCAGGAGGCCGCGCGCGATCGCATCGGCCTTCGCATCGACATCGCGATAGGTGAGCCGCTGCTCGCCGAAGACCATGGCGGGGTGGTCGCCCCGTCCCGCGACGCTCGCCGCGAAGATTTCCGAGAGCACCTCGTCGCGGACGAGATCGGGACGGATGTCTCCCAAGAGGACGGCCGCGTCGCGGCGCCCACCCTCCGCACCCGGACGGAGCGCGTCTGACGCAACCCTCATCGCCTTGTCAGCCTTCCTGCCTGGTTCCGCTCTGACGAGGGCCGACCGATGCCCGCCGGGTCTTGAACACGGCTTGAACGACGCCCGCCGCCGATCGGTTCAGTGCCAGCGGTAGCCGTTCGCCGCGAAGACGAGAACCCGGCCCTGCCAGATATCGACCAGCGGTGCCTTCTCCTTTGGCACGCCCGCCAGAAGATGCAACAGAGCGCGCGCCACGCCCCCGTGCGAGACGAGGACGCAGGAGGCGGGAAGATCGTCCGCGGCCAGCGCGATCCGCGCCGTCAGGTCGGCATAGCTCTCCCCGCCGGGCGGCCGATAACCCCATTTGTCGCGCTCGCGGCGCGCGGCGAGATCCGCGTGCTGCCGGCGGACCTCCTTCCAGGTCGAGCCTTCCCATTCGCCGAAGCTGAGTTCCGCCCAGCGGGAAACAGCCGTGTAGCCCTCCGCCGGAAGGCCGAGGCCACGGCGCAGGATCTCCATCGTCTCGCGCGTGCGGCCGAGCGGGCTCGCGATGAAGGGCAGCGTCTCGACCTCGGGCGCGATCTTGCGCAGCTTGCGCGCAACCTCCTCGGCCTGAACGCGGCCGAAGGCGTTCAGCGGGATGTCGCGCTGGCCCTGCAGGCGCGCCTCGGCGTTCCAGTCGGTCTCGCCGTGCCGGACGAAATAGACGGTTCGGTCCAGGATCAGCCCTCGCGATCGAGGGAGAGATCGGGCGCCTCGGGATTCTTCATGCCCACGACGTGATAGCCGGCATCGACATGCATGACTTCGCCGGTGACACCCTTCGCCATGTCCGAGGCGAGGTAGGACGCGGTCTCGCCGACCTCCTCGATGCTGACGGTCCGGCGCAGCGGCGCGTTGTACTCGTTCCAGCGCAGGATGTAGCGGAAATCGCCGATCCCCGACGCCGCGAGCGTCTTGATCGGGCCGGCCGAGATCGCGTTCACGCGGATCGCGTTCGGGCCGAGATCGGCCGCGAGGTAGCGGACCGAGGCTTCCAGCGCGGCCTTGGCGACGCCCATCACGTTGTAGTGGGGCATCCACTTCTCGGAGCCGTAATAGGTCAGCGTGATGAGCGAGCCGCCATTCGGCATCAGCTTCTCGGCCCGGCGCGCGACGGCGGTGAACGAGTAGCAGGAGATGAGCAGCGACTTCGTGAAGTTCGCCTCGCTCGTATCGACGTAGCGGCCGGTCAGCTCGTCCTTGTCCGCGAAAGCGATCGCGTGGACGAGGAAGTCGATCGTGCCGAAACGGCGCTCCGTCTCGGCGAAGACCGCGTCGATGCTGTCGGAATCGGTCACGTCGCAATGGCCGACGACCTCGCCGCCCAATTCCTTCGCCAGCGGCTCGACGCGCTTCTTCAACGCGTCGCCCTGATAGGTGAAGGCGAGCTCTGCCCCGTGCGCTCTCGCCGAACGGGCGATTCCCCACGCGATCGAGCGGTTATTGGCGACGCCCATAATGAGGCCCCGCTTGCCTGCCAGCAGGCCCGCTCCCTTATCCGCCATGACCCACCCGCAAAACCCTCGACTGAGAACAGAGAAATTGTTTAGCGGAGCCTCTCCGTAGACGGAAGAGCCTCCCGCCGCTTCGAAAAGCCCCGGTCAACCGACTTTCGCCGCCCGGCGCGACTTTGCATAGTCGACCAGGGCGTCGTCGGCTTGTGGCGGCAGCCTGATCTCGACGGTGGCGAGAAGGTCGCCGTGCCCGTCCTTTCGCGGCAGCCCCTTGCCCCTCAGGCGGAAGGTGCGTCCGGAGGTCGTCATGGCCGGGATGTTCATCTCGACGGACCCGGTCGGCGTCTCGACCCGCACCCTGCCGCCGAGGATCGCGTCCTCGAGATCGACCGGCACCCGCGTCTTCAGGTCCTGGCCTGAGACCACGTACCGCTCCTGCGGCGCGATCTTGACCGTGAGGAGGACGTCGCCCGGCTCGCCGCCGCCCTGCCCCGGTCCGCCGAGACCACGCAGACGGATGGTCTGGCCGTCGCCGACGCCGGCGGGGAGAGTCACCTCGACGTCACGCCCGCCCGACAATCCGATGCGCTGCTTGCGCTCCCGCGCGATGTCCTCGATCGTCACGGTGAGGACCGCCGAGATGTCCTCGCCCTTCCGCGTCCGGGACCCTCGCCCGCCGCGCAGCGCGTCTCCGAACAGGTGGGAGAAGATGTCGTCCGCGCCCGAGCCGGCGCCGGCGCCGCCGAAGCCCGAGGCGAACCCCTCGAAGCCCTGGCGTCCGCCGCCCCCGAACCCCTCGAAGCCCTGGAATTTCGGCTTGCCCTCGGCATCGATCTCGCCCCGGTCGAACTGGGCGCGCTTCGTCTGGTCGCCGAGGATCTCGTAGGCGGTGTTGATCTCGGCGAACTTCTCCTTCGCCTTCGGATCGTCGGCGTTCCGGTCGGGGTGGTACTGCTTGGCGAGCTTGCGGAAGGCCCGCTTGATCTCGGCCTCGTCAGCTCCCCGCTTGATGTTCAGTGCCTGGTAGGGATCGCGCATGAAAGGCTCCGGTCCCGCGCCGCTGGGAGGCGGCCGGGAGCGATGTCACGGGACATGTAGGGAGGGTGTTGCCGGCATGCAACGCCCTGGTTGTGGAGCGATGCGCCGTTCAGGCCGGTTTGCGCCATGGCCGGACGTCCTTCAGCTCCCAATCGTCCGCGGAGAGCCGGCAGGCATTGCCCTGCAGGGACGTGCTCCGGTCCGGAAACTCGATCGTCGCGAGGAAGGCGCGGCAGATCTCGTGCTCCTTCACGAAGGGCTGCGCGACGGGCGTGATGGTGCCGCTGATCCGCGAATCCGGGTTATCCCATTTCACGGCGGCGCCGCTGCCCTGGGGATCGAGCGCGATGGCGAGCGCTCCCTTGGCGCGGCGCCAATCCTCCTGCCCGAGATCGGGAGACAGCGTCGTCGCCGCCGGGCGGATCGAGCCCGTCGTTTCCACCTTCTCGTCGGACGAGCCGGTGAGCGACAGGCTGCAGCTGCCGAGAAAGAGGCTCAGGAAAGCCGCCGCAGCACTCGCGCGGATGGCTTCGCGGGCGTTCGATCGTCGCCTATAGGTCTCGCTCATCGGCCTTCGGGTGAGTACGCAACAAACGATCGGAATAGAGCGTGGACAACTTAACAGGTGATTTCACGGAGGCGTCCGAGCCCTTCCGCCTGTTCGAAACCTGGCTGGCGGAGGCCTCGCGATCCGAGCCGAACGATGCGAACGCGATGGCCCTCGCGACCGTCGATGCCGACGGCCTGCCGGATGTCCGGATGGTGCTGCTCAAGGGGGCCGATCCCTCGGGCTTCGTATTCTACACCAACCTCGAATCCGCCAAGGGCGTCGAGCTTGCGGGGCAGCCCAAGGCGGCGGCGGTGTTTCACTGGAAGAGCCTGCGGCGACAGGTCCGCATCCGAGGGCCCGTCTCCCGCGTGTCCGACGCCGAGGCCGATGCCTATTTCGCGAGCCGCCCGCGCGACAGCCGCATCGGCGCCTGGGCCAGCCAGCAGTCGCGCCCGCTGGAAAGCCGCTTCGCGCTGGAGAAGGCCGTGGCCGTGAAGGCGGCCCGCTACGCCGTCGGCGAGGTGCCGCGCCCTCCCTACTGGAGCGGCTTCCGCATCGCCCCGGTCGCGATCGAGTTCTGGCAGGACAAGCCGTTCCGCCTGCACGACCGCGTCCGCTTCACGAAAGCGGCGGACGGCTGGACCACGGCGCGCCTCTATCCTTGATCCCACGATCCCCGGATCACAGGATCAAGGGCGGCGATCAGCGCCGGCGCGGGCTGCGCCCTCCCCGGCCGCGCTCCCGCCGGAACGTGCCCACGAGCTCGACATGGGCGCTCCACTTGAACTGATCGACCGGCACGACGCTCTCCAAGGCGAAGCCGCCCGAGACCAGCGCCGCCGCGTCCCGGGCGAAGGTCCCGGCATCACAGGAGACCATGATCACCCGATCCAGGGATGACGGGATCATCTGACGGATCTGCGCCTCCGCCCCCTGGCGCGGCGGGTCGATGACGGCCGCGTCGAAGCGCTCGAATTCCGTCGGCAGGAGCGGCCTACGGAAGAGGTCGCGCTGCTCGGTCGTGATCCGGCGCAGCCCCTCCGTGCGCCGCGCCGCCTTGTCGAGGGCCGCAAGGAGCGCCGCCTCGCCCTCGACGGCATGGACCTCCGCCCGCTCCGCGAGCCGGAGCGCGAAGGGGCCGACGCCGCAGAAGAGATCGGCGACGCGCTTCGCCTTGCCCACCCCCTCCAGCACCAGCGCGGTGAGAGCCGCCTCCCCCGCAGCCGTCGCCTGCAGGAAGCCGCCCGGCGGCGGCACCGGTGCGGCGCGGCCCATCGGGACGGCCGGCGGGCGCCGCTCGACCAGCACGTCGCCATGGATCGAGACCCGCGCGAGATCGAGTTCGGCCGCGAGTGCGATCAGGCTCTGGCGCTGCTTGTCGCTGGCCTTCCCCGAGCCGCGCAGATCCGCGTCGAGCCCCGCCTCGCTCGCCGTCACGGCGACGTCGATCGGCTTGCCGGAGGCGATCACCACGGCCGCGAGCCGCGCGGCGATGGCGGGCGCGGGATGGAGCGCCGGCACCGTGATCGGGCAATGCTCGATCGGCACGAGATCATGGCTGCCGGCCGCCATGAAGCCCGACCTCACCTCGCCATCGATGCGGCGGGCGTGGAGCACCATCCGCCGCCGCCCCGCGCCATGGCCGTCCGCGAGGGCACCGATCGGCGGCGCGAGCCCGGCCCGGGCGAGGGTCGAGACGACCTTCTCGCGTTTCCATGCTGCATAAGGTTCTGCGGCCAAGTGCTGGGAAACACAGCCTCCGCACCGGCCGAAATAGATGCAGAACGGCTCCACGCGGTCCGGCGAGGCCTCGTCGACCGAGAGCAGCCGCGCGCGCTTCCCGCCGGGCTCGACCGTCACCCGTTCGCCCGGCAGCGCATAGGGGACGGGCACGGGCCCTGCGGCGGTGTCCGCGATCCCGTCGCCGCCGGCGCCGAGCCGGTCGATGCGCAGTTGCTCAGCCACGGATCGCTCCCGCCAGGAACTCGCGATTGCCGTCCCCGCCCTCGATCGGGGACGGGATGGGGCCGACCACCCGGAAGCCGAGATCCCCGATCCGTCCGACGATGCGGGCCACGGCCTCGTCCCGCAGAGCATCGTCGCGGACGATGCCGCCGCGCCCGAGACCGGTGCGGCCGACCTCAAACTGAGGTTTAATCAGAACAACGAGTTGCGACATATCCTTGAGATACGACACGAGCATCGGCAGGACCAGATCCAGCGAAATGAAGCTGACGTCGACCGTCGCGAGGTCGATGCTGCCGGGCGCCACCAGCCCCTCGGCCCGGCGGATATCCGTCGCCTCGAGGGCCGTCACACGCGGATCGGCCGCGATGGTCGCGTGAAGCTGCTCGCGCCCGACATCGAGCGCGATCACGTGCCGTGCCCCGCGCCGGAGCAGCACGTCGGTGAAGCCGCCGGTCGAGGCGCCGACGTCGAGGCAGTCGCAGCCCGCCGGATCGATGCCGAAAGCGTCGAGCGCCGCCGCGAGCTTGACCCCGCCGCGCGAGACATAGGGATGGGGCGCGGCGGCTTCGATCGCGGCCGCGTCGCGGATCATGTCGGAGGGTTTGCGGACGGCGGCGCCGTCGGCCGAGACGAGCCCGGCCTCGATCGCGGCGCGCGCCCTCGCCCGGCTCTCGAAGAGGCCGCGGGACACGAGGACCATGTCGGCGCGGCGCCGCTCGCCGCCCATCGCGGCCTCAGGCTGGGTCGAGCGGCGCGGTGCCGGTCGGCTCGCCGTCCGGCCCGAGCGTGATCCGGTCGATCCGCGCCTCGGCGCGCTTGAGAAGCCCCTCGCAATGGCGCTTCAGCGCCTCGCCCCGTTCGAAGATCGCGATCGAATCCTCGAGCGGCACCCGGCCGCCCTCGAGCTGCTTCACGATCTCCTCGAGCTCGGCGAGCGCCGATTCGAAGGGCAGCGCCGCGATATCGGCGGGGGCGCTCGCGGAATGGGCGCTCGCGGAGGGGGCCGGTCCGGCGGAGGCGGCGGTTTTGCTCATGGGCGGCTTATGGGGCCGCCCGCCCGGGGTTGCAAGGATCGGTCGCGGCGGCCGGTCAGGGCGCCGGGTCCGGCGGCCGGGCGGCGCCGGACGGGGCCACGAAGCGCTGGTAGACGAAGCCGATCGCCATCAGCGCGAGGCCGAGCCCGACGAAGGACAGCGCCCGCGTCAGCCCTTGCAGGGCCGAGAGGTCGACGAGGAAGACCTTCAGCACCGCGAGGACGAGGCAGACCAGCGCGGCGAGGCGCGCCTCGCGCAGCCTCCACAGGATGCCGATCGCGAGCAGGACGAGCCCGTTCGCGAGCAGGACCAGCGAATGGCACCAGAGTTCGGCATCCGACATCGACCGGAACAGGTCGATCCGGCCGCCGGGATGGAACAACCGCCGCACCGCGAGAGAACTGTAGGTCAGCTCGAGGATGAGGGCGAGTGCCGCCGCGGCGAGGACGAAGGCCCTCGGACGGTTCAGCCGCGCCGCCCAGGCGAGCGCCGCCGCCATCGCGGCCGGGACCAGATAGGCCGGGATCAGGGAGTTGAAGACCGGCCCGCCGATGACCCGACCGCCGCCGAGGAACGGGTTCTCGAACACGCCGAGGACCACGGCCGAGCCGAGAATCGCGAGCCCGCCGAACAGGAGCGAGGCGTAGCGATACAGCGTATCGGGCCGCGACAGGTCGAGCCGGACCATCAGCAGCGAGAAGGCGAGAGCCTGCGTGACGGCAAGCCCGGCCTCCATGTGGCTCGTGGTCGGCGCGAAGGGATCGCCGCCGTTCAGGGCATGCCGCATCTGGAGGAAGACGAGCAGGGCGGCGAAGACGAAGCCGAGGCTCTCGACGAAGCGCACCACCCAGTC
The DNA here is from genome assembly GCF_004363955.1 of Enterovirga rhinocerotis. Lineage (GTDB taxonomy): Bacteria > Pseudomonadota > Alphaproteobacteria > Rhizobiales > Beijerinckiaceae > Enterovirga > Enterovirga rhinocerotis. The sequence goes on from NZ_SNZR01000011.1 coordinate 1,526,073, forward strand.
GCGGCCCTCGCGGGCGAGGATGCGGCTCGCGAGGAGGAAGGCCGCCGCCGGCACGCCGTAGCCCCAGAGCAGCCAGTTGACGATCGGCGTCGTGCCGATCTCGCCGCGCATGATGCTCGGGTCCCAGGCGAAGCGGCCCGCGACGGCGATGCCGAGCGCGCCGACCATCCAGCGCAGGGCCGGCACCTTCACCCGTTCGGCGACATACGCTGTCCCGAGCGCCGCGAGGGCGAGCGTGACGGTGAGGATTCCACGGTCGAAGGCGAAGGTCAGGCCCGCCGCGAGCGCGGCGATGGCGGCGGAGGCCGCCCCGCCGACGGCGAGGCGGATCGCCGGGCTGTCGAGATCGGGGTCCTTGCCCCGGAGCCAGGCCGTCGCCGCGGCGAAGCCGAGCCCCATCGCGCCGGCGACCACGGCGAAGGGAATGCTGTGGTCGAAATAGGTCACGCGCCAATAAGCGACGATCAGCACGCCGAGCGGGGTCAGCGTCAGGGCCGCCGTGTACCAGGCCGCGGGGCCCATCCGCAGGCGATGGCCGAAGCCGAGGCGAAGCAGGCTCAGGAGCGGGACGATGGCGCCCACCAACACGGCCGCCGTGACGAAGCTCGTCAGCGCCTCGGGCGCGGGCGAGACCGCGAGGTCCCGCACGAAGCGCTCGGGCTCGCTCCAGGCTTGGCTCACGACCGGCCAGATCGCCAGCATGCCGACGCTCGCGAGGCCGCCGGCGAGCGCGCCGCCGGCACCGGCCGGATAGCGGCAGGCCGAGACGGTCATCAGGAGGACGACCGCGGCGATGAAGAGAGGACGCTCGAGCCCGGTGCCGAAGGAGGCGGTCGCGAAGACGGCCAGGATCGCGAAGAAGAAGACCGGGACCGTGGCCAGACGGTCGATCACCGCCTCCTCCGGCGCCTCGGTCCGGTGCGGATCGACGACGAGGAAGAGGAGCGCCAGCACGAGTTGGACGAGGACGTGCGTCACAAGCGCGGCGAGCCACGCATCGCCGCCGACGAGCAGCCCGAAGCCCCAGAGGATCGCGCCGACCGCCGTCGAGACCGCGAGCCAGCGCCAGAGGCGCAGGCGCGAGACGGCGTAGGACGTTCCGGTCGCGAAGGCGAGATAGAGGACGAGGGCGACGGGGCTGGGATCCGTCGTCTGGACGAGGAGAGGGCAGACGAGAGCCGCGACGAGGCCGAGCCCGGCCAGGGCCGGGCCGTGCAGGATCGCGGCACCCATGGTGACGGCGGCGACGAGGCCGAGCGCGACGAAGGCGAGCGTCGGCCCGATCAACCCGTAGAGGCCGTAGGCCGCGTAGATCGAGGCGAAGGCCGTCGAGGTGCCGGCGGCCGTCAGGATGGCCGGAATATTGGCGTTGCCGAAGGCCGCGACGTCGAGCGGCTGCTCGCGGCGGCGAAGCCATTCCCCGCCCGCGATCAGCCCGGCCGCGAAGGCGAGGCCCAGCAGGACCCGCACGCCGGGCCCGATGAGGCCCTGCTCGATCGAGTAGCGCACGAGGAAGATGCCGCCGAGCGCGAGGGCGACGCCGCCCACCCAGACCGCCCAGCGCGAGCCGAGATTCTCCTCGAAGCCGCGCGACGGGCGCGGCGAGGAGGCCGGAAGGGGCGATGCGGGAGGCAGGGCGACGGGCGGCACGACGGACGGGGCAAGCCGCTCCTGCGTCTCGTCCGTCGCCGTGACCTCCGGCGGTGGGGCAAGCGGTGGGGCGGCCTCCTCCCGGATGTCCGGCGCCGAGGAAACCGGGGCCGGGCCGGGTTCGACCGGCGCCGACAAGGCACGGACCCGCTGCTCCAGCTTGTCGATCCGGCTGGCGAAGCCGGAATTACGGCGGTGCAATCCGACGATCGCGATCAGGCACAGGAGAAGGAGAACGGTTTCCAAGATCGACCTTCGCGGCGCGGGCGCCGGGTTTGCGGAGGGGCGCTATAGCGTGCGCGGATGTCCGACCTGTTTCGCGGGCAGGCAGACGAGGACACGGGCGCGAAACCGCGCCTGGGCGTCCTCGGTCGGCCAGGGTTCGAGGAGATGACCCACGTTGTCCGGGGGGGTGTCGGGCCGGCCGAAGGTCTGGACGGCCTCCTCGAGCGAGAACCCGGCGAGCGAGGTCGCCTCGAGCCAGGCCGCGCTCCGATCGGCGCGCTTGATCAGCCGCCGGAGTTCTGGGGAGGCTTCCGGCGGCAGGCCGAAGGCGATGTGGATGACGGCGTGCAGGCGGTGCTCGATCTCGCCGAAGGCACCGCCGAGCGCCGCCTTCAGGGGCGTGATGACGTCGCCGACGACGTATTCCGGCGCATCGTGGAGGAGGACCGCGAGGCGGGCCGCATCGGTCAGGCCGGGATCGAGTTCGGCGGCGATCGCCTCGACGAGGCAGGAATGCTGGGCGACCGAGTACGGATAGGCGCCGACCGTCTGTCCGTTCCAGCGCGGCACGCGGGCGATGCCATGCGCGATATCGTCGAGTTCGACGTCGAGCGGCGAGGGATCGAGGATGTCGAGCCGGCGGCCCGACAGCATCCGCTGCCAGGCGCGCGGCGGGGCGGCCTTCGCTGCCCGCGCGGATCGGGCGGGTCGCGGCGAGCCCGTCACGCGGACGGGCGCTCGGCGAACGCGGCGCATTCGGCGTGGCGATAGCAGCCGACGAGATGGTCGTTGACCATGCCGGTCGCCTGCATGAAGGCATGGACGATGGTCGGTCCGCAGAACTTGAAACCTTTCGATTTCAGCTCCTTGGACAGGTCTGTCGAGAGTTTGGTCGAGGCCTGGACCTGCCGCCGGCTCTCGATATCCGGCTGGAGCGCGCGGTGATCGATCCGGTCCCAGAAGAAATTCGCGAAGGCCTCCGCCCCACCCATGTCGAGGTAGACGCGCGCGGATTTGATGGTGCCCTCGATCTTGGCGCGGTTGCGGACGATGCCGGCATCGCCCATCAGCGCCTCGACCTTCGCCGGCGTGAAGCCGACGATCGCCTCGGGCTCGAACCCGGCGAAGGCGGCGCGGAAGGCGTCGCGCTTGCGCAGGATCGTGATCCACGACAGCCCGGCCTGGAAGCCGTCGAGGATCAGCTTCTCGAACAGGGCCCGGCCGTCGCGCTCGGGCACGCCCCAATCGGTGTCGTGATAGGCGACGTAGAGTGGGTCCGTCCCCGGCCACCAGCAGCGCATGCGGCCGTCCTCGTGGCGGATGAGGCCGTCCGGGATGACGGGCTTGCTCATGCGGCGTCGGTCGCCGCGCGTCCGGGCACGGCGAACCGGATCCAATCCGGCGCATCGATCCTCGCCGGCACGCCATCCGCGAGCAGCGCCTCGCCCGCGTCGAGCGCGTCCGCCACGCGGTCGATCCGGAGCGTCGCGAGGCCGCGCGAGCCCGAGACGGTGCCGGTCCGTCCGAGCACCTTCTCACCGGCTCTGACCTCGGTGCCGGGAGGCGGCGGGGCGCCGTCATAGATCAGCGGCAGAATGCGGGTGCGGGCGGTCCCGCGATGCTGCATCCGGGAGACGACCTCCTGGCCGACATAGCAGCCCTTCTTGAAATCGACCCCGCCGATCTGATCCATCAGGGCTTCATGCGGAAAGGCGTCCGCGAAGGCGAAATCCTGGCCCCCGCTCGGGATGCCGAGTGCGATGCGATGCGCATCGTAGGCCGCGCCGTCATCCCCGGCCGGCGCCCGGTCGCGCGGGACGATCGCCCGCCAGCCGAGGGCCGCGAGCCGCGGATCGGCAGCCTGCGCCTCGGCACCCTCCGGCGGGCTCGCCTCGCCCCAACCCGCGACGACGGCGAGTTCGGCCGAACGGTCGGCGACGGTCAGCTTGGCGCGCAGCCGATAGAGGGTCAGGCGCTTGGCGAGGTCGGCGACGTTCGCCGCCGGCGCGTCGAGGAGGAAGGTCTCTCCCCCGTCCGCGGCGGCCGCGCCCGGCATCATCACGAAATCGGTGAGGATCTTGCCCTGCGGCGCGAGCAGGGCGCCGTAGCGCGCTCCGCCCGCCGCGAGCGTCTCGACCTCGCAGGTCACGATCCGGTCGAGGAAGGCGCGTGCCTCCTGGCCGGTGACGGCGACGACCCCGCGGTCGTCCAGCCTCGTCGACGGCATGCCCTGGATTCCCGTTGGCGCCGGATCGATTCCGGCCCGCATGATCTAGGACGCGACGCGTCCGCGCTCAATGCTTCGGGGCGATCGAGAAGCCACCGCCCCGGATGCGCTCGGGCAGGCTCTCGGCATAGGTCGCCGTCTGCTCCTCGCCGTAGAGTTCGACGAGATGGCGGAAGGCCTGGAAGAGCGCCGCCTGGACGACGAAGTCGCTGTCCAGCCCGTCGAGCTCGGCTTCCGCGAAAGCCTGCTCGACATAGCCGAGCGCGGCGCGCTTGTGATTCGCTTCGTCGAAGAAGGCGGTGTCTGACTGTTCGATCATTCTGAGCCGGCGATGTCCGCGCTCTTTTTAGCGGCTTCGGGACGCCCGGCCAGCCGAACCTTTCGAACAGGTTAACGGCGTGCGCCGGCGAAGGCCGCGTGCAGGATCGGGATCAGGCCCGGCGTCGTCGGTTCGTCCTCGATCTCGCCCTCGAGCGCCCAGCGGATCGCGAGGGCTTCGGGGCTCGTCTCGCCCTCCCCGCTCAGCCAGGTTGCTGCATGCGGGCAGATGACGAAATGGTGCCGCACGCGCCCCTCCGGATCGCGGTCGATATACTCGATCGGATCGAGGCGGCCGATCAGCGTCGCCTCGACGCCGGTCTCCTCCTTGAGCTCGCGCAGGGCCGCCTCGGCGAGGCTCTCGCCCGGCTCGACGAGCCCGCCGGGCAGGGACCAGATATGATCGAGGGGCGGGCGGGCACGGGCGGCGAGGAGCACCCGGTCTTCCCGCAGCACGGCCACCGACGCGGCGAGGAAGGGCCTCGCCGGATATTGCCGATCCTCGCTCACGGCCGGATATCGGCGACGCGGCCATCCTCGAGCCCGACGACGACGTGGAGGTCGCGCCCCTCGCCGAGCACCGCGAGGCCCGACTTGGCCTTGGCCGGCAGCGGGATGCGGGCGACCTCCTTCAGCTCGGGCTCGACGGCGAGGATCGCGAGCGCGGCCCGGTCGAGCGTCGGCACGACGAGCCGGGGCTTGCCGTCGGGACCGGGGATCCAGGCCGCGAGGTCCTGCGCCGGGCCACCATAGACGTGGTTGGAATAGCCGGCCTTCTCGGCCCGCAGGACGAGCGTGTCGCCCTCCAGCCGCCAGAGCTGGAGGAGGCCGTCGAGATGCGGCCTGCGCACCAGGGCGACGTCGCGGGCAGCGCCCCCCGCGACGGGGTTCAGCCAGCGATAGGGCTCGCCATCCGCCGGGGTTTCGGCCACGAGCCGCCAGGCGCCCTCGCGCTTCGCGACCAGGGCGAGGGCCGAGCCCTTCCCCTGATACGAGCGCACGGCGAGGATGGCTGGCTGGCCGCCCAGCGTCACGAGATGCGGCTCGCGGTCCTCGAAGACCGCGCCCTCGCCCGCGGGGATGCGGACGACGTCCCGGCCGACCGGCTTCGGCTCGCTCGTCGGCGGCGACGGCTTCCGTTCGGTCACGGCGAGGACGCCGGCATGGACGGCCGAGCCGAGCGCCTCGTGGGCGTAGTCGCGCAAGGGGACCTCGAACTGCGCCGACAGCGCCCCGACCCCTCCGACACGCGAGTCCGGCAGGGCGTTGTGCCCGCGCTCCAGGGCCGGCAGGTCGCCGAGGCCCTTGCGTGCCCGCACGACCTTGATCGAAGCCCCGTCGAGCGTCAGCGCCGCGCCGCCCTCCCGACCCCAGACGACCACGACCGGCCCCTTCAGCGCCGCCCGGTCGCCCTCGAAGGCGGCGATGGAGGCCGCCGTCGCGCCGACGCGGCTCGAGGGTCCGCGGAACTGCTCGACCTCGAAGCCGAGCGGCACCACCGTCACGCTCGGCTCGGCCCGCGCCGCGCCGAGGCCTGCGGCGGTGAGGACGAGCGCGGCCGCGATCCGGACGGCTCGGCTCATACGTGCTGGCCGCCGTTGATGTGCAGTTCGGCGCCGTTCACGTAGGAGGAGGCGTCGGTGCAGAGGAAATAGATGGCCTTCGCCACCTCGTCCGTCGTGCCGAGGCGCTTGAGCGGGATCGTCTCGACGATCTTCTCCGTGCCGGGCGACAGGATCGAGGTGTCGATCTCGCCGGGGGAGATCGCGTTCACGCGCACGCCGAGCGGTCCGAAATCGTAGGCCATCTCCCGCGTCAGCGCCGCGAGGGCGGCTTTCGAGGTCGCGTAGGCGGCGCCGGCGAAGGGGTGGACCTTCGAGCCGGCGATCGAGGTGACGTTCACGATCGAGCCCCTGCCCCGGGCGAGCTCGTCCCGAAGGCCGCGCGCGAGCATGATCGTGGCGAAAAAATTGACCTGGAAGACCTTCAGCCAGTCGGCATGCTCGGTCTCGAGCCCGGCGAGCCGCGAGCGGTTCGGCCCCTTGGGCGAGATGCCGGCATTGTTGACGAGGGCGTGCAGGACGGAGCCCTCGCTCTCGAGCCGCTGCTTCGTCTCCGCGATCGCCCGCAGGGTGTCGTCGGCACTGGCGAGATCGACCTGGAGGTGGTCCTCCGGACCCATCTGCCAGGGACAGTTCTCGGGGAAGGCGTGGCGCGAACAGGTGATGACGCGCCAGCCCGCGGCCTGGAAGCGCTTCACGGTCGCGTGGCCGATGCCGCGGCTCGCGCCTGTCAGCAGCATGACGCGGCGGTCGGTGTTGGGACGATCCGAGGCCAAGGGGGATCCGATGCGGCTGAGGGAGCGATCTATCTAGAGGCGGGCGAGAGAGGCGTCCATGCGGCCGGACGCCCTCACAGCCAGCGCTTCAGGCGGAAGAAGAAATAGGGCGCGATGGCCGCCACGACCATCAGCAGCAGGGCGAGCGGGTAGCCGAGCCCGACCTCGAGCTCGGGCATGTTCTTGAAGTTCATGCCGTAGATCGAGGCGATCAGCGTCGGCGGCATGAACACCACCGCCATGACCGAGAACAGCTTGATGATGTTGTTCTGCTCGAGATTGACGAGGCCGAGCGTCGCGTCGAGCAGGAACTGGATCTTGGCCGCCTGGAAGGTCGCGTGCTCCTCGAGCGACTGGAGGTCGCGCAGCGTCGTCCGCATCTGGTCGCGCAGGCCCTTCTCGACCTTGCTGGCGCGGTAGCTCGCCGAGAGGAAGAGCAGCGTGCGCTCGATCGAGACGAGGCTTTCGCGCTGCTTCGAGATGAGATCGCCCCAATGGCCGAGGGCGCGCAGGGTGTCCTGGTACTCGGCGTTGCGGACGCCGGGATCGGCATTGGACCGGAACACGGTGCGCGAGAGCGAATCGATCCGCTCGCCCGCGAGCTGAAGGATGTCGGCCGCGCGGTCCATGATGGTCTCGACGAGGCCGCCGAGGATCTCCTCGCCGCTCCGGCCGCAGCCATAGGGCCGCCCCGCCTTCTGCGTGAACATCGAGAAGGCGCGCGGCTCCGCGTAGCGGACGGTGACGAGCGCGTTGCCCTTGAGGATGAAGGTGATGCCGGAGAGTTCCGGGTCGTCCTCGTCGGCCCGGATGAGGAGGCGCGTCGTCAGATAGCGCGCGCCGTGCTCCGCATAGAGCAGCTCGGACGGCTCGATGTCCTTCTGCTCCTCACGGGTCGGGACCTCGATGCCGAGGAAGATCTCGGTCTTCCGGTCCTCGGCCGGGGTCGGCCGGATCAGGTCGATCCAGAGCGCGTCCGGCGGGATCGGCTCGTCCTCGGAGAGGATGCGCCGGTCGAGGATGCCCGGCGTCTCGTCGCTCGGCCGGTGGATGACGATCATGGCCTAGCTCGCGAGCGCCAGAGCCGCGTCTACGGCGAAGCCGCCGCCGTCGACGACGCTCGCTTCGAGCCCCGCAGCCCCGACGGCGATGTTCTCCGCGAAGAACCGGCAGAGCGCGATCCGCGCCGCCCCCGCCTCGTCCGCGCCCGCCGCGAGCGCGATCTCGGCGAGGAGCGTCCCGCCGGAGGCGAGGCCGAACAGGCGCAGATACGGCGTCGCGCCGGCAAGCGCCGCGGTCGGATCGTTCCCCGCGAGGGCGCGCTGCAGGAACGAGGTCGCCCGGTCCAGGCTCTCGACAGCGTCGCGCAGGCGCGCGGCGGTCATGCCGAAGACCTCGCCCTTGTTCATCAGCGCCCGCACGGTGGCCCGCATCGAGGCGATCTCGGCGCGCACGGCCTCGCCGCCGGCGAGGGGGAGCTTGCGGGTGACGAGGTCGATCGCCTGGATGCCGTTCGTGCCCTCGTAGATCGGTGCGATGCGGGAATCGCGCAGATGCTGGGCCGCGCCGGTCTCCTCGATGAAGCCCATGCCGCCATGGACCTGGATGCCGAGCGAGGCGACCTCGACCCCGATATCGGTCGAATAGGCCTTCGCGACGGGGGTCAGGAGGGCACCCTGGGCCGCGGCCCGCTCGCGCTCGGCGGGATCGCCGGCGAGGCGCGCCCGGTCGAGCGCGGCCGCCGTGCGGTAGCAGATCGCGCGCGAGGCCGCCGTCTGCGCCTTCATCGTGAGGAGCATGCGCCGGATGTCGGGATGCTCGATGATCGGGCTCATGCCCGGCCCCGAGGCGCCCGGCGCGCGGCCCTGCCGGCGCTCCTTCGCATAGGCGAGTGCGCCCTGATACGCGCGCTCGGCGATGGCGACGCCCTGGATGCCGACATTGAGCCGGGCGTTGTTCATCATCGTGAACATGCAGGCGAGGCCGCGATTCTCCTCGCCGATCAGCCAGCCGGTGGCCCCGCCGTCGTCGCCGTAGGACATGGTGCAGGTGGGCGAGCCGTGGATGCCGAGCTTATGCTCGATCCCCGAGCAGCGCAGGTCGTTGCGGCTGCCGTCGGGCAGGATCTTCGGCACGAGGAAGAGCGAGATGCCGCGCGTCCCGGCCGGCGCATCCGGCAGGCGCGCGAGGACGAGATGGACGATGTTGTCCGTCAGATCGTGCTCGCCATAGGTGATGAAGATCTTCGTGCCCGTGATCAGATAGGTGCCGTCGCCGGCCCGTTCCGCCTTCGCGCGCAGGGCCGCGAGGTCGGAGCCCGCCTGAGGCTCGGTGAGGTTCATCGTCCCCATCCACTCGCCGGAGACGAGCTTGGCGAGATAGCGCTCCTTGAGCTCGTCCGAGCCGTGCTTCTCCAGCGCCTCGACGGCGCCGATCGTCAGCAGCGGGCCGAGGGAGAAGGCCATCGAGGCCGCGTTCCACATCTCGGTGCAGGCCACGGACACGACGAGCGGCAGGCCCTGGCCGCCGAATTCCTCAGGTCCCGGAAGAGCGTTCCAGCCGGCCTCAGCCCAGGCCTTGTAGGCCTCGCGATGTGCGGCAGGCAGCGTCACGACGCCGTTTTCGAGGGGCGTGCCGGCCGCATCCCCGGGACGATTCAGCGGTGCGATGACGTCGCCGGCGAAGCGCGCGGCCTCCTCGAGCACGGCCGTCACATCCTCGACGGTCAGATCGCCATAGAGGCCGTCCGCGACGGCGCGCTCGAGCCCGGCGGCGGCCTTGAGGGTCGCGGCCATTTCCTCCACGGGAGCGGCATAGGTCATGAGCGTCTCCGACGATTGACGGGGCGGCCCCCCTCCCCTAGCCGCCCGGAGGAGGCATGGCGAGGGCCGTGCGCGGCCGGATCAATGTGCCTTGAACATGACGCCGTCAACGCAGGCTGACACGGGGCGTCTCGCGCCGGACGAGGCGGGGATCGCGCAGGCCGCTTCGCGCCTCGCGGCGGGCGGGCTCGTCGCCTTCCCGACCGAGACGGTCTACGGCCTCGGCGCGGACGGCCGCGACGGGCGGGCCGTCGCCGCGCTCTACGCCGCGAAGGGCCGACCCTCCTTCAACCCGCTCATCGCCCATGTCGCCGGGATGGATGCGGCGCGCGCCGAAGGGGTCTTCGCGCCCGTGGCCATGCGCCTCGCCGAGGCCTTCTGGCCGGGGCCCCTCACCCTCGTCGTTCCGCGCCAGGCGGACGGGACGGTCTGCGACCTCGCCCGTGCCGGCCTCGACAGCGTCGGCTTGCGGATGCCGTCCCATCCCGTGGCCCGCGACCTTCTCCGGCGCGCCGGCTTCCCCGTCGTCGCTCCCTCCGCCAACCTCTCGGGCCGGATCAGCCCGACCTCGCCCGAGGACGTGCTCGCCGATCTCGACGGCATCATCGATGCGGTGGTGATGGGCGGGCGGACGGAGGTCGGCGTCGAATCGACCATCGTCGCCATCCTCGACGGCGAGCCGTCCCTGCTCCGGCCGGGCGGCGTGCCGCGCGAGGCGATCGAGGCGTTGCTCGGCCGCCCCCTCGCCTCGGGCCGGGACGCAGGCGAGACGCCGATCGCGCCCGGCGCGCTCCTGTCCCATTACGCGCCCCGCGCGACGGTGCGGCTCGAAGCGAAGGTCATCCGGCCGGGCGAAGCGGCGCTTCTGTTCGGATCCGTCCCCCCTGCCGGCCTCGAGGTCGCCGCAGCGTCGCGCGATCTCAGCCCGGGCGGCGACCTCGCGGAAGCCGCCGCCAACCTCTTCGGCCATCTGCGCGCCCTCGACGCCTCCGGCGCCACGTCGATCGCCGTGGTGCCGATCCCCGACCACGGCCTCGGCGAAGCGATCAACGATCGCCTCAGGCGGGCGGCGGCCGAGCGATGACGGCGTCGCGACCGCATCCACGCCGCAGCGACGGCGCGGCGAGCGTCTCCCTCTTGGGCGCGGGCGTGACAGATCGCGGTCGCCGCCTGGCCCAACCCTCCCCCCGCGCAGCGGCGGGGAGGGCGGACCCGCGCGGAGCGCGAGCCGGGTTGGGGGCGGCTCAACCTGCCGAGAGGTCCGAGCATTCACGTCGAGATCCCCCCGCCCCGGTCCTCCGCTTCGCTCCGGCTCGGCCCCCCCCGCCGCTTCGCGGGGGGAGGGTTGGCGCGGCGGCACCGGCGGGGAGCCACCCGGCCCGCGCGCTCGCCTCACCGCATCCGCAGCGCTGACCGCCGGGCATGGACGCCGTCGTTCTCTCGCTGGTCGCGGGGTTCCTCATCGCGCTCGGCCATGTGCTGGCCCGCTTCGGCCTCGGCACCCTGACGCCTCTGCGCGGCGCCGGGATCAGCGTGCCGAGCGCGGCGCTGTGCTTTCTCCTGCTCTCGCCTGTCTTCATGGATGTCGGCCTGTGGAACTGGCGCGTCCTGCCGATCTTCGTCGCGGTGGGCTGCGTCTTCCCGGCCGTGGTGACGCTGCTCAACTTCGAATCGAACCGCCGGGTCGGGCCGTCCCTGACCGCTGCCCTCACCAATTTCACGCCGGTCTTCGCCGTGCTCGGCGCGGTCGTCGTCCTCGGCGAGGTTCCGCGCGCCCATCAGGTGCTGGCCCTCGCCGTCATCCTCGCCGGCATGGCGCTCCTGCTCTGGAAGCCGGAACGGCTCCTCGGCACCCTCCCCCTCCTCGCCATCGCCGTCCCGATCGGAGCCGGCGCCCTGCGGGGCGCGACGCAGGCGGCGGTGAAATACGGCCAGCTCTCCTGGCCCGACCCCTATGCCTCGACCATGATCGGCTACGTCGCCTCGGCCGTGGTCATCCTCGCCGTGAAGGCGGCCCTGGAGAAGGGGTTCCGGCCGCCGCCGCGCGAGCGGGGCACGCTGTGGTTCATGGCTGCCGGCCTCGTCAACGGCAATCTCCGTCCTCGCGATCTACGCCGCCCTCGCCCGCGGCCCGATGGCGCTCGTGGCGCCTCTCGTCGCCAGCTATCCGCTCTTCGCGGTGATCCTCAGCCGGATCGTCATCGGCACGACCGTCGATCTGCGCGGCTGCATCGGCATCGCGATCACGATCGCCGGTATCGGCCTGCTGCTGGCGTTCTGAGGGGGCCGGCCAGGCCCCGAACCCCCACCCTCCCCTGGAGGGGGAGGGTCGCCGGCGAAGCCGGCGGGGTGGGGTGAAACCCACCTCTCCCCTGGAGGGGGAGGGTCGCCGGCGAAGCCGGCGGGGTGGGGTGAAACCCACCTCTCCCCATCGTCGGCGTCTCCGGAGCGGGACCCGGGCATCACCCCCACCCCGGACCTCCGGTCCGACCCTCCCCCTCCAGGGGAGGGTGAAGGCCCCCTACGGGGTGAACCAGTACCGCGTCAGGTGGAAGAAGACCGGCGCGGCGAAGCACACCGAATCCAGCCGGTCGAGCACGCCGCCATGGCCCTCGATGGCCGTGCCCCAGTCCTTGACACCCATCGAGCGCTTGGCGGCCGAGAGGACGAGGCCGCCGAAGAAGCCCATGATCGCGATCACGGCCGAGAGCCCCATCGCCTGGAGCGGCGTGAAGGGCGTCAGCCCATAGAGCGCGGTGCCGATGGCGACCGCGGCCGCGACGCCGCCCGCGAGCCCCTCGACGGTCTTGGACGGGCTCACCCGGGGCGCGACCTTCGTGCGGCCGAACAGCTTGCCGAACACGTATTGCATCACGTCCGAGAGCTGCACCACGACGATCAGGTACACGAGGAGCAGCGGCGTGCGGCCCTCGTAGCCCGGGATCGGCAGGAGGAGCAGGGCCGGCGCGTGGCTGATGCAATAGACGGCCAGCATCACGCCCCATTGGATCCGCGCCATCCGCAGCACGTAATCCTCCGTGTCGCCGCGGACGACGCCGAGGATCGGCAGCAGGAGATAGGCGTAGACCGGGATCAGGACCGAGAAGAGCCCGTACCAGTCCCACCCGATCAGCACATATTGCGCCGGCAGGAACACGTAGAAGGCGGCGAGGAGCGGCCAGTGGTCGGCCGGCTTCGTCGGCGTCAGCGAGAGGAACTCGCGCAGCGCGAAAAAGGACAGGAGGCCGAACAGGAGGATCGTCGCCGTCCAGCCGAGCGCGAGCGCGCCCGCCAGCACCGCCACCATCACCCACCAGGCGCGGATGCGGGCGTTCAGGTTCTCGACCGTCGCGCGGCTCGCCGCATCGGCCGCCCGGCGCGCGAGGACCCAGCCGATGAGCGAGGCGACGGCCAGGAAGGCGAGGATGCCGCCGACGAGCAGCAGAAACGAGCGGTCGTGGATCACGCGGCGAGATCCACGACGGCCTGCCGGGCCCGCTCGAGGAAAGCCGATCTGTCCTCGTCCGGGCGCAGGCCGATCGGCGAGCCGAACCGGGCCGTGCAGGCGATGGGAGCGGGGATCAGCGCGCCCTTGGGGAAGGCGCGGGAGAGGTTCTCGAGATAGACGGGGATCAATTCGACGTCCCGATGCGCGGCGGCGAGGTTGTAGAGCCCGGCCTTGAAGGGGCCGGGCAGGCGCTCGGTCCGCCGCGTGCCCTCCGGGAAGATGATCAGCGAGCGGCCGAGATCCAGCGCGTCGTGGAGGGGGCGGAGCACGTCCTCCTTCGGGCCCTGGCCGCTGCGGTCGATCAGGATCGAGTTCAGGACGTCGACGCCGATATGCCGGCGCAGCCGACCCGTTCCCCAATAGTCGCGCGCCGCGACCGGATGCGTCGTCGCCCGCAGCGCGTCCGGCAGGGCGAACCAGAGCACGATCGTGTCGAGATGGCTGCCGTGATTGGCGAAATAGATGCGCTGCCGCATCGTCGGGCGCGATCCGATCCAGCGTGGATGACCGCCGACCAGAAACCGCGTCAGCCCCAGCAGGACGGGTCCGATCAAGGCCTGTCCTCGAGCAGCGCCGCGATGGCGAGGGCGCGGATGATGCAGGTCAGGACCGATCCGACGAGGATGATCCACAGGGCGGCTTCGAGGGCATAGTCGGCCCGCCACCACGCCTCGACCGGCGCGAGCAGGCAGGCGAGCGTCATCACGGCCATCCGGTGCTGCTTGGCCATCGGGCCGCGGAAATCGTGGCCGAGGCCCAGAGCGGCGCCGGAGACGCGGATATAGGCCGTCAACGCCGCCGCCAAAGCGCCCGCCCAGCCGAGCCAGGCCTCACCCGCCGCATATCCGAGCGCCACGATGAGGAGGCTGTCGGCGATCCGGTCCGGAAACTCGTTGAACAGCGGCCCGACCTTCGACGCCCGTCCGCCCTCCACGGCGACGAGGCCGTCCATCAGGTTGCAGACGAGCCGGAGCTGGACGAGGATCGCCGCCGCGAGGAAGAGCCAGGGCCGCGTGGGGGCCTCGATCAGCGCCCAGGCCCCGAGGCCGGCGAAGACGACCGACAGCACCGAGATCTGGTTCGGCGTCACGCGCGTCGCGAGAAGCCACCGAAGCAGCCCCTTCGTCCATCGCGCCCGCCGGGCGGCGATGGGGCGACGATCAGTATCAACCATGGTCCCTCGCATCGAGGAACGTTGCTAGGGCCGATACGTTTCGCGCCAATGTCGCGTCCGTTTCGCCCCGTACTCGGCGGCCGCCGCGACGGCACGGAGAGCGAGAGGCGCTTTGGGCGCGACGTGCATGCGGCGAGGATGCCGGCAGCAAGCCGGCGTTTCAGGATGTATTCCTGCCAATTGAGCCAACGCCCCTTCTCCCCTTGCGGGAGAAGGTGGCAGCGTGGAGCGCTGACGGATGAGGGGTGCGCGCGCCGAGAAAGCAGCATCCCGTGATCCGTGCCCGCGCTCCAATCAGGTTGGCGAAGCCGAGACGGCGCAACCCCTCATCCGACCCGGCTCCGCCGGGCCACCTTCTCCCGCAAGGGGAGAAGGATTCAGCGTCGGCGAAAGCTGCCTTGATCCCTGACCCAGAACGTCGACGCTACGCCCCTTCTCCCCTTGCGGGAGAAGGTGGCCTTCGCGTCAGCAAAGGTCGGATGAGGGGTGCGCCGCGAGAGTTTTCAGGATCGCCGCCAAGACGAGGTCGGCTCCCCCGCCCAGCAAAAGGTCGTTCGAAAACCGGAGCACCCGAAAACCCTCGTCCCGAAACCAGCGGTCACGCGCTTCATCATGCGCCCGCTGCTCCGGTTGGTCATGCGGCGCACCATCGAGCTCGACGATGAGCCGCGCCTCGAAGCAGACGAAATCCGCGACGTATCGGCCGATCGGGCATTGCCGTCGGAACTTGAGCGCCGAGAAGCGTCGGTCACGAAGCGCGCGCCAGAGCATCTCCTCGGCGCGGGTCGGAATGCCCCGCCCGCTTCGGGCGAGGCGGCGCGTGCTCAGACGGATGGGCCGATGCGACATGACCCCTCATCCGACCCGGCTTCGCCGGGCCACCTTCTCCCGCAAGGGGAGAAGGGATCCAACGTCGAGCATCCGGCAAGGAAATCAAGGCCGCCTTTCGCAGGCCCTTCCTTCTCCTCTTGCGGGAGAAGGTGGCAGCGCGGAGCGCTGACGGATGAGGGGTGCGCAGCAATGTGGTCTGCATCCGCTCCACAATGCATTCGACGTCGTGCTCTCGTCTGTCCACAATCACCTCGGCCCCTTTGAAGAGCCTGCACGAAGCCTGCACGCCGTCTGACGGTTGAGCGATTAGGGAAAGGGACCTCAACAGGCGTCCGAGACGAAAATGTTCAG
This sequence comes from Enterovirga rhinocerotis, assembly GCF_004363955.1. Classification (GTDB taxonomy): domain Bacteria; phylum Pseudomonadota; class Alphaproteobacteria; order Rhizobiales; family Beijerinckiaceae; genus Enterovirga; species Enterovirga rhinocerotis. The sequence goes on from NZ_SNZR01000011.1 coordinate 1,541,517, forward strand.
GAAGATTGCAATCGCGACAGCGGCCTATCTCGTCTGCTCGCTCGCACTCTATGGCTGCAATTCCCCGGTCAGTTTCGTTGTTTTCAGCAAATCCACCCGGATCGGATTGCCCTACTGGAAGGAAATTTCGGTCTTCATCGTCGTGCTCGTCGGGTTGGCAGTGCTCATTCCACCGAGGCAGAACTTCATACCCTTCAGCGTGCGGCTTCCCGTGTTCGCCGTCCTCGCACTCCTGCTCCCGACCGTGATCATTGGAGCCTATGCCGACTGGACCCGCACCGAATTGATCCGACAGTTCGAGGCGGATCACCTCATCGAGCACTCGTTTTTTCGTTCGATCCGCGAGGCGCCGGCCGACATCGTTCAGTTCTACCTGCACGCCGCGGCATTGAAGAACTGCGTTCCCTACGCCTGGAGCTACCGCGAGATGGCCTTCTACGAGTTGCGCCCGGGCGTGGCGATCAACGTCCTGCCGCAGGGGTGGCTCAAAATGTGCGGCATCGGCGCCCGCCCCTGATGCGGCATGACCCCTCATCCGACCCGGCTCCGCCGGGCCACCTTCTCCCGCAAGGGGAGAAGAGATCCAGCGTCGGCGAAAGCTGCCTTGATCCCTGACCCAGAACGTCGACGCTACGCCCCTTCTCCCCTTGCGGGAGAAGGTGGCCTTCGCGTCAGCGAAGGTCGGATGAGGGGTGCGCCGTGACGCCCCTCACAACGGAATGTTGTCGTGCTTCTTCAGCGGGGTCTCGACCTGCTTCTCGCGCAGCATCGAGAGCGCCCGCGCGATGCGGCGGCGGGTCGAATGGGGCATGATGACCTCGTCGATATAGCCGCGCTCGGCCGCGACGAAGGGAGAGAGGAAGCGGTCCTCGTATTCCTTCGTCTTGGCCGCGATGCCCTCGGCATCCGAGCCGCGGAAGATGATCTCCACCGCGCCCTTCGCGCCCATCACGGCGATCTGCGCCGTCGGCCAGGCGTAATTGACGTCGCCGCCGATGTGCTTGGAGGCCATGACGTCGTAGGCGCCCCCGAAGGCCTTGCGCGTGATCACCGTCACGAGCGGCACGGTGGCTTCCGAATAGGCGAAGAGCAGCTTCGCGCCGTGCTTGATGAGGCCGCCATATTCCTGCGACGTGCCCGGCAGGAAGCCCGGCACGTCCTCGAAGGTGACGATCGGGATCTCGAAGGCGTCGCAGAAGCGCACGAAGCGGGCGGCCTTGCGCGAGGCGTCGGAGTCGAGCACGCCCGCGAGCACCATCGGCTGGTTCGCGACGATGCCGACCGTGCGGCCCTCGATGCGGGCGAAGCCGGTGATGATGTTCTTGGCGAAGGCCTCCTGGATCTCGAAAAAGTCACCCTCGTCGGCGACCTTCAGGATCAGCTCCTTCATGTCGTAGGGCTTGTTCGGATTGTCCGGCACGAGCGTGTCGAGCGAGGCGTCGACGCGCTCCGGATCGTCGAACGAATCCCATTCCGGCGCGCCCGCGACGTTGTTCGCCGGCAGGAAGTCGATCAGCCGGCGCACCTGCAGCAGCGCCTCGACATCGTGGTCATAGGCGCCGTCGGCGATGGACGATTTCGAGGTGTGGACCTTGGCGCCGCCAAGCTCCTCGGCGGTCACGACCTCGTTCGTGACGGTCTTCACGACGTCCGGGCCGGTCACGAACATGTAGGAGGTGTCGCGGACCATGAAGATGAAGTCGGTCATGGCCGGCGAATAGACGTCGCCGCCGGCGCAGGGTCCCATGATCACGGAGATCTGCGGGATCACGCCCGAGGCGATGACGTTGCGCTTGAAGACCTCGCCATAGCCGCCGAGGGCCGCGACGCCCTCCTGGATGCGCGCGCCGCCGGCATCGAACAGGCCGATGATGGGCGCGCGCGCCTTGAGCGCCATGTCCTGGATCTTGGTGATCTTGCGGGCATGGGCTTCCGAGAGCGAGCCGCCGAAGACCGTGAAATCCTTCGAGAACACGAAGACGATGCGGCCGTTGATGGTGCCCCAGCCGGTGACGACGCCGTCGCCGGGGATCTTGGCCTTCTCCATGCCGAAATCCGCGCAGTTGTGCTGCACGAACATGTCGAATTCCTCGAACGAGCCGTGATCGAGGAGGAGGTCGATGCGCTCGCGGGCGGTGAGCTTGCCGCGCTTGTGCTGCGCCTCGATCCGCTTCTCGCCGCCCCCGAGGCGGGCATCGTCACGCCGCTTGGCGAGGAGCTCGAGCATGTCTTTCATGGCGGTTCCGTCAGTCCCTTTCCCGTCGCCTAGCACGACGGGGCGGCGGGGCAAACGACCTGGACGCGCCGTCATGGCCGGGCTTGGCCCAGCCACACCCAACCCTCGTCATGGCCGGGCCGAGCCCGGCCATGACGACGAAGGATTCCGAAACGTTGCTCCCGAAGCCCTCATCCCCTGACACGTCATGGCCGGGCTCGGCCCGGCCATCCACGAAAGACGCCGCCACGAGCACGCCGTCGACGCAGAGGGGATGGAGAGACGTTGATGGCCGGGACAAGCCCGGCCATGACGATGGAGGGTTCAGCCCAACCGTAGCACCGTCGACGCCGCCGTGAACTCCGCCTCGCGCAGCGCCCGGCGCTCGGCGGCTTCGGAATCGAGGCCCCAGCGGCTCTCCTGGAAGAGCTCGTCGACGTGGGCGGCGCGCCAGGCCTCCTCGCGGCCGAGCCGCCCCGCCCCGTGCATCAGGGCGATGAGGACCGAGCCCGTCAGCGTCGTCATCACGTGGAGCGCGGCGACGGCGAAGGGCGAATCGTGCCGCTCCAGCGCCTCGCGGATGCGCGCGAGCGAGAGTTCCGGCTGGTCGACGTAGGTCACGCCCTGGCTCAGCACGAAACGCGCGCCGAGATCGGTGCGCGCCCATTCTAGCACCGGGTCCCAGGCCGCCGATTGTGCCGCGACAAGGGGCTCGGGATCGGCCGCACGATAGGCGACGAGATCGGAGCCGGCATAGCGGGCGAGATCGGCGCGGACGGCCGCCAGCTCGCGCGCAACGCCGTCGATGGCGGTGTTGGCGAGCCGGGTCAGGGGCATGGTGGCCGGCAGGATGCGCTCTCCCTGGGCCGCCCATTCGGCGGCGACCGCCTCGCCGAGCGCCCGGGTCGGCAGGGCAAGCGGCACCCGTCCCGGGGTGCGGGCGGGGCGGCCATCAAGCGTCAGGACGAACCCGTCCGGCCCGGCTGCGATCTCCGCCGCCGTGTAGAAGCGCTTCGGCGCGGCCTGCGTCTCAACCATGGCTGGGAGCGCGCTCGTCGAGCCCGATCAGCGGCGCGAGGTCCTCGATCCGCGAGATCAGGATCTCCGCGCCGGCTTCCTCGAGCGCCGCGAGGGGGTGGTAGCCCCAGGTGACGCCGATCGCGCGAACCCCGGCCGCGCGGGCCATCGCCATGTCGAAGGTCGTGTCGCCGACCATCACCGCATCCTCGGCCGCGACGCCCGCCTCGGCCAGGGCCTGGCGCAGCATGGCCGGGTGCGGCTTCGAGGGTGCGTCGTCCGCCGTCTGGATGGTCGAAAACAGGCCGTCCCAGCCGTGGCGGCGGACGAGATAATCGACGCCGCGCCGCGACTTGCCGGTCGCGATGCCGAGGAGGAAGCGGTCGCTCCGCGCGAGCCGCGCGACCATGGCCTCGATGCCGGGGAAGAGCGGCTCGTGCCAGGCGGGATCGGTCCGCAGGGCCTGGAAGGCGAGCTTGTACTCCTCGCCGAGCCGCTCGTAGGGGCCAGACGGGCCGACGAGGACGAGGAAGGCCTCGCGCAGAGACAGCCCCACGATCGAGAGCGAGCGCTCCCGCGTCGGCGGCTCGAGGCCGCAGGCGGAGAAGGCACGGCGCTGGGCCTCGACGATCAGGGCCTGGCTGTCGACGAGGGTGCCGTCGACGTCGAGAACGACGAGTTGCAAATCGGGCCTCAGTGGGGCGCGGCGCGGCCGCGGCGGAAGAGCCGGTGCCCGTAGCCGAGCCGGCAGCGTTTCACGAAATGGCGGCGGTCGGCCCCGCGCAGCTTGCGGGCCATCGCCTCCCGGTTGCAGCGCTTGAAGGTCCGCTGCCCCTTCGGCACCGCCATGGAGGCCGGCGGCAACGGCTGGCGGCCCGTCACCGAGCCCGATTGGGGGAGCGCGAGCGATCCGCCCGGCCGGGGGCTAGGGGCCGCCGAAGCGAGACCGAGCCCCACCGCCAGACCGGCGGCGACCACCGACAAGCGGACGATGTCTTTCACCATCTCGGACCGTCCCTCCAGCCGGGAGCTTCACGCCTCGGGTGATTCCTCGATCGGATCATAGCGCGAGACGTCGAGGCCCAGCAGATTGAAAGTCTGCTGCATATGGGGCGGAAGCGGGGCGGTCACATCGACCGGCCGACCCGTGCGCGGATGCGGCACGACGATGCGGCGCGCCAGGAGATGGAGCCGGTTCTGGATCCCGCCGGGAAGCTCCCAGTTCTCGACGTCGAAATATTTGGGATCGCCGACGATCGGATGGCCGATATGCGCCGCATGCGCGCGAAGCTGATGGGTCCGGCCCGTCACCGGCTTCAGGGACAGCCAGGCCAGCTTCTGCGCCGCCTGGTCGATGACGGCGTAGTAGGTCAAGGCGTGGCTCGCGCCGTCGTCGCCGTGGCGCGCCACCTCCATCCGGGTCTCGTTCTCCCCCGATTCGCCGCGGGCGAGATAGGTCGACACGCGGCCCTGCCGCACCCGCGGGACCCCGGCGACGATCGCCCAGTAGATCTTCCGCGTCGTCCGCGACCGGAACGATTTCGCCAGGGCGGCGGCCGCAAAGCGGGTCTTCGCGATGACGAGGCAGCCTGCGGTGTCCTTGTCCAGGCGGTGGACGAGGCGCGGCTTCTGGCCGTCGCGCGAGCGCATCGATTCGAGCAGCCCGTCCACATGCCGCGTCATGCCCGAGCCGCCCTGGACGGCGAGGCCGAACGGCTTGTTGATGACGAGCATGTCGTCGTCCTCGAACAGGGCGAGGGAGCGCAGGAAAGCCTCGTCAGCCTCGCTTTCGCTCTGCGGGCGCTCGGGCTTCTGGTCGAGCTTGAGCGGCGGGACGCGGATGCCCCAGCCGGCTTCGAGCCGGTCGCTCGGCTTGGCGCGGTGGCCGCTGACGCGGACCTCGCCCTTGCGCACGATGCGCTGGATATGGGTCTGCGCGAGGCCCGGGAAGCGCCCGAGCAGGAACCGATCGAGCCGCATCCCGGCCTCGTCCGGCTCGACCGAGAGGATCTGGACGCCGGTCGGCAGAGGCACCGCCGAAGGCGCGGCCTCTCGGGCCTCCGCCGGTTTCGCGGCGGCTTGCGCCGGGCGCAGTGATGTCTCGGTCGTCTTCGCCGGGCCCTCGCCTCGCGCCGAGCCGCGGCCCGAGGAGATACGGGGACGGCTTCCGCTGCCTGCTTTGGCGCGAGGCGGCTTGAATTCTCCGCCCCGCTTCGGCTCGCCATCGGTCGCTGAGCCGTCGCCCGATCCCGCGCGGACGCGCGGCGTGGTCGCCCGCGCCTTCGTGTGGGGTCGCAGCGGCCCGGCCGGACGTGCCGGCCTGCCCTTGTCCGGCTGCCTGCCGCCTCCGTTACCGCGCCTCATCCAGAAAATCCCTTCGCTGATCCCTCCCTCTAGAGGAGGTCGACGAGCGACGAAAGTCGGCTATCCTTGCGAGCGGAGAACCGATCATGGCCGAAGCGACATTGGAAGAGGAGCGCCCGCGCGCCCACCACGATCTGGGCGGCGTGCCGCGCTTTCTGTGCGAAGAGATCGATATCGAACCCCATGAGCTGACGGATTTCGACCGTCAGGTCGACGCCTTGCGCCAACTCCTGTCCGCCAAGGAGCTCATGACCGTCGACGAACTGCGCCGTGGCATCGAGGAAATCCCCGAGGAGGATTACCTGCGCCTCAGCTACTATCAGAAATGGATCCGCTCGATCACGGCGACGCTGATCCGTCGGGGTGTCCTGACGGCAGAAGACGTTGCGGCCCGAATCGACGGAGCCTCCCGATGACGCTCGCGGATGGGATCCCGGTCCGCGTGAAGGACGAGTGGCCCGAGGCCGTCGGGCCGGTCCATTGCCGCACGCCCCATTACATCCGCGGAAAGCACGGAATGGTCGTGCGCCATCTCGGCGATTTTCCCGATCCGGGCGACATCGCGTTCGAACGCGAGCCCGTGATGCGAAGCCTCTATCACGTCGCCTTTCCGTTCCGGGAATTGTGGCCGGAGGGAAGCGACGACGAACTCGTCGTGGAAGTCTACGATCACTGGCTCGAACCGGAGCACCGGGCATGACGCTGGCAAAAGTCCTCGAAGCCGACAGCGCGAAGCTCTTCGCAGCCGTGTCCGGGATCCTCGCGGAGCGCGGTCTCGTCTCCCCTCAGGAGATCGTCGAGCGGATGGCGTCCACCGATCGCGCGTCGCCTGCCCTGGGGGCGGCGATGGTCGCGCGGGCCTGGACGGATCCGGGCTACGCGGCGCGCCTCCTGAAGGACGGCACCGCAGCCGCCGAAGAGGCCGGGATCATGATGCTGGGGATGCCCCCGCTCGGTGTCCTGGAGAACACGCCGGACACCCACAACGTCGTCGTCTGCACGCTGTGCAGTTGCTATCCGCGCGCCGTGCTCGGCTATCCGCCCTTCTGGTTCAAATCGACCGCGTACCGGGCGCGCACGGCGCGTGACCCGCGCGGCGTGCTCGCGGATTGGGGCACCACGATCCCGGCGGATGTCCGGATCCGGGTGGTCGATTCCACCGCAGATTATCGGTGGATGGTTCTCCCCATGCGGCCGGCCGGAACCGAAGGCTGGTCCGCCGAACGCCTCGCCGGCATCGTCCGTGCGAGCGATATGATCGGCGTCACAGTCCCGCCGGCCCAGGACGCGTCCGCATCGCCGAGTTAGAGCCGGCCTCGATACCCCGACTCTGGCTGTCCTCCGGCGCGCCGTGCCGGAAGGCGCCGGGGCTTAATCAAATCTCAACTCACTGAGCGTGTTTTTAGCCTTCGTGTCGAGGAGGGCACAGCCGATCGGCCGTGACCTCCGCTCCCGTGTTGCGTATCTCGGAGTGACGCCTTGGCGAGCCCGATCAAGGCCGCGCCCTCAGCGGCGGCTACTGTCTTGGCCCTTTCAATGGGTGCCTGCAGCCACAATCCAACGACCACGGCCTCCTTGGGGAGCCGGCATTCCCTGAGCGATCGAGAGTGCATGGCGCGCGCCATGTATTTCGAGTCGAACCGCTCCAGCGAAACGGGGATGCTCGCGGTCGGGACGGTGGTGATGAACCGGCTGAATTCCGGCCGCTATCCGGGCAGCGTCTGCGCCGTCGTCGGCCAGCGCAACCAATTCGCCCCGGGTGTCCTGTCGAAACCCGTCTCCGGGCGGTCCTGGGCGCTCGCGCTCGAGACCGCCGACGCCGTGCTGTCGGGGCGGCGCCATGCCGGCGTCCAGCGCGCGAAGCACTTTCACACCGCAGGCTACACGTTCCCCTATCGGAACATGGCCTATGTCGTCGCAGCGGGCGGAAACGTCTTCTACGAGAAGCGCGCGCCCGGCACCTTCACGCCGATCCATCCGAACGTCCTCGTGGCGCGCGCGGCCGAACCGCGGACCCCGACGAGCGAGCGCGTTCTGATCGCCCGGGCGGAGGAGACAACCACACGCGCGGCGAGAGGCTCCGGTCTGATCCAGCTCGCTTCGGCCGACCGGCACGAGCGGACGCCCCTTTCTCGGACGGCGGCCCCGTCTCGCGAGCCGGCTCCGTCCCAGCGCGCGGAGGGAACGCTCATCAAGGCCGGAGGCGCCCGCCTCCCGAGCCTCGCCCGCGACCGTGGGCAGGACGAGAGGGCCGACCGGCGCACCGCCGAGCGCCCGCGCCAGGACCGCCTTCGCTTCGCGCAGCTCGAAGACAAGGCTTTGCCCGATCACGGGAGGACGCGCTCCGACGCGTCGAGCGAACGATCGTCGGGATTCGATCTTCCGAAGCGTCCCTCCCAGCTTCGGGCCGAGCCGTCGAAGCCGTCCCTCGCATCGACGCCGAACAAGAGCGCGCGGTCTCATCCGTCGACGCGGGACGAGGGTATCCCGCTCGCCTACAAGAACGCCGCGAAGCCGAAGGTCATCGCCCCGTCGCTGCCTCCGGCGAAGCCGAATGCGGCGGAACGGACGGCCAAGCACACGGCGAAGAAGGGGTGAAGGCGCGGCGCGGTGGCCCGGACGTCACCCGCCGCGCGCCGATCAGCTGGCGGGACCGGTGTGCCGGAGCTTGGCCCGCGAGCGCCGAAGCAAAGCGACCATCGCCATCGCCTGCGGGTTAGTCTTGATCCGGCGCTTGGCCGCGAGAAGGTGCGATTCCACGAACCTCACGGCGCGGCCCGCTCGCGTGATCGGCAGCATGACGTCCACCAGCGCCTCGACCTCGTCGCAGATGCTGCGCTTGTAGCGCGCATCGCCGACGCCGAGGTCGAAGACGACGCGACCCTGCTCACATTGCAGGCCGATCACTCGGGTGACGAGTTGCTCTCCAGGGCTGAACCGGGCGAGCGGTCCCGACTGGAAGGATAGGAACATTCCGCTGAGGCGCCGCCCGTCACCCGCCGCGCCGAGCACCGCCGCGACCTCCTCACCCACGGTCAGGGCATGCAGCTCGATCGCGGGGCGTCCTTCCGCGAGCCCTGCCAGCGCACCCGTCCGGAGGAATGTGCGGATATGCGGAGCGGCGAATGGATCGGCGATCCCGAGCTCGGCAAATCGATCCTCCTTCTGGCGATAGAAAGCGTCCAGGAGGCGGTCGACCTCATCCGCGGTCCGTGCGCGCAGCACGCGGACCGGGCCGAAGGCGTCCATCGCGCGGCTCTTGCTCCGCAGCTTCTTGCGGGCATCGCCCTTCATGCTGCGGCCGAGCGTCTTCTCGCCGGTATCCATCAGCCGGACCGACCAGACCGGGTCCGCCGCGGGCTCGCCGGCCGCGGCAAAGGGGTTCGGCCGCCCCCGCCAGATCGCCGGCACGCTCGGCAGGTCGATCATGTCAGCCTGCATCGCGCGTCCGGCCGCCGTCAGGAAGGACGTCGCAGCCGCGGCGTCGAGCGTCGCGAAGACGTCCGGCCGCGAAACAGGGAGGTTGAGGTTGGCGTGCTTGCCACCGATAGCCGCCGCGATGACAAGGCCGAATCGTCGCTCGATTCGGAACGGCATCAGCAGGGCGGGTCCGGCATCGTCGGTCATGACAGCGATGCGGATGTCGCGCTCCGCATCGGGCAGGCTCGCGGCGAAAGAGGCGACCCAGTCGAATCGACCGTAAGGCGACATGACGGCGTCGCGTTCCAGCCGTCGCCATATCGGCTCCGCTGTCCGGCAGCAGCTCAGGATCTCGATCGAGCCCGCTCCCGATCCGGCCCCGACGCGTGTGATGGCTTGTCCGAGCGGCTGTCCGGCCGCCGACGCGGTCGACATGGAAGCCTCCCCTGGTTGCCCGACGAGGCAGCGGTAACGGAACTTTGTTAAACCTGCGCTAAGCTTATGCGATGGCCATAAGCCTGAGACATCGGATCATCGGCGCTGGCCTGACGGCCGTCGCTGCCAGCCGGGCCGACCTGTGGCTTGCGCCTCTCGCGCGGGGACTGGGCGCGATCCTCACCTTCCATCATGTGCGACCGCAGCGAGCGGACGGATTTCGCCCGAACGCTCTTCTGGAGATCACGCCCGAGCATCTCGACGGGACGCTCGAACTCGTGCGGCGCCTCGGACTCGAGATCGTGCCGCTCGATGCGGTTCCGGATCGGCTCACCCGCGGTGAGGGCGGCTTCGTCGCACTCACCTTCGACGACGGCTACCGCGACAACCGCGACCATGCCCTGCCCGTTCTGCGCCGCCATGGCGCGCCCTGGACGATGTTCGTCACCACCGATTTCGCATCGGGCCGGGGGAGCTTGTGGTGGGTGGAGCTCGAAGAGGCGATCCGGGCGTCGGATCGGATCGTCTTCGACGGCCGGGTTCTGCCATGCGGCACGTCGCAAGAGAAGGATGCGGCATTCGCCGCCCTTTATGCCGATCTGCGGGCCGGGCCGGAGCCGCGGCTGCGCGAGGCGACGGCCCGGCTTTGCGAAGAGGCCGGGATCGATCGCGCGCGCCTCGTGCCGGACCTCTGCCTCTCCTGGAGCGAGCTCGACGCGCTCGCCGCGAGCGAGAACGCGCCGGCGATCGGCGCGCATACGCTGACCCATCCGATGCTCGCGCGATGGGACGAGGCCACCGCTCGGCGCGAGATCACGGAGCCGAAGGCCGCGATCGAGGAGAAGCTCGGCTCACCGGTTCGGCATCTCGCCTACCCCGTCGGCGATCCGGGCTCCGCCGGCTTCCGCGAATTCGCCATCGCCCGCGAGGCCGGCTACGCGACGGCCGTGACGACGCGGCCCGGCCATCTCTTTGCCGGGCATGCGGCCCATCTCACCGCCCTGCCCCGCGTCTCGATCAACGGCCTCTATCAGACCGAAGCCGCGACGCGGGCGCTTCTTTCGGGCGTCCCCTTCCTGGCCTGGAACCGAGGACGCCGGCTGAATGTCGGCTAGCGCCGCGCGTGGGGGCTACTTGGTCTCGCTGGCCTTCACGCCGGAGCTTTCGACGAGCTTGGCGATCCGGGGCATGTCATCGGCGAACAGCTTGGCGTGAGCTTCGGGCGTCTGCTGATCCTCGGGAAACGTCACGGTCCCCATCTGCAGCAGTTTCTGACGGACGCCGGGATCCGCGAGCGCCTCGCGCAAGGCGGCGTTCAGCGCCGCGACCGTCTCCTTCGGCGTGCCCTTCGAGACGTACATGCCGTGCCACATCGTGTACGTGACCTGCGGCATGCCGATCTCCGCCGTCGTCGGAACATCGGGCGCCTGGTCCAGGCGCTTCGTCGAGGTCATCGCGATCCCGTGGAGCGAGCCTGCCTGGACCTGGGAGAGCGCATTCGTCGCCTGATCGCAGAGGAGATCGATCTGCCCGGCGAGAAGGTCGGTGATGGCGGGGCCCGAGCCGCGATAGGCGACCACGGTCGGCCTGAAGCCGAGCACATTGCCGATCATCACCGCGCAGAGATGGCTGTTCGTCCCGACACCGCCATGGGCGAAGTTCGCCTTCTCGCCCTGAGCCTTGATCCAGGCGACGATCTCCTTCTGATCCTTGCCGGGGATGGTTTTGCGGCCGACGAGCAGCATCGGCGCATTGTTCACGAGCCCGATCGGCTCGAACGCCGTCTTGGTGTCGTAGCGGAGATTGGTGAACAGGCTCGGGGCGGAGAGCAGCGCCGAGTGATTGATCAGGATCGAGCTGCCGTCCGGCGCCGAGCGTGCGACCCGTTCGTTGGCGATGGTCCCGCCACCGCCCACGACATTCTCGATGATGACGCTCCGTCCGAGGGCGCGGGACATTCTCTCACCCACGAGCCGCGCGACCGCATCCGTGCCGCCGCCCGCCGAATAGGGCACGACGATGGTGACGACGCCGGATGGCGACTGTGCCTGGACGGAGAATGGAAGCAGGATGGCGAGCGCTGCCGCGGCCAAGCCCTTGAAGACGTGCCGATCGATCATCTTTGACGTTCCTCCGATGTGTTTTGGTTTTGCTTGATCGTATACAGGTTCGTCGGCGCACGCGATTCCGCGCTGCAACACCGAAGCGGAGCGAAGAGCGCCCGCATTGAAAATGCCGCGCGGTTCTGTGACAGAGGCGCGACAGCTTAGAACCAATTGAAGCCGGAAGCCTCATGCCCGCCTATCGCTCGCGCACCTCCACTCATGGCCGCAACATGGCCGGTGCTCGCGGGCTTTGGCGCGCGACCGGCATGAAGGACGGCGATTTCGGCAAGCCGATCATCGCAGTCGTGAACTCCTTCACCCAGTTCGTGCCGGGGCACGTGCACCTGAAGGATCTCGGCCAGCTCGTGGCGCGCGAGATCGAGCAGGCGGGGGGCGTCGCCAAGGAGTTCAACACGATCGCCGTGGATGACGGCATCGCGATGGGCCATGATGGGATGCTGTATTCGCTGCCCTCGCGGGAGCTGATCGCCGACAGCGTCGAGTACATGGTCAACGCCCATTGCGCCGACGCGATGGTCTGCATCTCGAATTGCGACAAGATCACCCCCGGCATGCTGATGGCGTCGCTCCGCCTCAACATCCCGACCGTCTTCGTCTCCGGCGGCCCGATGGAGGCCGGGAAGGTGGTGCTCGGCGGCATCACGAAGAAGTACGACCTCGTCGACGCCATGATCGCGGCCGCCGACGACCGCGTCTCCGACGAGGACGTGAAGATCATCGAACGCTCGGCCTGCCCGACCTGCGGCTCCTGCTCGGGCATGTTCACCGCCAATTCGATGAACTGCCTGACCGAGGCGCTGGGCCTCGCCCTCCCCGGCAACGGCTCGGTCCTCGCGACCCATGCCGATCGCCGACGTCTCTTCGTCGAGGCGGGGCACCTCGTGGTCGACCTGGCACAGCGCTATTACGAGCAGGACGATGCGAGCGTCCTGCCGCGCAATATCGCGACCGTCGCCGCCTTCGAAAACGCGATGACGCTCGACATCGCCATGGGCGGCTCGACCAATACCGTGCTGCACCTCCTGGCCGCCGCATACGAGGGCGAGGTGCCCTTCACGATGGCCGATATCGACCGCCTGTCGCGGCGCGTGCCGGTGCTCTGCAAGGTCGCTCCCGCCGTCGCCAACATCCATATGGAGGACGTGCACCGCGCCGGCGGCATCATGGCGATCCTCGGAGAACTCGACCGGGCCGGCCTGATCGACAAGAGCACCGGCAACATCGCCGCCGGGACCCTCGGCGAGGCGCTGGCGCGCTGGGACATCCGCGCGACCCAGAGCACCACCGTGCACGAGTTCTACCGCGCAGCGCCGGGCGGCGTGCCGACGCAAGTCGCCTTCAGCCAATCCTCGCGCTTCGACGACCTCGATCTCGATCGCGCGGGCGGCGTCATCCGGGACTTGGAACACGCCTATTCGACGGACGGCGGGCTCGCCGTTCTTTACGGCAACCTCGCGCTCGACGGCTGCATCGTGAAGACGGCCGGGGTCGACGCCTCGATCCTGACCTTCGCCGGCCCCGCGCATGTCTTCGAGAGCCAGGACGCGGCGGTGGAAGGCATCCTCCAGAACAAGGTGAAGGCGGGCGAGGTGGTCCTGATCCGCTACGAGGGTCCGCGCGGCGGCCCCGGCATGCAGGAGATGCTCTATCCGACGAGCTACCTGAAATCGAAGCAGCTCGGGAAGGCCTGCGCGCTCGTCACGGACGGGCGCTTCTCGGGCGGCTCCTCCGGCCTCTCCATCGGCCACGTCTCCCCGGAAGCGGCGGAGGGCGGCCTCATCGGCCTCGTCCGGCAGGGCGACCTGATCGAGATCGATATTCCCAATCGCCGGATCCATCTCGCCGTCGACGACGCGGAACTCGCCCGCCGCCAGACCGAGCAGGAGAAGGCAGGCTGGCAGCCGGCGGCACCGCGCAAGCGGAAGGTCACGACGGCACTGAAGGCCTATGCGAAGCTGGCGACCAGTGCTGCCAAGGGAGCGGTGCGCGTGGTGGACTGATCCGCGCCGCGGCCCGTCTGGCAAACCGGCATCGCTCGCTCAACTGAGACCCAGGATGACGCAGAGCCTGCCACCCCTGTTCGATCCCGGCGATTTCGCCATTTCGCCCGGGATCGTTCACGTCTGCGCGGGTGGCGAGAGCGCTCCGCTCCGTTCTCATGGTCCCGCCGTCGAGGCCTATCTGCGGGATAAGGCCGAGGGCATGGTCGGGCGGGACGCCCAGGAAGACGTGATCGGACGCGTCCGTGCGCGAGCCGGGGCTGTGTGGTCCGTCCCGGACGGCGATATCGGCTTCGTCGCCAACGTCGCCGAGGGGATGTCGATGCTGGTGGAGAGCATCGACTGGCGGGACGGCGACACGGTCTGCGTCGAGGGCAGCGAATATCCCTCCGTCGTGGCGCCGTTCCTGGCAGCCGCCCGCCGCGCGCCACAGGTCCGGTTCGCCCGCGGCACTGGGCCCGATCGGATCGTCGCGGCGATCGACAGCACGACGCGGCTCGTCGCCGTCAGCTACGTGTCCTATCTCAACGGCGAGCGCTTCGACCTTGCACGTCTGCGCGCCCGCGCGGACGAGGTCGGCGCCCTTCTCGTCGTGGACTACACCCAGGCCGCCGGCTATCTGCCGATCGATGCGTCCGTGGCTGATTTCGCCTTCAGCGCCTGCTACAAATGGCTCCTCGGGGTGACGGGCTGTGCCCTCGCGTTCTGGAACAGGGCCCGACAGCCGCACTGGAGGCCCCGCACCGCCGGCTGGTACTCGCTCGCGACAGGCGCTCGCCCGGATTATCGGGAAGGCCTCGCACTTCGGCCTGACGCGCTGCGTTTCACGCGCGGTAATCCCTCTCACGTGTCGCTCTACGTCCTCGACGGCGCCCTCGCCTATCTGGAGCGCTTTCGGCCCGAGAAGATCCAGGCCCACGTCCAGGCTCTCACCACGACCCTGCATGAGCGCCTTCGCGCGGCTGGCCTCGACCCGTCGACGCCAGCCGATCCGGCCCGTCACGGCGCCAGCATCTGCATCGACGGCGATTACGGACCGCACATTCCCGCCGAGCTACAGCGGCGAGGCATCCTGCTGTGGGGCAATCGCGGCCGCCTCCGCATCAGCTTCCATGGCTATAACGGCGAGACCGACATCGACCGGATCATGACCGAGCTGCCGGCCGTGCTTCGGGGCTGACGGCCCGCCGAGGCCCCGTCCCGTCACGGTTCAGCCGCGGAGAACCAGACCTCGTCCAGAATGGCCGTCGCGGTGGCGTCAGGCTCCCGCTCTCGCCGCAGATGCAGGGAGCGCGTCTCGCCCAAGGCCCTCGGCCCCGGCCTGGTCCCACTTTCGCGCGCGCCGTCGGCACCGACGCACGCGATGAAGGCGACGCCGAAGAGCATCGTCGCGCGAAACCCCGACGGCTCTCGCCTCACCAGCAGCGTCCGTCCCACGTCCCGGGAGGGCTGCCATGGAACGATCAGGCGGCCGCCCGGCTTCAACGCGTCGAGCCAAGCCATCGGTGGAGCCTCGACGGAAGCGGCGGCATAGATGACGTCGGCAGGGGGCAACGGCCCGAGCCCCGAGCGGGCGAGGAGGCGCACGCGGGCCAGGCTGGCGAGGTTCGTCCGCGCCGACCTCGCGAGGCGTCCGTCGATCTCGTAGGCCTCGACCCGGCCGGCCTCACCGACGAGCTCCGCCAGAATGGCTGTGTAGTAGCCCGTCCCCGCGCCGATCTGCACGATCGTCTCCCCAGGCTGCGGAGCGACCGCTGCCATCCAGGCGGCATGAAGCGACGGCTGGCCGTTATTGATGCCTCGCCGGGCGTCGAGCACGATCAGGACGTCGTCGTAAAGCTTTGCGGGGTCCGACGTCATCCCGTGCCCGCCGGCGCCTCCCGCGAAGATCTCCCAGGGTGCCGGGGTGAGGAACTCCTCCCGCCGCACCGCGGCGAAGGCGCGGGCGACCGCCTCCGTCTCGAAGCCCAGTCCGCCCGCAAGGCCGACGATCTTCGCGGCAAAGCGCGCCCGAATGTCGTGAAGGGATCTCGCATTCATCACGATCGTCAACGCCCAGCCGCGCGGCGGGCTCCACGACACCAGAGCGCCCAGGATCACATGACGCCAGGATCCCGGGACGCCAGGATACCGCGAGACCAGGATCCCCGGTTCCCGTGATCCTGGACGGCCCATGCGAGCCCCGCCCCTTCCGCCATGCGCCGAAGCCGGCCTATCCTTCCGCGGGACCTTCGATCCGGGACTGCGAGGAGCGGGCGTGAATCTTCTGATCGATATCGGCGGACTGACCGTCGGCCAGGCGCAGGACGAGCACCTGGCGAGCGGGGTGACGGTCGTCGTGTTCGACGAACCCGCGATCGCGGGCGTCGCCGTCCTCGGCGGGGCTCCGGCGGGACGCGATCAGGAATGCCTCCTGCCGGACAGGACCGTCGAGCGGGTCGATGCACTCGTCCTCTCTGGCGGCTCGAGCTTCGGCCTCGACGCGACGACCGGCGTCCAGGCCTGGCTGCGCGAACGGGGGCGCGGCATCGCCGTCGGCAATGTCCGAGTGCCGATCGTGCCGACCGCGATCCTCTTCGACCTCGTCAACGGCGGCGACAAGGACTGGGGCCAGTATCCGCCGTACCGGGAACTCGGCTACGCCGCCTGCCAGGCCGCCGGAACACGCTTCGACCTCGGCACGGCCGGGGCTGGCTACGGCGCGACTACGGTGGACCTGAAAGGCGGGCTCGGTTCGGCCAGCATCCGCACGACGGCCGGCCATACGGTGGCGGCGGTCGTCGCCGTCAATGCGATCGGTTCGGCGATGATTGGGAACGGCCCGCATTTCTGGGCGGCGCCCTACGAGATCGGCGGCGAGTTCGGCGGCCTCGGCTGGCCCGCTCAGCCGACCGATGTGTATCCTCTCGCTTGGAAAGGCCAGGGCGTGACCGCGACGACGATCGGGATCGTCGCCACCGATGCCGTGCTGACGAAGGCGCAGGCGACACGTCTCGCCGCCGTGGCGGGGACCGGCCTCGGCAAGGCGCTCCGTCTCTCCCACGCCTCGATGGACGGCGACACGATCTTCGCCGCCGCGACGGGCCAGAAGCCCCTCCGCCCCGGCCTCGACGACTTCATCGAACTGGCAGCCCGCGCCTCGGACTGCGTCGCGAGGGCTCTCGCCCGCGGCGTGTACGAAGCGACCGCCCTGCCCTTCCCGGGATCGCTACCGAGCTGGCGAGATCGTCACGACAAATGAATGGGTTGCCTCGACTCGCGGAAGTTACGGGCGAGCGCTGACGGGGCGAGGATTGAAGGCACGATCCGTCATGATTTTCAGAGAGTTACGCCAGGGGCCATCTGTGCCCCGAGCGTCAGATTCAGAATACGTATTAATATGACCGCATAACTTATTGTTTTAGAAAGACCATAACCGCTCTCTCCCTCGCCCCTTTCGGCATCTCCGCACGCCATCGTCCGCCCGCCGGTCAACTGCAAATCGTGGCTCGCGGATTGCCGGGCCTCGGCCCCCGTGATAGCCGGCCGGCATGCCCATCTCGCCCGTCCTCGTCGCACCCTCGGTGCTCGCCTGCGATTTCGGTCGCCTCGCCGAGGAAGTCCGTGCCGTCGACCAGGCTGGAGCCGATTGGATCCATGTCGACATCATGGACGGCCATTTCGTGCCGAACATCAGCTTCGGGCCAGACATCACGCGGGTGATCCGCAAGGCGACCGGCAAGCCGCTCGACGTCCATCTGATGATCGCTCCGACCGATCCCTACCTCCAGGCCTTCGCGGAAGCCGGGGCCGACGTCATCACCGTCCACGCCGAGGCCGGGCCGCATCTGCACCGCTCGCTCCAGGCCATTCGCGCCTTGGGCAAGAAGGCGGGCGTCGCCATCAATCCTGGAACGCCTGAAAGCGTGGTCGAGCCGGTGCTCGACATGGTCGACCTCATCCTCGTGATGACGGTCAATCCGGGCTTCGGCGGCCAGAAGTTCCTCGAGGCCCCGCTCGAGAAGATCCGGCGCCTGCGCGCCATGACGGCCGGCCGCGACATCCTGATCGAGGTCGATGGCGGCATCACCGTCGAGACGGCGCCGCTCGCCGCAGAGGCGGGCGCGAGCGTGCTCGTCGCCGGCTCGGCCGTCTTCGGCAAGGGGCCGGACTACGCCAAGCCGATCGACGCCATCCGTGCCGCCGCCGAACGGGCGACGGGCCTCTGGGCGTGAACGCCCACACGCTCCTCATGCCGAGGTGCTTGCCGAAGGCGAGCCTCGGGATGAGGACGGTTCAGACTGACGAGACGCAGCCATGATCCCTCGCTATTCCCGCCCTGAAATGACGGCGATCTGGTCGCCGGAGACGCGGTTCCGCATCTGGTTCGAGATCGAGGCGCACGCCACGACCGCGCTCGCCGAACTCGGCGTCGTGCCGAAGGAAGCCGCGGCCAAGGTCTGGGAGAAGGGTCGCGAGGCCGTCTTCGACGTCGCGCGCATCGACGAGATCGAGCGCGTGACGAAGCACGATGTCATCGCTTTCCTGACCCACCTGTCGGAGATCGTCGGGCCCGAGGCGCGGTTCGTGCACCAGGGCATGACCTCCTCGGACGTGCTCGATACCTGTCTCTCGGTCCAGCTCACGCGCGCCGCCGACATCCTCATCGCCGATGTCGATACGCTGCTCGACCATCTGAAGCGGCGCGCCTTCGAGCACCGGATGACCCCGACGATCGGGCGCTCGCACGGGATCCACGCCGAGCCCGTGACCTTCGGGCTCAAGCTCGCCGGCTACCATGCGGAGTTCCAGCGGGCCCGGGCGCGGCTCGTCGCGGCGCGAGCGGAGATCGCGACCTGCGCCATCTCCGGAGCCGTCGGCACCTTTGCCAATATCGACCCGCGCGTCGAAGCCTATGTGGCGGAGAAGATGGGCCTCGCGGTCGAGCCGGTCTCGACGCAGGTCATCCCGCGCGACCGGCATGCGATGTTCTTCGCGACGCTCGGCGTCGTGGCCTCCTCGATCGAGCGGCTGGCCATCGAGATCCGCCACCTCCAGCGGTCGGAGGTCTATGAGGCCGAGGAGTTCTTCTCGGAGGGCCAGAAGGGCTCCTCCGCCATGCCGCACAAGCGCAACCCGGTCCTGACCGAGAACCTCACCGGTCTCGCCCGGATGGTGCGCGCCTATGCGCTGCCGGCCATGGAGAACGTCGCCCTCTGGCACGAGCGCGACATTTCCCACTCCTCCGTCGAGCGCATGATCGGCCCGGATTCGACGATCACGCTCGACTTCGCCCTCTCCCGCGTCGCGGGCGTCGTCGACAAGCTCGTCGTCTATCCGGAGAACATGCAGAAGAACCTCGACCGGCTGGGCGGCCTCGTCCACTCGCAGCGGGTCCTCCTGGCCCTGACCCAGAAGGGTGTCTCGCGCGAGGACGCCTATCGGCTCGTTCAGCGCAACGCGATGCCGGTCTGGCGCGGAGAAGGCGACTTCCTGACGCTCCTCAAGGCCGATGCCGAGGTGAAGGCGGCTCTGTCCGACCTCGAACTCGAGGAACTGTTCGATCTCGGCTACCACCTGAAACAGGTCGACACGATCTTCGGCCGCGTCTTCGGTACGGACTGACGTGGGGCGTCGCGACGGCCGACGGGCGGGGAGGCCTTCCAGAATGATGCGCCGTCTGAGCACGCTCGGCCTCGCGATCGGCCTTGCCGGGCCGGCCCTGGCCCAGACCCCGCCCGCACCTGAGGCTCTCGACTGGATGCGTCTGCGGACAGGCGAGAGAATCCAGCAGCAGCCGCATCTCTGGAGCGTCGAGCAGGTCGACGCGATGCTCCGGCCTCTGTTCCTGGCGGTCTCGCGCGACGGAACGCGCATCACGGCAGAGGATCGGGACATCGCAGCCAGGGCAGGCCTCGCCCGCGCGCGCCCGACCGCCATGACACAGTTTCTGAGGGCGGACATCTCGGGCGCGGGACGGATCGACCGCGATGCGATGGCGACCGCGACGGCCCTCGGGAGCCAGCCGCCCCGCGCGAAGGACGACCCCGCGGTCCTCGCGATGGTCGAACGCTATTTCCGGCAGGCCGATACCGACGGCGACGGCATCGTGACCTATCGGGAAGCCGTCGTCGCGGCCGACCAGTCGCTGGGCCAGACCAGCAGAGCGAACCTCACCGCCGTACCGGCCGAGCTCGATCTTGACGGCGACGGCGCCGTCGGTCTCGACGAGTTCGGAGCGGTCCTGCGCGTCGTGTTCGAGGAGATCGATACCGACCGGGACGGCCGCATCTCGAGGCCCGAAGCCGATCATTTCCGCGGCGCTGCGATGCGTCAGGCCCAGCGGGCCGAGAACGAGCGGACGTCCCGGCGGATGGCGGTCGAACGCGCCCGCCGCAACGCGGCCGAGTGCGCCGTCCCGTCCTGGCCCTCGGATGCGGTCATCGTGGCCGCAATCGGCCCGCGGGGGAACCGATCGCTCGCCGACGTCACGATCGGCAGCGGCGAGGCGAAGATCGGCGCCGTCAATGTCCATATCGAGCCCGGGCCGCAGCCTCTCGCAGTGGTCCTCACGGCGCCCGAGCCGACGATCTGGCAGTTCAGCGGCGAGACGGGGCGCGTCGTCTCGGTCTTCGTGGCGCAGGACGACGAACGGCGGTTCGAATCGCGCGGCCAACTGGCGCCCCTTCCGAGTTGGGAGCACCGCTCAGGCGTCACGGGTCTCGATAGGCCCCGCATCACCTTTGCTCCGAAACCCGGCTGCCTTCCGCCCGCCGGGCCGTCCAACGTCGAAGCTCTGGAGGCGGCGCTGAGCCGACGCCCCGAGGCCGTCGCCGGCGGCTTCGGGATGACCACCGCCCGACTGCCATCCGGCTCGGCCCTCGCCGACGGCATCTTCCCCAACCGGATCGAGTTTCCGACGGGCGGTGCGGGCGGGCCTCTCTGGGCGCTGGCGGCGGAAAGGCGCGAGGCCGTGATCCGTGTCGAGCCCGATTCGGTCGTCGCCGCTCGTCCCGTCTCGCGGTCGACGCTGCCCGGGCTTGCCGGCCTCGCGACGCTCGTCGACGATGGACGCGCCAAGATCGCCGCTTGGCAGACCGTGACGCGCTTCCTCGATGCCAGCGGGCGTCAGGTCGGGCCGACCATCCCGGGCGACCCGGACCGGGCGCGTCTCGGCGGGTTCCACGGGACGCCGACCGTCAGCCGCATCCCGACCGAAGTGATGCTCCTCGCGCCGGTCGCCGTGCCCACCGGCCTGCAGGGGTCGGGGATTCGGCGGCTCATCCTCGCGCGCGGCGTGCCTGCGCCTTCGGGCGATCGCATGATCTGCATCATTCGCGAGGATGACGGAAAGCCCCTGCCCGGCTCGCGCTGCAACTGAGAAGCGACGGGCTTCGCCTCGACGCCGTGATGCGGTAAGGGCTCGCGCTCACTCGGCGAGAGCCGTCATGTCCAGTCATTCGGGCGTCGTGTGCCTTCGTCAGGCAAGCCCGTCAGTTCGGTAGCAGCCTGGCAGTCGTCGTCATGGACCCGAGACAGAAGCTCGCGCTGGCGAGCATCGCGGTCGCGATCGTGGTGCTGGGCCTGAAATATGCCGCCTATCACGTCACCGGCAGCGTCGCGCTCTATTCGGACGCGCTCGAAAGCATCATCAACGTGGCGACGGCCCTCGTCGCCTTCTATGCGATCCGGGTCAGCCTGCAGCCGGCCGATGCCGACCACCCCTACGGGCACACCAAGGCGGAGTATTTCTCGGCCGTTTTCGAGGGCGCGCTGATCGTCGTCGCCGCGCTGCTGATCCTGCGCGAGGCCTATTTCGCCTATCTCGCCCCACGCCAGATCGAGGCGCCCGCGCTCGGACTAGCCATCAACGCGGGAGCCTCCATCCTGAACGCGGGCTGGGCCTGGATCCTGATCCGGAAGGGTCGGGCCCTGCGTTCGCATGCTCTCCAGGCCGATGGCCGCCATCTGCTGGCCGATGTCGCCACCTCGATCGGGGTGCTCATCGGGCTGGTCGCCGCCATCGCGACGGGCATCCCGCAATTGGACCCGGCGCTCGCAGCGCTCGTGGCCCTGAACATCCTGTGGGCGGGCTGGCAGGTCATGCGCGAATCCGTCGGCGGCCTCATGGACCAGGCGGCCTCGCCCGACACCATCGCCCGGATCAGGGAGCTCATTTCAGCCCATGCCGAAGGGGCGATCGAGGCTCACGACCTGCGTACACGCCATGCCGGCCGTGTGACCTTCCTCGATTTCCATCTGGTCGTGCCCGGCACGCTCAGCGTCTCGGAAGCGCACGACATCTGTGACCGGATCGAGCGCGCGGTTCGTGCGGAATTCGAAGGCTGCCTCGTGACGATCCATGTCGAGCCGGAGAACAAGGCGAAGCATTCCGGCATCGTCGTGCTCTGACGCACCGATCCCGATCCGGGCGCGATCACGGTGAGACTTCGTCAACCTTAAGCGATCACCTTGCGCTCCGGACAAGGCGGATCAGTGTTGTGCGTAACGTCGGCCTCCTGGCAATCTTAAGCATCGCGCTCCCTGTGGGAGCCGCGCACGCGGAAATGGTGCCGCCGAACGGCTCCGTGGCGTCATCGAGCCCCACGTCGAGCCCGCTTCCGCAGGCGGCGGGCGCGTTGCTTCCGGGGCTCGGCGCTCCGATCGAGATCACGCCCGCTCCCCGGCTTCCCCCCGCCGAGGCAACCGTCCCGCGGCCGCGAGCGGCGACGCCGCGTCCCAGCCCGGCTTCGGCAGGTGCGGCGGGAACAGTTCCGCCCTCCTCAGCGTCCCGTCCGGCCATCCCGAAGCCGCGCACGGTGCTCGCCGCGCCCAAGGTCGACCAACAAGCCATCGACAGGCCCGCATCGAAGAATCCGGTGCCTCCGCCGGAGCCGATCAAGCTCTCGGACGATCCCCGGCCGACGCTCGGACCCGACACCTTCGTCTCCACGATGAAGGCCGGAGAGCGCTATCAGGCGATCGCCGAGGGAGGCGGCTGGTCGAGCGTGCCGAGCGAGATCACGCGTCTCAAGACCGGCGACGACGGGCCGGCAATCGTCGCGCTGAGACGGCGCCTCGCGCTGACCGGCGACCTGCCGCAGCAGGAGGCGTCGGGAAGCCAGTTCGACGATGCGCTCCGCGCCGGCATCCGCCGCTTCCAGGCTCGCCACGGTCTCGAGGAGACCGGGCTCGTCGGGCCGCGCACGCTCGTCCACCTGAACATCAGCGCATCGCAGCGCGTCCGGCAGCTTCAGGCATCGGCCACCCGGCTGATGGGCTCGAAATTCGCCTTCGGCGACCGCTACGTCGCGGTCAACATCCCCTCGGCCGCCGTCGAGGCCGTCGATCGGGGCGTGGTCGCGAGGCGCTACGTCGCTGTCATCGGGCGGCGCGAGCGCGCCTCGCCGCAGGTGGAGACCCGGATCACCTCGGTGAACTTCAACCCGACCTGGACGGCTCCGGTCTCCATCATCAAGAAGGACATCATTCCGCACGTCCGCAAGGATCCGGCCTATCTCGCGAAGATGCGCATCCGCCTCTTCGACGCGCAGGGCCAGGAGGTCGATCCCAACACGATCGACTGGTCGACCAACCAGGCGGCGAACTACACCGTGCGGCAGGATGCAGGCGCCGACAACTCGCTCGGCGAGATCCGGATCGACATGCCGAACCGGCACGCCGTGTACATGCACGACACGCCGTCGAAGCGGCTCTTCGCCCGGTCGATGCGGGCCCAGTCCTCGGGCTGCGTCCGTGTTTCCGGCGTGAAGGACCTGGCAGCCTGGCTGCTCGAGACGTCTCCCGGACCCGCCGGTCAGGGCTGGAGCGGGATCGACATCGAAACGGCGATCGCCGGCGGACGGCGGGTCGACGCGAAGCTGTCGAAGCCCGTGCCCGTCGCCTGGGTCTATATGACGGGCTACGGCATGGCGGACGGCAGCGTCCACTTCCGCGACGATGTCTACGGGCTCGACGAGCCCCCGCCCCTTCCGGAGCCCAAGCCCGCCGCCATCGCAGCGGCGAGAGCGGCGGATCCGGTCGTGACGTCGTCCATCACCCCGGCCCGTCGCTGAACGGCATGGCGGGGAGCGGCAGTCGGCGACAAGCTCGGTGAGCAAGGACGCGTTCTCGGATCCGCAGTCCGTGGCACGCTATGCCGAAGGGCCGCCCAAGCTGGTCCCAGGTTTCGCAGACCTGCAACGCATGGTCCTGCTTCTCCTCGCGGAGCACGCGCCGGACGATGCGCGGGTTCTGGTCCTCGGGGCCGGCGGGGGCCTGGAGATCAAGGCTTTCGCCGAAGCGAAGCCCGGCTGGCGGTTCGACGGTGTCGATCCGTCCGCCGCGATGCTCGACCTCGCCAGCGCCACGCTCGGCCCACTCGCGGCGCGCACGCAGCTTCATTGCGGCGTCATCGATCGTGCGCCTGACGGTCCGTTCGATGCCGCGACGTGCCTTCTGACACTCCATTTCGTGGAGCCCGAGGAGCGTCTGCGGACACTCCGCGAAGTTCGGCGCCGCATGAGGCCTGGAGCACCGTTCGCCGTCGCGCATCTGAGCTTCCCTCAAGACGGCGCCGACGGCGACCTGTGGCTCGCGCGATATGCCGCATTCGCCGTCTCGTCCGGCGTCGACCCCACCAAGGCTGAGGAAGCTCGACGCGCGATCGCCGCCCGCTTGCCGATCCTCTCCCCGCAGCAGGACGAGCAGCTCCTGCGGGACGCCGGATTCAGCGATGTCGGCCTTTTCTACATGGGCTTCGCTTTCCGCGGCTGGGTTTCGCGCGCCTGACGCTCGCCGGCCGAGCCGGGGGCCGGTGCGTGCGACAGCCGACCACCGGGAGCGCCCTTTGCATCTGCCTCCGCAATCCGCTAAGGTCCTGAAATCGTTCGTAGTTTAAACTCCTTCTAAACTGGCTGGCGGATGATTGTTTGCTCGTGCAACGTCCTTTCGGACGGCGACGTGAAGGCCTGCCTCGCGCCGGGGCCGGACTGCCCGCGCACGCCCGCCCAGGTCTACCGCTGCCTCGGCTGCTCGCCCAATTGCGGTCGCTGCGCCCGTTCCATCCGTGCCATCATGGATGACGCGCTCCTGGCCGCCGCCCAGCAGCACGACTGCACGGTCTGCAAGGCCACCGCCTGCCCCGGCCATCACGATCAGCAATACGACTTCGCTGTCGCTTGACGGTCGGCCGTCGCGTCAGCCATGTCCGACGGAATCGAGCTGGGCTCAGCCGGCCGCATCAGGCTGCCCGGATCGCTACCTTAAAAAGATTCTAAACTATCTGGACACGACGATCGGATCGGCCTACATCGCCTCTCAACATCGGAGAGGTTGACATGAAGGGCGACGCCAAAGTCATCGAGTATCTCAATCGCGGACTCCGCAGCGAGCTGACCGCGGTGAGCCAGTACTGGCTGCATTTCCGCCTGCTGGAAGACTGGGGCTATCTCGATCTCGCCAAGCACTGGCGCAAGGAATCGATCGAGGAGATGCAGCACGCCGACAAATTCATCGCGCGCATCATCTTCCTGGACGGCTTCCCCAACCTCCAGGTCCTCGATCCGCTGCGGATTGGCCAGAATATCAAGGAGATCCTCGAATGTGATCTCGCTGGCGAGGTCGAAGCGCGCGCGCTGTATCTCGAAGCCGCGAAGTACTGCGACAGCGTGAACGACCGCGTCTCGAAGAACCTCTTCGAGGAGCTGGCGACGGACGAGGAGGGCCATATCGACTTCCTCGAGACGCAGTTCAACCTCATCGAGCAGCTCGGCATCCAGCTCTATGCCCAGAAGCATATGGGGCCGGTCGAAAGCGGCGACCACTGAGCCGTCATCCCGATCCCTCGAGGCGTTGAGGGAACGGGCCGGTCGCGATACCGTTCTGTCTGCTGCGCCGAGATCGACGGCGCGCAGGAGACGAGCCGATGGCCAAGGCGACCAAGACGAAAGCGCCGCGAGAGCGTACCAATCTCGCGACGCCCACGGATCTCGATCCGAAGGCCGTCGAGGCGATTGCGCAGGCTCTCAACGGCCTCGTCTGCGACGCCTTCACGCTCTACGTCAAAACGAAGAACTTCCACTGGCACATGAGCGGACCGCATTTCCGCGACTATCATCTGCTGCTGGACGAGCAGAGCGACCAGATCTTCGCAACCATCGACCCGCTTGCCGAGCGGGTCCGCAAGCTCGGCGCCCGCACGGTGCGCTCGATCGGCCAGATCAAGCGCGATGCGAGCCTCACCGAGAACGAGGCCGATTTCGTCGGCCCGCTCGACATGCTCAGCGAGCTCGTGGACGACAACAAGGCCATGGCGAAAGCGATGCGCGAGGCGCACGCCCTTTGCGACGAGCACGACGATGTCGCCTCGGCGAGCCTCCTCGAAAACTACATCGACGAAACCGAACGGCGGACCTGGTTCCTGTTCGAGGCGAGCCGTTCGTCCGACCGGACGGGCCACTGACGGAAGGCGTTGCGCCGATGTGTCGAAGCCGGCCCTCGCCCTCAACCTGGCGAGAGCCGGCGGTCCTTCAGGCCGCGCGACGGTGGTCGGGCGGTTCCAGATCGAGCGAAGCGCGCAGCAGCCCGGATTCTTCGGGATCCGGTGCGATCGCGAAACCGAGTTCCTCGGCGAGCGCCCGCATGCCGGTATTCTCAGGCAGGACGAGGCCAACCACCTCGGTGACGCCGATCGACGGTGCTCGCTCGATCACCTGCCGCAGGAGAAGGCCGCCGAGACCCTGTCCCTTCAGGTCCGAGCGCACCATCACCGCGAATTCGCCCTGGCGCCCCTGGATGCGGTGAAGGCGCCCGACGCCGTAGAGCTCGCCGCAATCGATCCCGACCGCGGCCCGCACGACCGCCTCGCGCGGATCGTAGCGCGTCAGGCGAAAGATCTGTCGCTCGCTCAAGGGCGCTGCGGAGAAGAAGCGAAGCCGGCGATCCGATCCCGAGACGTGGCTGTGGAACTCAGGGTAAAGGACGTCGTCGCCGGGCTGCAGGGCCCGGATCATGACGGCGCGCCCTCCGGACAGCACAAGGTCCGGCCGCGCTCCCGATGGGACGGCGATCACCATGCCCGCAATATAGTGTGCAGTGCAGCATAATGCGAGCCCTGACGGGCGACGCCGACGAATCCTGCCGAGCTACTCCGCGGCAACGGCACCGATGGCAGGGCGATAGGCGGGCAAACGTACCTCGACCAGCGTGCCGAGGTCCGGCGCGCTCGTGACCGAGAGCGCACCGTCATTGGCTTCCGCCAGCGCTTTCGATAGCGGCAGCCCGAGCCCCGTTCCGTCCGAGCGGCGTGTGCTGGGCACCTGCCGGAAGGGCGTCAGCGCAGCGGCGATCTCTTCCTTGCTCATGCCGGGTCCGGTGTCGCGAACGCTCAGGACCACCTCGCCGTGCCCACCGACGGCCGTCGAGACGATGACCTGCCCCCCCGCCCCCGCGAACCGGATCGCGTTTGACAGGACGTTGATCACGATCTGCCGCACCGAGCGCTCGTCCGAGTACACGAGGGAGATATCGGGCGAGAAGCTCGTGCGCAGGATCGTCCGCTCACGGGCGGCCAGCGGAGCGGTGAGGCCCACGCATTGCTGGGCCAGTGCATTGAGGTCGACCGCCGAAGGCTGCAGATCGGTCCGGCCGGACGTCGCCTTGGCGAGATCGAGCAGATCGTTGATCAGGCTGAGGACATGGACGCCGGAATCGCGCACGTCCTTGAGGTATTCCTTGTACCGCTCGTTCCCGAGCGGCCCGAACCGCTCCTCCAGCATCAGTTCCGCGAAGCCGGTGATGGCGGTGAGCGGCGTGCGCACTTCGTGGCTGATCCGGGCCAGGAAATCGGCCCGGTTCGCGCTCGCAGTTTCTGCGACCGCACGCGCCTCCCTCAAATCCTGCTCGAGCAGCTTGAAATGCCGGATATCGCGGAAGGCCAGCGCGAAGCCGCTGCCGTGACCGACCGGGCTACGGCCCGCCCGGACAGAGAGCGGAATCGTCGTGCCGTCTCGCGTCCGGCCGAGCAACTCGCATTCCGCGCGGGCGTCCGATGCGCCGCCGCGCAGCGAATCGAGGATGGTCAAAAGCGCTCGGTGATCGCGCGGATCGACGAGCGCAGTGACACTGTCGCCGACGACCTCGTTGGCGCGGACCCCGAATAGCCGCTCGGCCGATCCGCTCAGCGACAGGAGGCGTGCAGCGGCGTCCAGGGTCACGACCCCGTCGGCGGCGAGATCGAGAGAGGTCGCGAATTCGCGCTGCGCCGTGTCGCGGCGGTGCAGTTCGAGCTTGGCGGCGCCGAGTTCGGCCGATGCTCCCTCGACCGGCGGCGTGAGGACGACGAGCACGGCGCCGAGATCGCCCCATCCGATGCGGCCCGCGCGCGCCTCGAAGATCCGCCGCTCACCCGATGCGGCGCCGAGCGCGAGCGTGGTCGTCCGCTCGCCGCCATCGGGGTCGAGGCCCAGCACGTCGTGAAGACCGTCCGTCGCCACGAGATCGGGGAGATCGCGCGCGGACAGGTTCGCCAACAGGAACCGGTTGGCGAAGAGAGGCACGCCGTCGCGCAGGACCACGATGCCGACGGGCATGTCATCGAGGAGCCGTGTCGGCTCTCCGGAGCGGACATGCTGCACGGGCAGCGGCACGATCTCCGCCGAATCCCGCTCCTCGCTCGGAGGCTCGCCTTCCGCCGAGCCGCTGAGGGCGCGTGCGATCTCGTGCAGGGCCCCCTGTTCGCTGAGCGACAGGCTGTCGGCCTTGGCGGAGGCGCCGGTATCCGCGACGCGATCGGCGTCTGCAATCGGTGCGCTTGCCTGATCGCCGGACGGTCCCGCCGTCCGTTCGGCATCAGCCTCCGTCCCCGCGATGCGCGCCGACAAGGATTCGCCGAGCTGCGCGCTGAACCAGGACCGCAGCATGCCGAAGACCGTGTCGTCGGCAGAGTCCCCAGTCGAGGGATCGACGGGCGACGCGGCAGGCCCAGGCTCCGTCGCGACGGCGGCAGCGGCCAGGGCGCCCGCGGGAGCCGGCTGGGCCTCATCCGGCCAGGCAAGGCCGAATCCTCGCCACCCGCCGCCCTCCCCGGCCAACGGCGTGCCGCTCAATTCGACCGGGATCACACGACCGGAAGCCGGCGCAAGCCATTGGGCGGGCAGCCGATGCCATGCGGTGGTCCCGGAAAGGGCCCGGCCGATGCCACCGTCTTGATCGATGACGAGACGCCCGACCAGATCCTCCCAGCGATCGCCGAGTGCGGCCGACGCTCCTTCGCCCACGCATTCGTGGAACTCGGGGGATATCGTGGTGAACCGACCATCCGCATCCGCGGACCAGGTGAAGCGACGGCCGCGGGGCCGCACCACCTCTGCCGGCGGACGGGGCGATTCGTCGCGGTACTGCGGCCGGTCTCCATCGCTCGCAGCCCGCGCCTCCGACAGGGAGCGGCTCGCTGCCGGGCTGTCGAGAATCACAGTGAGGAGGACGTCTTCGCCCGCTTCGCTCAGGATGCGGCAGGCAAAGGTCACGGGCGGCGCAAGGCCTGCGAGCCGCAAGCGCTCCAGACGGAACCCGGCCCGAGGCGCGAGCCCTCCGGCGAGCAGGCGCAATCGCTCCAGGGTCGCCCGAGGAAGAGCTTCCAAGGGCGGGAGCATCGTGCCACCCTGCGATCGCCAGATTGGCTCAGCCAGGGACGACCAGACGATGACGGGTGTCGACCTCTCGCTCAGGCGAGCAAGACCGGGCTCGGTGGCGAGCGCCTCAATCTTC
Source organism: Enterovirga rhinocerotis (assembly GCF_004363955.1). Taxonomy (GTDB): domain Bacteria; phylum Pseudomonadota; class Alphaproteobacteria; order Rhizobiales; family Beijerinckiaceae; genus Enterovirga; species Enterovirga rhinocerotis. Next base: position 1,570,841 of record NZ_SNZR01000011.1, read on the forward strand.
GTTTTCCAGTCGGGGGCCGTTCCGGCCATCGGGTACTCTCGGACCTCGGGTGCTGCGAGAAAGCAAATCTTTCGTCTCAAAGCGAGACCTTCCGTCACCTAAGCGCGTTAACTCCCCGGTAAAGTTAATCTGCGGGCACGCACTTGCATTTTGCACCGCACAGGATATGTTGCATTGCACAAGACGCCTATAGGGCAGGAGGTGACCATGGACGATAAGACGATCAAGTACGAAATCCCGACCGAGATGCGCGATTTCGCCGAGAAGAGCGTCGAGCAGGCCCGCAAGGCGTTTGACGGCTTCCTGAGCGCCGCCAACAAGGCCGTCGACACGTTCCATGGCTCGTCGTCGAACATGCAGTCGACCGCCTCGGACGCGACGAAGAAGACGCTCTCCTATGCGGAGCAGAACATCGCGGCCGCGTTCGACCATGCTCAGCGCCTCGTGCGCGCCACCGACATTCAGGAAGCCGTGCGGCTTCAGAGCGAGTTTGTCCGCTCTCAGTTCACGACGATGCAGGGCCAGATGAAGGAGCTCGGCGAGATCGCTCAGTCGGCCGCGCGCGACGCGACGACGAAGGCTGCGAGCGTTGCCAGCGAGGCTGCCGCCGCCACGCGCTCGGCCACCGAGCAGGCGACCGCTGCCTTCAACCGCGCTTCCCAGACGGCCGCTGCCGCCGCCAAGCCGAAGCCCCCGGTGAAGTAATCAGGCGGCGGCCGCAAGGCCGCCGTTCCAGCACCAGAAGCCGCCCTCCCTGCCGGGACGGGCGGCTTTTTCGTGCCTGTTGCCTGCGCGGCCCGATGGCCGCGAGACTACCCCTCGATACGGGAGAAATCCGCGACTTCGCGTGTCGCCCGGCGAAGCATCGCGAGCAGCTTCAGCCGGTTCTCGCGCAGATCGGCCTCGGTCGCATTCACCGTCACCTTCTCGAAGAAGGCATCGACCGCCGGGCGCAGTTCGGCGAGGGCCTTCATGGCGTCCTCGAACTTTTCGTCCGCCACCGCCTCGCTCGCCGCATGGGCGGCGCGGGCGAGCGCAACGGCGAGACCCTTCTCCTCGGGCTCGACCAGCGCGCTCAGCGCCGGCGCGTCGTCATAGGAGCGCCCGTCCTTCTTCTCCTCGATCCGCAGGATGTTGGCCGCGCGCTTCGTGGCGGCGAGGAGGTTCTTGCCGTCGTCGGTCTCGAGGAAGCGCGACAGGGCTTCCACCCGCCGGACGATCATGAGGAGGTCGTCGTTCGCGCCCTCCCTCTCCCCGCTTGCGGAGGGAAGGGTCGACCCGGCCGGACGTTCCGCGTCCGCTCGGCTCTCCCCGCCGCCGGCACGGGCGGAGGGTTGGCCGGCCGCCAGCACGGCGTCGATCAGATCGTGCCGGGCGCCGCGCTCGCGCAGATAGACCTTCAAGCGATCGTGGAAGAACGAAAGGAGGTCAGCGCCGGCCGGCCCGGGGCCGCATCGCTTCCCCATCGAGACCCGCAGCCCGTTCTCCAGCACGATCCGGATCACCCCGAGCGCAGCGCGGCGCAGGGCGTAGGGATCCTTCGAGCCCGTCGGCTTCTCGTCGATGGCCCAGAAGCCGACGAGGGTATCGAGCTTGTCGGCGAGGGCGACGGCCACCGCGACGGGATCGGTCGGGATCCGGTCGGAGGGGCCGACCGGCCGGTAGTGATCCTCGATGGCCGTGGCGACAGCCGGCGTCTCGCCCTGGGCCGCCGCGTAGTAGCGGCCCATCAGGCCCTGAAGCTCGGGGAATTCGCCGACCATCTCGGTGACGAGGTCGGCCTTGGCGAGCCGCGCGGCGCGCTCGGCCTCGGCGGGATCGGCGCCGACGACCGGCGCAAGCTCGCGTGCCAGCGCGACGATGCGCTCGACGCGCTCGAACTGGGTGCCGAGCTTCTCGTGGAAGGTGATGGCCTTCAGCCGCTCGAGCCGATCCTCGAGCTTCGTCTTCTTGTCGGTCTCCCAGAAGAACTTCGCATCCGAGAGGCGAGCCCGCACGACGCGCTCGTTGCCGGCGACGATCGCCTTGCCACCGTCCGACGCCTCGATGTTGGAGACGAGGATGAAGCGGTTCGCGAGCGCGCCGTCGCCGGCCGCTTGTTGCCCTCGGCGCAGAACGAAGCACTTCTGGTTGGCCCGGATGGTGGCGCGGATCGCCTCGGGCGGGATGTCGAGGAAGCTTTCGTCGAACGAGCCCATCAGCACGACCGGCCACTCGACGAGGCCGCCGACCTCCTCCAGCAGCCCCTCGTCCTCGACGACCTCGAGGCCCTGCGCGAAGGCGAGGTCGCGGGCGTCGTGGCGGATGATCTCCCGCCGGCGCGCCGCATCGACGACGACCTTGGCCTCGCTCAGCGCCGCCGCGTACTCGCTCCAGCGCCGCGCCCGGATCGCGCCGGGCGCCATGAAGCGGTGACCGCGCGTCGTATCGCCCGAGATGAGGCCGTCGATCAGGAGCGGCACGATCTCGGAGGTGTCGCCTTCCGTGCCGAAGGTGCAGAGCACCGATTGCAGGGGCCGCACCCAGCGGAGCGAGCCCGGCTCGCGCGAGGCCGCGCCCCAGCGCATCGATTTCGGCCAGGGAAAGCCCTTGATGATGCCCGGCAGCAGTTCGGACAGGACCTGCGGGGTCGGCCGGCCCGCGCGCTCGATGGTCGCGACGTAGTAGTCGCCCTTCTTCGCGTCCTGGACGACGCGGATCTGCTCGGCCGAGGTGACGCCCGCGCTCTTGAGGAAGCCCTTCATGGCCTCCTCGGGCGCGCCGACACGCGGGCCGCGCTTCTCCTCCCGCACGTCCTTGCCCTTCGCCGGCAGGCCGGCGACGTGGAGCACGAGCCGGCGCGGCGTCGCATGGGCGACGGCTCCCTCATAGAGGAGGCCCTGGCCGACCAGCGCGTCGGTGACGAGCTTCTTCAGGTCATCGGCGGCCCGGCCCTGCATGCGGGCGGGAATCTCTTCCGAGAGAAGTTCGAGCAGAAGGTCCGGCATGGAACCGCGATCAGAGTGCGAAAAGGAGGAGGAAGCCGCTTAGGCGCGCGCCGCCCGCTTGTCGAGGAGTTGCGGCGCCAGGGGCTTCAACGCGATCCTCCCCTGGAGAGGGAGGGTCGGACCGACGATCCGGGGATGGGGCGGCACCCCTCGTCACGTCGGAGACGAAGACGACGATGCGAGGTGGTCTTCACCCGACCCCGCCGGCTTCGCCCGTGTTCAACCTCGGCTGGCCGAGATTTCCATCTCGTGGACGAGATCGAGCCGTCCGTCCTCCGACACGTCGCAGGAGAGGCGGATCGCGGCGCGGCGGGAGCCGTGGGCCAGATCGAGCAGGCGGAAGAAGCGGTCCGCAGCCAGGAAGACGTCGAAACGGTGCTCGCCCGCATCCGAGACGCCGAAATAATCGCCGGAGACGGCGTCGAACCGCTCCGGCCAGTTGCGGGCCCGCATCTTGAGCTGGGCCGGGGTCGAGCCCCAGAAGGTGAGATCGACGGGACCGAGTTCCTCGTTCGTCTCGACCAGCATCGCAGGCCCCGTGAGCCGGGCGACGCCGGTGTCGAGCGTCGCATCGCTCACGATGTCGTAGGACACGCGCGTGATCGAGATCCGGATATTCCGGCGTGATCCCGGCTTCATGCAGCCTCCTTGGCGGGCTCGAGGGCCGCTCCGCCGCCTTCGGTCTTGAGCCAGGCCGCGCCGCAGGCCTTCGCGAGATCGCGGACGCGCCCGATATAGCTCTGCCGCTCGGTGACGGAGATCACGCCCCGCGCATCGAGCAGGTTGAAGACGTGGCTCGCCTTGATGCACTGGTCGTATGCCGGGAGGGCAAGGCCGTGGCGGCCGCCGGAACCGGCGCCCTCCCCCGCCGCAAGATACGCCTTGCAGGCCGTCTCGGCGTCGCGGAACTGGCGCAGCAGCATCTCCGTGTCGGCATGTTCGAAATTGTGCCGCGAATATTCCTGCTCGGCCTGGAGGAAGACGTCGCCGTAGCTGATGCGCTCCGCCCCTTCGCGTCCGTTGAAATTGAGGTCGTAGACGTTCTCGACGCCCTGGACATACATGGCGAGGCGCTCGAGCCCATAGGTGAGCTCGCCCGACACGGGCATGCACTCGAATCCGGCGACCTGCTGGAAATAGGTGAACTGGCTCACCTCCATCCCGTCGCACCAGCATTCCCAGCCGAGCCCCCAGGCGCCGAGGGTCGGGCTCTCCCAATCGTCCTCGACGAAACGGATGTCGTGAAGCCTGGCATCGATTCCGATCGCGGCCAGCGAGGCGAGATAGAGCTCCTGGAGATCCGGGGGGTTCGGCTTCAGGATCACCTGGAACTGGTAATAGTGCTGGAGCCGGTTCGGGTTCTCGCCGTAGCGGCCGTCCTTCGGCCGGCGCGAGGGCTGGACATAGGCCGCGCGCCAGGGCTTCGGGCCGAGCGCACGAAGCGTCGTCGCCGGATGGAAGGTGCCGGCGCCCACCTCCATGTCGTAGGGCTGCAAGATCACGCAGCCCTGCGCCGCCCAGAATTGCTGCAGCGTCAGGATCAGCCCCTGGAAGGAGCGATGGGGCGAGAGATGGGGCGGCAGCGAAGCTGCGCCCTCGGGCGGCGTGGTGGACGTCGGCATGATGGCCGGAACCCTTAAGAGCGGCCCCTCCCCTGTCAAGCGGAAGGCGTCATGGCGCTGAACCTTCCGCCCGTCCCGCGCGACCAACCCTTCGAGCCGGGGAACGAGACCCCAGGGACGGGCCGGCTGGAGGGAGTGACGAACATGATCGGCATCGGACGGATCGCCATCGCAGCCGCCATCATGACGGCATGCCTCGTCGTCGCGGAATCGCACGGCGCCCGGGCCGGAACGGACGGCAATACGGGGACAGGTCCGGCCTCCTCGTCGCCTGGAGCGCCAAGCGAGGCCGGGTCCGCCGCAGCCGATCCGGCCTGCCCCCGCGTCAAGGTCGTCTATGCCGGCCATGGCGAGGCCGAGCGCTCGCCCTGCCGTCCGGCATCGCGCTGAAACCCACGCCAGCCCGGACACTCTTCATCGGCACGGCCCAGCCGGGCTGACACGGATCAACCGAGTGCAGGATCGTGCAGGCGTGCCGCTTCCGGCGTGAAGCGCCCATCCGGCTCATGCAGGATCAAGGGCGGCAGCAGGAGAAGCGGCGATCGCCCTCCCCTTCGGGCGAAGACGAGGATCCGGCTCGCATTCCGCCCGGCGCGCGGATGGATCGGCATGACGGCCGGCGCACCGAAATCCGGAGCGAGGGCCGCAAGGCAGGCGCCGAGGGCATCGGCCCGGTGGATCAGCGCAAGCCGGCCCCGCGGTTTCAGAACCCGCGCCGCGGCTGCGAGCCAGTCGCGCAGGCCCCCGCCCTCCATGACATGGGCCTTCCTCCGCCCGGCATCCGGCGAAGCCCTGATGCCGGCTGTCTCCTCGAAGAAGGGCGGATTGGTGACGACGAGATCGGCGGGCACCGCAGGCGGCCCTCGACGATCGCCCGCCTGATCCGGGCAGGCTTCGGCAAACGAGGGCTCGCCGATGCCGAACACGTCGCACTCGAATGCAGCCACCCGGCCGCCGACGTCGTTCAGCCCGATGTTCTCGCCCGCGAGGGCGACGAGACCCGGCTCGCGCTCGATAAGGCTCACCCGCGCCGTCGGAACATGCGCAGCGATCATCAGCCCGACCGCCCCGCTCGCACTGCCGAGATCGATCACGTGCTCCCCCGCACGCGCCCCGCTCAGCCCTGCGAGAAGCACCGCATCGGTTCCCGCCCGATGGCCGATGCGCGGCTGCAGCAGCCGAACCCTCCCGCCGAGGAGCCGATCCTCGCTCGTCCGCTCGGGTTCAGGGAGCACGAAGTTCGGCCTCGAGCCCGGCCTCGACGACGAGGCGGCGCGCCTTGGACGCCCAATCGTCAGGGACGAGCAGGCGGCGCGGAAAGGCGCCGATGCCGCCCTCGAGCGCACTGATATGGCCGTCCGCCACGAGGACCGGCACGCGCTCGGCCTCGAGGAGGTTGCGCACGACGTCGATGAGGACGACGTCGCTGGTCCGGATGAGTTCGTGCATCGTCGCTCGGATCCCCGTCTGCTCTTGCGGCAAGCCGCGCGTTGCGGTGCCGCAAAGGGCATGCGAGACCATCATCCGATCGGCCGGCCGATCCGGCAACCGGGGGTACGGGTCTTGGGTGTGGTTCTTCCGTTCGAGGACAAGGCGCCGGGCACCGCGGCCGGGATCGACGATCTCGTCCGGCTGGTGAAGGCGGATATGGCGCGCGTGAATGCGCTCATCCTCTCCCGGACGGGCTCTCGCGTGACGATGATCCCGGAGGTCGCGAACCATCTCATCTCCTCGGGCGGCAAGCGCCTGCGCCCGATGCTGACCCTCGCGACCGCCGCGCTCTCCGGATATGGCGGCGAAGGCCATGTCCGGCTCGCCGCCGCCGTCGAGTTCATGCACACGGCGACGCTTCTGCACGACGACGTCGTCGACGCCTCGACCATGCGGCGGGGCAAGATCGCCGCCCGGATGATGTGGGGCAACGAGGCCAGCGTCCTGGTTGGCGACTTCCTCCTCGGCCAGGCCTTCAAGATGATGGTCGAGACCGGCTCGATGACCGCGCTCGACATCCTCTCCTCGGCCGCGACGGTGATCGCGGAGGGCGAGGTGCTCCAGCTCTCCGCCGCGAAGAACGTCGAGACGAACGAGGACGAGTACATGGCGGTGATCCGCGGCAAGACCGCGGAACTCTTCGCCGCCGCCTGCGAGGTCGGCCCGGTCATCGCCGACCGCCCCAAGGCCGAGCAGGCGGCCTGCCGCTCCTACGGCATGAATCTCGGGATCGCCTTCCAACTCGTCGACGACGCGCTGGATTACGGCGGGTCGGCTTCGGCGCTCGGCAAGAATGTCGGGGACGATTTCCGCGAGGGCAAGATCACCCTGCCGATCGTGCTCGCCTTCCGCCGCGGCGACGAGGCCGAGCGCGCCTTCTGGCGCCGCTCGCTGGAGACGGGCGAGATCGGGGACGGCGACGTCGAGCGCGCGATCGCGATCCTGCGCCGTCACCGGGCCATCGAGGACACGATCGAGCGCGCGCGCCATTACGGCAAGATCGCCTGCGACGCGCTCGCCTTGTTCCCGAACAGCGCTCACAAGGGCGCCCTCCTGGACACGGTCGAGTTCTGCGTCTCGCGAACGCATTGAGAGGGAGGAGCGAAAGGCCGTGAGGCGCACGCTGTCGGTCGCCGCTTTCTGCTCCGCAATAGGCGGGACATGCGGCACGGCTGCCCAGACCCTCAGCGCCCCCGATCTCCTAAGATTGCTCTCCGGCAATACCCTGACCGGTTACAACGGCAAGCTTTTGTTCAGCGAGTGGCATGCTCCCGACGGGCGCGTCCTTGGACATAATGGGGGCATAAAAAACCAGAATTCCTGCTGGACACTGCGAGGCGACGCCGTCTGCTACTACTATCCTCAGCACCGACAGAGCGGGCAGAACGCCCGCACCGAGTTCTGTTGGCATCTCGAATCGGCGAGCCCAACGGCCTACCGCCTCCGCGCCGTCGGCAAGCCGATCAGCGGGCTCGCATGGATCACGCCCGGCAATTCGCGGGACCATTCCGACGAGGGCAAAGCGTGGATCTGCGACACCCTGATGTCGCGGCGCAATCCGGGAGGGGCCGAGGTGGCCGACGCGACGGCACGGAGCGAGACCGCACAGCACTGACGGTGCCGATCGGCGACGAAACGAGCGAGCGCAAGACAGCCCTTGGCCCTCAGGTGCTGCGGAGTTGGACGCCCTGCCGGCCACGGTCGCGACGACGATCGATTACGAAACCCTCGTGGCCGACAGTGGTACCGAGGACGCGGCTGATGGGGCCGCCTTCGACGAGCCGATGGCCGCGCTCGAAAGCGGGGAGAATCATCATCTGAACCTCACACAGATGGTTTCCTTCTACGGCCGTCCCGACTTCTCGCGCGGCCTCTGTAAAGGCAAGGGTCCCGCTCGAAGCAGGTGGCCGAATCCGCTAGCATTCGGCAGGGATTCCTCTCCGACATCGAGTCCGAGCGCAGGAAGCCCTCCGATGAAACCCTGCGGAAGATCAGGGGGTCTGGAAGACTGATCCTTCTCGTTGACTCCTGCCTCGCCGGTTGCTCCCTTCCTATCAAAGTCGGATAGGAGGAAACGATGGCGACATCGGAGCAGGAGATTGAGGCTGCTCAACTAAAATACGCCGACCTTATGGAAGAGATCAAAACGCGAATTCGATACATAAACGCTGTCGTATCCAATGACATCTCACTTCCGGCGCGCATTGCTGAGGAATTCTGCTTCCTACAGGTGCGCATGGTTTGCGAGACGGTGGCCCTTGGGTGCTTGATCGCTCACGGAGACATAGAGTACGCAAACTCCAAGGCTATGCTACGCGCTTATGAAGCCAAGGTGATACTTTCAAAACTTGAAGCGCTCCGTCCGAATTTCTTCCCCCGTCGCCTTAAGGACGGTCAAGGCCGCGGGGGAGTTCGCTCGATGGAGGGGGACGACAGCCAGGAGCCGTTCACCAAGGACGAGCTCCTCGAATTGCACGGGCGCTGTGGCAATTACACACATCGAGGGCGTCTCGGAAGCTTAACCCTCATGCATAGTCAGTCGACCAATGACTTTATCGAGATGGCGCCAACGATGCAGCGTTTGGTTGATCTTCTATCGTACCATGCAATATTCTTCACAACCGACCGATTTTGGCTTTGTCACCTCCACACGAAGGAGAGTCAGGCTGTTCAGGTTTACGAGATGATCCGGGCCAAATCACCCCGATGATGTCATAGCCAAAGCCGCCGACGACGCCCGTTTGCGGGCGTCGCATCCCGAGGCTCTGCTCAGCCGAAGGCGGGACACCCAAACTAGCGATGCCATACACCACCTGCCCGCCTTCTCAGGAAGCAGATGAGCAGATCAGCGCAAAGCCTTGGAAAACGATGGTGCCCAGGGACGGAATCGAACCGCCGACACTGCGATTTTCAGTCGCATGCTCTACCAACTGAGCTACCTGGGCGTCCTCGGCCTAAGGCCGGGAGAGCGGCGCTTATATCAGGACATTTTTCTGTGTCCAGCACCCTCGTCGTCAGAAACGTCATCGTCCATTTCATCCTCGGCCACGGGGATGGCGTAGCTGCCCGTGAGCCAGCGGCCGAGATCGACATCCGCGCAGCGGACGGAGCAGAACGGACGGGTCTTGTCCGCCGCCGGCCGGCCGCAGATCGGGCAGGGCTTGAGCGCGATCGCGGTCATGCGGCCGCCTTCGCCCAGCCGCTTCGAACCGGGAACCCCTCCCCCTCGAGCAGGGTCGCGGTCTCGTAGAGCGGCAGCCCCACGACGCCGCTATAGGAGCCGATGAGGCCCAGCACGAAGGCCGAGGCGAGCCCCTGGATGGCATAGCCCCCAGCCTTGCCGCGCCATTCGCCGGACGCGAGATAGGCGTCGATCTCCGCCGGCGCGAGCCGCTTCACCTTCACCCGTGTCTCGACGAGGCGCTCGCGCAGCCGTCCGGCCGGCGTCACGAGCGCGACGGCCGTGTAGACCCGGTGGGATCGGCCGGAGAGAAGATCGAGGCAGCGGCGTGCGTCCTCCTCGCTCTCCGCCTTCGGCAGGATGCGACGGCCGGCTGCGACGACGGTGTCGGCCGCCAGGATGAAGGCTTCCGGCGTCCCGAGGGCATGACGACAGGATTCGGCCTTCTCGCCAGCGAGGCGCCGGGCATGGTGCGCCGGCAGCTCCGCCTTGCGGACCGATTCGTCGATGTCGGTCTGGTGCACGAGGTCGGGCCTGATCCCGATCTGCCCGAGAAGGGCGAGACGTCGCGGCGATGCGGAGGCCAGGATCAGGCGGGCTGGCCGGATGGGCCCGCTCAGGACGGCGCCCCCCCGCTCTCCGGGCGAGCTGGAACGCCCTCCGCAGGAGCTGGCGCCTGCGCCTCTCCGTCGGCCGGCAGGCTCGGCGCTGCGGCCTCCTTGCGCGCGAAGACACGGTAGCGCGAGACGCTGATGGGAATGGTCGCGAGGTAGAGGATCGAGAGCACCGCCATGGCCTCGAACGGAAAGCTGACCATCAGCCCGAACAGCGCTACGGTGAGCACGAAGAGCGGCAGCACCCAGTCGCGGGGGATGCGCTTGCCCCAGGTCTTGCCCGACCAGGTCGGGACGGTCGAAACCATCATGAGGGCGATGGCCAGCACATAGACCATGGCCACGGGCGCGGCCGCCTGGACCGGCACGCCGAGGAAATGCAGGTAGATCGGCAGCAGCGCCGCGCCGGCCCCGGCAGGAGCGGGCATGCCGACGAAGAAGTCCTTCTTCCATTCCGGCGTGTTCGGCTCGTCGAGCGCCGCGTTGAAGCGGGCGAGGCGCAGGGCGGCCGCGATCGCGAAGATGAGCGCCACCACCCAGCCGACCGCCTTGATCTCGTGCAGGATGAAGGAATGCAGCACGAGCGCGGGAGCGACGCCGAAATTCAGGAAGTCGGCCAGCGAATCGAGCTCGGCGCCGAAGCGGGAGGTCCCCTTCAGCAACCGCGCGACGCGGCCGTCGACACCGTCGAGAATGGCCGCGACGAGGATCGCGAAGACGGCCGGCTCCAGCCGGCCGTCGAAGGCGAGCCGGATCGCCGTCAGCCCGAGGCAGAGCGCGAGCAGCGTGATCAGGTTCGGTGCCACCATCCGGAACGGCACCGGCTTGAATCGGCGCTTCCTCGGCTCGGCCGGATCGGGCGCGTAGGGCTGGAAGAGGTCGCTCATGGCTCTCGGAAGGTAGGGGGCGGCCGGGACGCCATCAAGCGGCGCTCAGGCCTTTACGAAGCTGCGGGCACCGCTGCCGGGTCCGAGATCCGCGAGAGGGGTCTCGCCGGCGATCGCGGTCTGGCCCACGCCCACCAGCACCTCGGTGCCGAGCGGCAGGTAGACGTCGACGCGCGAGCCGAAGCGGATAAGGCCGAAGCGCTCGCCGACGGCGACGGTCTGTCCTTCGGACACCCAGCCGACGATGCGGCGCGCCACGAGGCCCGCGATCTGAACCACGCCGATCGTGTGGCGCCCGGTCTCGATCACGAGCGCGTTGCGCTCGTTGTCCTCGCTCGCCTTGTCGAGCTCGGCGTTGAGGAACAGGCCGGGCGTATAGACAATCCGGCTGATACGGCCGGGCACGGGCGCGCGGTTCACGTGGCAATCGAACACGTTCATGAACACGGAGATTCGAAGGAGCGGCGTCGGCGAAAGGCCGGTCTCCGGCGGAGGCATCACCGTCGTGATCATGCTGATGCGACCATCCGCCGGCGAGACCACGAGCCCGTCGCGGACGGGCGTGACGCGGGCGGGGTCGCGGAAGAAGTAGCAGACCCAAACCGTGATCAGCATCAGGAACCAGAACAGCGGCTGCCACAGGAAGCCAAGCGCGATCCCGAGCGCGAAGGCGATCCCGATGAAGGGGTAGCCCTCTTTCCTGATCGGCACGAAGATCCGCCGAATCGACTGCATGATGTCGTTCATGGGGAGTGTTGGTCCTCGGATTGTCTTGCCCCGACGCGGGCAGGAGGGGTCGCAGGCCCTGCCGCCGCCGTCAATCCGCCCGCTCCTTCCGAGAGGAGGAGACGATGGGTCGGCTCTTCGGCGGCCTCGGTCTCGTGAAGCGTCTCGCGCGCCTCGGCGGCGCGCCGCTGGCGATCCCACATCGCAGCGTATGTGCCATCGCTCGCGAGGAGGGCCTCGTGCGTGCCTCGCTCGACGATGCGTCCCCGGTCGAGCACGATGATCTCGTCGGCCGAGACGATGGTGGAGAGGCGGTGGGCGATGACGAGGGTCGTCCGCCCGCGAGAAACCCGTTCGAGAGCGTCCTGGATCTCCCGCTCGGTGAAGCTGTCGAGCGCGGAGGTCGCTTCGTCGAGGACGAGGATCGGCGGCCCTTTCAGGATGGTGCGGGCGATGGCGACGCGCTGCTTCTCGCCGCCCGAGAGCTTGAGACCGCGCTCGCCGACCGGCGTGTCGTACCCTTCGGGCAAAGCCTCGATGAAGCCGTCGATCTGGGCGAGCCGGGCCGCCTCGCGGACCTCGTCCTCGCTCGCGTCCCAACGACCATAACGGATGTTGTAGCCGATCGTATCGTTGAACAGCACCGTATCCTGCGGGACCATGCCGAGCGCGGCCCTCAGGCTCGCCTGTGCGACGCCGGCCATGTCCTGCCCGTCGATGAGGATGCGTCCGGATTGCGGCTCGTAGAAGCGGAACAGGAGGCGCGAGATGGTCGACTTGCCCGCGCCTGAGGGTCCGACGATCGCGACCGTATGCCCCGCGGGCACCGTGAAGCTCACACCCTTCAGGATCGGCCGCGCCGGCGTGTAGGCGAAATGCACGTCCTCGAAACGCACCTCTCCCGCCTTCACGGCCAGATCGGGCGCGCCCGGCCTGTCCTCGATCTCGGGATTCCGCTCGAGGATCCGGAACATGTCGTCGATGTCGATCAGCGACTGTTTGATCTCGCGATAGATCATGCCCATGAAATTCAGCGGCATGTAGAGTTGGATCAGCATCGCGTTGACCAGCACGAAGCTGCCGATGGACGCCTTTCCCGAGGCGACGTCCCGTGCGGCCAGCAGCATGACGATCGCCATGCCGGCGGAGTAGATGATCGCCTGGCCGCTATTGAGGATCGCAAGCGACGTGTAGGTCTGGGTGGAGGCGCGCTCGTAGCGCGCCATCGACCTGTCGTAGCGCTCCGCCTCGCGGGCTTCGGCTCCGAAATACTTCACGGTCTCGAAGTTGAGCAGCGAATCGACCGCCCGCACGTTCGCGTCCGTGTCGGATTCGTTCATCTGCCGGCGGATCGCGATCCGCCATTCCGTCGCCCGGTAGGTGAAGGCGAGATAGACCCCGATCATCGCGGCGACCACGACCGAGTAGATCCAGCCGAATTGCCAGGCGAGGATCGCGATCACCATCACGAACTCGATGATGGTCGGGATCAGCTGCAGCACGAAGAGGCGCGACAGCTCCTCGATCCCGTTCCGGCCGCGCTCGAGAACCCGGGTCAGTCCGCCGGTCTTCCGTTCCAGATGGAAGCGCAGCGAGAGCGCGTGCATATGCTCGAAGGTCCGCTGTGCGAGCCGCCTCACGGCGTCCATCGCGACCTTGGCGAAGACGCCGTCCCGGGCCTGGGTCAGGAGCGCCATCAGCGCCCGCGATCCGCCGTAAGCGACGGTGAGCAGGGCGGGAGCCGACCAGAGGAAGGCCGAATCCGCGGATACGAGCGGCGCCTTCCCCTCGGCGATGGCGACCAGCGCGTCGGTCGCCCACTTGAACGTGAAGGGCACGAGCATCGTCACGCCCTTGGCGACGAGCAGCAGGCCGAAGGCGATGAAGACCCTGCGCTGGAGGTCGCGGCGCCCCCTGGGCCAGAGGAAAGGCCAGAGTTTCAGGAAGGTGCCGACGAGACCGGGGCCGCCGACCGGAGCCGGAGCGGCCGTCGCGGGCGGCGTGGGGGCGAGCATCAAAATCTGTCCGGAGAGATTCCGGTCCCTATACAGCCGCCCGCTGCCGGATGCACGCCCGGTCGGGCGTCAGTGCTTCGCGGTTTCGCTGGACGGAGCCGGCAGGACGAATATCTGTCCGGGATAGATCAGATCGGGGTTCCTGATCTGCTTGGCATTGGCACCGTAGATCACGCTGTAGCGCCAGCCGTCGCCATAGGTCCGATGGGAAATCGCCCAGAGGCTGTCGCCCCGGGCCACGGTCGTCGTCGACACGGAGGGAATCACCACTATCGGCCCCGGAGGCGCCGACGAGGACGCCAGGTCGCTGCCCGCTCGCGAAGCGCCCGCATCGCCGGCATGCTGGGATCCCTTTTCCGTCCGCTCCCGAGGCTCGGGCGAGGATCCGGCGACGACGTCATCGCCCGCCGCGGCCATGCGCGTCTGCTCGCGCCCAGTCGCCGGAGCTGCGCCGGACGGAGCGGGAGCCTTGCCGCCGGCCAACTCGATCGGCATCTCGAACGGGACCTCGGCACGCGAGCGCACCTGCCCGGATACGGGGTCGATATCGTCCAGCCGCACCCTGTAGCTGCCCGGCCGGATGCCGCGGTCGATGGCGAAGGCGACGCGGCCATCGCCCCCGGCCGCTGCCGGCGCGATGAAGCTGTCATTGAGGTAGAGCCGCACGGTCGCGGCCGGCGCGGCGCTCGCCGAGACCAGAAGGCGACCTGCCCCCTCGACCTCGACGCTCGCGATCTGGATCGGGGGCCTGGACTTCGCCGGAGCCTGGACGGGCCGGGAGGGATCGGCCTGCACCGCGCCCCCCACCGGCTTGTCCGGCCGAGGCGGCGCTTCCGAGGACGCCCCCTGCCCTGCCGAACCCGGCCGCGGCGACGGCGAGGCCGGCGGGCTCGCCGATGCCACCTTCGGCTGCGCATCGGGGCGCGACAGGACGACCGCCGGCTGTCCCGGCGCCGTCACCGTCACGAGCGGCGCATCGAGCCCGTTATCGGCGACGACGACGGTGACGGTCTGCGTCGAGAAGAGCTTGCTTCCGTCCCCGTTCGGAACCTGCAGCACCAGCTCGTGACTGCCGCTCGGCAGCGGATCCGGGACCAGCGCGAAGAGCCCCGAAGGATCGGCGACGACGCGCGCATGGCGCCGTCCGTTGACCAGCAATTCGACCGTCGCGCCCGGCGCGGCACGCCCCGCGACCACGGTCTCGCCGGTCGGCTCGACCCGCACGACATCGAAAGCCGGTGAAGCGCCCGGCGCGGGGGCGGTGGAGGGTGCATCCGCGGCACGCTTCGCCGGTGCATCGGCTGACGGGGGCCTGTCGGCAGGCTTCTGCGCGACCGGCTTGGGGCCTGGATTGGCAGGAGGCGCCTCGGCGGCTGGCGCAGCGGAACCCTGTCCGGGATGGGACGGGTTCGATTGTGCAGGTGCAGGCGCGGGTCGGGTCGCGTCCGGGGCGGCCTCCGCGACCGTGTCCGCACCTCGGCCACCGCCATAATAGCGGTAGCCGTACCAGCCCAAGCTTGCGGCGAAGGCTGCGACCGCCAAAATGGGGAGTGCGAAACTGGATAGGCCTGCGCGCATCGTAATCCGATCTAACGCATCTATTGGGACAACAACAAGGAAGCGCGCATGCGTGATGAAAAATCGGCCGATTTGGCGCACCGGACGCGCGGATCGGCGAGCCGGCTCGGAAGCGTCTGCGTCTATTGCGGCTCAAGCCCGGGAGCGGACCCCGCGTTCGCGGCGGCCGCCGAGGAGCTCGGCCGCCGATTCGCCGAATCGGAGATCGAACTCGTCTATGGCGGCGGCAATATCGGACTGATGGGAACCGTCGCGCGGGCGACGCTGGATGCCGGCGGCCGCGTGACCGGCATCATCCCCGATTTCCTCAAGCGGGCCGAGCGCATGCTGGACGACGTCCAGGAGCTGATCGTCGTGCCGGACATGCACACCCGCAAGCAGTTGATGTTCGAACGGGCCGACGCCTTCGTCGCAATGCCCGGCGGCATCGGCACGCTCGAGGAACTGATCGAGCAGATGACCTGGGCTCAGCTCGGCCGGCACCGCAAGCCGATCCTGCTGCTCGACATCGGCGGCTTCTGGCGGCCTCTTCTGACGCTGATCGGTCACATGGGCGATCAGGGCTTCATCCGGCCGGGGCTCGAGCTGACCTATCTCGTCGCCGAGACGCCCGCCGACGTCCTCCCCATGCTGGAGCAGGCGATGCCGCCGCCCTCGGAAACGGCGCAGGACGAACTGGTGACGGAGCGCTTCTGAGACGGACCGACGACGCGGCCACGATCCGAGACCTGTCCCCAGCGAAGCCCCCGCGGGCCTTAGGTCGCACGGCCGCCGGCCTGGACAGGGGGGCGGCATTCTGGTCTCACCCCGCGCGTGGATCGCGAGGAGAGCATCATGACAAGAGCACGGACGGCGACATTCATGGCGACCGGGCTCCTCGCTGCGGTGCTCGGCGCGACCCCGGCGCTCGCTCAGCGCTCGCTCTTCGATCAGCCGATCCAGAACCCGACCGAGAGCCCCGCCCCGGAGCCGGCCGCTCCCGTCGCTGCCCCGGTCGCCCCGCCCGCCCCCGCGCCGACGGCCCAGGCCGCCCCTGCGGAGCCGGCGGCCGAGGAGGCCGCCGAGCCGGCGCCTCAAGCCAAGCCGAGGCCGCGCAAGCCCAGAGGCCCCGTCCCGGCCCGCTCGCTCGTCGTGACCAATGGCGGCCCGATCGGACTCGTCGCGCTCGAGGTGAGCCAGGACGGTCGCGGCGCCTCTCTCAAGGCACCGCTCGCGCCGGGCAAGAAGATCACGCTGCGGCTGCCGGCCTTCAAGGGCTGTGAGGTCAACGTCGTCGCCACCTTCGAAGGTGGGCAACCCGATACGCATCAGGTCGACATCTGCAAGGAAAAGACCCTCAACTTCAAAGGTTGACCGGTTTGGCCGACGAAGCGATTCCCGACGGCAGCGCACCTCGCTCCTTCACCGTCATCTACACCGAAGACGTGCTGCGCGACGCCGTGCGGACCTTCGTCTGGCGCCGCTTCGTCATCGATCAGGCCCGAATGTGGATCGTGGCGCTCGTGATGGCGGGCGTCGTCTTCGCGGGCCTCATGGAGGGCGGCTCTCAGCTCGGACTGACGCTCGCCGCCATCGCGACGCTCATTCCCCTCGCCTTGGCGCTGATCGCCTGGTGGGTGCACGGGTCGAGCACGCTCGGCGCCTTCCGCCGGATGCGGATTCCGCGCGCGACCTTCACCCTGCACGAGGACGAGATGGACATCGCCTCGGACATGGCGACGGGCACGGTGCCTTGGTCGGCGCTCACGGAGATCTGGGAGCGCCCGCGCTTCTGGATGATCTTCACGGCCAGGAACCAGTTCAACGTCATCCCGAAGGACAATGTGCCGGAAGAAACCCGCGCCTGGTTCAGGGCGCGGAACCGTCGCATCCTCAAGCAGATGTGACGTCGCCTGCGGTGAGCAGCAGGCGAAGCTCGCCCGGCATCAGATCCGGCAGATCCTCCGCGATCAGTCCGGGCCCGAACCGCCCGCCCGCCGCCGCATGCAGCCAGACCGCGGCGCATGAGGCCTCGAAGGCGTCCATGCCTTGCGCCATGAGACCGGTGATCAATCCGACGAGCACGTCGCCGCTGCCGGCCGTCGCGAGGTAGGCGGAGCCGTTCTCGTTGATGGCAGCCCTTCCATCCGGCGCGGCGATGACGGTATCGGGCCCTTTCAGCACCACCACGGCGCCCGTGTCGGCAGCCGCTCGACGAGCACGATCGAGCTTGGACAGGCCCGTGCCTTTTCCGAAGAGACGGGCGAACTCTCCCTCATGCGGCGTGAGCACGACGGGGTGCTCACGCCCTGCCCCGATCAGGTCCGCCAGGGCCTGCGCGTCGCCCGCGAAGCTCGTCAGGGCATCCGCATCCAGGACCGTCGCTCGATCCGATTCCAGGACGGCTGCGACCCATGCCCGCGTCGTCTCGCCGATTCCGAGGGCAGGCCCGAGAGCGACCGCGTTGAAGCGGTCGTCCATCAGAAGATCAGACAACTCGTCCGGCTCGTCGCAGACCCGGATCATGATCGCCGTCAGATGCGCCGCGTTCACGGACAAGGCGCGTGCGGAGGTGACGAGCGTCACGAGCCCGGCCCCGATCCGGAGCGCCCCTCGGGCGGCGAGGCGCGCCGCGCCCGTATGCGAAGGACCACCCGACAGCACCACCGCATGGCCGCGATCGTATTTGTGCGAGATCGAGCCCGGCCGCGGGAAGGTTGCGAGCCAGGCGGCCGGCTCATTCGCCACGGTGAGGACACCCGCACCGTGCGAGACCTCGGACGGAATGCCGATATCGGCGACCGTCACGCAGCCGCTGTATTCGCGCCCCGGCTGCAGCAGATGGCCGGGCTTGCGCGCAGCGAGCGCGATCGTCCGACCAGCCCTGATCGCGACGCCCCTGACCTGTCCGCTATCGGCGTCGACGCCGCTCGGAATATCGATCGCCACCACGGCGGCACCGCTGTCGCTGACGCGCCCGACGATTCCCGCGACCTCGCCCTCGAGATCGCGGCCGATGCCGGTGCCGAACAGCGCGTCGACGATCAGGTCCGCCGGGTCCGGCACGGCATCCTCGAGCGGAAGGACCGGGCCGGGCCAGTCGGCAGCGGCGAGAGCGGCGGCGCCGCGGAGCTCACCGCCGAAGGCGGCGACCCTCACCCTCCGTCCCGCCTCGGCCAGGAGCCGCGCCACGACATAACCGTCACCGCCGTTGTTGCCGGGTCCGCAAAGCACGAGAACGGGCGCGGAGCGCCAACGCGCCTCGGACAGGATGACATCGGCCACGGCTCGGCCTGCCCGGCGCATCAGATCGATCCCGGGCGTGCCCGACGTGATCGTTTCGGCATCCCACCGACGCATTTCTGCCGAAACCGGAAGCAGCTCGCCCCTCATGACTCTCCCCAACCGGCCGCCGCGGCCAAAATTGCTTACGAACTAGCCCATCTGCTCACGTTTTAGGCAGACACTGCCCACCGGGCCGGTGATTCGCCATGGCGGGCCAATGGGGGGAATGATAAGCCTTCGACATCGCTTCATTCCCAGGTGCCGAGCCATAGCTGCGATGAAAAAGATCGAAGCCATCATCAAGCCCTTCAAGCTCGACGAGGTGAAGGAAGCCCTGCAGGAGGTGGGCCTCCAGGGGATCACCGTCGTCGAAGCGAAGGGCTTCGGCCGCCAGAAGGGACACACGGAATTGTACCGCGGCGCCGAGTACGTGGTCGATTTTCTGCCCAAGGTGAAGCTTGAGATCGTGATCGGCGACGATCTCGTCGACCGCGCGGTCGACGCCATCCGCAAGGCGGCCCAGACCGGCCGCATCGGAGATGGCAAGATTTTTGTATCGAACATCGAGGAAGCGATCCGCATCCGCACCGGCGAAACCGGCTCCGACGCGATCTGACCTTCTACCTGTTGTTTGCAGCCTGCCTCCCGGCGCACCGCCGGGTTTTGTCGTGGACAAAAGAAAGGACCATCGTCAGATGAAGACGGCCAAGGATGTCCTGAAATTCATCAAGGACAACGACGTCAAATACGTCGATCTGCGCTTCACCGATCCGCGCGGCAAGTGGCAGCATGTCACGTTCGACCAGACGCTGGTCGACGAGGAACTGTTCGCCGAGGGCACCATGTTCGACGGCTCCTCGATCGCCGGCTGGAAGGCGATCAACGAGTCGGACATGATCCTCATGCCCGATCCGGCCACGGCCCAGATGGACCCCTTCTTCTCGGCCCCGACGCTGTCGATCGTGTGCGACATCCTCGAGCCGTCCACCGGCGAATCGTACGAGCGTGATCCGCGCGGCATCGCCAAGAAGGCCGAGGCGTACATGAAGTCGCTCGGCATCGGCGACACGACCTATTTCGGTCCGGAAGCCGAGTTCTTCATCTTCGACGACGTCAAGTTCACGGCCGACCCGTACAACACCGGGTTCAAGCTCGACGACGCCGAGCTGCCGACCAATGGCGACACGGATTACGAAGGTGGCAATATGGGCCACCGGATCCAGATGAAGGCCGGCTACTTCCCCGTCCCGCCGCTGGATTCCGCGCAGGACATGCGCGGCGAGATGCTGGCCGCCATGGCCGCCATGGGCGTCCGGGTCGAGAAGCATCACCACGAGGTGGCGTCGGCGCAGCACGAACTCGGCATGAAGTTCGACACGCTCGTCCCGATGGCCGACCAGCTGCAGATCTACAAGTACTGCATCCACAACGTGGCCCAGAGCTACGGCAAGACCGCGACCTTCATGCCGAAGCCCGTCTACGGCGACAACGGCTCGGGCATGCACGTGCACCAGTCGATCTGGAAGGACGGCAAGCCGGTCTTCGCGGGCGACAAGTACGCCGATCTCAGCCAGGAATGCCTGTGGTACATCGGCGGCATCATCAAGCACGCCAAGGCGCTGAACGCGTTCACCAATCCCTCGACCAACTCCTACAAGCGCCTGGTCCCCGGCTACGAGGCCCCCGTGCTGCTGGCCTATTCGGCCCGCAACCGCTCCGCCTCCTGCCGTATCCCGTGGACGCAGAACCCGAAGGCCAAGCGCGTCGAGGTTCGCTTCCCCGATCCGACCGCCAATCCGTACCTCGCCTTCTCGGCGTTGCTGATGGCCGGCCTCGACGGCATCAAGAACAAGATCGATCCCGGCCCGGCGATGGACAAGGACCTCTACGACCTTCCGCCGCGCGAGCTGAAGAAGATCCCGACCGTTTGCGGCTCGCTTCGCGAGGCTCTGCAGAGCCTCGACAAGGACCGCGCCTTCCTCAAGGCCGGCGATGTCTTCACGGACGCCTTCATCGACAGCTTCATCGAGCTGAAGATGACCGAAGTCGCCCGGTTCGAGATGACCCCGCATCCGGTGGAATTCGTGATGTATTACTCCTGCTGATCCGCAGGACATTCTGATCCGAGGAGGCCGCAGACTCGTGCTGCGGCCTCTTTCTTTTTGTGCTAAGGGCACGGTGCGGCGATTTCGCCGTGCTCGGAGAAAGGGACGGTGCCTGCATGGGCCGCCCCTTCATAGGACTACGTGTTCGAACTCATCATTGCCGTTGCCCTGATCGCGCTGAACGGGGTGTTTTCTCTCTCTGAGCTAGCCATCGTTTCGGCGCGCAAGTCGCGTCTGAGAGCGATGCGAGACCAGGGGCGGCGGGGGGCTCACGCGGCCGTTGCCCTCTCCGAAGATCCCGGTCGTTTTCTCTCGACCGTCCAGATCGGCATCACGCTCGTCGGCATCGTCGCCGGCGCATTCTCCGGCGCAGCCCTGAGCGAGCAGCTCACCGCCATCCTTCGCGAGGCGGGCGTCCGGGACAAGCTCGCACAGCCTCTCGGCTTCACGATCGTGATCGGCGCCATCACCTATCTGTCCGTCGTGGTCGGAGAGCTGGTGCCGAAGCATTTCGCGCTGCGGAATCCCGAGACCATCGCCTGCATCGTCGCACCGTTGATGCGGCTCCTGTCGCGCGTCGCGGCGCCGGTCGTCTGGCTGCTCGACACCTCGACCCGCCTCGTCTTCCGCCTTCTCGGCGTCAAGCCGGTCTCCGAGAGCGTCGTGACGGAAGAGGAGATCCGGACCCTCGTCGCGGAAGCCGAACATGCCGGGGTCATCGAGAGCGACGAGCGCTCGATGATCGCAGGCGTCCTGCGCCTCGGCGACCGAACCGTCCGCGGCCTTCTCACGCCGCGCACCGAGGTCGATTGGCTCGATCTCGACGACGACGAGGCGACCAACCGCGAGACGCTGTTCACGACGCACCATTCCCGCCTGCCCGTCATGAAGGGCGATCCGGACGACATTCAGGGCGTCGTGCATGTTCGCGATCTGCTCGCAGCGCTCGTTCAGGGCGAGCCGCTCGACATCGCCTCACGCCTGCGCAAGCCTCCGATCGTTCCCGATACGCTCGATGCGCTCGAGGTGGTGAAGGTGCTGCGCGATGCGGAGGTGCCGATGGCCATCGTGCATGACGAGTACGGACATTTCGAAGGCATCGTCACGCCCGCCGACGCGCTCGACGCCATCGTCGGCGCCTTCCGCTCGGACACCGACGAGGACGAGCCGGAGGGCGTTCGCCGCGAGGACGGCTCCTGGCTGATCTCCGGCGCGATGCCCTTCGACGAGATGGCGGACCTGATCGGGATCAGGGCGCCCGAGAACCGGGCCTACGAGACGGCAGCCGGTTTCGTGATCGACCTCCTCCAGCATCTGCCGGCGACCGGGGAGCATGTCTCCACCCAAGGCTGGCGGTTCGAGGTCATCGACCTCGACGGGATGCGGGTGGACAAGATCCTCGCCTCCCGCATCGGTCACGTGACCGAGGCCGCGGCCTGATGGCCGGGCGGAGATACGGAACAGCCCCCATATCCGGCGGACCGCGCGGTCGGCAGCGGGCTTAAAGGACGCAGATTGGCCGTTTCCACCAAGCGACCGGGCGGCGGCGCCGCCCTCCCCTCCCGGGACGAGATCGCGGCGTTTTTCGCCTCGGCGACGGGAAAGGTCGGCGCCCGCGAGGTCGCGCGCGCCTTCGGCATCGGCGCGGCCCAGAAGGGCGCGCTGAAGGATCTCCTGCGAGACCTCGAGGAGGACGGCACGCTGGCGCGGCGCGGCCGCCGCATCAGTCGCGCGGGGCAGCTTCCTCCCATCCTGCCCGTGACCATCGTCGCGCGCGACAAGGACGGCGAACTTTTAGCCGAGCCGCTCGATTGGGACAGATCGGACGGCCCGGCACCCCGCATCGCGATCCTCCCCGGCCGCAGGCTCGGCGGGCGCCAGCGGCCGGCCGGTCTCGGAGACCGCGCGCTCCTGCGGCTCGATCGGCGCGCGACGGCCGAGGGCGGCTATGTCGGCCGCATTCAGAAGGTGCTGCCGAACGAGCGGGCGACCATGCTCGGCGTGTTCCGGTCGCACCCGGCAGGAGGCGGCCGGCTCGTCCCGGTCGACAAGAAGGCGGCGGGGCGCGAGCTGACGATCAGCCCCGGCGACGAGAATGGCGCCGTCGATGGCGACCTCGTCTCTGTCACGCTCGCGGGTACGGGCGCATTCGGCGCCAAGACAGCAAAGGTGCGCGAGCGTCTCGGCTCGCTCACGTCCGAGAAGGCCGTCAGCCTCGTCGCGATCCACGCCCACGCCATCCCGCATGTCTTCGCCGCCGAAACGCTCGCCGAGGCCGAGCAGGCGAAACCCGCGACCCTGAAAGGGCGCGAGGACTGGCGCGCACTCCCCCTCGTCACCATCGACCCGCCCGATGCGAAGGACCACGACGACGCCGTCCACGCGGCCCCGGACGACGATCCGGGGAATGCCGGAGGGCATGTCGTCACCGTCGCGATCGCCGATGTCGCGGCCTATGTGCGCGAGGGCGCGGCGCTCGACCGGGAGGCGCTGGAGCGGGGCAACTCGGTCTATTTCCCGGATCGGGTCGTGCCGATGCTGCCCGAGCGCATCTCGAACGACCTCTGCTCGCTACGCGAAGGCGAGGCACGCCCGGCCCTCGCGGTGCGCATGGTCTTCGACAAGAACGGGCACAAGCGCTCCCATGCCTTCCACCGGGTGATGATGCGCTCGGCCGCAAAGCTCTCCTACGCCCAGGCTCAGGCCGCGATCGACGGGCAGCCGGACGACGCCACCGGCCCGCTGCTCGATCCCGTGCTGCGCCCGCTCTGGGCCGCCTATTCGGCCCTGGCGACGGCGCGGGATGAGAGGGGGCCGCTCTTTCTCGACCTGCCCGAGCGCAAGATCCTGCTGAAGCCGGACGGTACGGTGGACCGCGTCATCGTTCCCCAGCGCCTCGAGGCCCACCGGCTCATCGAGGAGTTCATGATCGCCGCCAATGTCGCGGCGGCCGAAACGCTGGAGAAGGCGAAGTCCCCGCTGATCTACCGCGTCCACGACGAGCCCTCGCTGGAGAAGATGCGCGCGCTCGGCGACGTTCTCGCCTCGGTCGGGATCAAGCTGCCGAAGGCGGGCGCCCTCCGACCGAGCCTCTTCAACGGCATCCTGCGCCAGGTGACGGGCTCGAAGCACGAGATCTTCATCAACGAGGTCGTGCTGCGTTCGCAGGCCCAGGCGGAGTACGCCGCCGAGAATTACGGCCATTTCGGCCTGAACCTGCGCCGCTACGCGCATTTCACCTCGCCCATCCGGCGCTATGCCGATCTCGTCGTCCATCGCGGCCTGATCCGCGCGGCGGGCCTCGGCGGCGACGGATTGCGAGGCGACGCGACGAGCGCCGATCTCGCCAAGATCGCCGAATCGATCTCGGTCGCCGAGCGGCGCGCGATGGTCGCCGAGCGCGAGACCGTCGACCGTCTGATCGCCTTCCATCTGTCCGACCGGGTCGGCGCGAGCTTCGCAGGTCGCATCTCGGGCGTGACGCGCTCGGGACTCTTCGTGAAGCTCGCCGAGACGGGGGCCGACGGATTCGTTCCGGCCGCGACGCTCGGCGCCGATTACTACCGTCACGACGAGGCCCGCCACGCGCTCGTCGGGCAGCGGACGGGCGAGACCTTCAGGCTGGGCGATCCGGTCGAGGTGCGGCTCGTCGAAGCCGCGCCGGTCGCCGGCGCGCTCCGCTTCGAGATCATGAGCGAGGGCGGTGCGACGCCTGGACGGGGCCGCAGGGGCGCCGGACGTGCTAGCGAGGCGCGGGCGTCGAAGGGCGCGGGCGGCCCCCGCAAGAGCAAGGCGAAGACACCGAAAGGACGATCGAGGGCATGATCACCATGGAGCCCGCCTCGCGGCCGAGCCATGCGAGGCCGGACGTGGTCCAGGCGGTCGGGCGGGGCCTCCGCTGCCGTTGTCCCGCCTGCGGCGAAGGTCGCCTGTTCGAGCGGTTCCTCAAGGTCGCTCCGTCCTGTTCCGAATGCGGACAGGCCTTCCATCATCACCGGGCCGACGACTTCCCCCCCTATCTCGTCATGTTCATCGTCGGCCACATCGTCGGCTACGGCATCTACGTCGCCGAGACGCGCTACGAGAACGTCCCCGTCCTGTTTCACGCGCTGACCTGGCCGACGCTTGCGGTCGTCCTCTGCCTGGCGCTACTCCAGCCCGTGAAGGGCGCAGTGATCGGCCTTCAATACGGCAACGGCATGCACGGCTTCGATCCGTCGCGTCCAGGACGCCAGGAGGAGACCGATGAGCGACGGAAACCCGACGACGGACGAGCGCGGCGAGAAGCTGCGGATGGCGTTCCAGACGGCGCAGCGCGAACGGACCTCGCCAAACCAGAGACCCCGTGACGCGGCGACGCTGATCGTCGTCGACCGGCGCGCCGCCGCGCCCAAGGTCCTGATGGGGCGCCGGCACGACGGCCACAAATTCATGCCGGGCAAGTTCGTCTTTCCCGGCGGCCGGCTGGAGCGCTCGGACCGCTTCATGCGCGCGGCCTCCGAACTCAGCCCCGAGACGGAGGTCCGCCTCGCCGCGAGAGTCGTCCGCCCCTCATCGAGCCGCGGCCGGGCGCTCGCCCTCACCGCGATTCGCGAAACCTACGAAGAGACCGGCCTCGTGATCGGCCGCTCCGCGCCGGCGCAGCCGGCCTCGTCCCGGCCGATCCCGGCCGGCTGGGCGCCGTTCCTGGGCGCCGGCGCCTTGCCGCATCTCGGCTCGATCGCATTCATCGGCCGCGCCATCACGCCCCCGCGGCGCCCGAAGCGCTTCGACACGCGCTTCTTCAGCGTCGACCGCGAGGAGATCGTCGCGACCGCCGATGGATTCGTCGGCCCTGACAAGGAACTCGTCGAACTGGTCTGGGTCGACCTCAGGGAGGCTCAACAGCTTGACCTTCCGCGCATCACGTCGATCATGCTGCAGGAACTCGAGGGCCGGCTGGAGGCCGGATTCCCCCACGACGCGCCGATCCCTTTCTACCGCGAACGCCACGGGCGCTTTCTTCGGGACCTTCTGTAGACGCGCTCGGTTCTTGACCTCGCGTGGCTTTTCGGCGAGTAGGACGCCTCGCTCGATTTCTGTCGTCTCAGACGATGCGTCGCTTCGCGACCATCGTCCACATCTCCTTTGGAGCTCGTCATGGCTAAGGCCGTCACCATCAAGGTGAAGCTCGTGTCGACCGCCGACACCGGTTATTTCTACGTCACCAAGAAAAACTCGCGGACGATGACCGACAAGCTCGCGGTCAAGAAGTATGATCCCGTCGCTCGCAAGCACGTCGAGTTCAAGGAAGCCAAGATCAAATAATTCCGGCTCCTTAGGCAGATTGTTCGTTATGAAACGCTCCGTTCAGGAGCGTTTCATGTTTCTGCAGGTTTGATTACGTCGACCACGCGGCGCAGCCGCGCGCCTGCAGATCCGACGATTGGAATTGACGACATGGCCTCCTGGGGAGACATCAACGCGGCACTCAACCGCCTCGTACGGGAAGGCGTCATTGCCGGGTTCAAGACGAATCGTGGCGACAAGTCCTCCCGCGACGGTCTCCACGTGGACATCGTGCCGGCCGCAGGCGGCGATGCCGAAGGGACCCGCCAGACGATTCTCGACCTCCTGACGCCGCTCGACGACGAAGTGACGGTGGCCGTGACGACGGCAACGCCGGCCAACGCCTGAGTCGCACCGAGGCGACGGCGCGATCGCCTTTCGGCGAAAGGTGGTATGTGTCGTCGCCCGGGCGCCCGCAGCGCCCCAAACCGTAGGTCCGACCATGCGTCTCGCCACGATCGCCGGCCTCCTTGTTGCGCTCTCTGGAATGGCGGCGGGCGGGCCGGCATACGCCCAGCAGAGCTGCAGCGCGCATCGGGCAGCCTGCGAATCGGTCTGCACGCCGAACTGGGTTTCGTATTACTACGCGGGCTCGATGCGCCGTTGCACGGCGAGCTGCGAGCCGCGCTGGCAGGAATGCCTTCGCACCGGCACCTGGGTCGATCTCGAGCGACGCCGGACGGGTTGGTGGGAAGTCGCCAAGCCGTACTGAACCCGCGGGCCCGGACCGGCCGAAAGGTGGCCGGCCGGGAGCGACTGTGAGGAGGCTGGTGCCGCTCCCGGGCCGGCCGTGCCCTCGAAACCCAGGAGATGCGGCGGACCTGAGCATCGTAGGGCATCCGCGAGCGCGTCTTGCGATGCGCCGAACACCGGAACGGACCCTACCGAACTCACCTGATGCAGCACAATACGCGTACGATGCGCCGCGGCATTAAATCTCTGTTTAGGTTAAGAACAGGTCATGTCCGCGGCGGTCAGGCCGCTGCGGCGACGACCCGGTTACGCCCGGCATTCTTCGCGCTGTAGAGGGCGACGTCGGCGCGCTTGAGCATCTCCGACGGTGCCGTGTCATCGGGCTCACGCGCCGCGACGCCGATCGAAACCGTCACCCTCAATCCGCCCAGCCTCTCGTTCGGCGTGAAGGGCAGCGTCCCGATCCGCTCGCGGATACGCTCGGCCACCGCCCGCGCCTCCGACAGGGAGGTGTCGGGAACCACCACGACGATTTCCTCGCCGCCATAGCGCGCGACGAGATCGACGCCTCGCGTCAACGTGCCGATCCGCTTGGCGAATTCACGCAGAACGGCGTCGCCGACATCGTGCCCGAAGCTGTCATTGACGGCCTTGAACCGGTCGATGTCCACCAGCAGGACCGCGATGCTCGCGTTACGGCGGGTGGCGTCGTTGAACAGCGCGTCGAAGTGGACGTCGAGATAGCGGCGGTTGTGAAGCCCCGTCAGGCCGTCGGTGACGGCCAGTTCGAGCGACGTCTGAACGCTGTCGCGCAGGCGTTCCGTGAAACGCTTGCGCCGGATCTGCGTCTTGACCCGCGCCACCATCTCGTTGCGGTCCACGGGACGGAGCAGGAAGTCGTTGGCGCCGATATCGAGCCCCCGGAGCACGCGTGCCCGGTCCTCGACCTCGGCCAGCAGCAGCACCGCGACGTCCCGCGTCCGGTCCAGCGACCGGAACTGCCCGCACAGCCGCAGGCCGTCGAAGTCGCGCAGCCCGAGGCTGACGAGCACAGCGTCGATCTCACCCTCCGCGCAGCGCATCAGGGCCGCGTGCGGATCCGGCTCGACATCGACGAAATGATAAACGCTGAGCGCGGCCCGCATGCGTTCGGCGGAATGCGGCCGATCGTCGACGATGAGGATCCGGCCGTTTTGCCCCGTCTCGGCGGTGGCTGCGAGAAGGGGATCCTCCCCCAACCCCCGCGATCCGACCACGCGGGCCCGCAATTCGTCCGTCACGGATTTGAGTCGCACGAGGCTCCGCACGCGGGCCAGAAGCGCCGTGTCGTCGACCGGCTTCGTCAGGAAGTCGTCCGCCCCCGCGTCGAGCCCGCGCAGCCGGTCGGCCGGCTGGTCCAGCGCCGTCACCATCACGACGGGAAGATGCGCCGTGGTCGGTGAGCTCTTCAGCCGGCGGCATACCTCGAAGCCGTCCATGCCGGGCATCATCACGTCGCTGAGGACGATGTCGCACAGGCCCTTCTCGCAGATCGCGATGGCATCGGCGCCGTTCGAGGCGGTGACGACCTCGAAATACTCAGCCGACAGCTTCGTTTCGAGGAGCTTCACGTTCGTCAAGACGTCGTCGACGATGAGGACCCGAGCGGACATTCACCCTGATCCTTAAGCGGCGTGCAGATAGGTGCGAACGGTCTCGAGGAACTTCGCAACCGAGATCGGTTTCGACAGATAGGCCTCGCAGCCCCCCTCGCGGATGCGTTCCTCGTCGCCCTTCATCGCGAAGGCCGTGACCGCGATGACGGGGATCGAGCGGAGCTCGTCATCCTCCTTGAGCCAGCGGGTCACGTCGAGGCCGGACACCTCCGGCAGCTGGATGTCCATGATGATCAGATCGGGACGATTCGCGCGCGCGAGCTCGATGGCCTCAACCCCGTTGCCGGTCTTGATGGTCGCATAGCCGTGCGCCTCCAGCAGGTCGCCGAACAGCTTCATGTTGAGCTCGTTGTCCTCGACAATGAGCACGGTCTTGTTCATCAGGGTCTGATCCAGGCGGAGCAGAGCGGAGTTGTCCCCCTGCCCCCTCGTGATGTCGACGGCAAACTATCGGAGACATCTTGATGAAAGGCGAATCCACTTTCCGAAATCGGCGACCTTTGCGGCTCTCGGTTGAGAGCGCCGAAGCCCTGGCGCTCGACTCGCTGCAATGCCTGGCGGCGGACGGGGAGAGGTTGGGCCGTTTCCTTTCCCTGAGCGGGCTCGATCCGACGACGATCCGCACAGCCTCCGCCGATCCCGGCTTCCTGCCGGCGGTGCTCGACTACATCGCGGCCGACGAGGAGCTGCTGCTCGCGCTCGCCCGCGAGACGGGCCATGCGCCGGAGCGCTTCGTCGAGGCTCGCCGCATCCTCTCTCCCGAGCCCGACTGGGGCGCATGATGGCGGTCGCGGCGCCGCGCATCGCCTGCCGGGATTGCGAGACGCTCGACCGGGCCAGGGACGGGCGCTGCCTCGCCTGCGGCTCGCCCCGCCTCGCCTCGCACCCCGAATTGTCGAGCCTCTCGATCGCTCATGTCGATTGCGACGCCTTCTATGCGTCGGTCGAGAAGCGGGACCATCCCGAGCTTCAGGACAAGCCCGTCATCGTCGGCGGAGGACAGCGGGGGGTCGTCTCGACCGCCTGCTACATCGCGCGCATCCACGGGGTGCATTCCGCGATGCCGATGTTCAAGGCCCTGCGGGCATGCCCCCAGGCGATCGTGCTCAAGCCCGATTTCCCGCGCTACGTGAAGGTCAGCCGCGAGGTCCGCCGGCTGATGCTCGAGCTGACGCCCCTCGTGGAGCCCCTCTCGATCGACGAGGCCTTCCTCGATCTCGGCGGCACGGAAACGGTGCACGGCGCCGTGCCCGCCGTCTCGCTGATCCGCTTCGCGGCAAGGGTCGAGCGTGAGATCGGGATCAGCGTCTCGGTCGGGCTCGCACCGAACAAGTTCCTCGCCAAGATCGCCTCGGACCGGGGCAAGCCGCGGGGCTTCTCGGTGATCGGGCGCGCGGAGGCCGCCGATTTTCTCGCGGACCAGCCGATCACCATCATGCCCGGGATCGGCCGCCAGACGCAGGCGCGGCTGGAGAAGGCGGGAATCACGCTCGTCCGCCACCTGCGCGAGCGCTCTCTCCACGATCTCGCGGGGGCGCTCGGACGCGAAGGCGACCGCCTCGCGCGGCTAGCCCGCGGGGAGGATCCACGGCGCGTCGAGCCGCATCACGAGGCGAAGAGCATCTCGGCCGAGACGACCTTCAACCAGGACCTCGCCGCGCTGGCCGATCTCGAACCGATCCTGTGGCGGCTCTGCGAGAAGGTCTCGCGCCGGCTCAAGGCGGCAACGCTCGCCGGCACGAGCGTGACGCTGAAATTGAAGGACCGCCATTTCCAGACCGTCACCCGCACGCGGTCCGGCCTTCCCGCGACGCAGCTCGCACGTCGCCTCTACGAGCCCGCGCGGGCTCTCCTGCGTGCCACGGCGACGGGAGCGGCCTATCGCCTGATCGGGATCGGCGCGGGCGACCTGTGCGGAGCGGAGTTCGCCGACCTCGGCGACCTCGCCGACCCGGATGTCGGGGAGCAGGCCCGGATGGAAGCCGCGATCGACCGGCTGCGCGACAAGTTCGGACCCGAAACGGTCCAGACCGGCCTCGCCTTCCCATTCCGTCAGCGCTGACAGCCGCTCCGATCGGGCAGCATGTCGAGCTGGACGAGGTCGCCGCGCAGGCTGGAATCGCCGTAATCCAGGCGCAGAGCGCGGCTGACGCCGTTGTCGTAGACGTCGAAGCCGAGCACGTAGCTCGGGGTCTGATCCGCCCGGCCGAGCGGGAAGTAGCTCAGCGTCACGGGCCAGCGCGAGCGCGTCGAGACGCCGTCCTGCCGCGCCGGCTTCTCGACCTCGCCGCCCTCCCCCGCCTTGATCTCGCGCCCGATGACGGCGAGCGTCTCGTAGACCTTGCGGCCGTCGTCCGAGCCGTCGAACAGCTTCATCTGCAGCATGGGCTTGCCCTCGCGCGCGGCGGCGATGACGTCCTTCATCTGGGCATTCGGGAAGATGGCATCGCCATCCAGCGACACCGATTGCCGCCGAGGCGTCCGCAACTGGACGGACAGCGGCGCCCCGGCGCGCCGTTCGGCCGTGCCGTCGACGCTCGTCGTCCGGCCCTGCACAACCGAATCGTTGCGGAAGCGGTAGCTCCGTCCGTCGCCGCTCTCATGGGTGGCCATGCGGAGATCCGACATGCGCGAGCCGCTTTCGGCGCTTTCGAGAACCGTGACCTGCCGGAACTTCATCGAATAGCCCTCGCAGGCATCGCCGGTGAATTCGAGCGCGATCCGCCCTCGCGCGCTCTCGACGCTGCGCATGCCGCGGCTCGAGACGAGGGAGAGGTCGTAGACGGCACGATGCGGTGCGAGGACGATGCGAGACGCGGAGGAGGACCCGGCATCTTGGCTGATGGCAGGGCCAACGGACAGGATGAGGGCCGCCGCGAGGGCGAGGCTTCGAATCGGCATGGAGAGCTTGGCGTATCCCGTTCCGCCGAGCTTAGCATCCGCACCTTTCCCCGCAACGAAGCCGCTTGCCGCGGGCGCGGCCATGGGTGAGAAAGCCCGCACGGCATGCCGCCGCACGGTAGGAGATGACGACGTGGGACGGATCGAGGCTCGCCTGACGGAACTCGGGATCACCCTGCCGAGCCCGGCCGCGCCGGTCGCGAACTACGTCGCCTTCGTCCGGGACGGGGACCTCGTCACGATCTCCGGCCAGCTCTGCCTCGGTGCGGATGGCAAGCTCGCTCCCGAGCATGTGGGGCGGCTCGGCGACGGTGTCTCGCCGGACGCGGCCAAGGCGGCTGCGCGCCTCTGCGCCATCAACGTGATCGCCCAGCTCCGCGCCGCGATCGGCGATCTCGACCGCGTCCGCCGCTGCGTGCGGCTCGGTGGCTTCATCGCCAGCAATCCCGATTTCACGGGCCAGGCTCCGATCATGAACGGCGCCTCCGACCTCATGGTCGAGGTGTTCGGCGATGCCGGGCGGCACGCCCGCTCGACGATCGGTGTCGCGGCGCTTCCGCTTGGCGCGGCCGTCGAGGTCGAGGCACTCTTCGCGGTCGAATGAGCACGCCGGCCTGGCTCGTCGCACGGCCCATCGCGCATCGCGGCCTGCACGACCGGGCGCGCGGCATCCCCGAGAATACGGTCGCCGCGGCCGAGGCTGCCATCGCCGGCGGCTTCGGCATCGAATGCGACGTCCAGCTCTCGCGCGACGGCGAGGCCATGGTCTTCCACGATCACACGCTGGATCGCCTGACGGCCGAGACGGGCCCGGTCCTCGACCGGAGCCGCGCCGAGCTCGAGGCGATCGCGATCGATGGCACCAGCGAGACCATCCCGACCCTCGCTGCCTTCCTCGACCGGATCGGCGGCCGCGTTCCGCTGGTCGTCGAGATCAAGAGCCGCTTCGACGGAGACGAGCGCCTCGCCCGCCGAACGGTGGAGGTCCTGGCCGGGCGGACGGAGCCGTTCGCGGTCAAGTCCTTCGATCCGCGCATCGTCGCCTTGCTGAGGCAGATCGCCCCGCGCATCCGCCGCGGCATCGTCGCCCAGACCCGATACGATGGTCCGGACTGGGGCGACACCAGCGCCGCCGAACGACGGTCGATGGCAATGTTCGGCCACTGGAACGAGACGCGCCCCGACTTCATCTCCTACCGCTATGCCGACCTTCCGAGCCAGGTGGTGGTGATGCCGCGCATCCTCTCCGGCATCCCGGTCATCACCTGGACCGTCCGCAGCCAGCAGGAAGCAGATCGGGCTTCGGCCTTCGCCGACCAGATCGTCTTCGAAGGCTTCGTCCCGGCGTGAGCGATCGGGCGGCCGAGACGCCCCCCGTCGAGGTCCGGCTCGCACAAGGTCTCGGCGCGGTCGCTGCGGCGGAATGGAATGCCTGCGCCAATCCCGGAACGCCTCATCCGGGTCTCGACGAGACCCACAATCCGTTCGTCTCGCACGCCTTCCTGTCGGCCCTCGAGGATTCGGGATGCGTCGGAAGCCGCACCGGGTGGAGCCCGGCCCATCTCCTGGTTCCCGGGGCAGACGGCCGGCTCGCCGCCGCGGCGCCCTGCTACCTCAAGAGCCATTCGATGGGCGAGTACGTCTTCGATTCCGGCTGGGCGGACGCCTACGAGCAGGCGGGAGGGCGGTACTATCCGAAGCTGCAGGTCGCCGTGCCCTTCACGCCCGTCTCGGGCCCGCGCCTGATGGTGCGGCCTGGCGCGCCGGACGAGGCGCGCGCGGCCCTGATCGGCGGCCTGAAGGCCCTGCGGACGCAGATCGGCGCCTCGTCGACCCATGTGACCTTCCTCGGCGAGCCGGATTGCGAGGCGCTGGCCGCGCGGGGCTACCTCGTCCGGACGGACAAGCAGTTCCACTGGATCGACGAGGGCTTTGGCGATTTCGAGGGCTTCCTTGCCGCCCTCGCCTCTCGCAAGCGCAAGGCCATCCGGCGCGAGCGGCGCGAGGCCCTCGCCACGGGCATCACGATCGAACGCCTGAGGGGCCGCGAGATCACGGAGGCGCATTGGGATGCCTTCTTCGCCTTCTACATGGATACCGGCTCGCGTAAATGGGGCCGGCCCTACCTCAACCGCCGGTTCTTCTCGCTGATCGGCGAGCGGATGGCCGAGCGCATCCTGCTCGTCATCGCCAAGCGCGACGGCCGCCCGATCGCCGGCGCCATCAATTTCATCGGCGACCGGGCGCTCTACGGCCGCAACTGGGGCTGCATCGAGGATCACCCGTTCCTGCATTTCGAGGTCTGCTATTATCAGGCCATCGATTTCGCGCTGGCACACGGGCTCGCCCGCGTCGAGGCGGGCGCACAGGGCGAGCACAAGCTCGCGCGGGGCTATCGGCCGGTCACGACCTTCTCGGCCCACGACATCGCCGATCCCGGCTTTCGCCGCGCGGTGGCGGATTACCTGAAGCGGGAGCGCGGCTACGTCGCCGCCGCCCAGGCCGAGTACGAAGGGGCCATGCCCTATCGCCAGGACAGCGGGACCGCGGGTCGCGACGACGATTGACGAGGCGCCGTCCGGAGCCGAAGACGGCTCCGACGCGAACCGAGACCGGGCGATCCATGACCTCCTACGATCCGAACAACGTCTTCGCCAAGATCCTGCGCGGCGAGTTGCCGAGCCAGACCGTCTACGAGGACGAGCGCACGATCGCGATCATGGACATCATGCCCCGCGCCGACGGCCACGCGCTGGTGATCCCGAAGGCGCCGAGCCGCACCTTCCTCGACATGGCGCCCGAGGACATCGCGGCCGTCTACCGGACCGTCCAGACGGTGGCCCGCGCGGCCAAGACGGCCTTCGCGGCCGACGGCATCACGATCCAGCAATTCAACGAGGCAGCCGGCGGGCAGGTCGTGTTCCACACCCATGTCCACGTCCTGCCCCGCAAGGCCGGCGTGCCGCTCCGCCCGCATACCGGCGAGATGGCGGCCAAGGAGGTGCTGGAGGCCCATGCGGCGAAGCTGAAGGACGCGCTGGCGAAAGCGGGCTGAAGGCTCGGGCGGAAGCCCTTCTCCCCTTGCGGGAGAAGGTGGCCCTGCAAAGCAGGGTCGGATGAGGGGTGGAGACTCGACGTCGACGGGAGCGTTACACCCCTCATCCGTCAGCGCTCCGCGCTGCCACCTTCTCCCGCAAGGGGAGAAGGAAACTCCCCGTCACCTCAGCAGAAGCGGTCCAGCCGGATGATGCGGCAGGCATCGCCTTCGGCGGCCGCCGGCTCGTGGGGCTTGCGGACGATGAGCGCGTCCGAGCCTGCGAGCACCGCCACCATCGAGGAATCCTGCCGGCCATGCGCCACGGCGCGGTCGGGCCCGTCCGAGCGGCGTTCCAGACGCGCTCGCATATAGTCCTGCCGCTGGTCGTTGGTCGGGAGCGCGGCACCGAGGACCGCCGCCTCCGTCGGGTCCTCGCCGGCCGCCGGATCGCCGAGCAGCGCGCGGATCGCAGGCACCACGAAGAGGATTCCGCAGACGATCGACGAGACAGGGTTGCCCGGCAGGCCGAGCAGCAGCATCCGGCCGAGACGCCCGTTCATCAGCGGCTTGCCGGGACGGAGCGCGACCCGCCAGAAGCCGAGTTCCATGCCGGCCCCCGCCAGCGCCTGCTGGACGAGATCGTGGTCGCCGACCGAGGCGCCTCCGAGGGTGACGAGAAGATCGGCCTTCGCGGCGCGGGCCGCCTCGATCCGGCGGCCGAGATCGTCGAGGGTGTCGCGCGCGATGCCGAGATCGAGCATCTCGCCTCCCGCGCGCTCGATCAGCGCACGAAGACCGTACGGGTTCGAGGCGACGATCTGGTCCGGCCCCGGTGTCTCGCCGGGTCGGACGAGTTCGTCGCCCGTCGCGAGCACGGCGACGCGCGGCCGCCGTCGCACGAGGAGGCTCGCACGACCCGCCGAGGCAGCGAGCGTGATCAGCCGCGCGTCGAGCCGCTGGCCGGCGCGGACAAGCGTCTCGCCCTGCCGGAAATCGAGCCCGGCCGGGCGGATGTAGCGGCCCGGCGGCTCCTTCGCACGCACGGCGACGGTGTCGTCCGCGGCTTCCGTATCCTCCTGGATGACGATGGCGTCCGCTCCCTCCGGGATCGGCGCGCCGGTGAAGATGCGGACGGCCTCGCCCGGTCCGACGATTCCGGGATGGCGGCGGCCGGCGACGCTCGTGCCGACGACGATCAGGCGCCGCGGGAGGTCGGCGAGGTCCGCCTCGCGCACGGCATAGCCGTCCATCGCGGAGGCGGCGAAGGGAGGCTGGTCGCGCGTCGCGGCGACGTCTTCGGCGAGGGTCCGGCCGATCGCGTCCGCGAGAGCCACCTCCTCACGTCCGACCGGTCCCTCGATCGAGCCGAAGACCCGCGCCAGAGCCTCCGCGACCGAGATCATCGCCATCGCGTCAAGCCTCGTAGGTGCCGGACCGGCCGCCGCTCTTGGCGAGAAGCCGGATGCCGTCGATCCGCATCGCCCGATCGGCCGCCTTGACCATGTCGTAGAGCGTCAGGCAGGCGACGGAGACGGCGGTCAGGGCCTCCATCTCGACGCCCGTCTGGCCCGAGACCGAGACCTCGGCCTCGACCCGGACGCCCGGCAGGGTGTCGTCGAGACGGCACTCGACCGCGACCTTCGTCAGCAGCAGCGGATGGCAGAGCGGGATCAGATCATGCGTGCGCTTCGCCGCCATGATGCCGGCGAGGCGGGCGGTGCCGAGCACGTCCCCCTTCTTGGCATCCCCCGCCCGGATGAGCGCGACCGTCTCCGGCAGCATCACGATCCGTCCCTCGGCCCGCGCGACGCGCTTCGTCGCCGCCTTGTCCGAGACGTCGACCATGTTGGCCGCGCCGGTACGGTCGAGATGGGTGAGCTCGGCCATCGCTCAGGCCGCGGCCGGAGACCGCGACAGGAGCCGGCGCGTCGCGGCGGCGACATCCGCCTGCCGCATCAGGCTCTCGCCGACGAGGAAGGTCTCGATGCCGACCGCGCGCAGCCTGACGATATCCTCGGGCGTCGCGATCCCGCTCTCGCCGACAATCATGCGGTCGGAAGGAATGCGAGGCGCAAGCCGCTCAGAGGTCGCGAGCGTCACCTCGAAGGTGCGCAGGTTGCGGTTGTTGATGCCGACGAGATCGGCCCCGAGCGCGAGCGCCCGGTCGAGCTCGGGCTCGTCATGGACCTCGACCAGCACGTCCATGCCGAGGGCCTTCGCCGTGTCCTGGAGCGCCCTCGCCTCCCCGTCCGTCACGGCGGCCATGATGATCAGGATGCAATCGGCGCCGAGCACCCGCGCCTCGTGAACCTGGTAGGGCTCGAACAGGAAATCCTTGCGCAAAGCCGGAAGCGAGCAGGCGTCCCGCGCCAGGGCCAGAAATTCCGGCCGGCCCTGGAAGGACGGCGCGTCGGTCAGAACGGAGAGGCAGGCCGCCCCGCCAGCCTCGTAGGCCCGAGCCAGCGAAGCCGGCTCGAAATCCTCTCGGATCAGCCCCTTCGACGGGCTGGCCTTCTTGATCTCGGCGATGAGGGCCGGCTCGCCGGCCGCATGCTTCGCCGCGAGAGCGCGGCGGAAGGGGCGGACGGGCGGCGCCGCGAGAGCGCGCTCGGCCATCCGCGCCTCGGGCACGGCCCGCTTGGCGGCCGCGATCTCCTCGCGCTTGTAGGCGGCGATCCGGTCGAGCACGTCGGTCACGGCGATACCCTGTTCGAGACCTCGACCAGACGGTCGAGCGTCGCCTTCGCGGCGCCGGTCTCGATCGCGGCGCGGGCCTTCGCGACCCCCTCGCCGAGATCGGCGGCGACACCCGCCACCGCCAGCGCCGCGCCGGCATTGATGAGGCCGATGTCACGATAGGCCGAGGGCTCGCCGTCGAGAACGGCGCGGAGCGCCCGGGCATTATGGGCCGGATCGCCCCCCTTGAGGTCGGCCGGCTTCGCACGGGGCAGCCCGACATCTTCCGGCGCCACGGTGATCTCGCGGATCTCTCCCCGCTCCAAGATGACGATCTGGGTCGGGCCGGTCGTCGTGATCTCGTCGAGCCCGTCCGAGCCGTGCACCGTCCAGATCACCTCCGAGCCGAGTTCCTTGAGGGTCTCGGTGAGCGGCCGCATCCAGGCGGTCGAGGGCACGCCGACGAGCTGCCGCTTGACGCCCGCGGGGTTCGAGAGCGGGCCGAGGAAGTTGAACAGGGTCCGGGTGCCGAGTTCGGACCGGACCGGCGCCACATGGCGCATCGAGGCGTGGTGCGTCTGGGCGAACAGAAAGGCGAGCCCGACCTCCGCAAGGCAGGTCTCCAGCGCATCGGCCGGCAGGCCGATCTTGACGCCGAGGGCCGTGAGCACGTCCGCAGCGCCCGATTTCGAGGAGGCCGCGCGGTTGCCGTGCTTGGCGACCGGCACGCCGCAACTCGCAACGATAATCGCGGCGAGGGTCGAGATATTGTAGCTGCCCGCGCCGTCCCCGCCCGTCCCGACGATGTCGATGGCATTCGGCGGCGCCGCGACGCGCGTCATGCGGCTGCGCATCGCCTCGACGGCGCCGACGATTTCCGGCAGCGCCTCGCCGCGCACGCGCAATCCCATCAGGAACGCGCCCGCCTGGGCATGCGTCACCTCCCCCGAGAGCAGCGTCTCAAAGGCGTCGCGCGCTTCTTCGCGAGTCAGCGCGGCGCCGGTCGCGATCTTGCCGAGATGGGGCTTGAACGAGTCCATGGCGGCTCAATGCACGCCGGACGCGCGGTTGTCACGGGCGAACGGACGCCGCGCGCTCAGAACGGCAGCTTGCCGCCGAACGAGGCGACGGTGCCGAAGACGATGGCCGCAGCCAGGACGAGGCAGACGAGCGCACGCAGCCAGACGTGAGAGGCCGGGACCATCTCCGGCTGGTCGGCATAATCCGCCGCGGGCTTCCGGCCCGTGACCATCGCGCGCACGAGCGGATCGCGCTTCACCCCCTCATAGAGCAGGTTCACCACGACG
The DNA here is from genome assembly GCF_004363955.1 of Enterovirga rhinocerotis. Classification (GTDB taxonomy): domain Bacteria; phylum Pseudomonadota; class Alphaproteobacteria; order Rhizobiales; family Beijerinckiaceae; genus Enterovirga; species Enterovirga rhinocerotis. Next base: position 1,608,908 of record NZ_SNZR01000011.1, read on the forward strand.
TGGACGACCGCGAAACCGAGGAAGAGGTAGAAGCCCTGGTGGTGCCAGCGTGACAAGGTCCGCTGGACCGGCGTCGGATCGCCGAAATCGAGATTGGCGAAGGGGCCGCCGCTGATCCCGTTGGAGTCGACCGTGAACAAGCCGCTGATGGCCTGCGCCGCCACGAACAGCAGCAGCACGACGATCATCCAGCCGCCGAGCGGGTTGTGACCGAGATAGCGCCGCGCCCGTCCGGTGACGAGGGCGCCGCCATAGGCCAGCGCGGACCAGGGCCAGGTGATCCAGGCCCCGAAGCGCGCGGTCGAGGAACCGGCGAAGCCCCAGAGGATGCGGAACGTGACGAGGATCAGCGCGGCATAGCCGTTCCAGATATGCCATGTCAGCGCGGCATCGCCGATCTGATAGGTCAGGTATCCGATCGCCACCGATGCGACGAGCGCCCATTTGAACAGCCGCGTCGGGCCATCCCATGCGCGCACGCTGTGGCGGGCGCCGGACGCCGTGCGGCGAGGGGCAGCGCTCACCCCGCCGTCTCCGCTCAGGTCTTGATGCGATAGACCTCGTGGCAGCCGCGACAGGAGCGCATGACGGAGCCGAACGACGCCTTGAAGCTGCCGAGGTCCTTCGTGTCCTCCGCCGCCTTCCGGATATCCGCACCCCAGGCGTCGAACTTCGCCTTGAACTCCGCCGGGCTCTCCCAGATCTTCGGGCTCGCCGACGTGCCGCCGCCGGTCTTGGACGTCTCGGGGTAATAGGTGTGGAAGGTCTCGGCTGCCGTCGCGTAGGTCTTCAGGACGTCCTGCGCCTTGGCGAGATCGAAGGGCGTTTCGCCCTTGACCATCTCCACCCCCGCCTTGGTGGCGGCGCCGACCCCCTTCATGACGTCGCGCCTTTGCGCGATCGGGTCCGTCTGAGCGACGACGACGGTGGCGAGCCCGAGAAGGACAGCCGTGGTCAACACGAAGCGGGTCATGAACGATCCTCGAGCCAGGGCGGCGATGACGAAGACGCTACCTGTCTCGAATTATTCCAGATCGATTCTGATTATCCAAGCCCGATATCGGCTGTGTCCGGCGGACCACCGCCGACCGCCGCGGTCTCGCGCCTATCGGGATCGAACCAGATATCCGCACCGGGATGTGGCCCGCGACGATCACCCTCGCGCCGCCTGATCGGCGGCGTTCCCTGCGGCTCGAACCGCCGGGACGCCGCCGCTCGCTACCGTCAGTGAGCCCCTTGCGGCACCGATCCCGGGCTCGGAGCCGGCCCGTCCGACGGCGGCTCCTGGGACGGGGGCGGAGATTTCCGCTTCCCGAGATTACCGAACCAGATCATCGTCGTGCGGATCACGATGTAGAAGACCGGCGTCAGGAACAATCCGAACACGGTCGCCCCGCTCATGCCGAAGAACACGGCCGTGCCGAGAGCCTGCCGCATCTCGGCGCCGGGACCGGTCGCGATCACCAGCGGCACGACGCCGAGAATGAAGGCGAAGGCCGTCATCAGGATCGGGCGAAGCCTCAGGCGGGCCGCCTCGACGACGGCCGGCACGGGAGCCTTGTTCTCGAGCTCCTCGATCTGCTTGGCGAACTCGACGATCAGGATCGCGTTCTTCGCCGCTAGGCCGATCAGTACGACGAGGCCGATCTGGGTCAGGACGTTGTTGTCCATCCCCCGGAGCCCGACGCCTGCCAGCGCCGCGAGAACGCCCGTCGGCACGACGAGAATGATCGCGAGCGGCAGCGACCAGCTTTCGTACTGGGCTGAGAGAACGAGAAACACGAACAGCACGCCGAGGGCGAAGACGTAGATCGCCGTGTTCCCGACGGCCCGCTCCTGGAATGCGAGCTCCGTCCATTCGTAACCCAGCGTGTCCGGGAGGCGGGCGGCGAGGCCCTCCATCGCCGAGAGCGCGGTGCCGGACGATACGCCAGGCGCCGAGTCACCCTGGATCGGCACGGCGGTGTACATGTTGTAGCGCTGCACGAGATCCGCGCCGGCCACGTCGGTGATATCGACGAGCGAGCCGAGCGGCACGAGCGCGCCGTTGGACGAGCGGACCTTCAGCCGCAAAATGTCCTGGCGCTCGGTCCTGAAGCGGTCGTCGGCCTGAATTCTGACCTGATAGACACGACCGAACACGTTGAAATCGTTGACGTAAGCGCCACCCAGATTGACCTGGAGGGTATTGAAGATGTTCGACAGCGGCACGTCGAGCATCCGCGCCTTGGTCCGATCGATGTTCAGATAGATCTGCGGCGTGTTGTTGCCGAAGGTCGTGAAGACGCGGCTCAGGTTCGGGTTCTGGTTCGCCTGGCCGATGACCTCCCCGGCGGACGCCAGAAGGGCTCCGAGACCGGCGCCGGTGCGGTCCTGCAGCATCATCTTGAAGCCGCCGGCATTGCCGAGGCCGCGAACGGGCGGCGGCGGCAGCGCGAAGATCATGGCCTCCTGGATCACCGACAGGCGCATGATCACCTGGCCTGCGATCGCACCCGCGGCGAGGTTCGGCGTCTTGCGCTGTTCGAACGGCTTGAGCGGCAGGAACATCACGCCGCCGTTGGTCGCGTTCGTGAAGGTCGCCCCGTTGAACCCGGAGATGCTGATGATGCTCTCGATCCCCGGCACGTCCGCGATGATCTTCTCGGCCTGCTTCATCACCTCCTCGGTGCGGTTCAGCGAGGCGCCATCGGGCAGCTGGACGACGGCGATCAGGTAGCCCTGATCCTGAGCGGGGATGAAGCCGGTCGGGGTCGTCCGCGCGAGGTACACGGTCGTCGCGATCATCGCCGCGTAGACGCCGAGCATAACCAGCCGCATGAAGACGCTGGACACGAGGAACCGGACCAGCGCCGCATAGCCGTTCGAGAAGACGTCGAACGTCTTGTTGAAGCCGTTCGCCAAGGCGGCGCCCCAGCGCGCGAGGAAGAAGCGGGGCTTATGGTGCTCGCCCCGATGGGGCTTCAGCAGCAGAGCGCAGAGCGCCGGCGACAGCGTCAGGGAGTTGAGCGCCGAAATGACCGTCGCCACGGCGATCGTCAGGGCAAACTGGCGGTAGAACTGACCCGAGATGCCGGGAATGAAGGCGGTCGGGATGAACACGGCGGACAGCACGAGCGCGATCGCGATCACCGCGCTTCCGACCTCGTCCATGGTCACGTGGGCAGCCTCGCGCGGCGTCTTCCCGTCTGCGATCTGACGCTCGACGTTCTCCACCACGACGATGGCGTCGTCGACGACGATGCCGATCGCGAGCACCAACCCGAACAGCGACAAGCTGTTCAACGAGAAGCCGAATGCGCTCATCAGCGCGAAGGTGCCGATGAGCGAGACCGGAATCGCGACGATCGGGATGATCGCGGTGCGCCAGCTCTGGAGGAAGACGAGAATGACGATGATGACCAGGATCACCGCCTCGCCGAGAGTCTTGTAGACCTCGAACACCGATTGCTCGACGAAGGTCGTCGGATTGTACGCGATCTTGTACTCGAGCCCCTTGGGGAACTGCAGCTGAAGCTGCTGCATCTTCGCGATGATGGCTTCGGCCGCCGCGATCGCATTCGTTCCGGGGCGCTGGAAGATGCCGATGCCGATCGCGGGTTTGCCGTCGAGGTAGGACCCCGTCGTGTAATCGCGCGCGCCGAGTTCGACCCGGCCGAGTTCCCTCAAGCGGACGAGGCGTCCGTCCACCGCCTTGACGATGATGTCCTGGAACTGATTGACGCTGTGGAACCGACCCTGGGTCTGGACGATGAGCTGGAACGCGCTGCCCTGGGGGGTCGGAGGTCCGCCGAGCGCGCCGCCGGCCACCTGAATGTTCTGCTCCTGCAGCGCAGCGGTGACGTCGGTCGTCGATAGCCGGTAGGCGGCGAGCTTGTTCGGATCGAGCCAGATCCGCATCGAGTATTCGCGCGCGCCGAACACGGTCACGTCGCCGACGCCTTCGAGGCGGATCAGCTCGTCGCGAACGCGGATCAGCGCGTAGTTCGAGATGTAGAGCTGGTCGAAGCTGTCGTCGGGCGACAGCATGTGGACGACCATCAGGAAGTCCGACGACGCCTTGCGGGTGACGACGCCGAGCGAGCGCACCTCAGCCGGCAGGCGCGGCGTCGCCGTGGCGACGCGGTTCTGGACGAGCACGTTCGCCTGATCGAGATTGGTACCCGGCTTGAACGTGATCGTCAGCTGCATCGCGCCGTCGGCGCTCGAATACGAGGACATGTACAACATGTCCTCGACGCCGTTGATCTCCTGCTCGATCGGCGTCGCCACGGTTGCGGCGACCGTCTCCGCATTCGCCCCCGGATAGGTCGCACGGACGGTGATCGTCGGCGGCGCGATCTCCGGGTACTGCGCGATCGGCAGACGCGTGTAGGAGACGTAGCCGACGAGGACGAGGACGATCGAAAGGACCGATGCGAAGATCGGCCGATCGACGAAGAAGTGGGCGAAGCGCATTTACTGACCGTTCACCGCTTTCACGGGCGGCAGTTCCTGCCGTTCCGGAGTGACCTTGATGCCAGGCCGAACCCGCTGCAGACCGTTGACGACGATCGTCTCGTCGCCGGTCAGGCCGCTCCGGATGAGCCGGTAGCCGTCGATGCGCGGACCAGGTCGAACGACCTTTGCCGACACGGTGCCATCACCGGCGACGACCCAGACGAATCTCCGGTCCTGGTCGGTCGCGATCGCCTCATCGGGGATGAGGACGCCTCGATGGGGCGGAGACCCCGTCACCTGAACCCGCCCGAACAGGCCGGGCACGAGCAACAGGTCCTTGTTCTCGGCGATCACGCGCGCCTGGATCGTGCCGCTCGCCTGATCGATCCGGTTGTCGATGAAGTCCATCTTGGCGGGGCGCTTGAACTCACGCTCGCCGGTCAGCGCCAAGAGCGCGTCCGAGGTCGGCTCGTTGCCCGATTGGCGGGCCATCAGCAGGACGCGCGAATAGGCGAGGTACGACCTCTCGTCGACATCGAAATAGAAATAGATCGGATCCATCGTCACGATGTTGGTCAGCAACGTATCGTTCGCGTTGACGAGGTTTCCGACCGAGATGTTTCGTCGGCTGATCCGGCCGGAGACCGGCGCCTTGATCTCCGTGAAATCGAAGTTGAGCTGGGCGTTGCGGAGAGCGCCCTGAGCGCTGTCGAGATCGGCGCGCGCGCTCACGTAGGATTGCCGGCGCTGATCCACCAGCTGATCCGAGATGTTGCCCGTCCGCTGCAGCGACTGGGCACGCTCGTAATCCGTCTGGGCGAAGGTCAGCCGCGCCTGGGCCGAGGCGACGCTCGCCTGCGCCTGATCGAGAGCGGCCTTGTAGGGCCGGCGGTCGATCACGAACAGCAGATCGTCCTTCTTGACGATCGCCCCATCCGTGAAGCCGACCTTCTCAAGGTATCCCGAGACGCGGGCCCGGACATCGACCGAATCGACCGCGGCGAACCGGCCGGTGAACTCGTCGTACTCGACGACGTCCTTGACCACAGGCTTCGCAACCGTGACCTTCGGCGGGGGACCGCCCGGCATCTGAGCAGTAGCAGCGCCGACTGCGAAGGCCGAAATAGCCATCGCAGCGGCCAATATCGCCGTCTTGGTCAACCGCATCGTCAATCCACTTCTGCAGCGCCCATAAAGGGCGCCACGTCGGAAGTCAGGTGTGAAGACGCACTCCCGCAAGCGGGCTACGCCCTACGAAGGTCTCATGTCGGGAGAGCGACGGCCCCGCCTTGTGCCACCCATCCCTTGAAACCGGGAGCAAGATGCTCGCGGACGTCGATCCCTGCCTGGCGAGCCGCCTCGATCGCGATGCGCGACCGAACGCCTCCCGCACAGACGAACACAATACGCCGGCCGTCGTCGACGGGCAGACCCGCCGGGTCGAATTCCGACAGCGGCATCGCGACCGAGCCCGGAATCATGCCCGCTGCGAGTTCCCTCGGTTCGCGCACGTCGACGACGATCATCGTGCCGTCTTCGATACCGCCGATGACCTCGTCGACGGTCAAATCGACGATCGCTCCAGAACCGGGCATCCTCATCCTTCCCGTCGACAGCTGCGGTTCGTCTGTAGCGCTACGCGCGGCGGCGTTCCAGAGACCTTCATCGGAACACGGGCGAAATCGGCGCCATCGTGAGGAGCTTCTCACCTCCTGCCGATCGCGCCGGCACTTCTCGCGATGATCGACGTTAAGGCTCGACCGCAAAGGAGCCTTCTACCGTGCAGGACAATGCGTGGCAGCCGATCGAGACCGCCCCGAAAGACTTGGACATTCTCGTCCATACACCCCCGTGGGGGTCGATCATCGCGCGCTTCAGCGAGGAGTTCGGGCAATGGTTGTCGCGGATGCAGATGCCGGCCTCGATCCAGGCTGCGGACGAGTTGCCGACCCACTGGCAGCCCCTGCCTGACGCTCCCGTGGGCAGCGAGGCGAAACCGCTCGCCAGGCCTGCTGCGATTTAGATCAGATCCAGCCTTGACAGGTTTCGAGAGCCGGTCAGATTGTTAGTGTACGAACGATCTGGCCACTCTGGCCCTGCGAGGGTGCATGTACCTTCGGCCGTCGACCCTGCGCGAAGCCTGTGAGGCCCTCGTCGAGGCGCCGGCCGCGATCCTGGCCGGCGGCACCGACTTCTTTCCCGCTCTGGCCGATCGCCCTCCCCCGCCCCGCATCCTCGACCTGTCCCGCATCGACGGGCTCGACGGACTCGAGATCATCGACGGCGTGCTGCGGATCGGCGCCCGCGTGACCTGGAGCCGGATCGCCAGGGCGCCGCTCCCGCCCTGTTTCGACGGTTTGCGGGCCGCCGCGCGCGAGGTGGGCTCGGTCCAGATCCAGAACGTCGCCACGCTCTCAGGCAATCTCTGCAACGCCTCGCCGGCCGCCGACGGCGTCCCTCCCCTTCTGACGCTGGACGCATCCGTCGAGCTTGCCAGTTCTTCGGGAACGAGATGCCTGCCGCTGGCGGCGTTCCTCCTGGGAAACCGACACACCGCGCGGCGCCCCGACGAGATCCTCACGGCGATCCTCGTCCCTGTGGCCAGCCCCGACGCCACCTCGTGCTTCCTCAAACTCGGCGCGCGGCGCTATCTCGTCATCTCGATCGTCATGGTCGCGGTGCTGCTCGAGGTCGCCGAGGGGCGGGTGCGCTCGGCGCGGATCGCCATCGGCGCCTGCTCGGCCGTCGCCACCCGCATGCCGGAGCTGGAGGCGGCGCTGATCGGTGCCTCGCCGGCCGCTCTGGGCAGCCTGGTGCGGCCACACCATCTCGAGCGTCTCGCTCCGATCGCCGACGTCAGGGCCACGGCAGATTATCGCAGCGAGGCGGCGCTCGAGCTCGTCCGGCGCGCGCTCCGTCGCTGTGACGGAGCCGCCGCATGAGCGCGGCCCTTTCGAGCACCTCGCCGATCTCCTGCCAGCTCAACGGCGCGCGCGTCACGTTCCCGCCCGACCCTTCGGCACGCCTCAGCAGCGCGTTGCGCGGGCTCGGCCTGACGGGCACGAAGGTCGGCTGCGATGCCGGGGATTGCGGCGCCTGCACGGTCCTTCTCGACGGCGCCCCGATCTGCGCCTGCCTGTGCTCCACCGCTCAGGCCGAAGGGCGGGACGTGCGGACGATCGAAGGCCTGACGGCGACGAACCCGGCGGCCGTCCAGCTTCAGGCCGCGTTCCTGCGCCACGGAGCCGCCCAATGCGGCTTCTGCACGCCGGGCATGATCGTCGCAGCGACCGCGCTGCTCGAGCGGAACTCCCGGCCGACCGAGGCGGAGGTGTCGGACGCCATCGGGGGCGTGCTGTGCCGCTGCACGGGCTACCGCAAGATCGTCGCGGCGATCCTCGACGTGCCCGCGACCGCATTCGACGGGCCGCAGCCGCCCTCCGGCACCGCGATCGGTGCCCGGATCGCCCGCCTCGACGGCAGGCGGAAGGTCACCGGGGCCGACAGCTACGGTGACGACGGAGCGCCTGCCGACGCGCTCGTGCTGAAGGTCGTGCGGAGCCCGCACCATCGCGCCGCCTTCGCCTTCGGCGACATCGGCGCATTCCTGACCGCGCATCCGGGTCTGATCGCCGTCCTCATGGCCCCGGACGTGACCGGCGTGAACCGCTTCGGCGTCATCGCGCCCTTCGCCGATCAGCCGGTCTTCGCCGAACGCGAAACACGCTTCAAGGGCGAGGCGGTCGCGGCGATCGTCGGCGAGGCGGAGGCCATGGCGGCGCTGGACCTCTCGGCGTTCCCGGTCGCCTGGACGGAGCTGCGCCCCGCGCTCTCTCCCGACGAGGCCCGTGCGATGGGAGCCAGCCGTCTGCACGAGAGCCGGCCGGACAACGTGCTCGTGCGAGGCCGAGTTGCCCGCGGCGATGTCGAGGCCGGCCTTGCCGCTGCGGCCGTCCGAGCCGAAGGGCTCTTCGAGACGGGCTTCGTCGAACATGCGCCGATCGAACCGGAGGCGGGATGGGCGCGCCGGGTCGGCGACCGGATCGAGATCCACGCCTGCACCCAGGCGCCCTACATGGACCGGGACGACGTCGCCGCGATCCTCGGCATCGCGCCCGAGGCGGTGCGGATCGTGCCGACGGCGGTCGGCGGCGGCTTCGGGACGAAGCTCGACCTCTCCGTGCAACCCTTCCTCGCCCTCGCCGCCTGGCGGCTCGGCCGGCCGGTGCGGATGACGTACTCGCGCCGCGAATCCATCATGACGACGACGAAGCGCCATCCGGCCCGCATCCGGATGCGGGCCGGGGCCGCATCGGACGGCCGCCTCCTCGCGCTCGACGTCGAGGCCGAATTCAACACGGGCGCCTATGCCTCCTGGGGACCGACCGTCGCCAACCGCGTACCCGTCCACGCCTCCGGACCCTATCTCGTGCCGAACTACCGGGCGCGGAGCGTCGCGGTGCACACCCATGTCGTGCCAGCCGGGGCCTTCCGCGGCTTCGGCGTGCCGCAGGCCGCCGTGGCGCAGGAGCAGATCTACGACGAACTCGCCGCGGCCCTCGGCATGGATGCGTTGGATTTCCGCATCCTGAACGCGCTCGGCCCGGACGATCCCACCGTGACGGGCCAGATCCTCGGCCCGGGCACCGGCATCCGTGCCTGTTTCGAGGCGCTGCGGCCGGCCTGGACCCGCGCGCGAGCCGAGGCCGCCGCCTTCAATCGAGGCCGCGCGGCGAACGGACATCTGCGCCGCGGCGTCGGCATCGCCGGGATGTGGTACGGCTGCGGCAACACCTCGATGTCGAACCCGTCCACCATGCGGATCGGCATCACCCATGACGGCCGCATCGTCCTGCATCAGGGCGCGGTGGATATCGGCCAGGGCTCGAACACGATCATCCCGCAGATCGCGGCGGACGCGCTCGGCGTGCCGCTCGGCGCGCTCGATCTCGCGCCGCCTGATACGGACCTGACGCCGGACGCGGGCAAGACCTCGGCCTCGCGTCAGACGGTCGTCAGCGGCAAGGCGACGGAACTCGCCTGCCGCGCTCTGCGCGCGGCGATCCTGCGAATGGCCAATGCCGGCAGCGACGCCACCATCCGGCCGGCCCCGGGCGAGCTCCGCGTCGATGAAGCCGGACATCGGCGCCTCATCCGCCTCGCCGATCTGCCGCTCGACGAGCGCGGCTACGCCATCTCGGCCGAGGAGACCTTCGATCCGCCGACGACGCCGCTCGACGAGGACGGGCAGGGACATCCCTATGCCGTCTACGGCTTCGGCGCGCATCTCGCCGAGATCGAGGTCGACCTCGCCCTCGGCACGGTGAAGGTCCTCCACGTCACCGCCGCCCACGATGTCGGCCGGGCGATCAACCCGACGCTGCTCGAAGGTCAGATCGAGGGCGGCATTGCCCAGGGGCTCGGCCTCGCCTTGATGGAGGAGTTCCATCCCGGCCGCGGCGAGAACCTGCACGATTATCTGATCCCGACGGTCGGCGACGTGCCGCCGATCACCACCATCCTGATCGAGGACCCCAACCCGGTCGGCCCCTCGGGCGCCAAGGGCATCGGCGAGCAGGCCCTGATCCCGACGGCGCCGGCGATCCTCAACGCCATCCACCACGCGACGGGAACCCGCATCCGGCGCGTGCCCGCGACGCCGGACCGCGTGCTGGCGGCGATCAGAGAAGCGCATCTTGCCGCCGATCCCTCCCCTCCAGGGGAGGGCGAGTCGGCGCCAGCCGACCGGGGTGGGGTGCTGCCCGGCTGGGGGTGTCCCCACCCCGGTTCGACGCTCCGCGTCGACTCGCCCTCCCCTATCGGGAGGGATCGGGACAGGACGGACCAAGGGCAGCGCCCATGAGCGAAGCGCTGTCGAAACCCGCCGACGACCGCATCCGCTGCGACGCCTGCCCGGTGATGTGCTTCATCCGGCCCGGCCAGGCCGGAGCGTGCGACCGCTACGCCAACCGGGACGGCGAACTGATCCGGGTCGATCCTCACGTCGTGCTCGAGCGGACCATCACAGCGAGCGGCGCCGTGGTGCCATTCGCCGGCGGGAGCGGCGGCCATGATTGGGACGGCCGGGTCGTCGGGAGGGAGCCGGTCTTCGTGACCGCCATCGGGGCCGGCACGACCTATCCCGACTACAAGCCGGCCCCCTTCATCGTCGCCTCGGAGGTCGAGGGCGTCGACATGGTCACGGTCGTGACCGAGGGGATCTTCAGCTATTGCGGCGTCAAGGTGAAGATCGACACCGACCGCCATCTCGGCCCCGAGAGCGCCACCGTGCGGGCCAAGGGCGAGGCCGTCGGGCATGTCACGACCGGCGAGTACGGCTCGCAGATGCTCTCGCTCGGCGGGGTCAACCACCTCACAGGCGGCTCGAAGAAGGAGGGCCGCGTCACCTGCGACACGCTTCTCGCCCTCTGCAACGGCGGGGCGGTCGAACTCGAGGTGGACGAGGGATCGACCATCGTCATCCAGGCCGGGCGGCCGCCCGAGGTCAACGGACATCGCGAGGAGCGCATGCGCGTCGGCTGCGGCTCGGCGACAATCGGCATGTTCGCCAAGCAATGGGAGGGCAAGGTGGACGAGGTCGTCGTCGTCGACGATCACATCACCGGCGTCCTCTCGGAGCATCAGGCCGGCAAGGTCCTCGGCATCCGCGAGACCGGCATCCGCATCAAGGGGCGCCGCTCGACGCCCGGCCGCTACTTCCAGGTCGCCGAGCCGGGCACGGGCTGGGGCGGCACCGACATCACCGACCCGCTCTCGATCCTCGGCGATTTCGACCCCAAGACCGCGCGGCCCGGCCTCTCGCTCCTGATGGTGTCCACGACCGGGGAGCAATTCGCCTATTACGAACTCGACGAGGCGCTGCGGCCCGTCGAGCGGGACCTGCCCCCGGATCTTCGACATTCCGTGGACCTCATCGAGGAGAATTGCGAGCCCGCTCTGTCGACGGTTCTGTTCATGGGCGGGGCCGGCGGCTCGCTTCGCGCGGGCGTGACCGAGAACCCCGTCCGCCTGACGCGATCGGTCAAGGAGGCGCTGACGACCGTCACCTGCGGCGGAGCGCCGGTCTATGTCTGGCCGGGCGGCGGCATCACCTTCATGGTCGACGTCACCCGCGTGCCCGAGAACGCCTTCGGCTACGTGCCGACGCCGGCTCTCGTCGCACCGATCGAGTTCACGCTGCCCCTCTCGGCGTACCAGGCGCTCGGCGGGCACATGGCCGACATCCGGCGCCTCTCCGACATCGCGGCCGACCCCGCCCGGCGGACGGTTTCCCAGGTCGGACGCAATCCCTGGCCGCTCGCGGCTCGCCCCCACCGGAGCCTCGGGTGATGCTGCCGCCGCAGATCTCCCTCCTGCCGGACGGGCGGCGGCTGCATCTGCAGCACGGCCCCATCGACCTCGTGGTCGAGGTGGACGGGGAGGAGGCCGCCGTCAGGGCTGCCTACGACGCCGCGGCGCGGCTGTTCCCGACCATCCTTCCGACGCTGTGCGAGGAACTCGTCACGCTGCGCCGCTGCGTCGCCCAGCCGGGCGGGCATCTGCGCGGGGCGGTCGCCCGGCGGATGCAGGCCGCCGTCATGCCCTTTGCCGCCGACGCCTTCATCACGCCGATGGCCGCCGTCGCCGGCGCCGTCGCGGAGGAGGTCCTGCGGACGATGCTCGCCGCAGCGCCGCTCCGACGCGCCTTCGTCAATAACGGCGGCGACATCGCTCTGCATCTCGCTCCCGGGGAGATCGCGCGCATCGGCCTCGTCGACCGGCCCGACCGCCCTGCCCTGTTCGGTTCGGCGGTCATCGATTCCGCGTCCGGGATCGGCGGCATCGCGACCAGCGGCTGGCGCGGACGCTCGTTCTCGCGCGGGATCGCGGATGCGGTGACGATCCTCGCCCGCACGGCCGCCGAAGCGGATGCGGCGGCGACCATCGTCGCGAACGCCGTCGATTGCCCCGGCCATCCTGCCGTGACGCGCGTTCCGGCCCGCGAGGTGCAGGCCGACAGCGACCTCGAGGATATCCTCGTCACGCGGGACGTCGGGCCGCTCGGGCCGGCCGAGATCGCCGGAGCCCTGGGCCGCGGCCGGGCCTGCGCCGAGACCTTGATCCGGCGCGGCCTCATCGCAGCGGCCGCCCTGCACCTCCAGGGCGAGACGACGGTGGTCGGGGAGCGGTTCGAGGCGCGTCCATCTCAGGCTACCGCTTTCGATCCCTCCCCTGCAGGGGAGGGCGAGTCGGCGCCAGCCAACCGGGCTGGGGTCTATCCGCAGCCGGATTACCCCGCCCCGGCTCGAAGCCTCGCTTCGACTCGCCCTCCCCTTCAGGGAGGGATCGGCAGTGCAACGAGCACCATCGGGAGGGCCGCATGAAGGCGGAGATTCGCAAGATCGTCGTCCTCGTCGAGGAGACGCTGACCGAGATGGGCCGGCCGGTCGCGCCGCCGACGCGGCGGGCGGCGGCGATCGCCGTCATCCGGAACCCCTTCGCCAGCCGCTATGTCGAGGATCTGTCCGACCTGATGGAGATCGGCGTCGAACTCGGCGGGCTGCTCACCCAGCGGGCGGTCGCCGCGCTCGGCATCCCGGGCACCGCCGTCCAGAGCTACGGCAAGGCAGCGGCCGTGGGCGAGGATGGCGAGCTCGAACACGCGGCAGCGATCCTGCATCCGAAGCTCGGCGCGCCCGTCCGGGCGGCGCTCGGCAAGGGGGCGGCGCTGATACCGTCCTCGAAGAAGCGCGGAGGCCCGGGCGTGCCCTTCGACATCCCGCTGGGACACAAGGATGCGGCCTTCGTGCGGAGCCATTTCGACGGGATGGAGGTGCGGATCACGGACGCGCCGCGACGCGACGAGATCGCCGTCGCCGTCGCCGTCACCGATTCCGGACGTCCCCTCCCGCGGGTCGGTGGGTTGACCATCGGGGAGGTCAAAGGAGAAGACGGCTTGCGATAGAGGCGATGGGGCGCGCCACGCGGCGCCAACCGAAGGGGAACGGCATGGATACGAGACGAACGATTCTCACGGGGATGGCGCTCGGCGCCGGCATGGCAGCCCTTCCGGCCCTCGCCCAGCAGGGTGAGATCAAGATCGGCGAGATCAATTCCTATTCGGGACTGCCGGCCTTCACCGAGCCCTATCGCAAGGGTCTCCAGCTCGCGGCGGAGGAGGTGAACGCCAAGGGCGGCGTCCTCGGCAAGAAGCTCGTCGTCATCACCAAGGACGATGCCGGCAAGCCGGCGGATGCGGTAACGGCTGCCAACGAACTCGTCTCGCGCGACGAGGTCGCCATGATCGCGGGCGCCTTCTTCTCGAATGTCGGCCTCGCGCTCGCCGATTACGCCAAGCAGAAGAAGATCTTCTATCTCGCGGGCGAGCCGCTGACCGACGCGATGGTCTGGTCGTCCGGCAACCGCTACACCTTCCGCCTGCGCCCCTCGAACTACATGCAGGCGGCGATGCTGGCGGAGGAGGCGGCGAAGCTTCCGGCCAAGAAATGGGCAACCATCGCCCCGAACTACGAATACGGACAATCGGCCGTGAAGGTGTTCAAGGAGCTTCTCTCGAAGAAGCGCCCGGACATCGAATGGGTCGGCGAGCAATGGCCGCCGCAGGGCAAGATCGACGCCGGCCCGGTCGTCCAGGCCATCGCCGCGCTGAAGCCCGACGCCATCCTCAACGTCACCTTCGGCCCCGACCTGATCAAGCTCGTGCGCGAGGGCAATACGCGGGGCCTGTTCAAGGGGCGCTCGGTCGTCTCCTTCCTCACGGGCGAGCCCGAATACATGGATCCGCTGAAGGACGAGACGCCGGAAGGCTGGCTCGTGACCGGCTATCCCTGGAACAACGTCAAGACTCCGGAGCACGAGGCCTTCCTCAAGGCCTATCAGGCCAAGTTCAACGATTATCCGCGGCTCGGCTCGATCGTCGGCTACTCGCTCGTGAACGCCGCTGCCGCCATCATCCAGAAGGCCGGCTCCACCGACACCGAGAAGATGATCGAGGCGGCGCGCGGCATCTCCTTCGACACGCCGTTCGGCAAGGCCACGTTCCGCGCGATCGACCAGCAATCGACCCTCGGCGCCTTCGTCGGCAAGACAGGCGTGAAGGACGGCAAGGGCGTGATGGTCGACCCCGTCTATCGCGACGGCGCGGATTATCTGCCGTCGGACGACGAGGTGAAGAAGATGCGGCCGCAGGACTGACCGGGTGACGGCGCTCGCCTCTCGACATCCGGCCGGATGTTCGGATCGCCGGCCGGGTTCGCCCTCCCCCCGTTTTCGGCGGGGAGGAGCGAGCCGCGGCGGTCCGGTCGGGGCTCGCCTTAGCTGATGGACTTCTACTTCTCCCAGTTCCTGACCGGGCTCGCCGGCGCCGCCTCGCTGTTCCTCGTCGCGTCGGGGCTGTCGATCATCTTCGGCGTCACGCGGATCGTGAATTTCGCGCACGGCGCCTTCTACATGGCCGGCGCCTACATCGCCTGGTCGCTGACGGAACGGCTCGAAGGGGCCGTCGGATTCTGGGGCGGGCTCGTGATCGCGGCGATCGCCGTCGCGGCGCTGGGCGCGCTCGTGGAGATCGTGCTGCTGCGCCGCATCTACCACGCGCCCGAACTCTTCCAGCTGCTCGCGACCTTCGGCGTCACCCTCGTCTTCCAGGACCTTGCGGTCATGATCTGGGGGCCAGAGGACCTCGTCGGGCGCAGGGCGCCCGGCCTCCGCGGCGCGGTCGACGTCTTCGGCCAGGCGATCCCGGCCTACGACCTGTTCCTGATCGTTCTCGGCCCGACCGTGCTCGGCCTGCTCTGGCTCCTGTTCCACAAGACGCGGTTCGGCGTCCTCGTGCGGGCGGCGACGCAGGATCGAGACATGGTGGCGGCGCTCGGCGTCAACCAGAAATGGCTCTTCACCGCCGTCTTCGCGCTGGGCGTCTTCCTCGCGGCACTTGGCGGCGCGCTGCAATTGCCTCGCGGCGGCGTGAACCACGCGATGGACCTCCAGATCATCGTCGAGGTCTTCGTGGTGGTCGTGGTCGGCGGGCTCGGCAGCGTGCCGGGGGCCTTCGTCGCAGCGCTGCTCGTCTCGGAGCTGAACGCCTTCGGCATCCTCGTCCTGCCGCAGGTCTCGCTCGTCCTCGTCTTCCTCGTGATGGCGGTCGTGCTCGTCATCAGGCCCTTCGGTCTGTTCGGCCGGCCCGAGGGGCCGGCGCGGGCCTCGGTCTCTGCCACCGTGCGGCCGTGGCAGCCGCTGGGGACGAGCGGAAGGGTCCTCGCCGTCGCCGCTATCGCCGCCGCCGCATGCTTGCCGCTCGTCGCGGGGAACTACATCCTCGCCGTCGGCTCCGAGCTTCTGATCTTCGCGCTGTTCGCGGCATCGCTGCAGTTCATCATGTCGACGGGCGGCCTCGTCTCGTTCGGCCATGCCGCCTATTTCGGCCTTGGAGCGTATGGGGCAGCGCTCGTCACGAAGGCCTTCGGCCTGCCCATGCTCGGCGGCATCGCCTCCGGCGTCGCACTCGCCTCGATCGGGGCCGTGGTGTTCGGCTGGTTCTGCGTGCGGCTGACGGGCGTCTATCTCGCCATGCTGACGCTGGCCTTTGCGCAGATCGCCTGGTCGGTCGCCTTCCAGTGGACGGCCGTGACGGGCGGCGACAACGGCATCCTGGGGGTCTGGCCGGACGGCTGGGCCTCGCGTCCCGGCGCATTCTACTGGCTCTGCCTGACGGCCGCGGCTCTCGGGATCGCGGCTCTGCGGGTCGTCGTCTTCTCCCCCTTCGGTTTCGCGATGCGGGCCTTGCGGGATTCGCCTCTGCGATCGGAGGCGATCGGGATCGACCGCAAGCGCACGCAATGGACCGCCTTCGTCATCGCCGGCGCGGCCGCCGGACTGGCGGGCGCCCTCTTCGCCTACCTGAAGGGGAGCGTCTTCCCGGACACGCTCGGCATCCCGACCTCCGTCGACGGGCTCGTGATGGTGCTGCTCGGCGGCGTCGAGACCGTGTCGGGCGCCGTCATCGGCGCGATCCTGTTCCGCGCCTTGACCATTTTCCTGATGAGCTACACGGACGCCTCGAAGCTCGTGCTGGGCCTTCTAATCATCGTCCTCGTCGTCGCCTTCCCGCGCGGCGTCGTCGGCACGCTCTCCGGCCTTCTCGCCCGGCTGGGGGCGAGGCCTTCGGCCACTCCGGCGATGGCAGGTTCCGGCCAGGCCCGGGGAGGCACGCCGTGACCCCTCCCCTCCTCCAGGTCGAGCATCTCTCGAAGGCCTATGGCGGCGTCCATGCGGTGCGGGATGTCTCCTTCTCGCTCGAGGCCGGCGAACTCCTCGCGATGATCGGACCGAACGGCGCCGGCAAGTCGACCTGTTTCAACATGCTGAACGGGCAGATCTGGCCGGATTCGGGCTCGGTGCGGATCGCCGGGCGCGATACGGCCGGGCTGACGCCGCGCGAGGTCTGGCGCCTCGGCGTCGGACGCACCTTCCAGATCACCGCCACCTTCCCGTCGATGACGGTCCGGGAGAACGTGCAGTTGGCGCTGCTGTCGCATGAGGGGCGCCTCTGGCGGCTGTTCGGCTATGCCGCCGCCGACATGCGCGGCGAGGCCGAGCGCCTCTGCGCCCTGGTCGGCATGGATCGGGCGCTCGACCGGCCCTGCGCCGAACTCGCCTATGGCGACCTGAAGAGGCTCGAACTCGCCGTCGCGCTCGCCAACGCGCCGAAGCTTCTCCTCATGGACGAGCCGACCGCGGGGATGGCCCCCGCCGACCGGGTCGCGATGATGCGCGTCGCGGCCGAGATCGCGGCCGAGCAGAGGATCGGCATCCTCTTCACCGAGCACGACATGGACGTGGTGTTCGAGCATGCGAGCCGGATCATCGTGCTCGATCGCGGCCGCATCATCGCCGCGGGCTCGCCGGCCGCCATTCGCGACGATCCGGCTGTGAAGGCGACCTATCTCGGCGAAGGACTGACCTTCTCGGCAGCCGAGGCGACCCATGCTTGAGGTGGGCGCACTCAACGGCTGGTATGGCCCGGCCCATATCCTGAGCGACGTCGACCTCGATGTCGGGACGGGCGATGTCGTCGCGCTTCTCGGGCGCAACGGCGCGGGGAAGTCGACCACCTTCAAGGCGATCGTCGGCCTCCTCGGCAAGCGGACCGGTCACATCGTCTTCGACGGCCGGGACGTCTCGACCGCATCGACCCACGCGATCGTCCGCGCGGGGCTCGGCTACGTCCCGGAGGATCGACGCATCTTCACCGAACTCTCGGTGATGGAAAACCTCGAAGTCGGCCGGCAACCGCCGCGGGCCGACGCGCCGACCTGGACGCCCGACCGCCTCTTCGCGCTGTTCCCGAACCTCGCCGAGATGCGGAACCGGCTCGGCGGCCGGATGAGCGGCGGCGAACAGCAGATGCTGACGATCGCCCGCACGCTGATGGGCAATCCGCGCCTCGTCCTTCTCGACGAGCCGTCGGAGGGGCTCGCTCCCAAGATCGTGGAGGAGATGGCGCATGCGATCCTCGCGATGAAGCGCGAGGGGCTGTCCATCGTGATCTCCGAGCAGAACCTGCATTTCGCGCGGCTGATCTGCGACCGGGCCGTCATCCTCGAATCGGGCCGCGTCCGCTTCAGCGGCACGATCGCGGAACTCGAGGCGCGCCCGGAGATCCGCGACGCCTACCTCGCCCTATGAGACCGATGAGCAGCGATCACCAGCCACCCGATTCCGTGACGCCCGCCCGGACGATCGCCGGCGTTCAGCTCACCTACGACGATCTGCTGGACGGCGCCCGAGCCCATTTCCGAGCGGCGATCCGGCGCCGACGGGTGCTTGTGATCGTGGCCCTCATGGTGGCGGCAGCCTTCGCCTTCGGGACCTGGGTCATCCCCTCCGGCGACCCCGACCCGACGACCGGAATCGTCTCGGGCGTCGTCGTCCTCGCCTATCTCTGCGGGCTCGCCGGACTGCTCTACCTCGTCTCGGTGCCGCGCGGCGTCCGCAAGGTCTGGCGGCAGAACAAGGTTCTGCACGAGACGATGGAGGTCTCCTGGGAGGGAGGGCGCTATCGGGTGAGCGGCGAGAACGTCAATTCGGACATGCCATGGTCCTACTATCTCGGCTGGCGCGAGACGCCGACCATCGTCCAGCTCTACTATTCGCCTGCGAACTATCAGATCCTGCCGAAACGCCATCTCGACGCCGCCCAGCAGGGGGACCTCAGACGCACGCTGGCGGAAGCCGGTGTCGAGGAGAAACGCGGTCCCGTCTGATCGCCGGTCTTGGCCCGGCGCCAAAGAAAAGGGCCGGCGTCGCCGCCGGCCCCTGTTTCCCTCGGCCTTGATGGGCGGCCGAGCCGGTCCTCAAGCGGTCTTGAGGTCGTCCGGAACCTTGCCGCCATTGGCCGCGAGCTTGGTCATGACCTGCTTGTGCAGCCAGATGTTCATCGACGCCGAGTCGTTCGTGTCACCCGTGTAGCCCAGTTCCTTGGCGAGCTCCTTGCGGGCGGCGAGCGAGCTGTCGAGCCCGAGCAGGTTCATCGTATCCACGATGGACTGGCGCCAGTTGGACGGCTTGCCGGACTTGTTGGCGAGGTCCTGCATCACAGCCTCAACATCGACCCCGCCACCGGCGCCTGCACCGGTTCCCGTGGCCGCCGGCGCGGAGGCAGACGCATCGGCCTTGGCTTCGCCGCCGAAGATCTTCGACATGATCGAACCGAAAATGCTCATCTGCTTCTCCCTGGAAAACACGTCTCTGAACCAAAACGTACCTTAACGATCCCCGCTGGCGAGGGGAACGATGAAATCCCCGATCGATCTTGCGATCGCCCGCCGGATCGACCGGCGCTGGACAATGGCAAACCCCGCCCGCGGTTCCGCCGATATCGGCACAACGTCGAGCTCGGACGCTGAATTCCGTCTGAACGGGGACTAATCCCCTCCGATGACGACAGCACGACCGCCGCTGCCGAAGCGCTCGGCATGGTGTGGCCTGTAAACCATGCCAAAGCAGAACGTGGCCGTTTGGCGACATTTTGGTGGTCCGATTGGAGCCAATGGCCAAGCTCAGCGTTAGGATCGCGCGAATCTCGCCGCCGTGGCGATTCACGTTCTCACGAGGGTCCGTATGCGTCGCTTCCTCCCCCTGCTGGCCGGGATGGCCTGTGCGGCCGCCGCCGCCCTTCCCGCCGCCGCCTATGAAATCGATCCGCTGACGCGCCAGCCGCTCATGCCCCTCGGCAACAGCGTGCCCCAGGCGACGGCGATCCCGCGCGAGGTGGTGTCGTATAGCGGCCGTCACGCGCCCGGCACGATCATCATCTCGACGACGGAGCGGCGCCTCTATCTCGTCCTCGGCGGCGGTCAGGCGATGCGTTACGGGGTCGGCGTCGGACGGCCGGGCTTCGACTGGGCCGGAACCAAGACGATCACCCGCAAGGCCGAATGGCCGACCTGGACCCCCCCGGCCCAGATGCTGAAGCGCCGCCCCGACCTGCCGCGGTTCATGAAGGGCGGGCCGGATAACCCGATGGGCGCCCGCGCGCTCTATCTGGGCTCCTCGCTGTATCGCATCCATGGATCGAACGAGCCCGACACGATCGGCCAGGCCGTCTCGTCGGGCTGCATCCGCATGCTCAACGACGACGTGATCGACCTCTACAACCGGGTCAGGGTCGGAACGCGCGTGGTGGTCCAGCGCTGAGCGAACGCGACCTCGCGTTCATTCGATCGACGGGGCGGCTTCGGCCGCCCTTGTCGTCTGTGAAGCGGACGATGGTCACTCGTGCGTGAGGCCGGCGGCCTGCAGTTCCTGCCGGTAGCGTTGGAGGCGACCCTCCGGGTCCTCCGCCATCCCCGCCAGGTATCCCCATCCGTAGATTCCGGTCGAATGGCCGTCCCCGAACACCAATCGCACGGCATAATTCCCGACCGGCTCGACCGAGGCGATCAGGACATCCGCCTTGCCTCCCACCAGCTTTCGCTCGGACGGCGAATGCCCCTGGACCTCCGCCGACGGGCTCTCGCAACGCAGCAGTTCCGCCGGGAGATCGGCCGTGCGCCCGTCGTCGAACGCGACCCGCAGCGACCTCCGGTCGGAGGCGAGGCGGATCTCGGTGGGCCAGGGCTGCGACACGGTGGTGATCCCGGAGCGATTCTGCACGGCGTCATTTGACGATAGGCGCATCGTCCCTAGATTAGAACGATGTCCCTCGTCGACGATCCGATGATGCCGCCGTTTGCCGAACACGGCTCGGACGGTGCGCTCGCGACGCCCTCTGCCAGGGGCGCGCGCGGCCTCGTCGATCCGTTCGGACGCCACGTCACCTATCTGCGCGTCTCCGTCACCGATCGGTGCGACCTTCGCTGCGTCTATTGCATGGCGGAGGACATGACGTTCCTGCCGAAGCGCGATCTGCTCACGCTCGAGGAACTCGACCGCCTCTGCTCCGCCTTCATCGACCGTGGCGTGCGAAAGCTCCGGCTGACGGGAGGAGAGCCCCTGGTCCGTCGCGACGTCATGCGGCTCGTCGGATCGCTGTCGCGCCATCTCGTCTCCGGGGCGCTGCAGGAACTGACCCTGACGACGAACGGCACCCTGCTCGGACGCTATGCCGACGAGTTGGCCGGTCATGGCGTCCGGCGAATCAACGTGTCCCTCGATTCGCTGGACCCGGCCCGGTTCAAGGCGATCACGCGGCGGGGAGACCTCGCCCAGGTCCTGCGCGGCATCGAGGCCGCCCGGCGGGCGGGCATCAAGGTTAAGATCAACACCGTGGCGCTTCTCGGCGTCAACGAGGACGAGATCGCCCCGATGCTCGAATGGGCGCATGGGGAAGGCATGGACCTCACGCTGATCGAGGTCATGCCGATGGGCGAGATCGAGCCCGGCCGACTGGACCAGTACCTGCCGCTCTCGGTGGTTCGCGATCGGCTCGCGGAGCGTTTCACGCTCACACCTCTTTCGGAGCGCACCGGCGGGCCGGCCCGCTATGTCAGGGTCGAGCAAACCGGGGGGAAGCTCGGCTTCATCACGCCCCTGACCCACAACTTCTGCGAATCCTGCAACCGCGTGCGACTGACCTGCACCGGGCAGCTCTACCTGTGCCTCGGCCAGGAAGACGCGGCAGACCTTCGTGCTCCCCTCCGCGCCTCGGAGGCGGACGACAGGCTGCGCGCAGCGATCGACGAGGCGATCACGCGCAAGCCGCGGGGCCATGATTTCGTCATCGACCGTGACCACACGGCTCCGGCCGTCCCCCGCCACATGAGCGTCACCGGCGGCTGACCGCCGAGACACCGGTCTCGTCCTTTCGACGGCCTTGACGTGAAGCCCCTTTCGGACCGAAGGCAGAACGCCGCGCAAGGCGGCCGCTGCTTTTGTCTGGGGAGGCCACATGGAAGCGTTACGGTCCGTGTGTCGTGGCATCGATCGCATCAGCCAAGGCTTTGCCTGGATCTCGGACTGGCTGGTTCTCTTCGCCGTGCTGATCAGCGCGGCGAATGCCGTCGTGCGCTACCTCTTCAGCTACTCCTCCAACGCCTTTCTCGAAGTGCAGTGGTACATGTTCGGCGCGATGGTCCTTCTCGGCGCCGCCTACACGCTGCGCATGAACGAGCATGTCCGGGTTGATCTGATCTACTCGGCGGTGTCTCCCCGGACCCAACTGTGGATCGATATCGTCGGGTTCGCCGTCTTCTTCTTGCCCGTGATGATCTATCTGACCTGGCTGTCGTGGCCGTTCTTCTGGCAGTCCTTCAAGAGCGGCGAGTATTCGAACAGCCCCGGCGGCCTGATCCTATGGCCGGCGAAGATGCTGGTGCCCATGGGCTTCGGCCTGCTGACGCTCCAGGGCTTCTCGGAACTCGCAAAGCGCATCCTCGCGCTCGAAGGGGTGATCGAGATCGACGCCCGTTACGAAAAACCCGTCCAGTAGGCCGACCGGCCCCGCTCCCGTCTGAAGAAAAGGCCGGCTCATGTTCGCCTACGGACCGCTTCCGCCTCTGATGTTCGGAGGAATGATCGCATTCCTCCTGATCGGCTTCCCCGTCGCCTTCTCCCTGTCCGCAGTCGGATTGCTCTTCGGCCTCTTCGGGATCTGGACGGCCCATTTCAGCCCCGACTTCCTTCAGGCGCTTCCGTTCCGCTTCTTCGGGATCATGTCGAACGAGCTGCTGCTCGCGATCCCCTTCTTCACCTTCATGGGCGCCATCCTCGAGAAATGCGGCCTCGCCGAGGATCTCCTGGAGGGCACGGGACAGCTGTTCGGCAGCGTTCCGGGCGGCATCGCCTATGCCGTGATCGTCGTCGGCGCGATCCTGGGCGCCATCACGGGCACGGTCGCGGCATCGGTCATCGCGATGGGCGTGATCTCCCTGCCGGTGATGATCCGCTACGGCTACGACATGCGCCTCGCGACGGGCGTCATCGCGGCTTCGGGCACGATCACGCAGCTCATTCCGCCCTCGCTCGTGCTGATCGTCCTCGCGGACCAGCTCGGCCGGTCGGTCGGCGACATGTACCTCGGGGCGATCGGGCCTTCGATGCTGCAGGTCCTGATCTTCGTCCTCTACATCGCCATCCTGTCGTTCCTGCGTCCAGGCTCGATGCCGCCGATTCCGCCCGAAGCGAGGACCGAGCGCGGCTGGCCGCTGATCCGGCGCGTCCTCTGGGGCATGGTGCCGTCGATCGTTCTGATCTTCCTCGTGCTCGGCACGATCTTCCTCGGCCTCGCGACGCCGACCGAAGCGGGCGCCATGGGCGCCGTCGGCGCCATCGGCCTCGCCGCCCTGCACCGCCGCCTGAGCTGGACGCTGATCCGGCAGAGCATGGAATCGACCATGCGGATCACCTCCATGGTGGTCTTCATCCTGATCGGCTCGACCTGCTTCAGCCTCGTCTTCCAAGGCATGGATGGCGGACGCTGGATCGAGCACCTGCTGTCCCAACTTCCCGGCGGTCAGGTCGGCTTCCTGATCTTCGTCAACGTGTTCATCTTCTTCCTGGCGTTCTTCCTCGACTTCTTCGAGATCGCCTTCATCGTGATCCCGCTTCTCGCCCCGGTGGCAGCGAAGCTCGACATCAACCTGATCTGGTTCGGCGTCCTCCTCTGCGTGAACATGCAGACGAGCTTCATGCACCCGCCCTTCGGTTTCGCGCTGTTCTACCTGCGCGGCATCGCACCGAAGACCGTGCGCAGCCGGGACATCTACTGGGGCGCCATCCCCTGGGTGGGCATGCAGATCCTGCTCGTCGTGATCGTCATCATGTGGCCCGGCTCCGTGACGTACTGGCTCGGAGGCCAGGTCCAGAAGGATCCGGCGGAAGTGGAGCGCTCCCTTCGCGACCTGCCCTCGCCCCTCGATGGCCCCGGCGGTCTGCCCGGCCTCGACGGCCCGCCGAAGATCGAGTGACCGCGATTCCGCCCATCGTTGCGACGAGGAGGCGCGCCGCTCGCGTGGCGCGGCTCGCTTTCGTCCTCGCCCTAATCTTCGGTCCGTCCGGCGCCCTCGCGCAGGCCCAGCTCCGCATCGCCGTCGAGGGCGCCTATCCCCCCTTCAACTACGCCGAGGGGCAGGAGCCGGCCGGCTTCGAGGTCGATCTCGGCCGTGCGCTCTGCGAGGCGATGGGCCTGCCCTGCACCTTCGTCCTGCAGGATTGGGACGGGCTGCACGCGGCCCTGAAGGAGAAGCGCATCGACGCCATCATGTCGTCGATGGAGATCACGCCCGAGCGGCGCAGCCGCTATCGCTTCTCGCGTCCGTATTACCGGATGCCCTCGCTCCTGATCGGGCGGCGGGACGCCGACATCCCCGATCCCTTCAACACCACGTCACTCGCCGGCAAGCGCGTCGGCGTCGTGGAGGACGGCGAGTTCGCGGCCTACCTCGAGAGCCTGCCCGCGAAACCCGAGATCCGGCTCTATCACAAGCTCGACGATGCCGAGCTCGACCTCCTGGCCGAGCGGCTCGACTTCGTCCTCGGCGACAAGCTCGAGATCCAGTCCTTCCTTCAGTCGCGCGAGGGAGGAGATTGCTGTCGGCCGGTCGCAGACCTGCCGGTCGATCGCGGCGAAGGCTATGGGGTCGCCGTCAGGAAGGGCGACCGAGGGCTGGCGGAGATGTTCGACGCCGCCATCGCGAAGGTGATCGCCGACGGAACCTATGATCGCATCCGCGCGAAATACCTGCCGTTCGATATCAAGTGAGCGCCGAACGGCGCAGACAAGGAGTAGATGATGGCGAAAGTGGCGTTCCTCGGCCTCGGCGTGATGGGCTACCCGATGGCGGGCCATCTCGCGAAGAAGGGCCATTCCGTCACCGTCTACAACCGCACGGCGGCCAAGGCGGAGAGATGGGCCGGCGAGCACGGCGGCGCCTTCGCCAAGACGCCGGCGGAGGCAGCCCAGGGCCAGGAGATCGTCTTCTGCTGCGTCGGCAACGACAACGACCTCCGCGAAGTGACGATCGGCGCCTCGGGTGCGTTCCAGGCGATGGGCAAGGGCACCGTCTTCGTCGACCACACGACGGCGTCCGCCAATGTCGCGCGTGAGCTCGACGCGGCGGCAAGGGCGGCCGGCTTCGGCTTCATCGATGCGCCGGTCTCCGGCGGTCAGGCCGGTGCCGAGAACGGCGTCCTGACGGTCATGTGCGGCGGCGATGACGCCGTGTTCCAGCGCGTCGAACCGGTCATCATGAGCTTCGCCCGGGCTTGCCGGCTGCTCGGTCCGACCGGGTCCGGCCAGCTCGCCAAGATGATGAACCAGATCTGCATCGCCGGCCTCGTCCAGGGCCTCGCCGAGGCCGTGGCCTTCGGCCAGCGGGCCGGGATGGACATCGAGGCCGTGATCGACGTCATCTCGAAGGGCGCGGCAGGCTCCTGGCAGATGGAGAACCGATACAAGACGATGAACCAGGGCAAGTACGATTTCGGCTTCGCCGTCGACTGGATGCGCAAGGACCTGTCGATCTGCCTCGACGAGGCCCGCAGCAACGGCGCCCTCCTGCCGGCGACCGCGATGATCGACCAGTTCTACGCCGAGGTGCAGCGCATGGGCGGCGGCCGCTGGGACACGTCGAGCCTCCTCGCGAGGCTCAACCAGACCAAGTAGGGCACATTCCGGGCTCCGCTGCAGCCGAGCCCGGACCGCTCTCGCAGGCTGCACACATGCAAACGCCGGCCAGTGGCCGGCGTCTGACGATCCGGGTTCCGCGTCGCGGAATCCCGATGGCGGTTGCGCCTTACTCTGCGCTGGCGAGGTACTTCATCGGGTCGACCGGGGTCGAGCCCTTGCGGATCTCGAAGTGCAGCTGCGGCGACGTCACGTTGCCGGTCTGCCCCGACCGGGCGATCGACTGGCCGCGGCTCACCCGCTGGCCGCGCTTGACGTCGATCTGGCCGTTATTGGCATAGGCCGAGACGTAGCCGTTGTCGTGCCGGATGAGGACGAGGTTGCCGTAGCCCTTCACCTCGGAGCCGGCATAGGCGACGGTGCCGTCGCCGGCCGCCTTCACCGGCGTGCCTTCCGGCACGGCGATGTTGATGCCCTCGTTGCCGCCGCTCCCGCCGAAACCGGCGATGACCCGGCCGCGCGCCGGCCAGCGGAAATCGGTCGTGCCGCCGGAGGCCGTGGTCTTGGCCGGCGCCGACGGCGCGATCGCTCCCGTCGACTCGGGCTCTCTCGCAACCGTCTTCGGCGACTCGGCCGCGGCCTGCCTCGTCGGAACGGTCTTGGCCGGTTCCACGGATGCGACCCTCACAGGCTCCTTCCGCGACGCCGCCGGTTTCGCAGGCTCGACCGGCTTCGATGCGGCCGCGGGCTGGGCCGAAGCGACGACCTTCCTCGCCGGGAGGACGATCTCCCGCTCCGCAACCCTGGCAGGCCGCGTCTCCGGCTTGGTGGCCGTCCTCGCGGGAACGGGGGGCGGCGCGCGGAGAACCTGCTGGCGCGCCTCGGCCACGCGCTGAGCGGGGGCGGCGCGGGTCGGCTCCGGGGCTTGCGCGACGACCGGCCGGCCGGGACGCATCTGAGGCTTCGGCGGGGCTGCCTCGGCGATCGTCCTGGGCGCCGACCTCGCGACGTCCATCCGCGAAGAAGCGACCACGCGGCCCGCGGGCTGGGGTGCCGGCGGCGCGGTGTAACGCACGGGAGCCGGAGCCTCGGCGCGGCGGGCAGGCGCCACGCCGGCATCTCCCCTGGCGCTGTAGACCGGAATGACGACCCGACGGCCGCCGGTCACATCCCCGTGCTTCAGCCCGTTGGCCGACAGGATGGCGTCGGCCGGAACGCCGTAGCGGCTGGACAGGGTCGTGACGGTTTCGCCGGGTCCGACGATGACGGTCGTGCCGCCGGTCGTCGACCAGCCGGGACCGCCGCTTGCAGTCCTCGGACGCGACGGCATCGCGTGGGACGGAGCCTCATACGGCGCCGCGCTGGACGTCCCGATCGGCGGCAGCGGCTGCGCGTCGATCGTGCTGCGGGGCATCGCAGCCGCAGGCGGCTCGCGATTGATGCTTCCCGTATGGATGGGATCCGCGCCCTGACCCGCGCTCGGGAAGGGATTGGAGAAGGGGTTGCCGCCGGCGAAGCGGTCGGTCGAGCAGGCTGCGGCCAGGCTCCCGACCATCCCGATGATCGCGAACCGCGACACGGCCCGCATCATCTCGCCCCCGAGTCCGTTACGCATCACTGAACGCCCCAAACGCAAAACCGTAGATCGGATTAAAGGCCTTTTGGGGTTAAGCTTCCGTTGAACGCCGCCCATTCGGATTCACGATATTGCAGGAAGGCGGATGGGCGCGCCCATCGAGACGGCGAGTTCCCCTTCGGAGGCGCACAGGACGGTCATGAGGCGGACGGAACCGGACGCGTCCCGGTTGCCCGCGACGAGCCGGCCGCCGGCCGCGAGCAGGGAGGTCAGAGATTCCGGCACGGTCCCTTCGGCGAGAGCCCCGTTGACGAGGATGCGATCGTACCGTGTCTCACGGCCGTCATCCGCAAAGCCGTCGCGGCAATCCATGCCGCAGCGCTCCGAGAAACCGGCCGCCTTGATCCTTTGCCAGGCGCTGTCCGCGAGGACCGGCCGCCGCTCGATGGAATCGACATCGCCCCCGAGGGCGCACAGCAACGCGGTCACGTAGCCGGAGCCCGTTCCGATCTCGAGGATGCGCTGACCGGATCCGACGCCGAGGGCCCTCACCATCACGGCGACCACGGTCGGTGCCGTCATCGTCTCGCCGCAGGGCAGAGGGAGCGCGATGTCGTGCCGCGCGAGATCCGCATAGCGGCGCGGCGCGAACAACTCGCGCGGCACCGTCTCCATCGCCCTCAACAGCGACAGATCGGCGATGCCTCTCGTCCGCAAGGCGAGGACGAAGGCGGCAGCCTCCGCCCGGGGCTCGTAGGCCCGGGTTTCATCGATGAGTGCGAAGGCGGCAGACACAACAAGCCCCCGAAAGGAATGCTCCATCCTCGTCGGGGGAGATTGACGTTTGGTGTGCGAGGTCTCGCCAGCGGTTGTGGACGCCGCCGCGAACGGCCGTCAGTTACCCTGCGCCAGAGCCTGCGCGAAATGGGTCATGGTCGGCTCGTCCGTCATGTCGAGGCGCAGCGGCGTCACCGAGATGCGGTTCTGGACGAGGGCCAGGAGATCGGTCCCGTTGCCGGGATCGTAGTGCTTGCGCGCGAAGCCGATCCAGAAATACGGATTGCCGCGCCCATCCGCGCGCTCCTCGATGGACAGCAACTCCTTGTCGCGCTTGCCCTGGGCGGTGACGGCGATGCCCTGCACCTCCTCCGGCTCGCAGTCGGGGAAGTTGATGTTCATCAGCGTCCCATCCGGGATGCCGACATCGACGATCCGGCGGATCGTCTCGGCACCGTGATGACGCGCGCAATGCCACTTGATGTTAGCGCGCCCGCTCCGGCCATAGGCCTGCGACAGGGCGATCGAGGGGATGCCGAGGATCGTACCCTCCGTCGCGCCCGCGACCGTGCCCGAATAGGTGACGTCCTCGGCGACGTTCTGGCCCCGATTGATGCCGGAGAGGACAAGATCGGGCCGCAGATCCTTGATCACGTGGCGCGTGCCCATGATGACGCAATCCGTCGGGGTGCCCTTCACCGCGAAGCGCCGCTCGGCGACCTGACGCAGCCGCAGCGGATCGGACAGCGAGAGCGAGTGCGACACGCCGGACTGATCGAATTCCGGCGCGACGGTCCAGACGTCGTCCGACAGCTCGCGCGCGATCTCTTCGAGGAATTCGAGGCCCGGCGAGTGGATGCCGTCGTCGTTCGTGATCAGAATGCGCAAGCGAACCTCCGGGTGACGCGGCCGTATCGCATCGGCAGCACCCGAGGTCCATGCCGGGCATGTGACGAGCCTGCCGTGAGCCGCGCCGCCGGCGCCCTAACCTCGTCGCTCAGGTACGGTCGCTCTCCCTGAGATCGGAGAAACTCCTGATCTTGACGGCGCGATCGGGGAACCTCGCAACGATCTCCAACTCGCCCCCCATCGCCTCGATGAAGCGGCGCAGGGTGCTGACATACATGTCCGTCCGCTTCTCGATCTTGGCGACCGATCCCTGGTTGATCTGGAGAGTCTGCCCGAGTTCCTCTTGGGACAGCTTCAAGGCACGGCGCACTTCGGCGAGGTCCATCTCCTCTCCGAGACGCCGGGCCTCGACCTCGGCTTCGGCCTGGGCCTCGGGCGACATGCGGGCGCGAAGCTCCGCGAAGCTACGCCGACCGGCCATCACCTCTTCTCCTTCTGCAACTCGGCGAGATGCTCGTCATAGAGGGCATCGGCGATCGGGATCATCCGCTCGTAGAACCGCCCGTCGCCCGTCTTGTCGCCGCCGATCAGCAGGATCGCTGTCCGGCGCGGGTCGAAGGCATAGAACACCCGCAAAGGCTTGCCGCCGCTCTGCACGCGCAACTCTCGCATATGAGCGTGGCGCGAACCGTTGAGTCCGCTCGAATAGGGGAACGGGAGATGGGGGCCGCGCTGCTCCAATTTCCGGACATGGGAGTCGAGGCCGATCTGCTCGGCTTCGGTGAGCGTGTCCCACCAGAGGCCGAACTCGTCGGTATACTCGACGGCCCATTCCATTAAGTGAATAGTATTCCTTTCACGCCCGCGATCAAGCGGCGTTTCATCCGCCTTTGTCCGCAGGCATCCGTCTGTCGCCCGGTAGCGCTACTCGATCCCGAGCTTCTGCTTCACCAGGGCGTTCACCGCTGCCGGGGCGGCCTTGCCGCCGGTCGCCTTCATGACCTGGCCCACGAACCAGCCGGCGAGGGTCGGCTTCGCCTTGGCCTGCTCCGCCTTGTCCGGGTTGGCCGCGATCACCTGGTCGACCGCAGCCTCGATGGCGCCGGTATCGGTGACCTGCTTCATGCCGCGCGTCTCGACGAGCTCGCGCGGATCGCCGCCCTCGGACCAGACGATCTCGAAGAGGTCCTTGGCGATCTTGCCGGAGATCACCTTCTCGCCGATCAGATCGACGATCGCCCCGAGCTGGTCGGCGGAGACGGGGCTGTTCTCGATCCCCTTCCCTTCCTTGTTCAGGCGGCCGAAGAGTTCGTTGATGACCCAGTTCGCTGCGGCCTTTCCGTCCCGGCCGCGGGCGATCTCCTCGAAGTAATCCGCGGTCTCGCGCTCGGCCGTCAGCACCCCTGCATCGTAGGGCGTGAGGCCGTAATCGCCGATGAAGCGCACCTTCTTCTCGTCCGGCAGTTCCGGCAGCGCCGCGGCGAGACCGTCGACGAAGACCTGGTCGAATTCGAGCGGCAGGAGGTCGGGATCGGGGAAGTAGCGGTAGTCGTGCGCCTCTTCCTTCGAGCGCATCGAGCGCGTCTCGCCCTTCCCCGCATCGAACAGGCGCGTTTCCTGGTCGATCGTGCCGCCGTCCTCGATGATCGCGATCTGGCGGCGCGCCTCGTATTCGATGGCCTGGCCGATGAAGCGGATCGAGTTGACGTTCTTGATCTCGCAGCGCGTGCCGAAGGGCTCTCCCGGCCGCCGCACCGAGACGTTCACATCGGCACGCAGGTTGCCCTTCTCCATGTCGCCATCGCAGGTGCCGAGATAGCGCAGGATCGTGCGGAGCTTCGTCACATACGCCTTCGCCTCGTCCGAGGAGCGCATGTCGGGCCGGGAGACGATCTCCATCAGCGCGACGCCCGAGCGGTTGAGATCGACGAAGCTCTCGGTCGGCGAGAGGTCGTGGATGGACTTGCCGGCATCCTGTTCCAGGTGGAGCCGCTCGATCCCGACGCGGATGCTCTCCCCGTCCGGCAGGTCCACCGTGACCTCGCCCTCGCCCACGATCGGGCTCTTGTACTGGCTGATCTGGTAGCCCTGCGGCAGGTCCGGATAGAAATAGTTCTTGCGGTCGAAGACCGAGCGCAGGTTGATCTGCGCCTTGAGGCCGAGGCCCGTGCGGACAGCCTGGGCGATGCATTCGGCGTTGATGACCGGCAGCATTCCCGGCATGGCCGCGTCCACGAGCGAGACGTGGTCGTTCGGTGCCCCGCCGAAGGCCGTGGAGGCACCCGAGAACAGCTTCGCCCGGCTCGTCACCTGGGCGTGGACCTCGAGGCCGATCACGACCTCCCAGTCGCCGAGGGCGCCGGAAATGAGCTTCTTCGGGTTCACGGGCGCGTTCATGCCGCCGGGTCCTCGCATTCTCTGTCGGCCCTCAGTAGGGAGACGGGCAGGCGCGGGTCAACCGCGCAATCCCGCCGGAAACAATCGCGGACATGGTGCGTTGTGTCCGCTACGGCGTCGAGGACGAGAACCATGGCCGTCCACCCCTTCCCCATCGACAGAGCCCGGCTCGCATCGATGCCGCGCGTGTCGCCAGACGATCGCTTCTGGATGCGACGCGAAGGTCCGGCTCTCCGGTTCAGCCGAGCGGGCGGCCTGCTGATCGGCTCGGCGATCGTCGGCGGCGCCATGCTCGCCTTCCATTCGGTCGAATCGCCCCGGACATCTCCGCCCGAGCTGCAGATCGTCTACGAGGCGGGACCGCTTGCGCACCCCGCCCGCTGACCGAGGCGATCAGCGACGACGCTCGTAAAGGCGGTGCGCGCCGTAGCCGAGACCGGCCCAGATCAGCGCCGCGACGCTCCGCACGGGCAGCAGCATCGGCCCTTCGCGCGACACGGGCGCGAGGGACGGGATGCCGATCCACGTGATCACCGCCTCGATGACGAGCGTGATGCCGATCGCGGCGATGGCGGCGATGAAGACCTTGCCGGCCTGATCCGCCTTCCAGCCGAGATAGGTCGCCGCGACGATCAGGATCGGATCGAACGCAGCCAGGATCCAGGTGGAGAAGGGAACCGAGGGAGCGATCAAGATCGCGGCTCCGGCAGGCGCCGTTCCTCGTAGGCGATCGTCCAGTCGATCATGGCGCGCCAGAGCGTTTCGGCGAGGTCGGGCGGAACGCCGCCCTGTGACGCTTTTTCCCGGACGTGCGCGACGACCTCTTCCACGCGATCTGGCAGGAGTGCCGGGAGCCCGTGCTCCTGTTTGATCGCGATGACGCGCTCGACGATCCCGAGGCGCCGCGCGAGAAGCCCGACGATCTCGGCGTCGACCGCGTCGATCTCCACCCGGAGCGGAGCGAGCGGGAATTCGTCGGAAGCGCGACCGGACATCACCGCCACCAAGGCTCGGGCAGCGTCACGGGGCCGGCGCTCTCCTCGATCACGCGGGCGGCGGCGAACAGCGTCTCCTCGTCGAAGGGACGGCCGATGAGCTGGAGCCCGAGAGGCAGGCCCTGCGCATCGAAGCCCGCCGGGACCGCGATGCCGGGCAGGCCGGCCATGTTCACCGTCACGGTGAAGACGTCGTTGAGATACATCTCGACCGGGTCGGCGCTGCCCTTCTCGCCGATGCCGAAGGCTCCGGACGGCGTCGCCGGCGTCAGGATGGCGTCGACGCCGGCCGCGTAGCATTCCTCGAAATCGCGCTTGATGAGGGTGCGGATGCGCTGCGCCCGCACGTAATAGGCGTCGTAATAGCCGGCCGAGAGGACGTAGGTGCCGATCATGATCCGGCGCTTGACCTCGCGGCCGAAACCTTCGGCGCGGGTGTTCTCGTACATCTCGGCGATGTCGCGGCCCGGCACCCGCAGGCCGTAGCGCACGCCGTCATAGCGGGCGAGGTTGGACGAGGCTTCGGCCGGCGCCACGATGTAATAGGCCGGCAGGGCGTATTTCGTGTGCGGCAGGGAGACCTCGACCACCTTCGCCCCGGCGGCTTCGAGCCAGGCCCGGCCCTGGTCCCAGAGCGCGCCGATTTCCGGCGGCATCCCCTCGATGCGGTATTCCTTCGGAATGCCGATGGTGAGCCCCTTCACGCCCCGGCCAAGCGCGGCCTCGTAATCGGGGACGGCGAGATCGGCCGATGTCGTGTCCTTGGGGTCATGCCCGGCCATGGAGCGCAACAGGATGGCGCAGTCCTGCACCGTCCGCGCGATCGGGCCGGCCTGATCCAGCGAGGAGGCGAAGGCGACGATGCCCCAGCGCGAGCAGCGCCCGTAGGTCGGCTTGATGCCGACCGTGCCCGTGAAGGCGGCCGGCTGGCGGATGGATCCGCCGGTATCGGTCGCGGTCGCGCCGAGGCAGAGGCGGGCGGCGACCGCGGCCGCCGAGCCGCCCGAGGAGCCGCCGGGCACGAGATGCGTGCCTTCGATATCGGCCCCGGCATTCGAGCCGTCGCGGCGCCAGGGCGAGACGACAGGGCCGAAGGACGAGGTCTCGTTCGACGAGCCCATGGCGAACTCGTCGTTGTTGAGCTTGCCGAGCATCACGGCGCCGTCACGCCAGAGCTGGGTCGTGACGGTCGATTCATAGGCCGGCGTGAAGTCGTTCAGGATGCCGCTGCAGGCCGTCGTGCGAACGTCCTTCGTGCAGAACAGGTCCTTGATCCCGAGCGGCAAGCCCTCCAGCGGACCGCCCTCCCCCTTGGCGAGACGTTCGTCGCTCGCACCCGCCATGGCCAGCGCCTGGTCGGGCGTCTCGAGGACATAGGCGTTCAGCGCCCTCGCACCGGCCACCGCCTCGACATGGGCCCGGGTCAGCTCGACCGCGGTGAAGTCCTTCGCGCGGAGGCCATCGCGGGCTTCGGCCAGGGAGAGTTGTGTCAGATCCGTCATGGTCTCGGGAATGTCCGGGGCGGCCGATGGCGCGGGTTCCGCGTCTCACATCGATGGCGATACGACAACCCGGCCTGTCGCCGGGCGGCGAAGGGCGCGGCCTATTCGACGACTTTGGGAACGAGAAAGAAGCCATCCTCGCTCGCGGGCGCATTACCGACGATGACGGCTGCCTTGCCGCCATCGGTCACGACATCCTCGCGCTGCTTCATGCGCATGGGCGTCACCGCCGTCATCGGCTCGACACCCGCGACGTCGACCTCGTTCAATTGCTCGACGAAGGCGAGGATCGCGTTGAGCTCGCCCTGCATGCGCGGCACGTCGGCATCCTCGATCGCGATCCGCGACAGATGCGCGATCCGCCTTACCGTTGCCTCGTCGACCGACATCCCGCGCTCCTTCTTGCGCGGGCGGCTATACCACCAGCCATCGACCGATCACAACGCGCCTCAGGTGATGCGATGCATTCGCTCCGAGGTCTCGGGCACGATGATCACGTTCTCGGCCGCGTGCTGGCGCCCGAGATAATAGGTGCCGGCGAGGGTCGCGACGAAGATCGCGAGAAACAGCATCTCGCGCAGCCAGGTCGGCACACGACGGCCATCCCCGGCGACATTGTCGTTGGCACAGCGGCGAGGCGCCGCCGTTTCAGCTGGCAGGAAAGATTGGCGCAGGCCCGAGCCAGAGACCGAGACGATGGAATCGGCCGGGATCCGGACCATCCGCCGGGCGACGGCGCGGCTCGTTCCCGAAAGGACCAACTCGGCCTGCCGCAGGGCAGGCACGTTCGCCGAACGGCGCTCGACGGGCTCGCGCGGCTTCTCACGCCGCGCGAACCAGGCGTGGCCGGCACGGGCCTCGACCTCGAACGGGCGCTGGACCGCGCCATCGTCCGACCCGGACGCGCCGAACGTGCGCCGCCTCCTCATCGCCGTCCACCATGGTTAAGAAATAGTGAACCACTATGGCACAACTCGATCGGCCCGGTCACGCTCCACGATGCGAAAGCGCGAACAAGGTTAACGCCGTTCAGAGCGTCACGGCCGTCCCGACATGAGGGGTCAGAACCTGCATGCCGCTGCCCTCCATCGCGGCCACGAAGGCATCGGCATTGGGCGCGATGATCGGGAAGGACCCGAAATGGCAGGGGATGACGGCCTTCGGCTTGAAGAAGCGCCGGACCGCGAACGCCGCACCCTCGGCCCCCATGGTGAAGCGGTCGCCGACCGGCACGATCACGACGTCCGGGCTGAACCGCTCCTGGAGCAGGGCCATGTCGCCGAACACGTCGGTATCGCCCATATGGTAGACGGTCGGCTCGCCGGGCGCCCGCACGATGATGCCGTTCGGAAGCCCCAGCGGCGTGAAGACATCGTCCTCGATCATGGTCGAGGAGTGATCGGCGCGGGTGAAGGTCACGGAGAAGCCGCCCTGATCGGTCGTTCCGCCCGTGTTCATCGGGTCGATGGCCTTCGCCCCCTTGCCGGCGAGGTACATGCAGACCTCGAAATTCGACACGATCTTGGCGCCGGTCCTCGCCTCGATCGCGAGGGCATCGCCGATATGGTCGCTATGGCCGTGCGTGATCAGGATGTGGGTGGCGCCGTCCGCGGCCTTCTCCGGATCGCCCTGGAAGCCGGGATTGCCGGTATAGAACGGGTCGATCAGCACGACCTTGTCCGCGAATTCGAGTCGGAAAGCCGAATGTCCCTGCCAGATCACGCGCATCATCTGTCCTCCGTTGTCGTTGCAGGCCATGTAGCGAGCACCGGCCCGGATCGGAACCCTTCTTCGAACACCCGACGGGACCAGAGCCGATGAGCGACATCAACGATCTGGCCGGAGTGCTGTCCCTGCCGAGGGGCGCACGGCTGCTCGGCTTCGATCTCGGCACCAAGACGATCGGCCTCGCCCTGTCCGACGTGGAGCGCAGCCTCGCCACGCCCCTCGAGACGATCCGGCGGACGAAGTTCACCGCGGACGCGGCCCGCATCCGGACCATCGCCGAGCAGTATCAGGTGGGCGGATTCGTCGTCGGGCTGCCTCTCAACATGGACGGCAGCGAGGGCCCGCGCGCGCAAGCGACGCGCTCCTTCGTGCGCAACCTCCGGCGGGAGATCGCCCTGCCGGCAGCGTTCTGGGACGAACGGCTGTCGACAGCCGCCGTGACGCGCGAGCTGATCAGCCAGGACGCTTCGCGCGCGAAGCGGGCTCAGGTCGTCGACCGGCTCGCCGCAGCCTACATTCTCCAGGGCGCTCTCGACCGGCTGCGAAGCCTCGGGCACGAGGCGA
The DNA here is from genome assembly GCF_004363955.1 of Enterovirga rhinocerotis. GTDB lineage: Bacteria > Pseudomonadota > Alphaproteobacteria > Rhizobiales > Beijerinckiaceae > Enterovirga > Enterovirga rhinocerotis. The sequence continues at coordinate 1,644,821 of NZ_SNZR01000011.1, forward strand.
CCGACGCCATGGACGATTGAACAGACAGCAATCCTCAATCGTGCGATACGCTTCATCACTCGCCCTGATTGCAATCAGAGGGCGCCCACGCTAAACCGTGGACGATCCACTCCTGCCAAAGGTCAGGGAGATGCACGGGTCGATGTCAAAGGAGCTGGAAAGAGACCCGGATGCCCCTTCGGAGCGGCTTCGTGGCACGGCCGAATACATCGCGGAGCTGAGCGACGAACTGGCCAAACTGGCCCGCGCGGAACGGCTCGAATTTCTCGGCACGTTGCTCGACATGGCGCGGCTGGAAGCGCGAACCGTGGCACAGCGCGCCCGCAAGAAAGGCACCGTCGGCGGTTGAGGCAGACCGCAGGAAAGCGCGATCTTGATCCAACAAAAATCATGATCTTACAGAAATTTATAGCGCGTTGCTGAACTACCAATGCAACCGCGCCGGCTTCACGCCTTGGCGCCGCCGAGCGGAGCAACGGCCTGTGACATTTGGAGCGAGACGGCGTTGCCGGAGTGCCGGATGATCGATCCCGACAGTTCGAGTTCGATCAGCGCCGAGTGGACCGCTCCGACCGGAAGCCCGGCCTGACGGGCGAGATCGTCGATCGCGACCGGACTGGCGCCGAGAAGCGCCGCGACACGCTCCCGGTCGCCGGGCGGAACCTCGTCGCCCGGTTCAGGCTCAGCCCATGACCCGATCGGGAAGCGCTCGTCGCCATCCTCGTCGGATCCCGATTCGAACTCGTCCCAGAACCGGTCGGCCTCGCTCAATCGTGATCCGCCCGCTGCCGGCTCGTGCCATGCCGGCTGTCGTTCGCCGATCCCCGTTCCCTTCGACAGGAGCGGCTCGAGCGCCGAGACGACATGGTCGGCGTCGGCGCAGAGGGTCGCGCCGCCGCGGATGAGATCGTTCGTGCCCTCGGCGCGCGGATCGAGCGGCGATCCCGGCACGGCGAAGACCTCCCTGCCCTGCTCGGCCGCGAGCCGGGCGGTGATCAGGGAGCCCGAACGCCGCGCCGCCTCCACCACGACCACCCCGTAGGAGAGCCCCGAGACGATGCGGTTCCGGCGCGGGAAGTCCTGCGCCCGCGGCTCCCAGCCGAACGGCATCTCGCTGACGACCGCTCCGCCCTCGCCGATGATGCGCTCGAGGAGGCCCTTGTTCTCGCTCGGGTAGATGCGGTCGTGCCCCCCGGCGAGGACCGCGACGGTGCCGGAGGCGAGCGCCGCGCGGTGCGCACGCGTGTCGATGCCGCGTGCGAGACCCGAGACGACGACGTAGCCCGCGGCGCCGAGCCCGGCCGCGAGACGCTCGGTGAAGGCGAGCCCCGCCGCCGAGGCGTTGCGCGAGCCCACGATGGCGACGGCCGGCCGCAGAAGCGCCGGTCCGTCGCCCCGCACGGCGAGAAGAGGCGGGGCGGTATCGATGGCGCGCAGGGGCGTCGGATAATCCCCCTCGACGCTCGCGACGAAGCGGATCCCGGCCCGCCCGGCCGCCTCGATCTCACGCAGGGCCTCGGCACGGGTCGTGACCTCGATCGCGCGGCCGGCCCGGCGTGCCAGACCCGGCAGCGCCTCCAGAACCTCTCGGGCGCCGCCGTGCCGGCTCATCAAGGCGCGAAAGGTGCGGGGACCGATCCGCTCGGTCCGGATGAGGCGAAGCCAGTCGAGCCGCTGCTCGTCGGTGAGCGGGGGCGGGCTCACCGACGGGTTCACCCCTTGCGGCCGATCTTGGTTTCGGTGCCCGCGATCAGGCGCTCGATATTCGGCCGATGCTTCAGCCAGAGGATCGCCGTCAGGACGAGGAGCGCGCCGCTCGTCGCCGGATCGCCGAGCCACCAGGGCAGGAGCGCGGAGACGAGGGAGGCCGAGAGGCCGCCGACCGAGGAATAGCGCGTGCCGAAGGCGGCTGCGAGCCAGACCAGGGCGAAGGCGACGAAGGCCCGCCAGTCGAGCGCGAGGAGGCAGCCCATGAAGGTCGCCACCCCCTTGCCGCCCCTGAAGCCGAGCCAGATCGGGAAGCAATGTCCGAGGAAGGCGCCGATCGCCGCGGCGAGCCCGGCCTCCGGCCCGAGCAGCGCCCGCGCGAGCAGGATCGCCGCCGTGCCCTTCAGGGCGTCGAGCAGCAGCGTCACAGCCGCGAGCGCCTTGTTGCCGGTCCGCAGGACATTGGTCGCGCCGATATTGCCCGAGCCGATGCCCCGGATGTCGCCGAGCCCGGCGGCTCTCGTCAGCAGAAGGCCGAACGGGATCGAGCCGAGCCCGTAGCCGAGGGAGAGCCCGGCGAGGATGGCCGGCCAGGGCCAGGCGGCGAGGGAGCCCATCAGGCCGCCCGCGCGGCGCCGTCGGCGCGCCGGTCGAACACGACTCGTCCGGCGACGATCGTCGCCTGAACACGGCCGGTGAGACGGGATTCGTCGAACGGCGAATTCTTCGAGCGCGAGCGCAACTCGCGTTTGTCGAGCACGTAAGGCTCGTCGATGTCGATGAGGGCGAGATCGGCCGGCGCGCCCTTCTGGAGGCGGCCCGTCGGGAGCGACAGGATCTCGGCCGGCCGGCTCGAGACGGCCCGCAGCATCGCCGGGAGGCTCAGCCGGCCGTCATGGACGAGCCGAAGCGAGGCCGAGAGCAGAGTCTCGAGCCCCAGCGCCCCGTCCGCCGCCTCCGCGAAGGGCAGCCGCTTCGTCTCGACGTCCTGCGGATTGTGATCGGAGACGACGACGTCGATGACGCCCTCCGCCAGAGCCTCGATCACGGCCTGCCGGTCATCTTCGTGGCGGAGCGGGGGCGAGAGCTTGCAGAAGGTGCGGTAATGGCCGACGTCGTTCTCGTTGAGCGTCAGGTTGTTGATCGAGACCCCGCAGGTGACGGGCAGCCCCGCCTCCTTGGCGCGGCGCACGATCTCGACCGAATCCGCGCAGGAGATCATCGCCGCGTGGTAGCGCGCGCCGGTGAGCCGCACGAGGCGCAGATCGCGCTCCAGCATGATGGTTTCGGCCTCCCGAGGAATGCCGGCCAGGCCGAGGCGGGAGGCGAGTTCGCCCTCGTTCATCACCCCGGTCCCGACGAGGCCCGGCTCGGCCAGGTGAGGCATCAGGAGCGCGCCGACATCGCGCGCATAGGTCAGGGCCCGGCGCATCACGGCGGCCGAGGCGACGGCGTGCTCGCCGTCGGTGAAGGCGACCGCACCCGCCTCGCGCAGAAGCCCGAGCTCGGTCATCTCGCGGCCCTGGAGGCCCTTCGTGATGGCGGCGGCCGGGTGGATATGGACGATCGAGGTGTCGCGTGCCCGCCGCAGCAGGAAGTCGACGATGGCCGGCCCGTCGACCACCGGGTTGGTGTCGGGCATCGAGACGATGGTCGTCACGCCCCCCGCCGCCGCGGCCTCGCTCGCGGTCTTGAGCGTCTCGCGATGCTCCGCACCCGGCTCGCCGACGAAGGCACGCATATCGACGAGGCCCGGCGCGACCACGGCACCGGCGCAGCCGATCACCTCCGCTCCGTCCGGAGCGTCGGGCGAAGCGCCCCAGGCGATATCGGCGATCATCCCGTCGCGGAGAAGGAGGCTGCCCCTTCCCTCGCGGCCCGAACCGGGATCGACGAGGGTCGCATCGGCCAGGATGATCGGTCTCACACTCGTCACGCGTCCTCTCCCGGCCGCTGCGCGGCCACCCTCTCCCGCCGAAGGGCAGAGGGTCAATACGCCTCGGCCATCAACGATTCGGCAGGTGGCCGGCCAGGGCTTCGAGCACGGCCATCCGCACCGCGACGCCCATCTCGACCTGTTCCCTGATCAGCGACTGCGCGCCGTCCGCGACCTCCGACGAGATCTCGACGCCGCGGTTCATGGGCCCCGGATGCATCACGAGGGCGTCCGGCGCGGCGCCCGCGAGCTTCTCGGAATCCAGGCCGTAATAGCGGAAATACTCCTTCACCGAGGGGACGAACGAGCCGTTCATCCGCTCCCGCTGAAGGCGCAGCATCATCACGATATCGGCCCCGGCGAGGCCCTGGCGCATGTCGGTGAAGACCTCGACGCCGAAGCGCTCGATCCCGGCCGGCATCAGCGTCGAGGGGCCGATCACCCTCACCAGGGCACCCAGCGCCTGAAGCAGGATGATGTTCGAGCGGGCGACGCGCGAATGCAGGATGTCGCCGCAGATCGCGACCGTCAGGCCCTGGATGCGGCCGCGGTTGCGGCGGATGGTCAGCGCGTCGAGGAGAGCCTGGGTCGGGTGCTCGTGCGCCCCGTCGCCGGCATTGACGACCGAGCAATCGACCTTCCGGGCGAGGAGATGGACCGCGCCCGCCTCCTGGTGGCGCACGACGATGATGTCCGGCCGCATGGCGTTCAGCGTCGCCGCCGTATCGATCAGCGTCTCGCCCTTCTTCACGGACGAGGAGGCGACCGACATGTTCATGACGTCGGCGCCGAGGCGCTTGCCGGCGAGTTCGAAGGAGGATTGGGTGCGGGTCGAGGGCTCGAAGAAGAGGTTGATCTGGGTCCTGCCCCGGAGCGTCGTCTTCTTCTTCTCGACCTGACGCGAGACCTCGATCGCCTCGTCGGCCCGGTCGAGCAGGAGCGTGATGTCACCCGGCGACAATCCCTCGATGCCGAGCAGATGACGGTGCGGGAAAGCGGGACAGGCCATGGTCCGCCGGGTTATGGGCTCCGCCGGCAAAAGGGAAGCGGGAGATGTGGATGGGCGCGGCCGCGACGGCGCCTCAGGCGGAGCAGAGGACGGACGATGCCCGGGCCTGGGCCGGCTTCGCGCGCCTTCTGATCGGCGCGACGATCGGCCTGCTGCTCGTCGGGATCGCCATCCTTCTCGCCATCGACCCCTACGATACCGGCCGCACCGGCTTCCTGCGGCCCGGCCTCAACCATCAATATCCGACCACCGCCAATGCGAGCCGAGCGCGCGATCCGCGGTTCGACTCGGCCGTTTTCGGCAATTCCCGCATGCAGCAGCTGCAACCCGCGCGGCTCGACGGGCTGACGGGCTGGTCCACGGTGTCGCTGACGATTCCCGGAACGCGCCCCGCCGACCAGTTCGCGGTGCTGCGCTGGTTCCTCGATAACCATGCGGCGCCGCGCGCGATCGTGATGGGAGCGGACGAGTTCTGGTGCGAGGCGGAGCCGGGCCACATCCCGAACTTCCCGACCTGGCTCTATGCCGAGAGCTTCCGCGACTATCTCGTCGGCCTCGTCCGATACCGCGCATTCGAGGGAGCGGCCTCTCGCATCGCCTATCTCCTGACGGGCAAGAAGGGCCTGCGCCCGGACGGCTATTGGGATTACCGGCCGATGTTCGCCAATCTCGGCCTCGCCGACCCGGACAAGCCCAACGCTCATCTCATGTCCCCCCGGCCCGGCCTCGTGAACGAGACGGGACGCTTTCCCGCCTTCGACCGGCTCCGGACCGTGCTGGCGACGCTGCCGCCCGAGACCGCGTTCATCCTGGTCCGCCCGCCCACGTACCGGACGGCCATCCCGGACGCCGGCAGCCCGGCGGCCCGCACCATCGCGGCTTGCGTCGCCCGGGCGCGCGAGGTGCTGGCGGGACGGCCCCGCACCGCCCTTCTCGATCTGCAGCAGCCCGGGGCGGAGGCAGACGATCCGCGCAGCTTCTACGACCCGATCCACTACCGCGATTCCGTCGCCGAGAGGATCGAGGCGCAGATCGCCGAAGCCTATGCGGCAATGCCGTTGGGGATGCCGCGCGAGCGACGAAGTGAAGGGAAGAAACCTGTCGCGAATTGACTTGCGCGCCGGCCTATCCCACGTAACGCCCCCTCACGCTCCTATCCGGCCTCCCGAAATCCCCGGTCGAATGCCGGGTCGGAGCACATTGTCACGGATCGCGGCATGAAAGTCGTCGTCGTCGAGTCGCCCGCCAAGGCCAAGACGATCAACAAATACCTGGGCAAGGACTACGAGGTCCTGGCCTCGTTCGGGCATATCCGCGACCTTCCGGCCAAGGACGGGTCGGTCGATCCCGACCAGGATTTCCGCATGCTCTGGGAGCTCGACTCCAAGAGCGGCAAGCGCGTCGCCGACATCGCCAAGGCGGTGCGGGGAGCCGAGAAGCTCATCCTCGCGACCGACCCGGACCGCGAGGGCGAGGCGATCTCCTGGCACGTCGTCGAGGCGCTCCGCGAGAAGCGGGCGCTGAAGGACGTGCCGATCGAGCGCGTGACCTTCAACGCCATCACCAAGGACGCGGTGGCCGCCGCGATGCGGGCCCCCCGCGAGATCGACGCCGCGCTCGTCGACGCCTATCTCGCCCGGCGCGCACTCGATTACCTCGTCGGCTTCCGGCTCTCCCCCGTGCTCTGGCGGAAGCTGCCGGGCGCCCGCTCCGCCGGACGGGTGCAGTCGGTCGCGCTCCGCCTCGTCTGCGACCGCGAGATGGAGATCGAGCGCTTCGTCGCCCGCGAATACTGGTCGCTGGTCGCGACTCTGGCGACCGAAGCCGGAGGCGTCTTCGACGCCCGTCTCGTCGGCGCGGACGGCAAGCGCATCTCCCGCCTCGACGTCGGCACGAAGGACGAGGCCGAGGCCTTCCGGCGCGATCTCGAACTCGCGACCTTCCGGGTGACGAGCGTCGAGGCGAAGCCGGCCAAGCGCCACCCGCAGCCGCCCTTCACCACCTCGACCCTCCAGCAGGAGGCTTCGCGCAAGCTCGGCTTCGCCCCGGCCCATACGATGCGGATCGCGCAGCGCCTCTACGAGGGCGTCGATATCGGCGGCGAGACGGTCGGCCTCATCACCTATATGCGAACCGACGGCGTCGACATGGCGCCCGAGGCGATCGCCCAGACGCGGCGCGTCATCACGAAGGATTACGGCGAGCGCTACTGCCCGGACGTCCCGCGCCGCTATTCGACCAAGGCGAAGAACGCGCAGGAGGCCCACGAGGCCGTCCGACCGACCGATCTCGGCCGCCGGCCGGGCATGGTCATGCGCCAGCTCGAACCGGACCAGGCGCGGCTCTACGAACTGATCTGGACCCGCACCGTCGCGAGCCAGATGGAATCGGCGCAGCTCGAGCGGACCACCGTCGATATCGACGCGCAGGTCGGCCCGAGGACGCTCCTCCTTCGCGCCACCGGCCAGGTGATCCGCTTCGACGGCTTCCTCACGCTCTACCGCGAGGGACGCGACGATCCCGAGGCGGACGGCTCGGGCGGGGACGACGAGGACGAGAAGCGCCTGCCTCCGATGGCGGCCGGCGACGGCCTCGAGCGCCGCCGCATCGCGGCCACCCAGCACTTCACCGAGCCGCCGCCGCGCTATTCCGAGGCGAGCCTCGTCAAGCGCATGGAGGAGCTCGGCATCGGCCGTCCCTCGACCTATGCCGCGACGCTCGCCGTTCTGCGCGACCGCGAATACGTGAAGATCGAGAAGAAGCGGCTGATGCCCGAGGACAAGGGACGCCTCGTCGTCGCCTTCCTCGAAAGCTTCTTCCGGCGCTATGTCGAATACGATTTCACCGCCGATCTCGAAGGCCAGCTCGACCGCATCTCGAACAGCGAGATCGACTGGAAGCAGGTGCTGCGCGATTTCTGGCGCGACTTCTCGGTCGCGATCGACGGCACCAAGGAGCTTCGCACCGGCGAGGTCCTGGACGCGCTGAACGAACTGCTCGGCCCGCACATCTTCCCGCAGAAGGCCGATGGCGGCGATCCGCGCGCCTGCCCGACCTGCGGGACGGGGATGCTGTCGCTGAAGCTCGGGAAGTTCGGGGCCTTCATCGGCTGCTCGAACTATCCCGAATGCCGCTACACCCGCCAGCTCGCCGTCTCCTCGGGCGAGGATGGCGAGGGCGGCTCGTCCGGCCCGCGCGTCCTCGGCCAGGATCCGCAGACCGGCCTCGACGTCTCGGTCCGCGACGGCCGCTTCGGGACCTTCATCCAGCTCGGCGAGGCCTCCGAGGGCGAGAAGCCGAAGCGCTCCTCGATCCCGAAGGGCATGGACGCGGCGAGCCTCGACCTCGAGCGGGCCCTCGCCCTCCTCTCGCTGCCTCGGGAGATCACGAAGCATCCCGAGAGCGGCGAGCCGATCCTCGCCGGGATCGGCCGGTTCGGCCCCTATGTGCAGCACGGCAAGACCTATGCGAGCCTCGGCCGCGACGACGACGTGCTCGAGATCGGCGGCAACCGCGCCATCGATCTCATCATCGCCAAGGAGCAGGGCGGCGGACGCGGCGGCCGTGCCGCAGATCCGGGCCGTCCTCTCGGCGAGGATCCGGAGACGAAGAAGCCCGTCGTCGTGAAGGCCGGGCGCTACGGCCCCTACGTGACGGACGGCGAGACCAACGCCACCCTCCCCCGCGGCAAGAGCGCGGAGGCGGTGACGCTCGAGGAGGCGGCCGAACTTCTCGCCGCCCGCCGCGCAGCCGGCCCCTCGAAACGAGCCGGCGCGCGCCGCGGCAAGACCACGAAGGCCGAGGGCACGGCCAAGAAGGCGGCGCCGAAGAAGGCCGCGGCGAAGAAGGCACCGGCCAAGGACGCCGCGGCCAAGAAGGCTGCGCCGAAGAAGCCGGCCGCCAAGAAGGCTGCTGCCAAGGCGTGATCGCTGCCCTCTCCGCTCGTCCCGGTGAAGGCCGGGATCGAGCCCGGGCATGACACTGGATCCCGGTTTTCGCCGGGATGAGCGGCGGAGAGGCCTCAGGCCGGGCGCCTGTCCCATCGACACGCTTGCGAGCGCCGGTGCCGGCCATTAAGCCCCGTGCAGTCCTCTCTGGAGCTGGTTTGATGACGACGCCGAAGCCTCACCGCCGGGCCGCTTTGGGCGCCGTCGCCGCCGCGAGCCTCCTCGCCTCGCCCGCCATCGCTCAGTCGTCTCCGACGATCCGCTGGCGGCTCACGTCGAGCTTCCCGAAGCAGCTCGACACGATCTTCGGCACGAACGTCATCCTGGCGAAATACCTCGCCGAGGCGACCGACAACCGCTTCCAGCTCCTGCCCTTCGGGCCGGGCGAGATCGTGCCGGGCTTCGGCGCGCTCGACGCCGTACAGAACAACACCGTCGAATGCGCGCAGACGGCGCTCTATTTCTACACCGGCAAGGAGCCTGCGCTCGCGGTCGGGACCGGCCTGCCCTTCGGCCTCAACGCCCGCCTCCAGAACTCATGGTGGCAGTTCGGCGGCGGCGAGACGATCACGAACGAGATCCTGGCGCGCTTCAACGTCGTGTCTTTCGCCTCGGGCAATTCCGGGGCGCAGATGGGCGGCTTCTTCCGCAAGGAGCTGCAGAGCCCCGCCGACCTGCAAGGCCTCAAGTTCCGCATCGGCGGTCTCGGCGGGCAGGTCCTGGCGAAGCTCGGCGCCGTGCCGCAGCAATTGCCGGCCGGCGACGTCTATCCGGCGCTGGAGCGCGGCACGCTCGATGCCGCCGAATTCGTCGGCCCGGCGGATGACGAGAAGCTCGGCTTCGGCAAGGTTGCCAAATACTACTACGCGCCCGGCTGGTGGGAGGGCGGCGCGATGATGCATCTCGTCGTCAACAAGGACCGCCTCGCCGAATTGCCGCCGTCCTATCGCGCCATCCTCGCCCAGGCCTGCGAGGCCGCGAATAACTGGATGCTCGGCAAATACGACGCCTCGAACCCGCCCGCTCTCCGCCGCATGCTCGCCTCCGGCATCGAATTGCGCGTCTTCCCGCAATCGATCATGGAGGCCTCGCTGAAGGCCGCGAACGAGCTCTACGCCGAGCTGTCGGCCAAGAATGCCGATTTCAAGCGCGCCTACGATTCGATGATGGCCTTCCGAACCGAGGCGCTGCCGTGGTGGCAGCTGAACGAGCTTAACTACGACATCTTCATGGCCCGTACGCGCGGCCGGAGCTGAGCCGCCGGCCCGCACCTGGGATGCGGCGTCCGATCACCGGATCCGGCGATCCCTTCGGCCTTTGATCCTCCGACCCCTGGATCCTCCGATCCCTGGATCCTCCGACCCCTGGATACTCGCATCCTGGGGCAGCATAGCGCTCGCCCACACTGATCCGCCGAGCCCAACTCTGCGAGTGCCACTCGGCGGGGGGACCGTCGCTGCTCAAACCAATCCTACCAATGCTACAACCACTCAAACCATATTGGTATTGCGCGGACTGGCTTGCTTAGGGCGGCGCCCGCACCTAGCTTCGTCGGCATGATCCGGTCAGCCCTCCCTATCCATGCCTTCGACCATTGAGCAGACCTTGCAAGAATGGTTGGAGCGGGCACCGCTCGGCCCCGACGGTCGCATTCCGGCCGAGCGGATCCTGGCCACCGAACTCGGCGTGTCCCGCGCGGAACTGCGAAAGGTCCTGGCCCGGCTGGAAGAAGATGGCCGCCTTCTGCGCCAGGTTGGACGAGGCTCCTTTCTTCAAGGGCGGCTCGAGGCACAGAGCCGTCCGGACGGGCGGCTAGCCTCCTCCGAACCATCCGACGACCTCGCCGCCTCGTCATCGCCTCGCGACGTCATGCAGGCCCGTCTCGTGCTGGAGCCTCTTCTCGCCGGCCTCGCGGCCGAGAACGCGACCGGCCGGCAGGTCGCGGGACTGCTCTCCCGGACCGAGGGAAGCGACCATGCATCCGCCGGCGATCGGGAGGCGGCGGATCGGGACTTTCACCACGCCATCGCCGAGGCGACCCGCAATCCGGTCCTGATCGCGGCCTATGAGCGCCTCGCCGAGGCGCGCCGCGGCGCCGGCTGGGAGCGCCTTGCATACCGCTTCGCGGCCGGCGCCTCCGACACAGAGCATCGCGCCATCGCGAACGCCATCGCCGACCGGAACCGCCATCTGGCCGAGAAGTCCCTCCGCCATCACCTCATGGTCGAGGCGAACACGATGCTCAGCGCCGGGGCTTGATCGTCGATTGGTTTGAGATGCCGACTTTTGGCCAAAACCAAAACCTTTCAAACCAATACGGTCCGGATAGCCGGCAAAAGCACAGTGCCGTATCGGAGTTCAGCTTTCCTCGACGCGCAGACAAACCACTTTGGTTTAATTGGTTAGAGGCATGATCGATGGCGGCTCGATCCTCCGGGATGGCGTCTGCCGACGAGATCGCGCATGACGCGCCGATGAGCATGCAGACCCGGCCCGAGGACGTCTGGAGCCCTTGGACGCCGACGGAACTCGCCTCCCGCCTCGCGGGCCTGTCCGCGCCGTGGTGTGTCGTCGGCGGCTGGGCGCTCGATCTGTGGCATGGTCGCGAGACGCGCGAGCACGAGGATATCGAGTTCACGATCCTCGCCGACGATCTGCCGCGCTTCAGGCGGGCGCTGGCCGGCATGGCGTTCCACACCGCTCATGACGGAACCGTCACGCCGCTCGCGCCGGCCGCCTCGCCCGGCCCCGGGATATCGCAGATCTGGTGCTGGGACCTCGCCGCGGGCTGCTGGCGGGCCGACATGATGCTCGAGCGTGGAACGCCCGAGACCTGGTTCTATAAGCGGGATCCTGGCCTCACCTGCACCGGGACGCAGCACGCCGGACATCGATGGACGCTAAGACTGCGGATGCGCGGTTCGCGCCGGAGGTTGGACCCGATGTCGACCCTCGTCCGGCTCATGCTCCCAGGGCTCGCTCTCCTTCTCGCCTGCCCCGGCTCCGCCAAGGAAACGATCGTCGGGACCTGGGCGATCGGCGGCGCATGCGGGAAACCCCTCTCGGTCGTCGTGATCGAGCCGATGGGCCTCGGCGGCGAGGATTTCACCTGCGCGTTCCGCACGGTCAGCCGTCGCGCCGATACGGTGCGCTGGTCCGGCCGCTGCAATTTCAGCGAAGGCGGCGACGAACCCGCGCGCGTCGTCGCGACGCTCGATGGCCCCCGCCTGCGCTACCGATTCGTCGGACAAGGCTGGAACGGACCGTTCCTGCGCTGCACAGGAAGGTGAGGCCGCGATGGAGCCCGAGGTTCAGCGGCAGATGCTGCCCGAGGATTATAACCGCCTAGCAAGGGTCACGCTCCTGCTGGCGGCGCCGGGTGCATTGCTCTCGTTCGTGCTGGCTGCCGTTCAGGGGGCGGACTGGCGGATGTGCTTCCTGCTCGCGGGCGTGACGGGTGTGGCCTGCCTCGGCGCCGCGGCGCTCATCCGCGTTCGCGGCTCGAAGGCCGCAGGCGACGCGGCCTGGATCGCCGTCCTGCTGAGGCTCATCGCGCGACGGTGAGGCCGAGCTACCACTCGATCCAGCGCTCGCCGTCGAAGATCCAAAAGCCTCCGCCGGCACGGCGCCGCAAATCCCCCGGCCTTGCCGCGTCGTCCTTCGGACGCTCATCGGTTTCGGACAGCGCAAGCAGATAAGCGAAGACCGGAAGGTCCGGATCGGTCGGACCGGGAGGAGAAGCGCGGTTCGTCTGCACGGGCGAATCTTGTCGTATCCGCAACAAGTTGTGCCGCTTGTGCCGAGACCCGTCCAGCGCTGCCGAGACGGCCCGACGAGCCAGCCCTGCCTTGACGATGGGCGGACCCAGAGTTAGCTAAGACCTTAGCTAAGGAGATGCGCGATGGCCACCATCACGATCCACGAGGCGAAGACGCAGCTCTCGAAGCTGATCGCGCGCGCCGAGGCCGGCGAGGACATCGTGATCGCACGCGGCAAGGAGCCCGTGGTGAGGCTGGTGCTGGTGGAGCCAAAGGCTCCGGTCCGCAAGGGTGGATGGCTGAAACACCTGCCGGAGTTGCCCGATTCCGTTTTCTTCGATCCTCTTCCGGAGGAAGAGCTTCGCTTGTGGGAAGGCCACGGTCCGGATCCCAACGACCCCCCTCCCGACCCGGATCCGGAGCGGTGAGGCTTCTTCTCGACACGCATATCTATGCATGGTGGGCTGGCGCCGATCGTCGCCTTTCGCGTGCGGCGCTTCATGCCATCGAGGGAGCGGGCGTGGAGCTTCTGCTGAGCGCCGTCGTTCCCTGGGAAATCGCAACCAAGTTCCGCATCGGCAAATGGGCGGGTGGAGGTGCGATCCTCGCCAATCTCGGCGAAGCCATCGAAGCCAAGCGTCTGACGCCGCTGCCGATCACCCTGGTCCACGCCGCCGAGGCAGGCCTTCTCCCCTGGGCGCACCGCGATCCGTTCGACCGCCTGCTCGCGGCGCAGGCGGCGCTGGAGAACGCGGTGCTCGTGAGTGCCGATCCGGTCTTCGCCGGCGCCGGGATCGAGATCCTGCGGTGAACGCGTCCGCGTTCAGCCCGCTTCGGCTTCCAGCGTGACGAGACGGGCGCCTTCCGCGACCTGAGTGCCGGGCTCGCCCGAGACCTCCGCCACGACGCCGTCGCGCGGGGCGAGCAGTGCGTGCTCCATCTTCATGGCTTCGACGACGGCGAGGCGCTGGCCCTTCTCGACCCTGTCGCCGGCCGCGACGAACAGAGCGACCAACTTGCCGTGCATCGGTGCGGCGATGGAATCGCCCGCGTCCAGATGCTCAAGATCGACCGCGAAGGGATCGAAGGACGCGACGAAGGTCTGGCGCCCGCCATCCAGGACATAGACGCCGTCGCCCCGCTCGACGAAACCAGCCTCCGGGAGGTCGCGGTAGCGGCCGAGACGACGTTCGGTCACGCTGCCGGACCGGACAGCGACATCCGCCTCGGCCGCATCGCCGCCCGAGACCGCCCACTCGACGGAGACGTCGTGCCGCGTGCCGTCGACGACGACCGGCATGACCTGCTCGCGGCGACCGACGAGCTGAAACCCATCCCGGCCATCCCAGGCCGATGATGCCCCCGCACGCGGCGACGCAGCCTTCATGTCGCGCTCGAGCAGCCGCAGGGCACCGAGGGCGACGGCCGTCTCGTCCACCCCGCGCTCGACGGCGCCGAGCGCGTCCAGATTGCGGTCGATGAAGCCGGTGTCGAAATCTCCGGCCCTGAAGCCAGGCGCGTCGGCGAGCGCCTTCAGGAAGGCGACATTGGTCCGCGGGCCCGCCACCCGTGTCTCGGCCAGGGCAGAGGACAGCCGCGAGAGGGCCGTCTCTCGGTCGGGGCCGTGGGCGATCACCTTGGCGATCATCGGATCGTAGAAGGGCGTGACCTCGTCGCCCTCGACGACGCCCGTGTCGATCCGCAGGCCCTCCCCCGTCGGGAACCGGAGCGCCCAGAGCCGTCCGGTCGAGGGCAGGAAGCCCTTCTCCGGATCCTCGGCATAGAGCCGCGCCTCGGCCGCATGGCCCTGGATCCGGAGGTCGTCCTGCGTGAAGGGCAGCGTCTCGCCAGAGGCGACGCGGAGCTGAAGCTCGACGAGATCGAGCCCCGTGATCGCCTCGGTGACGGGATGCTCGACCTGCAGGCGCGTGTTCATCTCCATGAAGAAGAAGCGGTCGGGCCGGAGCCCCTCGCGCGCATCGGCGATGAACTCGACCGTGCCGGCTCCGACATAGCCGACGGCGCGGGCCGCCTCGACGGCCGCGCGGCCCATGGCCTCGCGCGTCTCCGCCGTCATGCCCGGCGCCGGCGCCTCCTCGATCACCTTCTGGTGGCGCCGCTGGAGCGAGCAGTCGCGCTCGAAGAGATGGACGACGTTGCCGTGGCCGTCGGCGAAGACCTGGACCTCGACGTGCCGAGGCGAGAGCACGTATTTCTCGACCAGCACACGGCCATCGCCGAAGGCGTTCTGCGCCTCGCGCTGCGCACTTTCCAGAGCGGCCTCGAAATCGAGCGCCCGATCGACGCGGCGCATGCCCTTGCCGCCGCCGCCCGCGACCGCCTTGATGAGGACCGGATAGCCGATCTCATAGGCCTTCTGGCGGAGGAAATCCGGCTCCTGCTTCGCCCCGTGATAGCCCGGCACGACCGGGACGCCCGCCTGGGCCACCAGCGCCTTGGCCGCGTCCTTGAGCCCCATCGCCCGGATGGCGGAAGCCGGCGGGCCGACGAAGATGATGCCGTTCGCCTCGCAGGCCTCGGCGAATTCCGCGCGTTCGGACAGGAAGCCGTAGCCGGGATGGATCGCCGCCGCGCCGCTTCGCTTCGCGACCTCGAGGATGCGGTCGATCTTGAGATAGCTCTCGGATGCCGCGGCGGGGCCGACGAGATGGGCCTCGTCGGCCTCGCGCACGAAGAGCGCCTTCGCATCTGCCTCGGAATGCACGGCGATCGTGCGGATGCCGAGGCGTCGCGCGGTCCGGATGATCCGGACGGCGATCTCGCCGCGATTGGCGATCAGAAGCGATGGGATCAAGGGCTGCCCCGTTCGTGCGGCGAACGGAACCTTTATCGGGAGAGCGGCCGCGAAAGTCGAGCCGTCGGCGAGGGCCGCAGGATTTTCACCGGCCCGACATCGCCCCGGCCATCCTCAGGGGAGGCCGACATCCACGAACCGGTCGATGACCGGTGCGCGGGGAGCTTGGATGGCCGGGACAAGCCGGCCATCCGGAAGAGGCGTTTCCCGGCGGCAGCCGCGGATCAGAGATCGACCACCCCGCCCTTGCCCTTGGGCTGCGGCGCGGATCCCTTGCCGCTGCCGACCGTGATCTTCAGGTTGATCGTCTCCGTCGCGCCGTCCGAATCCTTCTGCTCGAAGGTCAGCTCGTCCGTGCCCTGGAAGTCCTTCTTCGGCGTGTAGATCAGCCGCTGGATGGCCGTATCGACGTTCGGGCAGCGGAAGCCGGCGGGCGTCTTGGCGCTTCCCTTCCAGAACCCGGTCGTGCCGTTCTTGGGCTGGGTGACGATGCGGAAGCTGCCGACCTCGCCGGCCCGGCAATCCTTCTTGAGCGCGGTGACTGTCGCGACGTTCGTCGGCTTGCCAGGTGCGATGATGGCGTTCCGGGTCGTCTGCGCCTGGGCGGCTCCGAGCCCCCCGAACAGGGCGAATGCGACGACGCTTGCAGCAAGGCGGGTCATGATGTGTTTCCGCTCCGTGGAATGACGGCCCGCCCTAGATGGTGCGCGGCCGGCCACGCGGGAGAGGCGAGCCGCGAAATTTTCGCCGGCCGCCGGATCCCGCCGGTTCAGCGACCGCCGCCGACCCAGCGCACGATATCGAGCAGGACACCGGACAGCGCACGATCAAGCCCCTGGGCGACGGTGGCCCCGCGCCCATCCGGCACCGGCACGCGCCGGCTGACGACCCGGCCGCTGACGAGCTTGCCGCTCTTCAGGTCGACGAGGTTGAGCGAGACCTCGACATAGGCCTCGCTGCGGCTCGCATCGAGCTGGAAGGCGCGGATGTTGGTGTTGAGCTGGTAATCGCCGACGACGCCGTCGCCGGGTCGGCTCGCCCGGACGCTCGACCCGTTTTCGAAGGTCTGGATCAGCCGGGCCTGGAAGAGACGCGGCAGCCGGTCGGCCCATTGCGCGCCCGAAATGTAGGAGATCGAGTTCGCCGCATCATGCGCGACGATGCGCTCGGCCTCGAGCGGGCCGATCGTGCTCGGCTCCGGAACGACGATCTGCCGGCCGGCGAGAGCGCTGCGACGGCTCGGCGAGGCGGGCGCCGTCAGGTCGAAGGCGGGCGCCGGCGGCGAGGAACATGCCGATACGAAGATCGGCATGGCCAGCGCGGCGACCAGCACCCTGGGGACGGAACGTCTGAAGCGGGAGCCGAAGCGGCCGCCGGTGGCCGGAATACGCACGGAGAGCACGATGGTTCGAGGTTGATCAGCGGCCACTATACTCGGGGATCGGCGCGCGGCCTGTGCCGAAAATGACAGAGGACGGATTTCTTTCGAGATTCCCGGCTGCGCGGCCGATCGTATTGACGGCCCGGCGGGCATCGGCGCCCAGCGAATCCACCTGCCGCGAGCCCGTCGCCGAGAGGCGCGACACCGCCGTTGCGATCTCCGTCGCCCTGCGGCTCAGGTTGTCGCTCGCCCGCTGGAAGGCGTCCATCGCGGTGCGAATCGAGGCGAAGGTGCTCTTGCCTTCCTCGCCCGCCGCCGAACCGAGGAAGCTTTCGGCCGCCTTCAGCACGCCGTCGAGACGACCGGACGCCGAATCGACGTTGCGGACGATCTGGCGCACACGCTCCGGCTCGACGGATCGGACGACGCTAGTCGCATCGTCCGTCAGCGATCCGAGCTTGGCCGCGACCGGCCCGATCTGGGTCGCCGCCTCCGCGACCGAGGCGATGAGGCGGTCGAGCTGCGGCGCGTTCTTGCCCAGCGCTTCGGAGAAGACCTCGAAGTTCTTGATCGAGGCGTTGATGGAGCCGCGATTGTCGCCGATGACCGAGTTCAGCGTGTCCAGCAGCACGTTGGCGCGCTCGACCGCACCTTTCGCGGACTGGATGATGCTGCCAAGGCCGCCAGGCTCCGCCGTGATCGTCGGATAGGGATCGTCGGGATGACGCTTCTGGAGCGCGGGCGCATCGTGCGCGCCGCCCATCAGGGCGATCTGCGCGACGCCCGAGAGCAGGTTCACGTCGAGCGACGCGCGGGTGTCGTCACGGATCGGCGTCGTCTTGGCGACCTGGATCGTGGCGAAGGCCTGGTCCGGAGCGGTCTCCGACAACTCGACGCTCTGCACGTCGCCGACGCGGATGCCGTTGAACAGGACGGGCGAGCCCTTCGACAGGCCGGCGACGGAGCCGGAGAACTCGATCCGATAGGTCGGCCGGTCCTTGCCGCTTTCGGTCCCGGCGAACCAGTAGACGAACCCGAACGCCGCCCCGAGGACGGCGATCGTGAACAATCCGATCAGAGCGTAGTTGGCGCGGGTTTCCATTCGCCTCGACTCATCCGTGTCGACTTATGCGTCTCGACTCACGCCGCGCCGGCCATGGCCGCCCGGGCACGCTTTCCGTGGAAGTAGGAGCGGACCCAGGGATCGTCCGATGCAAGCATAGCTTCGATCGGACCCTGGGCGATAATGCGACCATCGCCGAGGGCCGCGATCCGATCGCAGACCGTATAAAGGCTGTCGAGGTCGTGCGTCACCATGAAGACGGTGAGTCCGAGCGTACGCTGGAGCGTCGCGATCAGGTCGTCGAACTCACCGGCGCCGATGGGATCGAGACCCGAGGTCGGCTCGTCGAGGAAGAGGATTTCGGGATCGAGCGACAGGGCGCGCGCAAGCGCGGCACGCTTGATCATGCCTCCGGAAAGCTCCGACGGCAGCTTGTCGGCCGCGTCCGGCTTGAGGCCGACCATCTCGATCTTCAGCATCGCGAGTTCGTCCAGCAACCGCTCCGACAGGTTGAGGTATTCTCGCATCGGAACCTGGACGTTTTGCCGCACGGTCAGGGCGGAGAACAGGGCGCCCTGCTGGAACAGGACGCCCCAGCGGCGCTCGATCTCCTGCCGCGACTGCGGCGAGATCTCGTCGAGATTCTCCCCGAACACCTCGATCGTGCCCTCCCGCTTCGGCACGAGCCCGAGGATCGCGCGGGTCAGGACCGACTTCCCCTGACCGGATGGGCCGACGAAGCCGAGGATCTCGCCGCGATACACGTCGAGGTTGAGCTTCTTCATGATGAGACGCTCGCCGAAACCGACGACGAGGTCCTGCACGCGGATCACCGCTTCGCGGTCGCGTTCGTCCTGCGGCGTGATGGGAGGTCTCGGCATGTCTCAGAATTTGATCGCGGCGAAGAAGATCGCGAAGAAGCCGTCCAGCACGATCACCATGAAGATCGACTTCACGACGGAGGCTGTGACGTGGCGGCCGAGGGATTCGGCCGAACCCTGCACCGCCATCCCCTCGTTCGACGCGATGACGCCGATGACGATCGCCATGAACGGCGCCTTGATGATGCCGACGAGGAAGGTGCGCAGGTCGATGGTCGATTTCAGCCGGGCGAGGAAGACGTCGGGCGGGATGTCGCCGTAGATCCAGGCCACGACGCCCGAACCGAGGAGAGCGGCCATCGCCGCGAGGAAGGCCAGGATCGGCAGGCCGATCATCAAGGCCAGCACGCGCGGCACGATCAGCACCTCGATCGGGTCGAGGCCCATGACGCGCAGCGCGTCGATCTCCTCGCGCATCTTCATCGAGCCGATCTCGGCCGTGAAAGCGGAGCCGGACCGGCCGGCGATCATGATCGAGGTCAGCAGGACCCCGAGCTCGCGCAGGCTCAGGATGCCGGAGAGGTTGACGACGAAGGCCTGCGCGCCGAAGCGCTGCAATTGCACGATGCCCTGCTGAGCGACGATCGCGCCGACCAGGAACGAGATCAGCACGATGATCGGCACGCCGCGGAAGCAGATCAACTCGAGCTGGTTGATCAGCGCAGGCAGGCGGAAGCGGCTCGGCCGCACCAGCAGCCTCAGCATCGCCATCACGAGTTCGCCGAGGAAGCTGACGCCGCGCACGAGGTCCTTCCAGGCCTCGACCATCGTCTTCCCGATGTCGACGAAGATATCGACGACATTCCAGGTGTCCTTGACCGGCGCACCCTGGAAGCCGCGATAGGCGACCTCGTTCAGGAGAATGTTGTGCTCGGCCCGCGCGCCCACGAAATCGGCCGCGAGGCCTCGCTCGCCGAGTTCATGCCGCGTCCGGTCGAGGACCCACGCGCCGAGCGTGTCGAGACGGTCGATCCCCGAGAGGTCGAGCAGAACCCGACCGGCGTCGCCGACCGAGTTGGTGAGCGCCGCCATCGTGCGCTCGACGGCTCCCGCATGTTCGACGGTCCAGCGCCCCGACAACCGAGCGCGCAGCTCGTCGCCAGCCTCCCCGATCTCGGCTCTTGGCTCCCGCTCGGCGGAAGCGCCGTGCAGACCGCGTCCGTCGAGATCGTGTGCGCCGAGTTCACTCGCGGGCAAGCGATCGCCTTTCCGACTCTTGGCACCTGGGGATGCCGGTGATAGCCGCCAAGACCACGCGCGTCGAGCGCGGCCAGGTGGCACAGGATTCTGGAAGAGGACGGCATGGCACGGGCGCTGAAGGTCGAGATCGAACGCTTTCCGATCGCGGGGCGTTTCACGATCGCCCGCGGGAGTCGGACGGAGGCCGCCGTCGTGACGGCGACGATCACCGACGGGTCCGCCTCCGGCCACGGCGAATGCGTGCCCTATGCGCGCTACGGGGAGACCGTCGAGGGCGTGGCCGAGGCGATCGAGGCGATGGCCGCCCAACTCGGGGGCGGCCTGACCCGTCAGGATCTCCAGTCCGCCATGCCGGCCGGTGCCGCCCGCAACGCCGTCGATTGCGCCTTGTGGGACCTCGAGGCGAAGCTCACCGGCGTTCCCGCGCATGTCGCCGCGGGCATCGACCGTCTGCCGCCCGTGACCACGGCCTATACGATCTCGCTCGGCTCGGCGTCGGAGATGTTCGAGGCGGCGGCGAAGGCAGCGGCCCGGCCGATCCTCAAGATCAAGCTTGGAGCCCCCGAGGGCGATCCCGAGCGGATCGCGGCGGTGCGCAGGGCGGCGCCCGATTCCACCCTCATCGCCGATGCCAACGAAGGCTGGACCGAGGCCAACCTCGAAGAGAATCTCGCCGCCTGCGCTGCGGCCGGCGTGCAACTGATCGAGCAGCCGGTGAAGGCCGACGAGGACGCGATCCTCGCCCGCATCGATCGACGCGTCCCGCTCTGCGCCGACGAGAGCCTCCACGACCGCTCCGACCTCGAGCGGCTCCGCGGGCGCTACGACGCGATCAACATCAAGCTCGACAAGGCCGGGGGGCTCACCGAGGCGCTCGCGCTCGCCGACGATGCGCAGAAGCTTGGCTTCACGATCATGATCGGCTGCATGCTCGGCACCTCGCTCGCGATGGCGCCGGCGCTGCTGGTCTCCCCGAGGGCTCGGTTCGTGGACCTCGACGGACCGCTGCTCCTGGCTCGGGATCGCGAACCGGGCCTGACCTTCGAGGGCAGCCTCGTGCATCCGGCTTCTCGGGCACTCTGGGGCTGAGCCCGCTTACGGGAGCGTAAGACTTCCGGAGGAGACTGGGACGAACGTCTTTTCTTCGGGACCGGGATGCCAGAGACCGACGCTTCCGCCGCCTCGGCGAGCGCCTACGACGCGATCGTCGGCGCTCTCGCCTCGACGGCGCGCGGACGCGCCTTCCTCGCCGAGCACGCTCGCCGGATCCGTGCCGAGGAAACCGGCACGCTGCTGGATGCGATCGCGCGGCTCGACAGCCGCGTCTCCGACCTGCGGCCCCCACCCGATCGGAACGGCATCCGGTCGCGGGCCGAAGCCATCGAGGCTGCCATCCTCGACGTCGAACGGCAGCTCCGTCCGGACTGGCTCGGCGTCACCGCGGAGAACGATGCGGCTCGGAGGGACCTCGCCGACGCCGCACGCTGGGCCGCGGCGGCGATCACGAAGGAAGCCGAGGGCATCCAGGACACGGCCTGGATGATGCGCGAAGCCGGGTTCGACGCCGAACTCTGCGACCAGTTGGATCGGCACGCGATCGCCTTGGGAGATGCCGGCGCGGCCAGCCTCGCCGTCGCGGCGACGCTCGCCGCCCTCGCGCGAGCCGCGCGGGTTGCCGCCATGGAGACGGCGCGCCTGACGCACCTTACGCGTGGCCGGACGTCGGCCGTCCCGCCTGTGGGCGCCGAGGGCGTTGCCGCCGGACAATCCGAGCCTTCGTCACGGGACGAGACGGCGGCCGGCCGCTACGGCTCGCCGGCGGAATAGGCACAAGGCGACCGGGACGGCGCGTCGTCCGGGCTTCACCTTCTCCGCTGCGCAGGCCAAAGACAAATCCATGACGATCATCGCTCTCACCATCGCGGGCTCGGATTCCGGCGGGGGCGCCGGCATTCAGGCCGACCTCAAGACCTTCTCGGCCCTCGGCGCCTATGGCGCGTCCGTCCTGACCGCTCTCACCGCTCAGAACACCCGCGGCGTGCAGGCGATCCACGACGTCCCGCCGGATTTCGTCGCCGCGCAGATCGACAGCGTCATGACCGATCTCGACGTCGGCGCCGTGAAGATCGGGATGCTCTCGCGCCCCGAGACGATCGAGGCCGTCGCGAGCGGTCTCGTGCGGCACGCGGCGCGAAACGTCGTGCTGGACCCCGTCATGGTCGCCACCAGCGGCGATCGCCTCATCTCGCTCGATGCGATCGACACGCTCCGCTCGCGCTTGCTGCCCCTCGCCGCTCTGGTCACGCCGAACCTGCCGGAGGCCGCGGAACTCCTCGGGACCGAGATCGCGGAGACCGAGGATGACATCGCCGAGCAGGGTCGGCGCCTTCTCGCGCTCGGTGCCGGCGCGGTGCTGATCAAGGGCGGCCATGGATCGGGTCCGGAAAGCACCGATATCCTCGTGACCGCCGAGGGAACGCTCCGCTTGCCGGGGCCGCGCCTCGAAACCCGCAACACCCACGGGACCGGCTGCACGCTGTCCTCGGCCATCGCGGCCTTCCTTGCTGCCGGGCGGAGCCTGCCGGACGCCGCCTCGGAGGCGAAGTCGTACCTGTCCGACGCACTCAAGGCCTCCGACCGGCTCGCTGTCGGGAGCGGATCGGGGCCCGTGCATCACTTTCATCGGTGGTGGTAGGCGTCAGGGCCGGCGGTCAGGTTCACTGGACCCGCCGCATGGTCTAGCGTGCCCGAACACGCACAGACGGGTGCCGGTTCGCGTCCTCGTCTGGTGCGCAGTTGCCGAAAGTGAGCGGGATGGGCGTCGAGGGACGTGAGAGAGTACGAGGACTGGAGGCGGGAGCGCAGGAGCTCTCGGGCCACCTCGGCAAGACGATTCAACGCCTTCGGAAGGCCTACAACCTGTCGCTCTCCGAGCTCGCCGAGCAATCGGGCGTGGCGAAGTCGATCATCAGCCAGATCGAGCGCAACGAGACCAACCCGACCCTGGCGACGATCTGGCGCCTGAGCCAGGCGCTCGACGTCTCGATCGAGCGGGTCCTCGCGACGGCGGAAGACGATCCGTTCATCGAGAAGTCCTCGAAGGGCGACACCCCGATTCTCGTGTCGGATGACGGCCGGATGCGGCTCGCCATCATCGGTTGGATCAAGACCGTCGAATGGCTGCAATGGTATGATGTCGCGGCCGAGCCGGGCGGCGTGCTCGAATCGGACGCCCACCAGCGCGGCTCCATCGAGAGCCTGTCCGTCCGCACCGGCGAATTCGAGGTGGAGGTGGCCGGGATCGTCCAGCATGCCCGCGCCGGCGAGACGCTCCGCTATCGCTGCGACCGTCCCCACATCGTCCGCTGCGTCGGAGACGGACCGGGCGAGGCGAGCATGGTCTGCATCCTCAAGGCCGCCGTCATGGAATAGCGGGCGCGCCGCTATTCGCCCCGCTCTCGCCGAAGCTCCGCCCAGCGCTCGAGCCGCTCCCCGATCCGCGCCTCGAGCCCCCGCCCCGTCGGCTGGTAGAGGGTCTGGCGGCCGAGCTTCTCGGGCCAGTAATTCTGTCCCGAGAAGGCGTTGGGCTCGTCGTGGTCGTAGCGATAGGTCGCGCCGTAGCCCTCGCGCTTCATCAGCTTCGTCGGCGCATTGAGAATCGTCTTAGGCGGCGTGAGCGAGCCATGCTCCTTCGCCAGTGCCGTCGCCGCCTTGTAGGCGACATAGACCGCGTTCGATTTCGGCGCGGTGGCGAGATAGACGACGGTCTGGGCCAGCGCGAGTTCGCCCTCCGGCGAGCCGAGGAAATCGTAGGCGTCCTTGGCCGCGTTCGCGACGACGAGCGCCTGCGGGTCGGCCATCCCGATATCCTCGACCGCCATCCGCACGAGGCGGCGAGCGATGAAGAGCCTGTCCTCGCCCGCGTCGAGCATGCGGGCGAGATAGTACAGGGCGGCGTCGGGGTCCGAGCCGCGCACCGTCTTATGCAGCGCTGAGATGAGGTTGTAGTGCCCCTCCTGCGCCTTGTCGTAGATCGGCGCGCGGCGCTGGACGATGTCCTGCAGTTCGGCCGCCGAGAACACCTCGTCCGGCTTCGCGGACCGCCACACCTCCTCCGCGAGCGTCAGGGCCGCACGGCCGTCGCCGTCAGCCATCCGCGCCAGCGAAGCTCGGGCCTCCCCATCGAGCGGCAGCGCCTTGGCCTCCGCCTCCTCGGCGCGGACGAGAAGCTTGCCGATCGCCTCCTCGTCGAGCGCGCGGAAGGTCATCACCCGGGCGCGCGACAGCATCGCCGCGTTGAGTTCGAAGGACGGATTCTCGGTCGTCGCGCCGACGAGCGTGATGGTGCCGTCCTCCATGACCGGGAGGAAGGCGTCGAGCTGGGCGCGGTTGAAGCGATGGATCTCGTCGACGAAGAGAAGCGTGCCCTCCCCCGTCGCGCGGCGGCCGCGCGCCGCCTCGAACAGCTTCTTGAGATCCTGCACGCCCGAGAAGATCGCGGAAATCTGCTCGAACCGGAGCTTCGTCACGCCTGCGAGGAGCCGCGCGATGGTGGTCTTTCCGGTTCCCGGCGGCCCCCAGAAGATGAGCGAGCCGAGCGAGCCCGCATCGACGAGCCGGCTCAGCGCCCCGTCCGGCCCGACGAGATGATCCTGCCCCACGACCTCGTCGAGCTTCTGCGGCCGAAGACGATCGGCGAGAGGCCTCGGCGCGCCCCGATCGAGCCCGGCGGCTTGAAAGAGATCCGACATCCCTACTCCAGCAGAGGCCGGTGTCGGCCTCTCAAAATGCAGCGATCGAAGCTACGGATTCTTGGTGATGTTCCTCAACCAGGCAGTCACGGCCCGGTGCGACAACGGTCGGACAGCGCGAGATCTCTCATGCACGCCATCGTCGTTTCCGTCGCCGCCGCCATCATCCTGTCCTCGGTGGCGCCTGCCGATGCCCGCCCGCGCGCCCGGTTCAAGTCGTCGAACCCGAGCCCGGTTGCAAGTCCGGCCCACGCGGCGCCCCAGCCGATCCGTCCGGCCCACGGCTCCGGCGGCGTATTGCCGGCGGCGATCGTCGGCGGAGCGATCGGAGCCTCTCGCGGCGCGCGCGCCCGTGGCGACTCATCTGGCGACACGCCGACAGGCTCCACCATCCCTGCCTCCGACCGTGGAACGCTGGCGCCCCTCTCGCCGAGATCGACCTCCGCCGCGGCGCAACCGGCGCGGAAGGCCCGGCCGGCCTGTGCGGCCGGCGCGACGTTCGGCGGCGGCTTCTGCGCCGTGAACTGAGCCGGAGGCGTCAGCCGCCGAAGACGCTCGTCAGCACCTGGCCTGCGCGCCGGATCGAGACCTCCCAGCCCCTGGCACCATCCCGGACGATCCGATCGAGCTCGCGCGTCGTCCGGATGCGGTCGCCGTTGATGGCGACGATCACGTCGCCCTTGCGGAAGCCGAGGCGTTCGGCCGTCGTGCCATCCTCCACCTCCGAGACGACGACGCCTTCCTGCAGGTCGAGATGCATCTCGTCGGAGACGGCCGGGGAGAGATTGACGAGGGTCATGCCGGTAAAGGGCGTCCGCCCGCGCGGGCTGATCGGATCGCGCGCCGGGACCTCTGGCGGCGGACCGAGCTTGATCGTCAGGACCTCGCTCTTGCCGCGGCGATTGACCTTGACCGGGGTCTCGCCCGTCACGCCCTTCAGCGCGAAGCGCCAGCCGAAGGCATCGGGGTCGTCGACGATGCGCCCGTCGACCTCGAGGATCACGTCGCCGGTCCTGAGCCCCGCCTGCTCGGCGGGCCCGCCCGACCGCACCGACGCGACGAGCGCACCGGTCGGCGGGTCGATGCCGAGGCCCTCGGCGAGATCGGCACTCACCTTCTGCAGGGTCGCACCGAGATAGGGCCGCTGCATCGCCTTCGCGCCGGCCTTGGCCGACGCGACGACCGCGCGCACCATGTTCGAGGGGATGGCGAAGCCGATCCCGACGCTGCCGCCCGATTGGGAATAGATGGCGGAATTGATGCCGACGAGGCGTCCGGCCATGTCGACGAGGGCGCCGCCCGAATTGCCCGGATTGATCGAGGCGTCCGTCTGGATGAAGTAGCCGTAATCGCTCACGCCGATATTCGTCCGGGCGAGCCCGGAGACGATCCCCTGCGTCACCGTCTGCCCGACGCCGAAGGGGTTGCCGATGGCGAGGACGAGATCGCCGACCTGGAGTTCGTCGGGGTCGCCGAGGTCGATCGCGCGGTAGGTCCCCTTCCCTTTCAGCCTGAGGACGGCGAGATCGGTGCGCGGATCCCGCAGGAGGATTTCCGCCTCGACCTCGCGCCGGTCATGCAGCGCCACCTTCACCTCGGTCATGCTCGCGATGACGTGGTTGTTGGTGACGACGAGGCCCGAGGAATCCACGATCACGCCCGAGCCGAGCGAGCGCTGCGTGCGCTCCGGCGCCATGCTGGGCCCGCGCTCCCCGAAGAAGCGGCGGAAGAACTCGTCCATCTGCGCCATGCGCGGGTTCTTCTCGACCCGCGCGCCGTAGACGTTGACTACCGAGCCGACCGCGTTGCGGACGACGGGCGCGAAGGAGAGCTGAACCTGCGGCTGCCCCGTCGGCACGGTCCGCTGAGGTTCCGCCGCGCGGCCGTCGCGGAGCGTCTGGGAACTGGCCGGCACGGAAGCGAGCAGACAGGCGGCCAAGGCGAGGCCGACCGGTCCATGCAGGGTCGGACGCATGATCCCATCCTCTTGATCGCGAGCCTGTCGCTCCGGGAAGGAACGCGACTCGACGGCTGCGGGTCCCTTCTTCCGTTATGCCCTCCGCCGGCCCCGGGGAAGCCGGCCCGGCGGCCGCGAGACGATCGAGCGCTCCTTCTCGATTGCGTTAAGCGCGATGCAATCCCCACATGAGACGATCGCGAGCTTCCTCGTGGGAGGCCAGCCAAGGGCGCCCGCTTTGCACGTCGTCATCATCCTCGATCACGCCTACATCAATGGCGGGCAGGCCAATGTCGCGCTCGCCTCGGCTCTCGGGCTGAAGGCGCGCGGGCACGAGGTGACGGTGTTCGCCGCGGTCGGCCCCGTCGACCAGCGCCTGACGGAGGCCGGGATCGACGTCGTCTGCCTCGGCCAGGACGACGTGAACTCTCAAAAGAATCCGCTCGCCTTCGCCGTCCAGGTCATCTGGAACGCGCCGGCTCGCCGGGCGCTCGACAAGTTGCTGGCGACGCTCGATCCCGCCCGCAGCATCGTGCATGTCCATGGCTGGGCGAAAGCCCTCTCGCCCTCGATCGGCCGCGCGCTCAAGGCCCATCCGGCGCTGCCGATCGCCTATACGATGCACGAGTTCTTCCTCGTCTGCCCCAACGGCGGCTTCTACGATTACCCTGCCGAGACGGTGTGCCACCGGACGCCGATGTCGCTCGCCTGCATCACGCGCAATTGCGACAGCCGGAACTATCCCCGCAAGGTGCTCCGCCTCGTCCGCCACGCAGCGCTCGACCATCTCAGCGGCCTGCCCGAGGCCTGCCGGCACGTGATCACGATCAGCGATCTCCAGGTCGAGGTGGCCGGGCCCTATTTCCGACCCGGCACGAGCTTCTACCGCGTCGACAACCCGATCGACGTGCCCGATCTCGGCCCGAAGACCGATCCAGCCTCGGGCGGGTTCCTGTTCGTCGGGCGCCTCTCGCCGGAAAAGGGGGCCGCGCTCTTCGCCCAGGCAGCCGACCAGGCGGGCATCCCGGCGACCTTCGTCGGCGACGGCCCGAGCGGCGACGAGTTGCGGACGCGCTACCCCGGGGCGACCTTCCTCGGCTGGAAGTCGCCCGCCGAGGTGCGGATGCTGATGCGCGAGGCACGGGCGCTCGTCTTCCCCTCCGTCTGGTACGAGGGCCAGCCGCTCACCGTGCTCGAATCGCTTGCCGTCGGCACGCCGGTGATCGTGAGCGACGTCTGCGCCGGACGGGAATCGGTCGTCGATGGCGAGACGGGGCTCTGGTTCCGCACGAGCGATGTCGGCGACCTCGCCCGCTGCCTGACCACGCTCTCGGATGACGCGCTCGTCGCGCGGATGTCGCGCGCTGCCTACGACCGGTACTGGGCGCGTCCCCTGACGCTCGACGCGCATCTCGACCGCCTCGAGGAGGTCTATGCGCAGATTGCCCACCTTCAGGCGCCGGCGCTTCAGGCGAGCGTGATGTCGGACGCCCCGACGAGGCTCGCAGCCGGATCGCGCTCCTGACGGCCGGCCGGAGGGCTCTGCGCGTCCGGGTCAGGCGACAGGGCTGAGCGGCGGCACCGCCTCGTTGGGACGCATCGTGCGCGGCGGTCGGCCGACGAGCCACGCCGACAGCGCCGCCGTCACCGGCCGTTCGATCCATCGGTAGAGCAGCCAGGCCGCTGGGATCGTCGAGAGGACCGCGAGGACGAAATAGGCCGGAAGCCATTCCCGGCCGAATCCCAGCGTGATCCAGATCCTGGCCGTGATCGTCAGCACGAGCCCGTGCCCGAGATAGAGGCTGTAGGACGAATCGCCCACGGCCTTGAGAAAGAGCGCGAGACGCGTCTGCTCGAAGCGGCGATCCGGGATCGCGAACACGTTCACCGCGACGATGAGCCCGGCGACGCCCCAATGGAGCGGCCGCCAGCCGAGCGCCTCCGAGTCGGTCCCCGGAAAGAACGTCATTTCGATCACCGCGAGCCCGATGGCGATGACGAAGGGATAGGGGATCGGCAGCAGGCGCCCACGCTGCCGCGCGGCGAGATAGAGCCGCCCAAGCCCCACGCCGAGCAGGAACTCGAGCAGGAGCGGAGCGGTCCAGGCGACCGCGATCGTTCCCTCCGGCTGCGTCGCGTGCCCGAGCCCGACCAGGCCGATCATCCCGAGCCCGATCACGAGGAGCCCGAGATCCCGCCGCAGGACCAGCCCGAGCGCGAACAGGCTGTAGAAGAACATCTCGTAATTCAGGCTCCATCCGAGCCCGACCACCGGCCGGAACATGCCGTCCTGGAGGCCGTAGGGGATGAAGAGCATCGACAGCAGCACCTCGGTCGCCCCGAATGGCGTGCCGGCCGCATCGGGCTTGATGACCCGCAACAGCACCTCGATGGCGATGAACAGCCAGTAGAGCGGCACGATCCGGATGACGCGCCGGAGCATGAACCGGCCCGTCGCGCCCGGCTGCCCGAACTCGCCTGATGCCGTAACACACATCAGGAACCCGCTGATAACAAAGAAGATATCGACCCCGAACGTACCGTCGATCCGCAGGCCGGGCTGCGGCCAGCCCTGAATCTCGCAGATCCGGTCGACCTTGATCAGGCCGTGCGAGAGGACGACCAGCATCGCGGCCAGGCCGCGCAGGTATTGCAGGCGGTGAATGGTTCCCAAGACTGAAGCCGCTCCGGTCGGGGGTTCACTCTGCACCGGCGCAGGATGCCAAGAGTTTAACCCGATCGGCGAGAGTGACCGGAAACGAAAAAGGCCGCGACATCGTCGCGGCCTTCGAACTCGTGAGAGGACGTCGCCTTATGCGGCGGCTTCGTCCGTCTCGACCTTCTGCGACGGGCCGGAGTCCTTGCCCTTGGCATCGACGTCGCGATCGACGAACTCGATCACGGCGAGAGGCGCGTTGTCGCCCTGGCGGAAGCCGGCCTTCATCACGCGGCAATAGCCGCCGGAACGGTCCTTGTAGCGCGGGCCGAGCACGGCGAAGAGCTTCTTGACCATGTCCTCGTCGCGAAGCTGGGACATGGCGTTGCGGCGGGCGTGAAGGTCGCCGCGCTTGCCGAGCGTGATGAGCTTCTCGACGACCGGACGCAGGTCCTTCGCCTTCGGCAGCGTGGTGACGATCTGCTCGTGCTTGATGAGGGCCGCCGACATGTTCGCGAACATCGCCTTGCGATGCTCGGCCGAACGGTTGAAGCGGCGACCGCGGAATCCGTGACGCATGATGGGCTCTCCTGATCTTCACGGCCGCCGTGCCAAGGGTCGGCCGTTCCTTTTGAGTTGACGTTTTTTACCTCTCCCCTTGCGGGAGAGATCGCGTTGCGCGCCAGCGCAACCGGGTGAGGGGCGAGCCCCCCGAGTCTACCGGAGAGGAAATCCCCTCATCCGGCCGACGCCTCGCGTCGCTCGACTTCTCCCACGAGGGGAGAAGCGATCCGGCGCCTCAGTAGTGCTCTTCGAAGCGCTTGGCGAGGTCCTCGATGTTCTCCGGCGGCCAGCCCGGCACTTCCATGCCGAGATGCAGGCCCATGCCGGCGAGCACTTCCTTGATCTCGTTGAGCGACTTGCGGCCGAAGTTCGGGGTGCGCAGCATCTCGCCCTCCGACTTCTGGATCAGGTCGCCGATATAGACGATGTTGTCGTTCTTCAGGCAGTTCGCCGAGCGCACCGACAGTTCGAGCTCGTCGACCTTCTTGAGGAGCGCCGGATTGAACGGAAGCTGCGGCGCCAGGGCCTGGGCCTCCTCGCGGCGCGGCTCCTCGAAGTTCACGAAGACTGAGAGCTGGTCCTGGATGATGCGCGCGGCGTAGGCGACGGCATCCTCCGGCGAGACCGCGCCGTTGGTCTCGACCGTCATGGTCAGCTTGTCCTTGTCGAGATCCTGGCCTTCGCGGGTGTTCTCGACGCGGAAGGAGACCTTGCGGACCGGCGAGAACAGGCTGTCGACCGGGATGAGGCCGATCGGCGCGTCTTCGGGACGGTTGCGCTCGGAGGGGACGTAGCCCTTGCCGTTCGTGACCGTGAACTCCATCCGGATCTCGGCGCCCTCGTCCAGCGTGCAGAGCACGAGGTCGGGGTTCAGGACCTGGATGTCGCCCGTCGTGTTGATGTCGCCGGCGGTGACGGTGCCGGGACCGGTCTTGCGGAGCGACAGACGCTTCGGCGTGTCCGACTGCA
This sequence comes from Enterovirga rhinocerotis, assembly GCF_004363955.1. Taxonomy (GTDB): domain Bacteria; phylum Pseudomonadota; class Alphaproteobacteria; order Rhizobiales; family Beijerinckiaceae; genus Enterovirga; species Enterovirga rhinocerotis. The sequence goes on from NZ_SNZR01000011.1 coordinate 1,675,415, forward strand.
TCCGGATCGCGATCGTCTTCACGTTCAGGATGATGTCGGTCACGTCCTCGCGGACGCCCGGGATGGACGAGAACTCGTGCAGCACGCCGTCGATGTGCACGGACGTCACCGCCGCACCCTGGAGCGACGACAGCAGCACGCGCCGCAGCGCGTTGCCGAGCGTGGTGCCGAAGCCGCGCTCCAGCGGCTCGGCGACCATCGTCGCGACACGCTTCGGATCGTCGCCCTGCGTGATGGCGAGCTTGTTCGGCTTGATCAGCTCTTTCCAGTTCTTCTGAATCACGGGCCTACCCCTCGAACGGCGATCGCGGGACAGCGGTTTTGAGCCGCGCCCCGCCCGATCGCATGATTGGATGGGGCCGCAAGGCCCCGGATGCATCAGACGCGGCGGCGCTTGCGCGGCCGGCAGCCGTTATGCGGGATGGGCGTCACGTCCCGGATCGACGTCACCGTGAAACCGGTGGCCTGGAGAGCGCGAAGTGCCGACTCGCGCCCGGAGCCGGGACCGGACACCTCGACCTCGAGGGTCCGCATGCCGTGTTCGGAGGCCTTGCGGGCCGCATCCTCGGCCGCGACCTGAGCCGCGTAGGGGGTGGACTTGCGGGAGCCCTTGAAGCCCATCGCGCCGGCCGACGACCAGGAGATCGTGTTCCCCTGCGCGTCCGTGATCGTGATCATCGTGTTGTTGAACGAGGCGTGCACATGGGCGACGCCCGACACGATGTTCTTGCGTTCGCGGCGGCGGACGCGGGTTGCTTCTTTTGCCATGTCTCGTGAGATCCTTCAGGCGCGCCCGTATCTCCAGGCGCTCGGGATGGAGGTAATCGGCCCGGCGTACCGGGCGTCTGTCGTCCCGACCGCAGCGAGGCTGAGGACCAGGATCGGGTTGGGCATTCCGGTGCCCGATCCCCGGGACGAGCCCGGGGATGACCTGTCGCGCCGAAGGCGCGTCAGGTCACTTCTTCTTGCCGGCGATCGGCTTGGACTTGCCCTTGCGGGTGCGAGCGTTGGTGTGGGTGCGCTGACCGCGGACGGGCAGGTTGCGGCGATGACGGAGGCCGCGGTAGCAGCCGAGATCCATCAGCCGCTTGATGTTCATCGAGACCTCGCGGCGAAGATCGCCCTCGACCTGGTAATCCCGGTCGATCGTCTCGCGGATCTGAAGCACCTCGGCATCGGTGAGCTGGTTCACGCGGCGCTCGGCCGGGATCGAAACCTTCTCGACGATCTCCTGCGCCTTTCTGGCGCCGATACCGTGAATATACTGAAGCGCGATCACGACGCGCTTGTTCGTCGGAATGTTGACGCCTGCGATACGGGCCACGCCGCCTTCTCCTCGACACCTTCGGAAAGGTGTTTCTAAAACTGCTTTCGAGCGATTCTCCAGCCGTCAAACGCGCATAAAACGCAGGCACACCCTTTCGGGGAGCGCCGTGCGACGGTGTCTATCGGCTCGATGGACTGGTGCCCTTAAGGCCGAAGCCCGCAGGAGTCAACGATGTCTGCCTCGGCGCGGTCGACATGTCGACGCCAGCCCCGTGTTGCCGCCGCGCTGCGGACATCGCGCGCCGGATCGCGTAAGGCGGGATTTCGGTGAGGCGCCAGCGCGGCCCCGACCCGGAGACGAGGCCGTTTCGCCGAGCGGAGCGGTTCCAGAAGCCAAAGGGCCTGTTGCCGATGATCCGTCGCCTTCGAATCGCTCTGGCCGCCGGCGGGCTCGCCTTCGTCGGCGCCTGCGCGAATGACAGCTTCACGTATACGATGGAGCGTTACGGGGCCGTGAAGGGCGTCACGGTCAAGCTGCGCTGCCGCGACGCCTACGAGGTGTTCGACCGCTATGACGCGCGCTCGCTGATCGTGGTCACGAACCCTGTGAGCGAATTGGTCGGCGGCTGCCTCGAAGGCGGGGCCGATCGTGCGGTGCGCCAGCGCGAGGTCGCTCGAATCTATCTCGAGGAAAGGGCGAAGCGGCCGCTCTGCAGGATCACGCGGGAGCGCGACATCACCGGCCTGCAGCGGGAATTCGACTATCGGTGTCCGGACGATCCGAAAGCTGCGCCGCCTCGGCTGCAGCGGGGGTGAGGCGGCGTACGACGCCGCCTCACATCAAAGGACCCTAGCGGGTCTGACCTTCCGTGAACTGGCGCTCGAGCGCCTTCTCGCCGTCCCGGCGCGCGGCATCCTCCGAGCGCTGGAGCCGATCCGAGCGCTGAATCAGCTTGCCATGGCGCCGAATCGTCCATTCGAAAGCGCCCGGCGAGCGCGTGGAGACCTGAACATCGAGTGTGTAGGGATGGGTATTCATCCGGCGGCCATGCCACGAAGTTGGGGCAAGATCGTGGCTATGGGGAGATCTCCGTTCCGTATCGTGAACGCGCACCGTGCCGATCGCAGCGGCGTTGACCTGATTGACGGGATCGGCGAAGCCGCAGCTTAGATTGAATCCAGGTGTACCAGCCTTGAGCAAAGACGCGTTCCGAGCCCGTCTCGAAGGAACGGCCGCCGCGATCGAGAGCCTTCTCGACCGGCTGCTGTCATCCTCGCCGATGCCCGGCGAGATCGCACGGCCGCCCCGCGTCCTGGATGCCATGCGCTATGCGATGCTCGGCGGAGGCAAGCGCCTGCGGCCGCATCTCGTGGTCGAGACCGCCCGGCTCTTCGGGCGCGAGGACGAAGGCGTGCTCCGGGCCGCGGCGGCGGTCGAGTGCGTCCACGGCTACAGCCTCGTCCATGACGATCTCCCGGCGATGGACGACGACGAACTGCGTCGCGGCAAACCGACCGTGCATCGCGCTTTCGACGTCGCCACGGCGATTCTCGCCGGCGACGGCCTCCTGACCCTCGCGTTCGACATGCTGGCCGATACGCCGACCGATCCGGATCCGGCGGTGCGCATCGCGCTCGTCCTGGCGCTCAGCCGGGCCTCCGGCCTCGGCGGCATGGTCGGGGGCCAGATGCTGGACCTCGAGGCCGAAGGTCGGTTCGCGGCCGACGGCAAGCCCATCGCGGGCAGCGAAGAGGACACGCTGCGGCTTCAGGCGATGAAGACCGGCGCGATTCTCGCAGCCTCGGTGGACATGGGCGCCATCATCGGCCGCGCCGAGGACTCCCAGCGCAATGCCCTTGCGGCATACGGCCGGGCGCTCGGCCAGGCCTTTCAGGTCGCCGACGACCTGCTCGACGCCGAGGGAGAAGCCGACCTCGTCGGCAAGGCGACCGGCAAGGATGCCGCCCGCGGCAAGGCCACCCTCGTCTCCCTTTACGGAGTCGACGGGGCCCGATCGCGCCTGCGCCGGCTCGTCGACGAAGCGCGCGATTCCCTTACGGCTTTCGGACCGGCCGGGGATGCCCTCGCCCGCACCGCCGTCTTCGTCGCCGAACGGCAAAGCTGACGCCGAACTCCGCCGCCCCTCCCCTCAACGCCGCAGAGACGGGTTCTCTTTTGGCTCAAAAGGGTGCAGAGGTGTTTGGAACCAGATCAAGTTACGACGAGAACATCGTTGCCCGTTTCCACTCCGCTGCTCGACCGGGTCGACACCCCGGAAGACCTTCGCAAACTGCCCGAATCCCAGCTGACGACTCTGGCCGAGGAATTGCGCGCCGAGACCATCGACGCCGTCTCGGTCACGGGGGGGCATCTGGGCGCCGGTCTCGGGGTGGTGGAGCTGACGGTCGCTCTCCATTACGTCTTTGACACCCCGCGCGATCGTGTGATCTGGGACGTCGGCCACCAGGCCTATCCCCATAAGATCCTCACCGGCCGCCGCGACCGCATTCGCACCCTGCGCCAGGGCGGAGGCCTGTCCGGCTTCACCAAGCGGTCGGAGAGCGAATACGACCCCTTCGGCGCGGCCCATTCCTCGACCTCGATCTCGGCCGGCCTCGGCATGGCCGTCGCCCGCGACCAGCAGGGCGGCACGAACAACGTCATCGCCGTCATCGGTGACGGAGCGATGTCGGCGGGCATGGCCTACGAGGCCATGAACAATGCAGGCCATCTCAAGAGCCGCCTGATCGTCGTCCTCAACGACAACGACATGTCGATCGCGCCCCCGACCGGCGCGATGTCGGCCTATCTCGCACGTCTCGTTTCGGGAAAAACGTACCGGTCCTTGCGGGAAATCGGTAAGCATCTCGCCGAAAAGCTGCCGCGCTTTCTGCACGAGAAGGCGGCGAAGGCCGAGGAGTTCGCGCGCAGCTTCGTGACCGGCGGAACGCTGTTCGAGGAGCTCGGCTTCTATTATGTCGGCCCGGTCGACGGCCATAACCTCGACCACCTGCTGCCCGTGCTGAAGAACGTCCGGGACACGGAGACGGGCCCGATCCTCGTCCACGTCGTCACCCAGAAGGGCAAGGGCTACGCCCCGGCCGAGGAATCGGCCGACAAGTATCACGGCGTCGTGCCGTTCGATGTCGTCACGGGTACCCAGGCGAAGGCCAAGGCCAATGCACCGGCCTATACCAAGGTCTTCGCGGAGCACCTCGCCAAGGAGGCGCGCGACGACAGGCGCATCGTCGCCGTCACGGCCGCGATGCCGTCCGGCACCGGGCTCGACGCCTTCGCCAAGGAGTTTCCCGACCGGACGTTCGACGTCGGGATCGCCGAGCAGCATGCGGTGACCTTCGCCGCCGGCATGGCGACGGAGGGCCTGAAGCCCTTCTGCGCCATCTATTCGACCTTCCTCCAGCGCGGCTACGATCAGGTGGTCCACGACGTCGCGCTCCAGAACCTGCCGGTCCGCTTCGCGCTCGACCGGGCGGGCCTCGTCGGGGCGGACGGCGCCACCCATGCGGGCTCCTTCGACATCGCCTATCTCGGCTGCCTTCCCAGCATGACCATCATGGCGGCGGCCGACGAGGCCGAGCTTGCTCATATGGTGGCGACGGCGGCGGCCTATGATGACGGCCCCATCGCCTTCCGCTTCCCCCGGGGCGAGGGCGTCGGGGTCGAGATGCCCGAGCGCGGCCGCATCCTGCGGATCGGTGAAGGCCGGATCGTTCGCGAAGGGACCCGGGTCGCGATCCTGTCGCTCGGCACGCGGCTCGCCGAGGCCCTGAAGGCGGCCGAGGAACTCGAGGCACGCGGATTGTCGACCACAGTGGCCGATGCCCGCTTCGCGAAGCCGCTCGACGAGACCATGATCCTGCGCCTCGCCCGCGACCACGAGGTCCTCATCACGCTCGAAGAAGGTTCGGTCGGCGGCTTCGGCTCGTTCGTGCTGCAGCTCCTCGCGGAGCGCGGAATGCTCGATCGCGGCCTCAAGGTCCGGTCGCTCGTGCTGCCGGATACCTATCTCGACCATGACAAGCCGGATCGGATGTACGCTCAGGCGGAGCTGGATGCGGCCGCGATCGTCAAGCGCGTCTTCGACGTCCTCGGCAGCAATGCAGGCGGCCTGAAGGCCCGCGCCTGAGCGGCCCGCCGCTGATATGACGGAGCAGGCGACCGGAACGGTTCTCGTCACCGGTGCCTCGGGCTTCGTCGGCTCGGCGATCGCAGCCACGGCTCGACGAGCCGGATACACCGTCCGTGTCCTGATCCGGCCATCCAGCGTCCGCACCAACATCGATCCGGCAGATGACGTGTTCGTCGGCGACCTGAACGATCCCGCCTCCCTGCCGCCGGCGCTCGACGGCGTGCGTTACCTCGTCCATGCCGCGGCCGATTATCGTCTCTGGGCGCGCCATCCGGGCGAGATGGAGCGGACGAATGTCGAAGGCACGCGAAACCTGATGCGCGCCGCCATGTCCGCCGGAACCGAGCGGATCGTCTACACCTCGAGCACCGCGACTCTGAGGCCCGGCGGCAACGAAGCCGGCGCGCTGGCTCCGACGGAGGCGATCGGCACCTACAAGCGCAGCAAGGTCCTGGCGGAGCGCGCCGTTGAGGCGATGATCGCGGACGGGCTGCCGGCCGTCATCGTCCACCCGTCGACGCCGGTCGGACCGGGCGACGTCAAGCCGACGCCGACGGGCCGCATCATCGTCGAGGCGGCTTCCGGCCGGATGCCGGGCTATGTCGATACGGGCCTCAACCTCGTCCATGTCGACGACGTCGCGGCCGGACATCTCGCGGCGCTGCGCCGGGGTCGGATCGGCGAGCGCTACATCCTCGGCGGCGAGAATGTCCTGCTCTCCCAGTTGCTCGCCGATATCGCGGCGCTCGTGGGACGCCGGGCGCCGCGCCTGCGCTTCCCCCGGACTGCGATCTGGCCGGTGGCCGTGGTCGCGGAGGCGCTGGCCGTCATCAGCGGGCGAGAACCCTTCGTCTCACGGGACGCCCTGCGGATGGCGAAATATCGTATGTTCTTCGACGATCGGAAGGCGCGCGCGGAGCTGGGCTATGTCTCGCGGCCCTATCGCGAAGGCCTGGCCGACGCGGTCGCCTGGTTCCGTGGCGCGGGATATCTCACATGACCATCAGCGCCAGCGAGACGAAATCCGGAAAGGGGCACAAGGACGAGAACTTTCCCGTCGCCTCTCGTCTGATCCATCCGCGCCATCGCGGGCCGATTTTGGCCTTCTATCGATTCGTGCGGGCGGCGGACGACGTCGCCGATCACGCGGACCTGTCATCCGACGAGAAGCTGCGGCTTCTCGATGCGCTCGAGGCCTCGCTGCTCGGAACCGGGCCTTCGGATCCCGAGGCGGAGCCTCTTCGCCGCGCCCTTTCGGAACGTGGCCTCGCGCCGATCCACGCTCAGCATCTCCTCGACGCCTTCCGCCTTGACGCACGGAAATCCCGCACGCGCGACTGGGACGACCTCATGCACTATTGCTCGCTCTCGGCGATGCCGGTGGGCCGCTTCGTGCTCGACGTCCATGGCGAGGAAAGGTCGACCTGGCGCGCGTCGGACCCGCTTTGCGCAGCGCTCCAGGTGATCAACCACCTTCAGGATTGCGGCAAGGACTACCGGAACCTGGATCGCGTCTACCTTCCGGAGGATGCCATGGCGCGGCACGGCGCGACGATCGAGATGCTGGGGGCCGAGCGCGCCTCCCCTGCCCTCCTCGGCGTGATCCGCGAACTCGCGATGCGGACCTCGGGCCTCCTCGCGCAGAGCAGCACCTTCCCCGCCCTGATCGCGGATCGGCGGCTCGGGCTCGAAGTGGCGGTCATCCAGCGGCTCGCCGAGTCGCTCGTCGGAAAGCTCGAGCGGCGCGATCCGCTCGTCGATCGCGTCCATGCGGGCAAGGGAGAAGCCCTCGCCCTCGCCATCGCCGGCGTCGCGCGCGGCCTCTGGCAGCGAGGACGGGGAACACCGCCGGCATCGCTCGGAGCGGCCCGATGAGCGCTACGGCCGGCTCCGCGCAGCCCGCATCCGGCTCCTCGTTCTATCTCGGCATGCGGCTGCTGCCGAAGCCGAAGCGCGAGGCCATGTTCGCGATCTACGGCTTCTGCCGGATCGTGGACGACATCGCCGACGACGGCGGGCCGCGGCCCGAGCGGAAGATCGCCCTCGACCAGTGGCGGGAGGATATCGACGCGCTGTATCGCGGCGACGTCCGGCCGAACGTCGCCTTCCTCGCGCCTCACGTGGAGGCCTACGGCCTGGAACACACCAACTTTCTCGACGTGATCGACGGGATGGAGATGGATGTCACGGCTGACATCCAGGCGCCGGACTGGTCGACGCTGGACCTCTATTGCGACCGCGTCGCAAGCGCCGTCGGTCGTCTCTCGACGCGTGTCTTCGGCCTCGAGAAGGACCGCGGAGACGCTCTCGCCCATCATCTCGGGCGCGCCCTGCAACTGACCAACATCCTGCGCGACGTCGACGAGGACGCGGCCATCGATCGCCTCTACCTTCCCCGCGAGGCGCTCGAAAAGGCAGGGATGACGGACCTGTCGCCGGCCGCCGTCCTCGCCCATCCCGGCCTCGACGAGGCCTGCCGCGAGGTCGCCGCACGGGCGCATCACCATTACGAGCAGGCAGACCGGCTCATGCAGGGCCAGCCTCGCAGCATCGTGCGGGCACCGCGCCTCATGGAGGCGGCCTATCGGTCAGTGCTCGACCGGCTGCTGGTTCGCGGCTTCGCGCCGCCCCGGCCCCGCGTCGGAGTGCAGAAGGGCAAGCTCGTCCTCGCCCTGGTGCGGCAGTTCTTCCGATGACGGGCGGCAGGGTCCATGTCGTCGGCGCGGGGATCGCAGGCCTGAGCGCGGCGACTGCGCTCGCCGAGGCGGGCCGCGCTGTCGTTCTGTACGAGGCGGCGAAGGCGGCCGGCGGGCGCTGCCGGTCCTACTTCGATCCGGCCCTCGGTCTCGCGATCGACAACGGCAATCATCTTCTCCTGTCCGGCAACCGAGACGCGATGGCGTATCTGCGCCGGGTCGGTGGCCGGGACGCGCTCGAAGGCCCCGATCAGGCCGTGTTCGCGTTTCTCGACATACCCAGCGGCTTGCGCTGGCAACTCCGCCCCAATGCCGGCCGGCTGCCATGGTGGGTGGCCTTTCCGTCCCGCAGGGTGCCGGGCACACATCTGCGCGACTATCTCGCGCCGATGCACCTCCTGCGCGCCGATCACACCGCGACCGTCGGCTCGGTCATGCCGGATCGCGGGCTCCTTTGGCAGCGGCTCTGGCGTCCGGTGCTGCTCGCCGCACTCAACACGGAGCCGGAGGACAGCGCGGCTGGTCCGGCGGCGGCGATCATCCGCGACACGCTCGGGGCGGGCGGGTACGCCTGCCGGCCTCTGATCGCGACGCACGGGCTGTCTACGGCCTTCGTCGACCCTGCGCTCGGCTATCTCCTGGAGCACCGCGCCGAACGGCGCTTCGGAGCCCGGCTCCGGGCCATCGAGAGCGTGGACGGGCGCGCGTCCCGGCTCGTTTTCACGGACGAGTCGGTCGAGCTCGGCGCACAGGATCAAGTGGTCCTTGCCGTCCCGCCTTGGGTCGCAACGGAACTGCTGCCGGATATCTCGGCCCCCGACGAGTTCCGAGGTATCCTGAACGCGCATTTCGCCATCGCCCCGCCGGCGGGCCAGCCTCGGCTCCTGGGTCTCATCGGAGCGACGGCCGAGTGGCTCTTCGCCTATCCCGACCGCCTGTCGGTGACGATCAGCGCGGCCGACCGGCTGTTCGACATCCCGCGGGAAGAGATCGCAGCCCGAATCTGGGCGGAGGTCGCCCAGGCGACCGGCCTGCCGCGCGATCCGATGCCGCCCTGGCAGATCGTGAAGGAGAAGCGCGCGACCTTCGCGGCGCTCCCGTCCCAGGAGACGCGGCGCCCCGGTGCGCGCACGCATCTGTCGAACCTCGTTCTTGCGGGGGACTGGGTCGCGAACGGCTTGCCCGCGACGATCGAGGGCGCCATCGGATCGGGCGCTTTGGCCGCGTCCATGTTGCAGCACGATAATGGTATGGCGGCCGCTTCCATGGAACAAAGCCGATCGTGAACTTCATCAGCCCCATCGCGACCGATCTTCATCCCGCCGACGCCTCGCTCGACGCGTCCATCGCTCGGGCGACCGACGCCCTGCTCACGGCCCGGAAGAGCGACGGTCATTGGTGCTTCGAACTTGAGGCCGACGCGACCATTCCGGCCGAATACGTCCTCCTCGGTCATTTTCTCGGCGAGGAGCCCAATCTCGACCTCGAGGCGAAGATCGGCCGCTATCTGCGCCGTATCCAGGGCGAGCATGGCGGCTGGCCGCTCTTTCATGGCGGCGCCTTCAACATCTCGGCGACGGTGAAGGCCTATTACGCGCTGAAGATGATCGGGGACGATCCCGACGCCCCTCATATGGTGCGGGCCCGCGAGGCGACGCTCGCCTATGGCGGAGCCGAGCGCGCGAACGTCTTCACGAAGATCCAGCTCGCCTTGTTCGGCCAGATCTCCTGGCGCGCGATCCCCTCGATGCCCGTCGAGATGATCCTCCTGCCGCGCTGGTTCCCGATCCACCTGTCGAAGATGTCCTACTGGGCGCGGACCGTGCTCGCGCCTCTCCTGGTGCTGATGGCGCTGAAGCCGCAGGGCGCCAATCCGCGCGGCATCGGCGTGTCGGAGCTGTTCCTGCCGAAGGGCGCGCCGCGGCCGCCGAAGGAGAAGAGCCACGTGAAGCCCGGCTGGGCCGCCTTCTTCGGCGGCCTCGACGTCGTTCTGAAGGGCGTCGACCGGGCTTGGCCGAAAGGGACGCGCGAGCGGGCCATCGCCAAGGTCGTCGACTTCACCAAGGAGCGTCTGAACGGCGAGGACGGCCTCGGCGCGATCTATCCGGCCATGGCGAATGCCGTGATGATGTTCCACACGCTCGGCTACAAGCCCGACCACCCCGATTACGCGATCGCGCGGCTCGCCCTCGCCAAGCTCGTCGTCGAGAAGGACGACGAGGCTTATTGCCAGCCATGCGTCTCGCCGATCTGGGATACGGGTCTTGCCGCCCATGCCATGATCGAGACGGGCGATCCGCGTGCCGAGGCCGCCGCTGCAGAAGCCCTGCGCTGGCTGAAGCCGCACCAGATCCTCGATGTCGAGGGAGATTGGGCGGAAGCCCGGCCGGGGCTCCGGCCAGGCGGCTGGGCCTTCCAATACGGCAACGACCATTATCCCGACACCGACGACACCGCCGTCGTCGCGATGGCCATGGACAGGCTGAAGCCCAAGCTGGCCGACGGCGCGACCTTCGACGAGCCCATCAAGCGCGCTCTCGAATGGACCGAAGGCATGCAGAGCACGAACGGCGGCTGGGGCGCCTTCGATGCCGACAACACCTACCACTACCTCAACAACATCCCCTTCGCCGACCATGGTGCCCTGCTCGACCCGCCAACGGTCGACGTGTCGGCGCGCTGCATCGGCTTTCTCGCCCAGATGGGCGAGCCGAAGGATTCGCCGCGCATGCAGGCCGCGATCCGCTACGTCGAAGCGGAGCAGATGGCCGATGGAAGCTGGTTCGGGCGGTGGGGCGTGAACTACGTCTACGGCACCTGGTCCGCCCTCTGCGCGCTGAATGCCGCCGGCGTCGAGCCGACTGCGCCGAGCGTGCGCAAGGGCGTCGCCTGGCTCCTGTCCGTCCAGAACCCCGACGGTGGCTGGGGCGAGGATGCCGACAGCTACAAGCTCGACTATTCCGGCTACGAGCCGGCCCCGTCCACCGCATCGCAGACGGCCTGGGCCCTCCTCGGCCTGATGGCGGCAGGAGAGACGGACAACCCGGCCGTCGCGCGAGGCATCGCCTATCTCGTCGCACACCAGGAAGAAGACGGGCTCTGGGGGCAGGAACACTATACCGGCGGCGGCTTCCCCCGTGTCTTCTACCTGCGCTACCATGGCTATCCGAAGTATTTTCCGCTCTGGGCCATGGCGCGCTACCGCAATCTCAAGGCCTCCAACGTCAAGCGCGTGGCCTGGGGCGTATAAGACGGAGGACGAAGACGTGATGCGGCGCTTGATCCAGGCTTCCGCCGCTCTCGCCGTCGTGATGTCGATGGCGGGCGCGGCCTCAGCGCGCGAGCCGTCCGGCCCCGGCCGGCCGTGCGGGGGCGTCGCCGGCTTCCGCTGCGCGCCGGGCCTGACCTGTCAGCTCGAAAGCCGTCGCGGCACCGACCGGATGGGGGTCTGCGTGCGGCCGCGCGACGATCGGGTCATGTGCCCCATGATCTTCCGCCCGGTCTGCGGCCGGGACGGCCGCACCTATTCGAACGACTGCATGATGCGGGCGGCGGGCGTCAGGCTGCGCCACCAGGGCGCCTGTCGCGGCCGGTCGCGCTAGCCACCCCGCGCCGATGACGCTTCTGATCGTCTGCGGGCTGAGCCGGGAAGCGGATGCGGTGCCGGGATCGGGCTTCGCGCGCCTCGTCAGCGGCGGCAGGCGGTCCCGACTGGAACTGCACCTGAGCCGGACCGATCCGACGTCGATGTCCGGCGTCGTCAGCTTCGGCCTCGCCGGCGGATTGGAGCCGGGCCTCGGGGCCGGCGATATCGTGATCGCGGACGAGGTGCGCAGCGAGGACCGGTCCTACCCCTGCTCGGTTTCTCTCGTCGCGGATTGGATCCGGCGTGCGGAGACGGCCGGCATTCCCCTCGCAAGCGGCCGGGCGATGCTCGGCGTCGATGCGCCTGTCGCGTCGGCGGCTGAGAAGGCCGCGCTGCGCGCGCGAACCGGTGCGGCAGCTCTCGACATGGAATCGCATATCGTTGCGGACTGGGCCACGCGGCATGCCCTGCCCTTCGGCGTCCTGCGCGTGATCTCGGATGCCGCCGACGGAACGATCCCACCCGCTGCAATCGCCGCCATGCGCGAGGATGGCGGGATCGACGTTGCAGCGGTGATGCGCAGCCTCGTCCGCAATCCCGGGCAGATCCCCGCGCTCATCCGCACCGCGCGCGACGGCGCGGCGGCATTCCGGATGCTGCGCCGGGCGGCGTCGCTGCTGGCCTGACGCCGCTGCGACGCGGCGCAGGGTCCGTCAGGCCGCGTTGGCGGTCTTCTTGGCCTCGTCGGCCTTGCGCGCCTTCTCGGCGTTGATCTCCGACAGCTTCTGCTGCACGTTCCGCGAGAAGACGTATTCGGCCGGGCGCTGCTTGGAGATGTCGATCTCCTCGGCGAAGGCGCCCTCCGTCTTGATCCCGAAGAGCGACACTTTCGCGGCCTCCCACGGGCGCTTGAAGACATCGGTCACTGCCGTCGCCTCGAAGCCCGAATGGACCATGCAGTCGGCGCATTTCTCATAGTTGCCGACGCCGTAATTGTCCCAGTTCGTGTCTTCCATCAGCTCCTTGAAGGTCTTCGCGTAGCCTTCGCCGAGGAGGTAGCACGGCTTCTGCCAGCCGAAGACCGTGCGCGTCGGGTTGCCCCAGGGCGTGCACTTGTAGGTCTGGTTGCCGGCCAGGAAGTCGAGGAACATGGTGGACTGGTTGAAGGCCCAGCGCGCACCGCCCCGCTTGCCCTTGGAGCCGCGACCGATATGGCCGCGCCGGAAGACGCCCCGGAACAGCTCCTTGGTCGTGCGGCGATTGAGGAAGTGCTTCTGGTCGGGCGCGCGCTCGTAGGCGTAGCCCGGCGAGACGGTGATGCCGTCGACGCCCAGTTCCGTGACCTTGTCGAAGAAGTTCGCGACTTTCTCGGCATCCGCGTCGTTGAAGAAGGTGCAGTTGATGGTGACGCGGAAGCCCTTCTCCTTGGCGAGCTTCAAGGCCGATACCGCCTTGTCGTAGACGCCTTTCCGGCAGACCGACTTGTCGTGCATCTCCTCGTCGCCATCGAGGTGGATCGACCAGGTGAAGTAGGGCGAGGGCTTGTAGTCGTCGATCTTCTTCTCGAGCAGCAGCGCGTTGGTGCAGACGATCGCGTATTTCTTGCGCGCGATGATGCCCTCGACGATCTTCGGCAGGTCCTTGTGGATCAGCGGCTCGCCGCCCGCCATCACGATGACGGGCGCACCGCATTCGTCCACGGCACCCAGCGCGTCCTCGACCGAGATGCGCCGGTTCAGGATCTCGTCCGGATAGTCGATCTTGCCGCAACCCGCGCAGGCGAGGTTGCAGCGGAAGAGCGGCTCCAGCATCAGCACGAGCGGGTAGCGTTTTCGCCCCATCAGGTGCTGCTTGACCACGTAGCCGCCGACGTCGATGACCTGACGGAGAGGAATTCCCACGTTCGGTTCTCTCTTGCTTCCTAAGCCGCGTTCTGAGCAGCGGGCCCGGCCGGCTGCTGCGCGCGCAGGGCGAAGGGCAGGTTGAAGGTGATGTTCTCTTCGGTCCCGTCCAGAAGCTGGACCTCGACCGGCTCGATCTTGCGCAGCGCATCGATGACGCTGTCCACGAGCACCTCCGGCGCCGAGGCGCCGGCGGTCAGCCCGACGGTCTTCGCACCCACGAGCCAGGCCGGATCGACCTCGCTGCCGTCATTGACGAGATAGGACGGGATGCCCGCCTCCTCGCCGACGTCGCGCAGGCGATTGGAGTTCGAGGAATTGCTTGCGCCGACGACGAGCAGGACGTCCACCATGCCGGTCAATTGCCGGACCGCCGCCTGACGGTTCTGCGTCGCGTAGCAGATGTCCTTGGTGTCCGGCCCGACCACGTCGCTGAAGCGGGCCTTCAAGGCCTCGATGATGTGCTTCGTGTCGTCGACCGAGAGGGTCGTCTGGGTGATGTAGGCGATCGGCGCATCGAGGGCCAAGGGCAATGTCGGCACGTCGTCGATCGTCTGCACGAGATGGACCGGGCCATCGACCTGCCCGAGCGTGCCGACGACCTCCGGATGCCCGGCATGGCCGACGAGGACCAGCGTCCTGCCCTGGGTGACGTAGCGACGGCCCTGGTTATGGACCTTCGTCACCAGCGGGCAGGTCGCGTCGAGCACCGGAAGATCGCGCAGCTTCGCGTCGGTCTGGACAGACTTCGCGACGCCATGCGCCGAGAAGACCGTGACCGCGCCGGCCGGCACCTCGTCCAGTTCCTTGACGAAGATCGCCCCCTTGGCCTTCAGGCTTTCGACGACGTGCTTGTTATGGACGATCTCGTGGCGCACGTAGATTGGCGCGCCATACTTCTCCAGCGCCTTCTCGACGATGTCGATGGCGCGGACCACCCCGGCACAGAACCCTCGCGGCTGCGCGAGTACAACCTTCATCGTGTCGTCCTTGACTGGCGGGATCGGAGGATTCGAGGGACGGCTCTGCCCATGCTGCTCCGCATTATGCACCGGATCGGCGGCAGCGTCGAGGATTGCCGAGACAGGGCAGGCATCTCGCCGGGGCCGGCGTGCGGTGGTGCACGCGGGCTCCGGGTCTAGCGCGCCCGGGAAGCGGCGGCGCGGCAATCCTCCGCGAGCAGCGCCGCGAGTTCCTCCGCATAGAGGTAGCCGGGAGCGGCACCATCGAACCCCGCAGCCGTCGCGGGATGGGTGTAGATCTCGGTGTCGCCCGGCGGCAGCGCCCGCAGCAGCCCGGACATCCGATTCGTCGTCATCGCACCCGACCAGGCGAGGCCGAAGACCTGATCGGCCGTGCTCAGCCCCGCGCGGCGCACGCGCCGCTTGAGAAGATGCGCGTAGGGCCCGGCGAGCCGCGCCTCGAGGCCGGGCGCAACCGGCTCGACCTCCCGCAGCGCGCGGACGGGTTCGACCGGCACCCGCAGCCTCGTCATGCCGTAGCGGGGCCCGATCTCGAGCAGCAGCCCCGCGATGGTCGGATGCAGATGGAAATGCTTGTGCGCATCGACGTGGTGCAACGGCAATCCGGTCGCCGCGAAGGCACGGAACTGGGCCTCGATCTCCGCCGCGACCTGCCGCCTCACGGCCGGCCGGAAGAAGATCGCCGCACCGTAGCGCGCGAGGTCCGTGCGCAGCCTGCCGTTCCGCCCGAGCAGGTCCGGGATCGCGTTCGCCGGCAGAACCGCCCTGCCCTCCACCAGCGTCAGGTGGAGGCCGACACCGAGACCGGGCAGTCGCCGTGCCCGCGCGACGGCGTCCGCTGCATGGGGCTCGGCGACCATGAGGCTCGCGGCCGTCAGGATGCCCTCGCGGTGCGCGCGCTCGACCGCCGCGTTCACCTCCGGCGCGAGGCCGAAATCGTCTGCGGTGACGGTCAGGCGGCGGAGCGCCGCCAGCGGTGGCGTCATGTGGCGGGCGCCCCGGCATCGACGGCCAGCGGAGCCAGGATCGCGATCGACCGACCGACGCCCCGAAGCGGCTCTGTCGAGACCTCGCGCCAATGCGCCCGATCCTCGCCCGCGGCATCGATCACGTCGCTGGATGCGAGGATGGACTCGCCGAAGGTCTTGGTCGCGCTTTCCAGCCGGGAGGCGACGTTGACCGGCTCGCCGAGAACGGTGAATTCCAGCCGGTCGTCGTCGCCGACGACGCCGCAGAACACCTCCCCGCAATGGACGCCGATCCCGACCCGCACCGGCGGATCGAAGCCGCGCTTGGCGTTCCAGCGCTCGACGAGGTCCGCGAGGGTCAGCGCGCAGGCGAGCGCCCTCGCCGCGTCGTCCTCGCCCGGACGCGGCACGCCGAACACGACGAAAGCCCCGTCGCCGACGAACTTGTCGATGATCCCCCCATGTTGCGCGGCGGCGCGCGCGACACGGCGCCGGAAAGCCGTGATGAACCGAGCCAGCGCCGCGGGATCCATCGCGCCGCTCAACGCGGTCGAGCCGCGGATATCGACGAAGAGCAGCGCCACCGGCATCCGCTGTCCGGCCCTGAGCTCCTCGAACGAACCCTCGGAGAGGACGGGCGCGAGTTCCTGAGGCAGGTAGCGGGTGAGATTGAGCCGCAGTGCCATCTGGTGGACGGCATGCCCCAGAAGGCGTTGCCCCTGATAGGCGGCGAGGACGAGGACGAGCCCGCTCGCGACCAGCATCGCCATCCGGACCTCGTTCGGATTCTGCCCGAGAGACGACAGAAGCGGGAGGACCGCCTGCACCCGGTCGTCCCCTTTGACGTAACCCGCGGCAAGAGAGATGGCCGGAATACCGACGAGATAAATTGCGGTCGCGACGATCTGCAGCCCCGGCCGAAGGTAGATCGCGTTCGCCGCGAGCGCGATCGGCACGACCCAAATCACCGGGAAGAGGAAGGTCATGTTTCCCGGTATGCCGGTCGTCAAATGATTGTAGGCGAGGTTGCCGAGGATGAGGGTCGCGTCGGTCACGACCGTGACATAAGGCAAGACGAGGGTGCCGATATCCTTGCGCGCCAGGACGTGAACCATCAGTCCGATCAGACTGAAGACGATGACGAAGATCTTCCCGGCCTCGACTTGACGCTGGACTGCGATCTCGTCGGGCTGAAGATCCGAGCCGGCCGCTGCAATGACGACATAGAGAAGGATGCCGAGCACCGCCCGCACGAGTCCGGCTCCCTGGAGCGCCCGTCGATGCGCCTCCCGGAACATCCCGTCGGAGCGTGCGCCTGTGTCGGGGAGAGGCGAAGCCATGATGTCTCTATCCTGCGGCAGCCTCGTGCGAGACCGCAATCGTCGGCGATGTTCGTGAAGCTGCGTGCGATCCGATCCGCGTGCTTCAGCGCACCTCGTCCTCACCGACGGACGTTGCCGCCAAGGCGTCCCGCCCCAACACCAGCGTGGCGCCCTTGCCGCCGGGAGTGGAGAGAGCCTGAAGGAGACGCAGGTTCATCAGCTCCGGATTTCCCTTCAGCATCCGGGCCGCATTCGCCAGCGAGCGCAGGGATGCCTGTTCGCCGCGCGCCCGCTCGAGCGCAGCCTGACCTTCGAGGCGCGCCCGCTCGACCTCCGCGTAGAGCCGGCGCAGTTCCGGCGGCAGCGTCACGGCGGTGACGACGACCTGCTTGACGGTGCAGCCGCAGATCGGCTGCCCGAGCCCGGCGAGGATGGTCGCACCGAGACTGGCGCGTTCGCCGAGGACCGATTCCACGCTGCGCCCGGCGGCCATCTGGACGACGGCATCCGACACGGCGAGGCGGAGCATGTCCTGGTAGCGGCCCTCATGCGCGATGCGCGCGTCCGCGACCTCGAAGACGATCGTCGCTGAGAGCCGATACGACAGGCGCTCCGCGCTCGTGACCTCGATCTGATGGATCGTCTCCGGGATCGGGAATCGCCGCAGCTTCACGACGAGACGTTCGCTGAAACCGAGCGTGTTGTAGCGGCCCGGCGGCAGCGCCTCGACGAAGCGTCCGTCGACGTAGAGCAGCCCGAGTTCCCAGGCATGGACCGTCATGCGGCCCTGCTTCTGCTGGCGCACCCGGAACGCGATCGCGAAGCCGACCGCGGCAAGGATGGCGAGAAAGACGATCTCCACGTCGCGTCCTCGTGATTGATCCCTCCGGCGCCGCAGGAGACCGGGCGGGAGCCCGAAGCTCGCATGGCCCGATCCCGGCTGCCCGAAGGCCGGCGCCGGAGGGGTGCAAAGGCTGTTACGGAACAGCTTGGAGAGACGACGCCCTATGCCCGCTGACCGCGCCCGCAAGGGGCGTCGCGCGATCGGCCGCGCCTCGGTCGCATCTGTAGCACGGCCGAAAGGCGGACTGTCGAGATGAGACCGACGTCCCGCCCGCCGCCGCGCTATCGCGAGGCCTCAGGCAGCCTGACGGCGCTCCTTGAGAAAGCGGAAGAACTCGACGCCCTCGCGCAGGCGCCGCTTCATCATGTCGGGCTGCGTGACCATCTCGCCGACGATCGAGGCGATCTTCGGGATGCGGAAATAGAACTTCCGGTAAAAATCCTCGACCGAGTTGAAGATCTCGGTGTGGCTGAGGTGGTCGTAATGCAGCGGCGCGATCTGGATGCCGTTGTCGTTGATCAGCTCTGCGTTCCTCGCGTCGAGCCAGCCGTTCTCCAGCGCCTGCTTGTAGAGGAAGGTGCCGGGATAGGGTGCGGCGAGCGAGACCTGGATCGTGTGCGGGTTGATCCGCGTCGCGAACTTGATCGTCTCGGCGATCGTCTCCTTGGTCTCGCCGGGCAGGCCGAGGATGAAGGTGCCGTGGATGATGATGCCGAGTTCGTGGCAATCCTTCGTGAACTTCTCGGCGACCTCGACCCGCATGCCCTTCTTGATGTTGTGCAGGATCTGCTGGTTGCCGCTCTCGTAGCCGACGAGGAGGAGACGCAGGCCGTTGTCCTTGAGCACCTTCAGCGTCTCGCGCGGAACGTTCGCCTTCGCGTTGCAGGACCAGGTGACGCCGAGCTTGCCGAGTTCCTTCGCGATCGCCTCCGCACGCGGCAGGTCGTCCGTGAAGGTGTCGTCGTCGAACATCAGCTCCTTCATCTGCGGGAAGGCCTTGAGGATGTACTTCACCTCCTCGATGACGTGCCCGACCGAGCGCGTGCGGTAGCGGTGGCCGCCCACCGTCTGCGGCCAGAGGCAGAAGGTGCAACGGCTCTTGCAGCCCCGTCCCGTATAGAGGGAGATATAGGGGTGCTTCAGGTAGCCGATGAAGTAGTTCTCCATCACGAGGTCGCGCTTGTAGACCGGCGTCACGAAGGGCAGCGCGTCCATGTCGTGCATGATCGCGCGATCCTCGTTGTGCACGATCACGCCCTGGCCGTTGCGAAACGAGAGGCCGGGGATCGAGGCCCAGTCCTTGCCGTCGGCGACGTCCTTGATCGTGAAGTCGAATTCGTTGCGGGCCACGAAATCGACGACCGGCGCGTCCTTGAGGCTCTCGTCCGACTGGACGGCCACCTTCGCCCCGATCAGCCCGACCTTGAGGTTCGGGTTCGCCGCCTTCATGGCCTCGATCACCTTCACGTCGCTGCCGAAGGACGGCGTCGAGGTGTGGAGCACGGCGAGGTCGTAATCCTTCGCCTGCCCGACCACGTCCGAGACGCCCGTCCGGTGCGGAGGCGCGTCGATCAGCTTCGAGTTCTCGACCAGGGCAGCCGGCTGTGCGAGCCAGGTCGGATACCAGAAGGACTGGATTTCGCGCCGCGCCTGGTAGCGCGACCCGGCACCGCCGTCGAACCCCTCGAAGGAGGGTGCCTGGAGAAACAGCGTCCGCATCATCCTGCGTCCGACCTCGTGTTGGGCGTCACGCCCCTGGGAAGCAACGCACCTTTGCGCGTCACGTCGAATTGTCGGCCACGCCACTGCACCGAGCGGCCGAGGAAGCTCGCAGCATAGACGAAGAACGAGAGCAGGTCTCGCACCGGAATCAGCCAATAGGGATGCGGCGGCAGCCGGAAGGCGCGTTCGACCGCGATGCAGAGGGCGAGACGCGCCAGCAGCGCGGCTGCGACGAAAGCACCCGCAACAGGACCCGGCGCCAGGGCGAAGGCCGCGAGCGCAAAGGCCAGCGGATGCGTCAGGAGCGCGCCGACATGGCCCGCCGGCTCGATCTGGCGGATCGTCCGTGACCAGCGCAGTTCCTGAGCGAGGAGTGCGGCAGCGCTGTCCTGCACGCAAATGTGACCGAGCGAGAACGGCGTCGTCGCGATCGCCAAGCCCTGCCCACGGATCCGACGGCCGAGCTCGTGGTCGTCGGCGAGGGAATCCGCGATGGCTTGAAAGCCGCCGATCGCCTCCAGCGTCTCCCGCCGCAGAGCGATGGTCGAGCCGAGGCAAGGATGTCCTATCCCGAGGCCCACGCTCACGGTGACGCCCGGAAGGAAATGCGTATCGATGCCGAGGGCGACGAAACGCGCCGGCAGCGGCGGGAGCGCGATCCCATGATAGGGGCAGGTGACCGCCCCGACGCCCGGCTCGGCGAGGCACGCGACGACGCCCCGCAGATAATCCCGGCGGACCCGCATGTCGCTATCGGCCAGGACGACGACCTCGTGGCGCGCCCGCTCGGCGAGGTTCGCGAGGTTCGAGACCTTCCGGTTCTCGCCCCAGCTTCGCTCGTCGACGACGAGCGCGAGGTCGCGATCCGGATAGGCCTCGATCAGCCGGCGGACGATGGCGACGGCCGAATCCCCGGGCCGCTGCACCCCGAACAGGATCTGGACCGGACCCGGATAATCCTGCTCGACGAAGGAGGAGAGGTTTTCGAACAGGCGCGGCTCCGCGCCGTGAAGCGGCTTCAGGATCGAGACCGCTGGCCAGGTCGCGGGCTCGGGCGGCCGTCGCGCCGCGAGCCGGAACACCATCGCGCAGGCAAGCACGAGGTAGAGGATCCCGGCGCCGGCAAGGGCCAACACGACGATGGCTGCGGCGTTCATTGGCGGGGCTCTGTGACGGCGTCGTCGGGTTCGGAGCGGCGGAAAACCCTCCGTCCCTCCAGAAGCTGCCATGCGATCAGCGCCGGGAGCCCGAGTGCCAGTTCCGCAACGCGCTTGAGAATTGACAGCGCCAGAGCGGGGCCGGGTGGAATGCCGAAAAGAGCGCAGAGCGCGACGAGGCCGCCCTCCTGAACCCCGAGACCGCCAGGCACCGCGAAGGCTGCCCCCCTGACGGCCTGGCCGAGACTTTCGATCACCAGAGCCTCGGCGAACGACACCGGGTAACCCATGAAATGCAGCGCGACCTGAACCTCGAAGGTGCCGGCGATCCAGACGAGCATGTGGACGAGGGTGGAGCGCGCGACGCGGCCCGGGGCGGCATAGATCGCGGCGAGGCTGCTCCAGAGCCGTTCGACGAGTTCGGTGGCAGTGCCTTTCACGCCGAGGCGGGCCAGGAGGGCGTTCAGAAGCCGCGAGCCGATCCGGGCCTGGGCGACGAAGAAGGCGGCGATCAGCAGCACGGCGACGGCAGCGCCCATCGCGGCATAGCGGACGAGCGGGCCGTCGCCATGGAGCCACATCAGGACGCCGATCCCGAGGATGGCGAAAGCGGCCGACGTCGCGGCCTGGATCGCGACGTCGGCGATGGTCGTCGCTCCGGCAACCGACAGGTTCACCCGCCAGAAGGTCGCCAGCCGCGCTCCCACGACGTCGCCCCCGACCATCGCGACGGGCAGCAACGTGTTGACGCCCTCGCGGACGAAACGCAGCCCAATGGCGACCCAGACAGGCAGCCGATGTTCCGGCGGAAAGAGCAGGTGCCAGGAGAGGCCGCAGCCGGATATCACGACCGCTCGGATCAGCACGACGAACAGCGTCGCCCAGCCGGCGGCCGCAACTGCGCTTCCGACGTCGCCAAGACCCGAATAGGCCACGAGGCCGCCGAAGAGCGCGATTCCCGCGATGGCGGCGAAGACCACGAACCCCTTCATCCCGTCCGACGGATCCTGCGACTTCAACGCTCAAGCTTCATCGCGTCCGTAACGCAGTTCGCTCAAGATTGCGCGGTCAAAGTCTGTCCGAGGTGTTCCAGGGCACCCCTCCTTGGAACCGACCGCCGAGGCTTGTATGACACGCTGACAATCGGATGTTTGCGTCGGAGAATCGATGTCCTTGGCTCTGGAACTCGCGCGTTTCGTGACCGATTCTCCGGCCATTCCCGGTCTCGCTCTCGACCGTGCGAAGGCCAGCCTCGCGAGCACGGTCGCGAGCGCCGCGATGGGACAGCGCATTCCGTCTGCGGCCATCATTAGGAAGCTCGCGCTCGTCGACGGCGGCCAGCCGGCCGCGGCCCTGTGGTTCGACGGCGCGCGCCTGCCCCTGGCGGCAGCGGCCCGGGTCAATGCCGTCGCGAGCGATGCCGCGGCCTCGGACGACAGCGACCTGCGCAGCATCGCCCATATCGGCACCATCATCTCGACGACCGCGATCGCGGTCGGCGAGATGCGAGGCGCAAGCGGCGCCGAGATGCTGCGGGCCATGGTGCTCGGCTACGAGATCGCCGGGCGCATCGACGAAGCGCTGACGCCGGGGCGGATGCAGCGCGGCTTCCACGGCTCGGTCTCCACGATCTTCGGGGCGGCCGTCACCGCCGGATGCCTCCTCCGCCTCGACGCGGCCCGGATGGCTCAGGCGATTGCGCTTGCGGCCACGTCGGCGGCCGGCATGGCGATCGCGGCCGATACGAGCACGGCGCGCGAGTACCACGCCGGCCTCGCCGCGTCCGGCGGCATCCAGGCCGCGCTCGCGGCCGAAGCCGGGTTCAAGGGCGAGACCGACGTGCTCGACAAGCCGCGCGGCTTCCTCGACGCCATGAACGGCCAGGCCGCCGAGGACATCACGCGCGGTCTCGGCGAGGACTGGGACATCGTCACCGACATGGCGATCAAGCTGATGCCGGGCGCGCATCCGTTCCACGCGACGGCCGAGGCCGCGGAGGAGGCGGGACGCCTGGCGCAGGCGAAGCCGGAGGAGATCGAGAGCATCCTCATCTCGTCCTCGGTGCAATGGACGAAGTTCAAGGGCGCCCCGCACCCCCGCAACCTCGTCGATGCGGCCCATTCGCTCTATTATTTCGTCGCCGCCTCGATCGTCGACGGCCGTTTCTCCTGGCAGCATATGGGCGAGGCCAAGATGGCCGATCCCGTCATCGCGGCTGTGCAGGAGAAGGTCGTCTTCGATCCGAACCCTGCCCCCCTCCCCGACCGCTTCCCCCACCGCCACGGCGGCACGGTGACGATCCGCACGACGGACGGCCGTTCCTTCACCAGCACCTGCAAGGCGCCGCGCGGCTCCGGCCCGCGCGGAGTCGACTGGGCCGACATCGATGCGAAGTACCGCGCGCTCGTGCCGCTTTCCGGCCTGTCTGCCGAGCGCCTCGACAACAGCCTCGCCCTGATCGCGCGGTTCGAGACCGAAGCGGCGCCGAAGCTGACAGAGCTGCTGGTGGTCGGCTGAAGCCGCTGATGGCCGCGTTCAGATGACGCTGTCCCAGCCGGCCCAAGCGAGCGTGCTGGGGATGAACATGGCGGGCTCCACCAATGGAATTGCGTCTGCAGCCGCAAGATCGGCGGGCGCGCCGGGCATCTTGAACAGCCCGTCGGAGAACCAGAGCTGCTCGATATTGGCGAGCCGGTCGGTCCCTTCCGGGCTGCGATTGCGCAGATCCGTCAGCACGAACTCCCCGTTCACGACCGACAGATCGTAATCCGACCGCTTGCCGGAGTAGCGCGCCGTGTCGAACCCCGTACCGCCATTGAGGATGTCGTTGCCCTGCCCGCCGTTCAGGTAATCGTCCCCGGCGCCGGCCGAGAGCGTGTCGTTGCCCGCCCGACCCAGCAGATGATCGTTGCCCGCACCGGTCTGAACACTGTCCGAGCCTGACCCGGCATCGACGATCATCCTGGCGCCGCCAGAGTAAGCGTTCGCATAGATCGAATCGTCCTGAGCAGACCCGTCGATTCGAGCATTGGCCTTGAACTCGCTGTAAATATAGACCCCAGCCCCCATTAGCCCTCTGGCGTCGATTGTCTTCACAACCGACCCATCGCTCCCGACAGGCACGATGAGCCCGGCGAGACCGTTGTCGACCACGCTCAACGTCGACCCGTAGACGTTGATATCGACACGGTCATAGCGAGACGTCGAAGCCGCAGAACCCGAAATCGACAACGTCCCCTGGACCAGAGCAGCCGAGATGTTCGTCGGCGCCTCCGGCATCTTGAACAGCCCATCGGAGAACCAGAGCTGTTCGATATTGGCGAGCCGGTCGGTTCCCTCCGGGCTGCGATTGCGCAGATCCGTCAGCACGAACTCCCCGTTCACGACCGACAGATCGTAATCCGACCGCTTGCCGGAATAGCGCGCCGTGTCGAACCCCGTACCGCCATTGAGGATGTCGTTGCCCTGCCCGCCCTGCAGGTAGTCGTCCCCGGCGCCGGCGATGAGGGTGTCGTTGCCGGCCCGGCCGAGCAAGTGATCGTTGCCCGCACCGGTCTCGACGCGATCCGAGCCCGCTCCGGCATCGACGATCATCCTGACAGCCCGAGACGAAAACGCGTTCGCATAGATCGCGTCGTCCTGCGACGATCCGTAGATTCGGGCACCGACGTAGAGGTCGCTATAAATATAGACGCCTGCCCCGGTCAGCCCTCTGGCGTCGATCGTCGTCACAACCGACCCATCGCTCCCGACAGGCACGATGAGCCCGGCGAGACCGTTGTCGACCACGCTCAGCGTCGAGCTATAGACGTTGATATCGACAGTGTCGTAGCGAGACGTCGACGCCGCAGAACCCGAAATCGACAACGTCCCCTGGACCAGAGCAGCCGAGATGTTCGTCGGCGCCTCCGGCATCTTGAACAGCCCGTCGGAGAACCAGAGCTGCTCGATATTGGCGAGCCGGTCGGTCCCTTCCGGGCTGCGATTGCGCAGGTCCGTCAGCACGAACTCCCCGTTCACGACCGACAGATCGTAATCCGACCGCTTGCCGGAGTAGCGCGCCGTGTCGAACCCCGTGCCGCCATTGAGGATGTCGTTGCCCTGCCCGCCCTGCAGGTAGTCGTCGCCGGCGCCGGCGATGAGGGTGTCGTTGCCGGCCCGGCCGAGCAAGTGATCGTTGCCCGCACCGGTCTCGACGCGATCCGAGCCCGCTCCGGCGTCGACGATCATCCTGACAGCCCGAGACGAAAACGCGTTCGCATAGATCGCGTCGTCCTGCGACGATCCGTAGATTCGGGCACCGACGTAGAGGTCGCTATAAATATAGGCTCCAGCCCCCGTTAGCCCTCTGGCGTCGATCGTCGTCACAACCGACCCATCGCTCCCAACAGGCACGATGAGCCCGGCGAGACCGTTATCGACGACGCTCAGCGTCGAGCTATAGACGTTGATATCGACACGGTCGTAGCGAGACGTCGACGCCGCAGAACCCGAAACCGACAGCGTCCCGCGGACCAAGCTTGCCTTGAGCGCCATGGTCTCCCCACGAATTTATCGCGGACACGCTAGCGCCCGCAGATGCTACCACAAGGCGAAATCCGAGCGCTTAAGTTGATCGCGCGGCATCGTTGCGACTCGGTCACAGGGCCGAACGGTTGAGGTGAGTCCGCTGCGACGGTAGGGACAGGGACGGATGCTGCCGTCGCGACAGACCAGAAGGCCATGCTGATCCAGTCGGACCACCTCGCTCAGGACACCGCCACCCGATCGGAGCCGGACGAGCCACAGGCCGGACGATCGTCCGTGCCCGTCGTCAATTCCTGGAACGAGTGGGATCCGCTGGAGGAGGTCATCGTCGGCCGACTCGAGGGGGCGACGATCCCCTCGGACCACGTCACCGTCACCTTCAACCTCCCTCCCCTCGCCGCGAAGCTCTATCGGTTCGTCGGCGGCTATCGCTATCCGGGCTGGATGAAGAAGCTGGCGCAGAAGGAGCTCGACGGCTTCATCGCCATCCTCGAAGGCGAAGGCGTCAAGGTGCGCCGTCCGGACATCGTCGATTTCAAGCGCAAGTTCAGAACACCGGCCTGGTCCTCGCGCGGCTTCTGCACGGCCTGCCCGCGCGACGGCTATCTCGTCGTCGGCGACGAGATCATCGAAAGTCCGATGTGCTGGCGCACGCGCTATTTCGAGGGCGACGCCTATCGCTCGCTGTTCAAGGAATACTTCCTCGCCGGCGCGCGTTGGACCTCGGCGCCGCGGCCGCAGCTCCTCGACGACCTCTATCACCACGACTACCGCATCCCTGCCGAGATCCCCAAGGCGGGCGAGCCGATGCGCTACACGATCAACGAATGGGAGCCGGTCTTCGACGCGGCCGATTTCGTGCGCTGCGGGCGCGATCTCTTCGTGACGATCTCGAACGTCACGAACCGCTTCGGCGTCGAGTGGCTGAGGCGGCATCTGGGTGAAGGGTTCCGGATCCATGAGATCCCGAGCCTGTGCAAGCAGCCGATGCACATCGATTCGACCTTCATGCCGCTCGCACCCGGCAAGGTGCTCGTGAATCCCGACTATTGCGACGTCGAGAACCTCCCGGCCGCCCTGAAGCATTGGGACGTGCTGGTCGCCCCGCGGCCCGATCCGCAGGAGGGCATCATGGCGAAGATTTCGATGTGCTCGCCCTGGACCTCGATCAACGTGCTGTCGATCTCGCCGACGAAGGTGGTCGTCGACGCCTCGCAGCCGACCCTGATCAAGGCTCTGAAGGATTGGGGCTTCGATCCGATTCCGTGCCCGTTCCTCGCCTATGGCCCGTTCGGCGGCGCCTTCCACTGCGCGACCCTCGACACGCGGCGGCGGGGCACGCTCGAAAGCTATTGCTGATCGCGCGCGAGGGTCTTCCCGGCCCGCGGATCATCGTCTGACACCGGACAGATCGGGCGCCGCCCTCGGCGTCGACACCGTCCGTTCGGCGAAGACCTGATGTCCGGAGAGCACAACTCCGCGCCGAATGCATGTGGAGGCCCCGTCGGCGCTGTGACGGCGCGCTCGATCACGCTAACTGTTTCCTCATCAGATTGGCGCGATGTCGACGCGACGTTGCGTAAGGAGAAGCGGGTGACGACGCGCAAGATCGGATTGGCGCTGGGATTGACGGCGCTCGGCGCGACTTCGGCGCTGGCCCAGCAGGACTTCACGTCGAGGTTCGCTCCCGTTTCGGACGCCAAGAGCAGCGACTATATCGTCACGCTCAACGCCAACGGCGTCGTCCAGCCGAGCTTTCCGGGCTCGGACCGCTCCTCCGTCAGTTTCTTTCCGTCGCTCAGCTACCGGAAGGTGGGCGAGCCGGTCCGCTTCTCGGCTCCGGACGACGGCATCTCCATCTCGATCATCGACAACCCGACCTTCCGCATCGGGCCTGTCTTCCGCTTCCAGTCCGGCCGCTATTATACCGACGACAAGCTTCTCTACGGCCTGCGCAAGAAGAATTACGACGTCGAATCGGGCGTGTTCATCGAATACTGGCCGATCTCGTTCATCCGGGCGCGGGCGGAATTGCGGCACGGCTTCCGTAGCGATTCGGGCCTCGTTGGTCATGTCGGCGTCGATTACGTGCAGCCCGTCGGACAGTTCGCCTTCTCGGTCGGACCGCGCCTCTATTTCGGCGACAAGCGCTACGCCGACCGCTGGTACGGGATCCGCCCCGACGAGGCTGCGCTGAACGGCTTCGTGACCCCCTACAGCCCGGGCGGCGGCGTGAACGCGGTCGGCGCCATGGGTGCGGTGACCTACAAGTGGGACGATTCCTGGTCGACGACCGGCTATGTCAGCTACAAGCACCTCGTCGGCGACGTCGCGAAAAGCCCGATCGTGACCAAGATCGGCTCGAAGGATCAGTTCACCTTCGGCGCTCGCGTGTCCTATTCCTTCGCGTTCACCCCGTGGTGGTGAGCGCACCTTGCGCAAGATCGTCGTCCTCAACGGGCCTAACCTGAACCTTCTCGGCACACGCGAGCCGGGCATCTACGGGACGACGACCCTCGCCGATATCGAGACTCGCCTTCGCGAGCGGCTCGGACTTCGGGCCGAACTGGACTTCCGTCAGTCGAACCACGAAGGCGAACTCGTCGGCTGGATCCAGGAAGCCGGCCGGGAGGGCGCGGGCATCATTCTGAACGCGGCAGCGTATACCCACACCTCGGTCGCCCTGCGGGATGCGATCTCGGGGTCGGGCGCGGCGGTGATCGAGGTGCACCTCTCCAACGTCCACGCCCGGGAACCTTTCCGGCACAAATCTTTGATCGCGCCTGTCGTCCGCGGCGTGATTGCCGGGTTCGGCCCCCTCTCCTATGACCTTGCGCTGGAGGCGCTCCTCGCCTCCTAACAAAAGGCAGGAAGCGCATGATCACGCTCTGGGGGCGAGACAGCTCCATCAATGTCCAGAAGGTGATGTGGTGTCTGGACGAGCTCGGCCTCGCCCATGAGCGCAAGGATGCCGGCGGCGCCTTCGGCTATCCCGCCGATTACGCCGCGATGAACCCGAACCCGCTGGTGCCGACGCTCGAAGAGGACGGCTTCACGCTGTGGGAATCGAACGTCATCGTCCGCTATCTGTGCGCGAAACACGCGGCGGGTACGCTGTATCCGGAGGATCTGCGCGTCCGTGCCGATGCCGAGCGCTGGATGGATTGGCAGACGACGAACGCGACGGCCGCGATGCGGGACGTGTTCTGGAACCTCGTCCGTCTGAAGCCCGAGGAGCGCGACGCAGCCGCCACCGCGAAGTCGACGGAAGCCAGCGAATCGAAGGCGCGTATCCTCGACGCTCATCTCGCGACGCGCCCCTACATGGCCGGGGACACCTTCACCATGGCCGACATCCCGATCGGCCTGCACCTGAACCGCTGGTACCTCCTCCCGATCGAGCGGCCCGACCTGCCCCATGCCCGCGCCTATTGCGAGCGGGTTCGGGCGAGGCCCGGAGCGAAGACCGTCATGGCCCTGCCGCTCACCTGAGCGCCGGGGCGTCAGAGGGCGCCGACCTTCTCGAGCGCGGCGCGCACCTCGCGGCGCCCGGCCTCGTCGAGCGGCTCCTGCGGGGCGAGCGGCGCGCCGACCGGGAAGCCCTGGAGTTCGAGCGCGCCCTTGATGCAGGCGGCGAGGCCGTATTTCGCGAAGACCTGATTGATCGCCCAGAGCGGGCGCTGCTTCTCCATAGCGGCACCCCAGTCGCCCCGGCGGCACAGATCGTAGAGCTCGACGCTTTGGCGCGCGACGATGCAGGCGGGGCCGGCCATCCAGCCGACGCCGCCGATCAGCATCACGCAGGCCGGGATATGGGCCGAGGCGGCGAAAACCTTCATCCGCCCCTCGGTCGCGTTCATGATCGAGAGGAGGCGGCCGGTATTGGTCGATGCATCCTTGATGTAGCCGATCGTCGGCGAGGAGGCGGCGAGGCGCTTCAGCACCGGGATCGAGATGTCCGAGCGCTGGAAATTCGGGTTGGTGTAGAGACAGACCGGCAACGGCGTCGCCGCGCCGATGGCCTCGAAATACGCCGCGACACCGTCGTCCGAGACGGGGAAATAGGCCTCGAGGATAGCGAGGATGCCGTCCGCCCCGAGTTCCTGCGCTTCCCGCGCCATCGAGGCCGCCTCCCGCGTCGTCGTCGCCGCGATTCCTGCGATCACCGGAACCCGCCCGCGCGCCGCCTCGACCACCGTCGCGATGATCTCCGCCTTCTGCGACCGGTCGAGATAGGCGAATTCGCCCGTCGAGCCGAGCGGCGTCAGCCCGTGCACGCCCTCGCCGATCAGATGCTCCACGAGCCGCGCCAGGACGTCCCGCATCACCCGTCCGTCCGGGCCGATCGGCGAGACGAGATACGGCATCACGCCGTGAAGCTGGGGTGCGGGCATGCTCTGGTTTCCTCCTGTCGGCAGGGACTATCGCACAGGCCTTCGAGCGTTCGCAGGGGAGCCTGCGCTCCGACCCTGCCCTGGAGGATGAGCGCCGGCCGCGGCGCGCGAATGCCACCGCCGTGCCCGGCAAAGGGGTTTCCAGTTGACCTTGCTCGAGGCCGGGCCTCTCATGCCGGCTCTTGTTCCGGAGCCCACGATGCCGAAAGCCCATCTCGTCCAAGCCAACGGCGCCACGATCCCGGCCATCGGGCTCGGCACCTTCAAGCTGGAGGGCGAGGCCTGCGCACAGGCTGTCAGCACCGCGATCGAGGCCGGCTACCGGCATGTCGACACGGCCAAGATGTATGGGAACGAGGCGGCGGTCGGCGAGGGATTGCGGGCCTCCGGCGTGCCGCGCGACGAGATCTTCGTCACGACCAAGGTCTGGTGGGAGGACATCGCCCCGGGCGACCTCGAACGCTCCGCCGAGGCCAGTCTCGGGCGGCTCG
This sequence comes from Enterovirga rhinocerotis, assembly GCF_004363955.1. Taxonomy (GTDB): domain Bacteria; phylum Pseudomonadota; class Alphaproteobacteria; order Rhizobiales; family Beijerinckiaceae; genus Enterovirga; species Enterovirga rhinocerotis. The sequence continues at coordinate 1,705,423 of NZ_SNZR01000011.1, forward strand.
GCCTTGATGCCGTCGACCTCCTGCTGATCCACTGGCCGAACCCGGCGATCTCGCTCGCCGGCTCCATCGAGGCCCTGTGCAGGGCGAAGACGAAGGGTCTCGCGCGCCATATCGGCATCTCGAACTTCCCGACCGCCCTGATCCGGGAGGCTCTCGACCTCGCGACCGAGCCGCTCGTCGCCAACCAGGTCGAGTATCATCCCTGGCTCGACCAGTCGGCCGTCCTCGCCGCCTGCCGGGAGGGCGGTCTCGCTCTCACCTCGTATTGCCCGCTCGGCCGCGGCGAACTCGTGAACGATCCGGCCGTCATCCGGATCGCCGAGGCCCACGGCAAGACGCCGGGCCAGATCATCCTGCGCTGGCAGGTCCAACAGCCGGGCGTCGTCGCGATCCCGAAATCGGGCACGCCGCGCAACATCCTCGCCAATCTCGACGTGTTCGACTTCGCGCTCGGCGAGGACGAGATGAAGACGCTCTCCGCGCTCGCCCGGCCGAACGGCCGCATGGTCAAGCCGGACTTCGCCCCCGCCTGGGATTGATTCCGACGCATCCGCGAACCCCGCGGCGGGACGGCGCGTATTCCGCTTGCGCGCGCCTCTCGCTCACGCGAAGAGCAGGCGAACAGACCTCTTCTGCGCTCCCCGGAGAACCACCATGCTCGACAAGGCCATCGCCGATGCTCTCCGTGCGACATCGACCGGCACGATCACCACGATCCTCCTGAAGAAGGGCGTCCGCCGCACCTGGATGCGCGGGCCGAAGCCGACCTTCCATGCCTCCGAACGGATCGTGGGCCAGGCCTTCCCGCTTCGCTTCGTGCCGGCGCGCGAAGACCTCGCGACGCCCGAATCCTGGTCCTCGCCGAAATCCACCCGCGCGGCGATCGAGGCCATGCCGGAGGGCGCGGTCGCGATCGCCGATGCGATGGGCGTCTCCGATGCCGGCATCTTCGGCGACATCCTCTGCGCGCGGATGAAGAAGAAGGGCGTGGCCGCGCTCGTCACGGACGGCGTCATGCGCGACGGCGCGGGCTGCGATGCGACGGGGCTGCCGATCTGGTGCGCGGGCGTCGCGGCGCCTGCCTCCGTCTCGAGCCTGACCTTCGTCGGCTGGGGCGAGCCGATCGGCTGCGGCGGCATCGCGGTCTTTCGCGACGACGTCATCGTGATGGACGGCGACGGCGCCGTCGTGATCCCGCAGAAGCTCGTCGAGGAGGTCGCCAAGCTCGGCCCCGAGCAGGAGCTCCTCGAGATGTGGATCATGAAGGAGGTCGAGCGCGGCGTGCCCCTGCCGGGCCTCTACCCGCCGAACGACGAGGCGAAGGCCCGCTACGAGGCCGATCGCCGGAAGGCCTGATCGCCGGACGGGTCGGTGTTCGCCCTCTCCAAGGTCGGCTGGTTCCTCGCGACACCGTCGAACCTCTTCGTGATCCTCGGCCTCATCGGCGCCCTCGCGGCCTTCCTGCCGCGCGGGCGGCTCTCGCGCTGGGGCCGCCGGGTCGCCGCGGGGATGCTCGTCCTCCTGGCGATCCTAGGGATCGCTCCCGTCGGCACATGGCTGCTGATGCCCCTCGAGGAGCGGTTCCCGGCCTATGCCGACGACGGCACGCCGCTCGCGGGCGCCATCATCCTCGGCGGCGGAGTGCTCCCGAACATCTCGCTCGCGAGGGGGCAACTGACGCTCGGCGATGCCGGGGAACGCGTCGTCGCGCTGAGCGACCTCGCACGGCGGCGGCCGGACCTGCGCCTGGTCTTCACGGGCGGCAGCGGCGCTCTCCTCGGCGCCGATGCGCCGGAGGCCGTCGCCCTGTCGAAGTTCGGCGCGACGCTCGGGCTGGAGGCTGGCCGCGTCGCCTACGAGCAGCAATCCCGAACCACCTACGAGAACGCCCGCGATACGCGCTCCCTCCTCGCCCCCGACGCCGACAAACGCTGGCTCCTCGTCACCTCGGCCTGGCACATGCCGCGCTCGATCGGGACGTTCCGCGCGGCGGGGATCGATGTCGTGCCGTATCCGGTGGATTACCGGACGGGGGACGGCGACCGCTGGTGGCGGCCCGAGCCGTCGGTGTCCTCGGGCCTCGACCGCGTCGACATCGCGGTGCGGGAATATCTCGGGCTTCTCTACTACCGGCTCCTCGGCCGCAGCAGCGCGCTGTTCCCCGCTCCCTGACCTGCCCCCGCCGCTCTCCCAGCCCCGACCTCATCGGGGTGAGCGCAGAGTAAGGCGGCCCAAAACTACTCCCCTGCCTCCGCCGGCCCGATCCGATACACGCCCCGGAAATCGTCGGGATCGACCACCTTCCCCTTTCGGCGGATGGCGACGCGTCCCTCCTTCGTCAGTCTGACCGCCGTGCGGCGGACCAGCGGCATGACGCGGCCCCAGGCGTCGGGCTCCTTGCCGGCGAGCGCCCGGGCCGCCTCGGAGGGGCAGATCGTCTTGCCCGCGCCGCGCTCGGCCACGAGGTCGAGGATCGTGCGTTCGAGATCGTCCTCGCTCGGCATCCGCCGCGTCCTGTCCGTCATCACGGTTTCTCCGGCCAGGGGCCGCGCTGGAGCGCACCGAGCGCGTCCGAGGCGAACTGGCGATGCCACATCACGTAGAGCACGAACGCGGTCGAAGCGATCAGCACATACGCGCTCACGAACCAGCCGAGATACGCGAGCGCGAAGAAAAAGGCTCTCTGCCCTCGGTTGAAATGCCGGCCGGCGACGGTGTTCATGGACGCCGCACGCCACGCGGCGAGTTCGATGGTCTCGTCCGAGTCTGCGCCCTTCTCAGGAACGGCCCCGATCAGGATCGCGGCATAGTTGAACAGGCGATAGGACCAGGCGAACTTGAAGAAGGCGTAGACGAAGATCACCGTCAGCCCGATCACCTTCATCTCCCAGGCGCCGCGCGACGTCGGCACGCCGAGCGGCAGGTGCCCGAACAGCGTGATCACCTCGTCCGAAAAGCGCAGCAGCGTGAGCGAGCCGCCGATCGCGATGAGGGAAGTCGAGGCGAAGAAGGCCGTGCCGTTCTGCAGCGACGCGTTGATGTTCGCATCGATGATGCGGTTGTCCCGTCCGGCGAGCACGCGCTTCCACTGGTAGCGATGCCGGTTCATCAGCCGGTTCAGGCTGACGGCGCCGACCTTGGTCCGCTCCACGGCGACGTAATACGTCACCCACGCTCCGACGAAGGAAACGAGACCAACATAATCGATGAGCGAGAACCCGTTCAAACCCATGGATGCCCGTTGACCTCCGCGGCCGCCGGCCGCCTTATCGCGGCTCGAAGGAGAGAACGCCACATGCCCCAGACGATCAAGCGCGGCTACAAGGCCATGGTCGACGACGCCAATGCCCGCATCGAGACCATCCCCGCCGAAGAGGCCGTCAAGCTCGTCGGCCGCGACGACGTCGTCCTCGTCGATATCCGCGATCCGCGCGAGCTGGAACGCGACGGCAAGGTGCCCGGCGCCTTCCACTGCACCCGCGGCATGCTCGAATTCTGGATCGACCCCGCGAGCCCCTACCACAAGCCGATCTTCACCGAGGACAAGAAGTTCGTGTTCTTCTGCGCCGGCGGGATGCGCTCCGCGCTCGCGGCGGGAACGGCCGACGAGATGGGACTGACACCGGTCGCTCACATCGAGGGCGGGTTCGGTGCCTGGAAGAAGGCGGGCGGCCCCGTCGAGGCGTGGACGCCGAAGGCGAAGGGCTAGCCCGACCGAGCGGCGCGGCCGAGGACGGTCACTTTGCGATCGGCCTCGACCTCGCGCACGAGGCGCGTATCGCCGATCACCGTCAGCTTCGGCCTCTCCGAAAGCGCATGCACCTCCATCGCACCGCTGCGTCCCCGCAGACGGTGTCGGCCGAGGGCCTCGGCTTCGATCCCGTCAGGAAGAACGGGGATCCGGGCGAGGACAGCCTCCGAGATCAAGACCGACCGCTCCGTTTCGCGGCACAGGCCTTCCAGCCTGGCCGTCGCATTCATGACGTCGCCAAAATAGGCGATCTTGTGCCGGTCGACGCCGACCTCGGCCGTCACGACGCTCCCGCCATGCAGCGCGGCACGCATCTCAGGCAGCATTCCGAAGCGGGCGATCCACCGGTCGCGATCCTCGCCGAGAGCCCGGCGGATCGCGAAGACGCAGGCGACGCAGCGTCCCTTTTCGATGCCGCGCACGAGCGGCCAGGAGATGATGACCTGATCGCCCACATAATCGTCGACCTGGCCTCGGTACCGGCGAACCGGCTCGGCGATCGTCGCGAAGACGGCCTTGAGCAGCTCCTGTGCGGCAAGATCCCCGTGCTTCTCGGCATAGGCCGTCGATCCGACGAGATCGAGAAACAGGAAGACGCGCTCCTCACTGACCGGACGATGATAGCGCCCGAGCAGGAGATGAGCGAAGGTCTGGCTGCCGATGAGGTCGCGCACGCGCAGCACCGATACGATGATCGCCGTGACCGCCATCGCGAAGAGGACGGGTGGAAGTTGCGGCGTGATGGCTTCGAGGAACGTCTTCTCCTTGATCCCGATCGCCCACATCACCGCACCGATCGCCGCCATGCCCGCGACGACGACCAGGAGCATGCTGACCTCCGCTGCCGCGAAATAGGCAAGGGTCGGGAGACGGCGGAGACGCCGGCTGTAGCCGGCGAGGAAGACCCCGCGCTCATACGCGATCGCGAGGACGCCGATGCACGTGCCGTAGACGACGCCGTGAACCGTCGGCCCGTCCGTGAACAGCACGCCGTACAGCGTGCCGAAGGCCGCGCTGGTCGCGGCCATGGTGATCCAGAAGGTCGCGCTGCCGCTCGTCATCGTTGCCGTCCGTTCGAGACCTGGACGAACGGACTGCGCAATCACGACGGTAGCGTGTCCATCGAGAAGCCATCGGCTCCGTCCGTGTCGCGCTGTGCGCCCGGGCACCCCATCCCCACGCGCGTCGCTGACGATCGCCCGGATCAGCCTCGCGCCGCGGCTGCCGTCTCAGCGTCTCCTGTCGGAACGAGCCAGCCCCGATAATGCACGACGAGCCCGATCAGCGGCAGCGCGATCGGGACGTCGAAATGGAAGCGGCCGTCCCGTTCGACCTCGCTCGCCTCGCTCCGGGGCGCCAGCGCAGGGGGAAGAGGGATCCCGAAGAGGCTCCACCCCCGCATCACCATCCGCAGGCCGCTCTCGTCGGTCGGCAGATCGAAGGCGAAGCGGAACGGCCCGAACCGCTCGGTCAGACGCCCGTCCCGCTCGGACAGATGGCTACGGAAGAGGCGGCCGGAAAAGTCGCGGGTCCACGTCTCGACGCCGTCGTTCTCCTCGAAATGGACGTGGATTTGATGCTCGCCCTCGGCCGGGAAACGCATCAGCGCAGCGACGAGCCGCGCGAGCGGGTTCGACCCGCGCTTCACCTCCGCACGTCCCGTCGCGCCGGCATCGCCGACGACCTCATGCATCCGCCGGACGGATGCGGGGAGCCGCGCGAAGGCCTCGCCCAGGACGCGCGCGTAGACGGGCGGTGGCAGGGGCGTCTCCTCGACGCCGTGACGGATGGCGAGCGTGGCGAAATCGGCCTCGAATTCCGCAAGATCGAGGCTCTCGCCGGCATCGCGGGCACCCGGCGGGATGCCGCCGGCGGCGATCCTGTCGGCCAGGATGGCCGCCGCGAGGGTCGGGATCTCCGGCCCGTCGCCCTTCTGCGCGACAAGCGTCCAGCGCCGCAGCACGGGCCGGCCCGAGGTCGAGCCGATGAGGGCAACCGTCATGCCGGAGCGGTCGCTTCCAAGCCTCCGCATCAGCTTTTGGAGCGCCAGCAGCCAGGGCGCGAGCGGCCGCAGCGACGCCAGCCATCCCCAGCGCACGGGCCAGCTCGCCAGCCATAGCCCGACCGTCTGAAGCGCGATCTCGGTACCTGCCCGGAACATCGTCGCAGGCGCTCCCGGCACTCGTTCGGGCAGCAGAGCGAGGTCGGGAACATCCGCGAGCGCGACCCAGCGGGGACCGAGATCGGGCCCGCCCCGGAGCCGGATCCGCTCGCGCCGCAGATCCTGCCAGCCGAAGGCGCGCGCCCAGCGGCCGCCCCGCCACACACGAACCGGACGACCGGCATAAGCCAGGATCGCGCTCGCGACGGAGGTGCCGGCGGTCGCGCGGTTCGAGGCGCTGATCGCGATCTCGACGCGCGTCACGCGCTCCATCCCGTCGGCGAGCCTTCGCACGACAGCGCCAGACAAGGCCGGCACGCTGGAAGCGCCCGAAATCACCGGCACGCCCGCCTCGCGAGCCTCGGCATCCAGCGCGCCGATGCCGAGGACAAAATCCTTTCCATCCGCGAGGTCGAGATACGGAATCCGCGCCGACAGGCAGGCGAGCGGCACGCCGTAGCCGCTGCCCTGGAACGGGCCGGCGGCGTCGATGACGAGGTCGGCCTGCGTCTCCGCGAGGATCGGGCCGAGATCGCCGTTTCGATCCGCGACGACCGGCTCGGTCCCCGGCACGGACGCGCAGAAGGCCTCGGCCGCCGCACGTCTCCGGCCCGCGACGAGCACCGTATGACCGCGTGCCGCGAGGCGGCGCGACAGCCGCGCCCCGAAGCCGCCATAGCCGCCGAGGACGAGGATGCGGCTCATGTCACGCGGAAAGCTGCCTCAAGCCGTCTCGCCGGCGAGCCGGGCACGGCTGCGGTCCGGCCCGATCAGCGGCAGGAGGGAGGCGAGATCCGGCCCGTGATCGAGCCCCGTCAAGGCGAGGCGCAAAGGCAGGAAGAGTGCCTTGCCCTTCCGGCCGGTGGCGTCCTTCACCGCGGCGGTCCAGGCCTTCCAGGTCTCGTCCCCCCAAGGGGCCGGCGGCAGGAGATCGGCGGACTGCCGCGCGAAGGCTGCGTCCTCGATGGCGGGCGCGACGGGGCCCGAGACCACACGCCACCACAGCGCGGCATCCGCGAAGCGGGCGAGGTTCCCCCGCACGGCAAGCCAGAACTCCTCGCCGCCGCCGATGCCGAGAGCGGCAAGACCAGGCGCGGCGGATGCGAAGGGCATCGCGTGCAGGAGGCCGGCATTCAACCGATCCAGTTCGCCCTCGTCGAATTTCGCTGGCGCACGGGAAATGGCACCGAGATCGGCGAGCCCGGCGAGTTCGTCCATCGTCTCGACGGGCCGCACCGCCTCGGCCGAGCCGACGAGCACGGCGAGCGAGGCGACGGCCATGGGCTCGAGCCCGCTCTCGCGGAGGCTGCGCAGGGACAGCGAGCCCGTCCGTTTGGACAGCCCCTCCCCGCTCGCGGCCGTCAGGAGATTATGATGCGCGAAAGCCGGGACCGGCGCGCCGAGCGCCTCGAAGAGCTGGATCTGAACCGCGGTGTTGGTGACATGATCCTCGCCGCGGATCACATGGGTGATGCCGAGCGCGGCATCGTCCGCTACGGACGGCAGCGTATAGAGATAGCTGCCATCCTCGCGGATCAGGACCGGATCGGAGAGCGAGGAGGCATCGACGCGGCTGTCGCCTCGCACGAGATCGCGCCACGTCATCTCGCGCGCCTCGAGCTTGAAGCGCCAATGCGGCCGCCGGCCCTCCGCTTCGATCTTGCGGCGGTCGTCATCCGTCAGGGCGAGCGCCGCGCGGTCGTAGATCGGCGGCAGACCCCGGGCGAGTTGGACGCGCCGACGGCGCTCCAGCTCTTCCGCCGTCTCGTAACAGGGATAGAGGCGCCCGCCCGCCTTCAGACGCTCGGCCGTCTCGGCATAGAGGGGCAGCCTTTCCGACTGCCGCACGACGAGATCGGGCTCGATCCCGAGCCAGGCGAGATCCTCCTCGGTCGCATCGGCGAATTCGCGGCGGGAGCGCTCGGGATCGGTGTCGTCGAATCGGAGGACGAAACGCCCGCCGCCCCGGCGTGCGAACAGCGCGTTCAGCAGCGCCGTCCGCGCATTTCCGATGTGGATGAGGCCGGTCGGGGACGGCGCGAAGCGCAGCACGGGCGGAACGGCGGGAAGCTCGGCGGATGTCATGGCCAACGCCCTACCCTCTTCCCGGTCCGATGTCGCCCGGCGCGCTCGGGCCGGGCCTGCCCGTCGGATCGACACCGACCGTTCCACGATCCGTTCGCCAACCGCCAAAAACCATGGAACCGGTCAAGCTTGTCGAAGTTGGTGATGCATATTCGCGACGGAGGAACAAGACGATGATGAAGGGTGGCCTTCTGTGGCTGGTCGGAATTCCAATCCCGATCATCCTGATCCTGTTTTTCATGGGCTACCTGAGCTGATCGTCAGGATGCCTGATGGCAAAGGGGCGGCTCCGGCCGCCCCTTTTCGTGTTCACTACATGAGGATTATTCAGCTGCTTCCGGCAGCTTCACCCCGCGCCGATCGCGTTCGCGCTTGATCAACTCGGCCGTCATGAAGGCGATCTCGAGCGCCTGATCGGCGTTGAGGCGTGGGTCGCAATAGGTATGGTAGCGGTCCTGAAGGTCCGCATCCGTCACGGCCCGGGCGCCACCCGTGCATTCGGTGACATCCTTGCCGGTCATTTCGAGGTGCAGCCCGCCGGCATGCGTTCCCTCCGCCTGATGGATGGCGAAGAAGCTGCGGATCTCCTGCACGACGAGTTCGAACGGCCGGGTCTTGAAGCTGCCGGCCTTCACGGTGTTGCCGTGCATCGGATCGCACGACCACACCACGGGCCTCCCCTCGCGCTCGATGGCGCGGATGAGGCCCGGAAGATGGTCGCCGACCTTTCCTGCGCCGAAACGGCAAATGAGCGTGAGCCGGCCCGGCTTCCGGTCCGGATCGAGGAGGTCGGCGAGACGGAGCAGGCCGTCGGGCGTCAGCGAAGGCCCGCATTTGATGCCGATCGGATTGCGGATGCCGCGCAGATACTCGACATGCGCATGGTCCGGCTGCCGGGTGCGGTCGCCGATCCAGAGCATGTGGCCGGAGGTGGCGTACCAATCGCCGCTCGTCGAATCGACACGGGTGAAGGCCTGCTCGTAGCCCAGCAGCAGGGCTTCGTGGCTCGTGTAGAAATCCGTCGTCCGCATCTCGGGATGCGTCTCGGGATCGATGCCGATCGCACGCATGAAGGCGAGCGTCTGCGTGATCCGATCGGCGAGTTCGGCGTAGCGCGAGGATTGCGCCGGGTCCCGCACGAAGCCGAGCATCCAGCGATGGACGTTGTCGAGATTGGCGTAGCCGCCGGTCGCGAAGGCACGCAGCAGGTTCAGCGTCGCGGCCGATTGCCGGTAGGCCTCGAGCTGGCGGCGCGCATCGGGCTCACGCGCAGCGCCCTCGAAGCCGATGTCGTTGACGATGTCGCCGCGATAGCTCGGCAAGGTGGCATCGCCCACCGTCTCGGTATCCGAGGAGCGAGGCTTCGCGAACTGGCCGGCGATCCGCCCGACCTTCACGACGGGGGACGAGCCGGCGAAGGTCAGCACCACCGCCATCTGGAGGAACACGCGGAAGAAGTCGCGGATGTTGTCGGCCGAATGCTCGGCGAAGCTTTCGGCGCAATCGCCGCCCTGAAGCAGGAACGCATCGCCGGCCGCCACCTTCGCGAGCGCCGCCTTGAGCTTCCGCGCCTCGCCTGCAAAGACGAGCGGAGGGAACCCGGCAAGCTGGCCCTCGACGGCGGCGAGCCCTTCTGCATCGCGATAGACCGGCATCTGCTGGATGGGCTTCTCCCTCCAGCTCTTCGGCGACCAGACCTGCTCCACCATCATCCCGACCCCGTCATCCACCGGCCGACGAGCCGGCGGGAAGGCCGGGCTTATAGCGTTCGCGCGCGGGGATGGCGAGGCAGGCAGGACGGCGGTTTTGGCCTGGCCTGCGAGTCGGTCCTCGCCCTCGGACTCAGCGCGCGCAAGCGGCGACGCCGTCGCCCCGCATGATGTAGGGTCGCGGCCAAGAACGGATCGGGGCGTTCGTCCCCGCGGGAGGAAGAATGTCGGAGCTTTGCAGGTTGAGCGCCGTCGAGGCGGTCGAGCGCCTACGGTCGGGAGAGGTCTCGCCCCTCGAGATGGTGGAGGCGGCCATCGCGCGGATCGAAGCCGTCGACGGCGAGGTCAATGCCCTGCCGGTGCGGCTCTTCGAGCAAGCGCGCGCCAAAGCGCGCCAATTCGACGTCGCGGCCGGCGAAGGCCCCGGCTGGCTCGCAGGATTGCCGGTGGCCATCAAGGAATTCAACGACGTCGCGGGCGTCCCGACGACATACGGCTCGCCCATCTACGCCCGGAACATCCCGGAGCGATCGGACCTCACGGTCCGCAATCTGGAGGCTCATGGCGCCATCGTCCTCGCCAAGTCGAACGTGCCCGAATTCGCGGGCTCGAACACGTTCAATCCCGTCTACGGCACGACGCGCAATCCTTGGGATCTGCGGATGACGGCCGGTGGCTCCTCCGGAGGAGCGGCGGCGGCGCTCGCGGCCGGCGAGGTCTGGCTGGCGAATGGCAGCGATCTCGGAGGGTCGCTGCGCATTCCGGCCAGCTATTGCGGCATCGCCGGCCTGCGGCCGAGCGTCGGGCGCGTTCCAAGAGGCGAAGGTCTGCCCGCCTTCGATCCCTTATGGGTCGAAGGGCCGATGGCGCGCAGCGTCGCCGATCTCGCGCTGATGCTGGATGCCCAGGTCGGACCCGAGCGGGAGGATCCCTACGCCCAGGCCGTACCCGGGCAATCATTCGGCGCCGACCTGACCACGGCGAAGCCGCCGCACCGGGTCGCCTTCACGTCCGATCTCGGCCTCGGACGACAGGTCGATTCCGAAGTCGTCGCCCTGTGCCGCACCGCGACGGCGCGGTTCGGCAGCCTGGGCGCGGAGGTCTACGATGGCGGTCCGGACCTCTCGGGCAGTATCGAGAGCTATCAGACGCTGCGGGCGCTCATGATCGCGAATGTCCGCGGCGGCCTCCTTCCCGAACATCGCGAACGCATCGCTCCCGAGATCGTCTGGAACATCGAGAAGGGCTTCAACCTGACCGCCGCCGAGATCCTGGCGGCGGAGGCAGCGCGCCACCGGATCTTCAATGCGATGACCGGGTTCTTCCGCGGCACGGACATTCTCGCCTGCCCGACGGTCGTCCTGCCGCCGTTCCCGGTTGAGGAGCGCTTTCCGACCGAGGTCAATGGCGAGCCGCTCGAGACCTATATCGACTGGATGTTCCTCACGTTCTGCCTGAGCCTGACCGGTTGTCCGTGCCTGTCGGTGCCCATCGGCCTGACGAAGAGCGGCCTGCCGGTCGGATTGCAACTCGTCGCCCGCCCCCATGCCGACGCCGACCTGCTGGCAGCCGGGCACCTCCTGGAGAAGGCGATCGGACTGCCGTCACTGCCGATCGAGCCCCGGCGCGGACCGGCTGTGGCAGGGTGATGGAATCGCGCTACCTCGCCCGAACCGGATTGTTCTCGACGACCTGCTGGTAGGCGGCGAGATCGAGGAACGCTTCCGCCTCGACGACGCGGCCGTCGCCCATCCGGAAGATCCAAACGAACTGGTTGCGGTAGGGATGGCCGGCCGTGGTCGTCGCCGCCCCGTCGAACCGAACGATCACCGTGTCGCCGGCCGCCCAGATATGGCGAACATCGGGAACGATGGGGGTCGCCAGACGGCTGACGAGCGGCCGCGAGGCCTTCTCGACGAAATCGGTGAAGCCGCGATAGGTGCCAGCGACGGGGCCCGAACCCGGGATCGTCCAGACCACATCGGGCGAAAGCAGGAGCGGGAAGACGTTCTCGCCCGCAGCCCAACGCTCGAAGGCCTGACGCACGATGGTCTCGTTTCGCGTCGTCGCGGACGTGTCCGACCAGGCCGGCGCGGCGAATGCCGGCATCATCGCGGAGACGATTGCGGCGGCGAGGACATGGCGGCGGGCGGGGATCGCAAGCGGGCGGTTGAGGTTGAGCGTCATGGCATCGTTCCTTCTGCAATTCCGCGTGAGCGGGTGGGGGATGGTGCTCGTCAGTGGGGCGACCGCGTCGGCCGCAGCACAATCTCGCTGACGTCGACGTCCTCGGGTTGCTCCAGCGCGTAGCGGACGGCCCGACCGATGGCGTCCGGCTCCAGGGCAACGGCGCGGAAGCTCTTCATCGCCTCCGCCGCCACGGGATCGGTGATGGTGTCGGCCAGTTCGCTCGTCACCACGCCCGGATGGATGCAGGTCACGCGGATGTCGCGCCGTTCCTGACGCAGACCGTCCGAGATCGCGCGAACCGCATATTTGGTCGCGCAGTAGACGGAAGCCGTCGGGGAGACCGACAGGGCACCGATGGAGCCGATATTGACGATGTGGCCCGAGCCCCTCGCCGTCATCTCCGGCAGAACGGCGGCGATCCCGTAGAGCACGCCCTTGATGTTGACGTCGACCATCCGGTCCCACTCGTCGACCTTCGACGAGGCCAGCAGCGAGAGCGGCATCACGCCGGCATTGTTGACGATGACGTCGATGCGTCCGAACGCCCTCCGTGCGGCATCGGCGAAGGCCAGAACATCCTCGCGGCTCGTCACGTCGAGACGCCGAAACTCGACCTCGCCGCCCGCCTGCCGGAGTTCGGCCGCGAGCGCCTCCAACCTGTCGGTGCGTCGCGCCCCGAGCATGAGGCGCGCTCCCGCACCGGACAATTCGCGAGCGATGCCGACGCCGATCCCGCTCGATGCTCCGGTGATCAAGACGGTCTTGTCCATGCAGCAGCCTCCTGGTCGCGCCACCGAAGACCTCGAGGTCCGAGGTCCCGTGGCCCGTCTTCTGGAAGGTAGGCAGAAGAGTCTGTCGCGATAAGCTGGCCAGCGTTCGACAGGTTGGTTAGCTTGTCTTTCCAATGGACCACGATCTCAACGCCCTCACGACCTTCCTTCTCGTCGCTGAAGAGCGCAGCTTCAGGGCGGCCGCCGACCGCCTGGGCGTGACGCGCTCGGCGGTCAGTCAAGCCATCCGGCGCCTCGAGAACCGGGTCGGGTTGGCCCTCGTCCTCCGGACGACCCGCAGTGTCGGCCTGACCGAGGCCGGCGCGCAGCTCTACGCCGACATCGCCCCGCCTCTTGCCGACATCCGGGCGGCAATGGAGGCGACGCATCATCTGGGGGCGGAACCCCGCGGTCGCCTGCGCCTCGTCGTCTCCTCCATCGCGGAGGGTTTTCTGTCGGGAAGGCTTCTGACCGAGTACGCCGAGGCCTGCCCGGGCGTTCAGCTCGACGTGCTGGTGAGCGACGAGGAGATCGATATCGTCGCCCACGGCTTCGATGCGGGCGTGCGGCTCGGCGAGGTCGTCGAACAGGACATGATCGCGCTCCCGGTCTCGGGCGATCAGCGGCAGATTGCGGTCTGCTCCCCGGCCTATCTCGCCCTCCGGGATCCGCCGGAGCATCCTCGCCAGTTGAGCGCGTATCGGTGCATCGGCTGGCGGTCCGCCCCGCAGGCCGCTCCTTTCCGCTGGGAGTTCACGGAGGCCGGTCGCGACTTCGTCGTCGACGTCGAGCCGGACGTCACGACCAACGACATGGCCCTGATGATCCGCATGGCCCTGTCCGGCGCCGGCATCACCTTCGGCATGGAGGAATCGTTCCGGCCGCATCTCCAACGAGGCGAGCTGGTTCCCCTTCTCGAAGACTTCTGCCCGCCTTTTCCAGGCTTCTTCCTCTATTATCCGAGCCGGCGGAACATCGCGCCGAAGCTGCGATGTCTGATCGATCTCGTTCGCCGCAGCCGCAGTGTGGAGGTCGCGCCGGACAGGCCGGGCGGTCGAGCCTGAACCGACGTCGCCCGCGCCGAGGCGACGTTCTGCGCGGCGGGGAGCAGCTCCACGCTTCCCTCCTCCCGCCGCCCCGGTCTATGGATTTTCCTCTTCGGGAGGAAAGACGAAAATGGCAGCGAAGATTGCGATGGTGACGGGCGCCGGCACGGGCGTCGGCAAGGCCGCGGCTCTGGCGCTCGTGAAGGATGGCTGGAACGTCGTGCTGACGGGCAGGCGCATCGAGCCGCTGGAAGAGGTCGCGGCCATGGCCGAAAAGGGCCGGATGCTCGCGGTGCCGACCGACGTGACCGACGATGCCAGCATCGAGAACGCCTTCAAGAAGACGATCGAGACCTATGGCCGCCTCGATCTCCTCTTCAACAATGCCGGGCGCGGCGCTCCGGCCATTCCGATCGAGGACCTGCCGGCCGAGACCTTCCGGGAGGTCGTCGCCACCAACCTCACCGCCATCTTCATCTGCACCCAGCACGCCTTCCGCATCATGAAGGACCAGTCGCCGCGCGGCGGACGCATCATCAATAACGGCTCGATCTCGGCGCATGCTCCGCGCCCGTTCTCGATCGCCTATACCTCGACGAAGCACGCCGTCACGGGGCTCACCAAGTCGACCTCGCTCGACGGGCGCGCCTACGACATCGCCTGCGGGCAGATCGACATCGGCAATGCCGACACGGCCATGGGCGGGCGCATGAAGGCGGGCGTGCCTCAGGCGGACGGCTCGGTCCGGGCCGAGGCGGTGATGGATCCCGACCTCGTCGGGAAGGCCGTCGCGCAGATGGCCGCCCTGCCGCTCGAGGCGAACGTCCAGTTCATGACCATCATGGCGACCAAGATGCCGTTCGTCGGCCGCGGCTGACACCCGGACGTCATTTTCACCCTTCGCGTCGAAATCAGTCGCTCATGTCCGCGCCATCCGTTAGGAGGCCGGGCATGACGACACGCGACATAGCCGGAGAAGCGGGCGCCGCGCTGCTGGACCTGTTCGAGAAGCAGGGCTTCCGGCGCATGGAGCCGCCCGTCCTCCAGCCGGCCGAAATCTTCATCGACCTGTCGGGCGAGGATATCCGCCGGCGGCTCTACCTGACTCAGGACCAGCAGGGGCGGGACCTCTGCCTGCGGCCCGAATACACGATCCCCGTCTGCCGCGACCACGTCGCCTCGGGCCGCGAGAGCGCCGAGTATTGCTATCTCGGCCCGGTCTTCCGGCTCCGCCAGGAGGGGTCCGGCGAATTCCTCCAGGTCGGCTTCGAATCGATCGGAGGGGACGACCAATGTCCGGCGGATGCCGATGCGCTCGGCCTCGCCCTCGACGGCTACGCCGCAGGCTGGAGCACCGAATACGAGGTTCGGCTGGGCGACATGGGCATGCTGGAAGCCGTCTTCGACGCCCTGTCGATTCCGGCCAACAAGCGTCGGCGCCTGGCCCGGAGCCTCGCCGCCGGCAAGGGTGCGGCCGCCATCGGCAGCAAGCCGACGCGGCAGGACGCGACGGCCTATTCCGGCCTCCTCGCCGCCATCGAGGGGCAGGACCCGAAGGCCGCGCGCGCCTTCGTCGAGGACGTCATCTCCATCGCCGGCCTCTCGCAGATCGGGGGGCGGACCGCAGCCGAGATCGCCGATCGCTTCCTCGCCCAGGCAGAGAACGGGTCGGGCGAGGTCTCCGACCGGGCCCGCTCGGTGCTGCGGCGCTATCTCGCCATCCGCGGCGATCTCGACGACAGCGCGGATGCGATCCGCGCGCTCGCGCGGGACGAGGGCCTGGATCTCTCGGTCGCGCTCGACCGCTTCGAGGACCGGACCGGCTTCATCGCGGCCAGAGGAATCGACCTGTCGCGGCTGCTCTTCGCGGCCGATTTCGCCCGCGGCCTCGACTACTACACCGGCTTCATCTTCGAGCTTCGCGAAGCGGGGAGCGCCGAGGGCTCCTACGTGGCGGCTGGAGGGCGGTACGACCGGCTCTTCGAACATCTCGGGCCGGGCCGGGCGATCCCGGCCATCGGCTGCTCCTTCTGGCTCGACCGGTTCGCGGGAGCGTGACGATGAGCGATTCCCCCCTCGTCATCGCGGTCCCGTCCAAGGGTCGCCTCCAGGAGAACGCCAACGCGTTCTTCAGCCGTGCCGGCCTGCCCGTCAGCCAGGCGCGCGGCTCGCGGGATTACCGCGGCTCGATCCTCGGCCTGCCCGACGCGGAGGTGATGTTCCTCTCGGCCGGCGAGATCGTGAACCAGCTCGCGAGCGGCGCCGTGCATCTCGGCGTGACCGGCGAGGACCTTCTCCGCGAGGGCGTGCCCGATGCGGACCGCAAGCTCGAGCTGCTGACGCCGCTCGGCTTCGGCTTCGCGAACGTGGTCGTCGCGGTGCCCCAATCGTGGATCGACGTCCGCACCATGGCGGATCTCGACGAGGTCGCCGAGGCCCTGCGCGCGAGGCATGGCCGGCGCCTGCGCGTCGCGACCAAGTACATGAACCTGACGCGCTCGTTCTTCGCCCGCATGGGCGTCTCGGACTACCGCATCGTCGAGAGCCTCGGCGCGACCGAGGCGGCGCCGCAGGCGGGCACGGCCGACATCATCGTCGACATCACGACGACGGGCGCCACCCTCGCCGCCAACGGCCTCAAGCTGCTCGACGACGGGACCATGCTCCGCTCGGAGGCGAACCTGGTCGCGTCGCTGGCGGCGCCCTGGGGCCGGCGCGCCCGCGACGCCGCGCGGACCGCCCTCGCCCGCATCGCGGCCGAGGAAGCGGCACGGTCGACGCGCGAGATCCGCGCGGTCCTCGACCGGTCTGGCCTCGACCTTGCCGGGCTCGCTGCGCGCACCGGGGCACGCATTCCCGCAGGGCGCGAAGGAGCGCACGAACTCGTGATCCACTGCCCGGGCCGCCATGTCTTCGCGGCGGTCGAGGAACTCCTGGCGGGCGGCGCGGAAGACGTGACCGTGCGCACGCTCGACTACGTCTTCCGGAGCTCCGTCCCGCTCTCCGAGCGGCTCTTCCACAGGCTGGACGGAACCGGCTAGCATCGCGGCACATCGTCGGAAGCCGCCATGCTGCCCTAAAGTTGCGCGATTCGCGTGCTTTTGAGATGGCATCTGCTCCTTGCCGCGGACAACAATGGGGACACGAATGCGGACGTTCGGCATCATCGCCCTGACAATGGGTATGGCGGTCGCCACGGCCGCCCAGGCGCAGAGCCTCGGCAATTTCGGCTGGGGGCAGAGCGGCGGTGGCGGCGGGGGCAACGAATCCCAGCAGCAGGGCGGTCAGAGCGGCCTCTCGTCCATCAAGAAGAGCCAGGAGAAGCGCTTTCCGCTGGGCGCGGCCTGGATCGCCGTCAGCCTGAACGGCAAGGCCTATTCGGGCTCCGAACGCCCCGCCTTCCGCCTCGACGACCAGTTCCGGGTCCACGGCTTCGGCGGCTGCAACAGCTTCTCGACCACGGCCTATCCTCTGCGCGAGCAGGGAATCGCGGTCGGGCCGCTCGCGCTGACTAAACGCAATTGCGACAAGGGCGTGATGGCAACCGAAATGGCCTTCCTCACCGCGCTGCGAACCTCCGCCAAATGGGACACGATGGTCGGCACGCTGATCATCAAGGGCCCGAACGGCGAGATCCGCTTCGAACGCTCGCTCTGAGCCGGCGCTCGGGAGCGACCGCAAGGCCGTGCGACCGCACGGCCTTTTGCGTTTCCAGCCCCTCTACGCTCCGCTAAGAGAACGGCCGCATCGGTCGTTCGCACCGATGTGGCGGCTCGCCCGAGCCGCAGATCCCACCCACGCTTGCCTCCGGAGCCCGCGATGACGGCGCTGAGCCTCGTGATCGGAGCGTTCTCGCTCGCGACCCTGTTCTTCGGCGTGGCGAGAGGAGGCTCCTTCGGCGACGTGCTCCTCGGCGGGCCGCTCCCCGCCTATGTCCCACTGACCGGCGCCGTCCTCGCGGCGATCGTCTTCCTGTCCCGGTCGATCTCGCCCTATCTGCGCATCTTCGTGACGATGTACGCGCTGGGCTTCCTCTTCCTGGCGACGCTGTCGCTGCTCGGCGGGCTCGGCTTCCTGCCGCAGATGGTGACGGAGCTCCTGCCGCCGGCCTTCTCGGCCTCCGCCGCCGCCGTCTTCGCGCTGATCGTCTACGGCGTCTCCTTCATTCCCGTGATCCGCACGATCACGACCCTCGCCGATCCCTATTTCCGCGCCGAGACACCCTCCTCCGACTTCGGCCGCCCCTTCGCGTGGCTGGGCTCGCGCGAGGGGCGGGTCGGCGCGCGACTCGTCGGCCTGCTCATCGGGATCAATTTCTTCCAGGTCGCGATGAACATCCGCTTCAACAGCTTCTACCGCGACCTGTTCAACGCCCTGCAGGAGAAGAATGTCGACGCGTTCTGGCATCAGATCCTCGGCGTCTTCGCGCCGCTCGCCGCGATCTGGATCGCGGTCGCCGTCTACGAGATCTTCGTCGACAACGCCCTCCTGATCCGCTGGCGCTCCTGGCTGACCCAGCGCACGACCCGGCGCTGGCTCGAGAACGGCACGCATTACCGCATCCCGCTCCTCGGGCACGAGACCGACAACCCGGACCAGCGCATCCAGGCCGATATCCGCCTCTTCATCGACCAGCTCATGAGCCTCTCGATCCGGCTCCTGTCGCAGGCGGCGACGCTCGTCTCCTTCGTGATCATCCTGTGGCACCTGTCTCGCGACTTCGTGCTGCCGGGCACGGAGATCACGATGCCCGGCTTCCTCGTCTGGCTCGTCATCGTCTACGCCGTCGTCGGCACCTGGCTGACGCATCTCATCGGCCGGCCGCTCATCGGGCTCGACTTCCGGCAGGAGAAGGTGGAGGCCGATTTCCGCTTCTCGCTCGCGCGCCTTCGCGAATACGGCGAGCAGGTCGCGCTGCTGCGCGGCGAGAAGGCCGAGACCGCCCGGCTCGAGCGCAGCTTCACCGAGGTCGCGCGGAACTTCCTGCAGATCCTCAGCCGGCGCATGAAGCTCACGAGCTTCACCGCGGGCTACAACCAGCTCAGCGTGATCTTCCCTTACGTCCTTGCGGCGCCCTCCTACTTCATGGGCCGCATCACGCTCGGCGTCTTCCAGCAGACGGCGAACGCCTTCAGCCAGGTGCAGAGCGCGATGTCGTTCTTCATCTCCGCCTATGTGACGCTCGCCGCCTTCAAGGCGAATGTCGACCGCCTGACGACCTTCAACGACTCGATGGCCGAGGCGGAGGCCGCGGGCCTCGCGAGCGGGATCGACGTCGCGCCGCAGCGCGGCGGGCACGCTCTCGCCCTCCAGGGCATGCGCCTCGCCCTGCCGGACGGCCGCGAGATCGTCGACGTCAAGGACTTCGCCTTCGAGGAGGGACGCTCGGTCCTGATCACCGGCCCCTCGGGCTCCGGCAAGTCGACGATGTTCCGCGCCATCGCGGGCATCTGGCCGTTCGGACGCGGCCATGTCGAGATCCCGGTGGGCAAGCGCGTGATGCTGATCCCGCAGAAGCCGTACATCCCGGTCGGCACGCTGCGTGCGGCCGTAACCTATCCCGGCCTGGACGAGCATTACGACGACGAGGCGATCCGGAAGGCGCTCCTCGCCGTCAATCTCGGCCAGTTCGTCGACAAGCTCGACATCGAGGATTACTGGGGCCAGCGCCTCTCCGGCGGCGAGCAGCAGCGGCTCTCCCTCGCCCGCGCGCTCCTCGCCAAGCCCGACTGGCTCCTCCTCGACGAGGCCACCGCCTCGCTCGACGAGCCGATGGAGGCCGCCGTCTACGACATCCTCAAGCGCGAGCTTCCCGACACGACGGTCGTCTCGATCGGCCACCGCTCGACGCTGATCGGCATGCACGACCGCCAGGTCGTGATGACCAAGGAGCCGGACGGCCTCTACGACCTCCGCGACAAGAACGCGGCGGCGCCGGCCTGACGCGCCCCTCGCGCACCCCTCTCCCGGCGGGAGAGGGCGGACTCGGGCGGCAGCCCGAGCCGGGTGAGGGGCGGACGCGTCCGCAATCCGTCCGGTTGCGTCGCCGCCTCGCTCCCCGCACAGTCCCGGCGTTTCGGACCGGGGAGCCGTCGACATGAACGCGATCCACGCAGCGCGCCGTCCCATCCGCCGGCCCTGCCCCGGCGCGGCATGACGACGAGATCCGTCGCCCCCGACATCCCCTTCGCCCGCGGCACCATGCGGATGGGCCTCTCGCCCATCGACGCCGCCGAGTGGATCCAGTTCGGCGAGGATACCGCCGCGCAGATGGCGGAGAAAGCGAGGCTCCTCGCGACGCGCCGAGACGACGTGCTCGCCGCCCTCCCCGGCTCCGAGGATGCGGCGGCGGAGGTGCTGGAGCTTCTCCGCGCCAATCTCCGCCTCCACCATCCGGGGCGCCTCGCGGATGCGCCGGAGGACGTCGCCGAACCTCCGCTCGCCCGCGCGGCGCGGCTCGTGCAGGAGGATGTCTGCATCCTCCTGCCGGCGGAGGGCGGCTACCGGCTCGTCGCCGGCTGCGTCTGCTTTCCCTCGAACTGGATCCTGCGCGAGAAGCTCGGCCATCCGCTCGGCGAGATCCACGGCCCCGTCCCGGGCTACGCACCCGCCCTCGCCGCCCCTGTCGGCCGCTTCTTCGAGCGGCTCGCGCCGGGCCACATCGTCGCCCGGCTGAACTGGCTGGTCCACGACAATGCCGACCTCTTCCAGCGCGGCCGCACGGCCGACGCGCCGGCCGTGACGGCCGACAATGCCGGCGACGTCCTCCGGCTCCGCACCGAGCGCCAGGTCCTCCAGCGCCTGCCGCGCACGGGCGCGGTGATCTTCAGCATCCGGACCCGCCTCCACCGCCTCCGCGACGCCGTCCCCTCCCCGGCCAAGGCCACAGAGCTCGCAACCGCCCTCAGCGCCATGCCGCGGGAGTTGCAGGCCTATCGGCATATGGGGCCGTTCCTCGCGCCGCTGCTGGGGTGGCTGGATGCGATGGCGGGGCCTCCCGAAGCGCCGCCATCCTGAGCAGGCGGAAAGACGCCGTCTTTGCGAGCACAGCGAAGCAATCCACCCCGTCCGCACTGCGCCGCCCCCTGGATTGCGTCGTCGGCTCCGCCTCCTCGCAAAGACGGCGGGGGCTCCCCTCTCCCCTTGCGGGAGAGGGCGGACTCGGGCGGCAGCCCGAGCCGGGTGAGGGGAGACCCTATCCGCAAGTTCTACCGCTAGTACGGGCTCCGCCCCTGCCGCCCTGCCCTCCCCTCCGCCGACCCCCCCATCCCGCTTCGCGGGCGGGGTCCCCTGGTCGGCTACGCCCTGTCCCTCTCCCTCCCGGGACAGGGGACGCAGGTGGCGCGTCCTGCGACGGGCCGAGCGCCATCGCCCGCGCCGTCCGGTGGGTGATCCGATCCGTGGTTCGACCCTTCGAGACGCCCCGTTCGGGGCTCCTCAGGATGACGCATCGAGGGGACCCGAAACGCCGGGGACTCGATCTGTTGGGTTTTGGAGAGCCGTCCGTCGTCTCGGGTTCGGCGATTTTGGGCTGGGCCGGCCACTCGTCACGGGATCGGAGACGGTCCCGCTGTTTGGCCTCCACTTCTCTCGCGGAGAGGTCTGTCGAGCAAGCGGGCTGTCGTCTCTCTAGTCGAGCGCGGCATGAAGGGCGTCTATCAGCACTGCGGCGACAAGCACCTGCACCGCTACTTCGCCGAGTTCGTCGACTTCCGCTACAATCAGCAGGTCGCGCATGGTGCAGATGACACGATGCGGGTGGAACGCGCCCTGAAGGGATAACGGGAATGCGGCTCACGGACCAAACTGCTGGTAGGGCCTAAGGTCGCAAGTAGCTTCGGTGAGAGCCAAGGCTACTATTCGTCATCTCTTTCGACGATTGCCGCTATGTCAGCCGGATTTGACAAGCTGAGAAGCTCGAAGTCGACCTTGTCCTGATTAGTTGCATACACGGTTGTAGTGGTCTGGCGGAGACGAGCCGTATAGCTTCGGCCCAACGTGATCTCCGTGTTCCTGTTGAAGTCGAGCGAAATTCTTCCTCGATAAGACTCCCCGCCGGGGACAACTAAATGAAACTGGTTTGTTTCAATATCGCCACCGACCAGAGCGCCCTTCAATAGAGGGTAAGAGACTTTCTCGTCTGATGTCGCCACAATCAAGTCGACGATTTTTCCTAAGCGGTCGCGCTCGACAAACTGTCCGAGTTTCCGCCCGTCAGATCGGCTCCATTGGACGTCTGTTGAGAAGCCACCGTCTAAATTGGCGCGCGACCAGTCATGCAGGCGCTTCACAACACTGTTTCCAAGCTCGTCCGCAACCTGTCGGACATCTGCCCGTGAGGCGATATTCATGACTTCAAAAAGTTTGGCTATAGAATCATCAAGCCTGCCTTCAAAGAAATTACGCTCGCTCTGCACAAATAGTACTATTCCAAGCGATCCGCTATAAGAATAGGCAAGCTCAAGAGCACTCTCTAGCTCTTCGTTCCTACCGAAGACCGCCTTTCCCTTCGGACCATTTTTTAAGGCGTCGTATATCTGGCTAAACAGATTTTGATACTCAATTAGAGACCTCGAAACGGCGGCAACGCGAAATGTAGGTTGCTCCTCTGTGGCGAGTCTATAGTTACATACCTCAACACGCTGATACTCAGATATGCTCATGAGATCAGACTGGCTGCTCTGTGCTCGTTTAGCCGCAGCGGCCAGATTGATCTGCAATGCTCGATTGCCAGGGTCGCGAGCGAGCGCACCTTCCAGCCGCGAGACGGTAGCGAAGGCGCGGCGTGTCCGATCAACGACTGATGCGAAGTCCGACATCGGTTTCCCACAGTCTTAGGACCACGTAGCCCTTTAGATGCCTCTGACCATTTTCCAGCCCATAGCCTTCGCTCGCCGCGTCGGCGTCTAGACCACGTCCGAAATTTTCACTCTCCCGAGTATAGTTCACCCAAACGGTGCAGTCAAGTCCTACAAATAGTTCTGAGGTGTTTAAATCGAAAATCAATGCATTCTGTTCAGGTGTCAACAGGCCGGAGACATCTTCGTCCAAAGCGACAACTACGTCTATGTCTGACGGCTCTGGCTTTTTTGTGAGAAAACTCCCGTCAAGTCTCACTTCGCAAGGAATGCATCTTGTAAGTAGAGCCTGAACGAGCTGCTCAAACGAGCCAAATAGTGCCTCGCGTCGCGTACGCGCTTTTCCTTCGAAGCTGGCGACGAACAAGCGCTCAACATCCGGCAACGCCAAACGGTGCCGGCCTGGTGCCAATAGCGGCTGGTAATCGTACTTTCGAACCCCCATTCAGGAATGTTAGCCCGTCGTGGTCAGCCGAGTCACTTCAGGCCGGACTGCGTTGTCAGCCGCACGCCGGAAGAGGCGTACCCTATGGCACCGAATTCACCAGCCAAGAAGGTGAGGCAGACCGGTGACGGTCGTTCCACCAAACTGACCGAGCTCGGCGCCGAACAGCTAACGCCTGCCGAGCAGAAGCGCCGATTGATCGAAGCCATACGGAAAGCCGGCGCGAGCGAGAGCGAATTTGATAACGCTCTCGGAGAGATGGCGAAACAGCAGGACTGACTGGTATGGGCGACGGGATCGAACCCGCCCGGGTTTACCCCAGCACGAGGGGTGCACACTCGAGGCGATGAGGGCAATATAGAGCAATATATATTTTCACATGGCCCCGAGCGCCAATTAGGTCAATGGTGTTTTGATTACTCCGCAGCCTCTCGCTTTACCCCCGCAGCAGCCTTCGCCCGCGCCTTCTTCGCCGGCTTCGCCTCGGCCCCCTCCCCCGCCCGCACCAGCGGGCGGCGGGCGAGGACCTCGCGCAGGAACCGGCCCGTGTGGCTGGCCTCGCTCTTGGCGATGTCCTCCGGGGTGCCCTGGGCGACGATCCGGCCGCCGCCGTCGCCGCCTTCGGGGCCCATGTCGATGACCCAGTCGGCCGTCTTGATGACCTCGAGGTTGTGCTCGATCACGACAACCGTGTTCCCTTGCGCCACCAGTTCGTGGAGCAGCTCCAGGAGCTTGGCGACATCGTGGAAATGGAGGCCCGTCGTCGGCTCGTCGAGGATGTAGAGGGTGCGGCCGGTCGAGCGCTTCGACAGCTCCTTGGCGAGCTTCACGCGCTGCGCCTCGCCGCCCGACAGCGTCGTCGCCTGCTGGCCGACATGGACGTAGTCGAGCCCGACGCGGGCGAGCGTCGCCATCTTCTCGCGGATGCCGGGGATGGCCTTGAACAACTCCGTCGCCTCCTCGACCGTCATGTCGAGCACGTCGGCGATGGATTTGTCGCGGAACTTCACCTCCAGCGTCTCGCGGTCGTAGCGGCGGCCCTTGCAGACGTCGCAGGTGACGTAGACGTCCGGCAGGAAGTGCATCTCGATCTTGATGAGGCCGTCGCCCTTGCAGGCCTCGCAGCGCCCGCCCTTGACGTTGAAGGAGAAGCGGCCGGGGCCGTAGCCGCGCGCCTTCGCCTCCGGCAGGCCCGCGAACCAGTCGCGGATCATGGTGAAGGCGCCGATATAGGTGGCCGGGTTCGAGCGCGGGGTGCGGCCGATCGGCGACTGGTCGATGTCGATGACCTTGTCGAGCTGCTCCAGCCCCTCGATCCGCTCGAAGGGGGCCGGGTGCTCGGCGGCGTTGTTGAGCTTGCGCGCCACGGCCCGGTAGAGCGTGTCGATGACGAGGGTCGACTTGCCGCCGCCCGACACGCCCGTGATGCAGGTGAAGAGGCCGAGCGGCACCTCGGCGGTGACGTCCTTGAGGTTGTTGCCGCGCGCGCCGACGAGCTTGATCTGCCGCGCGCGGTCGGGCTTGCGGCGCTTCGGCGGGATCGGCACGGTTTTCCGGCCGGTGAGATAATCGCCCGTCAGTGAGTTCGGATCGGCCATCACCTCGTCGGGCGTGCCCTGGCTGACGATGTTGCCGCCATGGATGCCAGCGCCCGGCCCGATATCGACGACGTAATCGGCCTGGCGCACCGCATCCTCGTCATGCTCGACGACGATGACGGAATTGCCGAGGTCGCGCAGCCGCTTCAGCGTACCGAGCAGGCGCTCGTTGTCGCGCTGGTGGAGGCCGATGGAGGGCTCGTCGAGCACGTAGAGGACGCCCGTCAGCCCCGAGCCGATCTGCGAGGCGAGGCGGATGCGCTGGCTCTCGCCGCCCGACAGCGTGCCGGAGGCGCGGGCGAGCGAGAGATAGTCGAGCCCGACATCGGAGAGGAAGGTCAGCCGGTCGCGGATCTCCTTGAGGATCCGGACGGCGATCTCATTCTGCTTCGCGGTCAGGCTCTCGGGCAACGCGCGCGCCCAGGCGACGGCCTCGCGGATGGAGACGGCCGTCGCCTCCGAGATGTCGAGCCCGTCGACCTTCACCGCCAGCGCCTCGGGCTTGAGGCGCTTGCCGCCGCAGGCCGCGCAGGGCGTCTCGGACATGAAGCGCGAGATCTCGTCGCGCGCCCAGTCGCTCTCCGTCTCGCGGTAGCGCCGTTCGAGATTGGTGATCACGCCCTCGAAGGGCTTGTTGACCTCGTAGGCGCGCAGGCCGTCGTTATAGGCCATGCGGATGGCCTCGCCGGCCGAACCGTAGAGGACGACCTTGCGCACGGCCTCCGGCAGCGCGCTCCATTTCGCGCCGGTCGAGAAACCGTAATGCTTGGCGAGCGCGTCGAGGGTCTGGCCGTAATAGGGCGAGGTCGATTTCGCCCAGGGCGCGATGGCGCCGCGCTTCAGCGTGATCTCGCCGTTCGGCACGATCAGGTTCGGATCGATCCGCATCTCGTGGCCGATGCCGGCGCATTTGGTGCAGGCGCCGGTCGGCGAGTTGAACGAGAACAGCCGCGGCTCGATCTCGGGGATGGTGAAGCCCGAGACCGGGCAGGCGAATTTCTGGCTGAAGGTGATGCGGCGCGCCTCCGCCTCGCCCTCCGCCCGGTCCGCGAATTCCACCACCGCGATGCCGTCCGCCATGTCGAGCGCCTGCTCCAGCGAATCGGCGAGGCGGGCGCCCATGTCGGCGCGGACGACGAGCCGGTCGATGACGACGTCGATGTCGTGCTTGTACTTCTTATCGAGCGCCGGGACCTCGTCGATGGGGTAGAACTGGCCGTCGACCTTGAGGCGCTGGTAGCCCTTCTTCTGGAACTCGGCGATCTCCTTCCTGTACTCGCCCTTCCGGTCCCGCACGACGGGGGCGAGCAGGTAGAAGCGCGTCTTCTCCGGCAGGGCGAGGATGCGGTCGACCATCTGCTGGACGGTCTGGCTTTCGATCGGCAGCCCCGTCGCCGGCGAATACGGCACGCCGACCCGCGCCCAGAGAAGGCGCATGTAATCGTAGATCTCGGTGACGGTGCCGACGGTCGAGCGCGGGTTCTTCGAGGTCGTCTTCTGCTCGATCGAGATGGCGGGGGAGAGCCCATCGATCTGGTCGACATCGGGCTTCTGCATCATCTCGAGGAACTGGCGGGCATAGGCCGACAGCGACTCGACGTAGCGGCGCTGGCCCTCGGCATAGATCGTGTCGAAGGCGAGCGAGGACTTGCCCGAGCCCGACAGCCCCGTGAACACGACGAGCCGGTCGCGCGGGATGGTGAGATCGACGTTCTTCAGGTTGTGCTCGCGCGCGCCGCGCACGGAGATGACGCGCTGATCGCCGAAATCGCGGGGACGCGAGCGGTCGAACAGGCCGTCGAGCGTCGTCTCTTGCGGCTTCACGTGAGGCTTCTTGGACATCCAGGATCCGGTCGGGCAAAGGCGGTCGCGGCGGGGCCTTCACAGATAGGCATCCCGGCCGCTTTCGCACCTGTCTCGGGCAGGACAGACTAGAACAAATCCGGTACGAACCTCAATCGCCCGGATTCGCAGGGCCGCCCCGCGCCCCTCACGTATCCGCGGAGCGGTACGACAGGCCCGGCCGGAGCGCCCGCATCGCCTCGGCGAGTTCGCGGGCCGGCGTCGCGTCGGACGCGCCGAGACGGTCGGCGATGGCGACGTGGTCGACGTCCGGCTTGTGCTGGTTCAGCTTGTTCTGGCCTTCGATGCGGTCGACATGCAGGTCGACCACCGTGATGGCGCGCAGCATCCCCTCGCGCTTGACGGGCTCCATGCCGGCGAGCGTCCAGGGCTCCTTCGGCAGGAGCCGTTCCTCCGTCGCGGCGAGGAGGGAATCGCCGTGGGGCCTGTTCCCGTCGAATTCCCGCCTGTGCGCGACGCCCGAGAGGTGCACGGCGCGGTAGAGCCAGGTCGAGACCTGGTCCGGCGTGTCGTACCAGTCGTTCGAGACATAGGCGTCCGGCCCGGCGACGACGAGCAGGAAGCGTCGCCGCCCGTCGGCCAGGGCCGCGAGCGGATTGCGGGCCGTCAGATGCGTCTGGACCACGGTCTCGCCGCCCTCGCGGCGCTCGACGACGAACGGCACATGGGACCCGCGCGGGCCGTCCTCGTCCGACGCGATCAGCGTGCCGAAGCCACGCTGCGCCGCAAAGGCGAGAGCCTCGTCGTCCGTCATCGCGAAGGCGGGTCGTAGGATATGCATGGCGTCATCGTGTCACGAAGATCGATGGAATCCAATTGCTTGATCGGGCGGAAACCCGATCCCCGGCACCGGGATGCGCAAGCGAACATCGTGTATTGCGCTGCGGAATATCAGCAATCCTCAGTATTAGACCGAAGTTCCGATTGATCTTTCCTGACACCGAGTCCAATATCCTCGCAACAATCGATGGAAACCGACAGCATCGGCGCATGAGACCGGGCGACAGATCCGGCTGCGTCTGCGCGCGGCTTCCCGAAAGAGATCACTGGGAGGGAACGGAATGGCCTTCACTCAGCCGACTCGTCGTCGCGTCCTTCAGACCAGCGCGGCCTCGGCAGCCGCCCTCGTCTCGGCGCCCTATGTCAGCGGCGCGCATGCAGCCGGCAGCCTCTCGGTCGGCTTCTGGGACCACTGGGTGCCGGGCGCGAACCGCGCGACCGAGGAGATCGTCAAGGCCTGGGGCGAGAAGGAGAAGGTCGCCGTCAAGGCCGACTTCATCACCTCTCAGGGCAACAAGAATCTCCTCACCATCGCGGCCGAGGCCCAGGCCAAGTCCGGCCACGACGTCTTCGCCTTCCCGACCTGGTACATCCACGAGCACGCGGCCATGCTCGAGCCGGTCGACGACATCATGGCCGACCTGATCAAGCAGAACGGCGCCGTGAACGGCACGGTGGACTATCTCGCCAAGGTCAAGGGCCGCTGGATGGCGATCCCGGCGACGCCGGGCAGCCAGATCAAGGGCCCCTGCTCGCGCATCGACCTGATGAAGCAGCATGCCGGGATCGACGTCCAGGCGATGTATCCGGCCGGCGCGGCGCCCAAGGCCGACAACTGGACCATGGACACCTTCCTGACGGCCGCCGAAGCCTGCCACAAGGCGGGCTTCCCCTTCGGCATCGGCCTCGGCCAGACGACGGATTCGGTCGATACGGCGGGGGCGATCTTCCAGTCCTTCGGGGCCGCGCTCGTCGACAAGGACGGCAAGCTCACCGTGAAGTCGGATGCCGTCCGGCAGGCGATGGAATGGTACGCGAAGCTCGCCAAGGTCCTGCCGCCGGACGCTCCGGCCTGGGACGATGCCTCGAACAACAAGTGGCTCGTCTCCGGCCGCGGCGCCTTGATCTGCAATCCGCCGAGCTCCTGGGCGGTCGCCAAGCGCGACGCGCCGGACATCGCGCGGCAATGCTGGACGCACGGCATGCCGGCCGGGCCGAAGGGACGGTTCGCGCCCTATCTGCCCTATCTGTGGGGCATCTGGTCCTTCTCGAAGAACAAGCCCGCCGCGAAGAGCCTGCTGCGCGCGCTCTCGACGCATGACTCCATCGCCAAGATGGTCGCGGTCTCCGTCGGCTACGACCTGCCGGCCTATGAGGGGCTGACGACGCTGAAGACCTGGGCCGAGGAAGAGCCGCCCAAGGGCACGCTCTACCACTACCCGAACCCGCACAACCACCAGACGCTCTCGATCGCCGCCGCGCCCGCGCCGCCCGAGATCGCGAACCAGATCTACAACCAGGCCATCATGACCAAGATGGTCGCCCGGCACCTCGGCGGCGAGAAGATGGAAGCGACGCTGACCTGGGCCCAGAACGAGGTCGAGGGCTTCATGCGGGGCTGAGACGGCGAACGTCGGCGTCTCCACCCCTCATCCGACCTCGGCTGACGCCGAGGCCACCTTCTCCCGCAAGGGGAGAAGGACGATGCGGAACGCCGACGCTCCCTTCTCCCCTTGCGGGAGAAGGTGGCACCGCGAAGCGGTGACGGATGAGGGGTGCGACGCCGACCCGACCGCAACGCCCTTCGCTGGCACCGAGGTACTCGATGTCCGATCTCGCCGTCCGAGACGTCCAGGCCGCATCGAGCCATCGCCAGCGGTCGCGGATCGGCAACTTCCTGCGCGGGCGCTCCTTCGTCGCCTTCCTGTTCACTCTGCCGCTGATCGTCCTCGTCAGCGTGCTGGTGATCTATCCAGCCTTCTACGCCCTGCACCTCGCGACGCTGAACAAGCGGATGACGCAATTCGTCGGGCTGTCGAATTTCAGCTTCCTGTTCACCCGCGAGACGTTCTGGATGGTGGTGAGGCAGAGCTGCATCTTCGCGGTCACGGCGGTGATCTTCAAGGCGCTGATCGGCTTCATCGTCGCCCACCTCGTCAACGCCATCCCCGACAAGGGCCAGCGCAAGTGGCGCGGGATGCTGCTGATCCCCTGGGTCATCCCCCCTGCCCTCTCGACCCTGACCTGGCTCTGGCTGTTCGACCCGTCCTACAGCGCCTTCAACTGGCTGTTCGGCCTCGTCGGCATCGGGCCGGTGCCCTGGACGGGCGATGCGACATGGGCCCGGTTCTCGGTCATCCTGGTCAATATCTGGTACGGCGCGCCCTTCTTCATGATCATGTATCTGGCTGCGCTGAAATCGGTGCCGGCTGAACTCTACGAGGTCGCGGCGATCGACGGGGCGACCTTCTGGCAGAAGCTGTTCTACATCACGCTGCCGATGATGCGGAACATCATCGCCATCACGACCCTGTTCTCGCTCATCGTCACCTTTGCCAATTTCGACATCGTCTGGATCCTGACGGCAGGCGGGCCGATCGACCGGACCCACGTCTTCGCGACCTGGGCCTTCCGGCTCGGCATCCAGGGCGGCGACATCCCGCTCGGCGCCGCCGTTTCGCTCTTCATGGTGCCGATCCTGGCCGTCGCGGCGATCTTCATCCTGCGGGACGTCAACAAGCGCTCGGAGCGGATGTGATGGCGGCACCAAGCGATCCGTTCGCCGGGACCACCGCAGGGCTCACCATCGCCAAGTGCGTCACGGTATCACTTTATCGCTGTGACAGAGACACGCGCTCCTCCCCTCCCCCTTGCGGGGAGGGGCTGGGGGTGGGGGGCGCGCCGCTCGCGGAGAGCGCGACGCGGAGGCACCGCCCCCCATCCGGCCCTCCGCTTCGCTCGGGACCACCTTCCCCGCAAGGGGGAAGGAAGCCCTCGCGCCCGCGAAACACGAGATGTGAATTCGCTCGCGCGATGCGAGTTTCACCCTTCGCCGTCGACCCTCCCCCTCCCGGGGAGGGTTTGGCCGCGCATTCGCTTTCGAAGGGATCCTAATGGCCGCGACCGCAACCTTGGCTCCCGACGAGACCACCTCCGGCACGGTTCTCGGCGACCGCCGCTGGGCGGTGCGCTGGGCCTATGTGTTTCTCGTCCTCTTCGTCGCCTTCGCGCTGTGCCCGCCCTTCTACATGCTGCTGACGGCGCTCAAGACATCGAGCGAGATCTCGGCGGCGACCAATCCGTGGTGGGTCTTCAACCCGACGCTCGCGAACTTCACCGAACTCCTCGGCTCGCCTCTCTTCCGCACCTTCTTCGTCAACTCCGTCCTCGTCGCGGTCCTGACCGTGATCATCACGATGCTGATCAGCGTGCCGGCGGCCTTCGCCCTCTCGCGCATGAAGTTCTGGGGCTCGGGCGTCCTCGCGACGGGCGTGTTCCTCACCTATCTCATCCCGGAGACGCTGCTCTTCATCCCGCTCTTCAAGATGTTCGCGACCTTCCGCGACTGGACCGGGATCGAGCTGATCAACAACTGGTACGTGCTCGTCCTCGTCTACCCGACGCTGACGGTGCCGTTCTGCACCTGGATCATGATCGGCTACTTCGCCTCGATCCCGAAGGAGCTCGACGAGGCGGCGCTGATCGACGGCGCCTCCTGGACGCAGACGCTGCTGAAGATCTTCGTGCCCGTCGCGCTGCCCGGGCTCATCGCCGCGACGATCTTCGCCTTCACCGTCGCCTGGGCGCAGTTCCTCTATCCGCTCGCGCTCACGACGAGCCAGGACCAGCTCGTCCTCTCGGTCGGCATCGCGACGACCCTCATCAAGGCGGACGTCTTCAACTGGGGGCAGATCATGGCTGGCGCGCTGCTCGGCGCCCTGCCCCCGCTCGTCATCTACGCCTTCCTGATGGACTACTACATCGCCGGACTGACGGCGGGCGCGACGAAGGGGTGATCAGGAACAGCGCTCGGTGTCGCCGAGCCCCTTCAGGAGGGAGCGTCCACGCGGCGAGAGACGATAGCCGACATCCAGGCTCTCCGTCAGGCCGAGCGCCTTCAGCTTGCGCATCCTTGCCTTGAAGGCCGGTTTGTCGAGTCCGACCGCCTCGGCAAGATCGGCGGCCCTCAGGCCGGGTTCCGACGCGACCAGTTCCATCGCGCGTCGCGTCCATGGCTCCGCCCCGTCGAGACGATCGAGGCGAGTCTGCAGCGTCGCGATCTCCTCCGCGCCCAGGCGATCATCCGCCCGCAGGGCGATGCGCGGATCGGCCGACACCAAGCGAACGGCGATGCGGTAGAGCTGCCCCTCCGGCCGCCCGCTCAGTTCGTTCCTCAGTTCCGCCGCCGAGGCATAGCCCGCCCGCCGAGCATCAGCATCGCCAATCTCCTCGGCCGACACCGGGTCCAACGCGTCGATCGCGATGATGCCGATCGAGGTCGTCAGTCGGCCGCCCGTCTTCACGCTCGGACGCCGCCAACGGCGGAAGACAAGCGAGATCGACCCCTCCGCGATCCTCTCGAGGATCCCCCGCTTCAAGAGCATGCGACATCCCTCCCCGAACGCATCGACCGCCTTTTCGCGCGCCGATCAGACCGCGGCCCGACGCCGTCGCCCCGCCAGGACCAGCGCGGCCGCACCGAGGTCGATCGCCGCGCAGATGACGAGCGCCAGGCCGTAGCCCCCGCTCGCATCCCGGAGCCAGCCGAGGGCGCCCGGGCCGAAGGCGTAGACGACCTGGCCGATCGCGGTGGACAGGCTGATCACGGTGCCGAACGCGGCCGCGTCGAATTCACGGTGCACGATCAGCGCCGGCAGGGTGATGAGATTGCCGACCGACAGGCCGAACAGGATGCAGCCGGCGAGGAGCAACGGATACGTCCCCGCCGCCGCGACGATCAGCAGCGCGACGACCTGGATGGCGAGCGAGCCCGCGCCGGCAGCCCGCGGATCGAGGCGATCGACGACGGTGCCGAGGGCGAGCCGTCCCACCACGGCGGCGACGGCCGTGGCCGAGACCGCGATGCCCGCGGCCCGGGAGCCCGCGATCGGCGTGATCATCGTCACGAGATGCACGATGAAGCCGACCTGCACGAAGAGGCCGGCGGCGAAGGCGAGGCTCATCGTCCAGAAGGCCGGCAGGCGCAGGGCCCTGCCCCGCATCGCGCTGCCGGTGGCGACCGGCCCGGTCTCGGCACGGGCCGGCGGCAGGTCGGCCGGCCATGCGAAGAGCAGCAGCGGCCCGACCACCGCCAGCATGATGCCTCCCCCAAGGGCGAGCGCGGCGGCGAAGCCGAGATGATCGCTCGCCCAGACGAGCATGGGCGCACCGAGGACGCCGCCTGCGCTCGCGCCGTTCAGCGCGAGGCTGATGGCGAGGCCGCGCTTCGCCTCGAACCAGGTTCCGATCGCACTCGTGATCGCCGCGATGCTCGTCGCCGCCCAGCCGCAGGCGAGGAGCATGTAGGCCCCGTAGGCCTGCGGCAGGGTCCGGGCCTGCCCGGTCGCGGCGACGCCTGCGGCGAGGAAGAGGATGCCGAGGCCGATGACCCGCCGCGGCCCGATCCGCGCGAGGGCATCGCCGGCGAAGGCGACCAGCACCGCGCTCGTCAGGTAATAGATCGTGGCGGCGCTCGCGACGGTCGCGACCGGCCAGCCGTGCAGGGCGCTCAACTGCGCGACGTAGACGCTCTGGCCATAGAAGCCGAAGGCCCAGCTGAACACGGCGAGCACGAAGCAGACGAGAACCACCCGCCAGCCGGGATATGACCGATCACCTTCCTCGCGCGTCGTCCCGCCTCCCCTCATCGCCTGCGACTCCGTCATGTCTGGCCCTCCGCATCGCACATTGACGGAGAGCTATGGTTTGGCAATCATCGAACTATGCGCGATGGCCCGAACATCTCCTTCGTGGCGGCCCTCATCGGGAACCCCGCCAACGCCAACATGCTCCTGGCGCTGATCCCGGGACCGGCCTTGACGGCCACCGAACTCGCCAACGAGGTCGGGCTGACGCTCTCGACCGTCAGCGGCCATCTGGCGCGGCTCGGCGAAGCCGGTCTGGTCCAGGTCTCGCGCCAGGGGCGGCATCGCTACTACAGGCTCGCCGATCCCGACGTCGTCGCGCTTCTGGAGGCGCTTCTTCCCGTCGCCGAGCGTGCCGGCCATCGGCGCACGCGCACGGGGCCGCGCGACCCGCAGATGCGCAAGGCCCGCTCCTGCTACGATCACATGGCGGGCGATCTCGCGGTCCGAATGCTCGACGGGTTCCTGGCGACCGGCATCGTGAGCCCGGACGGCGAGGTCACGGATGCGGGCCGGAAGGAACTCGGCACGCGCGGAATCGACATCGACCGGCTCGCACAGGAGAAGCGGCCTCTCTGCCGATTCTGCCTCGACTGGAGCGAACGCCGCAATCACCTCGCCGGCTCGCTCGGTGCGGCGATCTTCGGGCATTTCGAGCGTCAAGGCTGGGCATCGCGCCGCGCGGGCTCCCGCATTGTCCATTTCAGCGCCGACGGCGAGGCGGAGATCGAGCGCTGGTACAGCCGCGGCTGACGGCGTGACGGATCGGCAGGCGCCGCCTTGCCGTCCTTGACGGTTCTGGCTAAGCGCGAAGCCATGCCGGCCCCCGATTGCATCTTCTGCCGGATCGCCGCGAAGACGATCCCCGCCGAGATCGTCTTCGAGAACGAGCGGCTCGTCGCCTTCCTCGACATCGCGCCGATCCGCCCGGGCCACGTGCAGATCGTGCCGAAGGACCACCACGCCACGTTCGACGACCTGCCGCCGGATCTTCTGGCGGAGATCGGCGCGCTCGCACAGCGCATCGCCAAGGGGCTGAAGGCGATCTACGGCGTCGAGCGGGTCGGCTTCGCCTTCACCGGCACCGACATCGCCCATGCGCATGGCCACGTCGTGCCCCTCGTCGCCAAGGACGACCTCACCTCGCGCCGCTACATCGCCGAGGAGATCGTCACCTACCGAAACCCGCCTCGCCCTTCGGCCGACGATGTCGCGGCCACGGGCGAGCGCATCCGGGCCGCCCTGGCCGAACAGACCCCGAGGACCTCATGAGCGATCCGTCCAAGCTCGAACCCTGGCAGTGGCCGGAGGCGCATTGGCGCGGCCTCGTGAACCATGTCCGTGCCGGCCGGACCTTCAAGCCGTCGCGCTGGAAGGACGGCGCCCGGTGCGCCTTCGCCCTGTCCTTCGACAGCGACCACGAGACGAACGAGCTTCGCGACGGCGGCAAGTCGATCGGGCGGATGGCCTGGGGCCAGTACGGCAACCGGGTCGGCGTGCCGAACATCCTGAAGCTCCTGGCGAAACACGCCGTGCCGGCGACGTTCTTCGTGCCGGCCGTGGCGGCCCTGATCCATCCGGACGAGCAGCGCCGCGTCGTCGCCGAGGGCCACGAGATCGGCCTCCATTCCTGGATCCACGAGCTGAACTCGGTGCTCGGCTACGAGGACGAGCGCGGCATCATGCTGCGAGCGGCCGACACGCTCGAGCAGGTCTCGGGCATGCGGCCGGTCGGCTCGCGCACGGCCTCCTGGGACTTCTCGCCCCACACGCTGCGCATCACGAAGGAGATGGGGCTCCTCTACGATTCCTCGCTCATGGCCGATGTCGATTGCTACGAGCTCCTGCTCGACGGCGAGCCGACGGGCGTCGTCGAGCTGCCGGTGGAATGGATCCGGGACGACGCGCCCTATTTCATGATGCTGCGCTTCCAGGGCCTGCGCCCCTACACCCCGCCCGAAGGCGTCTTCGACGTGTTCCGGCGCGAATTCGAGGCGGCCTACGAGGAAGGCGGGGTCTTCCAGCTCACCTGCCATCCCCACATCATCGGCTATCGCTCGCGGCTCTGGATCATCGAGGAGCTGATCCGGCTCGCCAAGGCGAAGGGCGACGTCTGGTTCGCCACCCACGCCGAGGTCGCCGCCTACGCGCGCGACAACGCGGCCTGACGACAGGCCTGATCCCTCCCCTTCAGGGGAGGGCGAGTCGGCGGCAGCCGACCGGGGTGGGGTGCCGCGACGCCCGGGATGTCCCCACCCCGGCTCGAAGCTCCGCTTCGACTCGGCCTTCCCCTCCGGGGAGGGATCGGCCGCCGGTTACGTGCCGACCCGCAGCGGTGCGTGGAGCTTGCGGAGGGCGGCGAGGACGGACTGGGCCGTGATCCGGCCGGTCTTCGGGTTCTCCGACGGGATGTTCTCGATCGCGAGGCTCAGCTTCGCCGAATCGGAATCGACCTTGATGGAATGGCAGTTCCGGGTGACGGCGGGATCGGCCCAGATCTCGATCGTCGTCTTGTCCGGCCCGATCCCGGCGAGCGAGAGCGCCACCGCGACGTTGACATTGGCCGGGAAGCCGGCGGCGGCCTCGCGCGCGGTTCCGGCGAAGATGCG
Organism: Enterovirga rhinocerotis; assembly: GCF_004363955.1. Lineage (GTDB taxonomy): Bacteria > Pseudomonadota > Alphaproteobacteria > Rhizobiales > Beijerinckiaceae > Enterovirga > Enterovirga rhinocerotis. The sequence continues at coordinate 1,741,152 of NZ_SNZR01000011.1, forward strand.
CTTCGCCTCGGTCAGGCCCTCGACCGAGATGCCGTTCTCGACGAGGTAAGGCGCGCCGGCGAGCCCCTTGGGCGGCTTGCGCGTGATCATCCGAACGGAGGCGATCTCGCCTTCCGCGGCGGCCGTCACCGCGTCGAGGCCGAGCAGCGCGCCGGTCGGCACGATGATCTGCCCGCCATGGGTCTTCGCCAGTTCGACGATCTCCGGATGCGGCAGGAGAGCGCCGCAGCTCAGCACCATCACGCGCTTGCCGGCTTCGAGCATCGGCCGGCAGATCTCCGGCACGAGGCGGCCGGGCGCGCATTCCACGACGAGGTCGGCATGGGCCGGGAAGTCGGCGAGGTCGACGACGGGCACGTCGATGCCCTGCTCGCGCAGCCAGGCCTGCGCCTTCTCGCGCCCGCCCGAGGCCACGGCCGACAGAACCAGCCCCGGCAGGTCGCCACCGGCGATGCGTTTGGCGAGCGCGCGCCCGATTGCACCGAGACCCGCTATACCGATCCGCGTCGTTGTCATAGCTTCCGCCCTGCGTCCCGCCGGCCCGTTTCTTGCGGCCGGCTCGCCTCTACGAAACTTCGAACGAGGGAACAATGATCGCACGCTTCTTTGCAGCCACGGTGCTATCCATCGCCACCGTGGCGGGCGCAGCTTCGGCCCAGGATTATCCGACGCGCCCCATCACGATGGTGATCCCCTTCGCCGCAGGCGGGCCGACCGACGTCCTCGGCCGCGTCATGGCCGAGCGCATGAGCCAGACGCTCGGTCAGCAGGTCATCGTCGAGAATGTCGGCGGCGCCGGCGGCATGACGGGCTCGCAGCGCGTCGCCAAGGCGCAGCCCGACGGCTACAGCTTCCTGCTCGGCACGGTCGGCACCCATGCCCAGAACCAGACCCTCTACGCGCGTCCTCTCTACGACGCCGAGAAGGACTTCATGCCGGTGGCGCTGATCGCCGAGGTGCCGCTGATCCTCGTCACGCGCAAGGACTTCCCGGCCAACACGCTTCCCGAGTTCGTCGCCCATGTGAAGGCGAACCAGGACAAGCTGAACTTCGCGTCGGCCGGCAACGGCTCGGCCGTGCATCTCGGCTGCCTCCTCCTGAACGCGGCCATGGGCACGAAGGTGCAGCACATCCCCTATCGCGGCTCGGCTCCGGCCATGACGGATCTGCAGGGAGGACGAACGGACTTCATGTGCGAGATCGTCTCGACCGCCCTCCCCCAGATCGAGGGCGGCACGATCAAGGCGGTCGCGACGCTGACCAAGACCCGCTCGCCGGTCCTGAAGGACCTTCCGACCGCGGATGAGAGCGGGCTCAAGGGCTTCGAGGCCTATACCTGGAACGCCTTCTTCCTGCCGAAGGGCACGCCCGCCCCGATCGCGAAGAAGCTGCACGACGCGACCGTCGAGGCCATGGGCAACGAAGCGGTCAAGAAGCGCCTCGAAGGTCTCGGCGCCATGCTCGTCTCGGCCGACCGGACCTCGCCGGAATACCTGTCGACGTTCATCGCGTCGGAGGTCAAGAAATGGGCCGAGCCGATCAAGGCGAGCGGCATCTCGATCCAGTAACGGACGACGCATCACGGGACCGGGCGATCAAGCCCGGCCCCGTGACCGGATCGGACGAAAGGCGCCCGCCGAGTCTCGTTCAGCCGCCGACGGACAGAGAGCACGCCGGATCGAGCGGCTTCGTCACGTCCCCGGCCGGCACGGTGGCGAGGACCTTGTAATAGTCATACGGATACTTCGACTCTTCCGGCTTCTTGATCTCCATCAGATAGTAATCACGCATGACACGGCCATCCTTCCGGATGACGCCGTTCTTGATGAGTCCATCGTTGATCTTCGTGTCCTTCATCACGACGGCGGTCTTCGCAGCGTCGGTCGAGCCGACCTTCTCGACGGCGCGGAGATAGTGGATGATGCCGCTATAGACGGCGGCCTGATAGGCGGTCGGAGCCTTGCCTCCGCTCCTGGCCATGAAGCGCTTCGACCACGCCCGCGTCTCGTCGTTCAGGTCCCAGTAGAACGCTTCGGTGACGACGGTGCCCTGGGCGTTCTTCAAGCCGATCGCATGGACGTCGTTGATGAAGAGCACCATGGCGGCCGTGCGCTTGCCCTTGCCGGCCATGCCGAATTCCTGGGCCTGATTGATGGCGCGCACCGTATCCCCGCCGGCATTGGCGAGCGCGACGACATCGGCTCCGGAGCCCTGCGCCTGCAGCAGGTAGGAGGAGAAGTCCTGCGTCGAGAGCGGGTGCCTCACGGCGCCGAGCACCGTCCCGCCCGCCGCCTTCACGGCAGCTGCTGCGTCCCGCTCGAGCGCATGTCCGAAGGCATAATCGGCGGTGATGAAATACCAGGTCTTGCCGCCCGCCTTCACGAGGGCCTGCCCGGCGCTCGAGGCCATGGTGAAGGTGTCCATCGGCCATTGATTGGCGTAGGGCGCGCAGGCCTTGCCGGTGAAATCCGACGAGGCTCCGCCGGTATTGAGGAAGGTGCGGCCCTTCTCCTTCGTCAGGGCCTGGATGCCGAGGCCGATCGAGGACACGGGGACGTCCACGATCGTGTCGACGCCCTCGCTGTCGAGCCATTTGCGAGCGATCGCGAGACCCACATCGGGCTTGTTCTGATGGTCGGCCGACACGATCTCGACGGGCTGGCCGAGCGCCTTGCCGCCGAAATCCTCGACCGCCATGTTGGCCGCGATCACGGATCCCGGCCCCGTCAGATCGGCGTAGAGGCCGCTCATATCGCTGAGCACGCCGATCTTCACCTTGCCATCGGCAGCCAAGCTCGTCGCCCCGCCCGCGAGCAACAGCAGCCCAGCGGTCATCCACCTTGAAATCATCGCGTCCTCCAACCGGACTCTGTGGCCCGTGCTGGCGATGGGAGCGGAGTGTCACATGGCTGTCAATCGAGCTCGGTCGATCTCGACGGCCGCACGATCACCCCACCGGCGCGGTATCGGCGTCCGATCAGGGAATGTTCGGATAGGTCGGAGGAATCTGCTCGATCCGGCAGGTGCCGATCAGCGAGAAGCTGACCTCGTCGCCATCCTTCGTCCGCCATTTGGCGATCAAGCGGCCGTCGGGCTGGGCCTTGCCGTGGCGCTTGTTCAGCTCGGCCCGGATGGCGTCGCAATCGCCCCCCTCGAGCGGGCGGAGCCCCACCGAGTTGAGCCGGCCATCCTCATCCCGGAAGCGGAAATCGGCGCGCATTCCGATTCGGCCCCACGCATGAGGTGCCGTCAGGAGCGTCTTGAAGCCGTTGCCGTCGAGGTCCCGGTCGGCGTTGTCGGCGGCCTTCCCCTTGGTCGCCGCCTTCACCTCCTCGACGCTCATGCCCCAGCGCGTGTAGTCCCAATGCGCCGAAGCCGGCTGGGCCAGGACCAGCCCCGCCAGGGTCGTCGACAGTACAGCTCGCAATCCCATGGCCTTCGCTCTCCCAAACGACGCGTTCTCGCATGCGCATTCAGGGTTGTAGTGGCCCTTGCCCGGTCTTTCAGGGCCAGGCGGCAGGTCATCCACCGTCATTGCGGGCGAAGCGAAGCCGTGCAGCGCGGCCGCCCCCTGGCTTGCTTCGTCGGCTTTGCCTCCTTGCGATGACGGACAGCCGGATCGCTTGAATCTCGCCTTCCGCGGCGGCATATCGCGGCGAATTCCCAAGGGAGCCCAGCCTTGTCCGACACCGAGACCGTCGAACGCCACGCCTTCGGGGCCGAGGTCGAGCAATTGCTCGATCTCGTCGTCCACGCCCTCTATTCCGACCGCGAGATCTTCCTGCGCGAACTCGTCGCCAACGCGGCGGACGCGACCGACCGGCGCCGCTTCGAGGCGCTGACCGGCAAGGTGCCCGCCGCGCCGGCCGATGCGAAGATCCGCATCGCGCCCGACAAGGCGGCGCGGACGCTCACCCTCACTGATTCCGGCATCGGCATGACCAAGGAGGAGCTCGCGGCCAATCTCGGCACCATCGCGCGTTCCGGCACCAAGGCCTTCAGCCGCGCCCTCGCGGCCGATGCCCCGGGCGGAGCCGACAAGCCGAGCCTGATCGGCCAGTTCGGCGTCGGCTTCTACTCGGCCTTCATGGTGGCGGACCGCGTGGAGGTGACGTCGCGCCACGCGGGCGAGGACGCGGCCTGGACCTGGGCCTCGGACGGGCGCGGCAGCTACACGCTGGCTCCTGCCGAGAAGGAGGAGGCGGGGACCGAGATCGTCCTGCACCTCAAGAGCGATGCCGACGAGTTCCTGGAGCCGATCCGCCTCCAGCACATCGTGCGCAAATGGGCCGACCACGTCGCCCTGCCGATCGTGATCGCCAGCGACGGCGAGGAGACGGCCGGCAACGAGGGCACGGCCCTGTGGCGGAAGCCCAAATCCGAGATCGACGAGGAGGCGTACACGGCCTTCTACCGCCACCTCAGCCACAACTTCGACAAGCCCTGGGCGACCCTCCATTGGCGTGCCGAGGGCGCGACCGAGTTCGCCGCGCTCCTCTTCGTGCCGAGCATGAAGCCCTTCATGGCCGTCGAGGACGAGCGCCGGAGCCGCGTGCGGCTGCATGTGCGGCGCATGTTCATCAGCGACGAGGCGGAGCTGCTGCCGCCCTGGCTGCGCTTCGTGCAGGGCGTCGTCGACACGGACGACCTGCCCCTCAACGTCTCGCGCGAGATGCTGCAGGCGACGCCCGCCCTCGCCCGCATCCGCAAGGCCGTGACGGGCCGCGTCATGACCGAGCTCGGCAACCGCGCCAAGAACGACGCCGAAGGCTACGCCGCCTTCTTCGAGGCCTTCGGGCCGGTGCTGAAGGAGGGCATCTACGAGGATGTCGAGCGCCGGGCCGAGATCGCGGGCCTCCTGCGCTTCAAGTCCTCGGCCACCGAGGGCTGGACCAGCCTCGCCGATTACATCGGGCGCATGAAGGACGGGCAGAGCGAGATCTACTATCTCGTCGCCGACGATCCGGAGGCGCTCGCCCGCTCGCCGCAGCTCGAAGGCTTCAAGGCGCGCGGCCTCGAGGTGCTGCTCCTGTCCGACCATGTCGACGCCTTCTGGCCCGACCAGCTCCGCGAGTTCGAAGGCAAGGCCCTGCGCAGCATCACCCAGGGCAATCTCGACCTCTCCTCCTTCAAGCCCGAGGGCGAGCCGGAGGCCGAAAGCGGCGATGTCGGCGCGATCGTCGCGGCGTTGAAGGAGGCGCTCGGCGAGGAGGTGGCGGATGTCCGCGCGACGGACCGCCTCGTCGACAGCGCGGTGGTGCTGGCCTCCGGCGAGCACGGGCCGGACCTCCAGATGCAGCGGCTCCTGCGCCGGGCCGGCCGCGCCTTCGGGCCGGATCGCGCGGTGCTCGAGATCAATCCGCGCCACGCGCTGATCCGCGCCCTCGGCGAGCGCGTCGCCGCCGGCACGTCGATTGCCGAGGAAGCACAGACGCTGCTCGACCTCGCCCGCATCCAGGACGGCGACATCCCGCGCGACCCCGTCGCCTTCGCCCGCAAGGTGGCAGCGGCCCTCGCGGGCTGAGGGCTCACTCCGTTGCAGGGCAAGGGCGAGCCCAGAGGGCCGTGGCGAGGCCGCCTTACGTCGTCCTTCCCCCTTGCGGGGAAGGGAGGAGCGCCGTCGACGACCGCCCTTGAAGGCTCGCGCGCTACGAGAAGGTCACCGTCGCGCCTGGCAGCGCGAGGCCGCTGAGGCTCGTCGTCCAGGTCTCGCCCTTCTCGACCGGGAAGGCGCGCGTGACGGTGCCGGTCGAGACGATCTCCCCGGCCGCGAGCGGCGGGCTGTCCCGATCCGCCTCCAGCAGCTCGACGAGATGGCGCAGGGCGACGAGCGGGCCGCCGCAGAGGACGTTCTCGGCATAGCCCGTGTCGATCGCCTGCCCGTCCCGACTGAGCGCGATTTCGAAACTCGCGAGCGCCTCGACCCAGGCCGCCTCGGTGCCCGGCTCGACCGGTGACGGCTCGCCCGTCAGCAATGCGCCATGGAGTCCGAAGGCCGCGACGGTGTCGGCGGGCGAGAAACGCCAATCGGCGAAGAGGGACTGCACGATCTCGAACCCGTGCGAGACGTGGCCGATGCAGCCCATCAGCGCGAGGTCGTCCATGTCGGGGCGCGGAGCCTCGACGAGGTGGAGCATGATCTCCGGCTCGATCCGCGGCTCGGCGAGACCCGTCAGGTCGAAGCTGACGCCGGGTCCCGCGAGGTCTTGCCGCGTCGTCGCGTAGACATAGCCCCAGATCGGCGCGTGGACGTCGTATTCGTCCCAGATGGTGGTGTTGGTGAAGCCGATCTTGCGGCCGATCACCCGCTCGCCCCGCGCCTCGCGCAGCCCCCGCGCGGCGGCCGTCACGCGATAGGCTTCGGGCAGGCCGAAGCCGGGATCGCGCGCGGAGAGCGACCCGATCTGCCGCGCCTCGTCGAGGGCGGACAGGAGTTCGCGCGCGGTCGTGTCGGTCGGAAGCTTCGTCGAGGCGAGGGTGATCATGGCGGCCCCTTATCACCCGGCTGCCGCCTTCGGAACCGCGCGGCAGCCGTGCTGCCAGGGCAGGACGAAGGCGTCGGCCTGTCATTCGCACGTCACGCGATCACGGCTTGCCTCCCCGGCGCGACGGACGATGCCTGTGTCTTCCGGACGCCAGCCGGATCGGGTGCGCTCCGGTAAGGATTTCCATGTCCGCGGGGGCGGCTTTGGCGGGGACGAAAGACATGGCGCTCATGGCCAAGGGGGAGGCGGCGCGACGGCTGGCCGGCGCCGTTCTCGGCGCCTGTCTCGCCGGCGCGGCTCTCGGCCCGACGGGGGCAAAAGCGCAGGAGGCGGCGGCGCAGCAGGAGGTCTACGACAACGCGACCTCGACCCGGAACGGCGGCGTCGCCGCGTCCTCCATCGCCAACACGCTGCCCCGCCGGGGCGATCCCTACGGCATCCGCCAGACGCTCGCGCGCCACGGCTTCTCGTTCGACGTGATCTACACGGGCGAGGTTCTCGGCAACGTGAAGGGCGGTCTGCGGCGCGGCTCGCTCTACGGCGGCAAGCTCGAAGCGAACTTCGCCGGCGATCTCGAAAAGGCGCTCGGCCTGCCGGGCCTCAGCTTCTATGTGAACGCCTTCCAGATCCACCAGACGCGGGGGATCAACCGCAACCTCGTCGGCAACCTCAACACGATCAGCGCCATCGAAGCCCTGCCCTCGACGCGCCTGTCCGAAGCCTGGCTGGAGCAGAGGCTGTTCGGCGGCCTCGCGAGCATCCGCTTCGGCCAGCTCGCCGCGGATACCGAGTTCACGATCGCCAATTACAGCCTGCCCTTCATGTCGAGCGACTGGCCGGGCATCATGGCGGACAACCTGCCCGGCGGCGGGGCCGCCTATCCCTTCGCGACGCCGGGCATCCGCCTCAGGATCGATCCCGACAAGCAAAGCTCCCTGCTCTTCGGCCTCTATAACGGCGACCCCGCCGGACCCAGCAGCAATCCGGAAACCCGCAACCGCACGGGCACGAACTTTCGCATGAAGGACCCGGCGCTTCTGCTCGCCGAGTACCAGTACCGCACCAACCAGGGCGACAAGGATACCGGCCTCGCCCGGATCGTGCGCCTGGGCGGCTGGTCCCATCTCGGCCGGTTCGACAGCCAGCGCTTCGACGTGAACGGGCTCTCGCTCGCCTCGCCCGGCAGCGTCGGGATCGCGGCGCGCTATCGGGGCGACGCCGGCCTCTACGGCATCATCGACCAGCAGCTCTACCGTCCCGAGGGCGGCTCGCCGAACGACGGCATCGCCATGTTCACCCGGCTCTTCGTGAGCCCCAACGACCGCAACCTGATCGGGCTGTTCTGGGACGCGGGCATCCTCGCGAGTGGCCTTGTGCCCGGTCGCCCGAACGACCAGTTCGGCGTGACCTTCCTCTATGCGAAGCTCGGCCGCGACGCCGCCGCCTATGACCGCGACTTCGTCGCCCAGAACGGGCTCGGCCGGTCCAAGGCCTCGGGCGAGCTGTCCGTCGAGTTCAGCTACGTCGCCGAGATCAGGCACGGCTGGACCATCCAGCCGAGCATCACCCACGTGGTCCGTCCGGGCGGCGGCCGGGCCCGGATCGAGCCGACGACGGGCCTCGCCCTGCCCCCGCCGAAGGATGCGACGGTGCTCGGGCTGCGGACGACAATCTTCTACTGAGAGTCCCGGCAGGCTCGCCGGGGTCGGACGACAGACCCGGCGACCGCCTCGCGCCGTCGGCGCGTGCCGCTTTTTGGCCACACACCGCGTCCCATCGCGCCGCGACCCCTTGAGGCCCGTCATTCTCTATGTGATGTTATGTTGTAACATTTAGAGACCCTGTCGCGATGACGCCCCGCTCCTCAGCCCTCTCACTCGCCACCCTGGCTCTGCTCGGATTGTCCGCGACCGATGCGACCGCCCAGGGCGCCGCCCTGCCCCCGGTCGTCGTCACCGAGCCCGCGCGGCCGAAGCCGGTCCGCCGGGCCGTGGCCTCTCCGGCCGCCCCTTCCGCGGCCGCAAGGGCCCAGCGACAGGCGTCGGAGCGGGCGAGCGCCAGGGCCGCCGCCCGGCCCCGTGCGGCGCCGGCCGCGCCGCCGGCCTCCGCGCCCGCTGCGACGAGCACAGCCGCAGCGAGCGATTTCCAGGATCCGACGCTCGTCACCCGCACCCAGATCGAGCGGACCATGCCGACGACGATCGGCGGCGCGCTCGCCGACCGGCCCGGGGTCTCGACGACGGGCTACGCCCCGGGCAGCGCGGAGCGGCCGATCCTGCGCGGCCTCGATTCGGAGCGCGTCCGCATCCAGGAGAACGGCCTCGGCTCGCACGACGTCTCGGCGCTCGGCGAGGATCACGCCGTGCCGATCAACCCGCTCGTGCAGGATCGGATCGAGATCGTACGCGGCCCCGAGGCCCTGCGCTACGGCTCCCAGGTCGTCGGCGGCATCGTCAACGCCGAGAACAACCGCATCCCGACCTTCATTCCGCAGGGCGGCTATCAGGGCCGCGTGCTCGCGGGCTACGCGACCGGCAGCAATGCCAGCACGGTGGCCGCGAGCATGGATGCCGGGGCCAACGGCGTCGCCATCCATGCCGACGGCTTCCGCAGCCAGAGCGACGATTACCGCACGCCGCGCGGGCGGCAGTTCAACTCCGCCGGCCGCAGCGAAGGCGGCGCGATCGGCATCTCCCTCATCGGCGATGGCGGCTTCATCGGCATCGGCGCGAGCCATTCCTACTCGGTCTACGGCATCCCCGGCGGCGAGGCGGCCGAGGGACGCACGAAGCTCAATCCCGTGCAGGAGAAGGTCTATGCCCGCGGCGAGCGGCGCTTCGAGGCCGGCCCCTTCTCGGCCTTCCGCTTCTGGCTCGGCTCCTCCACCTACCGCCACGACGAGACGAGCCTGAACGACGAGGGGTTCCGCCAGATCGGCGCCACCTTCCGCAACCGCGAGGTCGAGGCGCGGGCCGAACTCGACCACGTTCCGGTCGAGACCGGGATCGGCATCCTCAAGGGCACCGTCGGCATCCAGGCGGGCCGTTCGCGCATCGGCACCGCGGGCGAGGCGGGCGGGCTGCTCTCGCCCGCCAATTCCCGCACCCTCGCGGGCTACCTCGTCGAGGAGCTGTCGCTCGGCGGCGGTCTGAAGGTCCAGGCCGCCGGGCGGATCGAGACGACGCGGGTCAACGGCCTCGCCGGGCTCTATCCCGCCGATTACCTGCCGGGCGGGGGCGTCGACGAGCCCTCGTCCTACCATTCCTCGCGCCGCTTCACCGCCGGCAACGCCGCGCTGGGTCTCGTCCAGGCCCTGCCCTACGGCTTCGAGGCGAGCCTGACGGCGCTCCATTCCGAACGCGCGCCGACGGCGCAGGAACTCTATTCGCGCGGCGCGCACGAAGCGACGGCGACCTTCGTGATCGGCGATCCCAACCTCAAGCTCGAGCGTGCCCAGAGCCTCGAGATCGGCCTGCGCCGCAAGGAAGGCGCCTTCCGGCTGGACGCCACCGCCTTCTACACGCGCTATCGCGGCTTCATCGCCAAGGTGCCGACGGGCGCGACCTGCGACGACGATTTCTCGACCTGCGGCAGCGGGGACGAGCTGACCCAGGTCCTCGTCCGGCAGATGGACGCGACGTTCTGGGGCGCGGAGATCGCGGGCCAGCTCGACCTCTTCACCCTGCCGATGGGCGTCTTCGGGATCGAAGGGCAATACGACTTCGTCCATGCGAGCTTCGGCAAGGCGGGACCCGTGCCCCGCATTCCCGCGCATCGTCTCGGCGGCGGCGTCTTCTGGCGCGACGGCGGCTGGTTCGCGCGGGTGAACCTGCTCCACGCCTTCGACCAGAACCGCCCCGGCCCCTACGACACGCCGACGAAGGGCTGGAACAACCTGCGCGCCGAGCTCAGCTACACGCAGCAGCTCGACCGGGCGGCGACGAGCCTGCGCGAGATCACGCTCGGCGTGCGGGGCAACAACCTCCTCGACGACGACATGCGCAACGCCGCCTCCTTCCGGAAGGATCTCATCCTCCTGCCCGGCCGCACGGTCAGCCTGTTCGTCAGCGCGAAGTTCTGAGCGCGGTCGTCGCCGCCGCGCCGAAAGGCTCGGCGGCGGCCTGAGCCGGGGCGCTCGGCGCGTTGCGCAGCGCCTCGCCGATCAGGACGATCACCGGGCGCCCCTCCGGCAGGCCGATCCCCGCCTCGGCGAGGGATGCGAGCGTGCCGCATTCGCTCGCGGCACCGGGGCGGGAGACGTCGCTCATGGCGATGGCGGGGGTCGCCGCCGCCAGCCCCTGCGCGATCAGCCGCTTCGCCAGCGCCGCGGCCGTCCTTCGCGCCATATAGACGACGAGCGTCGCGCGCGGATCGGCGAGGGCTGCGAAGTCGAGATCGTCCGGCAGCCGGCCGGAGCGGTCATGCCCGGTCACGAACTGCACCCGCCGCGCGTGGTCGCGATGGGTCAGCGAGGTGGCGAGGGCAGCACTCGCGGCACTCGCCGTCGTCACGCCGGGCACGATGCGAACGGGCACGCCCGCCTCCTGGCAGGCGGAAACCTCCTCGCCGGTCCGCCCGAAGATCGCCGGATCGCCGCCCTTCAGCCGCACGACGCGCTCTCCCGCGAAAGCGAGATCGACGAGAAGGGCCGAGATGTCCTCCTGGCGGCAGGAGGCGCCGTGCCCCTCCTTGCCGACATGGACCCGGCGGGCCTCGCGCCGGCCGAGTTCCAGGATGCCCGGGGTGACGAGGCGATCGTAGACGATGACGTCGGCCGCCTGGAGCTCCCGCATCGCCTTCAGCGTCAGCAGCTCGGGATCGCCCGGCCCCGCGCCGACGATCACGACCTCGCCGATCCGTCCGGGTCCGTCGGAACCCGGCCCGACGGCGGCGGCCATCCGTTCGAGCGCCGCACCCTGCTCCCGTTCGTCCAGCGTCGAGGACAGGGATGCGTCGGCGAAACGCTCCCAGAACGCGCGCCGGTCGGTCCTCGCCGGCAGCAACGCCCTGAGCCGCTCGCGAAAAGCCTTCGCCGAGCGCGACCAGGAGGCGACGGAGGCCGGCACAACCGCCTCGATCCGGCGACGGATCGCCTGGCCGAGGATCGGCGCCGCCCCGTCCGTCATGATGCCGATCACGACCGGCGAGCGGTTGACGATGGTGCCGAACTGGAAGTCGCAGAAGGCGGGCCGATCGATCACGTTGAGGAGGAGGCCGCGCTCCCGCGCCGCCTCCCGCAGCCGGAAAGCCTCGTCCGGTTCGTCGATGTCGGCCACGACCAGCGCCGCGCCGTCGAGGTCGCCCGGCTCCCAGGTGCGCCGCGCGACCCGGATCGCCTCGTTCGCCGCCGCGAGAGCGAGCAGATCCGGATGCGGCGCCTCTGCGATCACCTCGACCCGCGCGCCGGCGGCGGCGAGGAGCTCGGATTTCCAGACGACCGGCTCGGCGCCTCCGACCATGACGACGCGCCGGCCCGCGAGATCGACGAAGACCGGCAGCTTCGCGAGGGGCGCCAGCCTCGGCGGCGCAGCGATGACGGGAGCGACGGGAAAGGACATGCGCAGCCCCAAGCAAGGGCTGCGCCGACGCGGCGACGAAGCGTGCCGCGCACCCGATCAGCGCGCGGCGGGGCTGCCGGCAGGCGGCTCGACGGCCGGCACGACCGGACCGGATGGCGACGGCGCGGAGCCCTCGGCCGCCGGAGCGGTCAGGTCCGTGATCTCGTCGAGAACCAGCTGGTTCATGGCGCAGATGAAGGAGGAGAGCATGTAGCCGTCATGCCGGGCGAGCGCGGTGTCGAAGGCGCGCAGGTTCCAGAAGGGATCGTTCGCCCGCGTGATCGGCGCGAGGCCGGCCTTGTCGAAGCCGTGCTGGAACAGGAGCGCGGGCGCCGCCTCCCCGGCATCGGAACTCGCCCAGAACGTGCTGCGGCGGTTTCCGTCGCGCGCGGCCTGTTTTTGGCGCGCGAGGCCGAGCCAGCCGCGGGCCTCGGGGCAGGTCGCGGAGGGCGAGACGATCTCGCCGTAATCGACCGGGATCTCACGCGGATCGTCGAGCCGGCTCGCCTTGCGCGGCGCCCCGTCGCCGCGTCCGCGCAGCTCGTGCGTGGTCCCGAAAGGCCGGCCCGAGAAGAAATCGTCCGAGCCGCGCGGCGAGGCGGCCCGCCCCCGCGGCGCGCGCGGCGGATCGAGATGGCCGATCGTGCGGGTCTGCTCCGGATCGGTCTGCTGGAACGGCGCGAAGCGGAGGAGATCGACGAGGCCGCGGGCCGCCTTCCGGGAGAGGCCCGCCTCGCGATCGTCGCAGGCGTCGCGTGGATCCTCGCGGGTCAGCACCCGCTCGATCGTGTCGGAGACGGGCCGGAAATCGAACTTGAAGGCCGGGAAGAGATCGTAGGTCGCCCAGTCATAGGCGACGCCGCGCCGAGCGAGAATCTGCGTCTCCTGCAGCTTGTTCCGTTCGATCTGCGCAGCCGCGTCGCGGGCGTGACGCGAGGCGCAGTCGAGTTCGCGCGAGCCGCCGGGGGGCCAGTCGCGTGCCGCTGTCGCGGCGATCACCGTCGGACGCTGATCGTCGCGGAAGAAGTGGTGGCCGGCCTCGTAATCCAGCCTCCGCTCGGAGGGGCTGAAGGAGATCCGCCGCCAGACGGCGCGCTGGATGTCGGTCCATTTGGTCGCCTCCGACGCGGGGTTGATGAGCACGACGAGGTCGCCGAGCGCGGGGGGCAGATAATGGCCCGGCACATGCCGCGAGACCTGCTTGATGAGGTCGTCGCGCAGGGCCGCCGCCAGCATGTTGCCGCCGAGCGAATGGCCGAAGACGATCATGCGGTGCGGGCTGCGCGCCGGCAGCCCTATCTCCGAGGGCGCCCCCGCGAGGCCGAGCGTCTGCTCGATCGCCCGCAGGCCCGCGAAGACGGAGGGCGCCACGGCCTCGCTCACGGGCTTGCGGTCGAACAGGGTCGGGATCGCGAGAAGCTGGCCGATCCAGGCTCCGGCATGGCCGAAGCTGCGCTGGAGCCTCGCCTCGTCGGTGCGCGCCCCGCGCCAGCCGACGAAGACGGCCGTCACGCGGCGCTTCGGCTCGTCGGGATGGGCCGCCTCGCGGTCGGCCAGGAAGCGCGCGGCATGGGCGGCGTAGTGGCGGAATTCCGAGACGTTGGAATCGCCGAGGCCCGAATTGTGCCGCCAGCCATGGACGAAGACCATCACGTAATGCGGCCCACCGTTGCAGGTGCCCGTCCGACGCCGCCCGCACAGGTGATCGAGCAGGGCCTCGAGCTGGTACTGGCTGCCGCGCGAGACAGGGCCGTAGCCCTCGTCGACGCAGCCCGGCACGGCGCCGGAGCAGCGGTTTCGCAGCGCGAAAGGCTTGCCGTCCTCCTGGAACTCCAGAAAGGCGAGGTCGTAGCTCAAGGCGCGCTCCTCGCCCGTCGGGCCGCGATAGCCCGGCAGGACATGGCGCTGGATGGAGCAGGCGAGCCGCGCCCGCCAATCCGGCCCGTGGCTTCGGATGGCCGCGACCTCGTCATTGGCGACGAAATGCGGATCGCCGGGCCGCGCCGGCCGCGCGAGGACATCCCAGCCGGCCTCCCCGCCCCCGAAACAGAGGTCGGAGCGCGGATCGAGCGAGCGGTTCGCGACGCCGATGGGGGCCGAGTACCAGAGGTTCCCGAGCGCGAGCAGCACCACCGCGGCGATGACGGCGACGAACGCACCCTGCGCGAGGCGCACGACGAGGCGCCAGGCCCGGTAAGGCAAAGACAGGAGCGCCCGCAGAACGTCGCGGGCGGCAGTCGAACGGGGGAGCAACCGCATCCGAGCTCTCCAGGCCGGAACCCGTCGAGGCGGAGCGAACCACGAAGCAAGGGGCTGCGCAAGGCGGCGACGCGCGCGGATCCGCCATTCGGTCGCGCAGCCTTAAGGCGCCATCGAACTTCTTGCGACCTTCGCGCTTTATTTCGGGCCCGGGCCGTTCGGCTCGGGCACCCTCGATTGACCGGCCCTCCAGGGGCCGACGCTGAAAGGGACCGGGCCATGCGAAGGAAGCTTCTGTTCGGTCGAACGGCGCTCCTGGCGCTAGGAGCGCTCGCGATGAGCGCCACGGCGTCACTCGCGCAGACGACGCTCCTCAACGTCTCCTACGATCCGACGCGGGAACTCTACCGCGACATCAACGCGGCCTTTGCGCGCCATTGGAAGGAGACGGAGGGGCAGGAGGTCACGCTCCGGGTCTCGCATGGCGGCTCGGGCGCGCAGGCCCGCACCGTCATCGACGGCCTCGACGCGGATGTGGTCACGCTCGCGCTCGCCTCCGACATCGACGCCATCGCCCAGCGGACGAAGAAGATCCCGGCCGATTGGCAGACGCGCCTGCCGCACAATTCCTCGCCCTATACCTCGACGATCGTGTTCCTCGTCCGGAAGGGCAATCCGAAGGGCATCAAGGACTGGGACGACCTCGCCAAGCCCGGCATCCAGGTCATCACGCCCAACCCGAAGACGAGCGGCGGCGCGCGCTGGAACTACCTCGCCGCCTGGGGCTACGCGCTCGACAAATGGGGCAGCGAGGAGAAGGCGCGGGACTTCGTCGCCTCGATCTTCCGGAACGTCCCCGTGCTCGATACGGGCGCGCGCGGCTCGACGATCACCTTCGCGCAGCGCAATCTCGGCGACGTGCTCCTCGCCTGGGAGAACGAGGCCCATCTCGCGACCAAGGAATTCGGCGCGGACAAGTTCGACACGATCGTGCCGCCGCTCTCTATCCTTGCCGAGCCTCCCATCGCCCTCGTCGAGGGCAATGTCGACAGGAAGGGCACCCGCAAGCTGGCGGAGGCCTATCTGCAGTTCCTGTACACGCCCGAGGCGCAGACCATCATCGCGCGCCATCATTACCGCCCCTCGAGGCCCGAGACCGTCGCCGACAAGGCGCTGATCGACGCCCAGCCGAAGCTCAAGCTGATCACCATCGATGAGGTCTTCGGCGGGTGGGCGAAGGCGCAGCCGACGCATTTCGGGAATGGCGGCATCTTCGACAGCTTCGCCAAAGCCAGACGCTGAGAACCGGCCATGGCGGCGGGCGCGCTCTCCATCCTGCCGGGCAGACGCCGGAGCGCGATCCCGGGTTTCGGGCTCGCCTTCGGCTACACGCTGACCTATCTCGGCCTCATCGTCCTGATCCCGCTCGCGGCCCTCCTCATGAAATCCTCGGAGGTGGGCCTGTCGGGCTTCCGGGAGGTGCTCGCGGACGAGCGCGTGCGGCATGCGCTGTGGGTGAGCTTCGGCACGTCCTTCGCCGCGGCGCTCACGGCCTCGGTCTTCGGTCTCCTGATCGCCTGGGTCCTCGTGCGCTACGAATTCCCCGGCCGGCGGATCGCCGACGCGGTGGTCGACCTGCCCTTCGCCTTGCCGACGGCGGTCGCCGGCATCGCGCTCGCGGCCCTCTACGGGCCGAACGGCTGGATCGGCGGCTTCTTCGAGCGCAGGATCGCCTTCACGCCGCTCGGCATCTATCTCGCCCTCGTCTTCGTCGCCCTGCCCTTCGCGGTGCGCACCGTGCAGCCGCTGATCGAGGAGATCGACCGCGAGATCGAGGAGGCGGCCGCCACGCTCGGCTCCTCGCGCATCCGCACCATCCTCACGGTGATCCTGCCGCCGCTCGTCCCCGGCCTGCTGACGGGGTTCGTGCTGGCCTTCTCGCGGGCGGTCGGGGAGTACGGCTCGGTCATCTTCGTCGCCGGCAACCTGCCCTATGTCTCTGAGATCGCTCCGCTCCTGATCGTCATCAAGCTCGACGAGTTCGACATCGCGGGGGCGACCGCCATCGCGACCGTGATGCTCGCGATCTCCTTCGCGGCCCTGCTGCTGATCAACCTGATCCAGGCGGCCTCGCGCCGGAGGTTCGGCCATGTCTGAGATGGCGGCGACCCCGGCCCGAGCCCGGCGCGGTAGGCCGCCGGCCCTCTACCGCGTCGCGACCGAGGCGCCCCTCGCCCGCTGGGCGCTGATCGTCCTGGCACTCGGCTTCCTGACGCTGTTCATCGCGCTGCCGCTCGCCGTCGTCCTGACGGAAGCCTTGCGCAAAGGCCTCGGCGCCGCCGTCGCGGCGATCCGGGAGCCCGACACGGTCTCGGCGATCTGGCTGACGCTGACCGTGGCCGCCATCGCCGTGCCGCTGAACCTCGTCTTCGGCATCGCCGCCTCGTGGTCGATCGCGAAATTCGACTTCCCCGGCAAGAGCCTCCTCATCACGCTGATCGACCTGCCGTTCTCGGTCTCGCCGGTCGTCGCGGGGCTGATCTTCGTGCTGGTCTTCGGGGCCGAGAGCTGGCTCGGGCAATGGCTCATCGAGCACGACCTCAAGGTGATCTTCGCCCTGCCCGGCATCGTCCTCGCGACGGTCTTCGTGACCTTTCCCTTCGTCGCGCGCGAACTCATCCCCCTGATGCAGGAGCAGGGGACGGCGGACGAGGAGGCGGCGCTGACCCTCGGCGCCTCCGGGCTCCGCGCCTTCCTCACCGTGACGCTGCCGAACATCCGCTGGGCGCTGCTCTACGGCGTCCTGCTCTGCAACGCCCGCGCGATGGGCGAATTCGGCGCCGTCGCCGTCGTCTCCGGCCACATCCGGGGCCTGACGAACACCATGCCGCTCCAGGTGGAGATCCTGTACAATGAATACGCCATCTCTGCCGCCTTCGCCGTCGCTTCGCTCCTCGCTCTCCTGGCCCTCGTCACCCTCGCCCTCAAATCCTTCCTCGAGTGGCGGCACGGCGACAAGCTCGCCTCCCGCTCGCGGCACTAGGGCGGGACGCATGCGCGCGACCGAGGTCCGGATCCATGGCGTCAACAAGGCCTTCTCGGAGGCGGCGGCGCTGTCCGACATCGATTTGACGGTGCGCGAAGGCGAACTCCTCGCGCTGCTCGGCCCGTCCGGCTCGGGCAAGACGACGCTCCTGCGCGTGATCGCCGGGCTCGAGATCCCGGATTCCGGCCGCATCTTCTTCGGGGCGGACGACGTGACCGACCGGCCCGTGCAGCAGCGCGGCATCGGCTTCGTCTTCCAGCACTACGCGCTCTTCAGGCACCTGTCGGTGTTCGACAACATCGCCTACGGGCCCCGTTCGCGGCCGCGCGCGCGCAGGCCGTCGGAAGCGGATCTGCGGCAGCGCGTCCACGAGCTGCTCGCCCTCGTCCAGCTCGAGGGGCTCGACCGGCGCTTCCCCGCCCAGCTCTCGGGCGGGCAGCGCCAGCGGGTCGCCCTCGCCCGCGCCCTCGCCATCGAGCCGCGCGTCCTCCTGCTCGACGAGCCCTTCGGTGCGCTCGACGCACAGGTGCGCAAGGACCTCCGGCGCTGGCTGCGCGCCATCCACCGGGAAACGGGCCAGACGACGATCTTCGTCACGCACGACCAGGACGAGGCGCTCGAACTCGCCGACCGGGTCGCGATCCTGAACGGGGGGCGGCTGGAACAGGTCGCCTCCGCCGACGACGTCTACGACGCGCCGGCCTCGGCCTTCGTGATGTCCTTCATCGGCGAGAGCAGCGCCGTGCCGGTCAGAATCTCGGGCGGCCGGGTCCTGTTCGGGGACCGGGCTCTGCCCGTCCCGGCCGCCGGCATTCGAGACGGCGAGGCCGATCTGTTCGTCCGCCCGGGCGACCTGTCCGTCTGCGATCCCGGGTCCGGCGATCTGCACGGGCGGGTCGTCGGGCTGCGGCGCGTGGGAATGACCCGGCGCGCGGATATCCGCCTCGCCGGGACGGAAACGGATGCCGAGCTCGATTCGTCGGGCCGCGACCTGACGCTCGGCGAGGACATCGCCCTCTCGATCGAGGCCGGGCGGGTGTTTCCCCGCTGAGGCCGCCTTCCCGAGGCGGCGCGGTCAGGTTCCCGGGAGGCGGTAATCCGCGAAGCGCCGGCGCAGCTCGGTCTTGAGCAGCTTGCCGGTCGCCGTGTGCGGCAGTTCCTCGACCACCACCACGTCGTCGGGCATCCACCATTTGGCGATCCGAGGACGCAGGAAGTCCAGGACGTCCTCCCGTTCCGGCGCGGCGCCGGGCTTCGCCACGACGATGAGGAGGGGACGCTCGTCCCATTTGGGATGCGCGACGCCGATCACCGCCGCCTCGGCGACGGCGGGGTGGCCGACCGCGAGGTTCTCGAGGTCGATGGAAGAGATCCACTCGCCGCCCGACTTGATCACGTCCTTCGAGCGATCGGTGATCCGCATGTAGCCGTTCTCGTCGAGCGTCGCGACGTCGCCGGTGTCGAAATAGCCCTCCTCGTCGAGGATGTTCTCGTCCTCGCGCTTGAAATAGCGCCGCGCGACGGCGGTGCCGCGCACCTTGAGCCGGCCGAATGTCTTGCCGTCGCGCGGCTGTTCCTTGCCGAGGTCGTCCGTGATCTTCCACTCGACGCCGAAGGGCGCGTAGCCCTGCGTCGACTTCACGGCGAGAAGTTCCTCGTAGCGCTCGCTCGCGGCCTCGGGCTTGATCGAGCAGATCGAGCCGACCGGGCTCATCTCCGTCATGCCCCAGGCATGGAGGACCTCGACGCCGTATTTGGTCTCGAACGCCTCGATCACGGCCGGCGGGCAGGCCGATCCGCCGATGCCGACGCGCTTGAGATGCGTCAGCCTGAGATTGTTCTGCTCCATGTGCTGCAGCAGCGCGAACCAGATCGTCGGCACGGCCGCGGTGAAGGTCACCTTCTCGGTCTCGAGGATGTCGTAGACCGAGGCGCCGTCGAGCTTCGGTCCCGGCATGACGAGGGCCGACCCCGCCATCGGCGCCGCGAAGGCGAGCGACCAGCTATTGGCGTGGAAGAGCGGAACGACCGGCATCACGACCTCCTTGGTCGAGAGGCCGAACGCATCGGGCATCACCGTCATCATGGCGTGAAGGACGTTGGAGCGGTGCGAGTAGAGCACGCCCTTCGGCTCGCCCGTCGTGCCCGAGGTGTAGCAGAGCCCGGCCGCATCGGTCTCGGCGACGTCGAGCCAGCGGAAATCGTCGTCGACCTCCCCGATCCAGTCCTCGTAGGCGATGGCACCGCGCAGGCTCGTCTGCGGCATGTGGGCGGCGTCGGTGAGGATGACGTAGCGCTCGATCGTCGGAAGTTGAGCGGCAAGCTTCTCGATCAGCGGCACGAAGGTGAGGTCGAGGAGGAGGATGCGATCCTCGGCGTGGTTGACGATGTAGACGATCTGATCGGCGAAGAGGCGCGGATTGACCGTGTGATAGATCGCGCCGATCCCGGCGATACCGTACCAGGATTCGAGGTGGCGATGGTTGTTCCAGGCCAGCGTCGCGACACGGTCCCCGGCTTCGATACCGTCCTTCTGGAGGCGCTTGGCGACCCGCAGCGCTCGTCGGCGGACGTCGCCGTAGGTCGTGCGGTGCATGGGGCCTTCGGTGAGGCGGGAGACGACGGCGCGGCCGGGATGCTCCGTCGCCGCGTAGTCGATCACCTTGTGGATCAGCAGCTTCCAATCCTGCATCAACCCGCGCATGCGCCGACCTCCCGCCGCGCCGCGTTGTCCGCGGTCGCTTCCAGCGTCGAAGATTAGGACAGGCGCCGCGCTCCGCCAATCGGACCTTCGGCGGGCGCCGGCTTCGGCCGTCCGCCGATCCTGCGGAGGGCATCGAGAGCCGCCACGGCGAGGCCGGCCGCGAGGACGGACCAGCCGGGCCTCAGCCCGATCGAGACATCCGTGAGCGTCGCCGCGTATTGCGGCAGGAACTCGAACAGGGGTTGCCTGAAGGCGAGGGCGATGCCGATGCCCTCCCCGAGGAAGGTCAGGGCGGAGACGACGAGCGCGAGCGCGGCGAGCGCGAGCGGCGTCAGCGCGGCCTCCCCGCGCCAGGCCGCCAGAAGCCGATAGGCCATCAGCCAGCCGAACAGCCCGGCATAGAGCGTCGGCACGCTGACATCGGCCTTCGTCTGCTGGAAGAAGTGGATCAGCGCGAGAAGCGTCGCGACGTAGCTGGCCTGATGCAGGCGCCGCCAGCGCAAACCGCCGAGGCGCTTCACCATCGCGTCGTTCGAGGTCGCGCCGAGGACGACGAGCGCGATCAGCGCGACGAAGCCGATCGTGAGGTAGAGGCGCGAGGCGATCTCGACGACGGCCTTGAGAAGATCGAACTTGAGATCGGCGACGAACAAGAGGACGTGCGCCACGGCATAGAGGCAGGCGGCGACGCCGATCATGCGCCTCACGTCGACGAGCTTCGCAAGGCGTGCCGAGCGGCGAAGGGGCGTGACGGCGAGAGAGGCGAGGAGAAAGACCAGCGCCCACCAGCCCGTGCGGTGGATCAATTCGTTCAGGGGTCGACCGCCGAGAGCCCCCCTCCCCGCATCGATCGCCATGAGCAGCACGGGCCAGAGGAGGATCGCGAGCGTCGCGATCCGCAGGCCCGAGAGCCGTCCGCGCCGATCGCGCCAGAGAACGAGAGCATCCAGCATGGCCAAACCGTGTGACCCGAGCCGCGCCCGGAACGTGGTATCGCCGCCGTCCCTGGCCAAGTGCCGTCCGGCACGGAGCGATCAGGCGGCGATCTTCTCGACGTCGAAGACACGACCCGCCGGCGTCTGACGCTCGCGCATGACGATGCGGTCGCTCGGCCCGAGAATGCCGAGCGGCACGTCGCGATCCGGCAGGATCACCGTCGCGCTCTTGTTCAGGAACACGATCACCTGCCGTCCCCGGGCCACGGCGCCGGCGGCCCATTGCTTCAGGTGTCCGTAATAGGGATTGCCGCGCCAGGCGTTCGGGGCGCCGGGATCGACCTGGACGAGGAGGAAGCTCGTCACCGGATCGACCGTCAGCACCATCTTGGCGCGTTCGGGCTTCCATTCCGGCCCGAGCCAGGTCTGCGTCATCCAGAGGCAGAAGAAGGCGCGGCAATGATCGGGCCGCGTCGCGTGGATGCCGCAGCCGCGGCCGGGCTTGCAATGGTCGCACCAGCGCCCCGCCGGCTTCTCCAGCGCGGGCACGTCATAGACCTTGCAGCAGAGGGTGCAGGATCCGCAGTTCCGCCCCGCCGCAGGTTCGACCGCAAAGGAAGCCGGATCCAGCATGGAACCGCTCTAACCCAGGCGATCCCATCGGTCGAGCGGGGCAACCGATCAGACGGCATCCGACCGGGGCGTGAGGAGGCGGCTCGCGCTCGCGAGCGCTCCGAGAAGGGCGATCGCGGCACCGACGACGAGCGCCTTGTGCTCTCCGCCTCCGGCCGGATTGAGGGCGAACAGGATCGCGACCATCGTCGCCCCGCCCGTCTGCCCGGAGAGGCGCGCGGTGGCGAGCATGCCGCCGGCCGCTCCCGCCCGTGCCCTCGGCGCCGAGGCGACCATGGTGCGGTTGTTCGGCGCCTGGAACAGGCCGAACCCGAAGCCGCAGAGCGCCATCCGCCAGGCGACATCGAGGAAGGTGGCATCGACCGGCAGCCAGGCGAGGGCCGCGAGCCCCGCCGCGAACAGAAGAAGGCCGATGCTGCCGAGCAACGCCGCCGGGACCCGGTCCGAGAGCGACCCCGCGAACGGCCCGACGATGCCGACGGCGATCGGCCACGGGGTCAGGAGGAGGCCGATCTCGGCGGGGCTCCGATGCATGACGTGATCGAACAGGAACGGGAGCGAGACGAGCGCGAGCATCTGGGCGCAGAAGGAACAGATCGACGTCGCGACCGACAGGCCGAAGATCGGAATGCGCAGGAGATCCATCGGCAGGATGGGGTTCGCCTCGTTGCGTCCCTTCAGCGCAAGCAGCACGAAGCAGCCGAGTCCGGCGAGGGCGAGGGCGATGCCGAGATATGATCGCTCGGACCGCGTCGCGAGATCGACGCCTCCGATGAGAAGCCCGAAGGCGAGCGCGTTCAGCGCCGCGCCGGAATAGTCGAAGGGCCGCGCCGTGGTCTCCGTATGCGGCAGCGCCCAGGCGGCAAGCGCGAGCGTGACGATCCCGACCGGGATGTTGATGGCGAAGAGCCAGGGCCACGTCGCGACCGACAGGATCGCGGCCGCGACGGACGGACCGGCGGCGGAGGCCAGCGACACGACCATCGCGTTCAGCCCGATCGCGCGTCCCAGAAGCCGCTGCGGATAGGTGAAGCGCACGAGCGCCGCGTTGATCGCCATGATCCCCGCCGCGCCGAGCCCCTGGAAGACTCGCGACACGAGCAGCGTCGTCAGCGATTCGGAGAGCGCGCAGGCGAGCGAGGCCGCCGTGAACAGCGCGAGACCGACGAGATAGACCCGGCGGTAGCCGAAGATCTCGCCGAGCGCGGCCATGGGCAACAGCGCGACGACGATGACGATCTGATACGCGTTCACGATCCAGATCGCCTCGTGGGGGGCGATCTGGAACTCGCGCGAGATCGTCGGCAGGGCGACGTTGACCACCGCCGAATCGAGGACAGCCAGCGTGATGGCGAGCCAGATCGCGAGCACCGACCAGTAGCGCTGCGGTACCGGCAACCCGTCCTGGGACGGCGGATCCTTCGTCAACCGGGCGATTCCTCCCTCCCCGAATCTGTCGCGCGAACGCGACCGGTCTGCAATCGTCCAACAGGCGCGCGGCCGATCGGACCCGCTCGTTTTTTGCTCAGGTCCGGAATAGGCTCCGACATTCCGGCGTCATCCGCGCAGCGCAAGGCGAACCGGTCCCATCGGCGCAGAGGGAGAAGGTCATGGTCTCGAGGCGTATCATCATGTCGGCGGGCGCCCTGGCCGCCGCGGGCCTCTCGGCACCGGCGATCGTCGGGCGGGCCGAGGCCCAGGCCGCACGGCCCGCCGCCGACGCGCCGCCCCGGCAATCGGGCTGGTACCGCTACACGATCGGCGACGTCGAGGTCACCGCCATCCATGACGGCCACGCCATGCGCCCGCTGGAGGGCTTCGTGCGCAATGCCGAGCTTGCCGACGTCAAGAAGGCGATGGCCGACGCGTTCCTGCCGGAGGCGGCCCTGCCGATCACCTTCACGACTCTGGTCCTGCGGACGGGCGGGAAAACCGTCCTGATCGACACGGGCAACGGCAATAGCGGCGCACCGACGACCGGCCGCTGGATGGTCAACTTCCAGGCCGCCGGCTTCGACCCGGCCCAGGTCGATGCCGTGATCATCAGCCATTTCCACGGCGACCACATCAACGGCCTCCGGCTCAAGGACGGAACGGCCGTCTTCCCGAAGGCCGAGATCAGCGTGCCGGACACCGAATGGGCCTATTGGACCGACGACGCCAAGATGTCGGCGGCGCCGGACGGGCTCAAGCCGGCCTTCCAGAACGTGCGTCGGGTCTTCGGTCCGCTCGGCAAGGACGTGAAGACCTTCGCGGCCGGCAAGGAGGTCGCGCCGGGCCTCACGGCTGTCGCCGCGCCCGGCCACACCCCCGGCCACACCGCCTTCACGCTCTCGTCGGGGGGCGGCAAGCTGATGATCCTCTCGGACCTCACCAACCATCCGGCGCTCTTTGCCCGCAACCCGACCTGGGCGGCGGTCTTCGACATGGATGCGGACAAGGCGCGCGAGACGCGCATCCGCATGCTCGACATGGCGGCGACCGAGAAGGCCCAGCTCGCCTTCTACCACGCGCCCTTCCCCGCGACGGGCTTCATCCAGAAGGACGGGTCCGGCTTCCGCTTCGTGCCGGCGCAATGGATGTGAGCGGGGGCGGCTTCCCCCGCCCTCCCCGCCTCGTGTAGACCCGGCCTGCCCGGCCTTTCCCGGGCGGGGGTGAGGTGAGATGGGGCGCCGTTACGCGAGCGTGGCCTTCGTCGCGAGCCCGACGCCGGAGGCGGAGGCCGCGGCGGTGGCGCTGAAGGCCGAGTATCCGCATGTGGCGCCCGACGAGGCGGACGTCGTCGTCGCGCTCGGCGGCGACGGGCTCATGCTGTCGACGCTCCACGAGTTCCTCGGCTCGGGGAAGCCCATCTACGGCATGAACAAGGGCACGGTCGGCTTCCTGATGAACGAGTTCAGGACCGAGGGCCTCATGGACCGTCTCGAGGCGGCCCATCGCAGCGTCGCCCATCCGCTTCTCATGAAGGCGACTGACGTCGCGGGGGGCGAGAACCGCGCCTATGCGATCAACGAGGTGCACATGCTGCGCCAGACCCACCAGACGGCGAAGCTGAAGGTCGAGATCGACGGCCGCGTGCGGCTGGAGGAGCTGATCTCGGACGGGATCCTGATCGCGACGCCGGCCGGATCGACCGCCTACAACCTCTCGGTGGGCGGCCCGATCCTGCCGCTGGAAGCCTCGCTCCTCGCCCTGACGCCGATCTCGGCCTTCCGGCCGCGTCGCTGGCGCGGGGCGCTCCTGCCGGACAAGGCGGCGATCACGATCTCCGTCACCGATCCCGAGCGGCGGCCCGTCAGCGCCACCGCGGACCATGTCGAGTTCCGCCGAATCGCGCGCGTGTCGGTCGCGATGGACCACGACGTCGACCTCGTCATGCTGCACGATCCCGGCCACAGCCTGGACGAGCGCATCCTGATGGAACAGTTCGGGTCCTGACCGCTGCCGTCGAACCGGTTTTCGCGTCAGGGGTGATCCATGTCCGTCTTCCATGACGTTCCCGGGGGCGCGGCGCTCGTCGACTGGTTCGGGCACGCCCCGCGCTTCCACGATGCCGTCCTGCTGGAGATCGGTTTCGCCAGCAAAGGTCGAGGAATGCTGCGCATTCACGCCTGGACCATGACGGACGCAGTGGATGCCGAGGGCCACTTCATTCTCGACAAGCACGCCGTGGTCACGCTGGCTCTGCAGGATGTCAGCCGGATCGATTGCACCGATTTCGACATGGTGCCGGGGATCATCTTCGACCTGTCGATTTCCCAGGTCGACGAGCATTTCCATATCGAATGGAATGCCAGCTACGGAATCGTCGGATCCATCCGGTCGAAGCAGATGGAGATCAGCTTCAGGCCTGGAAAACCCGATCAGGTGGGTGGGCTCCGAGACGGATAGCTCGCGGGCACGCTGGTGCCTGCACAGGCCCCGAAGGACCTGACGCGCCCATCGGCGGCCCGATCCCGCTCACGCCCAATGGCGCTGGTAGAACGGCGTCAGGCCGGCATCCGCGAACGCCCGGTCGCTCGAGAAGAGATCGGCGTAGTGCAGCAGATAGGCCTCGTGGGTGCTGCCATGGAAGGGCGCGTTCATGGCATGGGTCGAGACCGTCGCGACCACGAGATCGTCGAAGCCGAGATCGCGAAGCAGCATCGCCCCGACGACGCCGTGCGCCATCTGCTTCGACAGGGGCGTGAACACCACGATCCCGTCCCGCCGCTCGAACAGAAGCGGCTTGTCGATGTCGTGCAGCACGAGAATCGGCACGAAGGTCTCAGGGTCGACCCGTCGCCCCCATTCCTGCTCGGCCCGGCCGGCGAGGACGAGGCCGGTGCGGACGACCTCGTTGACGTGCGACAGGAGCGAGAAGCCGTCGACATCGGGAGAATAGGGCATCTCCTCCAGCGTCGCATGGCTGCTCGACGACCAGGCGCTGACCCAGGCGGTCACGATCCGCTCGCGCGTTTCGCTGGAGACGAGATCGAGCCCGTGCAGGGCCGCCTCGACGGCCCGGCGCTTGTCCGGCGAGCCCCGTTCGATCGTGAAGAATGCCATGACGATCCTCTCTCACCCAGGCGACGAATCGGCCCTCACGCGCCTGCGAAGCGGCGTTCCATCTCCCGGCGGTAGCGGTAGGTCTCGTCCTGTTCGTCGACCTCGACATCGTCCCAGGTGAGGCGCGCGCCCGCCGCCACGGGCCGCTTGATCCGGATATCGCCCGCGAGGCCGATCGGCAGGCCCCCCACCGCGAGGCTGTCGCGGGCGGGCATGACCTTGCCCCAGACGCAGTAGCCGCCCTCCCCGTCCAGCATGTCGCCGGGCGCGAGGTCGCGTTTCGCCGTCGCGACGACGTCGGCGACGAAGGCCTGGGGCGAGCCCGTCGCCTCGTGCCGGAAGGCGGCCGAGAAGATCGAGACGTTGAGCTCCAGCCCTATGAGGTGGAACGGGCGGTGGAGCGCCGCGAGCGTGCCCGTCGCATCGGTCTCGACGCCGTATTCGCGGAAGCAGCGCTGCGTGTACGGACCCGGCGCGGCGAAGACGACGAAGACGCCCCAGCGCAGGTTGTTCGGCACCGTCGTGCCGTCCCGTTCGACGCTCGAGACGACCTCGACCTGCCCGCGATGATGCAGATTGGCCTCGGACAGCACGCGGGGCAGATCCTCGGCGGAACTCGGCGGGAAGGCGAGCCCCTCGGGTGCCGGCGAGAGGCCGGTCGCGTTCGAGACCGCCGCCATCTCGATCCCCGATTTCGTCCCGTCGATGAAGGAGTTGAACATCTGCGCGTTCATGCCGCCGAGCTTCGCGTCCTTCGGGTCGACGCCGCGATGGTGCCAGACGGTCTCCGGCGTCGAGCTGTGGAAGACGGGCAGGTATTTTGTGCCCTTCCCCGCCGCGACGACCTCGAAGCCGCAGCTTCGGGCCCAGTCGACCATCTCGCAGATGAGGGCGGGCTGGTCGCCATAGGCGAGCGTGTAGACGACGCCCGCCTCGCGGGCCTCGAGGGCGAGGAGCGGGCCTGCCAGGACGTCGGCCTCGACATTGACCATCACGACATGGCGGCCGGCGGCGATCGCGGCCCGCGCGTGCCGGATGCCGGCCGCCGGATGGCCGGTCGCCTCGACCACGACATCGACGTCGTCGCGCCGCACCATCGCGGCCGCATCCTCGGTGAAATGGGTGCCCGCCACGAGATCGTCGGACCAGCCGACGCCGCGGCAGGCCGCCCGCGCCCGCTCGACGGACAGGTCGGCGATGACGGTGACGGCCAGGCCGATCGTCGTCGGGACCTGGGCGAGGAACATCGAGCCGAACTTGCCCGCTCCGATCAACCCCACCCGCACCGGACGTCCGGCCTTCGCCCGCTCCCTCGCGATCGCATGCAGATTCAACGTGATTCCTCCCTCGGTCGGTCCCGTTGCACGCAGGCTGAACGCTGCTTCGATCGGCACGGACCCGTTCCGTCGAGAACCTCCTGTCCGCGCGGTTCGGCGCCGTCAAGGCGACTCGGGACGGCTCGACCCGCCGCGCGACGGATGTCCTTCTCGCCCGCCGCCGCGCCTGTTACTGATTCATCATGTCGCTGAAGGATCCGGATTCGAAGTTCGACGACCTCCAGGCGCGGATCGACCGCGCCCGAGGTGAAAGCTTGCCCGAGCCCGCGCCCCGCACCTCAGGCGGCGCCGGAGGCCTTGCGACCGCGCTGCGCCTGTCCAGCGAACTCTTCGCGGGCGTCATCGTCGGAGGCGGGCTCGGCTATTTCGTCGACCGCTTCGCCGGGACCTCGCCCTTCGGGCTTATCGTCTTCATTCTCATCGGCTTCGCGGCCGGGACGACCAATCTCGTGCGGGCCGCATCGCGGCGCACAAATGGTCCCGGAACCCCGCCGGAAACCCGGTCCGGGGGTTGACTCACCGGACGAGAGCCCGCATGGCCTCTCTCGCATTTTGACCGGCCGCCGCGGGGGCACCGGCATGCGCATCAAGGACCGAGAGCGGCGGAATGGCGGCCGGTAAAATCGACCCGATACACCAGTTCGAGATCAGCACGCTGGTGCCTCTCGGGAACACCGGCTTCGGCCTGACCAATTCCGGTCTGTTCATGATCCTGGCGACGGGGCTGATCACCGCGCTGATGGTCTTCGGCGTTCGCAATCGCGAACTGATCCCCGGCCGGCTCCAGTCGCTGGCCGAGATGTCCTACGAATTCGTGGCCTCGACCGTCCACTCGACCACCGGACGCGAGGGGATGAAGTTCTTCCCCCTCGTCTTCTCGCTCTTCATGTTCGTCCTGTTCCTGAACATGCTCGGCATGCTGCCGGGCGGCTTCACGGTGACGAGCCACATCATCATCACCTTCGCGCTGGCGCTTCTCGTCATCCTGACGGTGATCGTGGTCGGCTTCTCGAAGCACGGCCTTCACTTCCTCAAGCTCTTCGCGCCCTCGGGGATCCCGATCTACGTCCTCCCGATCATCACGGTGATCGAGGTCGTCTCGTTCCTCGCCCGGCCCGTCAGCCTGTCGATGCGTCTGTTCGCCAACATGATGGCGGGCCACATCGCACTGAAGCTCTTCGCCACCTTCGTCGTGACCATGGCGGGCGTCGGCTTCTTCGGGGTGCTCGGCGCGGTGCTGCCGCTCGGCATCGCCATCGCGCTGACCGCGATGGAGTTCCTCGTGGCCTTCATCCAGGCCTACGTGTTCACCATCCTGACCTGCATCTACCTCAACGACGCGCTGCATCCGGGCCACTGAGCCGGACGCCGCCGACGCCCTTTCACCTCACGTTCCATCCAGTTCCTTAGGAGAGACCAAAATGGACGCGACTGCCGCCCAACTCATCGGTGCTGGCCTTGCTTGCCTCGGCATGGGCCTTGCCGCCATCGGCGTGGGCAACATCTTCGGCAACTACATCGGCGGCGCGATGCGCAACCCGTCCGCGGCTGACGGCCAGTTCACCCGCGCGATCGTCGGCGTCGCCTTCGCCGAAGCGCTCGGCCTGTTCGCCTTCGTCATCGGCATCCTGCTTCTGTTCCGCTGAGACGGGAGCAAGGGCGGCTCGCCCGTCCGATAGCCTGACATGGCCACTCCCCAGCAAACGACCAGCACCGTCGGGCATCCGGGTGATCAGCATCTGGAAGCAGGATTCCCTGCGTTCCGGACCGACACCTACGCCACCCAGCTCGTCTGGCTCGCCATTGCGTTCGGCGGCCTCTACTACCTGATGTCCAAGATCGCGCTGCCGAAGGTGGCCGAGGTCTTGGAGAATCGGCGGGAGAGGATCGCGGCCGATCTCGATGCGGCGGCCAAGGCGAAGCAGGAAAGCGAGGCGGCGGCCACGGCCTACGAGGAAGCCATCGCTTCTGCGCGGGCGAAGGCCGGTGCGCTCGCCAAGGAGACGCAGGATCGTCTGGCCGCCGAATCGGCCGAGGAGCGCAAGCGCCTCGAGGCCGAGCTCGCAGCCAAGCTCGATGCGGCCGAGCGCACGATCGCCGAGCGTAAAGCTCAGGCGATGACGAATGTGCGCGGGATCGCGTCGGACGCGGCCTCCGCGATCGTCGAGCGTCTCACGGGTCGGCCCGCCGACCAGAAGGCGATCGACACCGCCCTGACCAACGCGAAGGTCTGAGGGCGGCGGGGCGCGCCTTCGGGCGCGCCGTCCTTACAGCGGCGCCTCTTCGCCGTTGCCGCGATTTTCGATTCACCTTGCGGCTGGCTGAGCCTGTCGCACGGTCCGAAGGAGTTCCACGGTGTTCGCCACGCCTGATTTCTGGGTCGCGGTCTCGTTCTTCGCCTTCCTCGGTCTTGTCTGGAAGGCGGGCGGGTTCCGCATGATCATCGGGGCGCTCGACAAGCGCGGCGAGCGCATTCGCCATGAACTCGACGAAGCCAAACGGCTGCGCGAGGAGGCGGCGGCCCTGTTGGCCGATTATCAGAAGAAGCGCGGCGAGGCCGAGAAAGAAGCGGAGGAGATCGTCTCCAACGCCCGTTCCGAGGCCGAGCGCGTGGCCCGCGACGCGAGCGAGCGGCTTGCCGACTTCGTTCAGCGCCGGACCGCCGCGGCCGAGACCCGGATCGCTCAGGCCGAGGCCAAGGCGACCCAGGACGTTCGGGACGCTGCGACCGAAGCCGCGATCAAGGCGTCGGAGACGGTGCTGCGCGACCAGCTTCGCGGCGACGGCAGCCGGGAACTTCTGGAGCGCTCGCTCGGCGAAGTCCGCACCAAGCTGCATTCCTGAGATCGCGTTCCCTGAACGCAAAATCAGCCGGCCTTCGGGCCGGCTTTTTTGTGCCTTGGTGCGCCCCCTCCCCTGGAGGCCAGCTCACGCCAGCCCGCCGGTGAGGTGACGGACGAGTTGCCGCGCATGAGCCGGCAACGCCGACACGCTGCGGGCGCAGAGCGTCAGATGCCGGAGCGCCCAAGCGTCGCTCAGCGGTACCGCCCGGATCGCATCGCGCTCGCCTGAGCGCCGCGCAGCGGCCTCGGGCACGATCGCCACCCCGACCCCGCCGCCGACCATCCGGCAGACGGCGTCCAACCCGCCGACCCGGACGCGAAACTTGAGCGAGCGGCCGGCCTTCGCGGCGTGACCGGCGAGGTGCGACTGAAGGGCGCTGCCATGCGCGAGGCCGACGAAGGCCTCGTCCAGAACGTCCCTGAAAGCGACGTCCGGCCGCTCTGCCAGGCCGTGACCGATGGGGACGACGAGAACCAGCTGGTCCGTCCGGAAGGGAAGGGTCTCGAGGGTGCCGAGATCGACGCTGTCGGCCACGATGCCGAAATCGGCGAGCCCGCCCGCGACGGCCGTGACGATGTCCCGGCTCGCCCGCTCCTCGAGGTCGACATCGATCTCGGGGTGGTCGGCCAGGAAGGAGGCCAGGGCGTCGGGCAGGAATTCCGCCAGGGCGGCGGTGTTCGCCAGCACCCGCACATGCCCGCGCAGCCCTCTGGCATATTGCCCGAGCTCGCCCCGCATCTGCTCCCATTGCCCGAGGACGACGCGCGCGTGATGGGCGACGGCCTGCCCCGCCGGAGTCGGGCGGATGCCGCGAGGGCGACGCTCCAGCAGCGGCACGCCGCCGCTCGCTTCCATGCCGCGGATCCGCTCGCTCGCGGATGCGAGGGCCATCCCGGCACGCTCCGCCCCGCCCGTGATGCTCTCGGCCTCGATCACGCGGAGGAACAGGCGCAGGTCGGTGAGATCGAAACGCATCCGCGATTGTCGGTCCTCGCGGCACACCCGGCAAGCGCATTCGGAAAAGCCGAAGGCGAAAGCCGGGAAGTTCCGCATTGTCGGAGACGGGCGGTGCGGGCAGGCTGCATCGATCCCTGCCGATGCCGATGACGCCATGTCCTTCGATGCCGACCCGTTCTCCATCGCCGTCGCGACGCTGACCTTCCTTCTCGCCGGCTTCGTCAAGGGCGTGATCGGGCTCGGCCTGCCCACGGTGGCGATGGGGCTGCTGAGCACGGTGATGGCGCCGGCCCAAGCGGCCTCGCTTCTGATCGTGCCCTCCTTCGTCACGAATGTCTGGCAGCTCGCGGCCGGGCCGCGTTTCGGCGCCTTGGCCCGCCGGCTCTGGCCGATGATGATCGGCGTCGTGGCGGGCACGCTCGCCGGCACGGGCTTCATGCAGGGAGGCCGCGCCGAACAGGCCGCGATCGCCCTGGGCGTCGCCCTGATCGCCTATGCGGCGCTCGGCCTGTCCGCGCTGCGTTTCTCCGTCCCGCCGCGCGCCGAAGGGTGGCTCGGCCCCGTGATCGGTCTGGTGACAGGCCTCGTGACGGCGGCGACGGGCGTGTTCGTGATCCCGGCCGTCCCGTATCTCGGCGCGCTCGGATTGAAGAAGGAGGAACTGATCCAGGCGCTCGGCCTGTCCTTCACCGTCTCGACCGTCGCGCTTGCCGCCGCCCTCGCGGGAGGCGGCTCGTTCGAAGCGGGCGTGGCCGGCGCGTCGGCCGCGGCGCTCGTCCCGGCCCTGATCGGGATGATGTTCGGCGGATGGGTGCGCGGTCGGGTGAGCGAGCCCGTCTTCCGCCGATGCTTCTTCCTCGGCCTCCTCGCCCTCGGCGCCCATCTCGCCTCGCGTGCGCTGTACTGACGGCCCGGTGTTGACGTGTCTGGCCCGATCGCGTCCGAATGCGTTGGGCTGGGACATGGCGATGACGACGACCCGCAGACTTGTCCTGCTCGGAGCAGCAGCCTTGGGCGCGGGCGCGATCGGCTCGGTCGCGCATCAATCGTACCTCTCCTCCACCCATCGCCGCACGGCGCCGGGTGTCCTTCCTCCGATCCCCGTCTTCGATCTGCGCAAGTCCGATCCCGCCGCGCATGCCGTGGACGGAAAGGAACGGACCCTTGCGCTCGCGGATGCCTGCCTCGGCCCGCTGACGCCTGCGGCGCGCCTCGCGGTCTCAGGCGCGGATGCGCTGGCGCGGCGCTGGCTCCTCGCCTCGGGAACGCCCTATGCCGACGAGATCGCGCGGATCGCCGCCGGCACGGGCGTCGATGGCGCTCATCTCCTGAACGCCAGCTACGAATGGGGCTGCACCGCGCTCGCCGCCCCGGCGCCCGATGGCGAGTCCGCCCGGCTTCTGCGGACGCTGGACTGGCCCTTTCACGGGCTCGGGCAGCGCGTGGAGCTCTGGCGGCAGCGCGGACCGGCCGGCGAGTTCGCGCATCTCTCGTGGCCCGGCGCCGTCGGGCTCCTGACGGGGATGGCACCGGCACGCTTCGCCGCCGCGATCAATCAACCTCCGCTGCGCCGCCGTGCACCCATCGATGCCATCGCCATCGATGCGGCGATCGCGACCCTGTCGACGTGGCGATCGAGCGGCCGGATCCCCGCCCTGCACCTGCTGCGCCGCGTCTTCGAGACGGCACCCGATTTCTCCGCGGCCCGGGAGATGCTGGAGAGGACGCCCATCGCCGCGCCCGCCATCTTCACGCTGGTGGGCCTCGCGCCCGGCGAGACCTGCGTGATCGAGCGCGACATCGAGGCTTTCGAGACGCGCCAGGGCGTCGCGAGCGCCGCCAATACCTGGCGCTATGCGAACTTCCCCGGCGAGTGGGGCACCGGGCGGGCCTCGGAGCAGGCCCATGACAGCGACCAGCGGGCGGAGATGATCGAAGGCTGGGCCGGGCGCGCGGGCGCCCCCTTCGAATGGGTGAAGGCGCCGATCCTCAACGGGATGACGCGCCTCGCCGTCGAGGCCGACCCGGCCAAGGGCACGCTGCGCGCGCTCGGATACGAAGAGGCCCCGAACGACGCGGACAGCGCCGTCCCGGCGACGCTGCCGCTCGATTGGAGCGCCGCCGCGTAGCGGCCCCGCCTCCCGGAACCGCTACCCCTGCGCGACCTCCGCCAGCAGCGTGTCCGCCGCAAGCTTGCCGAGAGCGTTCCCAGCGAGCGGGCTGTCGCCGGTCAGCAGCTTGCGATCGCGATGCGTCATGCCGGAAATGTCGGAATTCACGATCTCGCAGCCCAGCGCCTGCAGCTTCTCGCCGAAGGCCCAGGTGAGGTGTCCCGGCATGTAGCCGATGTCGGGGGTCTGGGCGTCGAGCGCGTCCGGGAAGGCGGCGATCTTGTAGCCGTTGTAGATGAAGCTCTCCTTCGTCTCCCCGAGCCCGGCCGCGAGCAAGGCCGCAGGGCCATGGCAAAGCGAGATCACGAACTTGTCCTTCGCCGCCGCCCATTGGAGGACGGCCTTCACGTCCTCGCTTTCGGGCAGGCCGATCAGCGCCCCATGGCCGCCGGGGATAAAGACGGCGATGTAGTCGGAATCGTCGCCGAGATCGGCCGCGATCACGTCGGAGAGCTTCCGCGGCTCCCTGAACTGCTCCCGGTAGCGCGCATGGAAGCCCTTCACGGCCTCGTCCTCGGACGGCATCGCCCAGAACTCGAACTTGACGGGATTGCCGGAGAGCGTCGCGACGTCGAAGGCGAAGCCTGCCTTGTCGAGATGGTACATCGGCAGCAGCGTCTCGACCGGATGGTTGCCCGTCGAGAACAGCGTGCCGTTATCGGTCGGCAGGTAGCGCTCGTCGGCGCCGATCATCAGGATCTTCCAGCGGCCGCCCGCGTAGGGCTTGGGATAGTCGGCGCCCGCGAGATCGGATTTCGGTGAGGTGAACCGGCTCAGGGAATAGGGCGACGGAAAGAACGCATTCTCCTCCGCAGGGTCGGGGGTCGGACGCTTGTCGTCGGATTGCGTGTCGGCCATCGGCCACGGTCCTCGGTTCGAATGATCCTCACCGACAGAGATACGACGTCAGCCTCCGACGACAAGGTGTGCGGTACCTTCACGGCCTCGGGGCAGGTCACGCCATGCGGCCGCGGGCGGCGACCGGCCAGAGGCATTCGACCCGGCCGCGCCGGACGCCGACATACCAGTCGTAGCGGTCGACCGTCGGGTCGCAATGGCTCGGCACAAGGCGCAGCTTCTCGCCGAGCTTCGGCGCCGTTGTCTCCGGCGTGAAGGCGATGTTGCCGTGCTCGTCCGAGGCGCCCGTGAGCCGGAGGTCGGGGCGCCGCCAGACCTGCGGCAGGCCGCTATCGACGCCATAGGCCTTGTGGCCCGCATCGCAGATCGCGAGGCCCGGTGCCGCCCGGCTCATCACCGTCGTCAGGACGAAGAGCGCCTGCCGGAAGGTCGAGACCGCAGCGCCGCTCCTGTCGAGATTGAGCGCGTAATCCGAATCCATGAAGCAATAGCTGCCGGCCTGGATCTCCGTATAGACGCCCGAGGCCATCTCGAACGGGAAGGTGCCGGTGCCCCCTCCCCCGACGATCGGGCAATCGAGCCCGACCTGGCGCAACTGCTCGACGGTGCGGCGGGCATGGGCCGCGGCCTCGGCGATGACGCGCTCGCGCTCCTCCTCGCGCCGCAGATGCTGCGCCCGGCCGTGATAGGCCTGGAGCCCGCCGAAGATCAGATGCGGCGAGCCGGCGATCCGCTGCGCGAGTTCGACCGCGGGCGGCCCGGGCTGGACGCCGCAGCGGCCCGCCCCGACATCGATCTCGACGAGAACCGAAAGCCGCCGTCCGGCCGCGTCCGCGGCCCGCTCGGCCGCCTCGACCTGCGCGCCGTCATCCACGCAGACGGCGACCTTGGCGATGCCGGAGAGCGCCAGAAGCCTCGCGAGCTTCGCATCACCCACGACCTCGTTGCTGACGAGGATGTCGGGCACGCCGCCCCAGGCGAGCGCCTCCGCCTCGCCGACCTTCTGCACGCATTGCCCGACCGCCCCGCGCCGCATCTGCCAATGCGCGATCACCGGCGATTTGTGGGTCTTGGCGTGAGGCCGCAGGGCGACGCCGCTCGCGCTGGAGAACTCCGCCATCCGGTCGAGATTGGCCTCGAAGGCGTCGAGGTCGACGACGAGCGCCGGGGTGTCGATCTCCTCCTCGGACTGGCCGGGCCGGGCCGGGGGGACCTGAATCATGGAAGGCGCTCCGTCTGTCGGCGCGGAGCTTCGCCGCTCCGGCCCTGGAAGACCATCCCGGCCAGGCGCTATTTCGCGCGGTCGAGGACGCCGCGGATCGAGGCGCGGGCGTCCTGCACGAGCTTGCCGAGATCGATCCCGAGGAGCTCGAAGTCGCGCTTGACGATGCGGCCGCCGACCATGACCAGCGCGACGTTGCCGGGACGGGCGGAATGGACGAGGAGCGCCGACGGATCCCCGCCATCGTCGCCGACGAGGTTGAGGGCGGAGAGGTCGATCATCTGGAGGTCGGCGCGGCGGCCGATCGTCAGGCTGCCGATCTCGTCGCCGAGGCCGAGCGCCTCCGCCCCGCCCCGCGTCGCGAGGGCGAGGAGCCGACGCGGCTCGACCGCCGTCTCGTCGCGGGCACCGCCCGTCTCGACCAGCGACAGGACTCGCAGCGTCGTGAACATGTCCGCCGTGCCCGCGAGCGCGATCCCGTCGATCCCGAGCCCGAGACGCCGGACTCCCCGATAACGGTCGTATCGCGTGAGGCCGAAGCCGACGCGCTGCTCGCTGAGGGGCGTCAGGACGAGCGAGGCGCCGCTCTCGTTCAGGGCGGCGAGCTGGTCGGGCCGCGCATCGCTGCCGTGGATGACGGCAAGCGCGGGGAAGAGGAGACGGCGCCGGATCAGCGCGTCGAACATCGCCGGCCCCTGGCCGCTGACATGGACCTGGACGGGCAGGCCGAGCCGGCGCCCGGCCTCGACCTCCCGCATCTTGACGGTCCAGGCAGCCTCGTCGTCGAGATTCGGCGGCAGGCGCCAGGCGATCCCGAGCGACAGCCGGCCGCCGTCGGACATCGACGGCAGTTCCGCCTGCAACGCTTCGAGATGGGCGAGATCGATCGGATCGGCCGTCGTCTTGCTCTTCTGGCCGTAATACAGGCGCCCCCGGACCGGAGCGTCGCGCAGGGCGCGGAGCCCCGCGAGCGCATGGTCCCGGTCGCGCACCCCGTCGAAGAAATCGGCGACCGTCGTGATGCCCGATGCGACCGATTCGACGGCGCCGAGATGCATGCCGAGATAGGTGTCCTCCGGGCGATACTGCGCCTGGAGCCGGCTGACCCGCTGGAAGAAGCGCGTCTCCTGCGTCGCCCCGAACAGGCCGCGCATCTGCGTGATCGCGCCATGGGTATGGGCGTCGACGAAGCCGGGCATCGTCACGCAGCCCGTCCCGTCGATGACATCGGCACCGGCAGGCGCCGCGATGGTCGGCGCGATCTGCGCGATTCGGCCGTCGCGGACGAGAAGGTCGGCGCGGCGCGGCTCGTCGTCGCCCGGCACCATGGTCAGGACCGTGCTGCCCCGGACGAGGACCGGAGCGGCGCTCGCCTGCGCGCGCGCCGCCTTCGGCAACAGGCCGGCGAGGCCCCCGGCCGCAGCGAGGCCGAGGAGGTGTCGTCGATCGATCTGGGTCACGGTCCCTCCTGAGGCCGCGACCTGGACGCCCGGACGACAAAAGTCCACCGCCGGGGAGTGCTTGCCCCCACTAGCTGACCACCCCGCTTCGGTGCAGAAGGCGGCATGGCCCCCTCCCGGTCGCGGCTCGTCGTCCCCATCGCCTTCGCGGCGCTCCTCGCTCTGTTGTTCCTCGTCTCGCTCGGGATCGGGCCGGTGAGGCTCGCGCCCTGGACGGTCGCACAAGCGCTGTTCGGCCGGGGCGACGAGACCGCGCGCATCATCGTCGCCGAGATCCGCCTGCCGCGCGCGATCCTGTCGGTCGCGATCGGCGCCATGCTGGGGCTGTCGGGAGCGGCGATGCAGGGGCTGCTGCGCAACCCGCTGGCCGCGCCATCGCTTTTCGGCGCCCCGCAGGCCGCGGCCTTCGGGGCCGTCGCGACGATCTCGCTCGGGCTCACCGACGCCCTCTCCCTGTGGTTGCCCGCCGCCGCGATGGTGGGGGCCTTCGTCTCCGTCTTCCTCCTTCTCGCGGTGGCGGGCCGCAATGCGGGGCTGACGCTCCTCATCCTCGCCGGACTCGCCATCTCGAGCCTCGCCGGGGCGGCGACGGCGCTGGCGATGAACCTCGCGCCGAACCCCTTCGCCGCGCTCGAGATCGCCTTCTGGCTCCTCGGCTCGCTGGAGGACCGCTCGATGCGCCACGTCGCGATGACGCTGCCCTTCATCGCCGCCGGTGCCGTGATCCTCTTCGCGAACCGGAACGCCTTCCGCGCCCTGACGCTCGGCGAGGACGCGGCGGCGAGCCTCGGCATCCGCGTCGCGCGGCTCCGTCTCGCCGTGATCGCGGGCGTCGCCATGGGGATCGGCGGGGCCGTCGCGGTGGCGGGCACGATCGGCTTCGTCGGGCTCGTCGCTCCCCATCTCGTGCGACCGCTCGTCGGCTACGATCCGGCCCGGCTTCTCCTGCCGGCCGCGCTCGCGGGCGCGTGCCTGCTGACGGCCGCCGACATCGCCGTCCGCATCATCCCCTCGACGACCGACATCAAGGTCGGCGTCCTGACGGCGCTGATCGGCGTGCCGTTCTTCCTCTACCTGATCCTGCGCGAGCGCCGCCGCCTCGGTGCGGGGCTCC
Organism: Enterovirga rhinocerotis; assembly: GCF_004363955.1. Classification (GTDB taxonomy): domain Bacteria; phylum Pseudomonadota; class Alphaproteobacteria; order Rhizobiales; family Beijerinckiaceae; genus Enterovirga; species Enterovirga rhinocerotis. The sequence continues at coordinate 1,779,223 of NZ_SNZR01000011.1, forward strand.
TGCCGTGAGCCTCGCGGTCGAGGATCTCGGCGTCGCGCTCGGCGGCCGGAGCGTGGTCGAGGGCGTCTCCTTCGCGAGCCCCGCCGGCCGCTTCCTCGCGCTGGTCGGCCCGAACGGAGCCGGCAAGACATCCCTCCTGCGCGGCCTCGCCGGCCTCGTCCGGGCGTCCGGACGGATCCGGCTCGGCGAGGACGACCTCGCTGCGCTTGCGCCCCGCGAGCGCGCGCGCCGCGTCGCCTATCTGCCCCAGGGGCACGAGGCGCATTGGCCGTTGCCGGCGCGCGACATCGTCGCCCTCGGTCGCATCCCGCACGGCGCGGGCGATCCGACCCGCCTGTCGCCCCGCGACGCCGAGGCGGTCGAGGAGGCGATGCGGCTCACCGATACGCTCGCCTTTGCCGACAGGGCCGTCACGACGCTGTCCGGCGGCGAGCGGGCGCGCGTCGCCCTCGCCCGCGTCTTCGCGGTCGGCGCGCCGTTGGTGCTGGCGGACGAGCCGACCGCCGCGCTCGATCCGGGCCATCAGATCGCCGTCATGCAGGCCCTGCGCGGCGCGGCGCGAGCCGGGGCGATCGTCGTCGCCGTCACGCACGATCTCGGCCTCGCCGCGCGCTTCGCCGACCGGGTGCTGGTGCTGGATGGCGGCCGGATCGCGGCGGATGGCGAGCCGGAGGATGCGCTCTCCGCCGAAACGCTCCGCCGCGTCTTCGGCGTCGAGGCCTATCGCGACCGGTTCCGCGACGAGGCCGTGCTGGTGCCCTGGGCGTGAGCGGCCTCCCGCAAAGCCTCGCGCAAGCGCGCGAACCCGGCTTCGTCCGGCGGCAGGCCGAAGCGCAGGAGATCGGGCGCCCAATCGAAGCGGCGGCACCAGACATGTGCGGCCGCGAGACGCTCGTGCAGATCCGCCGCCTCGGGATGCCGCACCAGCCGGTAGAGGCCCGTTCCGCCGCCGGGAGAGAGGCCGGCCTCGCCGAGCACCGCATCGAGCCCGGCCGCCTCCTGCGCCAGCCGAACCCGCATCGCGGCGGCCCAATCCTCGTCGGCCAGGGCCGCCGCGCCGACCGCGAGGGCCGGGCCGGATACGGCCCAATCCCCGAGCGCCGCCCGAAGCCGCTCCGCGACGGCCGGCTGCGCGACCGCGAAGCCGAGGCGCAGCCCCGCAAGGCCGTAGAACTTCCCGAAGGAGCGCAGCACGATCACCGGCAGGTCCGGCACGAGGGAGGCCGCCGTCATCGCGGGGTCGAGATCGGCATAGGCCTCGTCGACGACGAGCCAGCCGCCGGCCCGAGCGCAATCCTCCGCCATCGCGGCAAGAGCAGCAAGGCCGAGGATGCGGCCGTCCGGATTGTTCGGGTTCACCACGACGCGGTGGGTGGGGGAGGCGCCGCCGATCCCTCCCTGAAGGGGAGGGTCGAGTCGCTCCCGGACTTGCTCCGGGAGCGAACCGGGGTGGGGACATCCCCGGCCGGGCAGCACCCCACCCCGGTCGGCTGGCGCCGACTCGCCCTCCCCTGGAGGGGAGGGATCGGGGGCGGGGATCACGTCCCGCCCCGCCGCGCGCCAGGAGGCGGCGTGCTCGGCATAGGTCAGCCCGAGCACGGACACGGCCCCCGGCGGGGCGAGGCGCGGGAGCCATTGGATCAGCGCCTGGGTGCCGGGCGCCGCGACGATCTCGGCTCCCTCCGGCACGCGATAGGCCTCGCGGGCGGCGTCGAGCAGCGCCCGCATCGCGGCGCTGCCCGGAAGCCGCTCCCAGCCGGCATGACGCAGCGCCGCCGGCACGGGCCAAGGATGCGGGTTGAGACCCGTCGAGAGGTCGAGCCAGGCCGGATCGCCCTCGCCGTGACGGGCCTTGGCCTCGAACAGATCGCCGCCATGTTTCATGAGCCCCGCATCGCGCGGCGGGCCTCCGGCCGCAAGAGCCGCGCGGACCGATGCTGAGCGCACCCGACGCCTTGTGGGTGCTCCTCGGCGCGCTGATCGCGGATGCCGTCATCGGCGATCCGGACCCGGTCTGGCGCCGGCTGCCGCATCCCGTCGTCTGGCTCGGACGGCTCGTCGCCCTCGGCGACACGAAGCTCAACCGGGAAAACTGGAGCCGGAGCCGGCGCAAGGCGGCGGGGATCGCCTGGCTCACCCTGCTCCTCGGCACGGCGATCGGGGCGGGATGGCTGATCGAAACGGCTCTGCGCGCCCTCCCCTTCGGCCCCGTCTGGGTCGCCCTCGCGGCCTCCCTGCTGATCGCGCAGCGCAGCCTCTACGACCACGTCGCGCGGGTCCGCGACGCTCCGGGTCTCGAAGCGGCCCGCCAGGCGGTCTCTATGATCGTCGGACGGGAGACGAGCCGGCTCGACGAGGCCGGCATCTCGCGCGCGGCGATCGAATCGGCGGCCGAGAACTTCTCAGACGGCATCGTGGCGCCGGCCTTCTGGTTCGCGATCGGCGGGCTGCCGGGGCTGGTCGCGTACAAGGCGGTGAACACGGCCGATTCCATGATCGGCCACCTCTCGCAGCGCCACCGCGATTTCGGCTGGGCCTCGGCGCGCCTCGACGATCTCCTCAACCTCGTCCCGGCCCGGCTCTCCGCGCTCCTGATCGCATTCGCGGCGCCCCTGGCCGGCGGCTCCGTCGGCCGGTCGCTCCGGACCGCCTGGCGCGACGCCGGCACGCATCGCTCGCCGAATGCCGGCTGGCCCGAGGCGGCGATGGCCTCCGCCCTCGGCCTCGCCCTCAGCGGCCCGCGCCTTTACGCGGCCGGGCCGGTCGAGGCGCCGTTCCTGTGCCCCGAGGGCCGGCGCGACGCGCGCCTCGCCGATATCGGACGCGGATTGAGGGTGATGGCCGGCGCCTGCCTGCTCCAGGGCATCGCGATCGCCGCCCTCGCATGGGCGCTATGACGTCTCCCAATCCTCGACCGCGAGGCCCTCGACGCGCTGGAACTCGCGGATATTGCGGGTGACGACGATGAGGTCCCGCCGCAGGGCCTGTCCGGCGATCAGGATGTCGTGAGGTCCGATGGGCGTCCCGGCCGCTTCGAGCTTCGCGCGCACGTCGCCCGCCCACCGGGCGTCCTCCTCGGTGAAGTCGAGCACGGTGAAACCAAGGCCACGGACGCGCCGGTCGTTCTCCGCGTAACGCGCGCTCTTGCGGGCACCGAAATGCAGTTCGTACGCGACGATGGCCGACAGAACGATGTCGTCGGGAGTACAGGCCCTGACGAGACGATCGACCTGCTCATGTCCCCTGAGGAGCGCGATGACGGCGTTCGTATCGAACAGGTATCTCACTTGAAGAGGTCGTCGAGTTCGGGCCGCTCCTGCTGGGGTAGGTCCTCTTCCGTGGCCCGGACGAAGTCCTCGTCCAACGGACCCTGGATGGCGTCCAGCCAAGCCCAATCCTTCGCGACCGGCTCAAGGATCACGCGGCTCCCCTCCTTGCGGATCAACACGACGTCGCCGTCGAACCGGAATTCCTTCGGAAGTCGCACGGCCTGCGAACGGCCGGTCCAGAACACCTTCGCCGTCGTCATGGCTTGAGCTCGCCTCGCTGCTCGATACCAGTGATATATATCACGGCGGCAGCCGAGCTCAACGCCCGCGCGCGATCGCGAGCATCGCATCGAGGTCGAGATGGCCCTCGACCGCATCGGCGAGCTCGTCCAGGGCCGCCTCGATCCCCGCCTCGTAGGCGAGTGTCGAGGCTGTCCGAAACCCGGAGAGGTAGGCCGCCCTGAAGCCATCCGAGGCGAAGAGGCCGTGGACGTAGCAGCCCTGGACGCGCCCGTCGGGGCTCGCCGCGCCGTCGGCCCGCCAGCCGGCCCCCTCGGCGATATCGAGGAGAGGCCGCGTGCAATCCGGCCCGTCCGTCCGGCCGAGATGGATCTCGTAGCCGGAGACGGAGAGCCCCGAGGCGCGATGCCGGGCATGGGCCGGAGCCGTCACCTTGTCGGGCGTCAACACCGTCTCGACCTCGAGAAGGCCGAGGCCCGGCACCGTGCCGGGCGGCCCCTCGATCCCCTCGGGATCGGCGATGCTGCACCCGAGCATCTGGTAGCCGCCGCAAAGCCCGAGGACATGGCCGCCCCGGCGGCGATGGGCGGCGATGTCGACGTCCCAGCCCTGGGCGCGCAGGATCGCGAGATCGCCGATGGTCGATTTCGAGCCGGGCAGGACGACGAGATCGGCATCGCCCGGCAGCGCCTGGCCCGGCGGGACGAGGACGAGGTCGACGCCCGGTTCCTGCCGGAGCGGATCGAGATCGTCGAAATTCGCGATCCGCGCGAGGATCGGCACCACGATCCTGAGGCGCCTTCCCTCCCCCGCCGCCGGGGGGCGCGAGAGATCGAGCGCGTCCTCCGCCGGCAGCCGCAGAGCGGCCGGCAGGAACGGCAGGATGCCGAGGCAGGGCCAGCCGGTATGCTCGACGACGGCTCGCGCGCCGGGCTCGAAGAGCGAGGCGTCGCCGCGGAACTTGTTGATCGCGAAGGCTGCGATGCGCCGCCGGTCCGCCTCCTCCAGCACGGCATGCGTGCCGACGAGGCTCGCGATGACGCCGCCCCGGTCGATATCGCCGACGAGGACGACCGGCACATCCGCCGCCTCGGCGAAACCCATATTGGCGATGTCGCCCGCCCGCAGGTTGGTCTCGGCCGGGCTGCCGGCGCCTTCGACGAGGACGAGGTCCATGCCCTCGCCGAGCTTGGCGAAGCTCTCGATAACCGCCGGCAGAAGCTGCGCCTTGCGCGAGCCGTAGTCGCGCGCCCGCAGCGTGAAGGCGCGCCGCCCCTGCACGATCACCTGGGCGCCGGTCTCCGTCTCCGGCTTCAGCAGCACCGGGTTCATGTGGACGGAGGACGCAAGGCGGCAGGCCCGCGCCTGTACGGCCTGAGCCCGCCCGATCTCGCCGCCGTCATCGGTCGCGGCGGCATTGTTCGACATGTTCTGCGGCTTGAACGGCGCGACCCGGAGCCCGCGCCGCACGAAGGCCCGGCACAGGGCCGCGACGAGCGTCGACTTGCCCGTGTTCGAACCCGTGCCCTGGATCATGAGGGCGGGGATGCGGACGGATGCCCGCCGCGATCCGGTCGACCCCATCGCGTTCACGACGTCGGCGTCTGTTGATCCGCCAAGGCTTTCCGGACGATCTCCGGCTCGCGCTCGATGACCTTCAAATATGCCCGGGCAGCGGTGTCGGGCTGGCGCCGTCCCTGTTCCCAGTCCCGGATCGTGCCGGCCGAAAACCCAAAAACCTCTGCGAACCGCGTCTGGGTCATCCTCAGCCCCGCGCGGATCCCCGCGACGTCGACCGTCGCAGGCACATGCACGCGATAGCTGGACGGATCGGCCTCGCCACGCGCGATACTGCGTGCTTCCTTCGCCGCGACGATCAGGCGCTTTCCAAGACTGGTCATCGTCCGCCTCTCCTCCGCGTCGCCCCAGCTCGGCCCGCCCGATACTCGTCCGCGAGCGTCACCAGGATGCGTCGCAGCTCATTACGTTCTGCGCTCGACAGGTTCGCGCGCTCGCCCTTGTCGATGAGGGCCAGCAGGAACACGGGGACATCCTCCGCCGCAAAATAGGTCACGATCCGATAGCCACCGGATTTGCCTTTGCCTCGGCGCGCGACCCTGAGCTTCCTGGCTCCGCCGGTGCCGACCATGAGATCGCCCGCCATCGGGTCGCTCGCGATGATCGAGACGATGGCGGCCATCTCATCGGCATCGAGACCAGCCGCCCTCGCATCGGCGAGATAGCTGCCTGTCTCGATCACGCCGTGCATGCCGCAACCGTATACGGCAATGCCGTATACGGGACAAGACCAGCTTAGGGTTCGTTCCTCAATACTCGATGCCCTTCTGCGCCTTGATGCCCTGGCGGAAGGGATGCTTCACGAGAGTCATCTCGGTCACGAGATCGGCGATCTCGATCAGCTCCGGCTTGGCGTTGCGGCCGGTGACGATCACGTGCTTGTCCGCCGGCTTCTCGTCGCGGAGGAAGGCGACGACCTCCTCGACCGGCAGGTAGTCGTAGCGCAGGACGATGTTCAGCTCGTCGAGGAGGACGAGCCGGTGGCGCTCGTCCCGGATCAGCTCCTTGGCGCGTTCCCAGGCGCTGCGGGCGACGGCCATGTCGCGGGCGCGATCCTGCGTATCCCAGGTGAAGCCCTCTCCCATGACGTGGAGCGTGACGAGATCGGGGAAGCGGCCGAGCAGCTTCGCCTCGCCCGTCTCCCAGCTCGGCGCCTTGATGAACTGGACGATGCCGACCGGCCAGTCATAGGCGATGTGGCGCATCACCATGCCGAGGGCCGCCGAGGTCTTGCCCTTGCCCGCGCCGGTATGGACGATGAGCAGGCCCTTGTCCGCGCTCTTGCCGGCGAGCAGCTTCTCCTTGCTCGCCTTGTGCTTCTTCATCTTCTCGGCATGGCGGGCATTGGCCTCGGCTTCGGTCTCGACGGTCATGGACGAACCTTTCTGCACGCCCTCTCGGCGGCCTCGTTCTCGGGTGATAAGAGCGCTCGCGGCCCGACGATCCCGGGCCGAAGGCAGATGACAGAGGAGACCTGATGGTCGTCATCATCGGCGTTCTGGCGATCGTCGGCGGCATTCTGATCTGGGTGCTTCGCGCCCACAGCGCCGTCACGGCCGTGCGCGACCTCGACCGGGACACGAAGGGACTGCGCCGGCGCATCCGGCATGCGGTGCAGGATTTCGCCGGCGGCGCCCTGCGGCGGATCAACGACCCGCGCCTCGCCGCGGCGATCCTGATGATCCAGCTCGTGCGCGCCGAGGGCGCGATGAGCGCGGAGGAGAAGACCGAGATCCTCGACGTGATGGAGACGAAGCTCGGCCTGCCGGATCCGGCCGCGACCTTCGAGAAGGCCTGGGGCTATACCGAGCCCGGCCGCCCCTTCTCGATCTTCGCCGACGAGCTTCTGCCCCTGTTCCGCAAGAGCCTCGACGCCCGCGAGCGCGACGACCTCGTCGGCATGCTCCGGCGCATCGCCGCCGCCGACGCCCCGCCGAGCGATCTTCAGGGCGAAGCCGTCATCCGCCTGAAGAAACGCCTGAGGTCCTGAGCGGTCAGGCTGCATCGGAGGTCAGTCCCGCCAGCAGCGCCCCGGCCCGGTTCGAGCGCGGCTGCCACAGGCCACGGCGAAGGGCCTCCTCGAACCGCGCCGCCGTCTCGCGCAGGGCCGCGGGGTTCGCCTCCTCCATGAAGGAGCGCACCGCCTCGTCCTCGAGATAGGCCGCGAAGAGCTGGTCGAAATGGTGCGATTTCACCGCATCGGTCGTCGCGGCGAAGCCGAAGAGATAATCGACGGTCCCGGCGATCTCGAAGGCGCCCTTGTAGCCATGGCGCATCACGCCGGCGATCCATTTCGGGTTCGCCGCCCGGCCGCGCACGACGCGGGCGATTTCCTCCGACAGGGTGCGGGCCAGGGGCGCCTCGGGCCGCGAGGTGTCGAGATGGAAGACGGGCGGCGCCCGCCCGGACACCGTCTCCACGGCCGCCGCGAGGCCGCCCATGAACTGGTAGTAGTCGTCGGAATCGAGGATGTCGTGCTCGCGGTTGTCCTGCGCCTGCACGACGGCATCGATGCCGGCGAGCCGATCCCGGAAGCCCGCATCGTCGGCCTCGCCCTCGCGCCCGCCGCCATAGGCGAAGCCGCTCCAGGCGAGATAGGCACCGGCGAGGTCGTCGCGGCTCTGCCAGCCGCCCTCGTCGATCGGCGCCTGGAGCCCGGCCCCGTACGCGCCGGGCATCGAGCCGAAGATCCGCGTCGAGGCGCGGCGGCGCGCCTCCTCGCTCCCTCCCGCCGCCTCGCTCTCGGCCCGCACGCGGGCGGCGAGCGGGTTCTGGTCGTCCGGCTCGTCGAGCGCGGCGATGGCGCGCACCGCGGAATCGACGAGGTCCATCTGGACCGGGAAGGCGTCGCGGAAGAGGCCGGAAACGCGGAGCGTGACGTCGACGCGCGGGCGCTTGAGTTCCATGAGGTCCATGATCCGGAAACCCGTCACCCGGCCGGAGCCCGGCTCCCAGACAGGCCGCGCGCCGAGAAGGGCGAGCGCCTGGGCGACGTCGTCGCCGCCCGTGCGCATATTCGCCGTCCCCCAGAGCGAGAGCGCGATGGCGCGGGGCCAGTCGCCCTCCTCCTGCACGTAGCGCAGCACGAGTTCCTCGGCGGCCGCGCGTCCCGTCCGCCAGGCCGCCTCGGTCGGAACCGCCCGGCTGTCGACGGCGAAGAAGTTGCGGCCGGTCGGCAGCACGTCCGGCCTCCCGCGCGTCGGGGCTCCGGACGGCCCCGGCGGCACGAAATGCCCGTCGAGCCCCGCGAGGCACGCGCCGATCTCCGCCTCGCCGGACGCGGCGATGGCGGGGCGGAGCTCCTCCGCGATCCAGCGCAGCACCGGCAGCGTGCGGGTCCAGGCCGGATCGGGCGTGGCGCGGCCGCACACCAAGGCCTCGGCCAGCGCCTCGATGCGCTCGACGGTATCCCCCGCGATGCGCCAGGGGGGATCGCTCCGTGCACTTGCGCGGCCCTCATCCTGAGGTGCCTCGCGGAGCGAGGCCTCGAAGGACGCAGAACGGGTGTGCGTGCTTCGAGGGCCGCCTGCGGCGGCCACCTCAGCATGAGGATGGTGGGAACAGGATCGCGCTCCGACCCGGGTCAACACCTCCGGCTTCGGCCCCGCATAGGCCGCCGCGAGGTCTCGCGTCAGGGGGTCGAAGCCGAGGCCGAGATCCTCGGCGAGGGCGCGGTGGAGGGAGGCGTCCTCGGGGCGGAGGTCCGAACGCGGCAGGCGTGCGATCGCGACGAGCAGCGCATCCAGCGCCCCCGCCTCCGGCGCGCGGCCGAGGATATGCAGCCCGTCGCGGATCTGCATCTCCTTGAGGTCGCACAGATGCGCGTCGATGCGCCGGAGCGTCTCGTCGGGCGACGTGTCGGAGGCCAGATCGAGATCGGCATCGAGGCGCATCGTGCTCGAGAACGCGAGGATGTCGGAGGTCAGGGCATCTGCCCGCTTCGGATCGAGATCGGCCGCCGTCGCGTATTCGTCGACGAGCGCCTCGAGGCGCGAGAGGTCGCCGTGGAGCTCGGCCCGCGCCAGCGGCGGCGTCAGGTGGTCGACGACGACCGCCGCGATCCGCCGCTTCGCCTGCATCCCCTCGCCGGGATCGTTGACGATGAAGGGGTAGAGGTTCGGCAGCGGCCCGAGCAGCGCCTGGGGGAAACAGGCCGCCGTGAGCCCCGCCGACTTCCCCGGCAGCCATTCGAGGTTGCCGTGCTTGCCGAGATGGACCGCCGCATGCGCATCGAAACCGCGCCGGAGCCAGAGATAGAAGGCGAGGTAATGGTGCGGCGGCGCGAGATCCGGCGCGTGATAGGTCTCCTTCGGGTCGATGTTGTAGCCCCGCGCCGGCTGGATGCCGATCACGACATGGCCGAAGCGGTGCAGGCCGAGCCGGAAGGCTCCGGCCTCGACATGCGGATCGTCCTCCGGCTCGCCCCAGCGCGCCTCGACGGCCGCCCGCGTCTCCTCGGGCAGCATCGCATAGGCGGCGCGATAGGCGTCGAGCGGCCAGCGCACGCCCGCGCCTCGTCCGATCCGCCCGGAGCGGCGGCGGGCGAGGTCGTTGGTCGGACCGCTCGTCAGGAGCGCCATCAGGTCGGCCGAGGTCTCGGGCGCCGCGTCGAGCCGGTAGCCCTCCTCACGCAGGGCCGCGAGCAGCATCGCCGTGCTCTCGGGCGTGTCGAGCCCGACACCGTTGGCGAGGCGTCCGTCGCGGTTCGGATAATTCGCAAGGACGAGCGCGACGCGGCGATCGCCCGGAGCCGCGCGCCGCAGCCTCACCCAGGCGGCGGCGAGATCGGCGGCGGCCGCGATCCGATCCGGCACCGAGCGGCTGACGACAGGGCCTCCGGCCTCGCCCTCCTTGAAGGCGACGGCGCCCGCGAAGATGCGCCCGTCCACCTCCGGCAGGACGACGTGGATGGCGAGATCGCGCGGCGTCAGCCCGCGCGGCGACGCCCGCCACGCCGCTTCGCTCGTCGAGGCGAGGGAGACTTGCAGGACCGGGCAATCGGCGTTCGGGAGGGAGAAAGCCGGTCGGCCCGCACCAACCCTCCCCCCGCTTGCTGAGGGGAGGGCGGACTCGGCCGAAGGCCGAGCCGGGTGGGGGGGCTGTCCGCCTTCCCGACAGTCGAGTCTTCGCGTCGACACCCCCCACCCCGGTCCTCCGCTTCGCTCCGGCTCGCCCTCCCCACCGCTCCGCGGGGGGAGGGTTAGGCCCGCCACGCCCACCGCGAAGGCGGTAGCGTTGAGGATGATGTCGGGCGGTGCGGCCGCGAAGGTCGTCGCGACGAGGGCGGCGGAGGCTTCGTCCTTGAGGCTCGTCACGTAGATCGGCTGGGCGGCGATGCCGCGATCCTCGAGCGCATCGCGCAGGGCCTCGATCGGCTCGGTCATCCCGCCCTGGACGAGCGCCCGGTAGAACAGGATCGCCGCCCGGGGCCGCCCGTCCGGTGGGACGACCGAGGGCCAGAGCCCCGCCGACGGGACGGGCCGCGGCGGAGGCGGCGCCTCCCCTCGCCCCAGCGCATGGGCGAGGAAGGCGAGCGCGCCCGCGACGTTCTCCGCCCCGCCCTCGGCGAGATAGCGCCAGAGCACGCGGGTCTCGGCCTCTCCGGCCGTGCCGCGCGCCGCGAAATCGGCGTCCCAGCGCGTATCGCCCGGCACGCAGTACAGGGACATGCCCCGCTGCAACGCCGCGCGGCGGAGCTGTTCGATGCCATAGGGCCAGTAGCTCTCGCCGCCGAGGAGCCGCAGGACGACGACCCGCGCCTGCGCCAGCGTCCGCTCGACGTAGAGATCGACCGAGAGGGGATGGCGGAGGGCGAGGAAGTTCGTCAGCGCCACCGAGGGCGCGCCCTCCGGCTGCTGCTCCGCCGCCCGGCCGAGGGCCGCGAGCTCCGTATCGGCCGCGGAGAGGATGACGATCTCGGCCGGGTCCTGGTTCAGGTCGCGCGCGGCCGAGCCGTCATCCAAGCCTTCGGCGGGGGCGAACTGGATATGCATCAGACGGCCGCCGCAGGATCGCCCTTGAGCCGCAGCGGCAGGCCGGCGGCCACGAAGACGACCGCGGGAACCGCCGCAGCGACGGCCTGGTTCAGCCGGCCCTGCGCATCGCGGAAGCGCCGGCCGAGCGGCGTTTCGGGCACGAGCCCCATCCCGACCTCGTTCGAGACGAGCACGACGGGAGCGGGAAGCCGGCCGAGCGCCGTGCACAGGCGCTCCGTCTCGGCGTCGAGGTCGCGCTCGGCGAAGACAAGGTTCGACAGCCACAGCGTCAGGCAATCGACGAGGACCGCCCTGCCCTCCCGAGCCTCGGCGCTCAGCGCCTCGGCGAGGGCGAGCGGCTCCTCGCGCGTCGTCCAGCCGGGTCCGCGCCGCGCCCGGTGCAGCGCGATGCGCTCCCCCATCTCCGCATCGCCGGCCTCGGCCGTCGCGAGGTAGAAGGGCGCGAGCCCGCTGTCGCGCACGAGCCGTTCGGCATGAGCCGACTTGCCCGAGCGGGCGCCGCCGAGAACGAGAGTCGTGACGAGGGGCGCTGAGGCGCCGGACATGGACATTCCCCTCCCGGCCCGCCGCCGGAATCGTCTTCGGAGAGGTCGTGGGACCCCGATGTCCGGCCGGTCTCCTGGCTCGCGGATCGACGCCTCGCCCGTCTTCCCGGTCGGGATGGAACCCTTGACCAGTGACGTTTGGGCGAGGCTCTCCGCCTACAGTTGCGGGGGCAGCCGCGGCATGAGCCCTCCGTCGAGCCCGTCCCGCATTCCCGTTTCACCCCTCGCGGGGCACCGGACACGGACTCACCAAGCACGACGGGGCGGCGGCGGCAAGCGGAGGCGGGCGCCCGGCGGAGCTGCCGATGCGTGCTTCGAGACGCCGCCCGCTCCGCGACCGGCTCCTCACAGCCGTCATGGCCGGGCCTGTCCCGGCCATCCACGCGGTGTCCCTGCCTGAGCGTCGAGGGCTCGCGGGCGACGGCCGTGTCGTGGATGGCCGGGACAGGCCCGGCCATGACGGCGTGTGCGTCAAACGGGGCGTCAGAGCCGGTAGCGGATCTGGTCGGTCCAGAAGCGCTCGAGGCGCACCAGGGACTGGTTCAGGCGCTGGAAATCGTCGGTCGAGATGCCGCCGATGGGCTCGATCGTCCTGGCGTGCTTGTCGTAGAGGCCGGAGACGATGTCGTGAACCTGCTTGCCCTTGTCGGTCAGGCTGATCCGCACCGAGCGCCGGTCGATGCGCGAGCGGGCGTGGTGGAGATAGCCCATCTCGACCAGCTTCTTGACGTTGTAGGAGACGTTCGAGCCGAGATAGTAGCCGCGGGTGCGCAGCTCGCTGGCGGTCAGCTCCTTGTCGCCGATATTGTAGAGCAGGAGCGCCTGGACGCTGTTGACGTCGTCGCGGCCGCGGCGCTCGAACTCGTCCTTGATCACGTCGAGCAGGCGACGGTGCAGGCGCTCCACGAGGTGCAGGGCCTCGAGATAGGTGGGGCGGACTCCCGCCTCCTGCACGTCGTTGGCGACCTCGACCTTCTTGGCTGCGTTGCTCATCGGATGCCTCATCTTCGTCGCGAACCTGGCTGAACCGGTCCGCTTATGAGGCCAATTTAGGTCGACCGAATGAAGACCACTTTAAGTAACAGGATGAATCGGGGCTTTACCCATTGACGTAAACAAGAGCTAAAATTAGCGACGATCAACCTTTCCGATCGGTTTACGCAATGTAATGGATTCACTCCTCCACCGAGGCGAGCCAAGATATCGTCAGATACATCATGATAGCCACAATGAAGAGGGCGATCAGTAACGTGCTGTCCGACACGAAGCGCGGAAAGAACACGGCGATGATCAGATGGCTCATCACGGCGAGGAGCCAGAGAACACCGCCCCAGGTCGAGGTCAGCCACAAGCCGATCGCCGCCACGATGTCGATCACGGCGAAATAGACGATGCAGGCCTGGTAGCCGGTCGAACTGCCCTCGAAGGGCGCGAAGCCGGTCTTGACCCCGAGGATCATCCCCCAGGCGGCGAGGCCCTTGACCAGCCAGGCCAGCGACAGGCCCCGCATGAACCAGACGAGGATCCGGTTCCAGCGCGGACGCTCCTCGTCCGGAAGATCGACGATGATGTCGTCGGGCCGCTCGCCCTGGGCGGCAGATCCCCGCCGAAGGAGACCGATCACACCGGGTCCCTCAACTCACGTCCGGGCAGCGGCTCGAAATGGGACGCAGCGAAGCCCGGGTCGAGATCCTCGAGCCGCGCCGGCTGCCATCGGGGCGCGCCGTCCTTGTCGATGATGGTGGCGCGGACCCCTTCGTAGAAGTCGTGGCCCTCGGCGATGCGCGAGACGATCCGGTATTCCGCCGCCATCGTGTCCTCGAAGCTCATGGCCGGCGCGCGCCGGATCTGCTCGAAGGCGATGGCGACGCTGGACGGCGCCTTCTTGCGGATCGTCGCCGCGGTCTCGGCCGCGAAGTCCGACCCGTCCGCATCGAGCGCGGCGAGGATGGCGAGCGGGGACGACGCGCCGAAGCAGCGCGCGATCACGTCGCTATGCGCGAGAAGCGGCGCATCGGCGACCGGCCGGGATGAGGCGGCGAGCACGCCGTCGACCGGCTCGCCCGCGACGAGCGCCTCCTCCAGAGCCGCCATCCGCTCCGACGGCACGCGATGGGTCGCAAGGCCCAAAGCCGCGGCGTCGTCCGGGCCGATCCTCGCGCCGGTCAGGGCGAGATAGGTGCCCATCTCGCCCGGCAACCGGGCGAGAGCGTACATGCCGCCGACATCGGGAAAGAAGCCGATGCCGACCTCGGGCATCGCGAAGCTGTAGCGGTCGCCGGCGACGCGGTGGCTGCCGTGCAGAGAAACTCCGACGCCGCCCCCCATCACGATCCCGTCGATCAGGGAGATATACGGCTTGGGATAGCTCCTGATCCGCACGTTGAGGATGTATTCCTCGCGCCAGAACGTGAGCGAGGGCGTGATGTCGCCCGCCCGGCCGGCCTCGTAGAGCTTGCGGATGTCTCCGCCCGCGCAGAAGGCGCGATCCCCTGCCCCCGTCACCACGATGCGGGTGATTCCGGGGTCGCCTTCCCAGGCATCGAGGGCTCGCGCCATCTCCCGCACCATCCCGAGGGTCAGCGCATTCAGCGCCTTCGGGCGGTTCAGAAGGATGGCGCCGACGCTTCCGCGCCGCTCGCACACGATCTCGGCATCGCTCATGGGTCGGGGGTTAGACCGCAGGGATACCGAGGCGTCAAATCCGTTCTGCGACGATCGCGACTATTTTGGACCGGTTCGAATGTGCTACGGCTCTGCCGTCATACGGAAAAGAAGATGTCAGCCAGGATTACGCCTTTCGCCCGACCCGCCGCCCGCGAGATCGCGCGGGATGCGGCCGAGACCGTTTCGGCCCTCTCGCTGCGCAACCGACCGCGCCGGAACCGGAAGGCGGAATGGTCGCGTCGGCTCGTGCGCGAGCATGTCCTGACGACCGATGACCTGATCTGGCCGCTCTTCATCGTCGAGGGCGACTCGCGGCGGGACGAAATCGGCTCGATGCCCGGCGTCGAGCGTCTGGGCATCGACGAGATCGTGCGCGAGGCCGAGCGGGCGGCGGCCCTCGGCATCCCCGCCCTCGGCCTCTTCCCCTATACGGACCATGCCCTTCGGGACGCGCGCGGCTCGGAAGCGCTCAACGCGCAGAACCTCGTCTGCCGCGCCGTGCGGGCCGTGAAACAGGCGGTGCCCGGCATCGGCCTCATCACGGATGTCGCGCTCGACCCCTATACGAGCCATGGCCATGACGGCCTTCTCACCGAGGACGGGCGCATCCTCAACGACGAGACCGTGGCGGTGCTGGTCGAGCAGGCGCTGATCCAGGCGGAGGCCGGGGCCGACATCATCGCTCCCTCCGACATGATGGACGGGCGGGTCGCGGCGATCCGGGAAGGTCTCGACAAGGCCGGGTTCCTGGACGTGCAGATCATGTCCTACGCGGCGAAATACGCCTCGGCCTTCTACGGCCCGTTCCGCGACGCGCTCGGCACGACGCTGATCGGCGACAAGCGCACCTACCAGATGGATTCCTCGAACGATTCCGAGGCGATCCGCGAGGTTGCTCTCGATCTGGACGAAGGCGCCGACATGGTCATGGTGAAGCCCGGCCTGCCCTATCTCGACGTCATCCGCCGGGTGAAGGACAGCTTCGACGTCCCGACCTTCGCCTACCAGGTGTCGGGCGAATACGCGATGATCCAGGCTGCGGCCCTCAACGGCTGGATCGACGGCGAGAAGGCGATGCTCGAGAGCCTGATCGCCTTCAAGCGCGCCGGTGCCGACGGCGTCTTCACCTATTTCGCCCCGCGCGTGGCGGAGCAGCTGAAGCGGGGCTGAAGCGCCCCAACCGCGCAAGAGGTCGCTCTCCGCCCTTATGGCCGCGATCCCTCCGTTGAGGAGGGGCGAGTCGGCGCCAGCCGACCGGGGTGGGGTGCCGCCACGGCCGGGATGTCCCCACCACCCCGGCTCGAAGCTCCGCTTCGGCTCGGCCCTCCCCTCCGGGGAGGGATCACGGCCTCAGCGGTTCGGATCCCGGCTTTCGCCGGGATGAGCGGGTTTGGTGAACTCACCCCGCCCGAAAAGCCCTCAGGCGGCCGAGCAGCGGCGTGTCGCGCTCGCCCGGCGGCGTCTCCTGCTCGGCGATCCAGGCGAAGACCTGAGGGTCAGGCAGGTCCATCAGCGCCTCGAACTCGTCGAGCTCGGCCTCGGACAGGCCCGCCATCTCCCGGTCCGCGAAGCGGCCCATGACGAGATCCATCTCCCGCATCCCGCGATGCCAGGCGCGGAACAGGGCGCGCTTGCGGCGCGGGTCGAGAGCGGCGGCGGCCGCGGTATCGCGAGGAGCGGACATCGGAGCCCTATAGCGCCAATCAGGATCGCGCTAAAGCGGATGCTCCATGTCGCTCCGCCCCGCCCTTCTCGATCCCGTCTTCGCGCCGCTCTCCTCGCTCGCCGGGATCGGACCGAAGGTTGCCGCCGCCTTCGACAGACTGCTCGGCGAGCCGGGCCGGCCGGCCCGCGTCGTCGATCTCCTGCTCCACCTGCCGAGCGCCTCCGTCACGCGCGAATTGATGGGCTCGATCGCCGAGGCGCCCGCCGGCACGCCCGTCACGCTCGCGGTGCAGGTGACGTCCCATCGCCCTCCCCCGCCGGGCCGCGGGCGGGCGCCGTTCCGCGTCCTGGTCGAGGACGGGACCGGCGACGTGACGCTCGTCTTCTTCGGCCTGCCGGCCCCGCGCGTCGTCTCGATGCTGCCGATCGGCGCCCGGCGCTTCGTCTCGGGCACGATCGAGCTGTATGACGGCCAGCGCCAGATGGTGCATCCGGCCCGCATCCTCGACGAGAGCCGGGCCGAGAGCGCCGGCGAGAGCGAGCCGGTCTACGGCCTCACCGAGGGCCTCTCCTCCCGCCTCGTCGCGAAACATGCCGGAACGGCGCTCGCGAAGCTGCCCCCGCTGGCGGAATGGCAGGACCCGGCCTGGCTGTCGCAGCAGGGCTGGCCGCCCTTCGCCGAGGCGCTGAAGGCGGCTCATGCCGGAGCGGGCGAACCTCAGCGGGAGGGCGAGGAGGCGCCGCCCGATCCTGCGCGCCGCCGCCTCGCCTATGACGAGATCCTCGCCTCGCAACTCGCGCTCGCGCTGGTCCGGGCCGCGAACCGCTCCCGGCGCGGCCGGCCCAATGCCGGCGACGGCAGCCTCATGCGGCGCATCACCGAGGCGCTCCCCTTCCCGCTCACCGGCGCGCAGGAGCGCGCGATCGGCGAGATCCGCCGTGACCTGAAATCCGAGGAGCGCATGCTGCGCCTCCTCCAGGGCGATGTCGGTGCCGGCAAGACGCTCGTCGCCCTGCTCGCCATGGCGAGCGCCGTGGAAGCCGGGCGGCAGGCGGCCCTCGTCGCGCCGACCGAGATCCTCGCCCGCCAGCACGCGGAGCGCATCGCCACCATGGCCGAGCCGGCCGGATTGCGCATCGGCATCCTCACCGGACGCGACAAGACCCGCGAACGCCGGGAGACCCTCGCCGCGCTGGCCGAGGGCCGGATCGACATCGTCGTCGGCACCCATGCCCTGCTCCAGGGCGAGGTCGCCTTCCGCGATCTCGGCCTCGCCGTGATCGACGAGCAGCACCGCTTCGGCGTCCACCAGCGCCTTGCACTCGGCCAGAAGGGCGAGGCGGTGGACATGCTGGTGATGACGGCGACGCCGATCCCGCGCACGCTCGCCTTGTCGGCCTTTGGCGACATGGACATCTCCGTCCTCGACGAGAAGCCGCCGGGCCGCCGGCCGATCGACACCCGCCTCGTCTCGTCCGACCGGCTCGACGAGGTCACGGATGCGGTGGCCCGCGCCATCGGGCGGGGCGATCTCGTCTATTGGGTCTGCCCGCTCGTCCAGGAATCGGAGGCCGTCGACCTCGCCGCGGCCGAGGACCGCCACCGCGACCTCGCCGCGGTGCTCGGCGAAGACGCCGTCGGCCTCGTCCACGGCCGCATGGCGCCGCGCGACAAGGACGCGGTGATGACGCGCTTCCAGGGCGGCGAGATCAAGGTGCTCGTCTCGACGACGGTGATCGAGGTCGGCGTCGACGTCTCGCGCGCCACGGTCATGGTGATCGAGCATGCCGAGCGCTTCGGCCTCGCCCAGCTTCATCAGCTGCGCGGCCGGGTCGGGCGCGGCGAGCGGCCCTCGGTCTGCCTTCTTCTCTACAAGGGCCCGCTCGGCGAGGCGGCGAAGGCCCGCCTCGAGACGCTGCGGCGGACGGAGAACGGGTTCGAGATCGCCGAGGAGGATCTGCGCCTGCGCGGCGAGGGCGAACTCCTCGGAACGCGGCAGGCGGGGGCCGCGAATTTCCGCATCGCCCGGCTCGACACCGACGCCGATCTCCTGCCCGCGGCCCGGGACGACGCGCGGCTGATCGTCGAGCGGGACCCGACGCTCTCAGGCGAGCGCGGGGAGGCCCTGCGCCTCCTCCTCTATCTCTTCGAGCGCGACGCCGGCGTCCGCTTGCTGCGGGCGGGCTGAGGGGTCATGCCGTGACGCGGCGCGCGGCGACGCCGTTCAGGCGCCACCAATCGATCGGGCTCGAGGACCGTCCGGCCTCGGCCTCGCCCTTCGTCACCGTCATCAGGACATGGGCCTCGCCGAGGCCGCCGTTCTCGGCCCGGTGCGGCAATTCGGAATCGATGAAGATCCCGTCGCCCGCCCGGAGCCGATGCTCCTCCCCGGCGACATGAAAGATCACCTCGCCCGAGAGCACGTAGCAATGCTCCTGGCCGGGATGGGAGACGAGCGCCTCCATTCGGTTCTCCTCCGGGAAGACGAGGTGGAACACCTCGATCCTGTCGAGCGCAGCGCCCCCGGCGAGCGCCTTCCAGCGGTAGCCCGTGCTCTCGATCTCGGTGAACCCGCCGGGCGAGGAACGCCTGTGCACCGACACGCTCGTGCGGGCCGGGGCGCTGTCCTCGTCGACGAAGAGGTCATTCAGACTGAGCGAAAGCGCCGCGACGATCTGGATGAGATTGGCAATCGAGCTCGAGGCCTGGCCGCGCTCGAGCTTCGAGAGAAATCCCTCCGATAGCTGCGTGCGCTCGGCGAGCGTGCTGAGCGTCATCCCGGAGGCGAGCCGGGCCCTGCGGATGCGCTGACCGATCTCGCGAGTGGTGCGCGCGGTGGCGTCGTCGTGCTGCATGACCGCGACGTAGCGTGGTCTTTCATGACGTGCAAGCCGCCAACCATGCCGACGGGATAGGCAACTGCCGCCGCGCAAGGCTGAACCTGGATGAAAATTATACTTGCATCATATGCAAGTTCAGCATTCAGTATGTCACCTCATGCAAACACGGAGTTCGGTCGTGACCTCTTTCCGTCGCTGGGCCGCCTTGCTGGCAGCCTCGGCCGCCCTCCTCGCAACGCCCGCCCAGGCGCTCGATCGCCCCGTCAAGATCGGCATCCTGAATGACCAATCCGGTCTCTATGCCGATCTCGCCGGGCCCGGCTCGGTCGAGGCGGCGCGGCTCGCCATCGAGGATTTCGGCGGCTCGGTCCTGGGGCGGCCGGTCGAACTCGTCTCGGCCGACCACCAGAACAAGGCCGATATCGGGGCCGGCATCGCCCGGCTCTGGTTCGACAAGGAAGGCGTCGACGTCATCGCCGACTTCTCGAACTCCGCCGTCGGCCTGGCGGTGCAGGCCATCGCGAAGGACAAGCAGAAGGTCACGATCGTCGCGGCCGCCTCCTCCGCCTTCACGGGCAAGGCCTGCAGCCCGAACTCGGTCCAGTGGGTCTATACCAGCCGAACCAACGGCTACGGCCTCGCCAAGGTCCTGTCGGCCCGCGGCGCCGATAGCTGGTTCCTCATCACCGTCGACTACGCGTTCGGCCATGCCTTCGCGGACGAGATCCGCAAGGCCGTCACGGAGGCGAGGGGCAAGGTCGCCGGCGAGGTGCGCCATCCGCTCGCGACCCAGGACATGAGTTCCTACCTCCTCGCTGCGCAGGCCTCGAAGGCGAAGGTGATCGCCCTCGCCAGCGCCGGCAGCGACATGACGACGACGGTCAAGCAGGCAAGCGAGTTCGGCGTCGCCGGCGGCGCGACCATCGTGACGCCCATCGTCTTCCTGACCGACGTCCACGCCATGGGACTCAAGGCCGCGCAGGGGCTGCAGTTCCTGACGGCCTTCTACTGGGACCGCGACGAGGCGAGCCGCGCCTTCGCCAAGCGCTTCTACGACCGCCACAAGGCGATGCCGACCATGACCCAGGCAGGCATCTACTCCTCCGTGCTGCACTACCTGAAGGCGGTGAAGGCGGCCGGCACCAACGACGCTTCAGCCGTCATGGCCAAGATGCGCGAGATCCCGGTCAGCGATGCCTTCGCGCCCAAGGGCTTCGTGCGCGAGGACGGCCAGATGATTCACGACATGTATCTCGTCGAAGTGAAGAAGCCCGAGGAGTCGAAGGGACCCTGGGACTACTACAAGGTCCTCGCGACGGTGCCGGGCGAAGAGGTCTTTCAAAGACTCTCCGAGAGCGAATGCCCGCTCGTCAAGAAATAACCGCCGCCGGAAACAGGTTCAGGGAAGGAACGATCATGCAAGACGCCATCCGCCTGTCGTTGGACGAGGTCCACGACACCGCCAAGTCGCTGCTCTCGGTTCAGGGCTTCAGCGAAGCCCACGCCGCCGCCATCGCCCGCACGGTGACGGCGGCGGAGCGGGACGAATGCCGCCATCATGGCCTCTTCCGCATCTCCTTCTACGTCAATTCACTGAAGGCCGGGCACGCCTCCCCCGATGCGGAGCCCGACGTTTCCGACCTCGCACCGTCGGTTGTTCGGGTCGATGCGAAGCGCGGCTTCTCCCCCCTCGCCCTCGAATACGGCTACGCGCCGCTGATCGAGCGGGCGAAAGCCCAGGGCATCGCCGCCCTCGCCATCAACAACGCGCTGAACGTGGCGGCGCTCTGGCCCGAGGTCGAGCATCTGGCGGAGGCGGGCCTCGTCGCCTTCGCCTTCGTCTCGGCCGCACCCTATGTCGCGCCGGCCGGCGGCACGAAGCCGCTCTTCGGCACGAACCCGATGGCCTTCTCCTGGCCGCGCTCCGGCGGACATCCGCTCGTCTTCGACCAGGCCTCGAGCGCGAGCGCGCGCGGCGAGATCCAGATCAGGCTGCGCGACGGCAAGGCGCTGGAGGACGGCTGGGCCATCGGCCCGGACGGCAGGCCGACCACCGATCCGCGCGCGGCGCTCGCCGGCGCGCAGCTTCCTTTCGGCGGCGCGAAGGGCTCCTCGATCGCGCTGATGGTGGAGCTTCTGGCGGGGCCGCTCGTCGGCGATCTCCTGAGCTTCGAGTCGGGCGAGGACGACAAGGCCGGGACGGGCGCTCCATGCGGTGGCGAGCTGATCATCGCGATCGACCCGGCGCGCTGCCTCGTCGGCGGCGACCGGCAGGCCCAGCTCGCGCATGGCGAAAGGCTCTTCGCGAGAATCCTCGAACAGGAGGGCACGCGGCTTCCGTCCGATCGTCGCTACCGCGCCCGCGAACGCACGGCACGCGAAGGGGTCCTCGTGCCGCGGTCCCTGTTCGACAGCCTGAACGAGCTGCGCGCCGGCGCAAGCTCGGTTCGGCTCCAGGCCTATGAAGGCGACCATGTCCTGCGCGACGACGCGGCTTGACGGACGGGAGGCGAACCATGTCGACGACAGCCTATGCGCCAACCCCCACCACCAAGCTCCGGCTGCGGCCCGATCGCGGGACCTACGACCGGGCAAAGGTCCATGCGATCATCGACGAGGCGCTCGTCGTCCATGTCGGCTTCGTCGCGGGCGGCCTGCCCCGCGTCATCCCGACGGCCGTCATCCGCATCGACGAGGACGTCTACATCCACGGCAGCCGGAACAACTACCTCCTGAACTCGCTGGAGGACGGCTCGCCCGCCTGCCTCACGATCACGCTGGTGGATTCCATCGTAGCGGGTCGCTCCGGCTTCGGCTGCTCGATGGATTATCGCTCCGTGATGATCTTCTCTAAGGCGGAGATCGTGACGGACGAGGCCGAAAAGAAGCGTCTCGTCACGGCCTTCGTCGAGGACATCATCCCCGGCCACGTGGTGCGCGAGCCGAAGCGCAAGGAACTGGGCGCAACCCATTTCCTGCGCTTTCCGATCCTCGAGGTTTCGGCCAAGATCCGCGACGTCGGCGTGCTCGACGTCGAGGGGGATTACGAGCTTGACCTCTGGGCGGGCCGCATCCCCCTGACGCTTGTCGCGGGCGAGCCACAGACCTGCCCACGCGTCCCGGCGGGGATCGACACGCCGAATTACGCGAAGGGCTATTCGAGAACTTCGGACGTAAAATAGGAAACACCGGCGTCCTCATGCTGAGGTGGCGACGGGAGGTCGCCCTCGAAGCACGCGAAACGGTCGCGCGTCCTTCGAGGCTCGGCTTCGCCAAGCACCTCAGGATGAGGGGCCAAGGTGTGTTCAGCCGGGCGCCGCGAGCCGGCGCAGGTTGTCCGGTGCCGGCTCAATCGACGCGCGCCTTGCAAGCGCAGCCGTTCGGCCCCATATTGCAGTCACGGCCCCGCTCGGTTCGGGGTGCATCGCTGGAACTGTCACGCTTCGAGAGCGTTGCGACCAGCCCGATTTCATCTTCCGAGATCAGTGCCGGCATGACGTCAAACGGACGTCATGGTGTTTCGTTTACCTCGCCCCATCACGGCGACAAGAAAGATCAACGTGCATACAACAATCGAGACCAAGACCCCTGTTCACCATCGGCCGCACCTCAAGACGCGGGCCGCCAAAGCCATCCGCCAGCCCGCCTGGCGCCCTCAGACGGTCGGACTGAGCCGCGACGAACTCCGTCGCATCGTCCTCGACCAGCTCGGATAAGACCCGCTGAGGGATCACCGCTGAGAGACCCGGCCAGTCGCGAGACTGGCCTTTTTATTTGTGGCTCAGCGCCGCTGGCGCAGCTTCGGCGGCGCTTCGGGCTCGCCCGGCGCCGTCTCGCAGCCGAGCGCCGGCACGGCGATGACCGGCGCGCCGCGCAGGTCGCGCCGGCAGATCACCGCGCCCCTTTCCTCCAGATAGCCGATCATGCGCCGCGCCCGGCCGGCCGAACTCGTGCCGTAGGCACGGGCGAGTTCGGCGTCCGACGGCGTCGGCAGCCCTTCGAGCGCAGCCCGCGCGAGGAGGAGGAAGAGCCCGTGGAGATCGTCGGGCAGGTCCGCCGCGAGTGCCTTGGCGCGCTCCCATTCCGGATGCTCGCCCGTCTCCTCGCCGATCCCGGCCCGCGCCACGGCGAGGCGCCTGCGGAAGGCGGGAAGGTCCGGTGCCTCGCCGCCGATGCGGCGGATCCGGCAGCGGACGGTGAAATCCTGATAGAGCGTCGCGACGTTGGTCGCCCCGGAATCGCGGTCGGCGAGGACCTCGGCCATCACGGCATCGAGCGCCGCCTCGCGTTCGGCGCCCGTCAGCGCCGGCTCCTCCTCCGCCTCGGCGGGCCGCGAAGGGGGGCGGTAATTCGCCAGTTGGACGAGGACGTCCGGCGCCGGGACCGGACGCGGCCGCGGTTCCGCGCGCGGCGGGGCCTCTCCCGGCGTGGGAGCGGCGAAGAGAAGGTCGCGTGCATCCTCCTGCACCTCCGGCAGCGGCAGGAGGCCCGGCGAGCCGCCGCGGCTCGCCGTCGAGACGGACCCGACCAGGATGGGGAGCGGCCGGCGCGACAGGGCGGGGCCGAGCGCGACGAAATGGCCGCGTTCGAGATCGCGGAACGCCTCCGCGCCGCGCCGGTCCATGCCGAGGAGGTCGGCGGCGCGGGCCATGTCGATATCGAGGAAGGTGCGGCCCATCAGGAAGTTCGAGGCCTCGGCCGCGACGTTCTTGGCGAGCTTGGCGAGGCGCTGGGTCGCGATGACGCCGGCGAGGCCGCGCTTGCGGCCACGGCACATCAGGTTCGTCATGGCGCCGAGCGAGAGCCGACGCGCCTCGTCCGAGACCTCGCCCGCCGCCGCTGGCGCGAAGAGCTGCGCCTCGTCGACCACGACGAGGATCGGATACCAAAAGTCCCGCTCCGCATCGAACAGCCCGCCGAGGAAGGAGGCGGCTGCGCGCATCTGGCCGTCGATGTCGAGCCCTTCGAGGTTCAGCACGACGGAGACGCGGTGACGCCGGACGCGCCCGGCGATCCGATGCAGCTCGGATTCGGAGGCCGCCGCATCGACGACCACATGGCCGTGCTCGTCCGCGAGGGTGACGAAATCGCCCTCGGGATCGATCACGACCTGCTGCACATGCGGGGCGCTCTGCTCCAGCAGGCGGCGCAACAGGTGCGACTTGCCCGAGCCCGAATTGCCCTGGACGAGCAGGCGGGTCGCCAGCAGCTCGGCGAGGTCGAGCCCCGCCGTGGCGCCGCCCCGCGTCTGCCCGAGATCGATGAGGAGGGTCATGCCGCGTCTATAGCGCGGCAGCGCCGCGAGGGGTCGGCCGCCCGTGTCTATTCACAGCGAATGAGCCGCGAGCACGCGGTTCACCACCGCCGCCGGTCCTGAATCGCTCGATGCCCGTTCACGCAGAGGCCTTCACCCTCCCCCTCCAGGGGAGGGTTCAGCCCTCGAAGGCCTTCGCATAGGCCTCAGGCTTGAAGCCGACGAGGATATCGTCGCCCCGCACGAGGACCGGGCGCTTGATCATGGAGGGCTGGGCCAGCATCAGCGCCTTGGCCCTGGCCGCGTCGAGCCCGTCCTTCTCGGTCTCCGGCAGCTTGCGGAAGGTCGTGCCGGCGCGGTTGAGCACCACCTCCCAGCCGAGCCGATCGATCCAGCCGTCGAGAGTCGCCGCGTCGATCCCCGCGACCTTGTAGTCGTGGAAGGCGTAAGCGATGCCGCGGGCGTCGAGCCAGGCCCTCGCCTTCTTCATGGTATCGCAAGCCTTGATGCCGAAGATGGTGACGGATTCGCGGGTCATGCGCTCCGCTCGCATGGCCGCGGGCCCCTTTCAAGGCGCGGATGACGCTTGCCTCACCTTCGCCCGCTTGCCGCCGCAAGCTCGACCCCGACCGCCGACGCCAGCGTCCTTCTCAGATGAGCCGAATGCCGCGCCGAATCACAACCCTCGCCACCCTCGCCCTCTCGGCCGTCCTCGGCCTCGGCGCCGCCCATGCGCAGGACACCGCCTCGCAGGAGGCGAGGAAGCGCGCCGCGAACACGGCCGCCTTCCCCGATGCCGCCCGCGCCCTGTTCAGCCAGCAGACGACGCCGGCGAACCTTCAGGCCCGCGCGATCGGCAATTACGCCCGCGGCTGCCTCGCCGGCGCCGTCGCGATGCAGGTGGACGGGCCGAGCTGGCAGGTGATGCGGCGCAACCGCAACCGCAATTGGGGCCATCCCGACCTCATCCAGTATCTCGAGACCCTCGCTCAGGCCGTGCCGCGCATCAACGGCTGGCCGGGCATCCTGATCGGCGACATCTCGCAGCCGCGCGGCGGCCCGATGATCACCGGCCACGCATCGCACCAGATCGGGCTCGATGCCGATATCTGGCTGACGCCGATGCCGCGCCAGCGCGTCGATGCCCAGCAGCGCGAGAACATGCCGGCCACCAACATGGCGCGCTCGGACTGGATGGACGTCAATCCGAACGCCTGGACCCACGGCCACACGCAGCTCATCCGGGCCGCCGCTGCCGATCCGCGCGTCGAGCGCATCCTCGTCAATCCGGCCATCAAGGTCGCTCTGTGCCGCGAGTCGGGCGCCGACCGCCGCTGGCTGCACAAGGTGCGGCCGATCTGGGGCCACAACTATCATTTCCACGTCCGCATGGCCTGCCCGGCCGGCATGGCGAGCTGCCGGCCGCAGGAGCCGCCGAATTTCGGCGACGGCTGCGGCGAGGAGCTGACCGGCTGGCTCGCGCGCCAGCACAAGGCGATGTTCGCCCCGAAGAAGCCGCGCCTCGGCCCGCCGCGGAAGGTGAAGCCGAAGCCGCCCATGTCCCTCGACGCCCTGCCGCCGGAATGCCGGCAGGTCCTCGTCGCCCGCTGAGGGTTGTTCCCCCGCCGTCATTGCGAGCGGAGCGAAGCAAACCAGCGGAACCGCTTCCCAGGCTGCCCCCTGGGTTGCTTCGTCGGCGCCTCCTCGCAAGGACGTCCGATGGGCGCCCGTCAGGCCTGCGGAGGAACGGGCCAGGCCGGCAGCGGATCTCGCAGCGCCTCGAAGGCGGCCGCGAGCCGGAGGACGCCGGCATCGTCGAAGCGCCGCCCGGCGATCTGGAGCCCGATCGGAAGCCCGGCCGGGCTCATCGCGGCCGGAACCGAGATCGCCGGCTGCTCGGAGAAATTGTACGGCACCGTGAAGGCGATGTGCTCGAAGGGCCTCTCCGGCTCGTGGTTCGGCGTACCGAGCTCGGCCGGAAAGGCGGTGCCCGAGGCGACCGGCGAGATCACGAAATCGTAGTCCCGCGTCGCGGCGAGCGTCGCATCGCGGATGACGTGGAGCTGGCTGAGGCCGCGATAGACGGTCAGCCCGTCATAGTGCCGGGCCGGCTCGACCCATGCGCGGATATAGGACAGGACGCGCGCCTTCCCCTCCGGCGGCAGCGCATCGATATCGGCGAAGGAGCGCTGGCGCCAGAACACGTCGAGCCCGTCCAGCATCGCGCGGGTCAGGAAGGGCGGGATCGTCTCGACGATCGCGCCTTCCGCCTCGAAGAGACGGGCGGCCTTGGCGACGGCCGCGGCGACCTCCGGATCGACCGGCAGGCCCACCCCCGCATCGGGAAGATAGCCGATCCTCAAGCCCCGGATGGCGAGCGGCGGCGCGGAATAATCGAGTTCCGAGGGCGGCAGGCTCATGCCGTCGCGCGGATCGGCCTTCGCGAGTTCGCGCATCATGAGGGCCGCATCGGCGACGGTTCGCGTCATCGGACCGACCGCACGCCCCCAATAGGGCGGATCGACCGGCACGCGCCCGAAGGACGGCTTCAGCGCGACGACACCCGACCAGGTGCCGGGCAGGCGGACGGAGCCGCCGATATCGGTGCCGAGATGGAGCGGCCCGAACCCGGCCGCCGCCGCGCCGCCGGCGCCCGCGGAGGAGCCACCTGGCGTCTTCGAGAGGTCCCACGGATTGCGGGCGAGCCGGTGGAAGGACGAGAGGCCCGAGGAGAGCATGCCGTAATCGGGCATCGTCGTCTTGGCGACGAGGACGGTCCCGGCCTCGCGCATGCGCGCGGCGGCCGGCGCGTCGGCGGGCGTGATGGGCGGCTCGCGCCCGGCCGTGCCGAGCGGCATCGGATCGCCCGCCGTCGCGATGTTCTCCTTGATCGTGACGGGCACGCCGTCGAGCGCCCTCGCCTCCCCGCGGCGCCAGCGCGCTTCCGATTCGGCTGCCGCCGCGAGGGCGGGCTCCGGCCGGAACAGATAGGTCGCGCCGAGGCCCGGCTCCCAGGCCTCGAT
Organism: Enterovirga rhinocerotis; assembly: GCF_004363955.1. Classification (GTDB taxonomy): domain Bacteria; phylum Pseudomonadota; class Alphaproteobacteria; order Rhizobiales; family Beijerinckiaceae; genus Enterovirga; species Enterovirga rhinocerotis. The sequence continues at coordinate 1,806,301 of NZ_SNZR01000011.1, forward strand.
CCGCGCGATCACCGAGCGCGCCACCTCGACGGGTGAGAGCGAGCCGTCGCGATAGGCGGCGAGAAGGGCGGTCGCGGGAAGATCGGCTGGCTCGGTCACGCATCGGCTCCGGGGCTCGTGGCCGGCGGAGTGCGGGCCAGTTCGCGGCGGCCGTCAAGAGGGACGCGCGAGCCCCTGGCGCGGTAAGGAGGCATCGCGGGGCTTCACGCGGCGCATCGCCTGCGCCACCATCCCGCCGCAACGCAGGACAGAGGACCGATGCCGGACACGATCAGACGCCACTCGCCGTATGGCGGTATTCTGCACGAGGTGGTGGAGCATGCCGGCACGCTCTATTTCGGCGGCATCGTCTCCGAAGATCTCAGCCTCGATGCGACCGGCCAGGCCGCGGACGTCATGCGCCAGCTCGGCATTCTGCTGGCGGATAACGGATCCGACCCCTCGCGCGTCCTCATGGCCACGGCCTACGTCACGGATCTCGCCGACAAGGCGGGGTTCAACAAGGCCTGGACGGATTTCTTCGCCGAGGCCGACCTGCCGGCGCGGGCGACGATCGGCGTCGCCGATCTCGGGCCGGGCGTGAAGCTCGAACTCGTCGTCACCGCCGCCCGGACCCGCTGAGAGCGGACACGAAAACGCCCGCCGGGGATTTCACCGGGCGGGCGCCTCTGCGTCTCCGGCGACGCTGGACTATCTGCCAGGACGGGCGGGAAACTCGCCGGCGCTCAAGCCCTCGGGCGAACGGTCGGCGTTGAGGGAGAGATAGGAAGCCCGGCGCAGGTTTCAAGGCCCGACGCCGGAATCCTCGCTCGGAACGGCTTGGCTTCGCCAGGCCGAGCGCCGATGCTGCGGCCGGCCGCCCGGCTCGGCGAGCCCCAAGACGAGGCAGGATGTCGACCGACGCATCCGCCAGGAGGAAGACCATCGCCATGCAGTATCGCTCCCTCGGCCGCAGCGGCCTGAAGGTGTCGCCCCTGTGCCTCGGCACGATGATGTTCGGCGGCCCGACGGACGAGGCGACCTCCGCGCGCATCGTCGACGATGCCCGCGAGGCCGGGATCAACTTCATCGATACGGCCAACAGCTACAGCGCCGGGCGGTCCGAGGAGGTGGTCGGGCGAGCCATCGCCGCCCATCGGAACGATTGGATCCTGGCGACCAAGATCGCCAGCCCGGCCGGCAGCGGGCCCAACGACAGAGGCCTCTCGCGCCGGCACTGCCTGTCCGCGACGGAGGATTGCCTGCGCCGTCTCGGCACGGACGTCATCGACATCCTCTATCTCCACAAGGAGGATCACGCGACGCCCCTGTCGGAGACGGTGCACGCGCTCGCCGATCTCGTCCGCGCCGGGAAGATCCGGTATTTCGGGGTCTCGAACTACCGGGCCTGGCGCGTCGCCGAGATCTGCCGGCTCTGCGATGCGATCGGGATCGACCGGCCCATCGTCAGCCAGCCCTATTACAACGCCCTGAACCGGATGCCGGAGGTCGAGCACCTGCCGGCCTGCGGCCATTTCGGCCTCGGGGTGGTTCCGTACAGCCCGCTGGCGCGCGGCGTCCTGACCGGCAAGTATCCGAGCGAGGCGCCCCCTCCGGCCGACAGCCGCGCGGGACGCACCGACAAGCGCATGCTGGAAACGGAATGGCGCCCGGAGAGCCTCGCCATCGCGGAGCGGTTGAAGGCCCATGCCGAGGCGCGGGGCATCACGCCCGGGCAGTTCGCGGTCGCGTGGGTGCTGAACAACCGCCTCGTCACCGGCACCATCGCCGGCCCTCGCACCGAGGCGCAGTGGCGCGATTATCTCGGCGCGCTCGACTACCGCTTCACGGCGGAGGACGAGGCGCTCGTCGATTCCCTCGTCCCTGCCGGGCATCCCTCGACGCCCGGCTATAACGACCCCGCCTATCCGATCGAAGGGCGCCTCGCCCGCACGTGCTGAGCGGACACGTTGCGGGGCTTGCCTCTCCACCCTCCCCTTCCAGGGGAGGGTTGGGAACGTCGCCTGAGCCCCTTCTGTCAGCCTTCCTTCGGCAGCGGGCCGTCCGCGTAGAGGTCGGCCCGCGTCGGGGGCAGGCCGGAGAGGCCACGGGCGCGGCGCGAGGCGAGGGACTGGTAGATGCCGATCGTGCCGCGCTCGAAGCCGAGCGAAACGCCGGCGAGATAGAGCAACCACAGGCGCAGCTTGCCCGCCCCGACCTCGGCTTCCGCCGTCTCGCGCGCCGCATAGAGGCGCTCGCACCAGAGCTTCGTCGTGCGGGCGTAATGCTCGCGCCAGGCCTCGACGTCGTGGACCTCGAAGCCGTTCCGCTCGAGCGATTCCACCGTGCCGCCGACATGGTCGAGCTCGCTGCCGGGGAAGACGTAATTGATGATGGCGGCGTATTCCGGCCGCTTCTTGCGGAAGGCGCGCGCGTTCTTCTTGGCCGGCCGGGTGATGGCGTGGTGCAGCAGAAGCCCGCGCGGCCGCAGGAGATCGCGCATCTGCCGGTAATACGCGTCGCGATTGGCGAGCCCGACATGCTCGAACATGCCGATCGAGGCGATCTTGTCGAAGGTGCCCGTCAGCTCGCGGAAATCCTTCAGCTCGATCGTGACCCTGTCCTCGAGCCCGAGCCGCCTGATCTTCTCCTGCGCGAAATCGAACTGCGCCTGGGACAGCGTCACGCCGTGAGCGGTGACGCCGTGATGGCGCGCGGCGTGGCAGACGAGCCCGCCCCAGCCGCAGCCGATGTCGAGGAAGCGCTCGCCGGGCTTGAGGCGCAGCTTGCGGCAGATCATCTCGAGCTTGGCCTGCTGCGCGTCCTCGATGCCCGTCTCCCAATCGGGAAAATAGGCGCAGGAATAGACCATCTCCGGATCGAGGAAGAGCCCGTAGAAGGCATTGGACAGGTCGTAGTGGAACTGGACGAGCGCCTTGTCGTCCCGGCCGGACGAGGGCGAATCCGGCTGGGCCTTGTCGTAGGCGGCGCTCGCCGCGCCCGTGCCGGCGCGGGCGAAGAGAAAGGGCGCGAGCACCTTCACCGCGCGCAGCTTGTCGAGCCGCTTCAGGGCGCCCTTCGTCGCGGCTCCGCGACGCGCCGCGAGGTCGAACAGGGTGCCGCCTTCGAGCGTCAGGAGGCCTTCCGCCGCGAGGTCGATCACGGTCGCGAGCCGGGGACGGCGCAGGAGGCGCGTGATCGCCTGCGGAGCGTTGATCGCGATCGCGAGATCGTCCCGCGCGCCGGGGCCGAGCGGGACATGCGAGCCGTCCCAGAGGCGGATCGAGAAATCCGCCTGAAGGGTCTGCCCGAGATCGGTGAGAAGGGCGCGGAACGCCTCGAGCCTCGGCTCGGATGGGGTCGTCACGGTTGGATCACACTCGTGTCATGCCGCCGGCTCCGGCCGGGTGCGCGAGGATTAGAGCCCGCGGCGCAGGCCGCATAGCCCCCACCGCCGCTCGCAGGGCGGCGCCGCGTCAGGGCGCCGCCTGATCGATCGAGGCAGGAGGCTCCTGCGCCGGCTCTTGTACGACGTCCTGGCAGACGTCGACCCATTCGGCTCCGACCAGAGCGGCCATGCGCTCGGGCGCGATGCGAAGCGAGGACCGGGGCGATCCCGCCGCCGGAACGACCTCGTCGAAAGCGCGCAGCGACACGTCGCAATAGACCGGCAGCGGCGCGACGAGCCCGAAGGGGCAGACGCCGCCGACCGGGTGGCCCGTCAGGGCCTCGACCTCGTCGCCGCCGAGCATCCGCGCCTTGCCGCCGAAGGCCCCGCGCGCCTTGCGGTTGTCGAGCCGCGCATCGCCGCGCACGACGACGAGGAGCACGCGCTCCCCAACGCGCAGCGAGAGCGTCTTGGCGATATGGGAGGGCGGCACGCCATGGACGGCGGCGGCTTCCGCGACGGTCGCCGTGCTCGCCTCGTGCTCCAGCACCTCGATATCGGGTGCCTTGGCCGCGATCTCCGCCTTCACCGATGCGAGGCTCATCTCACAATCCTTCCGCGCCGCCGTCGGAGCGTGGATCGTGCATCGCCTCGACCCGCCCGTCCTTCGGGTACTTCACCACCATGCCGGCATGGCCGAGCCCGTCCGAATAGGCCTCGCCGATCACCTCGACCTCGTGGCCGAGCCGCAAGAGCCCGTCCACGATCTCCGGATCGAAGCGGTTCTCGAGCTTGAGGCTGGTCGACGTCGAGCCCCAGGTCCGGCCGAGCAGCCAGCGCGGCGAATCGACCGCCGCGGCAAGGCTCTCGCCGAGATCGGCATAGCGCGTATAGAGCTGCGCCTGGAACTGCGGCTGGCCGTCGCCGCCCATCGAGCCATAGGCCATGGACCGTCCATCGTCGAAGGCGGCGAGGGCCGGGTTCAGCGTGTGGAAGGGCCGCCGCCCCAGCTCCAGCGGGTTGACCGCGGCGGGATCGAGCGAGAACGAGGCGCCGCGGTTCTGGAGCACGATCCCGGTTCCGGGCAGGACGCAGCCCGAGCCCCATTCCCAATAGACCGACTGGATGAAGGACACGGTGAGGCCGCTCGCGTCGCTCGCGCCCATCCAGATCGTGTCGCCGGGATCGGAGACCGACGGGAACGGCGCGGCGCGCGCCATGTCGATCACGGCGGCCTCGCGGGCGAAGACATCGGCGGTCAGGAAGGCCTGCGGATCGTGTTTCAGCCGGCCGTGATCGGTGACGACGCGGTCGCGGATGCGGAAGGCGCGCTTCGTCGCCTCGATGAGCCCGTGATGGTGGCGCACGCCCTCGCGGCCCGTGATGCCGAGCTTCTCGTAAATGCCGAGGATGAGGAGCGCCGCGAGGCCCTGGGTCGGCGGCGTCATGTTGTAGACCGTGGCGCCGTTCAGGCGCGCCCGGAGGGGCTCGCGGGCGACGGCGCGATAGGCCGCGTAATCCTCCCGCGTCACGACCATGCCGAGACGTTCGAGGTCGGCGCCGATCTCACGGCCGACATCCCCGCGATAGAAGTCGTCGAGCCCCGCCGAGGCGAGATGGGACAGCGTGTCGGCGAGTTTCGGATTGCGCCGGATGTCGCCGGCCTTCGGCGCCTTGCCGTCGAAGCCGTAGGTCCCGGCAAAGCCGGGCGCCGCCCAGAGGGCGGCCTTCTCGTTCGGCTCGGTGCGCAGTTCCGAGGCGGAGACCTCGCAGCCCTCCCCCGCGAAGCGGATCGCATCGGCGAGGAGGTCGGACAGCCCGAGCCGTCCGCCGAGGCTCTTGGCGTAGTCGAGGGCGAGCGCCCACCCGCCGATCGTGCCCGCGACCGTCACGGCCGCATCGGCTCCCCGGAACGGGATCGAATCGTAGCCGAGATCGCGGTAGCGCCGGATCGTCGCCTTGGCGCCCGCCGGACCGCAGGCCTCGATCGCCCGCACCCGGCCGCCCGGCTCGCGCACGACCCAGAAGCCGTCGCCGCCGATCGCGTTCATGTGCGGATAGACGACGGCGATGGTCGCCGCCATCGCGACCATGGCCTCGATCGCGTTGCCGCCCATGGCGAGAACATTGCGGCCGCTCGCCGCAGCGAGCCGATGAGGCGCGGCGACGGCCGCCGTCGAGAAGGTCGGTGTGTCCATGATCGTCCGGTGTACTGGGTACACCTCTTGTTGCACGCTCCGTGCCGGCACGGTAGATCGCGCGCTGTTGCCGGACCATCTCCTGGAGCTCCCGTTGGCCGAGACGAGCCGCCGTACCCACCGTGACCATTTCCTGACCACCATCAGCCTGATGGTGCTGGTCGGGGTGGAGGTGTTCGCCGTCGCCCTGTCGGGAGGCTGGGCCATCGCGGGTCTGTTCGAGCTCGGCGACTACGTCGCCTATGCGCTCATGGCCGCCTTTTCCTGCATCGCGGCCTGGCTGATGTTCCACCTCTGGCAGAAGGCCTCCAACGTCGATCCGAACGGCTGACGCCGCAGAGGCCCGAAGCATCGCCCCGGTGCCCGCCTCGCGCTCGAGGCGTTCCCGAGTGAAGCGTGCCTGGGCAAGGGGCCGGAACGCCGCGGCTCTTGAGGGAGCGGGACGGCTCCTATAGGCCAAAGGCGACCGTTCGGAACGGGCCGTCGGCCTCGGAGGGTGGGATGCTGACACGCGGGTTCGGAGGGGCGCTGATCCTGGGGCTCGCGTTGTCGCCGCAGCCCGCCGCGGCGCAAGCCACGGAAGCGCAGCCGCCGGCGGAGGCAAGCCTCCCGCTCGTCCAGGTTGCGATCCGCCTTCCCACGGAGGCCGGCCGCTGGGAGACGCGCAGCCAGCCGATCTACGACGCGCATCGTCAGGCTCTCTCGCGCAGGACCTACACCGTCTGGAACGCGCGGCCGTCGCTGGGGCTCGATTTCGTCTGGATCCCGGATCGCGAGGCCGCAGCGCGGCCCGGCCGGGTGAGCGGACAGGGCCGCCTCGTCTGGCGGCTCGCCGGCAAGCCCTCCTACGATCCCTCGGCCTTCTTCGCGGAATATCAGGGCGCGATGCGCGACGGGCGGCCCGAAGGGCACGGCATGTACCGCGACCGCACGGGCCTGACCTACGAAGGTCCCTGGCTCGGAGGCCTGCCTCACGGCGAGGGCCGCCTCAAGCTCGGCAACGGCGCCGAGTTCGCTGGCCTCTTCCGCCGCGGCGCGGCCGAGGGGCCCGGCCACTTCTACGATGTCGACGGCGAGATCTTCGAAGGCCGCTTCCGCCAGGGCCTGCGCAACGGCCAGGGCCGGACCGTTCTGCCGAACGGCGCGGCCTACCGGTCGGATTGGGCGGCGGGCGAAGAGCAGGTCAACTCCCGCCGGATCAGGCTGGCGCAGCTCGGCCCGGCACGGGGGCCGGGCGAGGATATCCGCCTCGGCATCTCGGTCGACCGCCAGGACGACGACAGCCTCCTCCAATACAGCGCGACCAATGCCGAGAGCGGCCTCGTCATCCAGCCGAGCAAGCGGCGCCTGATGGCGCTCTGGAAGGGCAACGAGAACATCCAGCTCACGATGCGCGAGGAGAACCCGAGCGAGCGGGGCAGCTACGGCGTCTTCGCCTATGCCTCGGGCGACCTGCCGCCGCTGACGCTCGTCTTCGAGGTGCAGAACAGGGCGTCCGCGCCGGTGCGCATCCGCGGCGCGCATCTCGACGTCGAGTCGAGCGTCTCCGATCTCCAGCCGGCCATCCAGCTCAGCAGTGGCGCGACGGCGGAATGCGGTGCCCGCAACCGGCCCGATTTCTCGCCGCGCTTCGAGCTCGAGAATTTCGGCTGGTCCCCGGCCGAGCGGGCGCAGCTCCGCTTCGCCTTCGCCCGGCCCAAGACGAGCGTCGCGCCCTCGGCCTTCGGCGTGACGAAGGAGATCGGCCTGATCCGCACCGCCGCCAAGATCGATATGGAGCCGGAACTGCGGGCGGCCGGCGTCAAGACGGACCAGCTCAAGCGCCGCGCCGATACGGGCGGCATCGGCTGCCGCTCGAGGGGCAACGGCCCGGCCTGCCTCGCCGAGATCGCCGCGAGCGGGCTGTTCGGCACGCTCTCGCGCCAGATCACGCTCGAGGAGCGCGACATCTATCTGAACGCCGTCGGCAATCTCAGCTACGTCTGGAAGAACGCCAAGGGCGAGGAGGAGGCGCGCACGTCGCCCTTCACCGCCCGGCTCCTCCTCGGCCGCACGCCGATCGAGGCCGAATGCGGCGAAGGGGCCGAGAAGGAGCCCGTCGGCAAGAAGCCGCTCGAATTCCGCCTCGACCAGAGCCGCTACCGCCTGCCCATCGCCTTCGAACGGACGATCCCGGCCGGCCGCTCGGCGCGCTACACCGTGGCGGTCTCCGCCGCGAAGTCCTCCGGGCACAACTTCAAGGTCGTGCTTCAGACCGCCGACGGGCAGCAGATCGCCTCCCGCCCGATCAGCCTCACCTATTTCCGCCCGAGCCGGCTCGTCGAGGGCACCCCGACGGAGTGAGCGGCCTCACTGCGCCTTGATGCCTGCATCCCGCGCGACCTCGGTCCAGCGGATGATCTCGGCATCGAGGTAGCGGGCATAGTCCTCGGGGCTGGTCGCGAGGATCGTCGCGCCCTGCACGGCGAGCTTCTCCTTCACGCCCGGATCCGCGAGCGCCTTCACGACGGATGCGTGGAGGCGCTCGACGATGGGCTTCGGCGTCCCGCCCGCGACCATCATGCCCTGCCAGGCGCCGATCTCGAGCTTGCCGAGCCCCGCCTCCTCCATCGTCGGCACGTCAGGGGTGACGGGCGAGCGCTTGTCGGACAGGACCGCGAGGCCCCTCACCTGGCCGCCATTGGTCAGGCCCTGCGCGGAATTCACCGCATCGGTCGAGACCTGGATATGGCCGCTCGCGACGGCCGCGAGGGCGGGCGCCGTGCCGCGGAAGGGCACATGGACGGCTTCGAGGCCGTTCAGCTTCAGGATGAGCGCCATCGCGAGATGCGTGACGTTGCCCACCCCGCCCGAGCCGTAGGAGATCTGGCCGGGCCGCGCCTTCGCGTATTCCACGAAATCCTTCATCGTCCTGATCGGCAATTGGGGGTTCGCCACCACGACCAGGGGAAGCATGGCCGTCAGGCTCACTGGGGCGAGGTCCTTGCGCGGATCGAAGGACAGCTTGGCGTAGATCGCCGGGCTGATGGCGACGTGGGAGCTGTTGTAGAGCAGCGTGTAGCCGTCGGGATCGCTCCTCGCGACGGCCTCGGTCGCGACGTTGCCGTTGGCGCCCGGCCGGTTCTCCACGACGACCGGCTGCTTGAGGTCCTGCGACATGGCCTCGCCGAGGACGCGCGCGACGAGATCCGTCGGCCCACCGGCGGCGAAGGGCACGATGATCTTGAGCGGGCGGCTGGGATAGGCATCCTGTGCGTGCGCGGAGCCGATCGCCGGCAGAGCCAGCAGCATCAGGCAAGCCGCGACCCGGCGTGTGAAGCGGACCATTCGTTCTCCTCCCGTCGCGCTGCTCGCGCGATCCGATCCCGGCGCATTCGCGCTCGATGGCGACGGTCGACCGACGACCGCCGACGCGAGGATGACCCGAAGCGGACCGAGCCGCCAGCCGTGATTCAATCCTGCTCGCGCATCAGCGCATTGGCGCGGTCGAAGAGATTGGGGAGCGGCAGGATGCGGGTCGCGACCGTGCCCTGCCGGAAACGCCTCACCTCGAGGAGGACGCCCGAGCCGCGGGACGCCGTCTGGTCGAACAGGAAGTTGCCGAGGGAGGGCACGAGCGCGTAGGCGCCGCCGGCCGGGGCCTCGATCAGATCCGTGCCGCGATGGCTATGCGCGCCGACGACGATCCCCGCGCCGCAGCGGTGCAAAGCCTCGGCCGCCTGCCGCTCTTCCGGCCGGAGAATCGTCTCGTACTCGACGCCCCAATGCACGAAGGCGAGAAGCGGGGGAGCCGCCGGCACGCGGCAGAGCCAGCCGAGTTCCTTGGGATGGGAGACCGGGAAGCCCGCCCGATCGTTGCGGCCGACGAGATTGACCGCGACGACGCGAAGCGGACCGAGATCGGCCGCCGCGCCGTGGACGAGCGGCGTGATCCCCGCCGCCTTCAGCACCGCGATGCTCTCGCGATAGCCGTCGCGGCCGAGGTCGTGGCTGTGGTTGTTGGCGAGGCTCGCCGCCCGAACGTTCAGGGCCTTCAGGAGCGGGATCGCGAGCCCGGCATGCATCGCGTGGAGGTTGTCGGGCAGGCCTTCCGGAGGCTGCCGCAGGACCGCTCCCTCGAGATTGACGACGAGGGGGGCGCCGCCGGTCAGCTTGCGCACCGCCCCGACGAGGTCGGCGGCGATGCGCGGATCGGCGAGGGGTTTCGTCAGGTAGCGGCCGGCGAACAGATCGCCCGCGAAGACCACGACGTCCTGATCCGGATACGAATGGGGGAAGGCCGCCCGCTCCGGCGAATAGACGGTGACGATGTAGCTCGTCGTGCGGGAGGCGTGCGGGACGTATTCGATCGAGTTTCGGCTCCCGATCACGGTGGCGCGGCTGCCGCGCTCCTCCTGCAGCCGCATCTGGATGTACTGGGCGGCGCGCGAATCCATATGGTCGGACGAAATCAGGCGCGTCACGGCTTCGATGTCGCCCGCCGCGATCACGTTCAGCGTCTCCTGGTCCCGCTGGAGCGAGGCCGCCGGCGGCAGGTAGTGCGAATAATCGGTCGACTGGACGACGAGCGTGCGGGGACCGACGAGCGGACGCAGGAGCGCGAGCACCCTGTCCCAATCCGCGCGGTCGGCCCGGATCGAGATCGCGAGGGCGACGACCGGCACCTCCGGCAGCGCGTCCTTCAGGAAGGGCAGGAGGGACACGACCCCGTGCTCCTTCTCGAAGAGATCGGAATCCTCGACGAGGTCGCCCGCGCGGAGCAGGGCCTCGGCCGCGGCGGCATCGGTCGCGACGCGCCCGAACACCGTCTCGAAATCCCGCCGGGTCGTCGCGAAGGGGCGCCGGGTGCGGTTGAAGTGATCCGGCGAGATGAGGATCACGCGGTCATAGGACTGCCCCTTCAGCGGCGCGAAGCCGCGCGCCATGAGGTCGGCCGCAAGGAGGTGATGCGGCACCCCGATCCCGGTCACGGGCAGCGAGGCGGCGCCCACGGGCAGGCGCTCCTTCGCGATCGCCGCGCGGAACGGCGCGGGATCGTCATAGAGCGAAGGGATGGGCGGCAGATCCGCCCGGGCCGGCGTCACGAACAGGAAGAGCAGGGCCAGAAGAACGCCGCGCGTCAAATCATATCCCCTTCCCGGCCAGCCTCCGCCGAGGTAGCGCGGCGCGCCGAGCCATACAACGGCATGCGTTCCTTCTGCGTGAGGGGCCGGCTCACCCGCCGTGCCCCTTAATCCCCCTCCTCCGTCTGGGGGGGCGGCCGCGTGCCGTCGCGCCGGTAGCAGGCGAGCCAGCAGGTCACGGCCGCGCGCACCGGGCCGGGCACGGGCGTGCGGCCGTTGAGATAGCGCCAGACCTGCGTCCGCTCGACGCCGAGCGCCGCGGAGAGCGAGGAGGTCCATCCCCGCTCTCCCCAGATCTCGATCGCCGCCGCGCGCAGGCCGTCGGCCGTCATGGCGACCTCTGGGTCTTCCCGGCCGCCCCTCCCCGCCGCTCATGCCGGCGAAAGCCGGCAACGAGGATATCGCCACCCTGGATTCCAGCGTTCGCCGGGGCGAGCGGAGCGAGGACCGGGCAGCGCGACATCAGGCCGTCTCCGCCTGCTCCCGCTCGTGGATGAAGCGGATCACGTTCTCCGAGAACCCGTCGATATGGGTCCAGGGTCCGTAGCCCACCCCGTTCCGGGCGCTCGCGACGTTGATCATGTAGCCCGCCGCCCCCCGGAGCGGATCGGGAAGCCGGGACGCCTTGCCCTGGATCCAGTGCCCGTAGCGGGTCGGATCGGTCGCCTGCTCGTCGGTGATGACGATGATCCGGTCGTACCGCATCTGCCCGTTCACCGTCTCCACCGCGTCGAACAGAGCCGTCCCGCCAGACTGGCTCGACGCGATCGCATCGATCCCCGCCATGCCGCGGCGCGGCGGGATCTCGATCACCTGGTTGGCGAACGAGAACACCCGCAAATCGCCGTGGATGACGCTCGCGAGGGCGCAGGCCGCATCCTTCCGGGTGAGGTCCGAGCGGGCCGAGAGCTTCGCATCCATCGAGCCCGACACGTCGACGAGCACGGCCGTCTTCCCCGCCAGCAGCGGCAGCGACGCGATCCCCTCGCAGAGCGCGGTGTCGAGTTCCGGCTCGAGCTGCGGGCAGGCGCGCGCGGCCGCGACGAAGCGGAACGGCAGGACGCGATCGGCCCCGCGCCGGGCGACGATGGCCTCGCGCACGAGCGGAAGGTCGACATCGGCCTGCACCATGTTGCGGAGGTTCCGCAGCAGGGCGAGGTAGCCGAGCTTCTTCTCGCGCAGCAGGCGCTCGAAGGTCTCCTTCTTGTCCGCGCCGCCCGAGAGGGCGACCTCCCAGGTATCCGGGGCCGGCAGCGAGCGCTCGCGCACGCCCTTGTAGAGGGCGGCGCGCGCCGCGTCGGCCGGCTTCGGACGCACGAGTCGGATCACGTCGGCGAGCTTCACCGCCGCGTCGCGATCGTATTTCGCGAACTGATAGGCGTCGAACTTGGCGAAGGACCGGGCGAGCCCCTTCTTCATCTGGGCCGAGAGCGGCTTCCTGCCGTCGCGCCAGTAGATCGCGCAGAGTTCCGCCAATTCGTCCGCACGCGAGATCACGCGCTCGATCGTGTCGGCGACCAGCCTCTCGCCGCGGGCGCATTCCGCCAGCGCGCAGAGCAGCAGCAACGGCACGTGCCGCAGATGCCGCTCGTGACGCGCCTCGACCGCCAGCGCCGCGATCTCGACGGGATTGACGTGCAGCGCCGTCTCCCGGATCCGCTCCGCGACGGATCGGCCGTCCTCGTAGAATTCGTCTTCCCAGAGGAGGCACGAGAGCACGGAGCGGCGCAGCTGCTGCAGCGGCGTGATCGGGACGGCCTTCCCGCCCTCGTGCGTGACGAGCGGCGCGGCCTTCGTGTTCAGTCGCATCGAACCAACTCCTTCGCCGCGGCGGCGAACGGTCCGGCAGGCGGGAGGAAGAAACGAGACCGGCCGTTGGGTGCTCTACCCCTGAGCTACCGTCAGCCGAGACTGCCGGGCCGGATTCGAACCGACGACCTCCCGCTTACCAAGCGAAGGATCCGATCTCTGCACCATCCCGCCCGCCGGACCGTCCGGTCCGCCGGGCATGCCTCGGCGGGCGCGTCCGGCCGAGGCGTCTCCGGGAAGCAAGCGGCTTCGGTCGGGCCGCCCATGGGGCAGCGAAGGAGCCGAAACCTCCACCACGGAGACGACGTTGCATAATGCAACATTCGCCAGGATGTCAAACCCGATCATCCGGGGCGCTTTCGACGACGCTCCAGCCGGGACGCTGCGATGAGTGTCGCGAGCGTGCGATGAGGTTCAACGGAAAGCCGGCAGGGATCGCATCCGCCGTCATTGCGAGCGCAGCGAAGCAACCCAGACCGGAAAGGCAGGCGGCCCCTGGGTTGCTTCGTCGGCTATGCCTCCTCGCAAAGACGACTGCCTGGCCTCAGGTCGCGCCCTCGATCTCGACCTCGATGCGATCCTCGACGACGCGGATCGGATAGGTGTCGAGATCGCAGCTCACGGGCGAGCCGGCCGCCTTTCCGGTCCGGATGTCGAAGAGGCCGAAATGGGCGGGACATTCGATATGGCCGTCGACGATCTCGCCATTCGACAGCCGCGCGAAGGAATGCGTGCACAGATCCTGCGTCGCGAAATAGCCGTCGTCGAGGCGGTACACCGCGATCCATCGGCCGGCGCATTCGCGCCCGATCACGGGCTTCTCCGCGAGGTCGGTGATATCGGCGATATGGTGCCAGGGCATCGGGCTTCTCCGCGGCAGCTCGGACCTCGTCCGGTCATGCTAGCCGAGGACGGCGCCCGGCGCCTCCCCGCCCGGGGCGCTGACGCAGACGATTTCTTTCCCTTCGATCCCGCCCCGGAGCATCGATGACCAACTGGATCTTCCTCGCCGCCGCCATCGTCGCGGAGGTGATCGCGACCTCTGCGCTCAAGGCGTCGGACGGCTTCTCCCGCCTCTGGCCTTCGGTCGTCACGGTGATCGGCTATGCGATCGCCTTCTATTGCCTGTCCCTCACGCTCCGGACGATCCCGGTCGGCATCGCCTATGCCGTGTGGTCCGGCGCGGGGATCGTGCTGATCTCGGGCGTCGGCTGGGCCCTGTTCGGCCAGAAGCTCGACGCGGCGGCCATCGTCGGAATCGGGCTGATCCTGGCGGGCGTGCTCGTGCTGAACCTCATGTCGAAGGCGGCTCCCCACTGACCCGCCGCCCCGTGCCCCGCTCCGATTTGACTTGCGCGCGCGCAACCGGAAAGACGGGGCCGACGGTTCCCCTCGGGGGATGAAACGGGAACGCGGTGAGGACGGCTTGGCCGTCCGAGGCCGCGGCTGTCCCCGCAACTGTAGGCGGCGAGCCTTCGCTCATGATGCCACTGGGCTGCACGGCCCGGGAAGGCGGGCGGAGGCGTCGAGCCGCGAGCCAGGAGACCGGCCGTCGACCGTGGTCACGCGCGAGCCGCCGGGCGGGGTGTCCGGGCGGCCCCTCGCGGTGACGCCCTGGACCACGAGCGGACCCTCATGACCTCGACCTCCCGCATCCCCGTGACGGTGCTCACGGGCTTTCTCGGCGCCGGCAAGACGACGCTGATCCGCTCGCTCCTGCAGCGGGCCGACGGGCGGCGCATCGCCGTCATCGTCAATGAATTCGGCGATCTCGGCTTCGACGCCTCGCTGATCGAGGATTGCGCCGACGAGGCCTGCAAGCCGGGCGACATCGTCGAGCTGACCAATGGCTGCATCTGCTGCACGGTCGCGGACGACTTCATCCCGACCATGGACAAGCTGCTCGGCCGCAAACTCGACGCGATCGTCATCGAGACCTCGGGCCTCGCCCTGCCCCAGCCGCTCCTGAAGGCCTTCTCCTGGCCCGGCATCAAGACCCGCGCCACGGTCGACGGGGTCGTGACCGTCGTCGATGCGAGCGCGCTCGCCGAAGGCCGGCTCTCGCTCCACGACCACGAGGAGGAGGAGGATCCGGCCCGCGAGCACGACGATCCGGTCGAGGAGGTGTTCGAGGACCAGCTCGCCTGTGCCGATCTCGTCGTCCTCAGCAAGGCCGACCTCGTCGCGCCGGACGCCCTCGCCGCGATCGAGGAGAAGCTGAGGGAAGAATTGCGGGCGGGCGTGAAGATCGTGCGCTCGAACGCGGCCGACCTCTCTCCGGCGGTGCTGGTGGGACTGGCCGCAGCCGCCGAGGACGACGTCTCCGCCCGGCTCGGCCATCACGGCGAGGAAGAGGAGCACGATCACGACGACTTCGATTCGATCGTCGTCGTCCCCCCCGCCGCCCTCGACCTTCCGTCCGTCGAGACGGCGGTGCGGGCCGCCCTCGCCCGCCCCGGCGTGCTGCGCGTGAAAGGCTATGCCGCCGTCGACGGCAAGGCGGCTCCCCTCGTCGTCCAGGCGGTGGGAAGCCGGGTCGAACTCGCCTTCGCCCGGCCCGGCACGGAGGCCCCCCTCGGGCTCGTCGTGATCGGCCTCAAGGACATGGATGCCGAAGGAGCCCGCGCCGCGCTCGGCGGCTGACGAGACGGGGCCTGCCGGCTCGCAGCCTTCAAGGCAGGGCCGGCAGCTCCAAGAAGGGGTCCAGGACACGGACGCCCAACGGCTCGAAATGGCGCGTGTTCCTCGTCAGAACGGCGAGGTCGTGGACCTGCGCCGTGGCTGCGATCGCGATGTCCTCGAAGCCGGGGCGATGGGCCCTGGCGCCATCGGCGATCCGGCCGGCGGCGTGGGCGCATCTCAGATCGAAGGGCAGGATTTGCGGCGCGTAGAGATGCTCGATGCTCTGCCACCATTCGGTGAGCATGCGCGCCTTCGTGGTCGCCCCTTCCCGCTCGGCCTTCGAGATGCCGGACGCGATCTCGGCGGCGGAGATGACGGACAGGAACAGGTGCGACCCGGCCCGATCCAGCCAATCGACCACTCGCCGCTCCGTGACCCGTTTCGACGGCGCGAGCGCGGAGACGACATTCGTGTCGACGAGGAACATCAGAGGTCGGGATTGTCTCGCGTCGCGCCGCTCCGCGCCGGGAGATCGCCGTCCTCGCCCGGGAAGGACGCGAGAAGCCTCCCGAAGCTCGGGACCCGGGACAGCTTCTCGTATTCGGCGAAGGACAGGACGACGGCCTCCTTCCGGCCATGCCGCGTAATCACCGCCGGCTGGCCCCGAACGGCCTCGTCAATGACGGCAGACAGGGTCGCCTTCGCGTCTCTGAGCTGGATTTCCCGCATGCTCGCCGCCTCAATGACCACTGTAGTCATATAAGGCGAAGCATGGTCGGGGCAAGATGTGCTCCGAGCCTCGACCGCTTCGATCCCTCCCCGCAGGGGAGGGCGAGTCGACGCGGAGCGTCGAGCCGGGGTGGGGAAACCGGGCCGGAGCGCCCCACCCCGGTCGGCTGACGCCGACTCGCCCTCCCCTTCAGGGAGGGATCAGGTCGGGGTTTCCGATGCTTTCTCTCCGTCAGGCGGCCGCGGCCTTGTCGCCTTCGGCGAGCTGGCCCGGAAGCGCGTAGGCCCACTGGGTGATGTTGCCGGCGCCGAGGCAGATGACGTAGTCGCCGGGCCGCGCGCGATCGCGGATCATGGCGGCGAGATCCTCCGGCCTGTCGAGCGCCGCGACCGAGCGATGTCCCCTTGCCCGGATGCCGGCCGCGAGAGCTTCGTGGTCGGCCCCCTCGATCGGGCTCTCGCCCGCCGCGTAAACCGGAGCGACGATCACGCTGTCGGCATCGTTGAAGCAGGCGCAGAAATCCTCGAACAGCGATTTCAGGCGCGAATAGCGATGCGGCTGAACGACCGCGATGACCTGCCCCTCCGTCGACGCGCGGGCGGCCGTCAGCACCGCCTTGATCTCGACCGGATGGTGTCCGTAATCGTCGAAGACGGCGACGCCGTTCCACTCGCCGGTCCGGGTGAAGCGGCGCTTCACCCCGCCGAAGCCGGCGATGCCCTTGCGGATGTCATCGGGGCTGATGCCGAGCTCATGCGCGACGGCGATGGCGGCCGTCGCATTGAGGGCGTTGTGCTTGCCCGGCATCGGCATTTCGAGGTTGTCGAGCTCGAGCCGGAAGCCGGGGCGCTTGTCCCGGATGAGCACGCGGAAGCGCAGGCGCCCGCCCTTCTGGTCGACGTCGATCAGGCGAACGTCGGCCTGGGGATTCTCGCCATAGGTGATGACGCGCCGGTCCTCGATCTTGCCGACGAGGTCTTGCACCACCGGGTGGTCGATGCACATCACGGCGAAGCCGTAGAACGGCAGGTTCTCGACGAAGGACCGGAAGGCGTCCTTGATGGCGTCGAAGGTCTTGAAGTGGTCGAGATGCTCGGGGTCGATATTGGTGATGATGGCGACGTCCGAGGGCAGCTTCAGGAAGGTGCCGTCGGATTCGTCGGCCTCGACCACCATCCAGTCGCCCGTGCCCTTGCGGGCATTGGTGCCGTAGGCGTTGATGATGCCGCCATTGATGACGGTCGGATCGAGCCCGCCGGCATCGAGCAGCGTCGAGACGAGCGAGGTCGTCGTCGTCTTGCCATGGGTGCCCGCGATCGAGACGCAGCTCTTGAAGCGCATCAGCTCGGCCAGCATCTCCGCCCGTCGCACGACCGGCAGGCGCCTCTCGCGCGCGGCCTTGAGCTCCGGGTTGTCGCGACGGATCGCAGTCGAGACGACGACGACATCCGCACCCTCGACATGGGCGGCCTCGTGCCCGACGAAGGTCTTGATGCCCTTCTCGGCGAGACGGCGAACATTATAATTGTCTGAGGCGTCAGAGCCTTGCACCGTGTAGCCGAGATTGTGCATCACCTCGGCGATGCCGGACATGCCGATCCCTCCGATCCCGATGAAATGGATCGGGCCGAGGCGTTCGGGAAGCTTCATGGTCGCTCCTGCGGAAACGTGAGGGTGCTCATCCTGAGGTGCCCGCGATAGCGGGCCTCGAAGGACGCACGGGGTTTGAGCGTGCTTCGAGGCCCGCCTGCGGCGAGCACCTCAGCATGAGGGGGTTGGGATTCATGTCGCGCGGGTCGCGGGGCTGCCCTCAGACACCGCGATCCCGGCGAGATTGAGGACGACGTCGGCCAGCCGCTCTGCCGCATCCGTGATGCCGGCCCCCTTGGCAGAGGCGGCGGCCCGAACGAGGCTCGACGGATCGACGAGATGGGCCGCGATCTCGGTCGCCACCCGCTCCGGCGTGAAATCGGGCTGCATCACGAGCGTCGCGGCGCCGATCTCGGCCAGCGTCTTCGCGTTGGCGGCCTGGTCCTGGTCGAGCGCGCCGGGCAGCGGCACGAGGACCGACGGACGGCCGATCGCGGCGAGTTCCGCCACCGTGGAGGCGCCCGAGCGCGAGATGACGAGATGCGCCGCCGCCATCCGCGCCGGCAGGTCCTTGAAGAACGGCTCGACGCTCGCCGCGATGCCGGCTTCGGCATAGGCCGCCCGGACCGCCTCGAGATCCTCGGGCCGCGCCTGCTGGTCGACATGCAGCCGTGCGCGCGCATCGGGCGGCAGGGAGAGCAGCGCCGGCGGCACGATCTCGCTCATGATCCGCGCGCCCTGGCTGCCGCCGAAGACCGCGAGCCGGAGATCGCCGCCGGCGACGGGAGCGGCATAGGGCGTCCTGGCCGCCTCGATCACCGCCGGGCGGATCGGATTGCCGGTATAGTGCCGGCGGCTCGCCATGGAATCCGGCACGCCCTTCACGTCGGCGAAACCGGTCGCGATGGCGCTGACGCGCGGCAGCAGGAACTTGTTCGCCCTCCCGATCACGCCGTTCTGCTCGTGGATCAGCGTCGGGATCTGCAGGATCGTCGCGGCGAAAACGGGCGGGACGGTCGGATAGCCGCCGAACCCGACGACGCAGGCAGGCCTCTCGGCCCGCAGAGCCCGCAGGGACGCCATGACGCCCCGTCCGAGCTTCAGCGCGGCGAACGCCTTCGCGACGATCGAGCCGCCGGAGGGCGTCGCCGAGGGAATGCGGACGACCCGTTCGGCCGGGAAGGTCTGCGCGATCTGCTCGACGCGCCCGTCCGTCGCCAGGAACACCCGCACGCCACGCCCGCGCAGCGCCACTGCCAGGGCCTCGGCCGGGAAGAGATGGCCGCCCGTGCCGCCGGCCGCGAGGAGAACGGGACGTCCGACGCTCACGCCTGGCCCCCGAAGGCGAAGCGGTCGAGCCGCTCCGCACGGGGCCGGCGGCGCGTGAGCGCGATCAGGAAGCCCATGGCGAGTGCGAGCGAGAAGAGCGAGGAGCCGCCATAGGAGACGAAGGGCAGCGTCATGCCCTTCGCCGGCATCAGATGCACGTTGACCATCATGTTGATGCAGGCCTGGAGGCCGAACATCATGACGAGGCCCGTGACGGCGAGGCGCACGAAGGTGTCCTCGTTGCGGCATGCGAGGACGAGGCCGCGCAGCACGATCGTCGCGAACAGGGCCACGACGGCGACGCAGACGAGGACGCCGAATTCCTCGCCCGTCACCGAGAAGATGAAGTCCGTATGGGCATCGGGCAGGATGCGCTTGATCGTTCCTTCGCCCGGTCCGCGGCCGAGCAGGCCGCCCTTGGTGAAGCTCTCGAGCGCGGTGGCGACCTGGAAGCTGTCGCCCGAATCCTTGTCGAGGAAGCGCTCGAAGCGCTCACGGACGTGAGGCAGCAGCGTGTAGGCCGCAAAGACGCCGACGAGGCCGATCCCGCCGAGGCTCGCCACCCAGAGCCAGTGCAGGCCCGCGACGAAGAAGAGACCGCCCCAGGTGATCGCGACCAGCATCGTCTGGCCGAAATCGGGCTGGAGGATGAGCGGGACGATCGTCGCCGGCAGGAGCAGGATCGCGAGGAGTGCACCCGGCATGTCGCGACGCTTCGCGCCTTCGGAGAAGGCCCAGGCGGCCAGCACGACGAAGGCGGGCTTGACCATCTCCGAGGGCTGCAGCCCGAACGAGCCGATCTGCACCCAGCGATGGGCGCCCTTGATCTCCGGCCCGAACTTCAGGGCGAGGAGGCACAGCGCGATGCCGGCGACATAGACGACGAAGGCGAGCCGCCGGACCTGCCGCAGCGACAGGAAGGACACGGAGACGAGGATCCCCACGGCCGGCAGGAGATAGATGAACTGCCGGTTGACGAAATGGAACGGGGACAGCCCCAGCCGTTCGGCCACGGGCGGGCCGCCCGCCATCAGGAAGACGAGCCCCGCCACCATGAGGGCTGCGAGGCTTGCCAGGATCGGACGGTCGACCGTCCAGGCCCAATCGCCCAGATAGGTGCGCTCAGCGCGGGAAGACATGCGGTCGGCTCCAGGATCGCTCCTGCCACGACGCGCGGAAAATGGTTAATCCTGCGTTTAAGGGGACCTGGGGACGGCGTCAGTGCGCTCCCGCCCCGCTTGTCTCCACAGGTATCCGGAGCCGATGCGCACGCGCGCTGCCGAGGGCGGCCGGTCGGATCGGGCGGTCTTCGCAAGCGCGTTGCGGCCGCTGCGGCGTGATGCCCCGGACGGAGCAGCGTTCCCAGGGGGAGACCGTGCCATGTCTCCGATTCGCAACAGCTTTCCGGCCTCCGCTCCGAAGTCGTCAAAGTTCCTTTAACTGCCTTTCTGGCATCCGGTAGGTTCAGAGTTGCGTAACCGGGGCCAAGAACATGGTCGTCGCCAAGGCGAGACAACGAGCCGGCTGGGTCGCGCTCGCGGCAATCGCCGTGAGCCTTTTGGTGTCGGCCTGCGGGCGCAATGCCGCCGACAGGTTCGGCGATGCGGCTCCTCACCCCGCCGTCGCGAAGGCCCACACGCTTCCCATCCACGGCATCGATGTCTCCCGCTGGCAGCGGAACATCGACTGGGCCTCGGTCGCCGCGTCCGGCAAGCGCTTCGCCTTCATCAAGGCGACGGAAGGCGGCGACCACATCGATCCGATGTTCCGTCAGAACTGGGAAGGCGCGAGGCGGGCGGGCATCCCGCGTTCGGCCTATCACTTCGTCTATTGGTGCCGTCCGGCGCACGAGCAGGCGGCCTGGTTCAGG
Source organism: Enterovirga rhinocerotis (assembly GCF_004363955.1). Taxonomy (GTDB): domain Bacteria; phylum Pseudomonadota; class Alphaproteobacteria; order Rhizobiales; family Beijerinckiaceae; genus Enterovirga; species Enterovirga rhinocerotis. The sequence continues at coordinate 1,826,939 of NZ_SNZR01000011.1, forward strand.
CAGATCGTGCCGCGCGATCCCGATGCCCTGCCCCCCGTGCTCGACGTCGAGTGGAACGGCGAATCCCGCAACTGCCCGCGCAAGGTGCCGCGCGCCCAGGCCCTCGCGATGATCGACCTGATGCTCCGCGAGATGGAGGCCCATACCGGCAAGAAGCCGATCATCTACACCGACATCACCTTCCATAAGGAGATCCTGGAGGGCGAGTTCCGGCACCATGCCCACTGGATCCGCTCGACCGCGGCCGAGCCCCATCACCGCTACAACGACCGCATCTGGACGCTTTGGCAGTACACGACGACCGGGCGCGTCCCCGGCATCGTCGGGGCCGTCGACCGGAACGTCTTCTACGGCGGCGAACGCGACTGGGCCTATTTCGCCCGGACCGGCTGCGATCCCCGCCACCGCTGCAAGTGAGGCGGAAACGGACCCGGTGCGCGCGGTGAGGCGAAGGCCTCCCGCCGAGATCGGCCTGTCACGGCACGCGAGGCTGCGATAAGCTCCGGGGAAACTGGAGGACGCGGCCTTGATCCCGAACGCGATGCGCGATTTCGACTTCGACCTCGGCGAGACGGCCGACGAGATCAGGTCCACCGTCCGGGACTTCTCGCAGAACGAGATCGCGCCGCGCGCGGACGAGATCGACCGCAGCAACACCTTCCCGCGCGACCTCTGGCCGAAGATGGGCGCCCTCGGCCTGCACGGCATCACGGTCGAGGAGGATTATGGCGGGACCGGGCTCGGCTATCTCGAGCACGTCGTCGCGATGGAGGAGGTCTCGCGCGCCTCGGCCTCGGTCGGCCTCTCCTACGGCGCCCATTCCAATCTCTGCGTGAACCAGATCAGCCGAAACGGCACGGAAGCGCAGAAGCGCCGATACCTGCCGAAGCTGATCTCCGGCGAGCATGTCGGCGCCCTCGCCATGTCCGAGCCGGGCTCGGGCTCCGACGTCGTCTCGATGAAGACGCGGGCGGAGAAGCGCGGCGACCGCTACGTCCTCAACGGCAACAAGATGTGGATCACGAACGGGCCGGTCGCCGAGACCCTCGTCGTCTACGCCAAGACCGATCCCGAGGCCGGGCCGCGCGGGATCACCGCCTTCCTGATCGAGAAGGGCATGGCGGGCTTCTCGACCCATCAGAAGCTCGACAAGCTCGGCATGCGGGGCTCGGACACCTGCGAACTCGTCTTCGAGGATTGCGAGGTTCCGGAGGAGAACGTGCTCGGCAGCGTCGGCCGGGGCGTGAACGTCCTCATGAGCGGGCTCGATTACGAGCGTGCCGTGCTCGCGGCGGGCCCCCTCGGCATCATGCAGGCCTGCATGGATGTCGTGATGCCGTATATCCACGAGCGCAAGCAGTTCGGACAGCCGATCGGCACCTTTCAGCTCGTGCAGGGCAAGGTCGCCGACATGTACACGTCGATGAATGCCTGCAAGGCCTATGTCTACGCGGTGGCCAAGGCCTGCGACCGCGGCCGCACGACGCGCGAGGACGCCGCGGGCGCGATCCTGATCGCCGCCGAGAAGGCGACGCAATGCGCCCTCGACGCGATCCAACTCCTCGGCGGCAACGGCTACATCAACGACTATCCGACCGGCCGACTGCTCCGCGACGCCAAGCTCTACGAGATCGGCGCGGGGACGAGCGAGATCAGGCGCATGCTGATCGGGCGGGAGCTGTTCGGGGCGTAGGGGGGCTAGAGATCCACGAGCCGAGCCGCAACCTCCGGCATCTTGGCGAGGCTGCCGGCGATCCGCTCACGCCATCGCGGCCCGCGAGCCGTCGCATCCTCATAAGCCTCGCGCAGTTCGTCCGGGCGCAAGGTTGCGAGCGCCTCGATCAGGAACGCGGCCTGGGCCCGGTCCTTCCGGGCCTTGAGGCCGTCGGGCCCACCCTGCCGGCGCTCAGCCACGATGAGCTTGTGAATGGCGAAACGCTCGGGGCGAGGGATCTGGATCAGGATGCCCGATCGATAGAGCGAGACGGCGGGAATCGGATCCTCCAGGAGGAAATCGAGGTGCCGGAGCGCCTGCGCGCTGACGCCGAGCGCCGGAAGGTCCCGGATGCCCTCCTCGCGTTGCGCCGGCATGAGGAATTCGATGAGGGTCTCCCCTCCATGCTGCTGCCAGCGCCAGGTCTTGCCGCGCTCGAGCGAGGGGGCGGCCGAGAACTTCAGGCCCGAAAAGACATCGACGAGAGGCTGCTCCACGCTATCGCCGATCGCGAAGGACAAGCGCTCGAAACTGCCGATGTCGATGTCGCCGGTCTGGGCGAGCTGATCGAAGCCGAACACGACCCCCAGCTCCCCTTCGTAATGTCGGAACGCGACGGTCCCGACCAAGGTCCCGCCGAGCCTGAACACGCCGGCCTTCGACAGCCCGGACAGAATGCTCCCGGTCTTCTGATCGGTAGAGCCGTAGCCCTCGGCCCGCATGATCCGGACGAGGCGGGTCATGTCCCGTCTGCGGGCGTCCGCATCCTTCTTGAGATCGCTCGCGCGGGCCAGTCTGTCGCGCAGCGCCTCGGTATCGGGGCCGATATAGCGCTGGGCCATCGTGTTGCCGATCCGATACTTGTCGTACCAGAACACGCGGCCTTTCACCGAGACCCGCGTCGGAGCACCACGAATGTCGGACACCTGCTCGTCCATGAGCAGGCGCCGGAGGTCGTGATAGGCCGATTGCCCGACATGTGAATGATAGCGGATCACGCCGCTATACAGCATAAATTATTTTTGCTGTATAGCGCGCCCGCCTGCCATCGGTCCGAGGCCGTGCGTCGACATCTCCGCCTCAGCCGAGCGCGCTCACGCCCCAGGCTGCGGCCCGTCGTAGCCTTCGATGATGATGAGATCCATCTCGGCGCCGCCCTTCTGGAGGGCGCGGGCGGCCTGGTATTCCTCCGAGGCCCAGCAATCGAGCGCAGCCTGGTAGGACGGGAACTCGATCACGACATTGCGCTGGCGGGACGAGCCGACGGCCGTCTCGAAGGCGCCGCCGCGGACCAGGAAGCGGCCGCCGAACTTGGCGAAGGCTTTGCCGTTCGCGGCCACGTAGTTCTTGTAGTTGTCGGGGTCGTGCACGTCGACGCGACCGATCCACAGGCCCTTCGGCATTCTCGCCTCCCTTGCTGACGTTTTTCGAGTTGACTAGTTTAGTTGGCTAACAGGAGCCCGTCATGGCCGCAAGCACGAAGGGATTCGCCGACGGGCCGCGCAAGCCCTATCGCGCCGAGGGCGCCGAGGTGACGGTGCACCAGGCCAAGACGCACCTCTCGCGCCTGCTGGCGGAGGTCGAGGGCGGCGCGACGATCGTCATCACGCGGCGCGGAAAGCCGGTCGCGACGCTGCAACCGATCGAGGGCCGGCCGAAACGCGTCTTCGGATCGATGAAGGGCATGCTCGAGATCGACGAGCGCTTCTTCGAGCCTCTGCCGGAGGACGAGTTGCGTGCGTGGGAAGGCGAATGAGGTTCCTGGCCGATACACATGCCGTGCTTTGGTATCTGCTCGGCAAGCGCGCCCTGCCGGATCGCGTGCGGGATGCTTTCGACGACGGCGCCAACGAGGTCTTCGTGAGCGCCGCATCGGCCTGGGAGATCACGACGAAACACCGACTCGGCAAGTTGCCTGAAGCGGATTTCATCGCGGCAGCGGTGGAGCATCATTTGAGCGGTCACGGCTTTCAACCGCTCCCAATCACGATGGCGCATGCCGAGATGGCGGGACGCCTCGCAGGGACGCATCGCGACCCCTTCGACAGGATGCTGATCGCTCAGGCCCTGTCGGAGAACCTCACCCTCGTCTCGAACGAGGCGGCCTTCGACGCCTTCGGCGTGAGCCGCCTCTGGTGAGGCTGGAGTTGCATGCCGTTGTCGGGAAAGCGGATTCCACTGTCCCGCGGCACGCTCTAGGGCCGGCGGTAGACCCAGACGCGCGCCGGCGGGAAGTTCAGCCAGATGCGGTCGGACGGGGTGGTCGTGTAATGCTCGGCGCTCGGGATCGGCGCCTTCACCCCGTAGGTGAACTGAACGAAGGGGGCGTTGCGGTCCAGCATGTCGTGGGCGGCATGCAGGAGCCCGATCCGCTGATCCAGCGGCTTGTTCAGGAGCGGCAGGCTCGACAGGACGGCCGCGCAGGGCTCCTGGACCACGTCCGCCAGGACCTCGCCGGCCGCATAGGCGTCGCCCTGGATGATGGTGGCGCGCGGGTAGCGGCGCTTCAGGAGGGCGCAGAAATCCGCGCTGTACTCGACGAGGACGAGACGCTCCTGCTCGATGCCGCGGCGCAGAAGCGCCTCCGTCACCGGCCCGGTGCCGGGTCCGAGCTCGACGATCTGTCCGTTGCGCCGCGGATGGACGTACGACGCCATGGCGTCGGCCAGGAAGCGGCCGGACGGCGCCACGGCCCCGGTCAGGAGCGGACGCTCGAACCACGACCGCAGGAAGCGGGTCTCGTTCTCGAAACGCGGACGATCGGGAGAACGCCTGCGCGAACGATCACCGGTAAATTGCAGCACCCCGTGACCCCTGTTTTCGTCTGTCCCAAACCCTACGCCATAACGCATCACGGCGTCAGGATCGACTCGCACCGCCGATCCCTTCGAAGAAATCCTTCATCCGCGCAAAAAATCCAGCGCTTTCGGGCGAGGTATCCTTCGACGATTCCTTCTCGAACTCCAGCAGAAGTTCGCGCTGCCGCCGCGTGAGGTTCTGCGGCGTCTCGACGGCGACCTGGATGTAGAGATCTCCGAAATCGCGCGAGCGCAGGACGCTCATGCCCTTCTGCCGCAAGCGAAATTGCTTCCCCGACGAGGTTCCCTCGGGAACCTTCACCTTCGCCTCCTGGCCATCGATGGTCGGCACCACGAACTCTCCGCCGAGCGAGGCCGTCACGAAGGAAATCGGCACCTGGCAATAGAGGTCGGCACCGTCGCGCTGGAAGAACTCGTGCGGCTTCACGGTCAGGAAAATGTAGAGATCGCCAGGCGGGCCACCGCGCATGCCGGCCTCGCCCTCCCCCGCGATTCGGATCCGCGTGCCGTCCTCGACGCCCGCCGGAACGTTGACCGACAGCGTCCGCTCGCGCGTCGTGCGGCCCGCGCCGCCGCAATTGGCGCAGGGATCGTCGATCACCTCGCCGCGGCCGTGGCAATTGGGGCAGGTCCGCTCGATCGAGAAGAAGCCCTGGGCCGCCCGCACCCGTCCGGCGCCGCCGCAGGTCGGGCAGGCGCGCGGCTTCGAGCCAGCCTTCGCGCCCGTGCCCGAACAGACCTCGCAGGTCACGGAGGTCGGGATGGTGACGGAGGCCGCCCGGCCCTTGAAGGCGTCCTCGAGCGAGATCTCGAGATTGTAGCGCAGGTCCGCGCCGCGCTCGCGTCCTCCAGCACCGCGCCGACCGCCTCCGCCGCCCTGCCGGGCATCGCCGAAGAAGGTGTCGAAGATGTCCGACATGAAGTCGCCGAACTCGTTCCCGAATCCGGGACCGCCCGGCCCGCCGCCGTTCTGGAACGCGGCATGGCCGAAGCGGTCATAGGCGCCGCGCTTCTGGGGATCGGACAGGACCTGATAGGCCTCGTTGATCTCCTTGAAGCTGATCTCGGCTTCGGCATCACCCGGATTGCGGTCGGGGTGATACTTCATGGCGAGCTTGCGGAAGCTCGCCTTGAGCTCGACCTCGGTCGCCGTCCGCTGGACGCCGAGAACCTCGTAATAGTCGCGCTTGGACATCCGTCGTCCGCCCATCCCTCAACGCGTCATGGCCGGGCATAGCCCGGCCAATCCGATCCGAGGGCAGCGCCCCCGAGCCGCGATCGCCGGGACAGGCCCGGGGACCACGGCGCGACGATCACGCACTCTTCTTCTTGTCGCCGTCGACTTCCTGGAAGTCGGCGTCGACGACGTCGTCCTGCTTCGGGGCCGAGGAGGCGGAGGGGCCGCCCTCGCCGCCCGGCTGCCCTTCGGCCTGGGAGGCGGCGTACATCGCCTCGCCGAGCTTCATGGACGCCTGCATCAGGTCGTTCGTCTTGGCGCGGATCGCCTCCGGATCCTCGCTGGTCAGCGCGGTCTTCAGCGCCTCGATGGCACCGGTGATCGCGCCCTTGTCGGCCTCGGCGAGCTTGGCGCCGTGCTCGGCCACCGACTTCTCGGTCGAGTGGATGAGAGCCTCGCCCTGGTTCTTCGCCTCGACCAGCTCGCGGCGCTTCTTGTCCTCGGCGGCATTCGCCTCGGCTTCCTGCACCATGCGCTGGATGTCGCCGTCCGACAGACCGCCCGACGCCTGGATCTTGATCTGCTGCTCCTTGCCCGTCGCCTTGTCCTTCGCCGTGACGTTGACGATGCCGTTCGCGTCGATGTCGAACGTGACCTCGATCTGCGGCATGCCGCGCGGCGCGGGCGGGATGCCCATCAGGTCGAACTGGCCGAGCATCTTGTTGTCGGCGGCCATCTCGCGCTCGCCCTGGAAGACGCGGATCGTGACGGCGTTCTGGTTGTCCTCGGCCGTCGAGAAGACCTGCGACTTCTTGGTCGGGATGGTCGTGTTGCGGTCGATCAGGCGCGTGAACACGCCGCCCAGCGTCTCGATGCCGAGCGAGAGCGGGGTCACGTCGAGGAGCAGGACGTCCTTCACGTCGCCCTGCAGCACGCCGGCCTGGATCGCGGCGCCGATCGCGACGACCTCGTCCGGGTTGACGCCCTTGTGGGGCTCCTTGCCGAAGAACGTCTTCACGACCTCCTGGACCTTCGGCATGCGCGTCATGCCGCCGACGAGCACGACCTCGTCGATCTGGCCGGCCGACAGGCCCGCATCCTTGAGCGCCTTCTTGCAGGGCTCGATGGTCCGCTGGACGAGATCGTCCACGAGGCTCTCGAACTTGGCGCGGCTGAGCTTGAGCGCGAGGTGCTTCGGCCCGCTCGCATCCGCCGTGATGTAGGGCAGGTTGATCTCGGTCTGGGCGGCCGAGGACAGCTCGATCTTCGCCTTCTCGGCGGCTTCCTTCAGACGCTGGAGGGCCAGCTTGTCCTTGGTCAGGTCGATGCCCTGCTCGCGCTTGAACTCGGAGGCGAGATACTCGACGACTCGGTTGTCGAAATCCTCGCCGCCGAGGAAGGTGTCGCCGTTCGTCGACTTCACCTCGAAGACGCCGTCGCCGATCTCGAGGATCGAGACGTCGAAGGTGCCGCCGCCGAGGTCATAGACCGCGATGGTACCGGCCGTCTTCTTGTCGAGCCCATAGGCGAGCGCGGCCGCCGTCGGCTCGTTGATGATGCGCAGCACGTCGAGGCCGGCGATCTTGCCGGCATCCTTGGTCGCCTGGCGCTGGGCGTCGTTGAAATAGGCGGGAACCGTGATCACGGCCTGCGTGACGGGCTGGCCGAGATGCGACTCGGCCGTCTCCTTCATCTTCTGCAGCGTGAAGGCGGAGATCTGCGACGGGGAGTAGGACTTGCCGTCCGCCTCGACCCAGGCGTCGCTGTTGCCGCCCTTGACGATCTTGTAGGGGACGAGACCCATGTCCTTCTTGGTCATGGGGTCGTCGAAGGTGCGCCCGATCAGGCGCTTGATCGCGAAGAAGGTGCGGTCGGGGTTCGTGACCGCCTGGCGCTTGGCCGGCTGGCCGACGAGCCGCTCCCCGTCATCCGTGAACGCGACGATGGACGGCGTCGTGCGCGCGCCTTCCTGATTCTCGATCACCTTCGGCGTCGAGCCTTCCATGACCGCGACACACGAATTGGTGGTGCCGAGGTCGATACCGATAACTTTAGCCATGGTGGGATCCCTCACCCTTCAAGCAGACCGCCGGGCCCCAGCGAGGCGACCCGGCCCATGGTGATGAAAACGGGGTCCGGGGCATCGGGCAGACCTGCGGCGATGCGACGTTCCCCAGCGATGGAACCGATATAGGCAGAAGCCCCGCGCCTTCAAGGCGACGAGGGCCATCCGAGCGCTGAAACCTCAGGAATTTTAACCGTCGGGGAGCCGGGCGAGGACCCGGAACTGGTTGCCGAGCGCGCCCATGGTGAAATCGTGTTCGACGGTTTCGGCATAGCGATCCGCGATATCCGGCCCCCACAGGCGAAGGGCGAGCGGGCGGCCTCCGAGCCGGGCCGAGACCCGATAGGTCCCGAAGGGGATGCCGGTGACGACAAGCCCTTCTCCCGTCCTGCGGACACGCTTCGTGATCGGGCGGGCGCCCCTGCGGGGCACCAGCGAGATCTCGGCTTCGCTCAGATCCGTATAGTCCGAGATCGCGTTCTCGATCACGAACACGCCGCCGTTGCCGTAGGGGAGTTCGGGCGAGCTTTCGACCATCTCTTGCCGGAAATCGCGGCGGACGGCTTCGTGCGACCCGAAGGTGGCGGTGTCGCTCGCGACGAGATCGATCTGCAGCCTGCGGCCGCCATTGACGATGATCTGATAGGCGTTGGCGCTGTATTCGCCGGGCGGCAATCCCGCGAGCGACAGGCTGTAGCGCCCGTCGGGCCCGGTCTCGCCCACCGCCTTGATGCTGCGCCCGCCATAGGGCAGCCGCGGGGCCGAGACGGTCTGATAGACGGCTTCGACCTTGACCCCGGCGAGCGGGGCGCCCTCGTCGTTGCGCGCGATCCCGGATACCGAGCCCTGCGCCTGCGCGCTCGCAGGCAGGGCCAAGGACGCTGCTCCGAGGACGACGTCGCGTCGCCGGAGGCGGGTCACGTCAGGCGGAGGTCGGCGCAGCGCCGCTTCGGCGGACGACGACGGTCGCCCCGACCTGGACGTTGTCGTAGAGCTCGAGCACGTCCTCGTTGAGCATGCGGATGCAGCCGGACGAGACCGAGGTGCCGATGGACCACGGCTCGTTCGTCCCGTGGATGCGGAACATCGTGTCCTGGCTTCCCCGGTACAGATAGAGCGCACGGGCGCCGAGGGGATTGGCGAGGCCGGGGCCGGCATGGCGCTGCATGGTGGGCCGCAGCCGGAGCATGTTCGCCGTCGGCGTCCAGCTCGGCCACTTGGCCTTGCGGCCGATCGTGCCCGTTCCGCGCAGGGTGTAGCCCTGCCGCCCGACCGCGACGCCGTAGCGGCGAGCCATCCCGCCCTCCTGCACGTGGTAGAGGCGCTTCTCGTCGACATCGACGACGATCGTGCCCGGCCGGTGCGCGCTGGAATAGGCGACCTCGGTCGGAGCGAGAGACGGATCCAGCAGGCTGCGATCGACCTTCGGGATCTCGTATTCGCCGTCGGGGATCGTGCCGGTGTACCAGCGCGCGTAATCCGCATCCGCCTGCTGGGCGGAGGTCAGCGTCAAGGGCTCCTGGCGAGCCGTCTGACAGGCCGCCACGGGGGCGCCGATCATCATGGCCAAAAGGGCGCGTCGAGTGGTCATCGCTGGGAAGGGCTGTTTTTCGGAAAGAGCGCTAAGTCTATCAAGAACGCGGCCAAAGTAGTGTGCCCTCCCGGCCACAACGGGGCGAGGCCATGGCAAAGTTGGGCCCTTCCAGGCTGCGATCCGATGTCACGGAGGGCAGCCATGTCGTCCAGGTATGGCTTGTAGCGGCCGTTATCCCCCTTCAGCGGCTCGTCCGCCCCGACCTCAAAGGGCCGAGACGAAGGCCCGCACGTCTTCGACGAGAAGATCGGGCTGCTCCAGCGCGGCGAAATGGCCGCCTTTCGGCATCACGGTCCAGCGGCGGATATCGGCGAACATCTCTTCCGCCAGCGATCGCGGCGGCCGGACCATCTCCTTCGGGAACTCGGCATAGGCCGTGGGCCGCATGACCTTCCCGCCGGGCGGAACGGGCCACTCGCTGTGCATGCGCGTGTAATAGGGCCAGAAGGACGAGCCGATCGCGCCGGTGAACCAATAGAGCGCGATGTTCGCCAGCATGTGGTCGCGGGGGATCGCATTCTCGATGACGCCCTCGCAATCCGACCAGGATCGGAACTTCTCCACGATCCAGGCGGCGAGGCCCGCCGGGGAGTCGGTCAGCGCGAAGGCGAGGGTCTGCGGCTTCGTGCCCTGGATCCACTGGTAGCCTGTCCCGTCCTTGAGCCAGGCGCCGAGATGATCGAAATGCGCCTTCTCCTCGGGCGTCGAGCCCTGGTTCGTCTTCCCGTCACGCGGCAAAGGCATGATGTTCAGGTGGATTCCCTCGACGTTGTCCGGATGCGCATAGGCCATCCGCGCCGCGGTGAAGCCGCCCCAGTCGCCGCCCTGGACGAGGAAGCGGCCATAGCCGAACGCCGCCATGACCTCGACGAGCCGGTCGGCGATCTCCTCGACCGAGAAACGCTTCTGCCCGGGCGCGAAGGAGAGGCCGTATCCCGGCAGCGAGGGCGCGACGACCGTGAAGGACAGGCTCGGGTCGAGCCCGAACCGGGCAGGGTCCGTGAGGCGCGGGATGAAGTTCAGGAACTCGAAGACCGAGCCCGGCCAGCCGTGGCACAGCAGCAGCGGGCGCGGGTTCGGCCCCTTCCCTTCGACATACAGGCAATGCACATCGACATCGTCGAGCTGCACCTTGAATTGCGGGAAGGCGTTGAGCCAGGCCTCCTCCCGGCGCCAGTCGAAGGCGTCGCGCCAATAGCGGACGAGTTCGCTCATGTAGCCGACTTCCGTGCCGTAGGCCCAGGGCTCGCCGGGGGTCTGGTCCGGCAGCCGCGTCAAGGCGAGGCGCTGGCGCAGATCGGCAAGCGCCTCGTCGGACACGTGAAGGGAGAACGGGCGTGGCTCCGCCATCGGACCTCCTCAGTGGCAGCATGTCATCCGGGACGAACATCGCTCGATCCGGCCGCGGAACACAAGCCCCGCGCGGATGTCGCGTCACCCTCGCCGGGAGGGACGATGACGCGACATGGTGGTGATGGGCCGCCGGCGGCGACTCAGGACGGTCGTCAGTCCAGCTTCGCGCCGGAGAATTCGACGACCTTCTTCCACTTCTCGGTCTCTTCGACGATCACCTTGCCGAAGCCCTCGGGCGAGAGCGGCATGGGGGTGCCGCCGAGATCCGCCAGCCTCTTGATCATGGCCGGGTCCTTGAGGATCTCGCTCACCTCCTTGTTCAGCCGCGCGATGATCTCGGGAGGCGTCTTCTTCGGCGCCGAGATCCCGAACCAGGCGCTGGCCTCGTAGCCCGGCACCGTATCCGCGACGGTCGGCACGTCGGGCAGGGCCGGCGAGCGCTCCGTCGTCGTCACGGCCAGCGCGCGCAGGCTGCCCGCGCGGACGTGCTCTATCGAGGACGGCAGATTGTCGAACAGCACATGCGCCTGGCCGGAGATCATGTCGGTCAGGGCGGGGCCGGCGCCGCGATAGGGCACGTGCACCATGTCGACGCCGGTCATGAACTTGAAGAGCTCGCCCGACATATGGACGGACGTGCCGAGGCCGGACGACGCCATGTTCACCTTGCCGGGATGGGCCTTGCAGTAGTCGATGAACTCCTGGACGGTCTTCACCGGAAGCTTGGGGTTGATCTCCATGATGTTCGGAGACCGCGTGATGCCGGCGACGGGCGCGAGATCGCGCACGAAGTTGAAGTTCAGCTTCTTGTAGAGCGTCGCGTTGATGCCGTTGGCCGGGTTGGTGAGGTGGATCGTGTAGCCGTCTGGCTCGGCATTGATCACGGCCTCGGTGCCGATGTTGTTGCCGGCGCCCGGGCGGTTCTCGATATAGACCTGCTGCCCGAGGCGGCGGCTCAGCGGCTCCGCGACCAGGCGCGCGAGCACGTCCGTCGTGCCGCCCGGCGGATAGGGCACGATCCATTTCACCGGACGGATCGGATAGGTGTTGGCGAAGGCGCTGCGCGGCGCGAGGATCGCCGCAGCCCCGGCGCCGAGCGCCAAACGACGGGTCCAACCCACTTGCATCGATGTTCCTCCCTGCATCGCCGTTCGGGAGGCCCGCGGGATGCTTATTGTCGGCGCATTGGGAGGCCGCGCGGCGGCAACCCGCCTCGACGTTACCGGCAATCGGCCGCAACGTCATGAGAGGAGGCGGGCATCCGCCCCCCTCCTTTCGACGAATGCCGGGCCGTCAGCTCTGCGCCGCGTACCCGCCATCGACCGGGATCGCCGTGCCGGTCACGTAATCCGACGCCTCGCTCGCGAGGAACACGGCGATGCCGGCGAGGTCATCGCCCCGTCCCCAGCGCTTGGCGGGCGTGCGCTTCAGAACATGCTCGTTCAGGCCGTCGACCTGGGCGCGCGCGCCGACCGCGAGATCGGTGTCGATCCAGCCCGGCAGGACGCAATTGACCTGGATGCCGTCCGCCGCCCAGGCGGTGGCGAGGGATTTCGTGAGCTGCATGATGCCGCCCTTGCTCGCCCCATAGGCCGCCCCGAACGGAGCCCCGAAGAGCGACAGCATCGAGCCGATGGTGACGATCTTGCCCCCGCCCGCCTTCTGCATGTGCGGATAGACGGCCTGGCAGCAGAAGAAGGCGCCGGACAGGTTGATGTCGAGGAGGCCGCGCCAATCCTCTTCCGTCAGCGCCTCGGGGCGCTTGCGGTTGGCGATGCCGGCATTGGCGATGAGGATGTCGACGCGTCCGGCCTTCCGCGCCACCTCCTCGACCATGGCGAAACAGGCATCGCGGTCCGAGACCTCCGCCTCGACGAAGAAGGCGTGCGGGCCGAGTTCCTTCAGCGCGGCCTCGGCCTTCGCCGCGTTGCGGCCCGTGATCGCGACGCGGGCGCCCGCCTCGGCGAGGCCTTTCGCCATGCCGAGGCCGATCCCGCCATTGCCTCCGGTGACGATGGCGACGCGGCCGGTGAGATCGAAGAGCTTCATGCGGCCTCCTTCAAGCGATGCGAGCGGCTCACGCGATCGTGACCACGTCGTCGAGATTGCCGGGGAAGGCGTCGCTCGGCGCGCCCCAGGCGCAGTAGCCGCCATCCACCGGCATGGTGATGGTCGTGATGAAGCGCGCCCGGTCCGAGCACAGGAAGACCATGGCCTCGGCGATGTCCTCCGGCCGGCCCATCTTGCCCATCGGCGTGCGCTTGCGGATGGCGTTCACGTCGAGCTTGCCCTCCTTCATCAGCCCGTCGGTGAGGGGCGTCAGGATGTAGCCGGGCGCGACGGCGTTCACGCGGATGTTGTGCGGCCCCCATTCGCAGCCGAGCACGCGGGTCAGCATGCTGATCCCCGCCTTGGCCGCGCTGTAGGCCGTGCGGACGGGCAGGCCCATCACGCCGGCGATGGAGGAGACGTTCGCCATCGCGCCCCCGCCCTGGCGGATCATGTGCGGGGCGACCGTCTTCGAGACGAGGTAGGTCCCGGTCAGATGGATGTCGATCAGGCGCTGCCAATGCGCGAGCGGCTGGTCGATGGTCGGGGCGAAGCTGTCGGGCACGCCGGCATTGTTGACCAGGATGTCGATGCGTCCGAACCGGTCGATCACCGACCGGACCATCGCCTCGACATCGGCCTCCTTCGAGACGTCGCCGCCCACGGCGCCGTGATCCGGCCCAAGCGTGGCGGCCGCCTCTCTCGCCGTCTCCTCGCGGAGGTCGTTGATGACGACCTTCGCGCCCTCGCGGGCGAAGGCTCGCGCCGTCGCGAGCCCGAGCCCCGATCCGGCACCGGTGATGAGCGCGATCCTGCCCTCGAGTTCCATGCCCGTCGCTTCCTTCCTTGGGGTCCGTCCCGATCGTGACGCCGGGATGCCGCCTCTCCTGTCGCAGGAGACGGGATGCGCGGCAATGGCCCGTTCGGCTCTGCCGGCAGGGCTTGTCATGACGGCGGACTTGGATGGGCGTGGCGGTGATGGCGCACCACCCCTCCCCCTTGCGGGGAGGGCCGAGTCGAAGCGAAGCTTCGAACCGGGGTGGGGGCGTGCCGCCTACCCCAACGTCGGGGAGGTGGAGCGCCCCCCATCCGGCCCTCCGCTTCGCTCGGGACCACCTTCCCCACGAGGGGGAAGGAAGTCGCGAAGCGTCACGCCAACCGCAGGCGATGGCCCTCCCCCTCCAGGGGAGGGTTGGAGTTGAGCCGGCCCGTCCCGGGGCTATTCCGCCGCCTGGGCGGCCACCGGTGCCGGCGGCGTCCAGCGCAGAACCGGCTTCCGCGCCGCGCCCGTCTCGTCGAGGCGGCGGCGGGGGGCATGGAACGGGGCTCCCTTGAAGCGCTCGGTCTGCTTGGCCTTGGCCGCCATGGCGAGATCGCGCATCGCGGCGATGAAGAGGTCGAGCGAGGCCTTCGATTCCGATTCCGTCGGCTCGATCAGCATCGCGCCGTGGACGACGAGCGGGAAATACATCGTCATCGGGTGGTAGCCCTCGTCGATCATCGCCTTGGCGAAATCGAGGGTCGTGACGCCCGTATCGGCCAGCCACGTATCGTCGAACAGCACCTCGTGCATGCAGGGCTTGTCGCCGAAGGGGAGCGACATCAGGTCCGACAGCGAGGCGCGGATGTAGTTCGCGCCGAGGACGGCGTCCTCCGAAGCCTGCCGCATCCCGTCCGCCCCGTGCGAGAGCATGTAGGCGAGCGCCCGCACGAACATCCCCATCTGGCCATGGAAGGCGACCATGCGGCCGAAGGGCTGCGCATCCTCATCATACCAGGCAGCATCCTCGATCAAATCTAGGGATGAATGCCTGACGACGAGCGGCGATGGATCTCCCGTCACCTCGATACCAGCGGCGCGCAGTTCGGCCACCGCTGCATCCCAACCGTCCTTCGAGAAAAGTTCGGGCTTCCGAAGCGCCAAAACTTCGTCCGAAGTGACGGTCCCCCGGCCGCGCGCTGCTTCGACGAGTGCTGAAACCGACGCCGGACCAGCGTCCTTGTAGCTCACTTCCTCCACGTCCACGACGAACGGCACCGGCGCATAGGGCGCGAGCCGCTCGGACAGGACGACCGGCCCCGCGCCCGGCCCCCCTCCCCCATGCGGGGTCGAGAAGGTCTTGTGCAGGTTGATATGCATGGCGTCGACGCCGAGATCGCCCGGCCGGACCTTGCCGACGATGGCGTTGAAATTGGCGCCGTCGCAATAGAAGTAGCCGCCGCATTCATGCAGCGCGTCCGCGATCATCTTCGCCCGCGGCTCGAACAGGCCGCAGGTGTTCGGGTTCGTCAGCATGATGGCCGCGATGTCGGGGCCGAGGAGCGGGCGCACATCCGCGATATGGACCCAGCCGTCGTCGCGCGCCGGAACCGACCTCACCTTGAAGCCGATCAGCGCGGCGGTCGCCGGATTGGTGCCGTGGGCGGATTCGGGCACGAGGACGACGTTGCGGGTCTCGGCCTCGCCGCGCGCGGCGATGGCCGCCTTGATGGCCATCAGGCCGCAGAGTTCGCCATGCGCGCCTGCCTTCGGCTGGAGGGCCACGGCCGGCATGCCGGTGAGTTCGGTCAGGTAGCGCGAGAGCTCCGCCATGAGTTCCAGCGCGCCCTGGACCGTCGAGACCGGCTGGAGCGGGTGGACGTCGCCGAAGCCCGGCAGCCGCGCCATCTTCTCGTTCAGCCGCGCATTGTGCTTCATCGTGCAGGAGCCGAGCGGGAACAGGCCGGTATCGATGCCGTAATTCTGCTGGCTGAGCCGGACGTAATGGCGCATCGTCTCGGGCTCGGAGAGGCCCGGCAGCCCGATCGGCACCGTCCGCTCCAGCCCGCCGAGACGCGGCGTGAAGGCTTCGGGCTCGTCGAGATCGACGCCCGTGACATCGGCGCGTCCGATCTCGAAGAGGAGCGGCTCCTCCTGTGCGAGCGCGCGGTTGCCGGTGAAGGTCGGGTGCTCGGCAAGGACCGAGCCTTCGGTGGAGGACGGGCGTCCCTGGCGGTTCATCATGAAGGTGGCTCCTGCTCGGCTCGTCGCGTCCTCAGCCCGGCTGGGCGAGGCAGTCGCGCTGAGCCTTCGCGGCTTCGGGGAAATCGGTGAGATCGAAGGTGATCGTTCCGCCCTCGACCTCGAGGGAGGCGGATCGTCCGGCCTCCATGGCCGCGACGGGAGCGGGATCTGAATTCGCGGCGACCGGCAGCACCAGCGTATCGGGAAGGGCGGAGACGGCCTTGCCGCTCCATTCCGCGCCCCCGGCGATGCTCAGCCGGACATCGTAGGCGGCGCGCGGCGTCCAGGCCCAGGCCGGGTTCCGGATGCCGAAATAGCCCTCGCCCGATTTCAGGGCCTGGTAGCCGAGCGTGCGCCCGGCCTGTGCCGTCTCGACGGTGCAATAGGCGCCCATCCGCCCCTTGCCCCATTTCAGCACCCACGACCCGACCTGCCGCTGTTGGACGGGCTGGGCCTCGGCCGGGAGCACGAACGACAGAACGACCGCCACGGCAATCGCCAGCGCACCAACCCTCCCCGCGGTAGCGGTGGGGAGGTGCCGGCGCAGGGTCACGCCAGCGCTCCCGTCAGCGCCGTCACGAGCGCGGCGCGGTCCTCGTCGGTGTTGACCTCGGTCGAGGCGACGATGAGGAGGTCGTCGAGGCCTTGCCCCGGATAGAGGCGCGAGGCCGGAACGCCCGCGAGGATGCCCTGCCCCGCCAGCGTCTCGACCACGCCCGCGGCGGGTTTCGGCAGGCGCAGCGTGATCTCGTTGAAGAAGGCCTTCGTCATGACCTCGACGCCCGGCACGGCGGCGAGCGCATCGGCGAGCTTGATGGCGGCGGCGTGGTTGATCCGGGCGAGGCGGGACAGTCCGGCCTCTCCGAGAAGGCTCATGTGAATCGTGAAGGCGAGGCAGCAAAGCCCCGAATTCGTGCAGATATTCGATGTCGCCTTGTCGCGGCGGATATGCTGCTCTCGGGTCGAGAGCGTCAGCACGAAGCCGCGCCGGCCCTCGGCGTCGACGGTCTCACCGCACAACCGGCCGGGCATCTGGCGGATGTATTTCTGGCGCGTCGCGAAAAGCCCGACATAGGGGCCGCCGAACGAGAGCGGCACGCCGATCGACTGGCCCTCGCCGACGACGATGTCCGCCCCCTGGGCACCGGGCGATTCGACGAGGCCGAGGGAGACCGCCTCGGTGAAGACCGCGATCAGCAGCGCGCCATGCTTCTGCGCCGCCGCCGCGATGGGGCGGAGGTCGCGCAGATTGCCGAAGACGTCGGGGCTCTGGACGACGACGCAGGAGGTCTCGTCGTCGATCCGGGCGATGATGTCCTCGGAGGCCGTCACGTCCGGCGGCAGCGAGACGACCTCGTCGCCCGCCATCTGCGTCGTGGTGCGCACGACCTCCGCGTAATGCGCGTGCAGGCCGCCCGACAGCACGGCCTTGCGCCGGCGCGTCACGCGATGCGCCATCAGGACGGCTTCGGCGGTGCCGGTCGAGCCGTCATACATGGACGCGTTCGCCACCTCCATGCCGGTGAGAGCCGCGACCTGGGTCTGGAACTCGAACAGATATTGCAGCGTGCCCTGCGCGATCTCGGGCTGGTAGGGCGTGTAGCTCGTCAGGAACTCCGAGCGCTGGATGACGTGGTCCACGGTCGCGGGGATGTGGTGCTTGTAGGCACCGGCCCCGACGAAGAAGGGCACCGAGGACGCGGCGACGTTCCGCGCCGCCATGCGGCCGAGGATGCGCTCGACCTCCATCTCGCCCTTCCGCCGGGGCAGGTCGGGCAAGTCGCGAAGGAGCGCGCCATCCGGCACGTCGGCGAAGAGCGCATCGATCTCGGCGACGCCGATCCGCGCGAGCATCGAGGCCCGATCGGCCTCCGTCAGGGGAAGATAGCGCATGGTTCGGCCTCAGAAGGTTCTCGGCTCGATCACGATCTCGGCCCTCACCGAATTCGCGATGTAGCAATGGTCGTGGGCGGCGTGGTGCAGCGCCTCGATCGCGGGGGCGTCGGGCTGCGACTCGCCGGAAAAGGCGACGGCCGGCGCGAGCGTCACGCGGCTCAGGTGGAGCCGGCCGGATTCGTTCGGGGCCATCGTGCCGGACGCGTCGTCGCGATAGCGGTCGACGACGTAGCCGGCCTTGGCCGCGAAGCTCAGGAAGAAGAGCATGTGGCAGCTCGACAGGGCCGCGACGAGCGCCTCCTCGGGATCGACGGCATCCTCGCGCGAATACGGCACGCGCACCGAGGAGGGCGCCGACGAGGCCGGCACCGAGACGCCGCCGTCGAAGGTCCAGAGGTGGCCCCGGCCGTAGCGGTTGTCGGTGAAGGCCTCGCCCTCACCCCGCCGCCATTCGACCGCGGCCGTATAGACATGCTCGACCAAGCGCCCGCCTCAGCTGATCGAGGCGATGAACTCGGCATAGGCCTCCTCGGTCATGAGGCCGTCGAGCTCTGCGGGATCGGTGATCTGGAGCCGGAGGAACCAGCCCTTCCCGGCCGAATCCTCGTTGACGAGGGCCGGCGCGCCTTCGAGCTCGGAATTGGTGGCGGTGACGGTGCCGGAGACGGGCGCGAAGACCTCGCTCGCCGCCTTCACGCTCTCGACCACCGCCGCCTCGTCGCCCTTGTTCAGGACGCGGCCGATCGCGGGCAGCTCGACATAGACGACGTCGCCGAGCTGGGCCTGGGCGTAATCGGAGATGCCGACCGTGCCGGTATCGCCCTCGACGCGGATGTACTCGTGGTCCTTGGTGTAGCGGACGGTCATGGAAAGCTCCTGTGGCGGCGGCTGAGGGCGGGAGCCGTCAGCGTTTGTAGCGATGGGGCGTGAAGGGCATCGGCACGACCGTGCCGGCAATGGTGCGGCCGCGCAGGCTGACGCCGAGCGCCGTGCCGGGGGCAGCGAAGTCGGAGACGACGTAGCCCATCGCGATGGGTGCGCCGACCGTCGGCGCGAAGCCGCCCGAGGTCACCTTGCCGATGAGCTCGCCGGCCGAATCGACGATCTCGGCATGCTCGCGGGCCGGGGCCCTGCCCTCGATGCGCAGACCGACGCGGCGACGGATCGGACCCTCCGCGAGCTCGCCTGCGATGCGGAGCTGGCCCGGGAAGCCGCCCTCGATCCGGCGCCGCTTCTGGATCGACCAGGCGAGGCCGGCCTCGATCGGCGAGGTCTCCTGATTGATGTCGTGCCCGTAGAGCGGCAGGCCGGCCTCGAGCCGGAGCGAATCGCGCGCGCCGAGCCCGACCGGCTTGACGCGTTCGTCCGCTGTGAGCTTCGCCCAGAGATCCGCGGCGGCCGAGGCGGGGACGGAGATCTCGTAGCCGTCCTCGCCCGTATAGCCGGAGCGGCTCGTATGGGTCGCGATGCCGCCGATCTCGAGAGGACGCACCGACATGAAGGTCATCGCCGCGCAATCCGGGGCGAGGCCGGAGAGGACCGCCACGGCGTCTGGCCCCTGAAGGGCCAGCAGCGCGTGATCGTCCATGCGCCGAAGCTCGATCCCCTCGGGCAGCGACGCCTCGATGAGGCGGTAATCGGCCTCCTTCGTGCCGGCATTGACGACGAGCAGGATCTCGCCGCCCCGCGCCGGATCGGACGGCCGCACGACCATGAGGTCGTCCACGATGCCGCCTTCCTCGTTGAGGAGCTGCGTGTAGCGCTGCTGGCCGGGCTTCAGCCCGAGGATGTCGGCCGGAACCAGCGCCTCGAGCGCACGGGCGGTCGTCTCGAAATCGGGACCGGCGAGGACGCATTGCCCCATATGCGAGACGTCGAAGAGACCCGCATGCTCGCGGGTCCAGGCATGCTCCGCCAGGATGCCGGTCGGATACTGGACCGGCATGGCATAGCCGGCGAAGGGCACCATCCGCGCGCCCAGGGACTGGTGCAGGGACGCGAGCGGCGTCTCCAGCAGGGGTCCGTCGTGATGATCGTCGGCCATGCGCTCTCCGGAACAGGATGTCGCGACGAGGCTGCGGCCGCGATCGCTCGCAGCCCTGCACCGTCACGCCCCCTCTGTCCCGGGACCTGAGAGATTTCCCCGCGGCACGTGCCGCGAGTTACCCCCGTCGGTGGATGACGCCCTCCGAGATCCGGGGGTCGCCATCGCTTTCCAGAGTGCCAGCTCCTCGCGGTCCTGATGCCTGAGCGTTTCCGGGGCGGTTGCGCCTTCGGCGTCGACGAAGGCGAGCCTTCGGCCGAACTCTCCCGCGAGGATCGACGGCCCGTCAGTCTTAGGGAGGCACGGCACGACCTGTCAACGCGTCCCGACCTCGCCCCAGACGCTCGCCTCCATTCCGCCTCCGCACGGTGCGATCGGGCACGGACGCGTCCGCGAGGGCATGGAACGAGGCACCATGATCGATCGAAGACGGGCTCTCCTGATCGCCGCCGCAGCGGCCGTGCCGGCGTCGGTGCGTGCCGCGAGCACCGCGGGATCGGCGGCCAATCAGTGGTTCGCGGTCCGCGGCGACGAGGGCCAGCCCGTGCCGAACACCCGGGCACCGACAGAGCTCGTCGAGGATGTCGAGGACCTGCCGGGCGCCATCTGGGCCGGGCCGAAGGGCGCGGCGGTGCAGCTCGTGGAGTTCTACGACTACAATTGCCCCTGGTGCCGGGCGGCGGACGATGCCCGCGACGCTCTGCAGCGCACACGCGGCGACCTGCGGGTCGGGCTCGTCGGCAACCCCATCCTGTCGCCCGCCTCCGCACAGGCGACGAAGGTCGATCTCGCCGTGCTCAAGCGCCATGGCGCCGCCGCGTCCTACGCGCTCCACAAGAGATTGTTCGCCCTCAAGGGCCGGATCGACGGGCCGCGTGCCCTCGAGACCGCGGCGGAACTCGGCCACGACCGCGCCGAGATCGAGCGCATCGCCGATTCGGACGAGATCGGCACCATGCTGCGCCGTCAGATGAGCCTCGCCGCCTCGCTCGGCATCAGCGCGACGCCGTCCTATGTCGTCGGCGGCGCCGTCGTCCTCGGCTATCCGGGACCGAAGAGCCTGGCACGGATGGTCGCGGATGCGGCGACCTGCGGCACGATCGCCTGCTGATCGCCAGGATCGGGACGGTCAGCGGCGGCGAGCGCCGCCCCCACCGCCGAGACCGACCTCGATATCGAATTCTCCGGTCCGAGGCGGGACCACGAGCCCGCCCTCGACCACCTGGAACATCGCCTGGGCCTGACCGGCCGGGATCACCACGGACGCGTTCTGCACGCGCGTCGCGACCACCGAGTCGCCCCTGAC
Organism: Enterovirga rhinocerotis; assembly: GCF_004363955.1. GTDB lineage: Bacteria > Pseudomonadota > Alphaproteobacteria > Rhizobiales > Beijerinckiaceae > Enterovirga > Enterovirga rhinocerotis. The sequence continues at coordinate 1,847,960 of NZ_SNZR01000011.1, forward strand.
GATTCGGAACGTCACGGGCACGCTGAAGCGGCCGGAGCCGCCGCTCGGCCCCAGCAGTGCGAGCCCCTCCACCCCGACCCGGACCAGAATCGAACGGTCGTCACGCTCGAGGCATTCGCGGGCGATGTTCGAGATCGAGACCTGCGAGCCGCCATGGCTGATGGACGAGCGGCCGTCCGAGACGAGCACCTGGGGGCAGTACGACGAGGGGACCGGCCCCTCGCCCGATGCCGGCTGGGTCGCGGCGGAGCCGGCACCGGTCAGGCCACCGAGAGCCGAACCCGCGCCCTCCACGACGCCGCAGGCGCCGGCGGCAAGGGCGAGGACGACCGCACCCGCGAGATTCCTGGAGGGGGCGAGGAAAGCAACAACCGGACGCATCTGTCTCACCTCACGGAAGCGCATCGTAGCCGGGTCCGAACCCTTCGAGGGAGACGGGAATGCCGATTCCCTCCTCGGGGGTCTGATAGACGATGAAGGTCGCCTGCTTGCCGGCCTTGAGCTGCGTGACCAGGTTGTCGTCCATCGCCACCTCGGCGACGCAGCCCGTGGTCAGGCAGCGCACGAAGCCCGAGCGGCCGACATCGGCCGAATCGATCTTGAGGCCGAGCCCCGCAGGAAGAAGGACGCCCAGAGGCGCCACCGCCCGAAGGAGGCGGCCCTTGCCGTCGGCCGTCTTCAACACGATCACCAGCAGCGTCACGTTGGGCCGGTCATCGGCCGCGACGTTCTGCACCAGCGCGCATTGCTCGCTCTGGGCACCGGCGGGCGTCTCGCAGCGCAGCTGCCAGTCACCAAAGGTGTTCTTGACCACGCCCTGCGCCCGGGCCGCGTGCGATCCGGCGGCGATCCCGCCGAAGGCCAGTGCCGTTGCGCAGACGACCGCAGCAGCCGTCCGCCGAAGACCGGAATTCCGGCGTCGTCCACGTTCTGAAATCATCACCTCTCCCGTCCTGAACGACGGTTGGCCGAGGGCCGCGACCGACCACGCACCATCCGGAGTGTCAAGCGAGCCACCGACGGCAAGCAGCGCAAATGACGCATAATCACCCGAACGCGGCGCGATTGCGTCCCGTCCGACGTTGTGGTCTTAGGACATTCTAACCTAGAGACGCCGCATGTCGGCCTCTCCCCCCCTTCGCGCATCGCGAATGGGACGGAATCGGGGCCGGATGTCGAGAGGGTGCTGGTGGTGAACGTGTCTGCGCGGGCGATGGCGATCCGGCTCTGTGCCGTCGGTTTGGTGATATGGGCGGGAGCGGCCGCCGCGGCCGGAACGGGGGCACCCGAGCCCTGGCAGATCGCGATGCAGACCCCCGTGACCGAGGTCGCTCGCGACATCCATTGGTTCCACACCCTTCTGATGTGGATCATCACGATCATCACGGTCTTCGTGGCCGGGCTCCTCGGCTATTGCATCTGGCGCTTCAACGAGAAGACCAATCCGACGCCCTCGAAGACGTCTCACAACACCACGATCGAGGTCCTCTGGACCGTCGTGCCGGTCCTGATCCTGGTGATGATCGCGGTCCCCTCCTTCCGGCTCCTGCGCAAGCAGCTGATCATTCCGCCGGCCGACATCACCATCAAGACGACCGGCCATTCCTGGTACTGGGAATACGAGTATGCCGGCGACAAGGACGGCAAGGGCGGCTTCAAGTTCGATGCCAACCTCGTCGAGGAGAAGGATCTGAAGCCCGGCCAGCTCAGGCTGCTCGCGACCGACAACGACGTCGTCGTCCCCGTGAACAAGATTGTGCGTCTCCAGGTGACAGCCGCCGACGTCATCCACGCCTTCGCCGTGCCGTCCTTCGGCATCAAGATCGACGCGATGCCGGGCCGCATGAACGAAACCTGGTTCAAGGCCGAGCGCGAGGGCGTCTACCACGGACAGTGCTCCGAGCTCTGCGGGCAGAGGCACGCCTACATGCCCATCACCGTCAAGGTCGTCAGCGAAGCCGCCTACGCCGCGTGGCTCGCCGAAGCCCAGAAGAAATTCGCGTCGACCGACGCGCCGGCCGGGGCCAGCCGCCTCGCCGACGCAGCGGTCCGATAACGCAATCGATCAGGAGGACCGAAGGGTCTCGCCATGGCACACGCAGCCGACACCCACGCCGATCATGCTCATGATCACGACCACCACACGCCGACCGGCTGGCGCCGGTGGCTGCTGTCGACCAATCACAAGGACATCGGCACGCTCTATCTGATCTTCGCGTTCATCGCCGGCCTCGTCGGCGGTGGCCTGTCGATCGCGATGCGGCTCGAGCTGCAGGATCCGGGCCTGCAGTATTTCTCCAATCCGCAGCTCTTCAACGTCTTCGTGACGGGCCACGGCCTGATCATGGTGTTCTTCCTGGTCATGCCGGCCCTGATCGGCGGCTTCGGGAACTGGTTCGTCCCCCTCATGATCGGCGCGCCTGACATGGCGTTCCCGCGCATGAACAACATCTCGTTCTGGCTGACGGTCTCGGCCTTCTGCCTTCTGATCCTCTCGCTGTTCTTCGAGGGCGCTCCGGGCGTGAAGGGCTTCGGCGGCGGCTGGACGGTGTATCCGCCCCTCTCCGTCTCCGGCCATCCGGGACCCGCCCTCGATTTCGGCATCCTGTCGCTGCACCTCGCCGGCGCAGCCTCGATCCTGGGCGCGATCAACTTCATCACGACCATCCTGAACATGCGCGCGCCGGGCATGACGCTGCACAAGATGCCGCTCTTCGCCTGGTCGATCCTCGTGACCGCGTTCCTGCTGCTGCTGTCGCTGCCCGTGCTCGCCGGCGCGATCACGATGCTGCTGACGGACCGCAACTTCGGCACGACGTTCTTCGATCCGGCCGGCGGCGGCGACCCGATCCTGTACCAGCACCTGTTCTGGTTCTTCGGCCACCCCGAAGTCTACATCATGATCCTGCCGGCCTTCGGCATCGTCTCGCACATCATCTCGACCTTCTCGAAGAAGCCGATCTTCGGCTATCTCGGCATGGCCTACGCGATGGTGGCGATCGGCGTCGTCGGCTTCGTGGTCTGGGCTCACCACATGTACACGGTCGGGCTCTCGCTCCAGACCCAGGCCTATTTCGTCTTCGCGACGATGGTCATCGCGGTCCCGACGGGCGTGAAGATCTTCTCCTGGATCGCGACGATGTGGGGCGGCTCGATCCGCTTCTCCGCCGCCATGCACTGGGCGATCGGCTTCATCTTCCTGTTCACGGTCGGCGGCGTCACCGGCGTCGTGCTCGCGAATGCCGGCGTCGACCGCTACATGCACGACACCTATTACGTGGTCGCGCACTTCCACTACGTGCTGTCGCTCGGCGCGGTCTTCATGATCTTCGGCGGCATCTACTACTGGTTCCCGAAGATGAGCGGCCGGATCATCCCCGAATGGATCGGCATCCTCCACTTCTGGATCGCCTTCATCGGTGCGAACATCCTGTTCTTCCCGATGCACTTCCTCGGCCTCGCCGGCATGCCGCGTCGTTATGCGGACTATCCGGACGCCTTCGCCGGGTGGAACAAGGTCGCCTCGTTCGGCTCGTACATCTTCGCCGTCGGCATTCTCGTCTTCCTCTACGGCGTCTGGAAAGCCTTCCAGAACAAGGAGCAGGCCGCGAACAGCCCGTGGGGCGAGGGTGCGACGACGCTCGAATGGACGCTGACCTCTCCGCCGCCGTTCCACCAGTACGAGACGCTTCCGGTCATCGCCGACACGGACCACCACTGACCAAAGGAGGGCGGCCCGAGCCGCCCTCCTCCTCGAGAGCCCCCTGCGGCGAGACCGCCCGTTGGATTGACGCGTAACCGAGATGCCCCTCACCGCCGACCTCACCGCCGGAGCCGCGCCACGCGCCACGCTCGCGGCCGGACCGGCCCGCCCCTCGACCGGCGAGGTGCGCGATTACGTCGAGCTGCTGAAGCCGCGGGTGATGTCGCTCGTCGTCTTCACCGCGCTCGTCGGCATGCTCGTCACGCCCTCGGGGACGCATCCGGTCATCGCGGCCTCGTCGCTGCTCATGATCGCGATCGGCGCCGGCGCCTCCGGCTGCCTCAACATGTGGTGGGACGCCGATATCGACGCGGTCATGACCCGGACGGTCGGACGGCCGATCCCGGCGGGCAAGATCCGCGCTGAGGAGGCCCTCGCCTTCGGCCTGTTCCTGTCCTGTGCGTCGGTGCTGCTGCTCGGCATCATCGCGAACTGGCTCGCCGCCGGCCTCCTCGCCTTCACGATCGTCTTCTACGTCGTCGTCTATTCGATGGGTCTGAAGCGCGCGACGCCGCAGAACATCGTGATCGGCGGCGCCGCCGGCGCCCTCCCCCCGGTCGTCGGACAGGCGGCCGTAACGGGCACGGTCCACCTCGATTCCCTCGTCCTCTTCGCCATCATCTTCATGTGGACGCCGCCCCATTTCTGGGCGCTCGCGCTCGTGAAGGCGGGGGATTACCGGCAGGCCGGCGTGCCGATGCTGCCGAACGTCGCCGGACCGGACGCGACGCGTCTGCAGATCCTGCTCTACACCCTGGTCCTCGTCCCGCTCGGCCTCGTTCCGACCTGGCTGGGTTTCGGCGGCCTCGCCTACACGGTCGTCGCCACGCTCGGCGGGCTCGCGATGATCGCGCTGGCGGTCAAGGTGTACCGGCGCCGAGCGGGCCGCGAGGCCGACCGCGCCGCGATGGAGCTGTTCGCGTTCTCGATCCTCTACCTGTTCCTCCTGTTCGCCGCGCTGCTTGCCGAGCACGGTCTCGGATTGTGGCGGAACGTGCCGGGATTGAGCCTATGACCCTCGAAGAACCCGAACGTCACAAGCTCTCCCCCGAGGAAGTCCGTCGCCGCCGCACGCGCTCGATCGCGATCGCCCTGGCGCTCGGCTTCATGGTGCTGCTGTTCTATGCGGTCACGATAGCCAAGCTCGGTCCGCAGGTCCTGAACAGGCCGCTCTGATGTCGGCACCGCTTCCCACCCATATCGGCAATGCCCGGGCTCGTCGCACGACGCTGATCGTCTGCGCCGGCTTCGCCCTGTTCATGCTGGGCGCCGCCTTCGCGGCCGTGCCGCTGTACACGATGTTCTGCAAGCTCACGGGCTTCGACGGAACGCCGATGGTCCGCTCGACTCCGGCCTCCGAAACGCTGGAGCGGACCGTGACGATCCGCTTCGACACGAATGTCGCACCGGGGATCGACTGGAGCTTCACGCCCGAACGCCGCGAGATCACGGCGCGGATCGGCGAGACGCAGACGCTGTTCTTCCGGGTGAAGAACGAGGGCAGCCGCTCCGCGACGGGCGTCGCGACCTACAATGTCCAGCCCGACCAGGCCGGTGCCTTCTTCGTCAAGATGAAGTGCTTCTGCTTCGACGATCAGAGGCTCGCCCCGGGCGAGACGATGGATTTCCCCGTCGTGTTCTACGTCGACCCGGCCCTCGCCAAGGATCGCAACTTCGACGGGCTGGGCTCGATCACGCTGTCCTACACCTATTTCGCCTCGCGCAACGGCAAGCCGCTGGCTGCCGCGGAGAGCAAGCCGAATCTGTGAGGACAGGGCTTTGCTCCGGCCGCGAGGCCGGAGCCGGATGACAAACGCCCCGGCGAAGTCGTAAGCCGGGGATCAGGGACGAGTGAGACGGCGCCCCCGGGCCGGGCGCCGCGGCGGAGAGACGGGATCATGGCGCAAGCCGCAGAAGCCAAGCACGACTACCATCTGGTCGATCCGAGTCCGTGGCCGCTCGTCGGCTCGGTCTCGGCCTTCGTCATGATGGTCGGGTTGGTCATGACGATGAAGGGCCTCGGCCCCGAGACCTTCAAGCTCGGGCCCTATGTGCTCGGCGCGGGCATCATCGGCGTGCTCTACACGATGGCCTCCTGGTGGGCGGACGTGATCTACGAAGCCGGCCCCGGCGGGAACCACACCCGCGTCGTCCAGCTCCATCACCGCTACGGCATGATGATGTTCATCGCCTCCGAGGTGATGTTCTTCGTCGCCTGGTTCTGGGCCTATTTCGATGCGGCCCTCTTCGCCGCCGAACCGATCCAGTACCTGCGGGCCGAGAAGCTGCAGCATTGGCCGCCGGTCGGCATCCAGACCTTCGACCCCTGGCACCTGCCGCTCCTGAACACGCTGATCCTCCTGACCTCGGGCACGACGGTCACGTGGGCGCATCACGCGATGCTCGAGAACGACCGCGACGGCGTCAAGCAGGCCCTCTGGCTCACGGTCGTCCTCGGCGTCGTGTTCACCCTCTGCCAGATGTACGAGTACAGCCACGCGGCCTTCGGCTTCTCGGGCAACATCTACGGCGCCACCTTCTTCATGGCGACGGGCTTCCACGGCTTCCACGTCGTGATCGGCACGATCTTCCTCGCCGTGTGCCTGCTGCGCGTGTACTGGGGCCACTTCACGCCCGAGCGGCATCTCGGCTTCGAGTTCGCCGCCTGGTACTGGCACTTCGTCGACGTCGTGTGGCTGTTCCTGTTCGCAGCCATCTATGTGTGGGGTGCGGGCACGCCCGGCGCCCACTGACCGCGAAGGCGGCTGGACACGCAAGGGCGGCCTCGGCCGCCCTTTGCTTTCGCGGCTGCCGCCGGGAGTGATGAGAGTGGATTACGACCGTTCAGCCCCGCCGCCGGTTCCGACCGGCCTGCGGGGCCTCTGCCCGCGCTGCGGACGGGGCAAGCTGTTCCAGGGCTATCTGTCGCTGAGACCGAGCTGCGAATCCTGCGGGCTCGACTACGCCTTCGCGGATTCGGGCGATGGCCCCGCCTTCTTCGTCATGAGCTTCGTCGGGATCGTCATCGTCATGATGGCGATGTTCGTCGAGTTTTCCTACGAGCCGCCGCTCTGGCTTCACGCCATCCTGTGGGCGCCGCTGACCCTCGGGCTCAGCCTCCTGCTCGTGCGCCCCTCGAAGGGGCTCCTGATCGCGCTCCAGTACCATCACCGGGCCGAGCAGGGGCGCCTCAAGAAGTGAGCCTCCGCTCGGGCCGAGGCGCGATCCGGGCGCTGGCGGCGCCGTTCGCCGCAACCCTCGTCGCACTTGCGATCCTGGTCTCGCTCGGGACCTGGCAGCTCGAGCGCAAGGCCTGGAAGGAAGGCCTTCTCGCGCAGATCCAGGCGCGGGCCTTCGAGGAGCCGTCCGACGTCGCGCCGGAGGCGGACTGGCCGAGCTGGCGTCAGGCGGATCAGGAATACCGCCGGGTTCGCCTGAGCGGGACGTACCTGGCCGACAAGATCGTCGCCGTCCACGGCCTCGCCGAGCTCCGCGAGCGGCAGGCGACGCAGGGCTTCTACCTGTTCGTCCCGCTTCGGCGCGGCGACGGCTCCCTCGTGATGATCAATCGGGGCTTCGTGCCGACGGAGCTGCGCGACGCGGCGCTCGCGAGCCTGCGCTCCGCCCCCGCGGCGGGGACGGTCGTCGGGCTCGTGCGCGCGCCCGAGACGCGGGGCTCCTTCGTGCCCGAGAACGATCCGGCGCGCGACAGCTGGTTCGTGCGCAGCCTCGACGACATGGCGCGAGCCCGCGACCTCCAGCGCCTCGCCCCCTTCTATGTCGATGCCGATGCGACGCCCAATCCCGGCGGCTGGCCGAAAGGCGGCCAGACCCAGCTCACCCTGCGCAACCATCACCTGGAATATGCGTTCACGTGGTTCGGGCTCGCGCTCACGCTGGTCGGCGTCTTCATCGCCTTCGCCGTCGGCAGGCTGCGCGGTCCCGGATAGCGCCCTCGCCGGTTCGGCTTCGGGTCGACAGAGGTCGGCTGCCGTGCGAGATTTTTTCGTAGCAGCAGCAGGAGGCCGATGTGATCGCGGCACCGACGCGCGTGCTCCTTGTCTTTCCGCGTTTCAACCCGAACTCGTTCTGGAGCCTCACGGCGGCCTGCGAGGTGTGGGGCGCCCGCTGCACGGCGCCGCCGCTCGGGCTGATCACGCTCGCCGCCCTCCTCCCGCAGGATTGGGATCTGAGGCTGGTCAACCGGAACGCCGAGGACCTCACCGACGCCGACATCGAGGCCGTCGACCTCGTCCTGACGGGCGGCATGCTGCCCCAGCGACCGGACGCGATCCACCTCGTCGAGCGTTGCCAGGCGCTCGGCAAGCCGGTCGCCATCGGCGGTCCGGACGTCTCGTCGAGCCCCGAGGCCTATGAGTGCGCCGATTTCCGCGTCATCGGCGAGGCGGAGGGCGTGATCGACGAGTTCGTCGCGGCCTGGTCGTCGGGCGCACGCGAAGGCGTCTTCGAGGCGCAGAAGTTCCAGGCGGACGTGACCCGAAGCCCGCTGCCGCGCTTCGACCTGTTGAACTTCGACCACTATCTCTTCGTGGGGCTGCAATTCTCGCGCGGCTGCCCCTTCACCTGCGAATTCTGCGACATCATCGAACTCTACGGCCGGGTTCCCCGGACGAAGACGACCGAGCAGGTCCTGGCCGAGCTCGATCGGCTCCTGGCGCTGGGCTATCGCGGCCATGTCGATTTCGTCGACGACAATCTCATCGGCAACAAGAAGGCCGTGAAGCTCTTCCTGCCGCACCTCAAGGCCTGGCAGGAACGGCACGGCTACCCCTTCATGTTCTCGACCGAGGCCTCGCTCAACCTCGCCGACGACGCCGAGCTTCTGCTCATGATGCGGGAGGCGAACTTCTTCACGGTCTTCGTCGGCATCGAGACGCCCGACGAGGCCGCGCTCATCCAGATGCGCAAGAAGCAGAACACCCGCCGCAGCGTCCCCGACAGCGTCGCGCGGATCGAGGCGGCCGGGATGGCCGTGACGGCGGGATTCATCGTCGGGCTGGACGGCGAGGGAGACGGCGTCTCGGACTCGATCGCGACCTGCATCCAGGCCTCGAACATCCCGATGGCGATGGTGGGCCTGCTGACGGCCCTCCCCAACACCCAGCTCACGCGGCGCCTCGCCAGCGAGGGGCGCCTCCAGGCCGATTTCGCCATCGAGCAGACCGATGGCGATCAATGCACGGCCGGGCTGAACTTCGCGACGCTCAGGCCGCGGCGCGACATCCTCGCCGATTATCGCGAGGTGATCTCGCGCGTGTTCGCGCCCGACGCCTATTTCGCCCGCGTCCGCGGCCTCGCCGCGACGCTCGACCGGGCGCCCTATCTGCCGCCCTTCAGCTGGCGAGCCCTGCGGCGCGATCTCACGGCGCTCAGCCGCGCACTCTATCGCTTCACGCGGACGCATCCGGATTTCGCGAAGCCCTTCTGGTCGACCTTCTGGTTCTGCCTCCGGACCAACCCACGCGCCCTGCAGATTCTCCTGATCAACATGGTGATCTACCTCCATCTCGGCCCGTTTTCCCGCTACGTGGTCCGCCAGCTCGACGAGCAGATCGAGGCGATCGATGCGGGACGCTGGATCGAGCCCCGCCCGCTGGACGCCGACCGGGCGGTCGCCTGACCGCGGCGGCTGGAAAGCGCCCGCGCCTTCCGATACCAGACGCGCCACAGGGTCTCGCCCGGCGAGGCCGCCAGCCGGATGACGAGATGGCCAAGTTCCGAACGATCGACGATGCAGGCAACCTTCGCGGCAAGCGCGTCCTGGTCCGCGTAGACCTGAACGTGCCGATGGAGAACGGGCGCGTGACGGACGCGACCCGCATCGAGCGCATTCTGCCGACCATCCGCGACATCGCCTCCCACGGCGGCCGGGTGATCCTGCTGGCCCATTTCGGCCGCCCGAAGGGCAAGCGCGTCGAGAGCGAGAGCCTCGGCCCGGTCCGGGCCGAACTCGCGAAGCTGCTCGGGCAGCCCGTCGGCTTCGCGGATGATTGCATCGGCGAGGCGGCCGAGCGGGCCGTCGCGAGCCTCGAGGACGGCGGCGTCCTGCTGCTCGAGAACACCCGCTTCCACGCGGGCGAGGAGAAGAACGATCCGGACTTCGCGAAGAAGCTTGCCGCGCTCGGCGACCTCTACGTGAACGACGCCTTCTCGGCCGCGCACCGTGCCCATGCCTCTACGGAAGCCCTCGCCCACCTGCTGCCCTCCTATGCCGGCCGGACGATGCAGGCCGAGCTCGAAGCCCTCCAGAAGGGGCTCGAAGCGCCCGAGCACCCGGTCGTCGCCATCGTCGGCGGCGCCAAGGTCTCGACCAAGATCGATCTTCTCGAGAACCTCGTCGCCAAGGTCGATGCGCTCGTCATCGGCGGCGGCATGGCGAACACCTTCCTGAACGCCATCGACGTGAATGTCGGCCGCTCGCTCTGCGAGGCCGATCTCGCGCCGACCGCCCAGCGCATCCTCGAGAAGGCCAAGGAGACCGGCTGCGCGATCATCCTGCCGGTGGACGGCGTCGTCGCGAAGGAGTTCAAGGCCGGCGCCGAGCACCACACCTACGGCGTCGACGCCATTCCCTCGGACGGCATGATCCTCGATGTCGGCGCGCAATCGATCGATCGGGTCAACGCGGCGATCGACGACGCGAAGACGCTCGTCTGGAACGGGCCGCTCGGCGCCTTCGAGATCGCGCCGTTCGACCAGGGCACGGTCGCGGCCGCTCGCCATGCGGCGGCGCGGACCAAGGCCGGCAAGCTCGTCTCGGTCGCCGGCGGCGGCGATACGGTCGCCGCGCTGAACCATGCCGGCGTCGGTGAGGATTTCACCTATGTCTCGACGGCCGGCGGCGCCTTCCTCGAATGGCTGGAGGGCAAGGAACTGCCAGGCGTCGAGGCCCTGAAGAAGAGCTGAGCGCGGTCCCGGATCCGGATCCTCCCCCTCAGCGGATGATCCGGATCTCCTTGTCGGCAATCCTCTGAAGGGTCGGGCACGAGACCACGATGCGGATGTCGTCGTAGTCCCGGTCGCTGCCTCCCGACGGCGTCGGAGGCCGGTCTTCCCAGCCGTAATACATGGACTTCCCGTCCGCGCAGGCACCGGTCGCCGTCTTCGGCGTCCGGCCGGTCTCGTTATTGTTCGGCAGGATCCCGCCCTGGTTCCGCGACTTGCAGTCGACATCCGTCGTACAGATGATCGTCTCCAGGATCGGGGCGGAGCTCAGGTCGGTCATCGTCATGGTGCCATTGGCCGATTCGCGCCCGCCAGTGACCGTGTTGGTCATCTTCCGGCTGTTCGGCTCGATCGTGGTATCGGTGTAATAGAGGTAGTGCTCCGCCGAGGGCTTGTCCCAGTTCGCCGGCGTCGTGCGAGCGTTGCGGACGTTTCGGAGCTGGTAGCTCAGCGTTTCGCCGTCGGCGCAGACGGGAAGCTTCGCCTTCGAATAATCGGTGCCGCCATTGTCGGAGATCGCTGTCAGCGTGTTCAGCATCCGACCCTTGTTCGACTGGTTCTTCTTGGATTCGTCGTAGCAATAGACCGAGATGCGGTTGTAATCACCGGCCTCGTAGGACATGTCGCGGACCGTGGGCAGGCTCCAGGCCCAGACGGGGGGCTTGCGCTTGACCGCGGTGGTGACGGAGACGGGGATCGTCCTCGGATAGCCCGGCAGCACGACGGACAGCGTCGTTGCGATGCTCGCATTCGCGGTCAGCGTGTAGATGCTTCCCGCCGTCCACTGGTCCGCCGTCCCCACCTGCGAGATCAATCCGCTGGCGCCGCCGTAACGGGTCGTCACCCGCGCCTTGAAGGCGGCGATCGACAAGGCCTCGTTGGGTGAATCCGAGGACGCGATGGCCAATGCGGTGGCATCCGTCTCGCGGTGCAGGAAGGTGCGCAGCTCCGTCGCCCGGCTGTAATCGACGGCGACACCCGCGAGACCGACAAGAGGCACCAGAGACAGGCCGAAGAGCACCGCGACATTGCCGCTTCGATCACGGCGAAAGCGATGCGCCCCGAGCGCGCCGGATCTGCGGATGGTCTCGCAAAGGCCCATGGTCCACCTCTGCCTTCGACGGAGGCTCACGCGCTCGGCCGGTCTTCCCGAACAGATCGGGAATTCCGCCTCGTCCGGGACAAGAGAAGGGCGACAACCCTAAAGCGCAGGTTTCAGGACGTGCTCGCAGTTGAGGAGCGCGACATGAGATGGCGAACGTCGTTAACCGATCATGATCGGGAAATCGGCCTGACCCGAGCCCGCTTCGACGCGGCAGCGGCAGCGCGGGGGCTTCGCTCGCCGCCCGGGACGGGGTAAGAGCGATCCACGCTCACGCAAGCCGTATCCAGAGAGGAAACGATGGCCCGCATCACCCTGCGACAGCTTCTCGATCACGCCGCCGAGAACGATTACGGCGTCCCCGCCTTCAACATCAACAACATGGAGCAGGCGCTCGCGATCATGGCGGCGGCCGATTCCGTCGACGCGCCGGTGATCATCCAGGCCTCGCGGGGCGCCCGCCAATACGCCAACGACATCATGCTGAAGCACATGATGGACGCGGTCACCGAGATCTACCCGCATATCCCGGTCTGCGTGCATCTCGACCACGGCAACGAGCCGGCGACCTGCATGACCGCGATCCAGGCCGGCTTCACCTCCGTCATGATGGACGGCTCGCTCAAAGCCGACGGCAAGACCCCCGGCGACTGGGACTACAATGTCGGCGTGACGAAGAAAGTGACCGAGATGGCCCATCTCGGCGGCATCTCCGTCGAAGGCGAACTCGGCGTGCTCGGCTCGCTCGAGACGGGCGAGGGCGAGAAGGAGGACGGCCACGGCTTCGAGGGCAAGCTCAGCCACGACCAGCTCCTCACCAATCCCGACGAGGCGGTGAAGTTCGTCGCCGAGACGAAGGTCGACGCGCTCGCGATCGCCATGGGCACCAGCCACGGAGCCTACAAGTTCTCCCGCAAGCCCGACGGCGCCGTCCTCGCGATGAACGTCATCGAGGAGATCCACCGGAAGCTGCCGAACACCCACCTCGTCATGCACGGCTCCTCCTCGGTGCCGAAGGAGTTGCAGGACATCATCAACCAGTACGGCGGCGAGATGAAGCCGACCTGGGGCGTGCCGGTCGAGGAGATCCAGCGCGGCATCAAGAACGGCGTGCGCAAGATCAACATCGACACCGACAACCGGATGGCGATGACCGGCCAGATCCGCAAGGTGTTCAAGGAGAACCCCTCCGAATTCGACCCGCGCAAGTATCTCGGGCCGGCGATGAAGGCGATGACGGCCCTCTGCAGGCAGCGCCTCGAGGAGTTCAACACCGCCGGCCAAGCCTCGAAGATCAAGCGCGTCGCGACGCTCGCCGAGATGGCCGCGCTCTACAAGAAGGGCGAGCTCGATCCGAAGATCGGCGCCGTGACGCGCGCCGCGGCCGGCTAACGCAGGCATTCATCGCCGACCGGCGCGTCGCAGCGCCGGTCGGCTCGCTCGGGATCGCCCGCCTCCCCTTCTTCGACCCGCCTTTCGCCGCAATCGGACAGCAATTCGATGGCTTCGGTTGGCCCCCATCGAGCATCATGACCAGCCTTCGTCCGAGCCTCTATCTTCTCTCGCCTTTGATCGAGGATCCGTCCTCCTTTCGGGCGCCTCTCGCCGAGGCCGTGGCGACGGGCTTCATCGAGGCAGTCCTGCTGCGCCTCGCCCCCCGCGAGGAGCGCGCACTGATCAATGCCGTCAAGGAACTGGCCCCGGTCGCGCAGGACCGGCAGGTCGCCGTGATCGTCGCCGATCCCGGCGATGGCTGCGATCTCGCACAGGTCGTCATGCGCAGCGGCGCGGATGGCGGGCACGCGGAGGATCCGGCCCGGATCGAGGCCCTGTGCCAGCGCCTGAAGGACGGCCGCAACATCGGCGCCGGCGGCCTCAAGTCGAAGCACGACGCCATGGTCGCAGGCGAGTTGGGCGTCGATTACGTGTTGTTCGGCGAGCCCCGGCCCGACGGCTTTCTTCCGCCCTTCGATCTCATCGAGGATCGGGCCGCCTGGTGGGCCGAGATCTTCCAGACGCCTTGCGTCGTCTATGCGCCGACCCTGGAGGCGCTGCCCGCCGTCGCCCGGACCGGGTCCGAGTTCGTCGCGCTCGGCGATGCCGTCTGGACGCATCCGGACGGACCCGGGGCGGCGCTTCGGGAGACCGAGAGCATCCTCGCCGCCCTTCCCCCCCGGGCCGGCGCATGACGCGGCCCGCCTCGCTGCTGCGGGCATGGGCGGTCCTGACCCTCGCGCTGGGCTGCGCGGCGGAAGCGGCGCCCTCCCCTCCTGGCAAGCCCGCGACGCCGGCAGCCCGCCCGCCCGCCGCAGCCACCCCGCCATCCGGCCCGCCCCGCGATCTCGCCTACGGCGCCTATCAGCGCGGCTATTACGCGACCGCCCGCCGCGAGGCGCTGCTGCGGCTCGAAAAGAACCCCGACGACGTCGCGGCGATGACATTGCTCGGGGAACTCTACAACCAGGGCCTCGGGGTCCGGCAGGATCCCAAGGCGGCCGCCGACTGGTATCGGCTGGCGGCGACGCGCGGCGATCCTCGAGCGATGGCGACGCTCGGCCTGATGGCGCTCGACGGTCGGGGCGTTCCGCGCGATCCGGCCGTCGCGCGCGAGTGGCTCGAGAAGGCGGCGGCGAAACGCGAGCCGGTCGCGTCCTACAACCTCGCCCTCACCCTGCTCGCCAGCGGCACGGACGAGAACATCGCGCGGGCGGCGCGCCTCCTCGTCGTCGCGGCCGAGGCGGAGATCGGCGATGCCCAGCATGCGCTCGGCGTCATGCATTCCCGCGGCCAGGGCGGCGTCGCGCATGACAGAGCGGAAGCCGTTCGCATGTTCCGGCGCGCGGCCCGCAACGGATCGATCGCGGGCGAGGTGGAATACGCGATCGCCCTGTTCAACGGCGACGGGGTGCCGGCGAACGAGGGCCTCGCGGCACGCCATTTCCTCCACGCCGCGGCCCTCGGCAACGCCATCGCCCGCAACAGGGTCGCGCGGCTCTTCGTGATCGGGAGGGGCGTCCACAAGAACCTCGTCGAGGCCGCCGCCTGGCACATCCTCGCCAAGGCGCAGGGACTGACCGACCCCTGGCTGGACGAGCAGCTCGCGGGCCTCTCCAAGGACGACCAGAAAAGGGCCGAGCTGATCGCGGCCCAGCGCTCCAACATCTGAGGCGCCCTACCTGGCCGTGCGCCACCGTCGCAGGAGGATCAGCCCGCCATTCCAGGCGAGCGAGGTCGCGAGGCCGAGGCTCAGCGCCATGGCCGATCCCAACGGCAGGGCGGTCAGGTGGACGACGGACAAGGCGGGGACGAACCCGCCGATTCCCGCCAGGGCGTGGGAAACGATGCCGGCGACGGGTGCCGCGCCGACGCGCGGCTGAAGCACGATGATCAGCGACAGGAACACGACCGGCATCAGGGCGCCGTAGCCGGCGGCGACCGGGCCGGCGAGCTCGCCGAGGATCGAAACAGCCGCGACGACCGTCATCACCGCACCCGCCCGCACGAGGAGATCGATCCTCCGGTTGGGCAACGCCACACGAACCGCGGCCCGCCGCGCGAAGCCCGTCGCGAGAAAGCTGCCTCCGATGAGGGTGGCGCTCCAGACGAACGCGCCGGGGAAGGTCCAGTCGAAGAGGTTCGTGACGAAGACGGTGGCGACCAGCGCCGCGATGGCCGCCCCTATCGACGGGATCGTGCCGGCCCTGCGCGAGACGACACAATAGGCCCAGACGAAGGGACCGGTGGCACCGACGCTGAGAATGCTGGCGACGGTGCTGTTCGCCAGGAACGCGGCATCGTGATCCAGCGCGAGGAACACATAGGCGGGACCGGCCGAGATCGGGATCGAGGCGAGCATGGCGCCGAGGAACGGCCCGGCCCGGCCGACAACCGCCGAGATCGCGAGGACGATCGCCGCCACGATCGCCATGCGGCAAGCCAGCAGAAAGGCGCCCGTCAGCACCGTGGATCGCCCCTCCCCCTCCCGGCAGCCGCTTCACGGCTTGCCGCCGGCCGGATTCGGCCGCTATCCCGCCTCATGCCCATCCTGTTCTCATCCGGCAAGGCCGCACGATGCCGGCCGCCCATGCTCGCCGCTCTCCTCGGCGCGCTGCTCGCCCTGTCGCCGTCCTCAGAAAGCCTCGCCCGAGACGGAGCGCGGCCGCTCTCCGACCCCCGTGTCGAGGCGCGCGTCGACGCGATTCTCTCGCGCATGACGCTCGAGGAGAAGATCGGGCAGCTCGACCTCGTCCCGAACGGACCGGACCTCGATCCGGCCGATATCCGGGCGGGGCGCATCGGTGCCGTCTCCGGCTTCAACACGTCGCGGAGCATCGCGGCGGTTCAGGAGGCGGCCCGATCCTCGCGCCACGGCGTGCCGCTTCTCGTCGGGCTCGACGTGGTGCACGGGTTTCGCACCATCTTCCCGCTCGGCCTCGCCGAGGCGGCGAGCTTCGAGCCCGCGCTCGGGCGGGAGGCCGCCGAGATCGCCGCGCGCGAGGCCGCCGCCGTCGGCATCAACTGGACCTTCGCGCCCATGGCCGATCTCACGCGCGACGTGCGCTGGGGCCGGGGTATCGAGGGCTTCGGCGAGGATGTCCTGCTCGGGCGGCTGTTCACCCGGGCCCGCGTCGAGGGCTACCGGGCGGGCGGCCTCGGGGTCTCGCTGAAGCATTTCGCCGGCTACGGTGCGGCCGTGGGCGGGCGCGACTACGACGCCGCCGAGATCTCGCGCCCGACGCTCCACGACCATTATCTGCCGCCTTTCCAGGCGGGGATCGAGGCGGGAGCGGAGAGCGTGATGAGCGCCTTCCACACCCTGAACGGGATGCCGGCCACCGCGAGCCGGCCGCTGCTGACGGACACGCTCCGCGGGCGCTTCGGCTTCCGCGGCTTCGTCGTCTCCGACTGGCAGGCCATCCCGCAGCTCATGCAGCACGGCATCGCGGCGGACGAGGCCGAAGCCGCCCGCAAGGCGATCGAGGCCGGCACGGATATGGACATGGCGGGCGGGCTCTACCGCGCCCATCTCGCCCCTCTCGTCAAATCGGGCCGGCTGCCGGAGCCGGTCGTCACGGAGGCGGCTCGGCGGGTCCTCCGCGCCAAGGTCGCGATGGGATTGCTCGACCGGCCGGCCCCGGCATCCCTCTCGGACGAGGTCCCCGCCCCCAGCGCCGCGGCGCGCGCGGCGGCACGCCGGATCACGGCCGACACGCTCGTCCTGCTGAGGAACGAGGGCCAGCTGCCGATCGGGACGAGCCCCATCCGCAAGCTGGCCGTCATCGGCGGCATGGCGGCCTCGGGCCAGGCGCTGATCGGCCCGCATGGCGCACTCGCCCGCTGGGAGGATTCGGTGACGGTCCTCGACGCTCTCGGCGAGCGAGGCAAACGGGCCGGAATCGAGGTGGCCTTCGCGGCCGGGTGCGAGGTCGAATGCACCGATGGGGCCGGGTTCGACGCGGCCGAAGCCGAGGCACGGGGCTCCGATCTCGTCGTCGCCGTGCTGGGGGAGCCGGAGGAGATCACCGGTGAAGGCGGCTCGCGGGCCCATCTGACGCTGCCGGGGCGGCAGGCCGAACTGCTCCGCCGCCTCGTCGAGACCGGCAAGCCCGTGGTGGTCGTGCTGCTCGCCGCCCGGCCGATCGATCTCGGCCCGCTCCACGACCGGCTCGCCGGCCTCCTGATGGCGTGGTTTCCGGGCACTGAGGGCGGCCATGCCGTCGCCGACATCCTCTTCGGCGATACCGGCCCCTCGGCCAAGCTGCCGGTCTCCTGGCCGCGGACGGTCGGCCAGGCCCCGCTCTATTACGACCGGCTGCCGACGGGACGGCCATTCGAGCCGGGCAACCGCTACACGCTGCGCTATGCCGACGAGGAGCTGACGCCGCTCTACCCGTTCGGGTTCGGCCTCACCTATGCCCGTTTCTCGCTCTCGCCCATCTCGGTCGAGACGCCGAAGGTCGCGCGGGCCGGCGAGCTGGTCGTCAAGGTCGGCATCGAGAATGTCGGCACGCTGGCCGGGCGGGAGGTGGTCCAGCTCTATCTCCGCCAACCGGTCGCAAGCCTCAGCCGGCCGGTGCGGCAGCTCAAGGCCTTCGAGAAAGTGACCCTGAAGCCCGGCGAGAGCCGGGTCGTCACCCTGCGCGTGCCGGCCGCCGATCTCGGCTTCCATCGCGAAGACGGGACCTATGTCGTCGAACCGGGCCGGTTCGAGATCTTCGCCGGCACGTCGTCCGACGCGGCGCTGTCGGCGCGGTTCGAGCTGGAATAGCGGCGCCGTGCCCGGGCCACTCGCCCATTGGCACGGCGGTTGCTGGCATGAGGATCGTCCTCGGAGACCCCAAGGATCATCCTCGGAGACCCCATGACCAGCTTCGCCGGACTGTTCGCCTCGGAGCCCGACCCGTGGAAGCCAGCCCGATGCTCCTGCGGAGACCACGAGTCGGAGGCTCAGCACGAGAAGGCCGTGGCGCTCGCACAAAGCCGCCGCGCTCGGCGCCTGTTGATCAAGACCACGCTCCGGAACCTGCTGCGCGTCTCAGCCAGAACGAAGACGATGGATGCGCCGGCAACGTTCCATCCCATCGCCTGACCTGACAGGCGGACACCGCCCATCGTCCGTCTCCGCCTCCTTTCCGGACTGCCCGACTCGCCCCATATTCGGGCATGGCCAAAGCTCCGAAGACAGCCGATCCGGATGCGTCGCCGAAGGGGAGCACGAAGGCTCGCAGCCGTGCCGCCCCGAAGGCCTCGAAGCCGGAGCTGAAACCGCTCGATGCGCATCTCGCGACGCTTCTGAACCCCGCCATCGGGCGCGGCGAAGCCTCGCCCGCCCACCTGTCGCCGCAGAAGCCCGCCCGGGCCCGCAAAGCAAAGGCAGGCGGCCCGTCCGGCTTCGGCGAGGCGCCGCAGGCCGCCTATGCGGGCGCGCCCGTCACGGCCCTCGATCCGGCCCTCGCCGAAACGCTCGGTCTCGGCGTCGCCGATCCCGCCGCGGAGGAAGCGGAGGACGAGGACACCGCCCTCCCCTCCTCCAGCGGCGTGTCGGCGACGGTCTCGGCGCTGACGGCGTTGCTGGAGAGCGGCAATCCGCTGTTCAAGCACGGCAAGCTCTGGACCCCGCACCGGCCGGAGCGCCCCGAGAAATCGGAAGGCGGCATCCGCTTCAAGCTGGTGTCGGACTACCAGCCCGCCGGCGACCAGCCCCAGGCCATTCGCGAACTCGTCGAGGGCGTGAAGACGCATGAGCGCGATCAGGTTCTGCTCGGCGTCACGGGCTCCGGCAAAACCTTCACCATGGCCCAGGTCATCGCCGAGACCGGCAAGCCGGCCCTGATCCTCGCACCCAACAAGACCCTCGCCGCCCAGCTCTACGGCGAATTCAAGTCGTTCTTCCCCGACAACGCCGTCGAGTATTTCGTATCCTACTACGATTACTACCAGCCAGAAGCCTACGTCCCGCGCACCGATCTCTATATCGAGAAGGATTCCTCGATCAACGAGCAGATCGACCGGATGCGGCACGCCGCGACCCGCGCATTGCTGGAACGCGACGACGTCATCATCGTCGCCTCGGTCTCCTGCATCTACGGCATCGGCTCGGTCGAGACCTACACGGCGATGACCTTCGCCGTGACGCTCGGCGAGACCATCGAGCAGCGCCAGCTCATCGCCGACCTCGTCGCGCTTCAATACAAGCGCGTGCAGGGCGATTTCGCGCGCGGCACCTTCCGGGTGCGCGGCGATACGGTCGAGGTCTTCCCGGCCCACTTGGAGGACCGGGCCTGGCGCATCAGCCTCTTCGGCGACGAGGTCGAATCCATCGCCGAGTTCGACCCGCTGACCGGCACCAAGACGGCCGATCTCAAGTTCGTGAAGATCTACGCGAACTCGCACTACGTCATCCCGCGCCCGACCCTGCAGCAGGCCTCGCGCCTGATCCGGGAGGAGCTGCGCCAGCGCCTCGACGAGCTGAACCGGATGGGGCGTCTCCTGGAGGCGCAACGGCTCGAGCAGCGCACGACCTTCGACCTCGAGATGATCGAGGCGACGGGCGCCTGCGCCGGCATCGAGAACTATTCGCGCTATCTCACCGGCCGGCGGCCCGGCGAGCCCCCGCCGACGCTGTTCGAATACCTGCCCGACAACGCCCTCGTCTTCACCGACGAGAGCCATGTCACGATCCCGCAGATCGGCGCGATGTATCGCGGCGACTTCCGGCGCAAGGCGACGCTCGCCGAATACGGCTTCCGGCTCCCCTCCTGCATGGACAACCGTCCTCTCCGCTTCGAGGAATGGGAGGCGATGCGGCCGCAGACGGTCCATGTCTCGGCGACGCCCGGCCCCTGGGAGATGGAGCGCGCGCAGGGCGTCTTCGTCGAGCAGGTCATCCGGCCGACCGGCCTCATCGATCCGCCCGTCGAGGTTCGCCCAGCGCGCAGCCAGGTCGACGACGTCCTCGGCGAGATCCGCGAGACGGCCCAGCGCGGCTACCGCTCGCTCGTCACCGTCCTGACGAAGCGGATGGCCGAGGACCTCACCGAGTATCTCCACGAGAACAAGATCCGCGTGCGCTACATGCATTCGGACATCGACACGATCGAGCGCATCGAGATCATCCGCGACCTGCGTCTCGGCGCCTTCGACGTGCTGGTCGGGATCAACCTGCTCCGCGAGGGGCTCGACATCCCCGAATGCGCCCTCGTCGCGATCCTCGACGCCGACAAGGAGGGGTTCCTGCGCTCGGAGACCTCGCTCGTGCAGACGATCGGCCGGGCGGCCCGCAACGTCGAGGGCAAGGTGATCCTCTACGGCGACCGGATCACGGGCTCGATGGAGCGCGCGATGGCCGAGACCGACCGGCGCCGCGAGAAGCAGCTCGCCTACAACACCGAGCACGGCATCACCCCGGCCTCGATCAAGCGCGGCATCGCCGACATCCTCGAGAGCGTAGCCGAGCGCGACCATGTCCGCGTCGATACCGGCCTCGCCGACCAAGCGGTCACGATCGGCCACAACCTCAAGGCCGTCATGGCCGATCTCGAGAAGCGCATGCGGGCCGCCGCGGCCGATCTCGATTTCGAGGCGGCGGCGCGCCTGCGCGACGAGCTGAAGCGACTTCAGATGACCGAGCTCCAGCTCGGCATCGATCCCAAGGGCGGCGGCGCCGGAGATGGCGGAGGCCGCTCCGCCGGCCGCGCGGTGGCCGTCGGACAAGGCTATCCCAAGCCCGGCCAGGACAGCCGCGCCCGCAAGCCGACCCTCGACGAGATGGGCCCTCACGCCCACGAATTGCCGGCCCATGCCGGCCCGATGCCGGTCAAGCCCGCCGCCTATTCGACCGCGGGCACCGCGGGGCAGAAGCCCAAATGGCGGGGGCGCAAGCGCTGACGCCATTCCGCCCCTGAATCGCCTCGCCCCGGAAACACGAAAGCACTTCCCCGCAGCCGACGCGCAATCACGCTGCAACACGCGGCCTCGATGACAGGTCCGCGTGCCGGTCCGCGCAGCTCTGGCGCCTCACCAGCGTCAGGAGCAGGCGAGGCACCGGCACCGCGGTTACGGATCGCTATGGGGGAAGAACGAAGTCATGAAGCGCTTTGCCATCATGCTGGCCGCCGCCGCGGCCTTGGGAGCAGCGACGTCGGGGGCGATGGCCGCGCCGGCCTTCCCGGGAGCGGGGGCGGGCGATAACCCGCTCGTCGAGAAGGCGCGGACCTTCTGCTACGACCGCCATACCGGCCGGTTCCTGCATTGGGGCTCCTGCCGCCGCGCGCGGCCGGTCTACAGCTCACGGCCCCGGGTCTATTGCCGCAACCGCTATACCGGCCAGTTCCTGCACTGGGGCTCCTGCCGCCGCTGACCGACGGCCAGGGGCCGCGCGCGGCGCGGCCCCTCCCTGCTCGCGCCTCACTCGACCAGCGCGCCGTAGATCAGGTTCTTGAACAGGAAGCGCGTGTGCTGGCGCGTCGACGGGCCAGCCGCCATGAAGACGCCCACGATCTTCTCCTTGGGATCGATCGTGAAGCTCGTGCCGCCGGCCCCTGCCCACATGTAGTCGCCGGTCGAGCCCGAGACCCAGGCGTTGCCCTCCGCGAGCCGGACGCCGAAGCCCAGGCCGAACCCGTAGCCCGGCCCCGTCGTCGGCAGCGGATCGCCGGCGAGGCCGCCGATATGGTTGCTGGTCATGTACTCGACCGTGTCGCGCCCGAGGATGCGCGCACCGTCGAGCTGCCCCTTGTTCAGCATCATCTGGGCGAAGCGGAAATAGTCCTCGGCCGTCGTGGCGGTCCCGGAGCCGCCGCGGAGGTAGCGCTTGCCGGGATCGGCCTCGATCCGGTTCGCCTTCCAGGAGCTCGCCTTCAGCGGATCGGCGTCGAAGGCGTCGGCCAGGCGGGGAAGCTGGCTCTCCTTCGCCTGGAAGCTCGTATCCTTCATGCCGAGCGGCTTGAAGATCGTCTCCTCGAGATGGACGTCGAGCCGCTTGCCGGCCACCTTCTCGACGACGAGTCCCAAGACGTCGGTCGCGACCGAGTATTCCCATCGCATCCCCGGCTCGTAGGCTAGCGGGATGGCGGCGAGACGCTTCATGAACTCCTCGGTCGAGACGTCCCCGACGCTCGATTCCACATCCGCCTTCAGATAGGCGTCGCGCAGTTCCGGGAAGGGCGAAGAGCCGGAATAGGTGAAGCCGGCCGTGTGCCGCAGGAGGTCCCAGATCAGGATGGGACGCGTCGCGGGAACCTCCGCCCGGCTCGTCAGGCCGCGTCCGTCGCGCTGCTCGACGAGCACCTTCATCTGCTTGAATTCGGGGAAGTATTGCGACAGCGGATCGCGCAGGCTCAGCTTGCCTTGCTCGACCAGCGCCATGGCGGCGACCGAGACGATCGGCTTCGTCATCGAATAGGCCCGGAACACCGCGTCCTTCGGCATCGGCTTGGTCTTGCCGGAATCGAGGAAGCCGTGCGCCTCGAAATGGACGATCTTGCCGTTGCGCGCGATGAGCGTGACAGCTCCCGGCACGGTGCCCTTGGCGATCTCGTCCTTCATCACCGGCGCGATGCGGGCGAGCCGGTCGACGGCCATGCCCTCCGCAGCGCCCGATGTCTGGGCGGCTGCCGCGCCAGCAAACGACAACAAGGCGGCCGCGAGGGCCGCCGAATGCAATCGGCTCATCGTTTCCTCCCGTTCGTCTTCGCGAACGGCAGGAAGGTAGTCAGGTTCTCCAGCCCCGGCCAGAGCGGAGAATCAGGCGCCCGGGGAGCCTTCCAGCTCGGTGACGACGCGCCTGTTCTGCGACTTGCAGTACAGTTCCGGGCAGTCGCGCACGAGCCTTTCGCGGCCGTACCCTCGCACATCCATGCGCTCGGGGGCGACGCCGACGGAGGCGAGGAAGCCCCGCACGGCCTCGGCGCGCCTCTCCGACAGGGCCAGATTGGCCTCCTTCGTGCCGGAATCGTCGGCGAAGCCCTGGATCCTCACGCGCCATTGCGGATGGCGGGACAGCCAGGCCGCCTGCTTGTCGAGCGTTTCCTTCGCGACGTTGTCGAGATCGGCCGAGTTCTCTCGGAAGAAGGTGCGCGGGCTGACGCTGACCGCGAAATCCGAACGGGAGCCCGGCGCGGCATCGGTCAGGACGGCGATCGACCGATCCGGCCCGCCGGCATCGGCCTTCACCTTCGGCTTCTCGGGCTGGACCGCGCAGCCGCCGAGGCCGAAGGCCACGAGCAGTGCCAGCCCCGCCAATCGTGGCGGGGTCCCCATCCTCGTCATGTCGGAACCCCCATTGGCCGCCGCAGAGCGCGCGGCCTGTCTGTATCAGGCGTCGCGGGACCCGAGATGCTTCAGCACCAGAACCTTGGTGCCGATCGGGCAGCGGCCGTAGAGATCGATGGCGTCCTCGTTGAGGAGCCGGATGCAGCCGGACGAACCGTCATGGCCGATCGACCAGGGCTCGTTGGTGCCGTGGATGCGAAAGCCCGTATCGCCCTTGTCGCGGTACAGGTAGAGCGCCCGCGCGCCCATGGGATTGGAGTCGCCGCCTTCCATGAACCGCGGCAGCTCGGGCTTCCGCTTGAGCATCTCGGGCGGAGGGGTCCAGGTCGGCCACATGGCGCGCCGGTCGATCGTGGCGCGGCCGTACCACTTGAAGCCCTCGCGTCCGACGCCGACGCCGTAGCGCAAGGCGGTCTGGTTCTCGAAGATGACGTAGAGGAAGTGGTTCTGCGTATCGATGACCACCGAACCGGGAGGCTCGTCGGAGCGATACTCGACGAGCTGGCGCAGCCAGATGCGCTCGAGCTTCTCGCGGTTGGTCGTCTTGAAGATCTTGCCGTGATCCTCGATCTCCGGACCGTAATAGAGGTGGTAGTCCGGCGGGATCTCGACATCGGCCCGCGCCGTCGTCGCAAGCGCCGCGCCCGCGATTCCGGTCGCAAAGCTCCGCCGCGTGATCATGACCATTACGCACACTCCGTCAGCGGTGAACGCCGTCCCGTCCGGGACGAATCGGACCGATCTGTGTCGCCGAACCGCCGCTCTCTCTTTCGCGCAATGTAGTTACCGACCTGTTGCCAAGTGTGTTGTACAGGAACATCACTGGTCGCCAGTATCGGGGCGGAGGCGCTCGCGGCAACTTCTCCGGCCTTCCGGCGTTGAAGCGGGCTTTCGCGGGCGGATGCCGAGGCAGGAGGGTGCGATGGGCCTTTTGGATCAGGTTCTGGGGCAGGTGATCGGCGGGATGGCCGGTCAGGGCGGCCGCGCGGGCGGTTCGGCGCCGGGCCCTTCGGGATCGGCCGGCGGCCTCGGCGATCTGCTCGGCCAGGTGCTCGGCGGCGGCCAGGCCGCAGGGCGAGCAGGCGGAGCGGGAGCAGGCGGACAGGCCGGCGGCGGCCTGCCGCCCGGTCCCCTCGGCGACCTTCTAGGCAACGTCCTGCGGGGCGGCACGGGATCGCCGCCTCCCGGCGCACCGCAGCCTCAGGCTCCTGCGCCGTCCGGCGGCGGCATCGGCGATGCGCTCGGCGGCATCCTCTCGAGCGCCGGCGGCAAATACTCGCCGCTCGTTCTCGCCCTGCTCGCCATCCTCGCCAACAAGAACCTGTCCTCGGGCGCCGGCGGCTTCGGCAGCGTGCTGCACGACATGTTCACGGGCGGGCGCCCTGGCCCGCGCGGAGGTGAAGAGGCACCGGAAGGCTATGCTGGCGATGACGGCTACCGCACCCCGCGCGGCGGCATGGGCGCTCCGATGGGCTATGACGAGGGTCCCGGCTACGATGCGCCGCCGCCCGGCTACGGACGACGCGGGGGAGACGGCGGCGGGGGCTTCCTCGACGAGATCGGCTCGATGCTGGACGGCCCGGGCGGGCAGGCCCGCGCCTTCGCGGGGGGCGGCAGCCTGCAGGACCTCGTCGGCGGCGGGATCGACGGCCTGCGGCAGCGCTTCGACCAGAACGGGCGGGCGGACGTGTTCGATTCATGGGTCCAGCCGGGCCCGAACCATCAGCCGGACCCGACCGATCTCGATCAGGCCTTCGGCGCGGGGACGATCGACGAGCTGGCACGCCGTACGGGGCTTTCCCGCGAGGATCTGCTGGCGCAACTTGGCCAGGCCCTGCCTCAGGTGATCGACGGCCTGACGCCCGGCGGCCGCATGCCCGACCCGGACGAGCAGCGGCACTGGATCTGACAAGCGCCGCGTCCGAAGGAGATATGCAGAGATGAGTACGGCCCCGACCGCCTCCCCCGATACCGATGGCTCGATCCTCGGCCAGCGCAGCGCCCTTCTCGCCCGGAACTGGTGGGTCGTCGCGCTTCGCGGGGCTTTCGGCATCCTGTTCGGCGTCCTGACGCTTCTGCTGCCGGGCGTGACGCTCGTCAGCCTCGTCTATGTGTTCGCAGCCTATCTGCTCATCGACGGAGCCCTCGCCATCGCCGCGGCGGTCCGCGCGGCACGCGCCGGCGAGCGCTGGGGCCTCTTGATCCTCGAAGGCATCGTCGACCTCGTCGGGGCGGCGGCGATGGTGGCCATACCCGGCCTCGCCATCGTGTTCTTCATCTACCTCGTCGCGGGGTGGTCGATCGTCTCCGGCGTGTTCGAGGTGGTCGCGGCCTTCCAGCTCCATCTCGATCACGGACGCTGGTGGCTGGTCCTCGCCGGGATCGTCTCGATCGCGTTCGGCCTCCTCATCGCCATCGCGCCGATCGCGGGTGCCATCGTGCTCGCGGTGTGGATCGGTGCCTATGCCATCGTCTTCGGAACGATGCTGCTGGTCCTCGGCTTCCGTCTCAAGAGCCGTCATCAGGCGGCGGCCTAAGCCTCCGTCGATCGGCTTCGAGGGGCGCGAACGCCCCTCGACGCTCTTGGTCCTCGCCGCTCAGACGACGGTGGGGACGGCCACGCCATCCATCGAGATGTTGACGCCGGTCAGGTAGCTCGCGCGGTCGGAGGCGAGGAACAGGACCGTCGAGGCGATCTCCTCGGGCTCGGCCATCCGGCCGAGGGGGATCTTGGCGACCCCGTCCTTCAGCGCCTCCTCCTCGGAGATGCCCTTGAGCGCCGCGTCGGCCTTCATGCCTTCGGCGACGCGGGAGGTGGCCGTGAGACCGGGATTGATGCCGACGACCCGCACGCCGCGCCCCGCATAGGCATTGGCGAGACCCGCAGTCGCCAGCATCAGGGCGGCATTGGCCGCCCCGCCCGCGAGATGGATCGGAGAGGCGACCTTCCCGCCGTTGCCGATCACATTGACGACGACGCCCGCCTTGCGCGCGGCCATGCGCTTGATCACGGGATCGATGACGTTGATGTAGGAGAAGTACTTCGCGTCCATGGCGGCCCGCCAATGAGCCGGCGTGAGTTCGTCGGCCGGGGTGCGCCGAGCGGCCCCCGCGCTGTTGACGAGGATGTCGATCGGCCCGAGCGCAGCCTCCAGCGCATCGATCGCGCGCAGGGCATCGGCGGCATCGATGAGATCGGCCGCCTGGGTCTCGACGCTCCCGAGTTCGGACGCCGCCCGCGCGAGGTTCTCCTGCGACCGCGACACGATGCCGACGCGCGCGCCTTCCTCCAGGAACGCCTTGGCGCAGGCGAGGCCGATCCCCTTCGATCCCCCGGTCACGATGACGACCTTGTTCTCCAGCCCGAGCTTCATCGGATTCTCCCTAGCCGCCGGATCGGCCGGCCCGTCGCGGTCAAGCACCGCATGATGCCCTTGTCGAGGATCGATCACACCAATCCTTCACGGCCGGGCGCTAAACGGGCGGGATGACGACCGGCCCAGCCGATCCCATCGAAGCCCGGCTTCTCGGACCGGATGCCCTCGCGGAGCTCGCGGATGCCTGGGACGACCTGGCAGGACGGGCGCTCGACCCGAATCCGTTCCTGTCGCCGGCCTTCGGCCGGGCTCGGCTCCATCATCTGCCCGATGGCCGCGCGGCGCGGCTTCTCGTCGCCTGGTCCCGCTCGGGCGGCCGGCGGCGGCTTGTCGGCCTGTCGGTCCTGGTCCCGCCGCGCGGGCGGCATTTCACGCCATGCCGGATCCTCAGGTCCGCCCAGCTCTACGCTCCCGTCTCGACGCCCCTCGTCGCACCGGAGGCACCGGTCGAGACGATCTCGGCCATGCTCGGAGCGTTGCGGCGGGCAGGCTTCGGCGGTCTCGCCCTGCCGTTTCTTGCGCGGCACGGTGCCGTCGCCGCCGCCCTGCGCGAGGCCGCGGAGCGGGAGGCGCTGCCGCTCGTGGTTCTGGACGAGCACGAACGCGCGTTTCTCCGCAGCCCCCTCGGCGGTGCGGAATACCTGCGAACCGCAATCGACCGCCGGCGCAGGCGCGAGGCGGATCGCCAGCGGCGAAGGCTCGCCGAACTGGGCACCCTCACCTTCTCGGTCGCAAGCGAGCCGGATGATGTCACCGCGGCGCTCGAGCGGTTTCTCGCGCTCGAAGCCGCGGGGTGGAAAGGTCAGGGCGGAACCGCGATCGCCCATGCCGACGGCGCCGCTCCCTTCTTCCGGGAGGCCGCATTCGAGGGCGCGAGGACAGGCGCCTTCCGGGTCGCGACGCTCGCTCTCGACGACAGGCCCGTGGCGGCGGGTCTCCTGGCGATCGCAGGCCGGCACGCCGCCTATATCAAGACCGCCTATGACGAGGAGATGGCCCGCTTCTCTCCCGGCCTCCTCCTCACGCTCGACCTGACCGCCCACCTGCTCGACGATCCCGCCATCGACGAGGCCGATTCGCTGGCCGTCGCGGGCCATCCCATGATCGATCGGATCTGGACCGGCCGCCTTCCGATCGAAAGCGTCCTCGTCGGAACGCGGCCCGGCCGCCCGCTGGCCTTCGCCGTGGCGAAAGCTGTCGAGCGCAACCGCGAGCGCGCCATCGACCTCGCCAAGGCGCTGCGAAGGCGGCAGGCGTGATTTTCCCGAGGCGACGCCGCCCTGATGCACGCCGTTATCGGCATTGCAGCCCAGAATTGTACGCGTAAAGACTGACGGCTGGTCTTGGCAATGCTCTCGCTGCTATTCTAGCGTCCCCCCGGATCGACCGGGTCAACCTCGACCGGACGTCACACCATTTCACTCGATCTTTCCGGTGACGTTCCAGCGCTGGTCCTCGACGAGGCGGCGCGCATCGTCGAGATCAACGAGGCCGCGCTCGCCCTTCTCGGGGGATCGCGGGACGCGGTCCTCGGCCGCGATTACTTCCGCGACCTCGAACCCGCCCTCTCCGGCCCGGCCTATCGCGGCCGGTTCCTCGATTTCGTCCGAGGCGGCATCGCCCCTCCGCCGATCAGCGCGATCGTGGGCCGGGAGACGGGTAGCCTGCGGCTCTCGATCGTCATGAGGCCGGGTGATTCGGCTGGACGCTACCGTCTCACCATCGCCCTTCTCGAAACGTTTCGGCCGAGCCGGCACCGCGAAGCGATGCTCGCCGTCGGACGGCGCGAGCGGGTGGAGAGCGTCGATCCCGTCGTCTGCGAGGCGGAGCCGATCCAGGTTCCCGGGACCATCCAGCCGCCCAGCGGCCTTCTCGCGGTCGATCCCGCGACGTTTATCGTCGAGGCGGCGAGCGAGACGATGGCCGAGTTGATCGGCACGGATTCGGCGATCCTCGGCTGCACCCTCGACGAGGTGCTGTCGCCGGAGGCCGCCACCATGATCCGCACGGCCTATGGCGACGGCACGCTTCCCGAGGGACCGCCGATCCGTCGGCCCGCGACGCTCGGCCCCGAGCGCCGTCCTTTCGATCTCATGCTCCACCACAAGGACGGCCGCCTGATCGTCGAGGTGGAGGCGGCACCGCGTCTGCCCGGAGATTTCGGCGTCCCGCCGCACGCCGCAATCCGGGAGGCGGTGGAGGCCTTGCGCAAGGCCGACGACCTCGCGGGCCTGCTGGACGCGGCAGTGGCGCGTATCAAGGACCTGAGCGGCTACGAGCGCGTCCTCATCTACCGCTTCGATTCGGATTGGAACGGCGAGGCGGTCGCAGAGGCGATCGATCCCGATTGGGACGCCTCGCTGAAAGGTCTGCATTTTCCGGCTTCCGACATCCCCCGGCAGGCGCGCGAACTCTATACGCGAAGCCCGTCCCGCTTCGTCGTGGACCGCGATGCGGCGCCCGTTCCCATCGTCGCCCGGCCGACGATGGGGAACCGGCCGATCGACATGACCTTTGCCGGGTTCCGCAGCCTCTCCCCCGTTCATCTCGAATATCAGCGCAACCTTGGCGTGAACGGCTCCATGTCGATCGCGATCCTGGTCGACGGGCAGCTCTGGGGGCTCGTGATCGGGCATCATCGCCGGCCGCTGTATCAGGCACCGGAGACGCGGGACGCGCTGGTCGGCTTCACCGACACCCTCGCGCTCGCGATCGAGGAGACGGCAGCCCGTACCAAGGCGGCCGATCAGAACGTCCACCTCTTCGCCGAAGTCGCCCTGCTCGAGCAGATGGCGGGCGCGGACGACATCGCGGTCGCGCTGAGCGGGGAGACCAGGCTGAACGATCTCTTCGGCTCGACGGGCGCGGCCGTGATCACCGGCGATGCGGTCTCGACGATCGGCTCGACCCCGCCCGAGAGCGACATCGTCGATCTGATCCGCCGCGCCCGAGACGAGATCGAGGCCCTGGCCTTCGGGACCGATCACCTCGAATCCTTCCACCCCGCCATGGCGGATCACAGGGCCATCGCCAGCGGCGCCCTGATCGCCTTCACGAGCGAGAGCCGGCACCGGGCTCTCGTCTGGTTCCGGCCGGAAATCGTGCGGACCATCGCCTGGGGCGGCGATCCCTCGAAGCCGCTGGCCGGAGACCGCATGTCCGGACAGGCCCTCCCCCGCGCGTCGTTCGAGCGCTGGGTCGAGACCGTCCGGGGACGGTCGCGACCCTGGCCCGACTGGAAGGTCGAGGCGGCGCAGGCTCTGGCGCGCGCCGTCGAGCGCATGGGCGCGCGCACGACACGCCGCATCGAGGAGCTCAGCCGGCAACAGGCCGACCTGATCGCCGCTCTGGTTCAGAAGGAGGCCCTGCTCGCGGAGAAGGATCTCATGACCCGCGAGATCGACCACCGGGTGAAGAACAGCCTCCAGATCGTCTCGGCCTTCCTGCGCATGCAGGGCCGCCAGGTCAGCGATCCGGACGCGCGGGCCGCCTTCAACGACAGCTACGGGCGCGTCATGTCGATCGCGCGCGTGCATGACAGCCTGTACCAGTCCGACAGCGTCACCGAGGTCGATCTCGGTCAGACGATCGAGAACCTCTGCCGCGATCTCGCGGTGATGGGTGGCGACCGCCGCGAGATCGGCCTCGACGTCCAGCAGGGCCTGATGGT
Organism: Enterovirga rhinocerotis; assembly: GCF_004363955.1. GTDB lineage: Bacteria > Pseudomonadota > Alphaproteobacteria > Rhizobiales > Beijerinckiaceae > Enterovirga > Enterovirga rhinocerotis. The sequence continues at coordinate 1,878,610 of NZ_SNZR01000011.1, forward strand.
GCCCTACCGCAAGGCGGTGGCCCTCTGCCTCATCGCGACCGAACTCGTGACCAATGCCTGGAAATACGCCTATCCGGCCAACCAGCCGGGTCCGGTCGAGGTCGAGGTCAAGCGCAGCACGAGCGACGGGCTGTCCCTCACCGTCCGAGACCTGGGCAAAGGCATGCCGACCGATTGGGAGGAGAACCGAAAGGGCCTCGGCATGCAGATCATCGGCGCGATGCTGAGCCAGATCGAGGCGAGCATCGCCGTCGTCAACGATCCGGGCGCGCGCGTGACCGTGACCTGCACCTGACGCCGCGGCGTTCGGGGGGCAGCCATCCCGTCCTGGCGCTGATCGCTATTGCGACAGCCGCGCCCTCGCCCGAGCCTGCGCAGTCTTGATCAAGCCTTGATATTGACGGTCCTTGCCCGGGTACCAGGGCATGCTCGCGATCGTCCCGAAGCCGGGGATGGTCTCCATATGCGCCACCATGCGGCGGCGCATCGCGGCATCGGGCAGCGGCCCGTGCATCGCCATCAGGTTGTCGACGACGTGATCGGGATCGGACGTGCCGCACAGCACGCTGGTCACGGCGGGGTGCGCCATCGCCCATTTGAGGAAGAACTGGGCCCAGCTCGTGGCGCCGAACTCGCTCGCGAAGCCGGGCAGGCGATGGCCCTCGACGACCTTCATCAGCCGCGCCTTCTCGAGCGGCAGATTCACCAGCACGCCGACGCCACGGTCGGCGGCCAGCGGAAGCAGGCGCTGCTCGGCGTGTCGGTCGAAGATCGAGTAATTGACCTGGACCATGTCGACATCGCCCTTCCCGACGATCTGCGCCAGTTGCTCATGCGCGGCTGTCTCGTGATGCGTCACCCCGACGAGGCGGATCTGCCCTTCCTTCTTCCAGGCCTGGAGAAGCGGAATGACGACCGGCGCATTCACGATGCTGTGGCACTGCATCAGGTCGATCGGCGATCGCCAGGTCCGCAGCTTGGACTGCTCGAGGCTGTCGGTCGCCGGGCCGACATCGCCGAGATACTCGCCCGTTGCCCAGATCTTGTTGGCGAGGAACATCTGCGCATCGGCCGGCGCCTGCGAGAGAAAGGCGCCGACGCTGGCCTCGGCGGAGCCATAGAGCGGCGAGGTATCCACCACCCGGCCGCCGCCGGCCACGTAAAGCCGGAACACGTCCTGGATCTGCTGACGCGACGCGCCCGGCAGAAGGTCGAAGGTCAGGAAGGTGCCGAGCCCGAGCGCCGTGAGGCTCTGCCCGGTGCGCGGGATCTGCCGTGTGATCGGCGCGCCTCCCATGGTCGCTCCCATGGCTGCGGTCGTCGCGCCGGCCGCCTGCGTTCCGCCGGTCTGCGCCTGCGCCGCACCGGAAGCGGCCAATGTCACGGTCGCGCCGCCTACGGCGCCGAGAAAGCCGCGCCGGTCCAGGCCGATCATCGTGCCGGTCATCGTGATGCCTCCTTCAAACCTGCCAGCCCGCGGGGACCCAGGCGTAACCGGTGTCCGTGCGCAGCAGATGGCCGAGCCCTGGGAACGGGTAGTGAAAGCCGAGCACGGGAATGCGGTCGGCCGCCGCGCGGTCGAAGATGCGCCGGCGTGCGCTGAGCGCGGCATCCTTGTCGCGATCGGGACCGGGCCGCCATGGCCGGTCGATGTTGACGACGGGGTGGTAGGCGAGATCCGCCGTCAGCAGCAGCTGGTCGCGGCCCGAATGCACGAGGAAGGAAACCATACCGGGCGTGTGGCCCGCGGCAGCGATCGTGGTCAGCCCGGGAACGATCTCCGTCCCCGGCTCGTAGAGCTCGACGGATTTCGCGACGGGTTCGAGGCTGCGCTTGATGGCGGCGCCGAAGCGCCGGCGGAAGTCTTCCGGAACCGGCATGTAGGAGAGATCGGGCTCGCCGCCGACGAAGAAATCCCAGTCCGCCTTGGGCGCGAAGACCGTGGCCCTCGGGAAGGCCGGCGTTCCGTCGGCAGCCCGAAGATTGCCGACATGATCGGGGTGGGTGTGAGAGACGACGACCGCGTCGATGTCCCGAGGGCCGAGACCGATCTCGGAGAGACGGGCGAAGATGCGGCCGCCATCGGGGCCCATCGTCTGGCCCGCACCGGGATCCAGCAGGATGCGCCGGCCGCCGGTCTCGATCAGAAGCGCGTTCAGATTGAGCGTCATCCGGTCGACGGGCAGGAAGGCGCGCCTCAGCACCTCCTGCAATTCCTGCTCGGGCGCGTCGCTGGCGTAGATGCGTGGCGGCCCGCCGATCACCCCGTCGCTGAGCACCGTCGCGCCGATCTCGCCGACACGGAAGCGGTAGTGCCCGGCGTTGCGGATGGGTGTCTGCGAGGCCTGGCCATGCGCCGTCCCGATGCTGCCGCCAGACACGAGGCCCGCCGCGCCCATGGCGGCGGAAAGCATGATCCTGCGGCGGTTCAATGTGATGGTCGTCATGGCCTCCTCGCGGGTTGCCTCATCGATCCCCCGCAAGGTGACGATTGTCGATTGATCGGATAAGCCACCTTCTATCGATCGGCTTGATAAGAAAATTGTCGCAATGAAACCGCTTCGCCTCGACAGTCTCGATGCCTTTGCCTGTGTCGTCGCCTGCGGCGGATTTCGGGCGGCGGCAACCGAACGGGGCGTGTCGTCGGCTGCGCTGAGCCAGGGCATCGCGGCGCTGGAGGGCACGCTGGGCCTGCGGCTGCTGAACCGGACGACGAGAAGCGTCGCCCCGACCGAGGCCGGAGCCCGGCTCTATGAACGGCTCGTTCCGGCATTGCAGGACATCAGGATGGCTGTCGACGATCTGGATCGGCTTCGCGAAACCCCGACAGGCACCTTGAGGATCAACGCGCCCGGCCCGGCGGTCGACCACGTGCTCTGCCCTCTGGTGTTCGACTTCATGCGCCTGTTTCCGGACGTGAAGGTCGAGCTGATCAGCGACGCGGCCATCATCGACATCGTCCAGCAGGGCTTCGATGCCGGGGTGCGCTTCGGCAGACAGCTGGAGCAGGACATGATCGCGGTCCCGCTCGGACCAGCCCTGCGCTACGCCATCGTGGCGTCGCGGGACTATCTGCGGGATCGCCCTGCCCCGCCGACGCCGTCCGATCTCATGGGCTTCGACTGCATTCGCCGGCGCTTCCCAGGCGGCTCCATCGTCAGCTGGCATTTCGAAAAGGACGGCGAGCGCCTGGAGATCACACCGGAAGGCCGCCTGACGCTGAGCTCCGCACACCAGGAATTGCAGGCGGCACTGGCAGGACAAGGCATCGCGCACGTCTTCGAGGATTATGCGAGACCACATCTCGACGAGGGGAGCCTGGTCGAACTGCTGGCGAACTGGTCCCCAGAGCTGCCGAGCTGGTTTCTCTACTACCCCAACCGGCGGCACCAGAGCGCGGCGATGTCAGCGCTGCTGCAGCACATTCGCAAGTTCGATTGGCGGCTTGAGACATAGTCGCGCCGCCCAGAACGACCGCTGGCAGGCGGTCTGCCAAGATCGACTTGTGGCGCTCGGCGTCTGCCGCGTCCGGACCGCCGCATTCGCGACCTTCGGCTCCGGCCACGCCGGTCCAGTCAGCTCCGGCTTGGACGAGGTTGGAACCTGCTGTCGTGTCGGTGGAACGGCCGCAACCTCTACCGTGCCGCGGCCCGCATCGAGACCCAGGCGGCCGGTGTCGCGTAGCCTTCGGAGGTCACGTCGACATCGACGCTCATGCCGAGGAAATCGCCCGGGAAACCCGTGAAGCTGCCGGAGAGCGGCATGGCCTGCCGAGGGTCGCGCACCGTCGCGACGCGGACGAGCCCGGCATTGCCGACCCAGCCGCTCGTCGGATCGAAATCGACCCAGCCGACGCTCGGAAGAAACACCTGGAGCCAGGCATGGGTGTTGCCGCCGGCCTGCCGGATATGGCTCTCGTCATGCGGCACATAGAGATAGCCGGACACGAAGCGGGCGGCGAAGCCGAGGCTGCGCACCGCCTCCGCCATCAGCACCGCGAAGTCGCGGCAGGAGCCGCGGCCGCTGCGCAGCGTCGCGGCGGCATCCTGGATGCCCTCCTCCTCGCGGCGGATGTAGCTGAACCCGCCTTCGATCGCGTCGTTCATGCGGCACAGGAAGGCCCAGCTGTCCCGTCCCGGTGTCTCGTCGAGAATCCGTCTGGCCCAGGCCTCGACCGCTCCGCCGGCATCAGGCTGCTGGCGCTCGATGAAGCGGGCAAGATCCGGCATCTTCTCGCGCGGATACGAGAAGGGGCAGGTCCGCACGGCGGCAGGAAGACTGACATGGGTCGTGTCGAACGGCGTCTGCTCGACCACCATCGTCGCCACCACCCGAAGCATCGGGGCGCGTCGGTCGAAGTTCATGACCACGACGGCATTGCCCGAGGCGTCCTCCTGCCAGGACACGCGGGCAGGCCGCGGCTCGACCTCGAGCCGATAGTCGAGGGTCCGCTGATCCATCGACTCGCGCGGGCGCAGGAGAGCGCGGTGCTCGCCGAAGGCCACCGGTGAGCGGTACCGATAGACCGTCTCGTGTCTGATCCGAAGGATCGCCATGAGTCATGGCGCTAGCAGGATTGCGGCCAGACAGGATAGAGCGCGAGAGTCACGCATCCACGACGATCTCACGACAGGACCGCGGCGCCATGGCCGACACGCTGCTCTCCCCGGACGAGCCCTCCCCGGTGACGGTCCGCCATCCGGAGGGGCGATCGCCGCTGTTCCTGACCTGCGACCATGCCGGCCGGGCGACGCCGCGACGGCTCGGCCGGCTGGGCCTCCCCGAGAGCGAGTTCGAGCGCCATATCGCGTGGGATATCGGCATCGCCGCCGTCTCGCGCCGGATATCCGACGCTTTGGACGCGACGCTGGTCGAGCAGACCTATTCGCGGCTCGTGATCGACTGCAACCGGCCACCCTCAGTGCCGAATTCGATCCCGCTCGTCAGCGAGGCGACGCCGATTCCCGGCAATGCGGGGCTGACGGAGGCGGCGCGGCAGGCCCGGCTGCGGGAGGTCTTCGAGCCCTACCACGCCCGGATCGAAGGGCTGCTGCAGGAACGTGCAGCGCGTCCGACCGTCCTCGTGGCCATGCACAGCTTCACGCCGGTCTATCTCGGCGAGGCGCGCCCCTGGCAGATCGGGACTCTCTACGGCCGCGACGGCCGCCTCGGCCGCGCCCTCGGTACGCTCCTCGTGCGGGAGGAGCGATTCACCGTCGGCGACAACCAGCCCTACAGCGTCAGCGACGAGACCGACCACACCCTCCCCGTCCACGGCGAACGGCGCGGGCTGCACCATGTCGGCATCGAGATCAGGCAGGATCTGATTACGGATGAGGCAGGACAGAACGAATGGGCCGATCTCCTGATCCGGCTCCTGCCCGAAGCGGCCAGTCGGGTCCTCGATTGAGGTGCGATGGGCCGCCATGCCCCGCAAGCACTTGTGAATCCGTCCCCGGCGGATCACATTAGCGTCATCCGAGGGGTGCCCTGCGGGGCTGAGACGGCATCGCCGAACCCTTTGAACCTGATCCGAATCGTATCGGCGGAGGGACGGACTTGCCCAACGATCGCACCATGACGAATGCCACCCCCGCAGCGACGGTGGTCGGTGCCGGCATCTGCGGAAGCTGGGCCGCCCTGCTCCTGGCCGAGGCCGGGCTCGCTGTCACGCTGCACGAGCGCGACGATCCCGATCTCAAGTCGTCGACCAGCCATTGGGCAGGCGGCATGCTGGCACCCGATTGTGAGAGCGACGGGGCCGAGCCGGTCGTCGTGCGCCTCGGCAAGCGCTCGCTCGACCTCTGGTCCTCCCACCTTCCGGACGTTCCGATGGAAGGCTCTCTGATCGTCGCCCATCCCCGCGACCGCAGCGAACTCGACCGCTTCGCCCGCCAGACGAGCGGCCATCGGCGCGTGGACGAGGACGCCATCGCCTCTCTCGAACCAGCGCTCGCCGGCCGGTTCCGGTCCGGCCTGTTCTTTCCGAGTGAGGGCCATGTGGAACCCCGCGCCGTTCTGCCGGCCCTGCACGAGAAGCTGCGCGCCAGGGGCGGGACGATCCGCTTCGGCTCGGAGGTCGATCCGGCGGTGCTGACCGGGCTCGTCGTCGATTGCCGCGGGATCGCGGCGCGCGGCGATCAGCCGGACCTGCGCGGCGTCAAGGGCGAGACCGTCCTGATCGAGACGCCGGAGGTCACGCTGACGCGCCCCGTGCGCCTGATGCATCCGCGCTGGCCGATCTACCTGATCCCCCGGCCCGGCCACCGCTATCTCATCGGCGCCTCGTCCATCGAGAGCGAGGACGCATCGGGCGTGACGGTCCGGTCGGCCCTGGACCTCCTGACGGCGGCCTATACGCTCCACCCGGCCTTCGGGGAGGCGCGCATCGTCGAACTCGGCACGGCGCTTCGGCCGGCCTTCCCCGACAACGCGCCGCGGATCGAGGTCCGCGGCGAGCACATCGCCGTGAACGGGCTCTACCGTCACGGCTTCCTTCTCGCCCCCGCCCTGGCCGAGATCGTGGCGGGCTACGTGACGACGGGGGCGCGCGATAACGAGGTCATGCGATGGAGTTGATCGTCAACGGCGAGCGGAAGCAGGTCGGGGCGACCCGCATTCCCGCCCTTCTCGACGAACTGGGCTACGAAGGCTCGTTCTTCGCCGTCGCGGTGAACCGGGAGGTGGTTCGGCGCGCGCGCTGGAGCGATGTCGAACTCAACGACGGCGACGAGGTCGAGGTGGTGACGCCCCGGCAGGGAGGATGAGGTGACGGCAACCCACGCAGCGACAGGCGCGTCGCGGCTCACGCTCTACGGCCAGGAGGTGTCCTCGCGTCTCCTCCTCGGCACCGCGCTCTATCCGTCCCCGGCGGTGATGGAGGAGGCGATCCGCGCCTCCGGCGCGGAGATCGTCACCGTCTCCCTCCGGCGCGAATCGGCCGGCGGACGCGCGGGCGATGCCTTCTGGCGCATCATCCGCTCGCTCGGCCTCAAGGTCCTGCCGAACACCGCCGGCTGCCGCAGCGTGAAGGAGGCCGTGACCACGGCCGAACTCGCGCGCGAACTCTTCGACACGCCCTGGATCAAGCTCGAGGTGGTCGGCGACGACGAGACGCTGCAGCCCGACGTGATCGGGCTCGTCGAGGCGGCGAAGATCCTCCTCGACGACGGCTTCGAGGTGTTCCCGTACTGCACCGAGGACCTGACGGTCGCGACGCGCCTCGTCGAGGCCGGCTGCCGGGTCGTCATGCCCTGGGGCGCGCCGATCGGCTCGGGCCAGGGGCTGATGAACCGCCACGGCCTGCGCACGCTCCGCGCCCGCTTCCCCGACGTCACGCTGATCGTCGATGCGGGCCTCGGCGCGCCGTCGCATGCGGCCGAGGCGATGGAACTCGGCTATGACGGCGTTCTCCTGAACACCGCCGTCGCCAAGGCGGACGATCCGATCGCCATGGCGCGGGGCTTCGCGCTGGCGATCGAGGGCGGGCGCCTCGCGCACGAGGCCGGGCTGATGCCCCCGCGCGACTTCGCCACGCCCTCGACCCCGGTCGTCGGCACGCCGTTCTGGCACGCGGCCGGCTGAGCCGCCCGACGATGTCCGGTCCGCAGCGCGCCGAGATCACGCCCGAGATCCTGCTGCGGGCCTATGCCGCCGGCATCTTCCCGATGGCGCAGGATGCGGACGACCCGTCGCTCTTCTGGGTCGAGCCCGAGACCCGCGGCTTCTTCCCGCTGGGATCGATCCACGTCCCGCGCCGCCTCGCCCGGACGGTGAGGCAAGACGTGTTCGAGATCCGCATCGACCACGATTTCGATGCCGTGCTCGCGGGCTGCGCCGCGCCCGCGCCCGACCGGGACCGGACCTGGATCAGCGGTCGCATCCGCGAACTCTACGGCGAATTGTTCGATCTCGGCCATTGCCACACCGTCGAGGCGTGGCAGGACGGACGCCTCGTCGGCGGGCTCTACGGAGTGCGGCTCGGCGCGGCCTTCTTCGGGGAATCGATGTTTCACCGCGTCCGGGACGCCTCCAAGGTGGCCTTCGTCCACCTCGCGGCGCGCCTGAACCGCGGCGGCTTCCGCCTGCTCGACGCGCAATTCGTCACCGACCACCTCGCGAGCCTCGGCGCGGTCGAGATGGGGCGCGACGCCTATCGCATCATGCTGTCGGAGGCCGTCACGGGCGACGCGGATTGGGAATGCTGGCCGCCCGGCCGACTCGTTTCAGGACACGAAGCTCTGGCAGCGCTCGATCAGAGGGTGTCAGCGGCCGGCTGAACGCCGCGCGGCGACCTGAGCGTACTCCTCCGAAAGGAAGTCTAGGAAGCTCCTGACGGACGGCAGCAAGCCGCGCCGGGATGCGAAGACGGCGTGGACGATCCCGGACGAAAGCCGCCAGCCCGGAAGGACCTCGACCAGCCGGCCCGCCGCGAGATGGTCGTCGATGACCATGCTCGGCAGCTTGACCACACCGACGCCGTCCAGAGCAGCGTACAGCAACTGCGCCATGTCGTCGGTGACGAGACGCGGGCGATGCGAATGCCGCACCGTCTCCCCGTCGGGCGACACGAAATCCCAGCCGTGCCGCGACAGCGACGGCCCGAAATCGAGGCTCGGCAGCGTCGCGAGATCGGATGGAGCCGCCAGCGGATGAGGGGCGACGAGCGAGGGCCGGGCGACGAGGCGCTGCTCGCTGTCTCCCAGCCGACGCATGACGAGATCGCTGGCCTCGAGCGGCGGAAAGCGGACGCGGATGGCGATATCGATGCCCTCGCCGACGAGGTCGACCCGGCGGCTCGTACTGTCCATCTCGACGGTGACGTCGGGATTGCGGGCCATGAAGCGGGCGATCATCGGCCCGATCTCGAAACAGACTAGGGCCGGCGGCGCGCTGATGCGCAGAAGCCCCTGCGGGCCGGCCCGCGATCGGTCGATCGCCTCCTGGGCCGCCTCGGCCTCGACGAGCATCGCCACGCAATGCCGGTAATATTCCTGGCCGAGTTCCGTCACCGACAGCTTGCGGGTTGTCCTCTGGAGCAGCCGCACGCCGAGCCTTTCCTCCAGCGCGAGGATGCGTCGGCTGAGCCGGGACTTCGGCATGCCGAGCGCCCGCCCCGCCGCGGCGTAGCCGCCATGGTCGACGACGTTCACGAAATGGGCGAGGTCGTTCAGGTCAATCACCGGCGATCGTCCTACAGGCGGGACGCTGAGGCCCGCGAACGCCATCTAGTCGCGCGATCATCGCATCGGCAACGTCGCTCCATGCGCGATCCGCGCAATGTGGAAGAGAGCGAAAGGAAGATCGATGACAAAGCCCTACGTCCGACTGGACAAGGACCAGGCCGCCGTCCTTCTCGTCGACCATCAGTCGGGACTGCTGTCGCTGGTGCGCGACATCGACCCGGACCGGTTCAAGAACAACGTCCTCGCGCTCTCCGACCTCGCCCGGTATTTCAAGCTCCCGACGATCCTGACCACGAGCTTCGAGGACGGCCCGAACGGTCCCCTCGTGCCGGAACTGAAGGAGGCGTTTCCGAATGCGCCCTTCATCCCGCGTCCGGGCCAGATCAACGCCTGGGACAACGAGGATTTCGTCAATGCCGTGAAGGCGACCGGCCGCAGGCAGCTCATCATCGCGGGTGTCGTGACCGAGGTGTGCGTCGCCTTCCCCGCCTTGTCGGCGCTCGCGGAAGGCTACGACGTCTTCGTCGTCACGGATGCCTCGGGGACGTTCAACGAGCTGACGCGGCACTCGGCGTGGGATCGGATGTCGGCTGCCGGAGCCCAGCTCATGACCTGGTTCGGCCTCGCCTGCGAACTGCATCGCGACTGGCGCAACGACGTCGAAGGCCTCGGCACGCTCTTCTCGAACCACATCCCGGACTACCGGAACCTGATCACGTCCTACACGACGATGAAGCGCGGCTCATAGCGGCGCGAAACGCCGTCACCGCCCGGGATTGAACCCGCCGACGCCGCCCTCGTTGGTCGGGAAGAAGCGGCGGCTCGGCGCCTGTTTCGGCTGGACCTCGCGGCCGCGCGGTCCCTCGACGTCGATCTGGCCGGCGGAGTTGGTGCGCCGGGCCTGACGCTGCTGGCGGCGTTCGGGACGTGCCGCGGCGGCGACCGGCGCGTCGTCCTTCTCCTTCGCGTCCGCGATGACCGCCGTGCCGCCTTTGCACTCCGTCAGCCAGACATCGTAGATCGGGTGCTCGACGCCGTGCAGGCCGGGGCTGGCCGCGAACATCCAGCCCGAGAAGATCCGGCGGTACTTGTTCTCGAGCGTGACCTCGTCGACCTCGATAAAGGCGTCGGTCTGCGGGGTCTCGGTCGGCGGGCGCGAATAGCAGACGCGCGGCGTGATCTGGAGCGCGCCGAACTGCACGGTCTCGTCCACCGCCACGTCGAACGCGATGATTCGGCCGGTGATCTTGTCGAGACCGGCGAAGACGGCGGTCGGGTTCTTGATCTTGTCCGCCTCGGCAGGCCCTGCAACGAAGGCGATGGCGCCCGCGAGGAGCGTGCCCGCCGCGAGGGCGGTGACCTTGATGGCTCTCGTCGTCATCCGCTGGTCCGATCCCTCGGCGCCGCCGCGCCGCCCTGGCCGAGGTCCCGCTTCGCCGAGACAGGCGATGCAGGACTCATCCGACACGTCGGGGATGCGTGTTCCACGACCTCTGGACGAAAGTATGGCTGCGCGGTCAGCCGGCGCGGCCGGCCGCGCCCTCGTCCGGAGACCACGGCACGTAATCGCCCGTCGCCGCGGGGCGCCGGCCGCTCGCGCTCGGCGACCCCTGCGGGCGATAGGCCTCGGGCGTGCCGGTCATGTTCGGCAGGTGCGCCATCTCCCACTCGCGCGGCGTGTACTGTTCCTCGCTCGGCGGGACGTTATGCGTATGGGCGAGCCAGCCGCGCCAGGAGGGCGGCACGCGCGACATGTCGGCGAGGCCGTTATAGACCACCCAGCGCCGCTCCGGCCCCATGGACGGGTCGATCATATGGTCGGTGGCCCGGTAATAGACATTGCCGAGCTCGTCCTCGCCGACGCGTTCGCCGCGGCGGCGGGTGTACCAATAGGTCCCCCACGTCTGGCCGTTCCACCAGGTGAAGGTGCGGGTGAGGAAGTCGATCAGTTTCATACCGGGATCGGAACGCTGGCGCCGTGGCTTCCGGTTAGGCCGAGAGGGCTCGCCTGTCCAGGGCGCGCGCACATGATGCAGCCTTGCAACGCCTGTCACGTGGTCGCGGGGCATCATCCCCGCCATCCACAGCCGCACACATCAATCGCTCAGAACGGGCGGATTTCGCCAAGCCCTTGATCCGTCTCGGCAACACTTCCTTAACCGCCGCTCGAACACCATATCTAGCGTCGGAGATCGGACCTTGGCGCAAGCCCTAGAGAGAACTCGGACGATTGACGATGGTGCGAGACTCGCACTAGCGTCGTTATCCGTTGTGAGCGGCCGCCAGTACGCGGACGTTCGCGGCTCCCATCGTATCGGGCGTTCATCCCCCTCGGAAGACAGTTTTCCGAGCGCGGCGAAGCTTTGCCCGAGCCGTCGGAGCGACATGATTTTTTGATCGGGGCGGCGCAAGCCGGAGGGGCGGGACCATGCGGATCGAACGGCGGCACACGAAAGCTGGCAGCTCACCTTATGCAGGCATCGCCTTCCGGACGGCGACGAGCGAGATCCGCAATCCGGACGGCTCGACCGTCTTCAAGGCCGAGGGGATCGAGGTTCCGGAGGCCTGGTCGCAGGTCGCCTCCGACGTCCTCGCCCAGAAATATTTCCGCAAGGCGGGCGTGCCCGCGCGCCTGAAGAAGGTCGAGGAGAACGACGTCCCGTCCTGGCTCTGGCGCTCGGTGCCTGACGAGGACGCGCTCGCGGCCCTGCCGGAAGGCGAGCGTCTCGGCTCCGAGACGACGGCGAGCCAGGTCTTCGACCGTCTCGCCGGCTGCTGGACCTATTGGGGCTGGAAGGGCGGCTATTTCTCGACCGAGGAGGATGCCCGCGCATTCCATGACGAGCTCCGCTTCATGCTGGCCGCGCAGATGTGCGCGCCGAACTCGCCGCAATGGTTCAATACCGGCCTGCATTGGGCCTACGGCATCGACGGGCCGGGCCAGGGCCATTTCTACGTCGACCCCTTCACCGGCACGCTGACCTCCTCCGCCTCGGCCTACGAGCATCCGCAGCCCCATGCCTGCTTCATCCAGGGCGTCGGGGACGATCTCGTCAACGAGGGCGGCATCATGGACCTCTGGGTGCGCGAGGCGCGCCTGTTCAAATACGGCTCGGGCACCGGCTCGAATTTCTCGCGCCTGCGCGGCGAGGGCGAGCGGCTGTCCGGCGGCGGCAAGTCCTCCGGCCTGATGTCCTTCCTCAAGATCGGCGACCGCGCGGCCGGCGCCATCAAGTCGGGCGGCACGACGCGCCGGGCGGCCAAGATGGTCGTCGTCGACATCGATCACCCCGATATCGAGACCTATATCGACTGGAAGGTGCGCGAGGAGCAGAAGGTCGCGGCGCTCGTCACCGGCTCGAAGGTCGTCAAGAAGCACCTGAAGGCGGTGCTGAAGGCCTGCGTCCAGTGCGAAGCCGAGGGCGACGCCTGTTTCGACCCCGAGAAGAACCCCGCCCTCAAGCGCGAGATCAAGCTGGCGCGCCGCTCCCAGGTGCCGGACAACTACATCCGCCGCGTCATCCAGCAGGCGCGGATGGGCACGACCGAGCTCGATTTCCCGGTCTTCGACACCGATTGGGATTCGGAGGCCTACCTCACGGTCGCGGGCCAGAACTCGAACAACTCCGTCTCGCTCACGGACGACTTCCTGCGCGCGGTCGAGGGTGATGGCAACTGGCACCTCAACGGCCGCACCACGGGCAAGGTCACGAAGACCCTGAAGGCGCGCGACCTCTGGGACAAGATCAGCGCCGCCGCCTGGGCCTCCGCCGATCCGGGCCTGCATTTCAACACGACGATGAACGACTGGCACACCTGCCCGGCGGGCGGGCGGATCAGGGCGTCGAACCCCTGCTCCGAGTACATGTTCCTGGACGACACGGCGTGCAACTTAGCGTCGGCTAATCTTCTGACGTTCTACGATCGCGAGACGCGGCGCTTCGACGTCGAGAGCTACGAGCACCTCTGCCGGCTCTGGACCGTCGTGCTCGAGATCTCGGTCATGATGGCCCAGTTCCCCTCGAAGGAGATCGCGGCGCTCTCCTATGAGTACCGCACGCTCGGCCTCGGCTACGCCAATATCGGCGGCCTGCTCATGACGATGGGCCTCGGCTACGATTCGGAGGAGGCCCGCTCGCTCTGCGGCGCCCTCACCGCCATCATGACGGGCACGAGCTACGCGACCTCGGCCGAGATGGCGAAGGAACTCGGCCCCTTCCCCCGCTACGAGGAGAACGCGGAGGCGATGCTGCGGGTCATCCGCAACCACCGCCGCGCCGCCCATGGCGAGACCTTCGGCTACGAATTCCTGCAGCAGAACCCGGTCCCGCTGGACCGGGCCCATTGCCCGCAGGTCGACCTCGTCCAGCACGCGGCCGCCGCCTGGGACAAGGCGCTCGACCTCGGCAAGCGCCACGGCTTCCGCAACGCCCAGGCCACCGTCATCGCGCCGACCGGCACGATCGGCCTCGTGATGGATTGCGACACGACCGGGATCGAGCCCGACTTCGCGCTCGTGAAGTTCAAGAAGCTCGCCGGCGGCGGCTATTTCAAGATCATCAACCGCGCCGTGCCGGACGCCCTCCGCGCGCTCGGCTACCGCGAGCACGAGATCGCCGAGATCGAGGCCTATGCGGTCGGCCACGGCTCGATGAAGCAGGCTCCGGCCATCAACCCCTCGACGCTGAAGGCCAAGGGCTTCACCGACGAGGCGATCGCCGCCGCCGAGGCGGGCATGAAGAGCGCCTTCGACATCAAGTTCGTGTTCAACAAATGGACGCTCGGCGCCGATTTCCTCGTGCAGGTCCTGAAGGTGCCGGCCGAGAAGCTGGAGGACCCGTCCTTCGAGTTGCTCCGCCATCTCGGCTTCTCGAAGGACGACATCGAGGCCGCCAACGTCCATGTCTGCGGGGCGATGACGCTGGAAGGCGCGCCGCACCTCAAGACCGAGCATTACAGCGTCTTCGACTGCGCCAATCCCTGCGGGCGGCTCGGCAAGCGCTACCTCTCGGTCGAGAGCCACATCCGCATGATGGCGGCGGCGCAGCCCTTCATCTCGGGCGCGATCTCGAAGACCATCAACATGCCGAACGACGCGACCATCGAGGATTGCTCCAAGGCCTACATGCTGTCCTGGCGCCTCGCGCTGAAGGCGAACGCCCTCTACCGCGACGGCTCGAAGCTGTCGCAGCCGCTCAACTCCGCCCTCGTCTCGGATGACGAGGACGAGGTGGAGGATGCGGTCGACGCCCTCCTCGCGCAGCCGACGGCGGCCCGCACGGCGCAGATCGCCGAGCGCATCGTCGAGAAGGTGATCGAGCGGGTCGAGCGCGTCGAGGTCGAGGTGCCGGTCCGCCTGCGCGAGAAGATGCCCGACCGGCGCACCGGCTACATCCAGAAGGCCGTGGTCGGCGGCCACAAGGTCTATATCCATACCGGCGAATACAATGACGGCCGGCTCGGCGAGATCTTCATCGACATGCACAAGGAGGGCGCGGCCTTCCGGGCGATGATGAACAACTTCGCCATCGCCATCTCGCTCGGCCTGCAATACGGCGTGCCGCTCGAGGAATACGTGGAAGCCTTCACCTTCACCCGCTTCGAGCCGGCCGGCTTCGTGACGGGGAACGAGCGCATCAAGAACGCGACCTCGATCCTCGACTACGTCTTCCGCGAGCTCGCCGTCTCCTATCTCGGCCGCACCGATCTCGCCCATGTGAACCCCGAGGAGATCGGCCACGACGTCCTCGGCTCGGGCGAGACCGAGGGCCGCGCGGCCGGATCGGGCGGCGCGGTCGCTCCGGACGAGGCCCCGGCCGCCCTCCCCGCCGGCATCGCCTCCTCGGGCTTCCTGCGCGGCAAGCCCGCGGCGCTCACGGTCTTCGAAGGCGGCCGCTCCACCGGCGGCTACGCCACGGCCGGCGCCACGGCGCTGAAGGCGGAGGAGGTGGTCGAGCCCACGGGACAGCTCGGCTTCCTCGCCATCGCCGAAGCGCCCCCGGTCTCGAAGGCCTCGGTCCGCGAAGCCACAGTCGCCGAACGCCGCACCGAAGCGCGCATGAAGGGCTACGAGGGCGAAGCCTGCCCCGAATGCGCCAACTTCACCCTGGTGCGCAACGGGACGTGCCTGAAGTGCGACACGTGCGGGAGCACGACGGGGTGTAGTTGAAGGGCCGCATACGCCACCTTTACTTTGGCCAAATAAAAGATGCGCTGAGCGACCTAGCCAATCAGGCCGCTCTCCGCCAAATCGGGGGCGCAGATGAATCGCGACGACTTTCTGAAGGTAAGAAATTCTTATCTTACCTCAGCGAGCCCGATTCAGTCTCCCGAGCATCTGAAAGGCCGTGAGCGCTCGCTGAGCGCGCTAGTAGACGCATTGAGCTCACCCGGTAGACATGCGTTTATATTTGGTCATCGAGGCGTCGGAAAGACATCATTATCTCAAACAGCAGCATTTCAGCTGCAGAACTCTCACGGATCTCCTATTTTATTAGGATGCGATCAATCATCGACCTTCGATTCATTATGCTCCGAGGCAATAAAACAGGCTCTAAACATAAGCCCCCTTGAGCGAAAAGGACAGATGAAATTCAACCTTGGCGCCAGTGTAGCTTCGCTAGGAGGCGCCACTGTTGGATTTGACAGAGCAAAAGAAGGCACTCAAATAGCTATAAGCTCAGCGAATTCTGCTGTTTCATATTTTTCTGCCGTAACGAAGTATTTGGGATTTGGACTGATAGTTGTAATTGACGAATTCGATAAACTTCAGAATCAAAATGATCACGCAAAATTTGCATCACTGATTAAACTGTCAAGTGATCAAAAAATACCCGTCAAATTTATCTTGTGCGGCATCGGGGAAACAATTGAGCTAATTTTTAAGGAGCACGAGTCTGTATCTCGACAAGTTCACTCCGAAGCCGTAAGTCAATTGAATCTACAAGCCAGACTGGATATAATTGAAGATGCCGAGAAAGCACTTTTCATACATATGAAATCTGATTTCAAATACAGAATAGCTCAAATAAGCGATGGATTCCCGTCGTTTGTGCATCTGATAGCCGAGAAGATATTCACCGCGGCCTTCGACGCGGGAGAGACTGAAGTTACGAGCGAATCGTACAGAGACGGATTGGAACAGGCGATAGTCTCTGTAGAATTCTCCATGAGAACTAGATACGAGAAAGCACTTCACAAAAACACCAGAACCTATGAACCCATAATATGGGCCCTAGCGAATGATAAACTTCTTGAATTGAACGTAGACGATACATGGAGAAACTATCTAAAAGTCTGCGATCAGATGAATATCACGCCATCTTCTCGCCAAAATATGAATACAAAACTTAATCAATTAACGCAAGAGCCGTATGGATGCCTGCTTTTCAAGCCACGAAGATCTAATTATACATTTTCTGAGAAAATGATGAGAGGGTACGCCCGGTTAAGAGCCGCAAGGGATGGGTGCATGCTGGGCCCAGAGAACCCAGCGGCGACATAGTATTTCGGAACAACCATCGCCCAACGCGCAGTGCGTGCTTCGAGACGGGCTGCTGCGCAGCCCTCCTCAGCATGACTCCGTTGGGAGTTGCTAGGCGGGCGGATCGCGCCTCGCCCTAGAACCCAACAGCCGGATGCGCTCCCAATCGCCCGCGATCAACGCCTCCTTCTTGGCCCGGCTCCAGCCCTTGATCCGTCGCTCGGCGGCGATGGCATCGAGGATGTCCTGGAACTCCTCCGCCCAGACGAGCACCACGGGACGCCGGCGCGCCGTAGTGCCGTCCATCTCGCCGCCCTGGTGCTGGCCGATGCGGGTGTCGAGGTCGCTCGTGCAGCCGACATGGAACGAGCCGTCGGTACAACGCAGCATGGAGGCCCAGAACGGCATCGGCGGCGCCCGATTGCGTGCTTCGAGACGGCGGCCCTCGGCCGCCTCCTCAGCATGAGGCCGCTGAGATTGCGCGGCAACGGCACCGGTCGATCCACCCGACGCTCCTCATCCTGCGGTGCTCGGCCCGCATCTCGGGTGTTCCCGAGATGCGCACCGACGGGTGCTCAAGTCGGCAACAGCCGATTTGGGTGCCGAGCCTCGAAGGACACCCGACGCTGGTGCGTGCTTCGAGGCTCGCCATGCGGGCGAGCACCTCAGCATGAGGAAGGGAGGGAATTCTATGTCGTCAGCCACCCAGCGACGCCTCGGCGGTCGACCGAGCCGAACCGGCTGCGCCCTCTCCTCGGCCTGCGCTGCCCCCGTAACCGCCCGCTCTCGTTCGGGAGGTGACATCCCGCATTACCCAGCCGCCTTCGCTTCGGCCCGATCCCCGCGGCATGCGCGTCCCGCGCCTCCAGCACCAGCGCGAGGGCCTGTTCCATCGCCGCGAGATCAGCGGCGTCCGAGGCGAGGAGGGTTTCGGCCTTCACGAGGAGGCGCCACGGGAGGGTGCGCGCGCCCTGGCGGATGATGGCACGCGGCGTGTCGCTCAATTCGTCGAGGGGCCGGGCGCTTCCCGGCGGACGGCGCCAGCCGCCCGAGCGGGCCCACCGGCTCACCGTCATGTGCGAAACGCCGACGATGGCAGCGATCTCCTTCTGGCCGAGGCGCGTCTCCTCGACGAGTTCGCGGACCTGCGCGACGACATCGTCGCCATAGGGCTGCCCCTGGCCGCCGAGCGGGCCGACCGTCAGCCGGACGAGACCTTCGCCCCACCTCACGGCGCGGCTTCGCGCGAGCGGACCGGCCGCAGCGCGGCCCGCACGCGGCCGAGCAGGGTGCGCGCCCGGGACAGGCGCTCGGAATCGTCGGTCTCGGCAATGCGGACGGACTCGCGCTCCGCCATCGCCTCCAGCCTCCGCAAGGCTGCGCGGCAGCGACGCGTGAAACCGGCCCGCTCCAGGCCGACCTTCCGCGTCGACAGGGAGGCATCCGCCGGCCGCCGCCAGCCGTGGCGCGTCTTCCAGGCGTGGACGGTGGCGACGCCCACACCGACCCGCGCCGCGATCGCGGCTTCCGGCCAGGTGGTTCCGACGATCAGGACGCGGACCTGCTCGACGACGTCGGCCACATAGCGGCGTCCCTTTCCGCGCCGGCGGCGCTCCGGGCGCGGCGGGGAGACGAGGAGGGGCGGAAGACGAGGGCGGCGTCGCATGACATAGGTATATATACCCAAACACGCCAATGACGCGAGTCGAATGGGTGCCGCAGCGTCATCGCGGGGAGCGGAGCGACGAAGCAAGGCGGGGGCCGTCTGCGCCGAGGTTCTGGATTGCTTCGCTACGCTCGCAAGGACGGGGGCGGAAGCCCCCCGCCCCTCAGTTCAACAAACTCTCGTTCTCGGGCTCGGCCTGCTGGCGCGCGGCGACGGGGACGCGGCCGAGGCCGTCCTTGTTGTAGATGTCGTCGCGGAACTGGACGAGGCCGTCGGGCTGGGTCCAGCTCGTGATGTAGGTCCAGTAGACCGGCACCGCGCTCGCGAGCGGCGCGTCGGTGCGCGAGCCCGCCGCGAAGGTCTCCTCGATCCGGTGGCGGTCCCAGCCGGGCGTCTCGCGCAGCAGCCAGGTGACGTAGTCGCGCACGTTCTGCACGCGCACGCAGCCCGAGGAGACGAAGCGGAAATCGTCGCCGAAGATGCCCTTCGAGGGCGTGTCGTGCATGTAGACGCCGTGCGGGTTCGGGATGTTGATGCGCACGAAGCCCATCGAGTTCACCTCCCCGCCCGGATCCTGCCGGAACATGTAGCGGGTGGCCTCGTCCGAGTTCCAGTTGACGTTCTCGGGGCGGATCTCCTGGCCCGAGCGGTCGAAGATGCGGATCTTGTTGTCCGTCAGGTAGGACGGCTGCTTCCGCATCATCGGAATGAGGTCCTTGCGGATGATCGAGGCAGGCACGGTCCAAAACGGATTGAAGTTCACGGCGACGATGCGCGCGTTCATCACCGGCGACTGGCGGTCGATCTTGCCGACACCGGCGGCATGGCGCGTGACGACGCGCCCGCCCTCGACGGTCTCGACGAGCGCGGCCGGGATGTTCACGATCACGTAGCGGTGGCCGAGATTGCCCGAATAGGAGCGCAGCCGCACGATGTTGAGCTCGAGCTGGCGCAGGCGCGTCTCGGCCGGCACGTTCATCGCCGCGACCGTCGCGACGTTGACGACGCCTGTGGCGGACAGGCCGTGCCGCGACTGGTAGCGCCGCACGCCCGCCTCGACATAGCTGTCGTAGATGGGCGAGAGCCCGGCATTCGGATCGAGGTCGCCCTCGATCATCAGCCGCTGGCGGAGCTGCTCGACGGCGGGGCTGCGCGTGCCGATCCGCATCCCCGTCGGGAGTTGCACGGCCTGCCAGCCGCCGCGCTGCACGATCTCGCGATAGCGCTCGGCCGTCTGCTCGGTCGCCTGGAGGGCCTGGGGCGAGAGGATCGGCGTCGCGGAGCGCGGGATCCGCACCCGCGCCGCACCGTCATAGTTCTGCGCCCACTCGGCCTGCTGCGCGAAGGACCGGCCGGACAGGACCGTCCCCGCCGCGGCCGTGGACAGGAAAATGCGCCGGGAAATCGTCATCGGATCGCTGGCTTCTCTCGCTCGAGTTCGGTCCGGGAGCTGGCCAGGCGCTGCCCCCGACGAGGGGCGAGCCGTGCCAAGCCGCCGTTAACGAAGCCTCACCAGTCCGGCCGATTTGTGACGGCAGCCGGGCTCTGCCGCGGTGCCGCGACGCAGCGGCGGGTTTCATGCGCGGCTGATGCACACGGGACACAGGCGCGGGCACCGGCCGGGTTTTCGGAAATCTCCGCCATTTTAAGCGATTGGCAGAAGGCCTTTCGTAGGGTCGCTCGCATATCCCGTGCGACGATCAGCCCACAGCCTGCGATGCCCTCGCGCCTGTGACCCGCGACAGAAGCGGCAACAAGGACCGCCAAGCATGCGCAGCCCGTCCCAGGTCGAGCAGTTCATCGCGTTCTGCCATGGCCGATCGAACGCGCCGGCCGGTGATTTCGAGGCGTTCGAGCGCTGGTCCGTCGCGGAATTCCGGCTGTTCTGGCGCGACTTCCTCGACTGGTCCGCGATCGCATGGTCCGGCTCGGCGGAGCCGGTCTGCGTCGGCGATCTCTGCGAGACGGCGAGGTTCTTCCCCGAAATCGAGCTGAACTATGCCGATATCGTCCTGTCGCCGGACGATACGGATGCGGTCGCGATCACGGCGGCGCGGCGCGGCCGCCCGGACGAGATCATCACGCGCCGGCAGCTCCGGCGGCGGGTCGTCCGGCTCGCGGCGCATCTGGAGCGGCTCGGCATCCGCAGCGGCGACCGGGTCGTCGCCATCGCACGGAACCGGCCCGAAGCCGTGATCGCGGCCCTCGCCGCCGCCGCCATCGGCGCGACCTTTTCGAGCTGCTCGCAGGAGATGGGCGCCGAAGCGATCCTCGCCCGGTTCAGCGCTCTCGGGGCGGGTGTCCTCCTGGCCCATGTCGCCGCCGAGCCCTGGGATGCGGGCGAGCCGCTCGCGACGCGCGTCTGCGAGGTGGCGGCACGCCTGCCCGGCCTCCGCCATCTCGTCGCCCTCGACCCCTCGCCCGTGCTCGACGTCGCGCTGCCGGTCTCCTCCTACGAGGAGATCATGGCCGGAGCGGATGACGAGGAGATCGCCGCCCCCCTCCCCCGCCTTCCCTTCAACCACCCGCTTTTCATCCTGTTCTCGTCGGGGACGACGGGGCAGCCGAAATGCATCGTCCACGGCGCCGGCGGCACGCTGCTGGAACACCTGAAGGAGCATCGGCTCCACTGCGACCTCAAGGCCGGCGACCGCCTCTATTTCCACACCGGCTGCGCCTGGATGATGTGGAACTGGCAGCTCACCGCCCTCGCCTCGGGCGCCGAGATCGTCCTCTTCGACGGACCGATCGAAGGGCCCGGCACGCTGTGGGACCTCGTCGAGCGCCTCGGCGTGACGGTGTTCGGGACGAGCCCGACCTACCTCCAGCTCTGCGAGCGGACGGGCTATCGCCCCGGCGCGGCGCACCGGCTCGACGCCCTGCGGTCGGTCCTGTCGACGGGCTCCGTCCTGTACGACCGGCAGTTCGACTGGTTCGAACGGCATGTGAAGCCGATCCCGCTGCAATCCATCTCCGGCGGGACCGACATCCTCGGCTGCTTCGTGCTCGGACTGCCGCTCCGCCCCGTCACGCGCGGCGAGGCGCAGAGCCGGAGCCTCGCGCTGGACGTGCGCGCGATCCCGGCGCGGGAGGGGGATGCGATCGGCGAACTCGTCTGCGCCAACCCCTTCCCCTCGCGGCCCCTCGGCTTCTTCGGCGATGACGGCTCGGCCTTTCACCGCGCCTATTTCAGCCAGAACCCGCCCTTCTGGACCCATGGCGACCTGATCGCGTTCGGCCCGTCCGGCGGCGCCCGGCTGCACGGCCGCTCGGACGACGTGATGAACATCAAGGGCATCCGGATCGGGCCGGCCGAGATCTACGCGATCCTGAAGCGCATCGACGGCATCGCCGATTCCATGGCCGTCGAGCGCGAGCATCCCTCCGAAGGCTCCGATCTCGTCCTGCTGGTCGTCCTCGACGAGGACCGGAAGCTCGACGCCGAACTCCTCAGGACGGTCCGCCGGGAACTCGCCGAGCAGGGCTCGACCGCCTTCGTTCCCGCCCTCTGCGTCCAGGTGCCCGAACTGCCCGAGACGATCAGCGGAAAGCGATCCGAGACCTCCGTCCGGGACCTCGTGAACAATCGGCCGGTCAGGAACGCCGCGGCGCTGAGGAACCCGGGCAGTCTCGGGACGATCCAGGCCCGGATCGAGGAGGCGACATCCGCTCGGGCCACCGGCCCGGAGGGGGCCGCAGCGACGGCGACGTCACCCGAAGGCATCAGAGACCTCATCCGGTCCGAGCTTCGGATCGAACTCGGGCTGGACGACAGCTTCCTCGACGCCGGCGCGGATTCGCTTGCGATCGTCCACATCCTTCTCCGGCTTCAGGAGACCTCCGGACACGCGCTGTCGATCGACGATCTCCTCGCCTCGCCCAGCCCACGGGGCATCGCGGCCCTCTTCGAGGGCGGTGCGTCGGCAGGCGGCGGACCTCCGACCGGCGCCGAGGCGACCTCGA
The DNA here is from genome assembly GCF_004363955.1 of Enterovirga rhinocerotis. GTDB lineage: Bacteria > Pseudomonadota > Alphaproteobacteria > Rhizobiales > Beijerinckiaceae > Enterovirga > Enterovirga rhinocerotis. Next base: position 1,900,907 of record NZ_SNZR01000011.1, read on the forward strand.
TCCGGGCCGCGCGCCCCGAGGATCTCGACGAGATCTGCGCGCTGCTGGACCGAGGCTTTCCCGGCGGGCACGTGGCGCGCTCGGAGTGGCGCCGGATCGCCGCGACGCGATGGACCGAGGACGATCTCGGCTACGGTCTCGTCCTCCTGGCCGGCGGCCAGATCGTCGGCTTTCTCGGCACGCTCTTCGCGGACCGCCCAAGGGACGACGGCACGACGGCGCTCGTCTGCAACCTGACGTCCTGGTACGTCGAGCCCGCCTATCGGAGCGCAGGCGCCCTCCTGATGGCAGCCGCCATGCGCCGCCGCGACGTGATCTACACCTCGCTCACCCCCGCTCCGACCGTGGAGCCCATCCTCAGTGGCATCGGCTTCACGCCCTATGCCCATCTCGAGTTCTACGGTCCGCGCCTCAAGCCTCTGACGGTCCTCTTTCCCGGCATCCGCGTGAACGCGATCCCCGCGATCGTGCGCGAACGGATCGGCACTCGGCAGCACCGCGTGTTCGACAACAACCAGCACGACAGCCTGCTGCATCTGTTCGTCGAGGATCGGTACGGCGACCTCTATCTGATCGCGAAACGGCGAAAGATGGCCTGGAACAAGATCTCCGTCGTCGTCAGCGAAGTGATCTATGCGGACAACATCGAGCTTTTCCGGCGCTCCTTCGACGCGATCGCGAACTATGTTCTCCTGAAACAGCGATCCGTGCTGGTGTCCGTCGAGAGCCGTCACGCGCCTCCGAAGTCGCGTCCGCTGCGGCGCTCGAAACAGAGCCGCTACATCTATCCCGGCCCGCCGGAAGACGACCGCTTCTACGGCGTCTTCTCCGAGTTCTCGATTCTGGACGTGTGAGCGCCGCGCGGCGTCGGCTCAGGCCTGCACGCCGTCCTCCGCGCCCATCAGCGCCACCTTCAGGGCCTCGAGCTGCTCGGCGACGCGGGTCGCCTCGTGCTCGAGTTCCTCGCCGCGCACCCGCGCTCTCATCGATCGAAGATGCCGGATGATGATATCGATCGATCGAAGGCTGTTCGCGCTCGCCTGACCGGTCGAGACCCTGTGGGCCAGCTGGACCATGGTATGGTCCGGCATCAGCTTGATGTTCTTGTGGATGATCAGGATCGCATCGTCATTGCTGACGGCGACGATCTGATCGAACTCGGCCAGGATCTCGTTGTTCGCCCGGGTCCGCCAGACGCATTCGAACCGCATGAACAGGAGGTTCCGGTCGAACCTGTACTCGCCGGACACCTCGGAAATGCTTTCAAGCGCGCCGTGATAGTCGGCGGCCTTCATCTGACACTGGATCAACGATCGAAGGCTCGAGCCCTTGTCGGTCTGCGCCAGCGTCCGCCAGACATCCGCAGCCGTGCGATAGCTGGACAGCTTCTCGAGGTTCCTGGCGAGGAGCATCAGCGCGACCCGGTGCTCGCGGTCGACCCGGACCACCTCCAGCGCCGACGAGGCGGCCACATGATGGGCTCCGGTGCGATCCGCAAGACGGGCCATCAGGAGGTTGGCCGGAACAGACGTCGGGTCCGTCGCCTGGGCTTCGCGGGCGAACCCCAAGGCCGTCTCGGCATCTCCCACCGCGAGATAGGCTTCCGCCAGGACCACCCTCGGACTTTCCCGGAACTCGGCCGAGTCGACGGCGGATGCGAGCAGCTTACGCGCCTCGTCCATCTGGCCCTTCTTCACGAGCGCACGGACGGTCGCGAGGATGGATTCCTCCTCGACCGCCGTGAGCCTGTCGAATTCGGCGATGGCGGCGGCGACGGACTCGAACAGCGTCAGCTTGCCGTCGTGCAGGACGCCTCCGACATCCGCCAGGTAGCGGGCGTTCCGCGTGCTGGACGTCACGATGATCGTCGACGTGCTCTGCCGCCGGGCCTCGAAGGCATCGACGCAGCGCTTGATGACCGTCTGGCTGCCGCGGGAGGGCGACGGCGAGATGCCGTTCAGCAGATAGAAATCCGCCCAGACGGAATAGCCGAGGCCGTAGGAGAGATTGCTCTTATCCTCAGGGGTCAGGTGGATCAGATAGGTGTCGAGACTGAGGTCTCCGATGAAGAGGCGGACGGATTCGCGCAGCTGCCTCGCGTCGACCTCGTAACTCTGCGCGACGAGATTGACCGCCTCGCCCACCGTGTGACTGTAGAACGGCAGCGCCGCGGTTCCGATCACGGGCGAGACCGTTCCGTAGCGCATGATGCGGCCCTTGCTCGGCCGGCTGTAACCGCCGAGAAGGTTGAGCAGAACCCGCGGCTTCGCATCCGGCGTCGCGAAGATGATGTAGCTCGAGTTCTTCAGGAACGCGGCATTGATGTTGTCGTAAAGGCATGTCCGTCTCATCCACTTCCCGGAGAAGTGGGTGAGAGACTGGAGTTCGATCCCCCGCCTGTCATCCGCCGGCATCATCGCGCAACTCCGGCCCCGTCAGCACGCCGCCGCGGGGTCGTCGGATGCGGCTCATGCGTGGTGGGGCTCCATGTCGACCTGTGTCGCATCGTCCTCATGCGGACCGGATCCGCCTCAATCAAAGCTCGGCGCCGGATCCTCGGGCGCCACGTCCTGCCGCAGCAAAGCAGGCAATCGCGACAAAGCTAAGGTCTCACCCGCGCGATCGGAAGGGGCCTGACGGGCAGCAGCCGTTTCCGGCTACTCTTCCGCCTCGCAGATCGTGAACAGCTCCTGCGCCCGTTCGATGCCGCGGAGCGCGTAGCGCCCGACCGAGACGAGGCATAGGCGGTCGTCCTCGTCCGCGGCGGAGACGAAGGCGGACGAGGCGAGGACGGTCCGCTCCGCCGAGCGGCACATCGCCGCGATCCGCGAGGCCTCGTTCACGGCCGGTCCCACCACGGTGAAGTCGAGGCGCGTATCCGAGCCCACATTGCCGTAGAAGACCTCGCCGACATGCAGGCCGAGATAGACCTCCGTGACCGGCAGTTCGGCCGCGTTCCGGCGCTCGTTGAGGCTCCTGACCCGCTCGAAGGCCTGGGTCTGGGCGCGGATGGCCGCGCAGCAGGCATCCGCGAGGCGGGGTGCGGTGAAGATCGCGAGCGTCCCGTCGCCGATCAGCTTCAGCACGTCGCCGCCCGCCTCCTCGACCGAGGAGATGATCGCGTCCGCATAGTCGTTCAGGAACGGGATGATCTGGTCGGGCGGCGCCGCGCCGGTGATGCGCGTATAGCCCCGCAGATCGCTGAACCAGAGCACCGCCTCGATCCGGTCCGTGATCCCGCGCTCGATCCGGCCCTGGAGCACCCGGCGGCCCGGATCGCGGCCGAGATAGGTCTCGACCAGCGTGCCGGCGATCCGACCGAGCGCGACCGCCTTGATGGCAAGGCCAAGCACGGGGGCGAGGCGGCGCAGCTTCGCGACCTGATCGTCGGTGAAGCCGCCCGGCTGACGGGTGCTGAAGGCGGAGAAGAGGCAATCCAGCTCCCCGATCGTGCCCGCTTCGTTGAAGCGGTCGAGGAGGATCACCCACTGCGTGTTGCCCTCGTCCTTCAGCTCCTTGACGATGGTGTTCTCGGCGTAGTCCGGGTGGTCGATCCCGATGAGAAGCAGGTCCTCGCCCGATTGGAGCATCCGGTAGAAGGGCGATTTCCGCCAGCTTTCCTCGGCCTCGCCGCCCCGGTTGGTGCGGCCGTATTCGCGGGTCGTGATCTCGGCGGGCGCTCGGTCGCGCCAATGGTAGACGTGGCCCTCATGCACCGGATGCAGCGTATCGACGAGCAGGATGGCGCGTGAGATCCCGACCCCTGCCTCGAGCGCGCCCTGGCAGAAGTCGCGCAGCAACTCCTCCTCCGACGCGCCGGCGAGACCGGCCTTCGTGATCCGGTAGCCGAGTTCCGCCGCCGCGTCAGAGCCCATCGGCCGAATCCGCTCAGCCCTTGAGATGGGCCTCGAGTTCGGCCCGGAATGCGGGTCCGAGATCGTCGCGCTCGAGCGCATAGGCGACGTTCGCCATCAGGAAGCCGAGCTTGTTGCCGGTATCGTAGGTCTTGCCCTCGTAGCGCAGGCCGAAGAACGACTGCTCGGCGGCGAGCCGCTTCATGGCATCCGTGAGTTGGATCTCGTTGCCGGCGCCGCGCTCCTGCGAGGACAGGATGCCGAAGATCTCCGGCTGGAGGATGTAGCGGCCGGAGATGATGAGGTTCGAGGGCGCGGTGCCCTTCGGCGGCTTCTCGACCATGCCTTCGATCTCGAAGGTCCGGCCGAAATCCTGCCCGACGGCGACGATGCCGTATTGATGCGTCTGGTCCTCCGGCACCTCCTCGACGGCGATGACGTTGCCGCCATGCTGCTCGTAGGCCTCGATCATCTGCTTCATGCAGCCGCGGCTCAGCATGTCCGGCAGGATCACGGCGAAAGGCTCGTCGCCGACGATCTCGCGCGCGCACCAGACCGCGTGGCCGAGGCCGAGCGGGGCCTGCTGTCGCGTGAAGCTCGTCTGGCCGGCGGCCGGAAGATCCGCCTTCAGCGCCTCGAGCTCCTTCGTCTTGCCGCGCTCGGCGAGCGTGCTGTCGAGTTCGTAGGCGATGTCGAAATGGTCCTCGATCACGCCCTTGTTCCGGCCGGTGACGAAGACGAAATGCTCGATCCCGGCTTCGCGGGCCTCGTCGACCACGTGCTGGATCACGGGCCGGTCGACGACCGTCAGCATCTCCTTCGGCACGGATTTGGTGGCCGGCAGGAACCGGGTTCCGAGCCCTGCGACCGGCAGGACCGCCTTGCGGATGCGCTTCATGAGCCGTTCCGTCTCCGTCGTGTCGATTGTTTCTTTGGGGTGGGACCGATGAACCAGCCCTGTCACCAATTGGTGAAGGAGCCTTGTCTCCGATGCGTGAAAGGAAATGTCAAAGATGCCCTTTCACGCCTCATTGAAGCGTTTCGCGGCAAGATGATGGCGACGAGGCCGGAGCGGGCCTTGCTGGAGACGAGACGATGACGGTCCTGGTGACGGGCGGCGCCGGCTATATCGGCAGCCATTTGGTGCTGGCGCTGCTGGATCGGGGCGAGACGCCGGTGGTCCTCGACAACCTGTCCACGGGCTTCGCCTGGGCCGTGCCCGCGGGCGTGCCCCTGGTGACGGGCGACATGGGCGATGCCGATCTCGTCGCGCGCACCATCGCGGACCATGGCATCCGCGAGATCGTCCATTTCGCGGCGAAGATCGTCGTGCCGGACTCCGTCGCCGATCCGCTCGGCTACTATCTCAACAACACCTCGAAATCGCGGACGCTGATCGAGACGGCCATCCGCGGCGGCGTCGACCGGATGATCTTCTCCTCCACGGCGGCCGTCTACGGCGACGTCTCGGGCGATCCGGTCGACGAGACCGCGCCGACCGCGCCCGTCTCGCCCTACGGCCGCTCGAAGCTGATGACGGAATGGATGCTGGCCGATGCCGGCGTCGCGCACGGGCTGCGCTCGGTCGCGCTGCGCTACTTCAACGTCGCGGGGGCCGATCCCGCCGGCCGGTCCGGGCAGTCGATGCAGGCGGCGACCCACCTCATCAAGGTGGCCGCCCAGGCCGTGCTCGGGCAGCGTCCGAAGCTCGACGTCTTCGGAACCGACTATCCCACCCGCGACGGCTCGTGCCTGCGCGACTACATCCACGTCTCGGACCTCGCCGACGCCCACCTCGCCGCACTCGACCATCTGCGGGGCGGCGGCGGCAGCCTGACCCTCAATTGCGGCTACGGCCAGGGCACCTCGGTGCTGGAGGTGATCGAGGTGATGAAGCGCGTCTCGGGCGTCGATTTCCCGGTCGCGATCTCGCCGCGCCGGCCCGGCGATCCGGCGGCGATCGTGGCCAAGGCGGACCGGATCCGATCCGAACTCGGCTGGAGCCCGAAGCGCGACGACCTCGACGGGATCGTGCGCTCGGCACTCGCCTGGGAGCGCCATCTCCTCACGGCCAAGGCGGCCTGAGGGTTCAGGGCGCGACGAGCACCCGTCGGCACTCGGCGGGAAGCTGGGACATCAGCATGGGCGGCGGCGGAGCGCCTGGGCCGGGGAAGAGCATCTCCGGCGTGAACCAGCGCTCGAGCTCCGCGCCGCACCCGTCGCCCCGCGGCACCGGATCCTGATCCCGGCAGGCATCGCCGTCCGGGCAGGTCAGGCGGATGTGGAAATGGTAGTTGTGGCCCCAGATCGGCCGCACCTTCGACAGCCACGACCGGTCGCCGGCGGAATCCCGGCAGAAAGCCTTCTTGATCGCCGGGTTGACGAAGATGCGCGCCACCTCCGGCTCGGCCGCGACCGCGCGGATCAGCTTCATATGCGCGGCCGTGTAGACCGCGGGATCGATGTCCCGGCGATCCGGCCGCAGCAGATTGACCGCCGCCATCTCCTCCCGGTCCGAACGCGACATCTTCCGGTTCGGCATGGGCATGAGCCAGATATCGGCATCGAGCCCGATCTGGTGCGAGGCGTGGCCCGTCAGCATCGGCCCACCGCGCGGCTGCGAGATGTCGCCCACGAGGAGCCCGGGCCAGCCGTTGATGGCGGGCACCTTGGCCGAGAGCCGCTCGATGAAGGCGATCATCTTGGGATGCCCCCAGTTCCGGTTGCGCGACACGCGCATCGCCTGCCAGGTCTTGCCGTCGACCGGCAGAGCCCGCGCCCCCGCGAGGCAGCCCTTCGAATAGAAGCCGATCGAGCGGGCCTCGAGCGAGGCGGGCTTCGGCCTCCGCCCGAACATCTCCTTGGCCGGCGTCGCCGGGCCTGCCTGACCGAGAGGGGGAAGCGGCTTCGGATCGAACGTCCCGTCCTGCGCGAAGACCGGCACGGACGTCAGGGCGATCGCGGCGACCAGCGGCGCGAGGAAGCGGCGAATCGGGAGCATGGCTCAGCCTTGGCTCAGCCGAGGATGCAGGAGAAGGGGGCAGATGGCCACGCTGCGGCGGAGCGCTCGCCCGCGCCGTGAGCCGTGCGGCATTGACATCACGTCCGGCCTGCCATGGTGCGGATGGGCGATGAACGCGAACGACCACAGCAGGGAGACGCCGCGCCCCGCCCATAACGGACGGAGGACCTTTCTCGTCGCCGCCTGGATGACCGGCACGCTGCTGTCGTTCTGCGTGTCGGCGATCTCGGTCCGGGCCCTGTCGCGGACCCTCGGCATCTTCGAGTTCCTGTCCCTGCGCTCGCTGATCGGGGTCGGGCTCGTGGTGGCGATCGCCATGTATCTGCCCGGCGGCCTGCGCCGGCTCACGATCCGCCGCCCCCGCCTTCAGCTCGTTCGGAACTCCATCCACTGGGTCGGCCAGGCCGCCTGGGCCTACGGCGTGACGCTGCTGCCGCTCGCGATGGTGTTCTCACTCGAATTCACCGCGCCGATCTGGCTCGCGGTCCTCGCCGTGCCTTTCCTCGGCGAGCGGCTGACGACGGCGCGGATCGGGGCGGTCGTGCTCGGCATCGCCGGCATCCTGATCGTGCTGCGGCCTGGATTCGTCCCGCTCGGCCTGCCGAGCATCGCCGTGCTCTTCTCCGCCTTCGCCTTCGCCATCACGGCCATCTGCACCAAGAGGCTGACCGCGACAGAGGGAACCTTCGCGATCCTCTTCTGGATGAACGTTATCCAGCTTCCGCTGAACCTGGCCCTCTCGAGCCCGGACATGATCTTTCGGATCGAACCCGGCCAGTGGCTCGCGGTCATCGGGATCGGTGTGTCGGGGGTTTCCTCCCACCTCTGCCTGATCCAGGCCTACCGCCACGGCGACGCCACCGCGGTCGTGCCGTTCGACTTTCTGCGGGTTCCGCTGATCGCGCTCGTCGGCTGGCAATTCTACGGCGAGGCCCTGGATGTTTATGTCTTCCTGGGCGCCATCGTCGTCATCGCAGGGATCACCTGGATGCTGATCAGCGAAACGAGACGGCCGTACCGGCCGCCGGGCGGCACTAGCGGATCGCCATGACCTGGATGACGGCCGGCGTCATGATGACGACGAACAGGACCGGCAGGAAGAACAGGATCATCGGCACCGTGAGCTTCGGCGGCAATCCGGCCGCCTTCTTCTCGGCCTCCATCATGCGCATGTCGCGGCTTTCCTGCGCGAGGACGCGCAGCGCCTGGCCGAGCGGCGTGCCGTATTTCTCCGCTTGGACGAGCGCCGTCGTGATCGACTTCACCGCGTCGAGCCCCGTCCGCTTGGCGAGGTTCTCGTAGGCGGCCCGCCGCTCCTGGAGGTAGGAGAGTTCGGCGGTGGTCAGGGTCAGTTCCTCGGCGAGGGCGACGGACTGGCTTCCCACCTCCTCGCTGACGCGGCGGAACGCCTGCTCGATCGACATCCCGGCCTCGACGCAGATGAGGAGGAGATCGAGCGAATCCGGCCAAGCCTTGCGGATCGATTGCTGACGCTTCTCGATGACGTTCTTCAGGAACAGTTCCGGTGCCTTGATGCCGAGATAGAGCGCGAGGATCACCCCGGCGATCCGCAGGATCGCGGGCTGCCCGAAATCGTTGAGCACGAAGAGATAGAACGCAGCGAAGAGCGCGAAGGCGATCGGCGCGACGAGGCGGAAGAACAGGAACGTGACCTCGGCGCCCGACCCTCTGAAGCCCGCCATCACCAGCTGCGATTTCGCCGTCTCGGTGCCGAGCCAGTCCCCGAGCTTGAACTGGTCCACCACGCGCTTCATGTACGCCTTCGGCTCCTGGCGCAGGACCACGCGGCCTGCGGATCCGAGGCGCTCGCGGTCGCGGATCCGCAGGCGCTCGCGCTCCTGCGCGACGGCCTTCATGCGCCGGCCGAGATTGTCCCCTTCCAGCAGCGGCATCGCCAGGGTGATGACGGTCGCCGCCGCGGCGACGGCCGCGAAGATCGCGGCGAGCACCTGAGGATCGGACAGCTTGAGCAGAAGCTGGGACATGGCGGGACCCCGGCTCAGATTTCGAAGTTGATCATCTTGCGCATGACCAGCACGCCGATGGTCATCCAGACTGCGCAACACACGAGGGCGACCTTGCCGACATCCGTGATCCAGAGCAGCTCGATGTATTTCGGGCTCGAGAGATAGGTCATGAGGGCAACCATGAAGGGCAACGCTGCGATGATCATGGCGGAGGCCTTCGCCTCCTGGCTCATGGCCTGCACCTTCGCCTTCATCTTCTTGCGGTCGCGCAGCACGCGAGACAGGTTGCCGAGCGTCTCCGACAGATTGCCGCCGGCCTTGGCCTGGATCGAGATGACGATGGCGAAGAAGGTGGATTCCGCCACGGGGACGCGATCGTAGAGCTTGGCGACCGCATCCGCGATCGGCACCCCGAGAGCCTGCTCGTCGACGATGGCCTTGAACTCGGACCTGACCGGCTCCTGTGCCTCCGCGGCGATCATGCGAAGGCAATCGTTGAGCGGCAGGCCGGCCTTGATGCCACGCACGATGACGTCCATCGCGTTGGGCAGCTCCTCCAGATAACGCGAGATCCGGCGATTCTTCAGATAGCCGAGGATCCAGCGCGGAAGCCCGAGCCCGCCGATGAACAGGCCGGCGACGAGGCCCATCCATCCGTTCGTGATGAGGAACAGGACGAGGCCCATCCCCGCGCCGAGAAGAGCACTGATCAGCAGGAACTTCGACTTCGACCAATCGAGCCCCGCCTGAGCGATGCGGGCTTCGAGCGTCAGCTTGTGACGCGCCTTCTCCCGCTGCTCGAGTTCCTTCAGGCTCTGCGCGACCTGGTCGCGCCGGTTCTGAGCGCCCGTGACGCGTTCGACGCGCGCGGCGGTCGAGCCCACGAAGGTCTTCTGCCGCTTCTCCGCCCGCGCCTCGCCCGAGAGCGCCGGGTACAGGAACACATAGGCGAGGCCGCCGGCCGAGGCGGCCGACAGGAGCGCGACGGCGACCGTCGTCAGGTCCATCGCCGGCCAAGCCATCAAGACCTCCTGCCCCGCGCGCCGGGAACGATCGCGCCCATCATGCCGCCTGCTCGGTTGCGGCACGCTCCATCGCGTCGAGGGCGGCGGCGAGATGCCCCTCCTCGTTGTAGTAGCGCGCGCGCTCCCAGAATTTCGGCCGCCCGATCCCCGTCGAGCGGTGCACGCCGCTGAGACGACCGGAGGCATCCTCGCCGAGGAGGTCGTACACGACGATATCCTGCGTCGTGATCACGTCGCCCTCCATGCCGACGACCTCGGTGATGTGGGTGATGCGACGCGAACCGTCGCGCAGACGGGCCGCCTGGATGATGACGTCGACCGAGGACGCGATCATGTCCTTGATCGTGCGGGAGGGCAGCGAGAAGCCGCCCATGGTGATGAGCGATTCGATACGGGACAGGCATTCCCTCGGCGAGTTCGAGTGGACCGTCCCCATCGACCCGTCATGGCCCGTGTTCATGGCCTGGAGCAGGTCGAATGCTTCGGGTCCGCGCACCTCGCCGACGATGATCCGCTCGGGACGCATACGCAGGCAGTTGCGCACGAGATCGCGCATCGTCACCTGCCCCTGCCCTTCGAGGTTCGGAGGCCGTGTTTCGAGCCTGACGACATGCGGCTGCTGGAGCTGCAACTCGGCCGCGTCCTCGCAGGTGATGACGCGCTCGTCGGGTTCGATGTAGCGGGTCAGGCAGTTCAGCAGGGTCGTCTTGCCGGAGCCCGTGCCGCCCGAGATGACGACGTTGCAGCGGACCTTGCCGATGATCTCGAGGATCCTCGCCCCCTCCGGCGAGATGGCGCCGAACCGCACCAGTTGTTCGAGGGTCAGCTTGTCCTTCTTGAACTTCCGGATGGTGAGGGACGGGCCGTCGATCGCCAGCGGCGGCGCGATCACGTTGACGCGCGAGCCGTCCGGCAGGCGCGCGTCGCAGATGGGCGAGGATTCGTCGACGCGCCGGCCGACCTGGCTGACGATCCGCTGGCAGATGTTCATCAACTGGGCGTTGTCGCGGAAGCGGACGCCGGTCAGTTGGATCTTGCCGCCCACTTCGATGTAGGTGCGGTTCGCTCCGTTCACCATGATGTCGGCGATGTCGTCGCGCGACAGCAGCGGCTCGAGCGGGCCGTAACCGAGGACGTCGTTGCAGATGCCGTCGAGCAGTTCCTCCTGCTCGGCGATGGACATCACGACGTTCTTGAGCGCGATGATCTCGTTGACGATGTCGCGGATCTCGTCGCGGGCCGCCTCGGGATCGAGCCGGGCGAGCTGCGACAGGTCGATCGCCTCGATCAGCGCGCCGAAGACCATGCTCTTGGTGGCATAGTAGTCGTCGGACTTTCGCCTCTCCTGCGCGTGAGCGGCCTCGTCGAAGGGCGCCGGCTCGGCGGCGCGCGCCGAATGTCGGGTGTCGGGCAACGGCGCCGATGCGGGCTGCAGGGGTGCGGCCGCCGGACGAGGCGATTGCGGGGACGAGGTGCCGGTTGAACGCTTGCCGAACATGATCGCTCTCCGCCCCCTCAGGACGCCTTCAGCCCGAGCCGGGCCATGAGCGGCTCGAACAGACTGGGACGGGCGCGCTTGGGCTCGACCTTGCCCGTGAGCGTCGAGCCGAGCGATGCGAAGAGCTCGGCATGTTTCGAGCCCGCCTGCACCTCGGCGATCATCTGGCCGTTATTGGCCGCGGCGCCGAACAGAGCCGCGTCATGCGGCAGGGTGGCGGCAAGCTCGATATCGAGCGCCTTGGCGAACTCCGCCGGAGCGATTTCGGGGCGCTTGGGCATGCCGACGCCGTTCAGGACGACCCGCGGCGGCGCGTCGTTCGGACGATTCCCTCGCACGGCTTCGAGCAGGTTCTTGGTATTGCGCAGGCTGGCGAGATCAGGCGTCGCGACGACCACGATCTCGTCGGACGACACCAGGACGCGGCGGGTCCAGGCGGTCCAGACGTGGGGAACGTCGAGAATGATCGTCGGGATCGACGCGCGCAGGATGTCGATCAGGCCGTCGAGCGAGGTCTCGGTCAGGTCCGTCGTCCGGTCGAGCACCGCCGGGGCGACGAGAAGCGACAGATTGTCGGAGCATTTCGACATGAGCCGATCGACGAGATTGGCGTCGAGGCGGTCGGGCGCGAAGATGGCCTCGGCGATGCTCTGGGGCGGATCCTGGTTGAAATCGAGACCGGCCGTTCCGAAGGCGACGTCGAGATCGGCGATCAGCGTCTGGCTCTTCAGGTTTCGAGCGATGGCCCAGCCGACATTGTGGGCGATCGTCGAGGCCCCGACTCCACCTCTGGCGCCCACGAAGGCGATCATGCGTCCGAGCGGCTCGGCGCCCGGAGCGGAGAACAGCTCCGACACCGTCCTGACCACATCGAGCACGCTCAGCGGCGCAATGAGGTATTCGCTCACGCCGCGGCGCGTCATCTCCCGGTAGAGAAAGACGTCGTTGACATGGCCCACCACGAGGACCTTGGTGCCGGCGTCACAGACCCCTGCCAGTTGGTCGAGAGCGTCGAGCGTCGCCGCGCGATCGCCCTGGAACTCCAAGACAACGACGTTGGGCGTCGGCGCCTGGCGATAGGCCTCGACCGCGGCCGCCCCGCCGCCCATCTGAACCTTCACATGCGCCTTCTGCATGCGCCGGTCCCGCCCGGCCGCGTCGATCGCCTCCGCAACCGGGGCGGTCTCGCAGAAGGCCTGGATCGTGACCCGGGGAACCGGTGCGATCAGTTCGCCATGCGGATCGAGTTCGTCGGACATGCCTGAAGCTCCCTCTCCGCCCGTTACTGGCTGATGCCCTGCATGACGCTGGCAGGCGCGTTCCTCCACTGGGTCGACGGGTCCTGCCCGCGGCGGAGCTGCTCGAAATTGTACATGCGCCGGCCGGTATCGGGCCTGCTCTCCTGGCGGCCGCGCACGAGATCGACCGGATCGGCCACCTGCGAGGCGAGGTTGGCCTGATAGGCGCAGCCGAGGTTCCAATACTGCTCGTTGCGCCAGTCCTTCTTGTAGTCGCCGACCCCGAGATCGTCCGGCCACAGGCCGCATTGCGAGCCGACCTTGGCCTGGAGACGCTTGAAGCTGAGCCGGATGGGCGAAGCGACCCGGGGATCCGTCGGCCTGTAATAGGAGACCGAGACCCGGCTACCGGACCGCGAGCGGATCGTCTCGATCGCGCGGCGCGTCGCCGGATTGGTGCCGTGACCGTGAGGCACCTGGGCGACCATCGGCCCGGTGCCGTGCTGGCGATACTCGGCGAAGAAGGCGCCGAGATCCTGCCGGCTGCGCGTCACGAGGCCGTCGTGCCCCTGCACGAACACGTCCAGCACCCGCGAGCCGTCCGACAGGACGATCGGATGGCGGTCGCGATAATCGGCCGGGTAGATCGAGCCGGTGATCTCCTCCTTCGACTGGCAGGCGGCTAGGGCCGGCAACAGGAGGGCGACCGCGACAAGAGGCTTCAAAAGGGTCTTCAAGGGGGACCGAAGGACGGGAGCGGTCATCGGAAAGTCTCCGGCGGCTCTGGAGCGCGCCTCGATGGATCGTGAAGGCGTCAGTCGGTGATGAAGCCGAAGCGGCCGGGCACGCGGGCCGCCGCCCGGCCGGGGCCGGCCGTGCCGTAGAGCTTGTTCAGCCGCCCCATCAGGAGCGCCTGGGGATCGGTCGGATCCTGGAAGCCATCATCCGGACGCACCACCTGCGCCGCCTCCATGGGCTTGGCGAGATAGGGCGTGACCATGATCATCAGTTCGCTGTCCCGCCGCTGGAAGTCGCGCGAGCGGAACAGGGCGCCGAGGACGGGAAGATTGATCAGCCCGGGGATGCCGGTGATGGCCTGGGTCGATTGCGAGGAGATGAGGCCGGCCGTCACCATCGTGCCGCCGGAGGGGAGTTCCACCGTCGTCGCGGTCTTGCGGGTGCGGAAGCCGACATTGCCGTTGATGGTGGTCTCGCGGTCGAGTTCGTTGACCTCCGTCGTGACCCGCAGGCTGATACGGCCGGGCGACAGGACGATCGGAGTGAAGCCGAGAGCGATGCCGTAGGGCTTGTAGGTCACGGAAGGCGGGCAGAACTGGCCGGGCGCGCAGACCGTGTTCACGATGATCGGAACCTCGCCGCCGGCGTGGAAGGTCGCGGATTCGCCTGAAATCGCGACGAGAGTCGGCTCCGCGAGGACACGGGAGACGCCGGCGCGTTCGAGCGCCTGGAGCGTTCCGCCCACATTGGCGTTGCCGCCGATGCCGGCCTGGCCCTGGAAGTTCAAGCCGCCTTGCTCGTTCCGGCCGGCCAGAATGCCGGTCGCGAAACCGACGAGCCCGGAGGCGGGATTGGCCGCGGCGACGCCCTGCTTGGCGGCATCCATCACGTTCCAGTTGCCGCCGACATTGATGCCGAGCTGTTTGATGGCGGTGCGAGCCATCTCGACCACCGTCACCTTCAGCATCACCTGCTCACGATCGGCGATGGTGAGGGCGTTGATGACCTGACCGGTTCCGCTCGATTGCGCCGACGTCGAGGGCGCACCCGTAGCGCTGCCGGCGGGGACCGCCACGCCGCCCGAGCCGAGTCCGGTCCCGACGAAAGCCCTCGCGATATCCGCCGCCTGCTGGGCGTCCGCCGCGTTCTGGACGGTTCCGGTCAGGAGGATGGAATTGCCGGCGGGCTGGACCTCGATGCGCCCCATCGGAATCGCGGCGCGGAGGGTCTGACGAAGCGGGTTGAGGTCGCGGCCGACATTGACCTCGAAGGACGCGATCTGGCGCCCCTCCGCATCCATGGCGAGCACGGAGGTTCCGCCATTGCCGATACCGATGAGGAACATCTTGCGGGCCGAGCGCACCACCGCATTCGCGACGGCAGGGTTGGCGACGAAGACCTCTTTCGCGTCGCGCGGCAGATCGATGATGACGGAGCGCCCGATCGAGATGTCGAGGCGCTGCGAGCCGCGGAGCTCCGTGCCCGTGCCGCCGCCATAGGCTGCCGGATGATAGCCCCCTCCCCGATCGGCCGCCTGCCCAGACGCGGCGGCCAGCGGGAGGAGCGCAAGCGCGGCAAGGCCGGGGCGCAGGAGCGTCGCGAGGGTCGGGTGGGACCGGTCGGTGTTCATGGGCGTGGGTTTCCCTCGATTCCGGTCGGTCAGCGGCGGGCCGCCTGACGGCTGATGCCGTAGCGGATCAGGGTCAGGTTGGCGTCGTCGTCCTTCGCCTCCGGCGTCTCCGCGGCCTTGCCGGCATCGGCGAGGCTGCGCAGGGAGAGCGAGAGCTGTCCCGTCTTCTGGGCCAGCGCCAGCGTCTCGGCCTCGGCCGGGGAGACTTCGAGCGTCGCCGTCTCGCCCGTCACGACCTTCTCGCCGTTCTTGTCCTGCACGTTCTGGCCGATCGCGAGGATGCGGATGTTCTGCAACAGCGTCTCGGAGCTCTGGCCCTCGCCGCCGAGCTTGGCCGCCTCCTCGTCACGATAGGTCCTGATGATGTCGACCCGGTCGTTCGGCAGGATGAAGCCGCCCGCCGTGTTCGAACCGCGGGTGTCGATCGAGATCGCGACCGCACGCATCCCGGCCGGCAGGATGGCGGACATGAAGGCGTTCGAATTCGCCTTGACCAGCTTCTCCTGCCGGATCGGCTCGCCGACGAGGAAGCCGGAGCGCACGATCGAGCCCGTGATATCGCCGAGCGTCTCGCCTCCCTGGCGCGTCACGGAGCCGGGCGGCACGTAGTCGGACGGCCAGGGCTGCCAGCGCAGGTCGCCATCCTTGAGCGTGGTGCCGATGGGAAGGTCCGCCGCGGCGATCAACACGTCGGTGGTTCTGACGGGCGCCTTGCGCTCGACCACGACCTTCTCCGGCGGCGCCGCGGGACGGGACATCAGCATGGCGGCGGCCCCGGCGGCCACGACAGCCACGCCGAGGACGATGATACGCGCAGGCTTCATGGAAGCGTTTCCGACGCAAACGTGCGTTCGAGGAAGCTTGCCCGCGGAATGGTCAAAACATGGTTAATCGACCTTCAAGAATGCAGGTCGCCCGCCATCCGTCTAAGCTGTGCAAAACATCCCCGCGTTTCGATCGAAACTCGCGGGCGACACGACCTAGCCGCGGATCTTCAGGGATCGGATGTCGGCTGCCTCAGCCGGACAGCGCACTCAGCCAGATCTCCGACGACGGGTACACCGCGAGCGCGGCTCCCGCGAGGGCAATGCCGTAGGGAACGCCCGTCTTCTGGTCGTGCAGGTGCAACAGCCAGGGCCAGCGGGACGCGAAGCCCGGCAGCGGCACACGCCGTATCGCAAGGAGCGCCAGGGTGAGGAACCCGCCCGCCACGGCCGCGATCAGAAGGTATTCGAAGAGGACGCCGAAGCCGAGCCAGAGCGCGCTCGCCGCGGCGAGCTTCGCATCGCCCCCGCCGATCCAGCCGGCCGCGAACATGCCGAAGGTGATCGCGAGGACGAGGACGCCGGCCGCAAGATGGAGCAGCGTCGCCTCGAGGCTGAGGCCCGCCAGCCAGGCCATGACGGGAAAGGCGCCGACGAGCAGCAGCGCGAGACGATTGGGAATCGTCATCGTGAACAGGTCGCTCGAGGCCGCATAGGCCATGAGCAAGGGGAAGAAGACGAGGATAAGCGCTTCGGTCATCGTCCAGCTCGCCTGTTCTTCGCAGCGAAACTCGAGATCGACGATATCAGCCTCGGTGATCGGTCTCGACACGCTACAATAAAATACGGGCGGCATGCTGCCGCCCGTCGAATCGTCCGCGTGAGAATCTGTCTACACGCGAAGCATAGATATCACGACAGATTTTCGGCGATGTTGTTGAACTTGCTCTCGAGGCGCGTGCCGATGATGCCGATCACGCCGATGATGACGACGGCGATCAGGGCGGCGATCATGCCGTACTCGATGGCGGTGGCGCCCGACTCGTCCTTCGCGAAACGCTTCATCAGATTCATGGTAGTCTCCTGGATGCACTGGGTTTTTTTGACAACCCGGCGGCTCGGGACGCCCCGGGCTCGACCGAGGCTCACAGTAGAAAACGCCCGTTTCGACATAGTTAAACCGAGCGCCTAAACACGACGCGTCTCCGGTGGAGTTAATTTTGTCTGGATTTCGTCAAGACCGTGTCTAAGGTGCGCCATCCTAGCATAGAGGCACCGGCTGTTCTTGATCTGGGCAGACAGAGCGGACGTTAGCCAAAGATTCACCAAATCACGGGCATGGTTCGAAGACAGCTGCCACGGATTCCTCGCCCATGGGTTCGACGCCCCCCTTCGCCCTGACGGCGGCTCTCGCCTCTGTTCTGCTCGCGGCGGTTCCGGCTTCGGCGCGGGATGCCGTCCGCCAGGTGCCGAGCGTATCCGCGCCTCCCGCCTCCCAGCCGACGCCCTCCCCCGAGCCGACCGTCGCTTCGGCGCCCGTGACGACGCCGGTTCCGGCCGCAGCGTCGAACCCGTCCTCCGATCGCGGCTCCCTCGACGTGATGATCAATCGGGCGAAGGTGATCCGGCTGCCGGAGCGCACGCAGACCGTGATCGTCGGCAATCCGGCCATCGCCGACCTCTCCGTTCAGAAGAGCGGAATCGTCGTCGTGACCGGCAAGAGCTACGGCTCGACGAACCTCATCGCCCTCGACGGGACGGGCAACATGCTGGCGGAATCGCTGGTGAACGTCGTCGGGCAGACCGACGGCATGCTGGTTGTCCAGCGCGCCTTCGACCGGGCCTCGTATTCGTGCAACCCCGTCTGCCAACCGACGGTCAATCTCGGCGATTCCAACGCCTATTTCAACGATACGCGCGCACAGGCCGACGCGAACAACCAGTTCGCCATCTCCCGCTGACCCTGGCATCCGTGCCGGCCGCACGGCGGCCCAGCCTTGTCGGGACGCGGGCAGCCGGCGCCGCATCGCGCCCGACGCTCCCGCGACACGCGCAGGATCGATAGTCGGCCTCGCGACCGGAGGCCAGGCGCCCGAGTAATCTCGAGAAGTCGCAAATCGGCTCAACGGTCTAGAAAAGTTTTCCGGATATTTCGGAGGACCGCGACCGGCCATCGGCCGCGATCGGTGGAAAGAGTTCGATGCGGGCACAACGAGGGGCTTCGGCGAGGCCGATCTCCGGCCTCGATCTGACAAGACGGTTCCGGCGCTCCCAGCGCGGCGCAACGGCGGTCG
The DNA here is from genome assembly GCF_004363955.1 of Enterovirga rhinocerotis. GTDB lineage: Bacteria > Pseudomonadota > Alphaproteobacteria > Rhizobiales > Beijerinckiaceae > Enterovirga > Enterovirga rhinocerotis. Next base: position 1,918,958 of record NZ_SNZR01000011.1, read on the forward strand.
AATTCGCCCTCATCCTCGGCCCCTTCCTGTTCGCACTCCTCGCGACGCTCGAGATCGCGATGGTGTTCTGGAAGACGCAGGTCCTCGAAACGGCCGTGGCGAACGCATCCCGGCAGATCTATACTGGCCAGTTCCAGACGAACCCGGACAACAAAAACAAGACCAGCGCGCAGCTTTTGGCCAACTTCAAGGGCAAGCTCTGCGAAAACGTCACCGCCCTGTTCAATTGCCAGGCCGATATCTCGGTCGATGTGCGCGACGTGTCCGCCTTCGCGGGCGCTACGCCGCCCGATCCCGTCTCGAACGGGGTGTTCAATGCATCCGGCTTCTCCTACGCCCCGATCGGACCCGGCGCGATCGGGATCGTGACCGTAGCGACGGAATACAAGTCGTTCTTTCCCTCGCTGTCCGGCAACAGATTGAAGAACGGCAACCGGCTGATCATGGCGACCGCCGTGTTCAGGTCCGAGCCGTACGGGAATTGAGGCCGGTGATGCCGAGCATTTTCGCCCGCTCCCTGCTGGGGCCGCTTCAGCGGGCCGCAGGTCATGCGCGACGCCTCGGGACCGCGTCCGCCGGCGTCGCCGCGATCGAGTTCTCGCTGATCCTGCCGGTCATGCTGGTCCTCTATTTCGGCCTGACGGAGGTCACGCCCGCCATCAACATCAAGCGCAAGCTCAGTCTCGTGGCGCGGACGCTGGCCGACCTCTCGTCGCGCTCGGCGACCCTGTCGACGGACGAGCTGAAGAACATCTTCTCGGCCTCCTCGGCCATCATGCGGCCCTATGACCGCGCGGGGCAGACGCAGATGCTGGTGACGCTCGTCGACGTGACGCAGGCCACGAAAGGCGGCCCCTATACCGGCAAGGTCGCTTGGAGCTGCGGCTGGAACCTCGCCACAGCCCCCACCGGCGAAGACCTTCGCAAACCGGCCGAGCAGTCCGATCACGTCGTGCCGGCCGGCTACGCCAACGACACGACGAAATCCTTCATCGTCGTGACAACCCTCTATCCCTATTCGCCGGTGATCGGCCACGCGATCTCCGGCACGATCCATCTCAAGGAAACGACGCCCTGGCCGATCCGCGACGCGGACCGCGTCGCGAAACCGGTTTGCCCGCCTCAGAGCTGACCCGTCACAGGGTCTGGTTGTAGGCCCCGACCTCCGGGTTCTCGCGCAGGACCCCGTCGACGGCCTTGAACATCTCCTTGAGACGCGCCTCGGAGACCGGGCTCTCGACGACGACCACCAGCTCGGGCTTGTTCGAGGAGGCGCGAACGAGGCCCCAGGTGCCGTCCTCGGTGACGACCCGAACGCCGTTCACCGTGACGAGATCGACGATCTTCTGGCCCGCGACCGTGTCGCCCTTGGCCCTCATGTCCTCGAACCGCTTCACGACCTTCTCGACGACGCCGTATTTCTTCTCGTCGTCGCAGTGAGGCGCCATGGTCGGCGAGCCCCAGGTCTTGGGCAGGGCCGCGTAGAGCTCGGACATGGTCTTGTCGGGGCTGCGGTCGAGCATGTCGAGAACGGCGATCGCGGTGACGACGCCGTCGTCATAGCCGCGCCCGACCGGCGCGTTGAAGAAGAAGTGACCCGACTTCTCGAAACCGGCGAGCGCGTTCAGCTCCTTGACCCGGCGCTTGATGTAGGAATGGCCGGTCTTCCAGTAATCGGTCTTGGCGCCGAGTTCCTTCAGCACCGGATCAGTCAGGAAGAGGCCGGTCGACTTCACGTCCACCACGAATTGCGAGGGGCCGTGGACGCGGGCGAGGTCGCGGGCGAGCATCGCGCCGATCTTGTCCGCGAAGATCTCGTGGCCCTTCTCGTCGACCACGCCGCAGCGGTCGCCATCGCCGTCGAAGCCGAGCGCGAGATCGGCGCCGTGTTCCTTCACGGCCGCCGCCATGACATGGAGCATCTCCATGTCCTCGGGATTGGGGTTGTAGCGCGGGAAGGTATAGTCGAGCTCGGTGTCGAGCCGCACGACCTCGCAGCCGAGGGCTTCGAGGATCTGCGGGGCGAAGGCGCCGGCCGTGCCGTTGCCGCAGGCCGCGATCACCTTGAGCTTGCGCTTGATCTTCGGGCGGTCGGTCAGGTCCTTGATGTAGCGGTCGGGGAAATTCTCGGCGAAGACGTAGGAGCCGCCGCCCGCGAGGTCGAAATCGCCGGAGAGCACAATCTCTTTGAGCTGGCCCATCTCGTCGGGGCCGAAGGTGACGGGACGCTGGGCGCCCATCTTCACGCCGGTCCAGCCGTTGTCGTTATGCGAGGCCGTGACCATGGCGACGGCCGGCACGTCGAGTTCGAACTGCGCGAAATAGGCCATCGGCGACATGGCGAGGCCGATATCGTGGACCTTGCAGCCGGCCGCCATGAGGCCCGTGATCAGCGCGTACTTGATCGAGGAGGAATAGGCGCGGAAGTCGTGGCCGGTCACGATCTCCTTCTTGACGCCGAGGCGTCCGAGCATCGTGCCGAGGCCCATGCCGAGAGCCTGCACGCCCATCAGGTTCAATTCGGGCGCCTTGTCTGAGCCCGGATGCCCGAACCACCAGCGCGCATCGTATTCCCGAAAGCCTGTCGCTTTCACGAGGGGCTGCATCTCGAAGCCGAGGGTGTTCGGCTTCAGGGAGGCTTGCGGCTTCGGATACATTCGGTCTCCGGGATTCTCTGGACGTGCCTGAGCGGGCTGTCTCCGCCGGGTCGAGCCGACGGGCTTCCGCCTTAGCCTATCGGGCCGAGCAAATGAACGCATCCGGAACGGCCGCCTTGCCGGAGCCGCGCCCGCATGCCACCTCCCCTCCATGACGAAGCCGCTGCCGACGAACCCGCTCCTCGCTCCCTGGGACACCCCCTTCGGCGTGCCGCCCTTCGAGGAGATCGCGCCCGGCCATGTCCGGCCCGCCCTCGACGAGGCCTGCGCCGAGCATCTCGCCGAGATCGCCGCGATCCGCGACGAGCCGGCTCCTGCCGATTTCGAGAACACGATCGCCGCGCTCGAACGGGCGGGACGCAAGCTCGACCGGGTGACGGGCGTCTTCTACAACCTCGCCGGCGCCCATACGAACGAGGCGCTGCAGGCGGTCGAGCGCGAGGTCTCGCCGATCCTCGCCCGGCATTGGAACGCGATCTATCTCGACCCCGCGCTGTTCCGGAGGATCGACGAGGTCAAGGGCCGCGCGGAGAACCTCGATGCCGAGCAGGCCCGCGTCCTCGACAATTACCACCGCGCCTTCCGCCGCCAGGGAGCCGGCCTGCCTGATGCCGAGCGCCGGCGTCTCGCCGAGATCGCCGAGCGCCTCGCGAGCCTCGGCACGCAGTTCGGACAGAACGTCCTCGCCGACGAGCAGAGCTTCGTCCTGCCGCTCGAGACGGAGGCCGATCTCGCCGGCTTGCCCGATTTCCTGCGCATCGCGGCACGGCAGGCGGCGGAGGAGCGCGGGCTTCCGGGCCATGTCGTCACGCTCGCCCGCTCGCTGATCGAGCCGTTCCTGCAATATTCGACCCGCCGCGACCTGCGCGAACGGGCTTTTGCCGCCTGGACCCGGCGCGGCGAGACCGGCGGCACGACCGACAACCGCGCCATCGTCGCCGAGACCGTGCGGCTGCGCGCGGAGCGGGCGCGGATCCTCGGCTTCCCGAGCTATGCCCATTTCCGGCTCGAACCCACGATGGCCAAGACCCCGGAGGCGGCTCAGGGGCTGCTGCGCACCGTCTGGGGTCCGGCCCGCGAACTCGCCCTCGCCGAGGCGCGCGACCTCCAGGAGATGGCGGATCGCGACGGCGCCTCCATCCGCATCGGACCGCAGGATTGGCGCCATTACGCCGAGCGCGTGCGCAAGGAGCGCTACGATTTCGACGCGGCGGCGCTCAAGCCCTACCTCACGCTCGAGCGGATGATCGAGGCGGCCTTCGACTGCGCCTCGCGGCTCTTCGGCGTCTCCTTCGTGGAACGGTTCGACATCCCGCGCTACCATCCGGACGTCCGGGCGTTCGAGGTGAAGAATGCCGGAGGCGAGACCATCGGCCTCTTCCTCGGGGACTATTTCGCCCGCCCCTCGAAGCGCTCGGGCGCCTGGATGAGCGCCTTCCGCCGCCAGCGGAAGCTCGACGGCATCGTCCGGCCGATCATCGTCAACGTGATGAACTTCGCCGAAGGGGCCGAGGGCGGCCCGACGCTCCTCTCCTTCGACGATGCGCGCACGCTCTTCCACGAATTCGGCCATGCCCTGCACGGCCTCCTCTCGGACGTGACCTATCCCTCGATCGCAGGCACCTCGGTCGCGCGCGATTTCGTCGAGTTCCCCTCGCAGCTCTTCGAGCACTGGCTCGACGAGCCCTCCGTCCTCGCGCGGTTCGCGACCCATGCCGAGACCGGCGAGCCGATGCCGCCGGACCTGGTCGGCCGCCTGCAGGCGGCCCGCAAGTTCAACCAGGGCTTCGCGACGGTGGAATACGTCTCCTCGGCCCTCGTCGATCTCGACTTCCACCTCCTGCCCTCGGCCGACAACCTCGATGTCGGCGCCTTCGAACGGGCCTCGCTCGACGCGATTGGGATGCCGGAGGCGATCACCATGCGGCACCGGACGCCGCATTTCACGCATGTCTTCTCGGGAGAGGGCTATGCCTCCTCCTATTACAGCTACATGTGGTCGGAGGTGCTGGACGCCGACGGCTTCGCGGCGTTCGAGGAGGCCGGCGATCCCTTCGATCCGGAGACGGCGAAGCGGCTGAAGGACTACGTCTATGCGGCCGGCGACCGGCGCGAGCCGGACGAAGCCTATACGCTCTTCCGGGGCCGCCTCCCCTCCCCCGAGGCGCTCCTGCGTCAGCGCGGCCTCGCCCCGGTATCCCCGCAAGGCGAGATGTAGACGCGTCTCCGGAGCCGGCGAACGCTCCAGACGACCGGCGCGGGCGACGATGGCGCCGCGCCCGGCGCATGGCTTCGCCGCGCGAGCCCCGTCGCGGGGAACGATCCGCTCTGATACTGCTCGTCGGTAGAAGAACGATCGCAGGAGGAACGCCATGCGGGACGGCCACGGCCTCTCGCCCTTCGACGTGGGCGACGACGGCCCGCCGGCCGATGGGCGCGCCGCCTGGATGCGGCTGCTCGTGTCGCTGGCGATGGTCACCGTCGGCGGTGTCGGCATGTGGTGCGTGGTCGTGGCGCTGCCCGCCGTCCAGGCCGAGTTCGGCGTCGATCGCGGCATGGCCTCGCTGCCCTACACCATGCTGATGCTCGGCATCGCGGCCGGAGGCGTCCAACTCGGGCGTCTCTCCGACCGGTTCGGCATCATGCCCGTCGCGGCGGGCGGCGGCGTTCTCCTCGGCCTCGGCTTCATCGCAGCCGCCCTTTCGCCCAATCTGTGGACCTTCGCCCTGGTCCACGGCCTCATGATCGGCGTCGGCGCCTCCGCGAGCTTCGGACCGGTCATGGCCGACATCTCCTTCTGGTTCTGGCGTCGCCGCGGCATCGCCGTCGCCATCGTGGCCTCGGGCAACTACCTCGCCGGCGCCTTCTGGCCGCCGATCATCCAGTGGGTGATCGCCAATTACAGCTGGCGCACCGCGCTCGCGGGGATCGGCGTCGTCTGCCTCGTTACGATCGTCCCTCTGTCGCTCGCCCTCGGGCGCCGTCCGCGACGGCCGGTCATGCCGGACAGCATGGCCTCGGCCGGCCGGATCAGCCCCGCGATGGGGGCGCCGAGCACCCAGTCGCGGCTGGGGCTCAGCCCCTCCTTCGTCCAGATGCTGCTGATCCTCGCCGGGCTCGGCTGCTGCGTCGCGATGTCGATGCCGCAGGTGCACATCGTCGCCTATTGCGGCGATCTCGGTTACGGGCCGGCCCGCGGCGCGGAGATGCTGTCGCTCATGCTGGGCTTCGGCATCATCTCGCGCGTCGCGTCCGGCTATGTCGCCGACCGGATCGGGGGGCTGATGACGCTGCTCGTCGGCTCGGCGCTCCAGTGCCTCGCACTCATCATGTACCTGTTCGCGGACACCCTCGTCTCCCTCTATGTGGTGTCGATCCTGTTCGGGCTGTTCCAGGGCGGGATCGTGCCGAGCTATGCGCTCATCGTGCGGGAGCTGTTTCCTCCGGGCGAGGCGGGACGGCGGGTCGGCCTCTGCGTCGCCTCGACCCTCGTCGGCATGGCCCTCGGCGGCTGGCTGTCGGGCGTCATCTTCGACTGGACCGGAAGCTACCGCGCCGCCTTCCTGCACGGCATCGCCTGGAACCTCGTCAATCAGGGCATCGTGCTCTATCTGCTGATGCGCATGACGCGGCGCACCGCAATCGGCGGAAAGACCGTGCCGGCCTGACGGCCATCCAGGGAGCACACGATGAGCGACGGCATCTCGATTTCCGACTCGATCGCCTGGGCGAAGCCGGAGGATGTCGGGATGTCGCGCGACAGGCTCGCGCGGATGGGCGAGCGGCTCGAGGCCGATATCGCCGACGGCTCGCTGCCCGGCGCCGTCGCCCTCGTCGCGCGGCGCGGACGCGTCGTCCACTACAAGGCCTATGGACGGCGCGACCCGGCCCATCCGGATCCGATGCAGCGCGATACGATCTTCCGCATCTATTCGATGACGAAGCCCATCACCTCCGTCGCCGCGATGATGCTCGTCGAGGAGGGCCGGCTCGATCTCGCGGCGCCGGTCTCGCAGTACCTGCCCGATTTCGCCAGGATGCAGGTCTATGCCGGCGAGGGGCGCACCGTGCCGGCGAAGCGCACGATCACCATCCACGACCTCCTCCGCCACACCTCGGGCATGACGCTCGACTGGGGGGAGCGCGACACGACGGGGCCGATCTACCAGAAGAACGACACCGCGCGGCGCAGCCGGACGAATGCCGAACAGGCCGCCCTGCTCGCGAGCCTGCCGCTCGCCTGCCAGCCGGGCGAGCGCTTCGTCTACGGTCGCTCGACCGACGTGCTCGGCCACGTGATCGAAGTCATCACCGGCGAGCCGATCGCCGAGCATCTGCGCGCGCGGGTGCTGTGGCCGCTCGGAATGATGGAGACCGGCTTCCACGTTCCGGCGGATTTCGCGCACCGCATCGCGGGCGGGCACCCGATCGACCCGGATACGAGGGCGAAGACGAGCTTCATCGACCTCACCGAGAACCCGCCGCTCCAGATGGCCGGCGGCGGCATGGCCTCGACGACGGCCGATTACGCGCGCTTCCTGCACATGATCCTGAACGGCGGCACCCTCGACGGCGTCCGCCTGCTCTCCCCCGCGACGCTCGCCTTCATGATGAGCGACCATCTCGCACCCGATGTCGGCAACAACCTCGACATCCTGCCCGAAGGCTACGGGTTCGGCCTCGGCTTCGCCGTGCGCCGCGGCGGCGGCATCGCTCCGTTCCCCGGATCGCCTGGCGACTGCTTCTGGGAGGGGATCGCAGGCACGAGCTTCTGGATCGATCCCGCTCTCCAGCTCTACGCCATCCTCATGGTCCAGGCGCCCGGGCGGCGCGAGCGGTACCGGCGCATGTTCCGGAGCCTCGTCTATGCGGCGGTGACGTCGTAGCGGGCGGGCCGCCCCGCCTTCAGCTTGCCTTCCGCATCCGGCCCGACGAGCGGGCCGCGGTCCGGCGCGAGGTCGAGGCCGGCTTTTTGCGCGCGGGGGATTTCGGGGCGGCCTTTCCGCCGCCCTCCTCCGCCTTCCCCGAAGCCTTGGCCTTCGCGGGCGACGTCTTGGCCTCGCCCTTCCCCTGATCGGCCAGGCTCTTGCGCAGGGCATCCATCAGGCTGACCACGTTCCCCGTCTTCTTGGCGGCGGGGGCCGACTTGACCGGCCGGTTGTGGCGCTTGGCGTCGATGATCGCGAGCAGCGCATCCTGGTAGCGGTCCTCGAACTGCTTCGGGTCGAAATGCGCCATCTTGCGGCCGATGATGTGGGTCGCGAGATCGAGCATCTCGTCCGGCACATCCTTGTCCGCGATGTCCTCGAAGACCTCCTCGTCGGCCCGGACCTCGTAGGCGTAGCGCAGGGTCGTCGCGACGAGCCCCTTCCCCCGCGGCTCGAGCAGGATCGGCCGCTCGCGCCGGTAGAGCACGACGCGCCCGATGCCGCAGACGCCCTTCTCGCGCATCGCCTCGCGGATGACGGAGAAGGCCTCCTCCGCCATCGCTCCGTCCGGCGCGAGGTAATACGGCGTGTCGAGGAAGGTCTCGTCGATCTCGTCGCGGGCGACGAAGGTTTCGATGTCGATCGTGTGGTTCGATTCGATGGCGACGGAGTCGAAATCTCCCTCCTCCATCAGGATGTATTCGTTCTTGCCGACGGCGTAGCCGCGGACCTGCTCGTCCGCCTCGACCTCCGCCTCGGTCTCCGGATCGACCAGCCTGCGGCGAAGCCGATTGCCGGTCTCGCGGTTCAGGAGATGGAACGACACCCGCTCCCGCGACGTGGTCGCCGGGAAAAGTTGGACCGGACACGAAACCAGGGACAGTTTCAGATAGCCCTTCCAGTTCGCGCGCGCGGCCATGAGATACTCCTACTCGGGCTCGAACCGGGGCGACCCAATTCGGCTGCGACTTAACGACTCGTCCGGGCGAGTCGTTCCGCCCGCTCCGGCACGCGCTCATCGGACGCTTGCGTCTCGCGCCCGGGAAGGCCAATTACGTCGTCGGATGTCGCAGACGCCCCCTTCCCCCGACGAGCCCTCCGAGGCCGCGCCTGCTCCGACCGCCGCGGAGGCCGACGGGGGCGGAGCGTGCCTCGTGCCGCTCTCCATCCTCCCGAAGGCCGTCGGGATCCGGGACTGGCTCCTCGCGTCCACCGAGCTCCCGCAGACCCAGCTCCTCGCCGGCTTCGCCGAGCGACTCAACGAGATCGGGGTGCCGATCGACCGGCTGACGACGGCGATCGACGCGCTGCATTCGGAATATTCCGGCATCGGCCGGTTCTGGCGCAAGGGCGAGGGCTCGAGCCATCTCCTGTTCCCCTACGGCCCGGAAACGGACGCCATCTACGAACGCTCGCCGTTCGCGCATGTCCACCGGACAGGCGAGTGGCTGATCCTGAACCTCGACGAGACGCCGGATGACCGCTTCGGCATCATCCCCGAGCTGAAGGAGCAGGGATTCCGGCACTACATCGTCATCCCGCTGATCTTCTCCAACGGAACGCAGAACGGCATATCCCTCGCGACCGAGCAACCGAACGGTTTCGACGATCGCGCCATCGGCCTGCTCCGCTTCCTCGTGCCCACTCTCTCGGCCGCCATCGAAATGCGGTCCGTCGGGCAGAGGCTGGACAACGTGCTGCGGATCTATGTCGGCGACGAGCCGCATCGTCAGATCCTGTCGGGAGCGATCCGGCGCGGCCAGGTCTCGCGCATCCGCTCGGCGATCCTCTTCGCCGACATGCGCAGCTACACGCGCATCACCTCCGCGCTGACCCCGGAAGCCGCCGTCGAACTGCTGAATACCTTCTTCGACTGCCTCGTCCCTCCGATCGAGGCGGAGGGCGGAGAGGTCCTGAAATATCTCGGTGACGGCCTCCTCGCGATCTTCCGCGACCGAGGGGACGACACCGGCGGGACCGCGCAATCGGCCCTCAATGCGGCCATCGACGGGCTCGTGAAGCTGGAACAGGCGAACCAGGCCCAGGTCTTTCCGCAACTGATCAAGGCCGGGATCGCGCTGCATTACGGCGAGGCCGCCTACGGCAATGTCGGCTCAGGCAGCCGCCTCGACTTCACCGTGATCGGCCGGGACGTGAACCTTGCATCCCGCATTGCACAATTGAACAAGGCCTTGGGCGAGCCGCTCCTGATGTCCCGGCAATTCGCCGACCATCTCTGGGGCGATCCCGAACCGCTCGGCGACCACAGCCTGCCGGGATTCGAGCAGCCGGTATCGATCTATCGGCTGCGGCCGGCCGCTCCGCCCTCGGAGCCTCGGATCGAGGATCCCGAGCCGGCGGCGGCCTGAACACGCCGTTCGGATGTCACGGCCGACGCCCGCGAGCCGGTATGGAGCGGACAGCAAAAAGGGCGGGATGGCGCCCGCCCTTCGAGACAATCGCCGAGATCACCAAGACGCCGCCTCAGACGAAGTGGCGCTCGATCCGGCGCTCCAGGTCGTCCGTCATGCGACCGCCGCGCATTTCGATGTAGCGGGCGATCTCGCGCTCGGCGCGGCGCGTCTGAGCCTCTTGAACGGCACTCAGGATGCGGGCGAAGAAGCCGGACCGCTCGGTGGCCGAAGAGGAAACCTGGGAACCAACAAAACCATTGAGCTGAACAGAAGCCGCGGGCATGGATATCTCCGTAGGAACCGCGGGCGTTTCCTTCGTATGTTGCACTGCAATATAAGGGGATGCCGTGGTTTGGTTAGGTGTCGTCTCGCAAGGTCGACCTGCGTTTTCCGCATGCCGTGACGCGTAATCAGTCAACGCCATGCCGTCAGAACATGCACGCCCTCTTGGCCGTGCCAACCCGCACGGTTTCCATCCCATGGCCTTCCGTTCCCTGCCCCCCTCGCTCCACCCCGAGACCCTGCTCGTCCATGGCGGATCGTTGCGCTCCGAATTCGGCGAGACCTCCGAAGCGATCTTTCTGACCCAGGGCCACGTCTACGGCAGCGCGGAGGAGAGCGAGCGCCGCTTCTCCGGCGACGAGCCGGGCTTCATCTATGCCCGCTTCTCGAACCCGACCGTCGCGATGTTCGAGGCGCGCATGGCCGCGCTCGAAGGCGCCGAGGCCGCACGCGCCACCGCAACCGGCATGGCGGCCGTGACGGCGGCCCTCGTCGGCCAGTTGAAGGCGGGCGACCACGTGCTCGCCGCGCGCGCCCTCTTCGGCTCCTGCCGCTACGTGATCGAGGAGTTCCTGCCGCGCTTCGGGGTGGAATCCACCCTGGTCGACGGACGCGATCTCGATGCCTGGAAAAGAGGCATCCGCCCGAACACCAAGACATTATTCCTCGAAAGCCCGGCCAATCCGACGCTCGACCTCGTCGACATCGCGGCCGTCGCCCGCATCGCGAAAGCGGCCGGGGCGACGCTCGTCGTCGACAACGTCTTCGCGACGCCGCTCTTCCAGAAGCCGCTCGAACTCGGGGCCGATTGCGTCGTGTATTCGGCGACCAAGCATATCGACGGCCAAGGGCGCTGCCTCGGCGGGGTGATCCTCGCCTCGGCCGCGTTCATCGACGCCCATATCCAGACCTATCTGCGCCAGACCGGGCCGGCCATGTCGCCCTTCAACGCCTGGGTGCTGCTCAAGGCGCTGGAGACGCTGCCCCTGCGCATCCGCCAGCAGGCGGCGAGCGCGGCCCACATCGCCGACGGCCTCGCGGGTTCGGCGGGGATCGCCCGGCTCGTCTATCCCGGCCGGCCGGACCACCCCCAGGCCGATCTCGTCGCGCGCCAGATGACGGGCGGCTCGACCCTGATCGCGCTCGAGATCGACGGCGGCAAGGCTGCGGCCTTCCGGTTCCTCAACGCGCTGCGGCTCGTGCTGATCTCGAACAACCTCGGGGATGCGAAGAGCCTCATCACCCACCCGGCGACGACGACCCACCAACGGTTCACCCCGCAAGCCCGCGCCGAGATGGGCGTCGGCGAGGGCCTCGTCCGGCTCTCGGTCGGCCTCGAACATGCGGACGACATCCTGACGGATCTGAAACAGGCCCTCGCGGCGTCGCGGGCCTGAGAGACGGCCGGCCTCTGCACGACCCACCGGCCGAACCGAGATCGCTCATCATCGGGAAGCCCCACCGGCGTCGACCCCCTCGGCAGCCTCGTCGGCGTTCTTCAAGGACGAAGACCCGGCTCCAGCCACCGTGAATTATCGGCGCCCGAAGGTTGCATTTTCACTTGTCATTCACGCAGTGCGCGCTATATGTTCATCCGACAGGAGGGTGCCATGGCTCGAATCTGGATTAGCGCAGTCACCGTGTTCGTCGCGCTTCTTCCCTATGTGGAAGCATTGGCCGGCCCGACCAACCCGCGTTGAGCGTCATAGGAACCGAGCCGCGCGACCGGTCAGGAGCGGGCGGAGCCACCGGCGCTTCAACCGGCGGCTGAAGACGCCCCGCCTAGCGACGGTTGGCCACCGCCGTACTCGGCCGCCGCCATCGGTTCTTATCGTCGGTTGCAACGGCTATCTGCGGTCGCCGCTTCGGGCGGCCGCATCTGTCATCGGTATCCACGATCAGGTGGTCCCTGCTCTCGGTGGGAGCGTAGCTGAAAGTCGTCGCCGGCATTGGTGGCTGCTGCCAGGCGCCGCTCGTCGGATGCTGTGACTGGCGTCCACGCTCAGCCCCATCCAAGCAATCGCTGCCCGGCCGGCCACTTCGCTCACGTCCATCGGCGCCGCACGCGTCAGTCACGGGCTCCGCACATTCCCTCTCGGACACCGCCGACTTCGTTACGGGCTCCCTCCGCCTTCCCCTCGCGGGCGGCGCTTCCCTCGCAGGCAACGCGCCCCCACGGGCGCCGCACCTTTACTCACGGACACCGCCGGCTCCCTCACGGGCTCCGCCTTCCCTAGCGGGTGGTGCGCTCCCCTCGCAGGCGACGCACGCCCCCACAGGCACCGCACCTTTCCTCCCGGACACCGCCGACTTCCTCACGAGCTCCGCACCTTCCGCTCGCAGGCCGCGCACGTCCTCACGGGCACTCGTCCCGCCCTTCCTTCAGTTGCACGTCGATGCGCTCGGCCCGCGCAGCATATCCGCTCCGGGTATCGCTCGCATGCGCCCGGTCGATCTTCGTGTCCCAGCTCCCCTCGCTTACCTGCCGGCGATGACCTCCGTTCAGGTAGTCGTCCTGAAACGAGAGGGCGTCCCGCGCATGCGTCAACGCCGTACAGAGCAGCGCGCGTCGCCTCGACCGACTGCTCTCCTTCGCGGCCAGCGCCGCGTTGATCGCCGCAATCGTGTCGTGGAACGCCGCTTCGGTGCGCACGCTGTTGAACCGATCGTCGCTCTGCCCGTGGATCCGCAGGCAGGAGAAGTTGAGGTTCTCGAGCTGGCTCATTCTTTTGCCGAACAGCCTCGTCCTGCTCTCGCTGTCGATCAAATCGGGACTGGTCGACGTGAAGTAGAGGTAGCTGTTGACGTAGCTGAAGTGGACCAACGCGAAGATCTTGAAGTTCGCGCTCGTGGCACCGTGACATCGGGCCGGCGCGAGGGTGTCGAGGAGGCCGTTCTTATAGATCGTGCCGCTGAAGCCGACCCACGGAACCCTGCTCAGGATCAGTTCCCCCTGATCGAGCGATTCACGGATCCAGCCCATGCTCAACCGCCTCATCGCGGTCGCGCCGTCCCCGAAATCGAGGCTCGCTCCGTGTGTCAGCAGCCGGTAGCGGGGAAACAGGAAGCGACGGCCATCGGCTTCCTGGAGGTTCGGCCGGAAGCCTTGAGCCCAGAGATCGAACTGCCACAGGGCGGCGTGAGGCTCGCCGATGGCATCCAGCATGAGCGCGGACAGGATCGTTCCGTATGGGAGCTTCGGATTAAACGTATTCGGGTGAACGTGATCCGCAATGATTTTATCTCTCTCGGTCTCCGTCGGACAATATTCGGCTCCTCTTACCGCGACCTGAGACGCTCCGTCGTCACCGGAGCGCAGGACGATTTCGCAGCTCACGGTCCAGATCAGCTTGAGCCCTGCTATGATCTTGTTGATATTGCCGCGCTGCCGTTCCTGATCCGAGCGTGATCGCGGCGAGGAATCGACGAATGCTCGGAAATCGTCGACGAAGTGGCGCGGCACGACGAATTCCGGAGAATTGTATCGGCGGACGTCATGCATCATCTCGACGATGTTGCCGATCGGATAGGCCACGCGCCGTGCGAATTTGTGATCGTTGCCGAAGGTCTCGTCCTGATCGACTGCCTCGTCCCCCGCGACGCCCCCCTCGGGCGGTTTACCCGGGAGTGCGGCCCTGAAGAGTTCGTCGTGGAACGCGATGTCTTCCTTGATGTGGTTCGGCAGGTTCCGCATGAAGCGCAGCAGCGTGGCGACCTTGCTTTCCCCGGATTTGACATTGGCCAGCGTCGGGGTCGGAGCGAGCCGATGCTCCGTCGACGCGCCGGCCTGGGCTGAGAACTCGATCCCGCCTCCGCCGATCGACACCTTCTGCAGACGGGCGAGCCAGCCATACCGGTCCTCCGACACGATCAGACTGACAAACAGCACGCTGACCAACAACGGCAGGAACGCCCGTGCCCCCGCGATGGGCTGATCCTGGGAGACGACGCCGGCCGAACGTGCCGGAGGCACGACGAGCGTGCGGAGCCAGATGCCGAAACCGACGCCCGCAGCGATCGGCAACAGGACGGATTTGAACGCCTCACGCAGGCCGAAGATGCCTCTCGCCTCGAGCAGGAACTCATAGAGCGCCAGACCGAAGACCATGACGAGGCCGACACGGATGGGCCACCAGGCGAGATCCCGCCAGCCTCGTGGCGATTGGTCATGCCAAAGATGGGCGAGGCCGAAGCCGGACATCATCCCGAGCCAAAGGAAGAACAAGGCCCCCTCCCTTCCGCCGACGACCGCCGCCGATGACTACCCATACGTGCATCAATGACACGATAACAACCATCAGTACTTGAGGCCGGAGTCAAGCCGGCACGCATGCGGCCGGCGCACCGCCGCGATCGAGCGATTTGCCATTCCGGCCCTGTCCGGGGCAGGAGGGGACGGAACGCGGGAGAGCGAGATGTCCTTCTGGAAGCGCATTTTCGGTGGCGGGGCGGACGACAAGGAGCCGGGTGCCCCGACGACGACCGCCGAGGTCGAGCATAACGGTTTCACGATCCTCGCTCAGCCCTACAAGGCCGAGGGCGGCTACCAGACCGCCGGCCTCGTGACGAAGGGAGAGGGTGAGGCCCGCCGGGAGCATCGCTTCGTGCGAGCCGATCGTTTCCCGTCCCTCGACGACGCTACCGAATTCTCGCTGCGAAAGGGCCGCCAACTGGTGGACGAGCAGGGCGAGCGGATGTTCCGATGATCGATCCGTCGCCGGCACAGATGCATGATTGCGCCCTGAAGCATCGCATCTCAGGCCGACGGAACGTTATATCGCGACCGAAGAACGGAAGTAGTCATCTTTCCTCCAAGGTTTAGCTTGGAAACCCACCTCGGAATTACTATTCGCCACATCCCAGCGCGCGAGACGCTCGGCCTCGTGCCTGCTCGCACCGATCGGGCGGGCGGAGATTGTCGCACCCTGCAACAAATAACCTCGGCCGGACTTGATGCGGCATCGACGAGGCGAGACGTCCCCCGACACCTGGCGACGCAGCGCTCCGCGATCGATCTGACCTCGGAGGTACGAGATGAATCAAGTGACGAAGGGTGCCATCGTCGGCGGGGCCTTGCTGGCGGCAGTGGGAGTGACGACGGCCGCGTCGGCGCAGCAGCCGCTGGCGGTCGTCGTGCGGCCGGTCGCGGCAGTGGTCCAGGCCCCTTTCACGCTGCTGGGGCTGCCCGCGACGACGGGCTACAATCCGGAGCCCGCTCGGCAGGCAGCGGTCGCCTATACATCGTATGACTGGGCCGTCGTCCGTCCTGGCGTCCTGAAGGCGACCGGGCCGCATCACATCAACCCGGCCAACGCCGATTACCGCCGCCCGATCGTCCTGCGCCGCGGCTCGACGGTGCCCGCCTATGTCGAAACGGCGCCCGTGGCGAACATCTCGACGCCCGGCATGGTCCGGAACGCCACCTACGACTTCTTCGTCTCCCCCCAGCGGCACGTGGTGTTCGTGCACCCGGTCACGCGGCAGGTCGTTCAGATCACGCGCTGAGGCCAATGGGAGCCGCCCCGAACTCGGGTGCGGCTCCCGTTGGATGAACGGCCGGGACGCCGCGTCGACGCGTGAACGGCAGCGCTCCGGCTCACAGCGAATTGCCGCGTGGCCTGCGACATGACGGGTTGGCGCCCAGCGCCCCCGGGCGTGGCCGCCGCCATCGGCGCATTCGCCTGATGGTGTCGACCCACGCGCGGACCGTCCGTTCGAAGCGGTTGGGATTAATGCGTCGCCGGTCGATACCGGGAAATCTTCTGCCGGCCCGACCGGTCCGGACGCCGATTACCGCGCGAAAGCGAGGGCTGCGACGAGCACCGAAATCCACACAAGGATCCCTAGCCAGGCCGTGCCCGCAGAAGAGACCAGCACGGTGCCGGTATCCGTCCGCCTTGCGAAGCCCCGATTGAATTCGGCCGCGGGGGAGTCCAGCCCGGCCGACCTGATCCTCCCAAGCGACAGCAACGGCAAGCGACGGCGACCGGTGTGATAGCCGAACCGGTCGAACAGCAATTCGAGGGCGATCACGTCTGACCCCTGGGACGAGCCAGTCCTCACCGGATGGCGATGTCGTGCAGGAGGGCCCGAGGCAATTGTCGCCGCACATGGCACGAACGCCGTGGTCCCTCACGACGAAGGCCGCCCTCGTTCATCACGAAGGCGGCCTCTTGCTGTCTGTCCTCCCCAGACGGAGGTCGCGCTGGATCGGGCTTCAGCCGCCAGCGCGGCCGTCCAGGCCCGCTCAGTCGTAGAAGAAGGAGCCGTAATCCACGGGCCCGAGCGGGTTGCGGGCGCCGATGAAGGGGCCGTTCGTCGTCGGATCGGGCAGCGTGCCGGCGCCGTAGCGATCCCGATCGTGAGCGTACGGGGGGCTGTTCACATAGGACACCATCTGGCCGTAGGCGCTGGCCGGGTTCACCATGCTGTGGGGCGACACCACGGTGCCCGGGTTCAGGAACGATTTCGCCCGAACCGTCAGCCGGAGGGGTCCGTTGACGTGGTAGGATTGCTGGGCCTCCGCCACGCCGGCCCCGAGCGTGACGAGGGCGGTGGCGAGAGCGAGTGCAGAGACGCGCATCGGGTGGTCCTTCGGCCGCGAATCGGCCCGTATCCATGAAGGCGATCGCGCCTCAAAAGTTCCCTAAAGCGGCCGGATTCTCGGCGGATTCCAGCGCATGGCAGCTCATGCGAGGACCTCCTTGCGCTCGGCAAGCCGCCCGTCGACCTTCGCCCGCTTCTCGTCGAGATGGCCGCCCTGGGCGGCGGCCAGCGCCTCGCGGATATCCTGGGCCAATGCCAGCCGGATCAGGGTCACGTAATCGGCGCCGGCCGCATAGAGGCTCTCGACGTCGTCCAGCGTGTCTGCCGGCGCGATGATGGTCGCGTTCGGATTGAGCGAGCGCAGGAGACGGACGAGACGTTCGTTGGTGATCCCCTTCAGGAGATAATCCGGGACGGACAGGACGAGGATCTCGGCGCTCTCGACGCCGGCATGGATCAGCGTCTCCCGCTGGGAGATGTCGCCGTAGCGGACCCGGACGCCCCGCGTGGTGAGGTTCGAGAAGACGACCGGATTGAAATCGACGACGCCGACATCCTTGAGGAGTTCGGGCTCCTCCCGCTCGAGATCCGCCACGAGCGAGCTCGCCGTCCGAAAGAAGCCGAGCAGAAGGATCTTCGCGCCATGGCCTTCTCCGAGCCCTTCGGCCGGCGCGCCGGCATCGAGGTCCGGCAACCCGAGCGCCTTCAGGAGGCGCACAACCCGGCGTGTGATCCAATCCGAATTCGTCATCGCGAAGGAAGACACGACGGCGAGGATCACGAAGGCGAAGGAGGTCGCGTTCTTCACGTCGGCCGAGACGTGTCCCGCAGCGAGGCCGAGCGTCATCAGGACGAGCGAGAATTCGCTGATCTGGCAGAGGTTGAGGGCGGGCAGGAAGCTCGCCCGGATGCCCTGCCGCAACAGGTAGAGGGCCGGGAAGGTCGTCAGGATGCGGCTGACCACGACGAAGGCGGCGATTCCGAGCGTCAGGCCGATCACCGCGGAGGTCGGGATCGGGATCGTCATGCCGAGGCCGACGAAGAAGAGGGTGACGAAGAAGTCGCGCAGGCTCGTGACCTTCGCCGTCACGTCGAGCGCGTAGGGGAAGGTGGAGAGCGCCACCCCGGCGACGAGCGCGCCCATCTCGCGCGACAGGTGCAGGCGCGCGGCCAGTTCGCTGCCGAAGAAGCACCAGGCCAGCGCGCCGACGAGAACGAGTTCAGGCTGCCGCGCGATCGAGCGGAAGAACCTCGGCAGCAGGTAGCGGCTGATCACGAACAGGGTGACGACGAGCGCCATCACGCGTCCGACCGACAGGAAAAGCACGCTGAGATGGAGGTCGTTCAGGCTCGGCTGGACCGCCAGGAACAGGATCGCGAAGAGATCCTGGAGCACCAGGAGCCCGAGCGTGATGCGCCCCGGCAACGTGTCGAGTTCGCGCTTCTCGTAGAGCACCTTGACGATGATCACGGTCGAGGACAGGGCCGCGGCGACGCCGAGATAGAGCGCATCCCAGCGCTGACCGCTCATCGGGAACCCGATCAGCGCGAAGACGGCGACACCGAGGATCGCTCCTCCGACGATCTGCGACGCCGCGCTGCCGAGGATCGCCGCGCCGGACCGGATGATCTTCTTCAGGTCAATCTCGAGACCGATCATGAAGAGCAGGAAGATGAGGCCGAGCTCGGAGATCGTCTCGATCGAATGCTGTGACTGGACCAGCGACAGGCAGGTCGGGCCCACCAGGAAACCGGCGACGAGATAGGCGAGGATGACCGGCTGCCGCGCATATTGCGACAACACGCCGAGGATCCAGGCCGCGATCGTGCAGGTCGCGATGTCGACGAGAAGACTATGCATGGAAGCCTGTGCGGATGGACGGGGCTTGGTCCCTGCCCCGCGGCATCATCCTGCCACGAGGCGGGAGGAACGAGACGATCAGACCGTCTTGAACCGTGCGGCGAGCGCTTCGGCGTTGCGCGCGAGCAGGCCGAGATCGGCCCCGACGGCGGTGAAGGTCGCGCCCCATTCGATGTAGCGCCGCGCCTGTTCCTCGTTGCCGGTCAGGATCCCCGCCGGCTTGCCGACCGCCTTCAGCCGGCCGATCGCGTCCCGGATCGCATCCTGGACGACGGGATGGGCCTGGTCGCCGAGATGGCCGAGCGAGGCCGAGAGATCGGCCGGGCCGATGAAGACGCCGTCGACGCCGTCGACCCTCGCGATCGCTTCCAGATCATCGAGCGCTTCGCGCGTCTCGACCTGGACGAGGACGCAGATCTCGGCCGGCGCCTTGTGCAGATAATCCTTGATCCGACCATAGCCGCCCGCCCGGCCGCTGGTGGTGATCCCGCGGATGCCATGGGGCGGGTAGCGCGTCGCGGCGACCGCCGCCTTCGCCTCCGCCTCGTTCTGCACGAAAGGCAGGAGCAGCGACTGGGCGCCGGCGTCGAGGAAGCGCTTGATCAGGACGGGATCGTTCCAGGCGGGCCGCACGATCGGCGTCGCTGTGCTGGTCGCGAGGGCCTGGAGCTGGGCGACGACGTCGGGGACTTCGTTCGGCGAGTGCTCGGTATCGATCAGGATCCAGTCGAACCCCGCCCCCCCGATGATCTCCGCGACGATCGGGCTGCAGAGGCTCGACCACAGGCCGATCTGCCGCTCGCCGCGCAGGATGGCGGCCTTGAAGGCGTTTCGCTTGATCTCCACGGCGTCCCCCGTCCCGAGCCGCCCTCGGCCCGTATCGGCTGGTGTCGATCCGCCAGCCTCGAAAGTCCAGCGCCAAGCGGGGCTGCAAGCGAGGCCGAGGGTCAGATCATCGGCAGATGGCGCGGCTTGCGGCCGAGCGGGAACGCGGCGTCGAGCCGTGCGATCTGCGCCGGGCCGAGCACGAGATCGCCGGATGCGGCGTTGTCGCGGGCATGGGCCACGCGCGATGCCTTCGGGATCGGAAAGACCGACGGGTGCCGGGCGAGAAAGGCCAGAACCACCTGCCGCGGGCTCGCGCCCGTCTCCGCCGCGACCTCCTCCAGCGCCCGCCGGGCCGGCGAGCCGGCCTCGGGAAACTCGCCGTGTCCGAAGGGGCTGTAGGCGACGAGGGCGATCCCGTGCGTCTCGCAGAACGGCAGCACGGCATGCTCGATCGCCCGCTCGGCCGGATGGTAGAGCACCTGGTTGCAGGCGATGCGCCCTTCCCCGGCGACGGCGACCGCCTCGGCGAGATCGTCCTCGTCGAAATTGCTGACGCCCCACGAGACGATCTTGCCCTGCTCACGGAGCGTCTCGAAGGCCGCGAAGGTCTCCTCGAGCGGCACCGGGCCGCGCCAATGCAGGAGGTAGCTATCGAGCCGATCCGTCCCGAGCCGCTTCAGGCTGCGCTCGCAGGCTGCGATGGTGCCGGCCCGGCTCGCGTTCTGAGGCAGCACCTTCGAGACGAGGAAGACCTCGTCCCGCCGCCCCGCGATCGCCTCGGCGACGAGCGGCTCGGCCTCGCCGTACATCTCGGCCGTGTCGACATGCGTCATGCCGGCATCGAGGCCTGCCCGCAGGGCCGCGAGCGCCTCCGGCCTCGCCTCGTCGTCGAGGAGCCAGGTGCCCTGCCCGATCACCGAAACGGAGCGGCCCGTCGGGCCGAAGGGTCGCGTCTGCATGGCCGATCTCGCTACCGTGCCGTCCAGCCGCCGTCCACGAACATCGTCGAGCCGGTGCAGAACGAGGATTCGTCGCTCGCCAGGAAGAGGATCGCGTTCGCGATCTCCTCCGGCTTGCCGAGGCGGTTCATCGCCTGCCGGGATTCGAGGCCGTGGCGGAAGGCGGCCGGGTCGTTCGACTGGGCGAGCATCCGGTCGAAATAGGGGGATTCGATCGTGCCGGGCCCGACCGCGTTGCAGCGGATGTTGTCGGCGACGTGGTCGAGCGCGACGGCCCGCGTCAGGCCGGCGACGGCCCCCTTCGAGGCGACATAGGCCGCCCGGTCCGTGACGCCGACCCGCGAGGTCGTCGAGGCGGTGTTGACGATGACGCCGCCGCCCTGCGCGCGCATGATGGGCACGGCGTATTTGCAGCCGAAGAAGACCCCGTTGACGTTCACCGACAGCAGCGCGTTCCAATCCTCCTCTGAGGTCGATTCCACGGTGCCGACGATGCCGTAGCCGGCATTGTTGACGAGGATGTCGAGGCGGCCATGCGCGGCGACGGCGGCCTCGAGCAGGGCCTTCACCTCGGCCGAGCGCGAGACGTCGACCTGACGCGCGCTCGCCTTGCCCCCGGCCGCCACGACATCGGCCACGACGCCCTCCACGGCCTCGGCATTCTTGTCGGCGAGAAGGAGGGTCGCGCCCTCGCGCGCGAAGAGCGCAGCCGTCGCCCGCCCGATCCCGGATCCGGCGCCCGTGATCACCGCGATCTTGCCACCCAGCCTCATTGCGTTCTCCCGTTGCTCTTGATGCGCCGAGCTATAGGGGCAGGTAGCCTCCCTGTCTTCGCGAAACGGACCGTTCGCGAAATGGACCTTGGCGCGAGGCGCGGGCGCCGCCACGTAGGACCCAGCGAGGCCTAAGCGGCCTTCTTCCAACCATGCGAGGCCGGCCGCAGATCGCGCGCCCCGCCTCAGGGAGCACGTCCATGGACCTCACCGGCATCCACCATCTCACCGCCGTCACGGCGGATGCGCCGCGCAACCGCGACTTCTACACGCGCGTCCTCGGGCTCCGGCTCGTCAAGAAGACCGTCAACCAGGACGATACGAGCGCCTATCACCTCTTCTATGCGGACGGGAAAGCCTCGCCGGGCTCCGACCTCACCTTCTTCGACTTCGCCGCCTCGCCCGAGCGGCGCGGCACGCGCAGCATCAGCCGTACTGGGCTGCGGGTCGCGGGCGCCGACGCCCTGGCCTACTGGGCGAAGCGCTTCGACGAGGAGGGCGTCACCCATGGCGGCATCGTGCAGCGCGACGGGCGCGCGGCGCTCGACTTCGAGGATTTCGAAGGCCAGCGCTTCACGCTCGTCGACGATGGCGGCCAGGGCGAGGCGCATCCCTGGGAGCGCTCCCCCGTGCCGGCGGAGCATCAGATCCGCGGCCTCGGCCCGATCACGATCAGCGTGCCCTCGCTGGAAGGCACCGACCTCGTGCTGACGCGGGTGATGGGAATGCGCTCCGTGCGCGACTATCCGACGCCCGGCAACGAGGGCTCGACGACGCAGGTCTACGAGATGGGCGCCGGCGGCGCGGCGGCCGAGTTGCACGTCGCCGTCGAGCCCGGCCTGCCGGTCGCGATGCCGGGAGCCGGGGGCGTGCACCATGTCGCCTTCCGCATCCCGGATGCGGATTACGACGCCTGGGCGCGGCGGCTGCAGGAGATCGGCGTCCGCTCGAGCGGGCCGGTCGACCGGTTCTACTTCCGGAGCCTCTATTTCCGGGAGCCGGCCGGCATCCTGTTCGAGATCGCGACGGACGGACCCGGCTTCACCGCGGACGAGCCGCTTGAGACGCTCGGCGAGAGCCTCGCCCTGCCGCCCTTCCTCGAGCCGCGCCGGGCCGCGATCGAAGCCGGGCTGAAGCCGCTCTGAAGGGCCGGTGCCCGCCTGCCGCGGTTCTGTGGCGGCGGGCACCTACCCTTCGCGGCCTCCGGTTGCTATGCCCCGGCCTTGCGGCCGCGGCGCGGCCGATTGGCGGATTGCGATCACCCATGAACATTTTCGGGCTCTTCGAACGGCGTGTCGCGGAAGGGCTGGAGCGCCTCGCCGCGGCCGGGCACCTGCCCGCCGGGCTCGACCTCTCGCGCGTCCTGGTCGAACCGCCGCGCGATCCGAGCCACGGCGACATGGCGACCAACGCGGCGATGGCCATCGCCAAGCCCGCGCGCATGAACCCGCGCGCGCTCGCCGATCTTCTCGCCGAGGATCTGCGCACCGATCCGCGCATCACCGAGGTGTCGGTGGCGGGGCCGGGCTTCATCAATCTGCGCCTCGCGCCTCACCTCCACCACGAGGTGATCCGGGCCGCGCTGCTCGATCCGGCAGGTTTCGGCCGCAGCGGGCGCGGCGCCGGCGAGGCGGTGAACGTCGAGTACGTGTCGGCCAATCCGACCGGACCGATGCATGTCGGCCATGGGCGCGGCGCGGTGTTCGGCGATGCGCTCGCGAACCTGCTCGCCTTCGCCGGCTACGAGGTGACGCGCGAGTACTACATCAACGATGCCGGCGCCCAGGTCGACGTCCTCGGGCGCTCGGCCTTCCTGCGATATCGGGAAGCGCTCGGCATGGATGTCGGTCCGGTGCCCGAAGGCCTCTATCCGGGCGATTACCTGAAGCCCGTCGGCGCCGCCCTCGCCGAAGCGCACGGCTACGCCCTCGCGCAGATGCCCGAGGAGGAATGGCTGCCGATCGTCCGGCAGGCGGCGATCGACGCCATGATGGACCTCATCCGCGCGGATCTCGCGGCGATCGACATCCGGCACGAGGTCTTCTTCTCGGAGCGTTCCCTGACCAAGGGGGAGGTCGACCAGATCGGCGCGACCATCGCCGAGCTCCGCGCGCGCGATCTCGTCTATGAGGGGCGGCTCGAGCCGCCGAAGGGCCAGCCGATCGAGGATTGGGAGGATCGCGAGCAGACGCTGTTCCGGGCCAGCCGCTTCGGCGACGATGTCGACCGTCCGCTCCTGAAGTCGGACGGCTCCTACACCTATTTCGCCGCCGACATCGCCTATCATCGCTCGAAGTTCGAGCGCGGCTTCCGCCACATGATCGACATCTGGGGCGCGGATCACGGCGGCTACGTCAAGCGGATGACGGCGGCCGTGAAGGCCGTGAGCGGCGGCGAGGCCGACCTCGACGTCAAGCTGTGCCAGCTCGTGAAGCTGCTGCGCGGCGGCGAGCCCGTGAAAATGTCGAAGCGCGCCGGCGACTTCGTGACGTTGCGTGATGTGGTGGATGAAGTCGGACAGGACCCCGTCCGCTTCATGATGCTGTACCGGAAGAACGACGCCCCGCTCGATTTCGACCTCGCCAAGGTGCTGGAGCAGTCGAAGGACAATCCGGTCTTCTACGTCCAGTACGCCCATGCCCGGATCGCCTCGGTGTTCCGGCAGGCGGCCGAGGCCCTCGGGCGCGCGCCCGAGATGAGGTCGCTGGCCGATGCGGACCTCTCCCTTCTCGTGGACGAGGCGGAGATCGATCTCGTCCGGCGCATCGGGCAGTTCCCGCGCATTGTCGACGCGGCGGCGGCGGCGCACGAGCCGCACCGCATCGCTTTCTACCTCTACGAACTCGCAGGTCTTTTCCACGCCTTGTGGAACAAGGGCAAAGACCTGCCGCAATTACGGTTTGTTAAGCACGACGATGAAAGGTCGACACTTGCCAGACTCGCACTCGTCGGGGCGCTGAAGGGCGTGCTGGCCTCGGGTCTGGCCATCCTGGGCGTGAAGGCGCCGGACGAGATGCGCTGAAGCCAGGCTCCCTCCTCGGAACCGGCTTGCATCCGCCGCCTTGTCGCCCACCTCTTGGTCTAGGACCGGCAGCGGCCCTTGGACCGAGCCGGAGAGCGTGTTCATGAGCGAAGCCAGAACTCATCGCTTCGAGATCGATATCGACGAGATCGAGCGTCAGCTGCGCCGCTCCATCGAGGAGCAGCCGGCGGCGAAGCCTGATCCGCTGGCCGAACTCGCGCGCATCGTCGGTCAGGACGATCCCTTCCGAGGCATCCTGCCCCGCGATGCGGCTCAGCCCGCGCCGCGGCCCGCGCCCCAGCCCCAGGCGGCGCTGCCGCCCGCCTCCCATGGGCGGGACGAGCTGCCGCCGAACGTCCATGTCTTCCAGCGGCCCGCGCAGCCTGCGCTCGAACAGCCGCCGGCGCCGGCCCGGTACGACGACCTGCCTCCCCAGCAGCAGGAGCCGGCCTACGCTGCCGATCCATATTCGGCCGAACCGCAGATCCGCGCCGAGCAGCCTGCGCCGCAGGAGAATCTGTACGATCCCGTCTCCGCCGCCTACGGCTCGCAGGACGCGGCGCTGGCCGAGGAGGATTTCAAGCCCCTGCACCGGCGCCGCTCGCGCGGCCGCCTCGCCGTCGTCATGGCGGGATTGCTGGTGACGGTCGGCGCGGTCGCCGGCGGCCTGTATCTCAGGAGTTCCGGCAGCCTGTCCTCGGGGCCGAAGCTCATCACCGCCGATACGAGCCCGCTGAAGGTGGCGCCGGAGAATCCCGGCGGCCTCCATGTGCCGAACCAGGATCGGAAGATCTACGAGCAGCCCGGCACCCGCGACGTGCCGAGCCGCGTCGTCGATGGCCGCGAGCAGCCGATCGACGTCCGGGCCGCCGCCCGCAACATGCCGGCGCCTGTGACGCCCGCGCCGACGGCGCCCGGCTCGGAGCAGCCTGCCGCCGAGACGGGACAGGGCGGCTCCACCGTCGCGAGCGCCCTCGGCGAGCCGCGCCGGGTGCGCACCGTCGCGGTCAATCCGGACGGCAGCCAATATGGTGCCCGCACGCCCGTCGCGACCTCGCCTTCGGGAGCCCTGGTTCCCGGCGGAGAGGTGCCCTCTCCGGTCTCCGTGACGACGGTTCCCGTCGGGAGCGATCCGGCCTCCGCCGCCCCGGCTCCGCCGGTTGCCGAGGCTCCCGCCCCGACCGCGCCCGAGCCTGCCCCTCCGCCGGCCATCGCCAGTGCCGGCGAGCCGAGCACGCTCGCCCCGGTGATGGATGTCATGCCGCCGAGGCGTCCGCGCTTCGACGCTCCGGCCGAACCTCCCGTCCGGACCGCGGCCCTGCCGACCGAGCGGCCGAGCGCCGAGCGGCCCGCGGCGGAGAGCCCTGCAGCGGGACGGGCCAACTTCTCGGTGCAGATCGCCGTCCGGTCGTCCGAGCAGGAAGCGCGTGAGGCCTGGGGCCAGGCGCAGGACAAGTTCGGAGCGGCCCTCGAGAACAAGCCCGCTCGCCTGACGACGGCCAATGTCGGCGGCCGCACGGTCCATCGCGTTCGCCTCGGCCCGATGACCAAGACGGAAGCCGATGCGATGTGCGCGCGGCTCAAGACCAGGGGCGGCGCCTGCTTCGTCGCCCAGAACTGACGGCAGGCCCGAACGGGCCCGGCTGAGCCGGGCCCCCTTCACGACGGGATATCGAGATGCGGGCATTCGTGGCCGGCTGCTCCGGGCCGGACCTCACGGCGGAGGAGCGCGCGTTCTTTCGCGAGGCCGATCCGTTCGGATTCATCCTCTTCCGGCGGAACGTCGTCTCGCCCGAACAGGTTCGCGCGCTGACGGCCTCGCTGCGCGAGGCGGTCGGACGGGCGGATGCGCCCATCCTCATCGATCAGGAAGGCGGCCGGGTGCAGCGGCTCGGGCCGCCGCACTGGCCCCGCTATCCGGCCGGCCGGACCTATGGCGCGCTCGGGGCCGACGCCATCGAGGCGCGCGACGCCGCCTTCCTCGGCGCCCGGCTGATGGCGCACGACCTGCGCGAACTCGGCATCACCGTCGATTGCGTCCCGGTGCTCGACGTGCCCGTTCCCGGAGCCCACGACGTCATCGGCGACCGGGCCTATGGCGAGGATCCGGAGACCGTGACGGCGCTCGGCGGCGGCGCGGCGGAGGGCCTCCTCGCCGGCGGCGTCCTTCCCGTCGTCAAGCACATCCCCGGCCATGGCCGTGCGGGGGCGGACAGCCACCTCGCCCTTCCGCGCGTCTCCGCCTCCCTGGACGACCTGCGGGCGCGGGACTTCGTCCCCTTCAAGGCCCTCGCCCACCTGCCGGCGGCCATGACCGCCCATGTCGTCTACGAGGCGATCGATCCCGACGCTCCGGGCACGACGTCGCGCCGCGTCGTCCAGGACGTCATCCGCGGCGAGATCGGCTTCGACGGCCTCCTCTTCACCGACGACCTCTCGATGAAGGCCCTCGCCGGCCCGTTCCGCACGCGGATGGAGGCGGCGATCGCGGCGGGCTGCGACATCGGGCTCCACTGCAACGGGGACCTCGCCGAGGCGCGCGCGGTGGCGGACGGAGCGCCGCTCCTCGCGGGGCGCGCGCTCGAACGGGCCGAGGCGGCTCTCGCGCTCATCGCCGCGGGACCGGCGGAGTTCGATCCTGTGGATGCGAGGCTCGCCTTCGAGACGCGACTCGGCGCGATCGCGTAGAATTCCGCCCGTCATGATGCGACGGGCCTGAACGAACGGATGGCGAAGGAGATCCCTTTCGAGGAGGACCGGCAGGAGCGTGCCTCGGCCGATCCGACGCTCGTCGTCGATGTCGGCGGCTTCGAGGGGCCGCTCGACCTCCTGCTCGACCTCGCCCGGCGCCAGAAGGTGGACCTGCACGAGATCTCCGTCCTCGCGCTCGCCGAACAATACCTCGCCTTCATCGAGGACGCCCGCGCGATGCGGCTCGAACTCGCCGCCGATTATCTCGTGATGGCGGCCTGGCTCGCCTATCTGAAGTCGCGTCTTCTCCTGCCCGAACCGCCGAAGCCCGAAGGACCGAGCGCGGAGGACCTCGCGACCGCCCTCGCCTTCCGCCTCCGCCGCCTCGAGGCGATCCGGCAGGCGGCGAAGCTGCTGGGCGAGCGCGCGCAGCTCGGCCGCGAGATCTTCGCCCGCGGCGAGGCGGAGCCGCCGGTGTCGACGAACGCCCCGATCCGATACGAGGGCAACCTCTACGACCTCCTCGCCGCCTATGCCGCGCGGCGCCAGCGCCATCTCGGTGCCCGGGTCACGGTGGCGCGCCGCGCCGTCTGGACCCTCGCCGAGGCGCGGGAGGCTCTGGAGCGCCTCGTCGGCTGGGCGAGCGACTGGGTGGAGCTGGACTCGTTCCTTCTGCGCTATCAGGCGGAGCCGCAGATGCGCAGCACGGTCCTCGCCTCCGCCCTCTCGGCCGCGCTGGAGATGGTGCGCGAGGGCAAGGCGAGCATCCGCCAGGACGCGCCCTTCGCGCCTCTCATGATGAAGCGCGGCGAGCCCGCGCTGCGGCTGGTCGCGCCATGACGCAGGCCGCCAAACGGAACACCGACACGGCAGGCGGAAACGCGGTCCTCAAGCAGATCGCGGCGATCTCGCGTTCGCTCGCGGCCAAGCCCGTCGAGACGCCCGCGCCGGAATCGATCCGCATCGCCGAGGCTCTCATCTTCGCCTCGCCGCAGCCGCTGAAGGCCGAGGCGATCGCCGCCCGCCTGCCGAAGGGCACCGACGTCGAGGCGGTCCTGCGGATGATCGCGGCAGCCTATGAGGGGCGCGGCATCAACCTCGTGCGGGTCGCCGGAGGCTGGGCCTTCCGGACCCCGACCGACCTCGCCTACGCCCTCGCCGACGAGGCGGCGCCCCCGCCGCAGAAGCTCTCCCGCGCGGCGATGGAGGTGCTCTCCATCATCGCCTACCACCAGCCGGCGACGCGTGCCGAGATCGAGGAGATCCGCGGCGTCGCGACCTCGAAGGGAACCCTCGACACGCTGCTGGAAGCGGGCTGGATCAGGCTGCGCGGCCGCCGGAAGGCGCCCGGCCGCCCCGTCACCTTCGGCACGACGCCGGCCTTCCTCGCCCAGTTCGGGCTCGACGCCATCACGGACCTTCCCGGCCTCGAGGAGTTGAAGGGGCTCGGCTTCCTCGAAGGCCGCGTTCCCAAGGGGCTCGACGTGCCGATGCCCTCCGATTCCGACACGCTGGCACCGGACGAGGAGCCGCTCGAGGCCGACATGCTGTCGGTCACGCCGCTCGAGGTCGACGAGGAATAGAGGGCCGGGCCGGTGAGGCCCTGCCCTCCTAATCCATCGAGGCCTATTGCTTCTTCAGTTCGCGCAGCAGCGCCTCGTGGAAGCGGTCCGGCGCCTCGACCTGCGGCGAGTGACCCATTTCAGGGAACTCGACGAGCGACGCGCCGGGGATGCGCTCCGCGGCCGCCTTTCCGAGACGATCGTAGCGGCCGAGCGTCCCCGCCAGCTCCTTGGAGGCCCGGTTGGCCCCGGGCGCCGTGCGGTCCTTGCCGCCGATGATCAGGACGGTCGGGACGCGCAAAGCGGGCAGTTCGTGCAGGACCGGCTGGGTGAAGATCATGTCCCCGGTCTGGGCGCTGTTCCAGGCAACCCGTTCGGCACCCGGGCCGGCATAGAGGCCGGCCTGCATCTGCACCCAGCGATCGTATTCCGGCCTCCAGACGCCGTTGTAGTAGAATTTCAGCTGGTAGGCCTTGATGCTGTCGAACGTGGTCTTGCGCTCCGCCTCATAAGCCTTCTCGATCGGAAGCCAGGGCACGCCCGCGGCCTGCCAATCCTCGAGGCCGAGCGGCGCGACGAGGACGAGCTTCTCCACCCGCTCCGGCATCATCAGCGCGAACCGGGTCGCGAGCATGCCGCCCATCGAATGACCGAGGACCGTCGCCTTCTCGATGCCGAGCGAGGACAGGAGCCCGGCCGTGTTGGTCGCCAGCTGCTGGAACGAGAACTGATAGCCGGCAGGCTTGGTCGACTTGCAGAACCCGACCTGGTCGGGCGCGATCACCCGGTAGCCGACCTTGGTCAAGGCGGCGATGGTGCCTTCCCAGGTCGCCGCACAGAAGTTCTTGCCGTGGAGCAGCACGATTGTGCGCCCGTTCGCCTTCTCCGGCCGCACGTCCATATAGGCCATCGAGACGTCCTGCCGCTGCGACGTGAAGCGGTGATGCTTCACCTCGTGCGGGTACTCGAATCCGTCGAGTTCGGGGCCATAGGTCTCCGCGGCCTGGGCGCCCAGGCTCGCCATCATAGCGAACGCGACAAGGATCGGTCTCTTCATCCAGATGCTCCAGCGTGAGGAGGCATCCTCCTAGCCGGACGCGACGACCGAATGGCGACCCGCCGGTGCGGCTAATCGGCAGGGTCCGTCGCCGCATCTGAGCGACCGGCAACCGTCGTCGAACATTCAGCTGGCCGCAGCGGCATGATGCCGTGTGCTAAGCGCTGGGCGCCCCGCCGCAGCGATCAGCTCCAGTCCTGCTCAGCCTGTTC
This sequence comes from Enterovirga rhinocerotis, assembly GCF_004363955.1. GTDB lineage: Bacteria > Pseudomonadota > Alphaproteobacteria > Rhizobiales > Beijerinckiaceae > Enterovirga > Enterovirga rhinocerotis. The sequence continues at coordinate 1,948,750 of NZ_SNZR01000011.1, forward strand.
GGCATGTGTGTCCGATATCGTTAAACGACCTTGTCGCTCACCACCGGCGGGAAGCTTATCCATCTTCTCTTCTATCGGACAGGTGTCGGCTTTCTCAAATATCCGCGCCGTTGATCACCCTTCCGGCTATTGCCAGTGAGGATAGGTCACATAAGCTGTCACGGCGCCGTCTTCGTGAGAGCGGATTTTGACCTTGTCGCCCTTCTGCATGGCGATGATCTCTCCTCGTCCCGCCGTCACCGACTTGTGGCCGTCGGAGACGGTGATCGTTCCTTCAAGGATGATCATCGTGTCGTGCACGGCCATGGTCTCCTCCAAGGTCTGAGACGGCCCAAAGCGCCCGAAGCCGATGGTGACCGGCCCGCCGTGACGCTGGTCCAGGAGGTTGCCCGTGAAGACGTCGCCGTCCTGACCCGGCGAGCGTTCCAGCTTTGCGTCAGCGAAGGCGAACTTGTGGATCGTCATGGCTTACATCCTTTGTGATCGGGATTTCGGGCCAAAGCGCATCCACAGAGGACGAATTCCGGGACGTCGGCGTGCAGCGCGGCGGCATCCGGCCTCCGCATCCGGTGCGGACAGCCAGGACTGCTTCCTATGTTGGGGGCTGCGACAGGTCGGACAAGGTCAGAGGATCAAGCGAGCCTGAGAGCCGTCTGATCACAGCCGCATCCAGGCGCTGATCGAGGCGTAGGGCGTGAGGGAGCGGCGGCCGTCCTCCGTCATCCAGCCGGCCGAGAGGCGGAGCGTCACGATGCCGAGGGCGAGGCCGGTGACATGCCCGCCCCATCGCGTCTCGCGGTAGGTCGGCGTGGTGTAGAACGTCACCTCCGGCCCGAGATAGGCGTTCGAGAAGGCCCGGATCCCGCCCGACATGCGGGCCCAGACGCTCTCGTTCGCCGAACTCAGGATCACCGTCCCCGTGATCAGCGTGTCGGGGCTCGGATGAGCCCAGAGTTCCACCTGCGCGCGGCCGCCGAGCCGGGGCTTCGAGAAGTTCGCGAACCGCCCCCGATGGGTAAGCTGCTCCTGGAACAGTTCAGGACCCGCATAGGCGGCGAGATAAAGCGGCCCCAGCATCGTCTGCCAGCCGAGCGAGGCGCTCGTCTGATGCGTGAAGCGCCGGACCGCGACAGCGCGACCGTCGATGACGATGCGCTCGTGCGTGAGGCCGATCCCCGTGAGTTCGAGCCCGAGAAGGCCCGGGCGGTCGAGCGTGCCGGTCAGCGCCTGTTTCGAGCCGCCGCTGAGAAAGACCGAACGGCCGCCATCGGCGCCTGCGAAGAGGACGAAGCGATGATCCTCGGGACGCAGGAAGAGCGCCTCGTCCTTGGCGAGGACGCTCCCCGGCCCGAGCGCGACCGTCAGCGCCGAAAGGCCGACGACGCACGCGATGAGCCGGGCGATACGCGACACGGACGCAACCCTCGGGGAGCCGGTCTCTTAACCATATCGGCGGGGCGGGCGGATGCCAGCGCCGCCGCATCCCGGCACGGGGTTTGCGACGAGGTGTGTGATGAAAGTCGCGCCGAATTCGACGTGAATGCGGTTCACATTCGACGCGGTTTGAATCCGTTAACGAATTCGGGGCGACACTTCATCGTCGCCCAAATCGAAAGACGACAGGAGTTACACTCAACAACGCGAGGTGGTTCGATGGTCTCCGAAGACTTCACCCGTCAGATCCAAGGTTACGGCCTCACCACGGCCACCATCCTGTACGGACTGCCCGACCATCCGCGACTGCTCCAGACCTTCGTCTGGCAGAACTACGACCTCGCTCCGCGCTTTCCGGTGCTGCGCAAGTTCCTCGACTTCTGGCGCCGCGAACTCGAAGGCCCGCTCCATTCGGTCACGGTGGCGCACAGCGTGCTCATCAAGCCCGCCGAGTTCAGGTCCGTGAATGGGGAACTGACCTACCACTGAGGGCCGTGCGAACGGCGCATCCCACGATCACAGTCCGAACCGCGCTCGATCCTGCCCTCTGGGGGCAAGTCGGCGCCAGCCGACCGGGGTGGGGTGATGCCCGGCTGGGTTCTCCCCACCCCGGTTCGACGCTTCGCGTCGACTCGGCCCTCCCCTCCGGGGAGGGATCGAGCGCCTATCCTCGGCCTACCCCGACTGCGCCTCCACCACCGCGACCGCCGTCAGGTTGACGATGCCGCGCGCGGTCACGGAGGGCGTGAGGATGTGGACGGGTTTCGAGGGCCCGATCAGGATCGGACCGACCGGCAGGGCATCGGCGAGGATGCGGACGAACTGGAAGGCGATGTTGGCCGCGTCGAGATTGGGCATGACGAGGAGGTTCGCCTCGCCCTTCAGCGCAGCGCCGGGATAGACCCGGTCGCGGATCATCTGGGACAGGGCCGTGTCTGCGGCCATCTCGCCGTCGACCTCGAGGTCGGGCGCCATCTCGCGGACGCGGGCGAGCGCGGCCCTCATCTTCTTCGCCGAATCCGTGTCGCCCGAGCCGTAATCGGAATGCGACAGCAGGGCGGCCTTCGGCGTGATCCCGAACCGTTTGACGTGGTTCGCGCAGGAGATGGTCATCTCCGCGATCTCCTCGGCCGTCGGATCCGGCCGGACATGCGTGTCGGCGAGGAAATAGGGCCCCTTCGACGTGATCATCAGGCTCATCGCCGCGAGCTGCTGATGGCCCGGCGCGAGGCCGACGATGTCGGAGATGTGGCGCAGGTTCGAGCGGAAGCGCCCCTCAAGCCCGCAGAGCAGCGCGTCGACGTCGCCGCGCATCAGCGCGATCGAGCCGATCACCGTCGCGTTGGTGCGCACCAGCGTGCGGGCGGCATCGGGCGTGATGCCCTTGCGCCCCGCGATCTCGACGAAGGTCTGGACGTAGTCGCGATAGCGCGGATCGTCCTCGGGATTGATGAGGTCGAAGTCGCGGCCGGCCGCCAAGGAGAGGCCGAAGCGCTTGAGCCGCGCCTCGATCACGGCGGGACGACCGATCAGGGTCGGACGCGCGAGCTTGTCCTCGACGACGGCCTGGACGGCGCGCAGCACGCGCTCGTCCTCGCCCTCGGCATAGGCGACGCGCCGAGGCGAGGCCTTCGCCGCGGCGAAGAGCGGCTTCATGATGAAGCCCGAGCGGAAGACGAAGCGCCCGAGGCTCTCCGCATAGGCGTCGAGATCCGCCACGGGCCGGCGCGCGACCCCGCTCTCCATCGCCGCCTTCGCGACGGCGGGCGCGATGCGCAGGATGAGGCGCGGATCGAAGGGACTCGGGATCAGCGAATCCGCTCCGAAGGGGCGCGCCTCGCCGCCATAGGCCCGGGCCACGACGTCGGACGGCGCCTCACGGGCGAGGGCCGCGATGGCGCGAACGGCCGCGCCCTTCATCTCCTCGTTGATGGTGGAGGCGCCGACATCGAGGGCGCCGCGGAAGATGTAGGGGAAGCAGAGGACGTTGTTGACCTGGTTCGGGAAATCCGAGCGCCCGGTGCAGATCAGCGCATCGGGACGCGCCTCCCGGGCGAGTTCCGGCATGATCTCCGGCGTCGGGTTCGCGAGCGCCATGATCAAGGGGTTCGGCGCCATGGATTTCAGCATCTCGGGCTTGATGACGCCCGCCGCCGACAGGCCGATCACGACGTCGGCCCCCTCGATCACCTCCGCGAGGGTCCGCTTGTCGGTCTCCTGCGCATAGACCTCCTTCCAGCGGTCCATGAGGGTGTTGCGGCCCTTGTAGACGACGCCCTCGATGTCCGTGACCCAGATGTGCTCGCGCGGCACGCCGAGGGTCACGAGCAGGTTCAGCGTCGCCAGGGCCGCCGCGCCCGCGCCGGAGGTCACGACCTTGATCTCGGAGAGCTTCTTGCCGCCGATCTCGAGTGCGTTGAGGACGGCCGAGGCGACGATGATCGCGGTGCCGTGCTGGTCGTCGTGGAAGACCGGGATGTTCATCCGGGCCTTCAGCTTGTCCTCGACGTCGAAGCACTCGGGCGCCTTGATGTCCTCGAGATTGATGCCGCCGAAGGTCGGCTCGAGCGCGGCGATCACGTCGACCATCCGGTCGACGTTGAGTTCCTCGATCTCGATGTCGAAGACGTCGATGCCGGCGAATTTCTTGAACAGGACCGCCTTGCCCTCCATCACCGGCTTCGAGGCGAGCGGGCCGATGGCGCCGAGGCCGAGCACGGCGGTGCCGTTCGTGACGACAGCGACGAGATTCTGGCGGGCGGTGAGTTCGGCCGCCTGATCCGGATCGGCAGCGATGGCCTCGCAGGCGATGGCGACGCCCGGCGTGTAGGCGAGCGCGAGGTCGCGCTGGTTGCCGAGGGGCTTGGTCGGTTGGATCTCCAGTTTCCCAGGCCGCGGATTTCGGTGATAGAAGAGCGCGCTGCTCTTCAACTCGTCCGAAACGTTGTCCGCCATCCCACCGATTCCCTGTGCTCGCACGCGCCGGCCCTATCCGCCCGGAACGTCGTCTCGATGACGTTATTGCAGCGACTGCGGCGGGGCCGCAATCCGCACAATCAAACTGCGATCCACCTCGCACCGCTGATCCGGCGCTGGGGGCACGTCATAGGTGACTATTCCTACGGCCATCCGAAGGTCCGCTTTTCGGAAACGGGCGCCAAGCTGCGCATGGGCCGCTATTGCTCGATCGCCGACAAGGTCGAGATCCTGCTCGGCGGAAATCACCGTCTCGACTGGACGACGACCTACCCCTTCACGGCCCTTCCCGAGCTCTGGCCCACGGCTCGGGACCTCGAAGGATCGCACGCCTCGAAGGGGGACGTCACGATCGGCAACGACGTCTGGATCGGCTCGGCCTGCATGATCCTGTCCGGCGTCACGATCGGACACGGCGCGGTGATCGGCGCGCGCGCCGTCGTCGCGAAGGACGTGCCGCCCTATGCCATCGTCGCCGGCAACCCGGCGCGCGTGATCCGCATCCGCTTCCCGCAGGAGGTGGTCGAGGCCCTGCTCGACGGCGCCTGGTGGGACCTGCCTCGGGCGCAGGTCGAGCCGCTGATCCCCCTGCTCCAGAGCAACCGGATCCCGGAGCTGCTGGCGGCGCTTGGACGGATACGGGGCGGCTAGCGCGCTCCGTCATTGCGAGCGACGGCGTTCCCGTTCCCCCCTCGCCCGCCATGTTCTAAGACGCCCCCTTTCCCCGGCCGCGGGGCCGATGTTCCAGAGATCGCCATGCATCTGTCCGCCCTCGACAAGGCCCGCGTCTTCCGATCCGCCTATCTCGCCGGCGTCGAAGACCAGCCCCTCGCGATCCTCGACGTCGGCTCGGCCATCGTCGATCCGACCCAGCATTCCAACCGCGATGCGATGACCAATCCGCGCTGGACGCCGACCGGACTCGACATCGAGCCCGGCCTCAACGTCGATGTCGCGGTCGCCGACCCCTATGACTGGCGGGAGGTCCAAAGCGCGTCGATCGACGTCGTCACCTGCTCCGAGGTGTTCGAGCACGCCGAGTATTTCTGGGTCACGATCCACGAGATCGCCCGCGTGCTGAAGCCGAACGGGCTCGCCTTCATCACCTCGCCGAGTTCCGGGCCGCTGCACCGCTTCCCGGTCGATTGCTGGCGCTTCTACGACGACGGCCTGCCGGCCGTCGCGCGCTATGGCGGCCTCACGGTGCTGGAGGCGCAGGTGCAGTGGATGCCGGTCTACCGGAAGGGCATGCAGTGGCGCGACGCCTCGATCGTCCTGCAGAAGCCGGCGCATTCCCCCGAGGGCGCGGCGGCGGCGCATCTGAAGAACTGGGCGGCGAAGCTGATCCTCAAGGCCGACCTGACGGCGGCCGATTTCGCCTCGCCGCCCCTCGCCCCGGCCGCGCAGCCGAGCATCATTCCTCCGCTGGAGGGCAAGGGCGCCTTCGCCGCGCGCGAGGCAGAACTCGCCCGCGAGGGCGGACTGAAGCAGAAGGGACAGGTCGTCCTGCGCCAGGTCCGAGACCTGATGCGCACGATCGGCGAGCCGCTGACGAAGATGAGGTACTGAGCGCCTCGGCGAGCCGCGACGTCGTTCGGCGGCCCTCCCCTGCTCCGGGGAGGCGACCGCCCTCTCCCCAGGAGAGCGGAGAACAAATCGTTCTTTTGCCGACCGTTCTTTTGAACATACGTTTCGTTGCAAATAACGAACTAGGCGTGGCAGATTCCCGACAGAACGCGATGGTCGCGGTCGGGATCAGCCGGAACCGGCGGATCCGTGTTTTCCGCGGGAGATTGCCATGCCGGTTTTGTCGAGACGCGCCCTGCTCGGGGCTCTGGCCGCAGCGGCGGCGTCCGGTCCGGCCTTCGGCCAGCAAGCGACGATCAAGGTGGGAGCCACGGCCGGACCTCATGCCGAAGTCCTGGACGTCGCGGCCAAGGTCGCTGCCCGCAACGGGCTGACCGTGCAGGTCATCGAATTCAACGATTACATCCAGCCCAATGCGGCTCTCGCAGCCGGCGATCTCCAGGCGAATTCCTATCAGCACCTGCCGTTCCTGCAGGCGCAGATCGACGCGCGGGGCTACGACATCGTGCCGGTCGGGCGCACGGTCCTGTTTCCGATCGCGGTCTATTCGAAGAAGCACAAGCGCCTCGAGGACCTCCCCAAGGGAGCGCTCATCAGCATCGGCAGCGACCCCGCCAACTTGGCGCGCACCCTCATCCTGTTTCAGGAGGCCGGGCTGCTGAAGCTGCGGGACGGCTCCGGCTTCAAGGCGACGCCGCTCGACATCGTCGCGAACCCGAAAGGCCTCCGCTTCAAGGAGCTCGAAGCGGCGCAGCTCGTCCATGCCCTCGACGATGTCGACGCCTCGGCCGTCAACACGAACTATGCGCTGCTGGCCGGGCTCAACCCCCAGAAGGATTCGATCCTGCTGGAGAAGCCCCAATCCGACTATGTCTGCGCGATCGTCGTCCGCAGGCAGGACAAGGACGCTCCCTGGGCGAAGACCCTCGTCGCCTCCTATCAGTCGGACGAGGTGAAGGCCTTCATCGAGAAGCGCTATCCCGGCGCCGGCTTCGCCGGCTGGTAGGGCGTCACCCTGGGCTTCGATCCGCGGCGCCCGGCTCCGCGAGGACACCCTCGCGGCCGAGCGCCGTCCGGCCGCGCAGGAAGGCGAGCGCGCCCGCCGCCGAGCCCGCGTAGCGTTCGATCAGCGGGCGCCGAAAGCTCGCGAGGGCGAGCAAGCTCCTGACCGCGTTCCACGCGAACATGCCGGGAGCCGGCGACGGCAGGCCCCATTTCCGCGAGACATAGGCCCGCGACCAGGCCTGGTGCCAGCGCGAGCGGAAGATGCGCCCCGGCGCCGGACCGCTCGACTTGCCCCGGCCATGCCGAGCCACCGCCGCCTGCACATGGACCAGCGCATGGCCGGCCTCGGAGAGACGCCGGCAGAGATCGTCGTCCTCGTAGAAGAGGAAGATCGCCGGATCGAAGCCCCCGACGGCCAGGAAGACCTCCCGGCGCACGAGGAGGCAGGCGCCGGACAGGAAGGGCGCGCAGCAATCGCCCTCGGGGAAGCAGGGCACGCCCTGCGGGTTGGTCAGGAAGCCCGAAAGCAGCGAACGCGGCTGGAAGAAATAGCGCCCGTCCTCCTCGACGATGCGCGGGGCGAAGAGCGCGGCATCCGGATAGGCCGCCGCCGCCGCGAGCAGCGCCGCAGCGGCCCCCTCGTCGAGGACGAGATCGGGATTGGCGATGAGGACGAACGCCGCCCCGCTCGCGGCGACGCCGGCATTGTTGGCCCGGCCATAGCCCTCGTTCCGCGCCATGCGCACGACGCGCGCCCCGGCCCGCTCCGCGACCTTAGCCGTGCCGTCGCGGCTCGCATTGTCGACGACGATGGCCGGCACGCCCTCCCGCGCCAGAGCCGCGAGGCAGGCCGGAAGAACCTCGGCCGAATCGTGCGCGACGACGACGGCTTCGATCTGGGACCGCACAGGATGATCGACTAGAGGCACGCTGCTCTCGGGCGCGGGAGACCTTCCCCGCCAGCCCGAGATGGACGACCAGACGGCGCCCCGCAAGCCGATCGCGGGCCTCGCATGCCCATCAGGCGGCGGGGGCAGCCGAGATGCCGTCGAGAGCGTCGAGTGTTTCGGGCCGCAGCGCGATCTCGGAGGCCGCCAGATTGTCCCGCAGATGCCCGATCGACGACGTGCCGGGGATCAGGAGGATGTTCGGGGCGCGGTGGAGAAGCCAGGCGAGGGCAAGCTGCATCGGTAGCACGCCGATCCTGGCCGCCTCCTCCGACAGGGTCGAGGATTGAAGCGGCGTGAAGCCGCCGAGCGGAAAGAAGGGCACGTAGGCCACGCTGTCGCGGGCGAGCGCGTCGATCATCTGATCGTCATGCCTGTGCGCGAGATTGTACTGGTTCTGCACGCACGCGATCTCGGCGATCTGGCGGCCCTCGGAGACTTGCGTCGAGGTCGCGTTGCTGAGCCCGATATGCCGCACGAGGCCACGGCGCTGGAGATCCGCCACGGCCTCGAGGGGCGCTGCGATGGATCCCTCGGCAGGGCCGTGCGCGTCGAACATGATCCGCAGATTCACGACCTCCAGCACGTCCAGGCGAAGGTTGCGCAGGTTGTCCTCGACGGCTCGGGCGAGTTCGTCCGCGGAGAAGGCCGCATCCCACGACCCCTCGGGGCCGCGCTTGGCGCCGATCTTCGTCACGATGACGAGATCGTCCGGATAGGGGTGGAGCGCCTCGCGGATGATGTCGTTCGTGACGTGGGGGCCGTAGAAATCGCTCGTGTCGAGGTGGTTCACGCCGGACGCCACGGCCTCGCGAAGCACGCCGATCGCCGCGGCGCGGTCTCTCGGCGGCCCGAAGACGCCTGGGCCGGCGAGCTGCATCGCCCCGTAGCCCATCCGGTTCACCTCGCGGTCCCCGAGCTTGAATGTCTTGCCGATCGTCATCGCTCATCTCCCGGTGTTCCGACATATATGCGCGCTGGCGGGGCGGACGATAACGGATCACAATCGGGACAGGCTGTACGTTCTGGCGAACAATCATGGTCGATGTCGGGGATCTCAACGCCTTTCTGGCCGTCGCCGAGCGCGGCAGCTTTCGCGGGGCCGCCCGAAGACTGAACGTCAGCGCATCCGGATTGAGCGAGGCGGTCCGACGCCTCGAGAGCAAGCTCGGCATCCGCCTGCTCCACCGAACGACCCGCAGCGTCGTCGCGACGGAGGCGGGTGCTCGGCTGATCGAGCGCCTGCGCCCCGCGCTCGCGGAGGTCGAGGCCGCGCTGGAAGTGGTCGACACCTTCCGCGACCGGCCGGCAGGAACGCTTCGGCTCAACGTGCCCGTCGTCGCCGCGCGCCTGATCCTTCCGGCGATCGTGCCGGACTTTCTCGCCCGCTATCCCGACATCACCTTGGAGGTCGCCGCCGAGGACGATTTCATCGACCTCGTCGCGGCAGGTTTCGACGCCGGCATCCGATATGACGAGCGCCTGGAACGCGACATGATCGCGGTGCCGATCGGGCCGCGAGTCCAGCGCAGCGCCACCGCCGCGGCTCCGGCCTATCTCGCGCGAAAGGGCAGGCCGGAGCACCCGGAGGACCTGCTGTCCCACTCCTGTCTCACGGGACGGTTCGGCAGCGGCGCGGTCCTGATCTGGGAATTCGAGCGCGACGGCGAGATCGTCCGGGTCGAACCGCGAGGCCCGCTCGTGATCCGCACCGGGGCGACGGCGGATCTCGCCGTCGACGCTGCCATCGCCGGGACCGGCATCATCCATCTGTTCGAGGATTGGCTGCGGCCGCATTTCGCGCGCGGCACGCTCGTTCCGGTCCTCGAACCCTGGTGGCAGCCATATTCCGGGCCGTTCCTCTACTATCCAGGCCGCCGGCTCCCGCCCCCGCCCCTGAGGGCATTCGTCGACTTCATCCGCTCCCGCCGGCCCGGCTGAGGACGTCACGCTGCACGAAGGGAAGGCCTCGGCGGACCTCCGCGCAGCCTTCCGGATCGCTGCGCAGGCGGCGCGATGCGACGCGTCCGCTGGCTACCCCTTCTGCGGCAGGTTCAGCCGTATGTGCAGCTCCCGGAGCTGCTTCGGCGTCACCTCGGAGGGCGCGCCCATGAGGAGGTCCTCGGCGCGCTGGTTCATCGGGTAGAGGACGACCTCGCGCAGGTTCTGCTCGCCGCAGAGGAGCATCACAATGCGGTCGATGCCGGGCGCGATGCCGCCGTGGGGCGGGGCGCCGTAGGTCAGCGCGCGCAGCATGCCGCCGAACTTCTCCTCCAGCACGTCCTCGCCGTAGCCGGCGAGCGCGAAGGCCTTGCGCATGATGTCGGGGCGGTGGTTCCGGATGGCCCCGGAGGACAGCTCGATGCCGTTGCAGACGATGTCGTACTGGAAGGCCTTGATGCCGAGGATCGTGTCCTTGTCGGCCGCCTCGAGCGCCAGGAAGGCGTCCTTGTCGAAGTTCGGCATCGAGAACGGGTTATGCGAGAAGTCGACCTTCTTCTCGTCCTCGTTCCACTCGAACATCGGGAAATCGGTGATCCAGCAGAAGGCGTACTGGTCCTTGTCCGACAGGTCGAGATCGTCGCCGATGCGGATGCGCGCCTTGCCGGCGAGGCTCGCGGCCTTCGCCTCCTCGCCCGCCGCGAAGAAGACCGCGTCGCCCGCACCGATCCCCGCCCGCATGGCGATGGCGGCCTGCACGTCGGCCGGGATGAACTTCGCGATCGGGCCCTTGCCCTCGAGCCGCCCGCTCTCGTCGCCGAAGACGATGTAGCCGAGCCCGGCCGCGCCTTCCGAGCGCGCCCAGTCGTTCAGCTTGTCGAAGAAGGAGCGCGGCTGCGAGGCTGCGCCCGGCGCCGGGATGGCGCGCACGACGCCGCCCGCCTTGATGACGTTCTTGAAGGCGTTGAAGGTCACGCCCTCGTCCGAGAACTCCTCGGTGACGTCGGCGATCACGAGGGGGTTGCGCAGATCCGGCTTGTCCGAGCCGTATTTGAGCGCGGCCTCGGCGAAGGTGATGCGGGGGAACTCGCCCGTGACGCGCTTGCCCTCGGCGAATTCCTCGAAGACGCCGCGCAGAACGGGCTCGACCGACTGGAAGACGTCCTCCTGGGTGACGAAGCTCATCTCGATGTCGAGCTGGTAGAACTCGCCCGGCGAGCGGTCGGCGCGGGCGTCCTCGTCGCGGAAACAGGGCGCGATCTGGAAGTAGCGGTCGAAGCCCGCGATCATCGTGAGCTGCTTGAACTGCTGCGGCGCCTGCGGCAGCGCGTAGAACTTGCCGGGATGGAGGCGCGAGGGCACGAGGAAGTCGCGCGCGCCCTCAGGCGAGGAGGCGGTCAGGATCGGGGTCTGGAACTCGAAGAAGCCGCCCTCCTTCATCCGCCGGCGGATCGAATCGATGATCTCGCCGCGCTTCATGATGTTGGCGTGCAGCTTCTCGCGGCGCAGATCGAGGAAGCGGTACTTGAGCCGCTGCTCCTCCGGGTATTCCTGATCGCCGAAGACGGGCACGGGCAGCTCCGCGGCCGGCCCGAGCGCCTCCATCTCGGTCGCGTAGATCTCGATCTGGCCGGTCGGCAGCTCGGCGTTGATGGTGCCCTCGGGCCGTGCCCGGACCTTGCCGTCGATGCGCACCACCCATTCCGAGCGGGCCTCGTTCGCGAGCCGGAAGGCCGGCGAATCCGGATCCACCACGATCTGCGTCATGCCGTAATGGTCGCGCAGGTCGATGAAGAGCACCCCGCCATGGTCGCGGATGCGGTGGCACCACCCGGACAGGCGGACGGTCTGACCGATATCGGACGGGCGCAGGGCGCCGCAGGTATGGCTGCGATAGGCGTGCATGGAAACGATCTTCTGGAGAAGCGGGGGTCCGACCATGGAGGCCCCGGCTTGTCAAGCCGAGCACGCCGGACGCCCATGCGCGGGCCGCAAGGCGTTAACTCCAATTCTCAGGATTCGATTCAGGAACCGGTCATAACTCACTCGCACCTCACCAAGACCCGTGCCGTGCGACATGTCCTCCCGCGATTTGCTCCTGTGCCTTTGCACGTTGTCGTCGCTCGCGGTTCTCGGGCGAGCGCCCGGTGCGGTGAGCCTGCGGCTGCGCGATGTCGAGGCGGCGATCGCGTGCGATGCCAAGAACGGGCGGGACAAGAAGGTGGCCATCCGCCCCCTCGGTGGAAATCCCGTCGGATAAGCGCGCCGGTCTGTCGCGGCCGCCGCATGGCTGCGCTATAGGTTAACGATGCCGCTCATCACCACGACCTCCGAGCTGGAGCTCGCCTGCGCGCGCTTCGCCGCGCTTCCCTTCGTGACCGTCGACACGGAGTTCATGCGCGAGACGACCTATTATTCGAAGCTCTGCCTGATCCAGATGGCCGGGCCGGGCGTCGAGGGCGTCCTCGTCGACCCCCTCGCTCCGGGCCTCAGCCTCGATCCGTTCCTCGCCCTGATGACCGATCCGCGCGCCGTGAAGGTGTTCCATTCGGGCCGCCAGGACGTCGAGATCATCTGGCATCTCGGCCATGTGATCCCCTCCCCTCTCTTCGACACCCAGGTCGCCGCCATGGTCTGCGGCTATGGCGATTCGGTCTCCTACGAGCAGCTCGCGAACGACCTCGCGAAGGCGCGGATCGACAAGTCCTCGCGCTTCACCGACTGGTCGCGCCGCCCGCTCAGCGAGGCCCAGACGCTCTACGCCCTCTCGGACGTCACGCATCTCGTGCCGGTCTACGAGAAGCTCCTCGACGAGCTCGAACGCACCGGGCGCTCGCACTGGCTCGACGACGAGATGGCGGTGCTGACCTCGCCCGACACCTACCGGGCCGACCCCGACCAGGCCTGGCAGAGGCTCTCGGGCCGGATGCGCAAGCCGCGCGAGATCGCCGTCCTCATGGAGGTCGCGGCCTGGCGGGAGCGCGAGGCGCAGACGCGCGACGTGCCGCGCAGCCGCGTCCTGAAGGACGAGGCGGTGATCGACGTCGCCGTCTCGGCGCCCCGCAGCGTCGAGGCCCTCGGCCGCCTGCGCTCGATCCCCAACGGATTCGAGCGTTCGCGCACGGGCCAGGACATCCTCGCGGCGGTCGAGCGCGGCCTCGCCCGCGATCCCGCCACCATCCCCGTGGCGCAGCGCTCGCGCGGAGGGCGCGGCGGGGCGGCGGCGACGGTCGAACTGCTGAAGGTCCTGCTGCGCGCCGTCTCCGAGAACGAGGGCGTCGCGCCGAAGCTGATCGCAGGAGTCGACGACCTCGAGGAGATCGCAGCGGACAACACCGCCCGCGTTCCCGCGCTGTCCGGCTGGCGGCGCGAGGTCTTCGGCGAGCAGGCGCTCGCCCTCAAGGCCGGCCGTGTCGGGCTGTCGATCGATCGCGGCCGCGTCGTCACCTTCGAGCGCCCGGCGGCCGAGCCGGATCAGGCGGAATAGCGCTCCTTCAAGAGCGCGTAGACGAGCCGCGCTCCCTGGACCTCGCCGCCCTCGGGGCGGGCCGGACGCGATGACGGCATCCAGCCGTAGATGTCGAAATGCAGATGGGCCTTCGCCGCCGTCACGAAGCGGGCGAGGAAGAGGGCCGCCGTGATCGAGCCCGCGAATCCGCCGGCGGGCGCATTGGTGAGATCGGCCACCTTGCCCTCGATCATCGAGCGATAGCGCGGCCAGAGCGGAAGGCGCCACACCGGATCGTTCACCGCGAGCCCGAGGCGCACGACATCCTCCGCGAGCGCGTCGTCGTCGCTATAGACCGGCGGCAGGTCGGGCCCGAGCGCCACCCGCGCCGCGCCGGTGAGGGTCGCGAAATCGACGATCAGGCCGGGCTCCTCCTCGTCGGCGAGTGCAAGGGCGTCGGCGAGGATCAGCCGCCCCTCGGCATCGGTGTTGCCGATCTCGACGCTGAGCCCCTTGCGGCTGCGCATCACGTCGCCGGGACGGAAGGAGGCGCCCGAGATCGCGTTCTCGACCGTCGGGATCAGCACGCGAAGCCGAATCGGGAGGTCGGCGCCCATGATCATCTGCGCGAGCGCGAGAGCGGCGGCCGCGCCGCCCATGTCCTTCTTCATCAGCAGCATCGCCGCCGAGGGCTTGATGTCGAGCCCGCCGGTATCGAAGCAGACGCCTTTGCCGACGATCGTGACCATCGGCGCGGTGCGCTCGCCCCAGACCATGTCGATCAGCCGTGGCGCACGAGGCGAGCCCGCCCCGACCGCATGGATCATGGGAAGGTTGGCCGCGAGCAGGGCATCGCCCGCGATCACGGAGAATTCCGCTCCGAACCTGTCGGCGATCCGCCGGGCGGCGGCCTCGACCTCGTCCGGTCCGAGATCGTTGGCCGGCGTGTTGATCAGGTCGCGGCCGAGCGCGACAGCCTCGGCGATGCGCTCGATCTCGCCCGCATCCACGTCCTTCGGCGCGACGAGGCGCGCCGCGCGGCGCGGCCGCTCGCGGTAGCGGTCGAAGCGGTAGCCGGCGAGGAGCCAGGCCAGGGCCGCGCCTTCGAGATCGGGCCATTCGTCGGCGAAGCGGTAGGTTCCGGCCGGCAGTTCCGCCGCGAGCTTTCCGGCCGCGAAGGGATCGTCATCGCTCCCGACCCCGAATAGCACCTCCGCCACGGACCCGTCGGGCGCAGGGACGAGCGCGATCCGCCCGGCCTTCGGCTCGAACTCGCTGGCCTCCAGGAAGGCGCGCGCCATCGGCACGAGCGTCGCGGCGCGGGCGGGCCAGGTCTCGCGGTCGACCCGAACGATCGGGATCGCACCGTCGGGCTCGCCGGGCAGGGGCGGAGGCGCGAAGGCGTAGGGAGAAGGGTCGGCGGAGTGTGACGGTTCGGAGGACGACATGCACAGCCTCTGGGGCGGTTAACGGCCGGTTAGGGTTAACGATTTATCGCTGATGCCCTTGGGTCAGGGGTTGGTGTCATGGCGTCCGGGTCGCTGCAAGCTTTTGCTCCGAAGCTTCGGGGAGCAGTCGTCTCAACGCTGCTCGTCACGACGGCGGCTCTGGCGGGTTGCCAGTCGCGGGGACCGACGACCACCGGCTCGATCGGCCTGGGCGCGCGCGCCGCGCAGGTCGATCCGGAAGCCCTCGGGCGTCGCTACGAGGCCAACCCGCGCGATCCGAACGCCGCGCTCGCCTATGCGTCGAGCCTGCGGGCCCGCGGCCAGACCGCACAGGCGCTCGCCGTCCTCCAGCAGGGCGCCCTCAAGAATCCGAACCACCCTCCCCTGCTCGCCGCCTATGGCAAGGTCCTCGCCGATGCCGGGCGCTACAAGGAGGCTGCGGCCGTCCTCGCGAATGCCCATCGGCCCGACCGGCCCGATTGGAGCATCCTGTCGGTCCAGGGCGCGGTCGCCGATCAGCTCGGGCAGTTCGAAAGCGCCCAGCGCTATTATGCGGCGGCACTGAGGATCGTCCCCGGCGAGCCTTCGGTCCTCGCCAACCAGGGCCTCTCCTTCGCCCTCGTGAAGCGGCTCGACGAAGCCGAGCGCATCTTGCGGGAGGCGGCCAACCATCCGCGCGCCGATTCGCGGGTCCGGCGCAACCTCGCCCTGGTGCTGGGATTGCGCGGCCGCTACGCGGAGGCCGAGCAGGTGCTGGCGCGCGACATGCCGGCCGATCAGGCCCGGCAGAGCATCGCCGAAATCCGGGGCAGCCAGGCGGCTCCCGCGCCCCGGCGCGCCGTCCGCCAGCCCGATCCCTGGACGGCGATCCGCCAGTCCGATGCGGGGCACGGGGGCGTGGATCCGTCGCCGGCAGCGAAGCCGGATGCCCGCCGGGCGGTGCCGAGGCACGCCGCGCTTTAGACGGAGAACTCGCACCCTCACGACCGCCGGGCCTATCCTCGATTGCGATTCCGGCCGGGGCGTTCTAACGCTCCGGCTTATCCCTGGGAGGGCCCCGATGCTCGATAACAATGCGCGCGGCGTCTACGCGATCGCTCCGACCCCGTTCCACCCCGACGGACGCGTCGACGAAAAATCCATCGACACCATGGTGGACGCCTATGCCGCCGCCGGCTGCGAAGGCATCACCGTGCTCGGCATCATGGGCGAAGCGCCGAAGCTCGAGGCGAAGGAAGCCCTCGACATCGCGACCCGCGTCATCAAGCGGGCCGGCAAGATGAAGATCATCGTCGGCGTCTCGGCCGCGGGCTTCGCCGCCATGCGGGCGCTGTCGAACGGCGTCATGGATGTGGGCGCGGCGGGCGTCATGATCGCCCCTCCCCCCAGCCTGCGCACGGACGACCAGATCGTCACCTATTTCGGCCAGGCCGCCGAGGTGATCGGCGCGCAGACCCCCTGGGTGCTTCAGGATTATCCGCTCACCCTGAGCGTCGTCATGACGCCCGGCGTCATCCGCCGCATCATCACCGAGAACCCGTCCTGCGTGATGCTCAAGCACGAGGATTGGCCGGGGCTCGACAAGATCTCGACCCTGCGCCGCTTCGAGAAGGACGGCATGCGCCGCGTCTCGATCCTGACCGGCAACGGCGCCCTCTTCCTCGATTTCGAGATGGAGCGCGGCGCGGACGGCGCCATGACCGGCTATTGCTTCCCCGACATGCTGGTCGACATCGTCAATCTCTCCTCCGCCGGCAAGCGCGAGGAGGCGCACGACCTCTTCGACGCGCATCTGCCTCTGATCCGCTACGAGCAGCAGCAGGGCGTCGGGCTCGCCGTCCGCAAGTACGTCCTCATGCGCCGCGGCATCATCGCCTCGGACGCCCAGCGCAAGCCGGGGCCGGCGCTCTCGGCGGAAACGAAGAAGGAGGTCGACTACCTCCTCTCGCGCCTCGCCCGCCACGATCAGCGGGCGCAGAAGCTCGCTGCCTGACGGCAGCCGAAAACGTCGATCGGATTTGAACGGCCGCGCAGCCTTGCGCGGCCGTTTTCATGTCGGGAGATGGCCCGCTTCGCGCAAGAAGCGCGCGATGCCGGGATGGATCCACGCCGCCGGGACGGCGGCGACCGTGTTGGCAGGGCGCGTCTCCCGTCCCTGGGGCAGGAGCGCGGCGAGCCTGTCCTGCGCTCGGTCGAGGGCGCGGGCGAAGCGATGGCCGGATGCCTCCGGGAGATCGCCCCGGCAGAGAATGAGACTCCAGGACCCGATCGAGACCAGCGGCAGATCCTGGCCCCGATAGGTGCCGGCCGGCACCTCGATCCGGCGCATGTCCGGATGAGCCGCGAGGATGCGGGAGATCGCCTCCTCTCCCGGCGCAATGAACCGCGCTCCCGCGGGCTGCGCCGCGACGGCGTGGAAGCCGGGCCACCCGACACCGCCCCCGAACAGGGCCGCGGCCCGCCCATCCGCGACCATGATGGGTCCCTCACCCGCCCGCTCGAGCGTGATCGCCTCGATATCGGTCTCCGGATTGAGGCCCTCCCCCCGCAGGATCGCACGCGCCAAGACCGCCAGGCCCGATCCCGCAGCGCCCAGGGCGATGCGGCGGCCGCGCAGGTCCCCGATGGTCCGGAGCGAGCTATCCCCCCGGACGACGAACAGCCCCGCCGTCGCATACATCGCGGCGGCAACCTTCGGCCCGCCCGGCTCCGATCCGAGCCGCGAAAGATGCGCGTAGGCCACCTCGCCCTGGACGAGGCCGAGATCGATCCGCCGCTCCTCCAGCAACGGCACGTTCTCGGCCGATCCCCGGGTGTTGCGTTCGTCCAGCACGACGCCGGGATCGGCCTCGCGCACGGCCCTCGCGAGGGCGGCGCCGTAGACGGGAAAGCCGCCGCCGGGCGTCGCCGTTCCGAGGACGAGGCGGAGGGTTTCCTGCGCTGCGGCGCCCCGTGCCGTGACCGATCCGGACACAGCCGCCGCCAATCCTCCGGCGACGATGTGACGACGCCTCATCGGAACGCTCCCTGCCTTGCGGTCTCTTACCGCGTCTCCAACCGCTTCGCGCGTTTCTCCAGGAACTCGGCGAGCCCGGCCGCGACCTCCGGGCCGGACTGGACGATCCCCGCCATCAGGCTTTCCGCGAAGAGCCCGTCCGTCGTCGACATGTCGTTGATCCGGCTGATGGCCGTGACCATGGCGTAGTTCGACAAGGGCGCGTGCTTCGCGGCGGCTTCGGCGATCTCGAGCGCGCGCTCGAGGCTTCGGCCGGGCGGCACGATCTCGTGGCAGAGGCCGAGATCGAGGCCGCGCTTGGCGTCGTAGGTGCGCGCGGCGAGCATCATGTCGACCATCCGCCCGGCGCCGATGATGCGCCCGACCCGGACCGTCGCGCCGCCGCCGGTGAAGATCGCGCGCTGGCCCTCGGGCAGGGCGAAGAAGGTCGTCTCGTCGGCGACGCGGCTATGGCAGGCCGCCGCGATCTCGAGGCCGCCGCCCACCACCGCGCCCTGGAGCGCGCCGATGACGGGCGTTCCGCCGAACTGCATCTGGTCGAAGGCCCAATGCCAGCGCTGGCACATGCGCATGAACTCGACCGGCGTCCGCCCGAGCCGCGCATGCTCCTCGAGATCGAGACCGGCGCAGAAATGCGGCCCCTCGCCGGTCAGGACGATGACCTTCGTGCCCTCGGGCGGCTTCTCGAAGAAGCGCCCGATCTCCTCGACCGTCGCCTCGTCGATCGCGTTGCGCCGATCGGGCCGCGACAGCGTGACGACGGCGATGGGCCCGCGCATCTCGACCCGCAGCGACTTGAGATCCATCTCGCCCTTCCTCTCGCTCCACCGTATTCGGTCTCTCGGGCCTGTCCGATCAAATCGCGGGCCTCGTGGCAAGACCCGGCCGTCCGAGAACCCCAGCCCGGCAAAGGGGGCATCGTGGCAAAATTGCTGTTCGCGATTGACGACTCGGCGCCGCTCGCCCCTTCCATGAGCGCGCCGCAACCTCCGCGCGATTCCGTCTCATCAGCGGCCATTGTCAGAAGGATCGAGGATATGAACACCACTGAGAAATCCCGCCGCAACGTCCTTCGTCTGGCCGGGGCGGGTCTCGCCGCGACCTCCGTCGCCACCGTCGCGGCGAACGAAGCCCTCGCCTATCAGGGGAACATGGAACGCGCCGTCTCCTCCCTTTACAGCGCGCTCGGCTCGCTGCGGGAATCGACCTCCGACAAAGGCGGCCACCGGGTCAAGGCCATGCGCCTCATCCAGCAGGCCATCACCGAGGTTCAGTCCGGGATCGAATTCGCCGCCGAAAAGTTCGGCGACTGAGCAACTCCGGGCGAGAACGATCTCCGCCCGAAGATGCGACGAGAGCACGATCGGTGTGACCGTGCTCTCCTTTCGCGGAAGACTTCGCCCCGCGGCCAGCTACCGTTGCACGACTGCGCCATTCGGTCTTCCAGGCCGAGAACGAAGGATCGGAACGATGGATTATCGACGGATGGGTCTCGCGGCGGCGCTGTCCGTCGTCGCGGCCGGCGCCGCTCAGGCGACCGAGGCGCAGTACGAATGCAGCGGCGGCACGCGCCTCTTGGCGCAGTTCTCTCCGCCGGGCGCCCCGAACGGGCACGTCGTGCTCACCTTCACCGGCTCCGATCGCAAGCTGAGGCTGCCCCAGGCCATGTCGGCGGATGGCGGGCGCTATGTCGGCGACGGCATCGAGTTCTGGATCAAGGGCCGCGGCGCGACGCTCACCCGGGGCGACCAGCGCGAGACCTGCACCTCGCCCTGAGAGCAGAACCATCCGCGTCGCGGACGCACGACCGATCGGGGAGCCTTTCCATGCACGAACGTTTCGACGGGGCGCTCCGCCGCCTCCTTTTCGCGGCGGCGATCGGAGCGGCGCCGCTCGCCGCCTCATCGGGTGCGAGCGCGGCCTCCTTCGATTGCAAGCTCGCCGCGCTTCCCGCGGAAAAGGCGATCTGCGGCAACGCCAATCTCAGCCGGCTCGATGACAGCACGGCCGGGATGTATCTGCTGATCGTGGGAAGCGGCGCTCCGGCAGCCACCATGTCGCGCGTGAAGCAGGCCCAGACCAAGTTCCTGCAGACCCGCAACGCCTGCGGCACCGATATCGACTGCCTCGTCGACGCCTACACCTCGCAGATGATGTTCCTGCGGAACGAGAAGAGCAATCTCGGGCTCTGACGGGGGCCGAGCGGTCGCGGATCGCCTCATCGCGCAGAGCGCGCGGGTCCCGGAGCCTGCGGCGTCCTTTCGGCGCCTCCGGCACCGGGAGCAACGCGGGCCGCGGCGAAGCCAGAGCGCGCGCACATCTCGATGAACGCCCGCAGCTTCGGCTGGTCCTGCGCCGTCCGCGCGAAATAGAGGTAGAGCGCATCGGCGCTCGGGGAATGGTCCAGCAGGACCGGTTCGAGCGTGCCGGCCTCGATCTCCGTCGCGGAATGGTAGGTCGACGAATAGATGAGCCCGAGCCCCCGCGCGGCCATCCGGCGCATCAGCTCGGCATCGTTGACCGTCATCGGTCCGTTCGGCTCGATGCGCACCACCTCGCCGTCCTCGACGAATTCCCACCGGTAGATGTCGCCCTTGCCCGGCCTGCGGAACCGGATGCACTGGTGGGAGGCGAGGTCGCCGGGTCGCTCGGGACGGCCATGGGCGGCGAAATATGCCGGCGAACCGAAGACCGCCCAGCGGAACCGAGGCGAGAGCCGCACGGCGATCATCTCTTGGGCGATGTACGAGCCGATCATGATCCCGGCATCGTAGCCCTCGCCGACGAAATCGGATTGCCGGTTGCTCACGGTGATGTCGATGGCGACCGCCGGATAGGCTTGGCGGAAGTCGGGCAGGACATTCGGCAGGACCTGCGTCAGGGCGATGCGGTCGACGATCAGCCGGAGCGTGCCGACCGGCTCCTCCGAGGCTCGAAGGGCCTCCTCCAGGCCGATATCGATCGCGTCCGCGGCCGGCCCGATCCTGGCCAGGAGGGCCTCGCCGGGTCCCGTCAGCGAGAGCCGTCGGGTGGTGCGGTGGAACAGGGCGACGCCCAGCCGTCGTTCGAGCCGCTGCAAGGCCTGGCTGACGGCGCCGGGCGTCACGTCGAGCGCCAGGGCCGCGCCGCGGATGCTCCTCTGCCTGGCGATGGCGAGGAACTCGGGCAGACCGTCGAAACGATTCTGGCGGCTCACGCGCGGTCCTCCGGGATCGGTGGGAATTCGATGCATCATGGGAGGCAATGACGCGCCCATTCAAGCGCTTCGCTAAACAATCAGTATAGCTCGCACGGCTACCGGCCGACCCCGCGCGCGGCGATACAGGTCCCGTGTTCCCCCAAGCGAGGATCGGCATCCCATGTTCAAGCGAATTGCAGCACTTTTCGTCGCGCTGACGACCCTGGCCGCGGCGCCGAGCGTCGTATGGGCCCAAGGTGCAAGCCAGCCCAAGAAGATCCTGATCGTCGTCTCCAGCCTCGACAAGAAGGCGCCCAACCTCGTCGGCGGGTATTGGTTTCCGGAACTGACCCACCCGGTCGAGGTCTACGACAAGGCCGGCATCGAGTTCGACATCGCCAGTCCGAAGGGTGGCCTCTCGCCATTCGACGGCTTCGATCTGAAGGACCAGGCGACCCTCGATTTCTGGACGAATGCAGGCCATCGCACAAAGATCGCGAATTCGATCAAGCTGTCGGATGTCGACCCGACGAAATACGCCGCCGTCCAGCTCGTCGGCGGTCACGGCCCGATGTGGGACTTCGTCGACAATCCCGAACTCGACGCCATCATCCGCTCGATCCACGATCGCGGCGGGATCGTCAGCGCGGTCTGTCACGGTCCTGCGGGACTGCTCGGCGTGCGTCTCGCCAACGGCGAGAGGCTCATCAAGGGCAAGAAGCTGACAGGCTTCACCGCCGAGGAAGAGGCCTCGCGTGGATACGACAGGATCGTGCCCTTCGAGCTCGAGGGCGCGCTCAAGACCGCCGGCGCGGCGTTCGAGGAGGCGCCGATCTTCCAGAGCCGCGTCGTCGTCGACGGCCGTCTGATCACCGGCCAGAACCCGGCCTCGGCCCGCGAATTCGGCGAAGCCGTCGCCAAGGCGCTCGGCTCGAAATCCTGAGGGCCGCCGCACCCGTCGGCGACAGGGGATCGACAGCCGTCGTGCCGCACGATGGGCGCTTCGTCCGATGCGCCCATCGCTTTCCTGTCGTGGGACGGTCGCTGCCCGCCTCAGATGACGATGTCGAAATGCGCGGCGGTGAGGGTGGGGTTGGTCGTGAGGACGGCGATGAGCTGCGGGGCCTCGTCGCGGCCGGAGCCGTCGGCGTCGTAATAGAGATGGCCCTTGCTCTCGACGTACAGGAACCGATCCGTCGCCGAGGTCGCCCGGCCCGTGGTGCTCAGCACGAATTGCTCGGGCGTGAGCTCGTCCCCGGCGACCAGGCCGCCGCCGAAGAGGGCGGCGCTGATCTGGAGCATATCCTCGGCCGCTACGAAATCGCGGATCATGTCGCGGTCGGCCGTCGTCGCGGTCAGCACGAAGGTGTCCGCGCCCGCCCCGCCGAACAGGTTGTCGATGCCCGCGCCGCCGATCAGCGTGTCGTTGCCGGCCCCGCCGCGGATCGTGTCGCGCCCGCCCCCGCCGAAGAGGACGTTGTCGCCCCCGTTGCCCTGGATGACGTTGTCGAGGTTGTTGCCGGTGGCGGAGACGATGCCGTCGCGCAGGATCAGGCGCTCGACCGAGGCGCCGTCGGCGAGGACGTAGCCGTCGACGCCCAGCATGGCGGTGTCGTAGCCCTCGCCCGCCTCCTCGACCATCACGTCGCCGAGATCGTCGATGTAGTAGGTGTCGTTGCCGATGCCGCCGATGAGGATGTCCGCGCCGCCCCGCCCGTCGAGTCGGTCGTTGCCGGCCCCGCCCGAGAGGGTGTTGGCGCCGCTGTTGCCCATCAGGATGTTGTTCAGCGCGTTGCCGAAGCCGCTGAGATCGGCGCTGCCCATGAGGAACAGGTTCTCGACGTTGTCGCCGAGGACATAGCCGTCGAGCGTGGTGCGGACCTGGTCGATCCCCTCGCCGGCGAGTTCCACAACGACGTCGCCGACATTGTCGACGACAAAGATGTCGTTGCCGGTGCCGCCCGTCATCGTGTCGGCCCCGAGGCCGCCGTCGAGGCGGTCGTTGCCGCCGCCCCCGGACAGGCTATCGTTCCCGAGACCCGCTATAAGAATATCTCCGAAGTTTCCACCTCCGAGCGCAACGGGTGCCAAATTCTGCGAAAAATTAGCACTGATCGAATACTGATCGGCGCGCATCCAATCGGAAAAATCGTTTGGGTCGCCGAAGAACGATCCGCCATTGTAATTGGCTACTCCGAAATTCATCAGAAACCAACTTGGCGACGTATAAGGACCGACGCCGTAACTAATGGCTGAGTTTTGATAGTCGTTAGGGTTCGTATTGGTGAAGTTTACCGTACTGGTCGGATCAAAATCGCCGCCATAGGTGAATGAGATGGTTGCCATCGCTGCCTCCTGAGCATGAGGCCACCGCCCCGCGCACTACAAGTCTCACCCGTCACATCGCCGGTTAAGGGTCTATCTCTGAACGCGATGAAATTTGTTGCTTCTGCCGTTTCGATAGAATCGTACGTTGGATCCCAACGATGTCGCCTTCACGAACACGGCTACTTCGCTCGGACGGGCCTCGTCGGGATCATCGAGGCGACAGCTCGATCGGCAGCCCCTCCGGCACGGCGGGGCCGTCCACCTCCGCTTCACGCCGGTCTCGCCTGCCGCATGGCGCGGACGATCTCCCGCAGCTCTCGCATCTCCGCTCGCTTCTCGGCCTCTTCGTCCATCTCACGATCGTGAGCCTCGGCCTCGAGGCACCCGGCGCAGCGGGTCAGGGCCGCCGTCAGCATCGTGATCGCGTTCACGAGCACTCGATGTCGCGGGCGCCCGGAAAGGGCCCGTCGGCGGTCGGAAGGATTTCGGGCTTCAGCGGCTCGCGCCGGCCGCTCGCCGCCTCCTTCGTATAGGCAAGGTATCCGACGACAATCGCCGAAGCCTTCCATGGAAGACGACGCCCCATTGCCGTTCGGAGGCGAGCTCCGCCAGAGCGGCATTGATGGGGTTCCCGAAGGTCCGTCGCCACGGCACGATGAGCCAGAGGCCCCAACCGATCGTCATGCACGCGAAGAGATGTTCGACGAGGCGATCGGGATAGACGTCGACGAAGCGCTCGCGACGGACGCCATCCCATCCCTGCTGCAGGATCGGTGCGACCGGAAGCTAATTGCGATCGACGTGCGATTGAACCGCCGCGACCTTCAGGCAATCGGCGCCCGCTCAATCCCAAAAAGCAATGTATTGAAGCGGGTTGATGGTGGGCGTGACAGGGATTGAACCTGTGACCCCTACGATGTCAACGTAGTGCTCTCCCGCTGAGCTACACGCCCGGGATGCCGGCGGATCGTGCCCGCCGGGAAGGGCCGTATAGAGGCTCGCGCCGGCCGGCGCAAGCACTCTGTCGACCTTTGTTTCGCAGAGCGATCAGTCCACGCGCTCGAAGGCCATGGCGGCGCCCTGCCCTACGCCGACGCACATCGTGGCGAGGCCGTAGCGCGCGCCGCGGCGGCCAAGTTCCTCAACGACATCCATGGCGATTCGGGCGCCCGACATGCCGAGCGGATGGCCGAGCGCGATGCCGCCGCCATTCGGATTGACGAACTCGGCATCGTCGGCGACGCCGAGCTGGCGCAGCGAGGCGAGGACCTGCGAGGCGAAGGCCTCGTTCAGCTCGATCAGCTCGATGTCCGAGACGCGCAGGCCCAGGCGCTCGAGCAGCTTGCGCGTCGCCGGGACGGGGCCGATGCCCATGACGCGCGGCGGCACGCCCGCGGAGGCGAGGCCGAGCACGCGGGCCCGCTTCACGAGCCCGTGCTTCTCCGCCGCCTCGGCCGAGGCGAGGATCAGCGCGGCCGCGCCGTCGTTCACGCCCGAGGCGTTGCCGGCCGTGACCGACCCTCCGGCCCGAATCGGCCTCAGCTTGGCGAGCATCTCCGCGGTCGTCTCCGGGCGCGGATGCTCGTCCCGGTCGACCACCGTCACCTGCCCCTTCCGGCCCGTGATCTCGACCGGAACGATCCGCGCGCCGAGCCGCCCCGCCGCCTGCGCCGCCGCGGCGCGCTGCTGCGAGCGCAGCGCATAGGCATCCTGGTCCTCGCGCGAGACCTGGAAATCCTGCGCGACGTTCTCGGCGGTGTCCGGCATCGAATCGACACCGTATTGCTGCTTCATCAGCGGGTTGACGAAGCGCCAGCCGATGGTGGTGTCGTGGATCTCGGCCGAGCGCTGGAACGCCGTCTCGGCCTTGCCCATCACGAAGGGCGCGCGGGTCATGGATTCGACGCCGCCCGCGATCACGAGATCGGCCTCGCCGGCCTTGATGGCCCGCGCGCCCGCCCCGACCGCGTCGAGGCCCGAAGCGCAGAGGCGGTTCAGCGTCACGCCCGGCACGGAATCCGGCAGCCCGGCGAGAAGCACCGCCATCCGCGCGACGTTCCGGTTATCCTCGCCAGCCTGGTTGGCGCAGCCGAGATAGACCTCGTCAACATGATCCGCGATGCCGGGATGCCGCTTCAGCAGCTCCCGGATCGGGATGGCAGCGAGATCGTCCGTCCGCACCGGCGCCAGGGCGCCTCCGAAGCGGCCGATGGGCGTGCGGACGGCTTCGCAGACGAAGACCTCCTTCATGGTATTCTCCTCCGGCGCGGCCGAACGGCCCGCTCCTGACAACGTCAAAGATTTACTCGGCGGCCTTGAGCGCCGGCTCGTGCTTGTAGGCGGCTCCCGGCCACAGGTTCGGCGCGGCGCGCTGATATTGCAGCGGACGCGCGACTTCCGCGCCGAGCACCTGGGCAGCGTTCCAGGCCCAATGCGGATCGTCGAGCACGGTGCGGGCCAGGGCGATCATGTCCGCCTCGCCGGACGCCACGATCGCTTCGGCCTGGTGAGGCGTGACGATCAGCCCGACCGCCCAGACCGGGATGTCGACGCGGCGGCGGATCTCCGCCGCGAAGGGGACCTGATAGCCAGGGCCGATCGCGATCTTGGCGCCGAGGGCGACCCCGCCGGAGGTGACGTCGATATAGTGGCAGCCCCGAGCCTTGAGCTCGCTCGCGAAGGCGACGGCCTCCTCGACGTCGATCCCGCCCTCGATCCAGTCCGACCCGGTGATCCGCGCACCGACGGCCATGGTGTCCGGCGCGACCGCCTTGACGGCGTCGAAGACGCGCAGCGGAAACCTCATCCTGTTCTCGAGGCTACCGCCGTAAGCATCTGTCCGCTTGTTGGAAAGCGGCGAAAGGAACTGGTGGAGAAGGTAGCCGTGGGCGGCGTGGACCTCGACGAGGTCGATCCCCTGCCGGGCCGCGCGCCGCGTGGTCGCGGCGAAGGCGTCGACGATCCGGTCGAGATCGGCTTCCGTCGCCTCGGAGGGCGTATGCCAGTCGTCGGCGAAGGGGATGGCCGAGGCCGAGACGGTCTGCCAGGGATCGCCGTCCGGCCCGAGCGCTCGGCCGCCTTGCCAGGGCACCTGCGAGGAAGCCTTGCGGCCGGCATGAGCGAGTTGGATCCCGATCCGGGCCGAGCCGTGCTTGCGGCAGAAGCCCATGATGCGGGCGAAAGCGGCCTCGTTGTCGTCGTTGTAGAGGCCGAGGCAATGATGCGTGATCCGGCCGATCTCCTCGACCGCCGTCGCCTCCAGCACGAGGACGGAGGCCCCGGACATGGCGAGCGATCCGAGATGGACAAGGTGCCAGTCATTCGCATCGCCATGGATGGCGCTGTACTGGCACATCGGCGCGATCGCGATCCGGTTGGGCAGATCGAGGGGGCCGATCCGGATCGGGGAGAAGAGTTCGCTCATCGGGAGTTATAGCCTCTCAGACACATCGGCCGCCGTCGACGGCGAGAACCGTTCCTGTCACCATCTCGCCCTCGTCCGAACAGAGGAAGAGAGCGGCGTTCGCGATATCCTGGGCGGTCGAGAGCCGACCCCAGGGGATGCTCGCCTTGAAAGCCTCGCGCTTCTCGGGCGTGTCCTCGCCCATGAAGGAGGCGAGGAGCGGCGTGTCCCCGGCGACCGGCGCGATGCAATTGACGCGCACCCGGTCGGGCGCGAGCTCCACCGCCATCGATTTGGAGAGAAGGTTCACCGCGCCCTTCGAGGCGTTGTACCAGGTGAGGCCCGGCCGCGGCCGGATGCCCGCCGTAGAGCCGATATTGAGGATGCAGCCGCCGCGGCGGCTGCGAAAATGCGGCAGCACCGCTCGGGTGAGGAGGTAGACCGACTTCACGTTCACGGCGAAGATGCGGTCGTATTCCTCTTCCTCGACCTCCAGCATGGGCCGGTTGCGATGGGTCGTGCCGGCATTGTTGACGACGATGTCGACGCCGCCAAACCGCTCGATCGCCGCCTCGGCCGCGCGGTTCACGTCGCCGGCCTTGGAGACGTCGCAGCCGAGCCCGATGGCGGCCGCCCCGAACGGCTCGGCAGCCTTCGCCACCGCGGCTTCGTTGATATCGAGCATCGCGACCCGCGCACCCTCGCGGATGAAGGTCTCCGCGATGCCGAGGCCGAAGCCCTGGGCAGCCCCCGTCACGATCGCGGTCTTGTTGTGCAGCCGTCCGGCCATATCTGCCTCCCAGCCCGTCCGCGCCTGTCTCGGGGGTCCCGCGAGCGGCGTCAACCCAGCGCGGCGTCCGGGGTTGATCTGCGGCGAGGTTTTGACGACACTGCCTGTGAAGCAGCGTGACGCTGCCGTCGGCGAGAACGTTCGCCACTCGGATCCTGGGGGTAGAACAGGAGGCCGGATGAGCACCGCCGGACTGCGCCGGCGTACGGCGCTCATCGTGGAGAGTGATCGCTGCCGCAGCGATCTCGCCGCAATGATGATGAAGGAATTCGATCTCGAGATCACGCAGGTCGCCGATGCCGACGATGCGATCGATCACCTCTGCGCCAGCCCGTCCGGCGTGGATATCGCGCTGATCGAGATGTCTCTCGACGGCAGCATGGACGGCCTCGCGCTCGCCCGGCGCATCTCGGTCCTCTGGCCGACCATGAGCGTGATCGTCACCTCGCGCACGGTCTGCTCGGGCGATGCCCCGGCCCTGCCTTCGCGAACCACCTTCGTGCGAAAGCCCTGCCGCCCCCTCGACATCGTCGCGGCCACCGCGAATGCGGCGCGCGCCGACCATTCCCTGCGCTCGCTCCGCTTCTGATCGCCCGGCCGCGCGCGTCGTCCCTCCCGCTAGACCGGGCGGGAACCGATGACGCCCGTCCTCGCGCTTCCGTGCGGCAGGGCACCCACCGCTCAGTTTTAAAACGGACCTGCCGGTCGAGGGGCGACCTAAGGTCGCGACAGGGGGGACGCTTGCTGCCGCCCCCTCGCTCGGGCCGCCGCATCCGTCCCAAATCGAGTCGGCCGGCCGGCGGCTCTTAACGCCTCGTTAGAGTTTGAGTGGTCAGATTAAGATCTCATTGACGAATGCTGCCGAGCCCCTGGGGCCGGACCGGCGGTGAGGGACGAGCGGCGCAACGAAACTTCGGAGATCAACCGTGGCCAGGCAATTGACTGTGCTCCTCGTGGCGAGCGACGGGCTGACCCGCCAGATCACGGCGAACGGGCTTGCCATGTACGGATACGAGCCGATCCTCGCCAAGGACGGCGTCGAGGCGATGGTCGCGCTCACCGGAGAGACGAGGATCGACATCCTCGTCGTCGATGCCGATCTCGGCGGCGACATCCCCGGCGTCGAGGTCGCGAAAGCCGCCCGTCTCCGCAATCCGCGCATCGACGTCATCTACACGTCGCGCATGCCGTTCCGGATCCCCGAAGGCGCCAAGGTGAAGGGCGCGCCGTCGATCCGCACGCCCTACCAGCCCCAGCAGATCGTCGGCATGATCTCCGAACTCCGCCATCGCGGCGGCGGCTCCGACGACTACGCCCGCCGGGTCGCCTGATCCATCGAGCGTCGCCGAGGCGCGCTGCGCCGGACCGGCTTCCTCAGATGTCGGCTTCGGATACCTGCGGCGCTCCCCGGGCCGGGGCCACAGGGGAGCGGCTTCGCTTCTTCCGATAGAGCTCGCTGTCAGCGCTGGACATCATCTCCTGGAAGGTGACGCCGGACTGGCATCGCTGCACCCCGACCGAAACCGATAGAACATGCGGGAGGCCGGATCGCTCCCGGAAATTGTCCGTCGCGGCGCGGTTGATGGCGACGACGAGCCGATCGACCGTTCGCGCTTCGCCCCGGGGCACATACGCACAGAATTCGTCGCCGCCGATGCGCGCGATGAGACATTCGTCGCCCAGGACGATCTCCAGCGCATGGGACACCGCCAGGATCGCGTTGTCACCGGCAAGGTGGCCATGCCGATCGTTGATCGACTTGAGATAGTCGACGTCAGCGATGATGAACTTGCCGCCCGAACGGAGCTTGATCGCGGCGTCGAACTGCTCTTCGAAGCTTCTCCTGTTCAACAGCCCCGTCAGAGGATCGGTACTGGCTCGCCTCGACAATTCGCGCGTCTTCTTCAGAAGACTCCTGTAGGCAAGATCAAGCCGTTCGATCTTCGAAAAAAGGACAACCGCAATCGGAAAGGCGATGATGAACGGCAGTATCAAGCGAACGATGATCGTAATACCGTCCGACTTCACGCCCAGGTAATATCGGACGGCTGTAGACGTCGATATAGACAGCGCGGCACAAAACAATGTGACGATCGTCGCCCATTTCAAAACGTAGGGGGAGAGAAATCTCACTTCTTCGACCACGGCAGCGACGTCGGCAGAGGGGTTCTAGCCCCTGACATGACTTGATCACAACCCCCGAGTGCCATAGGCGCGCACGGCGATAGAAGCGCGCTCGCGACGCCGGTCCGTTCGCCGGCCCGCCAGCGCGCCGAAGGCCCGGCCAACGGCTCGATGCCGGGATATTGACGCATCTGTCCCGGAGCGCATGCTGCGTCGTCCTAGAACCAACTCAAGAGCGAGGCCGCCCCCTTGAAATCCGTCACGCAACGCGCCCGCGATCTCCGCCGCCGCTTTCACGTCAAGCCGCATGCCGCGGTCGATCTCGAGGCGCTCGATCCCGCGGAGACTAGCCATGTGGGGGACAAGGAGACGGCGAAGGCGCAGACGGAGGAGGATGCCCTCGCGATCGACGCGCTGCAGGACCGGCTCTTCGCCGAGGGGCGGCGCGCGCTGCTCGTGATCCTCCAGGGCATGGACACGAGCGGGAAGGATGGGACGACACGGGCCGTGTTCGGCCGGACCGGCCCGCTCGGGGTCTCCGTCACCTCCTTCAAGAAGCCCAGCGAGGTCGAACTCTCTCACGACTTCCTGTGGCGGGTGCACAAGGCCTGCCCGCAACGCGGCACGATCGGCATCTTCAATCGGTCGCAATACGAGGACGTCCTGATCGGACGCGTGCGCAAGCTCGCCTCGCGGGAGGTGATCGAACATCGCTACGAGCAGATCAACGCCTTCGAGGACATGATCTCCTCCTCGACCCACATCGTGAAGTTTATGCTCCACATCTCGAAGGACGAGCAGAAGGAACGCCTCCAGTCCCGCCTCGACAATCCTGACAAGAACTGGAAATTCGATCCGTCCGACGTCGCCGAGCGCAAGCTTTGGGATGACTACCTGCGCGCCTACGAGACCATGCTGCAACGCTGCTCGACGGCAATCGCACCGTGGTACGTGATCCCCGCGGACAAGAAATGGGCGCGCAACGCCGCGGTCGCGACCATCGTGCGGGCGACGCTCGAGGAGATGGACCCTCAATATCCCAAGGTCGATTTCGATCCGGCCGCGATCACGATCGACTGACCCGGCATGGGCGGACCCACGATCGAGGCGGTCGAGACGCTGTACGAAGGCTGGGGCCGCTATCTCGGCGTCACCGTCCGGCGCCCCGACGGCGTCCGCTTGAAGCGCGAGGTCGAGGATCACGGCGGAGCCGCGGGCCTCCTCGCCTACGATCCCGAGCGCCGCACCGCACTCCTCGTCCTCCAGCTCCGGGTCGCGATGCTGCTCGCGGGCGGTCATCGCGACACGCTCGAGATCGTCGCCGGCCTGATCGAGGAGGACGAGACGCCCGAGGCCTGCATCCGGCGCGAGGCGATGGAGGAGGCCGGTCTCGCCGTGCGCGAGATCGAGCCGGTCGTCGTCATGCAGACCATGCCCGGCATCTCGACCGAGCGGATCCACCTCTATCTCGCCGCCTACACGCTGGCCGACCGGTCCGGCCCGGGCGGCGGCGTCGCGTCCGAGGCCGAGGACATCACCGTCGTCGAGCTCTCCCTCCGCGATCTCGCCGACATGGCCGATCGGGGCGATCTCCCCGACGCCAAGACCATGCTCCTGCTGCAGACGCTCCGGATCAGGCGGCCCGACCTGTTCTGACAGCTCCCCTTCGCGGCTCCCGCTCCCGGCCCTTTTCGACCGCACCGCGAGCCGGCGGACACTCACCACAACCCAGGACAGAATTTTTATCTTGAAGCATCTTTCGATTGCATCACTATGTCGCGATGCAATCCCAGATCGCGCCAGCACCACCGGCAGAGATCGACGCGTTCATCGCGCGCTGGTCCGACCGGGAAGGCGGCCAGGAGAGAGCGAATTACGGCCTCTTCCTGCTCGGGCTGATCGGCCTTCTCCGCCTCCCCTCCCCCGACCCCGCTGGCGCAACCCATGAGCACAACGACTACGTGTTCGAAAGGGCCGTCCCGAAGCGGCGGGGCGAGGCGGAGACGACGGGGCGGATCGACCTCTACAAGCGCGACTGCTTCGTCCTCGAGGCCAAGCAGTCGCGCCTGAAGGGGAACGCCAAGGAGATCGCCGGGCAGGCCGATCTCTTCCGACCGGAGGACGACCGGCCGCGGTGCGGCGCGCGCGGCGGCTGGGACGTCCTGATGCTGAACGCCAAGCGCCAGGCCGAGGATTATGCCCGCGCCCTGCCGGCCTCGCACGGCTGGCCGCCCTTCATCCTCGTCTGCGACGTCGGCCGCGTGATCGAGGTCTTCGCCGACTTCTCCGGCCAGGGCCGGAACTACACGCAGTTCCCGGACCGGCAGAGCTACCGCATCCGCCTCGAAGACCTGCGCGAGGCGGCGATCCGCGACCGGCTCCGCGCCATCTGGCTCGATCCGACCTCCCTCGATCCCGGCCGGATCGCCGCCCGCGCGACGCGTCGGATCGCCGAGCGTCTCGCCGCCGCCACGCGGCGGCTCGAGCGCGCGGGCCATGCGGCGGAGGAGGTCGCCCATTTCCTGATGCGCTGCCTCTTCACCATGTTCGCCGCCGATGTCGGCCTTCTGCCGCGCGGATCCTTCCGCGACCTGCTGAGGGAATGCCGCGCCGATCCGGAGGCGTTCCCGCGCCTCGTCGGAGAGCTGTGGGAGGCGATGGACAAGGGCTCCCCCTACGCCATCTCCATCCGGGCCAAGGTGATGCGTTTCAACGGCTCGCTGTTCAGGGAGGCCAAGGTCCTGCCGCTCGGCGCGGAGGAGATCGGCGAACTCGCCGCCGCCGCAGAGCAGGATTGGCGCGAGGTCGAGCCGGCCATCTTCGGCACGCTGCTCGAACAGGCGCTCGATCCGGCCGACCGCAGGAGGCTCGGCGCTCATTACACGCCCCGCGCCTATGTCGAGCGGCTCGTCGTCGCGACGGTGATCGAGCCGCTCCAGGCCGATTGGCGAAGCGTCCAGTCGGCGGCGGAGGAGCGCCGGGCCGCCGGCGACGCGAAGGGAGCCCTCGCCGCCGTGCGAGCCTTCCATGAGGCCCTGTGCCAGACGCGGGTGCTCGACCCGGCCTGTGGGACCGGGAACTTCCTCTATGTCGCGCTCGAACTCATGAAGAAGCTCGAAGGCGAAGTCCTGGAGGCGCTCGTCGCGCTCGGCGGCCAGGAATCGCTGATCGGCCTCGGCGGCCACACGATCGACCCGCACAACTTCCTCGGCCTCGAGATCAATCCGCGCGCCGCCGCCATCGCAGAACTCGTGCTGTGGATCGGGTATCTCCAGCTCCATTTCCGGATGCGGGGCGGGATTCCCGAACAGCCGATCCTGAAGGCGTTCCGGAACATCCGGCAGACGGACGCGATCCTGACCTGGGACGGCGCGCCCGTCCCCGCCGTCACCGGCGGCCGCGAGACCTATCCGAACCCCCGCCGACCCGACTGGCCTGCGGCCGAGTTCATCGTCGGGAACCCGCCCTTCATCGGCGGCAAGGACCTGCGTGGCCGGCTCGGCGACGGCCATGCCGAAGCGCTGTGGGCCGCGCACCGCCACATCAATCCGTCGGCCGATCTCGTCATGTACTGGTGGGACCGCGCGGCCGAACTCCTGACGCGCAAGGGCACGGCGCTCCGCCGCTTCGGCTTCGTGACCACGAATTCCGTCACGCAGGACTTCTCGCGCCGCGTGATGAAGAGGCGCCTCGACGGCAAGGCGCCGATCTCGCTCGTCATGGCGATCCCCGATCATCCCTGGACGAAGGCGACGCCCGACGCCGCCGCCGTGCGGATCGCGATGACGGTCGCCGAGGCGGGCGCCCATGACGGCGCCTTGCGGGAGGTCTTGAGCGAATCCGGCCTCGAGACCGACCAGCCCGCGATCACCTTCGCGGACCGAACCGGACGCATCAATCCGGACCTGACGGTCGGGGTCGACGTCACCTCGGCTCTGCCGCTTCGCGCGAATGCCGGACTGTGCTCACCGGGCGTGAAACTTCACGGGGCCGGCTTCATCGTCACCCCGCAGCAGGCCGAGCATCTGGGGCTCGGCCGCCGGCCGGGTCTGGAACGGCATATCCTCGCCTACCGGAACGGCCGCGACCTGACCGCGCGGCCTCGAGGCGTGATGGTGATCGACCTCTTCGGCCTGACGGAGGACGAGGTTCGCCTGCGTTATCCGGAGGTGTACCAGCACGTCTTGCGCGAGGTGAGAGACAAGGTCGACGGCGAGGGACGGCGCGTGGGGCGGGCTTGGAACGCGCGCGCATCCTATCGGGAGAGCTGGTGGGTCTTCGGCGAGCCGAGAACAGAGCTGCGGCCCGCCCTGGACGGCCTGAGCCGATACGTGGCGACGGTCGAGACCGCCCGGCATCGGACCTTCCAGCTTCTTCCCTCCGACATCATGCCGGACAACATGCTGGTCTGCATCGCTGCGGCGGATGCGCTCCAACTCGGCATCCTCTCATCACACCCGCATCTCCTCTGGAGTGCGCATGCCGGCGGCACCCTCGAGGATCGCCCTCGCTACACGAAGTCGGCCTGTTTCGACCCCTTCCCCTTCCCTGCCCCGTCCGATGCGCTGAGGGGCACAATCCGCGCCGTCGCGGAGGAGCTCGACGCCTTCCGCAAGGCTCGGCAGGCGGAGCATCCGGAGCTCACACTGACCGGCCTGTACAACGTCCTGGAGGCGCTGAAGGCCGGCCGCCCGCTCGACGCCAAGGAGGAGGCGATCCGCGACCGGGGGCTCGTCCTCATCCTGAAGGAACTCCACGACCGGCTCGATCGCCTCGTCATGCAGGCCTATGGCTGGCCGCCATCCCTCTCGGACGAAGCCATCCTCGAACGCCTCGTCGCGCTCAACCGGGAGCGGGCGAAGGAGGAGCGGGAAGGCCTCGTGCGCTGGCTGCGACCGGACTACCAGATCCCGCTTTTCGCCAGGGATACCGATCGTCAGGAAGCGGCGGAGAGAGGCAGGCAGGCCCCGCTCGACATCGTACTGCCGCGCCAGAAGCCGAGCTTCCCGGCCGGGGCGGTCGAGCAGAGCGCCGCCATCTTCGCGGCTCTCGCCTCGGCCACGAGCCCCATGGACGCGCCCAGGATCGCCTCCGTCTTCCGGCAGGGCCGGCGGATCGAGCCGAGGGTCGCGGCCATCCTCGCCTCGGCCTCGCGGATCGGGGCGCTCGATACGCCCGACGGCAACCGCTTCTTGCTCCGCCGCGCGGCGTGAGCGTCGGCACGACGGCCTCGCGCGGCGCGCTCCGCTGCGTCCAGCCGGTGAACGGACGGCGCCGGGGAGCCGTTCGGCCGACCCTCTACTGGCTCTCCAGCAGGCGGCGCGCGATGACCTGGGCCTGGATCTCGGCCGCGCCCTCGAAGATCGAGAGAATGCGGGCGTCGCAGAGAAGGCGGCTCACCGGGTATTCGAGCGCGAATCCGTTGCCGCCATGGATCTGGACGGCGTTGTCGGCGGCCGACCAGGCGATGCGCGCGGCGAGCAGCTTCGCCATCCCCGCCTCGAGATCGCAGCGCGTGCCCTCGTCCTTGGCGCGGCCGGCGAAATAGGTGATCTGCCGTGCGATCGCGACCTCGACCGCCATCATCGCGATCTTGTCCGCGACGCGCGGGAACTGGGTCAGCGGCTTGCCGAATTGCTGGCGCTCCTCGGCATAGCGGAGCGCGACGTCGAGCGCGGATTGCGCCACGCCGGTCGCGCGCGCGGCCGTCTGGATGCGGGCGGATTCGAAGGTCTGCATGAGCTGCGTGAAGCCGCGGCCCTCGACCCCGCCGAGGAGGTTGTCGCCCCTCACGGCAAATCCGTCGAAGGACAGCTCGTATTCCTTCATGCCGCGATAACCGAGCACCTCGATCTCGCCGCCCGTCAGGCCTTCGACCGGGAAGGGATCGGCGTCGGTGCCGCGCGGCTTCTCGCCGATCAGCATGGAGAGGCCCTTGTAGCCTTTCTCCTCGGGGATGGTGCGGACGAGGATCGTCATGATGTCGGCCCGGACGGGATGGGTGATCCAGGTCTTGTTGCCGTGGACCTTCCAGGTCTCACCCTCCTTCACCGCGCGGGTGCGCAGCGAGGCGAGGTCGGAGCCCGTATTCGGCTCGGTGAAGACCGCCGTCGGCAGGAGCTCGCCCGAGGCGATCTTGGGCAGGAAGCGGGCCTTCTGCTCGTCGGTGCCGCCGCCGAGGATCAGCTCGGCCGCGATCTCCGAGCGCGTGCCGAGCGAGCCGACGCCGATATAGGCGCGCGACAATTCCTCGGAGACGACGCACATCGAGACCTTCGACAGCCCCATCCCGCCGAATTCCTCGGGGATGGTCAGGCCGAAGACCCCGAGCTCGGCCATCTGCTCGACGACCGGCATCGGGATGTATTCGTTGCGCATGTGCCAGCCATGGGCATGCGGCTCGACCTCGCGCTCGGCGAAGCGGCGCATCTCGCCCCGGATGGCCTCCAGCGTCTCGTCGAGGCCGGTATCGGCGGGCGACGGCCCCTTCTCCCGAAGGATGGCGACGAGGCGGGCGCGGTTGCCGGTCGTGTTGCCGGTCTCGATCAGGCTCTCGACGGCATCGGTGCGGAAGCGCGCCGCCTCACGGGCGGGCAGGCCGAGATCGGCGAGCCGGGCCGTCTCGAGCTGGCTCATCGGGATGCCTGAGAACAGCTGTTCGAGATACTCGCCCATGCCGATCCGCACGAGCAGCGTCTCGGCTTCGCCCAGCCGTCCCTCGGCCGCGAGGCGTTCGGCATAGGCGGCGAGTTCGCGCAGCGCGATCGCGTAGGTCGCCGCCCAGGCGAGGGCGTGGGTCGCGTGCTGCTCGGCTTCGAGCTTCTGTCCCGAGACGCGCCCGTCCTCGACGAGGCGCGTGCGCACGCGCCGCGAGGCTTCCGCGACGAGGTCGGCGGCGGAGGCCGCACCCTCCCTGGCGAGCGTGACGAGATCGGCGGCGGGCGCGGATGGGGACGAGGCGGACATGGTTTTCCTTTTCCTCAAGGCTCCCGAAGCGTCAATCGTCAGGATCGCGTCGCGAGCGCCACCCCGACCATCGCAACAGCCATGCCGAGCATCTGAACGGGGGCCAGCGTCTCGCCGAAGATCGCAAGGCTCATCAGGGCCGTGATCGGCGGCACGAGGAAAAGCCAGGCCGCGACACCGACCACCGCGCCGCGCCGGATCATCGTGAACAGCAGCATGACCGCGCCGATCGACAGCCCGAAGATGGACCAGACGAGCCCGATCCAGAAGGCGGGGGCCGGATCGACACGCATGGTCTCGGTCGCAAAAGCGAGCGGAAGGAGCGCGATCGCGGAGGCGCCGAACTGGATGGCCATGCCGGTGCGCATGTCCTGAGCCCCGCCGGCCCTCTTCTGCCAGATCGTGCCGAGCGTGATGGCGATCAGGCTCGCGACGCTCACGACGAGGGGAAGGACACCGTAGCCGCCGCCGACACCGATCTTGGGCAGGAGAACGAGGGCCACCCCGACGAAGCCGACGGCGACGCCGAGCCAGCGCCTCGGCGAGACGCGCTCGCCGAGGAGCGGCAGCGCGACCAAGGCCGTGAGGAGCGGCTGCGTCGCCGCGATCAGCGCCGAAACGCTGGTCGGGAGACCGTGCCTGACGGCCCAGAACACGCCGCCGAGATAGACTCCCTGGATCAGGATCCCGATCGCGGCCGTCCGCGCCCACTCGGATGGCCGGCGCGGCCACGGCGCGCCGGCCGCCAGTGCGAAGACGCCGAGGACGATCGTCGTCAAGCCGAAACGCAGAACGAGGAAGGAGATCGGCTCGATATGCGGCGCGACGAGTCGGGCCGTGACGAACCCTGTCGCCCACATCAGGACGAAGAGAGGCGGAATGACGAGGGAAAGGTTCATGTCGACGCTTCGCGCCAGCGGGCGCAGGGGCCGTGTAGCCCGCCCTCGTCCCGATCAGAAGCCGCGCGCGACACCGGTCGGACCCGACGCCCGCGCAGACGCCGCCGCGCGCCAGTCCGGGATCGGCCCGATCGAGGTGCAAAAGCCGTGGGACGAGCCTCTTCCAGCCTTGCGCCGCCGCGACCGGGCTGCCATGTGCCTCGGCAGATGTCGGCCGTGAAACGCTCCATCTCGCCCCTCGACGTTCCGACGATCGCGTTCCAGCGCTTCGTCACCCATGACGGCTGGGCGATCGCGAGCCATATCGCCCTTTCGGCGCTGACCTCGATGTTCCCCTTCCTGATCCTGCTGACGGCGCTCGCGCCGCTCTTCGGGCCGGCGAATCTCGCGGACGAAGCGGCGAACGTCATTCTGGAAGCCTGGCCCAAGGAAGTGGGCGGCCCGATCGCGGCGGAGGTGCACCGCGTCCTCTCGACGACGCGCCCGAGCATCCTGACCTACGGCGCCATCCTCGCGCTCTACTTCTCGTCCTCGGGCGTGGAATCTCTGCGCGTCGGGCTCAACCGCGCCTATGACAAGCCGGAATTGCGGCCCTGGTGGCTCACCCGGCTCGAATCCATCGCCTATGTGATCTTCGGCGCCTTCGCGATGCTGGCCTTCGGCTTCCTCGTCGTGCTCGGCCCACTTCTCTGGCGCGGAGCGGTGAGCTTCGTGCCCCAGCTGGCCCCGTTCAACCTGACCGTCACCATCATCCGGCTCATGCTGGCGACCGCCGCGATCATCGGCGCCCTCACGATCGCGCACAAATTCATCGCGGCGGGGCGACGCCGCTTCATCGACATCGTGCCCGGCATCTCGACGACGCTCGTCCTCTGGCTGATCGGAGGCGCGCTGTTCGGCTGGTATCTCGACGGCTTCGCAGGCGCCTACGTCTCGACTTATGGCGGCCTTGCGACCGCCATGGTGGCGCTGGTGTTCCTGTATTGGCTCGCCGCCATGTTCATCTTCGGCGGCGAGGTGAACGGCGTCCTGATCGCGGCGCGGCGGCGCCAGAAGCGCTCGCCGAAGCGGGCCGCCGAGGAGATCAACCCGGCTCCGTGACCGCCCGTCAGGGTCCTCCGCGCCCGCCCACCGCGCCGAAGATCTGGCCGGTCGAGAAGGTCGCCTCGTCCGAGGCGAGGAGAACGAAGAGGCTGGCGAGCTCCGCCGGCTGGCCCGGGCGGCCCATCGGCGTGTTGGCGCCGAAGTCCGGCAGGTCCTCGGGGAACTGCCCGCCCGAGGGCTGGAGCGGCGTCCAGACCGGCCCCGGCGCGACGCCGTTCACGCGGATGCCGCGCGAGGCGAGCTGTTTGGCGAGGCTCTTGGTCATGTTCATGTTGACCGCCTTCGTCGCCGCGTAATCCAGCAGGTTCTCGCCGGGATCATAGGCATTGATCGAGGTCGTGGTGATGATGGCCGAGCCGGGCTCAAGATGCGGCAGGGCCGCCTTCGTGATCCAGAACGGAGCATAGACGTTCGTCTTGAAGGTCCGGTCGAACTGCTCGCTCGTGATCTCGTCGATCGCGGTCTGCGGCTTCTGGTAGGCCGCGTTGTTGACGAGGATGTCGAGCCCGCCGAGCGCGGAGACCGCGTCCTCGACGAGCCTCTCGCAGAAGGCCTCCTCGCGGATGTCGCCCGGCAGCGCGACGCCCTTTCGTCCGGCCTCGCGGATCAGGCCGATCACCTCGGCGGCGTCGGATTCCTCCTCCTCGAGGTAGTTGATCGCGACATCGGCGCCCTCGCGGGCGAAGGCGATGGCCGCGGCCCGGCCGATGCCGGAATCACCGCCCGTGATGAGCGCCCTGCGGCCCTCGAGGCGGCCCGAGCCCCGATAGCTCGCCTCGCCATGGTCCG
Source organism: Enterovirga rhinocerotis (assembly GCF_004363955.1). Taxonomy (GTDB): domain Bacteria; phylum Pseudomonadota; class Alphaproteobacteria; order Rhizobiales; family Beijerinckiaceae; genus Enterovirga; species Enterovirga rhinocerotis. Next base: position 1,988,133 of record NZ_SNZR01000011.1, read on the forward strand.
GCCGCGGCTGCATCTTCGAGGCGAGGCCGGGCCAGGGCTGCTCCTGCCTCGCGAAGGGCGGGCGCGGATGCTTCGCGAGCGGATCGCGGAGCGGGCTCGTGCGGATCTCGTGTCCGTCGCTCATGCTGTCCTCCGTCCGGCCGCCGAAGAGGCGGCGTCAGGAGGGCCAACGCCTCAGGCCGCCGAGCGTTGCGGCCAAGCTCCGAGCGGTCGGCGCATCAGGGCGTGCCGGCCTCGATCACGTCCTCCATCGTGCGAAGGCCCGGCTTCGGCGAATTGACGAGCACGGCCATGTTGCCCGGCAGATGCTGGTTCTTCCACATCTTGGTGTGGGCGAGCGGAATCTCGTTCCAGGGCATCACCTCGCTCATGCAGGGGTCGATGCGCCGGTCGAGCACGAAGCGATTGGCGGCGACGGCCTGTTTCAGATGGGCGAAATGCGAGCCCTGGATGCGCTTCTGCCGCATCCAGACATAGCGCGCGTCGAAGGTGATGTTGAAGCCGGTCGTGCCGGCGCAGAAGACGATCATGCCGCCACGCTTGGCGACGAGGGTCGAGACCGGAAAGGTCTGCTCGCCCGGATGCTCGAAGACGATGTCGACGTCCTGCTTGCCGGTGATGTCCCAGATCGCCTTGCCGAACTTGCGCGCCTCCTTGGTCCAGTCCGCATATTCGGGCGAGTTCACCGTCGGGAGCTGGCCCCAGCAGTTGAAGTCCTTGCGGTCGATGACGCCCTTCGCGCCGAGGCCGAGCACGTAGTCGCGCTTGGTCGGGTCGGAGATGACGCCGATCGCGTTCGCACCCGAGGCGGCGCAGATCTGGATGCCGAAGACGCCGAGGCCGCCGGACGCGCCCCAGACGAGGACGTTCTGCCCCGGCTGCAGGCGATGGCCCTGGTGGCCGTAGAGCATGCGGAAGGCGGTCGCGAGGGTGAGCGTGTAGCAGGCGCTCTCCTCCCAGGTCAGGTGCTTCGGCCGCTCCATCAGCTGGCGCGACTGCACCCGGCAGAATTGCCCGAAGGAGCCGTCCGGCGTCTCGTAGCCCCAGATCCGCTGCGAGGGGGAGAACATCGGATCGCCCCCGTTGCACTCCTCGTCGTCGCCGTCGTCCTGGTTGCAATGCACGACGACCTCGTCGCCGACCTTCCAGCGTTTGACCTTCGAGCCGACGGCCCACACGATGCCGGACGCGTCGGAGCCTGCGACGTGGAACGGCGCCTTGTGGACGTCGAAGGGGGAGATCGGCTCGCCGAGCCCGGCCCAGACGCCGTTGTAGTTCACGCCCGCCGCCATCACGAGCAGCAGCACCTCGTCATCGCCGATCGTCCAGGTCGGCACGACTTCGAGCTGCATCGACTGCTCGGGCGCCCCGTGGCGCTCGCGCCGGATCGCCCAGGCATGCATCCGCTCGGGCACGTGGCCCAGCGGGGGGATCTCGCCGATATCGTAGAGGTCTTTGGGACCGGCCGCCTTCTTCTTGCTGGTCTTCGCCACCGCTCGTCCCCTTCCTCAAGCCGGTCTGGCCGGTTGTTTCGGGCGCGAGCCTAGCCCGCATCGGGCTCATGCTGCAACGCATCATATATGCGTAGTCGGCACTCGTTCTCCGTGTCGTTCGCCGCCCGCTTCAACGCGCGGCGACGCGCGCTCCGACCGGCTATTCCGCCATCGACGAAAGATCGCGGCGGACCGCATCCCGCTCCGCATCGTCCTCGGCGAGGAGGTGCACGTGCAGCTCCGTCGCGCCCCGGGTGCGCATCAGGGCGAGCCAGCGCAGGCGCGAGCGCCGCGTCGCTGCCGGGTCCGGGACGGTGACGTCGACGACGCTGGCCGTCCCGTCACCGCCGCGACGGACCGCGATCAGGACCGCGCCGGCCATGTCGACGACAGCCGGCACGAGCGAGGGATGGACCCCGACCACGTAGCGGCGGCCGGACACCCCGCGCCAGGACGACATCGGCGAGGCCAGCCGCAGGCCGGCCGTCGACCGCAAACGCTCCTCGCGCACCCCAGCACGAGGCATTCTCTCGCCCCTCACGTCGCGCATGGCACCGGACCAGGACAGGCTTCGTCTGTTCGTCATTTGTTCTCAAATGGGGCGAGTCCCGATACTTGTCAAGCGAAACGTGGCGGGGATCGCGCTGGCGCCTTCGTCGCCTTCACCGCGCCGCCCACACGCCGCCGGCAGGCCTACTCTGCCTGTTCTAGGACAGCGCATAAACGATCATCGCCGAGTATCCGGCCGACATCATCGCCATTATTACCAATGCAACGTTGAGTGAATTTTGATTGCAGACGAGCACAGAAAACATCATCGGCACAACCGGAAATATCCCGGGAAACACTACCACAACAGTCTCCAGATATCGGACCCCAAAACTGCCGTCGGATGGATAGCAGAGACGCAAGCCGGTCAGAACGTAGGCAATAGCCAAAGCCAGAGACAGCCATCGAAACACGTGCAATCCCCCTCGGTCGTTCTAAACAAGGCGGACCGGGCTTCCGTATTCGGCGAGTGCCGCATCCGCCGTGAGGAGCACGATGCCCTCGGTTTTGGCCTGGGCGAAAAGAAGCCGGTCGAACGGGTCCTTGTGGAAGGCCGGCAGAGCTGCGGTCGAGACCGCGTGCCTGCCCGAGATCGGCAACTCCCGATAACCGTTGTCGATCAGGCGACGTAAAAGCACCCCCGGGTCGAGGCGGAAGTCGGGCCGACCCAGCGCGCTTTTGATGGCGACCTCCCACAGGCTGGCGGAACTGAAGACCAGAGTATTTTCAGACGCAGCCATGAGCGAGCGCGCCTCCGCCGGGAGCCGGTCGGCCCCTTCCGCCGCCCACAACAGGATGTGGGTGTCGAGCAGAAGCTGCACCTACCGACCCTGCGCAAAAAGCTGCGCGATCTCGTCGGTGCCCATCGTGTCGAAATCGTCCGGCACTTCGATTTCGCCAGCCATGAAGCCGAACCGCTTCATTTGCGCCGCATCGGAAGGCGCATCGAGCGCGACGACCTTCACCATAGGCTTGCCGGCCTTGGCGATGACGAAGGCATCGCCCCGCGCCGCCTCTTCGATCAGGCGAGAGAGGTGTGTCTTCGCATGATGGACGTTGTAGCTGCGCATGATCTCAAGTTAGTCCGCTGACTTAAGTTCAGCAATATCGAAGACCAGTGTCTTTCCCGCTTGCGCGCTCGGGGCGAGAGGCCTAAAGCGACCCGTAACGTACGGTACGGTTCGCGTTCTTGCCCCGATGACCACGACCTCGGACAGCACGGGAGAGGCCCCCACGCCCCGCCAGCAGGCGGTGCTGGATGCCGTGCTCGGGCTCATGGTCGAATCCGGCGACCAACTCACCATGGACGCCGTCGCGCGCCGGGCGAGCTGCTCGAAGGAGACGCTCTACAAGTGGTTCGGCGACCGGGACGGCCTGCTCGCGGCGACCGTTCAGTGGCAGGCCTCGAAGGTCCGCGCCCGCCGCTACGATCGCCAGCATCTCGACGTCGCCGCCCTGCGCGACAGCCTGCGCGGCTTCGCGGCGGCCTGGCTGACGACCATTTCGAGCCCGACCTCGATCGCCCTGAACCGCCTCGCCATCGCCCATGCCGCCTCGTCCGGGAGCAATCTCGGCCGGCTCGTCCTCGCCAATGGTCGTTTCGCGATCGGCGAGCGCCTGAAGCCGGTCCTCGAAGAGGGCCGCGAGGCCGGCCTGCTCGATTTCGACGACGCGGAGACGGCGTTCCGCACCTTCTTCGGGCTCGTCGGCCGGGACGTCCAGATCCGGCTCCTCCTCGGCGACCGGCTGCCCCTCCCCCCGGCGGAGATCGCGCAGGACGCCGAGCGTGCCATCGACCAGTTCCTCGCGCTTCACGGCGCGGCGAAGCCCAAGCCTCAGGCTTGAAATCAGTCAACCCAGGGAAGGATTTAAGTCATGCGTGTCTATTACGATCGTGATGCGGACATCAATCTGATCAAGGGCAAGAAGGTCCTGATCGTCGGCTACGGCAGCCAGGGCCACGCCCATGCGCTGAACCTGCGCGATTCCGGCGTCAAGGATGTCGCGATCGCGCTCAAGGACGGCTCCAAGACCCGCGCTAAGGCGGAAGCCGCCGGCTTCAAGGTCTTCACCCCGGCCGAGGGCGCCAAGTGGGCCGATTTCGTCATGATGCTGACGCCCGACGAGCTCCAGGCCGACATCTACAACCAGGACCTCGCCGCCAACATGAAGCAGGGCGCCGCCCTCGCCTTCGCGCACGGCCTCAACGTCCACTTCAACCTCATCGAGGCCCGCCCCGATCTCGACGTGCTGATGATCGCGCCGAAGGGCCCCGGCCACACCGTGCGCTCCGAGTACCAGCGCGGCGGCGGCGTGCCGACCCTGATCGCCATCGACCAGGATGCGACCGGCAACGCGCATGATCTCGGCCTGTCCTACGCCTCGGCCAATGGCGGCGGCCGCGCCGGCATCATCGAGACGACCTTCAAGGAGGAATGCGAGACCGACCTCTTCGGCGAGCAGGTCGTCCTCTGCGGCGGCCTCGTCGAGCTGATCCGCGCCGGCTTCGAGACGCTGGTCGAGGCGGGCTACGCCCCCGAGATGGCCTATTTCGAGTGCCTGCACGAGGTGAAGCTGATCGTCGACCTCATCTACGAGGGCGGCATCGCCAACATGAACTACTCGATCTCGAACACGGCCGAGTACGGCGAGTACGTCACGGGCCCGCGCATCATCACTTCCGAGACCAAGGCCGAGATGAAGCGCGTCCTGACCGACATCCAGTCGGGCAAGTTCACGCGCGACTGGATGCTGGAGAACAAGGTCTCCCAGACCTCGTTCAAGGCGACCCGCGCCCGCCACAACGCCCATCCGATCGAGCAGGTCGGCGAGCAGCTCCGCGGCATGATGCCCTGGATCAAGGAGAAGGCCCTGGTCGACAAGGCCAAGAACTGAGCCGTTCCGGCCCGAACGGGTTCGGATCTCATCCTGGGGCTCGGCGAAGCCGAGCCCCCCTTCGCCCGGCGGCGATTACTTGTAGGCCTCGGGATCGGCCGAATCCGTCGGCTTCGCCCAGGCCTTCTTGGTGAGGTCGCTCGGCGTGTAGTTCAGCGTGATGGTCTGCGGCGGGATCGGCTGCTCGAACCACTTCTTGTACAGAGCCTGCATCTCGCCGGTCTCGATCATCTTGCGCAGCCGGCGATCGATGACGGCCTTGAAGGCCGGATCGTCCCTCCGGATCATGACGCTGTAGGGCTCGATCGACATCGCCTCGCCGACGAGATGGTACGCCGAAGGGTTGCGCGAGCGCGCGGCGAGCGAGGCGAGGATCACGTCGTCGAGGAAGAAGGCCTCCGCCCGGTCGTTCTCGAGCAGCAGGAAGGCCTCGCCGAGATCCGAGCCTGGCGTGATCCGCATGCCCATGGACTGGGCCGCGTTCAGTTCGGAGAGCTGCTTCAGGCCGGTCGAGCCGGCATTGGTCGTCACCGTCCGGCCCTTGAGGTCGTCGAACCCCTTGATCGGCGAGGAGGTCTTGGTGAGGATGCGGTTGCCGGAGACGAAATAGGTCAGCGAGAAGGCGACCTGCTTCTGGCGCTCGGCCGAGTTGGTGGTCGTGCCGCATTCCATGTCGATGGTGCCGTTCAGCAGAAGCGGAATGCGGGCCGAGCCGGCGACGAGCTGGAACCTCACCTTCAGATCCGGCTTCTTCAGCTCGGCCTTGATCTCCTCGACCGCCTGAAGACAGATGTCGTGGGCATAGCCGACCGGCTGCTGATTGCCGTCGACATAGGAGAACGGCACCGCCGCATCGCGGTAGGAGACCACGACCTCTCCCTTCTCCGCGATCTTCTTGAGGGTCTCGCCCTGCTGGGCCTGGGCGGCCGCCGCCGAGAGGCAGAGCGCCCCCGCCAGGGCCAGGGCTGCGGAACTCATCTTCATCGTCGGTCTCCCTCTGTCTTCGATGGAGCTCTCTGCGGAGCCTGGGCCTCAGGCCTCGGGCAAATTCAACGCCGCCTCGGCGCAGCGCGTCAAGCACCCTCCGGCGCTTGCCTCCCTCGTCTGCGAATGCGATCCCCGAGGAGAAGGCCGCAACGACGGCCGAGGGAGGACGCATCGTGGGAACAGGCTTGGATCGGCGCCAATTCGGCCTTTCGGCTGCAGGAGCGGCCATCGCGCTCGCAGCCGGCCGCGATGCACGGGCGCAGGCGGGTCCGATCACGCGCCCGGTCACGCTCGTCGTCCCCTTCGCTGCCGGGGGCTCGACGGACGTCCTCAGCCGCATCGTCGCCAGGCGCCTGTCCGAGAAGACGGGATTGTCGGTCGTCGTCGAAAATGTGGGGGGTGCCGGCGGCACGATCGGCGCCGGACGCGTGGCGCGCGCCGAGCCCGACGGCTCGACCATCCTGATGGCGACGGTCGCGACCCACGCGCTGAACCCGCTGATGGCCAAGGAGAGGCCCTACGATCCCGTCGCCGATTTCGCGCCGGTCTCGCTGCTCGCCACGGTCCCGAACGTTCTTCTCGTGAACCCCAAGGTGCCGGTGAAGAGCGTGCAGGAGCTGATCGCGCTGCTCAAGGCCGAGCCGGGCAAGTACAGCTACGCCTCGTCCGGCGTCGGCACGCCGCTTCACCTCTCCGGCGAGCTGTTCAAGGTGCTGACCGGCGTGAAGATGGAGCACGTTCCCTATCGCGGCGGAGGCCCGGCCATGACGGATCTCATCGGCGGGCAGGTGCCGATCATGTTCGACGTGCTCTCCGGTGCTGCCGGCTTCGTGCGGAACGGCAGCGTGCGCGCGCTCGCCGTGACCACCCGCACCCGCGTCGGCTCCTTCCCCGACCTGCCCACCATCGCGGAATCGGGCGTGCCGGATTACGAGACCTATACGTGGAACGCGGTCTTCGGGCCGGCGAAGCTGCCGCAGCCGATCGTCGAGTTCCTGTCGCGGGAATTGCAGGCGGTGATCGCGGAGCCTGCGATCCGCGAGCGGCTGAGCGATCTCAGCGCGGTTCCGGTGGGGTCCGACCCCGCCGGCCTCGCCGCGCAGGTGAAGAGCGAACTCGAGAAATGGGCGCCCGTCATCGCGGCGGCGGGCCTCAAGCAAACCTGACGGCCGCCTGGCCCGGAGCCGAGAGCATGACCGAACCTTCCGACTTCGCCGAAGCCGCCGCAGCCCTGATCGGCCCCAAATACGTCAGGACCGATCCGGCCGAGACCGAACCCTTCCGGAAAGACTGGCGCGGCCGCTATGCCGGCGAGGCGCTCGCGGTCGTGTTTCCCGGCACCCCAGACGAGGTCGCCGCGATGCTGCGGCTCTGCGCCGAGCGGGGTCTTCCCGTCGTTCCCCAGGGCGGCAATACCGGCCTCGTCGGCGGCGCGATCCCGAGCAAGGATGGCCGGGCCGTCCTGATCAACGTCTCGCGCATGGACCGCATCCGCGAGACCGACATCGCCAACAACTCGGTCACGGTCGAGGCCGGCTGCATCCTCGCGAACCTCCGCGAGCATGCCGACCGGCACGACCGGCTCTTTCCGATGCTGCTCGGCAGCGTCGGGAGCTGCGAGGTCGGCGGCCTCGTCTCGACCAATGCCGGCGGAACGGGCGTGCTTCGCTACGGCAACATGCGCGACCTCGTGCTCGGCCTCGAGGTCGTGCTTCCGGACGGGCGCATCTGGAATGGCCTACGCGGGCTCCGCAAGGACAATTCCGGCTACGACCTGAAGCAGCTCTTCATCGGCGCGGAGGGCACGCTCGGCATCGTCACGGCAGCCGTGCTGAAGCTCTTCCCGAAGCCGCTCGTCTCGGCGACCGCGATGGTCTCGCTCGGCTCGGTCGAGAAGGCCGTCTCCCTGCTGGAGCTGATGCAGAACCGGATCGGCAACCGCATCGAGGCCTTCGAGCTCGTCTCGAAATCGCAGCTCGAGATCGTCGAGCGGCACATGCCCGCGCTCAGGAGCCCGATGCCGCTGGCGGAGCCCTTCTACGCGCTCGTCGAGATCGCGGACAATGCCGCCGACTGGAACCCGGAGGAGGCCTTCGCGGCCGCGCTCGAGGCCGCCCTCGAACAGGAGCTGATCGGCGATGCCGTCGTCGCGACCGACATCGCCAAGGCCGAGCGCATCTGGGCACTCCGCCACAACATCTCGGAATCCAACAAGCAGGAAGGCTTCACGATCTCGAACGACACCTCGGTGCCGATCTCGCAGCTCCCGGCCTATGTCGAGCGCGTGACCGAGGCGCTGAAGCGCGAGGTCCGCGACGCCACCATCTGCCATGCGGGCCATATGGGCGACGGCAACCTGCACGTGATCGCGATCCTCTCGCGCGCGACCTATCGCACCCCCGAGGAATGCGAGGCGGGCGCGGCGATCGTGAACGCCATCGTGCACGAGGAGGCCGTCAAGCTGAACGGCAGCATCTCGGCCGAGCACGGGATCGGCCTCATGCATGTCGGGCGGCTGAAGAAGTACAAGCCGCCGCTCGATATCGAGCTGATGCAGCGCCTGCGCGCCGCCTTCGATCCGACCGGCATGATGAACCCCGGCAAGATCGTTTAGGCTGCGCGCGCTCTATGTTCTAGCTGGAGCATGCTGTTTTCGGGAAACGGGATTCCGATGTCCCGCAGCATGCTCTAGCGTCGGGCGCCCTCGAAAGCGGCGAGGAAGGCGACGAGGTTCTTCGGCAGCGCCTCGCAGAGATAGCCGCCCTCCTGGACGAGGAGGACGGGTCCGCGGAAGCCCGCGACGATCTCGGCCGCGCGGCTGAACCCGTCGGTCGTCACGCGGAAGGCGCCGATCGGGTCGTGTTCGGAGGCGTCGAAGCCGAGCGCCACGACGAGGGCGGCCGGCCCGTAACCGTCGATCTGGCCCATCGCATCACGGATCGCGCCGAGCCAGGGCGCATCGCCCGAGCCCTCCGGCAGGACGAGGTTCCGGTTGAAGCCCCGCCCCTCCCCGCCCCCGGTCTCGTCGGCATAGCCGGCGTAGAACGGGAAATAGTTCGACGGGTCGGCGTGGATCGAGACCGTCAGCACGTCCGGACGGGACCAGAAGATGCCCTGCGTCCCGTTGCCGTGATGGACGTCGATGTCGAGGATCGCGACGCGCCCGCCCATGGCCGAGCGCAGCGATTGCGCCGCGATCGCGGTGTTGTTCAGGAAGCAGAAGCCGCCGGCCGAATCCGCATAGGCATGATGGCCGGGCGGCCGGCACAGGGCATAGACGCCACGCCGCTCGAGCAGGCAGGCGGCGCCTTCGAGCGCGACCTGCGCGCTCGAATAGATCGCCTCCCAGGTGCGGGCCCGGACCGGGGTCGAGGTATCCGCCATGTGATAGCCGAGCTGCCCGAGCAGCCCCTCCGGGCGGCGGGCCATCTGCGGCCGTGCGAAATGGCCCGTCAGGATCTCCTCGCCGATCCCCGGCAATTCGGCCCGGCGCGACCAGACGGTCGAGAGAAGGTCGAGATAGCCGGCATCGTGCACGGCCGTGATGGGGGCGAGGCCGTGATCGCGCGGCTCGCCGAGCCGATGCCCGGCCTCCGCCACCGCATCCCGCAGGATGCTGTAGCGCCGCGCCTGTTCGGGATGCTCGACGGTCTGGCCCCGGCGGAAATAGCCGCTCGGATCGTGAAGGAGCGAGGCAGGCGAATGCACGACGAGCATGGGGTCTCCTGTTTCACGACGATTACAAAAATCAAGGACTAAGCGCCCTGAAACATCCCGACATCACCTCAATAGAAGCTATCTTACCTGATGAGGACTTTCCTTGAACGATATTTCCGCACTTAAGAAAACCACTGAGATTGTTGAATCCAAAGCGCTCGCGATATCCTACGTCGCCTCCCGTATATCCTTCCTGGACAAGCCTTCTCTTAAGAGCTTCAAAATCCCCTCCGATAGGATACGTCAGCTCGATTTCCGCCTGGAGGCGTCGATCAGCAATTGTTGGCCCGGCACAGCCGCCCATGAGAAGGACCAAGAAACAAGTTCTGAGGCCCGAGCCTGCGATGGTCATGCCAGACCCGTGAGCAACGCCTTCATCAGGCGCAGGCGGGGGACGAAGCAAGAAACGAGCGCATATTCCTCGAGCGTATGGGCGCCGTCGCCCTCGACGCCGATCCCGTCGAGCGTCGGCACGCCGAGCGCAGCCGTGAAATTGCCGTCCGAGCCGCCGCCCGTGCGGGGCGCCTCCGCGAGGTCGATCCCGACGGACGCAGCGAGCGCCCGCGCCTGACCGAAGAGGTCGGCGATGGCGCGGCTGCGCTCGTAAGGCGGCCGGTTCATGCCGCCCGAGACTCGCACGGCGACATCCGGCCCGATCGGCGCAAGGCCGAGGATGGCACGCGTCAGGGCCACGCCCTCCTCCGGCGTCTCGACCCGCAGATCGACGCTGAAGCGGCAGAATTGCGGGACGACGTTCGCCGCCGTGCCGCCGGAGACGAGTCCGACGCTGGTCGTCACGCCCCGCTCGTAATCGGTCATGCCCTCGACGGCGGTGATCTGAAGCGCAGCCTCGCGGATCGCGCTACGGCCGTCCTCGTGGCGGGTGCCGGAATGCGAGGGCCGGCCCTCGACCTCGACGTCGAACCGGCCGACGCCCTTGCGGGCGGTGACGCAGCGGCCGCCATCGCGCGCCGGCTCGGTCACGAGCGCATAGGCGGCCTCGCGGCCGAGATCCTCGATCAGCGAGCGCGTCGTCGGGGAGCCGATCTCCTCGTCCGGCGTAAACAGCATGACGAGCGGGTGCGAACCCGAGCCCGTCCGGGCGGCGGACAGGAAAGCCTGGAAGGCGAGATAGGCCCCGCCCTTCATGTCGAAGATGCCCGGCCCGTAGAGCCGGTCGCCCACCCTTCGCAGCGGCAGGTCGCCGGCGAGCGTGCCCAGGGGATGCACCGTGTCGAGATGCGACAGGACGAGGATCGAGCCGGCCTCGTTCGCGGGGCCGGTCCGAAGGACGACGCTGCCGCCGAGCCCGTCGCGGCCCGGAACCCGCTCGATGCCGATCGCAGGCACCGCCGACGCCTCGGCGACGACGAGGTCCATCATCGCATCGACGCCGGCAGCGTCGGAGCTCGGGGATTCCGTCTCGACCCAGCGCGAGAGGCCGGCGACGATCTGGTCCTCGGTCACGGCCCGCAGCCTTGCCGCCGAAGCCTAGAACGGGATGTCGTCGTCGAGGTCCTTCGAATAGCCGCCACGGCCGCCGCCGCTCGCGGCGCCGCCCCCGCCGCCCCCGCCGCCGCTCGCCATGGCCGGGCGACGCTCCATCGGGCCCGAACGGCCGAACTCGCCGCCCCGGCTGACCTGTCCGCCTTCCATGTCGTCGCCGTAATCGCCGCCGCCGGACCGCTCGCCGCGTCCGTCGAGCAGCGTCAGGTCGCCGCGGAAGCGCGAGAGGACGATCTCGGTCGTGTACTTGTCCTGCCCGGACTGGTCCTGCCATTTGCGGGTCTGCAACTGGCCCTCGACATAGACCTTCGAGCCCTTGCGCAGATATTGCTCGGCGATGCGGCACAGGTTCTCGTTGAAGATGACGACGGAGTGCCACTCCGTTTTCTCCTTCCGTTCCCCGGTGCCGCGATCCTTCCAGGATTCCGAGGTCGCGATGCGCAGGCTCACCACCGGATCGCCGGAGCCGAGGCGCCGCGTCTCGGGATCGCGGCCCAGATTGCCGACGAGGATGACCTTGTTCACGCTGCCGGCCATGTGAAACTCCACTCCGGGACTGACATCAGAACGCGCACCATCCTGCCGCGGGCCTGCGAGAGCAAGTCCCAAGGCGTTCGCACGGGACGCGTCCACCGCTAGTTTGTTCTAACTTTGTTCTCAGCTCCGATCAACCGGCAATGCAGGCCGGCCCGCTTCGGGGCCTCCGTTCAGCCGCGGATCCGATCTCGCAGTTCGACAAGGCTCGCCCGCTCACGCGGGAGGGTTTCGGGCACGCTCGTCCAGCGCCCGATCCCGAGAACGTCGCCGCGCGAGCGCTCGGTCGTCGCCGCCGTCAAAAGGCTCGGATCGATGCAGCGGCGGCTATCGGCGCCATCCGGAGACCTGAAGGTCAGGCAGAGGGCGGCCGTGGGCGTCGTCGCGGAGCCGACCGTCGCCATCTCGGCAGACCAGCGGCCATGCATGATCTGGAACTGGTCGGCGCGCAGCAGCGAGGCCCGGCCGCCCGGCTCGAAATACAGGACCTCGTAGCTGTCGCCTGCGGCCGGCCGAAGGAAGGAATGACCGGACGCCGTGGTCCGGATCTCCTCGACGCTCATGCCGGCCGGCACCGCGGCCGGAGGCGGCTCACTCGTCGCAATGCGGCCGGACGGGCCGCCGGAGGGCGAGCATGCCGCCGCGCCGAGGACCAGAACCGATACCGCAACCACCACCTTCAACGTCATCGCGCGCCCCTGAACCCATCACTTCGTTCCGCTCGACCGCGGCAACGCGCCTGCTGGAGGCGATCACAACACGGCTGCATCCTGGAACAAATCCATTAACCAGGAAAAGGTCCCCTCGAACCGCCATCCACCGCGTTCGCGCAGGTCATCGCGCCCCGCCACGCACCTTCCGGAGCAATTCGTCGAGCGAGTAGCGGTCCTGCTTGCCGGTGACGAAAGGCACGGCCTTGCGCCGGGCGAGGCCGAACACGTCGCCCGGCCGCGCCTGCCCGCCCGCAAAAAGCAGATTGGCGTAGGATGTGCACTCCCAGCCCCCGCCCCGATGCCCCGTCACAGGGTTGTGGGTCTCGGCCCCGTACTGGAAGCAGATGCGGGGCTGCGAGACGGTGCGGGAGCCCTCCGGCCGTTGGATCGTCACGCTGCGCGCCTCGACCTTCCAGCGTCCCGCGAGGATCATCGGGTTGCCGGGATACCAGAGATAGCTTCGCCCATCGCGCGAGGTGTAGGCCACCTGCATCCCATGCCCCCCACTCGTGCTCACGCGCGTGCGGTCCGCAAGATGAGCGCGCGCCTCGGCGACGGACCAGTCCGGGATCCTGTCGAGCGCGATGCGAGGGATCGCCGCGCCCGGCGCTCGAAAGCCGGGCGGAGACGGGCTGGTGCAAGCCGAGGTCGCAAGCGCGACCATGCCGGCCGCTGTGACGGCCCATCGGGCCTTCAGGACGATCATCGGACGCTCAGCCTTTCACGCGCCGGCGCAGATCCGCCAGGCTCGCCTGCTCCCGTGGAAGCGAGGCCGGGACGCTCTGCCAGGAGGCGATGCCGAGGACGTCGCCCCTCGCGCGCTCCGTGTTCGGCGCCTTCAGCAGCCGGGGATCGATGCAACGGCGGCTATATCCGGCCTGGGCGGCATCGAGGCTGATGCAGATCGACGGGACCGGCGTCGCCGAGGAACTCACGGGCGTCGCTTCCGCCGCCCATTGCCCGTGCACGATCTGCGATTGCTGCGACCGCAGCAGGGACACCTTCCCGCCCGGAGCGAAATAGAGCACCTCGTATCCGCCGCCCGTGGACGGCCGCAGGAACGAGTGGCCCGAGGCGAGCGTGCGGGCCTCGTCGATGGTTGCGAGCGCTCCCGCGCCGCCCGGCGCCATCACCTCCTTCACGGTGACGTTCGCCCGGGATGTGCCCCCTCCGCTCGGAGAACAGGCGACCACGCCCGCCGCCATCGCGGCGACGGCAAGACCTCTGATGACCACCCGCGCATCCCCCCGCCGGCTTGGTGCCGTTGTCGGGCCGTGCGGCCCTCGGGAGCGACCTAATCCTGCTCCATCAGGCCGTGCAATTGCGGATCGGCCACACTCGCCGGCAAGCGGAGCCCCGTCAGACCAGCATCGACATCGGGTTCTCGATCAGCCCCTTGAAGGCGGCCAGCAATTCGGCGCCGAGCGCTCCATCGACCACGCGATGGTCGACCGAGAGCGTGACGGTCATCGCCTGGACCACGACCGGCGCATCGCCCTTCACGACCATGCGCTTCTCGCCCGCGCCGACCGCGAGGATGGTGGCATGGGGCGGGTTGATGACGGCCTGGAAGAACTTGATGCCGAACATGCCGAGATTGGAGACGGCCGTCGCGCCGCCCTGGTATTCCTCGGGCTTCAGGCGACGCTTCCGGGCGCGGTCGGCAAGATCCTTCATCTCGTTCGAGATCACCGAGAGCGTCTTCTGCTCGGCCTTGCGGATGACCGGCGTGAACAGGCCGCCTTCGATCGCGACCGCGACGCCGACATCCGAATGCCGGAAGCGGAAGATGCGGTCCTCGGCCCAGACCGCATTCGCGGCCGGCACGCGCTGGAGGGCGACGGCGAGGCCCTTGATGACGAAGTCATTCACCGACAGCTTGAAGGCGGGCTTGCCGTCCTTGTCCTTCGGCGCGCCCGCATTGATCTGCTCGCGCAAGGCCATCAGCGCGTCGAGCTCGACGTCGAGCGACATGTAGAAATGCGGCACGCTCTGCTTGGATTCCGTCAGCCGCTTGGCGACGGTCTTGCGCATGCCGTCGAGCGCGACCTCCTCGTAGCTGCCGGCCTCGTACATCGCCTTGACCTGATCGAGGGTCGGGCCGGCGGCGAGCGCGGCGCCGGCGGCCGGTTTCGCAGAAGCGGGAGCCCCCGCCGGGGCAGCCGTGTCGGCCTTCGGCGCCGCCTTGGCGCCGCCGCCCGCGATCGCGGCCTCGACATCGGCCTGGACGATCCGGCCCTTCGGCCCCGATCCGCTGATGGCGGAGAGGTCGACATTGCCCTCCTTGGCGATGCGGCGCGCGAGGGGCGAGGCGAAGATGCGCTCGCCCTCGGCGGCGGCGGCCGCGGGCTTCGCGGAGGGGGCGGGCGTCTCGGCCGGCGCGGGGACCGCCGGCGCCGCCTCGACCGAACCCTTGTCGGGAGCGGGCTCCGCTGGCGCGGCCTTCGGAGCCTCGCCCTTCGGCGCGCCCGCTCCGGAAGCGGCGACGCTCTTCGCATCCTCGCCCTCCCCGGCGATGATGCCGATGATCTCGTTCACCGGCACGTCGGCCGTGCCTTCGGGCACGGTAATCTTGGCGAGCACGCCCTCGTCGACCGCCTCGACCTCCATGGTCGCCTTGTCGGTCTCGATCTCGGCGATGATGTCGCCGGATTTGATCGTGTCGCCCTCCTTCTTGAGCCATTTGGCAAGGTTGCCCTTCTCCATGGTCGGCGAGAGGGCGGGCATGAGGATGTTGGTCGGCATGGTCAGGCCTCGGCCGCGGGCGGCGTGTCGAAGGGAAAGAGGTCGTCGAGCGGAAAGGAGATGGCGTCGAACGGCGCGACGCTCACCATCTCTCCGCGTTCGATCGTTGCGAGAAGAAGCCATTGCTCGCCTGCAAGCCCGAAGGCTTCGAGCACGCCCTCCACCGGATCGAGCAGCCACAGGTGTTGCACGCCTGCGCTCGCGTAGATGCGGCGCTTCGGGCCGCGATCAAGCCGTGCCGTCGAAGGCGAGAGGATTTCGCAGATCCAATCCGGCACGATGGTGATGAACGCGTCTTTCGGTCTTGGAAGACGTTCCCGCCGCCAGCCGGCGATGTCTGGCACGACGATGTGGGAGCCGAGATGCAGTTCGGGCTCCACGAGGAATATCCATCCGCCCGGCCCGCCTCGGCCACGATTGAATGGGCCGGTCAATTCATAGGACAGGCTGTTGGCCGCCGCGCCGTGCTCCGGCCTCGGCCGCGGATGCGTCTCCAGCACGCCGTCGATGATCTCGGCGACCAGCGTCTCCGGCACGGCCTCGAGGTCGGCATAGGTGGCGCGGCGGCGGGCGGGCTCGGCCATGTCAGGCCGCCTTCCCGGACGTGGCCGGGTGGACGATGTCGATCGGCATCCAATACGAGCGCCGCCGCGCGAGGCGCTCGTCCGGCGTCTCGTTCGCATAATTGACCGGCTCGGGCTCGCGACCCTCGAATTCGGGCACGCCGAGGCCGCCGACATTGACGACCGCAATCGGCCGCTCGTCCGGCTGGACGGCGGCGACATAGGTGCCGCAGTTGGCGCAGAGCAGATAATCCGCGAGGCGCAGGCCGAAGCGGTAGCGGTTCAATGCGCCGGGCCCACTCGCGCGGATGATCGCCCGCCCCTCGGAATCAGCGATGGTGCGCACCCCGCGCGGCCGGCAGAACCCGCATTGGCAGGCACGCAGGCGCAACTCGTCCGGCGCCTTCGACAGCTCGAGATCGACCTGGACGGCGCCGCAATGGCAATAGCCGGCGGGGCGGAGGATGTGGGTCGAGGTCGTCACGCAGCCCGCCCCGAAAAAGCAAAGCGCGCGGGACGGCCGGTAGCCCCGAATACGACGACACGCCCTCCATGCTCCGCGGAACGCGCGCGCAGATCAAAAGCCGATGCGGAACGTCTGCTCGCAGAAGCCGCAGCCATCACTCATCCACCAGCGCCAGCCGGCGCATCGAACACAGAGCAGGTGATCGAATTGCCTCCCCTTCGATTGCACTGCCACAACCGCGCATTTCCGCCCGGCTTTTCAGGAAGTGCGATCGTGTATCCGAAGGCGGCCGATACGCTTCCGCATCGCGCCCGCCACCGGCTGTGTCCATCGGCATAATAGCCAGCGGGGATGATGATCGCCACATTGCACGTGTCGCGCCAAGCCTTCCGGATCAACCCGTTGAGGACCCGCGCACGCGCCGTGTCACCCATTTCCTTGAACTGGACGGTCGATATCCCTGCCGGCGAAACCGTCACGCGGTCCAACGCGGCCTGCCGCTCGGCGGGCGCCATCCGAGCCCAGCGCCCAGCATGATCCTGCTGCACGCAACCGGTCACCGCAAAACCGACCGACAACAGAACGAGCGATCGCAGGGGGAGCATGGCAGGCACTTCATTTAGATCCGGAGACAGGCCCTAGGACCGATAGCAGACCGCCTTGGCCGCCGCGATCACCTCGGCGACGTTCGGCAGGGCAAGCTTCTCGAGATTGGCGGCATACGGCATCGGCACGTCCTTGCCGGTGACGCGCGCGACGGGGGCATCGAGATAGTCGAATGCCTCCTCCATGATCCTCATGCCGATCTCGGCGGTGACGCCCGATTGCGGGAAGCCCTCCTCCACCGCGACGCAGCGGTTGGTCTTCTGGACCGACTTCACCACCGTCGCGACGTCCATCGGGCGGATGGTGCGCAGGTCGATCACCTCGGCCTCGATCCCCTCCTTGGCGAGTTCCTCCGCAGCCTTGAGGGCATAGGTCATGCCGATGCCGAAGGAGACGATGGTCACGTCCTTTCCCGGCCGATGGATGCGGGCCTTGCCGATCGGCAGGACGAAATCGTCGAGCTTCGGCACCGGCATCGACTGGCCGTAGAGGATCTCGTTCTCGAGGAAGATGATCGGGTTCGGATCGCGGATCGCGGCCTTGAGGAGGCCCTTCGCGTCGGCGGCCGTGTAGGGCATGACGACCTTGAGGCCGGGCACGTTCGAGTACCACGCGGCGTAGTCGTGCGAATGCTGGGCGGCGACGCGGGCGGCCGCTCCGTTCGGGCCGCGGAAGACGATCGGCGCACCCATCTGGCCGCCGGACATGTAGAGCGTCTTGGCGGCCGAATTGATGATCTGGTCGATCGCCTGCATGGCGAAGTTCCAGGTCATGAACTCGACGATGGGCTTGAGGCCCGCGAGCGCCGCGCCGACGCCGAGACCGGCGAAGCCGTGTTCGGTGATCGGCGTGTCGATGACGCGTTTCGGTCCGAATTCCTGCAGGAGGCCCTGCGTGACCTTGTAGGCGCCCTGGTACTCGGCGACCTCCTCGCCCATCACGAAGACGTCCCTGTCGCGCCGCATCTCCTCGGCCATGGCGTCGCGCAGCGCCTCGCGGACGGTCTGCGTCACCATCTCGGTGCCCTCGGGCACCTCGGGGTCGACGACGGTCTCGGGCTGGGGCGGCGCAGCGACGGCCGAGGGGGCCTTCGGCTGCGCGGGCACCTTGGGCGCCTGGCCGGGCTCGGCCTGGGCGGCGGCGGGCGCGGGCGTGTCGCCCTTCGGGGGCTCGCCGGCCGAACCGTTCGAGGCAGGCTTCGCCGCCGTCGCCGCGGAGACGTCCTCGCCCTCGGCGGCGATGACGCCGATCGGGGTGTTCACGGCGACGTCGTCGGTGCCGTCCGGCACCAGGATCTTGGCGAGCACGCCCTCGTCGACGGCCTCGACCTCCATCGTCGCCTTGTCGGTCTCGATCTCGGCGAGGATGTCGCCGGACTTGATCGTGTCGCCCTCCTTCTTGAGCCATTTGGCGAGCTTGCCCTGCTCCATGGTCGGCGAGAGGGCGGGCATGAGGATGTCGGTCGGCATCGGTATGCTCTTAAGGAATTCGGCAAGACGGATACCCCCGAGCCCCCTCATCCCGAGGTGGCGCCCGCAGGGCAGCCTCGAAGAACGCACGAGCCTGGTGCGTGCTTCGAGGGCCGGCGGCGCCGGCCACCTCAGCATGAGGACCGGGGGTGGGCATGGAGCGCGCTAGGCCCGGACCTCGACGAGGATGTCGGTCCACAATTCGGCGGGATCGGGCTCGGGATCGTGGCTTGCGAATTCGGCCGAGTCGTTGACGATCTCGCGGACCTTGGCGTCGATCTTCTTCAGTTCGTCTTCGCCGACCTTGTGGGACTCGAGGAGGCGCTTCCTCACCATCTCGATCGGGTCGCGCTCCTCGCGCATCTTCGCGACCTCGTCCTTGGTCCGGTACTTGGCCGGATCGGACATGGAATGGCCGCGATAGCGGTAGGTCTGCATTTCGAGGATGTAGGGGCCCTTGCCCGAACGGGCGAAGTCGATCGCGCGCTGGCCAGCCTCGCGCACCGCGCGGACATCCATCCCGTCGACCTGCTCGCCCGGAATGTTGAAGGAGACGCCGCGTTTCGAGAAATCGGTCTGGGCCGAGGCCCGGTTCACCGAGGTGCCCATGGCGTATTTGTTGTTCTCGATGATGTACACGACCGGCAGCTTCCACAGCTCGGCCATGTTGAAGCTCTCGTAGACCTGCCCCTGGTTGGCGGCTCCGTCGCCGAAATAGACGAGCGCGACCTTGCCGTCCTCGCGGTACCAATTGGCGAGGCCGAGACCAGTGCCGAGGGAGACCTGGGCGCCCACGATGCCGTGGCCGCCATAGAAGGCCTTCTCCTTCGAGAACATGTGCATCGAGCCGCCCTTGCCCTTGGAGTAGCCTCCGCGGCGCCCGGTGAGCTCGGCCATGACGCCGCGCGGATCCATTCCGCAGGCGAGCATGTGGCCGTGGTCGCGATACCCGGTGATGACCTCGTCGCCCTCGTTCGCGGCCATCTGCATGCCGACGACGACCGCTTCCTGGCCGATATAGAGGTGGCAGAAGCCGCCGATCAGGCCCATGCCGTAGAGCTGGCCGGCCTTCTCCTCGAAGCGGCGAATGAGCAACATCTCGTGATACGCGGAGAGGTCCTCGGCCTCGGTGAAGGGCGGCGGATTGTTCGCCGGTACCTCCGATACCGCGGGGTCGACGGCAGTCTCTGCGGCCGCACCCCTATCCGTCCTCCCGCCGCCGCTCGTCTTGCGTGCTGCGACCGCCATTCGACCCCTCCGAAACAGCCTGCCTTTTGAAGCGACGCTAGACTAGTCGGGCGGGGAAAGCGAGAGTGTGACGGTGCCCTTTCGGATCAGGGGCCGACGACGACGACGTCGTTCTTGTGCACCCGACCGAGCAGGATTCGGGCGCGCTCCTCCAGGAGATCGCGATCGACATGCTCGGCGCGCAGGAGGGCCAGCCGGCGCTCCCATTCCTTGGTCTCGGCGCGAGTGGAGTCGAGCTCCTTGTTCAGCTCGAAGATCTGGATCTTGAGGATCTGCTTGGCGTCGAGACCGCGATTTCCGATGCGGGCGTTGTGCAGGAAATAGGCGACGAGCCCGCCGGCCATCGCGTAGGCCGCGAGCGAGAAGAGGATGACGCGAAAGCGGCGGCGGCGCACGACCATGATGCTGCAAGCCTTGCTGCATCACGGTTAAGGAACGGTTAGGGGCCGGCCTCCGTCAGACCTTGGGCTTCATGCGCAGGTAGTTGCCGCGGGCCGCAGCCGCGAGGCCCGCGACGATCAGGGCGATTCCCGCGACCTGGATGGGCCCCGGCCATTCGCCGAGGATGGGGATGGCGAAGATCGTGCCGACGACCGGAATCATGGGTGGGAAGAGCTGGGTGCCGCCGGCACCGAGCACCTTGACCCCGTGCCCCCAGAGCCAGAGCACGACGATCGAATTGACGATGCCCTGGTACAGGGCCTGGAAGACCAGCACCTCGACCGGCACGGCAAAGAGGCGCGGCTCGATGAGGACCAGGTAGATCGGCACGAAGACGAGCGAGAGCACGGCGCAGATGGCGGCGCCCGTCATGCCGTCGATCCGCCAGCGATGAAGCAGGACGGGGTAGAAGCCCCAGAGAAATCCGCCGGCGAAATAGCACAGATCGCCGAGCATGACCGACCGCGATCCCGTCACGGAGCCCGCCACGGCGATGGCGGCGAGGCCTGCGAGCGCCAGGCCGATCCCGGCGATGGTCAGCCCCGGCGGCAGGCGGCCCGCGAGGATGGCCGCGTAGACGACGCCGACCACCGTCACGGTGCCGGGTCCGAGAGCGGCGCCATGGGCGGCGGGCGCGAGCCAGGAGCCGAAGCTCATCAGCGTCGTGATCAAGGCCCCGCTCGTCAGGGCGAGCACGATGCCTCGGCCCCAGCCGACCCCCGCGCAATCCCGCCAGCCCTTCTGCACGAAGAAGGGCAGCAGGATCGTCCCGCCGATCGCGAATCGCAGGAAGACGAGGTCCCAGGGCGAAAGCCCGTGCTGGATGCCGTGCCGCGACACGGCGAAATTCGCGCCTGCCGTCAGCATCGACACGAGCATCGCGGCGATCGCGATCCGGGGGGACCAGCGCGGATTGAGGAACGAGAGGTGCACGCCCTCCCTTACCGCACGATACGCGCCAAGCTGCCATGTGCGCGGCACGGGCGGCCATGCCGCCACCGCGCGGCACTCGCCCGGCCCATCCCCGGCCGCGGCGGCCGGGGACCTGTCGGAGGCAGAGCGATCAGACCTTCAGCGCCGCCCGCCCCGCATAACGCGCGGCCGAACCCAGCTCCTCCTCGATGCGGATGAGCTGGTTGTACTTGGCGAGCCGATCCGAGCGGGACAGCGAGCCGGTCTTGATCTGCCCGCAATTCGTGGCGACCGCGAGATCGGCGATCGTCGCGTCCTCGGTCTCGCCGGAGCGGTGGGACATCACGGCCGTATACCCCGCCTTGTGCGCCATCTCGACGGCAGCGAGCGTCTCGGTGAGCGAGCCGATCTGGTTGACCTTGACCAGGATCGAGTTGCCGACGCCCTTCTTGATCCCGTCGGCGAGGCGGACGGGGTTGGTGACGAAGAGATCGTCGCCGACGAGCTGGCACTTCTTGCCGACGAGGTCGGTGAGGATCTTCCAGCCGGCCCAGTCGTCCTCGGCCATGCCGTCCTCGATCGAGACGATCGGGTAATCGGCCACGAGCTTCGCCAGGTACTCGGCCTGGGCCTGCGGATCGCGGCTCTTGCCCTCGCCCTCGTAGGCGTAGTTGCCCTTCTTGAAGAATTCGGTCGAGGCGCAATCGAGCGCGAGGACGACGTCGCGGCCCGCCTTGTAGCCGGCCTGCTTGATCGAGGTCATGCAGAAGTCGAGCGCCTCCTCGGCCGAGGAGAGGTTCGGCGCGAAGCCGCCCTCGTCGCCGACATTGGTGTTGTGGCCCGCCTTCTTCAGCGCCGCCTTGAGGGTGTGGAACACCTCGGCGCCGACGCGGACGGCATCCGCGAAGGTCGGCGCGCCGACCGGCATGATCATGAATTCCTGGAAGTCGATCGGATTGTCGGCATGGGCGCCGCCGTTGATGATGTTCATCATCGGAACGGGGAGCACGCGCGCCTGCGTGCCGCCGACATAGCGGTAGAGCGGCAGGCCCGCCGCGTCGGACGCCGCCTTGGCCACCGCGAGCGAGACGCCGAGGATGGCGTTCGCGCCGAGCCGGGCCTTGTTCGGCGTGCCGTCGAGGCGGATCATCGTCTCGTCGATCTCGACCTGGTCCTCGGCCTGCATGCCGGCCAACTCGCCCGCGATCTCGGAATTGACGGCCTCGACGGCCTTCAGCACGCCCTTGCCGCCGTAGCGCTTCTTGTCGCCGTCGCGCAGTTCCACCGCCTCGTGCGCGCCGGTCGAGGCGCCCGACGGCACCGCCGCGCGGCCCATCGAGCCGTCTTCGAGCACGACATCCACCTCCACCGTCGGGTTGCCGCGGCTGTCGAGGATCTCGCGCGCGGCGATGTCGATGATGGTGGTCATGGAAGAACTCCTTGGAATTTGGGCTGGCGGTAAGGCCACGGCGCGCGCCATGCAAGGGGCCGGGGCGTCACGGCCTGAAGCGGGGAGATCGACCGGGATGGGAACGGAACTGGCTCGGATTGACGCGCCCAGGCACCGGAACGGCTCCGGATTGAGCCGCCGCAGCCTCCTTTTGGGCCTGCCCGCCCTCGGCGCGGGCCTCGGCCTCGCCGCGTGCAGCAAGGCGGTGGGCACCGTCCTGCCGGGAGGCGAGATGCCCGGCCTGCCGGGCCTCGTGACGGCCGATGGACGCGCCGTTCCGGGTTTCGCGGCCGACGAGTTCCGCCGAGGCCCCGCCATCCTCAACATCTGGGCCTCCTGGTGTCCCGATTGCCGGGCCGAGCACGACCAGTTGATGCGCCTCGCCGCCGACGACCGGTTCCGCCTGCTCGGCATCGTCTTCCGCGACAAGCCCGAGTCGGCGGCGGCGCATCTGAAGCGCGCCGGCAACCCGTATGCGGCGCTCGCCATGGATGACGGACGCATCCCGGGCCTCCTCGGCCAGAAGGGCGTGCCCTACAGCTACATCCTCTCGCGCACCGGCCGGGTCCTCGCACGCGTCAGGGGCCGCATGGACGACAAGGCCGTCAGCGAGATCGTCATGCCCGCGATCCGGACGGCCCTCGCAGAGGCCGGCGCGGCCGGCTAGGCGTCACCGGCGCAGCACCGTCTCGGCGACGGGCCGCCGGCGCTCCCAGCCGTCCCGTTCGAGTTCGGGCGTCTCGCTCCGATCCGCCGGATGGCCGAGGCAGAGATAGGCGACGAAGCGCCAGCGGGACGGCACGTCGAGCGCCTCCGTCACGGCCTGCGGATCGAGGATCGACACCCAGCCGAGACCGAGGCCCCGCGCCTCCGCGGCAAGCCAGAGCGTGTGGATGGCGATGACCGCCGAATAGGCCGTCGTCTCCGGCATGGTGCGGCGCCCGAGCCCGTGGCCCTGCTCCGGCTCCGGATCGACGAAGACGGCGAGCTGGCACGGCGCCTCGTCCAGCCCCTGCAGCTTGAGCCGCGCATAGAGGGCCGCCCGCCCTTCGTCCTGCGCCGCGAGCGCCGCGGCATTGCAGGCGGAGAAACTCCGCCGCACGGCCTCCCGCCGCCGTCCCTCCTCGACCACGACGAAGCGCCAGGGCTGGCTCAGGCCGACCGAGGGAGCCGTCGCGGCGACCCCGAGGAGCGCCTCGAGCACATCCTCCCCGACGGGGTCGGGACGGAAGCGACGCACGTCGCGGCGCCAGACGAACAGATCGTGCAGGCTCCGGCGGAAGGAGGCATCGAAATTCGGTCGGGTGGGCATGGACCGGCTTTGGCAGAGACATTCGCGCGGCGCGAGGCCCTTGCGCGCGGCGCGAGGCGCGAGGCCCTTGACGGATCGGGCGCGCCCGCTACCTCCCGACCATGACCGATCTTCTGCTCGGCCGCTCGGCCGCCCTCCCCGCCTCGCCCGAGGATGCCCAGCTCGACCGGGTGCCGAACCCGCATCCGGATACGGACTACCTCGCGCGGTTCACGGCGCCGGAATTCACCTCGCTCTGTCCCGTCACCGGGCAGCCCGATTTCGCGATCCTCGTGATCGACTACGTGCCCGGCGACTGGCTGGTCGAATCGAAGTCGCTCAAGCTGTATCTCGCGAGCTTCCGCAACCACGGCGCCTTCCACGAGGATTGCACGGTCGCGATCGGCAAGCGGCTCGCGGGGCTGCTCGAGCCGCGCTGGCTGCGGCTCGGCGGCTATTGGTATCCGCGCGGCGGCATCCCGATCGACGTATTCTGGCAGACCGGCGCGCCGCCGAAGGACCTGTGGCTGCCCGACCAGGGCGTCGCGCCCTATCGGGGGCGGTGAGCGCCCTCAGGCGGCCTCGTTGATCCGCCGCATCAGGGTGCCGACGAAACGCTCCTGACGGTCGGTCGGGCCGCCGTGCAGGGCCGAGACCTGCTCCAGCATGGCGCGGAGCTCCTCCTTCTCATGCGGATCGAGCGCGCCGCGCAGAAGCGGCGCCACCTCGTCGATGGCGGCCTCCGGCGCCGCCAGCTTCTCCGCCGCGAAGCGGCAATAGCTGAGCCGGTGATCGACGTCGCCGTCGAAGCCCAGCCGCTCGCGCATCTGCCCCGTGATCGCCGTGGTCTGTTCGGGCGTGATCTCGCCCCGGCTTCGCGCGACGGCGAGCATCAGCGCCGTCGCCGCCTCGCGCGGATCGGTGATCGAGCGCAGCGGCGCCTTGGCCGCCTCCCTGTCGCTCTCGATCCGGCGCATTGCGTTCTGCTCGCGCCGCTTCCGCTCCTGGCGGGAGTTGAGCGCGGCGTCGATATAGGCGAGCCCTCCGCCCCACATGATCCAGTAGATCAGCCCCATCACGATGGCGCCGAAAATGGCTCCGACAATCGGCATGGCTTCTCCCCGCCCCTTTGCGTCGCGCCTCTAGAGAGGATGATTCTGTCGGTTCAGCGGCCGGCCGGGCTCGCCGGTCGCGAGAGGACGTAGCCCGCGGTCAACCCGAGGACGACGAGGCCGCAGGCACAGGCGATCAAGGCCGTGGCCCGGCCCTGGCTGGCCAGAACCAGCCCGAACAGGACCGGGCCGAGCGCCTGACCGATGAAGAAACCGAAAGCGTGCAGGGACACGGCCGAGGCGCGGGCCGTCGGCACCATCTCGGTGATCTGCGTCTGGAACGAGTTGTGGAGCATGTAGAAGCCGATGCCGACCACGAACAGGCCGATCGCGGCCACCCAGGCCGGCAGCACCGGTGCGAGCGCGAGATAGCCGGCGCCGGCGATGAAGCCGGCGACGCGCAGCATCCGGAAGAGACCCAGCGTGTTCAGGAGCCAGCGCACGACCAGCGTGTAGAGGATGCCGCCGACCGCGAAGGCCGCGATGGCGATGCCCGCCTCGGTGGGACCGCCGGTGCCGGAGGCCTCCAGCATGGCCGCGATATAGGGGTGCACGCCGTAGACCAGGATGCCTTCCGCAAACACGAACAGGACCAGCCAGCGCACGCGCCCGATCGCGATGATGCTCCGGTAGCGCCGACCGGCCGAGGCGAAGCTGAGTTCGCCGCCGGCCGACCGGTAGCCCCGGAAGCCGATCAGCACCGCCACCGTCGACGCGGCGGTGAGCAGCGTCGCAAACAGGAACACCCCCCGCCAGCCGAACCCATCGGCCACCAAGCCTGCGCCGATCCCGCCGAGAAGCTGCCCCGTGAGGACCGCCGTCAGGAAGCGGCCGATCGCGACCTGGCGGTCGACCATCCGCACGCGGTCGCCGATCGTCGCGAGCCCCATCGGAATGATGCCGCCTGCGGCCATGCCGGAGAGCACGCGGAAGACGAAGAGCGTCGTCAGGTCCGGAGCGGCGGCGCAGGCGAGCGTCGTCACCGTCAGCACCACCATGATGATCTTCGTGACCAGCTCCTTGCCGAGCGCGTCCCCGATCGGGCCGAGCACGAGCTGGATCAGCGCGTAGGGCAGCGCATAGGCCGTCGACAGAAGCGCGACGCGCAGCGGATCGGCCTCGAGATCGCGCGCGATGACGGTGATCATCGGATCGACGAAACGCGTCGAGAGCGCCGAGGCGAAGCCGCAGACCGACAGGATCAGGATGGTCCGCCGGACCTCGGCGGGATCCGTCGAGGCCGCGGCGGGAGAGGTCACGCCACGCGGCCCTTCGTCGTCCCCTTGGCGATCGCGTCGAAGGCCACGAGCTGGTCGATGAGCGCCGGCAGTTCCTTCAGCGGCACCATGTTCGGGCCGTCCGAGGGCGCGTTGTCCGGATCCTCATGGGTCTCGATGAAGACCCCGGCGACGCCGACCGCGACCGCGGCCCGGGCAAGGACAGGCACGAATCGGCGCTCCCCGCCCGAGGTCGTCCCGCGCCCGCCCGGCTGCTGCACGGAATGGGTCGCGTCGAAGATCACCGGCGCGCCGGTCGTCTCCGCCATGATCGGCAGCGAGCGCATGTCGGAGACGAGCGTGTTGTAGCCGAAGGAGGCGCCGCGCTCCGTCACCATCACCCGGGCATTGCCCGTCGCGCGGAGCTTCGCGGCGACGTTCCCCATGTCCCAGGGCGCGAGGAACTGACCCTTCTTGACGTTCACCACCCGCCCGGTCTTCGCCGCCGCGATGAGGAGGTCGGTCTGACGGCAGAGGAAGGCCGGGATCTGGAGGATATCGGCCACCTCGCCCACGGGGGCGCATTGCTCGATCTCGTGGACATCCGTCGTGATCGGGAGGCCGAAGCGCTCCTTGACCTCGGCGAAGACCTCGACGGCCTTGGCGAGGCCGATCCCCCGAGGGCTCGCGACCGACGAGCGGTTCGCCTTGTCGAAGGAGGATTTGTAGACGAGGCCGATCCCGGCCTTGTCGGCGATCTCCTTGATCGCCTCCGCCATCTCGAGCGCGTGCTCGCGGCTCTCCATGGCGCAGGGCCCGGCGATCAGCGCCAGCGGCAGGCGGTTGCCGAAGCGGACGCCGCCGACCTCGACGACATCATCGGGACGGATGTTCTGAGTATCGGACATGGCGTTGCCTTAGTGAGTTCCCGTTTCGGCGGGAAGTGCGGCTGCTGCTTCCCTCCCACGCCGCCGTTGCATCGGCCGCGGCGTGAGAGATGCCCGGCCCATGTAGCCGGGCCCTTCATGTCGAAGCATATCGAAAAGAGGCGACGGGACATGACCGCCTCGCTCGGACGGGGGCGAGCATCGGGGCGGCAAGGGTGCGGGCGGCACGGGTGCGGGCGAACACCGACTGCGGCCACCGGCATGGAATTGGCTTTCGCCGTCTCCACCCATCGTCCCGACGCAGCTCCGGTCATGCCCTCGCCACGCCACCTCCTGCTCCTGGCCATGCTCGCCTTGGCCGCCACGCTCCTCGGCGGGCCGACCGAGGCCCGATCCTCGCGTCCGCTGAAGCTCGTCGTGCTCGGCGACAGCCTGAGTTCGGGCTTTCTCATCCCGCGCGCCCAGGCCTTTCCGGCCGTTCTCGAGGCAAGCCTCAAGCGTAGCGGCATCGACGTCACGGTCGTCGACGCCGCCGTCACCAACGATCCGAGCTGGGGCGGCCTCGCACGGCTGGACCGGGACGTCCCCGCCGACACGGACGGCGTGATCCTCGAACTCGGCGCCAACGACATGATCCGGATGACCTCGCCCCTCGCAACGCGGAACGCGCTGGAGCAGATCATCGCGCGGCTGCGCGCCCGCGGCATTCCGGTCCTGCTGGCAGGCTTCCGCATGCCCATCCCTTGGATGCATGACGCCGCCGGGTTCGAGCAGGTCTATCGCTCGCTCGCCCGGCGCTATCGGCTGATCGCGTATCCCGACTTCTATGCCGGCCTGTGGGCCGAGCCACGCTACCGGCTGATCGACGGCGTCCACCCCTCGCCGGAGGGCGTGCAACGGATCGTGGCCGGAATCCTGCCGACCGTCAGGCGGTTCGTGGGCGCCCTCCCCCGGAGCCGAGGCGCGGGCTTCCAGGCCGCCCGCCGCCCCGGGCGGACGGCGATCACCGCCCGCCGGACACTTTGAGC
The DNA here is from genome assembly GCF_004363955.1 of Enterovirga rhinocerotis. Classification (GTDB taxonomy): domain Bacteria; phylum Pseudomonadota; class Alphaproteobacteria; order Rhizobiales; family Beijerinckiaceae; genus Enterovirga; species Enterovirga rhinocerotis. The sequence continues at coordinate 2,015,962 of NZ_SNZR01000011.1, forward strand.
TTGGCGCCGCTGATATAGGACGCCGCATCCGACATCATGAACACGACGGCTTCCGCGATCTCCTCGGGCTCGCCGATGCGCTGAAGCGGGATATGCGGCCGTATCCGCTCGATGCGGCCCGCATCCTCGGTCGAGCGCTCGTGGATGTCGGTCATGGTCATGCCCGGTGCCACGGTGTTCACCCGGATACCGTCCGGTGCGAGCTCCTTCGACAATCCGATCGTCAGCGAATCCACCGCCCCCTTCGAGGCCGCGTACCAGACGTATTCGTTCGGGCTCCCGAACTCGGCCGCGACCGACGAGATGTTCACGATCGAGCCGCCCGGACCGCCGCGGCGGGTGGAGATGCGCCGAGCCGCCTCGCGCGCGACGAGGATCACGCCGGTGACATTGATGTCGATCGAGGAGCGGATGACGTCCGGCGAAGCCTCGGCGAGCGTGCTCGACTTGCCCGTGACGCCGGCATTGTTGACGAGATGCGCGATCGGACCGAGTTCCGCGGCGGCCTTGTCGAACAGCGCGACGATGTCGGCCTGGACCGCCATGTCCCCCTGGATGGCGCAGGCGCGGGCTCCCGCGGCGCGGCAATCGGCGACGACGCGCTCGGCGGCTTCGGCCTCGGAGCGATAATTCACCGCCACGTCGAAGCCGCGTGCGGCGGCGAGCCGCGAGACGGCAGCTCCGATGCCGCGGCTTCCTCCCGTGACGACGACGACGGGCCGGCTGTCTACCATGCTTCCTATCCCTGGCGCTCGGGTGTGTGAACGACCAGCCCGTCGAGCTCGGACGTGATCTTGATCTGGCACGACAGGCGCGAACTCGGCCGGAGGTCGGACGCGAAGTCGAGCATGTCCGTTTCCATATCCTCCGCCTGACCGACCTTGTCGAGCCAAGCGTCATCGACATAGACGTGACAGGTCGCGCAGGCGCAGGCACCGCCGCATTCCGCCTCGATGCCGGGGATGTCGTTCTTGACGGCCGCTTCCATCACGGTCCAGCCGGCCGGCGCATCGACGTCCCGCGACGCTCCGGCGACGTCGATGAAGGTGATTTTGGGCATTGTTTCTCCGCACGCCCGCGAGAGGAGCCGGGCGCTCGGGAGATTTAGGCGACGTTCGCCGCCTTGGCGAGGGTGTCTGTAACGAGTCCAATCACGCCGCGCGGGCCGCGAGATGGAGCGAGATCACCCGCTCCGTCGCCTCGATCGCGCGTCGGAGGTCGGCGCCGGACCGCGCTTCGCCAGCCATCGCCGCGAGTTCGACCAGCAATGCGACCTCGGAGATCCGCTGAGCCCCGAGTGAACTCGCCGCACCTCGCAGGCTGTGCGCCGCGTCCCGCCGGGCGATCAGGTCATCTTCCTGGACCAGCACCGGCAGAAGGGTCTTGCACTGGCCGAGGAACAGGCGGAGCAGGTCGCGCTCCAGCACCTCGTCTCCGAAGGTCTGCTGCCGGAGGAAGCCGAAATCCACAAGATCGGTATCACTGGTCATGGGCGGATCCGACTCGCGTCCGGCCGTGGATTCCGGCCAGGAAGGGGATCGCTCAAAACTTTCGCATTTTCGAGTCGAATCGAGCGACTTGCGGCCGGGTGGTTACTCAGGCGTTAACGACGTTCACAGCTCGCGCGGCCCATCGGGTTCCCTCCCCTGGCCTCCCGACCTAGACTGGCTATGGTAAACGCGGATTAACCTTTGTCCGCCGGGCCGTGTCTGAGGAGGCCGGTTCCGGGGGACGACGCGGCGCAGGTGCGAGCGCCGCCGATCGAGTTCCGCGCGTTGCGTCACCGAGGCGGCAGATGGCGATCGAACAGAAGCTCCCCCCTTCCAACCAGGCCGGGATCTCGGCCGTCGAACAGGCATTGTTCGACGGGCAGGACGGCACAACGGTCGCGGAGCCCGGGCGCACGCCGCCCGCTGAAATCATCTCGCCGGACACGACCTCCGTCGCCAACGACGACAGCCAGGACGTGGCGATCCTCACGCGCGCGCTGCTCGGCCGGCCCTCGGCCGGGGCCTATTGGGTCGCCGCGCTCGCGAGCATCGCCTGGCTCGCGGGCCTTGCCACCCTCGTCTGGTGGCGCGTCGCCCCCGGCGAGTTGCAGGCCTATGCGACGGGCCTGTCGCCGATCCAGATCGCGCTCGCGAGTGCGGTCGCCTTCGGTCCCGTCCTTCTCTTCTTCATCGCGGGGATGCTCGCGGTCCGCTCGCGGGAGATGCGCCTCGTCGCCCGCGCGGTCGGCGAGGTCGCGATCCGTCTCGCCAAGCCCGACGATTTCGCCTCGCGGGGCGTGATGTCCGTATCGCGCACCGTGCGGCGCGAGGTGGGCGCCGTCGGCGACGGCCTCGAACGCGCCCTCGCCCGTGCGGGTGAACTCGAGACGATGGTCCGCTCCGAGATCACGACGCTCGAGCGTGCCTATGCCGATAACGAGCACCGTATCCGCAGGCTGCTCGAGGAATTGACGGCGCAGCAGGATTCCGTCGTGCAGAACGCCGAGCGCATCCGCGCCGCGATCACCGACGCGCAGGGCAACCTGTCCGGGCAGCTCAACGAGAGCGGCGCCCGCATCATCGAGACGATCGAAGCCGCCGGATCGCGCGTGACGTCGAGCCTCGACAAGCGCTCGGACGATCTCAACCGCGCGCTGGAACGGGCTGCGAGCGGCCTCGTCACCGATCTGGGCGTGCGCGGCGCCGACATCGTCGAGCGGATCAGCGAGACCGCCGAGACGGTCAAGCGCGACGTCACGGCCGCCGGCGACGCCGTCACCGGCGCCCTCACCTCGAAGGCGGCCGACGTGACGGTCGCGTTCGAGCGCACGGGCGAGATCCTGACGCGCAGCCTCCAGGAAGGCGCGACGCGCGTCACCCGGACCCTGGCCGAGACCGGTACCGAGGTGATCGGCTCCCTCGTCGCCCAGGGCGGAGAGGCGCGCGCCTCGCTCGAGCGCGCCGCCCAGGCGCTCGAAAGCAACTTCGTCACGCGCACCAACGAGATCAACCTTCAGATCGCCCAGACCGGGCGGGACATCGAAAGCGGCATCGACGCCCGCACGAACGCCCTGCGCGAGACCATCGCCAAGACCGGCACCGGCATCGTCGACGAGATCACGACGCGGGGTTCGGCACTGCGCGACGAGATTTCGAGCGTCGGCACCGGCCTCGTCTCGGAGATCGTCCTTCGCGGCGGCGAGGCGCGCCAGGAAATGGAGCGGAGCGCGACCGCCCTGGTCGAGACCGTCACGGCCCGTTCGGCCGAGGTGCGGGACACGCTCGACGGCTCGACGAAGAGCTTCGTCGCCGGCATCGCGACCCAGCAGGATTCCGCGACCTCCGCGCTCGGCGCGCTGCGCGAGGAACTGCTCGGGCTGCTCGAACGCCAGAAGACCGACCTCACCACGAGCCTGTCGACGACCGGCCGCGAGGCGGCGGACCTCATCCGGACACGCGGCACCGAGGTGCGCTCGGAATTCGACGGCGCGATCGAGGCCCTCGCGACCACGATCGGCGGCCGCGGCCGCGACCTGACCGACGGCCTCAACCTCGCCGGCATCACCATCGCCGAAACGCTGCAGCAGCGGACCGAGGAGGCGAGAACCGGCATCGAGGAGACCGCCGGCCGCCTGACCGAAACCCTCTCGACGCAGACGCGCGAGCTCCTCGACGGCCTCTCCCGGATCGGCAGCGGCGTCGTCGACGAGATCCGCGGCCGCGGCAACGAGGTGACGACCGAGTTCCACGGCGCCGCCGCGGGCCTGACCGCCACGATCGCGACGCAGGGCCGCGAGCTGACCTCGACGCTGTCGGCGACCGGCGGCGGGATCGCCGAGGCGATCCGCCTCAAGGGCGAGGAAGCCCGCAGCGAGATGGAGGCGAGCGCCGCCCGCTTCAGCGAGACGCTGATCGTCGAGCGCCGCGGCTTGACGGAAAGCCTCGCGGCCACGGGCGCCAGCGTCGCCGAGGCCCTGCATCTGCGCGGCGAGGAAGCCCGCACCGGCATCGAGACGGCCGCGAGCCGCTTCAGCCAGACCCTGGCCGAGGAGAGCCGCACCGCGCGCGAGGGGCTCGACGCGATCGCCTCCACCCTGGCGGACGCGATCCGGCTGCGCAGCGAAGAGGCCAAGACGGGCTTCGCCACGGCGTCGACCGAACTCGCCGAGACGCTGGCGAGCGGCGGGCGCGCCCTCACCGAAACCCTGTCCTCGACCGGATCGACGGTCGCCGAGAGCATCCGCGCCCAGGGTGAAGGCGCCCGCGGCGCGATCGAGGAGGCCGGCCGCGGCGTCGCCGACGCGATCCAGAGCCACGGCACGGAGACGCGCGACCGGATCGCCACGGCCGGCGCGGCCGTCGCGCATGAGCTCGGGCTGCGCGGCAACGCCTTCGAATCGGCGCTTCAGAGCGTCTCCGCCGCCGTCTTCGAGGAGATCACACGCCGCGGGGACGATCTCGCGGGTCGCATCAAGCTCTCCGGGACCGGCGTGACCGCCGAGTTCGACCGCCTCGGCGCCGAGTTGCAGGAGCGCATCCAGACCGTCGGCAAGGTCAGCGGCGAGGACCTGTCGGCGCGCGGCTCGGAACTCACCGAGAAGCTCGACGAGGTCAGCCGTCGGATCGACGAGAGCATCCGCGTGCGTGGCGGCGCGCTCGAAACCAACCTCTCGGGCTTCGGCGAGAAGCTGAGCCATGCCCTCGACGCCCAGACGGCCGAGGCGCAGGGGGCGCTGAACACCACCATCGACAAGGTGGCCAACGAGCTGTCGCGGCGCCTGAGCGAGGCCGGCGGGACGGTCGATTCCCAGGCGCGCGAGATCGCCGAGGAACTCGCCCGCCGGACGGCGGAGACCAACGAGGCCCTGGCCAATACCGGGCGCGAGGTCGTGCGCGCCCTCGCCGGCCAGAGCATGAAGATCAACGAGATCCTCTCGACGACGGGCACGCGCCTCACCGACGCGCTCGCGACGCGCGGCAAGGAGGTCGACGACCTCGTCGGCGCCCGCCTCCTCAGCTTCGAGGAGCAGATCACCGCCCGCGGCCGCAGCCTCGAGGAGACCCTGTCGGCCCGTCTTGCCGGCTTCGAGGAGACCGTCGTCGGCCGGGGCAAGGCGCTCGACGATACGCTGGGCGCCCATCTGACGGCGTTCGAGGAGACGGTCGGCACCCGTGGCGGCGCCCTGTCGGAGCGCCTGTCGCGCGACGTCGCCGCGCTGACGGAGCAGCTCAACGCCCGGCTCGAGGACATGAACCGGATCGTCTCCGTCGACGGCGTCAAGCTGTCCGAGGGGCTGATCGCCCAGGCGCGCGCGACGCAGGAGGCGCTGCAGGCAGGCCTCGTGAGCCTCGATCGCCACGCGACCGAGCGCACCGAGCAGGTCGGCCGTTCGCTCGAGGCCGTCACCGGCCAGCTCGAGCAGCGCATCGCCGCCCGCACCACCGCCCTCAACGAGGCGCTCGTCGAGCGCACCCGCGAAATGGCGCGCGTTCTCGTCGAGAACGGGCGCGAGATGGCTGCCGGCCTCAAGGCCAATGCCGAGGCCGTGGGCCAGAACATCGAGGCGCTTACCCTCCGCATCAACGAGACCATCGGCGACCATGCTGGCGGGCTCGACCGGAAGGCGAAGGAACTTGCCGAGCTTCTCGCCACCAGCTCGCGCGACCTGCACGAGATGCTGCGGGATCAGTCCGAGCAGATCACGCGCGACGTGGTCGCCCGGACCTCCGCCATCCGGGCGGCGCTCGAAGGCAAGGCCGAAGAGATCGAGGAGGCGCTGGGATCGCGGGCCGACCGCATCTCCGCCACGCTGGAGAACAGCCTCGGGCAGCTCGAGACGCGCGTCGTCGCGCCGCTCGGCGTCACCGCGCTGACGATCGACGAGCGTGGCCGCGTGCTCGACCAGACGATCGGCCAGCAGGCGACGTCCCTCACATCCGCGCTCCAGAACCACGAGCGCGAGGTCGAGGCTGCGATGACCAGCCACGCCCGCAGCCTGATCGAGGCGATCGACGAGCGCAGCCGCGCCCTCGTCGAGCTGCTCGACGCCAGGACCGAAGCCTTCGGGACGACGACGCAGGAGCGCGCCACCGCCCTCGCCTCCCTCGCCGACGAGAAGCGCCTCGCGCTCGCCGCCGGGATCGACGAAGCCGGCCGCTCCGTCTTCGCCACGCTCGGCGCGCGGATGACGGACCTCACCGCCCTGCTCGACCAGCGCGGCAAGGGCCTCGCCGACCTGCTCGACGAGCGCAGCCAGACGTTCGGGGAACGCTCGGCCGACCTCACGGCGACGATCGACCGGGCCACCGAGAACCTCGTCGCGGTGCTGGATGGCCGCCTGAAGGGCTTCACCGGCACGATCGACGACCGCACCACCGGCCTCGCGGCCATGATCGACGAGCAGAGCGCCGGCTTCGCCGATCTCGTCTCGCGCCGTGGCCAGGAGATGATCGCGACGCTCGGCAACCGGACCTCGGAAGCGGTCCAGCTGCTCGACCAGCGCACGAGCGCGCTCGCCGATCTCGTCTCGCAGCGCGGCGGCGAGGTGGCGGACCTGCTCCAGAGCCGCGGCCAGGCGGTCATCGGCACGCTCGGCAATCAGGCGACGGAGATCGCCACCCTCTTCGCCGACCGCACGTCCGGCCTCGAATCGATGCTGGAGAGCGGTTCGGCCTCGCTGGCCGACCGGATCGAACGGGCAGGCCGGGAAGCGGCCTCCCGCATCGAATCGCAGGCCGGGGCGGCCGAAATCGCCTTCGACACGCATACCGCGCGGCTCACCGCCCTCATCGAGGAGCGCGGAACCACCGCCTCGTCGCTCATCGGCCAGCGCGGCCACGAGGCCCTCTCCGCCTTCACCGCCCAGACGGGCGCGGCGGCAGACCTCCTCGAAGACCGGATGGCGAAGCTCGGGCTCATCCTCGAGACGCGCGGCAACGGTCTCGTCGAGATCGTCGCCCGGCAGGGGCTCGGCATCACGACGACCCTCGGAGGCCAGATCGCCGAGGTCGCGCGCCTGTTCGACCAGGGGAACGCGGAGTTCCGCACGCTGATCGAAGAGCGCTCGCCGGCCCTCGTCGAGGACCTGCGCCAGCGTGGCGACACGATCGCGGCGATCCTGGACGAGCGGATCGGGACTGTTGCCCGTCTCTTCGACGAGAAGGGTGCCAACCTCGCCGGCCGGTTCGAACTGCATGGCCGGGGCTTCGCCGAGCGCGTCGACGCGCAGGTGATCGAGCTGGATCGCGCCATCGATACCGGCAGCGCGAGGCTGGGCACGCTGCTCGCCTCGGCCCGCGAGGAGATCGCCGGCGCGCTGAGCGGCCATAGCGCGACGGTGCGCGACGCCATGCAGGGCTCGCTGGCCGAGATCGGCCGCCTGTTCGGCCAGGACGGCCTCGCCGCCGTCGAAGGCCTGAAGCGCCACGGCGACGCCGTCAGCGCGACCCTCGGCAACCGCATCGCCGAGGTGACGGACCTGTTCGAGAAGGGCGCGCAGCGCTTCTCGACGCTGATGGGCGACCAGGGAGGCCAGCTGCTCGCCGGCCTGACCGGCCAGGGAGAAGCGGTCACGGCCCGGATCGAGGAGCAGATGACGGAGCTGTCGCGTCTCTTCGACGAGCGCGGCGGCGAGACGCTGGCGGCGCTGTCCGGCCGCGGCGAGACCGTCACGCGGGACCTCGACGCCAGGATCGCGGACCTGACCCGTCTCTTCGAGGAGGGAGGCCGCAAGGCCGCCGACGGTCTCACCCGCCAGGGCGCGCTCGCCTCGACCTCGATCGGCAACCAGATCAAGGCTCTGGCGGCCCTTCTCGGCGAAGGCAGCGCGCAGCTCGCGACCCTGCTCGACGAGCGCGGCCGCGCGGCGGCCGAGGGCCTCGACAGCCAGGGCTCGACGATCCAGACCGCCCTGGACGGGCGCATCGCCGAGCTGTCCAAGCTTCTCGACACGGGCGCGGCCCGGATCGGCGAGGTGCTTCAGCGGCGTGGTGCGTCGGTCGTCGAAGGACTGGCCCAGCACGGCTCCCAGATCGACGCGGCATTCGCCGATCACTTCGCCAAGGCCGCCGAGCGCCTGGAAGCGGGAACCACCCGGATCGGCGACCTCCTGCAGCAGCGCGGCGACACCATCGTCGAGGGGCTGGCGCAGACGGGCGCACAGATCGACGGGACGCTGTCGGAGCATTTCGCCAAGCTGGCGGACATGCTGGAGATGCGCAGCTCGCAAGTCGGCGACCTCCTGCAGCAGCGCGGAGACGCGGTCGTGGGCGGCCTCGCCCGCCAGGGGGCCCAGATCGACGCCGCCCTCACGGGCCAGATCGCCGAGGTCGGCAAGCTCTTCGAGACCGAATCCACCAGGGTCGCGGCCTTGATCGAGGAGCGCGGACGGACCGCGACGGACGGGATCACCCGCCAGGGCGCGCTGATCACGGCCTCGCTCGGCGGCCAGATCGCGGAGGTGTCCGATCTCCTCGACACGGGGACGAACCGCATCACGATGCTGCTCGGCGAGCGCGGCGGCGAACTCGTCCGCACGCTCACGCGCCGCACCGAGGCCGTCTCGGGCGAACTCGACAAGCGGCTCGCGGAGGTCACTCAGGCCTTCGAGGAGCGCGGCGGCGAAGCCATGCGCGGACTCTCGGCGCAGGGCGAGGCGGTCGTCACCGAGATCGGGACCCGGCTCGCCGAACTGTCCCGCGTCTTCGACGAACAGGGCGGGCAGGCTGCCCGGACGCTGACGGTGCAGGGCGAAGCGGCCTCCAAGCAGATCGGCGCCCGGATGGCCGAGGCGGCGCGTCTGTTCGATACCGCGAGCACGGCCTTCACGCGGCTCTTCGACGAGCGGGGCGGCGGCCTCGCCCGGACGATCGACGAGCAGGGCCGTGTCGTGTCCGGCTCGATCGAGGCGGCCGTCGGGCGTCTCGGCGAGACGTTCGCGGCTCGGATGGAGGCGTTCGGCAGCCTGGTCGACAAGGGTGGCAGCACCCTCGCCGAGGAGATCGGCCGGCGCGGCCAGGCGGTCATCGCGACCCTCGGCAACCAGGTCGCCGAGGTGAGCCAGATCCTCGAGCGCCAGGCCGGCGCGATCGGCGAGAAGACCGAGGCCGCATCGCAGCTCATGGACGAGCGTGCGACCGCCTTCACGGACCTCCTCGACCGGCGCACCGCGACCCTCGGCTCGATCCTCGAACGCCGGAGCGACTCGATCGCCCTGACGCTCGGCAAGCAGATGGCCGACCTGTCGGAGCTGTTCGAGAAGCGGACGGCGGAGTTCACCGCCGTCGTCGAGACACGCGGCACGGCCGCGGCATCGCTGATCGGCAGCCACACGCAGGCCATCGCCGGTGCGATCGACCAGGGCAGCCGCTCGGCCGCCGAACGGCTGGACCGGGGAACGGACGCGCTGCGCTCGCTGCTCGACGACCGCACCGCCACCCTGCGCGAACTCGTGGAGGAGCGCGGGGTCTCCGTCGCGGCCGCCATCGAGCAGCGCGGCAAGGAGATCGCCGACGTCATCAGGACGGAGGGCGACGATCTCGCCGGCTCGCTCGATCGCAGGACCGAGAGCCTGAGGAGCCTCGTGGTCGACCGCGGCGACGCGCTGACATCGGCGATCGCGGCGAAGTCCGACGGACTCGCGGCGAACCTGAACCAGGTCGCGGACCGCGTCAGCGGATTGCTCAGCGAACGCGGGGACGAGATCCTCGAGAAGCTGCGCACGCGCCTCGCCGAGATCGGATCGCAATACACGGGCTCGGTCGAAGCTCTTCGGACGAGCGTCGAGGACCGCACCCAGGAGGCGATCGGCAACCTCGTCTCGGCCCAGGACAACCTGCGCAACGAGTTCCAGTCGATCATCCGCCGGCTGGGCGAGGCCAACGGGCTCGTCCAGCACGTCTCCTCGGAGGCGCAGGGCAATCTCGAGGCGATCGAGGACGGCCTCGCCGGCCGCATCCACCAGCTCCAGAGCCTGCTGTCCGACGTCACCAACGAGACGACGCGGGCGGCGGATCTCCTGTCGGATCAGGTCGGCGCGCTGAAACAGGCTTCGGGCGGCGCTTTGCGGGAGGTCTCGACCCTCGTCGGGCAGCTCGACACGAGCGGGCGCGCCCTTGCCGAGGGCACGCGCGTCCAGCTCGCCGCGCTCGATACGGCGACCACCGACCTCGGGACGGTGGAAGCGCGCATGACGACGGCCCTGGTCGAGCGTCAGGCGAGCCTCGCCTCGCTCCTCGACGCGGTCGACCAGCGGGCGCGGAGCTTCTCGGACGAGACCCGCAAGCTCGCCGCACTCCTGTCGGAGACGATCGGCGACGCCGAGGACAGGGCCGCCGCGGTCCGGACGGCCCTCGCCTCGGGCGCGGACAGCGCCTCGGCCTCGCTCACCCGCGAGTTCGAGCGGCTGCGCAGCCATTCGAACGAGGAGGTCGAGCGGTCGGTCGCGGAGCTGCGCCATCTGTTCGAGGACCTCAACGGCGAGATGGCCCAGCGGATCGAGCGGGCGCTCGAAGGCTTCCGGCACGCTGCCGGCGACCTGCGCGGCATGACGGGCACGATCCAGGAGGAGCTCGAGCGCACCCGCTCCGAGCTGCGCCAGGGCGTGGTCGGCCTGCCGGCCGAGACGGAGGCCGCGGCAGCCGAGATGCGCCGCGTCGTGGCGGAGCAGATCAAGGCGCTCAGTGAACTCAGCGCCCTCGTCTCCCGCTCGAATCGCGGCCACGACGTCGCGATCTCGCGCGGCCGCACCGAGACGCCCGAGCCGGCTCCCATTCCCGCTCCCGTGCCCGCCCGGCCCGAACCCGCGGCGCCGGCTGCAAAACCCGCCCGGACCGAGGGCGGACGCGGGCGGCTCGCCGCGGCGGTCGATGCCTCGCGCGAAGAGGGACGGCGGGCGCAACCCGCTGCCAAGCCGGAGCCCCGGCGCGTGCGCTCGCTCGACACGATCTCGAGCGACCTCGCGGGCCTGATCGACGGCGACGAGGCGCTTCGGCTCTGGGAACGGCACCGGCTCGGCGACGAGGCCGTCTTCACGGCCGACCTGTACGGTCCGCGCGGCCGGGACATCTTCGAGGAGGTGCAGGCGAGCTACGAGGCGGACAAGGGCTTCCGCGAGACGGTCGACCGCTATGTCGGCGAGTTCGAGCGGCTGCTGGACGGCCTGCCGGGCTATGCCAACGGCGAGGAGATGCGGCGCGCCTATCTGGGCTCGGACACGGGACGGGTCTTCCTCGTCCTCGCCCATGCGAGCGGCCGGATCGGCTGACCCTCGGCCTGGAGCACGCTGCTGTTTCACGGACACAACAGCGTGCTCTGAGTCATTGTCGGAGCGCGCTGTTACCGGAAGGCCAGCTTCCGGTTCTCAGCGGCACGCTCCAGCGACCGCATCGCCCAACGAAATCGGGGCGGGACCTTTCGGTCCCGCCCCTTTTTGCTCCCCTCTGGAGCAACCAGCCGTCTTGCGGACGGCCGGTCCCTGCGGTCAGCCCGCGTTGGGCGACAATGCGATCGCGACGAAGCGCGTGCCGTCGCGGCTCTTGACCCGCATCAGCACCGCCTTGCGGCCATCGGCCCGCGCCGCCTTGATGCCGTCCGCGACGTCCGAGGGATCGCGGACCGTCTTGCCGCCGACCTCGACGATGATGTCGCCCTCGCGGATCCCCCGGCCGGCGGCCGGTCCGTCCGGATCGACGTTCATCACCGCGACGCCATCCTCGCCGCGCGGAGCGGGCGCGAGCTGGAGGCCGAGCCGCAGCGAGCCGCGCTCGACGCCGCCCCGGTCGCCGAGGCTGGCGCTACGCTGCTCGGGCAGCTCGCCGAGCTGGACCTCGGTCGTCCGCTCCCGGCCGTCGCGCAGATAGACCACGTCCACCTTGCTGCCCGGCTTGAGCCCGGCGATGCGGCGGCTGAGGTCCCGCGCATCGGCGACCGACTGGCCGTTCACCGAGACGAGCACGTCGCCGGAGCGGAGGCCGGCCTTGGCGGCGGGCGTTCCGGGCTCGGTCGAGTTGATCAGCGCGCCCTTGGTGCGGTCGATCCCGAGGCCCTCGGCGAGGTCCTTCGTCATCGGCTGGATCTGGACGCCGAGGAAGCCGCGGCTGACCGAGCCGTGATCCTTCAGCTGCGCAACGACCGATTCCACCGTGGCGGCCGGGATCGCGAAGGCGAGTCCGACGCTGCCGCCCGAGGGGGAGGCGATCGCGGTGTTCACGCCGACGACTTCGCCCCGGAGGTTGAAGGTCGGGCCGCCGGAATTGCCGCGGTTGATCGAGGCGTCGATCTGCAGGAAGTCGTCATAAGGACCCGCGCCGATGTCGCGGCCGCGGGCCGAGACGATGCCGGAGGTCACGGTGCCGCCGAGGCCGAAGGGGTTGCCGATCGCGACGACCCAGTCGCCGACGCGGGGCTGCGCCGGGGCAAGCTTGACGAAGGGGTACGTCCCCGCTTCCTCGACCTTGAGCAGCGCGAGGTCGCTCTTCGGATCCGAGCCGATGACCTTGGCCTTCAGCGTCCGACCGTCATCGGTCGTCACCTCGACCTGGCTCGCCTTCTGGACGACGTGGTTGTTCGTGACGACGAAGCCGTCGGCCGAGATGAAGAAGCCCGAGCCCTGCGACTGGCCGCGGCGCGGCGCCTGGCGGCGGGGGCCACCTTCGGAGCGGTCGCTGAAGCGGTCGCCGAACAGTTCGCGGAGCTGCGGCGGCAGCCGCTCCATGCGCGATCCCATGCCGCCCTCGTCGGAGGCGGTCTCGATCATGACCTTGACCGACACGACAGCCGGCTTCACCGCATCGACGACATCCGCGAAGGAGGCCGGCGCCTGGGACTGGGACTGCGGCGAGACGGTGATGGGCGCCTGGGCGAAGGCGGGATGGCCTTCGAGAACCGCGGCGCCGACGGCGCCGGACGCGACGATGGCGACGGCCGCTGCCGAGGCGAGCGCCTTGCGGCGCAGAGAGGACGAACCGGACTGACCCGTGGACGACATGAGTGGCTCCTTCTGAAACTCTGGCCGGTTCCCTGGGGCATCCGGCGATGGAGCCAATATGGACACGCCGCGTGAAGCCGCTCTGGAGCCAGGATTAAAGTTTGTTCAGGTGGGCGGACGCCGAAAGGCCGAGATCGCGCCGATCAGCTCGTCGAGAGCGGCCCCATCCCGCAACCCGGCCTTAACCATGACCCGGCAAGCTCCGCGCAAACCGCCGCCGTGAGCCTTTGTCCATGCCGATCGCCGACCCAGAGCGGCCCGTCTACAGCCTCGTCGTCCCGATCTTCAACGAAGAGGCCGTGCTGCCCATCCTGCTGCATCGGCTCGATACCCTGCTGCCGAAGCTCGACGGGCCGGCCGAGGTGATCATCGTCGACGACGGCAGCCGCGATGCCGGCTCGATCGTGGCCGCCGCCCGCGCGCGGGACGACAGCCGCTTCCGCTACCTCGCACTGTCGCGCAATTTCGGCCACCAGGTCGCCATCACGGCCGGGATGGACGTCGCGCGCGGCGATGCGGTGATCGTCATGGATGCCGACCTCCAGGACCCGCCGGAGATCGTCCTCCGGCTCGCCGAAACCTGGCGTCAGGGTCACGAGATCGTCTATGCGCAGAGGCTGTCCCGCCAGGGCGAGACGCGCTTCAAGCGCTTGACCGCGCGTCTGTTCTACGGGCTCCTGCGGCGCCTGACGGCGGTCGACATTCCCGAAAACGTCGGTGATTTCCGCCTCGTCGACCGCAAGGCCATCGATGCCTTCAAGGCGATGCCCGAGCGAGACCGCTTCGTGCGCGGCATGTTCGGCTGGATGGGCTTCCGCCAGGCGGCCGTGCCCTACCATCGCGAGCCCCGGGCCGCCGGCGAGACGCATTACCCGCTCGGAAAGATGATCCGCCTCGCCTTCGACGGCATCGTCTCGTTCTCGGACGTGCCGCTGCGGCTCGCGCTCTGGCTCGGCACCGGCGTCTCGGCGGCGGCGCTGCTCTTCGGCGGCTGGGTCGTGTGGGAGGCGATGCACCAGGCCGGCTTCGTCGCGGGCTGGGCCTCGACGGTCGTGCTGCTTTCGCTGCTCTCGGGCGTGAACCTGCTGATGACGGGGATCGTCGGGCTCTATGTCGGGCGCATCCATGCCGAGGTGAAGAACCGCCCGCTCTACGTCGTCGGCCGCGCCGTCGGCTTCGAGCGCGACGAGGCGGCCTCGACCGATGGGGAATCGGCCCGCTATGTCGGGCCGCGGACCTCGGGCCCCGCGCTTCGGATCGCCTGATGGCCGCGCCTTTCGACAGCTACAGCGCGACTTACGACGACGTCGTCCAGCGCTCGATCGCCTTCTCGGGCGTCAGGCACGAGGTCTTCCTCCTCGCCAAGGTGCGCGAACTGGCCGGCATCTTCGAGCGGCATTTCGGCCCTCGGCCGCCGGATCTTCTCGATGTCGGCTGCGGCATCGGCGCGATGCACGAGCCGCTGCAGCCGATCACGCGCAGCCTCTCGGGCTGCGATCTGTCCGCCGATTGCCTCGCGACGGCCCGCCAGCGGCATCCCGCGATCGATTATCGCGCCCAGGACGGGAACGACCTCCCCTGGCCCGATGCCTCCTTCGACGCGACGCTGGCGGTGTGCGTGTTCCACCACGTTCCGCCCGCGGAGCGACGCGCCCTGCTCGGCCAGATGGCCCGCGTGACGCGGCCGGACGGCCTGGTGCTGCTGATCGAGCACAATCCCTGGAACCCGCTGACCCGCCTCGCGGTCGCGCGCTGCGATCTCGACGACGACGCGATCCTGCTGCGTGCGGGCGAAAGCCGCCGCCTCCTTCGCGAGGCCGGGCTTCGGGACGTCCGAAGCCACCATTTCCTCCTCGCGCCGAGCGCCGCACGCTGGGCGGGCATGTGCGAGGCACCCTTCCGCGCCCTGCCCCTCGGCGCCCAATACGTCGCCTTCGGCCGGGTCTGACCGGCAACGCATCCGACACGTCGCATCCCTGGGATGCCCGATCGGCTATGCTCCCCGCCGGCTCGGGCCACCGGAGTGACCATGGATACGGGACAGCAAGAGACGAGCCGGGGGCAACCCGGCCGGCCGAACCCGGGCTTTGCCGAGTTCGTCACCATCACCGCGCTGATGATGGGCGTCACCGCCTTCGCGGTCGACGGCATCCTGCCCGCCTTCCCGATCCTCGGGCGCGATTTCGACGTCGCCGATCCGAACCGGCTGCAGCTCGTCGTCTACGTCTACATGCTCGGCTTCGGCTTCGCGCAGCTGATCTATGGGCCGGCCTCCGACGTCTTCGGGCGGCGGCGCGCCTATCTCGCGGGGCTCGGCATCTTCCTGCTCGGCTGCGTGCTGTCGCTGTTCGCGACCGACCTCAACACGCTCCTCGCAGCCCGGTTTGTGCAGGGCATCGGCGCGGCCTCGGGACGCGTGCTGTCGGTCGCCATCGTGCGTGACCGGTTCGCGGGCCGCGAGATGGCCCGCGTGATGTCGATCAACATGGGCATCTTCATCACGGTGCCGATCTTCGCCCCGGCCATCGGCAGCGTCATCCTGCTGGCCTCCGGCCGGCAAGGGCTGTTCGTCGCGATGCTGCTCGCGGGGCTCGCGCTCGGCTTCTGGTTCCTGCGGCGGATGCCCGAGACGCTGGCGCCGGAGCACAAGATGCCCTTCTCGGCCGCCCGCATCCTGCGCGCCATGGGCACGGTCGCGACGAACCGGATCACCGTCGGCTACGCCACCGCGGTCGGCCTCATGTTCGGCTGCGTGATGGCGATGGTCGGTTCCTCGCAGCAGATCTTCACCGAGACCTTCGGCCTCGGCCACCTCTTCCCGCTCGCCTTCGCGCTGGTCGCGAGCGCGCAGGGCGTGGCCGCCATCGTCAACTCGGCCCTGGTCGGCCGCTTCGGCATGAGGCGGATCTCGCATCTCAGCGTCGTGGTGCTGACGACGCTCGGCCTGCTGCAACTCATCTTCGCGTGGTCTTTCGACGGGCGGCCGCCGCTGCTCCTGTTCGGCCTGATCCTGGCCTGTTCGCAGTTCCTGCTCGGCCTCGCCTTTCCCAACTTCAACGCGCTCGCCATGGAACCCCTCGGGCGCGTCGCCGGGACGGGCTCCTCCCTGGTCGGGGTCTATACGACCGTGATGGGCTCGCTCTGCGGACTCGCCATCGGCGCGGCTTTCGACGGCACGGTCCTGCCGATCACGGCGGGCTATCTCGCTCTGACGATCGCCGCGCTCGCCGTCATTCTCGTCACCGAGCGCGGGCGCCTGTTCGGCGCCCATCACTCGGCCGCGCCGGGGGGCTCCCCTCCGACGGGTGGAACCTGACCGGGAAGAAGATTCTCCGCGCCGGCCGATCTTTGGAACGAAGCGCGCTTGGCTTGTCGGGCCGCCCCCGCTAACCGGTCGGGCAAGCGCAGCAAGCGCCGGACGAAGCCCAAGGAGAGACCATGGCCGACCAGATTCCCGGCTTCAACACCCTCGCGATCCATGCCGGCGCCGCCCCCGACGCCGCGACCGGCGCGCGCGCGACGCCCATCTATCAGACGACCTCCTTCGTCTTCGACGACGTGGACCACGCCGCCTCGCTGTTCGGGCTCCAGGCTTTCGGCAACATCTACACCCGCATCGGCAACCCGACCTGCGCCGTGCTGGAAGAGCGCGTCGCCGCGCTCGAGGGCGGAACCGCGGCGCTCGGCGTCGCCTCCGGCCATGCCGCGCAGTTCCTCGTCATGCACGCCCTGCTGCAGCCGGGCGACGAGTTCGTGGCCGCCAACAAGCTCTATGGCGGCTCGATCAACCAGTTCAATCATTCCTACAAGAACTTCGACTGGCGCGTGAAATGGGCCGACGCGGATGACCCGGCCTCCTTCGAGGCGGCCATCACCAGCCGGACGAAGGCGATCTTCATCGAATCCATCGCCAATCCGGGCGGCGTGATCGTCGACATCGCCGCGATCTCCAAGATCGCCAAGGCGAAGAACATCCCGCTCATCGTCGACAACACGATGGCCTCGCCCTACCTGATCCGGCCCTTCGAGCACGGCGCGGACATCGTCGTGCATTCGGCGACGAAGTTCCTGGGCGGCCACGGGAACTCGATCGCGGGCATCATCGTCGACGGCGGCACGTTCAACTGGACGGGCGACGAGCGCTACCCGATGCTCTCGAAGCCGCGCCCCGAATATGGCGGCATGGTCCTCGGCGAGACCTTCGGCAACTTCGCCTTCGCCATCGCCTGCCGCGTGCTCGGCCTGCGCGACCTCGGCCCGGCGCTCTCGCCCTTCAACGCCTTCATGATCCTCACCGGGATCGAGACCCTGCCGCTGCGCATGCAGCGCCAGTCGGATTCGACCCTCGCCGTCGCCCGCCACCTCGCCGCGAACGACAAGGTCTCCTGGGTGAGCTATCCCGGCCTCGAGAGCGACAAGTACCACGCCCTCGCCCAGCGCTATTGCCCGCTCGGCGCCGGCGCGGTCTTCACCTTCGGCGTGAAGGGCGGCTACGAGGCGGGCGTGAAGCTCGTCTCGAACCTCAAGCTGTTCTCGCACCTCGCCAATATCGGCGACACGCGCTCGCTCGTCATCCACCCGGCCTCGACGACGCACCGCCAGCTCACCGAGGAGCAGCAGGTCACGGCCGGCGCCGGCCCGGACGTCGTCCGCCTCTCGATCGGCCTCGAGGATCCGGAGGATCTCATCGCCGATCTCGACCAGGCCCTGGCGGGGTAAGGGGTCTGGGACGGACGAAGCCGCGCGGCGTGCGCGCGGCTTTCACGCCGTCCACGGATCGATGATGCGTAATCCTGCGGCGAGGAACGGATCCACGTCCCTCGTCGCCACCGCGAAGTCGTGCGTCTCGGCGATCGCCGCGATCTGCGCGTCGGCGAAGGAGATCGGCTGCCCACGTGCCCGCCCGCGGGCCACGATGGCGCCAAAGGCCAGAGCCGCTTCTCGGTCGAAAGGAAGAATCCGAGGGCCGAACAGGCGCTCCAACAGGTCGGACAGAGCCTTATCGAGATCCGAGCGCCTCTGTCCCGCAGGGAGTATCCGCACGCCTGCCACGAGTTCGGCGAGGCTCGTCGTCGTCAGGTAGAGCGCCTCGCCCGGCTGCCGGTCGAGCCAATCGAGAACCATCCGGTTGGGTTTCGACCTCATCGGCTCCGACACGACGTTGGTGTCGAGCACGATCATTCGAACCGGGCCGGTTCCACCGGTGAGCGGTCGCGCTCAAGGTCAAGACCGCCGACCTCCTCGCCGAACGCCGCGAGTTCCGAGCCTATCCCTTTGCCGACCGGCCTGACGGCTGCCTCGAGGATCAGGCGGATTTCCGCTTCGGTGGAACGGCCCGATCGCGCGGCCCGCGATTCGAGCCGTCTGAGAACCTCATCCGACAATCGGCGGATCGTGACGGAGCCCATGGTTCCAACTCCCTGGTCCGATGGATCATGGATACCAGCGGCACCCTTCGATCTCAATCGGGCGACGTCGACCTCGCGAAGCGCCCCTCCGCCACAAAACCGCGTCATTCTCCGCTAGGAATGTGGCTCGATGTCCCTCACGCTCGCGCCGGAACTGCGCTAGGGTGGGAGGATGATGCCGCGGCAGGAGACGTCCCGTTCGATGCAGACGCCCCGTTCGATGCGCCAGCTGGTCCTGCCGGGCCTGATCGGGCTGTCCTGCCTCGCCGCCGCGCCGGCCGCCCAGGCCCAGTCCTTCCTGCCCTTCGGCTTCAACCCCCTGCCCGCCTTCGCCTGGACGGAGCCTGATCCGGCCACCGGCTCGATGCGCTGGGAGGGCAGCTTCGCGCGGATGTCGACCGGCTTCCAGGTCTCCTCCTCGAAGCGCTTCGGCACCTATGCGGGTCCGACCGTCGGGTTCGAGGGCGGCAAGATGTGGCGCGACGGCCAGTTCGTCTACGGCATCGTCGGCGGCTTCGACTACATGGCCCAGCTCGGCGGGCGAGACACGCCGAGCTTCGGCTCGATCGGCTATACGCGGGACTTCGCGGGCGGCATTCAGTTCAAGGCCGGCGCCCTCGTCGCCGACAACGTCCTCGTCTACACCAAGGTCGGCGCGCTCGCGATCAACGAGACCTACCGATACGGGCCGACGCCGTTCTCCACGGCCTTCGACCGCACCCGCATCGCGGTGCGGCCGGATGCGCGCGTCGGCGTCGAATGGGCCGTCACGGACAAGCTGACGATCGGCCTCGAGGCCGGCGTCACGGGCGCGCCGATCCGCTGAGCGGCGCCGGCCCCTTGATCCGCCGCTACGAGATCTTCGCGGATTATCACCAGTTCTATCTGTGGGACCACGCTCGGCAGCCCAGCTCCGCGCTCGACTACACGGACGAGGATGTCCGGCGGCGCATCAAGGCGAGCCTCTTCATCGTCGTCGTCCAGCCCGAGCGGAACATGACCGTTCCGGTCGAGGTCGAGATCGCCTCCCGGGCGCCTGATCTCGCGCTCGACGCCTGGGACCACGTGGCCGAGGCCAGCCTGGAGCTGCCGTCCGGCCGGCTCGAGATCCACGAATGCACGGGTGGGTCCATCGACATCCTCCCGGTCGCTCCGGGCTGCCATCGCGTGCGCCTCCATTGCGCCGGCCTCGGCACGCTGAGCGAGGACGGGCTGGACGGCGACGACCGCTACCGCCTCGTGATCTGGCCGGCGCCCTTTGCCGAGATCGCGGTGCTGAAGCAATATCGCGGTCGCGACGGCGGCTGACCCGCCATCCTCGGCGGATCCGACTCAGAAAGCGCCATGCCCAGCGATCGAATCGAAGATTACGGACTCATCGGCGACTGCGAGACGGGAGCGCTCGTCGGGCGCGACGGCTCGATCGACTGGCTCTGCTGGCCGCGTTTCGATTCGCCGGCCTGTTTCGCCGCCCTCCTCGGCACCGAGGAGAACGGCCGCTGGAAGATCGCGCCGATCGGCGACGCCGTCGTCAGCCGCCGCTACCGGCCGCGCACGCTGATCCTCGAGACCCGCTTCGAGACCGCGGCCGGCTCCGTCCTGCTGATCGATTTCATGCCGCCCCGCGGCACCGATTCCGACATCGTGCGCCTCGTCGTCGGCGAGAGCGGCCGGGTCGCGATGCGGATGGAACTCGTCCTGCGCTACGATTACGGGCGCGTGATGCCGTGGGTGCACCGGCTCGAGGACGGCTCGCTCCGCGCGATCGGCGGCCCCGACATGACGGTGCTCCGGACGCCCATCGAGACGCATGGCGAGGACATGCACACCGTCTCAGATTTCGAGGTCGCGGCGGGCGAGACCGTGCCCTTCGTCCTCGCCTATTGCGCCTCGCACCGCCCCGTGCCGGAGCCGATCGACCCGTTCGCCGCCCTCGCCGACACCGAGGCCTTCTGGACGGAATGGACCGCCCGCTACGAGCCGGCGGCGCTGGACGGCAAGATCGACCTGCCCGAGCCCTGGCACCAGGCGGCGCGGCGCTCGCTCATCACCCTGAAGGCGATGACCTACGCCCCGACCGGCGGCATCGTCGCGGCGGTCACGACCTCCCTGCCCGAATGGCTCGGCAGCACCCGCAACTGGGACTACCGCTACTGCTGGCTGCGCGACAGCGCCCTCACCCTCTTCGCGCTGATGAATGCCGGCTATTACGACGAGGCGCGGGCATGGCGCGACTGGCTGCTTCGCGCCATCGCGGGCTCGCCCGAGCAGATGCAGATCATGTACGGCATCGCCGGCGAGAGGCGGCTTCTCGAATGGGAGGTCGACTGGCTGCCGGGCTTCGCGGATTCGAAGCCGGTCCGGGTGGGCAACGCGGCCGCCGACCAGACCCAGCTCGACGTCTACGGCGAGATCATGAGCCTGCTCCATCAGGCGCGTCTCGGAGGGCTTCCCGAAAGCCCCGAGGCCTGGTCGATCCAGGTCTCGATGCTGGAGCGGCTCGACGACATCTGGCGCGAGCCCGATTACGGCATCTGGGAGGTCCGCGGCCCACCGCGTCACTTCACGTTGTCGAAGCTGATGGTCTGGCTCGCCTTCGACCGCTGCATCAAGTCGGCCGAGATCTTCGGTCTCGACCACGTGCCGCTGGAGAAGTGGCGCGCCATCCGCAGCGAGGTGAAGGGCGACGTCCTCGCAAGGGGGTGGAATGCGGAGGTCGGAGCCTTCACCCAGAGCTACGACGACACCGCGCTCGATGCGAGCCTGCTGCTGCTGCCGATGCTCGGCTTTCTGGACGACGACGATCCGCGCGTGCGCTTGACGGTCGAGGCCATCGAGGCGGACCTTCTCGTCGACGGTCTCGTCCAGCGCTACCACACCTCGACCGGGCATGACGGGCTTCCGCCCGGCGAAGGCACCTTCCTCGCCTGCAGCTTCTGGCTGGTGGAGGCCCTCGTCCTGATCGGCCGGCTGGCCGATGCGGAGGCGCTGTTCGAGCGCCTCCTGGCCCTGCGCAACGATCTCGGGCTCCTCGCCGAGGAATACGATCCGATCGGCGGGCGCCAGCTCGGCAACTTCCCCCAGGCCTTCTCCCATGTCGCCCTGGTCAACGCCGCCCATCGGCTCGCCGCGGCGAGGGCCGGCTCGGGCGACCGGTCCGAGGAGCTCCAGAAGGGCGAGGTCCCGGCCTGACGCGTCAGGCCGCGCGGCACAGCCGCGCGTGATGCGTCGCCACCATCAGCAGCACCATCGCCAGGAGCTGATGCGCAAGGCCCGCCCAGAGCGGCACGACCAGGAGCAGCGTGACGATCCCGAGCCCGGCCTGGGCGAGCGTCAGCCCGGCGACGGCACCGGCCCGCATCGCGCCGCCCTCGGTCCGGCGAGTCGCATAGGCGTGCCACAGCGCGGCGGCGACGAGCAGATAGGCGACGAGGCGGTGGTTGAACTGGACGAGGATCGGGTTGTCCGCGAAATTCTCGATCCAGGGCTGACCCGAGAACAGCATCGCCGCGGGCGGGACGAGATGGCCGTCCATCAGCGGCCAGGTGTTGTAGGTCCAGCCCGCGCGGGAGCCCGCGACGAGCCCGCCGAGCGCGATCTGCACGAGGATCAGCGCGACGAGCGCCACGGCCGCCCTCGCCAGCCCCGGCGAGACGGGCATCGCGCGGCCTTCCCCGGCGCGGAGCCCCGCCGCCACCCAGACGATCGCGGCGAGGATCATGCTCGCGATGACGAGATGCAGCATCAGCTTGATCGGGGCGACAGCCGTCATGCCGGGCTCGAGCCCCGAGGCGACCATGATCCAGCCGACCATCGCCTGGAGGCCGCCGAGCGCCCCGATCCCGACCAGGGTCAGCGCCAGCCGGCTCGACACGTTGCCCCGCCACCAGAACCAGACGAGCGGCAGGAAGAAATAGAATCCGAGGAAGCGGCCGAGCTGACGGTGGCTCCATTCCCACCAGTAGATGACCTTGAACTCGCCCAGCGCCATGCCCCGGTTGAGGTTCTGGTACTGCGAGGAGGCGCGGTACTTCTCGAACTCCGCCGCCCAGCCCGCATCGGACAGAGGCGGGATCGCGCCCGTGACCGGCTTCCATTCGGTGATCGACAGGCCGGAGCCCGTGAGGCGCGTCGCGCCGCCGACCGCGACCATGACCATGACCAGCACGGCGAGGCCATACAGCCACAGCCGCACGCTCGCTCCAGTCCGGGGGTCGCGGACGCTCGTCTCCGGCGGCGAGTCGATGGATGCGATGATCTGGCCCACGATGGCTGCTTTCGATTCCTGCTTCCGTCGGGAAGGATGGGGATGATCCGCAGCGCCTGTCCGACGTCTCCGCTTGCTGCGACCTATTCCAAACCCATAGAAAGCCCGCATCCAGCCGGCAACGCGAGCCGGCGCCGCACCCCGGACGTCAGATGCCGCGCCGCCTGCGCACCCTCATCGGGACCGTGATCATCCTGGTCTTCGTGCTCGTCTATGCGCTGGTGGCCATGGCCCTGGCGGAGAGCCGCATCGTCGAGGCCCCGAAACTCGTCCAGACCTTCGCCTACATGCTGCTGGGCATCGTCTGGATCGTGCCGATCTTCCCCCTGATCAAATGGATGGAGCGGCCGGACAAGGCGTAGCTGCCGGGGCCAGCCCCCTCCCCTGGAGGCGGCGTCGGGTGAAACCCGCTCCTACCCATCGTCGAGCTTTTCGCGGGAGACCGCGCATCTCCCCTCCCCGCCCTGAGGCGGCGAGGCGCTCTGCCCATGGCGGCCGCCTCGCCGCGCCTTTCGCACCGCATCATGTGACTTGCGGGACACAGCCGAAAAACATCCCGATAGCGCCCCTGTCCGGGCAGAGCTTCGCCCCGTTCCCGCCATAAACCGAGATCAGTTCCAGGGTCGCGAGAAATTGTTGCCCTGCAAGTGTTTAGAGTGCCCGCGGCGCGTCACGAAGGCCGTCCCTGAGCCTTCGGTCCAGACCATCGGCTCTCGTTGCACCCGAGTCGGGGGCCATGTCACTCGGCCGGTGAGAGAATGCCGAATGGCAGGTGGAGAGAGTTCGGGATGGACGCGCGTTTGATCGACAAGTCGAAGCTGCCGAGCCGCTACGTGACCGAGGGTCCGGCCCGCGCGCCGCATCGCTCGTATCTCTACGCGATGGGGCTGACCAAGGAGCAGATCCACCAGCCGCTCGTCGGCGTCGCGACCTGCTGGAACGAGGCGGCTCCCTGCAACATCTCGCTGATGCGCCAGGCCCAGGCGGTGAAGAAGGGCGTCGCCGCCGCCGCCGGAACGCCGCGCGAGTTCTGCACCATCACCGTCACGGACGGAATCGCGATGGGTCATAACGGCATGCGCGCCTCCCTGCCCTCGCGCGAGGTCATCGCCGACTCGGTCGAACTGACCATGCGCGGCCACGCCTACGACGCGCTCGTCGGCATGGCCGGCTGCGACAAGTCCCTCCCGGGCATGATGATGGCCATGGTGCGCCTGAACGTGCCGGCGATCTTCATCTATGGCGGCTCGATCCTGCCGGGCTCCTTCCGCGGCAAGCCCGTGACCGTGCAGGACATGTTCGAAGCCGTCGGCAAGCATTCGGTCGGCGAGATGTCGGACGACGATCTCGACGAGCTGGAACAGGTCGCCTGCCCCTCGGCCGGCGCCTGCGGCGCGCAGTTCACCGCCAACACCATGGCGACGGTCTCCGAGGCGATCGGCCTCGCCCTGCCCTATTCGGCCGGCGCGCCCGCCCCTTACGAAATCCGCGACCGGTTCTGCGCCGCGGCGGGCGAGATGGTGATGGAGCTCATCGCCAAGAACATCCGCCCGCGCGACATCGTCACCCTGAAGGCGCTCGAGAACGCCGCGACCGTCGTCGCCGCTTCCGGCGGCTCGACCAACGCCGCGCTGCACCTGCCCGCGATCGCGCATGAATGCGGCATCAAGTTCGACCTGTTCGACGTCGCCGAGATCTTCAAGCGCACGCCCTATATCGCGGATCTCAAGCCCGGCGGGCGCTACGTCGCCAAGGACATGTTCGAGGTGGGCGGCATCCCGCTCCTCATGAAGACCCTGCTCGATGCGGGCTTCCTCCACGGCGACTGCCTCACCGTGACCGGCCGCACCATCGCCGAGAACATGGCGAAGGTCTCCTGGAACCCGGACCAGGACGTCGTCCGCCCGGCGACGAGCCCGATCACCCCGACCGGCGGCGTCGTCGGCCTGAAGGGCAACCTCGCCCCCGAAGGCGCGATCGTGAAGGTCGCCGGCATTCCCGCCGACAAGCAGATCTTCACCGGCCCGGCGCGCGTCTTCGACAACGAAGAGGCCTGTTTCGAGGCCGTGACCAAGCGCGACTACAAGGAGGGCGACGTCCTCGTGATCCGCTACGAGGGTCCGAAGGGCGGGCCCGGCATGCGCGAGATGCTGTCGACCACCGCGGCCCTCTACGGCCAAGGCATGGGCGACAAGGTGGCCCTCATCACGGACGGGCGCTTCTCGGGCGCGACGCGCGGCTTCTGCATCGGCCATGTCGGGCCGGAGGCGGCGATCGGCGGCCCGATCGGCCTTCTGCGGGACGGCGACCTCATCACGATCGACGCCATCAAGGGCACCCTCGATGTCGACCTCTCCGACGAGGCCCTGACGGCGCGCCGCGCCGAATGGGCACCGCGCCCGTCCACCGCGACCTCCGGCTACCTCTGGAAATACGCGCAGGGCGTCGGGCCGGCCGTCGGCGGCGCCATCACCCATCCGGGCGGCGCACACGAAACCAAGAGCTATGCGGATCTCTAGCGGCACAGGCTTCGCGCTCGCCGTGCTGGCGGTGGCCTGGGGGGGGATGCCTTCCCAGGCCGCCGATCTCGCAACCCGGCCCCCGGCGCTCCTCCCCCCCTCCGTGCTCCAGGGCTCGCAGGCGAACCAAGCCTACAGCTCGGTTCGGGACGCGCTGCGTTCGGGCGTCCGCGACTACAATTCCGGCGACAAGGCCAACGCCGCCCGTGCTCTCGAATTCGCGGCCGACCGGGGCCATGCCCTCGCCCTCTGGAAGCTCGGCCGCATGTATGCCGACGGCGACGGCGTCGTCCGCAACGACCTGAAGGCCTTCAACTACTTCTCCCGCATCGCCGACGACAACGCGGACGAATCGCCCGATTCACCGCGCGCGGGCGTCGTCGCCAACGCCTTCGTCTCCCTCGGCACCTATTTCCTCGACGGGATCAAAGGCACGAACATCGTGCCCAATCCGGAGCGGGCGGCGGAGATGTTCGCCTATGCCGCCTCCTATTTCGGCGATCCCGACGCCCAGTACCTGCTCGCCCGCCTCTATCTGAAGGGGAAGGGTCTCGGACGCGACATGCGGCAGGCCGCCCGCTGGCTGAATCTCGCCGCCGAGAAGGGCCACAGCGCCGCCCAGGCCGTGCTGGGCCAGATGCTCGTGAACGGCGACGGCGTGCCGCGCCAGCGCGCGCGGGGCCTGATGTGGCTCGAACTCGCCCTCCAGGCGGCCGATGCACGCAGCCAGGCCTGGATCAAGTCGCTGCACGAAGAGGCCTTCGGCGGCGCCAGCGAGACGGACAGGCGCACGGCCATGGCCCTCTCGGAGCAGTTCCAGGCCCGTCGCCGCTGATCTCCCGCCGGCACTGACACCGAAACAAGGTTCTCGGCGGGGCTCCGACCTCTCGCCGGTCGTCTGGCCGCGCCAAGCCCGGCCATGACGAGTAGAAGCTTCGTGCCTCTTATCCGATCCGCCCGCCGCCGCGCTTCGTGATGGCGATCACGCTCGGCCGCGGGGGCATGTCGTCCCGGAAGTCCGGCCAGCGCGTCTCGGGGCGGTCGAAGGTCGCCGTGGTGCGGTCGTCCGATTCCCCCGGATGCTGCACGGCGAGGAAGAGCGTCTCGTCGTCGGGCGTGAAGAACGGCCCGCACATCTCGGCGCCGACCGGAACGCGGTAGAAGTGGCGCGAGGTGCCGCGCAACTCGCCTTCCGTCTCGACCGCCCAGAGGCCGTCGCTGCGGCCCGTGCGCCGCTTGTCGTTGCCGTCGGTCGCGATCCAGAGCCGGCCGCGCGCGTCGATCGCGCAATTGTCCGGCATGCCGAACCAGCCGTTCCGCGTCGTCTGAGGCGAGAACGTCGCCCCGATCTCCGGCACGCCGGGATCGCCGCAGAGAAGAAGCATCTCCCATCGGAAACGCGGCGAGCCCTGGTCGCCGCCATCCGGGATCATCTCGATGATATGGCCGAAGGCATTGAGCGGACGCGGGTTCGCGGCGTTGACCTCCTCGGCCTTCCGCCGGCTGTTATTGGTCATGAGGACATAGACGCGCCCGGTCCTCGGATTGGCCTCGATATCCTCCGGCCGATCCATCTTGGTCGGGCCGAGGAGATCGGCGGCACGGCGCGTGTCGATCAGGACGTCGGCCTGGGAGGCGAATCCGTTCGCCTCCGTCAGCGGCCCCTCGCCGTGGACGAGCGGCAGCCAGATCCCCGTCCCGTCGGCATCGAAACGCGCGACCGACAGGATCCCCCTGTCGAGGATGTCGCGATTGGCGGCGGGGTTCTTCGGGTCGACGCGATCCTCGCTGACGAAGCGATAGACATATTCGTAGCGCTCGTCGTCGCCGAGATAGACGCAGTAGCGCCCATCCGCCGTGAACGCCCCGGCGGCACCCTCGTGCTTCATGCGGCCGAGCGCCGTGCGCTTCTTCGGGATAGAGGTCGGGTCGAGGGGGTCGATCTCGACCACCCAGCCGAACCGGTTCGCCTCGTTCGGCTCGGTCGGAACGTCGAAGCGGGGATCGAGCCGGCTCCAGGCGTAGTGAGCGCGGCTGAGGCCGTAGCGGCGGTGATTGGCGGCTTCGCGATGGTCCGGCGCAACGCGGCCGTCGAAGTAGAAGTGGAAGTTCTCCTCGCCGCTGAGCCACGTCCCCCACGGGGTCATTCCGCCCGAGCAGTTGTTGATCATGCCGAGCACCCGCCGGCCGCCGGGATCGGCCGAGGTCGACAGGCGCGGCGAGCCGGCGGCCGGGCCCGTGATGTCCATCGGCGTGCGGGCCGTGATGCGACGGTTGAACCGGGAATCCAGCACGGGCTCCCAACCCTGCTCCGACCGCCGGATCTCGACCACCGCGCCGCCATGCGCCGCCATCTGGACGGAATTCATCTCCGGCGTGATCTTGGCGAGCCGGTCCTCGCGCTTCGCCTCGCCGCCGAGACCGCGGAACATCAGCTCCTCGTTCGTGTATTCGTGGTTCACGACGAGGAGGCCGTGACGGCTCGAGCCGTCGATCGGCAGATAGCCGACATAGTCGTTGTTGTAGCCGAAGCGCCGCTCCTGCTCCTCCGCCGTGAGGCGCAACGGGTCGAACGGCGTCATGTCAGGGAAAAGCGGATCGCCCCAGCGCAGCAGAACGCGGGCATCGTAGCCGTCCGCGACCGCATGGTCGGCCGTCACCGTCGCCTCGATCTCGTCGAAAGCGAAGGCCGGCTCGGCGGCGGCCTCCGCCTCGCTCGGAAGCCCGGCCCCGACAGCCGCCAGCAGGGCGCCCGTCAGAAACCCACGTCGCCCGACGCGCTGGCCGAGGATGTCCTCGAAGGTGGCATTGCTGCTGGCGTTGGCCGGCGCGTCGGCCTCGTCGCCGTCCCCGGAGAAGATGTCCGACACTGATGCCTCTCTTGCTGAAGGGACCCGCTTATCGGCGCGCCCGCAAAGGCTTCCGCCGGGAGGCCGCCAGCCTGTCCGTCAGTTGCCGCTGGCCTCGTCCATCTCCGGCGGAAGCCGGCCCGACTCGACGGTCCAGTCGGTGTCTTGAGCCTTCAACACGACAATCTCACGACGCTTGCTCCCCTTGTCCGTCACGGCGAAGCGAAGGGTCATGCTGCGCGGCTCCGGCCGATCGAGCTCGAAGATGCCCTCGACGTCGACGATCTCCTTCTCGTCCTCCTTCGCCCCGGCATTGCTTGCGCTCAGGCGGATCGGCTTCATCGCGACGATCCGACCGGCCCGGAAGAGATAGAGATGGAGATCGGAATACGAATAGCCCTGGAAGACCCCACCGCTCTCGATCGTCATCGCATCGTCCCCGCCGAAGCGGCCGGCTGCGATCGCGCCGGGGTTGCCCATCGTGCCGAGAGCCGTGAAATCACGAGCGACGGTGACGAGGCGCGACGCGCCGTTCTCCCGGCGCAGCACGAAGGCGCTCAATTCGGCGGGCTCGCTATGGCCCATGCCGCCGACACGCCCCTTCGCCATGATCAGCACCTCGGCGCCCTGGAAGGCGAGGAGCTTCGCCGGCCAATGACAGGAGGCCTCGCCCCGGCCGCCGGGAAGAACGACGGCCCGCGGCAGAGCGGCCTTGACCGCCGCCGCCAAAGCCGGGTCGCGGCGGAGTTTCGTCGTGCTTTCCGGGCAAAGCGCGTCCGCGCCGGCCGGATCGCGTGCCGCGGCGGGGCTCGCCAGCGCGAGAACGACCAGCGCCAGGATCGAGGACAGGAACCGCATGGATGGACGACTCGCGCGTCGGGAGTGACGCCTCGCCCTCTAGAAATCGAATCGGGCCGAAACCGGGACGTGATCCGAGGGCTTCTCCCAGCCGCGCGTCGCCTTGTGGATCTCGGTCGCGGACAGCCTGTCGGCGGCCTGCGGCGAGAGCAGCAGATGGTCGATGCGGATCCCCTTGTTCCGCTGCCAGGCGCCGGCCTGATAATCCCAGAAGGTGTAGAGGCCCGCCGCATCGTCGCAGGCCCGGACGGCATCGGTCAGACCGAGCGCGAGCAGGCGCCGGAAGGCCCCGCGGCTCTCGGGCTGATAGAGCGCGTCGCCCAGCCAGGCCTCGGCATCGTAGACGTCCCGCGGCTCCGGGATCACGTTGTAGTCGCCGGCGAGGATGAGAGGCTCTTCGAGCAGGAGAAGCGCGCGCGCATGCTGTTCGAGGCGGCGCATCCAGGCGAGCTTATAGTCGAATTTCGGCGTGCCGAGCGGATTGCCGTTCGGCAGATAGATCGACGCGACCCGCAGGACGCCGCCGTCGGGACGGGCGACGAGGGCCTCGATGTAGCGCGAATGGTCGTCGCCATCCCCCTCGGGAAGGCCGCGCCTGATGTCGGAGATCGGGTGCCGTGACAGGATCGCGACGCCGTTGAAGGCCTTCTGCCCGTGGACGGCGAGATTGTAGCCGAGCGCCTCGATCCGCTCCCCGGGGAAGGCCTCGTCCTGGCACTTGAGTTCCTGCAGGCACAGGACGTCCGGCTGCGTCTCCTCGAGGAAGCGGATCGCGTGATCCAGCCTCTGCTTGATGGAATTGACGTTCCAGGTTGCGATCAGCATGCGCGGCGAAGCTCTCCGCCTCCGTCTTCGGACGTTCGCGGCCGGCTGGCAAGACGGGACCCGCCGGACCGATGCAGCGGAGACACGCCAGTTGCCGAAGTGGGGCGCCTCGAAGGGCGGCTCCTTGATCCCGGCACCGCGCGCGGGCAGGGTAGCGGCGGATGCGGCCGTTTCGGCCGAAGCGCCGTCTTTGACGAATCGACGGCACCACCCATTGTCGTGAGCGCATGCCGCTGCGGAAGACGCATTGCTCCTCCGCAGCATGCTCTGAGGTCTGGAAGCCGGAACCGATGCTGCTTCGTGCGTTGACCATCGCCTTGCTCTCGGCCGCCGTCGCCGGATGTTCCGGCTCGTCCTATCCCGTCTACGGCAACCCGGTGAACCCGACGCCCGCCCCAGGCTATCGCGTCGTCTGCGATACGTGGCGCGTGCCGTCTCACGCGGCGTGTTCGCAATACGTCGTGCCGGCCGAGGCCGTCGTCAGGACCCGCGGCTGAGCGGCTCGATCCCGCGCATCTGCGCCAGCGCCTCGGCCAGCCGGTCGAGGAAGACGACCTGCCCGCGCAGCAGCTTGCGGCGCCCGTCCGCCAGGCCGAACCAACCGACCCTGTCGATTTCCGGATAGGCTCCGCGGCGGCCCGAGCGTGGTGGCCATTCGATGATGATCGAATCCCCTGCCAGGCTGCCGGGGTCGAAATCACCCTCGAGCGCGAAGGCGGTTACGATCTTGCGGCTCGGCTGAACGGCCTCGCCCAGCGGAATGGCCGTCCCGAGAGGCGGCTCGTGACCCGTCTCCTCCCGGAACTCGCGCCGGGCGGCCGCCAGAGGCTCCTCCCCCGGATCGATCCCGCCTTTGGGAATCGTCCAGGCGCCATCGTCCCGACGGGCCCAGAAGGGTCCGCCCGGATGGGCCAGCAGGACTTCGACGCTCTCCGGGCCACTTCGCCAGAGAAGCAATCCGGCGCTGCGCTTTGCCATCGCTCAGACTTGCGGGACGAGGAATCCGGCCCGCCGGCATCGAGCAGGCCACCCGATACGAAAAGGCCCGCGAAAGCGGGCCTTTAAGTTTATTCGCTGAGAGCGAATCTTCACTCGACGACGTCGATCGTCGCGACCTCGCGGCCCTTCATGCCCTGCGTGACGCCGATCTGCACCTTCTGACCTTCCTGGAGGTCGGGCAGGCGGGCGCGCTCGAGAGCGGAACGGTGGACGAAGACGTCACGGCCGCCGTCATCCGGGGCGATGAAGCCGAAGCCCTTGGCGGGGTTGTACCACTTCACCGTGCCGGTGAGGTCCTCGACCGGACCCGTCGGAGCGGCGTTCTGGTAGGGCGCACGACGCTGACCGCCGCCGAAGCCGCCGCGATCGCCGCCGTAGCCGCCGCCGTAACCGCCGCGATCGCCGCCGTAGCCACCACGATCACCGCCACCGCCGCCGTAGCCACCGCGATCGCCGAAACCACCGGAGCGCGGCGCGCGCGGCGCGCGGGGCTCAGCCGTCGACGTGTCGACGCTGAGGACCTCGGTCACCTGCGGACCACGCTGGCCGCTCGCGGTGCGGACCACGAGCTTCGTGCCGGGCTCGAGCTCGTTGTGGCCGGCCGCCTCGACTGCACGGATGTGCAGGAAGGCATCGCCCGATCCGTCGGAGAGTTCGGCGAAGCCGAAGCCCTTCTCAGGATTGAACCACTTCACCGTGGCGTCCTGCTCCGGACCCGCGGGGCCGAGGCTGGGGCGAGGCCCTGCCGCGGCGGGCCGCGACGGGGGGGGCAAATCGTAGGGGCTCGGACCACGGTCCATGCCGAAATCGTCGCCAAAGCCGCGTTTCCCCGGGCCCCGGAAATCTCGTCCTCTGCTCATCTCGTGACTCGTCTGAATGGCCCAAAGGCGCACATGGTTAGAAATGGACCGGATGCCCCCGCGGGAATCGGCAGGGCCCTAGGACAGGACAAGAAGGCTGCTCCGGGTCATGGTGCGACTGATCAGTTCGGTACAAAGCATATGTTGGGCCGAGACACGATACGGATCGAGTGCGACGTGGCATCATCACCTCGTCTTCACAACGCGTCAAGCAAAGATTGATGAATTCCAGGGCCTGATTGCCGATTCGGCTTCAGGCCCGCGCGAATGACCTCTCGGCCGGTCGCACCGAGTGGACGCGACGCGAGGCATCCGGCGCCCCCGCCAGCCAGCGCAGGCGCGCGCATTCGAGCCCCCAGACAAGCCCAAGCAGGATGTAGACGTGTCGCCAGTGATCGATGTCGATCTGCATGGCCTGCATGAAGTACATCAGCACAGTCGGGACGACGGATTGAGCGAAGCGGCGA
The DNA here is from genome assembly GCF_004363955.1 of Enterovirga rhinocerotis. GTDB lineage: Bacteria > Pseudomonadota > Alphaproteobacteria > Rhizobiales > Beijerinckiaceae > Enterovirga > Enterovirga rhinocerotis. Next base: position 2,047,990 of record NZ_SNZR01000011.1, read on the forward strand.
TAGGGCGAGGCGACGAGGCACAGCCTCACGCCGACGAACGCCGTCGTCAGCACCATGCCGAGGAAGCTGAAGCCTCCGATCCAGCCGCCATTGGCGAAGGCTCCGATATACGAATTGTGCGGATCGAGGTCGAAGATCACGCGGAAGCGCAGCGGACCGAAGCCGTTCGGGCTCTCGAGCAGCATGGACAGGGAGCGGAGCTGGTTGCCAAACCGTCCCGTGACGCCCTCGTCGTAGTCCTTGGTCAGCGTGAACCGGTCGGCGAACTGCTCGGCGATGCCGCTTTCGCTCATGAGGGCGGTGAGACCGAGGGCGGCGCCGATGATCCCGCACACCGCGAGGGCCGCGATGCGCCGCCGGGTCGGCCCCGCGCTCGACCGATAGGTGAACGCGATCGTGAGCAGCGCTCCCCCGACCGTCGCCCCCCAGGCGCCGCGGGAGAACGACAGGAACACCGCCGTCAGTACGACCGTCAGGGCCAGGCCGGTCAAGGCGGGATGGCGCGTGTCGCGGGTGAGGAGGCGGCGCAGCAGGGCGAGCACCCCGAAGGTGAGGAAGGAGCCGAGCACGTTCGGATCCTCGAACACGCCGGCCGCGCGGCCGTCCATGGTGAAAAGGAGGCTCCCGGGCGCCGCATACGAAATGATGCCGCAGACGGCGGCGACGAGGCAGCTCGCGATATACGCGTTGGTGGCGAGCGTGACGCGCTTCTCCGTGTTGTCCGAGAAGAACATGATGAAGAAGACGCACGTCACCATCAGGTAGAAGGACTGGAAGGTCCATTCGCGCGGGAGCGGCTCGTGCAGATGCGGCATCAGCGCCAGCAGCAGGCCGAGATGGTGAAGCAGAAGGAGCGCGAGGAAGACGACGGCGCCGCGATGCAGCCGGATCCCGAGCAGCACCCACAAGCCCAGCGTCGGGATCGCCGTGAAATCGTAGGGCGAGGGGCGGATGAAGGTGAAGCAGGTGAAGAGGATGAAGAGGCCGAAGAGAACGTAGCCGATCCGCTCGAGGACGAGGCGGACCGGGGCGCCGGAGCCGACCCGCACCGCCGCGGCCGGCGCGATCGCGCGCGCCATGGGGGCCGCGCTGCCAGGCAGGATGGCGGCCACCGTCAATAGGCGTTGTCGCTCTTCAGAAGAGCGAAGGGGGTGGCGAGGAGAATGTAGAGGTCGAAGAACACGGACCAGTTCTCGATGTAGTAGAGATCGTGCTCCACGCGGCGCTGGAGCTTCTCCTCCGTATCCGTCTCACCGCGCCAGCCGTTGATCTGGGCCCAGCCGGTGATGCCGGGCTTGACGCGGTGCCGGGCGAAGTAGCTGTCGACCACCTGGTCGTAGAGCCGGTTCTGCGCCTTGGCCTGCAGTGCATGAGGGCGCGGGCCGACGAGCGACAGATTGCCCTTGAAGACGACGTTGATGAGCTGCGGCAATTCGTCGATCGAACTCTTGCGCAGGAAGCGGCCGACCCGGGTCACGCGCGGGTCCCCGCGCGTGACCAGCCGGGAGGCCGTCGCGTCGCTCTGATCGACATACATGGACCGGAACTTCAGGACCTCGACGAGCTCGTTATTGAAGCCGTAGCGGCGCTGGCGGAACAGGATGGGACCCTTGGAGTCGAGCTTCACCGCGATCGCCGCGAGGAGCAGGATCGGCGCGCACAGCACGAGCAGGATCGAGCCGACGACCTTGTCGAACAGCCATTTGAGGACGTGATCCCAATCCGCGATCGGGCGGTCGAACACGTCGAAGACCGGGACCGTGCCGATATAGGAATAGCTGCGGGGCCGCAGCTTCAGCTTGGAGGCATGGGCGGACAGGCGGATATCGATCGGCAGCACCCAGAGCTTGCCGAGCATCTCGAGCAGCCGGTTCTCGGCGGAGATCGGCAGCGTGAAGATGACGAGGTCGATCGGGTTCTCCCGGGCATCCTCCACGAGGTCGGACACGGTTCCGAGCTTGGCGTAGCCGTCGACGAGGCTCGGCGAGCGGGCATCGTCGCGGTCGTCGTAGATGCCGATGATGCGGATCCCGGATTCGGGCTGCGTCTGAAGCGCCCGGATGATTTCGTTGGCCGGCTGCCCTCCTCCGACGATCGCGGCGCGCCTGTCGAACCGGCCGGCGCGGGTCATCGCCGTGACGTAGCGGCCGACGAGGAAGCGCTCGACCAGCAGGCCGCCGAGGCCCGCGGCGTACCAGGCCACGAGCCAGACGCGGGAGAACTGGTCGGACAGCTTGAGGAAGAAGACGCAGGCGGCCAGAGCCAGCATGACCAGCGTCCAGGCCGCCGCGATCGTGGCGCCGGAGCGGAAGAACGAGCGCAGGGCGCCCATCGTGTAGACGCCCGCCGCCTGGAACGCGACGAGAGCGAGAGCCGATACGATCAGGATCGCGAAGGCGTAGACCCATTCGAATCCCAGGGTCGTCGACAGATAGGCGCCATGGACGGCCGCACCGCTCGCGACGAGGATCGCGCCGTCCGCGACCCGGACCAGCCCGACCGTGACGACGGGGGACAGCCGAGCCTGCCGGGGAATCGCCATGTCCGGGGCAGCAGGCCGGGCCGGGCCGGGCCCGCTTCCATTGAGGCCGGCCACCTTGCCCAGCATATCGCGAAAGTCGATTCCGCTCATCGTCCCGCTACTCGCACAAAGGATGCGACGGGCGCCGGGCGCCGCCGCCTCCGGGCGAGCAATACCGAGGCAGCACTTACGGAAGCTTCAACGGAACGTTCGAAATAAAGCCAGCGGCGGCGCAGCCGCGCCGCGAGCGACGAATCCCCCGAGCGGATCAGATGCCGCGGGCAGCGAGCGCCTCGCGGTAGCCTTCGATCCCTCTCTCGACCATCGTGTCGATCCGGAAGCCTTGCCGCACCTGGTCGCTGAGCGCCCGCGCCTTTTCCATGCGCGTCTCTTCGGGCTCGGCCATCTTGGCGGCGATCGCCGTCGCGAGGACGGCCGGATCGTCCGGCCGGATCAGCTCGGCGCCGTAGGGGCCGAAGATCTCGGGAATGCCCCCGACATCGGTCGAGACGAGGGGCTGGGCCGCGGCGGCCGCCTCCAGGATCACATAGGGCAGGGATTCCGCCTTGGAGGGGATCACCATGATGCAGGCGCGCGCCAGCGCCGGGCGGATCGGCTGCGGCGGCTCGAAGGTGATGGCATCCACGACGCCCGCCTCCGCCGCGCGCCGGCGCAGAGCCTCTTCGCTCGGGCCGGAACCGACGGCGAGGAGCGTCGGCGCCCTCCCCTGCCGCTGGCGGATGATGGCGAGCGCATCGATCAGCGTATCGACGCCCTTCGCCTCGCGGAGTTCGCCGAGATACACGAGGTCGAACGGGTCGGAGGCCCGTTCGAGGGGCGTGAATTCCTCTTCGGCAATGCCGTTCCGGATCACCCGAACGAGCTTCGAGCTTCGCCCGACGAACGTCTCGAAACGATCGCGGATGTAGTCGCTCTCGAACAGGAAGGCGTCCGTGCGTCGCTCGAGCAACCGTTCGATCGCCATGTAGAGCCGATGGCTGCCCGAGCCCGGATGGTAGTTGAAGCTGCCGCCATGGGGGGTATAGGCGCGGATCGTATGCCGACCGAGGCCGGGTATGGTGAGGACGCGGGCGTAGACGCCGCCTTTCGATCCATGCGCATGCAGGACGTGGGGGCGGGCACGGCGATAGAGAGCACCCAGCGCCGACAGCGCGGAGAGGTCGCTCGGATGCGGCAGCCGACGCATCGGAACGCGGTGCATGCCGAGGGCGAGCGCGGGAGCCAGCTCGGCCAGCGCAGCCTCGGCCCGCGCCCCGCCGGTGCTGGCGTCGCAGAAGATGCCGACCTCGTGGCCGCGCTCGATCTGCCCATGCGCGACGTCGAGAACGTGCCGGAACAGGCCCCCGAGCGGCGCCCGGAAGACATGCAGGATGCGGAGAGGGCCGGAACTCGCAGTCACCGCAGCGCCCTCAGAACCAGCGTTCCTTGATGACGATCGTGTCGCCGGGCCGGATCGGATAGGTGATCGGGACATCCCCGACCACGATCCCCCGCGGTGTCCGGCGCGTCAGTTCGGCATAGTTCCGCTCCGCCCGCGGCGTGAAGCCTCCCGCGATCGCGACCGCCGTCTGGATGGTCGCGCCGTTCACGAACGGGAACTGCCCGGAATTGGTCACTTCGCCGAGGATGAAGAAGGGCCGATAGGTATCGACCTCGACCGTCACCTTCGGCTCGCGGATGAAGCCCCCGCGGAGCTTCGCCGCGATCGCATTGGCGGCCCCGGCCGTGGACAACCCGCCGACCTGGACAACGCCGACCAGCGGCATGGCGATCCGGCCCGAGGCGTCGATCTGATAGATGTTCGAGAGCGAATCCTGGCCGAACACGATGATCCGCAGCCGGTCGCCGGTTGCGAGCACGTAGGGCCCGGCCAGTCTGAAGTCCGGGCGAACCTCCGGACGACGCATGCAGCCGCCGAGCGCAAGCCCTGTCATGGAGAGGCCGAAAAGGGCCTGACGCCGGTTCATTCGGAGGATCCGAAGCAATGAGACACGTCTTCGGATACCCGCAGCAGGGTTAACGAAGGGTTTTTGTTAACCACGGCGCGCCGCACGACCGGTGTTCGGTGAAACATTGGCAGCGCTTAGATGCCTCTCGCGCCGACGGCAGCTCCGGCAGCTCCCGACGACGAGGTCGGTCCTGCAGAAGACGGTCCAATATCTGCCTTAACTCGGCTTCAACCTTAATGAGGTCTTGTCGCGGCCAAGTTTCGTGTCGCGTCCATGGGAATCGACCATGACCCAGTCATTCGTTGCTTCGACCTCCGACGACCGGCCCGCCTCCTCGGAAGCGACGGTCGCCGATGTCGGCCGGGCACTGATCCGCAAGTGGCGCTGGGTCGTCCTCCCGACGCTCGCGGCGATGATCGCCTCGGCGGCGTATGTCTTCACCGTGACGCCGCGCTACACGGGCGAAGCGAAGATCCTGCTTCAGACGAGCGATTCGACCTTCACCCGTCCGGGCCCCGGCGACCGGGCTCCGGACCAGTCCCCGCAGATCGACGAACAGGCCGTGGCGAGCCAGGTCCAGGTCGTCATGTCGCGTGATCTCGCCCGCGAGGCGATCCGCCGCCTCGGCCTCGTCGGCAATGCCGAATTCGATCCGCAATCCGGCAGCAAGGGGATCGTCCAGACCATCAAGGAGACGCTGGGCCTGACGAAGAGCGGGCCGGAGCGCGCGCCCGAGGATCGTGTCCTCGACGCCTATTACCGCAGCCTCCTCGTCTATCCGGTCGGAAAGTCCCGCATCGTCGCGATCGAGTTCCGGTCGCAGGACCCGGACCTCGCCGCCCGCGGAGCCAACACCGTGGCCGAGATCTATCTCGGTCGCCAGGAGGACACGAAGAAGGACCAGGCCCGCTCGGCCTCCTCGTGGCTCGGATCGAACGTGGAGAGCCTGCGCAAGCGCGTCGCCGAGGCCGAGGCGAAGGTCGAGGCCTTCAGGGCCAAGACGGGCCTCCTCGCGGGCTCCGGCACGACGACCCTGTCGGCGCAGCAATTGTCGGAACTGTCGGCCCAGCTCGCTCAGGCGCGGGCCACGCGCAGCGACACGCAGGCCAAGGCCAAGCTGATCCGCGACGCCCTCCGCGAAGGGCGGGCCTTCGACATCCCGGACGTCGCCAACAACGAACTGATCCGCCGGCTTCTCGAGCAGCGCGTGAGCCTCAAGGCACAGCTCGCTCTCGAGCTGCGCACCCTGATGCCGCAGCACCCGCGCATCAAGGAACTGAATGCCCAGCTTGCCGATCTCGAACAGCAGATCCGGCTCGCCGCGGAGCGTACCGTCCGCACGCTCGAAAACGATGCCAAGATCGCCGGCTCGCGCGTCGAAGCGCTGGAAGCGGCGATCGAGTCCCAAAAGAAGATCGTCGCCGAAGCCAATGCCAACGAGGTCGAGCTTCGGGCGCTCGAGCGCGAGGCCCGCATCCTGCGCGAGCAGCTCGAAAGCTATCTCGGCCGCTACCGCGACGCCGCCGCCCGCGATGCCGATTTCGGCGTCCCGCCGGATGCGCGCGTGATCTCCCACGCCGTCGTGCCGCAGATCCCCTCCTTCCCGAAGAAGCTGCCGATCATCGCGCTGTCGACCCTCGCGATGTTCCTCCTGTGCGTCGGCGCCATCGTGTCCCGCGAACTCCTGACCTCCTATCGGCCGGAGGAGCGCGAACAGGCCGGCGCCCTGCTGCCCTACCAGCGCGTCGCCCGTGCCGCGTCGCCGCGGAGCGAGCCCGATGCCGATTTCGAGCTCGATCTCGGACCCGTCACCCGGTCGGACGCCACCCATCGCGGCCCGGTCCTGGACATGCGGCCCGAAGCTCGGGTGGACGCGATCGACGCGCCCGATCCGAACTACGATTTCGCCGCGCTCGTCGAGCGGGTGTCCCGCACGCCGATCGCCGGCCGCGGTCGCCGCCTCCTCGTCACCGGAATCGGCGGCCGCGACGATGTCGAGCGCGTCTCGCGGGGGCTCGGGCAGACCCTCGCCCGAAGCACTCGCACGATCCTCATCTCGATCGATGCGGATGAATCGACGCCGATCGACGCTCATCTCGGCCTGACCGATCTCGTCGCCGGAGAGGCCTCGTTCTCGGACGTGATCATGCGCGACGCGGGCTCCGCGCTCTACCGGATCGAGCCGGGCACCCTCCTCAACGAGGCCATTACCGGTTCGCCCGAAAGCCTCGATGTGGCCCTTCAGGCCCTCGACAGCACCTATGGCTGGATCGTCTGCGCACTCGTCGGACGGGACGACCGCCAGCTCACCAAGCTGATCGCGCCGCGCGTCGACGCCGTCGTCCTCGCCTCCGATCTCGATCCCTCGAGCCCGATCCTCGTCGGCGCCTACGAAGATCTGCAAACCGCAGGCGGCAAGGACGTGATCGTCGCCTCCGCGCAGTACGGTCAGTACTCGCAGGCGGCCTGACCCGAGCCGGCGCGCGCCGGCCTCTCCGATCCGTCTGCCCCATCCGCCTTGCCGGCCCTCCCCTCGTCCGCGACAACGGTCACAGGGAGGACAACACCATGGCGCGTCTGCGATCGATCACGCCCGGATATTACCGGATCGAGCTTCCTGAGCCTCTGTCGGATTCCACGCACGGCACGATCACCCATTTCGAGCTGATCACGGTCCGCCTCGTCGATGCGGACGGACGTGAGGGCGTCGGCTACACCTATACGGTCGGCCGCAACGGCGCCGCCGTCGCCTCGGTCTTGGCGGAAATCGCGGAGATCGCCGCCGGCGAGGAAGCGAACGATGTCGAGCGCCTCTGGCACAGGCTGTGGTGGGCGCTCCATTACGGCGGCCGCGGCGGCGCAACCGTCTTCGCGATCTCGGCCTTCGACATCGCGCTGTGGGACCTCAAGGCCGTGCGCGCGGACCTGCCGCTCTGGCGGCTGCTCGGCGGCTATGACGCGCGGGTCCCCGTCTATGCCGGGGGCATCGATCTCGACCTGCCGCTCGACGCCCTTCTGCGCCAGACCGACGGCAACCTCGCCAAGGGCTTTCGCGCGATCAAGATGAAGGTCGGCCGGCCCCGTCTCCACGAGGATGCGGAGCGGGTGAAGGCGATGCGGGCGCATCTCGGCCCCGACATCCCGCTCATGGCCGACGCCAACATGCGCTGGAGCGTCGACGAGGCCATCCGGGCGGCCCGCGCCTTCCGGGACGCCGACCTTACCTGGCTCGAGGAGCCGACCATTCCGGACGATCCCGCCGGCCATGCGCGGATCGTGCGGGAAGGCGGCGTTCCGATCGCAGCGGGCGAGAACCTGCGCAGCCTCTGGGAGTTCAAACTCTACATCGCGGGCGGGGGCGTCACCTTCCCCGAGCCGGACGTCACCAATTGCGGCGGCGTCACGCCGTTCATGAAGATCGCCCATCTCGCCGAGGCGTTCAATCTGCCGGTCACGAGCCATGGCGCCCACGACGTGACGGTCCATCTCCTCGCGGCCTGCCCGAACCGATCCTATCTCGAAGCCCATGGCTTCGGTCTCGACCGCTACATCGCCGAGCCCCTGCGCATCGAGGAGGGCGTCGCGGTGGCGCCGGAGCGGCCGGGACACGGCATCGCCTTCGACTGGAGAGGCCTGGAAGCGTTGCGGGAGTGATGGTTCGGCGCTCGTCCTCGCGACGGCGCCGTCCCTTTCACCCCGAACAGGCGGCGGCGATGGCAAGCACCGCCGCGCGCCGGAGAGGTTGCCGGTCTACGAGGTGAACTTCACCGTGCAGCCATAGGGGCGGGAGGTCGGCGTCGAGACGGCCTTGCCGTCCGCGATCTCCTGCAGCGCCACGTCGACATAGTTCTTCGCGCCCTTGAGGTCTTCGATCCTCGCCGACGGCTTGTCGTCGATCCCGCCCATATAGGCCAGCGTGCCGTCGCCCTTGATGATGTACATGTGCGGCGTGACCTGCGCCTTGAAGGCGCGCCCGACATCACCCTTCGGATCGAGGACGACGGCGGTCGGCGCGGCGCTGCGGTCGGCGGTCAGCTTGTTGGCCTTCGCCGCATCGGCATAGCCCTGCTCGCCGGGCGGCGAGGAGATGATCGTCAGCCAGACGACATCCTTGCCGGTCCACTTCTTCTGGAGCGCCTGCATGTTCTTGCCCTCGTAGTGCTTGCGCACGAAGGGGCACTCGTCGTTCGTCCATTCGAGGACGACCGTCTTGCCCTTGTAATCGGCCAGGGAGACCGGCTTTCCATCGGCATTCGTGGCGGAGAAGCTCGGAGCCGGCGCTCCGATCTTGGGGCCCTGCGCGCCGACGGCGAGGGCCGGCCCGGCAAGGAACAGCGTCGTCGCGGCGATGGCAGTCAAGGCGTGGCGTCGGTTCAGCATGGCTCGCTCCTCTCTTGTCAATTCGCGGGTGAAGGGATGCTCGCCTCGGCGCGCCGCACGCCCGCCGGCAAGGCGGACAGGCTGTCGACGACCATGGACGAGGTCAGGATCTGGGGCAGCACGACGGGCTCGCCCTGCCCCGGATAGAGCACGTAGAGCGGCACGCCGCTGCGACCGTGTCGCTCGAGAAGGCGCGTGATCTCGGGGTTCTGGTTCGTCCAGTCGCCCTTGAGGTAGACGGTGCCGGTCTCGCCCAGCTTCGCCTTCACGGCGGCCGTCGACAGGACCGTGCGCTCGTTGACGAGGCAGGTGATGCACCAGGCCGCCGTCATGTTGACGAAGACGGGCCGCCCCTCCGCACGAAGCTGATCGAGCCGGGCCTGGGTGAAGGGCTCCGTCCCGTCCTGGCTCGCGGCGGCCTGTCCGGCCGCCGGTGGCCGCTCCTGGGCGACGCTCCAGCCGATCGCCAGGAGCCCCGCGAGCGAGGCGACCGCCGCGCTCTGCCCGATCCGCCGGCCCCAGCCGTCGCGCATCGCGGCGAGCCGCCAGCACCAGAGGCCGAAGCCGAGAAGCACGAGGCCGAGCAGCGTCGAGAACAGCGCACCCGGCCCCACCTGCTGGGCGAGGACGAAGAGCAGCCATGCCACCGTCGCGTAGACGGGAAAGGCGAGGACCTGCTTCAGCGTATCCATCCAGGGACCCGGTCGCGGCAGACGCGCGAGCAGGGCGGGCCAGAGCGTGAGGACGAGGAACGGCGCGGCGAGACCGAGCCCCAGCGCCGCGAAGACCGAGAGCGCGACGACGGGCGGTGCCGTCAGCGCGTAGCCGACGGCCGCGCCCATGAACGGCGCCGTGCATGGCGTCGCGACGAGGGCCGCCAGCACGCCGGTCAGGAAGGAGCCCGAGGCTCCGGAGCCGGTGGTCAGCGTTCCGACGCGGCCCGCGATCCCCGTGCCGAACTCCACCACGCCCGACAGGCTGAGGCCGACGGCCGCGAGCAGGAAGATCAGGCCGACGACGAGGGCCGGCGACTGAAGCTGGAAGCCCCAGCCGATCTCGGCGCCTCCCGCCCGGACCGCGAGCAGCAGCCCGGCGAGGGCAAGGAAGCTCACGACGACGCCGGCCGTGTAGGCGAGACCCGCGAGGCGGATCGACGCCGCGCCCTCGCCGGAATGCCGCACGAGGCTCAGCACCTTGATCGACAGGACCGGGAAGACACAGGGCATCAGGTTCAGGACGAGGCCGCCGAGGAACGCGAAGAACGCCGCCCAAGCAACTGAACCGAAACCGAGATCGACCGGCGGCGCGTTGGTCGCCGCGGGAGGCAGGGCCCCTGCTCCGCTCCCCTTGGCCGGCTCGGGAGCCGTGCCGATCTGGAAGCTCTGCCGGGCCGTGCCGCCGTCCAGCTTCTCCTCGATCACCAGCACGCCCGGAAGCTCGGTCGGGATGGGCCCGCTCGCGACGTTGCTGCGCTGCAGGCCGAGCGAGAAGCCGTCAGGCCTCATCGTCAGGGCCTGCGGCGCGGCATGATCGAGCGCGGTCTCGCCGGCCGGGAAGAAGTAGGCGGAGGCGATGCCGTCCGGCTTCAGCCCCGGAGCCTCGACCGACAGCGTGATCCGCTCGCCCTCTCCCGAAACCGAGGTCTTCCAGGGGGAGGGTTTCGGAAGGCTCGCGCGCGCGGCGGTGAAGATGTAGGCGCTGGTCGGCTCGGCTCCGCCGCCCTGGCCGGCGGCGGCCGTGGGGACCGTCGCGGAGAGGTCCGCCTCGCCCGGAATGCATTCGCGCTCGCAGACGAGGTAGCGCACGAGCGCCTTCATCGACACGGACTTGCCGGGAGCGAGATCGGCGGGCGGCGTCACCTCGACCAGCAGCGTCGTCTCGTCTTCGTAGCCGTAATTGACGAGATGGCTGACGGGGATGCGAGAGGGCGTCGGCCACTGGATCGGCCCGGCCTCGAAGCCGGGCGGCAGCGTCCAGTCGATCTCCGTCGCGAGGCCGGAATCGCCGGGATTGCGCCAATAGGTGTGCCAGTGCTCCGCCATCCGGAGCCGCACGCCGACCGTGAAGGGCTTGCCCGGCTCGATCGCACGGGATTCGGTGAGGAGCTCGGCCTGGACGAGGTCGGACGCCTTCGGCGCCGCCTGCGATGCGGGCGACAGAAGGCTGAGACACAGAGCGCCGAGGATCGCGCCGAGGAAGGCTCGCATAAGCTGAAGACGATCCGGGATAGGGGCCGGTTCCAGGCAGTCTGACGGAATCCGCAGACGGCCTCAACGCGGCGCCTCGACGCTGGCGCAAAAGCCCTGCCGTTGCGCAGGCGCGCGGCAGAAGCTAGGCGTTGGACATGTCCGAACAAGCTGCCGATCTCCCCCTCGCGTCCGAATTCCCGGCGCCGACCCAAGAGGCTTGGCGCGCGGCCGCCGAGAAGGCGCTGAAGGGCCGGGACTTCGACAAGGTCCTCGTCGGGCGCAGCTATGACGGAATCCGGATCGATCCCCTCTACGCCAAGGCCGAAGACACGCAGCCGGTGGCCGGACGCGCCGCCACTCCCTGGCGGATCATCGCCCGGGTCGACCATCCGGACCCTTCGGTCGCCAACGCGCTCGTGCGAGCGGACCTCGAGGGTGGTGCGGACGCGCTCGTCATCGCCGCCACCGGCAGCCGTTCGGCGCGTGGCTTCGGTCTCGCGATCTCGCCCGAGAGTCTCGCGACGACGCTCGACGGGGTCATGCTCGATCTGATCGCGCTCCGCCTCGATCCAGGCCCGGACGCGGCGGCCGCCGTCGAGGCCGTGCACGATCTCGCACGGGCGCGCGGACACGATCTCGCGACGCTCGACCTCGATCTCGGCCTCGATCCGATCGGAGCAGCCGCAGGCAGCGGCGAACTCGACGATGCGTGGAGCGCCGCGCTGTCCGACCGGTTCGGACGCGTCGCGAAGGCCGGCTTCTCGGGCCGCTTCGCGCGGGCCGACGGGCGGCCCTATCACGAGGCCGGCGCGAGCGAGGCGCAGGAACTCGCCTGCGTGCTCGCGACGGGCGTCGCCTATCTGCGCGCCCTCGAGGCGGGCGGCCACGATCTCGAGGCGGCGCGCGGCGCGCTGTCCTTCCTGCTCGTCGCGGATGCCGACGAGTTCCTCACGGTCGCCAAGTTCCGCGCCTTCCGCCGGCTCTGGGCGGCCATCGAATCCTCGTGCGGCCTCGCGCCGAAGCCCGTTCAGCTCGCGGCCGAGACTGCCTGGCGCATGACCACGCGGCGCGATCCGTGGGTCAACCTGCTGCGCACGACGCTCGCCACCTTCTCGGCCGGCATCGGCGGAGCGGACGGCGTCTCGGTCCTGCCCTTCACGGCCGCGCTCGGCCTGCCGGACGCCTTCGCGCGGCGCCTCGCCCGGAACACGCAGCTGGTGCTGCTCGAGGAATCCAACCTTTGGCGGGCGGCCGACCCCGTCGCCGGCTCGGGGACCTTCGAGACCCTCACGGACGATCTGGTGCGCGAGGGCTGGAAGCGCTTTCGCGAGATCGAGAGCGAAGGCGGGATCGCCGCCTCGCTCGCCTCGGGCGCCCTCGCCGGGCGTCTCGCCGAGACCCGCGGGAAGCGCGAAGCGGCAATCGCCGTGCGGCGCGACCCGATCACGGGGACCAGCGAATTCCCGGACCTGCGCGAGACGCCCGTCGCGGTCCTGATCGAGGCGCCGGCGGCGCCGGCCGCGACGAATGGCGGCCCGCTGCCTTCCCGGCGCGACGCGGAACTCTACGAGGTCCTGCGCGACCGCTCCGATGCGAGGCTCGCCGCGACGGGTCGCAGGCCCTCGGTCTTCCTCGCCAATCTCGGCACCCCGGCCGCCTTCACCGCTCGGACCACCTTCGCGCGCAACGCCTTCGAGGCCGTCGGCATCGAGGCGCTGACGAATGACGGCTTCGCGGACAGGGAGGCCTTGGTCGCGGCGTTCCGCGCGTCGGGGAGCGAGATCGCGTGCCTCTGCTCTTCGGACGACATCTACGCGCAGGAGGCCGAGGCCGTGGCCAACGCGCTGCGGCAGGCCGGCGCCCGGCATATCGCGATCGCCGGCCGGCCCGGGGAGCATGAGGCGGCCTGGCGCGCGGCCGGGATCGAGACGTTCGTATCGGTCGGGACGAACCTTCCGGGCGTGCTCGGCGGCCTGGTGTAAGGCGGCCGACACGGCCTAGGAGGAGCGCGGAGAGGCGCTTGGCCTCTGGCCTGCCGTCGGGTCGAACGACCCTCGGATGCGCGGCCGCTCCACGGTTTCACATCGTACAACGGCAGCGTGACCGCCGTACCGTCCAGAGCAAGCAGCCCCGTCCGAAGACGGGGCCACCAAATCAGCTACCAGTAATACCGCGGCCGATAATAGTACCGACGATACACGGGCGGGCGGTAGTAATAAGCCCGCGGGCGATAATAACGGCGATAGCCGTAGTACCGCGGACGGTAGCGGCGCCGATAGTAATAATACTGCGCCTTCTCGACGTTCGCGGGCGCCGTGCTCTGAGCCTGCGCCGATGCGCCCAGGGGAGCTGCTTGGCTCGGCCCTTGCGTCACGACGAAGGCTCCGATCAGGAGCGCCAAGGTGAGGATTAGTCGTTTCAGCACATCATTCTCCTTGATGCCGCCGCCCGAACCTAGGCTAATCCCGGCCCGGCTCAACCTTAAAGGCGGGATTGGGTGAATCGTTCCGCGGCGACAGGCGCGCAACGTTGACCCCGGGCGTCCCTTGCAGGACAGTCGGATCCGGTCGTCCCCTGAGGCTCTCCTGGGTGATCTGCCATGACGACGCCGAATCGGACGCATCATATCCGCCTCACGTCCCATCCCGAACCAGGGGTCGGCATCCGGCGGCCGCTCCACTGGGGCGATCCCGACCCGGTGCGCCGGGGTCCCGTCATCGGCTCGGTCACGAATCCGGCCGACCGCAACGTGATCGGCTCCCATGGCGGGGCCTATTCCGTCTATCGCGCCCTCGCGATCTCGGCCCGGGCCCTCAACCCGCTGGCGCGGCCCGACCTGCACAACACGCACCCGGTCGTACCGGTCGGCCCCCATCCCTCATGGGGCGATCCCGATCGGATCGTCTCGCTCGATCCGTTCGGACACGTGGCCGGGGAGGTGTTCGGCGAGGCCATCGCCACCGGGACCGATATCCGGCCGACCATCGCGATCACGCGGGCACGCCTGAACCTGCCCGAGATCCTCGCCTCGCTGGCCGCGCACCGCATCGCGGCCGACGGCGAAATCCTGCATCCGAACGGCGACATCGCCGTCACGAAGATCGCGATCGACCCCGTCTGGTGGCTCCCGGGCCTCGCGCGGCGCTTCGAGACGAGCGAGCAGGCGCTGCGCCGCACGCTGTTCGAGCAGACCGGCGGCATGTTCCCGGAACTCGTGACACGGCCGGACGTGTCGGTCTTCCTGCCCCCGATCGGCGGAATGACGGCCTATGTGGTCGGCGAGGTGGCGTCCCTGGCCGATCCGACGAAGCGGATCGCCTGCCGCGTCCACGACGAGTGCAACGGCTCGGACGTCTTCGGCTCCGACATCTGCACCTGCCGGCCCTACCTCATCCACGGGATCGAGGAATGCGTGCGCGAGGCTCAAGCCGGCGGCGCGGGGCTCGTCGTCTACAACCGCAAGGAGGGCCGCGCGCTCGGCGAAGTGACGAAGTTCCTCGTCTACAACGCACGCAAGCGCCAGGAGGGCGGCGACAGCGCCGCGACCTATTTCGAGCGCACCGAATGCGTCGCCGGCGTCCAGGACGCCCGTTTCCAGCAATTGATGCCGGACATCCTCCACTGGCTCGGCATCCGGCGCATCGACCGGCTGATGTCGATGTCGAACATGAAATACGACGCCATCGTCGGCTCCGGCATCGAGGTCGGCGAGCGCGTGCCGATCCCGCAGCATCTGGTCCCGCCCGACGCCTCGGTCGAGATGGAGGCCAAGAAGGCCGCCGGCTACTACGCGCCGGACGGAGCGCTGGGGGAAGGACAGCTCGGCGGCGTGAAGGGACGCAGCCTGGACAGATACTGACCCGTATAGAAGCGTTGCCCGCCGCGCAGGCCGCCTGCGCTTGCCTGATGCCGAAAGGTGCGACAAGCAGAGCCGCGGCGGAGAGCGCACACGTTGATCCAGATCCGTGAGTATTCCGGCGGGCTGATCTACCGCGAAGAGAAGCTGTCGCTGGCCGCGCGTGTCTTCGCCGGCACCATCGGGCTGTCCATGTTCGGCGGCTGCGCGATCTTCCTCCATCTCGGCCGCTGGTTCCCGCCCGCCTGGACGGATGCGATCGCCGTCGTGGCCATCCTCGCCTTCGCGGGCGTCGGCGCCGTCGGTCTCTTCATCGCGTTCTCCGCCCGAAAGACACTCGATTTCGACGCCGAGCGGCGCGTGATCCGCCGCGACGTGGTCTCTCCGCTCGGCTCCTGGCGCGACGAAATCCCATTCGCCCGGGTCGAAGGGATCGCCCTGCATCTCCGCGAGACCGAGGACGGCCCCTTTCCTCTCGTCAGGCTGACGGTCGCGGGCGCGCGCCGTCCGGTCGAACTCGCGGGCCTCGGCACGCCTCCGCAAGCCGACGCATGGCGCGAGCGGATCGAGGCGCTGCTGAAGGCCTGAGCAGCGCTCGCGACGGTCTCCCGTTCAGAGATCGGCCTTGGCGAGGTCCCAGAGAAGCCGATAGGTGCCGAGCGAGATCCGCTCCCCTTCGGCGCCGAGGGCCGGCACGAGGCGCTGCTCCGCGAAGGCCAGCACGGCCGCGATGTCCGACCCGTCGACGAGCACGCGCCAGTCACCTGCGCCCGGATCCTCGGCATCGGGCTCCGTCAGCGAGACGGAGAGGGCCGGATCGTTCTCGAGGAGGTGCATTGCGATGACGCCGGCCGTGCCGGCCGGCTTGAACAGCGCCGCGATCCGGCGCCGCAACGCGTCGGGCTCGTCCATCCTTGGCCGCAGGCGCAGCATGGCGAGCACGCCGCCACGCCCCTGGCCGCCGCTCGCGGTGATGCGGGCCACGGCGCGCCCCATATTCTTGAACCGCGCAAGGTTCGTCTTCGACCATTCGGTCTGGTTCGCCAGAGCATGCTTGTAGGCGGGGCTCGACAGGTCATCGAACCGGCCGGTCGAGTAGAGGCCGAGATATTTCGGTGCCGCATCGACCGCGATGTAGCGGCGCGCCTCCAGGAAGCCCGGGATCGCGACCCGCTCCGCGAGGTGCTCGCGATCATACCATTCATTGAACTCCGCCTCATGCTCGGGCGGGATGTCCATGGTGGTGAGCAACATCCCTTTTCCGGAAACCGGCATCGCGAAGCTCCTCGGGCTCTTCCCGCAGCCTGCAGCGTCCGGCCGGCGACGTCCAGCCATATCGCGACAAGGCTCCGGGACGGCACGACCCCGCTGTCGGCCATCCGCTCCGACGACGGAGGCCAAGCAACAGCATCCTTCGATACATTCTAATCTAGTCGATTTGACGCCAGGGCAGTCGTGATACAAAAACTCGATCAACGTCGGAGGGAAAGATGCGGACATTGCCGGCAGCAATTCTTGCCATCTTCTTCGCGACGGTCCTGCCGGGCGCGGCGAAGGACGAGTGGGCCATCGGCCATGGCCCCTTCGTCACGGCCGCGGACGTGCGCGACCATAACAGGGCGGCGCTGGATTGGCGGGACCTGAAGGCGCTGGTCGACAGGGCCCAGCCGGATTGGCCCGCCGCCCTCACCCTCTATGCCTACGGCCGGCACTTCAAGAACCATTCGCTCGGCATCGTGGCCGACGATTACAACGGCCGCTTCGGAGCCGTGCTGCCGCTCTCGAGCCGACACTTCGGCACGCCGTCCTTCCAGGCGCTTCAGTGGAACGCCGCGCTGATGCGGACGTCGCGCTTCAGGCGGACGAGCGACGCGGACCGCGTGGCGTTCCTCGGCGGCGCCGCGCCCGCCCTGATGATCAACTGGGCGCGATACGAATTGGCCGAGGCCGAGCGCAAAGCGAAGGCGGCCCGGCCCAACTGGGCCCTGACGAACGGCTCACCGAAGAACTGGAACGAGATCTTCGCCTTCTATTACGGACCCGGCGGCAAGGATTCGGTCTTCGAGGCCGTGACCGAGGCCGGACAGGGAGCGTTGAACGAGCGGCTCTTCGCCGCCCTCGCCGAAGGCCAGGACGCGCTCGTCAAGCAGGCCTGGCCGGCCGAGGCGGCGCGGCGCACGCGCGATCTGCTCGACCAGGCGAGCCTGGTGCTGCTTCGTCACGCCTTGTCGAGCGGCCTCGACACGGATCCGTCGAAGGCGCGCCTGCGTGCCTCAGGCGCCTGGATGGCCGCGGCCGAGGCGGCGCTGGCCTCCCCCGGCCTTGCCGCGGCGATCGAGCCCGCTCTCGCCGAGCAGGCTGACGCGACGGCCTCGAGGACGGCGATCGAAGCGCTTTCCCGCGCGATCGCACCCTGACGCGCGAGCCTCCCTCCCGTCGGTCTATCCGCGCTCTTCAATCGCAGCGGCGCCCGAGGGCTGCGAGGCCTTCGTCGAGAAGATCGCCGAGATTCGGGATGCCGAGGAGATAGTCGGCGGTGGAGAGGGTTTCGCGCTCGCGGGCCGTCCGCAGCGCCTCCGCCCAGTCCGACGCCTCGAAATCGCCCCTCCCGATCCAGGCGATGGCGACCAGATCGTGACGCTCGTCGTCGTTGAGGCCGGCGATGAACTCGCGGACCTGATCCTCGGTCGAATCCCCGCGAGCGGAGGTGAGGACGTCCGTCGAGCCGTCGTCGATCGGGTTCGAGCCCGAATCGGGATCGGTCTCGCCGTCCTTCCCGTCGATGGTCCGTGCGCGCACGATGAGGTCGCACACCTTGTCCGTCGCAATATCCATGGCTCTGCTCCGTCTCTTCGACTGGGGCAATGCGCGAGATCGCGGCGGGTTCGGCCCGGGATCAGGACGTCTCGGCTACGGCGACCGCCCGCGGCGTCCTGCGGAGGGCGGCCAGGGCGTCGGCCGCCCCGAGCGCGGCGACGCCGATGACGAGGCCGGCCGCGACGTCCACGAAGTAATGGCCGCCGTCGATCGGGGTCGCGGCGATCAGGAGGAGGTTCACGGCGACGCCGGGCCAGCGAAGCCAGGGCACCGACCAGAGCGCGACCATGAACAACAGGCCGAGCGTCGCATGCAGGCTCGGGAAGGTGATGATGCCCTCGGCGTGTTTCAGCGAGATCACCGTCATCGCGCCGGAGCGGAGCGCGTTGAAATCGGGGACGTGCACCTCGGCGGCGCTCGGCCTCAGATTCGCGTAATCGGCCGGGGTCAGCCCGAGATGCACGAACATCGCATAGGCCGGCAGGACGCCGGAGATCGCGATCGTGACGAGCGAGGCGAGGAAATAGGCGACGAGGAAGCGCTGGAGTTGATAGGCGCGGCCCGTCAGCCCGAGCGCCGCCATGACGACGATCATCTGGACCAGGAGGCTGTCGTAGGCCTCCTTCAGGACCTTGCCGAGGAGCGGGCGCTCGTTCACGAAGCCGAGATAGGCGCGCCAGTCGAGGCCGAGGGCGAGGTCCCAGGCATGGAACATCGGATCGACCGTCGG
This sequence comes from Enterovirga rhinocerotis, assembly GCF_004363955.1. Classification (GTDB taxonomy): domain Bacteria; phylum Pseudomonadota; class Alphaproteobacteria; order Rhizobiales; family Beijerinckiaceae; genus Enterovirga; species Enterovirga rhinocerotis. The sequence goes on from NZ_SNZR01000011.1 coordinate 2,066,453, forward strand.
CCGGCCGAGCGAGGCCACGAGATAGGACAGCGGCAGCCCGAAGACCGGGAAGGCGATCAGTTGTGCGAGACCGACCGTCGTGCTCGACAGCCGCTCGTCCGGCCGCAGGGTCCGATAGAAGATGCCGCAGGCCAGCGCGACGGCCGCGCCCGCCAGGGGCGGCACGGCGCTCGAGACGGCGAATGCCATGTCCGTGAGAGCGAACCAGGCCGCCGTCACGGCCGCCGTCACCGCGATCAGCAGCCAGGACACGGTTTCGAGGCGGCGGGCGCCGTCCCGGTCCAGGTCGCGAATGTCGGAGACGCCCATGCGCCGACCGTAAGCGGTGATCGCTTAAGCGCCGGTCAATGCGATCGCGGAAATCGCGCGCCGGAGGCCGGCTCGGCGCCGGCCGCATCCGCGCCATGCAAAATCGCCGGGCTCGCGCGATCCGCGTCTCTTGCCGCCTCACGCGCCCGGGACTAGGGTCCCCGGGTCTCTCGACAGCATGGAGAACGTCCGATGGCCTTCCTGGCCGATACCCTTTCGCGCGTGAAGCCTTCCGCCACCATCATGATGACGCAGAAGGCCCGCGACCTGAAAGCGAAAGGCAAGGACGTCATCTCGCTCTCGGTCGGCGAGCCGGATTTCGACACGCCGGACAACATCAAGAACGCGGCCATCGAGGCCATCCGCCGCGGCGAGACGAAGTACACGCCGGTCTCCGGCATCCCGCAGCTTCGCGAGGCCATCTGCCGCAAGCTCAAGCGCGAGAACGATCTCGACTACAAGCCCTCGCAGACGATCGTCGGCACGGGCGGCAAGCACGTGATCTTCAACGCGCTGATGGCGACCATGAACCCCGGCGACGAGGTGATCGTGGTCGCGCCGTACTGGGTCTCCTATCCGGAGATGGTCGGCCTCTGCGGCGGCACGCCCGTCCTCGTCGAGGCGACGATGGAGCACGATTTCAAGCTCCAGCCGGAAGACCTCGAGCGGGCCATCACGCCGAAGACGAAATGGATCATCCTCAACTCGCCGTCGAACCCGTCCGGCGCCGCCTATAGCTGGGACGAGATGAAGAAGCTGACGGACGTGCTCGTCCGCCATCCGCATGTCTGGATCCTCACGGACGACATGTACGAGCACCTCGTCTACGGCGACTTCAAGTTCGTCACGCCCGCCCAGGTCGAGCCGAACCTCTACGAGCGCACGCTGACGATGAACGGCGTCTCCAAGGCCTATGCCATGACCGGCTGGCGCATCGGCTACGCCGCCGGTCCCGAGACGCTGATCAAGGCGATGGATTTCGTCCAGGGCCAGCAGACCTCGGGCACCTCGTCGATCTCGCAATGGGCGGCGGTCGAGGCGCTGGACGGCACGCAGGAGCACCTGCCGCGCTTCCGCAAGGCTTTCGAGGACCGGCGGGATCTCGTCGTCTCGATGCTCAACCAGGCGAACGGCCTCGTCTGCCCGAAGCCGGAAGGCGCTTTCTACGTCTACCCGTCCTGCGCGGCGACGATCGGCAAGAAAGCCCCCTCCGGCAAGACGATCGAGACGGACGAGGATTTCGTGCTCGAACTGCTCGAGAGCGAAGGCGTCGCGGCGGTGCACGGCTCGGCCTTCGGCCTCGGCCCGAACCTGCGCATCTCCTACGCCACCTCGAACGAAGCGCTCGAAGAGGCCGGCCGCCGCATCCAGCGCTTCTGCGCCGCCCTGCGCTGACGCTTTTCCGCTCGAGACTGCAATCCAGCCCGGCCGCATGGCCGGGCTTTTCTATTGGGGGCGGGCGTCAGGGACCGTTCGCGAGTGCATCTCTGCGATGGGCGGGAAACGGTCTCGGCACCCTCTCCGCGATCCAGACATTCCGGTGGCCCGCATACGCGAGCCCGCGATAGTCTCCGTGCCTTGGATCAATCGGCCGACAGAGCCTTAATTCGACACGACCTTTCCCAGGGATCACTCTCCGCGAGGAGCCGGCCTTGCTCGACGAGGGCGACAAGGCGCGTTTGCAGCATCAAGTCGCCGACCTGCTGGTAGGGCTGAGAGCTGTAACCGAGCGCATTTCCAATGATCCTGGCGCTGGCTTGCCATTCTGAAGTCGCTTGCGCCAAGATCAGCGGGTCGAAGTGGTCGATCGTCGTTGAGACTAGCCCCGTGTCTGTGACGATCCGGAAGGGCGCGTTTTCTTTCTGAAGGTGACGCCATAACGCCTTGGCCTCACGTCGCTCGCGCGCGGCCATTAGCATCTCCTGCCCCAACAGCGACCTGAGGCCGTCCGCCTGCATGGTCGCGACCGAGTGAGGTTCGTATAATGCTGTTGAACCATCTCGCGCCTTCGACGGCACTTGCCGTCCGGTCACGTCGATGACGTGAAAAGGGCGGTCTCCAAGCCACGTTTCTAAAGCAAGGAGGAAGCAGAACTCAGAAGCAGAATGTCGACTGAACCAGACGATCAGACGGCCGTCGGCGGTTGAGATACGCTTCTGGAACTGGCGAAAGGCCGTCTCGACTTCAATGCCGTCGTACCATCGCCCCCACCATGCTGCCCGCGCGGTCGGGTCGAGTGGATCGATCGGCCCACAACTCAGATCGTCTCGAAAGCGAAGCACCTCCACGTCCTGGCCCGCATCGCGCAACGCGTGAAGGAGGCTCCCGCCGGCAGAGTCGCCAGGAGCGATGTGCAAGATGCTCATACCGATCGGATAACGCGAATCGTCACCCGCCAGAAGCTGAGCTCATAGCGGACAGTCAGCTTGGCTTGGCCTGAAGCCGCAAGATGATCCCCGCAGCTCCGAGTACATCGGTTCTCAGCATTTCGTGCCCGTTTCTGGAGACCCGAACTCGCCGTCGAGTTGGCGATCCTCACGCCAAACGAAGCGGTCATCCCAGTAACGAATGATTGCAGGCCGGTCGTCGAGACGAAGCTCGAACCAGAATACCCGCCCCCAAAGTTGCCAGCTGCCCGACGTCATCCCGCCGAGCAGCACCGCCCCATCCTCCTGCTCAGCGCTATCGACGCTCCATCGCATCGCGACGCCGCCGATGGACGCCTCGATAAGGCCGTCCCATTCGCCGACTGGCTCGAATCCGATCCGATAGGGACCGTCTTCGCTGGAGAATGTCAGGTCGAAGGCGCGAGGAACCATGGTCCGCATGCCCGAATGGTCGCATTGCAGCTTAAGGTCCGCAACGGATCGATGGGCGACGACCCCGCCGGGACGCTGGCCACCTCGGCGAAATCGACGCAGCGATGCCCCGATGATCAAATCCGATCGAGGTCACGGGTTCGGCCTTTGCGCGGGTCGCCGATGGCTTCTCGGCCGCCCGCGAATGCGCTGTCCCTCGCTCATGGAGAGCGCCTCCCTGCCGGATCGGCTCCACCACTGGCTCCGCCTGCCGTCGACAGTGACCTGCCGAGGTCGGAATCTTATCGTCCTCCCGGACAGGAGTTCGGAGCCGAGGGCATCATGAGCAAGGATACCAGCAAGCTGTTGAGCTATGTCCTGCGCCACGCCCCCGAAAGCCTCGGGATCGTGCTCGACGCAGGCGGCTGGACTTCTGTCGAGCAACTGGTCGCCAAGGCGCAGCAGGCCGGGCATCGGATCGATCGCGCGACTGTCGAAGCGGTCGTGGCCGAGAGCGACAAGAAGCGTTTCACGCTCTCCGAGGACGGAAGGCTCATCCGGCCGCTCAGGGCCACTCAGTCTCGGTGGACCTCGGATTGGCCCCTTCTGCGCCGCCGGACCTTCTGTTCCACGGAACCGGACGAGACGCGGTCGACGCGATCCTGGCCGAAGGGTTGAAGCCGGGCAGGAGGCAGCATGTCCACCTTTCGCTCGACGAAACCACCGCCGCCACCGTCGGGAGCAGGCATGGCAAGCCCGTCGTGTTTCGGGTCGCGGCGGGGCGGATGCACGCGGACGGCTTGACGTTCTGGAAGGCCGATAACGGCGTCTGGCTCACCGACTCCGTCCCACCCGGCTATCTCGACGCGTGAGGTGCGAGCGAGCTTCGCGCTGCCGGGGTTAGGAAGACGCACGCATCCCGGATCCGCAATGTGTGTCCGGCGCGGTGGCCGCGCTCTCCCCCGCGACATTCACCCTGTCTTCAGATTCCGCAGCCCCGCGACAAGCTTGGCAGGAACGAGTGCGTGGCCTGTGCATTTCGTACAGAGGGATATCATCGGAGGACATCATGATCAGAACGCTTTCGGCCCTTGCGGTCGCGGCGCTCGCCACAACGGCCCTTCCCCAGGTGGCCAGCGCGCAGGTCGTCCAGGCCGGCGTCCTGCGCTGCACGGCAGCTGCCGGAAGCGGGTGGGTGCTCGGATCCCAGAAGCGCGTCGCGTGCGTGTGGCGCAATCCCTATGGCGAGATCGAGCATTATGACGGCGTCGCCAGCACGCTGGGCATCGATATCGGCTATACCAGCATCAGCTCCATGGCCTGGGGCGTGATCGCCCCCGCGGGGAACGTGCGCGGCGGCCTCAGCGGCAATTTCGGCGGGGTCGGACTGCAGGCGACGGTCGCGGTCGGCGTCGGCGCGAACGCGATGATCGGCGGCTTCCAGAACCAGTTCATGCTCCAGCCGCTGTCCGTGACGGGCCAGGAAGGCCTGAACGGCCAGGTCGGCCTGACCGGGCTGTCCCTTGCCCTGCGCACCGTGACGCCTCCGCGTCGCCATCGCTGACACAGGATGGCGGCGCCGGCAGGCGCCGCCATCCGTCCTCCCAGAGCCACGCCGCCGCCGGGTTGCGTCCCGGCGCTCGGCGTTGTTCCATCAGGCGACCGGCTGCTAGAGAAGGCCGGCCGAAGAGGGAGGGTCGATGTCCGCCGATACTGGGCGCGCGCCGCGCGATCCGGCCGCCGATGAGCGGCTCGAAAGCTCTGCGGCCAAGCCGTGGCTCTCCTCGTATCCGCCGGGCGTCCCGGCCACGATCGACCCCGGCGCAGCCGGCACGCTGGTCGACATCTTCGACGATACCGCCAAGCGCTACCCTGACCGGCCGGCCCTCGAGAGTTTCGGCCGCCGGATGACCTATGGCGAGCTGGCCGGACACGCGGCCGCCGTCGGTTCCTGGCTCGCGGAGGCCGGGATCGGGCGAGGAGACCGCGTCGCGATCATGCTCCCGAACGTGATGGCCTTCCCGCCGATCATGTTCGGCGTGTTGATGGCCGGGGCCACGGTCGTGAACGTCAACCCGCTCTACACGCCGCGGGAACTGTCCGGGCAGCTCCGTGATTCGGGGGCCCGAACCATCTTCGTGCTGGAGAACTTCGCCCATACGGTCCAGGCCGTGCTCGGCGAGGTCACGCTCGACCGTATCGTGATCGTCAAGCCGGGCGACCTCCTCGGCTTCAAGGGCGGGGTGATCAATCTCGTCTCGCGCTATGTGAAGAAGGCCGTACCGGCCTACGACCTGCCGGGGACGATCTCCCTCGCCACGGTCGTCAAGGCGGGCCGCGCCGCCCCGCGGGTGCCTGTCCGCGTCACGCTCGATGACGTGGCCTTCCTCCAATACACCGGCGGCACGACCGGCGTCGCGAAGGGCGCCATGCTGACCCATCGCAACGTCGCGGCGAACGTCGTCCAGTGCGAACTCTGGCTGCGGACGGGGATGGGGGACGGCCCCCACATCATGGTGACGGCGCTGCCGCTCTACCACATCTTCGCGCTGACCTGCTGCTGCATGGTCCTGGTCAGGCTCGGCGGCTGCCAGCTGCTCATCGCCAACCCGCGCGACATCCCCGGCTTCGTCAAGACGCTGCAGACCCGGCCCTTCACCTGCATCTCCGGCGTGAACACCCTCTACAATGCGCTCGCGCGCGCACCCGGCATGAAGGAGGTCGACTTCTCGAAGCTGACCCTCTGCGTCGCCGGCGGCATGGCCACCCAGAGCGCCGTCGCCGAGGCCTGGAAGAGGCTGACGGGCAAGCCGATCGTCGAGGGCTACGGCCTCTCGGAGACCTCGCCCGTCCTCTCGATCAACCGGCTCGACATCGAGGCCTTCACCGGAACGATCGGCTATCCCGTCTCCTCGACGGAGGTCTCCGTCCGGGTCGGCGACCGCGAGGTGCCTTCGGGCGAGGCGGGCGAGCTCTGTGCGCGCGGGCCGCAGATCATGGCCGGCTACTGGAACCGCCCCGACGAAACCGCCAAGGTCATGACGGCGGACGGCTATTTCCGCACGGGCGACGTCGCCGTCTTCGAGCCCGATGGCGCGCTTCGCATCATCGACCGGATGAAGGACATGATCCTCGTCTCCGGCTTCAACGTCTATCCGAACGAAGTCGAGGAGGTCGTCGCCGGCTGTCCGGGCATCGCGGAGGTCGCCGTCATCGGCCTTCCCGACGAGCGCTCGGGTGAAACCGTCGCGGCCTACATCGTCCGGAGCGATCCCGCCCTGACGGAACAGGACGTGGTCGCCTGGTCCCGCGAACGGCTCGCGCCCTACAAGGTCCCGCACCGCATCGTCTTCCGCGAGGCCCTGCCGAAGACGAATGTCGGCAAGGTCCTCCGGCGCGTGCTGCGCGAGGAGACGGCAGCGCCGCAGACCTAGCAGGCGGCGGGCGGCGGCATCGGCACCATGCTCGCCGGCCCATTGCACCGTGCCGCCGGCCGCGCCACGGTGCGGCATGGCCCTCTCTCCCGACGAAATCGAACGCTATGCCCGCCACATCGTGCTGCGCGACGTCGGCGGCCCGGGCCAGGCGAAGCTGACGCGGGCGCGGGTGCTGGTGATCGGCGCGGGAGGCCTCGGCTCCCCGCTGGTCCAATATCTCGCCGCCGCTGGGATCGGCACGATCGGGATCGTCGACGACGACACCGTCTCCCTCTCGAACCTCCAGCGCCAGGTCCTGCACGGCACGCCCGATCTCGGACGGACGAAGCTCGACAGCGCGGCCGAGGCCGTGGCCCGGCTGAACCCCCATGTCTCGGTGATCGGCCATGCCGAGCGCCTGACGGCCGGGAATGCACGCACGCTCGTGGCCGGCTACGACCTCGTCGCGGACGGCTCCGACAATTTCGAGACGCGCTACGCCGTGTCCGATGCCTGCTATCACGAGGGCAAGCCGCTCGTGACGGCGGCGCTCGGCCAGTTCGACGGCTCGCTGACGACGATCCGCGCCCACGAGACCGGGCCGGACGGCATGCCGAACCCGACCTATCGCTGCCTGTTTCCCGACCGCCCTCCCCCCGGCGCCGTGCCGACCTGCGCCGAGGCCGGCATCCTCGGCGCCCTCGCGGGCGTGATGGGCTCGCTCATGGCGATGGAGGTGATGCGCGAGATCGTCGGTTTCGGCGAAGGCCTCGTCGGCCGCCTCCTGATGGTCGACGCCCTCTCGATGCGCTTCGAAACGCTGCGCTACAGCTGGGACGAGACGAACCCGCTGAGCGGGACGTCTGTGCGGTAGGCGTTCCGCGTCATGCGTGCTTCGAGACGCAGCCTTCGGCTGCTCCTCAGCATGACGCAGTCAGTGGAATCCAAAATGGCGTCATGCTGAGGAGCGGGCGCCTGCCCGCGTCACGAAGCACGCACCCAAGCCTCACTGAACCGTCGTGCCGCCATCCCGCGACTTGATCGCGTGCTGGAGCGCCTCGTCGCAGGCCTCGCCGATCTCGACGAGCATCCCGATCGGGATCGGGATGTCGACGCGCTGGTGATCGATCGTCTCGAACCGCAGCACGGCGAGGCTCTCGCCGAGCCCGATATCCTTGAGGTCGGTGCAGATCGGGAGTTGGAACGGGCCGGGGCCGTCGAGCGGAATCTCGACCGGCTCGGGGCCGCGCGGACGGTCGTCGTCGGTATCGTCAGCCATCATGGGCCTCCAGGCAGCACTTCTTGAATTTCTTGCCCGACCCGCAGGGGCACGGGTCGTTCCGGCCGACGTCGCGATGGGGGTTGCGGGTCGGCTCCGGCATCTCGTCCTCGCCCTCGGGGTCGTCGAGCGCCGCGGCGAGTTCGCCGACCACGTCCTCGACATAGCCGAATTCCTGGTCGTGGAAGCGTGCCGCGTCCTCGGGCTTGGCCTCCGCCTCGGCGAGCGTGAGGGCGAACCATTCCGGATCCTCGGCATCCTCGAGGAGGCGCGCATCGCTCCGGGCCGCTTCGACCAGCGGCACGAGATCGGCGAAGCCGAGGAGCGCGATCGCCTGCTCCCAGCCGGTCCAGGCCGCATCGCCGGACCGGGCCGGCCGCTCGCGGTCGAAACCGACGAGGAAGCCGTGCGCCCGCTCGCGCGGAATGCGGCCGACGAAGACGAGATAGGCATAGGCGCCGAACAGGCTCCAGCGCACGAACTCGTCCGCCGCCGGATCGGAGATCGCCGCTTCGAGCGCATCGACATCGCCGTCGAAGGTGCTGGCGGCGAGGCGCGGCAGGGTCGCGGGGACGGCGTCGCCGAGGAGGAAGGCGACCGCGTCCTCATCGCGCCGCGCGATCCGCAGCAGCGGCTGGAACAGCCGCTCGTCGCGGCCGAAGGCGAGGACGTGGATGCCCCAGAACAGGAGGTTGGCCTCCCGCTCGTCGAGTTCCTGTCCCTCGGCCGCCTTGCCGGCAGCGCCGAGCACGGCCTGCGCGATGCGGCCGGGATGACGCGAGGCCTCCTCGAGCGCGTCGACCGGCAGGTCGCGCGCCGTCGACAGAGCCTCGACGAGGCTCGCGCGGCCGACCGGCCCGAGCGGGATGTCGTCCGGAGTACTCATCTCTCTCTCAGTTCCGCAGCACCGCGCCGGTGCGCTTCTGGGCAGCCTCGACGATCTTCGCCGAGACCGCATCGATCTCCGTGTCGGTCAGCGTCTTCTCCATCGGCTGGAGCGTGACGCCGAGCGCAACGGACTTCTTGCCCTCGCCGACGCCGGGACCCTCGTAGAGATCGAAGACCTCCGTCGCCACGATGAGCTTGCGGTCGACATTGCCGACGGCCTGGACGAGATCGCGGACGGGCACGGCGCTGTCCAGCACGAAGGCGAAGTCGCGCGAGACCGGCTGGAGACCCGACAGCACGAGCTTCGGCTTCATCTTGGTCGGGCGGTATTTCGGCAGCGGCAGTTCGTCGAGGACGATCTCGAAGACGACGGCCGTGCCCTTGATGTCCATCGCGGCCATGACGGCCGGGTGGATCTCGCCGAAATGGCCGACCACGTTCTTGGGCCCGAAGGACAGCGTGCCGGAGCGACCCGGATGCAGCCAGGACGGGCCGCCCGGCGCAACCATCAGCCCCGCCATCGGCAGGCCGAGCGAGGCGAGAAGCGCCTCGGCATCGGCCTTCGCATCGAAGACGTCGACGGCGCGCGTCGCCCCGTCCCAATGCCGCCCGCCGCCGGCATGGCGCGCCGTGCCGCGGCGAAGGCCCGCCGCGCGCATGGACTGCCCCTCGGGCTCGTCGGTCGCGAAGCACTGGCCGACCTCGAACAGAGCGACGTCGGAGAAGCCGCGATCGGCGTTGCGCCCGGCGGCCTTGAGGAGGCCCGGAACGAGGCTCGGCCGCATGTCCGAGAGATCGGCGGCGATGGGATTGGCGAGTTGCAGCGCCTTGGCGCCGCCGCCGAAGAGCGTCGCCTCCTCATGCCCGATGAAGGACCAGGTCACCGCCTCGACCATCCCGCGCGCGGCGAGCTCGCGCTTGGCGCCGGTGGTGCGGCGCTGGAGGACGGTCAGGACCGGCTTGACGACGCCCGTATCGAGGCGCGGCAGCGGCTGCGCCGTGACGCGGTCGAGCCCGGCGATGCGGATCACCTCCTCGACGAGGTCCGCCTTGCCCTCGATATCGGGACGCCAGGACGGCGGCAGCACCTTCACCCGGTCGCCCTGCCCCGCGACGGTGAAGCCGAGCTCGGTCAGGATGACCTTGGCCTCGATGCGCGGCAGGTCGAGCCCCGAGAGACGCTTCACCTCGGTCCAGGGGAAGTCGATGGCGTGGTCGCGCTCCGGGATCTCTCCCGCGAAGGTCATCTCCGACGGCTCGCCACCGCAGAGGTCGAGGATGAGCTGCGTCGCGAGATCGAGGCCGGGCACCGTGAAGGCCGGGTCGACGCCGCGCTCGAAGCGGTAGCGGGCGTCGGTGATGATGCCGAGCCGGCGGCCGGTCTGGGCGATGGTGAGGGGGTGCCAGAGCGCGGATTCGACGAGGACGTCGGTCGTGCCCTCGTCGCAGCCCGAATGCTCCCCGCCCATGATGCCGGCGATGGATTCGGGGCCGTTGGCATCGGCGATGACGACGATCTCCTCGTCGAGCCGATAGGTCCGCCCGTCGAGCGCGAGGATCTCCTCGCCGTCCTTCGCCCGCCGGACGGCGAGCCCGCCGGCGACCTTGGCCGCGTCGAAGACGTGGAGCGGGCGGCCCCGGTCGAAGGTCACGAGATTGGTGATGTCGACGAGGCGATTGATGGGCCGCAGCCCGATCGAGGTCAGCCGTCGCTGCAGCCATTCGGGCGAGGGGCCGTTCTTGACGCCGCGCACGAGCCGCAGCGCGAAGGCCGGGCAGAGATGCCTGTCCTCGGCCGAGACATCGAGCGTCAGCGGGACGGGGCACGGGAACGTGCCGCGAATCGGCGCGACCGTCTCGGGCTTCAGCGCGCCGATTCCCGCCGCCGCGAGATCGCGCGCGATTCCGCGGATCGAGGTGCAGTCGGGCCGGTTCGGCGTCAGGTTGATCTCGATGACCGGGTCGCCGAGCCCGGCCCACTCGGCATAGGGCTTGCCGACCGGCGCGTCGGCCGGCAGCTCGATGATGCCGTCGTGATCCTCGGAGAGTTCGAGCTCGGCGGCCGAGCAGAGCATGCCGGCGCTCTCGACGCCGCGCACCTGCACGACGGCCAGCGTCAGGTCCTTGCCCGGGATGTAGGTGCCGGGCGGGGCGAAGACGCTCTTCATGCCGGCCCGCGCGTTGGGCGCGCCGCAGACGACCTGGATCGGATCGCCAGAGCCGAGATCGACGCGGCAGACCCGCAGCCGGTCCGCGTTCGGATGCGGCTCGGCCGAGAGCACCGAGGCGATGACATAGGGCGCGAGCGCCTTCGCCTTGTCCTCGACATGCTCGACCTCGAGCCCGATCCGCGTCAGCGTCTCGGCGATCTCGTCGAGCGAGGCCACGGTCTCGAGGTGGTCTCGGAGCCAGGAGAGGGTGAGTTTCATGATGCTGGGCGTTTCAGGTCGGCCTGGGCCTGGAGATCAAGAGGACGGCCATCGCGAGGCGCTGGTCATCGTTCAGCAAATCGAGGGCGAAGAGAACTCTGTCCGCCAATTCGAGTAGCGTTCTGGTCTGCTCGTCGGAGAGCGTATCGGCGGTGCCGGGCCGATAATCCGCTTTGTGACGGCCGATCTGCAGATCGGCGAAGTTGCCCCCGATCTGCTCCATCCACGGCGAGATGTCCCGGACTTTCGCGCTCGTCAGGTGCTTGCGCGCCGAATTGTGCTCGACCGTCCGATAGATGGCCTCGCGATGGGCAGCGTCGCGCGTACCCACCAGACTATCCGCGCAGACCCGGCAGATCGCGTGAAAGACCGCGTAATATGCCGTGCTGACGGCGCGTCGCCGACGGGCCTCCGTCGTCGTCGGATCGACGTCGACGAGAAGGTCGCGAGCGACCCGCATCAGGCTGTCTTCCAAGTCGTCGGACATGGGAGACGTCAGGCCCTCGCGCGAGCGTATTGCACGTCGAAATACGGAAACCTCGCCTCGCCCGCCTCCCGAAGACGCGCGCGGAATGCGGCCAGACCGTCCCCCAGAACCGCGCCCGGCACGATCGGGCTGCCGGCGACGAAATGCGCTCGGACGAAAAGAGCCGGATCGCCCAGATCGTCCTCACCGCTCGTCACGTCTGCACGCACAAAGCCATAAGGGCTCAGCAAGGCATTCAATGCCTCGTTGGCGATCCGTTCGATCTCCTGGTCAGTCATGACCACTCACCCCGTCAGCCCGCCGGCGAGCGTCGGCATGTCGAGCGGGCGGAAGCCGTAATGGTCGAGCCAGCGGACATCCGCGTCGAAGAAGGCGCGCAGGTCCGGCATGCCGTATTTCAGCATGGCGATGCGGTCGATGCCCATGCCCCAGGCGAAGCCCTGGACCTGGTCCGGATCGAGGCCGCAATTCCGCAGCACGTTCGGATGCACCATGCCGCAGCCGAGAATCTCGAGCCAGTCCGTCCCCTCGCCGAAGCGGATCTCGTCGCCGCGGCGCGAGCACTGGATGTCGACCTCGGCCGACGGCTCGGTGAAGGGGAAGAAGGACGGACGGAACCGCATCTTCACCTCGTCCACCTCGAAGAAGGCGCGGCAGAACTCCTCCAGCACCCAGCGCATGTTGGCGATGGTGGCCTTGTCGTCGATGACGAGCCCCTCGACCTGATGGAACATCGGCGTGTGGGTCTGGTCGGAATCGTGCCGGTAGGTCCGGCCCGGGATGATGACGCGGATCGGGGGCGCCTTCGCCCGCATGGTCCTGATCTGGACGGGCGAGGTGTGGGTGCGAAGGACCTTCCGCCGCCCGAGATGGTCGGGCTGCAGGAAGAAGGTGTCGTGCATCTCCCGCGCGGGATGGCCCTCGGGGAAGTTGAGCGCGGTGAAGTTGAGCTCGTCCGTCTCGATATCCGGCCCCTCGGCCACCGAGAAACCCATATCGGCGAAGATCGCCGTGATCTCGTCGACCACCTGGCTGATCGGATGGATGCGACCGGAAACCTCCGGCGCACGGCGCACGGGAAGGCTCACGTCGACGCGCTCGGAGGCGAGCCTCGCCGCGAGGGCAGCGGAGCGCAGCGTCTCGCGCTTCGCCTCGATGGCACCCTGCACGACGTCCCGGAGGCCGTTGATCAGCGGCCCCTGCACACGGCGCTCCTCCGGCGTCATGCGCCCGAGCGTCTTCAGCAGTTCCGAGATCGCGCCCTTCTTGCCGAGCGCCCCCACCCGAACACCTTCGAGCGCGGCCTCGTCGGTCGCGCGCTCGATCTCCTGCCGGATCGACTCCTCAAGCGGTCCGATTGCCGCCTCAGCCATTCGCCATCACCTTATTAGAAGGCGCGGCTTCTGGCACGGGTTTCAAAGGCTGTCGAGGAGCCACGCCGTCCTGCAGCCTGAACCGCGGCGCGTGCCAGACCGGAATCGGCGGTCGAGAATCGGATGGTCGACGCGCGGCGAGGACCGATCGCCACCGTCGTTCTCCAGCGAACCTGACCCGTATGTGAACTGTTCCGAGGCGGACCAGTCCCATCGGTCCACGACGAATGCGGAGATGCCCGGACGATGAGCGGGACCTTCACTCCGCGGCACGGACTTTGCGTTGACGCTCTAGACATCCGGCGAAAGGACGTCGTTTCCGACCGCCGGACCATTGTGGCGTCGGGCCGCTGCGGGTGCCTCCGAATCCAAAATTGACCTTGGTCGCGATTGACTACCGGTTGGGGCCGTGCTGCATACCGCCCCCGAGCCAGACGCAGAACTCGTCGTCGGGGGAAACGCCGGAACAAGGTCGGAATGTCGGACGATTACATCCTTACAACGCAGGGCCTGGGCAAGGATTTCAAGGGCTTCACAGCCGTTGGAAACGTCGACCTCAAGGTCAGACGCGGGTCGATCCATGCCCTGATCGGTCCTAACGGGGCAGGCAAGACGACCTGCTTCAACCTGCTGACGAAGTTCCTGCCGCAATCGCGCGGGACGATGACGTACAAGGGGAAGGACATTTCCCACATGAAGCCGGCGGACGTCGCCCGGCTCGGTCTTGTGCGCTCCTTCCAGATTTCGGCGGTATTCGGTCACTTGACCGTGCTCGAGAACGTGCGGATCGCGCTTCAGCGCCGCCGTCGGGGCGATTGCTTCGACTTCTGGCGTTCGGAATCCCTGCTGTCGCAGCTCGACGACGAGGCGCGCAGCCTGATCGAGGCGGTGGGCCTGAAGGAGTTCGAAACCACCCTCGCGACCGAGCTTTCCTACGGCCGGAAGCGCGCGCTCGAGATCGCGACGACGCTCGCTCTCGATCCGGAGATGCTGCTGCTCGACGAACCGATGGCCGGCATGGCGCATGAGGACGTCGACCGTACGGCGGCCCTGATCAAGCGCGTCTCCGCCAATCGCACCATTCTGATGGTCGAGCACAACCTGTCGGTCGTGGCCAACCTGTCCGACACCATCACGGTCCTGGCGCGCGGAAACGTGCTGGCCGAAGGGAACTACGAAACCGTGTCCAAAGATCCCCGGGTGATCGAAGCCTATATCGGAGCCGGTCATGGCTGAAGCCGCCCTCGCAACCCGCCCCGGCGCAGCGCGCGCCACCGCTCCCCTCCTCAAGGTCGAGGGCCTCGAAGCCTGGTACGGCGAGAGCCACGTTCTGCATGGCATGAGCTTCGACGTCCGCCAGGGCGAGGTCATCACGCTTCTCGGCCGTAACGGCGCGGGCAAGACGACGACCATGAAGTCGATCATCGGCATCATGGGCAAGCGGACCGGATCGATCGTCTTCGACGGCACCGAGACGATCAAGATGCCGTCGCGCCTCATCGCGAAGCTCGGCGTCGCGTTCGTTCCCGAGGAGCGCGGCATTTTCTCGAGCCTGTCGGTGATCGAGAACCTGATGCTGCCCCCGCAGATCAAGCCGGGCGGCCTGTCCCTCGACCAGATCTACGACCTCTTCCCGAACCTCAAGGAGCGCTCGGGCAGCCAGGGCACCAAGCTGTCGGGCGGTGAGCAGCAGATGCTGTCGATCGCCCGCATCCTGCGGACCGGTGCCAAGTTCCTGCTGCTGGACGAGCCGACGGAGGGCCTCGCTCCCGTCATCATCCAGCAGATCGGGGCGACCATTCAGCGCCTGAAGAACGACGGCTTCACCATCATCCTGGTGGAGCAGAACTTCCGCTTCGCGCAGACGGTCGCCGACCGGCACTACGTGGTCGAGCAGGGACGGATCATCGATATGATCCCGAACGAAGAAATGGATGCAAGCGTCGATAAGCTGCACCGCTATCTCGGCGTCTGAGCGCGCCGAGAGACCAAACTAAGAAAACACGAGGGTGTGAAACAGCGGAGGATCAGGCATGAGAAAGACGGCAACAGCCTTGGCCGTGGCGGGACTCTTGATGGGTGCCGGCACGGCCCAGGCGCAGATTTCGGTGAAGCTGGGCGTGCTGAACGATCGCTCGGGTGTCTATTCCGATCTTGGCGGAGAAGGTTCCGTCGTGGCCGCGCGCATGGCTGTCGAGGACTTCAAGGCCGAGTCGAAGGGCATCAAGGTCGAGATCGTCTCGGCCGACCATCAGAACAAGCCCGATATCGGCGCCTCGATCACGCGCAAGTGGTACGATCAGGACAACGTTGACGTGATCCTCGACGTCCCGACCTCGTCGGTCGCCCTGGCCGTCGCCCAGATCACCAAGGAAAAGAACAAGGTCCATCTGAATTCCGGAGCGGCGACGTCCGACCTCACCGGTCCCGCCTGCACGGCCAACACCCTGCACTGGGCATACGACACCGTTCAGCTCGCCAACGTCACGGGTGGGGCGATGGTCCGGCAGGGCGGCGACAGCTGGTACTTCCTGACGGCCGACTACGCCTTCGGTCACGCGCTCGAGCGCGACACGTCCGCCGTGGTGAAGAAGAACGGCGGCAAGGTGATCGGCACCGTCAGGACGCCGTTCCCGAGCAGCGACTTCTCCTCCTTCCTCCTCCAGGCGCAGGCCTCGAAGGCGAAGGTGATCGGGCTTGCGAATGCCGGTGGCGACACCGTCAACGCGATCAAGCAGGCCTCGGAGTTCGGGATCACGCAGGGCGGTCAGAAGCTCGGCGGGCTCCTCGTCTTCGTGAACGACATCAAGGCGCTCGGCCTGAAAGTCGCGCAGGGGCTGAACTTCAGCGAGACCTTCTACTGGGACTACAACGACTCGACGCGTGCCTGGTCGAAGCGCTTCATGGGCCACATGAACCGTGCGCCCAACATGACCAATGCCGGCGTCTATTCCAGCGTCCTGCATTACCTGCGGGGCGTCGAGGCCACCAAGAGCAAGGACCCGGCCAAGGTGATCGGCTGGATGAAGGCCAATCCCTTCGAGGACGCCGTCTTCGGGAAGGGCTATGTCCGCGAGGACGGGCGCGTGATGATCGACGCCTTCCTGCTGGAAGTGAAGAAGCCCGAAGAATCCAAGGGCGAGTGGGACCTCTTGAAAGTCGTGACGAAGGTCCCGGCCGACCAGGCGTTCCGGCCCATGTCCGAGGGGAATTGCCCTCTCGTCAAGAAGAACTGACCCGACCATCGGGAAGCACGGGCGGGACTCGACGGCACCTTGCTCCGACAACATAACCCGGCGATCCGGAAGGATCGCCGGCCCACAGCGAGACTGATGACGATGAAACGCAAGACCCTGACGGCCGCCGTCGCCGTCACCGCCCTCCTGGCCGGCGGCTCCGCCTTCGCGCAGGTCCCCGTCAAGCTCGGGGTCCTGAACGACATGTCGGGCCTCTATGCCGACATCTCGGGGCCCGGCTCGGTGGTGGCCGCGAGGCTTGCCGTCGAGGATTTCAAGCCCGAATCGAAGGGCATCAAGGTCGAGATCGTCTCGGCCGACCACCAGAACAAGCCGGATGTCGGATCGACGATCGCCCGCAAATGGTACGATCAGGACGGCGTCGACGTGATCCTGGACGTCACGACCTCCTCGGTCGCGCTCGCGGTCAGCGACGTCACCAAGGAGAAGAACAAGATCTTCATGATCTCCGGGGGCGGCACCTCCGACCTGACCGGCGCCAAGTGCACGGCGAACAACGTGCACTGGACCTATGACACCTGGGCGCTCGCCAACGGCACCGGCTCGGCCGTGACCAAGGCGGGCGGCGACAGCTGGTTCATGCTCACGGCGGACTACGCCTTCGGCGCCGCGCTGGACCGCGACACCAGCGAGGCCGTCAAGAAGGCTGGCGGCAAGATCGTCGGCAGCGTCAAGCATCCGCTCTCCACCGCGGATTTCTCGTCCTTCCTGCTTCAGGCCCAGGCCTCGAAGGCCAAGGTCATCGGCATGGCCAATGCCGGGTCCGACACCATCAACACGATCAAGCAGGCGGCCGAGTTCGGGATCACCCAATCGGGCCAATCGCTCGCGGGCCTCCTGATCTTCTCGTCGGACGTGAAGTCGCTCGGTCTCCAGGCCGCTCAAGGCCTCAAGCTGACCGAAGCCTTCTACTGGGACCAGACGGACGCCACGCGCGCGTTCTCCAAGCGTTTCGCAGCCGCCTTCGGCGGCAAGATGCCGACCAGTGCCCAGGCGGGCGTCTATTCGAGCGTCCTGCATTACCTCAAGGCCGTCGAGGCCCTGAAGGACAAGGACACGACGAAGGTCATGGCGAAGATGAAGGAGCTGCCGATCGACGACGCCCTCTTCGGCAAGGGCTCGATCCGCGTCGATGGCCGCGCCATTCACCCCATGTACCTCTACGAGGTGAAGAAGCCCGAGGAATCGAAGGGCGAGTGGGACATGTACAAGGTGGTCGCCACCATCCCGACCGAGGAGGCCTTCCGCCCCCTCAAGGATGGCGGCTGCCCGCTGGTTAAGTGACCTGCTTCACGCACCGCGCCGCACGCGCATAAGACAATGACCTCTCCTTCATCGGAGAGGTCGATCCGGGAAATGCCCCAAAGGCCAGCCATCACATGACTATGATCTTCGGCGTTCCAACCGCCGCCCTATTCGGACAGCTCCTGCTCGGGCTCATCAACGGCTCGTTCTACGCGATGCTGAGTCTCGGCCTCGCCGTGATCTTCGGACTGCTGAACATCATCAACTTCACCCATGGCGCGCAGTACATGATGGGGGCCTTCGCCTCCTGGATGCTGCTGAACTATCTGGGTATCGGCTACTGGCCGGCGCTCATCCTCGCTCCCCTCATCGTCGGAGCGACGGGCATCATCCTGGAGAGGTTGCTGATCTCACGGCTCTATAACTTGGACCACCTCTACGGGCTGCTTCTGACCTTCGGCGTCGGCCTCATCATCCAGGGCCTGTTCCGAAACCAGTACGGCGTGTCAGGCTTGCCCTACGGCATCCCATCACAGCTCACGGGCGGCCAGAACCTCGGCTTCATGTTCATGCCGAACTATCGCGGCTGGGTGGTCGTGGCGTCGCTCATCGTGTGCCTGGCGACATGGTTCATCATCGAGAAGACGCGACTTGGCGCCTATCTGCGCGCCGCCACGGAGAATCCGACGCTCGTCCAGGCGTTCGGGATCAACGTGCCGCTGATGATCACGCTCACCTACGGCGCGGGCGTCGCCCTCGCGGCCTTCGCCGGTGTGCTCGCGGCCCCGATCTATTCGGTGAACCCGAATATGGGCGCGGACCTGATCATCGTCGTCTTCGCGGTCGTGGTCATCGGCGGGATGGGCTCCATCCTGGGCTCGATCATCACGGGCTTCGCCCTCGGCCTCGTCGAAGGCCTCACCAAGGTCTTCTATCCGGAGGCCTCATCCACCGTCATCTTCGTTATCATGGTGCTTGTCCTGCTCGTGAAGCCGGCTGGCCTGTTCGGAAGGACCGCCTGATGTCCAGCGGAACCGTCGCATCTGAAGGCGCCGACGAGGCGCCGATCGGGGCCGTGCAGCAGACCGGCAAGAGCGCCAAGAAGCTCCATGGCATGATCTTCATCGGGCTCGCGGGCCTGCTGCTGATCGCGCCCTTCGTCCTCTACCCCGTCTTCCTGATGAAGGTGCTGTGCTTCGCGTTGTTCGCGAGCGCGTTCAGCCTCCTGCTCGGCTATGCCGGCCTTCTGTCCTTCGGGCATGCGGCCTATTTCGGCATGGCGAGCTATATCGCGGCCCATGCCGCCAAGGTGTGGGGCTTCACGCCCGAACTCGCGATCCTGAGCGGCACGCTCGTCGGCACCCTGCTCGGGGTCGTGTTCGGCTGGCTCGCGATCAAGCGTCAGGGCATCTACTTCGCGATGATCACCCTCGCGCTGTCGCAGATGGTCTTCTTCTTCTGCGTCCAGGCGAAGTTCACGGGCGGCGAGGACGGCATCCAGGCGGTTCCGCGTGGGCACCTCTTTGGCCTCATCGATCTCGCCAACGACCGCGTGCTCTATTTCGTCGTCGCCGCGATCTTCCTGTTCGGCATGATCGCGATCTACCGGATCATCCACTCGCCCTTCGGGCAGGTGATGAAGGCGATCCGCGACAACGAGCCCCGCGCGGTCTCGCTCGGCTACCGGGTCAACCAGTACAAGCTGGCCCTGTTCGTGCTGTCGACCGCGCTCGCGGGCCTCGCCGGTGCCACCAAGGCGATCGTCTTCCAGCTCGCCTCGCTCACCGACGTGCACTGGTCGATGTCCGGCGAGGTGGTCCTGATGACCCTGGTCGGCGGTCTCGGCACCGTGTTCGGCCCCATGGTCGGCGCCGCCGTGATCGTGACGATGCAGAACTACCTCGCGACGCTCGGAGCCTGGGTTCTGGTCGTGCAGGGCTTCATCTTCGTGGCCTGCGTGCTCGCCTTCCGCGAGGGCATCGTCGGCCTCTTCGCCAAGAGGCTGAAGCAGCCGCTCTGAACGGATGGCCGCCTGAGCAGGGCGGCCTTCCGAGGGGTTTTCCCCCGAATCCTGCAACGAACGCCGGCCTTCGCGCCGGCGTTTCGCTTTTCAGGCTCCTTGTCAGAGGCGGCGGGAGCCGACACACTCGCCGCCCATGCGAAGGCGAGCCCTCCGACCGACGCCGACCCCGCGCCACGAGGCACGCCGTGCCGGAGCCTCGCGGGCGATCCGATGCTCGTCTATCTGATCCGCCGGATCGGAGGCGCGCTCGGCGTCGTGGCCGTCATGGCGGTCGTCGTCTTCCTCGCCATCTATGCCGTCGGCGACCCGGTCGAGGTCCTGGCATCGCCCGAGGCCGATCAGGCGGAGCGCGCGGCGATCGCCCAGCGTCTGGGGCTCGACAGGCCGCTCGTCATCCAGTTCGTCACCTTCATCGGCAACGCGCTTCAGGGCGATCTCGGCCGCTCCTTCGTCTACAACGTGCCGGCCGTGGAGGTGATCCTGCAGCGTCTCCCGGCGACCCTGGAGCTGGCTCTGGCCGGGCTCCTCATCGCGATGGTCCTCGGCATCCCGCTCGGCCTCGTCGCCGGGCTCCGGCCGAATTCCTGGACGGGCCGGGGCATCATGTCGGGCTCGATCCTCGGCTTCTCGCTGCCGAATTTCTGGATCGGCCTGATGCTGATCCTGCTCTTCGCGGTGCAGCTGCGCATCCTGCCGGCGAGCGGGCGCGGCGAGACCGTGCCGCTCCTCGGCGTGCCGGTCGCCTTCCTCACGCTCGACGGGCTCCGGCACCTCGTCCTGCCCGCGCTCACCCTCGCGCTCTACAAGACGGCCCTCGTGATCCGCATCACCGAATCCGGCACGCGCGAGGTGATGGGCCAGGATTACATCCGCTTCGCGCGCGCCAAGGGCCTCGCACCCGCGCGGATCGTTCTGGTGCACGTGCTCAAGGCCGTGCTCATCCCGGTCGTCACGGTGCTCGGGCTCGAGCTCGGCTCGATGATCGCCTTCGCCGTCGTGACCGAGACGGTCTTCGCCTATCCCGGCATGGGCAAGCTCCTCATCGAGTCCATCAACCGGCTCGATCGGCCCGTGGTGGTCGCCTACCTGATGCTGACGGTCGTGATCTTCGTCGTCATCAACCTCGTCGTCGATCTCGCCTATGCCGCGCTCGATCCGCGCGTGCGGCTCGGGGGGCAGGACGCGTGAGCGCGGCCGCCGCCCTCCCCTCCCCGACGCCTGCGGGCTGGCTCCGCCGCTATGCGCGCCGGCCGGGCGCAGTGATCGCCCTCGTCGTCCTCGTCATGCTCGTCGCCGCGGCCGGGCTCGCGCCCTGGATCGCGCCGCAGAACCCCTACGATCTCGCCGCGCTCGACATCATGGACAACATGCTCGCGCCGGGACAGGAACTCGGCACGGGGCGGATCGCCTGGCTCGGGACGGACGATCAGGGCCGGGACATGCTGTCGGCCATCCTCTACGGCCTGCGCATCTCGCTCGGCGTCGCGATCGCCTCCGTCGCCGCGGCCTCGGCGATCGGGGCGACGCTCGGCGTCGTCGCGGCCTATGCCGGCGGCTTCGTCGAGGCGCTGATCATGCGCGTCGTCGACCTCCAGCTCTCCTTCCCGGCGATCCTCGTCGCTCTCGTGCTGCTCGCCGTGTTCGGGCGGGGGATCGACAAGGTCGTGATCGCCCTCGTCGTGGTGCAATGGGCCTATTACGCGCGGACCGTGCGCGGCTCGGCGCTCGTGGAATCGCGGCGCGAATACATCCAGGCGGCGCGCTGCCTCGCCCTGCCGAGGGGCCGCATCGTGTTCCGCCATCTCCTGCCGAACTGCCTCGGCCCGCTCATCGTGGTCGCCACCGTCCAGATCGCCCACGCCATCGCGCTCGAGGCGACGCTGTCCTTCCTCGGCGTCGGCGTGCCGGTCACGGAGCCCTCGCTCGGGCTCCTGATCGCGCATGGCTACAACTATCTGCTGTCCGGCAAGTACTGGATCTCGGTCTTCCCGGGCGTCGCGCTCGTGATTGCGATCGTCGCGATCAACCTCGCCGGCGACCGGCTGCGCGAGGTGCTGAACCCGCGCGGCGCGCGGTAGGCCCTCCGCTATTCCTCCTGGAACCGCCGGCGCAGCACGTCGCCCGCCGGAGGAAGCGGTCCGTTCTCGTCGAGCCCGTTCTCGTCGAGCCAGGCTTCGGAGGGCTCCAGCACCATCGCATAGAGCTCGGCCGAAAGCCGCCTCGCCAATTCTCCGGGCCAGTGCTCGGGCAGGAGGTCGAGAGGCAGGCCCGGATCGCGCAGGATCACCCGGCGATAGAAATGGATCGTCAGGATCCGCGCCGCGAAGGCCTCGGACGGCGTCAGCACGAGCCCGGCCGCGATCTCGTCGCGCAGAGGGGCGAACATGTCGAGGAATCGGCGGTAGGAGGCCGCCATCCGGTCGACGGGCCAGGCCTCGGCAGCAAGGCGCCGCCGGGCCGCCGCATCGACCCTCGCCTCCAGGCGGATCGCGGCGGATGCCGCCTCCGGCACCGGCGGCGTCCCGGGCGCGATCCAGAGGCCGGGGACGGCCTGGCCGAAACCCGTCTCGCCCAAAGCCGCCCCGGCCTCGCGATCGGAGACGACGAGGCAGGTGAGGCGGCCATCCCAGACCGGATGGCGAGGCACGTAGATCTGCCGCGTCGCGGCCTCGAAAGTGGCCCGGCCATGCGAGGCTAGGCGATAGAAGCTGTTCCGCCCCGCCCGCCGCCGTTCGAGCCAGCCATCCGCCGTGAGCCGCGACATCGCCGTGCGGACGGCACCGTCCTCGATCGCGACACCGCGGAAGAAGGCGAGCAGCGTGCCGAGCCAGACCGATCCACCACGGGGCGCGATGGCATCGCCGAAGATCGTCACCACGAGCGAGCCCGTGCGGGAGGGCTCGCGGCGCAGCCCCGCCATGATCCCGTCGAGGGCGACCGAAGCCATCAGGCGGGGCTCCTTGGCCCGGGCGGTCTCGTCATCCAGCCGTCGCTCCGTGCGGCGGGATGACGGCCCCGCCTCTTGCGCCATCTACCGTCCCGATGCGCCCGACGCGAGAGGGCCGGCCCGCGCGGGCCGGTCCGTCACCGGACGGAAAAAAGAAGCCGCACGCCATCATCTCGAAACACGCGCATCTGAACCATCCGTCATCTTCGCTCGACTGATGTCCGACTGTATTGAACCGCAAAGGCGCGCAGCATCGCGGCGCCTGTTCCGGGAGGCCTGATGCCATGGCGACGCTCTCGATCACCCCGCAGCAGATCGATAACGGGCTTCTCTACCCGAACTTCTACTGGCCGGCCGGCACGATTACCTACAGTGTCCCCGACGGCGACACGCTCTGGGCCTCGAATTACGGCTCGTCCGAACCGACGACCGGCTATTCGGAGTTCAACGCCGCCCAGGCGGCCCAGTTCGTCGCCGCGATCGAGCTGTGGGACAGCTACATCGCCAATTCCATGGTCCGGGTCGATGACGGTGCGACCTATGGCGATATCCGGGGCGCCTTCACCGACATCGCCGATCCGCAGGTCGGCGGCCAAGCCAACGCGCCGCCCTTCCAGGGCAACCGCTCCTCCGCCCGCGAGGGCGACGTCTGGATCGACACGACCAGGACCGGATCGGGCTTCGCCACCGGCACGCAGGATTTCCAGCTCCTCCTGCACGAGATCGGGCACGCGCTCGGGCTGAAGCATCCGTTCGAGACGCCGACACTGCCGGCCGAATACGACAACCACGCCTATACGGTGATGAGCTACACGCCGGCCGACCACCGGATCATCTTCAGCGGGGGCGGCGGCAGCATCTTCTGGTCGCAGGCGCCGACCGCCGACAAGACGCCGATGGTGCTCGACATCGCGGCGATCCAGAGCCGCTACGGGGCCGATACGCAGACGGGCGCAGGCTCCACGACCTACGCCTTCACCGATGCCGATCTCGAAGCCCGGCAGGCCATCTACGATGCGAGCGGCAACGACACGATCGACCTCTCGGCCCTGAGCCGTGGCTCGACGCTGGACCTTCGCCCCGGCTCCTATTCGGACCTCGCCTATTACGCCAAGGCCGACCAGATCGCCGACACGAAGGCGCGCTTTCCCGGCTTCGAGTCCTTCATCGAGAACGGCTTCAACCAGCCGGGCGTCGCGGTCTACGAATGGACGCGCAATGTCGGCATCGCCTTCTCGACCGTGATCGAGAACGCCATGGGGAGCGCCTTCGCCGACACGATCATCGGCAACAGCGCCGCGAACCGGATCGGCGGCGGCCTCGGCCGCGACGTGCTGACGGGCGGTGGCGGCAGCGACAATTTCCACGGCACCGCCGCCGCCCTCGCGGGCGACCGCATCACCGATCTGTCGAACGGCGAGACCATCACGCTCGACGGCTCGACGGCCTCGATCACCGCCGTCTCGCTCGCCTCCGGCACGCTGACGGTCTCGTATCGGGCGAGCGCCGGCGGCTCGGTGCAGTCCTTCGCCATGACCGTCTCGGGCGGCGTCAGCGGCGTCTCCTTCTCGGGCCGCACCATCACCTTCGGCGAGGCCGACCGGAACGACACCTTCGTCGGCCAGGCCGGGAACCAGACCTATGACGGCGGGGCCGGGATCGACACGGTCAATTACGCGGCCGCCTCCGGCGCGCTCACGGTCGATCTCGCGCTGACGGGTTTCCAGAGCGTCGGCGGCGGCTTCGGCAGCGACCGCCTGCTCTCGATCGAGAACCTGCGCGGCGGGACCGGCAGTGACAGGCTGTCGGGCAGCGCCTCCGCCAACACGATCTGGGGCGGCGCCGGCAACGACACCATCCTCGGCCGCAACGGCGCCGACATCCTGTGGGGCGAGGCGGGCAACGACATCCTGGACGGCGGCGCGGGCGCCGACCGGATGTTCGGCGGGGCGGGCAACGACACCTACATCGTCGATGCCGCCAGCGATTCCGTCCGCGAGGACAGGATCGCCGGGACCGATGATGGCGGCATCGATCTCGTGAAGGCGAGCGTCACCCATACGCTCCGGGCTTTCGTCGAGAACCTCACCCTCACGGGCTCCGGCGCCATCTTCGGCACCGGCAACGCCCTCGCCAACACGATCATCGGCAACGATGCCGCGAACCGCCTCTACGGCAAGGATGGCAACGACAGGCTCGACGGCCGCGCCGGCAACGATCTGCTGCGCGGCGGCAACGGAAACGACACCCTGACGGGCGGCGCGGGCGCCGACGACATGGATGGCGAGAACGGCTCCGACACCTATTACGTCGATGCGAGCGACACCGTTCGCGACAGGGGCGCGAGCGGCATCGACACCGTGATCGCGAGTTCGACCTTCTCGCTGAAGGGCGGCGACGGCATCGAGAACCTCCGGCTCGCGACGAATGCGACGTCGGGAAACCTCACCGGCAACGAACTCGGCAACGCCATCACCGCCTATGGCGGCAACAACGTGCTCCTGGGCCTCGCCGGCAACGACACCATTCGGGCCGGAGCCGGCAACGACACCCTCCGCGGGGGCCTCGGGGCGGACAGGCTCTACGGCGAGGCCGGGGCGGACACCTTCGTCTTCGCCAAGGGCGAAAGCCTCGCCGTGGCGGGGGCCACCGACATCATCCACGACTTCACGACGCGGGTCGACCACATCGACCTCGCGATCGTCAGCGGCTCGGCCGCGGCGGCGTTCTACACCGAGGTGAAGGTGGCGTCGGACAGCTTCACCGCCCTCAAGAACGCCGCCGAGGCCGCCATGTCGGGCTCGCAGCGCATCGTCTTCGTCGCCGGCACGACAGACGGCTGGCTGTTCTGGAGCACGAACGGCTCGGACGGCACCGTCGAGGAGGCCGTGCGCCTCACGGGCCGGAACAGCCTCGCGGGGTTCGATCGCGCGGATCTGATCTGACGATCCCGCGCGCAGCGCGGCAGCGACCAACGATTGTGTCCTTTGGGCGACTCGTCGGATCCATGACGCATGTCCACGACCACAGCGCTTTCGAAGTCGATGACGGAGGAATACTGACAATTCGACACGCTCTCCGGGCGCCCCGAGCGTGATCGCGCCGACTTCAGCGCCCGGGACTGCCGCATATGGTCCTCCCCGACATCACGCAGAGCCTCATCGACCGAGGCCTGCTCTATTCGGACTACTACTGGAGCGGCAGCGTCATCACCTACAGCATCCCGAATGGCGGGACCTCGTGGATCCCCGGCTACGAGGAGGCTGCCGCGGGCGCATCCTATTCGGAGTTCACGGCAGCCCAGGCGGCACGGTTCGTCAGCGCCATCGAATTGTGGGATAGCTACATCGCCACGTCCCTGGTGCAGGTCGATGACGGCAGCACCTACGGCGACATCCGCATCGCCTATACCGACATCGCCGATGTGAGAACCTGGGGCTACGCCTATATCCCGCCCTATGCCGGAGGTAGCTCGGTCAAGCCCGGAGACATCTGGGTCGATACGGCCAACAAGGGATCGCTCTACGCGGAAGGCAGCTACGATTACATGGCCCTCCTGCACGAGATCGGCCATACGCTCGGTCTCAAGCACCCGCACGAGTGGCCGGTCTTGTCGGCTGAGTTCGACAGCACGGCCTATACGCTGATGAGCTACAACAGCTCGTTCGAATGGCGGGTCTCCTTCAGCGCCACCGGCTATTCCTACGGCAGGGTGGACTCAGCGACGCCCATGGTGCTCGACATCGCCGCGATCCAGAGCCGATACGGCGCAGACCTCGCCACGGCCGCGGGCACCAACATCTACCGCATCACCGACGAGATGACCCTCAGCCGGCGCGCGATCTACGATGCGGGCGGCACCGATACGATCGACCTCTCGGCCCTGAGCCGCGGCTCGCGCCTGGACATGCGCCCCGGAGCTTCCTCGGACCTCGGCTATTTCTCGAAGGCCGACCAGATCGCGGCGGCTAAGGCTGCCTATCCGGGCATGTCGTCCCGCTTCATCGAACAGGCCTTCGACAACCAGAAGTATCTTCCCTACGAATGGACCAACAATCTCGGCATCGCCTTCTCGACCCTGATCGAGAAGGCGGTCGGCAGCCGGTTCAACGATAGGATCTTCGGCAACGAAGCCGCCAACACGATCGATGGCGGCCTCGGCGCCGACATTCTCTACGGTCGTCAAGGTCTCGACTGGTTCCACGGAACGATCGCGGCGCTCGACAACACGACCTTCGGGGATATCGCGCCGGGCGAGACGATCACCTTCAACGATCGTGGCGCGACGGTCACGCGAATCCGGCAGTCCGACCCCTTCACCGAGGGCGACGTCTTCACCGAAATCTATGTCCGTACGTCGCCGAACGGTCCCGAGCAGAAGGTGAAGCTCTTTGGCCTCGACACGGCCACGCTCTTCTTCGAGGGCGCGACCGTGACGGTAGGCGGCACGGCGGACGACGAGATCTTCGTCGGCCGGGTCGGCAACGATCTCTATTCGGGCGGCGGCGGCGGCGACACGGTCGATTATAGCGCGGCGAGAGGCGGCCTGCGCGTCGATCTCGGCTCGACGGCCGCCCAGAGCGTCGGCGGCGGCTTCGGCGTGGACAAGCTCCTCTCGATCTGGAACCTGATCGGCGGCGCAGGCGCCGACCGCCTGACCGGCAGCGACGCCTGGAACGAGATCAGCGGCGGAGACGGCGCCGACCTCATCGCGGGACGCGGCGGCAACGACACCCTCATCGGCGGAGCCGGCAACGATACGCTCGACGGGGGGACCGGAGCGGACGCGATGTTCGGCGGAGCCGGCAACGACATCTATGTTGTCGACGACATCAGCACGGATACCCCCTTCTTCGGCATCGTCGGGGACACCGTCCGCGAGGACACCGTGGCCGGGATCGACGACGGCGGCAGGGATCTCGTCCAGGCGAGCGTGAGCTTCACGCTCGGACGGTTCGTCGAGAATCTGACCCTGACCGGAACGGCCGCGATCGACGGCAGCGGGAACGAACTCGCCAATGTGATCATCGGCAACCGGGGCGCCAATCACCTGTTCGGGTTCGACGGGGACGACATCCTCGATGGCGGTGCCGGCGACGATACGCTTCGTGGCGGCGCCGGCCGCGACAGCCTCACGGGCGGTGCCGGCAAGGACGATCTGGACGGCGGCGAGGATGGCGACACCTACTACGTCGACGGCGCCGACATCGTGATGGATAGCGGCCAGAGCGGGATCGATCTCGTCGTGTCCCGAGGCGGATTCGTGCTCAAGACGGGCAGCGGCATCGAGAATCTGCGGTCGGTCGAGACGGCGGCGAACGCCAACCTGACGGGCAACGAGCTCGACAACGCGATCACGGCCTACGGCGCCAACAACCTGCTCTACGGGGCAGCCGGCAACGACACGATCCGGGCCGGAGCCGGCGATGACGTCCTACGCGGCGGCCTCGGCTCGGACAGGCTCTGGGGTGAGCAGGGCGCCGATACTTTCCTGTTCGTGCGAGGCGAAAGCCTCGCCATCACGGGGCGAGACGGGGCCGACGCGATCTTCGACTTCGCCACGGGCGAGGATCGGATCGACCTCAACATCTTCAGCGGCAGTGCGCCGGAAGCAGCCTATGCAGAGGTCGAATTTGCGTCCTCCGGCTTCACCGCCCTGAAGAAGGCCGCGGAAGCCGCGATGACGGGAGGCGTGAAGGCGGTCTTCGTCGCCGGCACGACCGACGGCTGGCTGTTCTGGAGCACGAACGGCTCGGACGGGACGGCCGACGAGGCCGTGCGGCTCATGGGGCTGAACAGCATCGCGGGGTTCGATCGCGCAGATCTGATCTGAGAGCGCGCGGAGGATCGTCGATCCTGGCGAGATGGCGCACCCGGCACGATTCGAACGTGCGACCCCCGGACTCGAATTCCGGTGCTCTATCCAACTAAGCTACGGGTGCCTTCCCCATGGGGTAGGCCGGCAGAGGCGGTTTGGTCAATCCGGACCGCACCGCCGATGCGCGCGACGGCGCCTTGCGACTCGCGCGGCGAAGCACCATTTTCCCGAAGTCAGGCAGCCGCATCCGGCCGCATCGTACGATTTGCAGCATCGGTGTCGCGCCACTGCGACGAGAAATCCAATGCATTTCCGAGGGCTAGGCTCAAAAATCGCTTGTTGCCCGCCCGGCGAGCCGCTAGTTTACAGCCTGTCAACGACAATGCTTCAGGTTCACGGCGGCGCTCCGAGCGGGAAGCCGAGGCCGTCGGGGGTATGTTTGCGGTCAAGCCGAGAGACGGGATGTCCGGCATGACCATTCGAATCCGACACTGATGGGCGATCGTGGGCCGGAACGGCTGATCGGCGCAGAGGTGGACAGGACAGCGCGGTCGGCGAGTCCGGACCGCGTGACGGCTCGCGCTTGCGAGAGCAACCAGCGAAGGTCTGAAGAGATCGATGAGACCAGGTCAGAACAGGCGGATGCGCGGACGCAGCCGCAGCAAGGGTCCGAATCCGCTCACACGGAGCTACGAATCGAACGGACCAGACGTGAAGATCCGCGGCACCGCGCAGCACGTCGCCGATAAATACGCCCAACTCGCGCGCGACGCCCAGGCCAGCGGCGATCCGGTCGCGGCGGAGAACTATTTCCAGCACGCCGAGCATTACTACCGACTCATCGCCGCCGCGCAGGAGCAGTATCGCCAGCAATTCGGAGGCGGGCTGCGTGACGAGGACGGCGAGGAAGGCGACGAGGACGGCGGATTCGGCGCTCCCGGCGGCCCCGGCGACGAGTTCGGCGAGCCCGGCGGCTTCCCGGGGGGACAGGGCTTCGATCAACGCCAGGGCGGCGACCGGCAGGGCCAGCCATCCCGCTACGACCGCGGCGACCGTCAGAACCAGAGCCGCCAGCGCTTCGACCGGAACGGCGAGCGCTACGACCGCAACACGCAGAACGGCTCCGGCGAGCGCCAGGGCGGGTATGACCGCCAGGGCGGTGGATACGAGCGTCAGGGCGGCGGCTACGACCGTCAGAACGGCTACGATCGCCAGGGCGGAGACCGTCCCCCGCATCAGGACCGGCGCGATCGCCAGGCCCGGGACGACCGCGGGCCGCGCGACGACCGGCCTCGGGAAGAGCGCGCGCCGCGCGAAGACCGCGCACCCCGGGAAGAGCGGGCTCCGCGTGACGAGCGAGGCTCTCAGGAGGGCTATGCGCCTCGCGAGGCGCGTCCGCCCCGCGAGGGCCGGGCCGAACGCCGCGAGCGCGAGCCGCGCTACGAGGATGCCGCGGGCGGCGACGAGGATCAGGCGGGCACGAACCTGCCGGCCTTCCTGACGAATCCCGTCCGGCCGCCGATCAGCGTCGACGAGGTCGCCGAGAGCGCCGGCCTCGCCCCCCCTCCCCCTCCGGCGGAGGCCGCCGAAGGCGAGGCCACGGGGATCAAGCCGCGCCGCCGGCGCACGCGCAAGGCGGAACCGACCGCCGAGGCGGCGGAGCAGACGGCCGACGGGGCCTGATCCCGGACATCTCCAGCGCAACGAAAAAGGGCCGGCGGCAACGCTGGCCCTTTTCACATGAGGCGAGGCTTTTGGGGCGAGGCTTTCGCCCGGCTGCGCGGCGCCGATTACTTCGGCGGCCCGAGGCTGCGCAGGATCTTGCCGAAGGCCGCGTCATGCGCCTTGTCGCCGTCCGGCGAGGCCCAATAGGAGATGAGGACGAGGTTGCCCGACGGCAGCCCCGGATTGATCGCAAGATACCGGAGCACGGTCGGATCGCCTTTCCAGGTCGCCGGGAAGGCCGTCGCCTGGACCTTGACCCCTCCCTCCTCGCTCCGCGAGATCGTGGGCTCGCCCGTCACCTTCACGCCCTGCTTGGCAAAATAGCGCTCGTGTTCACCCGAGACGGCGGCCTGGTCGGCCGGCAGGTAGACCTCGATCCAGAAGAAGACCTCCTCGTCGGGGCTGCGGACCTCGACCCCGCGCCTGGTGGCGCTGGTCTTCCAATCGCCCGGGATGTCGACCCCCGCGATCGGATTGCCAGACGGCAGATTGACCTGCCGCGCCCAGGCCGGTCCCGCGAGAACGGCGACAAGCAGCAAAGCCGGACCTGACAGCAACCAGCGCATCGAGACCCCCTTCGACATGGAGGAGCAAGCTATGGCACGGGCGACGGCGTCGGCAAAGCGAATACTTGCCATCTCAGACCATCGACTATCATGATCTACAGATTCGAGGCCGATACTCGGATCAACACCCCATCTCGAAGTCGATCCTGAGATCTTCCGAAGATTGCCCGAGCTACACCGGAAGCGCCCGCGAGCGTCGGCGGGCCTCTCAGCCGGCTCGCAGGTCGGTCGCCGCGACGCCCTGTTCGCGCCCGGCCCTGTCCTGCGCCTCGCGCGCGGCGCGATAGGCCGGGCGCCCCGCAAGGCGTTCCCAATAGGCCGCGACACCCGGCGTGAAGCCGGCGGCGAGACCGGTGATATCGGCGAGCAGCAGGGCATAGCCGACCGACACGTCCGCCATCGTGAAGCGGTCGCCGCACAGGGTCTCGCGCCCGTCGCCGAGAGCGCTCTCGACCGCCCGCAGCCGCGCCGTGAACCAGCGGCCGTAATCGGCGACGGCCTGAGGCAGGCGCCGCTCCGAGGGCTCGAACCGGCCGTAGCGGAGCACGATCGCCTGCGGGAAGGTGAGCGTCGCCTCGCCGAAATGGAGCCAGTTCAGGTAGGCGCCGTAATCGGCCTCGACCGGATCGAGCGCGAGCGGGCTCTGCCCGTCGCGCGTCGCGAGATAGTGGCAGATCGCCGCCGACTCGGTCATCCGGACGTGGCCGTCGACGAGAAGCGGCACGGTGCCGAGCGGGTTCTCGTCGAGATAGGCGCGCGCCAGGGCGCGCGGCGGGAAGGGCAGCATCCGCAGCTCGTAGGGCAGGCCGAGCTCTTCCAGCGCCCAGAGGACGCGGAACGAGCGCGTATCGGTCGCGTGGTGGAGGGTGATCACGGGCGCCTGCCTCGTCTCATGGCCGCAACGTCGAGGACTCACACGAGCAATGCAGGCACAGTAGAGAGGGAGCCGGACGGGGTCGAGCGCGTGGAAGATCGTCGGCGAAGAGAATGAGCGAGCGCGTCTTCCGCCTCTTCCTGTCCTCGCCCGGCGACGTCGCGATCGAGCGCCGGCGCATCGCGGGCGTGGTGAGCCGCCTCAACGGCGAATGCGCCGGCCGCGCGCGGATCGACGTGATCCGCTGGGAGACCGAGACCTATCAGGCCCACGCGACCTTCCAGGCGCAGATCCCGCAATCGGTCGAATGCGACCTCGTCCTGACGTTGTTCAAGTGGCGGCTCGGCACGGAGCTGCCTCCCGATTTCGAGCGGATGCCGACGGGCGAGACCTATCCCAGCGGCACGGCCTACGAGCTCCTCACCGCGATGGAGGCCCGCAGGCAGGGCGCGGAGACGCCGGACGTCTTCGTCTACCGCTACACCGGCTCGGCGCCTCGCCCCGCCATCGACGATCCCGACCGGGAGCGGGTCGAGCAGGAATGGCGGCGCCTGCAAGGCTTCTTCGAGCGCTGGTTCCTGACGCCGGAGGGACATTTCCGGGCGGCCTTCCAGACCTATGCCACGGAAGACGATCTCGACGACCAGATCGAGCACCTGCTGCGTCGCTGGCTGACCGAGAAGGTCGCCGCGGGACGCATCCTCGCCTGGCCGGACGCGATCAAGGGCTCGCCCTTCCCCGGCCTCGAATCCTACGGCCGGCGTCATGCCGCCGTGTTCTTCGGCCGCGGCCGCGATGTCGCGCGCGCCGTCGAGCAATGGCGCGACGTGGCCGAGCGGGGCCACCCCGTCCTGCTCGTCGTCGGCGCGAGCGGCTCGGGCAAGTCCTCGCTCGCGAAGGCGGGCCTCCTGCCTCGCGTGACGACGCCGGGCGTCATCGAGAGCGTCGATCTGTGGCGGGCGGCCTCGTTCCGGCCGGGCGACAGCCCCGACGGCCCGCTCACGGCGCTCGCCGCGAGCCTTCTCACCGATGTGCGGGACCTGCCGGCCGCCGAGGAGGGACGCGGCCCCGCCCTGCCCGAACTCGCCGCCGGCGGCCTCGGCGACGCGACGGCTCTCGCCTCCCTCCTCGCGTCGGATCCGGCCGCGGGCGCGGCGGCCGTCGTCGATGCACTCGATGCCATCGGAGCCGCCGAACAGGCCCGGGAGAAGCGGGCTCGCCCCGTCAGGGCCGATCTCGTCGTCGTCCTGGACCAGCTCGACGAAGTCTTCGCGCCGAGCCTCGATCCCGCCTCGCGCGACGATTTCGTCGCCGCGCTCACGGCGCTCGCCGCGACGGGCCGGGTCTGGATCGTGGCGACCCTGCGGGCCGACCTCTACGCCGCGATGCTCGAGCATCCCGGCCTCAAGGCGCTGAAGGAGGCGGGCGCGACCTACGATCTCGCCCCGCCCGGTCCCGCGGAACTCGCCGAGATCGTGCGGCGCCCGGCCGAGGCCGCCGACCTCGTCTTCGGCACGGACCCCGCCACCGGAGAAAGCGTCGACGAGCGCCTCCTCGCGGAAGCCGACCGACCGGACATGCTGCCGCTCGTCCAGCTCGCCCTCGCTCGCCTCTACGAAGGGCGGCGAGAGGAGGCGAATCCGGAGGGCGAGCGGACCGTCCTTCCCTTCGACGTCTATGCCGGGCTCGGCGGCCTCACGGGCATCATCGACGAGGTGGGTGAACGCGCCCTGGCGGGCCTGTCGCCGGCAGCCGTGAGGAGCCTGCCGCAACTGACGCGCTCGCTCGCGCGGCTCGAGACCGAGGGCGGCCTCGCCGGCACCCTCACCGTGACGCCGAGGCCTCTCGCCGAGATCGCGCCCGACGAGGCGCGCCGGGCGCTCGTCGCGGCCCTCGTCGGCGCCCGCCTGCTCACGCTGTCCGATACCGGCGACGGCAGCCTCGTTCGCCTCGCCCATCAGCGGGTGCTGACCGACTGGGGCCGAACGCGCGAGATCGTCCAGGGCAGCGCCGATTTCTACCGCATCCACGGCGAGATCGAGCGGCGGCGCCTGCGCTGGGAGGAGAACCGGCGCGCCGACCTTCTGCTGCCGCGCGGTCTGCCGCTGGCGGAAGCGGAGGACGTGGTCGCCCGTTACGGAGAGGAGATCGCGCCCGAGACCCGGGCCTTCGTCCGCGCCTCGCGCGCCCGCGCCGGCCGGGCACAGATGCTGACCGGCGCCGCGGCCGTGATCTTCGCCCTCGTCGCCATCGGCGCCCTGTTCCAATGGACGATCGCGCGGCAGCAGACGCAGCTCGCCCAGACCAATTTCGGCGTCGCGCGCGAGGCCGTGCGCGGCGTCGTCTTCGATGTGGTCCAGGGCCTGTCCGACGTCTCCGGCATGCGGCTCGATTCGCTCCGCACCATCCTTTCGACGGTGCGGAAGGCGGCCGACAAGCTCGCCGGCACGTCGCCGGGCGATCCGGACCTGCTGCGCACGCGGGCGGCGATGTTCGACAACTTCGCCCGCATGTATGCCGGAATCGGCGACATCCCGGCCGCTCGCACCAGTGCGGACGACGCTGTCGCCATCCTGCGCGACCTCGCCAAGACGCGGCCCGAGGACGTCCGCGTCGAAAGCGACCTCGGCATCGTCATCGTGACCCGCGGCACGATCGACGCGCAGAGCGGCGACGTCTCACGCGCCCGCCAGCATTTCGAGGAGGCGCTCCGGCTCGCTCGGATCGGAGCGCAGCGCGGGGCCGCCGACCCGGAACTGCGCAAACGCGTCATGGTCCCGCTCGACAGGCTCGGCGACGCCCGGCTGACCCTCGGCGATTATCGCGGCGCACGAGACGCGTATCGGGAGCAGGTCGAGGTCGCCCGCCGCGAACTCGGGATCGACCCGACATCGGCGGCGCTCCGCGACGGCCTCGCGAAGGCGCTGTTCAATCTCGGCTATCTCGGGATGGAGAGCGGCGATCTCGACCTCGCGGCGACGTCCTACGAGGAGGCCGCACGGATCGCCCGCGCGCTGGCCGACGAGTTTCCGGCGAGCCCCGGCATGCAGCGCGGCCTGTCATCGATGCTCGGCAATCTCGGCAAGCTCGATGCGCGGCTCGGCCGGGCGAGGGAGGCCATCGCGCGCTACGACGAGTCGGTCGCGATCGAGCGCCGCCTCGTCCGTGAAGACCCGCAGAACGCCGAGCGGCAGCGCACGCTCGCCATCTCCCTCGAATTCCGCGGCGAGGGTGCGAGCGCGCTGTCGGATTGGCCGACCGCTCTGAAGGTCCATTCCGAGCAGCTCGAGATCTTCCGCGGGCTGGTCGCCCGGAACTCGCTCGATCTGCGCAACCAGCGCTCGCTGGCCATCGCGCTCGCCGAGATCGGGGCCGTGCGGCGCGAGATGGGCGAGGAGCCCGCGGCGCGGGCCGCCTTCGAGGAGCGGCTCGCCATCACGCGGCGGCTCGCGGAAACCCAGCCCGACAATGCGGAGGCCAAGACCGACCTCACCATCGCCCTGCGGGACATGGCCGAGACCCGCGAGCGGGCCGGCGAGGCCGCAGGGGGGCTCGCCCTGCGCCAGGAGGGCCTCGTCCTCGCGCGCGCCCTGGCGAAGCTCGACCCCGACAACGTCAAGCCGATGCAGCTCCTTCAGGAATTGCTGCGGGCGCTCGCGCAGATCCAGACCGAAGCCGGCGACGACGCGGGCACGCTCGCCTCCTTCGAGGAAGAGGCGGGCGTCCTTCGCCGGATGATCGTGCTCCGTCCCGGCGAGGCGAATCTCCGCGCGCTCCTGGGCACCGCGCTCCTTCAGATCGGTGCCCATAAGGGCGGGCTCGACGACCGCGCGGGGACGTTCGCGGCGCTCGACGAATCGGTGTCCGTGCTGCGCGACCTCGTCGCCATGGGCGATCCGCGCGGCCCGCGCTTTCTCGATTACGTCCTGGACGTCAGCGCGCGGATGGGTGCTGCGTTCGGGGACACGGCCCGGTCGCTCGACGCCTATCGCGCGCTCCTCGCCCTCCGGCGCGAGCGGCTTGCCCGCGAAGGCGGCCCGCAGCGCCGCATCGAGCTCGCCGGAGCGGCCATCGCCGTCGCCAAGCTGGCGCCTGACGACGCATTGCTGCGGGAGGCCGTCGCACTCCTCGACGGGCTTCCGGAGGCCGACCGGACGGACGACAGCCGCAAGCTCCGGGC
Source organism: Enterovirga rhinocerotis (assembly GCF_004363955.1). Taxonomy (GTDB): domain Bacteria; phylum Pseudomonadota; class Alphaproteobacteria; order Rhizobiales; family Beijerinckiaceae; genus Enterovirga; species Enterovirga rhinocerotis. Next base: position 2,102,067 of record NZ_SNZR01000011.1, read on the forward strand.
GGAGGCGGACACCCTGCTGGACAAGGCGCCGGGCTGAGGCGCCGGGCTGAGGCGCCCGGCCGACGACGGCGAGCCGGTCGCCGCTACCAGGCCGGAGCCGCGGCCATCGCAGGCTGAACCGAATCGAACGGATACGCCGCCTCGATCACGTAGGGGCCGCCGCCGACCGAATCCCGGGAGGAGAGCAGGACGAAGCGCTCCGCCGTGAAGCGCAGCGTCGGGAAGAACCCGGCCCGTGCGATGAAGGTGGCGACCTCGGCGGCCCTCACGTCGCGCAGGCGCGCCAAGGTGACGTGCGGCGTGTATTTCCGGCCCTCGGGCTCGAGCCCGGCCTGCCGTGCCAGCTTTTCCTGTGCCGTCTGGAAGCGGGCGAGATCGGTGCTGGGGGCGACCCGGGCGAACAGGGACCGGGGCCTGTCCCCGCCGAAGCTGCCGAGAGCGTCGAGGGTCACGTCGATCGGCCCGCGCCGCCGCGATTCGGCGAGAAGCGCGAAGAGATCGCGCGCGGTGGCTCCGTCCACATCGCCGAAGAAGCGCAAGGTGACGTGATAGTTCTCTCGGTCGATCCAGCGCGCACCCGGCAGGCCGCCGCGCAGCATCGTCAGCGCGTCCGCCGCAGCGTCGGGGATTTCGAGGGCGGTGAACAGGCGCGGCATGGCATCCTCCGGGGCTGATCCCGCCTATCGGACCTGCAAAAGACGCCCGCAAGACGGCGTCGGGGTGAGCGGGCGCACGTGCCGCAGATGACGGCCGTGGCGGAAATCTCCCGAATCCCGTATCGCATGTCCTCATGGCATGGTCCGGGCAGATGCGGCTTGCGACGGCGCGACTTCTCGCGCTGGTCTCGGCCGTCATGCTCGCCCTCGCTCCGATCGGAAGCGCCTACGCGCATGCCGGTCACGACCATGCCGGTCCGGGCCACGCCTCCCATGTCCGGGACGCGGCGCCGCCCGCCGGATCGATCTCCGCCCATGCGGGTTGCGAGACGCTCGCCGCCGCCGACAGCGGGGCCGATCTCTCCGCGTCGCCCGACGGATCGGGCCCCTCGACGCCGGCAGCCCATCCCGATTGCTGCTGGACCTGGCACGTCTCCGCCATCCCAGCCGCCACCGGCCTCGCGACCAAGCTCCCTCTTCGCGGCTCTCCGATCATCGCCGCTGACCGTACCGCTCCGCCGGACGCGGTGCGCGAGCGCCTGCCCGAGCCCCCGAGACCCTCCGCCTGACGAACGGGGCGCCCCGTGCGCCCCATGCCGCCGCACGTGCCGCGGCGGTTCCGGTCCAGGTGGAGATGGTTTCGATGCGATTTCTCGTCCGCGCCGCCCTGATGGCGGCCGTTTTGGCCACCGCCCCGTTCGGCGGGGGTGGCGCGCATGCCCATGAGGGGCACGATCACGGCGACCAGCCGGCGACGGCGACCCCGATCGCGCCTCGTGGCTCGTCCGTCACCGACACGCTCGAACTCGTCGCCGTCGCCCGTTCGGGCACGCTGACGATCCATCTCGACCGCTTCGCCACCAACGAGCCGGTCTCCGGCGCGACCGTCGAGGTCGAGGCCCCGGACGGTTCGACCGGCACCGCCAGCGCGACCGAGCCGGGCAGCTACCGGATCGCCGCGCCGTGGAGCGAGAAGGCAGGCGAGCACGAGATCACCATCGTCGTGACGGCGGACGGCTCGACCGACGTCTTCCCCGTCATGCTCGATATCCACGAGCCCGAGGGCGCCGCCGCTCCCACCGCGAAGACGTCGTGGTTCACGACGCCCGCCTTCGCGACCGAGATCGGGAAGCGGGTCGGGCAGGACGGCGTGCTCGCCGTCGCCATCGGCAGCTTCCTCGCCGGCATCGTCGTCGCCCTCCTGCTGCGCCGCCGCTCGCGCTCCGCCGCGGCCCTCGTCGCCGTCCTCGCCCTCGCCACCCCCGTCACGCTCGTGCGGGCCCACGGCAATCACGAGGCCGCGACGCCCGCATCGGGGCCGAAGCTCGGCTCGCGCGATCAGGCCCAGCGGATGCAGGACGGCAATCTCTTCGTCCCGAAGCCGACGCAGCACCTCCTGGCGGTGCGCACCCTCGTGACGGAGGAGGCGACCCATCGCACCGCCGTCGAACTGCCCGGCCGCATCATCGCCGATCCGAACGGCAGCGGGCTCGTCCAGTCCGCCCAGGGCGGGCGCCTCAGCGCGCCGCCCGACGGCTTTCCCCGGCTCGGAGCGCCGGTGAAGAAGGGCGACATCCTCGCCTACGCGACGCCGCCCGTGCAGCTCGTGGACAGCTCCGACATGATGCAGCGGCAGGGCGAGCTCGACCAGCAGATCGCCATCCTCGAGAAGCGCGTCGTGCGCTTCCAGGCCCTCGCGAAGAGCAACATCGTCAGCCAGGTCCAGCTCGACGAGGCGCGGGAGGAACTGCGCGGCCTGCGCGAGCGCCGGGAAGGCCTCGACCGGATCCGGACGGCGCCGGAAGCGCTGATCTCGCCGATCGACGGCATCGTCGCCGAGGTGAATGCAGTCGCCGGCCAGATCGCCCAGCCCAGCGCGATCGTCTTCCAGGTCATCGATCCGAAGCGGCTCCTGGTGGAGGCCCTGAGCTTCGAGGCCCCCTCCGAACTCGGCGATGCGACCGGACGCCTGGCGACGGGGGATGCCTTCAAGCTGCGCCTGCTCGGCGCGGGGCTCGCCGACCGAAACCAGGCCGTCCCGGTCCATTTCGCGATCGAGGGCGACGCCTCCGGCCTGCGGATCGGCAAGTTCGTCACCGTCACCGCCAGCCGCGCCGACGGCAAGGCGGGCATCGCCGTCCCGCGGGCGAGCATCGTGCGCGGCGGGAACGGCCAGAGCCTCGTCTTCGAGAAGACCGCACCCGAAACGTTCGAGCCACGCGAGGTGCGGATCGACCCGCTGGACGGCGAGCGGGTCATCGTCGCGGCCGGCATCGGGGCGGGCAAGCGCGTCGTGACCGACGGCGCCGAACTGCTCAATCAGGTCCGGTGAACGCGCCATGTTCACCTTCCTCGTCACCCAATCGCTCCGGAACCGCCTCCTCGTCTGCGCGCTCTCCGGCGCGCTGGTGCTGCTCGGCCTGTTCTCGGTCACGAAGCTGCCCGTCGACGTCCTGCCGGACCTCAACCGTCCGACCGTGACCATCATGACCGAGGCCGAAGGCCTCGCGCCGCAGGAGGTCGAGCAACTCGTCAGCTTCCCGATCGAATCGCAGATGAACGGCCTGCCGGGCGTCACGCGCGTCCGTTCGGTCTCCGGCGTCGGCCTCTCGATCGTCTATGTCGAGTTCGGCTGGGACACGGAGATCTACCGGAACCGCCAGCAGGTCGCCGAACGCCTCGCGATGCTGAGGTCGCAGCTGCCGCCGACGGTCAGCCCGAGCATGGGACCGGTCTCGTCCCTGATGGGCCAGATCCTTCTCGTCGCCCTGACCTCGGACACGCTCTCGCCGATGGAGTTGCGGGACATCGCCGATTTCACGATCCGGCCGCGCCTCCTCTCCATCCCGGGCGTCGCACAGGTCATCCCGATGGGCGGCGAGGTGCGTCAGTACCGGATCGCTCCGCAGCCGGCGGCGCTCCGCGCGCTCGGCGTCACCTATCCGCAGGTCGAGCAGGCCCTCGCCTCCTTCGGCGCCAATGCGGGCGGCGGCTTCACGGACCAGCATTCGCGCGAATACCTGATCCGCAATATCGGCCGGACGCTCAGCCTCGACGATCTGCGCGGCCTCGTGGTCGCGCGCACGGCGACCGGCCCCGTCTATCTGCACCAGGTCGCGACGGTCGATTTCGGCGCCCGGACGAAGCGCGGCGATTCCGGGTTCATGGGCCGCCCCGCGGTCACGATCTCCGTCGAGAAGCAGCCATCGGTCGACACGATCAAGCTGACCGAGGAGGTCGAGCAGGCGCTCCGCGAGATCAGCGCCACGCTGCCCGCCGGCACGAAGACCGACCAGATCATGTTCCGGCAGGCGAACTTCATCGAGAGCTCGATCTCGAATGTCGAGCGCGTGCTGGTCGAGGCGGTGGTGGTCGTCGCCATCATCCTGTTCGCGTTCCTGCTGAACGTCCGGACGACGGCGATCTCGCTGACCGCGATCCCGGTCTCGGTCCTCGCCACCGCGGTGATCTTCTATTTCGCGGGCCTGTCCATCAACACGATGACGCTCGGCGGCCTCGCCATCGCGGTCGGCGAACTCGTCGACGACGCCGTGGTCGACGTCGAGAACATCTTCCGGCGGCTGCGGGAGAACCGCGAGCGCGAGAAGCCCGAACCCGTCTTCGACATCGTCGTGCGCGCTTCACAGGAGGTGCGGTCCGGCATCGTCTACGCGACGATGATCGTGGTCCTCGTCTTCGTGCCGCTCTTCGCGCTGTCGGGGATCGAGGGGCGGCTCTTCGCGCCGCTCGGGCAGGCCTACATCATCTCGATCCTGGCCAGCCTCGTCGTCTCCATCACCCTCACGCCGGTGATGGCCTATTACCTCCTGCCGAGCATCCTCCATAAGCACCGCGAGGAGAGCCGCTTCATCGCCTGGCTGAAGCGCGGCAACCGCGCGCTGCTGGAAGCCGTCTTCGGCATGCCGAAGCGGGTGATCGGCCTCGCCGCCGCGGCGGTGGTCGTCGCGGCGATCGGCGCCGTCTTCCTGCCGCGCGCCTTCCTGCCGCCCTTCAACGAGGGCACGCTCACGATCAACGTCACCTTCCAGCCGGGCATCTCGCTCGCCGAATCGAGCCGCGTCGCCGCCATCGCCGAGAAGCTGATCGCGGAGATGCCGGACGTGACGACGGTCGGCCGCCGCACGGGGCGCGCCGAGCTCGACGAGCATGCCGAAGGCGTCCACGTCTCCGAGATCGAGGTGAACCTCAAACCGGGAGCGAGGCCGAAGGTCGAGTTCATCGCCGATGTCCGCGACCGGCTCTCCTCCCTCCCGGTCGCGATGAATGTCGGCCAGCCGATCTCCCACCGGCTCGACCACATGCTCTCGGGCGTCCGGGCGGAGATCGCCCTCAAGATCTTCGGCGAGGACCTCGACACCCTGCGCTCCCTCGCCGAAAGCCTGCGCGCGAAGATGGCCGGCATTCCCGGCATCACGGACCTTCAGGTCGAGCGTCAGGTTCGCATCCCGCAGCTCGAGATCCGGGTCGATTACGGCCGGGCCTCGCTCTACGGCATCCAGCCGGCCGTCGTCGTCGACCAGTTGAGCCGCCTGTCGAACGGCAGCGTCGTCTCGCGCGTCGTCGATGGCTTCCGGCGCTACGACGTCGTGATGCGGCTGCCGGATTCGGAGCGCACCACCCAGCGCCTCGGCGACCTCCTGATCGAGACGCCGACCGGATGGGTGCCGGCCCGGCAGGTCGCCGAGTTCCGCGAGACGGACGGGCCGAACCAGATCCTGCGCGAGAACTCGCGCCGCCGGATCGCCGTCCAGGCCAACAGCGACGGCAAGACCGACATGGCGAAGATCGTGGCCGACATCCGCGGCGCGATCGCCGAGACGACGCTCCCGGCCGGCTACGCCGTCGCGCTGGAGGGCAACTTCCAGGCCCAGGAGGAGGCGAGCCGGACGATCGGCGTCCTCTCCCTCCTGTCCTTCGGGCTGATCTTCGCGATCCTCTACAGCCGCTTCAAATCGGCCGTCTACGCGCTGATCATCCTCTGCAGCGTCCCTCTCGCGCTGATCGGGGCCGTCGCCGCGCTCTGGATCGTCGGCCAGCCGCTCTCCGTCGCCTCCATGGTCGGCTTCATTACGCTGACCGGCATCGCGGCGCGGAACGGCATCCTGAAGGTCGCCCACTACATCAACCTGCATCTGCAGGAAGGCATGCCCTTCGGCCGCGAACTCGTCATCCGGGGCTCGCTGGAACGGCTGACGCCGGTCCTGATGACGGCGCTCTCGGCCGGCGTCGCGCTCGTGCCCCTCCTCATCGGGGCCGACGAGCCGGGGAAGGAGATCCTGCACCCGGTCGCGGTCACGATCTTCGGCGGCCTCATCAGCGCGACCCTGCTCGACACCGTGCTGACGCCGATCCTGTTCCTGCTGTTCGGACGCAAGTCGCTCGAGCGGCTCGCCGAGAGCCGGGCCGCCGGCCTCACCCCGGCCGAAGCCTTCTGACGATCATCCCAAGGAGAGAACCATGCGCTTCCCGATCCTGACCCTCGCGGCCGCTCTTGCGGTCGCAACGCCGCTCGCGGCCCTCGCCCACGGTCCCGCGAAGGGCGGCAAGACCGTCGCCCTCCCCGCGACCGGCCCCAATGGCGGCGCGATGGCCTCGGCCGACGGCCACCCGATCGAGATGGTCGCCTCCGATACGGAACTGACCTTCTACATCCAGGACGAGGACGGAAAGCCCATGGCGACCAAGGGGCTCACCGGCCGAGCCATCGTCACGCAGGGGGGCAAGAACGCGACGGTGAGCCTCGCCGCTTCCGAGCCGAACCAGCTCAAGGGGCCGCTCGCGGCTCCGCTCGCCGCCGGCGCGAAGATCGTGTTCTCGGCCCGCATCCACGGCCACGGCATGCAGGCCCGTTTCGAGAAGAAATAGGCCCGGAGCCATCCCTCACGGATAGGGCTTCAGGACCGCGATCTTCGCCTCTCCATCGGTGAAGTAGCGGTCCCCGCCGCCGTTGCGGCGGTCCTGCGTCGCGCCCGAGCCGGGGATCTCGTAGCTGCGCTCGACCGCCCCGGCGGCGGTCAGGTCGGCGATGACGAGATCGCGCTCGGCATCGACGTCCGGCCCGATATGGTGCGTGATCTGCCCCGTATCGTGGCTGACGCCCGATCCGACATCGAGGCTCGCCGAGCCGAGCCAGGTGTCGCGCCCGTCCTGCTTGTCGGGCATCAGCCAGAACCGCACGTGGTGACGGCGGTTCGGGCTCGTGCCGATCTCCTTCTCGAAGGTCAGCGTCTGCGGGCGCCCTTGAAACAGGAGGGTCGAGACCGGCGCGTCGGGAAAGGGCTTTCGGAAGAGGACGTCGAGCCCGATCTCGACCGAGGTCGCGAGCGTGATCGGATCGGCCGTGTCCCAGCCCGCCTCGGCGAAGGCGCGGATCACCGCGGCCTTGTCCCCGACGAGCCCGACATTGATCGGATCGCCCGGAATGCCGGCCGTCGTCTGCGTCAGCATCGGGTTCTGTGCGCCGCCCCAGAAGCGCTCCGCCGTCTTCCACAGCTCCGGCGCGACGAGATAGGCGGCGAAGCCGTAGGCGAGGAAGATGATCCCCAGGAGGCGCGTCCTGCGAAAGCGCCTCGCCCTCTCCCGGCTATCGCTCATCGCCGCCACCCTGAAGGCGACGCGGGGGAAACATAACGTTCCTCATGCCGAGGCGGCGACCGACGGTCGCCCTCGCGGCACGCATCCGATCGTCGGTCGGTCGAGGCTCGGCACCCAAGTCGACCGTTGCCGGCTTGGGTGCCCTTCGGAGCGCATCTCGGGAACACCCGGGGTGCGGGCCGAGCGACTCAGGATGAGGAGGGAGAATGTCTCCCTCCCCGCGTCAGGCCGCGATGGACATGTGCGGCTCGGCCGCCCGGACGTCCGCGTCGACATGGTCGGCGAAGCGCTTGAAGTTCTGCTGGAACATCTCGAGCAACTGCTTGGCGGTCTCGGCGAAGGCCGCTTTGTCCTGCCAGGTCTTGACCGGGTAGAGGATGTGCGGCTCGACGCCCGGCACCGAGGTGGGAACGGCGAAGCCGAAATAGGGGTCGCGCCGGAAATCGGCCTTGGCGAGAGAGCCGTCGAGGGCCGCCGTCAGCAGCCGCCGCGTCACGCGGATCGGCATGCGGCGGCCGCCCGTCGCGACACCACCGCCCGTCCAGCCCGTGTTCACGAGCCAGCAATCGACGTGGTGCCGGCCGATCAGCTCGCGCAGCAGGTTGCCGTAGACGGAGGGATGGCGCGGCATGAAGGGAGCGCCGAAACAGGTCGAGAAGGTGGCTTCCGGTCCCTTCAGGCCCTTCTCGGTGCCGGCGACCTTCGCCGTGTAGCCGGAGAGGAAGTGATACATCGCCTCGGCGGGCGTCAGCTTCGCGATGGGAGGCAGCACGCCGAAGGCGTCGGCCGTCAGCATCACGATGTTCTTCGGATGGCCCGCGCGGCCGGTCTCCGAGGCATTCGCGATGAAGTGGATCGGATAGGCGCAGCGCGTGTTCTCGGTCTTCGAGGCGTCGTCGAAATCCGGAACGCGGGTCACGGGATCGAAGACCACGTTCTCGAGCACCGTGCCGAAGCGCTCCGTCGTCCCGAAGATCTCGGGCTCGGCCTCGCGCGAGAGGCGGATGGTCTTCGCGTAGCAGCCGCCCTCGAAATTGAAGATGCCGGCATTGCTCCAGCCGTGCTCGTCGTCGCCGATGAGCGGGCGGTTGGGGTCGTTCGAGAGCGTCGTCTTGCCGGTGCCGGAGAGGCCGAAGAAGATGGCGGAGGAGCCGTCCTCGGCCTTGTTGGCCGAGCAATGCATCGGCATCACCTTCTTCGTCGGCAGGGTGTAGTTCAGATAGGTGAAGACCGACTTCTTCATCTCGCCGGCATAGGAGGTGCCGCCGATCAGGACGATGTTGTTGGTGAAGTCGCAGGCGATCACCGTCTCGGAGCGGCAGCCGTGGCGGGCGGGATCAGCCTTGAAGCTCGGGAAGTCGACGATCGTCAGCGTCGGCTTGAAATCGGGCAGGTCGGCGGCGTCGGGCCGGATCAGAAGATTGCGGATGAAGAGGGAGTGCCAAGCATATTCGGTATAGACCCGCGTCTTGACGCGGTGGGCCGGATCGGCCCCGCCGTGCAGGTCCTGCGCGAAGAGGTCCCTGCCCTCGGCATGCTTGCGGAAATCGGCGAGGAGCAGGTCGAACTGCTCGCGGGTGATGGCGCCGTTATTCTCCCACCATACCTCGCTCTCGGTGTCGGCATCGCGGACGATGAACTTGTCCTTCGGCGACCGGCCGGTGTGGATCCCGGTCTCCGCGGCGAGCGCGCCGCCGTGAATGAGGCTCGCCTCTCGCCGGGCGAGGGCTTGCTCGACGAGCGCGGGCGCCTCCAGGTTCCAGGAGACGGATTTCAGGCCGCGGAAGCCGAAGCTGTCCGAGCCCGAACCCGCATTGTAGACGCCGATATTCTCCAACTGCGTTCCCTCCGGATGGAGTCCATGACCATTCGGACCTTCGCCCGAGCTTGGGACCAGCCTTTAGCCGGCTACCCCCCCTGTCTTCAAGGGAACGTCACACGACATTCAACGCAGAGGCTCATTCTCGGTCTTCCCCCTCGCCTTCCCGGCGAGGGCCACGAGGCTCCGGCGCAGCGCTCCGGGATCACGCACCGGCTCAGGAAAAAGCAGCCTCGCCGTCTCCTGACCGCAGACGAGGTCCATCCCTTCCGGATCGACCCCGCTCGCCCGCCAGGGGCCGGGTGCCTGACCGAGCAGCGCCGTCGCGTAGAGCGACAGGGCGTCGGCGTGGTCGGCGTTCATATGCTCGACCGCTCCCGACTCGGCCTCGATCAGCGCCTCCGCACCCGCGAGGTCGAGCAGCACGTCGGTGAGAGGACCCTGTGCGGCCCTGGCGAAGCCGCCATTCGGATGGATGGATTCGACGGCGAGGCGGAAGAAGGAGAAATCGGGGAAATCCGCATAGAGCGCCGCCTTCGGATGGCGGGCGAGGAAGCGCCGCCGCACTCTCGGATCGTCGGTCCGCACGGCCTTCCCGACCACGCTGACGCGGGCCGAGGCCGCCATGGGATCGCCCTTGCCGAGCGTCGCGAAGAGGACGGACGCCCTCGGATCGGCGTCGATATTCCGTGTGTGCAGCGACAGCGTCGAGGCGAGGAAGATCGGCGTGCCGTCGACGTCGGTCGCGATGTTGATCAGGGTTGCGAGCGGATACCCGCTTTGCGGATCGAGCGTCGCGAGCGCGGCGGTGCGGCCGCGGCGAAGCGTCTCGCGCGAGACGGCGACGGGGTCGAAATCCGCGGGCGCCGAGCCGCCCAGTTCGACGCCCCGCGGCGTGATGGCCGGGGAACCCGCCTCTTTGCTCATCGATCCTTCTCCCGAAATCCGCTACAGGGGCCAGCGCCCTGACGGACTCGTTTCGACAAGAAGCCGTGGAACATCAAGCGGCGGCGCGATTTGGCAAGCTCGTTTCACTGGCCTATGGAGCGCAGGCAAATCGCGTGTGGACAAGAACGGCACCGCGAGACGCCGTGCCTTCCCTGCGCCATTCTGGCCACTCGCGCTCGAATTGGTTCGAGGTTCCCCAATGCCCACGATCGCCCTGGTCGACGACGACCGCAACATCCTCGCTTCCGTGTCGATCGCGCTGGAAGCCGAGGGCTACCGGATCCAGACCTACACCGACGGCGCCTCCGCCTTCGACGGGCTGCGCCAATCCCCGGCCGACCTCGCCATCCTCGACATCAAGATGCCGCGCATGGACGGGATGGAGCTGCTCCGGCGCCTGCGCCAGAAGTCGGACATGCCGGTGATCTTCCTGACCTCGAAGGACGAGGAGATCGACGAGCTGTTCGGCCTCAAGATGGGCGCCGACGACTTCATCCGGAAGCCCTTCTCGCAACGCCTCCTGGTCGAGCGGGTGAAGGCCGTCCTCCGCCGCGGCGCCCCGAAGGACGCCTCCGCGCCGAAGGAGACCGGCGCGACGGCGCTGGAACGGGGCCATCTCAAGATGGACCCCGAGCGGCATACCTGCACCTGGAAGGACGAGCCCGTCACGCTGACCGTGACCGAGTTCCTGATCCTCCAGGCCCTCGCTCAGCGTCCGGGCGTGGTAAAGAGCCGCAACGCCCTGATGGATGCGGCCTATGACGATCAGGTCTATGTCGACGACCGCACGATCGACAGCCACATCAAACGGCTCCGCAAGAAGTTCAAAGTGACCGATTCCGCTTTCGACATGATCGAGACGCTGTACGGTGTCGGTTATCGCTTCAAGGAGGCCTGAGCCGGATCAGGCCTCGGCGGAGCGGGAGGAGCCGGCGGCGGACGACCGTTCCGAGCTCTTCGCCGATCCCGCGCCCGATCGGTTCGCGCCGGACGACCGCGACGACGAGCCCGAGGAACGCGGGGCGTCGCACGGGCGCGTGCAAGCCGACGAACCCGTGGCCGAGGGGCGCTCATGGCTGAGGCAGGTGGGTTCGGCCCTGGCCCGCCAGGCCTCGTCGAGCCTCACGCGGCGCATCGTCGTCCTCAATCTCGCGGGTCTCGCGGCGCTGCTGCTGAGCGTGATGACGCTCAACACCTTCCGGCAGGGGCTGATCGACACGCGCGTCCAGAGCCTCCTGGTCCAGGGCGAGATCATCGCCGGCGCGATCGCCTCCTCGGCCACCGTCGATTCGGGGACCGTCGTGACCGATCCCGACCGCCTGCTCCAGCAGCAGGCCGGCGACCCCGTGGCACCGGCCGAGGAACTCCCCTCCCCGCTCGAATTCTCGATCAATCCCGAGCGGGTCGCGCCGCTGCTGCGCCATCTCGTCGGGCCGACCGGCACGCGGGCGCGGATCTACGACCGCGACGGCATCCTCACGCTCGATTCGCGCAATCTCTACTCGCGCGGCGACTTCTCGAGGCCGGAGCGCCCGCCCGCGACCTCCGCGGATCCGACCACGATCGAGCGCATCTGGCGGAGGCTGGTCCGCACCTTCCGGCGCGAGCGGCAGCGCTACGACGATATCGGCCCCTCCGACGCCAAGACCCTGCCCGAGGTTCAGCGAGCCCTGTCCGGAAGCCCGGGCGAGAGCGTGCGGCTCAACAATCGCGGCGAGACGATCGTGTCCGTGGCGGTGCCGATCAAGCGGCAGCGCGGCGTCCGGGGGGCCCTTCTCCTCTCGACGCAGGGTGGGGACATCGACTCGATCATCGCCTCGGAGCGTTTCGCCCTGCTGCAGATGTTCCTGGTGGCGGCGGTGATCCTGATCGGGCTGTCGCTGTTCCTGGCCGGCACGATCGCGGGGCCCGTCCGGCGCCTGGCGGAAGCGGCCGAGCGCGTTCGCCACGGCATCAAGGCGCGGCAGGAGATCCCGGACTTCACGCGCCGCCCCGACGAGATCGGCCACCTGTCGGGCGCCCTCCGCGACATGACCGAGGCGCTCTACAGCCGCATCGATTCGATCGAATCCTTCGCGGCCGACGTCGCGCACGAGCTGAAGAACCCGCTCACGTCTCTGCGCAGCGCCGTCGAGACGCTCCCCCTCGTGCGGGACGACAATGCCCGTGCCCGGCTTCTCTCCATCATCCAGCACGACGTCCGGCGGCTCGACCGGCTCATCAGCGACATCTCCGACGCCTCGCGCCTCGATGCCGAGCTGGCACGGGCCGATTACGGCCCGATCGACATGCACCTCCTCGTGCAGACGCTCGTCAGCATCGCCAACGAACGCAGGCGCCCCCACGATGCGACGATCGAACTGGCGCCCCTGCCCCGTCACACGAGCGGCCCGCAGGACTACACCGTCGAGGGCCACGACAGCCGGCTCGGACAGGTGCTCAGCAACCTGATCGACAATGCCCGCTCGTTCTCCCCGCCCGATGGGACCGTCCGGGTCGGCCTGAGGCGCGACAAGGAGGAGATCGAGGTCACGGTCGAGGATGACGGTCCCGGCATCCCCCCTCACGCGCTGGAGCGCATCTTCGAGCGCTTCTACACCGATCGCCCCGATCACGGCTTCGGCCAGAATTCGGGCCTCGGCCTGTCGATCTCCCGGCAGATCGTCGAGGCCCATCGCGGAACGATTCGGGCCGCGAACCGGCGGACGGAAGGGCCCCGGCGGGGTGCCAGGTTCACGGTGCGTCTACCTGCCGCACGGGCGTCATGAACGGCCCGGCCGGCCGCGATTCCGCCGTCTCGCTGCATGCCGGCTGCGTCGTCCTGGGCGAAGCGGGGCTGCTCATCCGGGGTCCGTCCGGCGCGGGGAAATCGAGCCTGGGCCGGCGGATCGTCGCCCTCCATCGGGCCGCGGGAGGCTTCGCCCGCATCGTCGCCGACGACCGCGTTCTGGTCACTTTGCGCCATGGCAGACTGATCGGACGGCCCGATCCCGCTCTTGCAGGCGTCGAGGAGATCCGCGGCCTCGGCATTCGCGCCGTCGATCACGAGCCGGCCGCGGTGCTTCGCCTGATCGTCGACCTCGTGGCCGAGCCCCCGAGTCGGATGCCGGAGGCTGCGGACCTGACGGCCAATGTGCTGGGAATCCCCCTCCCCCGCATCGCGGTCCGGCTCTCGGATGCGGCCGACGTTGTGAACGCGACACTTTCGTGGCAAGCACGACACGGTGATGACCTAACTTTGAGCATTTAGTCGCATCGCCCTTGCGCCGCGGGTTGCGCTGCACAAAAATGCTTCTCTCGCCTGCGGGTGTGGAACACGCTTTCATGATCGGTATGGTGCTCGTTACCCACGGGCAACTGGCGACGGAATTCAGATCCGCGCTGGAGCATGTGGTCGGTCCCCAGGATCAGCTCGAGACCGTCACGATCGGTCCCGAGGATGACATGGAAAGCCGTCGCCAGGACATCATGGCGGCGGTCTGCCGGGTCAATTCCGGCGAAGGGGTCGTCGTCCTGACGGACATGTTCGGCGGCACGCCGTCGAACCTTGCCTTGTCCTGCATGAACGGCAGCTCCGTCGAGGTTGTCGCCGGCATCAATCTGCCCATGCTCATCAAGCTCGCCTCGGTGCGGGACGAGGAGGTCCTCAAGGACGCCGCGCTCCAGGCCCAGGAAGCGGGCCGCAAATACATCAACGTCGCCTCGCGCGTCCTCGCCGGAAAGTAGTCGTCGCGACGATGGAGACCTGCCCCTCCCCGGAGGACGAAGTGCCCGACGGCCTCGCCTACCGGCGTCTCCTCATCGTCAACAAGAAGGGCCTGCATGCCCGCGCTTCGGCGAAGTTCGTGCAGGTGGTCGACCAGTTCGACGCGAACGTCACCGTCACCCGTCACGGGGAAACGGTCGGCGGCCGATCCATCATGGGGCTGCTGACGCTCGGAGCCGCCAAGGGCACGACGATCACCGTGACGGCCGAGGGAACCGAAGCGGAGGCCAGCCTCGCCGCCATCGAGAACCTCGTCGCGACCCGCTTCGGCGAGGACGAGTAACCGCCCGGCGTCTCGGGCCGCCTGCCCCGCCATTACCCGAGGGCCAGGATGCACGACGCGGCTCAGAACTTCCTCCTCGCCTTCTCCGCGCTGTTCTCGATCGTCAACCCGATCGGCGGCGCGCTGATCTACGCCCAGATCACCGCCGACCGCTCGCATCAGGACCGTGTCCGGCTGGCGCGGCGCATCGGCCTCTATTCCGCTTTCGTCATGCTCGGCGCGCTCTGGGCAGGCGCCTGGATCCTCGGCTTCTTCGGCGTGACGCTGGCAGCCCTGCGGCTAGCCGGCGGGCTCGTCGTCGCCTTCTTCGCCTGGCAATTGCTGCAGGCGCCCGAGGAGCGCGAAGAGAAGAAGCAGGAACAGGCGCTCGCGGCGCAGGGCGTCGAGGACGTCGCCTTCTTCCCGCTGACGATGCCGTTCACCACCGGTCCCGGGACGATCTCGGTCGCGGTCGCTCTCGGCTCGAACCTGCCGTCCGGCAAGCTCGACCACATCCCTCATGTGCTCGGCGCCTCGGCGGCGGCGGTCGCCATGGCCGTCATCATCGCGCTGGCCTATGCCTCCGCCGACCGCATCGTCGCGCTGCTCGGGCAGTCCGGCGCACGGGTCGTCGCCCGGCTCGCAGCCTTCATCCTGCTCTGCGTCGGCGTCCAGATCATGCTCAGCGGCGCCGCCGACTTCGTGAAAGGCCTCTGACCCCGGCGCGGCCTCGACAGCCGGGCCGGTTCCGGGCGATGATTCCTCAAGGGAGCGGACGCACCGCAGGAGCCATCCATGGCCAAACGCAAGACCTCATCGGCCGTCGCAGCGGTTAAGCCGCCCGGCACGGCGACCACGAGCAAGGGAACGCCCGCCAAAGGTCCCGCCAAAGGTGCCGCCAAGAGGCCGGACGTCGGCCTCAAGCCCGCGTCCCAGGTCGACACCCGAGTGACCGCGCTCGATCTGCCGCGCGCCGAACTCTCGCCTGCGATGCAGGCCTATTTCGACAAATGCGACGAGAAGCTCGGCTTCGTACCGAACGTCCTGGCAGCCTATGCGCTCGACAACGCCAAGCTCGAGGCGTTCGCGGCCCTCTACAACGACCTGATGCTCGCGCCGTCGGGCCTGTCGAAGCTGGAGCGCGAGATGATCGCCGTCGTCGTCTCCAGCCACAACCGTTGCTATTACTGCCTCACCGCGCATGGCGCGGCCGTCCGGCAATTGTCGGGCGATCCCGTCCTCGGCGAATTGATGGTGATGAACTACCGCGCGGCCGAGCTCGCACCGCGCCACAGGGCCATGCTCGATTTCGCCGCCAAGCTGACCACCGCGCCCGAGACGATCGAGGAGGCCGACCGCGAGGCGCTGAGGAAGGCGGGTTTCGACGAGCGCGGCATCTGGGACATCGGCGCGGTGACGGCCTTCTTCAACATGTCGAACCGCATGGCCTCCGCGGTCGACATGCGGCCGAACGCCGAATACCACGCGCAGAGCCGCTAATTACATTTATTTATTGTAGTATATCCGATATCCCACAGCATGCTAGGTAATTCTCGCTTACGGGAATTCGTCATGCTGTTCACTCGGCTTCTCGCGGCCACGCTCACGGTGGCCGCAACCTTCGCTTCGCTCTCCGCCGCCGCGCAGACGCCGGTGCGGGTCGGCGTGATCCCGATCGTCGGTGCCTCGCCCCTCTTCGTCGCCAACGGCTCGGGCGCGCTCAAGGCGGCCGGCATGGATGTCAGGGTCACGACCTTCGAATCCGGCCCGAACATGATCCAGGCGCTCGCCTCGGGCACGATCGACGTCTACGTCGCGGGGATCATGCCGCTCGCCGTCGCCAACTCGAAGGGCGTCAGGTCGAAGGTCGTCACCGCGACGGCGGTCGAGGAAATGGTCTTCGTCGCCGGGCCGAAGCTCGCGCCGTACTTCAAGGACGGCGTGCCCCCGGCGGAAGCGCTCAAGGCCTATCGCGCCAAGGAGGGCAAGGCCGCACGCCTTGCTGCCCAGCCCCCGGGCTCCGTGCCCAACACGACGCTCCAGCACTGGCTGTGGGAGGTCGCGAAGGCGGACAAGGCGGATGCCGACATCGTGTCGATGGGAATCGACGCGACGCAACAAGCCGTCCTCGTCGGCGCGGTCGAAGGGGCGGCCATCCGGGAACCGGCGCTGACCATCGTCCAGGGGCGCAATCCCAACATCAAGCTGATCGCCACGGGCGGCCAGATGTTCCCGTCCCAGCCGGGCACGGTCGTCGCCGTCACGCCGGCCTTCGCCGCTGCGCATCCCGCCGCCGTCCAGGCTCTCGTCACCGCGCTCGTCCAGGCGGAGAGGACGCTGAAGGAGAAGCCATCGGAGGCGGCACCGCATGTCGCGGCGGCGCTCGGCAAGGGCATCGTCGATCCCGCGACGATCGCCAAGGCGCTGACCTCGCCCGCCTCGCGCTTCATCAGCGACCCGCGCGCCATCGTCGAGGCCACCGCCAAGATGCAGGCCTATCAGGTCTCGATCGGCACGCTCGACAAGGAGGCCCCGCTCGACGGCTTGTTCGAGCCGAAATACTACCTCGAAGCCGTGAAGAAGTGAGGTTCGGCACCTTTCCCAGAGTAATGTCTTGCGCAACCGTCATTGCGAGCGAAGCGAAGCAACCCAGCCTTGGCGCAGGCGGCCGCTAGGTTGCTTCGTCGGCTGCGCCTCCTCGCAATGACGGTCCCGCAAATCCCTCCGCAAGAGGCAGGGCACCGTTTTCCATGACCCGCCTGACCCGCACCGCGCTCGCTGCGGCCGGCCTCGCCGTCTTCCTGGCCGTCTGGGAGGCGCTCCCGCGGCTCGGGCTCCTCAACGAGACGCTGGTGCCGCCGCCCTCCGCCATCCCGGCCGCCTTCCTCCGGGAGGTGCGCTCCGGCGCGTGGCTGGCGGCCGTCCTGTCGAGCCTGTCCCATTACCTGACCGGCCTCGCGGTCGGGGCCGGTCTCGGCGTCGGCCTCGGGATCCTCAGCGGCATGTTCCGCCTCTTCGAGGACGTCACCGCCTGGATCGTCCGCCTCCTGCGGCCGATCCCCGGCCTCGCATGGGTTCCCTTCGCCATCATCTGGTTCGGCGTCGAGCCGGCGGCGGCCGTGTTCATTATCGCGATCGGCGTCTTCTGGATCGTCTTCTTCGCCACGCAGGGAGCGATCCGGGGCGTCGACCGCGACATGATCGAGGTCGCCCAGGCCTTCGGCTTCCGGTCCGCTTTCGCGAGGCTCGTCAAGATCCTGCTTCCGGCGGCGACGCCCGGCATCCTTGTCGGCGTGCGGACCGCCTTGGGCCAGGCCTGGATGGCGGTCGTGGCCGCCGAGATTTTCGGCGTCTACGGCGTCGGCCAGCGCATGATGCAGGCTTCGAGCCTGCTCGCGAGCGATATCGTGCTCGTCTACATGCTCACGATGGCCGGCCTCTATGGCCTGATCGACGCCGGTTTCGTCGCCCTGCAGAACTGGCTGTTGAGGTGGCGCGCATGACCGCGACCGTCGAGCGCGGCGCCGCACCGGTGGTCGGCATCCGCGGCCTGAGCCTGACCTACGAGCGCGGCGGCTCGCGCACGGAGGTTCTGCGCAACCTCGATCTGGCCGTGCATCCGGGGGAGTTCGTGGCGATCGTCGGCGAATCCGGCGTCGGCAAGTCGACCCTGTTGCGCGTGATCATGAACCTCGCCTCCCCGAGCGCGGGGACGGTCACGATCCACGCGCCGCCCGACGACGGGCGGGCCGGCGGCGGGCGGCCCGAAAGCGCTCTCGTCTTCCAGGATGCGCGGCTCCTGCCCTGGCGCAGCGTGCTGGACAACGTCACCTTCGGCCTCGAGTGGCGCGGCGTCTCACGGGCCGAGCGCCGCCGACGCGGGGAGGCGATGCTGGCTCTGGTCGGGCTCTCCGAGCTCGCGGCGCGCTGGCCGCACCAGCTTTCCGGAGGGCAGCGTCAGCGCGTCTCCCTGGCCCGCGCCCTCGCGGTCGAACCCGCGGTGCTCCTGATGGACGAGCCGTTCTCGGCGCTGGACAGCTTCACGCGAGAGGGCCTGCAGGACGAGTTGCTGCGCATCCGCGCCGCGACCGGCCGCACCGTGCTTTTCGTCACGCACGACATCGACGAGGCGGTGTATCTCGCCGACCGGGTCGTGGTTCTGGCCGGGCAGCCCGCCGGCATTGCCGCCGAGATCCGGGTCGACACGGCGCAACCGCGCCGCCGCGCCGATCCGGTCCTCTCGGCATTCGCGCACCAACTCAGGCTTGAATTGTCGCGTCGCTCGTCCGACCTTTGAAATCGACGTTCCACGGTCGCGCGTCGCGATCGGCGAGCCGGTATCGGCATTCACCTGCGCGGATCTCGGGTTCCGCCGCATTCTCCGGAAAGGTCCCGCCGTGACGCAACCGATCGATCCCGGTGTCCGCATCGGCCATGTCCATCTCAAGGTGGCCGATCTCGAGCGCGCGCTCGGGTTCTACCGCGACGTGCTCGGCTTCGACGTCACCCAGCGCTACGGCCGGCAGGCCGCCTTCCTCTCGGCCGGGGGCTATCACCACCATATCGCGCTCAACATCTGGGAAAGCGCCGGAGGCCCCCCTCCCCCTCCAGGGACGACGGGCCTCTACCACCTCGCCATCCTCTATCCGACCCGCGCGGCCCTGGCGGATGCGCTGCTGCGGCTCGACCGGGCGGGCATCGCTCTGGACGGCGCGAGCGATCACGGGGTGAGCGAAGCGCTCTACCTGCGCGACCCGGACGGGAACGGCGTCGAACTCTACCGCGACCGGCCCGAGGCGGAATGGCCGCGCG
Source organism: Enterovirga rhinocerotis (assembly GCF_004363955.1). Classification (GTDB taxonomy): domain Bacteria; phylum Pseudomonadota; class Alphaproteobacteria; order Rhizobiales; family Beijerinckiaceae; genus Enterovirga; species Enterovirga rhinocerotis. The sequence goes on from NZ_SNZR01000011.1 coordinate 2,120,945, forward strand.
ACGCGGAGGGAGGCCTTGCGATGGACACCCGGCGGCTGGATCTCGCGGCCTTGCGGGCCGCAGCCTGAGCGGCGGGGTCCCTGCGGCCGGACCGGCCCGGATTGCCCACGAAATAGGCACAATGCCCAATCCCTGACCTCGAAGGGTCGCAAGCCCGGAGCGCCCGGCGGGACGATCTAAGTTACTGGGCATTCATTCGTTGTCGATGTCGGGGATCGTGGTCCGCCGCCCCCGTCGCACCGGCGGTTGTGTTCCGCCTGACGGACCGGGTTGTGCCTGTGACCCATCTGGCACGAGCCTTGATTTGGCCCCTCCCAAGCCGAGCCGTCCTTCGACGGAGATCGGCCTCCGGCGCCTGGCCCGGAGCAGCGTGGGGGCAGACATCCATGAAAATCGTGATGGCCATCATCAAGCCATTCAAGCTTGAGGAGGTTCGGGACGCGCTGACCGCCATCGGCGTCCACGGACTGACCGTGACCGAGGTCAAGGGTTACGGGCGTCAGAAGGGACATACCGAAATCTACCGCGGCGCCGAATACGCCGTGAGCTTCCTGCCGAAGCTGAAGATCGAGGTCGCGGTCGCGTCCGAATTCGTCTCGCAGGCGATCGAGGCGATCGCCTCCGCCGCCCGCACCGGGCAGATCGGCGACGGCAAGATCTTCGTCACGCCCATCGAGCACGCCGTCCGCATCCGGACCGGCGAAACCGATACCGATGCCCTCTGAGATCCCGACCCACTCCCGATCAACCGGAGCTTCCTCGATGACGTCCCGTACTCGATTGGCCGCCTGCCTGACGGCAGCCGCGGCATTCTCACTTCCAGCCTTGCCAGCCCTGGCCCAGGCGACCGCGGCACCCGTGCCGGTCAAGGGCGACACCGCCTGGATGCTCGTTTCCGCCCTGCTCGTGCTGATGATGTCGGTGCCGGGCCTCGCCCTGTTCTACGGCGGCCTCGTGCGCACCAAGAACATGCTGTCGGTGATGACCCAGGTCTTCACGATCGTCGCGATCGCCGGGATCATCTGGATCACCTACGGCTATTCGCTCGCCTTCACCAACGGCGGGGGCCTGAACTCCTTCGTCGGCGGCTTCTCGAAGATGTTCCTGTCGGGCGTGAACCTCGAGAGCACGGTCGGGACCTTCTCGAACGGCGTCGTCATTCCGGAATACGTCTATCTGTGCTTCCAGATGACCTTCGCCATGATCACCCCGGCGCTGATCGTCGGCTCGCTGGTCGAGCGTGTCCGGTTCTCGGCCCTCATCCTGTTCGTCGTGCTGTGGCTGACCTTCATCTACTTCCCGATGGCACACATGGTCTGGTACTGGGCCGGCCCCGACGCGCTCGCTGAAGCCGCCAAGGCCGTCGCGGCCAATGCCGGCGACGCCGCCGCCAAGGCCAAGCTCGACGCGGTCACGGCCGATGCCGGCATGCTCTTCTCCTGGGGCGCGCTCGACTTCGCCGGCGGCACCGTGGTGCACATCAACGCGGGTATCGCCGGCCTCGTCGGCTGCCTGATCCTCGGCAAGCGCATCGGTTACGGCCGCGACCTCCTCGCGCCGCACTCGCTGACCATGACGATGATCGGCGCCGCTCTGCTGTGGGTCGGCTGGTTCGGCTTCAATGCCGGCTCGAACCTCGAAGCGAACGGCGCGGCGGCCCTCGCCATGCTGAACACCTTCGTCGCGACCTGCGCGGCGGCCCTCTCCTGGCTGTTCGTGGAATGGGCGGCCAAGGGCAAGCCTTCGCTGCTCGGTCTCGTCTCGGGCGTCGTCGCCGGCCTCGTCGCCGTCACGCCGGCGGCGGGCTTCGCGGGTCCGATCGGCTCGGTGGTCCTCGGCCTCGTCGCGGGCGCCGTGTGCTTCGTCTTCTGCTCGACGGTCAAGAACGCCTTCGGCTACGACGACTCGCTCGACGTCTTCGGCATCCACTGCGTGGGCGGCATCGTCGGCGCCATCGGCACCGGCATCCTGGTCGCTCCGGCGCTCGGCGGTGCGGGGCTCGTGGACTACGTCGCCAATCCCGGCACGGCGGCCCCCGGCACCTACGAGCTGGGCACGCAGGTCTGGGCCCAGATCAAGGCGGTGCTCTTCACCCTGGTCTTCTCGGGCGTCGGCTCGGCGATCCTCTTCAAGGTGGTCGACGTGGTCATCGGCCTGCGCGTCACGCAGGAGGAGGAGCGCGAGGGCCTCGACGTCACCGACCACGGCGAGCGCGCCTACAACTACTGAAAGGTGGCGGGCCTCGGCCCGCCCCCGCCAGCGATCACGGGCCTCGGCGAAAGCCGGGGCCTTATTCGTCGACGGTCCTACACGCCGATCAGCGCGGCGAGCTTTCTGCGAACGTCGTCCAGCACGGGGGCGGGCACCGCGGTGCCGACCGGACGAACAGGGCGCGCGAGAGCGTCGATGCTCCGCACCGCGCTGAGCAGGATCTCGCCCGCGACGGGTAGGCCGTCCGGCAGCACGACACTCGTCGGGAACGGTCTGACGCGGGAACTGATCGGACAGACGATCAGGAAGCCGGTCGCGTCGTTGAAGGGCCGGACCGATACGACGAGCGCAGGCCGCCGGCCCGACTGCTCGCGCCCGGCGATGGGATCGAAGTCCGTCCAGATGAGATCGCCCGGCTCGAGCACGGGGATCATTCCTCCGTCACCTCGCGCCCCACATCCGGGCCCCAATCGTAGGATCCGCGATAAAGAGCCCGCCACTCCTCGGCCGAACGCCCCTCGAACAGCGTGTCGACGTCGATGGGGATCTGCGTCGGGCGGATGACGATCTCGCCATCGACGGCCACGAGTTCGATCCTCTGGCCCTCGCTCAGCCCTGCCTCGGCCGCGAGTTCGACGGGCAGCCTGACGGCGAGGCTACGCCCCCACCGGCCGATGATCGCACGCATGTCGACCTCCTTGCGATATCCGGAAGATATCCCACTTCCGCCGTCGCCGCCATTTTAGAATGACCCCAAACCACTGGCGCTTTCCCGCCGTCCGCACTATATAAGTCCCGGCTGCGCCGCGTGCATGAGCGTCCAATCCGCTCCGCACGCTGTTGAGGCGTCCGGGCACCCCCGAGCGGCGCGCGCTGAGAAGCGCATCGGCCGAACACTCCGTCTGCGCAGGACGACTGCGCGTGTTCGATCCTGCCCGCAAGGGCAAGCCAGGGGACCTCTTCGATGAGCCATCCGAATTCCTTCGGCGCCCGCCGGACTCTCACGGTCGGCGACAAGGCCTATACCTATTTCTCCATCGCCGAGGCCGAGAAGGCCGGTCTCGACGGCGTCTCCCGACTGCCCTTCTCGATGAAGGTGCTGCTCGAGAACCTGCTCCGCTTCGAAGACGGACGGACCGTCAAGAAGGCGGATGTCGAAGCCTGCAACGGCTGGCTCGCGAACAGGGGCAAGGACGAGGTCGAGATCGCCTATCGCCCGGCGCGCGTCCTGATGCAGGACTTCACGGGCGTCCCCGCCGTCGTCGATCTCGCGGCCATGCGCGATGCGATGGTCGCGCTCGGCGGCGATCCGGAGAAGATCAACCCGCTGATCCCGGTCGATCTCGTCATCGACCACTCGGTCATCGTCGACGAGTTCGGCACCCCGCGGGCCTTCGCCAGGAACGTCGAGCTCGAATACGAGCGCAACGCCGAGCGCTACAAGTTCCTCAAATGGGGCCAGAGCGGCTTCAAGAACTTCTCCGTCGTGCCCCCCGGCACCGGCATCTGCCACCAGGTCAATCTCGAGTTCCTCTCGCAGGCTGTCTGGACGCGGAAGGAGGCCGACGGCTCCGAGACCGCCTATCCCGACACGCTGGTCGGCACCGATTCCCACACCACCATGGTCAACGGGATGGCGGTGCTGGGCTGGGGCGTCGGCGGCATCGAGGCCGAGGCCGCGATGCTCGGCCAGCCCGTGTCCATGCTCATCCCCGAGGTGATCGGGTTCAAGCTCACCGGCCGGCTGCGCGAGGGCATGACGGCGACCGACCTCGTCCTCACCGTCACCCAGATGCTGCGCAAGAAGGGCGTCGTCGGCAAGTTCGTCGAGTTCTTCGGCCCGGGCCTCGCCGACCTTTCCGTCGCCGACCGGGCCACGATCGGCAACATGGCGCCCGAATACGGCGCGACCTGCGGCTTCTTCCCGATCGACGAGAAGACGATCGGCTACATGCGGACCTCCGGCCGCAGCGAGGAGCGCCTCGCGCTGGTCGAAGCCTATGCCAAGGCGCAGGGCATGTGGCGCGATGCCGACACCCCGGACCCGGTCTTCACGGATACGCTCGAACTCAACCTCGACACCGTCGTGCCCTCGATGGCCGGCCCGAAGCGCCCGCAGGACCGCGTCGAGCTCGACCACGTCAAGCGCGAATTCGCGGTCGCGATGGACAAGGAGTTCAAGAAGGCCGCGGAGGCCTCCAAGCGCTACAAGGTGGAAGGGGCCAATTTCGACCTCGGCCACGGCGACGTCGTGATCGCGGCCATCACCTCCTGCACCAACACCTCCAATCCCTCGGTGATGATCGGCGCGGGCCTCCTCGCCCGCAATGCCGTCGCCAAGGGGCTGACGGTGAAGCCCTGGGTGAAGACCTCGCTCGCGCCCGGCTCTCAGGTGGTGGAGGAGTACTTCAACAAGGCGGGCCTGCAGGTCTTCCTCGACAAGCTCGGCTTCAACCTCGTCGGCTTCGGCTGCACGACCTGCATCGGCAATTCCGGCCCGCTGCCGGAGGCGATCTCGAAGGCGATCAACGACAACGACATCGTCGCCGGCGCCGTCATCTCCGGGAACCGGAACTTCGAGGGCCGGGTCAATCCGGACGTGAAGGCGAACTATCTCGCCTCCCCGCCGCTGGTCGTGGCCTATGCCCTGGCCGGTTCGCTGCAGATCGACCTCGCCACCGAGCCGCTCGGCACGGGCTCGGACGGACAGCCGGTCTACCTCAAGGATATCTGGCCCTCGACGCAGGAGATCGCCGATTTCGTCGACCGGACGATCACCTCGGAGCTCTTCACGTCGCGCTACTCGGACGTCTTCACGGGTGACGAGCACTGGAAGGCGGTGCCCGTCACCGCCAGCCAGACCTATGCTTGGCCGGCCGGCTCGACCTACATCCAGAACCCTCCCTATTTCGAGGGCATGAAGAAGGAGCCGGCGCCGCTCACCGACATCGTGAACGCGCGCGTCCTCGGCCTCTTCCTCGATTCCATCACCACCGACCACATCTCGCCCGCCGGCAACATCCGGGCGGCGTCGCCCGCCGGCGAGTATCTGCTCTCGCATCAGGTCCGCGTCGCCGATTTCAACCAGTACGGAACGAGGCGCGGCAGCCATGAGGTGATGATGCGGGGGACCTTCGCCAATATCCGCATCAAGAACCAGATGGTGCGCGACGAGGCGGGGAACGTCGTCGAGGGCGGCTACACCATCCATCAGCCCTCCGGCGAGCGGATGTTCATCTACGACGCCGCCGAGAGGTACAAGGCGGAGGGCGTGCCGCTCGTCATCCTCGCGGGCAAGGAATACGGCACCGGCTCATCGCGCGACTGGGCGGCGAAGGGAACGAACCTGCTCGGCGTGCGGGCCGTCGTGACCGAGAGCTTCGAGCGCATCCACCGCTCGAACCTCGTCGGGATGGGCGTCATGCCGCTCGTCTTCGAAGGCTCGGACGGCTGGGCCTCGCTCGGTCTCAAGGGAGACGAGACCATCACGATCCGCGGGATCGCCGAGGCGCTGACGCCGCGCAAGAAGATGATCATGGAAGTGACGTCGGCGGACGGCTCGGTGAAGGAGGTCCCGCTCCTCTGCCGCATCGATACGCTCGACGAGCTCGAATATTTCAAGAACGGCGGCATCCTGCCCTACGTCCTGCGTCAGCTCGCCGCCTGACAGGCCAGCAGGTCCGCCGGCCATGCCGGCCGGCCCCGACGATCGGACGCCGCGGATGATCTCCGCGGCGTTCCCTTTTGTCGCATGTCGACCCGGGATCGGGGCGGTCCGACCGGACCGACGGACCCGCAAAGGTTGACTTCGCCCGGCCCGCCCGCTCCAAACCGGTTGCCGCACGACGCGCGGCGGATGCCATGGAGCTCACGTTGACGGCAGCAAGGGCGATCGCGACGATCGGATGGTGGGGCGCCGTGGCGCTTGTCCTCGGCCCGGCAGGAGCGCAGGCGGGGCCACGCGACGCGCCGATCGTCCTCGCCCAGAGCGTCACGAGCATCACGACGCGCGCGCCGAACCTTCTGCGACAGGACACCCAGTATCTCGACGTCGCGAAGCGGCTGCGCAGCCAGTGCGAGAACGCCGCCTGGACGCTCTGGAAATCCAATTCCTACGATCGCTGGCGCAACCGCAAATCGTCCATGATGACGATGCATTACATGAGCAGCTCCTACCCGAAGCTGCCGGAGCCGCCGCAGGACTGGCCGGAGCCGGCCCGCTCGGAACTCGGTGCCGCCGTGAACAAGGCGAACGACCTCGTCAAGGAGGCCGGCACCACCTTCAAGTCCCTCGCTGACTACATCAACGCGAAGGATTACGAGGACGACAAGTTCAAGAAGGGCGACGAATTGAACGCCCGGCTTCTCGAGATCGGCGAGACCTGCCACCGCCTCTTCAGCGAGATGACGGGGTTGTACACGACGATCGCCGAGCGGCTGATCGAGGCGCGCAAGAGCGGCGCGGCCCATCCCGAGACCGTCGGGACGATGGTGTCCGACTGGAAGGTCGCGCGCGGTCTTTCACAGGAGCTCGCCCTGCACGAGAAGGCGGATCCGGCCAAGGTCGACGCTCTGGTCAAGGAGATCTCGACCCTCGTCGACGAGCGCAAGGCGAACTTCGCGCCGCTCAAGGACAATCCCGATTCGGCGCTGAAGGGCTTCTACGAGAGGACCTACAACGACCAGGTCGCCGTGAAGATGCGGCGCTTCCTGCGCGACGCCAAGTCGCCGAAGGGCTTCAAGGACGGCGCCGAGGACCGGCCTCGCTCGACCTTCTGGAGCATCCGCGGCGAGATCGACGTCGCCATGCCCGACGCGATCCTGCGCTACATCCAGAGCGCGAAGTAAGTCCTGGCGCCGCCCCGAGACCGGGCGGCGCCCCTCAGACGAGCCTGATCCGCACCCGGCGGTTCTGCTTGCCCTTCTTCTCGATGTCGGTGACGGCGACCGCGCCGATCTCGCCCGTGCGGCACACATGCGTGCCGCCGCATGGTTGCAGGTCGATGCCGTCGATCCGGACGAGCCGCACCCGGCCGGATCCGCGCGGCGGCTTCACCGACATCGTCTTCACGAGGCCGGGATTGGCGTCGAGCTCCTCGTCCGTGATCCAGAGCGTATCGACGGCGGCATCCTTGGCGACGAGGTCGGCGAGCTTCGCGGTCAGATCCGCCTTGTCCAGCCCCGCCTCCTGGATGTCGAAATCGAGCCGGCCCTCGCCATCGCCAATGGACCCGCCCGTGACGGGATAGGGCAGGACGACGCTGAGAAGATGCAGCGCGGTGTGCACGCGCATCCGCGGCCAGCGCCTGCCCCAGTCGAGCCGGAGCGTGACGGGCTCCCCGATCGACGGTGTCTCGCCGCCCGGTGAGGCCGGGACATGGACGATCGCCTGGCGGTCGGGTCCGTAGACGCTGTTCGCGATCGCGATCTCGGCACCGTCGGCCCGCACGATCGTGCCGGCATCGCCCGGCTGGCCGCCGCCCTGGGCGTACAGCACGGTCCGATCGAGCACGATGCCGCCCTCGGGCGTGACGGCCGTGACGACGGCCGTGGCCTCGCGCAGATAGGCGTCCTCGCGGAAGAGCGGTTCGGTCATCTATCACTCCTCAAAGCTTGGCCGAAAACGGGAAATCCCCTCCCGTCCTCATGCTGAGGTGCTCGGCACGCATCTCGGGTGTTCCCGAGATGCGCTCCGAAGGATACCCAAGCCGGCAACAGCCGGCTTGGGTGCCGAGCCTCGAAGCACGCTCAACCGTCATGCGTCCTTCGAGGCCTCGCTCCGCGAGGCGCCTCAGGATGAGGAGGGAGTGGCCCCTCCTACCCCCGATAGGCCACGACCTTCTGGCGCTGCTCGCCGAGGCCGTCGATGCCGAGCGCCATCGTGTCGCCGGCCTTGAGGAAGCGCGGCGGCTTGAAGCCGAGGCCGACGCCGGGCGGCGTGCCCGTGGTGATGACGTCGCCGGGCTCGAGGATCATGAACTGCGAGGCGTAGGAGACGATCTTGCGGATGTCGAAGATCATCGTCTGCGTCGACCCGTTCTGGACGCGCTCGCCGTTCACGTCGAGCCACATGCCGAGCCGGCCGACATCCCCGATCTCGTCCGGGGTGACGAGCCACGGACCGAGCGGCCCGAAGGTCGGGCAGCCCTTGCCCTTCATCCACTGACCGCCGCGCTCGATCTGCCATTCGCGCTCGGAGACGTCGTTGCAGACGCAGAAGCCGGCGACGTAATCGAGCGCCTCGCTTTCGGACACGTAGCTGGCACGCTTGCCGATGACGAAGGCGAGCTCGACCTCCCAGTCCGACTTCGTCGACCCCTTCGGGATGATCACGTCGTCGTTCGGGCCGACGATGCAGGAGGGCGCCTTGTTGAACAGGATGGGCTCGGCCGGGATCGGCGAGCCGGTCTCCTTGGCGTGATCGGCGAAGTTGAGGCCGACCGCGATGAAGTTCCGCACGCCCGCGACGGGCGGACCGAACCGGCTGCCCTCGGGCGCGCGCGGCAGGGATTCGACGTCGAGCTTGGCGACGGCGTCGAGACCGCCCGAGGCGAAGAAGGCGCCATCGAAATCCGTGACGCTCCCGGACAGGTCGCGGATCGCGCCGCTCCCGTCGAGGATGCCGGGTTTCTCCTGGCCGGGCTGGCCGAACCGCACGAGCTTCATCTTGGACCTCCCTGAGACGGCCCAGTGTTGAGCCTATCGCAGGGCCGGCCGCAAGCCCGTTCGACAGAGCCATTTCCCCTCGGCGCCGGCGGCCCTACACTTCGGCCGATAAGAATCCGGGAGGACACGTGCTCAAGGCCGGCTCGACCTATGACGAGGTGCGCGACCGCTTCCGCTGGGAAGTGCCGGAGCACTACAATATCGGCACCGATGTCTGCGACCGCTGGGCGGAGGCGGACCCGGATCGCCTCGCCCTGATCGAGGCGCGGGCCGACGGTTCGGCGCGTGAGGTCTCCTTCCGCGAGTTGCGCGGGCTCTCGAACCGCTTCGCCAATCTTCTGCGCAGCCACGGGATCGGCCCCGGGGAGCGTGTCGGCATCCTCCTGCCCCAGGCCGTCGAAACCGCCGTCGCGCATATCGGCACCTACAAGGCCGGCTCGATCGCCATCCCGCTCTTCGGCCTGTTCGGCCCGGAGGCCCTCGCCTTCCGGCTCGCCGATTCCGGCGCGAAGGCCGTCGTGACCGACGCCGCGGGCGCGGCGAAGCTCGCGACCATCCGCGACGAGGTGCCGGCGCTGCGCGTCGTGTTCTCCGTCGACGGTGCCGGCGACGGTGCGCTCGGCCTCGCGGCGGAGATGGGGGGCGAGCCGGACAGCTTCACCCCGGTCCGGACGCGGGCAGACGATCCGGCGCTCATCGTCTACACCTCCGGCACGACCGGCCAGCCGAAGGGCGCGCTCCACGCCCACCGCGTGCTGCTGGGCCATCTGCCCGGCGTCGAGATGAGCCACGACCTCCTGCCACAGCCTGGCGACCGGCTCTGGACCCCGGCCGACTGGGCCTGGGTCGGCGGCCTGATCGACGTGCTGCTGCCCGGCCTGCATCACGGGGTGACGGTCGTCGCCCGGCGGTTCGAGAAATTCTCGGCCGAGGCGGCCTTCCAGCTCATGCAGGATTTCCGCATCCGCAACACCTTCCTGCCGCCGACGGCGCTCAAGCTCATGCGCGCCTTGCCGGACGCGGAGCGGCGCTACCGGCTCGACCTGCGCACGGTCGCCTCGGGCGGCGAGACGCTCGGCACCGAGCTCCTCGATTGGGGCCGGCGGGTGCTGGGCGTCACGATCAACGAGTTCTACGGCCAGACCGAATGCAACATGGTCGTCTCGTCGGCCGGCTCGCTGATGGAGGCCCGGCCCGGCTGGATGGGCCGCGCCGTGCCCGGCCACGAGGTCGCGATCGTCGACGAGGACGGCACGGTCCTCGGCCCCGGGGAACTCGGCTCGGTCGCGGTCCGGGCGCCGAACCCGGTGATGTTCCTGAAGTACTGGAACAACGAGGGCGCGACCTCGGCCAAGTTCCGAGGGGATTGGCTGGTCACGGGCGATCTCGGGGAGCGCGACGAGGACGGCTGGCTTCGTTTCGTCGGGCGCGACGACGACGTCATCACCTCCTCGGGCTACCGGATCGGACCCGGTGAGATCGAGGATTGCCTCCTTCGCCATCCGGCCATCGGCATGGCGGGCGTCGTCGGCAAGCCGGACCCCGAGCGCACCGAGATCGTGATGGCCTTCATCGTGCTGAAGGACGGGTTCGCGCCCTCCCCCGCCCTCGCCCGCGAGATCCAGGAGCATGTGAAGTCGCGCCTCGCGGCGCACGAATACCCGCGCGAGGTCGAGTTCGTGGAGGATCTGCCGATGACGACGACCGGGAAGGTCATCCGGCGGGCCTTGCGCGACCGGGCCTCTGCGCCGAAGGGTTGAGCCTGCATCCGCTCGACACGGTCTGACGACGCGTTACAAGAGCGGTCAAGGTTCCAGGGAGGAAGTAACATGAGACTCTTGACAGCGGCCTGCGCGCTCGGCGCGCTGGCCTTCGCGACGGGCGTGTCGGCCCAGACGGTGAAGGTGGGCATGACGGTCTCGACGACGGGCCCGGCCGCCTCGCTCGGCATCCCGGAGGCGAATACCGCCAAGCTCTACGCGAAGGAGATCGGCGGAGTGCCGGTCGAGGTCGTGGTGCTCGACGACGGGTCCGACACGACGAAGGGCGTCGCCAATACCCGGAAGCTCCTGACCGACGACAAGGCCGACGTCATCATCGGCTCGTCCACGACGCCCGTCTCCCTCGCGATGATCGAGGTCGTGAGCGACATCAAGGCGCCGATGATCTCGCTCGCGGCCTCCGCCGCCATCGTCTCGCCGATGGACGAGAAGCGCCGGTGGGTCTTCAAGACGCCGCAGAACGACCGCCTCATGGCGGATGCCATCGCCGACCACATGAAGGGGGCCGGCGTGAAGAAGGTGGCCTTCATCGGCTTCAACGACGCCTATGGCGACGGCTGGCTCAACGTGTTCGGCCCGGCCGCGAAAAGCCGCGGCATCGAACTCGTCGCCACCGAGCGCTATGCGCGGTCGGATACGAGCGTCACCGGGCCGATCCTCAAGGTGATGGCCGCGAAGCCCGACGTCGTGCTGGTGGCGGGCTCCGGCACGCCGGCCGCATTGCCGCAGAAGACGCTGAAGGAGCGCGGCTTCAAGGGCGTGATCTACCAGACGCACGGCGCCGCCAATGGCGACTTCCTCCGCGTCGGCGGCAAGGACGTCGAGGGCACGATCCTGCCGGCCGGCCCCGTTCTCGTCGCCGCGCAGCTGCCGGATTCGAACCCGACCAAGAAGGCGGGCCTCGAATACACCAAGCAATACGAAGCCATGTTCGGCGCGGGCACGACGAACACCTTCGGCGCCCACGCGAACGACGCCTTCGCCCTGCTCGCCGCGGCGCTGCCCGTCGCGACCAAGACGGCGAAGCCCGGCACGCCCGAATTCCGTGCCGCCCTGCGCGACGCGCTCGAGGGCCTCAAGGACGTCGTCTACAGCCAGGGCGTCGTGACCATGACCAAGGACGACCATGTCGGCCAGGACAAGCGCGCCCGCGTCATGGTGACGATCGAGAACGGCGCCTGGAAGCTGCTGCCCGAAGCGACGCAGTAGTAAAACGACGGGTTGCCGGGGGCGCTCCCCCGGCGACCCTTTCACCGAGCGGGTCGCATCGACGTCGACACCGGACCTGGCTGGATCAGCGGGCCTCGAAGCGCCGACGCGGTCCAAACTGCACTCTCACCGCAACAACGTCCCGGATCGGCTGACGCTCCCGCGTGGTCGCGTCCCATGCCTAGGAGCGTCCCGTGTCCGTTCGTGTCGTTCTCGCCGTCGTTCTTCTATCGTCCGCTCTCGGCGCCTGCGTCGCCGGCTCGCAGAGCGGCACCGCGCCTCAGGCGACGCTCACGCCGCAACAGCAGGCCGTTCAGGACAGGACGGCACGCGAAATGTTCGCGAGGCTCATTTCGCGACATCGCAAATACGGCGCGACGAACTTGTTCAGCGGTCGGCGGCAATATGTGAACGCTCTCGTGAGCGGGCCCGCCCTCGAAGAGAATGCCCTGACCGGCCCGACCCGGCGGATCTGCGCCAAGGTTCTGATCAAGAACGCGTTCGCCGGTATCGACCGGCAGGTGGAGTTGTCCGCCTCCGTTGTCGACGGACCGCAAGGCCTGACCCTCAGCATGGGCCCCGACGAGGATCTCCTCGGAGCTCGGTGCAAGGGGCCCTACGTCCCGTTCCCCGAACTCGAGGCGATCACCCGTCAGGCGTCCTGACGACCTGTCGGGACTGCCCGGCGCGGGGCGCGAAGCGATCCCCGCCCCTACCCGGCCTTCGCCAGCGGCACGACGTTGTGCAGCGTCCGGTCGGCATCGTCGAAGAAGCGCCGGATGCCGCGGGCGGCCTGTCGGATGCGCTGCTCGTTCTCGACGAGGGCGATGCGGACGTAATCGTCGCCGTGCTCGCCGAAGCCGATGCCCGGCGCGACCGCGACATCCGCCTTCTCGATCAAGAGCTTCGAGAAGGCGAGCGAGCCGAGCGGTTTGAACCTCTCCGGGATCGGCACCCAGGCGAACATCGAGGCGGAGGGCGCCGGGATGTCCCAGCCGGCCTTGCCGAAGGCGTCGACCAGCACGTCGCGGCGCTTGCGATAGGTGCGGCGCATCTCCTCGATGCAATCCTGCGGACCGTTCAGCGCCGCCGTCGCCGCGACCTGGACGGGCGTGAAGGCGCCGTAATCGAGATAGGACTTCACGCGGGCCAGCGCCGCGAGCAGCCGCTCGTTGCCGACGGCGAAGCCCATGCGCCAGCCCGCCATCGAGAACGTCTTCGACATCGAGGTGAACTCGACCGTGACGTCCATCGCGCCCGGCACCTGAAGCACGGAGGGCGGCGGCGCGCCGTCGAAATAGACCTCGGAATAGGCGAGGTCCGACAGGACGATCAGTTCGTGCTTCTTCGCGAAGGCGACGAGGTCCCGGTAGAAATCGAGATCGGCGACATAGGCGGTCGGGTTGGCCGGGTAGCAGACGACGACCGCGATCGGCTTCGGGATCGAGTGCACGACCGCGCGTTCGAGCCCCTGGAAGAAGGCGGGGGTCGGCTCCGCCGGCACGGAGCGGATGGTGCCGCCCGCCATCAGGAAGCCGAAGGCATGGATCGGATAGGAGGGGTTCGGCACCAGCACGACGTCACCGGGCGCCGTGATCGCCTGTGCCATGTTGGCGAAGCCCTCCTTGGAGCCGAGCGTCGCGACGACCTGGGTGTCCGGGTTCAGCTTCACGCCGAAGCGGCGCTCGTAATAGGCGGCCTGGGCGCGGCGGAGGCCCGTGATGCCTTTCGAGGCCGAATAGCGATCCGAACGCGGCTTGCCGGCGGTCTCGCAGAGCTTGGCGACGACATGGGCGGGCGCGGCGAGATCCGGATTGCCCATGCCGAGATCGACGATATCGGCGCCTTCGCCGCGGGCCTTGGCCTTGGCGCGGTTGACCTCCTCGAAGACGTAAGGAGGAAGACGCTTGATGCGGTGGAACTCGGACATCGGATGAACCTCTGCGCCTCGCGGGCGCGTCGTCATAACGGCCATGGGTGCCGGACCGGAACGGCGTCTTTGGTCTATTGCAGCTGATTCCCCCGGGCCGTCGTCCCGGCGCGCGTCCGTTCAAGATCGGCCTCTGCGTCCCCGACCTCCGACGCCGTCTTCGAGCGGTATCGCCGCTGCGGGGCCGAGGTGCCGACCGGGATGTAGTCGAGATTCGCGCGCCGCGTGCGGGAGACGAAATCCGGAGCGGGCTTCGGCTCGCCGCCCGTGACGCCGGCCGCGATGGCGAGATCGCGCGCCGGGTTCCCGCCCGAACATCCCGCCAGCGCTCCGGCCATGGTCAGGCCAAGACAAAGGGCGCTAAAGGACCTGAGGGACATGGTGTTCCGCCTGGGATGGCTCGGCCTGAAGCCGCGATCTTGTCTTTCGTGACAACATGGCCACGTGATGGTCAAGCTCTTGCAATCGAAGGCCGCGAGAAGCCCGCCAGGGAGAGGACGATGAGCGACACGCAGACGAAGGCTTCCGGCAAGCCGGCGGGTTCGCCCGGCGACGCCGGCGCCACGGCGCCGCCTCCCGATTTCGATGCCCTTTCGCGGAACATGGCGCTGTTCGTGGAAGCGGCCGGGAAGGCGAGCACCGCCTATCTCAAGCCCTTCGAGACGCGCAACAAGACACCCGGCCTCGCCGACGAGGTCAGCGAGATCGTCAAGACGATCGGCGCGGTCGCCGAGACCTGGATGACCGATCCGCAGCGGGCGATGCAGGCCCAGGCCCGGCTCGGCGCGAGCTTCGTCGATCTGTGGTCCTCGACCATGCGCCGCCTCCAGGGCGAGGAAGCCGCGCCGGTCGCCTCGCCGACGGCCTCCGACAAGCGCTTCGCCGCGCCCGAATGGTCGAGCAACGCGGCCTTCGATTTCCTGAAACAGGCCTATCTCGTCACGACCCGCTGGGCCGACGCGATGGTCGAGGAGGCCGAGGGGCTCGACGACCATACCAAGGCGAAGGCCGCCTTCTACGTCCGCCAGCTCTCCTCGGCGCTGTCGCCGTCGAACTTCGTGCCGACCAATCCCGAGCTTCTGCGCGAGACGTTGCGCGAGAACGGCGCGAATCTCGTCCGCGGCATGACGATGCTGGCGGAGGATATCGAAGCGGGCGGCGGGGAGCTCAAGCTGCGCCAATCCGATGCGACCAAGTTCCGGGTGGGCGAGAACGTCGCCGTCAGCCCCGGCAAGGTCGTCTACCGCAACGACCTGATCGAGCTGATCCAGTACGCGCCGCTGACCGAGACCGTCCTCAAGCGGCCGCTCCTGATCGTGCCGCCCTGGATCAACAAGTTCTACATCCTCGATCTCAACCCCGATAAGAGCTTCATCCGCTGGGCGGTCTCGCAGGGCCTGACCGTGTTCTGCATCTCCTGGGTCAATCCCGACGCCCGCCAGGCCGAGAAGGGATTCGAGGCCTATATGAAGGAGGGCATCCTCTCGGCCGTCGACGCCATCGAGAAGGCGACGGGCGAGAAGGCGGTCACGACGATCGGCTATTGCGTCGGCGGCACCCTGCTCGCCGTCACCCTCGCCTATCTGGCGGCGCGGGGCGACAAGCGGATCGACAGCGCGACCTTCCTCACGACCCAGGTCGACTTCACCCATGCCGGCGATCTCAAGGTCTTCGTCGACGAGGCGCAGGTCCAGGCCGTCGAGGCCGTCATGAAGACGCGAGGCTATCTCGAAGGCTCGCGCATGGCGAACGCCTTCAACATGCTTCGCCCGAACGACCTGATCTGGCCCTATGTCGTGAACGTCTATCTGAAGGGACAGGCGCCCTTCCCATTCGATCTTCTCTACTGGAATTCGGACGCGACGCGGATGCCGGCGGCGAACCACTCCTTCTATCTTCGCAACTGCTACCTCGACAACAAGCTGAGCCGCGGGGAGATGGTGGTCGACAACGTCAAGCTCGACCTCGGCCAGGTGACGATTCCGATCTTCAACCTCGCGACGCGCGAGGACCACATCGCGCCCGCGAAATCGGTTCATCTCGGCTCGAAGAGCTTCGGCGGCCCCGTGGACTTCGTCGTCGCGGGATCGGGGCACATCGCCGGCGTGGTCAACCCGCCGGCCAAGCCGAAATACGGCTACCGCACGGGGGCGCTCGATCCGGACGGCTCCTTCGAGGATTGGCTCGGCGCAGCCGAGGAGCATGCGGGATCGTGGTGGCCGTATTGGCTCTCCTGGATCGAGAGCCAGGCCCCCGAGCGCGTCCCGGCGCGGGAGCCGGGAGCGGGCAAGCTGAAGCCGCTCTGCGACGCGCCCGGAACCTACGTGCTGGAGAAATCCTGACGGCCGGCCGCGCCTATTCGGCCGCGATGGCGCAGGCCGCCCCGCCGGAGCTGCCGGCGAGCCAGTGATCGAGGAAGGCGTTCAGCCAGATGCGGACCGCGGGGTCGTGCTGGAAGCGCCCCTCGATCTGCCGGCTGCGATCCTGCGCGCCCGGCGCATCCAGGCGGGCCGCGCCCCGGACCGTCCAGCGGCACAGCATCGCGTGCGTGACCTCCGGGTGGAATTGCAGGCCGTAGGCCGCCCGGCCGACCCTCATCGCCTGGGTCGGGAAATCGTCGCCCGTCGCGAGAACCCGCGAACAGGGCGGGCAATCGAAGCCCTCGCGATGCCAATGATAGACATGGCCGGGCCAGGACGCGCCGAGTTCGGAGGACAGCGCCAATCCGTCGCTCGTCGGCAAGACGGGGTAGTAGCCGATCTCCGCGCGCCCCTCCGGATGCGCATAGACGCGCGCACCGAGATGACGGGCCATCATCTGCGCCCCGAGGCAAAGGCCCAGCAGGGGCTTCTCCTCCTTCAGCGCGACGCCAATCCAGTCGATCTCGCGGCGGATGAAGTCGTCGTCGTCATTCGCGCTCATCGGCCCGCCGAACACGACGGCGCCCGCATGCCCGGCCAGCGTCTCGGGCAGCGGATCGCCGAGACAGGGGCGGCGCAGGTCGAGGCGATGCCCTCGTTCGGCGAGAAGCCGGCCGACCCGGCCGGGGGTGGATGTCTCCTGATGCAGGACCATCAGGATCGGGAGAGGCGCGCTCATGGCCATGGTCAGATCCGGCCCTGCGAGATGGGACCCGTTCCGGACAATGCGCAGCGAATGGTGCCGATGGACGTCCGGACGCGCCGGCTCGTCGCCCTGTTGAGGAAAGACATGGAGGCGCTGGAGATAGTGTTGGGCCAGATGGTTAAATTTGCGTAGAGTTGAAATGCCTGCAACGGGCCTCGGCAAGATCGAGGCGCCGCCGCGGTCTGTGTTGCCGGATAGCCACAATTTATCCGCAGCCGCGCGTCACGTCCGGACAATGACCTTGTTCGCGGCTTGCATCGTCGAGAGAACTGCCGTTCTCTGCCTATTTCGAGCTCGGACAGGATCACGAGGGTATGAAGGACACGCCACGGCCGCCCCCCAACGGGTTCGCGGGCCTTCGCGTGCTTGTCGTCGAGGACGAGGTCGCGATTGCCTTGCTGCTCGAGGACATGCTGATGGATGTCGGCATCGAAGTGGTCGGGCCGGCGAGCAGGCTCGCTGAAGGCCGGGCGCTGGCCGAGCAGGAAAGGCTCGATGTCGCGATCCTCGATGTGAACGTCGCGGGCGAACCCGTCTATCCGATCGTCGACATCCTGGCCGCACGCGGCATCCGCTTCATCTTCTCGACCGGCTACGGGGCCGGCGGCATCGATCCCGCCTGGCGTGATCGGCCGGTCCTGCAGAAGCCGTTCTCTCAGGCCGAACTCGAAGCCGCCCTGGCTCAGACGGTCGCTGTCTCCGGCCCCTAGGGCCGGAAAGTTGGCCGAGACCAGCCTCCTCAAGGGCGCTTGAACGTGCGCACGGCGCTCTCGGATCCGTCCGCATAGACGAGCTGGATCTGAACGACCTCGGTGCCGTTCGGCAAGCTGACGAGCGAGGCGTTGGATGGCAGCGCGGCCGAACCCGAGGGGTCGCAGGCAGGCAGCGGCAATTGGCTTCGCGGCGGCTCGTCCCCGAACCCGATCATCACCCGCGACAGGGCACATCGGTTGCTGATGAGGCCGGCGAAGGACAGAACGCCCGGAAGGTCCTCGCGGAAACTCACCCAGCTCTCAGGGAACCGCTCGAGCGCGGCCCGCCCCGATTCGACGGTCGCGGCACCCGGATCGAAGGAGAGCGGGAACGGCCCCGCCTCGCGGCCGGAGCGGTCCTGATACGTAACGTACAGCGTCACCCGGCCCGTGCCCGGCGGCAGCTCGAACTCGACATTCGGCATGGGCTTGCCGGTCCGCGAATCCAGCGTCGCGGAAGAGCCCGTCGAGGTGAAGGGGCCCTGCTCCCCGATCCGCACCGCGATGGCGCTCGCGGGTTCGGGCAGGCTCAGGCGCGTCAGCCATCCCGTCGACGAGCGGGAGAAAGCCGCGGTCGGCCGGGTGCGCGCGGAGGAGAAGAACCGCTCGATCTCTCCACGCCGCCTGCGGGCCATGTCGAGCCAGCCGTCGAGGAAGGTCCGGTCGACGAAGCGACTGCTCAGGTCTCCCGACGCCGCAGCGTCGAGGAACCGTTCCGTGGCGTCGAAAGCGAGACGACGCTCGGTCAGGGTCGGGCCTCCGTCGCGCTGATCGAGCAGCGCATCCGCCATCAGATTATCCGCCGCCGCGACGCCGGGATGTGACGCGACGAAGGCCTCGAGGCGCTCCCGCCGGTCGTCCGTCTCCGAGCCGAAGGCCATCATCAGTTCGGCCGCGACGCTGGGATTGGTCCGTATCAAGGCAGCATAGGCCTGACGCACAGCCGCCGGCCCCCTGACCATCCGCAGCAGCGAGGCATAGCGGAAATGGACGTCGATCGCCTCGCCGGCGAGAGGGGCCGCCGCCGCATAGGCCGCGAGCGCGCCCGTGCGATCGCCCTTGGCCTCGAGGAAGCGGGCGTTGTGATAGAATTCCGGAAGCGAGCGCGCATCGGCGATGAGCCCCTCGCGTGCCAGCCCGGCATAGACTGTGGCGGGATCGCCGGTGCGATCCGGGCGCGCGGTCTCGGGCCGTGCCGGCTCGGGCTTCGGAGCCGGCGGCTTCGCGGGAGGACGCTCGGCGCGCGGACGCGCCGGCCTTTCGGGCTGCGCCGGCTTCTCTGTCTGAGCAGGCTTTTCGGGCTGGGGCGGCTTCTCCGGCTGTGCGCTTTCGCCGGGAGGAGCCGTGGCCTGCGGCTTGGGCGTACCCGCCTCCCCGTCAGGCGCCTGCTGCGCCGGCGGATGGAGATAGGGGTCGAGGATCGTATGCGCGAGCTGGAGGGCCGGGAGCGCGAAATAGACCATCCCCAGGATCGCCGCGAGCATGACGATGCGGCGGAGGAACCGCCGCAGGCCCGGCTCGCGCCGATCCGGGCGGGCCACGCTGCCGTCACGACGGGCGACCAGCGGCTCGGCTGCGACCATCATCTCGCCGGGCGAGCCGACGAGGTAGGCATGGACCGGCTGCGGGATGTTCTTGACCTGCCGGGGCCCGAGTTCCTTGAACCCGACGGACAGCTTGTTCGCGACAGCCTCATGGACCGAGCGCGACACGCAGATGCCGCCCGGAGGGGCGAGGCTTTCGAGGCGGGCCGCGATGTTGACCCCGTCCCCGAGGAGATCGCCGTCGCGCTCGACGACGTCCCCGATCGTGAGCCCCATCCGGAATTCGAGGCGCCGCTTCGGCTCGAGATCCAGGTTGCGGGTCTTCATCGCCTCCTGGATGTCGACCGCCGCCCGCACCGCCTCGACGGCCGAATCGAACTCGACCATGATCGAATCGCCGGCCGTGTTGAAGATCCGGCCGCCGACCCGCGCCACGAGCGCGTCGAAGATGTCCCTCGCCGCCGCAAGCTCGGTGAGGGTGCGCTCCTCGTCCTCCGCCACCAGCCGCGAATAGCCGGCGACGTCCGCGGCGAGGATCGCCGCGATCTTGCGCTTCATCGTGAAGGGGGGCGGGGTGCGAAGCGCGGCCGCGGTGGAGGCGTTCATGTCACCTGACTTGTGCATTGCGGCGCGGCAAGATGAAGGCAAAGTTGGTCTTCAGCCCATGTTTCCGCCGTTGTCGAGATGAACTGTTGCCCCACCTGGGCGGTTGAAGGCCGTCAGAGGAAGGAGCCATGACGACTCAACTCGCTGTCCGGGACGTCCCGAGCCACGAATCGCTGCCCGCCGAGGCAGCCGGATTGCCCCCCGAGGATGCCGCCGCCTTGCGCCTCGCGGTGCGGGCGCTCGAGCGCTCGACCCTGACCGGCCGCCTCAGCGCCATGGCGGGCAAGCCCCTCGAGATGATCGGCTACGCCCTGCCCGAACAGGCGCGTGCCATCGTCGGCGACGCGGTCGAGCGCGCACTCCGCACGGCTCTCGCCCTCGCGCTGAAGAGCCTGCCGGAGATGTCGAATGCGTCCGACCGGCCTCAGCGCCGCAGCGGACGGCGCGATACGACGCTCGCCGCCGCGAGCGGGGCGATCGGCGGGGCTCTCGGCCTCGTCTCGCTGCCCGTGGAGCTGCCCGTCTCGACGACGCTCGTCCTGCGGTCGATCGCCGAGATCGCCCGCGAGGAGGGCGAAGACCTCGCCGATCCCGAGACGGCCTTCGCCTGCCTTCAGGTGTTTGCGCTCGGCTCGCGGACCGAGTCGGACGACCTCGCCTCCAGCGGCTATTTCGCCGTCCGCACCGCTCTCGCGCGATCGGTCACCGAGGCCTCGCGGCTCGCGGGCGGTCGCACCATCGCCGACAGCGCGCCCTCCGTCGTTCGCTTCCTCGCCCAGATCGCCTCGCGATTCGGCATCGTCGTCTCGCAGAAGGTGGCGGCGACAGCCGTGCCGATCATCGGCGCCGTGGGGGGCGCCGCCGTGAATGCCGCCTTCATGCAGCATTTTAGGACGGTGGCGCGGGCCCATTTCACGGTCCGGCGCCTCGAGCGCACCTACGGCAAGGCCGCCGTGCGCGCGGCCTACGAGGAGATCAGGACGAACCTGACCTGAAAACGCTCAGCCCGGGGTGAAATCCCGGAGCCGGGTCGCGGCCTCTTCGAGCCGCGCCTCGTCGCAATTGGCGAAGGCCAGCCGGATGTAATCCTCCTGCCCCGGTCCGAAGGCGCTGCCCGGCAGCGTCAGCACGCCGCGGCGGGCCGCCATCTCCTCGCTGACCTTCGCCGAACCGACGCCATCGAACGGGTGGCGCAGATACGCGAAATAGGCGCCGAGGGCTCCGATCTCCCATCCCGGCAGCGCGGCGAAGACCGCCCGGCACGCCTCGGCACGGCCGTTCATCACGGCGCGGTTCGCCGCACGCCAGGCCCCGAGTTCCCAGATCGCCCAGGCCAATCCGGCCTGCCCGACCCGCGGCGCGCAGATCTGGACGCAATCGAGGATCTTGGCGATCTGCGGAATGAAACGCGGCCCGGCGATGACGGCGCCGGCCCGGAAGCCCGGCACGCAATAGCTCTTCGAGAAGCTGCACAGGCCGATCAGATGATCCCGCCAGGAGCCGGCGAAAAGATCGTGCGCCCGCCCGAGACCCGCCGGGAGGAAATCGCGATAGGTCTCGTCGAGCACAAGCACGATGCCGCGCCGCCTGCAGAGGTCGGCGAAGCCCGCGATCACCTCCGGCGGGTAGACCGCGCCGGTCGGGTTGTTCGGCGATACGAGCATGATCGCCCGCACGCGATCGGTCAGCAGCGCCTCGGCCTCGCCCGGATCGGGCACGAAACCCGCCTCTGGCCGGCAGGGCAGCCCCACGGTCTCGATCCCGAGCAGACCGAGATTCATCTGATAATTGAAGTACCAGGGCACCGGCATCATCACCGCGTCCCCGGCCCGCGCGAGCGCCATCGTCACGGCGAAGGCGGCGAGATTGGCGCCGGAGGTGATCGCGACCTCGCCGGGCGCGATATCCCCTCCATAGAGGGCCGAAACCTCCCCGGCATACGCCTCGCGCAGGGCCGCATCGCCGACGATCTCGCCGTAGCCGAAGCTCGTCGGAGCACCGGCCGCTCCCGACAGCCTGTCCACGAGACCGGGATGGGCGGGATAGCCCGGCACCGCCTGGGTCAGGTCGATCGCCGGTCCGTGTCGGCCGTCATAGCGCGCCGCCCAAGCCCGCGCCTCCGGGATGGGCGGGGCCGAAACGGCGAGAACGTCGGGGTTGATCGAAGCGCGCATCTCAATCCGCCGCATGCTTACGCAGTTCCGCCCGCACGAGTTCGACACCCTCGTCCTCGTGCCCGCCTCCCCCGCCCGGGGACAATCGAAACCGCAAGACCGGGCCGTCCGGCCCCTGCTCGACCTCGTAGCGTCCCGTCGGAAAGACCGACCGCCACGCGAATGCCGCGCCCTTCGCGATCAGCAGGTCGCGCATCGTCGGATCCTCCACGATGCGCCCGTCGGGATCCTCGATCCGGCCGTTGCGGCGCATCGCGTAGACGATCCCGTCGTGCTCGACCGAGCGCTCCTCCCGGAGCTTGAGCAGGAGCACGACGAAGCCGGCAATGGCCGCGAGGATCAGACAGGCGCCGAGCAATCCAGCGAGGAAGGCGCCGAGGGTCATCGCGGGAAGCCGGCCGCCGCGGGATCCGATCGGGAGACGTCAGTCACCGTCACCGCCGCCACCCCCTCCATCTCCGCCGCCGTCGCCCGTGTCGCCGGCCGACGCGTCGCTCGAGGCCTCGGGTCCGACGCCGCCGAGATGCTCGGCATGGGCCGCGGCGAGGGCGCCGATCAGCACCGCCCCCGCGACCGGGGCGCCCGAGGCGGTCTCGAAGCCGCCGCCCGGAGAGCGCCGGAACATCCGGCCCTCATAGGCGAACTCCGCCGCCTTGCGCCGGCGGCGTGCCCGCCAGACGACAAAGGCCAGGGCGGCGATCATCGCGACGACGACGAGAGCGTCGAAGCCACCCATCGGCCGGCGGCCTCGTGCGGATCAGTCCTTGGCGCGCTCGACGTAGGAGCCGTCGACGGTCATCACGACGATGCGCGTGCCGCTCTGGACATGCGGCGGCACCATGGTGCGGACGCCGTTCGAGAGCATCGCAGGCTTGTAGGACGACGACGCCGTCTGGCCCTTCACGGTCGGCTCGGTCTCGGTGATCTCGAGCGTCACGCGCGCGGGCAGTTCGAGCGCGATCGCATTTCCCTCGTGGACCGAGAGCATGCAGGCCATGCCTTCCTGGAGGTAAGGCGCGCTGTCGCCGACGATATCCTTGGAGACCACGAGCTGGTCGTAGGTCTCGGGATTCATGAAATGGAATCCCTCGGCATCCTGATAGAGGAAGGTGTGCTCCCGATCCTCGACATAGGCACGTTCGACCTGCTCGGTCGTGCGGTAACGCTCGGACACCTTCACGCCGTCCGAGATGCGCCGCATGTCGAGCTGGGTCACGGGCGTGCCCTTGCCGGGATGGATGTTCTCGGCCGTCACGATCACATAGAGCTTGCCGTCGACGTCGACGACGTTGCCCTTGCGGAGGCTGGAGGCGATGACTTTCACTGAGACTGTCCTTGACGTTCGGATGCGCGGCCGCGGCGATAATCTTGCGTCCGCCGTAACCGATCTCGTGCGCGTCCGCCAGTGAAAGCCGCCGCCCGCCCGTGCGCGGCCCCTGCCCGCCCATGACCGCTTCTCCCTGGTGGCGCGCCGATATCCACGCCGACCGGCGGCCTCGCCTTCTCCTGCGCAACCGCATCGCGGCCGCTCTCCGCGCCTGGTTCGCCGCCCGCGATTTCGTCGAGATCGATCCCGCGGCCCTTCAGGTCTCGCCCGGCAACGAGACGCATCTCCACGCCTTCTCCACGGAGGAGATCGGGATCGGCGGCGGCCGGCGCGCCTTGCACCTCCATACATCGCCGGAATTCGCGCTGAAGAAGCTCGTCGCGGCGGGCGAGTTGCGGCCATTCTCGCTGGCGCATGTCTACCGGAACCGGGAGCGCAGCCCGCTGCACCATCCCGAATTCACGATGCTCGAATGGTACCGGACGGGCGAGCCCTACGACGCGGTGATCGCCGATTCCGTGGCGCTCGTCCGGCTCGCGGCGGAGATCGCGGGACGGGACGACTTCGCCTTTCGGGGACGCCTCTGCGACGCGGCGGCGGAGCCCGAGCGCCTTCCGGTCACGGAGGCCTTCGCACGGCTCGCAGGGATCGACCTCCTCGCGACGCTCAGCCCCACTGGCGAGCCCGACCGCGCGGCGCTCGCGGATGCCTGCGGCGAGGCCGGCATCCGGATCGCTCCGGACGACACCTGGTCGGACATGTTCAGCCGCGTCCTCGTCGAGAAGGTCGAGCCGCGCCTCGGCATCGGCCGGCCGACCATCCTCGACCGCTATCCGGTCCCCGAGGCCGCCCTCGCCCGCCCCTGCCCCGACGATCCGCGCCTCGCGGAGCGGTTCGAGCTCTATGTCTGCGGAGTGGAACTCGCGAACGGCTTCGGCGAATTGACCGACCCGGCCGAGCAGCGGCGCCGCTTCGAGGCCGACATGGAGGAGAAGGCGCGCCTCTACGGCGAGCGCTATCCGATCGACGACGAGTTCATCTCCGCCCTCGCCGCCATGCCCGATGCCTCGGGCGTGGCGCTCGGCCTCGACCGCCTCGTCATGCTGGCGGCCGGCGCTGAGCGGGTCACGGACGTGATCTGGACCCCCGTGGCGTAGGGCTCATCGGGCTCCGACGACACCGCGCCTGACCCCTCCCCTCCAGGGGAGGGCGAGTCGGCGCCAGCCGACCGGGGTGGGGTGACGCCGGGAGCTGGGTTGTCCCCACCCCGGTTCGACGCTTCGCGTCGACTCGGCCCTCCCCCGCGGGGAGGGATCGGGGCGCGCGACGCTCACCCCTCCCGCAGGTCGGGCGCGGTCGCCTCGGCCTTCAGCGCGGCGAGGGCCTCCTCGAGGCTCATCCCGGTCTGGTCCTTCGAGCCGAAGCGCCGGATCGAGACACGGCGTTCCTCCGCCTCGCGGCGGCCGAGGACGAGCAGCACGGGCACCTTCGCGAGGGAATGCTCGCGGACCTTGTAGTTGATCTTCTCGTTCCGCAGGTCCGCCTCGACCCGCAGCCCCGCCTTCCGCGCCGCCGCGACCACCTCGTAGGCATAGTCGTCGGCATCGGAGGTGATGGTCGCGACCACGATCTGCGTCGGCGCGAGCCAGAGCGGGAAATTCCCCGCAAAATGCTCGATCAGGATGCCGATGAAGCGCTCGATCGAACCGCAGATCGCCCGGTGCACCATGACGGGCGGCTTCTTCGCGCTGTCCGTGTCGACGAAGGTCGCCCCGAAGCGCTCCGGCAGGTTGAAGTCCACCTGCGTCGTGCCGCATTGCCAATCCCGGCCGATCGCGTCGCGCAGCACATATTCGAATTTCGGGCCGTAGAATGCGCCCTCCCCCGGATTGACCTCGGTCTTGACCCGGCCACCCGACGTCTCGCGGATCGTCTCGAGCACCTTGCCCATCACGGCTTCGGCATGGTCCCAGGAGGCGTCCGAGCCGACGCGCTTCTCCGGCCGCGTCGACAGCTTCACGACGATCTCCCCGAAGCCGAAATCGGCATAGGTCGAGAGGATCAGGTCGTTGATCTTGAGGCATTCCTCGGCGAGCTGGTCCTCGGTGCAGAAGATATGCGCGTCGTCCTGCGTGAAGCCGCGCACGCGCATCAGCCCGTGCAGCGCGCCCGAGGGCTCGTAGCGGTGCACCGCGCCGAATTCCGCGAGCCGCATCGGCAGGTCGCGATAGGAGCGCAGGGAGTGCTTGAAGATCTGCACATGGCCCGGACAGTTCATGGGCTTCAGCGCGAAGACCCGCTTGTCCTCCGCCTCCTCGCCCGCGGACTGCGCCCCGAACATGTTTTCCTTGTACCAGCCCCAATGGCCCGACGTCTCCCAGAGGGAGGTCGAGAGGAGCTGCGGGGCGTTGACCTCCTGGTAGCCGAGCTTGTCGAGGCGCCGGCGCATATAGGCGATCAACGTCTGGAACAGCGTCCAGCCCTTCGGGTGCCAGAAGATGACGCCCGGCCCCTCCTCCTGGGTGTGGAAGAGGTCCATCTCGCGCCCGAGGCGGCGGTGGTCGCGCCTCTCGGCCTCCTCCAGCCGGTGGAGATAGGCGGCGAGGTCGGCCTCGCTCGCCCAGGCGGTGCCGTAGATGCGCTGGAGCATCGGATTGTTGGAATCGCCGCGCCAATAGGCGCCGGCCAGCCGCACCAGCTTGAAGCCCTGGCCGATCTGCCCCGTCGAGGCGCCGTGCGGGCCCCGGCAGAGATCGAGCCACTCGCCCTGCTTGTAGATCTTGAGGTCCTGCCCCTCGGGGATCGCGTCGATCAATTCGAGCTTGTAGGTCTCGCCCTTGGCCGCGAAATAGGCCTTGGCCTCGTCCCGGCTCCAGATCTCGCAGGTGATGGGCGTGTTGCGCGCGATGATCTCGCGCATCCTCTTCTCGATCCGCTCGAGGTCCTCCGGGTGGAAGGGCTCGTCGCGCGCGAAATCGTAATAGAACCCGTTCTCGATGACGGGGCCGATCGTGACCTGCGTGCCGGGATAGAGGTCCTGCACCGCCTCCGCCATCACGTGGGCGGCATCGTGCCGGATCAGTTCGAGCGCCTCGGGCGCGTCGCGCGTGACGATCTCGATCCGCGCGCCGTCGGGCACGGGCGCCGACAGATCGGCGATGGTGCCGTTCACCTTGGCGGCCATCGCCTTCTTGAGCAGCGATTTCGAGATCGCGCCCGCGATGCCGGCGCCGGTCGTCCCGTCCGCGAATTCGCGGGCGGCGCCATCGGGGAAGGTCACGTGAATCATGGGAGCGATCGGATCATGCGCGGGAACCGCGCTGTGTCGCGCAATCTCCCGGCGAGGACAAGGTGCAGAGGCGCCGGCGTGGCGTCTCAGCCGATCTCGACGTGCGTCTCGCGGGCGAGGAGCTTGCCGAGCCCCTTGAACCTGTTCTCGAGCCGCTCATTCGCGAGAGGAGCGAGATCGGGCGGAAGGTGCAGGACCAGTCGGCCGTCGGGATCGGCGAGGAGCGGCGCACGCGGCAGGACGCCCGCCATCGCGATCGAGATCGGATAGGCGACCCGGAACATCGCGGCGACGAGACGGGCGAGGAACAGCAGGCGCTCGTCCGCGAGGGATCCGATGGCCGGAAGCGGCCGGTCGAGGGACAGGCCTTCGTGCCGGAAGTAGACCGCGAGCGCGAGATAGGCCCGGCCCGGATGGCCGAGGGCCTGAAACGAGGATTGCGCGATCAGCGCGATGCTCTGCTCGCCGCGATAATCCGGATGCGCGCGCCAGCCGATATCCGCGAGCAGGCAGGCGGCATGCCGAAGCCTGACCTCCTCCTCGCTCTCCTGCGCATCGAGGGAGCGCATGAAGGCATCGGTCCAGGCGATCATGTCGTGGCCGTGGGCCGGCGCGCGAGACCGCAGCTCGTTGAATTCGGTCGCAGCGGACAACAGGGCGTCGGCCGCGCGGACCTGCGGATCGAGTTCCTCGAAGAGCAGCCCCTCCCGCACGCCGAATGCCGACACGACGACCTCGCGCGGCTTGCCGAGGCGGACGATCTCGTCGAGCACCACCGCGCCGTAGATGAGCAGCGGAAGCCGGGCGCCGGAGATGTCGGCGTCCTCGCGATACAGCGTGGCCGCCCGCTCGACGAGCTTCTGGAACCCGCCTGTGAGATCGAAGACGTAGCCGTGCAGAACCCGCAGAGGATAGCCGGCCTCGGCCATCTGCAGCTTCGCGAGCGCGCGCCATGTTCCGCCGACGGCGTAGAAGGTCCGCCCTTCCATGGCCGCGACATGGGAGGCGGGAGCCAGCGCGTCCCGCGCGATCTTCAGCGCCTTCTTCGGCGAGGCGCCGGCGAGATCGGTCAGGACGAGCCCGCCGAGGGGCAGCGTCATGCCCGAGCCCGGCCGTCCCTTCTGCAGCTCGACGAGTTCGAGGCTGCCGCCGCCGAGATCGCCGACGATCCCGTCCGGCTGCTCGAAGCCGGAAATCACGCCCAGGGCCGACAGGGCCGCTTCGCGCTCGCCCGTCAGCAGCTCGACCGGATGGCCGCAGGCGCGCTCGGCCTCTTCGAGGAAGGCAGGCCCATTCTCCGCATCGCGGGCGGCGGCGGTCGCGAGGACGCGGACCCAGCCCACGCCCGCGAGGTCGCAGAGGGTCCGGAAGCGGGCGAGCGCGATCAGGGTGCGCCGGACCGCATCCTCCGGCAGGCGCTGCGTCGTCGCGACGCCTCGGCCGAGGCCGCACAACAACTTTTCGTTGTAGAGAGGGGTCGGCGTCCGCGAATGGCGATCGTAGATCACGAGCCGAACGGAGTTCGACCCGATATCGATGATCGCGACCGGACGGGCGGCTTCGACGCGTCCGATGGGACGCGGATCAGGCTTGAGATGTGATGTCACGCTTGGCAAGCGACCGAGGCTTCGATTTCGTCTGCGACTTGCCCCGCCCGGACAGGCTCGGGTTCGTCATGAAGTAGCGATGTGCGTTGAACGGCTCATCGCCGGTCATCCGACGCACCCGCTCGCTCGCTCCGGACGGTAATACCGTCCAGCTTTGCTCGTTGTCGAGCATGTTGGCCAGCATGATCTGGTCCAGCACCTGCTGATGCACGGTCGGGTTGAGCACCGGCAGCAAGGCTTCGACCCGGCGGTCGAGGTTGCGGGTCATCAGGTCCGCCGAGGAGATATACACGGTCGCCTCGGGATGCGGCAGCCCGTGACCATTGCCGAAACAGAAGATGCGGCTGTGCTCGAGGAAGCGGCCGACGATCGACTTGACGCGGATGTTTTCCGACAGGCCCGGAATGCCGGGCCGGAGGCAGCAGATGCCCCGCACCACGAGGTCGATCTGCACGCCGGCCTGGCTCGCCGTATAGAAGGCGTCGATCATCTCGGGATCGACCAGCGAATTGCACTTGCCCCAGATCATCGCCGGCCGGCCGGCCTTGGCGTGCTCGATCTCCTCGTCGATCCGACGCAGGAGGCGCTTGCGCAGGTTCACCGGCGAGATCGCCATCATTTCGAGCTCGGCGGGCTCGGCATAGCCGGTGATGAAGTTGAAGATCCGCGCGACGTCCCGGCCGATGGCGGGGTTGGCGGTGAAGAAGGACAGGTCCGTGTAGATGCGGGCCGTGATCGGGTGATAGTTCCCGGTCCCGATATGGCAGTAGGTGACGTGCTGCCCGCCCTCCCGCCGCACGACGAGCGACAGCTTCGAATGGGTCTTCAGCTCGACGAAGCCGTAGACGACCTGGACGCCGGCGCGTTCGAGGTCCCGCGCCCAGCGGATATTGGCCTCCTCATCGAACCGCGCCTTCAGCTCGACCAGAGCCGTCACGGACTTTCCGGCCTCGGCCGCCTCGGCGAGCGCCTTGACGATCGGTGAGTCGGACGAGGTCCGGTACAGCGTCTGCTTGATCGCGATGACGTTCGGATCGCGCGCCGCCTGTTGAAGGAACAGGACGACCGCGTCGAAGGATTCGTAGGGGTGGTGGACGATGATGTCCTTCGGACGGATCGCGGCGAAGCAGTCGCTGCCGTGCTCGCGGATGCGTTCGGGGAAGCGGGGATTATAGGGCTTGAACTTGAGATCGGGCCGGTTGAGGCCGACGAGCTGCGACAGTTCGTTGAGGGCGAGCATGCCCTCGACGTCGAAGATCTCTTCGGCGGTCGCGTCGAGTTCCTCGGCGACGAAATGGGCGAGATCGTCCGGCATCTTGGCCTCGACCTCGAGCCGGATCACGCTGCCCCGCCGACGCCGCTTCAGCGCCGTCTCGTAGAGCCGGACGAGATCCTCGGCCTCCTCCTCGATCTCGATGTCCGAGTCGCGGATGATCCGGAAACAGCCCTGCCCCTCGACCGTGTAGCCGGGGAACAGCATGCCGTGGAACAGAACCGCCGCCTGGTCGAGCGCGATGAAGCGCGCGCCGCCCGTCTCGGCGAGATCGGGCAGGCGGATGAAACGGTCGATCTTCGCCGGCAGACGGATGAGCGCGTTCATGGTCCGCCCATCCGTGTTCCGGACGAGCTTCAGCGCGATCGAGAAGCCGAGATTCGGAATGAACGGGAAGGGGTGGGCTGGATCGACGGCGAGCGGCGTCAGGACGGGAAAGACGTAGTTCAGGAAGTGGTCCTGCAACCAGTTCCGCTCGCCCTTCGTCAGCTCCTCGCCCGTCACGAGCACGATGCCGTTCTCGAGCAGGAGAGGCTGCAGCTCGGTCCAGCGACGCTGCTGATCGGTCGCCAGGCTCGAGGCCGCGGTCGCGATCTGCGCGAGCTGCTCGGCGGGCGACAGGCCGTCCTGAGACAGGACCGTGAGGCCGGACCGGACCTGGCCCCGCAAGCCCGCGACCCGGACCATGAAGAACTCGTCGAGATTCGAGGCCGAGATCGACAGGAAGCGCAGCTGTTCGAGAAGAGGATGGCTCGCATTGGAGGCCTCCTCCAGCACGCGCCGGTTGAAATGGAGCCAGGAAATCTCGCGATTGATGAAGCGTGCCGGCGAGGTCCTGAGGGCCTCGCCCTCGCGGGGATCGGCGTCGGCAGGCTTCCGGCGCGGAACCTCCTTCAGTTCGAGCGCCTTGATCTCCGCATCCGTCGACGTCTCGACCTCTTGATCCAACACACTCCGCCCCGCCAACTTCCGACGCGTCACGACCATCGCGCTAGGTCTCCCATGTGACAGGAGGATGAATGCCGTTATCCCCGACGGGGTTCGGCTCCCGCAAAGCCAGGATATTCGCCGCGATCGGGCGCGTCACCCTGCGCCCGCGGCTGAGCGCCTCCCGGTCGAGTTCGGCCACGATCTCGACCGCAGCCGCGAAGGACCGCTCGATGCGGCTCGCCACGAAGTCGATCACGGCCGCGTCGACCATGACCTGCCGGTCGTGGAACAGCTTCACCAGGACCGCGCGAAGCAAGGCCTCGTCCGGAGCCTCGAGCGCGACGGACGGGGCGAGGCGCAGCCGCGAGACGAGGTCCGGGACGAGGAGGCCGCAGGCATCGGGCGCCTTCGCGCCGGTCAGAAGGAGCGACGAGCCCCGCTCGCGCGCGAGGTTGATGAGGTGGAACAGGGCACGCTCGTCCCCGACGCCGCGGTCGATGTCTTCGATCGCGAGCGCGGCTTCGTCGGCGAGGGCCGGCACGGCATCCGCGACGACGGACGAGGCGCGGATGACGGGACCGCCGCTCTGTTCCGCCCAGATCGCGGCAAGGTGGCTCTTGCCGCTGCCGGCGGGGCCTTCGAGGCGCAGCAGCGCGTCCGGCCAGGCCGGCCAGGCCTCGATCAAGGCGAAGGCGCGTTCGTTGGCGGCACCGACCAGATAGTCGTCGGCCCCGAAGGCGGGCGTGAAAGGAAGCTCGAAGGCGAGCTGACGGGCCATCCGTTCTCTCGTCATGCCCCCTGCTGAGGGCGTTTCACGAGCGGGATCGCCGGCGGTGCCGCCGGCTTCGCAAATTCCTCCGTCTCCTCGGGTGGTCCGAGGAACATCGGGCTCTCCTGGTAGCGGCGGATCGCGAAGCGTCCGAGAACGCCGATCATGGCTGCCAGCGGCACGGCGACGAGAAGCCCGGTGAAGCCGAACAGCGAACCGAAGGCGAGAAGGGCGAACATCAGCCAGACCGGGTGCAGGCCGACGGACGCCCCAACGAGCTTCGGCGAGAGGATGTTCCCCTCGATGAACTGGCCGACCATGAAGACCGCGAGCGTCGCCAGGACCCAGGTCCAGTCCGGCAGGAACTGGACCAGAGCGACCCCCACCGACAGCAGCAATCCAACCAGCGAGCCGACATAGGGGATGAAGCTGATGAGCCCCGCCAGCATCCCGATCGTCGCGCCGAAATTGAGACCGATGAGCGACAGCCCGGTGGCGTAGAACACGCCGAGAAGGATGCAGACCGCCGTCTGCCCGCGCACGAAGCCGGCGACGGCGCGATCCATGTCGCGGCCGAGCCCGCGCACCGTCTCGCGGTGACGCGGGGGGACCCAGCGGTCGATGGTCGAGATCATCCGGTCCCAATCGACGAGCATGTAGAAGGCGACGACCGGCGTGACGACGAGGATCGAGACGACGTTCAGCAGCGCCTTGCCCCCCGTCCAGAGCGAGCGGGCGAAGCCGGCGACCCAGGCCGCCCCCTGCCCCACGAGGTTGCCGATCGATTGCTGCAGCTGAGCCATGGCGTCATGGCCGCCGAAGCGCTCGATCAGGGGCTGCCCCTGCTCGGCCACCAGCCGCTGGAGGCGCTCGACATAGGAGGGGAACTGCTCGGCGAAGGTCACGACCTGCCGCGCCGCGAGCGGAAGGAAGGCGCCGAGCGCGAGGACGACGACCACGACGAAGAGGATCAGGATGACGATCGTGGCGCCGAGCCTGCTCACCCCCAGGCGCTCGAGCCGGTCGGCCAGAGGATCGAGCAGATACGCGATCGCCATGCCGGCGACGAAAGGCAGGAGGATGTCGCCCAGGAGGTAGAGAACCAACCCCGTCGCGACGAGGAGCCCCAGCCAGAATGGAACCTGTCGCTGCATCGATCATCCGATCCGGATATGGCGGCGGCGACGACAGGCCGCCGGAACTGCCGGAAGCGAGAGCCGCTCGCCCCGCCCTATCACGTCGCCATGTGCCTCAGCCAGCCAGCCAGATAGGCAGCCGCCGAGAGCACGGTCAAGACCGCGACCGTGATCATCCCGAGGCTCAGCCACCAGCCCGGCGCCAATCCCGCCGCCATGCCCCCGAGCACGAGCGCCGCCAGCGCGATCTGGGCGGCCGTATTGGCCTTCGAGACGAGAAGCGGCTTGATCGCGACCGGCCTGTCCATCAGCCTCGAGACGAGGATCGCCGAGACGATCATCACATCGCGCGAGACGACGAGGATCGTCAGCCAGCTCGGCAGAATGCCGACCACCGACAGCGTCACGTAGATCGAGACGAGAAGGGCCTTGTCGGCGAGCGGATCGAGATAGGCGCCGAGTTCGCTGCGCAGATGGAAGCGCCGCGCGATGATGCCGTCGGCAGCGTCGGAGATCCCCGCCGCGACGAACAGCACGAAGGCGAGCGGCCACAGCCCCTGGACGATCATCACCACGACGACCGGCACGATCACGAGCCGCGCGATCGTGATCAGGTTCGGCAGCGTCATCGCCCCGGCTTCGGGCGGCCGCCCCTCAAGCGGCATGACGCGCCCGATCGTGTCGTCCGCGGCGGCAGCGCGCGTCGCGGGCATGTGGACGAAGCAACAGCCAACTCCCGGGTCGACACAAGCGAACTTGCGCGCCGCCCCAC
Source organism: Enterovirga rhinocerotis (assembly GCF_004363955.1). Taxonomy (GTDB): domain Bacteria; phylum Pseudomonadota; class Alphaproteobacteria; order Rhizobiales; family Beijerinckiaceae; genus Enterovirga; species Enterovirga rhinocerotis. Next base: position 2,154,047 of record NZ_SNZR01000011.1, read on the forward strand.
CGACCCTTACTCCGCGCTCGATGGTGAGAAAAGTGCCGGTGTCCGGCGAGCGGGGACAGTCGTGACGCAGACCAAAGCCGATGGGCTGACCTATGCGGCAGCCGGCGTCGACATCGATGCCGGCAACGCCATGGTGGACGCGATCAAGCCGCTGGTGCGCTCGACCCGCCGGCCGGGCGCCGATGCGGAGATCGGCGGCTTCGGCGGCCTGTTCGACCTCAAGGCCGCCGGGTTCAGCGATCCGATCCTGGTCGCCGCCAATGACGGCGTCGGCACCAAGGTGAAGATCGCGATCGAGACCGGGCGGCACGACACGATCGGCATCGACCTCGTCGCCATGTGCGTCAACGACATCATCGTGCAGGGCGCCGAGCCGCTGTTCTTCCTCGATTATTTCGCGACCGGCCGGCTGGAGCCGGGAACGGGAGCCCAGATCGTCAAGGGCATCGCCGAGGGTTGCCGGCAAGCCGGCTGCGCGCTGATCGGCGGCGAGACGGCGGAGATGCCCGGCCTCTATGGCGGCGCCGATTACGACCTCGCCGGCTTCGCCGTGGGCGCGGCCGAGCGCGGCACGCTGCTGCCGCTGCCCGGCATCGGGCCGGGCGACGTGATCCTCGGCCTCCCCTCCTCGGGCGTCCATTCCAACGGCTTCTCGCTGGTGCGCCGCGTGGTCGAGCGGTCCGGTCTCGGCTGGAGCGACGAGGCGCCCTTCGCGCCGGGGCGCACGCTCGGCGAGGCGCTGCTCGAGCCGACGCGCATCTATGTGAAGGCGCTTCTCGCCGCGATGAAGGCGGGCGCTCGGATCAAGGCCCTCGCCCACATCACCGGCGGCGGCTTTCCCGACAATATCCCGCGCGTCCTTCCGGATGGCACCGGCGCGCGGCTCGATCTCGGCGCGATCGCCGTCCCGCCGGTCTTCGGCTGGCTCGCCCGCACGGGGGACATCGCCGAGCGCGAGATGCTGCGCACCTTCAATTGCGGAATCGGCATGATCGCGGTCGTCGCCGCGGCCGAGGCCGAAGAGGCGCTCGGTCATCTGCGGGCGGCGGGCGAGGCGCCCGTGATGCTGGGCGCGATCGTTCCGGCCTCCTCAGAGGGCGAGCGCGTGAGCTATTCGAGCGCGCTGGCGCTGCCGTGACCGTCCGCGTCGCCGTCCTGATCTCGGGCCGCGGCTCGAACATGGCCTCGCTGGTCGAGGCCGCGCGCGAACCGGATTATCCGGCCCGGATCGCGCTCGTCCTGTCGAACAAGCCCGGGGCGGGCGGCCTCGAAACGGCCTCCGAGGCGGGGATCGCGACGGCGGTGGTCAGGCTTCGGGACTTTCCCGACCGCGCGGAATGCGACGCCGAGATCGACCGCTTCCTGAGGGAGCACCGGATCGACCTCGTCTGCCTCGCCGGCTTCATGCGCATCCTGACGCCGGGCTTCGTCCAGGCCTGGGAGGGGCGGATGCTCAACATCCACCCCTCGCTCCTGCCGAAGTACAAGGGGCTCGACACCCATGCCCGTGCCCTCGCCGCCGGCGATGCGGAGCATGGCTGCACCGTGCATTTCGTGGTGCCGGAGCTCGATTCGGGCCCGATCGTCGCGCAGAGCCGCGTGCCGATCCTGCCGGGCGACGATCCGGACAGCTTGGCCGCCCGCGTGCTCGCCGCCGAGCACGCTCTCTACCCCCAGGCCCTCGCGCAGGTGGCGCGGGGCGAGGTTCGGCTGACGGAGGCCTGAGACAGGCTGCGGACGAGGCGCAGCCGCCTCTCCGCGAACGGATTGCGATCACGATGGATCAGAGCGTGCCGTCGCTTCCGTGACCGACAGCACGCTCCGGCGCCGTCAGGACGGCCGCTTCAGCCCGCAGGAATCGAGCGCGGCGAAGGCCTTCACACGCGTCGTCTCGTCGAAGATGCCCGTCGAGCGGTAGGCCGCGAGTTCGGCCGGTGTCATCGCGCGGAGCACGCGGGTGGCGTAGCAGCCGCAGCCGCGGGACGCAGAGCCCTGCGAGCCGCCCTGGATGCCGGCCTGGGTCGAGACGCAGGCGCGCTGGATGCGCACACGAAGCTGAGCCGGCGTTTCACGCATCAGGGCGGGATCGGGCGTGTAGCCGAAGGGGGCGGAGGAGCCGGCCGCCATGGCCGAGCCGCAGAAGAGACCGATCGCGAGCGCGGCGACCGACCGGACGAGCATACGTGACATCGACTTTCCCGGATATGCCGGGCCGGATTCGTCCGGCCCGTCTGGACCTCAAGCGGCGGCGGTCTCCCGCGCAGCCGCGATCACTCCTGCCTGAACTTGTCGAACCTGGCGAGCATCGAGGTCCAGCGCTGGAAATTCCGGGTGAAGGCCGTCTTCGAGATTCCGCCCGTCAACTCGATGTTGAAGACGAGATTCAGGTCGCCTTCCTTGTCGTTATAGGCCTTCAGGAAGCGCCATTCGCGATTCCAGTCGTTGATCCGCTCGAGCGACATCGATTTGCCGCCCATCCGCCAGAACGTGAAGAAATCGATCGAGCAGCTCTTCGAGTCGGCCGAGCAGCTATAGGTCGTGATGGAGAAGTTGATGCCCTGGGCCGCGCTGGTGATTCGCGGCTGCCCGTTGCTGGACTGGCCGATCTTCGCCTGGAAGCCGAGTTCGCGCAGGACCGCCGCGAGTTGCTCGATGTCCCGCCCGTCGATGAGATCGCCCGCCGGTGCGTCGGCGGAGGCTGACGGCGCCGACGGCCGAGCGGGCGCGAGCGGCTCGCTGGTCGCGCTGCCCTTGTCGTTCAGCCTGATCTGCGCGGAGGCAGGAGCAGCGAAGCATCCGGCGGCCAGCAGGCCGATGGCGAGCCTGCGCCACGTCATCTGAAACATCATCGTCGATCTCTCTCCCGGAGATGGAGGCTCAGGCTGTTACGGCAGCCAGATGGGGTTTGCCTAGCGTCACTCCGTTTCCGGCCCATGTCGTCGAGGCTGTCTCCTGCCAGACGATCTCGTCCGGCGCGACGCGCTCCAGGGCGACGCGATTGTCGTGGAAGGCCGCGCCGCCGAAGGGTGCGATCTGGTCGGCCCCGGTCAGCGTGTTGATGCCGCGGCCGTCGGGGTAGAAGCGGTTCGGCCAGATCGATTCCGCGATCAGCACGCCCGGCTTCACGCCCTTGTAGTGCCGCGCCCGGATGAGGATCTCGCCGCGGTCGTTCCTGATGCGGACCCAGTCGCCGTTCTCGATGCCGAGCGTGGTCGCATCCTCGGGATGGATCATCAGTTCGGGCCGCTTCTCCTTGTCGACGGAACCGGGCGTCTCGGTGAAGCTCGAGTTCAGGAAGGAGCGCGCCGGGCTCGTGGCCAGCCGGAAGGGATGGCGAGGGGTCGCCTCCTCGATCGCGCGCCAATGGTCGGGGAGATCGGGCAGCTCGGCTGCGGGTCCGACGAGACCGATATTGGCGTTCGGGACCCGCGGCCAGTCGACCCGGAAATGGAACTTCCGGTCCGCGTGGCCGAACCCGTCGATGTAGTGCGAGCGCTCGAAGGATGGCTGCACGTCGAGCCAGTTCGCGGCTTCGAGTTCGGCGAGCGTGCCGCGCTTCGAGACCCGCAGCATGTCGTCGATCAATTCGCGCGGCGTCATCCGGAAGCCGCGATGCTCCGCGCCGAGGCGGCTCGCGAGAGCGCAGATCACGTCGTGGTTCGAGCGGCATTCACCCGGCGGGTCGATCGCCTTGAGGCCGAGGCCGAGATGCTGGTGCCCTCCCCCGGTATAGAAGTCGTCGTGTTCGAGGAACATCGTCGCCGGCAGCACGATGTCCGCCATCAGGGCGGTCTCGGTCATGAACTGCTCGTGGACGCAGGTGAACAGGTCCTCGCGGGCGAAGCCGCGCTTCACCAGCTCCTGCTCGGGCGCGATCGACATCGGATTGGTGTTCTGGATGAACAGGCCCGTCACGGGCGGTCCGTGGCGCAGGCTCTCCGCATCGCCCGTGAGGACGCGGCCGATCTCTGTCTGCTGGAGGACGCGGATCGAACGGTCGATCGCGTCCTGCCCCTCGATCGTGCCCTTGAGGAGGCCGAAGATGCCCGAATTCGAGTGGAAGGCGCCGCCGCCCTCGTGCTGCCAGGCGCCCGTGACGGCCGGGATGCAGAGGGCCGCATGCATGTTGACCGCGCCGTTCCGGCTGCGGGCGAAGCCGTAGCCGAGGCGGAAGTAACTGCGCTTGCGCGTGCCGACGAGCCTGGCGAAGGCCTCGATCTCCTCGACGGAGAGCCCGGTGATGGCGGCGGCCCATTCGGGCGTCCGCGCCTCGAGGTGCCGCTCGAGATCGTCCGGGCAATCGGTGTAGCGGGCGAGATAGTCCCGGTCGGCGAAGCCCTCCCGGAACAGGACATGCATCACCGCGCAGGCGAGCGCCCCGTCCGTGCCCGGCCGCAGGACGAGGCCGAGATCGGCCTGTTTCACGCTCGGGTTCTCGTAGACGTCGATGACGACGATCTTGGCGCCGCGCTCCTTCCGCGCCTTGAGCGCATGGGTCATCACGTTGACCTGGGTGTGGACGGGATTCGTCCCCCAGATCACGATGCAGTCGGCCGACCGGCTCATCTCGCGCGGGTCCGCGCCTCCGAGCCGCCCCGTCCCGGCGATGAAGCCCGTCCAGGCCGAGGTCGTGCAGATCGTCGAGTACTGGCCGGAATAGCGCTTGACGTTGCGCAGGCGGTTGATGCCGTCGCGCATGACGTAGCCCATCGTGCCGGCGTAGTAATACGGCCAGACGGTCTCGGACCCATGCGTCCGCTCCGCCGCGAGGAAGGCCTCGGCCACGCGGTCCAAGGCCTCCTCGAACCCGATCGGCCGGAACTGGCCCGAGCCCTTCGGCCCGGTGCGCAGCAGGGGATGGGTCAGTCGCTCGGGATGATGGATCCGCTCGGCATAGCGGGCGACCTTCGCGCAGATGACGCCTGTCGTGTAGCTGTGGCCTTCCGCGCCGCGGACCCTGCCGATCGTGCGACCGTCGAGAACCTCGACCTCGAGGCCGCAGGTCGAGGGGCAATCGTGAGGGCAGGTCGAGCGATGCTTACGGGTGACGGGCAGAACGTTCATGCGCGGCATCCAAAGGACTAAACCGCCCTTATGCCCCGAGATGCCCCAGCCGTGAAGGCTGGAACCGTTCCGGATCGGGGGGCTCTCCCGCCCTTGCGAGCGCAGCGACGCAACCCGGACCATCCGGCCCAGGCGCTGAGTTGCGTCGTCGGCTGTCCCTCCTCGCCATGACGGAGGACGCGACAATCCTCAGCCAGCGTCATAAGCCCGGCGCAGCGGCTCGATCTCGAGCTTGACCATGGACACCATCACCTCCGTGACGCGCCGGGCCTTCTCGGCATCCGGATCCTGGATCATCTCCATCAGAACCCGCGGCACGATCTGCCAGGCGAGACCGTAGCGGTCGGTGAGCCAGCCGCACTGGATCTCCCGGCCGCCCTCGCGCAAGGCCGCCCAGAGCCGGTCGACCTCCGCCTGGTCCTCGCAGGAGACTGCGATCGAGACGGCAGGATTGGGCTTCTCGCCCGGGCCGGCATTCAGCGCCATGTAGGGCTGCCCGGCGAGGGTGAACAACACGAAGAGCGTGTCGCCGGCCTTGCCCGCGGGCCAGTCTATGACCGCCTTCGAAACCCTGTCGATCCGCGAACCCGGCAGCAGGGAGACGTAGAACCGGGCCGCCTCCTCCGCCGTGCCGTCATGCCAGAGGCAGGTTGTGAGCTTGCTCATGACCGCCCCCTCCCCGCTCACGCCTCGACGATCGGCGCGAAGCCGCCGAAGATCATGCGCTTTCCGTCGAACGGCATCGCCTGGAAATTCGCCTTCAGGCGCTCGTCTTCCATGAACGTCTTCATGCCGGCGTCACGGACCTCCTTCGAGGGCCAGAGGACCCACGAGAACACCACCGCCTCACCCGCCTCGATCTTCACCGCGCGGCGGAAATCGGTGGTCTGCCCGTCCGGCACCTCGTCCTCCCAGGCCTCCATGACGGAGATCGCGCCGTTCTCCTTGAAGACCTTCGCCGCAAGCGCGGCCATCTCGCGATAGGCGTCCTTGCTCGTCGTCGGGACGGGGACGACGAAGCCATCGACATAGGACATTTTTCTCTCCCTGCTTTTTGACTCGGAGGGTGGCGGGGCCGCCGGCAAGCGGCCGCCGCCCGTTCAGCGCTTCGGAGCGACGAGGGCGAAATGCGCACCCTGCGGATCGAGCGCGTTGACGATCCAGGAGCCGCCGGGAACCTCCATCGGGGGCATCAGGACCCGGCCACCGCCCGAAGTGATCCGCTCGACGGCCGCATCGATCGCCTCGACGGCGAAGTAGAAGCCCCAGACGGGGACAGGCACGCCTTCGGGCAGCCTCATCATCCCGCCGACGGCGCCGCAATCCTTGTCCCGGCTGTCGGCGAAGAGCTGGTAGGTGCCCATCGGCCCCATATCCAGCGCATCGGCCTTCGCCCAGCCGAACAGCGTCTCGTAGAAGGCGAATCCCTTCTGGGGATCGCTCGAATAGAGTTCGTGCCAGCCGACATGGCCCGGGGTCATGAGGGGAACGCCGGGCTGGTCGGGCTCGGTCGGCGCGAGCATCATGAACACCGCGCCTTGCGGATCGCAGACGACCGCGAAGCGGCCGACATGGGGGATGTCCTCGGGCTCTCGCTGGATGCTGCCGCCCGCCGCCGTCACGGCCGCCGCCGCCCTGTCGGCATCGTCGACCTTCACATAGCCGAGCCAGCCCGGCCTCGCTCCGACGGCTTTCGCCTCGTCGGGGATCGCCATGATGCCGCCGACGCCGGTCCCGGCCGCCTTCACCATCGTGTACGGCATGTCGCCGGGCCAATCCTCCAGCGTCCAGCCGACGACGTTCGCGTAGAAGGCCCCGGCGGCCTGCGGGTCCGAGGTCATCAGATCGTACCAGAAGAACGTGTTCGTCCTCGCCATCTGCGTCTCCTTCCTTCTCCTCGTGCGCGGATCGACGCCGCGACGCCCTCAGGACGGCCCCATCGCGGCCCCGGCCGCTTCCATATCCATGAACACGATCTCCCAGACATGACCGTCCGGATCCTCGACGCTGCGGAGATACATGAAGCCGTGATCCTGGCTCGGAACGTGGTCGGCCTTGCCACCCGCCGCCGCCGCCCTTGCGGCGAGATCGTCGACCGCCGCCCGGCTCGGCACCGAGACGCAGTTCAAGACCTCGGCCGTCCGGTGCGCATCGGCAATGGTGCGGGAGGTAAACTGCCGGAACTTGGCGTGCGTCACCAGCATCACGTGGATGACGTCGGACAGAACCATGCAGGCCGCCGTCTCGTCGGAGAATTGCGGGTTCTTCGTCGCGCCGATGGCTTCATAGAATGCGATCGCCCGGGACAGATCCGATACCGGCAGGTTCACGAAGATCATCATGGGCGTCGAGCGGTCGGGCCGCGGAGGGCTGGCGTTTTCGGGCATGGGTGTCCTCGCCGTATCGTTGACCGTCCGTAGCCGATCGAGTTACTAAAAACAACCATGAAGTCAGAAAAAATAACCACGCATCGGGTCCCGCCTCCCGTGAAAAGCTATGACGACGCGTGCGGCACGGCCCATGCGCTGGAGCTCGTGGGCGAGCGGTGGGCGCTGCTTGTCATGCGAGAACTCATGCTCGGCCCGAAACGTTTCAGCGATCTTCGGGCCGACCTTCCCGCGATCAGCGCGAACGTGCTCACGCAGCGTCTCGAGGCGCTCGAGGCGCGCGGGATCCTCCGGCGCCGGCGATTGGCGTCACCCGGCGCCGCGCAGGTCTACGAACTGACGGAATGGGGCTACGAGGCCGAGCCGATCGTGCAGACGATGGGGCGTTGGGCGGCGCGCTCGCCCGGTCACGACCCCGCGGCACCGATCAGCGCGACCTCCATCCTCCTGTCGTTCCGGACGATGCTCGACCGCGAGGCCGCACGAGACATGGAGGCCCGGATCGGATTCGATTTCGGCACCGACCGCTTCCTCGGCCGCCTGTCAGCGGGCGACCTGACCTACGAGCGCGGCACGGTGGAGCACGCGGAGGCGACCTTCTCGGGCAAGCCCGCAGGCATCGCCGCCTTCGTCTATGGCGGCGCTCCACCCGACGCCCTCGCGCAATCCGGCCTTCTCACGATCGCCGGGGACCTTTCCCTGGCGGAGCGCTTCGCCGGGCTGTTCCGCCTGCCGCCGAAAGCCGAGCTCCCCGCGCCCGGCGCGACGATCATCCCTCCAGCATGCCGCGCACCCGCGTCGCCAGACCGTCCGCGGTGAACGGCTTCGTCATCATCTCCATGCCCGGCCGGAGGAAGCCGGCCAGGGCGGCGTTCTGCGCATAGCCCGTGATGAAGAGGACCGGCAGGTCGGGCCGTGTCGTGCGCGCCTCGTCGACCATCTGCCGCCCGTTCATGCCCGGCAGCCCGATATCGGAGACCAGCAGGTCGATGCGCTGGCCGGAGGAGAGCACCTTGAGGCCGGACGCCCCGTCCACGGCCTGGATCACCCTCAGCCCCATCTCGCCGAGGATCTCGACGACGAGGTCGCGCACCATCGTCTCGTCCTCGACGACGAGGACGGTCTCCTCCCGGTTCCGCGCCGACACCGCCGGGTGGGAGGCGGGCGCTTCGGATACCGCCGCCTCGCTGTCGTGCCGGGGCAGGTAAAGCGTGATCGTCGTGCCCCGTCCGGGCTCCGACGCGATGCGGGCGAGACCGTCCGACTGGCGCGCGAACCCATAGACCATCGACAGGCCGAGGCCGGTTCCCTGTCCCTGGGGCTTGGTGGTGAAGAACGGATCGAAGGCCCGCTTGATCACGTCCGGGGCCATGCCGAGCCCGGTATCGATCACGCTGATGCTGACATACGGGCCGGGGCGGACCTCCGGATGGAGGGTCGCCGCGTGGCTGTCGAGGAAGGTGTTGTCGGTGACGATCCGCAACTGCCCGCCCTCCGGCATCGCGTCGCGCGCATTGATGGCGAGGTTGAGGATCGCGCTTTCCAGTTGATTGGCGTCGCAATGCGTCGGCCAGAGATTCGGCTCCGTCTCGATCGACAGCCCGATCGCCTCGCCGATCGAGCGCCGAAGGAGATCCTCGAGCGACGTCACCAGCGCATTCACGTCGACCGGCCGCGCATCGAGGGGCTGGCGGCGGGCGAAGGCGAGCAGCCTGTGCGTGAGGGCCGCGGCCCGGTTGGCCGAGTTGGTCGCAACCTTCAGATACCGGTCGAGATTCTCGGTCCGCCCCTGGCGCAGGCGCGTCTGGAGGAGGTCCAGCGAGCCGATGATCCCGGTGAGGAGATTGTTGAAGTCGTGGGCGATGCCGCCGGTGAGCTGGCCGACCGCCTCCATCTTCTGAGCCTGCCGGAGCTGGTCCTCGACCTCGCGCTGGTCGGTGATGTCGCGGCCGACGAAATAGACCGCGCCCCGGTCCGGCACGGCGTTCCACATGATCGTCCGGGTTCCGCCGTCGCGGGTGCGGAGGCGGTTCGCGTAGCTCTCGATCGCCTCGCCCGCGACGAGGCGCGCGGCGATGGCTTCGACCTCCTCCCGGTCCTCGGGCACGACGAATTCCATCGGCGGCAACGCCAGCAACTCGCTCTCGCTCCAGCCCAGCATGCGCGTCCAGGCCGGGTTGACCGAGGTGAAGAGACCGTTCGGCCCGGCCGTGCCCATGAGGTCGCTGGTCGTCGACCAGAGCCTGTCGCGTTCGCGCGTCCTCTCCTCGACCCGGGATGCCAGCAGCGCATTCACCTGGGCGAGTTCGGCCGCGATCTCCTTCTGCTCGTCGACATCCGTGTTGGTGCCGATCCAGCGTCGGATGGCGCCCTGCTCGTCGGGGATCGCGAGCGCCCGCGCCAGGAACCAGCGGTAGGCGCCGTCGTGGCGCCGGAGACGGAGTTCGGTCTCGAAGATCTCGCCCGTCGCGACGGAATGGTGCCACCGCTCGGCGGCATCAGACCGATCCTCGAGATGAAGCAGGGCCGCCCAGTTCTCGCTGCTCTGCTGGACCGACGAGCCGAAATACTCCTCCGCCTGCCTGTTCAGCCAGTCGATCCGGCCCGACGCATCCGCCGCCCAGACCTGGTTCGGCATGGCCTGGGCGAAGACGCGGAACAGCTCCTCGCTCGCCCGCAGCGCCGCCATCGAGCGCGCCCGTTCGGTGGCGGCCCGGGTCGAATCGGCGACGTTCCGGACGAAGGCGAGGTCGCCTTCCGTCCAGGATCGCGCCTGCGATTGGTTGAGATAGAAGATCGCGACCAGCCGGCCCTGCTCGATCACCGGCAGGTTGACCAGCGCGCCGATATCCTTCGCCTCCATCGCTTCGGCGCAGTCGCTCGTGCGGGCGTCCGTCCGGACATCGGCGATGACGACCGTCTCGCCGCGCTTCAGGTCGTCGATGAAGGTGCCGAAATCGCGGAAATGCAATCGGCCGGGATGGCTCGTCCCCCCCTCCGAGACCCAGTCGCGCTCGACGAGGATCGTTTCGCTGTCCTCCTCGACGCTGGCATAGCCGGCGCGTTCGACCCGCAGCACCCGGCCCATCGTCTCGGCCGCGGCGAAGGCGATGGCTGCCGGGTCGTCCAATTCCCGCAGCCGCTCTCCGAGTTCGGCCAGTGCCCCCCTTCGGGCGGCGGAACGGTTGCGTTCCGTCAGGTCCAGCATGGCGCCGACCATCCGGCGGGCGCGCCCGTCCTCGTCGCGGATCAGCGAGCCACGGTCGAAGATGTCGGCATAGGCACCGTCCGCCTGCCGGAAGCGATACTCGGAGGCCCAGCGCAGATCGCGTCCATCGATCGCCGCCTGGATGGAGGTGACGATGCGCTCGCGATCATCGGGATGGATGCGCTCCATCCACCACTCGCCGGTCGGGGCGACGTCGTCGAGGCTGTAGCCATGGGCGTCGTGCAGCGCCTCGTTCCAGACCACGCTGTCGCGATCGAGATCCCAGTCCCAGATCGCGTCGCGCGTGGCATTGGCGAGAAGGGTGTAGCGCTGCGCGCCCGCTCTCTCCGCCACCAGCGCGCGGTCCCGCGCCGAGATCGCGCGACGCAGCTCGAGATGGGACATGACCTGGCGTGCAAGCGCCTCCAGGGACGCCGTCTCCGCCTCGCTGATTCCCTGCGGCCGGGGCCTGCGGTCGAGGATGGCGACCGCACCGAGCGGCCGGCCCTCCGGCGTCTCGAGCTTGGCGCTGGCGTAGAAGCGGAACCCGCTCTCGCTCGCGACGAGCGGATTGGAGGCGTAGCACGGATCGCCAGCGAGATCGCAGACCACGAACACGCCGGGATGCCGGATCGCATCCTTGCAGATGGACACGTCGAGGGAGGTCTCGCGAAGGCCGAGGCCGACCTCCGCCTTGAACCACTGGCGATCGTCCGCGACGAGGCTCACCAGCGCGACCGGCACGTCGAACAGCCGTGTCGCGAGCCGGGCGATATCGTCGAACTGGATTTCGGGTGCCGTATCGAGGATGCCGTATTCGGCCAGCGCGGCGAGGCGCTCGGGCTCGGTCCATCCGATCGGCGGCGTCCCGTCCAAGACCTCACTGACCTCCTCGGGCGGGAATTGCACGACCACGAACGTCCCTCATCTCCGCGCCCAGCGCGTGAGCGAGACCTCACAAACTCGTCGATGCGGTCATAGCAGCGTCGCGAAGCCGGCGCGAGGTCTTGCGTCTACTGCCCCATCCGGATGCCGTTGCGCCGGATCACGGGCTCCCAGCGCGCCCTCTCATCCGCCAGGAGAGCCCGGAACTCCGCCGGCGTCGAGCCGCGCGGCGCGATGTACTGGGCACGCAGCTTCGCTGCCATGTCGGGATCGGCGACGGCCGCCTTCACGGCCTCGACCAGCCGAGCGACGATGGGCTCGGGCAGCCCCGCCGGGCCGATCAGTCCGACCCAGGCATCGGCCTCGACGCCCTCGATGCCCGATTCCTTGAGCGTCGGCAGCGACGGGATCAGCGGCGAGCGCTCGGCGAGGCTGACCGCGAGCGCCCTGATCCGGCCGTCCTCGACATGGGGCATGACGTTGCCCGCCGCGAGAACGGCCATCTGCACGTCGCCGCGGATGAGGGAGGTCAGCGCCGCGGGCGAGCCGGGAAACGGGACATGCGTCACCTTCGCGCCGGCCTTGATGAGGATCGCCTCCATGGCGAGATGCGACAGGGAGCCGTTGCCGATCGAGGCGAAGTTGTAGCGCTCCGGGTCGCGTCGCAGCAGCGCGAGGAGATCCTCGACCGACTTCGCCGGAACGTCGTTGTTCACGACGAGGACGTTGGGCTGGCCGCCGAGCACCGAGATCGGCGTCAGATCGCGCGCCGGATCGTAGGGCATCGTCGGGAACAGGAGCGGGTTGATAGCCAGCGGGCCGACGATCGAGAGCCCGAGCGTGTAGCCGTCCGGCTCGGCCTTCGCGACGGCATCCGTGCCGAGATTGCCGCTCGCGCCCGCCTTGTTCTCGACGATCACCCGCTGACCGAGCTTCGGCTCGAGCTTGTCGGCGAGAAGACGCGCGGCGCTGTCCGGTGTCGATCCTGCCCCGAAAGGCACGATGATGCGAATGATCCGGGAGGGCCATTCGGCCTTCTCCAGCGCGCCGGCGGCCAGCGGCGAGACTGCGAGACCGGCGGCGAGCAGCATCGCGGCAAAACGGATCATGGCGGGCTTCCGGATTGGTTCAGGCCGGCCGGGGCAGGCTTGCACGTCTTACGGCCCTCGCAATCCCGCGGACAGGCCCCAAATGGACGGAGCTGGATCAGGAAATGCCCATGTTACGCCTCGCACCTCGCTCCGTCGCCTTCGCGCTCTCCGCCGCGATCCTCGTCGCAGGAAGCGGCGCGGCCGTCGCGGCGAGCGAGCAGGAGATGGCGGAGTACCGGCGCGACTGCACGATGGATTACACGCGGCTCTGCTCGGCCTACGATCCCGGCTCGCCGCAGGTCCGGCAATGCTTCGCGGCCCGCCGCGCCGAGCTCTCGCCCCGTTGCGCCGCGACCATCGCCAAATACGAGACGCCGGAGAAGCCGCAGCGGCGGCGCTGAGCCCTCTCAGCCCGGCGGCCCGAGCAGGCTTCCGACCGCCGCCCGCCAGCTTCCGAGCCGCGCTGCGCGCGATTCGGCGCTCATGGCGGGCGTGAAGCGGCGCTCGAGGCGCCAGCGGTCGGCGAACCTCGCGGGATCGGGATAGAGGCCCGCCGCAAGGCCCGCGAGATAGGCGGCACCGAGCGCCGTCGTCTCGGCGATCTCCGGCCGGTCGACCGGCGCGCCGAGGACGTCCGCGAGGCGCTGCATCGTCCAGTCGGACGCGATCATCCCGCCATCGACCCGCAGCACCGGCCGATGCGCCTCCGCCTCCGGCCAGTCGGTGTGCATGGCCTCGAGCAGATCGGCGGTCTGGAAGCAGACGCTTTCGAGCGCCGCCCGCGCCAGTTCCCGCGGGCCCGTCGAACGGGTCAGCCCGAACAAGGCGCCGCGCACCTCGGGCCGCCAATAGGGCGCGCCGAGCCCGACGAAGGCGGGGACCAGCACGACGTCCTGGGCCGGATCGGCCGCCTCGGCGAGCGGGCCGCTCTCGCCCGCCTCGCCGATCAGACCGAGCCCGTCGCGCAGCCATTGCACCGCCGCGCCGGCGACGAAGATCGAGCCCTCCAGCGCGTAGGTCCGCCGGCCGCCGAGCTGGTAGGCGATCGTGGTGAGCAGGCGCGAGCGCGACGGCACCGCCGTCTCGCCGGTATTGACCAGCGCGAAACAGCCGGTGCCGTAGGTCGACTTGACCATGCCGGGCGCGAAACAGGCCTGTCCGACCATCGCCGCCTGCTGATCGCCCGCGACGCCGCGGACCGCGATCGCGCCGCCGAACAGCCCCGCCTCGCAGGTCCCGAACTCGCCCGAGGAATCGACGACCTCCGGCAGGATCGCGGCCGGAACGCGGAAGAGGCGCAGCAGATCCTCGTCCCAGGCGCCGCGATGGACGTCGTAGAGGAGGGTCCGGCTGGCATTGGTGGCATCGGTCCGGTGGACGCGCCCGCCCGTGAGCCGCCAGAGGAGCCAGGTGTCGACGGTGCCGAAGGCGAGGCGCCCCGCCTCGGCCCGGGCGCGCGCGCCGGGCACGTTGTCGAGTATCCAGGCGATCTTGGTGGCGGAGAAATAGGGGTCGACGATGAGCCCGGTGCGCTCGGTGACGAGCGCCTCCGCCCCATCCGCCTTGAGCCGCGCGCAGAGATCGGCCGTGCGCCGGTCCTGCCAGACGATGGCGCGGTGGACGGCGCGCCCGCTCTCCCGGTCCCAGACGACCACCGTCTCGCGCTGGTTGGTGATGCCGATCCCGGCGATGTCCGAAGCCGCGATTCCCGCTTTCTCCATCGCGGCCCGGCAGGTCGAGAGCGTCGTCGCGAGAAGGTCCTCGGCCTCGTGCTCGACCCAGCCGGAGGCCGGGAAATGCTGGGCGAACTCCTCCTGCGCCACGGCCGCGATGGTCGTATCGGCGCGGAACAGGATGGCCCGGGTCGAGGTCGTGCCCTGGTCGATGGCGAGGATGAAGGACACGGCGCGCTCCCTTTCGCGACTTTTCACTCCTCATAGCCTGCCTGCCGGCCGCCGTCTTCCGGACGGGCACGGGCCTTGCGGGGCTTTGGTCCGGCGGCGTCTCCACGAATGCGGCCGACACGTTTATACGTGCGTGGAACGGAGGACCCAGCATGGCCGGAGGCCTCGAAGGACGTCGGATCGTCGTGCCCGAAAGCCGGGAACTCGATCTCTTCGCCGGCATGCTCGAACGGCAGGGCGCGACCACCATCCGCTGCCCGCTCGTGACGATCCTCGATCTCGACGATCCCGCCCCGGCGGAGGCCTGGCTGAGGCGGCTCGCCGACGGCGCCTTCGACGACGTGATCCTGTTCACGGGCGAAGGCCTGCGGCGCCTGATGGACATCGCGGACAAGGCCGGGTTCGCGGAGGCGGCGACGGCCGCCCTCGCCCGCACCCGCAAGATCGTGCGCGGGCCGAAGCCCGTGAAGGCTCTCCGCGCGATCGGGCTCGGCCCGGACGTCACGGCCGCGGAGCCGACCAGCGCGGGCCTGATCGAGACCCTGTCCGGGCTGGATCTGCGCGGCCGGCGCGTCGGGATGCAGGCCTATCCGGGCCAGAGCCCGGACCTCGACGAGTTCCTCGGCTCGGCCGGCGCGAGCGTCGACCGTGTCCTGCCCTATCGCTACGCCTCCCACGAGGAGGACCGGAGGGTCGCGGCGGTGATCGACGAGATGGCGTCCGGCACCGTCGATCTCATAGCGTTCACGGCCCGCCCGCAGATCAAGCGGCTGCGCGAGGTCGCCGAGCGTCACGGCCGCGAGGAGGCTCTGGCCGAGGCGATGCGCCGGACGCGGATCGCGGCCGTCGGGCCGATCGTCGGCCGGACGATCGAGGAAGCGGGCTGGCGGGTCGCCGTGGCGCCGGAGGAGAGCTTTCACCTCAAGCCGATGATCGCGACGATGCGCGCTCTGTTCGAAGACGCTGGGTCGCCCGCCGGCGCGCGATAGCGGTCGAGGAGGCGACGGCGGTCTCGCCTCTCAGCGAGCCTGCGCCGCATTGCGCTTGCGGGTGGCGGCGGCCTTCCTGGCGGAGGCGGAACGATCGGCCGCCGAGCGCGAGGCGGAGGCGGCGCCGCCCTTCTCGCCGCCCTCATGTGCCGCCGGGTGGCCCGTCTCCTTGCCGCGCCCGGACCCGCCCGGCTTCTTGCCGCCGCCATCGTCCTTGTTGACGGTCGCCCAGGCGCGCCGCTCGGCCTCGTCCTCCGGGACACCCTTCTTCTCGTAGCCCTCGGCGATGTGATCGGCCTTGCGGGCCTGCTTGTCGGTGTATTTCGACTTGTCGCCGCGGGGCATGGCAGAACCCTCCGTGCCTCTGCCAAACCGGGGAGGCTGGGCAGGGTTCCGTCGCCACGCAGTGGTGCTGCCGGCCGTCCTGTCCTACAGCGCCTTCGCCGTCACCGGATCGCCCAGCCCATGCGCCTCTCCAGCATCGAAGCCGCCCTGCGCCGGTTCGGAATCGACCGCTACCTGATCTGCCTGTTCCTGACGCTCGTCGTGGCGACCCTCCTGCCCGTCCGCGGCGAGGCGGCATCGATGCTGTCGCAGGTCACGTTCTGGGCCGTCGCGGTCCTGTTCTTCCTGTATGGCGCCAAGCTGTCGACGGAATCGATCTGGCAGGGCCTCCGGAACCCGCGCCTCCAGATCGGCACCCTGCTGACCACCTTCGTGCTGTTCCCGATCCTCGCCCTCGGCTTCTCGATCCCGGCCAAGGAGCTGGCGGCGCCCCTCGCCATCGGCATCCTCTATATCGGCAGCCTGCCCTCGACGGTGCAGAGTTCGATCGCCTTCACCTCGATCTCGGGGGGCAACGTCGCCGGAGCCATCTGCGCGGCCTCGATCTCGAACCTCGCCGGCGTCGTGCTGTCGCCGCTCCTGATCTCGCTCTTGCTGACGACCTCGGGAGAGACCCCGCCCGGGCTCGAGGCCGTGTGGAAGATCTGCCAGCAGATCCTCCTGCCGTTCATCGCCGGGCAGCTCTGCCGACGCTGGCTGCTGCCCACGCTGAACGCCCAGAAATGGATCGTGAACATCTTCGACCGGGGCACGATCCTGCTGATCGTCTATTCCGCCTTCAGCGCCGGCGTGGTCGCAGGAATCTGGCAGACCCTGGGCGTCGATGTCCTGGTGCTCCTCTTCGCGCTCGTCGCCGCCTTCCTCGCCCTCGTCATGGGGATCATGGTCGCCGCCGCCCGGCTCAGCCGGATGCCGTGGGAGGACGCCCTCGCGCTGTTCTATTGCGGCTCGACGAAGTCGCTGGCGACGGGGCTGCCGATGGCGGGCATCCTGTTCCATCAGGACCTCGCCCTCATCGTCCTGCCGCTGATGCTCTTTCACCTGATGCAGCTCGTGGTCTGCGCCGTGATCTCGGCCCGCATCGCCGGCCGCGTGCCGTAGAGATCTCGAAGGCTCCGGCTTGCACGGGATCGCGCTGCGGCGCACAACGCCGCCATGGACCAGCTCATCCACAAAATCGTCACCGCGCATGTCCGCGGCGTCGGCATCGAAACCTCCCTCGACCCCATGCCCCGCCTCTCGGGGCGGATCGGCGACCGGCAGGTCCTGCTGAAGCGCGAGGACCTGCAGCCGGTCTTCTCCTTCAAGATCCGAGGCGCGCTGAACAAGATCGCGAGCCTTCCGGACGAGGCGCTCGCACGCGGCGTGATCTGCGCCAGCGCCGGCAACCATGCGCAGGGGGTCGCCCTCGCCGCCGCCCAGCGCGGCGTGCCGGCGACGATCGTGATGCCGACGACGACGCCCGGCATCAAGGTGGAGGCCGTCAAGGCGCGGGGCGGCAACGTCGTCCTGCACGGCGACGGCTTCGACGATGCCTATGCCGAGGCGCGCCGGATCGAGCAGGAGACCGGCGCGACCTTCATCCATCCCTTCGACGATCCGGAGGTGATCGCCGGCCAGGGCACGATCGGGCTCGAGATCCTGCGCCAGCATCCGGGTCCGA
Organism: Enterovirga rhinocerotis; assembly: GCF_004363955.1. Taxonomy (GTDB): domain Bacteria; phylum Pseudomonadota; class Alphaproteobacteria; order Rhizobiales; family Beijerinckiaceae; genus Enterovirga; species Enterovirga rhinocerotis. The sequence continues at coordinate 2,171,583 of NZ_SNZR01000011.1, forward strand.
TCGAGGCCGTCTTCGTCGCGATCGGCGGCGGCGGTCTCGCGGCCGGCGTCGCCTCCGTCATCCGCTACCTGCGTCCCGAGATCCGGATCATCGGCGTCGAGCCGGTCGAGGCCGCCTCGATGAAGGCCTCGATCGAGGCCGGCGAGCGCGTGATCCTGAACGAGGTCGGCCTCTTCGCCGACGGCGTCGCAGTGCGGCAGGTCGGCGAGGAGACCTTCCGCCTCTGCCGCGAGCTGCTGGACGAGGTGATCACCGTCGACACGGACGCGATCTGCGCCGCCATCAAGGACATCTTCGACGATTGCCGCGCGGTCGCCGAGCCTGCGGGGGCCGTCGCCCTCGCCGGGCTCAAGGCCTATGCCGCACGCGACGGCGGCGAAGGCGGCGCGCTGATCGCCGTCAATTCCGGCGCCAACCTCAATTTCGACCGCCTGCGCCACGTCGCCGAGCGGGCCGAGATCGGAGAGGGCCGGGAGGCCCTTCTCGCGGTGACGATCCCGGAGCGGCCGGGCTCCTACCGGCGCTTCATCAGCATCCTCGGCCGCCGCGCCGTGACCGAGTTCAACTACCGCTACGCGGACGACCGGCGCGCCCACATCTTCGTCGGCGTCGAGACGAAGCGGGCCGGGGAGAAGGCCGAGATCATCGCCGCGATCGAGGCCGAGGGTTTTCCCGTCGTCGACATGAGCGACAACGAGATGGCCAAGCTCCACGCGCGCTACATGGTCGGCGGCCGGGTGGCGGGGGGCATACCGGACGAGGTCCTGCTCCGCTTCCAGTTCCCGGAACGGCCGGGAGCGCTGCTGCGCTTCCTCGAAAGCCTGCGGCCGCAATGGAACATCACCCTGTTCCATTACCGCAACCACGGCGCCGATCACGGCCGCGTGCTCGCCGGCATCCAGGTTCCAGCGGATGAACGGGAGGCCTTCGACCAGGCCCTGGCCGCGCTCGGCTACCCCTATCAGGACGAGACGGCCAATCCGGCCTACCGGCTGTTTCTCGATGGCGGCCCGGAGACGGCCGAGCGTGCGCCGCGCGCCGAGGCGTCGTGACGCAGTTTCGTGGAACGCATGGCAACCATGCGCGCCGACACTTAAAAAGCACCCGATCCGGGCTTGCATGGTCAATAGTGCTGACCTATCTTGTGCATCGCAGCAACGGCGCTGAGCGCTGGTGCTGCTGCCCTCCTTGGGCGTTTCCTCCCTAGACTTGGGCCGCCCCACCGGGCGGCCTTTTTTCTGCGCGCTTCACGGGCCGACCAGGGCCGGGGATCGTGAAACCTTGCGTGAACGCCTCGTCATTAAGTTCGCGCTATGGCCTGCCCGATTGTCGCCATGCTGTGCGGCGAGGAGCGTCCGGAAAGCAGGGATCGCCTATGCGCAAGTATTTCGGCACCGACGGGGTGCGTGGCCGCGCGAATGGGGTGATCACCCCCGAGCTCGCCCTCCGCATCGGTCAGGCTGCGGGCCTCGCCTTCCAGCGGGGCGATTATCGGCACCGCGTCGTCATCGGCAAGGACACCCGCCTCTCGGGCTACATGATCGAGACGGCGCTGATCGCGGGGTTCACCTCCGTCGGGATGGACGTCCTCCAGCTCGGCCCGATGCCGACCCCCGCCGTCGCCATGCTCACCCGCTCGATGCGCTGCGATCTCGGCGTGATGATCTCCGCCTCGCACAACCCCTACGAGGATAACGGCATCAAGCTGTTCGGCCCGGACGGCTTCAAGCTCTCCGACGACACCGAGCGCGAGATCGAGCGGCTGATCGATTCGGACCTGGCCACGCGCCTGGCCGCCTCGGATCGGCTGGGGCGCGCCAAGCGCATCGAGTCGGTCCATGCCCGCTACATCGAGTTCGCCAAGCGCACCCTCCCCCGCCAGGCCGATCTCGAGGGAATGCGGGTCGTGGTCGATTGCGCCAATGGCGCGGCCTACAAGGTCGCCCCCGAGACGCTCTGGGAACTCGGTGCGGAAGTCATCGCGATCGGCGTCGATCCGGACGGCTTCAACATCAATCACAAGGTCGGATCGACCGCGCCCGAGGCGCTGACCCAGAAGGTTCGCGAATTGCGCGCCGATATCGGCATCGCCCTCGACGGCGACGCGGATCGAGTCCTGATCGTGGACGAGAAGGGCCGCGCCGTCGACGGCGACCAGCTCATGGCGGTGGTCGCCCGCTCCTGGGCGGAGGACGGGCGGCTCGCCCAGCCCGGCGTCGTCGCGACGGTGATGTCGAATCTCGGCTTCGAGCGCTTCCTCGGGGGCCTCGGCCTCGACCTCGTCCGCACGGCCGTCGGCGACCGCTACGTGCTCGAACACATGCGCCAGCACGGCTTCAATCTCGGCGGAGAGCAATCCGGCCACATCATCATGTCGGACTACACGACGACAGGCGACGGGCTGATCGCCGCGCTCCAGGTCCTGTCGGTCGTCAAGCAGCTCGACAAACCGGTGTCGGAGGTCTGCCATTGCTTCGATCCGCTGCCGCAGATCCTGAAGAACGTGCGCTACCGCAGCGGCCAGCCGCTCCAGGCCGATTCCGTCGTCACGGCGATCGAGTCGGCCCGCACCCGCCTCGGCGCCACGGGCCGGCTCGTGATCCGCCCGTCCGGAACCGAACCCGTCATTCGCGTGATGGCCGAGGGCGACGACCGCGACCTCGTCAACCGGATCGTCGACGACGTGGTCGAGGCGGTCAGCAAGGCGGCCGCCTGAGACGACGCGGGGGTGATACCCCGCGGTCTGACGGCGCCTTGCAGCATCGTTAAGGTTAACGGGTAAGGTTAAGAGCTATTTAACCCATTGCGGCGAAAGTCCTCGCGTCAATCGGTGTCGCCGCTCGCTGGCGACGCAAGAACGAGGACCCCTCATGGGCAGCTTGAAACTCTACGCTACTGTGGCGGGATGTCTCGCGGCTGCGTCGACCTTCGGGGCGGCGCAGGCGGCTGATCTCCTGTCTCCCCCGCCTCCTCCCCCGCTGGCCGAGCCCATCGCCGATGTCGGCGGCGGCTGGTACCTGCGCGGCGATGTCGGCGTCAGCCATTACGAGGGCGGCAAGTTCTCGAACCCGGCCATCCCGAACGCCAGCTTCTACGGCGAGGACATGGGGTCCGGAGCCTTCGCCGGCGTCGGCATCGGCTATCAGTTCAACAGCTGGTTCCGCATGGACGCGACCGGCGAGTATCGCTTCTCCACCGGCGTCAAGGCCGTGGACCGCGATGCGGTCGGCAACTTCCTCGGATACGAGAAGTACAGCGGCAACTACTCGGCGGGCCTGTTCCTCGTGAACGCCTATTTCGACCTCGGCACCTGGTACGGGTTCACGCCGTTCGTCGGCGCCGGCATCGGCTACGCGCACAACAACCTGCGCAGCTTCGAGACCAGCACCATCATCGTCTCGCCGTTCGGCGGCGCCAGCGGCGGCACCATCCGGAACAAGAGCCACGGCGACCTCGCCTGGGCCCTGCATGCCGGCATCGGCTACGACGTGACCCCGAACGTGAAGCTCGAGCTCGGCTACCGCTACGTGAACATGGGCAAGGCCCGCACCGGCCTCGTCGATTGCTTCTGCGGCACCGTGAAGCCCGGCTTCCACGTGAAGGACATCGAGTCCCACGACATCAAGCTCGGCATGCGCTGGGCCCTCGGCGGCCCGGCAGCCCCGGCCTACGAGCCCGCTCCGCTCATGCGCAAGTACTGATGCGCAAGTACTGAGAAGCACCCTTCTCGATTCGACAGGCGGCGCGGGGCAACCCGCGCCGTTTTCGTTTGCCGCCCGAGGCCTTCCCGGCTATAGGGCGCGTTCGCATCTTCCGGGCACCCTTGGAGGCCGATAGATGCTGGGCACGAGCCGTCCGGCTCGCAGGCCCGTTTGGACGAAAGGCCGCCGGTCTTCGGGCGGCTTTCTTTTTTGGAGATGAGCCATGACCGCTGCAAAACAGCTCAAGGCCGTCGCGCGCGACCGGGTCGGCAAGGGGGCCGCCCGGGCGCTTCGCAGGAACGGTCAGCTTCCCGCGGTGATCTACGGTGACGGCAAGGCCGCCGCCCCGATCGCCCTCGACGCCAACATGATGAACCGCCTGATCTATGCCGGCGGCTTCATGACCACGATCTTCGAGGTCGAGGTGGACGGCAAGACGCACCGCGTGATCCCGCGCGACTTCGCGCTCGATCCCGTCAAGGATTTCCCGCTCCATATCGACTTCCTGCGCGTCGCCGCCGGCCAGACCCTCACGGTCGACGTGCCCGTGCACTTCATCAACGGCGAGACCTCGCCCGGCATCAAGAACGGCGGCGTCCTGAACGTCGTCCGCCACACGGTCGAACTCGAGGTTCCGGCCGACCGGATCCCCGAATCGATCCAGGTCGACCTCGCCGGCACGCAGATGGGCGATTCGATCCACATCTCGTCCGTGACGCTGCCCCAGGGCACGAAGCCCACCATCGACCGCGACTTCACCGTCGCCACGATCGCCACCCCTGCGGGGCTCGGCGCGGCCGTGGAGGCCGAGGAGGCTGCCGTGGCCGAGGCCCAGAAGGCCGAGGCCGAGAAGTCGGAGTAAGAAGGGACCGCGGCGGGCTCGTCCCGCCGCGACCTTTCGAAGACGAAGCCTGCCATGCGCCTGTTCGTGGGTCTCGGAAATCCCGGCGCCCGCTATGCGGGCAACCGGCACAATATCGGCTTCATGGCCGTGGACGAGATCGCGCGCGCCCACGGCGCCGCCCCCTGGCGGCGACGCTTCCAGGGCCAGGCGAGCGAGGCCGTGCTCGGCGGCGAGAAGGTCGTCCTGCTCAAGCCCGAGACGTTCATGAACGATTCGGGCCGGTCCGTCGCGGAGGCCCTGCGCTTCTTCAAGCTCTCCCTCACCGATCTCGTCGTCTTCCACGACGAACTCGATCTCGCGCCCGCCAAGCTCCGCGTGAAGACCGGCGGCGGCAATGCCGGACATAACGGCCTGCGCTCCATCACCGCCCATTGCGGCAACGATTACCGCCGCGTGCGGATGGGCATCGGCCATCCCGGGCTCAAGGAGCTCGTCCACGGCTACGTCCTGCGGGACTTCGCCAAGGCCGAGGAACCGTGGGTCGAGGACCTCAACCGCGCCATCGCGGACGCAGCGCCGCTGCTGGCCAAGGGCGAGGATCCGAGCTTCCAGAACAAGGTCCATCTCGCCATGGAGGGCCGCGGCTGGAACGAGGTAAAGCGGCCGGGCGAGCGAGATTGACACTGGCCTTCCGCCGGCCACATACACGAATACACAGTTTTCGTGTGATCCTATGAAGAACGTCACGCTAACTCTGGACGAGTCCGTCATCGAGCGGGCACGCGTGGAGGCGGCCAAACAGGGCATGAGCCTGTCACGCTTCGTCGCCGACATCGTCGAGCGCCGAGTCGGACGTCAGAAGACGCAGTTGGAGGCGGTGGAATCGTGGCTCGCCGGTCCCGCCCTGTTCGAGCACGGCGAGGAGGGCAGGCTTCCTAGCCGCGCAGAGCTCTATGACGACGCTGTTCTTTCTCGACGCCAACATTCTGATCTACACGCGGGATTACCGCGATCCGCAGAAGCAGAAGATCGCGGCCCGGTGGCTGAGGAGACTGGCCGCGAGCGAGCAGGCGGTCGTCAACCTCCAGGCAATCAACGAGGTCCGGCACGTCGCACTGCATAAGCTCACCCGTCTCGGTGCGGATGCCATTCGCGACTGGACCGACGACCTGAAGGCCTTGGGCGACACGACCGTGGACGAGGACACGGCCGCGGGCGCCTGGGCCATCCATCTGAAGTATCGGCTGAGCTGGTTCGACTGCATGGTCCTCAGCGCGGCGGAGCGCCTCGGCTGCTCCCATGTCGTGACGGAGGACATGGGAGCGGATCGCCAGATCGGCCCCCTGAACCTCATCAATCCCTTTTTGCACGACGTCGACGACGTCCTGACCGAGACGAACTGACCATGGGTTTCAAATGCGGCATCGTGGGTCTGCCGAATGTCGGCAAGTCCACGCTCTTCAACGCGCTGACGCAGACGGCGGCGGCGCAGGCGGCGAACTATCCGTTCTGCACGATCGAGCCGAATGTCGGCGAGGTCGGCGTGCCCGACGAGCGGCTGGAGCAGCTCTGCGCCATCGCGGGCTCGAAGGAGACCATCCCGACGCGGCTGACCTTCGTCGACATCGCCGGCCTCGTGAAGGGCGCCTCGAAGGGCGAGGGCCTCGGCAACCAGTTCCTCGCCAATATCCGCGAATGCGACGCCATCGCCCATGTCGTGCGCTGCTTCGAGGACGGTGACATCACCCACGTTTCGGGCTCGATCGATCCGCTGGCGGATATCGAGGTGATCGAGACCGAGCTGATGCTGGCCGATCTCGACAGCCTCGAGCGCCGCGTCACCGCGCTCGAGAAGAAGGCCAAGGGTGCCGACAAGGAGGCCAAGGAGACGCTCGACCTCGTCAAGCGCTGCCTGCCGCTCCTTCAGGAGGGCAAGCCCGCACGCCTCGTCGAGCGCAAGCCCGAGGAGGAGAAGCTGTTCGCGACGCTCGGCCTCCTGTCCTCGAAGCCGATCCTCTACGTCTGCAACGTCGAGGAGGCCGCCGCCGACGAGGGCAACGCCTTCTCCGCCAAGGTCGCGGAGTTCGCGGCGCGCGAGGGCAACCGCGCCGTCGTCGTCTCGGCCAAGATCGAGAGCGAGATCGCCCTCCTGCCGGCCGAGGAGCAGCGCGAGTTCCTCGATGCGGTCGGCCTCGCCGAGCCCGGCCTCAACCGCGTGATCCGGGCCGGCTACGGCCTCCTCGGCCTCATCACCTATTTCACCGTGGGGCCGAAGGAGGCCCGCGCCTGGACGATCGAGAAGGGAACGCGCGCGCCGCAGGCGGCGGGCGTGATCCATACCGATTTCGAGAAGGGCTTCATCCGGGCCGAGACCATCGCCTATCCGGATTATGTGGCGCTGAAGGGCGAGGCGGGCGCTCGCGACGCCGGCAAGCTGCGGCTCGAAGGGAAGGATTACGTCGTCGCCGACGGCGACGTGCTGCACTTCCGGTTCAACACCTGAGGGACGGCCGTGCCGGAAATCACGTTCGAGGATATCGAACCCGGCACGACGGAGACCTTCGGCCCGGTCCTTGCCGATCGCGAGGAGATGATCGCCTTCGCCCGGGCGTTCGACGACCAGCCTTTCCACCTCACCGAGACGGCGGCGCGCACGACCGGCGTCGGGCGGCTGATCGCGTCGGGCTGGTACAATAGCGGCCTCCAGATGCGCCTCCTGGCGAGACACTGGTTCGGCCGCTCGTCCTGTCTCGCGGGGCTCGGCATCGAGCGGCAGAGCTGGCTGAAGCCGGTCGCGCCCGGCGACCGGCTCACGGTGCGCCGGACCATCGTCGACACGCGCCTCTCGGCGGGCCGTCCCGATGCCGGGATCGTCCGCTTCGACTGCGACCTCGGCAACCAGGACGGCCAGGTCGTCATGCAGACCCGCCAGGCCGTCCTGTTCGGCCGGCGCGGCGCGCCGATGGTGCCGCTCTCCCCTCCACCGCCCTGCCCGGACACCCCGCCCTCGCGCGGCGGCGGCGTCGAGGACCCCGAAGCCGCTCCCCGCTGCTTCGAGGAGATCGAGATCGGCCGCGCCGTCGATCTCGGCACCTACGACTTCACCGAGGCGCGGATCGTCGATTTCGCGCGGCTCTACGATCCGCAATCCTTCCACCTGAGCCGCGAGGGCGGAGCGGCCGGCCCGTTCGGCGCGCTCGCCGCATCCGGCTGGCACACGGCGGCGGGCTGGATGCATCTCTATTCGGCGCGTCTCCGCAGGATCGCCGAAGCGGGGCGCGCGCCCCGCGCCAGCGTCTCGCCGGGATACGGCGATCTGCGCTGGCGCCGTCCGGTCTATGTCGGCGACGTCATCCGCTTCGCGAGCGAGCCCGTCGCCAAGCGTCCCCTCGCCTCCCGGCCCGGCTGGGGCCTCGTCACGAGCCGGAACACGGGCTGGAACGCGCGCGGCGAGACGGTGATCGAATTCACCGGAAGCGCGTTCTGGACCATGGGCTGGAACGAAGGTGCCGTGCTGACAGCGAAAACCTGATCCGCCAACCATTGGTTTAGTAAAACCTTTACCATAACCGCGCTGAATCCCTGCCGTCGGAGCACACCACGGCATGAGCGAATCACCTCGTCAGGACCACGACATGCGCGACCTCATCGAGCGCGTCCTGCTCGAATACGAGACCGTCATCGCCGAGATCATCAACCGCCCCGTGCCCCAGCGCGAGCGCGCCGGAGCAGGAATCGGCGTTCTCGCCATCGACGGCGCCCTCCCCTCCGAGCGTCCCTGAAGCACGTCCTGGAACGCGGCGAGGGGCATCGCCGTTGAGGCGCGGATGGTCGCCCTTGTCTCGCGCAGGCGCGAACCCATCTTGGTGCCAGGTCCGATGCCGACGATCCGCAATCCTCTCCTCATCCCGCCCCTGGCCCTCGCCCTGGCGGCGGTCGCTGCGGTGGCCGGCTGCTCGACCGCGACCCCCGTGCTGCTGCAGGGAACGTCGCTCCCCACCCTCCAGGGCCGGGCGAACACCACGGCCGGCTATACGGGCGAACTCACGACCGATAACGGCGCCTGCCGCGGCTCGTTCACGGGCTTTCCGGGCCATCCCGTCGTGACGCTCGAGGTCTCCTGCAACGACGGACGGAGCGGCATCGGCACGGCGACGCTCGCCTCGGGGGCCTTCGTGTCCGGCGAGGTGCGGCTGAACGACGGCTCGCTCCTCACCATCCGCCAGCGTTCGCCGGCCGTCCCCTGAGCGGGACGGCGACAATGCACGAGGCGCGCTCGGCCGTCCGGCCCGTGGCCGTCGGCCGCGCCGGCATCTGGAGCTGGCTGCTGTTCGATTGGGCCTGCCAGCCTTTCTTCACCCTCGTCACCACCTTCGTCTTCGCGCCCTATTTCGTCTCGGCTCTGGCCGCGAACCCCGTCCAGGGCCAGGCGCTCTGGGGCTACGCGACCGCGGCAGCGGGGCTCGTGCTCGCGGCGCTGTCGCCGATCCTCGGCAGCGCCGCCGATGCGAGCGGGGCGCGCAAGCCCTGGATCGCCGCGTCCTGCCTCATCCTCGCCGTGTCCTCGGCCGCGCTCTGGTACGCGGCCCCGTCCTCCGCCATGGCCGTGCCCATCGCGCTGATCGCCTTCGCGGTCGCGACCATCGCCGCCGAGGTCGCCGCCGTCTTCAACAACGCGATGATGGCCCGGCTCGCCGGGCCGCAGGCGATGGGCCGGCTCTCCGGCACGGGCTGGGCGATGGGCTATGCCGGGGGCCTCGTCTCGCTCGCGCTGATCCTGACGCTGATCGTCGCCAATCCCGAGACGGGGCGGACGCTCCTCGGCACCCAGCCGCTCTTCGGCCTCGATCCGGCGGCACGCGAGGGAGACCGCGCGGTCGGGCCGTTCTCGGCCCTCTGGCTCCTGCTCTTCGTCTGGCCGCTCTTCGTCTTCACGCCCGACGCGCCCCCGAGCGGACTGCCCTTCCGGCAGGCGATGCGCGACGGCCTGGTCCGCCTGCGCGAGACGATCGCGGACGCTCGCCGCCAACCCTGGCTCGTGCGCTTCCTCGTCGCGAACCTCCTCTACCAGGACGCGCTGGTCGCGCTGTTCGCCTTCGGCGGCATCTACGGCGCGGGCGTCTTCGGCTGGCGCGAGACGGAGCTCGGCCTCTTCGGCATCCTGCTGACGGTCACGGGTACTGCCGGAGCCGTGATCGGCGGCCGCCTCGACGACCGCTACGGCGCCCGTCCCGTGATCCTGGGATCCCTGGCCGTCCTCGCCTTCGTCTGCCTGTCGGTCGCGACGCTCGGCGAAGGCAGGGCCTTCTTCGTCGATACCGGCCCCGGCGGGCCGGGCCTCTTCGGCAGCGTCCCGGAGAAGGTCTTCGTCGGGCTCGGCCTTCTCATCGGGGCCGTCGCCGGGCCGCTTCAGGCCTCCTCGCGCTCCCTCCTCGCGCGCGGCGTGCCCGAGGCCGAGGCGGGGCGCTATTTCGGCCTTCTCGCCATGTCGGGGAAGGCGACGTCCTTCCTCGCCCCCCTCCTCGTCGCCACCGCGACGCAGATCAGCGGGACGCTCGCGGCGGGACCTCTCATTCTCGTCGGCTTCTTCGGCCTCGCCGGCGCGATGATGCTGGGGGTCAGGAGATCGTGACGGCCGTTCCCGTCGCCGTGACCATCATCATGCTCTCCTTGGCACCGACAGCACCGTAATCGATGTCGACGCCGACGATCGCGTTGGCGCCCAGGCGCAGAGCCTCCTCCTGCATGTCTCGCAGGGCCTCGTCGCGCGCGCCGCGCAGCACCTTCTCGTAGGAGCCCGAGCGCCCGCCGACGATGTCGCGGATGGAGGCGAACCAGTCGCGGACGAAATTCGCGCCGAGCACCGCCTCTCCCGAAACGATGCCGTGATAGGCGGTGATGCGGCGCCCCTCGACGCTCGGCGTGGTGGTGACAAGCATGGTGCTTCTCCGAACGTCCGAGGGTCCATTGACCGCGTCTCGAAGCACGCACGACCGTCATGCGTCCTTCGAGGCCTCGCTTCGCGAGGCACCTCAGGATGAGTAAGGAAGGAGATCCCCCCTCAGTGCCGGAAGTGCCGGTGTCCCGTGAAGACCATGGCGAGGCCGGCCTCGTCGGCCGCCTTGATGACCTCGTCGTCGCGCATCGAGCCGCCCGGCTGGATGACCGCCGTCGCGCCCGCCTCGGCGGCGGCGAGGAGGCCGTCGGCGAAGGGGAAGAAGGCGTCGGAGGCGACGACGGCGCCCTTGGCGAGGGTTTCGGGAAGGCCTGCCGTCTTCGCGGCCTCCGCCGCCTTCCAGGCGGCGATGCGCGAGGAATCGACCCGACTCATCTGGCCCGCCCCGATCCCGACCGTCGCGCCGTCCTTCGCGTAGACGATGGCGTTCGACTTCACGTGCTTGGCGACGCGGAACGCGAAGCGCATGTCGGACAGTTCGCGCTCGGACGGCGCACGCTTCGTGACCACCTTCAGGTCCATCGCGTCGACAACGGCGTTGTCCCGCCCCTGGGTCAGGAAGCCCCCGGCGACGGTGCGGAATGTCAGGCCCGGCGCCTTCGGATCGGGCAGCGAGCCGGCGAGAAGGAGGCGCAGGTTCTTCTTCGCGGCGACGATGGCGATCGCCTCCTCGTCCGCCTCGGGGGCGATGATCACCTCGGTGAAGATCTCGACGATCTTCCGCGCCGCCGCGGCGTCGAGCCGGCGGTTCAGCGCGACGATGCCGCCGAAGGCCGAGACCGGATCGCAGACGAGCGCGCGCTCGTAGGCCTCGAGGAGGCTCGAACCCTCGGCGACGCCGCAGGGATTGGCGTGCTTGATGATCGCGACCGCCGCCGTGCGGGACGGGTCGAACTCGGCGACGCATTCATAGGCGGCGTCGGTGTCGTTGACGTTGTTGTAGGAGAGCTGCTTGCCTTGGAGCTGGCGCGCGGTCGCGACGCCCGGGCGGCTCTCCGCCGTCCGGTAGAAGGCACCGGCCTGATGGGGGTTCTCGCCGTAGCGCATGGCCTCGGCGAGCGTGCCGCCGAGGGCGCGCACGGGCGGGGCGACCTCACCGATCGCGTCCGCGAACCAGGAGGAGATCGCCGCGTCATAGGCCGCCGTGCGGGCATAGGCCTTCTGCGCCAGCGCCTTGCGCAGGGAGAGCGAGGTCGCGCCGTCGTTCGCTGCGAGTTCGCCGAGGATGCGCTCGTAATCGGCGACATCGACCACCACCGCGACGTCGCCGTGGTTCTTGGCCGCCGCGCGGATCATGGCCGGGCCGCCGATATCGATGTTCTCGATGCAGTCGTCATAGGGCTTGCCGGCCGCGACCGTCGCCTCGAACGGGTAGAGGTTCACGACAAGGAGATCGATCGGCGCGATGCCGTGGGCTTCCATCGCGCCGACATGCTCGGCATTGCCGCGGATGGCGAGAAGGCCGCCATGGACGCCCGGATGGAGCGTCTTCACGCGCCCATCCATCATCTCCGGGAAACCGGTGAGGTCGGCGACGTCGCGCACCGGCAGCCCGGCATCGGCGAGGGCCTTCTTCGTCCCGCCCGTCGAGACGAGATCGATGCCGCGCTCGTGCAGCGCCTTGGCGAAGGGCACGAGCCCGGCCTTGTCGGAAACGGAAAGGAGCGCGCGGCTGACGCGCCGAAGATCGTCGGGCATGTCGGGATTCCGGAGAGGGATGCCAGCCGCTTAGCATGCGACGCGGCCGAGCGGAACGCGAGCGCTCGAATCAGCTGCGGATGAAGATCCACCTCAGCGAGGAACCCGCGTCGCCCTCGGCCGGCGGCAAGGGCACGACGATCTGCTGCGTGGCGCGTCGCCCTTCCGTCACCGCGAGGAAGAGGCTCGGCTCGAGAAGCGGCTCGGCATCGACCGCGCCGAAGCGCCAGCGCTCGCCGCCGGGCAGATCCAGCAGGACGCCCGCGCCGCCCTCCTCCATCCGCGCCTCGACGGCCGGATGGAGATGGAAGCGGAGCAGCGCCCGCGCCGCCGGATAGGCCGAGGTCCCGGCGAAGGAGACCGCGTCCTCGCCCTCGAGTTCGCGTCCATCCCGCGACAGGCGGAGGATGCGCCGGTGCGTGGCCCCGAACGAGGCCCGGTAGCCGTCGTGGCGCGCATCGAGCACCGCGACGCCGTCCTCGTCGCGGATCGTCGCCACGACCTCGCGCGCGCCGCCCACCACCACCGGGCCGAGACGGCCGACGAGATAGGCGGCGGCGCGGCCTTCCTGCTCCGCCGTCTCGCGGCTGAGAACGGCTCCCGCCGACTCGCCGTCCAGAACGAGCGTGGAATGCGCGCTCGTCCGGCGTCCCGCCTCGCGGCCCGGCCCCGGATAGGGCGGCGCGCCGGCATTGACGACGATGCGGTTCGGCCCGCTCGACAATTCGAAGGCGAGCGGCGCGGCATGAAGCCCGGCCGAATCCGCGAGAGCGGGCATCGGCCCGATATCGGCCAGAACGAGCGTCTCCCCGCCCTCGAGCCGCGCGAAACCGGGTGCCGCGACCTCGTCGGCCGCTCGCGCCGGGCGGCTGTCCTGCGCCGAGAGCGTCGCGAGGTCGCCGGCCGGGCTCGGTCCCATGCCGTGGAAGAGGGCGAGTTCACCGTCTCCGTGACGCAGGCTGCGCAGCATGGGCAGCAGCCGCTCGATCGCCCGGTCGAGCGAGACCGGCAGATCCATGCCGCGGCTCGCATAGAGAAGCTTCAGCGGCAAGAGATCGAGCAGCAGATCCGCGACCCGGCCGGGATTCCGGCACAGGGCGGGAGCGGCGCCGAGCACCTGGCGGTCGAGTTCGGCGGACAGGCCGCGCGTGCCCCGCCGGGCATGACCCTCGAGGCCGGAGGAGGACAATCCCGCGAAGCAGAGCCCCATCGCCGCGGCGAGGCGCTCGGCGGGCTGAGGCGAATCGCGCATGGCGCCATCCAGCACGGCGGCGTCGCGCCCGATCCGACGCAGATAGCGGTCGTAGAAGGCGTGATCGGCGCCCGCCAGCACCAGCGGCGAATGGGCGAGCATCGAGACGACGCGCCGCGCGACGACCGTCGGGCGCCGGGCGATGCCGCGGTCGAGCACGCGCCGGCGGGAGCGGAGCGCGGCCTCGGTCAGGGCGCGCGCGATGTCCCGTGCATCCTGCGTGTCGGCCTCGCGAAGGTCCCGCAGCCAGCCGAAGCCGTAGAGGTCCTCGGCCCAGGCCCAGCTCGGCGCCTCGATCTCGAAGGGGGACAGGCCGGGCATCGGGGGCGGATGGCGATCGGCGAAGACGTAGAGCCCCGTCGCCATCTCGCCCGCCACCGCGCCGTCCGCGACGCGCAGATCCTGCGGCGCGAAGAGGAGCTGCTTCGGGAAGCGCACGCGGCCCGGCCAGCGGGCGAGCACCCGCGCCCGGGTGAGCGTCGCCCGCCCGGCCTCGATCAGCGCCGCCCGCAACACGGGCCAGCGATCGGGCGGCTTCCCCACCGGCACGCTACTCCTTCACCTGGGCCTGGATTGGAACGTCACGATTGCCCCGCGGCGCGGCCCGTGCGGACCGCGGCGCTACCGGTCAGCATTGCTACAGTGGGCTTAACCCATTCTTTAGCCTGGGGACGAGGGGCGGGGCGCCCTCTCGCAAACCATCCCCAGCGTGTCAGCCCGAGACCGGGCTCCCGGCTCTCGCGAGGCAGGCGGCGTAGAATCCGTCGAGGCCCGGCCTCCAGCCCTCGGCCGGCGCGCCGGGCGCGTCGGGCCAATGATCGGGCACGGTGCGCAGATCGCCCTCCCCCGTCAGAAGCTCGGCGGCGATGCCGTGCTCGCCGGGCGCGAGGGGGATGCGCGTGAAATCGGCATGGCGCGCGAGGAAGGCACGGACCTGCTGCTCGCCCTCCTCCGGCTCCAGCGAACAGACGCAATAGACGAGGCGCCCGCCGGGGCGGACGAGGCGCGCGGCACGGTCCAGCATCCGCACCTGCACGGCGGCGAGGGTGCGGATATCCGCCTCCGACTTCGTCCAGGGCAGGTCGGGATGGCGGCGGATCGTGCCCGTCGCCGAGCAGGGCGCGTCGAGCAGCACCGCGTCGAAGGGCTCCTCCTGATAGGCGAGCGCATCGGCGCAGACGATCTCCGCCTCGAGCCCGAGACGGCCGAGGTTGTCGTGAAGGCGCTCGAGCCGTGCCTCCGACCGATCGAGGGCGGTGACGCGCGCCCCGGCCGCCGCGAGCTGTGCGGTCTTGCCGCCCGGCGCCGCGCAGAGATCGAGGATGCGCTCGCCCTCCTGCGGCCGCAGGAGGCGCGCGGGCAAGGCCGCGGCGGCATCCTGGACCCAGAACGTGCCGTCCCGATAGCCCGGCAGCTCCGAGACCGGGCGCCGATCGAGGACGCGCACGCTGCCCGTCGGCAGAAGGACACCGCCGACGCTCTCCGCGAGAGCCGTCGCGTCGCCCTTCGCCGTCAGGTCGAGCGCAGCGCCTCCGGCATGGGCGGCGGCGATGGCCGCGACACGTTCCTGACCGTAGGCTTCGCGCCAGCGGACGGCGAGCCATTCCGGCAGTTCGGCCGTCGCCGAGAGCGGCGGCAGGATCTCCTCGCGCTCCCGCGCGATCCGCCGCAGCACGGCATTGACCATGCCGGCGAGATGCTGCGTGCGGCGATCCTCGCGGGCGAGCCGGACCGAGAGATCCACCGCCGCGTGGTCGGCGACGTCGAGGAACAGGACCTGGGCGGCGCCCGTCGCGAGGATGGCGACGGTGCCGGGCTCCTTCGGCACGCCCCTCTCCATGCGCTCGGCGAGGACGTCGAGGATGGTGCCGAGATGCCGGAAGGTCGTGACGGCGATGGCGCGCACGAGCGGCTGGTCGCCGTGCCCCGCCAGCGCCTCGTCGAGCGTCGCCTCGCGCGCGAGCGTCGCCGCGACGGCCTTGGCGGCGGCGCGGCGCTCGGCGAGGCCCGGCGCCTCGGCCGGAGAAGAAGGACGCCGCTTCTGGTCAGGCCTGCCGGGCCGTGCGCCGGCCCTCATCGGGACCAGGGCCCGGAGCCGGGCCGGGGAGCGGCAAAGCCGCCGCCGGCGCGGCCCATCTCGGCCGCGAGCTGCTGCAAGGCCGCGACGCGGTTCTGCGTCGAGGGATGGGTCGAGAACATATTGTCGATTCCCCCGCCCGCGAGCGGATTGACGATGAAGAGGGGCGCCGTCGCCGGGTGCTGCTCGGCGGAGACGTTGAGCGTGCCGCGCGCGGCGGCTTCGAGCTTCAGCAGCGCCGAGGCGAGCGCATCCGGCCGGCCGGAGATCAGCCCGCCGTCACGGTCGGCCACGTATTCCCGGCTCCGGCTGATGGCGAACTGGATGATCGCCGCCGCGATCGGCGCGAGCAGCATGGTGAGCAGCCCCATGATCGGATGCGAGCGCCCGTCGCTGCGGCCGCCGAACATGAAGCCGAACTGCGCGACGGTCGAGATCGCGCCGGCCAGCGTCGCCGTCACCGTCATCAGGAGCGTGTCGCGATTCTTGATGTGGGCGAGTTCGTGCGCCATCACCCCGGCGATCTCGTCGCGGTTGAGGATGCGCAGCAGCCCGTTCGAGATGGCGACGGCGGAATTCTCGGGGTTGCGGCCCGTGGCGAAGGCGTTGGGCTGTGCCTCCGGCAGGATGTAGACGCGCGGCATCGGCAGGTTCGCGCGCTGCGCGAGTTCGGCCACCATCTGGACGAGCTCGGGCGCGGTCTGCGCATCGACCTCCTGGGCCCCGTGCGCCGAGAGCGCCATCCGGTCCGAGTTCCACCAGGCGAACAGGTTCGTGACCGCCGCCATGCCCAGCGCGATGACCATTCCGGTCTGTCCGCCCATGCTGAAGCCGACCACGCCGAACAGGGCGGTCATGGCCGCGAGCAACATTCCCGTCTTGACGACGTTCATCGATCCCTCCACCTCCGTCTCATGCAGCAAGACGACGACAGCCACAATGTAGGTAGTCCCGCCCCTTCCGAAGAGGGGGGAGCGCGAAAGCTGACGCCGGCCGCCGAGCGCGCCCTCGCGGAAGCCGCGGCCCGGCGCGCGGCCATCGACGCCCATGCGCGCGAGATCGCCGGAACGCCCGAGCATCAGGGGCGCGGCGGGCTCGAGCCCGTGCGCTACGACGACTGGGAGATCAAGGGCCGGGCCATCGATTTCTGAGGGCGGCAGCCCCGTCGCTCGGATTCACCCTCGCCTGGAGGGGGAGGGTCGACGGCGAAGCAGGCGCGGTGGGGTGAACCCCGCCTTCCTCGTCTTCGCCCTCCTCGAAGCTTGGACCGCGATCCTCGATCGGCCGGAGGCGGCCCCTCCGAAGGTCGGAGAATAGCTTCGGCAGGCGCTATGTCATGATCCGGCCCGCAAGAACCAAAGAGTTCGCGGGAGGACAACGTGGATCTGATCGGACGACGGACCTTCACGGCGGGAGCGGCCGCTGCGCTCCTTGGCGCACCGGCCATCGGCACGGCCTCGGCGCAGGCCAAATGGCCGGCCCGGCCGGTCCACTTCATCGTACCGCTGGCGCCCGGCGGCGCCATCGATTTCGTGGCCCGACAGTGCGGCGAGGTCATGTCGCGGCAGATCGGCCAGCAGGTGATCGTCGAGAACCGCACCGGCGCGGGCGGTACCATCGGCATGGATTCGGTGATGCGCGGCGAGCCGGACGGCTACGCCATCCTGATCGCCAACGACAACGCGGCGAGCGCGCCGCACGTCCTCAAGATGGCCTACGACTACACGAAGGTGCTAACGCCGGTGATCGATATCGGCCACCAGCCGCTCGTGCTCGGCGTCCATCCCTCCCTCGGCGTCAACACCGTTCAGGAATACATCGCCAAGGCCAAGGCGACGGGCGGGATCGGCTTCGCGTCCTCCGGCGTCGGCTCGAACCAGCACGTGCTCGGCGCGTGGTTCGCGAAGGAGGCCGGCATCAAGCTCGAACACATCCCCTATCGCGGCGCCGGTCAGGCCATCAACGACCTCATCGCCGGCCATGTGAAATCGGCGCTCCTCGGACCGACCGCCCTCATCCCCCATCACCTTGCCGGGTCGATCAAGATCATCGGCCAATCCACGGCCAAGCGCTCGACGGTCCTCCCGAACATCCCGACCTTCGACGAAAGCGGCCTGAAGGGCCTCAGCCTGGACGTCTGGTACGCGGCCTTCGCCCCGCCGAAGATGCCGGCCGAGTTGGTCAAGCAGGTCAACGCCGCCTTCGCCAAGGCGCTCGAGGACCCGAAGCTGCGCGACGCCTTCGCCAAGGGCATCATGGAGCCGACCGGCGGCACGCCCGAGCAACTCGGCGAGATGGCCCGCGCGGATTCTGCGAAATACGAGCGGCTGGTCCGGGAACTCGCCATCACCGGGAGCTGAAGGCTCCGCGGGTCGCGTGCTCGGGCGCGCGATCCTCTGGTGCGTGCTTCGCGACGGCGCTGCGCGCCCCCTCGGCATGACGCCGTGAGAGGAATCCACTGGCAGCGTCATGCTGAGGAGCCGGTCGCGTCGCGAGCGGCGTCTCGAAGCACGCACGAGAGGTACGCGCAAAAGCCTCCGGCATGCCGGGGAGCGAGCCCTCAAAAAATTACGGATGCCGATGTCCGGATGTCGCCGTCGATCCCGTCTCCCCTTGTAACCGGCCCCTCGGCCGGTGCCAGAAGGAGATGAGACGATGGCGAAGATCCCGACCTCCGCGAAGGCCGCCAAGACGATGTCCTCGACGCTGTTCCAGAACGAGGACCTGAAGACGGTCGATCTCGGCACCATCGGCTTCAAGCCGAAGCCGATCAACGACGTCCAGTACGACTACCATTACGGCACCGCCGGCAACGACCATATCGACGCCGGCGCCGGGCCCGACTACGTCACCGCGGGCGCCGGCAACGACTACATCCTCGCCGGCAACAACAACAGCGACTGGTTCGGCTCGGGCAACGAGTTCACGGCCGGCGCGACGGTGCTCGACGGCGGCGCCGGGAACGACACGATCCAGGTCTGGGCCGATCGCGGTGCCTTCAGCATCATCACCGGCGACGGCGACGACCACGTCCTGATCTCGGACGACGCCGATTACGTCCGCATCGACAATTACGGCGATACCGGCAATCTCGGGAAGGGCGACGTCTTCGAGTTCGGCATGGCCTTCTCCGGCAAGGCCGTGATCTGGAGCTTCGACCAGAACGACCGCGTCCACCTCAACGGCATCCACACGGACGAGTCGAAGTACAGCGACTGGGTCGAGACCACGAGCGGCGGCACGACCTGGTTCAGCAACAATGTCACGGGCGGGGTGATCGAGGTCCAGCACACACCCGGCGTCGACGTGACCAAGACCGGCGTCGACAATTTCGGTCCGACCGCGCAATTCCCGTATGGCGGCTGGCTGTACTTCGTGGATTGGCACATCGCCTGAGGCCGCTCCGTCGGCCGAAACGAAAAAGGCCGGAGCTTTCGCCCCGGCCTTCGCCGTCGTCGGATGGATGCGCCTTACGCGGCCATCGCCTTCTTCAGGTTCTCGTCGATCTTGTCGAGGAAGCCCGTCGTCGAGAGCCACTTCTGGTCGGCGCCAACGAGGAGGGCGAGGTCCTTCGTCATGTGGCCCGACTCGACCGTGTCGATGCAGACCTTCTCGAGCGTGGTCGAGAAGTTGGCGAGCGCCTCGTTGCCGTCGAGCTTGGCGCGGTGCGCCAGACCGCGGGTCCAGGCGAAGACCGAGGCCATCGAGTTCGTCGAGGTCTCCTTGCCCTTCTGGTGCTCGCGGTAGTGCCGCGTGACGGTGCCGTGCGCGGCCTCGGCCTCGACCGTCTGGCCGTCCGGGGTCAGCAGCACGGAGGTCATGAGGCCGAGCGAGCCGAAGCCCTGCGCGGCCGTGTCGGACTGCACGTCGCCGTCATAGTTCTTGCAGGCCCAGACATAGCCGCCCGACCACTTGAGGCACGAGGCGACCATGTCGTCGATCAGCCGGTGCTCGTAATGGAGGCCCAGCGTCTTGAACTTCGCCGCGAACTCGGCGTCGTAGACCTCCTGGAACAGATCCTTGAAGCGGCCGTCATAGACCTTGAGGATGGTGTTCTTGGTCGAGAGGTAGACGGGGTACTTGCGCGAGAGGCCGTAATTGAACGAGGCGCGGGCGAAGTCGCGGATCGAGTCGTCGAGGTTGTACATCGACATGGCGACGCCGGCGCCGGGGAACTTGAAGACCTCCTTCTCGATGACCGTGCCGTCCTCGCCCTCGAACTTGATGGTGAGGCGGCCCTTGCCGGGCACCTTGAAATCCGTCGCGCGGTACTGGTCGCCATAGGCGTGGCGGCCGATCACGAAGGGCTGCGTCCAGCCGGGAACGAGACGGGGCACGTTCTTGCAGATGATCGGCTCGCGGAAGATCGTGCCGCCCAGGATGTTGCGGATCGTGCCGTTCGGCGACTTCCACATGTCCTTGAGCTTGAACTCCTCGACGCGGGCCTCGTCGGGGGTGATGGTCGCGCACTTGACGCCGACGCCGTACTTCTTGATCGCCTCGGCGGCGTCGATCGTGACCTGGTCGTTCGTCTGGTCCCGGAACTCGACGCCGAGATCGTAGTACTTCAGGTCGATGTCGAGATAGGGGTGGATCAGCTTGTCCTTGATGAGCTGCCAGATGATCCGGGTCATCTCGTCGCCGTCGAGTTCGACGACGGGGTTCGTCACCTTGATCTTCGCCATTGTCTCACCTGCAAGGGGCCGGCCCGGAACCGGGCCCGACATGAATGAATGACCGCCGAGGTTCGGCGCGCGGGCGGTTCATAGCGCGGGGCTTGCGCAGGGGGAAGGCGGACGGGTGCCTAAAGGCTCACCGCACGTGGATGGCGGCGGGATGCAGGAGTGAAGGGCGGGAGCGATGAAAAGACACATGCGGTGGCATGCGAGCTCGCCGATGCGCTGGGCAGCGACCGGCATCCTTCTGGCGGTCATCGCATTGCTGGCGTTGACCGGCCTCGCCCCATGAGCGGCTCGGTCCCGCTGGCCTACCAGGCCGCCCAGATCGTCACGGTGGTTGCAGGGGTGTCGGGGGCGGCCGTGACCGGATGGGCGATGGCCCGGACGCTGCGCGACGGGGTCGCCGAGACCCGGTTCGGCCGCGTCCCGCGAGACAGATATCCCCGATCGTATCGCGCCTTGGTGGCAGTCTACGGGATCGGGGTCGTCGTTCTGCTGTCCGCGGCCGCGGCAGGCGGCGCGCTGCTTCTCACGGGCGGTTCCTGATCCGCGAGGCCGGGGCGGCACAGACCGGCCGCACGGCAGCATCGGCACGCGCCACCGTCACGGCCGCGGAATGCGAGGCTTCGGGACGGCGGGGCGTGCCCACCCCTCACGCATCCACGTGCTTCATCACGATCGTCGCGTTCGTGCCGCCGAAGCCGAAGGAATTCGACATCACGCAGCCGAGCTCGGCCCCGTCGACGCGCTTGCGGACGATCGGCATGTCGGCGAAGAGCGGGTCGATCTCCTCGATATTGGCGCTCTCGCAGATGAAGCCGTTCTGCATCATGAGCAGGGAGTAGATCGCCTCCTGCACGCCCGTCGCCCCGAGCGAATGGCCCGTGAGAGACTTCGTCGCCGAGATCGGCGGGCAGGCATCGCCCGCGCCGAAGACGGCGCGGATCGCCTCGATCTCCTTCTCGTCGCCGACGGGCGTCGAGGTGGCGTGGGGGTTGATGTAGGCGACCTTCGGGCCGACGCCCTGCAAGGCCATGCGCATGCAGCGCTCGGCGCCCTCGCCCGAAGGCGCCACCATGTCGTAGCCGTCCGAAGTCGCGCCGTAGCCGGCGATCTCGCCGTAGATGCGCGCGCCGCGCGCCTTGGCGTGTTCGAGTTCCTCGAGGACGAGCACGCCCGCCCCGCCCGCGATGACGAAGCCGTCGCGGTTCGCGTCGTAGGCGCGCGAGGCGCGGCCGGGCGTGTCGTTATATTTCGACGACATCGCACCCATCGCGTCGAACAGGACCGAGAGCGTCCAGTCGAGATCCTCGCAGCCGCCGGCGAAGACCACGTCCTGCTTGCCGTACTGGATCATCTCGTAGGCGTTGCCGATGCAATGATTCGACGTCGCGCAGGCCGACGAGATGGAATAGTTCACGCCCTTGATTTTGAACCAGGTGGCGAGGGTCGCGGAGGCGGTCGAGGACATGGCCTTCGGCACCGCGAAGGGCCCGACGCGCTTCGGCCCCTTCGTCTCCGTGATATGGGCCGAATCGACGATCACGCGGGTCGAGGGTCCCCCCGAACCCATGATGATCCCGGTCCGCTCGTTGGAGACCTCGGACGGCTCGAGCCCCGAATCCTGGATCGCCTGGTCCATGGCGATGTGGTTCCAGGCCGTGCCGCCGCCGTGGAAGCGCATGGCGCGGCGGTCGACGATATCCTCGGCCTTGATGTCCGGGGCCCCGTGCACCTGGCAGCGGAAGCCCAGCCGCGCATAGTCCTCCGCCCGGCTGATCCCGGGTTTGGCCTCACGGAGCGAGGCCAGGACCTCCTGCGTGTTGTTCCCGATGGACGACACGATGCCCATCCCGGTTACGACAACCCGCCTCATCGAGAACTCCTTCGCCCTTCCGGGCCCGCGCCCCACGTAATGGTCCCCGAGCCGTTTCTCAACGTCCGACCCGCGCCCGCGTCCCTGCATCCACCGACGGCCGATGGCCAAGCGGGCGGCGGCAGCATAAATCGTCTTCGCGCGATCTGCGAATGACGAGAGAACCCTTGCTCGCCCGCCAGCCACGCCGGCCCCCGGTCCCCCGAGACGGAATCGTCGATCTGCCCCGCGGCAAGATCGCCGCGATCGCCACCTATCTCGAACTTCACGCCCCGCCTCCCGCCGCGACCTCCAGGGCGCCTCTGCCCGGGCGCCTGGAGCGGCTGCGGGACGACGTGCCGCGCTATCGCGCCCTCTATTCCCGCATCGGCGCACCCTGGCTGTGGTTCACGCGCGCCGTCCTCACCGACGCCGCCCTGCTGGCGCAGATCAGGCATCCGGATGTCGAAGCCTTCGTCTATGTCGAGGACGGGGTCGACACGGCGCTGATCGAGATCGACATGCGCCGGGCCGGCGAAGGCGAGCTCGTCTTCTTCGGGCTCGTCCCCGAGGCCTGCGGCAGGGGCCTCGGCAGGGCGCTGCTGGCCGAGGCCGTGGCCCGCGCCTTCGCGCGCCCGATCAAACGTCTGTGGCTCCATACCTGCACGCTCGACCACCCGGCCGCGATGCCGCTCTATCTCCGCGCCGGCTTCCTGCCCTATCGGCGCGCGATCGAGATCGCCGACGATCCGCGCCTCGGCGGGTACCTGCCGCACGAGGCGGCTCCGAACTTCCCGATCCTCTGACCGCACCTCCAGGACCATTCTCTTGCAGCGATCCTCCGAGACCGACGGCCATCCGACGCCCTCGCCGACGACGCCCTCGCCGACGAGCCGCCTCGGCGGCGCCCTGGTCGGAGCC
Source organism: Enterovirga rhinocerotis (assembly GCF_004363955.1). Lineage (GTDB taxonomy): Bacteria > Pseudomonadota > Alphaproteobacteria > Rhizobiales > Beijerinckiaceae > Enterovirga > Enterovirga rhinocerotis. The sequence goes on from NZ_SNZR01000011.1 coordinate 2,194,566, forward strand.
TCGATCCGCCACCCCTGGTTCGTGATCGTCCTGTCGCTCCTGCTGACGCTCGGCGGCGTCTACGTGGCGGCGACGCGCTTCGCCATCACCACGGAGACGAACCAGCTCATCGAGACCCACGACGCGTGGACACGCGACAAGATCACGTTCGAGGACGGCTTCCCCCAGCTCTCGAAACTGATCGTCGCGGTGGTTGACGGCGAGACGCCCGAGCTCGCCGATCGCGGGGCGGCAAAGCTGCTCGAAGCGCTGCGAGGAGCGCGCAACCCGGCCATCCTCTCCGCATGGCGTCCGGACGGCGGCCCCTTCTTCGACCGGAACGGGCTCCTTCTCCTCCCGCTCGACGAGGTCCGGGCGACAACCCAGGGCCTCGTCCAGCAGCAGGAACTGCTGCTCTCCCTCGCCGGCGATCCGACGCTCCGCGGCCTGCTGCGGCTGATCCAGCTCGGCGCCCAGCAGGGCGCGCTGGCCGATAACGCAGCCCTGCTCGACCAGGTCACCGCCACCGTGGACCGCGTCCTGGGCGGTCAGAAGGCCTGGCTCTCCTGGCAGGGTCTGATGTCGGGCAAGGCACCCGAAACGCGAGAGCTGCGGCGCTTCGTCCTCATCGACCCCGCCCTCGATTTCGACGCCCTCGAGCCGGCCGCTGTGGCGATCGGCGAGATCCGCGCCCAGATCGCCCGGAACGAGCTGACCCTCGAGAACGGCATCCGGGTCCGCCTGACCGGCTCCGCGCCGCTCGCGGACGAGGAATTCGCCACCGTCCGCGACGGCGCCCCGCTCCATCTCGGGCTGTCGGCGGTCGCGATCGCGGTCCTCCTCTTCTTCGCCCTGAAATCCGGCCGCGTGATCGCGGCCGTGCTGCTGACGACCTTCGCCGGGCTCGTCATGACGATCGCGCTCGGCCTCCTGATGGTCGGGCGCTTCAACGTGATCTCGGTCTCGGTCGCTGCCCTGTTCCTCGGGCTCGGGGTCGATTTCGGCATCCAGGTCGCGGTCCGCTACCGCGACGAGCGCCACAAGTTCGACGACGTGAGGGAGGCCCTCAGGCGATCCGGTCGCGGCATCGGCTGGTCCCTGATGCTGGCTGCCATGTCGCTGCTGGCGGGCTTCTTCTCGTTCCTGCCGACCTCCTTCAAGGGCGTCTCGGAACTCGGCCTCATCACCGGCGTCGGCATGATCGTCGCCTTCCTGTCGAGCCTGACGCTCCTGCCCGCGCTGATCGCGGTGATGAAGCCGCCGGGCGAGCCGGACACGGTCGAGAGCCCTCGCCTCGCCGCCATCGATCATTGGATCCTGCGCAACCGCAAGCTCGTCATCGGCGCCTCGGTCCTGCTCGTCGCGGCGGGCCTCCCCTTTCTGCTCAAGATCGAGTTCGACGCGAACCCGATGCATCTGCGCAGCGAGAAGACCGAGGGCGTCGCGACCTTCCTCGACCTCACGCGCACGCCGGGCCAGACGCCGAACACCATCGCCGTCGTGGCCGCCGACCTCGCCGCCGTGGGCCCGCTCTCCGACCGGCTCTCCGCCCTGCCGGAAGTCGCGCAGGTGATCTCGATCCAGACCTTCCTGCCGGCGGATCAGGACGAGAAGCTCGCCCTGATCCGGAAGGCGGCCGAGGAACTCGTCGCCCTGACCGATCCGCCGCCGGCCGTCGCCGCGCCGAGCGACGAGGAGATCGTGACCGCGCTCCGCCGCACCGCCACCGCCCTCGAGGCCAAGGCGAAGCCGGGCGATCCGCAGGCCCGCCTCGCCGCCGCCTTCACCCGCCTCGCCGATGCAACGCCGGCGACGCGGCAGGCCGCGGCCGTCGCCCTGGTCGGCGACCTCCCGGCCCTGTTCGAGCGGCTGAGGCTGATGCTCGCGCCCGAGCGGATCACCGTCGACACCCTGCCGGAGGACATCCGGCGCGACTGGCTCTCCGACAAGGGCGCCGCGCGGATCGACGTCACGCCGAAGGGCGACGCCAACGACAACGCGGTGCTGGAACGCTTCAGCGACGCGGTGCGCGCGGTCGCGCCGAATGCCTCCGGCCCGCCGATCGAGGTGGTCGAGGCCGGGCGCGTCATCGGCCAGTCCTTCGTGATCGCGGGCTCGCTCGCCCTCGCGGCGATCTTCGTGATCCTGACGATCGCCCTCAGGAACCCGTTCGACGTCGCGCTGACGCTCGGCCCGCTCGTGATCGCGACGCTGCTGACGCTGGAGACGGCCTATCTCATCGGCATGCCGCTCAACCTCGCCAACATCATCGCCTTGCCGCTGATGCTGGCGGTCGGCGTCAATTTCCACATCTACTACATGATCGCCTGGCGGGACGGCATGACCGACATGCTGGCCTCGAGCCTGACGCGGGCGATCTTCTTCTCCTCGCTCGTGACGGGAATCGCCTTCGGCAGCCTCTGGCTCTCGAAGCACCCCGGCACCGCGAGCATGGGCAAGCTGCTGACGATCTCTCTCGTCTACACGCTGCTGGCGGCCTTCATCGCGGTGCCGGCCTTCCTCGGGCCGCCGCGACAGCATCGGAACAAGACATCGGAGTGAGCCGTGCCCCTCAAGACGACCCCCTTCGAGCCTGAGATGTATTTCACCGATCCCGCGGACCAGCTGGATCTGCTGCGCGACGCCTTCGCCACAGGCGATGCGGGCACCATCGCCGACGCCCTCGGCATCGTCGCGCGCGTCAATGGCGTCGCCAGCACGGCCGAGGCCGCCAGCGTCTCGCGCATGGTCCTCGACAAGGGACTGACCAAGGGCGGCGATCCGAAACTCTCGACGCTCCTCGGCGTTCTGAAGGCTGCCGGATTCGAATTGACGGTGGCGCCGCTCCGCTGAGGCGCAGCTCCGCGAGGTCCACCGGGTCGCATTGACGGCGGACGCCCGCCGCGCTCTCCTGGGCGGGGCGAAACGGGCCGATCATCGGCCCCGGAGATCGCTTTGCGCTGCCCGATTGCCGTCGCCAACAGCCGACGCATCCTCTGCGTCTTTCCCGCCTATACGCCGTCCTTCGGCACCTTCGCCCATGCCTATCCCCTGATGGGGGGCGTCAAGGCCTTCATGCCGCCGCAGGGCCTTCTCCTCATCGCGGCCTACATGCCGGAGAGCTGGCCCGTCAGGTTCGTGGACGAGAACATCGCGCAGGCGACGGACGCCGATTTCGCCTGGGCGGATGCCGTTTTCGTCAGCGGGATGCATATCCAGGCCGGCCAGATCAACGACATCCGCGAGCGCGCGCAGGCGGCCGGCAAGGTCGCGGTGCTCGGCGGCCCCTCGGCCTCCGGCGCGCCGGACTGGTACGGCGCATTCGACTACCTGCATCTCGGCGAGATGGGGGATGCGACGGACGCGTTGATCCGGCGCCTCGACGCCAGCGTCGCCCGACCCGGCGAACAGGTGCGCTTCGAGACGGCCGAACGCCTGCCGCTGCCCGATTTCCCGCGGCCCGCCTATGACCAGATCCCGCTCGGCCGCTACCTCATCGGCAGCCTCCAATTCTCCTCCGGCTGCCCCTATCGCTGCGAATTCTGCGACATCCCCGCCCTCTACGGTCGCCAGCCGCGCCTGAAGACGCCGGAACAGATCTGCGCGGAACTCGATGCCCTGATCGCGCGGCCGAACTATCCGGCCGTCGTCTATTTCGTGGACGACAACTTCATCGCCAACCGGAAAGCCACGCGCGAGATGCTGCCCCATCTCGTCGCGTGGCAGAAACGGAACGGCTACCCGCTCCAATTCGCCTGCGAGGCGACGCTGAACCTGTCCCAGCAGCCCGAGATCATGGAGTTGATGCGGCAGGCGAATTTCATGACCGTCTTCGTCGGCATCGAGACCCCGGATACGGAGGCTCTGCGCAGCATCGACAAGGGCCACAACGCGAAGCTGCCGATCCTCGACTCGATCGAGACCCTGAACGGCTACGGGCTCGAAGTGACGTCGGGGATCATCCTCGGGCTCGATTCGGACAAGCCGGGCAGCGATGCACGCCTCCGCGACTTCGTCGACGCCTCGGGCGTGCCCGTCCTGACGATCAATCTCCTGCAGGCCCTGCCCAAGACGCCGCTCTGGGACAGGCTGGAGAAGGCCGGTCGGATCGACGAGGACCCGGCGCGCGAATCGAACGTGCGCTTTCTGATGCCGTACGAGGAGGTGCTCGCGGCGTGGCGACGCTGCATCGCGCATGCCTACGAGCCACAGCGCCTGTTCGACCGCTTCCTGCATCAGGTCGAGCACACCTACGGCAACCGCATCAAGACACCCGCCCGGAGCCGCCTGACCTGGGCCAATATCCGCCGAGGCCTGATCCTCGGCGGCAACATCGCGGTGCGGGTCGGGATCTTCAGCGAGTATCGCGGCATCTTCTGGCGCGCCGCGTACAAGGCGCTGAAGAAGGGTCAGGTCGAGGCGATCTTCAACATGGGCTTCGTGTCGCACCACATGATCCGGTTCACGGCCGAGGCGCTGGAAGGGAAGCAGAACGCCTCCTTCTATTCGGCCCGGCCGGCGGGCGACGATCCACGGCTCGACCGGGCGGCCTGACCGCGCCCGAACCGTCTTGACGGGCGCCCGGCTTCTCTGCCCTGTCTCCCGTCATGACAAAGCCGAACGCCCGCGTCCTCAAGGACGTCATCCGGACCATCCCGGACTATCCGAAGCCCGGCATCATGTTCCGGGACATCACGACGCTGCTCGGCGATGCCTGGGCCTTCCGGCGCGCTGTCGACGAACTCGTCCAGCCCTATGCCGGAGCCAAGGTGGACAAGGTCGCGGGGATCGAGGCGCGCGGCTTCATCCTCGGCGGCGCGGTGGCGCATCAATTGTCCGCCGGCTTCGTGCCGATCCGCAAGAAGGGCAAGCTGCCGCACGAGACGGTGCGGGTCTCCTACCTCCTCGAATACGGCGAGGACGAGATGGAGATGCATGCCGACGCCCTCGTCAAGGGCGAGCGCGTCATCCTCGTCGACGACCTCATCGCGACGGGCGGCACCGCCCTCGGCGCGGTCGAACTCCTGCGCCGCCTCGGCGCCGAGGTCGTCGCGGCCTGTTTCGTCATCGACCTCCCCGATCTCGGCGGCGCCGAGAAGCTGCGTGCGGCCGGGGTGGACGTCCGCACGCTCCTCGCCTTCGAGGGGCATTGAACGTGACCCGCGGCCGGAGATCGGCTACGATTTAAGGCGAGCGAGGAGCCTGCGCCGTGGCCGTCAAGACGATCGCCGTTTCCATTCCGGAGGAATTCGGAGCGGACATCGACTGCGCTGTGGCAGCGGGAGAATATGGCTCCCGCGAGGAGGTGGTTGCGGACGCCTTGCGCGTGTGGACACGACGGCAAGAGGCACGAGCCGAAGAACTGCGCTCGCTCAAAGCCGGCATCAACGCGGCTTTGGACGACCCCCGCCCTACGTTGTCGCTCGACGAGGTGAAGGCTCACCTTCAGGCCGTGATCGCCAAATCCAGAGCGAGGCGGGATGCGGCCGCGTGAGGTCAGGTTCAGCCAGAATGCCCTGAACGACCTCGCCGACATCCTCGCTTACATTTCGCTCGAAGCGTCACCTGCGATCGCCGAGCGCTATATCGGCCGCCTCGTCGCAGCGTGCGAGCGAGTTGGACTATCCGGCGAGGCCGGCCGCCCGCGGGACGATCTGCGGCACGGCCTCAGGACATGGCCTGTCGAGAGACGCGCCGTGATCACCTACACGATCGAGGACGACGAGATCATCATCGCGAGAATCTTTCGTCGCGGACGCTCGATCGAGTCCTACTATCAGTCGGAAGAGCCGCTCCTGCCATGAACATCGACGGCTGCCCGACCCGCACCATCCGGCTCGCGGCCGACGGGGAAACCGTCGAGGTCATCGACCAGACGCGGCTTCCGCACGAGGTCGTGGTCCGGCCGCTCGCCTCGCTCGCCGATGCGGCCGAGGCGATCCGGACCATGGTCGTGCGCGGCGCGCCGCTGATCGGCGTGACGGCCGCCTACGGGCTCGCGCTCGCCATGCGCGAGGACGCCTCCGAGGCCGGCCTCGCGCATGCGGTCGAGACGCTCGCCGCCACCCGACCGACGGCCGTCAACCTGCGCTGGGCACTGGACCGGATGGCCGCGGCGCTCGGCCGCCCCGAGGTGAACGACCGCACCGCCGAAGCGTATCGGCTCGCCGCCGCCATGGCCGACGAGGATGTCGAGACCTGCCGTGCCATCGGGGTTCACGGCGCGGCGCTCCTGCGCGAGGCGCATGCGCGGACCGGCCGGGAGGTCAACGTCCTCACCCATTGCAACGCCGGCTGGCTCGCGACGGTCGATTGGGGCACCGCCCTCGCGCCGATCTATGTCGCCCATGACGAGGGCATCCCGCTCCATGTCTGGGTCGACGAGACCCGGCCGCGGAACCAGGGCGCGGCGCTGACGGCCTTCGAACTGCGCCAGCACAGCATCCGGCACACGATCGTCGCCGACAATGCCGGCGGCCACCTGATGCAGCACGGCCGCGTCGATCTCTGTATCGTGGGCTCGGATCGGACGACCGCGACGGGCGACGTCGCGAACAAGATCGGGACCTACCTCAAGGCCCTCGCGGCGAAGGACAACGGCGTGCCCTTCTATGCCGCCCTGCCCTCGTCGACCATCGACTGGACGCTCGCCGACGGCGTCGCCGAGATCCCGATCGAGGAACGTCCGGCGCGCGAGGTCACGCATATGACGGGGCGCGCGGAGACGGGCGGGATCGTCACCGTCGAGATCGCCTCGCCCGGCAGCCCCGCCGCCAACCCCGCCTTCGACGTCACCCCGGCGCGGCTCGTGACGGGGATCATCACCGAGCGGGGCATCGCATCCGCGAGCACGGCGGGCCTCGCCGCACTCTTTCCGCGCGAGGCTGGTCGGGTTAAGGCCCGACATGGGTGAAAGACCGATCATCGACATCCGCCCAACCCAGGACTGGGCCGTCGAATACGGCCTCGAAGGCGACGACGTCGCCACCCTGTTGACCGGGGTGTCCGAACGGCTGGCAGCCGCCGGCCTCCCGCTCTGGCGCACCCATCTCTCCTTCCCGACCCTCGACCCCGCAAAGCGCAGCGAGAACATCGTCTGGCTGCGCGACACCGGAGCGACGCGCGAGGTGCTGGGTCACGAGGAATTCGACGCCGCCTATGAGCACTCGCCCTTCCCCGAGATGCTGAAGACCAATCGGCTGCTCGGCCGGTGGCGGCTCGAGCAGCCGGGAAGCGTCGCCGGCTATCCCGTCATGGAGGCGATGCAGCGGAACGGAGGAACGGACCTCCTCCTGCGTCTCCTCGCGTTCGGCGGCCATGTCGGCGCGCTCCTCGGCACCGCGATCTCGGCCGCGACCGACAAGCCGGGCGGTTTTTCGCCGGCGGAGATCGAGGCCCTGACCGCCGTCACTCCGGCGGTCGGCCTCGCCGCCTACAGGATCCTCCTCGCGGACGTGATGGGCTCCGTCCTGCGCGCCTATATCGGCCATGATGCGGGAGGACATGTCCTCGGAGGCCAGATCCGCCCCGGAGAGGGCCATCGCGTCACGGGGGCGCTGATGTTCGCCGATCTGCGCGGCTTCACCTCCGCGACGGAGCGCGAAGGCGCGGGCGTGATCGGGCGGCTCGGCGAGCATCTCGCCGCCATGGCCGAGCCCGTCGAGGCCGCAGGCGGCGAGGTTCTGAAATTCCTCGGCGACGGCCTCCTCGCCGCCTTCCCCGTGATGAGTTCGGAGGGCGCGGCCTGCGACAGCGCGCTCGACGCGGCACTGGATGCCCTCGCGCGCAACGCCGCCGTGAACGACCGCCATCCCGGCACGCCGCGGCTCGATCTCGACATCGCTCTCCATCTCGGAGAGGTCTTCTACGGCAATATCGGCGCCGCCAGCCGGCTCGAATTCACCGTCATCGGCCCCGCCGTCAACGAGGCCTCGCGCCTCGAAGCGCTCTGCGGCACGCTCGACCAGGCGATCCTGACCTCGGAGCCCTTCGCGCGCCACTGCTCGAGGCCGTTGACGCCCCTCGGCCAGTTCGACCTGCGCGGTGTGTCGGGGAAGCGCGCGGTCTTCGCGCCTGTCCGGCCGGAGGGCTTTCGGGAGCGTTAACGCTTTCTGATCCGCCTGCGGCGCAGGTTGCGCCCGGACAGGACCGATCCCATGCGATTCGTCGTGATTTCCGGCCTCGCCGCCTGCCTCGTGCTGGCTGCGGCGATCCCGGCCGTGGCCGCCGATCTTCGCGAGCCACCGATAGGCGCGTATGGCTATCCGCAGCCCTCCCGCTATGGGCAGATCTGGGACGAGCAGGATTACGGTCCGGCGCGGCGCCACCCCCGCAGGCCTCCGACGCGGGTGATGGGTGGCCCGGGCTATGTCGGCTCCGATTACGGCCTCGGCAAGCCGGCCTTTTCGGGTGTCGGCCCGCGCCCCGACTGGGGTCGCTCGTCGATCGATTGACGAGGATCGGGACAGGTCCCCGCCGGCCGGAAGCCCGCCTTCGTCTCGACCGCTAGCCCCGTCATTCGCGCGTCGGCGGGAGACGTCTTCACCTCCTGAAGAAAAACATCGGCGGCGGGGCTCCGCATACGCTTCCAGCGATTGCTCTCGCAAATAGCCACGCCTACTGCTTTCCCCGAAAAGATAATCGGCACAAACGGCCCATCTTCTTTTCATCGATCGTCAAACGAGGATAATTCGATGAAAATCCTACCGATCATTACCGCGGCTTTCGGGCTCGCGGTTTGCGCCGCTATGCCTGCTTCGGCTGCGGGCGTTCCGATGGACCGTTCCCTGGCCGGTCCTTCGCTCGACGTGACGCTCGTGTCGGGCGGCTGCGGACCGTTCGCCTGGCGCGGCCCATGGGGTCACTGCCGCGACACGCCCTATTCCGGTCCGCTCCCCGGCGGGGGCTGGGCCGGAGCCGCGCGCGCCGACTTTTTCGGCAACGGCTGCCCTCCCGGCTACTGGCACGGCCCCTGGGGACATTGCCGCGACACGCCGTTCCACGGCCGCCGCCCCGACGGCACCTGGCAGTGACCGCGCCCCATCCCTCCGATCCCTCCGAGACATGAGACCGACGATGACCACGATAAAGGTTCTGGCGGCGGCATTCGCCCTGATGACGTTCGGAAGCGCGACGGCGCAGGCGCAGACCGCACCGGCCCAGACGGCCCCGGCCCAGCCCGGCGCGGCTCCCCAGATGATCGAACTCCACACGGCGGAGGACGCCGATGCGGTGCTCGCGGCGCGGCTCTCCGCGCTCAAGACGGTGATCGGTCTCAACGCCGATCAAGACAAGCTCTGGACGCCCGTCGAGACCGCGATCCGCCAGGTCGCCAAGAATGCCGCCGCGCGCCGGGCTGACCGCGCCAAGGCAGCCCAGCCGCAGGATTTCGTCGACATCCTGGTCCGCGTCGCCGATGCGGAAGCCGCGCGTGCTGCGGATCTCAAGACCGTCGCGACGGCGCTGAAGCCGCTCGTGACGTCGCTGACCGATGCCCAGCGGCGGCGCATCCCGGCCTTCCTCGGCCTCCGCGAGGGGAGCTACGGCAGGCCGCAACCGACGGCCGAGCTCTGGCTCTTCGAGGAAGAATAGGACAACGTGCCGGCCGAATCCGCATCGCGGATCTCGGCCGGCACCGACCCCTTGCCGCCTGCGGAGCAAGACATGCCGACCGTTCTCGTCGCAGGCGCGGGTCCGGTGGGTCTGACGATGGCGGCCGAGCTTGCTCGATACGGGATCGCCGTTCGGATCATCGACGCATCGCCCCATCAGACCGAGACGTCGAAGGCCCTCGTCCTGTGGTCCCGAACCCTCGAACTGATGGATCGGATGGGCTGCACCGCGCCCTTCCTCGATGCGGGCCTTCGCGCCCGCGGCGCCGCCATCCGCAGCGACGGCGCCCTCCTCGGCACGCCGCGCTTCGATGCCATTGCGAGCGCGTACAACTACGCGCTCATGATCCCCCAGCGCGACACCGAGCGCCTCCTGACGGATCATCTTCGATCGCTGGGGGTCGAGATCGAGCGGGAGGTCGAACTGACCGGCTTCACGGCGCGCGAGACCGGGGTCGAGGCGACTTTGCGCCATGTCGACGGCCGCGAGGAGGTCGTGCAGGCGGATTGGCTGATCGGCTGCGACGGCGCCCACAGCACGGTCCGGCACGGCCTCGGGGCGACGTTCGCCGGCTCGGCTCAAGGGGACGACTGGCTGCTCGCCGATATCCGCATCGAGGGGCCGAAGGCGCCGCCGAGCGACGAACTCTCGATCCATTTTCACCCCGACGGCCCCTTCGTCGTGTTTCCGCTGCCGGGCGGGAGGGCGCGTGTCGTCGCGCCGGTCGGAAAGAGCGACCCGTCCCGCCCGCGCGACGCGCCGACGCTGGCGGAGGTCCAGGCCCTGGCCGACGCGCGCGCCGGCGGCGGCTTCCGTCTGACGGACCCTGTCTGGCTGTCGAACTTCCGCATCAACGAGAGGAAGGTCGCCGATTACCGATACGGGCGCGTGTTCCTGGCCGGAGACGCCGCCCATATCCACAGCCCCGCCGGGGGCCAGGGCATGAATACGGGGATGCAGGACGCGATCAATCTCGCCTGGAAGCTGGCGATGGTGGTTCGGGGATCGGCCGACCCGGTCCTGCTCGACAGCTACAGCGCGGAGCGCTCGGCGGTCGGCGACATGGTTCTGCGCAACGCGACGCGTCTCACGGCCGCGGCGACCCTGTCCCGGCCGGCCGCCCGGTTTCTGCGCGATGCCGTCATGCGGTTCCTGCTGGGGTTCAAGGCAGTCCGGGCGGGGATGGTCTCCACGATGAGCGAGATCAACATCGCCTACCCGAACAGTCCGCTGTCCCATGGCTCAGGAGGGGGCACGCGCTGGGATCCCCGGCACGACCGAGGCGCGCCTCCCGGAAGCGGGCGCGAGCCTCGCTTCGTCCTCTATACCGACGATGCGGCGCGAGGCGCGGGGCTCGCCGCGCGCTTCCCGTCCCTGCTCGAAGCGGAGCCGCGTAAGCCGGTGGTTCCGGGAACGCTCGTCATCGTCCGGCCGGACGGCTATGTCGGGCTGTCCGGATCGGCCTCCGACTGGGGCAGCGCGGAGAGCTATCTCGGGCGCCTCGCGAGCGCCGGCTGACGGAGCCGCCAGCCCCCGCGCTGGCAACACGCCCCCGCCGATGCTACCGCGGAGGCAGACCGCTCACCGCAGACAGGACGGATCATGGCCAGCCTCACCCTTGCACAGGCTTCGACGATCGTAGACGCGGCCCTTGCAGACGCGCGCGCCCAGTCGCTGGCGCCGATGACGGTGGTCGTCCTCGATGCCGGCGGACACATGGTGGCGCTGAAGCGCGAGGACGGCTCGGGCATCCTGCGGGTCGAGATCGCGGCCGGGAAGGCCTGGGGCGCGCTCGGGGTCGGGGCCGGCAGCCGGGTTCTCGCCGACCGCATCGCCACGGGCCCCGCCGGCGAGGCCTTCGTGACCGCCGCAGCCGTCGCGAGCGGAGGCCGGCTCGTTCCGGTCGCGGGCGGCGTCCTCATCCGCGACGGCGGCGCCGTGATCGGTGCCGTCGGCGTCTCGGGCGACCTGTCGGACAAGGACGAGGCCTGCGCCCTCGCCGGCATCACGGCGGCAGGGCTCGTCGGCGACACGGGCGCCAAGGCCTGACCTCCGGCAAAATCGGGGAGACGCCTCGGATCGATCGGGGACCTCTCGCGTTGTGACCCCGCCGAGAACGGGCTCGGCGGATCGGATGGTTCTATGGCGGGCGCGTTCTCTTCTTCCCGGCGCGGCGAAGTCGAGGGTAAGGGGCCGCGCTTCAACGCGAGTGCGCTCGTCGCCGCCGGGATCGTCGTCGCCGGCCTGTATCTCGCCCGTGAAGTTCTGGTCCCCTTCGTCATCGCGGTGCTGCTGAGCTTCGTGCTCGCGATCCCGGTGCGGCTGCTGCAAGGCTTCGGCCTGGGCCGCGCCTTCCCGGTCGCTCTCGTCGTTCTGCTCGCCTTCCTCGCCCTCTTCGGCATCGCGACCGTGGTCGCGAGCCAGGCAACGGACCTCGCCGGCGAGCTGCCGCGCTATCAATCGACCATCCGCGAGAAGATCGGCGCGATGAAATCGGCCGCCTCCGGCAGCGGCCCCCTCGAACGCTTCGCCGACATGCTGCAGAACCTGTCGGAGGAGTTCGGCCGGAAGCCGGCCGCGACGGACAACCCGACCGCACCGCCGATCCAGAAGCCGATCCCGGTCGAGATCACCACCCAGTCGAGCCCGATCACGACGTTGCTGAACGTCATCTCGCCGGTGCTGCATCCCCTGGCGATGACGGGCCTCGTGATCGTCTTCACGGTCTTCATGCTGCTCCAGCGCGGCGACCTCCGGAACCGCGCGATCCGCCTCGCCGGCTCGCGCGACCTCCAGCGCACGACCGCGGCGATGAACGACGCCGCGACCCGCCTCTCGCGCTTCTTCCTCGTGCAGGTGCTGCTGAACGGAAGTTTCGGCATCGTCGTCGGGATCGGGCTGTGGCTGATCGGCGTGCCGAGCCCGATCCTCTGGGGCATCCTCGCGGCGATCTCCCGCTTCATTCCCTATGTCGGCGTCGTCATCGCCACGCTCGGACCGCTCGTCCTGGCCGCGGCCGTCGATCCGAACTGGACGATGCTGGTCATCACGGCGATCTTCTTCGGGGTGTCCGAATTCCTGCTGGGCCAGGTGATCGAGCCGCTGGTCTACGGCCACTCGACCGGCCTCTCGCCGATCGCGGTGATCGCCTCGGTCACGTTCTGGACCTGGCTCTGGGGGCCGATCGGTCTCCTTCTGGCGACGCCGCTGACCGTCTGCCTCGTCGTCCTCGGCCGCCATGTCGAGCGGCTGGCCTTCCTCGACGTGATGCTGGGGGACCGACCACCGCTCACGGTCACCGAGAGCTTCTACCAGAGAGTCCTGGCCGGCGATTCCGGCGAGGCGATCGAACAGGCGGAGGACTTCCTCAAGGAGCACCGGCTCTCGACCTTCTACGACGAGGTGGCGACGAAGAGCCTCGGTCTCGCCCAGGCCGATCTCTCGCGCCGGGCGCTCGACGACGATCATCTGACGCGGATCGGCGATACGATGGCGCTGCTCATCGAGGACCTCGAGGAGCACGAGGATCCGCCCGGCGATCCGGAAGACCGGCGACCCGAGACCCGCCGCGAGGTCAAGCGCGCGGCCGGCGACGAGGGCCTCGATGTTTCGCTGGAGGAGGCCGACCTCTCGGCCGCGCGGCTCCCGGTCATCGATCGCGCCGCCCTGCCGGCCGGTTGGCGTGGCGCGGCCGCCGTCGTCTGCATCGCGGGCCGGAACGAACTCGACCGCATCGGCGCGCTGATGCTGGCGCAGATTCTCGAGAAGCACGGCCTCGGCACGCGCGTCGAGGCTGCGGAGAGCCTGATGCCGGGTGCGAGCATCGTCCAGATGCCCGAACACGACACCCGCATCGTCGTCCTGTCCTATCTCGATACGGGCTCCCCGGTGCATATCCGCTACGCGGTGCGCCGGCTCCGCCGCCGCTTCCCCGATGCGCGGATCGTGGTCGGCTCGTGGGGGACGGCGCAGGACCAGTCGAAGACGGTCTGCGAGACCGCGCGGTCCGATGCCTGCGTCAGCCGGCTCGTCGACGCCGCGGCCCTCTGCCTCGATGCGGCGCTGAACCCGACGGACGGGACGCAGGAGGCGGCTCTCGCCGATGAGGGTGAGGCGCCCCCGCTCGCCGCCGGACGGGCCTGATCGGACGACCTCAGACCGCCGGCACCTCGTCGGAGGCGCCGGCGGCTGGGGCCGCGGAACCCGGCTCGTCCACGACCCAGAGCAGGTCCTCCTCCGCGAGGACGCGATAGGCCGCCTCGCCCTCGTCCAGTCCCGCGCCGAGGAGTGCGTCGAATCTGGCGAGGCACGACGGAGCGCGCAGGCCCGCGCGGCGCCCCACGGCATCCCTCCACGTCTCGGCGACCTTGCGCCTCGCCACCAGCGGCATGGTCCGGCTGTCCTCGATCTTTCTCAGGTACGGGCTGAAGCCTCGCATTTAGCGGATCGATCGCCTTGCTGCGATCATAATGTGCCGCCATCAGCGATGGCTGGGCGCAAGGACATCGAATATCGCTCTCGCCACGCGCGGGCGCGCCCTGGGTTCACGAGGTCACATGGCGGTCGATCTGAGGCACGAACTGACGCGGCCGCTTGCGCTCATCCTCGCGGCCTTCGCCGTGCTCGGCTGGGTCCTGTTCGGTCTCTCGTCCTGGTCCGCCTCGTCGGTGCAGAAGGCGCAACGGCTGCAACTCGTCGAGATGAGGACGAAGGCCGACACGCTCTCGGCCGATCTCGCCAAGCAGACGGCCCTGATCGCGGAGGCCGGCGGGCTCGAGAAGAAGATGCTCGCGACGCGCGAGGAACTCTCTCGCATGACGCAGGCCAAGGCGGACGTGCAGTCGGAACTGGCCACCGCACAGCGCCGCCTGTCGACCGTAAGGCGGGACGTGAGCGAGGCCGACCGCAGCCTCGCCGCCCAGGCCCAGAAGCTGTCCGACCTGCAAAGCAGCGCGGCCGAGGCTAACAACGCCGCGCCCGACCAGACCACCCAGCCCACGCCGCGCGTGGGCCGCGGAGCGCGCCGCGGCACCTGGACCCGCCGGGGTCGCGCCTACCGTTCCTATTCGATCATGAGCCGCCCGCGCTGAGCCGCGCAGGGACGCGCGTCAGGAATTCGTGCGGCCCGTCGCGCCGATCCGGCCCGCCGCGATCACCGCCTGGGTGCGGCTGTCGACGCCGAGCTTCTGCAGGATCGCGGAGACATGCGCCTTCACCGTCGCCTCCGAGACGCTGAGCTCGTAGGCGATCTGCTTGTTCAGCAGCCCCTCCGACAGCATCATCAGCACCCGCATCTGCTGCGGCGTCAGCCGACCGAGACGGCGCACGAGGTCGGAGGTATCGCGATCCTCGGCCGTCTCGAGATCGACGTCAGGAGGGGCCCAGATGTCGCCCGACAGCACCGTTCGCACCGCGTTGCCGATCCCGTCGAGATCGAGCGATTTCGGGATGAACCCCGAGGCGCCGAAATCGATCGCGCGGCGGATGACGACGGGATCCTCGTTCGCCGAGACGATCACGATCGGGATCTCGGGATATTGGGCCCTGAGGTAGATCAGCCCGGAGAAGCCCTGCACCCCCGGCATGGTCAGGTCGAGCAGGACGAGATCGACGTCGCGGGAGCGGCCGAGTTGCTCCTGAAGCGTGTCGAGCCCCGTACATTCGGCGACCTCGGCCTGGGGGAGGATGGTTTCGAGCGCCCGCCGCAACGCCTCGCGGAAGAGAGGATGATCGTCGGCGATGATGATCTTGACGCTAGCCTGCAACGAACGCGTCTCCCGCCTGGAGTTGCCCGCCCAATTCGCAGGCCGCTCTGTTTTGGTTCGATCGCGTAGAGGCTGTTATGGACCTTGGCCCGTTCTCGCCGAGCGGCGAGAACGCTAGAAGGGGTCCATAACGGCCTCTAGGTGCGACAATCTGAAACGATGGCCGTTCACCATAGAATCCTTCTGCGCCCCCGTCATGGCCGCCGCGCAATTTACCCCCCGTTAAGGTTGACGACGATTTCGCGGCGATGCGGCGCATCGCGATGCTCGGCGAGGAAGATGCCCTGCCAGGTGCCGAGCCCGAGGCGCCCGTCCATGATCGGGATGGACAGCGAGGCCCCCGTCAGCATGGCCCGGATGTGGCCCGGCATGTCGTCCGGGCCCTCGGAATCGTGCACGTAGCCGGCATGGCGCGGCGCCAGCCGGTCCAGGGCTGTCAGGAGGTCGTGCTGCACGGCGGGATCGGCGTTCTCGCCGATCAGGAGCGAGGCCGAGGTATGGCGGCAGAAGACCGTCGCGAGGCCGGCCTTGATGCCGCTGGCGAGGACCAGGCGCGCGACATCCGCCGTGAGTTCGGTGAAGCCCGGCCCCGGCGTCGACACGACGATCCGGGCGAGCACCTGCCGCGTCACGGGACCGTCGGCGAGGGTCTGGACGGCGACACGCTTCATGGGCCGGCTCCTCCGGTCGGATGCATCTCGGTCTCTCCCTTGGAGAGGATTCGCTCGAGCGCGTCGAGGCGGTCCGCCTCGCCGGCCGGTTTGTCCCAGCGGATGCGGTTGATGCGGGGAAAGCGCATCGCGACGCCGGATTTATGCCGGGCCGAGCGCTGGATGCCTTCGAACGCGACCTCCAGCACGAGTCCGCGATCGGGGCCGTACGCGACCTCGCGCACCGGGCCGAAGCGCTGGGTCGTGTGGTTGCGGACGAAACGGTCGAGCTTGAGCAGCTCGGCATCCGTGAAGCCGAAATAGGCCTTCCCCACGGGCACGAGCTCCGGCCCGCTCTCGCCGTCGCGCCAGCAGCCGAAGGTGTAGTCGGAATAGAAGGACGAGCGCTTACCCGAGCCGCGCTGGGCGTACATCATCACGGCGTCGACGAGATACGGGTCGCGCTTCCACTTCCACCAGGGACCTTTGGGCCGGCCCGGCAGATAGGGCGAATCGGCCCGTTTCAGCATGCAGCCCTCGATCGCGTCCGCATCCGGCCCCGCCCCCGCGGAAGCGGGATCGGCGCGGGCGGCGGCGAGGTCGTCCCAGCTCGCGAAGGGGATCTGCGGCGAGAGGTCGATCCTGGGCTCTCCGAGACGCGCGACGAGGTCCTCGAGGAGCCGCCGCCGCTCGTCGTAGGGCCGCTCGCGCAGGTCCTCGCCGTCGAGGACGAGGAGATCGTAGACGCGCAGATGAGCGGGAAACTCGGTCAGCATCTTCGGCGTCACCGTCTTCCGGTTCAGCCTCTGCTGGAGCACGTTGAAGCTCTCGACGCGCCCCTCCCGCACGATGAGCAACTCGCCGTCGAGCGCGCCGTCGAAATCGAGCGCCTCGACGAGATCGGGGAAGGCGGCGGAGACGTCCTCGCCGGTGCGCGAATAGATCCGCCGCACGGTCTCGCCGTCGCCGTCGCGTCCGGCCACCGCCTGGAGGCGGATGCCGTCCCATTTCCACTCGGCCCGGAAATCGGCCGCATCGAGCTTCGCAAAATCCTCGTCCTCGACCGGATGGGCCAGCATGGGCGGGCGGAAGGGCGCGGGATCGATGCTTTCCGGCCTCTCCCCCCTCCCCTCGACCCAGGCGAAGAGGTCGAGATAGGGCGGCGCGAGCCCGTGCCAGACCTGCTCGACATCGTCGGGCGCGATGCCTTCCCCGAGGCTCGCCACGGCCGTCTTGGCGAGACGGGCCGAGACGCCGATGCGCAGCTCTCCCGTGATCAGCTTCAGCAGCGCCCAGCGCCCGGTCTCGTCCAACGCATCGAGCCAGGAGGCGATCAGGGCCGGGAGCTCGGCCTTGCCCGCATGGGTCAGCCCCTCGACCACCTCGGACAGGAGCGGGCCGTCGGCGGGGGGATGGTTGTGGCCGATGGCAGCTCTTCCACCCGCGTCCTCATCCTGAGGCGCCTCGCGAAGCGAGGCCTCGAAGGACGCACCATCGTCGGCCGTGCTTCGAGGGCTGCCTGCGGCAGCCGCCTCAGCATGAGGAGGTCGTGGATCCGGCGCCCGCCAGATCAGCGCGATGGTCTCGGACGTGTCCCCGACATAATCCCGCGACAGGCGGAAGAGCACGGGGTCGGTGCGCTCCATGGCGAGGCCACGGATGATGCCGGGCTTGGCGTGCCGGAACGTCAGCGCGCCGGTGAGGGCCGCGAGCGCGAAGCCGCGTTCCGGATCGGGCGTCGTGCGGAAGTAATCGGCAAGCAGCCTGATCTTGGCGTTTCGCCGCGGTTCGTAGCCGACGCGGTCGATGAGGCCGGCGAAGCGGTTCATGCCTCGGCCTCGGCCGGCGTCGCGTCGGCGAGGGCCTCGTCGGCCTCCCCCGCCTCTTCGTCGCCATAGCCCAACAGGTGCAGCGGCTTCGCCCGGATGCCGCGGCTGCGGCACCAATGGACGAGCGCATCCTCCTGGCCATGCGTGACCCAGACCTCCTCGGCCTGCGTCTCGAGGATCGAGCGGCAGAGATCGTCCCAGTCGCAATGGTCGGAGATGACGAGGGGCAACTCGACGCCCTTCTGCCGGGCGCGGGCCCGGACGCGCATCCAGCCCGAGGCGAAGGCCGTGACCGGATCGGGGAAGCGCCGCGCCCAGACGTCCTGGATCGACGAGGGCGGACAGATCACGATCGCGCCCTTGAGCGAGGCGCGGTCGGCGGCCGCGACCTTCGGCGTCTCGCCGAGCGCGATGCCCTCGCTGCGGTAGTAGTCCGTCAGCCGCTCCATCGCCCCGTGCAGCCAGATCGGCTCGTCGTAGCCGGCCTCGCGCAGCAGCGCCATGACGCGCTGCGCCTTGCCGAGGGCATAGGCGCCGACGATATGCGCGCGCTCCGGGAAGAGCCGCACGGATTGCAGCAGCTTCGCCACCTCGTCCCGTACGTCCGGATGGCGGAAGACCGGCAGGCCGAAGGTCGCCTCGGTGATGAAGACGTCGCAGGCGACCGGCTCGTAGGGGAGGCAGGTGGGGTCGCGACCCCGCTTGTAGTCGCCCGAGACGACGAGGCGGCAGGACGAGCCATGGCCGCCCTGCTCGATCACGATCTGCGCCGAGCCGAGGACGTGGCCCGCCGGCACGAACGTCACGGTCACGTCCCCGACCCTGACGACCTCGCCGAGGACCGCCTCCTGCGTGCTGCGCGCGAAATCCTCGCCATAGCGGATGGCCATGATCGCCAGCGTCTCGCGCGTCGCCATCACGTGGCCGTGGCCGAACCGGGCATGGTCGGAATGGCCGTGCGTGACGAGCGCCCGCTCCACGGGGCGGAGCGGATCGACATGGAAGTCGCCCGCCGGGCAGTAGAGCCCCTGGGGCGTGAGGGTGAGGAGATCGGCCGCGCGGGACGCCATGACCTCTCATATAGGCGGTCCGGGCGGCGATCGCCGCTCCCGTCGCGTTCGAGACGAACGGAAACATTCGCGGAGACGGCCGTTTCCTTCCCAACCACGAACGGAGGAGGATGTGATGGCTGAATCATTCGGCTCGATGCAGGAACGGATGGCACGGGACCCGGCGACGGGCTCGAATCCGCTGATCGAGAGCGACCGCGTCGAGGGCACCGAGGTCTATGGCGCGGACCAGCGCGGCGTCGGTTCGATCAAGCGCCTGATGATCGACAAGAAGAGCGGCCAGGTCGCCTATGCCGTCCTCGGCTTCGGCGGCTTCCTCGGACTCGGCGAGGAGACCTATACGATCCCGTGGGGCAAGCTGAGCTACGACGTCGATCTCGGCGGCTACCGGACCGACCTCACGGCCGACCAGATCCAGGGCGCCCCGGACTTCTATCGCGGCGACGATTACGGGTGGCGCGAGCGCGACAAGGAGCGCGAGCTGCACACCTATTACGGCGTGACGCCCTATTGGGGCATCTGAGCCGTCCCTGAAACATCCGGAGGGCCGGCACGCGGCTCTCCGGATGCGGGATTACGGTCCGTAGTACCAGGCGCCGGTGATCAGCACGGCCTCGCCGACGAGGATGCCGACGAGGAGGGAGCGCCGCGCGACATAGGCGGATCCGAGCCCCAGCCCGACCGAGGCGAGCCGCAGCCAGAGCGGCACGGCAGCCAGGATCGCGGGCGGCGCCAGGATCAGCTTCGAGACGACCGCCGCCAGGAGCGCCACCGCCACGATCCTGATCCAGGTGAAGAACTCGGAGCGCTCGTTGACGCGCCGGCCGAGCAGTGCCCCCGCGACGCGGAATGCCTCGTTGGGCAGGAAACCCGCGAGGATCACGATCAGATAGGGCCAGAGCGCGTCAGACATCGCTCGATCCTGACGGCACGCGCTCGGTCCGCCTGCGCCTGAAACGGTCGATCCCATACGCGATCGTTCCGGCCACCAATCCGCCGGCCAGGATGTCGTAATCGGAGGTCACGGCCCAGGTGGCGACGGGCAGAAGGGCCATCCCGAGGCCGATCGCGAGCCAGTCGCCGAGCCTCATCGCGCCGAACGCCATGGCGATGGTGAAGTAGATCGGGATGATGAAGACCAGACCGGCCGCCAGCGCGACCGGCAGCGCGCCGACCAGGGCGTAGCCGATCCCCGTCATCGTCACGCAGATGGTGGTGCAGGTGATCGCGAAGCCCGCGTAATAGGGCACGCGGCCCGCCTGCTCCATCGGCGGCAGGCGCCGCATGCTCTCGATCCAGATCGTCGCGGCGACCGGGTGGGCGAGGAGGACGAGTTCGGCGGTCGATTGGTTCGGCCGGCGCAGATAGGGCATCAGCGACAGCGTCATCGGGAACAGACGGATCGCGGAGAACGCCACGGCGATCGCCGCCGCGACCACGGATCCTCCATTCGCGAGGGCCGTATAAAGGATCAACTGGGCCGGCGCGGCATAGATCATCAGCGTCGACAGCATCGCCGCGCCGATCGGGTGGCCGACATCCCTCACGAGGCTGCCCACGCCGAGGAACGAGAAGCCGATGATCCACGCCGGCAGGACGAGCGCCGACCGCGCGCCCGCAAGCGCGTAACGCCGCGTGATCACGTTCACGGGACGCGTCGGTTCCGACCGGCGCCGGCACCGAGCCTTTTCCGCTCATCCCGGCGAAAGCCGGAATCCAGCGGCATCTGCGAGTTGGATCCCGGCTTTCGCCGGGATGAGCGGGTGGACACCATCGAGCCTAGCGCCCCGCCTGGGCATCCGCGATGGCGCGCCAGACACGGGCAGGCGTCGCCGGCATCTCGACGCCCCTGGCCCCGACCTCCGACAGCGCATCGTTCAGCGCGTTCACGACGGAGGGCAGCGCGCCGGCACAACCGGCCTCGCCGCAGCCCTTGGCGCCGAGGACGTTCGTGGTGGCGGGGACGGGGCGGCTCTCGAAGACGAAGGGCGGCGCGTCCTCGGCCCGCGGCAGGGCGTAGTCCATGAAGGAGCCGGAGACGAGCTGGCCCTCCTCGTCATAGGCCGTGCGCTCCATGAGCGCCTGGCCGATGCCCTGCAGCACGCCGCCATGGAGCTGTCCCTCGACGAGAAGCGGATTCACCACCGTGCCGAAATCGTTGACCATCACGTAGCGCACGACCTGGACGGTCCCGGTCTCGGGATCGACCTCGACCTCCGCGACGTGGCAGCCGTTCGGATAGGCGGAGGGCGCCGCCTCATGGACGTGCTTGACGTCGAGCGAGGTCGGGACCCCGTCCGGCATCGAGACGCCGGCGCGCAGCTGCGCGGCGAGGTCCATGATGCCGATGCCGCGGTCGGTGCCCGCGATCGTGAAGCGGCCGTCCTTGAACTCGATGTCGCCGACGCCGGCTTCCAGCAGCTCCGCCGCGATCACGCGGCCGATCCCGATCACCTTCTGCGAGGCCTCGACGATGGCCGCGCCGCTCGCCATCAGCGATTTCGAGCCGCCCGTCCCGCCGCCCGCGATGAGCTGGTCGGAATCGCCCTGGAGCAGCCGGATCTTATCGAACGGCACGCCGAGATGGGCGGAGAGCACCTGCGCGAAGGGCGTCCAGTGGCCCTGGCCGTAATCGAGCGTGCCGGTCACGATGGTGACGGTGCCGTCCTCCTCGAAGCGGATGCCGCCCATCTCGTTCGCGGGCGGCGCCGTGACCTCGAGATACTGGCCGATGCCGCGCCCGCGCAGGAGGCCGCGCGCGCGGCTCTCCTCGCGCCGGGCCGCGAAGCCGTCCCAATCGGCCGCTTCGAGCGCCCGGTCGAGGATGGCGGTGAACTCGCCGGAATCGTAGGTCGTCTCGACCGGCGTCGTGTAGGGGATCTGATCCGGCTGGATGTGGTTCAGGCGCCTCAGCGTGACCGCATCGAGACCCATCTCGCGCGCCGCCTGCTCGATCAGGCGCTCCATGATGTAGTTGCCCTCGGGGCGCCCGGCGCCGCGATATGCGCCGACCGGGACGGCATTGGTGAGGGCGCAGCGCACCTCGGCCGAGACGGCGGGCGTGCGATAGGTGCCGACGGCGTTCTTCGGGATGTTGATCGAGGAGAAGAGCGGCGCGACCGGCGCGAGATAGGCGCCGAGATCGGCGAGGCCCTTGATCCGGAGGGCGAGGAAGCGGCCGTCCGCGTCGAGCGCGAGCTCCGCCTCGGCTTCGAGCCCCCGGCCGTGGAAATCGCCGACGAAGCTCTCCGAGCGCATGTCGGTCCATTTGACCGGCCGGCCGAGATCGCGCGCCGCATGCATCACCGCGACGTATTCCGGGAACGGCGCGATCTTCATCCCGAAGGAGCCGCCGACATTCCCCGTCAGCACGCGGACCTTGTCCCGACCCGTGCCGAGCACGCCGGCCAGCATGTTGCGCATGCCGAAGGCACCCTGGGAGCCGGCCGTGAGCGTGTATTTCTCCTGCTCGGGATCCCACTCGCCGATCGCCGAGCGCGGTTCGAGCGGGTTGATGACGAGGCGGTGGCTGTCGATGGCGAGCTTCGTGACATGGGCCGCCTTCGCGATCCCGGCCTCGACACCCTCCGCATCCCCGTATTGGTAATCGAGGAAGACGTTGCCCGGAATCTCGTCGTAGAGGCTCGGCGCGCCCTCGGCGACGGCGTCCCTCGCGGTCGGCACCGCCGGCAGCGGATCGATCTCGATCGCGACCGCTTCCGCCGCCTCGCGCGCCTCGACCAGCGTCTCGGCGACGACGAAGGCGACCGGATCGCCGACGAAGCGCACCCGGTCGGCCGCGAAGGGCTTGCGCTTCGGCTTCAGCATCGCCGAGCCGTCGCGGTTCTTGAAGGCCGTGACGTTCGGGAAGTCGCCGTAATGGGCGAGGTCCTGCGCGCCGTAGACGGCGAGGACGCCCGGCATCTCGCGGGCCGCATCGAGATCGACGGATCGGATGACGCCGTGCGCATAGGGGCTGCGCACGAAGGCGGCGTAGACCTGCCCCTCGACCTGGACGTCGTCCGTGTAGCGGCCATGGCCCTGGACGAGCGTCGGGTCCTCGCGGCGGTGGACGGGCTGGCCGATCCCGAACTTCATTTCGGCGACGGCGCCCGGGCGGTCCGGCACATCGCAGGGAACAGGCTGGTTCGAGCCGTGGCGCATGGCGTGGGGACCGGAGCTTGGAAGGGCTGGAAGGTGGTGTCAGACAATCATGTCGTGCCGCGCTTCGCAATCGCCCGCAGCGCCCGGCAGGGTGGCGCCGGCTGCGGGCCGAGGCTCAGCCCGTCGTCTCGGACGGCGAGAAGCGCGACAGGGCGTGCAGACCGAGAGCGAAGCGCGAGCCGCCCGTCGTCGCGAGATCGGCCAGGACCTCGCCGACGACGCTGCAGAACTTGTAGCCGTGTCCCGAACAGGGCGAGGCGACGACGACCTGCGGCAGGTCCGGCAGAGTATCGATGATGAAATGCTCGTCGGGCGTGTTGGTGAAGAAGCAGGCGCGCAGGGCCATGGTGGCGCCGTCCGCCTGCGGAAAATAGCGGCGCACGGCCGGCCTCAGCGCATCCTCGTCGCGCGGCCCGGCCTCCCGCGACAGCGCGTCCGCGGCCCCGGTCTCGCCGAGGTGATGCCAGCGCCCGATCTTGAAGCCCGGCACGTGCCAGACCGGGAAGCCGTAGAACTTCCCCTCCTCGGCCTCCATGTTGAAGACGGGAAAGCGCTCGGGCGAGAACAGCGCCGGCTCCTTCGGCTGGAACCAGCCGAGCACCTGCCGCTCGGGCACCGCCACGCGGCGGAGCGCCGGCACGAACTCGCCCATCCAGGCTCCTGCCGAAAGGACGAGCCGACCGGCCTCGTAGGTGCCGCGCTCGGTCGTGACCCGCACGCCGCCGGAGGCGGTCGGCTCCCAGCCGAGCACGGGCTCGCGCGCCCGGATCTCGGCTCCCGCCGCCTGGGCGAGCCCGACATGGGCGACGATGGCCCGCTCGGCCGAGACGAAGCCGCCATCGGGCTGGAGCACCGCCTGGTGCGTCGCCGGCAGGTCGTAGCCCGGCGCGACGGCGTGAAGCTCCGTGCCGCTCAGCACGCGGTGCGGCAGATCGTGCTCGCGGCAGGCGGCGAGCGATCCCTCGACCATCGCCGAACCGGCCGGACCGGCATCGACGGACCCGGTGATGAAGAGAAGCTGCTCGCCGAACCGGCTCTCGAGCTCGCGCCAGTTCTCGTAGGCGCGCCGCAGCAGCGGCACGTAGGACGGGTCCTCGAAATAGGCGAGCCGGATGATGCGGTTGAAGCCGTGCGAGGACCCCATCGTGTGGGGGATGTCGAACCGTTCGAGCCCGAGCACGCGCACGCCGCGCCGCGCGAGATGCCAGCAGGCGGCCGAGCCCATCCCGCCGACGCCGATGACGATGACGTCGTAGCTGTTCGGATTAGCCGGCATCCTGTCCTTCTCCCGTCGCGGGGCCTCGCCCCGACGCCCCTATCACGGACCGGGCCAACTGTTTCTGCAAGCCGTTCCGTCTGGCGAGGCGGGCGCCGCCGTGCCATCGTCTCCGCGTCCCGAGCCGGAGCCTGCCTTGTCTTTCCCACCCATCGACGGCGACCGCCTGTGGTCCGACCTCATGACCCTCGCCCGGATCGGCGAATTGCCGGCCGGCGGCTGCGACCGCCTCGCCCTGAGCGATGCCGACGGGATGGCGCGCAACGTGTTCCGCTACTGGATGGAGGAGATCGGCCTCAAGGTCAGCGTCGATCCGATCGGCAACATGGTGGGGCGGCGCGAGGGCACCGATCCGTCGCTTCCGCCGATCATGATGGGCAGCCATCTCGACACCCAGCAGCCGGGCGGAAAATATGACGGCCCGCTCGGCGTCCTCGGCGGTCTCGCCTGCCTGCGCGCCATCGCTGCGGCGGGCCGCGCGACGCGGCATCCGATCGAGGTGGTGAACTGGACGAACGAGGAGGGCGCGCGCTTCCAGCCGGGCCTCCTCGGCTCGGCGGTGTTCACGGGGCAACTCGACCTCGAGACGGCCCATGCCACGAAGGATGTCGGCGGCCGCAGCGTCTTCGACGAACTCCGGCGCATCCGCTATCTCGGCGACGCTCCGCTGCAGCGGAAGGTCGACAGCTATTTCGAGCTGCATATCGAGCAGGGGGACCGGCTGGAGAAAGCCGGGATCACCATCGGCAACGTCGCCGGCTGCGAATACAACCTCTTCGCCGAGATCACCTGCCACGGCCGCAACGGCCATTCGCAGGCGACGCCGATGGACCAGCGCGCCAACGCCCTCGCCGCGGCGGCGGAGGTGATCGTCGCCATCGAGGAGATCGGCCGCAGGCATTTCCCGGCGGGTTCGGCCGGCGTCGCCTCGCTGCGGCTCTGGCCGAACAACCGCATCAACATCCCGCATCTGGCCAGGATGAGCTATTCGGCCACCCATCCCGACCGGGCCGGCATGGCGCAGATCCGGCGCGAGGTCACGGAGGCCGTCGAGGCGGCCGAGACCCGCACGGGCCTTCGGATCGAGATCGAGCAGCCGCCGGAGCGCGAGGCGGTCGATTTCGATGCCTCGCTCGGCGCCCTGGTCGAGAGGGCGGCGGAGGAACTCGGCCATTCGACGATGTCGCTCCGCAGCCGCGCCGGCCACGACGCCATCCGCATGGCGCCCCATTGCCCGACCCAAATGATCTTCGTGCCGTGCAAGGACGGCATCTCCCACAGCGAGTTCGAGGAGATGACGAAGCAGCACGCCGTGGCCGGGACCGAGGTGATGCTCCGGGCCGTGCTGGCCCGCGACGGAGCGGCCTGACGGGCCCTGCCCTCCCTCGGAGAGGTCCGGGCGGGGTGACGCCGCATCCGCCTCGCGGCGGACGACGATGACAGGAGGTGGGATCGACCCCACCCCGCCGGCTTCGCTGCCCCCAGGGGGGAGCGAGCCGGCGTGATCTGGACGCGATCGACAAACCGGGCTCCGACGAGCACCGCAAAAGGAGAGGATACGACGATGGCCGAACCGTTCCGGGTGGGTTTCCTGCTGTTCCCGAACCTCACGCAGCTCGATCTGACGGGACCCTGGGAGGTGCTGTCGGGACTGCCCGAGACGGAGACGCGGCTCGTCTGGAAGACGGCCGGCCCGGTCACGGCCGGAAAGGGCATGACGATCATGGCCGATACCGGCTTCGCCGATTGCCCGCAGCTCGACCTCATCTGCGTCCCGGGCGGCTATGGCGTCGGCCCGCTGATGGCGGATGACGAGGTGCTCGATTTCCTGCGCCGGCAGGCGGAGGGCGCCCGCTACGTCACCTCGGTCTGCACGGGCTCGCTGGTGCTCGGCGCCGCGGGCCTCCTGAAGGGGCGACGCGCCACCTCCCACTGGAGCGCGCGCGAACTCCTCGCACGCTTCGGCGCCATCCCCACGGCCGAACGCGTCGTCATCGACGGCAACGTGATCACGGGCGGGGGCGTCACGGCCGGCATCGATTTCGCGCTCCGCATCGCGGCCGAGCTCCATGGCGATGCCGTCGCCCAGGCCACCCAGCTTCAGATCGAATACGACCCCGCGCCGCCCTTCGACGCGGGATCGCCGGCTTCCGCCCCGTCCGAGATCCTCGAGCGCGCCCGCACCGCCGGAGCCCCCCGGCTCGCCGAACGGCGCGCCCAGGTGGAGCAGGCCGCCGTGAGGCTGGGCGACTGAGAGGACGCCGCCCCACACCCTCCCCTGGAGGGGGAGGGTCGGACCAAAGGTCCGGGGTGGGGTGATGCGCCCCGTCTGCATTCACGACGTCGCCAGCAAAGGATGGCGGGTTTCACCCCACCCCTCCGGCTTCGCCGGCGACCCTCCCCCTCCAGGGGAGGGTGAAGGGCAGCGGTCGGACCAGCAGATGCCCTACGACCTGAAGAACCCTTCGAAGGCCGCCAGCACCTCCTCGGGCGCCTCCTCCGGGAGGTAATGCCCAGACTGGACCTCGTGGCCCGTCACCTCGGCGGCGCAATAGCTCTGCCAGATCGCGAGCGCGTCGTACCAGCCGCCGATCCGGCCCTTCGCGCCCCAGAGCGCGAGGATCGGGCACTGCACCTTCCGGCCCGACGCGCGGCTCTCGCGGTCATGGACGAGGTCGATCGTCGCCGCGGCGCGGTAATCCTCGCACATGCCCATGATCATGGCCGGATCGCGCGCCGCCTCGAGGTAATCGGCGAGGGCCTCCGGCCGGAAGAAGCTCGGCGGCTTCGGCTCGCGCGAGGTATGGGCGTTCCACCACAGCTCCGGCGCCGCGCTGATCAGGTTCTCCGGGAAGGGATGCGGCTGGGCGAACCAGAACCAATGGTAATAGCCGAGCGCGAAGGACATGTCCGTCCGCTCGAAATGTTCGAGCGTCGGCACGATGTCGAGCACGGCGAGGCGCTCGACCCGGTCGGGATGGTCGAGCGCGAGACGATGCGCCACCCGCGCGCCGCGATCGTGGCTGCCGACCTGGAAGCGATCGTGGCCGAGCCGCGTCATCAGCTCCGCGAGGTCGGCCGCCATGGCCCGCTTCGCATAGGGCGCGTGATCGGACGAGGCGGCCGGCTTGTAGGAGTGGCCATAGCCCCTGAGATCCGGGCAGATGACGGTGAAGCGCTCGGCGAGTTTCGGCGCCGTCAGGTGCCACATGGCATGGGTCTGAGGATTGCCGTGCAGGAGCAGCAGCGGCGGCCCCTCCCCGCCTCGCCGGAGCCGGACCGGCCCCTCGGCGAGCTGCAGCGTCTCCAGCGTGAACCCGTCGAAGAAACCCATCGATCCTCCCCGGCCTTGAGCGGCCTTCTGTTGCCGGAGGTGTAGCCGATGCGCGGCGGAAGGAAAGGCCGAGGCGCGCTCCGACCCGCTGCGATCAGCCGGCCGCGGTCCCCGCGGGCTCCCAGACCTGGCCGGGCCGGAAGGCTGGAAAGCGCTCCGGCGCGATCCCCGCCTCGGCAAGGGCCGCCGCGAGATCGATCTCGGGCTGGTCCACCGGCTCGTTCGTGAGCTGGAACGTGCCCCAATGGATGCCGATCGCCTGCTCGGCCCCGAGATCCGCGAAGGCCTTGACGGCGTCGCTCGGGTTCATGTGCTGCGCCTCCATGAACCAGCGCGGCTCATAGGCACCGATCGGAAGGCAGGCGAGGCGGGGCGGCCCGAAGCGCTCGGGCACGGCCCGGAAGATGTCGCCGTCGCCGTAGCCGGTATCCCCGGCGAGATAGAGGGTCCCGGCCGGGGTCGTCAGCACGAAGGCGCCCCACAGCGCCATGCGCCGATCGTTGATGCCGCGCGCGGACCAGTGGTTGCACGGCAGGAGATGGGCCTCGACCCCCTCGCCGAGCGTGACCGAGCCGCCCCAGTCGAGCGTATCGACGGCCGCCTCGTCCTCATGGGCCCGGATGATCGCGTCGTTGCCGAGCGGCGTGACGATCGTCGGCTGGTCCCGCTCCCACAGCCGCCCGATCGTGGCGACGTCGAGATGATCGTAATGGTTGTGCGTGACCAGCACCGCATCGATCGGCGGCAGGTCCGCGAAGGCGATGCCCGGCGGATTGACCCTGCGCGGCCCCGCAAAGCGAAGCGGGCTCGCGCGCTCCGACCAGATCGGATCGGTCAGGATGTTCAGGCCCGCCACCTGAATGAGCAGCGTCGCGTGGCCGACGAGGACGACCCGCAGGCCCTGCACCCGCTCGGGCGGCTTATCGGCGAAGCTGCTCGGGAAGCGCGGCGGCCAGCTCGCCCGGCCACGGCCCATCTGCCAGCGGGCGAGCTCCAGCATCCCCTTCTCGGTCGCCACGCCGGGGCGATGGAAGCGGATGCCGTCGAAATGATCGGAGACCGCGCCCTGATAATAGGGGTTGCGGCTGCGGGCCATGGCCGCGTAGCCGACGCCCCCCATGGTCAGCACGGCGGCCGCGCTCGCGATTCGTCCTAGGCTGCGCCGGTTCACACCGGCAAGATGGCCCGGCTCCCGCGCTCGTACAAGCCGAAGCTTCGGGCGATCCGCCGCATGGTTGATCAGGCGGGCGCCCATGTCTTGCGCGGATGGCGTCGCGGCCCCATCAGCGCGCCATGGCCGCGCCGTCCGCACCGCTCCCCATCGATGCCGTCCTCCCGGACATCGCCGCCGCGCTGGCCCGGCAGCCGAACGCCGTGCTCGTCGCCCCTCCTGGCGCCGGCAAGACGACGCGCGTGCCGCTCGCCCTGCTCGACGCCCCCTGGCTCGCCGGCCGGCGGATCATCCTTCTCGAACCGCGTCGCCTCGCCGCGCGCGCCGCGGCCGAACGCATGGCGGCGACGCTCGGCGAGCGCGTCGGCGACACGGTCGGCCTGCGCGTGCGGCTCGAAACCAAGGTCTCGCGCCGCACCCGCATCGAGGTGGTGACGGAGGGGGTCTTCACACGTCTCGTGCTCGACGATCCCGGCGTCGAGGGCGTCGGCGCCGTCCTGTTCGACGAGTTCCACGAGCGCTCGCTCGACGCCGATCTCGGGCTCGCCCTCGCGATCGAATCTCAGGGCGCGCTGCGGGAGGACCTTCGCCTCGTCGCGATGTCGGCGACGCTCGACGGCGCCCGCGTCGCCGCCCTCCTCGGCGACGCGCCGGTGATCCGCTCAGAAGGCCGGGCCTTCCCGGTCGAGACGCGCCACCGGGACCGCGACCCGCTCCGCCGGGTCGAGGACGAGGTCGTCGAGACGATCCTGAAAGCGCTCCGCGAGGAGGAGGGCTCGCTCCTCGTCTTCCTGCCGGGGGCCGGCGAGATCCGGCGCGTGGCTTCTGCGCTGGACGAGAAGCTGCGCGATCCGGCGGTCGACATCGCGCCGCTCTATGGCGCTCTCGACCGCGGCGAGCAGGACCGGGCGATCCGCCCCGCCCCCGCCGGACGGCGCAAGGTCGTCCTCGCGACCGCGATCGCCGAGACCTCGCTGACGATCGACGGCGTGCGGGTCGTGATCGATTCCGGCCTCGCCCGCGTGCCGGTCTACGAGCCCGGCCTCGGCCTCACCCGCCTCGTCACGACGCGGGTGTCGCGGGCCGCCGCCGACCAGCGCCGCGGCCGCGCCGGGCGAACCGCACCCGGCATCTGCTACCGCCTCTGGGCGGAGGCGGCGACGGGGGCGCTCGAGGACTTCGCGCGGCCCGAAATCCTCGCCGCCGACCTCGCGCCGCTCCTGCTCGACTGCGCCGAATGGGGCGTCTCCGACCCGGCCTCCCTCCCCTTCCTCGACCGGCCGCCCGCCCCGGCTCTCGCGGAAGGGCGGGCATTGCTGCGCGATCTCGGCGCCCTCGACGCGGATGGGCGGATCACGGAGGCCGGACGGAGCCTGCGCGCCCTCCCCCTGCCGCCCCGGCTCGCCCGGATGGTGCTCGCGGGGGCCGAACGCGGCGCCGCGGCCGAGGCAGCGGACCTCGCGGCGCTCCTCGTCGAACGCGGCCTCGGCGGCGATGCCGTCGATCTCGCCGACCGGCTCGACCGCCTGCGCCGGGACGGCTCCCGCCGGGCGGCCGAGACGCGGCGCATGGCGGCCGGATGGGCGAGGATCGCCACCCTCCCCTCGAGGGGGAGGCTCGGACCGGAGGTCCGGCGTGGGGTGACACCCGGTCTCCGCCTCGACGACGCCAGCGATGAACGAAGGCGGGTTTCGGCGCCCTCCTCCCCCGGCCTGCTGCTCGCCCAGGCCTATCCGGACCGGATCGCGAAGGCGCGCGGCGCGCCGGGCGAGTATCTGATGGCGAATGGTCGCGCCGCCCGGATGGAGCCGCATCTCGCGCTTGCCCGCGAGCCCCATCTCGTCATCGCCGAGATCGCGGGCGGGGCAGCCTCGTCCCGCATCCTCGCCGCCGCCGCGATCGAGATGGCGGAGATCGAGGCGATCGCGGGCGACCGGATCGAAGAGCGCGAGGAGATCGTCTTCGACCGCACGGCCCGCGCCCTGCGGGCCCGGTCGGTCCGGCGGCTCGGCTCGCTCATTCTCGCGGAGAGGCCGAAACCCGTCCCCGCGACGCCGGAGGCGGCGGCGATCCTCGCGCGCGGCGCCGCATCGCTCGGCCTCGACGCCCTGCCCTGGCCGGATTCGCTGCGGCAATGGCGCGACCGCGTCGCCTTCCTGCGGGCGAGCGAGGGAGAGGAATGGCCGGACCTCTCGGACGAGGCGCTGACGCGAGCGGTCGAGGACTGGCTCGCGCCCCATCTCGTCGGGACACCGAGCCTCGACGGCCTCTCCGCCGCGACGCTCTCGAACGCCCTTCATGCCCTCCTGCCCTGGCCGCTGCCCCGGCGGCTCGACGAGGAGGCGCCGACCCATCTCGAGGTGCCGACGGGATCGCGCATCGCGATCGATTACGGCGCGGAAGGTGGCCCCGTTCTCGCGTGCCGGCCACAGGAGCTGTTCGGCCTCGGCCGCCACCCGGCCATCGCGGCGGGGCGCGTGCCGCTCGTGCTGCATCTCCTCTCGCCGGCCGGGCGACCGATCCAGGTGACGCGCGACCTGCCGGGGTTCTGGGCCGGCTCCTGGGCGGCCGTCCGGGCCGAGATGCGGGGACGCTACCCCAAGCATCCCTGGCCGGAGGACCCGGCCAACGCGGAGCCGACGCGACGGGCGAAGCCCAGGGGGACGTGAGATGTCGGCGCCCTATCGCGGAATCCCTCCCTCCTCATCCTGAGATGCCTCGCGCATCTCGGCTGTTGCCGAGATGCGCTCTTTCGAATGCCGAAGTCGGCAGCAGCCGACTTGGGTGAGCGAGGCCTCGAAGGATGAGGAGGTTGGATCTGACGAGGTCGGAGCTTCCTGCCGGCCTCACGACCAGTTCGGATCGGCCAGAACCTCGTCGGTGTGCTGCCCGAGCCCCGGCGAGGCCGTCCGGCCGACCATGGGCTCTCCGTCGACGACGATGGGGCCGCGCAGGGTCGGCACCTTGCCACCCTTCGCCGCCGGCTCGTCGAGATCGAAGGTCATGCGGCGGTGGATGACCTGCGGATCGGCGAAGACCTCGGGCAGGGTGTTGATCGGCCCGGCGGGAACAACCTCGCGCTCGAAGGCGGCGAGGAGATCCGCCTTCGTCCACTTGGCCGTCTCCGCCATCAGCAGCGGAATGAGCGTGCCGCGATGGACGATGCGCGCCGGATTGGTCGCGTAGCGCTCGTCGTCGGCCCAAACGGTGCCGAGCACGCCGCACAGCCGGCGGAACTGTCCGTCATTGCCGCAGGCGATCACGATGTGGCCGTCCGAGGTCGGGAAGACCTGGTAGGGGACGACGGAGCTATGCGCATTGCCGAAACGCGGCGGCGGTGCGCCGGTCAGCAGCTGGATCATGGCCTGGTTGCCCATCACCGCGATCTGCGTGTCGAAGAGCGCCATGTCGATATGGCAGCCGCGCCCCGTATTCTGCCGCCCCTGCAGGGCCGCGAGGACCGCTGTCGTCGCGTACATGCCGGTGAAGACGTCGGCGAAGGCGACGGCGGTCTTCATGGGCTCGCCCTCCGGCTCGCCCGTGATCGACATGATCCCGCTCATGCCCTGGATCATGAAGTCGTAGCCGCCGCGATGGGCGTAGGGGCCGTCCTGCCCGAAGCCGGTGACGGAGCAGTAGATCAGGCGCGGATTCAGGGCCGAGAGGCTCGCGTAGTCGAGCCCGTATTTCTTGAGGCCTCCGACCTTGAAGTTCTCGAGCAGGATGTCGGCCTTGGACGCGAGGCGCCGGATCGTCGCCTGCCCCTCGGGCGTGTCCATTTCGACGGTGATCGAGCGCTTGCCGCGATTGGTCGCGTGGTAATAGCCGGCGGAGAGGTCGCCGCCCGCCTCCGCTTCGACGAAAGGCGGTCCCCAGCTTCGCGTGTCGTCGCCTGCCCCCGGGCGCTCCACCTTGACCACATCCGCGCCGAGATCGGCGAGGTTCTGGCCGCACCACGGACCCGCCAGGATACGCGCCAGCTCGAGGACACGGATTCCGGCAAGGGGCTTGGGGCTCGTCATCGACATGCTCTCCCGTCACGGCGCAAGCGGCGCCGAGACGGGTCGTCAGATCGGAATCCGGACGCCCCCTCGCGGACGGCCGCGCGCCCGGAACCGGCCTAGCCCGATCCGGCGCGCGGGAGCAATGGCGAAGAGGGCCGGGTTCACTTGAACCCAGCTCAGGCGGCGGCACCTGCGAGGTGCCGCCGCGAAGCCCCGTCAGACGACGAAGAAGTCGGCATGCGTGAGGGCGGCCTTGTTGCTGATCCAGGCGATCTGCACACGCCCCGCCGCGCTTCCGCCGTCGGCGTCGTAATAGAGGTAGCCGTTCGACTGATTGTAGAGGATGCGCTGATCGGCACCCGCGACAGCACTCGCCGACGAGATGTTGGCGAACTGCGCCGCATCCAGGGCCCCCAGATCGAGGGCCGTGAACACCGTGTCTTCCAGCCAGATCCGGTCATCGGCGACGTTGAAATCGAGGATCCGGTCGAGGTTGGTGGACGATGCGGCCTTGTCGAAGTGGAACGTGTCGTTCCCCGCGCCACCCGTCAGCGTGTCGTTCCCGAGCCCGCCCTTCAGGACGTTGTTGCCGGAATTGCCGACGATGACGTTCGCCAGCGCATTGCCGGTCCCGTTGATGTTGGCGCTCCCGGTGAGCGTCAGGTTCTCGACGTAGTTCGACAGCGTGAAGCTGACCGTCGAGAGGACCCGATCCGTCCCGCCATCGGCATACTCGACCGTGAGGTCGCCGGCATTGTCGACGTAGTAGGTGTCGTTGCCGTCCCCGCCCACCATCCTGTCCGCGCCGGCCTTGCCGTTCAGCACGTTGTTGCCGACGGTGCCGGTGATGGTGTTGGCGGTCGCGTTGCCGGTCCCGTTGAGGTTGCCGGTTCCGGTCAGGGTCAGGGTCTCGACATTGGCGCCCAGCGTGAAGCTGACGGTCGAGATCACCCGATCGGTTCCGCCATTGGCGGCCTCCACGGCCGTGTCGCCGGCATTGTCCACGTAGTAGGTGTCGTTGCCGGCCCCGCCGACCATCCTGTCCGCCCCGGCCTTGCCGTTCAGGACGTTGTTGCCCGCATTGCCGGCGATGATGTTGGCGAGGTTGTTGCCGGTCCCGTTGATGTTCGCGGTCCCGGTGAGGGTCAGGTTTTCGACATTGCCGGCGAGCGTGTGGGTGATGGTGGAGATGACCCGGTCGGTTCCGCCGCCACCGTATTCGACGGTCTTATCGCCTGCATTGTCGACGTAATACGTGTCGTTGCCGAGGCCGCCGCGCATATCGTCGGCGCCCGTCTTGCCGTTCAGGACGTTGTTTCCGTCATTGCCGAGGATCTTGTTGGCGAGCGCGTTGCCGAAGCCGTTGATGTTGCTGCTTCCGCCGAGCGTGAGATTCTCGACGTTGTTCGCCAGGGTGTGCGTGATCGAGGCGATGACGAGATCGGTGCCCTGCCCGGCGCTCTCGATGGTCCGGTCGCCGGCATCGTCGACGTAGTAGGTGTCGTTCCCGGCCCCGCCCGTCATCGTATCGGCGCCGCCGCCGCCATTGAGGACGTTGGCGAGCGCGTTGCCCGTCAGCGAGTCGTTGTAGCCGCTGCCGGTGACGTTCTCGATGTTGTAGAGGACGTCGCCCTGGGCCGTGCCGCCGAAGCCGCTGCCCGCCGCCGATCCGGCGCCGAGAATGATGCTCACGGCCGCGCTGGAATCGTCGTAGGTGACGGTATCGATGCCCGCGCCGCCGTCGAGGGTGTCGGCCTCGCCGCCGCCCTTGAGGGTGTCGTTGTCGTTGCCGCCGTACAAGGCGTCGCTTCCGCCGCCGCCCTTCAGGTAATCCTCGCCGGCGCCGCCGCTCAGCACGTCCTCGCCGGCATAGCCGTAGAGGCTGTCGTTGCCGGCATTGCCGTAGAGCCCGTTATTGGCGGCGTTGCCGTTGATCGTGTCGTTGCCCGAGCCGCCGATCGCATTCTCGATCAGAGACCGGGCATCGCCGTTGAATTGAAGCGCGTTGAAGACGTTGCCGCGGGCATAGCCGGCATTCGAAGAGCCGCCGATATAGGCCGACTGGCCGCTGTTGAAATCCGAATAGCCGCCGGGCGACAGGTCGATCTCGAGGTTGCTCGAGTAGTTCGACAGGTCGTAGGTGTCGTTGCCGTTGCCGTCCCAGATCGTCAGGAAGATCCTGTTCGCCCCCGGGGTGCCCTGGCCGACGCCGTTAACGAACATCTGGCCGGTGGTGGTGCTCCAGGTATAGGTCGTGCTGCCGCCGTTATGCGTGAAATCGGCCCCGTACATGTGCTGCAGGGCGGCGATGTCCAGCATCATCCAGCTCTGCGGGTGGCCATAGGTCTCGTTGGTATAGCCGCCGGATCCCGGATGCCCGACATAGCTCCGATACGTCATGAGCGTGTACTCATGACTGTTGTAGTTATCCGGAACGATCGTGTTGTTGCCGTTGCTCCCCTCGTGGCCGTGTTTCAGGCCGAGCTGATGGCCGATTTCATGGAAGGTCGAGCGATAGGCATCTCCGCCGAGGACGGGCGCCTGGTAGTTGCGCGGGCTGTTGGTGCCGTACCACGCATCCCCGCCATAGAAGTTCGTGGACGGGTAATAGGCGTAGGCGCTGCTGCCGGGATCGGTCGAGTACGCCGCCCGCAGCGTCGCGTTGCCGGTCGGGAAAAGGGAGGTGATGCCGAGATTGGTGAAGCCCTCGACGGCCGTGAACAGGCCGCCGCCAGGTCCGGTCGTGACCGTGCTCGTATTCAGGGCGTTATGGTAGACGGCCTGCTGAGCAACCGTGAGCTGGCCGAAGCCGAGATTGGGGTTGTTGCTGGGGTAGCCGGATTCGAAATCCGTCGAATTCTCCGGAAAGGCATAGGTGATCGTGCCGTCCGCCCATTTCACGAGGCTGAGAAGGCCGTCGATCCGCGCATCACCCGTGAGGCCGACGGAGGCCGTGGCCCCGTCGCGCTGAGGATCGGCCGCGGGCGCCGCTCCGCCCGGCTCCGAGACCGCGACCGCGACCGCATGCGCATCGACCACGGGCGCGCGCCAATGGCTCATGTCCGCCGCGCCGCGTGCGCCGAACATCCTGTCGAAATCGAGAAGGCTGGATCCGGGCTGGTTCAGCCACGATGCCGTGCGGGTCTCGTCGTCCGAAACTTGGGCCATGTTCCCCTCCGTCTTGAAGCGAGAGCCGCCGCGCGGTCCTCGTGAGTTCCGCCGCCCTCAGAATGCGGCGGTGAGTTCGCGGTCCGCCGCCTCGGCGGGCCCGCGGGACGTCGCCCTGCGCCGGATGTGACCGGCGACGAAATCGTTCACGGACAGGCGCACGACGCGCGAGCCGCCGTCGGGGTAGTGCCGGCGGAAATACATCGTCTCCTTGCCGGCGATCAGCTTGCGCGCCTCGTCGACGAGGAAGCGATGCACGGCGTTGGAGTTGGCCGACCAGGCGTTGAAGACGATGCAATCGCCCGCGAGGCTGTCCTGATACGAGAGGGGGCGGCCTTCGGCCCAACCCTCGGCCTTCTCGCGCGTGGCGAACGCCCAGCCGACGAAACCTTCGATGCGGTCCTGACGGTCGACCGCGAAGCTGAAATGGCCGCGATTGATCTGCCCGACGAGGATCCTGGACCAATCGCCGAATTTCAGATTGGCGAAGGCCGGCTTGGTCATGAGATGATTGACCGCGAGTCCGAGCGCCGCGGCCGGCTTGTCGGGCCGGAACAACCGAAACTCAGGCGCCTCTTGGACCGGCATCGTCCATGTCCCAGCTTCCGTCCAACTTGCCGATGCTGGGTATCACGGCCGGGAAGACTGCGACAATCTAGTTTTCGCGTGTCATCTTTCGCATTTCACGAAGGAAAACAACGTACAATCGGAAGGGATCACGCCGTTTAATCGGGGATCAACTTGTTGACGCGGATCGCGTTTTGGGCGCGCGCCGACGGCCCCGCGCGTCGGCGCGGAGAGGAATGCGAACCGGAAGAGGGCTGTGCCGCAAGGGCGCGATGCGGCGGCCTCCCATCGGAGGCCGCACACGCCGCCATCAAGCGGCGGCGGGAGCGCTCGCCTCGTCGAGCAGGGCGACCTGCGCGGGCGTCAAGGTGAGGCGGGTCGCGGCCACGAGCCCCTCGATCTGCGCGATCGAGGTCGCGCTCGCGATCGGCGCCGTGACGGCGGGCTTCGCCATCAGCCAGGCGAGCGCCACCGTGCCGGGCTGCGCGCCCGTCTCCTCGCCCACCTTGTCGAGGCCGGCCAGGATGCGCAGGCCACGGGGGTTGAGGTTCTTCGCGACCGAGCGGCGGCCCCGGGCGCTCTTGTCGAGATCGGCCTCGCTCCGGTACTTGCCGGTCAGGAAGCCGGCCGCGAGCGAGAAGAAGGTGATGACGCCGACCTCGTTCGCGAGACAGACGCGTTCGAGCGGCCCCTCGAAGATGTCGCGGACGACGAGGTTGTATTCCGGCTGCACCGATTCATAGCGCGGCAGGCCGTCAGACGCGGCGAGGTCCAGGGCTTCCTGAAGCCGCTCCGCGGAGAAGTTCGAGGCGCCGATCACCCGGACCTTGCCCGCCTCGATCAGGCGCTGATAGGCGCCGAGCGTCTCCGCCTGCGGGGTCTCCGCATCGTCCGTATGCGACTGGTAGAGGTCGATGTAATCCGTCTGGAGGCGCTGCAGCGAGGCGTCCACCGCCCGGGCGATATAGGCCGGCGACAGACCCTTGTCCGCTCCGCCCATATCCATCCCGACCTTGGTCGCCAGGATGACGCGGTCGCGGCAGCCTCGCGCCTTCATCCAGCGCCCGATGATCGCCTCGGATTCACCGCCGACATGGCCCTCGGCCCAGCGCGAATAGACGTCCGCCGTATCGAGGAAGGTCAGCCCCTCGTCGAGCAGCCGGTCGAGCAAGGCGAACGACGTCGCCTCGTCGGCCGTCCAGCCGAAGACATTGCAGCCGAATGAGAGAGGAGGGACCTGCAGATCGGAGCGGCCGAGACGACGCGTTTGCATGGTGAACTCCCCCTGTGTCGGACGTCTCTGTCGGGACCCTTACTCGTCGTCCTGCCCGTCGTCCTCGTCGTCGCGCTTCAGCGTCTTGAGCTTGGCGAACACCGAATCGACGTCGATCCGGCCGGCATCCCCCGGCCGCGAACCCACACCGTAATCCTCCTCCTCGTGGGAGGCGGTGGTGACTTCGACGGGCAGCAGCTTCTGGCCGGCATCCGCCGGGTCCTGCGGCGGACGGTCCTTGGCGGCGCGCTGGACCTCGAAATCGAGATCGATCTGCGAGCAGAGGCCGAGCGTGACCGGGTCCATCGGCTGCAGGCTCGCCGAGTTCCAATGGGTCCGGTCGCGAATCTGGGCGATCGTGGTCTTGGTGGTGCCGACGAGGCGCATGATCTGCGCATCCTTCAGCTCCGGATGGTTGCGCAGCAGCCAGAGGATCGCGTTCGGACGGTCGTGCCGGCGGGAGACGGGCGTGTAGCGCGCGCCGCGGCGGACCGACTTCATCTCGGGCAGCTTCACCTTCGACACCGAGATCTTCAGCCGGTACTCGGAATCGGCCTGGGCCCGGTCGATCTCCTCGCGGGTGAGCTGGCCCGTTCCGATCGGATCCCAGCCCTTGATCCCCTGCGCGACCTCTCCGTCCGCGATGCCCTTCACCTCGAGCGGATGCAGGTGGCAGAACTCCGCGATCTGGTCGAAGGTCAGCGACGTGTTCTCCACGAGCCACACGGCCGTCGCCTTAGGCATCAGCGGGGCTTGCGACATGGTCTCTCTCCTCATGGGAAGGGGGGCGGTCGGCACATTTCGACCGTGCTTCGGCTCGGTCTCGTCCGAAGCTCCGCCTTCCCGGTGATCTCGGAAAGCGTGCTATATAGGCGAGCAGCCGGCGCGGCGCAAAGGATTCCTGATGCCGCCGCCGCCGGCGGAGCCGGTCAGACCATCCCGCGCAGGGCCTCGTCGGCCGCCTCCGGCGGAACGGCATGGAAGTCCGGCATCTGGTGCCGGAACCAGGTGAATTGGCGCTTGGCATAGGCGCGGGTATCGGCCTGTCCGCGCCGGATCGCCTCGGCGAGCGTCACCTCCCCGCGCAGATGGGCGAGGAAGCCCGGCACGCCATGGGCGCGCATGATCGGCAACGCAGGATCGAGCCCGCGCGCGGCCAGGGCGTGCACTTCGTCGAGGGCCCCCCGTTCCATCATCGTGTCGACCCTGCGGTCGATCCGCGCCCGCAATTCCGCCCGTTCGGCAGGTGCGATGAAGAGCTTCGCCATGCGCCGCCCGTCGAGCGGGCCGGGACGCCGAAGCCCCTGGAAGGCGCCGATCGGCCGGCCGGTGGCGGCGACGATCTCGAGCGCGCGCAGGATGCGCTGGCGGTCGCCGGGCTTGAGCCGCGCCGCGCTCTCGGGATCGCGCCGGGCGAGTTCGGCATGGAGTTCGGGCGCCGCGCGGCCTTCGGATTGCGCCCGGACCTCTGCGCGGACCTCCTCGGGCACGGCCGGAAGGTCCGACAGGCCCTCGGTCAGCGCCTTGAAGTAGAGACCCGTGCCGCCGACGACGATGGGGAGCGTTCCCTCGGGCAAGCCGCGCAGAAGCCGCTCCATGTCGGCGACGTAGAGCCCGGCCGAATAGTTCACGGCACCGTCGACATGGCCGTAGAGGCGATGCGGCGCCTCGCCCTCCTCCTCCTCGCTCGGGCGGGCCGAGAGGATGCGAAGGTCGCGATAGACCTGCATCGAATCGGCGTTGATCACCACGCCGCCGTGATCGCGCGCGAGCCGCAGCGCCAGGGCCGACTTGCCCGAGGCCGTCGGCCCTGCAATGAGGATCGCCTCCACCCGCCGCACGACAGCCCGCCCCGCTCCTTCTCGCGGCCGGGCCGTGCCCATCACGGCACCCGACCTTGGCCGATTCCCCGTCCCTCATCGCGACCCTGATTGCAAATCCGGACCGCCCGACGCTCGATGCCGGCCTCCTGCGCCGCGCGGGCGACGCCCTCGGCATCGGCACGCCGCGCATCCTGGCGGAGGGAATCGCGGCCGAGTTCGAGACCGCGGGGGCGCCGTCCGACATCGAGCGGCACCTGCGCGCGGCGATCGCGGACGCGCCCGTCGACATCGCGGTGCAGCCTGCCGGCTCCCGCCGCAAGCGCCTGTTCCTGGCCGATATGGATTCGACCATGATCGGGCAGGAATGCATCGACGAACTCGCCGATTTCGTCGGGCTGAAGCCGCAGGTCTCGGCGATCACCGAGCGGGCCATGCGCGGCGAGATCGCCTTCGAGCCGGCCCTGCGCGAGCGCGTCGCGCTGCTGAAGGGTCTCTCGACCGGGATCGTCGAGGGCATCATCCGCGAGCGCATCACCCTGACGCCGGGCGGGCGCGAACTCGTCGCCACGATGAAGCGGGACGGCGCCCATACCTGCCTCGTCTCCGGCGGCTTCACGCTGTTCACCGGACCGATCGCGGCGATGATCGGCTTCGACGAGAACCGGGCGAACGTCCTCCTCACGGAGGGCGACGAACTGGTCGGCCATGTCGCCGAACCCATCCTCGGCCGGGAGGCGAAGCTCGCGACGCTGATCG
The DNA here is from genome assembly GCF_004363955.1 of Enterovirga rhinocerotis. Lineage (GTDB taxonomy): Bacteria > Pseudomonadota > Alphaproteobacteria > Rhizobiales > Beijerinckiaceae > Enterovirga > Enterovirga rhinocerotis. Next base: position 2,235,007 of record NZ_SNZR01000011.1, read on the forward strand.
AACTGCGCGACACGCTCGGCCTGCGGCCCGAGGACGTGCTCGCGGTCGGCGACGGCGCGAACGATCTCGCCATGCTGGGCGAGGCTGCGCCTGGGGTCGCCTTCCGCGCGAAGCCGGCTGTCGCCGCCGCCGCCCATATCCGCATCGACCACGCCGACCTCACCGCCCTCCTCTACCTCCAGGGCTACAGGCGGGACGAGTTCGCCGCCTGACGCCCACTCGGCCACAGCGCCGCCCGAACCGCCATCGCGAGGATGCGCAGGCGAGGCGGCCCCAACCGGGAGTCATGGGCTGGTTCGCGGAGCCTTCCCTTGCCCCGGCCCAGGCGGATCCACCGGCTCGCCCTGACGATCGCACTTGACAATATAGGAATATCCGCCTATATGCCGTCCGTCCCGTCCACGAGGGGCGCGCTCCTGAGGCGTCGTGATTGTGGGACGATCTTCGGATGGCCGGAATGGGCAACAGCCCAAGCCGGCCGGATCGGCGCCTGCGGGCGGGGTTCGCGGCCCCGCGCTCGGGAGGCCGGGTCGAATGCCGCCCTCCGGATACTACGGTCCGGGCGCCGCTAGTGCGGCTAGATCGGGCGGAGATGCCCTGGGGTCCCTGGTCGAATCCTCTCCGAGAGGGGAGTGGAGGCCAAACCGCAGGATGGTCTCCGATCCCGTGACGAGTGGCCGGCCCAGCCCAAAATCGCCGAACCCGAGACGCCGGACGGCTCTCCAAACAACAATCTGATCGAGCCCCCGGCGTTTCGGGTCCCCTCGGCTCTTTGAATCACGGATCGGATCACCCACCCGACGACGCGGGCGATGACGCTCGGCCCGTCGCAGGACGCGCCAACTGCGTCCCCTCTCCCGGCGGGAGAGGGACAGGGCGTAGCCGACCAGGGGACCCCGCCCGCGAAGCGGGATGGGGTGGTCGGCGGAGGGGAGAGCAGGACCGCAGGGGCGGAGCCCGCACGACGTGCGACCTGCGGAAAGGTCCCCCTCCCCTCCGCCCACCCCTTCCCCGCTTCGCGGGCGGGGTTCGCGCCGGTCCAGAATGCGCTATGCGACCCGAAACGGGAGGATTCGGATGAGGCTTGCGGGCAAGAGGGCGCTGGTGACGGGCGCAGCGGCGGGGTTCGGCCGCGTGATCGCGGAAACCTTCGCGCGGGAGGGCGCCTCCGTCGTCCTGGCCGATCGCGACGGTGACGGCGCGAGGACGGCGGCTGCCGCCCTCGGTGCCCCGACGACATCCGTCGCGGGCGATGTCTCCTCGGTCTCGGACGTCGCCCGGATGGTCGCGGCCGCGCAGGAGGCCTTCGGCGGGCTCGACATCGTCGTCAACAATGCCGGCATCATCTCCAACCGCGAGCCCCACGAGGAGGTCGAGGAGGAGACCTTCGACCGCCTGATGGCGATCAACGTGAAGTCGCTCTACTGCATGAGCCGCGCGGCTGTGCCCGTCCTGCGCCAGCAGGGCACCGGCGGGTCGATCGTCAATATCGGCTCGACGGGCGGCCTCAGGCCGCGCCCCGGCGTCGCCTGGTACAACGGCTCCAAGGGGGCCGTGCATGCCATCACCAAGACCCTGGCGGTCGAACTCGCGCCCGACAACATCCGCGTGAACGCGATCGCGCCCGCCCTCGCCCCGACCTCGATGATCAACGCGGTGCTGGGCGGAACGGATACCGAGGAAGGCCGCGCGGCGATCCTGACCTCGATCCCCCTCGGCCGGCTCTGCGCCCCGTCCGACGTCGCCAATGCCTGCCTCTGGCTCTGCGAGGACGCCTCCTCCTACATCACGGGCATCATCGTGCCGGTGGATGGCGGCCGCACGGTCTGAGGCGCCGCCGCTTCGTCCGGCCGGACCGGTATGCTAAACGCATACCGGTCGGATGCTGGAGGAGGCCATGGCCACGGTCGAGAAGATCACGATCGCGCTCACGCCGGAAATGGCCGGCTTCGTGCGCCGCGCCGTCGAGGCGGGCGACTACGCCTCGACGAGCGAAGCCATCCGCGAGGCGGTGCGCGAGTGGAAGGACCGGCGCGAGTTGCTCGGCTATACGGTCGAGGAGTTGCGGGCGCTGGCGCAGGAGGGGATCGATAGCGGGACGAGTGATCGGACCATGGGCGAGGTAAAGGCGGAGGCCCGCCGCCGCTTCAGCGCGCGCTCGCGAGACTGATCGTGGCGACGATCGTTCGCGCCGCTCGCGTCGACGAAGACCTCATCGAGATCTGGCACTCGATCGCTGCGGACAGCCCGGTCAATGCGGACCGGATCGTCGACGAGATCGAGCGTCGGTGGCTGCAACTTGAGGCTCACCCGCTGTCCGGACCTTCGCGAGAGGACATCGGCCCTGGCATCCGGCATCTGCTGAGCGCCCCTTACCTGATCCTCTATCGCGCCGAGGGCGATTCCATTCGGATCCTTCGTGTCCTGCACGGGCGCAGGAACCTTGGACCCAGCAGCCTTCAGGCCTGAACAGCAGCCGCACGCCTCGTCTTCGCCACCAGCGTCAGCACGTCATATTGCGCCACCACGGCCGCGTCCTGGTTCGTGACGGTGCAGTCCCAGCGCACCTCGCCGTAATCGGCGGTGGCGCGCGGGTCGATCGCCTTGCAGACGAGCGTCACCTGAAGCGTGTCTCCGGGGCTGACGGGGGTCAGGAAGCGCAGGTTGTCGACGCCGTAATTGGCGAGGACCGGCCCGGGCGCCGGATCGACGAAGAGGCCCGCCGCGAAGGAGACGATGAGGTAGCCATGGGCGACGCGGCCCGGGAAGAACGGGTTCGCGCGCGCCGCCTCCTCGTCCATATGGGCATAGAAGGTATCGCCGGTGAACTCCGCGAAATGCTCGATATCCGCGAGCGTGACCGTGCGGCTGCCGGTGACGAGGCGGTCGCCGATCTCCAGCTCCGCCAGGGACTTGCGGAAGGGATGCTCGGCCTCGTCGCGCGTCTTCGCCCCCTTCATCCAGCGCCCGGTCGCCTCCGTCAGGAGCCAGGGCGCGCCCTGGATGGCGGAGCGCTGCATGTAGTGCTTCACCGCCCGCATGCCGCCGAGTTCCTCGCCGCCGCCCGCCCGGCCCGGCCCGCCATGGACGAGCATCGGCAGCGGCGAGCCGTGGCCGGTCGAGGATTTGGCGCTGAGGCGGTTCCCGATCAGGATGCGGCCATGCCAGGGGCCGAGCGCGCCGACCATTTCGCGCGCGACCCCGCCGTCATTGGTGAAGACGGACGCGACGAGGCTGCCCTTGCCGCGCCGGGCAAGCTCGGCCGCCTCCTCGATCGTATCGTAGGGCATCAGGGTCGCGACCGGGCCGAAGGCCTCGATCTCGTGCACGGCGCTCGCCGAGAGCGGCTTCGCGCAGTGGAGGAGGACCGGCGAGAGGAAGGCGCCGGCCTCAGCATCGCCGGACGCAAGACGGGGATCCGCCGGGTCGCCCGACACGATCTCCGCTTCTGCCCGGAGCCGCTCGATGCAGCCCCGCACCTCGTCGCGCTGGCCGAGGCTCGCGAGCGGCCCCATCCGCGTCGCCTCCTCGGCGGGGTTGCCGACGACCGTCTTCGCGAGCCGCTCGCCGAGGGCCTTCGCCACCGCATCGATCGCAGCGCGCGGCGCGATCAGGCGGCGGATGGCGGTGCATTTCTGGCCGGCCTTCGCCGTCATCTCGCGCGCCGCCTCCCGCACGAAGAGGTCGAATTCCTCGCTGCCCGGCCCGGCATCGGGGCCGAGGATCGAGGCGTTCAGGCTATCCGCCTCCATCGTGAAACGGACGGAATTCTCGATGACGGCCGGATGCGCACGCAGCCGCCGTCCGGTGGCGGCGGAGCCGGTGAAGGTCACGACATCCTGGGGCGTGACGAGGTCGAGAAGATTGCCGACGGAGCCGCAGACGAGTTGCAGCGCGCCGTCGGGCAGGATCCCGGTCTCGACGATGCGCCGGACCATGAGTTCCGTCAGATAGGCCGTCTGGCTCGCCGGCTTCACGATCGCGGGCAGGCCGGCCAGCAGCGTCGGGGCGATCTTCTCCAGCATGCCCCAGCAGGGGAAGTTGAAGGCGTTGATGTGGATCGCCGCCCCTTCGAGCGAGGTCAGGACATGCTGGCCCGAGAAGGTTCCGTCCCGCGACAGGGCCTCCGGCTCGCCCTCGACGACGAGGCGGGCATTGGGCAATTCGCGCCGGCCCTTCGAGGCATAGGAGAGGAGGGTCGCGATGCCGCCCTCGATGTCGATCCAGCTATCCGAACGCGTCGCGCCGGTCGCGGTCGAGAGCGCGTAGAACTCCTCCTTCCCCTCCATGAGGGCCTGCCCGACCGCCTTCAGCATCAGGGCGCGCTCGTGGAAGGTCATCCGGCGCAGCGCGGCGCCGCCCTTCTCCCGCGCATGATCGAGCATGGCGGCATGGTCGAGCCCGCTTGCATCGATCAGCGCCACCACCGCCCCGGTCGAGGCGTCGAGGAGGGGGATGCCCGGGCCGGAACCGCGCACCCAACGGCCGCAGACATAGCTTTCGAGATGGCGGGGCGTGGCGAGGGGGGCGTTCATGGTGCGGCTTCCAAAAGAGCGATGACGTGTCCGCGGGTCCCCTCTCCCCTTGCGGGAGAAGGTGGCAGCGCGGAGCGCTGACGGATGAGGGGTGCAGCGCTCCGGTGGACGTCGAGTCTCCACCCCTCATCCGACCCTCGCTGACGCGAGGGCCACCTTCTCCCGCAAGGGGAGAAGGAACCGCGGAGGAAGGTCACGCGCCGAGCCCCAGCTCGCCCAGCAGCCGGCCTGTCGCCGCCTCCCAGGCCTCGGCCAGGACCGCGTTGGGCGTCCCGCGCAGTCCGAAGCGCTTCTGCGTGTCGAACCGCGCCGAATTCGGCGAACCGAAGCTCGCGGCGACGCGCGGGCGCCAATAGGCGATGGACGCGAGGAGATCGGGCCGCCGGGCCGGGTCGGCGGCGAGCTTGCGCAGGCCCTCGATGCCGAGTTCCAGATGCCTCCGCTCGCGCGGCAGGATGGCCCGGAAGGCCTCCGCCAGCGGCTGGTACGACACGCCTTCGAGCTCCCCGAGCTGGATCACGGTCGCCTGCCCCATCAGGACGTTCATCGTGACCGCATCCGCCCAGCCCTGCAGCGGATAATGGAAGACCGAAAGGCGCATGTCGGCGCCGTGGCGGGACGCGCCGAGATCGGCATCGCGCGCCACGCGGTCGGTCCAGGGATGATGGTCGGCGTAGCGCGAGACGTCGGCGCCGAACTCGCCCATGATGGCGAGGACGCGCTCGGCATGGTCGAGCTTCTCGAGCACGATGCGCGAGGCGGCGATGCGCTCCTTGATGCCCGGCCCCTCGTTGATCGTGTCGGCGAAGCCGGCCGCGCCTGCGAGTTCGCTGTCGACGAAGGTCGCCATGAGGCGCATCAGCTCGCCCCGGTAGCGCGGCGACGCGTTCTCGGGCGAGGTCAGCTTGCCACCCTGCGCGAGGTACTCCTCGATCGGCATCGTCTCCGTGGCGGCTTCGGACATCCGGATCCCCCCTGCCCTCACTGATCGTAGGTGACGACGACCCGGTCCGAGAGCGGATAGCACTGGCAGGTCAGGACGTAGCCGCGGCGCACCTCGTAATCCTCGAGCGCGTGGTTGGTCTCCATCTCGGTCTCTCCCTCGAGCACCATGGCCCGGCAGGTCGAGCAGACGCCGGCCTTGCAGGCATAGGGTGCGTCGAGGCTCGCCCCGAGCGCGGCGTCGAGGAGGGACTGACCGCGTTTCGGCATCTCGACGATGCGGGTCGTGCCGTCGAGCGTGATCGTCGCCGTGCAGAGATCGGCCCTGTCACCGCTGGCGACGGCCTTCGGAACGTAGCTCCCGCGCCGCGGCGCGGAGGCGAAGAGCTCGAACTTGATCTGCTCGTCGCGCAGCCCGTGCTCGCGCAGGGAGGCGGCGATGGCGAGCATCATCGGCTCGGGGCCGCAGATGAAGGCCATGTCGACCGAGGCGAGGTCGATCCACCCCTTGAACAGCCGGGCGCATTTCTCGCCGTCGATGCGGCCGGAGAAGAGGTCGATCTCCTGGGCCTCGCTCTCCAGCACATGGATGACGTTCAGGCGCCCGAGATGGAGGTTCTTCAGGTCCTCCAGCTCCTCCCGGAACATGATCGCGTTGATCGAGCGGTTGCCGTAGACGAGCGTGAAGCGGGATCGGGGCTCGGCGGCGAGCGTCGTCTTGATCAGGCTCAGGACCGGGGTGATGCCGGAGCCGCCGGCGAAGGCGAGATGATGCCGCGCGGAAGCCGGATCGAGCGGCGCGTGGAAGGTGCCCATCGGCGGCATCGCCTCGAGCACGTCGCCGACGCGCAACTCCTCATTGGCGAAAGCCGAGAAGGCGCCGCCGTCCACCCTCTTGATGCCGACCTGGAGGATCCCCTCGTCGCGCCCGGCGCAGATCGAATAGGAGCGCCGGAGCTCCTCGCCCTCGAAGGCGCGGCGGAAGGTCAGGTACTGGCCCTGGACGAAGCCGAAGGCGCCGCGGTCCTCATCGCGCGGGGCGAGCGTGAGAACGACGGCGTCGCGCGTCTCCCGGCGGATGTCGGCGACCGTGAGGGGCAGGAAGCGGGACATGTCAGGCTCCCCGCACCGCAACGCGCATGCCTTCTCCCCTTGCGGGAGAAGGGGGCCCTGCGAAGCAGGGTCGGATGAGGGGTGATGACTCGACGGCCACGGAGGAGTTGCCCCCCTCATCCGTCCCCCGGGACGAGCCCGGGGGCCACCTTCTCCCGCAAGGGGAGAAGGGGCCGCGCGGAACTCCAAATGATCGCGCTGCAGCCATCGTCAGATGCTCTTGAAGTAGTCGAAGGGCTCGAGGCAGTCCTGGCAGCGCCAATGCGCCTTGCAGGGTGTCGAGCCGAACTGGCTGATCCGCTCGGTCCGCCGCGAGCCGCAGCGGGGGCAGGCGACGTCGAGGGCGCGGAGCGAGCCGACGCAGGCGGCGGTGCCGTCGACGGGCGGGGCGATGCCGTAATCGCGCAGCTTGTCCCGTCCCTCCCGGCTGATCCAGTCGGTCGTCCAGGCGGGCGAGAGCCGGCGCTTCAGCGCGACCCGGTCGAGACCTTTCTCGCGCAGATGCCGGTCGATCTCGAAATTGATGACGCTCGTCGCCGGGCAGCCCGAATAGGTCGGCGTCACCGTCACTTCGAGCGTATCGCCCGCCCAGGCCACATCGCGCACGATGCCGAGATCGACGAGGGAGATCACCGGGATCTCGGGATCGGGCACCTCGCCGAGCCAGGACCAGACCTCCTCGACGGACGGGCGGGCGGGCGTCATGGCGCTCACCACGCCGCGCCGGGATAGGCGCGCTGGAGGAACTGCATCTCGGCGAGGATGAAGCCCAGATGCTCGCTGTGCCGGCCGCTCTTGCCGCCCTTCTGGGCGTAATCGTTCTGCGGCACCGCGAGCGTCGCCTCGGCCAGAACCGCCTCGACATGGCTCCGCCAGACCGGCCGCAGGCTGTCGGGCTCGGGCGCGAGACCGGCAGCCGCGATCTCCGCGTCCCGCGCATCGCCCGCGAACATCTCGCCGGCATAGGACCACAGGAGGTCGAGCGCGGCCTGCATGCGGCGGTGGCTCTCCTCCGTCCCGTCGCCGAGGCGGATGACGAGATCGCCTGAGCGCTCGAGGTGATAGGCGACCTCCTTAGAGGCCTTCTCGGCGATCTCGGCGACGCGCTCGTCGCTCGCCCCCTGGAGAGCCCGCAGCATCGGCAGGTGCCAGGAATCGAACAGGAACTGGCGCATGATCGTGCGCCCGAAATCGCCGTTCGGCTGCTCGACGAGCAGCAGGTTCCGGAAGGCTGGCACGTCGCGCAGATAGGCGAGATCGTCGGCGCTGCGCCCCCTCCCCTCGGCCTCCGCCGCGAGGCCGAGCCAGAGCTGCGTCTGGCCGATCAGGTCGAGCGCCATGTTGGCGAGCGCGATATCCTCCTCCAGGGCCGGCGAATGCCCGCACCATTCGGAGTTGCGATGGCCGAGGATGAGGCAGTTGTCGCCCATCCGGAGCGCCAGCTCGACGAGAGGCGCGGTCTGCACCGCGTGGCCGGCCATCACATGTGGCCCACTTCGTCGGGGATGTCGAAGAAGGTCGGGTGCCGGTAGACCTTGGAATTGGCCGGATCGAAGAGCGGCCCCTTCTTGGAGGGAGCGCTCGCGACGATGTCGGCGGAGCGCACGACCCAGATGCTCACCCCCTCGTTGCGCCGCGTATAGACGTCGCGGGCATGATGGATCGCCATCTCGGCATCGGGCGCGTGCAGGCTGCCGACATGCCGGTGGTTGAGCCCGTGCTGGCCGCGGATGAAGACCTCCCAGAGAGGCCACTCGCTCGACATCGGTTTCCCTCCCGATTTCAATCCGCCCCGCTTCTCCCCTTGCGAAAGAAGTCGAGTTGCGCGTCAGCGCAACCGAATGAGGGGCTAGGGACACTCGCCGCTGGCGAGGCAAACCCCTCACCCGGTCGGCTGGCGCCGACTCGACCTCTCCCGCAAGGGGAGAGGCAGGCGCTACCTCACGCCGCCTGCGCCATCCGGCGGTCGGCCTTCTTTCGCGCATGCGCGCTCAGCCCCTCGCGGAACCAGGCGCCCTCGTCCCAGGCGTCCTTGCGGGCCTGGAGCCGCTCGCGGTTGCAGGGGCCGTTGCCGGCGATCACCGCATAGAACTCGTCCCAATCGGGCTGGCCGAAATCGAAACCGCCCTTCTCCTCGTTCCATGCGAGGTCCGGGTCGGGCACGGTGAGACCGAGGAACCGGGCCTGCGGCACGGTCTGGTCGACGAATTTCTGGCGCAGGGCGTCGTTCGAATCCTGCTTGATGTTCCAGGCCATCGACTGGGCCGAATGGACCGAGGCGTCGTCCGACGGGCCGAACATCATCAGCGAGGGCCACCACCAGCGATCCAGCGCATCCTGCGCCATCGCCTTCTGCGCGTCGCTGCCCTTGGCCAGCACCGACATGATGTGGAAGCCCTGGCGCTGATGGAAGCTCTCTTCCTTGCAGATGCGCACCATGGCGCGGGCATAGGGGCCGTAGGAGCAGCGCTGCAGCGGCACCTGATTCATGATCGCCGCGCCGTCGACGAGCCAGCCGATCGCGCCGATATCGGCCCAGGACAGCGTCGGGTAGTTGAAGATCGAGGAATACTTCGCCTTGCCCGAATGGAGCTGGGCATACATCTCGTCGCGCGAAATGCCGAGCGTCTCGGCCGCGCAGTAGAGATAGAGGCCGTGCCCAGCCTCGTCCTGCACCTTGGCGAGGAGGATCGCCTTGCGCTCGAGCGTCGGGGCGCGGGTGATCCAGTTCCCCTCCGGCAATTGCCCGACGATCTCGGAATGGGCGTGCTGGCTGATCTGCCGGACAAGCGTCTTCCGGTAGCCCTCGGGCATCCACTCCTTGGGCTCGATCTTCTCGCCCGCATCGATGCGTTCCTGGAAGGCGCGCTCCTGCGGATCCATCTCGTCGAGAGTGCGGAGCCGGGCCGCGTCGGTCTTCACCAGTTGGGCGTACATGCGCGTCCTCCTCGGTGCCCCAGAGTCGACGTGTTACACCACGCTCGAGACCGTGGCTTGTTTTGTAACATAAAGCGACCGGTCGTCAAAGACTTTGTAACGCATCCAAGGAGGGCACTCCATCCGCCCCTCCGGCGATGCGCGCCCTTGCAAGGGTCGGCCGATCGGCGCAAGTCCGCCCCATCGAAGATGGGAGGGTTCGCGGGGATGACGGATACCAAAGGGCCGGTCGGCTTCATCGGGCTCGGGGCCATGGGAGCGGCCATGGCCGAGCGGCTCGCGGAAGCGGGCATTCCCCTCCTCGCGCTCGACAGGAACCAAGCCGCCCTGGACGCCTTCGTCGCCCGCGGCGCCACGGCCTGCGCCACCCCGGCCGAGGTCGCGGACGGCGCGGAGGTGGTGTTCTGCTGCCTGCCGAAGGCCGCCATCTCCCGAGAGGTCGCGCTGGGCGCGGACGGAATCGCGAAGGGGCGGCGCGCCCGCGTCGTCGTCGAGACCTCGACCATCGGCAAACAGGCCATGGAGCCGATCGCAGCCGGCCTCGCGGCCGCGGGCAAGGCGCTCGTCGACTGCCCGATCAGCGGCGGCCCGCGCGGCGCCCGCGCCGGCACGCTCGCGGCGATCGTCTCCGGCGCGGCGGTCCCGATCGAGGCCGCGCGCCCCTATCTCGAGATCATGGCCAAGAACGTCTTCGTCGTCGGCGACGAACCCGGCCAGGCCCAGGTCATGAAGCTCGTCAACAACCTCATCTCGGCCGCGAACATGGCCTCGGCCTTCGAGGCGCTCGTGATCGGCGCCAAGGCCGGGCTCGACCCGGACATGATGGTGCAGGTCATCAACGTCTCGACGGGCCGCAACAGCGCGACCCTCGACAAGGTCCCGCAATCGGTGCTGACCGGCAGCTTCGACTACGGGGCCCGGCTCGACATCCTCTACAAGGACATCAATCTCGGCCTGTCCGAAGCGGAAGCCCTCGGCGTTCCGACCTGGACGCTGAACGCCGTGACGCAGCTCTTCCGCCACGGCGTCATGGAACTCGGCGGCGAGAAGGACTTCACCTCGCTCATCCGCCTCGTCGAGGGCTGGGCCGGCGCCGAGGTCCGAAGCCGGGCTGCGACCGACCGGGATGCCGGCTGAGCCTCGGCTCAATCGACCGAGACGTTCAGGCTCTCGACGATCGGCTGCCAGCGCCGCCCCTCCTCCGCGAGCAGGCGCTGCGCGCCCTCGGGGGCGATCTGGCTCTCCTCCGGCCGATCGAGCCCGAGCTCGACCGTCCGTTTCGCGAAGAGCGGATCGCGGGTCGCCTTGGCGACCGCATCCGCCAGACGCCGCACGATCGGATCGGGCGTGCCCTTCTTCACCACGACCATGTTCCAGATCCGGTAGTCGAGATCGGAGAAGCGGGATTCGGAGGCGGCCGGCATCTTCGGGGCACCCGCCATGCGCGATTTCTGCAGCACCGCGACGCCGGTCACGACGCCGCCCTGGATGTGCTGCAGGGACCCGGTCGGGCTCTCGACGATGAACGAGACGTTGCCGGCGAGAAGATCGTTCAGCGAACCGCCCGAGCTTCGGTAGTTCACGATCTGGATGTTCAGGCCGAGCCGCCGGTTCAGGATCACGGCGCCGAGATAGGAGCCGGAGCCGATCCCGGCCGCGCCGAAGTTCAGCTTGCCTTCGTTCTCCCGGGCATAGGCCTCGAACGCATCGAGACCCGAGAGCACCGTGTTCTTGTTGGCCACCAGCATCTGAGGCGAGTCGGCGACCGAGGCGAGCGCCGTGAAGTCGGCCGGCGGATCGTAGGGCTTGTTGCGGTAGAACGCGATCGCAGCCGCGAGCGTGCCCGTATTGCCGATGAGCAGCGTATGGCCGTCGGCCTGGGCGGCGAGCACCCGCCGTCCCGCGATGCCGCCGCCCGCGCCGGGGACGTTCTCGACGATCACCTGCTGGCCGAGTTCCTTTCCGACCGCATCGGCCAGGAGCCTGGCGAGGATGTCAGTCGAGCCGCCGGCCGCGAACGGCACGATCAGTGTCAGGATGCGGCTCGGAAAGGCTGCTTGCGCGCGCCCCGCGACCGTCGAGGCGGCGAGCCCTCCGAGACCGAGCAGCGCCGCTCTCCGGTCCAGTCCCGGTTGTGCCGCAATGATATTGCCCGACGCGTCTTGCATGATGTCATCCTCCCTCTCGGCCTGCCTCGCTTCGGGAGGCATGGCCGCTCGACCATGAGATTCGCTTCGCCGCATCGTCGGCGCGACGAAGCCGTTGCGGCTTCGTCAGCCGATCCGGTTCAACGCGCCGCCGTCCACCGGCAGGGCGATCCCCGTGATGAAGCCCGCCTCGTCCGAGGCGAGAAACAACGCCGCATGGGCGACGTCCCAGGCGGTCCCCATGCGGCCGCGCAGCGGGACGCGGGCGTCGCGCTCCGCCGCCACCTCCTCGCGCGGGCGCCCCGTGGCGCGCGAGCGCGTATCGACCGCCATCGGCGTGTCCATGAGGCCCGGCAGGATCGCATTGGCCCGAATGCCGTAGGCGGCATTCTGCATGGCGAGCTGCTGGGTGAAGGCGATGAGGCCGGCCTTGCTGGTCCGGTAGCTCACGAAGGGATAGGTGGTCTCGATCGCGGACATCGACGAGACGTTCAGGATCACGCCGCTCCCCTGCTCGCGCATGATCGGCACGGCGTGCTTGGCCGCCATCACGGCGCCCCGCAGGTTGATCGCATGGACGCGGTCGAAGGCCTCCTCCGTCACCTCGGAGAGGATCGTGTCGCCGCCGGCGATGCTGACGCCGACATTGTAGTACAGGATGTCGAGGCGTCCCCAGAGCCGCACCGCCTCTGCGATCGCCCGGCCGAGCGAGGCGCCGTTCGTCACGTCGGCCGCGGAGGCCTTCACGGCGCCACCCGAGTCCGGACGGGCCATCGCAGCCGTCTCCTCGGCGGATGCGAGGTCCCGATCCACCGCCAGGATCTTCGCACCCTCTTCGGCGAAGCGCAGGCAGACCGCCCGACCGTTGCCCATTCCCTGGCCGGGGCTCTGCCCCGCCCCGATCACGATCGCGACCTTGCCCTCGAGGCGCCCCATCCTCTCCATCTCCCTGTCCCGTAGCGGCGCGGTGCTCGTTATGGCCGCGCTCTGCGTCCGGGCTATACAGTCCCGACGCGAGAGGGAAGAGCGAGGAGGAGCAGGTGCTGTATTGCGTCCGCATGGATGTGCGCGTGCCGCACGACGTCGATCCGGACCGCTTCGCCGCCCTGAAGGCGGCGGAGAAGGCGCGAGCGGAAGAACTTCAGCGCGCCGGAACCTGGCGCCATCTCTGGCGCATTGCGGGGCAATACGCGAATATCAGCGTCTTCGACGTGGCAAGCCACGACGAGCTGCACGAGGTCCTGTCGACGCTGCCGCTGTTTCCGTTCATGGAGATCGAGGTGACGCCGCTCGCACGACATCCCTCCGCGATCGATTGACCGGGGGCTGAGGCGCCCCCGGCTCCCGTCGGCTCTCAGCCCGCCGCCGCCGGCACCGGGGACAGGGCCGCGATCTCATCCTCCGACAATCCCACCTCGGCGAAGACCTCGGCATTGTGCTCGCCGAGGGCCGGCGCATGACGCCGGATCGACGGCTCGTGCGCCGACCAGGTGCTCGGACAGCGGATGACGCGGACGCGCCCCTCGGTCGGGTGATCCATCAGTTCGAACAGCCCGACATCCTGCAGATGCGGGTCGTCGAGCAGGCTCTCGACGGTGTTGAGCGGCATCACGGGGATGTCCGCCTCTTCGAGAGCCGTGCGCCATTCGGCGGATGTCCTCTTCAGCATCTCCTCGGCGACGAAGGCATTGACGGCGTCGATATTGGCTGCCCGCACCGCATGCGGCCAGAAGCGCGGATCGGAACGCAGCGTCCCCTCCCGGCCGATGACCCGGAAGAAGCCCTCCCAGTGCCTGTCGGTGTAGATGAGCGTGCAGATATGCCCGTCCTTCGTGGCATAGGGGCGGCGATGCGGCGTCATCAGCCGGCCGTAATGCGGAGGGCCGGTCGGAGGGTCGAAGCCCAGGCCGCCGAGATGATCGCCGAGGAGGAGCTGGCTGAAGACCTCCAGCATCGGCACCTCGACCGCCTGCCCCTCCCCCGTCCGCTCGCGATGCACCAGCGCGGATGAGATGGCCGTCGCGCAGTAAAGACCGACGGCCCGGTCGACGATGTTCGAGGGCACGTAGCGCGGGTCGCTGCCGGAGACGACTCGCATGGTCGAGGCAAGGCCGGATGCGCCCTGGATGAGGTCGTCATAGGCGGGCTTGCCTGCGTAGCGACCGCCCGCTCCGAACCCGACCGCCGCAACGTAGACGATCCCCGGATTGACCTTGGCGACGTCCTCGTAGCCGAGCCCGAGCCGCGCCATGGCCTGAGGCCGCACATTGTGGACGAGCACGTCCACCGTCTTCGCGATGCGCAGGAGCGCATCGCGCGCCTCGGGCCGCTTGAGGTCCAGCACGATGCCGCGCTTGTTGCGGTTCCCGGTCATGAAGAGGTGGCCCATGCCGGGGTTCCTCATCGGCCCGACATGCCGCATGAGATCGCCGCCCGGCCCCTCGACCTTGATCACGTCCGCGCCGAGATCGGCGAGGACCTGCGTTGCGTAGGGGCCGAGGATGACCGTCGACAGGTCGAGGATGCGGATGCCGTCGAGCGGGCCGCTGCTCTTGGGCCTATTCGGGCTCAATGCCGGCCTCCTTGATCAGCTTCGTCCACTTGACGAGCTCGGACTTGACGAAGGCGTCGAGTTCCTCGGGCGTCGAGGAGAACGCATCGAAGCCCATCTCGGCGAGCCGTGCCTTCACCTCGGGCTTGGCGATGATCGCCTTCAGCGCCTCGTTGAGCCTCGCCGTGATGTCCTTCGGAAGGTTGGCCGGGGCGAAGATGCCGTTCCACGACGTGATGTCGAAGCCGGGAACTCCCGCCTCCGTCATGGCCGGGATGTCGGGAAGGATGGCGCTGCGCTCGGCCGTCGTGACCGCGAGCGGCCGGAGCCCGCCCGATTTGACCATGGCCATGCCGCTGGTCAGGTCGATGAACATGAAGGAGACGCGCCCGCCGACGACGTCGGTGATGGCGGGCGGGGTGCTCTTGTAGGGAACCTTCAGCACGTCGATCCCGGTCGCCCGCTTGAAGGTCTCGCCGGCGACGATGCCGGTCGAATTGCCGTAGGCGTAGGTCAGCTTGCCGGGATTGGCCTTGGCGTAGGCGACGAGTTCCTGGACCGACTTCACCGGCAGCTTCGGGTCGACCACCAGCATGAAAGGCAGGTTCCCGCCCCGCACGATCGGCGTGAAATCCTTCACCGGGTCGTAATTGATGCTCTTGAGGAGGCTCGGATTGGCGGAATGCGACGTGTTCGTCGTCATGAACAGCGTGTAGCCGTCCGGCTGGGCTCGCGCGACGAAGGTCGCGGCGATGGCGCCGCTGGCCCCCGCCTTGTTCTCGACGACGACGTTGCCCTTGAGCGCCGGTCCGAGCTCCTGAGCGATCACTCGGGCGACGGCATCCGTCCCCGACCCCGCCGCGAAGGGCACGATCATCGTGATCGTCCGCGACGGATAGGCATCGGCCTGCGCCGCAAAGCTCTGAATGGCGGCAAGGCCGCCTGCCAGCAGCACCCCCAAGACCCTCATGATGTTCCTCCCGTTTTTTTGATCTGCGTTATTGCTGTTGCTGCTGCATGGCCGCCCGACGGACGACCCTGTCCGGGTTCTCCTCGTAGGGCGGAGAATAGATCACGAGCAGCTTGACCGGCGTCTCGCTCGTGACGGTGAAGACGTGCTCCTGGTCGGGTGGAAAGAAGCAGCAATCGCCCGGCACCATGTCGAAGCTCTCGCCCCCGACCTCCGCCCGCGCCGTCCCTTCCAGCAGGTAGCAGACCTGCTCGATGCCGGGATGGGCGTGGGGCAAGGCCCCCTGCCCGCCCTCGATGGTCCCTTGCAGCATCTCGATATGCTTGGCACCGACCGTCTCGCGCGAGATCAGGCGGCGATTCACCGTGCCGGTATGATTGGCGGGGCTGTAGCCCGGCATCTCGGCCGCGCGGATATGGTAGCGACTGGTCATCCTGCCTCCTTCACGAGTCGCGGCCCTCGATGGCGGCGCATGCCTCGCGCAGGGCCTCGGCATGGGCATCGAGCGCAGCCTCGATGCGGGCAAGTGGGCCGGCAACGGAGACCGCGTAGCGATCGCCCAGGCGCAGCGGGCGGGCGATGGCACCGAGATCGGGTACGCTCTCGCCGAGATTGCAGTAGCAGCCCCTCTCTTCCGAGGCCTCGAGATCCCGTTCGAGCGCAGCCCGGTCGAGCGTTCGGGCGGTGAACGGCCGGAATTCGACCTCCGCCAGCAGCACATCGCGCGCCGCCGGATCGAGCGCGGCGAGCAGGGCCTTGCCGAGCGAATTCGCCTGGACGGGCCGCGTGGCGCCGATCTCGGCGATGTAGCGCACGCTCTGCCGGGATTCGACGACGTCGAGATAAAGCACCTCGTGCCCGCGCAGCCGGGCAAGGACCACGGTCTCGCCGGTTCTGTCGCGCAATGCATGCAGCGCGTCGCTCGCGCGGGCGACGATCGGATCGTGCGCGCCGATCACGGCTGCCTGCGCCTGAAGCCGGCCGGTCGGATAGAAGCCGCCGCGCCGTTCGACCTCGTAGAGGTAGCCGCGGCCGGCCAGGGTCCGGATCAGTTCGAGACAGCTCGCACCCGGAATCGCCAGGATCCGGGCGAGTTCGCTCATCGTCAGCGGCCTCCGCTCGGCGGCGAAGGCCTCGATGACGTCCAGCACGCGAGCGGCCGACTTCACACTCATGAAGCGAGCTTCACATACCCGAAAAATCCGGTCAATTCGGTCCGTGCGTCGCCGGCCCTGTTTCTGCCGATAGAGATCGCTTCGGCGATCTACCGCGTCGCCGCGGTGATGCCGCCATCGACCACGATCTCGGTTCCCGTGACGTAGCGGGCCTCGTCCGAGGCGAGGAACAGCGCGGCATGCGCCACGTCCCAGGCATCGCCCATATGGCCCATCGGCACCTGGCCGTGGCGCTTGGCGACGAACCCCTCGTAGTCGCCGCCGGCGTAGCGCTCGGCGAGGCGGTTCACGAGCGGCGTATGCATGAGGCCCGGCACGACGCAGTTCATCCGGATGTTCTCACCCGCATGGATGACGGCCGACGTCTTCGTGAACTGGATGAGCGCGGCCTTGGCGGCGGCATAGCCGACCTGGGGCTTGCCGATATAGCGCTGACCCGCAACCGAGGACACGCTGACGATCGCGCCGGAGCCCTGCTTCTGCATGATCGGGATGACGTGCTTGCAGGCGAGGAAGGCGGTCGTCGCATTGAGCTGGAACTGGGCCGCCCAGACCTCCTCGCTCATATCGACCGGCCCGCCGGGCTCCGATTGGCCGACATTGTTCACGAGGATGTCGACGGCACCATGCGCCTCGTCCACGCCGCGGATGAAGGCTCCGACCGCGGCATTATCCGTCGCGTCGCAGACATGGACCTCGCAGGCCCCACCCTCCTCCGCGATCAGCCGGCGCGTCTCTTCGGCCGCCTCCGCGTTTCGGTCGGTCCCGATGACCCGCGCCCCCTGCCGCGCGAACAGAACCGCGATCGCCTTGCCGTTTCCCCAGCCGGGCCCGGATGACCCGCAGCCCATCACGATCGCGATCTTTCCCTTGAGGCTCAGCATGGGGTCTCCGTTTCCAATCCCGCGCCGTCCGCGAGGATGACAGGCGGTGTCTCTTCTCTTAAGCCGCTTCCAACGCGTCGCGATACCGGGCGGCGCCCACGGCAGCCACCCCAGAGACGATCCTATGGCAGGACATTCACAGTTCAAGAACATCATGCATCGGAAGGGCCGTGCCGACGCGGTCCGCTCGAAGCTCTTCTCGAAGCTTGCCCGAGAGATCACCGTGGCGGCGAAGATGGGCATGCCCGATCCCGACATGAACCCGCGCCTGAGGGCGGCCATCCTCGCCGCGCGCGCCGAGAACATGCCGAAGGACAATATCGAGCGCGCCATCAAGAAGAGCCAAGGCGGCGACGCCGAGAATTACGAGGAGATCCGCTACGAGGGATACGGCCCCGGCGGCTCGGCCATCATCGTCGAGGCGATGACCGACAATCGCAACCGGACCGCGTCGGACGTGCGCTCGGTCTTCACGAAGGCCGGCGGCAACCTCGCCGAGACGGGCGCCGTCGCCTTCATGTTCGACCGCGTCGGCGTCGTCGAATTCGACGCCAAGGCGGCCTCGGACGACGCGATGCTGGAGGCGGCGATCGAGGCCGGCGCCAACGACGTCGAATCCGATCCCGAAGCCGGGCACACGGTCTATTGCGACCAGAGCGCGCTGAACGAGGTCAGCAAGACGCTCGAGGCCGAGTTCGGCGAGCCGCGCAAATCCGCCCTCGTCTGGAAGCCGCAGAACGCGGTCGCGGTCGACGACGAGACCGGCGAGAAGCTCGTCAAGCTGATGGAGGCCCTCGACGGCCACGACGACGTGCAGAACGTCTACGGGAATTTCGAGCTCTCGGACACGCTTCTCGCGAAGATGGGCTGACGGACGAGCGCACCGTGGCGATGCCCGGCGAGCCTCCTCGCGCCATCCGCATCCTCGGCCTCGATCCAGGCCTTCGCCGCACGGGCTGGGGTCTCGTGGTGGCGGAGGGAAACCGGCTGTCCTTCGTCGCCTCGGGCGTGATCCTCTCCTCGGACAAGGAGGCGCTCGCCACGCGCCTGTGCCAATTGCACGAGGGGCTGAGCGAAAGGGTCCGCTCGCTCGATCCGGACGAGGTCGCGGTCGAGGAGACCTTCGTCAATAAGGATGCGCAGGCGACCCTGAAGCTCGGCCATGCGCGCGCGGTCGCTCTGCTCGTCCCCGCTCTCGCGGGGCTCCCGGTCGCCGAGTATGCGGCCAACCTCGTCAAGAAGACGGTGGTCGGCACCGGACACGCGGACAAGCGGCAGATCCAGGCCATGGTGCGGGTCCTGCTGCCGAAGGCGGATCCGGCCTCGGATGACGCGGCGGATGCGCTGGCGATCGCGATCACGCATGCCCATCACAGGAAGGCCAGAGCCCTCCTGCGCTGACGCGCCGCCTCAGGCTGCCTCGGCCTCGACGATCCGCACCGGAGTCGTGGACACCTCCTCCTGTAGAGGCCAGCTCAGGAGGATGAACTCGCCGTCGTAGGTTTCGGCGAGCGCCGTGCAGCTTTCGACCCAGTCCCCGCAATTCATGTAGCGGACGCCCTGGATGTCGCGGATCGCGGCATGGTGGATATGTCCGCAGATGATGCCGTCGACGCCCTGCTTCTTCGCCTCGGTGACGAGCGCGTTCTCGAAATCGCCGATGAAGTTGACGGCGTGCTTGACCTTCAGCTTCGCCCATTGCGACAGCGACCAATAGGTCAGGCCGAGCGCCCGGCGCGCATGGTTGAGATAGGTGTTGACCCAGAGCGCGAAGTCGTAGGCCCAGTCGCCGAACAGGGCGAGCCATTTCGCATGGCGGACCACGAGGTCGAAGGCATCGCCGTGGACGACGAGATACCGACGGCCGTCCACGCCCTCGTGGATCGTCGTCTCCATCACCTCGACGCCGCCGAAATGCACGCCGTAATAGTCGCGCAGGAACTCGTCGTGATTGCCCGGGATGTAGACGACGCGCGCATGCTTGCGGACCTTCCGCAGCAGCTTCTGGACGACGTCGTTGTGCTCCTGCGGCCAGTACCAGCCCTGTTTCAGCCGCCAGGCATCGACGATGTCGCCGACAAGGTAGATCGTGTCGGCATCGACCCTCTTCAGGAAGTCGAGCACGAGGCGGCTCTGGCAGCCTCGTGTGCCGAGATGGACGTCGGAGATGAACACCGCTCGGTAGCGCTGCATCCCGTCCTGATCGGGTTCTCGCGACATGGCCTCGTGCACCCGCGCGTCGATGGGGAACTTGGTCAGGGCTCCGCTCCTGCGGCTGCGAGTTGGGCCGCCCCACGCCGCACATCCATGGGGCGGCCGTGCCAGACGACCTGCCGCGTCACGAAGGATGCGAGCCAGAGGGCGGGGATCATCAGATCTCGGACGAGGAAGGCCGCGACGGCATGCCGTCCGAGAGGCCAGCCCATGCGACGCGCGAGCGCGATCTCCGCGGCGTAGCAGAGGGCGAGCGCGGGCAGAGCCAGCCAGGGCGAGAACCCGAGAGCGGGAGCGCCCGCCGCGAGGCCGCAGGCCAGCACCACGGGGCTCGTCAGGAATTCCCCGAGATAGAGCGCGGGGAAGGTCACGAGCCGCAGCCGGGACCAGCGCAACTGCCGCTTCCAGACGTGAGCGGCCGTCTTCGCACCGATCGGCTGCGGGAAGGGCCGGTCGACGAGATGGACCCGCAGGCCCGCGCGGCGGACGAGCTTGGTGGCCGCGGCATCCTCGGCCGCTTCGGACGAGAGCGCGCGCAGCCCGCCATGCGCGTCGAGCATCGAGCGATGCCACAGCATGGACTTGCCCTGGGCATAGCCCTCGCCCAGCGCCTCGGCCGCATATTGCCAGCGGGCCTGGAAGGTATTGAGGAAAGCGCATTCGACGGCCGCCCAAAAGCCCGAGGGCTGGGTGCCGACCGGCATCGAACAGACGAGGCCCGTGTTCGGACGCCAGGCCGCGAGAAGGCGGCGGATGTAGTCGCGGGGCATCTCGACGTTGGAATCGGCGAGGACGATCCAGTCGTGCCTCGCTGCATCCCAGCCCTTGATGCAGTTGTTCAGCTTCGGGTTCTCGCTGACCGCATCGTCCCCGACGAGGAGGCGGGCGGGAACGTCGGGATGGGCTCCCATCAGCCGCTCGACGAGCGGGACCACGGGATCGGCCCGCGTGGCGACGCAGAAGACGAGCTCATAGGCGGGGTAGTCGAGGCGAAAGCCGGAGCTCAGAGTCGCGACGCTGAAGGGTTCGAGCCCGCAGACGGGCCGAATGATCGTGACCGGAGGCGCCACATCCGGCCCGAGCAGCGGCGCGGCACGCCGTGACAACCGCCACGCAGCGAGGGCAACCATTGCGATCGAGAGGAGGATGGCGATCGCGCTCAGGAGCGCGACGAGGGCCATGCCTTGCATCGAAACCTCGTTTTTCCGACGCGCCCCGCCTAAGCGACTCGCATGTCAGCCCGGAGTCGCGCGCATGTCGGCTGGATGACGGGGCATGCGGGCCACAGGAGACTTGCCAGCGCAGCGGCGCGATGCGACCCCCGTGCGGAGAGGATTGCGAATGATCGGCAAGCTGAAGGGCGTGATCGACAGCTACGGCGAGGATTTCGTCATCGTCGACGTCGGCGGGGTCGGCTACGTCGTGCATTGTTCGAGCCGGACGCTGCAGAACCTGCCGCCGGTGGGCGAGGCCGCCAGCCTCGCGATCGAGACCCATGTCCGCGAAGACATGATCCGGCTGTTCGGATTCCGCTCGGATTCGGAACGCGAATGGTTCCGGCTCCTGCAGGGGGTGCAGGGCGTCGGATCCAAGGTAGCGCTCGCGATCCTGTCCGTGCTCGACCCCGGCTCCCTCGCCACCGCACTCGCGACAGCCGACAAGACCGCCATCGCGCGCGCCCCCGGCGTCGGGCCGAAACTTGCGGCCCGCATCACCGCCGAACTGAAGGACAAGGCACCGGCCTTCGGCGGTGCCGATCCTGTCGTCGCCGGCCTCGCGGGCGCGGAGGATGACGCGAAGGCTCCGCCGGCCGCCGCGGACGCGATCTCGGCCCTCGTCAATCTCGGCTACGGACGTCCCCAGGCGGCAGCCGCGATCGCCGCCGCGCTCAAGACCGCGGGCGACGGCGCGCAGACGCCGGCCCTGATCCGTCTCGGCCTGCGCGAACTCGCCTCGCTCTGACGCCAGGGTTCGGCTTGTCCGGCGAGCCGATCCGGCCGAGTGTGACGCGAGAGGATCGGTCGTGATCATGCGTGCTCGGAACCATGGCTGACCGTCCGCTGGGAGCCATCCTCGCGGGCGGACTCGCGCAGCGGATGGGCGGAGGCGACAAGACCCTCCTCCTGCTCGCAGGCCGGACGATCCTGTCGCGCGTGGTCGAGCGCCTCGCCCCGCAATGCGCCGGGCTCATCCTCAACGCCAATGGAGACCCGGGGCGTTTCGAGCGCTACGGCCTGCCCGTCGTCCCCGATGGCCGCCCGGATTTCGCAGGCCCCCTCGCAGGATTGCTCGCCTCGCTCGACTACGCCGCGACGCTGGATGACCGACCCGACGACGTCCTGACGGTCTCCGCCGACACGCCCTTCCTGCCCTCCGACCTCGTGGCCCGGCTCGTCGAGGCGCGCCGCCGCGAGGGCGCCGATCTCGCCTGCACGCGCTCGGGTGGCCGGACGCATCCGGTGATCGGCCTCTGGCCGCTCCGTACCCGCGACGACCTGCGGATCGCGCTTCGGAACGGCGAGCGCGGCGTCGGCCGCTTCGCCTCCCGCTTTCGACTTGCCGTCGCCGAATGGGAAACCAATCCGGTCGATCCGTTCTTCAACGCCAATACGCCCGCAGATCTCGAAGAAGCTGCGGCGGTGCTCGCTCAGTCCCCGCCGTAGACAAGGCTGAAGGGATGCGCATAGTCATGGGGTAGACAACCACAAAAACTCCAGGAAACGCTCATGATACCTGTCAGCCGCCGTACGCTTCTCGCCGGGACGTCCGCTTTGGCGGCGGCTCCGTTGATCCGCCCCGCCCGCGCGCAAACCCCGGTCATCAAGCTCGGCGTGTTGAACGACCAGTCAGGCATCTACAGCGACGATACCGGCATGACCTCGGTGGCCTGCGTCCGCCAGGCGGTCGAGGACTTCAAGGCCGAAGGATTCAAGGTCGAAGTCGTCTATGCCGATCATCAGAACAAGCCCGATATCGGCTCGAACATCGTTCGCCAGTGGCTCGACCGCGAAGGCGTCGATGCGGTCGTCGACGCCCCGACGAGTTCCGTCGCGCTCGCGATCAATCAGATCTGCCGCGACAAGAACAAGGTCCACCTGAATTCCGGCGCCGCGACGACCGACCTGACCGGCTCGCAATGCACCCCCAACACGATCCACTGGACCTACGACACCTACATGCTCTCGAAGAGCACGGGCGGCGCCGTCGTGAAATCGGGGGGCGACAGCTGGTACTTCATCACCGCCGACTACGCCTTCGGCCAGCAGCTCCAGCGCGACACGGCCAAGGTCGTCCAGGCCTCGGGCGGCAAGGTGCTGGGCTCGAGCGCCTATCCCTTCCCCGGAACGAGCGACTTCTCGTCCTTCCTGCTCCAGGCGCAAGCCTCCGGCGCGAAGGTGCTGGGCCTCGCCAATTCCGGGCAGGACACCATCAACTGCATCAAGCAGGCGAACGAGTTCGGCCTTAAGATGAGGATCGCCGCGTTGCTGTTCTACAATAGCAACGTACATGGCCTGGGCCAGGAAATGTCGCGCGGCATGGTCATGACCGAGAGCTTCTACTGGGATCTGAACGACCGTACCCGCGCCTTCATGAAGCGGCTGCTGTCCCAGAAGCCGAAGCAATATCCCAACATGGTCCAGGCCGGCTGCTACGGCGTAACGCTCCATTACCTCAAGGCCGTGGCCAGCCTCGGGGTCGCCGCGGCGAAAGCCGATGGCCGCGCCGCCGTCGCCCGCATGAAGGAGATGCCGACCGACGACGATGCCTTCGGCAAGGGACAGATCCGCGCCGACGGACGCAAGCTTCATCCCTCCTACCTGTTCGAGGCCAAGGCGCCGGGCGAGAACAAGGGCGAGTGGGACCTGCTCAAGCTCGTCGCGACCACGCCGCCGGAAGAGGCCTTCAAGCCCCTCAGCGAAGGCGGCTGCTCGCTCGTGAAGTAGATCCGGCGGGCCGTCCGGCCATCCGTCCAGCACCGGTCTCGCCCAGGCGGAGGCCGGCCCTTCCGCTGCCGCATGTCGGGGACGACGTGCGGCAGCGCCAGCCCGTCAGCGGCGTGGATCGACCCGCGACCTGCCCGGGGGCAGGCGCCAAGCGGAGCCATCCTCGCGGCCATCGGAGACGACCGCCGGACGCCGCCTCCATCCGATCCGCCACACGGTCCGATCGCCCGCCCTCTGCCCCGCCCCGAAGCAGCCCGCCCGGCATCGCCCTTGTGCCTCCCGGCGCCCGGACCGGGCACGAGAGCGCGTCCAGAGATTGTGCGCCCAGACCGCATAATCACGATGATAATAGCGTTTGTCCAACGACACCCGCGAGCTTATAGGCGGATCGTTTCGTACGCGCGAATCCGAGATCATCAGGAATTTTAGTCCAGCTTCCTGACAACGCATCACCGTAAAGCGTCACGATAGTCTTTTAGATTGGTAGAATTTCAAAAGAAGAAACCTACCGTTTGTTTTTTATAGGGAGCGAGTGATGAGGGCGAAGGCGGCTGCGGCCTTTTTGATGGCTCTGGCGTGGACATCGTCCGCGGATGCCCAGAAAAGCATCTCGGTGAAGATCGGCGTCATCAACGATCAGTCGGGCCTCTATTCGGAGCATGGCGGGATCGGCTCCGTCTGGGCCGCGAAGAAGGCAGCGGAGGATTTCGGCGCCGCGGCGAAGGGGATCACGGTCGAGATCGTCGGCGCGGACCACCAGAACAAGCCC
This sequence comes from Enterovirga rhinocerotis, assembly GCF_004363955.1. Classification (GTDB taxonomy): domain Bacteria; phylum Pseudomonadota; class Alphaproteobacteria; order Rhizobiales; family Beijerinckiaceae; genus Enterovirga; species Enterovirga rhinocerotis. The sequence goes on from NZ_SNZR01000011.1 coordinate 2,259,188, forward strand.
GATATCGGCGCCACGATCGCGCGGCGGTGGTTCGACGTCGACAGCGTCGACGCTGTCGCGGATGCGAATTCCTCCGCCGTCGCGCTCGCGATCAACGATATCGCGCGGGACAAGAACAAGGTCATGCTGAACGGCGGCGCGGCGACCTCCGAGCTGACCGGTCCGCGCTGCAGCCCGAATACGGTTCAGTGGACCACCGATACCTGGGCTCTCGCGAACGGCGCCGGCAAGGCCGTCGTCAAGCTCGGCGGCGACAGCTGGTTCATCCTGACGGCCGACTACGCGTTCGGACACGCGATGGAACGCGACCTCGAGAACGTGGTCACGGCGAATGGCGGCAAGGTGCTCGGCAAGGTCCGCCACCCCTTCCCGACGGCCGACTTCTCGTCGTTCCTGGTCCAGGCGCAGGGCTCCAAGGCCAAGGTGATCGGCCTCGCCAATGCGGGCGGCGATACGATCACGAGCATCAAGCAGGCTGCCGAATTCGGGAATATCCAGGGCGGCCAGAAGATCGCCGCGCTGTTCATGCTGCTGCCGGATGTCCGGGCGATCGGCCTGAATGACGGGCAGGGCATCATGTTCCTCGACAGCTGGTACTGGGATCAGACCCCGCAGAACCGCGCCTTCGCCGATGCCTTCGCGGCGGCCAATGGCGGCAAGCGCCCGACCAGCGTCCATGCGAGCGTCTATTCGAGCGTGACCCACTACCTCCGCGCGGTCGAGGCGGTCGGCGGGGCGCAGGACGGCGCCAAGGTGGTCGCGAAGATGAAGGAGATGCCGACGGACGATCCGCTGCTCGGCAAGGGCATGATCCGTCCCGATGGCCGCAAGGTCCACGATCTCTACCTCTACGAGATCAAGAGCCCGGCCGAGTCGAAGGATCCGTACGACCTCCTCAAGGTGCGGGCGACGGTTCCGGCGGCCGAGGCGTTCCGCGCCATGGCCGAGGGCAAGTGCCCGCTCGTGGCCAACCAGAAGCCCTGACCTCTCCGGGGTCATCCGGCCGGATGACCCCGCTCATCGATCGAAGCTTGTCGGAACGAAGGCGGAGTACGAACACGATGCGGATCGCGATCCTCGGAATGGGCGCCATGGGGTCCGTCTATGCGGGTCTCCTGGCGGGAGCGGGCCTCGACGTCTGGGGCGTCGACATCTGGGCCGATCATGTCGACGCGATCCGTCGCGACGGCCTGCGGGTCTCCGGCGCCAGCGGCGAGCGGACGGTCCGCCTTCCCGCCACGACGGATGCGAGCGAGGTCGGCAAGGCCGATCTCGTCATCATCGCCACCAAGGCGAACGGCGTCGTCGCCGCCGCGAACGCGGCGAAATCCATCCTCGCCGATGACGGCGTCATCCTGACGATCCAGAACGGGCTCGGCTCGGCCGAGCGGGTCGCCGAGATCGTCGGACCGGAACGGGTTCTGATCGGGGTCGTCGGAGGCTTCGGCGCCTCGATTCCGGCACCCGGCCACGTCCATCACAACGGCTGGGAATTCGTCCGCCTCGGCGAGTACGAGGGCGGTGTCACGAGCCGGCTCGAACAGGTCGGAGCCGTCTGGGAGAAGGGCGGATTCAAGGTGCTGATCTTCCCCGACATCCACAAGATGGTCTGGGAGAAGTTCATCTGCAACGTGGCGTTCAGCGCCCCCTGCGCGGTGATGAACCGGACGATCGGCGAGGTCCTGGCCGATCCGGACGCAGCCTCCGTCTCGTTCGCCTGCGCGAGCGAAGCCTACGAGGTGGCGCGCGCCCTGGGGATCGCCGTCGATATCGACGACCCCGTGGCCTATGTGAAAGCCTTCGGCGAGAAGATCCCGCATGCGCGCCCGTCCCTCCTGCTCGACCACATGGCGAACAGGAAATCCGAGATCGACGTGATCAACGGCGCCGTCCCCCGCGAAGGGGCCAAGGTCGGTCTCGCGACGCCCGCGAACACCATGATCTCGGCCCTCGTCCGGGCCCGGGAAGCGACCTTCGCCTGAACGATGGTCGAGGTTGCGGCGGCAGGAGACCGCCGCAACCGAAACCTGAGGCGGCGCTCAGTAATAGACGCTGCGGCACACGCGCTCGGGTCCGTAGGGCCCCGGCCGGGTGAAGCAGCGGCGCGGCGGCGGCGGCGCATAATAGGGGGCAGGCGCGACGACGACCGGAGCCGCCTCCACCATGGTCCCGGGAGGCAGCGCCGTGTTGACGCAGCCCGCCACCCCGAGAGCCAGCAAGGCTCCGCAGGCGACCTTCAATCCGCTCTTCATCGATGATTGCTCCACGCCGGAAGTTGAAACGGCCTCCGCATAGATCAGAACCGCCGGCTGTCCGCCAGAGTTCCCGGCGCCGGGCAGGCCGCGCTCCGTCCGCAGCCCCATGCTAGCCACGCCCGCCGATGCGCGATAGCAGTCGCGACCATGGAGACCGGCACCGGCGCCGGCCCATCGGGACCAGGTCGGGATTGCGCGCGACACGATGACGATTGAGCCTCCACCGGCAGACGGCAGCGGAACGGGCACCACCGGGCCTCTCGTCAGCATTCTCGTCCTGACCTGGAATCACGAGGCCTATATCCGCGCTTCGCTGGAATCGATGCTGGCGGAGAGCTACCGCAACATCGAGATCATCGTCTGCGAGAACGGGTCCTCCGACGGGACCTGGGCCGAGCTCCAGCGCATCGTGGCGGAGCACCCGGATCGCGCCATCGCGATCTATCAGAATCCGCCCGGCACCAAGGTGACGGTCGGGTTCAACAGCCTGATCGCCCGCGCGCAGGGCGAGCTTCTGTGCTTCTTCTCGGGCGACGACCTGTTCCACGGCGACCGCCTCGCCCGCCAGGTGGAAGCCTTCCAAGACAATCCCGATCTCGAGATCGTCTACAGCAATGGCCGCTTCCTCGGCGGTCGCAAGGACGGCGAACTCGTCCACGACGAGGCCCGTTTCGAAGAGGTCTTCCGGCTGGAGCCCGAAGGCGTCCTGCGCTTCGTCTTTTCCAATCGCGGCATGATGATCCAGACGCTGATGGCGCGGCGCCCCCTGATCGAGGCGGTCGGCGGCTTCGACGAGACCGAACTCGCCGACGACTGGATCCTGAACATCCGCATCTTCGGGCATCTCACGCGGCGCTCGCAATACGCCTTCCTGCCGCTCGTCTCCTTCCTCTACCGGCAGCACGACAACAACGCCTACAAGAACTTTCCCCGCCAGTCCCGCCTCATGCTCGGCGTGATCGACAAGTACTATCATTTCGACGATCGCGAGACCGAGATCGCGAAGATGTACTACTTCCAGGCCAATGTCGGCGCGATGTACGGCTTCCAGCACCTTGGCATGACGCTCGGCTACCTGAAGGAGGCGCTGCGGCGCCAGTTCCGCCCGCGCGATCTCGTCATGTTCCCGCTCCGCTTCGCGGGCGCGCCGGGTCTTCGCCTCTACCGCCGCCTGCGGGCGGCCATGAGGCCCGCAGGCCGGCAGGCTTCGTGAGCGCCCCCGTCTCGTCTCCCGCCACGGCCCAGCGCTCGCTCTACGAGCCGGGGCTCGACGGGCTGCGCCTCGTCGCCTTCCTCGCCGTCTTCCTGCACCACCTGCCCGGCCCGACGCGATCGCTGCTCGCGCCCTTCCACAGCCATGGCTGGAGCGGCGTCGAGCTCTTCTTCGCGATCTCCTCCTTCCTGCTGTTCCGCCTTCTCGACGCCGAGTACGAGCGGACGGGGCAGATCGGGATCGGGAAGTTCTTCACGCGCCGGCTGCTGCGGATCTATCCGCTGATGATGGCCTTCTCGCTGGCCATGTTCGTGCTGCTGTCGAACCGGGGCGGCGAGGCGATCTTCCGGCTGCTCGGCCTTGCGACGATGACGGACAACATCATCACCGTCTTCGCGAAGTACAACGTCGCCATCCCCTTCAGCGGCCATCTGTGGACGCTCGGCTTCGAGTTCCAGATCTACCTCTGCCTGCCCTTCCTGTTTCTCGCCTGGAAGCGATGGGGCACGGCCCGCTTCCTGGCAGGGCTCGGCCTCTTCTGGGCGCTCGCCATCCTCGCCCGGGTGCTGGTGACGGCGGCCGGCTACGGCCATCCGCTGATCTGGGTCGTCCCCATCATGCAGCCGGATGCGATCCTCGCCGGGATCGTGCTCGCGACCGGCGCGACGGCACGGCTCCCGCGGGCGGTCTGGCCGGCCTTGTTCGTCGTCTCGCTCCTTGCCTTCCTCCTCGTGCGTCCTCCCTGGGCGGGCGTGGTGCCGGCGATCCTGTCCTATCCGCTGATCGCCCTCGCCTCCGTCTCGCTGATGCAGTGCGTGCGCACGATCCCGCTCTTCGGACGCGTGTTCGGCGCGCCCATCCCGGTCTATCTCGGGACGATCTCCTTCGGCCTCTATGTCTTCCACCTCCTCGGCATCGGGATCGGGGTGAAGGCGCTCATGCCGCTCATCGGCGTGCGGGTGCCGGAGACGCTAGCGCACAGCGCGATCGTGGCGGCCGTCGCGCTCGCGGCGACGTTGCTCCTGTCCGCGATCTCCTATCGCTGGCTCGAAATGCCCTTCCTGCGGCTGAAGGACCGGTTCTCGACGGTCCATGGCCGCGCCGCCCTGTCCGAGCCCTCGCCGGCCGACGCCATGCCGGCGCAGACCGGAGCGGCACGCGCTCCGGAGCGCTGATCAGGCCTGCTCCACCGCGAGGGCGGCGGCCTTTTTTGCGCTGCGCCCTGCGTCTATGGTGCGGGAAACACGAAGCGGTTCGACATCCCCTTGCGCATCCCTCTCAACGATCTGAAGCGGCTCGATCCCACCCTCGCGGACGAGCTTCGCCGTGCCGCCGACGAGGTGATCGCCTCGGGCTGGTGGCTCAACGGGCCGAAGACGAGCGCCTTCTGCGAGGCCTTCGCCGCCTATCTCGGCGCGAGCCACTGCATCGGCGTCGCGAACGGCACGGACGCGCTGGAGATCGCCCTGCGGGCGCTGCTCGCCCGCGATCCGCGTTTCGCAGGCGCGGACGCGAATCCGCCGGAGATCGTCACGGTCGCCAATGCCGGCGGCTACGCGACGACCGCCGCCCGCGCCGTCGGCTGCGCCCCGGTCTTCGCGGACATCGCCGAGGAGAGCCAGCTCCTCGCGATCGATTCGGCGGTGGCCGCCCTCGGCGAGCGCAGCCTCGCCGTCGTCGCGACCCATCTCTATGGCGGCCTCGTCGACGTGCCGGCGCTGCGCGCGGCGATGGACGCGGCCGGCTTCGCCCATGTCGCGATCCTCGAGGATTGCGCCCAGGCTCACGGCCTGCGCGGTTGCGGCGGGATGGCGGGCGGCTTCGGCACCATCGCGACGTTCAGCTTCTATCCGACCAAGAATCTCGGCGCCCTCGGCGATGGCGGCGCGATCGTCACGACCGATCCGGACCTCGCCGCCCTCGTGGCGAGCCTGCGCCAGTATGGCTGGGGCCGGAAATACGAGATCGACCGTGCGGGCGGGCGCAACTCGCGGCTCGACGAGATCCAGGCGGCCTTCCTGCATGCGATGCTGCCTCGCCTCGACGCGAACAATGCCCGAAGGGTCGCGATCCTCGACGCCTATGCGCGCGCGCTTCCGGACCACGTCCGGCTCGTCCGCTCGCCGGCCGGCACCGTCGGCCATCTCGCGATCGTGATGACGGAGGATCGCGAGCGGCTGCGGGCCCATCTCGGCGAGAGCGGCGTCGCGACCGACATCCACTATCCCGTCGCCGATACCGACCAGCCCGGCTGGTCCGCCCTCCCCGGCCGGATCGGGCCCACCGGCATCGACACTACGCGGCGATCCATCGGCCGCATCCTGACCGTGCCCTGTTTCCCGCAGATGAGCGACGACGAGATCGCTCACGTCTCCTCGACGCTCTCTGCCTATCCGCGCTGACGCGCGGCCCGCGAAAGGTTCCCCATGGCCATCCAACGGGCCGGCAAGCCGCCCTTCGTCCACGAGAAGGGCATCTGCGAGACCGAGCATCTCGGGCCTGACACGAAGGTCTGGGCCTTCGCGCATGTGCTGGGCGGCGCGCGGCTCGGCGCGAACTGCAACGTCTGCGCCCATGTCTTCATCGAGAACGACGTGATCGTCGGCGACGACGTGACGATCAAGTCCGGCGTCCAGCTCTGGGACGGCCTGCGGGTGGGCGACCGGGTCTTCATCGGCCCGAACGCGACCTTCACCAACGACCGCCGGCCGCGCTCGAAGCAATTCCCGGAGGCCTTCCTCCAGACCGTGCTCGAGGACGACGTCTCGATCGGGGCGAACGCGACGATCCTGCCGGGCATCCGGATCGGACGGGGCGCGATGGTCGGCGCCGGCGCCGTGGTGACGCGGGACGTGCCACCCTTCGCCACCGTCGTCGGCAATCCAGCCGTGGTCGTGAACTATGTCGAGACCGAGGGCAGCCGGACCGGCAGCGCGCGCACGCAGGGCATCGCCGGCGACGCGCTCGGCCTCGAGGCGGGCTCACGGGTCGATCTCGGTCTCCGGGACTGCTTCCTCGAACGGCTTCCGCATTTCGCCGATATGCGCGGCAGCCTCGTCCCGCTCGAGGCTGGGCGGGGTCTTCCGTTCCCGCCCGCGCGGATCTTCCTCGTCCATGCCGTCGCCAACAGCCGCATCCGCGGCGAGCACGCCCACCGCGTCTGCCGCCAGTTCCTGATCGCGACCCACGGCGAATTGTCGGTGGTGCTCGATGACGGCGAGAAGCGCGTGGAGGTGCGGCTCGATTCGCCGAATATCGGCCTGCACCTCGCGCCGATGGTCTGGGGCATCCAGTACAAGTTCAGCGCCGACGCCGTCCTCACCGTCGTCGCCTCGCACGGCTACGATCCGGACGACTACATCCGCGACTACGAGGACTTCATCGCGCTCGTCGGTCGGGGCTGAAACCGCCTGCAAAGGACCCGGAGATGCTGGAGATCCGCACCTGCGCCTACATGTCCAAACAGGACATGTTCGCGGACCTGACCTCCCAGACCGCTGCGCTGCTGGGCGCCGAACGCGATCCGATCGCGAATGCCGCCAATGCGGCCGCGTTGATCTTCCACGTTCTGCCCGACCTCAACTGGGCCGGCTTCTACATCCTGCGCGGCGGCGAACTGGTGCTCGGGCCGTTCCAGGGCAAGCCGGCCTGTGTTCGCATTCCGGCGGGACGGGGCGTCTGCGGGGCGGCCGTCGCGCAGAAGGAAGCGATCCTCGTCGAGGACGTGCATGCATTTCCGGGGCACATCGCCTGCGATGCCGCTTCGCGCTCGGAACTCGTCGTCCCTCTACTGCGATCGGGCATTCCCGTGGGCGTGATCGATCTCGACAGCCCCGTGATCGGCCGCTTCGACGCCGACGACCGGATCGGCATCGAAGCACTCGCGGCCGTCTATCTGGCCGCGAGCGATCCCTTTCCCGCGTGACGCTCGCTCAGCTCCGTTGCGACGACGGTCCCGAGGTGCCGGCCGGAGCGACGTCGCCCTGATCGGCCCCGCCGATCGGCGGCAGGAACCAGGCGAGGAGCCCGATGGCCGGCAGGAAGGAGCAGAACTTGTAGACGGCCTCGATCCCGTAGCTGTCGGCGAGAGCGCCGAGCAACGCGGCAGCAAGCCCGGCAAGGCCGAATGTCAGGCCGTAGAAGAAGCCGCCGACGAGCCCGATCCGCCCCGGCAGCAGCTCCATCGCGTAGATCAGGATCGCGGCGAAGGCGCTCGACATGATCAGGTTGATGACGATCGTCAGGACGCCGGTCCAGAACAGATCGGCGTAGGGCAGCACCAACGTGAACGGCAGCGCCCCGAGAATCGAGAACCACAGGATACGGTTGCGGCCGATACGATCGCCGAGGATCCCGCCCCCCAACGCACCGGCCGCGGACGAGGCCAGGAACAGGAACAGCATCACCTGCGATTCCTGGATCGAGACGCCGAACTTGCCCATGAGGTAGAAGGTGTAGAAGGACGAGAAGCTCTGCGCGTAGGCGTTCTTCGAGAACAGAAGGATGACGAGGATCGCGAGGGGCACGATCACCGCCATCGGCGGACGTGCGTTGCTCACGCCGTCGGATGTGGAGGCGCTCCCGCCGGCCGGCCGCTGGAGCGGCGCGATCCTGGCATAGCGGGGAAGCATCCACAGCATCAGTGCCATCGCGGCGAGAGCCGCCGTCGAGAACCAGCCGAGACTGTGCTGTCCGAACGGGACGATGATGAACGCCGCCAGCAACGGGCCGAGCGCGCCGCCCGTCTGGCCGCCCACCTGGAAGATGCCCTGCGCGAGCCCCTGCCGTCCTCCGGATGCGTTCCGCGCCATGCGGGTCGCCTCGGGATGGAAGATCGAGGAGCCGAGGCCGACGAAGGCGGAGGCGACCAGCAGCAGGCCGTAGCTGCCCGCATAGGCGAGGCCGAGCAGCCCGACGAGGCTGAAAGCCATGCCGACGATCATCGAGTGCGGCATCGGATGCCGGTCGGTGTAGAAGCCCACGGCCGGCTGGAGCAGCGAGGCGGCCGTCTGGAAGGTGAGCGTGATCAGACCGATCTGGATGTAGTCGAGCTGGTAGGTTTCCTTGATGATCGGGTAGATCGCCGGGATCAACGACTGGATCATGTCGTTGAGAAGATGCGTGACGCTCAGCGCGATCAGGACGGACATGGCCGCCTGTTTCGTGGGAGCGGAACTCGCGGGCGCAGCGCTGGTCGTCATGGCGTCTGGTGGGTCCCTCCCGCTCCGGCGTCAAGATCGGAGCGGGTTCACGCATATCGTTTCCCACCGCCGTCCGACGCCGCGATCCGACCGACAGACGCGCCTTGACGGTTTCAGGTCGGGGATCGTTATATATTCTTGGATATAGCGATTCAATCGGTCGAAGATGTCAGTCCCCGTTGATGCGTCCCGTCCTCCGCCTCGGCCGGCCCCGACCCTCGCGGAACTGGCGGCGGCCTGTCTCGCCGTCTCCCGCGCGCCGGAGGCACGGAAGCCGCTGCGCATCTTCGGGGAGCAGGTGCTCGCGCGCCCGATCGAAGACGCCATCGCGGAATCGGGACTGCCGGCGCCATCGCTGGCCGAACCCGTTTTCGGAACGGCCGAACATCTCTGCGGGCGGATCGAGCGCGGAGAGAAGGCCGATCTCTACCTGTCCGAAGACCTGGTCCGGCCGAGGCGTCTCGTGACTGCCGACTTGGCCAAGCACGTGATCCCCTTCGCGCGACAGGGCCACTGCGCCGCCATCCTCGGGATGGCGGTGGTCACCGATCGCCCCGAGGCCTTGCTTTTCGCGACGTTTCTCCTGTCGGAAGAGGGGCAGGCGGTCCTCGCGCGGCACGGCTTCAGGCCGGTTGCATCGGACCTCTGACCCACAGTGCCAGAACCAGCAGGGTGAGCCTCATGTACGTCCCGACCGTGTTCCGAAACGAGGATCGCGACCTCGCCTGGTCGCTGATCGAGACGATCCGGTTCGGTTCGCTCGTGTCGTCCGGCGACGTGCCCTTCGTTTCGCATGTGCCGTTCTGCCTCGACCGCGACCGCGGCGGGCGCACGGTCTTGATCGGGCACATGGCGCGCGGCAACGCTCACTGGAAGTCGCTCGACCCTGGCAGCCGCGTGCTCGTGACCTTCGTCGGTCCCAACAGCTACATCTCGCCGAGTTGGTACGCATCGAGCCCGCGGGCTCCCACCTGGAACTATGTCGGCATCCACCTCGTCGGCACGATCGAGATCGTGCACGACCGTAACGCCCTCGACACGATGGTCCGCCGCCTCAGCCGGGAGATGGAGGCGCCGGACAGCGGCTGGAGCATCGACGGCATCGATCCCGGTTACGTCGATCACCTGCTTCCCGGAATCGTCGGGTTCGAGATCACCGTGTCGGACGTGGACATGCAGGTTCGCCTGTCGCAGCAGAACGACGATAACGATCGCCGGCAGGTGAGACAGGCATTGGCCGATGGCGGCCTCCGGCAGCGCCAGGTCGCCGAGATCATGGACCGCATCGTGCCGGTTGATCGGAACTGAAATCCTCGATCCAGTCCGAACGTCGCGCCCGACGCTCAGGGCAGCGTGCAGGTGCCAGACGCTGGCGGAGGGAACGGCGAGCCGCGCTCCGAATTGGCCTCACCTCAGCAAGGGAGGACCATCATGGATCACAGCAAGCACGTGCGCCTGACGGACGCGGAGCTGACGGCGGCGACCCTCGAGGGCGCGACGATCTACGGACCCGGTGACGAGACGATCGGCAGCGTCGCGCACACGCATGGCAGCGGTTCGTCGGCCCTGGTCGCGATCGATGTCGGCGGGTTCCTCGGCATCGGCGCGAAACAGGTCGCCGTACCGGCCAAGGATCTCGACTTCATGCGGGACGAGGATGGCGAGGTGCATGCCGTGACCTCGTGGACCAAGGACCAGATGAAGGCGATGCCCGAGCATCACGATCCCGCCTGATCACCGGCGCCCTGGCCGAGCCGGGGGCGCGCGGACGTCGTGCTGCCCCCCGGCTCACACCAGGCCACCCTCACGCAGGCTGGCCCGTCCGGCACGGAGACGGCCACGGCGAGAACGTGCTCCGCCGTCGGGGCGAGACACCGGAGGCGCCATCGATCCGGATCGTCGGGGCAGCCGGCGCCGAAGGCGAGCCGGGGATGGGCGCCCGACAGGTCGACATCGAACGCCTTCAGCGGAAGCGACAGGCCGAGGCCCCGAGCCTTGCTGTAGGCCTCCTTGAGGGTCCAGAGCGTGTAGAAGGCCCGCCGCTGGTCGCCCTTCGCTGCCGCGTCCCTGAAAGCGGCCATCTCGGTTTCGGCGAAGACCGTCGCCGCCAGGCGGTCGAAGCCGAGGTCCCGCGTCGTGTTCTCGACGTCCACCCCGATCTCGCGGCCATCCGCCAGCGCGAGGGCGACGAGACCCTCGGTGTGCGACAGGTTGAACCGCAGACCCCGGAACGGGACGGGCTCGAGGATGCTCGGACGGCCATGGGCGTTGGCGCCGAAGACCCAATCCGACGGATGCACATCCGCATAGCGGGACAGCATGGTCCGCAGCGTGGCGCGCGCCACGAGGAACTGGAGCGCCGCCCCGGGGGCGGCGAATGCTTCCCACCGCGCGCGCTCGTCGGGGCTGAGGAGGCCGGCGCACCGGCTCAGGTCGTCCTCGCCGAGCCCCGTGGGATCCACGAGCCAGACATCGACCTCGTTGCCCGACAGCCCGTATCCGGCGCGCGCGCGTGCCGGCCTCGCCTGGCGGGGCAAGGGGCGCATGCGGAGAGGATCGGCCGGGCTCAGGCCGCGGCTCTGTCCGGTGTCAGCGCCGCGCACCATTCGTCGAGGATCCGATCCCGATGGTCGCGCAGGAAGAAATGGTCTCCGGGCAGCGTCACCTGACGGAAGCTGCCCGCCGCATGACGGCGCCAGCGGGTGATCTCGCCCGGCGCGACCTCCGGGTCGTCGCTCCCGGCCAGGGCCAGCAGCGGGCAGTCCAGCGGCGCCTCGTCCCGGTGCCGATGGAGTTCGGTCATCGCGAAATCCGCCTGCAGCATGGGGGCGATCACCGGAAGCAATTCGGGGTGAGCCAGCACCTCCGGGGCGGTGCCGTTCAGGCCGGCCAGTTCCTCGGCCAGGGCCGGCAGCGCCAGCGCGTGCCGGTGCGATGCCGGATCCCGTGCCTCGTCCGGCGCATGCCTGCCGGAGACGATCAGCGCATCCGGCAACAGGGCGTAACGCCTCCGAAGATGCCGCGCCGTCTCGAAGGCCAGCAGCGCCCCGAGCGAATGGCCGAAGAGCAGGAAAGGCCGGTCCAGCCGGCGGCGCAGGGCCGGGCCGAGCGCCTCGGCCATGGCCCCGGCCTGGCGCAGCAGCGGCTCACCCTGCCGCCGGCCGCGCCCCGGCAATTCCACGGCGAGGAGCGCGAGGCCCTTCGCGCGCGCAGCCTCGATCCAGGGCCGGTAGAAGGCCGCGCCGCCGCCGGCGAAGGGGAAGCAGATCACGAGCGCCTCGGCGTCGTCCGCTCCGGGGCCGGCATGGGGGAACCAGGGATCGGTCGGGTGGATCATCGGGAGAGCCTCCAGCATATCGTCATAGGGCGGCCGCGAGCAGGCCGCGCAGCATCGCGCCGCGATCGGGCAGCGGCGGCGGATCAGCGGGGATCGGGCTGCCGGAACGCTCGAGGCGGTAGAGCCGGTAGCTCACGCGCCCCTCGTCCAGCGCGCGGTACATCGGCGTGCCGGGACCCGCGCGATAGGTATCGAGAAAGGCTGCCAGCTCCGGCGTCGCATCCGCGAGCCGATCGAAGACCGTGTCCTCGGCCCCGGCCCCGGCCTTCCGGCCCCTCAGCACGCCCGCCGTCAGGTCGCGCTCCTGCCGCAGGATGAAGCCGTGCGCGGCCCACCCCTCCCGCATGGCAGGCTCCGCCTCCGCCGGCACGAGATCGGCCAGGACGAGGCAGCCGTCCGGCCGCAGGACGCGCCGCACATGGCGCAGGAAGGCCGGAAAATCCGGATAGGCGCAGGAGCTTTCGATGTTCACGACGACGTCGAAACTGGCGTCGGGATACGGCAGGCGGCAGGCATCGCCGCGCTGGAAGCGGGCGGAGGCGAGGTCCGGATGGCGCCGGCAATGCGCGATATTGGCCTCGCCGATATCGAGGCCGGACAGCGAGCCGCAGGCGAATTGCCGTGCCAGCACGACCAATGCGCCGCCGCGCCCGCAGCCGACGTCGAGAACGTCCGCATCCTCCGGAACGGCCTGTCCCAGGACCTCGAGCACCAGGCGCCATTGCGGCTGCTGCGGGTGATGCGGCGGCGGCGCGAAAGCGGCCTCGCCGACCTCGCCCACATCCGGGACATAGCCCCAGTTCATGAACAGTGCCTGTCCGGCCATCCCGCGCGCGGAGAGCAGGCGGTCGAGCTCCGCGTAGACGCGGGTGTTGATCTCGAGCATCGCGTCCGGCGTCGGCGCCTCGTCCGGAGGCGGGGACGCAACGGGCGGAACCGGCGCGGTGGGCGCGGCGAGGCCGATGCGGCCCGGCGGCCAGGGCGGCGCGAGAGGCCGAAGGGCCGGCGGTCCTGCCGTCTGTCCGGCGATCTGCCAGGCGCGCGACACCTCCATCAGCGCGGCGGGCGATTGCCGCTCGGCGTCCGGACCACCGCCGATTTCGCGCGCGAAATCGGCGAGCGCGACCGCGACGGCTCCGGGCAACGCCTCACGCAGCGCCGCCCGTCCCGTGAGGGGAGCTGCGGCCTCCACCGCCAGCATGGGCGAATCGAGATAAGCCGCCGCTTCGGCGGGTCCTTCCTCGTCCAGCAGGATCGAACAGGCGCCATCGGCGTAGCCGGGCACGTAGAGCGGACGGCTTCGCACGACCGGACCGAAGCTGCTCGCCAGGGAGAGGCTGCCTTCGGGACCGCCGAGGACGATATGGTGCATCGCCAGCGAATGCTGGTCGGCATCGCGGGGGTCGAGATAGGATTGAAGGCGCAGCCCGAGCGGGAGGCCGCCGGCCGTGCCCTCCAGCACGGCGAAGGGCTGGCCTTCGGCCATACCGGCCGGCCGTTCCAGCCTGAAATCGCCGAGGCCGCCGAGGGCGCGGGCCAGGACGTCCAGCGCGGAATAGAGCAGCTGGCGGCTCGTCGTCAGCTGCGCATAGGCCGGCATGCCCTCCTCGCGCGGGACGTCGCGCCAGGCGCGCGCCGCGGCGATGAAGTGCCGGGCGGCGGGAAGATGCGGATAGACGCTGTTGACGTGCAGGCGGACACCGCGCCGGGCCGCGAGGTCCAGCAGGCGCTGCAACTCGGCGGGATGCAAAGGGTGCTCCATCAGCACCGGGAGCCCGGCCTCCAGGAAGGCCGAGGCGAGCGCCGTCCCGCTTCCGCCGGAGGCCGCGGACCGCACGACGACGGCGGCCGCATCGCTCGCCGCCACCGCCTCGCTGACCTCCTGCCAGAGCGGCACGCCGAGATGCGCCGCGAGCCGGCGCGCGCGGGCGCTGCCGCGAGCCAGCACGCCGCTGAGGACGATGCCGGGGACGCCATCGGCCAGCGCCTTCAGATAGACCTCGCCGAAGCGGGCGCCGCAGACCGCGAGGCGCAACGGACGCATCACGCCGCCTCCCGGCCGTCGCGCAGCAGGCCGGCCAGTTCCTCGAGGCTGTCGGCCCCGAGCGCCGTCTCGGCCGGGAGCGCGATGCCGAGTTCACGTGACATTCGCTCGCCGAGATCGAGGAACATCAGGGAATCGACGCCGAGCTGGATCAGCCCAAGCCGGGGATCGATCTCCTCGGCCGGCCGGCCGACCAGCCGCGCCAGCGCCTGCCGCAGCCAGGCCAAGAGGTCCCCGGGATCCCCGGCTGCCACAGCCTGCTGATCCTCGACCGACGTCCCGGCCGCAGCGTCGGCCGCCTCGCCGTTCAGCAGGGCGGCGGCTCCGGGATCGGCCGCGACGAGCAAGGCGGCCGGCCAAGCCAGCGCCCGCCCGAGCGCGGACAGACCGGCCGCGTTGTCCAGCCCCCGCGTCAGGAAGCGATCGGCGAGCGCCTGATGCTCCTGGCGCAGCGCCTCCCGCCAATGGTCCCAGGCCACGGCCGTCGCCCGGGTTCCCTGCGCGCGGGCGACGGCCGCCAGCGCCTCCAGCGCCGCGTTGACGCCGGCATGCGCCCCCTCCCCCTGCGGACCGAGAGCGGCCGCGAGCGAGGAGAAGACCACCATGCGCGCCTCGGGGAAGGGCCGCAGCGCTTCGAGGATCGCCTCGGCCGCGTTGAGCTTGACCGCATGGACGGCCCCGACCTCGCTCCAATCCTGCCGCTCCACCAGCCCGTCCCGGACGATGCCCGCCAGGTGGAAGACGGCCGCCGGGCGCAGGCCCCGGTCCGCCAGCGCAGCGAAACCCGCGGCCACGGAGTCGCGCGACGTGCAATCCACGTCTGGGACAACGTGGATGGTCACGCCATGCGTCGTCTCCGCGGCGGCGAGGGCGGCCGCCTCGTCCGACCGAGGCTCCCGATGCAGGAGCAGCGCGATGTCCCGCACCCCCTGCCCGCCGAGCCAGTCGACGAGCAGCCGGCCGAGGCGCGACAGACCGCCGGTGAGCACCACGCAGCCTTCCGGCAGGCTCCAGCCCATGGCCGCATCGGCCGGCAAAGCCGCATGGCGGCGACGCAGCATCTGGCCGCGCCTCAGCGCGGCGGCCGGGGCCGGACCGTCCTCCACCCCGGCTCCGGCGAGCAGCAGAGCGAGGCTCGCCGGCGACAGATCCGTGTCCAGCAATGCAATCCGCCGGTGAGGCATCTCCCGAGCGAGGGACAGACCGGTGCCGAGCGCCAGCGCGGACAGCGCCGAGGCCGAGAGGAGCGGCCCTTGCGCCTCCGTCGCATCGCCCGGCAACGTCAGGGCCCGGCGCGTGACCAGCTGGACCCGGCACGCCTCGCCGCCCTGCCGCAGGGCTCGTGCGAGGCCGTGCAGGGCCGCATGCAGGGGCTGCAACCTGTCCGCCGGCTCACCGTCCTCTGCGACGAGGTCGGTCGCGAGCACCAGGACCTGCCCCCTTTCAGGCAGGCGCAGCGATCGATCGGCCGGGATGTCGAGCAGCGTGACCTCCCTGCCCTCGCGGAGAGCGGCCTCCTGCAAGGCTTCGGTGAGCGGGGCTCCCCGACGCCCGAACAGCCACAGGGGCTCTTCCGCCGTCGCTGGAGAAGCGGCGCTCACCGCCTCCCAGCGCTCGGCGAAGAGCCGGCCGGCTTCCTCGGCGAGCGGCTGCAGCGGCAACAGGCGTCGCCCGGCCGAGGGAGTGAGCCACAGCAGAGGATAGCCGGCTCCTCCGACCAGGGCCGGACGGCCATCGACCAAGCGGCCGAGGCCCGCGCCGGCCGTCCCGGGCAGCGCCAGGAGGTCGAGCCGGTCCGGTGCTGCGTCCAGCATCGCGGACAGGGCCGCGATCCCCGCGACCAGCCCGGCCGGCGCGGCAGCAGGCGCGTCCTCCGCCGCGTCCGGCGAAGAGGCGGCGGGGACGACACGGGCCTGCGCCACCCGGCGGCCTTCCGCCTCCAGAGACAGCCCGGAACCATCCGCCTCGAGGCGTCCCGTCAGCGGCGTCCCGGCCGGCACCGGCGCGAGGCGCAGGCCGTTCAACGCGCCGGGCAGCAGGCCGGCGGCCAGCGCCGCCTCGGCCAGCGAACCCAACAGCTCGCCCGGCCCCTCGCCCGCGGGCCCCCGCCACAGGGGCGGCGGCCCGCTCGTCGTCACGTCGGTGGCCACGTTCCGGCCCTCGCCCGGCAGGCGCGCGAGGATGATGGCTTCGCCCATCGCCGCGGCGGCGGCCGAACCCTCCTGCGGGAAGGCCGCGACCTCCTGGAACCCCGCGTCCCGCGCCGCGTCCCGCCAGGCGGGGACGGGCGCGAAGAGGCCGCCTCGCGCGGCCTCGTCCTCCACCTCCGGTGCGAGAGCGCCCAGGAACAGGTCGAAGAGCGGCTTCCGTTCCACCAGCTCGCGCAGCAGCAGGACGCCGCCCGGCCGCAGCAGGCGGGCGAGGTTGCGCAGCACGCCGGGAAGCGTCGCGGCGTTGTGCAGCACGTTGGCGGCGACGAGGAGATCGCAGGAGCCGGCGGCGAACCCCTGCGCCAGCACGTCCTTCTCCATGTCGAGCTGCCGGTACTCCATGGCGCCGACGCTCGCGAAACGCTCCCGCGCGCGGGCCAGGAACAGCGGGCCGATATCGGTGAAGACGTAGCGCTCGATGCGCTCCCCGAGCGCGTCGAGGACGGCGCTCGTCGTGCCGCCCGTACCGGCGCCGACCTCCAGCACCGTCAGCGCGCGGTCGGACAGCCTCGCCACCGCGCCGGCGAGCTGCCCGGCAAGGTCGTTGAGGCGGCTGCTGTCGTGATGGCTCTCGTAGAGCGAGGCCGCATCCGACGTGTCGCCGTTCGGGAAGACGAGGCCGAGCGCCGGCAGCTCTCCGGTCAGCACCTCGGCCAGATGCGGCGCGGTGCGGCCGATCAGGGCCGCGAGGCTCGGCGCCATCAGCGGCGTCCCGTCGGGGGCGAGAAGGCCCGGCGGCTCGCCGGCCGGGGCGAGGCCGACGAAGCGCCCTGCCCCGTCTCGCCCGAGCCCGCCCTCCGCCACGAGGTCATCGAGAAGGCGCCCGGTGAGCTGCCGGAAGCGCGGCTGGATGCCGCCGGCCGCCATCGCCGCGTCGAGATCGCGGGGCTCGCGGCCATCGAAACAGCCGAGCTTCTCGAGCGCCCGCGCGACGTAATGGCGATGCAGGGCGGCGACGCCCTCCCGTTCGAGCCGCGCCCGGTCGGGATCGACCGTGAAGGCGGCGGAGGCCGCAGCGCCCGTCGCCAGCACGTCCGCCCAGTCCCCGCCGGACGCTCCGGAAGCGGCGGCTGCCCAGCGATGGGGCCGGGTCAGACAGCGGTTCTCGAACGGCACCGGCGGCAGGCTGACGCGCCGGGCCGAGGACGGCGGCGCCTCCGCGACCAGACCCGCCATCCAGAGGGCGAGGCGCAGGCCGGCTGCGAAGGCGGCGGGATCCGGTTCCGCGAGGTGCACGCGCAGGCAGGCCCGATCGCCGGAGGTCTCCGGCCAGGCCGGATCGGCCGGAGACGGGAGCGCGGCGCCGGCCCCGTCCGCCAGCAGCGCGTCCAAGGCGGCGAGGCCGGTCGAAGCCGGAGCCTCTCCCCGGTCTAGGGCCGCGAGCAGCGCCGCGAGGGCCGGGCCGGCGAGGCCTGCCCGCGCGAGAGCTAACGGCAGTTGCCCGCCGCCCTCCCCCTCGGGCTCGATGCCGGGCTGGGCCAGGAGCCAGCGCGCGAGGGCGATCTGCGGCAGGAGGAGACCGGAGGGCGGCAGCGCCGCATCCTCCGCGTCGGCGCCGAGCCATTGCTCGAGCGCCGGCGGCGGGCCGACCTCCGCCACCAGGTCGCGGAGACCGAATGGCTCGGCTTCCGCCGCCGACCGGAGCCAGGACGCGGCGGCCGCCTGGGTCGTTCCCGTCAGGCAGGGACCGACCGGCGCGTCGCCCCGCAGCAGCAACACCGGCGCGGCTCCCGCCGCGAGGGTCCTCAGCGCCGCGCGGAATGCCGCCGGCCGCGGGGCGGTCAGGACGGCCCGCCAGGGCCAGCGCGCACCTCCCGCGCTGCCGAAGGCCTGGACGAGGCTCGTGGCGAGATCCGCCGCGCCGTCCCGCCCCGCCGCGCGAGAGGCCGCAAGCCGCCTCGCGTAGCGCGCGAGCCCGTCCGGGCCGCGTCCGGGCACGGTCGTCGCCACCGGTCCGCTTCCCGCCGCCTCACGTGGCCGGAGCGGGGCCTCCTCGAGGATCATGTGGCAGTTGGTACCGCCGATCCCGAACGAGCTGACGGCGGCCCGGCGCGGCTCGGTCGCCTCCCACGGCAGCGCATAGGCGGGCAGGAAGAAGGGGCTCACCTCGAGTTCGAGCGCCGGGTTGGGCGTCTCGGCATGGAGGGTGGGCGGAAGAGCCCGGTGGCGCAGGGCCATCACCACCTTGAGGAAGCTCGCGATGCCCGCGGCCGTGTCGAGATGGCCGAGGTTCGATTTCACCGACCCCAGGGCGCAGTACTGGCGCGCCTGCGTGTAGTTCCGCCAGACCCGCGTGAGCGCGCCGACCTCGATCGGATCGCCGAGCGGGGTGCCGGTCCCGTGCGCCTCCATCAGCCCGATGCCGGAGGGATCGACGCCGGCCATGTGCAGCGCCTCGGCGATGACGGCCGCCTGCCCCTCGGGACCCGGCGCGGTGAAGCCGGCCTTGGCGGCGCCGTCGTTGTTGATCGCCGAGCCGCGGACCACGGCCCAGATCTCGTCCCCGTCGGCCTGGGCGTCCTCGAGGCGCTTCAGCAGCACGACCCCGCAGCCATGCCCGATCCCAGTGCCGTCGGCATCGGCCGCGAAGGGCCGGCAATGGCCGTCGCGGGAGAAGATCATGCCCTCGCGGTGGAAATAGCCCAGCGCCTGCGGCAGGGTGATGCCCACCCCGCCCGCCAGCGCCATGTCGCAGGCGCCCTCGCGCAGATGCTCGCAGGCCATGTGGATGGCGACGAGGGAGCTGGAACAGGCGGTCTGCACCGTCAGCGCCGGCCCGGACAGGTCCAGCTTGTAGGCGACGCGCGTCGCCAGATAGTCCTTGTCGTTGCCGGTCAGCGCCTGGAAGTTGCGCGGCGCGGCGATGCCGAGCAGCATCTCCTGGTTCACGCGAAGCCATGTGCTCATCCGGGTCGCGCCGAAGACGCCGACCGCCCGCCGCGCCGGCTCCGCATGGCCCGCCATCTGCAAGGCTTCGGCCGCACAAGCGAGGAAGAGCCGCTGCTGCGGGTCGATCTCCAGGGCCTCCTGGTCGCTGTAGCCGAAGAAGGCGGGGTCGAAATCGAAGGCCTCCTCCAGCATGGCGGCTTCGCCGACGTAATCCGGGCGCGCGGCCGTAGCGGCGTCGATCCCGGCTTCCGCCATTTCCTCGGGCGTGAAGGGGCGGATGCAGTCCTGCCCCTCCACGATGCGCTGCCAGAAGGCGTCCGGCTCCGGCGCCCCGGGCATGCGGCAGGCGGCGGCGATGACGGCGATGGCTCCCTGTCCCTCCTGATGGTCAGGCGTGAGCGGGCGTTCGAACGATACGGCGTCGGTCATGGGCATGGTCATTCCTGTCGGCTCCAAGGGCCCGCCGCGCGCGAGGGGGCGGGCCCGGACACGTCGATTCAGAGGCCGCGGGCGTGTTGCCGGGCGGCGGCGCGGCGGCTCGCCCGCGACGGAGGACGGCTCGCGCCGGGCTGCGACCGCGTGGCGGGCGGCGGCGCGGCCCTCGCGCCCTTCAAGCGGCGCAGATGCGCGGCGAGCACCCTCGGCGTCGCGTGCTCGAAGAGGTCCACCACCGGCAAGGTGACGTCCAACTCGGCGCGGAGGGCCTGGCAGAGGCGGATCAGCGCGAGAGAGGTCGCCCCCTGCTCGAAGAAGCTGACATCCCGCCGGGCCGGGTGTCCGGTCTCCCGCGCCAGCCCCTCCAGCACGGCGCACTCGATCGCGTCCGGCGCCGCATCCATCGGACCGGCAGCCTTCGCCGTCGGCTCGGCCTTGGACCGGGGCGGGAGCATCAGCGCGGCGCGATCGTGCCGCACCGCATGCGAGAGGCCGGCCCCGGCCAGCAGCTCCGCGAGCGGCCGCGTGAACGCGGCCTCGTCCTGCGCCAGCACATGCAGCAGGCGGTCATAGAGCCCGACCATCTCGTCCAGCATGCCAGGCTCGAACAGCGCCTCCACCGCATCCCAGTTCCAGGTCAGCGCACCCTCGGCTTCGCGGGCCTGATGGTCGATCCAGACCTGGGGCGTCTGGGTGATGCCCCAGCCGAGCCTGCCCAGCGACTGGCTGCCGCCCTCCTCGCCGGCGGCCGCGCCGAGCGCCGAGGTGAAGACGATCGGACAGGCGACGCCGCGCACGCGTCCCGTGCGCCGCGCCGCTTCCCGCAGCACCCGCACCGCCGAGACGTCGGCATGGGCGAGGTCCTCCGCCAATTGCCGCTGCACCTGCCGCGCGCGGCCGAGCAGATCGGGGGCCGGCGCGTCGTCGCATTCGAGCAGGATCAGCGAGGTGAAGTCGCCGATCACCTGGTCGATCTCCGGGTGGAGCGGCGGACGCTGGAACAGGGTGAGGTTGATGGTGAAGCGGGCCGAGCGGCTCCAGGCGCGAAGCACCTCGCCATAGGCCGCCAGCAGCACGGCATTGGCGGTGAGCCCCTCTCGCCTCGCCCGCTCGCGCAGGGCCTGCCAGAGCGGGGCCGGCAGCACGGCCGCGCGCCGCTGGAAGCGGGGCGCACCGGCGGGGCCGGCCTTGACCGGAAGATCCGGCGCGGCGGGCAGCGTCTCGAGCCGACCCAGCCAGTAATCGAGAGACCGGCGCCAGCTCGGGCTTCCCTCCATCGCCCGCAGGGCCAGCATGCAGTCGCGGAAGGTGCAGGCCAGGGGCTGCGGCGCCTCCGTCCGATCCGCGGCGCGGGCCAGGAGGCCCCATTCGCCGATCAGCATCGCCATGCTGCGCCCGTCGAACAGCATGTTGTCGAGCGAGACGAACAGCCTCAGCGTGCCGTCCGCGCGCAGGGCTTGCACCTCGAAGAGGGGCCAGCGATCGGCGGGTCTCACCTGGTGGGACATGGCCTCGCGGATCGCGGCCGTCTCCGCCGGCATGTCCGCCACGGCGCAGTCGCGCAAGGCGATGACGTAGTCGGGAACGGTCGGCAGCACGCGCTGGCGGCCCTCCTCGGCCACCACCGCCCGCATCATCGGATGCCGGGCGATCAGGAGGCGGAAGGCCGCCTCGATCCGCTCGAACGGCAGATCCTCGACCTCGATCTCCGTGTAGAGATGCGAGGAGACGCCGCCGAGTTCGAAGCCCTCCTGGCGGCCGATCCAGTAGGCTTCCTGCACATCCGTCAGCGGGAAGGGCTCGTGCGCCGCCTCGGGCGCCGGAACCAGGATCGGCTCCCCCTCGCCTTCGGCCAGCAACTCCCGCCCCTCCAGCGGCGCGGCGAAGGCCGAGAGCACGGGGCGCTCGAACAGGTCGCGCACCTGGACCGCGAGGCCGGTGGTGCGGCGCAGCGCCTCCGACACCCTCACGGCGCTCAGGCTGTCTCCGCCGAGGGCGAAGAAGGACTGGCTCGGCGCCGTCACGGGCACGCCCAGCACCTCCTCCCAGATCGCGGCGATGCGAGCCTCCAGTGCCGACAGCGCGGCGGCGGGCTCGGAGGCGGCGGAGCGCGGCGGGCGCGGGAGGCGACGCCGATCCAGCTTGCCGGTGGGGCTGAGCGGCAGCTCCGGCAGGACCATCACGCCCTGCGGCACCATATAGGCCGGCAGGCGCGTCGCGGCGAAGGCGCGCAAGGCCGCCGGATCGGCCTGCCACAGGGTCGCCGGCTGCCCGGCCAGCAGAAGCGCGAAAGCATCCGGCGCATCGGGCGGCGTCAGCGCATCCGCCCAGGCGAAGCCGGCCTCCAGCAGGGCCTCCGTCCAGAACGAGGCGGAGGCCTGCCAGACGAAACGGTCGCGGCGCCGATCGAGCACCTGGTCCGGGCCGTCGCCGAGCAGCGCGACCGTGACCCGCTGAAGGTCGTTATCCGCCGTCATCTCCGGCGCCAGCAGCAGGCCGCCGGGCGCCAGGGCCTCCCGCAGATGGGCGAGAAGGGGAGAGACGTCGCGGGTCCGGTGCAGCGCGTTGAGGAGGACCAGCACGTCCTGGCTGCCGGCCGCGATGCCCTGGGGACCCAGCGGCCGCTGCGGATCCAGGGCCTGGAAGCGGATCGCGGGGTGGCCGGCGAAACCGCCGGCCGCGAGGGTCGTGCGCGCTTCCTGGAGGAAGGCGGGCGACGCGTCGGCGACCGTCAGTTCCCACCCCTCCTCCGGCAACGCCCGGACGAGGTCGAGGCTCGTCGACCCGCTCCGCGCCTCCAGTTGCAGGATGCGCAGCGGAGGACGCTGTCCCGGTGCCGCCGCTCGCAGGACGGCCTGCAACGCGGCCACCATGGCGGGGCCGGACGGGCTGCCGCGCGTCAGCGCCTCGGGGGAGAGGCCGGCATCTCCCGGCGTGAAGAACAGCGACAGCGGCTCGGCCTCGCCGCGGAGCACGGCGGCACGGCGGCCCGCATCGTCCCGCAGGCGGCGAAGGGGATCGGCGGCGAGGCCGAAGCGCGCGCCTTCGGTCTCCAGCGCATCCCAATCGCCCGTGCCGAGATCACGCAGCACCGACAGCCGGCCCTCCGCGCCCTCGCCGAGGTCGCCGGCTTCGACCAGAAGGGCGAGCCAATCGTGCAGCACCCGCTCCATCGCGCCGCCGACGCCGAGGCGAGCAGCCAGCCCTCTTCGCGCAACGGTCGCTCCTTCCTGAGCGGGGAGGCCGAGCGCGAGGAGGCTGTCCCGCGCCGCCTGGCGCGCCACGGCCGTCAGGAAGGCCTGGAAGCCTTCGGCATCGCCCATGCCGGGCTCGTCGGCGAGCCGCGCCAGCGCCACCCTGCGCGCCGTCTTCCGTCGGTCCGTCGCCTCTTCTTCCGGCAGCGAGAGCACGCGGCGCGCCGGATGGACGGCATCGTCCCCGTCCTCGTCGAGCACCACCCAGGCCTGCAGACGGCGGGTGCGCGAGGTCTTCTCCGCCCCCTCGTCGCCGATGGCGTCCACCACCGCCTTGCCGACCGCCGGATGGGCCGACAGGGCCGCCTCGATCTCGCCGAGCTCGATGCGGTGGCCGCCGATCTTCACCTGCGTGTCGCGCCGGCCGAGGAATTCCAGCGTGCCGTCCGGCCAGTAGCGGGCGATGTCGCCGGTCCGATACAGGCGCTCGCCGGTCTCGGGATGCGGGTAGAAGGCGGCTGCGGTGCGGTCCGGATCGCCCTCGTATCGCAGCGCCAGCCCGTCTCCGGCGATGTGCAGGTCGCCCTCCACCCAATCCGGGCGGTGGCGCAGGGCGGCGTCGAGCACATGGTAGCGCTGATTGGCCAGCGGATAGCCGTAGGGGATCGAGGACCAGTGCTCCGGCACCTCCCCGATCTCGAACCAGTTGGACCAGATCGAGGCCTCGGTCGCGCCGCCGAGGGCGATGAGCCGTGCCGCGCCGCCGCCCGCGCGGAAGCGGCGGGGCAGATGCAGCGGGACCCAGTCGCCGGAGAGCAGCACCAGCCGCAAGCCCGCCAGAGCCGTCGCGTCGCGCTCGGCGACGAGCATGTCGAAGAGGGCCGGCACGGAGTTCCACACCGTGACGCCCTGCTCGCGCAGCAGCTCCGCCCAATGCGCCGGATCGCGCCGGAGCGCCGCCGCCGGCACCACCAACGCGGCCCCCGCCGCGAAGGCACCGAACAGATCGTAGACCGAGAGGTCGAAGCCGAGCTGGGAGAGCGCCAGCACCCGGTCGCGCCCCGTCACGCCGAAGCGGGCATTGATGTCGAGCACGGTGTTGACCGGCCCGCGATGGTCCAGCAGCACGCCCTTGGGCGTGCCGGTCGAACCGGACGTGTAGAGCAGATAGGCCGGATCGCGCGGATCAACCTCCGCGATCTCCATCGCCGGAGCATCGTCCGGCTCGGCCGCCAGATCCGCCTCGACGGTCGCGACGCCGCGGCGCGCGAACAGGTCGGCCACCGCCTCCGGCACCGTCCCGGCCACGACGGCCAGGCGGATATCCGCGCTGTCGAGGATGACCTCCAGCCGCGCCGCCGGCTGCTCCGGATCGAGCGGCACGTAGACGCCGCCCCGCATCAGGATGGCCAGCACGGCCAGCGCCTGCTCCGGACACTTCTCCATCAGCACCGCGACGCGCTGGCCCGCCAGCGGCGCCGTCGCCGCCGCGGCCAGCCTCGCGCCCAGCCCGAGGGACACGTCCCGCAGCGCGGCATAGGACCACGAGCGGCCGTCGGCCGCGATCAGGGCCGGGCTGTCCGGGGTCTTCGCCGCGCTCGCCAGGAAGAGGTCGTGCAGGCGGAGATCGGGAAGGGGTGCCGCCGTGTCGTTCACGGCCGTTCGGACGGCCTGCTGCGAGGCGGGCAGAAGGTCGCCCGCCGTTCCGTCCCAGGCCGCCTCGTCCGCCAGGAGGCGGTGAAGCACGTCCGCATGGGCGGCCGCCATCGCATCCAGGACGCCCTCCGGGAACAAGCCCTCCACCGCATCCCAGTTGCAGCAGAGCGCGCCCTCGACCTCCATCACCTGATGGTCGAGCCAGACCTGCGGCGTCTGGGTGATGGCGAAGACCGGATCGGCCAGGAGCCCCGCCCTGCCCCCGGCGGCGCCGAACTGGCTGGTGAACACGACCGGCATCGTGACCCGCTCGGCCTCGCCGCGCTCCCGGTTCAGGGCGCGCAGGACGTCCGTCGCGTCGAAGGCCCGATGTTCGAGCACGTCGAGCATGGTCGCATGGAGGGCCGAAGCCGCCGCCGCGAACGGCGCCGCGGCGCGCTGGTCGACCGGCAGCAGCGTCACGGCCGTGAAGTCGCCCGTCAGCCCGGCGATCTCCGGATGCCACGGGCGGCGGTCGAAGAGGGTCAGGCTGAGCGTGAAGTCCTGCGCCGCGCTCCAGCGGCCGATCACCTCGGCGAAGAGGGCGAGCAGGAAGGAGGACGGGGTCAGGCCGCGCGCGGCGATGCGCTGCTTGAGACCGGCCCAATCCTGCGCGGCCAGCAGGGTCTGGCGCCGCGTGAAGCGGGGCGTGCCGACGCTCTCGGGCCGCACCGCCAGAGGCAGGCGCGGCGGCGGCGGCAGTTCCTCCAGCCGGGGCAACCACCAGGAGCGGGCGCGTTCACGCTCCGCCGGCAATCCGCTCGCCGGGTCCTCGCCGGCCAGCACGTAGTCGCGGAACGAGAGTCGGAACGGCGCGAGGCCGGCAGCCTCCATGTCCCCGCCATGGCGCATCAGCGCCTCGAGTTCGGCGAGCAGGATCTGGGCCGAGGTGGCGTCGGCGATCAGGAGGTCGAGGCCGAGATGCAACCGCACGCGCCCGGAGGGGAGCAGCGAGCCGCGCAAGGTGAAGAGCGGCCATTGGGACGTCGGATGGACCTGATGCGACAGCGCTTCGCGCCAGGTCTCGAGCGCGGTCACGGCCTCGGCCGCCTCGGTCTCGCGCAGGTCCTGCACCGCCACGGCGTAGCGCGGCACCTCGGGCAGGATGCGCTGCCGCCCGGACTGGTCGATCACGAGCCGCAGCGTGTCGTGCCGGAGGATCAGCCGGTTCCAGCATTCCTCGAGCAGCGTCAGGTCGAGGCTCTCGCGCTCGGCCTCGAGATAGGCGTGGCAGGCGACGTTGCCGAGCACGAGGCCCGCCCCCCGGCCCACCCAATAGGCATGCTGCAGGGGCGTCAGCCGGAACGGCTCGTGCCGCGCGGCAATGTCGGGCGAGAGGGTGAAGCCCGGTCCCGGCAGGGGTGCCGGCTCCTGCGGCAGTTGCGCCGCGAGGCTCTCGAGGCTCGGCGTCTCGAACAGGGCGCGCAGCGGCAGGGCGGCGCCCGTCTCGGCCTGCAGGCGCTGCACGATCTCCATGGCCAAGATCGAATCGAGGCCCAGCGTGACGAGGTTCGCCTTTGGCGAGAGCTCGCCCGGCTCCAGCCGCAGGACCGAGGCGACGATGGCGGCCAATCGGTCCCGCGCCGATGCCTGGACCGGCCCTTCGGCCCGCCCAGCGACCGCGGACGGCTCCGGCGCGGCCCGGTCGTCGAGGTTCCGGAACAGCCCGGCCCCCGTCACCGCCTCGTGCAAAGCGGCGAGGCGCGGCCACTCGGCCTCGACGCTGACGAGGCTCGGCGGCAGGTCGTCCGCCGCCAGGGCCTGCTCCAGCCGCGCGAGGTGCCAATCGGGCGTCGACAGGCGCAAGCCGGCCGCGGCCAGGGTCTCCCGGGCCGTCTCGTCGCCAGCCATGCCGTCCCCGTCCCAGGGTCCCCAGGCCATGGCGAGCGCCGGCAGCCCTTCCGCGCGGCGGCGGGCGGCCAGGGCGTCCTGGAAGGCGTTGACCGCGGCATAGGCCACCTGGCCGCGCGCGCCCCAGATCCCCGCGATCGAGCTGCACAGAACGAAGTGCCGCAGGTCCGCCCCCCGCGCCGCGTCGCCGAGATTCCGGCTGCCGGCGATCTTCGCCTCGGCCATGCGCCGGTATTGCGCCGCGGTCTCGGGGCCGAGCGGCCCCCACAGGCCGAGCCCCGCGGCATGGAACACGCCCCGCACCGGCCCCGCGCTGCGAAGCCTCCCGAACAGGCGGCGCAAAGCTGCGGCATCGGCAATGTCGCAACGCTCCAGCGTCACCCGGACACCGAGTTCGCCGAGTTCCTCGGCCAGACGACGCTCCGCCGCCTCGGGCCGGCGGCGGCCGAGCAGCACCAGATGGCCCGCGCCTCGCGCAGCCAGCCACCGGACCAGCGCGCGGCCGATGCCGCCGAACGCACCGGCGACCACGTAGGTCCCGTCGGGATCGGCGGCGAAGGGAGCCCCGGCCGCCGGTGCCGCCGCCTTCGCGAGGGCGGGGCGCAAGACCCGCCCGCCCCGCAGCGCCAGCGCGGGCGGCAGGTCCGTGCCGAGCATGGCGGCCGCAAGGTCGGTGCCCGCGCCGGCGCCGGCGGGATCGAGATCCAGCAGCCGCGTGCGCAACTCCCGGCATTCGGCCATCAGCGACCAACCGGCGCCCCACAGCGCCCGCGACGATGGGCAAGCCGTCTCGCCCGGCAGAGCCGCCGCGCCCCGCGTGACGATGACGAGCCGGGCGTTCCGGTCGCGCAGATGGCCGGCCAGGGTCAGGAACTCATCGACGACCGTCTCGTCGCCGGCCGCGTCGAGGCCGCGCAGGAACAGGACCGTCTCGCCCGCCTGGAGGGCTCGCTCGAGGCCGCGCAGGTTGCGGCCGTCCACGCTGCGGACGTCGACATCCCGTGCCGCCAGGGCGGGCAGCAACGCCGCCGCCTGGCCGCCGTGATCGGGCACGACGACGACCCCCTCCGGCCAGCCATCCGTGCCGGTGACGCTCGCCGCCGGCTCCTCCTGCCAATCCAGGGCGAGCAACCCGCCTTCCTGCGCCGTCGCGACAGGGATTTCCGGCACGGGCTCCGGACGCCTGTGCGTCCGGAAGCCGTACCAGTAGGGCCGGCGCTGGAACGGGTAGAGCGGCAGATCCTCGGGCGCCGGCAGCGGCCCGGGAGCGGCCGCATCCCAGTCGATCTCGGCGCCGGCATGGTGGAGCGCGGCGAGCCCCGCGCCCACCACCGCGACGTCCGATCGCGCGGGATCGAGGCTCGGCACCAGCAGCGGCACCTTCCGGTCCTTCGGCCAGGCGCGGCGCGCCAGCGGGAGGAGATGCGGAGCAGGACCGATCTCCAGCACGGCGTCGCAGCCGAAGCCGGCCATCGTGGCCAGAGCGTCGGCGAAGCGCACCGGCTGGCGCGCCTGCGCGGCCCAGTATTCGCCGGCGGCCAATTCGGCGAAGGTGACGGCCCGCCCGGTGAGGGTCGAGACCAGAACCGCCTCCTCGCTCCCCGGACGCAAGGCGGCGCCGAGATCGCGCAGAGCCGGCAGCACCGGCTCCATCATCGGCGAGTGGAAGGCGTGGGACACGTCGAGCGCGCGATGCCCGATGCCCTCCGCTCCGGCGCGGCGGGTCAACTCGGCGATGCCCGCCGGCTCGCCCGCCATGACGACCATGTCCGGCCCGTTCACCGCCGCGAGGGCGATCCCGCCGATGCCGGCCGCGAGCGTCAGCGCCCGCTCCTCCGTCGCGCGCAGCACCAGCATGGCGCCGGGCCGCAGGGATTGCATCAGGGCCGCCCGGCCGGCGACCAGCCGGGCCACGCCGTCGAGCGGCAGGTGCCCGGCGATGATGCTCGCCGCCAGTTCGCCGACCGAATGGCCGGCGACCACGGCCGGCCGCAGCCCGTAGGCCTGCCACATCCGGGCCAGCGCATAGCCCGTCGCGAAGAGCGCGGGCTGGGCGAGCCCGGTCTGGCGCAGGGCGGCGTCATCCGCCTGGGCCATCGCGTCGCGCACCGAGCGGCCGAGCCACGGCCGGAGGGCCGCATCCGCCTCGTCGAGCGCCGCGCGGAAGGCGGGATTCGCCTCCGCGAGGCCGCCGGCCATCCCGGCATGCTGCGCGCCCTGTCCGGTGAACAGGAAGCCGATGCGAGGCGGCACCGCGCTCTCGGCGGCGGACAGGCCGCGAAGATCGGCGAGCAAGGCGTCCCGCCCCTCGCCGACGGCGCATCCGCGCAGCTCGAGATGGGCGCGCATCCGCGCCGCCCCCCGGCACAGGCTCGGCAGCTCGGTCTCGGGCGTCACCGCGATGCGGGCGATCCACGCCGTCCGCAGCGCCTCGAAGGCCTCCGGCGAGCGGGCCGAGAGCGGCAGCACCAGCATGCCCGAGGGCGCCGCCTCCGGAGCTGGGGGCATGGCCGGCGCCTGTTCCAGCAGGGCGTGGGCGATGGTGCCGCTGAAGCCGAAGGAGGCGACGGCGGCACGGCGCGGTGCGTCCGCGCGCGCCGGCCACGGCTCCGCCGCAGCCGGCAGCCGGGCCGGGATGCGCTCCAGCGAAATGGCCGGGTTCAGCCGGCGCACGGGATGCGGGGGCACCACGCCCCGCCGCAGCGCGGCGACGGCCTTGATCGCCCCGGCGACACCCGCCGCCGCTTCCAGATGGCCGATGGCCGTCTTCGCGGTGCCGAGCAGCAGGGGCGCCGCGCGCGAACCGCCATAGACCTCCGCCAGCGAGGCGAACTCGATGGGATCGCCCAGCCGGGTGCCCGTCCCGTGCATCTCGACATAGTCGATTTCGTCCGGCCGCAGGCCCGCCCGATCGAGGGCGCGGCGCATCATGGCCACGCGCGAGCCGGGTTCGGGCACGGTCAGGCCGCTGCGCGCGCCCTCCTGGCGCAGGGCGGTCCCCGCGATCAGCGCGTGGACCCGCGCGCCCCTGGCCCGCGCCTCGGAGAGGCGGCAGAGCACGAGCATGCCGCAGCCCTCTCCGCGCGCATAGCCGTCGGCCTCGGCGTCGAAGGTCTTGCAGAGGCCGTCCGCGGCCAGCATGCCGGCGGAGCGCAGGGCCGCCTCCAGTTCCTCGGACAGCAGCACCTGGGCGCCGCCGACGAGGGCGAGATCGCTGTCGCCCGCCCGCAGGCTGGCGCAGGCGAGATGCATCGCCGCGAGCGAGGCGGAACAGGCCGTATCCACCACCACGGCCTCGCCTTCCAGCCCCAGCAGATGGGCGAGGCGGCCGGCGGCCGCAGCCGGTGCGTTGCCGGTGGCGTAATGCGCATCCGGCACCTCGCCCACGGCGAAAGGCAGATGCGCGTAGTCACCCGCACCGAGCCCGAGATAGACCGAACTGGCGCTTCCCTTCAGAGACGAGGGCGGAATGCCGGCATCCTCGAGCGCGTGCCAGGCCGTCTCCAGAACGAGGCGATGAACGGGATCGAGCGAGGCCGCCTCGCGCGGGGAGAGACGGAAGAAGGCCGCGTCGAAGCCCTCGATCGCCTCCAGGAGATGGCCTTCGCGCGGGGTGCCGCAACGGCTCTCGCGCCGCCGGGCGGGGCGTCCCTCCAGCAGCATGTCGAGATAGGCGTCGGGCGTGGCGCGGTCGCCCGCCTCGCCGCCGGGGAAGCGGCAGCCGATGCCGATCACTGCGATCGGTTCGGGCCCGGCCGCCGCGCGCGGAGCGGCGGGGACGGAGCGGCTCGCCTCGGCGCTGGGCAGGAGGCCGATCAGGTGATCGGCCAATCGCGAGGGCGTCGGATGATCGAAGGTCGCGAGCTCGGCCACGCCGAGGCCGAGGCGGGCCTGCAGCGCGGCCGCCGCCTCCACCGCCGCGGCGGAATCGAGGCCGAGATCGAAGAACCCCGCCTCGGGCGGCAGGCGCTCCTCTTCGGAGCGGCCGAGAAGGGGCTGCACGACGCGGCCGATCTCGTCGAGCAGGATCAGGCGGCGCTCGGCCGGGCCGGCCCGACGCAGACGTTCGGCCGTTCCGCTCTCGGGCTTCCCGCGCTCGGGTGCCCCCTCCGACGCGGAGGCGCCGCCCGGCTGGGCCGCCTCGGGCGTCCAGCGCCGCTCCGCCAGCAGCGTGAGGGAGCCCTCCTCCCAGGCCCGGCGCATGGCGGCGCGGCGGATCTTGCCGCTCGTCGTGCGCAGCAGCGTGCCCTGGCGGATCAGCGCGACCGCATGGAGCGCGAAGCCGTGCTCCGCCGCGACGGCGGCGCGGATCGCCTCGATCAGCGCCTCGTCTTCCGCGGGCGTCGCCCGGACGGCCTCGTGGACGAGCATGGCCGCCTCGCCTTCCGGCGTGTCCACGGCGAAACAGGCACCGCCCTGCGGTACGAGCCGCGGATCGAGCGCCTGCGCCGTCTGCTCGATGTCGGTCGGGGCATGGCAGGCGCCGCGAAGGATGATCGCCTCCTTCAGCCGGCCGGTCACGCAGAGCCGGCCCTCCAGCACGAAGCCGAGGTCGCCCGTGCGCAGCCAGCCGCCGCGCGACGCGCCCTCGCGCGGATGCAGCACCGCCTGGAAGGCGGCGGCGGTCTCCGTCGGCCGGTTCCAGTAGCCGGGGCCGACCGACCCGCCGCGGACCCAGATCTCGCCGACGCCGCCATCCGGCCGCTCGTGCCCGGTTTCCGGGTCGACGATGCGCAGATCCAGGCCGACGAAGTCGTCGCCGCTGGCGACCAGCACATGGGCATCGGGCGTGCCGGGGGGGACCGGACGGGCCTCGCCGGCCCGGAGGGCCGCATGGTCCAGGCAGAGCGGATCGAGCCCGCGCTCGGTCACGGTTCCGGCGGCGATCAGCGTCGTCTCGGCGAGCCCGTAGCAGGGGCACATGGCCTCGCGCCGCAGGCCGCAGGCCCGGAAGCGCTCCCAGAAGGCGAGGAGCGTCGCATGACGCAGCGGTTCGGCGGCCGCGATCACCATCTCGACGCTGGAGAGGTCGAGCCGCGCGAGCGCCTCGTCCGGGATCTTCTTCAGACAGAGATCGAAGGCGAAGTTCGGTCCCGGCATGACGGTGCCGCGATATTGCGTGGTCGCCTCCAGCCAGCAGAGAGGCCTCTGGGCGAAGCGCGCCGGCGGGATCAGCACCGTCGTAGAGCCGTGATGCAGGATCTGCAGCACGCCGCCGATCAGCCCCATGTCGTGGTAGAGGGGCATCCAGTTCACCATCACCGTGCGCGAGTGATTGCGGAACACCCGCTGCATGGCGGCGAAATTGTCGGCCAGCGCGGCGTGGGTGTTCATCACGCCCTTGGGCTCGCTGGTGGACCCCGAGGTGTATTGCAGGAAGGCGATGTCATCCGGCCCGGGCTCGTGCCACGTCGCGGGCGGCGCCGGGGCCTCATCGTCCAGGAAGACGGCACGCAGGCCGTGCGCGGCCACGAAGGTCTCGAAGGCCGCTCCGGAGGCCTCGGCGATGGCACGGGTGGTGACGATTCCGACGGGCGTCGCGTCGCGCGCGATGCCGTCGATCTTGCCGAGAACCCGCTGGACGCGCGACGGACCGGGCAGGTTCACCGGCACGGCGATGATGCCGGTGCGGAAACAGCCGAGCACCGCGGCCACGTATTCGAGCCCCGAGGGGAGCAGCAGAAGCACCCGCTCGCCCGGGTTGAAGGCCTGCGCCAGGGCGGCACCGGCGGCCTCCATGCGACCCAGCAATCCGGCATAGGTCAGCGTTCCCGCGGGGGCGCCCGGAGCGCCGTCGAACCGGATCGCGACATGATCTCCCCGTGTCGCCGCGTGCTCGGCGATGCGGGCGGGCAGATGGAGGAAATCCTGGGTCATCGAACGGCGTCCACGAGCAGCGTCTGCGAGGAACAGGGCCCGTCCGGCAGCTCGACGAAGCTGCGGATGGCGCGGGCGACATCGGTCAGGGCTTCCGCCTCGCGCAGAAGGGACCAGTGATCGGCGGCGATGGTCTCCTCGTGCCGGGGCCCCGTGAGGAGGTCGCGCCAGGCCGGCTCGGGGAGCGGCCAGCCCGCTTCACGCCGGGCGGCCCAGAAGCAGAGGGCCGGCACGCGCAGAGGCCTCGGCGCGAAGGCCGCCAGGGCGGAGAGCTGCCCCGCCACGACGTCGCGCAGCCAGGCGGGAGCCTGCCCCGCCATGGCCTCCGCGCGATCCGTGAAGACATCGTGCCGGGACCAGTCGACCGGATCGAGCAGGACCAGGCCGTCGCATGGCCGCCCCTCGTCCTCCAGCTGCGCCGCGAGGGCGGCCGCCAGCACGGTTCCAGAGGACCAGCCGCCGAGCAGCAGCCGCTGTCCGGGCGCCTGCCCGTCGAGCACGGACCGCGCCTGCGCGAGCACCGCGGCCAGAGGATCGCCGGTGCTCGGGGCCGCCGCGCGCGAGGCGAAGTCGATCGCCTGCACCCGGCAGACGTCGCCCAGGGCCGCTTCGAGGCTCGCAAAGGCCCCGGCGGCGCCGTCGCTGCCTGGGAAAAGCACGAGGAGCGGGCGCGTATCCGCCTGCAGTGCCGGCCTGTCGCCGCCCTCCAGCCGCGCGGCCAAATCCGCCAGGACGGGAGCCTCGAACAGGCTGCGCACCGGGAGTTCCACGCCGAAAGCGTCGCGGATTCGGCCGATCAGCCGGATGGCCAGCAGGCTGTCGCCGCCGCTGCGGAAGAAATCCGCCTCCGCAGAGAGGATCGGCGTCGCCAGCAGCTCGGACCAGAGATCGGCCAGCCGCTGCTCGACGGGCGTCGCGAGCGGACGCCCCTCGCCCGTCGCCCCGGCGGGCGCGGCCCGCGCCAGCTCCGCGGCCAATGCCGCGCGATCGACCTTGCCGTTCGCGCCGAGCGGCAGGGTGTCCACGATCCGGATCGCCGCCGGCACCATGTAGTCCGGCAGGCGCTTGGCAGCCTCGTCGCGCAGGGCCGCCGGGTTCGCGCCGCCCCGGCACTCGGCCAGGAAGACATGCTGGCCGATCCCGAGCGCGTCGCCGCCCATATGCGCCAGGCTGAACCCGGCCTCGCGCAAAACCTCCCGCCATTGCGGCGCGGCCAGCAGCGGCAGCCCCTTCTCCTGCCGGAAATCGGCGAAAGCCGAGAAGCCCTCGAGGAAGCCGGCCGTCACCATCTGGACGGCCGTGTTCTCGGTCGCCTCCAGCAGCAGCAGGCGACCGCCCGGCACGAGGAGGCGCCGCAGATAGGTCAGGGTGCGCGGCAGGTCGCGCGCATCGTGCAGCACGTTGGAGGCGACGATCAGGTCGTAGCCGTCGCTCGGAAGGCCCTGATCGGCCGGGTCGAGGTTGATGTCGAAGCGGCCGGTGGTGAAGTCGCCCTCCCCGCCGAAGCTGTCGCGCGCGGCATCGAGGAAGAACAGGGAGACGTCGGTGAAGTGGTAGCGCACGCCGCGGCGGCGCAGAACCGGCAGGAGCGGCCCCGTGAAGGAGCCGACGCCGCCTCCCACCTCCAGCACCGTCAACGGCGCCTCGGGATGACGTGCGTCGAGCGCGGCGCCGAGCATGGCTGCCGAAAGGGCGCCGAGCCGCTCCGCGGCGGGGTTGTGACGGTAGAGGCTATCCGCGTGCTGCAGCGTCGCCCCCGGGAACAGGAGTTCCAGCGGAGCCTGCTCGCCGCTCGCGAGCGCGCCGGCGCGCCGGCAGCAGGAGACGATCCAGCCGCGGAGAAGCTCGGCGCCGGGCCATGCCGGCAGCGCTTCGAACGCCGCGCAGGCCGCGTCGAGATCACCGGGCTCGGGCGCCATCCGCGGCCATTGCCGCAGCAGCCCCGCAAAGGCGGGATCCGGCTGCAGACGCCCCGAAGCGATCTCGGCGAGCGTCCGATGCATCGCGATGCGGCCCACCCCGTCCGAAGCGGCGCGGAAGGCGCGCAGCCGCTCGAGGGCCTCGCCCTGCGCCGCGCTTTCGGCCGCCTCCGCCGCGCTGCGGATCGCCGCCGCGACGGCCCCGTCGACGGCCTCAGGCTCGACGGGCATCTCCAGCACCGCCGCGCCGATCTGACGGCCGCCGGACTCGCGGTCGACCACCACCGCGACGGCCTCCTTCACCGAAGGAAGGCCGGAGAGAACGGCCTCGACCTCGCCCAGTTCGATGCGATGGCCGCCGATCTTGACCTGGGTATCCTCGCGCCCGAGGAATTCCAGCATGCCATCGGGCCAGTACCGCGCGAGGTCGCCGGTGCGGTAGAGCCGCCTGCCGTCGTCCCAGGCGGTCGGGAAGGCCTGTGCCGTGCGTGCGGGGTCGTTCCAGTAGCACTCGGCCAGTCCCACGCCGCCGATATGAAGGTCACCCGGAACCCAATCCGGCCGGTCGTGCCCCTCGCCGTCGAGGACGCGGTAGGATTGGTTCGGCAGCGGATAGCCGTAGGGGATGCTGCGCCAATGCGGCGGCACCTCGTCCACCTCGAGCAGGTTCGACCAGATGGCGGCCTCGGTGGCTCCGCCGAGCGCCAGGAAGCGCGACCCGGGCGCCGCCGCCCGCAGACGGGCCGGCTGGCCGAGGGGTATCCAGTCGCCGCTCAAGAGCGCCGCCCGCAGCGGCAGCGGCGCAGCGGATGCCGTGACCCGGTCCAGTAAGAGGTCCAGCAGGGCCGGAACGGAGTTCCACACCGTGACGCCGGCGCCCCGGACGAGGCCGAGCCAATGGGCCGGATCCCGTGCCTCCGCCTCGCCGCAGAGGACCAGCGCGCCGCCCACCGAGAGCGGACCGAAGATGTCGTAGACCGACAGGTCGAAGCCGAGCGAGGACACGCCGAGCACGCGATCCTCCGGCGTGAGGCCAAGGGTCTCGTTCACGGCGGCGACCGTGTTCCAGACCGCGTCGTGCCTGAGGGCGACGCCCTTCGGCCGACCGGTCGTGCCGGAGGTGTAGAGGATATAGGCGAGCGACTTGTGCGACAGCCCGGCCGGGCGCGGCGGCTCCCGCATCGGCCCCTCCTCGCCGGGCCGGAGCGCGAGCGGCCAATCGAGGTCGTCCCGTTCGGTGATCAGGCCGGCCGCCTCGACGTCGCGCAGGATGGCCTGCGCGCGCAGGGCAGGCATGTCGACCGCGAGCGGCACATAGGCGGCGCCGGCCCGCAGGATGCCGAGCACGCTGGCGATCTGCCAGGGGCCGCGCGGCAGCGAGACCGCGACGCGGTCGCCCGAAACGACGCCCGCCTCGACCAGCTGCCCGGCGACGGTGGCCGCCGCGGCGGCGAGTTCCGCGTAGGACCATTCCCCGTCCGGCCAGACCAGCGCCACCGCGTCGGGCCGGGCTTCCGCCCGTTCGAGGAACGCGGATTCCAGCCGGCGCGGCGGGATGGAG
Source organism: Enterovirga rhinocerotis (assembly GCF_004363955.1). Taxonomy (GTDB): domain Bacteria; phylum Pseudomonadota; class Alphaproteobacteria; order Rhizobiales; family Beijerinckiaceae; genus Enterovirga; species Enterovirga rhinocerotis. Next base: position 2,294,869 of record NZ_SNZR01000011.1, read on the forward strand.
CACTCCGTCGCGTTGGCGGCGCTGCGGCTTTCCGCCTGCGGCGCGGGCAGGAGGGCGGCGAGCGGCGCGTCCCAGGTCGCCTCGTCGTCGCACAGGCGGTCGAGGAGCGCGGTGTAGGCCTCGAACATCGCCGCCGCCATGCCGTCCGGGAACAGCGCGTCGACCGTGATCCAGTTGAAGACCAGGGCGCCGTGACGAACCATCGCCTGATGGTCGAGCCAGACCTGGGGCGTCGCGGTGTAGACGATGTCCGGCTCACCCAGCAGCGCGACTCCGTCGCCGTGATCGGCCAGCGCGTCGATGTCGAGCCCGAGCAGGCTGGTGAAGACCACCGGCATCGCCGTGCCCCGGCTTCCGCCTCCGCCCAGGCGACCGAGTTCGCGCATCACCTCAATGCCGCTGAAGGCGCGATGCGACAGGCAGGTCCAGGTCTCCCGCTGCAGCTTCCGCGCACGATCGGCGAAGGCCGAGCCGATGTCGGGGGCCCGGCGCGGCACCAGGACGACGGAGGTGAAGTCCCCGACCATGGAATCCACCTCGGGATGCAGCCGCTCCCGGTGGAAATGCGTCAGGTTCAGGCAGAAATCGGCCTGCCGCGACCATTGCGCCAGCACCTCGGCATAGGCGGCCAGCAGCGCGCCCGACGCGGTGACGTTGCGCGCCGTCGCGAAGCGCTCGAAACGCTGCCAGCGCTCGGGCGCGACCCTGCCGTGGCGACGCACGAAATCCGGCCTCGCGGCGCTCTGCGGCGTTCCGAGGAGCGGCAATTGAGGTGCCTGCGGCAGGTTCGGCAGCCGCGCCAGCCACCAGTCGCGGTCGGCCGCGTGCTGCGCGCCTCCGGTCTCCCCGCGGCCCAGGACGTAGTCGCGGAACGTCAGCGCGAGCGGAGGCTGCCGCAGCTCGGGCCGTGCATAGAGCCGCTCCAGTTCGCCCAGGATGATGTGGAAGCTCTGCACGTCGACCGTCAGGAGGTCGAGATCGAGGTGGAGCACGACATCGCCGCTCCGCTGCGTCACGCGCAGGTCGAAGAGCGGCCAGTTCGCGGCATCGGGCGCGCGGTGCTGCATGGCTTCGCGCAGCGCGCCGAGCCGCGCCTCGACCGCATCGGGCGGCAGGCCGGAGAGGTCCTCGACGGGGATCGCGTAACGGGGCACGTCGGGCAGGATGCATTGCATCCCGTCGGGCCGGATGACCGCGCGCAGCATGCCGTGACGGGCGACGATCAGGTTCCAGGCCGTCTCCAGCCGGCCGATATCCAGCTCGGGCAGACGCCATTCGAAATAGGCGTGGCAGGAGACGTTGCCGAGTTCGAGCACCGAATCCTGACCGATCCAGTAGGCGTGCTGGATGTCCGTCAGCGGGAAGGGCTCGTGCCGGCGCTCGGGGTCCGGGCGCAGAACGGAAGGCCTCGCGGTCGCGTTCATCCAAAGGTTCCAGCGGTCTTGAGAAGGGACGGGGGAGGAGCTGAGGACGGATCGATCCGTCGCCAGCCGGGGGCGGTGTTCAGGGCCTCGGACAGGGTGCGGTAGGGACCGGGCCGGTCGCGCAGCACCGCGGGGCTGCCCTGCTCGAGGATGCGGCCATCCCCCAGCACCACGACCTGCGCGGCATCCCGCACGGTCCAGAGCCGATGGGCGATCACCAGCACGGTGCGGCCGCGCCCCAGCTCCTGGAGAGCCTCCTGGACCTGCCGCTCGTTCTCGACGTCGAGCGACGCGGTGGCCTCGTCCAGGACGATGATCGGGCTGTCCTTGAGGAACAGCCGGGCGATGGCCAGACGCTGCCGCTCGCCGCCCGACAGCGCCGCGCCGGCATTCTCCAGCACCGTGTCCAGCGCCTGGGGCATGTGCCGGACGACGTCCTCGCAGCGCGCGCGGCGCAGCGCGTCCCACATCGCCTCTTCCGTGGCGTCCGGCCGGGCGAGCCGCAGGTTCTCGCGCACCGAGAGCGAGAACAGCACCACGCTCTGCGAGACGACGCCGATCAGCGCGGCGATCGTCTCGGGCGACAGGTCGCGCAGATCGACGCCGCCGATCGAGATGCGGCCCGATTGCGGGTCCCATTCGCGGGTCAGGAGACGGGCGATCGTGGTCTTGCCGGCCCCGGTCTCGCCGACCAGCGCCGTGATCGTGCCGGGCTCCGCCGCGAAGCTCACGCCGTGCAGCACCGCTCGCTCCCCGTGTCCGAAACTCACGTCGTCGAAGACGATGCGGGACCCCGCGGGCTCGGCCTCGCCGTGGGGCATCGGGCGGAGCGCCAGCACCGTCTCGACGCGCCCCAGGGCCGCCTCCATCTGGCGAAGCATGGCGAAGAACTCGACCGTCTCGACCAGCGGCGCGAAGAGACGCAGCGCGACGAGGACGAGCAGGAGCGCTTCCGGTGCGCCCAGCTCTCCCCCCGGCAGCCGCACCGCGACCAGCACCAGCAGCAGGGCCGTGCCCAGCGCCAGGATCGCCGGCACGCCGATCATCGGCAGGACGAAGCGCATCGTCAGCGCCCGGCCGCTGTCGCGCGAGGCGGCCAGCGCCTCCTCGAGCCGCCCAAGCCGTCCGGAGGCGAGGCCGAAGGCCTTCACCACGGCGATGCCGCGAACGAATTCGAGCAGCCGCACGTTCAGCTCGGCCGTGGCGGCGGAGCGCTCCTCGCTCGTCCGGCGCAGGCCGCGTTGGCAGATCAGCAGGACGAGCGTCGCCAAAGCGAGGCTCGCCGCCAGCAGCAGGCCGAAGAACGGGGCGATCGCCAGAGCCGCCCCGACGCCCAGCGCCGGCAGCGTCATCGCGGCCACCACGCGCGGCAGCAGCAGGCCCGGAACGATCTCCAAGGCCGTCACGTCCTGCATGACGACGGTGGTCAGGTCGCCCGTATCGCGCTGGCGCAGGGTTCCGAGCGGCAGTCGGGCGAGATGCTCGAGCAGCCGCGCCCTGAGCCGCGCCGTCAGGCGATAGCCGGCGCCGTAGCCCAGCTCCGCCGCGGCATAGGCGGCGAGCCCCTGAAGCAGGGCCGCCAGCAGCATGAACAGGAGCGCCCAGAGCGGCGCGCCCGGGCCGCTCAGCAGGTCCGGGAGCGGGCCGCGCAGCCAGGCCGGCGCGGCATTCGCCGGATCGAGCACCGGGAGCAGGGCGATGACGATGATACCGAGCGGCAGGGATGCGAAGATCCCCTCCAGCACCCGACAGAGGACGGCGCCCACGAGGGCACGGCGCTCCTCCCGTGCGAGGCGGAGCAGGCGCAGCAGGGCCTTCATGATGTGAGCTCCGCCGCATCCTCGACCCGTGACGGCGTGTCGTCCTTCGCCGCCCCGAGGCCCCAGGAGAGGTTGCGTTGCTGGATGCGCCAGAGCTCGGCATAGCGCGGCGCGGCGCCGAGCAGGGCGTCGTGGGTGCCGGCGGCGACGATCCGGCCGTTCTCCATGAGGACGATCCGATCGCAGCCGACGACGCTGTCGAGCCGGTGCGAGATGACGACGATGGTCTTGCGGTCGGCCAGGCGCCCGACCGCATCCTGCAGCAGCGCCTCGTGGACCGGATCGGCGAAGCTCGTCGCCTCGTCGAGCAGCAGGATCGGCAGGTCCGCCAGCAGCGCTCGGGCGAGAGCGACGCGCTGGCGCTGGCCGCCGCTGAGGCGCGATCCGCCCTCCCCGACCCGGGTCTCGTATCCCTTGGGAAGGGCGGCGATGAAGTCGTGGCAATGGGCCGCTCGGGCCGCGGCATCGACCTCCGCAACCGACGCGGCGGGACGGGCCGTGCGGATGTTCTCGAGGATCGTGTCGTTGAACAGGAACACGTCCTGCGAGACGACGCCGACCAGGCGGCCGAGTGCTCCGGGCGCGACCTCCGACACATCGCGCCCGCCCACCGTGATGCGGCCGCGCGTCGGCTCGAGGCTCTGGTTGAAGAGGCGGGCGAGGCTCGTCTTCCCGGCCCCCGAGGGGCCGACGATGGCCGTGATGCCGCCCTCGAGAACGGCGAGGCTGATATCCTGCAGGATGGCGCGGCCGCCCATTTCGAGCGAGACGCCATCGAAGACGACCGGGCCCGGCGCGAGCGGCGCGGGGTCGGAGACCGGACGCTCCGGGGCCGCATCGACGATCTCGGCGATCTTGCCCGCCGCCTGGCGGGTCCGCATCAGCAGCTCGGCGTAGAGGACCAGCTTGAGCAGCGGCACGCCGAGGCCCGTGGCGGCGAGCAGGCAGAACACGAGGGCGGCGGGCGTGACCGAGCCGTGCTGCTGCAGCCAAAGCCCCACCGGCAGGACGAAAGCCGGCGCGGCGCCGATGATGACCGTGTAGAGGACCCAGCCCGGCATCCACTGCGCCCGCCATTCCTCGGCGAAGGCATGGAGGTCTCGGACCTGCTGCAGGGCGCCATCCATCATCAGGCGCCCGCCCTGGAGGGTCTTCAGCGTCTCGAGGCCCAGCACCAGTTCGGCCGCCGTGGCGTTCACGCGGCCGATCCGGCCGAAATAGAGGCCCATCTTCTCGCCGTGGCCCCGCATCATCGCGGCCTGCGCCGCGGCGCCGATGGGCAGGACCGCCAAGGCGGCGAGCGCCAGGCGCCAATCCGCCCAGGCCATCATCCCGCTCAGAACCAGGATGGTGGCGAGGGCCGCGACGACATCCGGCAGGTGATGGCTGATGAACAGCTCGACCGCCTCGACCTCGTCCCCCAGCACGCGCTGCACGCGCGCATCCTGGCGCTGCGTGAAGTAGCTGAGCGGCAGCGCGGCGAGGCGATGCATGAGATCCCGCCGCAGCACGAAGAGCAGATCGAAGGCGGCGTAATGCGCGCAGGCGGTCGCGACGCCCGCAAGGATCGGCTGCAGCAGCACCGCAAATCCCGCCGCGAGCGCGGCGAACCGCAACGGCGCGCTGTCGATTCCGACGGAGCTGACCGCCCATCCGACGAGGAGCAGGGGCACGACCGCGAGAATGGTGCTCAGTGCCGCGACGAGGCAGGCGAAGAGCAGGCGGAACCGCACCGGCTTCGCCAGGGCCCAGGGCCCCACCCGCCCGCCGGCAGACCCGGCCGCCATCACGCCGTCCGCCCTAGCGGCCGGCCCGCGGACCGCGAGGCCAGACCCCGGCGATCCGCGAATCTCGCAGGCGAACCATGCCGGTCGCGCGAAGACGCGAACCCCTCAGCCTGGACTCGAGGTCGGCAGCAAGCATGCCTGAGACTCAGAGCGGCGGGGCACAAGCGCGCACCGTTGTCAGAAATCATACGATCCTACCCCGAGCGAAAATCATCGAAATGTAGATTTCATACAATCTATCGATGATGCCGGCATGCACACGCGATCTAATATCGCCAGCAACTCATTGCATGACCAAAAGTATGACGCAACGCACTATCGGAGATTATCTTTGTGTATTAGAATAACTATACAATACGACGCAGACTATAGCCTTGAAATGCCATTCCTTACAGGCAGCCGAACTCGCGCCCGCGAGAGCTGGCGAGGACACCCGCGCCGCTGACGACGGGCGCGAGGCATTCCGTTTGCAAGCCGGCGGCGGTCCCTTCGCGGGCGGCGCGCCGTCACGCGTAGCGACCGCTCCCGACCGTCTTGACGGTCGAGGCGATCGTCACCTCACAGGACCGCCTCCGGCTGCCGCGCGAGAGGCCGCAGGAGCAGCGGGGGCACGAGGCAGGCCGCCGCGACGGCGACCGCTCCCGCGAGCCCGAAGGAGGCACCGTAGCCGTGATGCTGGGCGAGAACGCTTCCGCCGTATCCGGCAACGGCGGCCAGAAGCGCATCCGCGGACTGGAAGATCGTGAAATCCACCCCGGCCTGGAGCGGAGAGGACAGGCTCATGAGGAGCGAATAGACCGCGACGTAGCCCATCGCGATCGCGAGGGTCATGAACAGGATGAGGACTGCCAGGATCGAGCCGTCACGGAGTCCGGAGGCGATCGCAGAGGCGAGAAGGGCGAGGGCCGCGGCCTTGACGACAAGGGCGATGGCGACCGCGCGCCCGGCTCCGGCGTACCGCAACAGCGCTCCGCCGATGAAGGTGCCGACGATCCCGACGACCGCGCCGGCCATGCCGAGAACGAGGCCGACCTTGGCGACGTCGTAGCCGACATCGATCAGCATGGGGCCGGCCAGAGCCATCCCGATCCGGCCGCCGAAGGCGAACAGCACCACCACGAGGAGGCCCGAACGGACCTCCCGACAGCGGAGTGCGAAGAGCAGGCTCGGACGATGGGAGAGATCGGTCTCTGCGAGCCGGTCCGGCTCGCGGGCCCGCCAGAACGGCACCGAGAAGACCAGGACGAGACCGGCCATCGCCGTCGCGGCCACCGTCCAGCCGAACTTGGCGGCGACGATCAGAAAGAGCCCGCTGCCGAAGATCGCGCCGAGATAGCTGCCTCCGACCTGCGCCGTGTTCCCCCAGCCGCGACGATCCGGCGGCAATTGCTCGACGGCGAACGCATCGCAGGCGATATCGACGGTGGAGGCGGCGAGCGCAGCGACGATCAGGACCGCCAGAAGCGGCGTCGGCGCGCCGGCCCCGATCGCGGCGACGCCCACGAGCGCGGCGATGACGATGGCCTGGCCCAGGACGACGATCCGCCGGCTTCGCCTGCGCGTCGCGCCGGCCGGAAGCCGATATCGCTCGACCGCGGGCGCCCAGAGGAACTTGAGCGCCCAGGGCAGCATCGCCAGCATCACGAGGCCGATCGCGTCGAGCGGCATCTCCTGCGCCCGCAGCCAGGTCGGGATCCCCTGGAAGGTCAGCCCGCTGACCAGGGTCTGCGAGACGTAGATCCCCGTGAGCGCGACCAGGACCTGCCCGAACGGCAACCGGCCGGCGGGCGACGGGCGCTGCGTCATCAGAACCGCATCCGCACGTCGAGCCCGACGAGCCGTCCCATCCCGACGCTCGAATAGACGCTCGGGCCGCTCTGGTAGGAATAGGTGCGGTAGACCTTATCCGTCAGGTTGTTCGCGAAGATCTTCGCCGTGACCTGGTTGGGGAACGCGAATTCCAGCCCCGCATCGTAGGTCGTGTAGCCTCCCTGCGCGAGCGTGTTCTCCATGTCGAAGAAGGTCTTGCCGATGATCCGCATGTTCCCGGTCAGCGTGACTTGCGCGGGGATCAGGGTTTGCTCGATCGTGTACCGCGCGCCGAGATTGGCCGTGACGTCGGGGGCATAGGGGATCCGCTTGCCCTTGTAGTTCACGCCCTTCTGCCAGTCCGTGAACTTGTCGAATTCCGAGCGGCCGAACGCCCCCTGGGCGGTCAGGACGAGCTGGTCCGTCGCCTGCAGCCGCGCTTCCAGCTCGACGCCGGTGCTCACGCCCTGCCCGGCATTGCGCAGGACCTGGTAGCCGATCGGTCCGACATAGACCTGCTGGTCCTGGGAGGAGATGTGATAGAGGGCCGCCGACAGGCCGAGCCGCCCGTCGAAGAGTTCGGTGCGCCCTCCCACCTCGAAGTTCCAGGCGGTTTCCGGCTTGTAGACGTTCAGGTCGAAGGAGGAGGAAACCGTGTGGTTGAACCCGCCGGCCTTGTATCCTTGGGAGACGAGAGCGTAGACGCGCGTCGTGTCGTTGACCTGGTAGCCGAGAGATACTTTGGGCTGGACGTTCGAGAAGTTCGCCTCCTGCTTCGAGGCGAGGCCCATTCCGGATCCGAACGAATCGGGTCGCAGGTAGTCGATGTCGCTCCAATCGTAGGAGGCGCGCAGGCCGGCCGTCAGGGCAAGGCGGTTCGTCAGATTGTAGGTCGCCTCGCCGAACGCGCTGGCGGAGCTCGATTCCACCCGGTTGCGGGACGGCCCCATATAGTAAACCGGAATCGACGGCCAGCCGCGCGTGAAATCGTTGTTGACGAAGGAGACGCCCGCCACACCCTTGAGCGGGCCGGCGCCGTCATAGGCGAGGCGAAGCTCCTGGTAGATCGTCCGGTAGGTTTCCGGCTGGTCGACGACCGCACGACGACGAAGATCGATGTACTGGAACGACGAGACGCTCGAGAGCGTGAAATCACCCATCCGGTAATTCCAGGCGAGAGCCGTGGTCGTCAGTTCCCGATCGAAGGAGTTGTAGTAGCGTTGCGGGGTGGAGCGGAACCAGCGTCGACGAAGATCGGCGTCGAGGACGAAGTTCTCCTCGCGCGAGCGCAGCGACTCGTGCGACGCAGAGAGCATGGCGTCGAAATCACCACCCAGCGGCGCGTAGCGGAGGGCCATCCGGCCGCTCAGGGCGTTGCGGCCGTCGATGTTGTCCTTGCCGCGCTCGAGATCCTTGAGCTGCCCGATATAGTGACGCTCCTTGATCCCCAAATCGAGGAACAGCGTGTCCGGAACGAGGACCGTCGTCGTGTTCGCTCCGATCTCGTACAGCCCGTTCGAGGCGATCGCCGAGATGCTGGCGCGGTTCTCGCGCGGCTTCTCGGTCGAGATGCTGATCACGCCGGCGAAGGCGTTGATCCCGAACAGCGTCCCCTGCGGCCCGCGCAGGAACTCGACCCGGCCGACATTCGAGAGATCCTGCACGAGCGCCCGAGCGGATTGCGGCACGCCGTCGATCAGGACCTGCACGCTCGGATTGTAGAAGTCGAACGAATTGATTCCCCGCACCGTGAAGTTGGCGAACAGGCCCGAGCCGCGATCGTCCACCACGAGACCCGGCAGCACCTTCTGCAGATCGGCCGTCGTCTGAACCTGACGGTCGCGCAGGACGGCTCCGTGGACCACCGACACGGCCGCATCCGTCTTTCCGAGTTCCTGCGGACGCTTGGCCGCCGCGACGCTGATCTCGTTGAGAGGGGCGACGGGCGAGACGACGCGCGGCCGGACGAGGCCCGCACCCGAACGGGCCTGGCTGTCTGCGGCGGCGGCCGGACGAGCGGCGGCGCGGGCACGCGGCGCGGCCCGAGCGCCGCGCGGCGATGCCGGACGGGTCCTCGCGACCGGCTCCTCGACGACGAGAGGAGGCAGCGCCGTGCTCGGCGACGGGCCCGGGTCCAAGGTCGCCTGTGCAAAGGCCGAAGTCGAGACCAGAAGCGCCGCCATCACAGCAGGAGTCACGCGAAGCGCTGGAATAGTCACGATCTTCAGGTCGTCGAGAGCTCGGCTCTGTTTTGCATCAGTATTGTTCTTGTCCGAGATATCGACCGCCTCGTCGCCAGTTGAGATCATTTCTAATCTAGGTCCTGCTTCAGCTCTCACCTGTCATACTTGCCGGGAGCGAAATTGCTGTCTAACGAATTTGGGAAGGCCATTGATGGAATCGGGACAATGTCAGCCACGAGCGACAGCCGCCGATCGCCTGTGTCATCCCCATCACACGACGATGGAGTCTCGCACGCGAACTGGCGGGAAGGCGTCTTGCAGGCGCTGGAAGGGTTTGGACTGCGCGAAGGCGCCAGGATCGAGCAACCCGATCCCGGGCTGACGATCCTTTGCCTCGACTCGCGGATCGATGCGGATCGGACGTTCAATCCCGAGGGGCCGAACACCTTTTCCCTGAGCATCTGCCTGGAAGGTCAGGGCACGATGTCCATCGAAGGAGCGAGCCAGTTCGCCTTCAGCGCCGGTTCGGCCGTCCTCTTCACGAGCGAGAACTACATGCGCGGCAGCAACTCGCTCGCCGGCGGCTGCCGCCTGCGCATGGTCGACCTGCGGTTCGAGCCGGACTTCCTGAGCCAGCTGGGGGGAAGCGGCCTTGCCCGATTCGGCGGCGACATCCTCAGCCGACACAGCCGGCCCGATCAGAACGTGCACCTGCTGGGGTTCAGCGCCCAACCGAGCCTCATGGAAGCGGCGCGCGCCATCTTCTGCTGCCACCTGGCCGACGGTCTGGCCCGGGAGCTCTTCCTCAAGGCCAAGGCCGTCGAAGCGCTGAGCCTGACGGTCGATGCGCTCGATGCCGCGCAACCGAAAAGCGTCTCGGTGCGGGCGGACGTCGCCCGGAAGATCAAGGCCGCCCAAGCCATCATCGAGGCGAGGTTCGACGACGATTGGACGATCGCGCGGCTGGCGCGCGAGGTCGGACTGAACGAACGTCAGTTGAAGGACGGCTTCCGCCACTTGTTCGGGCGGACGGTGCACGGCTATCTGCACGGGGTCCGGATGGACACCGCGGCCGCGCTGCTCCGAGCGGGCCATTCCGTCACCGAGACAGCGCTCGCGACCGGGTTCAGCAGCCTCAGCCATTTCAGCCGGGCGTTCAAGATCGCGAAGGGCACCTCGCCCCGCAACCATCTCCGCGATCCCGCCACGGATGCCCCCGTATCGGCCTTGGTCCCGTCGGGTGTCTTCGATGAGCCGAAGCGCTACGGTCCCCGCAGCCCGCCTCAGCGTCTTTCCGGCTGACGCGGCCCGGCAGTCTCACCCGAGGCGCGATCGTGAACCGGACGAGGACGCTGGGTGGGCCCGGAGACGTCTCATCGGCGTCACGATCCCCGGCGCATTCGGCCATGGGAAGACGCGCCGGCAGATTCGCATCGACGAGACCGGCCAGACGGGCTTGAACAAAGGCGCATTCTTTCCCATTGTCGCGCCAGTCGTGAACCCGCAGCAACCGTGACGCGCAAACGGTCCCAACCTGACGGTCGGGATGGGGAGCGCGCGGACCGCAGGGACGCCGCGACGAAGCGCTCCGGACGACCGTCGGACCATCGAGGATGGGCGACGGCCCGCGGCGCCCGGGGCGTCGAAATCCGGCTACTGTCGAGACGACAACGCGGAGCGGAAGGGCTCAACATGGCTGACCCCAAGGACGCGCGGCGCGCCCGCGCGGAGGCCCATTTCAAGCAGCCACCCGCCGACACGGCCGGGCCGGGCCGTTCCGCCTATGACGCGGAGGCGGCCGCCCGAGAGGAGAATACCGAGCGGCTGAAGCGCCTCCGCCTTGCGAAGGAGGAGAGCTTGCGGGAGGCGATCGCCGTCAACAAGGCTCGCCGGGGTTTGAAGACCCGGTGAGGCCGGTCGTGCTCACGAAGCACGGAGAAAGGCTTTCCCCCTCCTGCATCCGGCCGCTTCCAGCCGGATCGGGCAGGGCCTCGGCCCTCTCGGCCATGGTGCTCGCCGCCCTCGCCCCCCGCATGGCGACCGGAAGAGGGCGATAGGGCTCGCCCTCAGAGCATCGAGGGCAGCACCCGGTCCGGCGGGCGGTGGCCGTCCATGAAGGTCCGGATGTTGACGATGACCTTCTCGCCCATGTCGAGCCGGCCCTCCTGGGTGGCCGAGCCCATGTGAGGCAGGAGGACGACCTTGCCCGCCTTGGCGAGCTTGACGAGGCGCGGATTGACCGCCGGCTCGTGCTCGAAGACGTCCAGCCCGGCACCGCCGATCTCGTTCGACTCGATCAGCCTAGCGAGCGCGTTCTCGTCGATGATCTCGCCGCGCGCGGTGTTGACGACGAGCGCCACCGGACGAAGCAGCTTCAGGCGCCGTGCCGAAAGCAGGTGATAGGTCGCCGGCGTATGCGGGCAATGGACGGAGACGATGTCCATCCGCGCCAGCATCTGGTCGAGCGAATCCCACCAGGTCGCCTCGAGCGATTCCTCCACCTCCGAAGCGAGGCGGCGGCGGTTGTGGTAGTGGATCGAGAGCCCGAAGGCGCGGGCGCGTCTGGCGACGGCCTGGCCGATCCGCCCCATCCCGACGATGCCGAGGCGCTTGCCGGTGATGCGGCGCCCGAGCATGCCGGTCGGCGCCCAGCCGCTCCATTCGTCCTCGGGGATCAGGCGCGCACCCTCCGGGATGCGGCGGGCGACGGCCATGATGAGGGCCATCGTCATGTCGGCCGTGTCGTCCGTCAGCACGCCGGGCGTGTTCGTGACGGTGATGCCGCGAGCGAGCGCGGCCTGGACGTCGATATGATCGACGCCGTTGCCGAAATTGGCGATCAGCCGAAGCCCGGCCCCGGCCTGGGCCAGGATCGAGGAATCGATCTCGTCGGTGATGGTCGGCACCAGCACGTCGGCCCGCTTCACGGCCTCCATCAACGCAGCAGCGTCCATGGGCTTGTCGTCGAGATTGAGCTCTGCGTCGAAAAGTTCGCGCATGCGCGTCTCGATCGCCTCCGGGAGGCGGCGGGTGACGACGACGAGGGGCTTCTTGCGTGACGACATCATGGATCCTCGGGCGGGACGAACGCGCATTTCATCCCGCCTTAACCGTAAACCGGCCAAAGATAGGGGCAAGCGTCGCCGATGGCGCGACGAGCCGCCTCCTGGCAGCCGACGGGAAAAGTCTCTAAGGCGCGCCTGTCTAGCAGAGGCGGTCGTTTAGACAATTGGATCGCGGAACCGAGACATGCGATTTTCTCCCGCCCTTCTCGCCGCAGCGGTGCTCGCGCTCGGCCTCTTCTCCCGCCCCGCCACCGCCGTCGTGGAGGTGCCCGCGGGCAAGGTCTCAGGCCTGCCCGTGCCGCGCTATGTCAGCCTGAAGACCGACCGGGTGAACCTGCGCGAGGGTCCCTCGAAGGACCATAGGACGGCCTGGGTGTTCCAGCGCGCGGGCCTGCCTGTGGAGATCACGGCGGAATTCGAGACCTGGCGCCGCATCCGCGACGCGGAAGGGACCGAGGGCTGGGTCCTCCACTCGCTGCTCTCGGGCCGCCGCACGGCCCTCGTGATGCCCTGGGCGAAGGCCGGCACCGAGCCGCTGCCGCTCTACGACAAGGCGGACGAGAAGGCGCGGGTCGTGGCGCAGCTGCAGCCGAACGTCATCGCCAATGTGAGGACCTGCCGCGAGGGCTGGTGCCGCATCATCATCGGCAAGGACACGAGCGGCTTCATCAAGCAGGATCGCCTCTGGGGCGTCTACCCGAACGAGACGCTGGAATAGCGGCGCCTCAGCCCGGCCTGCGCCAGCCCGGCTTGCCCCGGCCTCCGACGAGGCCGGCGCGTACCCTCTGCTTGAGCAGCGGACGCGGCCGGAAACGCTCGCCATAGGCCTCCTGCAGGATCTCCTGGACCTGCAGGCAGAGATGAGACGTCGTCGCATCCATCAGTTCGAAGGGCCCCATCGGGTGGCCGAGGCCGAGCCGGCAGGCCGTGTCGATGTCCTCGGGCGTCGCGACGCCTTCCTCGACGAGCCGGACGGCCTCGATCATGAAGACGTGCAGCAGCCGATTCACGGCGAAGCCCGCGACGTCCTTGATCTCGATCGGCGCCTTGCCGATCCGCCGGCAGAGGTCGAGCGCCGCAGCGACCGTCTCGGGGGCCGTATCGAAGGCCGGGATGACCTCGACGAGCTTCATGCGGGTGACGGGCGAGAAGTAATGCGTGCCGATGAAGAGCCGCCGCCTGTCCGGCGCGACGGCCGCGGCGAGGGTCGAGATCGGGATGGTGGAGGTGTTGGTCGCGAGGATGCAGCCCGGAAGGCAGATGGCATCCAGAGCCCGGAAGACCTCCGTCTTCACCGCCTCGTCCTCGAACACCGCCTCGGTGACGTAATCCCGATCGGACAGCGCCTGCCGGTCCGTCGTCGTCCGCAGGCGCGCGAAGGCCGCCTCGCCCTCCCCCGCCGGCAGCGCCCCGCGCTGGACGCCGCGCTCGTAGACGCTCTCGAGCCGCTTCAGTGCCGCCGCCAGCCGATCCTCCTCGCGGTCGACCAGCACCACATCGTGGCCTGCGAGCGCGAAGGTCAGCGCGATCTCGGAGCCCATCAATCCGGCTCCCACGACTCCGATCCGCTCAAGCGCCGCCATCCCGTCCTCCCGTAACATTGGTTCGTCGATCCCGATGGGCATTGCGCGGCGCGAGGGCGCATGCAAGCCTCTCGAAGCGCCGCCACACGGATGCGAGAAGCCCGGCGAAACGATGATCGCGCCGATCGCCCTCCTCCGACACGCCGCCGACCCTTTTCGGCGGGCCGCAGCCGTGGCGGTCGCCGTCGTCTATCCGCCGAGCTGCGTCGCCTGCGGCCGCGCGACCGGGGAACCGCACGGCCTCTGTGCCGAATGCTGGAAGGGCCTCCGCTTCATCGAGCGCCCCTATTGCGAGCGGCTCGGCACGCCCTTCGCCGTCGACCACGGCATGAGCCTCGTCTCGCCGGCCGCCATCGCCGATCCGCCCGTCTATGCCCGCGCGCGGGCCGTCGCCCGCTATGACGAGACCGCGCGCACGCTCATCCATCGCCTGAAATACGGCGATCGGCTGGAGACGGCGCGAGCCCTCGGGCGCATGCTGGTCGCCGCCGGCCAGGACCTCGCCCGCGATTGCGACGCGATCGTCCCCGTCCCCCTGCATCGGGTCCGGCTCTGGCAGCGGCGATACAACCAGGCGATGGAACTCGCACGCCCGGTCGGCGCCGCCGCCGGCAAGCCGGTCGAGCCCTCGCTTCTCCGCCGCGTGCGGCACACGACACCCCAGGTCGGCCTGAGCCGGAACCAACGGGGCCGGAACCTGCAGGGCGCCTTCAAGGTGCCGCCCGAGGCGCGTCCGCGTCTCGAAGGGCGGCGCATCCTCCTCGTCGACGACGTGATCACGACGGGCGCCACCGCCAATGCCGCCGCGCGGGCGCTCCTGCGGGGCGGCGCGGCGGCGGTGGACATCCTCGCTTTCGCGCGGGTGGTGCCCGAGAGCTGAAGCCTGTTATGATCGGGGCGACAGGATAGCGCGCATGCCACCCATCACCATCTACACCAAGTCCTGGTGCCCCTATTGCCAGGCGGCGAAGCAGCTGCTGACGGCGAAGGGCGCCGCGTTCGACGAGATCGAGATCTCCGGCAAGGAGGCCGAAAGGGCCGAGATGGTCCAGCGCGCCGGCGGCCGCACGACCGTGCCGCAGATCTTCATCGGCGACCGTCATGTCGGCGGCTTCGACGACCTGAACGCGCTCGATCGCCGGGGCGAACTCGACCCGCTGCTCGCCTGACGGAGAAAGCCGGATGACCCGCCCGTTCAAGGCCGCCTGCGTGACGATGCGCTCCGGGCGGGATCCGGCCGCCAATCTCGACGCGGCCACGCGCATGATCCACGAGGCGGCCGCCGCAGGGGCGAGCTTCGTGCAGACGCCCGAGATCACCAATCTCTGCGACCGCAACCGACCGGCCGTCCTGGAGAAGACGACGACGGAGGACCGGGATGCGACCCTCGCCGGTCTGCGCGAGACGGCGCGCGAGCTCGCGATCACGCTCCATATCGGCTCGCTGGCCCTCCGCTCGAGCGGCGACCGGCTCGCCAATCGCGGCTTCCTCGTCGGGCCGGACGGCGAGATCCTGCGCCGCTACGACAAGATCCACCTGTTCGACGTCGACCTGCCGAACGGCGAATCCTGGCGCGAATCGAACAGCTATGACGGCGGCTCGGAGGCGGCGCTCGTCGAGACGCCGCTCGGACGCATCGGGATGACGATCTGCTACGACGTGCGCTTCGCGGGCCTCTACCGCGCGCTCGCCGAGGCAGGCGCCGAAATCCTCACCGCCCCGGCCTGTTTCACCCGCCAGACCGGCGAGGCTCATTGGCAGGTGCTCCAGCGGGCGCGGGCCATCGAGACCGGCTCCTTCATGATCTCGGCGGCCCAGGCGGGCGAGCACGAGGACGGCCGCGAGACCTACGGCCATTCGATCATCGTCGATCCCTGGGGCCGCGTGCTCGCCGAGGGCGGCGCGGAGCCCGGCCTCGTCATGGCCGAGATCGACCTCGCGCTCGTCGCCGATTCCCGGGCGCGGATCCCGACCTTGAAGAACGGCCGGCCCTTCCGCGTCGCCACCACCGCTGCCGCGAGACCGCTTGCCGCAGCGGGATAGGGGCCGTAACGAGGTCGGCGATACCATATGACAAGTCTGAGACGGTTTTCGGTCGAGTTGCGATGATCCGCTACAGCCTGGTCTGCGAGGCCGGCCACGAATTCGAGACTTGGTTCCCGTCCGGCTCGGCCTATGACGACCAGAAGGCACGCGGCCTCCTGTCCTGCCCCGTCTGCGACAGCCGCGATGTTCGCAAGGCGATCATGGCGCCGTCGGTCGCGACCAAATCCTCCCTATCGGCGGCAGCTGCGGATCCCGCGCCCGTGGAGGCGGCAGCCCAGCCCGTCACTCTTCTCTCGGAGAAGGAGCAGGCGTTCCGCGCGATGTTGAAGGCGGTCCGGGAGCAGGTCACGAAGAATGCCGATTACGTCGGCACCGGCTTCGCCGAGGAAGCCCGCCGCATGCATCACGGCGAGATCGAACAACGTTCGATCTACGGCGAGACGAGCCCCGTCGAGGCTCGCGCCCTGATCGAGGAGGGAATCGAGGTCCATCCTCTCCCGCCGGCGCCCGACGACCGCAACTGAGGCCCCGGCGACAGGCCTGCCGGACCTCGCCCCGAAGGGCTCGCACCCTGACATCCAGTCAAGGATGAAGATCGCGCGGTAGCCGCTGCTCGAAGAACTTCGAGAACGCCGCGATGCGCGGGGGCAATTCCTGGAAGGGAGGATAGTAGAGCGTCAGCCAGAGATCGGGCGGCGCCCAGCCCTTCAAGACATGGACCAGGCGGCCCGTCCTCAGATGTTCGGCGATGTTGAACCCGGGCAGCAGCGCCACGCCCAGCCCGTCGGCAGCCATGTCGGCCAGAACCTCACCGCTATTGGCGCCGAAGGCGCGGCCAGCCGAGAGGCTGACCGTCGCGCCTCCGTCTGACAGGGCCCATGTCTCCCGCCGGCTATCCCCGCCATATGCGAGGCAATCATCCGGACTGAGTTCGTTCGGGTGCTTCATCGCCGCGAACCGGCTGTCGGGCGCGGCGACCAGGATCCTGGGAACGACGCAGATCTTGCGCCATATCGTGTATTTGTCGGACGGCTGAAGCGAGATGCGGATCGCGAGATCGAAATCGTCTTCGACGATATTGATCAGTCCGTCGGACAGCGAGATCTGAAAGCTGATCTTGGGGTTGGCCTTCATAAAACCGGAAACGATCCCGGGTAGGATCGTCTTTCCGAGCCAGACCGGAGCGCTGATCCGAAGCCGGCCTTCATCCGCCTTGTTGGCGTTCATGATGTCGCGGCGGGCCCGATCGATCGCATCGAAAGCCGGCTTGACCTGCGCGGCGTAAACCGCGCCGTCGGTCGTCAAGGCGACCTGGCGTGTCGTGCGGACGAACAACTGCACGCCGAGTTCAGCTTCGAGCCCTGCGATCGCTCGCGTGACGGCCGCGGGCGTCATGTCCAGTTCGCGCGCGACCTGCGCGAAGCTCCGTTTCTCGGCGGCAAGGAGAAAGGTTCGTAGGCGCCTGTAGCTGTCCATTCGATTGTTGCTATCAGTGCAATTCAATCGTGATGAATATTGCAATTCATCAACGTCGGCAATCGGCGTATCCAAGGTTGGAACGGAACGGACGCGCCGGGCGCTGTGCAGCTTTTCGGCATCGCGACGTTCTCGCGGCTGACGGTCGAGATCGATATCCGCGCGGCATCGATGGCAGGCGGGCCGCCTTCCCCGAGGATCGATCCGTGCGATCGCCGCGGACAAGGACCCTTACGATGAGAACCCAGCCAAACAGGAAAGTCGCCAGTCACGGCGTGGCATGGGAAAGCACCTATGGCTATGTCCAGGCTGTCCAGGTCGACGACACGATCTATCTGTCGGGACAGTTGAGCCACGACAGCGAAGGCAACTTCGTCGCGCCTGCGGAGCTGGACGGCGCGGGAAGACCTGTCGACTTCTCGCAGATGGAGGCACAGTTCCGCCAGACCTATATCAACGCCAAGATTCTCCTCGCCCGGTTCGGTGCCACGCTCGACGATGTGGTCGAGGAGGGCGTCTTCGTGGTCGACGTCCCATCGGGCTTCGCTGCCGCCTCCAAGGTTCGCAAGGAGATGTACGGCACGGCCATACCGCAATGCGCCAGCAGCATTTTCGGCGTGTCTGGCCTGGCTCAGCCGGTGCAGCTCGTCGAAGTCACGTTCCGTGCGGTGATCAATCGCCGCGCGAGCTGACGACCGTTTGCCAAGACGATGTCCACTCACAGCGGAAAGGTCTCAATCAGATATGCCGACACTCTATTACGCGGTCGGAGCCTGCTCTTGGCGCCGCATATTGCTCTCGAATGGATCGGCGCGCCTTATGAGGCGATCAAGGTCGGCTACGGCTCGAAGGAGCTTCTCGCGGTCAATCCCGCCGGCGCGGTGCCCACTCTGCGCGAAGACGACGGTTGGATCCTGACACAGGCGGGCGCGATCCTGGACTACCTGGCGCGCAAGCATCCGGAAGCGGCTCTCGGCGGCGGCGACGGTCCGCGCGCGGAAGCCGAGGCGCATCGCTGGTCCGCCTTCTTCACGTCGGACGTCCACGCCGCCTTCTGGCCGATCTTCATGCCCTATCGTTACACGACCGACGAAGGCGATGCGGCCCGGCAGGCGGTCGTCGAGGCAGGGCACAAGCTGGTCGCGAAACAGTTCGCCGTGCTCGAGCGGCACCTAGACGGGCGTCAGTACATCCTCGAGGATCGGCGCTCGGTCATCGACGCCTACGCGTTCCCGATGATCCGCTGGGCGGGGAAGCTCCTGCCGGGCGGCCTGAGCCCCTATCCGAACGTGCAGGGGCTGCATGACAGGATCGCTGCCGATCCCGGTGTTCGAACCGTTCTGGCGCGAGAGACGAGCAACTGACCACGAAAGGCGGTCTGGCGCTGGCCCCTCAGGCGCCAGACCGCTTGCCGAGCGACGGGCCGAGGTCGCGATCGAGACCCGCGAGGACGAGGAAACGCCAGGACCGCACGAAGTAGCGGTGGAAGAGGCGGGCGGGCTGGCCGGCGAAGCGGAACAGCCATTCGAGACCGAGACGCTGCATCAGGACGGGCGCGCGCGGCACGAGCCCCGCGGCGACGTTCAACGCCTCCCCGATGCACAGCACGACAGGCTCGCCGAGCGCGGCCCCTTGGCGATCGGCCCAGATCTCGGATTTCGGCGCCCCGACGCCCATGAGGAGGAGCGTCGTTCCGTGCTCCTTGATCGCGGCGGCGAGCCGGCGGCCATAGGCCTCGTCGCGCTCGAAGCCGAAGGGCGGAACCTCGAAGGCGACGGCGGCGGCCGGATAGCCGGCCGCGACGAAGCGGCGGGTCAGGATGCGCCCGGCCTCGTCGCTGGCGCAGAGCATGTAGACCCGACCGGATGCCGCAGCGCCCTCGGCGAAGACCGCGTCGAGAAGATCGTGCCCCGTCACGCGGCGCGCGTCGCGGTGGCCGCGAAGACGCGCCAACCAGACGAGCGGCATGCCGTCCAGCGTCCGCACCGCC
Source organism: Enterovirga rhinocerotis (assembly GCF_004363955.1). Classification (GTDB taxonomy): domain Bacteria; phylum Pseudomonadota; class Alphaproteobacteria; order Rhizobiales; family Beijerinckiaceae; genus Enterovirga; species Enterovirga rhinocerotis. Next base: position 2,314,052 of record NZ_SNZR01000011.1, read on the forward strand.
GCGTGCGCGTAGGCGGACCGGAAGGCGGATTCGTCGCGCAAGGTGACGATGTGTTCAACATTCGCTGTTACGATGATCCTGGGACCCGGTGCGGTCGACGCCCTGGCCGCCTTCAGCACGTCGGCGCCGCTCCCGTTCGAGAACGCAAGACCAAAGAGATCGACGGATCCCGCTGCATTGCTCATGTCTGACACCATCGCGTTCCGGAATGAGGCAAACGCCTCCCGATCCGGCTTCTCCGCGGAGATCGGAGCAAATCCGATGCTCGTGGAGCGCGGCTGGTCCGTCACCTATCGGCACAAGCTATGGCGGCTTCTGGCGCGGCGCATTCCGCTTCGGCCCTTCCCCCTGTCCGGGCCATCGGCCGTCGCCTCCATCACCTTCGACGACGTCCCCGACAGCGCGGTCTCGGTCGGCGCGCAGTTGCTCGGCAGGAGCGGCGCGGCCGGCACGTTCTACATCGCCGCGGGGACCTGCGAGTTCCAGGATCGGCATTGGCGCGTCTGCAGCCGGGACCAGATCCGAGACCTCACGGAGGGAGGACACGAGGTGGGCTGCCACACGGCGCACCATGTGAACGTCCAATCGCTCGGCGTCGAAGCCCTGGCGCGGGAATGCGACGAGAACGCGAGGACGATCCTCGAGATCACGGGATACCCCCTGCTCAACTTCGCCTATCCCTTCGGGGATCTCGGCCTGTGGCAGGCGCGGTATCTGGTGCAGCGGTTCCAGTCGTGCCGGACGATCTACGAGCGGATCAACGTCGGCACGATCGACCTCGCCAAGGTCGGGGCCATCGGCCTGTTCGACCGCACCATGACCCGCGACCGCCTCGAGGACCTGGTCGGGGCGGCCGTTGCGGCGAAGGGCTGGCTCGTCTTCTACACGCATGATGTCGGCCCCGAACCGACCTTCATGGGAACGTCCCCGCGCCTGATGGAGCTGACGCTCTCGGTTCTCGCCGATCACGGGGTGCCCTGCGTGACGATGGAGGCCGCGCTCCGCCATCACGGCTACGGAGAGGACCGGACGGCGCCGAGCACCGGAGCCCGATCCGCGGAGATCTGACCGCGCTCCCGCCCCGACCTCGTCGGTGGGAGCATGGTGCGACGACGATGCCGGCCGGCCCCTACCGACGCAGGCCGGCCCGCCGCGGCGACCGGAACGCATTCGTCAGGATCGCCGACAGCGCAGCCGGATGCATCGCTCCGGGGGCCATCCGGGTCCCCTGCGCGGCGCAGCCGGCGAGGAACCAGAGCAACGCGCCTGTCTTGATCGTCATCGACGACGTGCTGATGGACAGGAGCAGCACCAGATACATGCAGGTGAACAGCTTGAACCGCCACGATTGCATCGTCTCGGCGGGGCATCCGAACACGTAGATCGACCAGAGCATCAACGCTCCGAACAGGCCGAACTGCGACAGGACATAGGCGTATCCGGAATCGCCGAAATCGACCACGGTCGTCTTCAGTCCCAGTGCCTGGCTCAGATCGAGCGTCGTCAACAGCTGACCGCTGGCCAGGATGCGGCCGGACGTCGTGTTGTCCCACGGCATGCCGGCCTTGTGCCACGCGTAGATCAGGAGAAGGATCAGCGCGATGAACGGCATCACGAAGACGGTCAGAGGGCGAGCGAGCGGCGCGACGGCGTAGATCAGCGCCACGATCACGCACAGATAGACCCCGAAGCGTGAATCCCCGAGGATGAGCACGGTCGCGATCAGCAGCATCTTCAGGATGAGAGCGGCCGGTCGTTTTCCGTCGCGCAACAGGACCCAGGCGAAGGCGATGGCGCCGAAATTGCCGAGCGACACCGGCTCCAGGAACACCGACGACACCCGATGCTCGCCCAGGAACGGCAGCAGGGTACGACCGTCGAATCTCAGCCCGCTGATATAGAGCCCCGGCCCGTCTCCGCCGAACGACGCATCCACCGCCCCCTTGGCCCGATAGAAGCTGAGAACGTCGAAGTATTTCAGGAACAGGTCCAGGAAGAACCATTCCAGCAGGGCGCCTGCTGTCACGATCAGGAGTGAGATCGTCACCGCGCGATCACCGGCGGCCAGCGAGCCGAAATGGCGGCCGAGAAGGAAGAAGATCACCGGGATCAGGGCGTCGCGAAAGATCTTCGGATCGAAATTGGCCCGGGCCGCCATGGCGAAGACCAGCCACGCGAACAACGCGATCGTGATCGCGTACAGGTTCGCGCTCCTCGTCGCCACCATCGCACCCGCGATACCGACGATGACGAGCTCGATCCCGATGACGTGGGAGGCGCTGACCCGGAAGACGCTGGCATTGATGAAGCTCAGCGCCAGATTGAAGACCAGGGCCGCGACGACGAGCGCGATCGCGACCTGTGAGCCGCGTGGCTCCGGCAGCGACACGGCGCGCACCGGGCCCGCCGTGTCGCTCACGCGACGGTCTCTTTCGTCCGGGTCGCCGACAATTGCTCCATGCCCCAGGCCGCCGCCGTGCCGAGACCGACGCCCATCAGGAGGCTCGCGATCAGGACGAGGATGGCGGGCGGGCCGCTTGGCGCGATGGGCGGAGACGCGAAGCTGAGAACGCGCGTATTCGTGTTGTCGAAGCGCTGCTGCTCGGCGAGTTCCCGCGACCGGCCGAGGAAGGTCTCGTAGATCGATCGGCTGACCTCGACCTCGCGCCCGAGTTCCCGCAGGCGCACGCTGCTCTCGTTCGTGTTGCTGATCTGGCTCTTGGCCGCCTCCAGCTGTCCCTTCAGCGCGGCCACCGTCCCCTTGGCCCGGTCGAGCTCGACGGACACCGAGTGGACCATGTCGCGGATCGTCTGGTCCAGCAGCCGCCGCGCTTCGGCCGTCTGGAGCGTCGCGGTGATGTAGTCGGGATGCCGGGGACCCAGCGTCGCGTTCAGGTTGTTCTCCACCTGACGGGCCGCCGCGTAGCGGTTCCGGAGGCTTTCGATCGAGCCGCCCCGGAACGCCTCCGGAATGGCCTCGAGCCGGACGACGCCGTTTCTGCTGTTGCGGATCTGGGTGAGCGCGGATTGCAGCTCGTTCACCCGCGATTCCGCGGTGATGAGCTGGCCCGACAGGTCGATGACCTGCTTCTCGATGACCGCCTGCCCGTTGGCGACGACGATCCCGTGAGCGCTCCGATAGCGTTCGTAGCGTTCCTCGGCGTCGCGCAGGCGCGCCTGCAGCGCCTCGAGCCGGGCATCGACGGACAAGCCCGCGCGCTTGGCGGTCGCCGCCTGCGCGGCGTTCTCCTCCTCGACATAGGCGTTCATGACCGCGTTCGCGATCCGGGCCGAGGTGTCGCGGTTTCCCGTCGAGACATAGACGTTGACCACGAACGAGTTCGGATTCCTGACCACCGTCAGCGCGCGGTCGAGCACCCGCAAGGCCAGCGTGCGCGGATCCAGCGGCTCGCTCAGGCCGAACCGGACGAGCAGCGAGCCGAGCGGCCCGCGCGGCCGGCCGCCGAACATCGGATCCTGTTCGAGACGCTCGGCGGTGATCACCCGGTCGAAGACCGCACGCGAGGTGATCACATAGGTCTGGCTTTCCGCGTCGATGGTGCTCGTGTCGCGGGCGCTACTCCGCGGCGAGACGCCCGTGCCCAAGATCTGCAGGCCGATCGGATCGAGCAGGATACGGCCGGAGGCGATGTAGCTCGTCGGCGAGAGCATGACGTAGGCCAGCCCCGCCAGCAGGCTCAGCACGACGAACGCTCCGACGAGGCGGAGACGGCGCAGAAGGACGTCGGCCAGATATTGGCCGTTCGTCATCGGAGCCGGCAGATACGCCCGGACCTCGCGCGTCGTCGTCACTGGATCGACCTCAGCATCGTCCCGGTCGGGACTTTCGGCGTCAACATCGTCCGTTTCTGTTGATCAATTGCGAAGGGCCTCCCTCGTTCGGGACGATGGTGAGAGAACGAGCCCAGCGTCATCGATCCGGCACATCGTCTCGGCGCAACGGGTCGCGGGTTTAGACAGGCCGCAGCCATTGGTCCGTCCGATCGTTCGAAGGCCATACAGGTTCGTGCCAAAGCGGCACGGCCCGCAGGCACCTCGACGGTCGCCGTCATTCGTCGCGCAAACGGGATGCCGTGACGGGGGCTCATTCCGGCTCCTCCAGAGAGGCGCGGAACCGCGCCGCATCCTGATCCGCAAGGCCCGTCCAGCGGGCCACATTCGCGCGCGAGGCGCGCGACGCCTCGGCCAGACGGCCGGGCTCGAACGCGAAGCGGGCGATCGCCTCGGCCGCGTCGGCGGCGGCGAGCGGGTCCACATGAAGGCCGGACCCCGCGAGGACCTCCTCGAACACGGCTCCGCGCGGCGCCACCACGGGCAGGCCGCCGTGCTGAACCTCGAGCAGGGGCAGCCCCAGCCCCTCCGCCTTCGACGTCGAGAGGAGCAGATGGCTGCTTTCGACGATCCGCCTCATCCCGGCATCGTCCACACCGTGATGGAGGCCGATATGGGGCGGCGGATCGCGCAGGAAGGCGTGCTCCCCCCAGCCGATCCGCCCGACGATGTCGAGACGGGCGGGGATGCCGCGCGCGTTGAGGGCTTCGACGATCGCGATCGCAGCCGGATAGTTCTTGCGTGGCTCGATGGTGCCGATCGCGAGAAGGCGGAGGGTCTCTCCGGGCAGCGGCACGGACGGAGGCGGCAGATCCACGAGCCCGAACACGTCGCCGGCCTTCGGCCTCAGGAGATCGATCGCCGCACCCGCCCTCGTGAAGGCACGGAGCTCCGTCGCCGTGGTCTCGGAATTGACCAGGAAGCGACGGCCCCGCCGCACGGCGAAGCGGAAGGAGGGCGCCATGTAGAGGCGGGCCTTCCAGCTGAGGTCCTCCGGCCGCGTGAGGAGAAAGGTGTCGTGGACGTAGATCAGGCAGCGATCGCCGAGCGCCACGGCCAGCGGGCCAGGCGGGAAACCGGGAAACACGAACAGCGCGCGCCGGTCGGCGAGGCCGCGGGCCGGCAGGCCGAGATGCTGCTTCAGCATCATCGACAGCAGCCCGCGGCTGCGAACCAGCTCGACCCGATGCGGTGCCAAAGCCTGCGGCCCGAAGAGTTCGAGCGCCACGCGCTCGATCCCCGTCACGTGGCCGCGCAAATTCGTCTGGTCGACGATGATCCGCCGGGACATTCCGCTCATGCCCGTGCTCCCGAGAGAAATTGGCGCGACCGATAGGCGCCGTAGAGCAGCCGTCTCATCCAGAGCGGCTGCGCACGCCCCCAGATCCGCTGCTTCAGCCGCCGCGCGAGGCGCGCGATCCGCGAGGGCGCAGGCCGGACGGTGCCACGTTCGCCGGGCAGCGGCTCGGCGGAACAGGCGAAGCTGCGCAGAATGTCGGGAGAGAAACGGATGCGCCCGCCCGCCCCCTCCGGCAGCAGCCCGCGCTCCTTGAGGCCCTCTCGCAGCGAGAGGTACGACGCCGCGTGGCTGTTCCGGCTCTCGAGCGCGATCCGGCCCCAGGCCCCGAGAGCCGCCCGCCGCTCGGGATCGGCGACGAGAGAGCGGATCGCAGCCGCCATAGCCTCCGGCCGTGGCTCGACCAGAAGGCCCGAGACGCCCTCGATCACGGCACTCGTGAGACCCGTCAGGCGATAGGCGATCGTCGGCGTGCCGCAGAGCCCGGCCTCGACCGCCGTCTGGCCGAAGGTCTCGAGCCGGCTCGCGATCACATGGAGGTCGCAGGCGCCGTACCACGCCGCGAGGGCCGCCTCGTCGGCGATCGGACCCGGCGTGACGAGGTTCGGCAGCGGAAAGGCCGCCGGGTCGTCGATGCGGCCGATCGCGACGAAGCCGATCCCCGGCGCAGCGACGGCCGCGAGCGCCGCCGCGAGATCGGGGCCGCCCTTGTCCGGCTGGTCGGCAATGACCGCACCGAACAGGATCAGGACGTCGTCCGGCGGCAGGCCCAGCCTGCGGCGCAGGGCGGCCTTGTCCGCCGGCGGCCGGAACACCTGGCTCGGAAAGGCGAGTTCGATCCGCGCGGTCCGGACACCGTCCGGCGCGAAGGCCTCGGCCTGATCGAGCGTCCAATCCGAATTGGCGAGGAGCGTCGTGCCGGAGGCCAGCGTCTCGCGCTTGCGCGCAAAAAACTCCGCGATCCGGCTTGGCGCGAGTTGCGGATAGAGATCCGGCGTCGGGCAGGCTGCATCGCAGCCCCGCTCGACGATCAGCCGGCATCCGTCCGGATGGGCGCAGCGGCCCGTCAGCGGGAAGAGGTCGTGCAGCACCGCCGCGACGGGGACATGCGCACCGAGCCGGGACAGGGTGTCGAGGCTTCGCGTCGCGCCGTGGAGATTGCCGGCCATCACCCAATCGGGCGCGTCGGCGAGGATCGCCGCCTCAATCGTCGGGAATGCATCGGTCCACTCGGCCGCGATCGTCGGAGAGGCGTCGTTGAACCGGAAGGTCCTCACATCGTGCCCGCCGAAGCGCAGTGCCTCCACCAATCGGCGATGCGCGATCCCGGCCCCGCCGGCCCCGCCGGCATCGTTGATCGCCGCGATCCGCAGCGGCTTCGGCTGAGCTGCGGCCGCCAGGGACTCGACAGGCCGGACCAGAACCGGCCGCCCGATCCGCGCGATGCGCGCACCGGCTCCGGCGATGCGCTGCCACAGATCGCCGACCGCATCTCCGGCGAGAGGCGACACGCCCCCGGCGGCCCGTATGGCTGCGAGGCTGAACAGCACGTCGCCTGCCGGCTGGCCGTCCGGCGCAGCGCCGGCGGGATGCTCCAGCATGTCCACCGCGACGGCGGTGCCGTCATGCAGGACGCGCAGCCCATGGACGAGCCCTGTCCGCTCCCTCTCGGCGGTGAGGACGAGGGCGGCCAGGGCTCCCGGCGCAAGCCTGTCCCCGGCTTCGAGAACGAGGAGGAAGGAGGCGCTCGACCGCTCGACCGCTCGCGCCAGCGCTCCCGGCACGGCTGCCGCGACGGGCACGACGCTCGCCGTGGGATAGGCCTGCCGCGCCACCGAGGCCGCGCTCGCCGCTGCGGCCTCCCCCTGGGCCGCGTTCGCAACGACGAGGATCGCAACCTCGGGCCAGCCGCGTCCGTCCGGCAGCGTCGCCGGCAGAGCGCCGATCGGAGCCCAGTCGAGCAAAGCCGAAGACCCGTCCGGCAGAGGCTCCGGCGCAAGGTCCCTATCGGGCTGGAAGAAGGTGGCTCGGGCGGGTGGCATGGTCGAAAGCGCGACAATGCGGGAAGCTCCCGCACCGTCTCAGGACGTCCTCTGAGGTATTGTCAGGTTCGATCGCGTCACTATGGAGGCGGGGACCCTAAGGTTTGGTCCGCATTGCATGCGTTTTTTCCGGCTTCCCGTTGAGGAGGCCTTAACCAAGCCGACCGGCGCCCGCGCTTTCCGGATCACCGTTGGGACGGCGGTAAGCTGTCCTGCGTCAACTCAAGCCATGTCGCGCAAGCTTTCGGAACGAGGCCCGAGCCTTCGCAAGGCCGTATCGTCGCCTGGCTCGGCCGGACCCATGCGCTGCTCCTCCACAGAGCGGCCCCCTTCCGCTGCACGGATGGGCTCGCCGTGATCCGGCACCATTTCGCCCTTTATCTGGTGGCTCGCGCCAGCGCCGCCGCGGGCAATCTCGCCGCCATCGCGATCTTCACCCGGCTCGCCGGCCCCGAGATCTACGGCCATTACGTCGTCATGTTCGCCGCCGCCCTCGTCATCAGCGGGTTCTCGGCGCAATGGATCCGCTACGCCTTCTTCAACAATTACCGATCCGACGACGACCGCGACTTCTTCGCGAGCTTCGTGACGGTCCTGGCCATCTCGATGGCCGTGACGAGCGCGATCGCCATCCTGGCCTTCGCGCTCGACGGTGTCGGCGCCGTCTTCGCGGCGGGCGCGCTCCTGATCGGCCTCTCGACGGCCCTGTTCGAGGTGCTGACCGAGGTCTGCCGGACGCGGCTCGAAGCTGGCCGCGCCGCACTCAGCATCATCCTGAAGGCCGCGCTCGTCCTCGCCTTCGGCACGATCGCGCTCGTCACGGATCGGAGCGCGCTCGCCCTCGCCCTCGGCATCGCGGTGGCCCACCTGATCGCCAGCATCCCGGCCGCGATCACCCTCGGCCGCCTTCTCGGCGGTCGGCCGACCTGGCTGCACGCGCGCAAGCTCCTGGTCTTCGGCTGGCCGCTGATGCTGTCCTTCGGAATCGGGTCCTTCGCGCAGGGCGTGGACCGGTTCTTCCTCGCCGGCGCGGAAGGCGCCGCCGTCGTCGGAGCCTATGGCGCGCTGAGCGATCTCGTCCGGGCGAGCTTCGTCATCCTCGCCGAGAGCATCAGCATGTCCGCCCTGCCGCTGGCGAAGCGCCTGTTCTCCGAACACGACCGGGAGGGGACGGATCGCACGCTGGCGCAGGCCTATTGCGTCCTCCTCGTGATCGGCGTCTTCATGCTGGCCGCGTTCATCGTCTTCGGACCGCTGATCCTGCCCTTCGTGTTTCCCGCGAGCTTCCTGCACGGATCGGACAGCCTCCTGCCGGTGATCGCGCTCGCAGCGTTCCTGCTCGTGCTGCGCAACGTCTATCTGGCCCAGATCATCTACTTCACGCGGGCGAGTTGGATGGAACTCGTGTCCGCCCTGATCCTGACGCTCGTGAATCTCGGCTTCTGCGCGCTGCTCATCCCGCATTACGGGGCGCTCGGCGCCGCGCTCGCCTTTCTCGCGGGCCAGGTGGCGGCAGGGGCGTTCTTCCTGTTCGCCGGTCCGCGCGACTTCCGCATGCCGACGCCGTTGCGCCCGACCATGGGCGTCCTCGGGGTCGGAGCCGCCCTCCTTCTCGCATGCCACGGCCTCCGTCTCGCCGATCTCGGCTTTGCGACGACCCTGGGGCTCGAGTTCCTGCTGTTCGTGGCGGCCTTCGCGGCCACCGTCCGCGCCTTCGGTCTCCGGTTCTCGATGCTGCGCGCCGCCATCGGCGCCGCGCTGTCCCGGATCGGAGGCGCCGGCCGCCAGGCCCGGCCCGGCGCCTGAGATCCCGCCTCAATTCATCAGATTGCCCGTCGCGGCATCGACCGGAACGATCTTGCCGCCCTTCACATAGGCGAGCGAGAGCCGCACGTTCGAGCCGCCTCGCTCGTCGACTTCGGTGATGTGGGCCGGATTCCGGCCCGGCGGCAGCGACTTGAAGGCCTCGGTCAGCTTCGCAAGGATCTTCGCCGCATCGCTCGTCGTGCCCGCGAGCTTCATCGCTTCGGACACGGCGTTGAGCGCGGCGTAGTTGTAGGCCGCCTCGGAGCCCGGATCGCGGTTGTAGGCCTTTCTGAAGCGGCCGACGAATTCCTGGGTGCCGGGCCGCGGATCGAAGACCGTCGGCAGGACGCCCATCGCCCCTTCGAGCTGCTGATAGCCACCCAGCACATGCGCGATCTCGTCGAGCTTGGCCTGGTCCATGATCATGAAGCCGCCCTGGAAGCCGAGCTCGCGCGCCTGTTTGATGACGAGCGCGGTCGGTTCCGACGCTCCGCCGACGAAGAGGACATCGGGGTTGCCGGCCATCACGCGGCTGACGCCGGAATAGAAGTCGGTGTCCTTATTGTAGGACATCGCGTTCTCGGCGACGACCGTGCCGCCCGCCTTGGTCCAGGCCGGCTTCATCAGCGCGGCCCAGGCCTTGGCGTAGTCGTGATCGGCCCCCGCCATGCCGAGCTTCTTGCCGAAGGAGCCCATCGTCGTCTTGATGAAGGGATCGATATAGCCGGCGAAGGAGGGCGGTATGCGGAAGGTGAGCTTGTTCCCGCGCTCGGTCATCTGCGGCACGCTGGTATAGGCGCCGATCAGGAAGCCGTCCTGCTCGTTGAAGGCCTGCATGGCGAAATTGCCGCCCGAATGCGGGCAGAAGACGACGGGCGCCTTGTACTGGGCCCGGAGACGTTTCGCGTTCACCGCCGCTTCGGATGGCGAGTACTTGTCGTCGAGGCCGACGACGGCGATCTTGTGAGGCTTCCCGCCGATCTGCACGCCACCGGAATCGTTGATCTCCTTGGCCGACATTTCGAGGCCGGTCAGCGTGTTCTTGCCGTAAAGCGCCGCGCCGCCCGAGAGCGGCCCGGTCCAGCCGATGGTCACGGTCTCCTGCTGCGCGAAGGCGCCGCGCGTCGTCGCAACCAGAGCCGCGGCGGCCGTGCCCGCCAGGATGTTTCGCCTCGTCCCGATCATCGCGTTCCTCCCTGTTCCCGCCTCGTTCAAGCTTTCCGCCCTGCCTCCTCTCTTGCGGGAGAAGGCAGCGTCTGGGGGTCACGCCCCGATATAGGCCCTCCGGATCCCCTCATCCCTCAGCAGCGTCGCGGGCTCGCCCTCCATGACGATGCGACCGTTCTCGAGCACATAGGCGCGGTCCGCGATCTGGAGGGCGGCGAAGGCGTTCTGCTCGGCGAGGAGCACCGTCGTTCCGGCGGCGTTGATCGCCTTCACCGCTTCCAGCACCTGCTTGACCACGAGCGGGGCGAGGCCGAGCGACGGCTCGTCGAGCAGGAGCACCTTCGGACGGCCCATCAGCGCGCGGCCGATCGCCACCATCTGCTGCTGTCCGCCGGAGAGCGAGCCCGCCGGATCGTGCCGCTTCTCGCGCAGGATCGGGAACATCCCGAAGACCTCGTCCAGGATCTCCTCGGACCGCGCGGGGTCCCGGCGATGGACATAGGCCCCGAGCCGCAGGTTCTTCTCGACGCTCATGCCGGGAAAGAGCTTGCGTCCCTCTGGGCAATGGACCAGCCCCGCCTCGACGATGGCGGACGGTTTCGCGCCGGCGAGATCGCGGCCGCCCAGGCGGATCGCGCCCGCCTTGAGACGCCGCAGCCCGCTGATGGCGAGGAAGAGCGAGGATTTGCCCGCCCCGTTCGCGCCGAGCATGACCACGAGTTCGCCCGCCTCGACATGGACCGACACGCCGTCGAGCGCGCGGTAGCTGCCGTAATCGAGCGTCGCGCCCTCACATCGCAGCATGGCCGGCTCCGGCGAGTGCGAAATCGGCCCCCAGATAGGCCTCGATCACCTTGGGGTCGCGCGAGACCTCGCCCGGCGTGCCTTCGGCGATCTTCTCGCCGTGGTCGAGGACGACCACCTTGTCGGCGAGGCCCATCACCATCCCCATCTTGTGCTCGATCAGCCCGACCGTGAGGCCGCTCTCGGCCATCTTGCGGATGAGGCGGGCGAGCCCGGCGGTCTCCTCCGGATTGACGCCGCCCGCCGGCTCGTCGAGCAGAACGATGCGGGGCTCGGTCGCGAGCGCGAGGGCGAAGGCGACGCGCTTCTTCTCCTCCTGGCTGATATCGGCGACGACGCGGTCGGCCGCATGGTCGAGCCCCACGAAGGACAGCGCCTCCTCAGCCTTGCGGCGGCATTCGCGGTTATCCGCCCTCGCCCGCGCGGTATTGAGGATCGCGTCGAGCAGGGTCGAGCGCGTTCGCAGACGATGGCCGACGATCAGGTTGTCGAGGACGCTCTCGTCCTCGAACAGCGTCGTCGTCTGGAAGCTCCGCGCGAGGCCGAGCATCGCCATGCGGTCCGGCCGCATTCCCGTCACGTCCTCGCCGTCGAGGCGCACGATGCCCTCGGTCGGCCGGTAGGCCCCCGCGACGAGGTTGAAGAAGGTGGTCTTGCCGGCACCGTTGGGGCCGATCACGGCCGTGATCCGGCCGCGCTCGAAGCTCGTCGAGACGTCCTTCACCGCGGCGAGGCCGCCGAACCGCTTCGTCAGACCCGAGACCTCAAGCATGGGCCGGCGCCTTCCGGCCGTCTGCCGACGCGTCGGCTTCGGCCTGCTCGCGCCGGGCGGCACTGGCCCGCTCGCCGGCCTCGCGCGCCTGCCGCGCCTTGAGCGTGCCGATGATGCCCTTCGGCATGAACATGACGAGGAGGATCAGGAGGGGTCCGAAGACCAGCAGCCGGTAATCCTGGAGGAATTGCAGCGACTGCGTCGCCCAGGTGAGCATGATGGCTCCGATGACGGGGCCCGACAGCGTGCCGAGGCCGCCGACCAGGATGAAGGCGATCATGTCGAAGGCGTTCGTCTCGGCGGCGATGGAGGGGCCGAGGAAGCGCACGAAGCCGGCATAGAGCGCGCCGGCGAAGCCGGCATAGGCGACCGAGATCACGAACGAGAGGACCTTCGTGCGCATGAGCGGCACGCCGAGCGCCTCGGCCAGCGGCTCGCCGTTGCGGATGGCCATGAAGGCGCGCCCGGTCAGCGAATGGACGATGCGGTCCATCACGACGAGCGCGAGGGCCAGCATCGCGAGGATGAGGTAGTATTGCGCGAGGGTCGTGTCGAACCGGATCGGCCCGATCCCGGTCGGCGCGGGGATCCCCATGATGCCGACGACGCCGTGGGTCAGCCCGTCCCATTTCTCGATCACGAGCCAGACGATGATGCCGATGCAGAGGGTGAAGATCGAGAAGTAATGGTGCTTGAGCCGGAGCGAGATGATGCCGGCGACGAACCCCAGCGCCGCCGCGTTCACGCCCGCCAGCAGGAAGGCGATCCAGTACGGCACCCCGTAATCGACCGTGAGGATCCCGACCGTGTAGGCGCCGATCGCCATGAAGGCGGCATGGGCGAGGTTGAGATGGCCCGTATAGCCGAGCATCAGGTTCAGCCCGAGCGCGGCGATGGCGTAGATATAGGCCAACGCCATCACGTAGACGAAGTAGTCGTTCGGCACGACGAAGGGATAGACGAGCCCCGCGAGGATCGCGGCGACGGCGAGGGTCCTGCGGCTCAGCAGCCCGCTCATCGCGCATAGCCCGGAAACAGGCCCTCGGGCCGGAGCGACAGGATCAGGACCAGCGCCGCGAAGGCGATCACGTCCTTCATGTCGGTCGAGACGTAGAAGGCGCCGAAGCTCTCGACGAGCCCGATCACCATCCCGCCGAGAATGGCCCCCGGCACCGAGCCCATCCCGCCGAGGATGATGATGACGAAGGCCTTGAGGATCACGAGATTGCCCATGGCGGGGAAGATCAGGCTGATCGGCACGAACAGCACCGCCGCGACGGCGGCGAGCGCACCCGAGATCGCGAAGGTGATCATCGAGACGCGGGTGAGGTCGATCCCGACCAGCGAGGCCCCTTCCCTGTTCTGCGCCATGGCGATGATGGTCGCGCCCGTCGTCGTGCGGGTGAGGAAGAGGTGCAGCGCGATCATCAGCACCACCGCCCCGGCGATGATGATGCCGCGCTGGATCGGCATGACGAGGCCGGCATTGATTCGCAGCCATTGCCAGATGCCGGGATAGGGCTCGCGCAGACGGTGGAAATCGGCGCCCCAGATGGCCTGGGCGATGGCCTCGATCAGGAGGAGGAGGCCGATCGCCGCGATCATGTCGTGAAGGGGTGGCTTGTCCCGCAGCCGGCTGAAGACCAGGCGCTCGCTGAGCACCGCGATCCCCGCCGTGACCACGGCCGCGAAGACGAGCGCGACCCAGTAATTCGCCCCGAGGGCCGTCGAGGCGAAGAAGGCCGCATAGGCCCCCGCCATGAACAGCGCGCCATGCGAGAAGTTCGGGATGTGGAGGATGCCGTAGACAAGCGTGAGGCCGAGCGCGACGAGGCTGTAGACGCTCCCGAGCGTGAGCCCGTTCAGGACCTGCTGGAAGAACAGCGACACGCGGCCGAACCCTCCCTCGGCCGCATGATCCACGGTCCCGCCGCCGCTCGACGCGGCGTCGGACCGGGAACCTCGGGCCTCTCTCCCGCCCCCGGCATCGCCGCGGGCACGGGGCCGTCTTTGCGGCCTCCGGAAGAAAGCTTGTCATCGGCGTCCGGCCCGGTCAATCAGGCAAACCGGCCGGCCGGCCCTCCTTTGGTCTGAGGCCCGGCGCTCTCGCCGCACCGCGCATGTCCACATCCCCGGGACCGAACATCGTGACCCTTCCCGCCGATCCGGCGCAGCCTGCGCTCTGGCGCGCCTCCGTCGTCACTCTCTTCCCCCAGATGTTCCCGGGGCCGCTCGGCCTGTCGCTCGCGGGCGACGCCCTGCGGCGCGAAGTCTGGTCGCTGTCGACGCAGGACCTGCGCGAACACGGGCTCGGCCGCCACCGCGCGGTCGACGACACGCCGGCGGGCGGCGGGCCCGGCATGGTCCTGCGCGCGGACGTTCTTGCCGCGGCGATCGATGGGGCCTCGGGTCCGGACGACCCGCGCCCCCGCCTCCTCCTCTCGCCGCGCGGCAGGCCCCTGACCCAGGCGCGGGTGCGCGACCTCGCCGCCGGTCCGGGCGTCCTCCTCGTCTGCGGCCGCTTCGAGGGGGTGGACGAGCGCGTCATCGAAGGGCGCGGGCTCGAGGAGGTCTCGATCGGCGACTACATCCTCTCGGGGGGAGAGCTCGCGGCGCTCGTGCTGCTCGACGCCTGCATCCGGCTCCTGCCCGGCGTCATGGGCAAGGACGAGTCGGGCACGGAGGAGAGCTTCGAATCCGGCCTTCTCGAATACCCCCACTACACCCGCCCGCGCGACTGGGAGGGGCGCGGCATCCCGGAGGTCCTGACGGGCGGCAACCACAAGGCCATCGCGGCCTGGCGCCGCGAGCAATCCCTCCGCCTGACCAAGGCCCGCCGACCCGATCTCCTCGATCCGGCATAGGGGCCGCGTGAGAGCGCCCGGGCGGCGGGGCCGATGGGCCTGTCGTGCCCGATCATGGCTCGGATGAAGGTCGGCGCACCTGCCCGGCGAGGGTCCCCGACTGGATGGCGCCGTGAAAACGCGAGAATATAATTCACGAACACAAAAAAATGGCCCATGAATTGCTGCGGGGAGTTTGGGCAGAAGGGCAGGCAATGCGGGTAGGGATCGAAATCGGCGGCACGTTCACGGACCTCGTGGCAGCGGGTCCGAACGGGTTGACGATCACCAAGGTGCCGAGCGTGCCGGCGCGGCCGGACGAAGGTGTGTTCGATGCGCTCGATCGGGCCGGCATCGCCTGCGAGGCGATGGTCGAGCTCGCCCACGGCTCGACGGTGGCGACCAATGCCGTCCTGGAACGGAAGGGCGCCCGCCTCGCCTTTCTGGTGACGGCCGGTTTCGGCGACGTCCTGACGATCCAGAGGCTCGAGCGGCGCCGCATCTTCGACCTCCTCTACCGCAAGCCCGTTCCGCTCGTCGCCCGCAAGGACGCGTTCGAGATTCCCGAGCGCACCCTGTTCGACGGATCGATCGCGGAGCCGCTCGATACCGGCCGGATCCGGGCCTCGCTCGAGGCCTTCCTCGCTGCCGGCGATTACGGATCGGTCGCCATCTGCCTCCTCAATTCCTTCGCCAATCCCGATCACGAGCGCCGGCTCGCGGAGCTGATCCGGGACGTCGATCCCTCGCTCGACGTCACCTGCTCCTATGACATCTCCCGCGAGTACCGGGAGTATGAGCGCGCGACGACGACCACGATGGCGGCCTACGTGCAGCCGGTGATCGCCGCCTATCTGGCGCGCATGGAGAGCGTGCTGGCGAGCCGCGGCTTTGCCGGCAACCTCAGCATCATGCAGTCGAACGGGGCCAGGATGCCCGCCGCGGCAATGCGGCGAAACGCGGTGACGGCGCTCCTGTCCGGGCCGGCCGCCGGCGTGACGGGCGCGGTCCGGCAGGCGGGCCTGTCCGGCATCCGCAACCTCGTGACGCTCGATATCGGCGGCACCAGCGCGGATGTCTGCCTCGTGGTCGACGGCAAGCCGCAGCTGTCGCAGGAGGCGAAGATCGACGGCCTGCCGATCCGCACGCCGATGGTCGACATCGCCACGGTGGGCGCGGGGGGCGGCAGTCTCGTCTGGGCCGACGACGGCGGCATGATGCGCGTCGGGCCGCAGAGCGCGGGCGCCAATCCGGGGCCGGCCTGCTACGGCCGCGGCGGCACGCAGCCGACGCTGACGGACGCCCATGTCCTATGCGGGCGCCTGCGCCCCGAGGCCCGGCTGGCAGGCTCGATGCAGCTCGATGTCGAGGCGTCGCGCCGCGTCTTCGCGCCTATCGCCGAGCGCTTCGGACTGGAGCCTGCGGCGGCGGCCGACAGCGCCGTCCAGATCGCCATCGCGAACGTCGTCGCGGCGATCCGGCAGGTCTCGACGGAACGCGGCCGCGATACGCGCGACTTCACGCTCGTCCCGTTCGGCGGCGCCGGTCCGCTCCATGCGGCGGCCGTCGCGGAGGCGCTCCATATCGCGACCGTGCTCGTGCCGCCGAATGCCGGCGTCATCTCCGCCTATGGCCTGCTCGTCTCGGACCATTCCCTGTTCGAGAGCCTGACGAGGCCGATCCCGCTCGACGAGGCCGCGCCCGACAGGGTCCGGGACACCCTGGGCGGTCTGCGCACGGAGCTCGCGAAGCGGATCGAGGAGCTCGGCGTTCCGGGAGATCGGCTCTTCGAGATGTCGCTCGACATGCGCTTCAAGGGACAGGCCTTCGAGATCACCGTGCCGCTCGCGGAGGCAGATGTCCCCGAACTGACCCGCGAACGCCTCCTCGCGCTCTTCGCCCGCGAACACGAGGCGATCTACAGCCATGGCGGCGGCGTCGGGCGGAACGCCGTCGAAATCGTCTCGTACCGCGTCGGCCTGCACGTGCCGCAACTGGACCGGCTGAGCATGTCCTCGAGCGGCGCGGAGACGTCCGCCGAAGGGAGCTGCGAGGTCTTCGACCGTGGCGAGAGGCTGGACGCCCGCCTCCTCTGGCGCGGATCTCTGCGGGCCGGACAGAGCGTCCAGGGCCCGGCCGTCATCGAGGACACGACGGCGACGATCTGGATACCCAAGGGCTGGAGAGGCGAGATCGACGGCCATCAGAACCTGATCATGAGGGCAGCAGCATGAGCACGATCAGCCCCGTCGATTACGCGGTCATCAGCCAGGCCTTCCTCTCCGCGGCGCGCGAGATGGGCGCCAAGCTCTGCCGCGCGGCCTATTCCTCGATCGTGCGGGAGGCGAAGGACGCCTCGACCGGCATCCTCAACGCCCGCGGCGAGGCCGTCGCCCAGAGCGACGAGCTGATCCCGATCCTGGTCGGCTCGCTGTCGATCGCCTTCCGGCACTGCGCCGCGGCCTGCCCGGTGGAGGAGCTCGTCGAAGGCGACTTCTACATCACCAACAATCCCTATCAGGGCGGCCATCACCTGAACGACGTCTTCATCTTCGTGCCGATCTTCGTGGACGGCCGGCTTCTCGGATTCAGCGCCGCCGTCGCCCACCAGCTCGATGTCGGCGGCTCCTCGACCCTCAGCAACATCGCGAGCGACGTCTACCAGGAGGGCCTGACCATCCCGGCCGCGCGCTACAGCATCGCTCGCGATTGGAACGGCGGCCCGCTGGAGAAGCTCATCGCGGCCAATATCCGCGTCCCCGACCAGACGATCGGCGACATCAACTCCCAATTCGCGGCCTGTCGGACCGGCGTCTCGCGTGTCGTCGACCTGTGCGCGAAATACGGGACGGCCAAGATCCTCCAGGTCATGGACGAGATGCTCGACTATTCGGAGCGGCGCGTCCGCACGGCCATCGCCGCCATCCCGGACGGGACCTACCGGGCCGAGGACACCCTCGACGACGATGGCGTCACGGGTCATCCGCTGACGGTTCAGGTCGCCGTGACGGTCGCAGGCGATACGATGGAGATCGACTACGCGGGCACCGCGGACCAGGCCAAGTCCGGCCTCAACTCGCCCTTCGCCTCGACCGTCTCCGCGACGCTGACGGCCATCAAGGACATCGTGACGGGCAGCGACGTCCCCTACAACGAGGGGACCTTCCGGCCGATCACCATCAAGGCTCCGCTCGGCAGCTTCCTCAACCCCCGGCATCCCGCGCCGGTCGCCGCCCGGATGGAGCCGATCTACCGCGCCTTCGACAGCATCCTGATGGCGCTCGGCCAGGCCATTCCCGAGCGGGTCATCGCCTGCGGCTACGACAGCACCTACCTCACCTCGCTCAGCATCCTGGAGAGCGGGGGCTACCAGGTCTTCATCGAGGTCCATGGCGGCGGGTGGGGAGCCTCGGCGGAGGGTGACGGGGCCGACGGCATCGCCCAGCCTCTGTCGAACTGCACCAACGTCCCGGTCGAGATGACCGACATGGGCTACGACTATTTCCGGATCGAGGAATACAGCCTCGTCCCGGATTCCGGCGGAGCCGGGAGGCATCGCGGCGGCCACGGCACGAAGCGGGCCTTCCGCATCCTCAAGGACGGGGTGCGCTTCTCCATCTACGCCGACCGCTTCGAACGCCCGGCCGCCGGCATCCGAGGCGGCGGCAGCGGCAGCCCGGCGGGATGCGAGGTCGTGCGCGGCAACGAGCGCATCCCCTATCGCTCGATGGGATCGGACGTGCTGAGGAAGGGCGACCTCTTGGTGGTGCGGACCGGCGGAGGCGGCGGCTACGGCGCCGCCTGACGGCCCGGGAGCTTTGCCCGGACACGCCTGACCCGGCCCGTCGCACACCGGACGCTATCCGGGCGGCTTATACCGCACGCCGTACGCCAACCTGTTCGCTTGCGGTGGTGTCCGGGCGGCATGCTCACGCCGACGACGGCGATCGACCTTACCCGTGCTGCCGCCGCGCCTCGCGCCGGGGCGTCGCGTCGGTTCGCGGGCGGCCGAGATAGGCTTCGATGACCGCCTCGTCGCCCGTGACGGAGACCGGGGGTCCATCGGCGATGCGGGCCCCGAAGTTCAGGACGGTCACGCGTTCGCAAAGGCCCATGATGAAGCGCATGTCGTGCTCGACGAGGACGATCGTCATGCCCTCGGCCGCGAGCCGGCGGATGATGCCGGCGACGAATTCGGTCTCGACCGGATTGAGGCCGGAGGCGACCTCGTCGAGGAGAAGGAGGCGCGGCTCGGTGGCGAGCGCGCGCGCGATCTCGAGCTTCCGCCGGGCTCCGTAGGACAGGCCCGACACCGTCGTGTCCGCTTCCCCGTCGAGGCCGACGAGCGCCAGCAGCCGCAGCGCGACCTCTGTCTGCTGCGCCTCGTCGCGGGCCTTGGCGCCGAGCGAGAACATGCTGCCGAGAAAGCCGCAGCGCGCATGCCGGTGACGGCCGGTCAGCACCGTCTCGAGGACCGTCATCGCCTCGAACAGGCGCGGCGTCTGGAAGGTCCGGCAGATTCCGGCCTCGACACGCATGTGGACGGGCAGATGGGTCACGTCCCGGCCGTCGAAGCGGATCGTGCCCGCGCTGACCGGCGTGACGCCGGAGACGAGATCGAAGGCCGTGCTCTTGCCGGCCCCGTTCGGCCCGATCAGGCCGTGGATGGTGCCGGGCACGACGTCGAGGTCGACGTCCCGGACCGCGACGAGACCGCCGAAGCGCCGGGTGACGCCGCGGAGCGACAGGATCGGGGCTGCGTTGCTCATGGGCGGCGTCCGCGGCCGAACCGCTCGGCGAGGCTGGAGCCGACACCGGCGATCCCGCGCGGCATGAAGACGAGGGCGAGGATCAGGAAGACGCCATAGGCCAGCATCTTGTACTGCGCGAAATCGCGCAGGTACTCGGGCAGCACGACGAGGAGCGCCGCCCCGATCACCGCGCCCGCGAGGCTGCCGAGCCCGCCGACCGTGATCATGATCAGGATCAGCAGGGATTCGTGCCAGGTGAAGGTCTCGGGACTGACGAAGCGGAAGACGTGCGGAATGAACGAGCCGCCGAGCCCCGCGATGGCGCAGCCGAGCGTGATGGCGACGATCTGGTAGCGGTGGGTCGGCACGCCGATGCTGCGGGCTGCGACCTCGTTCTGGCCGATGGCGCGAAAGGCCCGTCCGATGCGCCCGTGCGTCAGGCGGATGAGCAGGGCATAGACCACCGTCAGCGCCACCATCTCGGCGATGAAGAGGTCGAGCCGGCTCGTCGCCGTCCAGCCGAGAAAGCTGATCGGCGGCACGCCTTTGACGCCCGCCGTGCCGCCGGTCAGCGACACCCAGTTCGAGATGATCTGGTGGACGATGATGCCGAAGCCGAAGGTCGCGATCTTGAAGTAGATCCCCGACAGCCGGACGAGTTGCGCCATCACGAGGCCGGCGAGGGCCGAGGCGAAGACCGCCCCGAGGCAGGCGACCGGGAAGGAGAGGCCGAAATTCTTCTCCAGAAGCACGGTCGTGTAGGCGCCGATCCCGAGGAAGGCGGCGTGGCCGAGCGAGAGCTGGCCGGCGAGCCCGACCATGATCTGCAGGCCAAGGGCCGCGATGGCGTGGAACGCGACGACGCAACCGAGATAGAGCGCGAACCCTCCGAGCCAGATCGGCAGCAGCCAGGCGATCGCCATCAGGACCGCGAAGACGATCCAGTCGCGATGGCCACGGCCACGTCGCCCCGGCTGCGCGGGCGACTGGGCCGGTGTGACGGCATTCGCGGGAGCGGCGCTCATCGGCGCGCTCCCGACAGCAATCCCGTCGGCTTCAGGAGAAGGATTCCGATCATGATCGCGAAGGCGATGCTGTCCTGATACTCGGTCGCGATCAGCTGGCCGCCGAAGGTCTCGCCGAGACCGATGATGAAGCCGCCGAGCACGGCGCCCGGAATGCTGCCGAGCGTGCCGACCACGGCCGCTGCGAAGGCCTTCACGCCGATGACGCCCATGTCGAAGGAGACGTAGGAGATCGGCGCGTAGAGGACGCCCGCGGCCGCGCCGATCGCCGAGGCGAGCGCGAAGGAGACGGAGGTCGCGAGCGCCGGGCGGACGCCCATCGTCGCCGCGGTGTCGGGATCGTCCGCGGCGGCGCGCAGCGCGAGGCCGAGCCATGTGCGGGTGAAGAAGAGATGCAGCCCCACCAGCAGCGCCGGCATGACCACCGCGATGTAGAGATAGACGGCCGGCAGCGGGTAGCCCGCGAGCGTCAGGGTCTGGTGGGTGAGCCCGGTCGGGTAGACGACCGGGTCGGCGCCCCAGATCAGCCGGGCCCCGTTCGAGAGCACGATCCCGATCCCGAGCGTGAGCAGCACGAGATAGACCTGATCGGCCCGTCGGGCCACGCTGGGCCGGATCGCGACCCGCTCGATGACGAAGCCGAGGAGCGCGGCGCCCAGCATCGCGCCGATGATGGCGAGCCAGAACGGGATGCCCGGCGCCGCGACGAGGATCGCATAGCCCAGGAAGGCGCCGATCATCATGATGTCGGCCTGGGCGAAGTTCACGAGGCCCATGGCGCGGTAGATCATGCTGAAGCCGATCGCCACGAGCCCGTAGATGCAGCCGACGGCGAGGCCGCTCATCAGTTGAATGACGAAGGTCACGTCGCCGCCCGCCGCTCTTTCACGCCTGCCTCTCTCACTTCATCAGGAAGTCGAGCTTCAGCTCGTCGCCCGTCAGCTGCACGAAGGGGAGCGGCCGCACGACGTCGCCGTTCGGCTGGATGGTGATCGTGCCCGTCGCGCCCTCGAACCCCTTGGTGGTGAGGAGAGCGTCGCGGATGCCCTCCGAGGTGAGCTTCCCGGCGGCCGAGGCGCGCCTGATCGCGTCGGCGAGCACGTAGATGCCGTCGTAGCCCATGCCCTCGTATTGCGTCGGCTGGCGCTTGTACTTGGCCTGCCAATTCGCCGTGAACTCCTTGCCGCGAGCCGTGTCGATCGAGCCGGCGAAGTAGTAGAGTGCCCCGTAGGCGCCGTTGGCGGCCGGCCCCGCGATCTCGCGGAACTGCCTGATGGCCGGCGAGGTGTTGGCGAAGGTCGGGATCGCGATCTGCAGCTCGCCCATCTGCTTCATGATGAGGCCGGTATCCGTGTAGAAGCCGAGGATCGACACGAAATCGGGCTTCGCCTCGGCCATCTTGGCGAGGATGGGCTTGAACTCACGGCCGTTCGGCTCGTAGGCGACGCGCCCGGCCACGGTGACGCCGAGTTCCTTGGACTTCTCCTCGAAGGCGTCCGCCAGCGACTGACCGTAATTGTCGTTGCGGGCGAGGATGTAGACCGACTTCGCCTTGCGGCTCTCCAGCACCCATTGGGCCGCGCTCGACGAGAAGGTCTTCGCCGTCTGGGCGATGCGGGCGAAGTACTTGTTGCCCTTTTGCGTGAGCGAGGTGTCCTGCGCGAGATGCGACAGGAGCGGCACCTTGGCCGCCTCGGTGATCTCGATGGCGGCGGCCGTCTCGGGGCTCGTGCAGCCGCCGAACACGGCATGGACCTCGTCGGCGTCGATCATGCGCTGGACGGCCTGGGCCGCCTGGCTCGGATTGCCGCCGGTATCGGCGGTGACGAGCTTGATCGTGTGCTCGCCGAGCATCTTCGACTTGGCGATCTCGTCGAGCGCCACCTTGGCGGCTTCGAGGGAGTCATTGCCGTAGACGGCCACCGCCCCGGAGAGCGGGCAGATGAACCCGATCTTGATCTCCTTGGCGAAGGCCGGCGTCGCCAGGAGCGGCAAGGCGGCCGCGAGGAGCACTCCGAATCCCGAGCGCCGTGCTGTCAACCCTCGAACCATGGCACACCCCTCTCCAGACAGAACCAAAGGACGCCTCAGCCGACGCCGAGGTAGCTTGCGCGGATTTCCGGATCCGACAGAAGACGCTCCGCCGGCCCTTCGCGCCTGATCCGCCCCCGTTCGAGCACGTAGGCGCGGTCGGCGACGTCGAGCGCCTCGCTCGCGTTCTGCTCGACCAGGAGGATCGTCAGGCCCTTGCCGGCGAGCGTGCTGATCATGTCGAAGACGGCGTCGATCAGCATCGGCGCGAGGCCCATCGAAGGCTCGTCGAGAAGGAGGACCCGCGGCTTCGCCATCAGCGCGCGGCCCATGGCGACCATCTGCTGCTCGCCGCCCGACAGGGTGCCGGCGAGCTGCGTCCGCCGCTCCACGAGACGCGGGAAGGACGTGTAGATCGCGTCGAGATCGAGCTTCGGCGCGATCCCGCGCCTGTGGGCGAAACCGCCCATCAGGAGGTTCTCCTCGACGCTCAGCGATCCGAAGACCCGGCGCCCCTCCGGCACGACCGCGATCCCGCGGCCCACGATCGCGGCAGGCTCCAGCCCGTCGATCCGCTCGCCGTGCAGTTCGACCCGCCCCGCGTTCGGCTTGAGGAGGCCGCAGA
Organism: Enterovirga rhinocerotis; assembly: GCF_004363955.1. GTDB lineage: Bacteria > Pseudomonadota > Alphaproteobacteria > Rhizobiales > Beijerinckiaceae > Enterovirga > Enterovirga rhinocerotis. The sequence continues at coordinate 2,337,067 of NZ_SNZR01000011.1, forward strand.
TCACGCGGATGGCCGTCGACTTGCCGGCTCCGTTGCGCCCGAGCAGCGTCACGACCTCGCCCTCGCGGACCTCCAGGTCGACGCCCGACAGCACCGGAACGCCGGCGACATAGCCGGCCTCGATGCCTGTCAGGGCGAGTGCTGCAGGGGATTTGCTCTCCATACGTGAAAAAAGAGCACAGAAATTCTCAGATGTGAAGCAAGCTGCGATGGGGTCGGCGGGCAAAGTTCAGGCATGGGCCGCCCATTCGTTGGTCGTACGGCCCGCGGGGCGACGGCGGCGCCCCCTCGACGGAATCGGCTCAGTAATGGGGCGGGGTGATCACCCAGACGATCTCGGTCGGCTCCGATCCCGGATTCGCGCAGCGATGAGGCGTCGTGCTCGGAAAGGAGAAGCTGTCCCCCTTCTCGAGCCGGAAGGCCTTGTCGCCGATCCAAAGGTCCATGACGCCACGGATCACGAGGCCCGCCTCGGCGCCGTCGTGGCTGTAGAAGTCGCTGTCGGCACCCGGAGCGATCGTGCTGAGGAGGACCTCCAGCGGGCCGTTCAGGTTGGGCGACAGCAGTTCCTCGCTGATGCCGGTTCCGGTGAACGACATCTTCCGTCGGCGTCCCGCGCGAACGATGAACTCGCGCTCCTCGGCCGGCCCGATCACGCCGGGCTGGAAGAACCAGCTGAGCTGGACCCCAAGGACGTTCGCGATCTTCTTGAGGACACCGATCGGCAGCCGCGAGCGGTTGCGCTCGATCTGACTGAGATAGCCGGTCGAGACTCCGACCTCATCGGCGATGTGCTGAAGCGTCAGACCCTTGATCTTCCGCAGGGCTCGGATCTGTTGGCCGAGTTCGAGTTCCTCGTCCTGATGCTCTGCGATGCTCTCGGGCTCGACGGCCTCGCGTGGATGACCTGCCGCGTTGGCGACCATAACTCGGACGACCTCATCTCTCGACTGACTTCGGCCATCGGCCGATGGTCAGGCGTATGCGCAGACCGATCCGGGGGCAACAGGCCGGAGGTGGACGCTGGTGAGCTGCAGGCGGGGGGATGCCAGCGCCGTCGCGGAAGAGGATCGCGACGGGTCCAGCCTTTGGGCAGCCTTCGGCCTGGACCAGGCGCCCAAGGCCCGTTCTGTGAAATATAAAGCATAAATTTCACGCTTGTAAAAACACGCCCTGCATGAAACCTTCGCGTTGGTCGATGCGAGCGCCGCCGCGGTGCCGGGACGCTCCAGGTTCGATCGACCGAGCACAGGGCAACAGAGCGGCCGACATGACCCAGATTCCCTCGAAGGCGCGCGTCGTCATCATCGGCGGCGGGATTTCGGGATGTTCGGTCGCCTATCACCTCGCAAAGCTCGGCTGGACCGATATCCTGTTGCTCGAGCGCAAGCAGCTGACCTGCGGTACGACCTGGCATGCGGCCGGCCTGGTCGGTCAGCTGCGCGGCTCCCAGAACATGACGCGGCTCGCGAAATATTCGGCCGATCTCTACGTCAAGCTCGAGGAGGAGACGGGGATCGCCACGGGCATGCGCCAGAACGGGTCCATCACCGTCGCGCTCACCGAGGAGCGCCGGGAGGAGATCTACCGGCAGGCGACGCTGGCGCGGGCCTTCGATGTCGATGTGCAGGAGGTCTCGGCATCCGACGTCAAGGGGATGTATCCGCACCTCAACATCGCCGACGTCGTCGGGGCAGTCCACCTGCCGCGCGACGGGCAATGCGATCCGGCCAACATCGCCATGGCGCTGGCCAAGGGCGCACGGATGGGCGGCGCCACGATCGTCGAGAACGTGAAGGTGACGGCGGTCCATGACAGGGACGGCCGCGTCACCGGGGTCTCCTGGCAGCAAGGCGAGGAGCAGGGCACCATCGAGACCGACCTCGTCGTCAATTGCGGCGGCATGTGGGGGCGCGACCTCGCCGCCCGCTCGGGCGTCACGCTGCCGCTGCACGCCTGCGAGCATTTCTACATCGTCACCGAGGCGATCCCGGACCTGCAGCGGCTCCCGGTGCTGCGGGTGCCCGACGAATGCGCCTACTACAAGGAGGATGCCGGCAAGATGCTGCTCGGGGCGTTCGAGCCCAAAGCCAAGCCGTGGGGCATGGACGGGATCCGCGAGGATTTCTGCTTCGACCAGCTCCCGGAGGATTTCGAGCATTTCGAGCCGATCCTGGAGAAGGCCGTCCGGCGCATGCCGATGCTGGAGACGGCGGGCATCCACACGTTCTTCAACGGGCCGGAAAGCTTCACCCCGGACGATCGCTATTATCTCGGCGAAGCGCCTCAATTGCAGGGCTATTGGGTCGCTGCGGGCTACAACTCGATCGGCATCGTCTCCTCGGGCGGGGCAGGCTTCGCGCTCGCGCAATGGATGAACGACGGCGAGCCGCCTTTCGACCTCTGGGAGGTCGATATCCGCCGGGCCCAGCCTTTCCAGCGCAACCGCCGCTACCTGAAGGAGCGCGTCACCGAGACGCTCGGCCTCCTCTACGCGGACCATTTCCCCTTCCGCCAGGTCGAGACGGCGCGCGGCGTCCGGCGCTCTCCCCTGCACGCCCATCTGGCGGAACGCGGCGCCGTGTTCGGCGAGGTCGCGGGCTGGGAGCGCGCCAACTGGTTCGCCCGCGACGGCCAGGAGCGGGAGTACCGCTATAGCTGGAAGCGTCAGAACTGGTTCGAGAACCAGCGCGAGGAGCATCTCGCCGTGCGGAACGGCGTCGGGCTCTTCGACATGACGTCGTTCGGCAAGATCCGCATCGAAGGGCGTGATGCGCTGGCCTTCCTGCAACGCGTCTGCGCGAACCAGATGGACGTCGCGCCGGGCCGGATCGTCTATACGCAGATGCTGAATGCACGCGGCGGGATCGAGAGCGACCTCACCGTCACGCGCCTTTCCGAGACGGCCTTCCTCGCCGTCGTTCCGGGCGCCACCCTGCAGCGGGACCTCGCCTGGCTGCGCCGCCACCTCGGCTCCGAGGAGTTCGTCGTCATGACCGACGTCACGGCCGCGGAAGCCGTGCTCGTCCTGATGGGACCCAAGGCGCGGGAGGTCATCGCGCGCGTGAGCCCGCAGGACTTCTCGAACGAGGCCTTCCCCTTCGGAACGGCCCAGGAGATCGAGATCGGGATGGGCCTCGCTCGGGCCCACCGCGTGACCTATGTCGGCGAGCTCGGCTGGGAGCTCTACGTCTCGTCCGACCAGGCGGCGCATGTCTTCGAGGCGATCGAGGAGGCCGGGGCCGCGTCGGGCCTGAAGCTGTGCGGCCTGCACACGCTCGATTCATGCCGGATCGAGAAGGCGTTCCGGCATTTCGGCCATGACATCACCGACGAGGACCACGTCCTGGAGGCGGGCCTCGGGTTCGCGGTGAAGACGGCCAAGGGCGAATTCGTCGGCCGGGACGCCGTCCTGCGCAAGCGCGATGCGGGGCTGGAGCGCCGCCTGCTGCAATTCAGGCTCCGCGATCCCGAGCCCCTGATCGTCCACAACGAAGGCATCGTGCGGGACGGCCGTATGATCTCCTTCGTGACCTCCGGCAATTACGGACACCATCTCGGCGGCGCCGTCGGCCTCGGCTACGTCCCCTGTCGGGGCGAGAGCGAGGACGACATCCTGTCGTCCCGCTACGAGATCGAGATCGCGGGGGAGCGCTTCGCCGCCGACGTCTCGCTCAGGCCGATGTACGATCCCAAGGCCGAGCGGACGCGCCTGTAGGCGGAGGTCGCACTCGCCACCTCAGGGACCGAGCCGCCGCGAGCCGCCGGCTCAGGCGATCATCGGATGACCGCCCGCGACGTCCAGGATCGAGGGGATGACGTGGGAGCGGCTCCGCCACGCCTTGGGCAGGCGCCGCGGGAGATTGAGAACGATGTCGGCGAGGCCGGGCTCGTCGATGAGGTCCGCCGCGTCATCCGTGGTCAGCCAAGCGATCGCGCGCTCGCCTTTCTCCTTCCAGGTCGGAAGATGTCCCTCGACGTGGAAGATGAAGACTCTCACCCTCAGCAGCTCGAAGTGATCCTTGCCGCGCCTCCAGGCGAGATAGGAGCCGATCGGCTTGGGATGAGCCCATCCGACGAGCCCGGCCTCCTCCCGCGCTTCGATGGCCGCGGAACTGTGATCCTCCTCGCCCTTCACGGGCCAGCCCTTGGGCACGATGAAGCGCTTCGTCTCGCGCGATGTGATCATGAGGACGCGCAAGGCGCCCGAAGGATCGCGCGCGAGCGGCAGCGCCGCCACCTGCTTCCTCGGTCCTCCATCGCGACGCTTTCCCATGGCGCGCTCATAGGGGCTTTCGCGGGCGGATTGTAGTCGGCCCTGACGATGACGCCGGGAGGGCATGCGTCAGAGGACGATCGAGATCGAACCCATCGACCGGCGGTGGAGAAACCCGCTGCGGACCCGGCCCATCCGCTCGGACAAAGCCGCCGGCGGCGTCCTCCGTTCCCGATGCCACGACCAGACCGGCCATGCCGCCGCTCGGGCGCGACGATCCTTCGTTGCCATAATGCAACGTTTCGGAATCGCGCTTTCATTTCAGCTTGTTATCGAAGCGATCGCGGCGCGCCGGCGCGCCGGATCCCCTCCCCTAAAACGATTCCAGATCATTGTGATTGTGACACAAATTCCCGCGGGGTAACTCTTCGGCGTGCTCAATCGATGGATGGCGGCGAGCAGTACGGCGCATCTGTGGCGCGTCATGGTCAGGAGAGCCCGAAATGCCCGGGGCACTAGTTCAGGACCTGCAGCGGTCCGAAGAGGGGCGTCTCCGTCGCTTCTTCATGCGGCGTTTTCGGAACGCGACCGAAGCGGCCGACGCAACGCAGGAGACCTTTCTGCGCATGCTCTCCGTGCCGTCCAAGACGGTCATCGAGAACCCGCAAGCCTACCTGTTTCAGGTGGCGAAATCGGTCGCCCACGCGACATCGGCCCGTCTTGCTGCGGATTCGGATCTGTTCCTTCCGGCGATCGCGGGCGAGAACCGGGCGGCGGACGCCCCCGACCAGGAGCGGATCGTCAACGGCCGCCAGAGCCTGATCCTTCTCGCCAAGGCGATCGAGCAACTGCCGAACCGGTGCCAGGAGGTCTTCATCCTGAGCCGCTTGCACGGCTTGCCGAACGGCGAGATCGCTACCCGGCTCGGCATCTCCCGCAACATGGTCGAGAAGCACATCATCAAGGCCCTGATCCGCTGTCGAAACGTGCGCGCCGAGATTTTTTTCTAAACGGGCGTCAGGTCGCAGCCCTGTTTTTGACTCTAAGAGGGGAGCAGCCGCGAAAGCCGAAGAGCGACTGCAGAGGCGGGCATGGCCAACAGGTTGTCGCAGGACGGTGAAGATCGGATCGCGCAGGAGGCCGCCGGATGGGTCGCCCGCCTGCAATCGAGCGATGCGACCGAGCGCGATCGGCGGGAGTTTCAGCTCTGGATCGAGCGGGACGTCGCCCATCGCGAGGCGTATGGCGAATTCGCTTCTCTCTGGACCGACCTGAAGCAGGTCCAGGTTCCTGCCGAACGTCTTAAAGATATCCGGCGGACGCGCCGAACGACGGCGCGCAGCTTCGTGGCTGCCGGCCTCCTTGTGATCCTGTCGCTCGCGCTCCACCAGATGGGCTTCGTCGATCGCCTGCGCGCCGACCATTACACCGGAATCGGCGAGGTTCGCACGATCAGGCTGGCGGATGGCTCGACCCTCGAATTGAATACCGACTCGGCGGTGATCGTCCGCTTCTCGCAGGCGGAACGCCGCGTGCTGCTCCTGCGGGGCGAAGCCTTTTTCGACGTCGCGCGAAATCCCGACCGGCCGTTCGTCGTCGAAGCCTCCATGCTGAGCGCGACCGCTCTCGGGACGCGATACGGCGTCCGCGCGCCCGACGGGAGCTTTTCCGGCAGCGTCGGGGTCGAATCCGGGCGTGTCGCGGTGGCGGGCGGCCATGACCGGGCCGTGCTGCGGGCCGGCGAGGCGGCCGGCGTGACGGCGCAAGGCCAGCTGGGCGTCAGGCAGGCCGATATTTCCAACGAAACGGCCTGGCGAAGCGGGAAGCTTGTCTTTTCCAATCGACCTCTCCGCGAGGTGATGGCCGCGCTCGAGCGGTATCGGCATGGGCGGATCGTCGTGATGGACGACAAGGCGGCCGAGCAGCTCGTATCCGGTATCTTCGACCTGAATGATACCGATGACGCATTGCGGGTTCTGGAAGAGAACCTGCCGGTCAGCATCATCCGCGTCACCGGAATCATGACTATCGTGCGATCGAATTAGAATTATTACATTCTAATAATCGGCACAGACGCTGAAAATTGCAAAAATTATTTTGTCCTGCAGGTCAGGACCTGCCCCCGACTTCGGCTCTTCGTTGTTAGGAGCGCGCATGTGAGCGGCGTTCCTTCTGATGCACAAACGGGGGCGAGAATGGCGGTCGGGGTTACGCGGAGGCGCGCACGCAGCAGGCTCGCAAGGCTGGCGCTGACCGGTGTTTCCGTCTTCGCCTTCAATGCGGTGCTCCATCCGCAGACGGCGGATGCGCAAGGGGTCGTCACTGCGGCTTCGGTGACGGTCGCGGTCCCGGCGGGGTCGCTCGAAGGCGGCCTTCTGGCTCTCGGCCGCCAGGCGAACCTTCGGATGCTCTATCCCAGCAGCCTCACGTCGGGAAAGCGTACGGCGGGCGTCAGCGGACGGATGACCACACGTCAGGCGGTCACGCAGCTTCTTGCCGGAACCGGTCTCCATGCGGCCTTCACGGGCACCAACACCGTGACGCTGACGGGGCCCGCGACGAGCACGGGCGGAGGCCCGGTCGGGGCGGCGCCTGAGGGCGCGATCGCGCTCGATACGATCAATGTCAGCGGGGTCGGCGGATCGGGCCTGTTCGACGGCGGCACTCCCGAGACGCCCTTCACGACGCCGGCACCGACATCCTTCATCTCGCAGGAAAGCATCGAGCGCTTCCGCGGCTCGAGCCCGGCCGACATCTTCCGGGGCACGCCGGGCGTCCTGTCGGGCGAGGCGCGCAACGGCGGCGGTAGCATCGATCCGAATATCCGCGGCATGCAGGGCATGGGCCGCGTCTCGGTCACGATCGACGGCGCCGAGAACGCAATGACGGTCTATCAGGGCTATCAGGGCATCTCGAACCGTACCTTCGTCGATCCAGACTTCCTGGCGGGGGTCGACATCCTGAAGGGTGCCGATGCGGGCTCCCGCGGCGTCGCAGGGACGATCTCGATGCGCACGCTCAGCGCCAACGATGTCGTCAAGCCCGGCGAGAGCTGGGGAGTGCAGGTCAAGGGCGGCTTCGGCACCAATACCGCCACCCCGGTGGCTGGAAACCTCGGCGGCTATTCCTGGCCCATCTCCTACTACAGCACTCCCGATCCGAAGCCCGTACCGACCGCGACATCGACCGGAATGGACCGGCCAAGCTTCCTCAGTCCGACAAACGGCTCGTTCAGCGTCGTCGCGGCGGTCAAGGAGGATAATTACGATCTGCTCGGCGGCTATGCCTACCGTCAGCAAGGCAACTATTTTGCAGGGAAGAATGGTCGTGGTGCCGGCGTGTACGACGCCGGTCCGTCACCTCTCTGTTACTCAAACGGCTTTTGCTACAATCCACCTCATCCAATCTCTTACGATCACAACTATCGGAACACTGGCCTGACAAGCTATCGCCGGGGCGAGCAGGTGCTGAATACGCAACTGCAAACCGAGTCGTACCTGTTCAAGGGCACGATCCGCACGGACAACGACCAGACCCTTCAATTGGGATATACGGGATATCGCAGCAAGGCTGGCGACATGGTTGCGGCGTTGTTCGGAGGGCCGCGGGCACAATCCGTACAGCAGCGCCTGGAGAACGACACGCAACTCGATAGCGGAACGCTCCGCTATCGCTGGAACCCGAGCAACAACGATCTCGTCGATCTCAGGCTCAATCTGTGGACGACGACGCTGACCTTGCGCACGCCGCCGCGCATCAGCGCTGGAGTGACCACCCCGCCGGAGACATTTGGGCTTTCGTACAACCACATCCCTGGCAGCCGCAGCGTGATGCGCGGCGGGGATATCAGCAACAAGTCCCATGTCGCACTCGGATCCTTCGGGGTCGTCGACCTGGAATATGGTGCGTCCTACATCAAGGAATCGACGAAGCCGCTTCCCTTCTCGAACGAGTTGAGCCTCGGCATTGGATTCCGGGATGGTTCTCGCGAGGAGACAGGAGGCTTCGGAAAGGTCGCCTACAAGCCCGTCGATTGGCTGACCCTGAACGGCGGACTTCGCTATTCGTATTATCAGTCCGACGACCACAGCCTCATCACAAAAAGCTCGGCGATAAACTACAAGCCCGACCGCAAGGATGGAGGATATAGCCCGTCCGCCGGCATCACGATCGAGCCGATCAAAGGCGCGCAACTCTACGCCAATTATGCCAGCACCCTGCGCATGCCGAGCCTGTTCGAATCGGTCGCAGGGTACAGCCTGACACCCAACTCGGGTCTGAAGCCCGAACGCTCGAACAGCTGGGAAATCGGTGCCAACCTGTCCCGGGATGGGCTGTTCCTTCCGGATGATAAGGTCAGGCTGAAATTCGGCTACTTCAACTGGGACGTGAAGGATTATGTCGCCCGACAGACAGTTCGGTTCAGTGATCCCGCACTCGGTGGATTTACGTACAACACCTTACAGGTGACCAATATCGACCGGGCGAAATTCGAAGGCCTCGAAATGTCGGCCCGATATGAAAACGGCGGCTTCACCGCAGATTTCAGCGCCAACTACTATTTGGGCGTCGAGTACTGCATCACGGCAGCGACCTGCTCAAAATCGACGCTGTCAGGCGACTACGCGACCAATCAGGTTCCGCCAGAATACATGGCGAATCTGACTGTCTCTCAGAAGTTCCTCAACGACGATCTGACCCTCGGCGGACGCGTCACCTATACCGGACCGCGTTCCATCGGCCACGGAGAGGTCCAGTACGGTGCGGCGGCGATCATCGCGCCGATCGATTGGCGGCCCTACTGGATGCTGGATCTCTTTGCCGAGTACAAGCTGAGCAAAGACATCACCATGTGGGCGGCCATGGAGAACGTGACCGACCAGTATTACGTGGACCCGCTCAGCCTCGTTCAGCAGCCTGGCCCGGGACGGACGTTCCGGATGGGATTGACCGGCAAGTTCGGCGGGAGCGAGCCGATCAGGCCGCTCTCCTTCGCCCGGCTGTTCGCACCCGGTTCCGAGACGAAAGCGGACTGGAGCGGTTTCCATATCGGCGGTCATGGGGCGTACGACTACACGCGACTTCGCGGTCAGACGACCGCGCTGGACGGGTCGAGCGCCGGCTATGCAGGTCAGGAATCGCCGCGTCTGAACGCCGGCGGGTTCTCGTTCGGCCTCAACGCCGGGTATGACGCGCAATTCGCCAACGGGGTGGTTGTCGGTCTCGAAGGCGACATCTCGAAGTCGGAATCCAGCGGCACCCAGCTCACGATGGCGACCGAGGGCGATACGGGCCCGTTCTCCACCAATCTCCTGCGCAGTCGCCAATACGAGGCGACGCAGAAGAGCGAAATCGACTGGATTTCGACGATCCGCGGGCGTCTCGGCTATGCCTTCAACGATCGGCTGATGGTCTACGGGACCGGCGGTATTGCATTCGCAAGCCAGCACGAGGAGCGGACTCAATTTGTCGGAGTCCCGTCGACCATCAGCATCGTCTTGCCGCCCAACCTGACGCGAGCTTCGTTCGTCGAGAGAGAGAACGCGATCCGGGTCGGCTACGTGATCGGCGGCGGCGCCGAATACGCTCTCGGCGGAGGCTGGTCGGTCAAGGGCGAGTATCTCCTGGCGAGCTTCGCGGAGAAGAAGCTCGTGTTCCCGAACGCCAAGGCAGGCGTGATGATCGCGAACGGAGCCGGCCACCCCGCCACCGCCAACACGACCAACGGACGCGTGGTGAACAGCAAGCTCGACATCCCGATGGTGAAGCTCGGCGTGAACTATCGCTTCTGACGGTCTCGGGCCGCAGCGGATGCTGCCGCTGCGGAGCCGGGCTCCATCGGAAAAAACGCGCGGCGGAGGTCCCGTTCGCCGAGGCCCGTTCGTCTAACGGGTGAAGGGTCCGGCGGAGGGAACGGGGCGGATGCCCCAGGCCTGCCGGGCCGGATGACGAATGATCTCCGGTCGCAGGACCGGATGCGGCTTCCCCTTTTTTGGGGAATGGCACCGCGAGCCAGCCAGGGCCGGAGACGGCCGTTAGCCAGCCAGCGGGCGCTCTTTCTGGGACGATGAGAAGAGACAGGGATGCGCAGAGTGATCGAGACTGTCTGCCCGCATGACGCCGGCCGGGCCGGCCGGGCCGGCCGGGCCGGGCGGGGTGGCTGCGGCGCTCTTCTGCGGGCCGTGAGGCTCGCGGCGATGGTGCTGCTCATCGCGGCGCCGGCCGGGGCGCAGGAAGCGGGGCCGGAGGGCGGAGCGGCCGGGGCCTCGCCTGCGGCCGCGGCACCCGCGGAGAGCGTCCCTGCGGCAACCGCGCCGGCAGCGACCCCGCAGCCCCTGCCGGGCGGCGAGGGCGCGGCGCCGGCCGACACGGCGAGCCCCGCCCCGGAGCCGGCCGCGAGCGAGGCTCCCGCGGCCGAGGCGTCCCCGCCGGTTCCCGCGCCATCCGGCATGCCGGTGGGCGGGGCGGCTTTGCCGCACGATTTGTCGCCCTGGGGCATGTTCCTGCAGGCCGACATCGTGGTGAAGGCGGTGATGGTCGGCCTCGCGCTCGCCTCGCTCGCGACCTGGACCGTGTGGCTCGCCAAGGGGATCGAGCTCGCCAGCGCCAAGCGCCGGGCGCGGAGCGCGACGCGCAAGCTGGAGCGGGCGCAGAGCCTCGACGAGGCGACGCGGCTGATCGACGGCGCCTGGACGCGCAAGGGCCCGGTGGCCGATCTCGTCCATGCCGCCGCGCGCGAGCGCGAGCGCTCGGCGGACCTCTCCGCGGAGGGCCTGAAGGAGCGGCTGTCGATCGCGCTGTCGCGGATCGAGGCCCGGGCCGGGCGCGGCATGACGCGCGGCACCGGCCTCCTCGCGACGATCGGCGCCACCGCCCCCTTCATCGGCCTCTTCGGCACGGTCTGGGGCATCATGAACAGCTTCATCGGCATCTCGCAGGCGAAGACGACGAACCTCGCCGTCGTCGCGCCCGGCATCGCCGAGGCCCTGCTCGCGACCGCCATCGGCCTCGTCGCGGCGATCCCGGCGGTGATCATCTACAACGTCTTCGCGCGCTCGATCGC
>NZ_SNZR01000013.1 GCF_004363955.1 Enterovirga rhinocerotis
TGGCGTCGATCGAACCCGAACCTGCCCGAGCCCGAGCGTGCGGCGCATGTCGCGGCCCTGATGGACGCGCGCCGTCGTCTCGGGGTCGCCAAGCGAGCAGGTCGCCCGGATGAGTTGCGAAGTGCGCGTGCCGACGTCGACGCAGCGAAACGCGCGCTCGGCGAGCGCGGCCCGGTCTGGTGGACCGATGGCGCACCCGACTTCAACCGACGGATGGCCCGGACGACGATCTATGCCGATTGGCTCGCAGCCTTATAGGAGGGACGGCTCGGGCTGCGGCGGCGGATCTTCCTTCTCCCCTCGGGCGACGATCTCGAGCATCTCTGCCGGCAGCGGACGTTGAAGCGCCGAGGCTTCGGACCATGGAGCACCAAGCCAGACGTCACGCTCGGCTTCGGTCGTTAAGATGACTGGCATGGCCTTCGGATGGATGGACGCGACCGGCTCACTCGGCTCGGTCGTCAGGAAGGCGAAGAGGTCGATCGTCTCCGGCCCGGTCTTCACCTTCCGGACCGAAGTCCATTGCGGGGTCCAGATCCCGGCGAAGGCCACAAGCGGACGGTGCTCGCCGAATGCGAACCAGACTGGCAGCTTGTCGGCTCCCGGCTCGGCGAAGCTGGTCAGGGGGACGAGGCAGCGGGACTCGGGGCCGAGCCAGCGTTGCCAGTGCTTTGAAGACGTGTTGCGAACGTTGGTTGTCCCGCCGTCGGGCTCCGTGCGCAGCAGCTCCGCGAATGCCGCCTCGTCGACCACGCGGCCCTTCGCCCGGAGTTTGTCAGCGCGCTTCTTCGCCGCTTCGAACAGTGCTTTTCCGCTCGACGGCATGCCCCAGCGCGCCATTGCGAGGACGCGCTCGTCGCCATCGACCCGCACGATCGGCGCCGCATAGTCTGGGAACACGCCCGGCAACGGCGGCAGGTTGCCCGTCACGTCCCTGTCGACCCGGAACAGGCGCCGGATCGCCTCCTGGTTCGTCGTAACGGAGTAGAGATTGCACATGCTGGCGAGCGTAGCTCCAGCCTTGCACCCGCGGCTAGCGGCTTGTGCAATCCTGTGATTTCACGCACCCGGCACGATGCTCGCATACCGCCACCGACACTCACGACGCTGGTGCCATGCTTCCCATCGCCCGCCGACACGTTCACTACGTATTCGCCGTCCTTCAATCCGGCCTGACGACCGGGGTAGCAAGCGGCATCGCATGCCTTGCCGCAACCAGTGGAGGGCGTGTCCTGATGAACTGGCTCGTTGCCTGGATGACGTCGTGGGTCGTCATGCTACCCGTCGTAATCTTGGCGGCGCCGGCGCTGCGGAAGGTGGCGCTCTCGCTCACTCGCGAGTGATTGAGAACCCGAGCTGGCGAGCGTAGCCGAGCCGTGCGAGGGTCGCGAAATGCTGGCCTTGGCCGTCCTCCTCGCCACCACACCGACCTCGCTCGACTGCATCGGCGCGGACCGCAAGCGATCCGACCTAGCGGTTCGGACGCGGGTGTTGCTGAACCGGGAGGTTGATACCGGCCGCATAAATCGAGCGGAACTCGGCGCCTACCGGGCCATGAAGGCGAAGCGCGAGTGGCTGCTCGCGTGCCAGCCAGAGCAGGATCTCTGAGGCCAGTAGCGAGCATGGGCTGGCCATGCGAGGGTGCGAGATGGCCAACAAGACCACCTTCATCGTCCAAGCGTTCGAGCGGAAGCGCGGGCGGCTCGTGCCCGGCGCGAAGGATGTCGCGCCGACGCAGAACGGTGCGCTGAAGCGGGCCGAGGCGCTGGCGACCCGCGTGCCGGGCTCGGCCGCAATCAGCGTCGTCGCGGACGACGAGACCGGCGAAGTCGCCTCGATCTCGATCATCCAGACGGTCGGCGAGGTGCCGGACGACTTCGCCGAGAGTATTCAGGGATGACCGGACTATGGACGCCCTAGCCCCTTCCTCGATGACGGAGACAGAAGAAGCGGCCTGCATGCTGCTGGCCGTGACTCATGATGAGGATGAGGGCGGGTGATTAAGTGTGACGCAACGATCGCCGGCCGGGCCGACGGCCGTCTGACCCGCCTCTAGCCTTGGGGGTGGGTCGGGGCGGCGTGGGGCCGCCGTTAACCGAATCCCGCCACAACGGCTTGATTTCGGAAAACCCGCGGCCATGCGAGCAACCATCGTCATCCTCGGCGCCCTCCTGTGGCTCGCGACCATGGGCATTGCGATCATGGCCGGGCTCCTTCTCAACGCGCCCCGGCATTCGGGTCCATCCGCCCCCGCCAGCCCTGCCTTCGATCCTATCGCCGTCATCGGCGTTGCCGTATCGACGCAATCGATCGTGCTGGCCATGATGGCTTTCGTGGTGGCTATTGCGGCCATTTGGGGGTATGCATCTATCAAGGAAGTGATCCTCAATAAGAGCGAGACTACGGCCCGAGCGGTAGCCGAGAAGGCCGCCCGAGATACGGCGGCGTCGGTCGCGATCCGGACTGTGGAAGGGATGCTTTCGAGTGCGCGCACTGAAGAGGACTATGGGGACGCAGCGGGAGACGACGATGCGCGACAGTGAGTTGCTCCCCATTGAGATTATCGGAACGTTCCTCGATCGGGCTCCCGTCGATGTTGAGGGGATGGCTCGAGCCTTGGGTCTCATCGTTCTGCGCGTCCCGCTGCCCGACAACATCTCAGGCTCGATCCGATGCGAGCGCGATGGGCCTTGCACCGTCGAGGTGAACGCGCTGCATCCAAACACTAGGCAGAGGTTCACTCTTGCTCACGAGATTGCCCATTACGCGATGCACCGGGACCTCATCGGCGACGGCGTAGTCGACAATGCGCTTTATCGAAGTGAGCAGCTTGCGGACGTTCACGAGCGGCAGGCGAACAGTTTTGCGGCGCGAACCCTGATGCCTCGTTCCCTCGTTCGAGAAGCCTGGGAAGAAGGCTTGCAGACCGCCCCCGAACTTGCCGAGCGGTTTGGCGTATCCACACAAGTTGCAGAAATCCGCATGAGGGAACTCGGGTGCATCTTCTGGACGAAGAAGGCGCCGGCCGTAGCCGCCTGACGCTCAATTCGCACCGGCGAGCCGACACCAGCCCCGCCTAGCGCGGGGCTTTTTGGTCTCATCCCACCTCTCTCCCCTCTGCATCTAGCCAAGTCTCGGGATCAATCGAACTCCGACCGCGGCGCCATGGCATCCCGGGCGATCAGGATCGATTCCGATCTCGACAGGCTGGCCGAGCCAGCTACCATGCTGGCATGCGCGCCTGGATCGCCGCCTTCTTCGCTCGCCGCCGCGAGTTCCGCGAGCGTGTCGCGCGCGAGGCGACGGACCTGATGAACTGGATGGGGGAGATGGCCTATGCCGGCGCCCGTCAGCGGGCTCGGGAGGCGAGAGGGCGCCAGGATGATGCCGACGCCCGCCTCTGGGCGAAGGTCGCGGTGGAGATCGCTCGCCGGACCGGCCAGGATATCGGCATCAAGGGCGCGGATCGGTATCCGGATCCCGGACCACGGCCGAAGGAGCCGACACGCAACCGGCGGGAGATCGCAGAACGGCTCGTCGATATCTCGCGAGGGATCGCGGCGCTGTCCGCCGGCAGAGGCGACGTAGCGACGCTTCACAACATCGATGTTGCTGCGCGTCAGGTGCTCGACTTCACCGGACGCACATACGCCATCGAAAAGGCCGTGCTGGACGTGATCGGCGCTTGCCAGCGAGTGCAAGCCTATCCGACCATCGACGACCTATTGAATGGCCGTTATCCGCCGGTCGTGGATGAGGCCGCACTGGCTTTGCAGAAGCTCCGAAGGCTTGCCCTGCCATGAGGGCCGTGCTCGCCGGGTTTCTCGTCTCTATAGCCTTTCTCGGGCCGGCCGCGGCAGCGTGCTCGGGGTGCGGCTGCCGTGGCGGCCCAGGCTATCGTGGCCCGAGCGGTCGATGCGTCGGCTGGGCGGACATTGGCAGGGTATGCGGCTCGCCCCCCACGACGCGATGTTCTGCCGAGGGACCGAATGCAGGCGCCGAGGAGGCGGCCGAGCATGGCGTCAGGGCTTCGAACTCCCGCTTCCTGTCCGGCCGTCCCGAACGCAAACCGGATTCGCGGTGACGTCATGGCCGGGAATCGCCTTACCGTCATCCAATGCCTCGCCTGCGGTCATGTAGCGACGCTCAGAAGGGAAGCTGACGAGATGCCGCTCGTCCGGCTGACGAAGCGACTTGTCTGCTCGCAATGCGGGGCACGGACGATGAAGGCGGAGAGACAGACTGGCGACATCGCGCCGGGTCGCGGTCGATCAGTCGAATAGCCGGTCTTCGATGCGACGCATAAAGGTCGTCTGAAATAACATCGCACCTACGCGACTTCGGTCACCGAAACCGCCCGCTGCCTCGGCTGCGCGAACCACGAGTGCGTTGCTCCTCTCATCCTTCAAGTTTCCGAGCGTGTAATGAAATATGGTGAGCGCATCGTCGACACCTCGGATGTACGCCTCATCTTCGGCCCCCGCGAAACGAACAGCCTCCATCACGATCTCTGCCCCGTTCATGTTCGAAACGCTTCCGATCCCGTCCGCTACTGCTTGCCCTAGATCACTCCCAGCGATCCTACCTGCGGTCGCGAGCTTAGCATGGCTTGTGGCCAAGCTCGTGAAGAACCCGACTACATAGGGGTCGAGCCAGAATCGCGGCGGGAGGCCTCGAGCATGCTGAACGATCGCGACCAAAGGCCGAAGTCCGTCAACGATCGCGGAGGTCGCTTTCCGGCGTCCCATCCCAAACATGTTGCTGCCCCTTATTCCGGGGCTCACAGTACGGGAACCTGCATTCTCCGCTAGAGGGCTCTCCAAGGTGTCGTCTGCGAGGCCCTGTCGGCCGGGCTCAACTCAGCCCGGCTGAGGTTCTCGTCGATCACGGTGCAGGAGCGCTCCGATCAGATCGCCGAATGGGTCAGGCTGACGGAGGAGAAACGGAAGGTGTCGCAAGTTGCGACACCCGGAGGGAAGCAGCCGAAGGACGCTGGTATCCGAGCCGCTTCGCGCGAACTGGGCATCGACAAGGACGCGGTCCACCGCGCCGCCAAGATCGCATCCCTCTCCGATGAGGCGAAAGACGCCGCTCAGGAACTCCTTAAGCTGCCAAGGCTGCGGGGGCGGCTTCGATCGAAACGAGGCGTGACGTGGAGCTGAGCACCGCTACATGGGGCGTATGCTCCTTGTCCGCCAGCACCGAGAAGCGATCAAGCTGGCCATTGGAGAGCTGGCTTAAGTCAAGGAACTTGGTGACGGTCGCGTTGACCGAATTGGCGTTAGCCGCGACCAGATCGAAGACGGCATCTAATCGCCCCGGCCGGTGCACAAGGGCGTCAACTCTCCACTTGGACGACGCCCCAACTAGTTCAGCCTCCCGAATTACGTTCTTGGCGCCGAGAATATCCTCAACGCGCCCGAGAAGACGCTCTAGGTCGATCTCGTGCCGCCGCTCCGCTAAACGGAACGCGGTGAGCTCGACGGCGGTCTTGGACGCATTCGCGACCATGATCGCCGCGGTAACCAGGGCATCCCTCGGCACCTCAATGTCGAAGATCATGTCGCTATCGAACCGAACTTCATTCAAGGCCGCCTGCTCACGCGCAATACGCTGAAAGATGCGCCCGCCGCCGAGGAGATCGGCTTCCCGCGCCCCGGAGCCGAAGTCGCTCACTAGGTAGCCGTGCTCAAGAGGGCGAATGCCAAGCGTAACCCGCGTCCCGCCGGGATAGATCAGAGGTGTCACGATGACGGGATCGCCGTTGGTTTGACGCGAGTAAGCGAGCGCGCTCGCGACCTCCTGGGCGATCTCGTGAGCGCTCGCAACGGGGATAGGTGAACGGTGGCTGATCATACCATTCCCTCCTGCGTTGGCGGCGGCGGTAGGTCATCGAGGCCAGCGATTGCGAAAACCACTCCGACAAGTCGCACAAAATCCCTAAAGCTTTGAGGTTCTTCCTCAACGGGGTAGGCGACGGGGAGGTTTCCGACCGGATGGAATGCATCCCGCCCTACCCTCGCATTCTCCTCGAAGCGATGAACGTGCGAGCCATCAATGGTAGCCGGGCAGCCGAATTTGCGCCAGTGCTGGTTCGTATGCGGTGAGCGAGGATGGCAGTCGACACGGGCAAGGCATGTCGGCTTCCCCTCATAGAGCGTTTCGAGAATCGCCGTCACATCCTCCAGGGAGCGGCGTTTCCATGCCATGATCCGCAGGTGCGTCCCCTCAAGAGAAGCGGAGGTTTCATCAGCAAGCAGAACGGTAAGCGTGCACCTATCCGCCTCATGCGAGATGAACGGAGTTCGACCAGCCCTTCTAGCTCGGGCGGGGCTTTCGTGTCGGGATGGAACCTCGATCCAAGACGGCCATCCAAAAACGGCTTTTCGGCACTGAACCAGACCGCACCATTCGCGCATCGGTGGCTCGAAATCTTCCGGGCTCAGAGCCGCTCACTCCCCTTTTCGCTATATTCCGTACACGCAGGGGGTGAGAGTCAACGCTACCGCAATTCGGACGCCCTGTTTATCGATCCCCCCTCTTCGCCAGCCGGACGCCTGCGCCGCCGCCGTTCTCGGGGATGAACTTGACGCCCGCACGTTCCAGGGCTTCCCGCATCGAGTTCAGGTTATTCGAGATCGGCACGGACCGGCCCGCCTCGAAGTTGCGGACCGTGCTCAGGCCCACATTGGCCTGCTCGGCCAACTCGCTTTGCGACCATTCTACGAGTGCCCGACCCGCACGGCATTGAGAAGGCTTCAAGCCAACCTCCAAACAAAATCGGTTCACCATAACGATTTTCGTTTGACAGGAAAAGTATGGCTGATTAGGTTCATCATAACGAATTTAGTTGTGATGAACGAATGCCCCGCCATCTCGCCCTCCGCAGCTTCATCGACACCGTCCGCGCCGAGCGTGTCGCGAAGCCCGCCCTCGTTTCCGGCGGACGCTTCAACCGCTCCGCCATCATGCGCGAGGCCGTGGCGATGGCCCGATCCATCAACCGCTCTTTCGGCTCCTGGCAGGTCCGCATGCGGATTGCCCTCCGCACTGTCTGGGCGCGCGCTAAAGCCGCCATGGTGGAGACGTGTGCGGCCGAGCCCTTCGCGATCCGCGAGCCGGTTATGATCCGGCCCCGGCCTGTCGTCAGCCCCTATCGCGGTCGCGTCTTCCACTCCGGCTCCCGCGCCGCCGTTCACGGATGGTGAGCCGATGATCCTTCACCGCGTCGCGTAACCCACCGCGCCGGCGTCGGCGCTCCCCTCAGTCCAGAGAACCACCACGGAGACCATCATGTCTGCGAACCCTGTCGCTCGCCCTCAGTCCAGGCGGGCCTTTATCGGAGCACTGGCGGTCCTTCCTGCCAGTGCCGCGACCGCCAGCGCCACGGCAGCCCCCGAGCCGATGTCCGATCTAGCCGCAGCCTGTTTGAGAACAGTGGAACGGGCGAACTGGCACGACGTCTCTGCTAACGTCGGGCGCCTGTCCGAAGCGGATTGGGACGAATGGTTCCGGCAGCAGAATGAGGTGTGGAGGCGAGCGATTGCAGAGCCGTCTACCGGTATCCGCGATATCGCTGCCAAGGCCGAAATGGTCCGGCAGGACTTGGACCGATTTCATCCTGGGGCGCCGGATGATGAATTCAAGCTGCTGCGGCTCGTCCTGAAGGAAATGGCCGCTATGGGCGGCTTCGCCTGATCGCCAAACGGGCCGCCGCTTCTACGACAACCGCTCCACTGAGCGACCGGCGCGGCAGTCCCGCTGCCGGGCCTCCTGCCCCCCATCACGCCACGAACGGAGACATCACCATGTCGACAAACGATCCCGCTCGCCCATCATCCCGGCGTTCCTTCCTCGCCGGCCTCTATGCCGCCTTCACGGTCGCGCCCGTGACAATGGCATGGGCGTCTCCTCTCCATCCAGCCGATCGCGCGATCCTGACGTGGCTCGGCGCATGCTCGGCCTATAACCGCGAGCCGGACGACCTCCCGGACGGCGTTACCGATCCACTTCTCATCGCGCTCGATGGCACCGAAGACGCGATCCGCAACCTGCCACCGTCCATCATGAGCGCTGCGGCCGTCCTGCTCGTCGAGATCACCTATGAGACGTCCCCGACCTTGAGGGATGATCCCGCCCGCCTGCGCATCTTCGCAGCACTCCAGCCGCACCTGTCCGGCTTCATCGGCCGGATCGTCTCAGACCTGCTCGACAATCCAGACCGGCCCTTTCGCGAAAGCCTCGTCTGGCGCCTTCGCAGCGGGGAGATTCAGGCATGAGCAAGCGCAAGAAGGCCAAAGCCGAGGACGCCCGTGTCCGGGACCTCGCCCTGGACCTCGAAATCCTCCTGACGTGGATCAAGCTCACTCCTGCGGAGCAGAAGGAAGTCTTGCGGCGGATCGAGACCGGTCAGCCACTGGCCGAAGGTTGAGCCCCGATCCCGCGTCCGCCTCGCTTCGTTTGGACGCCGGAATTCCCGGCTTCCAACGCTGCCGCGACACCGGCGATGATAGTCTCGGCGCCGCTCTGGCGCTGATCTAAATCTCCGTTACGAAGGCGCAGACCTGCATGGTTGTAACAGCCACGCAGGACGCTAATTCTGCCTCAGAAGACGTAGAAATCGGATGCGGTCAGGGCGGTGTTGGGCGTGAGATAGGCGATGAGTTGCGGGGCCTCGTCGCGGCCGGAGCCGTCGGCATCATAGTAGAGATGCCCCTTGCTCTCGACATATAGGAAGCGGTCCGTGGCGCTCGTCGCCCGGCCGGTCGTGCTGAGGACGAATTGCTCGGGGGTGAGTGCGTCACCCGCGAGGAGCCCGCCGCCGAAGAGCGAGGCGCTGATCTGAAGGGTGTCCTCGCCCGCCACGAAGTCGCGGATCATGTCGCGGTCGGCCGTCGTCGCGGTGAGCACGAAGGTGTCCGCGCCCGTCCCGCCATACAGGCTGTCGATGCCCGCGCCGCCGCTCAGTGTGTCGTTTCCGGCCCCGCCCTTGAGCGTGTCGCGGCCGGCCCCGCCGGACAGAACGTTGTCTCCCGCATTGCCCTGGAGGACGTTGTCGAGGTCGTTGCCGCTCGCCGAGACGATGCCGTCGCGCAGGATCAGGCGCTCGACCGAGGCGCCGTCGGCGAGGACGTAGCCGTCGACGCTGAGGAAGGCAGTGTCGTAGCCCTCGCCGGCCTCTTCGACCATCACGTCGCCGAGATCGTCGATGTAATAGGTGTCGTTGCCGGTGCCGCCGATCAGGGTGTCGGCTCCTGCCCGCCCGTCGAGGCGATCGTTGCCGGCCCCACCCGAGAGCGTGTTGGCGCCGCTGTTGCCCTGAAGGACGTTGTTCAGCGCGTTGCCCGTGCCGCTGAGATCGGCAGTTCCCATCAGGAACAGGTTCTCGACGTTGGCGCCGAGGACATAGTTGTCGAGGGTCGTACGGACCTGATCGGTCCCTTGACCGGCCAGTTCCACGACGATGTCGCCGACATTGTCGACATAGAAGATGTCGTTGCCGGTGCCGCCCGTCATCGTGTCCGCGCCAAGGCCGCCGTTCAGACGGTCGTCGCCGCCGCCGCCGTTCAGCGTGTCCGCGGCGGATCCGCCGATTAGGACGTCGCCCCAGTTGCCGCCCTGGAAGTTTGCGACACCGGCCCCTCCGGAATAATCGAGATAGATGGCATGTTGCGTGGGGCCCAGATACGCTCCGTCCGGAGCGTTGAGTGTCCAGGCGCCGGAAGTGCCGAATCCGCTGTTGTAAGCAAGGAAATAAGAAGAAGCGGTTACGACCATGCTATCGTTGGTGTTGATGAACAAATCGAGCGGCGGTCCGCTATTGAATCTATGTATGCTCGAAGAATTATTCGGGTCGTAATTTCCTCCGCTTGTAAACCGAAAAACTCCTGCCATGTCCCTGCCTCCCCGGGGGGCACGGCCCCCTGCAATACGACAACACACCCATCTCATTGCAGGTTAAAAGATCAATGCTCGAATCTTGGATTTTGTCCGGATAAGCCAGATCAGTCGTAGCAGTACGGCATAGGACAAAATGTTCCTTGCCCCACGATGACTCTCGCTCCGATCTCTCGGGCGGGCTCTTACGGGATCACCGCGGCGCCAACTCGATCGGCAGACCTCTCCGGTACGGCGGGATCGTCCACCTCCGCTTCACGCCGGTCTCGCCTGCCGCATGGCGCGGACGATCTCCCGCAGCTCTCGCATCTCCGCTCGCTTCTCGACCTCTTCGTCCATCTCGCGGTTACGCACCACCGGGTGGCCTGATGATAGGGTGCGGCCCTGAGATTTGATCCACGAGCGGAATTGCGCGGGCGTTCGATCGCCACTTCTTCGGCAGGCGCCGCGGCAGGTTCAGAACGATTTCAGCCAAGCCGGGCTCGTCGATCAGGGTGGCTGCATCTTCGGCCTTCAGCCACGCGATCGACCGCTGTCCCTTCTCCTTCCAGCCGTCGAGGTGCCCCTGGACCTCTATGAGGAAGACCTTCACCTTCACGAGACAGAAACCGGTCTTCTGCCGCTTCCAGGCGAGGTAGGATCCGATCGGCTTCGGATAGGTTCGGCCTACAAGCCCTGCCTCTTCCCTCGCCTCGACCGCCGCAGCTTGGTGGTCTTTCAAGCCTTTGACCGGCCAGCCCTTCGGTACGATGAAGCGCATTGTCTCGCGAGATGTGATCATAAGGATACGCAGGGCGCCGGAGGGATCGCGGGCCAGCGGTAGTGCCGCAACCTGCTTCTTCGGTTCTCCGTCGCGACGCTTCCTCATCGAGCGGTCATAGGGGGTTCCACAAAGGGATTGGAGTCGGCTGCGACATGGCATCCCCGGGCGATCAGGGTCGATGCCGATCTCGACACGATGCGGTGACGCGATAGCATTACGGCATGCGCGCCTGGATCGCCACCTTCTTCGCCCGCCGCCGCGCGTTCACGCGACGGTCGCAGGCGTCGTCCTGGCGCTGACGATCCCGTTGCGCCAAAGCCCGGGCCGGCCGGATGATGCGACGTCTCCGCTGCATCGCCTCGAACATGCCCTGCAGCCATGGTGCGCCTTCGTCGTCCTCCCCATCTTCGGCTTCGCCAATGCCGGCGTGTCGCTCGCCGGCCTGTCGTGGGCGACGATGCTTCATCCGGTCACGCTCGGGATCGCGCTCGGCCTCTTCGTCGGCAAACAGATCGGCGTCTTCGGTGCCGTGTACCTCGCGGTGCGGACCGGCATCGCAAAGCTGCCGGCGCATGCGACCTGGCTACAGACCTACGGCGTCGCGACCCTCTGCGGCATCGGCTTCACGATGAGCCTCTTCATCGGTCTGTTGGCATTCGATAACCAGCCGCAACTCGAAGCCAACGTGAAGGTTGGCGTGCTCGTGGGCTCGATGATGTCTGTCTTCGTGGGCGCGATCGTGCTGCTCTGCCAACCACGAAGAAGGCTCTAGAGGACACCGCATCAAGGAAAACGCCCGCTCCGATCTCTCGGGCGGGCGCCTCTGCGTCTCGATCGCGCGCCGGACTATGTGCCGGGACGGGCGACGAAACTGCCGCCGGTGCTCAAGCCCCTCGGGGCGAACACCATGGCGATCCGAACGATATGGTGGGCGATGGCGGCAGGATCAAGTCGGCCGGCCTCGGCGGTTGTCGCCTCCGTAAGGTCGCGATCCCGGCTGCTCAACCGACACCGGGATCAGCTTCGTCATCAGGGACAGACGCGGGGCCGGCGCCATCGCCGGGCGTGTTGACCTCGTCCCTCTCCTCTTTCCGGGAAGGCGGATCCTTACGCCCCGTCACCTCGTCCGAGCCGGGGTCGTCCTGCGACCGCGACGGAGCCGCGTTCGGAGGCGCCGTGTCCTGATTGCCGTAGCCTTGCGTTGCCATGCGTATGACCTCCTGCAAGGCCAACGCGGGGATGCGGCAGCGGTTCGGCGGGGCCTTCGTTCGTCACCTCCTCCCTTGCCACTATCCGCGGCCTGGCCAACAATCGATCGGCGGGGGAATCGTGTGGCATGACGATCGCGGCGAGCAGGACGGGAAGCCTTTCGGAGAGCATCGGCACCGAGGATGCCACGCGTGCGGCCGTCGCCTATGATCGCGCCGTCTCGATCCTCTCGCTCAACGACCGGTACTATGTGCCCTCGCGTGAGGTCCGTCGAGACATGTTGAGCGCGATCCTCTCATCCGGCCGCGAGCATGGCTTCGATGAGGACAGGCTTACGCTAGCGGCCTTGGCTGCAGCTCCGACCGAAGGCGGTTGACGTCGTCGCACGACCGGAGTCCGGTTCCGCCACCCATCGGGGAGCGGAAGTATCCTCTTGATCAGGTTGGATGCTGGACGATAATTCCGCGGCGTGCTCAGGCGCGTCGAGCCAGTTGGCTCGCATCTCGGGTTGCCTTCGCTTTGGGGGCGTGAAGTGCCGACGGGCAGGACTGATGAGCTCACGCGCCGATTTGGTGGCGAGGCCGCAACCGCAATCACAGCAGCTTATGAGGCGGTCGTTCTGCACTCGGCATCATCGGTCTTGGCGATGAGCACCGAAGCTAGGTTGGACTTGGTGCAGATGTTAATCCGCGAGGTCGAGGCCGGCCGGGTGGATCCCTCTCACCTCAAGGCTGCGGCGCTGGCCTTCGGAGACGATTGTGTAACCAGCCGTACCTTTGCCGGATGAGCGTCGAAGCCTCAACCTATAGCCACAAGCGTGATCGCGGCGGTCAACAAAACCAAAGACACGACCGGGATCCAGAGTGCTGACCTGCCGGCTGTGTGTGAGGGAAGGACTTTCACCGTCAGCAGTCCGACAAAGAATGCGCTCGCTAGTGACAACGCCAACGCAGCGCAAATCCATTGATGATTCGACACTGCCTGTCCTTGACGATGCCTCGATTATTAAGCCCTTTCAGACGCGAGAGTTCCCTCCGCTGTATACCGATCGCTCGGCGCGCCCCCACAATTACTATTTCAGCATCCCTTCGCCTTGAGCCATTCAGTTACGACCCGCTGGATAAGCTTCGACCGGTTGGACTTGTCCGGATTAGCGGCGGCGGCGACTGAGCCCCTCCGGGCTTCATGGTCGTCACCTTATAGACGGCCCCTTCACGATCGTAGGTCGTCCAGTCGCCCACCTGCACCCCGTCGAGGAAGTATCCCGTGCGCAACTTGGTGCCGTCTTTTCGAAACCATTCCCAATATCCAGTGGGAACATCGTCGATGGTCTGGCCCCGTGCCCAGATCGTGCCGTCTCTGTGGAACTTCTGGAAAGCCCGGATCATCGCATCTCCCGCTTCGCTCGGCCCTCGCGAGCAAGGGCGACCCTGCAACCTGAATCCGCAACCTCAGGGCCGACTTTTGGCACCTTTGTCCATTTTGTCCACCTAGGGCCATGCATCTGCGACGACGACAAATACCGCACGGTGCGGAATTTGAGACCTCCATCCGGGGAGAGCAAAAGCGCAACCGTTACGGATATCGCACCGTGCGATTGTCGAGGTAGGTGCCCTTATCGAGGTCGGTTCCTCGGATGAGGTCGAGCGCCTCGGGGCAGACCTTCTCACCGCGCTCGGCGTCGCGCTGGATATTGCGCTCGGCCCGGCCCGTCCTGTCGGCGGTCTCTTTGGTGAAGCGGGGGGAGGCTTCGCCATTTTGGCGAAGGCTGTCGTGTTGGTTTGCGCCGTTGGCCGTCTCAGGATGCTTCTTGATGTAGAGCACCTTGCGTCGCGCCGTCTGCGAAGCCCTGTCGTCCGACTTTCCTTGGAAGCGAACTGTCGCAAACGTCGCGGCTGTCGCAATGTCGCAAGCGCGGTCACGGACAGCGGCATGACGATGCTCCCTCCTACCAGAAATGGCCGTCCGGAGGATCGCCGAGTGGATCGAACAGTTCGTCATCTTCCTCGCTCGGGAAGAGTTTCGCGTTCGTCGCGGTCTCTTCAATTCGCAATGGGTCAAGCTGTGCCTCGAGAGATGCCAAGCGACGTTCCCCCCAATCGATCATGCGATCGATCGACACGCTCGCGCCTCCGATCGAGCCTCTGATCTGCGAAAGCTGATCACGAAGCAAAGTCGCCTCCTGCCGAACCGCTCCCAGCCTTTCAAAAAAATCGAGGCGGGCCTTCTCCCGTTCCCCTCGCTGCTGAGCCAATTGGCGCCGCCGCCTCAACTCAGTCCATCGTCTCGCATGCTCCTCTCGCGCCTCCCTTGCTGCTTTTCGGGCTGCGAGAAGGATCTCTGTGCCATCGACTATCGAGGGGATGAGGTCTTCGACCGTTTGCAGCTTACCGTCCGCCCAGGTACGTCGGACGCCTTCAGTGTAGCCTTCAATTTGGACGGACAGCTGACCGGTTCGGATGATGTCCTTCTCCGGATAGGATCGATCGTATCCTCCCAAAAACCACGTGGATTCATCATTCCAACTTCGGGAGAGACGCTTTTGACGACGAGCCTCCGCCTCAATTTCTTCAGCCGTGGGTATATGGTCCACTTTCCGCACGCGCTCGATCAGCCGGAGGATTGCAGAGTCTGGGCCCACCTCAACGCGCATCCCATTTCCGATCGGTACGAGCGGAAGGCCGCGCTCTTCAAACGCGCGAGCCATCTGGTCGAGGATAAAAATCGCTCTCTCAATTGATGCCTGCCCGATTTCGACCCCGCACATGCCCTCCGCTTTTGCGCGAGCTATTTCTGACCTCTCCTTCGTTGCGCGGAGTTCCCTCGCCGTGGCCTTGATCTTGGGATGCGGATCTCGAATCGGTTCGTGCTCAACTATCGTTTTCGGTGCGCGCCGCCGCTCCGCGTGTTGCTTTCGTTCAGCCCTCTGCACCTCGATCACATGACGTACAGGCTCTGGCAGTTGCAGCGCATGGGTTCCAACTTCGATCTGATTTAGCCGTGCGTCGTCCACCTCGACGAAGACCGCCTTCTTGGTCTTTTTCCCCGCCTCGATCTGAGCCCAATAGCCCCTGGGTGGGGTCGGCACCCTATGCCGATCACAGCTCTTCTTGAGACCCACGTCCGAAATGCCAAACTGCTGAGCCAGCGTCCTCATAGGCGTTGACCACACGAGGTCGTACAGTTCGCGGCGAGTCAGCTTCGTCCCAACGGCCATCTGGAGGCTTCGAATCGAGTTTCCGCGACTAAAGTACCTGGTCTTTGCCGATCTGCGGCATTCCATCGAACATGGCCCGACGCTTGGATCCTAGGCCGCCCGGCGGACATGGATCGAACGCGCACCGAATGGGGTCGGCGAGAGCCTCGTCCTGCTTGCGCTTCCCGCAAGTGGGCTAACCGACCACGCGAATCGATCTGCGTCGGCAAGCGCCCAAAATCATGTTCAAGGGGTCCGCATGGGGTCCGCAAAACGAAAGGCGCCTCAATGGGCGCCCTGCAACTGCATCTAAGTGCTTGAAATTGCTGGTGCCGCAAGAGGGATTCGAACCCCCGACCCCCTCATTACGAATGAGGTGCTCTACCAGCTGAGCTATTGCGGCGACGGGCCCTCTTATCCGGTTCCGGGGGGATTGCGCAAGGTGGGGTTTGGGGACTGAGTTCAGGTGATCGGGGCCGGCGTGTCGGGGCGGCCGATGCTGACATAGGCGAAACCGCGTCGGCTCATCTCGTCGGGGCGGTAGACGTTGCGGAGATCGACCACGATCCGGCCCGCCATCGCCGCCTTCAGCCGTTCGAGATCGAGCGCGCGGAAGGAATCCCATTCGGTGATGAGGACGAGCGCGTCCGCGCCCTCGGCGCATTCATAGGCGTCGCGTGTGTAGTCGACGCCGTCCAGCACGCTCGCGGCATTCTCCATCCCCTCGGGGTCGAAGGCGCGGATGCGCGCGCCGGCATCCTGCAGGGCCGCCACGATGGCGAGGGAGGGGGCATCGCGCATGTCGTCGGTGTTCGGCTTGAAGGTGAGGCCGAGGACGCCGATCGTCCGGCCGCGCACCGAGCCGCCGCAGGCCGCGATCACCTTGCGGGCCATGGCGACCTTCCGCTGGTCGTTGACGGCGACCACCGTCTCGACGAGCCGGAGCGGGGCGCCCGCATTCTGCGCCGTCTTCGTCAGGGCGAGCGTGTCCTTCGGGAAGCAGGAGCCGCCATAGCCCGGCCCGGCATGCAGGAACTTGCCGCCGATCCGCTTGTCGAGCCCGATGCCGCGCGCCACCTCCTGCACATTGGCGCCGACCTGCTCGCAGAGATCGGCGATCTCGTTGATGAAGGTGACCTTCAGCGCAAGGAAGGCGTTGGCGGCGTATTTCGTGAGCTCAGCCGTGCGCCGCCCCATGGTCAGGACCGGCGCCGCGTTGAGATAGAGCGGGCGATAGAGCTCGGCCACGAGCTCGGCGCCGCGCTGGTCCTCGGCCCCGATCACGATCCGGTCCGGACGCTTGAAATCCTCGATCGCGGCACCCTCGCGCAGGAATTCGGGGTTCGAGACAACCGAGAACGCGGCCCCGGGCCGCGTCTCGCGGATGATCCGGTCGACCTCGTCGCCCGTGCCGACCGGCACGGTCGATTTCGTCACGACGACGGTGTAGCCCTCGAGCGAGGCCGCGATCTCGCGCGCGGCGGCGTAGACGTGGGAGAGGTCCGCGAAGCCGTCGCCCCGGCGCGAGGGCGTGCCGACCGCGATGAAGACCGCGTCCGCCTGCGGCACCGCCGCGGCGAGATCGGTCGAGAAGGAGAGCCGGCCGGCCCGCACATTCGCCGCGACCGTCTCCTCGAGGCCCGGCTCGAAGATCGGGATGTGCCCGGCGCGGAGCGATTCGATCTTGGCCGGGTCCTTGTCGACGCAGACCACCTCGTGTCCGAAATCGGCGAAGCAGGCCCCCGAGACGAGGCCGACATATCCGGCCCCCACCATCGCAATCCGCAAGATCGTGCTCCCTGCTCAGGCCGCGTCATCGGCCACGACAGCCTCTGACCCCACCATTCGCGACGAGAATGCGACAAGGGCGCCGGGGCCGGCCGCGGCGGGCGGACATATGCGCCGAAGCGCGGCCGGGGTCGAGGGCGGCTGCCGCCGAGGAGGATGGGTGGCCGGGAACCCGAGGTCAGGCCTTGTCGCGCGCGAGGCCCAGCACGTCGAGGAGCGCGATCAGGCGCGCGTCGCGCTCGGCGGCGAGGTCGGCCATGCTGCGCGAGCCCGCCTCGGCCTCGACCCCCGCGACCAGCGCCTCGTTCACCTCCGGCGTCAGGCTCGGCTGGCCGAGGCTCTTCCACCAGCTCTCCATCGGCGGGCCGAGGTGATCGAGGAAGTGATGCATGCCGCCCTCGCCGCCAGCGAGATGGAAGATCATGTGCGGCCCCATCAGCGCCCAGCGCAGGCCCGGCCCGTAGGCGATGGCGGCATCGACGTCCTCGACGGTGCCGACGCCCTCGGCCACGAGATGCACGGCCTCGCGCCAGAGCGCCGCCTGGAGCCGGTTCGAGATATGGGCCGGCACTTCCTTCTTGACGTGGATCGGATGCTTGCCGACGGCGCGGTAGAACTCCATCGCCCAGGCGACCGCGGACGGATCGGTCTTCTCGCCGCCGACGACCTCCACGAGCGGGATGAGATGGGGCGGGTTGAAGGGGTGCCCGATCACGAGGCGCTCCGGATGCGCCATGGTCTGCTGAAGCTCGCTCGCCTTGAAGCCCGAGGTCGAGGAGGCGATCAGCCGGTCCGGCGGCAGGGCGGCGTCGATCCGGGCGAGGAGCGATTGCTTGAGATCGAGCCGCTCCAGCGCGTTTTCCTGCACCACCGAGGCGCCGTCGAGCACCTCCTCGAGTTCGGGGCTGAAGGACAGCCGGTCGAAGGCCGGCTCGGCCTCCCGCGCGGCGCCGATCCGCACGAGGGCCGGCCAGGCCTTGGCGACATAATCGTGGAGGAACTGGTCGCGGCCATGGAGCGGATCGGTCACGGCGACGGTGAGCCCGCGCCCGAGGAACCATGCCGCCCAGGAGGCGCCGATCGTGCCGGCGCCCACGACGGCGACCTTCGTGACCTCGTTCGGCTTCGGAAAGGTCATGGTTCCTCCGGTGCGGCGGCTTCGGCCGATTGTCGATCTCCGGCATATCGCCAAAATCGGACAGGCGATCAATGCGCGAGGGCCTCCGGTCTCGGTGGCGGCGACCTTGACAGATCGCGTCGTCCGTGGTCCTCACCCCCATTCGGCAGACCATGGCCATGACCGCGACCCTCGCCTTCACGACGATCATCCGCCCGACGCGGCGGCTGAAACGCATCGGCTGAGCCCGGCCCGAGAGCCGGTTTCGCGTTCGCGCCCGGATCGAACCATCCCTGGATCGAGACCTCGGGCGTATCAGTTCCGCGCCCTGGACGGGCGTTCTTCCTTCGGACGATCAGGAGAGTGAGATGGGCTACAAGGTTGCCGTTGTCGGCGCGACCGGCAATGTGGGCCGCGAGATGCTGGGCATTCTGGCCGAGCGCGGTTTTCCGGCCGACGAGGTCGTCGCCCTCGCCTCGCGCCGCAGCGTCGGCACCGAGGTCTCGTTCGGTGACAAGGTCATCAAGTGCCGCGCGCTCGAAGATTACGACTTCGCGGACACCGATATCTGCCTGATGTCGGCCGGCGGCGAGGTCTCCAAGGCGTGGTCGCCGAAGATCGGCGCGCAGGGCTGCGTCGTGATCGACAATTCCTCGGCCTTCCGCACCGATCCCGACGTGCCGCTGATCGTGCCGGAGGTAAACGCGGACGCCATCGCGGGCTTCACGAAGAAGCACATCATCGCCAACCCGAACTGCTCGACCGCGCAACTCGTCGTCGCGCTGAAGCCGCTCCATGACGCGGCGAAGATCACGCGCGTCGTCGTCTCGACCTACCAGTCGGTCTCCGGCGCCGGCAAGGAAGGCATGGACGAGCTCTACGACCAGACCAAGAGCGTCTATTCGCTGTCGCAGATGGAGCGGAAGAAGTTCCCGAAGCGCATCGCCTTCAACCTCATTCCGCAGATCGACGTCTTCATGGAGGACGGCTTCACCAAGGAAGAGTGGAAGATGGTGGTCGAGACCAAGAAGATGCTCGACCCGAAGATCAAGCTGACCGCGACCTGCGTGCGCGTGCCGGTCTTCATCGGCCATTCGGAGGCGGTGAATGTCGAGTTCGAGAACCCGCTTTCGGCCGACGAGGCGCGCGAGATCCTGCGCGCGGCGCCCGGCATCCTGATCGACGACAAGCGCGAGCCCGGCGGCTACATGACCCCCCACGAGAGCGCGGGCGAGGACGCGGTCTTCATCTCGCGCCTGCGCGACGATTCGACGGTCGACAACGGCATCGCCTTCTGGTGCGTCTCGGACAACCTGCGCAAGGGCGCGGCGCTCAACGCGGTGCAGATCGCCGAGTGCCTGATCGAGCGCGGCCTCCTCGCCGAGAAGAAGCGCGCGGCCTGAGGGGCGCCCGCTGCGACACTCCCAAGGGCAGAGAACGGACTCGGGCGGAAGCCCGAGCCGGGTGAGGAGAAGAGCTTTCCGCAAGGACGCCCCGACAGGGGACGCGCGTGCTTGACATATCGGCGTGCCGGCTCATCCTGACCGGCATGTCGATCGAGCGCACCACCGTGCGATTGCCTGCTGATCTCATGGACAAGGCACGCCGCAAGGCGGCTGCCGGTGGCAGCACCTTGGCGGCACTGATCGAGGAAGGCTTGCGGCAAGTCGTCCGCGACAAGGCCGAGCCGGATACGGCCCGGCGACGTTTGCCGCGGATCAGTCGCGCCGGCGGCGGTCTTCTTCCCGGCATCGATCTGGATCGCTCGTTCACGATCCGGGAGATCGAGGATCTCGACGACGCCGGGCGCCTGACCGCACCGCATGATCCTGCCTGACGTCAACGTCCTGATCTATGCCTTCCGGGCTGACAGCCCCCACCACGAGCGTTGCCGCGCCTGGCTGACCAGCATCGTCCTCGGCGGCCCGCGCTTCGGCCTGTCGTCTCTCGTGCTTAGTGCGGTGATCCGCATCACGACCTCGCCGCGCATCTTCCGGACGCCGAGTTCGCTGGAGGAGGCTTTCGGCTTCTGCGAGGATCTGACGAGCCAGCCGCATGCTGAGGCGATAGAGCCCGGCGCGCGCCACTGGGACATCTTCCGCCGCCTCTGCCTCGATACGGCGACACAAGGTCCGCGCACCACGGATGCGTGGCTCGCGGCGCTCGCCATCGAGAGCGGTTGCGAATGGATCACGCTGGACCGGGATTTCGCTCGGTTTCCGGGGCTGCGCTGGGCAGCTCCGTAATGGCGGTCGCGGTGGGCCTCAGCCCCGCAAGGTCGCGGGGGCGAGGGGGTTGTCGGCGAGCGCGGCCGCGTCCGGTGCGTCGAGGGACGGGATGCCGGCGAAGGCGCCCCACATCCGCTCGATGGCCTCGCCCGGCACGTCCTCGACGATCATCACGATGCGCGTGCGGCGATCGCCGTCCGGCCATACCGGCAGCATGGTCGGGATATGGAGGACGCGGCGGACGCCCTGAATGACCAGCGGCCTGTCGGGCTCGCGCTTGAGGCGGACGAGCCCCTTCAGGCGCAGGATCCGAGGCCCGAAGGTCGACCGGACCATGTCGAGGAAGAGGTCGAGCGATCCCTCGGCGATCGGCGCCTCGCTCGTCAGGACGAGAGAGCGGATGCGCTCGTCGTGCCGGCTCGGGTCGTGATGGTGATGGCCATGCCCATGATGGTGGCCGTGCCCATGATGGGCATGGCCGTCATGTGGATGGGAATGGTCGTGAGCGTGGTGATCGTCCGGCCGGCTCGCCTCGGCCTGTAGCCAGGCCTCGACGTCGCCGATCTTGCCGTCGAGGCCGAACAGGCCGCCCAACAGGAGCCGTTCGGCAGGCACGTCGCCCTGGACGGCCCGGATGATGGTCGCGCCGGGATTGAGCGCGCGGATCCGCGCCTCCAGCGGGACGGTCTCCGCCTCGGGGAGGTCGCTCTTGCTCACGACGATCCGCTCGGCGACCGCGACCTGCCGGCGTGCCTCCTCGTGGTGCTCGAGGCTTGCGAGGCCCGTCACGCCATCCACGACCGTGACCACGCCTTCGAGCCCGTAGCGCAGCTTGAGATAGGGGTGGTGCAGCACGGCCGCGAGGACGGGCGCGGGATCCGCGAGCCCCGTCGTCTCGATGACGACCCGGCGGAAGGGCATGATCCGGCCGTTGTCGCGGCGGCGCAGCAGGTCTTCCAGGGTCGAGACGAGGTCGCCGCGGATCGTGCAGCACAGGCACCCGGCCGAGAGCAGGACCATGCCCTCGTCGGACTGCTCGACGAGCAGGTGGTCGATCCCGACTGCCCCGAACTCGTTCACGATCACGACCGTGTCGGTGAGCGCCGGATCGCGCAGGAGCCGGTTGAGCAGCGTCGTCTTGCCGGCTCCGAGGAAGCCGGTGAGGACGGTAAGGGGGATCGGTGGAAGGGGGCCGCGGTCTGGCATGCCGTCCTGTGCCACGGCTGGCTCCGTCTTGTCTCCGATCAATCCGCCTTGGCGGCGGCCGACTTCTTGGCGGGCGCCGGCTTGCGGCTGGCCGTTCTCGCGGCAGGGTTCGTGCCCTGCACGGCCGGCGTCGGCTTGGCGGTGGCCGCGGCAGCCCGGCGCTGGGGCGGCAGGACGGCGCCGGCGGCGTTCGCCTTGCGCTTCGTATCCGCGACCGTCGCGTCGGCGCTCGCCCGTGCGGCGCCTCTCGGGGGCAGGCGCGGCTTGCCGGCGATGATCGACGGCGTCGCCGAGCTCGAGGTGAAGGCCATGGCGGCGGGGCCCGGCCGGCTGGCGGGCGTCGGGGTCGCGACCCGCGAGCGGCCGTTGCGCCTGGCGAGCTGGGAGCGTCCGCGACCCTTGGTCAGGGCCTCGTCGTCGTTGCCGCCCGGCTGGGCGCCGACCCAGACGGGAGTCGGCGCGAAGGCGACGCGCGGGCCGAGCGTGCGGCGCGGAGCGGCGCTCGCGAACATGGCGGCGAGCGGGTTGTCGGAGGAGGCGACATTGTCCTCCTCCTCGGCCGGCTGCCTGCGCTTCGGACCGCAGACGACGGGCCGCATGTCGGGGGCCGCCATGGAGGCCGAGAGAGGCAGCGTCTCGAGCGTGCCCGCGCCCCAGCCGGAGGAGCTGAAATTGGCGTCGAAGAGCTGGGCGGCGCGCAGATCGCGCTCCTTCGAGGACGCGTGACCCATGACCACCGTGATCAGGCGGCGGCCGCCCTGCTGGGCGGAGGCGACGATGTTGAATCCGCCGGAGCAGATGAAGCCGGTCTTCATGCCGTCGGCCCCCGGATAGCGTCCGAGGAGGCCGTTATGGTTGCGCATGACGACGCTGCCGAGCTGCACGGCACCGATGCTGAACAGGTCCTGCCGATCCGGGAACTCGCGCAGCAGCGCCCGCGCCAGGATCGCCATGTCGCGGGCGGAGGTCACCTGGCGATTATCCGGCAGGCCGCTCGGATTGTACCAGCGGCTCTCGTTCATGCCGAGGCGGCGGGAGGCCTGGTTCATCATCGCCGCGAAGCCCTCCATGGACCCGCCGACATTCTCGCCGATCATGGTGGCGACGTCGTTCGCCGACTTCACCATGATGATCTTCAGCGCGTTCTCGAGCGTGAGCGTCAGGCCCGGGCGCAGGCCGATCTTCGAGGGCGGCATCGCGGCCGCCCGCTCCGACATGGTCAGCAGCGAATTCATGCGCAGCCGACCTGACCTCACCTGATCGAGCGCGACATAGACCGTCATCAGCTTGGTGACGGAGGCCGGATACCAGGGATCGGTCGCCCGTTCGGCATGGAGCACCCGGCCCGAAGCCGCGTCGACGACCAGGGACGGGGTCTGCGCGGACGCGGTCCCGAATGCGCCGACGGCCAGGGCCAGGGCAGTCGCGATAAGGGCTCTCGGCCTCGCTCTCATGCGGGTCAGCTCCAGAACGGCGAGAATCGGGCGGCAGGGATCGAGCGCGCGAAAAGGGATGGAAACGTCAGCGCATCAGCCATGCGCTTGTGCCCCCTCACTTATCCCCTCATACGTGGCGACACCAAGGCATAGCACGAAACCGGCAAGACACGATCGTCATGGACATCACGTTCCTCTGGGTGCCCGTGACCCTGATCGCCGCGGCGGGGCAGGTCGCCCGCAACGCCATGCAGAGGCGCCTGACCGAGACGATCGGCACGGTCGGCGCGACCCAGGTCCGCTTCCTCTACGGGTTCCCCTTCGCGCTCGTTTTCCTCGCCTGTATCCTTCTTGCCACGGGCGAGTCCCTTCCCGGGCCCGGTGCCGGCTTCGCCGGGTTCCTCGTGCTCGGCGCCGTCTCGCAGATCCTGGCCACGGCGATGATGCTGGCGGCGATGCGGGATCGATCCTTCTCGGTCGTGACGGCGCTGATCAAGACGGAGGCGATCCAGATCGCGGTGTTCGGCTTCCTGGTGCTCGGGGACCGGCTGTCGCTGCCGGGCATCCTGGCGGTCGGGATCGCGAGCGCGGGCGTCGTCGCGATGTCCTGGTCGAAGCGCACGGCCGGGGAGGCCCTTCAGGGCGGCCTGAAGCCGATCGCGCTCGGGATCGTCTCGGGAGGCCTCTTCGCCCTGTCCGCCGTCGGCTATCGCGGCGCGATCCTCGCGCTCGATTCGGGCTCCTTTCTCGTCCGCGCCTCGACCACCCTCTCCTGTGCCCTCGCGCTCCAGACCGCGATCCTGCTCGTCTGGCTTCTGGCCTTCGACAGGGCGGCGATGATGGGGAGCCTGCGCGAATGGCGGTCCTCGCTGCTCGCCGGCTTCACCGGCGCCGCGGCCTCGCAGTTCTGGTTCATCGGCTTCGCGCTCACGGCCGCGGCCAATGTCCGGACCCTCGCTCTCGTCGAGGTGCTGATGGCCCAGGCCGTCTCGCGCAAGCTTCTCCACCAGGACACATCCCGGCGCGAGATCGCCGGGATGGCGATGATCGTGGTTGGGGTGCTGCTGCTTCTGGTGTCGGCCCGCTAGCCGGCATCCGGCCTGCCCCGCGCCCGCGCGTCTTGTCCGGCCATTTCGAACCGTGCATAGGCCTCGGTCAACGGATCGGAGAAACGCCATGGACCAGCTCCCTCAGAAGCCGGCGATCGTCGGCTGGGCCCACACCCCCTTCGGCAAGCACGACGCCGAGACCGTCGAGAGCCTGGTCGTCCGCGTCGTGCGCGAGGCGCTCGACCATGCCGGCATCGGTCCGGACGAGGTCGACGAGATCCTGCTCGGCCATTTCAACGCCGGCTTCTCGCCGCAGGACTTCACCGCCTCGCTCGTGCTCCAGGCCGATGACCGGCTTCGCTTCAAGCCGACGACCCGCGTCGAGAACGCCTGCGCGACCGGCTCGGCCGCCGTCCAGCAGGGCGTCCGCGCCATCGAGGCCGGGCACGCGAAGGTCGTCCTCGTCGTCGGCGTCGAGCAGATGACGCGCACGCCCTCCGCCGAGATCGGACGGAACCTGCTCAAGGCCTCCTATCTCGCCGAGGAGGGCGACGTGCAGGGCGGTTTCGCCGGCGTGTTCGGCCAGATCGCGCAATCCTATTTCCAGCGCCATGGCGATCAGTCCGATGCCTTGGCGCTCATCGCCGCGAAGAACCACAAGAACGGCGTCGACAACCCCTATGCCCAGATGCGCAAGGATCTCGGCTTCGACTTCTGCCGCCAGGAATCGGAGAAGAACCCCTTCGTCGCCGGGCCGCTGAAGCGCACCGATTGCTCGCTCGTCTCCGACGGCGCCGCCGCGCTCGTCATCGCCGATGGCGAGACCGCGCAGGGCATGAAGCGCGCCGTCGCCTTCCGCGGCACGGCCCATGCGCAGGATTTCCTGCCCCTGTCGAAGCGCGACATCCTGAAGTTCGAGGGCTGCACGGTCGCCTGGCAGCGGGGCCTCGAGCAGGCTGGGATCGCGCTGTCGGACCTCTCCTTCGTCGAGACGCACGACTGCTTCACCATCGCCGAGCTGATCGAGTACGAGGCGATGGGCCTCGTGCCGGAAGGGCAGGGCGCGCGCGCCATCAAGGAAGGCTGGACGCTGAAGGGCGGCAAGCTGCCGGTGAACCCCTCGGGCGGCCTGAAGTCGAAGGGCCATCCGATCGGCGCGACGGGCGTGTCGATGCACGCCCTCTCCGCGATGCAGCTCTGCGGCGAGGCCGGCGGCATCCAGGTCGAGGGCGCGACGCTCGGCGGCATCTTCAACATGGGCGGTGCCGCGGTCGCGAACTACGTCTCGGTGCTCGAGCGCGTGAAGTAGGCCGCGGGCGGGCGGGTCGGTCCGCCTGCTGATCGCGGTGTGCCGACCCTCCCCGTCCAGGGGAGGGTGAGCCTCCGGCTTCGAGAGCATCCGGGAGGAACCCGTGCCGAACCGGGGCGGGCATGAGAGGGCCAGGCGGCCGTGACGAGCTTTCTCGTTCTTCTTTTCGCGTACACTCTGAGCCAGTTCTACCGCTCGTTCCTGGCCGTCGTCTCGGCCGACATGACCCGAGACCTCCGGCTCGATCCGGCCGCGTTGGGGACTTTGTCCGCCGCCTGGTTCTTCGCCTTCGCCTTCGCGCAGTTTCCGGTCGGCTATGCGCTCGACCGCTGGGGGCCGAGGCGGATGCTGGCCCTGGCCATGCTGGCCGCCGTTGGAGGAGCGCTCTGGCTCGCCCTCGCATCGGGGTTCACGGATGCCGTGATCGCGATGGTGCTGATCGGGATCGGCTGTTCGCCGATCTACATGTCCTCGCTCTACATCGTCGCGCGGACGCGGCCGCACCAATTCGCCTTTCTGTCGTCGGCCATCCTCGGCATCGGCTCGATCGGGAACCTCCTCGGCGCGACGCCGCTCGTCCTCGCCGCCGAGCGCTTCGGATGGCGCGGCTCGCTGATGGGCATCGCCGCCCTGACCCTCGCCTCGGCGGTCTCGGTCTGGCTTCTGGTGCGGGACCCTCCGCCAGCGGAGCGGACGGGCGGGGATTCGCTTCTCGGCGGCCTGAAGACGATCCTCTCGATCCGCGTGATCTGGCTACTCGTGCCGCTCGCGCTCGTGAGCTACGCCGTCGTGATCGCGACCCGGTCCGTGTGGATCGCGCCGTATCTGACCAGCACCTTCGGGCTCGCGCCCGAGCCGCTCGGGAACGCCGTGCTCGCCATGGCGCTCGCCATGTCGCTCGGGGCCATCATCTCGGGCGCGCTGGAGCGCTGGATCGGAGCGAAGACCACCACCGCCTGCGGCATCGCCATCGGAACCTGCGGCTTCCTGGCTCTCGGCCTCGGCTATGCGCGCGATGTCTGGGCGGCGGTCGCGATCCTCACCGCGATCGGCTTCTTCGGCATCATGTATGCCGTCCTGCTGGAGCACGCCCGGTCCTTCATGCCGGCGGCCCTCGTCGGCCGGGGCATCACCTTCATGAACTTCGCCTTCATCGGCGGCAGCGGGTTGGTGCAGTGGCTGTCGGGGCGGGCCGTGAGCGGCTGGATCGGCGAGGGGATGGCGGCACCGGAGGCCTATCAGCGCCTCTTCCTCGCCTTCGGCATCGCGCTCGTCGCCGCCCTTGCGATCTACCTCTTCGCGCCGCCGCGGCCGGCCCGGGCTATTCGCCCGGCGCCCGCGCCTTGATGGCGAGCGCGTGAAGGCCGCGCGCGAAGGCCGGTGCGAGGGCCTGGTTCACCAGACGGTGCCGCTCGACGCGGCTCTTGCCGGCGAAGGCCGGCGATACGACATCCACCCTGAAATGAGTTTCGCCGCCCTCGCGCCAGCCGGCATGGCCCGCATGGAGGTGGGATTCGTCCAGCACCGAGACGGTCTCGGTCGAAAATTCCCGACGCAAAGCCTCGTCGATCCAGTCTCTTAACGCCACGTCAACCTCGCGCGGGCTCGCTGGCTCGTCCCGGCGGGGTTGCCCGAACGCCCGCCGCGCTCCCATAATCGGCTCATATGGACCTCAACTCACCCCTTTTCGACCGCATCAGGATCAAGCCCTCCGCCGACGAGCCGAGGAAGGCCGAGCCCACCTGCGAGCATCCCGGCTGTTCCGCTGCCGGTCCGCACCGGGCCCCGAAGGGACGCGGACGCGAGGGGGAGTACTGGCGCTTCTGCCTCGATCACGTCCGCGAGTACAACAAGCGCTACAACTATTTCGACGGCATGGCCGACGACGACGTCATGGCGTTCCAGAAGGATGCCTCGACGGGCCACCGGCCGACCTGGAACTCGGCCAGCAACGCGGCCACCGGCCGCCGCCGCAAGGACGGCTCCCCGCCGCCGACGAACGATTTCGACTATCTCGATCCGTTCGGTGTCCTGCGCTCCGCGCAACCCTTTCACGCGCGCCGCGCGGCCGAGCCCGAACGGCCTCGCCGTCCGGCTCCCGTCATGCGTGCGCTCGAGACGCTGGGGCTCGACGACAACGCCGATGCAGCCGCCATCAAGGCTCAGTACAAGACGCTCGTGAAGCGTTTTCACCCCGACGCGCATGGCGGCGACCGGTCTTTCGAGGACCGGCTGCGCGAGATCATCCGGGCTCACGACACGCTCAAGGCCGCCGGCCTCTGCTGATCGTGCCCTTTTTGGTCCTGTCGAGCACCGGTCTCGAAATTGCACGCGGACGGGCACGCCGCTAAGACAGTCTGACAACAGCGCCCAACTCACCGGGACCGTCAGGGCTCGGTCACGCCCTGCCCCGAAGAAGGCTCATTCGATGCTGATGACAACCGATGCCCCTCCGGCCGTTCCGGACATGAAGGTGTCCGTCCGCCAGGTCTTCGGAATCGATACCGACCTCGAAGTTCCCGCCTTTTCCACGTCGGAGAGCCACGTCCCGGATACCGATCCGGACTACATCTTCGATCCCCCGACGACGCTCGCCATCCTTGCCGGCTTCTCGCGGAACCGGCGCGTGATGGTCACGGGCTATCACGGCACCGGCAAGTCGACTCATATCGAGCAGGTCGCGGCGCGGCTGAACTGGCCCTGCGTCCGCATCAACCTCGACAGCCACGTCTCCCGGATCGACCTCGTCGGCAAGGACGCGATCGTCCTCAAGGAGGGCAAGCAGGTCACGGAGTTCCGCGACGGCATCCTGCCCTGGGCCTACCAGAACAACGTCGCGCTCGTCTTCGACGAATACGATGCCGGCCGGCCGGACGTGATGTTCGTGATCCAGCGCGTGCTCGAATCCTCGGGCCGCCTGACCCTGCTCGACCAGAGCCGGGTCATTCGTCCCCACCCCGCCTTCAGGCTCTTCGCGACGGCCAACACGGTCGGGCTCGGCGACACCTCGGGCCTCTATCACGGCACGCAGCAGATCAACCAGGCGCAGATGGATCGCTGGTCGATCGTGACGACGCTCAACTACCTGCCGCACGACGTCGAGGTCGGCATCGTCCTGTCCAAGGCGCACCACTATCGGAACCCCGAGGGCCGGGACATCGTCGGCAAGATGGTCCGGCTCGCCGACCTCACCCGCAACGCCTTCATCAACGGCGACCTCTCGACGGTGATGTCGCCGCGCACGGTGATCACCTGGGCGGAGAATGCCGAGATCTTCTCGGATGTCGGCTTCGCCTTCCGGCTGACCTTCCTCAACAAGTGCGACGAGCTCGAACGCTCCCTCGTCGCCGAGTTCTACCAGCGCACCTTCGGCAAGGAATTGCCGGAGAGCGCCGTCAACGTCGCGCTGAGCTGAGACGGAGCCCCCATGGCTGAGGCAGGCGAGGGGGACGCGGTGCCCGAGGTCGGGGCTCTGTTCTTCGACGTGTTCGGGACGCTGGTCGACTGGCGCGGCTCGATCGCGCGCGACGCGCCGCCGATCATCGGGCGGGAGATCGACGGCTTCGCCTTCGCCGATGCCTGGCGGGACGAGTACCAGCCCGGCATGGAGGGCGTGCGCAAGGGGGATCGCGGCTACGTGAAGCTCGATCTGCTTCACCGCGAAAACCTCGAGCGCATCCTGCCTCGCTTCGGGTTGACCGACTTGGCTGAGGATGCCCGGGTACAGCTCAACCTCCTCTGGCACCGGCTGGACGCCTGGCCGGACGTCGAGTTCGGCCTCTCCCGCCTGCGCCGGAAGTTCCGGCTCGCGCCGGTCTCGAACGGCAATATCGGCCTGATGGTCGACCTCGCCCGGAAGAACGGCTTCGTCTGGGACGCGATCCTCGGGGCCGAGATCGCGCGGGACTACAAGCCGAAGCCGGCGGTCTATCTCGCGGCGGCCGAAGCGCTCGGGCTCCCGCCGGAGCGCTGCATGATGGTGGCCGCCCATTCCTACGACCTCGCGGCCGCCGCCGAGTGCGGGCTCCGGACGGCTCATATCGCGCGCCCCGACGAGCATGGGCCGGGCACGGGCGAGACCCAGCCTCTGGTTCCCGTCGACGTCGCCGCCGGCAGCCTGACGGAACTCGCACAGCGTCTGTCCACATGACGATCTCGAACCGCAAGCCGGGCGAACGGCGGGAGCCGCCGAACGAGCCCCTCAAGCGCTCGATCGCGGCCTGCCTGCGCGCCATCGCGCACAGGCCCGAGCTCGAAGTCACCTACGCGCCCGACCGGCCCTCGCTGTCCGGTGAGCGGGCGCGGCTGCCCGAGCCGCCGCGCAAGGTCAGCCCGGAAGACGTCGCCATCGTGCGCGGTCACGCCGATTCAATGGCTCTGCGCCTCGCCTGTCACGACGCGGCCCTGCATCGCCGCTTCGCGCCTCAGGCCCAGGCGGCGCGCTCCGTGTTCGACGCCGTCGAGCAGGCCCGCGTCGAGGCCATCGGCTCCCGCCGGATGGAGGGCGTCGCCCAGAACATCTCGGCGATGATCGAGGACCGCTATCACCGCGGCGGCCGCTACGAGGAGATCACCGACCGGGCCGACGCGCCGCTCGAAGACGCGGTCGCCCTCATGGTGCGGCAGCGGCTGACCGGGCGGAAGCCGCCAGCCTCGGCCGAGAAGATCGTCGACCTCTGGCGCGACTTCATCGAGGACAAGG
This sequence comes from Enterovirga rhinocerotis, assembly GCF_004363955.1. Lineage (GTDB taxonomy): Bacteria > Pseudomonadota > Alphaproteobacteria > Rhizobiales > Beijerinckiaceae > Enterovirga > Enterovirga rhinocerotis. Next base: position 29,901 of record NZ_SNZR01000013.1, read on the forward strand.
CGGGGACCGATCTCGACGGCCTTCTGTCGAATCTCGAGAATCAGCGCGCCTTCGCGCAATCGGTGCGCGAATTGCTGTCCTCGCTCGACATGGCGGACGATGCGGCTTTCGACCGCGAGGACGACCAGAACGAGGACGACGCCGACAATTCGGAGCAGCAGGAGGGCGGAGAAGGCGAGGCGGAGGAGCGCGCCGACGGAGAGCGCGCCGAGATCGACCTTCAGGACGACGCGACGGAGGAGCTGGAGGACGGGGCGACCGAATCCGCCGATGCTCCGACGGGCGAGATGCCCGAGGACATGGAGGAATCGGATGCGGACGAGGCCTCCGAGGCCTGGCGCCCGCCGCCATCCCGCGCCAACGAGAACCGCGGTCCGGAATACCACGCCTTCACGACCAAGTTCGACGAGGAGATCGAGGCGGACGAGCTGTGCGACGCCGAGGAACTGGCCCGGCTGCGCTCCTATCTCGACAAGCAGCTCTCGCATCTCCAGGGCGTCGTCGGCCGTCTGGCGAACCGGTTGCAGCGGCGGCTGCTGGCGCAGCAGAACCGCTCCTGGAACTTCGATCTCGAGGAGGGCATCCTCGATCCGGCCCGCCTGCCGCGTGTCGTCATCGACCCGCAGCAGCCCCTCTCCTTCAAGCAGGAGAAGGACACCGATTTCCGCGACACGGTGGTGAGCCTCCTGATCGACAATTCGGGCTCGATGCGGGGCCGTCCGATCACCGTCGCGGCCACCTGCGCCGACATCCTGGCGCGCACGCTCGAGCGCTGCGGCGTCAAGGTCGAGATCCTCGGCTTCACGACGCGGGCCTGGAAGGGCGGACAGTCGCGCGAGAGCTGGCTCCAGGGCGGCAAGCCGGCCAGTCCCGGCCGCCTGAACGACCTGCGCCACATCGTCTACAAATCCGCGGATGCGCCCTGGCGGCGCGCGCGGCGCAATCTCGGCCTCATGATGCGCGAGGGGCTGCTGAAGGAGAACATCGACGGCGAGGCGCTGGACTGGGCGCATCAGCGCCTGCTCGGCCGCATGGAGCAGCGCCGGATCCTGATGGTGATCTCGGACGGCGCGCCGGTCGACGATTCGACGCTGTCGGTGAATGCCGGCAACTATCTCGAGCGGCACCTGCGCCACATCATCGACGAGATCGAGAACCGCTCGCCGGTGGAGCTGATCGCGATCGGCATCGGCCACGACGTCACGCGCTACTACCGGCGCGCCGTCACGATCGTCGATGCCGAGGAACTCGGCGGCGCGATGACGGAGAAGCTGGCCGAGCTCTTCGACGAGAAGGCGACGCCGGTGCCGACGGCGACCCGAGCCCCGAAGCGGCGCGCGCGGGCGTAAGGGGCGGAGCGCAAGCTCGCCCCCTCCTCATCCTGAGGCGCTTCGCGAAGCGAAGCCTCGAAGGGCGCACCATCGTCGCGCGTGCTTCGAGGCTCGCCCTGCGGGCGAGCACCTCAGCATGAGGAGCCTGGGCTTGCATCTTGGGCAGGGGGGCGTCGAACGTCGGGTTCGACCTGACCTTGTTCCGACCCCTACGGCCGCTTCCGCCCCTTGATCGGCTTCGCGTAGATCTCGAGCCGGTGGCTGACGATCCGGAAGCCGAGATTGCGGGCGATCTCCTCCTGGAGCCGCTCGATCTCGGGGGAATGGAACTCGATCACGCGGCCGCTCTCGATATCGATGAGATGGTCGTGATGGGCCTGGGCCGCGCTCTCGTAGCGGGCGGGGCCGTCCGCGAAGGCGTGACGGGCGAGAATCCCCTTGTCCTGCAGCAGCTTCACGGTCCGGTAGACGGTCGCCATGGAGATGCCGGGATCGATCGCCGCGGCCCGGCGATGCAACTCGGCGGCGTCGGGATGATCGTCGGCGCGGGAGAGGACCGACAGGATCGTCAGCCGCTGGCCGGTCATCCGCAGGCCCTGCTCTCGGCAGGCGCCTTCCAGTTCGTTTGCCCTATCCATGATGTCGCTGTCGGTCACGCGTCCTGGTCCGGCCCCGATTCCTCGGAGCCTATAGCATGGCGCAACCGTCCCGGCGCCGTCTGCCGGGGACCTACAGAGGATTCTCGGCGCCGAGAGGCGTGGATCACGCCTGCTTGGCGATGATCCGGTCCTTGATCTGGTCGTACACGTTCTGAGGAACGATCTTCTTGCGGACGAGGTCGTCCTTCCCCCGGTAGGGCCGGTTCTTGATGATGGCCTCGGAGCGGACGGCACCGATGCCCGGAAGCGCCTCGAGCTCTTCCTTGGTCGCCGAATTGAGGTCGAGCAGCTTGGTCGCGGCCGGCGTGGCAGCGGGAGCTGGCGCCGGCTTCGCGGCCGGTGCGGTCGCGGGCGCAGCGGGGGCCGGTTTCGCGGGGCTCGTGGCGGGGGCCGCCTGCTGCGCCTGTGCCGCGATCGGCAACACGAGTGCGGAGAGTAGGGCGGCAGCGAGAAGACGTGACCGAAGCATGAGGTTCACTCCAGCGATCCCAAAGCCTCGGGGGAGGAGGCCGGGGGCGATCATCACACGCGTAACCTGAACCGCTGCCGACGATCCTCGCCGCCTTCCAGACCCGGATCGTCCGGCGGATGGCGCACGGGGAAGACGACCGGCTCCGGCTCCGCGGCCGGCCGGGTCCGGACCGGTCCGGACCCGTTCGGGGTATCCGGCTTCGCCGTCTCGGTGGCCTTGGCGGGCGGTGCGATCTCGGCCGGGGCCTTGGCGTCCTTACCGTCCTTGGGCTCCGCGGATTTGCCGGGAGCCGGGGGCTCGGGCTTGATGGGCTCGGCGGCCTTCGGAGGTTCGGCAGCCGGACCCGCCTTCGATGTCGGCACCGGCGGCTTCGCGGCGGGCGGCGGAACAGGGGCCGGGACAGGGGCCGGGACAGGGGTTGCGGCGGCGGCCGGGGTCGAAACCGGTGCCGGAACGGCCGGCGGAACGGGTTCGGGCGCGGGCGGTGCCTTCGGAGCGGGATCCGCCGCGACCGGAGCGGGCGGCGCGATGGTGCGTCCGATGAAAGGCGGCAGCTCGGCTTCCGGTTCCTCGGGCTCGAAGAAGGCGGCCTCGTTCCCCTCGGCAGGCGCGCCGAGCGCTTCCGGCGGCGTCTCCCAGACGAAGGCGTCGAGGCGACCCGTGACCGGCGAGACCGGCATCCAGCGATCCGAGACGTAGCCGTCGGCGATCCAGGCCTTGTCCCGCGGGGCGCGGGCGGCACGGGCGAGCCATTCGCGGGCGGCGCCCGCCTGCCCGCTCCGGCCTTCGATCTCGGCCATCGTCATGCAGAGGCGGACCGTCGGCCGCTCGGAGCCGCCGAGCAGGGGCGCCAGCGCCTCGCGCGCCTTCGGGAAATCGCGCGCCTCGATCGCGGCGCGCGCGACCGCGAACCGGGCCTCGTCCGACCAGCTCGACAGCTTCGCCAGCGTCTCCGCGCGACGCATCCGGTCGAGGGCCGAATCGCCCGGGCGCAGGTTGAGATAGGCGCCGGCGAGATCGGGATGCGGTTCGGCGCTCCAGGCGGCTTCGATGATCTTGGCGGCGCGCTTCAGGTCGCCCTTGCCGGAGAGCAGCCGTCCGGCCAGCGTCGCCGCCGGCACGAGGTCGGGAGCGAGTTTCGCGGCCTGTTCGGCGGTGGCGAGAGCGCCGTTCGGATCGCTCGCCTCGCGCTGCATCGCATCGGCCGTGAGCAGCACGGCGCGCTGGCGCCGCGAGGTGGCGCGGTCGACGAGGCCGAGCGAGGAGCGGCGCTCGATCATGCGCACGGCACCGGTCCAGTCGCCCTCGGCGGATTTGGCTTCGAGCACCGCGTCGCTGGCCCAGCCGACCGACGGCGCGATCCTGGCCGCTTCCTCGGCGTGCTCGGCCGCCGACGCCGCGTCCCCGCGGCGCCGCGCTTCGAGATAGAGGCCGCGCAGACCGAGGACGCGCGTCTCGGGCGTGCCGGCCATCTCGCGGAAGGTCGCCTCGGCCCGGTCGCGGTCACCGGAGGCCTGAGCGGCCTGCGCCTTGAGCAGAAGGGCCAGGGGCTGGTGCCCGAGCAGCCGCTCGGCCTCGCCCGCATAGCGCCGCGCCGCGACCACGTCGCCCGCTCCCACCGCCACGATGCCGCGCGAGAGGGCCGTGTAGCCCCGCTTCTCCTTCCGGCCGCGCGCATGGCGCCGCAGCGTGAAGGGAAGCCGGATCACGCCGCGGATCAGCGCGAGGACGAAGGCGATGAGAAGGGCCGCGGCCACCAGGCCCGTGACGCCGACCGCGAGGGAGACCGAGTACTCGGTCCCGCGCCACGTCATCGAGAGGGTCTCGGGATTGCTGGCCAGCCAGACCGCGCCCCAGGCCGCAAGGCCGACGAGGGCGAGATAGAGAAGGACGCGCCACATGGTTCGATAGGCTCCTAGCGCGTGTGACCGCGCATGCGGCCGGTTGCGGACGAAAGCCGAAGGTTGCCCCGGCTCAAGGCGACGAGAAACGCGATCAGGTAGGCAAAGGCAACCATGCTCGCGGCGCCCGATGCGAGGGATCCGGAGAAGCTGCCTCCTCGCCACGCAAGCGTCATGGTCTCAATCGGCATGGAACGAGCGAGCCCAGCGTAGACGGCCGCGACGATGACGGCGGCAAAGGGAAGCGAAACGATGAGAGGTGGCATGTCGCCGCCGCTGATCGCGATGATGATGCCCGGAAAGAAGAGAAACAGCGTCAGAAATCCGACGACGGGACCGGTCAGGGCCACCGAATACTCCATCCCGCTCCAGGTCGCGGAGACCGCGCTGGACGGGCCGCCCAGCATCAGCGCGCAAAACGCCGCCATCCACGTGGCGGCGAGACAGAGAAGACCCCGCGCCATCCCGGGCCGGCTCCTAGCGCGTGGCCGCGTCGAGCGCGGCGAGCGATTGTGCGCCGATCCGGCGGGCGGCGTCTTCCGCCGCCGCGCGGCCGCCGAGGCGTTCGCCGAAGGTGGCCGAGACGCGGCGCTTGTCCTCGGGAAGCTTGTCCCAGGCGGCCTTGGCCTCGCCGACCGCGCCGCGCGCGAGGGAGCTCTCGATCCGGGCGATCAGGCCCGGCACGTCGCTGCCGCTGCCGTCGCCGATGGCCCGGACGGTCACGACCTTGCCGACGAGGCGCTTACCCTTGTCGAGCCAGCTCTCGTCCGGCTGGGCCGGCACGGCCGTCATGGCGTCGGCGAGGGGCTTGAACTCCGCGGCGAGCGTCGATGCGCTCGGCGCCGCCGCCTCGGCATAGGGCTGGAGCGGCGCGAGCAGGGCAGGCTCCGTCCCGAGCTTCGTCAGGGCCGCGATGGCGGGCTTCAGCGGTGCGCCGGAGCGCATCGCATCGTCCAGCCGGCCGGCGACGACGACGCGGAGCCCGGCCTGGATCGCGGCCGGGGAGAGCTTGGCGAGATCGGCCGAGACCCGTCCGAGGCCATCGGTCAGCGTCGTCAGCCGCTTCTCGGCATCGGCGCTGCGTGTATCGAGCGTCGCGGTCCCCGTCCTCAGGGTCCCGACATCGGTCTGGAGGCTGCGGACATGGGTGTTCAGCGCCTCGATCGCCTTCGAGCCCGCGGCGAGGCCTTCCGTCGTCTTGCCAGCGAGCGTTTCGAGCGTCTGGCCGATGCTGGTGGTGATCGGGCCGAAGCGTGCGGCGGCGGCTGTCGCCTCGTCGGCCTTCTTCGCGGCTTCGGCGACGCCGGCGGCGGTCTCGTCGAGGCGCTTCGCGGTCTCGTCGACGCGGCCGGTCAGGGCCTGGATCGAGGCACGGGCCTCCTGATCGGGGCCGGCGACGGCGGTCGTCCCGGCCGGGCGGCCGAGGGCTTCCGCCGCCTGTTTCCCGGCCGTCTCGGCGGCGGCACGGGCGGCCTTGGCATCGTTGCCCGCCTGCCGCAGGCCGGATTCGAGCGCGGCGATGCGCGGCTCGATCGTGCCCGGCTCCGCGATGCGGCGCTCAAGGGCCGCCAGGCGCTCGTCGGCGCCGGTATTGGGCAGGAACTGGAGGGCGCCCGCGGTCAGCAGCGCGCCGAGAAGGCCGCCGCCGAGGCCCGCCGCGAAGACGGCGCCCGATCCGCCGCGGCGAGGCTCGGCCGCAGCGGGAGGAGGCGTGCGATCCTTGTCCGTGGCGGGCGTCTGGGGCGCGGCGGTGCCGCTCGCGGGCGTCGCGGAAGAAGGCTTCGTTGTGCTCGTGGCGGCCGCGCTCGCCGGAGAGGACGGGCCCTTGGCCGAGGAGGCCGCATCCGCGGGCTTCGACGATCCGGTCGCGGGCGCCTCGGCGGGCTTGGTTCCGAGGCCGGGCGTTGCGGTGGAGGAGGCCGCGGAGGACGTCGACGGGCCCGTCGCGCCGGGCTTGCCGGATGCCGGCACCGACGAGGAGGAGGCCGCAGCCGTCGATGCCGACGGGGCAGCGGTCGAGGAGAATGGCGCGCCGGATTTGGGCGTATCGGCCTTGGCGGACGCCGAGGAGGAGGCGGCAGCCGCGCTCGCGCCCTTGTCGTCCGGCTTCGCGCTGGTCGTGGGGCCGCCCGCAGAAGGCTTGCCGTCCGACGGCGTCGCGCCGGCCGGTTTGGGGGGAGACGCCGGGCTCGCCACGTTCTTGGCTTCGGGCGGCTTGGCCTCGCCGGGTTTGGGCTCGCCGGGCTTGGCCTCACCGCTGCCGGCTTCCTTGCCCGTCTGAGCGCCCGCGGTCGCGGGGGGCTGCGTCTTGGACGTGTCGGGCTTGCCGGAGGCGTCCGTGCCGCCGGCTGCGGTCGTCGACCCGCCCTTGCCGGGCGCGTCCTTCGCGGACGCGTCCTTGGCCGCAACCTCTTCGGCCTTCAGGTCGATGGTAGGCGGCGTCCGCCGCAGGGGATCCCGTCGCGTATCGCTCATCGAGGGGCCGTCGTCCTTGGCTGGCTGAGAAGTGCCGGTGGGCGGATTCGTTCCCTGTCTAACACTCGATTTGAGGCGGGCGCGAGCCCGCGCGTCAATCGGCCCGAGATGGGCGCGTTCGATCAGGTCGAGCAGGGCGGCCTCGTCCGGCCGTCTCGCCACCGCGATGCGGATGGGTCCGAGGCCGTCGAGCGCCGCGGCGACGGCGCGGGACAGACACAGATGGACCGGCTTCAGCAGCGCGGCGGCCAGGCCCGCCTCCGCCGCAAGCCTCACCAGCGTCTCGGCGCTGCGGGGGGAATAGTGGAGGATCGTGTCGAGGCTTCCCTCGGCGAGGGCCGTGCGGGCGACGTCCGGCAGCACCGCCACGGTGCGCGTCTCGTAGACCTCCCACACCGACAGGTCGAAGCCCGCGCGCCGCAGAGACGCCTCGGGCTCGTCGCGGCGCGGGATCCCCGCGACGCGAAGCAGGGCGGCGCCGCGCGGAAAAGCCTTGCCGACGGCGCGCGCGAGCGTCTTGCCGTCCTGAGCGGCCACCACGCGCGCGAACCCGGCTTCCAGCAGGGCCTCAGCCGTCGCCGGGCCGACCGCGTGGATCGGGACGTCGCGGAAGCGACCGAGATGGGTCGCGAGCGCCGGTACGGCATTGGCGCTCGTCACGAGGATGGCGGCCGGTATCGCAACGTGCGGCGGATGGCCCGTCGGCACGATCGCGAGCAGCGGCGCGAGGACCGCCTCGTGACCGCGCCCGACGAGCGCGCGGGCCGTCGCCTCGGCCTGGTCCGGTGGGCGTCCGACGAGAACCCGCATCTCAGCCCGCGACCCACCCGGCCGGGAGCCGCGCGCGGAGGTCGCGTCCAGCCTCCCGCCCGATCGCCTCGGCATCGGCCGGATCACCTGCGCGTTCGACGGTTTCCGCCCGCTTGCCGTCCGGCGTGAGCACGATGCCCCGGAAGGCGAGGCTTCCCTTCTCCACGGTGGCATGGCCGCCGATGGGCGTCCGGCAGGAGCCGTCGAGGACGGCGAGGAAGGCGCGCTCGGCCGCAAGGGCGAAGCCGGTCGCGGCGTCGCAGAGGGGGGCGAGGGCGCGCGCGACCCGCTCGTCGCCGGTGCGGATGGTGATGGCGATCGCGCCCTGGCCGACTGCCGGCAGGAAGCTGTCTGTCGGCAGGATCGTCGTGGCGAGATGGGCGAGGCCGAGGCGCTTGAGGCCGGCAAGGGCGAGGAGCGTGGCGCCCATCTCGCCGCTCTCGAGGCGGCGCAGCCGCGTGCCGACATTCCCGCGCAGCAGCGTCACCCGGCAATCGGGGCGGGCCCGAAGCACCATCGCCTGGCGGCGGAGCGAGGCCGAGCCGACGACCGTCCCCGGCGGCAGGCCGTCGAGATCGGCCGCGAGCGGGGTCAGGAGCACGTCGCGCACGTCCTCGCGCGGCAGGTAACCGGCGATCGCGAGGCCGGGCGGCAATTCGGTCGGCAGATCCTTCGCCGAATGGACCGCGAGGTCGATCGTCCCGGCGAGGAGCGCCTCGTCCAGCTCCTTCGTGAAGAGGCCCTTGCCGCCGGCCTCCGAGAGAGCCCGGTTCTGGATCCGGTCGCCCGTCGAGGTCATGGGTGTGAGCGGCAATGCGTCCTCCGGCAGCCCCGATTCCGCGGCGAGCCGCGCCTGGACCTCCCGCGCCTGGGCCAGCGCGAGCGGGCTCGCGCGCGTGCCGATGACGAGAGGGGAGGGTTCGGACATGACGGCTCCGGGCCGGATGCGAGGCCGGCCTTGCGCGGTGGGACCGGCCCCGTATAGGCGGAGAGTGCCCTTCCGTCGAAGGGGCTGCGGCGAAGAGATCGATGCGCGTCCTCGGGATCGAGACAACCTGCGACGAAACGGCGGCGGCGGTGGTCGCCAGCGGCGACGATGGCCGCGGCGTGATCCTGTCGAACGAGGTCTTCAGCCAGATCGCCGAACATGCGGGCTATGGCGGGGTCGTGCCCGAGATCGCGGCGCGTGCCCATGTCGAGGCGATCGACCGGTTGATCGCCCGGGCGTTGAGGGCGGCGGACGTCACGCTCGACCAGGTCGACGGCATCGCGGCGGCGGCCGGGCCGGGCCTGATCGGCGGGCTCCTCGTCGGGCTGACCACCGCCAAGACGCTGGCCCTCGTCGCGCGAAAGCCGCTGATCGCGGTGAACCATCTCGAGGCGCACGCCCTGACCCCGCGGCTGACCGACGAGGTCGCCTTTCCCTATCTCCTCCTCCTTGCCTCGGGCGGCCACACGCAGCTCGTCGCGGTGCGCGGCGTCGGCGATCATATCCGCCTCGGCACGACGATCGACGACGCTTTGGGCGAAGCCTTCGACAAGGTGGCCAAGCTCTTGGGCCTGGCCTATCCGGGCGGTCCCGAGGTCGAGCGCGAGGCCCGGCGGGGCGATCCGGAGCGCTTTGCGCTGCCGCGTCCGATGATGGGGCGGCCGAAGCCCGATTTCTCGCTCTCCGGCCTCAAGACGGCGCTCCGCATCGAGGCCGAGAAGGTCGCACCGCTGACCGGGACCGACATCGCCGATCTGTGTGCAGGCTTCCAGGCGGCCGTGGTCGACGTGATCGAGGACCGGACCCGCGTCGCGCTGCGCGATTTCCGCGAGCGCGTCGGCCGGCCGACCGCGCTCGTCGCGGCCGGCGGGGTCGCGGCGAACGGTGCGATCCGCGATGCGCTGGCGCGGCTTGCAGGGGAGGCGGGTCTCCGCCTCGTCGCGCCGCCGCTGCCGCTCTGCGGCGACAACGGCGCCATCATCGCCTGGGCGGGGCTGGAACGCCTGCGCCTCGGCCTCACCGACGACATGACGGCCGCCGCCCGGCCGCGCTGGCCGCTCGCCGAACTCGAGGCGGCGCCGCCCGCGTCATGAGACGGATCGCGGTGATCGGTGGGGGCGCCTTCGGCACGGCCCTCGCCAATGCGGCGGCGCTCGCCGGATGCGAGGTGGTGCTGTGGCTGCGCGATGCGGCAGCGGCCACGGAGATCGCAGCGACGCGCGTGAACCCGCGCCTGCCGGGCATTGCGCTGCGCCCGGCTGTGCATCCGACGGCCGATCCGGCGGCCCTCGCCGATGCCGAGGCGGCGCTCTTCGCCGTTCCGGCCCAGTCCCTCCGCGCGGCCCTCGAGGCGCCGGGCATCGCCCTCCGGCGGGGCTGCCCCATCGTGATCTGCGCCAAGGGGATCGAGCGGTCGACGGGCTCGTTCCTGAGCGACGTCGCTGCGTCGCTGCGGGCCGCCTCGCCCTGCGCGGTGCTCTCGGGCCCGTCTTTCGCGCAGGATATGGGGGCGGGGCTACCGACCGCGCTGACGCTCGCCTGCTCGGACGAGGCCCTGGCTGCCGAACTCGCCGCGGCCCTGTCGGGTCCGACGCTCCGCGTCTACCACGCGACGGACGTGCGGGGCGTCGAGATCGGCGGCGCGGCCAAGAACGTCCTCGCCATCGCGGCCGGGATCGTCGCCGGCCGGAGCCTCGGCGAGAGCGCGCGGGCGGCCATCGTCGCGCGGGGCTTCGCGGAGCTCCGGCGCTTCGCCGATGCCCATGGCGCCTCGCCCGCGACGCTGATGGGCCTTTCCGGGCTCGGCGACGTCGTGATGTCGTGCTCCTCGCCGCAGTCGCGCAACTTCGCCTTCGGGCTTCGCCTCGGCCAGGGCGCGACGCCGGAGGAAGCTGCGGAGGGAAAGCTCGCCGAAGGCGCCTTCACGGCCGAAGCCCTGCTCGGCCTCGCCCGGGCACGGGGCGTCGAGATGCCCATCGCCGAGGCGGTGGCGGACGTCCTTGCCGGCCGCCGCTCCGTTTCGGATACCGTCTCGGCGCTCATGGCGCGGCCGCTCAAATCCGAACTCGCCTGAACGGGAGCCCTTCATGGCACATTGGCTGTACAAGTCGGAGCCGTCCGCCTGGTCCTGGGACGAGCAGGTGGCGGCGGGTGCTAAGGGAACCCCATGGACGGGGGTGCGCAATCATTCCGCCAAGCTGAACCTGATGGCGATGAAGATCGGCGAGCGCGGATTCTTCTATCATTCCAACGAGGGCAAGGCGATCGTCGGCATCGTCGAGGTCATCAAGGAATACTACCCCGACCACACCGATGCCTCGGGCCGGTTCGGCATGGTCGACCTCAAGGCGGTCGAGCCGATGAAGCGGCCGGTGACGCTCGACGACGCGAAGAAGGAGCCGCGCCTCGCCACGATGATCCTCATCAACAATTCGCGCCTCTCGGTGCAGCCGGTCACCGACGAGGAATGGGCGGTGATCCGCGAAATGGGCGGGCTCGCCTGAGGGCCGGACCGAAGCCCGGCCCTCGGCGCCGCCTCACTTCTTGACGAGGCGACAGGTGCTGTCCGCGAGCGGCATGAAGGCGTCATCGCCCTCGATCGTCGCCAGGACCTTGAAGATGTCGTGCGGGCCGGTCGATTTCTCGGGCGTCTTCACGCGCACATGGTAGATGTCGTGCACCATCCGGCCGTCGACGCGGACGCGCCCGTTGCGCGAGAAGGCATCCTCCAGCTTCACCGACCTGAGATGAGCCATGATCCGGTCGGGATCGAGCGAGCCGACCGCTTCCACCGCCTTCAGATATTGCAGCGTCGCCGAATAGGCGCCGGCATGGTTCATGGTCGGCGGGCTCTTGTGGATCGCCGTGAAGGCCTTGGAGAAGGCGCGGCTCCTGTCGTCCAGGTCCCAGTAGAAGGCGGTCGCGAGTTCCATGCCCTGAGCGACCTTGAGGCCGAGCCCGACGATGTCGGTGTCGAACATCAGAAGCGGGACGATGGTCTGGTTTCGCCCGAGCCCGAACTCGGCCGCCTGTTTGACGGCGTTCTGGGCGTCCCGGCCCGCATTGGCGAGCGCCACGACCTGCGCCTTCGATTGCTGGGCTGAGAGCAGATAGGACGCGAAGTCGGGCGCGTTCAGAGGATGGCGGACGCTGCCGGTGATCGTGCCGCCGAGTTCCTTGACGATCTTGGCGGCGTCGCCCTCGAGAGACTTCCCGAAGACGTAGTCGGCCGTGACGAAGTACCAACTCTTGCCGCCCGCCTTGACCGCGGCGCGCGCCGCTCCGCCCGCCATGGAATAGGTGTCGAATGCGTAATGGATGCCGTAGGGCGAGCAATCGGCATTGGTGAGGGCGGTCGTGCCGGAATGGAGGAAGCTGATCCGCTTCTTGCTTTCGCCGAGCTTCTGAAGGGCGACGGCCGAGGCCGAATCCGACGCCTCGATGATCATCTGGACAGCGTGCTGGTCGTACCATTCGCGCGCCCGCGAGACCGAAATATCCGCCTTCAACCCGCTATCGGCGCTCAGCACCTCGATCGGTCGGCCGAGGACCTTTCCGCCGAATTCCTCGATCGCCATCCTGGTGCCGATGACGACGCCCGGTCCCGCCAGGGAGGAGTAGGGGCCGCTCATGTCGGTGATGATGCCGATGCGGACCGGCTCCTGGGCCATGGCGGCCCCGGTCAGCCATAACGTGGTCAGGATGGATGCCGTGGCGACGCGGCCGAAGCGCGCTGCTCCGCTCGGAGCAGTACGATTGGTCATAATTCCCCCCAAATAAAGCCGGAGTGATCCCGGTCATGCGGCCCGGCTAGCATGCAACGGGAAGCAAGCCAACGATGAATCCCGAAACCAGACTGGAGCGGCGATAACACTGTCGGCGGAATATCATCTCGTCATGGGTGATTGTGCAATATTTCTGAACGATAATACGCCGCTCGAGAATAAATCATCGCGCGGTATCAGGCTCTGAAAAGCGGACGGCGACGCCCCGTGCGCAGGGGCTAGGCCGCGCCCTCCGACGCGGGGGGCAGGGTTGCGCGAGTGCACGATTGAGCCGGGGCGCGGGGCCTCGTAAGCGAGGATCATGGGAGCGCTCGCGGGGATCCTGGCCGCCCTGACGGGCCGGCCCTATCTGCTGCTCAGCCTGGCGACGATCGGCTGGGCCGGCAACGCCGTCGCCGGCCGGCTGTCGGTCGGTCACATGTCGCCCATGGTGATCGTGTCGCTGCGCTGGCTCGTGGTGATGCTTCTTCTGGGTACGCTGGCGAGCCGGGCTCTGCGCGCCGAATGGCCGATCATCGCGCGCCACTGGCGCTACCTCTTCTGCATGGGCGGGCTCGGCTACACGATCTTCAACGCCATCTTCTATTGGGCGGCGCATCATACGAGCGCGGTGAATATGGGCGTTCTCCAGGGCGTGACACCCGTGCTCGTGATGACCTTCGCCTTTGTCGCCTATCGCACGAGGATCGGGCTCCCGCAGGCGGTCGGGGTCGTGGTGACGCTCGTCGGAGTGGCGGTCGTCGCGAGCCGCGGGTCTCTCGAGGTTCTACGCACCATGGCGTTCAACATCGGCGATCTCGGCATCATCGCGGGGTCCGTCCTGTATGCCGGCTATACCGTCGCCCTGCGGCAGCGGCCTGCCTTGTCGCCGATCGCCTTCTTCACCGCGATGGCGTCGGCCGCCTTCGTGACCTCCATCCCCCTCGTCGGACTGGAAATGGCTCGCGGCGACGCCTTGTTTCCAGATCTGCGGGGCTGGGCGCTGATGATCTATATCGCGCTCCTCCCCTCGCTCCTGTGCCAGTTGGCCTTCATGCGGGCCGTCCAACTGATCGGGCCGAATCGCGCGGGCCTTTTCATGAATCTCGTGCCGGTCGTCGCCGCGCTGCTCGGCGTGCTGCTGCTCGGCGAGCATTTCGGCCTCTATCATGCTGCGGGCCTCGCCCTCGTCCTGGGCGGCATCTGGCTCGCCGAGCGGAAGCCGGCCGGTGTCTGATCCGCCGGGCCGGGTGCCCTCCCCGCGGCTGCTCGCGCTCCTGACGGAGCAGCCCTATCTGCTCCTGCCAGTCGCGATGGTCGGCTGGGCCGCGACGGCGGTCGCCGGTCGGCTCGCGGTGGGGCACGTCTCGCCGATGGCGATCGTGGTCCTGCGGGTGCTGGTGGTCCTCATTGTCCTCGGGCTCTTCGCGCGGCGGACCCTCAGCGAGAACTGGCGGCAAGCCTTGCCGCACTGGCGTTACATCCTGGCGATGGGAGCATGCGGCTACACGCTGTTCAGCGCCCTCTTCTACTCGGCCGCGCATTACACGAGCGCCGTGAACATGGGCGTGATCCAGGGCGTCTCGCCCGCGCTGATCCTGGCGGGCGGCTTCATCGCCTTCGGCTCGCGGTTCACCGCGTGGCAGGGCGCCGGCGTCGCTGTGACGCTCGTCGGGGTCGTGATCGTGGCGAGCCGCGGTTCGTGGGACACGATCCGGAGCCTCTCCTTCAATCTGGGTGATCTCGGCATCCTCGCCGCGGCGCTCTTCTATTCCGGCTACACGGTGGCGCTGCGGCGGCGCCCGGCGCTCGATCCGCTCGTCCTGTTCGCGGGCATGACGCTCGCGTCCCTCCTCGTCGCCCTGCCGCTGCCCCTGATCGAGGCCTGGCACGGCAGCTTCGTGTGGCCGGATGCGCGGGGCTGGGCGCTGGTGCTGTTCATCGGGCTCGTGCCTTCGTTCCTCAGCCAGGTCGCCTTCATGCGCGGTGTCGCGCTGATCGGGCCGGCTCGGGCCGGTCTGTTCCTGAACCTGATGCCAATCGCGGCGGCTATCCTTGGTGTCGCGATCCTCGGAGAGACCTTCGCGCTGTATCACGCCGCGGGGCTGGCCTTCGTGCTCGGCGGCATCTGGCTCTCCGAACGGGGGCGGGCCGCTCCCGCCGGGCCACCCTCGGCCTCCGCCGGGAGTTGACGCTGCGCGGCCCCTTCGGCAACCGAAGGCGCATCACCGATTGGAGCCCCTCATGAGCGAAGCCCCCTACGACCTCGTCATCCGCGGCGGCACCGTCGCGACCGCCTCGGACGTGATGGAGGCGGATGTCGCGATCGCCGGCCAGGAGATCGCCGCGATCGGGCGGGGCCTGCCGAAGGGAGCGCGCGAGATCGACGCGGGAGGCAAGCTCGTCCTGCCGGGCGGCATCGATCCGCATTGCCATATCGAACAGCTCTCGGCGAACGGCCTCCTCAACGCCGATACGTGGCAGAGCGCGACCACGGCGGCGGCCTTCGGTGGCACGACGACCGTCATCGCCTTCGCCGCCCAGCATCGCGGCATGGCGATGAAGCAGGTCGTCGAGGATTATCAGGCTCTTGCGAAGGCGGGCGCCGTCGTCGACTACGCCTACCACCTCGCCATCGCGAACCCGACCGAGGAGACGCTGAAAGGGGACGTGCCCGATCTCGTCGCGACCGGCCATTCCTCTCTCAAGGTCTTCATGACCTATGACCGGCTGAAGGTCGACGACGAGGAACTGCTCGACGTCCTCTGGGCGGCCCGCAAGAGCGGTGCACTCGTCTGCGTCCATTGCGAGAACAACGGCATGATCTCGTGGATGGGCAAGCGCCTCCTCGAGAAGGGCTTCACCCATCCGAAATACCATGCGCCCTCGCATCCGCGCGCGGCCGAGGCCGAGGCGATCGAACGGCTCGCCTGGGCCTCGCAGACGCTCGACCAGCCCGTGATGGTCTTCCACGTCTCGACCGCCGAGGGGGCGGAGGTCGTCAGGCGGGCGCGCGGACGGGGCGTCAAGCTCTTCGCCGAGACCTGCACCCAGTATCTCTTCATGACCGCGGCCGATCTCGACAAGCCCGGCCTCGACGGCGCGCGCTGGATGTGCAGCCCGCCCATCCGCACCGAGCGCGACCAGGAGGCGCTGTGGCGCGCGCTCGAGCTCGGCGACCTGCAGATCGTCTCCTCCGACCATGCGCCCTACAAGCTCGACGAGACCGGCAAGTTCTCCGCCGGCCCCTCGCCGAGCTTCAAGCAGATCGCGAACGGGATGCCGGGGGTCGAGCTGCGCTTGCCGGTGATGTTCGACGCCATGGTCTCGAAGGGCCGGCTCGGGCTCAACAAGTTCGTCGAGCTGACATCCACGGCCCCGGCGCGCATCTACAACCTGCCGAACAAGGGCTCGATCGCGATCGGCGCCGATGCCGACATCGCCATCTGGAACCCCGACCGCGAGGTCACGATCGGCGCCGAAACGGTGCACGACGCGTCGGGCTACACGCCCTATGACGGCCGCATCGTGCGCGGCTGGCCGGAGACGGTCCTCGGCCGCGGCCGCATCCTCGTCGAGGATGGCCGGCTCGCCGCCGAGCCCGGCTCCGGTCGCTTCCTCCCTCGCGACGGCGGCGAGGCGGCCCGGCCCGCCGGCCGCCCCTCCGCGGAGGTGGCGCTGCTGCTGGACTAGGGGGCGGCTCAGATCGCCCGCGCGATCCGGGCGGCGGCGCTGCGCATGGCGGGGACGAAGCCGGTCAGCCTCTCCAGCGTCATCCTGATCTTCGGCGCGGAGATGGTCAGCACGGCGAGGATGCGGTCGTCCTCGCTGCGGACGGGCACGGCGGCGCCGACGACGCCGACGATGAACTCGGAATCGTTGGTGGCGTAGCCCTGGCGGCGGATCAGCAGCAGCTCCTCCCGCAACGCCTTGGGATCGGTGATCGTGTGCGGCGTGATCCCCTGCCACGGGCCGGTCGCGAGGAAGCGTGACAGCCGCTCCTCGGACATGTTGGCGAGGAAGATGCGCCCGCTCGAGGTACAATGGACGGGCGTGCGCTGCCCGGCCTGGAATTGCAGGGTCAGGGGCGAGTTTCCGTAGGCGCTCGCGATGTATTCGACCTCGCCGCCCGCGAGCATGGCGATGCTGCACGTCTCGCCGGTGCGGCGGGCGAGATCGGAGAGGGCGAGCTGCAGCGGCGCGTAGACGACCGTGGCGCTCATGATGTCTGAGGCGAGGCCGACGAGGCGCGGGGCAGGGCCATAGCCCGAACGGCCCGGCAGCTTCTGGAGGTAGCCCATCCCTTCGAGCGTCGCCACGATGCGATGCGCCGTCGGCCGTGGGATGCCCAGCACCTCGACGACCTGGGCAACTGAGATCGAGCCGGCGGAGGCGGCGAGTTCGAGGACGGCGAACACGCGGGAAATGGGAGACGAGGTGTCGTCTCCCATCGGTATTCCGGGGCGTCGTACCAAGCCGACCCCCATCAGGCGAGTACGGGACGGGTCAGCTATCGACCTTGTCGCTCGGCTTGGCAATGCGCTCCTTCAGCGCCTCGCTCGGCGGGAAGTTGAGGTTGTCGCCATACGGCGCGATCGGCGATTGGAACCACTTGTCGTAGAGGGTCATGAAGGCGCCCGAGGCCATCATCTCCTTCAGTACGCCATCGGCCAGCGCCTTGAATTCGCTGTCGCCCCTCGGCAGCATCAGGCCGTAGGGAACGCTGTCGAACGTCTCGGGCAGGAAGACGAGGTCGTCCTTGTTCGGCGCGCGCGCCTTGAGGCCCGCGAGCAGGATATCGTCCTCCAGGAACGCTGCGGCGCGTCCCGTCTGCACCATCAGCAGCGACTCGGCGTGATCGCGCGCCTGGACGATCTCGAACGTCGCGCCCTTGGCCTTGAAGGCCTGCGCGAAGCCGGCTGCGTTCGACCCTTGTGTGACGGCGATCGTCTTGCCGTCGAGGCCCTTCATGTCGGCGATGCCGAGCGAGCGCTTGGTCAGCCAGCGAGGAGAACTGACGAATGTCGCGACCGTGAAGGAGACCTGCTTCAAGCGAGCGAGGCTGCTCGACGTGCCCCCGCATTCGATGTCGATCGTGCCGTTCTGGATGAGGGGGATGCGGTTCGAGGAGTTCACCGGCTGAAGCTTCACCTCCAGCTTGTCGAGCTTCAGCTCGCTTCGGATGCGCTCCACGACCGGCGCGCACAGATCGATCGAGAAGCCGACCGGCTTCTGGTTCTGGTCGAGATACGAGAAGGGGATCGAGGATTCCCGGTAGCCGAGCGTGATCGCACCCGTCTTCTTGATCTTCGCGAGAGCAGGACTTTCGGCCCGGGCCGTCGGAACGACGAGACTGGCGATGAAGCCCAGGGCTAACCCGGCGACGGTCCCGGCACGACGCGACATCCCACCCTCCTGCTCTGTGTTCGGCATGACTCTCGCTTGGAGGGAATGGCCTTCGCCGCCCAAGCACCGGCATGCTCCGCGACGATCTCGTGACGGTCAATCGTCGTCCGAAAAATGATACGATATGTATCGAATTTCGATCACACATGGGCGGGCGAGCAAAGACGCCGCAGCGTCCAAGCTCCTGACGCTGCGTCAGGTTTCGGCTCTCGCATTTCGAGACCTGATTCCCGTCCTTGCCGTCTCGACGGCTTCCGCCGGCTGGATTTATGAGACGTCGCTCAGCATCGCCTATCCGGGCTGGAGAGACCATGTCGCGGCATTATGACGTCGAGGCCGTCCGTCGGGAGTTCCCGGTGGTCGAGCGGATGCTCTACCTCGACAGCGCCCATCAGACGCCGCTTGCCGCGAGCGTCAGGGACGCTCTGCTTCGCTTCTATTCCGAAGGCCATGACTTCGCCGGGCCGAAGCCCGTCTGGCTCGCCCGCGTCGACGAGGTCCGCCGCCGGGTCGCGCGCCTCCTGAACTGCGCGCCCTCCCAGATAGCCTTCACCAAGAACACCTCGGAGGGTATGAACATCGCCGCCAACGCGCTTCCGCTGGAAGCCGGCGACAACGTGCTGCTCGTCGAAGGCGATCACCCCAACAACGCCTATGCCTTCCTCAACCTGACGCGGCGGGGCGTCGAGGTCCGCTTCGTGCCCCTGCGCGGGGAGACGGCCGACGCCTCGACCTTCGCCGACGCGATCGATGGGCGGACACGGGCGATCTCGCTGTCCCACGTCACTTTCCATGCCGGACACCGCTTCGACGTCGAGGCGATCGGTCGCCTGTGCCGCGAGCGCGGATTGTTCTTCGTCGTCGACGCCATGCAATCGACCGGCGTCGTTCCGCTCGATGCGGCGGCGATCGGCGCGACCTTCCTCGGTTCGGGTTGCCACAAGGGCCTGCTGGTGCCGCAGGGCCTCGGCATCCTCCTCTGCCGTGAGGACGTCCGGGAGCTGAACCCGGCCTACATGGCGATGTCGAGCCTTGCCAGTCCTCCTGCCGACTATATCGCGCGCGCCGACAACATGGCGCTGCGCGCCGATGCGGGCCGGTTCGAGATCGGCAATTTCAACCTGCCCGACATCCATGCGCTGGCCGCCTCGCTCGACCTGATCGAAGGGATCGGCGTCGCCTCGATCGAGGCTCATGCCTATGATCTCGGCGATCGGCTGATCGGCCATTGCGACGAGATGGGCGTGCGGCTCGTCGGCCCCCGGGACCGAGCGCAGCGCGCCCCGCACATCTATGTCCTCGATCTGCCGGGGGAGGGGTGGATCGACTATCTCGCGAGCGAGAACGTGCGCATCTCGCCCGAGCGTGACGGCATTCGGGTCTCGTTCGGGCTCTTCAACAGCGAGAGCGACGTCGATCGCTTCGCCGCCATCGTGAAACGCCGGCTCGGCGCCGTCTGAAACCCGGCGCCGGCCTTAGGGCAGGGCGGATTGACGAGGATCAAAGCCGACCACCCGCCGGCATGCGATGGTCCCCGCCTTGGAACGACCTGGCGGGGAGCGGCGATGGCAGGCAGGCGGCGGAGGCCATGGGGATTGGCGGCCCAGGTGGGCGCCATTCTTCTCGGGGTGGTCGCGCCGGTGCAGGCACTCGATCCGTCCGAGCAGAGAGGGCTGACTTTCGTGCGGGAGCATTGCGCCCGCTGCCATGCCGTCGGCAAGGCGGATGCGAGCCCCCTCGCGGAGGCGCCGCCCTTCCGCATGCTGCATCGGAACTATCCGGTCGAGGACCTTGCCGAGAGCCTCGCGGAGGGGATCACGACGGGGCACCCGACCATGCCGGAGTTCCAGCTCGATCCGGGGCAGGTGAACGACGTCATCGCCTATCTCAAGACGCTGGAGCGGTAGGGCGGGCACCAGCCGCCCCGAACCCTGCCGCGCTTAGTAGGTGAGGGTCGAGCGCAGCCCGACGATGAAGCCGCCCTTGAGGAGGGTGCCGGGCCGGTACGGGTTCTCCACGCCGCCTGCCGGCCGGTACACGTATTGGATGTCGGGCTGGACGACCCAGCCGGGCGCGATCTGGGCCGCGTAGGTCGCCTCGAACGTGGCCTCGTAGCTGCGGATCGGCGCGAAGGCCCCGGCATGGATCTGCGCGTCGCGATCGGCCGAGCGCAGCGCCCGGCCGATCCGGGAATAGATGAAGCTCACCCCGAACTGATCGTGCGGCCGGCGCGGGACGAGACCGGAGAAGACGAGCCCCCCATCGGCCCAGAGGTCGATATGGCTTCGGTCGGAGGGGCTGGCCGAGAGGCGCCCGTAGACGAGGATGCCGTCCTCGTGGCTTCCGCCCTCGGGTCGCCAGAGCTGATGGTCGACGACACCGTAAAGCCCGCTCATGCCCCTGAGACGCCGGGGCTCGCCGTTGCTGGTCGGATGGAGAAGGGCGAGGCCTGTCCGGTCGTAACGGAGATCGTCGAACCGCCCGAGCCGGTGGTAGCCGCCGAGGCGCCAGGTCCCGGCAAGGCCGGTCGACTCCTTGTCCTGCCCGTAGCGGTACTGCACCTCGCCCATCAGCAACGCCGGATCGCGCAGCGGGAAGCGGAGCCCGTCCCGGTTCACCTCCTTCTGGTCGCCCGGATCCCCGTTGAAGATCGCGAAGAGCGCCGTGAGGCTGTCGGTCGGCTGGGCACGGAAGCGGATGCCCGGCGTCGAGATGGGATAGGCTGGCCCGCCCGCCGGCAGGTTGGCGCCGGTGATCGTCGGCCAGTCGTTCGACAGGAAGATCCGGCCGTAATCGGCGGAGAAGAATTCGCCGTCCGCCGTGATCTGGCCGATCCGCAGACCGAAGCGGTCACCCGCCCATTTCTGTTCGAGCCAGATCTCCGACAGGCGCGTCGACGGGTAGGCCTCGATGTTCGAGACGGTGACGAGCCGGCCGAAGGTCCGGTCGCGCAGGCCGCCCGTATCGTGGATCTGGAAGGCATTGGCGAAGAAGGCGAGGCCCTGCCAGCCGGCCATGGTGCCGAGATCGATGCCGAGCTGCGCCTCCAGCTTGCCGGCATAGACGCCATGCCGGCGGAGCCCGCCCGAGAGGTTCCCCAGCATCTCGTTCGTGTAGCTCAGGTTGATCGTCAGGCCGCGTGCTTCGGCCGCCGCGCGCCATCCGCCCGGATCCCCGAACGGGCCGAGCGAGCTCTGGATCGAGGGCGGCTTGTCCGTCGCCGCGCCGGACTGCGAAGCGTCCTGCGCCAGGGCCGGCCCTCCGATAAAGCTACTCAAGGCGGCAGAGCCGGCCAGAACGAAACGCCAATGCATGAGCACGCCCTCCCCGCGAATGAGCATCGACGCTAGAATATAGCATATGCTATATCAAGCAGAATCTGCTTATTCATGAAGCCGGTGCTGCGCGGCATCCCGGGCCGCCGTTTGGACGACATCAAAGCCTCGGGCTATGAATCCTCATGGGTAGGCATGGCGGGGACATGGGACGGGGTGCTGCTGACAAGGCGAACGCGGCCGAGGCCGCTGAGGCGGGCGGGCAGCTTGCCGATGTCGAGAGCCAGGCCGAGAGCTTTCGCCGGGCGCGCCGGGCGCGCCGCTCGGAACTCGTCGACGACTATGTCGAACTGATCGCGGATCTCATCGCGGACGGGGGCGAGGCGCGTCAGGTCGACATCGCGGCGCGCCTCGGGGTCGCCCAGCCGACCGTCGCGAAGATGCTGAAGCGTCTGACGGAGGAAGGGCTCGTGACGCAGCGGCCGTATCGGGGTGTCTTTCTGACGGCCGAGGGACAGGATCTCGCCGACAGAAGCCGCCGGCGGCACCACATCGTCGAGTCGTTCCTGCTCGCCGTCGGCGTCGACCCCGAGCATGCGCGTCTCGATACCGAAGGCATCGAGCACCATGTCAGCGACGCGACGCTCGCGGTCTTCGCACGCTTCGTGAAAGAGGCAGGGAAGCCGTAGGCGGCCCGGAGCGGCTCACGCCGGCGGAGCCGGCTCCATCGCCTCGCCGGCCGCGGTCATGTCCCGGCGGCCGGATCGTCGGTTCCGGACGCTCGGTCCGGACGAGGGGCGTCGGTTGGCCGGCTGCGCCTCAGCGCGTCGGGACCGGGTTCTCGCCCCGATAGTCGTAGAAGCCGCGCTTCGTCTTCCGGCCGAGCCAGCCGGCCTCGACATATTTCACGAGCAGCGGGCAGGGCCGGTACTTCGTATCGGCGAGACCATCATGCAGCACCTGCATGACCGACAGGCAGATATCGAGGCCGATGAAGTCGGCGAGCTGAAGCGGCCCCATCGGGTGGTTCGCGCCGAGCCGCATCGCGGTATCGATCGATTCGACCGAGCCGACGCCCTCGTAGAGGACGTAGATCGCCTCGTTGATCATCGGCAGGAGGATGCGGTTGACGATGAAGGCCGGGAAATCCTCCGAGACCGTCGTCGTCTTGTGCAGCTTCGCGGTGAAGGCGCGGGCCGCTTCGAAGGTCGGATCCTCCGTCGCGATGCCACGGATCAGCTCGACGAGCTGCATCACCGGCACCGGGTTCATGAAATGGATGCCGATGAAGCGTTCCGGCCTGTCCGTCGCCGCCGCGAGGCGGGTGATCGAGATCGAGGACGTGTTCGTGGCGAGGATCGCGTCCGGCCGCACCAGCGGGCAGAGATCGACGAGGATCTTGCGCTTGATCTCCTCGTTCTCGGTCGCCGCCTCGATCACGAGATCGCAATCCGCGAAGCCCTCGTAGGTCTTGACCGGCTGGATGCGGTCGAGCGCCGCCCGGCGTTCGTCCTCGCTGATCGACCCGCGCGACACCTGCCGCGCGAGGTTCCCGTTGATCGTCGCCATGCCCTGGTTGAGCCGGTCGGCCGAGACGTCGTTCAGGCGGACGTTGAGGCCGGCAGCTGCGCAGACATGAGCGATGCCGTTGCCCATCTGGCCGGCACCGACGATGCCGACCGTCCGGATGTCCATGGTCATGAGGTCATTTCCATCCGCAGGGGAGAGGCGTCACGATTTGATTTTGGCGAGCTCTTGATCGAGCTCCGGGAGCACCTTGAAGAGGTCGCCGACGAGGCCGTAATCCGCCACCTGGAAGATGGGGGCCTCCTCGTCCTTGTTGATGGCGACGATGACCTTCGAATCCTTCATGCCGGCGAGATGCTGGATGGCGCCGGAGATGCCGACCGCGATGTAGAGGTCGGGGGCGACCACCTTGCCGGTCTGGCCGACCTGCCAGTCGTTCGGGGCGTAGCCCGCATCGACCGCGGCGCGCGAGGCGCCCATGGCCGCGCCGAGCTTGTCGGCGATCGGCTCGATATAGGTCTTGAAGTTCTCGGTCGAACCGAGCGAACGCCCGCCGGAGATGATGATCTTGGCCGCGGTCAGCTCCGGACGGTCGAGCTTGACGATCTCCTCGCCCTTGAAGCTCGAGATGCCCGGGTCTTCCGCCGCCTGCACCGCCTCGACCGAGGCCGAGCCGCCCTCTCCGGAGGCCTGGAAGGCCGAGGTCCGGACCGTGATCACCTTCTTCGACTCGCCCGACTGGACGGTCTGGATGGCGTTGCCGGCATAGATCGGGCGCTCGAAGGTGTCGGGCGAGACGATCTTCGTCACGTCCGAGACCTGCATCACGTCGAGCAGCGCGGCGACGCGGGGCAGGACGTTCTTTCCGTG
Organism: Enterovirga rhinocerotis; assembly: GCF_004363955.1. Classification (GTDB taxonomy): domain Bacteria; phylum Pseudomonadota; class Alphaproteobacteria; order Rhizobiales; family Beijerinckiaceae; genus Enterovirga; species Enterovirga rhinocerotis. The sequence goes on from NZ_SNZR01000013.1 coordinate 53,379, forward strand.
CGTCGTCGCGGCCGACACGATCGCGTCGTAGGGGCCGGCGAGGGATACGATCAGGGCCGCGACGGGCTCGGCGAGGCCGTGCGCATAGGCGGCGTCGGTCGCGGACAGAACCTTCTCGACGCCGTCGAGCTTGGCGGCCGCCTGGGCGGCCGCTTCGGGCCCGGTGACGAGGACGTGGACCGGGCCGCCGAGGGCCTTGGCCGCCGTCAGCGCCTTCTTGGTCGCGTCGAGGATGGTGGCGCCGTCGTGATCGGCGAGAAGAAGCGTGGTCATCATCGTCTCCTTGGCGCTCAGATCACCGCCGCTTCGTTCTTGAGCTTCTCGACGAGTTCGCCTGCCGATCCGACCTTGACGCCGGCCTTGCGCCCGCCGGGCTCGACCGTCTTCAGCACCGTCAGGCGGGGGGCCGGATCGACGCCGTAATCGGCGGCCGTCTTCTCGGCGATGGGCTTCTTCTTCGCCTTCATGATGTTCGGCAGCGAGGCGTAGCGCGGCTCGTTGAGGCGCAGGTCCGTGGTCACGACCGCCGGCATCTTCAGCGAGACGGTCTGGAGGCCGCCATCGACCTCGCGGGTGACGTCGACCGAGCCGTCACCGGGCTCGACCTTCGAGGCGAAGGTGCCCTGCGGCCAGCCGAGGAGGGCGGCCAGCATCTGGCCGGTCTGGTTGCAATCGTCGTCGATGGCCTGCTTGCCGAGGATGACGAGATCGGGATTTTCCTCGTCGACGACGCCCTTCAGGATCTTCGCGACGGCGAGGGGCTCGACCGTGCCGTCCACCTTCACCAGGATGCCGCGGTCGGCGCCCATGGCCAGGGCGGTGCGGATCGTTTCCTGTGCCTGCTGCGGGCCGATCGAGACCGCGATGATCTCGGTCGCCTTGCCCTTTTCCTTCAGCCGGATCGCCTCCTCGACCGCGATCTCGTCGAACGGGTTCATCGACATTTTCACGTTGGCGAGCTCGACGCCCGAACCGTCCGCTTTCACGCGAACCTTCACGTTGTAGTCGATGACCCGCTTGACGGGCACGAGAACCTTCATCGAGAGGCGTCCCTTGGTTGCCGATGGTGCTGCGCGATGGCTCGCCCGAGCGGGCGTCGCGGCCTCAAAGCATGGAGGCGGCGGACGGTAAAGTCGGGTCGTGACGATTGCAACGCGATTGGGGCCACCTCAGCGGTTCTGCCCTGGAACCCAGAGCACGTCGCGCGCGCCGCGGTCGTTATGGAAGCGCGCCGCCACGAACAGGAGATCGGAGAGGCGGTTGAGGTAGCGGATCACCTCGGGAGCGACCTTCTCCTCGGGCTTCTCGGCCAGGGCGACGGCGAGACGCTCGGCCCGGCGGCAGACCGTGCGGGCGAGATGGAGATGCGCCGAAACGGGCGTTCCTCCGGGGAGGACGAAGGAGCGGAGCGGCGCGAGGTCCGCATTCATCGCGTCGATCTCGCCTTCGAGCCGATCGACCTGCGAATCGAGGATGCGCAGGTCCTCGCGCTTGCGTGGCTCGTCGCGGGGCGGCGTCGCGAGATCTGCGCCGAGATCGAAGAGGTCGTTCTGGATGCGGGCGAGCAGGGCGTCGGCGTCCGGGTCCGACGACGTGTGGAGGCGGACGAGGCCGAGCGTCGCGTTCAGCTCGTCCACGGTGCCGTAGCATTCGATGCGCAGGTCGCTCTTGCGGCGGCGTTCGCCGCCCACGAGCTGCGTGCCGCCGCCGTCTCCGGCCTTCGTGTAGATGCGGTTGAGGGCGACCATGCTCAGCTCTGGGTCTTCAGCCAGATCGCGATCATGATGATCACGATCGCGACGAATTGCAGCAGCACGCGCATCCGCATCAATTGCTGCGACCGCGCGGGGGATCCGCCCCGCATCATGTTGATCAGGCCGAGCAGGAGGACGACCGCCACGACCAGGACCGCGGCTATCACGATGGCATTCGACATGAGGCGGTCTTAGAGCATTTTCGGCGAGGTGTAGCGGGGTCGCGACGAATAATGCGACCGGCATGGGAGGGTTCGCGTTGGGCAGGGCCTGCGACACAGGCAGGCAAGCGCCATCGCCCGCGCCGTCCGGTGGGTGATCCGATCCGTGATTCAAAGAGCCGAGGGGACCCGAAACGCCGGGGACTCGATCAGATTGTTGTTTGGAGAGCCGTCCGGCGTCTCGGGTTCGGCGATTTCAGTCCGGGCCGGCCACTCGTCACGGGATCGGAGACGATCCTGCGGTTTGGCCTCCACTCCCCTTGCGGAGAGGATTCGACCAGGGACCGCAGGGCATCTCCGCCCGATCTAGCCGCACTAGCGGCGCCCGGACCGTAGTATCCGGAGGGCGGCATTCGACCCGGCCTCCCGAGCGCGGGGCCGCGAACCCCGCCCGCAGGCGCCGATCCCGTCCCGCGAACCTGACGCCTCATGAGCGCGCCCCTCGTGGACGAGACGGACGGCATATAGGCTTATGTTCCTAGGTCTGTCAAGAATTATCTGCGCCAACCCGCCGTCCCGCGCGTCCCCTCTCCCCTTGCGGGAGAGGGCGGACTCGGGCGGCAGCCCGAGCCGGGTGAGGGGTGGACCTATCCGCAGATGGCACCACGCATCCCGTCATTGCGAGCGCAGCGAAGCAACCCAGCCCATCCGTCGCGCGCCGGCCCTGGATTGCGTCGTCGGCTCCGCCTCCTCGCAAAGACGGCCGGGAGGTTTCCCTCTCCCGGATGGGAGAAGGTCGAGCGGCCGAAGGCCGCCGGGGTGAGGGAAGGCCGGCGCAGCAAAGGCTTTGCGGGCTCCGCACCCGGCGCCCTGCCCTCACCCTGTCCCTCTCCTAGACGGGAGAGGGAACGCTGGGGCGACCGTCCCCGCGCTCGATAAGGTCTACGACGCGGCAACGCTCCGGAGCACGCACGCCGCCGACGCCGCCTTCCCTCTCCCGAGGGGAGAGGGCGGACTCGGGCGTCAGCCCGAGCCTGGTGAGGGAGGCACCCCTCCCCCGGCACCACGCATCAGGTCATTGCGAGCGCAGCGAAGCAACCCAGCGCCTCCGCAGGGCAGACGGCCCCTGCTTGCTTCCTCGGCCTCGCCTCCTCGCCATCACCGGGCAGGCGGGCTGCGACCCTTCCGCCTCAGAACGGCTCGGCCGTGAAGAGCCGGCTCGGGCGGACGAATTCGTCCTGCGCGGCGACGGTGAGGATCTCCCACGATCCCGCCTCGCTGGTCCGCCGCAGCAGGCCCCAGACCGAGGCGGCAGCCCGTTCGAGGGCGAGGCGGCAGGATCCGGTCTCGAGGATATGCACCAGGAAGAGGGCTGCGATGGCATCGCCCGCGCCGTTCACCGAGAGATCGAGGCGCGGCGTGCGCACCCGCCACGATCCCTCGTCGTCGGCGGCGGCGAGATCGACCGCGTCGGCGGGGACCTCTTCCGTGACGAGCGAGGTGACGAGCACGATCCGCGGTCCCGTCCTGCGCAAGGCGGCGATGGCGGCCTTCGCGTCGGCCGTGGTCGCGATGGTGCGCTCCGTCAGGAGGGACAGCTCGAACTGGTTCGGCGTCACGATGTCGGCGGCCGGCACGGCGTGGTCCCGGATGAAGTCCGGCACGCCCGGCCGGACGAAGACGCCCCGGCCGACATCGCCGATCACCGGGTCGCAGCACCACAGCGCCCGCGGATTGGCCGCCCGCACCCGCGCGGCGGCCGACAGGATCGCCTGGCCGATATCGGCCGAGCCCATATAGCCGGAGAGCACGCCGTCGCAGCGCGCCAGGACCCCGCGCGCCGCGATGCCGTCCATGAGTTCCTCGATCGCCTGGCCGTCGAAGACGCGCCCCGTCCAGTCGCCGTAGCCCGTATGGTTCGAGAACTGCACGGTGTGGATCGGCCAGACCTCGTGGCCGAGGCGCTGCATCGGGAAGGTGGCCGATGCGTTCCCGACATGACCGTAGGCGACGTGGCTCTGGATGGAGAGGATGTTCACGCGAGGCTCCGGAACGGAGGCTGGAGGGAGGGCGGGAGGAGGCGGGCGTGTCCCGCTAAGGCGTGGTGAGGGGCGTCTCGGCGTTCCACAACCCCGCGATGACCGTCTTGTAGTCCGAGATGTCGAGGCGACCGGGGACGGTGGCGGACAGCTCGTAATCGCCGAGTTCGCGCCGCACGGCCGTCGTCGAGAGGGGCGCTTCCGGCTGGTCGGGCCAGCGGGCGCGGGCCGGTAGGGTTTCGAGCTCCGACGCGGAGATCGCGCCGGGATTGGGTTCCGGGATCGGCTCGACCGCGGGCCGCAGCACGACCGTGCCCCAGGGCTCAGGGCTCGCCCCGGCGTCCTCGGTCCGGCCGTCGGAATCCGGCATGTGGACGTTCCCGTCCGGGCGTGGGCTCCGCCGCGCGGCGAGGCGGTCGGCATGGGCGCGGGCGGCCGGAACGGCTGCGGCGAGCTGCTCGACGACGACGGAGGCCAGCGCCGCGGGATCGGTCGGAGCGTTGCGTCCGACGCGAAGCTGATGGTGTCCGTAGAGACGGTAGGGCACGCGGCAATCGTCGAGGACGACCGTGATGAGGGGGCGTTCGAGGGCGCCCTTCCAATAGCGCCATTCGGCCTTCACCTCCGGCGACAGGACGGATTCGCGCGACAGCATCACCATCATCGCGTCGCTCGCGACCATGGCGTCCTCGAGCTGGTCGTCCCAGTCGAGCCCGGGCACGAGCTGGTCGTCCCAGCGCACCTCGACCCGGCCGCTCTCCTCCAGCGCCTGCACGAGGCGGCCGACGAAGGGCTTGTCGGTCCGCGCATAGCTGACGAAGACCCGGCGCGCGCCCGGCGTCAGGCCCGAGAGGGCGGCCCGGAGCTCCTCGATCGCGTCCCGGTTCGTGGGGAAGCGCGAGCGCGGATCGACGCTCAGCATCCTGCCGACGACGTCGTCGACCGTCGGCGGCAGGTCGCTATTGGCGAAATGGCAGGGCAGGAAGGTCTTGTGGTGCAGGAGGTTGATCGCCGTGCAGCTCGTCCGCGGATCGCTGTCCGGTCCGATGGGCGGGAAGGGGAGCTGCCCGGTCAGCAACTGATACACCGTCACGCCGAGCGCGAACTGGTCGAAGCTGCGGCGGACGGCGGGGGTCCGCAGGTCCGGATCGACGTCGCCGAGGAACAGTTCGGGCGCGATATACGGATGGCTGCCGACGATTCCGGTCCAGTCGCCGGCATCGTCGATCTCCGTCGCGACGCCGAAATCGCAGATCGAGGCGTCGTCCTGGCCGAGCAGGATGTTGGCGGGCTTGATGTCGCGATGGACGACCCCGCTCGCGACGCAATGGTCGAGCGCATCGGCGACATGGGTGAAGACGGTGAGGAAGCGCGAGCGGCGCAGGGCCGGATCGCGGCGCAGCTCGTCGACGAGGTTCGAGCGGTAGCGCGGCATGACGAAGGCGACATGCGCGCCGACCTCGAAGAAATCGTAGAGCGTGACGATGCCGGGATGGCTCATCCGGGCGAGGAAACGCGCCTCGCGGATCAGCGAGGAGCGCAGCGCGACCGACAGGTCGCCCGCATCGGTCCGCGCGACCTTGATCGCGACGTCGCGCCCGAGCAGCATGTCGTGGGCGGGGAAGATCGTCGCCTGCCCGCCGAGCCTCGCCTCGCCGTCGCGCCGGTAGCGGCCTGCGATGATCTGGTCAGCCATTCTCTCTCTTCAACGCATTCCGCAGGGCGGGTCCATAGGATCCTGTCCGGTTTCGTCGCCCGATCCCGCGCGATGGTTCACGCGGGATTCCAGGCGGGATTCCCGGCGGGCGCGAATCCGGCTATCGTTCGGCCCGGCGCCGCCCGCGCCTCCCCCCTCCATCGGGAAAGCTCGCGCAGGGTCCGCCATCGTCGAACCAACCGTTCGAGCGCGCGCATGAGGAGGGGTTGCAGCATCCGCTCGCATCGGGAGGTTTGAGATGAGGGCGTCCGATTCCATTCGGCATCTGAAACGCAAGGCGCGGCTGCTGTCGCGGCGGGACGGCATTGCGCTCCACGCGGCGCTCGACGCCGTCGCCGCCGGCGAGGGTTTCGCGCGCTGGAGCCTGCTGGCCGCGAAGGCCCCCTCGGCCGCCGCCGAGATCTATGCGAGGCTCCGGCCGGGCGACCTGCTCCTGATCGGTGCGCGGCCGGGCCAGGGCAAGACGCTGATGGCGCTCCGGCTCGCCGTCGAGGCCATGGCCCGCGGCCGGCGGAGCGTCGTCTTCACGCTCGAGGACACGGAGAGGGACATCGCCGGCCGCTTCGCGGCGCTCGGAATCGAGCCCGGTCGGTTCGGCGGCCTGTTCGCGTCCGATTGCTCCGATGCGATCTGCGCCGATCATATCGTCGGGGCGCTCGACACGGCCGCCCCGGGCACCTTCGCCGTGGTCGATTACCTGCAGCTCCTGGATCAGCGACGGGACAAGGCCGATCTCGGCACGCAGATCCGGACGCTGAAGGCCTTCGCCCGGCGCAGAGAGGTGGTGATGGCCGTCACCGCGCAGATCGACCGCCGCTACGACCCGCTTCGGAAAAGGCTTCCGGATATCGAGGACGTGCGGCTGCCCAATCCGCTGGACCTCGCGCTGTTCGACAAGGCCTGTTTCCTCGGCGGCGGCGGGTTGCGGTGTCGTGAGCTGAACTGACGCAGGCGACCGGCGGGATGGCGGACGGGGCTTGACCCCGCTCCGCCGATCATGGACCGGCGTGGCTCCCGATCGTGCCGGCGCCGCCGGCCAGCCCTGGCAGATCCATGACGCTCGACCAATTCGCGCAGCCCGTGCTCGATTTCGTGCGCGCCAATCAGGCCTGGGCGCCCGCCATCGTCGGGTTGCTGGCTTTCGGGGAATCGCTCGCCATCGTCTCGATCCTGATCCCCGCCACCGTCCTCATGGTCGGGATCGGCGCGCTGATCGGCGGGGCCGGGCTCGAATTCTGGCCGATCCTGATCGGCGCCGTGATCGGTGCCTTCCTCGGCGATTGGGTCAGCTACGAGGTGGCGCGCTATTTCGGGCCGTCGATCCAGCATTCCTGGCCGCTGAACAAGCGGCCGGACCTGATGGCGAAAACCGAGGCGTTCATGGCGAAATACGGCGCCTGGGGCGTCTTCTTCGGCCGCTTCTCGGGTCCCCTGCGGGCGCTGGTTCCGCTCTTCGCGGGCATCTTCGAGATGCCGCGCGGGCTGTTCCAGTTCGCCAATCTCACCTCGGCGATCGTCTGGGCGGCGGGTCTGCTCGGGCCGGGCGCCGGCCTGTTCACCTGGATGAAGATGCACTGACGCGGCGGGGACGCGTCAGGATTCGTCCTCGCGCCGGGCGAGCGGGTCGCGGCCTTCGAGCCTGTCGCGATAGATCGTCGCCTGGACGAGCATCAGCAGCGTCACCGGCGTCGTGACCGTGACGAACAGCCCGATCAGCAGCTCGTGGACGAAGGGGCGCGTCCGGGTCAGCGAGAAGAAGGCGATCGAGGCGAGGAGGATGCTCGCGGTGCCGAGCGTCGAGCCGAGGGTCGGCGCGTGGACCCGCTCGTAGAAGCTGCGGAAGCGCACGAGGCCGATCGATCCGATCAGGGCGAGCCCCGACCCCAGCACGACGAGGATCGCGACGAGGATCTCGGCCCAGGCGGGAAGCGTCTGGAGGCCGTTCATTCGATCACCTCCCCCCGCATCAGGAACTTCGCCATGGCGACGGTGGCCACGAAGCCGAGGAGGCTGATGGCGAGCGCGGTCTCGAAATAGAGCGTCGAGCCCGAGCCGATGCCGAAGACGAGCAGCAGCAGCATCGCGTTGACGTAGAGGGCGTCCATCGCCAGCACGCGGTCCTGCGCCCGCGGCCCCTTGAGGATGCGGAAGGCCGCGCAGGCCATGGCGAGCGCGATGAGGATCTGACCGATCAGCAGCGCCCAGCCGAGGACGGATCCGTTCATTCGAAGATCTCCATCAGCAGCCCCTCGTATCGCCCCTTGATGATGGCGGCCCAGTCCTCGTCCTCCCCGATGTTGAGGACGTGGATGACGACCGTGCCGTCGCCCGGATCGTAGCTGACCCAGGCGGTTCCCGGCGCGGCGGTGATCACGCAGGCGAGGGTCGCGAGCCCCAGGGGAGCGCGCAGTTTCAGCGGGATCGGCACGAAGCCGGGGCGGCGCCCCTCGGGCCGCAGGATGAGCCGCGCGACGTTGATGTTCGAGCGCACGATGTCGACGATGACGAGCCCGGCCAGCCGGAGAACGGCGCCTGGGCGGCGCATGCGCGGCGGCGGGACGTCGAGCCGCCGCAGGAGAAGCGGTCCGACGAAGCCGAACAGGGCCCCGAGCAGGAGCTGCCCGGGGGAGACGCTCTGGTTCAGCAGCAGCCAGATCGCGATCAGGGTCGCCGAGGCCAGCGGGGAGGGAAGCCAGCGGGTCATCGGGAGCCTCCCTCGCGAGGCGGAGCGGGGGGCGGGACGGGCTCGGCAAGGACCGCGCCCGAATAGGCCTTCGACCCGCGCAGATCCGCCGCCGTCGCCTGCATGAAGCGCATCGCCGGCTCCGCCTTGACCGTCAGCACCACGCAGAGGAACAGCAGCGCCGCGATGGGCGCGAGCTCGACGATCCGCACATGCGGCACCTCGCGCTCGATCGGTCCCCAGAAGGAGCGCATCCCGCCGCGCACCACGGCGAACAGGGTGACGAACCCCGACAGAAGCAGCACCACGAGGAGGAGCCAGGCATCCGGCGACACCCCGGCCTCGCCGCGGCCGATCGCGGCCGCGAGGATGGCGAATTTCGCAACGAATCCGGAGAGCGGCGGCAGGCCGGCGAGCAGTACGCCGCACAGGACGAAGGCGACGCCGAGCACGGCGAGGATGGCGGGAACCGCGATGCCGCTATCGCCGTCCTCGCCCGGCTCCTCCTCGCCTTCGAGGCCATAGGCTTCGAGCGTGACCGCGAGGACGTCGTCGACGCGTGTCCGGCCGCGTTCGACGAGCTCGATGAGGAGGAAGAAGGCCGAGATCGCGAGCGTCGAACTCACGAGGTAGAAGAGGGCCGGCCCGACGAGGGCCGGATCGCCCGCGCCGATGACGGCGAGCAGCGTGCCCGACGAGATCACGACCGCATAGCCGGCGAGCTTGCCGAGTTCCTGGGAGGCGAGGAGGCCGAGCATGGCGAAGACGATGGTCGCGGCGCCGCCGGCCGTCAGCCAGCCTGCGCCGAACATCACCGAGCCCTCGGTTTCGGGGCCGGTCAGGATCGAGCCGAGACGCAGGACGGCATAGATGCCGACCTTCGTCATGATGGCGAACAGGGCGGCGACCGGGGCGCCCGCCGCGGCATAGGTGCCGGGCAGCCAGAAGCCGAGCGGCCACATCGCGGCCTTCACGAGGAACACCACCCCGAGAATGCTGGCGCCCGCCTCGAGCAGGGCCCGGTCGCGCGGGCCCAGTTCGGCGACCCGCACGGCGAGATCGGCCATGTTGAGCGTGCCGGCGCTGCCGTAGATCAGGCTCGCGCCGATCAGGAAGATCAGCGAGGCGACGAGGTTGATGGCGATGTAGTGCAGGCCCGCCCTGACCCGCGCATAGCCCGATCCGTAGAGGGCGAGGCCGTAGGAGGCCGCCAGCAGCACCTCGAAGAAGACGAAGAGATTGAAGACGTCCCCCGTCAGGAAGGCGCCGTTCAGTCCCATCAGCAGGAACTGGAAGAACGGATGGAAATAGGGTCCGACGCCATGCCAGCGCGCCAGCGAGAACACGAGCGCGGCGCAGGCCAGGGTCGCCGTCAGGACGAGCATGAGGCTCGAAAGCCTGTCCGAGACGAGGACGATGCCGAACTGCGCCGGCCAGTCGCCCAGCCGGTAGGTCCTGATCGCGGTGCCGGGTTCGCCGCTCGCCGCCGTCGCGGCGAGGGTGATCGCGATGGCGAGCAGCGCGAAGGTCGAGATCAGGTTGATGGCCGCGAGCGCGTTCCGGCTGCGGCCGTCGAGCATGAGCATCAGCCCTGCCGCGACGGTCGGCAGGACGATGGGCGCGATGACGAGGTGGTCGGCGAAGGTCATGAGCCGCCTTCCCGGCCGTCGACATGGTCGGTGCGGGTGAGCCCGCGCGCCGCGAGGATCACGACGAGGAACAGCGCCGTCATCGCGAAGCCGATCACGATCGCGGTGAGGACGAGGGCCTGCGGCGTCGGGTCGGCATAGGCCGAGACGTCGGGCGTGTCCGGGTTCAGGACCGGCGGCGCGCCGACGCGCAGACGGCCCATGCCGAAGATGAACAGGTTCACCGCGTAGGAGACGAGGGAGAGGCCGATAATGACCTGGAAGGTCCGCGGGCGGAGCAGGAGCCAGATCCCTGACCCCGCCAGCACGCCGATGGCGAGGGCGACGACGAGTTCCATCAGCGGCTCCCCTCGGTGGGCGGAGCCGCGGCGGCGTCCGAGGATACGCGCTGCACGCGGAGGGCTTGGTGGGCGAGGGCGATCAGGATGAGCACCGTGGCCCCGACCACGACCGAGAACACGCCGAGATCGAAGAACAGGGCGCTCGCCATCGGCACCTTCCCGAGGATCGGAATATCGGCATAGGCGAAGGCGGAGGTGAGGAAGGGCCGCCCGAAGAACCAGGCGCCCGCGCCGGTGGCCGCGGCCGCGAGGAGGCCGAAGCCCATCCAGCGCGCCGGCAGCACCCGCAGGCGCGCCTCGGCCCAGCGCGTGCCGCCCGCCATGTATTGCAGGATGAAGGCGATCGCGAGGGTGAGGCCCGCGACGAAACCTCCGCCCGGAAGGTCGTGCCCGCGCATGAACAGGAAGGCGGCCGTCATCGCGATGACGGGGAACAGAAGCCGCATGATCAGGCCCGGGACGATCATGTAATGGGCGGAGAGCGGGTCCTTGCCGCCCGTGTAGCGATCGGCGTCGAAGCGGTTCTGGAAGCTCTTCTGCGCGGGCAGTTCGATGCTGTCGCGGGCCGGGCGGAAGCGGCGCAGCAGCGAAAAGACCGTGATCGAGGCGATCGCGAGCACGGCGATCTCGCCGAAGGTGTCGAAGCCGCGGAAATCGACGAGGATCACGTTGACGACGTTGCGGCCGCCGCCTTCGGTATAGGCGCGCTCCAGGAAGTTGCTGGCGATGCTGTTCCCGATCGGCCAGGTCAGCACCGTGTAGGAGAGCGCGGCGAGCCCCGCTCCGCCGGCCACGGCGATGAGAAGGTCGCGGACGCGGCGGAGCCGCGCCTTCGGCGTCATGTCGGGATCGAGCCCCTCGATGCGCTTCGGCAGCCAGCGCAGGCCGAGCAGGATCAGCACCGTCGTCACGATCTCGACGAGGAGCTGGGTGAGGGCGAGGTCCGGCGCAGACAGCCAGGCGAAGGTGATGCAGGTCGCGAGCCCGGCCCCGCCGGTGAGGATCAGCGAGACCAGGCGATGATACTTCGCCTGGTAGGCCGCCGCGACCGCGCAGATTCCACCGACGAGCCAGACCAGCACGAAGGCGGGATCGGCGCTCGAAGGCCAGGTGAAATCGAGCGAGCCCGGCCGGGAGAACAGCGACCAGAGGGCCGCCGCGATCGTCACGCAGACGAGGAGGCGCATCTGGGGCTGGAGCCGGGTGGTGCCGGCATTCTGCTCGAGCTCGCGCGCCCAGCGCCAGGACAGGAAGACGAGCGCCCGCTCGAAGAGCCGCTTGCCCTTCAGCGCGCCGAGGATCGGCACGCCCTCGACATCGCCGGACAGATAGCGCTGGAGGGCGAAGTAGAGCGCGACGCCGCCGATCATCGCGACGCCGCTCATGAAGAGCGCCGGGGTGAAGCCGTGCCAGACGGCGAGGCTGTAGGTCGGCGTCTGCGGGCCGAGCGTGGCATGGACCGCCATGGCGAGGAAGTTGCCGATCGTCGGTCCGGGCAGGATCCCGACCAGGAGGCAGATCAGGACGAGAAGCGCGACCGGGAGCAGCATCCAGAGCACCGGGTCGTGCGGCTGCCGCGGCAGGTCCTTGGCGGGCGGCCCGAAGAAGACCTGGTGGATCAGGCGCAGCGAATAGGCGACGCTGAACACGCCCGCGATCGTCGCGATGTAGGGCAGCGCCTTGTCGAGGACCGTGTCGACATGCGACTCGATCGTCTCGGCGAAGAACATCTCCTTCGACAGGAAGCCGTTGAGGAGCGGCACGCCGGCCATCGCCGCCGCGGCGACGGTCGCGAGCAGCGCCGTGATCGGCATCGCCCGATAGAGCCCGCCTAATCGGCGCACGTCGCGGGTCCCCGCCTCGTGATCGATGATCCCCGCGGCCATGAACAGCGATGCCTTGAAGGTCGCGTGGTTCATGATGTGGAAGATGGCGGCCACCGCCGCGAGCGGGCTGCCGAGCCCGAGAAGCAGCGTGATCAGGCCGAGATGGCTGATCGTCGAATAGGCGAGGAGGCCCTTCAGGTCCTGCTGGAACAGCGCCATGAAAGCGCCGATGAGCAGGGTCGCGACGCCGATCGGCGCGAAGATCCAGAACCAGTATTCATGGCCGGCCATGGCGGGCCAGAACCGCGCCAGCAGGAAGACGCCGGCCTTCACCATGGTGGCCGAATGGAGATAGGCCGAGACGGGCGTCGGGGCGACCATGGCCCGCGGCAGCCAGAAGTGGAACGGGAACTGCGCGCTCTTCGTCAGCACCCCGAGCGCGAACAGGATGAGCATCGTCAGATAGAGCGGGTGGGAGACGATGCGGGGACCCGACGTCAGCACCGTCTCGAGGTCGAAGCTGCCGACGATGCGCCCGAGGAGCAGCATGGCGGCGAGGAGGCAGAGACCGCCGGCGGCGGTGACGGTGAGTGCGACGCGGGCACCGTCCCGGGCGGTCTGGTTGTGGTTCCAGTAGGAGATCAGGAGGAACGAGAAGATGCTCGTCAGCTCCCAGAAGACGACGAGCTGGATGAGGTTGCCCGACACGACGATGCCGAGCATCGCGCCCATGAAGGCGAGCAGAAAGGCGAAGAAGCGCGGGGCCGGGTCGGCCGGCGACATGTAGTAGCGCGCGTAGAGGACGACGAGGAAGCCGATCCCGCCGATCAGGACGACGAAGCTCCAGGCGAGCCCGTCGAGCCGCAGGATGAAGTTGAGCCCGAATTCCGGAAGCCACGCATACTCCGCGCGGACGACGTTGCCGGCCGCAAGGACCGGACGAAAGCTGATGGCGATCGCCACGACCCCGACAGAGACGAGGCCTGCCAGCCAAGCCTCGGCATTGCGGGCATTGGTCGGAAGGAGGGCTGCGATGAAGCTTCCGAGGAAAGGCAGCGCGATGATGGAGATCAGGAACAGGGCATCATCAGGCATATTCGACGGAAAAGCCTCGCGGGAGCGGCACGGGAATGAAATGCGGCGCAGCCATTATGGGTGACAGGGGGCGCCCAAGGCAATGCCGAAAGACGGCCGCGGGACGGTCGTCTTGCCGCAATTGCGCGCCCGCCGGGGCGCATTTCGCGTCAGCGCCGGGTCAGCGCAGATCGACGGTCGCGGTCTGGTCGCGGTATTCCTTCTTGGGGTCGGCCCCGAGCAGCATCCGGATCCCGGCCACGATGCTCGACGCATCCTGCCAGATCTCGGCCTTCTCCGGATCGAGGCGAAGCAGGACGAGTTTCGGATCGTCCTTGCCGCCTTCGTACCAGGCCGCGACGTAGCGGTTCCAGAGACGGTCGATCGTGGCGCGGTCCTGATCGCGGGAGAGGGTGCCGTGCAGGGTCGCGAAGAGATCGTGGCCTTTCGACGTGAAGGTCGCGATCGCCCGGTCGTCGCCGCCGAGCTTGCGGGCGATGCCGTTCTCCGTCGAGGTGAAGAACCAGATCGGCCCCGTGTCGCCCTCGACCTGCGCCGTCATCGGCCGGGCATGACCGTCCTCGACGCCATCGAGGCCGAGCATCACGGTCATATCGGACCGGAGGGCCTTCCAGAACGCGGCTTCAAGCTCCTGCGGGCTCGGCATGGTGGTCTCCCAAAGGAAGGTGAACCGCCCGGCTGGGGAGTGGTTTCCGTCCGAAGGATGACGATACGCGGTGATCCGACGCGGAGCGCCGGCCGGGCGGCGCTGGCGTCACCGGCGATCCCGTGCTCAAAAGCGGCCGGCCGAGCGGGATTCGGTCGCGACGTCCGGAACCATGCTGCGACGCCTCTACGACTGGGTGCTGAACCTCTCGGCCCGTCCCTCCGCGCCCTGGGCACTCGGTGCCGTCTCGTTCAGCGAGAGTTCGTTCTTTCCGGTGCCGCCGGACGTGATGCTGGTGCCGATGGCGCTCGCACGCCCGGAGCGGGCCTGGTTCTATGCCGCGCTCTGCACGATCACCTCGGTCGCGGGAGGCCTCGCCGGCTACGCCATCGGCGCGCTGCTTTATGATTCCGTCGGGCTCTGGCTCTTCCGCGTCTACGGGCTCGAATCCAAGGCGGAGGAGTTCCGCGCGGCCTATGCCGCCTGGGGGCATTGGATCATCCTGCTGAAGGGGCTGACGCCGATCCCCTACAAGCTCGTCACCATCACCTCGGGCTTCGCCAGCTACGACCTGTTCTGGTTCACGGTGCTCTCCCTCATCACCCGCGGCGCACGGTTCGGTCTGATCGCAGCGATGATCGGGCGCTACGGGCCGCAGATCCGCGCGATCATGGACAAGCACCTGACGCTGATCTTCGTGATCCTCGTCGTCATCGTGATCGCAGGCTTCGCGAGCCTGAAGTTCCTGGGCTGAAGGCGGCGGGATGGCGATCTCGACCCGGGCCGTCGCCCTCGCGATCGCGATCGCCGCTGCGGCGACCGTCGGCGGGGCGCTCCTGTCGGAGCATGTCGGCGGGCTCGTGCCGTGTCAGCTCTGTCTGTGGCAGCGCTGGCCCTATTATGCCGGCATCCCGCTCGCCGTCCTGACGGCGGTGGCGCCCGATCCGCGTCTGCGCCGCGCGGGCCTCGGTCTTCTGGCGCTCGTCTTCCTCGCAAGCGCGGGGCTCGGCGCCTATCACGCCGGCGCCGAATGGAGCTTCTGGCCCGGGCCGAGTTCATGCGGCGGGGGCACGGCCGTCTCGGGCACGGTCGACGACCTGCTCAAGGGCCTCGAGACGACGCGCGTCGTCAGTTGCTCCGAAGCGGCGTGGCGCCTGTGGGGAGGGCTGTCCCTCGCCGGCCTCAACGCGGTCGCATCGCTCGTCCTCGCCGCCGGCGCAGGTTGGGGCGCCGCGAAGGCGCGATAGGCTCGCGCCCGGCGAAGGCCGGGCCGCCCGCGATCTTCTTACTTCCCCGGCGTCTGGCCCGTCCGTCCGGCCTGGCCCGACGAGGTTCCTTCACCCGAGGTGGGATTGCCGCCGCCGGCCTGAGCCAGGGCCGCCGCCGACGTGGCGATGAGAGCGACCGCGCTGACGGCCGCGATGATCGATTTGCGCATGGGATGCTCCTGGTGTCGGCGGGCCAACGCCGGCTCATCCCGTTTGTGCCGGGCCGAAATCGAACGCTCGCCGCCGCAACAATGGCGCGCGCCGCGTGCCTGCGGCTTGATGGTTCGTGGTGGCCGGGTGCGGCCGGGATGGAACCTTCCCCGCATCCGGGGCGTCAACACTGAACGGACGCAGCCTCGCCCGGCTGCAGCGCCGCGATGCCGGCGGCGAGGCAGGAGACAAGGAGAAGCATGGCCGATCCCGAGGTGGTTCCCTATTGCGGCCAGGCTCCCCTCCCATCCACCATCTGGTCGAGTTGGAATCTCGATCCGGCGCTTCTCGCGGTCCTCGTGGCCGCGGCTCTTGCCGTCCTGGCGCTGCGACCTGGGCAGGCGCGAGCGGCGTGGGGCCTCGGCATCGCAGCACTCGCGCTCGCCTTCGTCTCGCCTCTCTGCGCGCTCGGCTCCGCCCTGTTTTCGGCGCGCTCGTTCAATCACCTCGTCATCCTCGGGATCGCCGCGCCGTTCCTGGCGCAGGCGCTTCCCGCTCCCCGCGGCTCCCGCATCGCGCTGCCGCTCGCAGCCTCGACGATCGTCCTGTGGGCGTGGCATTGGCCCGCCGCCTATGCGGCCGCCTATGAGAGCACGGCGGTCTATTGGGCCCTCCAGATCGCGCTGCTCGCGAGCTTCGTCTGGTTCTGGCGCGTCGTCCTGGCTCCGGCGACCTCCCCCGTCGCCGCGCTGCTGGCCATCGGCGCCGGGGCGGGACAGATGGGGCTGCTCGGCGCGCTGCTGACCTTCGCCCCCCGCGCCCTCTACGAGGTGCACGGGCTGGCCTCGCTGCCCTGGGGGCTCGACCCCTTGAGCGACCAGCAGCTCGGCGGCCTCCTGATGTGGGTCCCGGCCTTCTTCCTGTACGGCGCCTTCGCTCTGCGGACGGGGCGCCGGCTCGCCGAGGCCGCCGCGTGATCGCGGCCCTGAAATTCACCCATATCGCCGGCCTCTCGCTCTGGTGCGCGGGCCTGCTGATGCTGCCGATCCTCCTCGCGCGGGCCGACAACCCGATCCGGGCCGGGGAAGGTGCCCGGATGCGCGTCTTCGCGCATTTCGCCTACAATTTCTGCGTCAGTCCGGCCGCGGTGATCGCGACCTTCGCCGGCGGCGCCTTGCTCTTCGCCCGATGGGTCTTCGAGCCCTGGATGTTCGTCAAGCTCGCGCTGATCGGCCTCCTCGTGATCCTGCACACCTATCTCGGCCATTGCGTCGCGCGGCTCAGCGAGGAGGGCTATGCCCGCCCCGCCATCCCGCCCGCGATCCTGCTGCTCGCCGGGCTCGCCGTGATGACCGCGATCCTGTTCGCGGTCCTGTTCAAGCCGCCTCTGGATGCCGGGCTGATGCCCGATTGGCTGCGCACGCCCCTCGGCCGTCAGCTCGCCGTGCCGCCCGTGCCGAGCCGATAGTCGAAGACGAGTTTGCCGCCGTGCCAGCCCGTCAGACCCGTGAAGCCGACGCAGAGCGCCGAGAGCAGGATGCCGAAGGGCAGCACCGCCGCCTCGTAGCCGCCGAGCCGCAGCCCGAAATTCGCGCCGAGCATGCTGAGCAGAGACATCGCGATCACGAAATGCGTCCAGCTCGGCGGGCGCGAGCGGATGCCCGGCACGAGCAGGAGTTCGACCGTTCCGGTCAGCCCCGCGAGGAGCCCCATCAGGAAGCCCGCTCCGATCGCCCAGAGGGCGACGCGGGCCCAGAAGGGGTCCCCCGTCCACCAGTAGAACAGGTCCGCGCCGAAGGTGCAGACCGTCAGCGCGATCGGGAAGGCGACCAGCATGGCATGGATGGGATGTCCGGCGACGGCGATGCGGGTGTCGGTGTCGCTGAAGACCTCCTCGGCATGAAGCGCGTCGAGATCCGCATCGCCGGTCCGCGGCTTCTCGCGGCCGCTCATCGGCTGGCCCCGGCGGCAATTGCGGCGGGGCTCGCGGCGGGTCTCGGCGGCTGCGCCGGCCCGCTCTCGACGCTCGATCCGGCCGGCCCGGCCGCGCGCAGCATCTCGGTCCTGATGCTCGTCCTGCTGGTCCTGGCGGCTCTGTCCTTCGTCGTCATCTTCGGCTTGTTCCTCCTCGCGCTGCGCCGCCGGCGGAGCCGGGCGGTGTCGCAGCGCCTGTTCCTCGTCGGCGGCGGCCTCGTCTTCCCGCTCGTCCTGCTGAGCGTCGCGACCATCTACGGGGTCGTGCTCGGCGAGCGGATCATCGGCGCCCGCGAACGTCCCGCCCTCTCGATCGAGGCCCGCGCCGAACGCTGGCACTGGCAGTTTACCCGCGAAGGCCAAGGAGGTTCCGTGACGCGGCGCGACATCCTGGACGTTCCGGCCGGCCGCACCGTCGAGATCGTGGTCACGAGCGCCGACGTGATCCACAGCTTCTGGGTGCCGCGCCTCGCCGGCAAGATCGATGCGATCCCGGGCATGCGCAACCGCATCCTGATCCGCGCCGACGTGCCGGGCCGCTACGGCGGGGTCTGCGCCGAGTTCTGCGGCACCGGCCACGCGGAGATGGGCTTCACGCTCGTCGCCCATGATCCCGAGGCCTGGGCAGACCTCGAGAGGGGGGCTGCGCGATGACGGCGCTGAAGCTGCACAACGCGCTCGAGACGATCTGGGGCCGGCCGCGCGGATGGCGGGGCGTCCTGACGAACGTCAATCACAGCGATCTCGGCCTTCGCTTCATGATCGCCGCCTCCGTCTATTTCGCGATCGGCGGCGTGCTCGCCATGCTGATCCGCGCCCAGCTCTCGACGCCGCGCGCGGCCTTCGTCGGGCCGGAGATCTACAACCAGCTCTTCACCATGCATGGCAGCCTGATGATGTTCATGTTCGCCATCCCCTTCTTCGAGGGGCTGGCCATGTACATGCTGCCGAAGCTGCTCGGTTCGCGCGACCTCGCCTTCCCGCGCCTCTCCGCCTTCGGCTGGTGGTGCTATCTCTTCGGCGGCTTCATCCTCCTCGGCGCGATGGCCCTCGGCCTCGCGCCGGATGGCGGGTGGTTCATGTACACGCCGCTCGCCTCGAAGACGTATACGCCCGGCATCAACGCCGATGTCTGGCTGCTCGGCATCACCTTCGTCGAGATCTCGGCCGTCTGCGCGGCGATCGAGCTCACCGTCAGCGTGCTCAAGCTGCGGGCGCCGGGCATGTCGCTGATGCGCATGCCGATCTTCGCCTGGTACATCCTCGTCACGGCCGGGATGATGGTGGTCGGCTTCCCGCCGCTGATCCTCGCCTCGACCCTGCTCGAGATCGAGCGGGCCTTCGGCTGGCCCTTCTTCGACCCGGAGCGCGGCGGGCACCCGCTGCTCTGGCAGCACCTGTTCTGGCTCTTCGGCCACCCCGAGGTCTACATCATCTTCCTGCCGGCCGCCGGCATCGTCTCGACGGTGCTGCCCGTGATGGTCCGCCATTCCCTGATCGGCTACGGCTGGATCGTCGGCTCGATCCTGGTGCTGGGCTTCTTCAGCTTCGGCCTGTGGGTCCACCACATGTTCGCGACCGGCATCCCGCACCTGGCGCTGGCCTTCTTCTCCGCCGCCTCGGCGCTCGTCGCGGTGCCGACGGTCGTGCAGATCTTCGGCTGGCTCGCAACGATGTGGGCCGGCCGGCCGATGCTGTGGCTGCCGATGCTCTATATCGGCGGCTTCTTCTTCATCTTCCTGCTCGGCGGACTGACCGGGGTCATGCTGGCCATGGTCCCGCTGAACTGGCAGGTCCACGACACCGCCTTCGTCACGGCGCATCTGCACTACGTGCTCATCGGCGGCTTCATGTTTCCGATGATGGCAGGGATCTATTACTGGCTGCCGCGGCTGACGGGGCGCCGGTCCCACCCGCTGCTCGGACGGCTCGGCTTCTGGCTCGTCTTCGCCGGCTTCAACGTCACCTTCCTCGTGATGCACCTCACGGGCCTCCTCGGCATGCCGCGGCGGGTCTATACCTACCAGCCCGGCCTCGGCTGGGACTGGCCGAACCTCGTCTCCTCGATGGGCTCCTTCGTCATGGCGATCGGCTTCGCGGTCGTCGTGATCGATCTCGGCCTCGCGGTGCTGTTCGGGCGGCGCTCCTCGCGCAATCCCTGGCGCGCCGCGACGCTGGAATGGGCGCTGCCCATGCCCGTCCCGAGCTACAACCTCGCGAGCCTGCCGCATGTCGAGACGCGCGAACCGCTTGACCGGGGCCACGCGCTCGCACGCTCGCTCGCGGCCGGGGAGGGCTATCTCGGCCGCGACCGCGAGGGTCTGCGCGAGACGACCGGCGTCGAGATGGTCTCGGGGCGGCTGACCGAGGTGGTGGTGCTGCCGGGCAATTCCTGGCTGCCGATCGCGACCGCGGCCGCGACGGGCTGCTTCTTCCTCGCGCTTCTCGTCGGGCTCTACTGGCTGGCGCCGGTCGCCCTCGTCGTCGTCGCGGCGCTGGCCTGGCGCTGGGCCGCCGCGCTCGGAAGCGACACGGATCGCGGACCTCTCGATGCGGGGCGCGGCGCGGTGGCTCCGCCCCATCACGAGGCGGAGGAGGCGCCGGGATGGTGGGGCAGCGTCTTCACGCTGACGGCGGATGCGACCTTCCTCATGTCGCTCCTGTTCGGCTACGCCTTCCTCGCGACCGTCGCCCCGGGCTGGCCGCCACCCGAGATGGCCCGACCCTCCTTCGCCGCCGCCGGCATCGTCCTCCTCGCCGTGCTCGCCGCGTTCCTCGCCGAACGCGAGGGCCTCGCCGCATCGCGCGCCGCGGCGACGGCGCGCGCGCGCGCCGGCTACGGGCTTGCGGCGACGGCACTCGGCGCCGCCGTGCTCGCGCTGCTCGCCTTCGGCTGGCTCGGCCTGCCCGCCCCGTCGGGCCATGCCTATGGCGCCGTGGTCTGGGTCCTTCTCGGCTATGGTGTCGTCCATGGGTCGATCGCGATGCTCATGCTCGCCTTCGTCCGCCATCGCCTCGCCGCGGGATACGTCTCGCCCGCCCGGATGCTCGAGCCGCGCGTGGTGCGGCTGTGGCTGCGCTACACGCTCGCTGCGATGCTCCTCGTGCTCGCGGCGATCGGCCTGCCCGGAGCCGCGTCATGGCGCTGGTGATGCGATCCCTCGCCGGGCTCACGCTGTGGGCCGCAGGCTTCTCGCTCCTGTACGGGCTGCACGGTCTCGGCTGCGGTCTCGGCTGGACCCGCGAGATCCTCGGGCCGCTGACGGTGCTCAACGGAGCCCTGATCGCGCTGTGGCTGATCCTGCTCGGCCTCGCCCTCTGGCTGGCCCTCTCCTCGCACCGGGCACGCCCGGACTCCGATCCGCGCGGGCTGGCGCGTCTCGCCCTCGTCGGAACCTGGGCCGGCTTCGTCGGCCTCCTCCTCACGGGCGCGCCTGTGCTCCTGCCGGCGCATTGCCTTTGATGCGTCGGATCGAAGAATCAATACCGGCAAGCGCCGCTCAAAGATATCGTCAGGAGAAATCGCTCTTCGCTGAAGTAATGATCGGAGTATCCGAGAGGATGTCGGCCGGAAGCTGCGCATCGCAGATCCGGCCCCGTCCTGAATTCGGAACGTCTGCTGGCCCGCGACAGATCGGCCGGGACAGGAACCCCGGGATCGATCCTTCCATTGTCCCTCAAATCAAGGGAGGGGATCGCCCATGGCTCGCCGAGCCCGCTATACGCCGTATGACCAGCCGACCGGCGGCTGGGGCTCCGTCAAATCGCTCGTCAAACACGCGACGCGCCAGAAGGCCGTCGCGAGCGCTCCGGGCTTGATGAGGCATCACAACAAACCGGGCGGCTACATGTGCACGAGCTGCGCCTGGGCCAAGCCGGGCAAGCCGCATCTCGCCGAGTTCTGCGAGAACGGCGCGAAGGCGACGTTCTGGGAGCGGACCGCGAAGCGCACGACGCCGGACTTCTTTGCGAGGCATACGGTCTCCGACCTGCTCGGCTGGTCCGATTACGACCTCGAGAACGAAGGTCGGCTCACGCATCCGATGCGTTACGACGCGGCCAGCGACCGATATGTCGAGGTGTCCTGGCAGGATGCCTTCGCCGAGATCGGGGCCAAGCTTCGGACCTACGAGCCGAAGGACACCGTGTTCTACGCCTCGGGCCGAGCCTCGCTCGAGACCTCCTACATGTACCAGCTCTTCGCGCGGCTCTACGGCCACAACAACCTGCCGGACAGCTCGAACATGTGCCACGAGACGACCTCGGTGGCCTTGCCGCAGAGCATCGGCACGCCCGTGGGCACGGTGCTGCTCGAGGATTTCGAGAAGGCGGACTGCATCGTCTCCTTCGGCCAGAATGTCGGCACGAATGCGCCTCGGCTGCTGCATCAGCTCCAGGAGGTGCGCGAGCGCGACGCGCCGATCGTCGTGTTCAACCCGCTCCGCGAGCGCGGCTGGGAGGAATTCGCCAATCCGCAGCGCGTCACTCAGATGCTCGCCAACGCGCCGACGCAGATCGCCACCCAATATTACCAGCTCCGCGCGGGCGGAGACATCGCCGCCATGATGGGGATGGCGAAGGTTCTGCTGGCCTCGGACGACGCGGCGAAGGCGGACGGCGGACGGCGCATCCTCGACGAGGCCTTCATCGCCGAGCATTGCCACGGTTTCGCGGAGTTCGAGGCGGCGGTCCGCGCCGCGGACTGGGACGAGATCCTCGCGGCGTCGGGATTGCAGAGAGCCGAGATCGAGGCTGCCGCCGCCACCTTCGGCAAGGCCGAGCGCATCATCGCCATCTACGGCATGGGCCTGACCCAGCACCGGCTGGGCGTCGACAGCGTGCAGATGCTGGTCAACCTCATGCTGATGCGCGGCCAGATCGGGGTGCCCGGCGCCGGCCTCTGCCCGGTGCGGGGACATTCGAACGTGCAGGGCCAGCGCACGGTCGGCATCGCCGAGAAGGTCGAACTCGTGCCGCTCGACCAGATGGCCGAGCAGTTCGGTTTCGAGCCGCCGCGCGAGGACGGCATGGCCACGGTCGAGGCCTGCGAGGCGATCGTCGCCGGCCGGGTGCGCGCCTTCATCGGCCTCGGCGGCAATTTCGTCCGCGCCATCCCAGAGCGCGAGCTGATGGAGGAGAAATGGCGGGGGATCGATCTCTCCGTCCAGATCGCGACCAAGCTCAACCGATCGCATCTCGTCGTCGGTGCGGCGAGCTATCTCCTGCCGACGCTGGTGAGATCGGAGATCGACACCCAGGAGAGCGGCCCGCAGATCGTGACGATGGAGGATTCGACGACCTGCATCCACGCCTCGCGCGGCACCTGGACGCCGGCGGCCGAGACGCTTCTGTCGGAGCCGCGCATCGTCGCCGAACTGGCCAAGGCGACGCTGCCGGCCAATCCGAAGGTGCCGTGGGACGCCTGGGTGGCCGATTACGCGATGATCCGCGACGCGATCGAGGCCTCCTACCCGGACGATTTCCGCGATTTCAACCAGCGCCTCGACACGCCCGGCGGCTTCCCGCGGCCGATCGCGGCGCGCGAGCGCCGCTGGGAGACGGAGACCGGCCGGGCCAATTTCAAGGTGCCGAAAGCCCTGTCGGCGAGCTTCGACGACGGCACCGATCCGGACGTGCTGCGCTTGATCACGCTGCGGTCGAACGATCAGTTCAACACCACCGTCTACGGCTACGCGGACCGCCTGCGCGGCATCCACGATTCCCGCATGATCGTGATGATGAACCGGCAGGACCGGGTCCGTTTCGGCATCGCGGAGAAGGGCACCGCCCGCCTCACCACGGCCGTCGATGACGGCATCCTGCGCAGCATGGGCGGCTTCGAGGTGATCGATTACGACATCCCCGCCGGGACCTGCGCGGCCTATTACCCGGAATGCAACGCGCTCATTCCCCTCTGGCACTTCGCCGAGGAGAGCAAGACGCCGGCCGCGAAATCGGTCCCCGTGCGCGTCGGGGCCGATTGAGGCGGAGGTCTCGATGGCCCACCCGCTCTCCGCGCCGGAACCGGCCGATCTCCGGGAGGAGGTGTTCGCGGCGCTGGCCGACAAGGCGGCGCTGCCCGCCTCTGCGATGATCGTGCTCGGCCTGCTCGCCGGCGTCTATATCGGGATCGGGGGCATCCTCGCGACGGTCGCGCTCGCCGGGGCCGAGGCCATGCCCTACGGGGCGGGCCAGGTCCTGGCGGGGCTCGTCTTCTCGGTCGGGCTCGGGCTTGTGATCGTCGCCGGGGCGGAGCTCTTCACCGGCAACACCATGATGACGGCCGTGGTCGCGGATGGCCGGATCGGCGCGGCCCAGGCGCTGAAGGCCCTCGGGATCGTCTATCTCGCCAATCTCGCCGGAGCGGTGCTCCTCGCGCTGCTGGTCCTCGGCGCCGGATTGCACGAGGCCGGCGACGGCGCGGTCGGCCGCGCGGCGGTCGAACTCGGCCAGGCCAAGGTCGGCAATCCGTTCGCCGCGATGCTGGCGAGCGGCATCCTCGCCAACATGCTCGTCTGCCTCGCGGTCTGGATGGCCTATGCCGGGCGGACGCTCACGCAGAAGCTGGCGGGTCTCACCCTTCCCGTCGCCGCCTTCGTCGCCGCAGGGTTCGAGCATTCCGTGGCGAACATGTATCTCTTGCCCTACGCGCTGATGGTGCAGGGGAGCGTGGGCGGGGCAGGAGACGCGGTCTCTCTCGCCGGCATCGCGGGCAATCTCGTCCCGGCGACGCTCGGGAACATCCTCGGCGGCTCCCTCGTCGGGTTCGCCTACGCGACATCGACGGATGAGGCGGGGGAGAAGACCCGGACCTCCGCGGGGCGCTGAGACCCGTCGCGGAGCGGACCATCATCGCCTGACGAGGTCGTCTTGCGGTCCGTCCATATTCGGGATAATTTCTCGCATATGGACGGACGGTTCACGGATGAGCGGCTCGCCGCCCGCCTTCGCGGCCTGCGGGCCGAGCGCGCCTGGTCTCTCGACGAACTGGCCCGCGCGAGCGGGGTCAGCCGGGCGACGCTGTCGCGCCTCGAACATGCCGAGGTCAGCCCGACCGCGAGCGTCCTCAACCGTCTCTGCGCGGCCTTCGGCCTCTCCATGTCGCGGCTGATGGCACTGGTCGAGGAGGCGGGGACACCCTTGGTCCGGCGCGATCAGCAGCCGCTCTGGTCCGATGCCGAAGCGGGGTTCGAACGGCTATCGGTCTCGCCGCCCGGATCCGGCCTCGCGGCCGAGGTCGTCGAAGGCCGGCTCCGGGCCGGCGCGCGCATTGCCTATGAGCGGACGCCGCGGCCGGGGCTCGAGCACCATCTCGTCATGCTCGAGGGCAGCCTCGCCGTGACGATCGAGGGCGAGACCCATCGGCTCGGCGCCGGCGATTGTCTGCGCTACCGCCTGTTCGGGCCGAGCGTCTTCGAGACGCCGGCCGGTGCCGGCGCCCGCTATCTCCTCTTTTTGGTGTGAGCGCGATGCGGATCGATCGTCTGGCCCCCGGCGACCTCGAGCGCGATGGTCCGGCGCTGGCCGATCTCCTCCATGCCTGCGTCCATGCCGGCGCGAGCGTCGGCTATGTCCTGCCCTTCGGCCGCGACGATGCCATGCGCTTCTGGCGCGAGGCGGTGCTGCCGGCCGTGCGGGCCGGGACCCGGATCCTCCTCGTCCTGCGGGACGCAGAGGAGATCGCGGGCACCGTCCAGCTCGACATCGACACGCCCCCGAACCAGCCGCATCGGGCGGAGGCGCGAAAGCTCCTCGTCCATCCCCGCCATCGCCGCCGCGGCGTCGCGCGGGCCCTGATGGCCGAGCTCGAAACGGCCGCGCGCGAGCGGGGGCGCAGCCTCGTCACGCTCGATACCCGCACCGGCGATGCGGCCGAGCCGCTCTACGCCTCGCTCGGCTACAGCATCTGCGGGACGATCCCGGGCTATTGCCGCGACCCCATTGCCGATGCCTGGGACGCGACGACGATCATGTACAAGACGCTGTAGCGGCGATGCCGGGCCGGCGCGCGAGAGCCGCCCGGCCTTGCGGATACGGCGCCAGGAAACGGATGGCGCGTCGGGCGGGCGCGCGGAATCTACGGTCCTTCTCCGGCTCCGGGATCCGTCATGCCGCCTTCCGCCACCGCCCTGCCGCTCGCGTTCAGACGTGTCGGCTGGTCCAACCTGTTCGCGCAATTCTCCGAGCAGATCGCTCTTGCCGCCGCTCCCCTCGCGGCCGTCCTGCTGCTGGCGGCGGGACCGGCGGAAACCGGCTGGCTCCAGACCGCCCAGACCTTGCCCTTCCTGCTTCTGGCCATCCCGGTCGGGCTCGCGGTCGACCGCGCCTCGCGCCGGATGCTCATGATCGGATCGGAGGCCCTGCGCGCCCTCTCGCTGGGGATCACCGTCATCCTCCTCGCCGCGCAGGCGATGACGCTTCCCGCGCTCGCGCTGCTTGGCTTCGCCGGGGCGATCGGGACGGTCTGCTACAGCATCGCGGCCCCGGCGCTCGTGCCGAGCCTCGTTCCCCGCGATCGCCTCGGCGCGGCCAACAGGGTCCTGGAACTCGCCCGCAGCGCCGCCTATGCCGGAGGGCCCGCGCTCGGCGGGGCCATCGTCGGATGGACCGGGGCGCCGGTCGCCTATGTTCTCGCGACGATCCTGTCGATCCTCGCGGCCCTGCTGCTCGCGGGCCTGCCCCAAGAGAGGCCGAGGGAGGCGTCCCCGCGCGATCTCCTCGCCGATCTGCGGGACGGCATGCGCTTCATCGCGCGCCACGACCTGCTCCGGCCGATCCTCGTCACGGCCATCTTTTTCAACACCGCGTGGTTCGTCCTCCAGGCGGTCTATGCCGCCTATGCGGTGCAGAGTCTGGGGCTCGGCGCCGCCGAGGTCGGCCTGACGCTCGGCATCTACGGGATCGGCATGATCGCCGGAGCCTGGGCCGCCCCGGCCTTCGGACGGCGGCTGCCGCTGGGGGCCGTCATCGTTCTCGGTCCGCTGAGCGGCTTCGTGGCGTCCTGCGTCATGCTGCTCACGCTGCGCGTCCCCTCGATCCACCTCGTCGGGCTGAGCTTCTTCCTGTTCGGCGCGGGGCCGATGCTGTGGTCCATCACCACGATGACGGTCAGGCAGGCCGTGACGCCCGCCGGCATGCTCGGGCGCGTCTCCGCCCTGATTGTGACCGCCACCTTCGGCGCACGCCCGATCGGCGCGGCGATCGGCGCGCTCACGGCGGCGCGCTTCGGCGTCGGCGCCTGCCTGTTCGTCGCGGCGGGCGGATTCCTGATCCAGCTACTCGTGATCCTCGCCTCGCAGGTGCCCAAGCTGCGCGAACTGCCGGCCGCATGACAAAGCGCGAAGGCGGGTCGAGGAGCCACAGGCGACCCCGCGAAAGGCTTGAGCCTTCACTCCATCGGACCCAATCACGAAGGGGCCCCGGCGTCGACTTCGGAGAGAGGCCCAAGACCCGGGTGGGACGGTCTGCTTCCGAGCCGTCTGAGACGTGCGAATTGTCCGCTTTCGGGCAGGTGGTTTGGTGGGAGATGCTCAAAGAGGTGGCCGTTGCCGGCCTGAACCTTTCAGGCGACCGAAGTCACCCGGTGCACCTTTCGGGCGACTACTGATGAACCGACGCTTTGAACTACGTCGAAAGCCCTCGCCTCAGCGAAATCGCTATTGGTTGGTAGTCAGGACCGAATCGTGAGTGTGCAGCCGTTAGACTACTTCTTGAGTAGAAGGAGAAAGGCAGGATTCCAGAAGTAAACGCAGATCGCTCGCGACCTCGTGGTCAGCCGTGATGCGGTAGGTGTTTAAAAGCCGATCGTCGTATCCGGCGTCCTTCACGACCACCTTGAGTGCGGCAAGTAGCTTCTTGCCTTTCACGGTGTCCGGATTCGCCCCGCCCGCCGTGTTCCATAAATCCTGAGAGTTGGGAGAGCCGCCGTCGGGGTAGAGTTCGCGATTTATCAGCTTGCGCTTGTTAAAGAACGTGTCCCGTGCTTGGCTGACCTTACCGGCGGCAGCGCATCGCCAGTTCTCCGCCGTCGTAACCGGCACCTCATAGAGAGCCGCGAGATGCCCGACGGTGCAGAAATAGGCCTCAACGTCGCAGCCGGTGGTCACCCATGGAAAAACGCCGTCGGTACTGAACCTATCCGACCACATGGTAGCCTCTTCTGAAGACATGAAGTCGCCGTCTCGGTGTATAACCGCCTTGATCTTGAGATGCCCATCCACGATCAGCCCGCTTAGAAGCTTGTCCTTCGGTAGGTTCTCTATGCCGAAGCACCGGCACACAGCGAGTTGTCGTGAAAGCGCCGGCCACTGGCGCAAGATCGCCCTAAGCGGCGTGTCGTCCTCGTCCTCGACGAAGAACAGCGCCGACTTGTCGAGACCACCCCAACCGAGTAGCCGGCGGATCGCCTCGCCATCGTCGGTCTGAACCCGGCCCTCGTTCATCCACACGAGCTTCGCAGCGGGGCTTGCGCCGCGCGTGATGTGCGGACTGTGCGTCGTAAGGATGATCTGGGTATCAGTCTCCGCGGCAGCTAGTTCGAGCGTCTCGATCAGACGTTCCTGTTTGTCCGGGTGTAGATGCGCGTCCGGCTCGTCAATCAGCATGATTTTCGGCTCGAACAGGATCAAGTATGCGAAGATCTGAATGACCTGCAGCAGACCCGTTGCGGCCGTCTCCAATGGCCGGTGCTGACTGTCCAAACCTGGCGATGAGTAGGTCGCAGAGATGTGGTAGTCCTCGCGCTCGTCGAAGGACACGTCGACGCGGATGTTTGGATGCACTGTGCCGACGTATTCGTTGAGCCGCCTGAGCCGCTCAACTCCTTCCGCCTCGTCCGTCTCGTTCAAACGACGGCTGCGGAGATTAAGGAGAATGTTCCTCATGACGCCCCCAGCGTCTCCGCTAGCCGCCTGACGTCGGAGCGAAGGCTGCGCCAGAATACTCTCCCGCTCCGACAATCCAGCGAGACCCGGGATGTAGGCGGTGATGAACTGGTAACGCTGCTTATAGGGCGTCACGGTTGCGCCGCCCTCCATGTAAGCCGTGATGCCTCCGCGATTCCGCGCGGCCCGAATCTTCACGCTGGCCTGAGCGCGCTCCTCGCCGACCGGGACATGCGCGAAGACGACTTCGACCGGCGTCGATGTCGCGTCCGTCTTTAGCTCGCTCTTGTGCGCAGTGCGCAGCGGCTCACTCGACGGGACGTAATCCAGCCTCTCGAACGAAATCATCTCCTTCGTGTTCTTGGGGGCGATGTAGCTGGCCGAGCGCGCCGCCCAGTGGACGGCCTGCAGGACCGACGACTTGCCGGACCCGTTAGGCCCAACGAGGATCGTCACCTGACCCAACGGAATATTCGCTTCCCGGGTAGCTTTGAAGTTGCGGACCGTAACCGATTCTAGGCGAGTCCAGAGGCGGGCGCGGCGAGAGCGGGTATCCGTGACCGCGAGGGCTGTCTGACCATTCGCAAGTGCCGCCTCGTGCTCGAGATCCGGCACGTCGCTCACGTACGCAACCGAACTCGCGATGTCGCCGGCCGCCTTGAGCTCCTGTACCTCAGTGTGGTTCGCGTCTCGAACCTCGTCCTTCCCATTCATAGGTTCGATCGCGTGTACGAGCGCGACGGCCTCAGCTTCCTTATCGTCCAAGCCAGCACTCCCAAGCGTTGACCAGATTTATGACCTGTCCCGCGCGCTGCCAACCGGAAACCGGGCGTCACACCGGGTTTAGGCATCGACCTGAGGTTGTTGGAGCCACGCCGATCCGGCGAAATGCTGTCGATTGCCCCATCGATGCGGATGCCGAGTTGCGTCCCCATAATCTTGATTGAGGGGCAGCATCCGGGAACCAGGGCGTGCGCCGACCGACCGAGATGGACGCGAAGCCAAACGGCTGATTCGGCGGCAGACCGTATAACTCTGCAAACAACCCATCACCGACGTTCACAGCCCCTTGACGTCCATCACCCCATAGAGAAGGCCCGCCGGGATGCGACGGGCCTTCGGAACGTACGGCGCCCGCCCCGCGGGGCGGGCGATCTCGCGACGCCTACATCTCCACTTCGTTGCCCGAATAGTCGATCTTGCCGTCGGCGCCCTTCCGCCAGACATACATGACGTAGTCCGGACGGGTGATGTCGCCCTTCTTGTCGAAGGAGAGGTCGCCGATCACGGTCTTGAAGACCTTGCCCGAATGGATCGCCGCGGCGACCTTCTTCGAATCCAGCGACTTCGCCTGCTCGGCGGCCTGTTTCAGGACCTGGAAGGAGGCGTAGCTGTAGAGCGTGTAGGCCTCCGGATCGATGTTCTTCGCCTTGAACTTGGCGACCACGTCCTTGGCGTCCGGGTTCTTGCGGGCGTCCGGGCCGAAGGTCATGTAGGTGCCCTCGGCGCCGGGCCCCGCGATCTGGACGTATTCCTTGTCGGTGATGCCGTCGCCGGACATCAGCGGCGCGTTCAGGCCCTGGTCGCGCATCTGGCGGACGATCAGGCCGGCTTCGGTGTGCAGGCCGCCGAAATAGACGAGGTCGACATTGGCCTGCTTGAGCTTGGAGACGAGGGCGGAGAAGTCCTTCTCGCCCGTGTTGACGCCCTCGTAGAGGACTTCCTTCAGGCCCTTGGCGTTCATCGTCTTCTGGGTCTCGTCCGCGAGCCCCTTGCCGTACGGCGTCTTGTCGTGGATGACCGCGATCTTCTTGCCCTTGAACTTCGAGGCGAGGAAGTTCCCGGCGACGCTGCCCTGCTGGTCGTCGCGCCCGCACATGCGGAACGTGTTCCACATCTTGCGCTCGGTGTAGCGCGGGTTGGTCGAGGCCGGGCTGAGCTGGATGATGTTGGATTCCTGGTAGATTTCCGAGGTCGGGATCGAGACGCCCGAGTTGAAGTGTCCGACGACCCATTTCACGCCCTCGGACGCGAATTTGTTGGCGAGGGAGACGCCGGTCTTCGGATCGCCCGCATCGTCGCCGACCGTCAGGACGATCTTCTGGCCGAGGATGCCGCCGGCGGCATTGATGTCCGCCACCGCCTGTTCCGCGCCGTTCTTGAGCTGGGCGCCGAAGGCCGCGTTGTTGCCCGTGAGGGGACCTGCGACCGCCACCTTGAGCTGAGCCTGGGCGGGCGCCGCCACCGCGAGCCCGAGACCGAGCGCGAGCCCGGCCAGAATCCTCTTGGTCATCGTCTCTTCTCCTCCGGAATGGTGGGCCACTCGTCTCGATCCGACTGCAAGGGTCGGACCAGCGGCATCTCGGCCGTCCTGCGGCATTGTGCCGAAATCGCAGCGGATGTCACCGGCCCTCGTGGAGGCCGCCCCGCCCCGTCTCGCGCCACGAGAGCGGCCCCGTCCGCTCGATCATCCAGCGATATTGCCGCGCCATCTGGCCGGTCCGCGTGTAGCGGTGGCCGAGGAGGCAGATGGCCAGCACCACCACGAGATCGACGAGGTAATAGCGGACCGAGAGGAAGCTCCCCTCGAAGAGCGCGAAGTGGATGAAGCGCACCGCCACCGTCAGCGGCAGCGCCGCCAGCGCCGCCTGCCAGGCCGGCCGCCAGGCGAGCGCGATGCCGCGCCCCGTCATCCAGGCCGTCCAGCCGCCGATGACGACCGTCACCCCGACCCAGAGCCAGGCGGAGGATTCTTCGTAGAGGATGCCTTGCATCGTTCACATCCTGCTGAGCGTAAGCCGACCTATCGATCCTGCGCGCCGTGGAAGACGTTCAGGAGGACGATCTCGGCTCGGGTCCAGTCCACCCGGTAGACGATAATGTAGGGCAGTCCGCTCACGACCCATTCGCGCGTCCCGTCCCTTTCGCCTGGCCGCCCGATCTCCGGTTGATCCACCAGCCGCATCGCGGAACTCCTGATCCGGCCGACGACGCGTTGTGCGGCACGCGGGTTGTCCACCGAGATGTAGCGTCTGATGCCGACGAGGTCGCGCTCGGCGGAACTCGTTGCGCGGATCCTCAAGCACCGAGCCTGCGCCACATCTCTTCGGTTTGCTCGACCGTCAGAAGCTCCACGGAACCGTCGAGCAGACCCTCCTCGGTGCGCTTGACCTCCTCGATCTGCTCCGGCGTCAGCCGCATCTGGGGCCGCCTCGCCTCGACGATTGACATGATCACCGCGGCCGCATCGTCCTGGTCACGGGGCGGAAGGCCTCGGAGCTGCGAGATCGCTTCGTCGAGCCGTCGGGTCATGGATCCCTCATAGCACGCGGCTGTCCGGCGTTCATCAATGCGCCCCGCCCTCGAGATAGGCCGCCTTGACGTCGGGATTGGCGAGGAGTTCGGCGCCCGTGCCCGACATCGTGATCTGGCCGGTCACCATGACGTAGCCGCGATGGGCGAGTTTGAGCGCGTGGTAGGCGTTCTGCTCGACGAGGAAGACGGTCATCCCCTCGCGCCGGTTGAGATCGGCCACGACCGCGAAGATCTGCTTGGCGATGAGCGGGGCGAGGCCGAGCGAAGGCTCGTCGAGGAGGAGAAGGCGCGGCCGCGCCATCAGCGCGCGGGCGATGGCCAGCATCTGCTGCTCGCCGCCCGACATCGTGCCGCCGCGCTGGTGAAGGCGCTCCTTCAGCCGCGGGAAGATCGCGAGCATGCGCTCGAGGTCCTCCCGGAAATGGGCCGCGCCGTCGAGTTCGGCGCCCATCTGCAGGTTCTCGTAGACGGTCATGCGCGGGAAGATGCGCCGCCCCTCCGGCGACTGGGCGATGCGCAGCCGCGCGATCTCGTGCGTCGGCAGCGCGGTGATGTCGCGCCCGTCGAAGGCGATCGACCCGCGCCGGGCGCGCGGATTGCCGAAGATCGTCATCATCAGGGTAGACTTGCCGGCCCCGTTGGAGCCGATCAGCGTCACGATCTCACCCTGGTTCACCTCGAGATCGACGCCCTTCAGCGCGACGATGGCGCCATAGGCCGCCTCGACGCCCCGGATCGAGAGAAGTGCCGTCACGAGCGCGCCTCCGCCCGGGCCACCTCGGCGACCTCCGCCTCCACCGCCTCGACCTCCTCGTCCTCGACGCCGAGATAGGCGGCGATCACCTTCGGATCGTTCCGGATCTCCTCCGGCAGGCCGTCCGCGATCTTCACGCCGTAATCGAGCACGACGACGTGATCGGAGATCTGCATGACGACCGACATGTCGTGCTCGATGAGCAGGATCGACGTCCTGTCGCGATCGCGGATCGAGAGCAGGAGATCGTTCAGTTCGAGCGACTCACGCGGATTGAGACCCGCCGCCGGCTCGTCGAGGCAGAGGAGCACGGGATCGGTGCACATGGCGCGGGCGATCTCGAGCCGGCGCTGGTCGCCGTAGGGCAGTTCGCCCGCCGGATCGTCCGCCCGGTCGATCAGGCCGGTGCGCTCGAGCCAGGCGGCGGCCTTGTCGATCGCCGCGCGTTCCGCCGCCTTGTAGCTGGGCGCGCCGACGAGGCCGAGCACGGTGTAGCCCGAGGCGGCCATCAGCGGGTTGTGCTGGGCCACCATGAGGTTCTCGAGCACGGTCATGCCCGAGAAGAGGCGGATGTTCTGGAAGGTGCGCGCGACCTTCGCCTTCCAGGTGATGTCGTGACCCGGCAGGCGTTCGAGGAGATGCGTCGGCCCCGCCGGGGGGCGCAGCGTCAGCATGCCCTCGGTCGGGCGGTAGAAGCCGGTGATGCAGTTGAACACCGTCGTCTTGCCGGCCCCGTTCGGGCCGATCAGCGCGGTGATGTCGCCGCGGCCGCAGGCGAAGGAGAAGTCGGAGACCGCGGTGAGGCCCCCGAAACGCATGGTCAGATGCTCGACCGTGAGCACGGGATCGTCGAGACGGCGCATCAGCCGTGCCCCTCCTTCACGAGGGTGCCGGAGATCGCCTTGCGCTCCTTGAGGATCACCGAGGGCTCGCGCACCGAGATCAGCCCGCGCGGCCGCCAGATCATCATCAGCACCATGGCGAGGCCGAAGAGGATGAGGCGCAGCTCGGTTGGATCGAAGCCGACTTCCTTGAAGATGTGGAGATTGCGCAGGAGCTCCGGCGCCGCGGTCATGAAGATCGCCGCGATCGCGACGCCGATCTGCGACCCCATCCCGCCGAGCACGACGATGGCGAGCACGATCGCCGATTCGAGGAAGGTGAAGCTCTCCGGCGAGATGAAGCCTTGGCGCACGGCGAAGAAGGAGCCGGCGAAGCCGCCGAACATCGCCCCGATGGCGAAGGCGGTGAGCTTCGTGATCGTCGTGTTGATGCCGAGCGAGCGGCAGGCGATCTCGTCCTCGCGCAAGGCCTCCCAGGCGCGGCCGACCGGAAGGCGCCGCAGCCGGACCGTCACGGCATTCGTGACGAGGGCGAGCACCAGGATGAGATAATAGAGGAACAGGATGCGGTGCATCGGCGTGAAGGTGAGGCCGAACAGCGCCGCGAAGCCGTCCTCGTCCGCGGTGAACGGGATGCCGAAGAAGGTGACGCGCGGGATCGAGGAGATGCCCGCGCCGCCGCCCGTGACGTCGACCCAGTTGATGAGGACGAGGCGGATGATCTCGCCGAAGGCGAGGGTGACGATGGCGAGGTAGTCGCCCCGCAGCCGCAGCACGGGGAAGCCGAGCAGGATGCCCCAGAAGGCGGCGAGGATGCCGGCGAGCGGCAGGCAGATCCAGAACGAGAGCCCGAAAGTCGTCGAGAGCAGCGCGTAGGAATAGGCGCCGACCGCATAGAAGGCGACGTAGCCGAGATCGAGCAGGCCCGCGAGGCCGACGACGATGTTCAGGCCCCAGCCCAGCATGACGTAGGTCAGGACGAGGATGCCGAGATCGATCCAGTAGCGCGCCTCGTTCAGTCCGCCGAGCGAGCCCGCCATGATGGCCGGGAAGAAGACGGCGAGGCCGAGAAAGGCGAATTTCAGCAGCGTTCCGAGCGTCACCCGGGATCGGGCGGCGGGATCGGCGACGGTCCGGACGGCATCCTTCTCGGACCGGGCCCGGCTCCGCTGTGTCGCCTCGACGAGGCCCGGCACGGCGGGAACGACCACGCCCTGGATGAGGATGATCGCGAAGATGACGCCGATCCAGATGAGCCAGACATTGTGCGGCATGAACGAGAGGGCGACGCCGGGCAGGACCAGGCCGGCGATCGGGGGCGTCAGGGCCGCGACGAGGCCATGCGTCAGCCAGAGGAGGAGGCCGATCCCGACGATCGTGCCGATCCGCATCGGCAGCGACGGGCCGCCGAGACGCTCCGGCCGGCGCAGGCGGATCGCGCGGGCGAAGGCGACGACGAAGACGATCGCCGTCATCAGCGCGACCGCGTGGGGCCTGAGCGTGAGGGCGAGGCCGTAGGACCCCTGGTCCGTCCGCAGGGCGACGATCGGGATCGTCAGCCCGAACATGATTAGCGCCGCGAAACCTGCGCTCCGCAGCGCCGTGCGCAGGTCGGCGGCGGGAGGCGCGCCGGCCAGGGCTCCGGCTTGCGGGGCGAGGACCTGCGTCGCCATCAGACCTTCTCGACTTCCGGCCGCCCGAGGATGCCGGAGGGCATGAAGGTCAGGACGATGGCGAGGATGCAGAAGGAGGCGACGTCCTTGTACTCGATCGGGAAGACCGCCGACCACATCGTCTCGACGAGGCCGATGATGAGCCCGCCGAGCACCGCGCCGGGGAGCGAGCCGATCCCGCCGAGGACGGCCGCGGTGAAGGCCTTGACGCCCGGAATGAAGCCGTCGGCGAAGTTCACGACGCCGTAATAGAGGAGGTACATCGTGCCCGCGACGGCGGCGAGGGCCGCGCCGAGCACGAAGGTGAGGGCGATCGTCCGGTCGACGTCGATGCCGACGAGGGCCGCCATCTTGCGGTCCTGCTCGCAGGCGCGCTGGGCGCGGCCGAGCGAGGTCTTCTTAACGACGTACCAGAAGCCAGTGAGCAGCGTCGCCGTCACAAGCATGATGATGAGCTGCTTGTAGGACAGCGCGACGAGGTATCCGTTGCGCTCGAAGAGCGGGATGACCTCCTGCATCATCGGCGGGGTCGGCTTGTTGCGCGCGCCCTGGGCGAGCTGGACGAAGTTCGACAGGAAGATCGACACGCCGATGGCCGAGATCAGCGGCGCGAGGCGGAACGACCCGCGCAGCGGCCGATAGGCCAGCCGCTCGAGGCTCCAGCCCCAGAGCGAGGTCAGCACCATGCCGACCAGCATCGCGATGAAGAGGGCGAGGGCGACCGAGCCGATGCCGAGGATCGTCGTGAGGACGAGGAAGCCGATCAGCGCGATGAAGGCCGAGAGCATGAAGACGTCGCCATGGGCGAAGTTCACCATCCCGATGATGCCGAAGACCATCGTGTAGCCGATGGCGATGAGCCCGTAGATGGACCCCAATGTCAGCCCGTTGATGAGCTGCTGAACGAAGACCTCGATTCCCATTCGGCCTCTTGATCGTCCCGTTCCATTCACATCCGCGATGGATCGCGTCAGCGATGGTGATCATGCACGGAATGCGAAGCGGTGCCAGCGCCCTTCGTCGGCGGTGGATACCGCCTACGAGCGCCCGCAAAGGTCGGGCCAGCCCCGGGCCGCTCAGGCGGAGCGCGCCTGCAGGCTACCGCACGCCCTAGGCAGGCGTCCGCCGCGATGGCATGAGTTGGGAGAGTTCCAAAGCAAGACTTCCGAAGGATGACGCCATGGCGATGACGATGAACGGGAGCGTGACGCTGCCCGTCGACCGGCAGACGGTCTGGGCCGGCCTGAACGATCCGGAGATCCTGAAGCGGTCGATCCCCGGCTGCCAGGAGATGACGCGGACCGAGGACGACGGCTTCGCGGCGAGCGCGAAGGTCAAGATCGGCCCCGTCTCCGCGACCTTCAAGGGCAACGTGAAGCTCACCGATATCGACCCGCCGAACGGCTACACCATCTCCGGCGAAGGCCAGGGCGGGATCGCGGGCTTCGCGAAGGGCGGCGCCAAGGTCTCGCTCGCCGATGCCGAGGGCGGCGGCACGGTTCTCAACTACGATGTCGAGGCCAATGTCGGCGGCAAGATCGCCCAGCTCGGCGGCCGGCTGATCAACGGCGTCGCCAAGAAATACGCCGACGAGTTCTTCGCCAATTTCGCCAAGGCCCTGACCGGCGAGGGGGCGAGCGCGGCCTGATACCCGTCGATCCGGACGAAACCGGACGGCACTCTCGCCGGCCGGCTCCTGTTTTCTGAGCGAGGTCATCGCGATCGCTTCCTCCTCGCCTCGCCCCGTCTGGCAGCCCCTGACCGAGGCGGATCTGCCTCGGCTCGACGCCATCGCGCGCTCGGCCCATCCGGACCTGCCCGAGCGTGTGAGCGTGCTCGCGGAGAAGGCGGGGCTGTGCCCCGAGGCCTGCCGGAAGCTCGTCCGCGGCGAGGAGATGATCGGCTACGCGCTGGCGCATCCCTGGCGCCTCTTCGACATCCCGAGGCTCGATTCGTATCTTCTCGCCCTCCCGCCGGATCCCGACTGCCTCTACCTGCACGACATCGCGGTCCTGCCCGAGGGGAGGGGCAGCGGCGCGGCGGGCCGATATGTCGATCATCTGCGCGCCACGGCGCGGTCTCGGGGGCTGGCCTCGCTCGCCTGCGTGTCGGTCTACGGCACGAGCCGGCTCTGGCGGGCATTCGGCTTCGAGATCATCGTCGATCCGCGGCTCGAGGCGGCGCTTCGCGGCTACGACGAAAGCGCGACCTACATGGTGGCGCGGGTCGAGGAGAGCCCGTGATCCCGGCCGTGCTTCCGCCGGGCGCCGTGATCCGCAGCGCGGCGGCTCGAACCGGGTTCCGATAAGAGGGCGGGCTGTCGTCTCGGCGTTGAGCTGGCTGGGGCGGGAGGATTCGAACCTCCGTATGGCGGTACCAAAAACCGCTGCCTTACCACTTGGCGACGCCCCAACGGCGGCGCCCTCATAAGCTGGCGCGCGCGCCGGGGCAATGGCCCGGCCCGCACCTTCTCTCCGGCCGCCGTACCGTGCGCTCGCTCCGGCCGTGCCGGTCAGGCGACGCCTTCGTCGAGATCCTCCGCCGTGGGCGTCGCCGTCTCGAGGATGCGGTCGGCGAGGAGGCCGGCATTCTGGCGAATCGCCTGCTCGATCCGGTTGGCGATGTCGGGATTGTCGCGCAGCAGCGACTTCGCGTTCTCGCGCCCCTGGCCGAGCCGCTGGCTGTCGAAGGAGAACCAGGAGCCCGACTTCTCGACGATCCCGGCCTTGACGCCGAGATCGACGAGTTCGCCGGCCTTCGAGATGCCTTCGCCGAACATGATGTCGAACTCGACCTGCTTGAAGGGCGGCGCGACCTTGTTCTTGACGACCTTGACCCGCACGGCGTTGCCGATGGCCTCGTCGCGGTCCTTCAGCGTCGAGACGCGCCGGATGTCGAGGCGGACGGAGGCGTAGAACTTGAGCGCATTGCCGCCCGTCGTCGTCTCGGGCGAGCCGTACATCACGCCGATCTTCATGCGGATCTGGTTGATGAAGACCACCATCGCCTTCGAGCGGGAGATCGAGGCGGTGAGCTTGCGGAGCGCCTGGCTCATGAGGCGCGCCTGGGACCCGGGCTGGACGTCGCCCATCTCGCCCTCGATCTCGGCGCGCGGGGTGAGGGCCGCGACGGAATCCACGACGAGGACGTCGATCGCGCCCGAGCGCACCAGCGTGTCGCAGATCTCGAGCGCCTGCTCGCCGGTATCGGGCTGGGAGATCAGGAGGTCTTCGAGCTTCACCCCGAGCTTGCGGGCATAGACGGGATCGAGCGCGTGCTCGGCATCGACGAAGGCGCAGACGCCGCCCTTCTTCTGCGCCTCGGCGATCGTGTGCAGGGCGAGGGTGGTCTTGCCCGAGCTTTCCGGACCGTAGATCTCGATCACCCGCCCGCGCGGCAGGCCGCCGACCCCGAGCGCGATGTCGAGCCCGAGCGAGCCCGTCGAGACGGTCTCGATCTCGACCGCCTGCTGGTTCTTGCCGAGCCGCATGATCGAGCCCTTGCCGAAGGCTCGCTCGATCTGGGAAAGCGCTGCATCCAGCGCCTTGGTCTTGTCCATGGTGGGGCTTTCGATGAGACGCAGAGCTGACGACATGCGCAAGGCCCTTATGACAGCGGTGGAAGCCGGACTCAACGAGGAGCCGAGCCAGAATGTACACGGTTTGTTCTCATTGGCAACAGGCGTTGTCCGGTTTTTGGGAGCCGGCCGCGCTCGGAGCTCCGCCTGGCCTCGGTGGGGACCTCTCGCCGGGCCGCCCGGTCTCGGCAACGCTTTTCGCCGGGGGGCGTGGGCATCGTCCGATGGAAGTGGAGTACCGGGATGAGTGATCCGACCGTGTCCTGGCGCGTCGTCGCCGTCTGCGCCGTCGTCGTACTGGTCGGCCTTTCGGGGCTGTTCCGGGTTCTCGCCCTCAGCCGGACGTCGCTGTCGCTGCTCGCCATCCTCCGCCGCGAGCATACCCGCCGGACGTTCGAGCCGACGGATTTCGACGGTCGATGGGCCTGGCTGCTCTATCGGTCCGCGCTGTGGCTCATGCTGCCGGCGGCCGGCCTCGTCCTGCTGCTGTTCGCGACGCGCCCGAGCGGATGAGCCGGCCCGCGAGCGGCGCCCGCGCCTAGCGCGCGATCGCCGTCTTCACCGTCTCGACGAGCTGCTTCAGCGTGAACGGCTTTGGCAGGAAGGAGAACGCCTCGCCCTCGGGCAGGTGCTTCTCGAAGGCATCTTCCGCATAGCCCGAGACGAAGACGAAGCGGATGTCCGGATGGCGCTTGCGCAATTCGCCGAGCAGCGTCGGGCCGTCCATCTCGGGCATCATGACGTCGGAGACCACGAGGTCGACCGACGAGCCCCGCTCCTCGATGATCTCGATCGCCTCGAAGCCGGAGGCGGCCTCGAGCACCGTGTAGCCCCGCGCGGCGAGCGCCCGGCTGTTCACGGCCCGGACCGCGTCCTCGTCCTCGACGAGGAGGATCGTGCCCTGGCCGGTATGGTCGGCCGCGCGGGGCTTCGCCGCCGGCTTCTCGGCCGGAGGAGAGGCCGCGGCGGCGACCGGGGTCGTCCCGGTCCCGATCACGGCCGGCGCGGGCTCGGGGGCGGCCTCCGCCTCGGGCTCGTGGCGCGGCAGATAGATCGAGAAGGTCGTGCCCGCTCCCACCGCGGAATCGACATAGATGAAGCCGCCCGATTGCTTGACGATGCCGAACACCGTCGAGAGGCCGAGGCCGGTGCCCTTGCCGAGTTCCTTGGTCGTGAAGAAGGGCTCGAAGATCTTGTCCAGCACGTCGGGGGGGATGCCGGTGCCGGTATCGCCGACGGCGACCCGGACATAGTCGGCGGGCGGCAGGTCGGCGAGGTCGAGGCGCTTCGCCTCGGCGGCCTCCACATTGGCGGTCGTGATCGTGACGGTGCCGCCGTCCGGCATCGCGTCGCGCGCATTGACGGCGAGGTTGATGACGACCTGTTCGAGCTGGTTGACGTCGGCCTTGACGGGCCAGAGGTCGCGTCCCTGGCGAAGGTCGAGCTGCACGCGCTCGCCGAGGAGGCGCTTCAGGAGGAGCGAGAGGTCGGAGACGGCGTCGCCCAGCCGCACCACCTCGGGCCGCAGCGTCTGGCGGCGCGAGAAGGCGAGCAGCTGGCGGACGAGGCTCGCGGCCCGGTTCGCGTTCTGCTTGATCTGCATGATGTCCTGGAAGGACGGATCGGTCGGCCGATGCGCGGCGAGCAGAAGGTCGGAATAGCCGATGATGGCCTGAAGGACGTTGTTGAAGTCGTGCGCGACGCCGCCGGCGAGCTGGCCGACGGCCTGCATCTTCTGGGCCTGGGCGAATTGCTGCTCGAGCTGGCGCTGCTCGGTCGTGTCGAGGCCGTAGAGGATGACGGCCTCGCCGTCCTCGCCCGCATCGGATTTCTCGACCGGCGCGAGCCAGAGCCGGGCCTGGCGCCCGCCCTCGACGGTGAGGGCGGTGTCGAGCGGCGTCGTCTCGGCCTGGCCCGAGGCGGCGGCGCGCGCGGCCTCCTCGAAGCGCGGCCGGTCGGCCGGCGAGACGTAGTCCAGCACCGAAGGCGGCCCGCTCGCGCCCGTGCGCGAGGGGGCGCCGAACAGGCGCAGGAAGGAG
This sequence comes from Enterovirga rhinocerotis, assembly GCF_004363955.1. Taxonomy (GTDB): domain Bacteria; phylum Pseudomonadota; class Alphaproteobacteria; order Rhizobiales; family Beijerinckiaceae; genus Enterovirga; species Enterovirga rhinocerotis. The sequence continues at coordinate 93,765 of NZ_SNZR01000013.1, forward strand.
GGGTTCGAGCGCAGGATGCGCGACTGCGCGTCGAGCGTCGCGATGGCGAGCGGGGTCGAGTTGAAGAAGCGCGCGAACCGGACTTCGGCCGCGCGCTGGCCTTCGCCGCCCGCATTCTCCCCGGCCGAGCGGTTGAGCACGAGGGTGCGCGAGGAGCCCGGCCGGCCGTCCTGGCCGAAGGCGATCCGGTGGTGCAGGCGCACCGGCAGGCTCTGCCCGCCGCGGCGGGCGAGGTCGAGATCGAGCGTCTCCGTGCGGGCCTCGCCGGGCCGCCCGTCCATCCGGGTCAGCATGGCGACGACGGAGGCCGGCATGATGTCGGCGAGCTTCAGGCCCCCGGGGCCGACCTTGGCGAGGTCGTGGTCGAGCCAGGCGGCGAGCGTCGCGTTCATGTAGACGACGTCCCCCTCGGGCGAGACCGAGAAGAAGCCGGCGGGGGCGTGGTCGAGATAGTCGATCGCGTGCTGGAGCTCCTGGAAGACGTTCTCCTGCCGCTCGCGCTCGTGGGTGACGTCGGCGACGCTCCAGATCGCCCCGCTGCGGGCGGCGCCGGTGGCGAGCGGCCTCACCCGGACGCGATACCAGCCGAAATCGCGCCCGCCATCGAGGGCCGGGGAGAGCCGCATCTCCTCGGCGGTCGAGCGTCCGTCCCGCGTCGCCTGGGCGAGGCGGTAGACGGCCTCGGAGACGTCCGGGCCGCCGCTGAACAGCCGTTCCGGCGGCCGCAGATCCGACAGGCCGTTCGCCCCCGACAGGGCGAGGTAGCGCTCGTTCGCATAGAGGATGCGCGCCGAATCCTCGACGACGAGGATGCCGTCCGGCGAGCCGTCGGCCACGGCCTTGGTGAGATCGTTGCGGGCGCTCGTCCCGCCGAGCCGGACGGCCCCGACGGCAAGCGCGAACAGGAAGAAGACGCCCGCCATGGCGAGCAGCGCCAGCACCGCGAGCAGCAGCGGCTGCGCCTGCTCGCTGGACAGGAAGGCGATGCCGCCGACCGCTGCGACGAGGAGGCCGGCCAGCGCCAGCAGCATGCCCAGCCGGCCGGGCCGATCAGACTTGTCGATCACCGAGGGTGCAGTGCCCCTGACATCAGCCATCCCGCTCACCGCTTACCCTCGACACAGCCCTACGACGCGCGCCGCTTCAGCCGCAAGACAAACCCGATCACCTCCGCCACCGCCTTGTAGTGGTCCACCGGTATCTCGTCGTCGATCTCGACCGTGGCGTGGAGCGCTCGGGCGAGCGGCGGGTTCTCGATCACGGCGACGCCGTGCTCGGCCGCGATCGCCCTGATTCGCAGGGCGAGGGCATCGACGCCCTTGGCCACGCAGACCGGCGCCGCCATCCCGCTCTCGTAGCGCAGGGCGACGGCGAAGTGGGTCGGGTTGGCGATCACGACCGTCGCCTTGGGCACCGCCTTGGCGACGCTCTGGCGCAGGCGCTGCTGCCGGAGCTGCCGGAGCTTGGCCTTGATCTCGGGATTGCCGTCCTGCTCCTTCATCTCGCGCTTGACCTCCTCGCGGGTCATGCGCTGGCGCTTCATCCAGCTGAAGCGCTGGAACAGGATGTCGGCGATCGTGATGATCGCGTGCAGGGCGAGGATGCCGCCGAGGAGCTTGAGCGCGAGCCCGAGGGAGACGGCGACGACGGCGGTCGGCTCCTGGCCGACGAGGCTCTCGAACCGGTCGCGTTCGCGCCACAGGACCCAGCCCGCGAGCGTGCCGACGAGCGCGATCTTGGCGATCCCCTTCACGAACTGGACGATGCCCTGGGCACCGAACATGCGCTTGAGGCCGGCGAGCGGCGAGAGGCGGCTGAGTTTCGGCGTCAGCTGCTCGGCCGAGAAGACCGGCCGGTGCTGGACGAGACCGGCGGCGAGGGCCGCGGCGATCACGATGCCGAGCGGCAGCGCGAGCGCGCGCAGGGCGACGAAGAGGCCGTTCGTGCCGGCCGCCTGGATGCCGGCCCCGTCGGAGGGCACGAGATGCGCCCCGGCGAGATAGGATTTGAGGTCGTGGGCGAGGCGCGGCCCGGTGCCGAAGACCGGCATCAGCATCAGGGCGAGGGTGAGCGCGCCGAGGCCGAGGAAGACCGAGACCTCCTGGCTCTTCGGCACGTCGCCGCGCTTATGCGCCTCCTGGAGCCGGTGCGGTGTCGGCTCCTCGGTCTTGTCTTCCCCTTCCTGTCCCTCGGCCATCAGACGCTCCCGAGGCCCTGGAGGAAGCGGCCGAGATCGGCGAGGTACACGCTCATCATCATGCCGAGGCAGGCGAGCAGGATCAGCATGCCGATGAGGACGCTGAGCGGCAGCGCCAGGAAGAAGACCTGCAGCTGCGGCATCAGGCGGGACAGGATGCCGAGCCCGAGATTGAACAGGAGCGCGAAGACGACGAACGGGGCCGCGATCTTGACCCCGAGGGCGAAGCCGCGCGCGACCGCGCCGATGGCGAGCCTCGCGACGTCGCCGCTATCGGGGATCCCGGCGGGGGGCAGAAGACTGTAGCTCTCGCGGATCGCGCCGATCGCGAGATGATGCAGGTCGGTCGCGAAGATCAGCGTCGCGCCGAGCAGCGACAGGAAATTGCCGATGACGGCCTCCTGCCCGCCGGCCGCGGGATCGACCGACATCGCGAAGGAGAGGCCGATCTGGGAGGCGACGACGTTGCCGGCCGTCTGCAGGGCGGCCATCACGGCGCGGGTCGCGAGACCGAGGACGAGCCCGACCGCGATCTCGCCGATCAGCAGCCCGACGATCGCCGCCGGCGCGAGCCCGGCGGGAAGGAGCGGGCGCAGGATCGGCATCATCATCAGGGTCAGGAACAGGGCGATGGCGAGCCGCAGCCTCGGCATCACGAAGCGCTCCCCCAGTCCCGGCATCAGCATGACGAGGATGCCGACCCGCGCGAAGGCGAGCATGAAGAGGGTCGTCAGCTCGGGGATGGCGAAGGTCATGGCCGAATCACGCTGCGCCAGATCACGATGTCTCGTGCGCAAAGTCGAGACGCCGGATCGGTTCTGCGCCGCCGCTATCCGCCCGAGACGATCCGGGCCGCGATCCGGCCCATATAGGCGCCGAGAGCATCCGCCATGAACGGCATGAACAGGAGCAGGCCCCCGAACACGGCCATGATCTTAGGCACGTAGATCAGCGTCTGTTCCTGGACCTGAGTCAGGGCCTGGACCAGCGACACGACGAGACCGACGACGAGCGCGATCAGCATGAGGGGCCCGGCGACCTTGAGGAAGGTCACGATCCCGTCTCGGGCGACGTCGAGGATGGCGGCACCGGTCATGGTCGCGATCTCCTGCTCAGACCTGCATCCGCATGATTTCCTCGTAGGCCGCGATCACGCGGTCGCGCACGGCGACGAGGCTCTGGAGGGCGGTCTCGCTTTCGGCGACGGCGGTCACGACCTCGACGAGGTTGGTCTTGCCGGAGGCCGCGGCGATCGCCTGGGCCTCCGCCTTGCGGCTCGCCCCGGCGGCACCGTCGAGGGCGCTCGCGACGAGCTGGCCGAAGCCCGGGGCCGCCGCGGCGGCCGCGCCCCCCTGGATCCCCGCCGCGAGGCCCTTGAGCGCTCCGGCCTTGGTGAGCTGCTGCGTCGCCGTATAGGCGCCGACTGCGAAACCCGTGGCTGTCATGGTCGGATCCGGTGGCTCGCCGTCAGGCGCGCAGGAGATCGAGGGTCCGGCTGATCATCCGCCGGGTCGCGGTCACGACGTTCACATTGGCCTCGTAGCTGCGCTGGGCCTCGCGCATGTCGACCTGCTCGATGAGCGAATTGACGTTCGGCAGCTTGACGTTGCCGAGCGTGTCGGCCGCCGGATGTCCGGGATCGAACTTGGTGCGGAAGGCCGAGGCGTCCGGGCGGACGCGACCGAGCCCGACGACGCTCGCCTCGAGGTCCCGGTCGAAGCTGCGCTCGAAACTCGGGATCTTGCGCCGGTAGGGGTCGGCGCCCGGCTTGCTGCCCGTGGAATCGGCATTCGCGATGTTCTCGGCGATGACTCTCATCCGGCCCGACTGGGCGCGGAGACCGGAGGCGGCCACGGCGATGGAGCGCATGAAATCCACGATCAGGCTCCCTTCACGCCGGCCGCGATGCGCAGCATGGCGAGGCTCTTCTGGTAGAGCGAGGTGGCAAGCTGGTACTCGGACTGGTTCTCGGCGACCTTCAGCATCTCTTCCTCGAGATTGACCGCGTTGCCGGACGGGCGGGTCTCGACGCGGCGGGCCGGCTTCGCATCCCCGCCTTGGCTGAGCGTTCCCGTCAGATGCATCGGATCGGTGAGCGCAACGGGCACCATCCCGCCCGCCGTCGCCCGGGACGAGGCCGACACGACCGGCTGGAACGGGGCGAGGTCCTTCGGCCGGAATCCGGGCATGTCCGCGTTCGAGACGTTCTCGGCCAGGAACTTCTGCCGCGTCTGGTGCCATTGCATGCGGTCGCGCAGCATCGTGACGATCGGAAGCGAAGTCATCGACATGGCCGAGAGGCCTCCGATCGGCGCCATGGTCGGCCCGAGCCGGCAAAACTTGCCGCACTTATGGTTAACGGAGCGTTAAGCGTCTGACCGCGAAGGCCTCGCCGCGGCCCCGCGGCCCAGGCGGCAGCGTCGCCGGCGACCGCCCCGACGATCCTGCGACCGGAGTGCGCGACACCCGCGGGGAAACGTGTTAACGCGTTGTCCCGCAAGGCCGGTCCCGCGAGCCGGGACGGGCCTCGCGTGCGAGCTTCCGTCGAGAGAGTCCCAGTCTTGCCCACCATTCCCGGCACCGAGAACCTCTCCCCGGCCGTCAAGTACGTGATCGCTTTCGCGATCATCTTCCTTCTGCTGGCGCTCTTCGCTCTGATCCTGCGGCGCCTCACCGGCGGGCGGAACTCCCTGTCGAGCGAGCGCGGTCGGGCCCGCCAGCCGCGGCTCGGCATCGTCGACGTCTACGATCTCGACCGCCAGCGCCAGCTCATTCTGCTGAGGCGGGACAATGTCGAGCACCTCCTGCTCGTCGGCGGACCGAACGACGTCGTCGTCGAGACGAATATCGTGCGCGTGCCCGGCGCGCGCCTGCCCGCGGCGCAGACCGCCGAATTCGCGGAGAACGGCGAGAAGCCGGGCCGCAACGGCGACGGCGCTCAGTCCCGACCCGTCATCGGGGGCATCCTCGGCCCCGCCGACATCCTGTCCTCCCCGGTCGCCGAGGCCGCGACGCCCGAGCCGGTTTTGAAGCCGACACGCGTTCAGCCATCGGCTCCCGTCCCGCCCCCGGTGCGGCCGTCCCCGGCCCGTCCGGCCGTCCGGCCGTCCGGCGCCGATGAACGGGACGTCGCGATCCCGGACATGACCCGTGAACTCGAGGCGACGCTGCGGCAGGCCCATCAGGCGCCGCCGGTGCCGCCGCCCGTTCAGCAGGCTGCGCCGTCCCCCGTTCAGGCTCCGGTCGTCCCGACGCCGGTGCAGCCGCCGCGCATGCCCGAGGCCCCGCGGCCTGCCCCGCCTGCGCCGCGCCCGGCCCCTCCGCTCCGCTCGGAACCCGTGCTCAGCCCGGAGCCGCCTGCCCGCCAGCAGCCTCCCCGGGAGGAGAATCCGCCGCGTCAGGACCCTCCGGTGCGCCGCGATCCGCCGATCCAGCCGGCTCCCCGCCCCGAGCCTTCGCCGCGCCAGGAGCCACCGGCTCCCCCCCCACCGGCACGCCCGGCCGTGGCGCCGAACCGACAGGAGCCGGTGATCGCGGAGCCGCCTCGTCCGGCACCTCCCCGTCAGGAGCCGCCCCGGGTGGAGGCGCCGCGTCAGGAGCCGCCCCGGGCAGAGCCGCCTCGTCCGGCAGCGCCTCGTCCGGAAGCGCCTCGTCCGGAAGCGCCTCGCCAGGAGCCGCCTCGCCAGGAGCCGCCTCGCCAGGAGCCGCCTCGCCAGGAGCCGCCTCGCCCAGAAGCGCCGCGCGCCGAGCCGCCCCGGCCGCCTGCGCCGCCCCCGGCCAAGCCCGAGAAGCAGGCGCCCGCCGCGGCTGCTCCTGCGAAGCCGGATCCGTTCTCGATCGAGGACATCGAGGCCGAGTTCGCCCGTCTGCTCGGCCGGCCGCTGGACAAGAAGGACTGATCCCGGCGAGCGGGCCTCCCGAACCCGGTCGGGCTTCGGGAGACGCGGCGCGAGGCTCGACGCTGCGGCGAAGGCCGTGGACAGGCGCCGCGGACGGCTTGCGATCGACATCGGGCCGAACGACGCTGCCGGCATCTTCCGAATCAGATCGTGACGATGCGCCCCTCCCGGTCCACGGCACGGCGCGCGACCGTCGGGGCGCTCGCCGCCTGCGGCTTCATTCTCGTGCCGGCCTCCGCCCTCGGTCAGAGCATCACGCTCGATCTCGGTCCCGGCGGCGGCTTGACCGAGCGCGTCTTCCAGCTCGTCGCGCTGATCACGGTCCTCGCCATCGCGCCCTCGGCCGTGGTGATGACGACCTCCTTCACGCGGATCGTCGTCGTCCTGTCGCTGCTGCGCTCGGCCATCGGCACGCAGACCGCGCCGCCCAACGCCGTCATCGTGAGCCTCGCCCTGTTCCTCACGGCCTTCGTGATGGCCCCGACCCTGCGCGAGGCCTATCAGGCCGGAATCGAGCCGCTGGTCGCGGGGCAGGTCACGCCGCAGGTCGCCTTCGAGCGCGGCACGGCGCCCCTGCGCAGCTTCATGCTCCGCCAGGTCCGCGAGAAGGACCTGCAGCTCTTCGTCGACATGTCGAAGGAGCCGCCTCCCGCGACGCCGGCGGCCGTGCCGCTCCAGGTGCTGGTGCCCGCCTTCATGATCTCGGAACTGCGCCGGGCCTTCGAGATCGGCTTCCTGCTCTTCGTGCCGTTCCTCATCATCGACCTCGTCGTCGCGTCGATCCTGATGTCGGTCGGCATGATGATGCTGCCGCCAGCAACGGTGTCGCTGCCGTTCAAGCTCATCTTCTTCGTGCTGGTGGACGGCTGGAGCCTCGTCGCCGGCTCGCTCGTCCAGAGTTTCGGCACGTGACGGGCCGGTGCGGCATCCGTCCGGCGGAGGACGGGCGATGAACTCCGATACGAGCGACGATCGCGACCTGCCGCTCGCCGAGCAGGTCTATCGCCGCCTGCGCCGCGAGATCGGCGCGGGCGAGCTGCGCTCGGGCCAGCGCCTCAGGGAGACGGAACTCGCCGAGCGGCTGAATGTCAGCCGCACGCCGATCCGGGAGGCGATCCGGCGCCTGGCCTCCGAAGGGCTGGTCGAGATGGCGGCCTCGCGCGGCATGGCGATCACGTCGCTGGACCGGCAGCAGGTGCGCGAACTCTACGACCTTCGCGCCTCGCTCGAGGGCACGGCGGCCGGCATGGCGGCCCAGCATGCTTCGGCAGCCGACATCGCCGCGATGTGGGATTTGCTGGAGGCGGGGCGGGACCTGTCCGAGCCCGAACAGGTCGCGCTTCTGAACCGTCGTTTCCACGAGGCCGTCCGCGACGCGGCCCGCAACCGCTATCTCGACCAGGCCTTGGCTCAGCTATCGAATTCGCTCGCCCTTCTGCCGGGAACCACCTTCGAGATCGCGGGCCGGCCGCAGGCGGCCCATGCGGAGCATTCCGCCGTGCTCGCGGCGATCGAGGCGCGCGACAGCGCCGAGGCCGAGGCTTTGGCGCGCCGCCATATCGTCCAGGCCGGGCAGACGCGCCTCAGGATGATGTTCGGCGCCGGCTGACGGCCGCCGATCAGCCGGCGAGCCGGGCCTTCACCAGCGCGCTCGCCTTGCCGAAATCCATGCGCCCGGCATATTCGCCCCGAAGGGCGGCGATCACCTTGCCCATGTCCTTCATGGAGGCGGCGCCCGTCGCGGCGACGGCCGTCTCGATCGCCGCCTTCACCTCGGCCTCGTCCATCTGCTTCGGCATGAAGCTCTCGATGATTGCGACCTCCTCCCGCTCGGAGGCCGCGAGCTCGGGCCGGTTGTTCTGATCGTAGATGGCGATCGATTCCTGGCGCTGCTTCAGCATCTTCTGGAGCAGGGACAGGATCTCGTCCTCGCCGAGCGGCTCCTTGCCCGTGCCGCGGGCCTCGATGTCGCGATCCTTCAGCGCGGCCTGGATCATGCGGATGGTCGAGAGGCGCGCCTTGTCGCCGCCCTTCATGGCGACCTTCAGCTCCTCGGTGAAGCGTGCGCGCAAAGCGGTTGTCATGGCCTGATCCTTCAAATGGCTTCGCCGTTCGTTGACGGGCGGCGGGCGCGCTCCTAGATAACCGGGCGCGCGGGATGCCGTCTTCGGCGGTGCGCGCGCTTAACCCGGATCATCGCGATGTCGCAACACCATACCCCCGGCGCCGAGGCGGCCGGCTGGGTCGAACCGCGCCCCACGGCGCTTCTCGTCCTCCAGGATGGCACGGTCATCGAGGGTGCCGGGATCGGCGCCGTCGGCGAGGCGGCGGGCGAGGTCTGCTTCAACACCGCCATGACGGGCTATCAGGAAATCCTGACCGATCCCTCCTATGCGGGGCAGATCATCACCTTCACCTTCCCGCATATCGGCAATGTCGGGACGAACGAGGAGGATGTCGAGACGGTCGAGATCGAGCACGCGCATGGCGCGCGGGCCGTCGTGCTGGCCGCCTCGATCACCGAGCCGGCGAACTGGCGCGCGACGCGCTCGCTCGATTCCTGGCTGCGGGCGCGGGGGCTGATCGGCATCACCGGCGTCGACACGCGTGCGCTGACGGCGCTCATCCGCGACAAGGGGATGCCGAACGCGGTCATCGCCCACGATCCGGCGGGATTGTTCGATCTCGACGCGCTCCGTGCGGAGGCCGCGGGCCTGCCCTCCATGGAGGGGCTCGATCTCGTTCCGATGGTCACGCGGGACGACCGGGGCGGCTGGACCGAGACGGTGTGGCAGCTCGGACGCGGCTATGGCCAGCAGGACGGCGCGAAGTTCCACGTCGTCGCGATCGATTTCGGCGTGAAGCGCAACATCCTCCGCCTTCTGACGGAAGCGGGCTGCCGGGTGACGGTGGTGCCCGCGACGACGAGCGCGGCGGAGATCCTGGCTCTTCAGCCCGACGGCATCTTCCTCTCGAACGGGCCGGGCGATCCGGCCGCGACCGGCGAATACGCCGTGCCGGTGATCCGCGAATTGCTGGAGACGAAGGTTCCGACCTTCGGCATCTGCCTCGGCCACCAGCTCCTCGGCCTCGCGCTCGGCGGCAAGACCGTGAAGATGCGCCAGGGCCATCACGGCGCGAACCATCCGGTGCGGGACAACACGACCGGCAAGGTCGAGATCGTCTCCATGAACCACGGTTTCGCCGTCGACCCGGCGAGCCTGCCGGACTACGCCGAGCAGACCCATGTCTCGCTTTTCGACGGCACGAATTGCGGCATCGCGCTCAAGGACCGGCCGGCCTTCTCGGTGCAGTACCATCCGGAGGCGTCGCCGGGCCCGCGCGACAGCCACTACCTGTTCGAGCGCTTCGTGCAGATGATGGAGCGCCACAACGCCACGGCGGCAAATTAGTTCCACTCGCGAACGAAAAGTCTCATTGCTGCCTCGCTCCCGCCTGCGTTAACGGATTTCTGGCGGCCACACGCGACTGTCGGATGGCAGTCGGGGCGAGCGGAGGTCCATCATGATTCGCGGAGCGGTTCGGCGGGAGACGACGCCAGACCAGTTCCGGCGACTGCACGGCCTGTTCATGCGGCATTTCGGCATGGCGGTCGGCTTCGCCTGGGCGTTCTCGATCATTGCGGCGACGCAGGCGCCCTGGACCCGCAACCTTCGGGGCCTCATCGACCCGACGGCGAGGCCGGAGAGCACGCTCGCCTTCCTCTTCGGTCTGCCTCTGCTCCTCGCCGTCGGCTGGTTCACCGCCCATATCGGCCAGGACTTGATGCGGCGCACGAGCATGCTGCGCCATCTCGTGCTCGAATTCGCAGTCGCCTTCGCGGCCGTCTTCGTCGTCTTCGCGCTGTCGATCCACCGGGCCGTCGCGGCCATCCTGGTCGGGCTGTGATCTCCCGCGGAGGCGCGGCCCGATGAGCTGGCGCGACTACTGGAACGCCGACACCCCGATCTACGTCAACGAGCGGCACAAGACGCTGCATTATGCCGGCGTCGCGCGGGACATCGCGGCGTACGTGACGGGGCCGGAGGCGGTCGTGCTCGATCACGGCTGCGGCGAGGCGCTCTCGGCCGACAGGGTCGCGGCGACCTGCGCGCGTCTCCTCCTCTGCGACGGCGCACCGCTCGTGCGCGACCGCCTTGCGACGCGCTTCGCCGCCGAGCCCAAGATCGAGGTGCTGGCGCCGGAGGATCTCGGCGCCCTGCCCGACCACTCGCTCGACCTCGTCGTCGTGAACTCGCTGCTGCAATATCTCTCGCCCGAGGAGTTCGACGACCTGCTCGGCCTCTGGCACTCGAAGCTGAAGGAGGACGGCCGCCTCGTCCTCGCCGACGTCATCCCGCACGAGACGGGTGCGCTCGACGACGTCGCAGCCCTGCTCCGCTTCGCCTGGAGCGGGGGCTTCCTGCGCGCGGCCCTGCTGGGGCTCGTCCGGACCGCCCTGTCCGATTATTCGAAGCTCCGCACCGAGCTCGGCCTCACCCATTACGGCGAGGACGAGATGCTGGCGCTGCTGCGCGACCGTGGCTTCGCGGGGCGGCGGGCGGAGCGCAACATGGGCCACAACCCGAAGCGCATGACCTTCGTCGCCGGCCCCGCCTGAGGGTCAGGTCTTCGGCAGGGGCACGGGAGTCGAGCGGCCGGGCTCGAACGTCGCGAGATCGAACGCGCCGTAATGCAGCTCGCCGCCGCGGCGCACGAAGTAGGACAAGGTCCTGCCGGCGCCGCTGCCGGCCTCCACGGTCACGAAGTGGTCGACCCCCTCCGCCAGCACGACCTGCCCCGAGCCGTCGGGCCTGGTGACGAGGATGCGCTGCAGGTCCCGATGGTCGAGGACGCCGTCGCCCGAGCTGTCGGCCGGCACATGGACGTAGAGGCGCGCGACCGGCCGGCTGTCCTCGCCCGGCTCCCGGCGGGCGATCGTCGTCTGATCGAGGATGCGGCCGGCATCGTCCGGAAGCAGCCGCCGGAGCGCGCCGTCGCGGCTGTCGAAGAACACGATGTTGCGCGTCTGCGCGCCCTGCTTCGGCCCCGAGGCGTATTTGGCGATGTCTCCAGGACGGCCGAGATAGAGCGGAGCGTAGAGGATCGGTCCGTCCGCGCGCGCGAAGCGGCCGACGTGGAGAACCTCCGGCGGGGCTTCCGCCGCACGCCCCGCCGGAACGGTGGCGGGCGTCGCGATGCCGCGGTCGGGGCCGCGAGAGGCGGTCCAGCCTCGCGAGAGATCCCTCGCGAGCTGCGATCCGACGAGGGCGCAGACGGCGAGGGCGACACCGAGGATGAGGAGGGCGTTCACGCGCCAGACGAGACGGAAGAAGACGTTGGAATCGGTCATGCCAGGGTCCGGATCGAAGGAGTCCTGTTCCATCCGAACTTGAAGGCCGATTTGTGTTTTAACGTATTGTTACAGTAAACGAAATGTAAATTTCATCGAGGTCACTGAATCGACAAATTCTCTGCAATGTATTGATGGCATCAAACGTCGTCGGCGACGGTTGGCGGGTGTGCCCCGGCACCGACGCGACGCCGCCGATCAAGCCAACTGTCATCGTCGTCGTCATGGCCGCGGGGTCGGCCGGTGGGGGACACAGGAGCCGTCGATGTATCTGGGACCTGTCGCGCTGGGCTCTCTCGCTATCGGCCTCTATTTGCTGGGCCGGCCCGAGGCGGCCCTGATCACGGCCGTGATGGCGAGCCTGCTCGTGGCGCCGCTGATCGATCAGTTCATTCCGTCCTCCGGCGAGGAATCGTAGCCCCGGCTGCGGGGTCGCCGATGGACGGTACTCCGCCCGAGGGGCGGTCTCGGCCCTTCGCACATCGCTCCCGCGCCGAGCCGATCGGACGACGATCGGGTTGCGCGGATCGCGGGGCGGGGTGTTCCGGCCCTGCCGGTCGGCGCTCGGGAGGGTGACGGGGAGCGGGACCGGACGGTGCCTCGTCCTGCCGCAGATGGTCGCCGTCGAGATCCCGCCGGCCCCTCGTGAAGAACAGGCCGCGACCGGCTCAGCCTTGCGGTCCGGTCCGGGCGACGGCGATCCCGCGCGATCCGCCCGGCACCAGGAAGGCGGTCAGACCGCCTCCTGCTGCCCCGTCCGCGACGCCTCGGCCGCAGCCCCGGTTTCGGAGCGGCGCTTCGTGCCGAAGAGGCGCAACACCACGACGAAGAACAGCGGCACGAACAGGATGGCGAGCACCGTGCCCGTGATCACGCCGCCGATGATGCCCGTGCCGATCGCCGTGCGGCCGCCCGATCCCGCTCCCGTCGAGATGGCGAGGGGAACGACGCCCAGGACGAAGGCGAGCGAGGTCATCAGGATCGGCCGCAAACGCTCCTTCGCCGCGTGCAGCACGGATTCGACCAGGCTCTCGCCCGCTTCGAAATGCTCCTTGGCGAATTCCACGATCAGGATCGCGTTCTTCGCCGACAGCCCGATCGTGGTGAGGAGGCCGACCTGGAAATACACGTCGTTCGACATGCCGCGCATGAGGGTGGCCGCGACGGCGCCCAGGACCCCCAGCGGCACGACGAGCATGACGGAGACGGGGATCGCCCAGCTCTCGTAGAGCGCCACGAGGCAGAGGAAGACGACGATCATCGAGATGCCGTAGAGCGCGAAGGCCTGCGCACCCGATGCGCGCTCCTCGTAGGAGAGGCCGCTCCAGGCGATCCCGATCCCGGCCGGAAGCGAGGCCGCGATGCGCTCCATCTCCGCCATCGCCTCGCCGGTCGTCCGGCCCGCGCCGGCATTGCCCAGGATCTCGACCGCGCCGATCCCGTTGAAGCGGCCGAGACGGGACGATCCCACATCCCAGCTCGCGGAGGAGAAGGTCGAGAACGGAACCATCGAACCGGAGCTGTTGCGCACGTACCAGCGCGACAAGTCCTCCGGTCGCATGCGGGCCTCGGCCATGCCCTGGATATAGACCCGCTTGATGCGGCCCCGATCGAGGAAGTCGCCGGAATAGGTGGCGCCGAAGGCGGCGGACAGCGTGCTGTTGACCTGCGCGATGGTCAGGCCGAGGGCGCTGACGCGCTCCCAGTCGATATCCAGCCGGAACTGAGGCTCCTGGCTGGGTTCGTTCGGCCGGACATTCGCGACGATCCGGCTTTCCGCGGCGGCCTGCAGCAACTGGTCGCGCGCGGCGAGGAGCGCCTCGCGTCCCTGGCGGCCGTTATCGAGCAGTTGCATGGAGAAGCCGGTCGCGTTGCCGAGCTCCCTGACGGCGGGCGGCACGAAGACGATGACCTGCGCGTCCGGGTAGCGCGCGAAACGCTCGGCCATGCGCTTCTGAAGGGCTGCCGCCGAATTCTCCTGTCCCGGCCGGAGGGACCAGTCCCTCAGCCGGATGAAGCTCTGTCCCGCATTCTGGCCCCGGCCGCTGAAGTTGAAGCCGACGATGCCGAGCGCGGAATCGACGACGGCCTTCTCGTCCTCGAGCGCGGATCTCATGACGTCGTCGAGCGCGCGCTGGGTGCGTTCGACCGTGGCCCCCGGCGGCGTGATCACCTGCGCATAGACGATGCCCTGGTCCTCGTCCGGAAGGAACGAGGTCGGCAAACGGGCGTACAGGACGCCCATGACGATGGTCAGGGCCGCGTAGATGAGCAGGAAGCGGGCCGGGCGGCTCGCGATGCGGCCGACGCCGCCGACATAGCCCCGCGTGACCTTGTCGAAGCTGCGGTTGAACCAGCCGAAGAAGCCCCGGCGCTCGCCGTGGCGGGGCCGCTTCAGGATGGTCGCGCACAAGGCGGGCGTGAAGATCAGCGCCACGAGCACCGACAGGGTCATGGCGGTGATGATCGTCAGCGAGAACTGCCGGTAGATCACGCCGGCCGAGCCGCCGAAGAAGAACATGGGAAGGAACACGGCGGAGAGGACGACGCCGATCCCGACCAGGGCTCCCGAGATCTGGTCCATCGACACCCGCGTCGCCTCGAGCGGCGAGAGGCCGTCCTGCTCCATGACCCGCTCGACGTTCTCGACGACCACGATCGCATCGTCGACCAGCAGGCCGATGGCGAGGACCATGGCGAACATCGTCAGCGTGTTGATCGAGTACCCGGCGATGGCGAGCACGGCGAAGGTCCCGAGCAGCACCACGGGGATGGCGAGGGTCGGGATCAGCGTCGCGCGGAAATTCTGGAGGAACAGGAACATGACGGCGAAGACGAGGATCATCGCCTCGATCAGCGCCTTGACCACCTCCTTGATCGACAGCTCGACGAACGGCGTCGTGTCCAGGGGGTATTCGACCTCGACGCCCGGCGGCAATGTCAGGCGCAGGCTCTCCACGGTCTCGCGGACCGCCTGCGACGTGCTGACGGCGTTGGCGCCCGGAGCGAGCTCGATCCCCATGGAGGCGGCGGGGCGGCCGTTATGCGTGTTGCTGAAGGCGTAGTTTTCGGCGCCGAGCCCGATCGTGGCGACGTCGCGGAGCCGGACCTGCGAGCCGTCCGGCCTCACCTTCAGCAGGATGGCTCCGAATTGCTCGGGCGTCTGGAGGTAGGACGGGCCGATCAGCGCTGCATTCAGCATCTGGCCCGGCACGGACGGGCGCATGCCGATCTCGCCGGAGGCGATCTGGACGTTCTGCGTCGTGATGGCCGTGGAGACGTCGGACGGCATGAGATCGAAGGCGACCAGCTTCTCGGGATCGAGCCAGACCCGCATGGCGTATTGCGAGCCGAACAGCTGGAAATTGCCTACCCCCGACGTCCGGGAGATCGGATCCTGCGCGACGGAGCCGATGTAATCGGCGATGTCGTTCACCGTCAGGGTCCCGTCCGTGGACACGAACGAGATGATCATCAGATAGCTCGTCGCGCCCTTGCTGACGCGGACACCCTGCTGCTGCACGGCCTGAGGCATGCGCGTGAGCGCGAGCGCGAGCTTGTTCTGGACCTGCACCTGGGCGGTGTCGGGATTGGTGCCCTGGGCGAAGGTCAGGGCGATGCGGGCGGAGCCGTCGCGGTTGCTCTGCGAGCTGAAGTAGAGCAGCCCGTCGAGGCCGTTCAGCTGCTGCTCGATGATCTGCACCACGGTGTTCTGCACCGTCTCGGCCGATGCCCCGGGATAGACGGCGTTGATCTGGATCGTCGGCGGGGCGATGGTCGGATATTGCGAGATCGGCAGGCTCCGCAGGGCGAGCAGCCCGACCAGCATGACCCCGAGAGCGATCGCCCAGGCGAAATTCGGGCGGTCGATGAAGAAGCGGCTCATCGCTCAGATGCCGCGTCCGGCCGCGGGGGCCTCGACGCGGCCCAGGACCGATGGCCCGCGCCGGTCGAATTCGCGGGCCGAGATCTCGCGGACCTCCGGCTTCACGCCGTCGCGCACGCGCTGGACCCCTTCGACGACGACGCGGTCGCCGGGCGACAATCCTTCATCGACGAGCCATTTGTTGCCGATCGTCTGCCGCGTCCGGATCACGCGCTGGCGGACCACCCCCTGCTCGTCGACCATGAGGGCGGTCGCTTCGCCGCGCGGATTCCGCGTGACGGCCTGTTGCGGCACGAGCAGAGCCTGATCGGCGACCCCGACCTCGATCCGCGCCCGGACGAAGAGCCCTGGCATCAGGATGCCGTCGGGATTGGGGAAGGTGGCGCGAAGCGTGACGGAGCCCGTATCGGACGCGACAGTGACCTCCGAGAACTGGAGCCGTCCGGGATGCGGATATTCCGTCCCGTCCCCGAAGACGAGGCGGACCTGCGCGGCATCGCCGCCCGTGCGGCGCAGGCGTCCCTCCTGCAGATCGCGGCGCAGCCGCAGCATCGTATCCGCAGGCTGGGTCAGATCGACGAGGACGGGATCGAGCTGCGTGACGGTCAGCAGGGCGGTCGGCTGGTTCGCCGTGACCAGGGCGCCGACCGTCAGCATCGACCGGCTCGCGCGCCCGTCGATCGGCGACACGATCCGTGTGCGTGCAAGGTCGATCCGCGCCGCGTCGAGCGCCGCCCGCGCCGAGGCGACGTCGGCTTCCGCCTGGTGCTGGTTCGCCATCGCCGTCTCGTGATCGAGCGCGCTGATGACGTTCCTGCCGACGAGCTGGCTGTAGCGGCTCGCCCTCGCCTTGGCGGCTTCGAGCGAGGCTTGCGCGCGTGCCAGTGCAGCCTCCGCGGTGCCGAGGGCTGCGCGATACGGAGCCGAGTCGATCTGGAAGAGCTCCTGGCCCGCCTTGACCTCCTGCCCTTCGCGATACAGCCGCTCTTGCAGGACGCCGCTGACCTGAGGGCGGATCTCGGCGGATTGGAAGGGTGACACACGCCCCGGAAGCATGGCCTCGATCACGACGGGCTCGACTTCCAGACGGATCACGGTGACGGGAGGGGCGGGAGCCTGGGCGACGGGCGTTGTCGCTTGGCTCGGCTTCGGCGCGCCGAGCAGCCACGCCGTGGCGCCGAGCGCCAGTGCAATCGCGCACAGCAACGCGATACTCCGACGCTTCGGCAGAACGCTCCCAGCATGCCGCGCACGCATCAACCCGACCCTCTGAGTTCAACGGACGCCTGGCGGAAGTGTCGCCGCACGGGAGCAGTATCTCGGCATGCAAATGAGATACCCTTTATGATCCGGTGTCGCGACTTTCGGCAAGGGGACGATCTGGCGCAGCGCCGGTTCGTCCGCTGAGATCGTCCGGTCTATGACACTGCTGCAACAGGGTATCTGCGCATTCGAGCGCGGGAGCGACCCGGGGCAGGACGTTCCCGCGCCGGACCTGCGGATCTGGACACCGCTTCTCTACATCTGGGGTTTCCCACAGGTGTCTGAGCGCTAGATGTTGCGGATCATCCGCCATGCCGTAGTCTCGGGGCGTCGAGGTTCCTGTCGGTTTCGGCCGGCAGGCTAAGATGGAATCCGGTGAGTGGCGGTCCTTCGGGGCCACGCAAATCCGGAGCTGCCCCCGCAACTGTA
Source organism: Enterovirga rhinocerotis (assembly GCF_004363955.1). Lineage (GTDB taxonomy): Bacteria > Pseudomonadota > Alphaproteobacteria > Rhizobiales > Beijerinckiaceae > Enterovirga > Enterovirga rhinocerotis. The sequence goes on from NZ_SNZR01000013.1 coordinate 110,792, forward strand.
AGCGGCGAGCTCCCGTCCACCATGTCACTGGGCCTGCAAGGGTCTGGGAAGACGGACGGAGGTGACGACCCGCGAGCCAGGAAACCTGCCCCGACCTGTTGACGTCTCTCGGGCGGGGTGCCCCGACGGGTCGCTGAGGCTTTTGCCGCGCCCGTCGGGATTGCGGCCGGGCCTGCGTCCTTTCGGCACGAAGCCCCCAACATTTTGGGGTTGCCGATGTCTCTCTCAGTCCAGTCCACGGCGGGCGATCACGATGCTCGCCTACCTTTCGCGGGTCCATCCCGCGATCCGGTCGCCGCGATGCCGGCATTCAAGGTCATCCGCCGGAACGGATCGTCCTCACCCTTCGATCCGGTGAAGATCACCGTCGCCGTGACGAAGGCCTTCCTCGCCGTCGAGGGGCAGGCGGCGACGGGCTCGCGCCGGGTGCATGACGCCGTCGAGGCGATCACCGAGAGCGTGGTCGCCGCGCTGACCCGGCGCGCGGATTCGGAGCGGATCCTTCACATCGAGGACATCCAGGACCAGGTCGAGCTCGCCCTGATGCGGGGCGGCCATCACAAGGTCGCTCGCGCCTACGTGCTCTACCGCGAGGAGCGGGCGAGGGCCCGCCGGGCGGAGGAGGCCGAGATGCCGTCCGCCGCGCCGGCTCTCGGCGTGAAAGGCGCGGACGGGCAGCTGCGCCCCCTCGACGAGCGGCGGCTCGCCGCCCTGCTGGCCGAGGCGGCGTCGGGGCTCGACGGCGTCTCGGTTGACGCCATCGAGGCGGAGACCCGGCGCAACCTCTATGACGGCATGAGCGCGGACGAGCTCTCGCTCGCGACCATCATGGCGGCTCGCACGCTCGTCGAGCGCGAGCCGAACTATGCCCGCGCCAGCGCGCGCCTCCTGCTCGACAAGCTGCGCCGGGAAGCGCTCAGCCACGTCTTCCGCGAGCCTCGCGAGGCCGGCGGGGCGGAGATGTCCGATCTCTATGCCGAGTACTTTCCCGCCTATCTCGGACGGGCGGTCGAAGCCGGCCTCGCCGATCCCGAGCTGCAGCGCTTCGACCTCCCCCGCATCGCGGCCGCGCTCAGGCCCGAGCGCGACGGGCTGTTCGAGTTCCTCGGGCTCCAGACGCTCTACGATCGCTATTTCCTGCACGAGGGCGGCGTGCGCTTCGAGCTTCCGCAGGCCTTCTTCATGCGCGTCGCGATGGGGCTCGCGCTGCGCGAGATCGACCGCGAGGCGAGGGCGATCGAGTTCTACGAATTGCTGTCGTCCTTCGACTTCATGTGCTCGACGCCGACGCTCTTCAATTCGGGAACGACCCGGCCGCAGCTCTCGTCCTGCTTCCTGACGACGGTGCCGGACGATCTCGACGGCATCTTCAAGTCCGTGAAGGACAATGCCCTTCTGGCAAAGTATTCGGGCGGGCTCGGCAACGACTGGACGCGGGTGCGCGGCCTCGGCGCGCATATCAAGGGCACGAACGGCGACAGCCAGGGCGTCGTGCCGTTCCTCAAGGTCGCGAACGACACCGCCGTCGCCGTGAACCAGGGCGGCAAGCGCAAGGGCGCGGTCTGCGCCTATCTCGAGACCTGGCACGTCGACATCGAAGCCTTCCTCGACCTGCGCAAGAACACGGGCGACGAGCGGCGGCGCACCCATGACATGAACACCGCGCATTGGGTGCCGGACCTCTTCATGCAGCGCGTCGCCGAGGACGGTCCCTGGACCCTGCTCTCCCCCGACGAGGCGCCCGACCTGCACGATCTCTACGGGCCGGCCTTCAAGACCGCCTACGAGGCCTACGAGGCGAAGGCGCGCGCGGGAGGCATCAAGGTGTGGCGGGAGGTGCGGGCCCTCGACCTCTGGCGGCGCATGCTGACCATGCTGTTCGAGACCGGCCATCCCTGGATCACCTTCAAGGATCCCTGCAACCTGCGCTCGCCGCAGGGCCATGCCGGCGTGATCCACTCCTCCAACCTCTGCACGGAGATCACGCTCAACACCTCCGACAGCGAGGTCGCGGTCTGCAATCTCGGCTCGGTCAACCTCGCCGCGCATGTGACGCCGGAGGGGCTCGACCATGACCGGCTCGCCCGCACCGTGAAGACCGCGATGCGGATGCTCGACAACGTCATCGACATCAACTTCTACACGATCCCCGAGGCGCGCCGCTCGAACCTGCGCCACCGTCCGGTGGGGCTCGGCCTGATGGGGCACCAGGATGCGCTGCACAGGCTGCGCCTGCCGGTCGCCTCCGAAGCCGCGATCGCCTTCGCGGACGAGAGCATGGAGGCGATCTCCTTCCACGCCATCTCGGCCTCGGCCGATCTCGCCGCCGAGCGCGGGCGCTACCCGTCCTTCGAGGGTTCGCTCTGGTCGCGTGGCGTGCTGCCGATCGACTCGGTCGAGATCCTGGCCGAGGCGCGGGGCGGCCTCGACCTCGATCGCTCGCGGCGGCTCGACTGGGAGCGGCTGCGGGAGCGCGTGACCCGCACCGGGATGCGCAATTCCAACGTCATGGCGATCGCGCCGACGGCCACGATCTCCAACATTTGCGGCGTCGCCCAGTCGATCGAGCCCGCCTACCAGAACCTCTACGTCAAATCGAACATGTCGGGCGACTTCACCGTTGTGAACGCCGCGCTCGTCCGCGACCTCAAGGCCCGTGGGCTCTGGGACGAGGTGATGATCTCGGATCTCAAGTATTTCGACGGCAGCCTCGGCCAGATCGACCGCGTGCCGGACGATCTGAAGGCGCTCTACGCCACCGCCTTCGAGATCGACACGGTCTGGCTGATCGAGGCCGCGGCGCGCCGGCAGAAATGGATCGACCAGGCCCAGTCGCTGAATCTCTATATCGCGACGCCGTCCGGCAAGAAGCTGGACAGCCTCTATCGCCTCGCCTGGGAGCGCGGTCTCAAGACGACCTACTATCTGCGCTCCCGGGGCGCGAGCGCGGTCGAGAAATCGACGCTGAAGGGGACGGACGGCAAGCTCAACGCCGTTTCGGCGACGGCCCTCGCGGCCGCGCCGGAGCCGATCCTCCTGCCGGAGCGGGCGGCCCCTCAGGTCTGCTCGATCGACGACCCGACCTGCGAAGCCTGCCAGTAAGGGCAGCCCGCCGATCCGTCATGGCCGGGCTCGACCCGGCCACCCCATCGCCATCTCGCCGTCATTGCGAGCGGAGCAAAGCAACCCAAGGGGCCGTGTGCCGCCCCTGGTTTGCTTCGTCGGCTCCGCCTCCTCGCAATGACGGACAAGCGAAAGCAGACATCATGCTCGACTGGTCCGAACCCCAAGCCCCGAAACCCGCCCCTCTCCATCCGGCCTTCGCGCCGCCGCTGGCCGATGCCACCGGCCTCGGCGCCATCGATGCCGGCGCGGCGCGCGTCCGCGTCGACGAGAAGGCGATGATCAATGCCCGCGCGGACGTGAACCAGCTCCTTCCGCTCAAGTACAAATGGGCCTGGGAGAAGTACCTGGCCGGCTGCAACAATCATTGGATGCCGACGGAGGTCGGGATGCAGGCCGATATCGCGCTCTGGCATTCGCCGTCCGGACTGACCGAGGACGAGCGCCGGGCGGTGAAGCGCAATCTCGGCTTCTTCGCCGCGTCGGAAAGCCTCGTCGCGAACAACATCGTGCTGGCGATCTACCGCCACCTCTCGAATCCCGAATGCCGGCAATACCTGCTGCGGCAGTCCTTCGAGGAGGCGGTGCATACCCACACCTTCCAGTACATCGTCGAAAGCCTCGGGCTCGACGAGGGCGAACTCTTCAACATGTATCGCGAGGTGCCCTCGATCACGGCCAAGGCGGCCTGGGCCCTGAAGCACACGCAGAGCTTGGAGGATCCGGGCTTCCGGACCGGCACGCCAGAGGCCGACCAGGCCTTCCTCCGCGATCTCGTCGCCTTCTACGTCGTGTTCGAGGGGATGTGGTTCTATACGGGCTTCGCCCAGATCCTCTCGCTCGGCCGGCGCAACAAGATGGTCGGCATCGCCGAGCAGTACCAGTACATCCTGCGGGACGAGAGCCTGCATCTCAATTTCGGCATCGACGTCATCAATCAGATCAAGGCCGAGAACCCGCATCTGTGGACGCCGTCCTTCCAGGAGGAGATCCGATCCATGCTGCGGGAGGGTGCCGAGCTCGAGGCCGCCTATGGCCGGGACACCATGCCCCGTGGCTTCCTCGGCCTCAATGCCGGGCTGTGCGAGCAGTACATGCACGTCATCGCCAATCGCCGCTGCGCGCAGCTCGGGCTCGGCCCCGTCTTCGCCGAGACCGAGAACCCGTTCCCCTGGATGAGCGAGGCGATGGACCTGAAGAAGGAGAAGAACTTCTTCGAGACCCGCGTCATCGAGTACCAGAACGGCGGCGCGCTCGCCTGGGATTGATCGTCCCGCGCCGTGATGGACGCTCCTCGGCGTCGGCTGCCGGGGTGGAGTGCGGGGGATGGTGCGGAGCCGGGCGGCACCGCACCATCCGCGGATATCAGTGCAGTCCGCCGCCGCAGGCTTCCCGCATCTTCTCGATCGCCTGGTCGACAGTGAAGCTGTTGGGCTTCTGGATCGGCGGGAACTCGGCGAAGGTCTCCGCCCATTTGCCGACGATCGCCTGCGCGCCGAGCAGGATGAACAGGTGCCTCATCAGCCACTCGTTGTACGAGTTCGAGGTCCGGTCCGCCCTCTCATAGGGGTCTGTCCGCAGGTTGAAGAGCTTCGGCAGGCGCAACCGCACGAAGGGCTCCGCCCAGACCTGCAGCGTGCCCTGGCAGCGCTGCTCCATGAACACGACCTTCCAGTTGTCGTACCGGACCGCCAGCACGTCTCCGTCGTCGCTCAGATAGACGAACAGGTTGCGGGGGCTCTTGTCGGTCTCGCCGGTGAGGTAGGGCAGCAGGTTGTAGGCGTCGAGATGGTTCTTGTAGGTCCGCCCGATCGCTTCGTACCCCTTCTTGGCCTTTTCGATGATGTCGGGCTCGCCAGCCATGGCGAGGAAGGTCGGGAACCAGTCGTGATGCTGGACGATGCCGTTGGCGACCGAGCCGGGCGCGATCCTGCCGGGCCAGCGCACCATCATCGGCACGCGGAAGGCACCCTCCCAGTTGGTGTTCTTCTCGGAGCGGAACGGCGTCGTCGCCGCATCCGGCCAGCTGTTCATATGCGGGCCGTTGTCGGTCGAGTACATCACGAATGTATCGTCGGCGATGCCGAGTTCTTCGAGATAATCCAGCACCTGGCCGACCAGCTTGTCGTGGTCGATCATCGTGTCGTGATAGTCGGACTGCCAGCGCCCGGCCTGCCCTTTGTTCTCGGGCTTGGGATGGGTGTAGAGGTGCATGTGCGTGGTGTTGAGCCAGACGAAGAACGGCTTCTCGTCGTCATGCGCCCGCTTCATGAAGTCCTTGGCGGCGTCCGCGAATTCGTCGTCGCAGGTCTTCATGCGCTCGGCGGTGAGGAAGCCCGTATCGACGATCTTCTGCTTGCCGACGCGGCCCCAGCGCGGCTCCTCGGTCGGATCGTCGACATCCGTCGCCCAGGAATGGATCACGCCGCGCGGCCGGAAGGCCTTGTGGAATTCGGGGAAGTCCGCCTCGGTCGGATAATCCTCCATCTCCGGCTCCTCGTCGGCATTGAGATGGTAGAGGTTGCCGAAGAACTCTTCGAAGCCGTGGTTCGTCGGCAGATGCTCGTTCCGATCGCCGAGGTGGTTCTTGCCGAACTGGCCGGTCGCGTAGCCCTGGTTCCTGAGCGCCGCCGGGATCGTCAGCAGCTTCTCCGACATGCCGGCCCGGGCGCCGGGAACGCCGACCTTGGACAGGCCGGTGCGCAGCGTGCTCTGTCCGGTCAGAAAGGACGAGCGACCGGCGGTGCAGGATTGCTCGCCGTAGCAGTCGGTGAACAGCATGCCTTCCTGCGCGATCCGGTCGATGTTGGGCGTCCGGTAGCCCATCAGGCCCTGCGTGTAGCAACTCAGGTTGGAGATGCCGATGTCGTCACCCCAGATGACAAGAATATTCGGCTTTTTTCCTGCTACCATATCTTACGACTCCCACTGAATCGATCGAGGGCTAAAGGCGTCAACTAAGAGGGCCTATGTGAAAGACCATGCTGGCGATGGCCATGATGCCGATCGCGAGCAGGAGAGCGGCGGCGATCAGGGTCAGGGATGGCGGAAAGCGGCTTTCGCCGTGGATCAGGCCGTCGGCCACCATGGCCGCGCGCTGGCGGCGCAGTTCGAGCATGAACCGGACATGATACGCGATGCCGAGGGCGAGCATCGCGATCCCGAGCATGACGAGCGCCGTCCCGAAGTTTCGGCCGGGAGCCGAGCTCGCCAGGAAGGCCTGATCCTTCAGCTTCTGGAAGAGCTGGAAGATCGTGAAACCGAACGAGATCAGCGAGAGCGAGGTCCTGATGACGGACATGAGCGTGCGGTCGGCGCTCAGCCGGGTCCGCTGGAACGACATCCCCGTCCGGCGCGCCGACAGCTCCTCCGAGACGGTGAAATCGCTCAAGCCGCCCATGATTCACGTACCTGCCCGCAGTGGCTCGGCCCGAACGAGGACGGTGTCGGCGCCGAAGTGCCTCGATGACGGATCATTCGGTGGGCTCATCGATCAGAAATTCGGCAGCACCCTCGCATGGAGCGCGGTCGTGAATTGTCCAGAAGGGGACAATCGGCCAAAAAAGGCCGCTGTCGTAGCCGAGATGAGCCAAACGTGATCACGCGCGCCCGGGCGGAAGCCGTCCTCACCGAAACCGGCTGGCTTTCGCATCAGCCAGCGAGCGTCCAGAGCGAGGTTCTGCGCAGGTCGATCCTCGTCTTCTTCGCGGGCGGCGAGGCGATCTATCGCTTTGGGGACGATCCCGGCGGCATCTTCGGCCTGGTGGCGGGAACCTTGAGCGTGAACACGTCGCCGCGCGAGCACGCCCCGCAGTTGATCCATGTGGGTGCCATCGGCTCCTGGACCGGCGAGGGGGGCTTCATCGTGCGCGAGCCGCGGCGGATCGAATTGCGCGCCCTCGTCGACACCTGGATGATGCATCTGCCGCTCGACCAGATGGAGCAGATGGCGCTCGCCGACCCGTCCGTCGTCCGGAACTTTGCGAGCATCCTGATGCTGAGCGCCGAGACGCTGATGCACGTCATCCACGACCTGCAGAAGCCGGTCGCGGCCTGTCGCATCGCCTCGGTGCTGGTTCGCGCCGCCGGCCCCCTTGCCCGCGCGATCCCGCTGACACAGAGCGAGATCGGCCTCATGGCCAATGCCTCGCGCAAGCAGGTGAACGCGGCGCTCCGTCGGTTCTCGGAGGCCGGCTGGGTCAAGGCGGATTATCGGTCCGTCACGATCCTGGACTCGGATCAGTTGAGGCGCTTCAGCAACAGCGAAGTGTAGGGCGAACCGGGCGCGGATGGGCCGCGTGCGTTTCTCACCCCCGAGGGCGCAGGATCAGCCAGCCTGCGAAGGAGGCGGCCATGGCGGCGAGGGCGAACCAGGTCAGCGCATAGACGAGATGCGTGTTGCGGAACGCGACGACCGTCAGCCCCCCGACGGGGAAGCCGCCGGGGTTCGGCGTCGCATCCGCATCGACGAAATAGGGTGCGATGCGATCGAGGCCTCCAGCGGCCGCGATCGCCGCGACGTCGCGGGAATACCAGCGGTCGGCATCGGGATCGTTGGATCGCAGGAAGCCGCCGCCCGGCTCGCTCAGCCGGAGCAGTCCCGCCACCGCGGTGGATCCTTCGATCTGGCCCGTGCGCCGGTCCGCCGCCGCGCGCCGGTCGGTGGGCACGAAGCCGCGATTGACGAGAACGGTGAAGCCTCGATCGCTCCGCAGCGGCGTCATCACCCAGAAGCCCGGCCCGAGCTCGGTCACGGCCTGGACGAGCGCCTCGCGGCCATGATCGAACGTGCCGCGCAGGAGGATGCGGCGGTATTCGTCGCGCTGGCGCTCGATCGTCGGCCAGACATCTGGCCCGGGAGCGGCGGCGGGTTCTGCGCCGAGGCGTGCCTCGACGCGCGCGATCAGATCGAGCTTCCAGGCCCGCCTCTCGATCTGCCAGATCCCCAGACCGAGGAAGAGAAGCGAGGCCAGGGCCACCAGGGCGACGGCGGCCCATCTCTTCGTCAGGCCCGGCGCCATGGTGTGGCTCGGGCGCGGATCAGGGCCGGACGCGCATGTCCGGCAGGTGGGACGGCATCATGTTCGTGTTGAGGTGGTACATCACCCAGAGCGAACCCGAGAGGGTGATCACGACGACGACGATCGTGAACATGAAGGCGAGCATGATCCAGCCGCCTTCGGACTTCGTGTTCATGTGCAGGAAGTAGATCATGTGGACCACGATCTGGATCGCGGCGAGCGCCATGATCGCGAGGGCGGTCAGGCTCGATTTGCCGAGCACGTTGCTCATCACGAGCCAGAACGGGATCGCCGTCAGGATGACCGACAGGACGAAGCCGGTCATGTAGCTCTTGAAGGAGCCGTGGCCGGCGCCCTCGTGATGGTCGCCCTGATGGGCGGAATGTCCCTCGTCCGTGGGCGTCGCCGCGCCGTGCGTCGTGCTCATGGCAGCACTCCCATCAGATAGACGAAGGTGAAGACGCCGATCCAGACGACGTCGAGGAAGTGCCAGAACATCGAAAGGCACATCAGGCGGCGCCGGTTCGCGGCGATCAGGCCGCGCTGGTGCACCTGCGCCATCAGCGTGACGAGCCAGAGGATGCCGAAGGCGACGTGAAGCCCGTGCGTCCCGACCAGCGCGAAGAACGCCGAGAGGAAGGCGCTGCGCTGGGGCGTCGCGCCCTGGTGGATGAGATGGGAGAATTCGTAGAGTTCGATCCCGAGGAAGGCGAGGCCGAACAGGCCCGTGACGGCGAGCCAGATCTGGGTCGTCCGGGTATCGTTCCTGTCCATCGCCAGCATGGCGAAGCCGAAGGTGATCGAGGACAGGAGCAGCATCGCGGTGTTCACCGCGACGAGCGTGAGGTCGAAGAGGTCGGCGCCCGACGGGCCGGCCGCATAGGAGCGGCCGAGCACGCCGTAGGTCGCGAAGAGGACTGCGAAGATCAGGCAGTCGCTCATCAGGTAGATCCAGAAGCCGAGCGTGGTCGAGCTTTCCTGATGCTCGTGCTCGTCCCGGACGTAGAAGTCGACGGGCTCGGCAGCCGTGGCCGCCGCCTTGACGTGTTCGCTCATGGTCAGGCCCGCCCCGTTACGCGCGTCCGAGGAGGCGCGTCCGCTCCTCCTCCGCCCGGACGACCTCCTCGGCCGGGATGTGATAGTCCCGATCGTAGTTGAAGGTGTGAGCGATCGTGGTCGCGATGATGGCCGCGAAGGAGAGGGCCGCGAGCCACCAGATGTACCAGATCAGGGCGAAGCCGCAGACCATCGCGAGGCCGGCCAGCACGATCCCCGCCCAGGTGTTGTGCGGCATGTGGATCGGCCGGAAGCCCGTCAGCGGCCGCTCGTAGCCGCGCCGCTTCATGTCGTACCAGGCGTCGTGGTCGTGGATGACGGGCGTGAAGGCGAAGTTGTAGTTCGGCGGGGGCGAGGAGGTGGACCATTCGAGGGTCCGGCCGCCCCACGGATCGCCGGTCGTGTCGCGCAGCCGCTCGCGGTCGCGGATGCTGACGACGATCTGGATCAGGAAGCAGGCGATGCCGAGCGCGATCAGGATCGCGCCGAAGGCGGCGAGCAGGAACCAGATCTGCAGCGACGGGTCCTCGAAGCGGTTGAGCCGCCGCGTCACGCCCATCAGGCCGAGCACGTAGAGCGGCATGAAGGCGAAGTAGAAGCCGATGACCCAGAACCAGAAGGAGCACTTGCCCCAGAACGGGTCGAGCTTGAAGCCGAAGGCCTTCGGGAACCAGTAGGCGATGCCGGCGAACATCCCGAACACGACGCCGCCGATGATCACGTTGTGGAAGTGGGCGACGAGGAACAGGCTGTTGTGCAGGATGAAGTCGGCCGGGGGCACCGCCAGCAGCACGCCCGTCATGCCGCCGATGACGAAGGTCAGCATGAAGGCGATCGTCCACATCATCGGCAGCTCGAAGCGGATGCGGCCGCGATACATCGTGAAGAGCCAGTTGAAGATCTTCGCTCCCGTCGGGATCGAGATGATCATCGTCGTGATGCCGAAGAAGGAGTTCACGCTCGCGCCGGACCCCATCGTGAAGAAGTGGTGCAGCCAGACGAGGTACGACAGGATGGTGATGCAGACGGTCGCGTAGACCATCGAGGTGTAGCCGAAGAGGCGCTTGCCGCTGAAGGTCGAGACCACCTCGGAGAAGATGCCGAAGGCCGGCAGGATCAGGATGTAGACCTCCGGATGGCCCCAGATCCAGATGAGGTTGACGTACATCATGGCGTTGCCGCCGAGATCGTTCGAGAAGAAGTTCGTGCCGACGTAGCGGTCGAGCGTCAGCAGCGCGAGCGTCGCGGCGAGGACGGGGAAGGTCGCGACGATCAGGACGTTGGTGCAGAGCGCGGTCCAGGTGAAGACCGGGATCTTCATCATGGTCATGCCCGGGGCGCGCATCTTCACGATGGTCGCGACGAGATTGATCCCCGACAGCGTCGTGCCGACGCCGGCGATCTGGAGCGCCCAGAGGTAGTAGTCGACCCCCACCCCGGGCGAATAGGCCGGCCCCGACAGCGGTGGATAGGCGAGCCAGCCCGTGCGTGCGAACTCGCCGACGAAGAGCGACATCATCACGAGGATGGCGCCGCTCGCCGTCATCCAGAAGCTGAAATTGTTCAGGAACGGGAAGGAGACGTCGCGCGCGCCGATCTGGAGCGGCACGACGTAGTTCATGAAGCCCGTGACGAGCGGCATCGCCACGAAGAAGATCATGATCACGCCGTGGGCGGTGAAGATCTGGTCGTAGTGGTGCGGGGGCAGGAAGCCCTCGTTCGCCCCGAAGGCCACCGATTGCTGGGCCCGCATCAGGAGCGCGTCGGCGAAGCCGCGCAGCAGCATGACGATGCCGAGGATCATGTACATGATCCCGATCTTCTTGTGGTCGATGCTGGTGAACCACTCGCGCCACAGATAGCCCCAGGCTCCGAGCCAGGTGATGGCGCCGAGCACGACGAGGCCGCCGATCGCGACGCCGATGAACGTCACGACGAGGATCGGGTCGTGATACGGGATCGCCTCGAGCGTCAGGCGCCCGAAGAGGATCTGCTGGAGGCTGTGGCCTGAGAACATGGGACTTTCGCCGGGTTCAGCACCGGGCCGGCGGGCGGCCCGTGACGGGAGAGGGTGGCGGCGGCGTGCCGGGCATGGGCGCGCCTATCGGTCCTGCACCTGGGGCGGCGCAGGGCCTCCGCGGCCGGAATCCTGATCGTTCGTGCCGGTCGGCGGCGCGTCCGACCGGGCGGGCTGGCCGGAGGCCGGCACCGTCGGCGCGCCGTGCCCCGCCTCGTCGCGGACGCGATCGTAGCGCAGGCGGTCGCGGTTGGCATGGCTGTCGAGGCCCGCGCCGCCTTTCGCGTCGATCATCATCATCTCGTGCATGCACATGCGGCCCTCGGCCGCGCACAGGTTCAGGATGGCCTGGTAGAGGCCCCCCTCGACCGAGCCGAAATAGCGGACCGGCACGGCCTCGCTCGGCTTTTCGAGCTCCGCGAAGGCGGCGCGGTCGAGGCGCTGGCCGCCCTTCGCCTTCGCCACCCAGGCCTCGAACCCGTCGCGGTCGAGGCCGTGGAAGTTGAAATGCATCTGCGAGAAGCCGGCGCCGCTGTAATTGGCCGAGAAGCCCTTGAAGGAGCCGGGCTTGTTGATGACCGCATGGAGCTGCGTCTCCATCCCCGCCATGGCGTAGATCTGGCCGGCGAGGGCGGGGATGTAGAAGGAGTTCATCACCGTCGAGGAGGTCAGCTTGAAGGAGATCGGCCGGTCGACCGGGGCGGCCAGCTCGTTCACCACCGCGATGCCCTGCTCGGGGTAGAGGAACAGCCACTTCCAATCGAGCGCGACGACCTGCACCTCGAGCGGGCGGGTGCCTTCGGGGATGCGCGTCTGCGCGTCGATCCGGTCGAGCGGGCGGAACGGGTCGAGGAGGTGGGTCGAGAGCCAGGTCATCGCGCCGAGCGCGATGATGATGAGCAGCGGCGCCGTCCAGATCACCACCTCGAGCGGCAGCGAATGGCTCCATTCCGGATCGTACTCGGCCTCGGCCTCGCGGTTCGCGGCCCGGTAGCGCCAGGCGAAATACACCGTCAGCGCCATCACCGGCACGATGATGATCATCATCAGGGCGGTCGAGGCGATGAGGAGGTTGCGCTGCTGCATCGCGATGTCGCCGGAGGGCGCGAGCAGCACGAGATTGCACCCGCCGAGCAGCGGCAGGGCGAGGAGCAGGAGCGCGAGGGGAAGAAGCCGTCTCAAGGGAACCCCGACCGGTTCGTCATCGAATCGCACCTCTATGCCCTCTCGGCCCCGCTGGGCATCGGACGCTTTGTCCTAGCCCCGAACGTTTGACGCGGCCACGACAGACATCCTATCCCGTGACCGAGCTGGGCCGCCAGCCGCTGGGGCGCGGACCGGGCAGCGAATCGAGGAATGCGGATGTCCAGCGCCGATGTGGCCGTCCCCACCACCGCCGAGCTCGAGCGGGATGCGCGGCGGGTCTCGTCCGAACACGAGCGCGTCGGCCCCGGCGAGATCGCACTCGGCGTCATCATCGGGCGCACGTCGGAATTCTTCGACTTCTTCGTCTTCGGCATCGGCTGCGTGCTGGTCTTCCCGCAGCTCGTCTTCCCCTTCACCGACCGGCTGACGGGGACGCTCTACTCCTTCCTCCTGTTCGCGCTCGCCTTCGTGGTGCGCCCGCTCGGGTCGGTCATCTTCATGGCCATCGACCGCAAGCACGGGCGCATGGCGAAGCTGACCATCGCCCTGTTCCTGCTCGGCTTCTCGACCGCGGCCGTCGCCTTCCAGCCGGGCTACGAGGTGATCGGCTACTGGGCGATCGTCGTGATCGCCCTGTGCCGGATCGGCCAGGGGCTCGCGCTCGGCGGGGCCTGGGACGGGCTGTCCTCGCTGCTCGCCCTCTACGTGCCCGAGGACCGGCGCGGCTGGTACGCGATGCTGCCGCAGCTCGGCGCCCCCTTCGGCTTCATCCTGGCGAGCTGCCTCTTCGCCTTCTTCAAGGCCTCCCTGTCCGACGCCGACTTCCTGAGCTGGGGCTGGCGCTATCCCTTCTTCGTCGCGATGACGATCAACGTCGTCGCGCTCTTCGCCCGGCTGCGGATCGTGGCGACGCAGGAATTCGCCGAGCTGTTCGCCTCGCGCGAGCTGCAGCCGAAGCCGGTCGCCGAGGTGGTGCGCGCGACGGGCGGGACAATCCTGATCGGCGCCTTCGTGCCGCTCGCGAGCTATGCCCTCTTCCACCTCGTGACGATCTTCCCGATCTCGTGGATCAGCCTGTTCACACAGCGCTCGGTGCCCGAATTCCTCATGGTGCAGGCCGCCGGCGCCGTGGTCTGCGCGGGCGCCATCATGACCTCGGGCCTGATCGCGGACCAGATCGGCCGGCGCAACCTCCTCGCGATCGCCGCGGTGCTCATCGGGCTGTTCAGCCTCTGCAGCATCGCCGCGCCGCTCCTCTTCGGCGACAGCCTCGCCGGGCAGACGATCTACGTCATCCTCGGCTTCGGCCTTCTCGGCCTCTCCTACGGCCAGGCCGCCGGCGCCCTCGCCTCGCATTTCGGCACGGCCTATCGCTACACCGGCTCGGCCCTGACGGCGGACCTCGCCTGGCTCATCGGCGCCGGCTTCGCCCCGCTCGTCGCGCTCACGGTCTCGAGCGAGCTCGGCCTCGCCTGGGTCGGCGTCTACCTCCTCTCCGGAGCCATCTGCACCCTCGCCGCCCTCGCCCTGAACCGGAACCTCCAGTTCCACCGGTAGGGGAAGCGCGCCTTCCTCTCCCCTTGCGGGAGAGGGCGGACGCAGTTGGCGCGTCCTGCGACACAGGCAGGCAAGCGCCATCGCCCGCGCCGTCCGGTGGGTGATCCGATCCGTGATTCAAAGAGCCGAGGGGACCCGAAACGCCGGGGACTCGATCAGATTGTTGTTTGGAGAGCCGTCCGGCGTCTCGGGTTCGGCGATTTCAGTCCGGGCCGGCCACTCGTCACGGGATCGGAGACGATCCTGCGGTTTGGCCTCCACTCCCCTTGCGGAGAGGATTCGACCAGGGACCGCAGGGCATCTCCGCCCGATCTAGCCGCACTAGCGGCGCCCGGACCGTAGTATCCGGAGGGCGGCATTCGACCCGGCCTCCCGAGCGCGGGGCCGCGAACCCCGCCCGCAGGCGCCGATCCGGCCGGCTCGGGCTGTTGCCCGTTCCGGCCATCCGAAGATCGTCCCACAATCACGACGCCTCATGAGCGCGCCCCTCGTGGACGGGACGGCAGGTGCAAAAACTCCAAACTTGGCTCGGTCAGATAGGAATACATTCGTATTATCGGCCTTTGCGCGCCCCGAAAAGGGGTCTTGCGCGTAGCAACACCGATGCCAGCCCAATTTATGGAGTCCGTTAACCGTTATAGAGTCTAGACTCGACTCCAGAGTCCGACTCCGATATGGTTACCGAACTTGAGGGTCGCTACATGGTCACAAAGGTCGAATCAGTCCTCCTTGCGCGGCGCAGAGCAGTTTTGCGCGAAATTTCAAAGCTAAAATCGGAGCTTTCTGAAATCGAACAAGCAGTATCGTTGATTAAGAGCGCTCCGAGCAAGAATAATGCTTATCCAAGCGATCGCCTAACCATTAAGTCGATGGTGATTGATGTTTTGTCGCGATTGCCTGAGGGGGCTCACCATCTAGATATTTTAAGAATTATAAAAAGTAGATGGGGTGTCCAGATATCAAGAACAAGCTTGTCCCCCCAACTTTCTCGGCTCCAAAAAGAAGGAAAAATAGAGAACAGTGACGGTGTGTGGCGGATCTGTGATTCTTCTAAGAGATCAACGGACGGAGGGGGTTGACATGCCTGATCGATTCCTTGCCATATTCTTTTCTGTACTCATTCTCACTGTGCTTTGCGGAATAACAGCGCTGTGGCTGGCGTTGGTGAGTCCTTCGCCTGCCGCACCTTACATAGATCGGGTATTCAATGCGGTAGTGCATCTGTTCTCGATCGGGGCAGGCGCAATGTTCGGCCTGATTGGCGCAAAGGCAAACAGATTACTCTGAGTCGCAGAGTGAGTGACTATGAGTTATGTGGCTAGTGCACGATTGGCCCTTGCGCCAGCGCAAGCTGGTGAAGTCGGGCCAACGAGCTTTCCCAAATGTCCCCAGAAAACTTCTCATTATCAATAAGGGCAAAGGTCGCCGCCTCCGGCGTCGGAAAGTAGTCGGGTCCGTCGAGGTCGGCGAACCGCTTCATCGTGGGTTTAAAGCCGCCGTTCAGATTGAAAGTCGCATCCATGGGCGAGAGCCCGGCCATGACGCGGATGAGTGACGCTGTCGCTCAGGTGCCCGCCTCACACATACAACTTCCCACCCCCCGCCTCGAACTCCGCGCTCTTCGCCGCCATCCCAGCCTTCCGCTCGGCTTCCGTCAACCCGGCCGCCTTCGCGGCCAAATCCGCCGCGGCGTTGTCGCCCATTTCCAGCACCTCGCGGCGGAGGTCCTGGGTGATCTTCATCGAGCAGAATTTCGGGCCGCACATCGAGCAGAAATGGGCGACCTTGTGGGCGTCCTTGGGCAGGGTCTCGTCGTGATACGACCGCGCCGTGTCCGGATCGAGGGAGAGGTTGAACTGGTCCTCCCAGCGGAAGTCGAAGCGGGCGCGGGAGATGGCGTCGTCGCGCAGCTGCGCGGCCGGGTGGCCCTTGGCGAGGTCGGCGGCGTGGGCGGCGAGCTTGTAGGTGATGACGCCGGTCTTGACGTCGTCGCGGTTCGGCAGGCCGAGATGCTCCTTCGGCGTCACGTAGCAGAGCATCGCCGTGCCGAACCAGCCGATCTGCGCCGCGCCGATGGCCGACGTGATGTGGTCGTAGCCGGGCGCGATGTCGGTCGTCAGCGGGCCGAGCGTGTAGAACGGGGCTTCGCCGCATTCGCGGAGCTGCTTCGTCATGTTGACCCGGATCTTGTGCATCGGCACGTGGCCGGGGCCCTCGATCATCACCTGGCAGCCCTTGTCCCAGGCGATCTTGGTGAGTTCGCCGAGCGTCTCGAGCTCGGCGAACTGGGCGTCGTCGTTCGCGTCCGCGATCGAGCCCGGCCGCAGGCCGTCGCCGAGCGAGAACGAGACGTCGTAGGCCCGCATGATGTCGCAGATCTCGTCGAAGCGTTCGTAGAGGAAGCTCTCCCGGTGCCCGGCGAGGCACCAGCGCGCCATGATCGAGCCGCCGCGGCTGACGATGCCGGTGACGCGCTTCGCGGTGAGCGGCACGTGGGCGAGGCGGACGCCCGCATGGATGGTGAAATAGTCGACGCCCTGCTCGGCCTGCTCGATCAGCGTGTCCTTGAAGACCTCCCAGTCGAGCTTGAGCGGATCGCCGTCGACCTTCTCCAGCGCCTGGTAGATCGGCACGGTGCCGATCGGGACGGGCGCGTTGCGCATGATCCAGGAGCGGATGTTGTGGATGTTGCGGCCGGTCGAGAGGTCCATGACCGTGTCCGCGCCCCAGCGGATGGCCCAGACGAGCTTCTCCACCTCGTCGGCGGCCGTCGAGACCACGGCCGAATTGCCGATATTGGCGTTGATCTTGACGAGGAAGTTCCGGCCGATCGCCATCGGCTCGACCTCGGGATGGTTGATGTTGGCCGGGATGATGGCGCGGCCGCGCGCGATCTCGTCACGGACGAATTCGGGGGTGATGAATTCGGGCACGGAGGCCCCGAAGCTCTCGCCGTCGGCGAGCTTCTCCGCCGCCTGGGCGAGCGCCTCCTCGCGCGCGAGGTTCTCGCGGTGGGCGACGTAGCGCATCTCCTGCGTGATGATCCCCGCGCGGGCGAATTCGAACTGCGTCACGGGCTGGCCCGGCCGGCCGCGCCGGATGACGCGCTCGGCCGGGCAGGCGGCGACGAGCTTGTCGGCGGCGATGTTGCCGTTGTCCTCGGGCTTCACCGCGCGGCCGGCGACGGTCTCGAAGCCGCGGCCCGCGATCCAGCCCTTGCGCACGAGCGGGGCGCCGTTGTTCAGGTCGATGCCGCCATCGGTCTCGGTATAGGGGCCGGAGGGGTCGTAGACCCGCACCGGCGCCTCGTTCGGATCGGAGAGCACGATCTCGCGGAAGGGCACGCGGATGTCCGGGTGCCCGGCGGGCGAGGCGTAGACCTTGCGCGAGCCCTGGATCGGGCCGGTCGTTACGCTCTGCGGGGTGACGGGGCCCTTGCCCATCTTGGTGTCGTGGATCGTCATCGCGTTTGCTCCGCCCATTTTATAGGTCGGCGAAGCCTCCGCTTCGCCGACACGCATTCGCGCTTGCGAAACGGCAAGCCGCTTCGGGCGCAGGGGGAGTCATGTGCGGAGGATGGAATACGGCCGTGGAGAGATGAGAATTCGGCCCGTTCGCGTCCCTACGCCGGCATGACCCGGATCAGGTTCAAGGGTCACGGCCGGTCAGCCGTATCTCAGCCGCTCGTGCGGCCCCCCTCGGAACGGCTCCAAGGTGAGCGGAAGGGGCGGGCGATGTCAATCCAGGACTTGTGAAGACGCGGCGGCGATCCCCCGCTCATCCCGGCGAAGGCCGGGATCCAGGGAGCGCCGCGTCGTGGTGATCGGCTTTCGCCGTCATGGGCACCGGCTGTCGCCGGTGCGAGCGGGAAGCGGGGCCCTCAGGCCCCGTCGTCGTCGCTGTCCCTCGTCGGCGTGATGCCGATCTCGCCGAGCTTCGTGCGCACCTGATCGACGGGGCGCTTCAGCTTGAGGCTCATGGTCTCGACCGGGATGCGCTCCTTCGCCATCTCGCGCAGCTGCGCGACGGCTTCGAGGCTCCAGCTCTGCTGCTGATCCATCTCGCTTCTCCTTTCGGATCCGTCTGATGAATCAACCCGCAGCGCGCGCAGAGGTTCGCGCCGAGGCGGCGGGAGGCCGCGATTTCGGGCCGCGGCGGGCCGCGGCCGAGGGCCGGCCGCTCAGGCCGCGACCAGAACGCGGTTCGACTGCACCGTCCGCCCGTAGAGATGGATCACGTCCTGGTTGACGAGGCGGATGCAGCCCGACGACACGTTGGTGCCGATCGTGTCGGGTTCGGTCGTGCCGTGGATGCGGTAGCCGGAATCCTGCCCGTTCGCGGCGAGGATCATGGCGCGCGCGCCGAGGGGGCTGTCCAGGCCGCCCGGCACGCCCATGCCGCGCGCGGTCTGCGTCAGGCGGGGCGCCACGGTCGGGTCGCGCTCGATCATCTCGCGCGGGGGGATCCAGTCCGGCCAGGAGCGGCGCACGGCGACCTTCGCCTCGCCGTTCCAGCCGAAGCCCTCCTTGCCGACGCCGACGCCGTAGCGCGTCGCCCGTCCGCCGCCCTCGACGTAATAGAGCGCGTAGTCGGCGGGCTCGATCACGATCGTGCCCGCCGGCTCGTGGGAGCTGTAGGCGACGCTGCGGCGCAGATGCCGCGGATCCATCTGGGTGTAGTCGAAGGCGGCGATCGGGAAGGGCTCCCCGGGGAACTCGCCGTAGATCGCGTCGTAGCGGGCCGAGCGCGGGGTATGCGGCCGGGGGGCCGGAGGCGGCGCGGCCGAGGCCTCGGGCGCGACGCTGCCGAAGACCGGCAGCCCCCCGCCGTTGCAGGCCGAGAGTCCCGCCGAGACCCCCGCCAGACCCATGATTCCGAAGACGCGACGCGTGACCGACATGACCGGCTCCAACAAGTGCCGATCATTCTCGCCCGACCGCCTTTACGATCCGTTGACTCTGATCGCGGTTTTGCGGGCCGCGTCCGGATGACCGAATCCGTTATTGCCCGACGCCTTTTATCGTCATACAAAAAGCTGTGACGATCAGCTATGATCCGGCCAAGAACGAACGGAACATCCGCGAGCGCGGTCTTCCGTTCGATCGTGTCGCGGACATGGACTGGGCCGGTGCCATCGGCGGGCTGGGCCGCAAGCAGGACCCGTTTCTGCCCACCCGGTTCTTCAGCATCGGGCGGATCGGGCGGGCCGTCTACATGGTCGTCTTCACCCTGGAGGGTGACGGCATCCGCGTCGTGTCGTTGCGTCGAGCCAGCAAGAAGGAGCGCGCTCAATGGGCCGCAAGCCGAACCCCTACCTGATCGACGAGGACGCGCCCGAACTCACCGACGAGGAACTGGCCTCGGCGCGGCCGCTGAGCGAGGTTCTCCCGCGGCAGGTCTTCGACGGGCTGGCGAAGCGCAAGCCCGGCGAGCGCGGGCCGGGCAAGGCGCCCGCGAAGGTCGCCCTGACGATCCGGGTCGAGCCGGATGTCCTTCAGGCGTGGCGCGCCTCCGGCGAAGGCTGGCAGGCGCGCGCCCGCGAGGTGCTGGCCCGCGAGGCTCCCAAGATCAAGCGGCGGGCCTGAACCGGCAGACTCCCGCCGGCAGTCTCTACCTGCGGCCTCACATCAGGACGACGACCGTCGTGCCCTCGGGGGTGCGGGCGTAGAGGTCGATGATGTCCTGGTCGATCAGCGCGATGCAGCCGGCCTTGGCCGGCCCGCCGATGGCGATGGGGTTCGGCGTGCCGTGGATCATGAAGCCCGTCTCCCGGCCCCCCGAGGCGAGGCTCAGGGAGCGGGCGCCGAGGGGGCTGCGCGGCCCGCCGGGGATGGCGCGCGCCGCCGTCTCGCCGGCCGGCCTCTCGCTCGCGGCGGCGGGCGAGCCGAGCTGGGCCCAGGCGGCGAAGCCGCGCGAGGCGAGGACGGGGGCGGGCGACCAGTCCGGCCATTCCCGCCGCGTCGCGACGACGCCCTGTCCGGAGAATCCCTTCGCCTCCGGCCCGACGGCGATGCCGTAGCGGCGGGCGCGGCCCCGGCCCTCGACGCGGTAGAGGTGGTGGTTCTTCGGATCGACGACGAGGGTGCCGGCCGGCTCCGTCCCGGCATAGGCGACCTCGGCCCGCAGGAAGGCGGGGTCGGTGTTGGTGAAGTCGAAGGCGGGGACGCGGTGCTTCTCGCCGGGGATGGCGGCGTAGATCTTGGCGTAATCCGGGGTCTGGAGCGGCCCCGCCGCCTCGCGCGACCAGCCGGCGAAGAGGTCCTCGGGCAGAAGGGCGCAGCCGCCGAGAAGCCCGGCCGACGTGCCGAGCCCGGCCAGCACCACGGCGCGGCGGGTGAGGGGACGCATGGAACACTCCGAACGCAACAGACGGAGGGAGTGTGCCAGGGGATGGTTGACGGGGGGTTTGCGGGGGAGGGGGCGGCCGCCTCAATGCGAGTTCCCGCCTCCTTCACCTCGGTGCCGGTCCGCCGCGCTCATGGGCTGGCGGATGCGCCTGGTCCCGGCATGTCCGGCAATCCCAACAGCAGCAGCGCGATGTCGGTCCCTTCCGGCCCGTCGATGAGATCGGCCAGGGTGTATCGATCGAGAACGGTGAGGAAGGCCGACAATGCCTCTCCGAGAACGCGCCTCAGTCGGCAGGGTGCGGTGATGGCGCAGGCCCCGCCGGCAAAGCATTCCACCAGAGCCAAGTCGTCCTCCGTCGCACGGACGACCGCACCGATATTGATCTCGGCCGAAGGCCTGGCCAGCCTCAGGCCGCCGCCTCGGCCGCGGATGGTTTTGACGAGCCCGAGCCGCCCCAACTGGTGGACCACCTTGGTGAGATGGCTCTCCGAGATGCCGTAGGCCCTGGCGATCTCCGCGATCGAGCTCTGCTGGGGTTCGCGCAGGGCGACATACATCAGCGCCCGCAGCGCGTAGTCCGTGTAACGCGTCAGCCTCATGCGGCATAAGGTACATCTGGCTTGCACCTTTTCCAAGGAGGGGCCATAAGGTTCATATCAAATGTACCTTTAGGACTTTCGATGCCCACCCCCCTCAGTCCGTCCACGATCGCCATCGTCAAGGCCACCGTTCCCGCATTGGCCGAGCATGGGCTGACCGTCACCCTGCGCATGTACGAGCGGCTGTTCCGGAACTCCGAGATCCGCGACCTCTTCAACCAGTCGCATCATGGCGAGACCGGGTCCCAGCCGAAGGCTCTCGCCCAGGCGGTGCTCGCCTATGCCCGCAACATCGACAATCTCGGCGCGCTGAGCGGCGCCGTCGAGCGGATCGCGCAGAAGCACGTCGCGCTCAACATCCTGCCCGAGCACTACCCCTATGTCGCCGACGCCCTTCTCGGTGCGATCCAGGATGTCCTGGGCGCGGCGGCGACGCCGGAGGTGTGCAACGCCTGGGGCGAGGCCTATTGGTTCCTGGCCGAACTCCTCATCGGCCGAGAGGCGACGATCTATCGTGACCTCGCCGGCCGCCCCGGCGGCTGGAACGGCTGGCGGGAGTTCAGGGTCGACCGTGTCGTGCCCGAGAGCGATACGATCCGTTCGTTCTGGCTCAAGCCCACGGATGGGCGGCAGGTGCTCCGTCACGAGCCCGGCCAATATCTGGGCTTCCTCTTCGACCTGCCCGAACATGGTCGACTGAAGCGCAACTACTCGATCTCCTGCGCTCCGAACGATCGTGCCTATCGCATCACCGTCAAGCGGGAGGCAAAGCCCGATGAGCCCGCGGGCATCGTCTCGAACTGGCTGCACGACCATGCCGAGCCTGGTCAGATCGTCCGCGCGGCTCCTCCGGCCGGGGACTTCTTCCTCGACCGCGCGACCGACCATCCCATCGTTCTCGTCAGCGGCGGGGTCGGTCTGACACCGATGATCAGCATGCTGGAGACCGTCGCGGCGGAATCGCCGCAACGTCCGACCTGGTATGTGCACGGGGCCCTGAACGGGCGGGTTCATGCGATGCGCGAGCACGCGCGCTCGCTCGTCGCCAACAACGAAAACCTGCGGCTGCACACCTTCTATGCGGAGCCGGAGGGAGGGGACCGGCTGGGTGAATCCCACGATGCGTCCGGCATCATCTCCGCGAAATGGCTCGCCGAGCACACGCCCCACCAGCTCGCGACCTATTATCTGTGCGGGCCGAAGCCGTTTCTTCGTTCGCTCGTGAACGGCCTTCTCCGGGAGGGCGTACCGCCGAGCCGCGTGCGCTATGAGTTTTTCGGCCCCGCCGATGAACTGCTCGAAGAGGCCGCGCAAGCGGCGTGATCGAGACGGTGCGCCGCGAGGCCTTGACGTTGTCGGGGCCTCGCCTCGCAACGGCGGCGTCGGGCGCCATCTCCTCCCTTCGCCCCGTATTTTCTTCCGCGCGGCCTCCTCCACCCTGCCCGAAAATGGTCTACGACTCGGCAAAGTCAGAGGTTGCGGAGGGTCGTCGATGTCCACCACCATGCCGAGCGCGCGGCCGCCCTCCCGCATGTCGCGCTTCTTCGCGCCCGGGCCGATGACCTGCATCGAGGATCTGCGGCGGCTGGCGGAGCGGCGGGTGCCGCGCATGTTCTACGATTACGCCGATTCCGGCTCCTATACCGAGGGCACGTACCGCTCGAACGAGGCCGATTTCGCCAAGATCAAGCTGCGCCAGCGCGTCGCGGTCGACATGACGAACCGGACGCTCGCCTCGACCATGGCCGGCCAGCCGGTGGCGATGCCGGTCGCCCTCGCGCCGACCGGCCTCACCGGCATGCAGCATGCGGATGGCGAGATCCTCGCCGCGCGGGCGGCGGCGAAGGCGGGCGTGCCCTTCACGCTCTCGACCATGTCGATCTGCTCGATCGAGGACGTCGCCGAGAACAGCGACCAGCCGTTCTGGTTCCAGCTCTACGTCATGCGCGACCGGGACTTCATCGACCGGCTGATCGAGCGGGCGCGGGCGGCGGAATGCTCGGCCCTCGTCCTGACGCTCGACCTCCAGATCCTCGGCCAGCGCCACAAGGACGTGAAGAACGGCCTCTCGACGCCGCCGAAGCCGACGCTGCGCAACCTGATCAACCTCGCGACGAAGCCGCGCTGGTGCTTCGGCATGCTCGGCACGCAGCGGCGCACCTTCCGCAACATCGTCGGCCATGCCCAGGGCGTCGGCGATCTCTCCTCGCTCTCGTCCTGGACGGCGGAGCAGTTCGACCCGTCCCTCTCCTGGGACGACGTCGCCCGCATCAAGGACAGGTGGGGCGGCAAGCTGATCCTGAAGGGCATCCTCGACCCGGAGGATGCCGAGCTCGCCGCCAGGAGCGGGGCGGATTCCCTCATCGTCTCGAACCATGGCGGCCGGCAGCTCGACGGGGCCATGTCCTCGATCTCGGCCCTGCCGGCGATCGTGCAGGCGGTCGGCGACCGGATCGAGGTCCTGTTCGACGGCGGCATCCGCTCGGGGCAGGACGTGCTGAAGGCGCTCGCGCTCGGCGCCCACGGCACCTTCATCGGCCGCGCCTTCCTCTACGGGCTCGGGGCGGGCGGGGAGGCGGGCGTGACCCAGTGCCTCGACATCATCCGCAAGGAGCTCGACGTCTCGATGGCGATGTGCGGCGTGCGCGACGTGCGCCAGGTCGATGCCCGCATCCTCGCCGATACGGACGACCTCGTGCCCCGCGCCCAGCGCCCGTCGCCCGGCGCGCCGCGGCGCGTGGCGGCGGAATAGGCGAGGCCGGCGGGGTGGGGTGACACCCACCTGTTCTCGTCGTCCCACGTCGTCGAGGCGGAGGCCGCGCGTCACCCCATCCCGGACCTTCGGTCCGACCCTCCCCCTCCAGGGGAGGGTGAGGCGGCCGTCGACGGTCGCGGCCCCTACCGGCACAGCTCCGCATAGAGCGGCCGGTAATAGTGCCGCAGATCGCTGAGGTGGAGGTTGTCGGTGGCGATGCCGGGCTTCGCACGCCAGAAGGCGCCCGGCTCGCGGGCCTCGGCGAAAGGATCGAGCACGGTGCAGCCGCGGGCGGTGCAGATCTCGCGCAGGACGTCCGTGTAGCGCGCGATGGAGGGGGCGTCGAAGACGGTGCCGCCCCCGGCCGGGATCGGCGGGACGGCGAGCACCGTCACGCGCGTGCCGCCCGCGCCGAGGCGCCCGACCAGCGTCTCGACATCGG
This sequence comes from Enterovirga rhinocerotis, assembly GCF_004363955.1. Taxonomy (GTDB): domain Bacteria; phylum Pseudomonadota; class Alphaproteobacteria; order Rhizobiales; family Beijerinckiaceae; genus Enterovirga; species Enterovirga rhinocerotis. The sequence continues at coordinate 134,856 of NZ_SNZR01000013.1, forward strand.
CGCGGAACGCCTGGACGGCGTCGGGACGGTCGGGCTTGCCCTTCGCGAGGAGGTGGTTGAGGCCGACCGACAGCAGCACGGCGGCGGGCCGGGGTTCGAGCCGGAGCTCGTCGAGGAGCCGCAGCGTCTCGCTCGCCTTGGCCCCGCTGACGCCGGCATTGACGACGTCACGGCCGCAGGGCAGCGGCTCGGGCAGGAAGAGCTCCATGTAGGAATCGCCGGCGAGGAGCACGTAGGGCGCCCGCGCCTGGGCGAGTTGCGCCTGGATCGGATGCGCGCGCGAATGGCCGTAATTGGCGGCGTTCGGGGCCTCCGCGGGCCGGAGCGCCCAGCCGAGGCCGAAGCCTCCGGCGAGAAGCCCGATCGCGGCCAAAGCGGCGAGCGGCGAGCGTATCCGTCGGCCTTGGGCCGGGCGCGGCTCCGACGCTGCGTTTCTCGCCGAAATCAACTCGGTCATGATGTCCCGAAGGGTGCGACAGGGTGAGGCGCTCGCGGGTGTGATCCGCGATGCGCTTCGGGCGTTAGCCCCCCGCCCATCGGGAGGAAAGACCTTGGCCCATTATCATCGCCGCGCGCTGCTCGCCGGTGCGACAGCGCTCACCTTTGCCGCATCGATCCGCCAGGCCTCGGCCCAGGCCGCGCCGGCGGGTCCCTACAAGCTCGATCCGCTGCCCTATCCGGCCAATGCGAACGAGCCGCATATCGATGCGAAGACGATGGAGATCCATCACGGCCGGCACCATCAGGCCTATGTGACCAATCTCAACGCGGCGCTGAAGGAGCATGCCGACCTCGCCAAGAAGCCGCTGCACGAGCTGCTGGCGAGCCTCGACCAGGTGCCGCAGAGCGTGCGGACCGCCATCCGCAACAATGGCGGCGGCCATGCCAACCACGCCATGTTCTGGCAGATCATGGGCGGCAAGGGCGGGGAGCCCGGCGGCGAGCTGAAGGCCGCGATCGACCGCGATCTCGGCGGCTTCGAGGCGATGAAGAAGGCCTTCAACACGGCCGGCGCCGGGCGCTTCGGCTCCGGCTGGGTCTTCGTCACCGTCGACAAGGCCGGCAAGCTCGCCATCACCTCGAAGCCGAACCAGGACACGCCCCTGATGGACGGCGAGCGCGTGCTGTTCGGCAACGACGTGTGGGAGCACGCCTATTACCTGACCTACCAGAATCGCAGGCCCGATTACCTTGCGGCCTGGTGGAATGTGGTGGACTGGTCGAAGGTCTCGGAGCGTTTTGCCGCCGCGAAGGCGGGAACGCTCACCATCTGACCCGAGGACCTCATGGCGCAGCCCATCGTCAACACGCGCAAGCCGGCCCATCCGATCGAGCCGATCTTCACGGAGCGCTGGTCGCCCCGCTCCTTCACCGGGGAGGAGATCCCGGCCGAGACGCTGCTGACGATGCTGGAGGCGGGGCGCTGGTCGCCCTCCTCCTACAATTCCCAGCCCTGGCGCTTCGTCTATGCGCGCCGGGGCACGGCGGCCTTCGACACGTTCCTCGATCTGCTGGTTCGGGGAAACCAAGCTTGGTGCAAGGACGCATCCGCTCTCGTCTTCATCGCCTCCTCGAAGACGATGTCCGTGCCGGGGAAGGACGAACCCGTGCCGTCGCGCACGCATTCCTTCGATGCGGGAGCGGCCTGGATGGCGGTCGCGATCCAGGCCCATGCGATGGGCTGGCACGCCCACGGCATGATCGGCCTCGATTACGACAAGGCCGCCGAGACGCTGGGCATCCCGGACGGCTACGCCCTCGACATCGCCTTCGCCATCGGCCGGCGGGACGAGCCGGGCAAGCTTCCCGAAGGGTTCAAGGCGCGGGAGGCGCCGAACGACCGGAAGCCGCTCGCCGAGACGGCCTTCGAGGGTCGCTTCCCGGGCTGAGCGCCGCAGCATGATCGCGCCGGGCCTCATCCGATCGTCGAGGACGGTCATGCACTGACGGAGAGGGGTGATGGTGGTTCAGCGAAGCGCCGTCACCGACCGGGCCCGCCGGCTCGATCCGGCCTGGATCGTGTTCCGCAGTATCGAGAACGATCATCACGATCGCTGCGTCGACCTGTTCCGGCGTCCCGACGGCAGCTTCGGTTTCGAGGAGTTCCGGCGGGACGTCGAGGATCGGGGACACTGGACGCCGGTGGCCTGGTTCTCCGGCCTGTCCCATCCGACGGAGGAGAGCGCTCTCGCCGCGGCGCGTCGGGCCGTGCCGTGGCTGGCGGAGGCCGCCCGGTGATCCTGTTCGCGCCGGCCCGGGCGCTGGCGGCGCGGCCCCGTCTGCTGATCGCCGGCGCCTTCGGGGCGCTGCTCGGCATCCTGGTGCCGGTCGAGCCTCTGTCGACGCGTCTCCTGATCGCCTGGGACGGAGGGATCCTCCTCCATCTCGTGCTGCTGGCGATCATGATGGCGCGTGCGACGAGCGCGGACCTGCAGCGGCGGGCCGAGCGGGAGGATCCGGGCGCCGCCCTGATCCTCGCGCTGTTCCTCCTCGCCTCGCTCGCGAGTGTCGTCGCCATCGGCGCGGAACTCTATGGCAGCCGGCAGGGCGGGGAGCAGCCGGGGCTCGGCCGGCTGGTGCTCGTCGTCGCGACGATCCTTTTGTCGTGGCTGTTCGCCCATGCGATGTTCGGGCTGCATTATGCGCACGACTACTATGCCGGACATCGTGACCGCAAAGGCTTGAAGTTTCCGGGCGAAAAAGAGCCCGATTATTGGGACTTCATGTATTTCTCCTTCAACCTCGGCGCGGCCGCGCAGACCTCGGACGTGCAGGTCGAATCCCGCCGCATGCGCCGCGTCGTCCTGCTGCACACGATCATATCCTTCCTGTTCAACACCTCGATCCTGGCGCTCGCCATCAATGTCGGCGCCGGAATGCTCGGCGGGTGACGGGCGTCGCCAGGGGGGCGTCCGGGGGCCGTCCGTGGCGCGACGGCGGGCTTGCAACGGCGGTCGATTAGACATAAACATATCTTTATGTCTCTTTCTGACCTGCGAGCGAGGCCGGCGATCGGCCTCCAGGAAGCGGTGTCGGCCCTCCGGGCGGCCGCCGAGGAGACGCGGCTGCGCGTCCTCGTCCTTCTGGCGGAGGGCGAATTGTCGGTCTCCGACCTCACCGACATCCTCGGCCAGTCCCAGCCGCGAATCTCGCGTCATCTGAAGGTCCTGGTCGAGGCCGGGCTCGTCGCGCGCCACCGCGAGGGGGCCTGGGCCTTCTTCCGCCTCGCGGAAGGCGCGGCGAGCGAGTCGGTGCAGACCCTGCTGGACGCGCTCGACCGCGCCGATCCCCGCTTCGCGGAGGATCGGGACCGGCTCGCCGCGGTGCGGGGCCGCCGTTCCGAGGCGGCCCAGGCCTTCTTCGCCCGGCTGGCGCCGCGCTGGGACGAGCTGCGCTCGCTCCACGTCTCCGAGGACGATGTCGAGGCGGCGATCCTCGCCGCCGTCGGCCCCGCGCCGATCCGCAATCTCCTCGATCTCGGCACCGGGACAGGCCGCATGCTGCGGCTGCTCGCGCCGAAGGCCGAGCGCGCGGTCGGGCTCGATGCGAGCCACGACATGCTCGCCGTCGCCCGCGCCAGCCTCGCCCGCGAGGGGCTTCACCGCGTCGAGCTGAGGCAGGGCGACCTACACGCGCCGCCCTTCCCGCGCGGCGGCTTCGACCTCGTCGTGATGCATCAGGTGCTGCATTATCTCGACGATCCCGCCCGCGCCGTGGAACAGGCCGCGCGCCTCCTGGTGCCGGGAGGCCGATTGCTGGTCGTCGATTTCGCGCCCCACGGGATCGAGCAATTGCGCGAGACGCAGGCCCATCGCCGGCTCGGCTTCGCGCAGGATCAGATGGCGGCCTGGTTCGACGAGGCCGGCCTCGCGCCCGAGATCGGCCGCGACCTGCCGCCGCCCGCCGGCGGCGGTGCCGACCGGCTCACCGTCTCGCTCTGGCTCGGCCGGGATCGCCGGGCCGCGCATTCCACCGGAACGGCCCTGCGCCGGGAGGTCGCCTGATGTCCGCCGTGTCATTCCGCCCGAGCCGGCACGCCACGAGGCCGATCCGCGTCTCCTTCGAGTTCTTCCCGCCGAAGAGCGAGGAGATGGAGAAGACGCTCTGGTCCTCGATCGAGCGCCTCGCGCCGCTGCGTCCGAACTTCGTCTCCGTCACCTACGGTGCCGGCGGCTCGACCCGCGAGCGCACGCACCGCACGCTCGAGCGCATCCTCGGCGAGACGGCCCTCCGGCCCGCCGCGCATCTCACCTGCGTCGCGGCGACGCGCGAGGAGGTGGACGAGGTCGTCCGCGGCTATCGCGACACGGGCGTGCGCCACATCGTGGCTTTGCGCGGCGACCCGTTGGCGGGCATCGGTGCGGCCTACGAGGCCCATCCCGGCGGTTATGCCCAGACCAGCGATCTCGTCGCCGGCATCAAGGCGATCTCGCCCGATTTCGAGGTCTCGGTCTCGGCCTATCCCGAGAAGCATCCCGAAGCGCCCTCGCTCGAGGCCGATCTCGACGCGCTCCAGAAGAAGGTCGATGCCGGGGCGGACCGGGCCATCACCCAGTTCTTCTTCGATAACGACCTCTATCTGCGCTACCTCGACAAGGTGCATGCGCGCGGCATCGACGTGCCGATCGTGCCCGGCATCCTGCCGGTCCAGAACTTCAAACAGGCGAAGAGCTTCGCCGAGCGGGCCGGCGCCAGCGTGCCGGAATGGCTCGGCGCCCGCTTCGAGGGGCTGGAGAACGATCCGGAGACGCGCAAGCTCATCGCGGCCGCGGTCGCGGCCGAGCAGGTCTTCGACCTCGTCGACCGCGGCGTGCGCGACTTCCACTTCTACACCATGAACCGCGCCGACCTCGTCTACGCCATCTGCCACCTCCTCGGCCTCAGGGCCGAGGCGGGGCCGGCGGCAGAGAAGGCGGCCGCGTAACTCCACGGCAACCCTCCCCCTAGCGGGGAGGGCGGGCTCGGGCGACAGCCCGAGCCGGGTGAGGGTGGTGCCGGTTCGCACGAGCGTGCCGTCCCGGTTCCACCCCCACCCCGGTCCTCCGCTTCGCTCCGGCTCGGCCCTCCCACAAGGGGAGGGAAGGCGGGGCGCCGAGCTTCAGGCTCACCCGAAAGACGACGTGATGACCGATCACACCGCCGACCCCGCCTCCGCTCTCCGCGCCGCGGCGCGCGAGCGCATCCTCGTCATGGACGGGGCGATGGGGACCGAGATCCAGAACCTGAAACTGACCGAGGCGGATTTCCGGGGCGAGCGCTTCCGGGATCACGGGCACGACCAGAAGGGCAACAACGACCTCCTGATCCTGACCCAGCCCGAGGCGGTGCGCGACATCCACCTCGCCTATTTCATGGCCGGGGCGGACATCGTCGAGACCAACACCTTCTCCTCGACCTCGATCGCCCAGGCCGATTACGGCCTCGAATCCGCCGTGCACGACCTCAATGTCGAGGGCGCCCGGCTCGCCCGCGAGGCCGCGCGGATGGCGGAGGAGAAGGACGGCCGACGCCGCTTCGTCGCCGGCGCGGTCGGACCGACCAACCGCACCCTCTCGATCTCGCCGGACGTGAACGATCCCGGCTTCCGCGCCGTCACCTTCGACCATGTCCGCGATGCCTATGCCGAGCAGGTGCGCGGGCTGATCGAGGGCGGGGCGGACCTCATCCTCATCGAGACGATCTTCGACACGCTGAACGCCAAGGCGGCGATCGTCGCCTGCAAGCAGGTCTTCCGGGAGGTCGGCCGCGACCTGCCCATCATGATCTCGGGCACCATCACGGACCTCTCCGGCCGCACGCTCTCCGGCCAGACGCCGACGGCCTTCTGGCATTCGGTGCGGCACGCGGAGCCGATTACGATCGGCCTCAACTGCGCGCTCGGCGCGAAGGAGATGCGGGCGCATATCGCGGAGATCGCGAAGGTCGCCGACACCCTCGTCTGCGCCTATCCGAATGCGGGCCTGCCGAACGAGTTCGGCCTCTACGATGAGAGCCCCGAGGCGACGGCCGCGCTCGTCGGCGAATTCGCCGCGAGCGGCCTCGTCAACGTCGTCGGCGGCTGCTGCGGCACGACGCCGGCGCATATCCGGGCGATTGCGCAGGCCGTCGCCGGCAAGGCGCCGCGCGAAATCCCCGAGATCGCGCCCCTGATGCGCCTCTCGGGCCTCGAGCCCTTCACGCTGACGAAGGACATCCCCTTCGTGAATATCGGCGAGCGCACGAACGTGACCGGCTCGGCGCGGTTCCGGAAGCTCATCACCAACGGCGACTACGCGGCCGCGCTCGACGTCGCCCGCGATCAGGTCGCGAGCGGCGCCCAGGTCATCGACGTCAACATGGACGAGGGCCTGCTCGATTCGCTGCGCGCCATGGTCGATTACCTCAACCTCGTCGCCTCCGAGCCCGACATCGCGCGCGTGCCGGTCATGGTCGATTCCTCGAAATTCGACGTGATCGAGGCCGGCCTCAAATGCGTCCAGGGCAAGCCGATCGTGAACTCGATCTCGATGAAGGAGGGGATCGAGAAGTTCAAGGCGGAGGCCTCGATCTGCCGCGACTACGGCGCGGCGGTGGTCGTCATGGCCTTCGACGAGGTCGGGCAGGCCGATACGCAGGCGCGCAAGGTCGAGATCTGTACCCGCGCCTACAAGATCCTGACCGAGGAGGTCGGCTTCCCGCCTGAGGACATCATCTTCGATCCGAACGTCTTCGCGGTCGCGACCGGCATCGAGGAGCACGACAATTACGGCGTCGACTTCATCGAGGCGACGCGGATCATCACCTCGACCCTGCCGCATTGCCACATCTCGGGCGGCGTCTCGAACCTGTCGTTCTCGTTCCGCGGCAACGAGCCGGTGCGCGAGGCGATGCACGCGGTCTTCCTCTACCATGCCATCCAGGCGGGCATGGATATGGGCATCGTCAATGCCGGCCAGCTCGCGGTCTACGACAACCTCGATCCCGAATTGCGCGAGCTCTGCGAGGACATCGTCCTCAACCGCCGCAAGGGCGAGGTGCCGAGCCCGACGGAGAAGCTGCTCGACGCGGCGGAGCGCTTCAAGTCCGGCGGCGGCGTGCAGGCCCGCGTCCAGGACCTCGCCTGGCGCGAATGGCCGGTCGGCAAGCGGCTCGAACACGCCCTCGTGAACGGCATCACCGATTTCATCACCGTCGATACCGAGGAGGCCAGACAGGGCGTCGCCCGGCCGCTCCACGTCATCGAGGGGCCGCTGATGAGCGGCATGAACGTCGTCGGCGATCTGTTCGGCGCGGGCAAGATGTTCCTGCCGCAGGTCGTGAAGTCGGCCCGCGTGATGAAGCAGGCGGTCGCCTACCTGATGCCCTTCATGGAGAAGGAGAAGGAGGAGACTGGCCAGTCGCAGATGGCCGCCGCCGGCAAGGTGCTGATGGCGACCGTCAAGGGCGACGTGCACGACATCGGCAAGAACATCGTCGGCGTCGTCCTCCAGTGCAACAATTACGAGGTGATCGATCTCGGCGTGATGGTGCCGGCCCAGAAGATCCTCGACACGGCGCGGGCCGAGAAGGTCGACGTGATCGGCCTCTCGGGCCTCATCACGCCCTCGCTCGACGAGATGGCGCATGTCGCCGCCGAGATGGAGCGCGAGGGCTTCTCGATCCCGCTCCTGATCGGCGGGGCGACGACGAGCCGCGTCCACACCGCGGTGAAGATCCACCCGAATTACGGGGCCGGCCAGGCGATCCACGTCAACGACGCGAGCCGGGCCGTCGGCGTCGTCTCCTCGCTCCTCAGCACCGAGCAGAAGGTCACGTATATCGACCAGGTCCGGGCGGAATATGCCAAGGTCGCCGAGTCCCATGCGCGGGCCGAGGCCGAGAAGAAGCGCCTGCCGATCGCGGCCGCGCGCGCCAATGCCCACAAGATCGACTGGCCGTCCTACCGGGCGACGAAGCCGAGCTTCACCGGCACGCGCGTCTTCGGCAGCTACGACGTCGCCGACCTCGTGCCCTATATCGACTGGACGCCCTTCTTCCAGACCTGGGACATGCGCGGCCGCTTCCCGGCCATCCTCGAGGACGAGAAGCAGGGCGAGGCGGCGCGCCAGCTCTACGAAGATGCGAAGGTGATGCTCGACCGCATCGTGGCCGAGCGCTGGTTCAACCCCAAGGCGGTGATCGGATTCTGGCCGGCCAACGCGGTCGGCGACGACATCCGCCTCTATACGGGCGAGAGCCGGGCGGAGACCCTGACCACGTTCCACGGGCTGCGCCAGCAGCTCGGCAAGCGCGACGGGCGCCCCAATCTGTGCCTGTCGGACTTCGTCGCGCCCGAAGGCACGGTGCCGGATTATCTCGGCGCCTTCGTCGTCACGGCCGGGATGGAGGAGGTTCGCATCGCCGAGAAGTTCGAGCGGGTGAACGACGATTACCGCTCGATCCTCGTCAAGGCGCTGGCCGACCGCGTCGCCGAGGCCTTCGCCGAGCGCATGCACGAGCGCGCGCGCCGCGAGTTCTGGGGCTACGCGCCCGACGAGGCCCTGTCGCCCGACGACTTGCTGCGCGAGACCTATCGCGGCATCCGCCCGGCGCCGGGCTATCCCGCCCAGCCCGACCATACCGAGAAGGAACAGCTCTTCGCGCTTCTCCAGGCCGAGCGCCGCATCGGCGTGCGGCTGACGGAAAGCTACGCGATGTGGCCGGGCTCCTCGGTCTCGGGCCTCTATTTCGGCCATCCCGACGCCTATTACTTCGGCGTCGCCAAGGTCGAGCGCGACCAGGTCGAGGATTATGCCCTGCGCAAGGGCATGGCCATCGAGGAGGTCGAGCGTTGGCTCTCGCCGATCCTCAACTACGACCCGGCCGCCTATCGGCTGCGCGAGGCGGGGTAGTTCCAACCTCGTCGGGATGAGGAGGCCGGGCGCCCCTCAGAAGATCGTATAGGCGCCGTCGATCACGAAGCTGTCGCCGGTGTGGTAGCGGCTCGCCTCGCTCATGAGATAGGCGGCGATGCCGGCGAAGTCGTCGCCGGTTCCCCAGCGGCGGTGCGGGATGCGCGGCAGGACGTTGCCGGAGAAGCGCTCGTCGGCGATCTTGCCGGCCGTCATCTCCGTCTCGATCCAGCCCGGCACGATGGCGTTGGCGGTGATGCCGTAGCGGGCATATTCCACGGCGAGGGCCCGCATCATCACGTTGAGCGCGCCCTTGCTCGCGCCATAGGCGACGGCGCCGGCCGGGCCGTGCACCGTCGAGGTCGAGGAGGTGGCGACGAGGCGCCCGCCCGGATCGCCGGCCTTGGCGCGCGCCACCATGTGCCGGCTCGCGGCGCGCAGCGTGAAGAAGGTGCCGTCGAGATTGACGTCCATCACGCCGCGCCAGGCCTCCGCCGTGAGCTCGTGGAAGGCCGTGCGCTCGAGCGAGCGGCCCGCATTGGCGAAGCAGCCGTCGAGCCGTCCGAACTCGGCGAGGAGCTCCGCCATCCGCTCCTCGACCTCGTCCTCGCGCGAGACGTCGCAGCGTTGGACCAGGACCCTGCCGCCATGCTTGCGCAGCTTCGCGCCGGCGGCCTCGTTCTTGTCGGGATTGCCGCCCCAGATGGCGATTCCGGCTCCGCCCCGGGCGAGTCCCTCGGCCATGCCGAGCCCGATGCCTCCATTGCCTCCCGTCACGAGCGCGACCTTCCCGGTCAGATCGAACATCCTCATCCCCTCGTTGTCGGCCGGCCGGCCAGGACCAGGATCGCAGCCCCGGTCATGAGGATCATGCAGGCGATCACCGGCACCGCATAGCCTCCCGTCGCGTCGCGCAGAATGCCGAGGGTCAGCGGCCCGAAGGCATAGAGGAACTGGTTGAAGGCGGTGACGAGACCGACGACCACGCCGAAGGAGCCGGCGGCGAACTCGTCGAGCACGATCAGGGCCGGCAGGACATTGGCGTTGCCGAGCGCGAGCCCGATCAGGAAGCAGCCCCCGTACAGGACGGGCGCGGCGGGCCAGATCAGCATCGCGCCGAGCGCCGCGGCCTGGAGCGCGAAGCTCGCGGCCGCGACGGATCGGCGATCGAGCCGGTCGACGAAGGCAGCCATCGCGACGCGGCCGACCAGCGCCCCGCCGGTCGTCAGCGCGATGGCGAAGCCGGTGCCGTCGACCCCGAGCGTCGGCAGCAGGAACGCCACCTGGTGGACCAGGAAGCCGACCTGCGCCAGCAGGCCGAACCCGAAGGGCAGGGTGATGAGCCAGTAGCGCCGGGAGGCGAAGACCTCGCGGCGGCGCAGCGGTGCGGGGAGCGGGCCCGGATCGCGCCTCCGGGGCGACGACGGATCGGCGGGCCGGCTGCGCTCGGCGTCGAGCCAGGAGGCCGAGGGCGGTCGCACCAGCACGACGACCAGCGTCGCCGCGAGCAGGGCCGAGACGGCGGCGGCGAGCCAGGTGCCGTGCGCGAAGCCATGGGAATCGATGGCCTTGATGAGCAGCGGGGTGACGGTGAAGCCCGCCACGCTCGCACCGTTGAGGGCGATCGAGATCGCAAGTCCCCGGCGCCGGTCGAACCATGGCCCGAGGACATTGGCGATCGCGGTGCTGCCGGTGAGCGCCCAGCCGGCCGCCATCGCGACCTGGACGACGAAGAGCTGGGGGATGGTGGTGACGAGGGGCAGAAGCGCGACGCTCCCCGCCATCACCCCGATCCCGATGACGATCGCGGCCCGCCGGCCGAGCCGGTTCTGCGCCTCGGGCACGAAGGCGAGGAAAAGGGCGCCGACGACGTAATGGAGCGTGATCGCTCCGGAGACGAGCGATGCCGGCCAGCCATGGATGCGCTGCAGGGCGGCGAGGAACACGCCCTGCCCGTAGAAGCCGAACCCCCAGGCGAACAGAGCCATGGAGAAACAGGCGACGACGGCGGGCCAACCCGTCCGCCCCGCATGCCCGTGCCCCATGACGCTCCTCGACGCTCCTCGACGCACCGGTCGGGGAAGCTTGAGCATGCCGGTGGAGGCTTGACCAGCGTCGAGGCGTCATGACGGGACGGCTTGAGCGGCGGCCCTTCCCGAACTAGTCAGGGGGCATGAGCCGCATTCCCGACATCGACCCCGCCACCCTGAATCCGGAGGGACGCGCCGTCTACGACGCCATCGCCTCGGGGCCGCGCGGCGTGGTCCAGGGTCCGCTGCGGGTCTGGCTGAACTCGCCCGGCCTCGCCGACAAGGCCCAGGCCCTCGGCGCCTTCTGCCGCTACGGCACCTCGCTGCCGACGCGGCTGTCGGAGCTGGCGATCATCGTCACCGGCGCGCATTGGCGCTCGGGCTTCGAATGGCATGTCCATGCCCCGATCGGCATCGAGGCCGGCCTCGATCCGGTCGCCGTCGAGGCGATCCGCACCGGCGCCGAGCCCGTGCTGGAGAAGGCGGACGAGCAGGCGGTCTACGCCTTCGCGTCCGAATTGCTGCGCAACAGGGTGGTTTCGCAGGCGACCTACGACCGGGCGGTCGAGGTCCTCGGCGCGAAGACCGTCGTCGAGCTGGTCGGGATCCTCGGCTATTACGGCCTGATCTCGATGACCATCAACGCGTTCGAGGTGCCCGTGCCGGAGGGCGCGAAAGAGCCTTTCGCGCCCTGACGGCTGCGATCCCGCGACCTTTTCTCGTTCCATAGTGTGGAATCTCGTTGCGGGCGTCATCGCATCTTGACGATTTTGCCTGCCGCAACTCGGTCCATATTGTGAAACTGTGCTGATTTCTGGGTACGATCCCGGCTGGTTTCGGATCGCGACCCAGAATTCACTTGAACCGTCGTTTCAAGCTCGTTAGCCGTGCCTCAACATCGTCGGCCCGCCAAAGGACCGCGAAGAGGGAGTCCAGGCGCTCGGCGCCTGCCGAGGAGAGCATGGATGGACGGATCGCGACGCCGCCTGTCGGCAAGGGCAATGTCAGTCGGCAAGGCGCCGGCCCCGCCCCCCGTTCCTGTCGAACCGGTCCGCGCATCCCGCTTCGGCGCCGCCGCTCTCGCCCCGATCCCGACCTGACGCCGTCCTGACGCGAACAGCCGGCCGGTCCTCGATCCGGCCGCTTCCGCCCCCTGACCGGGCCATCGGCGAGTGCCCGACGAGAGAGTTCATGACCGCCACGCTTGATCCCATCGCCGCCCCGCTCTCCTTCAATGCCGAGAGCGAGGCGCCGCATCGCGGCTCGAAGCTGCTGAAGCCCATCGAGATGATCTCGGCCGCGCTGCTGGTCGTCGTCATCCTGCTGCTGCTGGCCGGCGTGATCTCGCGCTACGTGTTCTCGCTGCCGATCGTCTGGGTCGACGAGGCCGCGTCGATCTCCTTCCTCTGGCTTGCGATGCTGGGTTCGGCCATCGCCTTCGACCGCAACGAGCACCTGCGGCTGACCTTGTTCCTGAACAAGATGCCGCCCCGGCTCCAGCGCTTCGTCGACGCGTTCGCGCCGCTCTGCGCGGTCGCGTTCCTGCTGGCTCTCGTCATGCCCTCCCTCGAATATGCGATGGACGAGTGGTACATCACGACGCCGACGCTCAACATTCCGAACGCGTTCCGCGCCGCGGCCATCCCCTTCGGCATCATCCTGATGCTGGGCATCGTGCTGCGCTACACGTTCAAGGTCGCGGACCGGCGCCAGATCATCCTGGCCGCGCTCGTGATCGCCGCCATCACGCTGGCCCTGTGGTATTTCTCGCCGAGCCTCGTGCGCGCGGGCAACGTCAAGCTGGCGCTGTTCCTCGTCGTGTTCGTCGCGGTGGGGCTTGCGGCCGGCGTGCCCATCGCCTTCTGCTTCGGGCTCGGCACCCTGTCCTATCTCGCCTTCGGAACGAACGTGCCGACCATCGTCATGGTGGGACGCATGGACGAGGGCATGAGCGGCATCATCCTGCTCTCCGTGCCGATCTTCGTGCTGCTGGGCTGCGTCCTCGACGCGACCGGCATGGGCAAGGCGATCGTCGACTTCCTCGCCTCCCTGCTGGGGCACGTGAAGGCCGGCATGTCGTACGTGCTGCTCGGCTCGCTGTTCATCGTCTCGGGCATCTCTGGCTCGAAGGTCTCCGACATGGCGACCGTCGCGCCCGCCCTCTTCCCCGAGATGAAGCGGCGCGGTCATTCCCCGCGTGAGATGATCGCGCTGCTGGCGACCGGCGCGGCGATGGCGGACACGGTGCCGCCGTCGATCGTGCTGATCGTGCTCGGCGCCGCCGCGGGCGTCTCGATCGCCGGATTGTTCACCTCGGGCATCGTGATCGCCGCGGTCCTGCTCGCGGCCCTCGTCGGGCTCGCCCGCTGGAAGAGCCGCCACGAGGACATGCACGGCGTCCGCCGCGCCACGATGGGCGTCATCGGCCGCGCCATGGTCATCGCGGCCCCCGCCCTCGTCCTGCCCTTCATCATCCGCTCGACGGTTGCGGGCGGCGTCGCCACCGCGACGGAGGTCTCGACCATCGCCGTGCTCTACGCGATGTTCATCGGGATCATCCTCTACGGCGGCATCTCCTGGAAGACCTTCTACGGGATGCTGGTCGAGACCGCCTCGCTGACCGGCGCGATCCTGCTCATCCTCGGCACCGCCCTCGCGATGGCCTGGGCCATCACCCAGGCGGGCGTCGCCCAGAACATCGCCTCCTTCATGACGGGCCTGCCGGGCGGCTGGATCACCTTCATGGCGCTGACGATCGTGGTCTTCCTGGTCCTGGGCTGCATCCTCGAGGGCCTGCCCGCCATCGTGCTGATGGCGCCGCTGATGTTCCCGATCGCCAAGAACCTCGGCATCAACGACATCCACTATTCGATGGTGGTCGTCACCGCGATGAATATCGGCCTGATGACGCCGCCGATCGGGATCGGCTTCTATCTCGCCTGCCGCATCGGCGACGTCTCGCCCGACGAGGCCATCGGCGCGATCTGGCCCTATCTCATCGCGCTGATGGTGGGCCTCGTCGTCATCGCCTACGTGCCCTGGCTGTCGACCGCCTTCCTCTGACCGTCTCGGGATCCGGCGGCGTCGCGGCGTGCCGGCGCCTTGCCAGCGGGAAGCGCGAGGCTATGACGAGACGGCGTTCCTCCCGGCGACGAAGGGCATGACGATGCTGAGAGCCGTGTGCGTCCTTCTCGGTGTCGCCATGCTCCTCGCCGTCCAAGGCGCGGCGCATGCCGAGGCCCCGGCCACGATCATCGTGCTCGACGGATCGGGCTCGATGCGGGGGAAGATCGGCGGCCGCGCCAAGCACGAGATCGCGCGCGAGACCGTGATGGACGTGCTGCAGCGCTTCCCGCAGGGGCGGGCGCTCGGATTGATGGCGTATGGCCATCGGACCAAGGGCGAATGCGGCGATATCGAATTGATGGTCCCGCCGGCGAAAGGCAGTGCCGCCGCCATCGGCGAGGCCGTCAAGGGCATGCGCTTCCTCGGGATGACGCCGCTCTCCGAGGCCGTCCGGCAGGCGGCTGCCGCGCTCCGGCACACCGAGCAGGCCGCGACCGTCGTTCTGGTCACGGATGGGCTCGAGACATGTCGGGCCGACCCTTGCGCCGTCGGCGCGGAACTCGAGGCCTCGGGCGTCGATTTCACGGCGCATGTGATCGGGTTCGGCCTGACGGCGGCGGAGGGCGCGAAGGTGGCCTGCCTCGCCGAGAAGACGGGCGGGCGCTACATCGCCGCCGGCGACAGGAAGGCCCTCGCCGAGGCGCTGCAGGAGGCCGTCGCCGAACCCTCTCCGGCTGTCGCTCCCGCTCGGCGGACCTATCATCCCGGCCGACCCCTGATGCCCGACGTGGCGCTGGAGCCCACGGGGGGAACGACCGGCGACACGGCCGAGGCCCCTCCGCAGGTGACGTTCCCGCCGACGGGCACGATCGCGCAATGTGCCAAGGTCTGCGAGGACCAGACGCTCTGCGCGGCCTGGCGCTACGAGCCCAAGGGCAGCCATTTCATCGATGACGCCCGTTGCTTCACGTTCGGAGCCGCCACAGAATTCGACTGGAAAACCTACGATCCGGCCGAGGGCTGGGCCTCGGGCATCAAGGACGGCGCGCGCCTCCTGATCCGGCCCTATCCGGAACCGTAGCGCGTCAGGATCATCCCCAGGAGCTACGATTGAGTCTTCCAGAATCGCCCAAGGGCGGTGTCGCGCCCTGCACGCGGCGGGTGATGAACCTCGCCCATTTCCTGCGCCAATCGGCCCGCCGTCATCCCGACGACGTCGCGATCGTCTGGGGCGAGCGGAGCTGGACCTGGCGCGAGATGGATCGGCGCGTCGACGCCATGGCGGCGGCGCTCGCGGCCCGGGGCGTCACGAAGGGCGACCGCATCCTCGTCCAGGCCCGCAACTCGAACCAGATGTTCGAATCGATGTTCGCCGCCTTCCGCCTCGGCGCGGTCTGGGTGCCGACGAATTTCCGCCAGACCCCGGCGGAGGTCGCCTATCTCGGCGAGGCGAGCGGCGCCACCGCGATGATCTGCGACGCCGTCTTCCCGGACCACGCCACGGCGGCCCGCGAGGCCGCGCCCGGCATCCGCTTCGTGATCGCGATCGGCGGCGGGGCGGAGGGCGCGCTCGGCGAGGATTACGATGCCGTCGTCGCGGCCCATGACGGCGAGGCGGCTCCCGTCGCCGATGTCGAATACGACGATCCCTGCTGGTTCTTCTTCACCTCGGGCACCACGGGCCGCCCGAAGGCGGCCGTCCTGACACATGGGCAGATGGCCTTCGTCGCGACGAACCATCTCTGCGATCTGATGCCCGGCACGACGCATCGCGACGCCTCGCTCGTCGTCGCGCCGCTGTCGCATGGCGCGGGGGTGCACCAGCTCGCCCAGATCGCTCACGGCGCGACGACCGTCCTGCTGCCCGGCGAGCGCTTCGACATCGCCGAGGCCTGGCGGCTGATCGAGCGATGGCGCGTGACGAACATGTTCACCGTCCCGACCATCGTGAAGATGCTGACCGAGCATCCCGCGATCGACCAATACGATCATTCGTCCCTGCGCTACGTCATCTATGCCGGCGCGCCGATGTATCGGGAGGACCAGAAACATGCGCTGAAGAAGCTGGGCAAGGTTCTCGTCCAGTATTTCGGGCTCGGCGAGGTGACGGGCAACATCACCGTCCTGCCGCCCGCCCTGCACGAGATCGAGGACGGCCCGGCGGCGCGCATCGGAACCTGCGGCTTCGAGCGGACGGGGATGCAGATCTCCATCCAGGACGATCAGGGCCGCGAGGTTCCCGCCGGGCAGCAGGGCGAGATCTGCGTCTGCGGCCCGGCCGTCTTCGCGGGCTATTACGACAACCCCGAGGCCAATGCGAAGGCGTTCAGGAACGGCTGGTTCCGCACCGGCGATCTCGGCCATCAGGATGAGGAAGGCTTCCTCTACATCACCGGCCGCGCCTCGGACATGTACATATCCGGCGGCTCGAACGTCTATCCGCGCGAGACCGAGGAGAAGGTCCTGACCCATCCGGCGGTGGCCGAGGTCGCGATCCTCGGCGTGCCGGACAAGACCTGGGGCGAGGTCGGCTACGCGGTCTGCGTCCTGCGGCCGGGCGAGAGCCTCGCGGAGGCCGATCTCCTCGCCTGGCTCGAGCCGAAGATCTCCCGCTACAAGCTGCCGAAGCGGGTCTTCTTCTGGGACGAGCTGCCGAAATCGGGCTACGGCAAGATCACGAAGAAGAACATCCGCGCCGAGCTCGAGGCGAGGGGGCTGCTGCCGGAGGCGTAGCGTCCCGGCACCGCTTCTCCCGCAAGGGGAGAGGCAGCCCGCATGACGCCGAGCGCGCGGCGTGCTTGATACGCGTCGGGAGGAGCGGGACGGCGACCATGGCCATCATCAGCGAGGACGACCTCATCCAGAGCGTGGCCGACGCGCTCCAATTCGTCGCCTCCTACCACCCGGCCGATTTCATCGCGCATCTCGCCGAGAGCTATCGGCGGGAGGAGAGCCCGGCGGCGAAGGACGCGATCGGGCAGATCCTGGTCAATTCCCGCATGGCCGCCTTCGGCCGCCGGCCGATCTGCCAGGATACCGGTGTTGCGACGGTGTTCATGAAGGTCGGGACGGGCGCCCGCCTCGACACGAGGCGGTCGCTCCAGGACATTATCGACGAGGGCGTCAGGCGAGCCTGGCGGGAGGAATCGAACCCGCTCCGCGCCTCGATGGTGGCCGAGCCTCTCTTCGATCGCCGCAACACGGGCGACAACACGCCGGCCAATCTCCATGTCGAGCTCGTGGCCGGCGACCTCGTCGAGGTGCATGTCGCGGCCAAGGGCGGCGGTTCGGAGAACAAGGCGAAATTCGCGACGCTCAATCCCAGCGACTCGGTGGTCGAGTGGGTGCTGCGCACGGTCGAAGGGCTCGGGGCCGGCTGGTGCCCGCCGGGCCTCCTCGGGCTCGGCATCGGCGGCTCGGCCGAGAAGGCCATGGTGATGGCGAAGGAGGCTTTGTTCGAGCCTCTCGACATGCAGGCGCTCAAGGCGCGAGGGCCGCGCACGAAGCTCGAGGAGCTGCGGATCGAGATCTGCGACAAGGTCAACGCCCTCGGCATCGGCGCGCAGGGCCTCGGCGGGCTGACGACGGTGATGGACGTCAAGATCCGGACCTTCGGCGTCCATGCCGCCTCGCTTCCGGTCGGGCTGATCCCGCAATGCGCGGCCGACCGGCATGTCCACTTCACGCTCGACGGCTCGGGCCCGGCGAGCTTCGTCCCGCCCTCGCCCGACCTCTATCCCGAGATCGTCCTCGCCGGCGCGGGCACGGCCCGGCGCGTCGATCTCGACCGCCTGTCGCGGGAAGAGGTCGCATCGTGGCGCGCGGGCGAGACGCTGCTGCTGTCGGGCCGCCTTCTGACGGGCCGGGACGCCGCCCATCTGCGGATGACGCGGATGCTCGCGGCCGGAGAGGCGCTCCCCGTCGATCTGCGCGACCGCGCCATCTATTACGTGGGCCCGGTCGACGCCGTCCGGGACGAGGCCGTCGGCCCCGCCGGTCCCACCACCTCGACCCGCATGGACAAGTTCGTCGAACCGCTGCTCGCTGAAACCGGGCTTCTCGTCATGATCGGCAAGGCCGAGCGCGGGCCGGCCGCGACCGAAAGCATCGCCCGCCACGGCGCGGCCTATCTGATCGCGGTCGGCGGCGCGGCCTATCTCGTCTCGAAGGCGATCCGGTCGTCCCGCGTCCTCGCCTTCGCCGATCTCGGCATGGAGGCGATCCACGAATTCGTGGTCGAGGACATGCCGGTCACGGTGGCGGTCGACGCCGCTGGCGGCTCCGTCCATCGGGACGGGCCCGCCCTCTGGCGCCGCGCTGCGGCGGGGTGAGGCGGAGCGCCGTCACGGCGCCCCGCTTCCGGTCATCCGGTCCCGGTTACTCGGGATTGCAGCGTTCCTGGCGCACGGTCGTCGAGGTGCCGTCCGGGCCTTCCTGGCGCGTCACGGTGGAGGCGCAGCCGGGCGGCGTCGCGGGTGCGATCGAGCCCGTGGTCGGCGGATTGTCCGGCATGACGCGATCGACCACCGGGGGCGGTCCCATCTCCGCCGGGCGCGTCATGACGGGCCCAGGATCGCGTTCGATGATGGTCGTCGTGCCCTGCGCCAGAGCAACGCCCGGCAATGCGACGGCCGACAAGGCAAGAAGGCCAAGGAATCCGGCTCTCATGTCATGATCTCCTGCTGATGGGATCATCAACAGGCATCCGCAGATC
The DNA here is from genome assembly GCF_004363955.1 of Enterovirga rhinocerotis. Lineage (GTDB taxonomy): Bacteria > Pseudomonadota > Alphaproteobacteria > Rhizobiales > Beijerinckiaceae > Enterovirga > Enterovirga rhinocerotis. Next base: position 153,536 of record NZ_SNZR01000013.1, read on the forward strand.
CGGTTCCGTCGATGTCGACGCGGATCATCCGGCGAGCGAGCGGCCGAACAGCTTGGCCGTTGGCGCTCTCGTCTTCCGGATACGCAGACGGTCCGCGCGATCCGGCAGCTATGCGAGGACGGCCGGGCTCCGGATCCGTCGCACGCCCGCCTCCGCCATCGCGGTCCAGGCCCGGTCGAGCGAGCCGTCGAGGTCGATCGCGCGGCAGCCATCCTCCACCACGCTCACCGCGAACCCCGCCGCGCGCCCGTCGAGGGCCGTCCAGACGACGCAGAAATCGGTCGCGAGACCGCAGAGGTAGAGATGCTCGATCCCGCGCTCGCGCAGATAGCCGGCGAGGCCCGTCGGCGTGGTGCGGTCGGCCTCGACGAAGGCGGAATAGCTGTCGATCGCCAGATGGTGGCCCTTGCGGATGACGAGCTGGGCCTTGTCGATGCGCAGGGCCGCGGCGAAGGCGGCGCCGTCCGTTCCCCGCACGCAATGGTCCGGCCAGAGGACCTGCGGCCCGTATGGCATCGCCACCGTCTCGAAAGGCGCCTTGCCCTCGTGCGAGCTCGCGAAGGAGAGGTGGCCCGGCGGATGCCAGTCCTGCGTCGCGACGACGACCTCGAAACGCTCGACGAGCGCGTTGGCGAGGGCAATGACGGCGTCGCCGTCCGGAACCGCGAGGCGTCCGCCGGGGAGGAAGTCGTTCTGCACGTCGACCACGAGCAGGGCGTCGGTTCGGGAGATCGTCATGATGGGGTACGCATAGAGTCAGATCGCGCGCATGGCGATCCGTCGGCCGCGTTCGGCGTTGCCTGCGGTCGAGACTGGGATTTGCATCGGCGCGGCGGGCGCCGGACGGGGAGAGGGCCATGCCGACGATCGAGGCCAACGGGGTCACGCTGAACTACCGGATCGACGGCCCGCCCGACGCGCCGGTCATCGCCTTCTCGAACTCGCTCGGAACCACCCTGGCGATGTGGGACGCACAGGTCGCGGCGTTGTCGGGCGGCTTCCGCTGCCTGCGCTACGACACGCGCGGCCATGGCCAGTCGAGCCTGCCGCGCGGGAAATTCTCCGTGGAGGTGCTCGCCGAGGACCTCGCCGCCCTGATGGAGGGGCTCGGCATCGGGCATGCCCATGTCGTCGGCCTCTCCCTCGGCGGCATGACCGGGCAGGCTCTGGCGGCGGCGCGTCCCGACCTCGTCGACAGGCTGATCCTGGTCGCGACCTCGTCCTACCTCCCGCCGGTCGATCTGTGGCTCGATCGCGCCCAGATGGTGCGCGCCCGCGGCATGGGATCGGTGGCCGAGAACGTCGTCGGACGATGGTTCACGCCGCTGAACCAGACCAGCGACGGTGCGCTCGCGACGCGGCGGCGGCTCGAGGAGGAGATCTCGCCCGAAGGCTACGCCGCCTGCTGCGAGGCGATCGGTGCCATGGACCTGCGCGAGCGGATCGGGGCGGTCACGGCGCCGACCCTCGTCATCTCCGGAGGAGCCGATCCCTCGACGCCGCCGATCATGGGCGAGGAGATCGCGGCGCGCATTCCCGGCGCCGAGTTCATCGTCGTCCCGGAGACGGCGCATATGATCGCGGTCGAGCGCGCCGAGACGCTGAACGGGCTGATCCTGTCCTTCCTCGGCGGCAGCGCGGCCGCCGCTCCGGATCGCACGGGGTCCGGCGGCCCCGCGACGGAGATCGCCGATGGGCTCGGGCGAAGCCGGACCCTCCTCGGCGACGCGGAGGCCGACCGCATCCGCGCCGAGGCGGGAGCCTTCGGCGCGCCCTGGCAGGATTTCGTGGCGCGCTATGCGTTCGGCGAGGCCTGGGGCGACGAGACCTTGCCCTGGAAGACCCGCTCGCTCGTGACGCTCGCGCTGACGGCAGCGCTCGGACAAGAGGACGAGTTCAAGCTCCACCTGCGGCCCGCTTTGCGGAACGGTGTCACGCCCGACGAGCTGCGGAGCCTCCTCAAGCACAGCGCCGTCTATGCCGGCCTCCCCGCCGGAACCGCCGCCTTCCGCTGGGTCCGGGAGGTGCTGGGCGAGGAGCTCGCGTGAGGGAGGCTCAGGGCTCGATGGATGGCCGATCTCCGACAGCCGGAACGTCGAGCGCGTATCGCGTGTAGCGCCGCTCCCCGGTGCGGACGAGGGCGCCCAGTTCGACGAGGTCCTGCAGGTCCCGTGTCGCGCTGGCGCGCGAGGTCCGCGCGATGCTGATGTAGTTCTCGGCGCTGAGGCCGCCGGCGAAGCCGTCCGGTCCTGCCCGGAACAGGCGTGCGACGACCTTCTCTTGCCGGTCGTTCAGCCGTCCGCGAAACCTGTCGTAGAACCGCGTCTTGGCGATGGCGAACTCGACCCGCGCGATCGTCGTCCGCTGCGCGTCGAGGACGAGATCGCCGAAATATCGGAGCCACCCGTCGATCTCGAGCGACTTGTTGCCGTCTTCGAGCGCCGCATAATACGCCTTGCGGCCGCGTTCGATCGTAGAGGCGAGGGCGATCAGGCTCGGATGCCCGAGGCACTGGGCCAGCGCCTTCTCCGAGAGCGCCCTGCCGATGCGGCCGTTCCCGTCCTCGAAGGGGTGGATGCATTCGAAATGGAGATGCGCGATGGCCGAGCGGGTCAAAGCGGGCAGGGGGGTCGCGCCGTCCGGCGCCGTCGCATTGAACCAGTCGACGAAAAGCTCCATGTCCGCGGCGACGCGGCCGGAAGGCGGCGCCTCGAAATGGACGCGAGGCCGATAATCGGGGCCTGAGACGACGCGCATCGGCTCGGCATGCCTGCGCCACCCGCCGACGACCCCGATGGAACGGTCGGCCGAGAGCAGCATGCTGTGCCAGTCGAAGAGCGTTCGATCGTCGAGCGGACGCGCGAAGTGGCGATAGAGATCCGCCATCATCCGGGAGACGCCGCGCTCGATCGGTCGAACCCCCGGCCTCTCCGCGCCGAGGCCGAATTGCTGGCGCAGCGACGATTGAACGCTGTCCCGGTCGAGGATCTCGCCCTCGATGGCCGAGGTCTGCACGGCCTCGTCGCTGATCAGGTCGATCCTGAGCGTCTCCTGATCCTCGGCGTCGACATGCCGATAGGCTCCGACCAGCTCTCCGGAACGGACGAGGAAGGCCCGCTCGCGCGCCTCCATCGCGGCAGGGTCGTAGGAGAAGCTCGGCCAGGAGGCCTGCTGCCAGATCCAGGTCATGAGCGATAGACCGCCGTTCTATAACTCATAATACGCCGATTATTGAGTTATAGAAGGAGGCGGCGGTGCCATTGCCGGCCCGGCAAACGAAAAGGGCCGGCTTTCGCCGACCCTTCCGTAGTGCAGGGACTGGGTTGGAGTGGACTTAGAAGTCCATTCCGCAACCCAGGTCCGGCTTGCCGGACCTGGGCCTGAGACTTGGGTTGGAATGGACTTAGAAGTCCATTCCGCCCATGCCGCCCATGCCGCCGCCGGGCATGGCGGGGGCCGATTCCTTCTTCGGCGCTTCGGCGATCATGGCCTCGGTGGTCACGAGGAGACCGGCGACCGACGCGGCGTTCTGGAGCGCGGCGCGGACGACCTTGGCCGGATCGACGATGCCCGCCTGGAGGAGGTCACCGTACTCTTCGGTCTGGGCGTTGAAGCCGAAGGTCTCGCCGCCGTTGTCGAGGATCTTCCCGACGACGATCGAACCCTCGACGCCCGCGTTCGAGGCGATCTGACGGACCGGAGCCTCGAGCGCCTTCAGGACGATGTTCACGCCGGCCTGCACATCGGCATTGTCCGACTTGATGCCCGAAGCCGCCTTCTTGGCGAGCAGCAGAGCGACGCCGCCGCCGGGGACGATGCCTTCCTCGACCGCCGCGCGGGTGGCGTGGAGGGCGTCGTCGACGCGGTCCTTCTTCTCCTTGACCTCGACCTCGGTCGAGCCGCCGACGCGGATGACCGCGACGCCGCCCGCGAGCTTGGCCAGGCGCTCCTGGAGCTTCTCACGGTCGTAGTCCGAGGTGGTCTCCTCGATCTGCGCCTTGATCTGCGCCACGCGGCCCTCGATGTCCGACTTCTCGCCGGCGCCGTCGATGATCGTGGTGTTCTCCTTCTCGATGCGGACGCGCTTGGCGCGGCCGAGCATCTGGAGCGTCACGTTCTCGAGCTTGATGCCGAGGTCCTCGGAGATCGTCTGACCGGCGGTCAGGATCGCGATGTCCTCGAGCATGGCCTTGCGGCGATCGCCGAAGCCCGGCGCCTTGACGGCCGCGACCTTGAGGCCGCCACGGAGCTTGTTGACGACGAGCGTGGCGAGAGCCTCGCCCTCGATGTCCTCGGCGACGATCAGGAGCGGCTTGCCGGTCTGAACGACGGCCTCGAGCACCGGCAGCATGGCCTGGAGCGACGAGAGCTTCTTCTCGTGGATGAGGATGTAGGGGTCCTCGAGCTCGGCGACCATCTTCTCCGCATTCGTGATGAAGTACGGGGAGAGGTAGCCGCGGTCGAACTGCATGCCCTCGACGACGTCGAGCTCGGTCTCGGCGGTCTTGGCCTCCTCGACGGTGATGACACCCTCGTTGCCGACCTTCTGCATGGCGTGGGCGATCATCTCGCCGATTTCCTTGTCGCCATTCGCCGAGATCGTGCCGACCTGGGCGACCTCGTCGGAGGAGGCGACCTTCTTGGAGCGGCCCTCGATGTCCTTGACGGCCGCAGCGACGGCGAGATCGATGCCGCGCTTGAGGTCCATCGGGTTCATGCCGGCGGCGACCGACTTGGCGCCCTCACGGACGATGGCGGCGGCGAGAACGGTCGCCGTCGTCGTGCCGTCGCCGGCGACGTCGTTCGACTTCGAGGCCACTTCGCGCACCATCTGGGCGCCCATGTTCTCGAACTTGTCGGCGAGTTCGACTTCCTTCGCGACCGTCACGCCGTCCTTCGTGATGCGCGGAGCGCCGAAGGACTTCTCGATGACGACGTTGCGGCCCTTGGGGCCGAGCGTGACCTTGACCGCGTCGGCCAGGATCTCCACGCCGCGGAGCATCTTGTCGCGGGCGTCGGAGGAGAAGCGTACGTCTTTGGCTGCCATGTGTCAGACCTCTGATTGATGGGGTTGCGGAAAGGCGGGGCCTGCTTACGCGGCGACCACACCCATGATGTCGCTCTCCTTCATGATGAGGAGATCTTCACCGTCGATCTTCACTTCGGTGCCGGACCACTTGCCGAAGAGGATGCGGTCGCCGGCCTTCACGTCGAGCGGATTGACCTTGCCGTTCTCGTCACGCGCGCCGGGGCCGACGGCGACGATCTCGCCCTCTTGCGGCTTCTCCTTGGCGGTGTCGGGAATGATGATGCCGCCCTTGGTCTTCTCTTCGCTCTCGATGCGACGGACGACGACGCGGTCGTGCAGCGGACGGAACTTCATGCGTAACCTCGTGGACGCTGTAGGTTGGAGAGCGGCCGATCCGTGAGATGCAACCGTCTGGCCTTGGATTAGCACTCTCGGCCCGAGAGTGCCAAGGCTGCGGCGGACATAGGCGCGGAGGGGTGGAGCGTCAAGGGGATTCGCCAGCATGTCCGGCTGTGAAGCACGGGCGCGGGCCTCGATGTCCTGCCCGCGACGGCTGCCCACACGTGCTGTCCAATACGCCCTGCCCATGTAGGGCCGTGGCGGAGAGGGTCAAGGAGGAGGGAATGCGAAGGGTTAACCGTCCCGCAGCTTGACGCGGGCCCGCCTGAACAGGCGTATATGCGCTTTTTGAGAGGATCGTCATGAAGGCTGGGACCGAAGCAGGCCTCGTCGCGCGCGAGACGGTGCTGGGCGAGAGCGGGCTCGAACTGCTGCGCGGGATCCTCGACGGCCGCCACCCGCCGCCGCCCTTCGCGCTGACCACGCAATGCGTGCTCGACGAGGTCGAGGAGGGACGAGTCGTCTTCCGCGGCACGCCGACCGCGGCCTTCCTCAATCCGCTCGGCTCGGTCCACGGGGGCTGGACGGCCGGCATCATGGACAGCGCCATGGCCTGCGCGGTCCATTCGACCCTGAAGGCCGGCCAGGGCTATACGACGCTCGAATTCCGGGTCCATCTCGTCCGGGCGGTCCTGCCGAGTTCGGGCGAACTCGTCTGCGAAGGCCGCATCGTCCATCGCGGCGGCCAGGTCGCGACCTCCGAGGGCTATCTGAGGGATGCCGGCGGCCGGCTCTATGCGCACGGCACCGAGACCTGCCTGATCTTCGATGCCGCCGCGCGGGCGGCGCGGGGATGAGGCGAGGGGCAGGACGGGAGGGGCAGGAGGCGAGGGACGGGATGGCCCCTCCTACCGCTGCAGGAGCGCCTGCATCGAAATGGGCTCGATCGAGATCTGGCCGATGAAGGGCCGGTCATGCGCCAGGATCACGAAATAGGCGGCCGAGACCACGACGACATAGATGTGCCCGGCCACGATCTGCATGCGGAAGGCGTGGTTGTTGCAGAACAGGATGGCCAGCAGGGTCGCGGTCGAGATGAGCCACATGGCGATCCATTGCGCCCAGGTGATGCCGGCATTGGAGGCGGCGATGCGGGCCAGCCGCGCATGCCGAATGTCGAGGAGCTGGTTCAGCAGCGGCGTGTAGGTCGTCGGGCTGCCGGTCGACGCCTCGCGCGAGACGAGCGTGATCGCCGAGAGCAGATGGGCTTCCGCGCGCTCGAAGACCGGGTCCTCCTGCGGGGTGCTCAGCTTCATGGCCGGCCAATCGACCGCGACGACCTCCCGCAGATACGCCCTCAGAGACCCGCCGATCGTCGCTTGCGCGTCCGCCGGCAGGGTCGCCGCCAGGACCATCGCGTTCTCGACCGCGTCGGCCTCGCGCTGGACGGCGTTCCTCGCGGCGACCGCGTCGTTCCAGATCCCCGCCGCCGAGAAGGCGACGATGAGGGCGAACAGGCCGCCGCAGGCGTTGATGAGCGACTCGCGGAGCGGCAGCGGCTCATGAGGCTCGTATCCCAGCAGCGGGACGGTGATGCGCACGAGCCCGATCAGAAGCCAGCACGACGCCGTTCCCATCGCCAGGACGACGAAGAACATCACGGACAGCGGAAGCTGATGGAAGGCGATGAACATGCGGATGACCGTGACGCGACAGAGCTTACCAAATAGAGCAGGATCTGTCGCCGCGAATGGCGTCCGTATGACAGAACAAGGAAGGCGCGCTCAGAGCAATCCCGCCGCGCCGAGCGCAGCCGCTGTTCCGAAGCACCAGAGCGGATTGATCTTCGTCAGATAGCTCACCGCCGCGGTCACCACCGCGACGGCGACCAGCGGGGAGCTCGTTCCCGTGGCCCGCGTCAGGATCCAGGCGGTCGCCGCGATGAGGCCGACCGTCACGGCCGAGAGGCCGTTCTGAACGGCCGGGCGCCACGGAGCGTTCTTCATCCTGTTCCAGAGGTGGAACACGCCGTAGGTCAGAAGGCTGGTCGGCCCGACCATCGCGACCGTCGCGACGAGGGCGCCCGGAATGCCGGCGACGCGCCAGCCGATCAGCGTCACGATGAGGACGTTCGGTCCCGGCGCCGCATTGGCGATGGCGAAGAGCGCAGCGAATTCGGCATTCGTCATCCAGCCCTGGGTCTCGACGACCATGCGGTGCATCTCGGGCACCACGGCATTGGCGCCGCCGATCGCGAGGAAGCCGATCAGGAAGAAGCGCCAGGCGAGCTGAGCGAGCAGGAGAGACGTCATGAGAGCTGAGCGAGCAGGAGGGACGTCATGGTGCCCGCTCCCGCCAGGCGAGCGCGATCGAGAAGGGCGCCAGCACGACGACGGCCAGCAGCAGCGGCCAGCGCAGGAGCGCGACCAGGACGAAGGTCACCAGGATGATGGGCGCCGCGCCCCAGGGCCTTCGGCGCAGCATGGGCATGGCCATCTTCGCCGCCATCGCGATGACGAGGCCGGCTGCGGCCGCCGCCATGCCGTCGAGCGCGCGGTCGACGGCCGGCACGTCCTTGAACCCGGCATAGAGCGTCGCCAGCGCCAGCACGATGACGATCGGCAGCAGCGTCAGGCCGAGGATCGCGGCGAGCGCGCCGCGGGCGCCGTGGAAGCGGGCGCCGATCGCGACGGACATGTTGACGATGTTCGGCCCCGGCAGGAGCTGGCAGAGCGCGAGCATGTCGGTGAACTCGTCGGAGGTCAGCCAGCGCCGGCGCTCGACGAGGACGAAATGGGCCCAGGGCAGGACGCCGCCGAACGAGAAGGCCGCGACCCGCATGAAGCCGAGGAAGAGTTCGAGGCTGGTCGGGACCGGCGCGGGTTCGGCGGGCTGCGAGGCGGTCATGCGGCCTCCTTTCCGGAGGCGCGATAGCGGGACGCCGCTCCCTTGTCGATCACCGCCGGGCGATGGTCCAGGCGGAGCCGACGATCAGGATGGCGCCGCACCAGGCCCAGAGCGTCGGCACCTCGCCGAAGACGACGAGGCCGAAGAGAACCGCCCAGATCAACGCCGTGTAGTCGAGAGCGGCGAGCCGCGCCGCCTCCGCGGCGGCATAGGCCCGCGCGAGAAGGAGATGGCCCGCGACGCCGAGGGCCCCGATCGCGATGAGGGCCGGCCACAGGCTCCCCGAGGGCGGGAGCCAGACCCACCCCGCCGGGCCGACGAGGATCAGCGCCGGGCCGATATTCTGGATCGCGACGATGGTCACGAGCGGGTCCCGCTGCGCCCGCGCCCGCAGCAGCACGTTCGAGGCGGAATAGCCGACCGCCGAAACCAGCACGGCGGCGACGCCGAGCAGGGAGCTCGTCCGGTCCCCCGCGCCGCCGGACAGGCCGCCCCACACGATCAGTGCGACGCCCGCGAAGCCGGCGGCGAGGGAGGCGAGAACCCTGGGGCCGATCCGCTCGCCGAGGATCAGCGACGCGAAGACGACGGTGACGGCCGGCGAGATGAAGGACAGGATCAGCACCTCGGCGAGGGGAAGCTGGCCGAGCGCGTAGAAGAAGCTCGTCGCGGTGATCACGACGATCACCGCCCGCAGGCCGTTGGCGACGATCGCCTCGCGGCTCGGCCAGCCCGGCCGCTCGATCGCCAGCAGCACGATCATGACGGCGGTGCCGACGAGATAGCGCAGGAAGGCGATCTCGAGGACGGGCAGGCGGGCCACCGCGCCCTTGATGATCGCATCCATCGCCGACAGGAGGGCGATGCCGAGGATGGCCTGGACGACCGGGCGGGACACCGGACCCCTCCGAGGAAGCGGGCGGGCCGCGACCGCCGAGGCGTTATCGCGCCTGCCGCGAGAAGACCAGCGCCCAGCCGGCCGCTGTCAATGCGTGCCGGCGCCGAGGGTGTCGAGCACGCGTTTCAGCTCGCCGGTCGCCCCCTCGATCCGGATGCGGATGCCCTTCGCGCGGGCCCGGGCGACATATTGGGAGAGCAGGCTCGCGGCCGTGCTGTCGAGGAAGGGAACGGCCGAGAGATCGATGACGATCGAATCCGGCTTCTCGCCGATCCGGTCGAGCGCGGCGGCGACGGCGGAGACCGAGCCGAAGAAGAAGGCGCCCGAGATCCGGATGACGGCCTCGCGCGGGTCGTTGGTCCGCGCGGCATCGTAGGGCGCGCGCGCCTCCGCCGCGTCGGCCTCGTCGGGTTCGACGAGGGCGGTGCCGGTCTCGACGGCGATCGTCTGCGACATGCGGTGGATGAAGAGGAGCGAGCCCAGCGCGAAGCCGGCGAGGATGCCCTCGGTGAGGTCGCGGAAGATGACGAGGCCGAAGGTCACGAGCAGGACCAGCGCATCGCCCCAGGAGGTCCGCAGCAGCGCGGCGAATTCGTGCCTCTCCGCCATGTTCCAGGCCACGACGACGAGCACGGCGGCGAGCGCGGCCAGCGGCACATAGGAGGCGACCGGGGCCGCGATCAGGATGAAGAGGAGGAGGAAGCAGGAATGCAGGATGCCTGCGATCGGCCCGCGCGCTCCGGCCCGCACATTGGTGGCCGTGCGGGCGATGGTGCCGGTGACGCAGAGGCCTCCGAACAGCGACGAGGCGACGTTCGCCGCGCCCTGGGCGACGAGTTCGCAATTCGAGCGGTGGCGGCGGCCGGTCATGCTGTCGGCGACCACGGCAGAGAGCAGGCTCTCGATGGCGCCGAGCAGCGCGAAGGACAGGGCGGCCGGCAGCATCTCGACCACGCGCGCGGCCGAGAGGTCCGGCAGGCGCGGCGCCGGCAGCGAGCCCGGAATGCCGCCGAAGCGCGTGCCGATCGTCTCGACGGGCAGGTTCAGCGCGAAGGCGGCGAGCGAGGCGACCGCGACGGCGATCAGGAGCCCCGGCCAGTGCGGGCGGAAGCGGCGCACGGCGAGGATGAGGCCGATCGCGAGCGCGGCCACCCCGAGCGCGGGCGCGCTGACGGTGGGCAGGGCCGACCCCAGCGCGACGAGCTTCGGCAGGAGCGGCCCCGGCTCGGGGCCGTCGAGGGTCAGGCCGAAGAGGTCGTGCAGCTGGCTCGCGAAGATGATGACGGCGATGCCCGCGGTGAAGCCGACCGTGACGGGGTAGGGGATGTATTTGATGAAGGTGCCGAGGCGCAGGAACCCGATCGCCGTGAGGATCAGGCCCGACAGGAAGGTGGCGATGATCAGCCCGTCGACGCCGTGCCTGTGCACGGTCGCCGCGACGAGGACGATGAAGGCGCCGGCGGGGCCGCCGATCTGGAACCGGCTGCCGCCGAGGGCCGAGACGATCATGCCGCCGATGATGGCGGCCGTCAGGCCTCGGTCGGGCGTGACGCCGGACGCGATGGCGATCGCCATGGACAGGGGCAGCGCGACGACGGCGACCGTGAGGCCCGCCAGGATGTCCGCCTTGAGGTCTGCCGCGCCGTAGCCCTCGCGCAGAACCGTGACGAGCTTCGGCGTGAAGAGCTCCGCGAAGCTCGGCCGTGCCGGCCCTGCCGTCATCTCGCTCATGGCGTCACCCTTGGGGGTCTTTCGAGGGGGCAGGCCTCAGCCGCACGCCGCGGCCGCCCGCAGGGCTCGGCGCGTTCTCGCCGATCAGTTCGATCCCGGCCCGTTCGAAGGCCTCGACGACCTTCATCAGCGTGTCGACGACCCCGCGCACCGTGCCGTCGCTCGCCTCCATGCGCTGGATGGTCGGCAGCGACACGCCCGACATCTCGGCCAGCTGACGCTGGTCGATGCCGAGCAGGGCGCGTGCGGCGCGCATCTGGGAAGCGGTGATCAACGATGCCTTCTCCGGACGGCCGTGTATCCCGTTTGAGCCTTTGATGATGATATATGAAACATCAATAGTGCCTGTCTAGACAGCAATCATGATGTTTTTGCGAGGCAGGGATGCGCCGCGTGCGGAACCGGTCCGTCCGGAACGTCCCGAACTCCCCGGGGTTGGCCGGACAGGAGGATGATCATGGCTACAGACGACAGGACCGATCGCGGTCGCGACGTCGGAGAATCCGGTGCCCCGAAGCTCGGACCCGACGAGGTCGCTGCGGGCGTGACCACGGAGCAGTTCGAGGCGCGGCATCCCGAGGATCCCGCCAGCCGGCCCGGCTGGGACGCCCATGTGAAGGACTTCTTCGACCGGGAGGTCTTCCCCGGCGAGAAAGTGAGGAAGGCGACCGATGCGATGAAGGAGAAGTAGCGCGAGCGGCCGCTCGATCCTCGAGGCTCGCACAGGAGGGCGTCTGCCAAACCGGCAGCATGGCCGCGCGAAAAGTCGCCGGGACACTTGCCGTCGCGGCCGGATCGGACTATGAGGCCGCCTCTGCGATGCCCAACCGGGCTCGCGTCGATTCCGACATCGGTGGAGAGGGGTTCCGGGTCCCAGCGGCTCGACCTAAGGCAGCGCCATGAAGATCCGTCACTCGCTCAAGTCGATCCGCGGCCGTCACCGCGACAACCAGCTCGTTCGTCGCAAGGGCCGCATCTACATCATCAACAAGACCCAGAAGCGCTACAAGGCGCGCCAGGGCTGATAGCCCGCGCCTGATCGCTTCCCTCTCGCCGCCCTTTCGGGCGTGCGAGCGCGCACCGTCATGGCCGTGACCGCATGACAGGTTCCTTCCGAATGGAGGAGCTTGACGATGTGGTCATGGCTGTTGCGCGTATTCGGCCGACGTCGCTCCGGTCTCCGGGCGCCTGATCGTCCTCCGGCGCCGCGGATCGTCGGCGCCTTGCCGCGTCCGGTCGATACCGATGACTGGAACGGCACCGTCCTCAGCGCCGAGCAGTATCGCTGAAGGCTCGTGCGGCCATCGCCGTCTCTTGCCGGTCCGGACATCTTGCCAAGCCGAGCCGGGGCCGCTTAGACCGCCTCGGCGACCGGCCGCTCGGGTCGTCGCGTTGCGAGAGGCCCCATGGCGACCCATAAGATCCTGCTCCTGCCCGGCGACGGCATCGGCCCCGAAGTGGCCGCCGAGGCGAAGAAGGTCCTCAAGCTGTTCGAAGAGGCGGGGTACGGGTCGTTCGAGACCGAGACCGATCTCGTCGGCGGCGCCGCGATCGACGCGCACGGCAAGCCGGTGACGGATGCGGCCGTGGCCCTCGCCAAGGATGCGGACGCGGTCCTGTTCGGCGCGGTCGGCGGGCCCAAATGGGACAAGGTCGCCTACGAGATCCGGCCCGAGGCGGGCCTCCTGCGCCTGCGCAAGGATCTCGGCTTGTTCGCCAATCTGCGCCCCGCCATCTGCTACGGCGCGCTGGCCGAAGCCTCCTCGCTGAAGCGCGACCTCGTCGAGGATCTCGACATCCTGATCGTGCGCGAGCTCACCGGCGGCGTCTATTTCGGCGAGCCGAAGGAGATCGTGACGCTGGAATCGGGCGAGAAACGCGCCGTCGACACCCAGATCTACACGACCGGCGAGATCGACCGCATCGCCCGCGTCGCCTTCGACCTCGCCCGCACGCGCCGGAACAAGGTCTCGTCCGCCGAGAAGCGCAACGTGATGAAGTCGGGCGTCCTCTGGAACCAGGTCGTCACGGCGATCCACGCCAAGGATTACGCCGATGTCGAGCTGGAGCACGTCCTCGCCGACAATTGCGCCATGCAGCTCGTGCGCAAGCCCAAGCAATACGACGTCATCGTCTGCGACAATCTCTTCGGCGACATCCTGTCGGACGTCGCGGCGATGCTGACCGGCTCGCTCGGCATGCTGCCCTCCGCCTCGCTCGGTGCACCGGACGCGGCCGGCCGCCGGGCGTCGCTCTACGAGCCGGTGCACGGCTCGGCGCCCGACATCGCCGGGCAGGGCCTCGCCAACCCGCTCGCCATGATCGGTTCGGTTGCGATGGCGCTCCGCTATTCGCTCGGCCTCGGCGAGGCGGCGGACAAGCTCGAAGCCGCGATCGGCAGCGTCCTCGCCTCCGGTGCCCGCACCCGCGACATCGCGCCGGCGGGAGCGAACGCGATCGGCACGGGCGAGATGGGCGATGCGGTCGTCGCCGCGCTGAAGCCGCTGCTCCGGGCCTGAGGCCAGGCGCGGATGCCGGCCCGTCTCGCAGCGGGCCGGCCAGAGCATGCTCCAACAAAGCCTTGGACTACGCCTCCTCGCCCGGCAGACGGATGCCCGCCATCCGGGCGTAGAGGCGCGCGACGGAGGCATCGTCGTCCCGCCCCATGCCTGAGGCAGCCGTGGCGAGGAACATCTGGAGCGCCGCGGCGCTCATCGGCACCGGGAAGCGGTGGCTACGCGCCATGTCCTGGACGATGCCGAGATCCTTGACGAAGATCTCGACCGCGCTCCGCGGCGCGTAATCCGCCTCCAGCACGTGGGGCATGCGGTTCTCGAACATCCAGGAATTCCCCGCCGAGGCGGTGATGACCTCGTAGACCTTGGGCAGGTCGAGCCCCTGCCGTGCGGCGAAGGCCATGGCCTCGCAGGCCGCCGCGATATGCACGCCCGCCAGCAGCTGGTTGATCATCTTGAAGGCGGCGCCCTGGCCCGGCTCCGGCCCGAGTTCGTAGAGCTTCGCCGTCATCGCATCGAGAGCGGGGCGCGCCGCGGCGAAGGCCGCGGGGCTGCCGGAGGCGAGCATCGTCAGGGCGCCCTCGGAGGCGCGCTGGGCGCCGCCGCTCATCGGTGCGTCGAGGTAATGGCGGCCCGTCGCCTCGAGCCGGGCGGCGAGCCGGCGCGCGACATCCGGATCCATGGTGGCGGAGGAGACGAAGACCGCACCGTCGGGCATGGTCGCGGCCGCGCCGCCCTCGCCGAACAGGACGGCCTCGGTCTGGGCGGCGTTGACCACGACGCTCACGACGATCGCCGCCCCCGCGGCGGCCTCGCCGGGGGTGCCGGCGGGCCGTCCCCCGCCCTCGGCGAAGCGGGCGAGGCTCGCGGCATCGACATCGAACCCCGCGACCTCGAACCCCGCCCGCAGGAGCGAGGCCGCCATCCCGAACCCCATCGAGCCGAGCCCGATCACCGCCGCGCGCTTCGTTTCGACCGGCATCCTCGTCCCCCCTGTTCGGCGGGACTGTGCATCAGGCGCCGGCGGGCGCCAAGATCGGGCGCCGTTCAGCCCTCGAACCGGCTCGCCAGCGCCGTGGAGAGGCCGACCGTCTCGACCCGGGGTGTCGGAGCGAAGGAGCCCATGGCGGGCTTCCGCGTCGCGCGTCGCGCGGCCGCGACGGTCGCCTCGAGGCCCGCCGCGAGCGAGCAGATGACCGGGACCGGCACCTCCGGCGCGATGCGTTCGGCAAGCCCCGCGAGCCCGGCGCCGCCGAGGATGACCGCCTCGGCCCCATCCTTCTCGGCGGCGGCGCGGCAGGCCGAGGCGAGGGAGGCGAGGGCGCGGTCCGGATCGGCCGCGATCTCGGCGCCGGTCGGCGCGACGGTGCGGATCGAGGCGAGGCGGGCCGAGAGGCCGAGCGCGGCGACGAATTCCTCGAGCATCACCTGCCAGCGTTCCCCGCCCGTGACGATCGAGAAGCGGCGGCCGGCGAGGCAGGCGAGATGGCACGATGCCTCCGCCATCCCGACGACCGGCACGGACGCCATTTCGCGCAGGGCCAGCAGGCCCGGATCGCCGAAACAGGCGATGAGCACGGCATCGCAGCCCTCGCCATGCTCGGCATAGGCGTCGAGGGCGGCATGGCCCGCCACGGCCGATGCGGCGCGGCTCGCGATGTAGCGGCCGCCGAACCGTCCGGTCGCCGTCCGCAGGGCGACCTCCGGCCCGAGCAGGGACGCGGCGCGCGCGGCCATGAGCTCCGTGATCGAGGGCGAGGTGTTGGGGTTGATGAGGAGGAGGCGCATGCCGGATTCCCGTGGCTCGAATCCGTGCCGCAACTCCCGAGCCAACCCGCGCCGGCCGGGACCGGCCGTGTGACCCTGCGCTGTTGCCTCAGGCTATCATTCTGATTCCGAAGCGGATTTCAAAATCTGGGATACTCGTTCTTAGACTTGCTCTCGAAGTTGGCACGCCCATTGCGGAGGCAGTTTCAACGGCAGAGAGCCGGGAGGGAGAACGTATGTTGTCGCGTCACACACTTGCGCTCGGCCTCGGTCTGATGATGACCACGGCCCTGGCCGGCATCGCTTCGGCCCAGGAGAAGACGCTTCGGATCGCCATGACGGCGGCCGATATCCCCCGCACGCTCGGGCAGCCCGACCAGGGCTTCGAGGGCAATCGTTTCACCGGCATCCCGATCTACGATTCCCTCGTCCAGTGGGACCTGTCGAAGGAGAAGGAGCCATCCGTTCCGATCCCGGGCCTCGCGACCGAATGGAGCGTCGGCGAGGACAAGACGAAATGGACCTTCAAGCTGCGTCCGGGGGTCAAGTTCCATGACGGCTCGCCGGTGAATGCGGCGGCGGTGGTCTGGAACGTCCAGAAGGTCCTCGACAAATCCGCCCCCCATTTCGATGCGAGCCAGGTCGGCGTGACGGCCTCGCGCATGCCGACGCTGCGGTCCGCCAAGGCGATCGACGACATGACCGTCGAGCTCACGACCTCCGAGCCGGACAGCTTCCTGCCGATCAACATCACCAATCTCTTCATGGCCTCGCCCGCCCATTGGGAGGCGAAGTTCAAGGCGGCGAGCGCCTCGGATCCGGCCGAGAAGGCCAAGCAGGCCTGGACGGCCTTCGCAGCCGACCCGTCCGGCTCCGGCCCGTTCAAGGTGACGCGTTTCGTCCCGCGGGAGCGGCTCGAACTCGCCGCCAACGACGCCTATTGGGACGAGAAGCGCCGGCCGAAGATCGCCAAGGTCGTGCTGATCCCGCTGCCGGAGGCGAATGCCCGCACCGCGGCGCTCCTGTCCGGCCAGGTCGATTGGATCGAGGCGCCGGCGCCGGACGCGGCCGCGCAGATCAAGAGCCGCGGCTTCAAGATCTACCAGAACGTCCAGCCGCATAACTGGCCGTGGCAGCTCTCCTTCGCGGAAGGCTCGCCCTGGCTCGACAAGCGGGTCCGCCACGCCGCCAATCTCTGCATCAACCGGTCGGAGCTGAAGGAGGCGCTGAACGGCATGATGGCGGAGGCGACCGCCACCTACGAGCCGGGCCATCCCTGGTACGGGAACCCGACCTTCAAGGCGAAATACGATCCCGCCGCCGGCAAGAAGCTGATGACGGAAGCGGGGTTCTCGGCCTCGAAGCCCCTCAAGGTGAAGGTGCAGACCTCCGCCTCCGGCTCGGGCCAGATGCAGCCCCTGCCGATGAACGAGTTCGTCCAGCAGGCGCTCAAGGACTGCTATTTCGACGTCGAGCTCGACGTCGTCGAGTGGAACACCCTGTTCAACAGCTGGCGGCTCGGCGCCAAGGACCCGGCGGCGCGCGGCTCGCACGCGACCAACGTCTCCTTCGCCTCCATGGACCCGTTCTTCGGGATGGTGCGGTTCTCCTCCACCAAGGCGTTCCCGCCCGTCTCGAACAACTGGGGCTATTACGGCAACGCCGAGATCGACAAGCTGATCGCCGACGCCCGGACGACCTTCGACGACAAGGCCCGCGATGTCGCGCTCGCCAAGCTGCACACGCGGATCGTCGATGACGCGCCCTTCGTCTGGATCGCCCACGATGTCGGTCCGCGGGCCATGTCGGCCAAGGTGAAGGGTGTCGTGCAGCCGCAGAGCTGGTTCATCGACATCGCCACGATGTCCATGGACTGAACGGCCGAGGGCCGACGCCGCCGCGACGGGTGAGGGCGAAGTTCCGAACCCGTCGCGTGTCTCCTCTCAACCGGCCCTCGCCGATGCGAGGGCCACCTTCTCCCCCGAGGGAAGGCTTCGCGTGGAGCTCCGATGCTCGTCTATCTTGCCCGCCGCGTCGTCTACACGATCCCGATCCTGCTCGGCGTCTCGCTGGTCTGCTTCGCCCTGGTCCATATCGCGCCGGGCGATCCGCTGGTCTCGGTGCTGCCGCCCGATGCCTCGGCCGAGCTGCAGGCGCAGCTCCGCGCTCTCTACGGGTTCGACCAGCCCTATATCGTGCAGTTCCTGCGCTGGCTGGGGCGCGCTCTCCAGGGCGATCTCGGCACCTCGATCGCCTCGGGCCGGTCGGTCACGACGGAGGTCGTGACGGCCGTCGGCTACACGCTCCGCATCGCGGTCCTCGCGACGCTGATCGGCTTCTTCTTCGGCTCCCTCTTCGGCTTCGTCGCCGGGTATTACCGCGGCTCGGCCATGGACCGCATCGCCTCGTTCGTCTCGGTGCTCGGCGTCTCCGTGCCCCATTACTGGCTCGGCATGGTCCTGGTGATCATCTTCGCGGCCATCCTCGGCTGGCTGCCCCCCACGGGCAAAGGCGACGAGAGCAGCCTCTGGGAATCCTTCCGCCACATGATCCTGCCGGCCGTGACGATGTCGGTGATCCCGATGGGGATCGTCGCGCGGACGGTCCGGGCGCTCGTCGCCGACATCCTGTCCCAGGAATTCGTGGTCGGCCTGCGCGCCAAGGGCCTGACCGATGCCGGCATCTTCCGCCACGTCGTCAAGAACGCCGCCCCGACCGCGCTCGCCGTGATGGGCCTCCAGCTCGGCTATCTCCTTGGCGGCTCGATCCTGATCGAGACCGTCTTCTCCTGGCCCGGCACGGGCTTCGTGCTCAACAACGCGATCTTCCAGCGCGATCTGCCGCTGCTCCAGGGCACGATCCTCGTGCTCGCGCTCTTCTTCGTCATCCTCAACCTGCTGGTCGACATGCTCCAGACGGCGCTCGACCCGCGCATCCAGCGGAGCTGACGCATGGCCGCTCTCGCCCAACACACCCTCGCCGCCCCCGCTCCGGCCGAGAAGGCCGACGGCTACTGGATCGGGGTCTGGCGCCGTCTCCGGCGCGATCCCGTCGCGATGGTCGCGCTCGCGGTCATCGTCGCCCTCATCCTGATGGCGATCCTGGCGCCCTATCTCGCGCCGGCCGACCCCCTGCGCGGGCAGAGCCTTCGCCGGCTGCGCCCCATCGGCACGGCGGGCTTCCCGCTCGGCACCGACGAGCTCGGCCGCGACATGCTCTCGCGCCTGATCTGGGGCGCGCGCCTGTCGCTCTTCATGGGCATCACGCCCGTCATCCTCGCCTTCTTCGTCGGCTCGGCCATCGGCATCACCGCCGGCTATGCGGGCGGCCGGGTCGGCACCGTGATCATGCGGACGATCGACGTCTTCTACGCCTTTCCGTCCGTCCTGCTGGCGGTCGCGCTCTCCGGCGCGCTCGGGTCCGGCACCGGCAATGCGCTCGTGTCGCTCACCGTGGTCTTCGTGCCGCAGATCGCGCGGGTGGCGGAGGCCGTGACGACGCAGGTGCGCCAGCGCGACTACGTCGAGGCCGCACGGGCCTCGGGCGCGGGGCCCGTCACGATCGTGCGGGTGCATGTGCTCGGAAACGTGCTCGGGCCCATCTTCGTCTACGCGACGAGCCTGATCTCGGTCTCGATGATCCTCGCCTCGGGCCTCTCCTTCCTCGGGCTCGGCGTGCAGCCCCCGAACCCCGAATGGGGCCTGATGCTGAACACGCTCCGGACCGCGATCTACGTCCAGCCGTGGCTGGCCGCGCTGCCGGGCGTGATGATCTTCTTCACCTCGATCGCCTTCAACCTCCTGGCCGACGGCCTCCGCAACGCCATGGACGTCAAGCAATGATCATCGGCGCTCCCGCACACGACCCCTTCGAACGAGACCGGGGAGGGCCGGCGACGCCGCTCCTCACGGTCAAGGGCCTCCTCAAGCATTTCCCGATCCGGGGCGGGGCGCTGGGGCGCGTCCAGGCCCATGTCCGGGCGGTGGACGGCGTCGATTTCGAGGTGATGAAGGGCGAGACGCTCGGCGTCGTCGGCGAATCCGGCTGCGGCAAGTCGACGACGGCGCGGCTTCTCCTCAGCCTGATCGACCCGACCGCCGGCGAGGTCTTCTTCGACGGCATGAAGGTCGGCTCGCCCGAACTCAGCCTCAAGGAGTTCCGGCGCCAGACCCAGATGGTCTTCCAGGACAGCTACTCGTCCCTCAATCCGCGCCTGACGATCGAGGCCTCGATCGCCTTCGCGCCGCAGGTCCACGGCGTGCCGAAGCGCGAGGCCGTCGCCCGGGCGCGTGATCTCCTCGCCCGCGTCGGCCTCGATCCGGTGCGCTTCGCGGGCCGCTATCCGCACGAGCTGTCGGGCGGCCAGCGCCAGCGCGTCAACATCGCCCGCGCCCTCGCCCTCCAGCCGCGCCTCGTGCTGCTCGACGAGGCGGTCTCGGCGCTCGACAAGTCCGTCGAGGCCCAGGTGCTGAACCTCCTCATGGACCTCAAGGACGAGTTCGGGCTGACCTACCTCTTCATCAGCCACGACCTGAACGTCGTGCGCTTCATCTCGGACCGGGTCATGGTGATGTATCTCGGCCAGGTCGCCGAGATCGGACCCTCGGACGTGGTCTTCGACCGGGCCTGTCATCCCTACACGACGGCGCTGCTCTCCTCGATGCCGTCCATCGATCCGGACCACCGGACGATGGAGGCCCCGCTCGCGGGCGATCCGCCCAATCCGATCAATCCGCCCTCCGGCTGCCGCTTCCATACGCGCTGCTCATTTGTTGAGCAGGTGTGCTCAAGCGTTCAGCCGAGGCTCACCGAGGCGGGGCCGCAGCATGAGGCGGCCTGCCTGATGGTCGTGCCGGGATCCGGGCATTCCAAAGCGCCGGTCGGAACGGGAGTGGCCGCATGAGCGCCGTCGATATCCGAGACCTTCGCGTCACCTTCGGCGGCGTCGTCCGCGCCGTCGACGGCGTCACCCTGTCGATCGAGCGCGGCGAGGTCGTCGCGCTGATCGGCGAATCCGGCTCGGGCAAGAGCGTCACCCTGCGCTCGCTGATGCGCCTGCATCCGCCGCGCGCGACGAAGATGGAGGGCACGATCGCGGTCGAGGGCCGGGACGTCCTCGCCATGACGCCGCGCGCGCTCGCCGATTATCGCGGGCCGATCGTGTCCATGATCTTCCAGGAGCCCCTGCTCGCGCTCGACCCGGTCTACACGGTCGGCGAGCAGATCATGGAGATCATCCTGCGGCACGAGAAGGTGTCGCGGAAGGAGGCGCGGGCCAGGGCGCTCGCCCTGTTCGAGCGCGTGCGCATTCCGAGCCCCGAGCGCCGACTCGACGCCTATCCGCACGAGATGTCGGGCGGCATGCGGCAGAGGGCCATGATCGCGCTCGCGCTCGCCTGCCGGCCGAAGGTGCTGCTGGCGGACGAGCCGACGACCGCCCTCGACGCGACGGTCCAGATCCAGATCCTGCTGCTGCTGCGCGAGCTGCAGCGCGATCTCGGCCTGTCGATCATCTTCGTGACCCACGACCTCGGCGCCGCCGTCGAGGTCGCCGACCGGATCGCCGTCATGTATGCGGGGCGCATCGTGGAGGAGGGCACGGCCCGCGAGCTGATCCGCAATCCGCGCCACCCCTATACGATCGGGCTCCTCAAGAGCCGCGCGCACGGCGTGATGGAGAAGGGCACGCGGCTCGACGCCATTCCGGGCGCGCCGCCCGATCTCGCCCGTCTGCCGCCCGGCTGCTCCTTCGCGCCGCGCTGCGCGGCCGCGATCGAGAGCTGCCAGATCGAGCAGCCGCCCTCCTTCGTCGTCGAAGGCGGCCATCGGGCTCGCTGCTTCCGCTGGAAGGATGCGCCGGCCCAGCTCGGCGCGCAGGCGCTCGGGGCGGCCTGACCGGGGCGTCGGTCGTCAGTACACGGCCGGCGTCACCACCCAGATCAGATCCACCGGCTGGTCGCCGATGCACCAGAAGCGGGCGAACTTCGTCGCGGCGAAGGCGAAGCTGTCTCCGACGCCGATGACGTATTCCTGGCCCTCGACCTCGAGTCCGAGCGTGCCCGAGACGACGACGCCGCATTTCGACCCGCTCTCGTTGTTGTAGGGCTGCTCGCCCGACGAGCCTCCGGGCTGCACGACGATCCGCAGCATCTGAATGCCGGGGACGGAATCGGGGGACAGCAATTCCTTCGTCATGCCCTTCGGGCCGATGGTCATGACGCGCCGGGCCGAGGCGCGGACCACGACCTCCTCGTGCTCGGCCTCGGGCACGTCGAACAGCCAGCCGACCGGCATGTCGAGCGCCGCGCAGATGTGCCGGAGCGATTTCAGCGACGGTGTGGTCACGCCGCGCTCGATCTGGCTCAGCAGCCCGATCGAGATCTCCGCCTTGTCCGCGACCTCCTGCAGCGAGCGCCCCTTGATCGAGCGGCGCAGGCGCAGCTTGCGCCCGATCCCGTCCCCGGAATCGCTGTCCGAAAGCGGGGCCACGCTCTGTCCCTGACGTGCCATGCGTCTGGTTCTCCGCGAAGCACGGGAGCGACCCATGCTGCATGATAAGTGAAATTATTGATCCGCGTTTTCAACCGTGTTGCAATCACCGTCAACATCTGGTCTTATAAATGAAACACGTCGGATGGAGCCATGCGGGTCGGAATCGAAGTCGGGGGAACCTTCACGGACTTGGTCGCGATCGATGGATCGCGCGTCGAAGTGGTGAAAGTTCCGAGCACGCCGGGCAATCCCGAGATCGGCGCCTTCAACTCGCTCGAGGCCGCCGGGATCGAGGCGGCGAGCGTCTCTGATCTCGTCCACGGCTCGACCGTGGCCACCAACGCGATCCTCGAGCGCAAGGGTGCCAGCGTCGCCTTCGTCACGACGCAGGGCTTCCGGGACATTCTGTTCTTCCAGCGCCATGATCGCCGCAACATCTATGATCTGCGCTATAAGAAGCCCGCGCCGCCGCTCCGCCGCAAGGATTGTCTCGAGGTTGCCGAGCGCGTCGATTCCCAGGGCAACATCGTGCTGCCGCTCGACGAGCAGGCGATCCGCCGGGATCTGATCCCGGCTCTCGCGGCCGGTGGGTACCAGGCCGTCGCGGTCTGCCTTCTCTCGGCCTACTCGGCGCCTGCGCACGAGGCGCGGGTGAAGGAGCTCATCAACGCCGCGCTGCCGTCCGTGCAGGTGGCCTGTTCGCACGAGGTCGCGAGCGAGTTCCGCGAATACGAGCGGGCGACGACGACGGTCCTGTCGGCCTATGTCCAGCCCGTGATCGACGGGTATCTCGCCCGGTTCGAGGCGACGCTCGCCAAGGCGAATTTCGCCGGCGGCTTCTCGGTCATGCAGTCGAATGGCGGCCGGCTCCCGTCCGTCGCCATGCGCAAGAATTCGATCACGGCGCTCTTCAGCGGACCTGCAGCCGGCGTCGTCGGCGCGATCCGCCAGGCCGAGCGCTCGGGCCGCAAGGACCTCATCACCTTCGACATGGGCGGCACGTCGACCGACGTCTGCCTCGTCGTGGACGGCGTCCCGTCCGTCTCCCCCGAGACGGAGGTCGACGGCCTGCCGATCCGCACCCCCGTCCTCGACATCGTCACGGTCGGCGCCGGCGGCGGCTCGCTCGTCTGGATCGACGACGGCGGCATGCTGCGGGTCGGCCCGCGCAGCTCCGGCGCGACGCCGGGCCCGGCCTGCTACGGCCGCGGCGGGACCCTGCCCACCGTCACCGATGCCCATGTCGTGCGCGGCACCATCCGGGCGGACGCCTTCCTCGGCGGCACGATGACGCTCGACGTCGACAAGGCGCACAAGTCCTTCGAGGAGGTCGCCGGCAAGCTCGGCATCTCGGTGCGCGATGCGGCCGCCGCCGCGATCCGGCTCGCCGTCGCCAATATCGTGCGCGCCGTCCAGCTCGTCTCGACCGAGCGCGGTCGCGATCCGCGCAGCTACGCCCTCCTGCCGTTCGGCGGGGCGGGGCCGCTCCTCGCCGCCGAGATCGCCGAAGAGCTCGGCTGCCGCGAGATCGTGGTGCCGCCCAATCCGGGCGTGATCTCGGCCTTCGGTCTCCTCGCCGCCGATTACGTGCGTGTCGCGAGCGTGACGCGCCGGACGGCCCTGTCGGACGACGCGCCGACGGTGCTCCGCGAGGAGTTCCAGCGCTTCCGCGAGAAGGCCGAGACCGAGTTCCGCTCGCTCGGGCTCGACGGCGCGC
Organism: Enterovirga rhinocerotis; assembly: GCF_004363955.1. Lineage (GTDB taxonomy): Bacteria > Pseudomonadota > Alphaproteobacteria > Rhizobiales > Beijerinckiaceae > Enterovirga > Enterovirga rhinocerotis. The sequence continues at coordinate 176,932 of NZ_SNZR01000013.1, forward strand.
TCGCCTTCGAACTGACGGCGGAGATGCGCTTCGTCGGCCAGGCCTTCGAGATCCCGGTCGAGATCGATCCGGCGCGGCTCGCGGGCCTCAAGCCCTCCGACCTCGCCGACGAGTTCAGCGCCGCGCACCGGCGCATCTATTTCCATGGCGGCGAGCCGGGCCGCAAGGTCGAGATCGTGGGGCTGCGCTTTGCCGTCCGCCGCCGCCTCGACAGCCTGCCCGACTTCCGTGAGCGCGTGTCCCGGCTCGAGCATCCCCCGGAGATCGAGGTCTGGACGCCGAACGGCGCCGCCGCGACGGCCCTCATCGACGCCGATACCCTGGCGCCGGGCCGGCCGGTCAACGGCGCGGCCATGATCGAGGGCTATTCGTCGACCCTCTGGGTCCCGCCCGGCTGGTGTGCCGAGCGCGACGAGCCCGGCAACATCATCATGCGGAGGGCCTGAGCGATGGCGCTCGATCCGAAATCCCTCGATCCCGTCGACTACGCGATCATCAGCCAGTCGCTGATCGCCGCGGCCCGCGAGATGGGCGCGAAGCTGATCCGGTCGGCCTATTCGACCGTCCTGCGCGAGGCGCGCGATGGTTCGGCCGCCCTGCTCGATGCGAAGGGCAACACCATCGCCCAGGCCGAGCTGATCCCGATGCAGCTCGGCACGATCGGGCACGTCTTCCAGCCCTGCACGAAGCTCTATCCGAACGAGACGCTCGTTCCGGGCGACTTCTTCGTCATCAACGATCCCTATTCGGGCGGCCAGCACCTGCAGGACGTCTTCCTGTTCCACCCGATCTTCTATGACGGCAAGGTGATCGGCTTCTCGGCCTCGGTCGCCCACCACCTGGACGTCTCGGGCGGCGATCCCGGGCTCAACATCGCGGCGCCGGACGTCTATGCCGAGGGGCTCATCATCCCGCCGCTGAAGTTCAACATGGAGCGGGACTGGCACGGCGGGCCGTTCGAGCGGCTCCTGCGCGCCAACGTGCGCGTGCCGCACCAGACGATGGGCGATTTCGACGCGCAGATCGCGGCGAACGCGATCGGCGCGCAGCGCGTCGTCGAGCTCGCCGACCGCTACGGCGCGGAGAAGATCGCGGCCGTGATGGCCGCTCTGCTCGACTATTCGGAAGCGCGGATGCGGGCGGCGCTCCGCGAGATCCCGGACGGGGTCTATACGGGCGAGGACGCGGTCGACGACGACGGTCTCTCCGACGAGGCGCTCCCCGTCCGGGCGACGGTGACGATCACGGGCGACCAGGCGACGATCGACTTCACCGGCACGGCCCCGCAGGTGCGGCGCAACCTGAACGCGCCTTTCGCGGCGACGGTTTCGGCGGCGCTGTCCTGCCTCAAGGCGGCGCTGACCAGCCCCGACATCCCCTTCAATGCCGGCGCCTTCCGGCCGATCGAGGTGACGGCGCCGAAGGGCAGCATGCTGAACCCGAACCATCCGGCGCCCGTGCGGGCCCGCATGGAGGTCTGCTCGCGCGCCTGGAACGCCATCATGAAGGCACTGTCCCAGGCCGTTCCGGACAAGGTCATCGCCTGCGGCTTCGATACGACGACCTCCTTCGTCCTCTCACATCTCGGCGAGAGCGGCTGGTCGGTCTATCTCGAAATCTATGGCGGCGGCTTCGGGGCGGCGAACGACACCGACGGCTGCGACGGCGTCGACAATCCGCTCTCGAACTGCTCGAACACGCCGGTCGAGGCGCTCGACCAGGACTTCCCGTTCTTCCGCGTCGTCGAATACGCCCTGCGCACCGATAGCGGCGGTCGCGGCCGCCAGCGTGGCGGGCTCGGCTTCACGCGCAGCTTCGAGGCCCTGAGGGACGGCGTGCGCGTCGCGCTCTACAGCGACCGCTTCAAGCTGTCGGCCGACGGTCTGTTCGGTGGCGGCGAGGGCGCGACGGGCTTCTGCGAGGTGCGCCGCGGCGACACGGTGATCAAGCTGAAGTCGAAGGACGCGATGGACCTGCAGCGCGGCGACATCGTCACGCTCGGCACCGGCGGCGGCGGCGGCTACGGCGATCCGGCCGAGCGGACCGAAGCCCTGATCGCCGAGAACCTCGAGGACGGGATCATCTCGCCCGAGGTCGCCCGGACCTGGCGGGATGCCGGGGCGGCCGGACAAGGTCAGGCCGGCCCCTGATGGGCTCGTCCGCCGACAGCATCCGGAACGCCCTCTGGCCGGCGACGGCCCGCGAGGCGGCGCCGGTATCCGACGCCTTCGCGCCCGGCCGGAGCGTGGATGTCGCGATCGTCGGCGGCGGCTTCACCGGCGCCAGCGCCGCGCTCTCCGCGGCATCGCAGGGCGCGAGCGTGGCGCTGATCGAGGCGCGGACGATCGGCTGGGGCGCCTCCGGCCGCAATGGCGGGCAGGTCATTCCCGGCCTGAAGCTCGACCCCTCGGAAATGCGCGCCGCTTACGGCGAGGATCGCGGCAGCCGCCTCGTCCAGGCGGTCGGCAACGGCGCCGACGACGTCTTCGGCCTGATCGAGACGCTCGGCATCGACTGCGAGCCCCAGCGCTCGGGCTGGATCCAGGCGGCGCATGCCGAGACGGCGCTCGCGCGCGTCCAGAAGCGCTGCGACGAATGGGCGGGGCTCGGCGCTCCCGCCGAGCGCCTCGACCGTGCGGCCGTCTCTCGCCTCACCGGAACGGACGCCTATCTCGGCGGCTGGATCGACCGGCGCGCGGGCACCATCCAGCCCCTCTCGTATGTGCGCGGCCTCGCCAAGGCGGCGCAGCGGCTGGGTGCGACCCTGCACGAGGGCACGACGGCGACCGGTCTCGCCCGGAAGGGCAATCGCTGGGAGGTCGCGACCTCGGCCGGGCCGATCTCCGCCGGCCGCGTCATCGTCGGCCAGGACGGCTATGCGGACGGCCTCGTGCCGGGCCTCGCGAAGTCCCTGATCTGCGTGCAGAGCGCCCTCCTCGCGACGGAGCCGCTGCCGGAGGCGCTGCGGGCCAGGATCGTGCCCGGGGGGATCTGTTCGTCGGAGACGCGCCGGCTCGCCTTCTACTTCCGGCAATCGGCCGACGGGCGTCTCGTCTTCGGTGGGCGCGGGGCGGTGGGCGACACCGAGAACCCGGCGTTCTTCTCGGCCCTGACCACGGCCATGCACCGAACCTTCCCGGAGACGAAGGCTCTGGCCATCGCCCATCGCTGGTCGGGCCAGGTCGCGATGACGCTCGACGGGCTGCCGCATATCCACGAGCCGGAGCCGGGGCTCCATATCGGCATCGGCTATAACGGGCGCGGCATCGCCATGGCGACCCTGATGGGCCGCTGGCTCGCCGACCGCGCCCTCGTCGGCACGGAGCCGCCGCTTCCGATCACGCCGCTGACGCCGATCCTCTGGCACAGCCTCAAGGGTCCTGCAGTCCAGCTCGGGATCACCTGGGCCTGGATCCGCGACAGGCTGGGATTTGCAGGATGACGACCATGAGTACGCTCTTCTCGCCCCTCGCGCTCCGCCGCGTCACGCTCCCCAATCGCGTCGTCGTCTCGCCGATGCAGCAATACATGGCGGGGGACGATGCCCTGCCGAACGATTTCCATCTCCAGCATTACGGCCGTCTGGGCCTCGGCGGTGCCGGGCTCGTCTTCACCGAGGCCCTCGCGGTCAGCCCCGAAGGCCGGGTGACGCATCACGATCTCGGCATCTGGTCGGATGACTACGTCGCCGCGCTCAAGCCCATCGTCGCGGCGATCGCCGCGGGCGGCGCCGTCCCCGCGACGCAGCTCATCCATGCCGGCCGCAAGGGCAGCGTCGGCCGTCCTTGGGAAGGCTACAACCCGCTCGACGCGGCCTCCGCGGAACGCGGCGAGGCCCCCTGGCAGACGGTGGCGGCGAGCGCCATTCCCGCCAATCCCGGCTGGCACGTGCCCGAGGCGCTGGACGAGAAGGGCATCGCCCGGCTCATCGCGGCCTATGCCGACGGCGCGCGCCGGGCGGCGGCAGCCGGGTTCCGCGTGCTCGATATCCACGCGGCCCACGGCTACCTGATCCATTCCTTCCTCTCGCCGATCGGCAACAAGCGCGAGGATGGCTGGGGCGGCGATTTCGACGGCCGCATCCGCTTCCTGCTCGAGATCACGAAGGCCGTTCGGGCGGCGTGGCCCGCAGACCTGCCGCTCTTCGTGCGCCTGTCCTGCATCGACGATCAGCCGGATGGCTGGACGCTCGAGGACTCCGTCGAATTGTCGCGGCGCCTGAAGGCGCTCGGCGTCGACGTCATCGACTGCTCGTCCGGCGGTCTCGGCGAGCGCACCACGACGAAGCTGATCAGCCGCCCCGAGGGCTATCAGGTGCCCTTCGCCGAGCGCATCCGCGCCGAGGCCAAGGTCCCGACCATGGCGGTCGGCCTCATCACGACGCCGGCCTTCGCCGAGTCGGTGGTCGCCGAAGGCCGCGCCGATCTCGTCGCGATCGGCCGCGAGGCGCTCATGAACCCGCATTGGCCCTTGCAGGCGGCCCGCGCTCTCGGCCACGATCAGAACTTCGGCGCCTGGCCTCCCGCCTGGGGCTGGTGGCTCGAGAAGCGCGCCCGTGCGGCCGCCGCCCGGGCGCCTCAATCATAAGCCGACAACCGCAACCATAAGCCGAGAACGAAGAGAGGGGTTCGCCATGACGATCGAACGCAGGACAATTCTCAAGAGCCTCGCGGCCGCCCCGGCCGCGCTCGCCATGCCGGCCTATCTGCGGCAGGCCTCCGCGCAGGGCGGCACGCTCGACATCGCCGCCGTCTACTCGCTGTCCGGTACCTTCGCCAATGTCGGCACGCTGCTGAACAGCGGCAGCAAATGGGCCATCGAGAAGTACGATACGGTTCTCGGCAAGAAGCTGAACTACGTCCTCATCGACGACCGTGGCGATGCCGGCGAGGCGGTCCGCCGGGTGCAGGAAGTGATGACCCAGCGCGGCATCAGGCACATCCTCGGCTGCACCAACTCGGCCATCGCGCTCGCGGTGCAGAAGGAGGTCTATGCGCGCGGCGGCATCTACGTGCAGATGGCCGGCGCGGACGAATCGACCGGCAAGGATTGCAACAAGTCGAACTTCCGCTGGCCGGTGGCGAGCTACAGCGCCGTCAATGCGACCGTCCGGCCGCTGATCGAGAAGTTCCCGGACGCGAAGAAGTGGTACACGATCACCGGGCAGTACGTGTTCGGCGACAGCCTTCTCACCAACGTCAAGGACGTCCTGAAGGAGAAGGGGCTCCAGCACGTCGGCAACAGCTACCATTCGCTGTCCGACCGCGAGTATTCCGGCTACATCGCGACGGCTCTCGCCGCGCAGCCCGACGTCCTCGCCATCTGCAACTTCGGCAACCAGACGCTCGACGTCGTGCGCCAGGCGATCAGCTACGGCATGAAGCGCAACACCAAGATCCTGGCGGTCTGGTCGACCGGTCTCGATCAGTTCCAGGCGCTCGGTCCCGAGAATTGCGACGGCATCTATTTCGGCTGCAACTTCTGGCACGGCGTCGACAGCCCCGGCGGCCGCGTCGTGGCCGAGGTCGTCAAGGCGAAGACGGGCGACGTGCCGAACTACCTCCACGCCTGCGGCTATGCCGTGGCACAGGTCCTGCTGGAGGGGATCAAGAAGGCGGGCACCGACGACGTGCCGGCCGTGATCAAGGCGCTCGAGGGCATGACCTACGAAGGACCGACGGGGACCGAGACCGTGCGGCCTGAGGATCATCAGGTGATCAAGGACTACTACCTGATGCTCGGCAAGGCGAAGAGCGCCATGAAGGACAAGAACGACTTCGCCGACGTCGTCGCTGCGACCAAGGCCTTCCTGCCGCCGGAGAAGACCGGCTGCAAGATGAGCTGAGCGGCTCCGAACGCGAGACCCGGCCGCCGACGCTCCCCTTCTCCCGACGCGGGGACGGGGAGCTGTCGACGCGCCGACGGATGAGAGAAGAGACCCGACCTTGACGATTGTGTCGAACCCCTCGCCCGACCCCGCCGCGCAGGTCTGCCTCGTTCCCCTAGGGGATGAGGCGCTGCGCGCTCCATCCTGACATCTGGCCCGATCCATCATGTCGATGCAGCTTCTCCTGTTCCAGGTCCTGAACGGCCTCGGCATCGGGATGATCTATTTTCTGCTCTCGGTCGGCCTCACGCTGATCTTCGGGCTGATGCGCTTCGTGAACTTCGCTCACGGCGCGTTCTACCTCGTGGCGGCCTATATCGCCTTCGCGCTGACCCGGTGGACGGGCAGCATCTGGCTGTCTCTCGTGATCGCGCCGCTGGCCGTGGCGGCCCTTGCCATGGTCGTCGAGCGGGTCCTGCTGCGGCACACCTATCGGATGCCGCACGAGGCGCAGATCCTCATCACCTTCGCGATCGCGCTGCTGATGCAGGAGATCGTCATCCTCATCTTCGGGCCCCTCGGCCAGAACGTCCCGGTGCCGAGCGCGCTCTCGGGCATCGTCTTCCTCGGGCCCTACGTCTATCCGGCATACCGCCTCTTCGTGGTCGGGGTGGCCGTCCTCGTCGCGATCGCGCTCTGGCTCGTGGTCGAGAAGACGAAGCTCGGCTCGGTCCTGCGGGCAGGCTCGGAGAGCGCCGAGATGGTCGGCCTTCTCGGCATCAATGTCGACCGCGTCTTCATGGCGACCTTCGCGCTCGGCGGCGCGCTCGCCGGCCTCGCGGGCGTCCTGTTCGCTCCGATCCGGGGCGTCGAACCCTTCATGAGCGTGGAAGCGCTCGGCATCGCCTTCGTCGTGATCGTCGTCGGCGGGCTCGGAACGCTCTCCGGAGCGCTCGTCGGCGGCCTGCTGATCGGCCTCGTCCAGTCGATCATGAGCACGCTCTGGCCGGAAGGTGCACAACTCATGATCTACGCCGCGATGGCGCTCGTCATCCTTGCCCGCCCCGCCGGGCTGCTGGGGCGGTTCTGACATGGCCTCCTCCACTCCCCAAGCCTGGCGCTTTCCCGACCTGACGACCGCGATCGTGGTCGTCATCCTGGCCGTCATGCCGTTCCTAGTGCCGACGACCCTCGCGAGCCAGGTCGCGATCTTCGCCACCGCCACCCTGTCGGTGACGCTGCTGCTCGGCTCCGTCGGCCTCCTGTCCTTCGGCCAGGGCCTCTATCTCGGCTTCGGAGCCTATCTGACCGGGCTCCTCCTGCGCGATGCGGGCCTCGGCCTCCTGCCGACCCTGGTCCTCGCCACGACGGCGGGGACCGTCCTCGCCGGTCTTCTCGGCATCCTGATGGTGCGGCGGCAGGGCGTCTATTTCGTCATGCTGACCCTCGCCTTCGCGCAGATGGGCTACTTCGCCATGCTGTCGCTGAAGGACATCACGGGCGGAGAGAACGGGCTGACGGATCTGCCGCGGACGATGAGCCTCGCGGGTCTGCCGATCGGCTCGCCGCTCTCCTTCTACCTACTCACGGCAGGGGCCTTCCTCCTCGCCTTCCTGGCCGTCCAGCGGCTCAACGCCTCGCCTTTCGGCAGCGTCCTCACGGCCATCCGGGAGAACGAGGGCCGTTCGGAAGCGATGGGCTACGACGTCAAGCGCTACAAGATCGCGGCCGTCGCGATCGCCGGCGGCATCGCCGGCCTCGCCGGCGGTCTGCATGCGGCCTTCCTCGGCTTCGTGCCGCCGAACGACATCGAACTCGAGATCAGCCAGCGCATCCTCGTGATGGCGATCATCGGCGGCGTCGGTTCTCCGGCCGGCGCCCTCGTCGGCTCTGTCTTCTACACCCTCGTCTCCGAGGCTCTCTCCGAGCTCTGGGCGCGCTGGATGGCGCTGATCGCACTCCTCCTGATCGCGATCGTGCTCTATCTGCCGGGCGGCCTGTGGAGCATCGGCAGACGTCTTGCGGAGCGTTTCGGCGGGAGGTCGGCCGATGCCTGATCCCATTCTCAAGGTCGACGAGATCGGCGTCCGCTTCGGCGATTTCCAGGCGCTCACCGCGATGTCCATCGCGGTCAAGCCGAACACGATCCACGCCCTGATCGGTCCGAACGGCGCCGGCAAGACGACGTTCTTCAACGCCGTCACCGGTGTCAGGCCGCCGAATTCCGGCAAGATCGCCTTCGACGGCCACGTCGTGACGAAGGCCTCGGCCCACCGGCGCGTCCATTACGGCATGGCGCGGTCGTTCCAGGTGACGAACATCTATCCGAACCTGACGGTGGCGGAGAATCTGCGCCTCGCGGTCCAGGCCCGTCATCACAGCGAGGGCTGGGTCTTCTGGCGCTCGCCGGCTGCGCGCGGCGACATCGCGGCCGAGGTCGAGGAGATCATGGGCAGGGTCGGCATCCTCGACCGGGCCGGAACGCGCTCGGGCGATCTCTCGCACGGCGCCCAGCGCTCGCTCGAGATCGGGATGGCGCTCGGGGCGCAGCCGAAGATGATCTGCCTCGACGAGCCTCTGGCGGGAATGGGCATCGACGACGTCCACCGCACCAAGGAGCTGATCGTCAGCCTGAAGGAGCGGATGGCCGTCCTCCTCATCGAGCACAACATGTCGGTCGTGCTGTCGATCTCGGACTTCATCACCGTGATGGCGCAGGGCAAGAAGATCGCCGAGGACACGCCCGAGCGCGTGCGGAACGACCCGGCCGTGCGCCAGGCCTATCTCGGGAGCCAGGCATGAGCGCCGCGTCCGACAACGCCGCCCGCCCCGTCCTTCTCGAGGCGCGGGGCCTCAATGGCTGGTATGGCAAGAGCCACATCCTGCAGGGCGTCGACATCACCATCCGCGACGGCGAGCTCGTCGCGCTGCTCGGCCGCAACGGTGCCGGCAAGACCACCACCATGCGTGCGCTCACCGGCCTGCTGCCGCGGGTCGAGGGGCGGCTCGCCTTTGCCGGCGAGGACGTCCTCGGTCTGCCGACCCACGAGATCGCCAAGCGCGGTCTGTCGCTCGTCCCGGAGCATCGCGGCATCTTCGGCACGCTGACGGTCGAGGAGAACCTCGCCCTCGCCGCGCGGAGCGGCGCCCGCTGGAGCATCCAGAACGTCTACGAGATGTTCCCCGCCCTCGCGGGCCGTCGGCGGACGCCGGGCGGCAAGCTCTCCGGCGGCGAGCAGCAGATGCTCTCGATCGGCCGTGCCCTCGTGACGGGGCCGAAGGTGCTGCTTCTCGACGAGCCGACCGAGGGCCTCGCCCCCGTCATCGTCGACCGGCTCGTCGACTTGATCCGCGATCTCAAGGCCTCGGGCCTCTCGATGCTGCTCGTCGAGCAGAACCTCGACGTCTGCATGGCCGTGGCCGACCGGCTGCTCATCATCGACGGCGGCACGATCGTCTGGGAGGGCAGCGGTGCGGAACTGGCGGCTGCCGAGGAGGTCCGCGGCCGCCATCTCACGCTCGAACACGCCTGAGGCGCGGTCCGCGCCTCGGCGGGTCAGACCCAGCGGCCCCCGACGGTGCGCGAATGGCCGCGGAACTCGGCGATGGTCTCCTCGCCGACCGAGACGTTGATGTCGTAGATCCCCGAGCGGCCTTCCTGGAAGACCTCGTGGGCCGTCGCCACGAGACGCTCTCCGAGGCGTCCGGGCTTGAGGAAGCTGACCTGGCAATGCTGGGCGACCGTCTTCTCGCCGCGCGAGTTGCAGGCGAAGGCGAAGGCGGAATCGGCCAGCAGGAAGATGAACCCGCCATGTGCGAGGCCGTGGCCGTTCGTCATGGCCTCGGTGATCGTCATGGCCATGGTCGCATAGCCGGGACCGACATCGAGGAGCTGCATGCCGAGCCCCGCGCTCGCCTTGTCGCCGGCCCACATCGCATCGGCCGAGGCGCGCGCGATCTCGTCGGCATCCGGCCCGTCCGCATCGTGATCCGGGAGGTCTTCGCTCATGACGGGCGTCCTGTGAAGCGGGCCGGACGCTTCTCCATGAAGGCCTGTACGCCTTCGCGGAAATCCGGCAGCGCGCCGGCGACCTTCTGAAGGTCGCGCTCGAGATCGAGCTGCGCATCGAGGGTGTTCGCGGCGGAGCCGTCGAAGGCGCGCTTGATCAGCGCCAGCGCCGCCGTCGGCTGGGTCGCGAGATGGGCGGCCAGCGCCTCGGCTTCGACCGGGAGGGCGGCATCGTCGACCGCCTTCCAGATCATGCCCCAGTCGGCCGCCTTGTCGGCGCCGACGGCCTCGCCCGTCAGGGCGAGGGCCCTCGCCCGCGCCTCGCCGACGAGCCGCGGCAGGAACCAGGTCCCGCCCGAATCCGGGACGAGGGCGATCTTGGCGAAGGCCTGGATGAACTTCGCGGAGCGTGCCGCCAGCACGATGTCGCAGGCGAGTGCGATATTGGCCCCGGCCCCGGCCGCGACGCCGTTGACGGCGGCGATCACGGGCTTCGGCATCGCGCGGATGCGCCGGACGAGGGGGTTGTAGAAGCGCTCGAGGGTCTGGTCGAGCTCGGTATCCGTCCCGACGGCCTCGAGGTCCTGGCCGGCGCAGAAGCCGCGGCCCGCTCCCGTCAGGACGATGGCGCGGCAATCCTCTTCGGAACCGAGGCGGTCCAGGGCCTCGGCGAGGGCGCGGTGCATGTCCGGGTTGAAGGCGTTCAGCCGGTCGGGACGGTTGAGCGTGACGATGCTCCAGCCCCCTCTGTTCTCGACCAGGATCGGGTCCACGGGCGTCTCCGTTTCCTCTGGGATCCGCGCCTCCTCGTGGAGCGGTGCGGTTCGGCGCCCTGCTTTAGAGCATGCCACGGCAAAGCGGTATCCGGCCGACCGATCGCCCGTGCCGGCGCGGGTCGTCCGATGAGGCGACCGGGTGTGGAAAAGAGGTCACATGATGCGACCGATCATCTCGCCGCCACGCGCAGGGCGCTGATCGACCGAGGGACTGTCGCATCCGGGAACGAAACTGGCATAAGAAGTCCGCTATCAGACGGGACCGCCTTTCCATGCGATTGATCCGAGTGAGCCTTGTCGCCGTCGCGCTTTGCGCCGTGGTGTCGCCGCCGGCCGTGGCACAGTCGCGCGTGAAGGCGCTGATCGACCGGCTGCGCGGCGATGCGATGCCGCAAGGGGTGGTCAAAACGAACGGCCGCATCGAGGCGACCCAGATCGACGTCTCCTCGAAATATCCGGGCCGCCTCGCGGAGGTGACGGTCAAGGAAGGCGACGAGGTCACGGCCGGTCAGGTCGTCGCCCGGATCGCCTCTCCGGAATACGAGGCCCAGCTGCGGGCCGCCCAGGCGCAGGTCCTGCGGGCGCGGCAGGCGCTGGCGGAGGCCGAAGCCCTCATCGCCCAGCGCAAGAGCGACCAGACCCTGGCGCGCACCGACGCCGAACGCGGCGCCCAGCTCGTCGAGAAGGGCTATCTGAGCAAGCAGGTCTACGATCAGCGCGTGGCGAAGGCCGACGCCGCCGACGCGGCCTTGCGGGCCTCGGAGGCGCAGCGCGATCAGGCGCAGTTCGCCATCCGCGCGTCGGAGGCCGATGCCGAGCAGATCAAGGCGATCCTGGTCGATCTCGTCCTCGTCGCGCCCCGCAGCGGGCGGGTCCAGTACCAGCTCGCCCGCGCCGGCGAGGTGGTCGGAGCGGGCTCGCGCGTGCTCACGATCCTCGATCTGTCCGATGTCTACATGACGATCTACCTGCCCGCCGGCCAGGCGGGGCAGCTCGCGCTCGGCGACGAGGCGCGGATCATCCTCGATCCGGTTCCCCAATTCGTGATCCCCGCGAGCGTCAGCTTCGTCGCCGCCGACGCCCAGTTCACGCCGAAGACCGTCGAGACCGCCGAGGAGCGCGAGAAGCTCGTCTTCCGCATCAAGCTGCAGGTCGATCGCGACCTGCTCGCCAAATATCATCGCCATGTGAAGACCGGCGTGCGCGGGCTCGGCTTCGTGCGCACCGCACCCGACGTCGCGTGGCCGCCGACGCTGGCCGTCAAGCTTCCGTGACCGACATGGAGCCCGTTGCCCGGCTCGCGGCGGTGACGCACCGCTACGGCCGCAGCCTCGCTCTCGACGACCTGACCCTCGACATCCCCGCCGGCCGCATGATCGGCGTGATCGGGCCGGACGGGGTCGGGAAATCGACCTTGCTCGCGCTGGTTGCGGGGGTGCGGATCATCCAGACGGGCATCGTCCGGGTTCTCGGTGCCGACATGGCCGTCACGACCGAGCGCGAGGAGCAGCGCGGGCGCATCGCCTATATGCCCCAGGGGCTCGGGCGCAATCTCTACCCGACGCTGAGCGTCTTCGAGAATATCGATTTCCATGCCCGCCTGTTCGGGCAGGGCGCGGCCGAGCGCCGGCACCGCATCGACGAGCTGCTGCGGGCGACGGGCCTCGACGGCTTCGAGGCTCGGCCTGCGGCGAAGCTCTCGGGCGGCATGAAGCAGAAGCTGAGCCTCTGCTGCGCCCTGATCCACGACCCCGATCTGCTCGTGCTCGACGAGCCGACGACCGGCGTCGATCCCCTGTCTCGCGGCCAGTTCTGGGACCTGATCGACTCCATCCGCGCGCGCCGGCCGACCATGAGCGTCATCGTGGCGACGGCCTATATGGAGGAGGCGGCGCGGTTCGACTGGCTGGTCGCGATGGATGACGGCCGGGCCATCGCGACGGGCACGGCTGCCGAGCTCCGCGAGAAGACCGGCGAGGCCGATCTCGACGACGCCTTCGTCGCCCTGCTGCCGGAGGCGAAGCGGGCGGCCCACCGCAAGGTCGAGCTCAGGCCCCGAACGGAGAGCGCCGACGAGACGCCCGCCATCGAGGCGGAGGGGCTGACGCGGCGCTTCGGCGATTTCGTCGCGGTCGACCATGTCAGCTTCCGCATCGGCCGGGGCGAGATCTTCGGCTTCCTCGGCTCGAACGGCTGCGGCAAGTCGACGACGATGAAGATGCTGACCGGGCTCCTGCCGGCGAGCAGCGGCACGGCGAAGCTGTTCGGGCAGCCGATGGGCGGGGACGACATGGAGACCCGGCGCAACGTCGGCTACATGTCGCAATCCTTCTCGCTCTACAGCGAGCTGACGGTGCGGCAGAACCTCGATCTGCACGCCGCGCTCTATCACCTGCCCGCCGCCGAGATCCCGACGCGGATCGCCGAGCTGCTGACGCGGTTCGACCTCGCGGACGTCGCCGACGAGCGGCCCGAGAGCCTGCCGCTCGGCATCCGCCAGCGGCTGCAACTCGCCGTCGCGGTCCTGCACCGGCCGGCGATGCTGATCCTCGACGAGCCGACCTCGGGCGTCGACCCGGTCGCGCGCGACGCCTTCTGGCGCACGCTGATCGACCTCTCGCGCGACGATGGCGTCACCATCTTCCTGTCGACGCATTTCATGAACGAGGCGGAGCGCTGCGACCGCATCTCGTTCATGCATGCGGGCAAGGTGCTCGCGGTCGGCACGCCGCAGGAACTCGTGCGGCAACGCGGTTCGGCGACGCTGGAGGAGGCCTTCATCTCCTACCTCAAGGAGGCCGCGGGGATGGACGATGCCGCACCCGCGCCCGCGCCGGAGGGCGGCGCCGAGACGCTCGTCCCCTCGGAGCAGCCCCTCCCGTCGGCGCGCCGCTTCGATCCGCGCCGGCTCTGGGCCTGCACGCGCCGCGAGACGATGGAGCTGCTGCGCGACCCCATTCGCCTCGCCTTCGCCTTCCTCGGGCCTCTTCTCCTGATGCTGGCCTTCGGCTTCGGCATCTCCTTCGACGTCGAGAACCTGAAATTCGCGGCCTACGACCAGGACAACACGCCCGAGAGCCGCCAATTGGTCGAGGCCTTCTCCAGCTCCCGCTACTTCGACGAGCGGCCGCCGATCCGCTCCCCCGCCGAACTCGAAGAGCGCCTCAAGAGCGGCGAATTGCAGCTCGCCATCGAGATCCCGCCCTCCTTCGGCCATGACCTCATGGCCGGGCGCGTGCCCGAGCTGTCGGTCTCGCTCGACGGTGCCATGCCCTTCCGCGCCGAGACCACGCGCGGCTACGTCACGGGTCTCGCGACCCAGTATGCGCGCGACCTCTCCGCGTCGAGCGCCGCGTCGAGCCACGCGCCGACCGCCGCCGCGATCGAGACCCGCTTCCGCTACAATCAGGCCTTCAAGAGCGTGAACGCCATGGTTCCGAGCGTGATCATGCTGATGCTGATCCTGATCCCGGCCATCATGTCCGCGATCGGCGTGGTGCGGGAAAAGGAGACGGGCTCGATCGCCAATTTCCGCTCGACCCCGATCAGCCGCTTCGAATTCCTGTTCGGCAAGCAACTGCCCTACATCGCCATCGCCATGGCGAATTTCGTCATGCTCGCGCTGATCGCCCTGTTCGTCTTCGACGTGCCGATCAAGGGCCCGGCCTGGGTGCTGTTCGTGGCGACGCTCTTCTACGTCGCGGCGACGACCGGGTTCGGGCAGCTCGTCTCGAGCTTCACCCGCACGCAGGTCTCGGCGGTCTTCGCCACCGCGATCCTGTCGGTCGTCCCGGCCGTGAACTTCTCGGGCCTGATGGCGCCCGTCTCGTCCCTGTCCGGAGGGGCGCGGCTGATCGGCCTCAGCATGCCGCCCGCCTGGTACCAGCCGGTCAGCGTCGGCGTCTTCACCAAGGGGCTCGGCTTCCCGGAGCTTTGGCTCAACCTCGCCGCGCTGGCGGGGTTCTTCCTGCTCTTCCTCGTCGCCGCCCAATTCACCCTGCGCAAGCAGGAGGCCTGAGATGCGCGCGCTCGCCATCCATCTCAAGAACGTCGCCCGGCTGGCGGTCAAGGAACTGCGCAGCATCCGGGCCGACCGGATGATGATGATCCTGGTCGCCTACACGTTCACGGTCGCCGTCTATACGGTCGCGACCGGAGCCAAGCTCGAGGCGCGCGACCTGACGATCGGCATCGTCGACGAGGACGAATCCGATTTCGCGCGTCGGCTGACCGATGCCTTCGGCCCGCCGCTCTTCAAGACCGTGGACCGGATCTCGGCGCGCGAGATCGATTCCGCGATGGATTCCGGTCGCCTCGTCTTCGTTCTCGAGATCCCGCCGAAATTCGAGGCCGATCTCCTGGCGGGCCGGCAGACCGGCCTGCAGCTCAGCGTCGACGCGACCGCCATGACCCAGGCCGGCAACGGCTCGGTCTATATCCAGGAGATCATCGCCCGCGAGATCGCCAATCTGAAGGCCGGCCGGGAGACGACGACCGCGCTGCCGATCAACCTCGTCGTGCGCGCCCGCTTCAACCCCAATCTCGATTCGAGCTGGTTCAGCTCGGTCATGCAGATCCTGAACAACATCACGCTGCTCACGATCGTCCTGACCGGGGCTGCGCTGATCCGCGAGCGGGAGCAGGGCACGGTCGAGCACCTCCTCGTGATGCCCGTGACGCCGGTCGAGATCATGCTCGCCAAGATGATCGCCAATGCCGGGGTCATCCTCGTCGCCGCGATGGTCTCGCTCGTGGTCATCGTGGAATGGGCGCTCGGCGTGCCGGTCGCCGGCTCGCTGCTTCTCTTCGCGACGGGGGCTGCGATCTACGCCTTCTCGGTCGCGGCCCTCGGCATCCTGCTCGGCACGCTCGCGACGACGATGGGCCAGTTCGGCCTCCTCGCCATCCCGGTCTTCGTCGTCACCCAGCTCCTCTCGGGGGCGACGACGCCGATGGAGAGCATGCCCGTCTGGCTGCAATGGGGGATGCGGATCTTCAGCCCGACGCCGCATTTCGTCGCCTTCTCCCAGGGCGTGCTCTATCGCGGTGCCGGCCTCGGTGCCGTGTGGACGGACCTCGCCCAGGTCATCGCCATCGGCGCGGCCTATTTCGCCATCGCGCTCAGCCGGTTCCGGAAGGTGATCTTCTCGTGAGGGGCCGCGGCCGCGAGGGCTGCCTATGCGCGGCTGCGTGACCGCGCGGGATCGGAGCGGGCATGAGGGGGCCGGCGTCCCGCTCGCCCGGCTCCTGCGTGCTCCAGAGACAGAGGCCCGATGACGGATTTCCTGCGCAACCGCACCTTCGAGGATCTGAAGCCCGGCGACGCCGCCTCGATCGCCCGCACGGTCGGGCGGGACGACATCGACCTCTTCGCCGCCGTCTCGGGCGATGCGAACCCGGCCCATGTCGATGCGGCCTTCGCCGCGACCGACCTCTTCGGCCACATCGTCGCCCACGGGATGTGGACCGCGGCCCTCGTCTCGGCCGTCCTCGGCACGCGGCTGCCGGGACCCGGCACGATCTATCTCGGGCAGGATCTGCGCTTCCTGAAGCCGGTCGCTCCGGGCGACACGGTGACGGCGACCGTCACCGTCCGGGAGAAGCAGGCGAAGCGCCGGGTCGTGCTGGATACGGTCTGCACCAACGGGCGCGGCGAGGAGGTCCTGCGAGGGACCGCGACCGTCATCGCCCCGGAGCATCCGATCGAATGGCCGGCGACGCGGCTGCCGGACGTGACCCTCCGGCGGCACGACCGCTACGAGAGCTTCGTCAAGGGCGCGCGCGACTTGCCGACCGTGCGGGCCGCCATCGTCCATCCCTGCTCCGCCGCCGCGATGAAGGGGGCGATCGAGGCGATGGAGGAGGGGCTGCTGGACCCCATCCTGATCGGCCCGGAGCGGAAGATCCGTGCCGCGGCCGAGGCGGCGCAGGTCTCGATCGAGGGCATTCCGATCGAGCCGGTCGAGCACAGCCACGCCGCCGCCGCGCGGGCGGTGGAACTCGCCGTCGCCGGCAAGGTCTCCGTCCTCGTCAAGGGGAGCCTGCATACGGACGAACTGCTCGGCGCCGTGGTCGGTCCCGCTTCGGGCATCCGCACCGACAGGCGCATCAGCCATGTCTACGCGATGGACGTGCCGGCCTACCGCAAGCCCATCATCGTCACGGATGCGGCGATCAACATCCTGCCGACGCTCGATCAGAAGCGGGACATCTGCCAGAACGCGGTCGACCTCATGCGGCTCCTCGGCATCGAGGAGCCGCGCGTCGCGGTGCTGGCAGCGGTCGAGACGGTGAACCCGAAGATGCCGGCGACGCTCGATGCGGCCGCCCTCACGGTGATGGCCGCGCGCGGCCAGATCACCGGGGCGCGGGTCGACGGCCCGCTCGCCTTTGACAACGCCATCAGCCCGGATGCCGCCCGCACCAAGGGCATCGTCTCGCCGGTCGCCGGAGAGGCCGACATCCTGCTCGTGCCCGATCTCGAGGCCGGCAACATGCTGGCGAAGCAGCTGATCTACTTCGCGGGCGCGACGGCGGCGGGCCTCGTCCTCGGCGCGCGAGTCCCGATCGTCCTGACCAGCCGGGCCGATCCGCTCTCGGCCCGCATCGCCTCGGCGGCCCTCGCCAAGATCGTCGCGAACCGCTCGCCGCTGAAGGCGGGATCGGCGGCATGAGCGGCGATCTCCTCCTGACGTTCAATGCCGGCTCCTCGACGGTCAAGCTCGGCCTCTATCGCGCGCAATCCGGCCGGCCGGTCCGCGTTGCCCGCGGCATCGTCGATTTCCGGCAGGATCCGCTCACGCTGCGCGTGACCGAAGGCCCCGAGCCGTTCGAGACGACCATCCCCTCGAAGGCCGACGCCCTGACGGAGATCCTGGCGGATATCGCGGAGATCCTCGGCCGGCACGTCGATATCGGCCGGCTCGCCGTCGCGGGGCACCGCATCGTCCATGGCGGCGACCGCTTCGCCGGGCCCGTCCGGCTGGACGAGGAGGCGATCGGCGCGATCGAGGAACTCGTCCCGCTCGCGCCGTTGCACCAGCCGCAGGGGCTGAGGCTGATCCGTTCGGTCCGGGAGCTCTGGCCGCATCTCGTCCAGACGGCCTCCTTCGACACCGCCTTCCACCGCACGAACAGCGACACCGTCCGGCGCTTCGCGCTGCCGCGCGCCCTGCACGACGAGGGCATCAAGCGCTACGGCTTCCACGGCCTGTCCTACAAGTACATTGCCGGCGAACTCGCGCGCCGCGCCCCGCCTCTCGCCCGATCGCGGATCGTCGCCGCCCATCTCGGCAGCGGCGCGAGCCTCTGCGGGATGGCGGACGGCGAGAGCCGCGACACCAGCATGGGTTTCTCGACGCTCGACGGCGTGCCGATGGCGACGCGCTGCGGCGCGCTCGATCCGGGCGTCCTGCTCCATCTTCTCGGGGCCGGAGGACGCTCGCTCGCCGAGGTCGAGGACCTCCTCTATCACCGCTCGGGCCTCCTCGGCCTGTCGGGCATCAGCGCGGATAGCCGCCGATTGCTCGAGAGCGCCGAGCCGGCGGCGAAGGAGGCGATCGACCTCTTCACCTTGCGCATCGCGGGCGAGGTCGCGCGGCTCGCGGCGACGCTCGGCGGGCTCGACGCCCTCGTCTTCACGGCCGGGATCGGCGAGCATCAGCCCGCGATCCGTGCCGCGATCTGCGACCGCCTCGCCTGGCTCGGCCTCGATCTCGATCCGCAGGCCAATGCCGGCAACGCACAGACGATCACCCGGCCGGGCAGCCGGGTCGCGGCCGTCGTGATCCCGACGGACGAGGAGCAGGTGATCGCCGAAGAGGCCTGGACCGCCCTCGGCCACGAGGCCTGATCGCGAGACCTCGGCACCGGCCTCAGCGCGGGCGGTTCCAGTGGTTGGGGCTGCCGGGCATCGGCGGCCGGCGGAACGACTCGCGGAACCGCTCCGGATTCCGTGTCCGCTGGATGCGCCAGGCGACCGCGACGACGGCGACGAAGGCCGTCGCGACCATGCCGACAAAGACGACCATCTCCCAACCGGACATTGCGTGTTCCCCGGGCCGGTTCGCGCGCCGGTCTCGTTGCGCCGGTCTGCTTTGGCATCCGCGCGGCGTCTCGTCGACTCGCGCGGCGACGCCCTGTCATCCGTGCCGGATCGTGCTCCGGCGGGTATCGAATCGGGCGTTCCTCCATCAAGTTGACACGATGGTCGGCCACCGTCCGGTTGCATCGGCGGATGTCCGGCCGAGGTGGCCCGGCGGTTTCGGGCGGAAATGGGAACATGAACGGGTCGGGTTTTCGCATGCGCCTTCTTCCGGGGCGCCTCCGGGCGGGACGGGGGCTCGGGATTGTGGTCGGCCTCGTCCTGGCTCTCGCCGCGGCGAGCCCTGCGGTGGCGCAGGACGCGTCCGAGCTTCTCGTGCGGCTGAACCGCATCGAGGGCCAGATGCGCCAGCTCTCCGGGCAGGTCGAGCAGCTCGGCCACGAGAACCGTCAGCTCAAGGACCAGCTCAAGCGCTTCCAGGAGGATGTCGAGTTCCGCTTCCAGGAGCAGAAGGGAAGCGGCGGCCGCTCGGCCGCTCCGCCGACCCCGGCGCCGAGGCCCGAACGGCCGCAGCGGCGCAGCGACGCCTTCGATTCCGAGACGAGCCCGGCCGCGCCCGGTGCGCCCAAGGCGCTCGGCTCCACGCCGGCCGGCCGCGACGGCATCGCGGCGCTCATCGAGAGCGACCGGCCGCCGAGCGGCGCCGCGGCTCCGCGTCAGGTCGATCTCGGCCCGCAGGCGAAGGGCGTCGCGGGCCTCAATCCCGATTTCGCCAAGCGCTCCGGCGCTCCGGCCACGACCGGCAGCGCCGCGGCCTCCTCGCAGGGCGGGTTCGAGACGGCCTATGCCGCCTATACCCAGCGCCGCTACGCCGAGGCCGAATCCGGCTTCCGCGACGTCATCAAGGCCGGCCCGCGCGACCGTCGCGCGGGGGAGGCGACCTATTGGCTCGGCGAGACCTATCTGCGCCAGAACCGGACGCGCGAGGCGGCCGAGCAGTTCCTCAAGGTGACGCAGGAGCATGCGCGCTCGCCGCGGGCGGCCGACGCCATGCTCAAGCTCGGCGTCTCCCTCGCCTCGCTCGGCGCCAAGGATCAGGCCTGCGCGACCTTCGCGGAGCTCGGGCGCAAATATCCGTCCGCCTCGGCCGCGGTGAAACAGGGCACCGACCGGGAGCAGAAGAAGGCGCGCTGCGCGAGCTGAGGGCTTGTGCGGGGATGTCCTCCCTCCTCATCCCGCGATGCGGGCCGAAGGATGCCTAAGCCGGCAACAGACGACTTGGGTGCCGAACCTCGGAGGACGCACCACCGTCAGCCGTGCTTCGAGGGCCGCGTTCCGCGGCCACCTCAGCATGAGGAAGGCGGGACTTCCTCTTTCGGATCAGGCTCAGGGGTGACGGCGCCGCGAACACGTCGTCCTGCGGCCGCGGACATTCCCGATGCCGCCTTCGCCGCTGCCTTCGCCGCATGCGGCTGCGCCGATGCGGGCTCTGCCATCCTGCTCGCCGTCTCCGGCGGTCCGGATTCGATGGTGCTGCTGCAGGCCGCGGCCTCGTGGGCGCGCGAGCCGGGGCGGCCGCTTCTCCTCGTCGCGACAATCGATCACGGCCTCCGGCCGGAGGCGAGGCGCGAGGCCGAGGCCGTAGGCGCGCTCGCCGCCTCGCTCGGGCTCGGCCACGCGATCCTGACCTGGGACGAGCGTCCGGGGCGGGTCTCCCAGGAGGCCGCGCGGGACGCGCGCTATCGTCTCCTCCGCGACCATGCCCGCGCGATCGGCGCGCGCCGCCTCGCCACCGCCCATACCGCGGACGACCAGGCCGAGACGCTTCTCATGCGCATGGCATCGGGGTCGGGGCTCGCCGGGCTCGCGGGCATGGCGCCGGAGAGCGCGCGCGGAGACATCCTCCATCTCCGCCCCTTCCTCGGTTTCGCCAAGGCGGACCTCGTCGCGACCTGCCGGGCGCGGGGCTGGGCGTTCGTCGAGGACCCGTCCAACGCCGAGCCCCGCTTCGCGCGCGTGCGCTGGCGGCGCCTGATGCTGCCCCTCGCCGCCGAGGGGCTCGACGCGCGGCGGCTGGGCCGTCTCGCCGAGCGCCTGCGCCGGGCCGACCGGGCGCTCGAGGCGGCGGCGTCCGTCGCCGAGGCGCGTCTCGTCGCGAGCCGTCCCGAAGGCGGCCTCTCGATCGCCTTCGGGGACCTCCTCGCCGAGCCGGAGGAGATCGCGCTGCGCGTCCTCCTGCGGGCGCTTCAGCGTGGCCGCCCCGACGTGCCGATCCGGCTCGACCGGGCGGAGACGGCGCTCGCCGCCCTTGCCGCCGCCCATCGCGAGGGCCGGCGCGCGCGGCGCTCGCTGGCCGGCTCCGTCCTCACCCTGACGCGCGAGGGAATGCTCGTGCTCGACGCGGAGCCTTCGCGAAACAGAGGTCGCTAACCGCGATTGCCGCAGGGCCGCCTCTTTCCCTTGGCATCCTCGCCGCTGATCCTTAGATTACGAGACGTTCGCCGGCTCCCCGTCGAGCCCTCCAGGACCGCGATGAATCCGAACTTTCGCAATTTCGCCCTCTGGGTGATCATTTTTCTTCTGGTTCTGGCGCTCGTCACGCTGTTCCAAGGCGGCGCCAATCAGCGCGGCGGCGGCAGCGACATCGCCTATAGCCAGCTCCTGACGGATGCCGAGACGGGCCGTATCTCGACCGTGACGATCTCCGGCAACGAGATCTCCGGCACCTATACGGACGGGCGGACCTTCACGACCTATGCGCCGTTCGATCCGGGCCTGATCAACCGCCTGCAGCAGAAGGGCGTCCAGATCACCGCGCGCCCGGCCGGGGAATCGACGCCCTGGTTCATCGCGCTCCTCGTGAACTGGCTGCCGATCCTCGTCTTCATCGGGGCCTGGATCTTCCTGTCGCGCCAGATGCAGTCCGGCGCCGGCCGCGCCATGGGCTTCGGCAAGTCCAAGGCGAAGCTCCTCACCGAGGCGCATGGCCGCGTCACCTTCGAGGACGTCGCCGGCGTCGACGAGGCCAAGGACGACCTCCAGGAGATCGTCGAGTTCCTGCGCGACCCGCAGAAGTTCCAGCGGCTCGGCGGGCGCATCCCGCGCGGCTGCCTTCTCGTCGGCCCGCCCGGCACCGGTAAGACGCTCATCGCGCGCGCCGTCGCGGGCGAGGCGAACGTGCCCTTCTTCACGATCTCGGGCTCGGACTTCGTCGAGATGTTCGTCGGCGTCGGCGCGAGCCGCGTGCGTGACATGTTCGACCAGGCCAAGAAGAACGCGCCCTGCATCATCTTCATCGACGAGATCGACGCGGTCGGCCGCCATCGCGGCGCCGGCCTCGGCGGCGGCAACGACGAGCGCGAGCAGACCCTGAACCAGCTCCTCGTCGAGATGGACGGCTTCGAGGCCAACGAAGGCATCATCATCATCGCGGCGACGAACCGCCCCGACGTGCTCGACCCCGCGCTCCTGCGTCCGGGCCGCTTCGACCGTCAGATCGTCGTCCCGAACCCGGACGTCGTCGGCCGCGAGAAGATCCTGCGCGTCCACGTCCGCAAGGTGCCGCTGGCGCCGGATGTCGACCTGCGCACCCTTGCCCGCGGCACGCCCGGCTTCTCCGGCGCCGACCTCATGAACCTCGTCAACGAGGCGGCGCTGCTCGCGGCGCGGCGCGGCAAGCGCATCGTCACGATGACCGAGTTCGAGGACGCCAAGGACAAGGTGATGATGGGCGCCGAGCGCCGCACGCTCGTCATGTCCGACGACGAGAAGCGGCTGACCGCCTATCACGAGGCGGGCCACGCCGTCGTCGCCTTCAACGTCCCCGCGACCGACCCGGTGCACAAGGCGACCATCATCCCCCGCGGCCGCGCGCTCGGCATGGTCATGCAGCTCCCCGAGCGGGACAAGCTGTCCATGTCCTTCGAGCAGATGACCTCCCGTCTCGCCATCATGATGGGCGGCCGCGTCGCCGAGGAGATGATCTTCGGCCACGACAAGGTCACGTCGGGCGCTCAGTCGGACATCGATCAGGCGACCCGTCTCGCCCGGATGATGGTCACGCGCTGGGGCTTCTCGCCCGAGCTCGGCACCGTCGCCTATGGCGAGAACAACGACGAGGTCTTCCTCGGCATGCAGGTCAACCGGCAGCAGAACATCTCCGAGGCCACCGCGCAGAAGATCGATTCGGAGGTCCGCCGCCTCGTCGAGACCGGCCTCATCGAGGCGCGCCGCATTCTCGAGGAGAAGAACAACGACCTCGAGGTTCTGGCCCAGGGCCTCCTCGAATACGAGACGCTGAGCGGCGACGAGATCCGCGACCTGATCGACGGCAAGCCGCCGATCCGCGACGCGAGCGAGCCGCCGCCCCGGCGCGGCTCGGCCGTCCCGAGCACGGGGCGCCCGCGTCCCCGCAACGAGCCGCCGGGCCTCGAGCCGCAGCCGACGGCCTGACCCGACCATCGATCATCGAAGCCCGCTCCGGCGGGCTTCTTTTTTGAGCACGCCGCGGAAAACCGGTCGTGCGGTCACGGCCTGCTCTCCGTGCGAACGGCCTGGACGTGGTCCCCACCTCGAGCGATCCAACATCCCGCTTCGTCGTGCTCACCGGCGGTCCCGGCTCGGGCAAGACGACGCTGATCGACCGGCTCGCCGCGCGAGGCCATGTCACGATGCCGGAGGCGGGCCGGGCCATCATCCGCGATCAGATGGCGATCGGCGGGCAGGCGCTGCCCTGGGCCGATCGCGCGCTCTTCGCGGAGGCCATGCTCGCCTTCGAGATGCGCTCCCACCGCGCGGCGGAGGACCTCGCGGGACCGGTCCTGTTCGACCGCGGCGTGCCGGACGTGATCGGCTATCTCCGGCTCTGCGGCCTGCCGGTGCCGCCCCATATGGAGGAGGCCGCGCGGCGTTTCCGCTATGGGCAGCCCGTCTTCGTCGCCCCACCGTGGCGGGAGATCTTCGTGCAGGATGGCGAGCGGAGGCAGGATTTCGACGAGGCCGTCCGGACCTTCGAGGCGATGCTGAAGGTCTATCGCGATTGCGGCTACGATCTCGTCGAACTTCCGTGCGCCTCCGTCGCGGAACGGGCCGACTTCGTGGAGAACAGACTGCGCGTGGGCGCTGCCTCTAGCCGGGATCGATGATCGGCGGCGTGGCCTGATCTGCCCGGCTGACATCCTGCGGGAGCGCGTCGAGGCTTGATTATCGAGGGTCGATCGGCTCTTGCATCGACCCATGGAAAACTTCTTTCGACTCGACGGGCAGACGGTGCTTCTCACGGGAGCGGCCGGGGGAATCGGGCGCGCGAGCGCCGTCGCTTTGGCCGCGCAGGGCGCGCATGTCGTCCTGACCGATGTCGGTGCGATCGATCCCGACTTCGTGGCGTCGCTCGGCGACCGAGCGACGGCGATGCGCTGCGACGTGACCGACCGGGCGTCGGTCGCGGCTCTTCAGGAGGCACTGCCCCAGGTCGACGCGATCGTGCTGGCCGCCGGCATCCTGCCCTTCGACGATTGGCTGGATGACGGCTGGGATGCCTCGTTCGAGCGGGTGATGGCCGTCAACGTCAAGGGCGGCCTCAACATCCTGCGCGCCTATTTCCCGGGGATGTGCGAGCGGGGTTCCGGGCGCGTCGTGTTCGTCGGATCGGCGTCGGGGCGGATGGGCGGGATGCAGGCCGGGCCGCATTATGCCGGCTCGAAGGGAGCCGTTCACACGCTGGTGCGCTGGTTCGCGCAGCGTGGAGCGCCGCGCGGCGTCGGGGTCAACGGCATCGCGCCGGGCAGCATCGAAACCGACATGCTCGCCGGACAGCCCTTCACGGCCGACCGCGTGCCGGCAGGCCGGATGGGCCGTCCCGAGGAGATCGCCTGGCCGATCGCCTTCCTCTGCTCGCCGGCCGCAAGCTATATGAGCGGCGCCGTGCTCGACGTGAATGGCGGTTTGATTTTTTCATAGCGCCCGACAAACGGACAGGGCGCGACAACAGGGGAAACGGAATGAGGGTAGGGGTGTTTGGGCTCGCGGTCGCGTTGGCGATCGCGGGGAGCGCGGTTGCGCAGGCTCAGGTCAAGGTCAAGATCGGCGTCCTGAACGATCAATCCGGGATCGGGGCGGCTCTCGGAGGGCGCGGGTCCGTCGTCGCCGCCCAGCTCGCGGCCGAGGATTATCAGAAGGCCAATCCGGGTGCCGTGGTCGAGGTCGTGACGGCCGATCACCAGAACAAGCCCGATATCGGCGCCGCCATCGCGCGCCGCTGGTTCGACCAGGAGGGCGTGCAGGCCATCTTCGACGTGCAGACCTCGTCCGTCGCGCTCGCGGTGCACGATCTCGCCCGGCAGGGCAACAAGGTGCTCATCGCCTCGGGCGCCGGCACGGCGGATCTCACCGGCGCGCGCTGCACGCCCAACACCGTCCACTGGACCTACGATACCTGGGCGCTCGGCAACGCGCTCGGCCGCGCCACCGTGCGGGCCGGCGGCAAGTCCTGGTTCTTCATCACCGCCGATTACAGCTTCGGTCATGCCCTGCAGAGGGACACGAGCGCCGCCGTGAAGCGTGAAGGCGGCACGGTCGTCGGGCAGGTGCTGCATCCTTTCGCGACGACGGATTACTCCTCGCTCATCCTGCAGGCCCAGGGCTCGAAGGCGCAGGTCGTCGGCCTCGCGACCTCGGCCGGCGATCTCGTCAACATCATCAAGCAGAGCGCCGAATTCGGCGTGACGCAGAGCGGCCAGCAGGTGGCGGCCCTCCTCATGTTCATCTCGGACGTCCATGCCCTCGGCCTCGAGGTGACGCAGGGCATGACGCTGGTCTCGCCGTTCTACTGGGACCAGAATCCCGAGACCCGGGCCTGGTCCGAGCGGGTGGCGGCGAAGAACGGCGGCCAGATGCCGACCATGGTCCATGCCGGCGTGTATGCGGGGCTTCAGCACTACCTGAAGGCGCTCGAGACCATGCCGGAGGCGAAGCGGACGGATGGTGCCGCGTCGGTCCAGGCCATGAAGACGCTGCCGACCGAGGACATCCTCTTCGGCAAGGGCAGCATCCGCTCGGACGGACGCAAGCTCCACGACATGCACCTGTTCCAGATCAAGAAGCCGAGCGAGTCGAAGGGGCCCTACGATTATTACAAGCGCCTCTCCACGGTCTCCGGGCAGGATGCGTTCCGGCCTCTGTCCGAAGGCGGCTGCACGCTCGCCGCGAACTGATCGCGGGGCCGGTCGCGTCAGGGCGCGACCGGCAGTTCCAAGGAGCAGCGCGCGAGATCGAGCGTGAGGAGGGGCGGGCGGCCGTGCGGCACCTGCCCGCAATGGTCCGCATCCGCCCCGGCGATCGAAAGATGCAGCCGGCTTCCCGCCGCGATCCGCCAGGAGACCGGCAGGCAGGGGATGCGGATGCGCTCGAAGGCGCCCGGCACGAGGGGCTTCGCATCCGTGCGGGCGAAGGTCCGGAACGGCCAGCTCGTGCGGTAGGCGGGCGGGCAGGGCGTCTCGGCCCGGTGCAGGGCGCGGAGCAGCCCTTCGGTGACGTAGCGGGCGGTCCCGTCCGCCTCGATCTCGGTGATGTAGACGAAGAGCGCGGCGTCGGGTTCGCTCGATGCCAGCGTCAGGTCGACGAGGGCGTGGCCCGTCAGCGTCAGCGCTTCCGGGAACGGCCCGCTCTCCCATCCGGAGAGGCGGGCGACACGCTCCGTCCAGTCGGGATAGTAGTCCCGGCTGTCGATCCCCGCGATGCGCTCGTAGCGCGTGCCCGCGCCGGTGCCGAGCGAGAAATCGACCTGGACGGTGGCGAGGCTGCGATCCCTCCCCGCAGGGGAGGGCGAGTCGGCGTCAGCCGACCGGGGTGGGGCGCCGCAGCCGGGTTCTCCCCACCCCGGCTCGACGCTCCGCGTCGACTCGGCCCTCCCCTGCGGGGAGGGATCAGGACCCGACGGGAAGGCTCCAAGCCTCCCGCCATCCGCGAGCCCGAAAACCCGCGTCTGCCGCGTCGGCGGCCACGCCTCCGCCGCGTGCCAGGCCTCCTCGTGCATGGCGAAGGCGTGGACCTTGGCCTCGGCGTCGAGCCCGGTCTCGCGGCCCATCAGGTAATGGTCGAAGAAGCGCAGCAGCTCGGCGAGCCAGGGGAAGCCCGGCTCGGTGTTGCGGCGCCAGGGCGAGGTATCGATCCGGGCGCCGTGGTCCCAGGGGCCGAGGAGGAGATGGCGGGGGTTGTCGGTCAGCGTCAGGTGGCGCGCGATGGCGCCGTTCGCATAGCCCGCGCCGTCCCGCCAGCCCGAGACCGAGTAGATCGCGACCTCCGGCCGGATGCCGTCGCGGACCGAATAAGGGCTGAAGCTCGCCGAGGTGAACGAGGAGTCGTAGGGGAGGGCATCGTCCCGGTAGCGGAACTCGGCCATGAAGTCCGTCTGCCGGAAATTGCCGAGATGCTCGCGAACGGCCTCGCGCACGAGGAGGCCGTCCGGGTCGTCGTCGACCGGCTGCGGGCCCTCGAAGGTCGGGTCCGAGAAATAGGCGAATTGCTTCAGCACGTCCCGCCGGTCGTGATCGAGGCCGATCATGATCTCGTCGTAGACGCGCGTCAGGCCCGTCAGCAGGATGCCGCCCGGATAGTAGTTGTCGGCATAGGTGTCCCAGACCGAGAAGAGCGGCGCGATCGCCTTCACGGCCGGATGGCCGGTCGCGGCGAGGAAGTCGGCGCCCGCGCCGAGATAGGAGATGCCGGTCGAGCCGAT
Organism: Enterovirga rhinocerotis; assembly: GCF_004363955.1. GTDB lineage: Bacteria > Pseudomonadota > Alphaproteobacteria > Rhizobiales > Beijerinckiaceae > Enterovirga > Enterovirga rhinocerotis. The sequence continues at coordinate 204,322 of NZ_SNZR01000013.1, forward strand.
CGTCCCGTCCGACCAGGGCTGGGAGACGATCCAGTCGGCGATCTCGCGCGAATCCTCGCGCTCGCGGGGCGAGCGGAAGCTGTCGCGCGTGCCGAAGCTCGCCCCCGTGCCGCGCGTGTCGACGACGACGACGGCGTAGCCGTAGGGCACGAAGGCGTCGCGATACTTGCCGGCATTGGGCGAGGGTTCGGAGGCCGAACCCGGCGCGAGCATGAAGCGGCGGTAATAGGGCGTGAGGATCAGGATGGTCGGCACCCGCCTCGTCTCGCCGTCGAAGCGCTCGGGCAGGTAGAGATCGATCGCGAGCCGGCAGCCGTCGCGCATGGTGAGATAGCGCGAGGCCGGCGCGCCGATCGCGGCGTCCTTGGTTCGCGTCTCGCGATAGGCGCCCGGCGGGATGCGCCAGGCTTCGGCGCCCTCGTGTGTGGTCATGGATTCCAACCCGGCTTCCTTCTCCCCTTGCGGGAGAAGGTGGCCCCCGGGCTTGTCCCGGGGGACGGATGAGGGGTGAAACACCTCGGTCGACGTGGAGTCTCCACCCCTCATCCGACCCTGCTACGCAGGGCCACCTTCTCCCGCAAGGGGAGAAGGGAGCGAGCTACCCGCAAGGAGACGGGTTCGCGCCCCTCACGGCGCCGCGCAGGCGAAGTTCGCTGGGTCCTTCGCGTCGCCGGAGCCCTTGTACTTGGCGACCTGCGGATAGGCGCAGACCGGGCGTGCCCAGAGCGTCCGGCCGCCCGCGACCTTCCTCATCTCGATCTGGTCCGGCGCTTGGCCCTGCTCGACCCAGCGCTCGAGCGCCGTCAGCGGGTCGATGCCGGTATCGGCGATGCCCGGCCCGTCCTGGCCGATGCCGCAATGGTCCATGCCGGGCACCATGAAGAGGCGTGCGAAATCCTTCGCGTCGCCGCCGGCCTTCCTGGACAGCGCCTCGTAATAATCGACCGTGAGGAAGGGCGTGACGAGCGGGTCGCCCCAGCCGTGATAGAACAGGATCTTGCCGCCGGCGGCCTTGAAGGCGGAGAGGTCGGCGCCCTGCACCTCCGCCGGCTTGTCGGGATCGAAGGTCGCCGCGTTGTAGACGCGCGCCATCGAGCCCATGCGGGCGGGATCCTTGTCGAAGTCGAAATCCGTGATCTTGAAGGCCGAGCCGGCCGCCGGATCGAAGGCCATGTAGCGGATGAAGTCCTGGCCGAAGAGCGGCAGGATCGCGGGCGCCGCGCCCGCGCCCGTGATCCAGCGGGCCCAATGGGGCTCGGAGCCCAGCGGCACGCCGCCGGGATAGAGCTGGCGGCCCCGGCTGTCCTTCGGACCCTGGTAGATCTTCGTCAGCGCGCCGACCTCCGTCTCGGTCAGGCATTCGGAGTTCTGGCCCGCCTTGCACTGGAGCGCGGCCGGCTTGAAGTCGCATTTGCGCGGGTCGGCGATCACGCCGTCCTTGACGCCGTCGGCCTCGTCGCAGGCGGCATAGACTTCGCGGCCGATGAACTTCGCCTTGTCGGCGGTGATGATGGGCTTGCCGTCCGCGCCGAGATTGGCCTTGGCCGTCCAGGCGAAGAAGGTCGCGACGAGGCCGGTATAGTCGAGCGCCGGCGCGCCGGAGATGATGCCGTCGAAATCCTTCGGGAAGCGCGAGGCCTCCATCGCGGCCATGCGCCCGCCGGTCGAGCAGCCGGCGAAATAGGCCTTCGTCTGCGGCTTGCCGTAGAAGGCGGCGACCATGGCCTTGCCGACCTTCGCGGTCTCGGTCACGGCGCGCTGGCCCCAATCCATGCGGGCGACGAGGTTGTTCTCGGCCCAGCGGCCATCCACCACGCTCGCGCCCCAATGGCCGCCATCCATGGTGGCGACGGCGTAGTTGCGGCGCAGGCCGTGATTCATCGCGTTGGTGAAGCCGGGGCTGTCGCTGAGGAGGCGTCCGCAGAAGCCGCCGCAGCCGGCCATGTAGAACTTGCCGTTCCAGTTCTGCACCGGCAGCCGGATCTCGAAATTGATCGCGGGACGGACATAGCCGAGCACGCGGCAATAGCCGGGCAGGTCGCCCGCCGCCGGCACCTCCGTCGAGGACAGGAGGTTGACGTCGTCGATCTTCTGGCCGGCGAGGGCGGCGCAGGTCTGGGCCTGGGCCGAGGCGGCCGTGCCGAGCAGCAGGAGCGCCGCCGCGCCCGCAAGGTGGATGAACCTCATCGATGTCCTCCCATCGTCCTGGCCGGGCTGGCCCGTTCTACCGCCGAAACCTGATCGTCCCTCGGGCACCGAACCGTCTTTGCGAGCGCAGCGAAGCCATCCGGACCGTCGGAGCACAGGGCCCCTCGGTTGCTTCGTCGGCTTCGCCTCCTCGCAAGGACGGCCCCCTCGTCACTCCGCCGCTTGCGCCATCCGGGCCGCGTTGCCGCCGAGGTAGTCCATCGCCGCCTGGACCCCGCCCGGCTTGTGCGGGATGCCGCAGGCGGCGAGGCCCATCTCGACGCCGGTCAGGACGCCCGTGACCATGAGCTCGTGGAAATCGCCGAGATGGCCGATGCGGAAGACCTTGTCGGCGAGCGGTCCGAGCCCGTTGCCGAGGGACATGTTGGAGCGCTCGAGGATCGTCGCACGCAGGGCGTCCGCGGAATGCCCCTCGGGCAGCCGCACGGCGGTCAGCGCGGAGGAATACTCGGCCGCATTCGCGCATTGGATCTCGAAGCCCCAATGGCGCACGCAGCGGCGCGTCGCCTCGGCCGCGCGGTCGTGGCGGGCGAAGACGTTGTCGAGGCCCTCCGCATGCAGCATCTCGATCGCGACCTTGAGGCCCTGCAGCAGGTTGGTCGAGGGCGTATAGGGGAAGTAGCCCTTGCCGTTGATCGCGATCATCTCCTCCCAGTCGAAGAAGGAGCGCGGCAGCGTCGCGGCCTTCGCGGCGGCGCGGGCCTTGTCCGAGACGGCGTTGAAGGAGAGGCCGGGCGGCAGCATCAGCCCCTTCTGCGAGCCGCCGACCGTGACGTCGACGCCCCATTCGTCGTGCCGGTAGTCGATCGAGCCGAGCGACGAGATCGTGTCGACGAGGAGAAGGGCCGGATGCCCGGCCTGGTCGATCGCCTTCCGCACGGCCGCGACGCCCGAGGTCACGCCCGTCGAGGTCTCGTTATGGACGACGCAGACCGCCTTGATGGCCTTCGCCTTGTCCTCGGCGAGCTTGGCTCCGATGACGGCGGCATCCACCCCGTGGCGCCAATCGCCGGGGATCACCTCCGCCTCGAGGCCGAGCTTCTTCGCCATGCGGCTCCAGAGGGTCGAGAACCAGCCGGTCTCGACCATCAGGATGCGGTCGCCGGGTGACAGCGTGTTGACGAGCGCCGCCTCCCAGGCTCCCGTCCCGGAGGCCGGGTAGATGACGACCGGGCTCTCCGTCTTGAAGATGGTCTTGATGCCGGAGAGGACCTCGAGGCCGAGCTTGCCGAATTCCGGGCCGCGATGGTCGATGGTCGGCTTCGCGATGGCGGCGAGGACGGGGAGGGGCGTGTTGGTCGGCCCCGGAATCTGCAGGAAATGGCGGCCGGGCTGATAGCTCACAGGCGTCTCCTCAAGATGCCGTTCTCTTTCACTTGGCCAGTGATCCGGTATTGCTAGGGGATGGTCAATCGTCCCGCCCCCGCCAGAGCATCCCACTTTCGGCCTCGCGGGGAGCGGCTGCGTGATCCCTCCCCTTCAGGGGAGGGCGAGTCGGCGCCAGCCGACCGGGGTGGGGTGCTGCCGCGGGCGGGTCGTCCCCACCCCGGATCGCTCCTTCGGAGCGACTCGGCCCTCCCCTGCGGGGAGGGATCAGGCGCGCGAAAGGCGGTCCGATGACCCTCTCCCGCGACACGGCGCTCGAGCGCCGGCTCGTCAACGCGCTCGAAGGGGAGGTGCGGTTCGACGCCTTCACGCGCGGGCGCTACGCGACGGATGCCTCGATCTACCAGATCATCCCGGCGGGCGTCGCCTTCCCGAAGACGCGGGACGACGTCGCCGCCGCGCTCGGCATCGCGCGGGAGGCGGGCGTGCCCGTGATCGCGCGGGGCGGCGGCACCTCGCAGAACGGCCAGCCGATCGGGTCCGGGCTGGTGCTCGATTTCAGCCGGCACTTCAACGCGGTCGAGGAGTACGACCCGACGGCCGGCACGGCGAAGGTCCGGCCCGGTCTCGTGCTCGAACACCTGAACACGCGCCTCCGCAAGGACGGGCTGTTCTTCCCCGTCGAGCCCTCGACCGCGAGCCGCTGCACCATCGGCGGCATGACCGGCAACAATTCCTGCGGCGCCCGCTCCATCCGCTACGGCAAGATGGTCGACAACGTCCTCGCCATCGAGGCGCTGCTGGAGGACGGGCAGGCGATCCGGGCCGGGATCCGGGGAGACAATGATCCAGGGATCACAGGATCACAGGATGCGGGCGACCTCGCCGACCGCATGGTCCGCCTCGCCGATCGGGAGCGGTCCGAGATCGAGCGGGTCTTCCCGAAGGTGCAGCGCCGCGTCGGCGGCTACAATCTCGACGCGCTGCTGCCGGCGCAGCCGAACCTCGCGAGCCTCCTCGTCGGCTCCGAGGGCACGCTGGCCCTGACGACGGCGGTGACGCTGAAGCTCTCGCCGCTGCCGACCCATCGCGTGATGGGCGTCTGCCACTTTCCCTCGTTCCGCTCCGCGATGGAGACGACGCAGCACCTCGTCGCGCTCGGCCCCGTCGCGGTCGAGCTCGTCGACGAGAACGTGCTGGTTCTGGGCGCCGACATCCCGCTCTTCCGGCGCACGCTCGCCGACATCACGCGCGGCCGGCCCAACTGCCTCCTTCTCGTGGAATTCGCGGGGGCCGATCTCGACGGTCTGAAGCGGGACCTGAAGCGCCTCGATGCCTGCATGGCCGATCACGGCTTCCCGAATGCCGTGGTCGAGGTCGTCGAGCCGGCGCGGCAGAAGCCGGTCTGGGATGTGCGCGAGGCCTGCCTCAACATCATGATGTCGATGAAGGGGGAGGGGAAGCCGATCTCCTTCATCGAGGATTGCGCGGTGCCCCTCGCGCATCTCGCCGATTACACGAGCGCCATCACCGACCTCTTCGCCCGCCACGGCACGCGCGGCACCTGGTACGCCCATGCCTCCGTCGGCTGCCTGCACGTGCGGCCGATCCTCAACATGAAGGAGGCGGGGGACGTCTCGGCGATGAAGGCCATCGCGGAGGAGGCCTGCGACCTCGTCCGCCGCTTCGAGGGCTCCCATTCGGGCGAGCACGGCGACGGCATCTCGCGCTCCGAATTCCACGAGCGGATGTTCGGCCGCCGCCTTGTCTCGGCCTTCGAGGAGGTCAAGGACGCCTTCGACCCGACGAACGGGCTGAACCCGAACAAGATCGTCCGACCGCACCGGATGGACGACCGCTCCCTGATGCGCTTCCCGCCCGGCTACGCCGTCGCCGAGCCGAAGCGCGCCGCGCTCGACTGGTCCGATTGGGGCGGCTTCGGCGGCGCCGTCGAGATGTGCAACAACAACGGCACCTGCCGGAAGATGGCCGGCGGCACGATGTGCCCGTCCTGGCGCGTCACGGGCGAGGAGCAGCATCTGACGCGGGGCCGGGCGAACTCGCTGCGGCTCGCGATCTCGGGGCAGCTCGGGCCGGGCGCCTTCACCTCCCCCGCGATGAAGGCGACCCTCGATCTCTGCGTCTCCTGCAAGGGCTGCCGCCACGAATGCCCGACGGGCGTCGACATGGCGCGGATGAAGATCGAGTTCCTGAATCACTACCATGCCGAGCACGGCCTGCCGCTGAAGGACAGGCTCATCGCCCATCTGCCGCGCTACGCGCCGATCGCGGCGAAGCTCGCGCCGCTCCTGAACCTTCGCGACCGGATCGGGCCCATCGCGAAAGCGACCGAGGCCTGGCTCGGCCTTTCCTCGCGCCGGACCCTGCCGCGCTGGGGCAAGCCCTGGCGGGAGACGGGCGAGCCCGCCCGGCCCGAGGCGGTGATCGGGGACGGGCGCGACCTCGTCCTCTTCGGCGACACCTTCAACCGCTATTACGAGCCCGAGAACCTCGCCGCCGCGACGCGCGTCCTCACGGCTGCCGGTTATCGCCTCCACCGCGTCGAGGCGAAGGGCGGCGGGCGGCCGCTCTGCTGCGGGCGGACCTATCTCTCGGCCGGCATGGTGGACGAGGCGCGGGCCGAGGCGCGCCGGACGCTCGATGCGCTGTCGCCCTTCGTCGCGAAGGGCGCCCGGGTCGTCGGGCTCGAACCCTCCTGCCTCCTCACCTTCCGCGACGAGTTCACGGCGCTCCTGCCGAAGGACGAGGCGAAGCCGCTGGCGGAGGCCGCCCTCCTGTTCGAGGAGGCCCTGGCCGCCGATCTCGCCGCGGGAACGGTCACGCTCCCCGCCGCCGACCAGGGCGGGCGCGTCGCCCATCTTCACGGCCATTGCCACCAGAAGGCGTTCGGCGCGATGGGCGCGGTCGAGACGGTTTTGCGGGCCGTGCCGGGCCTCACGGTCAAGCCGATCGAAAGCTCCTGCTGCGGCATGGCGGGCGCCTTCGGCTATGGTCGCGACACCATCGACGTCTCGCTCGCGATGGGGGAACTGTCCCTCCTGCCGGCCGTGCGGGCGGCGGGGGAGGACGACCTCGTCGTCGCCGACGGCACGAGCTGCCGCCACCAGATCCATGACGGGACCGGCCGCGAGGCGCTCCATGTCGCGCGGGTGCTGGATGCGGCGATGGCCGGCGGGTGAGAGGCGCACGACTCGACTTCGCCCCGTTTCACGGAAAGAAGCGGGAGCGACGAGCCTTCCGGAGCCCGCGATGACCTCAGCCCCCCTCACGCTTCCCGAGACGATCGCGCGCGATTACGGCACACCCTGCGCGGTGGTCGATCTCGACCGGGTCGACCGCAACATCGCGCGGCTCCAGGAGCGCTGCCGGGCGGCGGGGATCGCGAACCGGCCGCATATCAAGACGCACAAGAGCCCGGTCATCGCCGCGATGCAGAAGGCCGCCGGCGCGGAGGGCATCACCTGCCAGAAGCTCGGCGAGGCCGAGATCTTCGCCGAGGCCGGATTCTCCGACATCCTGATCAGCTACAACATCCTCGGCGAGGAGAAGATCAGGCGCCTCGCCCGGCTCGCCCAGCGGGCGGAGCCCATCGTCGCCGCCGACAATCCGGTCACGGTCGCAGCCGTGGCGGAGGCGGCACGCCAGGCCGGGCGCAGCCTGCAGATCGTCATCGAATGCGATACCGGCCGCAGGCGCGCCGGGGTCGAGACGCCGGCCGAGGCCGTGGCGCTGATGGAGGCGATCAAGGCCACCGGCCGTCTCGACTTCGCGGGCTTCCTCCTCTACCCGCCGGAGGGCGGGGTCGAAGGGGCCCAGGCCTTCCTCGACGAGGCGACGGCCGGCGCCCGCGCGCTCGGCCTCGAGCCGCGCATCGTCTCGACCGGGGGCACGCCGAATCTGCGCGATCTCGGCCGCGTCGCCGGCACGACCGAGCACCGGGCCGGCACCTATGTCTTCAACGACCGGATGATGATGGCGGCGGGCGCGGCGACGCTCGAGGATTGCGCGCTGACGATCGTCGCGACCGTGGTCAGCCGGGGCGGCGCGACACGCGGCATCCTCGATTCCGGCTCGAAGACCCTGTCGTCCGACACCGGCAAGCTCGACGGGTTCGGCCTCATCGTCGAGCATCCCGAGGCGCGCATCCACGCCTTCGCCGAGGAGCACGGCTTCCTCGACCTCTCGCGCTGCGCCGCGCCGCCGGACGTGGGGGACGTCGTGAGCGTCGTCCCGAACCATGTCTGCGTGGTGGTGAACCTGATGGACCGGCTCGTCGCGACGCGCGGCGGACAGGTGGTGGGAGAGATCCCGGTGGCCGCAAGGGGGCGGATCAGCTGAGCAGATCGCTCGGTGCCGCTGCGCGTCAGACGCAGCGCAGGCCGATGACCGGCGCCATGAGCGAGAAATCCCGGTCGTCATGCAGCAGCGAATGGCCGCGCAGCAGGCAGAAGGCCCCGATGATGATGTCGGCCGTCTTGCGCACGGTCACGCCTGACGCCCTGAGCCGTCGGTAGAGCCGCGCGCCCTCGACGGCGATCTCCTCGTCCAGCATGGCGACGATCGGGAACCGGCGCAGGTGTCGCTCCAGCCTCGCGGCATGGGGGTCGTCGCGAGCGCCCTGCAGGATTTCGAGGAGGATCAGGTCCCCCACGATGATCGAGCCTGGATCGATCAGGCTTCGAAGCCGCGTCACCGCCGCCGTGTTCTGCGATCTGAGCAGGGCGATCCAGACCGAGCTGTCGACGAGGATCATCGGCTGAGGATGTCGCGTTCGGCACGCATCTCGTCGAGGTTGCCGTCCCACCCCAGGCCGAGCATGTCTTCGATCGCCTGTCTCTGTCGCCGCGAGGACAGCAGCTCCCTCAGGGCGATTTCGACGGTTTCCTTCTTCGTCCGCGCGCCGGATACGGCCATCGCCTCGCTCATCAGGAGATCGTCGATCTCAATGTTGGTGCGCATTCCCCGCTCCTGATGTGTATTGAAGGGAGGAACTATACACCACTTCGTCATCCCGGCGATATCGTGTCGGCCGTTGGTATACGTTCGCCGCGCGCCGGCCTCGTCCCTAGGAGAGCCAGCCCTGCGCCGCCCGTCGGTTGTCCCGGCGCGGTCGCGAGTCCATATCCCCTTCATGCGTCTGACCCTCAGCCTGTCCGAGCCCCACGAGCGCACGAGCGTCGAGCGCGCCATCGCCGAAATGCGGATGGGCCGCCCCGTCCTGCTCGACGGGCAGGAACGCGGGAGCATTCTCGTCCAGGGCCTCGAGGATCTGACGCCCGAGCGCGCCGCCGAGCTCGACGTCATCGCGGCGGGCGCGGCCCGGCTCGTGCTGCCGGCCGCCCGGCTGCGCCGCCTCGGTCTCCAGCGCGAGGGTAACGGCGCGGTCGCCCTGCCCTCCGTCGACCCTGCCCGCATCGCGACGCTCGCCTTCGAGATCGATGCGCGCGTCGATGCGCCGGTCCATGCGACCGAGGCGCTCGACGAGGACGCGCTCGAACTCGCGCGGCTCGCCCTCTCTCTCCCGGCCATCGTCGTGATCCCGCTCGGGCCGTCCGTCGCGGCGGATGCGTCGGTCCTGCGGGTCGCCGCCTCGGCGGTGCACGGCTACCGCGCGGACCGCGTGCGCGATCTCGTCATGGTGGCGCGCTCGCCGGTCCCGCTCGCCGATGCGCACGAGACGGAGTTCGTGGTCTTCCGCGGGGGCGAGGGGCTCCGGGACCAGGTCGCGATCATCGTCGGCAAGCCCGACCCGGCCGAGCCGGTCATCATCCGCCTCCATTCGGCGTGCCTCACGGGGGATCTGTTCGGCTCGCTCAAATGCGATTGCGGCGACCAGCTCCGCACGAGCGTCCGCTACATGGCCGAGCAGGGTGGCGGCGTGCTGCTCTATCTCGACCAGGAGGGGCGCGGGAACGGCATCGCCAACAAGATCCGCGCCTACAAGCTCCAGGCCCAGGGCTACGACACCTACGACGCCGACGAGATGCTCGGCTTCGGCCCGGATCAGCGCCGCTTCGACTTCGCCGCGCGGATGCTGGAGCAACTCGGGATCCGGCGCGTCCGGCTCATCACCAACAACCCGGACAAGATCGAGGCCCTCGCGAAGTCCGGCATCCAGGTGGTCTCGCACGAGCGCGTCTTCGGCCGCACGACGGCCGAGAACACGCGCTACCTCACCTCGAAGCGCGACCGCTTCGGCCACCTGATCGAACTCGCCGGCGAGCGCCCGCGCAAGGACGGCTGAGGACGACCCTCAGCGTGGCGGCGGCGCGTCCGGAGGCACTTCGGGGCCGCGCCCCCGTTCCGGTTCCACCTGGCCGCGGCGCTGGAGCAGCAATGCTATGTACCAGCACAGGCAGGCCCAGGCCGCCCCGACGCACCAGCCGGCCAGCACGTCGCTCGGCCAATGGACGCCGAGATAGAGGCGCGAGAGGCCGATCGCGAGCGTCAGGATCACGGCGAGGGCGAGGAAGAACAGCTTGACCGGCAGCGAGGCGTGAATGCGCGCGAGAAGCGCGCCGATCGTGAGGTAGGTCACGGCCGAGAGCATCGCGTGGCTCGACGGGAAACTCGCCGTGTAGACCTGCATGCCGTGCGGCACGATGTCGGGCCGGGGCCGGTCGAAGCCCATCTTCAGCAGGGTCGAGATCAGCGTCCCGCCGCCGATGGCGGCCAGGACGAAGAGCGCCGCATGCCGGCGCCCCGTGAGCGCGAGGTAGATGACGGTCGAGAGCGTGATCAGGACCAGGATCGTGTTGCCGCCGAGTCCCGTCAGGTCCCGCGCCGCCTCCCGCACCCAGCCCGGCCCGATCGGCGTCGCCGGATCGGCCGCCGTCCGGAAGGCGAGGAGGATCGCGCGGTCGAGCGTCATCGTGTGGCCGTCGACGACCTGGCCGGCGATCGCGACGAAGGACCAGCCGAAGAGGCCGATCAGGGCGAAGGACAGGAGAGGCACCGCCTCGTTCAGGCGCAGGCGGCCCGTCACGTCACGGGCGAAGGCGACCGGCATATGTCCTCCGTCGACGCGCCCACGTCAGCCGCGCTGCGAATAGATGAAATAATCGAACGGGAATTCCCCGATCCGGAACCATTGCAGCTCCTTTTCGCGGAAGGCGTTCCAGTGATCGTGCATCGCCTTGAATTTCGGGTTCTTGGCGGCGATCTCGGCGTAGAGCTTCTGGGCCTCGCGATAGGCCGCCTCCATCACCTCGCGCGGGAAGGGCTTCAGCACCGCGCCCTGGGCCACGACCCGGCGCAGGGCGTCGGGGTTCTCGGCGTCGTATTTCGACAGGCACCAGAGATTGGCCTCCGCGCAGGCCGCTTCCAGCACGTTGCGATAGGCGTCGGGAAGCGCGGCGAGCTTGTCCTTGTTGGCGTAGAGCGAGAGCCCCGCCGTCCCCTCCCAGAAGCCCGGATAATAGTAGTACTTGGCGACCTTCATGAAGCCGAGCTTCTCGTCGTCGTAGGGCCCGGCCCATTCGACGGCGTCGAGTGCGCCGCGCTCCAGCGCCGGATAGATGTCGCCGCCGGCGAGCACCTGCGGCACGACGCCGAGCCGGGCGAGGATCTGCCCTCCCATCCCGGCGATCCGGAACTTCAGCCCCTTCAGGTCCTCGACCGAGTTGATCTCGCGCTTGAACCAGCCGCCCATCTGGGCGCCGGTATTGCCGGCGGGGAAGTTGACCACGTTGTAGTCGGCGAGGAAGGCACGGACCATCTGGAGCCCGCCGGCATGGAGCATCCAGGCATTGTGGTGGCGCGAATTGAGGCCGAACGGCACGGAGGCCTCGAACATGAAGGTCGGGTCCTTGCCGATATAGAAGCTCGACAGGGTGTAGCCGCACTCCACGGTGCTGTTGCCGACCGCGTCGAGGACCTGGAGCCCGCCGACGATCTCGCCGGCGGCGAAGACCTGGATCTGAAACCGGTTGTCGGTCGCCGCGGCGACGCGCTTGGCGATATAGGCGCCGGCTCCGTAGAGCGTGTCGAGGCTCTTCGGATAGCTCGATGCCATCCGCCATTTCACCTCGGGTGCCGCCTGGGCGAGGGCCGGGGTCGGAAAGGCGGCGGCGGTTCCCACCGCGCCGAGGCCCGCACCCGTCAGCAGCGAACGCCGATCCATCTCGATCCTCCCGATATCATTGCCGCCTGTTTAGCCGCTTATCGGAGCCGGCGGAACGACCCACCGGACCGGATCGGCCGAGATCGACGGGATCGGGAGACGAGACGGGCGGCGTCAGGCCGCCCGGGGCGCCTGTTCCTGGGTCAGCACGGCATAGAGCGCGCTCGCATCGCGCGCGGCACGGATGCGTTCATGGATGCCGGGCTCGCGCAGCATGCGCGCGATTCGGGCCAGGGCCTTGAGATGATCGGCGCCCGCGCCCTCGGGCGCGAGCAGCAGGAAGAGCATGTCGACGGGCTCGCCGTCGATCGCCTCGAAATCGATCGGGCGTTCGAGCCGTGCGAACAGGCCGAACAGCCGATCGAGCTTCGGCAGCTTCCCGTGCGGGATGGCGATTCCCTCGCCGATCCCGGTGGAGCCGAGACGCTCCCGCTGGAGGAGCGTGTCGAAGATCTCCCTCTCGTCACGGCCGACCAGGCGTGACGCCTGGGAGGCCAGATCGTGGAGCGCCTGCTTCTTCGAGGCGGACTTGAGCGCCGGGGCAATCGCCTCGGGCGACAGAAAGTCGAGCTGTCCCATGGGTTTCTGTGCGGATCCCGTTCCGAGGCGCGCCTCGACGGAGCTCGTAGCAAGCTCCCGGCCAATCGGCTTATCAACTATCCGTGGCTGGCGGGTCGACCCACCCGATCGAGCCATCGGTGCGGCGATATACGACGTTCATGCGCCCATTGCCAGCGTGCCGGAAAACGACGACCGGAACGCCCGACAGATCGAGCTCCATGACCGCCTCGCTGACGGAGAGCCGGTCGATGGGCCGCGTCGTCTCGGCGATGACGATGGGGTGATACTCGGGCGTATCGTCCAGCTCGTCCTCTTCGGGCGGCGCGGCGAAGATCGAATAGGCGCTCTCGACAGCGGCGGCGCGTGGGCCGTTCTCGCTGCCCAGCCGGTCCTTGATTCGCCGCTTGTGGCGGCGCAGCCGCTTCTCGATCCGCAGGGCCGACTGATCGAAGCTGGCATAGGCGTCATTGGCGAGACCGGCCGATTCCAGCCGCATGCCCGTTCCGAGATTGACCACGCAATCGGTCCGGAAACCGGATCCGTCGCGGGATACGACGACATGTCCCGACCCGCGGCCATCGGCATATTTCGCGAGGGCGGCGGTGACGCGCGTCTCCACCTGGGTACGAAGGCTCTCCCCGATATCGAGGTTCTTGCCGGACACCCTGATCGTCATGGTGCTTCCACCTCATTGTCTCGACGCGGAATCCGCGTCGAGGACTAACCTGGGTCCGCCGCCTCCCGTCGTCAATTCCGCGACGGCCGGATGACGGTTCCGCACGCCGCATGGAGGGCGATGCCCGAGGCCGTGGCGAGGTTCAGCGAATCGAAGCCCGGCGCCATGTCGATCCTGACGCTGCGCAGGCGCGAGAGGAGGGACGGCGGCAGCCCCTCGCCCTCCGTGCCGACCAGGAGCGCGCGCCGCGCCGGCCAGGCGACGTCGTGCAGCGATTCCGGCCCGGCCGGGCTGAGCGCGAAGACCTCGAAGCCGTGGCCGGCGAGCGTTCCGACCATCTCGTCGGCGGAGCCGCCGCGCGAGAAGGGCACGGTGAGGGCGGCGCCGACCGAGACGCGGATCGCCTTCCGATAGAGCGGATCGCAGCTTTGCCCATCGAGCAGCACCGCCGCCGCGCCGAAGGCTGCGGCGTTGCGGAAGACCCCGCCGACATTGTCGTGATTGGCGATGCCGACGAGGCCGAGGACCAGGGCCGGCCCGGCCGGCAGAAGGGCCGCCGGCTCCGGATCGGTGCCGCGGCGGCCGAGGGCGAGCAGTCCGCGATGGATCGGAAAGCCCGCGATCGAATCCATCACCCGGCGGCTCGCGACATGGATCGGTAGTTGGATCGGCAGGTCGATCGCCCCGCGACGTTCGGCCTCGGCCCGAAGTTCGAGGGCGGTCGCCGCGCGGCCTTCCGCCGCGAGGATCGACAAGGGCCGGAAGCGCGAGTGGGCGGACAGGAGAAGCCGCAGCACGACCTCGCCTTCCGCGATGAACAGCCCGTCCCGGCCGATGAGATCACGCTCGCGGATGTGACGGTAGGGCTCGATCCGCGGATCCTCCGCATCGTCGATCGGAATGAGGTCCACCTGCGATTCCCTGCCAACGTCCTCTGACGGACACGTCCCCGTCGTCTGCCCGTGGCAGAAAGCCCGGATCGGGAATGAGGTAGCATGGCGCATCCGAATCACCGACCGGAGGTGTCCGCGAGGTCGCCCGGGGTCGAGAACAGGAGGCGAGGCGATGTCGAACCGACATCACGAGCGCGTGCAGGAGCGCGCCTACCATCTCTGGCGGGAGAGCGGGGGCGAACACGGCCGGGCTTTCGACCATTGGCTACAGGCGGAGGAGGAGATCCGGACGGATCGAGCCGAGGCCGCGGAAGCGGAGCCTGCGAAAGCCAAGGCCAAGTCGGCGAAGGCCCCGAAAAAGGCGGAGAAAGCCCCGGGCAAGGGAGCCAAGGCCGCCTCCAAGGAGGCTTCGAAATCCCGGCCGAAGCGACCGGCGAGCTCCGCGTGAAGGGACCGCGGGATTTGGACGCCCCCTGGGCGCTGTTCCTCGATTTCGACGGAACGCTCGTCGACATCGCCGAACGACCGGATGCGGTCGTGGTCGAGGCCGGCCTGCCGGCCTCTCTTTCCGCGCTGTGGCAGCGGCTGGACGGTGCGCTCGCCATCGTCACCGGCCGGACGGTCGAGGTCGTGACGGGCTTCCTCGGCGATCCGGGCTTCGACGTCTGCGGCATGCACGGCCTCGAACGGCGGGTGGGCGGGCGCCTGTCCCGCCCGGACGGGCTCGCCGATCTCGGCACGGACGTCGCAGCCCTGCGCAGCGCCTTCGCGGATCGGCCCGGCGTGCTCGTCGAGGACAAGGGGGTCGGCGTCGCCCTGCATTGGCGGCTGGCGCCCGAGGCCGAGGCCGACGCCCTCGCGGCGATGGCCGCCCTCGCCGCCCGGCTCGGCGAGGGGTATCGCATCCAGGACGGCAAGGCCGTGCGCGAGATCGTCCCCGCCGCCTCCGGCAAGGGCGGCGCGATCCGCGCTCTGATGGAGCATCCGCCCTATCTCGGCCGGATCCCCGTCTTCGCCGGTGACGACCGGACCGACGAGAGCGGCTTCGAGGCGGTGAACGCGCTCGGCGGCATCTCGATCAAGCTGGGCGACGGCCCCACCGCAGCGGCGCATCGATTGCCCTCCGCGCCTGCGTTCCGAGCCTGGCTGCACCGCTGGGCCGAGGGTGTGACCGGCCCCTCCGACCTCCCTGCTTCGTGACCGTTCGGCGGCAGACCCGCGGCAAAAGCGAGGAACCATCTCGTTCTGCCAAGGTTAAGCTCATGGTTCAAAGAATGGGGGCAGGCCGGGAATGCAGCTCGGAACAGTGGATCGGGCACGAAACATGCGTGGGGAATTCGGGGTCTCAGCCATGACGTCGCTTCCCAAGACAACGCTCTCCCGAGATACGTTTCCGGGCTTCCTCTCGCGACGATCCGTGTTCGGACCTGGCCCGTCCGGCGGCAATCAGCGCCTGATCGTGGTCTCGAACCGGGTTTCGGTTCCGCGCGCCGGTGCGAGCGCCGGCGGGCTTGCCGTCGCGCTCGAGGCGGCGCTTCAGTCGAGCGGCGGGATCTGGTTCGGCTGGTCGGGAGAGACGCGGACCGCGATCGACGCGGATTCGCTGCATACCCAGCAGGTCGGACCCGTCACCTTCGCGACCACCGATCTCACGCGCCGCGACGTCGAGGATTATTACCTCGGCTATTCCAACCGGGCGCTCTGGCCGGTCTGTCACTACCGGCTGGACCTGTCGCGCTTCAACGAGCGCGAGACGCAGGCCTATTTCCGCGTCAACGACCTCTTCGCGCGCAAGCTCGCGGGCCTCGTCGGTCCGAGCGATCTCGTCTGGGTGCACGATTACCATCTCATTCCGCTCGGCGCCGCGCTCCGCGACCGCGGCCTGACGAACCGGATCGGCTTCTTCCTCCACATCCCGTGGCCGCCGCCGGAGGTGGTCAGCGCGCTTCCGGGCTATCGCCGCCTGCTTCAGGGCCTGGCGGCCTACGATGTGGTCGGGTTCCAGACGGAGCGCGACGTCGAGCATTTCGTCCGCTGCCTCGAGGAGGAGGGGCTCGGCACGTCGGAGGACGACGGCACGGTCGTCGTGGGCGACCGGAGGATTGAGGTCGCGTCCTTCCCGATCGGGATCGATACCGAGGGCGTGGCCGAAATGGCCGACAAGTCCGTCGGGCTCTCCTCGACCCGCCGCATGTTGGCGAGCCTCGAAGGCAAGCGCCTCCTCATCGGGGTCGACCGGCTCGATTATTCGAAGGGGCTCCGCGAGCGGATCAGGTCCTACGTCGCCTATCTCGCCGCCCATCCCGAGGAGAAGGGGCGGGTCAGCTATCTCCAGATCACGCCGAAATCGCGCTCCGAGGTTCCGGAATATGCCGAGCTGGAGCGGGAGGTCGCGACGCAGGTCGGCGAGGCCAACGGCGCGTGCGGCGATTTCGATTGGACGCCGATCCGCTACCTGACCCAGAACGTGCCTCACGCCACGCTGATGGGCCTCTATCGGATGGCGGATGTCGGCCTCGTCACCCCGCTGCGCGACGGCATGAACCTCGTCGCCAAGGAATTCGTGGCCTCGCAGGATCCTCAGGATCCCGGGGTTCTGATCCTGTCCCGCTATGCGGGGGCGGCCTTCGAACTCGAAGGCGGCGCGCTCATCGTCAACCCCTACGATGCCGTCGGGACCGCCGAGGCCATCGACCGGGCCCTGCGCATGTCCAGGGGCGAGCGGCGCGAACGGTGGGAGACGATGATGGATGTGCTGCGCACGCACACCGTCAACGCCTGGTGGCAGAACTTCCTCGCAGCGCTCAGCCCGGCGGAGGATGAACGGAGCGCTCCCTCCTCCTCCGGCGGTGCCTTCGGCGCGACCGCCTGACGGCTTCGCGGGATCGCCGTGCAGTCTCGGCGACCGACCGACTTCGTCCTGACGGGAGGACGGCCGGAGCCGCTCGGGGCGACGGCGGATGCCGATGGCGTGAACTTCGCGCTCGTCTCGGCGCATGGGACCGCTGTCGACCTCTGCCTCTTCGATGCGCATGGGGCCGAGCATCGGTTCCGCCTCCCGGCCCGGACCGGCGATGTCTGGCACGGCCGGCTCGAGGGCGCGGCGCCGGGCCTGCTGTATCTCTACCGTGTCCACGGTCCCTGGCGGCCCGACGAGGGGCATCGCTTCGATCCTGGGCGGCCGGTTCTCGATCCCTATGCGCGGCTGCTCTCGGGGCCCTATCGACCGGGCCCGCCCGGCCGGCCGCCCTTCCCGGCGCCCGATGCCGTTCCGCGCGGCGTCGTGCTCGGGCCGGCGCTGCCCGAGCCGCACCAGCGCCCGATGCGGCCCTGGCGCGACACGGTGATCTACGAGGCTCATGTCCGGGGCCTGACGAAGCTCCATCCCGCCATCCCGCCCGCCATGCGCGGGACCTATGACGCGCTCGGCCATCCGGCGATCGTCGATCACCTCTTGCGGCTCGGCGTGACGGCGCTCGAGCTCCTGCCGATCCAGTCCATCGCCGACGAGCCGGCGCTGCTCGCGCGCGGGCTCTCCAATTACTGGGGCTACTCGACCCTCAATTATTTCGCGCCCGAGCCGCGCTATTTCGGGCCGGCCGGACCGATCGGCCTCAAGCAATCGATCCGCCGCCTGCACGAGGCCGGGATCGAGGTGATCCTCGACGTCGTCCTCAACCACACCGCCGAGATCGACGAGCCGGGGCCGGTGCTCTCGTTTCGCGGCATCGACAACGCGCTCTATTACAAGCACCGGCCGGGCGAGCCGGGGCGGCTGCTGGATGTGACCGGCTGCGGCAACAGCTTCGATCTCGGCCAGCCCGCCGCGCGGCGCCTCGCGCTCGACGCCCTGCGCCACTGGGCCGACGAATATGGCATCGACGGGTTCCGCTTCGATCTCGCGACGACCCTCGCGCGCGACGACGGCCCCTTCGATCCGAACTCGGCCTTCTTCGCGGAACTGCGGGCCGATTCCGTGCTGTCGAGCCTGAAACTGATCGCCGAGCCCTGGGATCTGGGCGAGGACGGCTATCGGCTCGGGGCCTTCCCGGCTGAATGGTCGGAATGGAACGACCGCTTCCGCGACGGCGTGCGCGGGTTCTGGCGCGGCGATGCCGGCCAGCTTCCGCGCCTCGCCCAGGCCCTGTCGGGCTCGCGCGAGATCTTCGCCGGGCGCAGGCGCGGCCCCCGCGCCTCGGTCAACTATGTCGCCTCTCACGACGGCTTCACGCTGCGCGATCTCGTCAGCTACGCGGAGCGGCACAACGAGGCGAACGGGGAGGGCAATCGCGACGGGCACGGCCACAACCTCTCGCAGAATTTCGGTCACGAAGGCGACACGGAGGATCGGGACATTCGCGCGCTCCGGGCGCGCGCCGTGCGCAACCTGATCGCGACGCTGGCCTTGTCCCAGGGAGAGCCCATGCTGCTGGCCGGAGACGAGCTGTCGCGCAGCCAGGGCGGCAACAACAACGCCTATGCCCAGGACAACGCGACGAGCTGGCTCGATTGGGAGGCCGGCTTCGCGCATGATCCCGATCTTCCGGATTTCGTCGCCCATGCCGTCTCGCTGCGCCGAGGCTTTGCCGCGCTTCGGCGCGAGAGCTTCCTGAGGGGCGAGGACCGCGACGGAAGCGGCCGGCGCGACGTCCACTGGCTGACCCCGCGCGGCACGCAGCTCGGCTGGGAGGATTGGCAGGACTCCGGCAGCCGGTGCCTCGGCATGCAGATCGGCGACGACGCGCCCGATGGGCGCCGCCTGCTGCTCCTCGCCAATGCCGGGCCCGAGGCGGTCGCGTTCCGGCTCGCGGCGGAGGTGCCCGGCGGGCCCTGGCGGCCGATTCTCGACACGACGGAGCCGACCGGGCGGCCGTCCGAAACCGCTCCGATCCTCGACGGCGGAGGAACCTTCCCCTTGGCGCCCCGTTCGCTGGTTCTATTCCAGCAAGCGGATTGAGGGGGCGGGGCTGATGCGGCACCGGCATGCCATGCCGTTCGGGGCCGAGATGGATCGGGCCTCGACCCGCTTCGCGCTCTGGGCGCCGAGCGCGGACGAGGTGACGCTCGTCCTCGACGGCCAGGACCATGCCATGCCGCCTGCCGGCGAAGGCTGGCGCCGCCTCGTCGTGCCGGGCGTCGCGGCCGGCGCGCGCTACGGGTTCCGCATCGGCGACCTCTTCGTGCCGGACCCTGCCTCGCGCTTCCAGCCGGACGACGTGAAGGGCGCGAGCGCCGTCGTCGATCCCGCCGCCTTCGACTGGCCCGACGACGATTGGCGCGGGAGGCCGTGGGAAGAGGCGGTGATCTCCGAGATCCATGTCGGCACGGCGACGCGGGACGGCACCTTCGCGGCCCTCGCCGAGACCCTGCCGGATCTCGCCGCGCTCGGGGTCACGGCCATCGAGCTGATGCCGATCGGCGAGTTCCACGGCCGGCGCAACTGGGGCTATGACGGCGTCCTGCCCTATGCGCCCGATGCGGCCTACGGCACCCCGGACGATCTGAAGCGCCTCGTCGCGCGCGCCCATTCGCTCGGGCTGATGGTCTTCCTCGACGTCGTCTACAATCATTTCGGGCCGGTCGGGAATTATCTCCACGGCTACGCGGCGAGCTTCTTCACCGAGCGGCATCCGACCCCGTGGGGCGCGGGCCTCAACGTCGACGGCGCGGACGGGAGGCCGGTCCGCGACTTCTTCATCGAGAACGCCCTGTTCTGGCTCGACGAGTACCGGATGGACGGTCTGCGGCTCGATGCCGTCCACGCCATCCGCGACGAATCCGGCGAGCATCTCCTCGGCGAACTCGCCCGGCGCGCGCGTGCCCTCGCGCCGGACCGGCACATCCACCTCATCCTCGAGAACGAGCATAACGAGGCGGGCTGGCTCGAACGCGACGCGGACCACGCCCCGATCTTCCATACCGCGCAGTGGAACGACGACATCCACCATTGCTGGCACGTCCTGCTGACGGGCGAGCGCGATTCCTATTACGCGAGCTTCGCCGACGATCCGGTCGGCCGGCTGCGGCGGGGGCTCGCGGAGGGCTTCGTCTACCAGGGCGAGGGCTCGCTCCACGGGGAGGGCGGCGCGCGCGGCACGCCCTCGGCGCATCTGCCGCCCGCGGCCTTCGTGAACTTCCTCCAGAACCACGACCAGGTCGGCAACCGCGCCTTCGGCGACCGGCTCGCGCCCGATCCCGACCGGCTCGCCCTCGCGCGCGCCGCGCTGCTCCTCGCGCCGCAGATCCCGATGCTGTTCATGGGCGAGGAATGGGGGGCCTCGACCCCGTTCCGCTTCTTCGTCGATTACGACGACGATCCGGACCTCGCCCGCGCGGTCCGCGAGGGCCGCCGCCGCGAGTTCCGCCACTTCCCGGCCTTCGCCGACGAGGCCGCCGCCGCGGCGATCCCCGACCCCAATGCCGAGGCCACCTTCGCGGCCTCGGTCCTCGACCGGGCGGAGGCGTCGCGGCCGCCGCACGACGCGATCCTCGCCGATACCCGCCGCCTCCTCGCGATCCGCAGCCGGGAGATCGTGCCGGTGACGCGGTCGCGGTTCCTCGAGGCCGAGACGCTCGTCAGCCCCCTTCCTCATGCCGAGGCCCCGCTGCGCGGGGCACCTCAGGATGAGGAGGGAGGGAGTGTTCAGCCCAGCGCTCAGCAGGATAGAGGAGGGGCATCGGCTCCTGCCGATCGCCTCGTCGACATCCGCTGGCGCTACGAGGCGGGCAGCCTGCGCCTCGCAATCCTGCCGGGAGAGGGCTCGATCGCCCGTTCCGTCGACCCCGGCGAGCGGATCGTCTGGCACTCGCCCGCGCTTCGTCCCGAGGCGGGCGGCATCCATCTCTTTCCCTGGACGGGGTTCGTCACCGTCGGAGCGCGCGCGTGAGCCTTGAAGCGATCGACCGGCTGTCCGGGCTCGTCGGCATTCCGTCCGGCTATCGCGACGCCTTCGGCGACTGGATCGAGGTCGGATCGGCCCGCCGCGCGGCGATGCTGGACCGTCTCGGCTTCCCGACCGGGGACGAGCGCGAGGCGGCCGCGAGCATCGCCCTCGCCGAGGACCTGCGCGGCCGGGTCGTTCCGCGCAGCATCGCCGTCCTGGCGGAGGCGGAGCCGTGCCTGCCGGTCGCGGCGGCAGCCGGGATGGTGGGCTGGCGGCTCACCGACGAGGCGGGGCGTATCCGCGAAGGACACGCCGCGGTCGTCGACGGGCGGATCACGCTGCCCGCCCTCCCGGCGGGCTATCACCGCCTCGCTCTCGACATCGCGGGCGCCGAGGCCGAGGCGACGATCATCGCCGCGCCCGCTTGCGCCTGGCAGCCGGACTGGATGAGCGACGAAGCCCGGCTGTGGGGGCTGTCGGCGCAGGTCTACGGCCTCCGCTCGGAGAGCGACCTCGGCATCGGCGGCTACGGCGAGGTGAAGCGGGCGGCGGCGGAGGCCGGCCCTCTCGGCGCGGCCTTTCTTGGCCTCTCCCCTGTGCACGCGCTGTTCGGCGCCGATCGCGCCAAGGTCTCGCCCTATTCGCCCTCCTCGCGCCTGTTCCTCGAGACGATCCATATCGACCCGCGCGCCCTGCCGGGTTTCGCGGGAAGCCGGGCCGCCGCGCTGCTCGAAGAACCGGGCCGCGCCGCCCGCATCGCCGCCCTGCGCGATCTCGCGCTCGTCGATCATGCCGGTGTCTGGGCCGAGCTGGCGCCGGTGCTGGAGGCCTATTTCGAGGATCGCCGCGAGGCGATCGAACACGGCCTCGCCGCCTTTCGCCGCGAATCCGGCCCTGCCCTCGAAGCGCATGCCGTCTTCGAGGCGCTGTCCGAGCATTTCCGGCGCGAGGGGCGCTGGTGGCTCGGCGACTGGCCGCCCGAATTCCGCCTCGCGGGCACGCCCGACGTGCAGGCCTTCGCGCGGGAGAACGCCGAGCGGGTCGCCTTCCATGCCTGGCTGCAGATGGTCGCGGACGACCAGCTCGCCGCCGCCCACCAGGCCGCCTGCGAGAGCGGCATGGCGCTCGGCCTCTACCGCGACCTCGCGGTCGGGTCCGACCGCGGCGGGTCCGAGGTCTGGTCGGCCCCCGACCTCTATGCCCAGACGCTGTCCATCGGCGCGCCGCCCGATCTCCTCGCGCCGCAGGGGCAGGATTGGGGTCTGCCGCCGCTGCACCCGCTCATGCTCCAGGCGAGCGGGCTGCAAGCGTTCCGGGCGCTGGTGCGGGCCAATCTGCGCCATGCCGGCGCGATCCGGATCGACCATGCGTTCCAGCTGAGCCGCCTCTACCTGATGCCGGTCGGCGCGCCGGGCTCGGAGGGCGCCTATGTCGAGTATCCCGTCGAGGCGATGCTGGCGGTCCTCCGTCTCGAAAGCCATCGCGCCAAGGCGCTCGTCATCGCCGAGGATCTCGGCACGGCCCCCGAGGGGTTCTCCGACGCGATCATGGCCTCGGGCATCCTCAGCTATCGCGTGCTCGCCTTCGAGCGGGAGGCCGACGGCGCCTTCAAGCCGCCGGCCGCCTATCCGCGCAACGCCATGGCGGTGGTCTCGACCCACGACCTGCCGACCCTCGCCGGCTGGTGGCGCGGGCTCGACACCGACCTCCGCCAGGGGCTCGGCATCTACGATCCGGACCGGGCCGACCACGAGCGCGCCGAGCGGGCGCGGGATCGGGCGAGCCTCGTCGCCGCGCTCGCGGGGGAGGGGACCTTTGCCGGCGATCCGGCGGAGCTGCCGGAGGCCGCGCCGTCCGAAGCCGTCATCCGCTATCTCGCTCGCACGCCCTCCGCCGTGATGGCGGTGCAATATGAGGACGTGCTCGGCACGCTCAACCAGGCCAATATCCCCGGCACGACGGAAGGCCATCCGAACTGGCGGCGCAAGCTCGAAGCCGATCTCGGCACGATCGACGCGCCGGGCGGCCCGCTCGCCAAGGTCGCGGCGGCGCTCGCCGCCGAGGGACGCGGGCCGCGCGAGGCGACGACGCCGCTCGCCGCGCCCCCGCCGCGCGCGACCTACCGGCTCCAGTTCCATGCCGGCTTCACCTTCGACGACGCGATCGCGATCCTGCCGTACCTGGCGAAGCTCGGGATCAGCCACGTCTACGCCTCGCCGATCCATCGCGCCCGGCCCGGCTCGACCCATGGCTACGACATCGTCGACCATGCCGAGGTGAATCCCGAGCTCGGCGGGCTCGACGGCTTCGTCCGGCTGACAGACGCCCTGCGCGACCGCGGCCTCGGCCTGATCCTCGACATCGTGCCGAACCACATGGGCGTTGGCGGAGCCGATAACGGGGATTGGCTGTCGGTCCTCGAATGGGGCGCGCTCTCGCCTTTCGCGTCGACCTTCGACATCGACTGGGAGCGGCTCGGGGCGGGCGGCAAGCTCGTCGTGCCCGTGCTCGGCGAGCGCTACGGCGAGGCGCTGGAGAAGGGCGATCTCCGCCTCTCCTTCGATCCGGCCGAAGGCAGCTTCAGCGTGCATCATCACGAGCACCGGCTGCTGCTCTCGCCACTCACCTATCCGCTCATCCTCGACCGGGCGCTCGCGGCCCTCGATTCCCTCGAAGGGCAGGGCGAGCTGATCGCGATCTCCGACCGCCTGCGGGCGATGCAGGAGGAGGCGGCTCCGGACCGCCGTGCCGCCTTTCCCGAGGAAGCCGAGGCGCTGAAGCGGCGTCTCGCCGAGGCGGTCGCGGGATCGGCCGCCCTCGCGGGCGCGGCGGAGCGCGCGGTGTCGGTGGTCAACGGCGTGCCGGGCATGGCCGAGAGCTTCGGCACCCTGCACCGCATCCTCGACATGCAGGCCTACCGGCCGGCGCATTGGCGGGTCGCGGCGAGCGAGATCAACTATCGTCGCTTCTTCGACATCAACGGCCTCGCGGGCGTGCGGATCGAGGAGCCGGAAGTCTTCAGCCGCACCCATGAGCTGATCTTCGACCTCGTGCGGCAGGGCCGCATCCAGGGCCTGCGCATCGACCATGTCGACGGGCTCGCCGATCCCGAGGGTTATCTGAAGGCGGTCCAGGCCGAGATCGGGCCGGGCTTCTATGTCGTCGTCGAGAAGATCCTCGAGCCCGGCGAGGAGCTCCGGCCCTGGCAGGTATCCGGCACGACCGGCTACGACGTCCTGAACCTCATCGACGGCATCATGATCCGCGAGGAGAACGGCGCCCGTTTCGAGACGATCTACCGCGCGGCCTCCGGGCTGGAGGGGCGCTATTTCGACCTCCTGCGGGAGGCCAAGACCGAGATCCTGCAATCCTCCTTCGCGAGCGAACTCGAGGTCCTCGTCTCGGACCTGAAGCGCATCGCCGATTCGGATCGCCGCACCCGGGACTACACGGCCCACGGCATGCGCATCGCGCTGTCGGAGATCATCGCGCGCTTCCCCGTCTACCGCTCCTATCTGACGGAGGGCGAGGTCTCGCCGGCCGATCTCGGCCTCGTCGAGGAGACGATCGCCTCGGCCCGTCGCCATTCGGCCCTGCCCGACCATTCGGTGCACGGCTTCGTCGCCGATTGCCTGCTCGGGCGGATCGAGACGAGCGGTCCCGGCCGTCCGACCGCCGAGCATGTCGCGCGCTTCCGCCGCCGCTTCCAGCAGCTCACCGGCCCGGTCATGGCGAAGAGCCTCGAGGACACGCTCTTCTACCGCTATGCCCGCCTGATCGCCCTCAACGAGGTCGGCGGCGATCCGGCCCATTTCGGCGTCTCGATCGAGCGCTTTCATGCCGAGAACGCCGAGCGCGCCCGCCTCTGGCCGGACGCCATGATCGCGACCGCGACCCACGACACGAAGCGCGGCGAGGATGCGCGTGCGCGACTCGCGGCGCTCTCCGAAGTCCCGGAGGATTGGGAGGCGGCGCTCGCCGAATGGGAGCGTCTTACGGCCCCGCACCTGCGCGATATCGACGGCGTGCCGGCGCCGGACGCGAATGACGGGACCATTCTTCTCCAGACGATCCTCGGCGCCTGGCCGCTGGAGCTGCTGGGGGAGGGCGTTGCTCACCCTCCCCTGGAGGGGGAGGGTGAACTGCTCGCCGCCTTCGCCTCCCGGCTGCACGGCTTCGTCGAGAAGGCTCTGCGGGAGGCGAAAAGGCATACGAGCTGGGTGAATGTCGACGAGGCCTACGAGAGCGCCGCGAAGGACCTCGTCTCGGCATTGCTCGCCCCTAGCTCGGAGTTCCTGACCTCGTTCCGCCCCCTCGCGGCCCGCCTCGCCGAGGCCGGGATGCGGAACGGGCTCGTGCGGACCGCGCTCAAGGCGACGCTGCCCGGCGTGCCGGACATCTACCAGGGCAGCGAGTTCTGGGATCTTTCGCTGGTCGATCCGGACAACCGACGGCCTGTCGACTACGCGGCCCGCGAAGCGGCCCTGGCAGACGGAGGGATGGCGGCCGATCTCGTCTCGCGCTGGCCGGACGGACGCGTGAAACAGGCCGTGATCGCGGCGCTTCTGGTCGACCGCGCCCGCAGCCCCGGCCTCTATGCCGACGGCGATTACCGCCCGCTTCTCGCCGGTGGCGGCGATGGCGGGCGCATTCTCGCCTTCGCCCGCGAGCATGGCGGGGAGGCGCTGGTGACGGCGGCGCTCCGCTTCCCCCTGTCGGGCGGGAGCATCGCGGAGAGCCGCGTCCCGGTTCCAGAGGGCAATTGGCACGACCGGCTGAGCGGCCGGACCTTCGATGTCGGACCGACGGGACTGACTGGACGGGAGCTTTTCGCGTCCCTACCCGTTGCCGTCCTGAGGAGAACTGTATGACGGCACCTGTCCGCCCGCCGAAAACCCGCGCCCGTGCTGCCGACGCACCGGCCGCGTTCAAGCCTGCGAAGGCCGGTCCGCGCATCTACAACCTGTTCCCCCTCCTCGTCGGCCCCGTCTCCGCCTGGAGCGCGGACCTGCCGCGCATCGCCGCGATGGGGTTCGACTGGGTCTATGTGAACCCGTTCCACGAATCCGGCTTCTCGGGCAGCCTCTACGCCATCCGCGATCCGGCGAAGCTCGATCCGCGCTTCCGCGACCCGGGTGACGACGACGAGTCCGGTGACGCCGCGATCCGGCGCTTTGTCGAGGCCGCCTCGGCGGCGGGCCTTCGCGTGATGGCCGACCTCGTCGTCAATCACGCCTCGAAGGACGCCGTGATGGCGAGCGCGGCGCCGGAAGCCTTCGTCCGCAACATGTGGGGCGAGCTCGAAAGTCCCTACGCGACCGATCCGGACGATCCGGGCAAGCGCACCGTCTGGGGCGACCTCGCCGAGTTCGACTGGCACGGCGAGGCGGGCCGGAGCCATCTTCTCGCCTATTGGGATCGCTATCTCGCCCGGATGCAGGGGCTCGGCATCGGGGGCTTCCGCTGCGACGCCGCCTACAAGGTGCCGCCCGAGGTCTGGCGCGAGCTGATCGGGAAGGCCAAGGCGCGCGATGCCGGCTGCCTCTTCGCGGCCGAGACGCTCGGCTGCAGCGATGCCGAGACCGCCGCGACGGCCCGCTCGGGCTTCGACTACCTCTTCAATTCCTTCGCCTGGTGGGACCTCCGGAAGTCCTGGGCGCTCGACCTCGCCGAGACGACGCGGCACCTCGCGCCCTCGATCGCCTTCCCCGAGAACCACGACATGGAGCGCCGCGCGGCCGCGCTCCCGGCGGAGGATCGCGAGGGGATCGCGCGCGACCTCGCCCTGCGCTACGCGCTCGCGGCCTTCTTCTCCTCCGGTGTCCTGATGCCGGTCGGCTACGAATGGGGCTACCGGCGCAAGCTGCACGTCGTCGAAACCAATCCCGGCGATCGCGAGGAGACCGGGATCGACATCTCGGACCGCATCGCGGCGATCAACCGCCTCAAGGCCGAGATCGGAACCGCCAATATCGAGGGTGCGGCGCAGCTTCTCTCGGCGCCCGACGCGCCGTATTTCGCCCTTCTGCGCCTGGATGGAGGCCATGTCGTCTCGGCCAGCTCCGGCCTTCTCGTCCTCGCCAATCCCGGCGAGGACAGCGTCACGCTCGATCCGGCGGCGATCCTCGCGCGGACGGGCGGCCTGTTCGGCCCGTTCCTCGATCGGACGCCGAACGGGGCGCCCGCGCTGTTCGAACCCGGGCGGCCGCTCATGCTCGCTCCGGGCGAATTCCGCATCCTGACGGCCGAGCGGGCCGCGGCCGGTGCCCGGCCGTCCAGCGAGCCGACCGGAGAGGGCCGGGTCGTCATCGAATCCGTCTGGCCCGAGCTCGACGGCGGCACGACGCCGATCAAGCGCGTCGTCGGCGAGAGCGTCGAGGTCTGGGCCGACATCTTCTCGGACGGCCACGACAAGATCGCCGCCGAGATCCAGTATCGCCCCTGGGACGAGACCGTATGGCGCAGCGCGCCGATGCGCTTCCTCGAGAACGACCGCTGGCACGGCGCCTTCCCGCTCGTGCGCAACACGCGTTTTCTCTACCGGATCGAGGCCTGGCGCGACCCCTTCGCCTCCTGGCACCACGAGATCGAGGCGAAGCGCGCCGCCGGGATCGACGTGCGCCTCGAGACGATCGAGGGCGCCCGCATCGCCGAACGCGCCGCGCAGGAGGCCGAGGGGGTCGACGGCGAGGCGCTCGCCGACCTCGTCGTGCAGCTCGAACGGGCCGGTGCGGGCGCGCCCGAGCAGCTCGCCCTCATCCTCGACCACGACCATGAGGCCCTGATCGGCCGCAACGCCGAGCGGGTGAACGCCTCCCGCTCGCGCGACCTCGCCGTCGTCGCCGACCGCCTCGCGGCGCGGTTCTCGGCCTGGTACGAACTCTTCCCGCGCTCGATGAGCCACGACACGGCGCGCCACGGCACCTTCGACGACGTGATCGCGATGCTGCCCTATGTGCGCGGGATGGGGTTCGACGTCCTCTATTTCCCGCCCATCCACCCGATCGGGCTCAGGAACCGGAAGGGCAAGAACAACTCGCTTACCGCCGAGCCCGGCGATGTCGGCTCGGTCTATGCGATCGGCGACGAGACGGGCGGGCACGACGCGGTCCATCCCGATCTCGGCGGCCTCGAAGGCTTCCGCCGCATGGTGGCGGCGTCGCAGGCGCATGGGCTCGAGATCGCACTCGATTTCGCCATCCAGTGCTCGCCCGACCATCCCTGGATCAGGCAGCATCCGGAATGGTTCGAGTATCGTCCCGACGGGACGATGAAATATGCGGAAAATCCGCCGAAGAAATACGAGGACATCTACAACGTCACCTTCTACGGGCAGTCGAAGCCCGGCCTCTGGCATGCGTTGCGCGATGCGGTCCTGTTCTGGTGCCGGGAAGGCGTGCGCATCTTCCGGGTGGACAACCCGCACACGAAGCCCCTGCCGTTCTGGGAATGGCTGATCGCCGAGGTGAACGGCGCCTATCCGGACGCGATCTTCCTGGCCGAGGCCTTCACGCGCCCGAAGATGATGCGGAAGCTCGCCAAGATCGGCTTCCAGCAGAGCTACACCTACTTCACCTGGCGCGACACCAAGAGCGAACTGACCGAGTACATGACCGAACTCGCCCATAGCGACATGGGCGAATATTATCGGCCTAACTTCTTCGCCAACACGCCGGACATCAACCCGATCTATCTCCAGACGAGCGGGCGGGCCGGCTTCGTCGTGCGGGCGACGCTGGCGGCGACGCTCTCCTCGGCCTACGGCATCTATAACGGCTTCGAACTGTGCGAGGCCGCGCTCTACCGCAAGGAAGAGTATCTCGATTCCGAGAAATACGAGATCCGCGTCTGGGATTACGACCGGCCCGGAAACATCCGCGAGCACATCACGAAGCTCAACGCCATCCGGCGCCAGAACCCGGCCCTGTGGGATTTCCGGAACATCACGTTCCTCAATGCCTGGAACGACCAGATCATCTCGTATCTGCGGATGACGCCCGCGAAGGACAACGTGCTGCTCGTCCTCGTCAACCTCGATCCGCACAACCGCCAGGACTGCACCTACGAGGTCCCGCTCTGGGAGTTCGGGCTTCCGGACGATGGCGCGATCGAGGTCGAGGACCTCCTCGGCGGCGGCCGCTTCGCGCTGCGCGGCAAGACCCACACCCTGGCGCTCGACCCTGCCGAGCGCTCCTGCGTCATCTGGCGGCTGGTGCCGCCGGCGCAGGGTTGAGCCGCTCGTGACATCCTTCTTCCCGCCGCGTCATGCTGAGGAGGCGCAGAGCGCCGTCTCGAAGCACGCACCAGATTCATGCGTCCTTCGAGACGCGGCTTCGCCGCTCCTCAGGATGACGCCGTCAGCAGAAAACCCATCATGATCGACCGCACCGACATTCATTGGTATCGCGACGCCCTGATCTATCAGGTCCACGTCAAGTCGTTCTTCGACGCCGACAACGACGGCGTCGGCGACTTCGTCGGGCTGACGGAGAAGCTGGATTACATCCGCGATCTCGGCGTCACGGCGATCTGGGTGATGCCGTTCTATCCCTCGCCGCTGCGCGACGACGGCTACGACATCCAGGATTATCTCGGCATCAACCCGTCCTACGGGACGATGGACGACTTCAAGGCCTTCATCGACGCCGCCCACGAGCGCGGCATCCGGGTCATCACCGAGCTCGTCATCAATCACACCTCGGACCAGCATCCCTGGTTCCAGGCCGCGCGGAACGCGCCGAAGGGCTCGCCCGAGCGGGATTTCTACGTCTGGTCCGACACCGACCAGAAATACACCGATACCCGCATCATCTTCCTCGACACCGAGCCGTCGAACTGGACGTGGGATCCGGTCGCGGGCCAGTATTTCTGGCACCGTTTCTATTCGCATCAGCCGGATCTCAACTTCGACAATCCGGCGGTGCTCGAATCCGTGATCGAGACCATGTATTATTGGCTCGACATGGGTGTGGACGGGCTGCGTCTCGATGCGATCCCCTATCTGATCGAGCGCGAAGGCACGAATTGCGAGAACCTCGACGAGACGCACACGGTCATCAAGGCGATCCGGGCCGCGCTCGACGCCCGCTATCCGGACCGGATGCTGCTGGCCGAGGCGAACCAGTGGCCCGAGGAGACCGCGCCCTATTTCGGCGACGGCGACGAATGCCACCTGTCGTTCCACTTCCCCCTGATGCCGCGCATGTACATGGCGCTGGCGCAGGAGGACCGGCACCCGATCACCGACATCATGCGCCAGACCCCGGAGATCCCGGAGGGCTGCCAATGGGCGATCTTCCTGCGCAACCATGACGAGCTGACGCTCGAGATGGTGACGGACAAGGAGCGCGACTATCTCTGGACCTTCTATGCGGCGGACCGGCGCGCGCGCATCAATCTCGGCATCCGCCGGCGCCTCGCGCCGCTGCTCGAGAACGACCGCCGCAAGATCGAGCTCCTGAACTCGCTGCTCTTCTCGATGCCCGGCACGCCCGTGATGTATTACGGCGACGAGATCGGGATGGGCGACAACATCTATCTCGGCGACCGCGACGGCGTGCGCACGCCGATGCAATGGTCGCCCGACCGCAACGGCGGCTTCTCTCGCGCCGACCCGGCGAGGCTGTTCCTGCCGACCATCCAGGATTCGATCTACGGCTACGACGCGGTCAACGTCGAAAGCCAGTCCCGCATTCCGGCCTCGCTGTACAACTGGATGCGCCGGCTCATCGGCGTCAGGCGCTCCTCCCAGGCCTTCGGCCGTGGCACGCTGCGCTTCCTCTATCCGTCGAACCGCAAGGTGCTCGTCTATCTGCGTGAATACGAAGGCGAGACCATCGTCTGCGTCGCGAACGTCTCGCGGGCGCCGCAGGCCGTCGAGGTCGACCTGTCGGAATTCTCAGGCGCGACGCCGGTCGAGATGACCGGCTCGACCGCCTTCCCGCGGATCGGCGACCTGCCCTATCTCCTGACGCTGCCCGCCTACGGCTTCTACTGGTTCCAGCTCGTGCCGACCGAGGCGGGCGCCGAGGACCGGTTCGGACCCCCGGCCCAGCCGGAGCTGTTCACGCTCGTCCTGACCAAGGGCCTGCGCTCGCTCCTCGAGGGACGCGAACGCGAAGCGCTGGAGCGGACCATCCTGCCGAACTACGTCACGACGCGGCGCTGGTTCGCCGCCAAGGGCGATCGCATCCGGTCCGTGCGGCTGGTCGATTACGCGGTCATGCCCAACGCGACCGGGCAGGAGAGCTTCCTCCTGCCCTCCTTCCGCGTCGAGCTGAAATCGGGCGCGATGCAGACCTATTCGATGCCGCTCGCCTTCGAGGAAGGCGAGAGCGAGGCCCTGCTCCCCTATGCGGTCGCGCGCGTGCGCCATGGCCGGCGGACGGGTTTCGCCTTCGGGGCCGCCTCGTCGTCCGAGTTCACGCAGGTCGCGCTCGACGCCATCCGCGATCAGCGCGAGATGGAGACCGTCGGCGGCGGCCGGATCGTCTTCCGCACCACCTCCGATTTCGAACCGGATCTGTCGGTCGATCCCGGCGAGATCCGGCGGTTGTCGGGCGAGCAATCCAACACCTCGATCCTCATCGGCGAGGACATGGTGCTGAAGATCTATCGGCGCCTGCAATCGGGGCCCCATCCCGAGGTCGAGGTCGGCCGCTTCCTGACGGAGGTCGCCGGCTTCCGGAACTCGCCCTCGACCCTCGGCACGATCGAGTATGTGAGCCCCGAGGGCGCGACCGTCGCGCTCGCCCTGCTTCAGAGTTTCGTGCGCAACCAGGGCGATGCCTGGCGCCTCACGGTCGAGACGCTCTCGCGCGAGCTCGACATGCTGGCGCTCATGCCGCCGGAGGACGACGAGGCGCTGCTCGAGGCGACCAAGCCCTATCTGCGCTACGCCGCCGTGATGGGGCGCCGCACCGGCGAGATGCATGCCGCCTTCGCCACGCCGACCGATGACGAGAACTTCGCCTCCGAACCCCTGACGGCGGAGGATGTCGCGGCGGCTGTGGCCGATGCCCGCGAACAGGCCGACCGGGCCTTCGCCGCGCTTGCGGCGATCCGCGACCAGGCCGGCTCCGTCGCCGATCTTCTGGGACGGCGCGACGAGTGCCTTGCCCTGCTCGATGGCCTCGCCATCGATCCGCGATCGGCCATCAAGAGCCGCATCCATGGCGACTTCCATCTCGGTCAGGTGCTGATCGCCCAGGACGACGTGATGATCGTCGATTTCGAGGGCGAGCCGTCGCGGCCGTCGAAGGAGCGGCGGGGCAAGTTCTCGCCCCTGCGCGACGTCGCCGGCATGCTGCGCTCCTTCGCCTATGCGGCCGATGCCGGCGCGCGGGACGTCGCCTCCCGGCTGCCGGAGACGAGCGAGCGCATCGCGCTCCTCGCCGGAACCTGGCTCGAACTGGTCGAGGCGCAGTTCCTGCACGCCTACGAGGAGGCGACGGAGGGCAGCCCAGCCTGGGTCGAGGACGATGCCACACGCCGGGCGCTGATGCGCCTGCACCTCCTCGGCAAGGCCTTCTACGAGATCAACTACGAGGCGAATAACCGCCCGGATTGGATCGAAATCCCGGTCCGGGGCGTTCTTGCCCTTCTCGACGAAGGAGCGAATGCATGACGGCTGCCCGAAAGGCTGCCCCCCGCGACGCGACCGCCGGACAGGCGGCATCGTCCTCCTCCATCCGCGTGGAGCCGGCCGCGATCGGCGCGATCGTCCAGGCCCGGCACGGCGATCCCTTCGCTGTGCTCGGCCCGCACGAGACGGCCCGCGGCGAATGGGAGATCCGTGCGATGCTGCCCGACGCCGTCTCCGTCTCGATCCTGCTCGACGGGCGCGAGGCCCCGGTGCCGACGATGCGGCTCGACCCGGCCGGGTTCTTCGTCGCCCGCCTGTCGTCTCCCGAAAAGCCGGGCTATCGCCTCAGGATCGAATGGCCCGGCGGCACCGTCCAGGAGAGCCGGGACCCCTACAGCTTCGGCTCCATCCCCGGCTTCGAGGAGATGGGCCGCATCCGGGACGTCGGATCCGATGCGCCCCAGCGCCTCCTCGGCGCCCAGCCGGCGAGCGTCGCCGGGATCGAGGGCATCCATTTCGCGATCTGGGCGCCGAATGCGCGGCGCGTCAGCGTCGTCGGCGGTTTCAACAACTGGGACGGCCGGCGGCACCCGATGCGCCGTCTCCACGACAGCGGCGTCTGGGCTCTGTTCCTGCCGGGCCTCGGTTCCGGCGAGCGCTACAAGTACGAGCTTCTCGGCGCCGACGGCGAGCGCCACGAGAAGGCCGATCCGATGGCCTTCGCCGCCGAGAAGCCGCCGGCGACGGCCTCGATCGTCCATGTCGCCAAGGACCATGCCTGGCGCGACGCCGCCTGGATGGCCGCCCGCGCCGAGGGCGACCAGCGGCACAAGCCGATCTCGGTCTATGAATGCCATCTCGGCTCGTGGGCGCGCGTTCCCGAGGAAGGCAACCGCTATCTGACCTACCGGGAGCTCGCGGAACGCCTCATCCCCTATGTGAAGGAGATGGGCTTCACCCATATCGAGCTGCTGCCGATCACCGAATTCCCGTTCGACGGCTCCTGGGGCTACCAGACCCTCGCCCTCTTCGCGCCGACGAGCCGCTTCGGCACGCCGGAGGATTTCATCCATTTCGTCGAGGCGGCGCACGAGGCGGGCCTCGGCCTGATCCTCGACTGGGTCCCGGGCCACTTCCCGAGCGATGCGCACGGCCTCGCCCTCCTCGACGGCACGCATCTCTACGAGCATGCCGATCCGCGTCAGGGCTTCCACCAGGATTGGGGAACCTACATCTACAATTACGGGCGCCAGGAGGTCGCGGCCTTCCTCGTCGCCAATGCCCGGTTCTGGCTCGAGCGCTACCATCTCGACGGGCTGCGCGTGGATGCCGTCGCCTCGATGCTCTATCTCGATTATTCCCGCCAAGCCGGCCAATGGGTGCCGAACAGGTTCGGCGGCAACGAGAATCTCGAGGCGATCGACGTCCTGCGGCGCATGAACGAGACCGTCTATGCGGCCGATCCGGGCGTCATGACGGTGGCCGAGGAATCGACCTCCTGGCCCGGCGTCTCGCACCCGACCTATACGGGCGGCCTCGGCTTCGGCTTCAAGTGGAACATGGGCTGGATGCACGACACGCTCCTGTTCATGTCGAAGGAGCCGGTGCATCGGCGCTACCACCACCACAACCTGACCTTCGGCCTCCTCTACGCCTTCTCCGAGAACTTCATGCTGCCGCTCTCGCATGACGAGGTGGTGCACGGGAAAGGCTCGCTGCTCGGCAAGATGCCCGGCGACCGCTGGCAGAAATTCGCGAATCTGCGCGCCTATTTCGGCTTCATGTGGGGCCATCCCGGCAAGAAGCTGCTCTTCATGGGCGGCGAGTTCGGCCAGGAGCGCGAGTGGAACCACGACCGCAGCCTCGATTGGCACCTGCTCGAGGACGGGCTGCATAGCGGCGTGCGCTCGCTGGTGCGCGACCTCAACCACGCCTTCCGCTCGGTGCCCGCCCTCCACGAGCGGGACACGGAGGCCGGCGGCTTCGAATGGCTCGTGGCGGACGACGCCGAGAACTCGGTCATCGCCTGGCTCCGGCGCGGCACGGACGAGGATCGCGTCGCCGTGGTCGTCTCGAACTTCACGCCCATGCCGCGCGAGGGCTACCGCATCGGCGTGCCGCTGCCGGGGACCTACCGGGAGGTCGTCAACACCGATGCCGCCGCCTATGGCGGCTCCGGCATGGGCAATGGCGGCTCGGTGCGCACCGTGGAGGCCGAAAGCCACGGCCGGCCCCACAGCCTGACGCTGACCCTGCCGCCGCTCGCGACGCTGATCCTGGAGCGCGAGGCCTAAGTTTGGCTCCGCGCCAGCGCTTTCGGACCCGATCTCTCCCGTCAGGCAAGATCGGTCAGGGAAAAGTCGTCGCCCTTGTACAGAAGCGGGACCTTGAGCGACTTGGCGCAGGCATAGGAATAACAATCCCCGAAGTTCAACGAGGCGGCATGGCCGACGGCCTTGCCGTAGATCGCAGCCGCCTCCAGCGCACCCCTGCCGATCTCGGGCGAGATCGCGATTTCCTCTGCCGCGATATCCTCGACGAAGGCCTCCACGGCGCGGGCGGCTCGGCGAATGGTTTCGACGGACGTTCGTCCGCCGGGCGATCTGAGACGAGCCAGCGCGACCGAAGCCTCGAACTTCACCAAGGGCGAAAGAAAGAACGGACCTTCACTCGCCGCGAGCCGGTTCTCGTACTCGTCCGAGCCCGACTCACGAGCGAGAATCGCGACGATGACGGAGGCGTCGAGGAACATCAGGCCTCGCCCCACATCTCGTCGCTGTGCCGTTTCATGTCGAAGGTCGGATCATTCGGGCCGATTACGTCCGCCAGGGCCTTCGACCGCGCCAGCCGCTCCTTCAAAGGCATCGATTGCCTGATCTCGGCCAGACGGGCCTCCAGCGCTTGGCGAACCACTTCCGTCTTGGTTCTCGCGTGAGTTAGCCGGCGGACCTCCTCCGCCAAGGCGGTCACAGCTTCGTCGCGGATGAATAGCGCCATTGCGATATCTCCTGAGGTCATCAAGATATCATCCAAGGAGACAAATTTCACCCATCGGGAGCCTTCCATGTCCCCCTTGACCCTCGACCTCTCGAACCATGTCGCGCTCGTGACCGGCGCGTCGTCCGGGATCGGCGCCGCGACGGCCAAGGCGCTCGGGGCTGCCGGCGCGACGGTGGTGGTGAACTACCGCTCCGAGCGCGAGGGCGCCGAGGCGGTCTGCGCGGCCATCCGTGCCGCCGGCTCGGAGGCTCTCGCCGTGCAGGCGGACGTGTCGTCGGAGGCGGATGTCGAGGCGCTCTTCGCGGCGGCGAAGGAGGCGTTCGGCACCATCCACATCCTCGTCGCCAATGCCGGTCTGCAGCGCGATGCCGCCGCGCACGAGATGACGCTCGATCAGTGGCGGCGCGTGATCGACGTGAACCTGACCGGTCAGTTCCTGTGCTGCCGGGCCGCCATCCGGGAGTTCCTGGCGCGTGGCCCGCAACCCGCGATCAGTCGCGCCACGGGGAAGATCGTCTGCATGTCCTCGGTGCACGAGGTCATCATGTGGGCAGGCCATGTGAACTATGCCGCCTCGAAGGGCGGCGTGAAGCTTCTGATGCAGTCGCTGGCGCAGGAATATGCGGATCGCGGGATCCGCATCAATTCGATCGCGCCCGGCGCCATCCGCACCCCCATCAACCGGGAGGCCTGGGACACGCCCGAGGCGCTGGCGAAGCTGCTGACGCTGATCCCCTATGGCCGCATCGGAGAGCCGGAGGACGTCGCGCGGGCCGCTCTCTGGCTCGCCTCGGACCTCTCCGACTACGTCACCGGCACGACGCTCTTCGTCGACGGCGGCATGACGCTGTATCCGGGATTCCGCGAGAACGGTTAGGCGGGCCAGCGCCTTTCTCCGCAAGGGGAGAAGGGAGCGCTCGCTCCCGTCACATCTGCTTGCGGTAGATCGTGAAGCCCGGATGATCGGCGACCCGGTCGTAGAGGGCGCGCGCGGTCGCGTTGCCCTCCTGGGTCAGCCAGTAGACGCGGCTCGCTCCGGCCTCTTTCGCCTTGCCGTAGACCGCCTCGATCAGCGCCCGGCCGACGCCCTGTCCGCGCGCCTCGGGTGCGGTGAAGAGGTCCTGGAGGTAGCAGTAGTTCCCCGGCGTCCAGGTCGAGCGATGGAAGATGTAATGCACGATGCCGAGCAGCATCTCGCGTCCATCCGCGCCCTGCCCGAAGGCGCCGATGACATGCATCGGCTCGGCGGGGTCGAGCAGCCTCGACCAGGTGATGTCCGTCGTCTCGGCCGGGACGCTCGTCTGGTAGAAGGCGAGATAGCCCTGCCAGTGCGGCTCCCACGCGGCGCGGTCGGCCTCGCCGAGGGGACGGAGGGTCAGGCTCGGCTTGTCGGTCATGCGGCGGTTCCTGCCGGCGGCACCGGGCCGGTCGCGAGAGTGACGGCCTTGCGCTCCCCGCGGAGCAGCGCCAGCGCCTCGACCGGGTCGATCCGCCCGTCATAGAGCGCGCGGCCCGTGATGGCGCCGGCGAGCCTCGCGCAATCGGGCGCGGTCAGGCGCTCGATATCGGCGAGCGAGGCGAGCCCGCCCGAGGCGATGACGGGGATCGAGACGGCCTCCGCGAGGGCGAGCGTCATCGGGATGTTGAGGCCTTTGAGGATGCCGTCGCGCGAGATGTCGGTGTAGATGATGGCGGCGACGCCGGCATCCTCGAAGCGCCGGCCGAGCTCCTCGGCGGTCATGCTGGAACTCTGCGCCCAGCCGTCGACCGCGACCCGCCCGTCCTTGGCGTCGATCCCGACCGCGATCTGGCCGGGGAAGACCCGGGCCGCCTCGCGCACGAGCCCGGGATCGCGCACGGCGGCGGTGCCGATGATGACGCGGCGCACGCCCTTCGAGAGCCAGCCCTCGATGGTGCGCATCTCGCGGATGCCGCCGCCGAGCTGGATCGGGATCGAGACGCGCTTGAGGATGGCCTCGACCGCCTCCGCGTTCATCGGCCGGCCGGCGAAGGCGCCGTCGAGATCGACGATATGCAGCCATTCGAAGCCCTGCTCGACGAAGGACGCTGCCTGGTCGGCGGGCGAGTCGCTGAAGACCGTCGCCTGCTTCATGTCGCCCTGGATCAGACGAACGCAGCGACCTTCCTTGAGATCGATCGCGGGAAAGAGAATCACGGATGCCACCGTAGGAAATTGGCGATGAGGGAGAGGCCGAGCGTCTGGCTCTTCTCCGGATGGAATTGCGTGCCGGCCATGTTGCCGCGCGCGACGATGGCCGTGATCGGGCCGCCATAGGCGGAGACCGCGACGAGATCCTCGGCCTGCATCGGCTCGAGCGCGTAGGAATGCACGAAATAGGCGTGAAGCCCATCGGGGCCCAGATCGATCCCGTCCGTCAGGGGATGCTCGCGCTGCAGATGGAGCGTGTTCCATCCCATATGGGGGATCTTGAGCGACGAATCGTTCGGCCGGATCGCTGCGACGTCTCCCGCGATCCAGTCGAGGCCCGGGGTCGTCTCCTTCTCGAGACCGCGCGTCGCCATGAGCTGCATGCCGACGCAGATGCCGAGGAAGGGGCGGCCCTTGGCCCCGACCGCCTGTTCCATGGCCTCGACCATGCCGTCCACGGCATCGAGGCCGCGGCGGCAATCGGCGAAGGCGCCGACGCCGGGCAGAACGATGCGATCGGCTGCGGCGACGGCGTCGGGATCGGCCGTGACCGCGATCTCGGCCGGAATCTCCGCCTCCCGCGCGGCCCGCTCGAACGCCTTCGCGGCCGAGTGCAGGTTGCCGGAGCCGTAATCGACGAGCGCGACCCTCATCGCCGGCCCTCCGCATCGGGGAAGAGGCCGATCACAGGTTCGGGGGCGGACCGCGCCCAAGGCGAGGGCGCGAAGGGACGCGCAAGGCCCTGGCCGGCCGCCGGCATCGATGCGAGGGCGTGGGGCGTCGCGAGCGGGGTGCCGTCGAGCCAGCGGGCGAAGGCCTTCGCCTCGGCCTCGGCCTCGTTCGCCGCGAAGACGACATCGACGGATGGCCGGCCCTGGCGCGCATAATCCCAGCGGCGCAGGCTCGCGCCTTCGAGGCCGAACAGGAGGCAGAGGAGCACCGTCGCCCAGAAGACGGCGTTCTCGGGGATGCCGACGGCGCGCAGGCCCATCCAGAAGCCCATCAGGAGGACGAGCGTCGCGAGCCCGATCAGCCAGTGGCGATGCGCGGCGAACCAGAGCGGGGGGACGAGGAAGGCCCACCACGAGAAGCCGTCGCGCACGAGCACGGCCCGATCGAGCGCGGTCTCGTCGCCGGGGGTGGCGAAGGGCGCGACGTGGAGAGTGTAGCTCGCGCTCACAGGTTGCCTTTCGTCGAGGGCACGCGGTCGCCCTCGCGCGGATCGCGCGAGACGGCCTGACGCAGGACCCGGGCGAGGCCCTTGAAGCAGCTTTCCGCGATATGGTGGCTGTTCGCGCCGTACAGCGTCTCGATATGCAGGGTGATGCCCGCATTCATCGCGAAGGCCTGGAAGAATTCGCGCACGAGCTCGGTGTCGAACTCGCCGATCTTCTGGGTCGGGAACTCGCTGCGGAATACGAGGAACGGCCGGCCGGACACGTCGATCGCGACGCGGGTCAGCGTCTCGTCCATCGGCAGGTCGAGGCTGGCGTAACGCACGATGCCGCGCTTGTCGCCGAGCGCCGTCCGCACGGCCTCGCCGAGGGCGATCCCCGCATCCTCCGTCGTGTGATGGAAATCGACATGCAGATCGCCCGTCACCTTCACCTCGAGATCGACGAGGGCGTGGCGTGCCAGGAGCTCCAGCATATGGTCGAGAAAGCCGACGCCCGTGGCGATGCTCGCCTTGCCGGTGCCGTCCAGGCCCACCGAGACCGAGACGTCGGTTTCGTTCGTGCGTCGGCTCACGCTCGCGGAGCGCATGATGTCCGTCCTGTTCTTCACTCGCGGTCGTCCCTCGCGACCGCCGCCGGGAGCCGATGCCTGAATTGCGGGCACTCTCTAGCAAGGCCGATGCCGCCGCGCCACAGCCCCGGTGCGGGGCTGCCTTGCCGCCGGCGGCCTGAATGGATTTTTTCGGACCGATGCTTAAGTGACGGCGAGTGCCGCCATTCGCCAGAGATACGTCCTTGGATCATTACGCTTCCCCGCAGCCTCCCTCCATGCACGCGACCACCATCCTCATGGTGCGCAAGGGCGGCCGCGTCGTGATCGGCGGCGACGGCCAGGTCAGCCTCGGCCCGACGATCGTGAAGGGGAATGCCCGCAAGGTGCGCCGTCTCGCCAAGGGCGCCGTGATCGGCGGCTTCGCCGGGGCGACGGCCGACGCCTTCACCCTGTTCGAGCGTCTCGAGGCCAAGCTCGAGCAATATCCGGGTCAGCTCACGCGGGCCTGCGTCGAACTGACCAAGGACTGGCGGACGGACCGCTATCTGCGCCGGCTGGAAGCCATGATGCTGGTCGCGGACAAGGAGGTCGGCCTTCTCCTGTCGGGCTCGGGCGACGTGCTGGAGCCGGAGAACGGCATCGCCGCCATCGGCTCGGGCGGCAATTACGCCCTCGCCGCCGCACGGGCGCTGTCCGATTCCGAACACGACGCCGAGGCCATCGTGCGCCGCTCGCTCGCCATCGCGGCCGAGATCTGCGTCTACACCAACGGCAACGTGGTGGTGGAAGCGCTCGAGGAGTGAGCGACGCCGCGCCTTTACGGCGATGTCGCAATACTAAATAATCCTGCATGCCCGGGCAGGATCGGAACATGGGAAGAGCAGCGGCTCAGGCCTTCGCCGACGTGATCGATGGCAAGGCGGCCATCGATCTCGCGAAGGCTCGCGCGATCGAAGGTGCGACGGTGTTCGGCCGACCGGGCGGCTGGAACGTTCTCGTACGCTACGCTGGCGGCGAGCGCGCCGTCGCTGCCCGGCGGGCTCGTACCCCCCGCTTGTGGCGCAACCTGTCCACGGCGGCGGATTTCGTCCGGGAAGAACTGGGACTGGGTCGGTTCGATGTCGATGCCGAAGGGCATTCGCAGGATTCGCTGAGGCGCCGTCCCGATCAGTCCGCCCGGATGAAGTCACGTCATGAAGCGGCCGCGCACGATTCCTGGTTCCGAGCCGAGGTCGAGACGAGAACCCTCGAAGCCGACGGCTCGGACGCGAGATGGGTTTCACACGAGCGCGTGATGGACGACCTCGCCGCGCGCATTGCACGGCTCGATGCTCGCCGCTCTTGAGCGCGCCGATTGCCTGGCTTGCCTCGGCCGCTGCCGATCTGGACCGCATTCTTGATCACATCGAACGTGACAGCCCTCAGGGCGCGCGCCGGGTCGCCATGGCGATCCGCAAGGGTGCGAACACGCTCCTGCACGAGCAGCCGCTCGCCGGGCGAATGGGGCGTGTTGAAGGAACGCGCGAACTCGTGATCTCGTCGACGCCCTATATTCTCGTCTATCGCCTGCGAAAGGAACGCGTCGAGGTTCTGCGCATCATGCACGGAAATCAGAAATGGCCTCCATGACGAACACCACTCTTTCCGTGGCCAAGCCGACGAGGGCCGCATGATCTCTGCGCGCGTCCTTGACCTCGCGGTCGAGAAGGGCCTCGTCTCCGACGGCCAGCGGCTGGCGCTCCTCAGCCTTGCCCGCGAGGTCGAGGGACCGGTCCAGGCCCCGCCCGTCGACGAGGAGCGGCTGCGCTTCATCACGGGCTTCGCCGATATCTTCGTGACGATGGGCATCGCGCTCTTCCTCGGCGCGGCGATGTACCTGATCGGCATGTCGCTGCCGCCTGCCGCCGGGCTCGCCCTGCTCGCGGCGATGAGCTGGGGCCTCGCCGAGTTCTTCACCCGGCGGCGGCGGATGGCGCTGCCCTCGATCGTGCTGCTCGCGATCTTCGTCTGCTCCGCCTTCATGGCCCTGAGCCTCTTCCTCGGAGCGCAGAAGGGATCCTCGTTCCTTGCGCTCTGGGCCTGGGGCTGGGGACGCGGCTGGGGGATCGGTGCGCTGCCGAACCTCGCCGACGCCCGGAGCGTCGCGCTCGCGGCGATCGGCACCTCGGCCCTCGCGGCCTTGCATTACTGGCGCTTCCGCGTGCCGATCACGATCGCGGCGGGCGTCTCGGCTCTGTCGCTCGCCGCCATCACGCTGCTCATGGCCGCCGCGCCCCAGCTCATGGCGGCCTCCGCGACGCCCATCGTCTTCGGCCTCGGCCTTGCGATCTTCGCGCTCGCCATGCGCTTCGACCTCAGCGATCCGCTGCGCGAGACCCGCCGGACCGATATCGCCTTCTGGCTGCACCTGCTCGCCGCGCCTATGATCGTCCATTCGGTGTTCCAGGCGGTCGGCGCCACCCAATACGGGATCGGGCCGGCCTCGGCCGCCCTCGTCCTCGCGATCTTCGCGATCCTCGCCGCGGTCGCGATCCTCGTCGATCGGCGAGCCCTCCTGGTCTCGGGGCTCGTCTATGCGGGCTGGGCCTTCGCCTCGCTGTTCCGCACCATCGGCTTCAACGACTACACGGGGCCGGTGACGGTGCTGCTCCTCGGCGCCTTCGTGCTCGTGCTCAGTGCCGGCTGGACGCCGCTTCGGGCGGCGGTGGTCTCCCGCCTCGGTCCCGCCTGGGCGGCCCGCCTGCCGCCCCACGCGCCGCGGTAGGTTTCAGGCTTCCGCGCAGGCCGGCAGGTGTTCGAGGATCGCGGTCAGGGGGGAGGGGAGGCCATCCGTCGCCCCGCGATAGGCGATGCAGCCGGCGCGCCCTTCCGCCGCGACCTTCGGCTGACCGCCGTTGTTGTCGAAGACCCGCCACATATCGGCGAGCGCGACGTAGCGCGGGACATTCGCGATCGAGCGCGCGAAGCGCCGTCGCGCATCGGCCTCCGGCACCGCGTGGCCGCCCTCGCTGACGCGGCGGGCGATCCGCGCCAGCGCCGCCTCGGGCGTGGCGACGACGAAATAGAGGAGGTGAATCCGCCAGCCGAGGGATTTCGCGTGCTGCAACCGACGCAGATACGTCAGTCCCGCAAGCGTGGTCTCCATGGAGAAATCACCCCCCTCGCCCTTGGCGCCCAGATAGGCGTCGAACCGATCGAGCGCGATGCGGGCGGCCGTATTCTTCTCGGCCTCGGGATCCATCGGCGAGAGGCCTCGCGCGATCTCGTCGAGATTGATGAACCGCACCGTTCCGGCGACCGCGCGGATATGTCGGAAGGCGTAGGTCGTCTTGCCGACGCCGTTCGGGCCGGCCAGCATCCAGATCGTCGGTTGCTTGTTCATCCTGCCCGGCCGGCATGAGGTGACAGCGCGGTGCTGCATGCCTATCTCCGGGCTTCTACTTCGCCCGGACGGACATGACCACCTTCTCCCCCCGCGAGATCGTCTCCGAACTCGACCGCTTCATCGTCGGCCAGCAGGACGCGAAGCGTGCGGTCGCCATCGCGCTCCGCAACCGCTGGCGCCGCCAGCAGGTCGAGGGGCCGCTCCGCGATGAGATCGCACCCAAGAACATCCTGATGATCGGACCCACCGGCTGCGGCAAGACGGAGATCTCGCGCCGTCTCGCCAGGCTCGCGGGCGCGCCCTTCATCAAGATCGAGGCGACGAAGTTCACCGAGGTCGGCT
Source organism: Enterovirga rhinocerotis (assembly GCF_004363955.1). GTDB lineage: Bacteria > Pseudomonadota > Alphaproteobacteria > Rhizobiales > Beijerinckiaceae > Enterovirga > Enterovirga rhinocerotis. Next base: position 247,222 of record NZ_SNZR01000013.1, read on the forward strand.
ATGTCGGCCGCGACGTCGAGCAGATCGTGCGCGACCTCGTCGAGATCGGCATCGGGCTCGTGCGCGACGAGAAGCGCCGGTCCGTCCAGGCCAAGGCCCAGCTCGCGGCCGAGGAGCGCGTCCTCGACGCTCTGGTCGGCCAGACCGCGTCCTCGGCGACGCGCGAGAGCTTCCGCAGGAAGCTGCGGGCCAGCGAACTCGACGACAAGGAGATCGAGATCGAGGTCGCCGGCGGCCAGCAGGGCATGCCGATGTTCGAGATCCCCGGCATGCCCGGCGCCTCGATGAGCGCGATCAACCTCAACGACGTGCTCGGCAAGGCCTTCGGCGGCGGCCAGAAGAAGACGCGCCGGACCACCGTGAAGGAGGCGTACGAGCCCCTGATCGCCGAGGAATCCGACAAGATGCTCGATCAGGATACGATCGTGCAGGAGGCCATCCGGCAGGTCGAGGATAACGGCATCGTCTTCCTCGACGAGATCGACAAGATCTGCGCCCGCTCCGAGGGCGGGCGGGCCGGGGCCGACATCTCGCGCGAGGGCGTCCAGCGCGACCTCCTCCCGCTGATCGAGGGAACCACGGTCTCGACCAAGCACGGACCGGTCAAGACCGACCACGTGCTCTTCATCGCCTCCGGCGCCTTCCACGTCTCGAAGCCGTCGGACCTGCTGCCGGAATTGCAGGGGCGCCTGCCGATCCGCGTCGAGCTGCAGCCGCTCACGGCCGACGATTTCCGCCGCATCCTGACCGAGACCGAAGCCTCGCTGATCAAGCAATCGGTGGCGCTGATGGAAACCGAGGGCGTCGAGCTCGCCTTCACGGAGGATGCGATCGACGCGCTCGCCAAGGTCGCGGTCGAGGTGAACTCGACGGTCGAGAATATCGGCGCGCGCCGGCTCCAGACGGTGCTGGAGCGGGTCCTCGACGACATCTCCTTCACCGCGCCCGACCGGAGCGGGCAGGTCTTCACGGTCGATGGCGCCTATGTGCGCCAGGAGGTCGAGCAACTTGCGGCGAACACGGATCTCAGCCGCTTCATCCTGTAGCCCTCACTCTCCTTCTCCCCTTGCGGGAGAAGGTGGCACGGCGAAGCCGTGACGGATGAGGGGTGGAGACACGACGTTGATGGTTGTGTTTCACCCCTCATCCGCCCCCTGCTGACGCAGGGGCCACCTTCTCCCGCAAGGGGAGAAGGGGTGAAGGGCGGCGTCCCTCAATAGCCGAGCGCACAGCCGTCCTTGCGCGGGTCGGAGCCGCCCTGCAGCGTGCCGTGCTCCGCGTCGATCCAGATCGCCTGGCCGCCGCCGATCGCGGCCGCGGGCACGACGACCTCGTAGCCGAGCCGCTCGAAGGCGGGGCCGACCGTCTCGCGCAGCCGCTTCTCCATCTCGACCTTCACCGAGCCGCCCGGCAGCGGGAAGAGACGGGGCAGGTCGATCGCGCTCTGAACGTCGAGCCTGTAATCGAGCACCTTCGAGACGAGATGGGCATGGCCCATCGCCTGGTAGTGGCCGCCCATCACGCCGAAGGGCATCACGGCACGCCCGTCCTTCGTCATCATGCCGGGGATGATGGTGTGCATCGGCCGCTTGCCCGGTGCGATGGCGTTCGGATGGGCCGGATCGAGCACGAAGCTCTCGCCGCGATTGTGGAACAGCACGCCCGTCTTCGGGCTCATCAGGCCCGATCCGAAGTTGTGGAAGATCGAGTTGATGAAGGAGACGGCGTTCCGGTCCTTGTCGACCACGGTGATGTAGACCGTGTCCTTATGCGCGGGCTGGGGCACCGCCGGCAGGGGGGCGAGCGCGCGGCTCGGGTCGATGCGGCGGGCGAGATCGGCGGCGAGGTCCTGCGAGAGCAGCCATTCGGCCGGGACCTCGGCCTTGGCCGGATCGGCGAGATGGACATCGCGCGCGGCATAGGCGAGGCGCGTCGCCTCGACCTCGATATGAAGCCGCTCGGGCGAGAGCGGATCGCCTCGCCCTTCGAAATGCGACAGGATGTTCAGGATCATGAGGGCGATGATGCCCTGCCCGTTCGGCGGGCATTCCCAGATGTCGTAGCCGCGGAAGCCGGTCTTGATCGGCTCGACATATTCGCCGCGCGCCGAGGCGAAATCCTCGAGCGTGTGCAGGCCGCCGAGACCGGAGAGGCAGCCGACCATGTCCTCGGCGACGCGGCCCTCGTAGAAGGCGCGCGAGCCGCCCTCCGCGATCGCCTGCAGCGTCTCGGCGAGTTCCGGCTGGCGGTGCAGCGAGCCGAGCGCCGGCGGCTTGCCGCCCGGCAGGAAGATGCGAGCGGCATTCGCATCGCGCGCGAGCAGCGCCTCCTGGGCGCGCCAGTCGCGGAGGGTGCGCGGGGCGACGGGGTAGCCGTCGCGGGCATAGGCGATGGCCTGTTTCAGGACCTCGCGCAGGCTGAGCGTGCCGTGATCGGCGAGGAGGCGTTCCCAGGCCTCGACGGCTCCCGGAACCGTGACGGTATGGGGCGTCTGGCGCTCGAGCTTCGTGACGCCGATCTCGGCGAGCCGTGCGGGCGTCGCGGCGGCCGGGGCCCGGCCCGAGCCGTTATAGGCGACGACTTCGGCGCCGCCCTTCGGAGCGATGAGCGCGAAGCAATCGCCGCCGATCCCGGTCGAGCCCGGCTCGACCACGCATTGCACCGCGCAGGCGGCGACGGCGGCATCGAGCGCATTGCCGCCGGCGCGCAGGATGTCGAGCGCGGCGAGCGTGGACAGCGTGTGCGAGGTCGCGGCCATGCCGCGTTGGCCGAGGGCGAGCGAGCGCCCTCCATTCTCGAAATCGCGCAGCATTCCCGTCTCCCCGTGCGGCCCATGGCCGCGATAGCCGAGAACGGAACGCCGGACCAGCGGCGATCAGCCGATGACCATCGCCCAGTAGCGCGTGGTCAGACCGTCGGCCCGCCCGACCCCGATCCGGCTCGCACCGGGCATCAGGAGGTTGTTGAGATGGGCCGAGGAGCCCTGCCATTGCGCGATGGCGCCGCCGACATCGTTCGCGCCATAGGCGAGGTTCTCGGCCATCGCGCCGCGAAGCCCGAACTGGCGGACCCGGCCGGCGAAATCGCCGTGAGAGAGCGAGCCGATCCGCGCGATCGACCCGGCCTGATATTGTGCGGCGGCGTTCATGCGCGGATCGATACCGACCGGCCCGCGACCGTAGCGGGCGCGGATGGCGGAGATCATCTGCGCGGCCGCCGCGGCGTCGGACGAGGCGCCGCGCGGCGCGGCACGGGCGGCCTCAGCCGCTCCGGCCAGGATGACCGGGGGCAAGGAGAGAAGAGATAGGCTGAATTGGCGGCGATCCATGGCGTCTCTCGCGAAGAGGATGGGCCTGATGCAGCATGCAGGCGCAATCCGGACATCGAGGTGTCCCGGCAGACTGTCGAACAGGCGTTGACGAATTCGGTCTGCCATTCCAGGCAATTGTGGAGAGTTTTCGGAAATCGGGCCGTCTGTACGGACAAAGACTTGTCTGCAGCGCATTGGAATAGGCGGCTGAAGCGTCTCCTCGTCATGGCCGGGCTCGGCCCGTCCATCCACGCCTCTGCGGCGCGTCAGACGTCAACGGGGTCGCAGCCGGCACGCTCCGTCGTGGATGGCCGGGCCAAGCCCGGCCAGGACGGTGGAGAGAAGGGTCGCCCCCGTCAGCGCAGCTCTTCCTTCACGAAGCGGCCGGCCTTCATGATGGCCGGCATATGCGCGCCCTGATGCGTCAGGAGCGCGAGGTCGGAGAGCGGATTGCCCTCCACGACGATCAGGTCCGCCTGCGCCCCCTCGGCGATCGTCCCGATCTCGCCCTCCATGCGAAGCAGCTTCGCCGCATCCCGCGTCGCGGATCGGATGACCTCGATCGCCGGCAGCACCTGGCCGCGGATGACGAACTCCTCCGATTGATGCCGGTGCATCGGCCCGAGGAGGTCGGTGCCGTACGCCATGGTCACGCCGGCCTTGCGCATGATCTCGAGCGATTCGAGGCCGGCGAGGCGGACGTCGTCGATCTTGGCGACGGAGGCTGGCGGCAGGCCGAGGCTCGCACCCTCGTTCTTCAGCGCCTCGAAGGTGACGAGGGTCGGGCAGGCGATGGCGCCGCGCTCCTTCATCAGCCGGGCGGTCTTGGGCTGGATCAGGTTCGCATGCTCGACGGAATGAACGCCGCATTCGACGGCCCGTCGGATCGCCTCGTCGGTATAGAGATGGGCGGCGACGTAGGTCTGGGCGTTCTGTGCCTCCTCGACCAGCGCCGTGATCTCCTCGCGCGAGAAGCCGAGGAAGGCGATCGGATCGGTCGGCGAGGCGACGCCGCCATTGGCCATGATCTTGATGAACTTGGCACCGCGGCGGATTTCGTCCCGCGCCGCGGCGCGGCAGGCATCGACGCCGTCGGCGATGCGCCCGAGCGCTCCGAGCCGCCGGGCCTGATAGCCGAAATCGCGCTCGTCGACGGGGCCTCGGAGATCCGCATGGCCGCCGGTCTGCGAGATCGACTTGCCGCAGATGACGAGGCGCGGCGCCTCGATCAGGCCCTCCTCGATCGCCTCGACGAGGGCGTGGGTCGCGCCGCCGAGATCGCGGACGGTCGTGAAGCCGCGCATGAGCATGCCGCGCATGATCTGCGCCGAGCGGAAGGCGACGATCGCGTCCGGCAGGAGGGCGTTGGCGCCGAGATCGGCGATCGTCGCGATGACGTGGACATGGCAGTCGATCAGCCCCGGCATCAGGGTCCGGCCGGCGAGGTCGATCACCCGGGCTCCGCGTGCCGTGATCGGGCGATCGGAGACCTCCCGGATCACCCCGCCCTCGACGAGGACATGCCCGCCGGGCCGTGCCTCGTCGGCGACGCCGTCGATCAGGGCGGCGTTGGTGAAGAGGATGGGCGAAGCTTGCTTCGGCATGGCGCGATCCGTGTCGAGACCTGTCCGTGCCATGATCGACGCTCCCGGCGCGCGCGGCAAGGCGCCGAGAAGCGGGGCCGTTCGCCATGCTTTCGCCGCCGATCGGCCCTCGGAGGGCCGCTTTGGGGGTCGAATCTCCGGCTCAGCGTCCAGCCGCTTCCGATCCGTCAGCCCCCCTGGATCGGAGGCTCCGCGACGAGTTAAGGCCGCCTCGCGAGAGGCGGCCTTTTCCTTGGCGCAGCCCGGCTCAGCCGCCGAGGCCGAGCGCGTTCCGGACGCGGCGATGGATGCCGTAGACGTCCTCCGCGCTCGAGACGCGGCCGGTAGCCTCGTCCACGCTCGTCGTGAAATAGGCGAGGTGGATCGGCATGCGCTCTTCCAGGAAGATCGTCCGCTCGCCCCGGCCGATCAGGCTCTTGAGACGCGCCTCGCTCCACCCGTTGCCCAGGATCTTGCCCGCCAGCGAGAACGGGTTCTGCACGCGAACGCAGCCATGGCTGAAGGCGCGCCGCGCGGAGGAGAACAGGTTCCGGTTCGGAGTGTCGTGCAGGTAGACCGCGTGGTCGTTCGGGAACATCAGCTTGATGTAGCCGAGGGCGTTCCGCGGCCCCGGCGGCTGGCGCACCGAGGTCACGTTGCCGCGCCGCGTCACCGTGTAGCCGCGCTTGGCGGCGTAGTCTGGATCCTTGGCGAGCCCCGGCAGGATCTCCTTCCGGAGGATCGACGGCGGGATGTACCAGGACGGGTTCACGACGGCGTGGTCCATCGTGTCCGAGAAGATCGGGGTCGGCGTATTGGGCTTGCCGATGATGACGCGAGCCTCGTGAGCCACGGCGCCGTTCTCGACGAGACGGACCTGGTATTCGGGCACGTTGACGAGGATGTAGCGATCCGCGACGCGCGACGGCAGCCAGCGCCAGCGCTCCATATTCGCGACGATGTCGCCTTCGAGCCGGGGCGACCAGCCGCTCGGCAGCCGGGTGTCGGAGGCCGAGGCGACGACGGCGCCCTTCGCCTTCACCATGCCGGCCGGCCGGTGCGACCGGATCTCCGCCAGCTTCTCGCGGAGCGCGCGATAGCCGGGATAGGCCGGGTTGAAGCCCTGCAGGGCCTCGCCCGCATCGGTGCTGCCTCCGACCTGGCTCAGCACCCGCTCCGGGCTCGGCAGCTCGAGCTGGGGCGTGACGAGGGCCGAGACCCGGTTGGGCTCGAGCCGGCCGCCGCGTGCGGCGCGGGCGTAGAGATAGGCGGCCGCGCTGAGCTTCAGTTCCGCATCGGCGAGTTCGGCGATGTCGAGCGCGCGCCCGCCGCCGCTGAGGTTCGGGACGGGATAATCGGCCGGGTCGAGCCCGTCCTCCTCGGCGCGGCCGAGACGGTCGATCAGCGAATCCGCCGCCCGCGTCCAGGCGCCGTCGGCGATCCAGAGCGGCCGGTGATCCGTCGCGGCGTAGAAGGCCGCGATCCCCTCGCGCTCGCGCGCCGTCACCTTCGGCGGCAGAGGCAGTTGCGGGTCGGCAAGGCGCCGTTCGAGTTCGGTGGCGAAGCGGAGGCCCTCGCCGGCAGCCGCGTCCACCGCGAGGACGGTCGGCTCGGGAGGCAGGTCTGGACGGATCTCGATGGCAGGGGCCGCGACCTCCGCCTTCGGCTGCGGCGCCGATCCGGCCTCGACCGCGAGCAGGCCCGGCTCCGGCGGCAGATCGAGGCGGATCTCGGCCGATGCCGACGTCTCGGGCGAAGCCGGCGGCACGATCACCGTGACGTCGGGCGGAAGCGGGAGCCCCAGGCCGGGCTCGGTCTCAGCCAGCGCGTATGCCGTGGGGCCGATCGCCGTCAGCGCGATCCCGGCCAGAAGGCCGGCCAGACGACGGCGTCGGGGCGCCGCAGGCATCCCGGCCCGCATCGCGCCCTGACCGTCACCGCCCTGCATGAGCGTGCCCATTCGTATCCCCGAAATCCCAGGCCGGTAGCATTGTCCGCCGCTGCGGCGCTTCGCAATCACACCGATGCAACAGTGCCGCCCTCTCAGGCGGCCTCTTCGGCGTCGCCGTCCTCCAGCCCCAGATCCTTGAGCTTGCGGTAGAGCGTGGAGCGTCCGATCCCGAGGCGTCGGGAGATCTCGGACATATGGCCGCGGTAATGGCTGAGCGCGAAGCGGATGATCTCGGCCTCGAGCTCTTCGAGCCGCTTCACCTCCCCGGAATCGGCGACGAGCGAGGTCGCGTTCGGATCGCGCACCTCGACCCGGACCACCTCGCGGATGGGCTCCGCCGGCAGCAAGGCGGGGCCGCTGGGAAGGGGGGCCGCGGGGATGCGGATGTCGAAGCCCTCGACCTGTCCCGCGATCTGCGGGAATTCGGCGAGGGTGAGTTCGTCCCCGTCGGCGAGGACGACCGCGCGGAAGACGGCGTTCTCAAGCTGCCGGACGTTGCCGGGCCAGGCGTAGCTCGTCAGGAGGGTCATCGCGTCGGAGGCGATACCGCGCACGCGCTTGCCCTCCTCGGCGGAGAAGCGGGCCATGAAGGAGCGCGCGAGATCGGGGATGTCGGCCCGGCGCGCGCGGAGCGGCGGCAGCGTGATCGGGAAGACGTTGAGGCGGTAATACAGGTCCTCGCGGAACCGGCCCTCGCGCACCATGTCGAGCAGCGAGCGGTTCGTGGCCGAGATCAGGCGGATATCGACCCGCACCGACCGCTTGCCGCCGACCGGATCGACCTCGCCCTCCTGGAGCGCGCGCAGGAGCTTGACCTGCGCCGATGGCGGCAATTCGCCGATCTCGTCGAGGAAGAGCGTGCCGCCCGACGCCTCGACGAACTTGCCGGCATGTTTCTCGGTCGCGCCCGTGAAGGCGCCCTTCTCGTGGCCGAACAGGGTCGACTCGACGAGGTTCTCGGGGATCGCACCGCAATTGACCGTGACGAAGGGCTTGCCGCGCCGCTCGCCCGAGCCCTGGATGGCGCGCGCCAGCACCTCCTTGCCGACGCCCGATTCCCCTTCGATCAGGACCGGGATCGAGGATTTCGCAGCCCGCTCGGCGAGCCCGATGACGCGCGTCATGTCGGGGCTGCGCGTGGCGAGGTCGCGGAAGCCGAGCGCGTTGCCGGCCCGCCGGCGCATGCGCCGCACCTCGTCCTCGAGCGAGCCGAGGCGGAGCGCGTTCTTGATGGAAACCTGGAGCCGCTCGGCCCCGACCGGCTTGACGACGAAATCGACCGCGCCCGCGCGCATCGCGTTGACGACCGTCTCGATCGAGCCGTGGGAGGTCTGGACGACGGCCGGAATCTCGATGCGCGATTCGCGCATGGCGGCGAGGACGCCGAAGCCATCGAGGCCCGGCATGACGAGATCGAGGATCGCGAGCGCGAGCGGCTCGCCCGATTTCATGACGGCGAGCCCGGCCTCGCCGTCCTCGGCGACGATCACCTCGTAGCCGAATCGGCGCACCATCGCCTCGAGCAGGCGACGCTGGACGGGATCGTCATCGACGATCAGGATGGTTTGCGACATTCGGTCCGGGCGGGCGGTCATGAGGCTTTGGGGCGGTGTCCGGATCGTCGGTCATAAGGGTAAACCCGGTGTTAATTCCGGGGTTCCTCCGGACATCGTCGGCGGGCTTCGTCCGATGTCCGGACGGCCCCCCGCTCTGCCTGCTTCAGGCTGAGGAGCGGGCGGGACGAGGATCGGCGCCGCCTTCCGAGTTGAAGCCGGGCGCGGTCCGGCCGATATGTCGGCCATGACGATGAATCCCTCGCCCCTCGCAAGCGCCCGATCCGCCGCGGCCAAGGCCGGTTCCGATGCGGTCGGCCCCCTGCCCGAATGGAACCTCGCCGATCTCTATCCCGGCATGGGGAGCGAGGCCTTCATCCAGGACCTCGCGCAGGCCGAGGCCGAGTGCAAGGCCTTCGCCGAGACGTATCGGGGCCGCCTCGACGCCCTGGCGCGGGAGGGCGGCACGGCGCTCGGCCCGGTGGTCGAGCGCTATGAGGGGATCGAGGACCGGCTCGGCCGCCTCGCCTCGTATGCGGGCCTCGTCTATGCGGGCGACACGACCGATCCGCAGCGGGCGAAGTTCTTCGGCGACACGCAGGAACGGCTCACCACGGCGTCGAGCGACCTCCTGTTCTTCACGCTCGAGCTGAACCGCATCGACGATGCGGCGATGGAGGCGGCGATGAACGCGCCGCCGCTCGACCGCTTCCGGCCCTGGATCGAGGATCTGCGGCGCGACAAGCCGTATCAGCTCGAAGACCGGATCGAGCAGCTCTTCCACGAGAAGTCCGTGACGGGCCGCGCGGCCTGGAACCGGCTCTTCGACGAGACGCTGGCCTCGCTCCGCTTCCGGATCCGGGGCGAGGAGCTGACGCTCGAGCCCGCCCTGAACAAGCTCCAGGATGCCGATGGCGACCTGCGGCGGGACGCGGCGAAGGCGCTGGGCGAGGTCTTCGGCGCGAATCTGCGCGTCTTCACCCTCATCACCAACACCCTCGCCAAGGACAAGGAGATCTCCGATCGCTGGCGCGGCTTCGAGGATGTCGGCGATTCGCGCCACCTCGCCAACCGCGTCGAGCGCGAGGTCGTCGACGCGCTGGCGGAGGCAGTGCGGCAGGCCTATCCGCGCCTCTCCCACCGCTATTACCGCCTCAAGGCGAAGTGGTTCGGCCGCGACGCGCTCGATTACTGGGACCGCAATGCGCCCCTGCCGAAGGTCGAGCAGCGCACCATCGCCTGGCCCGAGGCCCGCGACACGGTGCTGTCGGCCTATCGCGATTTCGCGCCCGAGATGGCCGGGATCGCGCGGCGCTTCTTCGACGAGAACTGGATCGACGCGCCGGTGCGGCCGGGCAAGGCGCCCGGCGCCTTCGCGCATCCGACCGTGCCCTCGGCGCACCCCTATGTGCTGCTCAACTACCAGGGCAAGCCGCGGGACGTGATGACGCTCGCCCACGAGCTCGGCCACGGCGTGCATCAGGTGCTGGCGGCGAAGCAGGGCGCGCTCATGGCGCCGACCCCGCTGACCCTCGCCGAGACCGCGAGCGTCTTCGGCGAGATGCTGACCTTCCGGCGCCTCCTCGCCGGGACGACGAACGTCGTGCAGCGCCGCGCCATGCTCGCCGCCAAGGTCGAGGACATGATCAACACGGTCGTGCGCCAGATCGCGTTCTATTCCTTCGAGCGGAAGGTCCATCTCGAGCGCCGCAAGGGCGAGCTCACGGCCGAGCAGCTCTGCGATCTCTGGATGTCCGTCCAGGCCGACAGCCTCGGCCCGGCCATCCGGCTCGGCGACGGATACCGGCCCTTCTGGACGTATATCCCGCACTTCATCCACTCGCCGTTCTACGTCTACGCCTATGCCTTCGGCGATTGCCTCGTGAACTCGCTGTACGGCGTCTACGAGCGGGCGGAGCCGGGATTCGTCGAGCGCTATTTCGCGCTGCTCTCGGCGGGCGGCACGAAGCCCTACGACCAGCTCCTCGCCCCCTTCGGCCTCGATCCGAAGGATCCCGGCTTCTGGCAGATCGGCCTCTCGGTGATCGAGGGCATGATCGCGGAACTCGAGGGGATGGAGACGGCCTGAGAACCGGCCGCGAGGCCGATCCCGCGACCGCGGGCTCGCGCGCCGATCGGATCACGGAGGCTCCGGCCTTCGCGATCCGGCGTCTGCGCCCTACGGCTCGAGTTCGGTGTCCCAGTAGAGATAGTCCAGCCAGCTCTCGTGCAGGAAGTTCGGCGGGAAGAGGCGGCCGTTGCGGTGGAGGTCGTGCAGGCTCGGCGCATACGGCATCTGCCGCGGCCACATCTGGGCGTCCCGGGGCATGGCGTCGGCCTTCCTCAGGTTGCAGGGCGAGCAGGCCGCGACCACGTTCTCCCAGGTGGTGAGGCCGCCTTTCGAGCGCGGGATCACGTGATCGAAGGTGAGGTCCTCGCGGGCTCCGCAATATTGGCAGGTGAAGCGGTCGCGCAGGAAGACGTTGAAGCGGGTGAAGGCCGGGTTGCGCGTCGGCTGGACGTAGGTCTTGAGGCAGACCACCGAGGGGAGCCGCATCTGGAAGGACGGCGAACTCACGGTCGTCTCGTATTCGGAGACGATGACGACGCGGTCGAGGAAGACCGCCTTGATCGCGTCCTGCCAGCACCAGACCGACAGGGGATAATAGCTCAGCGGCCGATAATCGGCGTTCAGCACCAGTGCCGGGCAGGCTTCGGCCCTGGGTGGTTGGACGTGGACCGTCACACAACATCCTCCGTCAGGATGAAGGCCTAAGGGTTCGCACGGACGGCATAATACCCATTCGACGACGACAATGTGAAGCTGTCGCGGGGACGTGCGGATGTCGCATGCACAGCTTCGACAGGACGGCGCGACGCGAAGGTCATGCGCCAAGGCGGATCGGGCGCCGCGAAGACCTGGCCGATACGCCGCTCGACATGAAGCGACGCGGCCGAATCATGCCCGCATCACGCCATGGCGCTGCCGCCTTCAGGGCTCGTCGCAGGTCTCCCGCACGCCATAGGCCTTCTTGAAGGCGCGGGTCAGCTTCTCTTCCATCGCCTGCCGCCGCTTCGCTCCCTCGCCGTTGAAGGCAGCGAACTCGGTCGCGCAGTTCCCCCAGCCGAAACTGACGAGATAGAGCCGCTTGCGCGCCTCTCCGTCCGGCCGCGCACCCTCATCCTCCCGCCGCTTCCGGCAGGAGGCGGGGTCGACGTTGCGCGCGCAGGTCTCGGTGATTCGGGCCCGCCACGTCGCCGTGAGGTCGGCCCGCCCTTCGAGCGCGTCGACGAAGCGGTCGCAGCGGCCGGCGGCGGGCGCATAGCGGCGCAGCGCCGAGGGATCGCGGTGGCTGCGCAGCTGGGCGGAGCCGAAGGCGCAGGCATCGTCGATCTGGCGGGCCCGCTCGGTCCGATACTCCTCGATGCCCGGAAGAGGGAGCAGGCGATGGGCGCGCATCCGCGCCGCCGTCGCCGCGCACTGGGTCTCGAATCCCGCCGGATCGAGCTTTTCGGCGTCCGCGGGCGTCAGGGGGCTCATCGCGATCGGGACGCCCTGCTCGGTATTGAGGATCTCGGCGGTGCTCTTGAGCGCCTGCTCGTCCACCTTGCGCGGGTCGTAGCGGACGCTGTGCCGGCACAGGCCGTCCTCCCAACGATAGGTTTTCGTCTGAGCCGCGGCCTCGGCGAGCGGTGCGGACAGGGCGAGGAGGGTGACGAGGACGCGAATCAGGACCGGCTCCATCGAGGTTCGGGACAACCGCAGGACCTCCGAGGCTGCCTCGCGGTTGTTTCGGCATGATGTTGCGCCCGGCGCGGCGCGCCTGGGCGAAGGGAGAGCACGATGCCGGTGACGCTGGAAGGGGCCTGCCGCTGCGGGGCGGTTTCGTTCTCGGTCGAGAGCCACACGCCGCAGCCCTATCAGCTCTGCTATTGCGCCATCTGCCGCAAGACGGCCGGCGGCGGAGGCTATGCGATCAACCTCGCGGCGGATGCCCGGACGCTCTCCGTCAAGGGCAAGGCCGCGATCGGCATCTACCGGGCCGAGATCGCGGACGAGGACGGCGCCTGCCGCAAGAGCACGGGCGAGCGCCATTTCTGCCGGCGCTGCGCGAGCGCGCTCTGGCTGCAGGATCCGAGCTGGCCGGATCTCGCCCATCCTTTCGCCTCGGCGATCGACAGCGAGTTGCCGGTGCCGCCCGAACGGGTCCATCTCATGCTGCGCTACAAGGCGAGCTGGGTGAGGCCGCGCTTCGGCCGCAAGGATCGCCGGTTCGATCTCTATCCCGAGGAATCGATCGAGGCCTGGCACAAGGCGCGGGGCCTCTGGGTCGCCTGAGGGGCCGCGTCACACCCTGCGATCGAGGGCGATCCCCTGTCCTGCCGGCAGCGCTGCCGCGCCCGTCTGCGCGGCGGCGGCCAGCATGTCGGCGAGCGCCTGGTCCTGCCGGGCCGCCTGCTTGACCATCGCCGTCGCCATGCGGTCCGCGCGCGCCTCCGCCTGGAGGACGAGCGCGGCTTCGACGGTGGCGGCAGGCGAGACGCTGGACATCCCGGCAGTCTCGCCGCGCCGCCTCACCGATCGGTAAACGGCAGCGCCGATCTCAGGGATCGTTCGGGCCGAAGGGCGGCTCCTTGCCGGCCGGCACGCCCTGCTCGGCCATCGCGAGCATCATCGCGACCGTGACGTAGGTGCCGCTGATGACCGTCAGGTCGACGACGCCCTGATCGCCGAGCAGCGCCTTCGCACGGGCGAAGGTCGCGTCGGAGACCTTGTGCTGCGTCGAGAGCTCCATGCAGAAATCGTAGACCGCTGCCTCGTCCTCCTGCATCGCGGCCGGGCGCTTGTTGGCCTTGAGGTCGGCCATGACCTCCGGCGAGAGCCCCGCCTTCAGCGCGATCGGGTAATGCGCGAACCATTCCACCTGCGAGCGCCAGAGCCGCCCCTGGATGAGGATGGCGAGCTCGGTGAGCTTGGTCGGGACCGTGCTGTTCCAGCGCAGATAGGCGAGGAGGTCGAACATGTGCTGGCCCATCACCGGGCTGCGGATGAGCGGGTTGTAGGGCCCGCCGAGCCCGACGCTCGAGATCTTGACGATCTGCTCCCCGAGCGGGCGCTGGGCCTCGCTCAACTCGTCGAGGGTCATTTGCGGAAAACGCGGTCCCGTCACGTGGTCATCCTCCCTGCCGCCGATCGATGTGCCGGCACCGTCCGCTCTTGCGCGTCCGATGCCGGTCGCGCAAGCGGGGCCGCCCACAGGCGGCACGGCGCGGACCCCGCGCCATTCGGCTGCACTGGCGGGTGGCGCGGGACGTGCTATCGTCGGAGGATGAGACGCAAACCGACCGCGCGTCGTGAGGCAGCCCTCTGATGGGGGGCGGCGCCGCGTCGGGCGGCAGCCCCTCGGACGGTGGCGGGCTTGACCCGATCGTCCGTCGTCGTCTCGATGGCCTGATCCGCCGGGCGAGCGCGGCCTTGGCCTGGGAGCGGCTGTGGCCGGCCCTGTGGTGGCCGCTCGGCGTTCTCCTCGCATTCCTCGCGGTCTCCTGGCTCGGCCTCTGGGGCGAATTGCCGGTGGTCGGCCGGCAGATCGGCCTCGGCCTCTTCGCTATCCTGTTCCTCGCCGCCTTCTGGCCGGCCGTCCGGCTGCGATCGCCGGGCCGGGCCGGCGCCCTCGACCGGATCGACCGCGATTCGGGGACGGGCCACCGCCCCGCCCGCGCGCTCGAGGATTCGCTCGCGCTCGGCGGGCAGGATCCCGGCTCGCGCGCGCTCTGGGAGCTTCATCGCCGGCGGGCGGAGGCCGATCTCTCGCGGCTGAGCGTCGCGGCGCCGAAGCCGGGCATGGCCCGGCGCGACCCCTTCGCCCTGCGCGCCGCGGCCATCACGGCCGCCGTCGCCGCCGCTTTCGTGGCCGGTCCCGAACTCGGCTCGCGCCTCGGTGCCGCCTTCGACTGGCGCGGGGCTCCCGAGCCCGGCTCCGCCTTCCGCATCGACGGCTGGATCGATCCGCCGCTCTACACGCTCCTGCCGCCGCTGATGATCGACTTCGCCTCGGGCCAGCAGCGGCTCCGTGCGCCGGTCGGCTCGACGATCGTCGTGCGCATGGCCGGACAGGGCGAGGCCTCCGTCGCGGCCGGTCCCGGGCTCTCCGAGCAGAAGGCCGGAGAGGCGCCGAAGGACGGCCTGAGGGAACGGCGCTACAAGCTCACCGGCTCGTCGGAACTCGGCATCAAGACGGGCCTCGCCGCGCGGACCGGCCTTCCCGGCGGCCTGTCGCTCGCCATCGAGGCCATCCCGGACCTCGCGCCCGAGATCGTCGCCACGGCCCCGCCCGAAGTGAATGCGCGCGGCACCTTCAACCTGACCTACAAGGCGAAGGACGATTACGGCATCGCCTCGGCCGAGGCCCGGATCGAGCGGGCGGAGAGTGCCGGCGGCCGGCGCTCGCTCGTCGCGGCGCCGGTGGTCGGCCTGCAGCTCCCGCCCGACCATCGATCGGGCGAGGAGACGAAGACCGTCGCCGACCTCACCGAGCATCCCTGGGCCGGCGCCCGCATCCGCATGACGCTCGTCGTGCGCGACGAGGCCGGGCAGGAGGGGACCAGCGCGCCGGTCGAGTTCACCCTGCCGCAGCGTCCCTTCACGAAGCCCCTCGCCAAGGCATTGGTCGAGCAGCGCCGCAACATCATCCTCGATCCGGACCATCGCCGGCAGGTCCAGACGGCGCTCGATTCGCTCCTGATCGCGCCGGAGCGGTTCACGCCCGAATGGGGCATCTTCCTCGGTCTGCGCTTCGCGGCCGACCGCTACCGCGCGGCGCGGACCGACGCGGACCTGACCGAGGTCGCCGAATGGCTCTGGGCCATGGCGCTTCAGATCGAGGAAGGCGACCTCTCCGAGGCCGAGCGCGAATTGCGGGCGGCGCAGGAGCGCCTGCGCGAGGCGATCGACAGGGGCGCCGACGAGAAGGAGATCGCCCGGCTCACCGACGATCTCCGGCGGGCGATGGACCGCTTCCTGCGCGAATTCGCCGAGCAGATGCGCCGCGACCAGCAGAACGCCGAGCGCCAGCCGCCGAACGGCCAGGAACGGGTCATCACGCAGAACGACCTCAACCGCATGATCCAGGAGATGCAGGAGGCGATGAAGCGCGGCGACGTCGCCGAGGCGCAGCGCCTGCTCGATCAGCTCCGCAACATGCTGGAGAATCTCAAGACCGCCCGGCCGAGCGGCCGCATGAGCGATCCCATGGCGCGCGAGATGAACCGGCAGATGGAGGAACTCGATTCCATCATCCGCGAACAGCAGCGATTGCGCGACGAGACCTTCCGGCAGGGCCAGGGCGAGCGGAGCCAGCCCGGGCAGAGGGGTCGGCAGCAGCAGGGCCAGCGCGGACAGCAGGGCCAAGGCCAGGAGCAGGGTGAGAGCGGGGAGGGCGGGCAACAGGGCCAGGGCAGCCTCGCCGACCGCCAGCGCGCCCTGCGCGACCGGCTGGCGGAGCTGCAGCGCCGGATGCGCGGCATGGGTATGCAGGGCGAACAGGGCTTCGGCGACGCCGAAGGCGCCATGCGCGATGCCGAAGGCCAGATCGGCCAGGGCCGCGACGGCCAGGCGGTCGACAGCCAGGGGAGGGCGCTCGAAGGCCTCCAGCGCGGCATGCAGGGCATGGCGCAGCAGATGCAGCGCATGATGGGCGAGAATAGCGGCGACGATCAGGGCGGCGAGCCGGGCGGCCCGGGCAACCCGCAGGGGCGTGCCTCGAACGATCCGAACCGGGACGATCCGCTCGGGCGTCCGACCCGCTCGCGCGACTATTCGGACGGCCGCGTCCGCATCCCCGGTGCCGACGAGACCGCCGTCGCCCGCGCCCGCCGCATCCTCGAGGAGTTGCGCCGCAAGCTCGGCGACCCGACGCGGCCGCAGGAAGAGCTCGACTATTTCGAGCGGCTGCTGCGGCGGAACTAGAACACGCTGCTGCGGTCGGCGCCGCCCTGAGAGGCGGGGAGCGCAGAATCCCCGCCGCGCCCTCCGTCCGACCGGGTCCGCTCCATCGATCGGCCTCTTGCCCCTGACTGGAGGGTCGACGGCGCAGCCGTCGGGCGGTGTGAAACCCGCGTCGCCGCGCGCATCCGCCTCGATGAGGCCTCGAGTTCCATCCTTCGCGCTTTGCGAAAGGCCACCGCCTCGGGGCCGCCCTATGATCCGTCAGGGGAGCGGCTCCCTGGCGCGACATCGCCATGGCCGGCCGCCGGACGCGGACCATCACGACGACGAGGGACGAGGCGCGATCGATCTGGCGGAGGGAGGCTTCCATGGCGGGTTTCGGCGTTTCCGATGCACCGGCGGACCTGTTTCCAGAGCCCGATCCGACGACGCCGCCCATCGCCTCCCTCGATGGCGCCGCAACGCTCGCGATCAAGGCTCAGCTCGGGGAATGGGCGAAGGTCGAGGTGGCCGGGCCGCCCGTCCTGACCGGCTGGATCCCGCGGGCGAGGATCGCCGAGCGCGACGCTCCTCCCCTCCAGCGCATCACGGTCTTTCCCGAGCCGCTGGCCGAGATCGGGGCGGCGGTCGAGGCGCGCGCGATCCGTCGCCTCCTCACGATCGAGAGCTGGGCCAAGATCGCGTTCGAGACCGCGCGCGGCGAGGCCCGGACGGGGTGGATCCGGCTGGCACCGCAGGTCGATCCGCCGAAGGCCGATCCGCCAGCGGCGGCCGAGGCCCCGCCTTCGCTCGTCCTCGGCATCAACGACATCTACCGGGAGGCCTTGCTCAAGGCGCAGGAGACGACCGGGATCGACGCGGCGGCGCTCGCATCCGTCATCGATGCCGAAGCGGCGCGGATCGGCGAGGGCGCTGATCGCGGCCGCTGGAACCCCCGGTCGCTGAATGCGGGCAGCGGCGCGGCGGGCCTGACCCAGTTCCTCGCCTCCACCTGGATCGACCAGGCCGGCCGGTCCGGCACGATCCTGAGGAGCCATTGTCAGCGCGAGGGCCTCGTCGATGCGCAGGGCATCGTCGTCGCCGGCCGCCGCGACGCGCTGCTGGAGCTGCGCTTCGATCCGACGCTCTCGATCGTCGCGGCAGCGGAATACGGCGCCGCCAATCTGCGCGTGCTCGTCGCGCGCGGCCTCGCCGCCCCGGACGAGCCGGACGACCGCAAGGCCTGGCTGATGTATCTCGCGCATCACGAGGGTCCCGGCGGCGCCGCGGGCTTTCTCGGCGGGAGCCGGCGCTACAGCCTCGACGACCTGCGCGGCCAGGTCGGCGCGACCAGGGCGCAGCAGCTCGCCGAACGCGCCGGCGGCGATGCGAACAAGGCCTATCGCGACTGGCTGACCGGCTACATCGACGGCAAGATCCGGCCCGCGCGCTTCCGCGAGGCGCCCCGGCCGCCCGCGAGCGGCGGGGGAGCACGGTCTGACGGCGGCGCGGCGGCTGAGATCAGTCCCGCGAAGAACCCCGAGGAGATCCGCAGCTACACCTTCCTCGAGGCGGGGATGCGCGACCTCCTGACGGCCTATGACGGCCCGGCGCTCTCCGTCGACACGATCGGCGACAATCCCCGCCTCGCCATCGCCGTCCAGACGGCGCTCTCGCTCCACGGCTATCTCGATCCGCCTGCGGACGGGGAGTTCGGGCAGGTCTCGCGCTGGGCGCTCGCGCGGTTCTGCAAGCGCATGCGGCTCGACCTCGCGGAGGGCGCGACGCGGCGGCTCACCCGGCACCTCGCCGATCCGGAGAACGCCCTCCCGCCCGTGGCGCGGACGGGCGAATGGATCGATTCCGTGATCGCCTGCATGCAGCGCCAGGGCTACTTCATCTGCCGGGATCCGGACGGCGTGAACATCGTCTATGTCGAGGGCATGGACGATCGCGGCATCCTCAACGCCGACCGCCCGAACGAATTCAACGACGTCCGGCTCGTCTTCTCGCTCGACGAGGCCGGCAGGCCCGAGGCGACGGCCTGGCTCGCGACCAGCGAGCCCGGCGACTTCTACACCGTCCAGCCGCTCAATCCGCAGGGCGCCGCGCGCATCGCCTTCAACCAGTACAAGTCCTGGTCGCTCGGCACCCACAAGGCCGGCTCGCCCGGGGCGCACGAGGCGCTGGTCCAGTCGAAGCCCGTGACGGTGCACCGCGATTTCAACGAGGACCACAAGCGCATCGGCGACCGCCTCGAGCGCGGCCTCTTCGGCGTCAACCAGCATTGGGGCTACGACCTGCCGAGGACCGATATCGGCAAGGCCAGCGCCGGCTGCCTCGTCGGGCGCACCAAGGACGGCCATCGCGCGTTCATGGCCGCGGTCAAGCGCGACGGACGCTTCAAGGCGAGCGCCGGCTACCGTTTCGTGACCACGATCCTGCCGGGCGACAAGCTCGGTCTTTGAGGCCGGGCGCGCGGATGCTCTCCTCCGTCAGCCGATCGGATTCACGCATCCGCGCGTGAAGGCTCGCACCTTTCCTCCCCCTTGGAGGTCGGCTGTTGCCGACCTCCAATCCTTGCTCTGCGGAAGTCGGCAACAGCCGACTTCCGTCGGGGAGGGCCGAGTCGAAGCGCGGCTTCGAACCGGGCTGGGGGTGCCTCGGCAGAAGGCACCGCCGTGCAAACCGGCACCACCCCCACCCGGCTCGGCCTGCGGCCGAGTCCGCCCTCCCCACAAGGGGGAGGGAAGGTGTAGGCGGCGCTCTCGCGGCGATAGGAGAACGCCATGGCCCCGCCGTCGGCGCAGGGACGACGCCTCCGGCATCGCTCGACCTTCGCCGCCACCGGCGGAGAGAGCTTGCCAAGCCGCCCATCGCGGCCGTAGCGTCGGGATGCGGTGCAGGCCGCGCCCGGGCCCGCGGGAAGGGTTGAACCCACCTGCCTCGATGATCTGATCATCCCGACCTTTGTGCAGCCGGATTGCGGGCCGTCGGCGTCGACGCACGGAGGTCCTTCATGACCCGGCTCCCAGAGCGGCCCGATCTCGACCATGTGAAGAAGCAGGCCAAGGACCTGCTCGCCGCCTGTCGGCGCGGCGATCCGCGCGCATTCGCCCGCTTCCGCGACGCGCTCCCGGCCGCCGCCGGACGATCCGACGAGGCGATCGGGGTGCTGGGCTTGCGCCTTCACGACGCCCAGTCCTGCATCGCCCGCGAATACGGCTTTCCCTCCTGGGCGGAGCTGCGCGGCTTCGTCGAGGCGCGCCGCGCCCTCGCCGATGACCGGCCCGGCTCCGTGCTCGCGTGGCTGCGCCTCGTCTATGCGGGCGACGTCGCCGGCGGCATGAACCGGGCGCGGCCGGAGGCGGCATCCCGCATGCTGGAGGAGCGGCCGGGCCTCGTCTCGGGCGATCCCGCGCTCGCCTGCGCGGTCGGGGATCTCGGGGCGATCCGGGCCGCGATGGCGGCAGATCCCGGCTGGCTCGGCCGGCCCGGCGGTCCGCTCGCGCTGCCGCCGCTGATCGCCGTGACCCATTCGGGCCTCGTCCGGCTGCCGGCCTTCCGCGAGCGGCTCCTGGCGGCGGCAAAGCTCCTGCTCGATGCCGGCGCCGATCCGAACCGCACGATCGGCAGCCGCTCCCCGCCCGGATCGGTCGAGGAGCCGTCGAGGGAGACCCCGCTCTCCGCCCTCTACGGGGCCGCGGGGCAGAACCGCGATCCGGCGATGACGGCACTCCTGCTGGAGGCGGGCGCCGATCCGAATGACGGCGAATCCCTCTACCATTCGCTCGAGAATCCCGCCTGCACGCGACTTCTGCTGGAGGCCGGGGCCCGCGTGACGGGAACGAACGCGCTCTATCGCGTCCTCGATCTCGACGATGTCGAGACCCTGCGCCTTCTCCTCGCCCATGGCGGCGATCCGAACGAGGGTGCGGGAGGCGGCCCGACGAACTCCCTGGGCCGGCCCCTGTTCTGGGCCATCCGGCGGCGGCGCTCTCCCGCCCATATCGAGGCGCTCCTCGCGGCGGGAGCCGATCCGTCCGTCCGCATGCCTGACGGCACTGGCGCCGAGGCGCTGGCGCTCCGTTTCGGCCTGATGGAGGTCGCGGCGCTGCTGGCGCAGCGCACAGGCGGCGAGGCCCTGTCCGAGGAGGATCGCTTCGTCGCGGCCTGCGCGGCCGGGGACGCGGAGACGGCCCGCTCGATCCGGGCGCGACGCCCCGACCTCCCGTCGGCTCTGCCGGAGGCGCGGCTGCGGCTCCTGCCGGACCTCGCAGGCGCGGGGGCCGGGGACGCGGTGCGGGTCATGGTGGAGCTCGGCTGGCCGATCGCGATCGCGGGCGGCGACTGGGGCGCCTCGGCGCTGAACCATGCCGTGTTCCGGGGCGACGCGGATCTCGTCCGCTTCCTGCTCGCCCACGGCGCGAGCTGGGAGGAGCGGCACGGCTTCGGGGACAATGCCTGCGGCACGCTCGCCTGGGCCTCGCTGAACGAGCCGGAGGGCGGCGGCGACTGGGTCGGCTGTGCCGAGGCGCTCCTCGCGTCGGGAATGCCGGCCGGACGCCCGGACACGGCCGGGACGGACGGCATCGTCGTCGCGGGGCAGGTGCGCCGGTTCTCGGACGAGGTCGGCGACGTGCTGCTCGGCCGCTGACGGTCGGCACCTCTGTCCCTTGTCATGCCTTGAGGCATTCACACTTCGCAGCCGCCACAGGAGGCCCTCACCCTCCCCTGGAGGGGGAGGGTCGGACCGAAGGTCCGGGGTGGGGTGACGAGCGGTCTCCGCCTCGATCCGCCCTTCTCGCATGATGGGAAGGAATGCGAATCCCGTGGCGGCCGACAGCCGGTGCGCGCTACGCCGCCGCGGCGGTCGGGGGCGCTCCGGCCGCGATCTCGCGCCAGCGCCGGCAGGCGACCTCGTGGCCCGGGGCGACCGCCTGCAGCACCTGCTCCTCGGTGCGGCAGGCCGGCTCGGCATAGGGGCAGCGGCCGGCGAAGAGGCAGCCGGCCGGCAGGCGCGCGGCGGAGGGCGGCTCGCCGCGGATCGCGATGGTGCGGCTCTCCCCCGGCTCGAGCCGCGGCGCGGCCGCGAGCAGGGCCTGCGCATAGGGGTGAAGGGCGCGCTCGAACAGGCTCGCCGCCGGCGCGAGCTCGACGATGCGGCCGAGATACATCACCGCGACCCGGTCGCAGAGGCGGCGGACGACGGACAGGTCGTGCGAGATGAAGAGATAGGTGAGGTCGCGCCGCGCCCTGATCTCGAGGAGGAGGTTCAGCACCGTCGCCTGGACCGACATGTCGAGGCCGGAGGTCGGCTCGTCGAGGATGACGATGTCCGGGTCGAGCATCAGGATGCGCGCGAGGCCGATGCGCCGGAGCTGGCCGCCGGAGAATTCGTGCGGATAGCGCCGCTGCGCCGTCGGATCGAGGCCGACGGCGGCGAGGGCCTGCTCGATGATCTCGCGCCGCCGGCTGCGCTCGCCGTGGCCCGTGATCACGAGGCCTTCTTCCAGCGAATGGCCGATGCTCCACCACGGGTCGAGCGCGGCGCCCGGGTCCTGGTGGACATATTGGATCGCCCGGCGGAGCTTGCGCGCGTCGCGAGGCCTCGCCCCGCTCACGGTCTTGCCGCGCAGGCGGATGGAGCCGCGGGTCTCGCGCTGGAGGCCGAGGACGGTGCGGCCGAGCGTGGTCTTGCCGCAGCCGGATTCGCCGACGAGGCCGAGGATTTCGCCGGCCGCGACCGTCAGCGTCACGCCGCCCACCGCCTTGACCGGCGGGATGTCGGGCTGGAACCAGCGCTTGCGGCCACCGAGATGGACGTGGATGTCGTCGAGTTCGAGGAGCGGGGTCATGGGATCATCGCCACCGGAAGCGGAGGTCGGCTCACCCTCCCCTGGAGGGGGAGGGTCGGACCGAAGGTCCGGGGTGGGGTGATGCGCGGGTTCAGCTGCGGCGACGCCCTAGATGAGGAAAGGCGGGTTTCACCCCACCCCGCCGGCTTCGCCGGCGACCCTCCCCCTCCAGGGGAGGGTCGGAGCATCGCCGCCAGGTCGTCGAAGACCCGACGTCGTCTCACGCGCCGCTCCCCTCGTGCAGGATGCAGTCGACGGCGTGGCCTTGGCCCGCCGCGACGTAATGGGGCGGGCGTTCGGGGCAGGCGGGCCTTGCGCTCGTGCAGCGCGGCGCGAAGCGGCAGCCCGGCGGCGCCTTGAGCGGGGAGGGCACGAGGCCGGGAATGCCGGTGAAATGCTCGCTGCGATCCGGGTGGCAGGCGAGAAGCGCGCGCGTGTAGGGATGGGCCGGCTCGCGCAGCACCTGCACGGTCGGGCCGGTCTCGACGGATTGCCCGGCATAGATGACGCAGAGATCGTCGCAGAGCTCGGCCACGACGCCGAGATCGTGGGTCACGAAGAGCATCGAGAGGCCGAATTCCTCGACCAGCTCCCGCAGGAGGACGAGGATCTGGCCCTGCGTCGTGACGTCGAGCGCGGTCGTCGGTTCGTCCGCGACGATCAGGGTCGGCGCGCAGGCGAGCGCGCCGGCGATGACGAGCCGCTGGCGCTGGCCGCCCGAGAACTGGTGCGGATAGCGGTCGAGCGCCGCTTCGGGATCCGGAAGCTGCACCCGCCGCAGCAGCGCGATCAGGTGCTCGCGGTGGTTCCGCACCGATTTCGGCGCATGCCAGCGCATGATTTCGAGCAACTGCGCCCCGACCGTGAAGACGGGGTTCAGCGCGAGGTAGGGATCCTGCGGGATGAAGCCGATCCGGCTGCCGCGGATCTCGCGGTTCAGGCGCTTGTCGCCCATGGCGAGGAGGTTCTCGCCCTCGAAGCGGATCTCGCCGCGCTCGATCCTGGCGCCGCTGGAGAGGATGCCGAGCACCGACTTGATCAGGGTGGACTTGCCGCAGCCCGATTCCCCGACGATGCCGAGGATGCGCCCGCGTTCGAGCCGGAACGAGATGTGGTCGAGGATCTTCGCGATGCCTTCGTCGCCCCGGATGGAGACGCGGAGATCGGCGACGTCGAGGACGGGGGGCGCGGTCATGGCGCTCCTCCCGCCGTCCTCATGCTGAGGTGCTCGCCGCAGGCGAGCCTCGAAGCATGCGCGACATCGGGTCCTTCGAGGCCCCGCTTCGCGGGGCACCTCAGGATGAGGATGTCAGTGTGACCCCTCATCGCGAGCGCCTCAGGCGCGGGTCCATGATGTCGCGCAAGCCATCGCCCAGAAGGTTGAAGCCGAGCACCGTGACGAGGATCGCGAGGCCCGGGAAGGTCGCGTACCACCAGGCGCCGGGCAGGAAGGTGCGGCTCTGCGAGATGGCGAGGCCCCAATCGGGATCCGGCGGCGTCGCGCCCATGCCGAGGAAGCCGAGCGTCGCCGCGACGAGGATCGTGAAGCCGAGCCCGATCGTGGCGCGCACGATGATCGGCGAGGCGGCATTCGGCAGGATGTGCAGGAAGACGATGCGCGTCGGGCTGGCGCCGAGCCCCTCCAAGGCGTCGACGAAGAGCGAGGCGCGCAGCCGGCGCGTCTCGGCATAGACGATGCGCGTGAAGAAGGGCCAGTAGGTCGCGACCAGCGCGATCATGGCGCTTTCGAGCGAGGGCCCCATCAGCTGCGCGAGCGCGAGGGCGAGAATGAGCTGCGGGAGCGCCAGGAAGACGTCGGTCACGCGCATGATCGCTTCCGACAGCCAGCCGCGCGAATAGCCGGCGGCGAGGCCGAGCGGCACGCCAATCGCCATCGAGGCGCCGACGACGAGGAGCGAGACCTTCAGCGCGCCGCGCGCGCCGAGGATGACGCGCGAGAGGATGTCGCGTCCGAGGTTGTCGGTGCCGAAGGGGAAGGCCCAGCTCGGCGGCCGCAGGCGCCGCGTCAGGTGCGACATGGTCGCGTCCTGCGGATAGGGCGCGAGCCAGGGGCCGAAGACGGCGATGAAGACCACGGCGACGACGATCGCGAAGCCGATCACCGCCGACTTGTCCTGCGCGAACTTCTTCAGGATCAGCATCAGGCCTGGTCCCGGAGGCGCGGATCGATGAGGCCGTGCACGATGTCGGTGAGGATGTTGACGGCGGCATAGATGACGCCGACGAGCAGGGTCACGGCGAGCATCACCTTGAAATCGGCCGTGAGGATCGCGTTCACGGTGTAGGAGCCGAGGCCCGGCCAGTCGAAGATGGATTCGACGACGACGGCGCCCGCGATGAGCGAGCCGAACAGCAGCCCGATCTGGGTGACGCTCGCGACGACGGAGTTCCGCAGCACATAGACCCAGACGAGCCGCCGATGCGGGTAGCCGACCGCGCGCTCGTAGGTGACGAAGTCCTTCTGCATCGTGTCGAGCACGCCGGCACGGGTGAAGCGCGTGATGGTCGCGATGCCGCCGAGCGAGAGGGTCAGGGCCGGCAGGACGAGGTGGCGGAAGGCGTCCCAGAAGACGTCGAGGCGGCCCTTGAGGAGGGCGTCGAGCATCAGGAAGCCGGTCGGGCCGCCGGCGAAGGAGATGCCGACCGAGCTTCGCCCTCGCAGGGGAAGCCAGTCGAGCTTCATCGCGAACAGCAGCTGGAACATGATCGCGATCCAGAAGGTCGCGAGCGCGACGCCGCCGATCGAGACGATGCGCAGCACGAAATCCGGCCAGCGATTGTGGTTCAGCGCCGCGACCACGCCGAGGGGGATGCCGAGCGCCGTCGCGAGAAACAGGGCGGCGAAGGTCAGTTCGAGCGTCGCCGGCAGGCGCTGGACGATGTCGATTGCGACCGGCCGCGAGGAATAGACGCTGTCGCCGAAATCGAAGCGGGCGACGTCGGAGAGGTATTTCAGGAACTGGACCGGCAGCGGCTGGTCGAGGCCGTATTGCGCGCGGATCTGCGCCACCTGCTCGGGCGTCGCGTTATCGCCTGCGAGCGCGGCCGCGGGATCGGCCGGCACGAGGCGGATCATCACGAAGGTGATGATCAGGAGGCCGAGCAGAGAAGGAACCGCCAGCAGGGTGCGGCGGGCGATGAAGCGGAGCATCAGGGTGCGGTCCCCGCTTCTCCCCTTGCGGGAGAAGTCGAGTTGCGCGCGAGCGCAACCGGATGAGGGGCGAGCGCGCGGCCCCCCTCATCCGACCCTTGCTGACGCAAGGGCCACCTTCTCCCGCGAGGGGAGAAGGAACCTGTGAGACGCACGAACCTCACGACGTCATCTGCACCCAGCGCATCTCCGTGCCGCTGCCGACGGGGCAGAAGCGCATGGTGGAGAGGCGGTTCGAGACGCCCTTCAACTCGACCGTGTTGTAGATGAAGATGTCCGGCGACTGCTCGACGATCAGGCGTGTCGCCTGCTCGTAGAGCGGTGCCCGCTCCTCCTGCTTGACGAGGCCGCGCGCCTTGCGGAGCAGCTCGTCGACCTCGGCGTTCTTGAACCAGGACGAGGCCTTCCAGGTGCCGTGGAACTGGCTGTCGTACATCTGGCCGACCCAGTTCTCGGGATCGGCGAAATAGGTCGAGACCCAGTGCACCCACATGTCCGGCGAGGTCTCGGGCTTCGCCGTGTTGGTGGTCATGTTGGCCCAGGTGTCGTTGACGATCCTGAGGTTCACGCCGATCTGCGCGAGGTCGCTCTGGAAGAGCTGGGCGGCCTGGTTGGTCTGTTCCAGCGTGTTCTGGATGTGGATCTGGATCGGCCGGCGCATGGGCGCGCCTTCGGCCATCGCCTTCTTGAAGTAGTCGCGCGCCTTGTCGAGGTCGTACTCGTAGCCCTTGACGTCCTTCGGGAAGCCCCAGAGCGTCGTCGGCATCGGCGTCGGGTCGCGCTCGGCGTAACCCTTCAGGATGTCTTCGATGAAGCCCTTGTAGTTGAACGCGTGGGCGAAGCATTTGCGCGCGTTGATGTTGTCGAACGGCGCCTTCGAATTGTTCATACGGATGATGAAGGTGCGAGCCGAGACGTTCTTCTCGACGCGGGCGACCTTGCTCGCCGAGATCTGCTCGACCTGATCGGTCGGCAGATAGCTGTCCGTCATGTCGATCGAGCCGTTGAGGAGGCCGAGCACGCCGGTCGAGGTCTCCTTGACCGTCCGCGAGGCGATCTTCTGGACCGGCTTCGGGTTGTCCTTCCAGCCGTACCAGTGACCGTCCCAGCGGTTCATCTCGTACTTTTCGTTCGGCGCGTAGCTCGCGGCATCGAGCTTGTAGGCGCCCGATCCCGCCTCGTTGGAGGCGAGCCAGGACGCGCCCCAATCGTCGTTCTTCTCGTTGGCCTTGAGGACCCGCGGATTGACGATGGCGACGATCGGGATCGCGGCCAGGAACGGGCCGTAGGGCCGCGAGAGCGTGAAGCGAACCGTCGACGGATCGGGCGCGGTGATCTGCTCGGCCGTGAGGATCGGCCGGAACGCCGCGGCGGGCGCGCGGGCGATCTTCAGGACGCGCTGGAAGCTCCAGACGACGTCGGCGGCGGTGAGGTCGCTGCCGTCGTGGAATTTCACGCCGGGCCGGATCTTGAAGTCCCAGATGAGCCCGTCCTCGGACGAGGTATGGCTCTCGGCGATCCAGGGCGTCAGCTTCGGCGGATTGTCGAGGTAGCGGTACAGCGTGTCGTAGGCGTTCAGCGAATAGCCCATCATGGGCACGTCGAAGACCTGATGCGGGTCGAGGTTCAGCGGCTGGTTGTCCGAGCGCACCATGACGCCCGGCGTTGCCGCCTTGGCGCCGGCGGTGGCAGCGATGAGCGCCGCGATCGACAGCACACCGGCTTCGCGTCGGGTCAGGGTCATGGGGCGGCTCCTATTGGGCGGCGACAGGCAGGACGGCAGGGACGCGATGTCCGGTGCCGAGCGCGACCACCATCTCGGCGGTCTTGAGCGCGGCGAGCACCGGGTTGACGACGGGACAGCCGATCGCGGCTTGCAAGCGCTGGGCCACGCCGGGCAGGAAGGCCATCGACATGCAGCCGAGGACGAGGACCTCCGCCCCGTCCTCCTCGCGGCAGGCGCGGCCGGCCTCGACGATGCGCTCGAAGGCGCCGGGCTTCTGCGAGGCGAGGTCCATCACGCTCGCGCCGACCCCGCGCACGGAGGCGAAGAGATCGGCTAGGCCGAGCCCGCGCAGCCGCGCGGCGACCTTGCCGGGCGCGCGGCCCGAGGGCGAGAGGATGGAGATCGCGCTGCCCAGTTGCGCGGCAAGATGCAGGGAGGCCGCGCCCGGCCCGATCACCGGGATGGCGGTCCGCTCGCGCAGGGCATCGAGCCCCGGATCGCTGAAGCAGCCGATGATGGCGGCATCGTAGCCTTCTGCCTCCCAACGCGGCACGAGCGCGAGCATTTCAGGCACCACGACGGCCGCGTCGGCGGCGCCTTCGATCGCGGGCGGGCCCTCGCCGACCGGCTGGCAGAGGACCTCCGTGCCGCCCGCGGCGGCGGCCTGCAGCACGCCCCGGCGCCGCGCGATCTCACCGGTCCCGAGGGTCCGGTCCATGGGCGAGGTGAGTTGGTAGAGGATGCGCATCAGGCCCTCACGACAGTCCGCGCAGGGTCGTCTCGATCTCGCGGCGGCAATCGTCGAGGGCGTCGGCGATGCGGTTGCGCTCGCGCACGAGCTTCGTCTCGAGCATCCAGCGGGCCTCGCCGTCCGGCAGCTTGCCGAGGCCGGGCACCTCGAACAGCGAGGGGATCATGGAGCCCTGCGGCGTGAAGCCGTAGACGTCCTGGCCGTAGGTGCCCTTCGAGGTCGAGGCGAGCGGGATGAGGCTGCGCGACAGGCGCTTCATGCAGGCGTTCAGCGCCTCGGCGGCCGTCTCGTCCGAATAGCCGTCGGCGTAGCGCTTGCGCCAGGCGGCGGTCTCGGCGTCGAGTCGGGAGGCCGCGGCCTTGAACGCCTGTCCGAGCGACGTGGCGGAGGAGAGGCCGATCGGCTCGCCCGCGCCGCCGAACCCGCTCATGCGTTCGATGAAGGCATCCGCCACCGGCTCGAAGGAATAGGGCAGGACGACCGCCGTGCAGAGTTCCCACAGCCAGGCCGCGTAGACCTTGATGTGGTCCTGCATGTACCCCCAATCCATCTTGTCGATCGTGTTCTCGACGGAGTGGTGCCACCAGCCGAGGGTGGCGAGGGCCGAGGCGTCGAGCTCGGCCTTGGTGTAGTAGCCCTGGCCCGTCAGCATGGGGATGCCGAGGCCGAAGAACGAGGAATCGCCCGTCTTGGTCGAACGCCGCCAGGACAGGTCGCGGCCAGGCAGCAGGTCGCGCTCGATCGCCTGGTGGAAGGCCCGCATCTCGATCGCGGAGGCGGTGCTCCAGGCGGAGGTGCCGAGGCAGGAGGGCTGGTCGATCTGCAGGTAGCCGACCGCATGCTGGCGCAGCTTGTCCCAGTTGCGGTCCGCGTACCAGGAGGAGCCGACCATGGTGCCGGTCTCGTGGCCGGTCCAGAACCCGGCGACGACGCCGCGCCGGAGTTCGCTGCGGTGCTCGCCGAAGACGCGCATCAGCTCGAGCATGCAGGCATTGCCCGCCGCGTTGTCCGTCGCCTGCGGGCCCGGCCAGGAATCCTGGTGGCCGCCGATGAGGACGAAATCGTCGCTCCGGTCGCTCTTGATCTCGCCGATCGTGATCTGCACCGGGCGCCAGCCGTTCTCGACATTGGCGCGGAACCAGACCCGCACGGGGCCGGCCTGCAGCATCTCGCGGAGCTGGAGCCCGGCCGTGCGGGCGATGCCGATGCAGGGGAGCGTCGGCATCTCCGTCCGGGCGGTCTCCGGGGTCGGGTTGCCCCAGGCCGGTTTCACCGAGCCGAACGGGACCGCCGTATTCTCGGGATGGCCCCAGTTCATCATGATGCAGCCGGTCGAGCCGAGGATGCCGGCGATGCGCTGCTTCTCATGACGGGCCGGGTGGTAGGACAGCTCCGACAGCGTGATCCGGCCGGTGGCGTCGCGGCCCTCGTATTCCTCGAAGGCGCCCGTGCGGACGTCCATCAACTCGCCCGAGATGCCGTCGGCCGAGGTCGGCACGGAATGGCCGAGCGTATTGGCCTCGAACGCGATCTCGCGCGGGGCGAGGACGCGCAGCTCGCCCTTTTCCGGGAAGCTGACGAGGCCGGGCAACTCGTCGATCCGGGCATCTGCCCCGATCTCCTTCAGCGCATCGCGGCTGTATTCCGCCATGCGGCGGCCGTTCTCGGACCCGGCCAGCCGCGAGGGTATTTCCGTCGTGATCCGCTCGACATGAGCACGAACCCGATCCGCGCTGACAGCGCGCAAAATAGCGTCTTTGGACATGGACGAAGAACAAACTTCTCGTCGTCCGGTGTCAAGGAAGCAACCCTCTCACGGAGGCATTTTTTGCCCGTATTGTGTTCTGTATACACATCCGGGGGCGTCGGCGCGTCGTTGCGTCCCCGGCTGTGCGATAGCCGGCGGCGTCAGGCCGCGAGGCCGACTCCGACCGGGCACGACACGCCCGTCCCGCCGAGCCCGCAATAGCCGCCCGGATTCTTGGCGAGATATTGCTGGTGGTAGGCCTCGGCGAAATAGAAGGGACCGGCCGGCACGATCTCGGTCGTGACGGCGCCGTAGCCGGCCTTGCCGAGTTCGCGCGCGAAGGCGTCGCGGGAGGCGAGGGCCGGTGCGCGCTGGGCCTCGTCCGTCACGTAGATCCCCGAGCGGTACTGCGTGCCGACATCGTTGCCCTGGCGCATGCCCTGGGTCGGATCATGCCCCTCCCAGAAGGCTTTCAGCAGGCGCTCGTAGGGCACGATCTTCGGATCGAAGACGACGAGGACGACTTCGTTATGGCCGGTGAGGCCCGAGCACACCTCCTCGTAGGTCGGGTTCGGCGTCTCGCCGGCGGCATAGCCCACCGCGGTCACGTAGACGCCCGGAATCTGCCAGAAGATGCGCTCGACGCCCCAGAAGCAGCCCATGCCGAAGACGGCCGTCTCGAGGCCGTCCGGATAGGGCTCCGCCAGGTTGTGACCGTTCACGAAATGGGTCGTCGCGGTCGGGATGGGGGTCGGCCGGCCGGGCAGGGCCTCGCCCGGCTTCGGCATCTCGGCCTTCTTGCGGAAGAGGGAGAACATGGGCGGCTCCGCGTGTTCGGCGATGCAGGGATCGCCGAAATATGGGGAGGGGCGGCGCGTCTGTCACGAGGTCAGGCGCCGCCTATCGCCCGCACCGGCGAAAGCGGTGCCCCGGTGCGCGCTGTATCCCGGCTTTCGCCGGGATGGGCGGAGGGAAGCCCGGTCAGGCCTTCTTCGGCCAGAACGGCTTCGACAGCGCGAGATCGTCCGGGAAGACCGTGACGGGCGTGCCGTTCTGCCACTGGATCACGGTCAGGCCCGCGCCGACGCGGCGGCCCTTGTCGTCGAACTTCATCTGCCCGCCGGGGAAGTATTTCGCCGGTCCGAGATCGAGGTTGCGGAGCGCGTCCGCCACCGCGACCTTGTCCGCCTTGCCGGCCTTCTCGAGCGCCTCCTTGATGATCCACATGTCGCCGTAGGTGGAGATGGCGTTCTGGTCCATCCAGGGTTCGTTGTACTTCTGCTTCAGCTCCGCGATCAGCGGCTCCTGGCCCTTGGTGCCCCAATTGCCGACGCAGGAGAGGACGCCCTGGAGCAGGTCCTTCGAGACGGTGTTGAGGATGTCGGGCATGGCGATCGCGATGCCGAAGGAGATCGTCGGCACGCGGCCCTGGCCGAGGCCGAACTCGTTCATCTTCTCGAGGATGAGCTTGGCGTCGGAAATGACGGTCGGCAGGAAGAAGAGGAGGTCGGGCCGCGCCGCGCGCACCTTCTGCACGAGCGGCGTCGCATCCGCGATCGGCGGCGTGAAGGTCTCGTCCACGACGAGCTTGAGGCCGAGCTTCTGGAGGAGGCCCTCCTTCATCGGCTTCACCGAGGCGACGGAGGCGCCGGTATTGTCGGTGATGATGGCGACCGTCTGCGGCCTCTTGCCGGTGACGCTCTCCGCGAGCCTCATGATCTCCGGCAGGGCCTGTTCCGCCTGCGAGGCGGCGGTGGCCGAGGTCTGGAAGACGTATTTGAACCCCCGGCCGGTGATGAGGTCCGAATAGGAGAGGGTGAGGACCGGGATCTGCGCCCGCTCCGTCACCTCGGTCACGGCGAGGGTGAAGGAGGAGAGGTACGAGCCGCTCGCCGCGACGATGTCCGGCTCCTGCGCCACCATGCGCTGGGCGGCGTTCTTCGCCTTCTCGGTCGTGTCGCCGCAATCGAGGGTGAGCATGGTCATCTTGGCGCCGCCGAGCGCCTTGACGCCCCCGGCCGCGTTGATGTGCTCGATGGCCATCTCGCCGCCCATCTTCATGACCTGGCCGAAGCGGGAATAGAGGCCCGAGACGGGCACGAGCAGCGCCACCTTCACCTCGGCCGGGTTCTGCGCCCGTGCGATCGAGGGCATCGCGAGTGTTGCCGCCGCCGAGCCCATGAGCCCGCGGCGGGTGATGTCGAGATTCGCCATGTGTCGTTCCCTCCCTTTGGTCACCCGCTCCTCCCGGCGGAAGCCGGGATCCAGAAACCACCGTCCCGCTGGATCCCGGCTTCCGCCGGGAGGAGCGGGTGAAGTCATGGAGCTACCGATTGAGCGTCTCGTAGAGATCCTCCCAGTCGGGATTGTTCTTTTCGATCAGCTCCAGTTTCCAGCGCCGCTGCCACTCCTTCATCTGCCTTTCGCGGACGAAAGCGGCTTCGCGCGTGTCGAACACATCGTACCAGACCAGCAGCTTGACGTCGTACTTGCTCGTGAAGCCTCGGAGTTCCTTCGTCTTGTGCTGCCAAACACGCCGGGACAGGTCGTCCGTCGAGCCGATGTAGAGTGTGCCGTTCCGTTTGCTCGCGAGGATGTAGACATAGAACGCCATCCACCCCTCCGCTCATCCCGGCGAAAGCCGGGATGAGCGGTCGAGCGCCCGGCCTTCGCCGGGAGGAGCGGGTGGAAACATCACCCCCGCTTCGGCCAGAAGGGTTCGGCGACCGCGATCTCCTTCGGGAAGACCGTGACGGGCGTGCCGTTCTGCCACTGGACGATGGTGACGCCGGCGCCGACGCGGCGGCCCTTGTCGTCGAACTTGAGCTGGCCGCCCGGATAGAACTTGGCCGGGCCGCCATCCATCGTGCGCAGGGCCTCGGCGACGGCATCCTTGTCGGCCTTGCCCGCCTTCTCGAGCGCCGCCGCCATCAGCCACATGTCGCCATAGGTCGAGATGACGTTCTGCGTCGCCCAGGGCTCGTTGTAGCGCTTCTTGACCTCGGCGATCAGCGTCTCGTGGCCCTTGAAGCCCCAATTGGCGACGACCGTCATGACGCCCTGGAGAACCTCCGGCTTGACGCTCTGCAGCACGTCCGGCTCGGCGATCGTGATCGAGAAGGAGATGGTCGGGATGCGGCCCTGGCCGAGGCCGAACTCGTTCATCTTCTCGACGAGGAGCTTGGCGTCGGAGACCGCGTTCGGCATGGCGAAGAGGAGGTCGGGCCGGGCGGCGCGGACCTTCTGGATCAGCGGGGTCGCGTCCGAGAGCGGCGGCGTCCAGACCTCGTCGACGACGAGCTGGAGGCCGAGTTGCGGGAACAGCTTCTCCTTCAGCGCCTTCGCGGTCGCGACCGAGGTCGCGGTGTTGTCCATCACGATGGCGACGGTCTTGGGCTTCTTGCCGGAGGCGCTCTCGGCGAGCTTCATCAGCTCGGGCAGGCCCTGCTCCGACTGCGAGCTCGCGGTCGCGGCGGTCTGGAAGATGTACTTGTAGCCGCGGTCGGTGATGAGGTCCGAATAGGACAGGGTCAGGACCGGGAGCTTGGCGCGCTCCGTGACCTCGGTCACGGCGAGCGTGAAGGAGGAGAGGTAGGCGCCGGTCGCGGCGACGAGGTCGGTCTCCTGCGCGACCATGCGTTGGGCGGCGTTCTTCGCCTTCTCGACGGTGTCGCCGCAATCGATCAGCACGAGCTTGAGCTTGGCGCCGCCGAGGGACTTGATGCCGCCGGCCGCGTTGATGTCGTCGATGCCGATCTCGGCGCCCATCCGCATCACCGAGGAGGGGCGGGCATAGAGGCCCGACATCGGCACGATCAGCCCGACCTTGACCTCGGCCGGGTTCTGCGCGCGCGCGATCGAGGGCATCGCGATGGCCGCGGCTGTCGAGCCGATCAGCGCGCGACGGGTGAGGTCGAGTTTCGTCGTCATCGTTTCACTCCCTTGAGCGGGTCGAGGCCCGTTCGGCCTTTGCCCGCGACTTTATCGGCCGTCCATCATCACCCGGCTTTCGCCGGGATGACGCTTCCGTCACATTCCGAGATAGGCCTGCCGCACCCGGTCGTTGGCCCGGAGCGCCGAGTTCGGACCTTCGAGCACGACGCGGCCGGCCTCCAGGACGTAGCCGTGATCGGCCGATTCCAGCGCCTCCGCGACCCGTTGCTCGACGAGCAGGATGGTCAGCTTGGTCTCCTTGCGGATCTCGAGCAGGCGCTCGAAGATGAAATCGGCGACGGTCGGCGCGAGACCCATCGAGGGCTCGTCCAGCATCAGCAGCCGGGGCGAGGAGGCGAGACCGCGCCCGATGGCCAGCATCTGCTGCTCGCCGCCCGAGAGCGTTCCGGCGAGCTGCGAGCGACGCTCGGCGAGGCGCGGGAACCAGCCCAGGATGGCGTCGAGATTGCGCTTCCAGTCCCGCCGCCCGGCCTCGGTATAGGCGCCGAGCTCGAGGTTCTCGAACACGCTCAAGGAGGCGAAGACCTGGCGGCCCTCCGGCACATGGGCGATGCCGAGATGAGGCCGCCGGTCTGCCGGGACGTCCGCGAGGTCCAGGCCCTCGAAGGCGATCCGCCCGGCGCGCGGCTTCAGCGTGCCGGAGATGGTGCGGAAGATCGTCGTCTTGCCGGCGCCGTTGGGGCCGACGATGGCGACGAACTGGCCCTCCTCGACCTTGATCGAGACGCCATTGAGCACGGGCACGGCGGTGTAGCCCGCGTGAACGCCGTCAAGCGTCAGCATGGGTGCTCCACTTCTTGCCGAGATAGGCCTCGATCACACGGGGATCCTTCGTCACGGAATGGGGTTCGCCCTCGACCAGGACCATGCCGTGATCGAGCACGACGAAGCGGTCGACGAGCTGCACCATGGCGCCCATCGTATGCTCGATGATCATGATCGTGATGCCGGTCGCGGCGAGCTTGCGGATCACCGCCAGCACGTCGCCCACCTCGCCGTGGCCGAGCCCGGCCAGGGTCTCGTCGAGGAGGAGGATGCGGGGCTGGCCGGCGAGGGCGCGT
Organism: Enterovirga rhinocerotis; assembly: GCF_004363955.1. Taxonomy (GTDB): domain Bacteria; phylum Pseudomonadota; class Alphaproteobacteria; order Rhizobiales; family Beijerinckiaceae; genus Enterovirga; species Enterovirga rhinocerotis. The sequence goes on from NZ_SNZR01000013.1 coordinate 281,815, forward strand.
GCCAGCTCCATCAGGCGGAGCTGCTTGGTGGTCAGCTCCCCGCCCAGCCGGTCGGCGACGTCGGCGAGGCCGACCGTCGCGACGGCCTCCTTGGCGCGCCGCAGGGCCTCCGCATCGGTCGCCGCATGGACGAAGGCGCCGGTGAGGACGTTCTCCTCGACCGACATGCGCAGGAACGGCCGCATGACCTGGAAGGTGCGTCCGACGCCCGCCGCGCAGAGCGCATGCGGCCTCTTGCCGATCATGTCCCGGCCGTCGAGCATCACCTTGCCCTCGTCGGGAGCGAGGAAGCCGTTCAGGAGGTTGAACAGGGTGGTCTTGCCCGCCCCGTTCGGCCCGATGATGCCGAGGATCTCGCCCTTCTTCACGTCGAAGGAGACGTTCTGCACCGCCTTGAGGCCGCCGAAGGTCTTCGAGATGCCCTGGACCGAGAGGATGGTCTCGCGCGAGACGTCTCGCCCGCTTCCCGCGCGCTCGTCCTGAGGTGCCGGGCGAAGCCCGGGCTCGGAGGACGCAAAGCCGTCCTGCGTGCCTCGAGGCTCGCCGTCGGCGAGCACGTCGGCAGGAGGAACGGGAGAGGAATCCCGCTTGCGTCCCCGCCAGGCGTCGCGAAGCCGCCAGTACAGCCCCTCGGGTGCGAGGAGGATGACCGCGACGATGGCGAGGCCGAAGATGACGCCCTGGATGCCCGGGATCTTGGCGCCGAGCTCGGCATGCAGGATCTCGCTGATCGGGATCAGGATGACGGCGCCGATGACCGGCCCCCAGACGGTGCCGATGCCGCCGAACATCGTCACGGTCAGCGCCTGGGCCGAGACCAGCATGCCGAAGACCGACGGCGGCGTCACGACGAGAAGGACGACCGTGTAGAAGGCGCCGACCATGCCCGCGATGGCGCCCGAGACGGTGATGGCGCGCAGCTTCCAGCGCAGGGTGTCGATGCCGGCCGCCTCCGCCGCCGCCTCGTTCTGCTTGATGGCGAGGAGGGCGCGTCCGAAGCGCGATTGCTCGATCATGCGCGTGATCAGCACCGTGCCGATGAGCATCGCGAGCGCGATCATCGTATAGGCGCGCGGATCCTCGAACTGCATGAACGCGAGGGGCGCGTCGCGCCGCATCGGGATCGTCAGTTCCTGGTAGCCGAGCCACTCGAACACGTAGAGGAGCGCCAGCGGATAGGCGAGCATGGCGAGCGCGAAGTAATGGCCGCGCAGGCGGAAGGTCGGGAAGCCGACCATCAGGCCGGCGATCCCGCCGAGCACGGCCGCGATCGGGATCGTGATCCAGGGCGTGAGGCCGAAATGGATCTGGCCGAGCACGGTCGTGTAGGCGCCGATGCCGAAGAAGGCGGCATGGCCGAACGAGACGAGGCCGGTATAGCCGGACAGGACGTTCCAGGAGAGGCCGAAGATCGCCCAGACGAGGACCAGCGTCAGCATGAGCTGGTAGTAGGAATTCGTCACCAGCATCGCGATCACCGCATAGGCGAGCGCGAAGAGGACGATGGGGAGGGTCTTCTTGAGCGCAGTCATCACGTGCGCTCCGAGACGCGGCCGAAGAACCCTTGCGGCCGGAAGAAGACGATGGCGAGGAAGACGACGAAGATCGCGGTATTCTGGAGCTGCGTCGGCAGGATCAGGGTCGAGAGCTGCTGGACGAGACCGATCGTCATGCCGCCGAGGAAGGCGCCGCCGATCGAGCCCATGCCGCCGAGCACGACGCCGGCATACATGACGATCACGTAGTCGAGGCCGACGAAGGGCTGGAAGGGAAGCGTGGTCGCGAGGAGGCCGCCGGCGACGGCGGTGATGCCGACGCCCATCCCGAAGGCGAGGCGGTGCGAGCGCGCGACGTCGATGCCCATATAGGTCGCCGCCTCGGGATTGTCGGCGGAGGCGCGCAGGGCCTTGCCGAGCATCGAGCGCGCGATCAGCAGCGTCAGCGCGACCATCACCGCGACCGAGACGATCGCCGCGACGCCGCGCGCCTGGTTGATGAAGAGCATGATCTCCTCGCCGATCGGCAGCGTCCAGGCCGAGGCCGAGAGCGACGTGCGGACGGAGATGAGCTGCGAGCCGAAGGCGATGAGCGCGCCGTTCTGGATGATGAGCGCGATGCCGAGCGTCAGGATGAGCTGGGCGTAGTGCCCGTCGCCGTCGAGCTTGGCCGCCCCCGCGCCCGAGACGCGCGAGATCAGCAGCGCGTGGATCGCATAGCCGAAGATGAAGAGCAGCGGCCCCGTCAGCAGGATCGCGGCATAGGGCGTGAGGCCGCCCGAGACGCCGAGCACCGCGGTCAGCGCGGCGAAGACGTAGAAGGCGCCGTACATGCCGAGCATCATGAAATCGCCCTGGGCGAAGTTGATGACCCGCATGACGCCGAAGATGAGCGCGAGGCCGACGCACATCAGCCCGTAGATGGCGCCGACCAGAAGGCCGGCGACCAGCGCCTGGAGGACGTTCTCGATCGCCTGGGCGGTCACGGCTTCTCTCCCGAACGCATCTCGACGCCCGCCCATTCCTCGAGGAGCTTCGCGATATGGGTGAAGTCGGAATCGGCGCCGTACCGGGCCTTGGTGACGGCCAGCATCTGGCGCACGGCCGAGCCCGCGACCATCGGAATGCCCATGGCCTCCGCCTCCTCGATGCACAGGCGCACGTCCTTGTAGGACAGCCCGGTGGTGAAGCCGAAATCGAAGGTGCCGGGCAGGATCGAGCGCGGGAACTTGTCCTGCGTCGCGCTGTTGCGGCCGCTCGAGATGTTGATGATGTCGATCATCACCTGCGGATCGACGCCGGACTTCACCGCCATCGCCATCGCCTCGGACGAGACGACGAGGGCGGAGGCGGCGAGGAGGTTGTTGGCGAGCTTCGCCGATTGGGCGAGGCCCGGCTTCTCGCCGACATGGAAGAGCTTGCCGAAGACCTTCAGCACCGGCTCGAGCGTGTCGTAGGTCGCGCGCGGGCCGGAGACGATGACGGCGAGCGTGCCGCCCTTGGCACCCGAGACGCCGCCGCTGACCGGGCAGTCGATCCAGGTGATGCCGCGCTCGGCCAGGGCCTCGGCGATGGCCTTGGCGGTGCTGGGGCCGGTGGTCGAGAAATCGACGATGGTCTTGGCGCGGCCACCGTCGATCAGTCCGCCGGGCGCGGTCACGACCGCCTTGACGATGTCCGGGGTCGGCAAGCTGACGAAGACGACATCCGCCTCGTCCGCCACCGCTTTCGCCGAGGACACGGCCGTCGCGCCGCGCGCGGCGAGCCGCTGCGGACCCGCCGGCTGGGTGTCGAAGACGACGAGATCATGGCCGGCATCGAGCAGCCGGCCGGACATCGGCTCGCCCATGCGACCGATTCCGACAAAACCGAGCCGTGCTCCGGCCATCCCTTCCTCCCAAGGCGCGGGTTATCCCCAATGCGCCGCTCTTACCTTATCGTCAGACGACCTGACAATCTCACGCAACAGACCATGCGCCGTCAATGGGCAAGGTGGCGCCCGTGATGTCCCGTCCACCGGAACCGCACAGGAAAACGACCAGCGCCGCGACGCCCTCGCCGGCGATGAAGCGCCGCGTCGGCTGGCGGGTGGCGAGATAGTCGCGCGTCGCCTCCTCCTCGCTCGTGCCGGAGGACGCGGCGATGCCGCGGATGCGCTCGGTGATCGCGTCGGTCGGCACCGTGCCCGGGCAGATGGCGTTGCAGGTGATGCCCGATTCGGCCGTCTCCAGCGCGACGGCGCGCGTCAGGCCGAGAAGGGCGGTCTTCGTCGTCACGTAGTCGGCGCGGTTGGCCGAGCCGATCAGGCCGTAGATCGACGAGACGTTGACGATCCGCCCGAAGCCGCGCGCCCGCATGCCGGGCAGGGCGAGGCGGATGAGGTGGAAGGGAGCCGTGAGATTGACCGCGAGCGACCGGTTCCAATCCTCGGGCGCCAGGGCCTCGATCGGCCCGAATTGACGCACGACGGCGTTGTTCACGAGAATGTCGATCCCGCCGAACGTCGTCGCGGCCGCATCGATCAGCGCCGCGATGGCGCTCTCGTCGGACAGATCGGCGCCGTGAAAGAGGGCCTCGACGCCGTGGCGCGCGGCCAGACCGGCCCGCGCCGCCTCGGCCCGCTCCGGGTCCTCGAGGCCGTTGAGGACGATGTTGCAGCCCGCCGCGGCCAGCGCGTCGGCCATGGTCAGGCCGAGCCCCGTCGTCGAGCCGGTTACGAGAGCCGTGCGCCCGCGAAGCATGCTGGATTGAACCCCTGTCGGACCCGGATGCGATCGTCGGATGCGGGATTGTCAGGTTGACAGACAAGAAAGCTCTCTGTCAAACGAAGGTCCGATCCTTGGAGGGCGTCATGGCTGAGCGGCCGGAATTCCAGAGCGAACTGTTCAAGCAGGGCAAGCAGAACCGCGGCGAGGTCGCCGGGATGGATCATCTTGAGCGCATGCTCGCGAAGGCGGACGATTTCTCCGCTCCGATCCAGCAACTCGTCACCGAATATTGCTGGGGCCATGTCTGGGGCCGGGACGGCCAGGACGGGCGCCCGGGCCTGCCGCGCAAGACGCGCTCGATGCTGAACCTCGTCATGCTCGCCGCGCTCGGCCGCGGCCACGAGTTCAAGCTTCACACCAAGGGCGCTCTCGTGAACGGCGTGACCCGCGACGAGATCCGCGAGATCATCATGCAGGTGGGCATCTATGTCGGCGTGCCCGCGATGATGGAATCGACCCGTCTCGCGCAAGAGGTCTTTGCCGAGGTCGACGCGAAGAAGTAGGACACCGGGACGAGCTTCGTCGCTCCTCACCCTCCCCTGGAGGGGGAGGGTCGGACCGAAGGTCCGGGGTGGGGTGACAAGCGGTCTCCACCTCGAAGACGTTCACGATGAGGCGAGGTGGTGTTCACCCCACCCCGCCGGCTTCGCCGACGACCCTCCCTCTCCAGGGGAGGGTGTGGCGGGCGGTTCATCCAGCAAGCAACGGATCGCGGCGGAGACTTCGTTCCGACACGCGGCTGAGAGGGAGGACATCGATGAGACGCTTTGCTGCCCTTGCATTGGCCGGCCTCCTGGCCCTCGCGCCGGGCCTCGCCCGCGCCGAGGTCGACGAGGTCAGGATCCCCGTCGGCGCCGGCGGGATCGGCTTCCTGCCGCTTCTCGTCATGGAGAAGCAGAAGCTGGTCGAGAAACACGCCGCCGCGGCCGGGCTCGACAAGCTCAAGGTGAGCTGGATCAGCTTCGGCGGCCCGTCGGTCGTGAACGACGCCCTGCTGTCCGGCGCCTCGCATTTCGCGCCGGCCGGGCCTCCCGCCTTCCTGACGATGTGGGGCCGCACGCGCGGCGCGCAGAAGGTCATGGGCGCCGCGGCCATGACCTCCATGCCGATGTATCTCAACACGAATTCCGATCGCATCAAGACGCTCGACGATATCGGCGGCACCGACAAGATGGCGGTGACGGGCATCAAGGTCTCGATCCCGGCCATCGTCATGCAGATGTATGCGCGGGACAAGTACGGCGCCGCCGACTATGCCCGCTTCGACAAGTACACCGTGTCGATGACGCATCCGGATGCGGTCGTCGCGCTGCTGTCGCGGCGCCTCGAGATCAATCTCCACTTCGCCTCGCCGCCCTTCCATCAGCGTGAATTGAAGGATCCCGGCATCCGCACCGTGATGAACACCGACCAGATCATGGGCGGCTCGACGACCTTCACGATGCTGTACACGACGCAGAAGTTCCACGACGAGAACCCGAAGACCTACGGCGCGGTGATGGCGGGGCTCCGCGAGGCGATCGCCTTCATCAAGGCGAATCCGAAGGAGGCGACCCGGATCTTCGTCGAGGCGCCGGGCGGGAAGGGCTGGGCCGAGGAGGAGATCCTGGCGGTGATCCAGTCGCCCGATACCGTCTTCACGACCTCGCCGCAGAACGTCATGAAATACGCCACCTTCATGCACGAGGTCGGCACGCTCAAGGTCAAGCCGGAGAACTGGAAGGAGCTCTTCCTGCCGGATGCCCACGATCAGGAAGGAAGCTGATCCGGGATGGCGGCGACCATCGTCGAGACGCTCGGCGCCTTCGTCGCGGAGCGATCCGGGTCGGACATCCCCGAGCGGGTCAGGCACGGCGGCCGGCGCGCGCTCCTGAACGGGTTCGGCCTCGCGCTCAACGCGGCGGCCGATCCCGCGATCGAGACCGCCGTCGCCGCCCTGTCCGCCTTCGGCCCATCCGCTCAGGCGGGCCTGATCGGACGGCCCGAGCGGCTCGATCCGCCGGCGGCCGCCTTCGTCAATGCGATCGGGATGAACCTTCTCGATTTCGACGACACCCATCTGCCGACGATCATCCATCCGACCGCCCCGGTCGCGCCTGCCGTCCTCGCCCTTGCCGAGGCGAGGGGCCTGTCGGGTGCGGAGGTCCTCGACGCCTTCGTGCTCGGGGCCGAAATCTGCTGCCGGGTCGGCGACGCCGTCTCGCCGGGCCATTATGCGCGGGGCTGGCACATCACCTCGACCTGCGGCGTCTTCGGCGCCGCCGCCGCCAGCGCGAGGCTCCTCGGGCTCGATGCGGAGCGGACGGCGCAGGCCCTCGGCGTCGCCTCGAGCCTCTCGAGCGGCACGATCGAGAATCTGACGACGGCCGGCAAGAATGCGAGCGTCGGCAATGCCGCCCGCAGCGGCATCCTCGCGGCTCTCCTCGCGCAGAGCGGCTATGTCGCCTCCCCGACCGCGATCGAGGGGAAGCTCGGCTGGGCCCGCGCCTCGGGCGACGAGCCGGATGTCGCGCGCGCCCTCGCTGGCCTCGGCGAGGACTGGGCCTTCGAGCTGAACGCGCTGAAGCCATATCCGGCGGGGATCGTCTTCCACTCGACCATCGACGCCGCCCTCGCGCTGCGCGAGACGCACGGCATCCGCGCGGAGGAGATCGACCACGCGATCGTGCGCGGCGACGCCCTGCTCCTCGCCCGCGGCAGCCGGCCGGTCGCGACGCATCGCGATGCCCGCGTGAGCCTCCACCATGCGGTCGCGACGGTGTTCCTCTATGGCGGGGCCGGGATCGCCGATTTCGAGATGCCCCGCGTCATGGCGCCGGAGGCCGTCGCTCTGCGCGCCAGGGTGCGCGGCGAACTCGACGCCTCGCTGCCGCCGGGCGCCTCGTCCGTCGAGATCGTCCTCTCCGACGGCCGGCGCCTCGTCGAGACGGTCGTCCATCCCCGCGGCAGCATCGAGCGGCCGATGTCCGACCGCGACGTCGAGGACAAGCTCCGCACCATCGCCGAGGGGCGCGTTTCTGCCGAGACGCTGGACCGGATCGTCGATCTCGTCTGGCATCTCGACGAGCAGCCGGAGATCGCGACGCTGATGCGCCTCGCGGCGGGCGGCTGAGGAGGCGGGCGTCTCGCTGAGGCGCATCCGTCCCGCACCGCGACCCACCTCACCCTCCCCTGGAGGGGGAGGGTCGGACCGAAGGTCCGGGGTGGGGTGACGCGCGATGTTCGCTTCGAAGAGGCTTGAGATGGGGAGAGGTGGGTTTCACCCCACCCCGCCGGCTTTGCCGGCGACCCTCCCCCTCCAGGGGAGGGTGAGGCGGGTGCTGGCATGTGAAGGCCAGGGCCATCCGCCATGGGCACGGAGCCGCGTTCGATGACGGCTTCTTGACAACCGCGGAGCCCATCCCCCACCTAGACCCGTTCCCAGGGGGGCCTCGGTAGGAGGCTGAGATTCCGCCGGCCCGGCTCCGGGCGACGCGGTGACCCTACGAACCTGATCCGGATCATGCCGGCGTAGGGATGCGGGACGGGCAGCCTTTCAAGCCCTCGATTGCTCCTCGTGCGTGGTCCGCGATCGACCTCCGCCCGGCCATGCCGGCGTGGACCGAGAGGGATGTCGTGACGCAGGCCGAGATCATCGAGGAACTGCTGGCCTTCCTGGACCTGCCGGAGGCCGACGAGGTCGCGTTCGAGGCGATGGCGCTGCGCGTCTTCGCCTATCAGTTCCGGAACAACGCGCCCTATCGCCGCTTCGCGACCCAGCGCGGCCGGACGCCGCTGACCGTGCGCCGCTGGCGGGACATCCCGGCGGTTCCGATCGACGCCTTCAAGACGCTCACCCTGAGCTGCTGCCCGCCGGACGAGGCCGAGCGGGTCTTCATGACGAGCGGCACGACGCAGGGCGTGCGCGGCCGGAGCCATCACCCGACGCTCGCCGTCTGGGAGCGCTCGATGCTGCCGACCTTCCGGCGCCGCGTGATGCGCGGGCGGGAGCGCATCCGCATGGGCATCCTCTTCCCCGACGAGAGCGAGCTGCCGAATTCCTCCCTCGCGCATTACCTCGCGCTGGCGCGGCGCGAATGCGGGGCGCCCGGGAGCCGGGTCTTCATCGGGCCGGACGGGCTCGATCTCGACGGCCTCCTCGCCGACCTCGCGCGGGCCGAGGCCGAAGGCGAGCCCTATGCCCTCCTCGGGGCGAGCTACGCTTTCGTGCCGCTGCTCGACGCGCTGGCCGAGCGGGGCCTGACCGTCCGGCTGCCGGAGGGAAGCCTCGTCTTCGATACGGGCGGCTTCAAGGGCCAGTCGCGCGAGTTGGGGCCCGACGAGTTCTACGACGCCCTCTCGGCCGCCTTCGGCGTCCCGCGCTCGGCCTGCCTCAACATGTACGGCATGACGGAGCTCAGCAGCCAGTTCTACGACGACGGCAACGAGACCTCCCCGCCCGTGAAATCCGGGCCGCACTGGGTCCGCAGCCGCGTCGTCGATCCCCTGACCGGCGCCGACCTGCCGGAGGGCGAGCGCGGCGTCCTCGTCCATCACGACCTCGCCCATTTCAACTGCGTCTCGGCGATCCTGACGGAGGATGCGGGACAGATCGTGCCGGGCGGTTTCCGGCTTTTCGGACGCGTCGACGGTGCGGATTCGCGCGGCTGCTCGGTCGCGGTCGCCGAGTTCCTCGCGGCGGCACGGGGCTGAGCGTGTGACCACCTTCGCGGGCCATCTGCCCGGCCTCGACCGGGAGGACGTCTCCTGGCGACGTGTCTCGTACGAGTCCTGGGGCGAGACGGCGGAGATCGCGCTGCCGGACCTGACCGAGGCGCAGGCCCGCGCCCTCTGCCGGCATGTCCGCGAGAACGCCCGCGCCCGCCTCAAGCGGATGGACGTCGCCCGCATCGTCGCCGCGATCGACGGCGCGTCGGAGCGTCTTCTCGACCGCACGCATCCCCTGCGCCGCGAGGCGGAGCGGATGCTGCCCGTCGTCACGGGCTACGACCGGGAGACGGTGAGGCTCGGGCTGACGAGCTACCTCAAGACCTTCCAGCGCCCCCAGCTTCTGCGTTTCCTCGCCGAGGATTTTGCCGATCCGGGCATGCTCGACGGCTTCCGGCCGGCCCGGAAGGGCGGCTTCGTGCGGGCGAGCGGACCCGACCTCCTCCTCCATGTCTGGGCCGGGAACGTGCCGGCCCTGTCGCTCTGGAGCCTCGTCTGCGGCCTCCTGGTGAAGGCGGGGACGGTCGGCAAGCTCGCCTCGGCGGAGCCGCTGACGGCCGGCTGGTTCGCAGGCCTCGTCGCCGAGATCGACCCGGAGATCGGCGAATGCCTCGCCATCGTCTGGTGGAAGGGCGGCGAGGAGGCGGGCGAAGCCGCCTTCCTCGCCGAGGCCGACACGGTGATGGCCTATGGCGGCAACGCCACGCTCGCGGCCCTGCGGGCGAAGATTCCGGTCACGACCCGCTTCCTGCCGCACGGGCACCGGATCGGCTTCGGCCTCGTCGCGCGCGAGGCGCTCGACAGCCGCCGGGCCATGGCGCTGGCGCGGCTCGCGGCGAAGGACGTCGTCCGCTACGAGCAGCAGGGCTGCTACTCGCCGCAGATGATCTTCGTCGAGCGCGGCGGAGGCGTCGCGCCGGGCGAGTTTGCGCGCTACCTCGCCCACGAACTCGCGGCGCTCGCGCACCGCCACCCGCGCCGGACGCTCTCGTCGGGGGAGGGGGCCTCCGTCGCGGCCTGGCGCGGCGCGCAGGAGATGCGCGCGACGGGCGACGCGGCCGTGCTGCTGGGCGCGCCGGAGGATCCGTTCAGCGTCGTCCACCTCGACGCGGCGACGCCGCTCGCCCCGACCGGCCTCAACCGCACGCTGGCGCTCGTCTCCGTCGACAGCCTCGACGAGGTCCCGGCCCTCGTCGCGCCCCATCGCGCCTTCCTGCAGACGGCGGCGATCGCGGCCGCGCCGGCCGCCCTGTTCCGGCTCGCCGAGAGCCTCGCTTCGGTCGGCGTCAGCCGCCTCGCCGCCTTCGGCGCCATGGCCTCGCCGGAGCCCGGCTGGCACCATGACGGTCGCTTCAGCCTGCTCGACCTCGTCACGATGACCGAGATCGACCAGGCGGCCGAAGCCGCGGCGGAAGGGTTCGCGCCCTATGTCGATTGAGAAACTCGCAGGCCGCGCAATCCAATCTCCCCCTCGCTCCGGCCGGACTCACGCCTCGGCGGATGACGGTTCGCACCTCCCCTCCCCCTCGCGGGGAGGGGCCGGGGGTGGGGGGCGTGCCGCTTGCGGAGACGTGGACGAGGGCGGCACGCCCCCCATCCGGCCCTCCGCTTCGCTCGGGACCACCTTCCCCGCAAGGGGGAAGGAAGATCCCGGGCTCGCGGCACGATGTGCGAACGCCGTAGCTCCTCAGGATGACGAGGGAGCAGGACTCCGGCAGCCAGCCCTGGACGGTCAGGCCCCCTTTGTCGCGATCGAAAACGCCTCCTATCGCTACCGCCCGGCCGGGCCGCCCATCGTCGACGGCATCGACTGGGCGATCCCGCGCGGGGCGATCCATTGCCTTCTCGGGCGCAGCGGCTGCGGCAAGACCACCCTCCTCAAGCTCGCTGCCGGCTTGCTCCTCCCGAGCGGCGGCGCGATCCGCATCGGCGGGGCGGCGCTCGGCGGACCGGATCCCCGGATCGGCTTCGTCTTCCAGACGCCGACCCTGCTCGACTGGCTGAGCGCGCTCGACAACGTGCTGCTGCCGGTCTCCCTGAAGCGCCGGCCCCGCGCGGCCGACCGGGAGGCGGCGCGGGAGCGCCTCGCGCTCGTGGGCCTTGGCGACCTTGCCGAGCGCCGCCCGCCCGAACTCTCCGGCGGCCAGCAGAGCCGCGTCGCGCTGGCGCGCGCCCTGATGGGCGAGCCGGATCTCCTGCTCTTCGACGAGCCCTTCGCGGCGCTCGACGCCATCACGCGCGAGGAGTTGCAGGACGATCTCCTGCGGCTCTGCGCGCTGCGCGGCTCGACCGCCCTCTTCGTGACCCACGACATCGCGGAGGCCGTCTATCTCGGCGACCGGGTCGCGGTGATGGCGGCGGGCCGCATCGTCCATGCGCAGGACCTCGACCTGCCCCGGCCGCGCCCGCACGGCCTGCGCTACGATCCGGCCTTCGCCGCCGCCTGCCGCACGCTGCGCGGCGCCATGGACGGCGCCGGATGAGCCAGCGGCTTCCCTCGCTCCTGCTCTTCCTCGCGCTGATCGCGGCCTGGGAGGCCTGGTGCCGTCTCGCGGCGGTGCCGGCCCTCGTCCTGCCGCCGCCTTCGGCGGTGCTGGCGACGCTCGGCAGCGAGATCGTCTCGGGCCGGCTCTGGCCGCATCTCGCCGTCACGGCGGCGGAGATGGCGCTCGGCCTCGCCTTCGGCGCGGTGCTCGGCCTCGGCACCGGCATCCTGCTCGCGGAAAGCCCGCGGTTGAGCCGGCTCCTGCGCCCCTACATCCTCGCGAGCCAGCTCGTGCCGAAACTCGCGCTCGGGCCGCTCTTCCTGATCTGGTTCGGCTTCGGCATGACGCCCGCCGTCGCGATCACGGCGCTGATCTGCTTCTTCCCGCTGATGGAGAACACCTTTACCGGCCTCACCGAGGTCGATGCCGGGCGGCGCGACCTCTTCCGCATGCTCGGCGCGAGCCGCCTCCAGACGCTCCTCCGCCTGAAGCTGCCGGCGGCCCTGCCGGTGATCATGGCGGGGTTGCGCGTCGCGGTCGTGCTGGCTCTCGTCGGGGCGGTGGTCGGCGAGTTCGTCGGCGGCCGCGCGGGCCTCGGCGCCTCGATCATCGCCGCCCAGAGCGTCATGGATACGAGCCTGATCTTCGCGCTCTTCGTCGTGATCACGGCTTTGGGCATGATCGTCTACGAGGCCGTCCGCGCCATCGAGCGCCGCGTGCTGCACCGCTATTCGAAGGGTTGAGAGATGGCTGCCGGTTCGGATCGTCCTGCGTGTTTCGAGACGGGTCGGTTTCCGCTGAACAGGAAACCCCACCGTCCTCATGCTGAGGTGGCGACCGGAGGTCGCCCTCGAAGCACGCAGGGCGGTCGTGCCTCCTTCGAGGCTCGGCTGCGCCGAGCACCTCAGGATGAGGAGGGAGGGAGTTTCCGGGGGCGTCGGCCCTCGGCCTATCTCTCGCTCCTGTTCCTCCTGCTCACCTGCCTCGCCGCCTTCCCGGCCGCCGCGCAGCAGCTCGACAAGTTCACCGTCGCCGGCTGGAGCCAGCCGATCAGCGAGATCACGAACCTCCTCGCCGAACCGGACAAGGGCTTCTTCAAGGCCAAGGGCATCGCGCTCGACTACGTGCCCGGCACGGGCGGCGGCTCGGCGATCACGACGATGCTGTCCGGGCGGGCCGACATCGCCTTCACCGATCCGGCCTCGCTCTATCTCGCGCTCGACAAGGGCGAGACGCTCGTCGCGATCTACAACATCTATCCGCAGAACGTCTTCAACGTCGTCGCGCCGAAGGCGAACGGCATCCGCAACGCCGCCGATCTCAAGGGCAAGCGGATCGGCGTCTACAGCCTCTCGAGCGGCACGCGGCAGAACCTGCAGGTGCTGCTGCACCAGGTCGGCCTGCGCGAGGCGGACGTCACGATCGAGGTGACGGGGCTGCTGAACTTCGCCCCGCTGATCCAGGGCCAGGTCGACGCGACCGCCGCGACCGATACCGGCCTCCTCGTCGGCCGTGCACGCGGCCTCGGCGAGGTCGACGTGATCGAGGTGCGCGACCACCTGAACCTGCCGAGCGACATCTTCGTCGTCACGCAGGCGACCTACGAGGCCAAGAAGCCGCTGCTGAAGCGCTTCCTCGAGGCCTATCGCGACAGCGCCGCCTGGATGATCGCGAGCCCCGAGGAGGCGGCGAAGCTCGCCATCACCCGCGCCATCAACGGGCGCGACGAGGCGGTCAATCTCGGCATCATCCGCCTGCGCAACGCCTCCACCGTCTCGCCGACCACGGACCGCGAGGGCCTCGGCCATTTCGACCTCGACGTGATGCAGAAGGGCGCCGACACCTTCCGCAGCCTCGGCCTGATCGGCCGGCCTCTCGACATGGGCGCGATCGTGAAGACGGACCTGATCCCCGCGAAGGATGCGCCGCGATGAGGTTCCGCGACCGGGCGATCCTCGTCACGGGCGCGAGCCGGGGCATCGGGGCGGCGATCGCGAAGGCCTTCGCCGCCGAGGGCGGGACGGTGATCGTCAATTACCGGCAGGATGCGGAGGCGGCCGAGGGGATCGCCGCGCGATGCCGGGCGGCCGGCGGAGAAGCGCTCGCGATCGCGGCTGACGTCACCTCCGAGGAGGCCGTCGCGGCGATGGCGGAGCGGATCGGGGAGGAGGTCGGCCGGCTCGACGTCGTCGTCAACAACGCCTTCGCCCCCTACCGCTTCGATCCGGACCGGCGTGCGCGTTTCCCGGACGTGCCCTGGTCGGCCTATGAGCGGCAGTTCGAAGGCGCGGTGAGGGCGACCTACCATGTCTGCCGCGCCATGCTTCCGCTGCTCGGACGCAGCAGTAGCGCCAGCATCGTCAATCTCGCGAGCGATCTCGTGACGCGGCCGAGCATCCCCTATCACGACTACACGACGGCGAAGGCGGCGCTCGTCGGCTTCAGCCGCAACCTCGCCGCCGAACTCGGCCCGCGCGGCATCCGCGTGAACTGCGTCGCGCCGGGGCTCGTCTCGCCGACCGAGGCCAGCGCCGCGACGAAGGAGGAGGTGCGCGAGATGCTGATCGCGCAGACCCCGCTCCGCCGGCTGGCGACGCCCGAGGATGTCGCCGGGCCCGTCCTGTTCCTGGCCGGACCGGACGGCGCCTTCGTGACGGGCCAGGTCCTCCACGTCGACGGGGGCCTGGTGATGGCGTGAGGCGGAGCGTCCGCCTCTCGCCCCCTTACGAGTTTCCGCCTTCCAGCGCCGTCACCGCGCGCCGGTTCTGCGACCAGCAGGAGATGTCGTTGCAGACGGCGACCGGCCGCTCCTTGCCGTAGGAGACGGTCCGGATGCGCGAGGAGGGAACGCCGCGGGAGGCGAGGTAGTCGCGCACCGTCTGCGCGCGGCGGGCGCCGAGGGAATAGTTGTATTCGCGCGTGCCGCGCTCGTCGGCATGGCCTTCGACGACGAAGGAATGGCTCGAATAGCGCTGCAGCCACTGCGCCTGACGGTCGAGCGTCGCGACGGCGGTCGAGGTGAGGTCCGAGGAATCGGATTCGAAGAAGACGCGGTCGCCGACATTGACCGCGAAGTCCCGCGCCGAGCCCGGCGTCGCGGGGCCGCCGGCCCCGCCGGCGCCATAGCCGCCGGCGCCGTAGCGGTTGCCGCCGCTGCCGCCCGCCCCGCCGGCGAGCTGGTCGGGCGTCGAGGAGCAGGCGGCGATCGACAGGGCCAGCGAAGCGGCCGTCACGAGCTTCAGGGCCGCACGCCGCGCATTCGGCATGGTCGTCATCTCACTACTCTCCTGATCCGGCCGCGGCGCCCGAGGGCCGGCTCGCGGCTCTCACCCCTCGTCAACCTTCACAGAACGTGAATCCGATTGCCGAGCCGTTACCGGTCCCAGAAACCGGCGGTCAGGGTTAATGCTCCGTCACTGGCCGGCGCGACCGCCGCCGAGAAGCGGCGACCAGGTCGGATCGGAGGCGAAGGAGGGCGTCGGCAGGGCGATGTTCACCCGGCCGGTGACGTCGATCATCCGCAGCTTGCCGCCGGATTGCCCGCCGGGATCCTGGAAGGCGACGATGTATTGCCCGTTCGGCGCCCAGGTCGGCCCCTCGAAATGGAAGCCCTCGGCGAGCAGGCGCTCATTCGAGCCGTCCGGCCTCATCACGCCGATGGCGAAGCCGCCCGGGCGCTGCTTGGTGAAGGCGATGAGGTCGCCCCGCGGCGACCAGGCCGGCTGGGAATAGGAGCCGTCGCCGAAGGAGATGCGGCGCTGTCCCGAGCCGTCGGCGCCCATGACGTAGATCTGCTGCTTTCCGCCGCGGTCGGATTCGAAGACGATCTGGCTGCCGTCCGGGGAATAGGACGGCGAGGTGTCGATCGCGCCCGAATTCGTCAGCCGCGTCGTCCCCTTGGAGGCGAGATCCATCACGTGGATGTTCGTGTTGCCTCCGTCCTGCAGCGCGATCAGCAACCGCCGCCCGTCCGGCGAGAAGCGCGGGCTCGACGTCATGTCGTTGAAATCGCCGACGACGCGGCGCGCGCCCGTCTCGAGGTTGATGACCGAGACGCGCGGCTGCCGGCCCTCGGGCTGCGACATGTAGGCGATGTCCTGGGTCGCGGGCGAATAGCGCGGCGAGACGACGGCACTGTCGCCCGGGGTCAGGTAGCGGACATTGGCGCCGTCCTGGTCCATCACGGCGAGGCGCTTGCGGCGCCGTTCCTTCGGCCCGGTCTCGTCCACGAAGGCGATGCGGGTGTCGAAGAAGCCGCCGACACCGGTGATCTTCGAGAAGACCGCATCCGAGATGATATGGGCCACGCGGCGCCAGGAATTGGCGTCCGTGCCGTATTGCTGGCCGACGATCTGCTGGCCGGCCATCAGGTCCCACAGGCGGAACTCCGCCCGCAGGCGGCCCGAGGCGTCGCGCGTCACGCGGCCGACGACGAGGCCCTGGGCGCCGGTGCCCTTCCAGGCGCCGAAATTGGGCGCGGCGTTGAAGGACGGGTTCTCGGGGAAGCGACCCCGGTCGAGGACCTGGAAATAGCCCGAGCGGCTGAGATTCGCGGCGATGATCCCGGCGAGTTTCGGCGCCATCTCGCCGTCGCCTCCGAAATCGGCGATCGCGATCGGGATCGGCTGGAAATTGCCGCGGCGCACGTCGATGTAGAGTTCCGCCCGCACGGGCGGCGCGAGGGTCGGCACGGCCACCAGGGCAGCGAGCGCGGCGGCGAGGAGGCGGAGAGGCAGTCGTTTCATCACGGAGGTCTTCGCAGGATCCTGGCTAGGGCGCGTACGGATGCGACGCGGCGATGACGGTGGGGTGGAGCCGGCTCAGCCCCTGGCGCGGGGATCGAAATCCACCACGAGGTGCTTCCAGTCGTTGTAGAACGGGGCAAATTGCGCGGGGATCCGGAGCGGGGCGCAGCGCCGCGCCGCGCGCAGAGCCGAATCCGCGACCGGCCGGAAGAGCGGGTCGCCCGAATTGTTCATGAGGGCGGGCTCGGCGATGAGCGAGCCGTCTTCGCGCAGCCCGACGCGGACCTGCGCGACCGGCGGCTTCGCCGCGGTCTCGGCGGCGATCGGCACCTGCCAGCAATTCATCAACTGGTCGCGGATCAGCCCGACGATCTGGGCGCGCTGGCTCGGGTTGAGCTTCGGCGCATTGCCGGCCGACGCCCCGAGCGACGCGGTGCGCTGGACCTCGCGGCCCGTCGAGCCGGAGGATTGCGACGGCGCGCGCGATTGCAGGACCCGCGAGATGTCGCCGGGATTGAAGCGGTCGGCGGCCTCGGCCTGGCGCCGGGCGCGCGCCTCGGCCTCGGCCTTGGCTTTCGCAGCCCGCGCCTCGGCCACCTTGCGGCGCTGCTCGGCGGCCTTGGCGGCAGCCTCGGCCCTGGCCTTTGCGGTCGCCTCGGCCTTCGCCTTGGCAGCGGCTTCCGCCTCGGCGATCTTGCGCTCGAGGGCCGCCTTCGCCTGGGCGTCCTCCTTGGCCTTCTTCGCCGCGGCCTCGGCCCTGGCCTTCGCGGCGGCCTGTGCCTTGGCCTCGGCCTGCTTGCGCTCGCGCTCCTCCGCCGCCTTCTCCTGGGCTTCGGCGAGCTGGGCCAGCTTGACCGCCTCGGCCTTCGCGGCGGCGTCTGCCTTGGCCTTCGCTTCGGCCTTCGCCTCGGCCCTGGCGATGGCTTCCCGGGCGGCGGCAGCCTTCGCGGCGGCAGCGGCCTGGGCGGCGGCCTCGGCCTTCGCCTCGGCTTCGGCGGCCGCGAAATCGGGCCGCGAGGGCGGCACGGGCGCGGGTTCGGCGGTCTCTTCCGGGGCCGGAGCGGGTTCGATCTCGCGCTCGGCCGTCTTCATCTCGACGGGCCGGGTCGGCGGGGCCGGGATGTCTGACGCCGCCTCGCCGGGATCGCGTTCCTCGGCGACCTCGGCCTGGCGGTCGACACGCGGCTTGTCCTGCGGCTTCTCGGCGTTGGTCTCGCCCTTGGTGATCTCGTTCACGGAATTGTCGGTCAGGATCTCGACCGGGATCCCTTCCTCGGGGTCGGGCAGTCTTTCGGCCGTGAACGCCATGATCCCGGCCCCCAGCAGCGCCACATGGGCGATGCCGGAGAGCCAGAAGCCGGGCTCGTGTCGATTGAAGGGAAGTGCCACCGGGCGCCCGTCAGCGCGGATCGGGTTCGGTCACGAGGGCGACGCGACGGAACCCGCCCTGGGTCACGATGGCCATCACCTGCGCGACACGACCGTAATCGACCCGCTTGTCGCCGCGAACGAGGACGCGCTCCTCCTGGCCGTTCTTGGCGACCCGGTTCAGGCTCGGCACGATCTGGTCGTCCGAGAGCTGCTCCTCGCCGAGATGGACCTGCCCGTCCTGGCGGATGGAGAGCGTGACCGGCTTCTGGTCGACATTGAGCTGGGCGGCCTTGGTCTGCGGCAGGTCGAGGGGCACGCCGACCGTCATCAGCGGCGCTGCGACCATGAAGATGATGAGCAGCACCAGCATGACGTCGATGAACGGCGTCATGTTGATCTCGTTGATGGGCGCCGCGCGGCGTCCCCGCCGCCTCCTGCGCCCGCCGCCCGAGGCGGCGCCGTGAACCATGGCCATGGCGTGGTTGTCCTTCCGCCGCCGTCAGGCCGCGAGCGGCAGGCGCTCGTCGATCTGCCGCGACAGGATCGCCGAGAATTCGTCCGCGAAGGCTTCCATGCGCGATTGCTGGCGGGCAACCTCCGCCTGGAGCTTGTTGTAGGCGAGCACGGCCGGAATGGCGGCGAAAAGGCCGATGGCGGTGGCGAAGAGCGCCTCGGCGATGCCGGGCGCGACGACCGCGAGGCTCGTGTTCTTCGAGGCCGCGATGGAGGTGAACGCGTTCATGATGCCCCAGACGGTGCCGAAGAGGCCGATATAGGGCGCGGCCGAACCGATGGAGGCGAGGAAGAGGAGGCGCGAATCGAGCCGCTCGACCTCGCGCTGGATGGTGACGTCGAGCACCTTGTCGATGCGCTGGGCGAGGCTCGCGATCTGCCGCCCGGAGCCCTCGAAGCTGCGCTTCCACTCGCGCATGGCCGCCACGAAGATCGCCGCCATGCCGGAGCCCGGATTCTCCTGGTGGTCCCGGTACAGCTCCTCCAGCGACTGGCCCGACCAGAACGTATCCTCGAACTGGTCCGAGGCCGCCCGCGTGCGGCGGAACAGCAGCGTCTTGTCGATGATGATCGCCCAGCACCAGACGGAGGCGACGAGGAGGCCGATCATCACGGCCTTCACGACGATATGGGCGTGCCAGAACAGTGCCCAGAGCGAGAAATCCGGGGGGGGCATCGCGGCGACGGCGTCAGCGGGGTTCATCGACGGTCTGTCCTCATGCCGGCGGCCGCACAGGGCCGTGCTCCTGTCCTGTACGGCTCGGATCCGGGACTGGTCATGTCCGAGATGGCTCGGCGGAAGCCTTCTCGCAATCGCGGAAAATTCTGTCGAAAGTAAGAGCCTTTGCCCCCGAGCCTTCGGCAGAACGCTTAACTTCTTTAGGCGGCCATCAGGGTTAAGAGAGCGTTACGGGGAGGCGGGAAGGGTTTCTCTCAATCGCCTCTCGCCCGCGCTGCGGCCGCCCAACTCGCGAGGTCCACCGGGTCGCTGTCGAGCGCCCGAAGCTGCTCGGGGCGCGCGTTCTCCGTCAGCACGACCACGTTGCTTGTCGGCCAGCGTGCGTTCGGCACGATGATCGCCTCGTATTCGTGGAAGAATGCGACCTCGGCGATCTCTTGCGGTGCAGGATACTCCTGGGTGCGCTCGCGATAGGACAGGCGCCCGTAATGAGCCATGTTCACACCGAGCGACGCGAGTTTGGCGCCGGTCGAGAGGTCCAGCACCCGATCCAGTGCGACGGCGATCCGGTGGATCCGCTTGTTGATTTTCGAGGGAACGATCGGTTGACCGCGCGACAGATGGTACCAAGCCTCCGCCAGCGCGCCGTCCCTCTCGCTGGACGTGTAGAGCACGTCGAAGGTTCCGTCGTCCCAGCGCCCTCCGGAACGTCCCGGCCGAAGAGGGTCGAACCCGTCTGTCACGACACGCCAGACCGTGCCGGAAAAGCTGATCGGCGCTTCGGCCTCGATCGCGTCGAGGAGCGCCTTGGGTCGCGGCGGACGATGGTCCGCTGTCAAAGATAGGCCCCGGATTCGAGGCGGTCGAGGATCGCAATCACCTCGGCCGTGCGATCGCCGACGATGAAGTCGATGGCCCGTTGTCCGTCGAGTTGGGGATGCGGCGCATAAAGCCACAGCCGCACTTCCTCGGGCGTGTAGTACTCGTCGAGCCGGTTGACGACGTAATGCAGCCTGGCAAGCAGCAACTGCGTGTTCGGATGCGGGACGTGCGAGCCGGACTTCCAGCGGTGAACCGTGGCCGAGGAGACATCGGCGAAATTGGCGATGTCGGTGCCTTTCAGGCCCCCGTTGTCTTGGATCGTGTCGATATATCGGGCGACGGCGGTCATCGGCAGACGTGCTCGTCAAAAGCGGCGGACTGAGAGTTGCATATCGTTTTCATGGGCGTGGGTCCATGAAAACGATATGTAGAGCGTCCTGGCAGCTCGCCCCGACGGTGGAACCTCACCGCCAGGTCAGCAGCCGCATGGCGTTGGCCGTCACGAGCACAGTCGCGCCCGTATCGGCGAGGATGGCGGGCCAGAGGCCGGTGAGCCCGACGACGGTCGTCACCAGGAACACCGCCTTCAGCCCGAGCGCGATGGCGATGTTCTGGTGGATGTTGCCCATCGTGCGCCGCGACAGCTCGACCATGCGGGCGAGGTCGAGCACCCGGCCGTGCAGCACGGCCGCATCCGCCGTCTCGAGCGCGACATCGGTGCCGCCGCCCATGGCGATGCCGATATCGGCCGCGGCGAGGGCAGGGGCATCGTTGATGCCGTCGCCGACCTTGGCGACCCGCTTCCCCGAGGCCTGGATCTCGCGGACGATGCGCTGCTTGTCCTGCGGCAGCAATTCGGACCGCACCGGCAGGCCGAGATCCCGCCCGATCGCCTCGGCCGTGAGCCGGTTGTCGCCGGTCAGCATCACGGGCTCGATTCCCGCCGCCTTGAGCGCCTCGAGACCCGCCTTCGCATCGGCGCGCGGCTCGTCGCGCATGGCGACGAGACCGGCGAGCACGTCGTCCACGAGGAGGACGGACACGGTCTTGCCTTCCCCGTTCAGGCGTTCGATCGACGCGCGCTGATCGTCCGATAGCGCGGCGCGCTCGGCGGCCGCGGCCGGAGAGCCGAGGAAGACGCGCTCTCCGCCGACCGTCCCGGTCACGCCCTTCCCTCCGAGCGCGGCCGCATCCGAGGCCTGCGGGACGGGGAGGGCCTGCTCCTTGGCGCGGCCGAGGATGGCGAGGGCGAGCGGGTGGCTCGATCCGCCTTCGAGAGCGGCGGCGAGCGACAGGACCTCCGCTTCGGGGCGTCCGAAGGCGATGAGGTCCGTGACCTTGGGCCGGCCCTCGGTGAGGGTGCCGGTCTTGTCGAGCGCGATGGCCTCGATGCGGCCGATCCCCTCCAGCACCGCGCCGCCCTTCATGAGGAGGCCGCGCCGCGCGCCGGCCGAGAGCGCCGCCGCGATCGCCGCCGGCGTCGAGATGACGAGGGCGCAGGGGCAGCCGATCAGGAGGATGGCGAGCCCCTTGTAGATCCATTCGCCCCAGGGCTGTCCGGCGAGGAGCGGCGGCAGGACGGCGACGAGCGCCGCGACCACCACCACGCCCGGCGTGTACCAGGTCGAGAAGCGATCGATGAAGCGCTCCGTCGGCGCCTTGCTCTCCTGGGCCTCCTCGACGAGCTTGACGACGCGCGCGATGGTGTTGTCGGCGGCGGCCGCCGTGACGCGGACCCGCAGCACGGAATCGGCATTGATCGTGCCGGCAAAGACCGCGTCGCCGACGACCTTGCGCTTGGGCGTGCTCTCGCCCGTGACGGGAGCCTCGTCGACCGCGCCTTCGCCCGCCACGACCTCGCCATCCGCCGCGATGCGGTCGCCGGGGCGGACGAGGATCACGGAGCCGATCGCGAGCCGTTCGGCGGGGACTTCCGTGGTCGCGCCGCCTTCTTCGACGAGAGCCGTCTTCGGCACCAGCGCCGCGAGACCCTGGATCGAGGCGCGCGCCCGGCCGGCCGCGACGCCTTCCAGCATCTCGCCGATGAGGAACAGGAACACCACCGCGGCCGCCTCCTCGGCGGCGCCGATGATCAGCGCGCCGATGGCGGCGATCGTCATCAGCATCTCGATGGTGAAGGGCATGCCGATCCGCGCCGCGGCGACGGCGCGCCGGGCGATCGGGACGAGGCCGACGAGGACGGCGGCGGCATAGAGCCACTGCTCGTAGCCGGGGACGGCCTTCGCCGCGATCCAGGCGAGCGCGAAGGCGAGGCCGCTCGCGAAGGTCAGCCGTGCCTTCGCGCTCCGCCACCAGGGACCCGCCGAGGTTTCGAGGCCGTGGACATGACCGGCGGCACCATGGCCGCGGTCCTCGGCGGGGGCATCGCCATCATGCCCATGCCCATGCCCATGCCCATGCGCGTGATCGTGCCCGTGATCGTGGCCGCCGCAGCAGCCGGCCTCCGCATCGTCCGGCGAGGCGGCCTCCGCGCTCGGGGCGGAGAGCGCCGTCGCCTCGTAGCCGCCGAGGCTCTGCACCTGCCGGATCACGGCGGCTCCGAGGGCGGGACTGTCGTCGTGTTCGACCGTCATCGTGCCGGCCGCGACCGAGACGGAGACGTCGGCGACGCCGGGAACGCGGCGCACGGCGGTCGTGATCTTCGCCGCGCAGGCGGCGCAATCCATGCCCTCGATGCGATAGCGGCTTCGGGCGGTGACTTCGGTCATCGGCTCGGTCCTTGTCGGCACGTCCTTTCGCGCTACATCCTCTAGCGACTAGAGGAGCAAGCCCCATGACAGCCTCGCAGAGCACGGCCAGCGAGGGCCTTCCCATCGGCGCTGTGTCCAAGCGCACGGGCGTGAAGGTTCCGACCATCCGCTATTACGAGGAGGTTGGCCTCATGCCGCCCGCTCCCCGCAGCGACGGCAATCGTCGCTTCTACGGGGAGGCCGCCATCCGCCGTCTCGCCTTCATCCGCCATGCCCGCGAACTCGGCTTCGAGATCGAGGCGATCCGCGACCTGCTCGCGCTCT
Organism: Enterovirga rhinocerotis; assembly: GCF_004363955.1. Classification (GTDB taxonomy): domain Bacteria; phylum Pseudomonadota; class Alphaproteobacteria; order Rhizobiales; family Beijerinckiaceae; genus Enterovirga; species Enterovirga rhinocerotis. The sequence goes on from NZ_SNZR01000013.1 coordinate 304,437, forward strand.
CGGCCGAGCCGCAGGCCTCGTGCGAGGCCGCCGACGGCATCGCGCTCCGCCATCTCGCCGAGATCGACAGCAAGATCGCCCGGCTCACCGCGCTGCGGGCCGAGGTCGCGCGCATGACCGAGCAATGCTCGCACGGCCGCGTCGCGGAATGCCGCGTGATCGAGGTCCTGGCCAACCACGATGCCTGCCTCCACGCGACGCATTGAGGCAGGCAGGCGCGCTACCGCTTCACGGCCGCGATGATCGGCCCGATGGGCTTCAGCGAGATGTCCGTGCGGTTGAGATCGGCCGCGTGCAGCGAGGAGACCGAGCCGTCGAGGAACAGCGCGTTGCGGCAGCCGAGTTCGTCGCGGAACAGGCGCGCGAAGGCGCCGAAGCTGACGGGCTCGTCCGAGATCGCGAAGACGGCGCTGCGGCCGTCGCTCACGCCGACGCCATTGCGGTACTTCTTGGACGGGCCCTCATCGGAGAAGCGCGGATGGATGCGTCCGTCGATGACCAGCATCGGCCCCGATTGCGTCGCGAGCGTCGCCTTGGGGCGGCGCTTCACATAGGCATCGGTCTCCAGCACCCCGGCCCGGCTGCCCTCGACGAAGAAGACGCCGTTCGGCTTGAGATGGAAGTTCCCCGGCCCGCGCGCGCGGTTGAGGCGCTGCAACTCGCGCCCGTCCTGGATGAAGAGGCCCACCGGCGCGAGGTTCTCGTGATACATCCCGGCATTCATCGCCATCGTCACGCCGCGCGCCATGGGCGAGCCGACGAAGCGGGTGAGGCTGCCGAAGGCCTCGCCGTCCGGCCCCTTGAGGAACAGTTTGAGGTCGTGGGTGCGCAGGTCGACGCGGCAGATCGTGTAGCGCGCCTCCTCGTGGACGAGGACCCGGCAGCCGGAGGTCCCGGCGGCCTTCTGGGCGGCGGCTGGGGGAACCGCGGGCGCGAAGGCGCCGGCGAGGGCTGCGAGGAGGATCAGGCCGCGTCGGATCATGCGCATGATCAATCCCAGAATTCGGGCCGACTTTCGGCAAGGACGGGGCCGATCCGCACGGCGGCCACCTGTTTCGCGAGGCCCGTCGCGTCGTCCGTCTCGACGGCGAGGCCGCAGAGCGTGCCCTCGCCGAGCGCGACCTCGGCGCGCGAGCCCGGGATCTTCTCGATGAAACGCCGGATCGGCTCCTCGCGCTGGAGGCCGAGGATCGATTCGTAATCGCCGCACATGCCGGCATCCGACAGATAGGCCGTGCCGCGCGGCAGGATGCGATGGTCGGCCGTCGGCACATGGGTATGGGTGCCGACCGCGACCGAGACGCGCCCGTCGACATGATAGGCGAGGGCCTGTTTCTCGCTCGTCGCCTCGGCGTGGATGTCGACCAGGATCGCGTCGGCGACCTGCCCCATCGGGCAGAGCGCGAGCTCACGATCGACGGCGGCGAAGGGATCGTCGAGCGCGTCCATGAACAGGCGGCCCATCGCGTTGACGACGAGGAGCCGGCGCCCGTCCCGGAGGTCGATCAGGTTCGCGCCTCGGCCGGGCGTCCCGGCCGGATAGTTGCAGGGCCGGATCAGCCGCGGCTGGCGGGCGATGAAGACGAGCGCCTCGCGCTGATCCCAGGAATGGTTGCCGAGCGTGACGGCATCGGCGCCGGCCTCGATGAGCTCGTCGCAGATCGCCTCGGTGATGCCGAAGCCGCCGGCCGAGTTCTCGCCGTTGATGACGACGGCATCGAGCCGCCAGCGGTCGCGCAGGCCGGGAAGCTTGTCCTGCACCGCCTTGCGGCCGGGGCGCCCGACGATGTCGCCGAGGAAGAGGATGCGCATCTACGGACACTCACGGCGGATTCCTTCTCCCCTTGCGGGAGAAGGTGGCCCTGCGAAGCAGGGTCGGATGAGGGGAGGAGACTCGACGTCGACGGAGGCGTGTCCCCCCTCATCCGACCCCCGGGCCAAGCCCGGGGGCCACCTTCTCCCGCGAGGGGAGAAGGGGCGTCGTGGCGCCCTCAACGAACGCTCTCCCGCGCGCGGATCACCTCGCGCTCCGTCACGACGAGATCCAGCGGCCGGTCATGGCTCGCCATCGGCACCGCGTCCGCCTCCTGGACGGAGAAGGCGATGCCGATCGTCAGCAGCGGGTGGAGGGCCGAGAGGGCGGTGATGGAGCGGTCGAAATGGCCTTTGCCGTAGCCGATCCGGCCGCCCGTGCGGTCGAAGCGGCAGAGCGGGACGAGCAGCGCGCGCGGCGAGACCTCCGCCGCGTCCGGCCCCGGCTCCATGACGCCGAAGCCGCCATGCGCCAGCCGGTCGCCGGGCTTCCAGGCGCGCCAGACGAGCGTCGGCATCCGGGTCTGCGAAAGGGCGACGGCGCATCCCCGTCCGGCGAGAGCGGCGAGGGTCGGGCGCGGATCGACCTCGCTGCGCATCGGCCAATAGGCGCCGACGGGTTCGAGGTCGGCGAGATCGGGAAGGGCGAGGACGCTCGCGGCGATCCTGCGCGAGGCCTCCATGCGCCAGCCCGCGTCGAGGGCGTCGCGCCGTGTGAATCCCTCGCGCCGCAACGCGTCCTTCAGCGCGGCGATGCCGGTCTCGGAATCAGGATGGGTCTCATCGGTCATGCGGGGCCGTTATGCATGCGGATCGGGCGTCGGGCGAGCCCCGATCCGGCAACAGCCTCGGGCAAAGCGCGGAGCCGCGAAGGCCGTTGGAAGTCGATCCCGGGAACCTACAACGTAGGTGGGAACCGTATTGGCCAAGTCCACGGACGAGACCAGGGACAGCTCCCTTAAGGATCGATAAGGCCCCGGGGATAATGTTCCTGACGCACCCCGCAGCACCGCCCGTCAGATATAGGCGAGGCGCGCGGTCGGCGCCAGGGGCGCCCGCAGGTCATTCTCCGGGATTACACCGACGGCCGGCCTGCCATGGGCGGCGCCATGACCCAGACGATGCGGGCCACGTCGGGGCCGGGATTGTCGAATTGATGCGGGACCTTGCTCGGGAAGTGGAAGCTGTCGCCCTCGTCGAGGAGATGCTCCTCTCCGTCGAGCCAGAGGCGCAGACGGCCGGACAGGACGATGCCGGCCTTCTCGCCGAGATGGCTGTAGAAATCCGCTCCCGAGCGCCCGCCCGGCTGGAGGGCGAGTTCGTACATCTCGAACAGGTCGGGCGAGGACGGGCTCAGGAGTTCCTTCATCACGCCCGTCGGCGTGAGCCGGAGGAGGCGTCGCTCGGCCCTGCGCACGACATGGCGCGACTCCCGCCGCTCCGCTTCTTCCGGCTCGGCGAAGAACCAGGACATCGGCACGCCGAGCGCGCCCGCGAGCAGCCGCAGGGACCGGAGAGAGGGGCTGGAAATGCCGCGCTCGATTTGGCTCAGCATGCCGACCGAGAGACCGGACAGCTCGGCGAGCCGGTTCAGCGACAGCCGGCATTCGAGCCGGCGGGCCTTCAGCCGCATGCCGAGCCGGCGCTCGTCGCCGTCGTCGGCTCCGGGCTCGAGGGCGGCATGCTCGGGCCCGATCGTTCCGCTCACGCGCTGTCCCTCGCATCCAAGACCGGCAGGCTGCCGCGCCTCGCGGCAGCCGATGGCCACGCGTGCGTCACGCCAGCGTTGACGACGATTTTATGATCAGTGAAAGTCGCGGGCAATCATTCACTGAGAGTGAATATGTCTCGCGATCCAAGCACCCGATCCGCCGATCCTGCCGCCCGTTCCGGCATATCCGCCCGGCCGGCGCGTCGCGCCCGGCTCGGCTGACGGGACTGATCCGATGGCTTCGTCACCCTCATCGGTTTCCGCTCGCCTCGAAATCGGGGTCGATATCGGCGGCACCTTCACCGACGTCGTCTGCCGCGAGGCGGGTGGCGCGATGCATGTCTTCAAGCTGCCGACGACGCGCGGCGATCCGAGCGATGCGGTCATCCGCTCCGTCGCCGAGTTGCGCGAGCGCCAGGGCGTCGATCCCGCCGCGGTCACGCGCTTCGCCCACGGCACCACCGTCGCGACCAATGCCGTGCTCGAGCGCAAGGGCGCGCGGATCGGCCTTCTGACGACCGAAGGCTTCCGCGACGTCATCGAGATCGCGCGGCAATTGCGGATGCAGGTCTACAAGGTCATTCTCGAGCCGGAGGCGCCGGTCTTCCTCGCCCCTCGCCGGTTCCGGAAAGAGGTCCGCGAGCGCATCGGCGCCGCGGGGGAGATCGTCACGCCGCTCGACGAGGCGTGCGTGCTCGCGGCGGCCGACGAGCTCGTCGCGGCGGGCGTCGAGGCGATCGCCATCTGCTTCCTCTTCTCCTTCCGGAATGCGGCGCACGAGATCCGCGCCGCGGAGCTGATCCGGGCGCGTCATCCCGGCATCATGCTCTCGCTCTCGCACGAGGTGGACCCCGCCTTCCGCGAATATGAGCGGACGGTGGTCACGGCCTTCGACGCCTATGTGAAGCCGCGGGTCGACACCTATCTCGCCCGGCTCGAGGAGGGGCTGTCGCAGGCGGGCGTCGGCGCGCCGCTCCAAGTGATGCAGTCGCGCGGCGGGCTCGCCAGTTCGCGGACCGCGCGGGACCGGCCGGTGCGGCTGTTCCTGTCCGGACCCGCGGCTGGCGTGATCGGCGGGCAGATCGTCGGTGCCTCGGCGGGCGTCGACGATCTCATCACGATCGATATCGGCGGCACCTCGGCCGACATCGCGCTGATCTCCCGCCGGAAGCCCCTCCTGCGCGCCCAGGGCTCGATCACGGGCTATCCGGTCCGCGTCGCCATGGTGGACGTCAACGCGATCGGTGCGGGCGGCGGCAGCATCGCCAAGATCGACGCCTCGGGCGGCCTCCGCGTCGGCCCGGATTCGGCCGGCTCGGAGCCCGGTCCCGCCTGCTACGGCCGCGGCGGCACCGAGCCGACCACCACCGATGCCTCGATCGTGCTCGGCTGGCTCGATCCCGATTACTTCGCCGGCGGCCGGCTGAAGCTCCTGGCCGACAAGGCCCGCGAGGCCGTCGCCGAGAAGATCGCGAAGCCCCTCGGGATGACGCCGGAACAGGCCGCGCTCGGCATCCACCGCGTGCTCAACGCGCAGATGGCCGAGGGCATCCGCCTCGTCTCCGTCCGCCAGGGCGTCGATCCGCGCAAATACGCGCTCGTGCCCCTCGGCGGCGCGGGCGGGATCCATGCGACGGCGCTCGCGCGCGAGCTCGGCATCTCGCGGATCGTCGTGCCCCGCATTCCGGGCGTGCTCGCGGCGGCGGGGCTCCTCGCCGCGCCGATCGAGCACGAGGTCTCGGCCGATTTCGGCATCCTCACCGACCAGCTCGACCGTGCCGCGCTCGATGCGAAGCTCGCCGAACTCGACGCCAAGGCATCCGTGCTGATGAAGGCCGAGAACGCCGCGCCCGGCGAGGTCACGGTCAGCTATTCGGCCGACCTCTGCTATGTCGGACAGTCCTACAATCTCGAAATCCCGATCGACCTCGACGAGGCCGATATCGGCACGCGGCTCTACCGCGACTTCCTCGCCGCGCATGACCGCGTCTACGGCCACAGCGTCGAGAACCCGGTGCGGATCGTGGCACTGCGGAGCGTGCACCGCGCCGGCGGCAGCGAGACGATCGAGGAGATGCGCTTCGCCCCGACCGACGAGCCGGTCGAGATCGGCCATCGCGACATCGTCGTCACGGGCGAGGCGGGGCCTGTCCGGGCCGTCGTCTACCGGCGCGAGGCCCTGCCCGAGGGCTTCCGCTTCGAAGGACCCGCTCTCGTGCAGCAAACCGATACGACGACCCTGATCGAGCCCGGCTGGTCCGGCCTCGTCGATGCCGCCGGCAACCTCGTCCTCACCCGGAAGGGGGCCTGACGTCATGACGAGCCGAGATCTCGATCCGATCACCGTCGAAGTGGTCCGCAACAAGCTCGAAGGCATCGCCAACGAGATGCAGCAGACCCTGCTGCGCTCGTCCTTCTCGCCGATCGTGAAGGAGGGGCTCGACGCCTCCTCCTCCCTCTTCACGATCCGCGGCGAGACGCTCGCCCAGGCGATCGCGATCCCGATCCACCTCGCGACCCTGATCCCGGTGATCGAGAAGATGCTCGAGGTCTTCCCCCTGGCGGGGATGAAGCCGGGCGACGTGTATTGCCTCAACGACCCCTATCTCGGCGGCACGCATCTTCCCGACATCGCCCTCGTGCAGCCGATCTTCTCGAACGGGCGGCCGATCGCGATCTCGGCCACCATGACCCACCACCAGGACATGGGCGGCATGGCGCCGGGCTCCATCCCGACCAACGCGACCGAGGTGTTCCAGGAAGGGCTGCGCATCCCGCCGCTCAAGTTCCGCGACGAGGGCCGCTATAACGAGACCCTGGTCGCGATGATCCGGCAGAACGTGCGCATCCCGGACATCGTGATGGGCGATCTCAACGCCCAGCTCGCGGCCTGCAATGTCGGCGCGCGGCGCATCGCCGAATTGGCCGAGGAGATCGGCGACGACCAGCTTCTCGCCATCTTCGACGATCTCCTCGACCGCTCCGAGGCCCTCACCCGGGCGGCGCTCCAGAAGATCCCCGACGGGACCTACCGCTACGTCGATTTCAGCGACAACGACGGCATCGACCTCGACAAGGCGATCCGGTTCGAGGTCGCTGTCACGATCAAGGATTCGACCTTCCACTGCGACTTCACCGGCACCTCGCCGCAGGTGCGCGGGCCGTTCAACTGCGTGCCCTCCGGCTCGCTCGCCGCCGCCTGCTATGCGCTGCGCGCGGTGACGGACCCCAATATCCCGACCAATGCGGGCTGTTTCAGGCCGATCACGCTCTCGCTGCCCGAAGGCTCGGTCGTCAATCCGCGCGAGCCGGCGGCGGTGAATTCGCGCACCGCCACCATCAAGCGCATCACCGGCTGCATCCTCGGCGCGCTGAAGGACGTGCTGCCCGAGCGCGTGCCGGCCGACAATGCGGGCGAGATGCTGGCGCTGATGTTCGGCGGGCGGCATGCGGACGGCAAGGCCTTCGTCACGGGCGAACTGATCGCCGGCGGCAGCGGCGCGGGCCCCGATTCGGACGGCGTCGACGTGATCGAGACCGACGTCACCAACTGCATGAACCTGCCGGTCGAGGCGATGGAGATGGACGCACCGATCCGCGTCCACCGGATCGCGCTCCGCGAGGATTCCGGCGGCGCCGGCCGGCAGCGCGGCGGCCTCGGCATCGTCAAGGAATATGAGATCCTCGAAGGCGAGGTCCGCTTCACCTATCGCGGCGAGCGCCATTTCCATGCCCCGCAGGGCACGCAGGGCGGCGGCGAGGGCGAGAAGGCCGCGGCCGTCATCAAGCGCGCCGCCGGCGGCGAGGAGGTCATTCCCTCGAAACAGATGGCGACGCTCTGGCGCGGCGACCGGGTCGTGATCGAGACGGCCGGCGGCGCCGGCTACGGCCCCCCCGCGACGCGCGATCCCGAGGCCCTCGCGCTCGACATCGAGGACGGCAAGGTCTCCGCCGGGGTCGCGGCGGGTCGCTACGGACCGGTCTGACGACCGGACATCCCATACCTCCTCATGCTGAGGTGGCGACCGGAGGTCGCCCTCGAAGCACGCACGACCGTTGTGCGTCCTTCGAGGCCTCGCTCCGCGAGGCACCTCAGGATGAGGAGGGAAGGAGTTGCCGGCGACACTCCAATCCGACGAAGGCGAGTGAAATCAGCGTCGCTGTCCGAAGCCCATAGCCGCCTCTACGCTTTCCTCCCGGCAGCCATCTCTCCAAGGAACGACCGCCCCGCCTCGAGAGGAGCCACGCCCAGATGCTCGGCGAGCGTCGCGCCGATATCGGCATAGGTCTCGCGCGCGCCGAGGGGGCGCGCCGGGATCCCCGGCCCGAAGGCGAGGATCGGCACCTGCTCGCGGGTATGGTCGGTGCCGCGGAAGGTCGGGTCGTTGCCGTGATCGGCGGTGACGATGGCGAGATCGCCGGGCCGCAGGAGACGGGTGATCTCGGGCAGGCGCCGGTCGAAGGCCTCCAGAGCCGCCGCATAGCCCGGAACGTCGCGGCGATGGCCGTATTCGGTGTCGAAATCGACGAGGTTCGCGAAGGCGAGGCCGCCATCGGCGAGGCCCGCCATGGCGGCGAGGATCGCCTCGATCCCGGCCGCGTTATCCGCCGTCTTGATCTCGCGCCCCGTGCCGCGATGGGCGAGGATGTCGCCGATCTTGCCGATCGTCACGACCGCGCGCGCGGCCTCGCACAGCCGGTCGAGCAGGGTCGTGCCGGGCGGCGGCATGGCGAAGTCGCGCCGACGCGGGGTGCGCACGAAACCGGCCTCCGCCGAGCCGAGGAAGGGCCGTGCGATGACGCGCCCGATCCGCAGGGGATCGCAGAGGCGGCGCGCGATGCGGCAGGTCTCGTAGAGGCGCTCGAGGCCGAAGGCCTCTTCATGCGCCGCGATCTGGAAGACGCTGTCGACCGAGGTGTAGCAGATCGGCTTGCCCGTCCGCAGATGCTCGGCGCCGAGATCGTCGAGGATGGCCGTGCCCGGGGCATGGCGGTCGCCGAGGATTCCCGGCAGTCCGGCCTCGCGGATCAGGGCCTCGGTGAGCGAGGGCGGGAAGGCGGGGCGGGCGTCGGGGAAGTAGCCGAAGCCGCTGACGAGCGGCATGCCGGCGATCTCCCAATGGCCCGAGATCGTGTCCTTGCCGCCGGCGATCTCGCGCGCCGCGCCGAAGGAGCCGATCGGGCGCTTCGGGGGCGCGAGCCCCGGCGGCACGCGGCCGGTCGCGATCTCGCAGGCGCGGCCGAGGCCGAGGGCGACGAGGTTCGGCAGGCGGAGCGGCCCCGCCCGTAGCCCGGCCCGGTCGCCGTGCCCGGCCGCGCAGGCCTCGGCGATGTGCCCGACCGTATCGGCACCCTCGTCCCCATAGCGCGCGGCATCGGGAGCCCCGCCGATCCCGACGGAATCCAGGACGACGAGGAGCGCGCGGCTCATTCGCGCACGGCTCCGTTCGTCCCGGCCGCCTCGAGACCCATCGCCGCGGCGATGAGGGCCTTCGTATAGGCCTGTTCGGGGCGCTCGAAGATGTCGTCGGCGCTGCCCTCCTCGACGACCTTGCCGTCCTGCATCACGAGGACGCGGTTCGAGAGCGCGCGCACGACCTTGAGGTCGTGGCTGATGAAGAGATAGGCGAGTTTCCGCTCGGCCTGGAGCCGCCGCAGGAGGGCGACGATCTGGGCCTGGACCGACTGGTCGAGCGCCGAGGTCGGCTCGTCGAGCACCACGAGCCGGGGACCCAGGGCCATCGCGCGGGCGATGGCGATGCGCTGGCGCTGGCCGCCGGAGAATTCATGCGGATAGCGGTCGAGCATCGTCGCCGGATCGAGCCCGACATCGGCGAGCGCCCGCGCCGCAGCCTCCCGCCGCTCGTCCGCGCCGAGGGAGCGGTTCTGGACCGCGAGCCCTTCCTCCACGATCTCGGCCACGGAGAGACGTGGCGAGAGCGATCCATAGGGATCCTGGAAGACGATCTGCATGTCCCGCCGCAGCGGCCGCAGCGCCTTCTCGGCGAGGCCGTCGAGGCGCCGGCCCAGCACGACGATCGGCCCGTCCGAGCGCGTCAGCCGCAGGAGGGCGAGGCCGAGCGTCGTCTTGCCCGAGCCCGATTCCCCGACGATGCCGAGGGTCTCGCCCTCGCGCACCGAGACCGAGACGCCGTCGACGGCCTTCACATGCCCCACGATCTTGCGCAGGAAGCCGCGCCGGATCGGGAAATGGACCTTGATCGGCCCCGCCTCGACGACCTGCGGCGCATCCGGCGCGACCGGGTTCGCCCGGCCCGCCGGCTCGGCCGCGAGGAGGCGCTTCGTGTACTCGTGCTGCGGATCGGCGAAGACCTCGGCCACCGGCCCCGTCTCGACGATCCGCCCCTTCGTCATCACGCAGACGCGGTCGGCGACCTTCCGCACGATGCCGAGATCGTGGGTGATGAACAGCATCGCCATGTTCGAGCGCGCCTTGAGCTCGGCGAGAAGGGCGAGGATCTGGGCCTGGACGGTGACGTCGAGGGCCGTCGTCGGCTCGTCGGCGATGAACAGCTCGGGCTCGTTGGCGAGGGCCATCGCGATCATGACGCGCTGGCGCTGCCCCCCGGAGAGCTGGTGCGGATAGGCGCCGAGCCGGCTTTCGGGCTCGCGGATGCCGACGAGGTTGAGGAGTTCGAGCGTGCGCGCCCGCGCCTCATGCCGCCGCAGGCCGCGATGGAGTTCGAGGGTCTCCCCGATCTGGCTTTCGATCGTGTGGAGCGGGTTCAGCGACGTCATCGGCTCCTGGAAGACCATCGAGACGTCGTCGCCGCGCACGCGGCGCATCTCGTCGTCCGAGGCCGCGAGGAGATCGCGGCCCTTGAGCAGGATGCGGCCCGAGGGATGATGGGCGGCGGGATAGGGCAGGAGGCGCGGGATCGAAAGCGCCGTGACGGACTTGCCCGAGCCCGATTCCCCGACGAGGGCGAGGGTCTCGCCCGCCGCGAGATCGAAGGAGATGCGGTCGACGACCGTCGTCTCGACCGTCTCCCCGCGCTCCCCGCGCGAGCGGAAGGCGACCGAGAGGTCCTGGACGGAGAGGAGAGGGGAGGTCAGCAAAACGAGGTCACATCCGTGAGGTCGGGCCGGCCGAGGCCTGCGGGCAGCTTCTGCCGCAGGCGCTCGTCCCTGGTCAGAAACGCGCCGCAGCCCTCGGTGAGGGCGGTCGCGATATGGATCGCGTCAGGAGTCGCGCTTCCGCTCGACGCTCTGAATTCAGCTGCGCGCATAAGGACGGCGCGGCTGACCGGTGCGATCCTGAAGGTCGGTCGTGACACGAGCAGGCGGCGGTAGGAATCCGCGATCGCACCCCGGCCATGGGCGAGCGGATGCGGCAGGACTTCGACGAGCGAGAGTTCGCTCGTGACGGCGGAGATCCGGCCCCCGTCGATCTCCGTCAGCCACCGGCGCGCCCAATCCCCATCTTCGCCGGCTGACTCCATGGCGTAGATCAGGATGTTCGTGTCGAGATAGACCGGCCGGTCAGAGACGGCCACCGGACCGGATCCGATCGGCCGCCTCGCCGCGACCATCCCATTCCGCCCGCGCGGCCCGCGTCCGGGCGACGGGATCGGCATCCGGCAAACGATAGGGCCGGGCCTCGTCCAGGATCCGCGCGATGGGATCGTCGGAGGTCGTGGCGCCGAGGCCGCGCAGCACCGCGGCGACATTCGCATAATGGGGTTCTGCTTCTGCGGCGATCCGAGCCACGTCGCCGCGCCGTCCCCGGACGATCGCGAATTCCACGAGGTCGCGCGCGCGCGATTCGGGCACCGCGCGGGCCAACCTCCATCGGCGGACGGCCTCGGGCGTTTCGTGTAGAGCGGCAGCCACGTCGTCCGGCGGCCAGAGGTCCAGGAGATCGGCGACCGACGTCATGACTCGACAGCCCTTCCCGCGGAGACGATCCGCATTCTAGCCGAACGTCTTGCGCGGGTCGAACGCGTCGCGCACCGCCTCGCCGACGAAGATGAGGAGGCTCAGCATCAGCGAGACGACGAGGAAGGCGGTGAGGCCGAGCCAGGGCGATTCCGGGCTCGACTTGCCTTGCGCGAGGAGTTCGCCGAGCGAGGGCGAGCCGGGCGGCAGGCCGAAGCCGAGGAAGTCGAGCGAGGTCAGCGTCGCGATCGAGCCGTTGAGGAGGAAGGGCAGGAAGGTCAGCGTCGCGACCATGGCGTTCGGCAACAGGTGCCGGAACATGATGGTCCGGTTCGGCAGGCCGAGCGCCCGCGCCGCGCGCACATATTCGAAGTTCCGCGCCCGCAGGAATTCCGCCCGCACCACGCCGACGAGGGCGACCCACGAGAACAGGAGCAGGATGCCGAGCAGCACGAAGAAGCTCGGTGTGATGATCGAGGCGATGATGATCAGGAGGTAGAGTTCCGGGATCGCCGTCCAGACCTCGATGACGCGCTGGAAGACGAGATCCACCCAGCCTCCGAAATAGCCCTGCACGGCGCCCGCCAGCACGCCGATCACCGAGGAGACGATCGTCAGGATCAAGGCGAAGACGATCGACAGCCGGAAGCCGTAGATGACGCCCGCGAGCACGTCGCGGCTGTTGCCGTCGGTGCCGAGCCAGTTCCATTCGAGATCGCCGCAGGTGCCGGGCTTGCCGGTGCGCTGTTCGAGGTAGTCGCTGCAGGTCTTCTGCGACAGCGCCCAGGTCGGCGGGGCTGGGGCCGGGGCCGGGCTGTCGGTGAGGAAGGTGTCGTAGCGGAAGCGGACGGGCGGCCAGATCGCCCAGCCGTGCTCGGCGAGTTCCTGCTGGATGACGGGGCTGCGGTAGTTCGTGACGGCGAGGAAGCCGCCGAACTTCTCCTCCGGATAATCCTTCACGATCGGAAAGATCAGCTCGCCCTTGTAGCTCGCGACGATGGGCCGGTCGTTGGCGATGAGTTCGGCGCCGAGGCTCAGGGTGAAGAGCGTGAGGAAGATCCAGAAGGACCAGTAGCCGCGCCGGTGGGCGCGGAAATTCGCCCAGCGGCGGCGGTTCAGCGGCGACAGCCAGCCGGAGCGCTTGGGCGCGAGCGGCACGGCCGGCACGGCTGCCGGGACCGCGGCCACCGGCCCGAGATCGGAGGGCAGGGGGGCGCTCATGCCTCCCTCGTCTCGAAATCGATGCGCGGGTCGATGCGGGTATAGATGAGGTCCGAGAGGAGGTTCACCATCAGCCCGAGCAGGGAGAAGATGAAGAGGCTCGCGAAGACGACCGGATAGTCGCGCTTGACGACGGATTCGAAGGTGAGGAGCCCGAGCCCGTCGAGGTTGAAGATCTGCTCGATCAGGAGCGAGCCGGCGAAGAAGGCGCCGATGAAGGCGGCCGGGAAGCCCGCCACCATGATCAGCATCGCGTTCCGGAAGACATGGCCGTAGAGGACGCGGCGCTCGGAAAGGCCCTTCATGCGGGCGGTGAGCACGTATTGCTTGCGGATCTCGTCGAGGAAGGAGTTCTTGGTCAGCAGCGTCGAGGTGGCGAAGGCGCCGAGCACCATCGCGGTGATAGGCAAGGTGATGTGCCACAGATAGTCCGGCACGACGGTCGTGACGCAGTAGCCGAGGTCGAAATGGGGATTGGCGTTTGCCGGCCACAGGAAGGGCGCGCAGGCGGCGCCCCTCACGCCTTCCGACAGGAGGCCCTTCAGCGGGAAGATCTGCCAGAACGAGCCCCCGGCGAAGAGGACGATCAGCAGGATCGCGAACAGGAAGCTCGGGATCGCGTAGCCGACGATGATGACGGCCGAGGTCCAGGTGTCGAAGGCCGTGCCCTCGCGCGTCGCCTTGCGGATGCCGAGCGGGATCGAGATGCCGTAGGAGAGCAGCGTCATCCACAGGCCGATCGTCATCGAGACCGGCAGCTTCTCGCCGATGAGGCTGATGACCGAGACGTCGCGGTAGAAGCTCGTGCCGAAATCGAAGGTCGCGTAGTTCCCCAGCATGATGAGGAAGCGCTGCCAGGCGGGCTTGTCGAAGCCGAATTGCTGCTCAAGCTTCTTGATGAAGGCCGGATCGAGCCCCTGCGCCCCGCGATAGATGGACGAACCCTCGCCGCCCGTCGGCGCGCGCGCCGGCCCGGCTCCGAGATCGCCCCCGCCACCCGCGCTCCGGGCGAGCGCGCCCGGATCCTGCCCCTGAAGCTGCGCGAGGATCCGCTCGACCGGGCCGCCGGGCGCGAATTGCACGATGACGAAGGAGACGAGCATGATCCCGAGAATGGTCGGGATCATCAGCAGCAACCGCCGCAGCGCATAGGCGGCCATCAGCAACCCTCTCCAGGGGAGGGTGAGGCGCCTGAAACGATGTGCGACCACCTCATGTGCGGCCGATCCGGCGGGCCTTGTCGGAATCGTGCCACCAGGTCTCGGGGGCGGCGAGGCCGTAGGGCGGCGTCTCGGGGTGACCGAACATGTCCCAATAGGCGATCGTGTGGCTCGCCTTGTACCACATCGGCACCCAATTGCGGCCGGCGCGCAGGACCCGGTCGAGGGCGCGGCAGGCGGCGACGAGGTCGGGGCGCGACTTTGCCGAGACCGCGGCGTCGATCAGCGTGTCGATGGCGGGGTCGGAGATGCCCGCGATGTTGGGCGAGCCGCGGGTCGCCGCTGCCCGCGAGCCGAAGACCTGCCGCAGGCTCTCGCCCGGCGTCGCCGCGTGCGAATAGCGCCGCGTCGTGACGTCGAAGTCGAAATCCTCCGTGCGACGCTGGTATTGCGCCGCGTCGACCACCCGCGAGGTGGCCTGGATGCCGAGCAGCCCGAGATTGGCGATGAAGGGCAGGGTGTGCGGCTGGAGGGCCTGCTGGAAGTCGAGGAACTCGAAGGCCAGCGGCTCGCCCGACGGCAGCTTCAGGACGCTGCCCTCGCGCTTGCAGCCGGCCTCCGTGAGAAGGGTGTTGGCGCGGCGCAGGAGGGCACGGTCCTGGCCCGATCCGTCGCTCTTCGGCGGTGAGAAGGGCTCGCCGAAGACCTCGTCGGGGACCTTGCCGCGGAGCGGCTCGAGCAGCGCGAGTTCCTCGGGCGTGGGCTTGCCCTCGGCGCGGTAGGGCGAGTTCTCGAAGAACGAGGCCGTGCGCGCATAGGCGCCGTACATGATGGTGCGGTTGATCGCCTCGAAATCGAAGGCGAGGCCGATCGCTTCGCGAATGCGCGGATCGGCGAATTTCGGGCGGCGCTGGTTGAAGAACCAGCCCTGCATGCCCGACGGCGTCCTGTCCTGCACCGTCTCGCGCGTGACGCGGCCGTCCTTGGCGGCCGGGAAGTCGTAGCCCGTCGCCCAGATCCGGGCCGTGAACTCCTCGCGGAAGGTGAAGACCCCGCCCTTGAAGGCCTCGAAGGCGACCTGACGGTCGCGAAAATACTCGTAGCGCAACTCGTCGAAATTGTTCTGGCCGACATTCACCGGCAGGTCCGCCGCCCAGTAATCCTTCACCCGCTCGAAGGCGATGAAGCGCCCGGCCTCGAAACGGCCGACGCGATAGGGGCCGGAGCCGAGCGGCGCCTCGAGGGTCGAGGCCTCGAAATCGCGGGTTTTCCAATAGGCTTCGCTGAAGATCGGCAGGCCGGCGACGAGGAGCGGCAGGTCTCGCGCGCGCTCCGGCGCGAAATCGATCCGCACGACGTCCTCGGCCTCGGCCTCGGCGCCCGCGACGTAGCGCAGCGCCTGCGAGAGGGTGGGATGGCCCTTCTCGCGCAGGAGATTGACCGTGAAGGCGACGTCCCGCGCCGTGAGCCGCGAGCCGTCATGGAAGCGGGCCTCGGGCCGCAGCCGGAAGCGGAAGACGCGCCGCTCGGCATCGGCCCGGACGGAGCGGGCGACGAGCCCGTACATGGCGTCGGTCTCGTCGAGCGCGCGCACCATCAGGCTGTCGAAGGTGAGCGGCATCCCGGCCGCGCCGTCGCCCTTCAGCACATAGACGTTCAGCGTGTTGAAGGTGTCGAAGTTCTGGTTCCCCGTCAGCGAGGCGATCTGGAACGAGAAGCTGCCGCCCTTCGGCGCGTCGGGGCGCACGTAGCCGAAATGCCGGAAATCCGCCGGGTATGTCAGGTCGCCGAAGCTCGACAGGCCATGGCTCTCGGCTTCCTGCGCCCGGGCGCGCGAGGGGATCGCGGTCGAAACGCCGAGAGCGGCGAGGCCGGCCAGGACGGCGCGGCGGTGGAGGTGAGCCGGCCCGTTCGAGAAGGGCGCACGACCACCCTCCCTCTCCAGGGTAGGGTGTGTCGCCCTGTCCCCCCTCAACGGCCGCCTCCGGTCTTCGCGGCCTTCGCCTCGTCCCACCACCAGATGGTGGGGAAGGCGGCGGCGCCGTATTTCGGCATCGGGTCCGGATGGGAGAAGCGGTCCCACCGTGCCGTGCGCTGCACGCGCGAGGTCCATTGCGGCACGACGTAATCATGCGCGAGCAGGACGCGGTCGAGGGCGCGCGTCGCCGCGACGAGATCCTCGCGATCGCTCGCGTAGATGATCCTCTCGATCAGCGCGTCCACGGCCTCGTCCTTGATCCCGGCCGCGTTCTGCGAGCCCGGCCGGTCGGCCGCGGCCGAGCCGAAGAAGTCGCGCTGCTCGTTGCCCGGCGAGAGCGATTGCGGCCAGAGCTTCGTGATGGCGTCGAAATCGAAGGCGCGCGTCCGGTTCTGGAACTGGGCGGCATCGACGATGCGGAGCTCGACCGTGATGCCGATCGCGTTCAGGGCCTGCCGATAGGGCAGCACATAGCGCTCGAGCGAGGGGTCCGAGCCGAGGAACTCGATCCGGAAGGATTCGCCCTGTTTCGAGACGAGCTGGCGTCCCTTCAGCTCCCAGCCCGCGGCACGGAACAGGCCGAGCGCTTCGCGCAGGTTGTTCCTCGCCGCCTCGGGCGAGCCGTTGACCGGGTTCGTATACGGCGTCGTGAAGACGGCGGGCGGCACCTTCGCGCGGAGCGGTTCCAGGATCGCGAGCTCGCGGCCCTCCGGCAGGCCTGAGGAGGCGAGTTCGGTGCCGTAGAAGAAGGAATCGATGCGCTCGTAGAGGCCGTAGAACAGGGTCCGGTTCACATCCTCGAAATTGAAGGCGAGGTTGAGCGCGCGGCGCACGCGGGCATCGGCGAAGCGCGGACGCCTGAGGTTGAAGCAGAAGCACTGCATCACGCCGGAATTGCGGATCGGGAATTCCTCCCGCACCACTCGCTTCTCGGCGACGGCCGGGAAATCGTAGCCGATCGACCAGTTCCGGGCGATGTTCTCCGTCCGGTAGTCGATCTGGTCGCCCTTGAAGGCTTCGAGGAGGACCGTGCCGTCGCGATAATACTCGTAGCGGATCTCGCCCAGATTGTTGTGGCCGCGCGTCGTCGGCAGGTCGCGTCCCCAGAAATCGGGATTGCGCTCGTAGATGCAGTAGCGGCCCGGCTCGAAGCTCCGGATGCGGTAGGGGCCCGAGCCGACAGGCGCTTCGAGCGTCGTCTGGCCCGGATTGCGCGGCTTCCCGTCGGGTCCGGTCCCGGTCCACCAGTGCTTCGGCAGGACGGGAAGCTGGCCGAGGATCTGCGGCAGTTCCCGGTTGCCCTTCTCCGCGAAGGAGAAATGGACCTCGCGGCCCTCCCGCGCCTCGGCCTTCGTCACGGTCTGGTAGTAGAAGCCGTAGAAGGGGCTCGTCGCCTTCAGGGTGTCGAAGGAGAAGACGACATCCTCGGGCGTGATGGGCCTGCCGTCCTGGAACCGGGCGGCCTCGTTCAGCCGGTACGTGACCGAGGAGAAGTCGTCGGGATGGGTCACGGCCTCGGCGATGAGGCCGTACTCGGTCGCGACCTCATCCTGGGACGCGGTCATGAGCGTGTCGTGGAGGAGGCTTCCGATCCCGGCCTCGAGATCGCCGCGGATGCCGCTCGTGAACAGGTTGAAGTTGTCGAAGGAGCCCTGGACGCCGAGCCGGACCGTGCCGCCCTTCGGCGCATCGGGCCGCACGTAGTCGAAATGCGGGAAGCCCGGCGGGTATTTCGGTTCGCCCAGCAAGGCTAGGCCGTGGAGCCAGCGCCGATCCTGAGCGCGCGCCTGCCGGAAGCCGCTCGGGGCGATGAGGGTTGCGGAGCCGGCTGCGGCTCCCGCGATCAGGACGCGGCGCGTCGGGCCTCGATGGATCGGCACCGTTTCTCCTGGGCTGAGCGGCGGATCGTCGCCTCCCGTCGAACGGTGTTACGAATCTTCGGCCGCGACGACAACAGCCTGTCGTCTGCCGGCAGGGGCGTCACGATGTCCGCCGCCGGGGCGAGCTCACTCCGGCTTCGGGAACTCGACCGGGCTGTCGGACAGCGTCTTCAGATAGGCGAGGATGTTGGCGCGCTCCTGCGCGTTCGGAATGCCGGCGAAGGCCATGATCGTGCCCGGCGCGAAGCCCCTCGGGTTCTCGAGGAAGTGATCGAGATCCTCGTAGGTCCACTTGCCGCCCTTGGCCTTCAGCCCCGACGAATAGTTGAAGCCGGCATGGGTGGCCTTGTCGTGCTCGACGACGCCGTAGAGGCCGGGGCCGATCTTGTTCGGGCCGCCCTTCTCGAAGACGTGGCAGGCGATGCACTTCTTGGCGGAGGCCTGACCCTTGGCCGGGTCGGCGGCGGCGAGGCGCACCGGGAGCGGCTCGGTCGGCGCCGCGGCCGCGGCCGGCGCGCCCGCTTCGGGAGCCGGCAGATCGTAGCCCGGGATGGCCGGCTTCTTGGGCGTGAACAGCTCCGTGGAGAAGACCTGCAGGCCGACGGCCAGCGTCGCGGCCGCGAGAATGCCGCCGCTCACCTTGTTCCAGAAGAGCGGATCGCCCCCCGTCAGCTTGTCGAGGAGGCTCTTACCGTTGGCGTCACCCGAGGCCATCTGCAATCCTGTTCCCGCGCACGTCACAAACCGTCCGAGGCCGCGCCCCGCTCGGTTTGGCTGAAATCCGTTACGAACCTTAGACACCGTCCAAGGTTCGCAACAGCCTCTAGCCGCATTCCCGCCGTCTTGACAACGCGGCTCGTCAAATTCCAGGGCGCGGAGGGTCGCAGGGCCGGCGCCGCGGCTGACAAGCGGGGCGCCGGTTGCTACAGCGCCCCGCCCGCCCCGGATCGCGAAAAGCCGTGCCGAACCCGCTCGTCCTCATCCCCGCCCGGATGGAAGCCACCCGCCTGCCCGGCAAGCCGCTGGCCGAGATCGGCGGGGCGCCGATGATCGTGCAGGTCTGGCGGCGCGCGCGCGAGGCGGCGATCGGACCCGTCGTCGTCGCGACCGATTCGGAGGCCGTCACGGACGCCGTGCGCGCCCATGGCGGCGAGGCCGTGATGACGCGCCGCGATCACCCCTCGGGCTCCGACCGGATCGCGGAGGCCGCCAGGCTCGTCGATCCCGAGGGCCGGCACGACGTCGTCGTCAACGTGCAGGGCGACTTCCCGACCATCGCCCCGGCGACGATCGCCGCGGCGATCGCTCCGCTCTCCGATGCCGCCGTCGACATCGCGACGATCGCCTTCGCGATCACGCGCGAGGAGGAGCGGACGCATCCGGACATCGTCAAGGCGGTCGGCAGCGAGGTCGCGCCGGGACGGCTGCGCGCGCTCTACTTCACCCGGGCCACCGCCCCCTACGGCGAAGGTCCGCTGCTGCACCATGTCGGTCTCTACGCCTACCGGCGGGCGGCCCTCGCGCGGTTCGTCGCGCTGCCGCCCTCGCCGCTGGAGCAGCGCGAGAAGCTCGAACAGCTCCGCGCCCTCGAGGCCGGCATGCGGATCGACATCACCCTCGTCGAGGACGAGCCCTTCGGCGTCGACAACCCCGAGAGCCTCGCGCGAGCGCGGGCGCTTCTGTCGGTTTAGGGTCTCGTCATGTCGACGCCGATCGAGACGGGCCTACCATCCCCCCGCTCAGGCAGAGCACGGCCTTCCCGATCGACCGCGACAGTGCCGTTTGCACGTCCCCTCCCCACAAGGGGGAGGGACGGTGCGAACCGCCTCGCTCATCCCCGTTCAGCAGCCCCCACGCGGACCCCATGAAAATCTCCTTCCAGGGCGAGTTCGGCGCCAATTCCCACATCGCCTGCGAGGAGGTGCGGCCGGATTTCGAGCCGCTGCCCTGCGCGACCTTCGAGGACGCCTTCTCGGCGCTCACCGACGGGCAGGCCGATCTCGCGATGATCCCGATCGAGAACTCGATCGCCGGCCGGGTGGCGGACATCCACCACCTGCTGCCGACATCGGGGCTGCATATCGTCGGCGAGCATTTCCTGCCGATCCATTTCCAGCTCCTCGCGCTGCCGGGCGTCGCGATCGACGATCTGAAGTCTGTGCACAGCCACATCCATGCGCTGGGCCAGTGCCGCAAGATCATCCGGCGGCTCGGCCTCAAGCCGATGGTGGCGGCGGACACGGCGGGCGCCGCCCGCGAGATTCGCGATTCGGGAGATCGCACGCGCGCGGCCCTCGCGCCGCGGATCGCCGCCAAGGTCTACGGTCTCGACATCCTCGCCGAGGACGTCGAGGACGAGGCCCACAACACGACGCGGTTCGTGATCCTCGCACGCGAGCCGGCCGCGGTCCCGGCGGGCCACGGACCGACGGTGACGAGCTTCGTCTTCCGCGTGAAGAACCTGCCGGCCGCGCTCTACAAGGCGCTCGGGGGCTTCGCCACGAACGGCGTCAACATGACGAAGCTCGAATCCTACATGGTGGACGGCGAGTTCACCGCGACCCAGTTCTATGCCGAGGTCGACGGCCGTCCCGAGGATCTCGGGCTCGCGCGGGCGCTGGAGGAGCTGCAGTTCTTCTCGCGCGAGTTCCGGCTGCTCGGCACCTATCCGGCCCATCCCTACCGCGCGAGCCTCGCCGGGAGGGCGTAGCGGCCCGGTGTGAGCCTCCGCACGGCCCGCGCCCGCTGCGGAGGAGGGAGCCCGACAGGCGCATAGGCGCCTCGCCCCGCCTTCGGCTAGGGTCGGGGCCGAGGCGGGCCTTGCCCGCGGGGAGAAGCAGCGATGAGCGACGATACCGGCTACGTCCCGCCGAAGGTCTGGACCTGGGAGAAGGGCAATGGCGGCCGCTTCGCCAACATCAACCGCCCGACCGCCGGAGCGACGCACGAGAAGGAGCTGCCGGTCGGCAAGCACCCGCTCCAGCTCTATTCGCTGGCGACGCCGAACGGGCAGAAGGTCACGATCCTGCTCGAGGAGCTTCTCGCCCTCGGCCACAAGGGCGCCGAATACGACGCCTGGCTGATCAAGATCGGCGACGGCGACCAGTTCGGCTCGGGCTTCGTCGGGGTGAACCCCAACTCGAAGATCCCGGCCCTCCTCGACCGCAGCGGGCCGACGCCCGTCCGCGTGTTCGAATCGGGGGCGATCCTGACCTATCTCGCCGAGAAGTTCGGCGCCTTCCTGCCGACCGATCCGGCCGCCCGGGCCGAATGCCTGTCCTGGCTGTTCTGGCAGATGGGCAGCGGGCCCTATCTCGGCGGCGGCTTCGGCCACTTCTACGCCTATGCGCCGTTCCCGATGGAATATCCGATCAACCGCTTCGCCATGGAGACGAAGCGCCAGCTCGACGTGCTCGACCGGCGTCTCGCCGAATCGGAATTCATCGCCGGGCCGGACTACACCATCGCCGACATGGCGATCTGGCCCTGGTATGGCGGGCTCGTGAAAGGCTGGCTCTACGGCGAATCCGCGACCTTCCTGTCCGTCGATGACTACAAGCATCTCGGACGCTGGGCCGAGGCGATCTTCCAGCGTCCCGCCGTCCAGCGCGGCCGCAAGGTCAACCGCGTGACGGGCGAGCCCGCCGATCAGCTCCACGAGCGGCACGACGCGAGCGATTTCGACACGAAGACGCAGGACAAGATCGCGTCGAGCTGAGGGGAGAGCCGCTCAGGCGATCTCGTCCGGCCGCAGCAGGGGTTCCGCCCCCGGCTGCGCGGCGAGCACCGCCTCGCGGTTGAGCGCCCGCAGCCGGGCGAGGCGAGGGCGGTCCGTCGCCAGCGTCTCGATCGCCGCCATCCAGGGCGCGGGCTCGGCGGGCACGCACATGCCGAGGGCCTCCTCCTCCGGGCCGGGCCGGTAGATGGCGGGGTCGGAGACGAGCAGCGCCGCCCCGAGCCGCATCGCCTCGATGCGCTTCGTCGGCGAGCGGCCGGCATTGCCCTCGTTGTCGAGGAGCGGCGCGAGCAGGAGGTCGGCGCCGTCCTCGCGCGTCCTCTGCCGGAAGAGCGGCCAGGGCAGGGCGGTGCGCAGCAGCGTCTGCGGCACGCCCTGCCAGAGGGGCTGGAGGCTCGTCTCGGCATAGACCTCCAGCATCGTGCCAGGCAGGCGCGGCATCAGCTCCCGCATCAGCGCCGCGAGCCAGCGATGCTCGCCCGCGTGGACGCGGGTCGAATGGAAGGCGAGCCGCAGAGGCCTCTCCCCTGCATCGCCGGGGTGAGCGGCAGGGACGTGGAAAGCCGGCTCGTCCTCCGGTCCCGCGAGCGGCGCGAGGATGCGCAGCCCGCCGACATCGTGCCGCCGCCCGATCACGGGGCTCGAGGCATAGGCGAGGTCGAGGCTGCGCGAGAGGCGGCGGCGGTGGATCAGCGCACGCCAGGCGATGGTCAGCCGGTAGGACAGCGGCACCGTGCGATCCGCGAAGAGCGCGTCGAGATCGTCGTCGATGAAATAGCCGATCCCCGCGATCCGATCCGCCATCGCCTCCGCCGCGGCGAGCCAGGGGCGGTTCAGGTAGCGGCAGAAGAGGACGAGGGCGCCGTCGAAGCGATCGGGCGCAATCGCGCCGGGCGAGGCGGCGAGGCTGTGCACCTCATGGGCCGGCATGCCCGGCGCGGCGAGGCGAGGCGCGAGATAATAATCGTGCGAGGGGTTCGGCTTCGCCTGCACGACGATCACCCGCCGCACGGGCCGCCGCAGCCGGCCGGCCGCGCGAAGCGGCGGGAAGCGCAACAATCGCAACATCGTCCTTCCAACCGCAGCAGGTCCGGGTCCGCTTCTCCCCTTGCGGGAGAAGTCGAGTTGCGCGTCAGCGCAACCGGATGAAGGTCAAGGAAACACGCCGTCGGCGGAAGGTGCGCCCCCCTCACCCGGCCGACGCTTCGCGTCGCTCGACCTCTCCCGCAAGGGGAGAGGCGTGGCGCCCCGATCCGAAGACCATCCCATACCCCCGGCTCCCGTCTGCACAAAGCCTGCACGCAATGACCTGAGGCTCTGCGGCGGGCCGACAACGCCCGTGCACCGGCCGGCCTCAGAGAGAGGGCGTGACCACGCGCCGCCGCCCCCCATCGCCGACCCGCCTCCCGGACCGCCTGACCTCGGACGGCTGGTGGCTCGCGCCTTCGCCGAAGCCCCCCGGCGAGGGCGGGGTCGTCATCGCCTTCCCGACGAGGCGGCGTGAGCCGGCCGGGGCGGAGCGCGTGGTCATTCCCTTTCCCCTGCGGCCCTCGGCGGGGCCGCGCACCAAGACAGGCGCATGACTCCCATCACGACATCCGAACCGGCGAAGCCGGCGCCGCCCGCTCTCCTCGCCACCTGGCCGGGCCGGATCTTCGTCGCCGCGATCCTCGTCGCGCTCGGCGACTGGCTGTTCTACAGGCAGCATGACGGCGTCACCGCGATGCTGTTCGCCCTCGCGCTCGGCGCGGCGCTGCTTGCGGTGAACGACATCCGGGTCCCGCCCCGGCGCCTCGCCGCCTCCGTCGCGCTGCTGTTCCTCGCCTGCCTGCCAGGCCTCGAACATTCCGGTGCCCTGTCCCTCGGCTTCGCCTATCTCGGGCTCGCGCTCGTCGCGCTTCTGGTCACGCGCCAGGAGGGAGGCTCGCCGGCCGAAGCCGTCTTCGGCGGGCTGCGCCTGCTGCTCTCCGGCCCGTGGCGCCTGATCCGGGACGCCACCGCCTTCGTCAGCCAGCCGGCCGAAAGCCGCCCGGGCGGCGCCGTCCTCAATCCGCGCGTGCTCGCCGGCTGGATCGTGCCGGTCGGGCTCCTTGCCGTCTTCGCGCTTCTCTTCGCCGACGCCAATCCCTTCATCGAGACCTGGCTGCGGGCCTTCGATCCGGTCCGCCTGCTGAACGGGCTCTCGCCGAACCGCGTCGCCGCCTGGGGCCTGCTGCTCCTTCTGGTCTGGCCTTTCCTCGAGATTCGGCTGCCGGCTTCGACCGGATGGCACGCGCTGTCCTGGTCGGAGCTTCAGGCGGGAGCGGCCGTCTCACCCGCCCCGCTCATGGACGTCCTGCTCGGTCGTGACGCCATCGCCCGCTCGCTCGTCCTCTTCAACCTCCTCTTCGCCGTCCAGACGGCGATGGACGCGACCTTCCTGTGGGGCGGCGTCGCGCTGCCGGAGGGCATGACCTATGCGAGCTACGCCCATCGCGGCGCCTATCCCCTGGTCGCGACGGCGCTCCTCGCCGCCGGCTTCGTCCTCGCCGCGATGCGGCCGGGCGGTCCCGCCGAGGAGGCGCCGTGGCTGCGCGCGCTCGTCTATCTCTTCGTCGCGCAGAATGTCGGCCTCGTCCTCTCCTCGATCCTGCGGCTCGATCTCTACGTCTCGGTCTATTCGCTGACCTATTGGCGCGTCGCGGCCTTCATCTGGATGGGGCTCGTCCTGATCGGGCTGGTGCTGATCGCCCTTCGCATCAGGCTCCGCCGCTCGAATAGCTGGCTCGTCGGCGCGAACCTGATCGCGGCGACGGCGGTCCTCTATGCCTGCTCCTTCGTGAACGTCGCGAACCTCGTCGCGAGCTACAACGTCGCCCATCAGCCGGAGGAGACGCGACGCCTCGATCTCTTCTATCTCGTCAGGCTCGGCCCGCAGGCCATCCCCGCGATCGACCGCGCTCTGCCGACCGTGTCGGAGACCGACCGGATGTTCCCGGATGACCGCGGCGTGGGCTCGCGTCGGGAATGGCTCCTCCGCGCCCGCCAGGGCCTCGCGGAGGAGCATCGGAGGGCGATGGCCGATTGGCGCCGCTGGAGCCTGCGGGGCGCGCAGCTCTCGCGCTATCTGGATGCCCATCCGCAGGCGCCGACGGTCGCCCCCGCCGGAATGCCGGCCCCGGCTCCCGCAGGCGAAGCCGCGCCCGTACCGCCGCAGGTTGAAAGCGGCGAAGGCGCCCGATAGGACCTCGCCATGCACCGCATCCTCGTCGCCGACGACGATCCGCACATCCGCGAGGTCATCTGCTTCGCCCTCAGGAAGGCCGGGATGGAGCCCGTCTCGGCCGCGACGGGGGCCGAGGCCCTCGCCTCCGCGAGGGCCGACGAGCCGGCCTTAATCGTCCTCGATATCGGCATGCCCGAGATGGACGGGCTCGACGTCTGCCGGACGCTCCGCAAGACCTCCGACGTGCCGATCCTGTTCCTGTCGGCGCGGGACGAGGAGATCGACCGCATCGTCGGGCTCGAGATCGGCGCGGACGACTACGTCACGAAGCCCTTCAGCCCGCGCGAACTCGTCGCCCGCGTCAACGCCATCCTCAAGCGCGGCCGCGCGGCGCCGGCCGCTCCGGCCCTGACGCATGGCGCGCTCCGCGTCGATCCCGAGACGCATTCCGCCGCCTTCGAAGGCCGCGACCTCGCTCTCACCGCGACCGAACTCGCGATCCTCTTCAAGCTGATGCGGCGCCCCGAGGCGGTGCTGAGCCGCAACCAGATCATGGACGCCGCCTACGGCCCGGCCATCCACGTCTCCGACCGCACCATCGACAGCCATATCCGCAACATCCGCGCGAAGCTGGCCGCGTTCGGCTGCGAGGATGGGGTCGCGACGATCCACGGGGTCGGCTTCCGCCTCGGCTCCTGCAGACGGCCCTCCGCTTGAGCGACGGGCGGCCTCATACGCCGGGGAAATGGCGGCCGTCGCTCGCTCTGATCATCGGCCTCGTCCTCGCGACGGTGCTGGCGCTGCCGCTCGTCGGCCTGTTCTTCTTCCGCTTCTACGAGAACCAGCTCATCCAGCGCACCGAGGCCGAGCTGATCGGACAGAGCGCGGTGCTGGCGGCCGTCGCGGCCCAGATGGCGGGCGAGGCTCCCGAACTGCCGCTGGGGGCGGAGCGTCCGAGGGCGCCTCCGGGCCGGGCGCCCGACGAGCCCTACGATCCCATCGAGCCGCGCCTCGATCTCGCGCAGGGTCCCATCCTCGGCCGCCGGCCGGATGCGCTGCCGTCGGCGAAACCGGCCGACCCGGCGTTCCTGGAGATCGGCCGCCGTCTCGGCCCCATCCTCGTCCAGGCCCAGGCGTCGACGCTGGCTGGCTTCCGCATCCTCGATCCGCGCGGCGTCGTGATCGCGGGACGCGAGGAGGTCGGGCTCTCGCTGGCCCATGTGCCCGAGGTCGCCGCGGCCCTCCGCGGCGAGGTCCGCAGCGTCCTGCGCACGCGCATCTCGAGACACCCGCCGCCGCCCGTCTATTCGGTCAGCCGCGGCACCTCGGTGCGCGTCTTCACCGCGATGCCGATCGTCGTCGGAGACCGGCTCGCGGGCGTCGTCTACGCGTCCCGCACGCCCAGCAACGTCGTCAAGCAGCTCTACGAGGAGCGCGGTAAGCTCGCCCTCGCGGCCGCTGCGATCCTCGCCGTCACCGCCCTGATCGGGCTCCTCTTCTCCCGCTTCGTGACGCATCCCGTCCACCAGCTGATCCGGCGCACGGCCGAGATCGGGCGCGGCGACCGCTCCGCCATCAAGCCGCTCGAACGGCACGGCACGCGCGAATTCGCGCAGCTCTCCGAGAGCTTCCTCGCCATGGCCGCGAGCCTGCAGGAGCGTTCGGACTACCTCCGCACCTTCGCCGCCCATGTCTCGCACGAGCTGAAATCGCCGCTGACCGCCATCCGGGGCGCGGCCGAACTGATGCTCGACGCGGCCCCCGGCAGCATGACCGAGGAGGAGCGCCGCCGCTTCCTCGGCAACATCCTCGCCGATGCGGGCCGCCTCGCGGCCCTGGTCAACCGGCTGCGCGAACTCGCCCGCGCCGACAACCCTCCGATCGAGGGCGAGACGAATCTCGGCGCGGCCGCCGCGGCGCTGCGGACGGCTCAGCCGGGCCTCGCGATCCGGCTGGACGGCGACCCGGCGCTGCGCCTGCCGCTCTCGGAGGAGAATGCGGGCATCGTGCTCGGCCATCTCGCCGACAACGCCGCACGCCACGGCGCGGGAACGCTGACGCTCTCCGCGCGCCGCGATGCCGCCGGCCTCGCGCTCCTCGTCCGCGACGACGGGGGCGGCATCGCGCCCGGCAATCGGGCCCGCATCTTCGACACCTTCTTCACCACCCGCCGCGAGGAGGGCGGCACCGGGATGGGGCTCGCCATCGTCCGCTCGCTCGTCGAGCGCCATGGCGGCACGATCGCCCTCGACGAGGAAACGGGGGACGGCGCGGCCTTCCGCATTCGGCTGCCGTGACAAGCAGGGTATGAGAGCACGATCCCGAAGAGTGGTGGCCGGTTTTCGGATAAGATCATGCTCAGACAAAAGAACGACCCATGGCCTCCTTCACCTTCCTTCACGCGGCGGACCTGCATCTCGCGAGCCCCCTCGCCGGGCTCGCGGCGAAGGATGCGCGGCTCGCCGAACTCTTCGCCGCCGCGAGCCGCGACGCCTTCACGGCGCTCGTCGACCATGCCCTCGCGGAGAAGGTCGCCTTCCTCCTGATCGCGGGCGACGTCTTCGACGGCGACTGGCCCGACCTCTCGATCGGCCTCTTCTTCGCCCGCGAACTGGCGCGGCTCGACCGGGCCGGCATCCCCGTCGCCCTCGTGAGGGGCAACCACGATGCCGAGAGCGTCGTGCGGAAGGCCGTGCCGCTTCCGGGCAACGTGCTGGACTTCCCGAGCGCCAAGGCGGCGACGCACCGCCTCGCGGAGCTCGGCGTCGCGCTGCACGGTCGTTCCTTCGCCGATCGCGCCGTGCCCGATGAGAGCTTCGCGCGCTCGTATCCGGAGCCGGTGGCGGGCCTGTTCAATATCGGCCTCCTCCACACCTCCTGCGCCGGCTATGCCGAGCACGCGACCTACGCGCCCTGCACCCCGGCCGAACTGGCGCTGCGCGGATACCAGTACTGGGCGCTGGGCCATGTGCACGAGCACCAGCGGCTCTGGGACGATCCGCCGATCGTCTATCCGGGCAACCTCCAGGGCCGCTCGATCCGCGAATGCGGGCCGAAGGGCGCCGTCGCGGTGGAGGTCGTCGACGGACGCGTCGCGGGCCTGCGCCATCTCGTCTTCGACCGCGCCCGCTTCGCCCATCTCGACCTCGCTGCGGGCGACGACGAGGCGGCGCTGATCGGGACGATCGAGGAGCGGCTGCGCGCGGAGACGGAGCAGCTCGGGGAGCGCCCGCTCGCCTTCCGCGTGACGCTGCGCGGACCGAGCGCGCTGCACGAGCGGATCGCGGGCGACCGCGAGCAATTCGCCGCCGATCTCCAGGCCGCCGCCCACCGCCTCCACGCGGAGGCCTGGCTCGAAGCCCTGCGGGTGCGCACGACGCGGCTCGCGGCGCCCGCCGCCGGCGAGGCCGGCCTCCTCGACCCCGCCGCCCTCATGGCGAGCCTCGATCACGATCCCGCCCTGCGGGAGAAGGCCATCGACATCCTGCGGGACGTCGCGAACCGTCTGCCGGGCGGGATGACGCCGACGGGCGAGCCCGACCTCGCCGAGGATCTCGACCAGCTTTTCGCGGAGGCGGAGGCGCTGGTCATGGCGCGGCTGCCGGGGCGCGGCTGCTGATGCGCCTCCTCTCCCTCGACCTCGAACGCTACGGCCCCTTCACCGGGCGCCGCCTCGCCTTCCGCCCCGAGGCGCGGCTGCACGTCGTCCTCGGCCCGAACGAGGCGGGCAAGAGCTCGGCCCTCGCGGCCGTGACCGACCTTCTCTTCGGCATCGAGGAGCGGACCCGCTGGGACTTCCTGCACCGGGAGGAGGGCCTGCGGCTCGGGGCCGAGATCCGAGGGCGGGACGGACAGGACCTCGCCTTCTTCCGCCGCAAGGGCCGCAAGAACCTCCTCTCCGATCCGTCCGGGGGCGCGCTGCCGGACGACGCGCTCGCCCCCTTCCTCGGCGGGCTGACGCGCCCGGTCTTCTGCAACGCCTTCGGCCTCGATGCCGCGCGGCTGCGCGAGGGGGCGGAGGAGATGCTGAAGAGCGACGGAGAGCTTGGCCGCACGCTCTTCGCCGCCGCCTCGGGACTGCGCGGGGTGCGCGACCTCGCCCGCAGCCTCGACGAGGAGGCCGCCGCCATCCACACGCCGCGCGGGCGGGAGCGCACGCTCACCCTCGCCATCGGCCGCTTCAACGACGCCAAGCGCGAGATGGGCCAGGAGAGGATCGGCCAGGATGCCTGGCGTCGGCTCGGCGCGGAGATCGCGGCGGCCGAGGAGCGCCTCGCGGAGATCGGCGAGCGTCGCCGCGCCATCGGCCGCGAGAGCGCGACCCTGCGCCGCCTCAAGGCGGCGGCGCCGATCCTGCGCGACCTCGACGACAGGCGTGCCGCGGAAGCGGCCTTCGAGGGCCTCGTCGAGATGGACGATGCCGCCATCGCCGACCTCGCCCGCCTGCACCGCGAGGCCGAAAGCGCCGCCGAAAGCCGCAGGAAAGCGGAGACGGCGCTCGCCGAGGCCGAGGCGGCGCTTGCCGCCGTGCGGCTCGACCCGGCCGTCGCCCCCCACGAGGCCGCCATCCGCTCTCTCCAGGCCGATCTCGGAAAATACCGCCAATCCGTCGAGCAATTGCCGCGCGTGCGCGCCGAGGCGGATGTCTTCACGGACGACCTCGCGCGGATCGCGACCCGCCTCGGCCTGCCCGACGCGCAGGCGGTCGAGGCGCATCAGCCGACCGACATGGCGTTGAGGCGCCTCGAAGGCCTCGTCGCCGAGGGTCGCGAGATCGAGGCGGAGAGCGGCCGGCTCGCCCGCGAGCGCGCGCGTCTCGATCGGACCCTCGCCGACCTGCGCAAGGCGGCCGAGGAGACGGGCCCTCTTCCGGACCTCGCCGCGCACCGACAAAGCCTCGCGGCGCTCGATCCCGTTCTCGCCGAGATACCCCGGCGCGATGCCTGGGAGGCCGAGACCGCGCGCGAGGAACGGGCCCTCGCGGCCGCGCTCCAGCGCCTCGTCCCGGCTCTCCCCGGCGACATCGCGGCCCTGGCCCTGCCGTCCGCCGAAACGATCCGCCGCTTCGCTCAGGTGCTGGAGATTGCGGCGCGCGCGCGGGACCGGGCACGGGAGCGGCTCGTCTCCGCGCGGGACGATCTTGCCGCCATCGAGGCGCGGATGAGCGCGCGGGCGGAAGCCGGCGATCTGCCCGACCCCGCCTCGCTCGCCGCCCTCCGGCGGGACCGCGGCGCGCTCTGGACGGCGTTGCGCGGCGCCCTGCTCGGGGAGGCGGAGGCGCCGTCAGGGTCGACCCTCCTTGGCGCCATCGCCGACCACGAACGCCTGACGGCCGAGGCCGACCGGCTGGCGGATCGCCTCGCGGCGGACGCGGCCCTCGCCGCCGAACACGCCTCCGACAGCCGCCGCCGCGACGGCTCACGGCGCGCTCTCGGGGAGGTGGAGGCCGCACATGCCGAGGCCGTCGCCGCGCTCGCGGAGGCCGAGGCGGAGTGGGCCATGCTGTGGGCGCCGCTCGGCATCGCGCCGCTCCCGCCCGCCGAGATGGCGCTCTGGCGCGCCGATGCCGAGGCGCTCGCGCAGCGGCAGGCGGCGCTGGAGACGAAGCGCGTCGATCTGGCCGGGCTGAAGGACCGGATCGAAGGCCTGCGCCCCGCTCTCGCCGCGCTTGCCGAACGGCTCGGCCTCGCGCCCCTCGTCGGGCTCGACGTCGCCCTCGGCGCGAACCAGGTCCGCGAGCGGCTGCGGCAGCTCGACGAGAGCTGGGAGGCGGCGCGGGACCGTCTCGCGAGCCTTCGGGCCGCGGAGGACGCGCTCGCGACCCTGCGGAATGCGCAGGAGGGGCTGAGCGAGCGCTCGGACGCCTGGCGCGACGCCTGGGGCGAGGCTCTTGCGGCTCTGGGCCTTCCGCCCGGAACCGGCCTCGCCGAGGCGGATGCGGCCCACAAAGCCTGGGGCGAGGTTCCGACCCTCTTGAGAGAACGCGGCAACCGGCTGCGCCGCGTCTCCGGCATCCGCCGCGACATCGACGCCTACGAGGAGGAGGCGCGCGCCGTCCGGCAGGCGCTGGGCCTCGCCGACGACCTGCCGGCCGTCGACGCCGCCCGCGCGCTTCAGCAGCGCGTCGAGGCCGCGCGCGCGGCCGCGATCCAGCACGAAGCACGCGAGGCCGGGCGGGCCTCCGCCGCCGTCTCGCGGGTGGCGGCCGTGGAGGCACATGAGGGCGCGACGAAGGGGCTGGAGACCCTGACGAGCCGTTTCGCCATCCCCGCCGGGACCGATCTGTCGGCGCTGGGCCGGCAGCTGGCCGAACGCAGCGCGATCCGCTCCGACCTCCGTCGGCTCGGCCAGGAGCTTGCGCGCGCGGCCGAGGGCGCGGCCGAAGCCGAGCTGCGCGCGCAGCTCGCCGAGCAGGATCGCGACGCGCTCGCGGCACGGCTCGTCGAGCTCGACGAGGAGCGCGAAGGGCTCGAGCGGGACAGCCAGCACGCCTTCGCGGAGAAGTGCGCGAAGGAGGCCGAGCGGACCCGCCTCGAAGGCGGGCGGGGGGCGGAGGACGCCGCCGCGCGCAAGGCCGGGGCCGAGGTCGAGATCCGGGAGGCCGCGCGCCGCTATGCGGTGCTGCGGCTCGGCAGCCTGCTGCTCGACGCAGCCGTCGACCGTCACCGCGCCGGGCGGCAGGATCCGCTTCTCACGCGGGCGGGAGCGCTCTTCGCGCGCCTGACGGGCGGCGCCTTCTCGGGGCTCGACCAGGGGTTCGACGAGAAGGATCAGGCCGTCATCCAGGGCGTGCGGGCCGCCGGCGGCCGGACGCTCGGACAGGCCGAGATGAGCGAGGGCACGCGCGACCAGCTCTTCCTCGCGCTCCGCCTCGCCTATCTGGAGGATTTCGCCCGACGGGCCGAGCCGGCCCCCTTCGTCGGCGACGACGTCTTCGCGAGTTTCGACGACGAGCGCACCGGCCACGGCCTCGAAGCCCTCGCCGCCATCGGCGAGAGCGTGCAGCCGATCCTCTTCACGCACCACGGTTCGGTCGCCCGCATCGCCGAGGCACGGCTCGGCGGGAGCGTCGACATCGTGGCGCTGTAGCGGGGGCTCGGCTCACGCCCTGGCCGGGAGTGTTGCGTCCCCTCCGGCGGGCTCGATGCCCCGGCGCGCCCGCGCCATCGCCTCCCGCAGCACCGCGGGATCGCCGACATGGTTCGCGAGGAGGAGGATCAGCCGGGCATTGACCTGCCGGCTCTGCTCCGGCGTCAGGTCGCGGTGGAGGGCGACGAGCTCCTCGTAGAAGTCGTCGGGCGAAGGCAGATTGGTCTCGGTGTTCAGCATCGCCCGATCTCCCCTCCGGCCGCGCGCTGCAGGGCGGCCGCGACCGCCGCGGCATCGAAGCTCCGCCAGCGCGCGCAGACATGCTGGTCCGGCCGCAGCAGGTAGACGGTGCCGGGCGCGGCATCGAAGCGCCGGGCGAGAAGGCCCTCGCGATCCTCGACCGCTCGCGCATGGAGAGGTGGATCGCCGTCCTGGCCCGGCGGCGTGACGACGATCCGGTCGAGGGGCAGCGGATCGGGCCGCAGGGCGTCGGTATCCGGGAGCGCTCCCTGCCCGGCGAAGACGATGAGCGTGAAGGCGCCTCCCACCTCGTCGAGGAACCAGCCCTCCCTGCCGCCGATGCGGATCGGCGCATCCGGCACGGGCGCGCCGGGTTCGAGGGGGCCGGCGAAGGCGTCGCGATCGGCCGTCGTCAGCGGCGAGGTTCGATAGGTGCTCGGCACCGACAGCCGACCGCTATTCACGAGGCGGCGGGCGAAGGGGCAGTCGCGCGCGAGGTCGAGCGCCGCGTCGCGGAAATCCCGGCTCGCCTCGCTCTTCGGCGTGATGAAATCGGTGCTGCGGGTCGAGGCGAGGATGTTCTCGTCCGCCGCTTCGACGCGCTCCGCATCGTAGCTGTCGAGGAGGGTTTCGGGGGCGAGGCCCTTCACGACGAGGCCGAGCTTCCAGGCGAGGTTCTCGGCATCCTGGATGCCGCTATTGGCCCCGCGCGCGCCGAAGGGCGAGACGCCGTGCGCGCTGTCGCCCGCGAAGAGGACGCGGCCGTGCCGGAACCTGTCGAGGCGGAGGCACGAGAAGGTGTAGACGCTCACCCATTCGAGCTCGAACTCCGCCGCCTCGCCGAGCAGCGCCCGCAGGCGCGGCATGACCTTCTCCGGCTTCTGCTCCTCGATCGGATCGGCCTCCCAGCCGAGCTGGAAATCGACGCGCCAGACCTGGTCCGGCTGCTGGTGCAGGAGCACGGACCGGTTCGGGTGGAAGGGCGGATCGAACCAGAACCAGCGCTCGGCCGGGAAATCGGCCTCCATCCGCACGTCCGCGATGAGGAAGCGGTCTCGGAAGGTGCGGCCGCTGCTGACGAGGCCGAGGGCCTTGCGCGTCGCGCTGCGGGCGCCGTCCGCGGCGATCAGCCAATCGCAGGCGAGGCTTTGCGTGCCTTCGGGCGTCTCGACCTCGATCGTGACGCCATTCTCGTCCTGGCTGATCCCCGTGAGGCGATGGCGCCAGCGGATGTCGATCGCAGGCAGGGCGAGGGCGCAATCGAGGAGGAAGCCCTCGACGTAATATTGCTGGAGGTTGACGAAGGCCGGCCGGCGATGGCCGCCTTCCGGCAGGAGGTCGAAGGCATAGACCTCCTCGTCCCGGACGAAGACCTTGCCGCGGTTCCAGGTGACCCCCTTCTCGACCATGCGCTGGCCGCAGCCGAGCCGGTCGAAGATCTCGAGCGTGCGCTTGGCGAAGCAGATGGCGCGCGAGCCTTGGGACAGCTTGTCGTCGTCGTCGATGAGGAGGACGGGCACGCCCTGCCGGGCGAGGTCGATCGCCGCCGCGAGCCCGACCGGGCCGGCTCCGACCACGATGACGGGCCGGCGCTCCCCGCGTCCGGCCATCGGCTCGTAGCGGAAAGCGAGGCGCTGATAATCCGGCTCTCCGGGCGCGCGAGACGCCATGATTCCTCCCGGCGGTCTCGGACGGACCTTTGCGCCAGGGATAGAACGAGGCGCGTCGCGGGCCAAGCCGGGAGCGGGCTATGCGCTGCACCAATCCTCCCGCGGAGGGGAAGGGTCGGACCGAAGGTACGGGGTGGGGTGACGCGCGGTGTCCGCCTCGACGAGGCCGACGATGGGGAGAGGTGGGTTCACCCCACCCCGCCGGCTTCGCCGCCGACCCTCCCCCTCCAGGGGAGGGTGGGCGCGCTATCCCGCGCCGAGCACCCGCACGACCTGCCGGCCGCGGACCTGGCCCTTGAGGATGCGGTCGGCGAGGCCCGTCACCTCGTCGAGCGGCACTTCCCCCGTCACCTCGGCGAGATCGGCCTCGGTGAGGTCGGCCGCGAGGCGGGTCCAGGCCTCCTCGCGGATCGCCTTGGGGCACTGGACCGAATCGACGCCGAGCAGCGCGACGTTGCGCAGGATGAAGGGGAACACCGTCGTCGGCAGGTCCATCCCGCCCGCGAGGCCGCAGGCCGCGACGGCGCCGCGATAGGCCATCGCGGCGAGGACATTGGCGAGGATGGTCGAGCCGACGGTGTCGACCGCCGCGTTCCAGCGCTCGCCCGCGAGCGGCTTTCCGGGCGAAGCGTATTCGGCCCGGTCGATGACCTCGACGGCGCCGAGCGCGCGCAGGAAGGGCTCCTCCTCGCGCCGCCCCGTGAGCGCCGAGACCTGATGGCCCTTATCCGCGAGGAGCTTCACGGCGACGCTGCCGACGCCCCCGCTCGCCCCGGTGACGAGGATCTTGGCCTTGTCGGGGAGGCCGTGCGCCTCGAGCGCCATGACGCAGAGCATGGCCGTGAGGCCGGCGGTGCCGATCGCCATGGCGTGGCGGCTCGACATGCCGGAGGGCAGCTTCACCAGCCATTCGCCCTTCACTCGCGCCCGTTCGGCGAAGCCGCCCGACCAGCCCTCGCCGACGCCCCAGCCCGTGAGGATGACGCGGTCGCCCGGTGCATAGGCCGAGTTGTCGGAGGCGAGGACGCGCCCGGCGAAGTCGATGCCGGGCACGATCGGGAACTTGCGCAGGATGCGGTTCTTGCCCGCCAGCGCGAGCCCGTCCTTGTAGTTGAAGGACGAGTACTCGACGGCGACCGTGACGTCGCCGGCCGGAAGGTCGGCATCGGTCCAGGTGGTGAAGCCGATCTCCTGCCGGTCTCCGGCCTGGGTCGCGACGAGCGCGCGGAAGCTGTCGGTCATGATGGTTCTCTCCCTTGTCGGCCTCGCGGGCCTTCGTTCGTTCGGCCGGTCTCAGGCCGGATCGGGAATGGCGAGGTTGACGTTCACCTGCTTCGTCTCGGTGAAGCTGTCGAGCATCCCCTCGAGCGACATCTCGCGCCCGATGCCGCTCTCCTTGACGCCCCCGTAGGACTGGCCGAGCGACTGGCCCCCGCCCTGGTTGACCTGGACCCAGCCGGCCTCGACGGCGTGGGCGGTGCGGAGCGCCCGCCCGATATCGCGCGACCAGACATAGGCGGCGAGGCCGTAATGGCTGTCATTGGCCATGCGGATCGCATCCGCCTCGTCCGTCCAGGGGATGGCGACGAGCACGGGGCCGAAGATCTCCTCGCGCGCGAGCCGCCAATCGTTGGAGCTGTCCGCGAAGATGGTCGGGATCGCGAAATAGCCGCGCGTGAGCGGGCCTTCCGTCGGCGGCAGGCCGCCGGTGACGAGCCGGGCCTCGTCGCGGGCGAGGCCGTCCTCGATATAGCCGCGGATCTTGGTGAACTGGCGCTCGTTGATGACGGAGCCGACATCGCTCGCCTCGTCGAGCGGGTCGCCGATGGTGAGGGCGGAGGTGCGGGCGACGAGCTTGTCGAGGAACGAGTCGAAGATGTCGCGGTGGAGGAACAGGCGCGATCCCGCCGTGCAGGACTGGCTCTGCCGGGTGAAGCGCATCGAGGCGACGATGCCCTCGACCGCCCAATCCTCGTCCGCATCCGGATAGACGATCGAGGGGCTCTTGCCGCCGAGTTCCAGCGAGACCGGAGCGATGCGCTCGGCCGCGTGGCGCATGATCGCCTTGCCGACGGCGGTCGAGCCCGTGAAGCTGACCTTGCGGATGCGCGGATGGACCGCGATCGCCTCGCCGCATTCGCGGCCATAGCCGGTCAGGACGTTGACGACGCCCTTCGGCAGATGCTCCTGGCAGATCTCCGCGATCAGGAGCACGGCGAGCGGGGCGTCCTCGGCCGCCTTGAGGACGATCGTGTTGCCGGCGCAGATCGCGGGGGCGATCTTGAGCGCGGCGAGCTGGGCCGGCGCGTTCCAGGGCACGATCGCGCCGACGATGCCGATCGGCTCGCGCCGCGTATAGCTCAGCATGCCCTCGCCGAGCGGGACCGTCAGGCCCTTCAGCTCGCCCGCGAGGCCGCCGAAATAGCGGAAGGCGTCGGCGACCATCCGGGCCTCGCCGCGCGCCTGGGTGCGGATGGCGTTGCCCGTCTCGCTCGCGATCAGGCGGGCGATCTCCTCCTGGCGCGCTTCCAGCGCCTCGCCGATGGCGAGGAGGATGCGGCCGCGGTCGCGTGCCGCGACGCGGGACCAGCCGGGGAAGGCCCGGCCGGCGGCCTCGACCGCGAGATCGACATCCTCCGCCATCGCGCGGGGCACTTCGCCGAGAGGCTCGCGCCGGCCCGGATTCTCGACCACGATCACCCCGCCCGAAAGGGCGTCGCGCCACTCCCCGTCAATCAGCATGCCCCTGCGCAGCAGGGTCGGGCGGTCGGTCGTGGCTGTGCTCATGGTCGGTTCCTCTGCGGTGCCGCAGCCGGATCGCCGGAAGCGAAACCTTCCGGGCCCGGCCCTTTGACGGCGCGATCATCCGGCTCGTCTTTGCCCGACTGGCGTCGAATCGGCCAGGGGAGGGTCGTCGATCAGGCAGGCAGGACGGTTGCGGGACGGCGCCGGAGCCGACGTCGCAATCGCAGCGTGCTGGCCGCAGCCGTGGAGGCATGGTTCATCTGTGGACCTCGCCTGACGAGTCCCGCCGCTTCGCGCCAGCCTATCGAGACGACGACATGACCGAACTCTGCCAGGGACCCGATCCCGAGCTGCGCAAGCCCGTGCTCGACGTGCCGAGGGGTGCTGTCGACACGCATTTCCACCTGTTCGGGCCGGCGTCGCGCTACCCCTATGCGGAGGGGCGCGACTACACGCCGCCCGATGCCACGCCCGCCACCGCCCGCGCGCTGTTCGATACGCTCGGGATCGAGCGCGTGGTGATCATCCAGGCGAGCGTCTACGGGCTCGACAATCGCTGCCAGCTCGAACAGGGGCCGGCGATCGGGCTGCCGATGCGCGCGGTCGTCGTCGTCCCGCCCGACGAGAGCGAGGCCGAACTGGCCCGGCTGCACGAGCAGGGCGCACGGGGCGTGCGCTTCAACATGGCCTTCGCCGGCGGTCTGCCGCCGGACCTCCTGGTGCGCTACGCCGACCGCATGCGGGAACTCGGCTGGCACATCCAGATCATGCTGCGCCCCGCCGACATCGTCGCGCTCGAAGCCCGGCTTGCGGCGCTCCCCTGTCCGATCGTCATCGATCACATGGGCATGATCGATCCCGCAGGTGGCGTCGCGCAGCCGGCCTTCCAGGCCCTGCTCCGGCTCGTCCGTGGCGGGCGCTGCTACGTGAAGCTGAGCGGCGCCTATCGCATTTCCCGGCAGGCTCCCCGCTATCCCGATCTCGCGCCTTTCGGGGAGGCGCTGGTCGAGGCGAATCCGGAGCGGATGCTGTGGGGCAGCGACTGGCCCCACACGCATATCAAGCACAAGCCGCCGAACGCGGCCGATCTCCTCGACATCCTCGGCGACTGGGTGCCGGATGCCGGCATCCGGCACCGCATCCTGGTCGACAACCCGGAAGCCTTCTACGGCTTCTGAGGATGCTGCGGGACAGCGGGATGCGGTGTCCCGACAGCAGCATGCCGCGAGGCTCCATCAGAGCGACGTCGACGGCACCGTCTCAAGCCGAGGCGGGAGAGTGCGCCGTCACTGCCCGAGCCTGACGCTGATCTCCGCTGCCGCCTCCAGGACGAACGGCAGAAGCAGCGGCACGCCGTCCGTGACGGCGAATTTGGGCGTCAGGGTCGAGATGCTGACGCTCGCCGCGAGCCTGCCGGTTCGGTCCAGGATCGGCGCGCCGAGGCCTGAGAGGCCGACCACGTAGTCGTCGACGGCGAATTCCCAGCCCCGCTGCCTGATCCGGGTCGCGGCCGTTTCGAGACCGGCGGGATCGGTCTGCGTCCGTGCGGTGTATTGCGGCAGCGGTGCGGCGAGGATGCGGGCGCGATCGTCGGGCGGCAGGAACGCGAGCAGGGTGCGGGGGCCGCCGGCGGCGTTCAGCTCGACGCGGTCTCCGATGGACGACCACACGGCTTCGATCGTGATCTCGGGGCCCTTGACGCGATCGAGGCACAGCGCCGCCCCGCGGAAATGCGTCCAGATGAAGGAGGTCGCGCCGGTGCGCTCGGCGAGGCGGGCCAGGATCGGCGCCGCGACATCGCGCAGGTCGCGCCCGTATCGCACGCTCGGCACCAGCAGGAGGATGCCGGGGCCGAGAGCGTAGGTCTTGGTCCGGTCGTCGAATTCGACGAACTCCCCGGCGACGAGAGTCTGCAGCAGGCGCCGCGTCGTTCCCTTGTCGAGCCCCGTCCGGCGCGACAGGTCCGAGAGCGGCAGGCGCAGGGCGGCGGGATCGAAGGCCTGGAGAAGGGCCATGGCGCGTTCGACGGCACGCACCTTCGTCAGCCCTCCGTCACTGGCCATGGTGATCCCTGCTCCCCCGTGGATTCGTATCATCCCATGACACAAAACGTCCATCTCTTGACACGGGGAAAGGCTGATCTGCTACTGAGGGCCGAGTTTTTGCGATCTTTTGTCCACGGAGCCGTTTCGCGCGTGCGGGCCACGAACCTCACATCGAATGAGGAATGCATCGCGGTCCGGTCGCGGCGCCGCCCCCGTCCGGCAGCGCGCGGCTCTGGCGCACCCTTTGCGACTTCCGGACGCCGTTCGCGCTCCGGCATGAAACGTGCTCTCTCGGCACGACAAACGACAAAACGACGTTGCAACCTGAGGGGATCATCATGACGAGAACGGGTAGGACCCCGCGTTACGCGATCGGCGCGGTGCTTGCCGGTGCGATGGCCGTCGGCATGTCGGGCGGCGCCGCCGCACGGGACATCGTGATCGGCGTGATCGGCCCGCTCAGCGGCCCGGCCGCCAATTCGGGCATCTCGATGCGGCAGGCCTACGAGGTCGCGGCCGACCAGGTCAACAAGGCCGGCGGCATCGAGCTCGGCGGGACGAAGAGCAAGATCAAGCTGATCTTCGAGGACAGCGCCTCGCGGCCGGAGGTCGGCGTCAGCGCGGCCCAGAAGCTGCTCACGCGCGACAATGTCGATATCCTGGTCGGCGACACGATCGCGAGCTCGGTCACGCTCGCGCTGATGGAGGTCGCTCCGAGCTTCGGCAAGTTCATGATGAGCGGCCAGCCGGTCTCGATCGAGATCGCCAAGAAGATCAAGAGCGATCCCAAGCGGTTCGCGAACTTCTGGAAGGGTGGCTTCAACAGCGACGCGTATGCCGAGGCGCTGTTCGGTTCGGCCCAGGATCTGATCAAGAAGGGTTCGATCAAGGCCGAGAAGAAGACGGTGGGCTTCATCGTCGAAGATACCGATTACGGCAAATCGAATGTCGAATACACGCTGCCGCTCTTCAAGAAGGACGGCTGGACGGTCTCCTCCAACGAGACCGTGCCGCTCGGCTACGCTGACTTCTATCCGCAGCTGTCGAAGCTCCGCGGCAAGGAGCCGGACGTGCTGATCTCGATCTTCACCTCCGTCAATTCCGGGATCGCCCTCGTCAAGCAGATCAAGGAGCAGGGCCTGAAGTCGACGCATATGGCGGTCTATTACCCGATCCGCCCGGAATTCCTGAAGGGTGCCGGCGCCTCCGCCAACGGCCTGCTCTGGACGCCGCTATACTTCGATCCCATCAACAACCAGAAGCACAAGGAATTCTCGGAGAATTTCAAGAAGGAGGCGAAGGTCGAGGGCAATGGCGACCACGCTCAGGGCTATTGCCAGATGTCGATGCTGCTGGAGAACATCAAGAAGGCCGGCTCGATCGAGCCCGCGAAGCTGTCGGAGGCCTTCGCCAAGACGGATTCGCAGTGCGTGATCGCGCGGATGGTCTATGACACCGAGATCCACACGCCGAAGACCGGAGCCGACTTCTTCCCCGTTCCGATCGCTCAGATCCAGGACGGCGTCAGCTTCGCGATCTGGCCCTCGACCGCGGCGACGGCCGAGTTCAAGCCCGCCAAGTAGGAGCCTACGGCGAGGGTTCCGGCCGCGTTCCGCGCCGGAACCCCTTCATCACCGTCCGGCGCGGATGCGCCGGCGGGCAGGATTCGAGTGCATGCAGAACCCGACATCAGTGATGCCCTTGCTGCAGGTCGAGCACGTCACGATGGCCTTCGGCGGCATCGTCGCCGTGAGCGATCTCAGCCTGACGGTCCAGCCGGGCGAGATCCTCGCGCTGATGGGCCCCAACGGCGCCGGCAAGACCACGACCTTTCACGTCATCGCCGGCGTCCACGCGCCGACCGCCGGCACCATCACGTTCGACGGTCAGGACATCACGGCGATGCGCCCGGACCGGCGCTGCCGGGCGGGGCTCGCGCGGACCTTCCAGATCACGCAGCCCTTCGAGGAACTGAGCGTCGTCGAGAACGTGATGGTCGGCGCGATCAATCACGATCTCTCGATGGCCGAGGCGAGGGAGGATGCGCGCCGCTACGTCGACATGGTCGGCCTGAGCGAAAGGGCCGATGTCCTCGCCAAGGGTCTCAGCACCGGTCAGCGCAAGCGCCTGGAACTGGCGCGCGCCATGGCCACGAGGCCGAAGCTTCTCCTGATGGACGAGGTGACGGGCGGCGTCGACATGGCCAGCGTTCCGGGGCTGATCGAGCTCGTCAAGCGTCTGCGTACCGAAGGCCTGACGATCATCATCATCGAGCACAACATGAAGGTGATCACCGAACTCGCCGATCGCGCCATCTTCATGAACAGGGGCGCG
Source organism: Enterovirga rhinocerotis (assembly GCF_004363955.1). Classification (GTDB taxonomy): domain Bacteria; phylum Pseudomonadota; class Alphaproteobacteria; order Rhizobiales; family Beijerinckiaceae; genus Enterovirga; species Enterovirga rhinocerotis. Next base: position 345,162 of record NZ_SNZR01000013.1, read on the forward strand.
CGCATGGCCGAGGGAACTCCGACCGAGATCGCCAATCATCCCGAGGTCGTCGAACTCTATCTCGGCGAGGAGGGCGGGCATGAGTGAGCCGCTTCTCACGGTCGAGAACCTGAACGTTCTCTACGGCGACTACCAGGTCCTCTGGGATGTCTCGATGCAGGCCCGCGCCGGCGAGATCGTCGCGGTGCTCGGCCCGAACGGATCGGGCAAGAGCACGGTGCTGAAGGCGATCATGGGCCTCGCGCCGGCGAAGTCGGGCCGGATCATGTTCGAGGGCCGGGACATCACCCGCGTGCCGACGCACGAGATGGTGGCGCTCGGCATCTCCATGGTCCTTGAACGGCGCCGGCTGTTCTCGGCCATGACCGTGCGCGAGAACGTGCTCCTCGGCGCCTATCACCGCAGCGCCGGCAAGGAAGCCAAGAGCCGGCTCGAATGGGTCGAGGACCTGTTTCCGATCCTCGCCGAGCGGCGCGACCAGATCGCGGGCCGGATGAGCGGCGGCGAGCAGCAGATGGTGGCGATCGCCCGCAGCCTGATGTCGAAGCCGCGTCTCCTGCTGATGGACGAGCCGTATCTCGGATTGTCGCCGCGCATCGTCAAGCAGATCGCCGGGATCATCCAGCGCATCAACCAGGACGGCGTCGCGGTGATCTTCAACGAGCAGAACGTGCAGCTCTCCTTCGGCCTGTCCAACCACGGCTACCTCCTGGAAGGAGGCCGCGTCGTGCTGTCCGGCACCGGCCAGGAAATGATCGGCTCGGACGTGATCCGCCGCGTCTATCTCGGGGTCTGAGGGGAAGCCAGTGACCTTCACCATCTTCCTCGAACAGATCATCAACGGCCTGATCATCGGCTCGATGTACGCGCTCATCGGCAGCGGCATCGCCCTGGTCTACGGCACGATGCGCGTGCTGAACCTCGCCCATGGCGAGTTCTACATGCTCGGCGGCTATTTCGTCTTCTTCCTGGCCGTGACCTACGGCCTGCCGCCCTTCCTCGCCATCCCGGTCGCCGTCGTCGGCACCTTCTTCCTCGGCATGCTCATCCAGCGCATGACGATCCACTACCTCCTGGGGAAGGAGGGCTGGATGTTCTCGACGATCGCAGCGACGCTGGGATTGTCGATCGTGCTGCAGAACGCGGCATTGCTGCTGTTCGGCGAGCAGTTCCAGAGCGTGCCCTATTATCTCGACGGCATGCTGGAGATCGCCGGCATCCGCATCCCGTACCAGCGCCTGCTGATCTTCGTCGTCGCGCTCGGGACGATCGGCGTGATGACCTTCGTCCTGAAGAAGACCCGGCTCGGCTGGGCAATCCGGGCGACGGCGCAGGATCGCGATGCCGCGGCCGTCGTCGGCATTCCGGCGCAGCGCATCTACCTGATCACCTTCGGCCTCGCCGCGGCCTTGGGCGCGGTCGCGGCCGCCATGCTGGCGCCGATCTACGCGATCAACCCCTGGAGCGGGCTGCCGATCCTGCTGAAGGGCTTCGTGGTGGTCATCCTCGGCGGTCTCGGGAGCTTCCCCGGCGCGATCGCAGGAGGCCTCCTGCTCGGCGTCGTCGAGGCGATCGGCGTGCAGCTGACCTCGTCCGAATGGCGCGACGTCATCGGCTTCGCCCTGATGATCGCCGTCATCTGGTGGCGGCCCTGGGGCCTGTTCGGCAAGAAAGCATGATGGAAGGCGCCATGCTCGGGAACCCGTCGGCCGATTGGAGAGTCGCATGTTCCAACCGGTAAAGCCGGCCCAATGGCTCATGGTCGTCGCCGCCGTCGCGGCGATGATCGCGGTGCCGCTCGTCACGCGCGACTCCTACCTGTTGCACGTGCTCATCCTGGCGATGATCTTCGGCATCTTCGCCTCGGCCTGGAACCTCGTCGCGGGGTTCGCGGGGCTGAAGACCTTCGGCCACCATGCCTTCTTCGGCATCGGCGCCTATGTCTCCGCCCTGATCAGCATCAAGGCGGGGCTGAGCCCCTGGCTGACCATCTGGATCGGCGCCCTGGCGGCGACCGTGGCGGGCGTCTTCATCGGCCTGCCCATCCTGCGGATCAAGTCGATGGCGCATGTCGCCATCGTGACGCTCGGCTTCGCCGAGATCGTGCGGATCGTGATCTCGAACCTGCAATCGGTCACGCGCGGCGAATTGGGGCTGTGGGGCATCCGTCCCTTCGAGGGCTTCGACCTGCCGGGCTTCGGCACGATCGTGTTCTCGCCGGCCGACAAGGTGCCCTACTACTATCTCGCGCTCGTCCTGCTGCTCCTGTCCGTCGCGGCGATCGCGCTGCTGATGCGCTCGCGGATCGGCCTGTCGATCATCGCCATGCGCGATGCGGAGGACGCGGCCGAGAGCCTCGGCGTCAACCTCACGCGCAAGAAGCTTCAGGTCTTCGCGATCAGCGCCTTCCTGGTCGGCATCGCCGGCGCCTTCTACGCGCATTACATCAGCATCCTGACCCCGAACGCGGCGGTCGGCGCGGACCTGATGATCCTCGTGATCGCGATGGCGCTCGTCGGCGGCCTCAGCACCTTCGCCGGGCCGCTGGTCGGAGCCCTCATCCTCACGGGCCTCGTCGAGCTGCTCCGCGATCTCGATCAGTTCCGCCTGCTCGTCTACGGCGCGATGATCATCCTGATCGTGATGTTCCTGCCGAAGGGGCTCATGACGCTGGGGCCGATGCTCAAGCGCCGCTTCACGCCCTCGTCCTCCTCCTGACCTCAAGGACCCATCGATGTTGGACAAGGATATCGCCGCCGCGATCACGGCTGCGGTCGATCGCGGTTTCGACGAGCAGGTCCGGTTCACGCAGGACATGGTCCGCTGCCCGTCCGTGCGCGGCTACGAGCACACCGTCCAGGACCTGATGGCGGCGGCCATGGCCAAGCGCGGCCTCGCGGTCGACCACTGGAAGGTCAAGGTCGAGGATATCAAGGACCTGCCGGGCTTCGCCCCGGTCGTCGATGCGACCTACGAGAACGCCTACAACGTCGTCGGCACCTACCGCCCCGCGCAGCACAAGGGCCGCTCGCTGATCTTCAACGGCCATATCGACGTCGTGCCGACCGGTGCCTGGGACCGCTGGACCACGCCGCCCTTCGAGCCGCGGATCGACGGCAAGTGGATGTATGGCCGCGGTGCCGGCGACATGAAGTCGGGCCTCGCCGCGACGCTGTTCGCCTTCGACGCCGTGCGGGCGGCCGGCTTCGCGCCGACGGCCCCGATCCACTTCCAGTCGGTCGTCGAGGAGGAATGCACCGGCAACGGCACGCTCGCCTGCCTCCAGCGCGGCTACCGCGCCGATTGCGCCTTCGTGCCGGAGCCCCTGGAGCCGAAGCTCATGCGCGCCGAGGTCGGGCTGATCTGGTTCCGCGTCCATGTCGAGGGCGACCCGCAGCACGCCTCGGCCGGCTTCAACAATGCCGGTGCCAACGCCATCGAGAAGGCGCTGCTCCTGTGGCCGCAGATCAAGCGGCTCGAGGACGAGTGGAACGCCCGCAAGGTCGATCACCCCCTCTACAAGGACCACCCGCACCCGATCCGGGTCAATCTCGGCGAGATTTCAGGCGGTGAATGGACCTCGAGCGTGCCCTCGAAGGCCGTGCTCAACGTGCGCGTCGGCGTCCTGCCCGGCGACGACCTCCGGGATATCTGCCGGGAGATCGAGGAGCGTGTCCGCACGGCGGCTCTCTCCGATCCGTTCCTGTCGAACCACCAGCCGCGGATCGAGTATCACGGCCATATGGCCGAGGGCTTCGTGCTGGAGAACGCGGCCATTCCCGAGGCGGTGCTCGCCGACAGCCATAGGGCCGTGTTCGACGCGCCGCTGCAGGAGGAGATCACCTCGGCGGCGACCGATGCCCGCTTCTTCTCGCTGTATCAGAACACCCCCGGCCTCGTGTACGGGCCGATCTGCGAGCGCCCGCACGGCATCGACGAGAGGGTCGATCTCGACTCGGTCAGGGCCGTCACCAAGACCATGGCCCTGTTCCTGGCGGAATGGTGCGGCGTCGAGCGGGTCTGAGCCTCGGGCGGCTTCCCGGTCGGATCATCGTCCTCGCCGCGGCGGCGCAATCCCGTCGCTGCCTCGGCGGGCCTCGCCTGGCCGAGACCCGCCGTGTCACGAACACGGCAGCATCGCCTAAGGGGTGGGGAAGGCCACCGAGACGAAGCGCGGCTGCCTGAAGGCCATCAGCCCCTCCGGCCCGCCTTCCAGCCCGAAGCCGCTATCCTTCACCCCGCCGAACGGGGTTTCCGGGAACGAGGCCGACCAGTGGTTGATCGCGAGGCTGCCGGCCTGGATGGCGCGCGCGAGCCTCTCCGACGTGCCGAGCGAGCCGGTCCAGGCATAGGCCGCGAGGCCGAGGCTCAATCGGTTCGCTTCGGCCACGGCCTCATCGAAGGACGCGAAGCTGTCGATGACGGCGAGGGGGCCGAAGGGCTCCTCGTGCCAGACCTTCGCGTCGCGCGGCACGCCGCTGACGACCGTCGGGGGCAGCCAGAATCCGGGTCCCTCCGGACAATCTCCCGCGCTGACCCGCCCGCGATCGCGCGCATCCTCCGCAAGCCCGCGGAGGGCCGCGACGCTACGGGCGTTCTGCACCGGCCCCATCTGCGTGTCGCTGTTGAAGGGGTCCCCGACCCGGATCGCGCCCGCCGCGCGTTCGAACGCTTCGAGGAAACGGTCATGGGCCGGGGCTTCGACGAGGAAGCGCGTCGGCGAGGTGCAGACCTGACCCGAATTGCGGAACTTCGCCGTGACCCCGGAGGCCGCGACCGCGTCGATATCGGAATCGGCGAAGACGAGGACCGGGGCGTGGCCGCCGAGCTCCATGACCATCCGCTTCATCGTGCCGGCACACAGGGCCGACAGCTCCTTGCCGACCTGCGTGCCGCCCGTGAAGGTCAGGAGCCGCAGCCGGGGATCGGTGGCGAAGGTCCGGCCGATCGTCGGAGGATCGCCGAAGACCACGTTCACGACGCCCGGCGGCAATCCGGCCTCTTCGAGCGCCTGCGCGATGACGAGGGCCGATGCCGGCGTCGCTTCCGACGGCTTGATGACGATCGTGCAGCCGGCGGCCAACGCGCCCGAGATCTTCCGTGCCGGCGTGATGGCCGGCGCGTTCCAGCCGGCGATCGCGCCGACCGGCCCGACCGGATCGGAGATGGCGGTGAGGCGCATCGCCGGGGTGCGGGCCGGAATGTCGCGTCCATAGAGGCGCCGGCCCTCGTCGGCGGCCCACTCGAACATCTCGCAAGCCGTGTCGATCTCGGCTTCCGCCTGCGCGAGCGGCTTTCCGAGTTCCAGCGCGATCAGGCTCGCCCAGTGCGATTTCCGGCCCCGAAGGAGATCCGCGGCCCGGCGCAGGATGCGCCCCCGCGCCAGGGGCGGGGTATCGCGCCAGGCGGGGAAGGCCTCGGTCGCGGCCGCGATCGCCCCGTCGAGATCGGCCTCGTCGGCCACGGGCAGCGCACCGAGCGGGCGCTCGGTCGTCGGGTCGATCACCGGCGTCGTCCGGCGTCCCTCCGCCCCGACCCAGCGGCCGGCGATGAAGAGGCGCAGGGCCGGATAGGCGGCGACCGCCTTCTCCCGGGGGCTCATCGGCGGCGCTCCGCGCGGATGCGCTCGAGGACGGGGCGCAGATGCGTGAGGAAGCCCTCCGGGTCCTCGCTCATCGGGAAATGCCCGATCCCCGGCATGATCACCGCGTTCGCGCCCGGGATCGAGGCGGCGGCGGCCAGCGTGTCCTCGGGCGTGCAGCTGTAATCGTATTCGCCGGTGAGGAGGTGCACCGGGCAGCGCTGGGTGTCGATCTCGCGGAGCCGGCCGCGGATGTCGCCGTCCACCTTGTAGAAATACAGGTCGCCTTTGAAGATCCCCGGCCCGCCCTGCATGTAGTGCCACAGCGTCTCCCAGCGATCCGCATCGCTCGCATTCGGCCCGATGAGGCCGGAGACGACGGCCGCGCTGACCTCCCCATGCACGTCGGGCCGATGCAGCCACTGCATGTCGTAATACGGCGCGACATGGCCGCCCGACTGGAGGCCGATCACCGCGCCGAAACGGTCCGGATGCTCGAGCGCCAGATGCAGCACGATGCGCCCGCCGATCGAGCACCCCATCGCGACCGGCTGGTCGAGGCCGAGCGCGTCGGCGACGCCGACCACGATGTCGGCATAGTCGCGCGAGGTCAGACGGTATTCCTCGATCTCATGCCATCCCGAGGGAGGCGAGGATTTGCCGTGCCAGGGCAGATCGAAGGCGATGACGCGGAAGTCCTTGAGGATCGCCGGGTCGTTCAGCACCGCCCGATACTGGCGGCTGTCGCTGCCCGCCGTGTGCAGGCAGAGGAGCGGGATGCCTTGCCCGGCCTCCTCGACGTAGAGCCGATGCGGCTTGCCGAGGAGATCGAGGCGCAGATAGCGCCCGACAACCGGCTCGAAGACGGCGGCGCTCATGCCTGCCCCCGCAGGGAGCCGAGGACGCCCTTGAAGTAGAAGAGATTGGCCATGAAGGGATGCATGTCGCCCTCGACCGAGAGACGCTTGAAGCGGATGAGCGCGAAGAGATCGTGGAACCCGGGCGGCGGGCTCGCCGACCAGAACTGCCCCCAGGCCTCGGCGGAAGCCCGCAGCGCGAAGGTCCAGCGCGGCATCACGAACGGGCCGCGGCGGATCTCGGCGATGCGCCCCTCCTCGATGCGGACGAGCCAGGCCTCGTCGCCGACCTCCAGCAGGAAGGTCGTCTCCACGAAGCGGCCGCGATGGACGAGCCGGGCATCGCCATTGACCCGCTCGGCGAGTGTTTCGATCATCGCCCCTCCTCCATGAGGCGCACCACCGCGTCGACCGCGACGACACCCTCGTTCTCCCGCCTGACCAGAAGCGGATTGATCTCTGCCTCGACGATCTCCGGGCCGGCTTGCGAGATCGCGACGATCGCATCGGCCAGCGCGCCGAGGTCGCCCTTCGGCCGGCCGCGGAACCCTGCCAGCGCCCGCAGCGCCTTCACCTCGTCGATCATGGCCAGCGCCTCCTCGCGCGAGACCGGCGCGAGGCGAAGGCTGCGATCCTCGTGGATCTCGGCCAGGATGCCGCCGGCGGCCAGCATCACGACGGCCCCCGCATCCGGATCGCGGTGGACGCTGAGCAGGACCTCGCCGATGCCCTTGGCCATGGACTGGACCAGCAGCCGCTCGACGACAAGGCCGGGCGCCGCCTTGCCGACCGCGCCGACGATGTCCGCGACGGCGCTGCGGAAGGCGCCGTCATCGGCGATGCCGAGCACGACCCCGCCGAGTTCGGTCTTGTGCAGCACGTCGGCCGAGAGCAGCTTCACGGCGACCGGATAGGCGACGGGGGAGGCGGTCGCCTCGATGCCCGCGACGGCATGGGGAGCGACCGGGACGCCGAGACGCGCGAGCACGGCGTAGCCCTCGGCTTCGTCGAGCTGGCGGGCGGTGCCGCGCGACGGCGCCTCGGCGCCGAGGCCCTTCGGCGCGCGGCGCCCGAAGATGGCCGCGACGGCATCGCCGCAGGCTTCGGGCGTGTGGAAGCACGGCACGCCCGCTTCCGCGAACGAGCGCAGGGCCTCGGGGGCCTCGGGCGCTGCGAAGACGACCAGCGGCCGCTCCGCCTGCCTCGCCGCTCCGGCGATCGCGGGCACGAGCAGCTCGGGCTGGAAACGTGCCGACGAGCCCGCGACCGCGACGACGAGATCGAATTCCGGAGCGTCGAGAAGCGTCTCCAGGGCGGCCGACATGATCGCCGGCCGGGTGCCCGCCAAGGTGAGATCGAGGATGCGTCCGCGGGGGGCGGCGACGCCGCGCGCGGCGAGCCTCGCCATGGTCTCTTCGCTCGGCACCACGGCCTCGACGCCGCGCAGGCCGAGTTGGTCGACGACCATCGCGGCACCGCCGCCCGTCGTCGTCACCACGGCCGTACGGGGCCGCCGCGGCGCGGTCGGCACTCCGAGCTTGGCGAGCAGCGGCAGGCCTTCGATCAGCCCGTCGAGCGTCTCGACTCGCGCGATGCCGCAATCCTTGAGGAACGCGTCCGCGATGCCGTCCTCGCCGGCGATCGCGCCGGTATGGGATTGGGCGAGTTCCGCCGCCTGCCGCGAGCGGCCGAGCTTGTAGGCGATCACGGGCTTGCCGCGTTCCGCTGCGGCCAGGGCGAAGCGCCGGATCGCGGCGCCGTGCGCGATGGATTCGAGGAAGAGCGCGTAGGTCCCGATGGCAGGATCGTCGAGCGTCGCCTCGCAGATCTCGCCGAGGCTGAGATCGACCTCCGACCCCGTCGAGACGAAGCCGGCGAAGCCGAGCCCCTTGGCCAGCCCGCGCGACAGGATCGCTCCGATCATGCTGCCGGAATGGGAGGCGACGAAGATCCCGCCCTTCTGGATTTCCGGCTCGGCGAAGGCGCCGTTCGCCGTGAGGCTGAGGCCGGTGGTGACGTTGACGATGCCGATGCTGTTCGGCCCCAGGAGACGGGTGCCGCTGCCGGCGAGGATCCGGCGCAGTTCGGCCTCGCGCGCGAGCCCGCTCTCGCCCGCTTCGGCGAAGCCTCCCGCGAGCACGGTGAGGACGGGCACCCCGCGCGCGACGCAGGCCGCGACCGCATCGAGCACCCCGTCGGTCGGGGCGAGGATGAAGGCGTGGTCCGGCCGCTCCGGCAGCGCGTCGATGGCCGGATAGGATGTCTGGCCCTGCACGGTCTCGCGCCGGGGATTGACGGGGTAGATGGCGCCCGAGAAGCCCGCCCGGCGCAGGAAGGCGAGCGGACGCCCGCCCGTCTTGCCCGGATCGTCCGAGGCGCCGACGAGAGCGACGCTGCGAGGCCGCAGGAGGTTCTGTCCGAGTGTCACGATGCGGGGCCTATGCGACGGCCTCGGTGCCCGTCCGAGGCGGGCGCGGCGGACGCTGGTCGAAGCGCCGGTCGAAGACGTGCTCGGCGATGCGGTTCTTGAGCATCTCGATCGAGCCGCCCGCGATCATCCAGCCGCGGGTGCGCCGCATGCAATACTCGGCCAGCGCCTCGGTCGAATAGCCGAGGCCGCCCATCACCTGCACGGCTTCGTTGGCGGCCTCGAATCCGGCCTGGTTGCAGGCGAGCTTCGCCATCGCGGTATCGGCGGCCGAGGGCAGTTCGCCTTCGCGCGTGGAGGCCGCGCGGTAGAGGAGGAGCCGCGCCGATTCGAGCTTCACGGCGAGATCGGCGAATTTCCATTGCAGCCCCTGGAACTCGCAGAGCGGCCGGCCGAACTGCTTGCGATCCAGCGCATGGTCGCGGGCAAGATCGAAGGCGTAGCGGCCGAGGGCAAGGGCGCGCGAGGAATTGCCGAGGCGCTCGACATTGAAGCCGGCGATCTGGCGCTTGAAGCCGCCCGGCCCAAGGAGAACGTTCTCGGGCGGGATCCGGCAATCCTCGAAATAGAGCTGCGACCACTCCTCGCCGCTCATGAAGGCGGAGGGCTGGCCGATCGTGAAGCCCGGCGTGCCGCGCTCGACGAGGACCGAGCCGATGCCGCCGACGCCGGGTCCGAAGCGCACATAGACGAGGAAGACCGACGCCTCGGGGCTATGCGTCGAGAAGACCTTCGATCCGTCGACGATGTAGCCGCCGGCCCCGTCGGGCCGCGCCGTCGTCTTGAGGTCGGTGACCGCCGAGCCGGCATCGGGCTCCGACATGCCGAGGCTGATGACGGTGCGACCGGCGAGGAGGTCGGGCAGGAAGCGCGCCTTCTGCTCGGCGCTCGCATATTCCTGGAAGGTGCGGATGGGCCCGAAATTGCCGGCCTGGATGGCATCGGCACTGCGCGGGCAGGCGGCCGCGACCTGCTCGATCGCGATCACGGCATCCATGAGCGTGCCGCCCTGGCCGCCATCCTCGACCGGCATGGTGATGCCGAGGAGTCCCTGCTCCGCGAGCAGCTTGGCCGCATCGAACGGAAATCCCGGCCGGTGGGCGCGTTCGACAGCACCGGGCTTGAGATGCTGTTCGGCGAAGCGGCGCACCGATTGCGCGAACAGGTCCTGCTCTTCGCTCAGAGCGAAATCCATGGCGTCCTCCAGGAGGCTGGCCCGAAGGCCGGTATCTTGCTGCGTGAGACATGCCCCGGCCGGACTTTGCCCAGCAAGAGAGCAGGGGTTATCGTGACATGAGTTTTCGGTAAGGTGGGCCGATGTCGAGACGGATGCCGCCTCTCAATCCCTTGCACGTCTTCGAGGTCGCCGCACGGGTCGGAGGATTTGGCAAGGCTGCTGCGGAGTTGAACGTCACGCAATCGGCCGTCAGCCGCCAGATCGCCGTCCTCGAGGACTTTCTGGGCATGCGCCTGTTTCATCGGGAACGGGCGGGCGCGACGCTGACCGAGGCGGGCCTCGCCTATGCGGCCGACATCTCCGAACCCTTCGCGCGCATCGCGGCGGCGACGGCCCGGCTGTCGGACGCGAAGACCAGCGAGGCGATCCATGTGCGCGCCTACGCCACGTTCTCGGCGAAGTGGCTCATCCCCCGTCTCACGGCTTTCAAGACGCGGTATCCGCGCACGAATATCCGCGTCTCGAGCATCGTGAAGGCCGTGGATTTCAGCCGCGAGACCGTCGACGTCGCCATCCAGCTCGGCCGCGGAGGCTGGCCGGGGACCGAGTCGGCCCTGCTGTTTCCGGATCTGCTGCAGCCGGTCGCGAGCCCGGATGTCGCGCGGGCGCTCGTCGGCGAGCCGCCGGAGGCGCTGGCGCGTCAGACGCTGCTGCATTCCTATTACCGACGCCGCGACTGGGACGACTGGCTGGGGGCCGCCGGGGTCGAGTCGCTCGATGCGAGCCGGGGCATGGTCTTCGAGAGCTCCGTCCTGACCTATCAGGCGGCGGCGGAGGGGCTCGGCATCGCGATCGGTCAGCCGACGCTGCTGGATGCCGAGATCCGGGCGGGGCGCCTCGTTCCCCTGTACGGCCCGCCCGTGCGGCGGGACCTCGGCTATTACGCGGTGTGGCCCTCCGACCGGCGCCTGCCGCGCCGCGTCGAGACCTTCATCCGCTGGCTCGAACAGGAGGCGAAGGCGTCCGAGCCGGTTCCGGTCTGACCCCGCGGGCCTATTTGGCGACCGACGGGCAGCCGCCTTCGGCGAGCGGGCGGAAGGCCTCGTCTCCGGGCACCGTCGCGACGACGTTGTAGAAGTCCCACGGCTTCTTCGATTCCTCGGGCTTCTTCACCTGGAGGAGATACATGTCGCGGACGACGCGGCCGTCCTCGCGGAGCTTCGCCCCCTTCGTGTAGAAATCCTCGATCGGAAGCTTGCGCATCTCGGACATGACGGCCTTGGCCTCGTCCGTTCCGGCGGCCTTCACGCCCTTCAGGTAATGCATGACGGCGCCGTAGACGCCGGCCTGGAGCGAGCCCGGAGCCCTGCCTCCGAAACGCTCCATGAAACGCTTCGACCAGGCCCGCGTCTCGTCGTTCATGTCCCAGTAGAAGCTGTCGGCGAGCAGGAGACCCTGCGCCTTGTCGAGTCCGAGCGCATTGATGTCGGGCAGGTTCACGAGCAGCGCGGCGATGTTCATGCCGCCCTGCGTGAGGCCGAATTCGGAGGCCTGCTTGGTGGCGTTGATCATGTCGGTGCCGGCATTGGCGAGCCCGAGGACCTTCGCGCCGGAGCCCTGGGCCTGGAGCAGGAAGGAGGAGAAATCCGCCGAGCCGAGCGGGTGGCGGGTCGAGCCCTTCACCGTCCCGCCATTGCTCTTCACGACGCGAGCCGCCTGCTCCTCCAGCGCGTGGCCGAAGCTGTAATCGGCGGTCAGGAAGAACCAGTCCTTCTGGCCCCGCCGCACCACGGCGCCGGCGACGACGTTGGCATAGGCGTAATTGTCATAGGCCCAGTGCAGCCCGACGGGCGAGCAGGCCTTGCCGGTCAGATCCGGGGTCCCGGGACCGGTGGCGAGAAAGATCCGGTTCTTCTCGCGCGAGATCTGCTGGACCGACAGGGCGACGCCGGAGGAGACGACCTCGGTGATCGTGTCCACCTGCTCGGTGTCATACCAGCGGCGCGCGATGGTCGAGCCGATATCGGTCTTGTTCTGATGGTCGGCGGAGACGATCTGGATCGGCGCGCCGTTGACCGTGCCGCCGAAATCCTCGACCGCCATCTGCGCGGCGAGCACGGCGCCGGCCCCGACATTGTCGGCATAGGGGCCGCTCATGTCGGTCAGGACGCCGATCTTGACGACGCCATCGGAAACCTGAGCCAGAGCGGGCGCTGCGGCGACCAGCGCAAACAACCCAACGGCAATCAGCCGAGCCCTCATGCATCCCTCCAAGGCGAGGCTCCTGCGGATAAGGCCTCGTCGAGCCCGCTTCACCGCAATGGCTGTGTCAGTTCAAGTTCGCATCTGGAATGACCGCGTGCAAAAACCTCACGAGGATGGCCGGCCGGCGCGAGTTGTCGCATCGCCGGACGTGATGGACCGCGCTGGCACTGGAAGAAGTCGCGGCCGTGTTGTCCGGCCGACGACGCGAGCTTTTGAGGAACTCGCCCAGCCGCTTGAGAGAGACCTGCGTCCTTCGGCTCGGCTGATCTTGAACGGCCCGCCCTTCTTCATGCGGACATGATGCCCCGGTGCGTCTCACCGGGCCTCTCACCCCCGCAGCCGCTCCCGAATCCGCTTGGCGAGACCGTCCCGCACGCCGCGATAGGCGTCCAGCATCTGCTCGCGGGAGCCCTGGACGAGGGTCGGGTCGGGGGTCGGCCAGTATTCGACCTCGGCGGCGATGCTGCGCGTCAGGTCGAGCGCCTTGTGATGCGCCTCGGGCGAGAGGGTGATGATGAGGTCGAAGTTGAGGCCTTCCCATTCCTCGAGCTCGTCGGCCGTGCGTGGGCGGTGCTTCGCGGCGTCGATGCCGATCTCGTCCAGGACGGCGACCATGAACTCGTCCTTGACGCCCTTCCGCACCCCGGCCGACTGCACATAGATGGACTTGCCGAAATAGTGCCGCGCGAGGCCCTCGGCCATCGGCGAGCGCACCTGGTTCATGGCGCACATGAACAGAACCGATTGCACGCGCCCACGCTCGGCGGCGTCCGGCACGTCAGCCTCGCCAGTGCAGCGCGAAGATCAGCGTGAAGAGGCGGCGGGCGGTGTCGAAATCGACCTCCACCTTGCCGTGCAGCCGCTGTTGCAGAAGCTCCGAGGCCTCGTTGTGGAGCCCGCGCCGGCCCATGTCGATCGCCTCGATCTGGGTGGGGGACGCTGTGCGGATGGCGGCGTAGTAGCTGTCGCAGATCGCCCGGTAGTCGCGGATCACACGCCGCAAGGGGGCGAGGGACAGGTAATGCGTGTAGCTGCCTTCGCCGCCCTCCTGGCTGATCTCGAAGGCGAGCTTGTTCTCGACGATGGAGAGGCGAAGGCGATAGGGGCCGGGGCCCTCCGGCACGCAGAACGAGTTCTTCTCGACGATGTCGTAGATCGCGATCGCGCGCTCGTGCTCCTGATCCGGATTGCCGCGCCCGATCGAGGCCTCGTCGAGGGTGACGGCCGTGAGGCGTTTGCTCGCGGCCTCGTCGGGAGGGACCTCTCCGGTCATGCGCCCGCGTCCGCCCGCCGGCTGGCCTCGAGGCGGATCGCGACCGAACGCGCATGGCCCTCGAGGCCCTCGACGCGGCCGAGCGTGACGGCGGCGGGGCCGATCGCGGCGAGCGAGGCCGGATCGCAGCGCAGCACCGAGATGCGCTTCATGAAGTCGAGCACGCCGAGGCCGGACGAGAACCGCGCCGAACGGGCGGTCGGCAGGACGTGGTTCGAGCCGGCCACATAGTCGCCGACGGCCTCGGGGGTGTGCGAGCCGAGGAAGATCGCCCCGGCATTGCGCACCCGCGCGGCGAGGGCCTCGGCATCCTCGGCCTCGATCTCGAGATGCTCCGGGGCGATCCGGTCGGAGAGAGGAAGGGCCGCCTCGAGCGAGGGCACGGTGACGATGGCGCCGTGATCGCGCCAGCTCGCCCGCGCGATCTCGGCGCGGGGGAGTGTCGCGAGCTGCGCCTCGACGGCGGCCGCGACGGCCTCGGCGAGATCGGGCGAGGAGGTGATGAGGATCGACTGCGCCGCCTCGTCATGTTCGGCCTGGGCGAGGAGGTCGGCGGCGACCCAGTCGGGATTGGCCGTCGCATCGGCCAGGATCAGCACCTCGGAGGGGCCGGCGATCATGTCGATCCCGACCTGGCCGAAGACGCGGCGCTTGGCGGCCGCGACATAGGCGTTGCCCGGCCCGACGATCTTCACGACCGGCCTGATCGTCTGCGTGCCGTAGGCGAGGGCGGCGACGGCCTGGGCGCCGCCGATCCGGTAGATTTCGTCGACCCCGGCGAGCCGCGCGGCCGCGAGGACGAGCGGGTTCAGCTCGCCCCCCGGTGTCGGCACCACCATGACGACGCGCTCGACCCCGGCGACCTTCGCCGGCACGGCGTTCATCAGAACCGAGGAGGGATAGGAGGCCTTCCCGCCCGGCACGTAGAGCCCGACGGAATCGATCGCGTTCCAGCGCCAGCCGAGCCGGACGCCTGCCGCGTCCGTCGTCTCGTGGTCCTGGGGGACCTGCGCCCGGTGATAGGCCTCGATGCGGTCCCGCGCGAGGCGGAGCGCCGCCATCGCCTCGGGCTCGACGGCGGCGACGGCCCGGTCGATCTCGTCGGCGGTGAAGGCGAGCCCCGCGGGCGCGACGGTGTGGCCGTCGAAACGGGCGGTGTAGTCGATGAGGGCCGCGTCGCCCTGTTCGCGCACGCCCGCGATGATCGAGGCCACGGCCTCGTCGACATCGACGCTGACCTCGCGCTTCTGCGCGAGGAGAGCCAGGAACCCCTGCTCGAAGCCGGGATCGCCGGCATCGAGCCGGAGAACCATCACGCGCTCCCGAGATCGTGCGCCGGGCGCGCCTTGGCGGCCCAGACGGGCCCGAGATCCTGCATCCTCGCCTCCAGGCATTCGAGATCGAGCTCGATCTCGGCGCCGCCGGCGAAGACCAGCGTGGCCGTGCCCGACGGCGCCGCCGTCTCTTTGAACCGGACGGCGAGAAGCGCAAGGGCCTCGTCGTGCTGGTCGCGGTCGAAGCCGCGGGTGCGCGCCTTCAGAACCCGTTCGAAATGCAGCCCCGTGAGGCAGCGTCGCGGATCGCTCTCCGAACAGCCCCAGTCGAACCGTCGCGCGACGAGCGCGAAACGTCCGCGCTCGGGCACGTAGGTGAGATCGCCGACGCGGATGACCGCGTCCTGGAGATGGGCCGAGATGATCGCGAGGTCGTCGTCGTCGAAGGCGACGAGTTTCAGGGTGTCGTCGGATGCGGGGGCCGGATGAGCCATGACAGGAAGGTGCCCGTGATCTGCTCAAAGGCAGATAGCCATGCCTCCGCGAGGCTGCAATGGCGGGCGGCCCGCGCGATGCGCGCGTGGGCTCTGCTAGAGATCGGCCGACGGCATCGCTGCGATCCGGCCGCGTGCCGGAACGACGAGGTATCCGAATGAAGTCTTCGACGGTTCTGATCCTGGCCATGGCAACGATGGCGGCCAGCCATGCCGCGGCCAATGATTTCAAGCTAGAATATCGGGTGGAGCGGACCGAAGCCGCAGCATTGAGTCTCGACCAATGCGCCGACATCGTGCGGAAGGAGGCTGCGGAGGCCGGCTATACGCAGTCGGTCGATCGTCATCCGGGCCAGCTCGTGACGGTGACGGGCGGGCCGAGCGGAGGCGGCTCCTCCTTCATCGTCCATTGCATCGCGGTCGACGGCAAGACCGTCTCCGTCGTCCAGGCCATCGACTATCGCGGCCGGGGCGCGACCGCGAAGAGGTTCGCCGATCGCGTTCACGCCGCGCTGACCAAGGCGGGACGATAGCGTTGCTTTGATGGTCGTCGGTAGGGCTGCGTTCAGCTAGGGCGCGGTAGCCTTCGGCGTCTCGACAGGGAGAAAAGACGTGAAACGCATTGTGCTGGCGGTGGCCTTGACCGCCATCGCGGCCTCCGCCGTCCCGGCCTCGGCGCAGTATTACGGCCCGCCGCCTCCCGGCTACGGCTATTACGACCCCTACGGCCCGCCGCGCCGCTACCGCGCGCCGCGCATGAGCGACGTCTGCGCCACCTCGCGCGGAAGCTGCCCGATCGGCGGGTTCGTGCCCTACGGATCGAGCTGCCGCTGCTTCATCCCCGGCTTCGGCTACAAGCGCGGCGGCGCGATGTAGCGCCCGGTCCTTCGCCCCCGCCACGGCGCGGCGGGCGAAGCCGCGGTTCATCGATCGTCAACGGCGATGCGCGACCCTTCGCGCATGAAGCTCACTGCGCCGCGCCTCCTCACCTTCGCCGTCTCCCTCGTCCTGATCGGCCTCGCCGTCGCGACGATGTATTGGAAGGTGCCGACGGTCGGATCCTTCGTGGCCGGGAACCGAACCGGCTTCTTCATCGGCGCCTATGCCGTCCTGGCCCTCGGCGTGCTGTCGAGGCGGCTGTGAGGGCAGGCGCTCGCCGGCCCCGGCTTGACCCGGACGTGCCGCCGATGTCCTGACAGAGCGGAGGAGCCAGGCAGCGACGCTGCGGTCGCTCGGCTCTCCGGGGCGATGGGTTGAGGATGGACAGGGTCGATACCGAAGACCGCGAAGCCCCCGGCCTCGCTCCGCGGGACAGGCCGGCGCCCGGCGGTTCGACGGGGCTCGCCGCCCTGATGCAGGCGGCGCGGCGAGACCTCGCGCTGCTCAATCATCCCCCCGCGAGCTGGGTGCTGCCGAAGGCCGGGCCGGACGGCAGGCCGGTCACGGACGTCCTGATCGTCGGTGGCGGAATGTGCGGCCAGACGGCCGCCTTCGCCCTCCTGCGCGAGGGCATCTCCAACATCCGCGTCGTCGACAGGGCGCCGCTCGGGCGCGAAGGGCCGTGGGGCACCTTCGCCCGGATGCAGACCCTGCGGTCGCCGAAGCACCTGACCGGGCCCGATCTCGGCATCCCCTCGCTGACCTTCCGCGCCTGGTGGGAGGCGCAATACGGCGAGGAGGGCTGGCAGCGCCTCTACAAGGTGCCGCGGCTGGACTGGCTGGCCTATCTGCTCTGGGTCCGCGAGGCCGCCCGGATCCCGGTCGAGAACGAGACGTCGGTCGCGAGCCTCGAGCCGGCCGGCGCGTTCATCCGCGCCGTGATCGAGGGGCCGCGCGGCCGCGAGACCATCTTCGCCCGCAAGGTCGTCCTCGCCTTCGGCCGGGACAGCGGCACCGCCCGGCGCATGCCGGCCTTCGCGGCGGGCATCTCGTCCGAGCGCCTCTTCCACTCCTCCGACGCGATCGACTTCGCGCGCTTCGCCGGCGGGCGCATGGCGGTTCTCGGCGCCTCGGCCTCCGCCATCGACAATGCCGCGACGGCGCTCGAGGCGGGCGTGCCGGAAGTGACGCTGTTCGTGCGGCGGAGCCATTTCCCGCAGGTCAACAAGTCGAAATGGGCGTCCTTCCCCGGCTTCCTGCGGGCCTACGCCTCGCTGTCCGACGAGCAGCGCTGGGGCTTCTACACCTACATCATGGGCGAGGGCACGCCGCCGCCGCATGAATCGGTGCTGCGCTGCGCGCGGCACCCCGGGTTCTCGATCCGCTTCGGCGAGGGCTGGACCGGCATCGAGGAGAACGAGGCCGGCCTCGTGGTTGAGACGGCGAAGGGCCGCTACCCGGTCGACGCGGCCGTGATCGCCATCGGCTTCGGGATCGATCTCGACGAGCGGCCCGAACTCGCAGCCTTCCGCGGCCGCTTCCTCGTCTGGCGGGACCGCGTCCCGGCCGAGGCCGCGGTCCGCCATCCCGAGCCGGCGCTCTTCCCCTATCTCGGCGACGGCATGCAGATGCTGGAGCGCGAGCCGGGCTCGCTGCCGCAGCTCTCCCGCCTGCACGTCTTCAACTGGGCCAACACCATGAGCCAGGCGGCGCTCGCCGGAGACATTCCCGGCCTCGGCATCGGCGCGACGCGGCTCGCCCAGGCCCTGGTGCGCGACCTCTTCGCGGAGGATGCGCCGGCCTTCCGGGAGCGGATGCTCGCGGCCGAGGACGACGAGCTCGTGCCGACCGCCTATTTCGTTCCGCGCGAGGGGCGCTGAGGAGGCCGCGTGGAGACCGTGCTTGGTTTTCACCCTCCCCTGGAGGGGGAGGGTCGGCGGCGAAGCCGACGGGGTGGGGTGAACCCACCTTTCATCTTCGACCGCTTCGTCGAGACCGATGGCGGGTTACACCCCACCCCGGACCTTCGGTCCGACCCTCCCCCTCCAGGGGAGGGTGATCCGGATCGGCCGGCGCGTGGCGGGCTGACGGGCGGATGGGACGTTCCCGCCTCATGCTGAGGAAGGCCGTCATCGTCGCGCGTCGCCTCTGGGGGATGCGCTGGCTGCTGCAGCCCGGGAGTTCGGCGCGGCTCGTCGCGCGGTCGGGGCTGTTCGATGCCGCGTTCTACCGGGCGGAGGCCGGGCTCGCCGGCCGCGACGATGCGGCCTGCCTCTCGCATTACATGGGGAGCGGCGGGCCGGGGGGCCTGCGCCCGCACCCCCTCGTCGATCCGGACTTCATCCGCGAGCAGATGCGGGGGCGGGGCGGACGCAATCCGCTCGTCGCCTATCTCCGCTCCGGCTGGTGGCGCGGGGTGCGGCCGAACCGGCACTTCGACCCGCTCTTCTATCTGCGGACCAACCCCGACATCCGCCTCGCCGGCTTCGAGCCCCTGTCGCATTACGCCTCCGCAGGCTGGCGCGAGGCGCGCATGCCGTCCGAGGATTTCGACCCGGAGGCCTACCGGGCCGGGCACTCGCTCGCGGAGGACGAGGACCCGCTCTCCGCCGCGCTGGCGGCGGAACGGGGTTCGCATCACGACGAGGCCGACGACGAGGCCGGGCGGGTTGCACCCGGCCCCGTCGGCTCCGCCGACGACCCTCCCGCTTCAGGGGAGGATGGGGCCGACGAATGGGCCGGGCTCGCGCCGCTGCCGCCGGGGGAGGGCGTGCCGGTCGACATCGTCGTGCCCGTCTATGGCGGCTATGCCGAGACCGTGACGACCATCCGCCGTGTGCTGGAGGCGCGGAACCGGCGGGCCTGCGAACTCGTCGTGGTCGAGGATGCGCCGCCGGAGGCGGCGATCCGCGCCGCGGTGGACGGGCTCGTCGCGCGCGGCCTCGCGACCGTCCTCCGCAACGAGGCCAATCGCGGCTTCGTCGCGAGCGCCAATCGCGGCATGGCGCTCCATCCCGAGCGCGACGTCGTCCTCCTCAACGCCGATACGGAGGTGTTCGACGGCTGGCTCGATCGTCTCGCCGCGCATGCGGGCCCGAGGATCGGCACGATCACGCCGCTGTCGAATGCGGCGACGATCCTCAGCTATCCCGTCCGCCTGCGCGACAATTGCATGCGGCTCGAATTGTCCGATCGCGACCTCGACGGTCTCGCCGCCTCGCTCGGTCCCGCGTCCTGCGAGGTCCCGACCGGGATCGGCTTCTGCATGTATGTCAGCCGCGCCTGCCTCGCCGAGATCGGCCTCTTCGACGAGAAGGCCTTCGGCCGCGGCTACGGCGAGGAGAACGATTTCTGCCGCCGCGCCGCCGCGCGCGGATGGCGCAATATCGGCATCGGCGACCTCGTCGTGCGCCACCATGCCGGTCTCTCCTTCGGACCCGAGAAGGCGGCCCGCGTCGCCGAGGCGATCGCGGAGGTGGAGCGCCGGCATCCGGGCTACCGGGCGCTCATCGACCATTTCATCCGGACGGACCCGGTGGCGGCGCTGCGGCAGCGGCTCGACGAGGCCCGCATCCGGCGGGCGGTGCCGGACCCCGTCCTTGTCCTCGGCCGGAGCGAGCGATGCGGCGCAGACGTCATCCGTCTCCGCCCGGAATACGGGCCGCGCTTCGGCCTCTATCGCGTCGAGGCCGAGGCGGCGCCGGTGACGCCGAACCTGCCCTCCTTCGGGCCTGCCACGGGGGAGGCCGAGCTCGGCGAGATGCTGGAGCGGCTCGGCATCCGCCGGATCGAGGTCGGGCCGGACGCGCCCGGCCGGCTGTCGGAGCGGATCGTCGCGGCGGCGCGGGCGAGGGGATGGGGCGTCTCGCCCTGATCCGGCGGCCTCAGGCCGCTCAGGCTGCCTCTTTCCGATCGTTCGGGGCCGCGAGGCCGTAGGTGCGCATGAAATGGTCGGCGAGCCAGGCCGCATCGTCCGCCTTCTCGAGCGGGACGAGCGTGCCGAGGCCGAGGCGGCGGAGGCGGCCTGCCACGGCCCCGATGTCGAAGGCATGGACCGGCAGGCGCAGCTTGAGCGCCAGGGTCAGCGTGAAGGACCAGGTCTCGGGCCAGATCGCGGGCACGAAGACGATGTCGGGCCGAGCCCGGCGGATCGCCGCCTCGGCTTCGGCTTCCCGGTAGCGCCCGACGATCTCGACGCCCGCATCGCGCAGGCTCGCATCATGCGCGGACGGCCCGATCAGCACGATGTGCAGCGGCAGGCCCTGCGCCTTCACGTGTTCGGCGAGGGCGCGGATCACCGCGAAGCCTTTCGGGGCGTTGAGGGCCCCGATGAGGCCGATCCGCAGGGGGCGATCGACCGCTCCGCCATGTCCCCCCTCCGCATCCCGAGGTGCAGGTGAGCGAGGCGGCTCGATGCCCGTATCGTCCTCCGGCTCCCAGACCGAGACGGCAAGGTCCGGCCAATATTCCGCGAACCGCGCGGCCGCATCGGCGTGCGGCGCCACGAGCCGCGCGGCGGCGCGGAGCAGCCGGCCGGTCTCCTCGCGCCAGAGGGCGGGGGGCACACTCGTCGCGAGGCCCCGGCCGTCGCTGACGCAGGCCTCGCAATCCGCCCGCAGCGGGCCGCCGCAATAGCGGCCGTCGCGGGCGATCAGGTTGATGCGCGGACAGAGCATCAGATAATCGTGGAGGATCACTTCGAAGGGGAGCCCAGCCTCCGCGCAGAGGGCCGGGAACCAGGTCACGACGCCGGGCGGCAGATCGACGATGTGGTTCAGCACGATGCGCGTGATGCCGCTGCCGTGCAGCCAGTCCCGGAAGGCATCGGCGTCTTCGCCGAGGTCGAAGACGGTGCCCTCCTCGTCGGGCGCGCCGAGCCGGACGGGGCGGAAGAGCGGCGCGCGCGTCGTGTCGCGGGCGAGCCGCGTGACGCGATGGCCCTCGGCCAGGAGGGTCGCCTCGTAGAGCGCGAGGTAGCGTTCGCTGCCGCCGCCGCGCGCATGCATGATCGTCAGGACATGCTCGCCGTCCGATGGGGCCTCGCGGGGATGGGCCTCGATCATCAGGCTGGAGGTCGGGATCGGCGGCGAGCCGGCCGGCGCCGCCGCGAGGCGGCGGGCGTAATGGGCGAGGGGATCGCGCGCCCAGGGGAGGTCCGGATTGTCGGCGCGATAGAAGACGGGGTCGAAGCCGGGACGGGGCGCATAGCCCCGGAGGCATCCGATCAGCCCGTAATGGAGCACGGGGTCCCGCGCCGCGCCGGTGCGCCATTCGGGAGGCAATTGGCGGAGGTAATAGGGCCCGTCCACATGGGGCGCGATCAGCCGGAAGCGCGGCAGCCGCCGGATCCAGGCCCGCCACGGTGCGACCGGCCCCAGGATCGCGATCTCGGCGAAGAGGCGCGAGAGCAGCAGGCCCCAATGCTGGAGCCGGAAGCGCGCGACGAAGGCGAGGACGGCGTTCGAGAGCCCGAGGGCTCTGGCGGAGCCGTCTTTCGGCACGATGCGTCGCTCCGGCTGGGTCACGCCCGCGCCATACAGGCCGAGGCCGGGAAAGACGAATCCTCTCCGGCCTCGCCAGGCGCCTCCCGTCTCAGCTTTCGTTGCTCAGCGGCATGCGCATGCCGCCATATTGCGTCCAGGTGACGCCGCACAGAAGCCCGGCATCGACCGGCACGTTGATGCCGGTGACGGCCGAGGCGCCGGGGGAGGCGAGGAAGGCGCAGACCGTCGCGATCTCGGACGGGTCGATCAGGCGCTGGAGGGCGGCCGATTGCGACAATTGGGCCGGGTCGCGCTGGCCGCGCTCGATCGCGCCCTGGACGGCGGGGGTCAGCGTGTAGCCCGGCGAGACGGCATTGACCCGCACGCCGACGGGCCCCCATTCGGCCGCGAGGCATTCCGTGATCGAGACGACCGCAGCCTTCGACGGGCCGTAGGCGTGAAGGGGCATCGACACCATGCCCGAGATCGAGGCGATGTTGACGATGGCGCCGCGCTTGCGCGTCACCATCCGGTGGCCGAACGAGGTGCAGCACAGGTAGAGCCCGCGCTGGTTGATGCGCACGACGTCGTCGAAGACCGACATCGGCAGGTCCGAGGGGCGGACGGGGACCTGGATGATCCCGGCGCTGTTCACGAGCGCCTCGACCGGCCCCATTGTGTCCTCGATCCAGGCCGTGACCGCCTCGATCTCATCCTCCCGGCCGACATCGAGCGCCTTCGCCTTGCCGCCGATCTCGCGGGCGACGCGCTCGGCGCCCTCGATGTTCCGGTCGAGCACGGCGACCTCGTAGCCCTGTTTCGCGAATTCCCGTGCGCAGGCCTCGCCGATCCCGCTCGCGCCGCCCGTGATGGCGGCCACGCCCTTGCTCATGCCTCGTTTCCTCTCCTGCAGCCCCGTCATGGGGCCTGATTCAAGCCGACCGTCGATCGAACCGTTCGCTTGGGGCCGCCGCTCAGCGCCGGACCGGGTTCGTCTCGCGGAAGAGCTTCCATTCCTCGACCACGCGCCCGTCGGGCAGATGGCAATACCCCGTCTGGCCGCCGGGGCCGTTCCGGATCTCGAGCCGTCCGCCCAGCTTGACGCAATGGACCGAGGCCGGATTCGCCATGCCCACCGGCTTCGGGTCCTGCGCGGACGAGGCGGCGCAGCCGCCGAGCATGACGACGGTCAGAACGGCAAAGCGGTGCATCGCAACGGCCTCCCTGGGGCTGACGCGGATCGCTATACCGGGGCGGTACGGCTATGTCGAAGGCCGACCATTCCACGGGAGAGAAACAGACATGAAGGCTGCCTGGTACGAGACGAACGGCCCCGCCCGCACGGTGCTGACGGTCGGCACGATGCCCGATCCCGAGCCTGGTCCGGGCGAGGTGCGGGTCCGGATCGCGGCCTCGGGCGTCAATCCGTCCGACGTCAAGACGCGCGCCGGCTCCCGGCCGATGGTCGCTCCCCGGGTGATCCCGCATAGCGACGGGGCGGGCACGATCGACCGGGTCGGTTCGGGCGTCGCGCAGAGCCGCATCGGCGAGCGCGTCTGGATCTGGAACGGGCAGTGGAAGCGGCCCTTCGGCACGGCGGCCGAGTTCATCGTGCTGCCCGCGGACCAGACCGTGACCTTGCCGGAGGGCACCAGCTTCGAGGAAGGCGCCTGCCTCGGCATCCCCGCGCTGACCGCCTATCGCGCGGTGACGGTCGACGGGCCGGTCGAGGGCCGGAGCGTCTTCGTCGCGGGCGGGGCGGGCGCAGTCGGCCATTATGCGGTGCAGTTCGCGAAGCTGCTCGGGGCGGCCCAGGTCATCGCCACGGTGAGTTCGGAGGCGAAAGCCGCCCATGCGCGGGACGCGGGCGCGGATGTCGTCATCGACTACAAGCGCGAGGACGTCGTCCAGCGCGTGCGCGAGGCGACGGGTGGACGCGGCGTCGACCGCGTGGTCGAGGTCGACGCCACCACGAACATGCGCCTCCTGCCGCAGATCGTGAGGCAGGACGGCCTCTGCGTCGTCTATGGATCGAGCAAGAACGAGGTGGTGTCCGAGTTCGGGCCGATGGTCATGGCGGGCGTCGCGGTGCGCTGGTTCATCGTCTACGAGCTCGCCGCCGAGCCCCGCAGCGAGGCCGTCGCGACGCTCAACGGCTGGCTCGCAGCCGGCAAGGTCCGCCATGCCCTCGCCGCCAGCTATCCGCTGGACGAGATCACGGCCGCCCACGAGATGGTCGAGAGCTTCCAGGCCATGGGGAACGTCGTCGTGACGATCTGATGGGCCGGAGCGGAAACTCCCTCCCTCCCTCTTCATCCTGAGGTGCTCGGCGAAGCCGAGCCTCGAAGGACGCACGACCGTTGTGCGTGCTTCGAGGGCGACCTCCGGTCGCCACCTCAGCATGAGGAAGGGGAGTCTCCTATTTCGAGTTAGGCTCCCAGGATCAGGAGCACAGCGCCCTGCCTTCAGCGCGGCGGGAACATCCGCCCGAGGATCGCGCGGTAGACGGCCGCGAGCGTCGTCAGGTCGTCGAGCGAGACACGCTCGTCGACCGCGTGCATCGTCTGACCGACGAGGCCGAACTCGACCACGGGGCAGTGGTTCTTGATGAAGCGGGCATCGGACGTCCCGCCCGTCGTCGAGAGGGCAGGGCGCTGTCCGCAGACCTCCTCCACCGCCTCGGCGACGAGTTCGACGAACGGGGAAGGCTCGGTGAGGAAGGCGACCGAGTTCGTCGGATCGAAGCGGAGGTCGACCTCCGCCCGCCCGGCGGCGGTCGCGACGCGCGATCGGATCGCGGCGGCGAGGCTGTCCGGCGTCCAGAGATCGTTGAAGCGGATATTGAAGACGGCCCGCACCTCGCCGGGCACGACATTGGTCGCGCCGTTGCCGGTATCGACCGTGGTCCATTCGAGGTTCGAGCGGTCGAAATGCGCCGTGCCCTCGTCGAGGGGCGTGTCCGAGAGCGCCTCGATGATCCGCGCGAGGATGGGGATGGGGTTCGCCGCGAGATGCGGATAGGCGACATGGCCCTGCCTGCCACGCACCGTGATGCGGCCGGTGAGCGAGCCGCGCCGGCCGATCTTGGCCATCTCGCCGAGCACGGCCGGGTTCGTCGGCTCGCCGAGCACGCAGGCATCGAAGCGTTCGCCGCGCGAGGCGGCCCAGTCGAGCAGCTTCACGGTGCCGTTGACGGCGGGTCCCTCTTCGTCGCCGGTCAGGAGGAAGGCGATCGAGCCTCCGAAACCGGCGCCTCGCTCGGCGACGAAGGCAAGGCTCGCCGCGAGGGCGGCCGCGACGCCGCCCTTCATGTCGACGGCACCGCGCCCGTAGAGCCAGCCCTCGTCGATCACGGCCCCGAAGGGGTCGTGCCGCCAGGCCGCCTCGTCGCCGGGGGGCACGACGTCGGTATGGCCGGCGAAGACGAGGCACGGCCCCGCCGTGCCGAGGCGGGCATAGAGGTTCGGGATGTCCGGATAGCCGGGCTCGGAGAAGACCGGCCGCTCGATCTTGAAACCGGCCGATGCGAGCGCCGCTGCGCAGACCTCCAGCGCCCCGTCATCGGCAGGCGTGACGGAGCGGCACCGGATCAGCGCCCGGGCGAGCGCGACGACGTCCGTCGCCCCTTCGGCGGCCATGGCCGACGCCTCAGTCGCGCAGGAGTTCGTTGATTCCGGTCTTCGAGCGCGTCTGCGCGTCGACGCGCTTGACGATCACCGCGCAATAAAGCGACGGGCCGGGCGTGCCGTCGGGCAGCGGCTTGCCGGGCAGCGAGCCGGGCACGATCACCGAATAGGGCGGCACGCGCCCGACGAAGACCTCGCCGGTCTGCCGGTCGACGATCTTGGTCGAGGCGCCGAGGAAGACGCCCATCGAGAGGACCGAGCCCTCGCCGACGATCACGCCCTCGGCGACTTCCGAACGGGCGCCGACGAAGCAATTGTCCTCGATGACCACGGGATTGGCCTGGAGGGGCTCCAGTACCCCGCCGATGCCGGCGCCGCCGGAGATGTGGCAGTTCTTGCCGATCTGGGCGCAGGAGCCGACGGTCGCCCAGGTATCGACCATGGTGCCCTCGTCGACATAGGCGCCGAGATTGACGAAGCTCGGCATCAGCACGACGCCGGGCGCGATATAGGCGCCGCGCCGCACGATGCAGTTCGGCACCGCGCGGAACCCGGCAGCCTTGAAGCCGTCCGCGTTCCAGCCCTCGAACTTCGAGGGCACCTTGTCCCACCACGGAGCCCCGCCCGGGCCGCCGGAGATCGGCGCCATGTCGTTGAGGCGGAACGAGAGCAGCACGGCCTTCTTCAGCCACTGATGGACCTGCCACTCGCCGCCGCTCTTCTCCGCGACGCGCGCCTTGCCGGAATCGAGCGCGGCGATCGCCGCCTCGACCGCCTCGCGCACAGCGCCTTTGGTGGCGGCGGTGACGTTGGCCCGGTCCTCCCAGGCGGCATCGATCGTGGTGGCGAGGTCGCTCATCATGTCTTCCATTGCGAAGGTCGCGGGGTCGCTTAGCAACCGGCATGATAGCTGTCGACGGCGTCGAAGCCGAGATTGACGCATCGGGCCGGGCTGCCTACGTTACATGTAACGAAATCGACGGAGGCTGCCTTGGCAACGGCCGTGAACGATCGGGTCCGGAAGCGGCGAGAGGCTTTGCGGTCCGCCGGACTGCGGCCCGTTCAGCTATGGATGCCGGACTCTCGCCGACCCGGCTTCGCAGACGAGTGCCGTCGCCAATCCGGCGTGGTTGCGGCCGCCGATACGGCCGATCATGATCTCATGACCTTTCTCGATGCCGCGCTTTCGGATGTCGAAAGTGCGGATGAACGATGAGACGAGGCGACCTCGTCTCGGTTGCGATTCAAGGGGATTTCGGCGAGCCGCGGCCGGCCCTCGTCATCCAGTCGGATCGTTTCGAGGAGACGGCGACGGTGACGGTGCTTCTGCTCACGGGCACCCTGACCGACGCTCCGCTCCTGCGGATCGAGGTCGTTCCCGATCCGATGAACGGGCTGCGCGAAGTCTCGCAGATCATGGTGGATAAGGCGATGACGGTCCGGCGCGGGAGGATCGGCGCGCCGTTCGGTCGGATCGACGACCAGACGATGCTGTCCGTCAGCCGTTCCCTGGCTCTTTTCCTCGGTTTCGGCTGACGCGCCGCGCCCGCCTCACATCCGGAAATCTTCGCCGAGATAGAGCCGGCGGACGTCCTCGTTGGCGATGATCTCGTCGGGCTTGCCCTCGGTCAGCACGCGGCCCGAATGGATGATGTAGGCGCGGTCGGTGAGGGCGAGGGTCTCGCGCACGTTGTGGTCGGTGATGAGGACGCCGATGCCGCGCGCCTTCAGATGATGGACGAGCTGCTGGATGTCGCCGACCGCGATCGGGTCGATGCCGGCGAAGGGCTCGTCGAGCAGCATGAAGGACGGATCGCCCGCGAGGGCCCGGGCGATCTCGCAGCGCCGCCGCTCGCCGCCCGACAGCGCGATCGAGGGCGACTTGCGCAGGCGCGCGATATCGAACTCCTCGAGAAGCTCCTCGAGCTTGCGCGCCCGCGTCTTGCGGTCGGGCTCGACCACCTCGAGCACGGCGAGGATGTTGTCCTCGACGCTGAGGCCGCGGAAGATCGAGGCTTCCTGCGGCAGATAGCCGATGCCGAGCCGCGCGCGGCGATACATGGGCAGGCGCGTGATGTCGTTTCCGTCGAGGCTGATCAGCCCGCGATCGGCCGCGACGAGCCCGGTGATCATGTAGAAGATCGTCGTCTTGCCGGCGCCGTTCGGTCCGAGGAGGCCGACGGCCTCTCCCCGGCGGAGGCCGAGCGAGGCCTCGTTGACGACCTTGCGGCCGCGATAGCTCTTCTCGAGCCCCCAGACGGCCAGGATGCCCGGTCCGCCGAAGCTCGGCACCTCCTTCGACGCGCGGCCGAACATGCCGCGCTTCGACGGAGGCGCGGCCGAAGGGGCGACGTCTGAGGGCGGATCGGCATCCGGCGCCTGGCCGGTGCTCTGCGAGAACAGCTTCAAGGAGGAGAATGGCCCAGGGCGATACGGGTCCTTAGGGCCGGGTGCGGAAATCCGCAACGGTTCCAAAGAGGCCATGCCGTCTCATTCGCGCAGGCTCCCGCCCGCATCGGTGCGCAACCGCACCACAGGCCGGTCTTCGGGCGTCAGCGGGGCTTCGGCTTGTCCTTCTCGGCCCCCGGGACGATCAGCGCGCGCACCCGCCCACCGCCACCGCCCACCACGTTCGCGACGCCGGTATTGAGATCGTAGGCGACCCGCTCGCCCTTCATCACGTTCGTGCCGTCGCTGAGGGCCGCGTTGCCGATGAGGAAGACCTTGTTGACGACCCGGTCGAACTCGGCCCGGTCACCCGTCGCCGTCTGGGTCTTGGTCTTGATCGTCACCGGCCCCTTGCACTCGATCTTCCGGATCGAGCTGTCGGTCGGCAGGCCCCCTGTCGGCGCGGGGCTGGCGGCAGCGCCGGGCTCGCCCTTTTCGGCCCGCTTCGATTCGTAGAGGACGTTCATCTCGGTGCAGCGCATGTTGGTGTCGCCCTGCACCGCGATCACGTTGCCGGAGAAGACGGCGCGTCCTTCCTTGTCGAAGACGTCGAGGCGATCGGCATCGATCGAGATCGGCTCCTTGGACGAGCCGACGCCGGCGAGAGCGCCGCCGCCCGATGCGCCGGGCTTGGCTCCCTGAGCCGCGGCGGGAGTCGCCGCGAGCGGTGCGGCGAGGCCCAGGGCCAGCGCCGCGATCGGCAGAAGGATGCGGAACGTCGTCATCGGCGATCGCCTGTTTCGGCCTGGGAGAACTTTGCGGGCGCGCCTGCCGGGCCGGGCTGGGCGGCACCGGATTTCCGGGCCTCGGGAGCGCGAACCAGCGTCGTCCTGACGCGGCCCGTGAAGGTGATCCGCTGGCCGTTCTCGGCGATCTCCATCCCGTCGGCCTGGAGGCTGAGCGTCGGGGTGTCGATCTGCACGGGATCGCGGGAGACGCCCGAACCGGTCTTGAAATCGACCGAGGCCGTCTTGAGCAGCACCGTCTCGCCCTTCGCCGTCCAGATCTTGATGTCGTCCTTGAGGTCGAGATGCTCCTTGCCGGTATCGAAGATGCCGGTCTTCGCCACGAGATTGGCGATGCCGCCGGACGAGTCGACGGCGAGCTTCGCCTTCATGTCCTTCAGCTCGATCACGTTCGGCTTGCGGATGTCCTGATAGGCGACCTGGGCCGTCACCTCATAGGGCTTGTTGTCCTTGCGGAAGCCGGTGAGGCGGGGGGCCTCCATCGCGATCTTCGAGCCGGAGAAGGAGATCGGGCCGACGGTGAGGCCCGGAATCCGGCCGAGCGGATTGAAGAGGCTGACGGCCGCAACCGCGGCGACGGCGATGAGCGAGCCGACCGGGATGACGAATTTCAGGAACCGCACGAAGCGGGAATGACGGCGCGCGGCCGCGAAGGTCCGGGAGCGGCGCGGCGCGGGCAGCCCTGCCGGGAAGTTGGACGCACCTGGCAAGGATGCGAGTGCCAAGGTGGTGCCACTCACCGATGATCGATCCCGTTGCGTGGAGGACGCGAGGCAATGCCCCCGCCTGGTGGCGAAGTTGTGGCCGCTGATTCGGCCACGCAGCGAAGGCCAGGATAGCCCGGCTCAGGTTTCGCACACATGTCTTCGCGCACATGCCCTCGCCGGGCCGTTCGCGCAAGGGGCGAGAGCCCCGCGGTGACGCGGTCGCGTCAATTATGCGCGAAGATGTCGGCCTCGCCCCAGCCCGCGAGGTCGAGCTTCGCCCGCGTCGGCAGATAGGCGAAGCTCGCCTCCGCGAGTTCGCTCCGCCCCTCCCGCCGGAGCATCATGTCGAGCCGGTCGCGCAGGGCGTGAAGATGCAGGACGTCGGAGGCGGCATAGTCGAGCTGCGCCTGGCTCAGGGTCTCGGCAGCCCAATCCGAGGATTGCTGCGCCTTCGACATGTCGACGCCGAGAAGCTCGCGGGAGAGGTCCTTGAGGCCGTGCCGGTCGGTATAGGTCCGCGCGAGCTTGGATGCGATCTTCGTGCAGTAGACGGGCTGCGGCATGATTCCGAGCCGATGATAGAGGACGGCGAGATCGAACCGCGCGAAGTGGAAGATCTTCGTGACCGTCGCGTCGGCCAGCACGCGCTTCAGGTTCTCGGGCTCGCCCGACTGACCCGCGATCTGGACGACGTCGGCCGAGCCGTCGCCGCGCGAGATCTGCACGACGCAGAGCCGGTCGCGATGCGGGTTGAGGCCGAGCGTCTCGGTATCGACGGCGATCGCCGTTCCGGGCTGGAAATCGGCGGGCAGGTCTCCGCGGTGGAGGCGGACGGTCATGGGTCGGCTCGGCTGTGCCGCGAGGCGGCGAGGAAGGCGGCCTTAGAGCATGAACGGGCCTTGCGGGGAACAGAGTGCCGCACTTGTCTCGCCTCGCGCGATCGCTGAGTGTCGGGCTCCTCACGGCACGGAGAGACCGCCCATCATGACCATGCTTCGCCGCGCTCTGCTCGCGGCCACCTGTCTCGTCCTTCCCGCCCTCGCGATGCCCGCCGAGGCGCAGGACAAGGTCGTTCACGTGTATAATTGGTCGGATTACGTCGAGCCGCGCATGCTCGAGGCCTTCACCCGCGAGACCGGGATCAAGGTCGTCTACGACACCTACGACACCAACGAGATCCTCGAGACGAAGCTTCTGGCCGGGAAGTCCGGCTACGATGTCGTCGTGCCGTCGGGCCCCTTCCTGCAGCGCATGATCCGGGCGGGCGTGTTCCAGAAGCTGGACCGCGCCAAGCTGCCCAATCTGAAGCAGGCCTGGCCCGAGATCGCGTCCCGGCTCGCCGCCTACGATCCCGGCAACCAATACGCCGTGAACTACATGTGGGGCACGACAGGGATCGGCGTGAACGTCGCCAAGGTGAAGGAGCGGCTGGGCGACGTGCCGCTCGACAGCTGGGACCTGATCCTGAAGCCCGAGAACGCCGCGAAGCTCAAGGATTGCGGGATCCACGTCCTCGATGCGCCGGAGGACATCCTGCCGGGCGTGCTGAAGGCGATCGGCCGCGATGCCGATTCGAAGGCCGAGGCCGATCTCAGGGCCGCCGCCGATGCCCTCATGGCCATCCGCGGCAACGTGCAGAAATTCCACTCCTCGGAATACATCGCGGCGCTCGCCAACGGCGATATCTGCCTCGCCATCGGCTATTCGGGCGACATCCTCCAGGCCAAGCGCCGGGCGGAAGAGGCGAAGAACGGTGTCTCGATCGCCTACCACATCCCGCGCGAGGGGGCGCTGATGTGGTTCGACAGCTTCGCCATCCCGGCCGAGGCCGAGCATCCGAACGAGGCCTATGCCTTCATCGACTTCATGCTCCGGCCCGAGGTCGCGGCGGCGAACTCGAACAAGGTCGCCTTCGCGAACGGCGTGCTCGCCTCCAAGGACTTCATCCGGCCGGACGTCGCGGCCGATCCCGGCATCTATCCGGGGCCCGACGTGATGGCGCGGCTCTTCACCAACACGGCCTACGACGACCGCACGCAGCGGATCGTCACCCGCCTCTGGACCAGGGTCCGGACGGGTCGCTGACCATGACGGAAGCGCGCCCCGGAGGGCGCGCTTCGCTTGGGCTTCGTTCGGAGGCGAGGCTTACTTCGGTGCGAAGATGCCGGGCAGCTTCGAGGCGGTCAGGTCCATCGAGAGCGAGGCGACGAAGGTGTCGCCGCACCAGTTCGAGCGGCCCGACCCCGAATTGATGCCGCGCGGATCCCCCGTGAGGGCGAAGCACTTCGTGCTCGACAGGTCGGTCGTGTGGTAGCGGACGTCCAGCGTGAACACCTCCCAGGTGTAGGAGATGCCGACATTGCCGTAATTGTAGTCCGGCAGGGCGAAGGGGCCGCCGGCGAAGCCGGAATTGAACGTGCCGAGGAAGTAGTGGCCGTACTCGCCCGAGACCGAGAAGCCGGCCGGCATGAAGCCGAGCGCGCCGGACGGGATGTTGTACTTGGCGTTGCCGAAGACCCAGGTCGCGGCCGCGTGCGATCCGAGCCAGTTTCCGGTCGTATAGGCGCCGGCCTGGAACTGCCAGTCGTCGTTCGGGACGTAGGTGACCTTGCCGCCGTATTCCAGAAAGTCCGTGTTGCGGACCGAGAGATACGTGCCGGTTGCATCGATCAGGGCGCGCTCGCCCGGATAGTAGTAGTAGATGACGCCGAGATCGAACGTGAAGGGGCCGAATTTCGGCCTGATGCCTCCGGTGAAGTTGACTTCCGCGCTCGGACCGGTCGGCAGGTTGACCTTGTTGCCGGCGACGCCGGCATAGAGGAAGTTGTCGAAGAGCTGCAGCTCGCCATAGCCCATGACGCTGAAGTCACGCTTCGACTGGCTGATGCCGCGGAAGTTGTAGTCGGACATCAACTTGGTGCCGAAGATGAAATCGACCGGGGTCGACTCGGCCGGCGTGGCGGCGGCCGGCGGCAGCACCTTCGGTGCGCCCGGCAGGTCGGCGGCACCGGCGCCGAAGGCCAGGAGGGTCAGCGCCCCGCCCGCCATGATTGACTTGAAAGAAGCCCGCGACATTGAGTAATCCCCCATCGAAAACTGTTATTCCGACGAGGAGCGTGCGCGACGACTTGAAATTGCGCGACGTGAAATTGACGTCACTTGCTCAAGAATGAGGCAAGTAGGTGTGATGCTGGAATCGTACTCATGTGGTGTCACATTGCCGCCACAGTCCGGCCGGCCGGCCGAGGACGACAGGTGCGTCGAAAAAGGCGGGTCGTCGACTTGGCAACCAGCGCGATCGCGGCGATCCGCGCGTCCCTCGCCGGCTTGCCCGCCGCTCCGATCGTCAGAGCACCCGGCGGTCGCTCGCGACGACCGGCCGGAACGAGGCGGTGGGCGAGTGGATGCGCTCTCGCCTCAGGGCTGAGTGCGTGATGCGAGCTTGGGCTTGGACGAGGGCTGCTCGGCCTTCATCGCAGGCTTCGCGGCGGCCGGCGAGGCCTGGCCGGCCCGACCATCCGTTTTTCGCGCCGAAGCCGAGGAGGCCTTCGCCCCGTCGCCCTCGACGGGGATCTCGCGCGGTCCGGCCGCCAGCGCCTCGGGGCGGCTGATGCGGCCGGTATAGCCCGCGCCGCCGAACATCGTGGCGCCCGGGCGGAAGCTGGAATGCTGTCCGCCATCGGAATAGACGGTCCGGACGGAGGGAGCGCCGCCCGCGACGAGGCTGGCGATCTCGCGATTGTCCTCCGTCGCCTTCTGGGCGACCGCGGCGGCCGCGCCCTGGTCCTCCCGGCATCCGTCAGCGCCGGCATTGAAGGAATATTCCCCCCGGCAGACCGAGACCTTCGGCTCCAGCCGCGCGACCTCGAAATGATCGGCGCCCTGCTTCAGGTTCCGCCAGAACGCGATGTTCGGATCCTGGCGGTGCCGCGCCATGTTCTGGGCCGTCATCCGGAAGGGGAAGGCCTGGAGCTGGAAGCTGCGCTGCCCGCCGGCGAAGGCCTCGCGCGCGATCGCGTAGACTTCGGAGATGCCCTCGTCGGTCATCGCGTAGCAGCCGCTCGACGAGCAGTCGCCGTGGACCATCAGATGCGATCCCGTCCGGCCGTTGGCGCGGTCGAAGGCGTTCGGATAGCCGGTGTCGAAGGACAGATGGAACGAGGAGTTCGGGTTCATCTGCGAGGGCGTCACCGTGTAGAAGCCCTCGGGCGCCTGACGGTCGCCCTCGCGCTTCTTCGGGCCGAGCTGGCCTGACCAGCGGCAGATGGGGAAGGTCTTGAGGTGCGCGTAGCGGCCGTTGACCTTCTTCCAGACCTCGAGCTCGGATTCCTTCTTGTAGACCCGCACCAGGATCGGGTCGGACTTCGACATGCCCTTGGAGGACATGAGGGCGACGGTCTTGGTCGGGATGGGAGCCGCCGAGCGATGAGCCGCATCGTTGCAGGCGCCGAGCGACAGCACGACGGCGCACACGGCCAGAAGACGCTTCATCACAGACCCCATCGCCCCGCCCGGCTTTGCGCCCGGCGCGAGGCCCATCGTTAGGAGCGTTAATCTTACCCCGTTCTTACCGCAACGGGGGGCGTCATCACGCCGTGGTTACTTCCTTATTAACGATCCGACCGTGGCCGCGATGTGACGATGCCATCGCGCGCCGGTCAGTAGACCACGACGCTCCGGATCGACTTGCCTTCGTGCATCAGGTCGAAGCCGTGGTTGATCTGGTCGAGCGGCATGGTGTGGGTGATCAGATCGTCGATGTTGATCTTGCCCTCCATGTACCAGTCGACGATCTTCGGCACGTCGGTGCGGCCGCGGGCCCCGCCGAAGGCCGTGCCCTTCCACACGCGGCCGGTGACGAGCTGGAAGGGGCGCGTCGCGATCTCCCGGCCGGCCTCGGCGACGCCGATGACGATCGACTCGCCCCAGCCGCGGTGGCAGCATTCGAGCGCCTGGCGCATCACGTTGACGTTGCCGGTCGCATCGAAGGAGAAGTCGGCGCCGCCGCCCGTCAGATCCACGATCGCCTGCACGACCTTGTCGAGGCCGACCTCGTTCGGGTTGACGAAATGCGTCATGCCGAATTTCTCGGCCATGGCGCGCTTGTCGTTGTTGAGGTCGATGCCGATGATCTTGTCGGCGCCGACCATGCGGGCGCCCTGGATCACGTTGAGGCCGATGCCGCCGAGGCCGAACACCGCGACGTTCGCTCCCGGCCAGACCTTGGCCGTGTTGACGACGGCCCCGATGCCGGTTGTCACGCCGCAGCCGATATAGCAGATCTTGTCGAAAGGCGCGTCCTCGCGGACCTTCGCGACCGCGATCTCCGGCAGCACGGTGAAGTTCGAGAAGGTCGAGCAGCCCATATAGTGGAAGACGGTGTCGCGGCTCCGGCTGACCGGCTCGCAGGAGAAGCGGCTCGTGCCGTCCGGCATCACGCCCTGGCCCTGCGTCGCGCGGATGGCGGTGCAGAGGTTCGTGCGCTGCGACAGGCAGCTCTTACAATTGCGGCATTCGGGCGTGTAGAGCGGGATGACGTGGTCGCCCGGCTTCACCGAGGTGACGCCCGCGCCGACCTCGCGCACGATGCCCGCGCCCTCGTGGCCGAGGATCGCCGGGAACTTGCCCTCGCTGTCGAGCCCCGACAGCGTGTAGGCGTCGGTGTGGCAGATGCCCGTCGCCATCACCTCGACCAGGACTTCCCCGGCCTTCGGACCCTCGACATCGATGGTCTCGATGGTGAGCGGCTTGTTGGCTTCCCAGGCGACGGCGGCGCGTGACTTCATCTCGGGTCCCGTTTTCGGATGCTGCGGATCGTGGGCGCCAGAACGCACGGATCGCGCGCGAAGCCAAGGCCTCGCGGCGGGGGCGGAGACATCGCGCCGCCCGATAGGCCGTCCATCGGGCGGACCCGTGCCACGGCGTGACGGCGGGACGTGCCCGTCGGGAGCGGAGATCCCGCGGCCGCGGCGCCCGATCGGGGCGCCGCCGCGTCAGAAAGCGTTGGCCGTCCGGGCGCCCGAGGTGATCGGCGCGGTCAGCGAGCCGATCAGGTTCAGGAACTTCTGGAGTTCGGCCG
Source organism: Enterovirga rhinocerotis (assembly GCF_004363955.1). Taxonomy (GTDB): domain Bacteria; phylum Pseudomonadota; class Alphaproteobacteria; order Rhizobiales; family Beijerinckiaceae; genus Enterovirga; species Enterovirga rhinocerotis. Next base: position 380,479 of record NZ_SNZR01000013.1, read on the forward strand.
CGGAGGCGTTGGCGACGTAGAGCGTGTCCTTGTCGCGCATCCGGAAGCTGCGGGCGAGGAAGTAGCTCTTCGCATCGCGCAGCGTCAGCCGGTACACGACGGGGATCAGGCGCTCCCGCGCGTCGATGGCCCGGCCGGGCTGGATCGCGCGCACCGTGCTCGGCGGCTCGAAGCGCAGCAGGAACACGCCGTCGGGATCGGCCCGGAAGTCGAGCAGGCCGCCGGCCTTGGCCACGGCCTCTTCGAGGGAGAGCGTGATCCGGCCGAAGGGGACGACGGTCTGCTGGCCGACGGCGCCGAAGGCCGTATAGGTCTGCGGCTCGCGCACGACGGTGATGATGTCGCCGCCGCGCAGCGCCACGTTCTCCTGCGGATTGGCGAGGATCGTCTCCATCGGCATGGTGACGGTCTGCTGGCCGCGGGTGAGGCGGACGAAGGATTCGTGCACCGCGCCGCGGACGCCGCCGGCCGCCGCCACCGCGTCGAGGATGCGGTCGCCCCTGGCGCTCAGCGGAATGCGCGCGCCGCTCGTGACCTCGCCCGTGACGGTGACGCTGTTCGAGATGTTGCGCGAGACCGTGACCAGGACCTGCGGCTCGATCGCCTTGCCGGCGAGCCGCTCGAGGATGACCTGCTCGACCGCCTGGGGGCTCCGCCCCGAGACCTGGATGCGCCCGGCATAGGGAACCGTGACCGCGCCGTCCCGGCCGACCACCTGATCCGGGATCGAGGACATCCGCGCGCCAGAGGATTGTCCGGGCACCGAGGGCGGGCCCGAGAAGAGACCGCCGGCCGCCGCCTCCCAGATGTTGATCCTGACTTCGTCGCCGACCCCGATCCGGTTCTCGGGGGCTGGCCGGTAGTCGCCGAAGCGGGCGCGCAGCGAAGGGCCGGAAAGCCCGTTCAGGATGCTGACGACGCGCTCGTCGAGATCGGTGATGACATAGCGCCGCTCGTTCGGGTTGTCGCCGTTCGAGACGACCTGATCGGTCGTCGGGCCCGTCGTAGGCAGCGTCGAGCAGCCCGCCGTGCACAGGAGTGCAGCGATGCCGAGGACGCGCGCCGTGGTGCGGAGATGGATCAACCGGCTACCCTGTTTCCGACGTCGGAGACTGTCTGCCACTCTTCGAGGCAGCACGACAGTTGGTGTGCACTCTACCACCGCTTTCGCCGCCCAAGTGTCGCCGCTCCAACACACTTGCGATCTCACGGACGCGCAAACCACGCATCGCCGATCGTTCTCGACACGATCGGTTGGAACAGCCAAGGAAGGATTAATCCCCGCGGCGGGGGCTGGAGGTGCCCGATGGACGAACTCGACGCTGTCGCCCTGCGCGTCGGCACGCGGCTGATCGCGCGCGGCGAGACGATCGCCATCTCGGAATCGTCGGCCGGCGGGCTGATCTCGGCGGCGCTGCTGGCCGTGCCCGGAGCTTCCGCCTTCTTCATGGGCGGGGCGGTCGTCTACACCCTCAAGGCGCGCGAGGTCCTGCTGGGGATCACGGCCGGGGAGATGACGGAGAGGGGCATCCGCTCCGCATCCGAGCCGTATGCGGCGCTCTGCGCCTCGCGCGTGCGGGAGCGTTTCGCGACGAGCTGGGGGCTTTCGGAGACCGGAGCTGCGGGGCCGACGGGCAACCGCTACGGCGATGCCGCCGGCCATGCCTGTTTCGCGCTGAGCGGCCCCGCCGAACGGGTCACGACGCTCGAGACCGGCCACGGCGACCGAGCGAGGAACATGCGGGTCTTCGCGGCGGCGGCCCTCGCTCTGCTCGAAGCGGAGCTCGGCTGAGCCGCGCTCGCGGGCCGGCAGCGAGGCGGGGGCTTTCCGTGAGCGTCCTTGGCCCCGCCCGCCCGATCGCCATATGAGGTGACGATGGTTGCGCCCGCCGATTTCGACTTCCGCTCCCTCTACCGGCACGGCTTCGCGCGGGCGGCGGCCTGCACGATCCGCTCGGCCGTGGCCGATCCCGCCGCGAACGGCGCGGCGGTGCTCGAGGCTGCGCGGCTCTGCCACGACCGGGTGGTCGCGGTCGCGGTGTTCCCGGAGCTGTGCCTGTCCGGCTACGCGATCGAGGACCTGCTGCATCAGGACGTGCTGCTCGACGGGGTCGAGCGGGCGATCGCGGTGCTGGTCGAGGCCTCGGCCGATCTCATGCCGGTCCTGGTGGTCGGCGCCCCCCTGCGCCACGGCTCGCGGCTCTACAACGCTGCCTGCGTGATCCATCGCGGCCGGCTTCTCGGCGTCGTGCCGAAGACCTATCTGCCGACCTATCGGGAGTTCTACGAGGCGCGCCACTTCGCCTCCGCGTCCGGCGCCCCTCGCGAGGACATCCGGATCGGAGCGCTCGCTTCGCCCTTCGGGACCGATCTCCTTTTCTCGGCCACCGACCTGCCCGGCCTCGTGCTGGGCATCGAGATCTGCGAGGACATGTGGATCCCGGTGCCCCCGGCGGCGGGGCTCGCGCTCGCGGGCGCGACGGTGCTCGCCAATCTCTCGGGCAGCCCCATCACCATCGGCCGCGCGCGCTCGCGCGAGCTGCTCTGCCGATCCGCCTCGATGCGCTATAACGGCGCCTATCTCTATGCCGCGGGCGGGGCGGGGGAATCGACCACCGATCTCGGCTGGGACGGCCAGACCACCATCCACGAGGCCGGCAGCCTCCTCGCCGAGGGGCCCCGCTTCGCGGACGGCGCGGTGATCACCGTCGCCGATCTCGACCTCGACCTGATCCGGCTCGAACGCGCCGCGATGGGCACGTTCGACGACAACCGGCGCGTGGTCGAGGGGGCCGATCCCGGGCGGGACGCCCTGCGGACGATCGCCTTCCGCCTCGATCCGCCGCGCGGCGATGTCGGCTTCGAACGGGTGCTGGAACGCTTCCCCTTCGTGCCGGCCGACGACGCCCTGCTGCGGCAGGATTGTTACGAGGGCTACAACATCCAGGTCGCGGGGCTCGAGCAGCGCCTGCGCGCGACCGGCACGAAGCGCGTCGTGATCGGCGTCTCGGGCGGCCTCGATTCGACGCATGCGCTGATCGTCACCGCCGCCGCCTTCGACCGGCTCGGCCTGAAGCGCACCGACATCCTCGCCTACACGATGCCGGGTTTCGGCACGACGGACGAGACCAAGACCAACGCCATCCGGCTGATGAGCGCGCTCGGCGTGACGCAGAGCATCCTCGACATCCGCCCGACCGCGACGCTGATGCTGGAGACGATCGACCATCCGGCCGGGAGGGGCGAGCCCGTCTACGACGCGACCTACGAGAACGTGCAGGCGGGCCTACGCACGGATTATCTCTTCCGGCTCGCCAACCAGCATGGCGGCATCGTGATCGGAACAGGCGACCTGTCCGAACTCGCGCTCGGCTGGTGCACCTACGGCGTCGGCGACCAGATGAGCCATTACAACGTCAATGCCGGCGTGCCGAAGACGCTGATCCAGCACCTGATCCGCTGGGTGGCCGCCTCGGGCGAGTTCGAGAAGGAGGCCGGCGAGGTCCTCATCGACATCCTTGGCACCGAGATTTCGCCGGAACTCATCCCCGGCGGCACGCAGAGCACCGAAGCGACGATCGGGCCCTACGAGCTTCAGGATTTCAACCTGTTCTACACGTTGCGCTACGGCATGCGGCCTTCGAAGATCGTCTTCCTGGCCGAGCGGGCCTGGGGCGATCCGGCGACGGGAGCCTGGCCCCCCGCCTTCCCGGAGGCGGGGCGGCGCGCCTATGACCGCGCGACGATCCGGCGCTGGATGGCAATCTTCCTGAAGCGCTTCTTCGGCTTCGCCCAGTTCAAGCGCTCGGCGCTGCCGAACGGGCCGAAGGTCGTGGCCGGGGGCTCGCTCTCGCCGCGCGGCGACTGGCGGGCGCCCTCCGATTCCTCGGCCGGCCCCTGGCTCGCCGAGCTTGAGCGGAACGTGCCGGACGCCTGAGACGGCGGCACGTCGAACCCACAAAAAAGGCCCCGGCGCGGGGGCCGGGGCTAAGGTGGTGAGCCGAGGTTCGGGGCTCGAACCTGCGGCCGTCGGCTGGAACCATCGGCCACAGGGAGGAGCGCGATCGGGATCGCACCGAGCCGGTCGGATCGCCGGAGCGACCCGACCGGTGGCGGCGATCAGAAATCGCGCTGGACGCGCATGCGGAACGCCCAGAGGTCGTCGGACTTGGCGGTCTTGCCGCCGACGCCGGCCACGAGGTTGTTGAAGTTCTGGGAGCCGTAGGTCAGGTCGGCGACGCGGCCGCCCTTGAGGTCGGCGCGGGTGTAGACACCCTCGACGCCGATATCGAGACCGCGGACCGGCGACCAGATCAGGTTCGCGCCGACGACCGCGATGCTGTAATCGTGCAGACGGCCGTCGAACTGGGCGCCGGCAGCGCTGCCGCGGACATCGGTCATGAGGGTGCGGGCACCCTTGCCGAAGGCGACTTCGCCGTAGGAGCCGAACACCGCCGAACGCCATTGCGGGGTCCAGTAGTGCAGGAAGGCCGCGCTGACCGACCAGGCTTCCGTCAGCTTCTGCTTGCCGTCGGCGCCGATGAAGGAGTCCACGGTGCTGACGAGGAAGCGGCCGCTATAGACGTTGCTCAGCGTCGCACCGCCGACCATGCGGGCCGGGTGGCCGGCATAGGAGAGGGCGCCTTCCGAGTAGGCAGCCTGCAGCCAGAGAACGTCGCCCTGCGCGAGCTGCGGCAGGTTGACCTTCAGGCCGCCCTGCACGGCCCAGCCGAACTCGTCCTTCACCTTGTTCGGGACGCCGTCGGCGATGGCCTGGGCGAGACCGGTGCCGGTCGAGGCGCCACGCGCGCCGACGCTCATCAGGCGGCCGCCGCTGAGCTGGTGCATCGCGGCCGAGACCTGCGCGGCACCCCACGGAGCGGCGTAGCGGACCGCAGCCACGAAGTCGGGAACCGAGGAGCGCTGGACGACGTCGTAGTTCGCGACGCGCGTCTGGCCGTTGGAGCCGATATAGGACACGCCCTGCGTGAACGGTCCGGCGAGGTTGCCGAAGTTCGGGCTGCCCGTGATGGCGCTGCCGGCGGCGAAGTCCGCGAAGCGCGGCTGACGGCGGGCGATCGGGTCTTCCATCGAGATCGTGGCCGACCAGCCGCCACCGAACGTCGCCGTATAGGCGAGGAGGTTCGTGCTGCCGACATTCGAGCCCGAGGTGGCGCCGATAAACTCGACGTCGTGGGCGTAGAAGTCGAAGAACGAGGCGGCGCGACCGGCGGTGAAGCCGACATACTGGATGAAGGCCTTGTCGAGATAGATCTGCGACTGGGCGCGGCCGAACGTATCCATGCCGAGAGCAGGATAGCCGTAAGCCATGCGCTGCGTCGTGCCGGAATTGAGGTGACCGCCGCTGTTGTAGCCGGCGATGACGCGGATGAAGGTCCGCAGCGTGCCGAGGTCCGTCTTGGTGCGGGCGTCGAGGTTGATCTGCGCCTGCGTCTGGAAGCCGGAATTGTCTCCGCCGACGAAGCCGCGGTTGTTGCCGAGGATGCTCGATTCGCCGCGGCTGGACGTATACTGGTAGCTGAACCGGGCGCGGCCGCTGATGCGCAGGCAGGTATCCGTGCCGGGCAGAGCGAAGAAGCCGTTCAGGCTGCGGTTGCTCTTACGCTCGGCCGTGTAGCAGGCCTGGACGTACTCGACCGGGGCGACGGCGCGCGCCGGAAGGTCGGCAGCCTGAGCCACGGGGGCCACGCAGATGCCTGCGGCCGACCCGAGGAGAAGGCTCCTCACGAATTTCATTTCGATCTCCAAAGTTAGATTCGATGGCTCGAAGGGAAGATGCGACCCGATTGGCCGGTCGCTGGCTTCCTTTCGATGGTCCGTCATATTCTGCCGAACGTTCGGACGTCGGACCGTTCGGCTGAATTGCTTCGGAGATTGCCCCCCGTCGCTGGCTCTCAATGGCGTCTGGCGACTTTGTGATCAATCTTATTCGCGCGTTCCGCGCGTCATCCTTCGTTTCATGTGGCATAACCACCACATTGTCTTTCACGTATCCGTCACGATCGAATGCAGATCATAATTTGTTGTCGGATATGTTCGAAAATTACAAACGAATACATGATTCGCAAATGCGGCGGCGGACCATATACGAAGTTTTTGACAGTGAGATATCACTCGGTCGCTGGGGGCCCGGCGCGTGCGTCAGGATCGCGGATGACGTGATGTTCGCGGGGGATGTTGGCGTGGGATGCCCGCGCCGGGTATGCCGTGATCCAGGGCCCGTCGGAGAGCGTTTTTGGTGAGCGATGTCGTCATCGGCGGGGAGGATGGGGCCGGCTCCGCGGCGCCTCGCCTGTCTCTCGTCGTGCCGGTCTACGGGAACGAGGACAACATCCCGTCCCTGGTCGCGGCGATCGAGGACCTGAACGCCCGCCTCGGCGGGCGCCTCGAAGCCGTGTTCGTGGTCGACGGCTCGCCCGACAATTCCGCCCAGGCCCTGCTCGCGGCACGCGAGCGCTTCGGCTTCGCGTCCAAGATCGCTCTGCACAGCCGCAATTTCGGCTCGTTCACGGCGATCCGGACCGGGCTCGAACTCGCGACGGGCGAGCATTTCGCCGCCATGGCGGCCGATCTCCAGGAGCCGCCGGAACTCATCCTGCGCTTCTTCGAGGTGCTCGAGAGGGGCGAGGCGGACGTCGTCTTCGGCCAGCGGACCGGGCGCAGCGATTCGATCGTGCGCGACGCGCTGTCCTCGACGTTCTGGTGGCTCTACAGGCGCCTCGTCATCGCCGACATCCCGCCGGGCGGGGTCGACATCTTCGCCTGCAACCGCGCCGTCCGCGACGTGCTGCTCACGATCCGCGAGCCGAATTCCTCGCTCATCGCGCAGCTGTTCTGGGTCGGTTTCCGGCGGACATTCGTGCCCTATGAGCGGCGCAAGCGGCTGATCGGCAAGAGCGCCTGGAACGTCTCGCGCCGGCTGCGCTACATGATGGACAGCATCTTCTCCTTCTCGGACCTGCCCATCCTGCTCCTGCTCTGGTTCGGCGTGCTGGGCTGCCTGCTGAGCCTCGGCTTCGGCGTCATCGTCGTGCTCGCGCGTCTCGTCGGCTTCATCAAGGAGCCCGGCTACGCGACGATCGTGCTGCTGCTGACCTTCTTCGGCTCGGCCTCGCTCGCCGTGCAGGGCGTGCTCGGCTCCTATCTGTGGCGGACCTTCGAGAACACCAAGCAGCGCCCGCTCCGGATCCTGAGCGATGTGGTCGAGCGGGAGGCGCCGGAGCGTCCGGCTCCCCCGGACGCCTGATCAGGGCGCGACTGTCTCCGGCTGCCGCCGGCGCGGCAGCGTCGCGTAGAGCCAGGCGGCGACGAGCGCCATGAACACGAATTGGAGGCTGAAGGTCGCCCAGTTCATCCACGGCCCGAAATGCATGAAGTACATCTGCTTCGGGAATTCGAGCAGATGCTCCAGCGAGCCGCCGGTCCAGGGGCCGATATTCAGCGGCAGCCAGAACTGCGCCAGCGCCACCGTCGCGACGAGGAAGGCGATCCAGAAGGCCCGGCCGAGGGGCCGTTGGTTCAGGACGAGCGCCATCGCCAGCACCATGAACGGCCATGCCGCCGTCAGGAAGCGCCCTTCGCCGACAAGGCCGAACGGAAGCGTGAAGGCGATCGTCAGCACCGCCCCGAGCCCGAGGCCGCGCACGGCCCGGCAGAATTCCTGCCAGAGCGGGATCGCGACGAGGACCAGCGGCCCCCAATAGACGAAGGTGCCGACCAGCGGCATGAAGACCTTGCCCTCCGGCGGCATCATGATGATCAGCGCCAGATAGCGGATCGAGGAGGGCGTCGGCGCGCTCGGATTCGCGATCAGCTTCACGACGAGGATCGGCACGAGGATCGTCAGCACGGCGTAGATCACGTGAAGCGGGCGGATGCGCCTCACGTGCCACGCGATCCCCGCGCGCGTCGCGAGCGGGACCAGCATCGCCGCGAGGCCGAGGATGACGGCCAGGACGGAGGGGATCGAGGTCAGGAGGCGCCTGACCGCCGCGCAGGGCTCGCCCAGGACTTCCCCGCCCTTGAGCGACTGGATGCCGAGCCGGGTCAGGGTCTCGACCGTCGCCACGAGCGGCGGCGCCGCGACGGCGCAGGAGGCCGCCGGGGCCGCGATCATCACGAGGTAGAGCGCGATCGGGATGGCCGCGACGGCGAGATAGGCCGTCACGAGCGGGCGCAGGCGGAGCGGCGTCTCCGGCGCGGGCGGCGCGCCGGGCTCGGGCCGCGGGAACAGGATCAGCAGCGCGCCGCAGACGCTGAGGGTCGGCCAGGACGAGGCCCCGAGGATCGAGACCAGCATCAGCAGCGCCGGCCGGCGCGTCGCATAGAGGAACAGCGTCAGGAGGCCGAAGGTCAGCGCCGTCATGTCGGTCAGCGGCGGATAGTAATAGGTCAGCTTCGCGGCCTGGAAGCTGAGGAACAGGGCGCAGAAGCCGATCCAGCGGCTGCCGGTGCCGAGCGCGTATACATCCGCTACGGCCCGCCAGAGGAACAGCGAGGCCAGCATCAGCGCGAGATTGTAGAGGCTGAAGGCCCACAGGATCGCCGAATCCGTCGGAGCCGCGCCGACGACGGCGAGCATCCCCTTGACGGCGAGGGCCGGCAGGATGCGCTGGGCGTGGTAGGCGCTGAGCTCACCGCTCGCGACCATGCCGCCGAGATCGGCCACCATCCGGGCATAGATCGTGCCGTCCCAGCCGAGCCCGCCGCCCTGCGGCACGCGCTCCCACATCAGGCCGAGCGCGGCGACGGCCAGCACGACGGCGATCATCGGCCAGAAGGTGGTGTCGGGGCGGGTCGGGGAGGAGGCGTCGGAAAAGCCGGCTTTCGCCATCGGGCTCACGGAGGCGGTGGGATCGGGAGACGCCTGCGATAGTGGAATCGGTCCAACCTGTCGAACCCCGCCCCCGTTGACCCCAATCGCGCCCAACTCTAGCGCGAGGGTGGACGACCGGAGATCGCCGCCTTCATGTCGCGCCTGTTCATCAGCCATTCGAGCCAGAACAATCCCGAAGCGGCGGCGCTCAACCTCTGGCTCAAGGAGCAGGGCTGGGACGACGTCTTCCTCGACGTGACGCCCGATCGCGGCATCGCGGCGGGCGAGCGCTGGGAACGGGCGCTGAACGAGGCGGCGTCGCGCTGCGAGGTGGTGCTGTTCCTCGTCTCGCGCGGCTGGATCGCCTCGCGCTGGTGCCGGAAGGAATATGAACTCGCCCGCCGCCTCAACAAGCGCCTCCTCGGGGCGCTGATCGAGGTCATCCCGGTCGAGGACCTGCCGGGCGAGATCACCGAGACCTTCCAGATGGCGGACCTCGCCTCGGGCTCGGACCACCGGATGTTCAGGGCGGAGCTGCCGCGCACCCATGAGGAGGTGCACGTCACCTTCTCGCGCGAGGGCCTGTTCCGCCTGAAGGACGGGCTCAACAAGGCCGGGCTCGATCCGCGCTTCTTCCCCTGGCCGCCCGATCACGACCCCGGCCGGGCGCCCTATCGCGGGCTGAAGCCGCTGGAGCAGGAGGATGCCGGCATCTTCTTCGGCCGCGAGGCGCCGATCGTCGAAGGCCTCGACATGCTGCGCGGGCTCGCCGAGATGGCCGCGCCGCGCCTCTTCGTCATCCTCGGCGCCTCGGGCGCGGGCAAATCCTCCTATCTGCGCGCCGGCCTCCTGCCGCGCCTTGCGCGCGACGACCGGACCTTCCTCTCCCTCCCCGTCATCCGGCCGGGGGGCGGCGCCGTCTCGGGCGAGGCCGGGTTGCTGGCGTCGATCGAGAGCGCGTTTCAGGCGCACCGCATCCCCCTGTCGCGGGCCGCGATCCGGCAGGCCATCGCCGCCGGCGGCGCGGCGCTGAAGCCGCTCCTCGCGCAGCTCGGCGCCAAGGTCTTCGCCGGCATGGTGACGGGCGAGGCGCGAAAACCGCCCGCCATCACCATCGCCATCGACCAGGCGGAGGAAATCTTCTCCGACGGCGAGGGCGAGCAGCTCCTCTCGCTGGTGCGCGACCTCGTGGCGAGCGACGAGCCGGAGGTCATCGTCCTCTTCACCATCCGCTCGGACGCCTACGATCACCTCGAGACGGCGAAGCCGCTCGAGGGGCTGCGCCAGCGGGCGCTCGCGCTCCTGCCCATGCCGCGCGGCGCCTATCAGACCGTGATCGAGGGCCCGGCGGCGCGCCTGTCGGGCACGAACCGCCCGCTCACCATCGAGCCGCGCCTGACGCAGCGGCTGCTCCAGGACATCGAGAAGGGCGGCGGCTCGGATGCGCTGCCGCTCCTCGCCTTCACCCTCGGCCAGCTCTATGTCGATTTCGGCGGCAGCGGCGCGCTCGGCCTCGCCGATTACGAGGAGTTCGGCGGCATCCAGGGCGCCATCGAGGCCGCCGTGCGCCGCGTCATGCTGGCCGCCGATCGGGACCCGCGCGTGCCGAGGGATCCGGAGGCCCGGCTTCTTCTGCTGCGCCGCGGCCTGATCCCCTGGCTTGCGGGGATCGACCCGGATACGGGCTCGCCGCGCCGGCGCCTCGCACGTCTGTCGGACATTCCGGCCGATGCCGAGCCGCTCGTGCGCCTTCTCGTCGAGCAGCGCCTCCTCTCCGTCGACCGCGTCACGGTGAAGGAGGGAGGCGTCGAGCGGACGGAGGTCACGGTCGAGCCGGCGCATGAGGCGCTCCTGCGCCAATGGGGCGTTCTGCGCGGCTGGCTCGACGAGGATTTCGCGGCGCTCGCCGTGCTCGACGGCGTCAAGCGCGGCGCGCGCGACTGGGAGGCCAATGCGCGCGGTCCCGAATGGCTGAGCCATACCGGCACCCGCCTCGCCGAGGCGGAGGCCATCGCGGCGCGGCCCGATCTCGGCGGCATCGTCCATCGCGGCGCGGCCGAGTATCTCGCCGGCTGCCGCGAGCGGGACGATGCCGAGGCGAAGGCGCGCGAGGAGCAGCTCGAGAACGAGCGCCGGCTCAAGGACAGCCAGGTCAGGCTCGCCGAGGCGGACAAGGTCGCGGCGGAGCAGAAGACGCAGGCGACGCGTCGCTTCATGCGCCTCGCCATCGCCGCGACGATCGCCGTCGCGCTCGGTCTCGCGGCGGCCGGCGGCTTCGCCGTCCTGAACCATTTCCAGGCCCGCGAGCGCGACGACGCCCTCGCCGCCGCGGAGGCCGGGCGCTGGGTCGCCCGGTCCCAGGGCGAACTCCGCGACGACAACGCGGCCGCCGCCGTGCGCAGCGCCTATCGGGCCTATCGCGACCGGCCGCGCGAGGACACGCGCTCGGCCCTGCTGACGGCGCTGCTCGACCTGCCCGATCTCGTCGGGAGCCATGCCTCGCCCGATCCGGCCCAGGCCCTCGTCTGGCTGCCGGACGGCTCGCTCGGCTTCGCCTCGCGCGGCGCGGCCCTGCGCAGCCTCGTGCTTCCCGGCCGGGCTGCGGGAGGCGGCTGGCCCTCGCCCAGGATCGGCGATCTCGAAGCCGGCCACGCGATGGTGCGGGCATTCCGCTTCACGCGTCCCGACTGGCTTCTCGCGTCGCTCTCCGACGGCGGCATCGTCGGCTGGGGGCGCGAGGGACGGCTCGCGACCGGGATCAAGTCCGGCGACGGCGTCGTCTGGGCGGCGGCGATCGGGCCGGCCGGCCGGCGGATCGTGCGGGCGGAGGCGGAGGGCACCTCCATCGTCACCTGCGGCGGCGAGGGTCCGGAGCGCCCCGCCTGCGCCGCGAGCACGATCGGCGAGGACCCGCCCCGCTCGGTCGCGATCGACGAGGCCGAAAACGTCGTCGCCGTCGGAGGCGAGGACGGTCGTCTCACGCTCTACGACGCGGCGGGCGTGCAGCAGGGCGAGCCGATCGACCTCGGCAGCCCGGTCACGGCGCTCGCCCTCTCCCCGCGCGGCGAGCGCGTCGCCGCGGGAACGCAGGCGGGCGAGATCGCGCTCTTCGACGTCGTGAGCCGCGCGTTGCTGACGCGCACGGCGCCGATCGGCCGGCCGGTGACGGTGCTGGCCTTCCGGCCGCGCAGCGAGCCCGATGCGGTCGACCTCGCCGTCTCCTGCGCCGAGAACGCGGCCTGCCTCATGCGCGTGCTGCGCGATGCCGATGGCAGCTGGTCGCTCGGCCCCGTGACCCGCCTGCCGGGGCACAAGGGCGCACCAGGCTCCCTCGCCTGGAGCGCCGACGGGGCGCTGCTCGGGACGGCCTATGCCGATGGGCTCATCCGGGTCTGGACGCCGTCGCCGGCCGCCGATGCGGTCGGAGCCCGCTGGCATCCGCGCGACGCGGGGCGCCTGTCGCGCATCGTGACGTCTCCTGCGGGCGACCTCGTCGCGGCTGCGGGCGATCGTCGGGTGACGGTCTTCGACCGGCGGACGGGCGGCGTGCTGCGCACGCTCCGGCTCGGGGACGGTCTCGATCCGCGCGCCCTGGCTTTTGCTCCCGACGGCCGGATCGCGGTCGTCTACGAGGACGGCACGCTTGCGATCTGGCCCGCCTCGGGAGAGGCGAAGCCTGTCCTCCGACGCTGGGATGCGAAGGCCAATCCCGGCGTCGCCTGGCTCGACGGTGGGCGGCTCCTCGCGGTCGCGCTCTCGGACGGGCGGATCGCGCTCGTCGATCCGGGTGGGGGCTCGGAGACGTTCCTGCCCTCGCTCGGCCCCGGCGCGGATGCCTGGGGCCTCGCCGCCTCACCCGACGGCAAGGCGCTCTATGCGAGCTACGTGAAGGGCGAGCTTCGCCGCTGGGACGTCGCGGCGAAGACGCATACGGTCCTGCGTGCCGCCTCGCCCGACCTGCCGCCGGCCGAGCGCGGCGCACCGGGGAGCCTCGGCGTCAGCCCCGACGGCCGCTGGCTCGCGGTGACGGGCGACGACGAGGCCGTCCGGCTCTTCGAGACGGCCGGTTCGGGGCGGCGCGTGCTGCGGACGGAGTCGCCGGCGACCCGCTCGGTCGCCTTCAGCCCCGATGGCGAGCGCCTCGCCGCGCTTGGGACGGACGGGCGCGCCTATGTCTGGCGCGGCGCGAAGGGGGAGGGCGATCCCGCCCGCGATCTCGCCTTCGAGCCATCGGACGGCAGCGCGCGCTCGGCCTCGAGCCGCCCGGCCGACTGGCTCGCCTGGGACGGATCCGGAACGCTTCTCGCGGCCGTCGGCGGCACGGTCCAGGTCGCGCCGCTCGACGAGGCCGCCTGGCGCCGCCGCGCCGAGAGCCTCGAGTTGCGGCTCGCCGATACGAAGTGAGGACGCTCGCCGAACCCGTCCTTGCGAGAAGGCGAAGCCGACGAAGCAACCCAGCGGGCGACGCGCTGCGGATGGGCTGGGTTGCTTCGCTGCGCTCGCAAAGACGGGGGCGGGGAGTGGCTCGGAGAGTATTCGGTAGTGTAGTGAGTGGACGTTGAAGCGTCGTATACTCGCGCTTCAAACGGGACGAGAATGATGCGCGCCGTGCGTCTGTGGCAGCTTTGGATCAACGACGAGCATCGAGAGGGGGGAGGGCTGGCGTTCGATCTTCGCCATGTTCTCAGAGCGCTCGGGACAGAGCCATTATCGTGGCAGTGGACCGTTTCCGGCGTGGGAGGATATCAAGGAGCGCTATCCTACGGAACGCGCAAAGAGTTGTTCTATGACGAGGGCGTCATGGCGACAGGCGTAGGCGGAGCCGAGCTTGACGCTGTTGCATCTGCAGGCAGAAAAGTACCGGGTTCTCGTCTGCTGGAAATCGCCGGCCGCACCGACCAGGTGATTTGGGGCGAGTTCGCTGGCTTCCGTCAGGATGGCGACGATCTTCCCTGGATCAGGGTCATTGCAGTCGATAGCAGTTGGTTTGAGGTCCTCTGTGAGGACCGCACGCTTTTGGAGCGGGTGGCGTCCGCGTTCTCAGATACGACGCTAAGCTCTCCGCCCATACCCCCGCCTCCGCAGCCGTAAAGGCAATCCGGCGCCGGCGGGCGGGGTTCTCGGCCCCGCGTTCACGAGGCGCCGGGTCGAATGCCGCCCTTCGGATCCTACTGTCCCGGCGCCGTTCCTGCGGCTCTATCGGGCGAAGGTGCCCTGGAACGCCGCGGCGTCCTTCCGGCAGCCTGAGGGACGGCGGGGCGACCCATCGGCCAATAGTCGGAGCCGCTGCGATGCGGCCTTGCTCGATCGGGACCCGAGCGTCCAGAAAGGGCGCGGAGGAAGACCCAAGATGGACGATCTGTCACCGCGCCCCGGCGAACTCGACCGGATCGAGACCGCGTCCCGCGACGAGATCGCGGCGCTGCAGCTCGACCGTCTCCGAACGACGCTCGCCCACGCCTATGCGAACGCGCCCTTCTATCGCGCGAAATTCGATGCGGCGGGAATCCATCCCGACGATCTCCGCTCGCTCGCCGATCTCGCGAAATTCCCCTTCACGGTGAAGACGGACCTGCGCGACACCTATCCGTTCGGCATGCTCGCCGTGCCGCGCGAGAGGCTGGCGCGCATCCATGCGTCCTCCGGCACCACCGGTAAGCCCACCGTCGTCGGCTACACCAAGGGCGACATCGAGGTCTGGTCGGAGGTCATGGCCCGCTCGATCCGCGCCTCGGGCGGGAGGCCGGGCGACGTCGTCCACATCGCCTATGGCTATGGGCTCTTCACCGGCGGGCTCGGCGCCCATTACGGGGCGGAGAGGCTCGGCTGCACGGTCGTCCCGGTCTCGGGCGGCATGACCGAGCGGCAGGTCACGCTCATCCAGGACTTCAAGCCCCGCGTCATCATGGTGACGCCGTCCTACATGCTCTCGATCCTCGACGAGTTCCGGCGCCAGGGCGTCGATCCGCGCTCGACCTCGCTCGCCGTCGGCATCTTCGGGGCCGAGCCCTGGACGAACGCGATGCGCGGCGAGATCGAGCTGCATTTCGACATGCATGCCGTCGACATCTACGGCCTGTCCGAGGTGATGGGACCCGGCGTCGCCAACGAATGCGTCGAGACGAAGGACGGCCTGCACGTCTGGGAGGACCATTTCTATCCCGAGATCGTCGATCCCGAGACCGGCCGCGTGCTGCCGGACGGCGAGCGGGGCGAACTCGTCTTCACCTCCCTGACCAAGGAGGCGATGCCGATCATCCGCTACCGCACGCGCGACCTGACGCGCCTCCTGCCCGGCACGGCCCGCTCGATGCGCCGCATCGAGAAGATCACCGGCCGCTCCGACGACATGATCATCCTGCGCGGCGTGAACGTGTTCCCGACGCAGATCGAGGAGCAGATCCTGAAATGCCGGGGCCTCGCGCCGCATTTCCTGATCGAGCTGACGAAGGCCGAGCGGCTCGACGTGATGACGGTCCATGTCGAGGCGCAGGAGGCGTCGACGGCGGCCGAAGCCCGCTCGGCCTCGGCGAAGGAACTCGCGCACCACATCAAGAGCGTCGTCGGGGTGAGCAGCATCGTCCGCATCGCCGATCCCGGCTCCCTGGAGCGTTCGGTCGGCAAGGCGAAGCGGGTGCAGGACAGCCGGCCGAGGGGGTGACGCTCCTGCCGCCATAGCCCGCATCTGGCCTGCCCCGGCGCGAAGGCGTAGCCTTGCGCATCGCCGCGCTCGTCGCCGGCAGGAAAGGACAAACGATGCCGAAAGGCTCCGATCTTCTCGTCCGGGCCCTCGAGAACGAAGGCGTCGACCGCGTCTTCGGCATTCCCGGCGAGGAGAATCTCGACGTCGTCGAATCGCTGCGCAACTCGTCGATCGAACTCGTCCTGACGCGGCACGAGCAGGCGGCGGCCTTCATGGCGGCGACGCATGGGCGGCTCACCGGGAAGCCGGGCGTCTGCATCTCGACGCTGGGGCCGGGCGCGCTCAACTTCTCGACGGGCGCCGCCTATGCCCATCTCGGCGCCATGCCGATGATCATCCTCACCGGCCAGAAGGGCATCCTGTCCTCACGCCAGGCGCGGTTCCAGATCGTCGACGTGATCGGCTCGATGAAGCCGATCACCAAGGCGGCGCGGCAGATCGTGTCGGCGGCCTCGATCCCGACCATCGTGCGCGACGCCTTCCGGGTCGCGATGGAGGAGAGGCCGGGGCCGGTCCTGCTGGAGCTGCCGGAGGACATCGCCGCCGAGGAGGCCGACGTGCCGCTCGTGCCCTCTCATCCGATCGAGATCCCGGTGGCTCATCCGCAGGCGATCGAGCGCGCGGCCGAGATGATCATGGCGGCGGAGCGCCCCCTCATCATGCTCGGCGCCGCCGCGAGCCGGCCGCGCTCGACGCTGGATCTCGGCGGTTTCGTGCTGCGCACCCGCATCCCCTTCTTCACCACGCAGATGGGCAAGGGCACGGTCGCCGGCGGGTCGAACCTCTATATGGGCACCGCCGCCCTGTCGGAGCGCGACTACGTCCACGAGGCGATCGACCAGGCCGACCTCATCATCGCCATCGGCCACGACACGGTCGAGAAGCCGCCCTTCCTGATGGCGCGGCACGGCGGCCCGAAGGTCATCCATGTCAGCTACACGCCCGCGACCGTGGAGGAGGTCTACCACCCGGACCAGGAGGTCGTCGGCGACCTCGGCCGGACCCTGAAGGTTCTGGCCGACAGCCTGGAAGGACGCCTTCCCAACGCCTCGGCGCTCCTGCCGCTCCGCGAGCGCATCCTCGCGCGGCTGGCCGATCGCGCCGAGGAAGCCCGCTTCCCGCCGACGCCCCAGCGAATCGTCCACGACGTGCGGTCCGTCATCCCGGAGGACGGGATCGTCTGTCTCGACAACGGCATGTACAAGATCTGGTTCGCGCGGAACTACCGCACGACCAAGGCCAACACGCTCCTCCTCGACAACGCCCTCGCGACCATGGGGGCAGGGCTCCCTTCCGCCATGATGGCGGCCCTCCTCAACCCGACGAAGCGGGTGCTGGCCGTCTGCGGCGATGGCGGCTTCATGATGAACAGCCAGGAGCTCGAGACGGCGATCCGGCTCAAGCTCAACCTCGTCGTGCTGATCCTCGACGATTCGGCCTATGGCATGATCCGCTGGAAACAGGCCGTCGACCGCTTCGCCGATTACGGCATGACCTTCGGCAACCCGGATTTCGTCACCTATGCCGAGGCCTATGGCGCGACCGGCCACCGCGTCGGCTCGGTCGAGGATTTCGCCCCGACCCTCGACGCCGCCTTCGCGGCGGGCGGCGTCCATCTCGTCGCGGTGCCGATCGACTACTCGGAGAACATCCGCGTGCTGGTCGACGAATTGCGCGAGAAGGTCGGCGAGCCGGCGGCCGTCTAGAGCCCGCCAACGGCATGTTCTCGAGGCCGGATGCCGGCCTCTCAGCGCTCGCCGATGAAGCCCTTCGGCGTGATGACGACCCATTGGCGGCCGCGGCGCTCGATCGACGACACCCGGCCGATCCCGGGCAGGTTGTAGCCGACCGCGAGATCGAACAGGCGGCCCGAGCGGCTCTCGACCAGCGCGAAGCCTTCGTCGTAATCGCGCACGACATAGCCCTCGAGCGGCGTCTTGCGCGGATCGAAATCGGGCCGCGCCGCAGCGTGGACCGGCTTCGCCTCGCCGATGCTGCCGGTCTGCGACACGTCCGGGGCGGGCTTCTGCGGAGGCAGGGGCCGGATCGAGGCGAGCGCTTCTGCCTTGTCCGGCTTGTCGGCGACGCGCTCCGGCTTGTCCTGCCGTGCCGGCGCGTCCGCGGAGGCGGTGCGGGCGGGCTCCGTCCGAGCCTTCTCGATCCGGTCGAGCTGCTCCGCGAGGCGCCCGATTCGCGCCGCGCTCTCGGCGGCCGAGCGCTCGAGGCGATCGGACAGGTTGCTCTGGCGCGCCAGGATCTCCCCGCGCGATGCATCGCGCTCGCTCGCGAACCGCGTCAGCGAGTCGCGCAGAGATTGCAGTTCGGCCGTGAGCTGACCGATCTGGCCCTGGGCGGCCTTGAAGTCGGCTGCGGCCGTCTCGGCGAGCCTCGCGGTGGTCTGGTCGGGGCCGGCGCCGGATTTGAAACCGCTCCCGAGCCCGTATCCGGCACCCAGGGCCAGGATCACCGCCGCCGCGGCGGCGGCGGGGAGGCGGTAGGCGTGACGGGACGGCTGGCCAGCCGCCGCGCCGGAGCCGGGCTTCGGCCGTTCGATCTCGATCAGGCGGGAGGGTGCCGCGGCCGGCTTCGGCTCGGACGCGGCGGACGCGTCGTCGGCCGGGCTCGGCGCAGCGGGCGTCGGGTGATCCGCCGGGCTACGGCGGCGGAAGCGGGAGGTGAATTTGCTGGTGCTCATCGGGAATTCCCGGCCGGTCGTTCAGAAAGCGATAACCACGCCCGTTTACCGATCCGTTACCGTTCGCCGTACGGATCGGGACCCGTGCGCACCCCGATACGGTCAAGCAAGGACGGCGCCAGGAGGCCGGAATTCAGGTCGGCCTCGCGTTTCGGTGGGGTGACGGTGGAGATTCGGCGCCCTATGAGGGCCTTATTCGCCACGAGACCCTCCATGAGCCTGCATCTCCGCCTCAAGACTGAAACCCGCGCCGCCCACGATTCGATCGAGGCCGCGTTCGACATGCAATCCGGCCTCGTCTCCCGCGAGGCCTATGGCGGCCTCCTGCGCAGTCTTCATTCCTTTCATGCGGGCTACGAGACGGCGGCCCAGCCCTATCTCGAGGGAACGCCGTTCGGCACCTTTCCCGGCCGGTCCCTGCGTCTGGCGCGCGACCTCGCCGCGCTCGGCGTCGAACCCGGCCCGGAGGCCACCTCCATCGTCCTCGTCGACCTCGCCGATGCCCTCGGCGCGGCCTATGTGATCGAGGGCTCGACCCTCGGCGGCCTCGTCATCGCGCGCGAGGTGGAGAAGCGCCTCGGCCTCGATGCCGAGACCGGCAACGCCTTCTTCTCCGGCGAGGGCAAGGACACGATGCGCCGCTGGCGTGCGTTCTGCGCCGCGCTCGACGAGCGGTCCGACCCCGCCCATGACGACCGGGTGATCGCCTCGGCCGACCGGACCTTCGCGGCCATGCAGGCGCATCTCGTCGCCCGTCCCCTGCCGATCGCGGCCTGATCGGCGCCCGGATGGCGGCTCCGCCCCTGCTGACGCTCCAGGGCGTCGGCCTCACCTTCGGCGGGACGCCGCTGCTCGAATCGGCCGACCTGTCGGTCGCGCCGGGCGAGCGCGTCTGCCTCGTCGGGCGGAACGGATCGGGCAAGTCGACCCTGCTCAAGATCGCGGCCGGGCTCGTCGAGCCGGATCGCGGCGTCCGCTTCGTCCAGCCCGGCGCGACGATCCGCTACCTCGCCCAGGAGCCCGACATGGCGGGCCACGAGACCGTGCTCTCCTATGTCGAGGCCGGTCTCGGGCCGGCCGACGATGCGTACCGGGCGCGGCTCCTCGTCGAATCGCTCGGTCTGTCGGGCGAGGAACGTCCGGGCGACCTCTCCGGCGGGGAGGCGCGCCGGGCGGCGCTCGCCCGCACCCTCGCGCCGGAGCCGGATATCGTCCTCCTCGACGAGCCGACGAACCATCTCGACCTGCCGACGATCGAGTGGCTCGAACAGGAGCTGAAGGCGAGCCGCTCGGCCCTCGTTCTGATCAGCCACGACCGCCGCTTCCTGTCGAACCTCTCGCGCTCCACGACCTGGCTCGACCGCGGCCGCACGCGGCGGGTCGAGCGCGGCTTCGCCGAATTCGAGGCCTGGCGCGACCAGGTCTATGCCGAGGAGGAGGCCGAGCGGCACAAGCTCGACCGCAAGATCCTCGCCGAGGAACACTGGGTCCGCTACGGCGTCACCGCGCGCCGCAAGCGCAACGTGCGCCGGATGGAGGCGCTGCAGGATCTGCGATCCCAGCGCCGCACCGCGCGTCGCGCGACCGGGACCCTCGCCGCCCAGGCCTCGGAGGCCGAGGCCTCCGGCACGCTGGTGATGGAGGCGAAGGGGGTGTCCTTCGCCTATGAGGAACGCCCGATCGTCGAGGGCTTCTCGACGCGCATCCATCGCGGCGACCGGGTCGGGATCGTGGGCCCGAACGGGGCCGGCAAGACGACGCTGATCAAGCTTCTCACCGGCGAGACCGCGCCGCAGGAGGGCAGCGTGCGCCTCGGCACCGGGCTCGAGACCGTCGCGCTCGACCAGCATCGCGACAGCCTCGATCCCGACGCGACGCTCGCCGAGGCGCTGACGGGCGGGCGCGGCGACACGGTGATGATCGGCGGGCAGCCGAAGCATGTCGTCGGCTACCTGAAGGACTTCCTGTTCTCTCCGGAGCAGGTCCGCACGCCGCTGCGGGTGCTGTCGGGCGGCGAACGGGCGCGGGTGATGCTGGCGCGGGCGCTCGCGAAGCCCTCGAACCTTCTCGTCCTCGACGAGCCGACCAACGATCTCGATCTCGAGACGCTGGACGTGCTGGAGGAGATGCTGGCCGATTATGCCGGCACCATCCTCCTCATCAGCCACGACCGCGACTTCCTCGACCGCATCGCGACGAGCGTGATCGTGCCGGAGGGCAAGGGCCGCTGGCTGGAATATGCCGGCGGCTACACGGACATGCTGGCCCAGCGCGGTGCCGATCTCGCCCGCGAGGCGCCCGCGCCTGCCGCCGCGCCCGCCAGGGCGGCGAAGCCGGCAGCGGAGAAGGCGGCTCCGGCCGCCGATGGCCGCCGCCGTCTCAACTTCAACCAGCAGCATGCGCTCAAGACGCTGCCGGGCCGGATCGAGACGCTGGCGCGCCAGATCGCGGCGATCCAGGAGAAGCTCGCCGATCCCGCGCTGTTCTCGCGCGATCCGGCGACCTTCGCCAAGTTCTCCGACGGGCTCGCGGCCAAGGCCGCCGAACTCGAGGCGGCGGAGACGGAATGGCTCGAACTCGAGATCCTCCGCGAGGAGATCGGCTGAGCGGCGGAGCCTGCTCGATCGCACAGTCGGGATGGATCATGCCAAGGCAACGGGCAAGCATGTCGATTGCGGCCTGGCCGATCGTGGCATATACATAGGGATATCCCGATCGGAGGTCTCATGCCCCAGCCCGATCCCGTCCCGCCGCGCGAAACGACCATCTTCCGCAACAACCGCAGCCTCGCCGTCCGCATCCCGCCCGGCTTCGGTGCTCCCGGTGACAAGGTTCGGGTCATTACCGAAGGCGACCGGCTGATCATCGAGCCGGTGGGCAGGAGCGCAGGGCTCGTCGGCCTGCTTGCACAATGGGCGCTGGAGCCGCCTCTCGGGCCGGAGGACGACTTCCCCGACATCGACGAAGGATTGCTGCCGTTGAAGGATGTCGACCTTTGACCGCGCCCCGATACATGCTCGATACGAACATCGTGTCCGACCTGATCCGGAACCCGGCCGGGACGGTTGCTCAGCACATCGCGGAGATCGGCGAGAAGGGGCTCGCCGTCAGCATCGTCACTGCCGCCGAACTGCGCTTCGGCGCAGCGAAGCGCGGATCTGCAAGATTGATCGAGCGTGTCGAGGCCGTGCTGAAGGAGATCCCGCCGCTGGCCTTGGATGTCCCCGCGGATACGGCATATGCCGGCATCCGCGCCGAGCTTGAGTCGGCCGGACGGCCGATCGGGCCGAACGACTACCTGATCGCCGCGCATGCCTGCGCGACCGGGGCGACTCTGGTGACGGCGAATACCGGCGAGTTCGGCCGGATCGGCGGGCTCAAGGTCGAAAACTGGCTGGCCTCCGAAGCCGGTCGCGTTCGATGAGCCCGTGTTTCCCGGCATAGGTCTTGCCGCCATGCGCCCGTCGCGGGTCTCGCGCAGCCCGGCGTTGACGAGCGCCCGCGCCGGGTCCTACCTCTCAGCGGACAGGAAAGCCGCCATGTACAGGGCCGAAACCCGGGGGATCCGGGTGACCGTCGAGCCTCGCTTCGTCGAGGAGGAATCGCAGCCCGAGAAGGGCAAGTTCTTCTTCGCCTACACGGTCGAGATCACCAATCTGTCCGAGGATCGGGTCCAACTGGAATCCCGGCAATGGACCATCATCGACGGCCTGGGCCGCTTCCAGCAGGTCAAGGGGGCCGGGGTCGTCGGCAAGCAGCCCGTGCTCGGGCCGGGCGAGAGCTTCACCTATACGAGCGGCTGCCCGCTCACGACGCCCGACGGCACGATGCAGGGCTCCTATCTGATGCTGCTCGAGACGGGCGAGGCCTTCAAGGCCGAGATCCCCGCCTTCGCGCTCGACAGCCCCTTCGTGAAGCGCGTGATCCATTGACCTCTTCCCCGACGTCGATCCCCCTGCTCGAACGCCTCGTCGCCTTCGACACGGAGAGCAGCCGTTCCAATCTCGACCTGATCGACTTCGTCTCGGATTATCTCGCGGGGCTCGGCGTCGAGGTCTCGCGCCACCCGAACGCGGCGGGCGACAAGGCGGCCTTGCTCGCGACGGTCGGACCGCGTGCGGAGGGCGGCGTCGTGCTCTCGGGCCACACGGATTGCGTGCCGGTCGCGGGACAGGCCTGGACGGGCGATCCCTTCCGTCTGCGCGTCGAGGGCGGCCGCGCGATCGGCCGCGGCGCGGTCGACATGAAGGGGTTCGACGCCCTCTGCCTCGCCGCCGTGCCGGCCATGCTGAAGGCCGGGCTGAAGCGGCCGATCCACATCTGCCTCTCCTACGACGAGGAGACGACCTGCCTCGGTGCCAACGACGCCATCGCGCGCTTCGGGCGCGACCTGCCGCTGCCGGCGGCGGCGATCGTCGGCGAGCCGACCGAACTCGCCGCCGTCGATGCGCATAAGAGCGTCGCGACGTTCCTGACCCGCGTTCACGGCCATGAGGCCCATTCCGCGAAGCCCGAACTCGGCGCCTCGGCCGTGATGGCGGCGGCGGAGCTGATGGCCGAACTGAACCGCATCGCCGACGAGATGGTCGCGCGGGGCGATCCGTCCGGCCGCTTCGATCCGTCCTATACGACCGTCCATGTCGGGCAGGTCGAGGGCGGCAACGCCCGCAACATCCTGGCCCGGCTCTGCTGGTTCAACTGGGAGTTCCGCGGCCTGCCCGATCTCGATCCGAACGAGATCCCCGAGCGCTTCAAGGCCGCGAGCGAGCGCGTCGCGCGGGACCGGCTGAACCGTCACGGCGCCTATGGCCGCATCGAGACCGAGTGGGAGATCCTGGTGCCGGGTCTCGCGCCCGATCCCGGATCGACCGCCGAGCGGCTCGTCCTCGATCTCGTCGGCGCGAATGCGACGACGACGGTGCCCTTCGGCACCGAGGCCGGCCATTTCCAGGCGGCCGGCATCCCGACCATCGTCTGCGGGCCGGGCTCGATCGACCAGGCGCATCAGGCGGACGAATATATCGCGCTCGACGCGCTGGCGGACGGCGAGGCGTTCCTCGGCCGCCTCATCGCGCGGATGGCGGAATAGGCTTTGGCGAGGTTGCCCTCCAACCCTGGAGGGGGCAGGGTCGACGGCGAAGCCGGCGGGGTGGGGTGAAATCCGCCCCCGGTCATGATGGACGTCGGGCCGGAGGAGGCCGGTCATCACCCCACGCCGGACCTTCGGTCCAAACCTTTCCTTTGTGGCCTACGGCATTCACACATCGCAGTGCGAGCTGTCTTTCGACGATGAGTGAATTCCATAGCCCGCCAGGGGAGGGGGAGCCTTTGGCTGTCGTCAGAGACAGGGCATCATAACAAAACAGGAGGACACCCCATGTGGCAGCCGGCGAGCTTCTATCCCGATCCCGCCATCGAGATCCTCGACGAGAGCTTCGCATCCGTCCGCATCTTCTCGGCGGCGGTCGAGCGGATCGCGACGGGCTGCCGCTGGGCGGAGGGGCCGGTCTGGTTCGGCGACATGCGCCAGCTTCTCTGGAGCGACATCCCGAACGAGCGCATCCTGCGCTGGGACGAGGAGACGGGCGCCGTCTCGGTCTTCCGCAAGCCCTCCAACTGGGCGAACGGGAACACGCGCGACCGCCGGGGCCGCCTCGTCACGGCCGAACACGGCCGGCGCCTCACCCGCACCGAGCCGGACGGGACGATCACGGTCCTCGCCGACAGCTTCGAGGGCAAGCGGCTCAACTCACCGAACGACGTTGTCGTGAGGAGCGACGGCTCGATCTGGTTCACCGATCCGCCCTTCGGCATCCTCGGCAATTACGAGGGCCGGGTCGCCGAGCCCGAATTGCCGGGCGGGGTCTATCGGCTCGACCCCGAGACCCGCGAACTCGTCTGCCTCGCGGATGACGTGCCGGGACCGAACGGGCTCGCCTTCTCGCCCGATGAGAGCATCCTCTACCTCGTCGCCTCGCGCGCGACGCCCCATCGGCAGATCCTCGCCTATGACGTCGCCGAGGGCGGGCGCAGGCTCACGCGGCGGCGCGTGCTGATCGATGCCGGGCCGGCCGGCACGCCGGACGGGTTCCGCGTCGATACCGCCGGCAATCTCTGGTGCGGCTGGGGCATGGGCTCGCCCGAACTCGACGGGGTGATGGTGTTCAACCCGGACGGGCGCGCCATCGGCCGCATCCGCCTGCCCGAGCGCTGCGCCAATGTCTGTTTCGGCGGTCCGGCGCGGAACCGCCTGTTCATGGCCGCGAGCCAGTCGGTCTACGCGCTCTACGTGAACGCGCAGGGCGCCGCCGGCGGCTGACGCGGCGGCACACGGTCCTTCGCCGGACAGGCCGATGGCCAGCGGAACAGGATCGCGATCGAAGCCTTGGCCCTGATGCCGCTCGCATCGTGGAGGCTTCCATGTTCATGAGGATCGACAAGCTTCAGGCCGCCCTGCCCGAACCGAAAGCACCCAATCCCAACGCCGCCGCAGCGCTCCAGGAGCTTCTCGGCGGGAAATACGGAGAAATGTCGACGCTCGGGAACTACATGTTCCAAAGCTTCAACTTCCGGAACAAGACCAAGCTGCGGCCCTTCTATAGCCTGGTCTCCAGCATCTTCACGGAAGAACTCGGTCATGTCGAGCTCGTCTCGAACGGCATCGCCATGCTGAACAACGGCCCCGGCGATCCGACCGAGGATGTCGACGTCTCGAAGACACCGTTCGCGGACATGCAGGATGTCCGCTCCACGGCGTCGTTCTTCAGCGCCGGCGGAGGCGCGCTGCCGGTGAACTCGAACTCGATGTCCTGGAACGTCGACATGGTGACGACGACCGGCAACCTGATCATCGACCTCCTGCACAACTTCCATCTCGAATGCGGCGCGCGCCTGCACAAGCTGCGCGTCTACGAGACCTTGAAGGAACCGACGGGCCGTGAGGTCTGCGGCTATCTCCTCGTGCGCGGCTCGGTCCATGCGCATGCCTATGCGCTGGCGCTGAAGAAGATCACCGGCGTCGAGATCGAGAAGATGCTGCCGACGCCGAACATCCCGCTCGCCAACATCCCCGAATGCCAGAAGTATCTCGACGAGGGCAGCCATCGGCGGCTCTACCGGTTCGGCTCACCGGATTACGCGGAGGCCGCCGGGATCTGGTCGAACGACGAGGCGGCCCTTCCCGACGATCCGCCCGGCTCCCTCGAAATCGTGGAAGGGCCTCCGGAGGGCGGGAAGATGGCCGAACTCCTCGGGAACTACGCGGCCTTCGCGCCGGATTACGCGCCCGAGGAGATCTTCGAGGTGGCGAACAAGCTCTACAAGAAGAGCCGCTGAGCGTGCGGCCGGCGCGGGATGCGCGCCGGCCATTCCCCGAGGGCTTCTCAACAGGGCTGCCGGACGCGATATAAGCGGGCAATCGCGCGTCGGCCCCGCCGACGCCTTGCCCGAAGGATTCGGCAGGCCCCATGTCCGACAAAATCCCCGTCACCGTGCTGACCGGCTATCTCGGCGCCGGCAAGACGACCCTTCTCAATCGCATCCTGACCGAGCAGCACGGCAAAAAATACGCCGTCATCGTCAACGAGTTCGGCGAGATCGGCATCGACAACGACCTCGTCGTCGGCGCCGACGAGGAAGTCTTCGAGATGAACAACGGGTGCATCTGCTGCACCGTGCGCGGAGACCTCATCCGCATCATCGAGGGGCTGATGAGGCGCCGCGGGAAGTTCGACGCGATCATCGTCGAGACGACCGGCCTCGCCGACCCCGCTCCCGTCGCGCAGACCTTCTTCGTCGACGAGGACGTGTCCGACCGCGCCCGGCTCGACGCCGTCGTCACGGTCGCCGACGCCAAGTGGCTGACGGAGCGCCTCAAGGACGCGCCGGAGGCCAAGAACCAGATCGCCTTCGCGGACGTCGTCCTCCTCAACAAGGCCGATCTCGTCGACGAGGCCGCCCTGGGCGAGGTCGAGGCCCGCATCCGCGCCATCAACCCGCAGGCGACGATCCACCGGACGGTGAACTGCGACATCCCGATCGCCGAGGTGCTCGACCGCAAGGCCTTCGATCTCGACCGCATCATGGAGGTCGAGCCCGACTTCCTCGAGGAGGGGCATCATCACCACCATGACGAGGAGATGATCTCCTTCTCGTTCAAGG
Organism: Enterovirga rhinocerotis; assembly: GCF_004363955.1. Lineage (GTDB taxonomy): Bacteria > Pseudomonadota > Alphaproteobacteria > Rhizobiales > Beijerinckiaceae > Enterovirga > Enterovirga rhinocerotis. The sequence continues at coordinate 406,873 of NZ_SNZR01000013.1, forward strand.
CGGGCGAGGTCGATCCCGACAGGTTCATGCCCTGGATTTCGGACCTCACCCAGCGCGAGGGGCCGAACATCCTGCGCTGCAAGGGCATCGTGGCCTTCCCCAAGGAGCCGAAGCGCTTCGTCTTCCAGGGCGTGCACATGATCCTCGACGGCGATCTCCAGCGCGATTGGCGCCCGGACGAGAAGCGCGAGAGCCGCGTCGTCTTCATCGGCCGCGATCTCGACAAGCAGGCTTTCGAGGAAGGGTTCCGGGCGTGCGCGGCGTGACGGTACGGATTGCCTCTCCCCTTGCGGGAGAGGCCGAGCAGCCGCGAAGCGGCGCCCGGGTGAGGGGTATCCCGCCCTCTCTTGCAGCCAGCCCCTCATCCGGTCGCGCGGACGCGCGACCCGACTTCTCCTGCAAGGGGAGAAGCAGGTGAGCGCCGCCACCATCCCCTCCCTCACCGAGGCCGTCACGCCCCTCGAGGCCGGGTCCGAGGTCTCCGGCCTCGGCTGGCTCAAGGACACGGCCGCCTTCGCGCTCAGCGACGGCGGCGTCCTCCTCGCCAAGGACGGCGCGACGCATCGTGCCGCGGCGCATGAGGACGGCGCGATCCTCGCATCCGTCTGCGACGGCAAGCGCCTCATCACCGGCGGCGATGACGGGCGCGTCGTCGCGACCGGTCCGGACGGGGCGACGGCCCTCCTCGCGGAGACCGGCGGCGCCTGGATCGACGCGCTCGCGCTCCATCCCTCGGGCGCCTATGCCTATGGTGCCGGCCGGAAGGTCGTCGCCTGCGACGACAAGGGCCGGATCAAGACCCTCGACGTCCCTTCGACGGCGCGGGGCCTCGCCTTCGCGCCGAAGGGCTACCGGCTCGCCATCGCCCATTACAACGGCGTCACCCTCTGGTACCCGAATCTCGAGCCGAAGCCCGAGATGCTCGACTGGAAGGGCTCGCATCTCGACGTGACCTGGTCGCCGGACGGGCGCTTCGTCGTCACCTCCATGCAGGAGAACGCCCTGCATGGCTGGCGCCTGTCGCCGGACAAGGGCCACATGCGGATGTCCGGCTATGCCGCGAAGCCGCGCTCCTTCGCCTGGTCCTTCGGCGGCGCCTGGCTCGCGACCTCGGGCGCGGACGCCGCCATCGTCTGGCCCTTCGATTCGAAGGAAGGGCCGACCGGCAAGGCCCCGCGCGAATGCGGCCTCCGCCATGCCCGCGTCACGAAGGTGGCCTTCCATCCGAACGTCAACGTGCTCGCGATCGGCTTCGAGGATGGCTGCGTGCTGATGGTCCGGTTCGACGACGGGGCCGAACTGCTCGTGCGGCCTGCCGTCGAGGGCAGCGGCGTGACGGCCCTCGCCTGGGACAAGTCCGGCGGCCGGCTCGGCTTCGGCTGCGCGGACGGCGCGGCGGGCATCCTGACCCTGCCGGGCTGAGCGATCGAGGAGCCGTCCGTCATGCTGCGGGGTCTTTTCGCGAAGCGCGCCGGCATCCCCGATCCCGACCGCGTGGCGGCGGAGAGGGTGAAGGCGCTCGCCGCTTCGCTCCTCGCCCTGCCGGACGGCGCCGAGATCACGGTCAGCGAGATCGTCTGCCTCGATCCCGCCTGTCCCGGCACCGAGACCGTCATCCTCGTCATGCCGAAGGGCGGGAAGACCCGCGCGGCCAAGGTCGCCGCGCCGGCGGCCGAGGTCGGGGAACCAGAGCTTCGGTCGGCTCTTGTCGAGGCAGGTTTCGGAGTGGGCGCATGATCGGACGGATCCTGGCCCTGGTGATAGGCCTCTTCAGCGGCCTCGCCGGGGCGCAGATGCCGGAATTCGCGCAGCAATACCGCCAGCGCCTCGGCGGTGCGATCGACGAGTTGCGGCGGGTCGTCGTGCGGTTCGACGACACCGCGCAGGCGCATGGCCTCACGCGCGAAGCGGCGTTGAAGCGGCTCGGCGAGGATGCAAGCCCCGTCGTCCAGGGGCAGGCGCGCGCGACGGAAGAGGTGATCGCCCGCCTCGCGCGGCTGGAGGACCAGAAGCGCAAATTCGCCGAGGAAGGTTCGTTCGGACGCCTCGTCACCTTCGTGCGCGAGGCCGATCCGGGTCTCGCCCGCGCCACCTATCTCGATTACGAGCCAGCCTGGCCGGCGACCCAGGAGGGGCTCATCATGGGTGGGGCCGGGTTCGCGACGGGCTGGGGGCTCCTGATCTTCCTGTCCCGCATTGCGCGGCGGCTGAACCCGTTCCGGCGCCGTCAGCCGTCGCTGCGTTCGGCCTGAGGGACAGGACGGCGCCATGCCGCTGCTCCGGGTGGCTCACCGGACCACCTACCGCTACCGGTCGCCCGTGAGCTTCGGGCCGCACCGGCTGATGATGCGGCCGCGCGACAGCCACGACCTCCGCATCCTCGCGACCCGCCTCGCGATCACGCCCGAGCCGGAGACCATCCGCTGGGTCTACGACGTCTTCGGCAACTCGATCGCCATCGCGACCTTCTCTCCGGATACGCGGGCGGAGGAGCTCGATTTCGCGAGCGAGCTCGACCTCGTGCACTACGTCACCGACCTGCCCGCCTTCCCGATCGAGGATTACGCGCGCACCTATCCCTTCTCCTACGCGGTCGAGGAGGTGCCCGATCTCGCCCGCTCCATCGAGCGCCATTATCCCGATCCCGAGCGGGAGGTGGACCGCTGGGCCCGCGGCTTCGTCAGGATCGACGGCCCGACGACGACGCTGGATCTCCTCGTCCAGATGACCCGGACGATCCAGTCCACCTTCCGCTACGAGATGCGTTTCGAGGAGGGCACGCAGCTTCCGGTCGAGACGCTGCGTCTCGGCTCCGGCACCTGCCGCGACTTCGCGCTCCTGATGATGGAGGCGGCGCGCGCCCTCGGTTTCGCGGCACGGTTCGTGACCGGCTACATCTATTCTCACGCGTCCGGCGGAGCCGGCCATGTCGGCGGCGGGGCGACCCATGCCTGGCTCGAGATCTATCTGCCGGGCGCGGGCTGGCTCTCCTTCGACCCGACCAACGGCATCGCGGGGAACCGCGATCTCATCCGCGTCGCCGTGGTGCGCGATCCGCGCCAGGCCCTGCCCCTGTCCGGCACGTGGTTCGGCCGCTCCGACGATTACATCGGCGTGTGGGTCGGCGTGCAGGTGACCGAAGAGGTAGAGTGACGGCTCAGCCCCCGCCGAGCAATCCTCGGCCGGCGAGATTGCGCAGGAGATGCGAGGCGCCGAAGGTCCAGGGCGGGCATTCGTCCGTCGGCCGCATCCGGTTGACGAGAGCGCCGAGTTGCGGAGCCGAGATCGTGACGACGTCGCCGGTCTTGTGGGTGAAGCCCCCGCCGGGCGCGTCGCGGTCCTCGGTCGGCGCGAAGAGGGTGCCGAGAAAGAGGACGGCCCCGTCCGGGTATTGGTGATGCCGGTTGAGCATCTGGCCGACGAGATCGGCCGGATCGCGGCTGATGCGCGAGAGGTTCGAGAAGCCCTTCAGCCGGAAACCGTCCTCGCCCTCGACGACGAGGTCGACCCGCATCGCCCGCACGTCGTCGAGCGTGAAGCGGGTGTCGAAGAGGCGCAGGAAAGGGCCGATGGCGCAGGAGGCGTTGTTGTCCTTCGCCTTCGACAGGAGGAGGGCTGAGCGCCCCTCGATGTCGCGCAGGTTGACGTCGTTGCCGAGGCTCGCCCCGACGATGCGTCCGTCCGACGCGACGGCGAGCACGATTTCGGGCTCCGGGTTGTTCCAGGTCGAGCTCGGATGCAGGCCCGCATCGGCGCCGGTGCCGACCGCCGCCATCACCTGCGCCTTCGAGAAGATCTCGGCATCCGGGCCGATCCCGACCTCGAGATACTGGCTCCACGAGCCCTTCGCGATCAGGCTCTCCTTGAGGCGCATCGCCTCGTCGGAGCCCGGCTTCAGCTTGGCGAAATCCTCTCCGACCATCCCGACGATCTCGGCCCGGATCGCCGCCGCCTCGTCGGGATTGCCGCGGGCACGCTCCTCGATCACCCGCTCCAGCATCGAGACCGCGAAGGTGACGCCGGCGGCCTTCACCGCCTGGAGGTCGATCGGGGCGAGGAGGTAGGGCTTCGCCTCGTCGCGCCCGGCGGCGGGCGTGTTGGCGAGGACGGCCTCGATCCCGGCGACCTCCCGCCCGGGCGCGGCGGCGAGAGCGGAGGCCGGATCCGCCGCTTCGCAGAGGTCCCGCACGGTCGGGAAGGCGCTGGTGACATCCTCCAGGACCTCGCCGCGCAGGCGCACGACGGAGGGCCCGATTCCGGGCTGCCAGAGGCGCCCGACGAGGCTCGCCTCGGCGACATCGCGCGGCAGCGTGGTCTCGGCCGACAGCGTCAGCTCGGGCATGGCGTCCTCCCTCGGCGGCGTCGGCCGCTCCTTGTGCGAAAGTGATCGGAGGCGCGGCGGGGCTTGTCAACGAGGCCCCGGCGCAGGGGGCGGCGGTTGCGACCCGGAGGCGTGTCGTCTAACGAACAGTGCAGGGATCGGCGATGGCGTCGAAGGGGGGCGGTATGATGGCTCGGTATGCCGCGGGTGTCGCGGTTGTGGTTCTGGCCGGCGGCCTTGCGGGCTGCATGACGGAGAAGGCTTCGCTGCCTTCGTCATCTTCGCCCGTGGCGGGCGGCGCCTATCAGACCATCCCGTCCGACGGCCTCGTCGGACGCTGGGGCCTCGCCTCCTACCGCGACGAGAAAGACCGTGCCCGCACGACCGCGATGGCGCGCTCCCAATGCCGGAACGCCTACGTCATCAAGAAGGGTCCGACCGACGGCGTGATGATGCATGTCGCCGACGATCCGAAGCTCTACGAGCTCGCGCTCAAGCGGAGCGGCGACGGCAAGACCTATCTCGGCTTCGCAGCCCCGCCCGGCGACAGGCAGGACCGTGAGGTCCTCGAGATGTCGTCGAACGAGATGACGATGCGCTTCGTCGATCCGGATGCCAATACGCGCTACGGGACCTTCATCTACGTGCGCTGCTGAACACAGGGTCTCCTCCATGCCTGACGTCCTCTCCGTGATCGACCGCTTCCGGCCGGCGGGTGCCGCCCTCGTGCTGGCAGCCGTGCTGGGCTTCGCCTCCCCCCTCGCCGCGCTGAGCCCGACGCGGGTTCCCTCGCCGAAGGCCGAACGCATCACGATGGATGTCGGCGACGAGCCCGGGCGCATCTCGACCGAGGAAGTCACGATCAAGAGCGGGCCCTTCGCCCGGCAGATGGTCTTCTTCCGCTCGAACGAGGCGCCGGGGACGATCGTCATCCACACCTCCGAGAAGTTCCTCTACCTCGTCATGCCCAACAACCGGGCGCTGCGTTACGGCATCGGCGTCGGGCGCGAGGGCTTTCAGTGGTCGGGCCTCGTCAAGGTCACGCGCAAGGCGGAATGGCCCGACTGGACGCCGCCGCCGGAAATGATCACGCGCCAACCCTATCTGCCGCGCTTCATGGCGGGCGGGCCGGGCAACCCGATGGGGGCGCGCGCGATGTATCTCGGCTCGACCGTCTATCGCATCCACGGCACGAACCAGCCCGAGACGATCGGCCAGGCCATCTCCTCGGGCTGCTTCCGCCTCGCGAACGGGGACGTGGTGGATCTCTATCCGCGCGTTCCCGTCGGCACGAAGGTCGTCATCCGGCACGCGGCGCAGATCTGACCGCGCCTGCGTGACCCGTCCAGTGAGGAAATTCATGTCCGTCTTCGGTATCAGAGGTCTTCGCGCGCTGGCCATCGGCGCCGCGCTGTTCGGATCGGCCGGCCTCGCCTCGGCCGGCACGCTCGACGAGGTGAAGAAGCGCGGCTCCCTCTCCTGCGGCGTCAGCCAGGGGCTCTCCGGCTTCTCCGAGAAGGATGCCAAGGGCGAGTGGCGCGGCTTCGACGTCGATGTCTGCCGGGCTCTCGCCGCGGCGATCTTCAAGGATCCGAGCAAGGTCTCCTACGTCCCGCTCTCGCCGACGGAGCGCTTCGAGGCCCTCAAGGCCAAGAAGATCGACGTGCTGTCGCGCAACTCCACCTGGACCTTCGAGCGTGAGGCCGAACTCGGCCTCCTCTTCGCCGGCATCGCCTATCACGACGGGCAGGGCTTCCTCGCCATGCGCAAGCAGCCCACGACCACGGCGCTCGAACTCGGCGGCGCGGCCATCTGCGTGCAGGACGGAACCTCGACCCGGCCGAACCTCGCCGATTTCTTCAAGACCAATTCCATGACGTATCGCGAGGTGCTCGTGACCTCGCCGGCCGATGCCGTGAAGGCGCTGAACGAAGGGCGTTGCGACGTCTTCACGGCGGACCAGTCGGCGCTCTATGCCGAGCGCCTGAACCTCGCCAAGCCCGACGAGGCGACGATCCTCGCCGACGTGATCTCGAAGGAGCCTCTCGGCCCGGCCGTCAGGGCCGACGACACCCGCTGGTTCAACCTCGTCAAGTGGACCCTGTTCGCGCTGGTCAACGCCGAGGAACTCGGCATCGGCACGGCGACGGTCGAGGATGCGCCGAAATCGGCGAAGCCGGACGTGCGCCGCTTTGCGGGCGTCGAGGGCGGCTTCGGCAAGCAGCTCGGTCTCGGCGAGAGCTGGGCGCTCGATGCCGTGCGGGCCGTCGGCCATTACGGCGAGATGTTCGAGCGCAATATCGGCTCGCAATCCCGCTTCGGCATCCCGCGCGGCCTGAACCAGCTCTGGTCGAATGGCGGCGTGCTCTACGCGCCGCCGATGAAGTAGACCGGGGCTCTGCGCGTCTCCCGCTTCAGTTCGAGGACTGGAGCGGGAACTTGGCCACCGGCACGATGCCGTTCTCGCGGAAGCCCTTGTGGACCGCGGCGAGGATGGCCTTGCGGATCATGAACTGATGGCCCGCCCGGGCCATGAACTTGGCCCGGATCACGAGCGTGCCGTCGTCGACGGCGAAGACGCCCTGGCTCTTGAAGGGCTGGAGCATGTCCGGCCCGAGGGTGGGGTCGGCGGCGATCTCCTGCCCGATCTTCTTGAAGAGCTTGCGGACGACGGTCGGGTCGGTGTCGAAGGCGACCCGGAAGGCGAGCTTGTCGATCACCCAGTCGCGGCTGTAATTCACCACCTTGCCGATCGAGCCGTAGGGGATCGTCGCGAGCGCCCCGCGCGGGTGCCGCAGCGCGACCGAACGGATGGAAATCCGCTCGACCGTGCCCTTGGCCTGGCTGGTCTCGATATACTCCCCGAACCGAAAGGCGTCGTCGAGCAGGAAGAACACGCCCGAGACGATGTCCTTGACCAGCGATTGCGAGCCGAAGCCGATGGCGAGGCCGAAGACGCTGAGTCCCGCGACGAAAGGCCAGGCATTCACGCCGAGCGCGATCAGGATCGACAGGGCCGCGAGGGAGACGATCGCCACCTGGGCGAAGAGCGTGATCAGCGGCGCCAGCGTCGCAAGCCGCGTCGCCGGCCGGTGCGGCTCCTCGCCCGGTCTCTTGGCGACGACGACGGTCCGTTCGGCCAACGCCCCGACGAGATGCCAGAGATAGATCGCCGCGAGGGCGAGCACGGCGACGTCGAGGGCGCGGATGATGATCAGGCCGCGCGGGAGGCCGATGGCGACCGAGAGCGGAGACAGCCACAGGACACCGAGCGAACAGACGACGAAGAACCAGAAGGCCGAGCGGGCGGTCCTCCGCGCGGCCTGGCGGAAGATCGAGCCCTCGCCGTCGATGGCCTCCGCCTTGAGCGCGATGATCTGATCGAGATGCGGCGAGAGCAGCAGGAACAGCACCGATGCCAGGACCGCGAGGCCCGGAAGCGGCCCGGTCAGCGTCGCGGCGATCTGGAGCAGCACGAACGTCGTCGCGACGAGGGCGGCCGCGATCCAGGGCCAGGCCGCGGCGAGGCGCCCTTCCATGACCGAGGTCGTGCGCCCGTGGAGGAGCGCGTTCCGGACCGCGTGCCGGTTGAGGATGTAGCCGAGGCAGAGCGAGATCGTGACCGTGAGGCCGACCGCGAGGGAGACCGCATCGTGAAGTCCGGGGCCGGCATTCATGAGCCGGAGCGTCGCCTGGACGGTCACGGCCATGAGAGCGAAGGTCGCGACGACGACGTGCCCGTTGCCGATGCGGCGCTGATCCGTCTGGCTTTCGTCCTGGACGATGACGGCCCTGATCACCGTCGCCAGGATCAGGGCTCCCGCGGTGGAGACGGCCCAGATCCGGGCCACGGCAGCTTCGACCTCGCTGCCCATCAGGGCGCCGAGAACGATGGCCCAGGCGGCGCCGATGATCGCCGTCGCCAGCGCGAGCAGCCAGGGCTGCGGCCTGCCACGTGCCGTCAGCATCCTCCCGGCGAGCCAGAACGACAGGCTGACGGCGATCACCGCGACGCTCGCCGCGAACAGGTGCGAGGTCACGCCGCCGGTCCCGACGGTCCTCGCCAGAGCCGAGATCTCGCCGGGGAGCGCCGACAGGCGCTCCAGCCGAGCCGTCAGCGCCGTCTCGAGGGTGCCGAAGAAGCGGGACATCTGATCGACGAAGCCGGACGCATCCGCCGAGCCCGAAGACGAAGCCGCCACGTTACCCTCCCACCCGGGCGTCGATCCTCGCCCAAGCTTGGCTGTTGCCGAAGCCTATCGATTTGTCCACAGGTACGGTCCCCGTCGCCCTCGGGCCGCGCCTCGGCGGCTCTACGCCGAGGCTGAGCGGCTCACGTTCGCTGCCGTGCGCCGGCATGCCCCTGGCCCCAGCGCACATAGGGAACGCAGACGAGCGCCCCGACGACCAGATGGTAGAGCACGACCGCCATCACGGCCTTCTCGTCCGGAAAGGCGAGGCTCGCGATGGCGATGGCGATGCCGGGATGACGCGTGCTCGTCGCGAGGGCCAGCACCGCCCGGTGCTCGGGCTCCGGACCTCCGAGGACATGGCCGACGGCGAGCCCGATCAGAGCGAAGGCGACCAGCGCCATGAGGACGCCGTTGCCGACCATGGCCCAGAGCGTGCCCGTCGCCATGAACAGCACCGGCAGGATGCCGATGGCGAGCAGGATCGTGCCCAGGATCGAGATCGGCCGGGCGAGGCGCCGCGCCGCGTCCGGGGCGATGAAGCGCACGGCGATGCCCGCCGCGAGGGGAAGGATCACGGAGACGAGGACGATCATCGCGATGCGCGTGCCGGGCACGGCCGCGGCGCGTCCGAAGAGGGCGCCGACCAGGATCAAGGCGAGCGGTGCGATCACGATCGCAGCGGCCGAGGCGATGCCCATCAGGCTGATGGCGTAGGAGGCCGAGCCGCCGGCCTTGGTCTGCTTGGCCGGCAGGACCGGCGGGACGGGCGAAACCGCGAGCGCGATCAGCGCGACCTCGACCGGCAGGGGCAGGTCGAACAGGGCGTTGATCACGACGGCGACGACGACCATGACCACGTTCATGGCGAGGAGCGAGCGGAGGAGCAGGCTTGGCCGCGTGTACAGGTAGACCGCATCGCCTCTCTGCGTCTTCAGCCCCAGCGCGAAGACGACGAGGAAGATGCTGACGTTGAGGGTCAGACCGAGGATCTGGGCGCTGTCGATCATGGGGTTCGTCCGCCGGAAGCCTCAGGTCAGGGGCCCGATAGGGAAGAGCATGCTGACGATTGCCGCGATCCCGACGACGAGCATCGCGATGCCCAGCACCACGAGAGCCGTGCCGGCGTTCCGCGCCGGGGCGGCGTCGAGGTGTCGTCGAAGATCCGCCGCGTCGGCCGCTCCCTCCCGGATCCTGTCTTCTACCGTACAACGATGCCCGGCGGGAAGGCCCGAGAAGGCTGTTCCGCCAGCAAGACTTGATCGACGAGGGAGAACGCGGCCGCGACGTCCTCGTCGCCGATCCGGTCGATAGTCGGCGTCCGGTCTGCGATCTGGCCGCGGCTGCTGTCGCCGATGGTCCAGCAGCCGATCTCGTCACCCCAAGGAAGGAGGATGTCGGGTCCGGGGCAGGAGGAAGGTGAGGAGACCGAAGGCGGGCAGCCAGGCGCAGAGACCGAAGACGGCGACGATCCCGATCCGGTCCGCGAGGAGCCCGAGCGCCGCGGCCGCGATGCCGCCGAGGCCGAAGGCGAGGCCGTAGAACAGCCCGCCGACGAGCCCGACGCGATGCGGCACGAGGTCGATCGCATAGATCAGGATCGACGAGAAGGCGCTCGCCATGACGAGGCTGATCACGACGCTCAGGATGCCGGTCCAGAGGAGGTCGGCATGGGGCAGGATCAGCGCGAAGGGCAGAGAGCCGAGGATCGAGAGCCAGATCACGCGCTCGCGGCCGATCCGGTCCCCGATCATGCCGCCGACGATGACGCCGACCGCGCCGACGACGAGATAGAGGAAGAGCATGTATTGCGAGACCTGCACGCTCACCCCGAAGCGCTCGATCAGGTAGAAGGTGAAATAGGAGGTGAAGGCGGCCGTGTAGGCGTTCTTCGAGAAGAGGAGGACGATGAGGACCCCCATCGCGAAGACGACGCGCGCCGCCGGAAGGCGCGGTGTCGTCGCCTCGTCCGGCCGACGGCTGGTGGCGGCGTTCTGTTCGCGCCGGAGGGCGGCGTAGCGCCCTGCCGTCCAGGCCATGAGGACCATCGCCACGAGCGCCACGCCCGAGAACCAGGACAGGCTTTCCTGCCCGCGCGGCACGACGATCATGGCGGCGAGGAGAGGCCCGAGCGCGTAGCCGGTATGGCCTCCGATCTGGAAGACGCCCTGCGCGAGGCCCTGCCGGCCCGCCGCCGCGTGCCGCGCCATGCGCGTCGCCTCCGGATGGAAGACGGCCGAGCCGAGGCCGACGAGCGCGGCGGAGACGAGCACCATCTCGTAGCTCACGGCGAAGGCGAGGCCGAGCAGCCCCGCGAGCGTCGAGCCCATCCCGGCCACCATGGCATAGGGCCAGGGATGCTTGTCGGTGACGTAGCCGAGCAGCGGCTGGAGCAGCGAGGACGTGACCTGGAAGGCGAGCGTGATCAGGCCGATCTTCGTGAAGTCGAGCGCATAGGCGTCCTTGATCAGCGGATAGATCGCGGGGATCATCGACTGGATCAGGTCGTTCAGAAGATGGGCGACGCTGAGAGCCAGAAGGACCGGCATCAACGGCCGCGCCGCCTTCTGGGGAAGGGCGATCGAGCTCATGACCCGCCTTGCGACGGGGAGGGTGGCAGGTCAATCGACTCTGCCTGCAAAACGTGCAGGGCCGGCCGGCCGAAAACGAGGCCCCCGTCGCGGGGCATCATCCGCCCCGGGGACGGCCGTCGAGCGGGCGGCCGTCCGGCCGCGCTGGACGGGCGGCTCAGGCCGCCCGTTTGCCGCCGTCGAACGGGATCTCGATATCCACCGCGAGGGTCGAGACCTGGGCGCCGCGTTCCATCCGGACGCTGACCTTGTCGTCGTCGATCTGCATGTGCTTCGAGATGACGCTCAGGATCTCCGTCCGGAGCTTCGTGACGAGGTCGGAGCCGCCGGCGGAGGCCCGCTCGTGGGCGAGCAGCACCTGCAGCCGCTCGCGCGCCGCGGGCGCCGATTGCGTGCGGGTAAAAAGGCGGAGCAGGTTCATGCCGCTCTCCTTCCGAAGAACTTGCCGAAGAAGCCTCGCTTTTCGCCCGGAATGGTAACCGGAAGGTTTTCACCCTTCAGGCGGCGGACGGCATCGAAATAGGCGAGGGCCGGTGCGCTCGTCTCGTCCGCGAGCGTGACGGGCGAGCCGACATTCGAGGCGCGCAGGACGTCCATGCTCTCCGGGATGATGCCGAGCAGCGGGATCGACAGGATCTCCAGCACGTCGTCGACCTTGAGCATGTCGCCGCGCTCGGCCCGCAGCGGATCGTAGCGGGTGAGCAGGAGGTGCTTCTCCATCCGCTCGCCGTTCTCCGCCTTGAGGGTCTTCGAATCGAGCAGGCCGATGATGCGGTCGGAATCGCGGACCGACGACACCTCGGGATTGGTCACGACGACGGCGATGTCGGCATGGCGCATCGCGAGCGTCGCCCCGCGCTCGATCCCGGCCGGGCTGTCGCAGATGACCCAGTCGAAGGCCTGTCTCAGGGCGCCGATGACCTCTGCGACGCCCTCGGCGGTGAGGTTGTCCTTGTCGCGCGTCTGCGAGGCCGGCAGCAGGAACAGCGTCTCGAGCCGCTTGTCGCGGATCAGGGCCTGCGTGAGCTTGGCTTCGCCCTGGATGACGTTGACGAGGTCGTAGACGACGCGCCGCTCGGCGCCCATCACGAGGTCGAGATTGCGCAGCCCGACGTCGAAATCGACGACCGCGACCCGGTCGCCGTTCCGCGCGAGCGCTGCGCCGAGGGCGGCGGAGGATGTCGTCTTGCCGACGCCGCCCTTGCCCGATGTGACTACGATGACCTTGCCCATTGACCTCTCTCCCTTCTGGAGCCGCCCCGTCGGCTCAGGCGAATGACCCGACCTTGAAAGTGTCGCCCTCCAGCCAGAACTGGGCGGGCTGGCCATGCAGATCGGAACCGAGGTCCTCGGCCGTCCGGTAATAGCCGTCGATCGCGACCAGCTCCGCCTCGAGCTTGCGGCAGAAGATGCGTGCCTCGGCGTTGCCGGTGGTGCCGGCCATGGCTCGGCCCCGAAGGGCGCCGTAGATGTGGATGGACCCGCCGGCGATCACCTCCGCGCCGGAGGCGACCGATCCGATCACCGTCACGTCGCCGTCCGGGAAGACGATCGACTGGCCCGATCGGACGGGCTGCGACACGACGATCGAGGAGGGCGCCTTCGGCAGGGGCGAGGCTGCCGGCGCGTCGCTGTCGGCGGCGGGCACCGCTGGGGCTCCATCCGCCGAGGGCGAGACATCCGAGGCGGGACGCCCGTCCAGCATGGCGGGCGGCATGTCGGGGCCGAGGAGCGACGGGCGCGCGCCTTCGATTCCCATGATCCGGACCTTGCGCGCGCCGAGCTTCTCGACGAGCTCCGACAACTGGCTCCGATCGATGGTCAGGCCGTTGACGTCGAGTACGACCGGCCGCTGCAGGAAGAACCCGGTCGACCGGGCGGCAAGGTCGTCGAGCCGCGCCAGCCAATCGTCGAAGGGCAGCTCCGGCGCGAGGGCCAGGGCGAGAAAGCTGCGTCCTTTGAGGCGGATCGGCCGGGATTCGGTTAACACGGCGGTCATCTTGGTAAATTTTCAGTGATGTCCGTGTAGGGACGCTATGGTTAACGAGGCGTAAAGCGCGACGACGGACGCGGTGGAAAGACCGCTGCAAAGGCTGCGGTTCGCAGCGGCGGGCGCGGTGCGTCGGTTATCGGACGGACCCCGCGCGAGGGTCAGCGGCGTCCGGTGGGGCGCCGGGACAGGAGCCGTCGATCGGCGGTCGTGACGGCTCGGAAGGCGAGGGGGATTCGGTCAGGCCGGGCGGCGGCAGGGGCCGGGTGTGCCGGCCCCTGCGTTCCTATCCCCGTTCGATGGGCAGCGTCTCGTCCTTCGCCCATTCGCTCATCGAAGCGTCGTAGACGGCGATGTTCGCATAGCCGAGCTGGTGCAGGAGGAAGGCGTCGAGGGTCGCCGCGATGCCGCCGCCGCAATAGAGCAGGATCGATTTCGACTTGTCCGCGCCGACCGACTGGAACAGCTCCGCGGCCTCCTCCGGCGACTTGAAGGTCAGCGCGCCGGCATCGACCAGAGCGGCGGCCGGAACGTTCACGCTTCCGGGAACGCGACCGGGGCGGCCGTAGCGGGGATTGTCGCCCTGGTGCAGATCGGGGGCGAGGGCGTTGATCGTGCAGGTCGCCCCGTCGCCGATGGCGTTCTTCACCTCGTCCTTGCCGACGAAGAGTCCCGCGCGCGGACGGGCTGCGAGGGTTGCAGGCTCGTATCGGGTCTCCGCCGTCTCGGTCGGGCGGCCTTCCGCCTCCCAGAGGTCGAATCCGCCATCCAGCACCGCCGCATCGTCGAAGCCGATGGAGCGCAGCATCCACCAGATCCGCGTCGCCCATTGCGGGGATTTGCGCGCATAGAGGATGACGCGCGTCCCGTCCCCGACGCCCTTCCGCGCGAAGCGCGCGGCGAGGTCCTCGGCCTCGGGCATCATGAAATTGTAGCGGCTGGACGGGTCGGAAAGCTCGCCCTGGAGGTCGAGATAGGCCGAGCCGGGAATGTGCCCGCGATCGTAGTCCTCGCGGCCGTTTTCCACCCGGTAGGGCCGGCCCGTCCCGGTCTCGTAGCGCAGATACGTCGTGCAATCGAAGATGCGCAGGGACGGGTCGGCCAGATTGTCCGCGAGCCACGCCGTGCTGACGATGGCGTCCGGATATGCGTATCGGGCCGATTGCGGCATGACGATCCTCCCCTTGATGAAGTCAGCTTGGCCGTCCGGGGCGATCGGGGTCAAGCCGATCTCCTCCGGCTCCCGCGGCGAAACGCCCGCGCCGGGGAGGTGGCGTGCCGGGACGCTGCCGCTCCGGCCCGGAACGCGCTATGAGCGATCCTCGTGAACCCCTCCGAGCCCTTCATCAGGCGGCCGGTGGCGACGACGCTGATCGCGGTGGCGCTGCTGCTGGTCGGCTTCGTGGCCTATCTGTTCCTGCCCGTCGCCTCGATGCCGACCGTCGACTTCCCGACGATCCGCGTCTCGGCCCAGCGGCCGGGCGCCGATCCCGCGACCATGGCCTCGACCGTCGCCGCACCGCTCGAGCGACGGCTCGGCGCGATCGCGGGCGTGACCGAGCTCACCTCGACCTCCTCGCTCGGCTCGACCTCGATCTCCGTCCAGTTCGATCTCGGCCGCAGCGCGGACAAGGCGGCGCGGGACGTCCAGGCGGCACTGAACGCCGCCGCGACGGACCTGCCCTCGGACCTGCCGAGCCCCCCGACCTATCGCAAGGCCAATCCCGGCGCCTTCCCCGTCCTGATTCTCGCCCTCACCTCGAAGACGATGCCCGCCTCGGCGATCTACGACGTCGCCGACACGGTGATCGCCCAGCGGGTGGCCCAGGTCGAAGGGGTCGCGGAGGTGATCGTCAGCGGCGCCGAGCAGCCGGCGATCCGGGTCACGCTCGATCCGCAGCGCATGGCCGCGATGGATCTGTCGTCGGAAGATGTCCGCAACGCCATCGTCGCGGCGAATGTCCGCGCGCCGCTCGGCTCGTTCGACGGGCCCGACCGGGCCATCGCGCTCGAACTCGACGGTCAGCTTGGCACACCCGAGGAATATGGCCGGATCGTCGTGCGCTCCCGCAACGGCATCGTCGTCCGCCTCGCCGATGTCGCGACGGTCGAGCGAGGCACGCGCAACCGGCGCGCCTCGGGCTCGTATAACGGCCTGCCCGCCGTGACGCTCCAGGTCACGCGCCAGCCGGGCGCGAACGTGGTCGAGACGGTGGACCGCGTCCGCGCCGTGCTGCCCGAGTTGCGGCGCTGGATCCCGGCCGCGATCGATATCGAGATCATGAGCGACCGCACGCTCACCATCCGCGCCTCGCTCGCCAACATGCGCGGCACGCTGCTCGAGACGATCGCGCTCGTGATGCTGGTGGTGTTCCTGTTCCTGCGCCGGGCGACGCCGACCTTCGCGGCCGGGATCACCGTGCCGCTCTCGATCGCAGGCACCTTCGCGGCGATGTGGCTGTTCGGCTTCACGCTCGACAACCTGTCGCTCATGGCGATCACGATCTCGGTCGGCTTCGTCGTCGACGACGCGATCGTCATGATCGAGAGCGTCCAGAAGCGGCTCGAGGAGGGCATGACCCGCATGGAGGCCGCCATCGCAGGTGCGCGCGACATCGGCTTCACGGTCATCTCGATCAGCCTGTCGCTGCTGGCCGCCTTCATCCCGCTCTTCTTCATGCCGGGGGTGATCGGGCGCTTCTTCCAGGAATTCGCCGCGACCCTCGGTGCGGCCGTCGTCGTCTCGACGCTCGTCTCGCTGACCATCGCGCCGATGATCGTCGGGCATCTGCCGCACGGGCGCGCGAAGCAGAGCTGGCTCGACCGCGTCGTCGAGGGCGGCCTCGCCCGGCTGACCCGGCTCTATGCGGAGACGCTCGGGGACGCCCTGCGCCATCCCTGGCTCATGCTGCTCGTGACGCTGACAGCCGTCGGCCTGACGATGCACATGTTCCGCACCATTCCGAAGGGCTATTTCCCGCAGGACGATACCGGTCTCCTGATCGGCTTCGCCCAGGCCTCGCCCGACATCTCCTTCCCCGCGATGGCCGCGCTCCAGGAGCGGGTGGCCGCGGTCGTCCGCGCCGACCCGGCCGTGGCGGGCGTCTCCTCGTCGGCCGGGTCGAGCGGCTGGAGCGGCTCGGTGAACCAGGGCCGGCTCTTTGTGAGCCTCAGGCAGGACGCGGATCGGGAGACCTCCCAGGTCGTGATCGCCCGGCTGCGGGCGGAACTCGCCAAGATCGTCGGCATCCGCGCCTTCCTCTTCGGGGCGCAGGACGTCCGGGCCGGCGGGCGTCAGAGCCGCTCGCAATACGAGGTCGTGCTGCTGTCGCAGGATATCGACGAACTCGACGCCTGGACGCCGCGCATCCTCGAGCGGCTCCGGCAGGTCGAGGGGCTCGCCGATCTCTCGAGCGACCGGGACCAGGGCGGGCTGCAGGCGACCGTCGAGGTCGACCGCACGGCCGCCTCGCGGCTCGGCGTCAGCATGCAGGATGTCGGGGCGGTGCTGAACGACGCCTTCTCGCAGCGCCAGATCTCGACCATCTACACCCAGCGCAACCAGTACCGCGTCATCCTCGACGTGCGGGGCGGCGACCGGGACGACCCGAGCGACCTGACCCGCCTCTACGTCCCGGGGCGGGACGGGACGGCGGTGCCGCTTTCGGCGCTCGCCACGGTCAAGCGGGGCCTCGCGCCGCTGACCGTCAACCACCAGGGCTCCTTTCCGGCCGTGACCATCAGCTACAACGTCACGGGCGGGCTCGGCATCGAGGCCGCGACGCAGGCGATCACGGCTGCCATCCGGGAATTGCCGCTGCCGCCCGGTATCCGCTTCGAATTCGCCGGCGACGCCAAGGCCTTCGCGGGCGGCGCGGGCGATTACGGGCTCCTCGTCCTCGCGGCGCTCGTCGCGGTCTACATCATCCTCGGGGTGCTCTACGAAAGCCTCGTTCACCCCTTCACCATTCTCTCGACGCTGCCATCGGCGGGGCTCGGCGCGCTGATCGCGCTTCAGGTGACGGGGCTCGACCTCTCGATCATCGCCCTGATCGGGCTGATCCTCCTGATCGGGCTCGTGAAGAAGAACGGCATCATGCTGGTCGACGCGGCGCTGTCCTTCGAGCGCGAGGGAATGGAGCCGGCGCGTGCGGCGGTGGCGGCGGCGATCGAGCGCTTCCGCCCGATCCTCATGACGACCTTCGCCGCCCTCCTCGGCGCCGTCCCCCTCGCCATCGCGACCGGCGTCGGGGCCGAGATCCGCCGCCCGCTCGGCATCACCATCATCGGCGGCCTGATCGTCTCCCAGGTCCTGACGCTTTACACGACGCCCGCCATCTACCTTCTGCTCAGCCGCCTCCACCGTCCGGGGCGGCGCAGGGCCACGCGGCTCCAGCCGGCGGAATAGGGCGCGTTACGCCCCGGGAGCGTAGGAGATGCCGAGTTGTCGGCAGGCTTCTCCGAGCCTGCGGTCTCGCGTCAGCAGCGACGATGGTTGAGCGAGTTGCACGGACGCCAGGAGGTGCGCGTCGACATAGCCGATCCCGCTGCCCTGCAAGGCGTGATTCTGGATGAAGACCAGAACCTCATCGTCGAAGGCGCGGGGGATCGTCGGAAGCGCCTGAAGCGCCTGGATCACGCGGTCTCGCTGCCGCAACGAACCGAGCGCGAGTTCGCCGATGACGAAAGGGTGAGTCGCGACGAGCCCCTTGTTCAGGAGCTCGGAAAGGAGAGAATCGCCGCGATTGAGGTGATCGATCCAGACCGAGGTGTCGACGAGGATCACGCGGGGCCGGAGCGCCGACGGGGAGGTGCAGACAAGTCCGGCTCGCTGCCGCCGAGGCGCGCGAGGCGCCGTGACGCCTCTCGCTCGATCAGCGCCTTCAGTGCCTCGCGGACGATGGCGGACTTCTCCTCGATCCCCGTATAGCGCCGCGCCTTCTCCAAGAGGTCGTCATCCAATGACAAGGTTGTTCGCATAGCGGCGATCGCAGGCTGACAGAGGCATCAAAGATGGCATCGTTCGATGCCACCTTCAATGCTCGGCTCAACGCCGCTGCGCCGGCAGCGACGAGGCCGTCTTCGCGGCGCGGGCGAGGTTCACGAACTCGGCGCGGTAGCCGTAGGGGTCGTCGCCCTTGGCGCCCTGGGCGATGCGGACGACGTCGTCGAGGGTGAGGCGGCCGGTATGCCTGCCGCCGCGCAGGATCTCGCCGAAGCCGGCGACGGCGGTCGCGAAGCGGGCCTCCTGCGGCGCGTCCTCGAACCTCGCCGCCTCGCCCGCCTTGCCGATCGGCGTCGAGATCAGCGTGCTCGTGTCGGCATTCGGCAGCTTGTAGCGGATCTTCACGAACCCGTATTCCTCCGCCTTCGCATCGCTGCCGGCGGCAGGCGCCCCGCTCGCCGCCGGGGCCGCCTCCGCGCCGTAGCGCAGGGCCGCGACGCTTCCCGCGCCGCCGGCCGGCACGATCTCGTAGAGCGCCGTCACGCTCTGGCCCGAGCCGACATCCCCGGCATCGACCTTGTCGTTGTTGAAATCCTCCCGCGCGAGGAGCCGCGTCTCGTAGCCGACGAGCCGGTATTCCTGCACCGTCGCCGGGTTGAACTCGACCTGGATCTTCACGTCCTTCGCGATCGGGATCAGCGTCGAGGTGGCCTCCTCGACGAGCACCTTCCGCGCCTCCGCGATGGTGTCGATATAGGCGGCGGTCCCGTTCCCGTTCTGGGCGAGGCTCTGCATCAGGGCATCGTTATAGTTGCCCATGCCGAAGCCGAGGATCGACAGGAAGATGCCCTTGCCGCGCTCGCGCTCGACGAAGCCCTTCAGCTCGTCGCGGCTGCGGATGCCGACATTGAAATCGCCGTCCGTCGCGAGGACGACGCGGTTCACGGCCTCCTTGTCGAAGCTGCGCTCGGCGAGGCTGTAGGCCTGCCGGATGCCTTCGCCGCCGGCCGTCGAGCCGCCCGCCCCGAGCCCGTCGATCACGGCGAGGATCTTCGCCTTCTCGGAGGCCGGGGTCGGCTCGAGCGCGGTGCCGGCCGAGCCGGAATAGGTCACGATCGCGACCCGGTCGCGCCCGTCGAGCTGGTCGAGCAGCATGGCGAGCGACTGCTTGACGAGCGGCAGCCGGTTCGGCGCGTTCATCGAGCCCGAGGTGTCGACGAGGAAGACGAGGTTCGCGCGCGGCCGCTCCGCCTTCTGCACGGCGTAACCCTTGATGCCGATCCGCACGAGCTTGCGACCCTCGGTCCAGGGGCTCGGGAAGACGGCGATATCCGTCCGGAAAGGCTCGGAGGGGCTCGCCGGCGCCGGATAGGCGTAGGGGAAGTAGTTGATCAGCTCCTCCGTCCGCACCGAGGCCGGCGGCGGCAGGACGTTCCGGCCGAGCGAGGCGCGGGCGAAGGAATAGGAGGCGGTGTCGACGTCGATCGAGAAGGTCGAGACGGGCTGGTCCTTCGCCGTCTTGAAGCCGTTCTCGGCCGCGCCGGCGAACTGGTCGCGACCCTGGGGCTCGGGTACGACGGGTGGCCTTTCCATGAGCGCCGCGCCGCCTTGGGCACTCCCTTGGGCCATCCGCATCTCGGGCGCGTAGAGACGTTCGCGGTGGACCACATGCGGCATCTGCCGCGTGAGGACGGGCGACGGCCGGGCGAGCTTGGGGGCCGGCGCGGCCGTTGTGGGCGGCGGAGGAGCGGCTGCATCGGCGGTCGCGCCTCGAGGCTCAGCCGCCGGCGTTGTCGGCTCGGCAGGCGGAACCACGGTTGGCCCGGCCGCATCGGGCGGCGGGATGACGACTTCTGGTGCCGGCGCTTCGGCCGTCCGGACCTGCGCCGGCTTCGAGACCTCGGCCTCCACCGCCTGTTCGGCCGGCCTGTCATCCCGCGCGACCATGTAGGTCAGCGGGCCGCCGATCAGAATCGCGAGGGACGCGGCGAGGG
The DNA here is from genome assembly GCF_004363955.1 of Enterovirga rhinocerotis. GTDB lineage: Bacteria > Pseudomonadota > Alphaproteobacteria > Rhizobiales > Beijerinckiaceae > Enterovirga > Enterovirga rhinocerotis. The sequence goes on from NZ_SNZR01000013.1 coordinate 426,904, forward strand.
CGGCCTGGTGGCGGCGGATCACGAAGCGGCGGCGCGGCGACGTCGCCTGGCCGCGATCCGCCGCGACGCGTCCGGTCGCGGCGCGGCCCGGATAGTGCCGGTCGAAGCGCTGGAGCGCGGCGGAGACGGCGCGGTCGCGCGCCTCGCGGGAGGGGGCGGGCGTCTCGAGCCGGTCCAGGCGGAACTCTGCGGTCATCACGCTCTCCTAGGTGAAGGTCAGGGGCGGTCGGCGACGAGGCGACGCGCCTCGTGCAGGCGCCAGGACACGGTCGTCTCGGCGATGCCGAGCGCGGTGCCCGCCTCGGCATGGGTCAGGCCCTCGCCGGCGACGAGGAGGATGGTCTCGCGCAGGTCCGCCGGCAGGCGGCCGATCTCGCTGGCGAGCCAGCTCTGCCGGTAGAGGTCGCGCCCGTCGGCCGGGGCGGCGAGATCGGCGAGGACGGACAGGCCCTCGCGCTGACGCTCCTGCGCCTGCCTGCGGCGGAGGTGATCGCGGCAGGCATTGATCACGATCCCGGACAGCCAGGTCGTGAACCGCGCCTCGCCGCGGAAGGTGGCGATCGTCTCGACCAGCGCGCAGCAGACGTCCTGCGCGACATCCTCGGCATCGGCCGAGGAGCCGGTCATGCGCCAGGCGATGCGGTGGATGCGGTCGTAATGCTGTCGCAGCAGCGCCTCGAAGGCGACCCGGCTGCCGGCAGCGGCCTCGCGGGCGAGAGGGAGGTCGGGGTCCGAGGCGACGACCCGAAGCCGGCTGATTTCTCCCTCCTCATCCTGAGGTGTCCCCGGGCTTGCCCCGGGGGGCTCGAAGGACGCATCCCGGTCGCGCGTGCTGCGAGGGCGACCTCCGGTCGCCACCTCAGCAGGAGGAGGGTAGGGTTTCCCGGCATGGGTCGAAACCCTGGGAGCGTCCTCCTCGGCCGTCATGCAGGCATCTGGTACAAGCTGCAGCCTCATCGCCTGGTCCGATGCCTCCGCGGAATCTCGAGCACTCGACACATGAGACGCGGCGGCGGCGGAATTCCTTGGGTCGATCGCCGAGCATTTTTGTCGCAGGCCCGCGGGATGAGCGGATGGTGCGGTTTGCTGACCCGCCGCCCTTGATCAGCGGCCGGCGCTCTGGCATAAGCCCCGCCTTCGAACCGCCCGGCCTTCAAGGGCTGCCGTGGCGGTTCGGCATGCTCCAGCAGCATCGAGGCGTCCCGGGGCGCGGCATCCGCCGCATTTCCGCGCGGCGCATATCGGCGGCCCCCCGCCGCAGGAGAGCAAAATGCCCAAGCTGAAGACCCATTCGGGCTCCAAGAAACGGTTCAAGATTTCGGGAACCGGCAAGGTGATCATGGCCCAGGCCGGCAAGCGCCACGGCATGATCAAGCGGACCAACAAGCAGATCCGCAACCAGCGTGGCACGACCGTGATGTTCAAGGGCGATGCCGACAACATGAAGAAGTTCTTCCTGCCGAACGGCTGATCGCAGCCCGCTTTCGCGCAAGTCGCTTCTTCACCGTCCCGAATTCAGGAGTCTCATCATGGCCCGTGTCAAACGCGGCGTGACCAGCCACGCCAAGCACAAGAAAGTCCTCGACGCCGCCAAGGGTTATTATGGCCGGCGCAAGAACACCATCCGCATCGCCAAGCAGGCGGTCGAGAAGGCGATGCAATACGCCTATCGCGATCGCAAGAACAAGAAGCGCACCTTCCGGGCGCTCTGGATCCAGCGTCTCAATGCTGGTGCGCGCGAGCATGGCCTCACCTATTCCCGCCTGATCGACGGCCTCGCCAAGGCCGGCATCACGGTCGACCGCAAGGTCCTGTCCGACATCGCCATCCACGATTCCGCTGCCTTCGCGGCGATCGTCGAGAAGGCCAAGGCCGCCCTGCCGGCGGATGTCGTCAAGGCCGCGTGAGTTGGCGCACAGCTTCCTTCTCCCCTTGCGGGAGAAGGTGGCAGCGCGGAGCGCTGACGGATGAGGGGCGACGCCCCGAACTCGTCGCGGATCCACCCCTCATCCGACCTCGGCTGACGCCGAGGCCACCTTCTCCCGCAAGGGGAGAAGGAGTTGCGGAGAGCACGGTGATGCGCATGAGGCAGGCCAACCCATGCAGGGCCTGAAAGCCGAACTCCTGCGCGGCCTCTGGTACGTCGCCGCGCCCGGAAAATCCGTCCGTCGCGGCAAGATGCTGCCGAAGACGCTGATGGGCGAGCCCGTCCTGATCGGCCGCGACAACGACGGCAAGGTCTTCGCGCTCAGGGACAATTGCCCCCATCGCGGCATTCCGCTCCGTTACGGCAAGTTCGACGGCGAGACCGTCCAGTGCTGCTATCACGGCTGGAAGTTCGACCGCACCGGCACCTGCGTCGAGGTGCCCTCGCTTCGCGAGGAGCAGAAGATCGAGTTCGGCCGCATCAAATGCGGCGCCTATGACTGCATCGAGCAGCAGGGCCTGATCTGGATCTATTTCCCGAAGGACGGCGAGACGCCCGCGGAGGGCGGCCAGCCGGAGCCGGCCCGGATGCCCCATTTCGCCGACGACGTCGCCCCGACGCTCGGCATCATGCTGCCCTTTCCCTGCTCGACCGACCATGCCGCCTTCGGCCTGATGGACCCGACCCACGCGGCCTTCGTGCATACGTCGTGGTGGTTCAAGAAGGACGCGACCAAGCTCCGCCCGAAGGAGAAGCATTTCGAGCCGTCCGAGCTCGGCTGGCGCATGGTGCGCCACAAGCTGCCGCCGCAGAACCTCGTCTACAAGCTGCTCGGCAAGGACGTCGAGACCGAGATCTCCTACAAGCTGCCGGGCCTTCGCATCGAGGAGGTGCACGGCGACAAGCACGCCGTCGTCGGCCTCACCGCGATCACGCCCGTCACCGAGGAGGACACCGAGGTCTACCAGTTCTTCTGGACGACGCCGGGCTGGGTGCCCTTCGTGCGGCCGCTGGCGCAGCACCTCATGACCGTCTTCCTCGACCAGGACCGGCGCGTGGTCGTGCAGCAGCGCGAGGGGCTGATGCACCAGCCCCGCCTGATGCTGATCAACGACGCCGACACGCAGGCGCGCTGGTGGATGCGCGTCAAGGACGAGTGGAAGGGTGCGCAGTCGGAATCGCGCCCCTTCGCCAACCCGCTCGTCCCGCGCACGCTGCGCTGGAGAAGCTGAGCCCGCCTCGCCGGGCGAGGGGCCTTCAGTCGACCTCGACGACGCGGCCGTCCCGATGCATCGCCTCGACCCAGGGCGGGACCTTGAGGCCGCCCTGGACCTTCGCGACGAGCGCGGCCTCGGCAGCGCGAATCTCCTCGAGGGCCGCGATCACGCGGTCGATCTCCTCGAAGGGGACGACCACCGCTCCGTCCTGATCCCCGATGACGACGTCGCCCGGCCGCACGTGGCGGCCCGCCAGCGTGACGGGAAGGTTCACCGTCCCAGGCCCGGTCTTGGCCGGCGAATTGGGCGTCACGCCCGCGGCGAAACACGGCAGGCCGACATCGCGGATGCCCGGCACGTCCCGCACGCAGCCATCGGTCACGAAGCCCACCGCGCCGCCATTCTTCGCCATGCCGAGCACGAGATCGCCGACGACGGCGGTGCCGTAGAACTCGCCGGCCGCCGCGACGATGACGTCGGAGGGCTGGAGCAGGGGAAGGGCCGCGAAGATGGCGAGATTGTCGGCGGGCCCGACCTGGCAGGTCACGGCCACGCCGCAGAACGAGGCCTGGTCGGCGACGATCGGCTTGATGTCCCGGGAGAAGGCGGCGTCGCCATGCATCGCGTCGACGACGAAGCCCGTCGGCGTCCCGCGCAGAGCCGCGAGTTGCGCCTCGGTGGGGCGCGGAACGGTCCGGCGCAGGCGGATGAGGGGCGGATCGTGGATCATCGGGGCGTGTCCGGGATGGGCTGAAGCCCCGCATCGGGATCGGACCCGGCCCGGAGCTGAGCGCAGTGTGGGCGATCCGTCCGGTCAGGCCAAGGCCCGCCGAACGCGATCAGGCCTCAGCGGCCGAGCTGGATCGTCCGGTCGAGGGCCGCACCGAAGCCGTCCAGCGACACGTTGAAGGTGATGGGCTCGCCGGTCGACAGGTTGAGGGAGGCGACGACGAGCGTCTTGCCGGCCCGCATCGCGTCCGTCGCGACGGTCGGAAGGCTCACCGGCAGCAGGCATCCCTGCTGCATACAGGTCGAGAAGCGCAGGCCCTGGCCGAGGTCCTTGTCGTCGAGCTTGAGGAGCGCGCCGCTGCCGAGATTGACCCCGAACGGCATCAGGATCGTGCCTTCGGTCTTTCCGTCCTTCGGGACGTCCAGCTCGAGCGCGAAGACGCGCTGGCCGGTCTGTCTGTTGCCCTGGACCTGCGAGAGGACGCAGCGCTTCTGGTTGTCGGTGATGCGGCAATCGACGGTCCAGTCGCCGAAGGTCTCGTTGATCGCGTTGGCGCCGTTCGGCAATTGGGCAGCCGGGGCCGGCTGCGTCACTGCGGGTGCCGGTTTGGCCGGGGCCGCAGCCGGCCGCTGCTGCGCGGTGGCGGCAGAGGCTGCCAGGACGGCGGCCGCGACGAGCGCGCCCCGCAGGCCCGGCCGAAGGCAGGCGGCCCGCCGCCCAAGGGCCCCGACAGAACGAACCTTCATCCTCTGCACGATCGTCTCCATTGCTGCCCGGTGCGGGGTCGAGCCTCGCCCGGGCGGTCGGCGTGTCCGCTCGGTCGCCTGTCGAAGGACCGGACGCGAAGGACCCGCGAGGCGTCTCGGCTCCGCTTCGACGGCACCGTCGAGCGATCGTCCTCGCCTGCGGCCTGCCTCCGCGAAGCCGGAAAGACCCGCGCATAGTCAATCGCGTTTTGTCACGCAATCACAATGATCTGGAACCGATCCAGAGTGTGCTCGCCGGGATCGGACGGCGAGCCGATCCGCCGTGGCGCCCGCACGGGACGCATCGCTATTCCGATCCGCATCGAGAAGTCGGGCTTGAGCGGCGCTCGCGCTCGTGATCTCTCGACGGTCCCGGGACGTCTCGAGGAACCGTACGATGCGCCTTCATTCCTCGTGCGTGGACCGGGGCGGCGGCCGGTTGCCCTGCGAGCGTCGCGGCTTGGCCCGCCGCCATCGCCCCGCGGCCCTCGCGCTGGCTGCGGTCCTCGCGCTGTCGGTGCCGGGCCGAGGAGCTGCCGAGGTGGTGATCGATCCCACATCGTCCCCTTCCGAGGCCGTGGCTCTGCCGGTGCCGCCCGCCCGGATCGACGCGGCCGTGGCGCGGCTGGATGAGCTGGCGGCGGGGATCATGCGCAAGGCCGGCATACCCGGCTTGTCGGTCGCCGTCGTGCGCGGCGGCCGGACCGTCTATGCGAAGGGGTTCGGCGTCCGCCAGGCGGGCGAGCCGGGCGCCGTCGACGCCGAGACCGTGTTCCAACTCGCGTCCCTGTCGAAGCCCGTCGGCGCGAGCGTCGTCGCCGCCACGATCGGCGACGGCCGCGGTGCCGTTCGGTGGGACACGCCGGTCGGCGACCTCCTGCCCGGCTTCGCACTGTCGGATGCGTGGGTGAGCCGCAACGTCACCGTCGGCGATCTCTACGCGCACCGATCGGGCCTGCCCGATCACGGCGGCGACGTTCTCGAATATCTGGGCTACGACCGCGCCCATATCCTCGGGAAGCTGCGCCATCTGCCCCTTTCGCCTTTCCGGGCGAGCTACGCCTATACGAATTTCGGCGTGACGGCCGCCGCCGAAGCGGTCGCCAGGGCGTCCGGCACCGAGTGGTCGGCGCTGTCGCAGACGACGATCTATGGCCCGCTCGGGATGAGCCGGACCAGTTCGCGCTTCGAGGACTTCATGCGCCGGGGCAACCGCGCAGTCCCCCATGTCAAGGTCGATGGGGTCTACCGCGCCAAGTATCAGCGCGATCCGGACGCGCAATCGCCGGCCGGCGGCGTCAGTTCGACGGCCTCCGACATGGCGCGCTGGATGGCGATGGTGCTCGCGGGCGGGAGGAGCGCAGGCAAGGCCGTCGTGACGGAAACGGCGCTCCGGTCGATGCTGGGGCCGCAGACCGTCTCTCATGCGCCGGCGAACCCGTCGGATCGCGCGGGCTTCTACGGGTTCGGCATCGGCGTGAACGTGTCGCCCTCCGGGCGGGTGGTGCTGTCGCATTCGGGCGCCTTCCTCCTCGGCGCGGCGACGAACCTGGTGCTCGTTCCCTCGCTCGATCTCGGCATCGTCGTGCTGTCGAATGCCGCGCCGACGGGGGCGGTCGAGGCTCTCGGCGCCGAATTCGCCGATCTCGTCCAGTTCGGCACCGTCACGCGCGACTGGTTTTCCGCCTATGCGGGCCTCTTCGCCCCGATGCACAAGCCGTTCGGCTCGCTCGTCGGCCAGGCGCCGCCCTCCGCGCCGCTGCCGCCCGCCGCCGACGAGGCGTATCTCGGCGCCTACGCGAACGCCTATTTCGGGCGGATCGCGATCACGCGCGGGCAAGGGCGGCTGACCCTCGCCGCCGGCCGGGACGGCGCCAAGCTCTTCAGGCTGCGCCACTGGAACGGCGACACCTTCGCCTTCGATCTCGACGGCGAGGACGCGGCTCCCGGCTCGATTTCGACGCTGACCTTCGATCGATCGGAGGGCAAGGTCGCCTCCCTGAGGATCGAGTATTTCAGCGAGGATGCCGCGCGCGGGCTGTTCCTGCGGGAGTGAGCCCGAGAGCCGGCTGCCGCCCGGTCTGATCTTTGATCGGTTCCATCGGCATCGTGTTGGACCTGAGCGACCCCTCGACCGATAATGCGGTCGATGCCGGCGACGTCCGGCCCATCGAGCAGGGCGAATCATCGTGGCGGATTGGCGGTCGAGGGCGGGCAGCCCCTTCATGTGCGAGAAGACGTCGGTCACGGCGACGCGCGGCATGGCCGTGACCAACCATCCGCTCGCGTCCGCCGCCGCCGTCGAGATCATGGCCGCGGGAGGCAACGCCGTCGACGCGACGGTGGCGGCCTTGTTCACGCTCACGGTCGTCGAGCCGATGATGGTCGGCATCTTCGGCGGCGGCACGGCCCTGATCCGCCTCGCCGACGGCCGCGAGATGGTCATCGACGGTCTTTCGACCGCACCCGCGGCGGCGCGGCCGGACAGCTACAGGCCCATCTCCGACACCTGGCCCGACTACATGGAAACGGAGGGACGGGAGAACCGCGTCGGCCCGAAGGCGATCGCGGTGCCGGGCAACCTCAAGGCCTGGTGCGAGGTCGCCGAGCGGTTCGGCAGCCTCGGGCTCGACGCGCTGACCGAACCGGCCATCCGGCATGCCGCGCGCGGATTCCGGGTCACGCCCTATCTCGCGAACTGCATCGCCGACGCCGCCTCCGACCTCGCCCTCGACCCGGCGATCGCCGAGGTGTTCCTGCCCGGCGGCCGCCCGCTCGAGGCGGGTGCCCTCCTCGTCCAGGGGGATTATGCGCAGACGCTCAGGCGGATCGCGAAGGACGGGCCCGGCCTCCTCTATGGCGGCGCGCTGGGGCGCGAGATCGCCGGGCATCTCGAAGGGGCCGGCTCCTTCCTCCGCCTGTCCGATCTCGAGGCCTATCGGACGATCGAGCGCGAGCCGGTTCGCGGGACCTATCGCGGCGTCGAGATCATGGGGCCGCCCCCGCCCTGTTCCGGCGGCGTGCACACGATCCAGATCCTGAACATGCTGGAGGCCTTCGATCTCGGCGCGCTGGGCTTCGGCTCGCCGGAGACCCTCCACCTCGTCCTCGAATGCCTCAAGATCGCGGCGGCGGACCGACGGGCCGCGACGGCCGATCCCGCCTTCGTGAACGTGCCGCAGGCCAGGCTGATCTCGAAGGACTACGCGGCCCTGCGGCGGCAGGAGATCGATCCCGCGCGCGCCGGCACCTATGCGCCGGGCATCGTCTCCAACGAATCCGCCAACACGACCCATGTCACGATCGCCGATGCCGAGGGCAACCTCGTCACCTCCACCCAGACCATCAACAGCCTGTTCGGCTCGCGCGTGATGGTTCCGGGCACCGGCGTCATCTGCAACAACTACATGTCGCTGTTCGATCCCCATCCCGGGTTCGCGCTGTCGCTGCAGCCGGGCAAGCGCATCACGAGCGGCATCACCGCGCTGATCGGCAAGCGCGACGGCAAGCCGATCTTCGCCCTCGGACTGCCGGGCGCGCACCGCATCCCCGCCTCCGCCATGCAGGCCGTCCTAAACCTCGTCGATCACGGCATGAGCGTGCAGGAGGCGGTGGAGGCGCCGCGCGTCTTCTCCTGGGGCCAGGAGGCCGAACTCGAGCGGGGCATCGCGGACGGCGCGCGCTCGGCTCTGGAGAGCCTCGGTCACGAGGTCGCGGCGGTCGATCACGTGGCGGGCGGGATGTGCGCGATCGCCTTCGAGCCCGACGGCACGATGACCGGAGCCGCCTGCTGGCGGGCGGACGGCGTCCCGATGGGAATGGGCGGAGGACTCGCCCGCCGCGGGACCTCCTTCTGGCCCGATCCGCGCCTGTCGAAGACGACGACGTCGTAAGCGCGGCCGCCTCGGCCCGGGGGCGTCCGGGCCTGACCGCGACCGATTTGCGGCAGATCAATTGCCGCCGCTTCGGTCCGGGTAGGATCGCCGGCATCGGTTCCTCGCGGCCCTTCGGCCGAAGGGCGCCGACGAGGTGACGCAACGACAATGGGGGCGGTGATGACGCTGGCGTTCAAGAGCATTCTGGTCGGGCTCGTGCCCGCCCTCGACGGCGTCGGCGCGGCGGGTCCCGCCGTCCGTTTCGGGGCCGGGTTCGCGGCGCGGCAGCAGGCGAAGCTGACAATCCATGTCTTCGTGCCCCAGCTCGTGGTGCCCTATACGGTGATCGGAGACGTCGCGACCTCGCTGGTCGGCGACGAGAACAGGCGTCGGCGCGAGGTCGCGGCAGCAGTGGGCGCCTCCGCCCGGCAGGTCGCCGGGGAGGCTGGCGTGGATGCCGCGATCGATGCTCCCGACCGCGTCTTCGACGGTCTCGTCGAGCATTTCGGCCGCCTGGCGCGCGTGCGGGACGTCGCGATCTTCGACGCCGGCGACGGCGTGCTGGGCAGCAACCGTCACCTGATCGAGGAGACGCTGTTCAATGGCGGGCGGCCGATCATCGTGGTGCCGAAGGAGGGCGGGAATCCCGCCCCGCAGCGGGTCTCGATCGCCTGGGACGGCTCCGCGCGTTCGGCCCGGGCGGTCGCCGATGCCTTGCCGCTGCTCAAGGGCGCACAGAGCGTCTCGGTCGTGGTCGTCGGCGGCGAGAAGGACCTGAGCAAGGCGGCGTCGGGCGCCGATCTCCTCGGCAATCTGTCGCTGCACGGCGTCGCGGCCGAACTCGTGCTGCTCGAGGCCGAAGGCGGCGACGTGGCCGCGACCCTGCGCGAGCACGTCCGCACGGCGGGGTCCGAGCTGATCGTGATGGGCGCCTTCGTCCATTCGCGCTTCCGCCAGGCCGTGCTCGGCGGCGTCACGAATTCGCTGCTCGAGACCAGTCCCGTCCCGCTCTTCCAGTCCTATTGAGAGGAGAGGCCGACCCGTTCAACGCTGCCATGGATCGATCACGACGACGCCTTCGGCGCGCGCCGCGTCGCGCGCATTGCTCAGGGCTGTTTCCGCATTCGGCACCGGCGATCGACCCCGGCGGCCCGCGATAGCCCCGATCAGTCAGGCACAAATTGCCGGCGGGATGCGTTAGCGCTCCATGATGGGAGCCTCGTGATGCGCAGGTCGATCGTCGCAGCCCTCGGCGGGGGGCTAAGGCCAAGAGGTCGAAGATGCGGCATGGCCTGACTCCTCCCCGGCATGATCCGGATCGCGCCGCCGCGAACGGATCGCCCACGGGAAGCGATCAAGCGTTGTTCGGCGACCCTTTGCGTTCGGCTTCCGGTCCGCGCCCGACGGCACTCCCGGAAATGGCGACCGCGGTGATCATCCTGAATGAGGACCGGGAGATCGAATACGTCAATGCGAGCGCGGAGGCTCTCTTCGCCGGCGTCGATCCGATCGGATGTACGATGGAAGCGCTGCTGACCAGCTGCGGCGCTCGCGGGGTCGAAGCAGCCCGCCTCTCCTCGGCAGCGGACGAGCCGATCACCTGCACGCGTGTCCATCTCGCCGATTCACGGGTGCTCGATTGTGAGGTTCGCCCCTTGTCCAACGGCGGCTTCGTGCTGAGCCTCGACGACGTCACCGATCACGTGCGAAGCGCGGAGCTCGCCAACCGCGATCCGTTGACAGGCCTCGCGAACCGGACGCTCTTTCATCATCAGCTTCTGGATCGCCTGGAGGTCGTCAAGCGGAACAGTGGGCGTGTCGCGATCCTCCTGATCGACCTCGACAGGTTCAAGGCGATCAACGACACGCTCGGGCATCCGCTCGGAGATGCCCTGCTGCGCAAGGTCTCGGCCAGACTGACCGGCGCGCTCCGGGACGAGGACGTGGCCGCCCGTTTGGGCGGCGACGAGTTCGGCGTCATCCAGTCCGCGGCCGAGCAACCCGACGCTGCGGAGCTTCTGGCGGCGCGGCTCGTCGACCTGATCGGTCGCACCTATGTGCTGGAGGGGCACACCATCCATATCGGCGCGACGATCGGCGTCACGGTCGCACCCCGGGACGGTCTCGACGCCGATGTTCTGCTGAAGAACGCAGACCTCGCGCTCTATCAGGCGAAGGCCGCAGGCAAAGGCACGTTTCGCGTCTACGAGACCGGCATGACGGAACGTATCCAGGCGCGACGGCTCCTGGAGATCGACCTTCGACGGGCGCTGGCGCTGAAGCAGTTCGATGTGGTGTACCAGCCCCAGGTCGACATCGCGACGGGCGCCATTTCGGGCTTCGAAGCACTGATCCGCTGGCAGCATCCGGTACGCGGTCCCGTCAGCCCCGGCGAATTCATTCCCGCGGCGGAGGAAATCGGGATCATCTCGGCCGTATCCGAATGGGTGCTGAGAACCGCGTGTCGGGAGGCCATGAGCTGGCCCGGCGACATCTCCGTCGCCGTGAACCTGTCGCCGGTCCAGTTCCGCAACGGAAGGCTGTTAGAGGTCGTGACGTCGGCTCTTTCGGCGACCGGTCTGCCTGCGAGCCGCCTCGAGCTGGAGATCACCGAAGGCGCGTTGCTCGAGAACAGCGACGCTGTCCTCGCCGTGCTCCGCTCCCTTCGCGCCCTCGGCATCCGCATCTCGATGGACGATTTCGGAACCGGCTACTCTTCGCTCAGCTATCTGCAGAAATTCCCGTTGGACAAGATCAAGATCGACCGCTCGTTCATCCGGAACATCGACCATGAGCCGGATCGTCTTCATCTCGTGCGAGCGATCGCCGCCCTCGCCAAAGGTCTCGGCATGAAAACCACGGCTGAAGGGGTCGAGACGCTGGCGGAATTGCAATGCGTCCGGAGCGAAGGATGCACGGAAGTTCAGGGCTATTTCACGGGCCGGCCAGTCCCGGCTCGGGAGGCCGCCGCATTGCTGAGTTCAGGAGTTCAGGGCTCGTCATCCCGGGAGAATGACTGATGGCCGATCTGTACAGGCTCGTCTATTACAGCCGAAATCGCGTGGCGGACGGGCCCGAGGCGCTCGATACGGCGATCTCCTCCATCCTCGAGGCGAGCCGGAGAAACAATGCTCGGGACAATGTGACCGGCGCGCTCATGTTCAATTCGGGTTGTTTCGCGCAGGTCCTGGAAGGTCGGCGGGAGGCCATCGAGGACGTGTTCGAGCGCATCCAGCAGGACGAGCGGCATGGTGACGTGTCCCTGCTTGCATTCGAGCCGGCATCGCGACGGGCCTTCGCCAACTGGTCGATGGGCTTCGTCGGAGCTTCGGTCCACGAAACCATGCGATATAGCGGGACGGCCGAAGCGAGCGGCTTCGACCCATCCCGCATGACCGGGGACGCGCTCTTCGAAACGCTGGTTCGGCTGGCGATCGAGGAAGAGAAGGCCTGACAGAGCGAAGGCGCTATAGGGAACGAATGGCTCGCCGAAACGTCCGATTCTCCGTGGCGCCGATGATGGAGTGGACCGACCGCCATTGTCGGGCGTTCCATCGCGGCCTGTCCAGGCGGGCGCTGCTCTATACGGAGATGGTCACGACGGGCGCAGTGATCCACGGCCCGCGTGAGCGGCTGCTCGGCTTCGATGCGCTGGAGCATCCCGTCGCGCTTCAGCTCGGCGGCTCGGATCCGGCCGACCTCGCGCAAGCGTCGCGGATCGGCGCCGATCGGGGTTACGGCGAGATCAACCTCAATGTCGGCTGCCCCTCGGACCGGGTCCAGAACGGACGCTTCGGCGCCTGCCTGATGCGTGAGCCGGGCCTCGTCGGCGATTGCATCGCGGCGATGAAGGGCGCCGTCTCCGTGCCGGTGACGGTGAAATGCCGGCTCGGCGTCGACGACCAGGATATCGAGGAAGCGCTCGACGCCATGGCGCGGACGGTCTTCGCGGCGGGTGCGGATGCGCTGATCGTCCATGCGCGCAAGGCCTGGCTGCAGGGTCTCTCGCCGAAGGAGAACCGCGACGTGCCGCCGCTCGATTACGGCCGCGTGCATCGCCTGAAACAGGCCTGGCCGGATCGGCTCGTCGGCATCAACGGAGGCATCGCGACGATCGAGGAGGCGCGGGCGCAACTCGCCCATGTCGACGGCGTCATGATGGGACGCGCGGCGTATGGCGAGCCGGCCCGGCTGCTCGCGGTCGATCCCGACCTCTTCGGCGAGGATGCGCCCGCGGCCGATCCCTTCGAGGCGATCGAGGCCTTCGAGCCCTATATCGCCGCCCGTCTCGGGGAAGGCCTGCGCCTCCATGCCGTGACGCGGCACATGCTCGGCCTGTTCAACGGACGGCCGGGCGCGCGGGCCTATCGCCGCCATCTCGCGACCGCGGGCACCCGTCCCGACGCCTCCCTCGCGACGCTGCGCGAGGCGGTCGCGCTCGTCTCGCGCAGCGCCCCCGAACCGATCGCGGCCTGACGGCTCAGCTCTTCCGGGCGCGCAGGACGAGCCGGCTGCCGCGCACCTCGTAGGATTCGAGCCGGCCGAGCACGCTCTGGCCGAGCAGGTTGTCGGTCAGGAGACCGGGTCTCGCGACGAGCGCCGAGACGCGCGTGAAGATGATCGGTCCGATCGCGAGGCGGTCGATCACGACGGGCGCCGTCATGGTCCGGCCGTTCGCGGTCTGGACGGGCGAGACGAAACGGAGGTCGGAGGGCTTGAAGCCCACGAGTTCGGCCGTCTCCGCGGTCAGGACGACGGAACTCGCGCCCGTGTCGAACAGGAAGGACGACGGCTTGCCGTTGACGTCGATCTCGAAGCGGAAATGGCCGTCGCGGCGGCGCGTGACCGTGACCTCGCCGCCCTCGCTGACGATCGCCGCCGGCGGGCCATAGCCGAGTTCCTCGACGAAGTTCCGCATGCCGTCATAGACGTCGTCGCGGCGGACATAGACGGCCGTGAGGGAGATCACGAAGATCGCCCACATCACGACCGCGCCGGCCATGTCGCGCAGGGTCGGGCGGGAACGCTCGACGGCCCAGCCGGTGAGCCAGAGCGCGACCGCGCCGAAGAGCAGCAGGGAGACGGCCTCGCGCGGCGGGACGCCCGCGATCGCAGGGCCGCCCCAGGCGAGGACGGCGCTCGCGGCGAAGACGAGAACGAGGGCGGTGGCGGAACCGACCATGGATCAATCGACCCCGGTCGCGGCGCGGGGAGGGGCGGCGGGGCGCTCCGTGATCCCCGCCTCCTTCAGACGGCGCGGCAGGTCTGCCATGAGCGCCGTGCGATGAGCCTCGGCCATCGTTCCCCAGGTGGCGATCTCGGCCAGGGTCCGCCCGCAGCCCTCGCACAGGCCCGATGCCTCGTCGATGACGCAGATGCGGATGCAGGGGGACGAGATGGCGGCCATCGGGCAGATGTGGGAAGCGGGTCGGGGATCGCCATAGCAGAGGACCGCGCGCGGCGCCCCTGCCGTCCCGACGCAGCCGTCCTCGGGTCAGGCGGCCTGGGCAGGGGGGCCGCGCGGGATGTCGACGGCGGGCAGGGCGTCGATCACGCGCGCCGAGGGGAAGGTCACGATGACCTCCGTTCCCTCCCGCGCGCGGGACCGGATCTGGAAGCCGCCGCCATGGAGGTCGATCAGGCCCTTCACGATCGGAAGGCCGAGCCCCGAGCCCTGTTCGGCCGTCTTGATGGCGAGCGATCCGCGCCCGAAGGACGACATGACGATCGGGATCTCGTCCTCGGGGATGCCGGGCCCGCTATCCTTCACGGAGACGTATTGCCCGCCCGAGGCGGTCCAGCCCACCTTGATCTCGATCTCTCCGCCCGGCGGCGTGAACTTGATCGCGTTCGAGAGGATGTTGAGCACGATCTGGCGCACGGCGCGCTCGTCCGCCCAAAGCCGGGGCAGGGAGGGGTCGATCAGGTCGCGGATGATCTGGCCCTTCGCCTTGGCGCGCATGGCGACCATGTGGGACGCTTCGCTGACGGCCCAGGAGAGCTGGATCGCCTCCTCGGACAGATCGTAGCGTCCCGCCTCGATGCGGGACAGGTCGAGGATTTCGTTGATCAACGTCAGGAGGTGCTGGCCGCTCTCGTGGACGTCGCCCGAATATTCCCGGTAGGCCGGGTTCGAGTGAGGCCCGAAGACCTCGTTCTTCATGACCTCCGAGAAGCCCATGATGGCGTTGAGCGGGGTCCGGAGCTCGTGGCTCATCGTCGCGAGGAAGCGGGACTTGGCGAGATTGGCCTCCTCCGCGCGGCGCCGCGCCTCGTCGGAATTGGCCTTGGCCTCCTCGAGTTCCACGAGCATCTGGTCCCGCTCTGCGCGCCAGCGCAGCGAACTCAGCGTGCTGTCATAGAGCCGGTGGCCGAGGAAGATGAAGCAGACGAGCGCGGCCGACGTCATGACGGCGAGGATCGCCGAGCCGAAATCGCGCGTCAGGCCGAGAAGCCCAAGGGCCACGAGGGCCAGCGGGGTGATGCCGGCATAGACCGCGATGGGGATCGCAGCCGACAGGACGGCCGTCGTCGCGGCGACCATCACGCCCATGAACAGGGCGAAGCCGTAGGTCCCGCCCGGGACCTCGGCCAGTTCCTTGAAGGCCGCGGCCCAGATCGCGCCGAGGAGAAGGTCGGAGAGGGCGAATCGCCGCCGCCACGTCCCGAGCGACACGATCGTCGGATCGGCTTCCGCGAACCCCCGGGAGAGGCTGTGCTGGATTCCGATCGCCGCCGACATGAAGGCGAACCAGGCCGCCGCCATCGGGGCCGGGAGCCATGTGCTCGAAACGGTCGCGATCGCGGCCGCGATGCCGAGGACCACGAGTGAGGACCGGCGATGCTGCTCGGCATAGACCCGCAGGAATTCGTAGTCGAAGGCGCGCTGGAGACCCGTCGAGGAGGTCAGCTTCTCGCGGGCGGTCCGCATGTCCTGGGCGAGGCGACGACGGCGCTCACGGCCGGGGGACCGTCCCCGCCCCTGCTCCACCATCTCTGCGGTGAGTTCGCCCATGACAACGCAACGCCCAGCCGGCCGCACTCCGACACGATCATCATGGTGGTAAATCGTTAATCCTGTCCTGCCGGAATCAATGAAACCAGGAGGCGATGTGCGGGTGAGGCGTACAATCGGATGGATGGACGCCGTGACCGCGCTCACGATCGTCGGGCTGCTGTTCGGCCTCGCCTCGGTGTTGCGGGGCGAGCGGCTCGAGGGCTCGCCCGTCGTGATCGACGGCGACACGCTCCTCGTCGCGGGGCGCCGCATCCGGCTCAAGGGCATGGACGCACCCGAGCTGCGGCAGACATGCGAACGCGATCGCGCCCGATATCCGTGCGGCGAGGAGGCGAGGATGGCGCTTCGCGCGCTGATCTCGGGCCGCCCCGTCGCCTGCCTGGGAGGGAGCCGCGACCGGTTCGAGCGGCTTCTGGCGACCTGTTCGGTCGGCGACATCGACCTCGGGGCGGAGATGGTGCGTCGCGGCCTTGCGGTCGCGTACGGTGCCTATGACGCCGAGGAGAGGGCGGCGCGGGAGGCCCGCGTCGGGCTCTGGGCCGGCACCTTCGAGCGCCCCGCCGATTGGCGCCGTCGCCACGAGCCGCGAAGCCCGTCCGCGTAAGGGCGCAGCGGCCGCGTCGGCCGGCATTTGCCCTTGCTTCGGACGGCCCGGGCTTTCAATGAAGGCCGCGCGCAACCCTTCGGAGGAGGACGGAGACGATGAAGCTCTACGACGGAGGCCGGGCGCCCAACCCGCGCCGCGTGCGCGTGTTTCTCGCCGAGAAGGGGATCAGCGTCCCGCTCGAGCAGGTCGACATCGCCAGGCGCGAGCACCAGAGCGCCGCCTTCACGGCCCTCAACCCGCTTCAGCGCATTCCGAGCCTCGTCCTGGACGACGGCACGGTCATCTCCGAATCGATCGCGATCTGCCGCTATTTCGAGGCGCTCCAGCCGGAGCCTGCTCTGTTCGGGCGCGATCCGGTCGAGGCCGGACTTGTCGAGATGTGGCAGCGGCGGCTCGAATTCGAACTCCTGATGGGGGTCGCCGCCGTGTTCCGGCATACGCATCCGGCGATGGCCGAGCTCGAGGTGCCGCAGGTGCCGGAATGGGCGGAGGCGAACCGGCCGAGGGTGCAGCGCTTCCTCGCCCTGCTCGACCAGCATCTCGAGGGGCGGACCTTCATCCTGGGCGACTATTTCTCGGTCGCCGACATCACGGGCCTCATCGCCATCGACTTCATGCGGCTGCCCAAGATCGCCGTTCCCGAGGAACTCGCCAATGTCCGGGCCTGGCATGCCCGGCTCGCCGCCCGCCCGAGCGCTGCCGCCTGACATGAGACTTCGCATCATCGGTTCGGGCGACGCCTTCGGATCGGGAGGCCGGGCGAATGCCTGCTTCCTGCTGGAGACGGGGCAGGCGATCGTCTCCATCGATTTCGGCGCGACCTCGCTCGTCGAGATGAGGCGCAGCGGGATCGATCCGCGGTCGATCGACGTCATCCTTCTGAGCCATCTGCACGGCGATCATTTCGGCGCGATCCCGGCTCTCCTGCTGTTCCGCCAATTCGCCTGCAAGCAGAGGCGCCCGCTGACGATCGTCGGTCCCGTCGGGACGCGCGAGAGACTTCTTGCGGCCTCCGAGATCTTCTATCCTGGAACCTCGGCGATCGACTGGAAGTTCGAACTCACCGTGATCGACCTGCCGACCGAGACGCCCTGGTCGGGGCACGGCGTCGGGCTCCTGTCCCACGAGGTGATCCATCCCTCCGGCGCGCCGGCGACCGGCCTTCGCATCGCGGCCAGCGGCCGGCTCCTCGCCTATTCGGGCGATACGGAATGGACCGAGGCGCTCACGCGCATCGCCGCGGATGCCGACCTGTTCATCTGCGAGTGCTACCACCCCTACGGGACGCCGGTCTCCCATATGAGCCTGCAGCGGATCCTGGAGGAGCGCGAGCGTCTGCGTGCGAAAAGCATCATGCTCACCCATATGGGCGAGACGATGCTGGAGCGGATCGACGAAGCCCTCGCCGAGGGCCTCCTCATCGCCCGGGACGGGCTGATCCACGATTTCTGAGACAGATCCCTTCGTCGTTCTGAAGGACAGCGTCGCCGGCTGCCGCATCTGCCGAGACAAGCCGGACGGGCCGGCGCTTCCCCACGAGCCGCGCCCGATCGTGCAGGGAACCTCGCGCGCCCGCATCCTCGTCGCGAGCCAGGCGCCGGGAAACCGCGCCCATCAGAGCGGCCGCCCGTTCCAGGACCCGTCCGGCATGCGCCTGCGCGACTGGCTCGGTCTCGACGAGACCGCGTTCTACGATCCGGACCTCGTCGCCATCGTGCCGATGGGGTTCTGCTTTCCGGGCTACGACCGGAACGGCGGCGACCTGCCGCCGCGGCGGGAATGCGCGCCGCGCTGGCAGGCGCCGTTCCTCGCGCTCCTGCCGCGGATCGAGTTGCTGCTCCCGATCGGGCTGCACGCTCAGATCCGCCATCTCGGGCGCGGCCCCGGCCTCGGCGAGCGGATGCGGGGCTGGCGCGGCGTCTTCGCGGCGGAGAGCCGGCCTCGCATCCTGCCCCTGCCGCATCCGTCCTGGCGCAACACCGCCTGGCTCAGGAGAAATTCGTGGTTCGAGACGGATCTCCTGCCGGTGCTGCGGGCCGAGGTCGCGCGGTTGCGCAGCGCCGCCTGAGCGTCACGTGATGCCGGCGATGGGCCAGATGGTCCAGGCCGTGGCGCCGTGCGGCAGGTAGTGGGTCATGCGCGTGCCGTTCCAGCGATAGCGCAGTTGCTGGTTCTGCGTGATCGGCAGGGTGAGGCAGTCCGGCCAGAAGATCGCCGCGGCCTTGCCCTCCGGATAGCGCAGGCTCGGATAGCGGATGCCGTCGGTTCCGTTCGCGCGCATCGCTCGGCCGAAACGCTGGCCGGGCTGCCAGTCCGTATCGGCGAGGCAATCGGCCGGCGCATCGACGATCGCCGCACCGACCTCGCAGGTGAGGACGCGGAAATCCGCATCGGCCGGCGGCTCGGCCGTGCGCCGCATGAAAAGCTGGAAGTGATAGGCCGTCTCGGCGAGAGCGACCTCGAGGCTGTCCCCACAATACCAGACCCCGTACGAGCCGTCGCTGAAGCGGCTGTCCCGGTCGGGGGAGACATGGGTGAAGGCTCCCATGACGATCGAGGCCGTCGGACCGGAGATGCGGCGGGCCGGCGGAACGAGGGCGAGATTGCCGATCTCGTCCCGGATGCGGGGGTTGAGCTTCGCTTCCGCCTCGGCCAGCAGCTCCCAATCGGCAGGGTCGGCGATGTCCTCGAAGAGGTCGACGGGCGGGTAGATCGTGCGGATGATGCGGTAGGCCGGGGTCCAGGCGAGCTTGCTCGTCACCATCCGCCCCGTTCGGCGTCGAGATAGGCGCGGATCCGGGCGATGTCGGCGGGCGCGCCCTGCCGCATCACGTCGAGCGCGGAGCGGCCGCCGAAGGCCTCGTTCGGCCGTCCGATCCAGGCATAGCCGCGCTCGACATCGGTGAACATGTAGCGCAGCGCCTTGTGGATCCCGAGGAGATCGCCGAGGCGGTGGATGGTGTCGACGGAGAGCGGGCCGATCTCCCCCTTGCGCCAGCGCTGGAAGGTCCGCTCGCTCGGCGATCCGAGAAGGACCAGGCGGTCGGCGTTCGACAGCCGCCAGCGCTCGAAGAGATTCATGACCGCCCGCAGCATCGCGCGGGCCTCCTCGGCGGTGACGCGACCGGCCGGATCAGGGGACGGCCGGATCGGGATCGGGGCAATGCTGGCGGAGGCCATGCGGTGCGTCCCTATGGGCGACATTTGGCGATATATAGATCGGATATCGCCAAATGTCGATCAGTCAGGCGAGAACCTTGCCCTGTCGGCCGGCCAGGTCCTGGATGAACTGCCAGGCGGTGCGGCCCGACCGGGCGCCGCGGGTCGTCGCCCATTCGAGGGAGTCGCGCCGCAGGGCGTCCTTGTCGTCGGCGAGGCCGAACCGGTCCGCGTAGCCGAACACCATCTCGAGATATTCGTCCTGGCTGCATTTGTGGAAGCCGAGCCAGAGACCGAAGCGGTCGGACAGCGAGACCTTCTCCTCGACGGCCTCGCCGGGATTAATCGCCGTCGAGCGCTCGTTCTCCATCATGTCGCGCGGCAGCAGGTGGCGGCGGTTCGAGGTCGCGTAGAAGATCACGTTCTCCGGCCGTCCCTCGATGCCGCCTTCCAGCACCGCCTTCAGGGACTTGTAGGACGTGTCGTCCGCATCGAAGGACAGGTCGTCGCAGAAAATGATGAAGCGGTGCGGGTCGTCCCGCAGCTGGCTCATCAGGTCCGGCAGCGTCTCGATATCCTCGCGATGGATCTCGATGAGCTTCAGCGGCCGCTCGGGCCGGTCCGCTCCTTCGTTCACCTCGGCATGGACGGCCTTGACCAGCGAGGACTTGCCCATGCCGCGCGCGCCCCAGAGCAGCGCGTTATTGGCCGGAAGGCCGCGGGCAAAGCGCTCCGTGTTGGCGACGAGCGTGTCGCGCATCCGGTCGATGCCGCGCAGCAGCGTCATCTCGACCCGGTTGACCTTGGGCACGGGCGCGAGGCGGCGTTCGGCCGCATGCCACACGAAGGCGTCCGCGGCATCGATCGCGAGGCGGGCGGAGGCCGGCGGCGCAAGTCGTTCAAGGGCCTCTGCGATCCGGATCAGGAGAGGTCTGCAATCGGGGTCCAGCAAGCCGGTCATGAGTCGTTCCGCGTTCATGCCCCGCTCATAGAGGGGATCGGGGCGCGGAGGGAAGGTCTGCGAACCCGGCAAGACCGTGATCGCAGCCGACGGCGATCTGTGTTGCAGCGCACCCGATTTGGGCAGCCGGCGCCTCATTTCGGCTCGAATGGCGCGCGCTCAAAGCATGGCTTACGGCTGATCTGTCTGGAATTATTGCTGATTGATGAAGTTGATATGCATCATGTGCATGGCTGAGGATCGAAAGCAGCGTTTGTGAGCAGGTCCTGATCGATCTATATGCATCGCACAATACAGCGGGTCATGGGACGCCGCTGGTTCCCACGAGAGAGATCATGTTCACCTCGCTTGTTATGGCCAAGATCCGTGCGTACCTCCGGTACCGCGAGACCGTGCGCGAGCTGTCGCGTCTGACGGATCGCGAGCTCGAGGATATCGGCATCGCCCGCACCGAGATCGAGAACCTCGCCCGTCACGCCGCCTGAGACGATGGTTCTTCGAGGCAGATGAACGCCCGCCTCCGGCGGGCGTTTTTGCGTCCGGACCATGCTTGGGATAGGCGAGGCGGATGACGGACGCTGTTCATATCGTCGGGGGCGGGCTCGCGGGATCGGAGGCTGCCTGGCAGGCGGCCGAGGCGGGGGCGAGTGTCGTCCTCCACGAGATGCGTCCCGATCGCGGGACCGAGGCCCACAAGACGGACGGCCTCGCCGAACTCGTCTGCTCGAATTCCTTCCGCTCGGACGATGCGCAGACCAATGCCGTCGGGCTCCTGCATCAGGAGATGCGGCGTCTCGGCTCGCTGATCATGCGCGAGGCGGACCGGAACCAGGTCCCGGCGGGCGGAGCCCTCGCGGTCGATCGGGACGGCTTCTCCGAGGCCGTGACCGCCGCGCTGGCCGCCCATCCGCGCATCACGATCGAGCGCGGCGAGGTCGCGGGCCTGCCCCCGGCCGAATGGGGCTCGACCATCGTCGCATCGGGGCCGCTGACCTCCTCGGCCCTGGCAGAGGCGATCCGCGAGGTGACGGGGGAGGGCGAACTCGCCTTCTTCGACGCGATCGCCCCCATCATCCACCGCGACTCGATCGATCTCGGAAAGGCCTGGTTCCAGTCGCGCTACGACAAGGCGGGGCCGGGCGGGACGGGCGCCGACTATCTCAATTGCCCGCTCGACCGCGCGCAATACGAGGCCTTCGTCGCCGCGCTCGTCGAGGGCGAGAAGACCTCGTTCAAGGAATGGGAGGCGTCGACCCCCTATTTCGACGGCTGCCTGCCGATCGAGGTCATGGCCGAGCGCGGCGCCGAGACCCTGCGCTGGGGGCCGATGAAGCCTGTCGGGCTCACCAACCCTCACGATCCCGAGGTCAAGGCCTATGCGATCGTCCAGCTGCGCCAGGACAACGCCCTCGGCACGCTGTTCAACATGGTGGGCTTCCAGACGAAGCTGAAACACGGCGAGCAGGTGCGGATCTTCCGCACCATTCCGGGTCTGGAACAGGCCGAGTTCGCCCGTCTCGGCGGGCTCCACCGCAACACCTATCTCAATTCGCCGAAGCTCCTCGACGGCGAGCTGCGCCTGAAGGCTCTGCCGCGCCTGCGCTTCGCGGGCCAGATCACGGGCTGCGAGGGCTATGTCGAGAGCGCGGCCGTAGGCCTGATGGCGGGACGCTTCGCGGCGGCCGAGCGGCTCGGCACGCCCTTCGCGCTGCCGCCCGCGACGACGGCCTTCGGCGCGCTCGTGCGCCACATCACCGGCGGCCATCTCGCGGCCGAGGAGGAGGGCGGCGGGCCACGCTCCTTCCAGCCGATGAACGTCAATTTCGGCCTCTTCCCGCCGCTCGCCAGCGCCCCCAAGGGGGAGGGCGGCAAGAGGCTCCGGGGCAGCGAGAAGGCGCTCGCGCGCAAACGCGCCCTGACCGACCGCGCCCGCGCCGATTTCTCGGCCTGGCTCGACGAGCCGGCTGCGCGGGATGCCGCCGAGTAGCGGCGCGCAGCCGTGACGATCGAGGAATACGACGCCTTCTGTGCGGGCCTGCCCGCCACGACATCCGTCGTCCAATGGGGCGGGGCGCATGTCTGGAAGGTCGGCGGCAAGGTCTTCGCGCTCGCCCGCCCCATCGAAGGCGACGACATCGCCGTCTCGTTCAAGTGCTCGGAGATCGCTTTCCGTCTCCTCTCCGAAGAGCCCGGCCTGCGGCCGGCTCCCTACCTCGCCTCGCGCGGCCTGATCTGGATCCAGCGGTTTTCCATGGAAAGCATGGATGACGCCGCGCTGCGCGACTATCTCGCCGAATCCCACCGGCTGATCGTCCGGAAGCTGTCGAAGCCGGCGAGGCGGCGTCTCGGCCTTCCGGAAGATTCCCCGCGCTCCTCATCCTGAGACGATCGGCACGCATCTCGGCATGAGGAAGGGGATGATCGTGCTGCCGACAGGATTGCGGCGCTTCAGGCCGCCCGCAGCGTGAAGCCGCCGTCGACGACGAGCTGCGCGCCGGTGATGTAGCGGGCCTCGTCGGAGGCGAGGAAGAGCGCGGCATGAGCCGTGTCCCAGCCGTCGCCCATCCGGCCCGTCGGCACCTGGGCGTTGCGGGTCGCGATCATCGTCTCGACATCGCCGCCGTAATTCGCCGTGAGCGGCTCGCGGATCATCGGCGTGTCCATCAGGCCCGGCAGGACGCAGTTCACGCGGATGCGGTCCGGCGCATACTGGACCGCCATGTTCTGCGTCATGGCGACGATGGCCGCCTTCGAGGCGCTGTAGGCGAGATAGGGGAAGCCGATCCAGCGGATCGCCGCGACCGAGGCGATGTTCACGATGGCGCCGCCTCCGCCCCCCAGAAGCACGGGCAGAGCGTGTTTGCAGGTCAGGAAGACGCTCGTCTGGTTGACCGCGATGACCCGGTTCCAGCTCTCTTCGCTCGCCTCGACCGGTCCGCCCGTCTCGGCGATGCCGACATTGTTGTGGAGCACGTCGAGCCGGCCATAGGCCGCGACGCAGGCGGCGACCATCGCCGCGCAATCGGCGCTTCGCGACACATCGGCCGCGAAGGCCTCGCAGGTCCCGCCCTCGCCGCGGATGATGTCGCGCGTCTCGTCGGCCGCCTTCAGCGAGCGGTCGGCCGCGAGGACGCGCGCACCCTCCCTCGCATAGAGGACCGCGGCCGCCTTGCCGTTGCCCCAGCCCGGCCCCGACGAGCCCGCGCCCGCGACGAGCACGACCTTTCCATCCATCCGCCCCACGACGACATTCTTCCCTTCAGACATGGTGCGGCCGGGGAGCCGCTCGCGCGACGCCCCGGCCGGGATCCTGCTCGGCGGGAGAGAGCGGCCTATTCGGCCGCCATCTTCCGGCTGTCGCGATAGGCGAGGAGCGCGTCGTCGGCCACGCCGCCGAGCGGGGTGAAGTCGCGATGGGCGATCCAGTCCGGCCGCGTCGGCTTGGTGATCGCGTTCGAGAGCGCGGAGAGCGTCAGGTAAACGATCTTGCGCGGATAGGGCGTGATGTTGCCCGAGGAGCCGTGCACCAGGTTGCCGTGGAACATCAGGAGGCCGCCCGCCTTGCCGGTCGGCGCGACGATGCCGCCCTCGTCGACGAGCCGCGCCACCGTGTCGTTGTCGAGCGTCCAGAGCGGATAGGCGGTGGTCTTGGTGTCGTGGCCGGATTCGATGGCGCCGTTGTTCTGCGACCGCGGCACCAGCATCAGCGGCCCGTTGATCGGCAGCACGTCGTCGAGGAAGATCGAGATGTTCATCGCGCGCGGCTCGGGCATGCCGTCGTCGTTATGCCAGGTCACGAAATCCTGGTGCCATTGCCAGACATCGCCCGAGAAGGCTGATTTCGCGTTCACCTTGAACTGGTGGACGTAGCATTGTTCGCCGAAGACCTGCTCGACCGGCTCGACGAGGCGCGGATGCGCGGCGACGATGCGGAAGACGTCGTTGTAGGTGTGGCAGGCGAAGGCGGTGCGCGGCACGCCCGACTTCTCGAGCCAGATTTCCTGCCGGGGCTTGGCGAAGATGTCGAGCGCCGCCTGGCGCATCACCTCGACCTCCTCGGGCGAGAAGGCTTCGGGAATGAAGATGTAGCCTTCCTTCTCGAACTGCTCCATCTGTTCGGCACTGAGTTTCATCGTTTCTCTCCCTGTTTTGGCGGCGATTGTTGGTGATGCCGCCTTCTGCTCAATCGGTCGCAGCCTCCCCCTTGAGGCGGAGCGCGGTCTCTTCGCCCGCGATCTCGGCATGACGGCGCGAGGCTCGGCTCGCCGCCTCGGCGTCGCCGGCAAGGACGAGGCGGGCGATCTCGGCATGTTCCTCCCAGGCCCGCCTGCGATACGAGCCGCCTTCCAGCACGGTCAGCATCGAGCGCCGCAGATGCGGCCATTGCGGATCGAGGATCTCGATCACGACCGGGTTGCTGGACATGGCGTAGAGGCGCTGGTGAAAATCGACATCGGCCTGGACGAGGACCGGAAGCGGGATGTCGGGGTCGAAGGCGCTGCCCTTCGCGACGATGGCGGCGAGGTCGGCCCGCTCGCTCGCGGTGCTGTCCCCGGCGGCGACGCGCTCCGCAGCGTCGCGCGCGGACAGCTCGTCGAGCGCGGAGCGGACGCGGTAGAGATGCCGGATCCGGTCGGGATCCATCGGGGCCACCTCGAGCCCCTGGCGCCCGGATTCCCGGACCAGCCCCTGGTGCTTCAGCAGCTGCAATGCGTGGCTGATGGGCTGGCGGGACACCCCCAGCGATTCGGCGAGTTCGCCCTGGCGGATCCGACGACCGGGGGGGAGGGTGCGATCCGCGATCGCCGTCATCAGCCTCCGATAGACCTGATCGACGAGGATGGGGGCGGAGGGGAGCGGTTGCATCGGCGTGCCGAATTCGGAATTCCGAATTCGTATTCGAATATTTCCGCCGGAGCAAGGCCGCCCTGTTTCTGCTGGGCTCGGTGGTTCAAGACGCCGCGCCTCGGGATCGACGCCGCGGCCAGCCGCTGTCTGAACGGACCCCGTGACCGGCGTCACCGCGATGAATGACGAAGGTGGAACTCGGCGCGCTCCCGACATTCCGTCCGAGGAGCAACCGGATGCCCCGTCAGAACCCGCTCTGCCGGGCTCGCCAGAGGCGCCAGATCGCCTTCCAGGCCGGCCTTTCGGGCGTGACGGCGAGCGGATCGGCGGCCGCGTCCAGTTCGGCGAGGTCGGCGGGCACGAGAGCGAGCGGAAGGAAGGCGGCGCGAAGCGGCTTCGGCAGGGGCTTCAGCAGCGCGCGGGCCTGCCGGTCCTGGTCGCGCGCCACGGCCCGGAGCACCGCGAGGCTCTGGACGACACCGGGGCCGCCCCTTCCGCGGACGATGTCGTCGCGGGTCACGCCATAGCGGTCGAGCACGTCCTTGGGCAGGACGAGACGACCGTCCCGGGCATGCCAGGGGAGGGCCCGCAGCAGCCCCGTCAGGCCGTAGGCGAGGCCGGCATGGCCCGCGGCATCGGCGAAGCCGGGATCCGTCCCGCCCGCGAGGACGAGGCCCGCAAGACGCATGAGGGCCGAGGAGGTCTCGCCGAGATAGCCCTCGAGATCCGGCAGGCTCGGCATCGGATCGTCGTAGAGGTCGAAGACGCGGGCGTCGATCATGTCGAGGAAGGCCTGACGCGGAAGCGAGAAGGCCTCGATCGTGCGGCGGATCGCGAGTGCGACAGGATGCGCGTCCACGTCACCGCGCGCCTCGCCCGCGATGGCGTCCCGCCACCATTGCAGGCGGATCTCGCCCGGCATCGGCGCCGAGACGGCCTCGCGCACCCGCGCGATCTCCACCGAGAAGGCGTAGAGCGCGGCGAGGCCCCCGCGAGCGGAGGCCGGCGCCAGCAGGACGCTCCAGTAGCGGTCGCGATCGTGCTCGCGCAGAAGCGAGAGGCAGTGGGACGTCGCGGCGTCGAGATCGTGGTCCAAGGCCGGAGCCCCTGCGCTGTGCCGTCACATCGTCGATACGACGGCGCGCTCCAAGTCAGTGTGGACGCATGCAGCGACCGGACGAGCGGCTCGGCCCGTCGCCAGCATGCTCTAGTCGACCGCGATCAGAGCGGCCCCGACGCGTCGGTCCTCGGCGAGAAGGACGTTGTAGGTGCGGGCGGCGGCGCCTGTCTGCATCGTGTCGACCGAAATCCCGGCTTCCCGGAAGGGACGCCGGAACGCGTCCGGCAGCCGGACGATGTCGAGCCCCGTCCCGATCAGAAGAAACTCGATCGGCGGCATCTCCCGCAGGACCGGGGCGAGGTCGCCGCGTCCGATGGCCCGGCCATCCGTGACCGGCCAGGCCCGGATGCCGGAGGGCAGGATCAGGATCGAGCCCCGATGCGACATGCCCGCGAAACGGAAGCCGCCCCGGCCATAGGCGTCGATGCCGTGCCGGCCGGGGACGAAGCCGGCCAGCGTCTCGGGCGCGTCCCCGGCCATGCCGGCGCTATTCCGCCGGCTGCGGCACGCCTCGGCCCTCCTGCGCCTGACGGCGCTGAGCGACCCTGACCCCGATATAGATGAGCGTCGGCGTCGAGATGAAGATGGCCGAATAGGTGCAGATGAAGACGCCGGCCAGCATGACCTGAGCGAAGCCTTCGATCGCGCGTCCGCCGAACCAGACGAGTGCGACCAGCGACAGGATCGTCGTCATCGAGGTGATGGCCGTGCGCGACATCGTGGTGTTGATCGAGAGGTTCAGCAGCTCGATGGTCGGCATGGTCTTGTATCGCCGCAGGAGCTCGCGCGTGCGGTCGAAGACCACGACCGTCTCGTTCAGCGAATAGCCGACGATGGTCAGGATCGCGGCGATCGAGGTCATGTTGAACTCGTGCCGCGTGATCACGAAGAAGCCGATCGTCAGGACGATGTCGTGCAGCGTGCCGATGATGGCGGCGATGGCGAGTTCGCGCTCGAAACGGAACCAGAGGTAGACCAGAACCGCGAGGACGGCGAGGATGACCCCGATCGTGCCCGACTGGACGAGTTCGCCCGAGACGCGCGGCCCGACGGTCTCGACGCGCTCGAACGAATAGCCCGCGCCGAATTCCGCCCGCGCCTTTTCGACGACGACGCCCTGCGCCGCCTCGCCGCCCGGCTGGATCGGAAAGCGCAGCGACACGCCGCCGTCATTGCCGAATTCCTGCACCTCGACTTCGCCGTAGCCGAAGGAATTGGCCTTGTCGCGCACGGTCGCCACCGGCACGCGCTGCTCGGCGCTCTGCGGCTGCATCTCGATGAGCGTGCCGCCCTTGAAATCGACCCCGTAATTCAGGCCGAAGATCAGGAAGATGGCGATGACCGCGACCGAGATCGCGGCCGAGAACGGCAGCGAGATGTGTCGCAGCCGCATGAAGTCGAAATGACTTTCATCAGGCCAGAGGCGCAGGGGGTAGAGACGGGGGAGGCGCAACGTCCGATCCTCAGAACGGGATGACCTTGGGACGGGTCCAGGCGTACCAGAGCGCGATCATCATTCGCGTCATGGTGACGGCGGTGATGACCGTCGTCATGATGCCCAGGATGAAGACCACGGCAAAGCCGCGGACGGGACCCGATCCCATGAAGAACAGGATCAGGGCGGCGATCGCCATGGTCGAGTTCGAATCGATGATGGTGGCGAAGGCGCGGTCGAAACCGGCCTGGATGGCGGACACGACGGAGCGTCCTGCGCGCGCCTCCTCGCGGATGCGCTCGTAGATCAGCACGTTCGAATCGACCGCGGTGCCGATCGTCAGCACGATGCCGGCGATGCCAGGCAGCGTCATGGTCGCCTCGAGAAGCGACATGAGCCCGATGATCAGCCCGACATGGACGATGAGGGCGATGTTGGCGATGAAGCCGAACACGCCGTAGGTCGCGAACATGTAGAGGACGACGAAGATCGCCGCGTAGATCGTCGCCTTCACGCCCGCGTCGATCGAATCCTTGCCGAGGCCCGGGCCGACCGTGCGCTGCTCGACGATCACGAGCTTGGCCGGCAGGGCGCCGGAGCGGAGCTGGATGGAGAGGTTGTTCACCTCCTCCACCGTGAAGCGGCCGGAGATCTGGCCGGAGCCGCCGGTGATCGGCTGCAGGATGCGCGGGGCCGAGATCACGACGTTGTCGAGCACGATGGCGAGGGGGCGGCCGACATTCTGCGTCGTCGCCTCGGCGAAGGCCTGCGCGCCCTTGAGGGTGAAGCGGAAATTGACGATCGGCTCGTTCGTGCGCTGGTCGAAGCCCGGCTGGGCGTCGGTCAGTTCGCTGCCGCTCACGATCACCCGCCGCTCCACGGGCACCCGCTGGCCGCCGGCCTCCTTGGAGGGCATGAGTTCGGTGTCGGTCGAGCCGGCATCGCCCAGCAGGCGGAATTCGAGCTTGGCCGGGTTGAGGTTCTTGGCGACGTCCGACGCGTCCTGGAGGCCCGGGATCTGGACGAGGACCCGGTCGAGGCCCTGACGCTGGATCGAGGGCTCGAGCGTGCCGGTCGGGTCGATTCGCTTGCGGACGACCTCGATCGACTGGTCGACGGCGCGCCGGATGCGGTCGGTGATGCCGGCTTCGGAGAAGTTGAGCTGGATCAGGCCATCGGCGCCCTCGACGATGTCCAGCGTCCGCGCGCCGGTCGGGCCGAGGATCGCGTTGTTGATCGGCTGGGCGAGTTCCCGGAGCTTCGGCATGACCCGAGCCCGCGCCGCTGCGTCGGAGATCCGGACCTGAACGCCGCGCGGGCTGAGCTGGATGCCGCCCTCGGGCTGGACGTTCCCCTCGCGCAGGGTCCGACGCACGTCGTCGCGCAACTGCGTGCCCTGGCCGCGGACGAGATCAGTCCTGTCGACCTCGAGGAGGATATGCGAGCCGCCCTGCAGGTCGAGACCGAGGATCATGGCCCGCTGCGGGACGAGCCAGGATGGAACCCAGCTCGGCACGGCTTTCAGATACGCTTCCCGCTCCTGCTTCGTGAGCATGCTCGGCACGGCCAGGATCAATCCCAGCAGCACGAAGCCCAGCGTCAGGGCGATCTTGGTTCTCGAGAAGCGCAGCATGGTCTTTTATCCGGCAGCCGTCAGCTCTTGACCGGCTCGCCCTTGGTGCGGACTTCCGAGATCATCGTGCGGATGAGCTTGACCCGCACGCCCTCCGCGATCTCGACCTCGATCTCCGGATCGTCCGTCACCTTCGTAACCCGGCCGACGATGCCTCCGGAAGAGACCACGGTGTCGCCCCGGCGCACGGCCTTGATCATATTCTGATGCTCGCGCGCGCGCCGCTGCTGCGGGCGGATGATCAGGAACCACATGATGACGAAGATGAGGACGAACGGGACGAACTGGATGAGCGTCTCGGTCGCCGGCACACCTGCGGCCTGAGCGTAGGCGGGGGTAATCAACGGAAGCTCCATGACGTGGCGCGCGCCCGGGCCGGGCACGGCGGCTCGCGGCCGAACGGGGTGCTTATAGTGACGGTGCGCCCGGTTTCAAAGGAGGGTCGGCGGCTTTCCCGTCACGGGCGTGTCATGCGGGCGACGGCCGCCTCGCGTCGAGGCGGCCGCGAACGCGTTCGTTCAGACGAATTGCGACAGGCCGGGGATCGAGCCGACGATCGGCCCCATCACGTCCTCGCCGGCCGTCTCGCGGCCATAGGCGAAGAGTTCGCGCCCGAGCGTCTTGATCTGGTCCATCGACAGCCCTTCGGACATCAGCTTCTGGCCCAGCGCCATGATGCCGCCGCCCGCGCCGAAGGCGCCCATGAGAGAGCCGAGCATCCCGCCCGCCGCGCCGTCGCCGGCCGAGGCGATCGCCTCCTGCGCGCCGGGAATCGCGGCCAGAAGCTGGTCGATCTGCTCCTTCGGGCCTTCCTTGGCCAGGAATCCGAGGATGAGGCCGGTCGCCTTCTGCGCGAGCTCCGGCTCGAGGCCGGTCGCGGCCGTGATCTTTGCGAGAAGCTCTTCCATGTCGTCATCCTTTCGGTGGGCTGCCGGGCGGCCGTCCGATATGGCGGGCCTCACCTCGATTGCGTATGACAAGGGCGACGAGGCTGCAAATCGCGAGGGATTCGGTCATGGCGCAGGATGGCGGGCGCCCGCGTGGAATGCCGCGGATCACGCTGAATCCGGGCGAGGGGCCGTGGGGCAAGGCACCCGAATCCCCGCCCGAGGCTGCTCCGGCTCCGACCCTTCGGCACGCCGCGGCGCCTGCCGATGGGCGGCTCGTCATGGGCAAGAGCAAGGGCAAGGGCGGCACGGTCGATGACGGCGCGCTGCAATACCTGACGCTCAAGCTCGCCAACCGCCACGGCCTCGTCACGGGCGCCACGGGAACGGGCAAGACCGTCTCGCTTCAGGTCCTCGCGGAAGGCCTCTCGCGGGCCGGCGTCTCGGTCTTCGCGGCCGATATCAAGGGCGACCTGTCGGGCATCGCGGCCCCGGGCGAATCGAAGCCGCCTTTCGTCAAGCGGGCGGCCGAGATCGGCGTCGACTACGCGCCCGACGCCTTTCCGGTCGTGTTCTGGGACGTGTTCGGCGAGCAGGGCCATCCGATCCGGGCCACGGTCACGGAGATGGGCCCGCTCCTGCTCGCGCGCCTGCTCGAGCTGAACGACACCCAGGAGGGCGTGCTCAACATCGCCTTCCGGATGGCGGACGACCACAATCTGCCGATCCTCGACCTGAAGGACCTGCGCGCGCTCCTGCAATTCGTCACGGAACATGCCGCCGAGGTGCAGACCAAGTACGGCAACCTCTCGAAGGCCTCGATCGGCGCGATCCAACGCTCGCTGCTGACGCTGGAGAATCAGGGCGCCGACAAGTTCCTCGGCGAGCCGGCCCTCGAACTCTCCGACTTCCTGCGCACGGATCGGGACGGCCGCGGCATCGTCAACATCCTCGCGGCCGACAAGCTGATGGCCTCGCCGCGGCTCTATGCCTCGTTCCTCGTCTGGATGCTCTCGGAGCTGTTCGAGACGCTGCCGGAGGTGGGCGACCCGGAGAAGCCGAAGCTCGTCTTCTTCTTCGACGAGGCGCATCTCCTCTTCAACGACGCGCCGAAGGCGCTGCTCGACGCCGTCCAGCAGGTCGTGCGGTTGATCCGCTCGAAGGGTGTCGGCGTCTATTTCGTGACCCAGAACCCGCTCGACGTGCCGGACCAGGTGCTCGGTCAGCTCGGCAACAAGGTCCAGCACGCGCTGCGCGCCTTCACGCCGCGCGACCAGAAGGCGGTGCGGGCGGCCGCCGAGACCTTCCGCCAGAATCCGGATTTCGACACCTCGAAGGTGATCCTGGAACTCGGGGTCGGCGAGGCCCTGGTCTCGATGCTGGAGGGGAACGGCACGCCGTCCATCGTCCAGAGGACGCTGATGGCGCCGCCGATGGCACGCGTCGGGCCGCTCACTGCAGAGGAGCGCAAGCGCGTGATCGCCGCGAGCCCGCTCGCCGGAAAATACGACAAGCCGATCGACCGCGAGAGCGCCTACGAGATGCTGGCGGCGCGCAAGGACCTGCCCGCCGACACCGCCCAGGGAACGCAGGATTCGGGCGGTCTCGGCGGACTTCTGGGGCAGATCGGCACGGTCCTTGGCGGAGGCTCCGGCGGGGCGACGCCCGGCAAGGGCCGGCAGAGGATGACCGTGACCGAGCAGGT
Organism: Enterovirga rhinocerotis; assembly: GCF_004363955.1. Lineage (GTDB taxonomy): Bacteria > Pseudomonadota > Alphaproteobacteria > Rhizobiales > Beijerinckiaceae > Enterovirga > Enterovirga rhinocerotis. The sequence continues at coordinate 458,772 of NZ_SNZR01000013.1, forward strand.
CATCCGGTCGGCGGCGCAATCCTTCGCGCGCTCGGCCTCGACCCAGATCGCGCGGGAGGCCGGCCGCATCCTGCGCAACGTCCTCGGCGGCGTCTCGGGCAAGTCGTGAGGCCGGCTGCGCCCGACGGAACGACACCTGCCCTTCCCCGTTCTCGCTTCGGTTCGGACATCATCATGCGCATCGCCTCCACCTCGGCTCTGCTTCTCGCGGCCCTGATCCTCCCCGCCTCGGTCGCTCCCGCCTCGGCCGATGCCGGCGTCCGCCCGGTCTGGGAGGATTTCCAGCCGGCGGTCTCGACACAATACCGCGCGCCGGATGGCGGGCGGCGCTACCCGCCGCCGAACAACCGCCTGCTCATCATGAACCGAGACCGGCAGGCCCTTCCGACGAGCATGCCCGACCTCGATCGGACGGTTCCGCGCCGGACGACGCGCGATCCCTTGCTGCCGCCGCTGACGCGGCCGGGCGCGCCGCTGCCGCCCGCCGGCAGCACGCTGCCGCCGCCCGCTCCGACCATTCGGTAGACCGGCCGGCATGCTTCCTCAGCCGGCGCAACGGCGTTAGATGGCTGCAGACTGGAAGGGCCCGGCATGATCGACAAGGTTCTCGGCGATATCGACGCCGATCTCGACAATTCCCTCTCGCGGCTGTTCGATTGGCTGCGCATCCCCTCGATCTCGACCGATCCGGCCCATGCCGGCGATTGCCGGCGGGCCGCGGAATGGATCCGCGGCGATCTCGAGGCGATGGGCTTCGAAGCGTCGGTCCGCGAGACCTCGTTCCATCCCGTGGTGCTCGGCCATCTGCCGAAGCCCGGCGCGCCGCACGTCCTCTTCTACGGCCATTACGACGTCCAGCCGGTCGATCCGCTGGACCAGTGGGACGCGCCTCCCTTCGAGCCGAGCCTCGACGAGGTCGAGCCCGGCCGCAAGGTGATCCGCGCCCGCGGCGCCTGCGACGACAAGGGCCAGGTTATGACCTTCCTCGAAGCCTGCCGTGCCTGGAAGGCGACGGAAGGCGGCATCCCGGTCGGGATCACGGTCCTGATCGAGGGCGCGGAGGAGAACGGCTCGAAGGGCCTTCCCGAATGGCTCGCGGCGAACAAGGACGCGCTGAAGGCCGATTACGCCCTCGTCTGCGACACCGGCATGTGGGACCGCGAGACGCCGCTGGTCACGACCTCGCTGCGCGGCCTCGTCTATCGCGAGATCAAGGTTCGCTGCGCCGATCGCGACCTCCATTCCGGCTCGTTCGGAGGCGGTGCGCGCAACCCGATCCACGTCGTCGCCAAGATCATCGCCGACCTGCATGACGAGACCGGCCGCGTCACGATCCCCGGCTTCTACGAGGGCGTCCGCGAGACCCCGGCCGACATTCTGGAGCAATGGCGCTCCCTCGATCTGTCGCCCGAAAAATTCCTGGGGCAGGTCGGCCTGAACCAGCCGGCCGGCGAGAGCGACCGCATGCTGATCGAGCAGATCCAGTCGCGCCCGACCTGCGACGCGAACGGCATCGTCGGCGGCTATACCGGAATCGGCTCGAAGACGGTGATCGCCGGCGAAGCCTCGGCCAAGATCTCCTTCCGCCTCGTCGGCGACCAGGACCCGCAGAAGATCTCTGACGCCTTCGACGCCTTCGTCGCGGCGCGCATCCCGGCCGATTGCTCGGTCGAGATCACGCGCTACGGGACGTCCCGTGCCATCCAGCTCCCCTTCGACATGCCGGCCCTCGCCACGGCCAAGGCGGCTCTCACGGAGGAATGGGGACGCGAGGCGGTCATGATCGGAGCGGGTGGTTCGATCCCGATCGTCGGCGACTTCAAGTCGACCCTCGGCCTCGACACGGTGCTGATCGGCTTCGGCCTCGACGACGACCGCGTGCACTCGCCGAACGAGAAATACGACCTGTCGAGCTTCCTCAAGGGCACCCGGAGCTGGGCCCGGATCCTCGGCGCGCTCGGCGGCAAGACGGCCTGACGATGCGACGGGCGCTCGCGACGACGCTTCTCCTGGCGGCTGCCCTCGCCGCCGGGAGCGCCTCGGCGAAGGAGCGCCTGCGCCCGGTGCAGCACGAGGCCATGTCCGAATGCCCCGAATACGGGCGCGGCTTCGTGAAGGTGCCCGGCACCTCGACCTGCATCAAGATCAGCGGCCGGGTCCGCATGGACCAGACGATCGCCTCGGGACGCGCACGGCGCGCCTATCAGAGCCTCGGCCCCGCCGGCAGCGTCGCCGCCGATGTCAGGGCGCAGACGGGAGCGGGGCCGATCCGCGGCTATGTCCGCATGCGGGCTGGCGGCGGGCCGTACGGGCGATAGCCATCACGCCGTCCGGGCAGGCGCCCGGTCGAAGGCCGGGGCGAGGCCGAATGCGGCCGCGTGCACGTCCGGCGAATAGTATCGGGTCTGCGCGCCGATGGCCGCGAGGCGCGCGCGCAGCACCTCGGGCGGCGGGCGGAGCCGGGCCTCCGTGGACGTCGCGGCGATGAGCGCCAGCATGCCTCCGGCATAGGTCGGGACGGGAGCGAGATAGGGTCGTGCGGCGCCGAAGGCGCGCTCGAGCCGCGCGCGCAGGATCTCGAGTTCGACGCCTTGGAAGAAGGCCGTGCCGCTCTGCACGGCGACGATGCCGTCCGGCTTCAGCAGGGCCTTGCAGCGGGCATAGAAGCGCTCGTCGAACAGCCGCTCGCCCGGCCCGACGGGATCGGTCGAATCGACGACGATCACGTCGAAGGCTGCCCGCGCCTCGTCGACGTATTCGCTCGCATCGCCGAGCACCACCGTCACCCGAGCGTCGTCGAACGACCCCCCGGAGACCTCCGGCAGGAATTCGCGGCAGAGATCGATCACCTCGCCGTCCAATTCCGCGAGGACGACCTCCGAGACCGGATGCTTCAGGATTTCCTTCAGCACGCCGCCATCCCCGCCGCCCACGACGAGGACGCGTTCGGCCGCCCCATGCGCGACGAGCGGCAGGTGGGCGATCATCTCGTGATAGATTTGGTTGTCGAGTTCCGTGGTCTGGATGACGCCGTCGAGAGCCAGCACCTTGCCGAAGACCCGGTTGCGGAAGACGAGAACCTCCTGAAACCGTGTCCGGGAGCGGTGGAGCACCTCGTCGACGGTGAGAGCTTGTCCGAAATGCCCGGCGAGCTGCTCCTGGAACACCTTCACGGCACGACCCCGCGCCTGTGCTCGGCCACGGTCATCATGCCGGGCGTGAAGGCCCCTTTCAGTACCTCGATGGCCCGGTGGGGCTCCGCCTCGCCGCACATGAAGACGTCCACGGCCGCATAGGCGCGTTCCGGCCATGTATGGATCGAGATATGGCTTTCGGCGAGCACGGCGACCCCCGTGATCCCGCCATTCGGGGTGAAGCGGTGCAGGTCCATGTTGAGCAGGGTCGCGCCGGCCGCCTCCGCCGCGTCGCGCAGGGCCTCCTCGACCGCGCCGATGTCGTCGAGCTGGCTCGCCTGCCAAAGGTCCACGATCAGATGGGTTCCGGCGAACCGCATGCCGTCGCGTTCCACGAAATGGTCGAGGTCGGCATCGGAGACGGCGATCTTGGCCGGCGGGATCGCGGGACGCGTCTTTGTCGAGGCGGGCAGGCGGGCTTCGTCCAGCCGGCTGGGGCGTGAGTTTTTGACAGCGCGCAGACCGGCCTGGGACGCATTGATCATTCAGTCCTCCACGTGGATGGCGAGAAGTTCGGTCAGGCCGCGCTCGGGCCGGGATCGTCGTCCTCGTCGTCCGACGAGGGGCGCTGGGGTGTCCGCAGCAGCCTCCGCAATCCCTCGTCGGGACGCTCGATCTCGGTGTCGCCCTCGCGCGAACTCACGACCCTGAGGTGCGGGCGGGAGGCGGGGCGGATGCCATCCTCGTCTGCCGGGTCATCGCTGGTCATGGACATGGTCTCCCTCGTGCTGCGGAGCCGAGCGAAGGCGATCACGCAGGGGCGTTGGTCGATGGGGATGGAATGCGCCGAGCCGGGGGCAGACCGCCCGTCGGGGCGGATCAGGGTCCGGCGATGGTCCTGCGCCCCGAGCTCGGGCTACGGCGGCGCGCGCTGAGCCCGGGGCTACTGGCCGGCGACCAGTCGTCCTGCGCGTTGCAGGGCGCGGAGGAATGTCCCGAGACCCGTCATCCGCCGAGGCTCGGCCAAACCACCCCGAATGTCAAACCGCGGACCGACGGGCGGTGACCGGGCCGACGGAAGGAAAACAGTCGCACGCCGTGCGGTGGACGGCACCTTCGGCGGCCTGCTAGAGCGGGTCAGCCTTGGCCGGACGTGCTCGCGCGACGGGCCGCCGCCAGGCCAGCGACGAGGGGCGATGCCGCCGCAGGCGGGTCGATTTTCGTCGGAATCGATAAAGTACGTTGGAGAAACGCCCGATGCGACGCCTCGCCCGCCTGAGCGCATTTGCGCTCGTCTTGGCCCTTGCGGCTCCGGCCTCGGCCGATGAGACGATCAGGATCGGTGTCCTGACCGATATGGCCGGCCCGAATGGCGACCTTGCCGGGCAGGGCTCCGTCCTCGCCGCCCAGCTCGCCGCCGAGGATGCGGCCAAGCTCCTGCCCGGCCGGAAGATCGAGATCCTCCAGGGCGACCACCAGAACAAGGCCGATATCGGAGCGGGGATCGCGGCGCGCTGGTTCGATGAACAGGGCGTGGATGCCGTCGCCGACATGCCGTTCTCGTCGGTCGCGCTCGCCGTTCAGGAAGTCGCCCGGCGCCGCAACAAGATCACGCTGTTCTCGGGACCGGGCTCGTCCGATCTCACCGGCAAGGCCTGCTCGCTGACCGGCTTCCACTTCACCTTCGACACGAAGGCGCTCGGCGCGGGCACGGCTGCGGCCATCACCAAGGCCGGCGGCGACAGCTGGTTCTTCATCACGTCCGACTATGCCTTCGGCCACGCGCTCGAGCGCGATTCCAGCGCCGTCGTGGTCGAGAACGGCGGCAAGGTCGTCGGCGCCGTCCGCCATCCGCCCTTCGCCCCGGACCTCTCGTCGTTCCTCCTCCAGGCCCAGGCCTCGAAGGCCAAGGTGATCGGCGCGGCCAATGCGGCGACCGACATCATCAACACCATCCGGCAGGCGCAGGAATTCGGCATCGTCCAGGGCGGCCAGAAGATCGCGGGCCTGCTCGTCTTCATCTCCGAGATCCACGCGCTCGGCCTCAAGACCGCCAAGGGCCTGCAGCTGACGGAGAGCTTCTACTGGGACATGGACGACAAGACGCGCGAATGGTCGGCGCGGTTCGCGGCCCGTCACGGCGGCAAGAAGCCGACCATGGTCCATGCCGGCGTCTATAGCGGCGTCTTTCACTTCCTGAAGGGCGTCGCAGCCGCGGGCACGAAGGACGGGCTCAAGGTGGGCGAGGCGATGCGCGCCACCCCGGTCAACGACTTCATGAGCCGGGACGTCAAGATCCTCGCCAATGGCTGGGTCCAGCGCGACTTCCACCTCTTCGAGGTCAAGGGTCCTGAGGATTCGAAGGGTCCGTGGGATTACTACAAGCTCGTCACGACGATCCCGGGCAAGGAAATCCGGCCGGAATCGGCAGTCTCGGCCTGCCCGCTGGTCGCCCAGAAATAGGCGCCTGCCGAACCCGGCGCCTCCGGCGCGCCGGGTTCGCTCTCAATCGAGGCCGAACGCGTCGGGGACGTGGCGCGGCCAGGAATCCGGGGCGACGAAGACGGCGTCGGCCCGGAAGGTGGAACGAGCCGCCCAGGGGTTGCGCGCCATCCAGGCGCGGGCCGCGCGGCGGATCCGTCGGCGCTTGCCCTCGTCCAACGAGGTCAGGGCGAGGTCCATCTCCCCGCGCGCCTTCACCTCCACGAAGACGATGGTGCCACCGCGGCGCATGACGAGGTCGATCTCGCCCCCGGCTTCGGCATAGCGGCGGGCGAGCGGGCGATAGCCCTTCGCCATCAGCCAGAGGAGCGCGATCCGCTCCGCGCTCAGCCCGCGCAGGAAGGTGAAGCGACGTCGGCCGGAGGCCGTCCTCACGGCGTCTCGTCGCCCCCGCGCGCCAGGGACAGGGCCCGCGCGTAGATGTCCCGGCGCGGCAATCCGGTCTCACCCGCGACGAGCGCGGCCGCGTCCTTGACCGTGTGGCGCGCGAGCGCGGCCTTCAGCTTGTCGTCGAGCCCGATCTCGGCCTCGGCCTGGCGCTCCTCCTCCGTCGCGGGGGCGATCAGGAGCACGATCTCGCCTTTCGGCGCGCCCTCCTGCGCATAGCGCGCCGCGAGCTCGTCGAGCCGTCCGCGACGGACGGTCTCGTGGAGCTTCGTCAGTTCGCGCGCGACCGCCGCCGGCCTCGGGCCCAGCACCGCGGCCGCGTCGGCGAGCGATTCGGCGATCCGGTGGGGCGCCTCGTATAGGACGAGCGTGCCGGGGATCGACGCCAACGCCTCGAGCCGGCTGCGCCGCGGGCCGGATTTCGCCGGAAGGAAGCCTTCGAAGAAGAAGCGATCGGTCGGCAGGCCGGCGACGACGAGGGCGGCGAGCGCCGCCGAGGCGCCGGGGATGGGGATGACCGGCAGCCCTTCGGCGATGGCGGCCTCGACGAGGCGGTAGCCGGGATCGGAGACGAGCGGGGTGCCGGCATCCGAGACGAGCGCCAGCGACTGCCCCTCGCGCAGGCGGGCGATCATCCGGTCCCGCACCGCCTCGCCGGTATGCTCGTGATAGGCGACGAGGGGTGTCGTGATGCCGTAATGGGCCAGCAGCGTCTTCGTGACCCGCGTATCCTCGGCGAGGACGGCGTTCGCCGCGGCCAAGGTCTTGAGGGCGCGCAAGGTGACGTCGCCGAGATTGCCGATGGGCGTCGCGACGAGATAGAGGCCCGGCGCGATGGGCTGCGCCTCGGCGGCGAGGCCGAAGGCCGTGAAGGTGGCGGCCCGGCCGCCCTCGACCGAGGCTGCAGCGGAGGAACGGCGGGTGCGATTGTCGATCCGGTGCATCGTCGTTCTTTCGCACGAACTCTTTGTTCTGAAAAGCGATCGACGGGAGCGTCCGGCCCAGGTTAGGGCGCCTGTCGCCGCGGCGCTACGGCCTGCCGGCTTCGAGACGCCTCGCCGCGGCCGGACCGTCGGGGCCGAATCGGCGGATGTCCTTCACGGCTCCAGGCCGCGTTCCGCCCGTTCCGCGGCCTGGAACACCTTCCGCGCCGCGGCATAGTCCTCGGCGAGTTGGCGCGTGGCGGAGCCGGCCGGCCCGATCGCCTGCCAGATGCCGTGCAAAGCCTCGATCGCCTCGACGCGGCCCGACACGCCCGGCGCCTGCGAGGCCTCGAGGATCAGGTTGATCACACGCCGCTTGGCGGCCGCATGTCGCTCGAAATTCCCGTCCCGTTCCGCGAGGGCCGCCGCCCGATCGGCGAGCCGGCGTTCGCGCTCGCGCTCGGCGGCCTCGCGCCGGGCCTGCGAGGCCTCGATCCGCGCCTGCCGCTCCTCCTGCCGCGCGGCATGGAGCGCCTCCCGCTGCGCCGCGATCTCGGCACGCGCACGTTCCCGATCGGCTTGGACGACCGCCGTGAGCGCCGCCTCGACGCGCGTCTTGAGCCGGGGATAGGCCCCGCCCGATCCGAGGGCTCCGAACGCGATCCGAAGCGCGCGCGCCGCGTCGACGGCACCGGCCCGAGGCGTCGTCGCCAGGGCTTCCATCTCCGCGACGATCCTCTCGCGCTCCGGATCGGCGGCTGCGCCGCGCGGCGCGGGCTCAGCCGGAGCGGGCGCAGGATCGGCCGCGTCGACATCTGCCGTCGTCGCAGGATGGCTCGGCCGGAACGGAGCGTCGAGGGTCTCGGCAGGCTCGCGCGGCGGGTGCCATGATGTCGCCGGTCCGAACGATGAGCGTTCCATCTCCTCGGCCGTCCCGAACGTGTCGGCCGGCCTGGCGGGCTGGCCCGACACGCGCCAGCCGTCTGAATCGTCAGTCATCCGTCGTCGCTCTTTACCGCTCGCCGATCCCAGAACCCGAGGCCCTTCCGGGCCATGTCGCGCAAGATGCGGGCGCGTTCAAGGCGCGATGGCGCGCTCGGAGCTCGAATGCGGCTTCGATTTTCCGATGGACAGATCGCGCCGCGGGGCGAAATGTTCTCTCTCCGGCTTGCCGCCGGAGGTCCGGCCAGGGTCGATGCTCTTCAACTCCCTCGCCTTTCTCCTTCTCGCCCTGCCGGCTGCGGTCGCGCTCACGGCGATCGTGGAGAGGATCGCCCCGCGCTGGCGGGTCGCCTGGCTCGTGGCCCTGTCCTTCGCCTTCTACGCCACGTTCGACCTCCGCTTCGTGCCGCTCCTTGCGGCGTCGGTCGTTCTCAACTGGCTCGTCGCCCGCGCCTTCATCCGCAGCGGCCGGGCGGCCCTCGTCTCGCTCGCGATCGCCGCGAATCTGGCGCTGCTCGGCCTCTACAAATACCTCGATTTCGCGGTCGGCATCCTGGACGCCCTTCCCGGCGTCGCGCTCGAAGCGCCCGGATGGGCCTTTCCGCTCGGCATCTCGTTCTTCACCTTCCAGCACATCAGCTATCTCGCCGATCTGCGGGCGGGAAAGGCCGAGCCCGTCCCGCTTCTGCGCTACGCCCTCTATGTCGCGTTCTTCCCGCGCATCGTCGCGGGGCCGCTGGTGCGCGCGCACGAGCTGTTCCCGCAGCTCGACGCCGTGCCCGGCGGGGACCGGGCCGAGCGCCTCGCGCGAGGGCTGCTGCTCCTGATCGCCGGCCTCGCCAAGAAGGTGCTGATCGGCGATGCCCTCGCCGGGCTCGTCGACCCGGTCCATGCCGGGATCGCCGCGGGCCGCGTGCCGACCGTGATCGAGGCCTGGCAGGCGGCCTTGGGCTATGCCTTCCAGCTCTATTTCGACTTCGCCGGCTATACCGACATGGCGCTCGGCATCGCGCTGATGCTCGGCATCGTCCTGCCGGAGAACTTCTGCGCCCCCTACCGCGCAACCTCGATCCAGGATTTCTGGCGGCGCTGGCACATCACGCTGTCGCTCTTCCTGCGCGACTATCTCTACATCCCCTTCGGCGGGAACCGTCACGGCCTGCCGCTCCAGGTTCTCGCGCTCTTCGCGACGATGGCGCTCGGCGGGCTCTGGCACGGTGCGGGCTGGACCTTCGTCGCCTGGGGCGCCGCGCATGGGATCGCGCTCGGCCTGCATCTCCTCTGGCGCAAGGCCGGATTCGCCATGCCCTCGGCTCTCGGCTGGCTGCTGACCTTCGGCTTCGTCGTCCTCGCCTGGGTGCCGTTCCGGGCGGAGAGCTTCGAGGCCGCCTTCGTGCTTCTGCGCAGCCTGGTCGGCTTCGCTCCCCTCGGCCGGTTCGCCGACTGGTCGATGATCCTCGTCGCGGCCGCGCTCGCCGTCATCGGGCCGACGGCCTACGATCTCACCCGGCGCCTGCCGCCCCGCATCTGGGTCGCGGTGGGGGCTGCCCTCCTGTTCGCGGCCGTGCTGGTCGAGGTGGGCAGCGACGCCAATCGGGACTTCATCTATGCCCGGTTCTGATCTCGACGCCCCTGCCTCAAGCGGCTCGCCCTGGCGCGTCGCCCTGCTCGCGGGGCTCGCCGTCCTGCTCGCCTGTCTCGGGCTCGTCGCGGGGCGGGTTCTGTGGTTCGATCCCTATTGGGTCTGGCGGCAGACGCCGCCCTGGCTCGCCGAGACGGGCGGCGCGAACCGGCTGATCGACCGGCAGACGCGCCGCGCGAAGACGTTGCAGGCCCTCTCGCGCGATTACGAGATCGCGCTCGTCGGCAGTTCCACCACCTATCACGGGCTCGACCCGGCGGATGCCGATCCGCCGTTCCGGGGCCGCATCTACAATGCCGGCATCTCGGGGATCCTCGCGGGCGAATTGCCGGCCATCGCTGCGATCGTCGCCTCGCGCCCTCGCGCCCGCCGGGTGATGATCGGCCTCGATTACTACATGGTCTCGCGCACCGACCGCGCGGTGCGGCTCGACCCGGCGCTGGAGACGGTGCTCGGGCGTCTCGGGGCGCGTCTCGGCAGCGTGATCGGCCGGCCCTTCATCGAGGATGCCTGGCCGAGCGAGGTCGCGGCGAAGACCGATCCCGGCTCCTGGACCTATGACGGCTTCCGCGTGACGCCGCCTCTCTCGCCCGATGAGACGCGGCTCAACGCGGCGATCCGGCGGCGCACGACCGTCGGCCTCGTCCCCGCGACCTATGCGGGGCTGGAGCGGGCCCTCGACATCCTCGCGGGGCGCGAGGTCGTCCTCTATCTCGCGCCCGTGAACCCGGCGCAGAGCCGCCTGCTCGACGAACTCGGACTGCTCGGCGATCTCGAGCGCTGGCGAGCCGACATGCGACGGCTCGCCGAAAGCCGGCGCCTTCCCTTCCACGACCTCACCGCGCTCGGGCGCGATGCGCCGTTCGATCCCGACAAGGGCTCGACGGCGGCCTGGCTCGACAACCTCCATTACACGCCCGTGATCGGCCGGCGGGTCCTGGCGGCGCTCGGGCTGCGGGCGGCGCCATGAGCGACGGCGCGGCGCATATCCTCTGCCCCACGGCACCGACCCGCGCGAGCGCCCTGAAGCGCCTCGCCGCGGCGCGCATTCCCGAGGCGGCCGATATCGTTCTTCTCGGGGATTCGCTCGCCGCCGCCTGGCCGTCCGACCTCGTCGCAGCGGCGCGGCCGGGCCGGCGGATCCTCAATCTCGGCCTGCCGGGAGACCGGATCCAGAACACGCTCTGGCGGATCGGACGACCCGACCTCGCCCATCTGCGACCGCGCGAAGTCGTAATCGTCCTCGGGACGAACAACCTGTCCGACGGCGACAGCCCGGCTGCGATCGCGGCCGGCCTCGCGGATCTGGTCCGGGGCCTCGATGCGCTGTGGGAGCGCCCCGCGCTCGTTCTGTCGACCATCCCGCCGCGCGGTTCCGGGCCGGCGGCCTGCGAGGCGGAGCGCCAGGAGGCGAACAGCCTCATCGCCCGGATGGAAACCGGCCGCCTGCGCCTCCTGCGGTCTGAGCCCGCCCTGGCGGCGGCCGGCGACGGCGCCTTCGCACCGGATCGCCTGCATCTCGAGCGCGGCGGCTACGAGGCCCTCACCGCCGCCCTCGCCGGTCTCGCCGATTGACGAGGACGCGCGCGGGGGTCCCGACGCGCGTCCTGCCGAGGCGTTACGAGATCGCGCCGGTGTGCTTCTCGAGAAGCGCCCAGGCTTCGGGGCCGAACTTCTCCTTCCATTCCTTGTAGAAGCCGGCGCTCTGCAGCTTGGCCCGGAACGGCTTGGTGTCGACCTCCGAGATCTCCATGCCGCGCTCCTTGAGCTTGCTCAGCAGGGAGGTGTTCAGCTTGTACATGTCCTCGCGCTGACGCATCGCGGCCTGGTTGACGTGCTTTTCGATCACCTGCTTCACGTCGGACGGGAGCTTGTTCCAGAAGCGCTGCGAGGTCAGGAACCAGAACCCGTCCCACATGTGGTTGGTGACGGAGAGATACTTCTGCACCTCGTAGATCTTGCCGAGATCGATGATCGCGAGGGGGTTCTCCTGCCCGTCCGCGATGCGGGTCTGCAGGGAGGAATAGACCTCGGCCCAGTTGATCGAGAGCGGAGCGGAATCGAAGGCCTTGAACATCGAGGTCCAGAGCGGCGAGACCGGCACGCGGATCTTGAAGCCCTTCAGGTCGTCGGCCGTCTTGATCGGCTTCGTCGAGGAGGTGATCTGCCGGAAGCCGTTGTCGAAGATCTTCTCGAAGGCATAGAGGCCCGATTTCTGGATCTCGCCCCGCACGAAGGCGCCGAGATCGCCGTCCATGGCCGGCCAGACCTTGTCGTAGCTCGACCAGGCGAAGCCGATGCCGTTGATCGAGGCCTTCGGCACGAGGACCGACAGGATCAGCGGCGAGAGCGTGAAGAACTCGAGCGCTCCCGAGCGGAGCTGGGCCAGCATGTCGGTGTCGCCGCCGAGCTGGCTGTTCGGGAAGATCTTGATCTCGACCTTGCCGTTCGTCTCCTTCGCGATCGCCTCGGCCGCCTCGGTCGGCCGGACGGTCAGCGGATGGTTCATCGGCGAGTTGTTCGCGTACTTGAACGAGAATTCGGCGCCATGCGCCTTGGTGATGCGAAGGATCGCCGGCGCAGCAACGAGCGCCGCCGCGCCATGGAGCGCAAAGCGCCGTGAAATCAGGGTCATGGGTTCGTTTCCTCCGGGCCGGTCGGCGAAGTCTGCTCAGGCCCCTGAAACGGGGCTCTCGTCGAGCATGAGTTCGAATGTCATGCAAACAGGATTTTCGCCCCGGAGCAAGCGTCCGCGCGTGGCGAGTCCCGAGAATCCGGAGAAGCCGACATCGATGCTCGCGACCGGCCGGCCCGCCTCGTCCGGCGCGATGCGGCCCTCGGTGATGAGCACTTCGGAGGCCATGTCGTCGCGCCCGGTTCCGTCCGCGAAACGGGCGCCGATCAGGCTGCCGACGCCGCCCCGGACCGTCGCGGCCCGGAAGCCCCGTTCGGCGCAAACCCGTTCGAGCGCGAGGCAGAGATCCTCGTTGGGCTTCACCCGGACGGCGGCCATGCGGCGCTGCCCATCCGCGCTCCGACCTCTAGCCTCGACGGGATGGAACAGCGTGTAGCCGGTCTCCGCATCCGGCTCGGAGAGGATCGCCGCTTCGGGCAGCGCCCAGGCCATCGCCTCGACATCCGCCGCGAGCACCGAGTCGGTCGGCACGACGTGGCCGCCGCGGGGCTCGCCGTCGGCCTCCTCCCAGAGGGCGTGGCAATGGCTGAAGGGCGCGTCGTCGCGGCTGCCGAAGGTCACGGTGGCGATCTCGATCCGGCCGCCGCCTTCGGGCCGGACGGGCGGGCTGTACTGGAAGCGCTGGGCCGCGCCCTCGACCACCGTCGGAATGAAATAGACCAGCGGGTCGAGCAGCGCGTGCCGGAAGGAGAGGGCGGCACTGGCGATCCCGCGTTCCGCCATGGCGCGCGCGATGGCATCGTGCAGCGTCTGCCCCGCCGCGAGCGTGACGGGGAATTCGAGGCCGCGCCCGGCCACGACCTCGACCCGAGGCTCGAGTGCGGGACCGGGATGCGTCAGGCGGCGATGCGTGGAATCCAACGAGGTCCTCCCATATTTTGAGGACCTCCGATCACAGTCGCCGCACGCTGTCGAGTGAACAATCCGGAACCAGCATGCTCCAGCAGCGCGCTACCGCCCCGGATGGAACGGCACCCGGACGAGATCGGACGTGTCGCGCCGCTCGATGGCGATCGTCCGGACGGGCTTGCGCGAGGGCTCCTCCGCCGTCGCGGTGCAGCCCCGATCGAGATAGGGCCAGGCCTGGGCGCGGCAGTCTCCGGCGGCATCGGCAACCGCCGTGCCGGCTTTGGGCTCGGAATGCGGCGCCGTCGTGGCCAGCGGCTCGGCGCGGACCTGCGCGATGCGGCCGGCGCCGAGCGACTCGGCCTTGGAGGCCTCGATCGCGATCACGAACATCGCCGCGAGCACTGCGCTGAGGCCGGCGAGTTTCAGGATGTTCATCATCGTCGCCATTCCCCGAGGGGCGGTCGGCCCCTTTGATGGCGGCGCTTTTACGGCGGGTGCTTTTCAGCCCTGCGCCGTCGGGCGGGGATTTGGTTTCGAGCGGGCCGATTCATGTTTCGCGCTTCGAGTCCGGCGCGAAACACGATGCGTGCCGAGCGGTGGCGTCAGCGCTCGCGCCCGTCGGGCGAGAAGAGGTAGCCCGCCCCTCGGATCGTCTGGATGATCGTCGGCTGGCCAGGATTGGGCTCGATCTTGCGCCGGATGCGCGTGATGCGCACGTCGATGGCGCGGTCGAAGGCCTCGTCGTCCCGCGCGGAGGCGAGGTCGAGCAGGCGCTCGCGCGTCAGGACGCGCTGGGGGTGATCGGCGAAGGCCTTGAGCAGGTTGTATTCGGATGCCGTCAGCGGATGCACGACATCGTTCTCGTCGCGCAGCAGATGCGCGTCGAGGTCGAGCCATTTGGTGCCGAACCTGACCTTGCGGTTCGGCGGATGGGCGGCCGCCGCCTCGGTCGCCGTGCTCCGCCGCAGCACGGACCGGATGCGCGCGACGAGCTCGCGCAACTCGCAGGGTTTGGCGAGATAGTCGTCGGCGCCGAGTTCGAGACCGACCACGCGGTCGATCGGGCTCGCCGTGCCGGTGAGCATGATCACCGGAGTGCCGCTTTTCGCCTTGAGGTCGCGGACGATCGACAGCCCGTCCTCCTCCGGCATGTTGAGGTCGAGGACGACCAGATCGGGCGGGGTCGAGCCGATGGCTTCGCGCAGGCTCCTGCCGCCGTCGCAGAGCGTGACGGCGAAACCGTGCATCTTCAGATAGTCGCCCACCATCTCGCGGGCCGGCGCCTCGTCGTCGACGACGAAGATGCGGGGAAGCGTACTCACGACAGCGTCTTCCTCAAGGACAGACCGAACGTCGCCCCGGGATCGGGGGCGTTGTTCCTGGCCCAGATCGTTCCATTATGCAGTTCGACGATGCGTTTGGCGATCGACAGTCCGAGACCGCTCGAGCTTTCGCCGCCGGTCGGCTTGGCCGAGAGCCGCTGGAAGCGGCCGAAGAGCCGGCCCTCGTCCTCCGGCGACAGGCCCGGACCGTTGTCGCGGACCAGCAGCACCGCCCCGCCGGCCTCCGCCTCCTCCACGCTCACCGCGACGCGCCCCTGGTTCGGCGAGTACTTGATGGCATTCGAGACGAGATTGTCGATCGCCTCCCACAGGCGATCCTGATCGCCGCAGACGAGGAGGGCCTCGGGTCCCTCGACCGTCAGCACCTGCTGCTTGCGGTCGGCGAGGGGGCGGTTCGCCTCGACGACCTCTCCGACGAGCGTGACCAGATTGATGGCGTCCTGCCGGATGGTGATGTCGAGCGCGTCGCTCATGGCATCGCTGATCAGGACGTCGACCATGTCGGTCAGCCGCCGCGCGGCGCCGCGGATCTGGTCGACCTGCTTGCTCATCGACGGCACGGGCGGGGGGGCGACGGCCAGGAGGTCGGAGAGCATCTCCGACCGACCCATGATCACCCCGAGGGGGTTCTTCAGGTCATGGGCGATCGTGCCGAGGATCTCCGTCTTGAACCGGTTGGCGCGGCGGAGCTCGGAGGATTGCGCGGCGAGGCGCCGGTTGGCGCTCTTCAGTTCGGCCGTCCGCTTGGCGACGCGCTCCTCGAGCCGCAGATTGGCGTCCTCGAGCTGCTGGTAGAGGATGACGTTGTCGAAGGCGATGGCGAGGCGCGAGCAGAACACCTCGACCAGCGCGCGGCTGGTATCCGACAGGTTCTTCGCGGTCTCGAGGAGCACCACGATCTCGCGCCCGCTTCCGGTCCGCAGATAGAGCACGGAGCGCTCGCTTCTGAACTCGTGCTGCTGCCGGTCGAGGGCCTGGCGCACGACGGCCATGACCTCGTTCCCCATCGCCACGGCCGAGCCCTGGCACACGGCCTCCCGGTAGCAGCCCGAGCCGGCGAGGATCGAGAGCGGATCGCCGGGGCGGCCATCGTCCCGCAGCACGAGGATGCCGGAGCATTCGGCCTCGATCAGGGAGGCGATCTGGGTCAGCACGCCCTCCGCCAGGCGCTGCATGGAATGCAGGTCGAACAGGGTCGAGGCGGCGTCGATGATGATCTCGAGCCCGCGCCGCGTCTGAACGAGGCGCTGGAGCTGCTGGTAGCTGCGCAGGGCCGCCGTGAGGCTGGTGAAGAGCTTGTCGGCGGTGAGCTCCGTCTTCGCCTTGTAGTCGTTGATGTCGTAATCGACGATGACGCGGCGCTCGGGGGCCTGGCCCGGCTGGCCCGTCCGCAGGATGATCCGGACGGTCTCGTATTTCAGCTCGTTGCGGATGAAATCGACGAGGTCGAGCCCGGCGCTGTCGCTCTCCATGACGACGTCGAGCAGGATGACGGCGATGTCGGGATGCGCGCGCAGCAGATCCCGCCCCTCCGCCGCCGAATGCGCCGACAGCAATTCGAGCCCATGTCCGGCGAGAGCGAAGTCGTAGAGCGCGAACTGGGTGCCGTCGTGCACCGCCGGATCGTCGTCGATGACCGCAACCTTCCAGCGAGGAAGCGATTCCGCAGGCGGGCCGTCATCGTCATCGATCAGCTCGACGAGGTCGTCGTTATCCTGCATGCGCGTCGTCGAGCCTCGTGGGCGGCGTCCGCGCCGCGGATGATCCTCGTCCATCCTCGTCGGGCGCCTGCAGAGGCAACTCGACGAGGAAACTCGTGCCAGCGCCCTCTGCCGAGGAGAGCACGATCCGGCCTCCGAGCCGCTGGGTCACGAGATTATACACGATATGGAGCCCCAGTCCCGTCCCGCCCGAACCGCGCCGCGTCGTGAAGAAGGGATCGAAGGCCTGCCTCTGCACCTCCTCGCTCATGCCGCGGCCGTCGTCGCGGAACACGAGCCGGACCTGATCCGCCCCGCTCAGACGCCCGACGATCGTGATCGAGCCGCCCCGGTGGCCCTCCGGGAAGGCGTGGTGCATCGCGTTCACGAGGAGGTTCGTGACGATCTGCCCGAGCGGCCCCGGGAAGCTGTCCATCACGATCCCGTCGGGGATGTCGACGACGAGCCTGACCTGGGCGCTTCGAAGGACGGGCCTGAGGCTCGCGAGGATCTGGTCGGTCGCGAGCTTGAGGTCGAAGGAGCGCCGCTCGGCTTGGCTGCGGTCCACGGCGACCTGCTTGAAGGATTGGATGAGCTCGGCCGCACGCTGGAGGTTCGAGACGAGCTGCGACGCCGCGAGCTTGGTGCCGAGGATGAACTCCTCGAGCCGCGACTTCCGCAAGGCGCCGGAGGCGACCTCGGACGAGAAGGCCTCGCTGCGCGCCTGGAGGCTGGAGGCCACCGTGAGGCTGATGCCGACGGGATTGTTGACCTCGTGCGCGACGCCCGCGACGAGACCGCCGAGCGCGGCGAGCTTCTCGGCCTCGATGAGCGTCGTCTGCATCGCCCTGATCTCGGCGAGGGAGGCTTCGGCCTTCTCCTTCGCCGCCAGGAGGTCGTCCTCCGCCTGACGCTTGGCGATGGCATTGCCGCGGAACACGTCGACGACCCGCGCCATCTCGCCGATCTCGTCGGTGGCGTCGAGCCCCTTGATGCGGCGGTCGTACTGCCCCGAGGTGATGGCCCTCATGTCGCTCGACAGATCGCCGAGGGGCTCGCTGATGCTGCGCGCGATGGCCATCCCCATGAGGCCGACGAGGACGACGAAGGCGACCGCGAGGACGGCGAGTTTCAGGGCGACATCCTGGAGCGTCTGGTCGAAGCGGTTCTGGGCCGAGCGTTCGAGACCGGCGATGCTCTTCTTCATCGCGTCGATGGCCGAGGACATCGCCTCGGCGCTTCCGTCCACCGCCTCCCGGAGGAGACGGCTCTGCGTCTGGAAGCCCGTGCCGAGGTCCTGGATGCCCCGGTCGAAGATATCCGCCTTCTCGGCCAGCGTCGCCATCGCCTGGCTGCGTGCCGTCTGGGGAAGTCCGGGGAAGAGGTCGGGCGCCGTCCGGCGGATCATCTCCGCCTTGCCGCGCGCCTCCCGGGCCGCCTCGGGCGAGCCGGTGAGGTAGAAGGCATTCGCCGCCAGGACCATGGCGTTGTAGGCCTCGCGCGACTGATCGAGCGGGGCGACCGCCATCGAGCCGAGATCGGGCAGGCCCTCGGCGAGGGAGGCATAGAGATCGGCCATGTCCCGGGCCGTCCCCACGATCTTGTTGGAATAGGACAGGGAGATGCCGGTGCGCACCTGCCGGAGCTCGTCGAACCCGGCGATGAGGCGCTCGGTGATCGCCGTGAGGTTCTGCGCCGGCGCGGAGATCAGGGGATCGAGCCGGGCCTGCACGCGCAAGCGGCTCGTGACGAGGTCGCGGAGATCGACGATCTTTTCGAGGATCGCGGGCTCGCTCTGGGCGAAGTAGCGATGGATGAGGCTCTGCAGCCGCTCGGCATCGCCGTCGAGATTGGTCAGGAAGCGCTCGGATTCCCGGACGCGCTGGACGTCCGCCCAGGCCTTGGCCAGGACCTGGGCCCCGTTCCAGATCAGCATGAGCAGGACGACGGCAAGCGCCGAGTTGATGACCGCGATGGCGATGATGCGCCAGCGGATCGAGGTGCGCCGCACGGCGGCGCGCAAAGGGGCCGAATGGCTTGCCGGAGGCAGCGCGGGTTCCGATATGCCGGTCGCCACGGTCAGGCTTCCGTCACCGTGCGGGCCGTCGCGACGACGCTCGCGCCGCGCTCCCGCTCCTGTCGCGCTTGACCCGGAACGTCCAAGATCTCAACCCGCTGCAGTTTGGCGATCCCGGCGTCGCGCCGATCCGGCAGCGATCCTCGCCATGGCGCCTTTTGAACGATCGTCATTTCCGGCCGATGTCGCGCATGTGTGCGGCCGCGATGGTCGAGCGCCGCATCCCGATCGCCGCCGTCAGACGGACAGAAGGTCGCGCAGGGCGAGCGCGATCACCTTGGTCGCCTTGGCGAGATGGTCGACGGGGATGCGTTCGTCGGCCCGATGGGCATTGGCCTCGAGCAGGGTGCGCGGGCCGCAGCCATACATGATCGTCGGGATTCCGGCCTCGCTGTAATGGCGCGCATCGGCGTAGAGCGGCACGCCGTTCGTCGCCACCGCCGCGCCCATCACCGCGCTCGCGCGCGCCGCGACGATGGAGGCCAGTCGGTCCGATCCCTCCACCGGGCCGAAGGGTCGGGCGAGGAGGATGCGCGTGACTTCGACGGAGATGCCCTCGTGCGAGGCCGCGACCTCGGCGGCGATCGCCCGCAGATCCGCTTCCGCGACGGCGGCATCTTCGTCCGGCACGATGCGCCGGTCGAGGCGCAGTGCGACCTTGTCGGGCACGACATTGGTGTTGATGCCGCCTGAAACGAGCCCGACGACGCAGCTCGGGCCCTTGATCCCGGCGACGCTCGAGCGCCGTCCAGCGAGGTCGTCGGCATGGGCGTAGAGGCGCGTCAGCAGGGCATTGGCCGCCCGGAGCGCGTCGTGTCCCGTCTCGGGCCGCGCGGCATGGGCGGATTTGCCCCGGACCTCCATGCCGAGGTGGAGGCAGCCGTTATGGGCCGTCACGACCTCGTAGGAGAACCCGGCGCAGATCGCGTAATCGGGCTTCGTCAGCCCCTGGGAGAGAAGCAAGGCCGGGCCGATCTCGCCGCCCGCCTCCTCGTCCGCGGTCACGTGAAGCTCGATCGTGCCCTGAAGCGGCAGGCCGCTCGCGGCGAGGGCCTTGAGGGCGAAGGCATAGGTCGCGATGTCCGATTTCGAGACCGCGACGCCGCGGCCGATCATCCAGCCGTCGACGATCTCCGCCCCATAGGGATCGCGGCTCCACCCCTCGCCCGGGGGGACGACGTCGCCATGGGCGTTCAGGGCCACCACCGGCCCGTCGCCGAAGCGGTGACGGACGATCAGATTGGTCGCCGAAACCATCCCGTGAGCCCGGCAGGTCTCGCCGGCGACCGGATGGCGCTCGACCGTGAGACCGAGCCCCTCGAGCGCCCGCGCGGCTGCTTCGCCGAACGGCGCGCAATCGCCCGGAGGATTGTCGGACGGAACCCTCACGAGGTCCGCCAGGAAGGCGAGAGCGGCCTCCGCCTCCCGGTCGATGGCGGCGAGGAGGCGGGATTCGTCGGTGGTCACGGCAGAACTGGTCTCGACAGAGGTCATGGGGCGCCGGATTCCGTCAGGCTTGGCTGCGTCCGAAGCCCATCATGGCCCGAGGGCGCCGGCTCCGGAACTGTCCTCGCTGCATGGCGATGAAGAGGAGGCATGTCGTCACGAGCGAGACCGGCCACCACAGCGCTCCGCCGCCGATCCCGGCCGCTCCCAGCGCGAAGGCGGTCGCGACCGCCGCGGCGAGGCCGGGGAGGAGGGGGCCGAAATGGCGCGATGCGATGCTCAATCCGGCCGCGACCGCGACGGCGAGCGCCGCCACCCCGACGATCCCGAGCTCGTACCAGAGCGCAAGAACCGGGCTGCCCAGCACGTCCGGCAGGTCCGGCCTCGCGCGCAGCGAGCCGAAACCGTGACCGGTCAGGAGCCGGGCCGGCTCGCCGAGCAGCGCCTCCCGCCACCGCGCCATGGCGCCGGACCAGGCCTGATCCGAGACGGCATCGAGATGCGCGACCGCCAGAAGGGCCGGGGCGACGAGGAGCAGGACGCCCAGCAGGAGACCCAGCGCCGCCGCGCCACGTCGAAACAGCTGTGCCGACAGATAGGCCACCGCGCCGAACGCGAATGCCATGACGGCCACGGCAGTCGGGCCAAAGGCCGCGATCACCGCCACCGAAAGGCCCAGCGCCACCGCCTCGACATCGCGCCCGCGCGAGCGCAACCAGGCGATGGCCGGCCAGGCGAGCAGAACCAGGACCGCGAGCGCCCGCTCGATCTGGCGTGCGCCCTCGGTGCCCTCGTCGCCCCAGAGCCCGAGCAGCAATCCGGCAGAGGCGAGGGCGAGAGCGCCGACGCCGATCGGTGCGGGATAGAGGTTGGCGGATCGCATCCGTTCCGGAAGCGCGGCGAAGCCGACGAGGCCGAGTGCGAGGATCACCGTGATGCTGGCCGCCGCGCGCCAGGCGGAGGCCGGCGTCCAGGCGAGGGAGAGGGCCGTCCAGACGGCGGCGACGCCCGCCGCGACGACGGCCGTCGATCCGGTGAGCCGTAGGAGAGTCTGGCGGAGCCGGTTCGGCGGCATGTCGAGGGCGGCCGCGATGGCGATGAGCACGACGCCGATCGCGAAAGCGACGACGGCCCCCGTCCTCGCCATCGCGGCGGCCGGCGGCAGCGCGACGAGCAGAACGAGGATGCCGACCCGGCGCAGCACGGAGGCCGTGTCGCGGGTCGGATCGAGCAGGGACCGTGAAGTTTGCGCCATTCCCTCGCGAGCCGGGAGAGGATCGATGATCGACGCCGCCGACCGTATCGGGCTCTCCCGGCCCTTGCTGTAGGATCGCGGCAACAGTGCCGCGGCGCAGCCGGCTCAGGCCTCGGGAGTCTGTTCGCGCAGATAGGTCACGATCGCCGAGTAATCCTCGGCGCCGTGGCCCTCCTCGCGGAAGCGGGTGTAGAGGGCGGCGGCCTTCGCGCCGAGCGGCGTCGCGGCTCCCGCGCTCTTCGCCGCCTCCTGCGACAGAAGCAGGTCCTTCAGCATGAGTTCGGTCGCGAAGCCCGGCTTGTAGCCGTGATTGGCGGCGCTGGTCGGGACCGGGCCCGGCACGGGGCAATGCGTCACCAGGGACCAGCAGGAGCCGGACGAGGTCGAGGCGACGTCGAAGAGGGCCTGATGGGACAGGCCGAGCTTCTCGCCGAGGACGAAGGCCTCGGAGATGCCGATCATCGAGATGCCGAGGATCATGTTGTTGCAGATCTTGGCGGCCTGGCCGGCGCCCGCACCGCCGCAATGGACGACGCGGCGGCCCATCTTCGCGAGGATCGGCTCGCCGGCCGCGAAGGCCTCCTCGGTGCCGCCGACCATGAGCGTCAGGGTCGCGCCCTTGGCGCCGACCGTGCCGCCTGAGACGGGAGCGTCGAGCGATTTCAGGCCGCGTGCGGCCGCGATCTCGTGGACGGCGCGCGCGCTCTCGACGTCGATGGTCGAGCAGTCGACGATGAGCGCTCCCGCCTTGGCGGCCGGCACGATCTCGGCCCAGACCGCGCGCACATGCTTGCCGGCCGGCAGCATGGTGACGATCGCCTCCGCCCCCTCGACGGCGTCGAGAGCGCTCGCGGCGATCTCGATCCCGTCCGCCTTCGCCTGTTCGAGCGATGCCGGGACCAGATCGAAGCCGCGCACGCGATGGCCGGCCTTGACGAGATTGGCGGCCATCGGCCCGCCCATGTTGCCGAGCCCGATGAAGGCGATGGTTGTCATGCGTTTCTCTCCCTGAAGACCGCTGCGCTGTTGTCTTCAGCCTCTCTCCGATCGTGCGCCGGGGCGCAAGACGGCAGGAGGCATCAGGCCGAGCGTCGCACAGGAACCCCGAGAAGGCGCTTCCAGAGCGTGCCGCCGGTGCGGTTGCCGATCACGAAATAGGCGATGATCAGCACGAAGAGCACGGTGGCGGGGAGGCCGTTGAGCTGAAAGCCCGTCGCCGTCGTCCCACCGCTGACCAGTGCGACGGCATGGCCGAGGACGAAGAAGGCGGTCGTGAAGTCGAGAATGGCGGCCGTCACGATGCGCCACGTCGCGACGGGGGCTGGGGCGGGGGCCGGCACGGGCGAGGCGGATTGATCCTGCATGACTGAGGCTCCAAGGCGCGCCCAGGCGCCGGCGCGGGCATTTGGCGGTTGCGACGCTAGGCAGGCCCGGTTTCCGACGGATGTCGTTGCCGGCGTGGTCGCCTCCCCGCATTCTGGGGCGATTCGCCGTGAGGTCCACGCCGCCGGGGCTCCGGACGCTCGCTCGCCCTGTCGCAGCCAAAGCGATCGATCCGCTTCGGCTCCCGTTAGCCATCCGATGCGTTGCGGGCGTGGGCGTGCGGGATCGCGAGAGACGCAAGCCCATATCGGGTGAGGATCGAGGGAGGAGCATCGCCATGACATGCGCTCAGACCAGCGCTCAGACATGCGCTCAGCGCCACGGCCGCCCCGTCGCGGCCGGGCGATCGACCCTGCGATGGTCGGCGGCCGCCTGTTTGGCATTCGCCTGGCTGGCGTCCCCCGCCTCCGCCGAGACGCGGCCGCGCTATGAGGACGGCGCCGCCGGGACCTTCCTGCCCTTCCTCAATGCGCCCGCGCGGGGCGAGGAGGCCGAGCGTTCGCCGCGCCTCGGCCTTTCCTTCGGCGGCGAGGCGCGCCCCGTCCTGATGGATACCGGCTCGACCGGCATCGTCGTCTCGGCGAGCCGCATCCCCGACGTCGATTCGCTGCCGGCGCGGCCGGGGCGCCTGACCTATACGAGCTCGGGCCGGATTATGATCGGCCGCTGGGTCACGGTGCCCGTCACGCTGTGGGGCCGTGACGAGGCGCGCGTGACGACCCGGCCGATCCCCGTCCTCGCCGTCGACCGGATCGACTGCACGGAGCAGGCCCGCGACTGCACGCCGGAGGAGGCGCCGGCTCACGTCGCCATGATGGGCGTCGGGTTCGGACGCGAGGGGGATGCCCAGTCGCAGAGCACGCCCGACACCAACCCGCTGCTCAATCTCGATCCCGGCGGGAGGCGGCTCCATCGCGGCTATGTCGTGACGAAGGAGGGCGTCCATGTCGGCCTGACGCCCGCCAATACGCGGGGCGAGTTCCGCTTCGTGAAGCTCGACCCGCATCCCGACATCGCCGGCGACTGGCTGGGCGTGCCGGCCTGCATCGCCGTCGATGCCGGCCCCTCCGCCTGCGGACGCGGCCTCGTCGATACCGGCGTCACGGGCATGTTCCTGACGATGCCGCGGGAGGCCGTCGCCGGATCGCTCGAGGACGGCCGCCCGGCCCTGAGCCCGGGTAGCCGGGTCGCGATCCGCTTCCCGCAGGCGAGCGGTGCCGATGCGCCGGCGGCGGCATCCTATGCCTTCGCCGTCGGCGACGACGGGTCCGCGCTCGCCCCGAGCCGGGTCGTCCTGAACACCCGGCGGCCGCAGACCTTCGTCAATACGGGACTGCATCTCCTGAACGGGTTCGACGTGCTCTACGACGCCGATGGCGGCTTCTACGCGTTCCGCCAGCGCCCCGCCCCCTGAGGGCGGGCCGCGCCCCTTTCCGTTAACCCTGTCGGCTGCTATCTGCGGCGCTTCTCTTTCAGCGTATTCGCTTGGGCGCGCGGCTCGCAGGCTCCGCGTCGGATCTCAGATGACCTCCCATCCGATCGACACCATCCGCAACTTCTCGATCGTGGCGCATATCGACCACGGCAAGTCGACGCTCGCGGACCGGCTGATCCAGCAGACCGGCACCCTCACCGCGCGCGAGATGACCGAGCAGGTCCTCGACAACATGGATATCGAGAAGGAGCGCGGCATCACGATCAAGGCGCAGACGGTGCGCCTCGAATACAGGGCGCAGGACGGCAAGGACTACGTCCTCAACCTCATGGACACGCCCGGCCACGTCGATTTCGCCTACGAAGTCTCGCGCTCGCTCGCCGCCTGCGAGGGCTCGCTCCTCGTCGTCGACGCCTCCCAGGGGGTCGAGGCGCAGACGCTCGCGAACGTCTACCAGGCGCTCGATGCGAATCACGAGATCGTCCCCGTCCTCAACAAGATCGACCTGCCGGCGGCCGAGCCCGACCGCGTGAAGGAGCAGATCGAGGAGGTGATCGGCCTCGACGCCTCGGACGCCGTGCCGATCTCGGCCAAGACCGGCATCGGCATCGACCTCGTGCTGGAGGCGATCGTCCAGCGCCTGCCGCCGCCCAAGGGCGACGAGACGGCGCCGCTGAAGGCCCTCCTCGTCGATAGCTGGTACGACGCCTATCTCGGCGTCGTCGTCCTCGTGCGCATCGTCGACGGCGTGCTCAAGAAGGGCATGACCATCAAGATGATGGGCACCGGCGCCGTCTACGGCGTCGACAAGGTCGGCGTCTTCCGGCCGAAGATGACGGATGTCGCCCGGCTCGGCCCGGGCGAGGTCGGCTTTCTCACCGGCTCGATCAAGGAGGTGGCCGACACCGCCGTCGGTGACACCATCACCGAGGACAAGAAGCCGACCGCCGCGATGCTGCCGGGCTTCAAGCCCGTCCAGCCGGTCGTCTTCTGCGGCCTCTTCCCGGTCGATGCGGCCGATTTCGAGGACCTGCGCGCGGCCATGGGGCGGCTGCGCCTGAACGATGCCAGCTTCAGCTACGAGATGGAGACCTCCGCCGCGCTCGGCTTCGGCTTCCGCTGCGGCTTCCTCGGACTGCTGCACCTCGAGATCATCCAGGAGCGGCTCGAGCGCGAGTTCAACCTCGACCTCATCTCGACCGCGCCCTCCGTCGTCTACCATCTCAACATGCGCGACGGCACGATCAAGGAGCTCCACAACCCGGCCGACATGCCGGACGTGATGAAGATCGAGACGATCGAGGAGCCCTGGATCCGCGCCACCATCCTGACGCCGGACGAGTATCTCGGCGGCATCCTCAAGCTCTGCCAGGACCGGCGCGGCGTGCAGATCGACCTCAACTATGTCGGCAAGCGCGCCATGGTCATCTACGACCTGCCGCTGAACGAGGTCGTGTTCGACTTCTACGACCGCCTGAAGTCGATCTCGAAGGGCTACGCCTCCTTCGACTATGCCGTGACGGATTACCGCGAGGGCGACCTCGTGAAGATGTCGATCCTCGTCAATGCCGAGCCCGTCGACGCGCTCTCGATGCTGGTCCACCGCGACCGCGCCGAGAGCCGCGGCCGCGCCATGTGCGAGAAGCTGAAGGACCTGATCCCCCGCCACCTCTTCCAGATCCCGGTCCAGGCCGCGATCGGCGGCAAGATCATCGCCCGCGAGACCATCCGGGCGCTCTCGAAGGACGTGACCGCCAAGTGCTATGGCGGCGACGCCACCCGCAAGCGCAAGCTCCTCGAGAAGCAGAAGGAAGGCAAGAAGCGCATGCGCCAGTTCGGCCGCGTGGAGATCCCGCAGGAGGCCTTCATCGCCGCGCTGAAGATGGATTCGTGAGGGTCATCTCGGCGACGTGCGAGGCTGCTGTGGCGACCCGCTCCGTTTCCTCGAAGCCGTAACGCGTCGCGCTCTCTCGGGGCCGCCGGGTGCCGGCTGGCCTTCCCGGTCAGCACCGCCGGCCCATCCCCGATCGCTTCAGGGCGAGCACAGCGCGATCTCGCCCCGGGGCGAGACGGTGCAGACGATGACCCGTTCATCGGCCCGCATCTGCACCACGCTCCCTGTCGCGCTTCCCGGGGTGCGCATCAGAGCTTCACACAGGCTCTTCGCCGGGCTCCCGAGCGCGGCGCAGCCCGCATGGAGTTCGAAGACCGTGCCGGCGTCCAGGCCCGCGGGGCTTGCCGCCTCACCGGGGACGGGCTTCAGCGTCGCGACCGGCGTGGACCCGAAATGCGCGCAGATACCCTTGTGCGTACGCTGCAGGGATTTCGCCAGTTTGCCGGCATTGCCTGCCGTGAAGCCTTCGGCGGTGAAGTCGGGGCAATCCGGATTCCAAGGGGCGTCCGGGGAGCAGCCGTCCACGTCGAGGCTCGCCAGGGGCGACATGGCCTGTCCTCGCCTCTCGAGAACGGCGACCCGGCATACCGTGCGCTCCTCGCCACGATCCTCGAGCGAGGGGCAGACGGCATAGGCAAGGCGGTCGGCCGACGCGAATAAGGGGAAGCTGGCTATTTCGGTCGTCATGCCGGGATGGCGCTGGAACATGCCGGTCAGGACGAAGTCGCGCTCCTCGATCTGACGGCTGCAGGTCATCTGCGCAGGCGCCGCCACCGGAGCGCACAGCAGAGCGAGGAGCACGCCGACGCGCGTGGTCCTCGGCGCCTTGGTGCCACGAGAGAAGTCCCTACCCGTCATCCGGTCCCTTCCGAACGCCACGGCATCACCGCGCGAGAGGCGGCGCCTTGTCTCTTC
Source organism: Enterovirga rhinocerotis (assembly GCF_004363955.1). Lineage (GTDB taxonomy): Bacteria > Pseudomonadota > Alphaproteobacteria > Rhizobiales > Beijerinckiaceae > Enterovirga > Enterovirga rhinocerotis. The sequence goes on from NZ_SNZR01000013.1 coordinate 485,294, forward strand.
TATCGACCTTCCGCAGATAAAACGCGCGACCCTGCGCCGTCGTCATCGGCCTCAGGATCGGACGGGGTGAGGCAAGCAAGCCTCCGCGCCGGGCTGCGCCCGCGACGTCCCCACCATTCCCTTCCAGCCCTCGGCGCATCTGCACTGCGCTTCCGGGCCTTGTCCCCGGCCCCCTCCCGCGGCCACAAGGGCGCGGACAACAAGGCAGAGGGGCGATGGCCGACGACGATTACGTGTATGACGAGGCGACCGGCGAATGGCGGCCGGCCTCCGAGGTGGCGGCGGCCGCCGAGGCCGCGGCGCGGCCTGAGGTGCGCGACGCGGCCGGAAACATCCTGGCCGACGGCGACTCGGTGGCGCTGATCAAGGACCTCAAGGTCAAGGGCGCGGGGCAGACCCTGAAACAGGGCACGGTGATCCGCTCGATCCGCCTCACGGACGATCCCGAGGAGATCGATTGCCGCTACGACGGCATCAAGGGCCTCGTCCTGCGCACGGAATTCGTGCGCAAGCGCTGAGGACGACCGCGGCCGAGCGGCTCAGCGCTTGGGCGCCGGCCGCTTCTTCCCCGCCGGTTTCGCCGCCGCCACCCGCCGCGCATGTTTCGGCGCGCGGGCCGGCCCCGAGACCGGCTCGATGCGGATCCCCTGGACCTCGGTCCCGTGCACCGCGCGGGCGAAGCTGTCGGCGGCGCGGTCGCTGATGAGGACCTTCGTCTCCCGATCGAAGATGCGGATGGGGCCGATGTCGCTGCGGGTGACGCCGCCGCGCTTGCACAGCATCGGCAGCAGCCATTTCGGATCGGCGCCCTTGGCGCGGCCCGTCGTCAGCAGGAACCACGCCCCGCGCGCGAAGGTCGCGTCGCCCGGCGCTTCCGCTCCGGCGCCGTCGCCGAAGCCGCGTTCGGGGCGGATCCGCTCCGGGCGGAGCGGCTTGAAGCCGGGATCGATCACCTCCTCGGCGGCCGGAAGGCGTTCGCGGTAGAGCCGGACGAGGGCGGCGGCGATGGTCTCGGCCGGATGCGCGGCGAGCAGCGCGCGGCCCATCGCGTCCTCGTCCTCGTCGGCTGCCTCCTGGAAGACCGGATGGCGGAGGAGGCGCTCCTCGTCGAGCGTGCGGATCTCGTCGGCCGCGGGCGGCCCTGACCAGGCCGGGACGACGTCGGCCGTCTGGAAGAGCTGCTCGGCCTTGCGCCGCCGCGCGGGCGGGACGAGCAGCACCGAGACGCCTTTGCGCCCGGCCCGGCCCGTGCGGCCGCTCCGGTGCTGCATCGTCTCGGCATTGGTCGGCAGGTCGGCATGGATGACGAGGGCGAGGCCCGGCAGGTCGATGCCGCGGGCGGCGACGTCCGTCGCGACGCAGACCCGCGCCCGGCCGTCCCGCAGCGCCTGGAGCGCGCCGTTGCGCTCGTTCTGGCTGAGTTCGCCCGAGAGCGCGACGACGGAGAAGCCGCGCTCGGAGAGGGTCGCCTGATGGTAGCGCACGGCCTCGCGCGTATTGCAGAAGACGAGCGCCGCCGGGGCCTCGAACTGGCGCAGCACGTTCACGACGACGAGCGGGATCTCGCGCGGGAGCACGCGGAGCGCGCGATATTCGATATCGGCATGGCCGCGCTCGGCCGAGCCGATCTCGAGCCGCTGGGCGTCGCGCTGGAAGGTGCGGGCGAGGGCGACGATGGGCTTCGGCAGGGTGGCGGAGAACAGGAGCGTGCGCCGCTCCGGCCGTGCCGCCGAGAGGATGAATTCCAAGTCTTCGCGGAAGCCGAGATCGAGCATCTCGTCGGCCTCGTCCAGCACCAGGGCGCGCAGGGCCGAAAGGTCGAGGTGCCGCCGTTCGAGATGGTCGCGCAGGCGCCCCGGCGTGCCGACGACGATGTGCACGCCCGCGGCCAGCGCCCGCTGCTCGCGGCGCGGGTCCATGCCGCCGACGCAGGAGGCGATGCGCCCGCCGGCCGGCGCGTAGAGCCAGGTCAGCTCGCGCTGGACCTGGAGGGCGAGTTCGCGGGTCGGCGCGACGACGAGCGCGAGGGGAAGCCCGGCCGGCTCGAAGGCCTCCTGCTCGCCGAGGATCTCGGCGGCCATGGCGAGGCCGAAGGCGACCGTCTTGCCGGAGCCGGTCTGCGCCGAGACGAGGAGGTCGCGGCCCGCGAGGGCGGGGTCGAGCACCGCGGCCTGAACGGGGGTCGGCGCGTCGTAATGGCGGCCCTCCAGCGCCCTGAGGAGAGGCGCGCTGCTGATCGGAAATCCCAACGTCATGTCCTGATCGCGATCCTCACGCCGCCGGGACCGGAATCGGCCGGCCGGATGGATCGTCGTCCGGCTCCCTACACCGGATGGGCTCCCGCGTCTGCGCCCTTCGCGGTCGCATCGCGCGGCGCCGTCCTCACCGCCGGCGGGCGAGGCTGTCGCGCACGTTGTACTTGGCGACGTTGGCGTCGAACCTGTCGTAGGGCATCAGCCGGTTCAGAGCGCCCTCGTCGAAGCAATACTCCTGGAGCTTCGAGGCGTCCTTCGTCCGCATGAACTCCTCGCAGACGTGGCTGACCGCCTTGTAGGCGGCGAAGATCGCCAGCGGCCAGTAGACGGACATGTTCGCGCCGGCCGCGGTCTCGTCGGCGATCGAATCCTGGAAGTCGACGCTGGTCACGATCAGCGGCCCGTCGATGCGCCGCCGGAAGTCGCGCAGCGACTTCACCGATCCCTTGAAGACGATGAAGGCGGCATCGGCCCCCGCCGCGAGATAGGCGTTGGCGCGGGCGACGGCCTCTTCCTCGTCGCCCTTGAGGTAGAGCGCGTCGGTGCGCGCGATGATCATGAAGTTCTTGTCGCGGCGGGCGTCGCAGCAGGCGCGGATGCGCTCGCACATGACGTCCGTATCGACGAACAGCGCCTCCTGTTCGGTATGCTTGCCGAACATCTGGTCCTCGATATGGATCCCGGAGACGCCCGCGGATTCGAATTCGTGGACCGTGCGCCAGATGTTGCCGGCATGGTACCAGCCGCTATCGGCGTCGCAGACGATCGGGATGTCGGTTTCCTTCGCGATCTCGCGCGCGAGCCCGAGCAGGTCGTGGAGCTGGACGAGGCCGACATCGGGCAGCGCCAAGGCGCTCGCCCCCGTGACGAAGCTGCCGGTGTAGAGAACGGGGAAACCCGCCCGCTCGATGATCTTCGCGCTCAGAACGTCGTAGGCGCCCATCAGCGGCGTGCAATCGGGCTCGGCCAGGAGCTCGCGGAGCCGCACCCGCTTTTCATACATGTCCATGCTGGGAGACCTTGCCGAATGAAAAAGACCTGCGCCGACGTCAGCGCATGAACAGGCCGCCGTTCACGTCGAGCGTGGAGCCGGTGACGTATTTCGCGTCGTCGGAGGCGAGGTAGAGCGCCGCCGCGGCGATGTCGTCCGCCTCGCCGTAGCGACCGAGCGGAATGGAGCGCATGACCGAGGCGTCGTATTGCAGGACGTCCGTCATCGCGGTCTCGATCGCGCCGGGCGCGATGGCGTTGACGGTGATGCCGTGCGGCGCGAGCTGGCGGGCGACCGCCTTGGTCAGGCAGAGCACGCCGGCCTTGCTCACCGAATAGGTCATCTCGGCACTGACGCCGCCGACCTCGCCGGCGACGGAGGCCATGTAGATGATCCGACCCGATCCCCTCGCCTTGGCGAGCGGGGCGAAGACCTGGGTCGGGTAGACGCAGCCCATCAGATTGACGCCGAGCACCCGCTCCCACGTCTCGGGCGCGATGTCCTCGATCGGGCTCGCCTGGCGGACGATGCCCGCATTGCAGACGAGGATGTCGAGCGCGCCGAAGCGCTCGACCGCAGCGCCGATCATGCGGGCGCAATCCGGCTGGGACGAGACGTCGACCGCGACGGGGGCGACCCGCCCGGGGGAGGTGGCCTCGAGACGGCTCGCGGTCTCTGCGACGGCTCCCTCGTCGAGGTCCGCCAGCAGGACGCTAGCCCCTTCGCGGAGAAACGCCTCGGCGATGCCGAGGCCGATGCCGCGTGCGGCCCCGGTCACGACCGCTACTTTGCCGTCCAAGCGCATCACGACCCTTTGCTATCCGATCGGGGGAACGTAGAACGCGCGGCGTATCACCCTTCCCAGGCTTCAAGAACCCCTCACGGAGAGATTATGAAACGCGTCAACCTGGCGGCAAGCCTGCTCGCCGGCACCCTGTTGTTTCAAGGACTGCCCGCAAAAGCGGCAGACCAGACGGTGAAGCTTGGTGTCCTGACGGACATGTCGGGCGTCTTTTCGGATGCCAACGGCAAAGGCTCCGTCATCGCGGCGGAGATGGCCAAGGCCGATGTCGGCCCGATCGAGGGGTTCAAGGTCGAAGTCGTCGGAGCGGACCACCAGAACAAGCCCGATATCGGCAGCAGCATCGCCCGCAAATGGTTCGACACGGAGGGGGTCGATGTCGTCCTCGACATCCCGGTGTCGTCGATCGCGCTGGCCGTCCAGCGGATCGCGCAGGAGAAGGACAAAATCGTTCTGCTCTCGAGTTCCGGAGCCTCGGAGATCACGGGCAAGTTCTGCTCCGAGAATACGATCCAGTGGACCTACAACACCTCCGCCCTGTCGAACGTCGCCGGGCGGGCAACGGTGAAGCGGGGTGACGACAGCTGGTTCTTCATCACGACCGATTACGCCTTCGGGCACGCGCTGGAGCGCGATGCCACGGAAGCCGTGACCGCATCCGGCGGCAAGGTGGTCGGGCGCGCCCTCAACCCCATCGGATCTCCCGACTTCTCCTCCTATCTTCTCACGGCGCAGGGATCCGGCGCGAAGGTCGTGGCGCTCGCCAGTTCCGGTGGGGATATGCAGACCGCCGTCAAGCAGGCCGCCGAATTCGGATTGCAGGCGTCCGGCCAGAAGCTTCTCGGCCTGCTCTTCGACGTGACCGACATCAAGGGTCTGGGCCTCGAGGTGACGCAGGGCATGTATCTGTCGACGCCGTTCTATTGGGACCGGAACGCCGAAAGCCGCGCCTTCTCCGAGCGCTTCAAGAAGTTGCACGGCAAGGTTCCCACCATGCACCAGGCCGGCGTCTATTCGGCGACCAGGCACTACCTGAACGCCATCAAGGCGGCAGCGACGAAGGACACCAAGGCCGTGCTCGCCAAGATGCGGGAGACGCCCGTCAACGACGTCTTCGCGCAGAACGGGCGGATCCGCCGCGATGGGCAGATGATCCACGACTTCTTCCTCGTCGAGGTCAAGAAGCCGTCCGAATCGAAGGGCGAGTGGGACTACTACAACGTCATATCGACGGTGCCCGGCGATCAGGCCTTCCAGCCCGAGACCAACTGCCCGCGCCTGGCCGGCCAGTAAAGCGTCACGCTGTCTCGCGGATACGATGGCTCATCGCCGCGGGACGATCGGATCTCCCGGAGACAGGACGTCGAGGACCTGGCCGAGCCCGCGCCAAGCTCCCTCGACGGTTCGAGGCTCCGGCCGATCCGGATAAGGCCTCCCGCTGGCGCCTGGCGGGGCAATGCGGCCGTGAGGCGTGCGTCTCCTGGTGGTGGAAGACCCGAGCGCGAAACGCACGCCGTCCACGGGCAAGCGTCTGCTGCGCCATCTTCCGGGCCTCTTCTTCCGAGAGGAGATCCGATCCTACCTGAGAGGGGGTGGAGTTCTGGACGCCTATCCCGAGATCGCCCGACGCAAGATCATGCCCCGCGACATCGAACGTCGCGTGCTGTCAGCCTTCGAAGGAAAGCCGATCTGCAGGAAGACCTCGTGCGGTGTCGCGTACGCCCACGGTACCGTCGAGTACAACGGTCACTTCGGCATCCGGGGCATCTGCAACGTATGCCCGGCCGATCAGGTCGCCCGTTGTGCTGGTTCCGACCGCACGCCTTCGGCCGAAGCGGTCCTTGAGCTTGCGAGGACGGTATCGCTCGATCCGGGACGGATCGACATCGACGAGCGCCGGATCGAGGTCGAGGGCAGCACCGAACAGCAGCGCTACTTCATCGAGCACTCCCTGAACTATCAGGTCCACGACCGGCGGCATCCTCACCTGCCGAACCGGCACGGCCGGGCGGAGATCGGTTGGTCATGAATTGGGACGGCAGCTTCTGGGTCGTCGACGTCGAAGGCGACGGCGCCCGTCCAAGATGGTCGAACTTGCCCTCGTCGAGGTGCGCGTCGAGTTCTATTCCGAAGGTGAGTGACGGCGGAGCAGGCAGGCCGGACCTCCTCCGCAGATTTGATGTCGGGATGCTCCCGCATCATCGTGGCGACATGGTTCAGCCGCCCAGCACCGACATGTGGCGGGAGAGCGTCGGCCGCCCGCGCTCGATGCTGAAATCGTGCCCGCGCGGCTTCGCTTCGATGGCGGCGGAGATCGCCGCCCGGAGTGCATCGTCGGCCTCGGAACCGCGCAGGGCCTGCCGGAGATCGGCCTGATCCTCCTGGCCGAGGCAAGTATAGAGCGTGCCCGTCGCACTGACGCGCACGCGGTTGCAGCTTTCGCAGAAATTGTGGCTCATCGGCGTGATGAAACCGATCCGGCCGCCGGTTTCGGCGACGCGCGCATAGCGGGCGGGACCTCCCGTCCGCTCGGCCGTATCCTCGAGCGTCCAGCGCGTGCCGATCAGCCGCCGCAACTCCGTCAGAGGCAGATACTGATCGGTGCGATCCGCTCCGATCTCCCCGAGCGGCATGGTCTCGATCAGCGTGAGGTCCATCCCCCGGCCATGCGCGAAGGCGATCAGATCATGGATCTCGTGCTCGGTGACGGACTTCAGCGCGACGGCGTTGAGCTTGATCCGCAGCCCCGCCTCCTGGGCCGCCCGCAGTCCGTCCATGACGACGCCGAGCGTGCCGCGGCGCGTGATGGCGCGGAACCTGACGGGATCGAGCGTGTCGAGCGAAACATTGACCCGGCGCACGCCGAGCCGCGCCAAGGCATCGGCATGCCGCGCGAGAAGCGTTCCGTTGGTCGTCAGCGTCAACTCGCGAAGGGCGCCCGTCCGCAGATGTCGTGACAGCCCTTCGAACAGACTCATGACGCCTTTGCGGACGAGGGGCTCGCCGCCCGTGATCCGGATCTTCGACACGCCCCGATCGACGAAGGCAGAGGCGAGCCGGTCCAGTTCCTCGACACTGAGAAGCTCGCCTCGCGGCACGAAGGTCATGTCCTCCGACATGCAGTAGATGCAGCGCAGATCGCACCGATCCGTGACCGATAGACGGAGATAGGTGATATGGCGGCCGAACCGATCTCGAAGAGCACAGGCCATCAGCTTCCGTTCCCGAACCTGAGAGGGTCGAAGGGAATCGCTTCCACCAGCATTCCGGCGCAAAGCGGCGTCTCCCGACCGGGCAGGATCGCAACCGCGTCGGAATCGACCATGGGCATCAGACGATGGGAGCCCTCCCGGCCGCTTCGACGGGCCGTGAGCCTGTCGCCTGCGATCGAAAGGCGAACGGGGACGAGTTCGGTCCTGTCCGACCTTGGATGGCAATGAAAGGCCGCTTCAGCGGTCAATCGCGATGCCGGGACGCGGCCCTGTAGCGCCGCCATCATCGGCCGCACGAACGCGAGCGCACAGAATGCGGCAGCCTGGGGATTCCCCGGCAGCCCGACGAAACAGGCCGTGCCGATTTGGCCGAGCGAGAGCGGCTTGCCGGGCTTCATCGCGACCTTGTCGATCTCGAGGCGTCCGCCCGCCTGGACGAGAGCCTCCCGGACATGGTCCTTCTCCCCGACCGACATTCCGGCGCTCGTGAGCAGGAGGTCGACCGACCCGGCAAGCGCCTCGATCGACCGCGTGAGCCCGGCGAGGTCATCGCGGCTCCTCGTCGCCACGATCTCGATGCCGGGCGCCGTCAGGAGAGCGGAGAGCATGGGGCTGTTGGAATCGTAGATGGCACCCGGCATCAGCCCCTCGCCGGGCCTGCGAAGCTCGGAGCCCGTCGCGAGAATGCCGATTCGGATCGGAGCCATCACCGACACCCGTTCGACGCCGAGAGCGGTCAGAAGCGCGATGTCGCTCCAGCGAAGTTCCCGCCCCGCCCGCAGGATCTCGACGCCCTGCCTGACATCCTCCCCGGCCCGGCGGATATGGGTGCCGGGCCTAGCGTCGCCTCCGATCCGAACGAGATCGCCGCGTCGCAGCACCTGCTCCTGCATCACCACCGTGTCGGCCCCATCGGGCAGCGCGGCGCCGGTTCTCACGCGATGGGCACTTTGGGGGACGAGAGACGTCGGTGGGTCCCCGCTCTCCGTCAGCCCCGAGACGGGCAGCAGCAAGGGCGATGACGGGGCGCTTGCGCCGAGCGCGACCGCATAACCGTCCATCGCGGCCTGATCGAAGCGCGGCAGGGAGCACGGGGCCTGGATGGACTGCGCCAGGATCCGCCCGCCCGCGGCGGCAACCGGCACGGTCTCGACCCGGCCGGTCGGAGCAGCCAGGGCGAGGGCGACGCGGCACGCCGTGTCGAAGGACGCAAGCTGCCTTGGTCCTTCGAAACAGCGGCCCTTCGGATCGGCCTTCGCCATCAGGCGCTCCCCGCTTCGGGAAGGGCCTTGTGGAGCACGGCGCGGATGGCGGCCAATCCGGGATCCCCGGCGCGGCTCATGATGCCGATGAGCTGCACCCAGTGGTCGTCGGATGCCGTCTCGAGGAAGCCGCGAACGGTCGCGGCGACCTGGCTGGCCTCGCTCTGTCCGGCGGCCGAGGCTGCGGATGAAAGCCGTTCCGCGAGGACCGGATCGTCAAGAGCCGCGATCAGGGCGGCGGCCGCGTTCGGATCGTCGAGAGTCTCGATCAGCCGGCCGAGCGTCAGCGCCGTCATTGCATCAGCGGGGATCGAGCCCCCTCCAGGACGATGCCGCGAATGTCCGCTCGACCGATCAGGATGGTGATGAACTGCTTGGTCGCCTGACGCCGCACATGGTCGTCGAGATGGCCACGAATGCGCTCCCTCACCGCTTCGAAGGGGAGCCCGCGCCCATCGATGCGGCGGTTCATGCGGATGACGTGGACACCGTAGCGCGTCTCGACCGGCTCCGAGATCGCGCCGGCGGCGAGCGAGGCCAGGGCCTCTTCGAATTCGGGCGTCGTGTCGCCAGGACCGATCTGGCCGAGGCTGCCGCCGACCGCGGCGGACGGGCAGTCCGAATGAGTTCGCGCGAGATCGGCGAAGCGCTCGGGCGCTCCGGCAAGAGCCACGGCGAAGTCCGCCGCCCGGGCACGCGCGGCGGCGAAGGCGGCCGGGTCGTCGCGCCTGGCCGCGACGAGGATATGGTCGGCCTCGTAGAGCGGCGGCGTGACGAAGCGGCTGCGGTTGTTGTCGTAGAACCGGCGGAGCGTGTCCTCGTCCGCTTCCGGAAGGCGGACCTCCTGCTCGAGCAGGCTGCGGACGAGGGCATCCTCCTGGGTCTCGATCCGGCCCTCGTCATCGGCCTGCGGCTCGGGGGAGAGATTCAGCCGGCGGGCTTCCTGGAGCAGGAGCTCGCGGATGACGAGGCCGCGCGTCGCCGCCCTCCAGCCTTCGCCCGGATTGGCGGCGGGGAAGTTCTGGACCTCGGCCGCGATCGCCTTGCGGGAGATCGCGACGCCGTTGACCGTGACCGGCGGCATCGCCACCCGCTCGGGCGAGGGCTCGGTCGGCACGGGCGCGGGCCCGTGCTCGTGAGGATGCGCGGCCGGCGCGCGCTTTGCGGCATGATCGACGACGAAGGTGGCCATGGCTCACTCCGCGGGCTGGCGCTTCGGATAGACGGGACGCGGCATGCCGACCGGTCGACGGTCCGCGAAACGCGTGCGCACGACCTGATAGCCAGGCCGGGCCAGATACCAGACCGGCGCACTCCAGACGTGGACGAGGCGCGTGAACGGGAAGACGAGGAAGATCGTCATGCCGAGGAGAAGATGCGCCTTGAAGATCGGATGCACGTCCGCGACATAGGCGGCGGCCAAGGGCTGCAGCGTCAGGATGCCCTGCGCCCAGTTCATGAACTTGACCATCTCGTGGCCGTCCATGTGCCCCAGCGACACGACGATCGTGGAAAGCCCGAGGACAAGCTGCAGCCACAGGATGAGCAGGATGGCCGTGTCGCCGAAGCTCGAGGTCGCGCGGATGCGCGGATCGAGCAGGCGGCGATGGGCGAGCAGCGAGATGCCGACGAAGCAGACGATCCCGGCGACGCCGCCGACGACGATCGCGAGGCCCTGCTTGAAGCCGTGGCCGATGCCGAGCGCGTCGAACACCCAGATCGGCGTCAGGAGGCCGACGCAATGGCCGGCGAAGATCAGGAGGATGCCGACATGGAACAGGTTCGAGCCCCAGCGGAGCTGCCGCCGCCGCAGGAGCTGAGAGGAACCCGTCTTCCAGGTGTATTGCTCGCGGTCGAAGCGCAGGAGGCTCCCGAGCAGGAAGACCGTGAGGCACAGATACGGATACCAGCCGAACAGGACGCTGTTCATTGTCGCTGACATGGTTCGATCTCCTTCTATGCCCTGGCCTGACGGACGTCGCGGCGGCCGGCGCGCACCTGCATCCGCAGGCGATCGATCGAGCACCCGTCCAGGGCCTCGCCGGGGCCGAAGGTCACGGCCGTTTCCTCCCACTCCGCATCGAGCGCCGCGAGGTCCGACAGCTCCGGCTCAGCGACCGGCTCGACGGCCCGGGCCGCCGTCTTGCGCCCGGCGATCCCGATGAGCGCGGTCAGGACCGCGACGTAGGGCGAACGGCGCTGGTCCAGCCGCTCCTCCAGCGCCGTCAGAATGTCGACCGTGTCGCCGAGGAGAGCCTTGGCCTCGTCGAAGGGCCGCGTGGACAGGTATTCGAGGAATAGCGGCAGATAGTCGGGCAGCTCGTTCGCCGACAGCATCAGCCCGCCGCGCTCGTAGAGGGCTGCCAGGTCGACCATGGCCTGGCCCCGGTCGCGGCTCTCGCCGTGAACGTGCTCGAAGAGATGCAGCGACAGGCGCCGCGTCTTGTCGAACAGTTCGACGTAGCGCTCCTGCGCGGCGAACAGATCGTCCTCCTCGAAGGAGGCCAGGAGGCGGTCCATCACCGAGCCTGGCGCGGCGTCGATTATCGCCTCTGCCCGGAACGCGTCCCGGATCTCCCCCGTCGCCGCGAGCAGGTTCTCGTCAGGGTAGGAGAGCAGTGCCGACAGGCCCTTGAAGCTCCGTGCCATCACGCGATCTCCATCGGATTGCTGGGTTTCCGGGCCGGACGGGTCGCAAAGAGGTTCGTATCCGTCTCTCCGCCCGAACAACCGTTGCCGAAGGAGAAGCCGCAGGAACCGCGCAGGTCGTAGGCGTCCTCGGTCCATTCGCGATGCGCCGTCGGGATCACGAAACGGTCCTCGTAATTGGCGATCGCCATGACGTGGTACATGTCCTCGACCGCGGCCCCGCTGAGGCCGACCTTGGCGGCGATGCGCTCGTCGATGCGCCCGTCCACCGTCTTGGCCCTCATGTAGCTCCGCATGGCGAGCATGCGCTCCAGCGCGAGAGCGACGGGCTCCTCCTTGCCCGCGGTCAGAAGGTTCGCGAGATAGCGCAGCGGGATGCGGAGCGAGCGGACGTCCGGCATGTCGCCGTCGACCCCCATCTTGCCCGCCGCGGCGGCCGATTGGATCGGCGAGAGCGGCGGCACGTACCAGACCATCGGCAGGGTGCGGTATTCGGGATGGAGGGGGAAGGCGACCTTCCACTCCATCGCCATCTTCCAGACCGGCGAATGCCGCGCGGCCTCGAGCCACGCCTCGGGCACCCCGTCCGCCCGCGCTTGGGCGATGACGGCCGGATCGTTCGGATCCAGGAAGATGTCGAGCTGGGCCTGATAGAGGTCCTGCTCGTCGGGCGTCGCGGCCGCCGCCTCGATCCGATCGGCGTCATAGAGAAGAACGCCGAGATAGCGGATGCGCCCGACGCAGGTCTCCGAGCAGACCGTGGGCTGGCCGGCCTCGATGCGGGGATAGCAGAAGATGCACTTCTCCGACTTACCCGACGACCAGTTGTAATAGATCTTCTTGTAGGGGCAGCCCGAGACGCACATCCGCCAGCCCCGGCACTTGTCCTGGTCGATGAGAACGATGCCGTCCTCTTCCCGCTTGTAGATCGCGCCCGACGGACAGACGGCGACGCAGGCCGGGTTGAGGCAATGCTCGCACAGCCTCGGAAGATACATCATGAAGGTGTTTTCGAACTGCCCGTAGATGTCCTTCTGGACTCCCTCGAAATTGGCGTCGGCCGAGCGCTTCTCGAACTCTCCGCCCAGGATCTCCTCCCAGTTCGGCCCCCATTCGATCTTCTCGATCCGCTCGCCGCTGACGAGCGAACGCGGGCGCGCCGTCGGAACCGCCTTCGATTCCTTCGCATTGTGCAGATGCTCGTAATCGAAGGTGAACGGCTCGTAATAGTCGTCGATCTCCGGCAAGTCGGGATTGGCGAAGATATTGGCGAGGATGCGCCACTTGGCGCCCATCTTCGGCTCGATCTTCCCGTTTTTCTTGCGCTTCCAGCCGCCATTCCAGCGCTTCTGGTTCTCCCAGTCGCGCGGATAGCCGATGCCGGGCTTCGTCTCGACGTTGTTGAACCAAGCGTATTCGACGCCTTCGCGGTTGGTCCAGACGTTCTTGCAGGTGACGGAGCAGGTGTGGCACCCGATGCATTTATCGAGGTTCAGCACCATGCCGATCTGAGCACGGATCTTCATTCTGCGGCCTCCCTGGGGGCGAAGTCTTTGGCGGGGCCTTCGAGCCAATCGACATGGCTCATCTTGCGAACGACGATGAATTCGTCGCGGTTCGACCCGACGGTTCCGTAGTAGTTGAAGCCGTAGGATTGCTGCGCGTAGCCGCCGATCATGTGCGTCGGCTTCAGAACCGTGCGCGTGACCGAGTTGTGGATGCCGCCGCGATGGCCGGTCATCTCCGAACCCGGCGTGTTCACGATCTTCTCCTGGGCATGATACATGAGCATCATCCCCGGCTTGATCCGCTGCGAGACGACGGCCCGGGCCGTCAGCGCACCGTTGGCGTTGAAGACCTCGACCCAGTCGTTATCGACGATCTCGGCCGATTTCGCGTCCGTTTCCGAAATCCAGACGACCGGGCCGCCGCGATTGAGCGTCAGCATCAGAAGATTGTCCGTATAGGTCGAGTGAATTCCCCACTTCTGGTGGGGTGTGATGAAGTTGAGCACGATCTCCTTGTTGCCGTTGGGCTTGGTGCCCTTGACGACGGGGACCGTCTTCAGGTCGACGGGCGGCTTCCAGGTGACGAAGCCTTCGCCGAAGGCCCGCATCCAGAGGTGGTCCTGGTAGAGCTGCTGGCGCCCCGTGAGCGTCCGCCAGGGGATCAGCTCGTGAACGTTGGTGTAGCAGGCGTTGTAGCAGACCGTCTCGCTTTCGATCCCCGACCAGGTCGGCGAGGAGATGATCTTGCGCGGCTGCGCCTGGATGTCCCGGAAGCGGATCTTCTCGTCCTCCTTGGGAAGCGCGAGGTGGACATGCTCGCGACCCGTGGCCTTGGAGAGCGCCTCCCAGGCCTTGACCGCGACCTCGCCGTTGGTCTCCGGCGCGAGCATGAGGATCACCTCGGTCGCGTCGATGTCGGTCTCGATCTTCGGCAGCCCCTTCGCGGGACCGCTCGGCTGCACGCCGTTCAGGGCGGCGAGCGCGTCGACCTCGTGCTGGGTCTTCCAGGAGATGCCCTTCCCGCCATTGCCGATCTCCGACATCAGCGGCCCGAGCGCGGTGAAGCGCGCATACAGGTTCGGATAGTCGCGCGTGACGGCCGCGACGGCCGGCATCGTCAGGCCAGGGATGGGCTCGGCCTCGCCGCGCTTCCAGTCGACGACGTCGAAGGGCTGCGCGATCTCGCCCGGCGTATCGTGCTGGATCGGCGTCAGGACGACGTCGGTCTCGACGCCCAGCACCTCCGGCGCGACCTCGGAGAAGACGCGGGCGAGGCCCTTGTAGATGTCCCAGTCCGAGCGCGCCTCCCAGGCCGGATCCACCGCCGCGGAGAGCGGGTGGATGAAGGGGTGCATGTCGGATGTATTGAGGTCGTTCTTCTCGTACCACGTCGCCGTCGGCAGCACGATGTCCGAGTAGACGCATGTTGTCGACATGCGGAAATCGAGCGTGACGAGAAGGTCGAGTTTTCCCTGAGGCGCCTCGTCGTGCCAGACGACCTCCTTGTTCAGCACCGCACCTTCGTCGCCGAGATCCTTGCCCATCACGCCATGCGTCGTGCCGAGAAGGTGCTTCAGGAAGTATTCGTGACCCTTGCCCGAGGATCCCAGCAGGTTCGAGCGCCAGACGAACATGTTGCGCGGCCAGTTGGCCGGGTCGTCCGGGTCGTGGCACGAGAGCTCGACCTCCCCGGACTTCAAACCCTTCGCGACATAGTCCTTCGGCGAAAGCCCGGCCGCCTCGGCAAGGCGCGCGATGTCGAGCGGGTTCTGCCTGAGCTGCGGAGCGGATGGCAGCCAACCCATGCGCTCGGCGCGCACGTTGTAATCGATCAGGCTCTGGTTCCAGTCGCCCTCCGGCGCGGTCGGCGAGATGATCTCGGCCGCCGTCAAGGTCTCGTAGCGCCACTGGTCGGTATGGGCGTAGAAGAACGATGTCGAATTCTGATGGCGCGGCGGGCGGGACCAATCGAGCGCGAAGGCGAGCGGCGTCCAGCCGGTCTGGGGTCGCAGCTTCTCCTGACCCACGTAATGGGACCAGCCGCCGCCCGACTGGCCGATCGCGCCGCAGAAGACGAGGAGGTTGATCACCCCTCGATACCCCATATCCATGTGGTACCAGTGGTTCATGCCGGCGCCGATGATGATCATCGAACGGCCGTTGGTCTTTTCGGCATTGGTCGCGAATTCGCGCGCCACGGTGATGGTCGCATCGCGCTTGACGCCGGTCACGCGCTCCGCCCAGGCCGGCGTGAAGGGCACGTCGTCGTCGTAGGACGAGGCGACATTTTCTCCGCCGAAACCGCGGTCGAGGCCGTAATTGGCCATCAGGAGATCGCCGGCCGTCGCGACCTTGATCACCGTGCCGTCGGCCAGTTCCAGGGAGCGGACCGGGACGTTGCGGGTCAGGATCTCGCCGTGCTCGGTCGCGACGAAATGCTCGGTCGCGCGCTGCCCGAAATACGGGAAGTCGACCGCGGCGATCTCCGCGCCCTCCCCCGCGAGCGTCAGCTTCAGGCGGACGTCTCGCCCCTGACCGTCCTTCTCCTCGAGGTTCCACTTGGCGCTCTCGCCCCAGCGGTAGCCGACCGAGCCGAGCGGGGCGACGAGGTCGCCGGTCACTTCGTCGATCGCGACCGTCTTCCATTCCGTGTTGTTGGTCTCGCCGAGGCCTCCCGGCAGTTCCGAGGCCCGCAGCAGCCGCTCGGGGACGAACCGACCATCCCTCTCCGTGAGCCGCACCAGGAAGGGCATGTCGGTGTAGCGCCGCGCATAATCCTCGAAATAGGGCACCTGCCGGTCGAGGTAGTATTCGCGCAGGATGACGTGGCCCATGGCGAGAGCCAGGGCGGCGTCGGTGCCCTGTTTCGGGTTGAGCCAGATGTCGGCGAACTTGGTCGCCTCGGCATAATCGGGGCTGACGACGGCACTCTTCGTGCCCTTGTAGCGGACCTCGGTGTAGAAATGCGCGTCCGGCGTGCGGGTCTGAGGGACGTTCGAGCCCCAGAGGATCAGGAAGCCGGCATTGTACCAATCGGCGCTTTCGGGGACGTCGGTCTGCTCGCCCCAGGTCTGCGGCGAGGCCGGCGGCAGGTCGCAATACCAGTCGTAGAACGACATGCAGACGCCGCCGAGGAGCGACAGGTAGCGCGAGCCTGCCGCATACGAGACCATCGACATGGCGGGGATCGGCGAGAAGCCGATGACGCGGTCGGGACCGTGGGCCTTGACGGTATGGGCGTTCGCCGCCGCGATGATCTCGTAGGCCTCGTCCCAGGTCACGCGGACGAAGCCGCCATGGCCGCGGATCGACGTGTAGGACTTGCGCTTGGTCTCGTCGGAGGCGATCGAGGCCCAGGCGGCGACGGGCGGCAGGACGGCGCGTGCCGCCCGCCAAAGCTTCAGGAGCCGGCCGCGGATCATCGGGTATTTCACCCGTGCGCCCGAATAGAGGTACCAGCTGTAGGAGGCCCCGCGCGAGCATCCGCGGGGCTCGTGGTTCGGCAGGTCCGGGCGCGTGCGGGGATAGTCCGTCTGCTGGGTCTCCCAGGTGACGATGCCGCCCTTGACGTAGATCTTCCAGGAGCACGAGCCGGTGCAGTTCACGCCGTGCGTCGACCGCACGATCTTGTCGTGCTGCCAGCGCTTGCGATAGCCCTCCTCCCAGGAGCGGTCCTCGTTCGTGACGACGCCATGTCCGTCCGAGAAGCTGTCGACGTTCTTCCGGAAGAAGGTCAGGCGGTCGAGAAAATGCGACATGGCTCTCGGTCCTCGATTATTCGGCATGAGCGGGCCGGGCCGGGAGGCCGCGACCGTGCTCGACGTCGTGGAGAAGGCCGCCCTTGCGGGCGTAGACGATCCAGGTGATCGCGAGGCAGCTCACGTAGAAGGCGAGGAAGGCCCACAAGGCCGTCTCGACGCTTCCGGTGAGGGCGATCGAGGAGCCGAAGCTCTTCGGGATGAAGAAGGCGCCAAAGGCGGCGATGGCCGACGTGAAGCCGGTGATGGCGGCCGCTTCCTTTTCCGCCTGCCTGCGGCGGGTCTCCGGATCCGCCTGCGGCATCAGCCGCTCCATTTCTTTCGCGCTGATCGCCGGGATCATCTGGAAGGTCGAGGCGTTGCCGACGCCGGTCGCGAAGAAGAGGAGCAGGAAGGAGCCGAAGAAGCCCCAGAACGCGCCGGGCTGGTCCTTCAGCCCGATGAACCACAGGATGCCGGCGACACCCGCCATCATCAGCACGAAGACGCCGAGCGTGACGCGCGCGCCGCCGTAGCGATCGGCGATCCAGCCCGTGCCCGAGCGTGACAGCGCGCCGACCAGCGGGCCGAGGAACGCGTATTGCAGCGCGTTGACCTCGGGGAACAGCATGGCCGCGAGCAGCGGGAAACCCGCCGAATAGCCGATGAAGGACCCGAAGGTGCCGGTATAGAGCCAGCACATGATCCAGTTGTGCCGGCGCTGGAAGATCACCGCCTGCTCGCGGAACGAGGCCTTGGCATCGGCGATGTCGTTCATGCCGAACCAGGATGCGAAGGCCGAGAGCGCGATGAAGGGCACGAAGAAGAAGCCGGCATTCTGCAGCCAGAGGGGCGCCGGACCGGACGGCGTCTTCACCGCCGCCGGGTCGCCGCCGAGGGCGCCGAAGATGCCGGCCGTGACGACGAGCGGCACCACGAACTGCACGACGCTGACGCCCAGATTGCCGAGACCGGCATTCAGCGCGAGCGCGTTGCCCTTCTCGCGCTTCGGGAAGAAGAACGAGATGTTGGCCATGGAAGAGGCGAAGTTGCCGCCGCCGAAACCGCAGAGCAGTGCCAGGATCAGGAACACGACATAGGGCGTGTCCGGATTCTGGACCGCATAGCCGATGCCGAGCGCCGGGATGATCAGCGACCAGGTCGTCAGCGTCGTCCAGAGACGGCCGCCGAAGATCGGCACCATGAAGGAATAGAAGATCCGGAGCGTCGCGCCCGAGATGCCCGGCAATGCGGCGAGCCAGAAGAGCTGGTCGGTCGTGAACCGGTAGCCGACGAGCGGCAGCTTGGCGACAACCACCGACCAGACTTGCCAGACCGCGAAGGAGAGGAGCAGGGCCGGGATCGAGAGCCAGAGATTGCGGCGCGCGATGGCGCGTCCGGTCCGATCCCAGAAGGTCGCGTCCTCGGGCCGCCAGTCGGCGAGGACGCCGCCCTTCGCGACCGCGGCCGCCTCGACGTCCGGCATGCCCTGCATCTCGGGCAGGGGCGGAAGGGCCGCGAGCGCGGGCCCGGAGGCCTCCTTCTCCATCTGCCGGATGGCGATGTGCATCCAGACCAGCGCCACCGCGGCGATGACGAAGAGCAGCATGAAGCAGCTCGTCCACAGACCCGTCAGATCGGCGAGAACGCCGAAGAGCAGCGGCAGGACGAAGCCGCCGAGTCCGCCGATCATGCCGACGAGCCCACCGACGGAGCCGACATTGTTCGGGTAATAGACGGGGATGTGCTTGTAGACGGCCGCCTTGCCGAGGGCCATGAAGAAGCCGAGGACGAAGACCGCGACCGTGAAGCCGGCGACGCCCATCTCCATGTGGAAGGCGATCGGCCCGTTCGCTCCCCGCACGACGTAGTCGGTCGGCGGATAGGACAGGACGAAGGTCGCCGCGACGGAGACCAGCAGCGTCCAGTACATCACCCGCCGCGCGCCGTAGACGTCCGACAGATGACCGCCATAGGCCCTGAAGATGCTGGCCGGCACCGAAAAGAAGGCGGCGATCATGCCGGCTGCCTGGATGTTCAGGCCATAGACCTTGACGAGGTACTGCGGCAGCCACAGCGCCAGCGCCACGAAGGCCCCGAAGACGAAGAAGTAGTAGAGCGAGAAACGCCAGACCTGAATGTTCTTCAGGGGTTCGAGTTCGAGCCATGCGCTCGCCGGCCGGATGCCGAGGCGCCGCCGCTCGACGAGCACCGGATCGTCGCGCGTCGTCGCGTAGAAGACGACCGCCATGACGACGAGCGCCGCCGCCCAGAGCTGGGCGACCATCTGCCAGCCAGAGGCGACGAGGACGAAGGGCGCGAGAAACTTGGTGACGGCCGAGCCGACATTCCCGGCCCCGAAGATGCCGAGCGCGAGCCCCTGCTTCCGCGGCGGGTACCAGCGCGAAACGTAGGCGACGCCGACCGAGAACGACCCGCCGGCGATGCCGACGCCGAGGGCGGCGAGCAGGAATTGCGGATAGGTACCCGCGAAGGTGAGGAGGTAGGTCGCGAGCGCGGCGGCCAGCATCGTGAGGGTGAGGACGAGGCGGCCGCCATAGAGGTCGGCCCAGACGCCGAGCGCGACGCGGATCAACGATCCCGTCAGGATCGGCGTCCCGACGAGGAGCCCGAACTGGGTGTCCGTCAGGCCGAGATCCTGCCGGATACGGATGCCGATGATCGAGAAGATCGTCCACACCGCGAAGCAGACCGTGAACGCGACCGTGCTCATGCCAAGCATCTGGCTGGCTTTGGGGTTGTCGGTCGTCTGCATCGGTCGCTGCCCTTCGGCGAGGGATCCTGCGAGAGCGAAAGGCTCCGGGACGACGCGGAAGTAGACCGGTTCCAGATTGCGATCGTTGATTTCGATCAAATCAAAATTTGATAATAATCACATCATAGGGTGAGGCCGCAGCGCAGCGAGGAGACGTCGGTTGCCCAAGAGGACGATGCCAGAGAGCGAAGTCGCGAATCTGCCGATTTTCCGGAACCTGTCGGCCAGGCGACGTGCGGACCTGCTCGCGGATGCGGTCCAGCATGGCGTCTCGTCCGGAACGATGCTCTTCGAACAGGGCGAGGTGCCGAATTTCCAGTTGCTGGTGCTGTCGGGATCGGCCCACTTGTTCGGCCGGTCCGCCGAGGGGCGCGAGGTCCTGATCGAGGTTGTGCGTGCCCCCGATCTCATCATTCCCGCCGCCGTGGCGACCGGTGCGCCCTATCTGATGCGGGCGCGCGTGCCGGAGCCCTCGCGGCTGTTGATGATCCGCGCGGCGACCTTCCGCGAAGCCGTCGCGGCCGATCCGGTGCTGGCGCAGGCCGTGATCGGCAGCCTCGCGCAGCAGTTTCGCCGCATGGTGCGGCAGGTCAAGAACCTGAAGCTGCGCTCGTCGACGGAACGCGTCGGCTGCTACATCCTCGCGCTCGCCGCCCGGCAGGGCACGCTGGACAGAGCCGCGTTGCCCTATGAGAAATCGCTGATTGCGTCCGAACTGGGCATGACCCGTGAGTCGTTCTCACGCTCTTTGAGCAACCTCGAGGAGGGAATCGAGGTCCAGGGCTCGACAATTCTCATTCGGGATGCCGCAGCCCTGATCAGAATCTGCCGCCCCGATCAACTCATAGACGGCGACATCTACAACCTTGCGCCTCGAGGAGCGAAAACTCCCGTATCGGGCCTGCCCCGCCCGATCGAGCGACCGCCCGGGCACTGACCCCTGACGTCCTTCAGGCCGCAGTCGTCACGACTGACCTGCCGTGAGTTTGTAAATCGGCGTGCGATTTTTGGACGCCGATCAGGGGTCAATGTTCGACGCCGTTTGACACTGAGTTTCGCTCATCATGAGCCGATCTACGGTGCTCGGCTTCAGAAGATCATGGGTGCGATCACGTTCGTCGGAGCGGTTCGAGACGACGAACCCTGACCCTGACGGTATCCTGGCCAAGATGCTCGCCCCTCACATGCCTGGGCTCCGTAACAGCGCGCAGGCGCTGGACACGATGATCGCCACATTCACCGTTCCTCCCCCGTCTGCCGGATCCGCTTAAGGATCGAGAAGCACGGCTCTCAGTCGAGTCTCGGGCCTCCTCGACTTGCGCTTTCGTCGTCCCGAGTGGCGCGCCCCGACTTTCGCCTCTGCCCGGCAGCGTCTGAAAGAAATCCCGACCATGGACGGCCCGACGAGGCCCCAAGTCGTCGCTTCGTCGTGTGCCCGCTCAAGCCACACAGAGCCTCGGCAGCGGCCATTCCGCCGCCGCTGGGCGGGGAGCGAGGGCGAAAGCCGAAAGGCCGGTCACCTGACCCTGCTCACAGATGCATCGGAACCGAATTCGCGCATGCGCGAAAAAAACCCGCGAATGGAAGCGAGGCCGGTCCGCGGGTTTGGGGCTCCCTGGACTTTCGACCACCCCCCACCCTGTTACGCGCCCGGTAGACCTTGGATTGGACGGCGCTGGACGGCACAGCCACCGGGCTAAGCAGCTGATCTATAAGGGCCGTGGACGGCTTGGACGGCCTTCTCTCTTTTCCTGAATGATAAAAGAGGAATCAGAAGGGGAGCTGCCAGCCCTTGTGCTTACCCGGTGCTTACCGGAGTTGGCGGTACTGGCAGCCGGCGCGAGGCTCTTCTGCCAATTCTTCAACGATTTCAGTAGGATAAATGGCGCGCCCGAAAGGATTCGAACCTCTGACCCCCAGATTCGTAGTCTGGTGCTCTATCCAGCTGAGCTACGGGCGCCTGTCCGCGAGAGGCTGAGCAATCGCGGCGAGGGCGTCGAGATAGAGCCTCGTTCGCCGCTTGGCAAGCCTTTCGATGGGAGATCGCACGCTTCTTTCGAGCCGCGTCGCATTTTCCGGGATGCCGGCCTCTTGGGCACGAAGGCTGCTTGCGCATGCGCGCTGGACCGGCGCGCTGTTCCGCGCCTTATGGTTCCCATCGATCGCAAGGGTTTGGAGAGTCCGTCCGTGAACATGCTGCGCGTGAATGGCGACCGGCTGTGGTCGTCTCTGACCGAGATGGGCGGGATCGGCGGGACGCCCGGAGGCGGCTGCCGGCGCCTGGCGCTGTCGGAGGAGGAGCGGCAGGCGCGCGACCTCTTCTGCCGGTGGGCGCGCGAGGCGGGCTGCGAGGTGACGGTCGACGCCATCGGCAACATCTTCGCGCGGCGCGAGGGGACGGATCCGGACGCTTCGCCCGTCGCCATGGGCAGCCATCTCGACACCGTCCCGACCGGCGGCCGCTTCGACGGCGCCTACGGGGTCCTGGCCGGGCTCGAGGCGCTGCGCCGCCTGGACGACCTGGGCCTTCGGACGCGCCGTCCGATCGAACTGGTCTCGTGGACCAACGAGGAGGGCGCCCGCTTCTCGCCCATGACGATGGGCTCCTCGGTCTTCACGGGCGCCATGACGCTCGATTTCGCGCTGTCGCGGCGGGACCCGGCGGGCCTCGGCGTCGGGGAGGCGCTGCAGCAGATCGGCTATGCCGGCGACGCGCCGGTCGGAGGGCGCTCCTTCGCCTCCTATTTCGAGGTTCATATCGAGCAGGGCCCTCTGCTGAAGGAGGGCGGCGAGCAGATCGGGATCGTCACCGGCTCGTTCAAGGCGCGCTATTTCGTGGCGACGATCAAGGGCGAGCCGGCCCATGTCGGGCCGACGCCGATGACGGATCGCCGCGATGCCATGGTGGGGGCGGCCGCCCTGACGCTCGAGATCGACCGCATCGGCCGGGCGCATGGCCGTGACGGGCGTTCGAACGCGCCCTATCTCGAACTCGACCCCAATGTCCGCGGCGTCATCCCCCAGGAGGTGCGGCTCAGCTGCGACGTGCGCCATTCCGATCCCGACACCGCGCTCGCGATGGAGGAGGAATTGCGCGACGCCTGCCGCCGGATCGCGGGCGAGCGCAACCTGTCGATCGATCTCGACCAATATTTCGAGTTCGGCCCGATCCGCTGCGATCGCGCGACGAGCGCGATCGTCCGCGACGCGGCGAGCGAACTCGGCTTCTCGCATCGCGACATCCTGACGGTGGCAAGCCACGATGCGGTGCCGATGATGGATCACTGCCCGTCGGCGCTGTTCTTCATCCCGAGCGAGACCGGGATCAGCCACAGCGAGAAGGAATACAGCACGCCCGAGCAATGCCGCGACGGCGCCGACGTGCTGCTCAACGCCGTGCTGCGGGCGGCCGCCTGACGCTGCGTGCCGGACGGCCGATCCGCTCCGCTCCCGGTACGGTGTCTTACGTCCGCTGCGTATCCGATCTATCGATGGAGCCGACCTGTCCTGCGCCTTGCTCGAGGAGGAAACGGATCATGCGGGCCTTTATGATCGCGCTGCTCTGCGTGGCGGCATCGGCATCCACGATGGCCCTGGCGCCGGCCTGGGCGGCGGACACGCTCGCCCGCGCCCGGGAGACAGGCACCCTCCGGCTGGGCTTCCGTGCCGATGCGCCTCCCTATTCCTATCGGGGCGTCGACGGCACGCCGTCGGGCTATATCGTGGATCTCTGCCGCGAGGTGGCCTCGGGCGTTGAGAAGTCGCTGAAGGTTCAGCCGCTCAAGATCGAGTACGTCGAGGTCTCGTCCACCACCCGGCTGACGTCGCTGCGGGACGGGAAGATTGACATCCTCTGCGATCCGACATCGATGACGATGTCGCGCCGGACGATGGTCGACTTCTCGTTGCCGACCTTCATCGACGGGGCCGGTGTCCTGCACCGCGTGAACGAGTTCTACAGGCTCGAAGACTTGCGCGGCAAGAAGATCGGCGTGCTTCAGGGGACGACGACCGAGGAAGTGCTCAAAGGCACCTTGGGTCAGTTCGGGATCAAGGCCGAGATCGTCCCGGTCCAGGCGCATCCGGATGGCGTGAGAAGCCTGTCCGCGGGGAGGATCGACGCCTATTTCGCCGATCGCGGCATCCTCAACTACCACCTCCTCAACGGCCGCCACGCGACCGCGCTGAAGCTCTCCGACCAGTACTACACCTTCGAGACCTATGCCCTCGCCCTGCCGCGCGGCGACGACAAGCTGCGCCTGCTCGTCGACGCGACGCTGGCCGAACTCTATCGCACCGACCGCGTGAAGACGATCTATGCGCGGAACTTCGGAAGCTTCCCGCCCGATCAGTTCATCCGGGCGCTCTTCGTGATCAACGGCGTCCCGAAATAGCCGGGACGCCGCAGGCGCAAGCCGTCAGGCCGATCTGCGCTGGCCGTCATGTTGGCCTTCGGCGAATTCCTCGACGAGCTTGGCGCAGAAGGCCGTCAGGTCCTTCGGGGTCCGGCTGGTCACGAGCCCCTCGTCGACGACGACCTCCTTGTCGACCCAGGCCCCGCCCGCATTCTCGATGTCGGTGCGCACGCTCGGGAACGACGTCAGCGTCCGGCCCTCGACGACATCCGCTTCCACGAGCAGCCAGGGGCCGTGGCAGATCGCGCCGACGGGCTTGCCCTGTTCGAAGAAGCTCCTGACGAAGTCGACGACCGGCCCGCTGGCGCGAAGCTTGTCGGATCCGACCGTGCCCCCCGGCACGATCAGCCCGTCGAACGATGCGGCCGAGGCCTGGTCGATCGAAAGGTCCACCCTTTGGCTGGAGCCGGGGTCGAGGTCGCTCGTGTTCGTCTCCGCCTGGCCGGCCTCCAGGCCGATGACCTTGACCGACGCTCCCGCCTTCTCCACGGCCGCCTTGGGCTCGACGAATTCCGATTCCTCGGTGCCGCGCGGGGCGATCAGGATGGCGATCGTCTTGCCTTGCAATGTCATGCGAACACTCCTCGAAAGGATCACGGGGTTGTTCGGCGAACGGCTCGCTCCGGTGCCGAGTTCCGACCCTGTCCCCGCCGAGACGAATCCTCGCAGGGCAAGATCGAGATCGGTCAGACGTTCTCGGGTAGTCCGCCGATGAGCTTGTCGAGCGTGATCGGATAGTGGCGAACGCGGGTCCCGGACGCGTTGTAGATCGCGTTCGCCACCGCCGCTCCGACGCCGCAGATGCCGAGCTCGCCAACCCCCTTCGCCTTCATGGGCGAGGACATCGGGTCGGCCTCGTCGAGGAAGACGACCTCCTGGTGGGGGATGTCGGCATGGACGGGCACCTCGTAGCCGGCAAGGTCGTGATTGACGAAGAAGCCGCGGCGCTTGTCGACCGCAAGCTCTTCCATCAAGGCGGCACCGACGCCCATCGTCATCGCGCCGATCACCTGGCTGCGGGCCGATTTGGGATTGAGGATGCGCCCGGCGGCGCAGACGGCGAGCATCCGCCTGACCCGCACCTCCGCCGTGAAGGCATCGACGCCCACCTCGACGAAATGGGCGGCGAAGGTCGATTGCTGGTGCGTCTTGGCGAGGTCGCCGTATTCGATCGAATCCTCGCCCGTGAGAGCGCCCGAGGCCGCGGCCTGGGCGAGAGGCACGCTGCGGTTGCCGCTCCGGACCTCGCCCTCCGCGAAGACCGTGTCGGACGAGTTGAAGCCGAGCCGCTGGGCGACGGCCTCGCGCAGCTTGACGCAGGCCGCATAGACGCCGGCGGTGGAGTTGTTCGCGCCCCACTGGCCGCCCGAGCCGGCCGAAACCGGGAAGCTCGAATCCCCCAGCCGAACGATCACGCTCTCCAGCGGCACGCCCATCATCTCCGCCGCCGTCTGCGCGACGATCGTGTAGGTGCCGGTGCCGATATCGGTCATGTCGGTCTCGACCGTGACCATGCCGTCCTCGCCCAGCCGGACGCGGGCACCTGATGTCGCCAGGAGATTGTTCCGGAACCCGGCGGCCATGCCCATCCCGACGAGCCAGCGGCCTTCCCGGACCTGCCGCGGATGCGGCCGCCGCCTGTCCCAGCCGAAGCGCTCGGCGCCGATGCGGTAGCATTCGACGAGCTGCCGCTGCGAGAACGGTCGCTTCGGATTCTCGGGGTCGACCTCCGTCTCGTTGAGCGTCCGGAACGCGATGGGATCGAGGCCGAGCGTCTCGGCCATCTCGTCCATCGCGAGTTCCAGCGCCATCATGCCGGGCGCCTCGCCCGGCGCCCGCATGGCGTTGCCCTCCGGCAGGTGGAGCACCGCGAGCCGGGTCGCCGTCATCCGGTTCTCGCCGGCATAGATCAGGCGCGTCTGGTTGACGGCAGTCTCGGGCGCCCCTCCGGGCAGGTCGCCGGACCAACCCTCGTGGCCGATCGCCGTGATCCTGCCCTCCGCCGACGCGCCGATCCGGATCCGCTGGATCGTGGCCGGGCGGTGGGTCGTGTTGTTGAAGGTGTAGGGGCGCGGCAGGGCGACCTTGACCGGGCGCCCCGAGGCCCGCGCGCCGAGGGCCGCGAGCAGGGCATCGGCACGCACGAAGAGCTTGGAGCCGAAGCCGCCGCCGACGAAGGGAGAGATCAGGCGGACCTTGTCCTTCCCGATGCCGAGCGTGCGCGCGACATCCGCCTTGCCCCACGCGATCATCTGGTTCGAGGTCCAGAGGGTGAGCTTGTCGCCCTCCCAGGCCGCAAGGGTCGCATGCGGCTCCATCATCGCATGCGCCTGGTCCGGCGTCGTGTAGGTCTGATCGAGGCGCGCATGCGCCGAGGCGAACGCCCCAGCGAAATCGCCGACGCTCGTATCGGGCGGGCCGCCGAAATCGCTCGCCTCGGGCTTCTCCGCGGAATCCCGGGCGGCAGCGAGATCGAAGCTGCCCGCCTCCTCGGCGTAATCCACGGCGATCAGCGCGGCGGCGGCACGGGCCTGTTCGAAGGTCTCCGCCACCACGACGGCGATCGCCTGGTGGTAATGCTCGATCTCGGGCCCGCCGAGCAGCTTGGCGGTGTTGAAGTTGCCCTTGACCAGCTTGCCCGCATTCTCGGCCGTGACGATCGTGAGGACGCCCGGCGCCCGGCGCGCCGCCGCGAGGTCCATCGCGGTGATGCGGCCTTTCGCGATCGTCGCGCCGACAGGGTAGCCATAGGCCTGGTTCGCGACGACGTCGTGCTGCTCGTAGGCGTAGCGGGCGAGCCCAGTCGTCTTCAGCGGACCGTCGATGCGGTCCGTCGGCTGGCCGATGACCTTGAGCTGGTCGATCGGGTTGGTGGTGGCGGGTGTGTCGAATCGCATCGCTCAGCCCCTCGCCTCGTGCAGCACCGCGCCGAGCGTGCGCTCGACGAGCGACAGCTTGAACGCGTTGTCGTGGGTCGTCTTGGCGCCCGCGAGGAGCGCCGCGGAGGCGGCCTTCGCTCCGCGCGGCAATTCGGCCTCGGCGGCCTGCATCCGCCAGGGCTTCGGCGCGATCCCGCCGACGGCGAAGCGGCCTTCACCATGGCGTCCGATCACGGCGGCGACGGAGACGAGGGCGAAGGCATAGGACGCGCGGTCGCGGACCTTGCGATAGATGTGCCGGCCGCCCGCCGGCTTCGGCAGCGTCACGGCCGTGATCAGCTCGCCCTGCTCGAGGGCGTTCTCGACATGCGGCGTCTCGCCGGGGAGGCGATGGAATTCGGCGATCGGGATGGTCCGCGCCGCGCCGTCCGGCTTCACCGTTTCGATTGCGGCATCGAGGACGCGCATGGCGACGGCCATGTCGGACGGGTTCGTGGCGATGCAGGCCTCGCTCGTGCCCATCACCGCGAGATGGCGGCTGAAGCCTCCGATGGCGGAGCAGCCCGAGCCCGGCTTGCGCTTGTTGCAGGGTTGGGCCGTGTCGTAGAAATACGGGCAGCGGGTGCGCTGCAGGAGATTGCCTGCCGTCGTCGCGCGGTTGCGCAGCTGGCCCGACGCTCCGGCGAGAAGGGCGCGCGACAGCACCCCGTAATCCCGGCGGATGCGGGGATCGGCCGCGAGGTCGGTGTTCCGGACGAGAGCGCCGATGCGAAGGCCGCCTTCGGGCGTCGGCTCGATCGTGTCGAGATTCAATCCGTTCACGTCGATCAGGTGGCCGGGGGTCTCGATCTCGAGCTTCATCAGGTCGAGAAGGTTCGTGCCGCCGGCGATGAATTTTGCCTTCGCCTGGCGCGCGGCGGCGGCAGCGGCCTCGGCGGGGGAGGCGGCGCGTTCGTAGGTGAAGGACCTCATCCCTGCCTCCCCGCAGCATCCGTCATGCCCGCGGCATCCGCCATGGCGTCGACGATGTTGGAATAGGCGCCGCAGCGGCAGATGTTGCCGCTCATGCGTTCGCGGATCTCGTCCGCCGACAGCGCGACGGGCGACGTCAGGTCGGCCGTGACGTGGCTCGGGATGCCGGCCTTGATCTCGTCGAGGACGGCGACGCCGGAACAGATCTGTCCGGGCGTGCAATAGCCGCATTGATAGCCGTCGTGCCGGACGAAGGCGGCCTGCATCGGATGCAGGTTCTCGGGAGTGCCGAGGCCTTCGATGGTGGTGATCGCGGCGCCGTCATGCATCACGGCGAGCGTCAGGCAGGAATTGATCCGACGCCCGTCGAGCAGCACCGTGCAGGCGCCGCATTGGCCGTGGTCGCAACCCTTCTTGGTGCCGGTGAGGTGGAGATGCTCCCGCAAGGCGTCGAGCAGCGTCGTCCGCGTGTCGAGGTCGAGTTCGCGCCGTTGCCCGTTCACCACCAAGGCGACTGGGAAGGCCGCCCCGTTCGGAGTGCCCTTCCGGGCTTCCTGGGCGCGTGCCGGAGGGGCGGCGGTGCCTGCCACGACGCAGGCCCCGCCACCGGCGACGACCTCGCGCCGCGTCGACGCGAGAGAGCCGGGTTCTGGCATGTGCGATCTCCGCTTCGGATACGGTCGGATGCTCGGCGGACACGGCCTCGGCGAGCCACCTCTGCGATGGCGGATCCGGCGACGGCGTCGGCCTCTTTCGATGAGAAGAAGTCTAGAATGGCTCTATTGTTCCTGATGCGCGGCGATGCCGAAGAGCGCGGGCGCACCTGAAATCCGGAGGCTCGGTGGACATCTCCCGCCGGGGGACGGCTTGGCGGCGGTGCGGCTTCGGCCTATGCCCTTCGCCATGAGCACGCCCGCGAGCACGCCCGCCCCCACGATCAGCTTCGACGATTTCCTCAAGGTCGACATCCGGCTCGGCCGCATCGTCTCGGCGGAGGCCTTCCCGGAGGCGCGCAAGCCGGCCTACCGGCTGATGATCGATCTCGGTCCGGAGATCGGCGTGAAGAAATCCTCGGCCCAGATCACGCGGCACTACACGCTCGAGGATCTGCCCGGCCGGCTGGTCCTCTGCGTCGTCAACTTCCCCCCGCGCCAGATCGGCCCGGTGCGGTCCGAGGTGCTGACCCTCGGCGTGCCCGACGAGGACGGCGAGGTCGTGCTCCTCAGCCCCACGCGCGACGCGCCTCTCGGCGGCCGGATGTTCTGATCGCCTCCCGGCCCGCGCTTCGGCGGCGCCGAGTTCGGGGGATCGCGCCGGCCCTCGCTTGCCGGCCCTCGCATCCTGACGGCAGAGGGCTCGGCCGGCCGGTCTTCCGCGCCATGCCGGGCTGCCGTAAGACTCCGAAAAAGGGAGGATGCGGCAGAGATGGCGATCGATCGTGACACCCTGCTCGCCTGGGAATTCCCCGAGGTCGTCCAGAGCTTCGATCACCGCGATTCGATCCTCTATGCGCTCGGGCTCGGCATCGGGAGCGACCCGCTCGACCGCGCACAGCTTCGCTTCGTCTACGAGGACGGCCTGCGGGCGCTGCCCACGATGGGCGTGATCCTGGGCTATCCCGGATTCTGGCTGAGCGATCCGAGGACAGGAGCCGACTGGAAGCGGCTGCTCCATGGCGAACAGGATATCGAGATCGTGAAGCCGCTGCCGGCGCAAGGCAGGGTCGTCGGCCGGACCCGCGTCGTGGACGTGATCGACAAGGGCGCCGGGAAGGGGGCGCTCGTGCTCAGCGAGCGGACGCTTCACGACAAGGACAGCGGCGATCTCTTCTGCCGCATGGCCTCGACGACCTTCCTGCGGGGCGACGGCGGCTTCGGCGGCCCCAGCGGCCCGACCAAGGCTCCGCATCCGATCCCGGACCGGAAGCCGGACCTCGAGGTGGCGACGCCGACCCTGCCGCAGGCGGCGCTGATCTATCGGCTCTCGGGCGACTGGAACCCGCTCCATGCCGATCCGGATGTCGCGAAGGCGGGCGGGTTCGATCGGCCGATCCTGCACGGCCTGTGCACCTTCGGCATCGCCGGCTACGCGGTGCTCACGGGTGCGGCGGATGGAGATCCCGATCGCCTCGCGAGCCTCGCCGTCCGCTTCTCGGCGCCCGTCATGCCCGGCGAGACGATCGTCACGGAGATCTGGCACGAGGATGACGGGGTTCTGGCCTTCCGCTCCCGCGTGCGGGAGCGCGGCCTCGTCGTCCTGAACAACGGCCGCGCCGCGTTGCGGTAGCGCTTTCGGATCTGCGGGAGCGAATGAGAGACGGCCGGTGCAAATCGGTCCGGGGGCGCCGGAGGGCGCCGAAGCGAACGGGAGGACAGCCATGGCAGGATGCCTGGAGGACAAGGTCGTCGTGGTCACGGGGGCGGGGCGCGGCATCGGCCGCGAGATCGCGCTGCTCGCCGCGAGGGAGGGCGCGAAGGTCGTGGTCAACGATCTCGGCGCCGATCTCGAGGGCGAGGGCAAGGACGAGGGGCCGGCCTTCGACGTCGTGCGCGAGATCGAGGCGGCCGGCGGCGAGGCCATCGCCAACACCGCCAGCGTCGCCGAGCCGGGCCCGGCGGAGGGCATCGTCAAGGCGGCGGTCGACAAATGGGGCCGCGTCGACAGCGTCATCAACAACGCCGGCATCCTGCGCGACCGCATCTTCCACAAGATGAGCGTCCACGACTTCGAGACCGTGATCAAGGTCCACCTGCTCGGCAGCTTCTATACCTCGCGCGCTGCGGCGCAGTTCTTCCGCGAGCAGGGCTCGGGCACCTTCGTGCACTTCACCTCGACGTCGGGCCTCGTCGGCAATTTCGGCCAGTCGAACTACGCCGCGGCGAAGCTCGGCATCGTCGGGCTGTCGAAATCCATCGCGCTCGACATGGCCCGGTTCGGCGTTCGCTCGAACTGCGTTTCGCCCTTCGCCTGGAGCCGGCTGATCGGCTCGATCCCGGCCGAGACCGAGGCCGAGCGCGCCCGCGTCGAGCGCATCAAGGCGATGGGGCCGGAGAAGATCGCCCCGCTCGCCGTGTTTCTCGCCTCGGACATCTCGGAGGACGTGACCGGTCAGATCTTCGCCTGCCGCATGAACGAGGTCTTCCTCATGGGCCAGTCGCGGCCGCTGCGGGGCATGCAGCGCGGCGAGGGCTGGACGCCGCAGACGCTCGCCTCCCATATGCTGCCGGCGATGAAGCCGTCATTCTATCCGCTCGACCGCTCGGGCGACATCTTCTCTTGGGACCCGGTCTGATTCTCCCGGGACCCGATCTCAGCGGCTCTCATCCGCCGCTGAGCCTCCGCCGCGCGAGGGCGAACAGCCGGCCGTCGATGGCCGCGAGCCCGAGCGCGATGAGGGCCATGCCGGCCGCGTGCTTCGCCTCGAGCCGCTCGCCGAGGAGGAGCGCGCCGAGGAGCACGGCGCTGACCGGGATGAGGAAGGTCACGAGCATGAGGTTCGTCGCGCCCGCGCTCGCGAGGATGCGGAAGAACAGGATGTAGGCGAAGGCCGTCGAGGCGAGCGCGAGGGCGAGCACCGCAGCGAGCACGCCGGCGCTCGGCAGCGGGGTCGTCCAGGGCGGGTCGACCACGAAGAGGACCGGCAGCAAGAGCGCGGTCGAGGCGGTGAGCTGGCCTGCTGCGGCGACGATCGGCGGCTGGCCGAGCGCCTTGAAGCGCCGCCCGAACACCCCCGAGAAGGCATAGGAGAGTCCGCAGCCGAGCACGGCGAGCTGCGGCAGGAGCGCCGAATCCGCCGAGAACGCGTCGGGCCCGATCATGAGCGCGACGCCGGCGAAGCCGACCACGACGCCGACGAGCTTGGGGGCGGTCGCCTTCTCGTCCTCGGTGAGAGCGTGCGTGACGAGCACCGCGAAGAGCGGCGTCGTCGCGTTGAGGATGGCGGCGAGGCCGCTCGTGATCTGGGTCTGCGCCCAGGCGCTGAGGTTGAACGGGACGACGTTGTTCAACAGGCCCATGCCGAAACAGACGAGCCAGAACCGGTTCGTCACGGGCATGGCGATGCCCATGACCCGCAGGAGCGCCAGAAGCGCGACCGCCGCGATGCCGACGCGGAGCGTGACGATGGTCAGAGGCGGCAATTCCCGGACGGCGATCCCCGTGAACAGGAACGAGCCGCCCCAGAGGACCGACAGGGTGACGAGCAGGAGCCAGTCCGCCGGCCCCATCGGACCCGTTCTCCGCCCGTCCATCCCGTGCTCCGCTGCGGCCTCACGCTTGGACTAGCCGAATTCCGGGGGTGAGCGCAGTCCGATTCGTGCGGCCGTCCGGGCTCAGGCGCGGGGCTCCGCCGCGGCCCATGCGCAGAATGCGGTTGCGCTCCCGTCACGGAGCGCGGCAATGTTGCGCCATAAGACAAGAGGAGGAGACGTCATGCATCCACAATCCCTCATCATGCCTCGCCGGCGGTTCCTGGCGGGAGCGGGTGCCGGTCTGGCGCTCGCCGCATCGGGCGCTCCGGCCCTCGCCCGTGCGCCGATGGCGACGGCCCAGGCCCCCTATTTCTACCGCTTCAAGTTCGGCGACTGGCAGGGCACCGTCGTCTCGGACGGCACGCTCCCGCTCGGCGACCCGAAGACCAACTTCACCGGCCTGACGCCGGCGGAGATGGAGAAGCAGCTCACCGACAACTTCCTGCCGCTGAATAACGCCGTTCTCGAGCAGAACATCCTGATCATGAACACCGGCGACAGGATGGTCCTGTTCGATACCGGGATGGGGTCGCTCAAGCTGTTCGGCCCGACGACCGGCAAGATGATGAGCACCATCAAGCAGGCCGGCATCGATCCGAAGGACATCGATGCGGTGGTGATGAGCCATGCGCATATCGACCATTGCGGCGGCAATATCGGTGACGACGGCAAGCCGAACTTCCCGAATGCCCAGTACTTCATCAGCCAGGCCGATTACGACTTCTGGACGGGCGACCCGAAGGGGCCGGACGGGCTGAAGGTGTTCTTCGAGACGGCGCGCAAGAATCTCGTTCCCGTGCGCGACAAGCTGACCTTCATCAAGGACGATCAGCAGTTCCTGCCCGGCATCACGGCGCTCTCGGCGCCCGGCCACACCATGGGCCACATGATCTTCGTGATGGAGAGTGCCGGAAAGCAGCTCTCGTATATCGGCGACCTGACGCACCACCCCGTGCTGCTGATGGAAAAGCCGCTGACGGAATTCGCCTACGACCACGATCCGAAGCTGTCGGCCCAGAGCCGCGTGAAGATGCTGACGATGCTCGCCGACAAGCGCATCCCCATCCTCGCCTACCACTTCGCCTGGCCGGGCATCGGCCATGTCGCCAAGCAGGGCGAGGGCTTCCGCTACTTCCCCGAAGGGATGAAGATGGAGCTGTGAGGCGGAGTTGGCTCTGACCTCTCTCCTTGCGGGAGAGGTCGAGCGACGCCGCAGGCGTCGGCCGGGTGAGGGGTAGGCCACCTCGGTCGGCGTGTCCGGCGCCCCCTCATCCGGTTGCGCTGACGCGCAACTCGGCTTCTCCCGCAAGGGGAGAAGCCGAGTTGCGGCGTCGGCACTACTTCTTCAGCCGCGGCTTCTCGATGCCGGCCATGTCGCAGAGGACGTCGACGAGGCTGGAGAAATCCTTGCCCCCGCGTCCCTGGGCGCGCGCGAAGCTGAGTGCCTCGCGTGCGGCCGCGCCCATCTGGAGCGGCACGCGCTGGGCATTCGCCGCCTCCAGGATCAGCGTCAGATCCTTGTGCGCGAGGTCGATGGCGAAGCCGGGCTCGGTATCGCCCATCAGGACCTTGGTCTGAAGGTTCAGCTTGAGCTGGCCGTTCGTGGCCGTCGTGCCGTGCAGGACCTCCAGCGTCTTTTCGAGGTCGAGGCCGAAGCGCTGGGCGAGGGCCAGAGCCTCGCCGTTGAGCTGGGCGAGGCAGACGGCGAGGAAGTTGTTGACGAGCTTGGTCCGCGTGCCGGTCCCGACCGGGCCGCAATGATGGATCGTCGTGCCCATCGCCTCCAGCATCGGCTTCACGCGGGCGAAATCGGCCTCGGACCCGCCCACCATGAACAGGCTCTGCCCGGCATCGGCGTGGCTGGCGAGGCGTCCGATCGGCGCGTCGACGAAGCCGAGCCCGGCCGCCTTCGCCGCCGCAGCCATGGCGTCGGTGGTCTCGGGCGAGATCGTGCTCATGTCCATCACGAGGCCGCCGCTCTTGAGGTTCGGGACGACGGCGCCGCCGACGACACCGCTCACGATGGCGGAATTCGGCAGGCAGGTGATGACGACGTCGGAGGCCTTCGCCACCTCCGCCGCGTCGGCGGCCCCGCGGGCCTGATGCTTCTCGAGTTCGTCGACCGCGGCCCGGTTGACGTCGTGCACGACGAGCCGGAAGCCCTTGCGGGTCATGTTGATGGCCATGGACTTGCCCATCCGGCCGAGCCCGATGAAGCCGACGACGTCGCTCATGCTGATCCTCCCGCGGGCGGCTTCGAGCCGCGCCGTGGGGCGTGTTTAAGGCCGTTTCCTCGTCGGCGGAAACACCGCGTGCCGGTCGGAGGAAACGGATCGCGGCGCCGCGGTCCGGCTCCGCCCGATGGGCTTCTCGCCATGGCGCCGATCGGTGCGACCGCGCACCTGCGCGATGCTTCTCTTGTGGGGGCGTGCGGGAGCGAGTGTTCCTTCTGACGCCGCGCTCAGGAAACAAAACTCGTCTCCAAGGCATGTCTAGGCGGACCCGGGCGATGCTGCCGCCGCGACCACAGGAGCCTGACATGCTGATCGACCAGAACGGCGAAGCGCCGGCCGGCGCCGGCGTCGCCTCGGCTCGCGTTGAAGCGCGGGATGTGGACTGGCTCTCGCGCTATCGCGAGGTCCGCGGCGAGACCGAGCGGCGGGCGAGCTTCCTCTCGCCGGAGGACCAGCAGGTCCAGTCGATGCCGGATGCGAGCCCGACGAAATGGCACCGGGCGCATGTGAGCTGGTTCTTCGAGCAGTTCCTGCTCGGCCCGCGCGTGCCGTCCTACCGGACCTATGACGAGCGCTTCGCCTTCCTGTTCAACTCCTATTACGTCGCGGCAGGCCCCCGCCATGCGCGCTTCGCGCGGGGCCTGGTGACGCGTCCGAACGCGGACGAGGTGACGCGCTATCGCGCCCATGTCGACGCTGCCGTCGACGCGCTGCTGCGGGGGCAATCCGACGATCCCGAGGTCGCCGCGATCATGGAGATCGGCCTCAACCACGAGCAGCAGCATCAGGAGCTGATGCTGACCGATATCCTCCACGCCTTTGCGCAGAACCCGACGCTGCCGGCCTACGATCCGTCCTGGCGGCCGCCGGCCTTCGCGCGAGGCAGCGGCTGGGCCGATCTCGACAAGGGCATCCGCCGCATCGGCCATGACGGGGACGGCTTCTCCTTCGACAACGAGGGGCTGGCCCATGACGCGTTGATCCTGGAGACGAGGATCGCCAAGGCGCTCGTGACCAACCGCGAGTGGCAGGGCTTCATGGAGGATCGCGGCTACGAGCGCGCCGAACTCTGGCTCGTCGACGGGTTCGCGACGGCGCAGAAGGAGGGCTGGGAGGCGCCGGGCTACTGGCGCCGCGTCGACGGCCGCTGGATGGTCATGACGCTCGGGGGCCTGAAAGCCGTCGATCCCGACGCTCCCGTCTGCCACGTCTCCCATTACGAGGCCGACGCCTTCGCGCGCTGGTCGGGCAAGGTGCTGCCGAGCGAGTTCGAATGGGAGGTGGCGGCGCGGGCCGGCGATCTCGACGACGCCTTCGGCACCGTCTGGCAATGGACCCGCAGCCCCTACGTCGCCTATCCCGGCTACCGGCCGCTCGAGGGCACGCTCGGCGAGTACAACGGCAAGTTCATGGCCAACCAGATGGTGCTGCGCGGCTCCTCGCTCGCGACGCCGGACGGCCATAGCCGCCTGACCTACCGCAACTTCTTCTATCCGCAGCAGCGCTGGCAGTTCACGGGCCTGCGTCTCGCCGACGATCGGAGCTGACCATGCAGGCCTTGACGGACGGCTATCTCGCCGGCGCGCCGCGCATCCGCGACCGCGCCTTCCTCCACGACGTCCTGGACGGGCTGTCGCGCCCGCAGAAGACGCTGCCGGCCAAATACTTCTACGACCTCGAAGGATCGCGCCTGTTCGAGGAGATCACCCGCCTGCCGGAATATTACCCGACGCGGACGGAACTCGCGATCCTGCGGGACGAGGCGGCCGCGATCGGCCGCCTGTCGAAGCCCGGCCTCGCCGTGGTCGAGTTCGGCTCGGGCTCGACGGAGAAGATCCGCACCCTGCTGCGCGCGCTCCCGGACGTCGCGCTCTACGTGCCGATCGACGTCTCGGGCGAATATCTGGGCGGCGAGGCGGCGCAGCTTCGCGCCGACCTGCCGGACATCGAGGTCGTGCCCGTCATCGGCGACTTCACGGCCGAGCTGGCCCTGCCGCCCGAGGCCCGCGGCCGCCCGCTCCTCGGCTTCTTCCCCGGCTCGACGATCGGCAATTTCGAGCCGGAGGCAGCCGAGGGGCTGCTCGCGCGGTTCCGCGCGCTGCTCGGGAGCGGTTCGGGGCTGATCGTCGGGGTCGATCTCGTCAAGCCGGACGCGATCCTGAACGCGGCCTATGACGATGCGGCCGGGGTGACGGCCCGGTTCAACCTCAACCTTCTCGCCCGCATCGCCCGCGAACTCGGCGTGGATCTCGATCCCGGCGCCTTCGCGCACCGCGCCCTCTTCAACCGCGCGCGGAGCCGGGTCGAGATGCACCTCGTCAGCCGGCATGCGCAGGAGATCCGCGTCGGCGGCCGGACGATCCGCTTCGCCGAGGCAGAGACGATCCACACCGAGAACAGCTACAAATATCGCCCCGCGGATTTCGAGGCGCTGGCCGCCCGGGCCGGATGGCGCCGCGAGGCGGTCCTGACCGATCCGGAGAGCCTCTTCGCGGTCTTCGTCCTGCGAGCCGAGTAAGCCGGCGGGCGACAGCGGCATGCCGCCGTCCCGCCGCAGGGGGTTGCATCCCTGGGCCGGCTGACGGCATGACGTCCTCATCATGGAAGATGTCCGCGAGGATCTCCGGGACGCATCGGCATCGCGCGCGCGTCGGGCGGGCGGGCTGACGCGACGTGCGCTGGTCGCCGGTCTCGGCTGGGCCTGCGGGGCATCCGCCGTGCAGGCCTCCCCGCCGGACGTGCGCCGCGAACTCGCGCCGACCGGCCGGCTGCGGGCGGCGATCAATTTCGGCAATGCGATGCTGGCCCGGCGCGGCCCCTCGGAGGAGCCGACGGGCCTCTCGATCGATCTCGCGCGCGAACTCGCGAATCGGCTCGACCTGCCTCTCGAACTCGTCCCCTTCGATACGGCCGGGCGGGTCACGGCGGCGGCGGGCCTCGGCCTCTGGGACCTCGCCTTCCTGGCGATCGACCCCGTCCGCGCGAGCGAGATCTCGTTCACCGCGGCCTATGTGATGGTCGAGGGCACCTATGTCGTCGCCGAGGGCGCCAATTACCGCGCGGTCGGCGATCTCGACCAGCTCGGCGCACAGATCGCGGTCGGCCGGGGCAGCCCCTGGGACCTTCACCTCACGCGGCAGCTCAAGCTCGCCTCGCTGCGGCGGGCGGCGACGCCGGACGACGCGATCAAGCTCTTCGTCGAGCAGAAGCTCGACGCCGTCGCCGGCGTGAAGCAGCCCCTGTCGGTCTTCGTGAAGGAGAATGCCGGCTTCCGGCTGATCGAGGGACGCTTCATGGCGATCGAACAGGCCGTGTGCCTGCCGAAATCGCGGCCGGGCGCCTATCGCTACGTGTTCGACTTCGTCGAGGAGATGAAGGCCTCGGGCTTCGTCGCGGAGGCGCTCGCGCGCTACAAGCAGAGCGAGGCGGTGCTGGCTCCCCCCGCCTCCATCCCCTGAGACGCTCGAACGCACCGCCGATCGGTGCGATCGAGGGTTTCGCGATAGGCTGCGGACCGCTAAGGCAGCGGCTCGTCCGTATCGTCAGGTCCTGACAGGTCAGGTTGGTCATGCCCGAAGCAAATCTCGACGACGTCTGCGTCGACACGATCCGCACGCTCGCGATCGACGCGGTCGAGAAGGCCCAGTCCGGCCATCCCGGCGCGCCGATGGCGCTCGCCCCCGTGGCCTATACGCTGTGGCAGGATTTCCTTCGCTACGACCCGGCCGATCCCACCTGGCCGAACCGCGACCGCTTCGTGCTCTCGGCCGGCCATGCCTCGATGCTGCTCTACGGCCTCCTGCATCTCGCGGGCGTGTCGTCGGGCCGTGGCGACAACCGCCCCTCGGTCTCGCTCGACGACATCAAGCAGTTCCGCCAGCTCGACAGCCGCACCCCCGGCCATCCGGAATCGCACATCACCCCCGGCGTCGAGACGACGACCGGCCCGCTCGGGCAGGGCTGCGGCAACTCGGTCGGCATGGCGATGGCGAGCCGCTGGAAGGCCGCGCGCTACAACAAGCCGGGCGCGACGCTGTTCGACTACGACGTCTACGTGATCTGCTCGGACGGCGACCTGATGGAGGGCGTCTCCTGCGAGGCGGCCTCGCTCGCCGGGCACCTCAAGCTCTCGAATCTGTGCTGGATCTACGACGCCAACACGATCACGATCGAGGGCAAGACCGATCTCGCCTTCGACGAGAACGTCGCCAAGCGCTTCGAGAGCTACGGCTGGAACATCCTGAGGGTCGCCGACGCCAACGACCGCCCCGCCATCGCGAAGGCGCTCGAGGCGTTCAAGGCCGAGGTCGACAAGCCCACCCTCATCGTCGTCACCTCCGTCATCGGCTACGGCGCGCCGAAGAAGCAGGGCACCTCGAAGGCCCATAGCGATCCGCTCGGTGCCGAGGAGATCAAGGGCGCGAAGGCGCTCTACGGCTGGCCCGACGAGCCGACCTTCCGCGTTCCGGACGGCGTCTACGGCCATTTCCAGGGCGGCATCGGCAAGCGCGGCGCGGCGCTGAACAAGGCCTGGCAGGAGACGCTGGCCTCGCTCCGCACCTCCGACGCGGCGCATGGCGAGGCGGTCGAATCGTTCCTGTCCGGCAAGCTGCCCGCCGGCTGGGACGCGGACCTGCCCGTCTTCCCGACCGATGCGAAGGGCCTCGCGACGCGCGAATCCTCCGGCAAGGTGCTGAACGCCATCGCCGCCAAGGTGCCGTGGCTCATCGGCGGTTCGGCCGACCTCGCCCCGTCGAACAAGACGAAGCTCGAATTCGAAGGCGCGGGCACGCTGTCGGCCGCCGATCCCGGCGGGCGCAACATCCATTTCGGCGTGCGCGAACACGCGATGGGCGCGATCGTCAACGGGCTCGTCCTGTCGGGCCTGCGCGGCTACGGCGCGACCTTCCTCGTCTTCTCCGACTACATGCGGCCCGCCATCCGCCTCTCGGCTCTCTCGGAGATCCCGGTCTTCCACGTCTTCACGCACGATTCGATCGGCGTCGGCGAGGACGGCCCGACCCATCAGCCGGTCGAGCAGATCCTGGCGCTTCGGGCGATCCCGAACCACGTCACGCTCCGCCCGGCGGATGCGAACGAGGTGACGGAGGCCTATCGCGTCGTGATGGGCCTCACGGACAAGTCCGCGAGCCTGATCCTCAGCCGCCAGGGCCTGCCGACCCTCGACCGCAGCGTCTACGCTCCGGCTTCGGGCGTCGCGAAGGGCGCCTATGTCCTCGCGGATGCCGAGGGCGCGGCGCCGAAGGTGATCCTGATCGGCACGGGCAGCGAGATCCGGCTCTGCGTCGAGGTGTACGAGAAGCTGAAGGCCGAGGGCGTCGCAGCCCGCGTCGTCTCGATGCCGTCCTGGGATCTCTTCGAGGCACAGGACCAGGCCTATCGCGACAGCGTGCTGCCCCCGCGGATCACGGCCCGCGTGGTGGTCGAGCAGGGCACCGCCATCGGCTGGGACCGCTATGCCGGGCCGACCGGAACCATCCTCGCCATGCACGGCTTCGGTGCCTCGGCGCCGCTGAAGGACCTTCTCGTCAAGTTCGGCTTCACGGCCGAGGCGGTCTACAAGGCGGCCCGGGCCCAGTTGGAGCCCAAGGTTTAAGGCGCCCGCTGATCCTCCCCCGCGAAGCGGGGGAGGAGGACCGCCCGAAGGGCGGTGGAGGGGGCGGCCGGTCACACATCGAGGGAGGAGCCACCGCATGAACCCGCTCAAGAGGCTGTTCGCGGACCAGGGGCAGGCGATCTGGCTCGATTTCGTCGCGCGCGGCTTCGTCCGCGACGGCGGCCTCGCCCGCATGGCCGCGGATGACGACATCCGCGGCGTCACCTCGAACCCGGCCATCTTCGAGAAGGCGATCGCCGGCTCGGACGAATATGACGACGCCCTCACCGAGGCCCAGCACGCGCCCGGCCGGACGGTGATGGAGCTGTTCGAGGGCCTCGCGATCGAGGACATCCGGGACGCCGCCGACGTGCTGCGCCCCGTCTTCGACGAGACGCACGGCGACGACGGCTATGTCAGCCTCGAGGTCTCGCCCTATCTCGCCGACGACACCGAGGGCACGGTCGCCGAGGCGCGCCGCCTCTGGAAGGAGGTCGCCCGCGAGAACCTGATGGTGAAGGTGCCGGCGACCGATGCCGGCATCCCCGCCATCCGCACGCTGATCGGCGACGGCATCAACATCAACGTCACGCTGCTCTTCTCGCAGGCCGCCTACGAGGCGGTCGCGAATGCCTATCTCGACGGGCTGGAGGCGCTGGCGAAGGCGGGCGGGGACGTCTCGAAGGTCGCCAGCGTCGCCTCCTTCTTCGTCAGCCGCATCGACAGCGCCGTGGACAAGGCGCTCGACCGCAAGATCGCCGAGGCGAACGATCCGGACGAGAAGGCCGCGCTCGCCGCGCTCCAGGGCAAGGTCGCGATCGCCAACGCGAAACTCGCCTATCGCCGCTCCAAGACGCTCTTCGGCGACGGCCGCTTCGCCGCCCTCGAGGCGAAGGGGGCGCGTGCGCAGCGCCTCCTCTGGGCCTCGACCGGCACCAAGAACAAGGCCTATCCCGACACGCTCTACGTCGAGGAACTGATCGGCCCGAACACGGTCAACACCGTCCCGCCCGCGACGCTCGACGCCTTCCGCGACCACGGCAAGGTCCGCGCCTCGCTGGAGGAGAACGTGGACGAGGCGGCCGCCACGCTCGACCGCCTCGCCCGGGCAGGAATCGATCTCGACGCGATCACGAAGACGCTCGTCGAGGAGGGCGTCGATCTCTTCAAGGATGCCGCCGACAAGCTGCTCGGCGCCGTCGCGACGCGGCGAGCCGGCGTGCTCGGCCCGCTCCTCAACCGCCAGGAACTGGCGCTCGGATCGCTCGCGGGCGAGGTCGAGGCGCTGGCCGAGACCTGGCGGGCCGGCGGTACGATCCGCCGCCTCTGGGCGAAGGACGCCTCGGTCTGGACCGGCGCCGACGAGGCGAAATGGCTCGGCTGGCTGGACATCGTCGTCCGGGAGCAGGCCAACCTCGCCGCCTACAAGGCGCTCGCCGAGGAGGTGCGCCGCGAGGGCTTCACCGACGCGCTCGTTCTCGGGATGGGCGGCTCGAGCCTCGGACCGGAGGTGCTGGCCGAGACCTTCGGTCGGCAGGAGGGCATGCCGCGCCTGCGCATCGTCGATTCGACCGATCCGGCGCAGATCCTGCGGACTGAGCAATCCGTCGAGCTCTCGAAGACGCTCTTCATCGTCGCCTCGAAATCGGGCTCGACGCTCGAGCCGAACGTCTTCCGCGACTATTTCCTCGGTCGGCTGAAGGAGATCGTCGGTCCGGACAAGGCCGGCCGCCACTTCGTCGCCGTCACCGATCCCGGCTCCGCCATGGAGAAGGCGGCGAAGGCGGACGGCTTCCGAGGCATCTTCTACGGCGAGCCCGCGATCGGCGGACGCTTCTCGGTGCTGTCGGCCTTCGGCCTCGTGCCGGCCGCGGTGATGGGGCTCGATCTCGACGCCCTGCTCGGGACGGCGGAGACGATGATGCGGGCCTGCGGCCCCGACGTGCCGCCCGAGGCCAATCCGGGCATCCGGCTCGGCCTCGCGCTCGGCGCGGCGGCCAAGGCGGGCCGGGACAAGGTCACGCTTGTCGCGGACGAGGAGATCCGCGATTTCGGCGCCTGGGCCGAGCAACTCATCGCCGAATCGACCGGCAAGAACGGCCTCGGCCTCATCCCGGTAGACGGCGAGCCTCTCGGGCCGCCGGAGGTCTATGGCGGGGACCGGATCTTCGTCCATCTCCAGCTCGAGGGCCGGGAGGACGATGCGCATGATGAGGCCTTCGCGGCGCTCGAAGCGGCCGGCCATCCGGTCGTGCGGCTCGGCCTCGCCTTGCCGTCGGACCTCGTCCAGGAATTCGTCCGCTTCGAATTCGCGACGGCCGTCGCGGGCGCCGTGATCGGGATCAACCCCTTCGACCAGCCCGATGTCGAGGCCTCGAAGATCAAGACGCGCGAGCTCACCGACGCCTATGACCGCGACGGCGCGCTGCCCGTCGAGACGCCGATCTGGTCCGGGCCGGGGATCGAGCTCTACACCGATCCGCGCAACGCGGACGCGCTCGCCAAGGCCGGCGCCACCGACCTCGCGGGCTGGCTGAAGGCGCATCTCGACCGGGTGGGCGAGGGCGACTACGTCGCGCTCCTCGCCTATCTCGATCGTGACGAGCACAACCTGGACAGGCTGTCGGCGACGCGCCTCGCCATCCGCGACGCGAAACGGGTCGCGACCTGCCTCGGCTTCGGCCCGCGCTTCCTGCATTCGACCGGCCAGGCCTACAAGGGCGGGCCGGATAGCGGCGTCTTCCTGCAGATCACGGCCGAGCCGGCCAAGGACCTCGCCATTCCCGGCCGCAAGGCGACCTTCGGCACGGTCGAAGCGGCCCAGGCGCGCGGCGATTTCGGCGTCCTGTCGGATCGCGGCCGCCGCGCCCTGCGGGTCCATCTGAAGGGCGGCGACGTCGCGGTGGGCCTCGCGCGGCTCGGCGAGTCAGTGCGCCGGGCCCTGGGGTGAACGGGCAGTTCACCCTCCCCTGGAGGGGGAGGGTCGGACCGAAGGTCCGGGGTGGGGTGATGCCGGGGTCCCGCTCCGGAGACGTCGATGATGAGGAGAGGTGGGTTTCACCCCACCCCGCCGGCTTTGCCGGCGACCCTCCCCCTCCAGGGGAGGGTGAAGCGTGCTCCGGCTGCGGCGTGTATCCTTCGCACCTCATCCGGTCATACTGATGGATGACTCGACCTTCGCGCCGAAGCGGGGGGGGGGCCGAACCGACAGGGAGAGCCTTGATGCAGCTTGGGATGATCGGCCTCGGCCGGATGGGCGGGAACATCGTTCGCCGGCTGATGCAGGGGGGGCATTCCTGCGTCGTCTATGACCGCAACGCGCAGGCCGTCGAGGCCCTGGCCTCGGAGGGCGCGACGCCCGCCTCCGGCCTCGCCGATCTCGTGGCGAAGCTCGATGCGCCGCGGGCGGTGTGGGTGATGCTGCCCGCTGGCCGGATCACGGAGGAGACCGTGCTTGAACTCGCCGGGCTGATGGCGCCGGGCGACACGATCATCGACGGCGGCAACTCGATGTACAAGGACGACATCCGGCGCGCCGCGATCCTGCGCGAGAAGGGCCTCCATTATCTCGACGTCGGCACCTCGGGCGGCGTCTGGGGGCTCGAGCGCGGCTATTGCATGATGATCGGCGGCGACAAGGAGGCCGTCGACCGGCTCGATCCGATCTTCGCCTGCCTGGCCCCGGGGATCGGCGAGGTGCCGCGCACCAAGGGCCGCGAGGGCCGCGATCCGCGCGCCGAGCAGGGCTACATCCATGCCGGGCCTAACGGGGCCGGGCATTACGTCAAGATGATCCATAACGGCATCGAATACGGCATGATGCAGGCCTTCGCCGAGGGCTTCGACATCCTGCGCAGCGCCGCCTCGGAGGACTTGCCGGAGGACCAGCGCCTGCCGATCGACGTCGCCGACGTCGCCGAGGTCTGGCGGCGCGGCAGCGTCGTCACCTCCTGGCTGCTCGACCTCACGGCCTCCGCCCTCGCGGAGGATCCGGATCTCGATGCCTTCTCCGGCATCGTCGA
The DNA here is from genome assembly GCF_004363955.1 of Enterovirga rhinocerotis. Lineage (GTDB taxonomy): Bacteria > Pseudomonadota > Alphaproteobacteria > Rhizobiales > Beijerinckiaceae > Enterovirga > Enterovirga rhinocerotis. Next base: position 528,875 of record NZ_SNZR01000013.1, read on the forward strand.
GGATTCGGGCGAAGGACGCTGGACCGTCAACGCGGCCGTGGAGCAGGCCGTGCCCGCCGACGTCCTGACCGCGGCGCTCTATGCTCGCTTCCGCTCGCGCGGGAAGGCCGATTACGCCAACAAGGTTCTCTCCGCCATGCGCAAGGGGTTCGGCGGCCACCAGGAGCCGAAGGCGGCGCCGGCAGGAACGCCCGCCAAGGCGCCGCGCGGATGATGGCCCCGCCTGCCTCCGACCGTCCGCGGGCCTCGGCGCGGGGCGCCAAGCCCGCCCCGCCCTGCACGCTCGTGATCTTCGGCGCGACCGGAGACCTCACGAGCCGTCTCCTCGTGCCGGCGCTCTACAACCTCGCGCGCTGGGGATTGCTCGGGGACGGCTTCTCGATCCTCGGCATCGGCCGCTCGGCCCTGTCGGCCGAGGATCTCAAGGACCAGCTCGGCGAGGCCATCCGCAGCTTCGTCTCCGAGCGCGGCTTCGACGAGGCCGCCTGGGACCGCGTCGTCGGCAAGCTCGACTATCTCCAGGGCGACGTCTCCGATCCCGCCCTCTACGCCGAGATCGGACGGCGGCTCGATGGCGGGGCCGCGCTCTTCTACCTCGCCGTCGCGGCGCCCCTGTTCGGGCCGATCGTCCAGAAGCTCGGCGGGGCGGGGCTCGCGGAGGATGCCGGCGGCTTCCGCCGGGTCGTCGTGGAAAAGCCCTTCGGGCACGATCTCGAGTCGGCGCAGGCCCTCAACCGCGAGATCCTCGCCGTCCTGCGGGAGGACCAAGTCTTCCGCATGGACCACTTCCTCGGCAAGGAGACGGTCCAGAACATCCTCGCCTTCCGCTTCGGCAACGGCTTCTTCGAGCCGCTCTGGAACCGCGATCGGATCGACCACGTCCAGATCACCGTCGCGGAGGCCGTGGGCGTCGAGCGCCGGGGCACCTTCTACGATGCGACCGGTGCCATGCGGGACATGATCCCGAACCACCTGTTCCAGCTCTTCACGCTGATCGCGATGGAACCGCCGATCTCCTTCGCGGCCGACGACGTCCGCAACAAGAAGGAGGAGGTGCTGGCGGCCGTCCGCCCGCTCGACCGCTCCTCGGCCCTGCGCAACGCGGTGCGCGCGCAATACGGGGCGGGCGCCGTCGGCGGCAAGCTCGTCGCGGATTACCGCTCGGAGCCGGACGTCGCGCCGGACAGCACGACCGAGACCTATGCGGCGCTCCGGCTCGATATCGACAACTGGCGCTGGGCGGGCGTGCCCTTCTACCTGCGCACCGGCAAGTCGATGATCCGGCGCGACACCGAGATCGCGATCCGGTTCAAGGAGGCGCCGCTCGCGCTCTTCCGCGACACGGCGGTCGCCGCCCCGGTCGCGAACTGGCTCGTGCTGCAGATCCAGCCCGACGAGGGGATCACGCTCGAATTCGGCGCCAAGGTGCCGGGCCCCCAGGTCAAGCTCGACCGCGTCTCGATGGGCTTCAAGTATCGCGACCATTTCCACGTCGATCCGTCGACGGGCTACGAAACGCTGATCTACGACGCGATGACGGGCGACGCGACGCTGTACCAGCGGGCCGACAACATCGAGGCCGGCTGGCGCGTGGTTCAGCCGATCCTCGACGCCTGGAGCGACGGCGCTGCGCCGATGGCGCGCTACAGCGCCGGCAGCCAGGGGCCGGCCGAGGCCGAGGCGCTCCTCGCCCGCGACGGGCGGGCCTGGAGGAGCCTGTGACGGCGGCGGGGGAGGGCGCTCCCACCGGCGCGCCGCATGGCCTCGTCGTCATGGGCGTGTCGAGTTCCGGCAAGTCGACGCTGGCGGAGACCTTCGCCCAGCGCTTCGGCTGGGTCTTCCGCGACGGTGATTCGTTCCACTCGCCGCAGAACATCGCCAAGATGAGCGCCGGCATCGCGCTGACCGACGAGGACCGCTGGCCCTGGCTGCGCTCCATCGCGGCCTGGCTGGTCGAGACCCGGCAGGCCGGAGGCCACGGGGTCGTCGCCTGCTCGGCCCTGAAGCGCGCCTATCGCGACATCCTCGTCGGCGGGGAGCCGGACGAGGTCCGCATCGTCTACCTCGAAGGGAGCCGGGAGGTGATCGGCGCGCGCATGGCGAAGCGGCGCCATCACTACATGCCGGAGAGCCTGCTCGACAGCCAGTTCGCGACGCTCGAGCCGCCGGCGCCCGACGAGCGTCCGATCACCCTTTCGGTCGAGGCGACGCCCGAGGCGATGCTGGACAGGCTCGCCGCGGCGCTCGAGGCCAAGGCCCCTTAGGACCCGCGCTCTCCGCAGCAGCATGGCCGGATCGTGCCGCATTGCGGCAAGATCAACGCGCCACTCGGTTTTCGGCCTGCGAGGGGTTGACCTTCGAGTCCCGGAGAGGCATCTCCTCTGTCAGGTCGGGCGTCTTGCGCGCGGCCCCAATCGGAATTCGCCAACCCCATGCCAAGCGACAGTCATAGTCGACTGACCGCGCCAGTTTTGGCCGCTCCGGGCGCCTGATCGATCCGATCCGGCTCACCCCGCCGGCCTGATGGGCCGGTCGTTCGGAGGTGAGCCATGTACACCGAGATTCGCTCTCTCGTGCAGCACCGGCTGCATGCCGGCGTAACCCTGCTTTCGCAGCGTGATCGCCTCGACGTCTCCTGCAACGACGCCGTCGACGGGACGGGGCTTCGTGCCCCGCGCGTGGCGTGATGGCGGGCCGGACCGGAATGTCGGGAAATTCGACCGCAGCCGTCCTGTGGCTGATGATCCTGTTGGTCTTCCTGCCGATCACGCTCGCCCATGTCCTCGCCCGGCAGGTGGTCGAGCCTCCCCAGCAGAGCGGCGCCGCGCAGCACCACGAGACGCCGCGCGCGGGGTAGGGCTCGACGCCCGGCGCGCGTTCGACTCACCCGTTCACGGCCGTGCTCGTCCCGGCCAGCCACGGAGAGATCCGGCGCGGGATCGCGCCGGATTCCCGGAGCGCCGCATCATCGGCTATGGAGGCGTCCGCCCGGCGCGCCTCCGGGCGATCCGGAGCTTCGGGTGACGGACATCCATTTCTACCACCTTCAGCGGCAGACGCTGGAAGCCGTCCTGCCGACGCTTCTCATGAAGTCGCGCGAACGCGGCTGGCGGGCGCTGGTGAAGATCGACAGCGAGCAGCGGCTCGCCTCGCTCGACGATCATCTCTGGGCCTTCTCGGACGAGAGCTTCCTGCCGCACGGGACGGACCGCGAGCCGGAGCCGGACGAGCAGCCGATCCTCCTGACGCAGGGTGACGAGAACCGGAACGGCGCGGCCATCCTGTTCCTGGCGGAAGGCGCGGACCCGCCGTCCGATCTCGACCGCTACGAACGCGTCGTCCTGATGCTGGACGGGCGCGACGAGGACGCGGTGGCCGCCGCGCGCGAATCGTGGCGCCGCTTCCGGGGCGCCGGCCATGCCGTCACCTATTGGCAGCAGGACGAGGACGGGCGCTGGCAGAAGCGCGGCTGACGGCCACGCCTCCGCCCTCATCGGCCGCTATGCTCGTCGCATGACGTCGCTCCTTCGCCTCGCCGCCGCAGCCCTGCTCCTCCTCTGCCCGACGCTCGCACCGGCGCAGACGCCCGCCGGCGCAGGCCGTCCCCAGCCGGGACAGGAGGCGAGGGCGGAACCGCGCCAGCCGGGCCGCGCGCTCCCTGCCGACGTGACGACGACCCATGTCGTCGAATTGCCCGGCCGCACGCTCCGCGTCCGCGCCACGGCCGGCTCGCTGCCCCTGGTCGATCCGAAGGGCACGGTGCAGGCCGAGATCGCCTATGTGGCCTATCGGCTCGACGGCACGGCGGCCGCGTCGCGACCCGTGACCTTCGCCTTCAACGGCGGCCCCGGCGCCTCCTCCGCCTATCTCCACCTTCTCGTCGCCGGCCCGTGGCGTCTGCCGCTCGACGGCGCCCAGATCAGCCCGTCGGCGCCGCCCGTGACGGTGCCGAATGCCGAGACCTGGCTCGATTTCACCGATCTCGTCTTCATAGATCCGGTCGGCACCGGCTACAGCCGCGCCGCCACGCCGGAGGGCGCGCGCGATTATCATTCCGTCGAGGGCGACATCGCCTCGCTCTCGGCCGTCATCGCGCGCTGGCTGCGCGAGAACGACCGCATGACCTCGCCCAAATTCGTGCTCGGCGAGAGCTATGGCGGCTTCCGCGGCCCCCTCCTCGCCGACAAGCTCGCGGATGATTGGGGCATCGGGCTCTCGGGCCTCGTCCTCGTCTCGCCGGTCTTCGATTTCGGCTGGCTGTCCGAGCCGCGCTGGAAGCCGATGGAGGCCGCGACCAAGCTGCCCTCGATCGTCGCCGGGGCCCGCGAGCGCGCGCGGCCGGTCTCGCGGGCCGACCTCGCCGAGGCCGAGGCCTATGCGGCAGGCGAGTATCTCGTCGATCTCCTGCGCGGGCCGCGAGATGGCGCCGCCCAGGAGCGGATCGTCGCGCGGGTCGCCGCGCTCACCGGCCTCGATCCCGCCTTCGTGCGGCGCCAGGGCGGACGGATCGATATCCGCACCCTCCAGCGCGAACTCGGCCGCGAGACGGGGCGGGTCGCCTCCGCCTACGATACGGGGCTGTTCTCCTACGACCCCGATCCGACCGCGCCCCGCAGCCAGGCCGACGATGGCGGGCTCGACAGCATGCAGGCGCCGCTCTCCAGCGCGGCCGTCGACACCCTCTGGCAGCGGCTCGGCTGGCGCGTGCCCAATGCCCGCTACGAGCTGCTCAACGGCGCCGTGAATCGGGCCTGGCGCTTCGGCAGCGGCCGGCAGCCGCCCGAATCCTTCTCCCAGTTGCGGGCCGCCCTCGCGCGCGACGCGAAGTTCCGCGTCCTCGTCGCCCATGGCCTGACGGATCTCGTGACGCCGTATTTCGCCAGCGACCTTTTGCTGCGCCAGCTTCCCGCCCATGGCGGCGAGCCGAGGGCGGAACTCGCGGTCTATCCCGGCGGGCACATGTTCTACACGCGGGAGGCCTCTCGGCTCGCCTTCCGCGAGGCCGTCCGTTCGCTCTACGCGACGTCGCTGGAGGCACGCGGCAGCGATTGACGTCCTGCCGGGACTTGCCGTCGTCACACAGATCGGAGAGGGGAGGGTCGCGCGGCGCGCGCGCCGACCATGCGATCGTCCGGAGACCCTCTGCGATGCCCGAACCCCTGCCGAACGCCCATGTCCGGGCCGAGGTGCTGGTGCAGGCGCTGCCGCACATGCAGCGCTACGACCAGGAGATCGTCGTCATCAAGTATGGCGGCCACGCCATGGGCGACCGCGAGGCGGCCGAGAACTTCGCCGAGGACATCGTGCTGCTCGAGCAATCGGGCGTGAAGCCGATCGTCGTCCATGGCGGCGGGCCCCAGATCGGACGCATGCTCGACAAGCTCGGCATCAAGTCGACCTTCGAAGGCGGCCTGCGCGTCACCGACGAGGCGACCGTCGAGGTCGTCGAGATGGTGCTCGCGGGCTCGATCAACAAGCAGATCGTCGGCTGGATCGGGGCGGAAGGCGGCCGGGCCGTCGGCCTCACCGGCAAGGACGGCATGATGGTCCGCGCCAAGAAGGCGGCGCGCACGGTCGTCGATCCCGATTCGAAGCTGCCGCGGGAGATCGATCTCGGCCTCGTCGGCGATCCGGAGACGGTCGACCGCTCCGTGCTCGACGCCGTGCTGAAATCGGAGCTGATCCCCGTGCTCGCGCCGCTCGCGACGGGGCCGGACGGGCAGACCTACAACGTCAATGCGGACACCTTCGCCGGGGCGATCGCGGGGGCGATGGGCGCGAAGCGCCTCCTCCTCCTGACCGACGTTCCGGGCGTGCTCGACAAGGACAAGAAGCTCCTGCCCGAGCTCTCGATCGAGCAGTGCCGCGGGCTCATCGCCGACGGCACCATCACCGCCGGCATGATCCCGAAGATCGAGACCTGCATCTACGCGCTGGAGCGCGGCGTCGAGGCCGTCGTCATCCTCGACGGAAAGGTGCCCCACTCGGTGCTGCTCGAACTCTTCACCGATTTCGGCGCCGGAACGCTCATCCGGCGCTGAGGCGGTAAGGTCTCGGCCTCATCCTGAGGTGCTCGGCGAAGCCGAGCCTCGAAGGACGGGGCGGCCCGGCATCGGGTCCGGCGGCTACGAGCCTTTCGATGCGATGAACAGAGGAGCGCAGTATCTCTGGCCGCGCTCCGTCTCGGTCGCCGCGCATCCGATCGGTGAGGCGAGGCTTTCGCTACAGAACGTGTATCCGCTCGGCACCTCCGCGAACAAATATTCGCTGTGCAGATGGTCGTGATCGTGTGTCTTCGAGAGCGAAAGAGCGTCCTTTCCGACGTGGACAATGGTGCTCGTATCGCCGTGCGCGAAGATCAATGAGACGTGGTTGGGTGGAGTGCTGCCGATCGGGTGCTGGTTTCCCAAGCGGGGCAGGCGCACGCTCAACGGCGCCCGCGGCGCGCCTTCGTAAAACGTGACGATGCAGACTTTATCGTAGCGATCGGGAAAGCTCGTTCCGGCCTGCCCGATCGCGACCCATGACGCCCCGATGGCGGCTCCGACGCAGCCAAGAAGCAGCCCGCCGTGTCGCAGTGCCCCACTGTCCCACCGAAAAGCCCACATGGCGCACCGATCGTGGATGCCTCGAAGGGCCGACTCCGGAAGCCATATCACGTGACGCCGGACACGGCCCGCGGTTCCGCGAGCCGGACCGGTGGAGCCGCTCAGTCCTCCGCGATGCGTCGGAGCGTGGCGACGATCGCATCCTCGGCCTCGATCACGCCTTCGCCCCGGCGCCGGTCCCGCTCGGCGCGGGATCGGTCGAACGGCATTCTGACCGGCCCCCCTCCGGGGACGGGCCGGGTCTCGCGGATGGTCTGCGCATAGGCTGCGACGTTGCGGCGGAAGGCATCCTCCGGGCCGAGAAGATCGGGCCGCATCGCGACGATCAGGAAGCCGAACCCTTCGAGGTCGGGCGGCAGCGGCGCCGAGCCCGCCATGATCCCGAGAAGCTGCACCACCATGCCGAGCCCGGAGCCGCGCGGGCCGCCCCAGGTCGCGAAGGCGCCCGAGAGGGCGGCGGCCGGATCGCGGGTCGGCTCGCCCGCGCCGTCATAGGCGACGCCGGGCGGCAGCTCCTTGCCGAGCCGGCCGGCGAGCGTGACTTCGGCATGGATGATCGCCGAGGTGCCGATGTCCCAGATCACCGGCTCGGCCTCGCTCGGAAATCCGAAGCAGATCGGGTTGGTGCCGAGCCGTCCCTCGGTGCCGCCATGCGGCGCGACCCAGGGCGAGGCGTTCGACGCGATCATCGTGACGAGGCCGCGTGCGGCGGCCATCTCGGCATAGACCGAGAGCATCCCGGTGTACCAGGTGTCGCTGGCACCCACGATGGCGATGCCGGCAGCCTCGGCCTTCTGGATCGCGATCTCGGTCGCGCGGTGCCCCACGACGTATCCGATCCGATCGCCGCCATCGAGCCGCGCCGAGACGGGCGTCTCTTGCAGGATCGCCATCGGCCGGCGCCGATCCTCCGTCCTGCCGAGCCTCTCGGCGATCGAGACGGCGCGGGCGAGGCCGCCGTAGCCGATCCCCCGCAATTCGCAATCGATGAGATGCTCGGCGATGATCGACGCCTCGGACGCGTCATGGCCGAGCCGCCGCATGACGCGATGCGCGAGTTCCCGCGCCTCCTCGATGGTGAGTTTCATCAGCCCCTCCCTTACGCCGGCCTCCGCGGTGGCGACGCGCGAGCGCGCCTTCGCACCGGGACCGTTCGGTTTCAGTTCTTCAGGGCTCTCGATACGGCTCTACGCCGGCTTTGTCTCCGCCTCGAAGCGATAGGGATCGAAGCATTCCGCGTCGGGATCGGGGGTGCCGTCGAGGGCGCAGCCGATGATCTCGGCGCCAAGCGCGGCGAAGGTCACGCCGTTGCCGCCGAACCCGGAGGCGAGCCAGACATTCGGAGCGTTGGCCGCGGGGCCGATCGCCGGCAGCCCGTCGGGCGAGGAGCCGAAGGTCGCCGCCCAGGCGCAGTCGAGGTCCACGGCGCGTCCCCCGAGGAGCGCCTCGAGCTTCGCTCGGATCGCGCCGGCCTTCTCGCCGATCAGGGCGTCCCGGGCATCGCCATCGGTGAGGTCCTCGTCCTCGCCCCCCGCGACGACCCGGCCATCGGCCGTCTCCCGCGCATAGAGATACGACGATGCGGCTTCCCAGATGATGGCGTGTTCGCGCCACAGCGGCGTCGAGCCCGGTGGCGTCGCGATCGCGTAGCTCGACAGGACCGAGAAGGCGGATGGCAGGTGCCAGAGCGGACGCTCGTAGCCGCTGGCCAGGATGACCGTGCCCGCCTCGATCCCGGGGGTGCCTTCGACCGCAAGCCGAACGCCGCCGGCGCTTTGCTCGAGGGCCGTCACGTCGACGGGAAAATGCAGCGTCGCGCCCCGCCCTCGCGCACGGTCCAGAAGGCCCAGCGTCAGACGCACGGGATCGACGCAATAGCTGGCTTCGGAGAGGAGCGCGGCGCGCGGGGCGATGCCGAAGCGCCGGCCGACCTCGCCGGCGGAGATGAAGCGGGAGGGAAGGCCCGCGCGGTCGCGCATGGCGGCCTCCTCCCTCAGCCCGTCCTCGTCGAGGAGCGATCCGGCGAGGTAGAGTTCCGGCCGCTCGGTCCGGCTGCGGCCCTGTCCGTCGGCATCGATCCGGCGGGCCAGGGATGCGGCGGCGCGGAAGACCCGGCGCCAGCGGCGTGCGGCCTCGTCCTCGCCGATCTCCCGCGCGAGATGCGTCAGCGGCACGTCGGCCGCCCACAGCACGAGGGCCGTGGAGGCGGCCGTGCTGCCATGCGCGGGCGGCCTCCGGTCGAAGAGCGCGACGCGGCGCCCGGAGCGCGTCAGGCGCTCGGCCAGCATCGCGCCCATGATGCCGGCTCCGACGATCGCGACGTCCAGGGGCTGGGAGGGGAGGGGGTCGGAGGAGCCCGGGTCCGGATCGGCCAGGGTCCAGCAGGGCTGTCCGCCCCGCAGATCGCGATATTCGGTGAGACGCACGTGACGACAGGCCCTGCACCGGCCCGATACGGCCGGCCAGGGCCTCAATTCGCGTCAAGCCTCCCGGTTCCCCGATCGCTGGCGGATGGCGTATCGCCGTTCGGAGGCCGCCTTCAGAGCCCCGGTGCCAGCGCCATCGGCGACATCCAGACGAGTTCGTCCCTCACGCCGCGGACCCCCGGCACGTTCTCGGCGGCGATGCGGATCGCGTTGCGCTCGCGCTCGTCCATGATCGCGCCCGTGAGGCGCACGACGCCCTCGGCGACCCCGATCTCGATCGCGCCGGTGGCGAAGGGCAGCTTCCCCATCTCCGCCTCGACCTCCTTGAGGAGATCCGCATCCGGCTTGCTCACCTGCCTGTTCGGCGCGGGCATGGAGCGCGACAGCGCGCGCAGCAGGTCCGACCGGCTCAGGATGCCGACGACGCGCTGCCCGTCCACGACCGGAAGCCGCTTCACCTTGTTCCGGGTCATGAGGTCGACCGCTTCCGACAGCGGGGCGGAGAGGGGGATGGAGACGACGCGTTCCGTCATCAATTCGGCCACGCGCCGTCCGCGCGCCTGGCTGTACTCCTCCGCGAGCTTGCCGGGGCCGGCGAGGAATTCGAGCCAGCGGGTGCGGCGCTTCTCGGTGCCGAGTTCTGCACGGCGCAGGAGGTCTCCCTCCGTCAGGATGCCGACCAGTTCGCCGGCCTCGCTCACCACCGGCAGCCCGCTCACGCGCTCGCCCAGCATCAGGGCGACTGCGCGCTCCAAGGTGTCGTCGGGCCGTACCGAGACGACACCCCAGGTCAAGACGTCCGCGACCTTCATGTTCCTGCTCCCGATCCCATGTCCGACCCTCGAACCATAACGCCTCTGCTGCCGCATGGGTTGATCGAGATCAACCTCGCGGTTCAGAGGCGGATGGCGCGGTCGCCGGCCTCCTCCGTGCCGCGATGACTGGAGAGTATGACGATCCGGTCGCGGAGATGCTCGAAGAGCCGGTCGAGGATCCGCGCGCCCTGGTCCGGATCGAGATGTTCCGTCGGCTCGTCGAGGAGCACGAGCGGCCGGGTCGACAGCCAGGCGCGGGCGAGGTTGAGCCGCTGGCGCTCGCCGAGCGACAGGGATTCCTGGGTGATCCAGCCGTCGAGGCCGCCTGCCTCATCGATGCGGGCGCCGAGTTCCATCGCCGCGAGCGCCTGCCGGATGGCATCATCGGTGGCCTTCGGCGCGAAGAGGTTGGCGCGCACGGTGTCGGCGAGGATCGCGGCATCGTGCGGACAGAACACGCTCAATTGCCGGCGGGCTCCGGGCAGGAGCACCAGGGCGCGGCTGTCGGCGATGTCGTTGCCGATCCAGCCTGCGATCTGCTTGAGGAGGCTCGTCTTGCCGCAGCCGCTCGGGCCGGTGAGCAGCGTCGGCCGGCCGGCCTCGAAGGTGGCGGCGAAAGGCCGTCCGATCGGGCGGTGGTTCGGGGTCAGGCGCTGCCAGCCGGCGAGCCGGAGCGTGGTCAGCCTCGGGCTCGCGATCTCGGGCCGCGGTTCGGCGGTGGCGTCGCCGGACCACCGCGCGATCTCCCGGGCGGCGGCGCGCCGGCGCAAGGCGGCGACCAGGATCTTTGAGGCCCCGAGCGCCGTCTCCCCCAGCGCCAGCCAGGCGAAGGCCAGGAAGGCGGGAACGAGGAGGCCGTCGAGGCGCTCCCCCGCGAACCAGGCTGCGGCCATCACCGCCATGCCGGCGAGGGGGCCGAACAGGCCGGCGACGGCATCGAGCGCGGCGAAGGAGCGCCGCATCGCGAGGAGGCGATCCTCGGCACGGGCGAGCGGTCCGAAGGCGCTCGACAGCCGCTCGCTCCAGGCGTCCTCGGCCTGGAGGGCGAGCGCCGCCGCGATGGCCGCTCCGATCCGCTGCGAACCCTCTCGCCGCGCCCGCCGGACCTCGTCCCAGGTCGATTGCCCGGCCACGGCCAGCCGGGCGGCGAGGGCCGCGATCGCGGCCGCGAGCGCCGCGATCGGCAGGATCGCGAGCGGGGCGACGAGGAGCGTGGCGACGAGGCAGGCGAGGGCGCCCGCTCCGACGGTGAGGAGCGGCAGATCGACCCGGAGCTTGGCGAAATCCATGTCCTCGACATCGTCGAGGTAATCGGCCAGCCGGTCCTGGTCGCCGAACTGCCAGCCCGCGCGGCGAACGGAGGGCGCGCGCGCCATGGCCGCGAAGAGATTGCCGCGGCGACGGGCCTGATCGAGCAGAGCCGCCTTGTGGCCGACCAGCCGCTCTCCGTATTTCGCCGCCGTCCGTCCGATCGCGAAGAGCCGGACGAGCGCGGCCGGGATATGGACGTTGAAGGTGAGCGCCGCCGAGGAGAGCCCGGCGATCGCCACCGCGCCGAGGAACCAGGCGGACAATCCGGCGAGCAGCACGCCGCAGGCGAGCGCCGCGAGCGCGAGCAGGATGGCGGCCGCCCAGGGGGAGTCCTTCGGAGGTCGGCCGGTCTCGGACGTCTCTTCGGTGGGCGGCGCGGACAGGGTCGTCACGAGGCGCTCTCCCGCGCGGGCTGGTCGGCCGGATCGAGGTGGATCGTCATATCGGCGAGGCGGAGCAGGGCGCCGTCATGCGTCGCGACGAGGACGAGACGGCTTCTCGCCATGTCCCGCAGCGCGTCTCGGACGAGCGCGGCGGTGGCGGGATCGAGCTTGGCCGTCGGCTCGTCCGCGATCACGGGGCGGTCCGTCAGAAGGGCGCGGGCGATGGCGATCCGGAGGCGCTGGCCGCCCGAGAGGTTCCCGCCGCCGTTCTCCACCCGCGCGCCGAGGCCTCCCGGCAGCAGCGTGTCGTCGAGCAGCCCGACCTGCCCGGCCGCGAGAAGGAGCCGCGAGGGCTCGGGCGGGGCGTCGGTGCCCCAGGCGATGGCCGCGCCGAGATCGCCGTCCGGAACGTAGCTGTCGGTCGCGGCCCAGGAGACCGTGGCGAGGCCGGGCGCCGCCTCGATGCCGGGTTCGAGACCGGCGAGACGGCGCAGGAGGGTCGACTTGCCCGAGCCGCTCGCGCCGGACACGGCGACGAGCCCGCCCGGGGGCAGCGCGATCGTTCCCGCGATTCGGTCGAGATGCGGCAGGTCAGCGGCTGGCGGAGGAGCCGGCTCGAGGAGCCTGTCGAGTGCGTCGGCCGCCGCGTCTCCCTCCGCCTTGGCGTGATACTGCTCCGCGTAGCGCCGGAAGGGCGCGAAATACTCGGGCGCGATCATCAGGATGAAGAGGCTCTGCCAGAGCGCGAGATCCGAGAAGCCGGGGATCGAGGCGAGTCCCAGATGCCCGAGGCCGAGGAAGACCGCGAGGATCGCGATCGAGAGCGAGGAGAAGAAGTCGATCACGCCCGCGTTGAGGAAGGCGACGCGCAGCACGCCCATCGTCTCGCCGGCATAGGCGTCGAGACGGATCCTCAGCTTCGCCTCCTCGGCGCCGAGGGCATGATGGGCGAGGATGGTCGGCAGCGTCCGGATGCGGTCGGCGAATTGCCCGGCGAGGCGTCCGAGCGCCTTCTCCTGCGCTTTCGCGCGGCGCCGGATCGCGTCGCCGATGAAGGCGAAGAAGATGATCATCACCGGCGTCAGGCCGAGCACGAGCAGGGCGGCCTGCCACGAGACGCCGAGGATCGCGGCGGCGGCGGCGAGTGGGCCGAGCGCGAGCATGAGCCGGGCGACGCGATGGCCGACGACGAGCGCGGCGATCGATTCGGGATGCCGCTGGAGTCCGACGAGCAATTCGCCGACCGGAACGGCCTGAACCGAGCGCGCGGGCAGAGCCCGGAGCCGCGCCAGCGCCTCCTCCCGCAGACCATTCGCCACCCCGGCTTCCGTCTCGGCCTGGATGCGGTCGGCGACCCAGCCGGCAAGCGCGGCGAGGACCAGGAGGAGCGGCGGGGCCGGGACCATCCAGGCCGCGATCTCGGAGCCCATGATCAGGCGGCCGGCAAGCACGGCCGCCGTGCCCGAGAAGCCGAGCCGGAGCAGCGAGCGGGCCATCTGCCAGGCCAATGCGCGCTTCGTTCCACGCGCGCCGAGCGCGCGGGCTGCAGCGAGTGCCCCCGGAGCCCTGCCATCGGCAGACGGGGGCGGCCTCGATGACGATGGGCCGGAGAGGTTGGTCATGCCGTGCCTCTCTCATGGCGGCAGGAATGCCGGGTTGATCCAGATCAAGTTGGCGGCGGCGGAGGAGGACTAGGTGGACGAGGAGCCCCAACGCCATGCCGGCGGGCGGGGCGATTGCGGCGCCTCCCGCGAGGAAGGCCGCGCCAGGATGATCCTTGATGGTCGATCTGCTTCTCGTCGATCTGTCGCGACTGCAATTCGCGCTGACCGCGTTGTACCACTTCCTTTTCGTGCCTCTGACCCTGGGGCTGTCCATCCTCATCGCCATGATGGAGACGGTCTATGTCATGACGCGCCGGCCGATCTGGCGCGACATGACGAAATTCTGGGGCGTTCTGTTCGGGATCAACTTCGCGCTCGGCGTTGCGACCGGCATCACGATGGAATTCCAGTTCGGAATGAACTGGGCGTTCTACTCGCATTACGTCGGCGACGTCTTCGGGGCGCCGCTCGCCATCGAAGGCCTGATGGCCTTCTTCCTGGAGGCGACCTTCGTCGGCCTGTTCTTCTTCGGCTGGGACAGGCTCTCGGCGCGAGCCCACCTTGTGGTGACGTGGCTCATGGCGCTCGGCACGAACTTCTCGGCGCTCTGGATCCTCGTCGCGAACGGCTGGATGCAGAACCCCGTCGGATCGGCCTTCAACGTCGACACGATGCGGATGGAGGTCACGGACTTCCTGGCGGTGATCATGAATCCGGTCGCCCAGGCGAAGTTCGTGCACACCGTCTCGGCCGGCTATGTCTGCGCGGCGGCCTTCGTGCTCGGCGTCTCGAGCTGGTACATGCTGAAGGGCCGTCACGTCGCGCTCGCCAAGCGCTCCTTCGTCATCGCCTCGGCCTTCGGCCTCGCCTCGACCCTGTCGGTCATCGTGCTCGGCGACGAGAGCGGCTACGCCCTCACCGACAACCAGAAGATGAAGCTCGCCGCCATCGAGGCGATGTGGAAGACGGAGCCGCCGCCGGCCGACTTCACGGCCTTCGGCATCCCCGATCTGAAGGAGCGCGTGACCCGGTATGCGGTCCATATCCCCTGGGCGATGGGCCTCATCGGGACGCGCTCGCTCGACAAGCCGATCGAGGGCATCGAGGAACTCGTCGCCAAGGCGGAGGTCCGCATCCGCAACGGCATCCTCGCCTATGACGCGCTCGAGCGGATCAAGGCCGACCGCACCGACCAGGCTGCCCGCGAGGCCTTCGCCCGCAGCTCGGCCGATCTCGGCTACGCGCTCCTGCTGAAGCGCTTCGTGGCGGATCCCCGGGAGGCGAGCGAGGCGCAGATCAAGGAGGCGTCCTGGACGACCGTCCCGCACGTGCCCTCGCTGTTCTTCACCTTCCGCATCATGGTCCTGTGCGCCTTCGTGCTGCTCGCCGTCTTCGCCGTCGCCTTCTGGCACACGATGCGCGAGGAGGAGGCGCCGCGCTGGCTGTTCCGCATGGCCATCATCGCCATGCCGCTGCCCTGGATCGCGATCGAGTTCGGCTGGTTCGTCGCCGAGGTCGGGCGCCAGCCCTGGATCATCGACGGCGTGTTGCCGACCTTCCTCGCGACCTCGGAACTCGGTGTCTACAACCTCTTCCTGACGATCGCCGGCTTCACGCTGCTCTACGGCGTGCTCGCGGTGATCGAGGTGAAGCTGATGCTCGCCGCGATCCGCAAGGGCCCGGACATCTCGCGGGAGGTCGAGGCCATGTTCGCGACGACGCGGGCACCCGCCCGTCCCCTCGCCGTCCAGCCCGCCGAATGACGCCCCAACGCAAGGATCGAGGACGATGATCGACTTTCTCTTCGACTACGCCACGCTGCGCGTCGTCTGGTGGCTCCTGCTCGGCCTGCTGCTGGTCGGCTTCGCCGTCACCGACGGGTTCGACATGGGCGTCGGGGCGCTCCTGCCCTTCGTCGCCAGGACCGATATCGAGCGGCGCGTCGCCATCAACACGATCGGCCCTGTCTGGGAAGGCAACCAGGTCTGGTTCATTCTCGGGGGAGGGGCGATCTTCGCCGCCTGGCCGGCGCTCTACGCGCTCAGCTTCTCGGGCTTCTATCTCGCGATGTTCCTGGTCCTGGCGGCGCTCATCCTGCGGCCGGTCGGCTTCAAGTACCGCTCGAAGAAGGAGGACCCGGTCTGGCGCGCGCGCTGGGACTGGGCCCTGTTCATCGGCGGCGCGGTGCCGGCCCTGATCTTCGGGGTGGCGGTCGGCAACACCCTGCGCGGGGTGCCCTTCCTCTTCACCGGCGATCTGCGGCCGATCTACGAGGGCAATCTCTTCGGCCTGCTGAACCTAGTGGCGCTGTATTGCGGGCTCGTCTCGCTCGCCATGCTGGTCATGCACGGCGCCGCCTGGCTCGCCATGAAGGCGGACGGCGTGGTCGTCGATCGCTCCCGGGCCATCGGGACGAAGGCCGCGCTCGCGACGGCGGCGCTGTTCGCCGGCGGCGGGGCTCTCGTCTGGCTCGGCGTCCTCGGCGGCTATCGCGTGACCTCGCCGATCGACTGGGTCGGGCCGTCCAACCCGCTCGGCAAGACGGTCGTCGCCGATGCCGGCGCCTGGCTCGCGAATTTCCGGGCCTATCCGCTGCTCTGGCTCGTGCCGGCGCTCGGGATCGCGGCTCCGCTCGCCGCGGCGCTCGGCTTCCTGGCGAACCGGCCCGGCTGGACCTTCGTCGCCTCGAAGCTCGGCGTCGCCATGATCGTCACGACCGTCGGCGTCGCGATGTTCCCGATCCTGCTGCCGTCGAGCACCCATCCGGGCCATTCGCTCGCGGTCTTCGACGCCTCCTCGAGCCGGGCGACCCTGCGCAACATGCTGGTCGCGACGGCGATCTTCATGCCGCTCATCCTCGCCTACACCGCCTGGGTCTACCGGGTGCTCTGGGGGCGGGTCAGCGAGGACAGCGTCAAGGAAGCCGGAAGCTCGGCCTACTGAAACGAACGGAAAGGACGAACCGCCATGTGGTACTTCTCCTGGATCCTCGGCCTCGGGCTCGCCGCGGCCGTCGGCATCCTCAACGCGCTCTGGTACGAATTGCGGACGGTCCGCGAGACGGAGGCCGACGGGACGGTCGACCTTCCGACGCCGTGAGCACCTCCGCGCGACAGGGCGCCGGGTCCGGCGGCGACGGGTCGGGGCCGGCCTGCGAGAATCCGGCCGCCTGTCCGATCGAGACGGGATGCATCGGCGGGCGCTACCTGCCCTGCATCGACGTGGTTCGGGCCCACGAGCATAAGCTCAAGGTCTGTGACGCCCTGGAGGCGATCGCCGACGATCTCCCCTCGAGGGTCGACCGGCTCCAATGCCTCGTCGTCGCGAGCTATCTCGTGCCGCTGCTGCGCGAGTGCCATCGCTTCGAGGAGGAGACGGTCTTTCCGGCCTATGCGCGCAGCCGCGGCACGGGCGCGGTGCTCGATCGCCTCAAGGGAGAGCACCTGATCGACGAAGGCGCCGCGGACGATCTCACGGACCTCCTCCTGCAGACGGGCCGCGGCCGGCCCATCGAGAACCCCGAGGCGTTCGGCTACATGCTGCGGGCCTTCTTCGAATCCGCCCGGCGGCACGTCGCCTTCGAGCGGGACCACGTCCTGCCGGCGATCATCGCCTGCCGCGGGGGGGCCGAGGCGGGATAGGGTGAAGCGGCGTCGTCCTCAGTCCCCGGCTCTGTCGGCGAGCCTGTCCAGATCGCCGATCGTGACGTGCCGGTTGTGCTCGATCCGGATCAGCCCCTCGGCCCGCAGCCGCGTCAGTTGGCGGCTGATGGTCTCGATCGTGAGGCCCAGGAAATCGGCGATGTCGGCCCGCGACAGCGGCAGGTCGAAGGCGGCCGTCCTGCGGTCCGGATCGGCCGTCGGGTCGATGTTCCGGGCGATCATCAGGAGGAAGCTCGCGACCTTCTCCGCCGCCGTCTTGCGGCCGAGCATCACCATCCAGTCGCGGGCCTGATCGAGCTCCTTCAGCGTCTGCTCCAGCAGGCGATGTTCGAGATCGGGCTGCTCGGCCATCATCCGCTCGACGGCGGCGCGGGGGAAGGAGCAGAGCTCGAGCTCGGTCGCGGCCTCCGCCGTCACCGCGCTCTCGCGCCGGAACGGACGTCCCAGGAAGTCGGGCGCGAATTGCAGGCCGACGATCTGCTGGCGGCCGTCCGACAGCGTCTTGCTGAGCTTCACGACGCCCGACAGGATGTTCGAATAGCGCTCGATGCTCTCCGCGTCCCCGACCAGTTCGCGGCTCGGCTCCGCCTTGTGCTTGACGGAGGAGCGGGCGAGCGTGGCCAGCTGGTCCGGCGTCAGCGAGCCGCAGATGCCGCGGTGCCGCGCCTCGCATGAGACGCACAGGACCGGAATGCCGGCGGAGTGGATGTCCTTGCGCACGACCTCTCGCAGGAGGCGTCCCGATCTCGTGCGAGCCTCTCCGCCAAAGAGCGCCTCTCGCTTCGGCCGGCCACGGTATCGCGAAGACCTAGCACCCCGATGGGCCGGCGCCAAACAGGCCGGGCTGGAAAGGCCGCCGCGCGGGCCGGGCGTATCGCCGCGCGGTCAGAGCGCGCCGGTCCTGAACCACACGCAATTGGTCCATGCATTCGCCGGATCCATCGCGCCGCGGCTCCGGGCCTGCATGTTCTGGCGCCCGTCCTCGCCGAGATCGACGGTGATCTTGGCGCCGCCGTCGATCTGCTCCGAATAGTAGCAGTACTGGCGGCCCGGGGCCTTCTGCTCGCTGGATTCGAAGTTCCAGCCGGTCACGACATGCCCGCCGGCATGCGGCACCGTCTTGAAGACCGTGAAGGCGGTGTTCACCGCTCCCTGGGAGGCGGGCTGCTGGCCCTGGCCGAGCTGGCCCTCGGTCGGCCGGGGAACCTCCGCCGGCGGGGAGGCCGCGAGGCGAGATTCGGGATCGAGCTTGACCGTCCCCTCCGTCTTGAGGGTCACGGTGCCGAGGGCGGCGGCGACGGCGCGGGCGACCTTCTCGCTATCCACCGCCTCCGTCCCGCCGCGGCTATAGGTCCAGCCGACGAGGGCCGCGCCCACACCGATGCCGATCATGGCGCAGACGAGCGCCCAGCCGGCGAGCCGCCAGAAGGCGGCCTTGGCGTTGAGGATGCGCGCATCGGCCTTGATGCGCGCATTGACCGCGCCGGCCAGGACGCGGTTCTCGGGCGTGTTGGGGATCTCCATCGCCTATCGTCCCGCTTCGATGATCCGAAGCGGCGCTGCCGCTGAGGCGGGCGCGGCCGCGGGCACCTGATTCGGCGGCGCGGCGGGCTTCGCCCGCTCGATGGCGGCGGCGGCCGTCCGCTCGGCCTCCTCCCGCGCCTCGCGCACGATCTGGGCCGCGAAGGGCTCGAGGATGAAGGCTCCGGCGCGCTCGTCGAGGACGATGTCGTCCTCCTCGCGCACCCGCTCGACGGCCGTCAGGGCGAGCAGCGTCGCCGCGAGCGAGGCGCCGATCGCCGGGAGGAAGACGAAGAAGAACAGGAAGGAGTGGATCTCCTTGTCCGTCACCTCTCCCGGGTCCTTGAAGAAGACCATGCCGGTGAAGCTGTGGAGCTGCGAGCGCATCACCGCATCGCGATAGGCGACCTCGGCCTCGCGAGCCGCCCTGTCGATGGCGGAGCGGTCGAGCGCCGCCCGCTCGGTGCGGGCGGCATCGAGCTGCTTGGAGGCGTCCTGGCGGTCGCGCTGGGCGGAGGCGAGGCTCTCCGTCATCGCATCCGTGCGCGGATCGGTGGTGCAGCGCGTGCCGGTGACCCGGCGGCCGTCACGGGTCGTGCTCGTCGTGCGGAAGCAGCGCTGCGGCGGCAGGGCGCCGAGTTCGGAATTGCCGGCCTTCACCCGCGCCTCGGCCTCGGACAGCTGGCCCGCCCGCTGCTGCACGACGGCATCGGCATCGGTGATCCGGCGGTCCAGCGTGGCCTGGGCGGCCTTGGCCTCGCCGAGCGCGGCCTGGGTCCGGACAGCCTCGGTCAGGCGCGGCCGGAACATGATCTCGCCGAGCTGGGAGATCGACTTGATGGTGACGGCGGCGGCCCCGATCACACCGATCGCGGCGACGACGCGCAGGATCCGCGAAGGCTGGGTGCGGATCGAGACCGCGAGGGGAACGCGGCTGAACTCGATCACCCCATAGGCGATCGGCGCCAGCATCATCATCCAGAAGGCCACCGGATCGGCGCCCGCATACATCGACGCGAACAGCCAGGCGCCGGCGAGCGAGGTCGCGACGATGATCCCCTCGATGGCGAAGGCGAGGACGAGGCGCTTGGTGGAGATCGAATAGCCGCGCTTCAGGTCGCGGGCGCGTCTCTCGGCCGCGCGTGCGGTGCGCGGATCGGGGATGGAGAAGGTGACGGCGTCCGCCATGCGGCCTCATGAATGGGATCAGGCGCCGCTCTCCCCCCGGTCCGGCACGTCCTTGAGACCTAGAAGCTGCAAACCGCGACCACAATGCGGCGGCGCACAGCCGTCGCTCTGCGGCCTACCGCCGCCGGAGCCAGAGGCTCGTCTCGCGCGCGCCGGCGGGAAAGGGCAGGCGTCCGAGGAGGCCCGTTCCCATCCGCTCGCTCCGGCGCGTCGCCACCCAATGGCTCGCGAAGACGAGATCGTAGCCGCCCGAGCCGAGCAGCGCGGCGACCGGGATCGACTCGTTATAGCCGCGCCAGACCCAGTCCTGCGGATAGGGATCGGGCAGGAGGATGTCGTGCCAATGGAGGAGGGCGCCCGGCGCGAGGCGCGGCAGGACGTCGCCGACGATGCGGTCGACATCGGTGCCCGGCATGGCGATGTGGCTCGAATCCACGAACAGGACGTCGCCGGCCCCGAACCCCTCCGCGAGGAGCGGGTCGGCCTCGGCGAGGAGGCGCCGCTCGTGGCGCACCCCGAGACCGGACAGATCGGCCCGCGGGGCCGGGTCGATCGCGATGATCTCGGTCGCGAGGCCGCCGTCCCGGACGGCGCTGGCGAGAAAGCGGGTCGAATGGCCCGAGCCGATCTCGACGATGCGGCGCGGCTGCTCGCGCCGGACGATGGCATAGGCGGCGGCCGCATCGAGCCGGGGGAACCAGTCCTGGTCGAAGCGCGCCGGCCCGGCGCCTTCGCGGATGGCGTCGAGATCGCCCGCATGGGTCTCGATCGCCGCGAGCACCGCCTCGAAGGCGGGCGAGGCGGCCTCGAAGAGAGCGTCCAGAGCGGGGTAGCCGGCCGGCTGGGCCGAGGCCGCGTGCCGATAGGGGATGAAAAAGCCGAGCGGGGTCCCGCCCAGCAGCGTCGACAGACCGAAGGCGAGCCGGCGGAACGGGCGGGCCACGGAACGGCGGGTCTTCAGCCCTGGCTCGGCGGCACCGGCGGCTTCGCATGAGCCGGCGGCACGCCCGCCGGGATCGAATCCGGCACGCGGTCTCGCCAGGCCTGGGCGAGCCGCGCCCGCTCGAACAGCAGCACGACGACCAGCGAGGCGGCGAAGGGCAGCAGAAGATAGAACAGCCGGAAGACGAGGAGGGCCGCGATCACGTCGGCCTTCGGCACGTCCGGCATCATGGCGACGAAGATCAGCTCGAGCACCCCGAGCCCGCCCGGCGCATGGCTCAGGAGCGCGGCCGAGAAGGAGGCGAGGAAGGCGCCGAGCACGATCATGAAGCCCGGATTGGAGGCTTCCGGCAGCGCGAAATAGATGATGCCGGCGGCACCGATCAGTTCGAGCGGCGCGGCGACGAGCTGGCGGCCCATCACGTTGGGGCGCGGATAGGCGAGATGGAAGTTGCGGATCGTCAGCGGCTTGAAGCGCAGCAGCGAGCCGATGACGTAGAGGGCGACGAAGCCGAGGCAGCAGAAGGCGAAGACGCGCGCGGTCGTCGGATTGGCGAGGGCTGCCGGCACGCGGTCCGCGACCCTCATCAGGAGGTCCGGCTCGTAGGCGAAGACGATGCCCGCGAGCAGGATCGTGCCGAGGCCGAAGGTGAAGGAGCACAGGGCGACCAGCACCGCGACCTGGGCGGCCGAAAGGCCCTGCGAGGTATAGGCGCGGTAGCGGACGAGCGCCCCCGAGAAAACCGACGCGCCGATGTTGTGCGACAGGGCGTAGGTCGTGAAGGACGTGATCGAGACGAAAAGCCACGAAATGTGCTTCACGCCCAGATGGATCAGCGCGATCCGATCATACCAGGCGAGGGCCGCATAGGCGACGAAGGTCGCACCGAGCGCCAGGGCGTAGCGGTGCGGCGGGATGCTCGACAGACTCGCCCAGACGTCGGCGAGCGACAGCCCCTGGAGCTCCTTGTACAGCAGCCAGCCCGAGATGACGACCGCACCCAGGCCGATGATCGGCCAGATGAAATCCTTGACGTTCTTCATCCGTCCTCCAGGCCGGGCATCTCGGCCCGCGCGGGCCTTCTGCCCGAGCGTCGTGCGATGGACAAGGGAGGTTAGGTCGCAAGGGCCGCGTATGACGTCGATCGACGCCAGCAGGCCGCCGCGCCGCTTACTGGCAGTCCCGCTTGGCCTGTTCCAGCGCCTGGGTGAAGCCCTGGAGCGAATAGCGGTCGCTGGTCTTGTTGCCGCGAGCCGAGACAGCCTGCAGCGTCATCGTGCCGCCCTTCTGCATCGCGTTGATCGCCGCCGCCTCGTCGGTCGGCGAGCGGATCCAGGCGTTCTGGCCCATCGTGATGATGCCGAAGCTCGCATTCCCGACGACGAGGCTGCCGGCGCCCTTTTCCTTCGTCCTGAAATTGAGGATGGCGGCGAACTCGTTCTGCACCTTCTCGGCGGGACGGAACGACACGAACAGATAGGCCTTCGTGTCCCTGATATTGGCTGGGCTCCGGCTTTTCGGCTCGGACAGCGCGTAGCAGAGCCGCGAGCGGCCGTTCTGCGCGACATAGGCGCCCCAGTCGCCGAAGGTGGCGACCTGCTTGGCGCCGCCGGGCATTCCGGAGGCGGCGGCGTCCTTCGCCCCCCGCTTCGTTTGAGCCTCGGCTGCACCGAGGAGCGGCAGCGAAAGGAGCACGAGAGCTCCGGCGAGCAGACGCGTCGTGGCGAGAAGACGGGCAGACATGGTGAAGGGACTACGATGGCGGGAGTTAAAATTCGCTGTATCGGCCCCGTCGCGTCGTGGCCACGCGGCAGGTCGGCGCGGGCGGTGGGCTTCGGGGGAGACCGGGAGCAGGAGACGTGCGGGAGCCGGGGCCTCGCCGGGCTGGGACAGGTTCACCTCTGCGTTTCCTCACGATACACCACGCGCCGATACAGGGAGGAATCGCGGTGAAGCTCGACAATAGTATGGCGGCGGTCGTGACGGGGGCGGCATCGGGTCTGGGCGAGGCGACGGCGCGCCTTCTCGCCGACCAGGGCGTGCGGGTCGCGGTGTTCGACCTGAATGCCGAGCGCGGCACGCAGGTCGCCGACGAGATCGACGGGATCTTCTGTCAGGTCGACGTCACCAGCGACGAGTCCGTGGCCGCGGCCCTCGCCTCCGCCCGCTCCAAACACGGGACCGAGCGCATCCTCGTCAATTGCGCCGGCATCGCTCCGGGGCGTCGCACCGTCTCGAAGAACCGCGAGACCGGCAAGCCGGTCGGCCACGACATGAAGACCTTCAAGGCGGCGATCGAGATCAACCTCATCGGCACCTTCCGCATGATCGCGGCCTCGGCCGCCGGGATGGCCGAACTCGATCCGGCGACTCCCGATGGCGGGCGCGGCGTCATCGTCAACACGGCCTCGGTCGCGGGCGTCGAGGGCCAGATCGGCCAGGCCGCCTATGCGGCCTCGAAGGGCGGCGTCCTCGGGCTCACCCTGCCGGTCGCACGCGATCTCGCCGGCTACGGCATCCGGGTGATGACGATCATGCCGGGGCTCTTCCACACCCCGATGTTCGACGGCCTGCCGGACGAGGTGCGCACGGCGCTGGAGACGACGATCCCGTTCCCCTCGCGTCTCGGCAAGGCCCAGGAATACGCCAAGCTCGTCCGGGCCATCGTCGAGAACGACATGCTCAACGGCGAAGCGATCCGCCTCGACGGCGCGCTCCGCATGCAGCCGAAATAGCGGCTCGGCTCAGCCCTTCAGCCGCGCGAGAAAAGTCTCGACGCTCGGCAGGATGCGCTCGACGATCGTCTTCACGCCCTCGGCGGACGGGTGCAGCCCGTCCGGCAGCGCGAGGCGCGGATCGGCGCCCTGAACGCCGTCGAGGAAGAAGGGATAGAGGACGAGGTCGTACTCCTTGGCGAGGTCGGCATAGATCGCCTCGAAGCGCTTCTGGTAATCGGGGCCGAGATTGCGGGCCGCGTACATGCCGGCCAGCATGACCGGGATGCCGCGGGCCTTGAGGCGCGAGACGATGCCGTCGAGCGCCTTGCGCGTCACCGCGGGGTCGATGCCGCGCAGCATGTCGTTGGCCCCGAGTTCGAGGATCACCCCGTCCGTCCCGTCCGGCACCGACCAGTCGACGCGGGCGAGCCCGCCCGAGGCCGTGTCGCCCGAAACGCCGGCATTGGCGATCTCGACCTTGTGTCCTTTCGCACGCAGCGCGGCCTGCAGGACGGTGGGGAAGGCGGCGCTCTCCGGCAGCAGGTAGCCCGCCGTCAGGCTGTCGCCGAGCGCGACGAGCTTCAGCACGCGGCCCTCCGCCTTCGCATCCTGAGCGGCCGCCGGCCCAGCCACGCCCAGCAGGAGCAGCATGGCGAGCACAATGCCGCAGATGCGTTGGAGGATCGCGTAATCTGTCCCATATGTCCGCTGCCGCGCCGGCACCATTCTGGCATTCCTCATTCCCATCGGGTCTCCGACAGTTAGGCGTCATTGCATGACGGGCAAGATCATCGCGCTCGAGGCTGTCGAGCTGAGCCTCGGGGATGGCGCCGCCCGCGTCGACGTCCTGAAAGGAATCGACCTCGCCGTCGAGCGTGGCGAGGCGGTCGGGCTGATCGGCCCGTCCGGTTCGGGCAAATCGACGCTGCTGATGGTGATGGCCGGGCTCGAGCGGCCCGACCGGGGCCGGGTCGTCCTCGACGGGGAGGACCTGACGGGCCTCGGCGAGGACGCGCTCGCCCAGGTGCGCGGCCGCCGCATCGGCATCGTCTTCCAGTCCTTCCACCTCGTGCCGACCATGACGGCGCTCGAGAACGTCGCCCTGCCGCTCGAACTCGCCGGCAAGCCCAATCCGTTCCGGCGCGCGCAGGAGGAACTGGCCATCGTCGGCCTCGGCGAACGGCTCCACCACTATCCCGCCCAGCTATCGGGCGGCGAGCAGCAGCGCGTCGCGATCGCGCGGGCTCTCGCGCCCGACCCGGCCCTCGTCGTCGCCGACGAGCCGACCGGCAATCTCGACGAGAAGACCGGACGCATCATTGCCGACATGCTGTTCTCGCTGAAGCGCGAGCGCGGTGCGACCCTCGTCCTCGTCACGCATGATCCGACGCTTGCTGCGCGCTGCGACCGGACGATCCCGCTCCGAGCCGGGCAGATCGTCGCCGAGCCCGTGCCGAGCGCCGCCTGATGCACGGCACGCTTCCGGCCGCCCCGACGCCGCGCCCGCCCGGCTTCGCCCTGGCGGCACGACTCGCCCTGCGCGAATTGCGGGCGGGCCTCTCGGGCTTCGCCGTCTTCATCGCCTGTATCGCGCTCGGCGTCGCCGCCATCGCGGGCGTGAACTCCGTCGCCCATTCGCTCGTCTCGGGCATCACGACGCAGGGGCGGGTGATCCTCGGCGGCGATCTCGCCCTCTCCGTGGTCCAGCGCGAGGCCACGGTGGAAGAGCGGCGTCTCCTCGCCCGCCACGGCAAGGTCTCCGCGATCGCGACCTTGCGCGCGATGGCCAATGCGGGCGATGCCGGTGCGACGCTGGTCGAGCTGAAGGCGGTCAGGCCGGATTACCCGGAGATCGGCGCGGCGGTCCTCGATCCGCCCGCGCGCATCCTGCCGATCGGCGAGATCGACGGCTCCCGGGCGGATTCGCCTCGGTTCGATGCCGTCGCGGACCCGACGCTGTTCGACCGGCTCGGCCTCAAGCCCGGCGCCGAGGTGACGATCGGCCAGGCCCGGTTCCGGCTCGCCGCTCGCCTCCTCTCCGAACCCGACAAGATCGCGGCCGGGATCGGCTTCGGTCCCCGCTTCCTGATCTCGCTCGACGGGCTCAGGGCGACCGGCCTCGTCCAGCCGGGCAGCCTCGTCCGCTGGACCTATCGGATCACGCTCCCCGAGGATCAGGCGGGTTCGGGCCCGGCGCCGAGCCCGGCCGCGATCGCCGATACGCTCCGGGCGGACCTGCCCGACGACGCGGCCGGCTGGGAGATCCGCACCCGCGACAATGCCGATCCGCGCTTCACCCGCAACATCGAGCGCTTCACGCAGTTCCTGACCCTCGTCGGGCTGACGGCGCTCCTCGTCGGCGGGGTTGGGGTCGCCAATGCCGTCGCGGCCTTCGTCGACCGGAAACGGGTCTCGATCGGTATCCTGAAGAGCCTCGGTGCGACGGGCGGGCGGATCGTGACGATCTACCTGCTGCAGGTGATGGCGATCGCCCTCCTCGGCATCGCGATCGGTCTCGCATTCGGTGCGGCGATCCCCTTCGCGGTCGCGGGACTGTTCGGGGCGGTCCTGCCCATCCCGATCGATCCGATCGTGTCGCTCTCCGATCTCGGCGTCGCGCTCCTCTACGGGTTGCTGACGGCGCTCGCCTTCTCCCTCGCGCCCCTCGGGCGTGCCCATGCGGTGCCGGTCTCCGGCCTCTTCCGCGACCGGATCGCGCCCGATCCCCACAAGCCGCCGCTCCTGTTCCGGCTCGGCTCGATCCTCGCGGGCGTGCTTCTCGTCGCGCTCGCCATCGGGGCGGCCTACGACAAGCGCGTGGCGCTGCTCTTCGTCGGGGCGGCGGGCGCCGCCTTCCTTCTCCTGCGCGTCGTCGCGATCGGGCTGATGGCGGGCTTCCGCCGCCTGCCGCCGGCCCCGACGGCCCTCTTGCGCCTCGCCGTCGCCAATCTCTATCGGCCAGGCGCGCTGACCCCGACGCTGGTCCTCTCGCTCGGCCTCGGCATCACGCTCCTCGTCACGATCACCACGATCGACGCGAACCTGCGCCGGGAGATCGGGCAGACCCTGCCCGACCGGGCTCCGAACTTCTTCTTCATCGACATCCCGAGCACCACCTCCGAGGAGTTCCGCGGCTTCCTCCAGCGCGAGGCGCCGGGCGGGACGATCGAGGCGACGCCGATGATGCGCGGCCGCCTCACGGCCATCAACGGCACGCCCGTCGCAGAGGCCAAGGCCGCCCCCAACGCGGCCTGGGTCCTCGATGGCGATCGGGGCATCACCTATTCGGCGACCGTGCCCGAGGGCTCGACCGTCATCGACGGCGAGTGGTGGGCGCCGGACGTCTCCGGGCCGCCGCTCGTGTCGATGGATGCCGAGATCGCCAAGGGGCTCGGCCTCGCGGTCGGGGATTCGATCTCCGTCAACGTCCTCGGCCGCGCCATGACGGCGAAGATCGCCAATATGCGCCGGATCGAATGGCGGCGGATCGGGATCGGCTTCGTTCTCGTCTTCTCCCCGCAGAGCTTCGCGGGCGCGCCTCATTCGGACCTGATGACGCTCACCCTGCCGAAGGACGCGGCCGCCGATTCGGAGGCCCGCATCCTGCGCGAGGCGGCCCGGCGCTATCCGGCCGTCAGCAGCGTGCGGGTGAAGGACGCGCTCGAGGCGGTGAACTCGGTCGTGTCCCAGTTGCTCTTCGCCATCCGGGCCGCGAGTTCGGTCGCGCTCGCCGCGAGCCTGCTGGTCCTCGCCGGAGCGCTCGCCGCCGGTCACAGGGCGCGTCTCTACGACGCGGTCATCCTGAAGACGCTCGGCGCGACGCGGCCCTGGCTTCTCGGCGCCTATCTCGCCGAATACGGCGTCCTCGGCCTCGCGACGGCCCTGTTCGGCATCCTCGCCGGCACCTCCGCCGCGGCTTTGATCGTCTCGCGCGTGATGAATCTGGAGTTCATGCCGGATGCGACGAGCGCGATCATGTCCGCGGGCCTCGCCGTCGTAATCGCCATCGGGCTCGGTCTTGCCGGGACCTGGCGGATTCTGGGGCAGAAACCGGCACCTTACCTTCGCACGCTGTAGGATTCGTCTCCTTGCCGAAACTTTCTCCTTTGCGGAGCGGATTCAGTACTGTCGCGGCACCCCGGCGACCTCTTTGGGGGTTGCCGAGACGTCGGGATACCTCCATATTTCGGTAGGCGCCGGATGTCCGGCGATGGAGGGACGCGTGAATCCTCCTTCCCGACAAACACGCTGAGAGCCATCCAGAGGACGACTCCCATGCAATCGTATCAGAACCCGCCCGGCTACGGCGCGGGCTATGCCCAGACACAGGCGGAGGTCGATCAGGGCCTGCGCTCGTTCATGCTGGGCGTCTACAACAACATGATCCTGGGCCTCGCCATTTCGGCGCTGGTCGCGCTGGGCGTGAACAAGCTCGCTGTGGCGACGGATCCGAGCCAGGCCGTCGCCAAGCTCGGAAACAGCGTTCTGCTGACGCAGTTCGGACGGACGCTGTACGCGACGCCGCTGATGTGGGTGGTGGCGCTTGCGCCGCTGGCCTTCATCTTCCTGTTCTCGTTCACCGCGAACCGGATGTCGGCTGCTGGCGCCCGGGGCCTGTTCTTCGCCTTCGCGGCGGTCATGGGCGCGTCGCTCTCGACGCTGCTCATCCGCTACACGGGCGCCTCGATCACGCAGACCTTCTTCGTGACGGCGGCGGCCTTCGGCGGCCTCAGCCTCTACGGCTACACGACGACCCGCAGCCTCTCGGGCATCGGGACGTTCCTGGTCATGGGCCTGATCGGTCTGATCCTGGCCTCGATCGTGAACATCTTCCTCGCCTCGAGCGCACTTCAGTTCGTGATCTCGGCGGCGGGCGTGGTGATCTTCGCGGGCCTCACGGCCTACGATACCCAGAAGCTCAAGGAGATGTATCTCTTCGGCAATTACACCGCCGAAGAGGCGCAGAAGGCCTCGATCTTCGGCGCGCTGACGCTCTACCTCGACTTCATCAACATGTTCCAGTTCCTGCTGGCCTTCATGGGCAACCGGAACGACTGACGATCCCGCCCACGGGCGAGACGAGGCCTCGGCGAAAGCCGGGGCCTTTTTCGTTTCGGGAATGACGCTTGGCCGAAGAAGCTTGCCCTCGGGCTTGACCCGAGGGTCGAGTTGCGCGTCAGCGCAACCGGATGAGGGGAACGGGATACACGCCGCTGCCGAAGGCGCGCGCCCCTCACCCGGTCGACGCCTGCGGCGTCGCTCGACCTCTCCCGCAAGGGGAGAGGCATCCGCGCCGAGGGCAAAGTCAGTTCGTGACGAGCTTCAGCGGCTTGTCGAGGACCCGCAGCACCTTCGCGAGATCGTGGCCTCTCTTCAGGACCATGCCCTGGCCGGTCACGACCGCGTAGGCGCCCTGGCGCCGCGCGAGTTTCGGCTCCTTGACGACCCGGTAGAGCGGCGTCTCGGAGGTGCGCCGGAAGATCGCGAAGACGGCCTTGTCACGGCTGAAGTCGATGGCGTAGTCGCGCCACTCGCCCTCAGCGACCCGCCGTCCGTAGAGATTGAGGATCTGGCCGAGTTCGTGCCGGTCGAAGGTGACCTGGAGAGGCGCGGCCTGTCCGGGGAAGGGGACGACCTCGCCCGGACGGCCTTGGGGGCCGCCGTCCCGTCCTGCCCGATGGGGCTCGCCAACCTCGCCGTCGCTCATCGGCTCTCCCGGCCGGGCCGCCGCACCCGGTCGATCATGATGCGGGCGTCCCGTGGCTCTGGCAAGGCCTTCGCGGCTCGCGAAGGGGGTTGCCGGCCGAAGGTCAGCCGTGGATGTGCGGACAGGCCGCAGGCGCCTCCGGCGGCGGCTCTGCCGGCACGAGTGCCTCGCGCTGTTCGACATGCATCGGCAGATGGTCGCCGGGTCGCAGCGTCAGCCGGCAGACCGGCTCGACCACGTGGCCCGCCTTGAGCCGGAACCGCAGGCGCTGCGCGAGGACGGCGATGCAGAGCATCGCCTCCGTCACCCCGAACGACATGCCGGCGCAGATCCGCGGGCCGATCGAGAAGGGGATATAGGCGAATTTCGAGACGGGCTCGCCGCTGCCGGGCAGGAACCGCTCCGGCTTGAAATGGTCCGGATCGGTCCAGAGCTGCCGGTGGCGGTGCAGAAGCCAGGGCACCACCATCACGATCGAGCCCTTCGGCACGCGCCGCTCGCGGATCGTTTCCTCCTCGAGCGTCTCCCGCGCGAGGAGCGGGATCGAGGGGTAGAGCCGCAGCGTCTCCTCGAGCACGGCGCGGGTCCAGGCGAGTTTCGGCAGGTCCGCGAGGGCCGGCTCTCGTCCGCCGAGCACGGAATCGATCTCGGCATGGAGCCGGGCCTCGACCTCCGGCGCCTGCGAGAGCAGGAACCAGACGAAGCTCAGCGTGTTCGCGGTGGTCTCGTGGCCGGCGAGGAACATCACCGCCGCCTCGTTGCGGATGGCTTCGCGGCTGAGGGGGCGGCCGGTCTCCTCGTCGCGGGCCTCGAGGAGGCGCCCGACGATCGAGCCGTTCTGCGCGGTGCCGCGCGCGACGAGGCCGTCGATGATGCGGTCGAGCACGGCGTGGATGCGGCGCGTCGCCCGCTTGACGCGCAGGCTGTGCGGGCGGGGAAACCAGTCGGGGACGCCCATCAGCGACAGGACATCCATGCGGCCTACCGCGCGCTGGTAGTCGGAGAAGCCTTCCGCCACCTCGCGCGCATCGGCCGGGCCGAGCTCGCTGCCGAACACGGTGCGCGTGATGATCTCGGCGGTGAGTTCGGCCATCTCGCCGAGCATGTCGAGCTCCGTGCCGGGGGACAGGGACGTCCAGCGCTCTCGGGTCTCGACGGCGGTGCGCGCCATCACGGGCGCGAAGTCGCGCATGCGCGAGACGTGGATGATCGGCGCGACCACCTTGCGCCGCGAGCGCCATGTCGTGCCGTCGGAGATGATGAGGCCGTCGCCGGCGACCGGCTCCAGCGCGTGCCGCATCTGCGGCGACTTGCGCTCGAAGGACGCGTTCTTGGTCGAGAAGGCGTATTGGACGAGTTCGGGATGGTTGCAGATGACGATGCGCCGCCGCAGGAGCTGCGTCACCGAGAGCTGGAAATCGAAGGCCCGCTCGCCGAAGATCTCGAGGAAGTTCCGCCGGGCGCGCCGGATGACCTGCAGCGCGGAGAGCTGCGCGGCCGGCCGGGGCGGGAACGGCGGGATGTAGTCGGTCACGGCGATGGCGTCAGGTTCCGCCTCCGACATCCCAGAGACCGGCGACGAGGGCAAGCCCGATGACGAGGACGAAGGCCGCGGCGATCAGCTCCGCGCCCGCGCCGAGCCGGGCCGTCGTCTCGCCGCGCCCCCCCGCGTATCGGAGCGCAAGGCGCTTGGCATAGACCGAGACCATCGCGATCGCGCTCGTCGTCAGCGCCGTGCCGAGCGCCATGGCGAGGGTCGCCGCGATCCCGAGCGGGAAGATGCCGTAGGAGCGCGCGAGGGTCAGGACCACGATCGCGCCCGCGCAGGGCCGGATGCCGGCACCGAGGGCGACGCCCGCCATCTGGACGAGGGTCCGGCCGGTCCGCGCCGGATCGACCGGCCCGCAGGAGCAGGTGGGATCGAAGGCCGAGGCGCGTCCCGCGCCTTCGCCGCGCAGGAGGATGGCCAGCGCCCCGGCCTTCTTCCAGACGAGATAGGCGCCGAGCGCCGCGACGAGGGAGAAGCCCGCGATCTCGACCGCGTTCGCGGTGCGGCTCATCGTGGCCGCGGTGCCGCCGACGAGCAGGAAGACGATGCCGACGAGCGCGATCGCGACGACGGCCTGGACCAGGGCCGCGGCGACGCTGACGGCGATGCCGCGGGCGAGGGCGCGCTCGCTTGAGACGATATAGGCCGAGATGATCGCCTTGCCGTGGCCGGGGCCGGCGGCATGGAAGACGCCATACGCGAAGCCGATGCCGAGCAGCGCCCAGGCGCCCCCGCCGCCGTCGCGGATCGAGGTCAGCATGGCGCGCAGGGCGTTGAAGAAGGCCGATTGCCACGACAGCAGCAGCGCGGCGACGCCGCTTGTCGCCGGTGCCGCCTCGCGCAGGCCCATCCCGAAGGGATGCGGCGCCTTCGGCGGGGGCGCGGCGGCGGAGAGCCACCAGCCGGCGAGCGCGACGAGACCCGCCACGAGCGCGACCGCGAGAGCAGCGAGCATCAGGCGGAGCGGCCAGGATCGGGCCGTCCCGACCTCCCTCGCGCCATCCCTGGCGAGCGCGTCTACGGACATACCGCCATGGAGCGGCTCGAGAACTGGGCCGCGTAGGTCGAGGTGGAGGTGAGGCTCTGGAAGAAATTCTCGTCGAGCTGCTTGCCCTGCTCGACGGCGGGCTTGGGACGGGTGATCCGCAGGGTGCAACCCGACGGAGCACCGGCGAGCTTGACCGCGTCGTCGCCCTGCGCGGTGCGGAAATCGACGAAGAAGGTCGGATCGTAGACGTCGAGCACCACCGTTCGGCCCGACACCGCCTGATCCAGCGGCAGTTCGAAACTGAGCGTGAGGAGGCCGTTCTCGTAGGACATGCGCTCCGCGCGGGGAGCGGCGAAGCCCTGTTTCTTTCCGTTCGCCCTGAGCGAGGTGAAATAGCCGAAATCGACGAGCGAGGTCGTGTTGGTCTTGGCGAGTTCGGCCAGTTCGTCGGACGAGATCGTGCCGTCGCCGTTGGCGTCCAGCCCCTGTACCGCGACCGCCGAATAGCCTTCGTCGAAGGTCCAGTGATGGCGCACGGAGGCGACCCGGCCCTCCGGCTCGTAGATCAGCTCGGCCTTGGCCTGCACCCAGACATGGGGATGGGCGAGCGCGCCGCCGGACGCGAGACTCATGCAGGCCGAGGCGATGATGGCGAGGGCGGGACGAATCTGCACGGGATTGACCGGTGACGCTGGTTCGACGGTGGTGCCGCAGGGTTAACCGAACGTGAAGACGAACGGCGCGTCGCCGCAGCCGACCTCTCTATATGCCGTTTCGAATGGGGCGGATTGACGACGCCTCTCCCGGACATGTCCGGGAGAGGACGCGCCGGTCATCCGAGGCTCGGGGGCGTCCTCATCTCCCCGATCCGCTCGAAACCCGGCCGCGAATCCCCATATCGACGGAAGCTTCGAAAAGCTCCAAGCTGCGTTGACCCCTGACGGGCGATATGTCAGCATTACTGACCCTTTGAGAGACCGACAATCGGCCGGGGTCGAGGCGAGGAGGATCGGGTCATGGCGGATCGCGATGGGCTCGAGGGCACTGCGCTGCGATCGGTATCGCTCGCCGACAAGTACGATCTCACCAAGGACCGGGTGTTCATCTCGGGCACGCAGGCGATCATCCGCCTGCTCATGATGCAGCGCGAGCGCGACAGGCTCGCGGGCCTGAACACGGCCGGCTTCGTCTCGGGCTACCGTGGCTCCCCCATCGGCGGCCTCGATCTCAACCTCTACCGGGTGAAGAAGCAGCTCGCCGAGCACCACATCGTCTTCCAGCCGGGCCTCAACGAGGAACTCGCCGCGACCGCGAACTGGGGCGCGCAGCAGGCGGCGATCCGCGGCGAGGGCAAGTACGACGGCGTCTTCGGCGTCTGGTACGGCAAGGGCCCCGGCGTCGACCGGACGGGCGACGTCTTCCGGCATGCGAATCAGGCGGGAACCGCCCAGTACGGCGGGGTGCTCGCGCTCATGGGCGACGACCATACGGCCGAATCCTCGACCGTCGCCCACCAGTCCGAATTCGCCTTCGTCGACGTGATGAGCCCGATCCTGAACCCGGCCGGGGTGCAGGAGATCCTCGATTACGGCCTGCACGGCTTCGCGCTGTCGCGCTTCGCGGGCGTCTGGACCGCCTTCAAATGCGTGAAGGACAACATCGAATCGACCGCCTCCGTCGACGGCTCGATCGACCGGGTGAAGATCGTCATCCCGGACGATTTCGCGATGCCGCCCGGCGGCCTCAACATCCGCACGCGCGACCCCTTCCTCGAACTCGAGGCGCGCCTCCACGACTACAAGCGCGACGCGATGCTCGCCTATGTGCGGGCGAACAACCTCAACCAGATGGTCCTGACCGGCGGGCGCAACCCGAAGGTCGGCATCATCACGGTCGGCAAGTCCTATCTCGATGTCCGCGAGGCGATGGAGGAGCTCGGCCTCGACGAGGTGAAGGCCTCCGATATGGGGCTCCGCCTGTTCAAGGTCGCCTGCCCCTGGCCGCTGCCGCAATCGGAGCTGATCGACTTCGCCCGCGGCCTCGACCTCGTCATCGTCGTCGAGGAGAAGCGCTCGCTGATCGAGGTCCAGGTCAAGGAGGAGCTGTACGGGACGGCGAACCAGCCGCTCGTCATCGGCAAGAAGAACGAGGGCGGCGACTGGCTGTTCCCGGTCAAGGGCGCGCTCGACGCCAACGAGATCGCCATTGCGATCGGCGACCGGCTCCTGCGCTACCACAACAACGACGACCTCGCGCAGCGCGTTTCGCGCCTCAAGCAGGCGCAGGAGATGCTGGCCCAGGCCTCCGACGTCGCCGTGCGCACGCCGGGCTTCTGCTCGGGCTGCCCGCACAACACCTCGACGAAGGTTCCGGAGGGGCACCGCGCCTATGCCGGCATCGGCTGTCATTTCATGGCGCAGTGGATGGACCGCTCGACCGAGGGCTACACCCAGATGGGAGGCGAGGGCGCCAACTGGATCGGCGAGGCCCCGTTCTCGACCCGCCGCCACATGTTCCAGAACCTCGGCGACGGCACCTACAACCATTCGGGCTCGCTCGCCCTGCGCTGGGCGGTCGATACGAAGACCGACATCACCTACAAGATCCTGTTCAACGACGCGGTCGCCATGACCGGCGGGCAGCCGCACGAGGGCTCGCTCACGGTCGACCAGATCGCGCGTCAGGTCGCGGCCGAGGGCGTCGAGACGATCCGCCTCGTGACCGACGAGCCGGACAAGTACCCTGCGAATTATCGCTGGCCGGCCGGCCTCACCATCCATCACCGGGACGAGCTCGAGACCATCCAGCGCGAGCTTGCGGAGATCCCTGGCGTCACCGTCCTCCTCTACGACCAGACCTGCGCGACGGAGAAGCGGCGTCGCCGCAAGCGCGGCGCCTTTCCCGATCCCGACAAGCGCGTGATCATCAACGACCTCGTCTGCGAGGGCTGCGGCGATTGCTCGGTCCAGTCGAACTGCGTCTCGGTGCAGCCGCTGGAGACCGAGTTCGGGCGCAAGCGCCAGATCGATCAGTCGAACTGCAACAAGGACTTCTCCTGCGTGAAGGGCTTCTGCCCGTCCTTCGTGACGGTGCATGGAGGCAAGCCGAAGAAGCCGAAGCCCGTCGCGCTCGCCTCGAGCGACGGGATGGCGGAGCTTCCCGAGCCGGTGCTGCCGGAGATGGGGACGACCTTCAACGTGCTCGTCCTCGGCATCGGCGGGACGGGCGTGCTGACGGTCGGCTCCATCATGGGGATGGCGGCGCATCTGGAGGGCAAGGGGCTCGGCCTCATCGACATGGCCGGTCTCGCCCAGAAGGGCGGCGCGGTCGTGAGCAACCTTAAGCTCGCCCAGCGCCAGGAGGACATCACCTCCATCCGCGTCACGGCCGGCCAGGCCGATCTCGTCCTCGGCTGCGACCTCGTCGTGACGGGGTCCAAGAAGGTGCTCGGCTCGATCCGCGTCGGCCGCACGGGCCTCGTCGTGAACACCGCCGAGGTGATGCCGGGCGATTTTGCCCGCAACGCCGATTTCTCGCTTCCCGCCGAACGCCTGAAGCGCGTCATCGCCCAGACGGCCGGAGGCCGGAGCGAGACCGGACCCGGCGTCTCCTTCGTCGACGCGACGGCGGCGGCGACGGCGCTTCTCGGCAATGCCATCGGGGCGAACATGTTCATGCTCGGCTATGCGTGGCAGACGGGCCGCGTGCCGCTCACCCGAGAATCGATCCGCCAGGCGATCGAGCTGAACGGCGAAGCCGTGCCGATGAATCTCGACGCGTTCGAATGGGGCCGGCGCGCTGCCGTCGAGCCGGAGGCGGTGGCGAAGCTCGTCGCCTCGGCCAAGGCCTCGGGCGACACGGCCGATCTGTCCGAAAGCCTCGACGAGGTGATCGCGCGGCGCGTCGCCTTCCTCGCGGATTACCAGGATGCCGCCTATGCCGCCCGCTATAAGGGGCTGGTCGAGAAGACCCGCGCCGCCGAAGCGCGCGTCGTTCCGGGCGGGACCGGCTTCACCGAGGCGGTCGCCCGCTACCTCTTCAAGCTGATGGCCTACAAGGACGAGTACGAGGTCGCGCGCCTCTACACGAACGGCCATTTCCAGAAGCAGATCGAGGCGACCTTCGAGGCGGGGACCTTGCGCTACGAGTTCCACCTCGCGCCGCCCCTCCTCGCCCGTCCCGATCCCGAGACCGGCGTGCCGAGGAAGATGAGCTTCGGCCCCTGGATGATGAAGGCCTTCGGCCTTCTCGCGAAGCTGAAGGGTCTGCGCGGCGGCACCTTCGACGTCTTCGGCTACACCCACGAGCGCAAGACCGAGCGTCAGCTCATCCGGGATTACGAGGCGATGCTGGACGAGGTTCTGCCGAAGCTCTCGGCCCGCAACCACGCGGTCGCGATCGGGCTCGCCACGATCCCCGAGAAGATCCGCGGCTACGGCCACGTCAAGGAGCGCCATCTCGCGGCGGCGAAGACGGAGGAGGCCGCCCTCCTCGCCCGTTTCCGCTCGCCCGAGCCGGTCCTGGTGGAGGCTGCGGAATAGGGGCGCTGGTCTCGGCAGGGACCTCGCCCCGACTTCGCGAGGAGGTGG
The DNA here is from genome assembly GCF_004363955.1 of Enterovirga rhinocerotis. GTDB lineage: Bacteria > Pseudomonadota > Alphaproteobacteria > Rhizobiales > Beijerinckiaceae > Enterovirga > Enterovirga rhinocerotis. The sequence continues at coordinate 564,886 of NZ_SNZR01000013.1, forward strand.
CGCCGCCGACGAAGCAATCCAGGGGGCGCCTCGACGCCGCTCGGAATGGATTGCCTCGCTGCGCTCGCCATGACGGAGATGGACGGTCGCCGAAGCTGATCGTTCCTTGATCTACCGCAAAACCGCCGCCGCAAGTCGTCGCAGGACATTGTGGAGCGTTGCTTTCGGACGCGCCCTGCCTCAGGGTTCCTCTATTCCCCCGCGGTTTCTCATGGCTTCAGAACAGACACTCCTGGCCGGATCCGCCGGTTCCGGGCGCATGACCGCGCCGGGGCGGGCGCGGCGCATGACACGGCGCAGCCGCCGCATCGCGATCATCGCGGTGTCCGGGGCCGTGCTCGCGCTCGCGCTCGGCCTCGCGCTCTACGGCATGCGCGGTACGATCGTGTTCTTCCGGACGCCGACCCAGGTGATCCAGGAGCCGCAGGTCGGACAGCGCATCCGGCTGGGCGGGCTGGTCGAGACCGGCTCGATCCGGCGCGGGCCGGACCAGACCGTGACCTTCGCGGTGACGGACGGTGCGTCCCGCGTGACGGTGCATTATCGCGGCCTCCTGCCGGATCTCTTCCGGGAGGGGCAGGGCGTCGTGACGGAAGGTGCGGTCGAAGCCTCCGGCTCGTTCAGGGCCGCGACGGTCCTCGCTCGTCACGACGAGAACTACATGCCCCGCGAAGTCGCCGACGCGCTCAAGGCCCAGGGCCACTGGAAGGACGGCAAGGTGCCTGCCGCCGCCGCTGCCGGTCCGGCCGACGGGCGATGAGGCGTTCGGTGGGGATGCCTGCATCATGCTGATCGAAGCCGGCCATTTCGCCTTCGGCCTCGCTCTCGGCTTGTCGCTGCTCCAGCTCGTCCTGCCGCTCTGGGGCAGCCGGACGGGCGACCGGGTGCTCATGGCGATCGCCGCGCCGGTCGCGATCGCCGTCTTCGGGCTGATCGCCTTCTCCTTCGCGACGCTCGTCGCCGCTCACGTGACGTCCGATTTCTCGGTCGAGAACGTCTTCCAGAATTCGCATACGGCCAAGCCCCTGATCTACAAGATCTCCGGCGTCTGGGGGAACCACGAGGGCTCGATGCTCCTCTGGGTCGCGATCCTCGCGCTGTTCAGCGCGCTGGTGGCGCTGAATCCGAGGACGGTGCCCTTCGCGCTTCGGGCGAACGCGCTCGCGGTCCAGGCGGCTCTCACCGTCGCCTTCCAGCTCTTCATCCTGTTCACCTCGAACCCCTTCCGCCGCCTCGATCCGGCGCCGATGCAGGGGCGGGATCTCAATCCGGTCCTCCAGGATCTCGGGCTCGCGATCCATCCGCCGCTGCTCTATCTCGGCTATGTCGGCTTCTCGATGACCTTCGCCTTCGCCATGGCGGCGCTGATCGACGGACGGGTCGACGCCGTCTGGGCGCGGGCGGTGCGGCCCTGGGCGCTGCTCGCCTGGAGCCTGCTGACGCTCGGCATCGCGATGGGCTCGTACTGGGCCTATTACGAACTCGGCTGGGGCGGGTTCTGGTTCTGGGACCCGGTCGAGAACGCCTCGCTCATGCCCTGGCTCGTGGGGACGGCGCTGATCCATTCGATCGTCGTGATGGAGAAGCGCGAGGCGCTCAAGATCTGGACGATCCTCCTCGCCATCCTGACCTTCTCGCTCTCGCTGCTCGGCACCTTCCTCGTGCGCTCGGGCATCCTGACCTCGGTCCATGCCTTCGCCGTCGATCCCGGCCGCGGCGTCGCGATCCTCGCGATCCTCGTCGTCTTCATCGGCGGCTCGCTCGCGATCTTCGCCTGGCGGGCGCCGCTTCTGCGCCAGGGCGGCATCTTCGCGCCGATCTCGCGCGAGGGCGCGCTGATCGTGAACAACCTCCTCCTCGCCTCGGCCTGCGCCACGGTCTTCCTCGGCACGCTCTACCCGCTGGCGCTCGAGGCGGTGACGGGGGAGAAGATCTCCGTCGGCGCCCCCTATTACGACCTCACCTTCACGCCGATGGCCCTGCTCCTGCTGGTGGTCGTTCCCTTCGGGCAGCGCCTCGCCTGGAAGCGCGGCGACCTGCTCGGAGCGGCGCAGCGCCTCCTCGCCGCGGGGCTCGTCTCGATCGCCTGCATGCTCGGAGTCGTCGCCTTCACCACCGGCGGGCCGATCCTGGCGCCCCTCGCCATCGGGATCGGCGTGTTCCTCATTCTCGGCTCGCTGACCGAGATCTGGGTCCGCGCCGGAGCCGGCCGCACGCCGGCGATCGTCCTGCGGCGGGCGATCGGCCTGCCGCGCTCGACCTGGGGCAGCGTCGCCGCCCATGCCGGGCTCGGCATCACGCTCATCGGCCTCGCCGCCCAGGCCTGGAGCCACGAGACCATCACGGCCGCCAAGATCGGCCAGACGCTGACCGTCGGCCGCTACCAGGCGAAGCTCGTCGACGTCCGCGACCGGCCAGGCCCCAACTACCAGGCCAAGGTCGCCCTGCTCGAGGTGAGCCGCGGCGGGACCGGGCTCGGCGTCGTCGAATGCGAGAAGCGCAGCTATCCGGCGCGCGAGACCACCACGACGGAGGCCGGCCTCCTGACGGACGGCACGAGCCAGTTCTATGCGAGCTTCGGCGAGATGTATCCGGACGGCACGATCGGCCTGCGGCTCTACGACAAGCCGCTCGTCCTGCTCATCTGGCTCGGCTCGGTCGTGATGGCGGCGGGCGGTGCCCTCTGCCTCAGCGACAGGCGCCTGCGGATCGGAGCGCCGAGCCGGGTCCGGCCCCGCTCCGGCCTCGTCCCGGCCGAGTGAGCGGGCCGGAACGTTCGGAGACCATGATGCGGGTTGTCCTTGCAGCGCTCGTGCTGCTGGCGGGATCGGGCGCGGCCCTCGCGCAGGATGCGGCGGCGGGCGAGGTGGTCTTCCGCCAGTGCCGCGCCTGCCATCAGGTCGGGCCGACGGCGCGCAATCTCGTGGGTCCCGTCCTGAACGGCCTGTTCGGTCGCAAGGCCGGCACCGTCGAAGGCTACAGTTACTCGGCGGCCAACAAGAATTCCGGCCTCGTCTGGGACGAGGCCGTCTTCCGCGACTACATCCGCGACCCGCGCGGCACGATCCCCGGCACCAAGATGATCTATGCCGGCCTCAAGGACGAGCAGCGCATCCGCGACCTGATCGCGTTCCTCAAGCAGTTCGACGGGACGGGCGGCCCCGCCGCGAAATAGGCCGCTTCCCGCGATTGCGCCCATCGCCGATCGGTTGCAAGGAGGATCGGGGGAGGGACGTATCGTGGGCATTTCTGCGGATCTGCGCGGCAAGGCGGCGCTGGTGACGGGCGGTGCGACGGGGATCGGCCTCGCGACCGCGGCGAGCCTCGCGCGGTGTGGCGCCAAGGTCGCCGTCAACTATCTGCCCGGCGACAATCGCGGCGCGGATGCCGTCGCGACCCTTCAGGGCGAAGGGCTCGATATCGTCCCGGCCGAGGGCAACGCGGCCGCCGCGGGCGAGTGCGAGGCGATGGTCGAAGGGGCGATCGCGCGGCTCGGACGCCTCGACATCCTCATCAACAATGCCGGCGTCACCGGCACGGTCGAGCCGATCCCCTTTCCGGAACTCGAGCGGATGACCGACGAGTTCTGGCTCAAGATCCTCGATACCAATCTCGTCGGGCCCTTCCGGGCCAGCCGGGCCGCCGCCCCCGCGCTCCGGGCGGCGAAGGGCGCGATCGTCAACACCTGCTCCGTCGCGGGGCTCGGGCGGCGAGGCTCCAGCATCGCCTATGCCGCCTCCAAGGCCGGGCTCATCAACCTGACGAAGAGCCTCGCCCGCGCGCTCGCGCCGGATGTGCGGGTGAACGGCGTCGCGCCGGGCCTGATCGAGACGCCGCTGACGGCCGCCTGGCCGGAAAGCCGCCGCGACCTCACGCGTTCGCGCACGATCCTCGGCCGCACGGGAACGCCCGAGGATGTGGCCGAGGCGATGCTCTTCCTCGCCGCCGGCGCAGCCTACATCACCGGCGAAGTGATCGCCGTCGACGGCGGCTCGCAATAGAGCGGAAATCCTGACGACATCGCGTCCGCGATATCGTCGGCCGGGCCGCGCGATGGGGAAGCGGCCGGAGCGGAATCATGACCCGAAGCCTTCGGCGTGCGGTCCAGGCCCTTCTCGCGAGCATGGTCGTCCTGTTCCTGGCCGCCGGCCCGGCCCAGGCCTACCGCTTCGGCACGGACGAGACCGTCCACAAGATCGAGGGCGTCAAGCTCAAGGGCGCGAAGGACGAGGCGCTGTTCCTCGGCCACCTGACGCGCATCCGCTGGTTTCTGGCGGGCGTCTATGTCGAGGACGCCGGCTACGTGCTCGGCGTCGAGGGGGATTCGAAGCGCTTCTATCCGATGCCCGAGGGCGAAGCGCTGACGTCCTTCCAGCGAAACGGGTACCTCCCCGATCCCCTGCCGTCCTACGAGGTTCCGTTGATGGAACGCGTCATGGGCTACTCCCTCTGGTGGGGATTGGCCCTCGGCATCGGGGCTGTCTTGATCGGCTGCATGCGGGACCGCAGGGCGGCGGCCGAGCAGGCGCGCCCGTCGAAGCCCGAGCCACCCCCCGCTCCCACATCCTGAACCGAGAGAGGCCGCGAGACCCATGATCGATCTCTATACCTGGACCACGCCGAACGGCCGCAAGGTCTCGATCGCGCTCGAGGAACTCGGCCTGCCGTACCGCGCCCATGCGATCGACATCGGCAAGGACGAGCAATTCGCGCCGGACTTTCTGAAGATCGCGCCGAACAATCGCATCCCGGCCATCGTCGACCGCGACAACGACCTCGCGCTGATGGAATCGGGCGCGATCTTGATCTACCTCGCCGACAAGACCGGCAAGCTGATGGCGCGCGAGGGCGAGGCCCGCTACCGCTGCATCGAATGGGTGATGTGGCAGATGGGCGGGCTCGGCCCGATGGCGGGCCAGGCGCACCACTTCCTGCGCGCGAAGAAGGGCGTCTCCGAGTATTCCGAGCAGCGCTACGTGAACGAGGCGAAGCGTCTCTACGGCGTGCTCGACCGCCGGCTCGCCGGCCGGGACTACATCACGGGCGAATACTCGATCGCCGACATCGCCTCCTGGCCCTGGGTCTCGCGTTACGAATGGCACCAGGTCGACATCACGGCCTTCCCGAACGTCCTGCGCTGGTACAAGGCCATCGCCGCCCGCCCGGCCGTCCAGAAGGGCTATCAGGTGCCGAAGGAAGCCGGCCCCATCCCGATGCCGGCGTAACGCCGTCCACCCTCCCGCTTCTCCCCTTGCGGGAGAAGTCGAGTTGCGCGTCAGCGCGACCGGATGAGGGGCACGGGACACATGCCGTCAGCGGGGGCACCCCTCACCCGGACGACGCCTCCGGCGTCGCTCGACCTCTCCCGCAAGGGGAGAGGCGGTGTGCTGGCGAGGCCGGGCTTCCTTCTTGCCTCCTGATCTGGCGGAATGGATCCGTTCGTCCGGGCAGGAAGAGACGTCATGCGCAGGCTCCTCATCGCAATCCTCGTCTGCCTCGCGGGCGGTGCCGAGGCCCAGACGGTCTGGCGGATGCCGACCGAGTATCCGGCGACGGCGATGCCGGGGGAGGGGATCGCGTCCTTCGCCTCCTCGCTCGCGCGGCGCAGCGGCGGCAGGCTCGCGATCGAGCCGAGTTTCGACGCGAAGCTCGGCATCAAGTCGGCCGCCATGCCGGTGGCGATCCGCGAGGGGAGGGTGGAGGCCGGCGACGCCTTCGGCGGCGCGCTCGGCGGCATCGATCCGGTCTTCGGGCTCTCGTCGCTTCCCTTCGTCACGCCGTCGATCGAGGCGGCGGAGCGGCTCGCCGGGACGGCCCGTCCGCTCTACGCGCAGGCCTTCGCCAAACAGGGCCAGCGCCTCCTCTACGTGACGCCCTGGCCTCCGAGCGGGCTCTGGATGAAGGAGCCGCTCGCCTCGGTCGAGACCCTCCGCGGCCTCGCCGTGCGCACCTATGACGCGACCTCGACCGCCGTCATGGCGCGAGCGGGCGCGAAGGCGTTCAACATCTCCTTCGCCGATGCCCAGGCGCGCGTGAAGGACGGCAGCGTCAACGCCGTCCTCTCCTCGGGCGACGGGGGCGCCGGGCGCCGGCTCTGGGAGCAGCTGCCGCATTTCGCCGAGATCAACTACGCCATCCCGCTCTCCTTCGCGACGGTGAGCCAGAAGGCCTACGAGGCGCTCGATCCCGATCTCCGCCGGGCCGTCGACGAGGCGGCGGCCGAGACGGAGTCGCGGCAATGGGCGGCGATCCGCACGCGCCTCGACGAGAACTACAAGCGCATGCGGGAGAACGGGGTGACGATCCGGACGGGGATCGATCCCGCCGTGACGGCGGCCCTGCGCGAGGCGGGCGCGGCCTCCGTCGTCGAGTGGCGCAAGGTCGCCGGGCCCGAGGCCGGGCGGCTGGTGGACGGCCTGCCGCCGAAATAGATCCTGCGGCATTGCCGCCCTTGCCGCAGATCGCAGGCTCGGGCAGGCGTGGGCATCCAGGGAGAGGCGGCATGTCGTCGAGGATTTCGCGTCGGGGCGTGTTCGCGATCGGGGCGGGCCTTCCCGTCGCCTTCATGGACACGGCCTCGGCCCAGACACCGGTCGACGCGACCGCGCAGCCGACCTTCTCGCTGCTCCTCGTCAACGACATCTACCGCATGAGCGACGTGAAGGGGCGCGGCGGCTTCCCGCGCCTCGCCGCGATCGTGAAGGCCGAGCGGGCGCGCGGCGTGCCGATGCTCTTCTGCCATGCGGGCGATTGCTTCTCGCCCTCGCTCCTGTCGGGCTTCGACCAGGGCGAGCATATCGTGGACCTCACGAACCTCATCCCGCCCGATGTCTTCGTGCCCGGCAACCACGAGTTCGATTTCGGCAAGGACATCTATCTCAAGCGCATGGCGGAGGCGCGCTTCCCGTTCTTCGGCGCCAATATGAGCCTCGCCGACGGCAGCCCGGTGCCGGGGATGAAATCCTCGGAGCTCTACCGCTTCGGGGAGGTCACGGTCGGGCTCGTCGGGCTCGTCATGGAGGAGGTGCCGCAGGTCTCCTCTCCCGGCGACCTGCGCTTCGGGCCGGTCATGGAGACCCTGCGCCGCGAGGCGGAGAGCCTGCGCGCGAAGGGTGCCGACATCCTCGTCGCCGTGGCCCATACCGAGCGCTCCGTCGATCTCGAGATCGTGCGCTCCGGCCTCGTCGACATCCTCCTGACGGGCCACGACCACGACCTCGCCATCACCTTCGACGGCCGGACGGTGATGGTGGAATCGAACGAGGAGGGGAACTTCGTCACCGCGATCGACGTCGTCGCGCGGGCGAAGGGAACGGGGCTCGCGCGAGAGGTGTCCTGGACGCCGAGCTTCCGCGTGCACGATTCCGCCAAGGTCGAGCCCGATCCCGGCGTCGCCCGCGTGGTCGCGACCTATGAGAGCAACCTGTCCTCGGTGCTCGACGTCGTCGTGGCGAAGAACGAGTTCCAGCTCGACAGCCGCACCAGCGTCATCCGCTCCCAGGAGACGGCGACGGGCAATCTCGTCGCCGAGACGATCCGCGAGATGACGGGCGCGGATGTCGCCCTCATCAATGCCGGCGCGATCCGCGGCAACGCCGTCTTCGCGCCCGGAAGCGTCCTGCGGCGGCGCGAGCTCCTGACGGAACTGCCCTTCGCCAATATCGGGATCCTGCTTGAACTCTCGGGGCAGGACCTCGTCGCCGTGCTCGAACACGGCCTGTCCTCCCTGCCCGATCCGCAGGGTCGCTTCCCCCAGATCGCGGGCATGCGCTTCACCTACAACCCGCGCGAGCCTGTCGGGCGGCGCGTGAAGTCGGTGGAGATCGGCGGCGCGCCGCTCGATCCCGTCCGGCGCTACCGGTTCGGTTCGACGCATTTCCTGCTGGGCGGCGGCGACGGCTACGCGATGCTGCCGAAGGCCACCGTCCTGATCGGCCAGAACGACGGCAAGCTCGTGCCAACCGAGGTGATGAACCGTGTCGCCGAGAAGGGCGTCGTCACGGCCAGGATCGACGGCCGCATCGCCGTCATGTGAGGGCAGTTTCGCGCGGCCGTTGGTGGGTGCTTCGAGACGGCGCTTCGCGCCTCCTCAGCATGACGCTGGTGGATATCTCCCACGAGCGTCACGCTGAGGAGCGAGCCATAGGCTCGCGTCTCGAAGCGCGCACCGAAGCTTGCGCAGGCCCTCTATGCGCCGCGCGACGCGAGCGCGGCGCGCCCGGCACCGCCCCCGGCGATGCGGCCGAAGACGGCGCCGTTGGTGAGGCCCGTGCCACCCGGATAGTTGAAGTAGAAGATGCCGCCGACCATCTCGCCGGCCGCATAGAGGCCCGGGATCGCCCGATTGTCGACGCCGAGCACCTCGGCCTGCGGATTGATCCGCAATCCGCCGAAGGTGAAGGTGACGCCGCAGGTGACGGCATAGGCCTCGAACGGGCCGTCCTCGATCGTGTTGGCCCAGTTGGTCTTGTCGACGGCGAGGCCGGTCGTGCGCCGGCCGTCCTTGACGGTCGGGTTGAAGGCGATGTCCTTCCGGATGGCCTCGTTATAGGCGAGGATTTCCGCCAGCGCGGCGTCGTGATCGACGTCGTCGAGCTGGCGCACGAGGCCCTCCAGCGTGTCGGACGAGACCTTCGTCACCTGCTTGATGCGGTATTCGTCGCGCAGGAGGTGAGCGACCTTGCTGTCGAAGATCTGCCAGGCGAACTGGCCGGGCTGCTCGAGGATCACGCGGCCGTATTTGGCGTAGGTGTAGTTGCGGAAATCCGCGCCTTCGTCGACGAAGCGGCGGCCCTTGGCATTGACCATGATGCCGAACGGATAGCTGTGCTTCTGGAAGTTGTCGCCGACGGCGAGGTCGCCGAATTCCGGCGCGTTGCGCTCCCAGCCGACCGCGTGGCAGCCGGACCAGTTGCCCGCGCTCATGGCGCCGGCGGCGATGCCCATGCGGATGCCGTCGCCCTGATTGTAGCGGGTGCCACGGACCTTGGCCAAATCCCAGCCCGGGCCGAGATAGCGGGTGCGCCATTCCGGATTGGCCTGGAAGCCGCCTGCGGCCAGAACGACCGAGGGCGCGCGGTAGGAGACCGGCTTGCCCTGCAGCATCGCCTTGACGCCCGCGACCTTGCCGTCCTCCATGATGAGGTCGGTCGCGCGGCATTCGTAGACGACCTCGATGCCGTTCTTGTCGGCCGCGCCGAAGAGCGCCTCGACGAGGCCGGGCCCGCCGCCCCAGGCCTCCACCGTCAGGCCGCCCCAGAACTTGAACTTGCCGTCGATCTTGAAGGCCTGGCGGCCGTAGATCGGCACGAAACGCACGCCCTTCGTCTGCATCCAGCGCAGGGTGTCGAAGCTGTTGCGGACCAGGACCTCGACGAGGTCGGGATCGGCGCGGAACTGGGTCACGCGCTCCATATCCGCGAAGAACTGCTCCTCGGTATAGGTGCCGAAATCGGTATTGGCCTTCTCGTCCGGCGTGAGGTCGGGCACGAGCGTCGTGATGTCGTCGAGGCCGTTATAGACGACGCGCATGGCGCCGGCCGTGAAGTGCGTATTGCCGCCCCGCTCGTCCTTGCCGGCGCTTTCCAGCACCAGGACGCGAGCGCCGCTTTCGCGCGCCGACAGGGCCGCGCAGAAGGCCGCATTCCCCGCGCCGACGACGATGACGTCGACATCCTTGACGTCCGCTTCCCCGCTCATCCCGAATTCCCTTCGTCGTGCCACTTGGATCAGATTGTCGATGTATACATTCGCACACTGATGTGTGCAACATCGGGGCGGAAAGTGGCAGCTCACACCGCGAGGGTCCATGACCCTGTCCGGTCGACGACAAAAAGAGGGGAGAGCGCGCTGCAATTAAGGTTTGGTTTACCATGTTCGCGTCAACGTCACGGGGCACCGGAAGCTAGGCGGACCCTGCTGGCGACGGCGCGCCGGTGGGGATGGGGCCGATGTCCGACAAGCCTGCTGGCAACGCCGGCGCCGCGGTTGCGAGCGACATGCTCGCCGCCCAGTCCCTCGACGACGATCCCCTCCCGGGAGAGGCGGATCCCGAGGTCGGATCCCCGTCTGCCATCCAGCAATTGCTCGAGAGCCGGGCGGTCCCCGCCAGATCGGTCCCGATGCTCGACGGGGTCTTCGAGCGGATGCTCGGTCTCCTGAAGACCTCGGTGCGCCGCTTCACCTCGGACATCGTCGACCTGCGGCTGACCAGGCCGCAGCCGTCCCGGTTCGGGGATTATGTCGGCTCCGTGCGCCTGCCGGCGGTGTTCGGCCTCGTCCGATCCGCGGCCTGGAACGGTCCGGCGCTGATCGTTCTGGATTCCCAGTTCGTCGCGACGATCATCGAGGTCGTCTTCGGCGGTCGCGCGGATCAGGCGCCGTCGACGGTGGACGGGCGCGGCTTCTCCCCGGTCGAGATGTCCATCCTGCGCCGGTTCGTCCATCTCGTCCTGGCCGACGTCAACGAGGCCTTCGGCTCGGTCGCAGCCGCCGACTTCGCCTTCGATCACTTCGAGACGAACCCGCGCTTCGCCAACATCGCCTCCGCCCAGGCGGTCGTCACGATCGGCGATTTCCGTGTCGAGGTCGGTCCGCTCGGCGGCAGCTTCCACGTCGTCATCCCGCTCTCGACGCTGGACCCGATCCGTGAGGTTCTGGCGTCGGGGGAGACGGCATCGGTCCATGCCAGGCACGATACGACCTGGGCCGCGAGCCTCGCGAACGAGGTCCTTCGGGCACAGGCCAGTCTTGACGTGGAGCTGTTCCGGAAGGAGATCCCCTTGCGCGAATTGCTGAGCTTCGCCGTCGGGCAGACCTTCGTTAGCGATGCCGGCCCGAGCGATCCGGTCCAGATCAAATGCGGCCCGGTCCGGGTCGGGAGCGCCCAGCTCGGACGGGCGGGCGACCGGGTCGCCGTCACGGTGACTTCGGTCGCCTCGCGATCCCCTTCATAACATCCGGTCGATGGCAGGCGCCGATCCATGACGACGACAGACCATCTCGACGGCGCGCGCCGCGCCGCCACGGTCATGCTCGTGCTCGGCGAGGAACTGAGCGCACCGCTCTGGAGCTATCTCGACGGCGACGAGGTCAAGAAGCTGTCCATGGCGATGATGGATCTCGGCGAGGTCGGGATGTCGTCCGTGTCCGACATCGCGGCCCAGTTCTGTTCGGAGATCGGCGGGGCCGATCGGTTCGTCGGCAATGTCGAGCGGACGGAGGCGTTCCTGAGGTCGGTCCTGCCCAAGGACAAGGCCGAGGCCGTGATCAGCGACATCCGGGACCGCGCGGATCACGGTGTGTGGAAGCGGCTCGCCGCGACCGACCTCTCCGCGCTGTCGGCCTATCTCAACGGCGAACATCCGCAGACCGTCGCGCTGATCCTGTCGAAGCTGCCGCCCTCCGTCGCCTCGAAGATCATCTCGGCCAAGCCGAACGAGGTCGCGACGGACATCATCCGGCGCCTGATCGGCCTGAACTCGGTGCCGCGGGAGGCCTTCGAGGATCTCGAGAGGACGCTGGAGGAGGAGGTTCTGTCGGCCGGCGGGCGGACGTCGCAGCGCGACGCCTACGCGGCGGTGGCCGAGATCGTGAACTCGCTGGAGAAACAGGCCGAGGAACGCGTCCTGTCCGAACTCGACAGGACCGACCCGGACGCCGCCACCAGGATCCGGGAGCTGATGTTCACCTTCGACGATGTCGGAGCTCTGCCCGACCCCGTCATCCAAACCATCATCCGGGGCATCGACAAGTACGGCCTGACGAAGGCCCTCCGCGGCGCGCCCGACGCATTGAAGGCCCGCTTCCTGAAGAACATGTCGTCCCGCGCGGCCGCGACCCTGACGCAGGACATCGAGGCGCTCGGCCCCATCCGGACCCGCGACGTCGAGGAGGCGCGGGCCGAGATCGTCAGCAAGGTCAAGGAGATGGAAGCTGCCGGCGAGATCGTCATCGGCAGCGACGAGCCACTGATCTGAACCATGCCGCGGGACGGCGGGACTCGGTTTCCCGAAGACAGCATGGTCTAGGAGCCCCGGCCGGGCGCCTGCCTCGCGGTCGCGAGGAGGTCGGCACGGGACGGCGGAAGACCGCCCCGGCCGGCGCGTCTCCCGGGATCGCCTTCCGCCCCGTCAGGCGACGGCGAGCATGATCTTGCCGATATGGCGGCTCTCTTCCATCAAGGCGTGCGCCGCCGCCGCTTCGCCGAGGGGGAAGGTCTCGAAGATCTCGGGACCGCATTCGCCCTTCGCGAGCAGCGGCCAGACCTTCTCGCGCAGCTCGGCGGCGATGGCGCCCTTTTCCGCGGCCGTGCGGGGCCTCATGGTCGAGCCCGTGATGACGAGGCGGCGGGTGGCGATGCGCGTGAGGTCGATCGCATCGCTCTTGCCGCCACCCATGAAGCCGATGACCACGAGCCGCCCGCCGAAGGCGAGGCTCGCGACGTTCCGCGAGGTGTAGTCGCCGCCGACCATGTCGAGCACGACATTGACGCCGCGCTTGCCCGTCAGCCGGGCGATCTCGGCGGCGAAATCCTGGCTCCGGTAATTGATCGCCTCATGCGCGCCGAGGCGCTTGCAGGCCTCGCATTTCTCGTCCGAGCCGGCCGTCGCGTAGACCGTCGCGCCGAAGGCCCGCGCCAGCTTGATCGCCGTCACGCCGATCCCGCTCGTCCCGCCATGGATCAGGATCGTTTCGCCCGAGGCGAGGGCGCCATGTCCGAAGGCGTTTGCCCAGACGGTGAAATAGGTCTCTGGCAGGGCGGCGGCGCGGGTGGCGTCGTAGCCCTCCGGCCAGGGCAGGCATTGCAGCGCGGGGATCACGCAATATTCGGCATAGCCGCCGCCATTGGCGAGACCGCAGACCTCGTCGCCGATTGCCCAGGCCTCGACGCCGTCGCCGAGCGCGGCGACCGTGCCGGCGACCTCGAGGCCGAGGATCGGGCTCGCATCGGGCGGGGGCGGATAGAGGCCCTTGCGCTGCTGGACGTCGGGGCGGTTCACGCCCGCGGCCTCGACCTTGATCAGGATCTCGCCGGTGCGCGGAGCCGGGACGGGCCCTCTGCCGAGCGCCAGCATCTCGGGGCCGCCGGGCTTGGCCAGGTTGACCAGCGTCATCTCTGAGGGAACGGTCATCGGTCCTCGCTGTCTCGTGGAGTGTTGGAGAGCAACCCGTCAGCGCGGGAGCCGTGCCATGAGATGGGCGCCGCCGCCAGGATCGTCCATCCGGACCGTCCCGTCATCGCTATTTGTGCCTGGGGGCGGCCATGACCATCAACGGGCTCATGACGGCTTGGGAAGACGGGCTTCCGACCGTGCTTGTCAGCTTCAGCGATCGCTCAATCGGCTGATCGAATTACGCGCGGGGCGATCCCGGCGAGCGCTCGCCGGGATCGTGCGGCCATGGTGCTGCGTTCAGTAATCGGCGTCGTGCCGCCCTTCGCCCGCATGGATGGCGCGCTTGCCGGCGTGGTTGGCGGGGCCGACGAGACCTTCCTTCTCCATCCGCTCCATGATGGAGGCGGCGCGGTTGTAGCCGATGCCGAGCCGACGCTGGATGTAGGAGGTCGAGGCCTTGCGGTCGCGCAGGACCACCGCCACGGCCTGATCGTAGGGGTCGGCATCCTCGTCGCCGACCTCGATCGGAGCCTCGTCGATCGCCCCCTCCTCGAGGGCCTCGGAGCCGCCCTCCTCGTCGACCGTGACCGAGTCGAGATATTGCGGCCGCCCCTGGGCCTTGAGGTGGTCCACCACCTTCTCGACCTCTCCGTCGGAGACGAAGGGGCCATGGACGCGGGTGATGCGCCCGCCGCCGGCCATGTAGAGCATGTCGCCCTGGCCGAGGAGCTGTTCGGCGCCCATCTCGCCGAGGATGGTGCGGCTGTCGATCTTCGACGTGACCTGGAAGGAGATCCGGGTCGGGAAGTTCGCCTTGATGGTGCCGGTGATGACGTCGACCGAGGGGCGCTGCGTCGCCATGATGAGGTGGATGCCGGCGGCGCGGGCCATCTGGGCGAGGCGCTGGATGGCGCCTTCGATGTCCTTGCCGGCGACCATCATGAGGTCGGCCATCTCGTCGACGATGACGACGATGTAGGGCAGCGGCTCGAGGTCCATCGGCTCGTCCTCGAAGATCGCCTCGCCGGTCGTCTTGTTGAAGCCGGTCTGGACCGAGCGCGTGATGACCTCGCCGCGAGCCTTGGCCTCCGCCACGCGGACGTTGAAGCCGTCGATGTTGCGCACCGAGAGGCGCGACATCTTCTTGTAGCGCTCCTCCATCTCCCGGACGGCCCATTTGAGCGCGATCACGGCCTTCTTCGGATCCGTCACGACGGGGGTCAGAAGGTGGGGGATGCCCTCGTAGACGCTGAGCTCCAGCATCTTGGGATCGACCATGATGAGGCGGCACTGCTCGGGCTTGTGCATGTAGAGCAGCGACAGGATCATCGTGTTGATGGCGACCGACTTGCCGGAGCCGGTCGTGCCGGCGACGAGCAGATGCGGCATGCGCGCGAGGTCGGCGATGATCGGCTCGCCGCCGATCGTCTTGCCGAGAGCCACCGCGAGCCGGTGCTTGGAGTGCGAGAAGTCCTCGGTCTCGAGCAGCTCGCGCAGATAGACCATCTCGCGCGTCTGGTTCGGCAGTTCGATGCCGATGACGTTGCGGCCGGGCACGACGGCGACGCGCGCCGAGACGGCGGCCATCGACCGGGCGACGTCGCCCGACAGGCCGATGACGCGGCTCGACTTCGTGCCGGGGGCGGGCTCGAACTCGTACAGGGTCACGACGGGGCCAGGATTGGCGTCGATGACCTCGCCCCGCACGCCGAAATCATGCAGCGTCTGCTGCAGCGTGACGGAGCTGCGGTCGAGATACTCCGCCGAGGCCTCGTAGGGAGGCTCGCCGAATGTCGCCTCGGCCAGAAGCTCGAGCGGGGGAAGGACGTATTCCCCCGGTTCCATCCGCTGAGCGACGGGCCTCGCGACGGCGACGGGAACCTCCGGAGCCGGGGGCGGCAGGGCGGGCTCCGCGCAGGCCTCCTCGTCGTGCTCGACCCGGGCCGGCGCGGCGCGCCGGCGGCGCATCGCCTGCCACGTCAGGTCGGCGCTGAGGGAGATGGGGCCGTAGCCGAGGAAGGGAAGGCTCGGCGGACCGGACAGGGTGGCGACGAAGGCGGCGACCGCCTCCTCGGCCTCGCTCGCATCGTCGACATCGTCCTCGTCATAGGACGGAACGTCGCCGGCCGCCTCGGCCCGGATCAGCTCTCCTGCGGCCTCCGCCGCCTCGCAGGGCTCGTCGACGTCGTCGAAAGGCTGTTCCGCGGCCCAATCCCGATCCGCCTGATCGAAGCCGGCGACGTCGAGGTCGTCGTGGAGATCGTCCTGCAGGTCGTGGCTCGGGGCTTCGTGGCTCGGCTCCGCCCGGCCTCGCGATGTCGGCTCGACCGGCGCGTATCCGCCCGTCGCTCGCGGGAGGGCGGGCGTGGGCTCGGCGGGATCGCCCGCCTGCCGGCGCCGGAGAACGTGGTCCGGCGTGCGCGTGAAGCGCGTGTTCGAGGCGAGATCGAAGGCCGTGAACCAGGGCGGGATGTCGGAGGATTGCGGCGGCTGGGACGGGCCGCCGAAGGTCGTCGTCGGCAGGGGACGCGCCCGTGCGGGCCGGGCGAGATTCGCGCGGCCCTGGTTCCCGAGAAGCAGGACATTCGCCGCTGTCGATTCGACCTCCTGATGGTCGCGGGCGATCGGGCGCTTCGGGGTTGGGCGCATGGCTTCCATGATACTCAGAATCTGCGGCGGCTACGGCTCTTGTGGTGGCCCTGCCATAGCAAACGACGCGTTAACGAGGCGCTTCGGAAGCGCGGCATCGCCGGGCCGCGGCGCGTCCGGATCCGGGCGGCGAGGCGTCCGGCAGGTCGACTTGCGCCTTGTCTTGGCCGGCGCCCGACGGCTACGGTGCTCGGCCCGCAGATCGGGGTCCGGCACGGCACAACCGTCGCGCGAGCCGCCAGGCGGCGGCATAAGAACAGGCAGGGGGAAACGAATGGGTTGGAAGAGACTCGTGCTCGCGTTGGCGGCAAGCTGCGCCATGACGGCGGCGGTCGCGCAGGACAAGGTCAAGATAGGCGTCCTGACCGATCTCAGCGGCGTGCTCAGCGCCTCGACGGGACCGACCGATGTCGAGGCGGCCCGGATGGCCATCGAGGATTTCGGCGGCAGCGTGCTCGGCCAGCCGATCGAACTGATCTCGGCCGACCATCAGAACAAGCCGGACCTCGCCTCCGTCATTGCGCGCTCCTGGTTCGACACGGAGGGCGTGACCGCGATTGCGGACGTGCCGAACTCCGCCGCGGCCCTTGCCGTGCAGGGCATCATCAAGGACCGCAAGAAGATCGCCCTGTTCAGCGGCCCTGCCACGGCGCGGCTCTTCAACGAGGATTGCGCCGCGACGAGCTTCCACTGGGTGTTCGATACGCGCGCCATCGCGCACGGGCTCGGCAACGCGATCCTGGCGCAGGGCGGCAAGGATTGGTTCCTCGTCGCCGCGGACTACGCCTTCGGCGCCCAGATGGCGAAGGATCTCGACGCGATCGTCAAGGCGCGCGGCGGCCGGATCAGCGGCATCGTGCGTCACCCGACCAACGTCTCGGATTATTCCTCCTTCCTGCTTCAGGCCCAGGCCTCCGGCGCGAAGATCGTCGCCTTCGCCAATGCCGGCTTCGACACGATCAACGCCATCAAGCAGGCGAACGAATTCGGCATCGTGGCGGCGGGCCAGAAGATCGCCGCGCTCGTCGTCGTGATCAGCGACATCCATTCGCTGGGGCTGGCCCAGACGCAGGGGCTGGTGTCCGTCACGGCCTTCTACCACGACCGGGACGAGGCGAGCCGGGCCTGGTCGAAGCGCTTCTTCGACAGGACGGGGCGGATGCCCGGCCAGTTCCAGGCCGGCGTCTATTCCGCCGTGCAGCACTACCTGCGGGCCGTGCGCGACGCGAAGACGACGGAGGCGAATGCGGTCGCCGAAGCCATGCGGGCCCGGCCCGTCGACGACTTCTTCGCGCCGGGCGCGAAAATCCGCAAGGACGGCCGGCTCATGAACGACATGTACCTCTTCGAGGTGAAGAAGCCCGCGGATTCGAAAGGCCCGTGGGACCTCTGGAACATCGTCGCCAGGCTGCCGGCGGAGGAGATCATCGCCCCGCTGTCGGAAAGCACCTGCCCTCTGGTCAAGGCTCCCTGAGCTCCGGCTGAATCGCCCTCGTTCCGAGGGCGGCGCGGCAGGTCCGATACCTGCCGGCCCGGCCGGGGCGCGTCTGCTTCAGCGCGGCAAGCCCTCGGTCGGCTCGCCGTCACGGACGGCGGACGGTGATGAGGCGGCGTCGGGGGTGGGGCGGCCCGGATGGTGCCGATACACGCCCTTGCCCGCTCGTTTGGCGGCATAGAGACCCTTGTCGGCCGCAGCCAGGGCCTCGATGGGCGCAAGCCCACCCTGGACGCTCGTCGCGCCGCCGACGCTGACTCCGATCTTCACGGGGTTCTGCAAGCCGATCTCGAAGGGCTCTGTGCAGGCCGTGATGATCCGGCCGGCAAGGGTCTCGCCGACCGTCTCGTCGCCGCCCGGAAGAATCACCACGAATTCGTCGCCTCCGGGGCGATAGACCGGATCGCTGTCGCGAACGGATGCGGATAGCCGGCGTGCGACGGCCGCCAGAAGCAGGTCCCCGGCGATATGGCCGTGCTCGTCATTGACGGCCTTGAAGCCGTCCAGATCGAGATAGAGGAACGACACGGCGCCTCGGCCGCCGCTCCGCCATGTTTTCGACAGCGACCGCATCGTGTCCTGGAGACTCTTGCGGTTGCGCAGGCCACTCAGCGAATCGGTCACGGCGAGCTTCTGGGCCCGCCGTTCCGCGAGATACGTCCGCACGAGCAGCTTGTTGTTCTGCATGAGCATGGAGATCATGCCGGCCAGCAGCATGGCGGTGATGATCCCGACCGCCATCATTCCGTAGACCGACGACGCGTTCGCGCCGAACGCGAACGGCATCGCGACCAGCAGCATGGCCAAGGTGGCATAGCGCGGCGTCGCGCAGTTCCGCGTCGCGGTGACGCCCACCATGCCGGCGACGTTGAGCGCCGCCAGCACCATGACGGCAGCCTGGCCGCTATTCACGCCCGCCCAGGCGGCCGCCCCGAAGGCGGCCGACCAAAGAAGGCCGAGCGCGGTGAGGGCGGCGTGCCGTATTCTCGTCCGTCGTCTCCGGAGTTGCGTTCCTACTCACCTGCACGATGAGGATCAGGCGCAGAACCGTGACGGTCAGTTCGAACGCCAGCCACAGAAGAGGCCAGGTCTCACCCGTCAATCCGATGATCGCGCCCGCCGTCGCCACGACGGCTGCCGATCCGACGAGGACGGGCGTCGTCTGCGACGCGACATTGGCCAGCATCCACGCCCGCATCTCCGGCGTTTCGTGCGGCGAAGTCCTCGTCAGCCACCCATAGCCTGCTCCGACCAGCCGGGCTGCCTGCAACGGGCGGCGGATCGACGTGCCGATGACTGATCCAATAGGCATTCATCTCTCGAGGCTAGAGCGGCTCCGCCTCTGGCGGGTCGCTCCTGTTCTTGTTGTGATCGCGAGATTTCGGATGAATCCGGATTCAGCGCGACCAGGTTGTGATCTGTCCTTTGCAAATCGTTGCTCGCCTCGGGACTCCCCGTGACGACATTTTAGCCTGCATGACGGCGGTTTAGGACCGCTTAAATCGCAGCTGCAATCTTGAATGATTATGGCGCGCAACGCCGCAATGCGAAGGGCCCGCGCCTGACGGCGCGGACCCCTCGACCTTAACGTCCCGTCGAGCCGCCGGGGCCGCGCCCGGCTCCCGAACCCCCGCCGTCCCGGGTGCCGGCCCCAGACGAGCCGCCGGATTCGGTCGTGCCGCCGCCGGCACCACCGCCGGCGCCGCCTCCTCCGCCGCCTCCGGCCCCGCCTCCGCCGCCGCCCTGCGCGTAGGCTGCCGACGCGATGCCGACGACCGCGGCGACCGTGATCGCCCTGAGCAATCCTGTTCTCATGATGACCTCCCTTTGATGGAGGCGAACGGTTCGAGCGGACCGAAGTTCAGTCCGCTGGAGATCAGATGGCCGGTTCCGCCTCGACTGTGCGGAGCAGGACATCGGCTCGGCAGGTCAGTCCGCGCTGGCCTCGGTCGGCGGAAAGATGGATCGGAGGCTTGCGGGAAACCGCTCGCACAGGAGGATCTCGTAGCCGCGGATCCGTGCGTTCAAGTCGCTCAGCCGCTGCCGATAATCGGCGGGAGCGAATTCCCAGCGGCGGAGGAACAGCTCCTCCCGCTCCCGATACATTCGGGCAATGTCGACCTTGAGATGATGCATCGCCAACCTTTGCGATCACAACGCTCGCCGCGCCCCGGCGTTTCGAAGATATCGAGTTGTCGCTCATTCAATCGCAAACGATCCTTCCAGAACACTAACTCGATTACCGACTCGGGCCGGTCGACGATCAGGCGGCGGCGCCTGGATAGCCTCGATTTCGGGGAGAGCGTTTCGCCACGCGGAAGAGCTACCTGGTTTTCTTATGTCGGAACCGTACGGAGGCGGGCCGGTTGATAGAGAATGTCGACCGCCATCGAGAGCCTTTGCCCGCCGCCACCCCTTCTGTCGGTCATTCCCGCCTCCGCCGCAGCTCGTCTGCGGCAGGAAGGCCAGGGCGAGCATCACCGCGAGGGGGCCATCCTCATGGGGTGTGGCGAGGCTTCGCACGCCTTTTTCGTGGACGAGGGGCGGATCGCGCTGCTCCATGTCGGCACCGGCATGGAGGCGGCGGTGATCGGACCGGACGGCCTGGTGGGCCACACGGTGCTCCTCGGTGGAGCGCCGATGCCCTTCCAAGCGGTCGCGAACACGTCGGCGCGCGTTCTGCGTGTGCGGCGAGCCGATCTTCTGGCCGCAATGGCCGACGCGCAGACGCGGGCGGCTCTGCTGTCGAGTACGATCGTGCTGATCGAGCAGTTGGCCAACAACATCGCCGTCGCCAATCTCTCCGTGAAGCAGCGTGTGGCCCATTGGCTCCTGCGGACGGCAGGCCAGACGGGCGACACCGTGCGCGTGACGCATGAAGGGTTGAGCCGGCGCCTCTGCGTCCGGCGTCCGGGCGTCACGGTCGCGATCCACGAACTCGAAGGCAGCCACCTGATCCGCAACAGGCGCGGCAGCATCACGGTCACCGATCGGGCCGGGTTGAAGGCCGTGGTCGAGCAGTTGCGGCTTGACTCGTCCGCGGTCGGAGGCCTGAACGGGGCGCGGGATCGTCCGCCGCCTTCGGCTCACGCATCGAACTGAGCACGGCCGGACGCGACGTTTGCGGGCATGCTCTGACGGCCGGCACGAACGGCCGTCCCGCTTGCGGAAGGACGAGCCTTCACCGCATTGCAGTTGCGGCGTTTCGGGAGGCGGCGCACCGACTTGAAATCCGTTAAGTGCTGCCGCCTAGACAGGAACCATGATGCCCAAAGCAACTCTTGCCGAACTTCAAACCCTTCTCGAACGCCTGACGACGGAGCAGCACGCGCTGATCGACAGCGCGGCCCGCCACGGCGAGTCGATCCACAGGGCCGAGTTGCGGACGATCGCCGAACTGGAAAATGCGATCGCCGCCGTGCTCGCGCTGATCGACGAGCGTGGGACCGGCCGTCCGGCACGCTAGACGGTCCCGAAAACCAGGTCAGGCGCCACCCCGGCGGGGTGGCCGGGGCTTCGGTCTGCCCGTCAGGCCGTCTCCGCATCGGGCGCGGCCGGATACGCTTCCGCCAGCGCCTTCGCGATCACCGCATGCGCGATCCGGATCATGCGATCCGCGCGCCGGCGGGCCAGCGGGGCGTTGCCGGCAATGATCGCCTCGCACACGCCCTGGTGCCCGACGAATGAGGTCTCCAGCATCTCGTGCGTGCGCGTATGGGCGATGTATCGGTAGCGGAGGGCCTGCTTCTCGATCCCGTCGACGATCCGGACCAGCGTCTTGTTCCCGGAATGCCGATGGACGGCGCGCGTGACCGCGACGTTGCGCTCGAAGAACGCGGGCACGTCTCGCTCCGCGAGGGCCTGCTCGAGCGAGGCGACGAGCTGTCGCAACTCCTCGTGCGCGTCGGGCCCGGCATTGCGCGCGGCGCTGGCCGCGGCCAGCCCTTCCAGGGCCGCCCGGCAGGAATAGACCTCCTGGAGATCCTCCCTGCTGACGGGCGCGACGCGGACGCCGCGCCGGGCCGATCGGACGATGAGGCCGTCCGCTTCCAGCATCTTGAAGGTCTCGCGCACGGGCGAGCGGCTCACGCCGTAACGCCCGCAGATATCCTCTTCCGTCAGGCGGAGGCCGGGTTCCAGCCGTAGGAATATGATCTCATCGGAGAGGACGCGCCACAATTCGGCGGCGATGAAGGAGGGGAGCTCGAACCGCTTCACCGATGCCGGGCTGGCTGGATCGCCCGGGCGGGGCGGCTCGGAGCGGTCTGCGGAGGAGGAAACGGAGGGCTGAAGGGGCGAGGACATCGGATCGGCAGGTGGAACAATTTTGAGCGCGTAGCTTAGCACCGGTTCGGAATACAGTATACAGAGCGTAGCCCTCTTCCTTCCATTCCTCCCCTGCAGGCTCCGATGACACACGGCAGCGGCGATCCGTCCGCGATCCTCTCGATTGACGTCTTCCCGGTCCGCATGCCGCTGAAGAAGCCCCTCGTCATGTCGACCTACCGCATCGATGACGGGCCGGCGCTGTTCGTTCGCGTACGCACGCGCTCGGGCCACGAGGGCTGGGGCGAAGCCGCGGCATCCCCGGTCATGGCCGGCGAGACGCTGGAGGGGATGCAGGCTGCCGTTCGGCATCTGATCGCGCCGCATCTGATCGCCGAATCGGCTCTGGACCGCGCGCGTCTGATGCGCAGGCTCCGCACGAGCCTGTACGGCAATGGCGGTGCCCTTGCCGCCGTCGATATCGCCCTTCTCGATCTGGTCGGACGCATCCGGAACGTGCCGGTCGTGGACCTGCTGGGTGGCGTGCAGCGCCGCACCGTCGATCCGCTCTGGCTGATCGGGGGAACGGGGAGCCCCGACGAGGTCGTCGAATCCGCGCTCGCGCTGCGCGCGCAAGGGTTCCGGGCCTTCAAGCTCAAGGTCGGCGTTGCCGATCTCCTCGACGAGATCCGGACGGTCGCGCTTCTCCGGGATGCTCTGGGCGAAGATTGCCTGATCGCGGCGGATGCCAATATGGGCTGGGACGTCGCGACGGCACTGCGCTTCGCGCGCGCCTCGGCGGAATTCGGGCTCGCCTTCCTCGAACAGCCGGTGGGAGCGGGGGATTTTCCCCGCATGAAGGCCGTGGGCCAGGGCTCCCCCGTCCCGATCGGGATCGACGAGAGCATGCACGGAGCCCACGACATTCTCGCCCATGCGGAAGCCGGGGCGATCGGCGGGGTGAGCCTGAAGACGATCAAGCTCGGCGGCGTCGCGCCGCTCGTCGCCCTCGCGGGGACCTGCGACACGCTCGGCCTGTCGGTCAATCTCGCGATGATGATGGAATCGAGCCTCGCGACGGCGGCGATGGTCCATGCGGCCTGCGCCGTCCCGCGGATCGACTGGGGCCTCAGCCTCGGGAACCTGTGGCTCGCGGAGGATCCCGTTTCGGCCCCGATCGCCTGCGCGGATGGCGTCGTGCGCTGCCCCGAGGGGCCGGGTCTCGGCGTCACGGTCGACGAGCGACGGCTGGCGGATCTGGCGGCCTGAGGCGGCAGGTTCAACTCGACGTCGTCCGGAAGGCCCGCGCGCTCGGCCGTACGTCCCAGCCGCGTCGTCGGCTTGAGGCCGCATTGCTTCCACGATCGGCCTCATGCCGAGAAGGCGCGGCTCGAAGCCCGCATCGCCGCCCTCCGGCGCGGGGCCTCCCGGACGCGCCTGCCTACAGGTAGAAGTCGTCCGCGCGCAGATTGATGTGGTTTCGGAGCGAGATGGCGAAGTCGGCCCGGCCGTCTCCGTTCACGTCGCCGCTGACCACGGTGTAGCCGCCCGAGACGGTCGCGCGCAGTTCTCCGGCCTGATGGCTGAAAGCCTTCGTGCCGATGAAACTGAAGGCCTGGTTGCCGGCGACCTGACTGTTCGCGTCGAGCGGGCGCAGGTCGATGCGATCCCCGTGCGAGCGGTAGAAGTCTTGGATCAGATCGCGTCCGGCGCCATCGACCGTGCTGTCGGACAGGGCCGTGAAGAGGAAGGTGTCGGCCCCCGTCCCGCCGGTGAGGATGTCGCGGCCGCCGAGACCGCGCAGGATGTCCGCTCCCGCCTTGCCGTCGATCTTGTTGTCGCCGTTGTTGCCGATGATCGTCTGGGCGAACCCGTTGCCGGTGAGGTTGATCGCGGTGGTCGACGCCGCTCCATAGATGGCGAAGTGCTCGATCTCGCTGCCGGCGGTGAGGACGTAGCTCGTCGTCGTCGAGACGCGATCATGGCCGCCGCCGACGCTTTCCAGCACCTGGTCGCGGGCGGAATCGACATAATACGCGTCATCCCCGCCGAGGCCGCGCATGATGTCCGCGCCGCCCTTGCCGTCGATCTTGTTGTTGCCGGCATTGCCGACGATCGTCTGGGCGAATTCGTTGCCGGTCAGGTCGATGGCGGTGGTCGACGCCGCGCCATCGACGTCGAAATGCTCGATCTCGCTGCCGGCGGCCAGGGTGTAGCTGACGGTGGTCGAGACGCGATCGGTGCCGCCGCGAGCCGTCTCGATGACCTGATCGCGGGCGGAATCGACGAAATAGGTGTCGTTGCCGACTCCGCCGACCATGACGTCGTCCCCGGTGCCGCCGTCGAGAGTGTCGTTGCCGGTACCGCCGTCGAGATAGTCATTTCCGCCATCGCCATAGAGACTGTCGTCGCCCTCTTCGCCGTAGAGGCCGGCCTCGATGCGCTTCTCGACAAATCGGACTAGATTAAACTGCGGAGCGCTAGAGTCTTGATAAAAGAAGTAGGCGGCGTCGTCATCGTCTCCTCCACGGAGAACGTCGTTTCCGCGACCGCCTCGAATGAGGTCCCTTCCTCCGCCGCCGAAGATCGTATCGTTTCCTGCGTCGCCATGTAGGCCGCCCGATATTGTGCCCTCGCGATAGCTGGTTATGACTGAGTAGGCTATATCAAACCCGTCGTCGCGTTCAGCGAATGTGAATACTGCGTCGTCTTGGTCGCCACCATAAATGATGTCGTTGCCGTCGCCGCCTCGGATTAGATCGATCCCTTCGTCGCCGTAGATCGTATCATTCCCGTCATCGCCGTGCAGGCCGCCGATAATTGATATCGTCCATTTCTGATATGTGGATCCGTATCCGCTAAAATATAGATCAGCATATGGTGCATCATTGTCTTTGCCGCCGCTGAGTGAGTCGTCTCCGCGGCCTCCTGAAATATAATCTATTCCGTTGTTTCCAAATATTGTGTCTGGGCCTGTGTTGCCATAAAGGCCAGCCAGAAATGATTTATTAGGATTTTGGTTGTCTGGGCTGTAAGATTGTGAGGAATTTGCGTCGTCGCGATCGCTGCCCGCAATCACGTTGCTGCCGTGGATGAGAAGACCGGGCGGATTGGATATCCAGCGGAAACTTGGAATTGCAGCCATGATCTACCCCATCATCGGGGGCACGCGTATCACAAAGTAAGATTGTCGCCATTAAGCATTTGGTCGTCCCCGACGGCTGTCATGCTTCGGCCATCTCGTCCTTAAAATGCGCTCTGGTGTTGCCATCCCGCATTGAGGCCCCCGCGCCCCTTCTATAATGTCCGCACAAAATCGGCCCGTGCGATCGTCACGGGCCATGAACCGCCGCGGGCGGGTCTCCTGGGGGAGCCGCGGTTCCGGCGGGTGTGTGGGGCAGGGGGGATTATGCGAAGCGTCGCGTCCGTGATCGTGGAGATGCTGCAGGAGGCAGGGGTCGATCGGGTCTTCAGCGTATCGGGGGAGAGCTATCTCGGCCTGCTGGACGAGTTGGAGCGGCGGAATTCGATCTCGGTCGTGACCTGCCGGCACGAGGGTGGGGCCGGCATGATGGCCGCCGCCGATGCGAAGCTGACCGGGCGGCTCGGCGTCTGCATGGTGAGCCGGGGCCCCGGCGCCGCCAATGCCGCCATCGGCATGCATGCGGCCCATCAGGACACGGTGCCCTTCCTCCTCCTCGTCGGTCAGGTGTCCAAGGCGCATCTGCGCCGCGACGCCTTCCAGGAGGTCGATTACGCGAAGTTCTTCAGCGGCACGGCCAAGTGGACGGCCGAATTGTCCGAGCCGTCCCGGGTCGCGGACGTCATGTCGCGCGCCATCCATGCGGCCTGTTCGGGCACGCCGGGTCCGGTCGTCGTCTCGCTGCCGGAGGACGTTCTCGGGGAACTCGTCGAGGGGCCGGTGCCGCGGCCGCACCGGCTGGTGGCGGGCGGGCCGGACGATGCGGCCCTGGCCGAGGTCGCGGTGCACCTCGCCCGCGCCGAGCGGCCGCTCCTGATCGCGGGCGGCGAACTCGCCGATGCGGAAGGGCGCGCGGCGCTGCTGGCCGCCGCCGAGGCCTGGCAGGTGCCGGTCATGTGCAGCTTCCGCCGGCACGATCTCTTTCCGAACCGGCATCCGCTCTTCGCGGGCGAACTCGGCTTCTTCAACACGCCGGACCAGTTGAAGCGCCTCGCCGAGAGCGACCTGATCCTCGCGGTCGGCACGCGGCTCGGGGATCTGACGACGCACGGCTATACGTTCCCGGTCTCGCCGCAGCCGCCCCAGACGCTCGTCCACGTTCTGCGCGATCCGGACCTCCTCGGCGTCAATTACGTGCCGGATCTGGCGCTCGCATGCTCCGCGCGCAGCTTCCTGCGCGATCTCGCCGGCAAGGCTCCGGGCGTCGTGCCCGATCGCGGGACGTGGCCCGAGGACCTGAAGACCGTCCTCGAGCCGGTGACGACCTGGGTGCCGAAGACCGCTCCGGACGGCGTCGTCTTCGGCAACGTCATCGCCGAACTCGGCCGGCACATCGCGCCCGATGCCATCGTCGCGATGGATGCCGGCATCTCGGCGGGCATGATGTACCGCTACTACCCCTGGACCCCGCCGCAGATCCTGCTCACGCCGATCGCCGGCACGATGGGCTGGGGCATGCCCGCCGCGGTCGCCGCCGCGATGCGCCATCCGGACCGGCAGGTGATCTGCATGATCGGCGACGGCGGCATGCTCATGGGCGGGATGGAACTCGCCAATGCCGCCGAGCACGGCCTGCCCATCACCATCATCCTCGCCAACAATGCGAGCTACGGCGCGATCCGGCTCAATCTCGACCGCGCCCATCCGGGGCGGCGCGTCGCGACCGATCTCCACAATCCCGACTTCCAGATGCTGGCCCGCTCCTTCGGCTGCCGCAGCTTCGGCATCGAGCGCGAGGAGGACGTCGCGCCGGTCCTCGCGGAGGCCTTCGCGACGAAGGGGCTCACCTTCGTCGAGGTGAAGACGAGCCTGTCCGTCGCCCTCCAGCCCCGCCCGGCCTGATCCCACCCGCTGCGCGATCGTTCGACCCCGGAGACCCCATGCAGCCGAGACTGGCCTATTTCGAGAACTGGATCGACCCGGAGGGGCCGCGCCGCGTCGAGCGGTCGGGCGGGATCGATCTCCTGCGCCTGTCCTACGACGCGCCGGAGGACGAGAACTGGGCCGCGCTCGCGACGGCGCACGGCTACCAGATCGCGCCGCGCAGCGAGCTGAAGGAGCCCTGGTTCGGCACCGCCGCGCTGCTCGCGCGCTGCCCGAGCCTTCTTGCCATCTCCTCGACCGGTGCCGGCTACGACATGGTGGATGTCGAGGCCTGCACGGCGGCGGGCGTGATCGTCTGCAACCAGTCCGGCACGAACGACGAGGCGGTGGCGGAGCATGCGCTCGGGCTGATGCTGTGCCTGTCGAAACAGATCGTCCAGAGCGACCGGGCGCTCCGCCGGCAGGCCGGGATCGACCGCTTCGCCTTCACCGGCCGCGACCTCCTCGGCAAGACGGTCGGCATCGTCGGCCTCGGCCGGATCGGGGCACGGCTGGCGGAACTCTGCGGCACGCTCTTCGCGATGCGGGTCCTCGCCGTCGACCCCTATCTGTCGGCCGCCGAAATCGAAGCGCGCGGCGCGGTGAAGGCCGATCTCGCCGAGATGCTGCGGGAGGCCGATTTCGTGTCGGTCAACTGCCCGCGCAGCGCCGAGACCTTCGGGATGTTCGGCGCCGACGCCTTCGCGGCGATGAAGCCGACCGCCTATTTCGTCACGACTGCGCGGGGCGGAATCCACGACGAGGCGGCGCTGGCCGAGGCGCTGCGCGCGGGCCGCATCGCCGGCGCCGGTCTCGATGTGTTCCTGACCGAGCCGCCCGGTCCGGACCATCCGCTGCTGGCCTTCGACAACGTCGTCGCCTCGCCCCACATCGCCGGCGTCACCGAGGAGGCGGTGCGCAACATGGCGACCGCCGCGGCCGAGCAATGGCAGGACATCCTCGCCGGTCGAGCCCCGCCGCGTCTCGTCAATCCTGAGGCCTGGCCGCTTTATGCCCGGCGGTTCGAGGCGGTCTTCGGGCGCTCCCCGGCCACCCCTTAGCAGGCATCTTGTCCGGACAAATCGCCGTGCTAAGACGGTGCGAGCGGGCGCGTGATCCCGCGTCGCAACGGGGGGCGCGCGATGGTGAGCATGGTCAAGCAGGTCGGGCCAAACCGGTTCCGCGAGACGTCCGGACGGTATTACGAGGATTTCGAGGTCGGGCACGTCTACGAGCACCGGCCGAACCGGACGGTCACGCAGCAGGACAACATCTGGTTCACGCTGCTGACCATGAACACGCATCCGCTCCATTTCGACGAGGAATACGCGCGGCATTCGGAATTCGGCCGCTGCATCGTTGCCTCGCCCCTCACGGTCGCGATCCTCGTCGGCATGAGCGTTTCGGACGTGAGCCAGAAGGCGATCGCCAATCTCGGCTGGCGCGAGATCCGGATGCCCGCGCCCGTCTTCGCCGGCGATACGCTGACGGCGGAGACGGAGGTGACGGACAAGCGCGAATCCAAGTCGCGGCCGACGGCCGGCATCGTCGGCGTGCGCACGCGCGGCTTCAACCAGGACAAGGTGCTGGTCTGCGAATTCGACCGCTCGATGCTCATCCCGAAGCGCGGCCACGGCGTCGACGACCGGGCCGATTACTGAGGGGCTTCGAGCATGCCGCGGGGACGTGGAATCCGGTTGTCCGAGACCGGCATGCGATTCCCAGTGAATTAGAGCATGTCGCCGTTGTGCTGCCCCATGGCCGGGACGGCGAGGCGCGGCTCGGCCGGCTCGTGCAGGAAGCGGATCACCGGCGCGAGATGGGGGCGGCCGGCCTCGTCGCGCAGCACGGCGCCACGCGCCTCGACCTGTGGGTCGGCGAGGGCCTCCGGCAGGGTGTTGACGGGCGCGAAACAGACGTCGAGCGGCTCGAACCAGGAGACCCATTCCGCGAGCGGACGGGTGCGGAACGTCTCGGCCAGGAAGGCGACGACGGGCGCCTGATGCGGGCCGGGGCCCTGTTCGCAGAGCGGGGCGAGATCGAGCCGCCCGAGCGCCGACAGGAGGTTGCGGATGAATTTCGGCTCCTGACCCGCAAGCGTGAGGTGCCGGCCGTCGGCCGTCTCGTAGATCCGGTAGAAGGCCGAGCCGCCGGTCGTGCGCTCGTGTTTCGGGATCGGCTGGCGCCCCTCGGCGAAGGTCGGGCCGAGGACGTTCGTGGTCGCCGCGAGCACGCTCTCGTGCATCGAGAGGTCGATATAGTCGCCCCGGCCGGTCTGTGTGCGGCGTAGGAGCGCCATCAGGATCCCCGACAGGCCCTGGAGCGCGGTCAGGATGTCGGCGACCGGAAGGCCGGGTATGGCCGGCTTGTCGTCCTCGCCGAGCGTGATGCCGATCACCCCCGCGAGGGCCTCGGTCGCCATGTCGTGGGCGGGCCTGTTGCGGTAGGGTCCGGACTGGCCGAAGGCGCTCAGCGAGGCATAGACGAGGCCCGGATTGCGCGCCGACAGCGTCGCGTAATCGACGCCGAGCCGCTCGGCGACGCCGGGGCGGAAGGCCTCGATGAAGACGTCCGCCGTGTCGACGAGCCGGAGCAGGCGCTCGCGCTCCTCGGGGTTCTTCAGGTCGACCACGACGCTCTTCTTGCCGCGGTTGACGTTGCGGAAGAAGACGGTGTCCGGCCCGTCGCTGAGGCCGATATGCCGCCCCGGATCGCCTTCGCCCGGCGCCTCGACCTTGATCACCTCGGCGCCGTGATCGGCGAGGCTCATCGAGAGGTAGGGGCCGGGCAGGAAGACCGAGAGGTCGACGACCCGAATGCCGCGGAGCTTCATGCGGGACCCCGTGCCGGGTTCGACGAGGAGAGCAGCGCGTCGCTATCCGCGCCGAGGGCCGAACAGGCTGCCTGGGACAGCCGCTCGCCGCCGATCCGGATCGGGTTGGCGAGCACGCGGAAATCCGCCTTCGCGGGGTGGGTGAGCGTTCGGACCATGTCCGCCTCGGCCATGAAGGGGCTCGCGAAGGCCTCGGCGACGTCATGGATCGGGGCGACCGGCACTTTCCCCGACAGGAGCCCGAGCCAATGGGCGGTCGACTGTGTCGACATCGCCGCGTCGAGCGCCTCGGTCAGTTCGCTGCGATGGGCGCGCCGGAGGGCCTGGCTCGCGAAGCGCGGATCGGCCCGCAGCGACTCGCTGCCCAGCGCATCGCGCAACTGCTCCCAGAACTTGGCCTTCATGCACATGACGTAGATCCAGCCGTCTCGCGTCCGCACGGTCTGGACCGGCGCGAGCGACGGATGGGCGCTGCGCGGCTGGCGGCCCGGCACCTCGCCGCCGTTGAGGTACCAGGTGCCGGAATAGGCGAGCTGGTGGACGGCGACGTCGAAGAGGCAGGTATCGACGTCGCAGCCCTCGCCCGTCGCGCGTGCCCGCATCACGGCGGAGAGGAGCCCCACCATGCCGGTCATGCCGGTCATATAGTCGATCATGGACTGGCCGGTCCGCGAGGGCGGCCCGTCCGGTTCGCCCGTGAGGCTCATGAGCCCGGATTCCGCCTGCATCAGGAAGTCGTAGCCGGGCCAGGCCGTCCGGGAATTGCCCCGTCCATAGGCGGAGATATGCAGGCACACGATCGAGGGCTTGATCGACCTCAGGCCGGCATAATCGATGCCGAGCGTCGCGGGCAGGTCGCCGCGCAGGTTGTTCATCACCGCCTCGGAGCCGGCGACGAGGTCGTGGAAGGCGCGTCGCCCCTCGGGCGACTTGATGTCGAGCGCGACGCTGCGCTTGTTGAGGTTGAAGGTCTGGAAGTACTGGCTGTCGTTCTCGCCGAGCGCGTGCGGTCCGACCTGCCGCGAGGCATCGCCGCCCGTCGCCGGATTCTCGACCTTGATCACCTCGGCCCCGAGATCCGCCAGGGTCATCGAGCCGTAGGGTCCGGCCCCGAATTGCTCGAAGGTGAGGATGCGGAGCCCGGCGAGCGGTTTCACGAGAGGCGGTTCTTCTTGAAGATCTGCTTGGCGATGATCATCCGCTGCATCTCGTTCGTCCCCTCGCCGATGCACATGAGCGGGGCGTCGCGATACAGGCGCTCGATGTCGTATTCCTTGGAATAGCCGTAGCCGCCGTGGATGCGCAGGGATTCCGTCGCGTTCTCGAGCGCGGCCTCGGAGGCGAAGTATTTCGCCATGCCCGCCTCCATGTCGCAGCGCTGGCCCCGGTCGTAGGCGGCGGCGGCGTCGAGGGTCAGGAGGCGTGCCGCCCGCGCCCGGGTCGCCATCTCGCCGATCTTGAGCTGGATCGCCTGGTGCTCCGCGATGGGCTTGCCGAAGGTCTGGCGGACACGGGCATAGTCGACGGCGAGCTGCAGGGCCGCTTCCGCCACCCCGACGCCGCGCGAGGCGACGTTGATGCGGCCGAGTTCGAGCCCCCCGGTCGCCTGGAAGAAGCCCTCGCCCTCGACCTCCCCGATGAGGTGATCGGCCGGAATGCGGTAATCGTCGAAGACGAGCTCGCCGGAATCGATGCTCTTGTAGCCGAGCTTCTCGAGCTTGCGGCCGACCGTGAACCCCTCCTGCTTCGGAGCGATGAAGAGGCTCATGCCCTTGTAGCGGGGCTCGGCGGCGGGATCGGTCTTGACGAGGAGCGCGAAGCAGCTTCCCTCGATGCCGTTCGAGATCCAGGTCTTGGTGCCGTTGATGACGTACTGGTCGCCCTCGCGGCGCGCCGTCATCCGGATGCCCTGGAGGTCCGTGCCGGCATCCGGCTCCGTCAGGGCGAGCCCGCCCCGGACCTCGCCGCTGGCGAATTTGGGCAGCCACAGCGCCTTCTGCGCCGGCGTGCCGAATTTCTCGACCGCCATCGCCAGCATGAGGTGCGAGTTGAAGATGCCGGTGATCGCCATCCAGACGCTGGAGATCTTCATCACGATCTGGGCGTAGGTCGTCGCCGGCAGGCCGAGCCCGCCGTAATCGGGCGAGATCGTCGCTCCGAACAGTCCGAGTTCCTTCATCTGCTCGACGATCGCGGCCGGATAGCGGTCGGCGTGGTCGTAGTCCTTGACGAAGGGCCGGACGTCTCGTTCGAGCCAGCGGTCGAGCGTGTCGAGGAGCTGGTTTTCGTCCTCGCTGTCGATCGTGCGAGGCGCGAGCCGGGCGCTCATCGGGCGTCTCCTCCCATCATCGACATTGGGGCCGATGTTGTCCGGACGAGTAGCGTCGTCGCCGTCAGGGTGTCAAGGACGAACCTCCGCACCCTGCCGATGGCCGTGTCGCCGCGCGCCGCTGAGCCCTCCAAGAGGCGGGTGCGCCCTCGATCGAGCGTCGCGTGATTGACTCGCGGGGATCGGACGTCGAGTGTCCGGTCAAATCATCACATGCCGGAGACGCCGGCCATCCGGCCGCGACGAGCCTCGGCGAAGGGGAGACGCAGACGTGGTTCTGGACCGAGGAGACGGGGCGGGAGCCATGGGCGAGGCCGAGCCCGCCGATCTCCTGGCGCGCTGCGCCCTGATCGCGACGAGCACCTGGTCGGACGCGCTGGACGAGGCCGGCCTCGACGGGCTCGTCGAAGGCTTGCCCCGGCGAAGCGGCCAGGGGCGTTTCGCCGCCTTCGCGAGCACGGCGAAACTGTCCGTCGCGCCGCGCGGCACCTACCCGAAGGGCCAACTCGGCGTCGGCGAGATCATCGAGGCGGTGGGGGCGGGCGGGGTGCTCCTCGTGGAGATGGGGGGCGCCGTGGTCTCGACCTTCGGCGGCCTCGCGGCCCGCGCTGCCGCCGCGAAGAACGTCGCCGCCGTCGTGATCGACGGCGCCTGCCGGGACCTCGACGAGATCGTCGATTCCGGGCTCTGGCTGGCCAGCCGCCACGTCACGCCGCGCACGGGGAAAACGCGGGGACGCCTCGACGCGATCGGGGAGCCGGTCGTGATCGGCTCGGTCACGATCGCGGCTGGAGACCTCGTCGTCGGGGATGACACCGGGCTCGTCGCCATCCCGCGCGACCGTCTGCGCGACATCCTCGCCATCGCCGAGGCGAAGCGCGCGACGGACGATGCGGTGGAGGCCGGCCTGCGGGCCGGACTCACCTTCGCCGAGGCCGCGCGCCGCGCCGCCTATCTCTGACGGCGGGCCGGGCCCGGCTTACGCCATCCGGTGGACGGCGCAGAGCTTGTTGCCGTCCGGATCGCGCAGATAGGCGAGGTAGAGCTGGCCGACGGGCGACTCGCGGATGCCGGGCGCGTCCTCGATCGAGACGCCGCCGTTCTCGATTCCCGCCTTGTGCCAGGCATCGGCCTCGGCGGGGCTTTCCATCGCGAAGCCGATCGTGCCGCCATTGGCGTGGCAGGCCGGCTCGCCGTCGATCGGCGCGGTGATCAGGAAGCGGCCGCCGCGGTGGCTGTAGATCAGGCGGCCCTTCGGGTCCTGAACGGCGGGCTTGCCGCCCGTGGCCGCGAAAAGCGCGTCGTAGAAGGCCCTCGAACGCGCGATGTCGTTCGTGCCGATCATGATGTGACTGAACAAGGATTCCTCCGTCCGTGGCCCGGCATCGAGGCCGAGTCGGGGCCGGAGTGTCGCGCGATTGCCGGCCGGAGGGAAGGGAGCCCGGAGGCCCGCGCAGCGAGGGCCGGCGCATCCCGCGGGCCGTCATGATCCGGTCGCGGAGGTCATCCTTTGAGTTGATTCCGTCACACGGCGCGACGAGTATGATGCCGCGACGCCCGGCGATGTGCTCCGGCGTCTTCGCCATCCGGCACCCGGCCCGGATCTTCCGTCACATGCAGCAGTGAGGACCCGAACAATGGGATACGTCACGACCAAGGATGGCGTCGAGATCTTCTACAAGGACTGGGGACCGAAGGACGCCCAGCCCATCGTCTTCCATCACGGCTGGCCGCTGTCGTCGGACGACTGGGATGCCCAGATGATGTTCTTCGTGCTGAACGGCTATCGGGTCGTCGCGCATGACCGGCGGGGCCACGGCCGCTCGACCCAGGTGAGCGACGGCCACGACATGGACCATTACGCGGCCGACATCGCGGCGGTGGTCGAGCATCTCGACCTGCGCGACGCCGTCCATATCGGCCATTCGACGGGAGGCGGCGAGGCGACGCGATACGTCGCCCGTCACGGGCAGCCCCAGGGACGCGCCGCGAAGCTCGTCATCATCGGCGCCGTGCCGCCCCTCATGCTGCAGACGCCTGCCAATCCCGGAGGCCTGCCGCTCTCGGTCTTCGACGGGTTCCGCAAGGCGCTTGCCGACAACCGCGCCCAGTTCTTCCTCGATGTCCCGTCGGGGCCGTTCTACGGCTTCAACCGCGCCGGCGCGGCGACGATCGAAGGCGCCATCCGGAACTGGTGGCGGCAGGGCATGATGGGGAGCGCCAAGGCCCATTACGAGGGCATCAAGGCCTTCTCGGAGACCGATTTCACCGAGGACCTCAAGGCCATCGAGGTGCCGACGCTCGTCATGCACGGCGACGACGACCAGATCGTGCCGATCGCCGATTCGGCGCTGCTCTCCGTCAAGCTGCTCAGGAACGGGACCTTGAAGGTCTATGAGGGATATCCGCACGGGATGTGCACCACCCATGCCGATGTCATCAACACCGACCTCCTCGTCTTCGTGAAGGGCTGAGGTCCGGTCCCGGCCGCGTCCGCGGGCATCCTCAGCGGACGACGACCGACGGGTCCGACCAGCGCAGATACCGTTTCGGCGCGTCCCCGAGCTCGCGCCGGAACATCGCGGTGAACGCGCTCGGGCTGTCGTAGCCGATATCGAGCGCGACGCTGGTCACGGGTTCTCCCGTCCCGAGCCGCGCGAGCGCCTCGAGCAGCCGCACGCGCTGGCGCCAGGCCGAGAAGCTCTGCCCGGTCTCGCGCCGGAACAGCCGCGTGAAGGTGCGGCGGCTCATGCCGCCATGCGCCGCCCAGTCGTCGAGCGTCATGCACGAGCTCGTATCGGCCAGCACCGCCTCGCAGACCCGTGCGAGGCGGGGATCGGCAGGGATCGGGACATGGAGCGACACTTCGGGCATCCGGCCGATCTCGCCGAGGAGGAGATCGACGATCCGCCCGTCCCGCGCCTCCTCGTCATAGAGAAGCGGCATGCAGGTCACTTCGTCCATCAGCGCCTGGAGCAGCGGCGAGGCCCGGATGAGCCGGCACTTGCGCGGGTAATCCGGCACGGAATCCTGATCGATGTAGAGCGTCTGGATCTCCGCATCGCCCCAGGACCGGGACTGATGGACGATCCCGGGCGGGATCCAGAA
Source organism: Enterovirga rhinocerotis (assembly GCF_004363955.1). Taxonomy (GTDB): domain Bacteria; phylum Pseudomonadota; class Alphaproteobacteria; order Rhizobiales; family Beijerinckiaceae; genus Enterovirga; species Enterovirga rhinocerotis. The sequence goes on from NZ_SNZR01000013.1 coordinate 599,746, forward strand.
TCCGTGGCCCGGCGGGATCACGAACCCGCCGTGATCCGTCGTCATCGAGGTCACGGCCGCGATCTGGAGGACGAACTGCCCTCGCCGATGGGCGTGGCGCGTGCTCGTCGTGCTGGCGGGATAGCACGCGGCCATGGCCGCGACGGGCCGCGGCACGCTCTGGATTCGGCCGGCGTACCGGGCCGCTGCCTCGGGGCCCATTTCCGGCGAGGGACGCTCGCCGCAAGGCGAGCACGAAACGCCACTGTGCCTGAACACCGTCCGCTCCCCCTGTTCGTTCTATCTGCTCCGCCCCAGGGCGAAGAAACGACCCTAGCAGGAAACGCGCCGGAGGCTATGGCCCGATCGAGATAGTCTTCGGCCCTATCCAGGCGGCGCGGGTCATCGGGCTCGGTCAAGATGCCCGAAATCGGGTGCTGGAGAGGTTCATGAACAGACGTGAATTCACCGCTGCGATCCTGGCCGGAAGTGCCGCCCTCCCATTCGGAATCACCCGCGCGGTCGGTCAGACGCGGGGCGGCACGCTCAACACCATCATCCAGCCGGAACCTCCGGTCCTCGTCACCGCGCTGAACCAGCAGCAGCCGACCCTGACCCTCGGCGGGAAGATCTACGAGAGCCTGCTGAAATACGGGCCGGACCTCAAGCCCATGCCCGGCATGGCCAAGTCCTGGGAGATCTCCCCCGATGGACTGACCTATACGTTCAAGCTCTTCGAGGGCATCACCTTCCACGACGGCAAGCCGATGACCTCGGAGGATGTCGTCTTCAGCTGCATGCAGGTGCTGACCCAGACCCATCCGCGCGCCCGCAACAACTTCGCGCGCGTGGCCTCGGCCGAGGCGCCCGATCCGCTCACCGTCGTCTTCAAGCTGAAACAGCCCTTCGCGCCGTTCCTCGGCTGTTTCGACTGCACGTCGGCCCCGATCCTGCCGAAGCACGTCTACGAGGGCACAGATTTCCGCAAGAACCCGATGAACGACAAGGCGATCGGGACGGGACCCTTCAAGCTCAAGGAATGGGTGCGCGGCTCGCACGTCCATCTCGTCCGCCACGACGGCTACTACCTCAAGGACCAGCCGTATCTCGACGAGATCATCTACCGCGTCATCCCGGACGCGGCCTCGCGAGCCCTGGCGCTCGAGAACGGCACCGTGCAGCTCGTGCAATGGTCCGATATCGAATTCTTCGACGTGACGCGGTTCAAGAAACAGGCGAATCTCGAATACACGACCAATGGCTACGAGTATTTCGCGCCTCATCAGTGGCTCGAGATGAACAACCGCATCGCGCCGATGAACGACAAGCGCTTCCGGCAGGCGGTGATGCATCTGATCGATCGCGACGCCCTGAACAAGCGCGTGTATTTCGGCAATGCGAAAATCGCGACCGGGCCGATCTCGTCGAAGACCCGCTTCTACGACGGCAACGTCAAGAAATACGAGTATTCGCTCGACAAGGCGAAGGCGCTCCTCGACGAGATGGGGCTGAAGCCGGGCGCGAACGGCAAGCGGGCCGAGATCAAATACGTCGTGCCGCCCTACGGCGAGGTCTACCAGCGCGCGGGCGAGTTCTTCCGGCAATCCTTCTCGCGGGTCGGGATCGACCTCGTCCTCGTGGGTACGGACATGGCGGGCTGGGCCGAGAAGGTCGGCAACTGGGATTACGAGATGACCCAGAACCTGCTCTACCAGCTCGGCGATCCGGCCCTCGGCGTCAGCCGCACCTACATCTCCACCAACATCAAGAAGGGGATCCTGTTCTCGAACACGCAGGGCTATTCGAACCCGGAAGTCGATCGCCTGTTCGAGGAGGCTGCCGTCGCTCTCGACGAGAAGAAGCGCCAGGAGCTCTACACCAAGGTCCAGCAGATCCTGGTCGAGGATGTGCCCGTCGCCTGGACGCTGGAGCTGGAATATCCGATATTCTACGACAAATCGCTCAAGAATGTCGTCACGACGGCGATCGGATCGCACGAGACCTTCGGCGTGGTCCATAAGTCGTGAGGGGTGCGCGGAGCGCCGCGGCGATCGGGCTCGCGGCGATCACCTGGGCGGTGCGGCTGGTCGCCGTGATCCTCGTGATCGCGACCTTCAACTTCATCCTCGTTCGCGCGGCGCCCGGCGATCCGGCCCAGGTGATGGCCGGCCAGTCGGGAGCGGCCGATCCGAAGATCCTCGAGGATCTGCGCAAGGAATACGGGCTCGACCAGCCCTATCTGGTCCAGCTCGGCACGCATCTGAAGCGCGTCCTCTCCTTCGATCTCGGCTATTCCTACCGCCAGAGACGGCCGGTCCTCGATCTGATCATGGAGCGTCTGCCGGCGACGCTGCTCCTGACCCTGACGGCCTTCTGCCTCGCGCTCCTCGTGGGCACGACGCTCGGCGCGCTGGCGGGGCTCGCGGCGGGAAGCGTCGTCGACACGCTCTTCACGGTGCTGTCGCTGCTCCTCTACGCGACGCCGGTCTTCTGGCTGGGGCTGATGCTGGTCCTCGTCTTCTCCGTCACGCTCGGCTGGCTGCCGGCCTTCGGTTACGAGACGATCAACGCCAAGCTGACGCCGATCGAGCGCGTCTTCGACATCGGCAAGCACATGATCATGCCGGTCGTCTCGCTCGCGGCGATCTACCTTGCCATCTATGCCCGGCTGATGCGTTCCTCGATCATCGAGGTCGCGCATCAGGACTTCATCAAGACGGCGCGGGCGAAGGGGCTCGCCGGGCCTCGGATCGTCGTCGGCCACATGCTGCGCAACGCGCTGGTGCCGGTCGTGACCGTCGCCGGCATGCAGGCCGGAGCGCTGGTCGGCGGCGCGGTCGTGATCGAGACCGTCTTCGCCTGGCCCGGCCTCGGGCGGCTCACCTTCGATGCGGTGCTCCAGCGCGACTATCCGGTCCTTCTCGGCATCTTCCTGATCCTCTCGATCATCGTGATCGTGCTGAACCTTGCGACCGACCTCGTCTACCGCCTGATCGATCCGCGCATGACGACGGGGGCCGCCTGATGGATGCGGTCCGCGCCTTCCTGCGCCATCCGAGCGGCATGGCGGGGCTCGTCCTGCTCCTCGCCGTCGTCGCCCTCGCCCTCCTCGCGCCGGTCCTGTTCCCGGTCTCGCCCTGGGAGATGGTGGGCGCACCCTTCACGCCGCCCGGCGAGGACGGGATGTGGCTCGGCGGCGATACGCTCGGACGGGACGTCGCGGCCGGGGTCGCGCACGGCGCGCGGGTCTCGCTCGTCATCGGCATCGCCTCGGCCTTCGCGGCCATGGTGATCGGCGTCGTGATCGGCGCCATCTCCGGCTATTTCGGCGGCGCGGTCGATCTCGTGCTGATGCGGGTGACGGAGCTGTTCCAGACCGTCCCGGCCTTCATCCTCGCGATCCTGCTGGTCGCGACCTTCAGCCCGACGCTGACGACGATCATCCTGACCCTCGGCGCGGTGAGCTGGCCGCCGCTCGCCCGGCTGACGCGGGCCGAGTTCCTGCGGCTGCGCAAGCGCGAATTCGTCGAGGCGGCGCTCTGCCAGGGGGAGGGGACCGCGCGGATCGTCCTCGGCCACATCCTGCCGAACGCGATCTCGCCCATCCTCGTCGTCACCTCGCTCACCGTCGCGACGGCGATCCTGCTCGAGAGCGCGCTCTCCTTCATGGGGCTCGGCGATCCGAACCAGATGTCCTGGGGCTTCATGATCGGGGCCGGCCGCACCGTCATCCGCAACGCCTGGTGGATGAGCGTCTTTCCGGGTGTCGCGATCCTGCTGACGGTGCTCGCCATCAACCTCTTCGGCGAGGGCCTGTCGGACGTGCTCAACCCGCGCGTCTCGAGGCGCCGGGCATGAGCGGCGCGTCCGATCCCGCCATCCTCTCGGTCGAGAGCCTCTCGATCGCGCTGCCGAAAGGCGGCGACAGGCCCTTCGCGGTCGAGGACGTCACGTTCTCGATCGGCCGCAACGAGGTCGTCTGCCTCGTCGGCGAATCGGGCTCGGGCAAATCGATGATCGCGCATGCGATCCTCTCGCTCCTGCCGAAGGGCGTCGGCATCTCGTCCGGCGCCGTGAAGGTCGTCGGCCAGGATACGGCGCGGCTCGACCGGCGCGCCCTGCGGCGCCTGCGCGGGGGCGAGGCGGCGATGATCTTCCAGGAGCCGCTCTCCTCGCTGAACCCCCTGAAGAGGGTCGGCGAGCAGATCGCCGAGACCATCGTCACCCATCAGCGCCCCGTCCCGCCGGCCGCCGAGATCGATGCGCGGGTGCAGGATCTCCTCGGCCAGGTCGGCCTGCCGAACCCGCCGCTCCTCGCGCGCAGCTTCCCGTTCGAATTGTCCGGCGGCCAGCGCCAGCGCGTCATGATCGCGATGGCGATGGCGAACCGTCCGGCCCTCCTCATCGCCGACGAGCCGACGACGGCCCTCGACGTCACCACCCAGCGCCAGATCCTGCGCCTGATCGACGAGCTGCGCCGCGAACGCGGCATGGGGGTGCTCCTCATCACCCATGATTTCGGCGTCGTGGCCGACGTCGCGGACCGGGTCGTCGTGCTGCGCCACGGCAAGGTCGTCGAGCACGGCACGGTGGAGCAGGTGCTGCGCCATCCGCGCGAGGCCTATACGCGCGAATTGATCGACGCCGTGCCGAAGGCGCAGGTTCGCAGCCGCGAGGACAAGTCCGGCGCCGAAGCGCTGCTGCGGGTCGAGGATCTGCGCAAGACCTTCGTCGTCCGGCGCGGCTGGTTCCGCCCGCCGCGGGAGGTCGTGGCGGCCGACGGCGTCTCGCTCACCCTGCACGAGGGCGAGACGCTCGCCGTCGTGGGCGAGTCGGGCTCCGGAAAATCGACCCTCGGTCGCATGATCATGCGGCTGACGGAGCCGGATTCCGGCGCGATACGCCTCGGCGGGCAGGACCTCCGCCAATTGCGCGGCGAGGCGTTGCGCCAGGCGCGGCGGGGCCTCCAGATCGTCTTCCAGGACCCCTTCGCGAGCCTCGACCCCAGGCAGAAGGTGGGTGACGCCGTCGCGCGCGGCCCCATGGCCTACGGCACATCGCGCGCCGAGGCGATGGAGCAGGCGAGGGCGCTGCTCGCCCGGGTCGGGCTGACCCCCGCGGCGGCCGATCGCTATCCGCATGAATTCTCCGGCGGCCAGCGCCAGCGCATCTGCATCGCCCGCGCCTTGGCGCTCAAGCCCCGCGTCCTCGTCGCGGACGAGGCGGTCTCGGCGCTCGACGTCTCGGTCCAGGCGCAGGTGCTGGCGCTGCTGGCGGAGCTCCGCCGCGAGATGCGCCTCGCCATGATCTTCATCACGCACGATCTCCGCATCGCGGCCGAGATCGCCGATAGGGTGATCGTTCTCCAGAAGGGCCGGATCGTCGAGGAGGGGCCGACGGCCGAAGTCTTCAACCGGCCCCGCGAGGCCTATACGCGCGAATTGCTGGAGGCCATTCCCGGCCGCCGCTTCTTCGACCAGCCGGGCATCGTGGAGGGGGTGGCGTGACGGCACCACAGCGCTCCCCGCTTCTCCCCTTGTGGGAGAAGTCGAGTTGCGCGGCAGCGCAACCGGATGAGGGGTATAGGACGCAAGCCGCTGCCGGGAGGCGCAACCCCTCACCCGGTCGACGCCTCCGGCGTCGCTCGACCTCTCCCGCAAGGGGAGAGGCGGCGCGGAGGAACGTTCCAGCATGAAGGATTCATTTTGACGTCCACCACTGCATTGCCCCTTCCCCCCGGTGCCCGCGAGCGGATCGAGGCGGCCGTCGAGGCCGCCTTCGAGGCGCAGGTCGCGACCACGGCCGCCTTCGTCGCCATTCCGAGCACGCGCGGCGCCGAGGGGCCCTGCCAGGACATGATCGCCGGCCTCCTGCGCGAGCGCGGCTACGAGGTGGATGACTGGATCATCGACCAGGACGATCTGAAGGACCTGCCGGGATACGGCCCGGTCGAGACGGATTTCTCACGCGCCCGCACCGTCGTCGGCACCTGGCGGCCGACGCGGGAGGAGGGGCGCTCGCTGATCCTCCAGGGCCATTGCGACGTCGTCCCGGCCGGACCGCTCGACATGTGGAAGCGCCCGCCCTTCAAGCCGGTCGTCGAGGACGGCTGGCTCTACGGACGCGGCGCGGGCGACATGAAGTCGGGCACGATCGCGGCCCTCTACGCGCTCGACGCCCTGAAGGCGGCGGGGCTCCGGCCGAAGGGCCGCATCCATCTCCAGTCGGTGATCGAGGAGGAGAGCACGGGCCTCGGCGCCCTCTCGACGCTCCAGCGCGGCTATCGCGCCGATGCCTGCCTCCTGCCCGAGCCGACCGACGGCCGTGTGATGCGCTCGCAGGTGGGCGTGATCTGGTTCCGGCTGCGCGTGCGGGGCGAGCCCGTCCATGTGGCGCGCGCGGGCACCGGCTCGAACGCGATCAAGGCCGCCTTCCACCTGATCCAGGGCATCGAGACGCTCGAAGCGGAGTGGAACGAGCGCGCCAAGGCGGATCGCTTCTTCGGCAGCGTCGAGCACCCGCTGAACTTCAATCCCGGCATCATCAAGGGCGGCGACTGGGCCTCCAGCGTCCCGGCCTGGTGCGACGTCGATTGCCGCATCGGCATCCTGCCCGGCTGGACGATCGCCGATTGCCAGGCCGAGATCCTCGCCTGCGTCGAGGCGGCGTCGAAGAGCCATCCGTTCCTCGCCGACAATCCGCCGAGCGTCGTCTGGTCCGGCTTCCTCTCGCCCGGCTACGAGGTGACGGAGGCGGCGGAGATCGAGGCGGTCCTCGCGGAGGCCCATCGGGCCGTCAGCGGCGAGGAGCTTCAGGAATCCTACTTCACGGGCCTCACCGACGCCCGGTTCTATGGCCTCGATTACGGCATTCCGGCCTTCTGCTACGGCGCCCGCATGGAGGGTGCGCACGGCTTCAACGAGCGCGTGGACCTCGCCTCGCTGAAGGCTCTGACGACGACGCTCGCGCTGTTCGTCGCCGGATGGTGCGGCGTGGAGGATGCAGCATAGGGAGAGGCACGATGGACAGCCACGGTGCAGGAGGAAAGCCGCTCGTCCGCGACCAAGAGGACCTGCGCGCGCATTTCGGCAAGCTCAGTCCGCTCGCCGAGAAGAAGGTTCTCGATCGGGTCGACAAGTTCTGTCGCGACTTCATCGCGCTCTCGCCCTTCCTCGTCCTCGCTTCGAGCGACGGGAAGGGGAATGCCGATGCGAGCCCGCGCGGCGACGCGCCGGGCTTCGTCGCCGTGCTCGACGACAGGACGCTGCTGATCCCGGACCGGCGCGGCAACAACCGCGTCGACACCTTCGGCAACATCCTCGCCTCGCCGGGCGTGGGGCTCATCTTCCTCGTGCCCGGCATCAACGAAACCCTGCGCATCAACGGGCGCGCGGAGATCTGTCAGGATGCCGACCTTCTGACGCCCCTGACCGTTCAGAACATCACGCCGGCCATCGGCCTCAAGGTCCATGTCGAGGAGACCTATTTCCATTGCGGCAAGGCGCTGATGCGCTCGAAGCTCTGGAACCAGGAGGCCCAGGTCGAGCGGCACAGCTTCCCGACGCTTGGCCGGATCATCGCCGAGCAGACGGCGGCGATCGAGGTCGAGGAGGCGGAGAAGACGATGGAGGAGGCCTACCGGACGCGCCTCTACTGAGAGGAGCCCTCTCAGCGCGAACGGATATGCGTGTCCGGCAGGAGCAGCGCCACGATGCCGAGCAGGGGCAGCCAGGCGCAGAGGCGGTAGACGAACTCGATCGAGGTCCGGTCGGCCACCTCGCCGAGGACGGCCGCGCCGAGGCCGCCCATGCCGAAGGACAGGCCGAAGAACAGCCCGGCGACGAGCCCGACCCGCGTCGGCACGAGTTCCAGCGCGTAGACGAGGATGGCCGAGAGCGACGAGGCCATGATGAGCCCGATCGGGATCGTCAGGACGACGGTCCAGAACAGGTTCACATGCGGCAGGATCAGCGTGAAGGGCAACACGCCCAGCACCGAGCCGAGGATCACGGGCCTGCGCCCGATCCGGTCGCCGATCGGGCCGCCGAAGACGACGCCGGCCGCGATCGCGGCCATCGCCACGAAGAGATAGATCTGCGAGGCCTCGACCGACACGTCGAAGCGATCCATCAGGTAGAAGGTGTAGTAGGACGTGAAGCTCGCCGTGTAGAAGTTCTTCGAGAAGGTGAGGATCACGAGCAAGGCGACGGCGAAGCCGATCCGGCCGCGCGAGAGGGTGTGCGCGGCGAAGATCGGCTTCTTCGCGCCTGGCGCGCGCAGGCGCTCCGCGTACCAGCCGCCGACGCGCCACAGCACGATCATCGCGAGGAGCGCGACCAGCGAAAACCAGGCGACGCTGCCCTGCCCGAAGGGCACGACGATGAAGGCCGCGAGGAGCGGGCCGATCGCCTGGCCGAAATTCCCGCCGACCTGGAAGACCGACTGCGCCATGCCGTGCCGCCCGCCGGAGGCGGCTCGCGCGATGCGGGAGGATTCGGGATGGAAGACGGCCGAGCCGAAGCCGATCAAGGCCGCCGCGAGCAGGATCAGGCCGTAGCTCGTCCCGTAGCCGAGCAGGATCAGCCCGACGAAGGAAAAGCCCATCCCCGCCACCAGCGAATAGGGGGCGGGCCGCTTGTCGGTGATCGTGCCGACGATCGGCTGGAACAGCGAGGCCGTGCACTGGAAGATCAGCGTGATGAGGCCGATCTGGGCGAAGTCGAGCCCGTAGGACGTCTTCAGGATCGGATAGATCGCCGGCAGCAGCGACTGGATGAGGTCGTTCAGGCAGTGGCAGAAGCTGACCGCCCCTATGATGGCGAAGACGGTCGGATCGTGGCTCTGGGCGGTGATCGGTCCGGCCGGCTTCGGCAGCCCCTCGGCCGCAGGCGGCGGCTCGTCCTGCCGTCTCGCATCCATGGCGTCCTCTCCCCGGCCGCACCGTCGAGCGCGGGTTCGACCGTGCGACCTCCTCTACAGGAAGATCGACGGCCTGGATCTATCCCCGCAGCAGGGCTGCCCCGGCGCCGTTGCGGGGATCGGTTCCGCCTTCGGCTTACGGCTGCAGTCCTATGAACCTCCGAACCTGTAGTTCAGTCCGATGCGGCCGATGATGCCGCGATCACGCGACGTTTCGAGGACTTGCCCGACGGTGAGCCGTCCGAAGAATGGATCCGGCGAGGTCACGGTGGCGCGGGCGTGCGTTTTCCCGAGATCATAGAAGAGGCCTTCGCCTTTCACAGACCAGTTCTGACCGAGGGCGTATTCGACACCGCCGCCGACGACATAGCCGGTCTTCACGACGGATCGCGACGGGGTCGCTGTCGTGGCAGCTCGGTCAAGCCATGTGATGCTTTGGCGGTTTGCATAGGCAATCCCGCCCGTCGCGAAGACGAGCAGGTTCGGCAGAACAAGATAACCGATACGGCCACGGACGGTGCCCAGATAATCATATCTTTGGCGCGTCTCGATCGTCGTTGCAGCAGTGAGGAAACGCCCGAACTTCGTTTCATCGACGGTGCGGGAATCACGGACAGGAGAGACGGCCTGGATGTCCGCCTCCGCGCCCCACACCACTTGGCCGATCTGGTAGTTGTAGCCCAATTGCCCGCCTCCCATCAGGGAGGTCATTCCTCGCGTCCTGCCATTGCCGACGGTCGTGAAGGGATTCACGATCATCATCGCTCCCCAAAAGGTACCTCTCGAGAAGCCCGGCGTACCGGCTATCGTGCCGCTCTCTCCGCCCAGGACACCGGCATTCGCGCCGAGATAGAACCCCGTCCACTCGGGCGCGCCTCCGCCGGGGGCGGTCTGGGCATAGGCGGCGGAACTGGCGAGAATGGCCAGGGCCGCGAGAACGGAACGGGTCATGGGGAGGCGTCCGGGAGCCGCCGAAAGGGCGGCGGCTCATCTCGGCGGCCGGGCGGATCTAAAGCAATCGGCAATCGACGGGCTTGCCGGCGGCAGTGAAGGGATGATCGCGACCGTTGCGCTTCTGCAACGACGTCTTGGCGCATGCTTCGTGCCGCCGCCGTCTCGTCTCCGGCCTGCTTGAAAAGCCCGCGAGGGCGGGCCGGATGCCGGGCCTATCCCGCGGCCGCCCGCCGCTGCGAGCCGGCGAGGCCGAGCATCTCGCGGGCCTCCTCGGCGCTCGCCAGTTCGCCGCCCAGCAGCGTCACGATTCGGACGGCCTTCTCGACCATCTCGCCGTTGCCGGCGGAGAGCTTGCCCTTCGCGGCATGGACCGAGTCCTCCATGCCGATGCGGACATGGCCGCCGAGGAGGAACGACTGGGCGAGGAGGGTGAAGGCGTTGCGGCCGATGCCGAAGCCCGTCCAGGCGATGCCCTTCGGCACGAGGGTGCGGGCATAGGCGAGGGTCTCGGGGGTGGGCGGGAAGCCGTATTTCACGCCGAGAACGAGGCTCGCGAGGCCGGGCGTCCTGAGCTTGCCGGAGGCGACGAGGTCGGCGCAGAGGCCGCAATCGCCGGAATCGAACAGCTCGATCTCGGGCAGCACGCCGGCCCCGTAGATCGCCTCTGCCATCGCCGCGACGCTCTGCGGCGTGTTGATGACGACCTCCTGGCCGAAGGTCATCGTGTTGAGGTCGAGCGTCGCGATGTCGGGCTTCAGCGCGAGGACGTGCTCGACCCGCCTCTCGGGTCGGAGGAGGTTCGTGCGCGGGCCGGCGACGGCCGGGTTCTCCTCGCTCGGGTGGTAGCGTCCGCCCGGCCCCGTCGTGAGGTTGATGACGAGCGCGGTGTTCTTCGCGCGGATGCGCTCGACCACCTCACGGTAATGGCCGATCTCCATCGAGGGCCGGCCGTCGGGGTGGCGGACGTGGATATGGACGATCGCGGCGCCCGCTGCGGCCGCGTCCAGGGCGGAATCGGCGATCTGCTCCGGCGAGATCGGCAGGTTCGGGTTCATGTCGGGCCGCGTCAGGCTGCCCGTGACCGCGCAGGTCAGGATGGTCTTGGCCACGTCGTTCTCCGTATGGGTGTATGAGTGTCGGCGCGCCAGGGCGTCAGGACACCTGAAAGGCCTTGTCCGGCGCGATGCCGAGCGCCGTGACGAGCGCGTTCGTCTGGTTGGCCATGCCGACGATGGCCAGGAAATGACCGTACTGGGCGTCCGTCATGCCCTTCGCGCGCGCGGCGGCGGTGTGGGAATGGATGCAGTAGGAGCAGCCGTTGGTCACCGAGACCGCCATGTAGATCAGCTCCCGCGTCAGCGGGTCGAGCGGACCGGGGGCGATCATGATCGCCTTGAGGCCCTCCCAGGTCCGTTTCAGCGTGGCGGGATCGTGCGCGAGGCCGCGCCAGAAATCGTTGATGACATCCGAGCGGCGCACCGCGCGGATATCCGCGAAGACCGCGGCGACCTCGGGGATGCCGGCGGCCTCCTCGTCGCTCATCAATGTCACCGTCGCCATGACGTCCTCCCCATCGCGCCCCGCACGGCGTCTCGGCGCCTCAGCGGATCATCAGAACCCAGTAGTCGAGTTCGAGCACGACGGCGGGATGATAGCCATCCCCTTCGCGGCCGGGACAGTCGCCGCAGGGCTGGTTCTTGGTGGCGATGGTGCGGACGCGCAGGGCGCCGAGATCGGCCCGGCCGGGCAGTTCGGCCGTCTCGAGGATCTCGCTCCAGGCATAGATCGTGTCGCCCGCGAAGCTCGGAGAGACGTGGCGCCCGCCATTGATGGCGGCGACGCGGCAGGCATTGCCGAGACCGTTGAAGCTCAGCGCGCGCGCGGTCGCGATGATGTGGCCGCCATAGATGAGCCTCTTGCCGAAGCGGGTGTCCTTCGCGGCATGGGCGTCGAAATGGACCTTGGCCGTGTTCTGGTAGAGGCGTGTCGCCAGCTGGTGCTCGGCCTCCTCGATCGTCGCGCCGTCGACATGGTCGATCCGCTCGCCGGCCGCGTAATCGCCGAACCGGTGCGCGCTCCCGGCGAGGCCGTCGTCCCAGCCTGTCGGATCGAGCTCGGGGCAGCCCTCGCCGAGAAGGGCCGGCGCGACCGCCTTGGGAAGCTCCGGGACGTGCTCGGGCGGATTGGGCGCCGCGGGATCGCGCTTCTGCACCATGACCCAGCGGTTGTAATCGAGGACCGCTTCGCCGCGGTCGTTTGTCCCCTGCGTGCGGACATAGACGATGCCCGTCTTGCCCGAGGCGTTCGCCTTGAGGCCGATCACCTCGGAGACCGCCGAGACCGTGTCGCCCGGATAGACCGGGCGCAGGAACCGGGCGCCGGCATAGCCGAGATTGGCGACCGCGTTCAGGGAGACGTCCGGCACCGTCTTTCCGAACACGATGTTGAAGAGGAGGATGTCGTCGACGGGGCTCGCCGGATAGCCCGCCGCCCGGGCGAAGCTGTCGGCCGATTGCAGGGCGAAGCGCGAGCCGTAGATGGCGGTCGCGAGCGACACGTCGCCCGCGGTGATGGTCCGCGGCGTCGCGTGGCGGATCTCCTGGCCGAGGCGGAAATCCTCGAAGAAGTTGCCCGGATTGGTCTTCATGCGCATCTCCCCGCGTCCCGTCCGGACTTGAAAGCCCGACCCGAACGAAATCGCAAGTCGCGGGCCGGAGTCTGCCGTCCGACCGCACACCCGCCCGCCTCATGCTGAGGTGCTCGCCTGAAGGGCGAGCCTCGAAGCACCCGTAGCCGTTGTGCGTCCTTCGAGGCTTCGCTGCGCGAAGCACCTCAGGATGAGGAGGCCGGCCGGCCCGAGCCCCGGCAATGACGCTCCCGCTGGCGCCGCTAAAACGCCGCCACTTCCAACACGACCTCCGGCAGGCCCCGACGCGCGCGGGCCGCCTTCACCGTGTTGGCGAGGAGACAGGCGATGGTCATCGGTCCGACGCCGCCCGGAACGGGCGTGATCGCCGCCGCATGGGCCGCCGCCTCGTCGTAGGCGACGTCGCCGACGAGGCGGGACGTGCCGCCTTCGCCCTCGATGCGGTTGATGCCGACATCGATGACGACGGCGCCCGGCTTGATCCAGTCGCCGCGGATCATCTCGGGCCGGCCGACCGCCGCGACGAGGAGATCCGCACTCCGGCAGACCGCCGGCAGGTCGCGCGTGCGCGAATGGGCGACCGTCACCGTCGCGCTCTCGGCGAGGAGAAGCTGCGCCACCGGCTTGCCGACGATGTTCGAGCGGCCGACCACCACGGCATCGAGCCCCGCGAGGCTCGGCAGGACGGTCTTCGCCAGCATGACGCAGCCGACCGGCGTGCAGGGCACGAGGGCCGGCTGGCCCGTCGCGAGGCGCCCGGCATTGACGGGGTGGAAGCCGTCGACGTCCTTCGCCGGGTCGATGGCGAGGATCACGCGCGAGGCGTCGATCTGGGGCGGCAGCGGGAGCTGGACGAGGATGCCGTCGACGTCGTCGTCCCGGTTCAACCTGTCGATCAGCGCCAGGAGCTCGGCCTCGCCGGTCTCGGCGGGGAGCATGTGGTCGATCGAGCGCATGCCAGCGGCGACCGTCATCTTCTTCTTCGAGCCGACATAGACGCGGCTCGCCGGGTCGTCGCCCACGAGGACGACCGCGAGGCCGGGGACGACGCCGTCCCGCGCGAGATCGGCCACGGCGTCGGCGACGCGCGCGCGCAGGGACGCGGCGACGGCTTTCCCGTCGATGCGGATGGCGGTCATCGGGGTCTCTCTTGGGCGCAGAGCGCCTCCAGTCGGGCCGTCAGGTCGTCCGGATCGCCAGCGACGGCAAGCGTCTTCACGCGGGCCGTCGCGCCCGAGGCGACGCTGACGGCCGAGGGTGGGCGTCCGAGGGCGGCGGCGAGGCAGCGGCGGAGCGCGTCGTTCGCAGCGCCGTCGGCGGCCGCCGCCCGCACGCGGATGCGCAGCACGGCCCGGCCGTCGGAGAGATGCTCGATCCCCTCGACCGCATCGCGCCCGCCGCGCGGCGTCGCCCGCACGCGGATGGCGAGCCCCTCCGCGATGCGCCGGAAGGCCGGCTCGTCCTGCATCAGATCACGGCGGGATAGAGGTAGAGCTGGATCACGCGCTGGATGAAGAAGATGATCAGGAGGAGGATGATCGGCGAGATGTCGATCCCGCCGAGATTGGGCAGGATGTTCCGGATCGGCCGGAGCAGCGGCTCCGTGACCTGGTACAGGAAATTCCAGATCGAGCGCACGACGTCGTTGCGGACGTTGACGACGTTGAAGGCGATCAGCCAGCTCATGACGGCCGAGACGATCAGCACCCATACATAGAGCTGAAGCGCCAGCATGATGACGTCGAGGACAGCGCGCATGGTCGTAAGGCTCGGCGGACGGATGCCCGGCATGTAGCGAGACCGCCGCGCCGCGACAACCCGTGGGGCGGCCGCATGCGGCCGGCACCGTCTCGACGAAGCCTCATCCTCGCCTGGGAGGCAGGCGCATCACCAGCGATAGCCGATCGCCGCGGTCACGCGGCCATCGTAGAACTGACCGAAGGAGAGCACGGACGACTTCTTGTCGCTGGAGAAGGTTCCGGCGGAGCCGAGGTAGTTGATAATCTCCGTATCAAGGCGGATGAAGGCCGGCCCGAACGCACGTTCGACGCCGACGCCGATCGTGACATACGGCGTGACGGCATCCGAGGTCCGGCGAGCTGCCGGGAGGATCGCGGGGCCTAGCCAGTACGCCCACTGCGACGCACCCGTCGAACCTCGGATGAAGGCCGCACCCGCACCGATGCGGCCGAATACGAGCCACTCGTCGAAGGTGAGGCCTACGCGAAGGCTCGCATCGGCGCCGCCCTCGATACTCGCCTTCTGCCAGGACACGGCGGCGTGGTATGGGAGATAGCTCATCCGATCGATATAGGCCCGCCGCTGATCGCGCAGGTCGGCCCGCACCTCTCCGCCGAGATAGAGCGATCCGACTGTCTCGCCATAGCCGGCAAGGAGGCCGAAACTGGCGTTGGCATCCGAAGCACGCACCCTGTTCGGCGTGTAGCCGTAGGGATAGATGGGGTTGACCGTGGACGTACCCGGCAAGGGCCGTCCCATCTGATCTCCGGCGAAGGTCACGCCACCGAATGCGCCGACATAGGCGCCGTCGAACGGGGAGGGTTTCGCCGCCTCGGCTGAGGCCAGGGCGGCAGGAGCAGTCGGCGCGATGCCGCGCGCCGCCGCGGGAGCGCGGGCCGGACGGGACGGCCGCCCTTTCAGGGCATGGACCTCCGCCCGCAGGGCCGCATTCTCCCGTTCGAGGCGGTCCATGCGGCGGGCCAACTCGGCGAGGTCGGCCGATGCGGGGGCGGAGAGCGATACGCACGAGGCCAGAACAACCCCCGCCAAGACTGTCTTCCGCACGTTCGCTCTTTCCTGATCGTTCCGGATCGAGAAACAGTCTACAGTTGTCGGAAGTCAATCAGGGGCGAGGGTTCCGCCGGACAAAGAAGTCGGCTGTGGCCGCGCGATCTCATCCTTAAGGTGTAGGGCCGGCCGGCCTGGGCAGGGGCCCTCTCAGGCCTCCTTCGCCGCCTCGCCCTGCGGCTTCTTCATCATGAGCCCCGTGCGGTCGCAGGTGCCGCAGAGGATGCCGTCCTGGTTGAAGGCCTCGTGGCGGAAGGTCACGATGCCCTCGCCCGGGCGCGACTTGGATTCGCGCTTGCCGAGGATCGTGGTGCGGATCCTGATCGTGTCGCCCTCGAAGAGCGGATGGGGGAACTTGACGTCCGTCATGCCGAGATTGGCGATGGTCGTCCCGAAGGTCGTGTCGTCCACCGACATCCCGACCATGCAGCCGAGCGTGAAGAGGCTGTTCACCAGCGGCTTCTTGAACGGCGTCTTCGCCGCTGCGTGATTGTCGATATGGAAGGGCTGCGTGTTCATCGTCAGGAGCGAGAACCACTTGTTGTCCGCTTCCGTGATGGTGCGCGTCCAGCGATGGTCGAAGACCATCCCCTCCTCGAACTCCTCGAACCACAGCCCGGGCATCGCATCCTCCGTCGTTTCACAGACGGATACGCGGGTGGGCGCCGGATGGACAAGTCCCTGGCGCCGGTGGGCGGGAGGGGCTCAGGCGGGGTCGGCGCGCTCGTGGGGCGTGATGTGCAGATAGGCCGGGTCGAACTCGCCGAGAGCGGCGAGAGCGCTCCAGTCGCGCGCCATGATCATCCGCCCGTTGCTCTCGATCAGTTTTCGGGCGCGCAACTCCTGGAGCGTGCGGTTCATGTGGACGGCGGACACGCCGAGGGCGTCCGCGAGGTCCGTCTGCGAGATCGGCAGCTCGATCGCGTCCCCGTTGCCGAGACCGACCGAGGCCAGCCGCGTATGCATCTCGCACAGGAAATGGGCCGTCCGGCTCAGGGCGTCCCGGTGGCCGAGATTGACGATCCATTCGCGGAAGACGGCGGCGTCGACGAGCGTCAGCCGCCAGAGCGCTCCGGCGAGCCGCGGATAGCGCAGATTCAGGTCGTGGAGGTCGCGATGCGCGATCAGCCCGGCCGTCATCCCCGTCAGCGAGGCGAGGGTATGGTCCATCACGGCAAGGTGAAGGCTCTGCAGGTCCGGGATGTCTCCCGGGACGTGGAAGGCGATGATGTGCCGGTCGCCCTCGGCGCCGATCTTGTAGCGGATGGCATAGCCCGAGAGGACGACGCAGCAGGTCTCCGGCCTCTCGCCTTCGCAGAGGATATCCGTTCGCGGCGGCAGGTCGCGCACGGACATCGGCACGCGCAGCAACGCCTCCCGCTCCTCCGCCGACAGGGCCGCGACCGTCTCGACCCTGCGCAGGAGCGGGACGTTCCGCGATTCCCGTCCGAGCAACACCCTGATACCCACCGTATACCTCGGCACCGACGCGCGTCTGGACTCGTTTCGTGATGGAAGGCGACGGTCGCCAATCCTAGAGCCGAAAGGCCCGGAGCGCCACCGGCGCCGATGGAGGCTACATCCGCGACAGGAGCAGGAGCGACCGCCCCCGGGCGTCGCGCAGGACAAGCTTTGCGCGGGTCTGATCGAGCGTCCAGGCCCTGGCCCGGCGCAGAGCCTCGAAGAACCGCCGCTCCTGATCCATCGCCGCTGGCGGGCAGGCCATCTCGGTGCTCGCGAGCGGCCCGAAGACGATGGCGGCCCCGTTGACGGACGCACGGCCGGACATCCGGTTGCAGCCGCCCGTGCCGGAGACGGCGCCGTCCGTTGCGAGGTCGAGGACGCTCTGGAGCCGGTCGACGACGCCGCGACCGCCGATGCGCTCGGCCCGCCAGCGGCCGGCGGGGCTCGCGGCCTGCGGCTCGCCCCCGACGCGCCGCACCAGGATGTCGGTCGCGTTCGGCCCGCCCGCGAAGACGGGGTGGCGGTCGGTGGAGAGGAACAGCAGCCGTCCGCCGGCCGTGATCCTTGCGTGGAGCGCGTAGCTCCGGCCCGGCAGGATCCGCGCGTCGTCGTAACCGAGCCGATAGCGGATGGGCGCCTGCCTCCCGGGTCGGATCGTCGTCCGGCCGAGCGTGACCGCCCGCGCGTCGGCCCGCGAGACGTCGAGCAGGCTCACCTCGACCAATGCGGACGGCGGCAAGGCCATCCGCTCCCGATAGATCACTCTCCCGTCGAGAAACCGTGTCCCGGCCTCCGCCGCCTCCGTGAGCGGCCAGAGACAGGCCATGGCCGCCAGGATCGCGAGCTTGTGGGCGTGTCCCCGCCGCGTCATCCGTCCGCTCCTGTCCCGGGTTCCCGCCTTCATCCGCGTCTCCCGCCTTGCGTCGTTGCCTGCCGGCCGACCGCGAGCTAGCGTTCTCCCCGTATAGGAGATGGCTCAGTGACGGTGAATTTTGGAATCCTGTGCTTCCCCCGCGTGCAGCAACTCGACCTGACGGGACCGTTCGAGGTGTTCGCATCCGCCCGCGGAGCGACGGCGCATCTCGTCTGGAAGGATCTGACGCCCGTCCGGTCGGCGACGGGGCTCATGCTGCAGCCCACCGTGACCTTCGCCGACGCCCCGGCCTTCGACGTCCTGTGCGTACCGGGCGGGAGCGGGGTGAACCCGCTGCTCGAGGATGAGGAAACGCTCGACTTCATCCGCCGCCAGAGCGCCGGCGCGCGCTTCGTCACCTCGGTCTGCACGGGGGCGCTGGTCCTCGGCGCCGCCGGTCTCCTGAAGGGCAAGCGGGCGACGACCCATTGGGATTCGCATCAGTTCCTGGCCAATTTCGGAGCCATTCCGGAACAGGGCCGCGTCGTGCGGGACGGCAACGTGTTCACCGCCGGCGGCGTGACGTCCGGAATCGATTTCGGCCTGGCCGTCGTCGCCGAGCTCTTCGGGAGGGAAGAGGCCGAGACGATCCAGCTCTACATGGAATACGCGCCGCAGCCGCCATTCGACGCGGGCACGCCCGAGACCGCCCCGGCCGCAATCGTCGAGAAGGCGCGGCAGAGCCTCGCCCCCTCCCGGCAGGCGAAGGTGGAGATCCTGGAGCGCCTGGGATTGTCGTAGCGCCGGCACGGCGACCGGGCGTCCGCGATCGGACGTCCGGCATCGCGGGACGGCCTGTCGGCTTTTCCACAGGACGGGGCGGCCGGTTCACGCCGTCCAGACGGATCGTTTCCGAACGCCCTCGCGGTCGTTCGGAAACGACACCGTCAGCGATTCGGCCAAGCACCTGAAAAGATTGGAGCGGGTGAAGGGAATCGAACCCTCGTCATCAGCTTGGAAGGCTGTTGCTCTACCATTGAGCTACACCCGCATCGCGCCGGGCCCGTGGTGGGGGAAGTAGGACTCGAACCTACGAAGGCATAGCCAGCGGATTTACAGTCCGCCCCCTTTGCCGCTCGGGACATTCCCCCTTGCCACGGTGCGCCGTGCGCAAGCCGCTGCCCGGCAAGCCGGCCAGCGGGACCCGCGTTATGGTGAGCGCCCCGGCAGGTGTCAACTGCCTGTCATCACGATGGCTCGACCGCGAGGATTGCGATCTCGGCCCGGCGGGTCTCGATCTCCGGATCGAAACCGCCGGGCGCGGCGAGCTGCACGGCGAAGTGCCGCTCGAAAGCATCCCAGGAGCGCCAGCGGGCGACGTTCAGGAACGCGCCGCTGCCTTCCGGGGCCGCGAGGAGGCGCGGCACGCCGTCCGGCAGCACGGCGCCATCCGTGATCCGCGTCAGCGTCTCGCCGAGGAAGTCGGGATGGCCGTCTGGCTTCTGTTCGGCGAAGCGCTGCAGGAATGCGGCCTCCCGGTCCGGCCGCGCGAAGCGCCGGATCAGGATGATCACCATGGCGGCCGGCTCAGCGGAGCGCGGCGATGGCCATCGCGACGCCCTTGGCGCGGGGAAGGATCGAATCGAGTTCGAGATATTCGTCCGGCGAATGGGCGAGGCCGCCGACGGGGCCGGTCGAGCAAACGGTCGGGCAGCCGACGGCGGAGGTGAAGCCCGAATCGGCGCAGCCGCCCGAGAACTCGCCCTCGACCTTGTGTCCGAGGGAGGACATCGCCTCCTGGTAGAGGCCGAGGATCTCCTTCGAGGCCTCGTCCTGGACGAGAGGAAGGAACTCGCCCTTGATCTCGAGCACCGCGCTCGTGCCTTCGACGGTCGCCTCCGCGACGATCGCCTCGATCTTCGCCATCGCCTCGGCACGGTGCGGCGGTTCGACATAGCGCAGGTCGATGCCGATCTTGGCCCAGGGCGCGACCGTGTTGACGGACTGGCCGCCCGAGACGAGGCCGACATTGAGCGTCGTGCCGCGCTCGAGGTCGGTCACGTCCTTGAGCTTCACGATCTTGTGCGCCACCTCGTTGATCGCGCTGATCCCGGCCTGGAAGTTGCCGCCCGAATGCGAGGCCTTGCCGGTCACGGTGCATTCCATGAACACCCCGCCCTTGCGGCCGGTCACGACGTTGCCGGTCGGTCGGCCGGGCTCGGCGTTGAAGACGCAGCGCGCGCCCCGCGCCGTCTCCTCGATGATCGGCCGGCAGGCCGGCGAGCCGATCTCCTCGTCGGAGGTGATGAGCACGGTCAGCGGCGCGGGCGCGCCGCCATGCTTGTGGAAGGCGGCGGCGACGAAGGCGTTCATGACGAGCCCTGCCTTCATGTCGGCGACGCCCGGCCCGTAGGCGCGGTTGCCCTTGACGGAGAAGGGGCGGCGGCCGGCTTCGCCCTTCGGGAACACCGTGTCGCGGTGGCCCATCAGCACGATCGGCCGGTTGCCGCCGCCCGACCCCGCGATCGTCGCGAGGAAGGCGTCCCCGAAGGTCTCGCGGGGGCGGCGGACGACCGGGATGCCGTGTTCGGTGAAGAAGCGCTCGAAACGCTCTCCGACCCGGTCGACGCCCTCCTTGTCGTAGCTCCCGGAATCGAGGTTCACGACCTCCTCCAGCAGCTTCACCATCGCGCCCTCCTGCGCGGTGAGCCAGTCGAGAACGGCGGTCGGGGCAGCGGTCACGGGCGATCTCCTGATGGTCGTTCCGGCATAGACGGTCGCCGGGCGTCCGGCGAGCGCTTTGGGCGAACGGCTCCCATGCCGCCTTGCGTCATAGCCCCGGCGCCGGACGGGGCTGCGTCGACGTCAGGGCAGCCGGCTTGTCTGGAGCGCGGGGGCGCGTCCATCATCCCGAGCGGGCGTGGCGAGGCGGATGACATCCATGGCAGCGGGACAGCCGCAGAACGTCGTGATCGTGGGCTCGGGGCAGGCCGGCTACCAGGCCGCCGCCTCGCTCCGCGAGAACGGCTTCCAGGGGCCGGTCACGATCGTCGGGGACGAGCCGGGGCTGCCCTATCAGCGTCCCCCGCTCTCGAAGGCCTATCTGACGGGCAAGACGGACGAGGAGGGCCTCCTCCTGCGGGCGAGGCCGTTCTTCGACGACCGGGGCATCGACGTGCTGGCTCCGGAGCGCGCGGCGCGGATCGAGCGCGCCGAGCGCAGGCTGGTGCTCGGCTCCGGCCTGTCGCTGCCCTACGGCCACCTCGTCCTGGCGACGGGCGCCCGGAACCGGCCACTGGCCGTGCCGGGGGCGGATCTCGACGGCGTGCTCTATCTGCGCACGCGCGCCGATGCGGATCGGCTGCGTGCGCAGATGAGCGAGGCGAGGCGCATCGTCGTGATCGGCGCCGGCTTCATCGGCCTCGAATTCGCGGCGGTCGCCGCCGCGCGCGGAGTCGAGGTCACGGTGCTGGAGGCCGCCAGCCGGCCGATGTCGCGGGCTCTGTCCCTGCCGATGTCCGACTTCTTCCGCGAGGCCCACGAGGCGGCGGGACTTCGCCTCGTCTTCGGCGCCGTCGTCACGCGGATCGAAGGACGAGGCGGGCGTGCGGTCGCGGTCGAGACCGCGGCGGGCGAGATGTATCCCTGCGATCTCGTCCTGGTCGGGATCGGCGTCATGCCGAATGCGGAACTCGCGGCCGAGGCCGGGCTCGCGATCGGGAACGGGATCGTGGTCGACGCGCATCTGCTCACCGCCGATCCCGCCATCTCGGCGATCGGCGACTGCGCGGCCTATCCGAGCCCCCATGCCGGCGGCCGCGCGAGCCGGCTCGAATCGGTGCAGAACGCGGTCGACCAGGCCCGCGCGGTCGCCGCGCGGCTGACGGGAAGCCCGGCGCCCTATGCGGCCGTGCCGTGGTTCTGGAGCGACCAGGGCAGCCTCAAGCTCCAGATCGCCGGACTGGCCGTCCCCCACGAGGAGACCATCATCCGGGGCGATCCGGCGAGCGGAGCCTTCTCCGTGTTCTGTTACGAGGGCGAGCGGCTGCTCGGCGTGGAATCGGTCAACCGTCCGGCCGACCACATGATCGCCCGGCGCCTGCTGGCGGCCGGCCTCGGCGTGACCCGGGAGGAGGCGGCGGATCCGGGCCTCGACCTCAAGGCGCGGGCGAGCGCCCTTCTCACGCGGTGACGGATACGCGGCGAACCGCCTCCATCAGCAATTCGTAGGAGCGGTGCCGCGCAGGCTGGTCGTAGATCGCGGAGGTGATCATCAGCTCGTCCGCCCGGGCCGAATCCGCAAAGGCGACCAGGGTCTTGGCGACCTCGTCCGGCGTGCCGACGAAGAGCCGGTCGCGATTGCGCCGGATCGTCTGGCGTTCGAACTCCGTATAGGGATAGGCGGCGGCCTCCTCGGGGCTCGGGATCGGCCCGAACTCGCCGCGATCCCGCTTCAGCCGGTTCAGGTCCTGGCTCGAGGCGAGCCTTTCGGCCTCCTCCGCGGTCTCGCCGATGACGGCCGCGACGGCGAGGATCGACCAGGGCTTGTCCATCCACACGGAGGGCTGGAAGGCCTCCTTGTAGGTCAGCATGGCGTCGTCGACCGGATGGGTCGCGAAATGGTGGGCGAAGGCGAAGCCCATCCCGACCTGCGCCGCGAGCCGCGCCGAATAGCCGGACGAGCCGAGAAGCCAGATCGGCGGGAGCTTCACGTCGGTCGGCATCGCGGAGACGCGCCGGAACGGGTGGCCTTCGGGGAAGCCGCCCGTCTCCCACAGGATCAGCTCCTGGAGCTTCTCGAGGAAGTCGTCGCCTTCGCGCCCCTCCTGGTGGCGGCGCAGGGCATAGGCGGTGACGCCGTCGGTCCCGGGGGCGCGGCCGACGCCGAGATCGATCCGATCGGGAAACAGGCCTTCGAGCACGCGGAAGCGCTCGGCCACCATCAGGGGGGAATGGTTCGGCAGCATGACGCCGCCCGATCCGACCCGGATGCGGGAGGTCGCGGCGGCGACCTGCCCGATCATGATCTCGGGGGCCGGGCTCGCGACCGAGGGAAGATTGTGATGTTCGGCGAGCCAGTAGCGCCGATACCCGGCCGCGTCGCAGGTCTTGGCGAGTGCGATCGTCTCGTGCAGGGCGGCGCTGGGCGGGTGTCCGGAGCGGACGAAGGACAGGTCGAGGACCGAGAGCGGCAGCATGGCTTCGACATGGGGCCGATCACGCCCGATGTCGAGAGCGTCCGATGCGCGCTCTCTCCCGCTCATCCCCAGCCTGGACGTCGGATCGGGTCCGACGCCAGGTCGGCCCCGTTGTCGCCGGGGCCGCGCGGGTCATGGTTCGTGTCGAGGACCCGATTACGCCTCGGCATTCGCCTTCGGGCGGCCGCGGCGCTTCGGCGCCGGGGCCGGCGCGGCTTCGGCAGCCGGCTTCGCGGCGGACTTGCGGCGCTGCTGGCCGAGGCCGAGGGCCTTGGCGAGTTCCGAGCGCTGCTTGGCGTAGTTCGGCGCAACCATCGGATAGTCGCGGGCGAGGCCCCACTTCTCGCGATACTGGGCCGGCGTCAGACCGCGTCCCGACAGATGCCTCTTGAGAGACTTGTAGCGTCGGCCGTCCTCGAGGCTGATCAAGTAGTCTGCGGTGATGGATTTCTTGATCGGCACGATGGGGGTCGGCTTCTCCGGCTCCGGCGCCTTCTTCTCGGTCAGGCCGCGCAGAGCGCCGTGCACCGACGCAATCACTTCGGGAAGCTCGCTCGCTGCAACCTTGTTGTTTGCCACGAATGCCGAAACGATCTCGCTCGTCAGCTCGGCGAGTCCTTCCAAGGAGGTATCCGTATTCGCTTCCATGATTAGGCTTTCTCGATTCGCCAATGATGTCCCTTTCTTCAATGCATTGCCTCGCCAATAACGCAAGTGTTATCTGAAGACGAAATCAGGAATCCACCGTGAACCGAGCCGAGAATGGAAGTCCTGCGCCCGTTTCACCAGAATAGCGCTGACGCCCCAGGCAACTGGCACGCCCGAAGCGCGTGCGGTCGGCGCCTGGCCGATCTCGCAGCCGAGCGATCCGGGCGATCGCGTGTGTGTCGAAGACATCGCGTGCCGGATCGGACATCATCGCCGTAAGATCGGCCCGAGCAGCCGAAGCCTCGTCGGCTGCGTGACATCATCGGCGACGCGGGGTTGCCCGGCTTCACGCTTGCGCAAATCGGGACGGGCCGGGATGGCGTCGGAGTTGATCGCGCGCGGGATCCCGGCGGGAGCATCCGTCGCCCGAGGTCGGCCGACCGGCGCGATGCGGGCAATTCGCCGAAAATTCGACGGGCTTTACGCCGTGTTAACCATGCTTGGCGATGGTCTACGCCAGGAGGCCTGTCATGGCGTGTCCGAATCATCGTCCCGAATCGTCGCCGGTCGCGACCCTTTCTCCGGATTACGACCGGATCGCGCGGCGCATCGGGGCCAAGCTGCGTGAAATGTACGGCGCGCCGGAAGCGGCAGCGCTGCCCGCCGACCATGTCGACCTTCTCTTGCGCTTGCGGCACAAGGAACGCGATCAGATGCGGGCGCGCGGGGTCTAGAGACCCTTGTCGGCGCTGCGGGAGCGATGGCGCCGGCCGGGATCATGCCGACAGGACGAGAGGTTTCCGAGGCCGGAGGCGCGCGCGCCGCGTCGATGCGCGCGCGTCGTGCGTCCGCCGGCCTCGCTTTCGGCGTCATGGCCCTGGTCTGGGCTTCGACCGCCCCCGCCGCCGGGCCGAAGGTCGCCTCCATCAATCTCTGCACGGATCAACTGATCCTGATCCTCGCCGATCCGGACCAGGTCCTCGGCCTCAGCCCGTATGCGCGGGACGACAAGCGCTCCTGGGCGGCCGCGCAGGCCGACACCTTCCCGCGGCTCTCGGGCCTTGCCGAGGACGTCCTGGTGCTCAGGCCGGATCTCGTCTTCGCGGGCCGCTACACGAAGCGCGCGACGCGCGAATTGCTGGCGCGCCAGGGGCTTCGGGTCGTCGAATTCGAACCCGCCCGCTCGATCGCCGAGGCCCGCAAGCAGATCCGCGAGGCCGGCGCCCTTCTCGGCCATCCCGAGCGGGCCGAGGCGTCGATCCGGGCCATCGACGCCGCCGTCGCGCGCATCAGGGCCTCGGTCACGGCGAAGCCGCTGAGCGTGCTGCCGCTGTCGCGGCGCGGCTGGGCTGCGGGGTCGGGCACGCTTCTCGGCTCCCTCATCGACACCGTGGGACTGAGCGTCGCGGCGAAGGGCGGCGCGCGTCCCTCCGGCGGGTTCCTCTCGCTCGAAAGCATCGTGGCCCTCCGGCCCGATCTCCTGCTCGTCTCCTCGGATGACGAGCGCGCCGAGGACCAGGGCAGCGCGCTGCTTCAGCATAGCGTGCTCGCCGAGCTCTACCCCCCGTACAAGCGGATCGTGATCCCCGAACGGCTGACGGCCTGCGGCGGCCCGATGCTGACCGAGGCGCTGTCGCGGCTCGCGAAGGCGGTCGAGGCGCCGCGCTGAGCGCCTATTCCGCGGCCTCCAGCACCGGCAGGCGCCCCTCGAGGCTCGGCGGCATCGGGCCGCCCGTCGCCCAGTCGAGAAGCTCGACGGTGTGGACGATCGGGATCGAGGTGCCGTGGCCGATCTGGGTGATGCAGCCGATATTTCCCGCGGCGATGACGTCCGGCTTCACGCGCTCGATATTGCCGACCTTCCGCTCGCGCAGGCGCGTCGCGATCTCGGGCTGGAGGATGTTGTAGGTCCCGGCCGAGCCGCAGCAGATATGGCCCTCGGGCACGTCCTTGACGATGTAGCCCGCGCGTTTCAGCACGGCCTTGGGCTCGGTGCGAAGCTGCTGGCCGTGCTGCATCGAGCAGGCGGAATGGTAGGCGACGACGAGGTCGCTCTCCCGTGCCGGAGGCGGCAGGTCGAGGGCGAGGACGTATTCGGTGACGTCCTTGGCGAGCCCCGCGACCGTCGCGGCCTTCTGCGCATAGGCCGGCTCGTCGCGGAACATGAAGCCGTAATCCTTGATCGTCGTGCCGCAGCCCGAGGCGGTGACGAGGATCGCGTCGAGTTCGCCGCGCCGATGCTCTTCGAGCCAGACGTCGATCGCCTTTCGGGCGAAGGCCTTGCCCTGCTCCTCGCGGCCCATGTGGTGGACGAGCGCGCCGCAGCAGCCGTCATCGGCCTGGACCACCTCGATGCCATGGCGCGTCAGGAGCCGGATGGCCGCCTCGTTATATTCGGGCGCAAGGACGGATTGCGCGCAGCCGCGCAGCATCGCGACGCGTCCCCGCTTCGCGCCTTCGGCCGGGAAGGTGCCGGGCTTCTCGCCAACGGACCGGTTCGGGAGGCGGGCGGGGGCGAGATCGAGCATCGCCGCGAGCCGGTTGCCGACGCGCGGCAGCAGGCCGACCAGCGGCTTCAGCGGCCGCCCCAGCGTGGCCGCCAGCATCGCGAGCCGGAAGCGGTTCGGATAGGGCAGGATGCGCGCGAGAAGCGCTCGGACCAGCCGGTCGTGGAGGGGGCGCCTATACGTCTCCTCGATATGGGCGCGGGCATGGTCGACGAGGTGCATGTAATGCACGCCCGAGGGGCAGGTCGTCATGCAGGAGAGGCACGAGAGGCAGCGGTCGACATGCTTGACGACCTCGGCCGAGGCGGCCTTTCCCCCCTCCAGCATGTCCTTGATCTGGTAGATGCGCCCGCGCGGCGAATCGAGTTCGTCCCCGAGCAGCAGATAGGTCGGGCAGGTCGCGGTGCAGAACCCGCAATGGACGCAGGTGCGCAGGATCTTCTCCGACGCCGCCATATGCGGATCGGCGAGCTGCTGCGCCGTGAAATTGGTCTGCATGGCTTCTGACGGCCTCTACTTTCCTGTCCCTGCCTGCCAGGCTTTGACGCTCTCCACGGGATGGAGCAGCATCAGCACGTTGAGCGTCAGATTATCCCGGATCAGCCAGGCGAGCGCCACCTCGATCACGAGCGCGATCACGACGATCAGCGCGACCGGGAGGGTGGCGGCGAGGCCGTAGCCCAGCGCCGTCGCCGCGATGTCCCCGAGCGAGTTCACGACGCTGTCGCCGTTATAGCCGAGCGAGACGGTCTCCGCGCGGTAGCGCTCGACGATCCAGGGCGTGTTCTCGACGATCTCCCAGGCGCATTCGAGGAGGATCGCGAGCATGAAGCCGACGCCGGCCGGGAGCGGCGATCCGCGCAGGCGCCCGATCCCCCAGGCCAGGGCGTAGAACAGAAAACCGTGGATGACGTGGGTGAAGCTGTACCAGTCCGTCAGGTGCTGGGAGTTCTCGCTGCTGGCCGGGTCGCCGTGCCAGAGCGCGACATGGCCGCAGGCGCAGCTCCAGGGCCGGCCCATCGCGTGCAGCACCAGCGCCGTCGCGCCGAGGAGGGCGAGGCAGACGAGGGTCGTCCGGGTGACGGCGACCAAAGACCCGCCGCCCATGGCAGGGAGCCTCACACCCCGGCCCACATGCGGCCCGGATTGAAGAGCCCCTTCGGGTCGAACGACGCCTTCAGCGCGACCGAGAGCTTGTGCAGCGGCTCGGCCTGGGGCTGGAACACGTCGATGGCGGCGCGGATCTCGGCCGGCGCGCGGATCAGCGTCGCGTGGCCGCCATATTGGTCGATCGCGGCGCGGATCGCGGCCGTTCCCGCATCGCCCTCGGCGGGGCAGGAGATCCAGACGAGCCCGCCGCCCCAGTCGAAGAACCAGCGCGAGCCGGGCAGCAGCCGGCCGACGACGCCGGCGAGTTCCGGGCCGCGCGTCGGCGCGGTCGAGACGCGCCAGATGGCGGCATTGCGGGGCTCGACCAGCGGCTCGACGTCGCGCACGCTCCGCCAGAGGGCGGCCGCGCCCTCGCCCTCGATCAGGTCGGCCGACGTCTCGCGCCGGAACAGCCTCCGCAACTCGCCGGCGCGGTGGTCGACCGAGAAGGACAGGCCCTCGACGCGGATCAGCGTCTGGCCGCCGCCGCCGAGCCCGGCCGGCAGATGGGCCGCGCCGGTCACGTCGTAGGGCGAGCCGAGCGCCGCCGACAGCGCGGCGATGGCGCGCGCATCGTCGAGCCCGCGCAGGACCAGCGTCGCGGCGCGTTCCGGCTTCGGCAGGACCTTGAAGGTGACTTCCGTCAGGAAGCCGAGTGTGCCCCAGGAGCCCGAGACGAATTTCACGAGGTCGAGCCCGGTGACGTTCTTCATCACCCGCCCGCCGGACTTGATGGCCTCGCCCCGTCCGTTGACGATGCGGATGCCGATCAGGCTGTCGCGCGCGGCGCCCGCCTGGATGCGGCGCGGACCCGAGATGTTCGCCGCCGCGATCGCGCCGATGGTCGGCTCCCCCGCGGTCCCGAGGAGCGGGCGGTGGTCCATCGGCTCGAAGGTGAGCGCCTGGCCGCGCAGGTCGAGCGCGCGCTGGATCTCGGCGAGCGGCGTGCCGGCCCGCGCGGCGATCACCATCTCGGCCGGCTCGTACAGCGTGATGCCGGAGAGCCCGCGCGCGGTGAGCGTGCGCTCGGTCTGGATGGGGCGTCCGATCGCCGCCTTCGTCCCGCTCCCCTCGACGGCGAGCGGCGTCCCGGAGGCCGCGGCCGCCGCGACGGCCTCGCAGGCCTCCGCTTCGGTGGTGGGGGTGAGGAGCGTCATGTCCCGGGCATCGTTATCGTTGGCGGAGAGGCCGCCGGCCGCTCCCGACGACGGTCGTACCGGATTCGGCGGGGTCCGTCATGCGGTCCCGCCGCACCCTCATCCGTCAGCGCTTCGCGCTGCCACCTTCTCCCGCAAGGGGAGAAGGGGAGCGCCGAGGGTCCCGCTTCTTCCTTCTCCCCTTGCGGGAGAAGGTGGCCTCGGCGTCAGCCGAGGTCGGATGAGGGGTGCAGGCTCGATCTCGACGAGGATGGTTCGACCTCGCCTCGTCGCGGTGCCCGCTGTTCCGAAAGCGAAGCTCTACGCTCGGCGCAGCGCGTCCAACGCCCAGCCGGCAAGCTCAGCAAGCAGGAAGGAGCCGCAGACCGTCACGAGGAGCGCCAGCAAGCTCAGCCCCCCGAACACGATGGCGACGCCCAGCATCAGGACGAGGGGGATGTACGCGATCGTCTCGAAGACGACGGAGGCCCCTTTGGCCAGCAGACGCCGAGGGGGACCCGCAGCCCGCCGGAACGATAACCGCCGGGCAGCGGTCGCGGACAATGCGATAAAGGCCAGTAGTATCAGCGTGAGGAAATCACGCGCGTGCTCCCGTGCGTGACCGAATTCGCCTCGCAGAATCTCGAGCGGAGATGCGATCCGCCTGCTGAAACCGACATCGTCGGTTCCCTCATCGAGCGCCCAGATGTCGTCCTGGCCGTCGTTCGGAGACACCAGCGGCCCCGAGACGAGGAACGATGTCGGATCGGGCTCGAGTGACTGGAAGCTCCGACTGTCGTAGCCCAGGCATGTCCTGTCTCTGCAGACGAGCGACATCGGCCGACCGCGACGGCTGCGCGCGAGAAGCCGCCCATCGGGGCCGATGAGCACGACGCGTGAGGGATCGGAAAACATGATCCCGTCCCCGTAGACGATCCGCATCTCGCCGGTCCGTCCATCCGGCAAGTCGACGGTTTCCGATCGCCCGAAATACGGCTGATGCGCTGCACTCGGTGAGGCGCCGAGGAGCACGAGAAGCAGCACCAGGGCTGCGAACGTGCGCATCACCGGATGGCCGTCACGCCGACGTCTCAGGGCCACCGCACGGTCGGCGGGAGGCTCGACAGGATCGAGGCGACGTTGCCGCCGGTCTTCAGGCCGAAGATCGTGCCGCGGTCGTAGAGGAGGTTGAACTCGACGTAGCGGCCGCGGCGCACCTGCTGCTCCTCGCGCTCCGCCTCGCTCCAGGGCGTCGCGAGATTGGCCCGCACGATGCGCGGATAGATGTCGAGGAACGCCTCGCCCACCGCCCGCGTGAAGGCGAAATCGGCATCCGGATCGCCCGACCACAGATAGTCGTAGAAGATGCCGCCGATGCCGCGCGGTTCCTTGCGGTGCGGCAGGTGGAAATACTCGTCGCACCAGGCCTTGTAGCGGTCGTACGGCGCGGCGGGGTGGCCGGCGCAGGCCTCGCGCATCGCCTCGTGGAAGGCGAGCGTGTCCGGGTCGTCCTGGGTGCGGCGCCGGTCGAGGACAGGAGTGAGGTCCGCCCCGCCGCCGAACCACGGCTTCGACGTCACGACGAAGCGGGTGTTCATGTGCACGGTCGGCACATGCGGGTTCCAGGGATGGACGATCAGCGAGATGCCGGCCGCCCAGAAGCCCGGATGCTCGTCGGTGCCGGGGATCTGGGCGCGGAACTCGGGCGCGAACTCGCCGTGGACCGTCGAGACATGCACGCCGGCCTTTTCGAAGACGCGGCCCTTGAGGATGGCCATCGTGCCGCCGCCGCCTGGTGCGCCGGTATGGTCCGTCCGCTGCCAGGGCGTCTTCGCGAAGCGGCCGGGCGCCGGGTCGGCCTCCGGCGCGAAGGGGCCTGTCGCCTCCTCCTCGATGCGCTCGAGAGCCGAGCAGATGCGGGACTGGATTTCGCCGAACCACCGCGGCGCCTCCTCGCGGAGACGGGCGACGGTGGCGGGATCGGACGTCTCGGCGGCGGGGCCGGCGAGGGGATGGCGCGCGCGGCTCATGCCGCCACCCGCAGGCGCGCGGTGAAGGCCTCGCGCAAACCCTGCGCGAGTTCCGCCGCAGGCGCGCGCAGCCCCGATCCGGGGACATGCAGGCCGATGGTGAAGGGGGGCAGTTCCGGCAGGCCGGATTCAGGACCGAGCACAGAAATCTCCTCGGGGACGATGCTGGACAGGGACGCGGCGATGGCGAGATCGGTCTGGATCGTCGCGCTCGCCGCGTCGAGATGGGTCGCGTCCGTGACGACGCGGAACGGGATGTCGGCGCCCCGCAGGGCCTCGAAGATGACGGGCCGGAAAGCGCAGGTCTCCGAGGTCGCGACCGGCAGCGGACGCCGCCGATGGGCGTCCCCGCCTCGGGCGCCGGCCCAGACCAGCCGGTCCGTCATCAGCAGCTCCGCCCCGGGTGCGAGATGCGCCGCCTCGACCACGGCGAGATCGACCTCGCCCGCGGCGGCCGCGAGCGACAATCCGGGCGAGGTGCGGCAGATGAGCGTGACCTCGACCTGCGGATGGGCCTGGCGGAAGCGCCGCAGGACGGCGGGCAGATAGGTCGCGACGAGGTCGTAGGGAACGCCGAGCCTGACCTCGCCGGTGAAGGGCGAGCGGGTCATCTCTGTCCAGATCGCGTCGTTGAGGGCCAGGAAGCTCTTGGCACGCCCGATCAGGCGCTCGCCGGCATCGGTCAGGGTGAGGCCGCCGCGCGAGCGGACGAACAGGTCCTGGCCCAGCGTGTCCTCGAGCCGCTTGATCTGCTGGCTGACGGCCGCCTGGGTGAGGTTCAGCACATTGCCGGCGCTCGTCATCCCGCCCGTCTCGGCGGCGGCCACGAAGGCCCGCAGGAGCGCCGTGTCGAGATTGCGCATGGCATCATGATCCTTGATGCGAGGCATCATAGACATTCGTTTTCGTTATTCAATCGGCGCCGATACCGTCCCGGTCCATGGCGCGGTCCTCCCGCGCAGAGGAAGGCCGGCATGTCGGAAGCCATCATCCGCAGCGTCCCCCCGATCGCTCTCCCGGCGGAGGCCGGGCTTCTGGGACGCATCAACCGCCTGGCGCTCGCATGGTCGTCCCGCATCGAGAGGATGTGCGAGAGGCGGCGCGAGCGCCTCCTTCTCGGGGCGATGTCCGATCGCGAGTTGGCTGATATCGGCGTCGGCCCAGGCCAGGCCGACCGGGCCTTCCGGGAGGGGCGGGGCTGAGACGGCGGAGCGCCGTCTGCCGCGTCAGGCCGGCTTGCGCATCCGCAGGAGCTTGAAGAAGCCGCCGGGGAAGACCTTCTTCAGCGGCAGCGGTTCGAGGCCGTTGCGACGCGCCCAGCCCGTCACGCGCGAGGCCTTGAAGTCCGAACTCCAGCCGATGCGGGCGGAAACCGGCGCGAGCGCCTTCTCGATCTGGGCGAGGGGGCCTTCGTCCTGGCCGAAATGGTTGACCAGCACGATCTCTCCGCCGGGCCGCAGGATACGCGCCATCTCGTCGAGCGCGGCCTCGGGGTCGGGCACGAGCGTGATCAGGAACTGCGCCGCCACCGCGTCGAAGGAGGCATCGGCGAAGCCGAGCCGGGTCGCGTCCATCACGGCGAGGCCTTTCACGTGACGGAGGCCGCGGCGTTCGACCTTGCGCCGCGCCCGGCGCAGCATGTCCTCCGAGAGATCGACGCCGTGCACCTCGGAGCCCGGCTCGTAGTAGCCGAGCGACAATCCAGTGCCGACACCGACCTCGAGGATGCGCGGGCCGCAGCGCTCGACCGCCGCGACGACCGCGCGCGCGGCCGGCTCGGTCAGCTTGTCGTAGATGACGTCGTAGATCGGTGCCCAGCGCTGGTAGGCCCGGCGCATCAGCGCTGTGGTGTCGTCGCTCATCGGGTCTCGGCAGGTCAGGCGGCGGTTCGGATGGGCTCAAGGGTCCGCAGCGAGGCGCGGATGACGCCGCCGCCGAGCACCCGTGCCCCGGCGTCCTCGCCGTCATAGACGACGCAGGCCTGGCCGGGCGCGACGCCTTCGGCGGCTCCGTCGAGTTCGACGACGACACCCTCCGCCGTCCAGAAGAGGCGGGCCGGCGCCGGCGGGCGGGTGGAGCGGACCTTGACCGCGACGGCAAGCCCGTCCGCGGGCAGGTCCTCGACCGGCCTCTCGCCGAGCCAGTTGACCTCGCGCAGCGCGATGCGGGTGACGGCGAGGGCCGAGCGCGGCCCCACGACGACGCGGGCGCGTGCCGCGTCGAGCGAGATTACGTAGAGCGGCTCGCTCGAAGCGATGCCGAGCCCGCGGCGCTGGCCGACCGTGAAGCCGATGATTCCCTCGTGCCGGCCGAGCACGCGCCCGTCGACATGGACCACCTCGCCCGGCCGCGCCGCCTCGGGGCGCAGCTTGAGCAGGACGTCCTGGTAGCGGCCGTTCGGCACGAAGCAGATGTCCTGGCTGTCCGGCTTGTTGGCGACGGCGAGGCCGAGTTCGGCGGCGAGCCGGCGTGTCTCGTCCTTGGGGATGCCGCCGAGCGGGAAGCGCAGGAAGTCGAGCTGCGTCTGGGTCGTGGCGTAGAGGAAGTAGCTCTGATCGCGCGTCGGATCGGCGGCGCGATGCAGCGTGCGGCCCTGCGGGCCGCCCTTGCTGACGACATAGTGGCCCGTCGCCAGCGCCGCGGCGCCGAGCTCATGGGCCGTGCGCAGGAGGTCGGTGAACTTCACGGACTTGTTGCACTCGACGCAGGGGATCGGCGTCTCGCCGGCGAGGTAGCTCTCCGCGAAACGATCCACCACCGCCTCGCGGAACCGGTCCTCGTAATCGAGCACGTAATGCGGGATGCCGATCGTCTCGGCCGCCCGGCGGGCGTCATGGATGTCGGCACCCGCGCAGCAGGCGCCCTTGCGCGCGGCCTTCGCGCCCGACTCGTAGAGCTGGAGCGTGATGCCCACGACGTCGTAGCCCGCCCGCGCCAGCAGCGCGGCGACGACCGAGGAATCGACGCCGCCTGACATGGCGACGACGATGCGGGTCGATGCGGGATCGCCCGGAAGGTCGAGAAGGGTCGACATCGGAAAGAGGCGGCTGTTCGGGCCATGTGCGGCCCCTGGATCGAGGGACGGATATAATCCTGCCGGCGGCGCGGAGCCAGCCCCATCCCTCATCAGGGCGGAAACGGCCCTCCGCGTGGCGGCGGCGCTTCGGCAAGACTTGCCGGGCGGCCGGAGATTTCTGCCGGCGATCCGGCGGGGCGGTCTTCCGGGGCTCCGAAAATATTGAGCATCGTCAATGCATTGCCGGTTGGCCGTCGATGGTCCGATGCTTGCGGCGTCCGGCGCACCATCATGTCGTCAGCCTCGTCCGTCCTCGCCCGCACCGTCTCGCCGACCGCGATCCCTGCCGGCATCAGCCTGCCCGCGGCGCCGCGCGCCGTCCCGGCGCAGCCTGCCTTCGCCTTGCCGGTCCCCGGGGACCCCGGCAGCCCGCCGTCGTCCCGGCCTCCTGCCGAGGCCATGACCGAACGGGGTGGGACGCCGGCCGGCGGTGCATCCCTCGCGGCGCTTCTTCGTCCGGCGGGCTTGGGCGAGGCAGGGGAGGGGGCATCTCCGACCGCCGCCCCCGCAGAGGCATCCCGCATCCCGGCTCCTGGGGAACGCCGCTCTCCGCAAGTCGCGCGCATGGAACGCGGCCTCGGATCGGGTCCGCTCCCCGGGCAGGCCCATGCGTGGGCCGCTGCGCTTCCGGCAGCGGGCCTCGTCTCCATCTCGGGCACGATCCGACCGCCGTCCCGAGCCCTGGAGACGGGCGAGGTCGCGTCTCCGTCCGAGGCTCCGGAGGACGAGGCCACCCCTGCCGAGAGAGGCTCGTCGGAGATGTCGGCGCCTCCCGCCCCGGCGATCGTGCCGCCGGCCGGGATGCCGATCCTGCCGTCGTTCGCGAGCGGGTTCACGCCCGTGGCGGTCGAACACCCGTCCGGATCGCTGCCGGGCGAAGCCGAGCCGAGCGCCAAGGCAGCGCGATCCGACGTGGCGCCCTTGCCGGCACCGTTGCCAGCACCCTTGCCGGGTCCTGCGCCGACCGCCCGCTTCGCCCCCCGCATTCTGCCCTCCGACGTGCCCGGCCCGAGCGTGCATCCGACGCCGATGAGCGGCGCCGAGACAGCGGCCGGAGCCCGTTCGGCGGATCATCCCGGTCTCGAGGCGTCGCCCGTTATGGCGGCCTTGCTCGGCGGCGCCCTTTCGGACGAGGCCGCCTCATCCATCCGATCCACGACCGGACCGTTCAACGCCCAAGGCACGGCGGAGCCGATCCCCGGCGCCGAAAGCGGCATCGCGACGAGGCTCGCCCGCTCCGTCATGTCAGCTCCCGAGAGCGCCCCGCGCCAGGACCGGCCGGTCGACGCCGCATCGGATCCTGCTGCTGCCCGCAGGCCTTCGTCAGGCCCGCCGCCTGCCTCGATCGGGGTCGGCGTCACGCTCCGCCCGGTGCGCGAGACCGAGGCGGCCGACTTCGCCACGCCTGCCCCTGAAGGGACGGCCGCCGAGGCCGACGCCGAGACGCCCGTCGTCGCCAGCGAGGCTCCTCTCCCGGCTTCGGCGCCGCGTGTCTCGGACCCGATCGCAAAGGCCGCCGATGCGATGGCGCCGACCAGCGCCGTCGCCGGTCCCTCCGACGGCCCGGCTCCTCCGCTCGTTGCCGCGCCGGCCCCCGCCGCCCCGCATGCGCCTTCGGCAGCAGTTCAGGCGACAGGCGCGCCTGCACTCGTCCCGCATCCCGTCCTCCAGGGCGTGGCGCTGCCGGCCGTGCCGGTCGAGATCGGGCTGACGAGCCTCGCGGGCATCAACCGCTTCGATATCCGTCTCGCGCCGGATGATCTCGGCCAGATCGACGTCCGCCTCGACATCGACGAGGAGGGGCGGGTGAGGGCTCATCTCGTGGTCGAGCGGCCCGAGGCCTACGCTCACCTTCAGCGTGAGACGGGACAGCTGGAACGCGCGCTCGAACAGGCGGGGCTCAAGACCGGCGATGACGGGGTCGCCTTGAGCCTGCGTCAGCAGGGCTCCGGCGATGGCGGACGAGGCGACGGACGCGAGGGCCGCCAGCAGCCGTCACCGTCGTCCCCGGGCCGCGACACCCCGGACCAGCACCAGGACGCCGCTCGTCAAGCCCGACCCCCGATCCGGCTTCACGCCTGGTCGCACGCCTCCGGCATCGACCGGCGGATCTGAAGGAGACCGCGATGGCCACCGTCAACCTCGCCGGCGCCGTGGGATTCACCCCGAGCTCCGCCTCCACCGCCAGCTCGGGCAACAACGAGATCGCGGGCAATTTCCAGCAATTCCTGCTGCTGCTGACGACGCAGTTAAAGAACCAGAGCCCGCTCGACCCGCTGGATACGAACCAGTTCACGCAGCAACTGGTGCAATTCGCGTCGGTCGAGCAGCAGTTGAAGACGAACTCGACCCTGTCGTCGCTGGTGGAGGCCTCGAAGGCG
Organism: Enterovirga rhinocerotis; assembly: GCF_004363955.1. Taxonomy (GTDB): domain Bacteria; phylum Pseudomonadota; class Alphaproteobacteria; order Rhizobiales; family Beijerinckiaceae; genus Enterovirga; species Enterovirga rhinocerotis. Next base: position 635,495 of record NZ_SNZR01000013.1, read on the forward strand.
TCCACCGCCTCGACAGCCGCCGGTCTCGTCGGCGCGACCGTCACGGTCGACGGCTCGCAGGCGACGTTCACGGGCGGTGCGGCGAGCTGGTCGATCGATGCCGCCAAGGCCTCGACGGCGACGATCACCATCAAGGATTCGACGGGCATGACCGTCGCGACGCAGACCAGGGCTCTCGCGGCCGGCTCCCAGACCTTCACCTGGGACGGGCGAGCCCTCAACGGCAATACCGTGACGGCGGGCAACTTCACGGTCTCCGTGACGGCCCGGGACGCCTCTGGCCAGAATGTGAAGGTTTCGACCGACCTCAAGGGGCGGGTCGGCTCGGTCGACATGACCGGGACATCGCCTCTCGTCCTGATCGGGGATCGAGCGTTTTCGCTCAATGCGCTCAAGGCCATCGGCGGCTAAGGTAATTCTTTCGAAAGCGTTACCAAGAAATGCGACATTAGGAACACAAGCTTAGCCAATTTTTAAGCGCCCGGTCCTAACTTCAACTCAGGTTGGTCAGCGTCAGTGTGTGAGCGTATCATGACGGAAGCCATGCGTCCCAGGGCCAAATACGTAATCGGTCCCGATGGTTCGCCGCTTACGATTGCGGATCTGCCGCCGTCGAGCACGCGACGTTGGGTCATCCGCCGCAAGGCCGAGGTGGTCGCCGCCGTCCGCGGCGGCTTGCTGAGCCTGGACGAGGCCTGCAAGCGCTACACCCTGACCGTCGAGGAATTCCTGAGCTGGCAGCAATCGATCGACGATCACGGCCTCGCCGGCCTGCGCACCACCCGCATCCAGCACTACCGCCAGTAGCATCGCCGGCCGCCCGTCCCGAGGCTGCGGCCGGGGCGTTAACCGGACGCTAACCATACTACCCGGAAATTCCTGCCTAGCGGACGCGGCGGGGCGTGCTCCGCCTTGCGGGTTCCGGTCTTGGGCACGGTTCAATCGATCCTGACGCGATTCGGTCCCGGGCGGCTCGCCGCCATGGGGGCCGTCACGCTCGCGCTGGTGGGCTTCTTCGCCTTCGTGATCCTGCGCGTGTCGCAGCCGCAGATGGGGGTCCTGTTCAGCGACCTGTCGGCCGGTGACGCGGCGGCCATCGTCAAGGACCTCGACGCCCGCGGCGTGCGGACCGAAACACGCGACGACGGCGCGACGATCCTGGCGCCGCGCGCGGACATCCCGAAGCTCCGCATGGACCTCGCCTCGAAGTCGCTGCCGTCCGGCGGCGGCGTCGGCTACGAGATCTTCGACAAGGGCGACGCCTTCTCCTCCACCTCCTTCGTGCAGGGCGTGAACGCGCTCCGTGCGCTCGAGGGCGAACTCGCCCGGACCATCCGGACGATCGGCCGCGTTCAATCGGCCCGGATCCATCTCGCCCTGCCCGAACGCCGCCTCTTCGAGAGGGACCGCGAGCCGCCGCGCGCCTCGATCGTGCTGCGCACGCGCGGCGAGCTCTCCGCCGATCAGGTCGGCGCCATCCGCCACCTCGTCGCCTCCGCCGTGCAGGGCCTGTCGCCGGACAAGATCTCGATCGTCGACGAGCGCGGTCGCCTCCTCGCGGGGGCGGGGCAGGGCGATGTGCCGGCGGCCTCCGCGGCCGCGGCCGACGACCGCCGGGTCGCGCTCGAACAGAGGCTGCGCGGCCAGCTCGAGGAGATCCTGACCGGTATCGTCGGGCCCGGCCGCTCGCGCGTCCAGGTCGCGGCCGAACTCGATCTGAACCGCGTCGAGAGCCGCCATGAGACCTTCGACCCGGAAAGCCGCGTCCTCCGCTCCAGCCAGAACCGCAGCGAGAATTCGAACAGCGCCTCCACCGAGGGGCAGGTCTCCGTCGGCAACGAGCTGCCGGGCGCGCGCGAGCAGACCCCGAGCCAGCCGCGCGAGACCTCGGCCAAGTCGGAGGAGGTCGTCAATTACGAGATCTCCCGCACCACCCGCACCGAACTCGCCGAGGCGGGCCGGGTGAAGCGTCTCTCGATCGCGGTCGCCGTCGACGGGGTCTACGTCCGGGGCGCGAACGGGCAGACGGCCTATCAGCCGCGCAGCCGGGACGATCTCGACCGGATCGCGGCGCTCGTCCGCAGCGCCGTCGGTTTCGACAAGGCCCGCGGGGACCAGGTCGAGGTGGTGAACCTCCCCTTCGCCGAGACGCCCGCCGCTGCCGCAGGCGAACCGGAATCCTTCCTCGCCTCCCTTCTCAACGTCACGCGCGACGACATCCTGCGTGTCGCCGAACTCGGCATCATCTCGCTTCTGGTCCTGATCGTCCTGCTGGTCGTCGTCCGGCCGATGGTGCGGACGATCGTCGCGCCGGGCGAGCCGCTTCTCGCAGCCCCCTCTCTCGCGCTTGCCGGCGAGCAGGCGGCGATCGGGGTCGCCGAGGCGGCCCCCCAGATCGCGGCTCCGCCGGGCGCTCCCGAGGCGCCGGCCATCGCCGTCCCTCCCGCGCTCGGATCGCTCGCGCCGGCCGGGACCGAGGCGCTTGCCCGGCTCGGCGAACTCGCCCGGACCAATCCGAAGGAAGCCGCGGGCGTCCTGCGCAACTGGATGAGCGAGCGATGAGCGCCGCCCGGAGGATCGCCTGATGGCGATCGTCGAGCCGCTCGACGCGAGGCCGTTCGGCTTCGGCGACGATCTGCGCCCGTCGCGGTCGCGGCGCGAGAGCGAGGCGGAGCAGGCGAAGGTGGCCGAGGAGCGCCGCCGCGCCGGCATCGAGGCCGAGGCGTTCCGGCGCGGCTTCGAGGCGGGCCGGGCGGAGGGGGAGGCGCGGGCGGCCGCCGAGACCGAGCGGCGTGCGGCCGAGGCGCTGGAAACGGCGGCGATCCAGGCGGGCCGGGCGCTCTCCACGATCGAGGCCCGCGCCGGGATCATCGAACGCGAGGCCCTCATCTATTTCGACACCCTCGCGCGCAAGCTCGCGGGCCGGGCGCTGATCGAGCATCCGCTTGCGGGGATCGCCACGGCCGCGCTCGAAGCCTTCCAGCATCTGCGCGGCGTGCCGCATCTCGCCGCCCGCGTGCATGAGAGCCTCGTCGAGGCCGTCGAGGCCAAGCTGAGAACCATGGCGCGGGAGCACGGCTTCGAAGGCCGGATCGTCGTCCTCGGCTCGGACGATGTTCCGCCCGGCGATTGCCGGCTCGAATGGGCCGATGGCGGCATCGTCAACGATCAGCGCGCCGTCGAGCAATCCGTCGACGCCGTCCTCTCGCGCTGCCTGCACCATCTCCCGACGGGAGAGGAGACCCCATGAGCACCGACCACGATCTGTCGCCGCCGATCGAGAGCGACGTCGCCTTCGGGGCCGGAACGAGGGCCGGGACCGGACCCGCCGGCTCCGGCGCGTCGGGCGACCTCGAAACGCTCTACGACGTCCCCGTGACGATCTCGGCCATCCTCGGCCGCACCCGGATCCCGATCGGCGATCTCCTGAAAATCGGCCCCGGCGCCCTGCTCGAGCTCGACCGGAAGGTCGGCGAGGCCATCGATATCCGCGTGAACGACCGTCTTGTCGCGCGCGGCGAGGTCGTGCTGGTCGAGGACCGGCTCGGCGTCACCATGACCGAAATCGTCCTCCCGTCTGCCTGACGGGACAGAGGATCCCCAGAGGAACCACCATGCGTCTTCTCCTCGTCGGCCGCCTCTCGGGCGAACTCGTGGCCGCGTCCCGCATCGCGATGAGCCGCGGCGCCGCCGTGACCCAGGCGGACGGCGTGGCGCAGGGCCTCGCCGTCCTGCGCAGCCGCGGCGCCGACCTCGTCATGATCGATGCCGCGCTCGCCGTGCGTGAGCTCGTCTCGGCGCTGGAAGCCGAACGCATCCGCACGCCGGTCGTCGCCTGCGGCACGGCCACCGACGCCCGCGCGGCGGTCGCGGCGATCCAGGCCGGCGCGCGGGAATACATCCCCCTGCCGCCGGATCCGGAGCTGATCGCCGCGATCCTCGAGGCGGTGGCCGCCGACAGCCGCTCCTTCATCTGGCGCGATCCGGCCATGGAGAGCGTCGTCAAGCTCGCCGAGCAGGTCGCGCGCTCGGAGGCGTCCTGCCTCGTCACCGGCGAGAGCGGCACCGGCAAGGAGGTGCTCGCCCGCCACCTCCACGCGAAATCGACCCGGCGCGACGGGCCGTTCGTCTCGGTGAACTGCGCCGCGATCCCGGACAACCTCCTGGAATCGGAGCTGTTCGGCCACGAGAAGGGCGCCTTCACGGGCGCCGTCGCGCGCCGGATCGGCCGCTTCGAGGAGGCCAATAGCGGCACGCTCCTCCTCGACGAGATCTCGGAGATGGACGTGCGGCTCCAGGCGAAGCTCCTGCGCGCCCTGCAGGAGCGGGTCATCGACCGGGTCGGCGGCTCGCAGCCGATCAAGGTCAATATCCGCGTGATCGCGACCTCGAACCGCAATCTGACCGAGGAGGTCCGCAAGGGCACCTTCCGCGAGGACCTTCTCTACCGGCTGAACGTCGTGCATCTGCGCCTGCCGCCGCTGCGGGAGCGTCCGGCCGACATCCTCGAACTCGCGGCCTTCTTCGGGCGCCGCTACGCCGACATGAACGGGCTGCCGGAGCGCCCTCTCTCGATCGAGGCGAAGCGGCTCATGACCCGCTCCGCCTGGCGCGGCAACGTGCGCGAGCTCGAGAACACGATGCATCGCGCCGTGCTGCTCGCGAACGGGGAGACGATCGACGCCGACGCGATCCGCACGCCGGATGGCGGCAGCCTCTCGGCGGCCCCCGATCCGGCCGCCCGCGCCGCAGCGACGGCCGAGGCGATGACGCGCGGTCTCGTCGGCCGCACCGTCGCCGCCGTCGAGCAGGACCTGATCCTCGATACGCTCGACCATTGCCTCGGCAACCGCACCCATGCGGCGCGGATCCTCGGCATCTCGATCCGGACACTCCGCAACAAGCTGGCGGAGTACATCCAGGCCGGCATCGCCGTGGCCGAGCCGGGCGGCACCCGCAGCCCGGCCTGAGCGCCGGGCGACATGGTTCGCGGATCAGTCGCGCGTGCTTCGGGTTCCCGGCCTCGAGGCCCGGTGGCTCACGGCGCCACCCGGTTTGCGGGGAGGGTCGGCGGCACGTCGTCCTCCTCGTGGCAGCGGATGATGAGGCCGAGATTGCGCCAGCGCTTCCGCCGCGGATCGAGAACGTAGAGATAGGCGATGTCCGTCGCCTGACCGTTGATCAGCACCTGATGGTTGTAGGTGTCGATCGGCCGGATCTCGGTCCGCTGCACGGTCGCCTTGACGGCCTGGCGGTCGCGGCAGGGTGCGCAATAGCCCTGCACCTCGGTGCCGGGGGCGAGATAGCGCACGGCATCCTCCGCGACGGGCCTCGGCATCCAGGCACAGGTCTGGGCCGCCGCGCCCGAAGCCCCGAGCGCCGCTGCGAGCATCGCGGCGAAGCCGACCCCGCCTCGTCGCTCGGACATCCACGCTCTCCGCATCAGACGAGCTGGAACAGGGTCGTCTTGTCGAGCGTCCTGTCGAACCAGGACGAGATCGCGGCCTCCTGGCCGCGAAGGTAGCGGGGCTCGTCTGCGTCGAGCACCATCGGCATGTCGTGGCCGGGAACGAGGATCGTGCCGGGACGCTTCCGCCACATCGTCCAGATCGCCTCCATCGAGGCCCGGCTGACGGCGGGGTCGTAGGTCATGTCGGCTTCGAGCGAGAGGATCTCGGCGCGGTTCTTGGCGGCATCGCCCGTCAGGATCAGATCCCGCTTCTCGCCTTCGAGCACGAAGACGAGATGGCCCGGCGTGTGGCCCGGGGCGTGGTGGCAGGTAATGCCCGGCAGCACCTCGTCGCCCGCCTTCACCCGCACCGTCTTCGGCGATCGGTCGAGCTCGCGCACATAGAGTTCCGGCACGGGCGTCGTGCCCCAGGGCTCAGCGAGCGACCAGGCGAGCTCCTCCTCGCCGATCACGATCCGCGCCTTCGGGAACATCACCCAGTTGACCGAATGGTCCCAGTGCGAGTGGCTCAGGATGACGTCGGTGACGTCCGCGGGCGTCAGGCCGACACGGGCGAGTCCCTTCAGGATCGGGTCGCGCTGGCCGAAGCAGCCGACATCGACGAGGGCGATGCGGCCATGGCCGCGCAGGAGCGCGATGGTGCTCCAGCCGAGCCCCCCATGGCAGACCGACTTGCCCGGATAGCCGTGGACGAGGATGTCCACCAGATAGCCGCCGGTGCCGAGATCGGGCGCGACGGCCGGGGTCGGAGCGTTCATGCCGGGCTTCCTCCTGATGCGGCTCTCTGTGCGGGCCGCGCTCTTCGTTTAGCGCAAGCTTCGGAAAAGGGGAATCAGGTTCTCCGATAACAGCATGCGATCACAATACGTTAGACCATGCCCTCGCTTCGGCGCGACGGCGGCATGGTCTAACGCATCAGTTCGAAATGGGTCGGGTCTTTCTTGCGCCGCCAGTTGCCGCCCCAGGACAGGCGCACGCCGAGATCGCGCGCGGCGCGCATCATCGCCCCGGCCACGCGCGACTGCTGGGCGGGGGAGAAGACGACGCGGTTCTGCTCGTCGAGCGGCCAGAGGTCGACGGCCATGCCCTCGAGATGTTTGCGGAGCGAGGGCGAGCGCGCGAAAGGATGGACGCGCGGCGACCAGCCCCAGGCCTCGGCCTGCCGCTGCTGGCCTTCGCTGCGGGCGCCCGAGCCGACCACGAAGCGGATACCCGGATTGTCGCCCTGCGCCTTGCGCACGACGGCGGCGAGATCCGGCCTGACGCTCGCGAGGTTGCGCGCGTGGTTGCCGATCGGGTCCGGATTCCAGCGGTTGAACATGCTGAGCTGGTCGCGCCCGCGATCGTCGATCGGCGGAACGCGCGCATAGACGTCCGCCGGGCCGAAGCGACCCGTCGCATGCGCCGGCACGGCCGCCGCGAGGGCGATGCCGAAGGCCATGGCGAGGCGCAGGGGGCTGTAATCACGCGGCATGGGTCGGCGGTCGGTCCGGCTGGTCGGGCCTGCTCCTTGGCCGGCGATTGTGGAGGAGAGGTGGCGCCCGCGGCCGTCAGGCCGCGGCGGGTTTCGCGCCCGCGCCGATGGCGGCCTCGACCGCGGCGAGCGCAGCCTCGGCCTGGGCTCCGTCCGGTCCGCCGGCCTGGGCCATGTCGGGCCGGCCGCCGCCGCCCTTGCCGCCGAGAGCGGCCGAGCCGGCGCGGACGAGATCGACCGCGTTGGCCTCCGCAGTCCGGTCGGCCGTGACGCCGACGACGATCGAGGCCCGCTCGCTCTCGTCCACCGCGACGAAGGCGACGATTCCCGAGCCGATGGACGCCTTGGCCTCGTCGACGAGGGGCTTGAGATCCTTCGCGGGAACGCCCCGCAGGACCCGGCCGAGGAAGCTGATCCCGGCGACCGTCTTCGGACCTTCGCCGCCTCCGGCGCCGCCGCCCATGGCGAGCTTGCGGCGGGCATCGGCGAGCTCGCGTTCGAGCTTGCGGCGCTCCTCGATCAGAGCCGACAGACGATCCGTCACCTCGGCGACCGGGATCTTCAGGAGCGACGCCGCCTCGCGCAGAGCCTTGCTCTCGCCCGAGAGATGGCGGCGCGCCGCCTCGCCGGTGAGCGCCTCGAGGCGCCGCACGCCGGCCGCGACCGCGCTCTCGCCGAGCACCGCGACGAGACCGATATCGCCGGTGCGGCCGACATGGGTGCCGCCGCAGAGTTCCACCGAGAAGGTCTTCGGCGCGGCGCCGTCCTCGCGGTCCGTCCCCATGGAGACGACGCGGACCTCATCGCCGTATTTCTCGCCGAAGAGGGCGCGGGCGCCCGAGGCGACGGCATCGTCGACCGCCATCAGCTTGGTCACGACGGGCTCGTTCTGCAGGACGAGGCGGTTCGCCATGTCCTCGACGGCCGAAAGTTCCTCCGGGCTGATGGGCTTCGGATGGCTGAAATCGAAGCGCAGCCTGTCGGGGGAGACGAGCGAGCCCTTCTGCGCGACATGGTCGCCGAGGACGCGGCGGAGCGCCTCGTGCAGGAGATGCGTCGCCGAATGGTGGCCGCGGATGGCGCTGCGGCGGGCATGGTCCACCTTCAGCTCCAGCGAGGCGCCGGGTGCGAGCGCGCCCTCCTCGACCGTGACGTGGTGGACGAAGAGGTCGCCGAGCTTCTTCTCGGTATCGACCACCCGCGCCCGGATGCCGGCGCCGAGGAGAAGGCCGGTATCGCCGACCTGGCCGCCGGATTCGCCGTAGAACGGCGTCTGGTTCAGCACGACGAGCCCGGTCTCGCCGGCGCGGATCTCTGCGGCCTCGGCCCCATCCTTGACGATGGCGGCGACGACGCCCTCCGCCGTCTCGGTGTCGTAGCCGAGGAATTCGGTCGCGCCGGTCTTCTCGCGAACGGCGTACCAGACCGTGTCCGTCGCGGCCTCGCCAGAGCCCGCCCAGGCGGCCCGCGCCTTCTCGCGCTGGCGCTCCATCGCCGCGCCGAAGGCATCGGTGTCGACGGTGATGCCTCGCGACTTCAGCGCGTCCTGCGTCAGGTCGAGCGGGAAGCCGTAGGTGTCGTAGAGCGTGAAGGCCGTCTCGCCCGAGAAGCGCTGCCCGCTCGTGAGGCCGGCGCTCTCGTCGTCGAGCATGGCGAGGCCGCGCTCGAGCGTCTTGCGGAAGCGCGTCTCTTCGAGCTTCAGCGTCTCGACGATCAGCGCCTCGGCCCGGCCGAGTTCGGGATAGGCGACGCCCATCTCGCGCACGAGGGTCGGGACGAGCCGCCACATTACCGGATCGCGCGCGCCGAGGAGCTGCGCGTGGCGCATCGCCCGGCGCATGATCCGGCGCAGCACGTAGCCGCGGCCCTCGTTCGAGGGCAGGACCCCGTCCGCGACGAGGAAGGACGAGGCGCGCAGATGGTCCGCGATGACCCGGTAGGAGGCGCGGGTCGCATCCTCGGGGGGGCGCCCGATGGCGTGGGAGACCGCGTCGATCAGCGCGCGGAAGAGGTCCGTGTCGTAGTTGGAATGGACGCCCTGCAGGATCGCCGAAATCCGTTCGAGCCCCATCCCGGTGTCGATCGAGGGGCGCGGCAGCGCGACGCGGTTGCCGGGCTCGATCTGCTCGAACTGCATGAAGACGAGGTTCCAGAATTCGAGGAAGCGGTCGCCGTCCTCGTCCGGAGAGCCGGGCGGGCCGCCCTGGAGCGACGGGCCCTGGTCGATGAAGATCTCGGAGCACGGGCCGCAGGGGCCGGTATCGCCCATCTGCCAGAAGTTGTCGGAGGTGCCGATGCGGATGATCTTCTCGTCCGGGAACCCCGCGATCTTCCGCCAGAGCGTGGCCGCCTCCTCGTCGTCGGCATAGACGGTGACGAGGAGCTTGTCCTTCGGCAGCCCGAACTCCTTGGTGATCAGGGTCCAGGCGAGATCGATCGCCTGCTCCTTGAAATAGTCGCCGAAGGAGAAGTTCCCCAGCATCTCGAAGAAGGTGTGGTGCCGGGCCGTGTAGCCGACATTGTCGAGGTCGTTGTGCTTGCCGCCCGCGCGAACGCATTTCTGGGCCGTGGCGGCGCGCGAATAGGGCCGCTTCTCGATGCCGGTGAAGACGTTCTTGAACTGCACCATGCCGGCATTGGTGAACATCAGCGTCGGGTCGTTCCGCGGCACGAGCGGCGACGAGGCCACCGGCTCGTGCCCGTGCTTCCCGAAGTAGTCGATGAAGGTCGACCTGATCTCGTTGACGCCGCTCATGGCGGATGAACCCGTGCGCTGCGGCCGCCACGCGGCCTTCCCGGCGGACTTCTAGGGACGGGGCGGAGGGTTGTCGAGCGGATGCGGGGCTCCGCGCTGGCGCCGGTTTCCCTGTTCCGGAACCGCCCAAGCCTGCCGATGAAGCAGATACAGGATGACTTTTGGCCCCGATAATGCCATAGGATCGGCAGTCACGTGACTACAGTTTGGTGATTTTTGCAGTTTCATGACAATCGGCAAGAACAGCGGCTTCTTCTTTATTCCATCGCCGTAACCGTCATCGACGCAGCGCTCGGGATCGCGGTCGGGCTTTCGATCAATTCCAGCTCGATCGTATTCGACGGCGTCTATTCCGTGGTGGATGCGGCCATGACGGCGTTGGCGCTCGGCGTCTCCGTACTTCTGGCGAAGGGCAGCACGCGCCATTTCCAGTTCGGCTTCTGGCATCTCGAGCCGATGCTGGTCCTGCTCAACAGCATCGTCCTGTCGCTGTCGTGCGGCTACGCCTTCCTCGTCGCGCTGAACGATCTGTTCGGCGGGGGGCGCACGGTCTCCTTCGGCCCCGGTGCCATCTATGCCGTCGGGGCGGGCATCGTGGCGCTCGTCGCGGGGATCATCATCGGGCGGCAGGCGCGGCGTCTCGGCTCGGACCTCCTCGGCATCGACGCGAGGAACTGGATCGTGTCCGGCGTCGTCAGCGTCGCGCTCGGCATCAGCTTCCTCCTCGCTGGCGTCGTGCATGGCACGCGCTTCGACCACCTCGCGCCGTATCTCGATCCGGCCGTGCTGGCGGTGCTGAGCCTCGCGCTGCTTCCCCTTCCGCTCCGTGCCTGCTGGCGCTCGGCGAGGGACATCATCCAGATCGCGCCCGGCGATCTCGACGAGGAGGTGCGCCGCCTGGCGCAGGACATCCAGCAGCGCCACGGCTTCGAGGATTTCACGACCTATGTCGCGAAGATGGGCCGTGCCCGCTTCGTCGACATCACCTTCCTCGCCGGAGCCGATTTCGGCCCGCGCCCCTTGAACTTCTTCGACGGGATCAGGGCGGAGATCGCCGAGGGGCTCGGGTCAGGGCCGCCGAGCCACTGGCTGAACATCGAGTTCACGCACGACCGCCAGTGGCTGTGAGCGGCAGAAGCGCCGCCCTCGAGCCGCTCAGGCGGCGGAGGAGGTGAGGTAGGAGCCGGGCCTTCTCCGCGGCTCGATCGGCCGCCGGCCGGACCGGATCAGGTCGGACGCGGCGCGCGTCGCTGCCGCCGCCGAGGGAAAATCGTGCCCTTCGAGCGATCTCACGCGGGAATCGGTGCCGAAGAACCGATAGCCGTCCTGCCCGAGGACGACGATGCCGACCTCATCCTCGGCGACTTCGATCGTGTAGCTGACCATGTTCGTCTCTCATCTTCATCTGCGCATCTCAGGAACGCGGTGCCCGAGCCTCGATCAGGCCCGGTCCGTGGGGCGATGGTGCGCCCGACAGCGGCCATACCGTCCGCCATCGAGAAGCAGGCGTTTGAGGCGGTGGGGCATGAGAGTGAGAGATCGCATTGAGATTATTCCAGTGTGATCAAACGCTTTAGTTGTTCAGGGGTAGTTAGGGCAACAAACACATGCGAAGCAGTGATTTGCAGTTACATTTTCCGTGCGTAATGTGACATTGTCAATACAAATGGGATTCTTTAGAGAGCGGCAAAACTAGAACAACGTTGCCGTCGGCCCCGGCAATTGAGGCGATCGGAGCACGGCTCGCAGCATCGCCCGGTTATCCGTGTGGCGGTTCAGAGGGATGGTTTCGGGCAGACCCCGGTCCTGATCTCGGCATGGAACGAGGTTTCCGCCGATCGAACGTGCAACAGGCGCCGCGTGCTGCTCAGATTGAAGGCAGGTCGCCCCCGCGCGGTCGCAGCCCTGGCTCGCGCCATGCGCGCGCTGGGCTCATGTCCTTGTGCGCGCGTCTGATTTTCCAATCCGGCATACCATTTGCTGGCTGCCCTCGCAGGTCGGATCGTCGGCCTTCCCTGGTGGGGCATGCGGCAATGGTCTTGGATTTCGATGCCGTCATACGAGGCGGAACCGTCGTCACGTCGGGCGGCGTCGCGCGGACCGATATCGGGATCCGCGACGGACGCATCGCGGCCCTGGCCGTAGGCCTCACGGCCGAGCGGGTGATCGATGCCGGCGGCCTGCTCGTGCTGCCGGGTGGGGTCGACACCCATGTCCATCTCGATCAGCCCGGAACGGGCCCGAGCGAGATGAGCGACGATTTCGACACGGGCACGGCGTCCGCGGCGGCTGGCGGGACGACGACGATCGTCTCCTTCGCCTGGCAGCCTCGCGGCGGTTCGCTGAAGGAGACCGTCGAGGATTACCACCGCCGCGCGGCGAAGGCGCGGATCGACTATTCCTTCCACCTCACCATCACCGATCCGACGCCGAAGGTGCTCGAGGAGGAGCTTCCTCCCCTCGTCGAGAGCGGCTGCCGCTCGGTGAAGGTCTTCATGACCTATGACGGGGTCGGTCTGAACGACGCGCAGCTCATCGAGACGCTCGCGGCCTCGCGCAAGGCCGGCGCGCTCGTCTGCGTCCATGCCGAGCACCATGGGCTGATCGAATACCTCTCGAAGCGGCTGGTCGCGGCGGGCCTGACGGCGCCGAAATACCACCCCTGGGCGAAGCCCGCTCTCGTCGAGCGCGAGGCGATCGGGCGCATCGCCGCCATCGCCGAGATGCTCGACGTGCCGATCCAGATCTTCCACGTCTCCTGCCCCGAGACGGCGGCGGAGGTGGCGCGCTTCCGGGCACAGGGGCTCAAGATCTGGGCCGAGACCTGTCCGCAATATCTCGCCTTCACGGCCGAGGATCTCGACCGGCCGGGCTTCGAGGGCGCGAAGTTCATCTTCGGCCCGCCGGCCCGCTCCGCGTCCGACACCGAGGGCCTGTGGCACTACCTCCGCGACGGCACGCTCGGCATCATCTCGTCCGATCACTCGCCGATGAACTTCGACAGCCCCAGGGGCAAGAAGGTCGCCGGGGAGGATGCCTCCTTCGACCAGGTGCCGAACGGCATTCCGGGCCTCGCGGCGCGGCTTCCGATCGCCTTCCACGAGGGCGTCGTGAAGGGGCGCATCGACCTCGAGACCTTCGTCGATCTCGTCGCGACGCGGCCGGCCAGGCTCTTCGGCCTCGCGCCGCGGAAGGGCGCGATCGCCATCGGGGCGGATGCCGACCTCGTGCTCTGGGACCCCGACGCGACGCAGGTCCTGACGCTCGCCGGGCAGCATCACGGCGGCGACTACACGCCCTACGAGGGCCGAGAGGTCCGGGGCCGCGTCGTCTCGACCTATCTGCGCGGCGAGGCGGTCTTCGCGAATGGCCGCGTGATCGGCCCTCCCGGCGAGGGCCGCTTCCTCGCCCGCGGCCCGTATCCCGAGATCGCCCCGCGCGGCGTCTTCCCGATCCCGTTCAACCCCGTCGACGGCACGCTCGTCGTCTGACCGCCCGACCGCAATCCCGAGCCGAACCCGAAGGACTCCGTCGCATGAACCGTTCGAAGATCAGCCGCCGCAGCATTCTGGCGGCAGCCGGAACCGCCGCCGCCGTCACGGGCTTCCCCAGCATCCTGCGCGCCCAGACGCGCGAGATCTTCATCGGCGGTCCGGCCTCGCCGGGCCTGACGGACGTGCTCTTCCCGCTCATCGAGAAGAAGCACAACATGAAGATCCTCTTCGAGGGCACGAATTCGCTCATCAACCTCGAGAAGATCCGCAACAACAAGGATCGGCCGACGATGACCGTGACGATGATGGACGATCCCGTCCTCGTCCTCGCGCAGCGTGAGAAGCTGATCCAGAAGCTCCCCGCCGAGGTGACGACCCTCGCCGATCTGCCCGCTCTCGCCAAACCAGCGGACGGCATGTGGGCCAACTGGTGCCAGCCGATGTGCTCGGCCTCGCACAACACGCAGAAGGTCAAGGGCGTCGCGAGCTACGCCGATTTCTGGGACAAGACGTACCGCGACGGCCTCATCCTCATCTCGATGCGCATCACCCAGGCCGTGGCGCCGCTCCTCGCGGCGACGCAGCTCGCGACCGGCAAGCCGCTCGCGGAATGCCTCAAGCTCGCCGACGAAGGCTTCGGCAAGCTGCGCGAGCTCCGGCCCAACATCCTCCAGGTCTCGACGAACGCGCCGCAGGCCCAGCAGCTCCTCGAAACCGGGGAATGCCTCGCCTATCTCGCCCCGGATTCCCGCACGACCCTGTTCCGCAAGGCGGCCGGCGCGCCGGTCGACCAGTCCTATCCGAAGGAAGGCGTGATCGCGATGCCGGCCGGCGTCGCCCTCGTCGCGAATGGTCCGAACCGCGATCTCGGCGTGACCTTCATCAATGAGCTGCTCAATCCCGAGACGCAGGCGATGGTCGCCAAGACCTTCTACTCGAAGCCGACCAACACGAAGACTGTGCTGCCCGCCGGCCTGACCTTCCCCGACATGGTCGTGCTCGATTGGGAGTACTTCGCCGACAACCGCAACAAGTGGATCGAGCGCTTCGAGCGCGAGGTCGCCGCCCGATGACGAGCGTCGCACGGCCTGCTCCGGCGTCTGGCCGTCCTCCGGCCTATCTTCAGGTCGCGCAGCTCACCAAGCGCTTCGGCTCGGCCACGGTGCTGCACGACCTGAACCTGACCGTCGAGAAGGGGGAGTTCGTCTCCCTTCTCGGCCCGTCGGGTTGCGGGAAGACGACGCTGCTCCGGCTGATCGCAGGCCTGATGCGCCCCGAGACCGGGCGCATCGTCATCGCCGACCGCGAGCTGACGCGCGTGCCCGCGCACAAGCGCCAGGTCGGCGTCGTCTTCCAGAACTATGCCCTGTTCCCGCATCTGACGGTCGCGGAGAACGTCGCCTTCGGCCTCACCAACCAGCGCCGCAGCCGCGACGAGATCAAACGCCGTGTCGGGGAGGCCCTCCAGCTCGTGCGGATGGCGCCCTTCGCCGACCGCTCCGTCAGCGCGCTGTCGGGCGGACAGCAGCAGCGCATCGCGGTGGCGCGGGCCATCGTGGTCGAGCCGGCCATCCTGCTGCTCGACGAGCCCTTCTCCGCGCTCGACCGCAAGCTCCGCGAGACCATGCAGATCGAGCTCCGCCATATCCTGCGCGATCTCGGCATCACCTCGATCTTCGTCACGCACGATCAGGACGAGGCGCTCGTCATGAGCGACCGGATCGCCGTCATGAACGAAGGCCAGATCGAGCATCTCGGCACGCCCGCCGACATCTACACCTCGCCGAAATCGCTGTTCGTGCTCGAATTCGTCGGGCTCTCGACGCGCCTCGGCGGCACCGTCGTCTCGAGCCATGGCGGCGAGGTCGAGGTCGAGACGGCCTTCGGTCGCATGCGGGCTCCGGCGCAGTTCCGCCCGGGCAGCCCCGTCGTCGTCGCGGTGCGGCCGGAGGCCATCTCGATCGGGGAGAGCGAGGGCGATGGCCGCAATGTCGTCAGGGCCCGGCTCACCGATGTCGTCTATCTCGGGGCCAAGACGCAGCTCCATCTGCGCGGCGAACGGTCCGGCGACCTGATCCAGGCCGAGATCGCGCGGCTGCCGCCGGGCGGCCTGCCATCCGGCAGCGAACTCGCCCTGACCTGGCGCGTCGAGGACACGATGGTGTTCCCCGCGCCTGCATCGGCCGCGTCATGAGCGGGGTCCTGTCCGGAGCGCCGGCGGCGAGACCCGCGCGGAGCCGGCTGCGGTTCGAGGGCGACATGCGCGGCCTCATGGCGCTGCCCGCCCTCCTCTTCATGGGCATCGTCTTCGCCCTCCCGCTCGGGCTGCTCCTCGCCAAGAGCGTCCAAGGCGCGGACGGCCTGACGCTGAACGGCTATGCCCGCGTCCTCGGCGACGCCTATTACCGCGGCGTCATCTGGGATTCGCTGACCCTCGCCTTCCGGGTGACGCTGATCTCGCTCCTCGTCGGCTATCCGGCGGCCTATGCTCTCGCGCGGACCGGCGGCGTGATGCAGGTCCTTCTGTTCTCGCTCGTCTTCCTTCCGCTGACGGTCAGCATCATCGTCAAGACCTTTGGCCTCACGATCATGTTCCGCCGCGAGGGCATCCTGAACTGGCTCCTGATCAATACCGGGCTGACGGACGGGCCGATCCGCTTCGTCTTCACCGAGATGAGCCTCGTCATCGGCATGGTGAACGTGTTCCTGCCCTTCATGATCCTGCCGCTCTATTCCGTGATCCGGATGCTCGACGGGCGCTATCTCGACGCCGCGGCGACGCTCGGCGCGGGGCCGTTCACGACCTTCCGCCGGGTCGTCCTGCCGCTGACCATGCCGGGGATCGTCGCCGGGTCATCGATCGTCTTCGCGATCTCGGTCGCGGCCTATGTCACGCCCGGCCTCCTCATCGGCGAGCGCTACATGACGATGTCGATGGTCATGGCGAAGGCCTTCCTGAACTTCCGCGACTACCAGCTCGGGTCGGCCATGGCCTGCGTGATGCTGGTCATTGCGCTCTCCATCGTCTTCGCCTCGAGTTTCCTGACCCGCAGCCTCGAACAGCGGGGAGGGCGCTGACATGGCGACCGCGGCCCGAATCCTGTCGGCGATCATCCTCGCGCTGGTGCTGATCTTCCTGATCATGCCGATCGCGATCGTGATCCCGATCTCCTTCTCGCCCTCCACGATCTTCTCGTTTCCGCCGACCGGCTTCTCGCTGCGCTGGTACGAGAACATCCGGAACGCCGACGGCATCCTGCGCGCGCTCTGGCTGTCGACGCAGATCGCGGGGCTGTCGACGGCGATCTCGCTCCTCCTCGGCACGCTCTGCGCGATCGCGATCGTGCGCGGCTTCATCCCGGGCGGCCGGCTGGTCGCAACCTTCATGACCTCGCCGCTGATGATTCCGGGCCTGGTGCTCGGCATCGCCATGCTGCAGGCCGCCCGCGAGATCGGGCTGCGCGACGGCTACGCGGCGCTGCTCCTGGCCCATGTGGTGGTGACGATGCCGTTCATCATGCGGACGGTGCTGGCGAGCCTCGCCCTCTTCGACTTCGCGATGGTGGATGCGGCCCGCATGCTCGGCTGTTCCTATCCGGCCGCGCTGTGGCGCGTGCTGGTGCCGAACATCCTGCCGGGCTTCGTCTCCGGCGCGCTCTTCGCCTTCATCGTGTCCTTCGACAACTACCCGGTCTCGATCTTCCTCGTCGACGTCCGCACGAAGACCCTGCCGATCCAGCTTCTGAACCAGCTCGAGATGTCCCCCGATCCGACCCTTGCGGCCGTCGCCACGATCATGGTCGTGCTGACGATCCTCGCTCTCCTCGTCTGCGATCGGCTGGTCGGGCTGAAGCGCATGGCGGCCGTCTGATGCGGCTGCTGGTCCTCAATCCCAATACGAGCCCCTCCGTCACGGAGAGGCTGGCGGCGGTCGCGACGCGGGCGGCCTCGCCCGGCACCGAGATCGTCGCCGTGACGGCGCCGCGCGGCTTTCCGTATCTGTCGAGCCGGGCCGAGGCGCAGATCGGCGGCGCGATCGCGCTCGAGATGCTGGCGGAGAAGGGCGGCGATTATGACGGGGCCGTGATCGCGGCCTTCGGCGATCCGGGCCTCCATGCCGCGCGCGACGTGGTCGAGGTGCCGGTCGTCGGGATGTCCGAGGCCGGCATGCTGGCCGCCTGCCTCCTCGGCCGGCGCTTCTCGCTCGTGACCTTCGCGCCGGCCCTCGCCTCCTGGTACGAGGACTGCGTCGCGCTACACGGCCTCACCGGCCGCTGCGCCTCGATCCGGCATCTCGACGAGGCCTTCCGCTCGATCGGCGAGGTTCAGGAGGAGAAGGCCGAGCAGCTCGTGGCGCTCGCCTGCCGCACGGTCGAGCAGGACAGGCCCGACGTCATCGTCCTCGCCGGCGCGCCGCTGGCCGGCCTCGCGCCGCTCGTCGCGGACCGGATCCCCGTGCCGCTGGTCGATCCGATCGCCGCCTCGATCCGCCAGCTCGAGATGCTGGTCGCCATGACGCCGCGCCTGCCGGAGGCAGGACGCCACCTCCGCCCCGCGGCGAAGCCGAATTCCGGCCTCCCGCCCGCCCTGTCGCGGATCATGGCGGGCCGCTGATCGGCCGCGAAGGCGCTCTCTCCTCGGCAAGCGGTCGGGGGGATGCGTGGGCCGGGCCCCGAGGAGACGGCACGGCCTGCTGCAGGAGAGCGATGGCCTGATCGGTGTTCAGGATGTGCCCGGTGACGAGCCTCCTGGCCTCGTCGCCATCCCCCGCCTCGATCGCCGCGAGGATGGCGCGGTGCTCCCGGATCGATTGCTCGATCCGGCCGTCCTGCGACAGGGCGGCGTTCCGGGCCCGCTGCAACTGGCGCAGGATGCGATCGTGCATCTGGACGAGGATCGGATTGCGGGCGGCGGCGACGATGAGGCTGTGGAGCTGCCGGTTCGCCTGCATGTAGCGGGCGGCGTTGCCCTCGTCATGGGCCCGCTCCAGCGCCTCCTGGAGCTCGGCCATCCGGTTCAGGTCCTGGCGGCCGGGGCGGAGGGCGGCCAGGGAGGCGGCGAAGCCCTCGATCGCGGCCTCGGCCTCGAAGAGGTGGTGCAGCTCCGCCGGATCGAGACGCGAGACGATCGCGGCCCGGTTCCGCCGCAATGTGACGAGGCCTTCGGTCGCGAGTTGGCGCAAGGCCTCGCGGACCGGACTGCGGGACGTCCCGAGCCGCTCGACCAGCATCGGCTCTCCGAGCGCGTCGCCGGGTTTGAACGTGTTCGACACGATCAGGGCGCGAAGACGTTCGGCCGCGCTTTCGGCGAGGGAGGGATCCGCGCTGCGCCGCCGGACGGCGCCGGCGGGCAGATCCCTCACGTCCGCTCCTGCGGGAGATCCCGTGTGCTCCCGCGGCTAGGAGCGGAGCGTGTTCTTGTGAATCTGGCCATCCTTCATGACGAGTGCGAGATTCGTGCCGGGATCCTCGATCAGGCTCAGGTTCTCGAGCAGGTTGCCGTTCACGACGAGGATGTCGGCGAAAGCCCCCTCCTCGATCACGCCGAGCTTGCCGGGATAGGGGTTGCGCGGCCCGGACAGGGCGAGCAGCCCGGCATTGCCGGAGGTCGCCATCCGCAGGGCCTCGGCATTGCTGTACCAGCGGCCGAGATGGCTGAGCATGGTGCCCTGGCGCGGGGTCATCTGCGCCGAGAACAGGATATCGGAGCCCCAGGCGGTCTTGATGCCGTGCTTCCGGGCGAGCGCGAAAGCCGTCGGGGTGCCGCCGATGACCTGCTGCATCCGGTCGTGGCTCGCCCCCGTCAGCGGCCCGGAATCCGCCTCGCTCAGGAAGGGCTGGATGCTGAGCCAGACGCCCTTCTCCGCCATCGATGCGGCGGTCTTCTCGTCCATCAGATGGGCGTGCTCGATACAGGCGGCGCCGGCCGCGACGGCGCGCTGGACGGCCTGCGGCGCGAAGGCGTGCACGGCGACATAGGTGTTCCAGTCGCGCGCGACCTCGACGCCGGCGCGCAGTTCGTCCTCGCCGAAGGTCACCATGTCGAGCGGGCTGCGCGGGGACGAGACGCCGCCCCCTCCGACGAGCTTGATCTGGGAGGCGCCCTGCAGAAGCTGTTCGCGGATCCGCAGCTTGAGTTCGCCGACGCTGTCGGCGATCATCGCGCCGCCGAAGCTCTCGATCTTGCTGAGGCGGGCCGGCTCGCGCGGGATGTCGGTCAGCATGCGCAGATCGGCATGCCCCCCCGACGTCGTGATCATCGCGCCGGACGGATAGATGCGCGGGCCGGGAATGACGCCCGTATCGATCGCCTGTTTGAAGGAGAAGACCGGGCCGCCGAGGTCTCGGACCGTCGTGAAGCCGCGCTGCAGGGTGCGGGCGGCTTCGGCCGTGGAGGCGGCGAAGATCGCGCCGGGATCCGCGGTCACGAGCACATGGGCCGGCACGGCCGCGAACAGCGTGTGCCAATGCGCGTCGATGAGGCCGGGCATCACCATGCGGTCGCCGCAATCGATCACGGTCCAGCCCGGCTGCGGCGCGGCATTGGTGGTGTCGACGGAGATGACGCGGCCGCCCTCGATCAGGATCTGGGCCGCGCGCAGGGAATCCGCCTTGCCGTCGAAGAGCCGCGCCCGCCGCAGCAGCGTCTTGCCCGGCGCCCCGCTGGGCTGAGCAAGGGCCGGCGCCGCGGCCGCTCCGGCGAGCGCGGCGACGCCTGTCAGGAAGCCGCGGCGGGAGAAGGCGTCGAGGCGGCGAGAGGCTCTCTCCAGCAACGGGCTCTGGCAGCCGCAGCCGAGGCCGTGGACGAGGTGCTGATACTTTTGCCCGACGCGGATCATGACGTGCCTTCCCGTCTGCGGGTCGGCGGCGGGGGATCCGCGCACGAGCCGACAGCCCGAAGGGCACAGCAAATCGGCCGTGCCCCGCCCCGTCATACTGCGCATCTAAACAGGTTTTCTAGTCCTTGACGCGCCTAATCTCCTGTGCGTGTATCCTGAGACTTGCTCGAAATAGAACGTGATAAATATAAAATTTTCGGAGTGTGTCGATGGAGGTGAGGGGGAGCGCAGATCAGCCGGAACGGCATGTCTCGACCGGCCGCCTGCCCTCCGCCGAGCGCGTCCAGAGTCTGGTCGTTGAGGCTCACGAGCGGTTTTCTTCCATCGGCACCGGCGAGGTTTCGCAAGTCTACCCGGCGCTGGCGCGCGTTCCGGCCGACCTTTTCGGTATCTGCGTCGTCGGAACCGACGGCCGTGCCTTCGCCGTCGGCGACGCGGACCGCGACTTCACGATCATGAGCGTCTCGAAGCCGTTCGTTTTCGCGCTCGTCTGCGACCTGATCGGCGCGACCGGAGCGCGCGAGCGGCTCGGCGTCAACGCCACCGGATATGCCTTCAACTCGCTGGCCGGGATCGAGCGCAGCCCCGGGGGGCGCACGAACCCCATGGTCAATGCCGGTGCGATCGCGACGACGAGCCTCGTCCCTGGCGCCACGCTCGAAGAGCGGTGGCGCTTCATCCGCGATGGCCTGTCGCGCTTCGCGGGGCGCGACCTGGCTCTGAACGAGGAGGTCTACCAGTCCGCCTCCGAAACCAATCATCGGAACCGGAGCATCGCGCTGATGCTCGACAGCGTCGGGCGGATCTATTGCGATCCGATGGAGGCGACGGACCTCTACACGCGGCAATGCGCGCTGGACGTGAGCGCCCGCGATCTCGCCGTGATGGGCGCGACGCTCGCCGATGGCGGCTTCAATCCCGTCACGCGCGAGCAGGTGGTCGACCCCTCCGTCTGCCACTACGCGCTCGCGGTCATGCTGACGGCGGGCCTCTACGAGACCTCGGGCGACTGGCTCTACGAGATCGGCCTTCCCGGCAAGAGCGGGATCGGCGGAGGGATCGTCACGGTCTCGCCGGGGAAGGGCGGGCTCGGCACCTTCGCCCCGCCGCTGGACGAGGCGGGGAACAGCATCAAGGGGCAACTGGTCGCGCAGTTCCTGTCGCAGCGCCTCGGCCTCGACCTTCTCGTTTCCGCGCCGGCCTGATCGCGGCACGCGGCGATGATGGGCTTTTCCGGCAACTTCTTCAGGGGGCAGCGATGACGGGTGCGACGACGACCGACGGGCCGCATGCCGAGGAGCAGGCATCCTGGGTGCCGATGATCTGCATCGCGCTCGGCCAGGCGATCATGTCGTTCAACGTCGCCTCGCTGCCGGTGGCCCTGGGCGGAATGGTTCAGAGCTTCGGCGTCCCGCCGACGACGGTGGCGACCGGGATCGTCGCCTATTCCATGATCGTCGCCGGCTTCGTGATGCTGGGCGCGAAGCTGGTCCAGCGGTCCGGAGCGCTCAGGGTCTTCCGCCTCGCGGTGGTGGTCTTCTGTGTCTCGCAGGTGATGATGACGTTCAGCCCGAACGCGACGATCATGATCACGGCTCAGGCCGTCTGCGGCGCTGCGGGCGCGGTCATCGTGCCGGCGCTCGTTGCCCTGATCGCGGAGAATTATCGCGGCGCCCAGCAGGCGACGGCGCTCGGGGCGCTCGGCTCGGCCCGTGCCGGCGCGGGCGTCGCGGCCTTCCTCATCGGCGGCGTGCTCGGCACCTATATCGGCTGGCGGCCGGTCTTCGGGATCCTGATCGCGGTCTCGGCGCTCGTGCTCTTCCTGAGCTTCCGCCTGCGGCCTGACCAGGGCCGGCCCGACGTCCGGATCGACTTCGTCGGGGTTGCGCTCGCGGCCTCGGCGATCGTCCTGATCAGCTTCGGCTTCAACAACCTCAACCGGTGGGGATTGGGGATCGCGCAGCCCGGAGCGCCCTTCACGCTGCTCGGGCTGTCGCCGGCGCCGGTCATGATCGTGATCGGCCTCGTGCTCGGGCAGGGTTTCCTGCGCTGGACGCGGCGACGGGAGGCGTCGGGCGAGACGCCCCTCCTGCCGCTCTCCGTCCTCGAATCGCCGGCCGAACGGGCGGCCGTCTACGCCATGTTCTCGGTCGTCGCGCTCGAGGCCGCGCTCAATTTCTCCGTGCCGCTCTACATCCAGATCGTGCAGGGCCGCACGCCCATGGCGACGGCCGTCGCCATGCTGCCGTTCAACCTGACGGTGTTCTTCGCGGCCATGGTCATCGTCCGCTTCTACGACCGCTTCACGCCGCGTCAGATCGGCCGCTTCGGCTTCGTGCTGTGCACCGTCGCGCTGTTGTGGCTCGCCCTGGTGGTCCGGAACGACTGGAGTTCCATCCCCGTGCTGCTCGGGCTCGTCGTCTTCGGCATCGGCCAGGGATCGCTCGTGACGCTGCTCTTCAACGTGCTCGTGACCGCATCGCCGAAGGAACTCGCGGGCGATGTCGGCTCGCTGAGGGGCACGACCAACAACCTCGCCGCGGCGGTCGGGACGGCCGTCGCCGGCGCGCTGCTGGTCGGCCTGCTGAGTTCGGCCGTCATGCGCAGGGTCGCCGAGAATCCGGTGCTGCCGCCCGCGATCCAGGCGCAGGTCGATCTCGACAGCATCACGTTCGTCAGCAACGACCACCTGGCCGGGGTGATCGCGAGAACCGACGCCTCGCCGGAGCAGAAGGCCGAGGCCCTGCGCGTCAACACCGAGGCGAGGCTCCAGGCGCTCAAGATCGGCCTGCTGCTCATGGCAGGGCTCGCGCTGCTGGCGATCCTGCCGGCCGGGCGGCTGCCGGGCTATCGTCCGGGCGAGATCCCGGAGCCCTGATCGGGCGTGATGATCCGACGACGCGGAGTGGAGGGTTGCCGATGAGGTCGATGCTGGTCGTGGCGGTGGCCGCCTTATGCCTCCTTGGCGCTCCTCCGGCGACCGCCGTGCCGAGCGCCAAGGCCGTCTCGGCGAGCGATCTCGTCTCGGAGGCGCGCGTCCGGCAGCGGCGCGTCGTCTGCCGGGACGGCCATGTCCGGCGCTGGGTCCGGGGCCGCTGGCGCGTGACGCCCTTCCGCCGCTGCCGCTGAGCGATCCCCTTCGACTTGGCGCAGGCGAGGAGGCCGTGGCAGGCTGAGGGGAATCGCTCACCCGAACCAATATCCGGAGGATACGCCATGACGATCGCCCTCAAGACGGAGCGCTCGCTCCTGAGCCAGGACGAATTCGCGACGCTCGCGCAGACCCATTATCCGGCCCTCTACGAGGTCGACGGCGCCGCTCTCCCGGACCTGCGGCAGCGCATCCGCACGCTTCGGGACAAGGAGCGGACCCTGGCGCGGACCCTGCGCCGGAGCATCCGCGGCAAGGCCGGCGAGCGGGGCGGCAGCTTCCCGGGCAATATCGAGAAGCCGGCCCGGCGCAAGCAGGTCTTCGCGGGCGCGCTGAAGCGGCTCAACAAGGAAGCCGATCGTCGGCGCGTCATGGAGGCGCGCGAGGCCTTGCGCGGAGCCGTCGCCGCGAAACAGGCGGCCGATGGAACCGGCGCTCCCGATCCCGGCCGCACCGGCCGCACCGGGATGCGGCCCCAGGAAAGCGCCCGGCGGCGGACCGCCGTGAACCGCGCGAAGGTCGGCAGCGTCTCGCAGGCGACCCGGAATGCCCAGGCGAGGCGCGATGCGCGCTGAGCCGGCCTCGGGCCCGGCCACCCGCTGCTCCGGCGCGCTGGAACAGGCCTTCATTTTCGGCTAAGCGGCCAGCGCCATCAGGAAAATCCGCGCATGTCCTATGTCATCGATCCGCCCGCCGTGGCCTCGCTGCCGGTGGAGGGAGAAAGCGGGCGCTTTCCCGTCCGGCGCATCTACTGCATCGGCCGCAACTATGCCGAGCATGCGCGGGAGATGGGGCACGATCCGAACCGCGAGCCTCCCTTCTTCTTCCTGAAGCCGTCCGACGCGGTGCTCGATGCGGCGCGCGATTTCCCCTATCCGCCCGGCACGAAGGACGTGCACCACGAGATCGAGCTCGTCGTCGCGCTCAAGACGGGCGGGCGGGACATCGCGGAGGCCGACGCCCTGGACCATGTCTACGGCTATGCCGTCGGGCTCGACATGACCCGCCGGGATCTCCAGGCCGAGGCAAAGAAGATGGGGCGTCCGTGGGACGTCGCGAAGGGCTTCGACCATTCGGCGCCCTGCACGGCGCTCAAGACCGTCGCCGCGATCGGCCATCCGTCCAAGGGGCGCGTCTGGCTCGACGTCAACGGCCAGACGAAGCAGGAGGGCGATCTCGCCGACCTGATCTGGACGATCCCGGAGGTCATCGCGACGATCTCTCGCCTGTTCGAACTCAAGGCGGGCGACCTGATCATGACCGGCACGCCCGCCGGTGTCGGCGCCGTCAAGACCGGCGACGTCATGGAAGGCGGCGTCGAGGGCGTCGGGACGCTCCGCATCAAGGTCGCCTGACGGCAGGCCGACAGCACGGCGCCCTCCGCGCGATCCACGGAGGGCGTCATGCGGAGAGAGCGCGTCGCGCCCTCTCCGGGGGGCGCTTCAGCGCGTCCCGCTTCCGCCCGAGCTGAGCTTCGAGATCGCCTGGGGCAGGACGCTCGAGAGCTGCTGAAGGAGCTGATCGCGCGGCAGACCGGTGGCCTTCTCGAGTTCGCCCAGCGTCCGCTCGTCCAGCACGCTGTTCAGCTCCGTCGGGGCGACGGGCTTGTTCTCGCCCGGGCCGACCCAGGAATCGACCTTGTCGCCGAGCCCGCCGCCGCGGAACCGGTCGAGCAGCGAATCGAGGCTCGGCAGGCCGGCGAGGACGCCGCTCTGGATCGTGCCAGACCCTGCCGGCTCGGGAGACGAGCCGGGCGCGTTCTGCGCCGGCGCATCGCCCCGGCCGAAGATGGAGCCGGCAATGGATTCGAGGCTCGGAAAGCCGGCGAGGATGCCGCTCTGGATGGTTCCCGATTGATCCGGCGCCGGGGCCGCCTCGGCCTTCGCCGCTGAGGCGTCGTCCTTGCCGAAATAGGACGAGGCCGCCTTGGCCGCGAGCAGCGCCAGCAGGATCTTCGTCAGCGGAGACGTGCTTCCGCCGTCCTTGCTGCCGAGGATATTGTCGAGAAGACCCATCATTCCATCCTTCCGTGCGCGCGCCCGGGCATGCCGTGCGCGGCGACAGTCAAGCTTGAGCCAGAAACGCGCGAGGGTCGAGATCGATCCCTCGGCCTTCCTTCATCTTCGTGTGATACGGGCGGCGGGAATGGCGCGGACCTGGCGGCCGGCAATGCCGGACGACGGAAGCGGAGATGGGCAATGGCAACTTCCGACAGGCGCCTCGCGGCTGCGAGACCCGACCTCGCGGACGAGCGCCTGCGGGGCACGGTGCAGGCGGAGCGCTACGTCGCGGGCCGCGAAGCCCGGATCGTGGCGCCTTGCGCCCCTCTCCGGCGACGTCCCGCTCCCGATGCGCCCCTCGATACCGAAGCGCTGATGGGCGAGCCCGTCCGCATCTTCGACGAGCGCGACGGCTATGCCTGGGCTCAGCTCCTGCAGGACGGCTATGTCGGCTACCTGCCGTCGTCCGTGCTCGGTGCCGAGGCGCCGGCCCCGACCCATCGCGTTCGGGCCGTGCGGACCTTCGTCTATCCGGCCCCGGACCTGAAGACGCCGCCCCTGTCCTTCCTTAGCCTCGGCGCCGCCGTCGGGGCCTCCGGCGAGGTCGAGCGCGGCTATCTGCCCCTCGCCGGCGGCGGCTATGCCTGGGCGGCGCATCTGCGACCCGTGAGCGAGCGCGAGCCCGATTACGTCGCCGTCGCGGAACGGCTCCTCGGCGCTCCCTATCTCTGGGGCGGCAAGTCGAGCCTCGGCATCGATTGCTCCGGCCTCGTCCAACTCGCTCTCGCCGCCGCCGGCATCGCCGCGCCGCGTGACAGCGACATGCAGGAAGCCGGGCTCGGGCAGCCCCTGCCGGAGGGTGGCTCCCTCGCCCGCGGCGATGTCGTGTTCTGGAAGGGCCATGTCGGCCTGATGCTGGACGGCGCGCGCCTGCTTCATGCCAACGGCCACCACATGGCCGTCGCGATCGAGCCCCTGGCGGAGGCCGAGAGCCGCATCCGCGAGGGCGGAGGCGGCCCGGTCACGATGCGGCGGCGCCTGCCGGAGCATCAGCGCCCGCGGGGTTGAAAGCCTGATCCGGCACTCCCTCCCTCCTCATCCTGAGGCGCCTCGCGAAGCGAGGCCTCGAAGGACGCATCACGGACGCGCGTGCTTCGAGGCTCGGCGAAGCCGAGCACCTCAGCATGAGGACGGTCGGGATGGCGTGCTCGGCAGTCCAGGGGGCGGCCAAGCGGCCCCTCCCGCCCTCAATAGCCCCGCGTCAGGTCCACCGCGTTGATGAAGGATTGCCCGCCCTCGTGGCGGCGGATCTGGGCGGCGACGGCCGAGGCGATCGCGTCGGGGTCGCTCATGGCGGCGTTGTGGGGCGTGATCTGCACCGCCGGATGCGTCCACAGGCGCGAGGCGGACGGCAGCGGCTCGGTCTCGAAGACGTCGAGCGTCGCGGCCTTCAGCGTGCCGTCGTCGAGGGCGGCGAGGATGTCGGTCTCGACCTGCAATCCGCCCCGGCCGGCATTGACGAGGATCGGCCCGCCGAGCCGGCCGTCCCGCGCGAGGCCTGCGAAGAGCCGGGCGTCGAGGAGGCCGCGCGTGTCGGCCGTCAGCGGCAGCAGCACGACGAGGATGTCGGTGCGGGCGAGGAAGGCCGGCAATTCGCCCTCGCCGGCATAGGTCGGGATGCCGTCGATCTCGCGCTTCGTGCGGCTCCAGCCGGCGACGTCGAAGCCCATGATCCGGAGCTTGCGCGCGGAATCGCCCCCGAGCACGCCGAGCCCCATGATGCCGACCCGGACATCCCGCGCGGCCGGCTGCTCGCGGTCGTCCTCCCAGACGCCGCGGCGCTGGCGGTCGGCATAGGTCCAGCCCTTCCGCAGATGCATCAGGCAATGCATCACGACGTACTCGCTCATCCGCTCGGTGAGGTCCTGGTCGACGACACGAAGGACCGGCACGTCCGGAAGGTTCGGATCGGTCGCGAGATGGTCGATCCCGGCGCCGAGCGAGAAGACGGCTTCGAGGTTCGGCAGGTTCGAGAGCACGCCCGGCCTGTGCTTCCACGTCGCAGCATAGCGGATGGAGGCCGGATCGAAAGGCTCGCGGGCGGAGACGGTGTCGCGATCGGGCAGGAGGCGGCGGAAGCGATCGAGCCAGGACTCCTCGTGCCAGCCCGTGACGGCGAGGAGCAGGGAGTTGGGGCGCGACGTCATGGGGCCTCGATGCGTTCGCCGACGACCGGCGGGATGACGGGAGGGCGCTCGCCGATGCTGTAGGCGGCCCGGACGGCGCGGGCGGCACGCTCGGCCGCGTCGTCCGATCCCGCATGCACGATCGCGAGCGGCGTGTCTTCCTCGATCTCGGCCCCGATCCCCGCGAACCGGACCAGTCCCACGGCATGATCGATGGGATCTGCGGCGCGGACCCGGCCGCCGCCGAGCGCGACGACGGCGAGGCCGAGCGCGCGCGTGTCGATCGCCTCGACGAAGCCGCGGGCCGAAGCACCGATCTCGCGCCGGACGGGCGCTGCGGGAAGATGGCGCTCCGGGCGCTCGACGAGGTCTGCCGGCCCGCCAAGCGCGCTCACCATGCGCCCGAACCGCTCGGCTGCCGCGCCCGAGGCGAAGGCCTCCTCGATCCGCCGCCGGCCCTCCGCCTCGTCGGAGGCCAGCCCGCCCAGAGCCAGCATCGCACCGCCGAGGGCGACCGTGACCGCCTGAAAGCGGGGCTCGACCTGCCGTCCGGCGAGGTGGTCGACGGCGTGCCGGATCTCGAGCGCGTTGCCGGCGACGGAGGCGAGCGGGGCGGCCATGTCCGTGAGGTAGGCGCTCGTGCGGAGGCCGGCTCCGTTCGCCACCGCGACGATCCGCTCGGCGAGCGCGCGCGACTCCTCGGGCTGTGCGAGGAACGCGCCGGACCCGGTCTTGACGTCCATCACGAGGCCGTCGAGCCCGGCCGCGAGCTTCTTCGAGAGGATCGAGGAGGTGATGAGATCGATCGATTCGACCGTTCCGGTGACGTCGCGGATCGCATAGAGGCGGCGGTCGGCGGGGGCGATGTCGGGCGTCTGGCCGATGACGGCGCAGCCGGCCTCGCGCACGACGCGGCGGAAGGTGTCGAGGTCGGGCTGGGAGACATAGCCGGGGATCGAATCGAGCTTGTCGAGCGTGCCGCCGGTATGGCCGAGCCCGCGGCCGGCGATCATCGGCACGTAGCCGCCGCAGGCCGCGACGGCGGGGGCGAGGACAAGGCTGACGCCGTCCCCGACGCCGCCGGTCGAATGCTTGTCGAGCGCCGGCCCCGGAAGGTCCCAGGCGAGCACGGTGCCCGACCGCGTCATCGCGCCCGTCAAGGCCACGCATTCGGCGAGCGAGAGGCCCCGGATGCAGATGGCCATGGCAAGGGCGGCCGCCTGGCCTTCTCCCACCCCGCCATCGACGAGCCCCGCGACGAAGGCCTCGATCTCCTCCGGCTCGAGCGCCCGTCCGTCGCGCTTCGCCCGGATCACCTCCTGCGGCAGGAACATGCAGGCCTCAGGGTCGCGTCCAGCCGATCTTCACATAGCCGCCGCCCTGATGGGCTTCGATCACGGGATCGTCGCTCGTCTTGGCCGCGAGGGCCTCGGCGAAGCCGTCGGCCGAATCCTCCGGCGCCCAGCCGATGAGGTCCCTGGCATCGCCTTCCCACCAGGTCATGCGGCTGTTGTTCGACGCGCCCCAGACCACGCAGCAACCGACCTGCGGCGCGAGGATCGCCCGGATGCAGAGACGGGTCAGGTCGCCGTAGGAAAGCCAGGTCGCCAGCATGCGTGCATCGACCGGCTCCGGGAAGCAGGAGCCGATACGCACGATCACGCTCTCGACGGCGTGCTTGCGCCAATACAGCCCGGCCATCATCTCGCCCCAGACCTTGGAGGCGCCGTAATAGCCGTCCGGCCTCAGGGGGCTGTCGGGATCGATCGTGGTCGAGCGGGCGTGGAAGCCGATCGTGTGGTTCGAGGACGCGAAGACGACGCGCGCCTTCGCCAGGCGGGCGGCCTCGTAGATGTTGTAGAGGCCGGCGATGTTCGGCCCGATCACCTCGTCGAACGGCTTCTCCACGGACGTGCCGCCGAAATGGAGGATGGCGGAGCAACCCTCCGCGAGCCGGGCGACCGCGTCGCGGTCCACGAGGTCGGCCGCCTCGAAGGTGCAGCCCGCCGGCACGGGATCGGGAAAGGGGACGATATCGGTCAGGCGCAGCGTCCAGCCCTCGGCTGCGAGGCCTCGTGCCAGGACCCGGCCGAGCGCTCCCGAAGCGCCGGTGAGGAGAATGGCTCCAGCCGGACGGGAGGAGGCGTCTTGGTGTCGATCAGTCATCGTCTCGTCCCGACAGATAGGCCCGGAGGACCCGCCGCAGCTTCGGAGCCGCCGCGGCAGCGGCCGCGTTCGTCTCCGCATGCGTGTGGGCCAGCGGGCTGTCTCCGATCCCTGCCGCCATATTGGTCACGGCGGAGATTGCGGCAACCCGCAGACCGTGGAAACGGGCCAGGATCACCTCCGGCACGGTCGACATGCCGACGAGATCCGCTCCGAGCAGTCCCGCCATGCGGATTTCCGCCGGCGTCTCGAAGCTCGGTCCGGAAAACCACATGTAGACGCCCTCGGGGAGCGGCACCTCGGCAGCCGCCGCGGCTCGCGTCAGATCGGCCCGGAGACCCGCATCATAGGCACCGACCATGGGCACGAAGCGGGCGTCCCCCGTCTCTCCGAGAAGCGGGTTCAGGCCGGAATAATTGATGTGGTCGCAGACGAGGACGAGGCCTCCGACCGGCAGGCCGGGATTCACCGCGCCCGCCGCGCTCGTCAGGATCAGGGGCGGCGCGCCGAGGGCGGCGACGATCCCGATGGGGACGGCCATCGCGGCGGCATCGCCCGCTTCATAGAAGTGCACCCGCCCCTGGAACACGAGGACACGGCGGCGGCCGTAGCGACCGGCGACGATGCGGCCCTCGTGGCCGGTGACGCGGGCCGGTGCGAGATGCGGTACCTCGCCGAACGGAACGGAGACCGCATCGGCGACGTCGTCGGCGAGCTGCGAGAGGCCCGTGCCGAGGACGAGCGCGCAGTCGAAGCGGCCCGAGATTCCGCGCGCCGCAAGGGCGGCGAGGGCTTCGGCGACCCGGTCCTCAGCGCGCATCGTCGGGGGCCGCGGGCGGCCGGAGCGAGGTGGGGCCGAACGCTTCGGGGAGCAGATCGACGGCGCGGATCGAGCGGGCGATTCCGTCAGGCGAGGCCATATGGACCTGCGTCGCCCCGTCGGCGAATTCGAGGATGCGCTGGCGGCAGGCTCCGCAGGGCGCGAGGGCGTCCCGCCCGCCGCCGAGGATGACGATCTCGGCAATGCGGGTCTCGCCCGCCGCCACCATGGCGGCGATGGCGCCCGCCTCGGCGCAGGTGCCGACCGGGTAGGACGCGTTCTCGACGTTGCAGCCGGCGAAAATCCTGCCCGAGGCCGTCGCGATCGCGGCTCCGACGGGGAAGCGCGAATAGGGCGCATAGGCCCGATTCCGCGCGGTGGCGGCCGCGTCGAGGAGTGCGCGGCGATCCGTCTTCGCGGCCGGTCTGTCGACCAAGGGGATCGCTCCGCGCTGTCAGGGCGGCCCGGCTATGGCGCCTGCCGCCGGGACCCGGCTCAGATCGAGCCGGGCGGGATGCTGGACCGGTTGCCGTTGGCCCGCTTCATCGTGGCTACGTAGTTCGGAGGCGTCTGAAGGATCGAGCCGCCCGATCGCAGACCCATATAGCGCGCGATGTCGCCGAGGAACGAGTTGCAGTTATAGGTCGTCGCGCTCCAGAGCGGCGTCGAGCGCTGCATCTGCCGGATCTTGGCGACGAGCTTCATATAATCGGCTTCGCCCATCGTCACGCGCCAGCGATTCGAGATGTACATGTCCTCGAGATCGCCGTCGCTCGGACCGGTCTCCGACGGAACGGGAATCAGGTGCCCGATCATCCACGGCACGGGGCTGTCCCCGGCCGGATGCAGGCCTGCGACCTCGCTGGAAATGATCTGACCACGCGAATTCAGGCGCCCGAAGGCGGCGTAGGAATGCCCGTAGCTCTGCGCATAGCGAGAGCGGAATTCGATGAAATAGGCGCCGGGTGCAGCCGGGGCGGCGGCCCGTCTGCCGCGAGTCGCGCGACGCTCCTGCGCCTGGCTCGCATATTCGATGGGCGGTTGGTCGGACGTGTTGGCGACGGCCTGGCTCGGAACCGCCGAGGACGAAGGACCGTCGAGGTCGAAGCCGTTTTCGGCGCGCGGAGCCGTGATGGCGGCAGTGACTGAAAAACAGAGCGCGAGGGCGCCGAGACGGGCCCACTGGCCGATAAAATTTCGCATCTGAAGCTCCGAAAGCCCCTCCAGCCCCCTATTTTAGGCCCGATACGCAACCTGGCCATGGTCAAGAAAGCATGACGAGCGCGTCGTCTTGTCTCGTTCTAAATTGGACGCGCGGACAAAAAGGGGGGCCGCTCGCGCGGCCCCCCTGGAAAGGCCTTAGCCCTTGGTAACGATAGCAGCCGGGATCGGGGCCGGCGGAGGAGCCTTGCCCTTGCCCTTGCCGATGCAAGCACCGGCGCTGAGAACGATGCCGGCAACCGCGGCGATCGCGAAAGCCTTCTTCATGAAGAACCCCCTTCTTGGTGAACTAGACGACACCGGGTGTTTGGTTGGTACGCATCACTGGTATCGCAGTGAATGCTATAGGCCTCACACGCCAGTACTCTAGTGCGAAAAAGACACAGTTGCGAGTGCGAAATGTCGAACGCGCCATCCCGGCGTCGAGTTCCCGGCAGGAGGGTAAATTCTGCCACATCCGATGCCGTCAAATTGCAACGAATTCGCCGCGAATGAAAGGCTTTTCGCCGGTTCCACCCCTTGCTCGGCGACCGGTCCCCGGCCGAATCCCCCTCGAGACGGTCAGTACAGCCAGGGAATCAGCCGCGCCGTGCGGGCCGCGTAGATGCGATACTCGTCCCCGAACGCCTCGAGCATCATGCGCTCCTCGCGTCCGATCCTGAACAGATAGAGGGTGCCGAACCCGACAAGCCCCGAGAGGCCCGCCACCCAGTTCGGGAGCAGCAGCGCCTGGGCGACCGCCCACAGCCAGAAGGCCGTGTACATCGGATGGCGCACGCGGGCGTAGACGCCCTCCTGGATCAGCCGGTGGTTTTCGCGGACCTCCAGGGAAACCGACCAGTTCCGGCCCAGCGCCTTGTGGGTGAGCCTGAACATCAGGAGCGCGACCAGCGCCACCGCGATACCGAGCCACGCGAGAACCGGCACGAAGGCGCGTTCCGCCATCCGCGGCATGCCGGTCGCGACATAGAGGAAGGGGATGATCCCGAGGCCCGACAGCGAGATCAGGAGCAGCACGACCTCGCGGAGATCGCGCGCATTGCGCGTGACGGGCGTCCGGCGCGAGCGCAGCTCGTGGGGCAGCCGGATCACGTACCAGGCGACGGGCATCGCGCAGAAGGCGATCTTGGCGGCGAGGGGGGTCATGGTTCGACGTCGAGTCCAGGAAGCGGCGCGAAAGGGACGACCCGTCCGGTCTCGATGGACCCGTCCGGTCGGATGCAGGCCTCGGCTCCGCCCTGCGCGCGGGCGAGCGTTCCGAGATGGCAGGGTCCGCAGGCGATCATGAAGTAGTCGTAGATCGAGCGCACGTCATTGGCGCTGACGAACTGGTTGTGGATGCGCAGGAAATTCGTGCGCACCCGGCGATAATAGTCCGGGTCGAGCACCTTGCGGATCGGGACCGTGCGGACGAGAGGGCCGCGCTCCCCGGCTCGCAGGTCCCGTACGGCATGGACCTTGTAGAAGTTCATGACGTCGGTCCGCGCCTGGTAGTCGATCCAGACGATTCCCGGTGCCGCGCCGACCAGGCCGACGGCGTGTCGGAGCCCGGAGGCGCGCCGATGCAGCGCGATCTTCGGAATGGAGGAGCCCACGGTCGCGAAGCCGATCTTGACGCGGCCCGTGCCCAGCGACGGCTTCAACGTCAGGGCCCTCGCCAGGATCTCGGCCCCGAGCACGGCCCCGAGGCTATGGCCGAGCACCACGATCTCGTCAGCGCTGCCCTCTTCCTCCGCGGCGATCAGATCGCGCGCCGCCGCCTCGATCTTGGCCCTCAGCCTCGGGTCGGGGCGTCGGATGATCTCGCGCGAGAAGATCCAGTCGTCGAGCAGATGGTTCAGGCGAAGGGCGGTCCGGCCCCAGACGATCAGTCCGGCAAAGACGAGGAGGCCGAGCGGGATGCTGGCCCAAGCCGGGGCGCCCGCCCGCGCGGCGGCGATGCCGATGGCGGCGGAGAGCGCTGCCAGCGCGACGATCAGGACCAGCGGATAGAGGAAGAACAGCGCGTATCGCCAGGCCAGCCGGATATAGCCGGCAAGGGCGCCCGACACCGAGAAATCGAGCAGCGCCAGCACCGCTTCCCAGAGGCGCCTCGCGAGGGGGCGCTCTCCGACGCCGTCCATCAGCTCGTCCCAGCGGAGCATCCTGACGTCGGTCTCGACCGTCCAGCCATTGCCCTGGGCGGCGACGGTCCAGGTGACGAGATCGCCGACCTGCGTGGGCGGGCCGGCCTCGGCCCGGATGGACCACGTTCGGGTGAAGCGTGCGAGCTCGCGCACGAAGCGTCCATAGGCCAGATCGACCGGCATCGGATCGTAGCCTCCGATGTGCCAGAACGATCGTCTCCTGACGGAGGCCCCCATGTCGCCCACCACACCCCGTTAACCACCGCGCGAAGCGCCGTTGCAAACGATCCGAAAGGGAATGTCCAGACGGGAACTCGTCGATGTCCTCGGCCGTTATCGCTGGTACGGTCAAGCTTGGCCGTGATATCCGCCGGTGGCGGCGCCCTCTTCCGTCAGAAGATGGGCATGCGCCGGGTCATATGCATCGGGCTGCGGGAAACTGCGGCGAAACGTCGATCCGCTAGCCTCGCGGACCTCAGGAGGGTGTCGTCGATGAGAACAATCGCGGTTGCGGCTCTGGCCCTGACGGCTCTGGCCTCGGCAGCGCAGGCCCGTGAGGTGGTGCGTTTCGATCCGTCCGTGGCGCCCGGGACGATCGTCGTCCGGAATGCGGAGCGGAAACTCTATTTCGTGACGGATTACGGCTCCGCCCTGCGCTACCCGGTGGCGGTCGGCCGGGCCGGCAAGCAATGGGCCGGCACGGCGACGGTGGCGGGCAAGTACGTCAAGCCCGCCTGGTCGCCCCCGGATGAGATCAAGCGCGACAATCCCCGGCTCCCGAACGTGATTCCCGGCGGTGCCAAGAACAATCCGATGGGCACCCGCGCGCTCGTTCTCGACCGCGGGCAATATGCCATTCACGGCACGAACAATCCCCGTTCCATCGGCACCTTCGCCTCCTACGGCTGCGTGCGGATGCACAATGCCGATATCCAGGACCTCTACGAACGCGTCCAGGTCGGCACGACCGTCGTCGTGACCCGCTGAGGTCTTCGCCGCCCCGGCCTGCGAGCCGGGGCCTTCAGCGTCGACGGGAATGCTCGACGCTGATGCAGCGTCGGGACACCACTTCCAGCCCAGCCGCTCGAGCCCGCGCCAGCGCGGGCTCGTTGTCGATTCCGAGCTGCGTCCAGATCGCCGGAGCCCGCGCCGCGATGGCCTGATCGACGACCTCGTCGATGGCCTCCGATCTGCGGAAGACGTTCACGAGATCGACGGGGCCGGCCTCTTTCAGGCTCGCCCGGACCGGCTCGCCGTGGAGAACCGTACCGGCATGGCCGGGATTGACGGGAATCACCCGATATCCGGCGCTCTGCAGATATCTCATGATCCCGAAGGACGGCCGGGACGGGTCGGGGCTCGCCCCGACCATCGCGATCGTGCGGACGTCGCCGAGGAGGCGCCCGATCGCATCCCCGTCTTCGCCCGGAAGCCCGGCACCGCTCATCGGCTCGCCGTCGGTCCGGAGGGGGGAGGGGCCGCGGGCGGCGCCGCCGGCCCTGGATCAGGCGCGCGGTCCGGGTCCGTCGCGGGAATGCCGGGCGGCTCGGAGGCCGGCGCAGGCGGGACTTCGAGGGGCGCGTGTCCGGGCGGAACCGGAGCGGGGCCCGGCGGCGTCGCGGGCTGAGGCTGGGGATCGTAGGGTCCGCCGGGATTGACGCGGGGATCGCTCATCGGGTGCTCCTTCGAGACGAGGCTTGGGAGGTCAATCGGAGAAGCCGTGGCCGGTTCCCGCCATCGGCACCGCCGGCGTCGTCGACCTGTCGAGGAAAGCGGGGCGTGTCGCGGAGCATGCCGATCCGAGGCCACAGCAGAAGCAAGGATGGGCCAAGAGGACGATCACGGGGGCCGCGTTTCAGATTGACTTTCTCGATCACGGGGCGAGATTGAGAGCAGAAGAACGGCCCCAAGAGGCCGATCAAGGGAGGAGGCGCCGCGATGGGTCGCATGGCGGCTCGCAATCACGTGGATCGTGTGCTCTCGGTCGCGTCGAACCCGGCGGCAGCGGACCGGTCCGGGGTCGCGAATTCGTGGCGGCGCTGCCTGGTCGACCACAAGCTCGATCCGGCCCGGCTCGGACCTCCCCAGACGCTGACGCAGTCCGAGCTGAAGACGAGCGCCGCCGCGATGGACGAGCTGATCCGGATCGCGATGCCGGAGCTCGACATGCTCCACGGCGTGGTGCGCGAGGCCGGCTATTGCGTCAATCTGGCGGATACCGCCGCCACGATCATGGTCAGCCGGCTGCCGGACGGGGACGCCGCCACGACCCTGCGCGACTGGAAGATCTATACGGGATCGGTGTTCTCGGAGGCGGTCGAAGGGACCAACGGCCTCGGCACGGCACTGGCGGAGGAGCGGCCGACCACGGTTCAGCATCACGAGCATTTCCGCGAGCAATGGGCCATGTTCAGCTGCGCGGTCGCGCCCGTCTTCGACGAGGTCGGGCGGCTGGCGGGCGCGGTCAACATCACCTCGTGCCGGGCAGATCTCGACCGAGCCGCCCATCAAATGGCCCTCGCCATCACGGTGCAGGCCGCACGGCGCATCGAGCAGGCGATCTTCCGGACCCGCTTCCGGAACGGGTGGATCCTCGCCCTTGCCCGATCGGGAAGCGGAGACGGCGCGCTGGTCGCCTTCGACGAGGATCAGCGCCTCCTCGGAGCGACCCGCGCGGCCCGCCGGGCGCTCGACCTGTCGGATGAGGCGATCGCGAGCGGGCTTCTGCTCTCGCAGGCGCTCCGCCTCGATGGCGCCCGGCTGGACCTCTCCGCGGAGCAGACGAGGCTGCTCGGCCGCGGCGGGGTCGGCTTCGGTCATCTCGCGGCGCCGGTTCGACCTGCCTCGGGCCTCGCCGGACGGCGCGAGCGGCCGGGCGAGGCGCGGTGTGACGCCGATCTGCTCCGCCTCGCCGGCAGCGATCCCGCGCTGATGCGGAGCGTGAGCCGGCTCGCCCGGATCGCCGACGCGACGATTCCGGTGCTGCTCCAGGGCGAGACCGGAAGCGGAAAGGACGCTTTCGCCCGCGCGATCCATGCCTCTGCGGCGAGGGCGGGCCGCCCCTACGTCGCGCTCAACTGCGCGGCGATGCCCGAAAGCCTGATCGATGCCGAATTGTTCGGCTACGAGGGGGGCGCCTTCACGGGAGCGCGACGGAGCGGCAGCAAGGGCCTGATCGCTCAGGCCGATGGCGGCACGCTCTTCCTCGACGAGATCGGGGACATGCCGCCGGCGCTTCAGACCCGCCTGCTGCGCGTGCTGGAGAATCGCGAGGTGCGCCCGCTCGGCGCGCTGAGGCCCGTCCCGGTCGATGTCCGGCTGATCAGCGCGACCCATCGCGATCTCGGCGCCATGGTCGCGGATGGCGGCTTCCGGGCCGATCTCTATTATCGTCTGCGCGGATTGCAGATCGACTTGCCGCCGCTGCGCGAGCGCGGCGACAAGGCCGAGGTGATCGCCCGGGTGGCGGCGGAGGAAGCGCCCCTGGCCCGCCTGACGGCCGAGGCGCGGACTGCCCTGATGGCCTATCCCTTTCCCGGCAATATCCGCCAGCTCCGCCACGTGCTGCGGCTCGCGGGCTGCACGGCCGATGGCGGGCTGATCGCGCCGGGAGATCTCGACCTGCCGCCCTGCGCGGCCGAGGTGCCGGCCGCCGATTTCGAGACGGCCGAGCGCAACGTCATCGCCGATGCGCTGCAGCGGGCGGGCGGGCACGTGCTCGAGGCGGCGCGTTCGCTCAAGATCAGCCGGGCGACGCTGTACCGGAAGATGAAGGCCTTCGGCATCGAGCCCGCGCGGGCGCATTGACGCCCGCCGGAGCGACCGCCGCGGCCGGTCCGATCATGAGAAGCCGCTCCAGATCATGCGGCGGGCCTCGATATCCCCGAGGGAGACGACGGGGCGCACCGGATGCACGTCGTGGAAGGCGCCGCGCAGATAGATCAGCGGCCGCGCCTCGGGCCTGAATCCGACATCCCGGATATCGCCGATGAAGATCGAATGGGTCTTCGTCTCGACCGCCTCGCGCAGCTCGCAATCGAACGAGACGAGCGCGTCCTCCAGGATGGGCGCGCCGGTGACGCCCGCGGCCCAGCGGCCGAAGGCGAAGCGGGCATCGCCCTCGACCCCCTTCTGGCCGCTGAAGGTCAGGGCGAGGGCCATATGCTCGTGGGCGAGGAAGCTCACCCCGAAACAGCCCTCCTCGCGGATGCGGGGATGCGCGCTGGCATTGCGGTTCACGCAGACGAGCAGCGAGGGGGGATCGTCCGAGAGCGAGCAGACCGCCGTCACGGTCAGGCCCGTGCGGGCGCGTCCCTCCCGGCCGACCGTGACCAGGGCCACCGCGCCGGCGCAATGCCGCATGGCCTGTTTGAAGCGCTGTCCGTCCATGGGTCCGCTCAAGTCGCCGTTGCGTCCATCTGCCTGCCGGATCAACCCCTCTCCCCTGTCGCGGGGAGAGGGGAGCATCCGCCTAGGCTGCCTTGCCGATCTGCACGTCGAGGTGCTTGAGGCGAGGCAGCACCTCCTGCTTCAGCAGGCGCAGCGAATTGCGCCAGGCTTCCGGGTTGTGGGAATAGTCGAAGCCGAACACGAGCAGCGTGCCGAAGCCGCCGACCTCGTGGTAGATCTTCTCGATCTTCTCGGCCACGGTGCTCGGCGAGCCGATGATCCAGTTGTGCTTGGCGCAATACTCGACCGTCACGTCGCTGTCCGGCACGTCCGGCTCGTGCTTGAGATAGTCCTTGAAGCCGAAATGGCCGAGGAGCTGGAGGAAGTACTCACCCATCATGCGACCCATCATGTCGCCGACGGAGAGCCTCCAGGCCTCCTCGTCCGTATCGGCGACGAAGACCTCGCGCACCATGCGCCAATCCTTCCGGTTCGGCGTCCGCCCGGTCCTCGCCGCGCCGGCCATCACCGAATCCCAGTGGCTCGAGACATAGGCCGGGTTGAGGTTGAGGCTCATCGGAATGAAGCCGCGCTCGCCCGCGAGCTTGAGCGTGTCGGAGCCCTTGCTGAGGCCGGCGACGGCGATCGGCGGATGCGGGGCCTGGACCGGCTTGATGTGGGGCTTCAGGAAGTCGAACATCACCTCCGGCTTCGTCACCGTCCAGTACTTGCCGGTATGGGTCCAGGGCGCGTCCTCGGTCCACAGCTTGAGGATGATCTCGAGGGCCTCGCGGGTCATGTCGCGGTTCTGGCCGGACATGCCGTCGACGTTGAACATCGCCCAGTCGCTCGGCAGGCCGCTCGCCGCGACGCCGAAATTGAGCCGGCCCTCGGACAGGTGATCGAGCATCGCCACCCGGTTCGCGAGTTCCGCCGGGTGGTGATAGGGCAGCAGGAATCCTCCCGGTCCGAGACGGATGGTCTTGGTCTCGCGGAACGCCTGGGCGAGCAGCAGGTCGGGCGCCGGATGGGGCTCCCAGGGAGCGGTATGGTGCTCGCCGACCCAGGCTTCCTGGTAGCCGAGCTCGTCGGCCCAGCGCAGCACCTGCAGGTCCCAGTCGTGGCCGTCCTTCAGGCCCCGCTCCGGCGGGTGAGAGGGCATGGTGAAATAGCCGATCTCCATGGAGTTTCCTTCCGTTTCTTGCCGTGGGCGCGCGTTGCAGGCGCCGGGCATAGAACGGCAAGTCCTATGCCAGCATTCGGAAGGTCGAGATGGCTTCGAAAGCCGCCGAGATCACGGCGTGACGGCTGCCTTCGTGATGAGAGAAGAGTCTGATCTGTCTTCGTCTTGTCTCACGTCTGAGACTTGCCGTCTCGCTCTTGAGACAACTCGGGGCCCTGGGCTGCGAACGGCATGGGCCGCTATCGCGCCAAGATGCTCGGCCCCGAGGGAGGCGGCCGCGAACCGGCGGGCGCGACCGCGCCCTTACACCCAGCCTTTCAGCTCCCGCTCCACGACGTTGCGGATGACGTCCATCCCGCGGGGGCTGTCGTTGAGGCAAGGCAGATAGGCGAAGCGTTCGCCGCCGTTGCCCTCGAAATAGTGGCGGTTCTCGCCGTCGAGTTCCTCCAGCGTCTCGAGGCAATCGGCGGTGAAGCCGGGCGCCACGATGGCCATGCGCTTGACGCCGCTCTTGGCGAGGGCCGTCACGGTCTCGTCGGTATAGGGCCGGAGCCATTCGGCGTTGCCGAAGCGCGATTGGAAACTCAGGCGGAAGCGCTCGGCCGGCCAGCCGAAGCGGTCGCGCAACAGGCGGAAGGTCTTCACGCACTGGCAGTAATAGGGATCGCCCTTGTCGAGATATTCCTTCGGCACGCCGTGGAAGGAGACGAGAACGACCTCCGGCTCGAAATCGAGCTTCGCGAGGCTCTCGCGCATGCTCGCCTCGATCGCCTCGATATAGACCGGGTCGTCGTGCCAGGGCGGCGCGATGCGGATCGAGGGCTGCCAGCGCATCCGGGCGAGCGCGGCGAAGACCTGATCGCAGGCCGTGGCAACCGTCGCCGCCGCATATTGCGGATAGAGCGGGACCGCGAGGATGCGGTCGCAGCCCTGGTCGAGCAGCGCCTGGATGCGGTCGGCCGTGCGTGGCAGGCCGTAGCGCATCGACCAGTCGACGACGACGCGATCGCCGAGATGCGCGAAGTCGCGCGCGAGCGATTCGGCCTGGTTGCGGGTAATGGTCTTGAGCGGGCCCTCGTTCTGCTCCGTGTTCCAGATGGAGGCGTAGTCGCGCCCCTTCGGGCCGGGCCGCTTCGTCAGGATGATGAGGTTCAGGATCGGCCACCAGATCAGACGCGACGTCTCGATCACGCGCCGGTCGGAGAGGAACTCCTTCAGATAGCGCCGCATCGACCAGTAATCGGTCGCCTCGGGCGTTCCGAGATTCATGAGGAGGACGCCGATCCGGCCCGATCGTGCGTTCGGATGTCCGGCGGGTCGGGTGCCGACCGCCTGGCCGTCGAGGGCATTGGCGGGGAGGGGCACAGGCGGGCGCTCGGCGGGAAGCGGGTCGGTCATTCTGCTCCCTTAGGGGATTTCCAATCTGCTGCCGAGGCTTGCGCGGCGGGCCGCTTCGTCGCAATCGGGCCGCGCCATCTCCCGCCGGCGCGCCGGCCCCCGTGGAAGCGACGCATCGATGTCAGTCCCCGGCAGAACCGGCCCGGTCGGTGCCGCTCTCGCGACCCTTCGCGCCGATCCGCGCGCGGGCGGCTGGTGCGGGCTGCCCTTCTTCGCGAGCGGCGGCGCGGATCGGATCGCGGCCGAGCTCGATCGAGCGGTGGCGGACGGGGCCGAACTCGCCCCCGATCCGGCGAATGTCTTCCAGGCGCTGGCCCTGACGCCGCTCGATGAGGTCAAGGCGGTGATCCTCGGCCAGGATCCCTATCCGCGGCGGGGCGATGCCCACGGTCTCGCCTTCTCCTATCGCGGCGCGCGCGCGCTGCCGCCCTCGCTCAGGGTGATCCTGCGCGAACTCGCCGAGGATACCGGCTGCGCCGTGCCGACGAGCGGAGATCTGACGGCCTGGGCGGGGCAGGGCGTCCTTCTCCTCAATGCGGCCCTGACGACGCTCGTCGGGACGAGCGGCGCACATATGAGGCTCGGCTGGGACGCGCTGACCGACGAGGCCATCGCCGCGATCTCCGAGCGGAGGCCGGCCGTGGCCTTCCTCCTGTGGGGCGGGCCGGCCCGCGGCCGCGCCGCCCTGGTCGACCGCTCCAGACATCTCGTCGTCGAGAGCGGCCATCCCTCGCCCCTGAACCGGGCTCGGGATTTCCCGGGCACGCGCCCCTTCAGCCGCGCCAATGCCTGGCTCGAAAGCCGGGGTATCGCGCCGATCGACTGGCGGCTGGACGGGACACTGCTCTGATCCCGTCCCGGCGCGCCGGTCAGATCACGCCCTGCGCGTCCATCGCCTCGGCCACGCGCACGAAGCCGGCGATATTGGCGCCCAGCACGTAATCGCCCGGCGCGCCGTATTCCTCGGCCGTCTCGGCGCAGGTGTCGTGGATGTTGCGCATGATCGTCGCGAGCCGGGTTTCGGTCTGCTCGAAGGTCCAGCTATCGCGCGAGGCGTTCTGCTGCATCTCGAGAGCCGAGGTCGCGACGCCGCCGGCATTGGCGGCCTTGCCCGGCGCGAACAGGACGCCGGCCTCCTGGAAGAGCCGCACGGCTTCCGGTGTCGAGGGCATGTTGGCGCCCTCGCCGACGGCGACGACGCCGTTCTTCACCAGCTTTGCGGCGTCCTTGCCCGTCAGTTCGTTCTGCGTCGCCGACGGCATGGCGATCGCGCAGGGCACGTCCCAGATCGAGCCGCCCTCGACATACCGGCAGCCATTGCCCTTCCGCTTCGCATAATCCGAGATGCGACCGCGGCGAACTTCCTTGATCTCCTTGATGAGCTCGAGGTCGATGCCGCCTTCGTCGACGACATAGCCGTTGGAATCCGAGGTCGCGATCACGGTGCCGCCGAATTCGATGACCTTCTCCATCGTGTAGACCGCGACGTTGCCCGAACCCGAGACGACGACGCGCCTGCCGTCGAAGGCATGGCCCTTCGTCGCCAGCATCCGCTCCACGAAATAGGTGGCGCCGTATCCCGTCGCCTCCTTCCGGGCCCGCGAGCCGCCATGGAACAGCGCCTTGCCGGTCAGGATGCCGGCCTCGTAGCGGTTCGTCAGGCGCTTGTACTGGCCGAACATGTAGCCGATCTCCCGGCTGCCGACGCCGATATCGCCCGCCGGAACGTCGGTATATTCTCCGAGATGCCGGTGGAGCTCCGTCATGAAGGACTGGCAGAAGCGCATGATCTCGCGATCGGAACGGCCGCGCGGATTGAAGTCGGAGCCGCCCTTGCCGCCGCCGATCGGCATGCCGGTGAGCGCGTTCTTGAACGTCTGCTCGAAGCCGAGGAACTTGATGATGCCGATATTGACGGAGGGGTGGAAGCGCAGGCCGCCCTTGTAGGGGCCGAGCGCCGAGTTGAACTGGACGCGGAAGCCGCGATTGATCTGAACCTCGCCGCTATCGTCGATCCACGGCACGCGGAAGATGATCTGCCGCTCCGGCTCGCAGATGCGCTCGATCAGCGAATTGTCGGCATAGCTCGGTCGTTTGGCGATGACACGGCCGAGGCTTTCCAGAACCTCGCGAACCGCCTGATGGAACTCGACCTCGCCTGCATTGCGCTGGAGCACCTGATTCAGAATCGGCTCGAGCTTCTCATCCACACTGCCCAATTTGGTTAACCCTCCTGCACGACGGACGCGGTCGGCGCCGGCAGGCGGGGTAGCCTATTTTTTGGCCGTATTGAACAAGGATTAGACAATCGCGCGTGCTCGCCGTCGGTTTTCCTCCATCGAAAGCCGAGCGGCGTTCCGAGAGTCTCGGGGATCGGCGTGAGGTGGGCGCCGCCGACGCTTGGCGACGCCCCATCCGATCGTCATTTCACGAGCGGGCAGCCGCCGTCCTTCAGAGGCCGGAACGCCTCCTCGGCCGGGATCGTCGCGACGACGTTGAAATAGTCCCAGGGCTTCTTCGATTCCTCGGGCTTCTTCACCTGCAGCAGCAGCATGCGGTGGACGGCGCGCCCGTCGATGCGCAGGGTCGTCGGACCGAAGAGCGGATCGTCGAAGGTCCCGGCATCGCGCATCGCCGCGAGGACCGCGCGCCCGTCCTTGGCCGAGCCGGCTTTCTGCACCGCCGTCAGATAGGCGAGGGTGGACGAATAGGCGCCGGCCTGCGTCATGGACGGGTAACGGCCACCGTGGCGCGCGGCGAAGCGGTTGCC
This sequence comes from Enterovirga rhinocerotis, assembly GCF_004363955.1. Taxonomy (GTDB): domain Bacteria; phylum Pseudomonadota; class Alphaproteobacteria; order Rhizobiales; family Beijerinckiaceae; genus Enterovirga; species Enterovirga rhinocerotis. The sequence continues at coordinate 678,936 of NZ_SNZR01000013.1, forward strand.
GAAATCGCGCGTCTTCTCGTCGAGGTCCCAATAGAAGGCCGTCGTCAGGTTCAGGCCCTGCGCCACCTTCAGGCCGAGCGAGTGGATGTCGGTGATGAAGAGCAGCATGCCGGCGAGCTTCTGCTTGCCGTCGAGGCCGATGCCGAACTCGGCCGCCTGCTTGATGGTGTTGATGGTGTCGGCCCCGGCATTGGTGAGGCCGATGATCTGCGCACCCGATCCCTGTGCCTGAAGGAGGTAGGAGGCGAAGTCCTTGTTCTCGAAGGGATGGCGGACGGCGCCGAGCACCTTGCCGCCATTTTCCACCACGACCGCCCCGGCGTCGCGCTCCAGCGCATGGCCGAAGGCGTAGTCGGCGGTCACGAAGAACCAGGTCTTGCCGCCGGCTTTCGTCACCGCCGCGGCCGTGCCGCGCGAGACGGCCCAGGTGTCGTAGGTCCAATGCACGGCATTGGGGCTGCAGGACTTGCCTGTGATGTCCGAGGTCGCCGCCGCGGTGACGAGGGCGACCTTGTTCTTCTCCTGAATGACCGGGATGGTCGCGAGCGCGACGGCGCTCGTCGGCAGATCGAGGATGGCGTCGACGCCCTCGTTGTCGATCCAGCGGCGGGCGATGCCGGCCGCGATGTCGGTCTTGTTCTGGGAATCGGCGTGGACGAGGTCGATCTTGAGCTTGTCGGCGCCGGGGCGCTTGCGGAAATCCTCGATGGCGAGCTTCGTCGCCTCGACGACGCCCATGCCGCCGATATCGGAATAGGCCCCGCCCATATCGGCGAGGATGCCGAGCTTGACCGGAATCTGCTGGGCTGTGGCGGCGGACACGGTCCAGAGAACCGAGGCCGCGCTCAGGGCGAGCACGACGGCGCGTGTACGGATCGTCAAGGATCGACCTCCCTCATGGCTTCGTATCTGAAGCCCGGCTTCTTCCGGCCGGACACGAGAGGCTAGCGAGGCGCGCGAAGGGAGGCAAACGGTTGCGCAGGAGACTTAGGTCTATCTCGGGCGGGCGCCGCCGGCCGTCTCTCGACGGCGTTCAAGGGGAGGCGGACAGGATGCCCGATATGGTGAGAGGCCGGCCGACCTGTCGGCGGAGCTTCAGCATCGCCGCCTTCTTGAAGCGCGGGTCGCCGGACACCTCCTGTCCGACCCAGTCCGGCTTCGAAAAGGGCTGATCCTCCCGCTGCAGTTCCACCTCGGCGAGGACGATGCCCGACAGGCTGCCCTGGTAGACATCGACCTCCCACTTCAAGCCATCGTGAAACACGTTATGGCGGATCTTCTCCACCTGCTCGCCCTGGCAGACGCTGCGAAGCATCTCGTCCGCGTCGTCGCTCGGGATCTCGTACTCGAACTCCAGCCGGCCGAGCCCCTTGCGCGGCCCTTTCACCGTGAGCCATGCGCGCTCCCCGTCCAGGCGCACACGAACCTTGCTGGTATGGTAGGGGCCGACGAGCCCGTCCCTCAGCAGCCGGCCACCGACTGCCGCCGCGCGCCAGCCGTCGTGGGCGACCAGGAACTTCCGCTCGATCTCGAACAGCATCGTCTCGGCTATAGCGTCGTCTCTCGTCGCGGCCCAGGGCGAATGCGGCCTCGGCCGCAAAGCGGCTCGCCGTGACGGCTCTCAGGACCGGAGGGCGAGGGTGCTTGCCGATCGTCGAGGCAGCGTCCCATCCGCGATGAACGCCTCGACCTCTGACCGCTTCGGGCTCGTCGCCACCGCGCCTTGTCCGAGAGTCTTGAGGGCGGCGGCAGCATTGCCGTACGCGGCCGCCTCAAAGGGATCGCCATGGCGGAGCCACTCGGCGAGGAAGGCACCGCCGAAGCAATCGCCGGCGCCCGTGGCATCGACCGCGTCGACCCGTCGCGGCGGGATGCCGCGGCGCTCCTGCGGCGTCGCGACGAAGACGCCGTCCCGGCCGAGCGTCATCACGACGAGCCGGCAGCCGAGGCCGAGGTAGAAATCGGCGATCTCGTCGGGTGTCTGAAGGCCGGTGAGCTCGCGCGCATCGTCGAGGCTCGGCCGGGCGATGTCGGCCCCGGCCATGGCGGCGTTGATGACGGCGCGGGCTCGGTCGAGCGGCCAGAGGGCCGGCCGATAGTTCGTATCGTAGCTGACGAGGGTATCGTGGGCCCGCGCATGGGCGATGGCCGCGAAGACGGCATCGGCCGCGCTCGAGGAGATGCCCTGGCTGATCCCCGAGACATGGATCAGCCGAGCCCGGCCGATCGCATCGAGCGGCAGGTCTTCGGGCGTGACGCGGCTCGCGGCGGACCCGTCCCGCAGATAGCTGAACGCGTGGCCGTCCTCGCCGTAGCTGATGACGTAGAGGCCGGTCTTCGTCCCCTTCGGCGAGCGGACCGTCGAGCGGTCGATCCCCTCGCGGTCCCAGAGATCGCGGAAGGCGTGTCCGAACCGATCGTCGCCCAGATGGCTGAAGATCCCGACCCGCGCTCCCGTCCGGGCGGCGGAGATGGCGAGGTTCGAAATGTCCCCGCCGAAGCCCGGTCGGTAGACCCGCTCGCCGCCGATCTCGGCTTCCGCCAGTTCGTAGAGGGGCTCGCCGATGGCGAGGATGTCGAGAGCACTCATCGGGTCAACCGGTCTTGCCGAGCGGGATCGCGGGCGGCAGGTCGTCTCCGATCCGGAGCACCTTGCCGGGATTGAGGATGTTCTGCGGGTCGAGGACGCCCTTGATCCGCGCCATGAGGTCGAGGGCGACCGGGTCCTTGTAATGGGGCAGTTCGTCCCGCTTCAGGAGGCCGATCCCGTGTTCGGCCGAGATCGAGCCGTCCATTCCCTGGACGATGCCGTGGACGACCTCGTTGAATCGCTCCCAGGCCGCGAGGAACTCCGCCCGCTCCATCCCCACGGGCTGGCTGATGTTGAAATGGATGTTGCCGTCGCCGACATGGCCGAAGCCGAGCGGCCGGGCGCCCGGCATGACCGCGCGGCAGGCTGCGCCGGCCGTCTCGATGAACTCGGCGACGCGCGAGACCGGCACCGAGACGTCGTGCTTGATCGAGCCGCCCTCGAAGCGCTGGGTCTCGGAGATGCGCTCGCGCAGCAGCCACAGCGCGTTCCGCTGCGCCTCGGAGGCGGTGATGGTCGCGTCCTCGAGGCGGCCAGCCTCGATCTCCTGCGACAGGATCGTCTCCAGCATGCCCGTCAGGTCGGCATCGCCGCGGGGGGAGGCGAGCTCGATCAGGGCGTAGGAGTGATGCGCCTCGGCGAGAGGCTTCGCCGCGTCGGGCGCGTGCTTCAGCACGATCTCGAGGGCGAAACGCGGCAGGTATTCGAAGGCGACGAGAGATTCGCCGGCCTCGGCGCGCAGGCGCGAGAAGACCGCGAGCGCGGCCTCCGTCGAGCCGCAGCCGATGAAGGCCGTCGCCTGCGCCCGCACGGCCGGGAACAGCTTCAGCACCGCCGCCGTGATGATCCCGAGCGTGCCCTCGGAGCCGACGAAGAGGTGGCGGAGATCGTAGCCGGTATTGTCCTTGCGCAGGCCCTTGAGGCCGTTCCAGACCTGCCCGTCGGCGAGGACGACCTCGAGGCCGAGCATCAACTCGCGAGCATTGCCGTAGCGGAGCACGGCCGTGCCGCCCGCGTTGGTTGCGAGATTGCCCCCGATCCGGCAGGAGCCCTCGGAGGGAAGAGAGAGCGGGAAGAGCAGGCCGTGATCGGCCGCGGCCTGCTGGACGTCGGCGAGGACGCAGCCGGCCTCGACCGTCATCGTGGCGTTGAGCGGATCGACCGCGCGGACGCGGTTCATGCGCGCGAGCGACAGGACGATGCCGCCGAAGGGAACGCCCGCCCCGACGAGCCCGGTATTGCCCCCGTGGGGCACGACCGGAACGCGGGAAGCCGCACAGGCCTTCGCCACCTCCGCGACCTCGGCGGTCGAGCCGGGCCTCACGAGCGCGACGGCGCGGCCCTGCCAGATCCCGCGCTCCTCGCGCAGATGGAGGGCGAGATCATCCGCGTCGGTCAGGACGTGAGCCGGGCCGACGATCCGCGTCAGCGCGTCGAGAAACGCATCCGGAACGGCGGGAGGCGGCGATGCGAGGGTCGTCATCGGCGACACATCGCGCGATGTCGTCGTGCGGGCAATGGGGATTCGATCGTCCCGAAAAGCCGGCGCCTCAGCCGCGGAACATGCCCTGGAGGCGCGACAGGCCCTGGCTCGCCGTCTGGTTCCCCTGGTCGATGCCCTTGGCGCGCTGGTAGCTCTCGATGGCCTCCGCCCGCTTGTCGAGCCGTTCGAGGGCTACCCCGCGATGCGCCCAGCTATCGGCGTCGCGTTGGTTCACGTTGAGGGCGGCGTTGAAGTCCTCGACGGCCTTGTCGAACTGGCCGAGCGCGATCAGGCTCTGGCCGCGGCCCGCATAGGGCGCCGACACATAGGCGTTGCGGTCGACGGCGGCGCCGAAATCGATCACCGCCTCGCGATGGCGGCCCATGCGCTGATGGACGAGGCCGCGAGCATGCAGCGCCTCGGCCGATTCGGGCAGGAGGCGGATCGCCTGGTCTAGATCGGCGAGCGCCGCGTCGGACTGGCCCTTGGCGCGATAGAGATTGGCGCGGCCGATATAGGCGGGCCCGTAATTCGCGTTGGCCTGGATGGCGCTCGTGAAATCCGCGAGGGCCTGCTCGCTGCGGCCGGTCTGGCGATAGGCGAGGGCGCGGTTCGTGTAGGCGGCTGCGCTGTTCGGATCGAGTTGCAGGGCCTTGTTGAAATCGGCCAGCGCTTCGGAGTAGCGGCCCGCGCGGGCATAGGCCGCGCCGCGGGTGTTGTAGGCCGAGGCGTCGCCCGGATTGCGGGAGATGACGTCGGTCAGCGATTCGATATTGACGGCCGTCGAGCCCGACTCGTCACGCTCGACGACGGCGATGCCCGGTGCGCGGGCAACCCGGCTCCCCGTCTCACACCCTGCGACCGCGACGGTCAGGACGGCAGCAGCCAGGCATCCGGCTCGGCCCATCCAACGCGACATCAATTCCACCCCTCGTCGATCGATCCGGCTACCCGGCCGGCTGCGAAGCCGGACGGTGTCGTCCCGCGGTTACGAAAGGTTGAACGGGTCTGAACGTTCCGCACCGGCCTCTGAATGTCAGAAGCGAGGGGCGGCCGGAGCGGCGGCGGCGGCCGTCGCCGGAGCCGTGCCAGCCGTTGCCGAACCGGCAGCGGGAGCCGCACCCGGACGCAGCCCGCGGGCGCCGCCACGCGGCGGGGGCTTCGGCTTCGAGGGCAGCAGGCCCTCGCGCTGCATCTTCTTGCGGATGAGCTTGCGGGCGCGGCGGACGGCCTCGGCCTGCTCGCGGGCGCGCTTCTCCGACGGCTTCTCGTAATGGCCGCGGAGCTTCATCTCACGGAAGATGCCCTCGCGCTGCATCTTCTTCTTGAGAGCACGCAGCGCCTGGTCGACATTGTTGTCCCGGACAAGAACCTGCACGCGTCTTCCTCGTCAAAAGCGGTCGCCAATCGGCGGAAAAAGGGAAACGAGGACCGTGCGCATCCATGGAGCATCAAGGTCCCGAAGCGGCGCCGATAGCAGAGCAGATCGCGTCTGTCCACGCCTCATTTCGTCCGCAGCGCCGTGTTGTAGGCCGCGTCAGGCAGAGACCACGCGGCGCATTGCTGGAGCCGACGGCCGCTTCGTACAATCCGGTGCATGTGAGAGGCAAGATATGATCGCGTTGACCAAACGATCGGTGTCCTGGGTGTCGTCCTGGGCGGTGGCCCTGGTCGTGTGCGCCGGCACCGTTGGCGGGGCCGCCGCGCCGGCCGTCGCGGCCTGCGGCGACGCGGTCGGCCCGCGCGTCGACTGGAGCGGGTGCTCGAAGCGCAACCTGCTTCTCTCGGGCACCGATTTGTCCGGCGTCGTTTTTGCGCGCACCGCCATCACGTCCACCGATTTCCGGAAATCGAAGCTCACGGGCGCCAATCTCTCGGGTGCCGACATCACCTTCTCGCGCTTCGACGACGCCGACCTCACGGAGGCCGATCTGACCAAGACGATCGGCTGGCAGGCGAGCTTCCGGAAGGCGCAGCTCGGCAAGGCGAAGCTCGGGATGGCGCAGATCAGCCGCGGTTCGTTCAAGGAGGCGAGCCTCGCGGGTGCCGTCCTCGCCAAGGCAGAGCTCAACCGGGCCGATTTCAGCGCTGCAGACCTCACCGGCGCCGATATCTCGAAGGCCGAGCTGCCGCGCGTGAACTTCGCCGGCGCGAAGCTCGAGGGCGTCGATTTCCGCTTCTCGAACCTCGCCCGCGCGCGCCTCGAAGGGCTCGACCTCGCGGGCGTGAAGATGGGCGGGGCCTATCTCTTCCTGACGCAGTTCGACCGCGCGGACCTCTCCAAGACGGAGGGGCTGCGCCAGGAGCAGCTCGACATCGCCTGCGGCACGCGGGAGACGAAGCTCCCGCCGGGCCTCAAGGCGCCCAAGACCTGGCCCTGCGCCGGCGACGACGAGTGACCGGCGCCCCTCAGCGCCGCCCGATCCGGTAGGTCTCGAACCTGCCGAGCAGGACTTTCAGCGGGTCGGGCGCGAAGGCGCGCGTGAGGAAGGTGCCGTGCTCCGTCGCCGGCGGCGTCGGGACGAAGCTCACGGTGCCCGGGCCGAGCTTCGGCGGGACACCCTCACCCGAATCGAGGCCGCGGGCGGCGAGGAGCGAGCGGAGACGGGCGTTCTCCACCCTCGACGAGGCCGAATAGGCGCTGACGAAGGCCATCCGGCCGCGCCGCGCCGCGACGATCTCGGCGAAGCGGTCGACCTCGCCATAGAGCGCGTCGAGGAGAAGGAGGCCGACGATCCTGTCGGTCGCCCCGCCGACCGACAATCCGAAGGCCGCCGGCAGGTAGCCGCCGCTATAGGCCGCGACGATGACGGGGAGGGAGGCATGGCTCCCGCTGCCCACGAGGGCGGGAAGGACGGCGCCGGCCTCGTCGAGAAAGCGCCTGAGGCCTCCCGCCTCCCAGAAGCGGCCGGCGCTCGAATCGAGAGCATTCACGGCAAGCTGCGGCGCGAGGAGGATCGCGTTCAGCCCCGAGGCCGCGACCTGGCGCGGCACGCCCTGGGAGCGGCAGACCTCGCGTTCGAGCGTCGCGAGGTTGCCGTGCAGATAGACGACGATCACGGCAGGCCTCGCGGGATCGAAGCCCTTCGGCACCGAGATCAGGACGCGGTTGTCGGAATATGTCGGATTCTCCCAGTAGACGCCTCCGCGCGGCGAGGCATGGCCGCGCCTCTCGCCGTCCCGCTTGTCGAGGAAGGGACCTTTGCCGGGCACGTCGCCGTCATACGGGAAGGGAGCGCTCGCGAAGGGCACGAGCCAGCTCCGTCCGGCTCCCGGGCAGGCGATGGCGCGGGCCTGGTCCATGCGAGCCTCCGCGAGGGTCGGGGCGAGAAGGGCGAGCGCGGCGAGGAGGACGATGCGATGCGGCGTCCGCTTCACACCCTCCCCTGGAGGGGGAGGGTCGCCAGCGAAGCCGGGGGGGTGGGGTGACACCCACCTGTCCTCATCTCCGGCGCTGCGGGGGCGGAGGCCGTGCATCACCCCACCCCGGACCTGCGGTCCGACCCTCCCCCTCCAGGGGAGGGTGGCCTGCACTCGTCTCATCCCCCTCACGCCGGCTTCGGCTTCAGCACCGAGAAGAAGGCCGGGACGGCGATCAGGTAGGCGCAGGCGGCGACCAGCAGGACCGAGCCCATGCCGAAGGAGGTTGCGAGGATCGGCACCAGCGCCGCGCCGACCACCGAGAAGCTGCCGTTGATGCCCCAGGCCCAGACGAACATGCTCTCCTTCTCGAGCCGCGCGAGCCAGGACATCGCCGTCGGCATCGGGAAGCCCATCAGGAAGGCCGGCGGAAAGATCAGGGCGAAACAGGCGAGGAGGCGGAGGCCGTAAGGCAGGGCGCCGATCGCATCGAGGACGAGCGGGAGCGCCAGCGCATAGGCGACGAGGAGCGCGACGATCGCCGCGAATACGACCGGCATCGTCGTTCGGGCGCGCGGGATGAAGCGCTCGGAGACGAAGCTGCCGAAGCCCGAGAAGACCAGCATGCCGGTGATGAGGACGGAGGCCGAGACGGTCGCGTTCGACAGCGCGAGCACGAAGTTCGAGATGAGGCCGACCTCGACCACGATGTAGCCGAGCCCGAGACAGGCGAAATAGGTGATGGTCCCGGCCTTGCCGCGCTGGCGGCTGAAGATCGTGCGCCAGCCGAAGGCGACGGGCAGGAGGACGAGGGCGAGGGCGGCGAGGCAGGCGACGCCGAAGGTCGCCCAGATGAGAAGGTAGCCCCATTCGTCCTGCAGCAGTTCCAGCCGGTCGGTGACGCGAGGCAGATCGGCCGGGCGGACATAGGCCGCGAAATAGGGCCGGTCGTTCGTCAGCACGCGGCTGTCGAAGACGTAGCCGCGGGAGAACTCGTCCCAGCCACCGGTGAGGAGGCGCTTCCAGGCGAGCCGGCCGAGCGTGACCGAAGGAAGGACCGTCGGCTCGGCATCGCTCTCGACCCCCGGCGGCGGCAAATCCCCGCCCGGCGGCGGCTCGCCCTCCGGGGCCGCCGCGTCCTTCCGGAGCGCCGCCATGTCGAAGAAGATCTGGTTGCGGTAGTTCTCGAGCGTCGCCTTGGCGGCGCCCTCGTCCACCTCGAAGCCGGGATGGTACAGCACGTCGAAGGACATCGCCTTCGTGTGGGCCCGCAGTTTCTCGATCTCGTCCGGCGTGAAGCCGCCGCTCTTGTAGAGAACCGTCGTCGTCGAGAGATAGCTCGAGGCCGCGAAGAAGGATTTCGCCGGATCGCCGCCGGCCTCCTTCGCCGCCTCCGCCATGGTGGCGTAGAGCTTCAGCACCGATTTCGGCGGCTCTTCCTTGTTCCAGAGCGTGACCGAGAGGATGCCGCCGTCCTTGAGCGCCCGCATATAGGCGGCCATGGCCTCCCGGGTGTAGCCGAACTTCTCGACGATCGCGAAGCCGCCGGGATTGGAGAGGCCCGCGGAATCGGCGAGGCTGAGGTCGATGACGTCGTAGCGCCTGTCGGTCCGCGCGAGGAACAGGCGTCCGTCCTGGTCGACGGCGGAGACGCGCGGATCGCGCAGCAGATCGCCCGTGAAGTCGCGCAGGAAGCGGTCGTCGCGCAGGGCGGAGAGGATGGCGGGGTTGCCCTCCGCGACCGTCACCGATGTCGAGCCGCCGGCCAGCGCGACCGATGTCGAGATGCCGCCGCCGAGCTGCACGACGAAGGTCTCCGGAGCCTCCTTGAGGAGGTACGGATAGATCATCGGCAGGAAGCGGAAATAGGCGGTCTCGTCCGCCGGGAGCTTCCGGATGATGCCGATCGGGCCGTCGCCGTCGATATACATGCCGAGATAGGCGTTCGACGGCATCTTCTTCAGGTTGAACGCGGCGTTGTCGGACAGGCCGGGCGCGAAATGGAGATAGGAGCTGGAATAGACCTCGATCAACCCGAAGGGCGAGGCGGCCTGGTAGACCCGCGCCGCGTCCGGGAACTTCCGCGCATAGGCGACGCCCTTGTAGTCGGAGGTCGCGAGGGTCGGGATGCCGGTCTTGGCGGGCAGAGCGAAGTGGAGCCCGAGGCTGAGGATGGCCGCGGCGACGAGGCCCGCGAGGAAGGACAGGCTCCGCAGGGAGGCGAACCAGAGAAGGCCCGCGAGGAACCAGAGCCCGAGCGGGACGACGATCAGGTTCGCCGGCAGCACCACATACATCGCGCCGAGGAAGACGAGCCCGCACAGACCGGAACCCGCGAGATCGGCGAAATAGACCTTCGGGAAGGCCTCCCGCGCCTTCAGGAACATGGTGCCGAGGAAGACTGCGCCGGCGAGGAAGGGGATGAGGTAGAGCAGGAAATTGGCGGCGAGGCGCCATTTCTGGCTCGGGTCCGAGACGAGGAAGATGGCGTTGAACGGCACCTGCTGCGCCAGGAGGTTCGATCCGACCGCGAGCGGGCCGAAGAGCAGGAGCGAGAGGCCGGCGGCACCTTTCCAGTGCCGCTCGAACCACGCCGTCGTCACACACATCGCGGCGCTCGTCAGGCCGAAGCCGAGCATGGCGAGGCTCACCACCAGCGAGCCGAAATGCGCCCAGTTCCCGACCGAGAAGACGCGCATGATCCCGATCTGGAGCGCGATCACCGCGCCCGCGAGCAGCGCCACGGCGAAATAGAGCGGCAGGTCCAGCCGCATCTCGGTCGGGACGAGCCGGGCGGGGAGGGTCATGCGGTGTCGCCGACGCGCCGCGGAACCGTCCACGCCTCCTTCTCCCCTTGCGGGAGAAGGTGGCACGGCGAAGCCGTGACGGATGAGGGGTGAAACACGCCCGTCGACGCCGAGTCTCCGCCCCTCATCCGACCCTCGCTGACGCGAGGGCCACCTTCTCCCGCAAGGGGAGAAGGACGATTCCGGTGGGGGCGGGCGGGCCGCGTCTCACTTGTTGTGCGTGCCCTTGATCGCGTCGCCTTCGAGCTTGGTGAAGGGCACGAAGGGCACGATGCGGCCGCCATAGATGTCGGAGCGCGTGACCTGGATCGACTTGTCGGGCGCCTCCTCCTTCCGGACCTTCAGGACGCGCTGCGCGCCGGGCGGGCCGACCGGGATGACCATGACGCCGCCGGTCGTGAGCTGCTGCAGGAGGGGAGGCGGCACGTGGTCGATGCCGCAGGTGACGATGATCTTGTCAAAGGGGCCGGCCTCCTCCCAGCCGTAATAGCCGTCGGAGGCGCGCGAGGCGATCGCCTTGTACTCCGTATACCCCTTGGCGATCAGCGCGTCGTAGATGCCGCGGGTGCGCTCGGCGAGCGGCTTGATGATCTCGATCGTCCAGACCTTGTCGGTGAGGTTGGCGAGATAGGCCGATTGGTAGCCGGAGCCGGTTCCGATCTCGAGCACCTTGTCGCCCTGCTTGACGTCGATCACGGTCGTCATGCGGCTGACGATGTGGGGGCCGGAGATCGTCACGCCGTAATCGATGTCGAGGAAGGCGTGGTCGTAGGCGCGCCTGAGGTTCTTCTTCAGGACGAATTCCTCGCGCGGCGTCATCAGGAAGGCGCGCTTGTCGCGGTCCGTCGCGACGTCCTTGTTCGCGACCACCGCGCGGTAGCGGGACCAGCGTTCGGAGAGAAAGCGCTCGTCCTCGCCGCGATTCGTCTTCGCCCACTCGATGAAGGCCTCGCGGTCGTCGAGCGGCGGCATCGTATTGAAGTCGTAGGGCGTCGAAACCTTCGCCGAGGCTCCCGTCGCCGCCCCCGCCGACGCGGCGAGCGCGCCCACCATGAAGTCGCGCCTCTTCATCAGGGACCTCCGCCAGCTGCCGGTGATTCGCAGCCTAGAGCTGCCCCTATCGGCCCACCATCTTGCCGGCCGATGTCGCGTTTGCTGCGGCGACGTTTCGCGCCGTGTGTGGCGCGGGGGATACAGTGGCAATGGCCCACCGCTCGTGTCGTCGACGACGGGCGGAGAGTGGTTTATGTTGTCCCCACGGCTTCTTTTGTTGAACGGCCTTATGCCTCATCGCTCGACCAGACGTGACGCGATCACCACCAAGGGTCGTGCGCGGGCGGCTCTGGGTCGGGCCCGAGCCCGGGCGCTGGCCCGGAGCGCTTCCGACGATCGGGTGTCCTCCGTCATGGTGCGTGCCGATGAGATCGGCCTCATCGCCATCAAGAATGCTCGCATTTCGGGACGGGTCTCGGTCGACTTGATCAAGCGTGCGAAGGCCAGGACCGGCCTGAACACCGACACGGAACTCATCGAATTCGCGCTGGCGAATGTTGCGATCGAAGACGACTTCCTCACCGTATTCGATGCCGTTGCGGGCGCCGTGGATCCAGAACTCGATCTGGATGCCGGGTGACGGTCGATTTTCAGCGGGTCCGGCGGATCCTGCGGGCAGCCGCCGAACGGCGCCTGGTGCCGCGCGGCGACGATGACCTTCCGTTCATCGCGGGCGCCGCGGCAGCGGGAGCCTCTCTGCTCCTCGATACGTGCGTGTACATCGACCGAGCTCAAGGGAGGATTCCGCCCATCGTGCGGGATACGATCGCGGTCAGGACCGTGACGCACAGCTCCGTGGCGCTACAGGAACTGCTCTTCACGGTCGGGCGCCTCGACCCCAACGATCCGCGCAGCGCGACGGCCGTCACGGCAATCGAGGCGATGGTTCGAGCGATGCCCAGCCATCGCCTTTTCACACCCTCCGTCGACGTACTCGCCGCAGCGTCCGTCTATGCCGGCATCCTCAGCCGGAGTCAGGGCTATGCGAAGGACGACCGACGGCGAGCGGTCAATGATTGTGCGCTTTTCCTGCAAGCCCACAAGCTCGGTCTCACCGTTCTGACGCGGAACGTCCGCGACTTCGATCTCCTGCTGCAACTCGTCCCGAACGGGCGCGTCCTTCTCTACAGCGCCTAAGCGGCGAGGTCCGCCACCACCGAGTCCAGCACCGGGAAACCGGCCGGCGTCACCGCGATGCGGGAGCCGGCGCGGTGAGCGATCATGCCGTAGCCGAGGAGGTCCTGGATGCGCTCGTGATCGAGCATCCGGCCCGAGATGGTCCGGTAGCGGGACGGCTCGATCCCCTCGCGCAGGCGCAGGCCCATCAGCAGGAACTCGTCGCCCGCTTCCTCGCGGGTGAGCACGGTCTGTTCGACGAGGCCGTGGCCGTGGCGTTCGACGCGCGCGAGCCAATCCTCCGGCGAGCGTTCGGTCGCGGTCGCCGTGCGGCCCCTGGCCGACATGATCCGGCCATGGGCGCCGGGGCCGACGCCCGCATATTCGCCGTAGCGCCAATAGAGGAGGTTGTGGCGCGATTCCGCGCCCGGGCGGGCGTGGTTCGAGATCTCGTAGGCCGGCAGGCCGGCGCGGTCGCAGACCTCCTGCGTCACGTCGTAGAGGATCCGCGACAGCTCCGGATCGGGGATCGCGAGCTTGCCGGCGGCATGGAGCCGCTCGAACCACGTGCCGGGCTCGATGGTGAGCTGGTACAGCGAGAGGTGGTCGGCCGCCTCGCCGATGGCCCGTTCGAGCTCCGCCTTCCAGGCGGCGGGCGTCTGGTCGGGGCGGGCATAGATCAGGTCGAAGGAATAGCGCGGGAAATGGCGGCGGGCCACGTCGACAGCGGCCAGAGCCTCGGCGACGCTGTGCAGCCGGCCGAGGCGGCGCAGGTCGCCGTCGTTGAGCGCCTGGATGCCCATCGAGACGCGGTTGACGCCGGCGGCGCGGTAGCCGCGGAAGCGCTCGGCCTCGACGGAGGTCGGATTGGCTTCGAGCGTGATCTCGGCCCCGCGGGCGATGGTCCAGCTCGTCGCGATCGCCTCGAGGAGCCCCGCCGTGGTCTGGGGCCGCATCAGCGAGGGCGTGCCGCCTCCGAGGAAGATGCTCGTGACGGTGCGGCCGGGCGCCATGTCGCCGGCATGGGCGATCTCCCGCCGGAAGGCGTCGAGATAGCGCTCCTCGTCGATCCCGCCCGTGCGGACATGCGAGTTGAAGTCGCAATAGGGGCATTTCGACTGGCAGAAGGGCCAGTGAACGTAGACGCCGAAGCCGGCATCCTGGGTCGGGTGGCGGATCATTGTGCCGTCCTAGCACAGGGCAAGACAACGGATCGTTACGATCTGTTGTCCAAACTCGTTAACGTTTCGCAACGGGCCAGGCGGATGCCCGGTTGGCCCTCTGCGAGCGAAGGGCGTGCCGATGCGAGAGGCGGCTGATACGCACCGCCGTCGCGCTCCGGGGCCGAATCACCCCAGGACTCGACTTCTCTTCACGACACGGTGAAAACGCGCCGACAAGGAGGGCGGATTGAAACGGTGGGGACGGCCAGAGCCGTGGGGGCCCGGCGCAGGCGCCGATCCGGGCTGCGACCGGCGGGGCTATCACCACGGCAATCTCAAGGAGGCGCTGGTCGACGCGGCGCGCCGCTTCATCGCGGAGCGGGGCATCGGCGGATTCACCCTGGCGGATGCCGCGAAGCTCGTCGGGGTGACGCCGGCCGCCCTGTACCGGCATTTCCGGGGGCGGGAAGCGCTCGTCCAGGAGGTCGCCTTCCGCGGCTTCGATCAGCTCGCCGAACGCCTGGCCCGAGCCTTGTCGGGATCCGGCACCCCGCTCGAGCGCTTCACCCGGATGGGGGAGGCCTATCTCGATTTCGCGGAGAAGGAGCCGGGCTATTATGCCGCGATGTTCGCGGCGCCGTCCGAGGAGACGGCCGGGGCGGCCCCGCCGGCGCCCTGGGGGCAGCCGCGCAGCCCGTTCGGCATGCTCGTCGAGTCCCTGGGGAAGGCCTTCCCGGACGGGTTCGGCGCGGTCGATCCGCGCTTCGTCGCGCTGGAGGTCTGGGCATTGGCCCACGGGCTCGCCACATTGGATGCGGCGCGGATGCTGCCGCGCGGCCCGGGCCTTCCCGGCAAGCACGAGCTCCTGCGGGCGGGCGTGCTCGCGGTGATCCACGGGACCGGGCGAAAATAGCCCGATCCGACCTCTTGAAACCGGCCCTCGATCCCCGCATGTTAATGTCGTTGACATTTACATGTCGGTGCACAGGAGGTTCATCATGACGACAGCGACCCCCGGCTGGCAGGCCGGCATGACATCCGACCGGACGTCCGAAGGCCGGCGCGCCTGTTCCGGGCCCCGGGGTTCCCGCCGCGCGCTCGAGATCGTCGGGATCGTGTTCCTGTTCTTCTATTTCTGGCCCGCGGCGGCAGCCTACGTGGCCTGGAAGATCATGGGCTATCCCGGCCTGAACGATGCCCGCGAGATCATCTCGCGGCAGGCGGACGACCTGAAGGCCTACCGCTTCTCCGGCACGCCCTTCTCGGGCGGCGGCTTCGGGGGCGGCACCGGCAACGCTGCCTTCGACGCCTATCGCCGCGAGGAGATCGAGCGGCTGGAGCGCGAGCGCCGCCGGCTCGACGAGGAGGCGCGGGAGTTCCGCACCTTCGTCGAGGAGCTGAAGCGCGCGAAGGACCGCGAGGAGTTCGACGCCTACATGGCCAAGCGTCGGAGCAACGGCCCGGTCGACGTCTGACCGGCGTCGTCCTCGAGGGATGACAGACGGCGCGGCCTGCGGGCCGCGCCGTTCGCATGTCAGAAGACGACGAAGTCGGTCGCCTTCAGGTCGGCCTTGTTGTCGAAGATCGCGATCCGGATCGCGGCGGCTCCGCCGGGACCGTCGGCATCGTAGGAGAGGATGCCGGTCGATTTCACGTAGGTGAAGTGGGTGCTGAACTCCTCGGCGGAGAGGGCGCCCCTGTCGAGGGCCGTGAAGATCGCATCGTCCAGCCGGATCTTGTCCTGTCCGGAGACGAAATCCACGATCCGGTCGACATTGGCCGCCGAGACCGCCTTGTCGAAGACGAAGCTGTCCGCCCCGCCGAAGCCCTGGAGCCGGTCGGCGCCGAGCCCGCCATTGAGGACATTGGCTCCGTTATTGCCCCTGATCGTGTTCGCGAACTCGTTGCCGGTGAGGTTGATGGCGGTCGTCGCCGTCGCCACGGAGGCCGTCAAGGTCTCGATCTCCTGGCCGGCGGCGAGCTTGTAGGTGACGCTGGTCCTGACGGTATCGGTTCCGTTGCCCGCGCTTTCGAAGACGCGGTCGGAGGCGTGATCGACCATATAGGTGTCGTTGCCGGCATAGCCGTACATGAGATCGCCGCCGCCGCCGCCATTCAGGGTATTGGCGCCGGCATTCCCCTTCAGGGTGTTGGCGAAGCCGTTGCCGGTGAGGCTGATGGCGGTCGTCGCCGCCGGCACGGACGCCATCAGGGTCTCGACCTCCTGGCCCTCGGCGAGACGGTAGGTCACGCTGGTCCTGACGGTGTCGGCCCCGTTGCCTGCGCTCTCGAAGACGCGGTCGGCTGCGTTGTCCACGACATAGGTGTCGTTGCCTCCGTAACCGTAGAGGTTGTCCGCGCCGGCCCCGCCGTTGAGCGTGTTGTTCCCGGCATTGCCCCTCAGCGTGTTCGCCAGGTCGTTGCCGGTCAGGTTGATCGTCGTCGTCGCGGTGGCGTCGATCGCGGCGAGGACCTCCACGTGCTGGCCTGCTCCGAGGGTGAAGGTCGTCGAGGCGAAGACGGTGTCGGTGCCCTGGCCCGCCGTCTCGAAGACCCTGTCGCCCGCATTGTCGACGTAATAGGTATCGTTGCCGGCGAGGCCGTAGAGCTTGTCGGCGCCCGCGAAGCCGGAGATCACGTCGGCCTGCGCCGAGCCCCTGATCGTGTCGTTGCCCGCAAAGACCTCCTCGAGGATTTGCTGCGGCGTGGAATTGACCCAGCTGGCCAGCGTCGGAAAGACGCTGATCGAAACGTCCTTCAGCTCGAAGGCTGTCTTGCCGCCGAGATTGCCGACGACGCGCGTGATGTTTCCGAAGAAAGGAGTCCCGTTCGGAAGGTAGCTGAACCCTGATCCGTAGACATCGACGAAAGAGCTGACCCCGTTCACCGTGGTCGAGGCCCTGAAATAAGTGGACGTTCGATTGGCGCCGATGGTTCCATCGGTGATATTGTTGAAATAGTTCAAGAACTCGGGGTCGTTTACATTGAACGCCGAGCCAGCGATGAAGGTCGCCATTGGTGATGCCCCTGCAAGCGAAACGCCGCGAAGAGCCAGTAAGTTTTCGAATGTTTCAGGGCGATGTCTTTACCGTTTTCCTGGTCGTCATGTCTTGGTATGTACAGTAAAACGGCTCATCATACTTTCGCTGGGGTGCCCTGCGGCTCGGTCGCAGCGCCGCCGCACAGGTGCGCATTCCGCCTCGGTGGAGGGCTCGCGGTCGGTTCGGGCGGTCTCCAAGAGACGGGCCGGCGGTCCCGGCGGGGCGCGGATGGACGGCGATGCGTTGACGGCCCCCCTCCGCCGGCGGTAACGATCAGCACCAACACGGGGCCCCTGCGGGCCGCCTGAAGGGGCTTTCATGTCCGAGATCGCGGGACCCGCGAGACGCCACGCGACGGTGCCGGTCAAGGTGGGCAACGTCCTCGTCGGGGGCGGCGCGCCGGTCGTCGTCCAGTCGATGACCAACACCGACACGGCGGATATCGATTCGACGGTCGCTCAGGTCGCCGCGCTCGCGCGCGCCGGGTCCGAGATCGTACGCATCACGGTGGATCGCGACGAGGCGGCTGCGGCCGTGCCGAAGATCCGCGAGCGGCTCGACCGCGTCGGGGTCGACGTGCCGCTCGTCGGCGACTTCCACTATATCGGCCACAAGCTGCTCGCGGACCATCCGGCCTGCGCCGAGGCGCTGGCGAAGTACCGGATCAATCCGGGCAATGTCGGCTTCAAGGACAAGAAGGACCGGCAGTTCTCCGCCATCGTCGAACTGGCGGCGAAGCACGGCAAGGCCGTCCGCATCGGCGCCAACTGGGGCTCCCTCGACCAGGAGCTCCTCACCCATCTGATGGACGAGAACGCGAAGGCGGCAGCTCCGCTCGACACGCGCGCCATCACGCGGGAGGCCATGGTGCAATCGGCCCTGACCTCCGCAGCCCGGGCGGAGGAGATCGGCCTGGCGAAGGACCGCATCATCCTCTCGGCCAAGGTCTCGAACGTCCAGGACCTGATCGGGGTCTATCGCGAGGTCGCGCGGCGCTCGGACTATGCCATCCATCTCGGCCTCACCGAGGCGGGGATGGGCTCGAAGGGCATCGTCGCCTCGTCGGCGGCGCTCGGCATCCTCCTGCAGCAGGGCATCGGCGACACGATCCGCGTCTCGCTCACGCCCGAGCCGGGGGGCGACCGGACGCTCGAGGTCAAGGTCGCGCAGGAAATCCTGCAGACGATGGGCTTTCGCGTCTTCGTGCCGCTCGTCGCGGCCTGCCCCGGCTGCGGCCGCACCACGTCGACGGTGTTCCAGGAACTCGCCCGCGACATCCAGAGCTGGATCCACGTCTCGATGCCGGGCTGGAAACAGACCTATCCGGGCGTCGAGACTCTGAACGTCGCGGTGATGGGCTGCATCGTCAACGGTCCCGGCGAGTCGAAACATGCCGATATCGGCATCTCGCTCCCCGGCACCGGGGAGAGCCCTGCGGCTCCCGTGTTCATCGACGGCCGCAAGGCCATGACCCTGCGCGGTCCGGCGATCGCGCAGGAGTTCAAGACTCTCGTCTCCGACTATATCGATCGGCGTTACGGCCAGGGCGCGCGCGACGCCGCCGAATAATCCGGCAGGACCCACATGGTGAGCGACGATCGCGCCTCTCCGGACGGCCCGCGACCCGATGCGGCTGCCTCGGAGCCTGCCAAGCCCCCTGAGGGGCCGCCTGGGCAGCAGGCGGGAGCGACACCCGTCGAGATCACGACGATCGCATCGCCGGAGAACCCGGCCGACGCTCCGGCCGAGGGCGACGCCCCGACCCCGCCATCACCGGTGCCACCACCCTTGCCGCCTTCCGTGGTGGCCCCGGAAGTCTCCTCGGTCTCCGCCGAAGCCGGCCCGCAGAGCGGGCACGGCAAGGCCGGCATCTGGACCCTGACGCTCGGTTCCGTCGGCGTCGTCTACGGCGATATCGGCACGAGCCCGCTCTATGCTTTCCGGGAGGCGCTGCACACCGCCAAGGAAGACGGCATCATCACCCCCGTCGAGGTCTACGGCGTCGTCTCGCTGATCCTCTGGGCGCTGACGCTCATCGTCACGCTCAAATACGTCGCCATCATCGTGCGGCTCGACAATAACGGCGAAGGCGGATCGCTCTCGCTGATGGCGCTCGCGCGCAAGGCGACGGGGGGCAGCTTCGTCATCCTCGTCCTCGGCGTCCTCGGGGCCGCCCTGTTCTACGGGGACGCGGTCATCACGCCCGCCATCTCGGTGCTGTCGGCGGTCGAGGGGCTGAAGCTCGTCACGCCCGCCTTCTCGCCCTACGTGGTCTGGATCACGATCGCGATCATCGTGGTGCTGTTCCTCGTCCAGAGCCACGGCACGGCACGGGTCGCGAGCTTCTTCGGGCCGATCATGGTCCTGTTCTTCCTGACGATCGGGATCGCCGCTCTCCCCCATATCGCGCGCGAGCCGGGCATCTTCCTCGCGCTCAACCCGTATTACGCCGTGCAATATCTCGCGACGCACGGCCATGCGGCCCTGATCGCGCTCGGCGCGGTGTTCCTCGCGGTGACGGGCGCGGAGGCGCTCTTCGCCGATCTCGGCCATTTCGGCCGCCGTCCGATCCAGCGCGCCTGGCTCGGCCTCGTCTTCCCGAGCCTGATGCTGAACTATCTCGGGCAGGGCGCGCTCGTGCTGCACGAGCCCGACGCCGCGGCGGAGCCGTTCTTCCGCATGGTGCCGGAATGGGGCCTCCTGCCGCTCGTCCTCCTCGCCACCTGCGCCACGGTGGTCGCCGCCCAGGCCAACATCACCGGCGCCTTCTCCCTCTCGCGCCAGGCCGTCCAGCTCGGGCTCCTGCCCCGCCTCGAGGTCCGCCATACCTCCGAGGAGCATTCCGGCCAGATCTATCTGCCGCAGGTGAACACGCTGATCATGATCGGCGTCATCATCCTCGTCCTCGCCTTCCGCTCGTCGAGCGCGCTCGCCTCGGCCTACGGCGTCGCGGTGACGGGGACGATGCTGATCACGGGCATGATGGCCTTCATCGTGCTGCGGCACGTCTGGGGCTGGAGCCGTCTGCGGGCGGCGGCGACGATCGTGCCCTTCCTGCTCCTGGAGCTCTGCTTCCTGTCGGCGAACCTGCTCAAGACCTTCGAAGGCGGCTACGTGCCGCTGGCGCTCGCGGCGGTTCTCGTCCTCGTGATGGGAACCTGGGTGAAGGGGACGCGCGTTCTCTTCGAGAAGACGCGCAAGACCGATGTCGAGATGGGCGAACTGGCCGCGATGCTGGAGCGCAGTCCGCCGCATCGGGTGCGCGGCACGGCGGTGTTCCTGACGAGCGACCCGTCGCGCGCGCCGTCCGCGCTGCTTCACAACCTCAAGCACAACAAGGTCCTGCACGAGCGCAACATCATCCTCACGGTGCGCTCGATGAACGTGCCGCGGGTGCGGAGCGAGGACCGCCTGACCCTGGAGCAGCTCGGCCAGTCCTTCTGGACGGTCGAACTCCGCTTCGGCTACATGGAGCAGCCCGCCATCCCGCGGAGCCTGTCGGGGCTGCGCAAGTTCGGCTTCAAGTTCGACATCATGGCGACATCCTTCTTCCTGTCCCGCCGCTCGATCAGGCCTGCGCTGCGCTCCTCGATGCCGATCTGGCAGGACAAGCTCTTCATCGCGCTCGCCCGTTCGGCCTCGGACGCCACGGACTTCTTCCAGATTCCGACGGGGCGCGTCGTGGAGGTCGGCACGCAGGTGACGCTCTGAGCGCCGGCCGATCCGGGCAGGCGCGGTGAGACGGCTTCTGCGCCTCGCCCTCATCGCCATCCTCGCCTATCCGGCTCTCGTCCTCGTCCTGGGCGCGCTCTACATCGCGGTTCCCCCCGTCTCGACCCTCATGGTCGGCCGCTGGCTCACCCTGCGCGGCGCCGAGCGGACCTATGTCCCGCTCTCGGCGATGGCGCCGATCCTGCCGGCCGCCGCCATCGCCTCCGAGGATGCGCGCTTCTGCCGGCATCGCGGCGTCGATTGGGGTGCGATCAGCGACGTGCTCGACGAGGAGGGCGGCCCGAGTCGCGGTGCCTCGACCATTCCGATGCAGGTGGCCAAGAACCTCTTCCTCTGGCCTGGGCGCTCCTACATCCGCAAGGCGATGGAGATCCCGATCGCGCTCTATCTCGATACGATCTGGTCCAAGCGGCGGATGATGGAGGTCTATCTGAACGTGGCCGAATGGGGGGAGGGCACCTTCGGCGCCGAGGCGGCTGCCCGGCGCCATTTCAACAAGGGCGCGGCAGATCTGTCGCGGCGCGAGGCCGCCTTGCTGGTCGCGGTCCTGCCGAATCCGATCCGGCGCAACGCCGCCCGTCCGACGCGACTCGTCAGCGGCAAGGCCGCGCGGATTCTCGCGCGCGTCCCGAACACGCCCACCCGCTGCCTCGCGCCACAGGGCGGAACGCGCTGAGCGGGCGATGCGCAGCCGCGTCGTCGAAACCCCCTAGCCAGGCGGGGCGGGGATCGCTATAAGGCCGCCCTTCAGTTTCCGATACAGGCTGATCGGCTCCGCGGCATGCGGGCGCCGTTCGGCAACGTGACGTGAGCCCGCCGGGCGGGCCGGGAGAGACCAGTGGCCGTTCCGAAAAGAAAGACCTCGCCGGCGAAGCGCGGCATGCGCCGTTCGGCCGATGCGCTGAGCGCCCCCGCCTATGTCGAAGACAAGGATTCGGGCGAGCTGCGCCGTCCGCATCACATCGACCTGAAGACGGGCATGTATCGCGGCCGCCAGGTTCTGACGCCGAAATCCGACGCCTGATCGGGCTGACGCGCCCGACATCGGCGAGACGAGCCGGCCCTTCGTGGCCGGCTTTGTCGTTCTGGCTGCGGAAGAGAGCGGCGGGGGGCGGCGTGAGCGTCTCGCCCGTCCCGCCTCAGACGGTGAGATCCAGCTCCGATGCCGTCGCTCTCGGCTCGCGCCGGTAGCAGGTCAGAGCGTGTTCGGGCGCCCCGCGCCGGCGGTCCCGATATGCGCCGACGCGACTGCGGCAGGCGATCAGCTGCGCGAGGAAATCGGCCTGGGCCGGCGAGCCGCCTCGCGGGGCCGAGCGCCGCTCGAACCGGACGAGCGCACGGCTCGGCGGGATGACGCCGTCAGTCGCATTGGGATCGTCCGCTTCGCTCCGCATTGAGCCGTCCCTGGTGGCCCTTCTGGCACTCCTGCTGTCCTCAGCAAGGATCGTGCACGCCCTTTAACGTCCCGTTTAGATATTCGTTCGCATCACTTCGAAACAGTGCGTTGCGTCCCGATTCGCAGCAGCTTCGAGGCCCGGCGCCGTCCGGTCCTCAGACAAGGGCCAGCCGGTGCCAGCGGTGGAGATCCAATCCGGCGGCGCGCGAAGCGCGTCCGACGACCCGCGCCGAATCCTCACCTCGCTCGGCGTGGTGGTGTACGATTGGGATGTCGCTTCGGACCGCATCGACTGGGGACCGAACGCGGCGGACGTGCTGGGCGCCGGCAATGTCGCGCTCTGGTCCAGCGGCCGATCCTTCGACGAGGCCGTATCGCCCGGCGGCGGCCCGACGCGCGCTGAGATCGCGGTGCCGCGCGGATCCGGAGACGACGGCGCCGGCACCGTCTTCGCGGTGCTGTATCGCCTGCGGCTCGCCGACGGCACCTTCGTTCTCGTGGACGATTCCGGGCGATGGTTCGCCGATGCGCAGGGTCGTCCGGCGCGCGTCCACGGCACGATGCGCATCCGGCCCGACGGGCAGGATGCGACGGATTTCGCGAGGGCGCGGCTCCGTCTGCTCGAGGAAGTCGATCAGGATATCCGCGACGGGCGCCCCTCCGGGCAGGCCTTGACGCTCTTCGTGATCGCGATGTCCAATCTCGCCGATCTCAACGAAGAGCTGGGCTTCGAGGCCGCCGACGACGTGCTGGGGAGCGTGATCGCGCGGCTCGGGGGAACGATGCGGCGGCGCGACCGCTTCGCGCGCTATGCCGGCAATCGGTTCGCCCTGGCCTTGCGGGGCTGCGGCCCGGACGAGGCCGAGATCGCCGCGCGCCGTCTGCTGGACCTCGCGACCCGGGAGCCGGTCGGCACCACGAAGGGGCCGGTCGAGGTGCAGGTCGCCATCGGCGCCGCCTCTGCGCCCGCTCATGCGATCGAGGCCCCGCTGCTGCTGCGCCGGGCCGAAACGATGCTCAGCATCGCAAGGATGCGCCCGGGGCGTCCCTATCTCATGTTCGATCAGGGCCTGCTGCGCACGGCGGCGCGCCATCGCGGCGATCCGGTTCTCGCGGGTGTCGATCTGCTCAATGCCCGCCGCGTCGTCCTCGCCCGTCAGCCGGTCGTCTCGGCGACGACGCGGGAGGAGGTCTTCAGCGAGGCCCTGCTGCGCGTGGCGGACGAGGACGGGACGCTCCGCGCGGCCGCCGACATCATTCCCGCGCTGGAGCAGGCCGGATTGATCCACCTCGCCGATGTGAGGATGCTCGAACTCGTCGCCGATCATCTCGATCGGTATCCGTCGGCCCGCCTTTCGTTGAACGTCTCGCCGCGCACGATGGAACGGTCCGACTGGCTGCCGATCCTGAAGGCGCATCTCGGCGGGCGCCTCGGTCTCGCGTCCCGGCTGATCCTCGAGGTCACGGAGACGGCCGCCATCCGCGACCCGAAGGCGATGAGAGTGCTGCTCGACGGGGTGCGGGCGCTCGGCGCGGCGGTGGCCTTGGACGATTTCGGCGCCGGCCATACCTCGTTCCGCAACCTGCGCGCCTTCCCGGTCGATTTCGTCAAGATCGACGGGGCGTTCGTGCAGAACCTCGCCCGCTCGCCCGACGATCGCTTCTTCGTCAGGACTCTCGTCGACCTGGCGCGCCATCTCGGCATCGCCACGGTCGCCGAATGGGTCGAGGACGAGGAGAGCGCCGTCCTCCTCGCCTCCTGGGGCACGGACCTGCTCCAGGGCAATCATTGCGGCCGCCCGCGGATCGGACGCACCGACATGCCGGACGGCCGCGCGCTCGTCGCCTGACCCCTCGCGGGGTCAGGCGTCTCCTGGCGGGATCAGGTGTTCCCCTGCGACTTCGTCCGGCTGAGCGTGTCGAGCTTCTCGCGCATCTCGGCCATCTGCCGCTTCAACTCATCGAGTTCGCTGGCCGATTTCGGCTCCTCGCCGGCCGCCTCAGGCGCCTCGCCCTCGCGGGTCTCGGGCCGGAACGGGGTCCACATGCGCATCGCATCGCCGAAGAACGCCATGTTGGCCCGCACCTGCTCCTCCATCGCCTGGAAGGCGACGGGGCCGAAGGTCTTCTCCATCTGGGCGCGGAGCTTCGACTGGTCCTTGGTGAGGTTGTCCATCGAGAATTCGAGATAGCGCGGGACCAGCGCCTGCATGCTGTCGCCGTAGAAGCGGATCAGCTGACGCAGGAAGGCGGTCGGCAGAAGGTTCTGCCCCTGCTTGTTCTCCTGCTCGAAGATGATCTGGCCGAGGACCGCGCGGGTGATGTCGTCGCCGCTCTTTGCGTCGGTGACGACGAATTCCTCGCCGTTCCGGACCATCCGCGCCAGGTCCTCGAGGGTCACATACGTGCTCGTCCCCATATGGTAGAGGCGGCGGTTCGCGTATTTCTTGATCGTGGTCGGAGGTTTTTTGTCGACCATGCCTTGGTTCCATCCCGTGCCTTCGTCTTGTCACACGGATGGTGCGGCGCGGCAATGTGCATCCCATATGCGAGGAGAGGCGTCGGTCCCGCTCCCGCCGGGAGGGCTCTGGAGCGCTTGACAAGCGCCGCAGCGAGACCGATGCCGCACACGCAACCGGTCCCGGCCTCGATGGTCGGACGCACAGGGAGAGCATCATGGCTGAGGCCGAAATCGTCATCGTCGGGGCCGCTCGCACGCCGGTGGGGTCCTTCAACGGCGCCTTTGCGACCGTTCCGGCGCACGAACTCGGGGCGACCGCGATCAAGGCGGCGCTCGAGCGCGCCAACGTGAAGCCCGACGAGGTCGACGAGGTCATCCTCGGCCAGATCCTCGCCGCCGGCGAGGGCCAGAACCCGGCCCGTCAGGCCGCGATGAAGGCCGGCATCCCGCAGGAAGCGACGGCCTGGGGGCTGAACCAGCTCTGCGGTTCGGGCCTGCGCGCGGTCGCGCTCGGCATGCAGCAGATCGCGAACGGGGACGCCAAGGTGATCGTCGCCGGCGGCCAGGAATCGATGTCGATGGCGCCGCACGCCCAGCATCTGCGGGGCGGCACGAAGATGGGCGACGTCAAGATGGTCGACACCATGCTCCGGGACGGCCTGATGGACGCCTTCCACGGCTATCACATGGGCAACACCGCCGAGAACGTCGCCCAGAAATGGCAGCTCTCGCGGGACGAGCAGGACAAGTTCGCCGTCGCCTCGCAGAACAAGGCCGAGGCCGCGCAGAAGGCCGGCCGCTTCAAGGACGAGATCGCTCCCGTCACCGTCAAGGGCCGGAAGGGCGACGTGGTCGTCGACCAGGACGAGTACATCAAGGCCGGCGTCACGCTCGAAGGCGTGTCCAAGCTGAAGCCCGCCTTCGCGAAGGACGGTTCGGTCACGGCCGCCAACGCGTCGGGCATCAATGACGGCGCCGCCGCCGTGGTGCTGATGTCGGCGGAGGACGCGAAGGCGCGGGGGCTCAAGCCGCTCGCGACGATCGTCTCCTGGGCGACGGCGGGCGTCGATCCGGCCATCATGGGCACGGGCCCGATCCCGGCCTCGCGCAAGGCGCTAGAGAAGGCCGGCTGGACGGTCGCCGACCTCGATCTGGTCGAGGCTAACGAGGCGTTCGCCGCCCAGGCCTGCGCGGTGAACAAGGACATGGGCTGGGAGGCCGACATCGTGAACGTCAATGGCGGCGCGATCGCCATCGGCCATCCGATCGGCGCCTCCGGCGCCCGCGTCCTGACCACGCTGCTCTACGAGATGGAGAAGCGGGACGCGAAGAAGGGCCTCGCCACCCTCTGCATCGGTGGCGGCATGGGCGTCGCCATGTGCGTCGAGCGCGCCGGCTGAGCGTCCGGCTTCGTCGTCATCCGGCGAATCCCGGGAAGGACCTCCTTCCCGGCCCTCCCGGCCGTTTTCGCTTCGGCCGGGACGGATTCGCCGGCCGATGCCGTCGACTTTGCGTCCGCGCAAAATTCCTCACTTGACCGGGCCTCGCCCGGTCTTTTCATATCAATGCCCCCAAGCGGTGTGCCGGCGCAGGTCCGGAGCCGATAATCGACGCGGGAGGAACGGGTTATGGCGCGAGTGGCTCTGGTCACGGGTGGTTCCCGCGGCATCGGCGAGGCGATCTCCAAAGGCCTGAAGGCGGCCGGCTATGTCGTGGCCGCCAACTATGCCGGCAACGACGAGAAGGCGGCGGCCTTCACGGGCGCGACCGGCATCAAGACCTACAAGTGGGACGTCTCGGATTACGACGCCTGCGTCGCGGGCATCGCCCAGGTCGAGGCCGATCTCGGACCCGTCGAGGTGCTGGTGAACAATGCCGGGATCACGCGCGACGGCATGTTCCATCGCATGACGAAGGATCAGTGGGACGCGGTCATCAACACCAACCTCAACTCGCTGTTCAACATGACACGCCCCGTCTGGGAGGGCATGCGGGCGCGGAAGTTCGGCCGTGTGATCTGCATCTCCTCCATCAACGGTCAGAAGGGCCAGATGGGGCAGGTGAACTATTCCGCCGCCAAGGCGGGCGATATCGGCTTCGTGCGGGCGCTCGCTCAGGAGGGCGCGCGGGCCGGGATCACCGTCAACGCGATCTGCCCCGGCTATATCGGGACCGAGATGGTGCGGGCGATCGACCCCGCCGTGCTCGAGAAATCGATCCTGCCGCATATTCCCGTCGGTCGGCTCGGCGAGCCCGAGGAGATCGCGCGGGCGGTCGTCTTCCTCGCCAGCGACGATTCGGGTTTCATCACCGGCTCGACGATCTCGGCCAATGGCGGGCAGTATTTCACCTGAGGATCCGCGGCGGAGGGCGTTCCCTCCGCTGCACTCCGTCGAGGCCGTCAATCCCGCCTCGACGTTCCCCCCGGTCGTGGCGCCTGGGGCAGGCCTCGGCCAAGAGGCCTACAGGACGATCGGTTCCGGCCAGGCTCGGGCAGCTAGCCTGAAATGGCGTGTCTGAGGCTCGGCGAGCTTCACATCGCGGCGTAAGCCGGCCCCAAGCCTCCCCCCGGCTGTCTCCCACGCGGTGGGGATCGACGAAGCGGCTACCGGGCGAGCCCCGAACCGTTCGGCTTGGCGCTGCCGGCCGTCTTCTGCTCGTGTGCCAGGAAGCCGGCCTGCTTCGCCGCTTGAATACGTCGGTTTGCCCTAAGAAGATCGGTCAAAACTCTGATCTGATCCTCTTTTGTAAGAAGATCGTCTCTCTCGACGCGCTCCCGTAGAAGTTTGATGGTTGCATTGTTCATTTTTTACGTCCTTCTTTGTTCTGGTTAAAGGCTGCTGGCGCCATTTGTAGCTGGGGCGCGTCGAGCCGAATTGTCTTGGTCCGTCTGTTAGAGGGCCGCCATTCTATTGGCTAGCCTTTCATGCTCGGCGGCTGCGGCGTGTTCGTCGAATGGCTGCCGTTTTTTGGGGCGTCGGCCCCTTGCGATCGAGCCCGCTTCATGGCCGAGGTTCCGTCTGACCGTGATCGAATTGACCGGAAGCGGACCGCCGCTCAGGCTGGCAGGGAATCGGGAGAGTGACGGACGATGGCGCCGGTTGACGAGATCGAGTCCTTGCAGCGACGAGAGCGCATACCGGAGGCGATGCTGCGCGGATTGTTCCATCCGCTGTCCGGCACGGGCCTCGTTCTCGGGACGCTGTTCTTCGCCGCGGCGCTGACGCCCTCGCTCGTTCCGCGGACCTATCTGACCCAGGGAGCGCTGGCGGGAGCCTGCCTGGCGGTCGGCTATTGCCTCGGCGTCGCCGCGCGGTGGCTCTGGACCTATCTCGAACTGCCGGAGCCGGCCGAGCGGATCCGCCGCCTCGCCCGCCTGGTCGCGGCGGTGTTCTGCGTCGGCGTCGCGCTCACCTTTCTGTGGCGTGTGGCGGGGTGGCAGAACTCGATCCGGTCCCTGATGGGACTCGAGCCCGTCGAGAGCGGCCATCCGCTGAAGGTCTGTCTGATCGCTCTCCTCGTCTTCGTCGTCGCCCTCATCCTGGGGAGGATGTTCAACGGGATCATGGGGTGGCTTGCGCGGCAGGCCGCCCGCGTCGTGCCGCGGCGCGTCGCCAATGTGCTCGGCGCGTCGGCCGCCGTGTTCCTGTTCTGGGCCCTCGCCAACGATGTGCTGGCCCGGACGGCCCTGCGGATCCTCGATTCCTCCTTCAAGGCCTATGACGCCCTGATCGAGCCGGAACGCCAGCGGCCGGAGGCGGCTTCGAAGACCGGGAGTCCGGCGTCGCTGGTCAGGTGGACGGAACTCGGTCGCGCCGGGCGCGAATTCGTGGCCTCGGGGCCGAGCGCGGCCCATATCGGCGCTGTCACCGGCAAGCCCGCCGAGGAGCCGATCCGCGTCTATGTGGGGCTTCGCGCCGCCGACACGCCCGAGGCCCGCGCGCGGCTCGCCCTCGAGGAGCTGAAGCGCGTCAAGGCCTTCGACCGTCCGGTCCTGGTCGTGGTCACGCCGACAGGCACGGGATGGGTCGATCCCTCGGCGATCGACTCGCTCGAATACCTGCACCACGGCGCGACCGCGTCCGTCGCGATCCAGTACTCGTACCTAAACAGCCCCCTGTCGCTCCTCGTGCAGCCCGAATACGGCTCGGAGGCGGCCCAGGCGCTGTTCGCGGAGATCTACGATTACTGGACGGCCCTGCCCAAGGATCGCCGGCCGCGGCTCTACCTGCACGGCCTGAGCCTCGGGGCCTTCAACTCGCAGAAATCGGCCGACCTCTTCCGCATGATCGGCGACCCGATCCAGGGTGCCCTGTGGAGCGGGCCGCCCTTCGGAAGCCGCCTTTGGCGTTCGTTCACCGACGGCCGCAATCCGGGCTCGCCCGCCTGGCTGCCGGAATTCCGAGACGGCAGCTTCGTCCGCTTCATGAACCAGGACGGCTCGCGCGTGCCGGCCGATACGCCCTGGGGCGCGATGCGGCTCGTCTATCTGCAATATGCCAGCGACGGCGTGACCTTCTTCGATTTCAACGACTTCTTTCGAAGCCCGGCCTGGCTGAAGCTGCCGCGGGGGCCCGACGTCTCGCCGGATCTGCGCTGGTATCCGATCGTGACCGCGCTTCAGATCGCCCTCGACATGGCGGTCGCGACGGCCCCGCCGATCGGCTTCGGCCATTCCTACGCGCCGAAGCACTACGTCGAGGCCTGGATGGCGGTGACGGATGTGCGGGACTGGAGCGGGGACGCCGTCGCGCGCCTCAAGCACCACCTCTCCGAGGCGGCGGCGAGGGAGATCGAGACCCAGGGAGACGAGGGCGCCTACGACAACCGCGGCGGCTGACGCGGGGGCTCGGCGAGATCAGGGCTTGCGGGCATCCAGCAGCGCCTCGACGACGTTCGAGAAGTCGTCCGTCCAGGGGCGGCGGCCGGGCTCGGGGGCGAGCGGCGTGAAGAGCGGGTCGGTCGCGATCGGCCCGAGATCGGAGAGGGTCCGCGCGAGGACCACGATCCGTGCCCGCGAGCGCATGCGCCTCGCGGCGGGCTCGTCGGTCTCATCGGTCCCGACGAGCGCCACGAGCCCGTGCTCGGCGGCCGTGCGGACGAGGATGCGCCGCAGGTCGAGATGCCGGTTGGAGATGTGGAGCACGATCACGCCGTGCGGGCCGAGGCGCGAGAGATAGAGTCCGATCGCCTCCCGCGTCAGGAGGTGGACCGGGATCGAATCGGAGGAGAAGGCGTCGAGGAGGACGAGGTCCTGTCCCGCCGGCGCCGAGGCGAGGGTGAGGCGCGCATCGCCGAGCACGATCGGCATCTCGCCGCAATCGCGCAGGAAGCGGAACCGGGCCGGATCGCGGGCGATGTCGATGACCGATCGGTCGATCTCGTAGAAGGTCCAGGCCTCCCCCTCGCGCCGGTGGCAGGCGAGGCTGCCGGTGCCGAGGCCGACCAGCGAGGCGGAACCGATCCGCCCGCCCCGCGCCGTTCGGACGGAGGCAATGGCCCGGCCGATCACGCCTTCGAAGGTGTAGTAGGTCGTCGGCTCTGGCCGGCCGACGGTCTCCGATCCGTCCTCGCCCCGCAGCTGGATCGCCCCATGGATGGTCGTGCCGTGGGATAGGACGCGGAACCGTCCGTCCGTGGTCGTCTCGATCCTGTGGATGCCGAAGAACGAGCGGATCGATTCGCCGGGCGTTCCGCCGATCAGGCCCGGATGTGTCGCCAGGAGGGCGATGGTCGCGGCGGCCACGACGCTCGCCGCGACGCTGCGCCACCACAGGATCGCGACGATGGCGGCGGCGAGGAACGGGAGTTTCGACGATGCTCCCGCGGGCGCGCCGAGCTTCGGCGCGAGAAGGGAGGCGGCGATCGCGCCGAGGCAGAGCGCGAGGGCGGCCGCACCCTGGACGAGCGCCTTTCGGGGCGGGGCCTGGTCGCGCCAGTCGGATCGGCAGAGCAGGCTCGCGACGACCAGGAGGGGGTATTCGGCGAGCGTGTCGAACACGAGCGGGGCGAGCATGCCGCAGAACAGGCCGCCGATCGCCCCTCCGACCGACAGCGCGAGGTAGAATCCCGTCAGCCCGCCGGCAGGGGGGCGCAGGCGGTACAGCAGCCGGTGGCAGGCGAGCGCGGTGAGCGTGAAGAAGCCGAGATGGAGGGCGAGCCCGACGCCGAGCGAGGTGGGCTGTCCGAGGGCGAGCAGCGTCAGGGTCGCGAGGCCGATCCGGATCAGCGTCAGGCGATCATGGTCGAGGATCTGGCCGGGTCGGAAGGCGACGACGAAGCTGAGGAGATAGAGGCCGAGCGGCAGGGTCCAGAGCAGCGGCATCGGCGCGATGTCGGTCGAGATATGCGCCGTCACCGCGACGAGCAGGCCGGAGGGGATCGCGGCGAGGCCGATCCAGGCGAGCCAGCGCCCGAGCCCCGCACGGTGCCGGGCCTCCTCCTCGAGACGCGGTGCGGCCGCGGGCCCGCGCATGGCGAGGAAGCCGCAGGCGGCGATCAGGCCGATCAGGAGCACGAAGCCGGCCGACCAGCCCTGAAGCTGGTCGCGCAGCCGCAGGGTCGGCTCGATCAGGAGCGGATAGGAGGCGAGGGCCGCGAAGGAGCCGATATTCGAGGCCGCGTAGAGGAAATAGGGATCGCCGGCCTGGGCGTGCCCGGTGCGGGAGAACCAGGACTGCAGCAGGGGGCCGTTCGCCGCGAGGGCGAAGAAGGGCAGACCGAGGGAGACCAGCATCAGCCCCGCGAGCCAGGGGATCTCGTAGCCGGCAGGCGCGGAGGTCCAGCCCGGCGACAGCGCGATCGGCAGGGTCAGGCTCGCGGCACCCGTGAGCGCGAGATGGATCGGCACGGCGCGGCGGATCGGCATGGCGCCGAGCCCGTGCGCATAGGCATAGCCGGCGAGCAGCAGGCACTGGAACACGACGGTCGCGACCGACCAGACGCTCGGGGAGCCGCCGAGGAT
Source organism: Enterovirga rhinocerotis (assembly GCF_004363955.1). Classification (GTDB taxonomy): domain Bacteria; phylum Pseudomonadota; class Alphaproteobacteria; order Rhizobiales; family Beijerinckiaceae; genus Enterovirga; species Enterovirga rhinocerotis. The sequence continues at coordinate 710,102 of NZ_SNZR01000013.1, forward strand.
CGGCAGGACGAGCTTCGCGAAGAGCGGCTGGACGGCGAAGAGGAGGAAGGCGGAGAGCCCGATCGTCGCCACGAAGACCGGCACGGCGGCGACGGCTCCTGATCGCGGGGAGAGGGCGGCGGGGGATGTCGGCATCACGAGGGTTCCGGCCGCCGACAGCCATAGGCATCGAGCCTTAAGGCCGCCTTTCGGCGGGCAGCTTGGGGGCGCTGCTCCGGCGGCCCCTCGTCTCGACGCCTGTCCCGATCGCCGCGGGCTATGCCGAAGCGTCCTCGTCGCCTGGCGGCTGCCGGCTCGCGATGGACGCAGGGCCCGTCGTCGCCCGGTCGCCGGTCCGCCTCTCGGCGGCGCGGAGGCGGTGGGTGTAGCGGTAGGCGATCCCGTATCCGAGCGACGTGTACAGCGCGAAGGCCGTCTCGTTCGCTTCGCGCATCTGCAGATAGGCCCGCTCGGCCCCGGCCTGCCGTCCCCAGGCCATGAGGTCGGCCACCAGCCGCCGCCCGAGCCCGAGCCCCCTGAGATCCGGCGCGACCACGATGTCGTAGAGGCCGACCAGGCCGCGCTCGGCGACGGCGAAGCCCCAGGCGGCCGCCTCGCCGTCGAGGCGGAGGGTCGCGAAGGCCGCCTTCTGGCGGATGCGGCTGACGATCCGCGCAAGCATCTCGGCATCGGCCTTCTCGCCGCCATAGGCCGCGGCGGCGGCCTTGCACCAGGCGGCGCTCGGTCTTGCCGTGATGTCGAGGGCCGAATCCGGCGCGGCGACGGCGTCGAGCGGCGCGGTCAGGGCGAGGGAGGGCTCGTGCGAGACGAAGCCCGCGGCGTCGAGGAGGCCTTCGGCGGCAGCGTCCTGCGTCCCCGTGAGCCGGAAGCAGGCCGGCAGGCCCCTCGCCGCGAAGCTCGCGCCGATCGCTTCGATCAGCTCGGCATCGAGCGAAGCGCCTTGCACGATCGGCGTCGCCGCGTTCGCGCGCTTCGAATAGCCCCTCGTGAAGCGGAGCAGCCAGCCCCCGGCGAGTTCGGTCTCGAAGGACGGCCATGCATTGACGAGCCGACGTTCGAGCTCGAGCGTGAGGGCAGCTTGGTCCATGAACGCCTTGACGTGGGGATCGGGTTCCGAGCCTGCCGCCGTGTCGGCGACACGACGGCTGCTCTCAATCGGTCGGAGGTGACGTCGGCTGCCAATCGGGCGGCGCCATCTCGAACCCGGCGAAGTCGAAGCCGGGCGCGACGGTGCAGCCGACGAGGCTCCAGGCGCCGAGGCTGCGCGCGCTCTGCCAATGGCCGGCCGGCACCACGGCCTGCGGCCGCTCTCCGGCCGGGAGGTCGGCACCGAGGCGGTGGGTGACGACGGTCTCGCCGTCGGAGGAGAGCGCCAGGTCCAGGGGGGCTCCCGCATAGTGGTGCCAGGTCTCGACCGCATCGACGCGATGCCAGTGCGAGGCCTCTCCGGCCGCGAGAAGATAGTAGATCGCGGTCGACGCCGAGCGTCCCGTCCCGTCGCGGCACTCGTCCCGGAAGGTCTCGCGGTAATGGCCGCCCTCGGGATGGGGTGCGAGGCCGAGAAGCCGGACGACGTCCTCGGCCGCGAGAGTGGAGCGAAGTTCGCTCAGAACCGGTTCTTCCATTCGCGCAGGGCCGTGAAGACCGTCTCGGCATCGGCGCCGGCCTTGCCGGCGGCCTCCGCGACGGCCGGCTCGCCGGCGCGCAGGAAGGGATTCGTCGCCTTCTCCTCGGCGATGGTCGAGGGCACGAGGAAGCGTCCTTCGGCCTTGGCGGCCTCCGCTTCCTTCTGACGCGCCTGAAGCGCGTCATTGCCCGGCTCGACCGCCAGCGCGAATTTCGCATTCGACAGGACGTAGTCGTGCCCGGAATAGACGCGGGCCTCGCCGGGCAGCGCCGCGAGGCGCTGGAGCGAATGCCACATCTCGGCATAGCTCGATTCCATCACCCGTCCGCAGCCGAGCGTGAACAGCGTGTCCCCGGCGAAGAGGGCGCGGTCGGCGGCGAACCAATAGGCGATGTGGTCGCGGCAATGGCCGGGCGTCTCCCAGACATGGGCGTTGAGTTCGCCCACGAGGACGCTGTCGCCCTCGCGCACATAGGTGTCGGCGAAGGGGACGTCTGTCTGGGCCTTGACGGGTGCGACGACGCGGCAGCCGTGCCGCGACTTCAGGCCCGGAATGCCCTGGATATGGTCGGCGTGACGGTGCGTGACGAGGATGTCGCTGAGCCTCCAGCCGGTCTGCGCGAGCGCAGCCTCGACGGCGGCCTCCTCCGGCGCGTCGATCGCCGCGCAGGCCCCGGTCTGGGGATCGTGGATGAGGGCCCCGATATTGTCCTCGAGGCAGCGAAAGACGTGAATCTCGGCGGGCATGGTCGCACTCTGCATGAACGCAGGCTGGCTATCATGCCGGACGCGGTCATGGGAACCTCGCCGCCTTCTGTTAGGCTCGGTGTCCCGTGGCGGACGGCAGGAGAGCGGATGAGCGTCGACGTCACCGATCTGATGAGGTTCTACCAGGCCCCTCTCGGGGAGGCCGCACGGAGACAGCTGTCGCGCGTACTCGCCGAGAGCTGGGACGGTCTGCGCGGCCTGCGCCTGCTCGGGATCGGCTATGCGACGCCCTATCTCTCCGCGCTGGGAGCCGATTGCGAACGGACGATCGCGTTCATGCCGCCGTCCCAGGGCGTCGTGACCTGGCCGGAGCCGTCGCGGTCGTCGAGCGCCCTCGCGGATCCGACCATGCTGCCTCTGCCCGAAGGGTCGATCGACCGCGTTCTCGTCGTGCATGCCATCGAGATGGCGCCGGAGCCGGCCGAGATGCTGCACGAGATCGCCCGCATCCTGACGCCGTCCGGCCGCGCCCTGCTGGTCTTCCCGAACCGGCGCGGCCTGTGGACGCGGATCGACACCACGCCCTTCGGCCACGGCCAGCCCTTCAGCCGCAAGCAGATCCGCCGTCTGCTGCAGGAGACGCAGCTCGAGGCGGAGGCCTGGCGGGAGACGCTCTACATGCCGCCGCTCGAGAACGGGCTCGTGCTGCGCAGCGCGGCGGCCTGGGAGCGGATGGGCCGACGGCTCGCGCTTCCCTTCGCCGGTCTGCACGTCGTGGAGGCGGGCAAGCGCCTGCACCGCCCGATCGCGGTGCGCACGCGGCGAGGGAGCAAGGCTCCCCGCCCCGTCTTCCTGCCGGTTCCCGCGTCGCGCTCGTCGTCGTAGCGTCCCGGCGGCCGCCGGAGGCTCTGCCCCCGCCGAAATCGGCGGGCGTCAGCGCCAGAACGGTTCGGTCTTGCGGATCCGGTCGTGCGCTTCGCAGGCGGCCTCGACCAAGGCTGCCTCGTCGACCTCCGAGGGGGCCGGATGATCGGGTTGGGAGGAGGCCTCGGCCTCCATCATTCGCTTAGCCGTATCGATGTCGTTGAGGTCTCCGAGCGCTTCCTGGAGCGCGGAGAGCGCGTCGGACAGGGCACGCTGCCGCTTCTTCGCCTTGCGGCCGGGGAAGGCGCCCGCGAAGAACTCGACCGCGTACCGGAACACCTTGCCGTCGATGCGCACGCGATGCCGCGTTTCGACGTCGAGGCGGTCGAGATGGCGGCCCGACTTGCCGAGACGGCGCCAGCGCTTGTCCAGCCACTTGCTGGCATAGACCGAGAGACGCTGGGCGCGGATCTCCGCCGTGTCGGACCGACGCTGCCAGCCTCCGGTCTCGATGAAGGCCAGGAGGTCGATCATGAACAGCCGCACGCGCTTCGAGCGGAGGTTGCGGATGACCCGATCGTAGGCCGCCTCGCGATTCCGCTGCATCTGCACCCGCAGGTCGGACGGGGCGGCTCCGTCGACGGCGAGGCGGGCGAGATAGACATCGAGGTTGCGGGCGTCGCCGAAGCTTTGGAACAGGCCGCGCAGGCCGCGCGTGATGCGCTCCGTCTCAGGCCCGTCGAGGAGCGGCTTGAACAGCTTGAAGGCCGAGCGGAGCCGGCGGATCGCGACGCGGCCCTGGTGCAGCGACTCGACCTCGCGGCGCAGGATGCCCGGCTCGCATTGCCGGAAATGGGTGAGGCACGATCGGGCGATGGCCTGGAATGCCAGTTGCGCCGGCATGCCGGGGATGAGTTCCGGGGGGCGGGCCTTCGGCGCGCCGGGCTTGGGCGGCGAAAGCAGGCGGTAGCCGCGCTCGGATTTCGATTGGATCCCGATCCGGGCGGGCAGCACGGCGACGATCTCGCGCGCCAGATCGAACATCGACGTGACCGAGCCCGATTTCAGCTCGATCTCGATTTCACGGATGGGCGTCGAGGCCGAGCCCGCGCGGATCGCGCCGATATCGAGGGCGAGTTCGAGGTCGGACCCTTCCCGGCGCAGATGCCAGCAGGTCCGCTCGAACTCCGTCTCGAGCACGGGCGCGAGCGGACCGGCGCCCGCGATCTCGGCCCGGATCGCCGCGTCCGGGATGGCGTCGAGATCCGGCTCATCGCCTTGCAGCTCGGTTTCCCATTCGACCCGGTCGAGCAGCCCGCCGTTGCCGGCCGCCTTGAGGGTCTGGATGCGCCGCTCTCCGTCGCGCCTGAGGCGCAGGACGAGGCCGCTCCGCTGCAGCGCGTGGTCCTCGGTGTCGAAGATGCGCGAGACGAGGTGGTGCGTCTCGCCACCGGGCGGCAGTCCGCGCTTCGGTCGTTGCGGTGCGGGGGGCTGCACGGGTTCGAGTTCGAGTTTGAGCTCGATCTCGCGGGGTGAAGTCATTCTGGTTTCGCTCTCCTGCGCGGAAAGGGTGCCGCCTCGGCCGGGATGCTGTCAACGAACCACATCCTGCCGTTGAGTCGCCTCCGAGCGCGAGCCCGCAGATAGACCCCGCGGGACGACGACCATGTGAAGGATTGTTCGCCGGGGCGTGGCGCGCGGAGACGTTTTTTCTCGACCGGTCGGAGGGAGGACGCTAATCGGCGGTCGTCGTGCCGTCAGCTGCCGCCCTCTCCCGCATCGCTCCCGGTATCCTGCTCTGCGGCGCCGTCACCGTGGTCGCGCTCCTCGTGCAATGGCTCGAGGAGCGGATCTTCGGCCACCCCTATGTCGAGGCCCTGGTGCTGGCGATCCTGCTCGGCACGCTGCTGCGGACCATGTGGGAGCCGGACGACCGCTGGCGCGACGGCATCGCCTATTCCGCGAAGCAACTGCTCGAAGTCGCGGTGATGCTGCTCGGCGCCTCGATCTCGATCGAGCTGATCCTCTCCGCCGGTCTCGGCCTGCTGGCCGGCATCGCGGGGACGGTCGCGGTCGTCATCTTCGCGAGCTACGGTCTCGGCCGCCTCCTGTCGCTTCCGCCGCGGATGGCGGTCCTGATCGCCTGCGGCAACTCGATCTGCGGGAATTCCGCCATCGCGGCCGTCGCGCCCGTGATCGGCGCGAAGTCGCACGAGATCGCCTCGGCCATCGCCTTCACCGCCGTCCTCGGGGTGATCGTGGTCCTCGCTCTGCCGCTCCTCGTGCCGCTGATGGGGCTGACCGAGACGCAATACGGGATCGTCGCAGGCCTGACCGTCTATGCCGTGCCGCAGGTCCTCGCGGCGACGGTGCCGGTCGGCACGATCGCCGTGCAGATCGGCACGCTCGTCAAGCTCGTGCGTGTCCTCATGCTGGGTCCGGTGGTGGTCGCCATGACGCTGATCGGCCCGCGCTTCGCCGAGGGGGGCGATGCGGCCCGTGCGAAGAGGCCCGGCTTCGGCCGGCTCGTGCCCTGGTTCATTCTCGGCTTCCTCGGGCTCGCCGCGGCGCGCTCCCTCGGGCTCATTCCGGACATTCTGGTCGGGCCTGTGCGCGAGATCTCGCGGGCCCTGACGATCCTGTCGATGGCCGCGCTCGGGCTCGGCGTCGATGTGCGGGTGCTCGGCCGGGTCGGTCCGAGCGTCGTCGCCACCGTGACCGGTTCGCTGCTCCTGCTGGTTGCGATCAGCCTCGTCCTCGTCCGCATGCTCGGGACGGCCTGATCGCATCGCGGCACCTTGGACCGCAGCCGTGCGATGCGATAGAGGCGAGGTCTTCCTTCGGACCGGATGACCCCGGCGCGATGCGAACAGGGAGCCAGCATGATGTATCCTGAAATCCGCCTTCACGTCGCCGGCGAATGGCGCGGGGCCCGCTCGGGCGAGACGCTGCCGATCATGAACCCCGCGACCGGCGAGGAGATCGGCCGCGTGCCGAAGGCCGGCACGGCGGATCTCGACGAGGCGCTGGAGGCGGCGGAGCGCGGCTTCAAGGCCTGGCGCAAGGTCTCGGCCTTCGAGCGCAGCAAGATCCTGCGCAAGGCCGGCGACCTCATGCGCGAGCGCGCCGAGGAGACCGCCCGCATCCTGACGATGGAGCAGGGCAAGCCGCTCGTCGAGGCCAAGGGCGAGACGCTGGCGGCCGCCGACGTGATCGACTGGTTCGCCGAGGAGGGCAAGCGTGCCTATGGCCGCGTCATTCCGGCCCGCGGCGATGGCGTGATGCAGCTCGTCATCCGCGAGCCGGTCGGCCCGGTCGCGGCCTTCACGCCCTGGAACTTCCCGATCAACCAGGCCGTCCGCAAGGTCTCCGCCGCGCTCGCGACGGGCTGTTCGGTGATCCTGAAGGGGCCGGAAGAGACCCCGGCGAGCTGCGCGGCACTGATCCAGTGCTATCTCGATGCGGGCGTGCCGGGCGACGTCATCGGCCTCGTCTTCGGCGTGCCGTCGGAAATCTCGGAATACCTCATCCCGCATCCGATCATCCGCAAGGTGACGTTCACGGGCTCGACCGCGATCGGCAAGCTGCTCGCGGGCCTCGCGGGCCAGCACATGAAGCGGGTGACGATGGAGCTCGGCGGCCACGCCCCGGCCATCGTCTTCAAGGACGCCGACCTCGACAAGGCGGTGAAGCTGCTCACGGGTCACAAGTTCCGCAATGCCGGCCAGGTCTGCGTCTCGCCGACCCGCTTCCTCGTCCACGATTCCGTGCTCGAGGAGTTCACCGACAAGTTCGTCGCGGCGACGAAGCAGCTGAAGGTCGGCAACGGCCTCGACGCCGACACCACGATGGGTCCGCTCGCCCATGACCGCCGCGTCAGCGCGGTCGAGGGGTTCGTACAGGACGCGACGGCGAATGGCGCGGAGTTGCGGACCGGCGGCAGCCGGATCGGCAACCAGGGCTATTTCTTCGAGCCGACCGTGATCACCAACGTGCCGCTCTCGGCGCGGATCATGAACGAGGAGCCCTTCGGACCCATCGCCTCGATCAACGGCTTCTCCGACGACGAGGCGGCCTTCGAGGAGGCGAACCGTCTGCCCTACGGGCTTGCGGCCTATGCCTATACGCGCTCGACCGACATCGCCGAGAAGCTCGCCTCGCGGGTGGAATCGGGGATGATCTCGATCAACCATCTGGGCCTCGCCCTGCCCGAGGTGCCCTTCGGCGGCATCAAGGATTCCGGCTATGGCAGCGAGGGCGGTTCGGAGGCGATCGACGCCTATCTGAACACGAAGTTCGTCACCCAGGCCCGCGCCTGACGCATCGGGCGGGAGCGGCTCCGCGCCGCTCCCGCCCGAATAGCCGCGGCGGCAGATGATGCCGGCGCGCTATGCTACTTTTTGCTCATAAAAAAACCATCAAAAAGCCTGGATTCGTGGGCTGCCGGCATCGTACGCCCTTGATCGACACGCGCCTTCTGGTTGCTGTCAGTCTAGGGAGCAAACAAGGTGCTGAAGATCGTCACAGCGGCCGTCCTGGCCGCCAGCCTGGGCGCGTGCGCGAGCGCAACCAGAGGTCTCGACGAGTCGGTGACGTTCACGTCCAATCCGCTCGGCGCCACCGTGACCACCTCGCTCGGCTATGTCTGCGCCGCGACGCCGTGCACGATCGATATCCCCCGGCGGAAGGAATTCGAGGCCGTGTTCTCGAAGCCCGGCTTCAAGACGGCCACCGTGTCGGTGAAGACCAAGCTCGCGGGGGCCGGCGCCGCGGGATTTGCCGGCAACATCCTGATCGGCGGCGTCGTCGGAATGGCGGTCGATGCCGGAACGGGCGCCACGCTCGACCACCATCCGAACCCCGTCGTCGTGACGCTCGAGCCCGAGGGGCGCGCACCGGCCCGCCGTCATGGACGCCGGCCGCGTCCGACGAGCTGAAGGCGCGCGGGGCGCCGATCCTCGTTGCGTGGGAGCAAGGGAGGCCGAGAGGCCTTCAGGCGGCAATCCTGTCGAAGACGAGCGATCGGTGCATCGCGGTCCCGGCCGTGACTCCGTCAGCCGACGCCCAGGTGGCGCTGTGGGGCGCGCGGGCGATGTCGCCGGCCGCGAAGACGCCCCGGATGGTGGTCTCCTTTGTCTCGTCCGTGCGGATGACGGGGCCGAGGATGCCCTCGTCCACGGCGCAGCCGAGCTGTTCGGGGATCCGGCTGTTGAGGTGGCTCCGCGGCGCCACGTAGAGCGCCTCGATCTCCACTTTGCGTCCATCCGCCAGCGCCACATGCGACAGATGCCGGCCCGCCCCTTCCAGGGCGCGGATGGAGGCCGGCTCGATGGCGATCCCTCGTGCCGCGAGCTTTGCCGCGCTGTCGGGATCGGGCAACGCGCCGCCGTCCAGGAAGAAGGTCACGGGTCCCCATTCCCGGACGAACTCGGCCTGATGGATCGAGGCGGGGCCGGTCTGCAGCACTCCGAGCGGGCGTCCCGCGAACTCGTAGCCGTGGCAATAGGGGCAATGGAGGACGGAGGTGCCCCAGCGTTCGCTCAGCCCCTCCACCTCGGGCAGGACGTCCCTGAGGCCGAAGGCGAGCAGGAGGCGGGCAGCGTCCAGGCGCTCGCCGCTCGCGAGGGTGACGGTGAAGGCGTCGCGGACGCCGTCCGCGCCGATGGCTTCGCCCTCGCGGAAGGTCACGCTCGGATAGGCGGCGACCTGCGCGCGGGCCGCTTCGATCATGGCGCGCGGATCCTGTCCGTCCTGCCCGAAGAAGCCGTGCGAGGCCTGCGCGAAGCGGTTGCGGGGTGCGCCGGCGTCGATGATGCAGACCGAGCGCCGTGCGCGGGCGAGGTAGATCGCCGCCGACAGGCCGGCAAAGCTGCCGCCGATGACGAGAGCGTCATAGCGCATCGGGTGTCCTCGCTTCATGGGCCGTTCTCGGGTCGAAGGCCGGGCGATGAGCCGCCATGCGGCGATGAAAATCGGCGCTGAGCGCTGCGAGCGTGACCTCGCCGAGGCGGCTCAGCAGCAGCGCTTCGGCGTCGCGGACGGCGCCGTCCATGGCGGCATTGACGGCCTGTTCGACGAGGCAGCCGGGGGCTTCGGTCCGATTGCCGATGGCGAAGAGATCCGGGGCGCCGAGGGCGTCATAGATGTCGCGCAGCGTCACGGAGCAGAGATCGCAGACGATCCGCCAGCCTCCGCCGTGCCCCTTCTCCGACGCGACGAGCCCCTCGTCCCGCAGCCCCGCCATGATGCGGCGCACGACGACCGGGTTCGTCTGCATGATCACCCCGAGCGCCTCGGAGGTCACGGGGCCGTCCAGTTCGGCCATGTGGAGCAGGACGTGGAGCACGCCCGACAATCGGCTGTCTCGTCTCATGAAACTTCATATGTTGCGTGATGCGCCGCACGTCAACCCGCGGCGGGCGCTCACGCCGCGACCGTGCGCCGGTCGAGATGCGAGCGGTAGGAGATCGCCTCGGCGAGATGGATACGGCGGGGCGCGGCCTCGCCGTCGAGATCGGCGAGGGTCCGCGCGACGCGCAGGATGCGGTGGAAGCCGCGGGCCGAGAGCCGCATCGCGCCGGCCGCCTCGCGCAGGAGGCGCATGCCCTCGGGATCGGGTTTGACCACCTCTTCCAGCACGTTGGGCGGACAACTCGCATTGGTGGCCCCGGGCGAGAGGCCGAGCGCGCCGTAGCGGCTCGCCGCGATCTCCCGCGCCCGCCGGACGCGGGCGGCGACCTCGGCCGAGCCTTCGGCCGGCGGCGGCAGGATGAGGTCTGCGGCGGTGACGGCGGGGACCTCGATGGCGAGGTCGATCCGGTCGAGCAGGGGCCCCGAGATGCGCGAGGCATATTGCGCCATGCAGCGGTCGTTCGGCTGGCGCCGGCAGGCATAGCCCGGATCGGTCGCATGGCCGCAGCGGCACGGGTTCATCGCGGCGACGAGCTGCACGCGGGCCGGGTAGGTCGTGCGGTGGTTGGCCCGGGCGATCATCACCTCGCCGGTCTCGAGCGGCTGGCGCAGCGCGTCCAGCACGCCGGGCTGGAACTCGGGCAGTTCGTCGAGGAAGAGCACCCCGTGATGGGCGAGCGAGATCTCGCCGGGCCGCGCATTGATGCCGCCGCCGACGAGCGCTGCCATCGAGGCGGAATGGTGCGGCGCGCGGAAGGGCCGCCGGCTGGACAGGGCACCCTCCGCGAGCTGTCCCGCGACGGACTGGATCATCGAGATTTCGAGGAGCTCGGCGGGACCGAGCGGCGGCAGGATCGAGGGCAGGCGCTGCGCCAGCATCGACTTGCCGGAGCCCGGCGGGCCGCTCATGAGGAGATTATGGCCGCCGGCCGCGGCGATCTCGAGCGTGCGCTTGGCGCTTTCCTGGCCCTTGATGTCGCGCAGGTCCGGCAGCGGGCCGGAGGAGGGGGCGACGGCCGGCTCGGGCCGCGCCATGACCTGATCGCCCTTGAAGTGGTTCGCGAGCTGGATCAGCGAGCGCGGCGCAAGGATGTCCGCGTCGCGGCTCGCCCAGGCCGCTTCCGGGCCGCAGGCGGCGGGGCAGATGAGACCGTGCCCGCGGGCATTGGCGGCGATCGCCGCCGGCAGGACGCCCGCGACCGCGGTGATCGAGCCGTCGAGGGCGAGTTCGCCGAGGACGGTGTAGCCGGCGAGCGCATCGGGCGGGATCGCGCCGATGGCGGCCATGATGCCGAGCGCGATGGGCAGGTCGTAATGCGAGCCCTCCTTCGGCAGATCCGCCGGCGCGAGGTTCACGACGATGCGCTTGGCGGGCATGGCGAGGCCCGAGGCGAGGAGGGCCGCGCGCACCCGCTCCTTGGATTCGCCCACGGCCTTGTCCGGCAGGCCGACCAGCACGAAGGCGACGTTGCCGTTCGAGATCTGCACCTGCACGTCGACGGCCCGGCCCTCGATCCCCTCGAAGGCGACGGTGGAAACGCGAGTGACCATGGAGACGCCTCGGAGCCGCCGGACAAGTCTATCGGGCCGCTCGGCGACGTCAAGAACAAGTCATGAACAGATTCCAGCTCGCCCGAAAGGCGTGACGCGCGCGCCACGACGGATTAAGGGCTCTGCGCCGATCGCTCCTGCAGCGCGACCCATCCATGGCGAAGCCGCTCCACCGCCGCCTGCCTCTCTGGCTCCGCCTGACGATGGCGACTGGCCTGCTCCTCATCGGCGTCGCCGCGTCCTTCGGCGTCTATCGCTACCTGTCGAGGCCCGTCACGCTGACCATCGCCGTGAGCGAGGAGGGCCATACCCTGCAACTGCTCAACGCCTTGGCCGGGCGGATGGCGGAGACCAGCAAGGACCTTCGGCTGAAGGTGGTTCCGACCTCGCGTATGCTCGAGGCTGCGTCTCTCTTCGGCGCCGGCAAGGTCGATCTCGCCGTCCTGCGGGCCGATCTCGAAAACCAGGGCGATGCGCGTGCGGTCGCGATCATCGCCCAGTCCGTCGTGCTGCTGTTCCTGCCTCACGGCTCGCCGGTCGAGGATGTCGACGGTCTGAAAGGGAAGACGATCGGGGTCGTCGACGGAGACGTCAACGGTCGCATCGTGGGCGCCATCGCCGAGAGCTATGGGTTCGACCGGGCGAGGTTCCGCGACCTGACGCGCGAGGATGCGCGCACGGCGCTGCAGACGCGCCAGGTCCAGGCGCTGCTGGTCGTCACCCCCCTGACATACCGGGCGCTCGCGACCATGAGGGCGCAGTTCGGGCTGAAATCGAAGCAGCGTCCTGAACTCCTGGCGATCGATCAGGCTGCGGCGATCGCGGCCGGCGCGCGCTATCTGGAGAGCCATGAACTGCCGAAGGGCACGCTCTCGGGCTCGCCGTCCCTGCCGGACGAGGATCTGACGACGCTGCAGGTGCCGGTGAACATCGTGGCGCAGCGCAAGCTCGACGATGCGACCGTCGCCGCCCTGACCCGGTTCATCATCGATGCGAAGGGCGAGCTCTCCGGCAAGTACCCGGCCCTCGCGTTGCTGCGAGCGCCGGAGACCGAGAAGGATGCCTACATCCCGCTGCATCCCGGCGCGGCCGCCTATTACGAAGGCGACGAGAAGAGCTTCTTCGACAGGTATGGCGATGCGCTGTTCTACGGTCCGATGGCGCTCGGCGGTCTCGCATCCCTGTTCGCCGGGCTTTGGCGGTTCCTGGCGATCGGCGCGCCTGCGCCCGACGCCCATCCCGTCGTGCGCCTCGTCGGGCTCCTGCCGCGGATCCGGGCGGCCACCGACGAGGCGGTGCTCGATGCGATCGAGGACGAGATCGACGATATCGTGGCGCCTGAACTGTCGGATCGCACCGAACGGCAGGCGGACGAGAAGGGGTCCGACCTCGAACTCGCGGTCTCGCGCCTGGAGCAGGCGGTCGCGCGTCGGCGCAGAACTCTGGCGGGCGGGGGAGACCGGACGGCAGAGGCCGGATTCGCGCTGTGAGCACGGCCTCGCCTCCGGTCTGGCGAACGTGATCGCGGCTCAATTTTTACCGCGGGAGCTGCTCATAATTCCGGCAAGGGGGGCTTGCCCGGCGTCTGGCGCGCGACAATAGTGGTCCTTGTGACGAGCCATAGTCCCGCGCTTCAGCCAGCGGCCCTGCCGACGACGACCGCAGGGATTTCCGTCATGGCCGGCCGCGTCGGCGTCCGCGCCCTGATCGTTCTCGCCTACGTCATCATCTTCGCGCCGATGGTGACGGTCGCGATCATCTCCTTCTTCGACCAGGAGATCGTCAGCGTGCCGCCCGAGGCCCTGACCCTCAAATGGTACGTCAACGCCTGGGCTCAGCGCGATTTCGCGCGCGGCTTCGTGACCTCGCTCCAGATCGCCTCGATCGCGACCCTGATCGGGGTGCCTCTCGGGACGCTGGCCGCCCTCGGCCTGGCCCGCTCCTCCTTCCGGGGCAAGGAGGCGGTCAATACCTTCCTCCTGGCGCCGCTCGCAGTGCCGGCGATCGTTGCGGGCTCGGCCCTGTATCTCTACTACGTCATGGCCGAGAACGTCCTCGACATGGACATCAAGGGGACGCTCGGCGGCCTCATCGCGGCGAACGTGCTGCTGACGATCCCGTGGACCGTCCGGCTCGTCAGCGCGAGTCTCGCCGGGCTCGATCGCTCGGCCGAGGAGGCCGCCGCCAATCTCGGCGCGCGGCCCTTCACCGTGTTCCGCCGCATCACCCTGCCGATGATGCGGCCCGGCATCGTCGCCGCGGCGCTGTTCTCCTTCGTCGCGAGCTTCGAGAACCTGGAACTGAACCTGCTTCTCGTCGGACCGGGGCGGGTGACGCTGCCCGTCGCGATGCTGAGCTATCTGGAGTTTCGCATGGACCCGACGCTGGCGGCCGTCGCCACCGTGCAGATCGCACTCATCGCCGCGATGATGCTGATCACCGACCGTTTCGTGAAGCTGTCGCGGGTCGTCTGATGGGAACGCTCACGCTCGACGGCCTCGTGAAGCGCTACGGTCCCTCGACCGCGGTCGAGCGGGTCGATCTCGAGGTGCGGCAGGGCGAACTGGTCTCGCTGCTCGGCCCCTCCGGCTGCGGCAAGACGACGACGCTGCGCATGGTCGCCGGTTTCATCGAGCCGACGGCCGGACGCATCCTCATCGGCGGGCGCGACGTCACGCGGGCTCCGGCCTATGCGCGCGATACGGGCATGGTGTTCCAGTCCTACGCGCTCTTCCCCCACATGAGCGTCGCGGAGAATGTCGGCTTCGGGCTCGAGATGCGGAAGGTCGGCAGGGCCGAGCGCGAGAGCCGGGTGATGGAGGCGCTCCGGCTCGTCCGGCTCGATCATCTCGCCGCGCGGCTGCCGCGGGAATTGTCGGGCGGCCAGCAGCAGCGCGTGGCTCTGGCTCGGGCGCTCGTCGTCAACCCGGCCGTCTTCCTGCTCGACGAGCCCCTGTCGAACCTCGACGCCAAGCTGCGCGCCGAGGTCCGTCTCGAGATCAGGCAGTTGCAGCAGCGGCTCGGGCTCACGACGCTCTTCGTCACGCATGACCAGGACGAGGCGCTGGCGATGTCAGACCGGCTCGTCGTGCTCGCCGCGGGCAAGGTCCAGCAGGTCGGCTCGGCCGAGGATCTCTACGAGCGCCCGGCCAACGCCTTCGTCGCGGGGTTCGTCGGACGCTGCAACGTCCTGGCCGGCGCGCTCGAGGGGCCGGGGCGGTTCCGGCTCGAGGCCGGCGCGGTCCTTCCGTGCGGGCCGGACGAGACGGGCGTTCCCTCTCACGCGGCCCGGCTCGTGGCGCTGCGGCCCGAACGGATCGCCATCGCGGCGGGGGAGCGGGGCGAAGGCCTGCCGGCCCGGATCACGGCCGTGACCTATCTCGGGGCCGAGACCGAATACCACGCCGATCTCGGCGGCACGACGTTGCTCGTGATCCGACCGACCCCGCCTCACGGGGATCCGCTGCGACGGCTTGCCGTCGAGGACCGCGTCACGCTTCAATGGGACCCGGCCGCCGCCCGTCTGATCGCGGGCGAGGCCTCATGACGATCTGAACGCTCCGATCCAGGTTCTCCGGGGAGCGGATGCGCCCCGGCTTCAACAAAAAGGGGAACAGGCCATGATCATCACCCGTCGCCACGCCCTTGCCGGCGCGTCGGCCGCCATCGCGGCCGGTGCCTTCGGCGGCCCCGCTGCAGCCCAGGCGAGCGAAGTCGTCGTCGGAACCTGGGGCGGCGATTACGGCGCGCTGCTGCAATCGGAGATCGACCAGCCGCTGATGAAGCCGATGGGCATCTCGGTCTCGCAGGACATCGCCAACAACGATCCGCGCCGCACCAAGCTCATGGCGGAGAAGGGCTCGCGACGATCCAGCATGGACGTCGCCTGCATGAACGACATCGATTCCTACACGCTGAGCCAGGCCGGCATTCTCGAGACCGTGCCCACCGACCAGGTGCCGCGAACCGCCGAAGTCCTGCCGGTCTTCAAGAAGCCGCACTCCATTCCGCACATCTATTCGGCGATGGTCGTTCTCTACAATCCGGACAAGATCACGACGCCGCCGAAATCCTATGCCGACCTGTTCGATCCGAAATATGCGGGCCGGGTCGGGTATTCGGATATCCTCTACAGCTTCAACATGGCCGCCGCGAATATCGGCGCGGGCGGAACGCCGAACGATTTCTCCGCGGGCAGGAAGGCCCTGCTCGAGCTGAAGAAGCAGAACCCGAGGGTCTATCCGTCCAACGAGGCCCTCGCCGCCGCGCTGAAATCGGAAGAGGTCTGGATCTCGACGATGTGGCTCGCGCGGGGCTTCATGTGGAAGAAGGGCGGTATCCCGATCGCCTGGGCGGTGCCGGAGGAGGGCGCGATCCCGATCCTGTTCGAGGCCGGCGTGCCGAAAAACTCGCGGGCGAAGGATGCGGCCTTCAAGTATCTCAACGCCATGCTCGACCCGAAGGCCCAAGTCGCCTTCGCCGGCAAGATGGGCTACGTGCCGACCGTCAAGGATGCGAAGCTTCCGGAGGATCTCGCCAAGGAGATCAGCCTGACCGAGGCCCAGCAGGCCAAGCTCCGCCCGCTCGATTACGAGTTCATGCAGAAGGAGCGGGGCCAGATCCTCGATTTCTGGAACAAGGAATTCAAGGCGTGACCATTGCTGGTGAATGCTTCGGGACGGGCCGCCATGCGGCCCTCCTCGGCATGACGCCGATGGTCGATGGCGGAATCGCAAAGGGGCGTCATGCCGAGGAGCCGGCCGAAGGCCGGCGTCTCGAAGCACCCATCATGGGTTCCGGGCTCGATGCCGGGCGTCGTCCCGGAATGACGGCGGTCGCCTGACATGCCCGCCGCCACGCTCGTCGTTCCGGCCTGCCTGCTCGTCACGGCGCTGCTCGTCGGGCCGATGGTTTATCTCGGCCGCATCTCGCTGAACCATTACGACGCGTCCTCGATGATGACCGAGGCGCTGACGCTCGAGAACTATGTCCGGGCCGTCGCCGACCCCTATTATCGCGGCGTGATGGCGACGACGCTCACGATGGCGCTCGTCTGCACGACGACGACGCTGATCCTCGGCTTTCCGGTCGCATACTGGATCGCCCGGATGCAGAGCAGCTGGAAGAGCCTCGTCACGGTGATGACGCTGATGCCGCTTCTCGTCGGCAATGTCGTGCGCGTCGCGGGCTGGGTCGGGCTCCTCGGCAACCAGGGCTTCGTGAATGCGGGTCTGCAAGGGGTCGGCCTGATCGATGAGCCGATCAGGATCCTCTACACGCCCTTCGCCGTGGCGCTCGGCACCGTCGCGGTCGTTTTGCCCTACATGATCCTGACGCTGGCTTCGGTGATCGAGGCGATCCCGCGCAACGTTGAGGAAGCGGCCGCCAATCTCGGCGCGCCCCCCGCGACGGTGTTCAGCCGGGTCGTCTGGCCGCTGGCGCTGCCGGGCGTCGCGGCCGGCTGCACGCTCGTCTTCATCCTGTGCATGAACACCTTCGCGACGGCCGTCCTTCTCGGCGGCTCGCAGTTCAAGATGATGGCGCCGGCCGTCTACGACCAGTTCTCGAAGGGCTCGAACTGGCCCTTCGGCGCGGCGCTCGCCTTCATCCTCTTGATCGCGACGCTGACGCTCACCGTGCTCGGCAGCGTCCTGATCGCGCGGCGGTCGCGCCGACGGGTGGCCGCATAAACACTCTGGGACATTCGGGAGGAAACCATGGCCGAGACCACATCGCTCCCCGGTGAGGAGCTGACGGCGGAGCGGGCCAAGGCAGGCCAGCCGCCGATCGTCGCCGCGACCGGGCGCGACCGGGGGCAGGGGCCCTATCGGCGGCTCGTCCTGCGCGGCGCGACCGTCATCGACGGCACGGGGGCGCCGCCCATCGGGCCGGTCGACGTCGTGGTCGAGGACGGCCGCATCGTGCAGATGAAGAAGGTCGGCTCCTCCCTGTCGACCATCAAGGAGAAGCTGCGGCCGGCCGCGGGCGATCACGAGATCGACTGCCACGGCAAGTATCTCACGCCGGGCTTCGTCGATTGCCACGCCCATTCCGGCGTCGCTTACCACGCGGCCAACGGCTGGGTTCCGCCGGTCGATTACGTCTACAAGCTTTGGCTCGCCCACGGCGTGACGACCGTCCGCGACATGGGCTCCTTCAACGGCCTCGGCTGGATGCAGGGCCAGAAGACGCTCGCGGCCGAGCACAAGATCGCCGCGCCCCGGCTCCTCGCCTATTGCTACTTCCCTGCCGTCAACGACATGCTGAAGACGATCCACACGCCGGAGGAGGCGCGGGCCTGGATCCGGGGCATCGCCGAGCGCGGTGCTGATGGCGTCAAGTTCTTCGGCGCCCCGCCGAACCTGATGCAGGCCGCGCTCGACGAATGCGGCAAGGTCGGCCTGCGCTCGGGCTGCCACCATGCCCAGATGGCCGTGACCCGCATGAACGCGCTGACGACGGCCAAATGGGGCCTGACCAGCGCCGAGCATTATTACGGCCTGCCCGAGGCGCTCTACGAGGACCGCATCGTCCAGAAATTCCCCTCCGACTACGACTATTCCGACGAATATTTCCGCTTCTCGGTCTCGGGCCAGATGTTCGCCCAGGCGGCGAAGCCGGGCTCGGCCAAGTGGGAGGAGACGCTCGACGCCTTCCTCGATCTCGGCTTCACCTTCGTGCCGACCTTCACGATCTACGACGCCAACCGCGACCTGATGCGCGCGCGCCAGGCCGATTGGCACAAGGAATACACCTGGAAGTCGATGTGGGAGTATTTCAAGCCGCAGCGCGGCGGCCACGGCTCCTACTGGTATCGCTGGTCCGTCCAGAACGAGATCGAGTGGAAGGAGCAGTACCGGCTCTGGATGCAGTTCATCAACGACTACAAGAACCGGGGCGGGCGCGTCTGCACGGGCTCGGATTCGGGCTTCATCTTCCAGATCTACGGCTTCGGCTATATTCGCGAGCTGGAGCTTCTGCAGGAGGCCGGCTTCAATCCGCTCGAGGTCCTGCGCGCGGCGACGATCCAGGGCGCCGCGCTCTGCGGGCTCGACGAGGAGATCGGCTCGCTCGAGGTCGGCAAGCGCGCGGACATCCTCGTCCACGACGTCAATCCGCTGACGGATTTCAAGCTTCTCTACGGCACGGGCGCGCTGCGCCTCAACGAGGAGCGCAATACCGGCGAATACGTCCGGGGCCTGCGCTACACGATCGCGGACGGCGTCGTCTACGACACGGCCGAGCTCCTGGCCGACGTGCGCGCCCTCGTCGCGACGAGCTGGGAGGGCGAGGAGGCGAGCCAGGCGGTCGTCGCGCCCTCGCTCGCGCAGAGTTCGGATCCCGTCGCGCAGCCGAAGGCCGCGAAGAAGGCCAAGGCTGCCGCGCCCAAGGCCGCGAAGGAGACCGCTGCGAAGAACGCCACGACCAAGAAGGCCGCACCCGCCGCGAAGCCCCCCCGCATCCGCCGCGAGGCGGCCGAGTGAGGGCATCGCGGCCCGGGGCTCGATGGGATCATCGGGGGCAAGATGCGGCCAGATCCCTCCCCTCCGGGGGAGGGCGAGTCGGCGCCAGCCGACCGGGGTGGGGTGGCCCCGGCCGGGATGTCCCCACCCCGGCTCGAAGCTTCGCTTCGACTCGGCCCTCCCCTGCGGGGAGGGATCGGCGCGTGCGCCGGACGACGTGCGCAGCTTCGTCATGATCGCGCCCGGTCCCGAGTTCCTCGTCCTCACCGGCTTTCTCGGCTCGGGCAAGACGACGCTTCTGCGCGACTTCCTGACCAGGCCCGAGGCCGCCGACACGGCGATCATCGTCAACGAGGTGGGCGAGATCGGGCTCGACGGCGCGCTGTTGCGGGAGGTCGGCGGCGACGTCGCCATGACGACCCTCGCCAATGGCTGCATCTGCTGTCAGATGGGCAGCGACCTCACGACGACGGTCGAGGCCCTCCTCGGCACCGAGCGGCCGGGCGACATCCCGCTCGCCCGGATCGTGCTGGAGACGAGCGGCCTGTCGAAACCCGGCCCGATCCTGCGCCAGCTCGCGAGCCTTGCGCAGCACCGGATGCGCGTCTCGGTCCTCGCCACCTACGATCCGACGCGGCCGCCCGAGATCCGCGATTTCGAGGAGGCCGCGGCGCAATGGGCGGGGGCCCATCGCATCGTCGTCACGAAGGGGGACATGGTCTCCCCGAAGCGCTTCGCCGCCGCCTCCGGCGAGATCGGCGAAATCAACCCGCTCGCCGAGATCGTGGCGGAGGCGTCGCGCGAGCCGGCCGTCTCGGCCGCCTTCGCGCCGCCGAGGCCCGGTCCGGTCACGATGCCGGTGCCGATCGCCGGCAAGACGAGGCCGCACGAGCGGCTGACGAGCCTCCTCCTGCGCCAGGAGGACGTCGTCGCCTATGACGACCTCGCCGCCTGGCTCGACAATCTCGCGGGTTTCCTCGGCGAGCGGCTGCTGCGCATCAAGGGCCTCGTCCGCGTCCGCGAGAGCGAAGAGCCCATCCTCGTCCAGAGCGTCGGGACATTGTTCTCGCAGCCGCGCCTCTATCGCGGCGGCATGCCGGGGGACGGAGGGTTCCTCGTGGTGATCGCGCGGGACGCCGAAGCGGGCGAGATCGGGCGTGTCGAGCCCTCTCTGCCTTTCAGCCTATCCCGCGCGCCGGGGCGGGGCGGTCGCAGCCTCAGGGCCGAAGCCGTCTGACCGGGGCCGCTCCTTCCGCCGGACGGCTCGGCGCCGTCTTCAATCCGTGCGCGTCGCGCTGCCGCGTCCGCCTTCGGCGTTCCGATCCCGGAGCCTGCGCATCTCCTCCTGGTCACGCTCGAGGAAGTAGTTGAGGAAAGTTCGGATGGCCGCGATGGCGGCGAGTTTTCCGATCTCCTCCCAGCTCGGCGCGACCGAGGTCGCGATGATGTCCGCCGCGAGTTGGAAGGTCAGCCCTGCCACCAGCCAGCGCGAATAGCGCAGCCAGACGGCGCGGATTTCGTGCGGGCGTTCGGGCCAGGTCCACATCACTCGGCTGCCGCGGACGAAGCCCTCGATCGTCCCGGCGGCGATGATGAGCAGGGCCATGAGTTCGATCGTCGGCACCACGATCGAGACGGCGGTTCTGAGCGAGTCGTGGAGCAGGGCGTGGATCATGGCGCGACCCCGCAGGCCGACCGGCCCCTTGCGCCCGAACTCGAAGCGGCTTCGCGCGGATGCGTCATCGCAGGCTGACCTCCCCGTCCCTCGCGACGATGCGATTAGCACGATGGGGGACGGAAACGGTACGGATAAGCACGTTCATGCTGCGCGACAACCGGAACCTGCCGGCCGATTTCGCCAAGGACATCCCGGCTGACGGGGCGCATCGCGTTATTTGGACCCGCATCGGCGAGGAAGATCCATGCTCAGCGGGCCGGCGGCGGAGACCGGGATCACCGCGGTCGGGTGCCGATGCGGCCTCTGGGCCATCTCGCCAGGATCTGCGTCGAGGCTTCGGCGAGAAGCCGTTGGACACCCTCCGCGCGCATCGACAGCCGTCGCCGGTCCTCGGGGATGGGCCGGCCTCGATCCGCTGGGTCGTCCCGACGAGCGCGGCGATGCCGGCCGCCGGGACCGCGCCTCGTCAGGTCAGGCTGAGCCCGCGATAATCGTCGGCCGCGACGTCGTCGCAGATCCTGCGATAGGTCGAGACGCCGCCGACATAGGGCATGAACACACGCGGCTTGCCCGGAATGTTCGCGCCGACATACCAGGAATTCGCCCTCGGATAGAGCGTCCCGTCGGCGACCTCGTTGACGTGCGCCACCCAGTTCTCCTCGGCGCCGGGGTCTGCGTCGATGCGCCGGACCTGCCGGTCCGAGGCGGATTTCAGCAGGTCGGCCACCCAGTCGATATGCTGCTCGATCGAGTGGATCATCTGGCTCTTCACGCCCGGGCTGCCGGGCCCGGTGACGACGAACATGTTCGGGAAGCCCGCGACCATGATTCCGAGATAGGTCAGCGGGCCGCCGGCCCATTTCTCGGCGAGACGTTCGCCGTCGGCTCCCCGGATGTCGATTTCGCGCAGCGCGCCCGTCATGGCGTCGAACCCGGTCGCGAAGGCGATGGCGTCGAGTTCGTATTCGCGCTCGGTCGTCCGCACGCCCTTCGGCGTGATCTCCACAATCGGTGCCGCGCGGACGTCCACCAGGGAGACGTTGGGCCGGTTGTAGGTCTCGTAATAGCCGGTATCGAGGCACAGGCGCTTCGATCCGATCGGGTGGTCGTCCGGCGTCAGCAGGGCCGCGATCTTCGGATCCTTGACGATGGTGCGGATCTTCTCACGCACGAATTCCGCCGCCGTCCTGTTCGCGTCCTCGTTGACGAGGAAATCCGTGTAGCAGGTCAGAAAGCCGATGCTGCCGCCCTGCTGCCAGAGCCGCTCGTAATTCCGCCGGCGCTCTTCATCCGACACAGCGATCGCTGACTGGGTCGGCACGGGATATCCCGAGACGCCGAACCCGGTCTGGCGCGCCTCGTCGCGCCGGCGCCGATAGTCGCTCTTGAAGGCGCGCTCCCGCTCCGGGTCCATGGGGCCGTTCTGGGCGGGAAGGCTGAAATTCGCCGTGCGCTGGAAGACGGTCAGGTGCTCCGCATCCTGGGCGATCAGCGGGATCATCTGGATGCCCGACGAGCCGGTGCCGACCACGCCGACCCGCTGGCCGGAGAAGTCGACCCCCTCGGCCGGCCACATGCCGCTGTGGTACCAGCGCCCCTCGAAGCTCTCGATGCCCTTGAAGTCCGGCACGCGAGGCGTCGACAGGTTGCCCGTCGCCATGACGCAGAAGCGAGCGGCGATGGTCTCGCCGGCTTCGGTCGTGAGCCGCCACTGATTGGCGGCCTTGTCGAAGGAGGCAGCGACGATCCGCGTATTCAGCTGCACGTGTCCGCGCAGGTCGAAGCGGTCCGCGACGTGGTTGATGTAGTCGAGGATCTGACCCTGCGTCGCGTAGCGTTCCGGCCAGTTCCAGTCCTGCTGGAGATCGTCGGAGAACGAATAGGAATATTCGAGGCTCTCGATATCGCAGCGGGCGCCCGGGTACTTGTTCCAGAACCAGGTGCCCCCGATCCCGCTGCCGGCCTCGAAGGCGCGCACCTCGAAGCCGAGCCCGCGAAGGCGATGAATGGCATACAGCCCTGCAAGCCCGCCGCCGACAATCGCGACATCCAGGGTGGTCGACGTTTGCGCGACACCCCGTTCCGCCTGTCCGCTCATCCGTATCCTCCCTAGGTGTTTTGTCCGGACCATATTGGCGACCAGCAGATTGTCAACCGTCGACGGTCGTCGGAAGTCCGTTGACAAACCGGCGACGCTCGTCAGATGCTGAGGCGCGTCCTGAGGATGTTTCATGTTCGTCATGCCGGAGATCGTTCGGTCTCCCAGCCTGGCCGAAAAGGCCAGACAAATGATCCAGGAGGCCATCTGGTCCGGCGAACTCGGCCCGGGCGTCCATCTCGTGGAAGCGACGTTGGCCGAGCAGTTTCACATCAGCCGCGGACCCTTCCGCGAGGCGCTGCGCACGCTCGCGGCGGACGGATTGGTCGAGTTCTATCCGGGACGCGGGGCCTTCGTGGTCGATACGACGCCGGAGCAGATGCAGGACATGATCATCCTGCGCGCGATGCTCGGCGGGATGGCCGCGCGCTATGTCACGGCGGAGGCAGATGCCGATCTCCTGCAGCGCCTGTCGGCATCGTACTCCAAGATGATGATTGCATCGGAGGCGGGAGACGAACGATCTTTCTTCGACGAGCATTGGCGATTCTATGAGATCCTGCACAGGTCTGCCAACGAGTTCATCTACCGATCCTGGAAGTCACTGTCCGGCCTGATCAACGTCTATTTCAGGCGCATGGGGCGCGAGCATCTGACGCAGAATCTGATCCTGCGGGATATCGAGTGCTTCCTGAAGCTCTTCCAGGCCGGCGATCCCGACGAGGCCGAGGCTGCGGTGCGCAGCGAGATGCTGCGGATGGGATTTGTCGTGCTCGACAAGCCGATCCCGCGGATGCTGCACAGCTACGTGACGCGGCGTGTCCTCGAGGACGGATCGCTCGTGGCTTACGATCCGGTGTCGGATTCGGTTGCCGGATCGGAACTTCAAACAAACAAAACAAATCAAAACGAGGAAACGTGGGGGAATGACAGTACATCCGCAGATAAGAGCCGCTCTCGCCGCGCTGGCTGAGGCGAACCTTCCGGCGATCGAGACGCTCACGCCCGAGAGGGCGCGCGAGGTGTTCAACGCGATGTCGCGGGCGCGCGGCGGCACGCCCGCTCCGATCGCGAAGGCGGAAGACCATGTCGCCGAGGCGGAGGGCCTGAAGGTTCCGGTTCGGATCTACTGGCCGGAGGGCGTGGGGCCTCATCCCGCCTTCGTGTTCTTCCACGGGGGCGGGCACGTCATCGGCGATGTCGAGACCCACGACAAGCTGGCGCGCAACCTCTGCGGCCTCTCGGGCGCTGTGGTCGTCTCCGTCGATTATCGCCTCGCTCCCGAGCATCGGTTCCCGGCCGCCATCGAGGACGGTTGGGCTGCCTATGAATGGGTGCGGCGGAGGGGAGCCGATCTCGGCATCGATCCAAGCCGCCTCGCCGTCGGGGGCGACAGTGCCGGAGGCAACATCGCCGCCGTCGTCGCGATCATGGCGCGCGATGCAGGCTACAGCGACATCCGCCTTCAGGTGCTCGTCTATCCGGTCGCCGACTTCACGTTCGGCCATGACAGCCATCGCCGCTTCGCCGAGGGCTACGGCATCCTCACGGCCGACGCGATGCGCTGGTTCCGGGATCACTATCTCTCGGCGCCCGACGATGCGCGCGACTGGCGCGCCTCGCCGCTCTTCGCGAGCGATTTCGGCGGCCTGCCGGCCGCTTTCGTCGCCACGGCGGATTGCGACGTGCTGAGCGACGAGGGCACGGCCTATGCGGAGGCGCTGCGCGCTGCCGGAGCCGTCGTCGAGCATCGCGAGTACCGCGGGATGATCCACGGCTTCCTCGCGATGACGCCTGCGATCGACGACGCCGCTCGCGCGCAGGCCGATGTCGCCGCGGCCTTGAAGGCCGCCTTTGCCCGGGAACCCGCATCCTGAGGCGGTCGATCGGGCACAACGAAACGACGTCCGGAAAAATCCGGACGAAATCTGGGAGGGAACCTGTGTTGAAGACTTTGTTCGGGCGATCGACCGCGATCGCCGCCGCCTTCGCGGCCATCGTGATCGCCGCGCCCGTGAAGGCAGCCGAAAAGCTGATCTACGCCACCTATTTCTCGGACGTCTATTCCGCCAGCAAGACCGATTTGTGGTTCATGGCCGAAGTCGAGAAGCGCTCGAACGGCGAGATCACCTTCGAGAAGTACTGGAACCAGTCGCTGATGAGGGCGCCTGAGCTGTTCCCGGCCCTGCGCAGCGGCGCTGCCGACATCGTCGACGGTGCCCCGGCATCCTACAATGTCCGCGAATATCCGCTCGCCAACATCCTGATGCCGCTGACCTCGTCCAAGGCGGATGCGGTGACACTCGCCTGGAACAAGCTCTACGCGCAGAACGCCGATTTCCGGAAGGAATTCGAAAGCCGGGGTGCCAAGGTCCTCTACGCCACGGCCTGGGCGGAGAATTCGGCCTGGTCCCGGCGCCCGATCGCGAAGGTCGGAGATTTCAAGGGGCTGAAGGTTCGGGCCGTTCCCCCGATCGCCGAAGCCTATGCCGCCCTCGGCGCGACGCCGATCAGCATGACCTGGCCGGAAGGCCTCGAAGGATTGCAGCGCGGCGTCGTCGACGCGATGTCCGCGGCGCCCTTCGATTCCGGCGTCCTCGGCGGTGCTCCGGACGCGGCGAAGTATGGCAGCGATGTCGGCGGGATGGGGATCTTCTCCATGGCGACGGTCGCGATCAGCCTCGATCGCTACCGCAAGCTGAGCGAGAAGCACCGCAAGATCATCGACGAGGTGGCCGCCGAGGCACCGAAGAAGTCGATGGAGTTCAACGAAGCCAGCATCAATGGCGCCGTCGAGAAGCTTTGCGCGCGCAAGGACAAGGTCACGGTCAACGTGTTCCCGCCGGAGGAGGCCGAAAAGGTGCGCAAGGTCGCCTCGAGCCCGCTGCAGGAGGCCTGGATCAAGCGGGCCAAGTCGGAGGCCAAGGTCGACGGCAAGGCGATGCTGGACGAGTTCCTGGGCTATGTGCGCGAGTTCGAGAAGACCTCGACCTACGTGCCGGGCTTCGAGCGCTACCTGAAGACCTGCGGCTCGAAGGGCTGACGCCGTCTCATGGCCGGCGAGGGTGTCGAACCCTCGCCGGATTCTCCTGATCGCATCGAGGCAGACGCCATGACGGCCCTAGTCGAGAAAATCGAGCGAGGCTTGCTCGCTCTCAGCATCGTGAGCGGTTTCGCCACGCTCCTGATCATCGTCATCGTCACGGTGGATGTCGCCGGACGCTTCCTGTTCAACATGCCGTTCCACGGCGGTGTCGAGGCCAGCGAACTCCTGATGGTGGTGCTGGTCTTCTTCGGCCTCGCCGCCGCCCAGCAGCAGCGCCAGAACTATACGATCGAACTCCTGGTGCGGCATCTGCCGCCGCAGGCGCAGCGCGGTTTCGAGCTCGTCGGCTACCTCGTCTGCTTCGTGATCGTCGTGATGCTGGCCTGGCCGAGCACCAAGCAGGCGCTCTCGTCCTTCGAGCGCGGAGAAGCCGGTTTCGGCGTGGTGCCGTTCCCGCTCTGGCCGGCCCGGATCCTCCTCGCCGTCGGACTCTGGCTCCTGGCCGTCCAATTCCTCTGCGACATCTACCGGTTCTTCGCGGATCGCCCGCATCCGGCCGAGGCTGTCGACGCACCGAAGGTCTTCGAGTGATGCTGCACGACATGGGCCCCGGCCTCGCCATTATCGGCCTTCTGCTGATCCTCCTGCTCGCTCGCCTGCCCATCGCCTTCGCGCTCGCGGCAGCGGGCATCGCGGGCCTTCTGTGGACGCGGCCGGGGCGGGCGGTCGACTTCCTGCTGTCCACCTTCGCCTACGGTGCCACCGCGAATTTCGCCTATATCGTCCTGCCCCTGTTCCTCTTCATGGGGCAGATGGCCTTCTCGGCCGGGCTGTCGCGCTCGGCCTTCGATGCGGGCGAGAAATGGCTCGGGCGCGTGCCCGGGGGGCTCGCGGCGGCGACGGTCTTCGGCTGCGCCGCCTTCTCGACCATCTGCGGCTCGAGTGTCGCGACGGCCTCGACCATGGCCCGCGTCGCGCTGCCCGAGATGCTGAGCAAGGGCTATTCGCCTCGCCTCGCGGCGGGCTGCATCGCCGCCGGCGGCACGCTCGGCGTGCTCATCCCTCCGAGCGGCATCCTCGTGATCTATTCCATCGTCACGAACGTCTCGCTCGTGAAGCTCTTCTTGGCGGCCTTCGTGCCGGGCGTCCTCACCGCGATCATCTACGTGATCGGGATCATCGTCTGGGTGAAGCTCAAGCCCGAGATCGCGCCCCGGCCGGAGAACGAAGCCCCGCCCACCTGGGGGGAGCGGTTCGGCTCGCTCTTCCGGGCCTGGGAGCTGCTGCTCCTCTTCGCAGCCGTGATGGGCACGATCTATCTCGGTGTCGCGACGGCGACGGAAGCGGCGGCGATCGGAGCATTGTTCGCGCTGATCGCCGTTCTGCGGCGTCCCGGCCGCAAGGCGGCGGTGCTTCAGGGCCTGCGCGAGACGGGCACGGCGACCTGCTCGATCTTCGCCCTCGTGATCGGGGCCGGGCTGTTCAGCCTCGGGCTGTCGACCACGGGCCTGCCGACCCAGCTCGCCACGCTGGTCACGGGGCTCGAACTCTCCCAGACCGCCACCATCATCATCATCCTGCTGCCGTTCCTGTTCCTCGGCTGTTTCGTCGACGGCATCTCGATGGTCCTGATCATGATGCCGATCGTCTACCCGATCGTCGAATCGGTCGGGTTCAGCGGCATCCTGTTCGGATTGCTCGTCGTGAAGATGGTCGAGATCGGCGCCATCACGCCGCCGGTGGGTCTCAACGCCTTCGTCGTGAAGAGCATGGCGCCGAAGATCGAACTCAGGGACGTGTTCTACGGCTGCGTCCCGTTCGTGATCCTGGAGCTCCTGATCGTCGCGATGCTGATCGCCTTTCCCCAGATCTCCCTGTTCGCCGTGTCGGATTGAGGCGCGGGCCGGGTCGGCGAGGAGCACAACTCGGACCCGGCCCGCGGCTGCGGGCGGAGCGTCGGCGCAGGCCGTGCTCGCCCGCCGCCGCCCTCGGCGTGCGCCGAGGGCGCACGCTCCCAGCAACGCGGCTTGAGCCGATCAATCAGAAAATCAAACGAATGAATCAAACTTTTTTGTTTGCCCGTTCATAGCTCGTCGCTGCACATCCGGAGCAGGATCGGACGCCGCCGCGTGGCTTTGGCCGCGCCTGGCGAGGCCGAGCGGTGAGGAGTTGTGTCGATGACGAGCGATGCCAAGTCGTTCCGGAACGCTTTGGGAGCCTTCGCGACCGGCGTGACGATCGTGACCACGCGCGATCCCGAGGCCGGCGATGTCGGCATGACGGCCAACAGCTTCAATTCCGTCTCGCTCGATCCTCCCATGATCCTCTGGAGCCTCGGGAAAAGCTCGAGCAACATCGACACGTTCCGTCGGGCGGGATCCTTCGCCGTGCATGTCCTGGCGGCGCATCAGGCCGAGCTGTCGACGCGTTTCGCGACGCGCGGCGTGGACCGGTTTCAGGGCCTCGCCTTCGACCGGGGAGAGGACGGCACCCCGCTGCTGCGCGATTGCACGGCGCGGTTCGAGTGCCGGACCGCCTTCCAGCACGAGGGCGGCGACCATGTGATCTTCGTCGGCGAGGTGACGCGGTTCACGCATTCCCAGAGCCAGCCGCTGGCCTTCCACGGCGGAGATTATGCATGGGTCGTCAAGCGTGACCGGGACGAGCGATCCGACCCGACCGATGCCGGCAATCGGAGCCTCTCCCCCGTCGATCTCCTCTACCACATCGCCCGGGCCTATCATCACCTGCGCCACGACACGGTGCAGGAGCGTCTGCGGCTGGGCTGGAGCGAGGCGGAATACTTCACCATCGCCATGCTCAGCATGCACGGTCCGATGACCCTCCCGCAGCTCGCCGCCTCGGTCGAACACAGGGGGTACGGAGTGACCCGGGACGTGATCGACGCGCTGCGGCAGAGGGGCATGATCGAGGCGCCGCCGGCTGCGGAGGGCGAGACCTCTCTCGGTCTGACGGAGGCCGGCCGGGCGGCCTTCATCGAGGTCATCGCCATCGCGAAGGCAACGGAGGCGGATGCGACGGAAAGCTTCACGCCCGCCGAGGTGCAGTTGCTGAAGCGACTCCTGCAGAGGCTTCTGCCGGCCCAGGACGCGAGGGCGTCCGGATGGTCGGAGGCGGCCCGAACGTGACGCGCTAGGATCGGGACGGTCCGGGCGGCGGCTCGGGCGGCGGCTCGGGGGAGACGGCGATGCAGATCAATCTGAAGACGCTCGCGGCCTTCCTGTCGGTCGCCGAGACCGGCTCGTTCCGCAAGGCGGCCGACGTGGTGCGCCGATCGCAATCGGCGGTGTCGATGCAGATCAAGCAGCTCGAGGACCAGCTCGGCCTCGTGCTGTTCCATCGGACGACGCGCCGCGTTCAGCTGACCGCGGAAGGCGAAGTGCTGCTCGGCTCGGCTCGGCGCGCCCTCGCGGAGCTGAAGACCGGGCTCGAAAGCCTGCGCGAGGCGGCCGACATGCAGACCGGGCAATTGTCGCTCGGTTGCGTGCCGAGCGTCGCCGCGACCATGCTGCCGCCGATCCTCGCGCTCTATCAGCGCGACTTTCCCCGGATCAGGGTCACGTTGCGGGAACTGGCATCGGACGACCTGCTCCAGGCCGTCGCCCGGCGGGATGTCGAGTTCGGCATCGGGCCCGGCGTCGCCTGGGCGGGAGATTTCGCCTTCCGTCCCTTCGCCAGCGATCCGATCCTCGCGCTCGTGCCCAAGGCCTTCGACACGCCCGAGCGAGACGAGATCACGTTGGCCGATCTCGCCCGGCTGCCGGTGCTGATGTACTCGCGCTCGGCCGCTCTTCGCGGCAATCTCGAGCGGGAAATGGCCGCCCGCGGCCTCACCTTCGACATCCGCTACGAGATCCTTCACGCCCAGACCCTCGTCGCCTTCGCGCGGGCGGGGCTGGGAGTTGCCGTGCTGCCGAAGGTGACGGTGCCGCCGAGGCTCGGAAAGGGGCTGCGCGCGCTTCCGATCGTCGATCCGAGACTGGAGCGGTCGCTCGACATCATCACCCTGCGCGGCCAGGCCCTGTCGCCCGCCGCGCAGCGCCTGGCGGATCTCGTGGCGGCGCGGTTCGAGCGCAGGGATGCCGGCCGGGCCGGAACCGATCAGAGAAACTGACCAATCATTGAGATAAATGCATTTGCCACGAGGTCGCTGCCACGACTAGCTATTTCGGTTGCTTGCGACCTCGGTACGGCATGATGTGCCTCGCCCTGTTTCCGATCCTGATGAGGCGCCTATGCCCCGCCAAATGAAACTGATCGCCTTCATGCAGGCGCAGAATTGTTCCAACTATCCGGCCTCCTGGCGATACCCGTCGTCCGGGACTGACTGGCACGACAGCCGTTACTATCAGCGGATCGGCCGTATCCTGGAGGATGGAAAGTTTCATCTTGCGTTCTTCGACGACCGGCTGGCGATCCCGGACCGGTTCGGCGACGATTTCGCGCTCACCATCGAGCATGGCATTCGGGCCGCCAAGCTCGACCCGATGCTGACGGCGCTCACCATGGGCCTCGCGACCGAGAGGCTCGGCATCGGCTGCACCTACTCGACGACCTATTACGAGCCGTTCCACGTCGCGCGCTCCTTCGCCACCATGGACCTGCTCCTCGGCGGGCGCGCGGCCTGGAACGTCGTCACCTCGGTCAACAATTCGGAGGCCGCCAATTTCGGCCGCTCCGAGCATCTCGCGCACGATCTTCGCTACGACCGGGCCGACGAGTTCATGGAGGTCGTCCACGGCCACTGGGACAGCTGGGAGGACGACGCGATCCGCAACGACAAGGCGGAGGGGCTCTTCGCCGATCCGGCCAAGGTCCATCGGCTCGACCATGACGGGCGCTTCTTCAAGTCGC
Source organism: Enterovirga rhinocerotis (assembly GCF_004363955.1). GTDB lineage: Bacteria > Pseudomonadota > Alphaproteobacteria > Rhizobiales > Beijerinckiaceae > Enterovirga > Enterovirga rhinocerotis. The sequence continues at coordinate 740,423 of NZ_SNZR01000013.1, forward strand.
GCGGTCCGTTCACCGTGCCCCGTTCGAACCAGGGGCATCCCGTCATCATCCAGGCGGGACAGAGCGGGCGGGGCAAGACCTTCGCCTCGCGCTGGGGCGAACTGATCTTCGTGATCTATCCGAACCTCGCGGTCGGCCAGGCGTCCTACCGGGAGATGAAGGACCATCTCGCCAAGACCGGGCGCGAGACGACCGCGATCGCCCCGGCCGTGTATCCGATCGTCGGCGAGACGCAGGCCATGGCCGAAGACAAGCGCGCCCTGATCGAGAGCCTGGCGAAGCCGGCCGACGCGATGGCGCTGCTGTCCGAGGTGCTGAACTACGACCTGTCGGCCAAGGACCCCGACGAGGCCTTCTCGGCCGAAGAACTCGAGGCGATCAGCGGCATGCAGAACATCCGCGACCGGGCCGTGAAGATGTCGGGCAAGCCGAACCCGACCGTCGCGGAACTCGTGCGCGCGAGCGGTCGCGGCACGATCCGGGAACTCCCGGTCTTCGTCGGGACCGCGACCAGTGTCGCCGACCAGATGGAAGAATGGTTCACGACCGCGTGCGATGGCTTCGTGGTTTCGGCCACGCATTCGCCGGGTGCCTACGAGGACTTTGTTCGGCTCGTCGTGCCCGAATTGCAGCGACGCGGCATTTTTCAACGCGATTATGCTGGTTCGACCTTGCGCGAAAACCTGGGGCTTGCAAGGCCGGAGCGCGGCAGTTGGCGTAGGGCCGGCTGACGCCCGCGGCTCGGCCTCGGCCTCGCCGCGGGGATGACGTGACCAGGGCCGGCTCGGCGCAAAAGTCGCCGGGCCGAAGAACAGAACGGAGTGGGGAGGACATGATCGTGGTCGGAACGCGGCGGGCGGCGTTTGCCGTCGTGGCCGGAATGGCGGCATTGGTCGCCGTGCCAGATATCGCCCAGGCGGATGACGCCGTCGCCGCCTTTCCCAGCCGGTTCGTGCGGCTGGTCGTGGGCCAGGCCCCGGGCGGCACCACCGACGTCATCGCGCGGGCGATGGCAACCCGGCTCTCCGAGCGGTGGAAGCAGAACGTCATCGTCGAGAACATGGCCGGAGCGTCCGGAAATCTCGGCGCGCAGAACGTCGCGCGCGCCGAGCCCGACGGCTACACGCTGCTCATGACCTACGAAGGCTCGCAGGCCATGAACCCGCATGTGCTTCCGACCACGGCCTTCGATGCGGTGAAGGATTTCTCGCCCATCGCCACGGTGGCACGCGCGGGCTTCCTGCTCATCGCGTCGCCGAAGACGGGGATCGAGGACTTCGCGACGCTCGTGAAGCGCGCCCGCGCCGCTCCGGCGACGCTGACCTACGGCAGTGCGGGAGCCGGTTCGGCCAATCACCTCATCGGCGAGATGCTGCAATCGAAGGCCGGCATTCGTCTGCGCCACGTCCCGTATCGCGGCGCGCCGCAGGCCACGACGGACCTCATCGCGGGGCAGATCGATCTGGCCGTCGTCTCGATCCCCTCGATCATGGGCCAGGTCGCCGCCGGAACCGTGAGGGCGCTCGCCGTCACCAGCGCGGAGCGCTCCTCGGCGCTCCCCGATGTGCCGACCGCGGCCGAAGCGGGGGTCGCGGGCTTCGCCGTGACGCCCTGGTGGGGCATCCTCGCCCCGGCCAAGGCGGATCCTGCCCTGGTGCGCAAGATCGCCGACGACATCAACGCCATCCTCGCCGAGGACAGCATCAAGGCGACGTTCGGGAAGCTGGGCGCCGAGGTGTTCGTGACGACGTCGGCGCAATTCGGGGAACTGATGGCCGAGGACGTCCGGAAGTGGGGCGTGACCGTGAAGGAGATCGGCCTCAAATAGGCCGCCCTTCGATCTCGACGACGGACGCGGCCGTGGTGCCGTGCCTCCGCCGGGCGAGCGGGTCGGTCGACCCGCTCGCAGACCGCGTCATCCGACGATGACATAGACCTTGCGGATCGTCGTCTCGACGGTCCACACGCCGCCGGTATTCGGCGGGAAGAACACGGTGTCGCCGGCGCCAATGCGGATCTCGTCGCCGCTGTCCGGCTTGAACGTGCAGGTCCCGCTCAGCATGTGCATGACCTCGCCTTCCTTGACGTCCCGGCGGAAGGAGCCGGGGCTGCATTCCCAAAGCCCGGCGCGCTGGGAGATGGCGCCCAGGTCCAGGCTCTGGCCGCTCAGGCTGCAGGGCGGCTGGCTGATGGGTTTCGCGACATGGCCACGGTCTTCGGGCAGAGCGATCTGTGCGCTGCCCTTGATGATCTGGATGCTCGACATACGGTCTTGAACCTCTCTCGTCCTGTTTTCAGAGCTTCAGTCGGTCACGAATCCGGCCATAGGCGATGCGGGCCGCGGCGCCGATGGGCCAGAATGAGTGGAAGGGAAACGGCAGCAGGCCGGTGACGGGCATGGCAAGCTCCGCTCCCGGCGTGCCGGTGATGCGCCGGGCGATCTCGCTCCCCATGGCGGTCGCCATCGCGACGCCCCGGCCGTTATAGCCGAGCGCGGCGATGACCTGCGGCGCCGGTTCGTGAAAATGCGGGTAGTGATCGCGGGTGATTGCGATGCGGCCGTTCCAGCCATGCGTCCATGCGTGGCGTGACAGGCCCGGCCAGAGCTTGCGGGCATAGGTGCTGAGCGAGCCGAACGCCTCCGGCCCTTCGGCCGAATGCAGAACGCTCCGCCCTCCCATCAGGAGACGCCCCCCGTCGTCGACGCGGTAATAGGTCGTGATCGAGCCGATCTCGTAGACGGCGGGGCGCCCCGGCAGGATCGCGGAGCGGAGGTCCTCGTCCAGCGGCTCGCTCGCCACGATGCCGCTGAAGACCGGCACCACCGTCTTCCTCAGACCCGGCCAGAGATCGTCCGTGTAGCCGTTGGTCGCGAGGACCACCCAGTCCGCCGAGACCGAGCCTCCGGGCGTCGTGAGAAGCCAGCGGCCGTCCCGGCGGGACATCGACGAGACATGCGTCCGGCCATGGATCGCGGCGCCTTCGCGGATCGCGGCTTCGGCCAGTCCCCTCGCATAGGCCAGGGGATTGAGCGTGCCGCCGCGACGGTCGATCACCCCGTTGAGGTAGCGGTCGGTGCCCGTCGCGCGCGCCATCGCGTCGCGGTCGAGATAGTCGGTCGGGAGCGAGCGCGCGGCCCAGGCATCCGCCGTGCGCTGGATCGTGCCGGCGTCGCGCGGCGCGAAGGCGGCTCTCAGCGTGCCCGTCTGCTGCGCCGCGCATGCGATCGCGTGGTCGCGGATCAGCCGGAAGACCAGATCCGGGGCGCCGCCCGACAACGCGATCATGCGCCGGCCGAGCTCCGGTCCGAAGGTCCGTTCGATCTCGTCCGGCTCGGCCTTCAGGCCGGGATTGACCTGTCCGCCGTTCCGGCCGGAGGCGCCCCAGCCGGGCTCGTGGGTCTCGAGCACGACGGCGTCCACGCCGCGCAGCCGCAGATGGAGCGCGGCCGACAGGCCCGTGAAGCCGCCCCCGACGATCGCGACGTCGCAGCGCCTGTCCTGCGCCAGAGGCGGCGTCGGCGCGGCCGGGCCGGCCGTCTCGCGATAGAGGCTTGCCGGGAGTTCGGATCGGGAGGGGACGGACAAGGCGGTCATTCCCCCGCCGCGCGGGAATTGACCCAGATCACCTGGGTCAGGCCCGTTCCCGGATTGCCGAATTGATGCGGCCGGTTGCTGTCGAACGAGAAGCCGTCGCCCTCGCGCAACACATGGGTCTCGCCTTCGACGCACAGTTCCAGCACGCCTTTGACCACGATCCCGGCTTCGGCGCCGGAATGGGCGTAGGGCGCGCCGCCCGTCGAGCCGCCGGGCTCGATGGTGATCAGGTAGACGTCGAGCTTCGGATTGGGATGGGTCGGGGTGACGAGCTCCTTGGAGATCGAGGTGTCACGGAACGCGATCCGTCGCCGCGTCTCCCGGCGCTGCACGATCGCCTCGTCGTCATCGCTCTCGTCGAACAGACCGCTGAGCCTGACATTCAGCGCATTCGCGATGCGGACGAGCACGCGGACGGAGGCGGACGAGCGTCCGCGCTCGATCTGGCTGATGAAGCTGACGGAGAGCCCGGACCGCTCCGCGACATCCTTCAGCGACAGCTCTCGGGCCTTCCTGAGATGGCGGATACGCCGTCCCAGCTGCGCATCTGCGCCCGCGGCAGAATCGTCGTCGATCGGCTCCATGGACTCGATCTGCATGGCCGCGGGGCTCGTCACGATAGCCCGTCCGTTCGGTGATGCGCGATTGTCGGCATGGCTCGGCCCTCCGTGCCGCAGGCTCCCCAGGGGAGCACAAACGATCGGCGCGCGGTTGGTGAAAAATGCGGCGGCGAAGATTTTATTCTGAACATAATCTGCCTTGCAATTTCTTTTTCTAGCAGAAAGATTGGCGGCATGAGCAGCCCTCGCGAGCATGACGGCCTCCACCTCCGGTCCATCCACAAGTCCTTCGGGGCGGTGCGGGCCGTGGACGGCGTAGACCTAACGATCGCGGCTGGGGAGTTCGTCGCGTTCCTCGGGCCGAGCGGCTGCGGCAAGACGACGTTGCTGCGGATCATCGCGGGTTTCGACCGGGCCGATTCGGGCGAATTGCTGCTCGACGGCCGGGACATCGGCTCCCTGCAGCCCAACAGGCGCGACGTCGGGCTGGTGTTCCAGAACCTCGCCCTGTTTCCCCATCTCTCCGTCGCCGAGAATGTCGGCTTCGGCATGCGCATGCGCGGCCGCCCGGATCAGGAGATCCGGGCCAAGGTCGCCGAGATGCTGGAGATCGTCGATCTGTCGAGCTTCGGCGACCGGCGCATCCCGCAATTGTCCGGTGGGCAGAAGCAGCGCGTCGCCCTCGCGAGGGCGCTCGTTCTGCGTCCTGCCGTCCTCCTTCTGGACGAGCCGCTTTCCGCGCTGGACGCAAAACTGCGTCGTCAACTGCAGTCGGACCTCAAGGCGCTGCAGCGCGAGACCGCGACGACCTTCGTGTTCGTGACCCACGATCAGGAAGAGGCGCTCTCGATGGCGGACCGCGTCGCGGTCTTCAACCGGGGGCGGCTCGAGCAGGTCGGGGAGCCGGAGGCCTTGTATGCCCGGCCGCAGACGCGGTTCGTCGCGGAATTCGTGGGGGATGCGAACCTCCTCGGCGCGGACGATCTGGCCCGCTTCTCGGTCGGCGGCGGAGCCGACGAGCTGCTCATCGTGCGGCCCGAGCAATGCGCCATCGGCGAGGCGGCCGCGGGCCTGCCGGTGCAGCGGGACGCCGTGGTGACGATGCGGGAATTCGTCGGGCCGCATGCGCGCCTCAGGCTCGAGGTCGAGGGCTCCGGGGTGCGGTGGCTCGCCCTGTGCCCGGGCGTCGCGGCGACGGGCCTCGATGCCGGGGCGCGCACGCGGCTCGGCTTCGATCCATCCGCCTGCGCCAAGGTTCGGGCATGATCGGCTCCGGAACGCGCGCGCTGCTCTTTGCCCCGATGGGCCTCCTTCTGGCGGCCTTTCTGATGACCGTCGTCGGGCTGGTCCATTCCTCGGCGGCGCGGGGGCTCGCGGTCTATGTCGAGCTTCTGGGCGATCCCGGCATCCGCACGGTCCTCGTCCGCACGGTGATCATCGCCACGATCACGACGGCGGCCTGCGCCGTGCTCGGCTATCCGCTGGCGCTGTTCCTGTCGCGCAGCCGCAACCGCAATCTCTGGCTGATCCTCGTGATCTCGCCCTGGCTCGTCAGCATCGTGGTGCGGACCTTCGGCTGGATGGTGCTGCTGGGCTCGCGGGGGCTCGTCAACACCACGCTCCAGGCGGTCGGGGCGACCCCGTCCCCGATCAGGATCCTGTTCACGCCGACGGCGGTCGTCCTCGGCCTGACGCACGTCTTCCTGCCCTTCATGGTGATCGCCATCCTGTCGTCGCTGCTGCAACTGGACCGGCGCCTCGAAGAGGCGAGCCGCATCCTCGGCGCGACGCGCTGGCAGACCTTCCGGGCGGTGACGCTTCCCTTGTCCGTCCCCGGCCTGATCGGCGGGTGCTCCCTGGTGCTGTTGATGGCGACGGGCGCGATCGTGACGCCGCTTCTGCTTGGCGGCCTTCGTGACCGGATGCTGGGCACGCAGATCTACACGGAGGTCTTCCAGGTCTTCAATTTCGAGCGGGCCTCCGCCATGGCGGTGATCCTGCTCGCGACGGCCCTGATCCTCGTGATCCCGCTCCGGCTCGTCGAAGGCCGCATGCGCCGCCGCCTCGGAGCCGCCCGATGAGGACCAGCCTGCCCGTCCGCATCCTGGCGGCTCTCGTCCTCGTCTTCCTGCCGGCGCCGCTCATCATCGTCATCGGGGCGTCGTTCTCGCCCGGCGCGGTCCTGTCCTTCCCGCCGCCCGGCTTCTCGCTGCGCTGGTACGGAGAGGTGCTGGGCGATCACGGATGGGTGATGGCCTTTGTGGCGAGCGCGGGCATCGCCGCCGGCGCGGCCGTCGTGACGACGATCGCGGCGCTCGGGGCCGCGCTCGCGCTGGAACATGCCTCGCCGCGCACGCGCAGCATCGCCGAGACGATGATCCTGGCGCCGCTGCTCTTTCCCCATGCCGCCCTCGGCATCGCCTTCCTGAGCTGGCTCGTCGCGCTGCATGCCAACGGCACGATGATCGGCGTGTTCGTCTCCCACGTCATCCTGTGCGCACCCTTCGCCTACCGGCCGATCGCGGTCTCGCTGCATCAGATCGACCGATCCGTGGCGGAAGCCGCCGAGATCCTGGGCGCGAGCCCGTGGCGGACCATCACCACGGTGCTGATCCCGATGCTGCGGCCCGGTCTCGCCGCCGCGCTGATGTTCAGCTTCATCATCAGCTTCGACGAGGTCACGGTGACGATGTTCCTGGTCGGGCCCGAATTCTCGACGCTCCCGGTCAAGATCTACGGCCACCTCGCCGATAGCGCCGATCCGGTCGTCGCCGCGATCTCGACCATCCTGATCGCCATGACCGGAGGCATGATCCTGCTGCTCGATCGCGTCGTCGGCCTCGGCATCTTCGTCGACATCGAAGAAGACGCCCGCGGAAATGCCTGAGCTCGGAGATGTATGATGATGAAGCGACGTGATTTCCTGGCCGGCTCCGCCGCGCTGACCTCCGCTCCCTGGATCATCCCGGCCCGTGCGTCCGATGACAGGATCGTCATGGCCTGCTGGGGCGGCGGCACGGCCCGGATGTGGCGCGATGCCTTCGGAAAGCCCTTCACGGCGGACACCAAGATCCCCGTGACGGTCGCGGAAGTGCCCGACCCGTCGGCCGCCATCGCGGCGGCGCAGGGGCGCCCTCAGCACAACGTCATCATCGCGGCCTCTTTCCAGGGCGCTTCTCTGGCCCGCCGCGGCCTGATCGAGGAGTTCGACGCCAGCGAGCTGCCGAACCTCAAGCACATCCCGGAAAAATACTGGATCAAGAACGAGGCCGGCAAGGTGCTCGGCATGCCGATCTACTTCATCTATTACGGCGTCGCCTACAACACGAAGAGCTCCAAGGCCGACGATTTCGCGTCCTGGAAGAACCTTGCCGAACCGAAATGGAAGGGTCTGCTCTCCATCACGAGGCCGATCTTCTTTGCGCCCTACGACCTCACCATCTGCAGCAAGGTGATGGGCGGGAACGAGGTGAATATCGAGCCGGGCATTCCTCTGCTCCAGGGCATCGCCCGCAATGCGGTCAGCTCCTATACCTCGATGGCCTCGCTCCAGCAGCAGCTCGCGCTCGGTGAGGTCTCGGCGGCGCCGTTCTATTCGAGCCAGGTCCAGCTTCTGAGGCGGAGCGGCGAGAAGGGTGTCGACATCGTGATCCCGCAGGAAGGCGGTCTCGTCCTGTCCTACATCCTGGCGATCCCGAAGAACTCGGGCAGCCGCGCGGCGGCGATCCGGTTCCTGAACGAGTCCATCTCGCCTCCGAAGCAGATCGAGGCGGCCCGCAACGCCTATCTGCCGCTCTCCAACAATGTCGAGCTGCCGGCCGACCTGTCCAAGGACTACGGCATGACGATGGACGAGGTCCGCGGCCGCAACTGGGCGCCCGACTGGTACGCCGTCGCCGGCCAGATCGAGGAGCGGATGCGACTCGTCCAGAGGATCATCGACGAAGCGCGGTAATCGATCGCTCGGCTCGGCGGGGTTGCGACCTCCCGGCGCGGCGGCGGGTGTTGGAGACGGATGTTCATGCGTGTGGGTATCGAGATCGGCGGGACATTCACGGATCTCGTCCGGATCGACGATCGCGGCATCCGGATCGTCAAGGTCCGCAGCACGCCGGCCGCGCCGGATGCCGGATTGTTCGATGCCGTCGAGGCCGGCGGCATCGACCTCGAGGCGGTGCGCGACTTCGCGCACGGCTCGACGGTCGCGACCAATGCGGTCCTCGAGCGCAAGGGGGGGCGGATCGCTCTCCTGGTCACGGAAGGCTTCCGCGACATCCTGCTCTTGCGCCGCCAGGACCGCGAGGCCCTGTTCGACATCTTCTATCGGAAACCCGAGCCGCTCGTGCCGCGCAGCGACACGCTCGAGGTGCCCGAGCGCGTCGGCAGCGGCGGGGACGTCGTCCGGGCGCTCGACGAGGACGCGCTGGTTCCGCGCCTCGAAGCGTTCCTGCGGGATGGGGGATACGATGCCGTCGCCATCTGTCTCCTGAACGCGTTCGCGCGGCCCGATCACGAGCGGCGCGTCGCCGAACTCGTGCGCCGGATCGCGCCCGATCTTCCCGTGACGTGCTCGGTCGATGTCAGCCGGGCCTTCCGCGAATACGAGCGGGCGAGCACGGCGACGCTCGCCGCCTATGTCCAGCCGGTGCTCGACGCCTATCTCCGCCGGATCGAGGCGCGTCTCGACGGGTCCGGGTTCCGCGGCGCCTTCTCGATGATGCAGTCGAATGGCGGCCGGGTTCCCGCCGCCGCCATCCGCTCGAACGGGGCGAGCGCGCTTCTGTCGGGGCCGGCGGCCGGCGTGACCGGCGCGATCCGCCAGAGCGCACGGTCCGGGGTGCGCGACATCATCACGCTCGATATCGGCGGCACCAGCGCCGATGTCTGCCTGATCCGCGACGGGCGGCCCGACCTCACCAAGGAAGCCCGCATCGACACGCTGCCGGTCCTCGTGCCGATGGTCGACATCACGACGATCGGCGCGGGCGGCGGCTCGCTCGTCTGGATCGACGATGGCGGGCTCCTGCGCGTCGGCCCGAGGAGCGCCGGCGCCGATCCGGGTCCGGCCTGCTATGGTCGCGGGGGCACCGCGCCGACGCTGACGGATGCCCATGTCGTCTGCGGCCGCATCAATCCCGACGCGAAGCTCGCAGGCTCGCTTCCGCTCGATGCTGCGGCTGCCCGGCGCGCCTTCGAGCCGATCGCCGAGACCCTCGGCCTGTCGGTGGAGGAGGTGGCGAGCAGCGCCATCCGGATCGCCGTCGAAGCCATCGTCTCGGCGATCCGCCTCGTGAGCACCAGCCGAGGCCGCGATCCGCGCGACTATGTCCTCGTGCCGTTCGGCGGAGCGGGACCGCTTCATGCGGCCTTGGTCGCCGATGCGCTCGCGATGGACAGGGTCCTCATCCCGCCCAATGCCGGGGTGCTGTCGGCCTATGGGCTCCTGGTCGCGGATTACTCGGTCTATGACGGCGTGACGCGCCGTCGGCGGCTCGAGGAGGAGGCGATGCCGGATGTGCGGGCGACGATCGCCGAGCTTCTCGAGGGGCTGACGCGGCGGGCCGACGAACTCGGCCTCGGCCCGGACCGCCGCTTCGACGTGATCCTGGAGATGCGCTTCGTCGGCCAGGCCTACGATCTCGGCGTGCCCATCGACCTCGCCGCGCTCGACGAGCTGAAAGCCTCGGACCTCGTCGCCGCCTTCGTGCGCGAGCACGAGATCGTCTATCGCCACGGCGGACTCGGGGCGGTGAAATCCGTCGAGATCGTGTCCTTCCAGGCCGGCCTGCACGTCGCGCCCGAGACCGTCCCGAGCCTCGCCGACGTGGCGGAGGCGGAGGCCGCCATCCCGACAATCGGCGCGCGGATCTATGACGAAGGGCGGTGGCACGAGACCTCGCGTCAGGCGCGAAGCGCCGTCGCGGACGGCATTCGCGGGCCTGTCGCGCTCGAAGACCTGACGGCGACCGTCTACGTGCCCCCCGGCTGGACGGCCGCGTCCGACGAGGCCGGCAACCTGACCCTGAGGAGAGTCGCGTGAATCCCGTCGATCAGGCGATCATCAGCCAGGCGCTGCTCTCGGCCGCGCGCGAGATGGGGATCAAGCTCTACCGGTCGGCCTATTCCTCTGTCGTGCGCGACGGCAAGGATGCCTCGACCGGCATCCTCGACTGCACCGGCCAGGCGGTGGCGCAGAGCGACGAGCTCATCCCGATCCTCGTCGGCTCCCTGTCGATCACCTTCCGTGCCTGCGCCGAGCGCTATCCGGTCGAGACGCTGCGCGAGGGCGACTTCTACATCTGCAACCACCCCTATCACGGCGCGCACCACCTTCAGGACATCCTGATCTTCGTGCCGATCTTCTTCGAGGGAGAATTGCTGGGCTTCAGCGCCTCGGTAGCGCACCATCTCGATATCGGGGGCGGTGCGCCGGGCATGAACACCTCGGCGACCGACTACTACCAGGAGGGGCTGATCATCCCTCCGAGCAAGTACAACCTGAAGGCCGATTGGCAGGACGACGGCCCGTTCCAGCGCTTCCTCGCCGCGAATTTCCGCGTGCCGGAAATGACGATCGGCGACATCGATTCCCAGTTCGCCGCCTGCGCCGTCGGTGCCGACCGGGTCCGGGAACTCGCTGCGAAGTTCGGCCCGGCGACCGTGAAGGCGGCGATGAGCGAGATGATCGCCTATGTTGAGCGGCGGGTGCGCGCCGCGGTCAGGGCGATCCCGGACGGCACCTATTTCGGCGAGGATTGCCTCGACGACGACGGCCTGTCGGACGAGCCGCTCGCCATCAAGGTCAAGCTGACGGTCGCGGGGGACCAGCTCTCCGTCGACTTCGAGGGTACCTGCCCGCAGGTGAAGTCGAACCTCAACGCGCCCTTCGCCTCCACCGTCTCGGCGACGCTCGCCTGCGTGAAATCCGTGCTCACGGGAGACGACGTGCCCTTCAACGAAGGCGCGACTCGGGCCGTCAGCATCACGGCGCCTCGGGGGAGCCTCCTCAACCCCAATCCGCCGGCACCGGTGCGGGCGCGCATGGAGGCCGCCTTCCGGTCCTACGACGTCGTGCTCAAGGCCTTCGGCGCGGCCATTCCAGACCGGGCTGTCGCGCCGGGCTACGATTGCACCACGGGATTCTGCCTCAGCCACCTGAAGGATGGCCGCTTCCGCGTGTTCCTGGAACTGCGCGACGGCGGCTATGGCGGATCCGCGAAGGGCGACGGCTGCGATGCCGTCGCCGGACCCCTGTCCAACTGCACCAACACGCCGGTCGAGCAGATCGACGCGGATTACGACTTCTTCCGCATCGAGTCCTACGAGCTGCGGCCGGATAGCGGCGGCAGGGGGCGTCACCGCGGCGGCATGGGATCGACCCGGACCTACCGCATCCTCGAGGACGGCGTCCGTCTGTCGATCTATGCGGATCGCTTCAAGTTCCCGGCGGCGGGGCTCGCCGGCGGCGAGCCGGGGGCGCCGGGTGGGTGTTTCGTCCATCGGGGGGACGAGGTCATCACCGTGCGGACCAAGGACGACCTTCCGCTGCGCCGCGGGGACCTCATCGTCCTCGCCTCTGGTGGCGGCGGCGGCTTCGGCGAGGCCTCGGCCCGCGACGAGGCTGCGATCAAGCTCGATCAGAAACAGGGTTACGTGACCGCGTGACATCGCGGGACGGCAGGCCCTCCAGGGAGATGTCTCACATGTTCGATCGCCGCTCGCTTCTCCTCGGTTCCGGTGCGCTCGCCGCAGGCGCCATTCCGCGCACCGCGCGAGCGTCGGGCGGACGCGTCATCATGGCGACCTGGGGCGGAGGCAGCTCCAAGCGCTTCCGCGAGACCTTCGCCGGATCCTTCACCAAGGCGACCGGGATCCCCGTCACCATCGCGGAGGTGCCCGATCCGGCGGCCGTGATCGCGGCGGCCCAGGGCCGGCCTCAGCACAACGTCATCATCGCGGCGTCCTTCCAGGCCGGCACCCTCGCGCAGAAGGGCCTGCTCGAGGAACTGACGGAAGACGAGATCCCGAACATCCGCAAGATTCCCGAGCAGTTCTGGGTCCGCAACGCGGCCGGCAAGCTGATCGGGATGCCGATGTACTTCCTGTTCTACGGAATCGCGTACAATACCGAGCTCGCCAAGGCCGAGGATTTCCCGTCCTGGAAGGTGCTGGCCGAGCCCCGCTGGAAGGACAAGATCTCGATCACCCGCCCGGTCTTCCTGGCGCCCTACGACCTGACGCTCTACGCCAAGCTCAATGGCGGCGACGAGACCAATATCGAGCCCGGCATCCCGATGCTGCGGGCGGTCGCGAAGAATGCCGGCACCGCCTACACCTCCATGGCCTCGCTGCAGCAGCAGCTCGCCACGGGCGAGATCGTCGCGGCCCCCTATTACTCCGGCCAGATCCAGAACCTGCGGCAGGCAGGCCAGACCAGCATCGCGATGACGCTGCCCGCCGATGGCGGCCTTGCCCTGTCCTACATGCTGGCGGTGCCGAAGGGCGCGCCCGACCGCGCCGCCGCGATCCGCTTCCTCAACGAGGCCATCGATCCGCAGAAGCAACTCGAAACCGCGCGGAGCGGCTTCCTGCCGCTGACCACCACCACCCTGCCGCCGGACATCGAACGCGACCTCGGGACGACGGTCGAGAAGGTCCGACAGGGCACCTGGTCGCCGAACTGGTTCACGATCGCCGAGAAGTTCGAGGAGCGGGTCCGCCTCGTCGAGCGCATCATCACCGAAGCGCGGTGACGGACGGCTCGTGTAGTGCCGGGCCGGCAGGGACCGCCCGGTCCGACCCGGCCGCCGCTTTCGATCGAACCTGAGGCCTGCCATGCCGACCGCCTTCCTCTGGCACGAACGCTTCGCCTGGCATGAGGCCGGCCCCTATCCGTTTCCCGGGATGGAGCCGTTCCCGACGCCCGACACCGCGGAGGGCAAGCGGCGCATCCGCAACCTCGTCGATGCGTCCGGCCTCCTGGCGAAGCTCGTCGCGCTCCCGTTCGGCGAAGCCGAGGATGCGGCGATCCTGCGTGCGCACAGCCCGGCCTATCTCGATCGCCTCCGCGCGGTCGACCGGACCGGCGGCAGCCTCGCCCCCTTCGCCCATCTGGCGGCTGGCGGCCTGTCGATCGTCCGGCTCGCCGCCGGGGCCGCGATGGCGGCCGTGGACGGGGTCGTCGACGGCACGGTCGCCAACGCCTATGCGCTCCTGCGCCCCTGCGGCCATCATGCGGAGCGCGACGCGGGGATGGGCTTCTGCCTCGTGAACAACGTCGCGGTGGCCGCCCTGCACGCCATCGAGGCGCGCGGATTGCGGCGCGTGGCCGTGGTCGATTGGGACGTCCATCACGGCAACGGCACCCAGGACATCTTCTGGAACGATCCCCGTGTCCTCACGATCTCGCTGCATCAGGAGGCGCTGTTCGGTGCGGGGTCTGCCGGCGAATGCGGCGGCGTCGAGTGGACGGGCGGGTCCGACGCGGCCGGGACCAACATCAACGTGCCGCTGCCGCCCGGCTCGGGGGAGGGCGCCTATCGCGCGGCCTTCGAGCGTGTCGTCGTTCCCGCGCTGCGCCGCTTCGCGCCCGACCTGATCCTCGTCGCGTCCGGCCTCGATGCATGCTCGCACGACACGCTCGGACGGATGATCCTGCATTCGGACAGCTACCGGCACCTGACGGCGACGGTGATGGAGGCGGCGGCCGAGCTCTGCGAGGGCCGGCTGGTCCTCTGCCACGAAGGGGGCTACGCGCCGCAGCTCGTGCCCTATCTCGGCCTTGCGATCCTCGAGACGCTGTCGGGACAGAGGACCGACATCGTCGACCCGTTCAAGGACGGCGTGAAGCGTCAGCCCGGCCAGGTTCTGCAACCCCACCAGGAGGCAGCGGTTTCGCTGGCCGCGACGGCGGCAGGGCTGCATTCCTGACGCGCGGGAGGCGGTCCGCCCGCCGCGTGCGCCTTCCTTCCCCTCCAGTGCGCGCTCCACGACGCGGACGACCTGCCCCGGTGCGGTGTCGACCGCGCCGCGATGGCTCGCGCCGCCGATCGGGCGAGGCGTCACGATGCCGTGAAGGGGGGAAGAGGTCGGCTCCTGCCTACGCCTCGTCGAGCACGACGATTGGCCAGCCCGAACCGGGCATGGCGCGCACGGAGCGACCACCGGTGCAGGGTAGCCCAGCCGCCTCGCGGGTCAAGCCGACACGGCCCGCGCCCGGCCTTCGGCTGCCGTCGTCAGAGAGCGGCGAACCAATCGGCATAGATCGTCGTCCGGGCCATGTGGCGGTTCAGGTCTGGCGCGCCGTCGGTCCACCAGACCGGGCCGCGTTCGCCGAGCGCGCGCTTCGCCGCATCGACGGCGGCACGGGCGTCCCGCAGATCCTCAATGCGGCCGGACCGTCTGGCGTGGCCGACGCGGCGCCGCGCATCCATCAGCGCCGCCACATGCCGCGCGCGTTCCGGCTCGGGCAGGTTCGGGTTCGATCGGCGCCAAAGCCGGCCGCGGACCACGATGTATCGGCCGTCGGGCGTCACCGGAGGATCGCTCACCGTCCCGAGCCTGTCCCGCCGGCCTCCGCAATCTGCGCCCGCCGCGAGGGCAGGAGCAGCCTCGGAAGGTCGCCGCGGACAAAGCCGTGGCTGACCGAGGCTGCGTGATCCCGCGCCAGCGTGTCGAGATCGTTCAGCAGCCCCCGCACCGCCGCGCGCGCGTCGCCGCCGAATTCGGCCAGCACGGCATCGACATCCTCCTCGGTCACAGCCGGGACGGCCGTTGGAACGGGTGGAGAGGCGACGCGGCTCATAGGAACATTATGAGAACAAACGTCGCCGGAGTCGAGTCGCGTGCGGCGTCCTCGCGGCGCTTTGCGCTGGGGCCGTCCCGCTATGCGAGGTAGTTGTGGAGGACGCGCCCATAGGGAAGCGTGAAGTCGACGACCTGATGGCGCGCCTTCACGATCTTCCTCACCGGCAGGTCCGCGACCCGGCAATTGACGTGCGGGACGAGATGCAGGCGGGCATCGCCTTCCCAGGCGCCATGGACGGTGATGTCGGTGAGATTGTAGCCGATGAGCTGCGCGACATCCATTCCCGTGCCGTCGACCTTGGGGATCAGCTTCAGATTGACGTTCAGGCCGCCGATCCCGTCCCGCACCGCGTCCAACTGGTCTTCGAGGCTGCGATGCTTGTAGGTCATCGTGCCGATCGCGACGGGGATGTCGTCGTAGAACAAGGTGCCCGTGAGGGTGTCCTTGATCACCTTGAGCCGCGGGATGCCCCACTTCTTCGGGAAGCCCCAGATTTCCCGGCCGCCGGCAATGGGCGGCTCGTCGTCCAGATACATCTGGACCGAGAAGCTGCAGGGCTCGCCCTTGTAGAGGGCCGCGATGGCCAGGCCGCTCTCCTGGTAATCCCCGAACCCGGACGAATCGGGCATCTTCATCCACTCGTAGGAGACGATGTTGCCCGGGGCCGGTTCCAGCGGTTCCGGCAAGGCGGCTCGGATCAGGTCCGGGTCGCTTTCGTAGGAGATGATCAGGTACTCGCGCCCGATGAAGCGGTTCGGGGGCTTCGGATAGCTCGGGCTCGCGACCGGCATCGAGCTGGCGGCGAGAATTTCGTCTCGGGTCATCGCTTGTCCTCGTCTTCGTTTGTCCCGCGGCGATCCGTGAGATCGTAGAGGCTGATGCCGAGCGAGCGGCGGCGACCGAGCCAGTCCGGATGATCGAAGGAGCGCCGCGCGTCGTCGAGACCGGCGGTCCAGTGTTCCAGCATCGTCGAGCGCGAGAACTCGTAATCCTTCGCGCTCCCCTCGTAGGGCCGGCTTCGGTAGATGAGCTGAAGGATCGAGATGGAGGGCTCCTTCGAGCTCTCGAGCAGATGGGCGACGTCCTCGTCGTCCCGAAGCTCCGGCGGCAGCTTTGCGAGGAGGCGCCGCAGAGCCTCCTTCGTGCGGTGGAGCTCGACCTGGGCGTCCGTGTTGAGCCGGGTCCGGCTCGAATAGCGGATGTCCTTCTCGCGCACGCTGGCCTGATCGAGCGTTTGCGGCATCGGTCCCCGTGCGGGGAACAGGTCGACCTGAAGGATCGACATGTTCTCGTCGGTCGCGCAGTCGAGCACATGCTGGAGCGGCGTGTTCGAGACGAGCCCCCCGTCCCAGTAGTAGCGGCCGTCGATCTGGACGGGCGGAAAGCCCGGCGGCAGCGCGCCCGATGCCATGATATGTTCGGGGCGGATGACGTGGCTGTGGTTGTCGAAGAAGACGACATTCCCCGTCTCCACGTCGACGGCGCCGACGCTGAGGCGGGTTTTCCGGGAGTTCACCAGGTCGAAATCGACCAGCCTCAGCAAGGTCTCCCTCAGCGGCGAGGTGTCGTAGTAGCTCACGGGCCCCGGAAGCCCCGCCCCGTACAGCGCCCGCGGGGGGATGTGGTGACGGAAGAAGCCCGGAACGCCGGTGAGTGTGACGAGAGCCGCGCTGAGCTCGTTGACCGAGGCATGGAGGTGCTCGCTCGGCCACAGCGGAACTCCGACGCCTGACGAGACCTGTCCCCAGAACTCGCGCAGCCGCTCGAGCCTGCGCTCCGGCGGATTGCCGGCGATCAGGGCGGAGTTGATCGCCCCGATCGACACGCCCGCCGCCCAGTCAATGCCGGCGCCGCGCTCCTCCGCCGCTTCGATGACGCCGGCCTGGTAGGAGCCGAGCGCGCCGCCGCCTTGAAGCACAGCGACGTTCAAGCCGGACGAGCGGGTGGGGGTCGCCATGATGTCGTTCCGATGAGGTTCCGAGACCGGGAGCCTGCGGCGCCTATTGCATGAACCAGCCGTGGCTCACCACCGCCGATTGGCCGCTATGCGCCACGGAGGAGGCGCTCGCATAGAACAGCACCATGTCCGCAACCTCGTCCACGGTCGTGAACTGGCCATCGATCGTGTCCTTCAGCATCACCGTCCGGACCACATCCTGCTCGGACATGCCGAGTTCGCTCGCCTGTTCGGGGATCTGCTTCTCCACCAGCGGCGTGCGGACGAAGCCGGGGCAGACGACATTCGCCGCGACATTGTGCTCGGCGCCTTCCTTGGCCAGCACCTTGGCGAGGCCGATCAGCCCGTGCTTGGCGGTGACGTAGGCTGCCTTGAGCTTGGAGGCTTCCTTCGAATGGACGGAGCCCACATAGACCACGCGGCCATACCCGGCCTTGTACATGTGCGGCAGGCAGGCGCGGGTGGTCAGGAATGCGCCGTCGAGCTGGATGGCGAGGATCTTCTTCCAATCCCCGAAGCCAAAATCGACGAGCGGCTTGACGATCTGGATGCCCGCATTGGAGACGAGGACGTCGATCCTGCCGAAGTGAGCAACCACCTCGTCGATGGCCTTGCCGACCTGCTCCTCTTCGCTGACATCCATGACGACGGCATAGGCCTTTCCGCCCTTCGCCACGATCTCGTCCGCCGTCGCCTGCGCCGCATCCAGCTTCAGATCCGCGATCACGGCCACGGCACCTTCCGCCGCAAAGCGCTCGGCGAGCCTCTTGCCGATGCCCGATGCCGCTCCGGTCACGAGAGCGATCCGGTTCTCAAATCTCGCCATGTCGGTGATCTGCTCCATCCGCGGACCGAAGATCGCAGCCGAGTGCCGCCGTGGACGCCGGGCGCCGGTCGGGCGCGATGCTAAAACGGATGCGGATCGAGACAACCGGCAAACGTCCCAAATTCCTGCCGGATATGTCCCACCTGCGCAGGAAGCTCGAAACGATTAACCAAAATAAGCTCTCCGCGCGAATATCGTTCGGCGTTGCGCTCATGATCGGCACAATGTAAGGGCTGCTTTGTCTTGATTCTGACAATCAAGGCTGTGTATGCTGAGAATAGCAATGTGAATAGGCAATGAGATCGATTGCCTTCTCGCTCTCAGATTGTGCCGGCGTGCGTATGGTGGACGTCGGTTTCGCGCTTGTATGATGGGTCGGGACGATGAACGTCTATTTGGAAGCTTTGCGGCACCTTCCGTTGATCGTGATCGGCCTGCTTCCCATCATGAACCCCCTGAGCACCGTTCCGCTGTTCCTTGCGCTCACGAAACGGATGTCGGCTCGTCACAAGCGTCAGCAGGCCCTCAAGGCCAGCCTGTATGCCTTCGGCGTGCTGGCCGCATTCCTCCTGCTCGGCAACAGCATCATCTCTCTCTTCGGCATCTCCCTGCCGGGGATCCGCGTCGCCGGCGGCTTGATCATTCTGGTGCTTGCCTTCCGCATGCTGTTCGCCGGCGAAGGAGAGGCGGCCTCGATCGAGTCCGGCCCGGAGGAGATCAAGCAGGCCGATCTCGATTTTTCGTTCTCGCCCTTGGCCATGCCGAGCCTGGCGGGTCCCGGTTCGATCGCGGTCGTGATGGGCTACAGCTCGCACATTCCGCAGGATCACCTCGTCCTGGGCTACACCACCGTGTTGGCGGGAACGTTCATCACCACGATGGTCGCCTTCCTGGCGCTGGCCAGCGCGGGCTGGATCAGCAAGTTCCTCGGCGAGCACGGCATCCAGGCCGTGACCAAGATCATGGGGTTCCTCCTGACCTGCGTGGCGGTTCAGTTCATCGCGTCGGGCGTGCGCGAGTTCATCCAGTCCTTCGCGTGAGCCGGGCGATCGTCGGGCCGGGCGCGATGCGCAGGCCGGCGGCCTTGGATGCAGGGCTCCATGATCGCCATGGAATCGGTCCGGACCGTCGAGATTGAGCGACGCGAGGCGTTGCGGTGCCATCGCGCCGCTGCCAAGCTGGATCGCTGCGACGGCATCCGCCGTCGCAGCCTGTTCGATATCGGTGTCGATCGAGGGACGAGGCGGTGAGTGCAACCGAGATCGGCCTGTCAACCGACATGGTGGACAGGTCCGTTCGGACCGAGTTCTGGAGGGATGTCTCGAGCATCCTCTATGACATCACGCCGGTCGATGACGGGCGGGCACAGGAGCTCACAGGCTCGGTGCAGTCCCAGCCTTTCGGATCGATGATCCTGGGGCATACGACGTTCAACCGTCAGATCTGCCGGAGAACGCCGAAGATCATCGTCAGAAGCGCGCTGGATTTCTACATCGTGCAGCTCGTCCTCTCGGGCGATTACAGGGGCGATTTCAACGGCGTGAATTTTCACGCTCGTCCCGGCGACGTTTTCATCCTCGATCTGGCGCAGGTGCTCGACAGCGAGAAAGAAGCCGGAGCACGCATATCGCTCGTTCTTCCGCGCCCGGTCCTGGACAAGTGCCTGCCGGGACGGCGCCTGCACGGTCTGATCCTCGATCGCCGGAGGGCCACGACGCGTCTGCTGGCGGATTACCTTATCGGAATCGAGAAGGTCGTCGGCGATCTCGCGCCGAACGAGATCCCCGCCGTCCAGGAATCCGTATCGGTTCTGCTCGCGTCCGCCGTCGAGGGCGCGGGCGAGCATAGGGCGCCGCTGACCGTCAGTCGGCCGATGCGGCAGCGTATTCTCTACTATATCGACAGCAACCTCGGTGATCCGCTGCTCGGCCCCGACAGGGTGATGCGGCGCTTCCGGGTGTCGCGCTCGCATCTGTACCGTGCCTTCGAGCCGGATGGCGGCGTCGCGAGGATCATCCGGGCGAAGCGCCTCGATCACGCCTACCATCTCCTGAGAGGATCGGCCGGCGGTCGTGTGTCCGTGAAGGAGGTCGCCCGCCGCTGCGGCATCTCCGAGGGGACGGATTTCGCAAAGTCCTTCAAGGTCCGCTTCGGCCTGACGCCGAGCCAGTTGCGCGGCGTGGCGGCGACGGCCCGGAGCGAGCCGCAAGGCCCATTCCTTCTGCATGAGCACTTGCTGACAGAGGCGGCGAGGAACGGCCTCTGAGGCGATCGACGTCGCACGCGCCGGAGGCGTGTCGCCGTCGTCGTCCGAAGCAGGCGGCCGGCCGTCGCGTGCCAGCCCGATCGGGCGGCAGGCGCACCATCACGAGCAGGGTGTCGATGGCAGCGAATTCGGCACAGGAACCGGATGATCTGCGCGTCCAGATGTGAGCATGGAAGGCAGCGGCCAGGCCATGCACGAGAACCAGAACGAAATCGTGCCGTATCGAGCGGGGGATGGGTGTCGGATACGGAGCGCGATATCGCCGATTGCGTCGGGGCGGTCTACGAGGCCGCCACCGGCGGCGGCGACTGGCGACCTGCCGGCACCCGGATCTGCCGGCTGCTCGACGCCCAGAGCGCGACGTTCCGGCTCGGCGACGGGGCCGGCGCCAGCCGCAACGTGCTGTCGACGTCCGATGACGCCGAGGCGGCCTATATCGCCTATTACCACCATGTGAACCCGTTCATGCAGGTTGCGCGGCGGGTGTTCCGGAGAAGCCGCGAGCAGACCGTCGGGCGTGTCAGGCGCGGGGAGCAGGTCGTCCCCGATGCGGATTTCATGGCGAGCGAGTACTATCACGACTTCGCGCGCCACCACGGTCGCCGCCATATGATCAGTGGAATGGTCGGCCTCGGCGAGGCGACCCCGCTCGCCTTCTTCCGCGCCGATGGAACGGAGCCGTTCGGAGAGCGGGACGTCCGCGTGCTGCAGATGCTGATGCCGCATGTCCAGCGCGCCGTCGAACTGCGCGCGCGGCTCTCCCTCGATCGGCAATCCGCCGGATTGACGCGCGCCGTCCTCGATACCGTCCCGTTCGGGATCGCCGTGGTGGATGCGGGGCTGAGGATCCGCTTCGTCAACGATTCCGGGGCCCGCCATCTGGCCGGTGTCGATGCCGGGCTCCATGCGATGAGGTCGGGGCCCTTCGCGGGGACCGGCGTCCATCTCCGCGCGACCGGACGATCGGGGTCGGCCACCCTGCGCGCGCTCGTCTCCTCGGCTGTATCGGGTGGCCCCGGCGGTTCGATGCGGGTGCTGTCCGAAGACGGGAGCGCGTTGGCCGTGCTCGTGTCTCCGGCGCCCCATCTGCTTGCCGCGGAGATCGGCAGCGAGCGGCTCGGCAACGGCCCCGAGCCGCTGGCGCTGATCGTCATTCGGCCCCTCGATCGCAAGGATGCGCCCTCGATCCCGATGCTCTGCGACCTGTTCGGATTCAGCCGGGCGGAGGCTGAGGTCGCCGTGGCGCTCTTCGGCGGGGCGGGCGCGGAGGATGTCGCGAGAGGACGCGGCGTCTCGCTCGT
This sequence comes from Enterovirga rhinocerotis, assembly GCF_004363955.1. Taxonomy (GTDB): domain Bacteria; phylum Pseudomonadota; class Alphaproteobacteria; order Rhizobiales; family Beijerinckiaceae; genus Enterovirga; species Enterovirga rhinocerotis. Next base: position 761,736 of record NZ_SNZR01000013.1, read on the forward strand.
AACCGTGCGCAACCAGATCCGCTCGATCCTCGTCAAATCGGGGGCAGCGAACCTCCGCGATCTCGAGCGCATGATGGCGACGATCGCGGCCTCGGCGCTCCAGGTTCGCTGACGTCCCGCCCGATCGTCTGTCCTGATCGGTATTCGGCGCGGAAGCGGGGCTCTACCCTGATCATGGTCCGGCCGTCCTGAGGCAAGTAGGAGCGGTCAGGGCGCCCGCGATATCCATGCGCGCGATCCTAGCCGATTCACCGTGCGGCATGAGCAGGACTGATCATGCCGGACGCGCCGCCGCCGACTAGGTCGCGGGCATCGAAGACGGCCCGGGTCCCTCGTCTCATGTCGATGCATGTCTTTCCGCCGCGGCGCAGCCAGACGATGTCAGGCGTCTCCGACCAGCCCGTCTGCAAAGGCCTGCTGCCCGACGACGGGAGCGAGGCGCTTGGCACGCCCGTCGACCGCGACCGACGACGCTCGCGCAATCACCGCTTTCGCTGACGGCCCTGCCGGGCCCGCCGGCGTCACCCGGCCGAGCCGCCGCCCCGCGGCCGGCCGATCTTCCCCGACCATGCTCGACCAATGGAGACATCGATGAAAAGAGTCCTTTCCCTGATCGCGGGCCTCGGCCTCGCGGCGCTGGCGGCAGGCGCTGCCCATTCCGCTCCCGTTCCGACCATGACGGCCCAGGCAGCCCCCGCCGGCGACATCGTCACGGTGTCGGGCGGCTGCGGGCCGTTCGGCTGGCGCGGGCCCTGGGGCCATTGCCGCGACACGCCCTATAGCGGCCCGCTCCCCGGCGGCGGCTGGGCCGGCGGCCCGCAGCCCGCGGCCGACTTCTTCGGCAATGGCTGCCCTCCCGGCTACTGGCACGGCCCGTGGGGCCATTGCCGCAACACGCCCTATCACGGCGCCCTGCCGGGCGGCGGCTGGAAGTAATGCGTCTCGCCCATCCTCCTGACCGACTGGATCCATCCATGCTCAAGATCACTCTTCCGGCCGTCGTCTTCGCGGTGGCCGCGCTCGGCGTCGGCGTCGCCCAGGCCCAAACCCAGCCCGCTCCGCAGCAGCAGCCGGCGCCGACGATCGTCGAACTGCATACCGCCGAGGATTCCGTCGCCGTGCTCGATGCGCGCCTCGCCGCGCTGAAGACGGTGATCGGCATCAAGCCGGACCAGGACAAGCTCTGGGCGCCGGTGGAGGCTGCGATCCGTCAGGTCGCGAAGAACGCCGCCGACCGCCGCGCGCAGCGGGCCAAGGCCGCGCAGCCGACGAGCTTCGTCGACATCCTGGAGCGCTCGGCCGATGCCGAGGCCGCCCGCGCGGCCGATCTCAAGATCGTCGCATCGGCGCTGAAGCCGCTCGTCGCGTCGCTGAGCGAGGCCCAGCAGCGGCGCATCCCGGCCTTCCTCGGCCTGCGCGAAGGACGCTACGGCATGCCGCAGCCCTCCGCCGAGCTTTGGATCTTCGAGGACGAAAGCTGATCCGACCGGCCGGCGGATCGCGGAACACTCCGTCCGCCGGCCCGCCCCCAAGCGGGCGTCGAGACACCGTGACCTGAGGGCGTGGGTGGAGAGGGCCGGCGGCCGCCGCCGTCGCCACCCCCTGCCCACTCCCCCCTCCGCCCGCGGACGATCGAAGCGATGATGGTGCGCGTCGCCGCCATGACGGCGAGAGCGATGAGGAGACGGTGGCCGCGAGCCGCAGCCGGGCCAGAAGGTGACAGGCGAGCGGTCGCAGCCTCGACGGCGATGGCTTACATCGCGACTGCCCGCCGGACCGTGGGCGATCGGGACAGCGAGCCATGCACCGAAACGACTTCAGGACGCTGCAGCTGTTCGTGGCAGCTTGCGAACTGAAGAGCCTCAGCCGGGCAGCCCAGCGCCTCGGCATCGCCCCCTCCGCTGCCAGCCGCCGGATCCAGCTCCTCGAGCACGACGTCAAGGGGGCGCTTCTCGAGCGCCTGCCTCACGGTGTCGTGCCGACACCGGCCGGAACCACGTTCCTCCGTTTCGCGCGCGACATCCTGCATCTCGTGGACCGCGCCGACCACATGCTGAGCGAGCACCAATCAGGGGTTCGAGGCTTCGTGCGCGTCGCCTCGTCCAGCTCTGTTCTGCTGGCCCGGCTCGCTTACGACATCTCGCGGTTCGCCTCGTCCCATCCCGATATCCAACTCGACCTCGAAGAGCGCGACACGGAAACCACGCTCGAAATGGTGCGAAGCAAGCAGGTCGATATCGGCCTCGTCGTCAGCGGCGCGGATACCCAGCCCCTCGTCACCTTCTCCTTCGGCGGCGACCGACTTGTTCTCGCCGTGCCGCAGACGCATCGGCTCGCGTTGCGTGAACGGCTGAGATTCTCCGAGTTCTCCGACGAGACCTTCGTCACGCTGGGCCATGGCACGGCCGTGAGGAAGGTGCTGGTGGAGCAGGCTCGCCTGCTCGGAGCGCCGCTCCTGGTGCGCGTTCAGGCGAATACGTTCGAGGCGATGGCGCTCCTGGCAAGCCAAGGGCTCGGGGTGGCGGTCTTGCCGCAACCCGTACTCGCGCCCCTCAAGGAGGCCTATGGGCTGAAGGAGATCGAGATCGTGGAGCCGTGGGCGAGGCGAAATTTCGTGCTTTGCGTGCGCTCGATGCCCGAACTGGACCCGCCGGCGCAGAAACTGCTGAGATTTCTGCTCGACCCTTAAGCATTCGAATTTGGCGAAATCAGAATTCTACGAATTCGCCTTTATCGCGCGCAGGGTTATCGGCGAACCTTCCTCGCTGCCATGGTCCAGCAGTTGAACGGGAGTGTGATGTCCGCTCGCTCGCCACAGCCGAGAAAGGCCCCGACTGATCGGGTCTTCGGGGTATCTCAGCAGGTCGGACGCAACACGGCAGGACGTCCGGCATGACCCTGAACGCGCGCACGAGAGGAACGCTTCTCGTTCTCCCCGCCACGCTCTGGCTCCTGCTTTTCGCCGTCGCTCCGCTGGTGCTGCTCGTCGCGATGTCGTTCTGGACGTCGAGCATCTTCGGGACGACCCCGGACCTGACGCTCGACAACTACCGGGTCATCGTCGAGGAGCCGATCTATCTGAAGGTCCTGCTCCAGACCCTGCGCATCGCCGTGACGGTGACGCTGATCTCGCTCCTGCTCTCCTATCCGATGGCCTATTTCATCGCCACGCGGCCGATGTCGAGGAAGAACACCTTCCTCGTGCTCCTCTTCCTGCCGTTCTGGTCGAGCTACGTGGTGCGCACGTTCGTCTGGCTGCCGATGCTGGGACGGAACGGCCTCGTCAACTCCGTCCTGCTTCAACTCGGCGTGATCGACCAGCCGCTGGAGTGGCTCCTCTACAACGAGGGCACGACCCATCTCGCCCTCGTCTATGTCTATACGCTGTTCATGGTCCTGCCGATCTACCTATCCCTGGATCGCATCGATCCGAGGCTGATCGAGGCGGCGGCGGATCTCGGCGCCGGGCCGTGGCGGACCTTCAGGCGGGTCATCCTGCCCCTGTCGATGCCGGGCGTGCTGTCCGGCTGCGTGATGGTGTTCCTGCTCGCCTGCGGCGCCTACGTCACGCCGCAGCTCGTCGGCGGCACGACGGGCATCATGTTCGGCAACGTCATCGCCCCGCAATACACGGTGACGAACAACTGGGCTCTCGGCGCGGCCTTGTCGGTGGTGCTGATCGTCGTCGTCTTCCTGTGCCTCGCCCTCTTCGGCCGGAAGGTCCGGCTCAACGACGTCTTCGTCGGGGGCTGAGATGGCAGGCAGCACCGACACCGCCGGCGCTCCCGCCGACCGCCTCGGCAGGCTGAGGGCGACGGCCCTCTCGGTCTATGCCGGGCTGTTCTACGCCGTCCTCTATCTGCCGATCCTGCTCCTCGTCGTCCTGTCGTTCAACGATTCGCAGTCGATCGGCCTGCCGTTCAAGGGCGTGACGCTGCGCTGGTTCGAGGAGGTGCTCGGCTCCAGCGCGATGCGGACCTCCATCGCGAACAGCGTGCTGCTCGGCATCGCCAGTTCAGTCATCGCGACCGTCCTCGCCCTGATGCTGGCCCTGGGCTTCCGGAACGACTTCGCCTTCAAGAATCTCCTGATGAAGGTGGTGCTCCTGCCGATCCTCGTCCCGGGGATCGTCGGCGGCGTGATCTACCTCGTCTTCTTCGGCTATGCCGAATTGCCGTTCGGGGTCTGGTCGACGGCTTTGCCCGTCCACATCACCTGGGTCCTCCCCTTCGCCTTCCTGACGCTGTTTCCGCGCGTGCACGGGCTGGATCGCAGCCTCGAGGAAGCCGCCGCCGATCTTGGCGCCCGTCCCTGGGTCACGTTCCGTCGCGTCACCTTCCCGCTCATCAAGCCCGGCGTGGTCGCGACCACGATGTTCGCCTTCACGCTCTCGTTCGACGAGTTCATCCGCACCCTGTTCTCGATCGGCAACGAGAGGACGGTTCCCGTCCATCTGTGGTCGCTGCTGTCGGACCAGATGGCCCCGTTCCTGCCCGCGGTCGGCGTCGTGATCATGGCGATCTCGATGATGGTCTCGCTCGCCGGCTTCGCGCTGTCCGCGCGGGCGGACCGGAGACCGCGCTGACAGCGCCCCCCATAACCAGAGGAGAACCACGCATGAGCCGTCACCCGTTCGATCTCAGCCGCCGTGCGATCATGCAGGGCTCGGGCGCGCTTCTGAGCGCTTCGGCGCTGCCTTTCGGGGCGTGGGCCCAGACGCCCGAGGTCACCGCGCTGATGGTCAACGCCATGCTCGGGCCGACGCTGAAGCCGATCGCCGAGGCCGAGGCGAAGGTCAAAATCACGGAAGGCGCCTTCATGTCCGGGACGGATACCGTCTCGCGGCTCACCGCGCCCGGCGGCGCCCGCTACGACCTCATGAACAGCTCCTTCGCCTTCTCGCAGCCCGTGGTGATGGGCGCGAAGGCCGGCCAGGAGCGGGTCCAGCCGATCGACGTGTCCCTGATCCCCAACATGAAGGACATCAACGCCCCATCCAAGGAAGGCATCGGGGAGCGCGACGGCAAGGTCTACATGATCCCCCACAGCTGGGGCTTCGATTCCATCCTCTACAACCGCGCCGTGGTTCCGGACGACGACCCCTATACCCAGTCGTGGTCGCTGCTGTTCGAGGACAAATATGCCGGCCGCATCGGCTGGTGGGACGTCGCGCACCAGATGCTGATGGCCGCGGGGCTTTATCTCGGCCATGCCGAGCCGGAGAAGATGACGCGAAGCGACCTGAACGAGGTCGGCCGCTTCCTGATCGCGAAGAAGAAGAACGTGCGCACGTTCTACACGACCTTCGCGCAGGGCTCGAACCTGCTCAGCAGCAACGAGATCGACATCTGCTACGGCATCGCGCCGATGCGCAACGATCTCCAGAAGCGCGGCTTCAACATCACGGGCGCCTGGCCGAAGGAAGGCGTGCTGTCGCTGATCAGCGCGTCCTATATCCCGAAGGACTGCAAGAACGTCGCTGGCGCGCACGCGATCATCAACGCGATGCTGGGCGAGGCCTATTCGAAGGAGCTGTCGAACGGGAGCGGCTACCTGTCGGCCTCCATCCACGGCGACGCCAATCTGTCGGCGGACGAGAAGAAGAAGTTCGGCTACGGGCTCTTCGACGGCTCCGTGAAGCACTATCAGCTCAAGTTCCCGACGGCCATGAACATGTGGATCGAGACGTGGAGCCGGGTGAAGAGCTCGTGACGACCTCTTCGCAAGCGTCGGTGGGGGCGGAGCAATCCCCTGCCGGGGAGACGGCCGTCTCCCTGCAGGGGATCACCAAGGCGTTCGGCGGCGTCACCGTCCTCGAACCGACCACCCTCGATATCCGGAAGGGAGAGTTCTTCTCCCTTCTCGGCCCCTCGGGCTGCGGCAAGACGACCTTGCTGCGGATCATCGGGGGCTTCGAGCATCCGAGCGGCGGCGAGCTCCTGATCGGCGGGCAGCCGATGCTCGGCACGCAGCCCTATGACCGGCGGACGAACATGGTCTTCCAGCACGGCGCCCTGTTCCCGCACCTGACGGTGGCGGAGAACATCGCCTTCGGCCTGGAGATGAGCCGGAAGCCGCGCGGGGCGATCGACAGGAAGGTCGCCGAGGCCCTCGATCTCGTCCGGCTCGATGGATTCGGCGCGCGCCGGATCGATCAGCTGTCGGGCGGCCAGCGCCAGCGCGTCGCCATGGCCCGCGCCTTGGTGAACGAGCCGGAGGTGCTGCTGCTCGACGAGCCGCTCGGTGCGCTCGATCTGAAGCTCCGCCTTCAGATGCAGGACGAGTTGAAGCGGCTGCACCGCGCCATCGGCGGCACCTTCATCTTCGTCACCCACGATCAGGGCGAGGCGATCTCGATGTCCGACCGGATCGCCGTGATGAGCCGCGGCGTGATCCAGCAGGTGGGATCGCCGCGCGACGTCTACGAGAAGCCGGCGAACCGGTTTGTCGCCGAATTCATGGGCCATTCGAATTTCTACACGGGGCAGGTCGGGCGCCGGGAGGACGGCGCGGGCGAGGTGATCGTGAACGGCCGGCCCTTCCCCTGCACGATCCCGCCGGGCTTCGCGGTCGGGGCGCCGGTCTTCGTCGCGCTGCGATACGAGCGCGTCGAGGTCGCTCCTCCCGACGATCCCGGTTTCGGCCTCGACGGAACGCTGGTCGAGGAGGCGTATCTCGGCCCGACCGTCCAGCGGACGATCGATCTGGGCGAGATCGGCCTCATCGTGTCCGATACCGCCAATAACGGCAGGGAGCGGGCGATGGCTCCCGGCAGCCGCGTCCGGGTGAGGTGGCTGGCAGACAGCCCGACGCTGCTCGCGCCATGAGCATGGAGAGGGACATGCCCGCAGGGTACGGCGGCGGCCTCGCGATCAACCACTACATCACGCCCGAGGGCTATGCGCTCGAACGGTTCCTCGACGATTGCGCCGAGGCCGGAGCGACCGGCGTCGGGCTCACCGAGCGGGCGCTCGCGGAGATGCCGCTGGAGCGTCTCGGCCAGGCCCTCGAGGAGAGGAGCCTGCGCGTCACCTCGGTCAACAGCGCGGGCTTTTTCCTGTGGGACGATCCGCAGAAGGCCCTGCGGCAGCAAGAGATCAACGCCGCCCTGATCCATGCCGCCGCCGTTCTCGGCGCCGATGCGCTCGTCACGATCACGGGCGGCCTGCACGATTACGCGGAGGCGAGGCCGGGCGACCTGAAGCGGGTCCGCTCGCGGGTGGAGCAGGATCTCGCCCCGCTGATCGATGCGGCCGTCGCGCGCGATGTCCGTCTCGGCCTCGAGCCGATGCATCCGATCCGCATTCCGAACAAGTCGACCTTGAACACGCTCGCCCAGACCGAGCGCCAACTGGCGCACCATCCCGGTCTCGGTTTCGTCCTCGACATGTTCCACTCCTGGTGGGATCCCGATCTCGAGGAGGTGCTGGAGCGGTCCGTGTCCCGCCTTCGCCTCGTCCAATTGACCGGCGTCGCGCAGCCACGGGGCGATGTCCTGCTCCCGGTCCGCTGCCCGCTCGGAGAGGGGCTCGTCGACCTGCCGGCGCTGCTCGCGACGCTCCGCTCCGTGGGCTATCGCGGCCATTTCGAGTTCGAGCTGTTCGCGCCCGATCTGCGCGGCGCGACGGTGGCCGAGGCCATCCGCCGCGCGGTGGCGGAATTCGGCGCCGCTTGGGAAGGCTGAGGGCTGCCATGTCCGTTCTCGTCACGGGAGGCTCGGGTTTCGTCGGCCTGAACATCGCCTCCGAACTTCTTGCGCAAGGCACCGACGTCGCGCTGTTCGGGCCGGCCGCCCCGCCGGCGGGCGCCCTCGCGCATCTGCGCGGGCTGAAGGGCGTGCTGACGATCGCCGAGGGCGACGTCCGCGACCGGCGCTCGCTCGATGAGGCGATCGCGGCCACGGGAGCGTCGCGGCTCGTCCACGGAGCCGCCATCACCGCGGGTCTCGAGCGGGAGGCGGTCGAGGCGATCCGCATCGCGGAGGTGAACCTCCTCGGCACGCTGAACGTCCTCGACGCGGCGGTCGCCGCCGGGATCAGACGGGTCGTGCAACTCGGGACGGGCTCCGTCTTCGGCAGCGTGCCGCCGGACATCGACGCGATCGACGAGACGCTTCCGCCGGTCCCCGACAGTCTCTACGGCATCACCAAGTACGCCGCCGAGCGGGCTGCGATCCGTTACCGCCAGACCCGCGGGCTCGATGTCGTCGTCGCCCGGCTCGGCGTCGTGTTCGGTCGCTGGGAATACGATACCGGGGTGCGCGATACGCTGAGCGTGCCGCTGCAGCTCGCGCGCCTCGCCCGCGCGGGCGAGAAGGCCTGTTTCCGGGCCGGATTGCCCGACGACTGGGTCTATGCCGCGGATATCGCGGGCGCCGTGGCCGCTTTGCTCGACGCGCCGGCGACATCCTACCCCGTCTATCAGATCGCGACCGGACGGCGCTGGTCGATCACAGACTGGTGCGAGCGCCTCAAGGGCACCTATCCCGGCTTCGACTACGCGCTGAGCGCGGATGACGCGCTCATCAACGTGGCGAGGGCCGCCCCGACCGCACGGCCGCCCTTCCGCGTGGACCGGCTGCGCGAGGATGTCGGCTACCGCGCGCGCTTCCTGGAGGAGGCCGCCTTCGAGGATTATCTCGCCTGGCATCGGGCCGGAGGGTTCGAGACGCCATCCGCGTCCCCGCAGCCGGCCGACGACCGAGCGGCATCGATGGGTGCGGGCCGATGAACGCGATCTCGTCCGAAACCTTCAGGCTCGACGGCAAGACGATCGTCGTGACAGGCGCGGGCGGCGGGATCGGCACCGCGATCTCGACGGCCTTCGCCGCGGCCGGAGCGCGCGTCGCCTGCCTCGACAGGGAGACGCCGCAGGCCACCGTCGACGCCATTGCGGCCGAGAAGGGTCAGGCCCTGGGGTTCGCCTGCGACGTCACGGACCAGACGCAGGTCTACGCGACGATCCAGACGATCGTCGCCCATTGGGGCGGCCTTCACGGCCTCGTCAACGGCGCCTCGAACGACGATCCGTCCGGCAGCATCGTCGAGCTGTCTCCGAAGCACTGGTCGGCGGTCTTCGACGTCCACGTGACCGGCGCCTATCACATGAGCCGGGCGGCGCTGCCCCACATCATCGCCTCGGGCGGCGGGAGCATCGTGCACATCGCCTCGCAGATGGGCCATGTCGGCGCGCGCGGCCGGCCGGCCTATTGCGCCGCGAAGGGCGCCTTGATCCAGCTGGCCAAGGCCATGGCGCTGGACCATGCCGATCAGGGCGTCCGCGTGAACTCGCTGTCGCCGGGGGCGATCGAGACGCGCCGCCTCGTCCTGCGGCACGGGGACATGGAGAGCGCCAAGGACTACAACGCCTCCAAACACGCGCTCGGCCGGATCGGCCAGCCGCACGAGATCGCCGCGGCCGCGCTCTACCTGATGAGCGACGCCTCGAGCTTCATGACCGGCACCGATCTGCTCGTGGACGGCGGCTACACAGCGATGTGAGCCGAAGCGCCAGGGCTTGCAGCGAACGTATGAAGGGCGCGCGTATCGGGAGGCGCTTGGGCGCCTCCGCCGCTTCCGCGGAACGATGACAGCTAGGCCGCCAAGCCCTCTGCCTCATCCCTCGATCTTCTCGAGTTGCGCCGCGACCTGCCCGCGCTCGACGAGTTGCGCGCGATCCCGAGTTGGATGGCGTGGCGGTTGAGTGATGTCGCACATCGCTTTTCGGCTTGGATGCCGACGCCGGCAGTATCAATCCATTCGAATGGGTCCGTCCGGCAAGATCGCGGACTCCTCGATCCGGGAAAGCTTCACGAGCCGATCGGACGGCCCGCCATCGCCAAGCTGATCGAAGCCGGTCGTATTGGGATCCACGATGGTGCTTCTCCGTCGGCTCCGCCCCTCAGACGAATGCGCCGATCGAGCGCGCTTGGCGGAGCACGAAGCAGAACGTCTCGCACCCCCTTACCGTCACCATGGCCGGGCCGGAGCCGCGAGGCGGAACCGACCCTGCCAAACCCTCTACCTAGGCGCCTACGGCCTCTCGTGTTGCGGCAGGCCCTGAGGCACGATCGTCTGGACGATCGAAGCATCCAGCATTTCGAAATCGTGGAGGCCGATCGTCTCGTAGAGTTCGGCCCGGGTCTGCATGGCGTCGACCTGGTTGTGGGTGCCGCCGTCGCGGGCGATGGCGGCGTATAGCTCCGCCTGGGCGCGATTGGCCACTCGGAGCGAGGAGACCGGCCAGATCACCATGCGATAGCCCATCGCCTCGAACTCGGCCGCCGAGAAGAACGGCGTCCGGCCGAACTCGGTCATGTTGGCGAGAAGCGGCACGCCCGGCAGGCGTTCGGCGAAGGCCCGGAACATCTCGGCCGTGTTCAGCGCCTCGGGGAAGATCGCGTCGGCGCCCGCCTCCAGATACAGCTTCGCGCGGGCGACGGCTCCGTCGAGGCCTTCGCTCGCCGCGGCATCCGTCCGCGCGATCAGATAGAGGTGGCGGCGGGCCTTCGCCGCGGCGGCGACCTTGGCGGCCATGTCCCGCGCATCGGCGAGCTTCTTGTCGTTCAGGTGTCCGCACTTCTTCGGCAGGATCTGGTCTTCGATATGCAGGGCCGCCGCACCCGCATCCTCGAAGGTCCTGACGGTGTGCATCACGTTCAGGACCTCGCCGTAGCCGGTATCGGCATCGACCAGCACAGGCAGGCGGCTCGCCCGGGCGACCTGGCGGATGAAGAAGGAAACCTCGTCCATCGTGATCACGCCGAGATCGGGCAATCCCATGGATGCCGTCATGGCCGCGCCCGAGAGATAGAGCGCCTCGAACCCCGCCCGGCGGGCCTGCATGGCGGCCATGCCGTTATGGGCGCCGGGAAGCTGCAGGATGGCGGGGCGCGCGAGGAGAGCGCGAAAGCGCTCACCTGCGGGTCTGTCGGGCAGGTCGGAGCCGACGAGATAGGGCATGGTTTTCCTCAGGAGGCGTGGAGGGCGGCGCGGTCGCGCGCGGCGAGCGGGACGAAGGCGCGCTTCTCGGGCCCGGTATAGTTCGCGGACGGCCGGATGATCTTGTTGTCCTGGCGCTGCTCCATCACATGCGCGCACCAGCCGGAGGTCCGCGCGATGACGAAGAGCGGCGTGAACATCGCCGTCGGCACGCCCATCAGGTGGTAGGAGACGGCGCTGAACCAATCGAGATTGGCGAACATGCGCTTGGTCTCGTCCATCACGGTCTCGATCCGGTCGGCGATCGTGAAGAGACGGGGCGAGCGCGCCTCTTCGGACAGGCGGCGGGCGACATCCTTGATCACGCGGTTGCGCGGATCGGCGATGGTGTAGACGGGATGGCCGAAGCCGATCACGACCTCTCGGTCCGCCACCCGCCGGCGGATATCGGCCTCCGCCTCGTCGGGACCCGCGTAGCGGTTCTGAATCTCGAAGGCGACCTCGTTGGCTCCGCCATGTTTCGGCCCGCGCAAGGCGCCGATGGCGCCCGTCACGGCCGAGTACATGTCCGCGCCCGTCCCGGCGATCGAGCGGGCGGTGAAGGTCGAGGCGTTGAACTCGTGCTCGGCGTAGAGGATCAGCGAGGTGTGCATCGCGCGCACATGCGAATCCGGCGCCGGTCGGCCGTGCAACAGATGGAGGAAGTGGCCCCCGATCGTGTCGTCGTCCGTCTCGACCTCGATGCTGCGGCCGTGATGCGCGTAGTGGTGCCAGTAGAGCAGCATCGAGCCGAGGCTCGCCATCAGCCGGTCCCCGATCTCGCGCGCGCCCGCCGGGTTGTGATCATGCGTCTCGGGCAACACGCAGCCCAGCGCCGAGACGCCCGAGCGCATCACGTCCATCGGATGGGCGGCGGCGGGGATCGTCTCGAGGGTCCGCTTCACCGCGGCGGGCAGACCGCGGAGGGAGCGCAGCTTGGTCTTATAGGCGGCAAGCTGCGCCTCGCCCGGGAGCGAGCCGTGCACGAGAAGATGGGCGATCTCCTCGAACGTGCAGGTCTCGGCGATGTCGAGGATGTCGTAGCCGCGATAATGCAGGTCGTTGCCGCTGCGACCCACGGTGCAGAGCGCCGTATTGCCGGCGGCGATCCCTGACAGCGCGACGGACTTCTTCGGAGCCGGCTTGTGCTCTCGGGTCATGGCGCTCCTCCCTCGGTGGTGGCTGGTGCTTCGCCGTCATCGAAAATGCCGGTGCGGCCGGATGCCCGGAGCAGAGCCGGATCCACCGCGAAGGTCAGGCCGAAGAGGTCGTCGGCCTTGAGGGTCGGCAGACGATCGACCGTCCCGAGGAAGCGGTCCTGTTCGCTCGGCAGGACGATGCCTTCCGCCAGAGCCCGGAATTTCGCGACATATTGCGCACGCCCGAACGGCCGCGCGCCGAGAGGATGGGCGTCGGCGAGGGCGATCTCGTCGTCGATCACCGATCCGTCGTCGAGCGTGACGACGACGCGGCCGCCGAAGGCCTTCTCGTTGGGATCGCGCGCATGGTAGCGGCGCGTCCACTCGGGATCCTCGACCGTCCGGATCTTGTTCCAGAGGGCGACCGTGTCGGGACGCCGGGCGCGTTCGGGCGCATAGGAGCGCTCATGGTGCCATGAACCGTCCTGCAGGGCGACGGCGAAGATGTACATGATCGAGTGGTCGAGCGTCTCCCGGCTCGCATTCGGGTCCATCTTCTGCGGGTCGTTGGCCCCGGTGCCGATGACGTAATGCGTGTGATGGCTCGTATGGATGAGGATGTCCCGCACGCGGCCGAGATCGTCGATCCGGCGGCCGAGACGGCGGGCGAGGTCGATCAGGGCCTGGCTCTGGTACTCGGCGGAATGTTCCTTGGTGTAAGTGTCGAGGATGGCGCGCTTCGGCTCGCCGGCTGCCGGAAGCGGCACGCGATAGCGCGCCTCCGGCCCACCCAGCAGCCAGGCGATGAAGCCGTCCTCGCCCTCGTAGGCCGGCGAAGGCGCTCCCTCTCCCCGCATGACGCGATCGGTCATCTCGATCGCCATCTTGCCGGCGAAGGCGGGCGCATAGGCCTTCCAGCTCGAGATCTCGCCCTTGCGCGATTGCCGCGTCGTCGTCGTGACGTGGAGCGCGCCCTGGACCGCCTGGTAGATGGTCTCGGACGGCAGGCCGAGCAGCGCGCCGATGCCGGCGGCCGCCGAGGGGCCGAGATGGGCGATATGGTCGATCTTGTGTTCGTGCAGGCAGATGCCCTTCACGAGATCGACATGGATTTCGTAGGCCGCCGCGAGGCCGCGCACGAGATCCGCGCCGCTCCGTCCGCAATGCTGGGCGACGGCGAGGACGGGCGGGATGTTGTCGCCCGGATGCGAGTAATCGGCTGCGAGGAACGTGTCGTGGAAGTCGAGTTCGCGCACCGCGACCCCGTTTGCCCAGGCCGCCCATTCCGGCGAGATCCGGCGATGGGGCGACAGCCCGAACACCGTCGCGCCCTTCGCCGCGGCCTTGTGGGCCAAGGCCTGGCTCCTGGCGCTCGCGACCGGTCGGCGGGCGAGCGAGGCGGCCGCGACGGCCGCGTTGTCGATGATGCGGTTGCCGATCATCTCGGCGACGTCGGTCTCGACGCTCACCGGATCGGCCGCGACGGCCGCGATCTTCCAGGCGAGTTGATCCTCGCGGGCCAGCTTCTCGGCCGACTTGTAGCTTCGCACGTCGTGCAGCGTCACGGTTCGATCCTTGGGCAGCGTTTCAGGGAGTGATGGGTCTCGGGCGCCCCGCCTCGTCGACGGCGACCATCTCGAAGGAGCCCCGCATGGCCACCTGCACGTCGCCGGTCGCGTCGACGTCGGTGGTCCCCTCGACCTCGACGCTCATCGACGAGCGGCCGATCCGCGTCACACGGGCGTGGTACTCGACGATCTCGCCCACGCGGACGGGGCGGACGAACTCGACCCGCTCGGAGGCGGCGAGGACGATCGACGGCCCGGCCCGGCGGCTTGCGGCGACGAAGGCCGTCTTCGCCATCAGGGCGAGCGCGGCTCCTCCGAACAGCGTCCCGTGATGGTTCGCTCCGCCGGGGAAGACGATCTCGACCAGTCGAGCATCGCAGCGTCCGGCCGGTTCACGGTCGGAATCGGGGAGCGCAACGGGTGAGGGACTTGCCATGTCTTCGCAATACGCACATCCTTGATCCGCGATGAAGAACTGAAAGTGCGAGGAAATGCGAAGCCGACTCGCCGGTTTTGCAAACTTTGCAAAGATGCGATGAAGACCTTTGCCGGAATCAGATTGAGACGGCTGCGCGAGGAGCGACACCTCACCCAGGCCGTGCTCGCGAAGACGATCGGGATCTCGCCGAGCTATCTCAACCAGCTCGAGAAGAACCAGCGCCCCCTCACCGTGGCCGTCCTCCTGAAGCTGACATCGGCTCTCGGGGTCGATGCCCAGCTCTTTTCCGACGACGACGAGGCGCGCATGCTCTCGGCCCTGCGCGACGTCGTCGCCGACATGGCGCCGGAGATCCAGATCGCGACGGCCGAACTCCGCGAGATCGCGACCCAGATGCCGGCCGTCGGCAGGCTGATCCAGTCGCTCCATTCGCGCTATCGCGGCGCGGTCGAACAGGCCGATGCCCTCTCCGCCGGCCTGGGCGAGGATCGGCAGGCGGCGGGATTCCGGCCGACGCCTTTCGAAGAGGTACGCGACGTCTTCGCCGCGCATCGCAACCACTTTCCGACGCTCGACGAGGCTGCCGAAGCCATCGGGCAGGGCTGGCTGAGCCCGGAGCGCTCGGTGGCGGGATTGCGCGAGCGCCTGTCCTCTCGCCACGGCATCCGCATCGTGTCCTGGGAGGGTGAGGAGCCTACCGCGCTCCGGGCCTTCGAGCCCGCGAGCCGCGTCCTGCGCCTGTCCGCGCGCCTCAGGCCCGGCCAGCAGGCCTTCCAACTCGCGACCCAACTCGCCTTCCTCGAGATGGCCGACGAACTGGACCGGCTCGTCGGCGAGGCGCGGCTCACCTCGGAGGAATCACGCAAGCTGCTGCGCGTCGGGCTCGCGAACTACTTTGCCGGCGCCCTGATCCTTCCCTACGGACCGTTTCTGGCTGCCGCCGAGGCGCAGCGATACGATATCGAGGCACTCTCGGCCGGGTTCGGGCACGGCTTCGAGACCATCTGCCATCGGCTGAGCACGCTGCAGCGGCCGGGCGCCCGGGGCGTGCCGTTCTTCTTCATCCGGGTCGACCGGGCGGGGAACATCTCCAAGCGCCAATCGGCGACGGACTTCCACTTCTCGCGCGTCGGGGGCACATGCCCGCTCTGGAACGTCTACGGCGCCTTCGAGCTCCCCGGGCGGATCCTGACCCAACTCGCGGCGATGCCGGACGGCCGGACCTATCTGTGGCTGGCCCGCACCGTCTCGCGGAGCGGCGGCGGCTACGGCCGCACGGGGCGGACCTTCGCCATCGGCCTCGGCTGCGACGTCCAGCACGCCGAGCGTCTGGTCTATTCGCGTGGGCTCGACCTCGTGGAGCGCCATGCCGCGACGCCCATCGGCATGGGCTGCAAGATCTGCGAGAGGCCGGGCTGCGCCCAACGTGCCTTCCCGGCAGTGGGCCGGCCCCTGATCATCGACGAGCAGATCGGCGGGCTAGCGCCTTATGCGGCCCATCCCGTGTGAACCGCTCCGCCACCGGGACTGTCTACGCGATTTCGAGAACCGCCCTTGAGGAGACGCAACAGCGTACGGGGTCTAATTCCCCTGCTCAGCCGGGCTCGCGCGTCGGCAAGTCTTCCCAAGGGCGCAGGCCAGAGCAACTGCGCCCGACGACAGCGGCAAGGAGAGAGGTCGCCGGCGCCTCATCCGCAACTTCGGAGTCCGAAATCTCAGGGGCCGATGCTTTGGCACCAGCTAAGGCTTGGATGCCCCTTGGCGAAGCGGCGTCACCTGATGGACGATTGGGCACGCTTCGTCGCGTCAGTGAGCGCCGCGGCGTCCAGGAAGGCGACCAAGTCGTCGTGACGGATCACGGTCGCGCCGCCGATCTTGCGGGCGGCGACCGCGCCTTGAGCGATCAGTTCCCACATTGTCGACTTGCTGACGCCGATGGCTGCCGCTGCTTCCTCGACTCGGTCGGCGAGCGGAGCAATCTGGGTGGACATCGTTCGGACGCTTCGAGCTCGAGAAGGATTTGCCGGTAGCGTCAGCCAACCGTGGCCCGGGCCGCGTCAACGCCGCGCGTTCGGGTTCGATCAGGAGATGGCTCGCGCGCGTCTACGGGCACCGCCATCCGTCGTTCCGGGAGGAGGCCGCGAGGAAAACCAGTAAGACATCCAACCGGTCCGCAACCCGGTCCAGCGCGTGACGTCGAATTCTGTAAGATGCTGATCTAACTCGGGAAAATTGGTCGGAGTGATAGTCCGACAAAACGTGATCTCACGCTGCTTCATTCGATCTCGCATTGTCTCTGTAAACCATTGATTTGTCATACATAAAGCTACGTTTAAGCCGTGTCACACGTTTCGTCAGGTTGCGCCTTGTCTCATGCCGAAAGTGGGGCCTATAGTGGGGATAGATCGATAGGCCCCACTTAGAGACAGTCATGGCGAGGGCGCGCAACAAGCTCAACACCAAGGTGGTCGCTGGCCTCGGCGCGGGCCGGCATTCCGATGGGGGCGGGCTGTATCTCGACCGTGATCGCTTCGGGCGGGCACGGTGGTTGTACTTCTTCGTTTGGAACGACAAGCGCCGAGAGATGGGGCTCGGTCCCTATCCGGTCGTGTCACTCGCCGCGGCCCGTAAGGCCCGAGACGAGGCAGAGCGTTTGGTCCGCGAAGGCCGAGACCCGATCGCCGAGCGCGATAAGGCGCGGCAGGCGGCCCGCGCCGTCCCAACCTTCGGGGAGGTCGCTGACGCTCTGATCGAGGCCAAGAAGCCCGGTTGGCGGAACGCAAAGCATCAGGATCAGTGGAAGCAATCGCTCGAAGTCCTGGCGAAGGCGCTCCGCGACAAGCCCGTGAATACGATTGACACCGAGGCAGTCCTTTCAGTTCTGCGCCCGCACTGGTCGTCGAAGCCTGAGACGGCGAGCCGGCTGCGACAGCGCATCGAGGCCGTGCTGGATGCAGCGAAGGCGGCCGGCCACCGCGCAGGCGAGAACCCGGCCACATGGCGTGGGCACCTGTCGCACCTCCTTCCGCGGCCGTCGAAGGTCGAGAAGGGGCATCATCCGGCCATGGCGTACCAGGAGGTGCCGGACTTCGTCGGAAAGCTGCACGCTCACCAGGGGCGGTCGATCGCCGCGTTCGCGTTGGAGTTCCTGATCCTGACCGCGGCCCGTTCCGGCGAGGTCCGAGGCGCGACCTGGGACGAGATCGACCTGAAGGCGAATGTCTGGACCCTCTCGCCCGAGCGGATGAAGGCGGGGCGGACGCACCGTGTTCCGCTTTGTGACCGGGCTGTTACGATCCTCTCCGAGGTCAAGAAGGTGGGAAGCGGCGCGCAGGTCTTCCCCGGGCGCAGCGAGGGCGGGAAGCTGAGCCACCTGACGATGTCGAAGGTCATGGCTCGGCTCGGAGCCGAGGACGCGAGCCCGCACGGCTTCCGGAGCGCCTTTCGCGATTGGGCGGGGAACGAGACGGCCTTCCCGCGCGAGGTGGCCGAGGCGGCCCTCGCTCATGCGGTCGGCGATGAGACGGAGCGCGCCTATCGCCGCGGCGACGCGCTGGAAAAGCGCAGGGCGATGATGACGGCATGGGCCGCCTTCATCGAGCCCGCCAGCCCCGACAATGTCATTCCGCCGCGGCCCGCCGGCCGTGAGCATCAAGAATCAGGCGCCGCCTGAACCGCCGGATATGCGATCCAGCGGAAGCGGCCGACCGGGGTGGTTGCAACACCTCGATCGGCCTAACCAAGAGAGAAAGTGACTTCACTCATGGCTAAGGTTCACAATACGGGAAAATCGTTTCTAAAGACTTCGGAAGCCGCTGAAACTCGATCGTGCTGCACGGTAGCTGCGCTCGTCAGGCTTCAACAATATGATTTCGGTCAAGGGCAGGCCGTCTTAAGCTTCGGAGACGGGCGCGAGGCGCGCATCCCATTGAGCGATATCGCGGTGCCCGGGGTGGTCGCGCCAGACCACGGGGCTCGGGTTCTCGTCGACGGCTCGATCGAGGGCAATGTGCTCCTCGCCACCGCGCAATGGGTTCTCGTCCAGCCGACCACGTCGGTCGTGCCGATGGCCGTCTCGCCGGGACGGGTAGCCTTCGCGGATCACTAAATCGCGCAAGCGCGTCGCCCTGACAGGCGACGCGCTTCTGCTCATGCCGGGGCACCTACCGAGCGAGCCTTGTAAATAAAATGTAATCCTTGGAAAAATGTAGTTAACGTGAACGTTAGTATGAATATACCAAAAATTTAGCATAACAAGAACGGCAAAACACGACGATCCCTCTTGCGTCGAGATGAGAATCTTGGATACATAGTTTTCGTCCCCCACGGCAAAACTGAGCAGTCGGCCGCATTCGACCGCTCCCGATGGGGATGCTCGTGTCTAGTCCAGTCCAGTCTACGGCGAGCCAGTTTGGCTCTTCGCCTACGCTCCCGCAGCGCGCCCTCCATTCTCTGGCGGAGGGGCAGGCCATTCTCGGCAATCCGAGCCGCGCCACGATCTATCGATGGGAGCGGCAGGGCCTCATTGAGCTTGTGCGCATCGGGGGGCGGACGTTCATTCCCGCCCGAGAGATCGCGCGCCTCACCGCCGGGGAGGTCGCGTAGTCATGACCGCGCTTCACGATCCGATCGGAGACCCGCCCGACGAAAAAGAAACGGCCCCGCGCGCCAACGCGGGACCGGATATCGAAAGCAACTTCAAGAACGATCAGATGAATAGCACGCCGATGCTGATTTCGCCAGCGCTCCCGCAGGCCGTTTCCGGTTTTCAGCGCGTCGCCACCGCCGCTTTCGCGGTCGCGCTCGCCGCGGGCTACGACCCGAGCACGCTGGATGCGTTCGCCGAACGGTCGATCGATATCGGGGCCGGGGTGAACCCGGCCAAGTACAAGCGCCGGATCGCCTTTGCGTCCGGCGTCCGCGAAGGCGACTGGCGCTTCGGCGCGCCGCCGCCTGGGCGCTCTCACCGAGAGCGGAGCAAATTCGCCGATCTCATCCTCGAACTGTCCAAAACGATGCTCTCGGAGATGCCCCGGCAGGACGTGGAGCGGATCATCTTCGCTGCGCTGGCTGAGGCGAAGACGGAGGCGCGCGATGTCTAGCGCCTCGACCACGGAGTGGGCCGAGACGCCCTCGGGCTTCTCTACCGATCGCACCGTCGAGCATCGGCGGTTCGACTTCGTGCAATACCTCCGCGACCATGCTCGCCGCAGAGACAAGTGCGACGCCAACCCGGCCTACAAAGCCGCTCATCTCATCGCTGCAGCGGGGGGGCACGTCTTCCCGTGCGGGCCGAACAAGCGCCCACTGATTCGGGAATGGCCGAAAGAAGCGACCGACGATTTCGGTCGAGTCGAGACTTGGTGGAGCCAGTATCCTCAAGCGCTCGTCGGGATCGCTTGCGGCAAGTCCGGGCTGGTCGTGCTCGACGGCGATCGCCACAACGGCCCGGACGGAGTTGCGGCACTCACCAGCCTCCTGGGGGGTGATCTCGTCCCGACCGGCGCTCCGATCGTCGAGACGCCGAGCGGAGGCATCCATGCGTTTTTCCGGCAACCCGAGGGCGAACCGATCCGCAACTCCGCGAGCCTCTTGGCGCCGGCTGTCGATGTCAGGGCAGATGGCGGCTACGTCGTCGGTTGCGGCTCGGTGCTCCCGAACGGCCGTGCTTACTGCCCGATGGAGGGCGCGCCGGACCTCGTCGAGGCGTTCGCTAACGACTTGATCCCGGTCCTGCCCAGTTACATCGCGGAGCGGCTTCGCGCCCCGAAGTCCGACCACGCCGAGCGCCCGGCGCCGCCGCGCGATCCTCGCGGATCGTCGGATGAGCCGCGGCCCTCATCCCCGCCCGGCGCCCGCGAGGTGGCCTATGCGCGCCGCGCCTTGGACGGGAACGTCCGCGAGCTTTCCAGCGCTGGGAGGGGCGGCCGGAACCAGGCTCTCAACGCGATTGCATTTCGCACGGGCAGGATGGTCGCGGCCGGCTGGATCGACCGCAGCACGGTCGAGGCCGCGATTGAGGAGGCTGCCCATGCTTGCGGGCTCACCCGCGACGATGGCATTCGGCAGGTTCGCAAGACGATCACGTCGGGCATCGAGGCCGGCATCCAGAACCCAGCCGATCCGCTGCGAGACGATGGGCAGGGGGCCGAGCGCGAGCCGTTGAACTTCCGCGGCACGCGGGATCGGGAGCCGGCCCGTGAGGCTCGCCGGAGCGAGGACGGGACGATCTACGACGGCGAGACCGGCGAGGTGCTGCATGAGGCGGGGCCGGCGCCTGCCGGCCGGGAATTGCCAGAGCATCTGACGCGCCCGGCCGGGCTGCTGGGCGAGATCGTCGACTGGATCACGGCTTCAGCGCGGCAACCGAACCGCGCGCTCTCGCTCGCCGCGGCCGTCACTGTTCTCGGCACCGTGATCGGCCGGCGCGTGGCCGGTCCAACCGATGCTGGCGTGCACCTCTATGTCGCCATGCTGGCGCCGAGCGCGGGCGGGAAGGATCATCCGATGAAGCGGGCGCAGGCACTCGTCCGCGAGGTGGGTGAGAGCCTTGTCGGGCCGAGCGGGTTCACGTCCATGGTCGCAATCTCGCGGCATGTGAGCGAGTTTCCGCTGGCCCTGTCCGTCGCCGACGAGCTGGGCAACACGATCAGCCGCATCGCCGGCCCACGGGCGGGGAATTGGGAGCGCGGGATCACCAAAATCCTGCGCGAGATTTGGGGATCGTCCTTCGAGGTGATCGCGGGCGAGCAGCGGGCGGCGGGACGCGACCCCGACATCCGCTGGCCGAGCCTGTCTATTCTCGGCGCGTCGAACCCGAACGAGTTCTTCGACGCCTTGGGATCGGCCGAGGTGTCGAACGGGTTCCTAAATCGCATCCTGCTTCTGGCGACTTCGAGGAAGTCGCCGAAGGTCGAGCCCGTCGCGGATCGGCACGAGATTCCGGACGCGATCCGTTTCGCGCTCGCTCGACTCTTCGCCTCCTGTCGAGGCGACCTCGACGAGGATGTCACCGAGATCATCGGAACGACCGCAATCAAGCGTTATGCCGGCGACCCCGACCTCCGGGACGCTCACGGCAAGATCAGGATCGGATGGGTGGACGACGGCATCCGAGACGCCTGGCTCGCCCTCGACACGGAGGCGTCCGACCGCATGGAGGCGGACGGCAACGAGCTATGGGGCCGGGTCGCCGAGATGGCCGTCCGGTTGAGCACGATCCATGCCGTCGGCCGCGCCGGCCTGAGCGCCAAGGTGACGGCGGAGGATTGGGCCTGGGGGCGCGACCTCGCCCGCTGGTCCGCGGAGACAATGTCCCGAGAGGCCCGATATCGCATTGCCGACACCTTGCCCCAAGGGAACCTTAAGCTCATCGTACGGCACCTCGCCGAGGCGGGCGGAAGCCTCACGGGAACGGGGCTTGGCAAGAAGCTTGACGGCCGCCTGCGCCAAGTGGAGCTCAAAGACGCGCTCGCGTCGCTAATCGAGGCAGGCACGATCGAGGTCATCAAGACGCAGAGCCCGAAGGGCGGACCTCCGGCGGTCACCTACGTCCTTTGCCGGGACTGACGAATCCGACATCGCCGGCAACATGCGCCTCGGCCCACCGCCGGGGCGCTTTTTTGGCCTCCCATCGGTCGCCTTGCCCCCCATCGTGGGCAGGCAAAGAGCTGGCATCCCAGCTACAGCTTTTACGGAAATGGAAGCTCCCGCCCTCACCCCGATCGCTCTCGAAGCAGGGGGGGGGTTAGACCGGGAGGTTAGGGAGGGTTAGGCCGGGTTAGACCGGTCCATCGCTGTATCCGCCAATGACGATCGGGAGTGGTTAGCCCGGTTACACCGGTAGCTGGGCCGGTGTCTCATCCTGTCTAACTACAATATCTAAATATATGATATATATATGTATTTTCATAAATAGAGGGTTAGACCGGTTAGAGCGGAGGCATTTCCGGAAAAGAGAACAGAAGGGGATCATTGCCCCTCTATAAAGATATGCTTCCGTGATAACCGGCCTAACCCCTTCGGCGGCCGAGGCACGAGCGCTCGATACGGACTGGTCGGCCTTGGACAGACCTGCCGGAGGGAGGGAGGCACCCCTAGCTATGGGAAGGCTAGGGCCGTTTCAGAGTCTCGCCGCACCTCGCCGATTTGATCGGCCCACGTCACCGGCAAGCGTTTCAAATTAACAGTTCAGCAATAAAAAAATCGCTCTCCCCTCTGTGATCCCTCTCTTCGGTCACGGCGCGATCCGTGTTTATATCGCTTTGGTCGCGCAGATACTCGCTACGACATTATGTCGTGCCAGGGGATTGCAATGCTCTCATCAAATACCTTTCGCATCATCCCTGATCGTGCGGCCTATCCTTTGAACGAAGCCTCTGTCTTGCTTTCGATCAGCCGCGCCAACTTGTACCGGCTCGCGAAGGACGGCCGCATCAGGTTCGTGAAGATCGGCCATCGGACGGTCGTTCCGGCAAGCGAGATCGACCGCCTTGCGCAGGGCCGCGCCGCGTGAGGCGAGCCCGCCAGCACGAGAAGCCGCCATGATCACGACCGTCCATCTTGATGCCGCCCCGACCAGCCGGAATGCGCTGCCCGCCGAACTGGCGCGTGCGATGCTGCTCGCCGTGAAGCCGCTCCCGGAGTGGGCTGCTGAGGAGCGCCGCGAGCCGCCCGATGTCATTCACTGGATCGCGGCGCTCCTGATCCTCGCCGAAAATGCCCGCCTGGACGAGGTCGAGGCGCGGGGCCTGTTCGACCGCCTTGGCCTGGATCAGGTCGAGGCCGTGCTTGCGAGGACGTTCCAGTGACCGCGACCAAGCACCCCGGCGGGCGCCCCTCCGGCTACAGCCCCGAGCGCGTCGAGCCGTTCCTCAACCTGATCGCCGAAGCGAAATCGACGGTCGAGGCCGCGAAGGCCATCGGCGTCGAACCGCGGACAATCTTCCGGTGGCTGGAAACTCATGACGAGTTCCGACAGCAATACGCGCGAGCAAAGGAGGCAGCCGCAGACCACCTTGTAGAGGAGGTGCTTGCAATCGTCGATGACGGCCGGAACGATTTCATCGAGGGAAAAGGCGGCCCGATCTTCAACGCGGAGGCTGTTGCCCGCTCTCGTCTTCGTTTTGAGGCGCGCAAGTGGCTCGCAGGCAAGTTGCGGCCGAAAAAGTACGGCGAAAAACTCGACGTAGATCATGGTGTGCAGCCTGAGAGCTCGCTCGCTGTGTTCATAAAATCGATCTCAGGCTCGTCAATCAAACCGGTCGAAAAGGCCGGACGCGAGGAGGAACATTCATGACCGTGTCCAGCGAAACGTCGCGCGCCACCCCGAAGCTCACCCTCGTCGAGGGTGGGCTCGACCAGAATGCCCCGCCAGCCCGGCCGGCTCCCGTCCCTTCGCCGAGGGCTCCCGAGCCACCTCGGCACGTCAAGCGGCCGTTGGCAGGCCGCCCTGACGATCAACCGCCCGCTGCCTGATCCCACACCTGATCGAGAGAACCCTCAATGTCTTGGCGCCTTCACTCCGACCTCCGCACGAACCGCCTGGCCGACTTGTTCGAGCCCGGACACCTGCACTTTCTCGTCGGCTCGCCCGGCGCACCGGCGAGCGAGATCGCGGCCGACCTCGCCGTGGCGCTCGCTGCCGGTGCGCCCGGCAGCGGCCTTGGTCCGGACAGGTTCGGCAAACGCTCCGCCCTGGCTGGCTTCTTCGGCGTTCCTGCCGGTGCGTCGGTGCCGGTTGCCGTTGCCGTCGACGGGAGCCGTGCCGACCAGAACGCGCTCGACATCGAGGCCGCGCGCCTCGCCCGCGGCGTGACCACGCCGCTGCCGCTCGTGATGTCCGCCGCGCGGTTCGACCTCCTTCCGGAGCTCGCGGGCGGGGGCCTGCGCATCGCGGATGCTGCCGGTCTGCTCGGACGCCGGCCGCGCGTCGCCGTCCTCGATCGCATCCCGCTGGGGGGCGATGTCCGGACCCGCGCGGCCGGCGTGTTGCTCCAGCAGCGCGACATCAACCGCGAGACGGCGATCCTCGTCGTGACCGACGAGCCGCCGCCCGGCTTACTCTCGCATGGCTCGACCGTCCTTGAGGTCGATGCGGAGACTCTGACGCTGGCCCGCTCGCCCACGGGCGAGACGTGGCGGCGCCGGTTCACGACGGTCAGCATCGAGACGGGCCACGGCGAGGCGCTGGCACTGCGCCCTGGCCCGGCGGTAGATTACAAGCCCGAGCCGATCGTGGAGCCCGTCGAACCTCCTTCTGCGGCCGCCGAGGCGCCGTGGGTGCCTGCCATCCGG
Source organism: Enterovirga rhinocerotis (assembly GCF_004363955.1). Lineage (GTDB taxonomy): Bacteria > Pseudomonadota > Alphaproteobacteria > Rhizobiales > Beijerinckiaceae > Enterovirga > Enterovirga rhinocerotis. The sequence goes on from NZ_SNZR01000013.1 coordinate 786,157, forward strand.
ATTGCCGTCATTCCGCTCGGTCGACCGCTGACGCCCTCTGAGCGAGCGTCATGGGAAGGCTATCGGATCGTCGACGCAGAATCCCGTGCCGTGCCGACACGCGAAGATGTCGACACCGAGGGTCTGCACGAGATCACGATCGTTCCGACCGATCGCGACCCGCGCCGGGAGGAGGCGAGCCGGAAGGCCGGTGCGATCACTGCCACTATCCTCGACCGCGGCCTGGCCGACAGCGTCCGCGTCACGATCTCCGACCGGTTCGTCCCTTTCAGCCTCGCCGCGTGATCGCGGCGAAGGCCCCCTTTCCTCTCATTCGAGTTCATGTCATGTCCGATGGCTTTTCGGCTTCGCCGCTCGATCAGGTGCTGGCGGAGTCGCAGACGAAGCTCCGTCAGGCATCCACGGCGCCGGTCGGTCCCGCCTTCCAGTCCGACCAGCCCGAGCCGGCCATGCCCGAGCCCGCGCTGCTCACGGCCTTCGAGAGCACTGCTGATCGATACGGCATCCCGGTCGATGCGCTGCTCGCGATGGCGCAGAAGGACTCGAACTTCGACCCGCTCGCGCGCTCGCGCGGGATCGGTCCGAAGTCTCGCGGCATCGTCCGGATCAGCGACGACGATCTGACCCGGACCGGCATCAACCCCTATCAGCCCGAGCAGGCGCTCGGTGTCGCCGCCCAGAAGATCAAGGGCTACCTCGACAAGGGCATGTCGATGGAGGACGCCATCAAGGCGACCGTCGGCGGACCGAACAAGGAGACCTGGGGGCCGGAGGTCCAGCAGTACTACGACGACGTGATGGGCCGGGCCGGCAAGCTCGCCGACGCGCTCTATCCCGCGCAGCCCGAGCCGGCTCCCGCGCCTGCGGCCCCGCCCTCGGACGGCACATGGTATGGCGACATCGGGCGCGCCGTCGATCGCGGCGTCGGCTCCGTCATGAACATGCCGTTCGAGATCGCGTCCGCCATGGGCAGCGAATGGGCGGAGAAGCAGGCGAAGGGCGTCCGCGACTACAACGAGGAGAGCCGCAAGCGCGACAGTGCCGGGCTCCACGCGTCGCGCGAGGCCTTCGACAAGGTCGGCGGCCGGATCGGCAAGCGCATGAAGGAGGGCGACCTCGCGGGCGCCACCGGCTGGCTCTCGGCCATCGCCGACAACCCGATGGATGCGATCCGCGACTTCGGCGAATCCGTCGCCGCTATCGGCACCGACCCGCGCCTCCTGACGACCACGATCGCCGAGAGCGCGCCGAGCATGCTGGCCGTGGGTGCTGGCGGCGGCGTGGGCGCCGTCGCGGCCCGAGCGGCGGGCGGCTCGGCCGGAGCGGGCAGTGCGCTCGGCATCTTCCTCTCGTCGTCGGGCATGTCCGCTTCCTCGATCGCCGAGACGATCAACGGCGACGTGGACAAGATGAAGGGGTCGGACCTGCGCCGGCTCGCCCCGCAGGCGAAGACGCTCGAAGAAGCCAAGCGGACCGTCAAGCAGAACGCCTTCCTCACCGTCGAGACGCTCGCGGCCGCAGGACTGGCCGGGTCGATCGACCTCATCGGCCGCGGGGCCGAGAAGATGATCGCGGGCGGGCTCCGCGAGACCGGCGGCATTCTCCGCACGGCCGCGAAGGGCGCTGCGACCGAGGCGGCGCAGGAGACCGGCCAGTCCGCCCTTGAGGCCGCCGCTGGCGCACGAGCGCAGGACAGCTACCAGCCCGAGCAGGATAACTGGTCGGGGGTCCTGCGCGAGACCGCGGCCGGAGCGGTGGCGGGTGCCGGCATGGGCGCCGGCACGGGCGCCATCTCCGGCGCGCGCGGTCGGAACGATCATTCGAATCCGTTCTCGGCGCTCGACCCAGCAGTGCAGGCGGAAGCCGGGGACGGGTACGTGACCGCCGGCACTGTCCCCTCTGCGCCTACTCAAGCCAGCCCCGCGCCCTCCGAACCGGTGATGAAGCCGATCCCGCCGACTTCTCCCGAGACGGTTGCTCCGGCCTCCGCGCCGGCTGGGCCGCTTGCCCGCGCGCTCGACGTTGGTGCTCCTCAGTTGCGCGAGGTCGCGAAGCCGGCCGGCAGCGTCGTCGTCGTGACGGATGAGACCGGTCAGCGCGTCGGCCGCATCGTTGGCCAGGACTCTGACGGGATCATGTTCGAAGACGCCGACGGGGTGGTAGAACTCCTCTCGCCGGACGACATCACGAACGGCATTGTTCAGGTGACGACGCCGGAGGATGCTCCGCGCGTTCCCCAGGCGCCTGCCGCCCCTATCGTCGCGGAATCCGCAGAACCGGTCCAAGCCCCTGTCGCTGACACGACGGGGCTTGTCGCCATGGGCGGCGGCCTTGCTGGAGCGATCACCGACAGCTTCTACGGCGGCTGGTTCGACCTGCTCTCGCGGAAGGAGGGGGCGTCCAGCGCTTTTCGGGCCGAGCGCCTGTATCCGGCGACGCGCAGGGCATTCGATGCCGGAGAGATCACGTCGCCGGCCGACCTCAAGGCGTTTCTGGATCGCTCGGAGAAGGCGCCGGCTGAGAAAGAGGGCGAGACCCGACCGTTCGCGCCCGAGACCGGAGCGCTCGGCGTACCGCGGGCGGAGATGCCCCAGGTCGCGAGCGAGCACCATGGCGCGCTCGTCAACCACCTCAATGCGAAGGGGATCGCGCACGAGACCACGGAGGTCGATGCCGGCGCTCTGAAACCGACGCAGGCCGAATACGAGCCCGCGAAGGTGAAGCGCGCGAAGGCCGAGGGAAACGGCGAGCGCTCCGTCATCGTATCGAATGACGGCCACATCGTCGACGGCCATCATCAGGCTGTCGCGGCGGCCGAGGAAGACCGGCCGGTCAGGGCGATCGTGCTCGACGCCACGGCCGAGGAGGCGCTCGAAGCAGTCAAGGCGTTCCCGAGCGTTAGGACGGCTGGCACCTCCGAAGGCAAGGTGCGGGAAGTCGAAAAGACGCTGGCCGAGATGTCGGAGCCCGAGCTGCGCGAGCGTCTGAAATACGTCGCCGGTCAGGCCAAGGCGAATGGGGGCTGGGGCAAGCGTTGGATCGAGGCCCGCCGCGAGGTGGAGCGCGAGATCGGCAGGCGCCAGCGTGGCGCACAGAGCTTCGGCTCGCCTGTAGCGGCGAAGCCAGAGAAGCCGGTCGCCATGAAGGCAGCTTCGTCGAATGCGGCGCAGGCCGTGGTCGGGAGGTCGTTCGGATCGCCCGAGAAGGCCGAGGCGAGGCTCGCGAAGCTGAACCTCTCTGCCACCCATGAGGTCGTCCAGACGGGCAAGGTCCGTTGGGAGATCAAGCCGAGGCAGACGGCGGCCCCAGCGCCAACCGAGAAGCAGGCGCCCGCGCCTGTCGCCGCGCCCGCCGCCAAGCCATCCGCGAAGGAGAAGGCGGCTGCCGAGCGCGCCCGCATCGACGACTACTTCACGCCGGGCAACATCGTCCCGTCCTATGGCGGCGGTGCCGATCGCGTCGTCTCGTTCTCGCGCGGCAAGGATGGCGAGATCAGCGTCACTGTCGAGGCCGTCAGGAAGGACGGCGATCGATGGGTCGGCACCGGCGAGCGGCGCACGCACTCGACGCAGCCGGGTCCGCGCGAGCGCGTGATCGAGCGGGCATCTCCGAAATTCGATCCCGTCGGCGACATGGTGCAGGCGGAGGCCGGGCCGACCGCCGCCGAGCCCGAGGCGAAGGCGGACCCGTTCGCCGGCAACAAGCTGTTCACGTCCGACGCCGTCGCCAAGGCGCGGGCGCGCATGAAGAACAAGCTCTCGTCGCCGAAGCCGTCGGTTGCACATGGTGAGCCGGAGGGCATGTCATCGGAAGCCCTGTCCGAGCACCTCACGAGCGGCGAGGATGCCGCTCTGATCGCGAAGCTGATCAGTGCCGGCCACATCGTGCTCCACGACAACGCCTCCTCCCTGCCGGACGGGATCGGCGCGCCTGACGGCGTACAGGGCGTGACGATGGCGGATGGCACGATCCACCTCGTCTCCGGCAACCTGACGCCCGCGACGGCCCGGAGCGTGCTCCTGCATGAGATGTTCCACGCGGGCACCCAGCCTCTGATTGGCGAGCGGCAGTGGGGAGCGCTGCTCGATCGCGTGCGGCGGGCAACCGATGCGGCCATGGCCCGATCTCGTGCGGGCACGTCGCACGCCTCCGACGCCTTCTGGCGCGACGCGGGCGAGCGGGCCGGAGCGGCTGGGACGCCGACCGAGCACCTCGCCGAGGAGGTCGCCGCCTATGCGATCGAGAGCAGGGAGCGCGCGCCCGCTGGCCTCCGCGAGATGGCGGACAGCCTCGTCGGCCGGGTGAAGGCCTGGGTGCTCCGCACCTTCGGCCACCAGCTCGGCGCCGTGACGCCGAGCCAGCTTCGCGCTCTCGCGGTCTCCGCCCTGCGATCGTGGCGGGATGCGCCGATCGTCTCCTCAGATGGCGGCACGCGATACTCCGTAGCCGCCACGGTGGAGCTTCAGCCCGATCGGAAGGGGACGCTTTTCGATCGGGCGCAGCGGCAGGCGTCGTCCTTCCTGACCAACGCCATGGCCGGCAAGCTGACGCCCCTCGCGCTCGTGCCGACGCGTCCGCTCTTCATGGAGCTTGCTCGCGACCTGCCATCCGCGCGCAAATATCTCCGCACGAAGGAGGCAATGGACGCGATGCGCAACGACCTCTCCACCGAGGTCGCGCCGATCGTCGAGAAATGGGGAACCTTCGCGCTCCGCCACCGTGGAGAGAATCGGGCGCTCGCGGACCTGATGCACGACACGACCATCGCGCAGCTCGATCCGTCGGAGCCGCCGCGCCTCAAGGCCGGCGATCCGCGCCGCGCGGAATATCTCGCCCTGCGCCAGCGGTTCGAGGCGCTGCCGAAGGCCGCGCGGGACATCTATACAAAGGCGCGCGACTTCTACGAGGAGCGTGCCGACCAGAGCGAGCGAGAGGTCATCGCGAACATGCGCCGGGCCATCGACGCCGCCGCGAAGCGCGCCGATCGCGAGCACGCCGCCGAGATGCAGCGGATCAGCGACAAGGGCCTGACCGGCAAGGAGCGCGCCGAGGCCGTTGCCGAAGCCGATCGCAAGCGGACCCTGGCGCAGAGCCGCACCCGTCGCATGCGCAACGCACGCCTGAAGCGGCTCCGCGAGCAGTTCGAGAGCAACCGTCTCGCCGGCCCCTACTTCCCCCTGGCCCGGTTCGGCCGGTTCTTTGTCACCGTACGCGACGCTGACGGGAAGGTGGTCTCGTTCTCCCGGTTCGAGAGTGTCGGCGAGAGCGAGGACTTCGCCGCGCAGATGCGCCGGGACAGGGCCAACACCGTCGAGGTCGGCCTGATCGAGGAGAAGACGAGGGCCGAATCCTTCCTCGATCCGAAATTCGTGGCCGACGTGGATGCGATCCTCGACGCCGGTCATGCCTCGCTCGCGGTGCGCGATCAGGTCTGGCAGCGCTACCTCGAAACGCTGCCGGACCTGTCGATGCGCAAGAAGCGCCTCCACCGGAAGAACCGGGCCGGCTATTCGAGCGACGCGCTGCGCGCCTTCGCATCCTCCATGTTCCACTCGGCGCACCAGATTTCCCGTCTGCGCTATGGGCTGGAGCTGGGCGAGCACCTGGACGAGGCCGGGAGCGAGGTGAAGAGCGCGAAGGACCCGTATCGCTCCGGCGCCGTCTTCGACGAGATGAGGCGCGCGCACGACTTCACCATGAATCCGGACATCAAGGGCTGGTCGCATAACGTCACCTCGGCCGTGTTCCTCTGGACGATGTGGGCGAACATCTCGTCGGCCTTGGTCAACCTCGATCAGGCGTGGTCGAAGGGTGTGCCGGTGCTCGGCTTCGATGCGGAGACCGGCAATGTCGGAACGAGGCGCGCAGCAGCCTACATGGCAGCGGCCCTGGTCGATTTCCTCCGCGGCCGGACCTTCGTCGCGAACTCGCCCAGCCTCTCGGCGGACGAGCGGGAGGCGATCGGGAAGGCCTATGAGAGCGGCGTCATCGACAAGACGCAGGCTCACGACCTTGCCGGCGTCGCCGATCGCGGCGTCCGCTACAATCCCTTCTGGGCGAAGCTGATGAAGTTCGGCTCGGCGCCTATGCACCAGACCGAGCGCCTCAACCGCGAGATCACCTTCCTCGCCGCCTATCGCCTGGCACGCGATTCCGGGCTGGCGCACGATCCGGCCATCGTGAAAGCCGGCGATCTCACCTGGATGACGCATTACGACAACCAGGCCTCGGGCAAGGCTCGGCTCATGCGCGGGAGCACCGGCCGGGCCATCTTCGCCTTGAAGTCCTTCCAGGCGAACGTGCTCTACCGCCTGTTCCGCGATCTGCATCAGGCGACGCAGGACTTGCCGCCCGCCGAGCGCAAGGCGGCCATCGGTCGGCTGACCGCGACCATCATGCTGTCGCTCCCCATGGCCGGGTTGAAAGGCTTCGCGGGCATCTCGGTCCTGATGTCGATCGCGGGCCTGTTCATGGGCGCCGCCGGAGACGATCGCGATCCCGAGGAGGCGCTGCGCAAGGCGGTGCTGGAAGCGGCCGGGGACACGCTCATCGGGCAAGCCGCGGGCGGCATGCTGATGGACGGCATTCCCGGCTACCTGACCGGCACGAGCCTCTCCGGCCGCGTCGGCATGGGTGATCTCTGGTTCCGCTCGAACAACCGCGACATGAATGCGGAGCAGCAGTTCACCTACGTCCTTGAGCAATTGCTGGGCGCGCCCGTCGGCCTCATGCATCAGGTCTGGCAGGGCGGCGCGGACATCGCGAGGGGCAACGTCACTCGCGGGTTCGAGAAGATGGCGCCGGCTGCCTTGCGCAACCCGGTCAAGGCGGCCCGCTACGCGACGGAGGGCGTCCGCGACAAGAGCGGCGACACGGTCGTGGAGCGCGTGGCGCCGCAGGACGTGATCAAACAGATGATCGGCTTCACGCCGGCCGAGATCGCGGACCGCCACGAGCGGAACAATTTCCAGCACAACATGAAGAGCCGGATTCAGGGAGAGCAGGCTGCCCTGAGGCGCGCCGCGGCCGAGGCGCGCCGGGCCGGCGATCCGGACAGGCTCGCGAAGGCGATGGCCGAGGTCGACGCATTCAACGACCGCCACCCTCGCTATGAGGTCGACCGGCAGAGCATCAGGCGGGCGCAGCGAGCCATGGAGAGCCGGTCCCGGCGGAAGGAATTCGGCGTCGATCTGCCGACGAGCATAGCGCCGCTCATCCGAGAGAGCACGGCGCCATCGATCTACTCGCGGCGGGAGTAAGAGAAGCTGCCCCGACAGAGATACAGGCCGGCTGATAGGGCGGATGCCTCACGCGGGTACAAGGGCCTCGACACGAACTTGACCGAGCGGCAGGTGAAGCCGAGAACAAGGACATTCCGACGTTGACGTTGCCGGGCCGCCGGATCATCCGCGCCCGCCGAGGCGCCGTGGATGCCTGTCGTCCGGATCGTCGTCCAATGGCTCTGCCGCCAGCACCACGGGGCTGGCATGGGGTCGGTACAACTCTCGCGGCCGGCTTCAGGATTGGACGCCAGGCAGTTGCCTAAGGAATGCACAGATCGCATTCGGCCAATCCAAAACCTGATGCCGACGCAGTACAAAGTATTCAGATGGCGTCGGTTTCTCCTCGCGATAGAAAACCGCATTGCAAGCATATATCTGAGTGACGCTGTTGAGACCATCAGTTTCTTGATCGGCGAATGTTATCGCGGAGAGCCGTGGCCTCGTGCGGTACTGTGACGGTTTGTGAATGACAACGGCGATTCGAGGAGTGATAGGGCAAATGATGCTCAGGCTCCCCAGATTATAAGAGCCAGGAGCAAGGGTGCTATAGAATCCGTCCCCAAATATAAACTCCCTGTTTGGAGAATAAATGATAGCTACCTTGCCAATGTACGGAATATTCCGAGCATGATTTCGCTGAGTGCCTCTTAAGTTCATGGAGATCAAGTTGTTTTTTTCCTTTACTTTTATCGATCCCCGGAGGTGTTCTGCCGTCGCAACGGCTAGCGCTCGCGTCATTGGGCTCCGAACGGCCAACGAGATGACGCACTCAAGGAGCTGATCTATTTGCTCCGATGCCGCTTCGATCGGGATGTAACGATCTCGGAGACCGGCCTCAATGAGAGGAGGCCGGTCTAAACTCTGAAGCCACTCAATAACATGGGGGAAGGCCGAGTCGGGCCTGTCGAATTCTGGCTCAAATGTGAAATCCCACGGCGTGTCTTCGCCGGGATCATTCCCCAATCGCACACTGTGGCCGCCGCCAATCGCAGCGAAGTTAGCTGGATCAGACGATATTACTTCTCCATCCGGCTTCAGCCAATGGACGATACCCTCATCATTCTTCCAGTATCGAGATACGCCCTTTGGCCACCAATGGTGTTTGGACGCTAACGGATGGGCCATCGAGAAGCTCAAGCGCGGCACATAGTCCGCCAGCATCACTAAGAGTGCCCCGCGCTGCATCGCCCCGCAACTTAATCGAAGGTCGATATGCGCTTCGCCATCTTGGCGCTCACGCTGCGCAGGGGCGCCGCCGCCTCGGCCGGCGGATATGACCGCAATCTCGCGCGATATCTCGACGATCCGATCCACGGTCTCGCGCTTGGCGCCGGCCAGCTCGCGCGGCCTCGATCCAGATCGGGATAGCGGTCGGCGCTCTTGATGCCGATGTCCTCGCCCGTCCGGCGAGCCATCTCGACCGCCACCCAGGTCCAGAGACGAGCGTCTGCTCGATCGTCGCGCACGCGGGCGTCCTGTGCCCGCTGGCGAGCTTCGACATCGGCCAGATCGTCCACCCGTTCATGAGATCGGTCGCCTCGCGCTGGATGCGCTCCCGGGCCTCGCGGCGGTGGGCGAGCAAGACGGCGATCACGGCTGTCCGCTATCCGGATTGTCCGGTGCTCCAACGATTCCGTCATCGAGCTCTATGGATGGAATGTCGAGCAGGCTGCCGAATTCGACGGGCTCGCTGAGATATCGAAACCCCCACGGACTTAGGAGGAGCGCGCGCCTTCGAGCCGGTTGCTCGAAACGATGATCCCAGAGATCGTCAAGCTCGATTTGCTCCAATAGTTGTGCCATCCGGACCTTTGGCAAGGCAACCTCGTGGGGGGAGAATCCAGAATCCAGCATGTAATCAATAAATTCTGACGGCTGTTCTGCGGTTATGTCCCAAATTACTGAAAATACTTTACCGCCAAGCTGGCCATTGATCGCTTCCTGCCGCAGGAACTCCGGCGACGTTTCCGGACCCGGTGACGAGCTCGAAATGGAAAATGCGCCGGAGGCAGGATTTGCATGAACAGTCCAGGTCGCAGGAAAATTTTCGCTTAATCGACCGACAATTGTTCGCGATGGATGAAAAGAGCTTATGGAATTCGATACATATATTCTGAGGACATCGAAAAATCCTATGCCTTTTGTTAAAGCCAGATTCACCTCCTCAAAAGTCAACCTAGTCGCGAGGCCCCCATTGCGGCGTCGTAAACGCAAGCCATCTTCCCATATGACGTAGTCGGCATGGTAGATACCGTTACGAATATCGTCTCTAAATGCGCCCTCCAGAATCGATGACAGTTCCGTCATGCCGATTTCGTTCGCAGTTTTTGCAAGATTTCTGAACGTGGCATTTGCGTTAGGGCCGATAATTCTCTGCGGAGCAGTTCTTACTTTAACAAGATCATGGAACGGCCACAGAAGGTATGGCTTAAGAGTGATGATGCCCATCACATTTTTGATAGTTTCATAGACGCCACCCGCCTCTGCGAGCTGACAATAGAGAAATAACAAGACGCGAATCTCGGCTTTTGAGCGCGCGCGACCTTGCTCGGCACAAGATGATATCTCTCGGAACACCTCGTGTGCGGTGATAGTGGTCGACCAACCGGGGTCTTGCATGCCGCGAAATTCGCCGCTGAGCGACGCAGCAAAATCAAGCTCATTAACCTGCTTTGCGCAAGCAAACAGATATGCAAGATGTCGTGATAGCTTATTTAGGTATGTCAGCGAAGTCATAGGTAGGTCTCGGTGCGTTAAATTTGACATCATGCACGGGAATATTTTTTTAAGATCTACGCCGCCCGGAAAGAAGGCAACGGGAGCGGGTGGATCGGCGCTCCGGTGCGTAGCAACATAATGAGAACGAATGAGACGAGAGTCGAGTCAGCCGGCCGCGGCGACGCGCGTGCGGCCGGCTGACATGATCTCCCGAGGGGACTAGAACACGCGCGCCCGAGCGGCGAACTCTTCGACATCTTCAAGCGTTGCTTCGTACATGCGGCTATAACAGCCCAGAACGCCTATGTTGTCGTAATAACCTACGATGGTATATCCCGTGTCGAAATACTTACGAAGATGTGATCGCGCAGGCGTCTTTTTAAGACGGTAGCCGGCGCGGGCGAGCAAGCGGCGAACTCGATCTTCGCGAATCTTGATAGCAGACATGCAACGGTGTCCCTTGGTTGGGATTATCCACCGTTGCGCTGCGGCGATCAGACTGGCCTGCCTGTGGAATTGGGCAAGAGGTCCGGCGCACGAAGGCGCTGCCAAGGCTGGCATCTTGCGCGATCTGGATCGCGCGTCAATACCGGCATCCTGCCCTCGCTGCTGAGGGCGCAAAGCGCGTGTCGGCGCCCTAGTTCGATGGGCAGGCGGAGGGCACATGAAGGCTGAAATCGTGCCGGCGACATCCAAGCTACTGGATGAACTCGAAACTTGGCTCAGGGCGGAGAACGACGCCTACGAGGCGGCTTGCGAACGCCAAGCAGAACGCTGCCCAGAAATTGAGATTTTGGAGCGCGGATTCTTCTGCAATTGGAACATCGTCCGGCGGTCCTTCGAGCGCGATCCGCGGAATGTGCACGTTCTCCTCATGGACGGCGCGGCCATTGGCTTCGTTGACGAAATGGACATCCTAGAGGTCCACCCGAACTTCCGACGCCAAGGCCTCGGAGGGATGCTCGCCGACTTTATGATCCGCCGGGCGTTCGACCTGGGCCACAGCGTGGCTGTGATCGAGGTCGCGCCGGCATCTGCCCAGCCTTTCTGGGAGCGCATGGGGTTCACAATGGACGTGAACCGTCGGGGCGATGGCGGCGGGATCTACGCTTTCCGCAGGTTCGAGCGCCCCCAAGCTTTGGGAGCAGGGCCGCGCATCCCATACCGGATCGCCTTCCATGATCGGTCGCGCGACTGGGACGAGAGCGTTGAGCCGTTTTCGGTTTTCGAGGGCATGGGCGAGCAACAAGCCGATGGCTCGGTTCGGCTAGCCGAACGGGCCTACTGCTTCGATGCAACCCAACCGACATCCTTTGACTGCGTCGTCCGGGTTGAACTCGCGGGGAGGCTGCTCTTCGAGGACAAGGTCAAACGACGGGAGGCCCAGGATGTCGGCCTGGAAATCGACCCAGGCAGCATTTGCTATTTCGAGCACCTGACGCCCCAGCATTGAAGATGCTGACGCCCCTGGGCTCACCCGAGGTAGCGACACTCGCGCATCGCTAGGAAGCTTCAATGCCAGCGTCAGCGGTGCCGGTGCTTGCGTACGATCCAGAGGGCTACAATTGCCCAAGGATGGTTCACCCAAACACCGGCTCGGCGAGGTTATGCGAGGGCTGGCGGGGCAGCAAGGCGTGCGCGACAGTTGGCCTGTAGCCGGGTGAACTGAGCAGACCCCGGCGGAGAAGGCTCCAGCACCTACAACTAGCTTTGGTGGTCCTCATTAGCGAAGGCCGGCCACTTCACGATGAGAGAGACCAACTTCTCGACCGCGCATGGGTCGTGGCGACCTGTCTGCGCACGGGTTCCGCTCGACCTTCAGGGATTGGGCGGGGAACGAGACTGCGCATCCGCGCGAGGTTGCAGAGGCCGCGCTCGCCCATCTTGTCGGCGACGAGGCAGAGCGAGCGTACCGGCGAAGCGACGCTTCGGCGAAACGGCGTCACCTGATGGACGATTGGGCAAGCTTCGTCTGTGAGGAAGGCCACGAGGTCGTCGTGACCGATCACGATGTTAACGCCAATTCCCCGGCTCGGAGCGGGCGACGGCTCAGTCGGGTGGCGAGGCGCTGACCGAGCGATCCCGGAGCCCAGCCCGATCGCGCGTCCCACTTTGTCGCAGGAGGCATCATGAGCGCCCATGCCGAAAGTGGGGCCGAAAGTGGGGACCGCCTCCCATGCGTCTGATAATCGTCAACGAAATCAGATAGATAGCGGAAAAATTGGTCGGAGTGATAGGATTCGAACCTACGACCCCCACGTCCCGAACGTGGTGCGCTACCAGACTGCGCTACACTCCGCCAAAACCGCCGCGAGGCGGTGCATCCCGGTGATTCAGAAGAACCGCTGCGGGAGGCGCGATCCTATAGCGGGGGTGAGCCGCTTCCGCAAGCCGTTTGCGGCGCCTCAATGCGTCCAGGGCGCGGTGCGGTTGAACTTGAAATTGTCCGAGTAGGACATCAGCCGGCGCGACATCGCCTGCGGTTCCTCGACACGGTAGGAAATGCCCTCGCGCTCGGCATAGGCGATGGCCTCTTCCTTGGTCGCGAAGCGCAGCCGCAATTGCTGCGTCGTGTCCGCCGAACTCGTCCATCCCATCAGCGGCTCGATCTCGCGGGCGCTGGCCTGATCGAATTCCAGCAGCCATGTCTTGGTTCGGGCAAGACCCGATTGCATGGCGCCTTTCGCGGGCTTGTAGATACGGGCCGGCATGACGGTCGAAACGCTCCAGACATGACTGGTCGGGGCGGCCGGATTCGAACCAGCGACCCTCTGCTCCCAAAGCAGATGCGCTACCAGACTGCGCTACGCCCCGACGCTGTTTTCAGCGTTGGAACTCCTACAGATTTCGGCGCCGCACCGCAATGCCCGTCTGATGACGATGGGAACGCTACGGCAACGTATGGCACTGGTCGGTACCAGGATCCCCGACATTTCTCCCGACGCTGTTCCCCGCCCGTTCCGACCCTCCCCCTCACGGGAGGCGTCCGGACGGTCGCAGCTCTCTATGTTCAGGCCGAAGGCTGTTACGCCGATCTGGACGGCGTCGAGCCCTGGCCGGTCGAGCGGGATGCGCGGGCCTATGCCGGGCCGCATCCGGTCGTGGCACATCCGCCGTGCCAGCTCTGGGGCGCGATGGCGAACGTCAACTATGCGAGATGGGGCGGCGAGCATAATAGGCCGGGCAATGATGGAGGGTGTTTCGCCGCAGCGCTGGCAGCGGTGAGGAGGTGGGGCGGCGTCCTCGAGCATCCAGCGACGTCGCGGGCCTTCGCCGCTCACGATCTTCCTACGCCACGGGGGGTAGGCTGGCAGCGCTCAAGTTGCGGTGGGTGGGTCTGCGAGGTTTGGCAATCGGCCTATGGCCATCGCGCGAACAAGGCGACGTGGCTGTACGCCTTCGGGACCGGGCTCCCGCCGCAGTTGGACTGGCGGCGCCCGGTCGGGACGCATCAAGTCGGATTCCAGGACCAGCGCGGGAAGGCTCGCAACAAGCCGACGCTGCCCAAAGCTGAAGCAGCCGCCACCCCTCCCGCCTTCCGCGATCTTCTGATCTCGATCGCTAGGTCTGCCCTCACGGGAGGCGTCCGATGAGCGCCTGTCCGTCCTGCTGCGATCGGGGCTCCGTGGTCGATCTTCACGCCATGGTGGAGCGACCGTGCGCCATGTGTCGCCGAGATGCTTACGAAGCATGGTGCGCGACGCTGAGGCCACAGACCCGCCGTCTCGCCGTCCTCGACGGTAAGGGACGCTGCTGCGGCCGGAAGCCCCTTGTCTATAAGCGCGACCGTCATCGGTTCTGCACCCGATGCAGCGCCAGCTTCGACCTGAGCACGGGACGGCAGGTGCCGAACTGGGCCTGGATCGCAGAGGGTGACGCCTTCGTCGCGAAAACCCCTTCCGCAGAGATCGCCCGCTCTCTCCCCGGAGGCGGACATGGGTAGCCGGATATGGGTGGTCGTCCAAGATGACGGCCTTGGCACGCCACTGGCGGGCTTTCTCTCGCAGGCTGAAGCCGATGCCTACGCGAAGCACCAGCAGAGCGACTGGTATTCGCACTCGGTCAGGGAGGTGCCGCTGATGCGCTTCGTGCCGGCGGTGATCGAGCCGACCGAACTCCCCACCACCCCGCCCACAGGAGAGAGCCATGGATAGGCCGAAGCGAGCCCAGCTTTCGAGGGCGAAAGGCTGGAGAATGCCGCCGAACACCGTGAAGGTCGACCGGACCACTAAGTGGGGGAACCCCTACCGGGCCGGGATCCATTGCGACCGGTATCACGCCGTCGACAGCCACCGACACCTCTGCCTCTTCGGGCGCCGATCGAAGGGAGCGCCTTGGCCGGATCGGGACGAGGCTGAATACGTGCGCATCGTGCGAGACGAGATCGGCGAGCTTCGCGGCAAGAACCTCGGTTGCTGGTGCAGCCTGGAGAGCCCGTGTCACGCTGAAACGCTGCTCGACCTCTCCAACCGTCCGGTCTGCGAATCCATCGAGGGAGAGAAGAGGTGAGTGAGGTCAGCCTAACCGACAGGCAGCGCCTGGACATACGGGCAATTCGCTCGAACCCTGGCTGTTACGGGGTTCCGCTCGATCAGGGGCAGGAACACGACGATCAGCAGTTTCATGACCTTGAGCGGCGTGGTTTCATCGAGCGCCGGAAGGTCGACGGCAAGTGGGGTTTTTACCTGACCCCTGCCGGCATCGCGGCAGCCGCAAAGAGCCGCCCATGACCCTCGTCCGCGATCTACGCGCAGACGGACGGCCTCTGTCCTTGAGAGCGGCAGAGGAGATCGAACGCCTGCACCGACAGCGCGTCTCCGCGATCCAGAGAGCCAAGGGAGAGCAGAAACGGGCTGAGCGCCTTCAGGCCGAATTGCGTGAAAGGAGAGCGTGATGGGGTTCAACACAGTCGCCGTGCTTTATAACGACCACACACACCGGATCGCGGAAGGAGGCGAGTTCGGCGCTAGCATGGCGGCCGCCATGCAAGGCTGGCTCAGACGCGACAGAGACCGTCTCGCGACGTGGTTTGGCTCCGGCATGATCGTTTCCCAGGCGCACGCCGATTACGATCAAGTCGTCATCGTCGGCCAGAACAGAGGCTGCCCAATCCACGAAGCGAACGATCTCGGATGGCAGGCCCTCGATCAGATGAAGGATTGCCTTGAACGCCACGGCTACAAGGTGACGAAGCGTCGCGAAATCAGGAGGCCAGGATGACGTCGATGATCGAGGTTGTGGCGAGGGCGATATGCGTCCCTCAGGGGGTCGACCCTGACCAGCCCGTCGCAGACGACTACGTGGACGAAGACGGGGTCCCTGGCTCCCTCACCATACCGGCTTGGCAGAACTACGCGGAAGAGGCCCGCGCCGCGATCGAGGCCATGGCGGCAGATATCCGCGATGAGGAGATCTCGCGCGCCGCCGGGCAATGGGCATTCCGCCTAGCCTATACATCGAAGCCCCAGCCGCTGAACGAATTCGAAGCGGGCTATCGCATGGGCGCCAAGCGGGAGGGTGCGAGCCTGCTGGAAGCTGACGCCGCCCGCGCAGCACTGGAAGGAGAGCGTGATGGCGGGTGAGGGAGACGATCTCGGCGACCGTATGAAGGGGTACGAAGCTGTCGAGACAGGTCGCCGGCTCCCATCCGGGATGCCCATCTATGCGCGGATCGACGGCCGCAGCTTCTCCCGATTCACGCGAGGGATGCACCGCCCCTTTGACGAGCTGATGTCGCAAGCGATGATCTCCGCGACGGGACATCTGGTCGAAACCACCGGCGCCGTCATCGGCTACACGCAGTCGGACGAGATATCGCTGGTCTGGCAATCCGATCCGGCGAACCCGGCCTCGCAAGTCTTCTTCGACGGCAAGGTCCAGAAGCTCGCGTCGGTGCTCGCTGGTATCGCGACAGCCGCCTTCACGCGAGCCATCTTGGCATCCGAGCTATCCTCATACGCTGAGAGGCTTCCCCACTTCGACGGGCGCGTCTTCAGCGTCCCCGACCGGGACGAGGCGACCAACGCCTTCCTCTGGCGGGCCCTCGACGCTGAACGAAACGCTGTCCAGATGGCTGCGCACGCGGTCTTTTCGGCCAAGGCGATGTTCAAGAAGCCGGTGCGCGAGTTGAGGAAGATGCTGGCGGAGAAGGGCGTCGACTTCGCCGGCTACCCGCCGTGGTTCAAGTTCGGAACCTTCGTCCGGCGGGCCGTCGTTGAGCGCACCCTGACCGATGAGGAGCTGGCCCGGATTCCGGAAGCCAATCGCCCCACCGCAAGTGCCACCTTCCTGCGTGGCGAGACGAAAGCCTTTCAGGTGCCGGCCTTCGTCGAGGTGGAGAACCGAGCGGCCGTCATCTTCGATGGAGCCGAGCCGATCTACCGAGATGGCGCCACCTCATGACCCCGACCGCCCGCATCCAATCTCTGATCGCCAAGACAGAAGCAGATCGCCTCTCCTACAAGGCAGCAGGAGATCACGTCTTCGCAGCAGCGTGTGCGATCAGGCTGACTGCGCTGAGGCAGTGCCTGGAGATCGTGAAGGAGGCTTGAGGTCAGCCGACCAACGTGAGCCGCGGGCGCCCGGCCGTAACCGGCTCCGGATCCGGCGGCGGCTCGTGCGGCGGCTCCGGATGGAGTAGGTCCCGATAGTAGGCTCGGCAGTAGCGGGCATATTTCCGGCGGCGCGTCAGCGGCGGCACCTGCCACGGGCATGACCGAGTGATCCGGTAAAGCAGGAGCTCGAGGTTCACGTCAGGACCGAACCGAGCCGCCAGTCGCGCTAGCCGATACGACCCGTGCCGCGGGCAGTCCATGCAGGCGATCCGCACCGTGACATAAGGGAATTGGGCCAGGGTTCGCGGCAGTACGGGCTCATCCATCAGCGTCTCCGGACTCGACTCTCCGACGCGGATGTTCTTATTTCGTTCCATGCCCGATGAAAGCCCTCCGTCCGGATCGGACCGACGATCCGCCATCACAGACGAGGACGTGGACGCCGTGCTGGCGGAGTTCGGCGGCGATGCCCGCGCGGCCCCGATGCACCTCTCGTGGCACGCCGTGCCGGACAATCCTGAGCAAGAGGGCTCGCTCTACGACGAGGAGATCCGCACCGGCCACGTGCGCTATCTGGATCTAGGGCCGCCTCGCTGGGACGCGCCGAACCGAGATCACCTTTGGAACTGGTCCGTGTTTGCCTTCGTCTGGCCCCGGCCGGCGATCGAAACGGGCGGGAGGTGCCTCACGAAAGAGGAAGCGAAAGCAGCGGCCGAAGCAGCCTATCGAGCGATCTGCGATATCCCCGGCGCTCGGGACATGCACATGACCCACAACCGCCAGCTGGAACGGATGAGGGCCAGGGCTAAGGCCAGGGCTCAGCGCGCCTGATCCTTCTTCTCCCCGCGGGCGACGATCTCGACCATCTCCGCCGGCAGCGGTCGTTGAAGCGCCGAGGCTTCGGACCATGGAGCACGAAGCCAGGCGTCACGCTCCGCCTCGGTCGTCAAGATGACCGGCATGGCCTTCGGATGGATGGACGCGACCGGCTCGCTCGGCTCGGTCGTCAGGAAGGCGAACAGGTCGATCGTCTCCGGCCCGGTCTTCACCTTACGCACCGAGGTCCATTGCGGCGTCCAGATCCCGGCGAAGGCCGCGAGCGGACGGTGCTCGCCGAACGCGAACCAAATGTCGCCGCCGGCCCCCTTGTTGAACTCGCTGAAGGAGGTGAAGGGGACGAGGCAACGATGCGCGGGCTCGAGCCAAGCCTTCCAGTGCCGGCTCGCCGTGTTCCGAACGTTCGTCGTGCCCTTGTCAGGCTCCAGGCGGAGAAGCTCGTCGAAGTCGACCTCGCGGCCCTTCGCGCGGAGCTTGTCGGCGCGGGCGCTCGCAGCTTCCATGAGCGCCTTCCGGCTCGACGGCATGCCCCAGCGCGCCATCGCGAGGACGCGCTCGTCGCCATCGACCCGAACGATCGGCGCCGCATAGTCTGGGAACACGCCCGGCAGCGGCGGCAGGTTGCCCGTCAGGTCGCGATCGACCCGGAACAGCCGCCGGATCGCCTCCTGGTTCGTCGTGACGCTGTAGAGGTTGCACATGCTGGCGAGGGTAGCGGCCGGCGAGCATGACCGCTAGCGACCCGAGGCAGACGGCAGACGACTACTGCTGCGGGAGCGCAGCGATCAGTTCGGCCGCGAGAGCCCGATCCTCGTCGGATGTGGCCTGAACTGCGGCGCGCACCATCGTTGCAGTCGCTGGATCGTTCTTTGCCGCTTGAAGAACGGCCCGCCCGAGCGCGGCCTGCATCCGGCCCGGCGAATGGCGCGAAGTCTGATACGTGGTGCCGGGCTGGAAGAGCAGATAGAGCAGCGTCAGCAGCAGGACGATGACGAGAAGGAGGGCGGCGACCAAGATCTTCATGCCGCTCTTTATCACATGTGGCCGTCGCTCCGGTACGAGCTAGCGGCGGTCCGGCGCCAATTCAACCGGCAGCCCCTCCGGCACGGCGGGGCCGTCGACCGCCGCTTCACGCCGTCCGCGCCTGCCGCATGGCGCGGACGATCTCCCGCAGCTCGCGCATCTCAGCCCGCTTCTCCGCCTCCTCGTCCATCTCGCGGTCGTGAGCCTCCGCCTCGAGGAGCGTCGCGCAGCGCGTCAGGGCCGCCGTCAGCAGCGTGATCGCCTGCACGAGCAGCTCGATGTCGTGCGAGCCCGGGAAGTGGCCGTTGGCCGTCGGCAGGGTTTCGGGCTTCAGCGGCTCGCGGCGGCCGGTTGCGGCCTCCTTCTTATAGGCGAGGTATCCGACGACTATCGCCGTGAAGCCTCCGGCCCCGAAGAGCGAGATCAGTCCCGTCAGGATGTCGCCGGGGTTCATTCATGCGATCCTGCTCGGCTGAGTTGGAGCAGCCTCGGAAGGCGGAGCGGCCGGAAGGCATTGGCCCTGAAGGCATCGGCCATGCTGCGGGCGCACGAGACCAGCTCGAACACGATGAAGATGGGGTAGAAGACGAAGCCGGCCGGCGGGTTCGGTGACGGGTTCTGGAAGAACAGCCAGATCAGGACGAGCCACCAGACGACGCCGAACCACGAGCACATGAAGCGCAGGAGCGGCGTCCTGCACCAATGGCCGTTCACGACCAGCGCCCCGACGCGGACGACGCCGACGCATACCGAGAAGATGCCCCATTGCCGCTCGGTCGCAAGCGCCGCAAGCGCCGCGTAGGTGGGGTTCCCGAAGGTCTGCCACCATGGCGCGATGAGCCAGAGCCCCCAGCCGATCATCATGCTCGCAAAGAGATACTCGACGAGCCGATCGGGATAGGCGGCGCTGGCGCGGGTCGAGTTGGGCATCGGCCTATCCGCCCGCCGGTCCGACGACCTTGCGGCTCGGCACCTCGAGCGCGACCGTCGGCGACGTCGTGACGATCTTCGCGACCTCCGGCGCCTTGGCCAGCTCGTACATCACCGCCTTCGGGTCGGCGTGGACTGCGGACTTCGCGAGGCCAGCAGCGCGACGCTCGTACAGGGCCCAGCCGGAGGCGATCAGGACCATCAGGGCGCCGACGATCTGGTTCATGGTGTCGGCGTCGAGATAGCCGAGCGTGACAAGACTGCCACCGCCGGCGAGGAGGAACTGCCGCACGAGCGACAGGATGATGGTGCTGTTCATGACAGGTCTCCCGGTCGACGAGTGGGTTCAGTTGCCGACGCGCTGGCCGCGGATCGGGACGCCCCGATAGGTCCCGTCGCGCTTCTGCCGCGCTCGGCCGGACGCGTAGGCGACGGTCGGGTTCTGGACGGCCGCGCAGATCCCCGTCGCCACGGTGTCGACGAGATCGAGCGTGACGGCCGTCGAGGGCGCGAAGGTCTTCGCGATCGCAGCGATGGTCTGCGCCGTGGGCTGGTAGCCGCAGGCCTGGACGACACGGGCCTGAGCCTTGGCGACGAGCTCCGCCTGCCCGGCGGCCGATGCGAGCGTCTGAGCGCTGACGAGGAAGCCGGCCACCTGCGATGAGGTGACGTTGCAAGCGGACAGCATGAGCGCGCACAGGAGCGCGCCCGCCGTAAGAGCGGAACGGATCATGGTGGGACCTTTCAGGAGGATGCCCGGATGCCGCCGGGAGCGGATTTCAGGCGGCGAGCGCGGGGTTCAGGAGAGCCGACGTCGCCGCACGGATGGTGTTCCCAGCGCCGGTCGCGCCGACGTAGATCATGCTGCCTGCGGAGGGCACGGCGGCGATGTCCCACTTCCCACGCTGCGCGATTCCGAGCGTGCCCTGGACCTCGGCATGAGACAGGACCGTGCGGGGCGTGACCGGGATGCCGTAGCGCGAGCAGAGTCCGGCCAGCACGCCCGGCAGCATGTCCCACTGCTTCGGCGTCATCGGCGCCTTGCCGGGATCGAAGGGACGCTCGATCGCGCCGGCCATGCAGGCGAGCGAAACCCCGATCGAGCCCGTGTTGAGGTTAAGCGTGTGGGCGGCGTAGCCGGACTTGATCCCGGCGCCGTCGTTCAGGGCGATCGACTTGCCGCGGGCCAGCGTGCCGTCACCTTGGATGATGACGTGGTAGTGCTCGCGATCGAGGTCGGACGCCTTGTGGGCGCCAGCCGTCCAGTGGACGATGACCCGGGCCATCTTCGCCGCGGGCATCCAGGCCGAGGGGACGACAC
The DNA here is from genome assembly GCF_004363955.1 of Enterovirga rhinocerotis. Taxonomy (GTDB): domain Bacteria; phylum Pseudomonadota; class Alphaproteobacteria; order Rhizobiales; family Beijerinckiaceae; genus Enterovirga; species Enterovirga rhinocerotis. The sequence goes on from NZ_SNZR01000013.1 coordinate 806,823, forward strand.
CCACGGCAGGAGCGACCGGCGGCACCACCGGCAGGACGATCCCCGCCAGCGCCGGCTTCCCGGTCTCCAGCGCCTTCAGGATGGCGGTCTGCGACAGGTCCCCGAGGTCGCCGTCGATCCCGTCCTTGTTCGGCCCGCTCCTGCCGATGTCATAGCCGAGCGCCTTCAGGCGCCGCTGGATGTCCAGCACGATCATGGGATGTCTCCGAGGCATGAAAAAGCCCGCGCGAGGCGGGCGGGGATCAGCTATCAGCACGGGTCGGCGTGGACCCGTCGGTTTCGGACGTTAGTTCCGAGGGGCCTCGGCAGCATCGGGACGTGGGACACCCGCCGGCACCCGGTTGATCGGAGTAGCGAGTCCGATCCGAAGTCGTGGCGCTCTCTGTCCTGCCGCCATGAGGCCGGGCATTGGCTTCTACGCGGCCGGCTCAGGATCCGGCTCCGGCTCCGCGGGCGGTGCAGGCGTCGCGGCGGCGAGCGCGGCCTTCAGCTCCTCGACCTCGAGCCTGAGGTCGCCGTTCTCGGATTCGAGCGTCGAGGCACGGGCGGACAGGGCGCCTACCTCTTCGAGGGTGTCGGCATTGATGGTCTCGATCACCGTCTCGAGCGGGAAGCCGAGGGCGCCGGCCTGTTCGGGCGTCATCGGGCCGTTGAGCGAGATCGTCTCGCGGCCGAAGGCGTCGGTCTGCGCGTCGCCGAGGATCACGTGGAAGGCGGGCGGCCCTCCGGAGCCCGGCGGGCGGCCGCGAAACAGGAATTCGTAGACGAAGACGGCCATGGTCGGCTCCTCAGGCGATGGCGGTGACGTTGGTGCCGGCGATCTTCCAGACCGAGCCGTTCCAGGTGACGACGGCGCCGGTGCCGGCTCCCGCCCCCTCCTGCGTGCCGGCGCCGTTGAAGGCTCGGCAGTTGCTGGCCCAGGCCGTGTGGCCGACCTGCATGTTGGCGGCAGGAAGGGTTGCGACGGTGAAGGACGGCAGGCTCGCCGCGGCGATCGATGCCACGGGCGTCATGGTGCATTCGTCGAAGTCGACCCATGTGACGCTGGACGAGACGCCAAGCGTCACGTTCACGACCATGCGGAACTCGCAATAGCCCGCATCGGCCGGGGCCGTGACCTGACCTTCGAGAAGAGCCCAGGCTGTCGTCGAGCCGACACCGATCGTCGAGAAGGCGGTCGTCGAGGCTGTCCCGTCGCTCTTGAACCACTGCGCACGCAGAGAGATCAGGCCCGCATTCGCGAGCGCGGCGTTGGCGCGAACCCAGGCGCTGATGGCGTAGCGTCCGCCCGGGACAACCGGAAACCTCTCCCCAACCGCGTTCAGCGTGCCGGTGGTCTTCGCTCCGAAATTCAGCCGGAGGTAGGAGCCGCCGGACAGGGCGTTGATGGAGGTGACGACCTGCTGCGCCGCCCCGTCGGAGAAGCCGCTGAAGGTCGGCCAGCCGGACAGGCCCTGCTCGAATCCACCGTTCGGCACGAGGTTCGGGCCGTTCGCGAGGCCGTTGAGGCGCTTGAGGTTTGCGCCCGTCAGAAGGCCGTCCGCCGTCTCGGTCGCTGCCCCGCCGAACGGCACCTGGCCGCTGCCCCGGGTCCAGTTGAGAACCCGCCATCCCCCCGTATCGTTGGACGCGACGTGGAGGATGTCTCCCGAGGCGACCGTGATGTTGGCGCCGCCCGGAATGACCAGCGTCGAGGCGTTGTGGTTGACGGTCGCCGCGCCCGAGAAACGGAGGATCTTCTCGCAGTTCGGGCTCGATCCGAACGAGGTGATCGTCGCTGCGCCGGTGATATTGATCCTACGCTTGCGGACCGAGCCGAGATTGGTGGTCGCGGCCGAGGCGAGCGTGCCCTCGCCGACGCGGAAATCGACCGTGCCGTCCGAGCCGTCGATGTCGATGCTCTCGGTCGGCACCACGCCGTCGAGATAGGTGCGGCCGAGGAGCCTCTCGGTGCCGGAGATGGTCCGGTGCTCCCATCCGAACCACTTCCGGGTCCCGCGGCGGAAGAGCCATTCCGTGAAGGAGCCGTTCCCGTCCGCGCGATCGAGCGGGAAGGACTTCGAGGCCTGATCCAGCGTGAGCGACAGGCCGAAGGTGTTCTTGAGCGCGTTGATCAGCGTGATCATGCCCAGGTTCGTCTGGGCGATGACGCTGCCGGGGACCGCGAGGTTGTCGATGACGAACGGGGTGCCGGCGGCGAATGCCGTGTTGTTGGAGAAGGCGCTGTCGATGGTGAAGCTCGCGCCCGTCGTGCCGTTCGGCGTCCAGGTCGTGATGATGCGCGTCGGACCGTCGATGCCAGCGCGCGAGCCCGGTCCGATGGCCATGCCCGGCGTCACAGGGAAGGCGGACATATCCCCCTGGATCGTGCCAGCGGTCGAGTTGGCGGCGAGCGTCAGCGTCGCGCCTGCCGGAGCGTAGTAACCCATGATGCTGCCCCTCAGAGTCTCGGAAGAATGTCGGCCCGTCCGGCTTCGACGATGACCCGCTCGACCTCGGCCTTGCGCACCGGCCTCTCGACCAGCCCGGTGAGCCTCGCCTTCAAGGTCTCGTGCTTGGCGGCCGCGAACCAGTAGGCGTCCGCCGTCTCGACGATCGCCTGTGCGACCTCCTCGGCAGAGCGACCGGCCGCAGCGGCCATTGCGGCAATCCCCGACGACTGACGTCCTTCGAGCGCCGCCGCCGCCTCAGGACGCTGCGCGACGGCAGCGAGGGCGGCAGCAGTGGCCGGCACGCCTTCCGAGGTCAGGACAGCGAGCGCCTTGGCCGCGACTGCCGCTCCCTGCGGGCCGACGAGGTGAGAAGCAACCGCCCGCTTGATCCGCCTCTGCCGGCGGACGGTGGTGGCTTCCGTGACCTCGAGCTCGAACCTGCGCTCGGTGTGCGAGGGGTGCGTGACGCGGACGACATGGGGACCGGCGACGGAGAAGGTCAGCGAGATCGGCCCCTCCTGCTCCGCCGGGATTGTCGTCAGCCCATCCGCGCCGTGCACCTCCACGATCGAGCCCGCCGGCACGGCCTGCAGCACGACCTCGTCGTTCTCGTCGGCCTGGACCGAGGTTCTGTCGGCGGTCACGGCGATCTGCTGCTTGGGCACCGGGACGCCATCAGGGGCATGCCAGTACTCCGGCCCGAGCGGCGGGACGTCCACGACGCGATTGTTGGGATCGAGCCTTTGCCGCAGGCGGTCGAGCGTTTCCTCCGGCGCGGGGTATGGGACAGCGTCGTACGACGCGACGAACGAGCCGCGCTCGTCGACGATCCACAGCATGCTAAATCTCCAGGGCAGTCCAGCGGACCCGAAGCCTCAGGTTTATGTTTCCTGAGGTCTTGCTGCACAGGTAGGTGATGGCCTTAATGTCCGTACTGTTCCACGTATAGCGCCAGCCGGCTCGCACAACTATTCGGGCGCCCTGCGTTTCGTAACGGTATTCAATGTGAAATGCGGAGCATAGCTTCTTCCCGAAAGCCTCGCCGCCATATTCTGTTCTGGCCAATTGAGCCGGGGTGTGGTCCACTCCCTGCCAGGAGTGCCAAATCTCAGGACTCCCGTCCTCCCGCTCAGGGATGGCAGTGGCGATGACGTGCGTCGGCGTGACACCTAGCCCGTGCGGGACGGTCTTCTCCCCAAGAACGAGGTAATAATAGACGCTGGTTCCGATAGCATAACCAGCAACATCGGCCCCTCCGCAGAAGAACTCTCCGGTCCCGAGCACGCGGCCGGGATAGCCCCGGCTGTCGAAGACGATCTGATTGAAGCTCGGGTTGGCGTCGTTCGCGCCTGGCGCGAGCTGCCGGATGATGAATTCTGAGCCCTTGCGGCCGGCGAAGAACGGGACGTCAGCCACCGGGCATCCCCATCAGCAGAGCGATCCAGTAGATGGGCTTCCCCTCGGCCGGGTAGGATCCGTCCCAGGCCTGGACCGCCTGGACCGTGAAGCCGGTCAGGTCGGGGTCTGCCCTGACCGGCGCGGATTCCGTGCTCTGTCCTCTCACGCCGCAGATAACCATCGGCGGCACGGCCAGGGGGATGGTGTTGCTGAAATTGACGCGCGGCGTGCCGCTCAGAGACGCGATGGTCCCGCTGTCGATCTTCATCAGCTGCTTCGCGGTGCTGAAGATCAGGTTGGCCTCGGACGTCGTGGCGGCGTCGAAGCCGTATTTGGCAATACGCAGCCCGTTGCTCGCGACGTAGAACTCCCTCGCCACTACTGCACCACGAAGTACTGGATTTGATCTCCCGGAGCGCCTGTCGAGGCGTAGCGGGTTGGGCGCAACACCCGGAATTGCGTCGCCTCTACGTGAGCAACGTAGAGCGTGCCGCCGACGTTATAGACCCCTCCAATGCCATCGAACGTCGTCGTGATCTCGGTGTAGCCCCGGATCACATAATTGCTCCGTCGCAAGGCCAGCTCGATGTTCGGAGGCGAAGAATAGCTCTGAAGGAACGGTATCCAGGCGCCTATGCTCGATACCGTGCCGATCTCCGCGATCCGGCCGATGCTCTGCCATGACGCAGCGAAGGCCATCTTCGTCCGGTCGTTCACGTCGTCGAGCAGGGCGTCGAAGCCCGGCCGCGCGATGCGGGCGTCAAGGCCGACGCTCGTTGGCCCGAAATACAGCTCCCGTCCCATGTCCTACCTCCAGAACGACAGGGAGCCGTTGTTGAGGTCGAGCACGACGCGGCGATTGACGCCGTCCGAGGCGAGGGCCGCCGAGACGACCTGGCCGGCATCCACGATGACCTGAGATGTTCCGTTGCTCATGGCGAGCACCGTAAAGCCGGCCCGGGCGTTGCTGGCCTTCACGCTCAGGGCCCATGCGGCCGTAGCCCCCGATGGAGCCGAGACAGCGACGAAGGCGAGCTTACCGCTCGCGGTCATGTCGTTCGCCTTCGCCTCGATCTCGGTGACCGTGCCAGCGACCGCGGTCACGGCGTTCTGCGCGGCCTCCGCCTTCGTGTCGGCGGCATTCGCCTTGGTCTGTGCCGCCACGGCCTTGCCGTCGGCGGTGGAGGCGGCCGTCGCGGCGTTGCTGGCCGCGGTCTGTGCGGCGACCGCTTTCCCATCGGCCGTCGACGCTGCTGAGGCCGCATTGGAAGCAGCCGTCTGGGCTGCCACAGCTTTTCCGTCGGCCGTGCTTGCCGCGGACGCCGCATTGCTCGCTGCCGTTTGAGCCGCGACCGCCTTGCCATCCGCCGTCGAGGCAGCCGAGGCGGCGTTCGACGCGGCAGTGGCCGCATTCACGGCCTTCCCGTCTGCCGTAGCGGCCGCGGAAGCGGCATTGTTCGCCGCCGTGATCGCCGCCGCTGCGTTGCCGGCAGCCCCGGCCGCAGCAATTTCGACGGAGCTGACCCGAGAAGAGAGCGACGGGTTCTGCGGCGTCCCGTTGCCGTTAAGGGTCAGTTCGAGGTTCCCCACGCGGGAAACAAGGCCTGAGGCGGGACCGTCCGGTCCTGCCGCCTTGCCGACGACCTCGGCAAGAGTCGTGAGCCGCGCGCTGATCGATGTCGGCCCTGTTCCGGAGACGGCCGTCTGCAGGTCCGACAGCTGGCGGACGAGGCCTGTATTTGGATCGGTCGTGACCTCTTCGAGCGTGGTAATGCGCCCCGTGATCGAACCGGAGCCGGTCCCCGTGCCGATCGTGCCCTCGATCGTGGACAGACGGCTGACGACGGACGAGGGGTTCTGCGCGTTCGTGGTGACGTTCTCGAGGACGCCGATGCGCCCGGCCGCCGCGCCTGCCGCTGTTTCGAGGGCTCGCTGCGCCGACGCCGTCGCGACAAAGCCGTTCGACATCACCTGCTCGAAGGACGAGAAGCGCGCAGCCGCGTCCCCCTGGACCGCAAGAATGGTTCGCCCGCTCTCCGCGATGACCTCGCCCATCTCCCCGATCCGGGCACCGAGGGTCAGGGTCGCGGTACCGAGCCGCTCGTTGACCCCACCTTCGAGCTCCGCCACCCGCGCGAGCAGAGCGTCGAGCGTCAGGTCCCTCGCATCGCCGTCGAACTTCACCGCCGCCGTCGACGCGGACGCGACGATCGAGCCGAGCGCGTTGAGCTGCAAGACGGCGTTCGAGACCTGGCCCGTGAGGGTGTTGACCGAACTCGCCAGCGACGTGATGGTCCCCTCCGGCCCGGTCAGCGTCGTGCTGAGGGTCGTGACCCGGCCGTCCACCTCGTCGAGCTGCGCCGTCGTCGCCCGGAGCGCGATCTCGCCGGCAACAGCGTCGAGGGAAACGGACAGCGAATTGAGCGTGTCGAGGATGCCGTTCAGGTCCCCATCGACGATCGTGGAGGCGAGCAGGGAGACCCGGGCATTGAGCGCGTCGAGGTCGATGGCGACGCTATTGATCCGGCTGTCGAGGATGGCCTCGCCAGCGATCCTGTAGGCGCCCTCCGACTGGACGACACCAATCTGCACCATCATCCCCTCGAAGGAGTTGAGGCGGTTCTGGGCGTCGGCGAACGCGGCCTGGATGAGGTCGAGGTCGTCTCGGAGCGAGCGCGCAACGAGCTTCGAGCGCGTGCGGTCCGCCGGGTTGGAGGACAGGGCGAGCTTGAGGTCCTCGATGTTCCCGAAGGCCGAATTTGCCCGCGACTGCGCGCTGTTCGCGACGTTGAGGGCTTCACCGATCGAGCCCGGCCCGGTGCCTTCGAGCAGCCCCCGGAAATAGGCGTCGATCTGGTTCAGGGTGACGTTGACGATGTCGACGGATCCGCCGTCGACGCGCGGCGGGACCGTGGAGAAGGTCGTATAGGTCCAGTCCCCGGGAACGCCGGTCCGGCCTATCGCGCGGCCGCGGACGCGCACCGGCAGAGGCGATTGCCGGATGACCACCGATCCCGACGCGCTGGCAAGGGCAGTCTGCACCTCGGTCCAATCGGTCGCGGGCATATCGACTTCGTCGATCGCGTACTGGACGTCGAAGGCGACCGCGCCGAACGGCTGCGGGACGCTCCAGACCATCTGGATGTCGGTCTCCGTGCGCTCGCACCAGGCTCGGATCGAGGGCAGGTTCGGGCGAAGGGGCTCGACAGGCCCCTCGGGATCGATCGGTCCGGGAACGACGGTCTCCTCCCCGAGGATCTGCCAGACCTTCGGGTTGTCGATGACCATCTCGATTTCGATGTGGTCCTCGCTGACGGGCCGCGTCGAGCGGGCGATGTAGGTCTCCTGAAGCTCGACGAGCGGGCCGATCGTCAGCGTGTTCGGCTCCTGCAGCTCGCCCGTCAGGACGTCCGCGAGGAGAACGCCGGTCGCGGCCTGGATGTTGCTGACGTCCGTCGCGTTGAGCGTGAGGCGCGTGCCGCCGTCATAGACCGCGCGCAGGATGCCCCACTCGTTTCCCTCCTTGCCGCGCAGCGAGACATAGGTGTTGCCGGCGGCGATCGGCGGCGGGGCCTCGACCTCGAAGGTCGTGCCGGACACGAGCCGGCCCGGTAGCGCGGCCTTCGCGTCCACGAACCAGAGATCGGACAGGATGTGCGTGGCGGGGTAGATGAGCCTTCCCTGCCACTCCGTCGTGATCGTGCGCTCGGCGCCGCGGAACTTGTCGATGGCCGACAGCCAGTTCGCGAGCATCACCGCATGCGCGCCGGAGGTGACGCCGGGGAACTTGTAGCGCTTGGGCGTGCGGGTCTGAGAGAACTTGGTCTGCCGGGCCTCGTCGGGGCGCTTCTCGTCGCCGTCCCGGAGGTATTCGACGATGACGTCGCCCTTCGAGGAATCGGACTTCGTGAAGATGAAGCGCTGGGCGGTCGTGTCGGCGAGGATCTGCTGCCGGGTGATGACCTGCCGGCCGCCGGCCTCCTCGGCGCTCTCGTCGCGCATGAAGCTGTAGATCTGGCCCAGGCGCTGATGCTGGGCGCGCAGCGGGCCGAGGACGGTGTTCAAGGCGACGCCGAACGTCGTCACCTCGTCGAGGAAGCCGTTGAACTCGTCGAAGCCGGCGAGGTCCGCCCGGTTCGCATAGGCGAGGCACTTCTCGCCATCGACCCCGTCCGGCCGGTTGAGGCCGTAGGGCGAGCGGATCAGGTCCGCGAAGGCCCAGACGGCCTTCCGCGTCGGCTGCTCCACCCACGTCGAGCCATTGAAGACGGGCACGATCCGCTCCGCCTCGACGCGGACCTCGCCCAAGGAGGAGATGCCCTTGATGCCGGAGACGCGGATGACGACCTCGGTCGTCCCCTCGCGCACGCGGACGTCCGGCAAGAGTGCGGAAAGCTCGTCCCAGTAGACGGTGTTCGACGCCTCGATGCCGATCATACTCGGGTCGGGCCAGGGATTGCACGAGCGGACCTGCCACTCCGCCATCTCCGGCAGGGTCTTCTCGCGTCCGAAGTGGCCGCCCTCGGGCAGGCACTGGTAGCCGATGTTTTCTGCGTCCGTGATGATGGGGCCAGTGGGGTTGCCCGTGACCGGATCGAGGCGCTGAAATTGGAAGGAGATGCCGAAATTGTTCGGCTTCGCCTCCCCCTTGTCGCCGCGGACCATGACGGTGCCGAAGCTCCAGGCGAGATAGAGCTTGTCGGCCTTCACCCCGTGCGGGGTTGCCCGATACCAGGGTGTCCAGTCCGGGTTCCCGTATGAGCGCGGCAGTTCCTGCCCGATGACGCTCTCGCTCGTCGCGATATCGCCGGGCACGATCTTCGAGGCCTGCTCGTAGAGGACCTCGACCTCGGACGGGATGCCGAAGAGCGACGAGACGTTGAACGGCGACTGGACGCCGCCCGCCTTCGTCCAGAAGGTGCTCTCGCCGACCTTGACCGCGAGGACGTCCCACTTCCCAAGCCCGACCAGCAGGCGCTTCACGAGAACGGTTTGCTTGTTCCCGATGTATCGAATGAAGTCTCGCTGGGAGAGCGGAGGCGTCGACCAGCATCGCCCGTAGCCGAGCGGGCGGCGCGCGCCGCGCTTCGCCACGTTGCCGGACGGCGCGATGTCGTAGAACGAGTTGTCCGTCTTCTTCGCGGCGTTCGACTTCGCCGCTGCGGCCTGCAGCAGGGCCGCGCCGATGACCATGCCCGTCTGCACCGCGAACCCGATAAGGCCGCCACCGACCGCCGCCGCGGCCCAAGGCGCGAGGAGAAGCAGGGCCGCAGAGGCGATCATCAGCGCAACCGACAGGCCGCTGCTGCCGCCCAGAGCCGGCCGCACGAACACGACATGGTCGTCCGGACCGACGAGCGTCGTCGCGTAATCCGCCCGCATCCTCGCGGCCTGGTCGAGATCGGCCCGCGTGAGGGCGGCGAGGTTCACCTTCTTCCGGAAGACGAGCGCGACCGTGGCCCGGTCCTTCGGGGCATGCTGCTTGACGATGGTCGACAGCCGCCGACGGCGCCGGGGCAGCGCCTTCGCCTCACCGAGAGGCTTGTGCAGGTTGTCGACTTCGAGGACGAGGGTCATGCGTCGGGCCGATAGAAGCGCGGGCGCCAGAGGCGGACGTGTCGAAGGGAGGCGAGGTCGTCGCAGACCACGCCGTGCCAGGTGTCGGTGTGCAGGACGCCCCGGCGATCGGCGAGAAAGGTGCCGACATGATCGTGAGGCCCGCCGGCGAAGCGGCTCATCATGACGACGTCGCCGTCCTGCGGGGTCGGATGCTCGTGCCAGCCGAGGACCTCGACGCCCTGCTGAAGCGCAGCAGCCCGGTCCTCGGGCAGGGGCTCGTTCCCGCCCGGCAGGATGCGGCCGAAGAGGTCGCGCTGGACGTCCACGACAAGCTGCCAGCAATTGGCCCGCTGCGCGTCATAGGGCCGGCCGAGGAGGCCCTCGACATAGGCCGAGCGGTCAAGGGCGATCCTCGAGCGCCAGAACGAGATCGTCCCGGCATCAAGATCGAGCTCGACTCGGCCGCTCCCGCTTCGGATCGTGACCATAGCGTCCTCCGATGGTGACTGGCGGGAGAACGACTGCGCTCAGCCGCGGCGGCATTCGCGCCCGGCGTCGCGCACCGATCCAGGGCCGCGCGCCGAAAGCAGCGACTGCACCTTGGCCTCGAGGAGCGACAACCGAACCCCCGGAGATGCTGACGCGTCCGCGCTCGCGGCTATGCGAGCCTCGATGGTCGAGATGCGCCCCTCCAGCGCCGCCACCGCATCGCGGATGCCCGAGGTGTCTCCATCGGCCGAGACCTCGGCGAGGAGGGACACCTTGGCCTCCATGTCCTGGATGCTGGCGAAAGCGGCCTCGAGATCGGCACTGATCTGCCGCTCGGCTTCGCCCGCTGCCGCCAGTATCCCGACGCCCTTTTTCCAGAACGCGGATTCGTCGACGCGTACCTCGAAGATGGCTTTCATCTCCCCGCGATTCCGAGATGCCTCCAGAGCATCCAGCCGCTTCTCGATGCGGTCGAGCCTTTGATCGATCAGGGCGAAGACCGAAGGCCCTTCCGCTTGGCCGGATTTGCCCGGCCAAAGGTCGCCTAAGGGCGTGATGCGCCCTCCGTCAGGCGTATCGCTGCTCATGGCGCGCTCCTACGTGTAGAGGGTCGGGAAGTTGTCGCGGTCGAAGAAGGCATTCGGCCCCGTCGGGACGTTTAGATTGCTGCCGTCGACGTATTCGAGCTTGCCCTCGGCGGACGCGCCGTCGAGGCTGGCCTCCTCGAACTCGAGGCCGGGGATCACGGAATTCGGCTTGCCGAGGGCGGCGAGGCCGGCGGAGCCGATCACGTATTCCCGCACGGTCGCTCGGATCGGCTCGTCGTAGTCGAGCGCGGATTTCAGCTGCGCGTAGATCTGGCTGGACGCACCATCGATCCGCAGGCGCCCCTCGGTTGGGCCGTCCTTCTCGGCGCCAGGCCGGATGAACGAGAAGAAGCACAGGGCGTGGTCGACGATGCTGTTGTCCTCGAGGCGGAGCGAGACGACGCTCTCGACCTCCTGCGGCTCGCCGATCACCATCGCGAGGCGGACGGGAACGGTGAAGCCGACATGGCTCAACTCGATCGTCTGGACGACGGTCTTGTCGAACCCGCCGGAGGAGTTCGCCTCCCGCATCGCGGCATCGTAGATGCTCAAGACACGGCTCCGACGGCCCGGAGATAGTCGCCGACCTGCCGGTACATGCCGGCAGCCTGCTCAGGCGTCACGGACGTCCCGATCATGACCGCCGCGATCTGACGGGCGGAGAAGGCGTTCATCGATCGCAGGATCGACATGTTCCCGCTGCCGAACGCCGTCGGGGCCTCGGTCTGCGTCGCGAGCAATTCGCCGTTCCGGTAGATGTTCACCGCGTTGCCGTTGCGGGAGAAGCCGAAGAGGCCCTGGCCAACGGTGTTCGGCGTGTCGAACTGCGTCGACGAGTTGGCCCGCACGCGGAAGATCGTCCCGTTCGAGATCTGAAGGCTCGAGAGCGTGCTGCCGATCGTCCCGAACTCGCGGCCGGTATCGGCGCCGGTCGTCAGGGACCAGACGAAGACCGACATGTTGTCGGGCGTGACGCCGGGTACGCTGGCGAGCGTGCCGCCGAGATCGAGGTGGCCCGAGACGCCGTCACCCTTGAAGCCGCGATTGATGCTGAAGGCGGGCACCGTGTCGCCGCCGAGCGCCGCGGTATAGGTGCCAGGCGCCTTCATGTTCGTCCGGCCGATCGACGAGAAGCGGTTGGCGAAGAGGTAGGCGATGCGGAGGCTGTCCCACACGCCGTCCTGCTTCATCCCGGCGATGAAGGCGTTGGCCCGGACCCGCCTCTCGTCGTCCCAGTTCTGCTCGCCGGTCGTCGCGAACAGCGCGCGCGCCTCGTCCTCGTATCCCCGCCAGTTCCAGACCTTCACGACCAAGCTGATGATGGCCGTGTTCCACGTCATGTAGCTCAAAGGGGCAAAGCCATTCTCGCCGATCGAGAACTGGCACTTCCTCGGCACGATCAGGCCATTCGGGAGAACGACGGGCGCCGTGAAGGGCGTGACGCCCATGTTGAGACCGAACTCGACGAAGTTGTCGAAGATCGGGAGCTTGTCCAGCGAGAGATGAAGATCGATGCTGAGAGGGGTCGGAGGGCGGCCGATGTACTTCCGCCGCATCCGCTCGTTCCCGCCCTCGAAGGGCGAGACCACAGCAGCTGGGTAAAGCCCCGGCGATCCACTACCCTGAACGCTGCCTCGGAGCGGAGGCAGAGACGCGGGCCAAACCGGGAGCGCCATCTCAGCCCCGGTTCATCGCGGCTTGGTTCGTCAGGAAGACGTCCTTCGCCTCCCCGCGATTCCGGCCCGCTTTCGAGGCCATGCGCCGCTCGGCGGCCCGCACGAAGGTCTCGAGCTGGATCTGTCCGTCCGGCCCGCGCGTCTCACGCTGCTCGACCTGCGCCCCAGCGTAGTTGTGAACGGTATTGGAGACCTGGATGGGCGCGCCGCCGCCCGCATTGCTCGGCATGACTGGAGCCGCATACGTCGTTGCCGGCCAGACCTCCCCGCCAACCGCGTACCCGGCCACGCCGCGACGCATGGCGTCGACGACTTGGGGCCCGCCCGCGCGAGCGACGTCGTGCTGCGACCAGACGACCTCGCCAGCGTGGACGATGCCGCGCGGCTCGTACATGCCGCCGGGGCCGGTATAGCCGCCGCCCGAAAAGCCGGTCGAGGGTCCGGCCGCGCTCGCACCGCTCGCTCCGAAGAGGCTGAACGCGCCCTTCCCGACGGAGCCGAGCACATCGACGAGGCCCGTCAGCGCCCCGCCGAGGGCCGGTGTCTTCGTCGCGACCGTGTCCTTGAAGACGTCGATGGCACCGCCGGCCGCATTGGTCGCCGTCTCGATCGGCTGCGTGATCTGGTGCTCAAGGCCATTCCTCATGACCTGCGCCCTGCGCTCCAAGCCTTCGCGAAGGAAGCCGAGCCCACCGGCTCCAGTCGCGCTCGTCGAGTAGTCGTCGCTCAGCCGCCCTCCGACCTTCGAACCAGCCTCAGGGAACCTCCATTGCTCCTCCCAGTAGGAAATTGGCCGGTTGAGAGCCGGCATATTCACCCGGCGCTGAAGCTCTGCCGAGCTCGGCGGTATCAGATCGCGGCTCAGCGAAGGCGGCTGAAGCTGGACCGGTTCACCACGCTGGAAGGGCGAAAGCGGCGAGCTCGTGACACTCGCGACCGGATATGGGGTGATTGGCGTCTGTTCCCTGTACGGGAGGATCACACCCGGGTCCGACGTGATCGGCGAACCGGAGCCGCTGCGGGTGAAGCTCAAGACGCGGCCGCCCGACGAAACGATCGTCCCGGCCGCCGACATGGGCGCCTGGACGGTTGCTCCGCCACCGATACCCGCCATGCCCGCGGCCCCTCGCCCTCCCAGCCCTGGGATGAGCCCGCCGATGCCTGCACCGCCGATGTTCACGACACCGGCGGTGACGGACATCGTACCCGTGGCCGTCTGGCCGATGCCAAGTACCTTGGAGGCGACGTCTCCTAGCGAGCCGGTCTGACCATTCGCACCCATGAGCGCCGGCAAGCCGGTGCCCTGGAGCAACCCGCTGAGCCATCCACCGTTGCCGGTCCCGTCTCGGCCCATCAGGCCCTCGATCAGCGGCTTGCTGATCATCCGCTCGAACATCTGATCCTGCATCCGGCCGAGGCCGTTTATAAGCCCGTCGATAGGGCTCTTGCCCTGCCGCAGGTCGCTGAACATGCCGGTGAGGAGGCCGCGGGAGCCGGACCGCATCTCGTCCATGCCGGCGATCGCGTTCTGCTGCGATAGCGCCAGCTCGTCCGTCGCGGCCTTGGCGCGACCCATCTGAGCCGCGAGGGCCTCCCAGCCGGCGCCGTATCGGTCGGTCACGGACTGACCGTAGCGAGTTGCCTCATTCAGCATATCGAGCCGGGCGCGCATCGTCTCCACCGCCTCAGGCGCCTGCCCGAAGCTGTCGCGCTGGAATTCGAAGCCGCGTCGCATCTCCTCGAGGCGCATGTTGAAGTCGCGCTGCGGCACGAACGAGTTCTCGATGCTTGCCTCGCGGCGGCGGTTGGCAAACCGCTCCCGAATGTCGGCGATGGTCTTCGCCGAAGCGCCACGGTTGCGCAGCAGTTCTTCCGTCTCTTCGTTGGCAATAGCCTGCATCGTCCGCTGCATCGGCAACAGACCTGCGGTCTTGAGAGAGTACTGCGACTGCCGGAGGGCATCGGCGGCGGCCTTCTCGTAGCGCGCCAGTGCCTCGGTCGTGGCCAAGATCGCGTCGGTTTCGGCGCGATAGGCCTTCGTGATGTCGCCCTTTGCCTCGAGCCGCTTCTGGTCCGCAGCAATCGCGGCTTCCTCACCGGCCGTCAGCGCCCGGATCGAGCGCAGATTGATCTCGTGCTGCTCGGACGCCCGCTGGTCGGCCGAGATACTCGTCTCCTTTGCCTTCCCAGCCCTCTCGATGATCTCGCGGTACTTGTCCGCGGAAATGCCCGCCTTCTCAAGATTCTTGATGACGTCAGGGTCGTTACGGGACGCAAACAGCTTGTCGAAAGAAATTCCGAGCTCGCGCAACTTGCCAATGTCAGGGTCAATACCCTCGGCAATACCCTGGATGTCGCGCGACGCTGCGGCAGCATCCTCCTCCCGCTTACGCCGGTCCGCATCGCGCTGCTGCATAGCCGCGACTGTCGCGTTCATGGCTTGCTGGGCGCCGATCTGGCCCATCCGTTGGGGGTCAGCTCGGTCGGTGATGCTCACCTCGGGTGGCCGAACGCCCTTGTTCAAAGTTTCGATGAGCGCATCGAGCCCCTTCTTTGCAGTGTCCCAAAGCAGTGGCAGGCCGGACAGTATCTCGCGGTGATTGGCGAGGCGCTTCGAAAACGCGTCCATAAGGGCGGTGGACGCCGTCAATCGGTTGCCGGACAGAGCCTGAGTCCGAATGAACGTCGCCGTGCCCGCATCGACCCGACCGAGGCGCTCTTCCAGCATCTCAAGGCCACGAACGGGATCGGCAATAGCCTGAGCCCATTCCTTGCTGCCTTCTACCGCGTCCTGACCTGTCGTGATTGAGTAATCGCGGGCCGACTGCATCACCCGGTCCATCAGGCCCGAATCGCGGATCCCAGAGCGGGCGACCACCCCGGCGAGATCGCGGGCGCCCCCGTATGTCAGATTCCCCGGGCCGGCGTTCCTCTCGGCAAGTTCATTCAGGCCCTGCAGCGTCAGTCCCGAACCGTAGCCGCGACCGGTCAGCGAGATCCTGAGTTGCTGCTGAGCAGCCTCAAGCCGATAGACGCTGTAAGCCGCCGCCCCCGCCAGCGCGACGAGCCCGCCGAACGCGACGCGCGCGGGCGTGACCATGCCCAGCAGGTCATCCTTCAGCGCCTTCAAGCCGCCACGGACGCCGCCCTCGTGATCGCCGAGGATCTGGGCGATCTGTGGGCCCTGCTGTGCGGCGACCATGAACGGCGATTGCCCCATGATGAGGCCGCCGATCACGTCATTGGCTTGATAGGCAAGGTTCGTCCGCTGGTGAGCCCGGAACCCGCCCTTGCCGGCGCCGAAGTCCTGGTTGACCCGGCGGAGGACATCGGCCTCGTGCTCCACGATCGCGAGGTACTGCGCCTCGCTGATCCGCCGCTGGTCGACCAGTCGCTTCGCGTCGGCGAGGGCTTGATTATGGCGCTCCTGAGCCGCCCCGAGCGGATCGGCGCGCTGCAGAAGCTCGTTCCGGGTCCGACCGAGGCGGTCGAACTCGACCTGCTGCTCGCGGAGCGCCTCGGTGACGCGATCGGCCTCGGCGCGAAGGGCGCGCTGCTCCTCGACAGCCCTATCGGCGAGAGCGGAGAAGGATGCGCCTCGGCTTGTGGCGGCCGGGCCGCCGATGCCGAAGCGCTCGTTCAGCGAGCGACCGAACTCGCCGCGCTCCTGCTGGTATCGAGCCGTGTCGATTGCCGCCCGCCGCTCCTGCTCTTCCTGGCGCCTCTGGGCGATCTGACGCTCGCGCAGGACCATGGCCCGATCGATGGCCGCCTGTTCGGCCTGCTCTTGCCGAGCCCGCTCCTCAAGAGCCGAGAACGATGCGCCCTGAGACGTAGCCGCCGGGCGCTCAGCGCCCACGCGCTCGCGGAAAGAGCGCCCGAACTCCGCGGAGTTCTGAGCGTGGCGCGCGGCCTCGATCCGCTCCCGATACTCCTGCCATGCCCTGGAACTGTCGGCGATGCGCCGCTGGGTCGTCTGGAGCGCCCGGTCGATCGCAGCGGACTCCGCCGCCACACGGGCCATCTCGGCGCGGACCTCGGGCAGCTTCTTGCGCGCCAGTTCGAAGTTGCGGCCGAACTGCTGAACGCCGATCCCTTGCCCCAGCGCCTGGTCGAGCGCCTTCACATCGCGCTCGAACTGCTTGAGCTCGCGGTAGCCGGGGACGGTGCGCTTCAGGAAGCTGTCGTAGGCGCGTTCCGTCGAGATGACGGACTTCTCATTGCGGTCGAGAGCTTGGCCCGCGGACGAGGCGGCACGCGCCATCTCCTCGAAGCCGCCCTGCATAGCGCGCAGTTTCGCCGCGGCCTCGGATGCGCCCGGCACATCCGCGCGCATCTCCAGGCGCCTGATGACGTCTAGATTGGGCATCTACGATGGCTTCCGTTGCCGTCTCGCCTCGGCCTCTTGGCGCCGGCGAGCGTCGTCGAGCCAGACCTTGTCCATCGCGCCGATAAGGCGATGGAGGCGATCGAACTCGTCGATGTCGATGATCCCGCAGCGGCGGGCATAGGCGTCGAGCGCCTGGAATGGGATCGGCCCGACTGAGCCGAACCCAAGATGGCGGTCCCCCTGCAGTGCCCAGAACGATGACCACGCGAAATGCAGGTGGTCAGGGAGTTCCGGCCGCTTCGCGAGGGGCGTGTCGTTGTCGCCCTCGGCGGCCCAGAGTTCGAAGACCTCGATCTTCGAGCCCCATGCCAATTGCCACTCGAGGGCGGCCGTCAGTCCCGGCTGTCGGCCTCGATGTCCTTGGCGTCGCCGTTGGACACCTCGCTCGCGGCCCATACGACACCCGCCCGAAACAGCGCGTAGTCCTTGTCCGCCAGCCACGTGTCAGCCTGCTCGCGCGAGTAAGGCACCGCCTTGTCGTTGTCGTCGGTGAAGCCGCCCCAGTCGACGAGGATCGCCTCCCGAAGGCGTTCGGTCATGTTGGCGGCGGCGGCGTCGTTCGTGATCGTGCCGCGCCGCAGCCGGTTCTGCTTGTCGATGATGCGCTGGTCGTCCTTGTTGCCGAAGGCGCGCACCTTGACCCAGGCATCCTCGAAACGGGGGTCGAAATCGGCGAGGCGGACGCGGACGCCGGCTTCGGCCTTCGCGCTGTCGATCTTGATGGCGGACATCTTCACGGGCGGACGCTCCTCTTGGCCGGCGCCGCCTCGGGCGCAGGCCTTTCCTCGACTTTGGGTTCAGGCTCCTTCGCGTGGCCTTTGCCGATAGCGAGATCGGCGAAGTCGTCGGGAACCTCGACTACCTGCCCCTTCTCGAACGCGCGCTTTCGGCCGCTCGGATAGCCGGTGAAGTCCTCGGTTATTTTCACGACACGCATCTTAAACCTCTCCAGGCAAGATATGTTTCCAGTTGTGACCGGCATGTATGCTGTGAATGGTGCGCTGGCTTACGCCATAGAGACGACCAATCTCGCGTTGACTGATCGTCTTTGCCCTTGCCATGTCTCGTATCTCTAGAACTTGGGCGACAGACAGCTTCGCCTGAGTGTGACGTTCGCCGCAAAGTAACGTTCCGTGCGCCCTTTTCTCGATGTTGTTCTGCTGCGCGGTCGCCCAACGAAGGTGGAGCGGATTCACGCAGCCATGCTGTCCGCGCCCACAAGAGTGCGCGGCGTGCACCTTGGACCCCTCACCCGGGCACGGTCCGTGAACCAGGATGCACATCACGCGGCTGGCGTGTTGGATACGCCCTTCGTAGGTCACTTCGCCGTAACCGGCGGTGTTTCGCCCGAACGGCCACGACAAGCACTCGTCCGAAGAATGGTCTACGTGAGCGCGGAGCCATTCAAGAAGGTCGCCGTGCAGCTTCCGACGGACGCATGCGGAGCCCGTTCTCATAAGCCTTCGATAGTGGGTGTTGCAGTACCCGCGAGCGCGCGACGGCTTGTTGCACCCATCCAAAGCGCATAAACGGCCAGAAGCCATGCCGAACCTCCAATGTTCGTCATCGGTTAGAGCCCGCACATCGTTGACGCGATGTGCGGGCTCGACCCTCTTAACTCATAGGCAAGCCCTATTCCACGGCGCTTAGGCGACGGCGCGGGTCACGACGATCGTCGCCTGAGCGGTCGCGTCGAAGATCGCCGTGAAGGGCACGGTGATCATCACGTCGTCGTCGTTGCCGCCGGCCGGGATGTTCCCGTCGCCGAAGCGGACCTTCGGGAGATTGAAGGTGTACTTCTTGTTGGCGTCGGCCCCGATCGTGAACGAGAGCGCGCCCGATCCGTGGTCGAGAACGGCCTGGTAAATCGCCGGATCGGAGAAGTAGAGCTCCATCTGACCCGTTACCCGGCAGCGGCCAAGCCCGAACTCCTCGCTGTAGAGCGAGCCGACGACCGGGCGCTCACGCATGCCATTGTCGACGTTCAGGCTCAGCGACATCACCTTGGGGGAGGTGACGTTTGGAATTGTCAGGCTCGCGACGTGCGAGCTCGAGTTCATGATCTGCTCGGTGCTGGCCGGCGTATAGGTGGCGCCCGTCACGATGGCCGTCGCGAGCGTCTCCTTCTGTGCCATCAGGCCGAAGGAACCCTCCACCTTCGCTGCCGGGCGCAGATCCAGCGAGAAGGTGTTGAGCATGGCCCCGGTGAAGCGCGAGAAGCTGTCGGTCGCGCCCATCTCGCGGGTCTCTTCGACCGTGAAGGAGGTCCGCAGGATCCCATTCTTGAGGATGTTGGTCGCCCAGCTGCCGCAAAGCACAGCCGCGAGCCAGTCGTCGAAGGAGCCGTAGCTCATCTCGACCGGATACTCGCCGGAGGCCCGCTGCGAGACCTGGATGAGATCGGCCACGTTCCGGTCGGCGCGCAGCTCGTCCGACTCGACCGTGGCCTTGTTCGTCCGCAGGCCCGAGGCGCGCGTGGTGCGCAGCGTCTTGAGCGTCGGCGTGGCCGGCGTGACGCCCCATGCGCTCTCGGCGACGTAGGCGATGCGCGTGAGCGCGTGATCCGCGAAGGGCATCGGGAACTCCTCAGATTGTCGTGAAGGTGGGCGGCGCGTCAGCCGAAGAGCGTGTGCTCGAACCCTATGGCGAGGGGCACTCGGTAGTACCCGCTCTCCTCATTGCGATCGTCCATCTGAGGGGATGTCACCGCCCAGCACTGGACCCCATCGAAGGACTGGCCGCGGAAGAGAGAGGCGAGTTCATCTGCCCAAGCGAGCGCCTGGTTCAACCCGGCGTTTCTCTCGGCGCCGATCACGAGGCGGATCACGCCCTCTTCGACCCACAGGTTGTTGCCCGGGTCTCCGATCGAACGCATTTCTTCGTTCGCCACGGGGAACTGCACCGTGATGAAGCGGCCGCCGGCAGGGTCGGCATCGCCCGTCTCGTTCGGACCAACCACCAAGACCGGATCGCCCGACGAAGGCTGCCAGTAGCGCTTGGGATCATCGGCTGGCCCCGTGAGAGGACCGAGCCTGTTCAAGACAGCGTTGACGACAGCGAGGCGGGCCATCAGCGCGGCCTCACGACGACGCTGGGCTGCCTGCGGAGCCAATCCTCAGCTAGGCCAGGGCGCCCACCACGGCGGGCCTTCTGCCTACGACCACCGGGCGATCGCGCCCATTCGTCGATCCCGCCGATAAGGAGCGATCGCCAGCTGAAGCCGATCCGAGCGACGTTGCCAAAGCGCCGCTGAGCGAGCATCGCCACCGCCTCGTAGACGCCGTCCGGGGCCTGGCTGGAGAGCCCGTTCTCGATCTTTCGAGCGTATGGCACCGTCGACGCGAACACGGCTTCCTCGAACAGCGGAGGCAGTGGCGCGCCGTCTTCTTGGGGGCGGCCGTCGATGATCAGGACGTGTGAGGAGCGATAGAGCCCGGGGTGACCAGGGCGGCGATCCCCGGCTCTGCCCACGGGCGAGTGCTTGATCAGTTGCTCGCGCACGTACTCGATGGTCGGCGAGATCAGGTCCCATTCCGCCACGATCTGACCGTCTGGGCGGACGCTGTCGAGCGATCCACCGCGCCTCCCGTCGACGATCGTCGCATAGGGGGCGGGGCGTCCGAGGACCGCCGCGTTCACCTGATTGGCATGCCCGATCTGCTCGCGGGCGTACTCGGCGAACGCCTTGCTGCGCTCCGCAGCGCTGAAAATCTCCGGGAAGGCGACCTCGAGCGATACGCTCGCGCCCTGGATGCGGGTCCGGGCCATCAGACGAGAGCCGCGCCCCCGAGCAGAAGCTCGTAGGCGATGAGTTCCCCGGCGACCCGACGCTTCGTGTCATCGACCTCGTTCACGGTGAGTGTCGTGTTCCCGATGATGACCTTGTCGGACCCGCGACGGAATGGCAGCGGGAATCCTGACGCATGAAGGGAATCGCGCATGACGATCGCCTTCCGGTCGCTGAGGTTCACGCCGCCCACCAGCTCGGCTTCGCCGTAGCTCACGAGCCGGATTCGCACGGTCCTTTCGATCGGCGCCGCATTGGGAACGACGCGGCGAAAGGTGACGTTCTCGCCATGCGCCGCGATCTGGCGCGCATACATGGCGCGGGCGGCCGCGGGGGTCATGCGAAGACCCTGAGCCCTGAAAGCATCTGATCGATAGTCTTCGCGATCACGAGGCCGGCAGATGGCGAGACGACATACCGGGTCGAGCCGACCCCATCGACATCCTCCTCGGCTATGAAGAGATTCTCGGCACCGACCGATTTGGCGTTGTTCACGCCCAGCACGATTGCCTGTTTCACCCTCTCGGGGACAGCCCCCGTCGTGTCGCCGTCGTAGCCGGCCCGATAGCGAATTCTCAGGTGACCGGAATCCGCGATTGTAGGCCACGACGTAGCCGGCATTACTCGCCATGACCGAAGCCGGACATGATCTTCCGGCGCGGAAAGCGTGCGCTCAGTTCCGTCTGGATCATCGTACTTGACCGAGAGCAGTTCGATCAGCGGCTGGTAGATGAAGCCCGGTGGGCCATAGGCCACGTCACAGGCGGTCAAGTGCAGTTCCAGGGTTTGCGGCCCAAGCGCCCGACCGAGCCAGCCCGTAGGGCCATCGATCTGCTCCGTCGCCGCCTGGATCAACGCCGCGACCTTGGCATCGTTCGCGACATGATCGCCGGGCACCGCTTCCGGAGTAATGAGCGGCCCAGGAGGCGTGATGACGATGGTCCTCATCGGCCAGCAACCTTCGCCAAGAGCGGGTACAGATCGACCGAAACCGTAGAGCCGTCGGCGTTCGTCAGCGTCAGGATCGCCTCGTCGCTCACGTCCAACCCGATGACAGGCAGGCCAGGTTCGCCCCGATCCCCTTTCTCGCCGGACTGACCTCTCTCCCCCGGAGCCCCGCGCTTTCCCTGCGAAGCAAGCAGTTGCCATCCATCGCCGGGGCAAGGACCGGGCTCATCTTTACGAGCAATGAAAGAACCACCGTTGAGCGCGACAACGTCGAGCGCCGAGTAGGAGGCGTCTGCTGCCCAGGTCCCGCGAATGGCGATGGATCGGCCAGCCTCGCCATCACGCCCGGACGCCGCGAGGCAAGACCAATCGGCATTTGGCGGCATCCGAGCCGTGTCGCGAAGCGCTTGGTAGGTCGCTCCGGACAACGTCACGACGTCGGCCTCGTAATAGACGCGGTCTTCCCATTCGCGGGCGACAGGAAGTTTTCCCGGCGGGCCTTCCTCACCACGAATGCCGGGTTCACCCTGCGGACCCCGGTCGCCGTCGCGCCCGTCCTTGCCATCAAGCCCAGGCGCACCATCGAGGCCCCTCTCTCCGTCGGTCCCACGATCGCCTTGCGGCCCTGGGTCACCCTTCTCACCAGCCGGACCATCTCGGCCAGGCGGGCCACGTTCGCCCTGCTCGCCTCGCTCGCCGGGGGCGCCGTCGACACCATCCCGACCGTCCAGGCCGCGTTCACCTGGCGGGCCCTGACGGCCTTCTGCTCCATCAGCACCGTCCCGACCCACCTTGCCTGGAGGACCGCGCTCCCCTGGCGCCCCATCTGCGCCGTTCCGGCCGTCTACGCCGTCACGGCCTGGAGGCCCGCGTTCGCCCGTCGCCCCATCGCGTCCCGGAATGCCGGGCTCCCCTGTGTCGCCGCGAGCGCCAGGCGGGCCCTTTTCCCCAGCGGCGCCGTCCAGCCCATCTCGACCATCGGCTCCGTCGGTCCCTGGCTCGCCCTTCTCCCCGCGGTCACCGTCTCTCAGCGACGCAAGCCGCTCGTCGACACGACGTAGGATCTTGTCGCTCAACTCGACGTTCGACGCCCGCGACTCGGCGACCGTCGCGCGAAGGTCTGCAATCGTCGCGCGTGCTTCAGCCTCGATGCCCTCGCGCTCACGCTGCCATTGTCGGCGCTCGGCCGCGATGACATGCGCAAGCGCCTCCCGTAAGGCCGAACTAGGCGACGAGGCGGCCGAGTTCATCCGCGTCCCGCAAGAGGTCGGCTCCGTTCCAGCCGAGGGCCTGATCTCCATCTTGTCCCTCGGTCTTGTCGTTCGCCGGAGATGGCAGTTCGGGCCCGCCAGGGGCTTGGGGAGCCGAAGGATCTGGAGGCCGCATTGCTGTGCCGTAGCTCAACGGCACGACCTGCTGCTGCACACGAGGCATCGCACCGTGTCCGCCCGGCACTGCGGGAAGGTCTTCCTCGGCGCGACCCTCATCTGGGCTGTAGATGCCGCTGATCACGCCGCGAGCGAGCGCCTCGATCCGATCCTTGTAGGCGCTACGCAACAGCGCACGGGTATCGAACTCAAGGTACTCGTCGGGCAGTCCGCGGAGCCCGAACAGGAGCCCGAAGGCTTCCTCGATGTGGTTCAGCGCAAAGCCTAGACCTGACGCGATCCACGACTGCATCAGCAGCTCGGTGGAGGCGAAGGTCGGGCCGCCGAGACCGAGCACCTGCAACGGCAGACGGAATGCCATCGCGACGCTCTGATCGGTAATCTTGAGGAGGTCTGCGAGTTGGCCGTCTTGTGCGGCAGTCGTGACTGGCTTTGCCTTAAGACCCCACGAGATGATGGGCGTCTTCCCTACGTTTTCGCCTTGCGTCTGCTCATCCCACCATTCCCGAAGGTCGCGCGACTGCTCGACCGTCAGCTTTTCGTCCGTCTCAAGGATGAACGAAGGTCGGGCCTGGTTCAGATAAAAGGCGACCTGTTGATTGAGCGCCGCATCCGACATCGCCCGCTCGAGCACGGTCGCGAGGATCGGGCTTTCACCCTTCAACGGGTGCCTCGGCGTATGAAGGCGGATGTGAAGGACGTCGCGGGCGGGGATAGGAAGTGAAAAGTCGTAGCGCCTCTCGAGGATTTCGTTTCCCGACAGGCCATAGAAGATCGATCCATCCTGCGCGACCAGCGGCTGGCCGCGGCGCATCAGGTGAAGTTCGCTCGGCTCTCCACGGTTGTTCCGGATCACCACGCCGAAGGCCTCGCCCTCGTTGTAAAGGCGGCGCGTCGCGTTCAGCAGCAGGTCCGACATAGACTGATAGTCATTCGGACGCTTCAGTATCCGGGTCAGCGCCGACCCGGTGACGCGCTCGCGGCCGCCGTTGTCCAGCTTCCGCCAGTGATCACCGGGGCACATGGCGACGGTTTGCGAATATGCGGAGACGCAGGCCTCCACCATTGCACTACCTTGGCCGTAGGGATGCAGACGGGAGCCGCTCTGCCACCAGTTCCAATGCTTGCCAGCGCCCGCAGACAGGATCCCATCGACCAGCATGTACGGGCCAGGGCGCGAACGTCCCTCGCCCGCACGTGCGGCAGTCGGCCGGAATATGCGGGTCAGCCAGTTGGCCATCGGGGGTCAGCGAGTCTCGTAGTCGACCGGCTTCGCCGACGTCTTCATATCCCGACGCGTCTGGCCGCCAGCGACCGAACGCTCCCGCATCTCGTCGAGGTCAGCCTGGGACGGATAGGGTTCGGGGGCGGTTGCGGGAGTTGCCTCGACCTTCGTCGCGGGTTCGGTAGCGTTCCCAGCAGCTTCGTCGATCCGCTTCTGCAGTTCAGCGGCGTCCCAGCCATTGAAGGCGTTCTTGCCCGTGGCTTCCTTGTAGGCCGCTCGCAGTGTTTCGACGTCAGACATTGGCATCCTCCTTGGTTAGAGCGGGGCAGCAGCGCCCCGCTCTCAATTCCACGACCGGTCAGGTTAGGCCGGCGCCCAATCCACGGCAGCGATGTGCTGGACCATGCCCTGACGGCGCATCGCCCAGGTCACGTCCATGATCATCCGCAGCGCGAGCTGCGCAGTCTGGAACATGCTCTGGGCCGGCGCGGCCGCCACATTCGGAGTGCCGGCAACGCCGATGTGGACCGGAGCGGTGTCCTCCATATGGAGAACCGTCTGCTCGCTGACGTCGAACTCGGGCGCATCCCCGGCCGCCGTCGCGAAATCCGCGGCGTCGATCAGGTAGACGTGACCGGCCGGGATCGTCGTCGAGCGGATGATCGTGAACTCCTCGAGGAATTGTGCCGCCCATCCGAAGCCGGAGGCATTCGGGCCGGGGGTCATCTTCAGGAGACGGGCCTCCTTCGGATTGAGCAGCAGGACGAGGCTGCGTCCCGCGTTCGCGGAATCGAACGGCGCGGCCAGCGTGGCGATGTCTTCGAGGATCGCCTGATAGCCGCCAGCGGTCGAAGCCGTGAGCGCAGTGACGCCGTTGGTGAGGCCGGCCGGACGCGTCGCCGAGCCCGCCACGGCGTCGAGCAGGAGCGTATCGATGGTGATCGCGGTGTCGGCCTGGATCTCCTGGCGAAGCAGACCTTCGATCTGCGGGTTGGAGTATCGCGCGATCTCCCGGCTGAACACGGAGATGACGCCGAGCTTGTTCGGCGTCAGCGTGACGGAGGTCAGGCCCATCCGGCGAACGGGGATCGGCGCACCTTCCGCGACGAACGAGCCGCTGACGGACGGCGTCGGAGCCCGGGAAGGCAGCTTGATCGCGGCGCGGCCGGGACCGAACGACAGCTTGGTGCCGAGCCCGGCAAGCTGGGGGTAGATCGAGATCGGCCGCAAAGACTCCATGAAGGCGCCCATTGCGGTCTCGACGAGCTCGGCTGCCCAGCCCGCAGTCGTGGTCTTGGCACCCTCGACAGCCGCGCGAACGACGACCTCGGTTGCCTCGTGGCCGCCGTAGCGGTCCTCCATGATGCGGATCGCGTCCTTGCCAGTGGCGAACGCCAGCGCGTTGCAGACCGCGGCGCGGACGATCAGGTCTTCCGGCTTCGGCTCGCGCAGGTTAACGCCGAGCGGCTTCCGCACGGACGGCAGCTTGGGCTTGTCGCCGCGCTGATCTCCGCCGCCATCAGAAGTGCGGCTGGCCAGGGCCTGCTCGGCCCGCTTGAGCGAGGCAAGCCGGGTCTCGCGCGTCTCGATCTCGGCCGAGAGCGCCTCCGTCTGATCGGTGTCGCCGCTGTCGTTGTCGAGATGGGCGGTGAGGGCGTCACGCGCCGCGTTCAGCTCGCTCTGCGCATTCTCGATGCGCGCGGAAAGGGTCGGGGACATGGATGGTGCTTCCTTGAGAGGGGGCAGGCCCACGCGGGATCGCTGCTCGTTCGGAGACTGGGCTTGCTCGCCCGTGGGCACGTCCCGTCGCTTCGTTCCGGCTTGCTCGCCATCGAATGCCAGGGACAGTGTTTCGTCGGAGAGGTTCATGGATCGGGCGACGGCGAGCGCATTCGCGTTGCCGGGCACCGAGACCACGCTGATCTCCAGCAGTTCTTGCTGCATGTACTCGTAGGGGTCGCCCTTCTCGCCGAGCTTGACGACGGAGAAGCCAACCGATGACGCCCGCAGGATTCCTTGCTCCAGCAGGCTCAGAAGCTCGTCGATCCGAGCGCTCGTTCCGCGAGCGGCGGGGACCAGCGTCGCGAGCACCTTCTCGCCCTCGACCCGGATGTTCTCCCAGCGCCCCATGACGAAGTCCGAGGCGTGGCCGAACAGCGCGATCGGGTTCTTCCGGAAGGAAGTCAGCAGCCAGCCGTTCGGGTTGATGCGGGTGCCGTAGCGATCCCGGCTGCCATCGGAGACGACAAAGTCGTACCCCCCGCCGGGCGTAACCGCCTCGCGATGATGAACCTTCGTCATCGGATCGATACTCCGTCAGGCCACCATGGCGCGGACGTTGAGAACAGCGCCCGCCACGGGGTCTCGCGCCATGATGTCGACCGCGTTGAAGGCGGCGATCAGCGGATCGATCTTGGCCGAGCCGGAAACCGCCTTGGTGATCAGGATGGCGTTGCCGCGGGGTTCGACCTTCGCGTTCCCCACGCACCACGTCATGAGCGCCGATCCGTCGTGAATGAGGTTCCCGGCCGCCAGTTGGCGCTCGGTACTCTTGATCTTGTCCGACATGGTCCAGCCCTGCCGGACCGGCTCGACGCGCTCGGCGACATCGAAGCCGCGGCGCCTGATCTCGTCGAGGATCTGCACGATTCCGACAGGGTCGACACCGATCGCCCGGCCTTGCGCCAGAAGCCCGGACTGATGCACCTGCTCGATCACGTCCACAACGCCGGTGACGTCCTCGTCGGAATCGTCCGGAAGCACCGTGAGCGTCTCCTCCTTGCGGAAGTCGATGAGCCGCGGCGCGATCTCCTTCCGTCGCGTCAGGACGCAATCGTGAGCCCAGGCCCGGCACCAGAGAAGCCAGCGCCGCGTCCCGCGCTCCCGGCCAAGCACGGCCAGGCCAAGCAGGTCGTCCAGCCCGCCACCGTCGATGCCGACTGCGACGACCTCGGATCGCTCGAGGAGCGCGTCGAGCGTAATCGTCCGATCTGCGGCCTTCAGCCAGTGATCGGCGCCAGCCCAGCGGTCGGTGCGCAGACCGATGCCGACCTCGACGTTGAAGTGCTGCGAGGCCAGCAGCGCGAGAGCCCCGATCCCCTCGCGCTCCGCCGCCGTGAGCTGGTCGACGAGGTAATCCTCTGAGACCGAGATGCCCAGGTTCGGGTTGACGAGCTTCCAGTTCTCCCGGCGCTTCCAGTTGTCGTGCGCGACGAGGTCCGCGGGCAGCTCGTACAGGATCGGCAGGAGGGCCATCTCGAGCTTGCCGTCCCGGACGTCGCGCGCCTTGGCGAGTTCGGCCTTGAACACTCCCGCGGGCGGCTCCTTGGACTGCGTGGTGATCTGCAGCAGGAAGCCATCCGGCCGGGCCGCGAGACCACCGCGGACCTCAATGAAGACCTGGTCCGCCTTCGCCATCGCCGCGAAGACGTGCGTCTCGTCGATCAGGACGAAGGTCGCCTTCGAGCCCGTGATCGCATCCGTGTCCGCCGCCTTGATCTGGATCTGCGCCAGCGTCCGACGATGGGTGATCGTCTTGATGTGCTCCTGGATGTGGAAGAGCTTCGTGAGAGCCTGGTCGAGCCGGATGATGCCCTTCGCCTGCTTGAAGGCGATGTTGGCGATCATCTTCGTCGGGGCGATGAGCAGCAGCTCTGCCTCCGGCCGCCGGTTCATCAGGGCCGCCGTGACGATGACCGCCGCGGCGATCGAGCTCTTCCCGTTCTTCTTCGGGATGAGAAGGAAGAACTCCCTGATCATCCGCTGCTTGAGGGCGACGTCGTAGGAGCCGAAGATCACCCTGACGAGATCGAAGACCCACGGCTCGCACACCTCGCCGTGCGTAGGGTTGCCCTCGATATCCGGCACCCGAAGACGCTTGAAGATGCGGAGAGCCTTCTCCGCCTCGTCCTCGAAGATGGGCAGCGGCGGGACCAGCGACGTCCCGTTCCGAATGGCCGACTCCCAATCGGGGTTGGCCGTCCGCCAGAGGCTCACTGCATCGTCGCTCCGGGCACCTCGAGGTCAGTCCCCCAGTCGGTGCCCTCGGCCGCTGTGACGGCCTCCTGCTGCGCGATCTCCTTCTTGCCGAGCTTCGGTGGCTTCGGCGCGGCCGGCTGTTCGGCCTTCGCGCCCCCAAGGAAGTCCTCCTCAGCCTCGGCCGCCTCCATGTCAGCCTTCAGCATCTTGACGGCCCAGCTCTTGCCGGCCCGCGCCTCACGCCAGACGATCTCGTTCAACTCGGCCCGGCGACGATGCCGCCCGACGCGCAGGGCTCGGCCGTAATGCTTGAGCAGCGTCGTCCGCGAGAGGGTCAGCCGCTCGGCGATCGCCTCATCGGAGATCCCGCAGGCCTTCATCTCCTCGACCCGCTGCACCTTGTCCGGGTCCATCTTGGACGGGCGACCGCCCTTCGACCCGGAGCGCCGGGCCCGTGTTCTCATCGGCATGATCTACGATCTCTGGCGGGCGAGCCGGGCTCGAGCCCCCTTCAGCGTGTTGTGCTGGACGCAAAGACATTGCCCATTGGCTGGATCGAACGGGTTGCCGCCGTCCTTCACCTCGACGATGTGGTCGGCCACCATCCGGTCTCGCGGCGCGGCCTTGTCGCAGCCCTCCGGCCACTGGCACTTGCCGCGCGCTCGCCGGATCACCGCAGCGGACCAGCGCCGATGCTCCGGCGTCCGGTAGATCGCGTCCGCGACCTTCGGTGAGGCCGCGAGCCGAGGCGTCGACGGCGTCAGGCGCGGCGCCGAGGCGGTCAGCCGCGACCCGCTGGGCCTCAGACGAGCCATGGGAACCTCACGACGGCTCGATGCAGAGCGCCGCTCTACCGATTGCAGCTATGGGTCAGTCGGAACCAACGCCATCGGGGCTCGAACCCGAACGTAGAGGACAGGCCGTCGCCAGCCGTGCCCCGTCACGCTCCGCATCGAACTGGTGAACTCGTGCAATTTCTGCACGGGTTGGATGAATCGAGCAGGCCGGGCTCTCTCGGCTTGTAGCGCGGGGCCTATCGGATGTTCGGCCCAACTTGGAGCGGGTTCACCGCCGTCAATGCGCGCGCCGCGCTTCCATCAGCGCCGCTGCTCGAACTGTTTCTCGCGGGCTGGACCGCTCGCTTCCCACCCCGGCTTGGATCAGGCTTCGGTGGTTCAGCGTCCAGCACCGAAGTGCTGCCTACCACTCCCAGCCATCACCTCACGGGCCTAAGCCTCGTCCGTCCGCCGCGAGAACTCGTAAAGCCTGAGCCGCTTTCGTTTAGAAGCGGGGGAGGCTTGGAAAGGATAGATGCGGGCCGGCCTCGACAACCGGCTCATCCCCGGGGGAAGGATTCGAACCAACGATCCCGGCACGTCGTACAAAGCCGGTGGCATAGCTCACCCAGGAGGGTGGTTTCCGCTTGCCTACCCCGCAGATGCCGAGGGTGACGAACCTCTCGGGACACGCCCTTCCGTGCTGCCGCATCTCCGATCCGGCTACAGACTAAGGCTCGACCGCGCAACGGTCCGCCAACTGCCTGCCGTATCGAACTGGTAGCAGGTGCCCGAGTTGAACGGGCTTGGTTCTGGTTATGAGCCAGACGAGATGACCGCCACCTCCCACCTGCGATAAACTGGATCGGGATGCTGGCTTCGAACCCGCATCTCCGGAGCCAAAATCCGGCGTGCTGCCTATTGCACCAATCCCGAGGGATCAGCGCTGCTGTTGAGTGGTCGGGCCGGCCGGATTCGAACCGGCGGGCTCCTCTGTCCGAGAGAGGCGGGAACGACCTGACTTCCCCACGCCCCGAAGGGCTGGGTATGGGAGGCCTTCACGTTCCTTCATGCCGGCCTCCTGTCGATTGTCGCGGCGCCCCAAGCGCAGAAATCAGATGTGCGCCTTTCATATCCGCTCAATCGCAGGCGTCAACGTTGATAAGCGCTGTTTATCATAGACGGCTACATCGATCATTTCTCATTATCGAGAAGCCGCACGGCAAAATCCGCGACAAAGTGTTCAACGCCGGTTTCGAGCCGCCCTCGCAGTACGTCCGAAGGGCGTGAAGCGGACCTTGCGCTTGCCCGACGCTCGAATGCGTTCGCCGGTGCGAAAGTCCAAAGCATCGCGATCCGGCATTTCTTTAATCGCGAATTTCCCGAAGCCAAAAATACACACCTCGCCATCGCGACTGATCCCGGCCTGGATCTGTCGGAAGCCGGCCCGCAGCACGCGCTCGACCTTAGTCCGCGGCCAGCACGTCTCCCGCCGCACCGCCTCAACAAGCTCCGGAAACGTCATCTCGACCTCCAACTGAGCCCTCATTTATCCGGGCCGAGTATCGCGATTTGACCATCCTGGCGAGCCCCGTCAATCCCTACGCGCTGTTCTTGTACAACAACCTGTCTGATTGAATTTGGTATAGGCCGAGAAAAATTCTGCAAATGGCCCCCGATGCGGTCGCTAGCCCCCTGATCTCCTAGACTTTTGCCTCCCCCTCCCCCTTTTCTTTTTTGCTTTTGCTTTCGTTTTTCTATTGACGACTCTGCATTGGCGGACACATATAGCCGTCATGAGGCGCGGCGATGGGGCGGGCGCCTTGGGGAGGATCGGAGGGGAGAGGACGAAGGGAGGCGAGCGCAGCGCCTTGATGCTCTGAGGAGCTTCACACGGTGCGCTTGACCAGCGGACCCCGTGACCGCCGTACGCGGTCGGATACGGCCCAACCCGGAGTGATGGCCATGGTCATGGTCACGTTGCGGGTCACCAAGAAAGGAAAGGACCGCTGGAGTGTTACGCTCCGAGCGGTCCTGACCTGGCTACCTTGGATGACCTAGCCGCTTAGCGCGGCGTGGTGGTCGGGCTGCAACCCCGGCCACCATCACTCCGGAGAATATAGCGGGCCGCACGCATTGCGGCAAGCGGCTCGGGGCGGCGCGCCAACGCCGATCCCGAGCCTGACCTAGACACGATGGAGCGACCATCATGACCAAGGCTGAGATCACCACTACCACGACGCGTGAGGATGCAGAACGCAAGATGCAGCGTCAGGCGGACGTGCTCGTCCAACGTGAAGTGCTCGTCTGCATGTCGAGCCTCGTGGCCACGCTTGCGCAGGGCTTCGGCTTCATCAATCCCGATGGCGGGCCTGTCCGCCGGGAGCTTTCTGCCCTCGCCGAACAGGCAGCGGAACTCGCCTCACCCATCGCTGACTACGAAGAGGCGGCGCGCAACGCCGGATGGAGCGTCATAGGCGGCGACTTCGAAAACATGTCGCTTGCGAGCACCGTTGACCATCCGGAAGACGCCGTCGCTACGGCCAGCCCGGGCGACGCCTGCGGATGGGAGGACCTCTGCGAAGAGTTTGGCCTCGATGCCTACGAAAGCGAGGTGTTCGAGCACTGGTCCGTGACCGAATGGCTCGCCGGCAAGCTGGAGGAGCAAGGCGAGAAAGTCGACCGCGACTTCGCTGGCCTCTGCATTTGGGCTCGCACCACGACCGGGCAGGCGATCGGCATGGACGGGTGCATCCGCGCTATCGTCCAGGCGACCGACTATGCCTCCGCGGAGGCCGCCGCGTGATGCCCGCCGCTCTCCATGGGCCGGATTGCGCCGGCCCTCGCTTCCCGCTCGGCGACGTGCTCGCCGCTTTCGTCCTCGTCTACGGTGGAGCCTTCATGATCGGCTTCGCCACGCTCATGGGAGGGTGAGGCTATGGACCACGATGTTTCGAACTGGCGTTGGGCACCGTTCCGGATCGCGGGCAAGCGCGTGCGGATCGGGAACGATGCGGATGGCTGGACGCATCTCGCAATCGGCAAGTGGTGCCGGGTCTCGCATCGGTCGCGCGATGGTGCGATTCGCACTGCTCGGCTGATGCTCGAAGGGGCAACCGCCTCAGCCTGACGCGACCCGAGGGCGCCAGCCCGGCGCCTTCCAGCCGCTTCATGCGGGCCGGCCGATAGCCGGCTGATTCCGACAATCCCGAGACGATGAAGGCCGCGCGTCCCGCGATGGCCAACGGGCGAGCGCGCCCGAACGAAGGACCACGACCATGGCCTATGTCGATTCCGTGGAAGCATCTGCGACGGCGCCGCGCGAGCCGGTGGACGCGTTCGGCCCGATCTATCCCGCTCTCAACGCGACGGTGGCAAAGGGCCGGCGGGTTGCCGATCCGACACGGGAGCAGCGGCGCGCGCATGGCGAGGCCGTCGGCGCGGCGATTCGCGAACTGCAGCGGCGCGAGCTGCAGCGTGAGGCGCCTCCGCATCGGTGCCCGTGCGCTAGCGGCACCTGGCATTCGGGCGATGACCTGACGAAGGCGATTCGTCGCCAGCATGACGCGGCGCTGCAAGCCCAGGCGAAGGCGGACCGGGCACGGCGGACCGATGCACAGGTGATGGCGCAGTATGAGGCGGCCATGGCGGAGCGGCGCGCCCAGGAAGCGGCGCTCGCGGCGGGCGGGGGTCGTATAGCGGAATCGGAGGCCGCCCGTCCTGTGAAGTCGAGCGCCCGCGGGCGGGATCCCATGGAAGCCGCCGTGATGAAGGCGGATCCCGCATTGCTGCGGGATGTCCTGCGGCGGGAGCCCGCCGGCCGCCTTCGTGATCTCGCCGCGGCGCGCCTGGTCGAACTCGAGGCGGGGCCCGGTCCTGTAGCGGCATCGGATGAGCCCGCGCCGGCCCTACAGGTTGGGCGGGAGAATCGAAATGGCTCTGTAGCGGCGGGCGATGCCTCGGATGCGGCTCCTCGCGGAACGATTGAGAAAGCGGAGGACGACGGCTCGCTCGTCTCGGCCCCGATGCTCGTCCGCGACCCCGTATGCCCGCCAGCAACGTCCGGAGAGGCATGCGTGGCCGATATGGGGATTCCCATAACGGGCGAAGCCGCAGCGGCCGCGCTCGACGACGCGGAGTGCCGGGAAGGCCCCGATAGCCCTGTACGGGCGTCTGAAGGCGTCCGGCGCCTTGGCGAGGCCGGAGGGTCCTGTACGGTCGTGTCAGGATCAGGCGGACCAAACGATCGTCGGTCGGGCCTCGCCGATGCGATCCGAATGCCGAGCGATCCAGTCGCGCGCGGCCTGGCGCGCCTTGGGCTGGGTTTCGCGAGAGACGTGCAGGTTGGGGATGCTCGGGCAGGTGTAGACGTGCTGGTCGCCTTCCTGGGCGTGGACGAGCCGGACCTTTGGCGCTCCGGGCTGCATACGGCCGCCTCAGGCCTCTCGCTGCCAGCGGGCATGCTCTCCGCACCATCCGGAGACCCGCAGGATCGCCGTCATCGCCTTCAGCTTCGCGGACTCCCGACTCCATGCGACCTCGAGCAGCCAATCCGCGTCCGGGCTCGTCGCGACGGTGCGGCCGTCAGGGAGAGGATTGAAGACCAGCCGGATCGTGCCGCGCTGGCGGATGGCGAGCGCCGCCGCTTCCTGCGCGTCGCGGACGATGACCGAGGGATCGAGGGCGCTCATGGCCTCGCACTCTATCAGGGCTGGCCGCCTTGGATAGACCGTCCTGTAGGGGCGTGGTGTAGTGGTGAGATCGATCGCGGGAGGGCGCAGTGTTCGGAAGACTGAAGCAGCGGTGGGCAGAGGCGAGAGGGGACGTCTTGCTCAAGGAAGTTGACGACGCCATACAGCGCGTGTCCAGGTTCCCGCCGCCCCTGCGACACTTCGCATCGACTGCTTTCCATGGCGCACTTGGGGATC
Organism: Enterovirga rhinocerotis; assembly: GCF_004363955.1. Classification (GTDB taxonomy): domain Bacteria; phylum Pseudomonadota; class Alphaproteobacteria; order Rhizobiales; family Beijerinckiaceae; genus Enterovirga; species Enterovirga rhinocerotis. The sequence goes on from NZ_SNZR01000013.1 coordinate 840,384, forward strand.
TCACGAGCGGTAACGGCCCGGTGCGAACCTGGCATCCGGATATGAGGAAGCAAGCCGCCACGGAACTCAATCGGGCATCGCGACAGCTCTTTCGCAGCGCCACCGACAACGCTATCGGCGAGGCCTCAGTCGCCAGCTCTTGCGGCGGGGCGATATTGTCTCGCTACTTCGAAGCTCTAGACCTGCCCGGCACCCAGGCAGCAGACGCGGTTAAGATGATTGAATCCTGGGCCGAGATCGAGGGTTCGTAGATCCCCCGGGCGCTGAGCCTCGCTTGGCCTGCACTGCCCGTGACCCACACACGCTGCACACGAGCCGCTTCGTCAGCCGGACGAGCGGCGGATCGTCGGGGTGCACCTCCCGCGTCGCCGTATGGCCACACCGAAGGCAGGTGATAATCGTAACGGGGCGGTCTGCCATAACCGTCCTATAGTGGTGATTGAAGGTGAAGGGGTCGTGTAGGGGCGCTATCTGCGTCCGGCCTGTTGTGCGGCCGCATCAATCCAGCGGCCGATGTTCGCCGCGCCCGCGTTCCTCCAGTCGTACTCCATTGCGAAGCTGCTAAGCTCCATGATCTGGCCCCGACCCGGCGCCCGGATGTAGCGCGGCACACTGACAGGATCTCGGTGCCGCGCATATTGAACCCAGTTTCCGGCTACGCCTTCTCTCTCGCAGAGATAGAAGCGACCGCCCGCTTCATAAATACCCATATACCAGAGCGGGTTTGGTCCATTTCCGTCGGGGCTCCTGCGAGCGTGGTGATTGATCCCATTGATGTGAACCACGAGCAGCCCCTTATTGTTTATGACGCTGCGCGCGATCTCATATCGCACCCATGGCCGCTCCCATGTCATCGATCCTGCCAGTACGCAGACGACCGAGGTGTTCTTCACCCCTTGCCGGATCATTTGGCGAAGGGCCTCCTCGCCTTCCAGCTTCTTCTTCTCCCACAAGGACGCGTCGTAAAACTCGATCCCCCGGCCTCCGCCGCCTAGTATGGTGCCGCTGAATTCTTGACACATGCGAACATTGTTGACGCGCATGATGTCGGCGTAATGGAACGAGAAGAACACCCTTCGGTTCTTTAAGATTCCTAGACCACTCATGCCGCCGTAGATCAGCGGATTGCCGCCGAACGGCCTACCCACAGAACTGCCTCCTCGCCACGATAAAGAACAGCGCCAGCAACAGAGCTATGCAGCCGTAGAAATTCAGAATCGACCAGCTGCAGCAAGTCCGCCAGAACCCGATAGGCTCGCCCTTCGAAGGGTCGATAGTGAAGTCGGGCACCGCCGACCATGGTTCCGAAGCGGCCGATCGATAGAGGCCGCGGAAACGCTTCTCCATCCGCAGGTACTGCGCGTCGAGGAGCGCGAACCCCAGGATCGGGAGGAAGCCGACGAGGAGCACCAACGGCGCCTTGAGGGTGAGCGCGGCGCCAACGACCGCCGTGAGAACGGTCATGCAGAAGGTCTTCAAGCTGGCGCTATACGACGCCATGCGCGCGATGCTTCCGGTAAGCAGTTCGAGCCGCTTCACGCGCAGATCGGCGATCTTGTCTTCGGAAATGCCCATTGCCCGATGGGACCACCGTCGACCGCCGAACTCAAGAGGCTGTATCGTTGACTCCCACATTCATTTCATGAGAACAAAATGCGAACTTAAATCGGGAGAGCCCCTAATGCTGGTCCTGGCCACGGATGGCGGCAAGCGCGTACCCAAGACCGTCGCGCTCGATGGAATGCCTCGCCCGTCGAGAGATCGTCGCGGGTGCATGGGCGTAGGATCCGAAGGCGACCTATGCTGTGAACTGAGAGGCCTTCATAGCGAATCGGGAAACTGAGTTGACGCGCTGGCGTCGATCGAAGCCAGCAGAGCACTCCTTCTCGCCTGGGTCTCGCGGTAGTCCTGTGCTTCGACATCTCGATGAAAAGTGGCGCTGGGCGCTAGGCGCTTGAGAGCAGCCTCGACCTCATCGATGCTGGCGCGGAAGAACTCCTTTCGATAGTTCATCGCATTGATGCGCGTCGCATCGAACTCGGCATGGAGCGCCCTCTCGAGGGTTGGCGCGTCGTCGCTATAGATCATAGCGTGGGTGTCGAAAATGAACGGCACGCTCGCATCCCCGAGTTCTCGCACCCGGTCTAGCGGATCAAGTCGCCGCGTGAGACCAATCTTCACAACGCCGTCGCCGAATGATCCCACGTTGGAAATCACATAGACCCATCCAGACCGAGTCTTCTCCGCCATCGCCTGCGCGCGAGCCAGTTTGGAATGCGCGGCGGCAAGGTCTCGTTCCAAGATTGCGATCTGCTCGTTGAACGCCGCAAGGTGAGGGCCAGCGATGCTGTTCGCTTCCGCCTTGGCCTTGTCGAGAAGGCGCTGGTATCTCGCCTCTTCCTCCTCGGCGGCCTCTAGGTCGCGAAGCAGCTTCTGCTCTTCACGTGCTAGGCGGGCCTGCTCTGCGCGTTCCTCACGCTCAGCTCTTTGCTTCTCCCGCATTTCGTGCGTCAAGTATAGCTCACGTAGTTTCAGTTCCGCGTACTCTCGGCTGATCACCACCTGTTGCGACTCGTTCATTATGTCGATCTTGTTCTTGGCGGCCAGAATTCGGCTCTCCATTGCATTCACGTTGTTCCATCGCACATTTGCCACTGCAGCGTCGGCCTCGCCGTTGAACGCTCGCAGTGTAAGGCGGATCGTCCGGTTTATGAGTGTTTGGCCCTTCGCCAAGCTGCCGTCGACATAAATCTTCGCTTTGGAAACGACGGCGGTCTTCTCGTTCGCCATCATTTTCTGATGGGCGCGCGCAACGGACACCTCTTTCTTGTACGCTTCGCTGTCCTCGAATTCAAAATGCGGCTCGTAGACACCAAGCTCAGCGAACGCGAGTCGCTCGTCATAAATGGCGACCTCGGCAACCAAGCTGTCGAACGTTGTCTTCTTCTCAGAGTATGCGCTCTTCAGCGATTCGATCTGCTTGAGGCGCGTAATTATCTCTGATCGCAGATTGGCAAGCTCATCCTCAATGGAATAGATCGGTTCAAGTTTTTCCTCCAATTCGACATTTCTTCGCTCAACCTCTGCAAGTGCCTTCAGCAGATCTGACTTCTGGGTATCCAGATCGGATGCTGAAGTAGCGCGTTGCTCGTCGAGCTCTCGGCTGTGCAGAGCGGCTTCGAATGCCCTGAGCTGTCGCTCCTCCGCAAGCTTCCGACGGACGTGGATCAGGAACAGCACGAGCGCCACGCACGCGCAGATCAAAGATGCCGCCCCCGCGATAGCGATTATGACCAGACTCTCCAAGGCACCCTCCCGCACGTGCACAGTCAGTTCGGTAAAGCGGAGCTGTCAATCGCAGCCTTGGGTAAATCTGCCGCTATCAGGCGGCCTTCTCCGTTTTCGTGAGTTCGGTGCTGCCGCCGTCGCGCTTTCAGCGAATGGTGGGATAGTGGCCGAGAGCGCGTTCGTCATGCTCGACGTCAGCGATCGACCGGCTGACAAACCGACGCGCGAGCAGGCCGGGAATGCCTGGGCTCAACTCCACCCCGGCGAGAACTAGACCCTGCACGCAGCCTCCATCTCGGGTCGGCATATCGACCACCTTCACAACCGAGTAGAACGCGCCCTTCACTAGCGGGGGGGTGGCTGAGGCAGCTTGGGGATCGACGCATTTCACGCGCTGGCCTTTGTAGAATACCGGCTTGCCCTTCGCCTTCCTGGGCCGCTTGATCCCAAGTATGTCGCAGACGTCGTCGAGGGCGGCGGCGAAGTACCGTCCGGCCTGTCCTTCAGTGCAGCCGATCTCCCGTCCGATGAAGTCGAAGCGCTTGTCCTCGATGATGACCGCCTCGAGGAGCCTGACGACGCAATCGGGGAGCTCGCGCTCCAACTTCGAATACGCCATGCTGCTCACGGCGCGATCGTAGGCGCGCCCCGTCGAGGCCGAGTGATCGACCTTCATGCCGATGTCCGGGCTCTTCAAGCCGTGCTCGGACCGCGAGGCATGGTATAGATCGTCGAAGGCCTTGGCCGCCTTCTCGCGCCACAGCGACCGCTGCGACGGGAGATGCGTCATCTCATGGTGCTTCCGCCGGACAGTCGAGATTCCCTTCTGGATCCGAGTGTTGTCGAGGACATCGAAGGTGCGTGCGCCGCCTGCGGTGCGGAGGTCGGTCTGGATGTAGTCGAGGCCTTTGTAGCGGTTGCGTTGCGCCGTCTGCTCGCGCTCGGCCCGAACTTGCGCGCGCTTTTCGGCCCGCTTCGCTTCAGCGCTCTGAAACGGCTTCGGCGCCAGCGCGGCGAGGCGGGCGGCCACCTCGGCATCCGCCCGATCTGCGGGGGCGGAGAGTGCGTTCGCCTGGCCTAGGTACTTCTTCGCGGCCTTCCGGGTCCGTGCCAGTGCCGCGACGACTTTCGCGTTGTCCTGGCCGGCCTCGGCGAGCGCCCGCGCCTCTACATCGAGATCGGCCGCCATGGCAGTGTAGAGGCCGGCGAGCCGGACGGCCTCGTCATGCTTGCGGCGGGCGGTGGTTTTCCAGGCCTTCGGCTTGGCGGGGTCGCGCTTCTCCCGCGCGGTCGGACGCACGGCACGTTCGGGGACGGCGGTCTTCATGCGGCGTCACGCTCCTCATCGGGTCGTTGAGCAAGCTCGCGGCGGATCGCGGCGGCTTCCTCCTTCAGGGGGTGGATTCGCGCGTTGCAGTCGTCGAGCTGGGCGTAGAGCGGGATACGGGCTGCCTTCGCATCGGCGGTCAGGTTCGGCGCGGGCAAATCCGGATGCGTCTGCCGGATGGCCTCGACGATCTCCTGCTGCTCGCGCCGGAGGGCCGACAGAGACCAGCCGATCTCTTCGAGACGCTCCTTCAGCGCCAGCGCGTTGAGGCGTTCGAGAGGGACGATCATCGTCGCCTCCACAGGTCGTCGCCGTCGTCTCCGTCGTCTCCGCCGATCTCTGGATCCGGCGAGGTGAAAAGCCTGGTCCTGAGATCGAACTTCAGCGGGATCTCGCCTGGGCGGCCGGTCTCGGGCTGATAGCGGATTTTCTTGACCAGGATCGTCGAGGTGCCCTCCTCCCGTCCTTTCACGAGGATCAGACCCTGGTCAGCCTTGTTGGCGAAATGCGCGGAATCGGCGACGTCGTAGAGAGACAGGTCCTTGTCGCTCTTGAAGGTGGCGCCCTTCGAAGGATGGGCGACGATGATGACGAGGACGTCGAACCGGCGGGCGAAGGTCTTAAGGCGCCGTAGGGCTCGGCCGACGTACTCGGTGTGGGTCTCATCGGCCTTGCGGGCGTGGTCGACCTCGTTCCACGGGTCGAGCAGGAGCACGCGGGCGCCATGTCGGATGACGGCCGCCTCGGCCTTCTCGATCAACCAGTCGAGGTTCGTGTCATCGTCCGATTCCGGATCGGGCGCGATGAAGGTGAAGTGCTGCTCGACCCATGCGCGGCCGCGGGCCTTCTCCTCGTTGCTCCACGGCCGCGGGCGCTGGAGGTAGCCGGCGATCAGTGCGTCCCGGATGAATGGATTCACGCGCATCTCGAATGAGGCGATGGCGGCGTTCCAGCGATGCTGGCTCGCGAGCTGGGCGACCATCTGCGTCGCGAAGGAAGTCTTCCCCGCGTTGGCGAAGCCGGTGATCACCATGAGGGACGGGTGATAGACGAGGACGTGAGCGTCGAGCTCGGGCCAGCCGGTAGAGACCGGGCGGAGCTCCGGCTCCGGCGGAAACTCCGACAGCGTGTAGAGCCCGCGAACCGGATACGGCCTCGCTTGGCTGATGAGGTTGATCACGTGGCCGGGCCCGTGATGCAGCAGGACGTCGTTCAGGTCCTTGCAGCCCTCCGGATAGGCGACGAACGAGCACCGGACTCGGCCGAGGCGGCGAACCAGCTCGGCGGCGAGGCGCGTGCCGGGCTCGTCGTTGTCGACCGCGATGACGATCCGCTTCACCCGCTGGAGCCTGTCCCAGTTGTTGAACACGAAGGCGAACTTGTCGTCGTTCTCGGGGTCGACGTCGTCGGCGTTCTCAGGGACCGCGATGAGGCGGCCATTTTTGTCTCGGGCCGGCGGCGCGCCATCGGGAACCGAGACGGCGAAGGGATATCCGGCCTCGATCACGGAGAGCGCGTCCATCTCGCCTTCGGTGATGACGAGCGCCGCAGTCGATGCCGCGAGCGCCGGGTCGTCGAGGATGTCCGAGTTGTAGAACGTCTTGCGGGGCTTCGGCCGCTGGTAGAACTTCTTGCCGGGCGCTCGGTACTTTTCGGCGACGACCTCACCTCGTTCGAAGAACGGGAAGGCGATGATGTTGCCATTGGGGTCAGGCTCGGTTGCGAAGCTCTGATCATCGCCATCGCGACGACGACGAGCGCTGTAGATCCCGGTACGAGTGACTGTCTCGGGTCCGATGCCCCTCTTTTCGAAGAACTCGAAGACCTTCGGGTTTACCGCCTCGGTCGTCATAGAATGCTCCGCCTCGCCATTCGCAGTTGTGACAATAAAACTGGATGCCTTCACTATCGATTTTTACCGACAGACACTTCTTTTTGCGGTTCGCCGGCTTCCTGCCCGCCGAACATTGCGGGCAGAGAGCCAAGTTGTTGCCGGCCTGCTCTCGCCGGAGATCTATCCGGAAGCGATCGAGAAGTTCTCGGGCGGTCGGCATGGGTCACACTCGGAAGGCTTCGCCGGAGGGCGATGACCGTCCAGACGGAATGGGACCCCGCCCCCAGCCGGCGAGGTAGTTCCGCATCCACCGGCGCCACACCGCGTCGTGATCTGCCCAGACGTTCCCCTTGCTGGCGTGGTGGTCGATCATCGCCTCGGTCTGGGCCTCGACTTCCAAGCGCTTCAGCGTGACGCCCCTCTTGCGGGCCTCCTCGCGGAGCCAGGCCACGAGCTTCTCGGTCGGCTGCCAGTGCGCAGGGATGGCCGATCTCGGCTTCGCCCTGGCTCTCGCCGGTAATCGCGGTTCGATAGCCCCGAGCATGTCCCGGCTTGCCCCCTGGGGGGCTAGGGGGGATTCTCTTTCTCTCTGTCCCTCTCCCTCTCCCTCTCCCTTGGAAGCCTTGTCCCCGGTACTGTCCTGGGGACGTCTGTTTGTGTCCCCAGGGACAGGGAGCGCTTGTCCCGAGGGACAACCCGAAGACACCCAATCCTCAAGGCTGGGAATTTCGAGGGACATCGTGTGCCGCTGATTGTGCTTCTTTATCCGCGCGCACTCGGTCATCCAGCGCTGGCGGATGCGACCTTCCCAAGCGGCGTTCGCCTTTTCGGCGACTACCGGATGGTAGAGCCGGCCGTCGTCGCACTCGACCCAGTTGCGGAGCGCGCCCTCGCGAACGGCTTTCCACTCTCTCGCGATTTTGCCACGGTGCGCGTAGCCGGCGGTCTTCGCGATCCAGCGGTCGTCATTCGGGATCGAACCGGCGGGCACTTGGTGCCATGACGCGGCCCACAACAGAACCGCGGCCCAACAGGCCTCGGGCGTCTCATTCGCCGCGAGATCGCTATCGCGAAGCCGCGCGACGTCGAGCGGCATGAACGCGAAGTCGCGAAGGTCGCAGTCGGCCGGAACGAGGGGCGCGGGGCGGGATGTCATGCAAGGTCCCCGATCTGCGCGACCATGGCGTCGACGACGGCTCCAGCCGGGCTGGCGGGCATGCCGTCAGCTTCCCGAGTGAGGGCCCCGGCGATCGTGCCGATGTCGCAGCCGTGCTGCAGGAGGAGGCTGACGAGGATCGCGGAGTCGCGGACGCTCGCCATCAATGGGGTGCCGATCTTGCGATGCGCCGAGACGAAGACCTCGGCGGCCTCGCCGGGTTCGGGCATTCCGATCATCACGTTCAGATCGAAGCCGCCATGCTCGAGGTCGAAGCGAAGGCCGGGACGACGGTCAGGGAGGACGCGCCGGGTCATGCCGCCACCTCATCGAGCTTCGTGGCCTCGTCGCCCCAGCCAGCCCATCCGGGTCGGGTCTCGCGGGTGAAGACGTCGGCGCGGCGCCGGAGCCCTGGGCAGCGCGCGTCGACATGGCGATAGAACTCGTCGGGCTTCCGACTGTGCTCGCGGCGGACGCCGGAGATATCGCCATCGAAGGGCTGATGCCGAGGCTCGCCGATCGTGGCGATGATGACGGGCTCGATCTCACCGCGAACCCGATAGCCGGGCCCCACCGCGCGCTTGCCGCTCGGGAAGACCTTTCGCCAGAACGTGAGGGTCTTGAAGACGAAGCCCATTCGCCGCACGACGGCGATCTGGCGATCGATTAGAGGCGCGGTCGCGAAGGCAAGGAGCAGCGCCGACGGCTCGGCGAGTTCCTGCACAGGGAAGCGCCAAGCCATCTCCTCGGGCGGGTAGCACCGGTAATGTGCCTGCGCACTCTTCTTCTCGCCGCGCGGACTCCGGAGATCGAACCGCCACGGGAAGTCTACGACGATCAGGTTGAAGGCATGCGGCTGCAGGTCTCCGAAAGGCCAGGGCGCGAGCGGCGAGAAGAGGGTCTGAGCGTTCATGACGCCTCCGCCAGTTCGAAGAAATAAGCCCCGGACCGGCGGCCGAATGAAATGCCGATACAAGCCAGCTGGCGGCGCCATTCAGGCTCGCAAGTCACCAGCCGGTCAGGCGTCATCACGCCGACGGTCAGCGCCTGCATATCCGCGCCAGACCCAGATGCGATCCTCTTGAGGACCTGGATCAGGCCGTGCTCTGCAAGCCATGTCCCGCCCGGCCCGCGGATGTAATTGCGTTCTCCGTCGAGCTCGATCCCAGGTGCAACGACCCGCTGCGGGCGTTTCGCCGGCCGCTCTCGCTCTGGGCGGCCACGGCGGCGATCTCCTTGAGTGGCGCGAGGATCATTTTCCGCCCGAGCCATCGACAACACAACCTTGACCGAGCCCGGGGAGGCGCTCGTGTACTCGGCTATCCTGTCATGCGGCATGTCCGTGACCGCGTAGAGGTCCAGGATTCGGTTTCGCCGCGAAACATCCCTGTGTTTCATGCCGCGGCCTTTCGCTTCTGCACGCGGGCCATGAGCCGCGCGAACTCGTTGTCGGTAAGGGAGCCGACGATGTCGCCGGCGATGCTGTGGCAGGTCGCGTCCATGAGACGGCCGTCGTCGGCACCGTCCCCCATGCTGCGGCCGCGGCGATCGGCGTCCCGGATTTCCTCGCGAGCAAAGATCCGGGCGGCCCGCGCCTTCAGGACTTTCGCGATGTGATGCTGGTCCGGTCTCGTGACAGAGGCCCTGCCGCAACCAATGTCGAGGAGGCCCGTCATGCCGCGCCCCGCAGAGCGAGTTCGGGATTCAGCCAGTGCGGACGAACGTCCTGGGCCACCGCGGGAGCCCATTGCGAGCAGGCGAACCACCACAGCGCGGCCGCGTCGGCGGCATCAAGGTTGGGAGGGTTCCAGCCGAGCGCCTGGCAGATGCGCCGCGCCTCGCGCTTCTCGTAATCCTTCGGGCAGTGTTTCGGGGCCCTGCCGAAGCCCATGAATGCCTTGCGGACGGTCGTGACGGCGTGTCGCCGGACCATCGCTCCCCTGCGGCGGGCGAACCCACCGATGCAGGCCCAAAGCCCCTTGGTGATCAGGAGAGCGTCCGCGTTCGTCGTCTCGCCGGAGAACGACATGATTGGGGCCTCGATCACGACGCGGATCATGCCTTCTTCGATCGCCTCGCCCCGGCCGTAGAACTTGCCGCCGATGAAGCGCTCGGTGACGAGACGTTCCGCGATCCAGCCGATCGCGCGACCGAACGACTCCTCGTACTCGTCGGTGGGCTTACGGAAGCGCTCTGCGGAGAGCTGAGGGGTTTCCCCCGGCTTGCCCTCCGCGATGCCGCTCACCGAAGCGAGGTCCAGGGCGATGATGACGCCTTCGTAGGCCACGATCCGCCGCTCCGCTCAGTGAATCGCGCCGGCGACCGCGTCGAGGGCATCGCGGTCCTGATCGGCCTGCCGGAGGTGACGGGGTCGAAGGTCTTCCTCGTCGGCATCGCCGACCGGCGCCGGCGGAGGAGCGGACGCCTTCTTGCCGGCCCGCTTGGACTCGGCCGTAGCCTTCGCCTCCTCGAGCCGCTTCTGGGCTTCGTCCAGCGGAAGGCCGGCCCTCGGCTCGCTCGGTGCAGCCGGCGGCTCCTTGGCCTTGGCGGCCTGAGGCTGGACGTCCTTCTGACGCTGGCCGGACGTGGTGTTGTCGAAGACGGCGCCGGGGGCCTCGGTCTCGCCCTGGCCGGGCTCGCCCGCGAACATTGAGAGCTGGAACGGGCGGTTGATGTCTTCGAGCAGGATCTGCACCTGCTGAACCGTCGCTTCGTAGACGCCGTCGCGGCACTTCGCGAGGATGCCGCGGATCTTGATGGCCTCCTTCGTCAGGCCGAAGACCTCGTGCATCCGCTTGATCTGGGCGGAATAGCTGCCCGCGGCCGACTGCTGCTCGGTCTTGATCCGCGCCGCCTCGTCGAAGAGTTCGATGCGCTTCTCGCGATCGGCCGGCATCTTCGCGAGCGCGTTCTCGGCGACGTAGGCTGCCTTCTGAGCGGCCTTGTCCTCCTTGCGGCGGGCTTTCTCGTCCTCGGACAGTTTCGGGCGGCCACGGGCCATGATGCTCTCCTTCAGTGGTGAGGGTTGTCAGCCGGGTGGTCCGCCGCCAGTTCGGGGGCGATCTCCAAGGCCAAGGCGGCGCACGAGGTCGCGCGCCGCAGCAAGGTCCTCCCGCGCCAGATGCGGATGGGGCTGGGCATCGCTCGCCAGAACGCGAGAGAGCACCGCTGCCAGAGCGGCAGCTTCGGCACGTCCGGCCGTGATTGCATGGGAGGGCTCCTGGGCTGCCGTGGCCCGGAGGCGATCCATCTCCTCAGATCGGATCGCCCGTGCTTCTTCGTTCCAGATGGCGCGGACACGGCGGTCGCCGAGCCCAGTCTTGCGGGCGACGCGGGCGAGAACCGCCTTCACGCTGTCGCCGAGGTTCAAGGGGCCGGCGATGATCCGGATCAGCTCTCGAGCTTCCTCGGCCGCGCTCGTCCACGCCTTGGGTGAAAATCCCAAGCTCTCGGGTGACCTTTCCATGACCTTGGGTCGCTCCTGTGATGTCTTGCGGACATCGACGGAGCCGGCAAGGACCGGTGCTGACGGAAGGAGGTCAGGAGTGAAGGCGAGCGCGTACATTCAGCACGCCTCGCGCGAGAAGACGACGCGGCCGGTGCCGGGAAGCGAGGGCAACGTCGTCGGAAGGATGCTCCCGAAAAAGCGGCCCACCCCGGAGGGCAGGCCGCAGTCTAGGGAGGAAACGCCCAAGGAGGGCAGCGCAACGCCGGGAGGGTCATCCCGACGATGCTTCGGTCGGACCTTCGGGTCCGAATGGATTGCGGGGGTGGTCATCGCGCCCCCGGAACAGGATGAGGTGAGATCGGGTCGCCGTCGGCCGACTTCGGCCACGAGCGCGGATCCGAGGGATCGAACAGGCGAGCAGGACGCGGGCCGCATCGCGACGGAACGCGCGGACGCTGCGTCCGGCGGCGGGAAGACCCTGCATCGGCTTGAACCTGCGGGGCAGCCTTCGCCTCATGCGCTCGGCACCGACCACCCACATACAGCGCGACCGCGGCCATGAGCCCGATCGCCGTGACGACCGCGCCCGTCGCGATTTCGTTGCCGTATAACTCGTGGAAGGTCGGCTCCATATCAGGCCGCCTCGCTCAGAGCAGCGCAGCCGATGGCTTGGCGCCGGCTCACGCCGCTTCCTCCTCAGAGGGAGAGGGCGAGGGCAGAAAGTCGTTGGCGGTAACCGCGCCGTTAGTCAGTTCCGCGATTTGGACGAGATGCTTCAGCCGAGGCGTCCGTTGACCGAAGCGCCACTTTCTGACCGCCTCGGACGAAAACGCGCCACCGCTCCGAGCCGCGAAGCCTTCCTCGTCGAGACCTTCGGATTTGAGATAGTCGCCGATCCTCATGGGCGCATGATATGCCCATCATGGGCACTATCACAAGCGAAAAGTGTGCCCACCTTGGTGGCTGGCAACGCTGTGCCCATTCGTGCCCACTTCGGGCATGGCTAACAATCTCAAGCGCCTGAGGAATTGGCGAGGCTTATCGCAGGAGGCGCTCGCTGAGCGCATGGGCACTAGCCGCAACCAAATCACCAAGCTGGAGGCTGGGACACGGCGGCTATCTGACGTCTGGATCGACCGGGCGGCGCCAGCGCTCGATGTCGATCCTGGAATGCTCGTGTCCGAAAAGCTCGACCTTGAACCGCGCGAGTTGACGCGAGTAGCGGTCGAGCACGAGGATGACGACCATGCCCGTTCCGACGAGCCTGGAGCCGAGTCCGGCGTGTCATCTATCGGCCCGTATCGTGGCACCCTACCGGGCGCGATCCCCGATCTTGACGCCGCCGGCGGGGCCGGCCCCGGCGAGAACAGCCTGATCTATAGCACTGTCGGTGGCAACGGGTTGACGTATTCGGCCGATGCGGTCCGGGGCGAGATCGTTCTGCCGTCCTATCTACTCAGCGAGTTCACCCGCTCAAAGCCCGGCGTCGTCCATGCGGTGCGGGTGCGCGGCGACTCGATGGAGATGACGCTGCTCTCGGGCGACCGAGTCTTTGCTGACACGAACGACCACAATATCGGCCAAGGCGGTGTCTTTGTAATCGTCGATCACCGCTACGGTGACGAGGTCCTCGTGAAGCGCTTAAGGCGCACCGGGCGCGGCGCCGCTGCCCAGATCGTCCTCGTCTCAGACAACCCAAAGCAGGGCGACGACGAGAGGCATCCGGACGAAGTCACCATCGTCGGTCGAGCTATCGCTCGGCTAACCCGCCTTTAGGCAAGGCGATCGGAAAAGGACAATGACGGCACTCGTGACTTCGACGGAGCTGAGGTGATGAGATTGCTGCTACCTGGATCTGGATGGGTGCTGGTTGAGCAAGTCTTCCTGTATCCGGAGGAAAAGGTTCAGGAGATCGCCACGCTCCGCGCGCAGGCGGCTCGATCCCTCGGCGGCAGCGGTCTATCTGCCGGCGTGATAGGTGCTCCTAGCGTGACTCTCGCCGCCGAGGCCGCAGCTCTTTCGATGGTAGCTGGGTTCCTCAAGAATGTTGCGGCCAAGCAGGCGCTCGAAGCCATCAAAATGGCGAACGAGAAGCTTTTCGATCTTCTGACCAATGGCGGGGTGCCTCATGCACCGATGCTGATCTCGGGGTCGCATCTACCGGACCCGTCGACTTGGGTGGCCGAGGCCGGGAAACGACGCTTCGTCCATAGCGGGACCGAATACATCAGAGCGAACTGCGATCTCGGCCTCATGGACATTCGGTGGACGACGGTCTCAGCTTGGCTTCGATAGCTACCAATGTAACCATTTAGAACGGAGCGGCCGGCTATGCTCAAAAACACAGTGGGTATCTTAAGCAGCATCTTCGCACTTGCTGCGGCTGTATCGATTGCCGTAGCTTGGTCGTATTCCGAAAAATCATCGTTTTCTTTCGCTGAAGCGGCCTATGCTGGCGCGTTGTGGGGCAGAGCCGCTACCGCGACGCTTCTTCTAGTCGCGGGCTGCATCATCTATGCAACTATCGTGAGCAGAGAGGACGTGATATCCGTTCGAAACGAGCTGCGTGAACTTCAGAACCGGGTTGGCCTTGTGCATGCGGCCGTGATCGCCACTGCCCCATCCGGCGCGCACCCGCAGGTCGGTTACGCCTCGCCATCGCGCTTGGCGCAACAGTCATATGGCGACGCCGGTCAATGACCGCTGAAGTTGCGGTTATGCCGCCCCCCGCCCCGCGGATTCGCCGCTGTCCGCGCTTTGCCAATGCTCGGGCCGTTCATCGCCGGCACGTGTAGGAGTTTGCGGTGGAGATCGTTGCGATCATGCTGTTGGGTGCCATCTTGAATGGCCTCCTGGCTCAATCCCGAGGCCGGGGAGCCGCAGGGTGGGCGCTGTTAGGCGCCATCGCGCCGTTGATCAGCCTATTGGTGCTGGTGCTCATGCCCGACCTCAAAGAGCAAGAGCGGGCATCGAGTGTACTTGCCGCCTCGGAGGCTCGAGAGATCGAGGCCCGTCGAGCGGCGTCCGAGGCGGACCATCGAAGGCAAATCGCGGAGATCGCGACACACAAAAGCGCGACGAACGGAACCCGAGAATGTCCGTTCTGCGCTGAAACGATAAAGGCTGCCGCCGTTGTTTGTAGATTTTGCGGTCGCGATCTACCCGCCACGACGGCTATTGCGAGTGTCGAACCGAGGTTGAGGCCGGCGCCGGAATCGCATGCGTCGATGTCGAGCTCCCCGCGCCAGTATGAGATGGAGTACCGGGGCACGCCTTACTGGGTCCATCAGGACTTCACTATTTCGTCGAGCGTCGGCGGAGTGGTCTACGGTTGGCGGTCTCTCGATGAATTTCGGCAGTGGGTAAGTGGGTAGATGCTGCCCAACCTGCCTGACGGTCCCGCCCCCAGCCTCGATCCCCGCAGCCGGATCTCAACGTTGGTGAGAAAGCATGAGATCGTTCTTTATCGTGATTGGCGTTGTTCTGCTTACAGGTCTGATCCTGTACGCCGCCGGCTTCCGGATCTTCGTCGTAAAGCCAATCGGAGCGGTACCAGATGGCCGAACGCTGATTGTTCGCGGCCTTCCGGGGCTCCGCTTCATCGACAGCCCAGATGCTTTTTGCCTGCGGCAAACCGGGAGTGTCACCTTGATCTGTCGCGGAGCCGGGCTTGCGGCGGTAGCGAACCAGGGGACGATCGTCGCGCGCCTCCCCTATAGCTCGATCCTGGATGCGCTGGCCGGCACACCACAAACCGACCGCTAACCGGAAACCCAATAGCCTCCTTGACCGCTGCCTCCGACCCCATCCTCGCATCCCTCCTCGCCTACGAGGCGGACGAAGCGGCCTACAGGTTGCTGGCCGTGACGTATGATGAGGAGGCGGCGGCTGCTATTGCGCGACATCACCTGAGTCCAAGTCGAGATCGCCTTGCGATCCGATCCTCGGGAACGCCACTTCAAGATGTCGCTTGAATGACGACCAATCCCTGGAAATCTTCATGATCGGTATAAGCTGCAGAATATGATCCCGTAGGTCCGGTTGCCCGACTGTCTCCGATAGGAATTGGTGGTGCTTGTATTTCCTTCTCTTGGTGTCTTCGGCGGTCGGGTTCAACTCGCGCAGCGCCTCCAATACTCCGGGCGGCAGCCTCTCGTAGACAATATCATTGGTAATATGCCCCAATAGTGGCGTCTTAGCCCGTCCTACCGGCCATCTCCACCCCTTCAGCCGGTAGATCTGCTTATAGAATTCATCAGGGAAGCGTTTCGCCCACGCCAGTCGCTCTTCGGCTAGGTACACCGACAGCAACTTATACAGCTCGTCCCGTTCACGATCCGCCTGGAAGCCTGTCACTTCGTCGACAAGAGCAACAATTCCGACCTTGGCGAACGCTCTGATCAAGGCCTCACACTGGTCGGCGATATGCATCTGCTGCTTTAGCAGTGCGCCAGCTTGACGAGCGGCTAAGACGGCCTCACAGATTTCTGGAAGAATGTTTGCTTCATAGCCCGTTGCGGCACTCCCTCCGGACGGAGTCCGGAACCTCACCGGCTCGGCGATCCTGCTGATCAAGCTACTGGAAACAAATGGAGAAATTGCCTTTCCAGTAGCAAATTTGCCCAGTCGATCACCCTCGCCTGAACCTGCTCCGCCAATCGACATTCCCAGAGCCTTTACGATCCCTCCGAGTGAGAGCACGCGACGGCCATCATCGAGGACATAACAGGGAATATCGATGTCTCCGAGACGGAGAGGATGTTCTGCGGATCCGTGGGTCGCCTTTGGCAATGCGCGATAAGCTTCCCATCTCGCAGTAGCGCCGACCTTTGCTACCGCACGCCGCTCTTCCGAGGATAGAGCGGCCGCTCGCGCTTTACCGCCCTTGCTCTGAGGCTCTGCCGATTTGCTGTTCGCCATGATCCGTTCTCCGCAAGCATCATCCCGCAGACAAATAACATGCTTGCGCAGTTTAGCAAGCAGGCCGTCGTTGCGGGCTCGTGGTGCTTGGTGACAACGGGTTGCTTACCCCTAACCCTCCGGCAGATCGAGCGCTCGCTTCGGATTGCGGATGACGGCCTTCTCGCCTTCGTTGTCGCAGATCAGCCAGTCCTGTCCGTCCCAAGCGACCATCGACGGGAAGAGCTGCGGGAGGATGAGGCGATTGCCGCGGACATAGGTCCCGCCGGCCACCACGAGCCGCCGTCCGTCCTTGTCGTCCTCGGTGATCGCGCGCCACGACATCGCGAGACCCTACCCCACCTCTCTCCCCCCAGCCAGGCTTCGGCTAGTCGAAGCCGCCTCCGCATAAGCGCTTCTCATGGGGTCGCGCGCAACGCCGCTAGCAGGCCCAGACCGTGAGATGCCCAGCCAATCCGTGCCCAATATGGGATTGACATATGCCCAGGATGGGCACATTCTTCGTCTGTCACCCGGACGGAGATGGCGATGCAGCCCGCGACCGATACCTACTTCGACACCGCCGAGTACAAGGCGCTTCAGGCGCAGCGGGACAACCTGTTCTACTCGCCGGGCCGGTTCGCTGCGGTGCGCGCCGACATCCGGCTGATCGACCAGAAGATCGCCGACGGCCGCTGGCACCACGAGAACCCCGGCAAGACCGGATCGTGGCGGATCGCGACCGGCGGGCAGGTCGAGTTCAGCGCCGGCATCCCGCGCTTCGAGACCGAGGCTGACGCGCTCGCCTACATCGCGGCGCACCAGACCTATGGGCGCGCGACCGCCGTCTACCTCCGCTCCCGCCAGACGATCGAGGCCGACCTCCGCGCGGCCGGCATGAAGGAGGCCGCCTGACATGGCTCATCCCTGGAAACAGAGGGGCTCCGGCAAGGCTTCGTCCTGCCGGGCCGCGCGGCGGAACGCTTCGAAGGCCGAGCGCCGCGAGCAGTCCGGCGATCGCCACCGCGCCGCGAAGGCGGAGCAGACCAGCTACTTCATCCGTGATCGCTTCAAGCACGAGCAGGCCAATGCGCGCCGGGCTCGGCAGATCGCGGCCGGCCGGCTCCAGCCGACGGGAGGCGTCTGATGCCTACGGGATACACCGCGGCCGTTCAGGACGGCTCGATCACCACATTCCCCGACTTCGCGATGCAGTGCGCGCGCGGATTCGGCGCTCTCTACTCGATGCGAGACGAGCCCGGGGATGCGCCGATCCCTGATCGCTTCGAGCCTCAGACCGCATACCACGACGAGCGTCTCGCCGCGGCTCGCGTCCGCCTGATCCAACTCCTCGCAATGTCGTCGGAGGAAGTCCGCGCGGCGGCCGAGGAGTCTCAGCGGGAGAGCGACAAGAGCCTCAACGAGTACAAGGCTCGCCGCCTGCTCCATCGCGAGCGCTACGAAGCCATGCTGGTTCGTGTGCGCGATTGGGCGCCGCCTTCGAGTGAACATGAGCCGCTGAAGGAGTTCATGATCGAGCAGCTCGAAAGTTCGATCAATTTCGACTGCAGCACGGGACCGTGGAGCGAACAGCCGGCACCTCTGTCGCCTGAAGATTGGTTCGACGACGAACTCCAAAAGGCAAGTCGGGAAGTCGGCTATCACACCCGGGAGAGGGCGAAGGAGATCGAGAGGACGGAGAGCCGCAACAAGTGGCTGGCCGATCTTCGCGCCAGCCTCGCTGAGATCGAGGAGGTGTCGTGATGACGACCGCTCCTCAGCCCGCCGACGAGGCCTCGGAGACGAAGTCCGCGGTCCGCGTCCTGCCGCGCCTCAAGAAGGCTCTCCTCTCCGGCCCCAGCTACGGCACCCTCGCTGCCCTGTGGGCCTTGAGCGAGAAGCAGAAGGAGGGGCGCTGACATGGACGCCCGCTTCGAAGAGACGCTCGCCTACATCCGGCGGGACGATTCCGGCCTGATCGCTCGGCACGCGTCGTCCGAAATCCGGCCGATCGACCTCGCATGGGAGGACATCAACGCCCTCAGCCATCCCGACGACAAGACGCTTCGGGGCGAGACCGTGGACGCGGTGCTGGCGATCCTTGAGGCCTACGGCGCCCGCGATCCGCTCTCGCTCCGGCACGAGCCCAAGCGCGAGCCGGCCGCGACCCCGGTCCTCGACGGCATGGCGCATCGCGAGCGTCGGAACGCCATCGTCGCCGCGTCCGTGATCGCGGGATCGACCGTGCTCGCCGGCTGCACGAGCGAACTGGCCAGCGCCTTCGACCAGTGGCTCGGCGGCGCGATCCTGGCCGGCATCGCGGTGGCTGGTCTCGCTGGCGCCCTCTGGCCTCGTCGGGCTCCGGGCCCGTGCCCGCATCAGGATGCCGATGGCGAGGCCTCAGCACTTGGCAGGAGCGACCGATGACGAGTCTCACGCCGAACCAGGATGCTGGGCGGAACGCGGTCCTTCCGGACCATATCCGTCGGGAGATGGAAAAGTCCGGCGCAGACGGCGCCATTGCGAGGATCATTGTCGAGATCCAGGTAGGTGTCCGTTCCGCATTCCTCGCTGAGTTCGACCGGGCGACGCCCATCGACGCGATCATCGAAGGAATGCGGCAGGGGCTCGGCAATGCCCTTGCCTCGGTGGTGAGCAATTCGTTCGAAGGCGACCTTGAGCAGGCGGCCCAAGATTTCGCAGCCGGGGTCACCCGTCACGCTCTGAGGTCGCTCAACTGCGAGAGCGAGAAGCTGGTGGTGCCCGTGACGCCGGTGGCGCGCGCATGACCCGCTTCCCTCTCCTCCCGCCGAACACCTGCCACGGCGGCCCGCTTACGCCTCAGCACGAGCCCTTCGTCGGCATGGTCGGACACATCTCGCGGATGGAGGGCCTCTACCCGCTGTTGAGCGTCGCCCAGGTCTGCGTGGTCGAAGCCGGCTCTCAGATCATGGCCCAGCAGCGCGGCAGTGCACCTGACCGCCTGCAGATGATCAGGTGGTTGCTGTTCCGCGCCAGCGCTCTCGTCGAGCGCGAGCAGCAGCTCGCCGCCGCCTCTCAACGCCAAGCCGCGGAGTAGACGATGAGCGCCCAGATCGCGCCGAACGAGGATGCATGGACGTCCTGGCGGGAGGAACTGTCCGGGCTCCCGCGCGCCCTGCCTCGGGGGAAGGTGGCTCAGGGGTACTACGAGCTTCGGACAAAGATCGGCCGCCAGGTGCTTGCGGTCTTCTGGGATGAGGACGTCGAGGACTTTGTCGGTCGGCTGGGCGCCGATGGTGAGGACCAACTTGCCGATGAGGAGTTCTGCGAGAGGGTCTTCAGCCGGTCGAAGGCAATCTCGCACGAGGTCTACGAGGGCGTGATCAACGGCCACGGCTGGCCGGAAGAGCGTGCTCTGCGCGAGTCCGCCGGCGACGAGGACACGGGCAACCCGCACGAGGACCGCCCGAACACGCCGCCCGAGAAACACGCTGACATTGCGGATCGCGGGGCAGAACTCGACCGCAAGATCAGGAAGTGGGTGCAGGGCATCGGCGGCGAGATCAAGTCACAGGCCGACGCCGACACCGCCGGCAAGTTCAAGGCTGATCTGAAGGCGCTCGAAGACGAGGCGGCCGAAGGCAAGCGCACAGAGAAGGCGCCTGTACTCGCCGAGGCCGACCGCCTCGAGAAGCTCTGGGCTCCTGTCGTCGCGGATCGGAAGCGCAGCCGCGAGCGCATCACCGATCTTATCGGTGGCTTTCTGAAGGCCGAGACCGCCCGGAAAGCGGCGGAGCGGAAGGCGGCGCTCGAAGCCGGTCGTCCTGCTCCCGAAGCGAAGGTCACAGCCGGGGGCGCTGGGGGCGGCCGGAAGGTCTCGCTGATGACCGTGACGTCCGTCGCCTTCGACGATTTCGAGAAAGCGTGGGCTCAGGTCGCGGCGACGAAGGCCTTCAAGGAAAACCGGATCGTCCGACCCGTCTTCGATCAAGTCGTCCACCAGCTCCTGCGTTCTGGCGGCGAGGTCGAGGGCGCACGCCTCGTCGAAGAGCAAAGGGCTCGCTGAGCCGCAAAATCGGGAGAACAACTTGAGCCAGGAACTCGCTACCGTCGCGCCGCAGCGTACTCCGATTGTCGCCGGCGGGCAGGTCAACGCCATCGTGCCGGCTACCTTCGAGGATGTGCAGCGCCTGTCGGCGGCCATCTTCGCGAGCGGCCTCGTGCCCTACGGCATGGACCGGCCTGAGAAGGTCATGGTCGCGCTGATGACCGGGCTCGAGCTGGGCATCAAGCCGATGCAGGCCCTCCAGGGGATCGCGGTCATCAACGGCGCGCCACGGATCTGGGGCGACCTCTCCCTGGCTATGGTGCGGGCGTCCGGTGAACTCGAGGAGTTCGAGGAGCGATACGAAGGCAAGCCACCCACCAACTGGGCCGACCCGAAGGGAGACGAGCGCCTCTACACTGCCATCTGTCGCGTGAAGCGGGCCGGCGAGAAGGCGAAGGAGGAGGAGTTCTCCATCGCCGATGCCATCACGGCGAAGCTGTGGGGCAAGTCCGGGTCCAAAGGGCCGACCCCTTGGGTCACTAGCCCGAAGCGAATGCTGAAGATGCGCGCCCGCGCCTTCGCTTTGCGCGACACCTTCGCGGACATCCTCAAGGGCATGGCGATCGCCGAGGAGATGATCGGCCATGAGGATGAGACGGCAGAGGCCCGTCCCGCGAAGGCGCGCCGCGCACCGCCGAGCCCGCCACCGGTCGAGGCGAAGGCGGCAAACGAGCCGGTCCAGCCGCAGACCGAACACATCGAGGAAGCGGAGGTCACCGAGGTCGCGACGGATGCCGCATCGGCTGTGGCTCAGACCGAGCTTACCGAGGACGAGAGGCAGACCCCTGACGAGATCCTGGTGGAGCTGAAGGAGAAACTCGGCTTCGCGAAGACGGCCGACCAAGTCGAGGAGTTCTACGACGACTTCGATGCGGAGTCGCTCCTCGAGCAGACGGAGGATGGCGTCGACCGGGCGCGCGCGCTGAAAGCGGAGACGCTGACCCGGATCGGGAAGCCAGCGACCGAGACGACGCCTGCGACGGCGAAACCGGCCGACCCATTCGATCTGCCCGATATCGAGAGCCCGGCCGACTATATCGCGTGGATTGAGGGCGCCGCCGCGAAGGTCGTCGACACCGACACTGCCAAGCGCATGTCGGAGGCATGGAACTCGTCGAAGGCGCTTCGCCGCGAGATCGAGATCGATGCGGCCGCGGAGCGAAAGCTGAAGGCCGAAATCACATCTCTGATCGCGAGGTTCGCGCCCCCATCCGAAAAGGCCAACGCCGCAGGGAAGGCCGACACGCCACTTGCTGCCTCGGTTGACGTCGATGCCCAGCCCACCTCCGCGGAGCAGTACGTCGCGCAGCGCGTCGCGATGGCGGAACGAGCCAAGACGTATGACGAGGCCCGGGATCTCAAGCGCCGCTTCCTGCACGAGTCGAAGCTCCGAGAAGACCTTGGCGTGAAGCAGGCTCTCTACGAGGAGGCCAAGAAGGCCGTCCATGGCCGCGTTGACGCTCTTCGTCCGGCGGACGCCTGAACATGGCCGCTCGCGATCTCCCCAGCGCCATGATGAGGGTCACGGGAACGGGGCTCGCCCCGGCCGATGACCACGCAGGCGACGAGCTCGCGCGCTTCCCTGTGGGCAGCGATGTCGAAGTCTCGCTCTTCCGCGCGCCGAACCCTGCCTATCGGCGCCTCCTCTACGCCGTGGTTGGAGACGTCTATCCGAACACGGATTGGCCGACATCCGACGCGCTGATGACGTTCCTCAAGACCGAGCTTCGGCACGTCGATTCCTGGCTCACTATGGGGGGCGGTGTGACGATCAATCCGCGCTCGCTCTCCACGTTCGACCACGACGAGATGATCGAGTTCGGGATGGCTTCCATGGGGGTGCTCTCCACCCAGGTCGTCCCGGGGCTCGATGTCGACGGACTCCTCCGCGCCAAGCAGCGCCGGATCCGCGGGAGCTTCCGATGAACGCGCTCCGACCGACCGACGATCTCTTCCTCGTGGATGCCTCGTCGTTCATCCACCGGGACTACCACAGCTCGAAGCTCCAAGATCAAGCGTACAACGTGAATGATCGCGGCGAGCCCATCGGTGCCGTGAAGCGCTTCGCCGAGAGGCTCTTCTGGTGGCGCAAGCGGGGCGCGCACAATCGCGTCCCGACGCACATGGGCATGGTGTTCGATGCCGGGCGGAGGAACTGGCGACACGAGATCTACCCGGCATACAAGGCGGGCCGCCCGCCTCTCGATGACGATCTCCACGTCCAGATGCCGCTCATGCGCGTGGCTGCCGAGGCCATGGGGATCTGCGCAGTCGAGGAGACCGGCTACGAGGCCGACGATCTCATTGCGACCTACGCGCTCACGGCCGTCGAGCAGGACGCGTCATGCCTGATCATCTCCGGCGACAAGGATCTGCTGCAACTTGTCCGTCCCGGTGTCCAAGTGTTCGATCCCCAATGCGGGGTCGAGGGTTATCCAGGCTATCGGCCGGCGCGACTCTTCGGGCACGACGAAGTCGTCGAGAAGTTCGGCGTTCCACCCGATCTCGTGATCGACGTCCAGGGGCTCGCGGGAGATCCTGGCGACGGCGTGCCAGGTGTGCCGGGCATCGGCATCAAGACGGCGGCGAAGTTGGTGGCCGAGTTCGGCAGCCTTGCAGCAGTGCTCGCGGCTGCACCAGAGAAGGCGGCGGCGAAGAAGCCGGCCGCTATGTGGGTGAAGGTTGCGGCCAACGCCGACCTTGCGCTGACCTCTCGCTGTCTCGTGAGCCTCGACTGCTGCGTCGACTACTCGACCCCGATCGAGGCGATGCTCCTTGAACCATTCGAGCATGATCGAGCCATCGCGTTCGCGGAGGAGATCGGCCTGCCGTCGATTGTCCGGATGCTCGAGAAGGACCGCGACTATGCGGAGCGGAGGGCTGCAGCATGACATGGTCGCCACAACAGGAGGCGGCCGTGAAGGAGGTCCGCCGCTGGCTGAAGGACGAGTCGAGCCAGGTCTTCCGCCTGTTCGGCTACGCCGGCACGGGCAAGACGACGCTCGCGAAGGATCTCGCGGAGGGCGTGAAGGGCAAGGTGCTGTTCGGTGCCTTCACCGGCAAGGCCGCCCTGATGCTTCACCGGAAGGGCTGCCGGAACGCCTCGACGATCCACTCGATGATCTACTCGATCGACGAGGCGGCGCAGGGCTGGGAGCCCAAGTTCCGGCTGAACCCCGCGAGCACCGTCAAGGATGCGAAGCTCGTCGTGATCGACGAGGTGTCGATGGTCGACGAGGCGCTCGCCGCCGACCTCCTCTCGTTCGGCACGAAAGTCCTGGTACTCGGCGATCCCGCCCAGCTTCCGCCCGTCAAAGGCACTGGCTACTTCACCGCTGCCGATCCGGACGTCATGCTGACAGAGGTCCATCGTCAGGCGCGGGACAACCCGATCATCGCAATGTCGATGAGGATACGGGAGGGCGGCCGGCTCGATCTCGGCGACTACGGCGAGAGCCGCGTGATCCGTCGCGAGGACATCGACGCTCAGCGCATTCTCGCCGCCGATCAGGTGCTCGTAGGCATGAACAAGACGCGGCGAGCCTACAACGATCGCATCCGCTCGCTTCGAGGGATGGACCCGTCCGGGCCGCAGGTTGGCGATAAGCTGGTCTGCCTGCGCAACGAGCGGGAGAAGAAGCTCCTGAACGGCGGCATCTGGCGCGTCGAATCCATGGGCAGGCCGGGCGAGCTCGTCGAGATGCTGGTCACGTCGGAGGACCACGTCGAGGTTGAGCCGACCGAGATCCGCGTGTTGCCTGAGTTCTTCGACGGGCGCGAGGATCGCCTCACCTGGGAGCAGCGCCGCGGGACCCAGGAGTTCACATACGGCTACGCCCTGACCTGCCACAAGGCGCAGGGCTCGCAATGGGACGATGTCGTCGTCTTCGACGAGTCGTCATTCTGCCGAGAGGACGCCTGGCGCTGGAAGTACACGGCGGTCACGCGGGCCGCTCAGCGCGTGACGGTGGTGCAGTGATGGCCCGCCCTGCCGAACCCCGCCGCAAGGTCCCGATGAAGATCCAGCTCTGGGCCGCGCTCTATCAGCTCGGGCTTGAGCCGACGGACGCGGAGCTCGATCACTTCCCGGCGCTGGCGCTTCGCCCGATTGATCCGGTGACAGGCGAGCACCAGCCCCACCAGCACGATCCGCGGGCCCTGATCTGGCGCTCGAAAGCCGATCACCGGGCGAAGACCTTCGGCACGGGCGCGACCACGCGCGGCGCCGATGCCGGCGAGATCGCGCACACCCGCCGCCTGACGAAGAAGGAAGCTGAGTTCCAGGCCCGCCTTCTCGCGAAGGACGTCGGCGAAACCCCGGAGCCCCGCCGCGGCCGGCGGCTTCAGGGCGGCCGCAACAGCCACCTCAAGAAGCGGATGGACGGAACAGTCGTCCAGCGCCGCCAGCCCTCCACAGGAGCCCGGCCATGATCCCTCCCATTGGATCCATCCCTGAGTCTGGGCCCGAAGCCAAGGACCAGATCATTGCCGAACTCCTGGATGCGCTGAGAACGATCGGCTCTCCGGACGAAGTTGATTTGGTCAGCGTCTCCGACAGCGCAATTCGAGGGATGCTCTACGCGTCCATCCGCGTGGCTCGTGATGCCGTCGAGCAGGTGGAAGAACAGTCTCAACTCTCCGCCGGCCAAGGGGCTTCGGAGAAGGAGGCGGGGGAGGTCCATGACCTCTCGATCGGCGCAATCGCGAGGGGCCAGTACGAGGAGGGCTTGAAGGCCGGTCGTGCTGAAGGTGAAGCCGCCCGCCTCAAGGCAGAAGCCGAGCGGGACAGAGCACAATCGGAAGCGGATCATTGGGCCTGCATTCAAGGCAGGACGAATGACGCCCGCGTCCGTGTCACAACGGAGCGGGACGACCTCAACGCGAAGCTCGCCAAGGCAGAAGCCGAACGAGACGATCTCCGGGCCGCGATCTTCGGCGGGACCGACTACGACCGAGACCTCACGAATGGGAACTTCGTCGAGATGGCGAACGCCACCGAGGCCGGTGGGCAAGGCGCTGTCGAATGCATGGCCGCCGCCGAATCCGAACTCTCCACCCTCAAGCGTCAGCTAGAGGCCCGTGGTGGGGTGAGCGAGGAGGCTGTCGAGCGGGAAGCGCGCTTGATCGCGGCGAACAAGATGGGGCTCGTAAAGGACCCAACGGGGTCAAGGCTGCCTGACGACCTGTGGCGTCAGTGCGAAGAAGAAGCCCGCGCTACCCTCGAAGTCGCCCAGCCGATGCTGATGTCTCAGTTCGCGTCCGACGTGCTCGCCGAGCGCCGCCGTCAGATCGAGGTCGAGGGTTGGACGCCTGAGCACGACGACAAGCACGACAAGGGTGAACTTTCCGATGCCGCCGCCTGCTACGCGCTCGGGACAGAAAAGGTATGGGGCGCCCCTCTTTGGCCTTGGCACTGGTCGTGGTGGAAGCCTGCCGACCGCCGCCGAAACCTCGTCAAGGCCGCCGCTCTCATCTTCGCGGATGGTGAGCGCCTGGACCGCGCCGCCCCCGCCCCGACCGCGAAGGAGGGGTGAGATGGCCGAGCACGAGCCCTGCGTCGGCAAGTCCGATGATTGGTATACGCCGCCCGCGATCTTCGATGCGCTCGGTCTGACGTTCGACCTGGACCCGTGTTCTCCGGGGCCGGGCCATTGGGTGCCGGCCCGGCGTGTCTACACGATCGCGGACGATGGACTTTCCCAACTGTGGACGGGGCTCGTCTTCATGAACCCGCCATTCGGCGGTCGTGAGGGGCATATCCCTTGGCTGCGCAGGTTTCTCGCGCACGGCCAAGGCGTAGCTATCGTCCGCGCGTACACGTCGAGCGGCTGGTTCCATGACGAGTTGGTTCCTCGTGCAGAAGGCCTTCTTTTCCCGCGCGGGAAGACGAAGTTCATCCGGCCTGATGGGTCGGTTGGCGGCTCTCCTGGCCACGGCATTGTCCTAGTCGGCATGGGCCAACAGGCGCTGGGAGCGATGGAGGCTTCTGGCCTTGGCCTGTTCGTTACGATCGCACCTCCCGCCTCCGGAGACCCGTCATGACCACCAAACCGAATGAGCTGGTGGACGAGATCGAGCGCATTGCGCAGTGGCTCCACGATGAAGTCGTCTACCCAGACCCAAGCTTTCCGCACTATTCCTGGCCCGAACACGAAGACGATACGGGCCAGAGGGGCGACGGATGGCTTAGAATGGTCCCGCGCGACACGCAGGAGCAGTTCCGCGATATCGCCCGTCGCTTCTATCGCGGTTTCGTAGCACCCGCCCGCCTCTCACCGGACGCTCCGGTTGGTAGCAAGGACGAGCCATCGGTTGCGATGTTGCAGGCCGGCTACACGGCGTATGCTCGTAAAGAAGCGGATGTGTGCAGCGTAACTCCGAGCGAGCGTCCAGACGAGGGCGGCGGCCCGCTGGGGTACGCATACATGGCGATGCGGAGACTCGATCCCGCGTTCGCCGCTCCGGCCGGAGAGACGGCACCCGATCCTGTCGCAGCGGATGGGATCGTGGAGAGGCTGCGAGAGGCGGCCAGGGCGTATCGAGATGCCGGCATCGGCATTGAGCCTGACATTGAGGCGGCGGGTAGATGCGAGGAAGCCGCCGATCTGATCGAGCGCCACCCTGCCGACCTCGCCCGCGCAAGAGCCGAGGGACGCCGGGAGATGGCGGAGGAGGCGGCGAAGGTCGCTGAGAGCCACTTCTGCTTCGCAGCCCCTAACATCGTCGGTCGAATCGCCGCCGCCATCCGCTCTCTCGCGGAGAAGAACAATGGCTGAGAGACCGAAGCTGACGGCCCGGCAGGTTCAGGATCTGCGCGCGCTAGCGGAGTGCTCTCCGATATCCTTCACGACCTGGGGAGGCGAGGCGCTGACGAGGCTCCCCAGAGGCCTGACTACGACCCGACTTTGGCGGCTCGCCGATAAAGGCGTGGCTGGCGTCAAACGCCTTAATCACCTGCGCGAACGGTGGGCTGTGACTGAAGCCGGCCGCCAGTACCTCGCCAGCCTGGAGAACAGCGATGGCTAATCCAGAAGAACTGCTCCGTCTCGCTGAGAAGGTCGAAGGGGCGAAGGGGGCGGATCGCGATCTCGACGCGGAGGTGATGTTCGACGTGTTCGCGAGGCCCGTAGGGAAAGCACCGGATGGCGGCCCAACGGGCTACGTCTCCATCGGGTCAGGAAGTGCTTCGTGGGCCTTCGGGATGCGTTTCCCCGGCAAGGACCGCGCGTGGGTTAAAGCCGCCCGAAAAGAGGCCGGCGGCGAAACGCTCGTGATCGACCGCGATGGCGCCATCGTGTTGATGAACTCCCTCCGAATCCCACCCCTGACCTCCAGTCTCGACGCCGTGACCGCCCACATACGGGAGAAGCTGCCGGTCCGAGGCGAATACCTGCTGCTCGGGGCGATCGAGGGTCGAGACCGTCGCGCGCCGGAGCAGAATATTTGGGACGCCCTGCCGAGGTTTCTCCTCTCGGCTTTCCTCCGCTCACTCGCGACCCAGGAGAAGAAGCATGGCGGCTAAGACGACAACATGGCTCATCCGAGTTTCGGGCTACGGCACCTTCGAATTCGAGGGGACGGAGCCAGAAGCTGAGGAGATGCGCGTCCACAAATGCAGGTGGGAAGGCGGCACCGGGATGAAGTGGCGCAAAGACCTTGCCCGGGAGGAGGATCGGATTCGATCGGAGATGGCGTCCCACTTCGATGCAGGCGAGGGCGCGCCATCGTCTCTGTTCGCCAGGCTCCGGCAGACCCTCGCGACCGCCCGCTCCAAACCGGAGGACCCCAGCCATGGGTGACGACTGGAGGCCGATCGAGACGGCGCCGAGGGATGGGACTGTCGTCGAGCTGATGCACGAGGACGTGGGCTCCTACCGGATGCGCTGGAACCCGATCGGCGACAACCCTCTCGTCTCGCTGGAGATCGGCCTGTGGAAAGCGCCGGACGAGTCCTTCACGTGGTGCGAGGATAGCGGTCACGGCCCCTCGCACTGGCGGCCCGCCCCGCCTGAGGACGAGTAGCATGGGGGCGCGGGAACGCATCGGAGCGCGCGAAGTCGCCGAAATCCTGGGCGAAGCGCTGCGGCGCGTGCAGGCTCCAATCGGCCATCGCCCGAACAAGCCATTTCGAGTTGAAAGGATCCGCGACAAGGAGCTTGCTTCGGTCGTCGGTATCCCGTTGGGCGAACTTCGCCGGCTCAGCGAGAATGGCGACGTGCCAACGGCGGCCAAGCTCTCTGACTGCTACTCGTACAATGTTCTGGCGATCCGCAAGTGGATCAGGAAGGGCGGCCCAGATCGGCACCGGCCAAAGCAGCCTGTGCGCCACGGCAAGGTCTATGTCGTGGCCTCCGGCGAGCATATCAAAATCGGGTTCGCTTCTGATCCAGGGCGGCGCCTCGCATCCCTCCAGACTGCTTCTCCCTTCAAGCTGGTGACGGTGGCCATCTTCGCGGGCAGCACGCTCGACGAGCGTGCGTTGCATCGCCGGTTCGCCGGGCAGCAGGCAGTGGGGGAATGGTTCCGGCGCGAAGGCGAGTTGGCCGCGTGGATCGAGGAGGGTTGCCCGTTATGACGAAGCTCCTCACCCCCCAGGAGGTGGCCGATTCCCTAGGGATCACACCTCGGACGCTGCGCGAGCACGTCCGCGACGGACGTCTCCCCTACATTCCCACCGGGCGCGGCTTGCAGCGCGAGCGCCGGATGTTTCACCCTGACGACGTGGCCAACTTCTTGGCTGAGCAGAGGAAGGCCGGATGTCGACCTACCGGAAAACTGGACGCCGCTTCTTCCTCTACGACTTCGATATCGGCGGTCATCGATTTTACGGCTCGACGAAGTGCACGTCTAAGCGGGATGCCGACGCCTTCGAGCGCGCCAGGAAGTCGGAAGCGCGGAAGCAACTTGAAGAGGCTGCCGCTCTCGGGAGGCAGCCCATGACGTTCGGGGTCGCCTCGACGCGCTACTGGGAGGAGGTTGGGCAATTCGCCTCGACATCCGGTGGCATCGAGTGGTCGCTCGCATGGTTGCAGCGCGAGGTAGGGAAAGGGACGCGGCTTCCCGCCATCACGGGAGCCACGGTCGCCAAGCTCGTCCAGAAGCGGCGTCGTGATGCCGTCCAGCGCGGCGAGATCAGCGTGCCAGTCTCGAACGCGACCGTGAACCGCACCGTGACCGAAGTGCTGAGGCGCATCCTGAAACGCGCTGCCGAGGTTTGGCGCGAGCCGGTCGCGCCGATCCGATGGCGAGACCACCTCCTCAAGGAACCCGAGGAGAGGGTCCGAGAACTGCGCGACGACGAGGAGACGAAGCTCTTCAAGAGCCTGCGGCCGGACTACCACGCGATCGTGCGGTTCGCGCTCCTCTCTGGCTGCCGGCTGAATGAGTGCGTGAGCCTGCGCTGGCAAGACGTGGACTGGGGCGGCCGTCAGATCTGGATCAAGGGGAAGGGCGACAAGCTGGCCCCGATCCCCATGCCCCCGAGCATCCGAGAGTTGCTGTGGCCCCTTCAGGGGCAGCATCCGGAATTCGTGTTCACCTACGTCGCCAAGCGCGCGAGCGAGGTCCGGCGCGTCGGGGGGCGATATCCGATCACATACGAAGGGCTGAAGACGGCCTTCCGGCGGTTCGCGAAGACCGCCCTTCCCGGTTATCGGTTCCACGACAACCGGCACACCGCCGCGACGCGTGTGATGCGCGCCTCGGGTAACATCAAGATCGCCCAGACGCTCCTTCGGCACACCAGCATCACGACCACGACGAAGTACGCGCACGTCGTCCATGACGAGGTTCTGGATGCGATGGAGCGAGCCGCCAAAACGAGATCGGCGACACAATCTCCCGACATTTCTCCCGACATTGAGGATTCAGACAGGAAGAAAGCCAAATGAAATCAGTACGATCCGAAGGTCAGGGACATCTTGTCCCAAAGCAGATGCGCTACCAGACTGCGCTACGCCCCGACAGATCGAAGGGCCTTGTAGGGCAATGGCTCCACCGCGGGAAGTCCCCGCGTCGCCGAAGACGCGGGGAGGAGTCAATGTGGTTCCTGGTCATTCCCGGCCGCGCTCATATCGGGTTAACGGAGGTGGCTTGCGCGCGCCGCGATTCGCGAGGGACCCGGCCTGCCGGCGGACCCGTCCGCATCGCGAAGCGGAGCGCCTTGCGGAGAATGACGGATGAGCCTCTGGGACTGGTTCGCGATCGCCTTTTGCGGAGCCACCATCCTCAGCGTCGCCTGGATGGCGATCCGGTGACGGCTCGCCTCAGGCCGCCTCGCCGGCGGGCGGCGTCGCCGGCCTGATCGCTCCGGGCTCGGCCGGTGCCTGCACGTCCAGGACCTCGAGCACGTGCGCGCCGCCGGTGCGGTCCCGCCAATCGATCGATTGCCCCTCGGACAGGCCGATCAGCGCCGCCCCGATGGGGGTCATGACCGAGATGCGCGAGCGCTCGATATCGGCATCGGGCGGATAGACCAGCGTGACGGTGCGGGCCGGTCCGTTGTCGGGCCTGAACGACAGGGTCGAGCCGACGCGGACGATCTTCGGGCCGAGGGAGCCGTCCTTGACGATCCGGGCGCGCTCGAGCTCGAACAGGAGTTCGTCCGCGAGCGCGGAGCTCTGATCCGGCAGGCCGTTGGCCAGCGCCGTCAGGCGGGCGTGATCCGATCGCGTCAAGGTGATCTTGGGGCGGCGGGGACGGGTGGGCGACGTCATGGGTGGGATCTCGATATCCGAGCGCCGCCAAGCGACGACGCTCGGCGGCAGAAGATGGACAGGGAATGAGCGAGGGGGCCGGCTCACGCCGGTGCGGCCGCCATAGGCGGCCCGCCCGACGTTCGGCGCCGGGGGCCGATCGTCGGGCTCAGCGTCCCGCGATGGGACAGACCCGGAAATGTCCGCGATGCGTCGACATGATGCTCTGTTTGTGGTGGTGGCCGCCCTGCAAGTCAATGATCCGGACCGGGAGCACCGGCTGCGGATCCCGGCTCGGCCACGTCGGCCGCACGGCCCCGCCCTGTCTCAATCTCCTCGGACATCCGGGGCGTCGGCCTCGCCCGGAGCGGCTTTTGCGCGGCCGCAGAACCGTCGTAGGGTAGCGGGATGCACGACATCCTGATGACGCGGAGGCATGGGAGCGCGGCGCTCTCGGTCGAGATTGCCGACATCACGACGCTGGCGCTCGACGCCATCGTCAACGCGGCAAATTCGAGCCTTCTCGGCGGCGGCGGCGTCGATGGCGCCATCCATCGCGCGGCCGGGCCGGAACTCCTCGAGGCGTGCCGATCCCTCGGCGGGTGCGAGACGGGCGATGCCAAGCCGACGCCCGGTTTCCGTCTCCCGTCCGCCTGGGTCGTCCACACGGTGGGGCCGGTCTGGCAGGGCGGGACGGCCGGCGAGGCGGAGCTTCTCGCCTCGTGCTACCGTCGCTCCCTCCTCGTCGCGGCCGGTCTCGGAGCCCGATCCGTCGCTTTTCCCGCCATCTCGACGGGTGTCTACGGCTTTCCTCCCGAACGTGCGGCGCCCATCGCGATCCGCACCGTCCTCGAGACCCTGCCGGAGGCCGGGATGGAGCGCGTCGTCTTCTGCTGTTTCTCGAAGGACAGCGCCGGGCACCTCGTCTGGGCCCTCGAAGAACGATCGGGAATGATCTGACCGGCTCCGTCGCTTGCGGCACGCCTTCGCCCTCCTTACAGAGCCGGTCGACCTCTTACGAACGCCCAAGGGACATCATGACACGGCCCTCCAAGCGCCGACCGGACGAGCTGCGCCCGGTCACGCTCGAACGCAACGTCGCTCGCTATGCCGAGGGGTCGTGCCTCGTCTCCTTCGGCAACACGAAGGTGCTGTGCACGGCGTCGCTGGAAGAGCGGGGGCCGCCCTGGCTGCGCGGCTCCGGACGGGGCTGGGTCACGGCGGAATACTCCATGCTGCCGCGTGCGACCCATGAACGGACGCGCCGCGAAGTGACCTCGGGCAAGCCGTCCGGCCGCACCCAGGAGATCCAGCGTCTCATCGGCCGCTCGCTCCGCGCCGTCACCAACCTGCCGGCTCTCGGCGAGCGCCAGGTCACGATCGATTGCGATGTGATCCAGGCCGATGGCGGCACCCGCACCGCCTCGATCACCGGCGCCTGGATCGCGCTGCGCGATTGTTTCGCCTGGATGCAGGCGCGTTCGATCATCTCCGTCGATCCGCTGCGCGACCACGTCGCGGCGGTCTCCTGCGGCATCCACCAGGGCTCGCCCGTGCTCGATCTCGATTATGCCGAGGATTCGGCGGCCGAGACCGACGCCAATTTCGTGATGACCGGATCGGGCGGGATCGTCGAGGTGCAGGGAACGGCCGAGGGCAAGCCCTTCTCGCAGGAGGAACTGCTGGCCATGCTGGCCCTCGCCAAGGGCGGCATCGCCGATCTCGTCGCGCTGCAGAAGGCGGCGATCGCGCCGTGAGCGGGCATCGCCGCCTCTCGGGCCGCATCGTCGTCGCGACCCATAATCCGGGCAAGCTCGTCGAGATGCGCGAGCTTCTCGCGCCGTTCGGGATCGAGGCCGTCTCGGCCGGCGAACTCGGTCTCGCCGAGCCCGACGAGACCGGCACGACCTATGCCGAGAACGCCGCGATCAAGGCGCATGCGGCGGCCCGCGCCTCGGGCCTGCCCGCGCTCGCCGACGATTCCGGCATCGCGGTCGAGGCGCTCGACGGCGCGCCGGGCCTGTTCTCCGCCCGCTGGGCCGGCAAGCCGGCGGATTTTGCCGCCGCCATGGCCCGCATCGACCGGGAACTCGCGCGGCGCGGAGTTACCGAGCCGGAGCGGCGGCGCGCGCATTTCGTGTCGGCGCTCGTCCTCGCCTGGCCCGACGGTCACGAGGAGTTGTTCGAGGGGCGGGTCCATGGGCGGCTCGTCGCCCCGCGCGGAGAACGCGGCTTCGGCTACGATCCGATGTTCCAGCCCGATGGATATGCGCTCACCTTCGGGGAGATGTCCTCCGAGGAGAAGCACGGGATCGACTGGTCGGCCGCACTCCCGGCGCCGCTCTCGCACCGGGCCCGAGCCTTCCTCGACCTCGCACGCAGCTGCCTGCCCGAGCGACGTTAAAGCATGCTGCGGGACCGGTTTTCCGGTCACAGCATGTTTCCACGATAACTCGGAAGGGCGGATCGCGCGGGCCGAGGGGAGGGCGACGCGTCGCCCGTCAGGCGGCGACCCAGCGCCAGTCGGGCATCTGGTCGTCGCCGCAGACCCGGTTCCGACCTGCGCGCTTGGCGGCATAGAGGCGGCGATCCGCCGTGGCGACCAGCGACTCCCACGCCGCGGCCGAGCCCGGTGCCAGCGTGGCGACGCCGAAGCTGGCGGTGACGGCGAGCGTCGGCGCCTCGTCGAGCTGCATCTCCGCGATGCGCTCTCTGAAATGCTCCGCGACGGCCGCCGCCTCGGCTGCCGTGGTGTTCGGAAGCAGAAGGGCGAATTCCTCTCCGCCGTAGCGGCCCAGAGCCATCCCGGGGCCTATCAGCTGGACGAGTTCCCTTGCGATCCGCCTCAGAACGATGTCGCCCGTGCCGTGGCCGTGGGTGTGGTTGATCCGCTTGAAATGGTCGATGTCGAAGAGGACGAGTCCGAAGGACTCGCCGGCATCCTCGGCCAGCTTCGTCATGCGCTCGGCCTCGGCCTCGATCGCTCGACGATTGAGGATCCCCGTCAGCGCGTCGGTCTGGGCAAGCTCCCGGAGCTCATCGGCCATCGCTCGCTGCGCGTCGTCGAGCTCCCTGCGGAGACGCTGGTCGCCGCGCAGCGTGTTCAGCTCGGCCAGCATCTCGCCGACCTCCTTCCCGACCCGACCCTCGAGTTTCGGCTCGGACAGATCGCCGCTCGCCAGCGCGATGACCTGCCGCCTCACCGTCGTGAGCGGATAAAAGAGCGCGTGGCGGAGGATGAAGGTGATCCCGAGCACGATCAGGCAGACAAGCGCCGTCAGGACGCCGGACGCAACGAGCTTCGTCAGCGCGCGGCTGTGGATCTGTTCCAGCTTCCAGCGCGAGGCGGCCGCGACCTCCTCGCGCAGATCGTCGGCCAGGCGCAGGTTCGGGACGTAGAGTCCCGTGAACGTCTTGACGCTCATGCGTTCGTCGGCCCGGGCGCCTCTCGCCGCGGCGGCGGCCAGCGGCATCGATTCCTGGAAGAAGCGCGCATCGAGGGCTGCCATCGCCCGCACGACGCCCGAGTGCTCGGCTCGCATGGGCAGCGTCAACGTCTCCACGGCCCGGCGCAACGTCAGCAGCCGCCCGGCCGTCTCGAACATCCGTTCGAACGCGACGTCGATATCGGTCGAGTTCGGCACGAGTTGCATGACGACGTAGGAACCGTAGCGGCCGGCATGTTCGCGCAGGCTGCTCGCGGCGATCCCGAGGAAGACCTCCGTGCCGATCTCGGGCGTCGCCTGCACCGGGAGCAGGCCGGCATGCATGCGGGCCTGCTCGGCGATATCCGCCGCGACGAACATCGCGAGGATCGCGCGTGTCAGCGCGCCTGGCGAGCGGAGGTCGGGACGGGTCGCCGCCACCTTGTCGACCGCCGCGCGGCCCTCGGCGAGGCGCGCGCGGAGCTCCTTCAACTCCTTCGTGACGCCTTGCAGGCCCGGCAGGTCTCCCTGCAAGGCGTCGGCGGCGGCATCGATCGCCGAATCCGTCGTCGCTCGCGCCTTGCGGAGCCAGTCCTGCGCGGCGGGATCGTCCGGCGCGACCGTCATGGCGAGATTGGCGGGACCGCGTTCGGCCGATACCGCCGAGACCGCGACCAGAACCTTCCGGAAGCGATCGAAATTCGCGATGCCGGCCTTCACGCGCCGATCATCGTTCCAGGCGTCGAGGAACGACATGCCGCCGAGAACGATGCAGCATAGGGCGATCGTGAGGCCGCCAAGCGACTGAAGCTGCTGCAACCGAAGCTGGAACACCGGTGCTCCAAAAGGCGAGTCCGACTGCATGTCATCGCGCAGGAACATCTACAGCCGATGAATCGAAAGAGGCGGGATCGCTCGATTCCTCCCGCCCACGGGGCACGGACCCGCGCCGAGACCGTATCCGGCTGCAGCTTGACAGTGCCGGTGTCGGGAGGCTGAAGGGCCGGAATGGACGCGGCTTGGCGAGGCCTGGAAGGACGAATGGATCAGACGAATGCGGCTCCGTCCCGGAGCTACCTGCTTGCGGTCGAGGACACCGACTTCCTGCTCCGCGACGAGATGCGGTCGATCCGCTTCGCCCTCGAATACGCGAAGGCCGAGCTGTCGCTGAGGGATTGGGGCATCCGGTCGACGATCATCGTGTTCGGCAGCGCTCGCACGCCATCCCCCGATCAGGCCGCGGCGGCTCTCGCGGCGGCACAGAGTCCCGACGAGAAGAAGCTCGCGGAGCGCCAGGAGGCGCAATCGCGCTATTATGCGATCGCGCGGGACTTCGCGCGGATCGCCTCGGAAAGAGGCGGCGCCTTTTCGCCCCGGAATCGCTGGCGGGACAACGTCATCGCCACCGGCGGCGGGCCGGGGATCATGGAGGCTGCCAATCGTGGCGCATCTGATATCCGTGCGCCGAGCATCGGCTACAACATCTCCCTGCCGCACGAACAAGGGCCGAACCCCTACATCACGCCGGAGCTGACGTTCCGCTTCCATTATTTCGCGATGCGCAAGATGCATCTGGCGATGCGTGCCAATGCTCTCGCGGTCTTCCCCGGCGGGTTCGGAACGCTCGATGAGCTCTTCGAGGTGCTGACCTTGCAGCAGACGCGGAAAGCGCCGCCGGCGCCGATCGTCCTGTTCGGCAGTTCCTATTGGAAGCGGGTCATCGATTTCGATGCGCTTGTCGACGAAGGCATGATCGCTCCCGACGATCTTGCCTTGTTCGAGTTCGCCGACACGGCCGAGGAAGGCTGGGCGTCTCTCGTCCGTCGGGGTCTGCTCACCGATCCGGGGCATCACACGACCTGACGATCGTCCGCCGCGCGAACGGCACAGGGGAACGGTCTCGCGCGGGTCGAGGCGCGTGCGCCATCGCACAGCCGGTGTGCGTTTCAATGGAACCGATCGAAGCCGGCGAGCATATCGCCGACTGCGTCCGCCTCGGTGTCGCTTCAGTGCGCGGACGACATTCGCCTGAAACGTTTGGGGCGTTTGATGCCTGCAAGCGATGGAGGACAGGATGCTGACGATCGTCCGCCGTCTCTTCGGGATCGATCCCGAGGAGCGCTCGCGGCAGGAAGAGCGGGATAGGAACGAGCGCCGGGCCCATGCGGCGCGGCTCATTCGTGAGGTCACCGCGTCGCGGCTGGACCCGCCCCTTCGCCTCGCGCCCGTCCGCGTCAGGCGCTGAGCGGGTCTCCCGTCGGAGGAGTTCTCGAGGGCGCACGCGCAACGAGGCGCCGCGTCGCTTCGCATTCGCCTCGATAGTGCGCCCGCAGGCCTGACGTTCGCTCTCGCTAGGAGCGCCCCACCAAATCGACGACGCCGCTCTCGTTCTCCTGCAGCGCCTTGCGCTGGATCTTCTGCGTCTCGGTGCGGGGGATGAGGGACACGAGCTGCACGTAGCGCGGCAGCATGTAGGCGGGAACGCGCCCGTCGAGGAAGTCGCGGACCGCTTGCGGGGCAAGCTCTCCCTCCGCCACCACCACCGCCTTGATCTCCTGGCCCCAGATCGGATCCGGCACCGCGACCACGGCCGCGTCGCGGATGCCCGGGTGGTCGAGCAGCACCGTTTCGATCTCGAAGGGCGAGATGTTCTCCCCGCCCCGGCGGATGATCTCCTTCGTCCGGCCGAGGAAGTAGAGATAGCCGTCCTCGTCGAACTGGCCGGCATCGCCCGTGTGAAACCAGAAGTTCCGCGAGGCCTCCCAGCTTGCCTGCGCATTGTCCCAATAGCCGAGGAGGATCGTGTCCGGCTCCTTCGGCCGCACGACGATCTCGCCGGGCGTGCCGGGCGGCACCGGACGGTCCTGCGCGTCGAAGACCGCGACCTCGACATCGGGCCGCGCCTTGCCGACCGAGCCGAAGCGATAGGCCTCGCGCCGGTTACCCGTCACCCAGCCGCCGACCTCGGTCATGCCGTAGAGTTCGTGCGGGGTGATGCCGAAGCGCTCCTGCACCGGTCCCCAGACCTCCTTCGGACAGCCGCCGCCGATGCAGCGCGTGATCGGATGGTCGCGCACCTCGTCCCGGATGCGGCTCGTCAGCATGGCGAGGACGGTGCCGACATAGGTGAACACCGTCGCGCCGAAGCGGCGGGCATCGTCGAAGAAGGCGGAGACCGAGAGTTTCGGACGGATGACGAGCGCGCAGCCGGTCTCGAGCGCCGTCATGACCGCGTACATCTGCGGATTGGTGTGGAAGAGCGGCAGGAACACCATGATCCGGTCCGCCTCGACGATGTCGAGCAGGGTCGCCGTCTCGCGGCCGCAGGCGAGGAAGGCCTCGTGGCAGTTCAGCACGCCTTTCGGCGGCCCCGTCGTGCCGGAGGTGTAGATGATGCTGACGGGCTCCGAGCCGTCCGCATCCAGCACCGGATCGGGCTCGTGGCGCCGGGCCTCGGCATAGAGGTCATCCTCGCCATCGAAGACGATCAGGGTGAGCCCGGCGAGGACCGGCTCGAGATCGGCGCGGAGCTTCTCGTACAGCGCTCGCTCGACGATCAGCGCGCTCGCCTTCGACTGGCGGATTCCGTAGCGCAGCCCCTCGCCGACGAGGCCGCTGTTCAGCGAGACCACCACCGCGCCGGAATTCACGAGGCCGAGCCAGGCGACGAGATAGGCCGGCCGGTTGGTGCAGAGGAGGGCGGCGTGCGAGCCGGCGGCGATCCCGAGCGCTCGGAACCGGGCCGATGAGCGGAGCGAGAGGTCGGCCCAGTCCTGCCAGGACAGGTCGCCCTCGTCGGCGAAGACGGCCGTCGCCGCGCCGCGCCGCGCCGCCTGCGCGGCGAGGCTGCTCGCGATGTTCGACATCTCAGCTGGTCTTCCGGCGCGGATCGAGCCCGGCGATGGGCAGGAGCATCTTGGCGATGGTGTTCTTGAGGACCTCGTTCGAGCCGCCGGCGACCTCGTAGGCCTTGGCGTCGCGCAGGTAGCGGCCGAAGGGGGCGTTCTCCATGATGCCGTAGGCGCCGCAGATCTGGGCGGCCTGAGTGGCGACGGCGGTCGCGACCGTGGAGGCCTTGAGCTTCGCCTCGCTGCCGAAGCGCGGCACCTGCTCCTTCGTGTTCAGCGCCTCGGTCGCGCGGTAGATCAGCAGGCGCGCCGCGTCGATCTCCGTCAGCATCTCGGCGAAGTACCACTGGATGCCCTGGAACTCGAGGACGCGCTGGTCGAAGGCGACACGGTCGCGCGCGAAGCGGAGCGCCCCCTCGAAGGCCGCCCGCGCGATGCCGAGCGAGACGGCGCCGGCGAGCGTGCGCGAATGGTTCAGCACGGTCGCCGCCTGGCGCACGCCCTTCCCCTCCTCGCCGACCATGTGGTCGAAGGGGAGCCGAACCTCGTCGAAGACGACGTTCATATGCGGGCCGTTGCGCAGGCCGAAGGTCGCTGAATTCTGCCCCTCGTAGATGGAGACGCCCTTGGCGTCGCGCGGCACGGCGAAGACCGAGACGCCCTTGTCGGTCTCGGCGAGGATCACGAAGAACTCGGCCGCCGAGCCCGAGGTGATGAAGTGCTTCTCGCCCTTGACGATCCACTCGTCGCCCTCGCGGCGCGCCTTGGTGTCGAGCGAGCGGATGTCGCTGCCGTGGCGGGCCTCGGTCAGGGCGTAGGACGACAGCAGCCCGTCCGCGAAGGCCGGCAGGTAGCGCTGCTTCAGGCTGTCGAGGCCGAAGAGGCGCAGCATCGTCTGGCACTGGAAGATCGTGATCAGCGACACGCCGACCGCCGCGCTCGCGACGGAGACCTCCTCGCAGAGCGCCGCGGCATGCTCGTAGCCGAGCCCGCGTCCGCCGAATTCCTCGGGCAGGATGACGGTCGAATGGCCGTCCCGCGCGAGCGCCTTCATGATCTCGGTCGGGTAGACGTCCTCGCGGTCGATCCGGTCGGCCTCGGGCTCGATCCTCTCGCGCACATAGGTCCGGAGCGGCTCGACGAAGCCGGGCTCCACATAGGGCAGCCAGAGGGCGGTGCTGTCGATGGGGGCGCTCATCGGCTGTAATCCATCGTGCGCGGCAACCATGTGGCGATGCCCTGCCAGTAGCAGACGGCGTACATCATCAGGATCATCAGGACGCAGTAGGGCACGATGGCCCGGGAAAGCTTGTCGAAGGGGATGCTGCCGATCTTGGCGATGGCGAACAGGACGAGCCCGACCGGCGGGCTGATCTGCGCCACCTGGATCGCCAGCACGACGAAGATGCCGAAGGCCAGCGGATCGATCCCCGCCTGCATCGCGACCGGATAGAGGATCGGGATCGTGATCAGCATCATCGACAGTTCCTCGAGGAACGTGCCGAGCACGACGTAGAAGATCACCATCAGCGAGACGACGCCGAAGAAGCCGAGACCGGATTCGGCGATGGCGGCGGTCAGGCGATGGGGCACGCCGGTGATGGTGAAGAAGTACGACATGAGCGCCCCGAAGGCGATCAGCATGAAGATCATCACCGAGGAATGGGCCGCCGAGAGCCCCGCCCGCCAGATCTTGCGGAGGTCGAGGGTCCTCATCGCGAGCCCGACGGTGACGATGTAGACGACGGCGATCGCCGCGACCTCGGTCGCGGTCGCGATGCCGGTATAGAGACCCACGAAGATCAGGACGGGCAGCAGCAGGACCGGCAGCGCGTCGAGCGCGGCGCGGCCCACCTCGCCAACCGTGTAATGGCGCTGGTGGGGGTCCTTGGGGTTCGAGGCGATCGTGTAGAGCGCCATGATCGCGACCAGCATGATGCCGGGCACGACGCCCGCGACGAAGAGGGCACCGATCGACTGGTCCGTCAGCACGCCGTAGATCAGGAGGGCGATCGAGGGTGGGATGAGGATGCCGAGCGTGCCGCCGGCCGCGATCAGGCCGCCGGCCCGCGCGCTCGGATAGCCGTTCGCGGCCAGGGCCGGCACGGCGACGAGCCCGATCGTGGCCGCGGTCGCGATGCTCGAGCCGCAGACGGCGGAGAACAGCGCGCAGGCGAGGATGGTCGCGACGCCGAGGCCGCCCCTCAGGCGCGAGACGAGGGAGGCGGCGAAGTTGAAGAGCTTCGTCGACTGGCCGGTCTCCTGAAGCAGGGTCCCGGCGAGGATGTAGAGCGGGATCGCGAGGAGGACGAAGCTGTCGAGCGAGCCGTAGATGGTCACGGCCATCTTGTTGGGAAGCCCGACGCCGCCCTCGACCAGATAGATGCCGAGCGCCGCGCACAGGCCCATGGCGCTGTAGACGGGGACGCCGATGGCGAGGGCGAGCAGGAAGAGGCCGATGACCCCGAGCGCGATGAATTCCACGGGGCTGCCTCAGATGACGTCGATGCCCTCGGCCTCGTCGGCCACCACGCTTCCCTCCCGCGCGACGCGGATCAGGTCGCGGAGGGTCGCGAGCGAGAGCAGGATGCCGCCGACGAACATGCAGGCCTGCATGATCCAGAGCGGGACCTGCAGGATGGTCGAGGTGCGAAGGTCGAGCATCCAGGAGAAGGACAGGAGCGTGTAGGCGCCCCAGGTGAAGATGAGGGCGAAGACGAGGGCGAGAAGCAGCGAGATCACGTCCAGGACCGCGCGGCCCCTCGGCGGGAACATGTCCCGGACGAAGGTGACACGGAAATGCCCGTCGACGGCCTGCGTCGCGCCCGCTCCGAGAAAGGCGATCGCGAGCATCAGGTAGACGCTGACCTCGCCGGCCCAGAGGGTGGGCTCGGCGAGGGTTCGCAGAGCCACGTCGTAGGTGACGAAGGCCGTCAGCAGCCAGATGCCGAGATTGGCGAACTGGCCGCCGAGCCAGCCGAGCGCGTCGACGGTCCGGACGACCAGGCCGGCCGCCCGGCCTAGCGTCGAGGACATGCTCACGCCCTCACTTCGGCGCCACGAGCGCCGCGATCGGCGGGCTGAGCTGCTTCAGGGCGGCCTTCAGGACGGGGTCGAACACCGTCTTGAACTGCGCGTATTCCGGCATCTGCTCGGTGAGGAAGGTCACCGTCATGCCGCGGTCGCGGTAGTTCTTGGTCAGGTGCTCGATCTCTTCGAGGATCGCCTTGCGGTTATGGCGCGAGGCCTGGTCGACCGCCTTCACGAAGACCTTGCGATCCGCCTCGGGAAGGGAGTCGAACCACGTCTTGTTGGCGGCCCAGCCCATCATCGTGGTGCCGAAGAAGGAGGCCGGCACGAGGACGTACTTGCCGACCTCGTACATGCGCTGGCTCTCGACGCCCTGGAAGCCGAGGATGGCCGCGTCGACGGTGCCGTACTGCATCGCGGTGTAGACGTCCGCGAAGGGGATCTGGACGGGCGAGCCGCCGAGCGCCCGGACGGCCTCCGCCAAGCCTTCGGAGAAGACGCGGATCTTCTTGCCCTTGAAGTCGGCCGGCTTCAGCAGGGGGACTTTCGAGACGAGGGCGGGCGGCCCGAGATCGGCGAGGCCGAGGAGGACGGAGTTCTTCGCCTGGAACGCCTTCTGAAGCTGCTCCATCAGGCCGCCGGGCTTGTCGATGAGCGCATCGAGCTGGGCCATGCTGAGCCCCGTCGGGGCGTCCATGACCTTGCTGTCCCGCACGGTGCCGGACCAGCCGTTGACCGTGATCCAGCCGAACTTCACCTGCCCGGTCGGGATCGCGACCGGCATGTCCTTGTCCTGGCCGAGCTGGCCGCCGGGGAAATGCTGGAACTTGATGCCGTGCGGCTCGAGCTCCTTGAGGGCTCGCTCCATGGCCGGCGGGAATTCGCGCACTCCGACATGGGACTGGCCGCCCCAGGTCGCCAGCGGAATCGCCGTCTGCGCGGATGCGCTGCCCATGGCGAGGGCGAACAGCCCCGCCGCCAATCCCCATCGACCGATGACCGTCATGATTGTCCTCCCTCGTTGCCGCCCTTGCCGGGCGGGCTCCGCCGTGCGTCCCGGCGTCTTCAGGCGTTCTTGCTCTTGACCATCCGCGTGACCTTGTAGGTCAGCACGACATCGCCCTTCTGGTTCACGACTTCGTTGAAGGTGGTGACGATGCCGCGGCCCGGCTTCGAGGTCGGACGGGCTTCCGTCACCTCGCAACGGACGTGGATCGTATCGCCGGCGAAGCTCGGCGCGAGGATCTTGAGTTCCATGCCCAGGAAGGCGAGGCCGGTATGCTGCATCACCGACTGCATGAGGAGGCCCTCGGCGAAGGAATAGACCAGCGCACCCGGGGCGAGGCGGCCTTTGATCAGGGATTCCTTTTCCAGGTAGTCGAGGTTGGTGAACAGGACCTCGAGCATGCCCGTCACGCAGACGAAGTTGGTGATGTCGGCATCCGTGATCGTCCGCCCGACCGTGCGCAGGCGGCGCCCGGGCGTCCAGCCCTCGAACGGGATGCCCAGTCCGACGATCTCGTAGCCGTCCACCTTGTCCGTCGTCATGAACGTTTCGCTCCAAAATTCATTGGTGTGGCCCATGATCCATGACCATGGACGCGTCAAGAGGCGTGCCGGTCCTCGAGGGAGGCCAGCGTCTCGCGGAGGATGAGGCTTTCCTCGAGGGCATGGGTAAAGGGCAGGCCGTGCCGGGTGCCCGGCACGACTCGCAGCCGGCAGGCGGGAAGAAGGGCCTTCATCTCGGCCCCGTGAGCGACCGGGACGAAGGGGCTCGAATCCGGCAGCGTGATCGAGACCGGGATGCGAAGCTCGCGCAGAGCCTCGGTCAGGTCGGCTTGCGCGAGGACGCCGCCGAGCCCCA
Source organism: Enterovirga rhinocerotis (assembly GCF_004363955.1). Taxonomy (GTDB): domain Bacteria; phylum Pseudomonadota; class Alphaproteobacteria; order Rhizobiales; family Beijerinckiaceae; genus Enterovirga; species Enterovirga rhinocerotis. The sequence goes on from NZ_SNZR01000013.1 coordinate 883,287, forward strand.
TGGCGACATGGGGACGGGTTGTGGCCTGCTCGGCAGCGAACCAGGCCAGCGCATCGGGCTCGCCCGCCCCGGGCGCGAAGCGGTTCGCCATCATCCGCTCGCTCCAGCCTGCCGCGCCGCCATCGGCGAACTGGTCCCGCCAATAACCGAGCTCGCCGAGCCCCTTGCCCTTGTAGGACGCGTTCGACAGATGGACCGACGCGACCCGGTCCGGACGGGCGCAGGCCGCCGCGAGGACGATCGTCCCGCCCATCGATTCGCCGACGAGATGAACCGGCTCCGATCCCGCCAGATCGACCACCTCGAACAGGTCGTCGATCATCTCGTCCATAGAGAAGACGTGGTCCTCAGGCGGGACGACGGAGCGGCCGAAGCCGCGCATGTCGAAGCGCAGCACGGGGTGCCGCGCGGCGATCGCCGGCAGCCAATCGGCCCAGATCTCGTGGCTGGTCCCGATCCCGTGATGGAAGACGACCGGCCTGCCGGATCGGCTCCATGGCGGCCGCAGATCGTCGATCCGGACGTGTAGGCCGCGGGCGGTCCGAAGGATGCGTGCGCCCCCGTCCGTGCTGTCATCCGGCATTCCACTCCCCTTGATTTTGTTCATCAGGGTGGAGCGTGATACACGGTCGTGAACTAATCAAGTCCGCTGCGAAGGTCGCCGTTCTCCAGGCGGGCGATCTCGCTCAGAAGCAGCGCTGCCAGGGGCTCCAACTGGGCCGATGCCCGGTAGGCGGGCCCGGCGACGAGGAGGCAGAGGTGACGGTCGGGGAGGGCGAGGGGAATGGCGACGCCGACGAGATCGAGCGAGTAGCCGTTGTCGTTGACGAAATAGCCCCGCTCGTTGGAGCGCGCGATCTCGGCCTCGACCTCCTCGGCGCTCATGAGAGTGGCCGGCGCGTAGCGGACATAGTCCGTCTTCCGGAGGATCGCGCCGCGCTCGCGCGGGGACAGCAGGGAGAGCAGCGCACGGCCGGCGGAGGTCGCGTAGAGGGGGATTCGCTGGCCGATCTCGGCGATGTAGCGAATCGGATGGGGCGATTCCACGACGTCGACGAAGACGCCCGCCCCACCCGACAATCCCGCCAGGACCGCCGTCTCGCCCGAGGCCGCGGCGACGTTCGCGACCATGGTGTGGAGTTCGTCGGAGACCGGCCCGTGGGCCACGATCGTCTGGGCCAGAGAGAGCAGACGGTGGGTCGGATAATAGCCGCCGCGATGGCGGGGCTCGTAGACGTAGCCCCCGCGCGCCAAGGTCTCGATGAGATTGAAGGTCGAGGATCGCGGCCAGCCGAAGTGATCGGCGATCTCGGACAACCCCGCGGGCCGCTTCCGGCTCGCGAAGAATTCCAGGATCTGGAGTGCGTTCTGGACCTGCTTGACGATCATGGCCGCAGGCCGTGTAGCTGAACGCGTGAACGACGTGCAACGGCCCCAAGGTGGGTGACGGGGCCGCAGGGAGAGAAGCGAAGGGCGATGGAACGGAAAGCGACGGGACCGCTGGCAGGCGTCCGGATTCTCGATCTCACGACGGTCATGATGGGCCCCTCGGCGACGCAGTATCTCGCGGAGCTCGGGGCCGATGTGATCAAAGTCGAGGCTCCGGCGGGCGACCCGATCCGGGGCATCGCGCCCGGCCGCCATCCGGAGATGGGCGGGCTGTTCATGAACGCCAATACCGGCAAGCGTTCGATCGTGCTCGATCTCAAGCACGGGCCTGCGCGCGATGCGCTGCTGCGGCTTGCGGAGAGCGCGGACGTCCTCGTCTACAACATCCGCCCGCAGGCCATGGCGCGTCTCGGGCTGTCCTACGAGGATGTCGCCGCCCATCGGCCCGACATCATCTATGCGGGTCTCTTCGGCTTCGGGCAGGACGGTCCCTATGCCGCCCAGCCAGCCTATGACGATCTGATCCAGGGGGCCTCGCTCATCCCCTGGCTGATGCACAAGGCGGGGGCCGCCATGCCGCGCTACATGCCCTCGGCCATCGCCGACCGGGTCGTCGGGCTCGCGGCCGTCAGCGCCATCAATGCGGCGCTCTATCACCGGGAGAAGACGGGCGAGGGCCAGCGCATCGACGTGCCGATGTTCGAGACCATGGTCGGCTTCGTCATCGCCGACCATCTCGGCGGCCTTACCTTCGATCCTCCGCTCGACCAGGGCGGCTATCCGCGCCTCCTCGCCCTGCAGCGCAAGCCCTACAAGACGAGCGACGGCTATGTCTGCGCGCTCGTCTACAACGACAAGCAATGGCGGGCCTTCTACGAGGCGGTGGGCGAGGGCGACGCCTTCGCGACCGATCCCCGCCTTGCCTCCATGAACACGCGCAACCAGCATATCGACGAGCTGTACGGGGAGGTCGCCGCCCGCTTCGCGACGCGCACGACGGCGGACTGGATGGAGCTGCTCAAGGCGGCCGACATTCCCGTCATGCCCTATCACGGGCTCGATACGATCTTCGACGATCCGCATCTGAAGGCGATCGGCTTCTTCGCCGAGGACGAGCATCCGACCGAGGGGCGGATCCGCCGCGTCAGGGCCGCCGGCACCTGGTCGAAGACCCAGCCGGGCCATGTCCGGCACGCGCCCCGCAAGGGCGCCGACACCGAATCGATCCTGCATGAAGCAGGGCTCGACAAGGCCGCCATCGCCGCCGCGACCAAGGCGGGATGAGCCGAAGCCATCAACGATCAACGAGGAAACGACCTGACATGACGACGTTTACGAGACGCGGAACCCTGGCAGGGCTCGGCGGGGCCGCTGCGCTTGCTCTGACGGGCGGGAGCGCATGGGCGGATCTCTATCCGAGCCGACCGATCCGCATGCTGGTGCCCTTCCCGCCGGGCGGGCCGACCGATCTCGTCGCCCGCGTGATCGCCGAGGCGATGGGCAACGACCTGAAGCAGCAGGTCATCATCGACAACCGGCCCGGCGCGAACGGCAACATCGCGGTCGAGGCGACCGCGAAGGCCGCGCCGGACGGCTACACGCTCGTCTACAACACCTCGGCCGTCTCGATCAGCCCGGCGCTCTATCCCAAGCTCGGCTACAACATCGAGACCGACCTCGTGCCGATCGCCCTGACCGCGACGGTCCCGCTCGTCCTGATCATCCATCCCTCCATCCCCGCGAAGACGGTGAAGGAGTTCATCGACTACGCGCGCTCGAAGCCAGGCGAACTGTCCTACGCCTCCACGGGCATCGGCAGCGTCACCCATCTCGGCGCGGCTTTGTTCCAGTCGACGAACGGCATCAAGGCCGTGCACGTGCCCTTCCGCGGCAGTGCGCCGGGGCTCACCGGCCTTGCGGGAAACCACGTCCAGTTCATGACCGACACGGTCAACTCGGCGCATCCGCTCATCAACGGCGGTCAGATCAGGGGGCTCGCCGTGCTCGGGGCCAAGCGCGTCCCCGTGCTCCCGGATCTGCCGACGCTCGATGAGGTCGGCCTGAAGGACTTCGATATCGGCGCCTGGCAGGGCATCATGGCGCCGAAGGGCACGCCGCCGGCCATCGTCGAGCGCCTCAACGCCGCGGTCCTGAAGGCCCTCCAGGATCCCGGCGTGAAGGAGAAGCTCGCGATCCAGGGCGCCACCATCCTCGGCTCGACGCCGAAGGAATACGGCGACTACATCCTCGCCGAGATCAAGCGCTGGGGCCCGGTGGTGAAGGAGAGCGGCGCGAAGGCCGATTGAGGCGCGGATGGCGGGCCGCCCATCGGCACGGTGGGCGGCCTTCCTGTGTCTCTGACGATGCCGTGCCGGCCTGAGGGATCGGGGCCGGACGGCGGCCTATTCCACCTTCACCCCGGCCGCGCGGACGATGTCGCCGAGCCGGTCCACGTCGCGGGCGACGAGCTTGCCGAGATGGGCCGCTCCGCGCTCCGCCGCTTCGGGTGCGGGCGCCGCGAGATCGGAGAAGCGCTGCTTGACCTCGGGGTCGTCGAGCGAGGCCGACAGAGCGGCTTCCAGCTTGGCGACGATCTCCGGCGGCGTGCCCTTCGGCGCCATCATCGCGTTCCAGACGCTGAGATCGAATTCCGACACACCGCCTTCGATGAAGGTCGGAACGTCGGGGAGCTGCGCGATGCGCGCCTTGCTCGACACGCCGAAGGCGGTGACGCTGCCGCCCTTGTGCATCGGGATCATGGTGACGGTCTGGTCGAACACGACGTCGACGACACCGGCGACGAGGTCGGTGATCGAGGGGCCCGAGCCGCGGTAATTGACCAGGGTCGCCTTCGTCTTCGTGACGTGCTGGAAGGCGACGGCGGCGAGATGGCTGGTCGAGCCGATTCCGGCCGTGCCGATATTGACGCTGCCCTCCTTCTCGCGGAGCCGCTTCAGGAAGCCGGCCATGTCCGTGATGCCCGACTTCTTGCTCGCCGAGACCACCATCGGGATCGTCGCGATGAGGCCGATCGGGGCGAGGTCCTTGCGGGGGTCGAAGGACAGGTTCGGATAGAGCGAGACGTTGGCCGCGAACGAGCCCATATTGCCGATGGTGAGCGTGTAGCCGTCCGGTTCCGCCCGTACGACGCGCTGGGTCCCGGTCGTGCCGCCGGCTCCCCCCACGTTCTCGACGATGACGCTCTGGCCGAGCTGCGCCGTCATGGCCTTGGCCATGATCCGGGCCAGCACGTCGGTGGTCCCGCCGGGCGCATAGGCGACGACGATCGTGATCGGTCGGCTCGGATAGGCCTGAGCGAAGGCCGGGCCGGCAATGAGCAGGGCGCAGATCGCCCAAAAGACGCGTCGCATGGTGTTTCCCCGTTATCGTTGCCGCCTCACTGTCAGACAATCAGGCAGGCATCAAGCCTTCAGGGCGCCGACACTACGATGCGGGCTGTGCCTCGACATCGCCGGTCCCGGACCGGCGATGTCGAGGGTCGGGCAGCGCCCTACTTCTTGACGAGGGAGCAGCGGCTCTCTGACAGGGGCTGGAACGCCTCCTCGGCCGAGACCTCCTGCTTGATGGTCAGATAATCCCACGGATACTTCGATTCCGAGGGCTTCTTGACCTGGACGAGATACATCGGGTGGACCATCGCGCCATCGGCGCGCACCTTGCCGTCCTTGGCGAAGATGTCGTTGACCGGCATCTCGCGCATCTTCGCCATCACCTCGTCGGTCGAGTCGGTGCCGGCGGCCTGGACGGCCTTCAGATAGTGCATGACCGCCGAATACTCGCCCGCCTGCGCGGCCGTGGGCATGCGCTTGTGGCGTTCGAAGAAGCGCTTCGCCCAGGCGCGGGTCTCGTCGTTCCGGTCCCAGTAGAACCCGTCCGCATAGAGCATGCCCTGGGTCGTCTCGAGCCCAAGCGCGTGCACGTCGCTGATATACATCAGCAGCCCGGCGATCGATTGCCCCGCCGCGACGACGCCGAATTCATGGGCCGCCTTCACGGCGTTGACGGTGTCCGAGCCGGAATTGGCGAGGCCGATGACCTTCGCCTTCGAGGCCTGCGCCTGCAGGATGTAGGACGAGAAATCGGCCGTGCCGAGGGGGTGGCGCACCGCACCCATGACCTTGCCGCCGGCCGCCTTCACGAGCGCCGCGGTATCCTGCTCCAGCGAATGGCCGAAGGTGTAGTCCGCCGAGACGAAGAACCAGCTGTCCCCGCCCGTTTTCGTGATCGCGTTCGCCGCGACCTTGGCGAGGGTCTGGGTGTTGTAGGTCCAGTGGATGCTGATCGGGCTGCAATCCTCGTTCGTCAGGCGGCTCGAGCCGCCCGCGGCCGCAGCGATCAGGACCGGCTTGTTCTTCGCCTTGCCGACATCGACCACCGCGATCGCGGTCGCGCTGGCGGCGACGTCCGTGATGGCGTCGACCTTGCCCGTATCGAACCATTCGCGGGCCCGCGCGCTCGCGATGTCGGGCTTGTTCTGGTGGTCCGCGTAGATGATCTCGATGGGCTTGCCGAGGACGGTGCCGCCGAAATCCTCGATCGCCATCCGGGCCGCGAGGACCGAGCCGGGGCCTCCGCTATCGGCGTAGGGACCGGTCATATCGAGCAGCAGCCCGATCTTGACCACGTCGTCGGAGACCTTTCCCTGCGCCATGGCGCCACCGGTCAGGGCGAGCAGCCCGACCCCGGCGAGCAGCGCTCTACAGATATGCTTCACAACGTCCTCCCGTTATCGATCGCCAGGGAGACGGCGCGCCTGCGCGGCTCGCCGTGCATGCGCGACGATCCATCGATCGCGCCCCGGTCGTGTCGACCGTCGCGACGCCTTTGCGGCCGTTCCCCCTGCTTGACGGGCAGGTAGCACAGTGTAGCATTGATGGACAAGTGTCCGCTCAGCGGACATTTTTGAGGCGGGGGCGCGCGGATGACGACGACACGCAACGGATGTCGCCTCGCCGCGGCCTGACGCTGCTCGGCGTGGATGGGCCTTGCGCCCAACGGGAGCTGTCGCCCCGCAGCGGACGGATATCGCGCCTGGCCTGCAGCCCCGTCACACGGCTGCAGGCGGACATCGGAATGGAGGAATAGGGTCGATGATCAAGATGATAGCGCTGCTCAAGCGCAAGGATCACCTGACATACGAGGAGTTCATCGAGCATTGGACCGAGATCCACGCGCCCTTGGCCTATGACGTTCCCGGTATTCGCCGGTATGTGCAGAACCACATCGTGACGCGTCAGTCGCGGGCCGACATTCCCGACATTCCGGTCGATGCGGACGGGGTCGCGGAACTCTGGTTCGACGATGCGGCCGCGATGGCCAAGGTGCACGGGACGCCGCAGATGCAGCGCCTGCTGGCCGACGGTGCGACCTTCATCGGCCAGATCCGGACCTTCATCGTGGAAGAGAAGGACGTGCCCCTGGCCGGCGTCGACGCCTAAGCCGCGGGCTGAGCCGGCGCGACGGGGGCCGCGACCGTGTCGCGCCCCCCGATGTCGTCAGGCGGCGGGGCTCAGGCCGGCCTCGCATGCCGGCTGGCCTCGTCCTCGATCTGGTGCCAGATGTTGAGCGCCATCGGCCGCTCGCTCTCCTCGAGGATGTGGCCGACGAGACCGATCGCCCGCGCCATCACGCCGAAGCCGCGCACGATCTTCCAGGGGAAGCCGAACTCGCAGCACAGGGCGCCGAGCGCCCCGGTGGCGTTCAGGGTCAGCGGCTTGCCCGCTGCTGTCTCGGCCTCGGCGTGGATCTTCTGGATGAGCGTCACGTAGCGCCCCGCCATGCCGTTCTCCTCGGCGATCGCGAAGAGGCGCGGCGTGCGCGGATCGATCGGCTTGTGGATCGGATGGCCGAAGCCCGGCAGGATGCGCTTCTCCGCGCGGTAGCGCTGCACGAGATCCCGCGCGATGGCGTCGAGATCGGCTTCTCCGGCATCCTGAGGCAGGGCATCTTGGGGCAGGGCGTCGTAGAGCATGCGCGAGGCGCCCTCCATGCTGCCGACGAACACGGTGCCGAGACCGCAGAGGCCGGCCGCGACGGCGGCCTGAAGGGATTCCGGCGCGCCCGCATAGGTCATGCGCGCGGCGATCGCGGACGGCGTGATGCCGTGCTCGACCAGCGTGATCAGCAGCGCGTTGAAGACCGCCGATTCCGGAGCGGTCGGCACCCGTCCGGTGAGCTGGAGGAAGGCCATGTCGCCGAGATTGAGATGGCCGAGGATCTCGTTCGGCAGGCTCTTCCCGCGCACGACGATCTCGTCGGAGGTGCTCCACGCGATGTCGGAGCGGATGGTCTTGGACGGAGCGGTCATGGATTCCTTCCCCCTGGACGTCGGGCTTCTCAGGCCGTCTCGGGCCAGGTCGCCGGTTCGAAACGGTAGCCATCGCCCTGCCGGCGAACATAGCCGCAATGCGGCGCCCCGAAATGCATGGGCATCAGCAAGACGTCGTTGTCGGCCGCATCGGCGAGGACGCGTGCGCGGGTCCGGCGCGCCTCGTCCGGCAGCGCGCAATAGCCGGTGTTGAGTTCCGGCAGCAGGATCTGCAGCGGCGAATGCATCACGTCGGCGCTGAACAGGCCCTGCTCGCCGCGCGAGCGCAGGCGATAGGTGAGCATGCCGTGGCTGTGCCCGGGCGCCGGCTCGACCGCGAGGCAGCCGGCGATCTCGCCCGCGTCGTCCTCGACGAAATCGACCAGCCCGGCCTCGATCACCGGCATGACGCTGTCGGCGAACGAGGCGTCGATCAACGCATCGGGCTCGGAGGCGAGCTTCGTGCGGTAATACTCGAAGTCTCGCTTCGGCATCAGGTAGCGCGCATTGGGGAAGGTCGGCACCCAATGCCCGTCGGAAAGGATCGTGTTCCAGCCGACATGGTCGCTGTGCATGTGGGTCTGGACGACATGCGTGACCTGGTGCGGGGCCGCGCCGGCCGCCTCGAGCCAGGCCGGCACGAGGGAGTTCAGCATGTTCATCCGCGCCGCGCCGCGCGGCTTCGCATTGCCGACCCCGGTATCGATGACGATGACGTTGCCGCCGGCCTGCACGATCCAAAGCTGGATGGTGACGATCAGCCGGTTCATGTGCGGCATGTAGTGGTGCGGCGCGACCTGTTCGGCCTTCGCGGCGAGGGTCGCGGGGTCGAGATCCGGGAACAGGAAGGCCGGATCATGGGTCGGCGCGGCATATTCCAGCACGCGCGTCACCCGGGCTTCGCCGATCATCCGCGTCTGCATCATGGCGCATCCTCCTTCGGTTTGCTGTGGCGGGCGCCCGTCATGGCGGAGCGCGGTGGGGCGCTACGCGGCCCCGTCCAGCGTCTCGACGAAGGCTCGGATGGCGCCCGCGACGATGTCGGGGGTCTGGGTGGCGGAGAAGTGACCGCTCTCGACGGCCTCGAAGCGGGAGCCGCGCACCAGACGGGCGATCGGCTCGATCATCTCCGGTGGGCGCAGCGGGTCGTGGCGACCGGCCAGGAACAGCGACGGCAGGGAGAGCTGCTCCAGCTCGGCCCGCATCTCGATGCCGGCCAGCATGCGGTAGATCGCGGCATAGCTGCCGGGATCGTTGGCGAGCCACCGGGCCCTGAAGCGGCGGAAGCGCTCGGCATCCGCGCGCAGCACCTCGGGGTAGGAGCGCGGAAGCTCGTCTTCGGATACCGCGAGCATCCCCTCCCGCTCGACCCGGTCGGCATAGGCGAGGATGGCGGGCCGCCGCTCCTCGGCGATGCCGGTCGCGGGTCCGAGCGCGACGACGCCATCGAACCGATCCGGGTGCCGCGCCGCCGCATGCAGGGCGAGCGCGCCGCCGACGGCGCAGCCGACGACGACGGCCGGACCCCGCAGCCCGTTGGCATCCATGAGCGCGACGACGTCGTCGGCCATCCGGTCGAACGGAGCGGTCCCGCGGAGCTTGGTCGACTGGCCGGCCCCGCGCGTATCGAAGCGCAGGATGGCGCGCCCAGCGCCCAGCAGCGGCAGGACGAGATCCCAGCTCTCGAGCGTTCCGCCCATCTCGTGGACGAGGACGATGCTCCGCTCGCCGCCGCCGGTCAGCTCGTGCCGGAAGCCGGCTCCGTCAAGCTCGATCCAGTCCACGCTCATGCACCGTTCCTTTCGATCGGATCGCCCCCGCCGCGCCGAGGATCGCATGGGCGCTCGCACGGCATCCGGCTGTCGTCCCGGCAGCCTTTACGAGTCGGCGGGCGCCAGGTCCGCGTCCGTGAGCTCCTGGAGGTCGGCGAGGCTGATGCCGGGAATCATGTCCCGGACCTTGAAGCCGCCCGGGGTGACGTCGAGGGTCGCGAGGTTGGTGTAGACGCGCGTGACAGAGCCGAGGGCCGTCAGCGGGTAGGAGCATTGCCGCACGAGACGCGGCCGCCCTTCCTTCGTCGTATGCTCCATCGCGATCCAGACGCGCTTGGCCCCGACGGCGAGGTCCATCGCCCCGCCCACGGCTGGCGCCGTGTCCTCGGCCGATGTCGCCCAATTGGCGAGATCGCCGTTATCCGCCACCTCGTAGGCGCCGAGCACGCAGAGATCGAGATGGCCGCCGCGAATGACGCTGAAGCTGTCGGCGTGATGGATGTAGGCCCCGCCGGCGCGAAGCGTCACATACTGCTTGCCGGCATTGATCAGCCACGGGTCGACCGCGTCGGGCGACGGGGCGGGACCGACCCCGAGGATGCCGTTCTCGGAATGGAAGATCACCTCCCGCTCGGCCGGGACATGGTCCGCGACGAGCGTCGGAATGCCGATGCCGAGATTGACGAACCAGCCTTCCGGGATGTCGTTCGCGATCCGCTGCGCCATCTCGCGGCGGTTATGGGGCGTCCAGGGCCGGTCGGTCTGCGGTTGCGCGCTCATAGCACCGGGTCTCCGTGCGGAACGTGGATCACGCGGTCGACGAAGATGCCCGGCGTGACGATGCTTTCAGGGTCGAGCTCGCCGAGCGGAGAGACGTGCTGGGTCTGGACGACCGTCAGGCGGGCGGCCATCGCGGCGACCGGATTGAAGTTCCGTCCGGCCGCGCGGTACGCGAGGTTCCCCCAGCGGTCGGCCCGCCATGCCTCCACGAGGGCGACGTCGCCGGGGAGGGCCCGTTCGAGCACGTAGAGCCGTCCGTCGATCTCGCGCGTCTCCTTGCCCTCGGCCAGCCGCGTTCCGGCGGCGGTCGGGGTGTAGAAGGCCGGGATGCCGGCGCCCGCCGCCCGCATCCGCTCCGCGAGCGTCCCTTGGGGCACGAGTTCGAGTTCGAGCTTGCCGGTCTTGTACAGCGTCTCGAAGATGGTGGAGCCCGCGATCCTCGGGAAGCTGCAGATCAGCTTGCGCACGCGGCCCGCCTCAAGCAGCCGCGCGAGTCCGACCCGCCCGTAGCCTGCGTTGTTGGCGACGATGGTGAGGTCCTTCGGGCCGGCCTCGATCAGGCCCTCGATCAGATGCGTCGCCTGGCCGACGGCGCCGAAGCCGCCGAGCAGCACCGTCGCGCCGTCGTCGATGCCGGCAAGGGCGTCGGCAATCGAGCCCACGAATTTGTCGATCATGCGCAACCTCCGCGCGCGGGGCGCGCAGCCTCGTGCCTCATCCGGCCCTCGCCCACGGGCGTGATCGGACCTCCGGCGGCTACGCTTCGGGTCGTCGACAAAGCCTGCACACGTTCCTCCGAGGTTTCGCTTCCGGCGAAATCCAACGGTCCGCAGAGCGGACAAAGGTCCATTAAACGGACCATATGGAGGTGTCAAGCGACGCGGTCGCGAGGCACGGTCTTGCTCGAAACCTCAAAAGCGGGCATGAATCCGGACGGTTCACACCTCCGGCTCCTCCGTCGAGCCCGCGACGTTCGTTCCGCGGTACGGAGCTGAAAAGAAAGCAGAATGGAGCGCTCGACCAATCCTCCGAGGAGCACCGAGCGGGACCCGGAATTCGTCGAGGCCCTCGCGCGCGGCCTGAATGTGATCGGGGCCTTCAACCGCGACCGCCGCCGCATGACCCTGTCCGAGGTCGCCAAGCACACCGACCTGAGCCGGGGCACGGCACGCCGGCTCCTGCACACGCTGCGCGCCCTCAACTTCGTCGATACCGACGGGCGGCTGTTCTGGCTCACCCCGAAGGTGCTGAATTTCGGCGACGCCTATACGGCCACCCTGGGTTTGGGCGACCCCGCGCGCACGGCGCTGCAGGAGGTCACCGAGACGCTCGGCGAATCCTCCTCGATCGCGGTGCTGGAAGGCGGCGAGGTCGTCTATGTCGCGAGGGTCGAGGTGCGACGGCTTTATTCGTCGGGCATCCATGTCGGCACGCGCCTGCCGGCGCATTGCAGCTCCCTCGGCCGCGTCCTGCTCGCCAGCCTCGAGGACCGCGAGATCGCCGATTGGCTGGACCGCCATCCGCTCACGAAGCGCACGCCGCGCACGGTCACGGACCCCGCGCTCCTGATCGAGAAGCTGCAGGAGGTGCGGCAGCAGGAATTCGCCATGATCGACGGCGAACTCGAGGTCGGCATCCGCTCGATGGCCGTGCCCGTGCTCGGCCGGACGGGCCGCATCGTGGCGGCGCTGAACGCGAGCACCTCGACGGCGCGCGGGTCGCTGGACGTGATGCGGAAGAAGTTTCTGCCCGTGCTCCGGGCAGCGTCCCGGAAGATCTCCCAGAGCCTGGAATAGGCGAGACGTCCGGCCGCGCTAACGCGGCTGGACGAAGATGTTCACCTCGAGATCGGCATCGGCGCCGTCGACGGGATCGGTCGCGAATTCCTCGATGAAGGCGTCCTTGGCGACGATGTCCTTGGCCTCGAGATAGGTCGTGATCGTCTCGTAGGTGTTGTCGACGTCGTCGTAGGGGCCCTTGTGCACGAAGCGCCACGCCCTGCCGGCGGGCGTCGTGCCGAAGCGCATGTCCTTGGCGAGGTCGGCGGGCGGATTGGCCGGCGCCTCGGCGACCGGGATCATGGCCTCGAACCTGAAATTGTCGTCCGTCGTCTGCGTGTAGAGGACGATGGGGCGGCCGCGCGGCTCGATTCCGAGCCGTCCGAGCTCCTTCTCGATCCGCCCGAACGCCTCCTTCAGCGATTTGAGCCCCGAATCCCAGTCGCTCGATCCCGACAGGACGAGCGCCGGCTTCGCCGGCAGGACCACGTCGTCGACATTGGCGGGATCGCCGGGCTCCGCGAGCAGGGGCGGGCGTGAGGGCTTGGTCGGCGCTGCCGGCACGCCCGGACTGTCGGCCGGCGGGCTGGCGGGCGCCGGCGCCGCAGGCGGCTGGCTGCCCGTGGCCGATCCTTGAGCCAGGAGGGGCCCGGCGCCCAGAAGCGGCAGAGCCGGGGCCAGAAGGGCCGCCGTCAGGGCCACCGCGATCGATCGAGAAGCCGCACGCATCGATGGTCCTTTCGAGGCCGGGGCCCTCGCGACAGGACCCGCGCCCTCCGATATAGGGGCTCCAACGAAATTGTTCCCGCGTTCGACGCACGAATTCGACGGGATCGAATCGCGATGGATGCCCCATGAGTACCCTGGCAGACAGGCGCTATCTCAAGATGAATGGTCTCGGCAACGAGATCGTGGTCATCGACCTGCGCGGCGGGCGCGCCGAGATCTCGCCGGCCGAGGCGCGCGCCGTCGCCGGACAGGGGGAGAGCCGCTTCGACCAGCTCATGGCGATCCACGATCCGGTCACGGCCGGCACCGATGCGCGGCTCCTGATCTACAACACCGACGGGTCGCGCTCCGGAGCCTGCGGCAACGGCACGCGCTGCGTCGCCTGGGCGATGATGGAGGACGCTGCGGTCTCGCGCGGAACCATCCGCGCCGAGGGCACGCTCGCCCTCGAAAGCGAGGCCGGCCTGCTCGAGGTGACCCGGCGAGGCCCGCTCTCGTTCACCGTCGATATGGGGCCGCCGCGCCTGCGCTGGGACGAGATCCCGCTCGCCGAGCCCTTTGCGGACACCCGCGCGATCGAGTTGCAGGTCGGCCCCATCGACGATCCGGTGCTGCACACGCCCTCGGTGGTCAGCATGGGCAACCCGCATGCGATCTTCTGGGTCGAGGACCCCGACGCCTATGATCTCGCGCGGCTCGGCCCGATGCTGGAGAACCATCCGATCTTCCCGGAGCGGGCCAACATCTCGCTCGCGGCCGTGCGCTCACGCGACCACATCGTGCTGCGGGTCTGGGAGCGCGGCGCCGGGTTGACCCGCGCCTGCGGCTCGGCGGCCTGCGCCGCCCTCGTCGCGGCCGCGCGCAAGCGGCTGACGGGGCGCGAGGCCACGGTGACGCTGCCGGGAGGCGATCTGCGGATCGCGTGGCGCGAGGAGGACGGCCATGTCCTCATGACGGGGCCGGTCGAGCTCGAACATGACGGCGTGCTGGCGCCCGCCCTGTTCTCCGCGGCGGAAGCGGCGGCCGGGTGAGCGTTTCGGTCCTGAATTTCGGCTGCCGTCTCAACGGGGCCGAAGGCGAGACGGTGAAGGGGCTGGCCGAGGCGGCCGGCCTCTCGGACGTCGTCGTCGTCAATACCTGCGCCGTCACGGCGGAGGCGGGCCGGCAGGCGGCACGCGCGATCAGGCGCGCCAGGCGCGAGCACCCGCAGGCGCGCATCGTCGCCACCGGCTGCGCCGTCGAGATCGAACCCGCCCGGTTCGCCGCCATGCCCGAGGTCGCCAATCTCGTCGGCAATGCCGAGAAGATGCGCGCCGGCATCTGGGCCGATCTCGGCGCAGGCGCACTCCCGCGCGCTGCGATGGGCGGGCTCGCGCAGCTGCGCGACGCTCCGGCGCCGGCGAGCGATGCCGGAGCGGGCCGCGTTCGCGCGTTCGTCGAGGTCCAGAACGGCTGCGATCATTCCTGCACCTTCTGCACCATCCCGGCCGGACGCGGCCGGTCGCGCTCCGTGCCGGTCCCGGCGGTGATCGAGGCGATCGGCGTCGCCGTCGCCGGAGGCGCGCGCGAGGTCGTCCTGACCGGCGTCGACATCACGGCCTACGGCCAGGATCTCCCGCGGCCGACGCGTCTCGGCGGTCTCGTCAAGGCGATCCTCTCGGCCGTCCCCGAATTGCCGCGGCTGAGGCTGTCGTCGATCGATTCCGTCGAGGCGGACGACGACCTCCTCGATGCCCTCGCGACGGAGCCCCGGCTGATGCCGCATCTCCACCTCTCGCTCCAGGCGGGCGACGATCTCGTGCTGAAGCGGATGAAGCGTCGGCATGCCCGCGCGGACGCCATCGCCTTCTGCGAGGCCCTGCGCCGGGCGAGGCCGGGCATCGTGTTCGGGGCCGATCTGATCGCGGGTTTCCCCACCGAGAGCGAGGCCATGTTCGCCCGCTCGCTCGACCTCGTCGAGGAATGCGGCCTGACCTATCTGCACGTCTTCCCGTATTCGGCGCGTCCCGGCACCCCGGCAGCCCGCATGCCCGTGGTTGCGGAGACGGTGATCCGAGAACGCGCCGCGCGCCTTCGCGAAGCAGGCGCCGCATCGGTCACGCGCCACCTCGCCGCAGAGGTCGGGCAGCGCCGCCGGGTGCTGGTCGAAGGGAACGGCATGGGTCGCACCGAGACGTTCGCGCCGGTCTCGTTCGCGTCGGCCCCGCCGCGGGGCACGCTGGCGGACACGATGATCCGCGGACACGACGCCCGCGCGCTGCTAGCCTGAACGGCTAGGTTGTCCCGGCAGCGTAATCGCGCAGGACAGTTGTCGACGAATTGCTATTAGACCTTTTAACTCTTTCAGACTAGCTTTGCGGTTAGTCCTCTCATTCATGCGAGGGCTGGGTGTTGCCGCAAGACGGGCTGCGAAGATGAACGTCAGATTGCGGAGATCGTCCGCTATCCATGACGCTTGCTCTCCGGTCTCGGTCTGTCGGGGCGTCGGGGCCGGTTGATGACGGACGCCGCGCTGACCGTCACGGATGCGAGTGCGGCGCTGGTCGGCGCGGCGGGCTTGCTCGCGGCCCTTTGTGTCGTGCTGGCAGTCCTCGCCTGGAGGCGCGGTGCGCGGCTGAAGGCTCAAACCGAAACCTTGCGCCGTCTCGAAAGCGCGATCGAGACCATGTCGGACGGCTTCGTGCTGTGGGACGAGGACAGCCGCCTCGTTCTGAGCAACGAAGTCTACCGGAGCATGTACGAGGTCAGTCGGCCCGTCCTGGTCCCCGGAGCCCGGTTCGGCGACATCATCCGCTGGGGAGCCGAGGCCGGCCAGTATCCGGAGGCCGAGGGGCGGATCGACGAGTTCGTCGAATCGGTGATCGCGTTTCATCGCTCCGGGTCCCAGACCGCGGAACGGCTCCTGCATGACGGCCGCTGGATCCAGATCACCGAGCGCAAGATGGCGAGCGGGGGCACGGTCGGCATCCGCACGGACATCACGCCTCTCAAGTTGGCTCTGGCCGAACTCGCCGCCGCGAATGCGCGCGCCGAGGCTGCGGCGGCGGAGGCCAATGCCCGCAGCCAGGCGCTGCGCCAGCGCGACGAAGCGCTGGATTCCAGCCATGCGTTGTTCGAGGCGGCGCTCAACAACATGTCGCACGGCCTGACCATGATCGATGGCGCCGGACGCCTGATCGTCAGAAACCGCCAGTTCTGCGAACTCGTCGGTCTCGATGAGACGATGCTCGCTCCCGGCATGACGGCCGAGGAGCTGCATCAGGCAATGGCGCGATCCGGCCTCCTCAGCGAGGCTGCCGTCGCGCAGATCTGGTCGGGCCATCGCGACCTCGCGGAGCACGGCAACCCGATCGCCTTCGTGATCAACACCTTGGCCGGCCGGGCGATCGCCGTCACGCAGAGACCGCTCGATGGTGGCTGGGTCGCGATCTACGAGGACATCACGAGACGGCGCGTGGTCGAGCGCCGGGTCCGCTTCCTGGCCCTCCACGACGACCTGACGAAGCTCCCGAACCGGATTCACTTCCGGAGCCGGCTCGAAGAGTTCATGCAGCGCAGCCGGCTTCAGGGCGGCTCCTTCGCATTGCTGTATCTCGACCTCGACCGCTTCAAGGGCGTCAACGACACCTACGGCCATCAGACGGGGGATTCGCTGCTGAGAGCGGTGGTGCGGCGGCTGCGGGCCTGCGTGCGGCCCGGTGACGTGATCGCGCGCCTCGGAGGCGACGAGTTCGCGATCCTCCAGCCGCTGTCGGACGAGGACAATCGGCCTGAAATCCTCGGTCGGAACATCGTCGCCGCGATCGATCGCCCCTTCGACCTCCTCGGCCACCGGATCTCGATCGGCGCGAGCATCGGGATCGCGATCGTCGCCGACGGCCGCGTCGCCGATGCCGATCGGATCCTTCGGGAGGCGGATCTCGCGCTCTATCAGGCCAAGACGACCGGCCGGGGCACGTGCCTCGTCTACGAACCCGTACTCGAACAGACGCGCCGTCATCGGCTCGCTCTGGAGGCGGATCTGCGGCAGGCGATCGAGACGGGAGCGCTGTCGCTGAGGTATCAGCCGATCTTCGAGCTCGCGCATGGGCGCGTCTCCGGCTTCGAGGCTCTGGCGCGGTGGTACCATCCGGAGCGCGGCTGGATCTCCCCGGCCGAATTCGTGCCTCTCGCCGAGCAATCCGGCCTGATCGACGAGCTCGGCGCCTGGGTTTTGCGCAGGGCCTGCCGGGACATCTCGGGCTTCCCGGGCTCCCCCAAGGTCGCGGTCAACCTGTCGACGCAGCAACTGCGCTCCGAGGCGATCGTCGCCATCGTGGCGGATGCGCTCGCACAGAGCGGCCTTGCGCCCGAGCGCCTCGAACTCGAGATCACCGAGACGGCGCTTCTCACGGAAGTGCTCGGGACCGCCTCGCTGCTCAACAAGTTCCGGGAACTCGGCACGCATATCGTCCTCGACGATTTCGGCACGGGCTATTCGTCGCTCAGTCATCTGCGCAGCTTTCCGCTGAGCAAGATCAAGATCGATCAGAGCTTCGTGCGCGACATGGCCACCGACAAGCAAAGCTCCGCCATCGTCTCCTCCACCGTCGAACTGGCAGCGAAGCTCGGCATGCTGACGACGGTCGAGGGCGTCGAGACGGCGGAACTGCTGGATCTCGCCCGGTCGATGAACTGCACCGAGGCGCAGGGCTATCACCTCGGCCGCCCCGTCACGATCCTCGAGGCGGTGGAAATGCTCGACAAGAGGCTCGACACGGCCCGTTCGCGCCCCTTCCTGCGCTCGGTCTGACGTGACCTGACCGCCGTGCGGCTGCCGGGGCGATCTGCTATGCCACCCTCGCGTGATCCCTCGGTGCGAGGCTCGGAATGCGGACAGGTTGGGGCGGATGAGCGAAGCTGCATTCCGGCAGGCGCTCGGTGAATTCGCGACGGGGGTTGCCGTCGTCACGGCCCGCGGCAAGGACGGCGACGATGTCGGGATGACGATGAGTTCGTTCAACTCCGTCTCGCTCGATCCGCCGCTCGTCCTGTTCAGCGTGAGCCGAAGCGCGAGGAGCCTGCCGGCGATGCTCGAGGCGGGGGGATACGCTGTGAACGTGCTCGCGCGGGACCAGGAGGGGATCGCCCAGCGGTTCGCCCGCACGCTCGGTGACAAGTGGGAGCGTGTCCGCACGAGCCTCGGCCATGCCGAGGCTCCCCTGATCGCGGGGGCGCTGGCCCATTTCGAATGCGAGCCCTACGCCCATCACGACGGCGGGGACCACGTCATCTTCGTCGCCCGCGTGCTGCGGCACAGCGTGCATCCGGGCCCGAAGGAGCCGCTTCTCTTCTTCCGCCGCCGCTATCGGGGCCTCGACGAGGCCCGTGACGAGGACGCGCCGGACAATCCTTCGCCGATCCTGTGACGGCTCGACGCGCTAGGCCAGGCTGCGCTCCGCCTCGTCGACGAAACGGGGATCGATGTAGCTCTCGGCGCTGAGCTTCGCCCGGCCGGGTAGGGCGCGGATGAGCGCGGAGACGTCGATCAGCGCCTGCACCGCCGCGACGCTCGCCCGGGCGTCGGGCGGGAAGATCTCCGCCTCGACCATCTCGTCCCAGGCGAAGTCCGCGTGCTCGGCCGAGAGGTCCGCTTCCGCCGCGGCGATGGCGCGCGAGGCCTCCTTGTTGGCGCGCAGCCAGCGATGGGCCTCGATATAGGCGCGCAGGAAGGCGACGACGGTCTCCCGGTGGGCCGAGGCCCAGGCCATGTCGACATTGACGGAGGTGAACTGGAAATCGGGAAAGAGCGCGCGCGGGGAGCCGAGATCGGAATAGCCCTGCTCGATGGCGATCCGGTTCATGGGGGCGCCCTGGAGCCCGGCATCGATCTCGCCCGATTGCAGCATCCGCCAGCGCGCGAGGATGGGGCCGACCGGAAGCAGCGTGTAGTCGTCCGGATAGCGCAGCCCGTGGCGCGCCAGCAGTTCCATGACCAGCGAGGACGATCCGGCCTGGATCGAGGAGACGCCGATCCGTGCGCCTCGGAGTTCGGGGATCGAACCGATTCCCGCCCTGGCGATCAGCGAGAAGGGCAGCCGGTTGACGTTGCCGGCGACGATGGCGAGCCGGCCGCCGCGCTCGCGCTCGAGGATCACGTTCTCGGTGACGCCGAGATCGATATCGAGCTCGCCCGCCGCGAGCCGGCGCGTGACCTCGTCGATGCCCTCGATCAGATGCAGCTCGACCTCGAGGCCCTCGCGCGCGAAGAAACCCCGATGCTGCGCCGCCCAGAGCGGCATGTTGAAATAGTTGCGCGACACCGCGCCGACGCGAAGCTTCGTCATGGCGTCCTCCCCGCTCCTTCGATGGAGCGGGGCCGGGCGGGTGTAAATCCCCGGCGGAGGCCGCTCACCCCGGCGAAGGCCGGGGTCCAGCAGGAACCGGTGGCGCGATGTCGGGGCCGGGGGCTGGTTCCCGACTTTCGTCGGGATGAGCGGGGAGCGGCTCTCAGACCGTCTTCGACCAGAGCCGCTCGGCGAGCACGCCCGTGCGGGCCTCGATCGCCTCGGCCGCCGCGAGCGCCACGTCCTCCCGGAAGCGGCTGGCGACGAGCTGGATTCCGAGCGGCCGGCCTTCGTGCAGCCCGGTCGGCACGACCGCGCAGGGGAGGGCGAGCGTGTTGAGGCCGGTCTGGAACACGAAGGACCGGAACAGCCCGTCCACCGCCTCGGGCCCCTTCAGGTCCGCATCCGCCGCGTGGGAGGGCTGGAGGCAGAGCGGGGTGAGGACCAGCGGATAGCGTTCGAGGAACAGCATCCAGTTGCGGATATGGCCGGTGCGCTCCGCGCTCGCCGCCATGAAGCCCTTGAGGTCCTTCGCGTGGCAGAGGCCGATATAGGCGTCGACGATCGCGTTCATCTCCGGCGTCGCCATCTTGCGATAGGCGTCGAGCTGCATTTCGCGCATCTCGGCCGGGATGAGGTCGAACCAGAGTTCGAGCGGGCGTGCGATGTCGGGCGTCTTCACGCGCTCGACGACGTAGCCGGCATCGGCCAGCATGCGCGCGGCTTCCTCCACCGCGGCGAGCACGGCGTCGTGGACCGGGTACCCGTCAGGAACCTCGGCGATGGCGACCTTGATCGGGCCGTCGAGCGCCGGGCCGTCGAAGGGCAGCGGCACGTGCCAGGGATCGCGCGGATCGCGGCCGATCATCGCCTGGAGGCCGAGGCGGACATCCTTCACCTCGCGCGCGATCGGCCCCTGGGAGGACGTGATCTGCGCCAGCATGGGCCGCTCCCCGCCGGCGGTCGCGTTGAAGGCCGGCACGCGGCCGGTGGTCGGCTTGATCGTCGAGACGCCACAGGCGAGGGCGGGCCAGCGCAGGGAGCCGCCGATGTCGTTGCCATGGGCGAGCGCCCCGATCCCGAGCGCGACCGAGGAGGCCGCACCGCCGGACGAGCCGCCGCAGGTGGCGGCCGGATCCCAGGGGTTGAGCGTCAGGCCGTGGAGCGGATTGTCCGTCATCGCCCGCATCGAGAATTCGGGCGTGTTGGTCATTCCGATCGCGATCGCGCCCGCATTCCGCCAGTGGCGGACGATCGGCGAATCCTCCTTGGCGATGAGGTTCGCGAGGGCCGGCACGCCGTTGGAATTGGCCTGGCCGACATAATCGACATTGATCTTGATCGTGACCGGCACGCCGTGCAGCGCGCCGAGCGGCTCGCCCTTCGCACGCCGCGCGTCAGCTTCACGCGCCGCGGCGAGCGCCTCCTCGCGCAGGTCGACGACGACGGCGTTCACGGCGCCGTTGGCGGCATCCTTGCGGGCGATCGCCGCCTCGACGGCCTCGACGGCGCTGATCGTGCCGTCACGGATCGCCGCAGCCTGGTCGCTCGCGGACATCTGCCAGATTTCGGTCGCCTGCATCATGCTCCCCCGTTCGCCGCTGCCGCTCGCGTCGTGCGGCGGGAGGACTTTAGGAGGGGATCGCGCGCGAGGCGACCTGTGATCCGCTGGCGTCTGGGCTGCGCCCCGGTGCTGGACCTCGTGGAGGTGGCCCGATAAGCCCCGGGCCAATCCTGGAACGCCTCCGATGTCCGATCGCCTTTCCCTGTCCAAGGACAAGATTCCCGTCCTCCTCCTGGAGGGCGTGAACGACGCCGCGGCCGAACTCTTCGTCACGGCCGGCTACCGCAATCTCGAACGCCTGCCCAAGGCGCTCGACGAGGCCGCCCTGCGCACGGCCCTGCAGGACGTGCGCATCCTCGGCATCCGCTCGCGCACGCAGATGACCGAGGCGGTCTTCGCCGCGGCTCCGAAGCTGTTCACGCTCGGCTGCTTCTCGGTCGGCACCAACCAGGTCGATCTCGACGCCGCCCGCCGCCGCGGCATCCCGGTCTTCAACGCGCCCTTCTCGAACACCCGCAGTGTCGCCGAACTCGTCATCGGCGAGATCGTCATGCTGCTGCGGCGCATCCCGGACCGCTCGCGCTCCGCCCATAAGGGCGGCTGGGACAAGTCGGCGAATGGCAGTTTCGAGGTGCGCGGCAAGACGCTCGGCATCGTCGGCTACGGCAATATCGGCAGCCAGCTCTCGAACCTCGCCGAGGCGATGGGCATGCGGGTGATCTATTACGATCACACCGACAGGCTGCGCCACGGCAACACCGAGGCGATGCGGACGCTGGCGGACCTCCTCGCCGCGAGCGACGTCGTCAGCCTGCACGTGCCGGAGACGCCCGCGACGCATCGCATGATCGGGGCGGAGCAACTCGCCGCGATGCGGCCGGGCTCCTTCCTCATCAACAACTCGCGCGGCACGGTCGTCGATCTCGACGCCCTCGCGAAGGCCCTGAGGAGCGGCCATCTCGCCGGCGCGGCGGTCGACGTCTTTCCGAAGGAGCCGGCCTCCAATGCCGAGCGCTTCGAGACGCCGCTTCAGGGGATCCCGAACGTCATCCTGACGCCGCATATCGGCGGCTCGACGGAGGAGGCGCAGGAGCGCATCGGCAGCGAGGTCGCCAAGAAGCTGATCGATTATTCCGATACCGGCGCGAGTGTCGGCGCGGTCAACTTCCCGCAGGCCCAGCTCCCCTCGCGCCCCGTCGGCACGCGCTTCATGCAGGTCCAGCGAAACGTGCCCGGCAATCTCCAGCGGCTGAACGATCTCTTCGCCCGGCGCGGCATCAACATCGCCTCCCAGTATTATCAGACGGACGGCGAGATCGGTTACGTCGTGGTCGAGGCCGACGAGACGGGCGAGAGCGCGCGCGACCTCCTCGCGGAGATCCGAAAGCTCGACGGCACCGTGCGGGCGCGGCTGATCTACGACCGAGCGTGATCCGCGGTTGATGCGAGTGGCTTCTGCTCGCCGGCCTGCCCAACCTCCTCATGCTTCGAGGCTCAGCTTCGCCGAGCACCTCAGCATGAGGAGGGAGGAGTTTCGGAACTGATCGCGATCCCTTTCGCCCCCGCCCCGAACCCCGCTAGTGTCGCGTCTCGCGCAGGACGGTGCCCATGAGCTTTATCAACCCCAACGCCTTCACGACGCGGCCGGAGATCGACGGCACCTTCGGGGTCGTCGCCTCGACGCATTGGATCGCGACGGCGGTCGGGATGGGCATCCTCGAGCGAGGCGGAAACGCCTTCGATGCGGGTGTCGCGACGGCTTTCGTGCTGCAGGTCGTCGAGCCGCATCTGAACGGCCCGCTCGGTGACGTGCCGGTCATCCTGCACGACGTGCGGCGCGGACGGCCTGATGTCGTCTGCGGCCAGGGTCCGGCCCCGGCTGCGGCGACGATCGAGCACATGACGGGCCTCGGCCTCGACATGATGCCGGGGACGGGGCTCCTGCCGGCCGTGGTGCCGGGCAGCTTCGATGCCTGGATGCTGATCCTGCGCGATCACGGCACCATGCGCGTGCGCGACGTGCTGGAGGCGGCGATCGGCTATGCCGCACGCGGCTTCCCGCTCGTCGAGCGCATTCCGGCCACCATCGGCACCGTCGAAACCCTGTTCCGCGAGCATTGGCCGACCTCGGCTGCGGTCTATCTCCCGGGCGGCGAGGTGCCGAGGCCGGGCGCGCTCTTCACGAACCCCGCCATGGCCGAGACCTATGCCCGGATCGTGCGCGAAGCGGAGGCGGGCGGTGGCTCCCGCGAGGCCGAGGTCGAGCGCGCGCGCAAGGCCTGGTCGCAGGGCTTCGTCGCGGAGGCGATCGACGCATTCTGCCGGACGCAGGAGGTGATGGACACGTCCGGCCGCCGGCATGGCGGCCTCCTCACCGGCCAGGACATCGCCTCCTGGCAGGCGACGATCGAGGAGCCCGTGGCCCTCTCCTATGGCCGCTACACGGTGCTGAAGGCCGGGTTCTGGTCGCAGGGGCCGGCGACGCTGCAGCAGCTCGCTCTGCTCTCGGGCTTCGATCTCGGCGGGCTCGATCCGGCGGGGCCCGATTTCATCCACCTCCAGGTCGAGGCGGCCAAGCTCGCCTTCGCGGACCGCGACACCTTCTACGGCGATCCGGATTTCGTGCGCGTTCCGGCCGAGACGCTGCTCTCGGACGCTTATACCGATGCCCGCCGCACGCTCATCGGCGAGACGGCCTCGCTCGACTATCGCCCCGGCACGATCGAGGGCTACGGCAAGTCGATCGGCGCGCGCGTCGGCGGCGAGCGCACGGCGGTCGGGGCGAGCGGCGCGGGCGAGCCCACGGTCGGGCGCATCCCGACCGCTCCCCGGGCTCAGCGCGAGAAGATGGGGGCGGTCTCCGGCGACACCGTCCATTTCGACATCGTCGACCGGCACGGCAACATGATCACGGCGACCCCGTCCGGCGGCTGGCTGCATTCCTCTCCGGTGATCCCCGCCCTCGGCTTCCCGCTCGGGACGCGCGGGCAGATGTTCTGGCTCGATCCCGCGCATCCGCAGGCGCTCGGGCCCGGCCGCAGGCCCCGCACGACGCTCTCGCCGACCATGGCCCTGCGGGACGGCAATCCCTACCTCGCCTGGGGTACGCCCGGCGGCGACCAGCAGGACCAGTGGATCCCGCAATTCTTCCTGCGCCACGTCCATGCCGGCATGAACCTCCAGGAGGCGATCGACGCGCCGGCCTGGCATTCGGAGCATTTCCCCTCGTCGTTCTGGCCTCGGACCTCGCGGCCCGGCGTGCTCGTGGTCGAGCGGCGCGTGCCCGAGGCGACGATCGCCGAACTGCGCCGGCGGGGGCATGTCGTCGAGATCGGCGACGAGTGGTCTGAGGGCCGTCTCACGGCCGCCTCGCGCGACGGCCATCGCCTCCGCGCCGCCGCCAATCCCCGCGGCATGCAGGGCTACGCGGCGGGGCGGTAGAGCGGCGAGCCGGCTACGCGGCGTTTGCGTCGCGGGCCTGACGTTCCGGGGGCGGGGCTGGAGGCGTCTCGGGACGACGCAGGACGAACCGCGCCTCTTCCGCCTTGTTGATGTACTGGCTCGCGACCATCAGGCCCTTGATGGGGCGCAGGATCGGCACGCAGGCGAGCAGGAGCAGCGGCACCGTCACGAGAAGATGTGCCCAGAACGGCGGTTCGTGGACGAGTTCGAACCAGATGCCGAACCCTGTGACCGGGATCGCCATGGTCATCATCACGAAGAAGGCGGGGCCGTCGGCCGGATCGGCGAAGGAATAGTCGAGGCCGCAGGCTTCGCAGCGCGGGGCGAGGCGCAGGAAGCCGTCGAAAAGGCGCCCCTCGCCGCAACGGGGGCAGCGGCAGCGCAGGCCGGTCGACCAGACATTCTGGGACGCCGAGGTGTCCGACAATTTCGCCTCCAATCTCCTGACGCTCGCGGGATGTCCGATGTCATCCTGCTCCGCCCGGACATATAGGCTCGTGCGGACGGGGTCGCCATGCTATTGTATCCATACATCGTCGATATTGTATGGATCGCGAATGGCTGGATGGCTTCCGGAGCTCGCTCCCGGCGACGGGCCGAAATATGCGGCGATCGCGCGGTCCCTGACGGCGGATATCGAGGCCGGCCGGCTTCGTCCCGGCCAGAGGCTGCCGGCCCAGAGGGCGCTGGCGCAGGCCCTCGGGATCGATCTCACCACCGTCACGCGCGCCTTCAACGAGGTCCGCCGGGCAGGGCTCATCAAGGCGGGACCGGGGCGCGGAAGCTTCGTCCGGGCTCCCAGCCGCTCGCATCTCGTCGGAGCCCGCGAGGCGCCTCTCATCGACATGAGCATGAACGTGCCGCCCTGTCCGCCCGAGGCCCGGCTGCCCGAGCGGCTGAGCGAGGGCGTTGCGCGGCTGATGCGCTCGCGCGAGGCGCGGCTTCACCTGACCTATCAGGACAGCGCCGGGACCGCCGCCGTCCGGAACGCGGGCGCGCATTGGACGTCGGAGCGGTTCGGCATCCCGACCGATCCGATGCGGGTGGTCGTGGCGCCTGGAGCCCAGGCCGCGCTCGCGGCGATCCTCAAGGTCGCGGTGCCGCCGGGCAGGACGCTCTGCGTGCCGGCGGCCACCTATCCCGGTCTCCTCGCGGCCGCGGCGCAGCAGGCCTGCGCGCTCGCGCCGATCGAGATGGACCGGGACGGGCTGGTCCCGGACGCATTCGAGGCGGCCTGTCGGCGTGTCGCTCCGGCGGCGCTGTATTGCGTGCCGACTCTCGACAACCCGACGACCGCCACGCTGCCGCTGGCTCGCCGCGAGGCCATCGTCCGGATCGCCCGCGCTCACGGCGTCGCCATCATCGAGGACGACGCCTACGGCGCGCTGGCGGTGGAGCCTCCGCCCGCCTTCGCCGCGCTCGCGCCCGACCTCACCTGGCACGTCGCCACGGTCTCGAAATGTCTGACGCCGTCGCTGCGCGTCGCCTGGGTCGCTGCGCCGAGCCTCACGGGCGCGCTCGACGTGTCCGGAACGCTGCGCGCGGCGACGATGATGGCGTCGCCGGTCCTCGCTCAGATCGCCGCGGATTGGCTGCTGGACGGCACGCTCGGGCAGATCCTCCAGGCCATCAGGCACGAGACGATCCTGCGGCAGGCCCTCGCGGGCGACATTCTCGCCGGCTACGATGTCGCCTCTCATCCGGAGGCCTACCATCTCTGGCTCCGGCTGCCGCCGGGCTGGTCCGGAGGCGATCTCGCGGCGCGGGCGGGCCTTGCCGGGCTCGCGATCGTGCCCGACGCCGCCTTCTCGACCATGCCGGGGCGCGGCGCCGTCCGCGTATCGCTGGGCGCCGCTCCGGATCGCGGCAAGCTGGCGGATGGGCTCAGGCTGATCGCCGCCCTGCTGGCGCGGCCGCCCTCGGCCATGTCGGCCATCGTGTGAGGTCCCGATGCCGGACGGAGGCTCGCGCGGCAGAGGCTTGGCGAGCCGGCCCGGAACCGGCGAGACCACGCCGCTGTCTCACCGAAACGCCAACGTGCTCTAAGTTA
Source organism: Enterovirga rhinocerotis (assembly GCF_004363955.1). Taxonomy (GTDB): domain Bacteria; phylum Pseudomonadota; class Alphaproteobacteria; order Rhizobiales; family Beijerinckiaceae; genus Enterovirga; species Enterovirga rhinocerotis. The sequence continues at coordinate 909,465 of NZ_SNZR01000013.1, forward strand.
TTGTGGATGCATGCTGTTGCCGGAGAACCGGTTTCCACTTTTCCGCAGCATGCTTTAGGTCGTGGGTGAGGCGCGGTCCGCCGCCGCCCGGGGAGACGGCATGGCCGGTCGCGAATTCCTCCATTCTCCCGGCCCTTCGCACGTGCCCGACCGCGTGCTGGCCGCCATGCATCGCCAGCCGCTGGACCTCGTCGATTCGCGGCTGAAGGCCGTCGTCGGGCGCTGTTTCGAGGGGCTGAAGGATGTCTTCCGCACCCGGGGGCACGTCTTCATCTATGCTGCGAACGGCCATGGCGGCTGGGAGGCGGCGCTCTCGAATCTGTGCCGGCCGGGCGATGCCGTCCTCGTGCCGGAGGCGGGCCATTTCTCGAACAGCTGGGCGGATCATGCCCGCGCGCTCGGCCTCGATGTCGAGGTGATCGACGGCGATTGGCGCAAACCCGTCGACCCGGCCGCCATCGAACGGCGGTTGCGGGAGGATCGTGGCGGCCGCATCAAGGCGGTGCTCGCGGTCCAGATCGACACCGCCACCTCCACCCTGAACGACATCCCGGCGATCCGGGCCGCGATCGACGCGGCCGGCCACCCGGCCCTCCTCGTCGCCGACACGATCGCCTCGCTCGGCGCTGTCCCCTTCGAGATGGACGGATGGGGCGTCGACGTCGCCATCGCCGCGTCGCAGAAGGCCCTGATGTGCCCGCCGGGCCTCGCCCTTCTTGCGGCCAATCAGCGGGCGGTCGAGGTCTCGGCGGCGTTGCCTCGCCACCAGCGCTACTGGGATTGGGCCCCGCGGCTCGGCGAGGAATCCTACCTCAAGTTCAACGGCACCATGCCGGAGCATCTGCTCTTCGGGCTCGCCGAGGCGCTCGACCTGCTCGCGGAGGAAGGCCTGCCCGCGATCCAGGCACGGCACCGGCGCCTCGCGGGCGCGGTTCACGCGGCGGTGGAGGTCTGGAGCGAGGCCGGGACGCTGTCGTTCCACGTGCCGGACGAGGCGGCGCGCGCCGTCACCGTCACCGCCATCCGCACGCCCGAAGGTCTCGCCGACCGCATCCGCCTTCACGCTCGCGAGCGGCTCGGTGTCTCGGTTGCCGGCGGGCTCGGCCGCCTCTCCGGAACGGCCTTCCGCATCGGCCATCTCGGCGATCTCAACGAGGCGATGATCCTGGGCTGCCTCGGCGCGCTCGAAATCGCCTTCATCGAACTCGGCATCCCGCATGGACGGGGTGGGGTGGGCGCCGCGATCGAACGTCTCGCGGCTGAGAGAAGGAACGTTGCCGGATGACCGGACCCTTGATCGCGCCCGACGCGCTGGCCGCACAGCTCGGCGATCCCGACCTCGTGATCCTCGATATCCGTTCGGTGGTCGATGGCGGGGGCAGGGCGGCGTACGAGGCCGGCCACGTCCCGGGCGCCATCCACACCGATTACGTCGCGGGCGGATGGCGGGTGAAGGATCCGGGCGGCGGCGCGGGAATGCTGCCGGACGACGCGGATCTTGCCGCGCTGCTGGGAGGGCTCGGCATCGCGCCGCGGAGCCATGTCGTCGTCGCCCCGGCGGGCGTGTCGCCCGGCGATTTCGCGGCGGCGGCACGCGTCTACTGGACGCTGAAGGTCGCCGGCCACGACCGCCTCTCGATGCTGGACGGCGGGACCGCCGCCTGGACGCGATCGGGACATCCGCTCGAGACGGACCTCCGGGCCCCGCATTCCGCGCCACCCTATCCGGTGGCGCGCAGGGACGCGTTCAGAGCCGTCCTGCCGCAGGTCGAGCGGGCCCTGGCGGAGGGGAGCGCGACCCTGGTGGATACACGCAACGATGCGTCCTTCGCCGGCGAAGAGAAGTCCCCGGTGGCGGCGCGGGCGGGCCGTATTCCCGGCTCCCTCCAGCAGGAAGGCGCTCGCGCCTACGACCGGGCCGCGAACCGGCTGCGCCCGCCCGCCGAGCTCGAGGCGGCCTTCCCGGTCCCGGACGGCGAGGTCATCGCCTATTGCAATACCGGCCAGCAGGCGGCGACGAACTGGTTCGTCCTGTCCGAGGTGCTCGGCCGGCCCGCGATCCGCCTCTATGACGGCTCGCTCTCCGAATGGACGAACGATCCCTCGCGCCCGGTCGAGACCGGGCGCGCCGCGACGGATTGAGCTTCCTCAGCGCAGGCGGCTGCGAGCCGCGTCGACGCTCCACGGGCCGGCGCCGGCGGCCGCGATATAGAGGAAGACGAAGGCGTAGAGCGCCGCGAGTTCGCCCCCGTTGAGGATCGGGAAGAAGTTCCGCTGCGCGTGGAACAGGAAATAGGCGAAGGCGCACATGCCCGAGGCGAGGAACGCGGCCGGCCGGGTGAGGAGGCCGACGGCGATCAGGAGGCCGCCGACGAGCTCGATGATGCCGCCGAACCAGAACAGCGTTCCGATCGCCGGCATGCCGTTGGCCGGCGCGGTGGGGAAGGCCAGCAGCTTCTGCGTTCCGTGCTGCATGAAGAGCAGGCCGGCCATGAGGCGCATGAGGCTGAGGAGGTGGGGAGCTAGACGGCCTCCGAGCGCGCTGAGATTCATGAAGTCCTGTCCTGTCGTGGCCCTGACGGCCGGATGATGCGACGCGGTTTCGGGACGGCTTATTCCCTCGCGGCCCGAGGGGCCAACGTCTTTTTCGGCGGCGTGTCCGGACTGCCGCACCATCCGCACGCTGCCCCACCGCTTCCGGCCGTCTCCGGCTTGGGGTTAAGCCTTAACCCTCCAGGCCGATCGCGCCTCCCGACCGGGGGCGGCGACCGCGATTCACCCGGCGTCAGCCATCTTTGCCAACGCTCTCGTCAGCGTTGCCCCGCACTGTCCGCCCAAGGTCGACAAGAAGGACCCTGGGATGAACATCACACAGAATGGCGGGCCTCCCCGTCTCGGAGCCTCGCAGATCCGCCGGTTGGCGCTCGTCGTCGCGGCCTGTCTCGGCTGCCTGCTGGCGGCGAAGGCCCATGCCCGCGAACGCGTCAGCTTCGACGCCGGCGGCGTTCCGGCGGGGACGATCGTGGTGCGGACCTCGGAACGCGCGCTCTATCTCGTCGACGGCTACGGTTCCGCCTTGCGGTACCGCGTTGCGGTCGGCCGGCCAGGCAAGCAATGGTTCGGCTGGTCGCAGATCGACGGCAAGCACGTCCATCCGGCCTGGTCGCCGCCCGACGAAGTGCGCCGGGACAATCCGCGTCTGCCCGACGTCATCCCGGGGGGATCGCCGGCCAATCCGATGGGGCCGAGGGCGCTGACCCTCTCGGGCGGCGAATATGCCATCCACGGCACGAACCGGCCGTCCTCGGTCGGGACCTTCGCGTCCTATGGCTGCATCCGCATGTACAACGCGGATATCGTGGATCTCTACGAGCGCGTGCGCGTCGGGACACGGGTCGTCGTCGTGAGATAGATGAGACGGCGGTCCGCCATGCATCCGCGGCATGCCGTCGCTGCCGCGTCCCGCCGACCGGGCTATGTCGCCCGGCAAGGCGCTGATCTCGTTATGATATCCTGCTCGGCTGGCCGTCGCCGAGGCGGCCTTCTTGTTCCCGCGCCCGGCAGGGTGTAGCTCTCCGCCTCGAAATCGGTTGGCGCATATTCGCCAAAATGAGCGGGTACTTGCCGCCCGAAGTCAATTCGAGGTCAGCCACTTGCACGGAGCCCCCGGCCCCGGAATGTCGGACGTGAGCCCTCCGGGCAGTCGGTCCGATCGCTATTCCGTCTCGCCCTCTCCGCCGGAGAATGCGCTCGGTCCGACGCAGGCGTCGTCCCTTCTGCGACGCAATGCCGAGGTCGATCACGCCAGGACCGCTCGAGCGCCCGCGCCCTACGATCCTGACGACGACGAGGACAACCGCCCGACCTACGCGCAGATGTTGTCGCTTCCGCAACGTCGCGCCGATGGGGGAAACAACTGGCTGTCCTTTCTCATTTTCGTCATGCTGCCGACGGCGTTGTTCAGCTTCTACTACGTCGCGATGGCGTCCGAGCAGTATGTTTCGGAATTCCGCTTCGCCGTGACCGAGACGTCCTCGCACTCCTCGCCGGCCATGGGCGGCTCCGGCAACGGTGTCGCCTCGCTCCTGGGCGGGATGGGCGTCCCGACCATGACGAGTACCCAGAACTATATCGTCACCGACTACATCACGAGCCGTCAGGCGATCGATGAGCTGGAGAAGCGGATCAACGTCACCTCCCTCTATTCGAAAGGGTCGATAGACTGGTTCTCGCGCTTCGGTCAGTCGAATCCGATCGAGCATTTCGTCCGGTACTGGCAGAAGATGGTCACGTCGCGGTTTGACCCGATCACGGGTCTCGCCACGGTCGAGATCCGTGCCTTCACGCCGGAGGATGCACGGCTCGTCGCGTCCGCGCTGGTGACGCTGTCGGAGGAGCTGGTCAACGGCATCGCGATGCGCTCGAAGACCGACTCGGTGAAGTTCGCCGAGGCCGAGGTGCGGCGCGGCGAGGAACGGCTGATGAAGGCGCGCGCCGCGGTCACGGAGTTCCGCATCGCCGAAGGGGTCATCGATCCGACGACCAGCGTCGTATCCGGAAACATCGCCGACATCGCGACCGTGCGGGCGATCTTGATCCAGCTCCAGACCGAGTACGGCGCGCTCGAGAAGCAGAACGTCAGCGCCACCTCGCCCGCGGCCGTGGCTCTGCAGTCCCGCATCCGGGCGACGCGCGAGCAGTTGAAGCGTCTCGAGAGCGAGGTCGCCAAGGAGCGGAGCGGCAACTCCACGCTGACCAACGTGGTCGGGCGCTACGAGCAGCTCGATCTCGAACGGCAATATGCGCAGAACATGCTGACGAGCGCCATGACCGCCCTCGATCAGGCTCGCGCTGCGGCCGGAAGCCAGTCGCTGTACCTCACGCCCTATGTGCGGCCCGGTCTGCCGGAAAGTGCCACCTATCCGAAGAAGCTCCAGACGATCGCGCTGATCTTCGTCAGCGTGCTGGCCGTCTGGTTCGTCGGGCTGCTCGCCTGGAGATCGTTCCGGCAGAACGCCTGAGCGGATCGGCTCCGCCCTGCGCCTCGCCGGCGTCGGTCGGCCTCAGACGAAGCTGACGGACCAGCGGATCGTCCTCGTACGGCCCGAGCAGATCGCTTCGACCATGGTCGTCGGCTCCATCTGGAGATAGCCGACGGATTGCCAGCCCCGCACGGGGGACAGGCCGCCGCGATGGAGACGGAGCTCCGCGTCGCGCTCGAGCATGGTCACGACCATCGAGCGCCCGCCTTTCAGCGCGATCACGAGGCGGGGGCCGATCATCTCGATGTCCTCGAGGCTCCTGTCGAAGTGGAGGCAGCTCGAGAAGGCCTGAACGCGATCCGACGAGACGAAGTCGTGGATCCGCAGGGATTCGCGCGGCCGGTAGATCAGCTCCCGACGATGCTTGAAGACATACCGTGCGTTCCGGATCGTCGTCTCCCCGGCGAGGAGGAGGCCGTCGCGCTCGACGCGCGGTTCGAACAGGAATGTCCGTCCGAGAGGGATGTCGAGCCGCCGGATCTCCGTGGTCGCCAGTCCGACCGTGTTGTGAGCGGCGGCGCTTTCGACGTAGCGGCGCATGTCGTTCATCGGCTTGACGTAGCCGTACTTGCCGCTGTCGACGATGAGCCGCTGGCCGAACTCGTAGAGTTCGAAGCTCAGCTTGTCGGCATGGCTATGCGTATGCGCGTGGGCCGTGCCGACGACGAAGAGCATCGAGGCCTCGTCCGGCCCGACCTCCGGCAGGGAGCGCACGATGCCGTAGCCCGAGCGCCAGAACGGCGCCACCGCGTAATCCACGCCCTCGAAGCGCCTGACATTCGCACCGACATCCCGGAGCGGGGGGCCTGATCCCGCGCTGTCGCCGACATCGGCATAGTTCCCGTCCGGAAAGACGAGCCACGGCAGAACGGCGTTGGCCCGCTGGACGACGGTCAGGGTCTCGGGAGGAAAGATCCGGCTGAGCGAGCTTCGCTCCAGATGCCGCAAAGCATAGTCGTGATAGCAGGGGCTGTTCTCGACATGGACGCCCTCCGCCGTGAACTGCATCGGGACGAGTTCGGCGATGCGCGCCGCGGCGAAGTCTCTGCCGGAGGCCGCCCACGGTTCATCCTTCAGGACGCGGCAGAGCTGCTCCAGGCCCATGATCTGGTAGTAGCCATGGTTCATGGTGTGCATGTTGCCGGGCGTCATCAGCCAGGCGGCATCGGCGCGGGCCCGCGCGAACAGGGCCGCGCGCTCCTCGCTGCTGAGGGCGAGGTCGCCGTTCAGGTGAGCGTCGAGCACGATGGCGAGCCGCGTCCCGCGCGAGCCGGAGGTTCCGCCGAGGGTCTGCATCTCGGAGGGATCGTCGCGCTGCGAGTCGTAATAGGCGCCCCATGAGGCGATCCACGGCACGATCCGCCTCAGATAGCTGCTATCCTTCGTCCGCCAATAGGTGCGGATATACGCGTCCATCATCCGCCAGCTATGGAAGATCGCGTACCAGTTCGGATCCGCGTAAGGATTGGCGGTCCAATCGAAAGGTTCGCTGGGGAAGAACGGCTCAACACCGGCCCTGGCAACCCAGCCTTTCTCGTCCTGTTCTTTGACGGCCGTGGTGCGGGTTCCGGCGAGCCCGTGCAGATCACTTTCGACAATCACCGATGTCGACATTCGAGCTCCCAGGATGCGGCCGGGATATCGATGCCAACGGTGCGTCAAGTCAAGCCAGTGCCGCGCACCGGCCGGTGTTGCTCCGCGTCGCGGCGAGGCGGTGTCCGCATCCGGCGCGCAATCCCGTGAACCTTTGTGCGGGCCGCGGCCACGAAGAGGGACCCGCCGGAGGCGATCCCATGTTCGCACGAAAGACCGTCACGACGATCCTGGTCCTGGTCGTCCTCGCCGGCGGGCATGCCTCGAACAACCTCGCCAATGTCCTCGGCCGCGCCGATTTCGGCATCTCCCGCAAGGCCGACGATCGTCGCTCGACGGCGCTGTCGTGAGGAGCGGGACGACCAGGGCGCGTCCGCGCGGCGGAAGCTGCCGGTGCCTCAGCCGAAGCGCGTCGGGCTGAACGGCGCCAGATCGACCTCGGGCGCACGGCCCGAGACGAGGTTCGCGACCTCGCGGCCCGTCGTCGAGGCGAGGCACATGCCGAGATGGCCGTGGCCGAAGGCGACCCAGGCATTGGTGAGGCGCGGGGAGCGGCCGATGACGGGCAAGCTGTCGGGGAGGCAGGGACGATGGCCCATCCAGCGCGTCGTCTCGCTCGTGTCGAGATGGGGGAACATCTCGCGGCCGATCGTCAGGAGCGCGTCGGCACGGGCCCAGTTGGGCGGCGCGTCGAGCCCGGCGAACTCGACCGTGCCCGCGAGGCGGAGGCCCATCCGCATGGGCGAGGCGAAGATGCTGCGCTCGGGCGCGGTGATCGGATGCGTCACGGACAGGTTGTTGGAGCGGACCGTGACGTGATAGCCGCGCTGCGTCTCCAGCGGCACCCGAAGATCGAGCGCCTCGGCGATGGGACCCGACCAGGCTCCGCTCGCGACGACGACGCCGTCGCAATCGAGCGTGGTGCCGTCTTCGAGAACGAGGCCGGTGAGGCGGTCTGCCTCCTTGCGCACACCCTTGGCGCGGCTGCGCCTCACCGCCGCGCCGTCGGCGACGCATTGCGCGAAGATGGCCTTCGTCAGGCCCGACGGATCGTCCGTCGCGCCGCTCTCGGGTGCGAGCACCGCGAAGCGGAAGCGGCCCCTGAGGTCCGGCTCGAGCGCGGCCAGTTCCTCCTCGCCGATCTCGCGGAACTCGGCGCCCAGCGAGCGGCGGATGTCGAAGCCGTATCTCGCTCTGTCGGCGGCCTCCCGGCTCGAATAGACGTAGAGGCAGCCGTTGCGGTGGAGGAAGCCCGAGGCGCCGGCCCGCTGCAGCAGCGGCTCGTAGCAATCGAAGACGGGGCGCAGGAGGCCCGAGAGGGCGGCGGAGAGCCGCACGACCTCATTCCGGGTCGAATGGCGCAGGAAGCGCAGGAGCCAGGGCAGAACCCGCAGCGCATAGGCGGGGCGGATGGTCAGGGGGCCGAGCGGGTCGGTGAGCCAGCCCGGCACCTTCTTCCACATGCCGGGCAGGCCGACCGGGAGGGACACCGAGCCCGAGATCGAGCCCGCATTGCCGAAGGACGTCGCTTCGCCCGCCTCCAGCGGATCGACGAAGGTGACGCTGTGCCCGTCGCGCTGGAGATACGCGCCGATACATGTGCCGATGATGCCGTTGCCGATGACCGCGATATGCATGACATGACTTCTAGCGAGGCGCGGGCGCGACTCACAGTCCAAAGTCGAGGCCTTGACGCTCGATCCCCGGCGCGGGAAGCGGGGGTATGATCTCGCAGGCGGGCCGCGACGTGCAGCAGGGGGATGTGCACCAGGACGACGAGCGCCCGGTCCTCGTGACCGGCGCGGCCGGCTTCATCGGCTACCATGTCTGCCGCCGGCTGCTGGAGGCCGGGCGGACGGTCGTCGGGGTCGACAATTTCGATCCGTATTACGACGTCGCGCTGAAGGAGGCGCGGGCGACGGAACTCGCTCTCAGAGGGGATGCCCGCAGCAGCTTCCGCCTCGAACGGCTCGACCTCGCCGATCCCGCCGCCGCTGCCGCCCTCTTCGAGGCCGTCAGACCGGGCCTCGTGATCCATCTCGCCGCCCAGCCCGGCGTGCGTCACTCCCTCGTCGATCCCGGCGCCTATGCGCGCGCCAACCTCACCGCTTTCCTGAACGTGCTCGAAGGCTGCCGGCATCACCACGCGCGGCATCTCGTCTATGCCTCGTCGAGCTCGGTCTACGGCGCGAACGGCAAGATGCCCTTCGGGACGGCGGACCATGTCGACCATCCGCTCAGCCTCTATGGCGCGACCAAGAAATCGAACGAGCTGATGGCGCATGCCTATTCCAGCCTGTTCGGCCTGCCGACGACGGGTCTGCGCTTCTTCACCGTCTACGGGCCCTGGGGGCGGCCCGACATGGCCGTCTATTCCTTCACGCGCGCCATCGCCGAGGGGCGGCCGATCGATCTGTACAATCACGGCCGCATGCGGCGCGACTTCACCTATGTCGACGACATCGTCGAGGGTCTGCTGCGTATCGCCGAGCGCGTGCCGGGCCCGGATCCCGCATGGGATCCCGAGGCGCCCGATCCGGCGAGCAGCGACGCGCCCTACCGCGTCTACAATATCGGCAGCGATGCGCCGGTGACGCTCGAGCATCTCGTCGCGACGATCGAGCGCGAAGTCGGGCGCAAGGCGATCGTCGACCGGTTGCCGATCCAGCCGGGCGATGCCGAGGCGACCTGGGCGGATATCGGCCCCCTGGAGCGCGACACGGGCTTCCGGCCCAGCACCTCGATCGACGAGGGGATCCGGGCTTTCGTCGCCTGGTATCGATCCTATCACGGCGCCTGACCGGCCCATCGGAGACTGAATGATGAGCACCGACACCGTTCCGCCGCGCGCCGGCGAGCCCTGGCCGTCCGCCTCGCCCGAGGAGGCGGGTTTCGATGCGGGCCGTCTGGCCGAGGCGATGCGGCTCATGCAATCGCTCGAGACGCCCTGGCCGCTCGATCTCCAGGCGAAGCTCGAGGCCGGCTTCTTCGAGCCTCCGCCGCAGAACGAACTGATCGGCCCGGTCTCCCCGCGGGGAGGCGCGAACGCGATCCTGCTCCGCGGCGGCCGGCGCGTCGCCTCCTTCGGCGATACGCGGCGCGTCGACATGACCTTTAGCGTCGCCAAGAGCTATCTCGCGCTCCTCGCCGGCATCGCGAAGGCGGACGGGCTGTTCGGCTCCGTCGACGATCCGATCCGAGAGACGGTCGATGACGGCGGCTTCGAGGGGCGCAATGCCGGCATCACCTGGCGCCACCTGCTTCAGCAGACCTCCGAATGGGAGGGGACGCTCTTCGGCAAGCCCGACACGATCGACCGCAACCGTGTCCTCGGCATCGACAATACGGGCCGCCCGCCGCGCGACACGACGCGTGAACTCGGGGCGCCGGGCTCGTTCTGGGAATACAACGACGTCCGCGTGAACCGGCTCGGCCTGTCGCTGCTGCGCCTGTTCAAGCGGCCGCTCCCGGAGGTCTTCGCCGAGCGCATCATGGCGCCGATCGGCGCCTCGCAGGATTGGCGCTGGGAGGGCTACCGCAATTCCGAGGTCGAGGTGGACGGGCGCATGATGCGTTCGGTGCCGGGCGGCGGTCATTGGGGCGGCGGCGTGTTCATCCATGCCGAGGACCAGGCGCGGATCGCCCTCCTCGCCGCGCGCGACGGGATCTGGGGCGATCTGCGCCTCCTGCCCGAGGGCTGGATGGCAGCCTCGCTCGAGCCCTGCGCGCTGAACCCGAATTACGGCTTCCTCTGGTGGCTGAACACGGGCCGGATCCGGACGCCCGCCGCCTCGGAGCAGGCCTTCTTCGCGCTCGGAACGGGCGGCAACGTCTCGCTGGTCGAGCCGGCGGACGACATCGTCCTCGTCCTGCGCTGGGTCGATCCCGCGCGGCTGGACGATGTCGTCTCCGCCGTGCGGGGCGCCCTGGCCCGCTGAGCCTGGCGAGGCTCGCCTGCATGGGGCCTGCACGAAAGATGAGGTGACGCTGAGCGGAGACCGCCGAACGTGCTGCACGGCGGCGGTCGACAACCGTCGGCATGAGCACGTTCCGCATCCTCCTCGTCAACGTTCCCCATCCCTCGATCGGGAGCCGCATCCCCGACGATCATCTGCCGCCGCTCGGTCTTCTCGCGGTCGGCGGCCCCCTCGTCGATGACGGCCACGCAGTGCGTCTCCTGGACGCCGAGTTCGGACCGATGCCGCTCGCCGACATCGTGCGGGAGGCGCTGGCCTGGTCTCCCGACGCCGTGCTGTTCGGCCATTCCGGCTCGACCTCCGGGCATCCCGTCATCAGCGAGGTCGCCGCGGCGATCGCGGCGGCACGGCCGGACATCACGATCGTGTATGGCGGCGTCTATCCGACCTACCATTGGCGGGAGATCCTCGCGGAGGAGCCCTCCGTCACGGCGATCGTCCGGGGCGAGGGCGAGGAGACGACGCGGCGGTTGATGGCCGCGCTCGCGGCGGGCCTGCCGATCCATGACATCGCCGGCATCGCCTGCCGGAGCCGGGGCGAGCCCGTGGCGACCCGGCCCGCTTCCGTCATCCGCGATCTCGACGCCTACCGGGTCGGGTGGGATCTGATCGACCACGCCCGCTACAGCTATTGGGGCGGTCTGCGGGCGGTGGTGGTGCAGTTCTCCCGCGGCTGCCCGCATCTGTGCAACTATTGCGGCCAGCGCGGCTTCTGGACCCGCTGGCGACATCGCGATCCCGTCCTCTTCGCCAGGGAGCTGGCGCGGCTGCATCGCGAGCACGGCGTCCGGGTCGTGAACTTCGCCGACGAGAACCCGACCGTTTCCAAGAAGGCCTGGCACACCTTCCTCGAGGCTTTGATCGCCGAGGACGTGGATCTGATCCTCGTCGGCTCGACCCGCGCCGACGACATCGTGCGCGATGCCGACATCCTGCCGCTCTACAAGAAGGCCGGCTGGCAGCGCTTCCTGCTGGGCATGGAGAATACCGACGAGGCCACCCTCAAGCTGATCCGCAAGGGCGGCGCGACCTCCACCGATCGCGAGGCGATCCGGCTGCTGAGAGAGAACGGCATCCTGTCCATGGCGACCTGGGTCGTCGGCTTCGAGGAGGAGACCGACGCCGATCATTGGCGTGGGCTCCGGCAGCTCCTGTCCTACGACCCCGACCAGATCCAGATGCTCTACGTCACCCCGCATCGCTGGACCCCCTATTTCAGGCTGGCGAGCGAGCGGAGTGTCATCCAGACGGATCGGCGGCGGTGGGATTACAAGCATCAGGTGCTGGCGACGCGGCACATGCCGGCCTGGCGGGTGCTGCTCTGGTTCAAGTTCACGGAATTCGTCGTTCAATCCCGCCCCAAGGCCCTCGCTCGCGTGCTGTTCCATCCGGATCGCGGTCTGCGCCATGCCATGCGCTGGTATACGCAGATGGGCCGGCGCGTCTGGCCATTCGAGATCTGGAACTTCTTCGTCCGGGACCGCCGGATCGCGAACGGGCCGTCGGTCGCCCAGTTCTGGGGAGCGCCCCAGGACGAGGAAGAGCAGTCGATGACGGCCTCCCGAGCCGGCCGCGATCGGGCTGCCTGACGCAGGCTCCCGTCTCCGCAGCCGGCGGGTCGCGGCTCAGTGAGCGAGGCCGTGGGCCGGTTGGGCGCTGCTGGTCGGGTGTTGCGTCGGATCGCTTCCGACGACCCTGTTCCGTCCCTCGCGTTTCGCGGTGTAGAGGCACGAATCCGCGCGGGCCAGGAGTTCGAGAAAGCTGGCCCCGTCCAGCGGGCCGGTGGCGACGCCGATGCTGACGGTCGGCGCGAGAGCGAGGCTGTCCCCGAACGCGGCCGGGATGGCGCTGCGCAGCCGCTCCGCCTGAAGAAGGGCGGCTTCGCGCGGCATCGCCTCACCCAGAACCACGAACTCCTCGCCGCCGTAGCGGAAGACGTGGTCCTCGGCCCGGATCCCGGATTTGATCGCCGCGGCGATCTTCACCAGGACCTCGTCGCCGACGAGATGACCGTAGCGGTCGTTGATGTCCTTGAAATGGTCGACATCGATGATGGCCACGCTCAGCGGCTGCTTGCGCACGATCGCCCGCGCGGCGCTGGCCGCGCCGATCTCCTCGAGCCGGCGGCGGTCCATGACGCCGGTCAGCGGGTCGATGCCCGTGGTCTTGAGCAGCGCCTCGTAGCGGTGGCGATAGGTGAGCTTGTCGAAGAGATCGCCGGAGCTCTGTGCGTTCTTCACCGGCGCGATGGCCGGCTCGATCCAGCGCAGGTAGGCGGCGATGAACAGGCTGTAGATCAGGGCGGCGCCGATCTTGGCGATCCAGCCGCCTTCGAGCGCGCTCGTCGGCGCTCCGGCAATGATCTTGAGGCCATGATAGAACAGGATCTGATCGACGCTGAGGATGATGGCGAGCGCGAGGAAGAAATAGAGGAAGACCGGAAGCCGGATCAGGCTTCTCAGCCGCTCGAACAGAAGGATCAGCAGGATGCTGTCGGCAAAGAGCAGCAGCGTGCCCCAGATCATCAGAAGGCCGAGCTGATCGATGAAGGCGAGGTCGGCGTTGTAGTCCGGCAGCACGACCGGCGAATGGAAGCGCAGGATCGCCGCGAGAAGGACGAGCAGGCAGTTCCCGAGGAGCAGTCCGTAGATCGGCTGACGGACCGTCTCGGCGTCCTCCTTCGCGTAGAGAAGCAGGATCATCGCGAGCTTGCCTGAGAACAGGACGGTCGATCCCGGCGAGATCAGCCCGAACGGCAACTGGATGAAGAAGACCGCCGCGAGATACGTTTCGAGGAAATGCATCACGCCCAGGCAGCAGACGAAGACGCCCACGCCCAACCGCCTGCGCGCCCTGAACACGAGCGCCATCGCCCAGAAATAGAGCGACGCCTGCACAAACAGAACGAGCAATCCGATCATCGCCTTCCCGTCGCCCGCTGCGGCCATCGCGAGCAAGTCCGCTGACGCACAGCGGCTCTGCCAGAAGGCAGCACCTCCCGCGACAGGTCGGCTGATGCGTCTCCCACCGAAGGCAGAGACCTCGCCTTGCCAGGCGACTGACATAATCCCCGATCATCCGCCTGCGAGATCGCTGTACGATATGGAACGGTCGCGGCGGTGTTGCGGCTCGCGGCCGGCCGGACGATGGGCGCGCGTCGCTCGTCGCGTCGTCGCGTCGTCGTCACCGATCGGCCGCTGCCTCTTGATCTGACCGTCGCGCAGAGGCATGGGCCTGTCGGCCGAGACGGCCCCGGGCCGCCCGGACGTGATCGCTCTTCACCCTGCGTTCAGTTCGCCGTCCGTACCGATGCGTCAATCATGCACCGGTTCCCACGCGAGGGAACCTTGTGTCGTGCCGCGATTTATGTTGCAGTGCACAAATGATGACAGGGCGACCAACGATGCGAAAGCGCGCCAAGGATCTTCCGCCGCCGCGCGTGCGGAAGGAACCTCCCACGATCGAGGAGGCGATCAGCGCGGCTCAGGACCTCAGCGATGATCGCGAGGCGCAGATCGAGATCGCGGCCGGGTTCATGGGTGTCTCGATCGACGAGGTCCGTCCTCTGATGCCGCTGCGGGTGAAGCCCGCGACCTCGATCATCGCCGGCAACCGCTCGGTCGTTGTCGAGCGCCGCGTCGCACGGCCGTCCCTTCGCCGGATCGCCGCCCGCTAAGGCCGGCGCGAATCGCTGTTTCGATCCGATCGTCGACCGCGTCGCGGGGGCTGAAGCTCGGGCCTCAGCCTTTGGGCTTCGCCTTCTCGACGATGTCGCGGGCGGCTTCGCGGGCGAGATCGTTCATTTCGCCGATCTGCCGGACGAGCCGCTCCGTCGCCTGCCGCAGGTAATCCTGCTGGATGGCCGCGAATTCCGTCGTCGTCTTCGCCTGGACGAGCCGTCCGGCATAGTCGAAGCCGGCCTGGGCATTGGCTTCGGCGAACGAGAGGACGCGCATGTTCACGTCCTTCGCCCCTGACCAGACCTGCCGGCTCGCATCGTCGAGCGTATCGAGCATCTTCTGCGTCGCGGTGATGTATCGCCCATAGGCCTCGCGGGCCTGCTCGACATTCTTCTCCGCCACGTCCCGAACCTCGGGGGAAATGGGTGCCTCGACCCGCATCGATCCTGGCGCGGGCCTGTCGGCGGCCGGATGCGAGGTGGCCGCCCGGGGGCTGGCCGGCGTAGCTGCGGGCGCGGGCTTGGCGGCAGGCGCCGGCTTGGCTGATGTCGCCGGCCGCGACACCCGCGTCCGCGCGGCTTTGCTCGCCGCCTTGCTCGCACGGGCCGATGGCCTGATCGGGGCCGGCGGAGCATCGGCTGCGACCGCCTTTCCGGTCGTCGCGCCTGGCGGACGGGTCGTCTTCTGCGGCGGCGATACGGGAGCCGGCGGGGACGGCTTCCGGGGCGAGGCCGAGGAACTGCGTGACGGCGGCGGGGTGACAACCTTCGCGGTCGCCTGGGCGGGTTTCGGTTTGGGCTCGGCGGCGCGCTTCGCCGGGGCGGCCCGGGCGGGCTTCGGCGCTGTCTTGGGTTCGGCGACCGGGCTTGCCGCGGAGGAAAGACCCGGCAGATCGTGCTGAGGCGCCGCCGGCTTGGTGGGCCGTCGCTTCGGCGAATCGGGGGGCGTTGCGACGGATGGCTGAGGAGCCGCCTCGGCGGCGCCCGATGCGGGATCCGTGGGCTCCGAGGTCGATCGTGTCGGCCGTCTCGCCATCGCTCTGCGTCCCTTTCGTTGAAGGATACTAGCCCGCGTCTCTCGTTCCGAGGAGTCAATCCTTTGCCTTGATCGGTCAAAAGTCGAGCCAGAGTTGCGCGAAAAGCCGCTTTTTTGCCGAGGTCCGGATGTGATGACCGCTGCCGGAGGGACTTGTAAGCGCGTCCGGATTGTGGCTGGCAGGAGCGGCCCAGGCCATCATCGCGCCCCTTTTGGGGCCGAGTCGGCAACGATCGGAACAACACGGGGATGTCGATGCGCGCTCTTCTTTGCCTCACCCTTCTGGCGTCGGTCGCTGCCTTCGGGCCCGCCGAGGCCCAGCAGAAGAAGCCGGCTGCCAAGCCCGCCGCGGCCGAGCCTGCCCCGCCCGCGCTCTTCCCGTGCCGCACGCAGGACGAGATCTGCTATCTCGGCGTCATCGTCGGCTCGCAGGTCGCGATCCTCTACACCAATGCGCAGAACGCGCAGGACGTCTCGCCGGCGCCCGTCGATCTCAGCGATGCCGGCGGCGCCAAGGTCGACCTCAGCAAGGATGACGGCCGCGTCGTCATGCTGACCGGAACGCTCGATCCCAAGGCCGGCCTCAAGGGCGAGGTCGTGGAGGTCGCGAGCCCGCTCGCGTCCCTCGCGATCAAGGCCCAGCTCGCCGCCGGGGCGGAAGAGCCCGCTCCCCCGCCGAAGGGCGGCAAGCGCCGCTGAGCCGCGGCCGCTTTCGAGACGCCGCGAGGTCCGGTATCCGCCGGGCCTCGCAGGCTCGCACGGCACGCCTGGTGCGTTTCACCGGCGCCCGGAATGGCCTAGAGGGACGGTATGGCTGATTTCAACATCCAGGTCGTGCCGGTCACGCCGTTCCAGCAGAATTGCTCGCTCGCCTGGTCGGCTGCGACGAAGCGCGGGGTCGTCGTCGATCCGGGCGGCGACGTCGCGGTGATCCGTCAGGCGATCGAGAAGGCCGGCATCACCGTCGATTTCATCCTCCTCACCCACGGCCATATCGACCATGCCGGGGGCGCGGCCGAACTCGCCGAGGCGCTCGGGGTCGGGGTCGTCGGCCCGCACGAGCTGGAGCAGCCCCTCCTCGACAAGCTGGAGGAGCAGGGCCGGAAATGGGGCATGGACGGCGTCCGAGCCGTCAAGCCCGGCCGCTACCTCGCCGAGGGCGACACGATCGAGATCGCGGGCGTGACCTTCCACGCCCTGCACTGCCCCGGCCATTCTCCCGGCAGCGTCGTCCTGTTCTCGCCGGCGCTTCGCTTCGCCTTCATGGGCGACGTCCTGTTCCAGGGCTCCGTCGGCCGCACCGATCTGCCGGGCGGCAGCCACGAGCAGCTCATCTCCGCCATCAAGACCAAGGTCCTGCCGCTCGGCGACGACGTCTCCTTCCTGCCCGGGCACGGGCCGGGTTCGACGATCGGCCAGGAGAGGGCGACGAACCTGTTCCTGCGGTGAGCGGAGACAGGTTCGGTCGCCTCGCCTTCGTGGTCACGGAGGACTGGTTCTTCGCCTCCCATTTCCTGCCGATGGCGCGGGCCGCGCGCGAGCTCGGCCTCGAGGTCGACGTGATCACGCGGGTGCGCGACCACGCCTCCGTCATCGAGGCGACCGGCGCGCGGGTCGTGCCGCTCGAAGCGGAGCGGCGCAGCCTCAACCCCATCGCCGCGGGCAACGCCGCCGGCCGTCTCTCGGCGATCCTCAAGGCGCGCCGTCCGGACATCGTCCACTGCATCGCCCTCCGCTCGATCCTCGTCGGCGGCGCGGCGGCGGCCATGGCCCGGATCGATCGGCGCGTCTATGCGCTGACCGGGCTCGGCTATCTCGGCGCGCGGCCCGATCTCGTCGGGCGCGGCGCGAGGGCCGCCATCCGCACGCTTCTGCGCGGGCCGCTCCAGAGCCGCGGCACCCGCTTCCTGTTCGAGAACGAGGACGATCCGCGCCTCCTCGGTCTCGACCCGGCGGACGGCAGCCGCGTCGCCATCGTCGGGGGGGCCGGGATCGATCCGGATATCTTCGCGCCGGCTCCCCGGCCGCCCTCGCCGCCGCTCAAGGTCGCGATCGTCGCCCGCATGCTGTGGTCCAAGGGCATCGACACGGCCGTCGAGGCGGTGCGCATCGCCAGGCGGGAGGGGGCCGACGTCACGCTCTCGCTCTACGGCGCCCCGGACCCCTCGAACCCACGCGCCCTCGGCGAGGCGCAGTTGCGGGACTGGTCGCGTGAGGAGGGCATCGCCTGGCACGGCCCGACCCGCGACGCTCCCTCCGTCTGGCGGGAGCATCACGTCTGCTGCCTGCCCTCGCGAGGCGGGGAGGGGCTGCCGCGCACGCTCCTCGAAGGCGCGGCCTGCGGGCGGGCCGTGGTGACGACCGACGTCCCCGGCTGCCGCCGCCTCGTCCGCGACGGGCGGGAAGGGCTCGTCGTGCCGCCGGACGATCCGCCCGCGCTGGCGCGCGCCTTCGCCGAACTCGCGGGCGATCCCGACCGCATGGCCGCGATGGGCGAGGCGGCCCGGGCCCGCGTGCTCGAGGGCTTCACGGAACGCGCGGTGATGGAGCAGGTGAAGACGCTCTATCGCGGCATGCTCGGCGAGGCGGTATCGGCGCCGTGACGATCGCCGACCGCCGGGCCTTCATCCTCGCCCAGACGCGGCTCCTGCCGGTGCCGCACGTGCCGGAGGTCCGGCTCCATCTCGCCGACGAGGCGACGGCGCTCTGGGAGAGGACCGAGGAGGAGCTCGGCGAGATCGGCCTGCCGCCCCCGTTCTGGGCTTTCGCCTGGGCGGGCGGACAGGGGCTCGCCCGCTACGTGCTCGACCATCGGGACGCGATCGCCGGGCGCCGGGTGCTCGATGTCGCCTCCGGCTCGGGCCTCGTCGCGATCGCGGCGATGCTGGCCGGTGCGCGGGCGGTCGAGGCGGCCGATATCGACGCCTTCGCAACCGAGGCGATCCTCCTCAATGCCGAGGCGAACGGCGTCGCCGTCCGGCCGCGCCTCGAGGACCTGATCGGGCGCGACGAGGGCTGGGACACGGTCCTTGCGGGCGACATCTTCTACGATCGCGACATCGCCGCCGCGATGGAGGATTGGCTGAGGGGCCTGCAGGAGCGCGGCGCCACGGTTCTCATCGGCGATCCCGGCCGCTCCTATCTGCCGACCGAGAGGCTGGAGGAGGTCGCTGCCTATTCGGTGCCCGTCACACGCGCGCTGGAGGATGCCGAGATCAAGCGCGCGAAGGTCTGGCGGCTGCGATAGGTCCGGGCTCCGCTGAGCTTGGCTTGCGACGTGGCGAGCACGGCGAGGCGGCGACCCTCAGCCCTCGAGCGCCGCGAGTCCTGCCGAGTCGACATTCGCGCCGCAGACCAGCACTCCGACCCGCTCGCCCGGTTCCGGGCGATAGGCACCGCGGAGGAGGGCGGCGAGGGCGGTCGCGCCGCCCGGCTCGACCGCGATCCGGCACTCCCGCCAGAGCGCGACCTGGGCCGCCGCGATGGCCGCGTCCGGGACGAGAACCACGTCCTCGACCGTGTCGCGGCAGATCGAGAAGACGAGATCGCCGACATTGCGCGCGCCGAGCGAATCGGCGGCGATCGACTCGACCGGAACGTCGACCGGGCCGCCCGCCGCGAAGGCGGCATGCAGCGCCCGCGATCCCTCGGGCTCGACCGCGACGACGCGCGGTCCGGTCCCGGCCCACCAGGATGCCATGCCGGAGACGAGACCGCCGCCGCCCGTCGCGACGAGCACGGTATCGAGATCGGGCGCGTCCGATTCCCATTCGCGCGCGAGGGTGCCCTGGCCGGCGATGGTCTCGGCCGCGGAGAAGGGATGGATGCGGAGCGCGCCTGTTTCGACGACGAAGGCGTCGCATGCCGCCTGGGCATCGGCGTAGCGCTCTCCGCCGATGACGATGTCGGCCCCGTAGGCGCGGATCGCGGCGATCTTCGCCGGGCTCGCGATGGCCGGCACGAAGATGCGCGCCCGATATCCGAGCTGGCGGGCCGCGTAGGCGACCGCCGCGCCGTGGTTGCCGCCCGAGGCCGCGGCGATTCCGGCCGCCGGCACGGTCCCCGACAGGATCGCGTTGAAGGCGCCGCGGGTCTTGAACGAACCCGCATGCTGCAGGAATTCGAGCTTGAGGCAGAGAGGCACGTCGATGCCGAAGGTGCCCGGTCCCGGCGACAGCACGGGCGTGCGCCGGATGTGAGGGGCGATGCGGGCGGCGGCCGCCTCGATCGCGGCCCGGGGGAGGGCGCTCACTTCGCTGCCGCCTTCGCGCCGCCCGCCGGCGAGACGCTCATCGTGGCGCGGTGATGGGCCTGTTCGCCCGGCTTGAGGAAGGTCATCGAATCGCGCTCGGCGAGCTTGCCGGACGCGTCCTCCCAATCGGCATGCGCGCTCCAGGCCTCGAGCGACAGGAAGGGAGCGTCGGGCCGCGACCAGACCGCCAGATGCGGGAACTCGTCGACGGCAAGCTTGATCGCCTCGCCGGACGGCGCCTGGAAGCTCAGCGCGTGGCTCTGCGCGTCGAGGAAGACGAGCGCCTCGGTGAACAGCTCGGGGGCGAGCGGCAGGATATTGTCCTGGAGAGGGACGTTGCGCGTCTGGCGCGCGAGGAGGCCACCCTCGGCGATCTCGGGCACGCTGCGCATCTCCGGCTTTTCGAAGACGACGCGATGGCCGTCCTTCGTCTCGCCGCCGAGAGGCCAGGGGAAGGCGGGATGGACGCCGAGACCGTAGGGCATGATGTCCTGCCCGCGGTTGGTGACGGTGAAGTCCTGCCGCAGGCTCGTCGCCGACAGCGTCACCGTCACTTCGAGCGAGAAGCGGAACGGATAGGCGGCCAGCGTCTCCTTGGTCTCCGTGAGCACGAAGGTCGCGGAACTCTCGTCGCGGCTCGCGAGCGAGAAGGTGCTCGTGCGGGCAAAGCCGTGCTGCGGCATCGGATGATCCTTGCCGCCGATCCGGATGACGCCGCCCTTCGAGGCTCCGACGAGGGGGAAGAGGATCGGTGCGTGATACGACCAATGGGCCGGATCGCCGCTCCAGAGCAGATCCCTGCCGCCGATTCGCCAGGAGACGGGTTCGGCACCACGCAGGGCGATCCTCGCCTCCGCCTCTCCGGCGCCGAGCTGGACGACATCGGGATCGGTCATGGGCAGCTCCGTTTCAACCGTGCACGTCTTCCCGCTTTCGGGCCTCGATGCAATGGTGCAGCGCAATCGGGCGGCGGTGGGCGGATGATTACGCGGTTGGCTGTTGCGGGATATCGATCCCTCCGGGACCTGCGGATCGAGCTCGGCCCGCTGACCCTGGTGACGGGGGCGAACGGGAGCGGAAAATCGAGTCTCTACCGGTCCCTGCGGCTCCTCGCCGACATCGCGCAGGGGCGGATCATCCGCTCGTTGGCGGAGGAGGGCGGGCTGCCCTCGACGCTCTGGGCCGGCCCCGAATCCTATTCCCGCGGCATGAAGGCCGGGACGACTCCCGTGCAAGGCACGGTGAGAACGAATCCCATCCGGTTGAAGCTGGGTTTTTCCGGGCCCGATTACGGCTACGCGGCCGAGCTGGGCCTGCCGCCGCCGATTCCTCCTTCCGCCTTCTTCCTCGATCCGGAGATCAAGCAGGAGGCGATCTGGACCGGGGAGACCATCCGCCGGTCGAACGTCTTCGCCAAGCGCGAGGGGCGCTCCGTCCGTATCCGCGATGCGGAGGGCGTGTGGCAGCAGATCGCGACCGGGCTGCCGGCGGTGGACAGCATGATGACGCATTGCGCGGAGCCGCAGGCGGCGTCGGAACTGCTCGACCTTCGTGAGCGGATGCGGGCCTGGCGCTTCTACGATCACCTGCGCACCGACCGGGACGCGCCGGCGCGGCGGCCGCAGGTCGGAACCTACACGCCGGCTCTGTCGGATGACGGGTCCGACGTCGCGGCGGCCCTTCAGACGATCCGGGAGATCGGCGACGAGCGCGAACTCGACCATCGCATCGACGATGCCTTTCCGGGCGCGAGGATCGAGATCTCGCATGAGAGGGCGCATTTCGACCTCGTCATGCATCAGCGCGGGCTGCTGCGTCCGCTCGGGGCCGCCGAGCTATCGGACGGCACGCTGCGCTACATCCTGCTGGTCGCGGCGCTCCTGTCGCCGCGTCCGGCGCCGCTGACGGTGCTCAACGAGCCCGAGACGAGCCTGCATCCGGACCTTCTCGAACCGCTCGCGCGGTTGATCGGCGCGGCGTCGCTCAACGGGCAGGTGGTGGTCGTGACTCATGCGCGGCGGCTGGTCGAGGCCCTGGCCGCGCATGCGCCATGCCGGCGCCTCGATCTGTCGAAGCGGCTCGGGGAGACCATCGCCGGGGAGGACGAGCGGGCCTCCTGGACCTGGCCGTGAGGCTGCGCGCGGATCCGCGCGTCAGCCCCGGCGCAGCGCGTTCAGGACCTTCCCGCCGGCGCGTCCGGTCGGCTTCATGCCCAGGCGCCGCTCGACATCCTTGATCGCGTCGCGGGTCTTCGGACCGATGCGCCCGTCAGGCTCGCCGACATCGTAGCCGCGGCGCGCGAGCAGGACCATCAGTTCCCGCCGCTCGACCCGCGTCAGGCCCGGATCGTCCGTCGGCCATTGGCCCTGGATTCCCGGGGCACCGCGCAGCCGATCGGACAGGACCGAGATGGCGAGGCCGTAGGATTCGGCGCCGTTATACGAATAGAGCGCGTCGAAGTTGCGGGTGACGAGGAAGCCGGGGCCGTTCCGTCCGGCCGGCATGATGAGGCCAGCCGTATAGTTGCCGGAGAGCGGCCGCCCGTCTGCGCGGGTGACGCCGGCGGAGGCCCAGGCGGAAAGCGGGCGCTTGCCCTTGCGGCCGGTCGGCGCGACCCCGGAGGGGACGCGGACCTCGAAGCCCCAGGGCAATCCGTTGACCCAGCCGGCGCGGCGCAGGAAGTTCGCCGTCGAGCCGACGGCGTCGGGCACCGAATCGACGATGTCGCGTCGCCCGTCGCCATCGAGATCGACGGCGAGCCGCTGATAGGTCGACGGCATGAACTGGGTCTGCCCGAAGGCCCCGGCCCAGGAGCCCGTGAGGCGCGAGGGATGGATGTCGCCGCTCTGGATGATCCTGAGCGTCGCCATCAGCTCGCCCTTGAAATAATCGCGCCGGCGGGTCGCGTAGCAGGAGAGGGTCGTCAGCGACTGGACGAGCGGGCGGGTGCCGAGATCCTTCCCGAAATTCGATTCGACGCCCCACACCCCGGCAATGACGTGACGGTCGACGCCGTAGCGCGATTCGGCGGTCGCGAGGGCTTGGCCCCAGCGCCGCATCGCGGCCCGGCCGTCCTGCACGCGCTCGTCGTCGACGAGCATGGTCAGGTAGTCCCAGATCGGCGTCTTGAACTCCGGCTGGTTGCCCATCAGGTCGAGCACGGTCATGTCCGGCTGCACCTGGCCCGCCGTGGCATCGAAGGTGCGCGCCGAAATGCCCTTGCTGGCGGCCTCGCTGCGCAGGCCGGCGAGGCAGCTCTGGTAATTGGCCAAGGCCGGGCTCGTTCCGGCGAGGCCGACCACGGCAGCGAGAACGAAACCCTTGAACCGCATCGCAAGATCACTCCTGTGTCGGCCCGATTGTCCGGATCGCCGTTAAGATCAGCTTAACCAAGGCCGAGGGCGGGACCGAGGCGAGCGCGTCCGCGGCCCCCGGTTCAGGGATTGTACTGCGGAAAGACGACGGTGAACGAGGTCCCCGTCCCGACCGTGCTCTCCACCGCGATCTCCCCCATCATGGCGGCCACCGCGCCATGGGCGATGTGGAGCCCGAGCCCGAGGGCGCCCTTTCCGCGCCCCGTCGTGAAGAAGGGCTCGAAGACCCGGTTCAGGTGCTGGGGCGCAATGCCGCAACCGTCATCCTCTACGCGGATCGCGACATCGCCCTCCTCGGTGAGGCGGGCCCGGATCGCGATCGTTCCGGTCTCGTCCTCGGCATAGGCGTGTGTGCCGGCATTGCGGATCAGGCCCTCGATCACCTGCGCCAGCAGATCGGGATAGCCGTCGATGTCGAGCCCCTCCTGGCACTCGACGACGAGGCTGTGCCGCTGGGGCGGCAGCGCCTGGAGAGCCTTGTCGAGCAGGGTCTTCGCCGAGAACCGGCGGCGACCGCCGCTCAATTGGACGGATGCGATCCGGCTGAAATTCTGGATGAGGCTCGCGGCGCGATCGAGGTTGGCCGAGACCATCGCCGTGCCGTCCCGGAGACGGTGCAGGGCGCGGGTGAGATCGGCGGGATCGACGCCGGTCTGCGCCGTCCGTTCGCGGAGGCGGCGAAGCTCCCGCTCGACGATGCTCGTGACCGTGATGGCATTGCCGACCGGCGTGTTGATCTCGTGCGCGACGCCGGCCACCAGTTGGCCGAGCGCCGCGAGCTTCTCCGTCTGGACGAGGCGATCCTGGGTCTGGCGCAGACGCTCCAGCGAGCCCTCCAGCTCCTCCGTGCGCGCCCGCGCTTCCTCGAACAGCCGCGCGTTCTCGATCGCGATCACGGCCTGGTCGGCGAAGGTCGTCACGAGGACGATCTCCGCGGGCGAGAACGGCAGGACCTCACTCCGCCCGAGCACCATGACGCCGATGAGGTCGCTGCCCTTGAGCAGCGGCACTCCGAGCATCGAGCGCACATTGCCGATCCGGACATCGCCCTGGGGGCCGTATTCGGGATCGGCCCAGGCATCGTCGATATGGACGGCCTGACCTTCCAGGGCTACCCGACCGACCAGCGTCTCCCGGCCGGGCCGGATGCGCACCTGCTGCTCGATCTTGCGATAGACGGGATTGAGAATGCGGCTGACCGCGTAGCGGAACACCTCGCCGTCGCGCCGGAAGATCTGGGCCGGACCGGCCGCGCAGAGATCGGCAGCCTTCTGCAGCACCGTCGTCAGGACATGGTCGAGGTTCGTCGCCGACTGGCTGATGACGCGCAGAACCTCTGCGGTCGCCGCCTGTTGCTGAGCCGCCTCGTTCAACTGCCGGGCCTGCTGCTCGACCAGCTTGCGCAACTCGCTGTCCGATTGGCCGATCCTCATGCGTTTCCAGGCTCCGACCGCGGCCAAGTTTGAAGCCTCGCGCATGACGGCGTGTCAATCGTCCATCGTCGTGACGAAACCCGACGATGGCACGATGCTTCGCGGGGCGACCGGCCGCCGGGTGCGCCTGCGTCCCTCAGGCGGCCGGCGGCACGGCCCCGTTCCGGGTCCTCATCATCAGGGTGATGAAGCCCGACTGCACCGTCTCGTCATGCTGGTTGAGGACGTCGAAGCCGAGCTTGACGACGCCGCGGGCGGGATCGCGCGTCGGGCGGGCGAGGAGCGGCGTGACCCGCGCGCGGACGGTGTCGCCGATCTTGACGGGAGCCGCGAAGGTCCAGCCCACCTCGAGCAGGCCGATCGCCGTCCCGTCGATCAGGTTCATCTGCGACATCAGCCCGATCGCGACCGACATCGTGAGGGGGCCGTGCGCGATGCGCCCGCCATAGGGTGTCTCGGTCCGGCAGAACTCCTCGTCGACATGCAGCGGGTTGTGGTCGCCGACGAGCCCGGCAAACAGCGAGATGTCGCCCTCGCCGATCGTCCGCCCGCGCGACAGGATCGGCGTTCCGATCTCGAAATCCTCGACGTGAAGGCCCAAGGCCGCGTTCCTCCATATCCGACCGGGCGGTTAGATGACCGGCTTGTCAGACGGTAGCGTGGGCACTACCGTTCCGCAACGACGGGAGGCGCGCCGCTTGTTTCCGAGCCGGGAAGATCTGCACGAGGCGAAGCGCCAGGCCGTCCTGCGGCAGGCCGCGACCTCCTTCAACGCCAGGGGCTTCCATGCGACCTCGCTCGCCGATGTCGCGGCCGGGCTCGGTGTCACGAAGGCGGCGCTCTATCACTATTTTCCGAACAAGAACGCGCTCCTCGCCGCCTGTTTCGACCATGCCATGGCGCTCTGCTTCGCCTGTCTCGACAAGGGGCGCGCGGAGGGACGGAACGGGCGCGAGCGTCTGCTTCTGACGCTGTCGGGCTACATCGCGCAGATCATCGACGACCTGAGCTGCGCCGTCGTGCTGCTCGAGGAGGGCGCGCTCGAAGCGGATGACTACGCCAAGGTGATCGCCGAGCGCGACCGCTTCGAGAAGGCTCTGCGAGGACTCGTCCGCGAGGGCGTCAAGGACGGCAGCATCGTGCCGTGCGATCCGAAGCTCGTCGTCTTCATCATGCTCGGAGCCCTGAACTGGGTGCCGAAATGGTATCGCCCGGGCGGGCGCTGGAAGCCGGAGCAGATCGCCGCGGCTCTGGCCGAGGTCTTCGACCGCACGCTGTCCTCGACGCCGGCCGCCGCGATGACGACGGAGGTTGCGCGCATCTCGGGCCGGCGCGCCAAGGCCCGCGCCGCGGAGCCTCCGGCGCCGGCCTCGGATCCACCGGATCCAGGCCCGCCGAAGCGGCGCGGGACGAGGGCTCGGACGAACGGCGCCGCAAAGGCGCGCTGACCGAGGGGGAGGATGCGGAGTGGGCGAGAACGGCGGCGGCTCGGCTTTCGGGGGCCGGCATCATGCATGACTATCCTCTGGAGCAGCGCACGATCGGCCACATGCTGGCGGACAAGGCCGTGCGCGTCGGCGACAGGGCGTGCCTCGTCTTCGGCGGGCGCTCGTACAGCTTCCGCGAGGCGCACCGCCTGTCGAACCGCTTCGCCAACGCCTTCGCGGCGCTCGGCGTGCGCAAGGGCGACCATGTCGCGACCATGCTGCCGAACTCCCCGGAACTCCTCTGGACCTATTGGGGGCTCGCGAAGCTCGGTGCCGTCAACGTGCCGCTTAACACCGCGGCGCGGGGCGATCTCCTGCGCTATTTCGTCGAGCAGTCCGATTCCCGCATCGTCGTGGTCGCGCGGGAATGGCAGGAGCGCATGGCCGAGGCCATCGCGGGAAACCGCGCGGTCGAGGCGCTCGCCACGCTCGGCGGCACGGAGCCGGCGCTCGGTGCGCTCGGGCTGCCGAGCGCGGCGCTGGAGGAGTTTGCCGAGGCCTCGGACGAGGCGCCGCCCGTCGATGCGGTCCGCTTCGACGATCCTCAATTCATCATGTACACCTCAGGCACGACGGGGCCGTCGAAGGGCGTCGTCAGCCCTCACGCCCAGGCCCACGCCGTCGGGCGTCATCTGACCCAGCACTACGGCTATCACCAGGACGACGTCCTCTATACCTGCCTGCCGCTCTTCCACGGCAATGCGCTCTGGTATTCGTGCTTCGCCGCCTTCTGGGCGGATGCCGCGCTCGCTGTCTCGTCGCGCTTCACGGCATCGGGCTTCTGGGACGAGATCCGCGCCTGCGGCGCGACGCAGTTCAACGCGCTCGGCGCGATGACGAACATCCTGCTCAAGGCCGAACCCTCGCCGCGCGAGCGCGCGCACACGGTGCGCCAGGCCATGGTCCTGCCGCTCTCGCGCGAGAGCTACCGCGCCGTCTCGGAGCGCTTCGGCGTCCAGGTCACGTCGCTCTACGCGATGACCGAGACCTTCCCGACGACGATGTTCGTGCCGGGCGATCCCGAGGCCAAGGGTTCCTCGGCCGGCAAGCCGCGCGGGCTCGCCGAGATCCGCATCGTCGACGAGGACGATCGGCCGCTCGGTGTCGGAGAGACGGGCGAGATCTGCGTGCGGCCCTCCGAGCCCTGGATCATGATGAGCGGCTATTACCGGATGGCCGAGGCGACCGTCCGCGAGACGCGCAACCTCTGGCTCCACACGGGGGACCGCGCCTATCTCGACGAGGACGGCTACCTCTTCTTCGTCGACCGCAAGAAGGAGGCGATCCGCCGTCGCGGCGAGAACATCTCGGCCTACGAGGTGGAGATGCTGGTCGCCAAGCACCCGGGCGTCGCGGAGGTCGCGGCCATCGCGGTCGCGTCGGAACTGTCGGAGGACGAGGTGATGGTCTTCGTCGTTCCGGCGCCGGAGAACGCGCCGAGCGAGGAGGAACTCGTTCACTTCTGCGGCCGGAGCATGGCTCACTTCATGGTGCCGCGCTTCGTCCATTTCATCGACGCCCTGCCGAAGACGGCGAGCGAGAAGATCGAGAAATACAAGCTGAAGAGCTGGGCCGAGGCGAACCGTGCCTCGCTCTGGGACCGCGAGGCGCGTGGGATCGCGCTCGCGCGCTGACGGGTCTGCTCGGTCATTCATTGACCGTCCGGTTAGACAGCAAACTTGTCAGTCGGACATATTTGGCGCTAGTGCCGCATGGCGTCTCCGGCGCGCACTGCGCGCGGAGACAGGAGGAAGGCGATGGACGCGACCGATCGAACGGCGGAGGGTGCGGACGGTGCCGAGGGGCAGGCCGTCTCGTTCTCGTGGCCGGAGCCCGATATCGCGCTCGCGACCTTCAACCGGCCGCGCGAACTCAACACCCTCTCGCTGGAACTGCTCGCCGAACTCGACGCGGCGCTCGACCGCGCCGTCGCGGGCGGTGCGCGCTGCCTCGTTCTCACGGGGTCGGGCCGCGCCTTCTGCGTCGGGGCGCATCTGAAATATTTCACCGCAGGCGACGGGCGCATCGGCAGCGGCCGCTTCGCGCTCCGCGACAACTACCTCGCCCACATCACGCGCGTCTTCGACCGGATCGAGGCGCTGCCGATCCCCGTGATCGCGGCGATCAACGGCTTCGCGCTCGGCGGCGGCTGCGAGATGGCGCTGTCCTGCGACCTGCGCATCATCGCCGACGGCGCGCGGATCGGCGTGCCGGAGGTGCGCATCGGCGCCCTCGCGGGGGCGGGGGGCGTGCAGAAGCTCCATCGCCTCGTCGGGCGCGGCAAGGCGATGGAATGGATCCTCCTCGGCACGCATATCGAGCCGGCCGATGCGCTCGCGCACGGGCTCGTCACGGCCGTCGTGCCGGCCGATCGGGTGCTCGACGAGGCGCTCGCCTGGGCGAAGCGCTTCCGCATCGCCGGGCCGCGCGCGGTCGAGCAGTCGAAGATGGCCGTCCATCTGTGCGGCGATGCCGATCTCGCGAATGCGCGCCGGATCGGTCTCGAAGCCCTGTCGATGCTGATCGACGGCCCCGAATGGCAGGAGGGCATGGCCGCCTTCATGCAGAAGCGCGAGCCGCGCTTCCCCGGCCGGTCCTGAACGAGATCCGAGGAGCCGAGCCGCCATGGCCGTTCTGACCAGCAAGGTCATCCCCGGAAGCCCCGCGTTTCGCGAGAACGAGCGCCAATACGGCGATCTCCTCGCCGACCTCGCCGAGAAATACGACTGGGCGCTCGGCGGCGGCGGCGAGAAGATGATCGCCCGCCATCTGGCGCGTGCGAAGATCCTCGTGCGCGATCGGATCGACCTTCTCGTCGATCCGATGACGCCGTTCCTCGAATTGTCGCCGCTCGCGGCCTACGGGCTCTACGACAACGGCCTGCCCTCGGCCGGCATCGTCACCGGCATCGGCACGATCCGCGGGCGGACCTGCGTCATCATCGCGAATGACGCGACCGTGAAGGGCGGCTCCTTCTTCAAGGAGACCGTTCGCAAGCACATCCGCGCGCAGGACATCGCGATGGAGAACCGGCTTCCGGTCGTCTACCTCGTCGATTGCGGCGGGGCGAACCTGCGCAACATGGAGGACGTCTTCCCCGACCAGGACCATTTCGGGGGAACCTTCTACCGCCAGTGCCGCATGTCGGCCGAGGGCATCCCGCAACTCGCGGCGGTCTTCGGCGAATGCACGGCGGGCGGCGCCTATATCCCGGCCCTCGCCGACGAGTTCGTGATGGTGAGCGGGAATTCCTCGATCCATCTCGGTGGTCCGCAGATCGTCAAGGCCGCGATCAGCGAGGTCGTGGACCGCGAGAAGCTGGGCGGCGCGCTGATGCATTCCACCGTCTCCGGCGTCAGCGACCACTACGCCGCCGACGAGCATCAGGCGATCGGCAAGCTGCGCGACATGGTCGGGGCGCTGAACTACCCGCAGCCCTTCGGGCCGGAGGTCCGCGAGAGCCGAAGGCCGTTCTTCGACGCCGCCGAACTGCCGGGCATCGTCGGCACCGACCTCTCGCGCCCGCTCGACCCGCGCGAGATCATCGCCCGCATCGTCGACGGCAGCGAGTTCCACGAATTCAAGCCGCTCTATGGCGAGACGCTGGTCTGCGGCTTCGCGCATATCGAGGGCCTGCCCGTCGGCATCATCGCCAATAACGGCGTCCTCTTCTCCGAAAGCACGCTGAAAGGCGTGCACTTCATCGAGTTGTGCGACCAGCGCGACGTGCCGATCCTGTTCATGCAGAACACGACCGGCTTCATGGTCGGCTCGGATGCCGAGCGGACGGGCATCGCCAAGAATTCGGCGAAGCTCGTCTATGCCGTCTCGAACACCCGCGTTCCCCGCTACACGCTCGTGACCGGCGGCTCCTACGGCGCCGGCAATTACGGCATGAGCGGGCGCGGCTTCCGGCCCCGCTTCATGTTCATGTGGCCGAATGCGCGGCTCGGGGGGATGAGCCCCGATGTCGGCTCCTCGGTGCTGATGGATCTGCGCCGCGCCAGCATCTCGCGCAATCCGGCGACGGAAGAAGAGTTGGCCGAGGAGGAGCGGGGCTTCCGCTGGCTCTTCGAGGAGAAGAACGACCCCTATTACTGCACGGCGCGCATCTTCGACGACGGCATCATCGATCCGCGCGACACGCGGTCCGTGCTCGCGCTCTGCCTCGCGACCGGGGCCATGCGCCCGCGCGAGGTCCCCGCCCGCCCCGTCTACCGGATGTAGCGCAGCGATGATCCTCTCCGCGGCCCCCCGGCCGATCCGCACCCTCCTCGTCGCCAATCGCGGCGAGATCGCCTGCCGCGTCATGCGCACCGCGCGGCGGCTCGGCCTCCGCACCATCGCCGTCTATTCCGACGCCGACCGGAACGCCCTCCATGTCCGCTCAGCCGACGAGGCGCATCGCCTCGGCCCGGCAGCGGCCTCGGCGAGCTATCTCGATATCGAGGCCGTGATCGGCGCGGCGAAGGCTGCCGGCGCCGATGCGATCCATCCGGGCTACGGCTTCCTGTCCGAGAACGCGGCATTCGTGCGCCGCTGCGAGGAGGAGGGCATCGCCTTCGTCGGGCCGACCTCGGCGGCGGTCGCGGCGATGGGCTCGAAGATCGAGGCGAAGCGCATCGCCATCGAGGCGGGCGTGCCGACCGTGCCGGGCTATCTCGGCGACGACCAATCGCCCGGCCACCTGCGGGCCGAGGCGGATCGCATCGGCTATCCCGTCCTCATCAAGGCCTCGGCCGGCGGCGGCGGGCGCGGCATGCGCCTCGTCGAGGCCGGCGAGGATTTCGAGGCGGCGCTCTCGTCCGCCAAGGCCGAGGCCCGCTCCGCCTTCGGCGACGATGCGGTGCTGCTGGAGAAGTTCGTCGCCGATCCGCGCCATCTCGAGGTGCAGATCATCGGCGACGGGCACGGCAACCTCCTCCACGTCTTCGAGCGCGATTGCTCCGTCCAGCGCAACAATCAGAAGGTCATCGAGGAGGCGCCGGCGCCGAACCTGCCGGAGAGCGTCCGGGCCACGCTCTTCGAGGCCGCGCTGAAGCTCGGCCGGGCGATCGGCTACACCTCGGCCGGCACGATCGAGTTCATCCTCCAGGCGGGGGGCGAGGAGCCGTATTTCCTCGAGATGAACACGCGTCTCCAGGTCGAGCACCCCGTCACGGAGGCGATCACCGGGATCGATCTCGTCGAGTGGCAGTTGCGGGTCGCGGCAGGGCTGCCGCTGCCGCTGAGGCAGGACGAGATCGTCGCGCGGGGCCATGCGATCGAGGTCCGGCTCGCGGCCGAGCGCCCCGATCGCGGCTTCCAGCCCTCGGTCGGGACCTTCACGGAGGTGAGCGCACCGGCCGGTCTCCGCTTCGATACCGGCATCGAGAGCGGTTCGGAGGTCGGCCTCCATTACGACAGCATGGTGGCCAAGCTGATCGCGCACGGGTCCGACCGGACCAGCGCCGTCGAGCGCCTGCATCGGGGGCTCGCCGCACTGGTCCTGCTAGGCGCGGCGACGAACCAGGCCTTCCTGCGCGACTGCCTCGCCGAGCCCGATTTCGCCGAAGGCCGCGCGACGACGCGTTTCCTCGGCCGGGCCTTTCCCGAGGGTTGGCAGCCGGCCGCCGCCGATCTCGCGAGGGTGCGCGCGGCAGCGGCCGCAGCCGCGATCACGGCCCCGGCCGGGGCCGGCATCTGGACGCAGCCATCGGGCTTCCGCGTGATGGCGCGCCGTCGCCCGGCCAGGGTCTGGACGGATGTCGTCGACGAGTACGGGCGCGCCGCCATCCGCCTCGAGCGGCGGGACGAGGGGCTGTCGGCGGAGATCGATGGCGTGACGGTCGACCTCGACGGGCCGGGCGAGGCGGGACCTGGGACGGCGGCGGAGGTGGCGCCCGCTCCCGAAGGCGGCTGGCGCGTCCTCGCGACGCGAGCCGGGCTCTCGATCGACGCCATCGCGACGCTCAGCGTCGAGACGCCGCGTGTCGCCGACGATGCCGGAGCGACCGGCCGGAACCTCGTCGCTCCCCTGCCGGGGCTCGTCAGCGACATCCGCGTGCAGGTCGGCGACCGGGTGTCACGCGGCGAGACGGGCCTGCAGATGGAGGCGATGAAGCTGATCCACACGCTGGCTTTCGCCACGGACGGGACCGTCACCGCAATCCGCTGCGCCGTCGGCGACATCGTCGCTAGCGGCGCGACGCTCGTCGAGATCGACGCCGCAGAGGAGGTTTGAATGCCGGGATTGTGGTTCGAGGAATTCCAGGACGGGATGGTCTTCGACCATCGCTGGACGCGCACCATCACGGAAGCGGACAACAAGTGGTTCTCGCTCCTGACGATGAACACCCAGCCGCTTCACATCGACTCGCATGCGGCGGCGAAGAGCGTGTGGAAGAAGCCGCTGGTCAACAGCCTGTTCACGCTCGGCTGCATGGTCGGGATGTCGGTGGACGACACGACCTTCGGGACGACCATCGCCAATCTCGGCATGACGGACGTCAAGTTCCCCCATCCGCTCTTCGAGGGCGACACGATCAGGATCCGCACGACCGTCCTGTCGAAGCGGGAGTCGAAATCGAGGGCGGGGGAGGGGATCGTCAACCTCCGCCACGAGGCCTTCAACCAGGACGGCGTCCTGTGCGGCACCTGCGACCGCGCCGCCCTGATGATGAAGCGTCCGGCGGAGGCTGTCGCGTAGCCGCCGGACCTTCTCCCCGGATCGGGCGAGCGCCGCCGAGGCCTACTTCACCAGGGGGCAGCCGCCGTCCTTCAGCGGCCGGAAGGCGCGTTCGGCCGGAATGGTGGCGAGGACCTTGTAATAATCGTAGGGGCGCTTGGATTCGGAGGGCTTCTTGACCTCGACCAGCATCATGTCGTGAACGACGCGGCCGTCCTCGCGCAGCCACGTCTTCCCGAACAGCGGATCCTCGAAGGGGCCGGCCTCCCGGATGGCCTTGACCACGGCCGCGCCGTCCTTCGGCGAGCCGACCTTCTCGACCGCCTTCAGATAGGCGAGGACCGCCGAATAGGCGCCCGCCTGGTTCATGGTGGGAAGGCGCCCGCCATTGCGCGCCGCATAGCGCTCGCCGAAGCTGCGGGTGCTGTCGTTCAGGTCCCAGTAGAAGGCCGTCGTCAGTTGCAGGCCCTGCGCGGTCTTGAGGCCGACGGAGTGGATGTCCGACAGGAACAGCAGCATCCCGGCGAGCTTCTGGCCCCCCTCCACGATGCCGAATTCCGAAGCCTGCTTGATGGCGTTGATCGTGTCGCCACCGGCATTCGTGAGGCCGATGACCTGCGCCTTCGAGGCTTGCGCCTGGAGGAGGTAGGAGGAGAAGTCCTTGGCGTCGGTCGGGTGCCGGATGCCGCCAAGCACCTTGCCGCCGTTCTCGTTGATCACCGCCGTCGCGTCGCGCTCCAGCGAATGGCCGAGCGCGAAATCCGCGGTGAGGAAGAACCAGCTCTTCCCTCCGGCCTTCGTGATCGCGTCGGCGGTGCCGTGAGACAGGGCCCAGGTGTCGTAGGTCCAATGCACGGAGTTCGGCGTGCAGGCCTTGCCGGTGAGATCGGAACTGCCGGACGCCGTGAAGAGGGCGACCTTGTTCTTCTCGCGGACGAGCGGCGCGATGGCGAGCGAGATGGCGCTCGTCGGCAGGTCGATCAGGGCATCGACGCCTTCTGAATCGAACCATTTGCGCGCGATGGCGCTGGAGATGTCCGGCTTGTTCTGGGCGTCGGCCGAAACGACCTCGATCTTCAGCTTGCCGGGACGGGCCTTCTCGTAATCCTCGGCGGCCATGCGCGTCGCCTCCGCCGCTCCCATGCCGCCGATGTCGGAGAAGATGCCCGACATGTCGGCGAGGACGCCCAGCTTGACCGGGGTCTGCGCGGCGGCCCCCGAAGCGAAGAGCGAGACGGCAGCCAACGCGCCGCACCATGCGAGCCTGAGATCCTTCAACGCATCCTCCCATCCATCCGGCTCTTTGGCCGAAATTCCATTCCGTGAATAACAAAGTCACGTATGTGAATTGTCAAGCGACCTTTCGAGCGCGATGATGTCCTCGGCAGGAATGGGCGGATTCGCGGCAGCGGGACCGCCCGGCAGAGGAATGCGCGGACGGGCATGCACGTCAGACAGGCCGCCAACGTCTTCGACCTGATGGAGTTTTTCGAGAGGCGGCGGGCGCCGGCGACGCTGGCCGAGATCGCCGACGCGCTCGGCTGGCCGCGCTCGAGCACCTTCAACCTCGTCGGCACCATCGTGGAGAAGGGCTATCTCTACGAGCCCCGGCCGCGCGCGGGCTATTATCCGACGCCGCGCTGGCTGTCGCTGGCGCAGGCGCTGGCCGAATCGGAGCCTCTCCCGGAGGCGGCTCTCGCCCTCGTCCGCGAGATCGCGGCGCAGACGGGCGAGACGACGGCGCTCGCCACCATCAGCGGCGTGCATGCCCTGTTCCTCGAGGTGGTCGAGTCGCCGCATTCGGTCCGCTATCACGCGCGGACCGGCGACCGCGTACCCATCCATGCGAGTTCGGTCGGACGCGCCCTGCTGGTCCAGCTTCCCGAGGCGCAGCGGACGGCGATCTACCGGCGGATCGCGTTCGAGCGCTTCTCCGACACGACGCCGATGAGCCCCGGTTCCATCGAGCGCGAACTCTCCGCCGGCACGGAGCGCGGCTTCCATCAGAGCTCGTCGGAATATATCCCCGATCTCGCCGGCGTGTCCCTGCCGCTGCCCGGATCCTCGCGTCAATTGTCCGTCGTCGTGGCCGGACCCACCTCGCGCTGCCTGGAGATCCGCCCCGCCACGGCCGCGATCATGATCCGGGCGCGTGGCCGGCACTTCGGAACGGCGCTCGGCCAGACAGCCTGAAAAAGCGGCATGATCCGCCGGAATATCGATTTTCGATTGACGATCCTGCCCGCTGAGTTAGCATGCTGCCCATGCTCGGGGCCGCCGGTATCACTCTCGACCGAACCGCCGGACAGCTCGGGCCGCGCACGCTCGCCTCCGCCATCTGCGAGCGGATCCGGGCGGAGATCATCGCCGCCGATCTGATGCCCGGGCAGAAGCTCAACATCTCGCTGCTCGCCAAACGCTTCTCCGTCAGTCTCGCCGCCGTGCGAGAGGCCTTGTCGCGCCTCGTGAGCGACGGCCTCGTCGAGGCGTTGGACCAGAAGGGCTTTCGCGTCAGGGCCGTGTCGCCGCGGGACCTGCTCGACCTCACCCGCACGCGGATCGAGATCGAAGGCCTGGCGCTTCGCCATTCGATCGAGCAGGGCGGTCCGGCCTGGGAAGCCGAGGTCCGGGCGGCGCATGAGCGCCTTCTCGCCCTCCCGCGCCTCGATCCGATCGGCGAGCCCCGCTGCAGCGATGCCTGGGCGCGCGAGCACCGCCTCTTCCACGAGGCGCTGGTCGGTGCCTGCGATTCGAGCTGGCTGCTGGCGTTCCGCACCATCCTTCACGAGCAGTCGGAGCGTTACCGGCGGCTCTCGACGCCGCTGGCGCCGTCGGAACGCGATGTCGAGGGCGAACACCGGCGAATCGTCGAGGCGGTGCTCGCTCGCGATGTCGAGGCGACGCTTCGGGCGATCGCGGACCATTTTCAGCGAACGACGGACATCATCCTGGCAGCCACACCGGTGCTGCTGGGGGACGCCCTCGCCGCTTAACCGAATCAACACCGATCAGGATGCTCAAGGCGGCTCCGGACAGGGGGGAACGAGATGAATTGGACGCATGGCCGGCTGGGACGCCGCGAATTTCTGGCAGGGGCCGCCGCTGTATCGACGGGCGTTCTGAGCCGTCCGGCTCTGGCCAAATCCGAGATCCTGCGCGTGGGCCTGCCCACGAAGACGTATTGGCCGACCATCGTTGCCGAGGCCGCGAAGGCGCAGAAGCTGTTCGAGAAGGAGGGCCTCACGCCCGAACTCACGATCTATCGCGGCGGCGCCGAGGCCTTCGAGGCGCTCGCGGCCGGTGCGGCCGACATCGTGCTCGATCCGCCGTCGCTCGTCGCGGCCGGCCGCAAGCGCGGCGTGCAGTCCAAGATCGTCGCGGGCGCCACGACGGCCTATAACGGCTGGTTCCTGATGGTCCGCAAGGACGCGAAATTCGAGAAGGCCGCCGATCTCGCGGGCAAGAAGGTCGGCATCACCTCCGCCGGCTCGGCCTCGGACCTTCTCGCCACCTGGACGATGGCCGAGCACAAGGTCACCTTCACGAAGGTGCCGCTCGGGGGCGGCGGCCTCGTGCCGAACCTGCTCTCCGGCAATGTGGACGCCGTCGTTCTGTATTCGCCCCTCAGCTTCAAGATGACGAAGGAGGGCGAAGCCAAGGTGCTGATCGACTTCACCAAGGCGGTGCCGAAGAACATGACGTCCGGCTGGATCGTGCAGGACAAGCTGATCGCGGAGAAGCCGGCCTTCGTGCAGAAGGCGGTCAACGCGCTCTATGCCGGCGTCGGCTATCTGCGCGCCAACCGGGACGACGCGATCAAGCTGATCGCCGAGACGAACGAGGTCACGGCCGAGATCGCGGCGCTGGAATACGAGAACACGATCCTCGACCTCCTGACCGATGGCGCCATCGATCCGGTTCAGGTCGAGCGGGCTCTCGACCTCGCCAAGCTCGCCGGACCGACCAACATGGCGCCGGCCAGCGAGATCTACGACGCCCGGTTCGTGCCGGTCCCGAAGAAGGCGTGACATGACGCTCTCGGAGCGCCAGCGTGCCTCACTGGTGCGCACGGCGATCGTCGTCGCGCTCTTCGGGCTGTGGGAGCTTCTCTCGCGGACGGGCGCGGTCAATCCGCGTCTCCTCCCGCCCGCGAGCGACGCCCTCGCGACGCTGTTCGAGCTGCTCGGGCGGCCGAAGATGCGCGCCGACCTCATGGTCACGGCGAGCGAGGTCGCGGTGGCGTTCCTGCTCGCCGTCCCGGTCGGTGCGGCGATCGGGCTCCTGATCGCGGAAAGCCGCTATTGGGGCGAGGTGCTGCGGCCGCTCGTGTTCTTCCTCTTCTCGATCCCGAAATCGATCTTCCTGCCGATGTTCATCCTGGCCTTCGGGATCGGCTTCGCCCAGAAGGTCGGCTTCGGCTTCTTCTCGACGGTCTTCATCGTCGCGATGAGCACGGCGGCGGCGGTCGAATCCGTCAAGCCCGACCATGTCACCGTGGCGCGCTCCTTCGGCGCCACGCGCTCTCAGATCGTCTCGCGCATCTATCTGCCGAGCATGATGCCGGTGCTGCTCGAGGCTCTGCGCATCGCGATGATCTTCAATTTCACCGGCGTGATCCTGGCCGAGATGTATGCCTCCCGCGACGGGATCGGCCATGCCATCTCGACCTGGGGCGAGAACTTCCAGATGCGTCAGCTCTTCGCCGGCGTGATCCTGGTGGCCCTGATCGCGATCCTGTTCAACGAGGCCGTCCGGTGGGCGGAGCGACGATGCGAACATTGGCGAACGTGACGGAACTGCGCACCACCCCTGCGATACGCCTTGAGGGCGTCGGCCAGATCTATGGCGCGGCCGGCGATACGGTCGTGGCCGTCGAGGACGTGTCCTTCGACGTCGAGCCCGGCAAATTCGTCGTGCTCGTCGGCCCGAGCGGCTGCGGCAAGTCTTCGCTGCTGATGATGATGGCGGGCCTGCGCCATCCGAGCGGCGGGCGGATCCTCGTCGAAGGCAAGCCCATCGACGAGCCCGATCCCGACCGGGTCGGCGTCGTCTTCCAGGAGGCGAGCCTGTTCCCCTGGCTGACGGCGGAGCAGAACGTCGAGTTCCCGCTCTCGCTGAAGCGGACCCTGCCGAAGACGGAGCGGCTCGCCCGCGCCCGCGAGCGGCTGGACCTCGTCGGTCTCGCGGGGTTCGAGGCGCGCTACCCGCACGAACTCTCGGGCGGCATGAAGCAGCGCGTCTCGATCGCCCGCGGTCTCGCCCAGGACCCGCCCGTGCTGCTGATGGACGAGCCCTTCGCGGCGCTCGACGAGCAGACCCGCATGACGATGGGCGACGAACTCCTGCGCATCTGGGCCGAGACGAAGAAGACGGTGGTCTTCGTCACCCACTCCCTCACCGAGGCGGTCTATCTCGCCGACGAGGTGATGGTGATGTCGGCGCGGCCGGGACGGATCATCGACCGGATCAAGGTCGATCTGCCGCGTCCGCGCACCTACGAGATGCTGGGCGGGGAGATCTTCGGGCGGCTGCGCGACCGGATCTGGCGCCAGATCCGCACTGCGGCCTGAGGCGCACGTCATGAGCCTCACCCCGAAACAGACGCGCTGGCTCATCCTCGCGCTCGTCGTCGTCCTGTGGGAGGGGCTGCCGCGCGCGGGGCTGATCGCGCCGCTCTTCCTGCCGCCGCTCACCCAGACGCTGGCCGCCGGCTTCGGCGACATCCACTCCTACGCCTCCCATCTCCTCGTGACGCTCGGCGAGGTCGCGGTCTCGCTCGTCTTCGCCTGCGGCGGCGGCATCCTGGTCGGTGCGATCCTCGGCAGCATCCCGAAGGTCGGCCGGCTGCTGCTGCCGCTGTTCTCCAGCCTCTACGCGGTGCCGCTGGTCATCCTCTATCCGGTCTTCACCGCCTGGTTCGGGATCGGCTCGGAATCGAAGATCGCCTTCGCCTCGATCTACGGCTTCTTCCCGACCATGCTCGGCACGGCCGCCGGCATCGCGACGATCGACCCGCAATATCTGGTGGCCGCCCGCTCGATGGGGGCGAACCTGCCCCAGCGCATCCTGCGCGTCGTCGTGCCGGCCGCGATCCCGACGGTGCTGTCGAGCTTCCGCATCGGCGGCGCGCTCGTGATCGTGGGCGTCGTCGTCTCCGAGATGCTGATCTCCTCGGCCGGGATCGGCTACCTGATCACGAGCTACCGGACGGTGCTCGACACGCCGCGCGTCTTCGCGGCGATCCTCCTCGTCCTCATCCTCGCCATCGCCTTCGACGGCCTCGTCCAGCTCATCGAGCGCCGGACCTCGGCCTGGCGTCAGTCGGGCCGCTCTCCCGTGATCCCGGGCAAGGCGCCTCGCGGCTCCGCTTCGGCGGCCGCGGCGCCCTGATCGATGCGCTCCCTCACGCTCACCTTCGACAACGGGCCCGAGCCCGACGTCACGCCCCGGGTGCTGGACATCCTGCGCGAGCGGGGCATCCGGACCACGTTCTTCGTGATCGGCGAGAAGCTCGCCGATCCGGAGCGGCGTGCCCTCGCGGAGCGGGCGTTCGACGAGGGGCATTGGATCGGCAACCACACCTACACCCACTCGAAGCCGCTCGGGCTGCTGCCGGGGCCGGGCGTCGCCGAGGCCGAGATCGGCCGCACGCAGGATCTGATCGGCGAGCTGTCGCATCCCGACCGGCTGTTCCGGCCCTACGGCAATGGCGGCATCATCAGCCGGGCGCTGCTCTCGCCCTCGGTCGTCGAGCATCTCGTCGAGGGCGGCTATAGCTGCGTCCTCTGGAAAGCGATCCCGCGCGACTGGTCCGATCCCGACGGCTGGGTCGATCGCGCTCTGTCGCAATGCGAGGAGCAGGGCCGGACCGTGATGGTCCTGCACGACCTGCCCTCGGGCGCGATGGCGCATCTGCCGCGCTTCCTCGATGGCCTCGCGGCGCGCGGCATCGCGATCCGCCAGGACATTCCGCCCGAGATGATGCCGATCCGGCGAGGCCGGATCACGCAGCCCATCGCGGATTACATCTCGGACGCGCCGTCCGAATGCTCCGCCTGAACACGTAAGATTCCGGAGAAGACCCGATGTCGAACAAGCTCCTCCCCACGACCGTCGTCGGCAGCTATCCCCAGCCCGATTGGCTCGTGGACCGCGAACTCCTCGGCTCGAAGCTCGTGCCGCGCGTCCGCGTCCGCGACGTCTGGCGTGTTCCCGAGCCCTTCCTCGAACAGGCGCAGGACGACGCCACCATCCTCGCCATCCGCGACATGGAGCGGGCCGGCATCGACATCATCACCGATGGCGAGATGCGGCGCGAGAGCTACTCGAACCGCTTCGCGACGGCGCTCGAGGGCATCGACAACGACAATCCGGGCGAGGTGATCGGGCGGACGGGCAAGCCGACGATCGTGCCGCGCGTGGTCGGCGCGATCCGGCGCCGCGAGGCCGTCGAGGTGCGGGATATCGAGTTCCTGCGCCGCAACACGGATCGGGCCGTGAAGCTTACGCTGCCCGGCCCCTACACGATGGCGCAGCAGGCGAAGAACGAGTTCTATGCCGACGAGGAGGAGATGGCGATGGCCTTCGCCGCCGTCGTCAACGAGGAACTCAAGGACCTCAAGCGCGCCGGCGCCGACGTGATCCAGCTCGACGAGCCCTGGCTCCAGGGACGGCCGGACGGAGCGGCGCGCTACGGCGTCAAGGCGATCAACCGGGCGCTGGAAGGCGTCGAGGGGCCGACCGTCATCCATGTCTGCTTCGGCTACGCCGCGATGGTGAGCGAGAAGCCGTCCGGCTATTCCGTCCTGCCGCAGCTCGCCGATTGCGCGGCCGACCAGATCTCGATCGAGGCCGCCCAGCCGAAGGTCGATCTCGGCGTCCTCAAGGACCTTGCCGGCAAGACCATCCTGCTCGGCGTCCTGAACCTCGGCGACAAGAGCGTCGAGACGCCGGAGACCGTGGCCGAGCGCATCCGGGCCGGGCTGAAATACGTTCCCGCGGACAAGCTCGTCCCGGCGCCCGATTGCGGCATGAAGTACCTCTCGCGCGAGGCCGCTTTCGGCAAGCTGCGGTCTCTCGCCGAGGGCGCCGCGATCGTGCGCCGCGAAATCCAGTAGCCCCAGCCTCGCAGCCAGGAACCCGATCCATGCGCTTCTCCTCGATCCGGACGACGGCGGGCGACACGCTCGCCGTCAGGTTGGAAGACGGCCTCCACGACCTGCGCGCCATCGACCCGTCGCTCCCCGACGGCGTCGGCGCGCTGGTCGCCGGCGGGCCTGACCTGATGGCTCGCGCCGGCCAGGCGGCGAAGGACGCGACGGCCGCATCGCGGCTCGACGAGGCCTCGCTCTCCTACCGCCCGCTGATCGAGCGGCCGGGCAAGATCATCTGCATCGGCCGCAACTATGCCGCCCATGCGCGGGAGGGCGGCGCGGAGCCGCTCGCCTATCCGGACGTCTTCATGCGCAGCGCGTCCTCACTCGTCGCGCATGGCGAGCCGCTGGTGCGGCCGCGCGCCTCGGACAAGTTCGATTACGAGGGCGAACTCGTCTTCGTCGTCGGCCGCAAGGCGCGGCACGTCCGCGCCGCGGACGCCTACGGCATCATCGCCGGCTATTCGCTCTTCAACGAGGGCTCGCTGCGCGACTACCAGCGCAAGGCGACCCAGTGGACGATGGGCAAGAACTTCGACGGCACGGGCGCCTTCGGCCCCGATCTCGTCACCCCCGACGAACTGCCCGAGGGCGCCGACGGCCTCCGCCTGACGACCGTGCTCAACGGGCAGGTCATGCAGGACGGCAACACGCACGACTTCATCTTCCCCGTCGCCCGGGTGATCGAGATCCTGACCGAGGCGATGACGCTCGAGCCTGGCGACGTCGTCGTGACGGGGACGCCGGCCGGCGTCGGCTATGCCCGCAACCCGCCCGTCTTCATGAAGCCGGGCGACGCGGTCGAGGTGACGATCGAGAAGGTCGGCACGCTGCGGAACACCGTGCGCGACGAGGCCTGACGGCGGCTGAGGGGAGGGGGCTCAGCCCTTCTCTGGGGAGAGCAGCTCGCGATTGATGCTCTTCCCACCCTCCCCTGGAGGGGGAGGGTCGACGGCGAAGCCGGCGGGGTGGGGTGAAACCACCTTGTCCCATCGCCGGCGCCGTCGAGGCGGAGACCGCGCGTCACCCCACCCCGGACCTTCGGTCCGACCCTCCCCCTCCAGGGGAGGGTTGCTCATCCCTGGCGCTGCTTTCCGAGCCGGCGATCCGGCTGGTCGCCGGGATGGATGCGGATGGCTAGCGGCGCCCCTCGGGCGGCGTTAGGACATCGCATCGGGACGTCGTGAAGGTCGATCACAAGGCCGTCCCGCCGGGAGGGTTTGGGATGGCAGACGGAACGAGTGGTTCGACGACCGATTGGCCGGCGCGCTTCAAGACGGCGGCGACCGCCATCATCAGCGACAACCTCGATCGCCTCGCGGGCGCGGTCGGGCTCCGGCCTTTCCATCGCGGCGGGACGATGGCGGGCACCGCCTTCACCATCCGGACGGCGGCGGGCGACAACCGGGCCATCCACGAGGCGCTCGAGCTGTTCCGGCCGGGCGACGTGCTCGTCGTCGACGGCGGAGGGGACACGAGCCGCGCCCTCATCGGCGAGATCATCTCGACCATCGCCCAGCAACGCGGGGCGGCGGGCATGGTGATCGACGGGGCCATCCGCGACGCGGG
Source organism: Enterovirga rhinocerotis (assembly GCF_004363955.1). Lineage (GTDB taxonomy): Bacteria > Pseudomonadota > Alphaproteobacteria > Rhizobiales > Beijerinckiaceae > Enterovirga > Enterovirga rhinocerotis. The sequence goes on from NZ_SNZR01000013.1 coordinate 951,727, forward strand.
CGCGTTGGCGCGCTCCGATTTCCCGGTCTTCGCGAGGGTTGCCATCCACCGCGGCCCCTACAAGAACGGCCCGGGCGAGACGGGCGTGCCGGTCTCGATCGGCGGCATGGTGGTCCATCCGGGCGACATCGTCGTCGGCGACGAGGACGGCGTCGTCGCCTTCTCCCCCGAGATCGCTGCTGATCTCCGCGCGGCCGTGACGGCGCAGGAGGAGAAGGAGGAGGAGATCCTCAAAAGCGTCCGCGACGGCACGTATCGGGGCGCCTACGCGAAATAGTCCACTCGACGTCCTCATGCTGAAGCGCCGGCCGAAGGCCGGCCTCGAAGCACGCATCCGTCGAGGCTCGGCTTCGCCGAGCGCCTCAGGATGAGGAGCGGGAAGCGGCGCCGATCCTGCTCAGTCCCAGGACGCCTCGGCCGTCATGCACAGCGTGCCGTCGGCCTTCGCGGTCCAGAGCTTCAGCCCCTCGCCGTCGGGCGAGGCGTGCAGCGAGAAGGCATCGTCGTCGAAGAGGGGCGAGAGGCCGCGGAAGGCGAAGCGGGCGGGCGGCTTGCCGCGCAGGTCGCCGGCATAGTCGCAGAGCATCGCCGCCTGCATCGGCCCGTGGACGATGAGCCCGGGATAGCCCTCGACCTCCGTCACGTAGCGGCGGTCGTAATGGATGCGGTGGCCGTTGAAGGTCAGGGCCGAGTAGCGGAACAGCAGCGTCGCATCGGCGGTCATCGGCCGGCTGTGCTGGCCCTGCTCGGCCTTCGGCGGCGCCTTGGCCGCGCCGCCGGGCGGATCGAGGTCGCGATAGACGACATCCTGCCGCTCCTCGACGACGACCCGGTCGCCGGCTTCGATCCGGTGCGAGACCGTGACGAAGCAGAGCGCGCCGGTGCGCCCGTGCTTCAGGACGACGTCCTCGATCCGAGAGACCCGCCGGACGGCATCGCCTACGGCGAGGTCGCCGTGGAAGACGAAGCTGCCGCCGGCCCACATCCGCCGCGGCAGCGGAACCGGCGGCAGGAAGCCGCCGCGCTTCGGATGGCCGTCCGGCCCGAGCCCGGATGCCGGAACGGCCGGCTGCGCCAGGCAGAAATGGATCAGGCGCGGGACGACCCCGCCCACCGGCGGCGCCTCGGCCGGCCGGTCGAACATCGCGTGATACTTGCGGGCGAGGTCCTCCGTGACGAGGTCCTCCCGGACCTCCTCGCGGCCGATCCAGCTCCGCAGATGATCGATGTCGAGGGCGTCCGTCCCGCTCATGATTGCGTCCTCAGAACGAGCGCGGCAGGCCGAGGACGTGCTCGGCGACGTAGGAATAGATGAGGTTCGTCGAGATCGGCGCGACCTGGTAGAGGCGCGTCTCGCGGAACTTCCGCTCGACGTCGTATTCGGCCGCGAAGCCGAAGCCGCCATGGAACTGGAGGCAGGCATTGGCCGCTTCCCAGGACGCCTTGGCGGCGAGATACTTCGCCATGTTGGCCTGGGTGCCGCAGGGCTCGTGCGCGTCGTAGCGGCGGCAGGCCTCGAAGCGCATCAGGTTCGCCGCCTCGACCTCCATGAAGGCGTCGGCGATCGGGAACTGGACGCCCTGGTTCTGCCCGATCGGGCGCCCGAAGACGACGCGCTCCTTGGCATAGGCCGTGACCTTGTCGATGAACCAGTAGCCGTCGCCGATGCATTCGGCGGCGATGAGGGTGCGTTCGGCGTTGAGGCCGGTCAGGATGTATTTGAAGCCCTGGCCTTCCTCGCCGATCAGGTTCTCCGCCGGGATCTCGAGATCGTCGAAGAAGAGTTCGTTGGTCTCGTGGTTGACCATGTTCAGGATGGGATTGACCTTGAGCCCCTTGCCGACCGCATCCTTCAGGTCGACGATGAAGATCGACATGCCCTCGGACTTCTTGCGGACCTGGTCGAGCGGCGTCGTGCGCGCGAGGAGGATCATGAGGTCCGAATGCTGGATACGGCTGATCCAGACCTTCTGCCCGTTGACGACGTAGCGGTCGTTGCCCTTCTTGACCGCCGTCGTCTTGATCTTCGTCGTGTCGGTGCCGGTCGTCGGCTCGGTCACGCCCATCGATTGGAGGCGGAGTTCGCCGGTCGCGATCTTGGGCAGGTAGCGCCGCTTCTGCTCTTCCGAGCCGTGCCGGATGAGCGTGCCCATATTGTACATCTGGCCGTGGCAGGCTCCGGAATTGCCGCCCGAGCGGTTGATCTCCTCCATGATCACGGAGGCTTCCGTGAGGCCGAGGCCCGATCCGCCATATTCCTCGGGGATGAGGGCGGCCATCCAGCCGGCCTTCGTCAGCGCCTCGACGAACTCTTCAGGGTAGCCGCGGGCCTCGTCGATCTTGCGATGGTACTCGGCCGGGAACTCGGCGCAGAGCGCGCGGATCGCATCCCGGATCTCGTCGAAGCCCTGGCCTGCCGTGGTCTGCATGGATGTGCCCTCGGTCCCTTTTTCGATTTGTCCGACCTTATCGCGGCAAGGCGGCGCCGCATCCCTACAGGCTTTGGGCTCGGCCAGCCAAGGGGGAGAGGCGAAACAATCGAATCCCGGCGCCACCGGGTGCCGCCCGCAGGTGGCGCCCGATGGCGGTGGAGCGCATCCGGCGCGCTCAGGCCAGGAGGGGAAGGCGGACCGGCGCGACGACGCGATCCGGCCGCGAGGGCGCTTCTATTGGCCCATCGTCACGCCGGCCTTCTTGATCACCGGCGTCCAGCGATCGATCTCGGCCTTGACGAAACCCTGGAGCCCGGCAGGCGTCGAGAGGCTTTTTTCGGGCACGTCCGCTCCGAGTTCGGCAAAGCGCGTCTTGGTGTTCGGGTGGTTGAGGGCATCCACGAGGGCGGCGTTGAGCTTGTCGACGATCGGCTGCGGCGTGTTCTTCGGCAGGAACATCGCGTTCCAGACCTGCACCTGATACTCCGGCAGCCCGGCTTCCGCGGTGGTCGGCGTATCCGGAAGCGAGGGCGCCCGCTCCTTCTGCGCCACGGCGTAGGCCTTGATCGTGCCGGCCTGAGCCTGCGGTGCGACGCCGACGATCTGGTCGCAGAGGTAATCGACCTGGCCGCCCATGATGTCGTTCATGGCCGGCCCCGTGCCGCGATAGGGCACTTCGGTCGGCTTCACCCCGATGATCGAATTGAAGAGCAGGCAGGTCGTGTGAGAGACCGAGCCGATCCCCGCATGGGCGTTCGTCACCTTGCTGCCCTGCTCCTTCAGATAGGCGACCAAGCTCTTGAGGTCGGTCGACGGCAGGTCCTTCCTGGAGACGACGAGGATCGGGTTCGTGTTGACGAGGCCGACCGGCGTGAAATCCTGGAGCGGATCGTAGCGGAGCTTCGGGTTCAGGGCGACGGCGGCCGCGTGGGTGCCGGTATGGCCGATGAGGAAGGAATAGCCGTCGGGATCGGCCCTCGAGACGCGCAGGCTCGCCGTCTGGCCGCTCGCCCCGACGACGTTCTCGACCACGACCGTCTGGCCGAGCGAGCGCGACATCTGGTCGGCGATGATGCGCCCGACGACGTCGGTCGGCCCGCCGGCCGCGAAGGGAATGACCATCGTCACGGGGCGGGTCGGATAGGTCTGGGCCTGCGCCGCGCCGATGGAGAGGCCGAACGCGGCCGCCAGAATGGCAGCTCTTCGCGTGAACATGCTCGGGTTCCTTCCCTGGATGGACCGGCCCTTCCGGCGGGCCGTGTCGCCATCACCCTGGCGCAAGGAGGAGAGCGCGATCAAGTCGACCTTCGACGCGTGCGCAAGGCCGCGCCCCACCGGACGATCGGAGCCGCGCCCGGTCGGCGCCCGACCTATTCCGCCGCTTCGGGAGCCTTCAGCACGCCGCGGCGGATCTGATCCTCCTCGATCGACTCGAAGAGCGCCTTGAAATTGCCCTCGCCGAAGCCGTCGTCGCCCTTCCGCTGGATGAACTCGAAGAAGATCGGCCCGATCGCGTTGGACGAGAAGAGCTGGAGCAGGACCTTCGTGCTGCCGCCTTCGACCACGCCCTCGCCGTCGATCAGGATGCCGCACCGTTCCATCCGGTCGAGCGGCTCGCCATGGCCGGGCACGCGCCGTTCGACGCGCTTGTAGTAGACGGGCGGCGGCGGCGGCATGAAGGCGAGGCCCCTCGCGCGCAGGGCCTCGATCGTCGCGTAGATGTCGCGCGAGCCGCAGGCGATGTGCTGGATGCCCTCGCCGTTATAGGCGTGCAGGTATTCCTCGATCTGGCCGCTCTCGCCGGCATCCTCGTTGATGGGGATGCGGATCTTGCCGTCGGGGCTGGTCAGGGCCTTGGAATAGAGCCCCGTCATCTTCCCTTCGATGTCGAAGTAGCGGATCTGGCGGAAGTTGAAGATGCGCTCGTAGAAACCCGCCCAGACCCCCATCCGGCCCCGGCGGACATTGTGCGTGAGGTGGTCGAGATAAAAGAGGCCGAGCCCCTCCGGCTTCGGGTCGCGTTCGCCGAGCCAGTCGAACTCGGCCTCGTAGGGCGAGCCCTTCGCACCGTAGGTCTCGACGAAATAGAGCAGCGAGCCGCCGATGCCCTTCACCGCCGGCACGTCCAGAACGCCCGCGCCGTCCTTCGGATCGGCCGGCTCCGCGCCGAGCGAGAGGGCTCGTTCGTAGGCGAGCCGGGCATCGACGACGCGGAAGGCCATCGACGGCGCGCAGGGCCCGTGCTCCGCGACGAAGCGGTGGCCATGCGTACCGGGCTCCTCGTTCACAAGGTAGTTCACGTCACCTTGGCGATAGAGCGTCACCGCCTTCGTCCTGTGCCGTGCCACGGGGGCAAACCCCATCGTCGCGAAGAGGGCGTGCAACTCGGCGGGGTTCGGATGAGCGTATTCGACGAACTCGAAGCCGTCGGTTCCCATCGGATTGGCCGCGTCGATGGCCGGCGGCGGAGCGTCGTGCGGATAGGGACCCATGGCGTCCTCCATGACCTGGACCCGGCCAGGACAGCACGTCCGACGCGCGACGGGCGTGCAAAACGGCGCGTGCTCACGCTATCCTGTGCGCGGATCGTGCATGAAGGCCGCGCCGGATGAGCAATTCTGTCGAACTCGACGCGTTTGATCTCAAGATCCTCGCGGCGCTTCAGACGGACGGCCGTCTCGGCAACCAGGACCTTGCCGACCGCGTGCACCTCTCGGCGAGCCAATGCTCGCGCCGGCGGATCAGGCTCGAGGCGGAGGGGATCATCCGCCGCTACCGGGCCGATCTCGATCCGGCCGCGCTCGGCCTCGCGGTGACGGTCTTCACCCGCGTCACGCTCGCCGCGCATAGCCGCGACAATGCCCGGCGCTTCGTCGATCTGGTCCAGGGGCTCGATTGCGTGTTGGAGGCCTTCTCGATGACCGGAGACAGCGACTATCTGCTCAAGATCATCGTGCCGGACCTCAAGGCACTGTCGGAGGTGGTGAACGGCGCGCTCCTGCCGCACGAGAGCGTCGCGAGCGTGCGCTCGTCGGTGGTGCTCGACACGCTGAAGGATGCGGCTCCGCTGCCGCTGGGGGCGAGGGACGTCTGAATCCGGCCCGGCCCCGCGCGTCGCGGCGCCGGTTCAACTCCGCTCGGCGCGGGCGTCCCGCCGGATGCGGGCATCGGCGAGGAGGCACAGCATCTCCCACAGGAGGCTGGCCCCGGTGAGCGCCGTCAGGTCGGCGACGTCGAGCGGCGGCGACACCTCGACGAGGTCGGCAGCGACGAGGTCCAGCGGGCCGAGCCCCCGCACCAGACGCTGGGCCTCGTAGGAGGTCAGGCCGCCGATCTCGGGCGTTCCGGTGCCGGGCGCATAGGCGGGGTCGAGCGCGTCGATGTCGAAGGAGAGATAGGTCGGGCCTCCGCCGGCGATCCGGAGCGCCTCGGCGATCGCGCGATCGATGCCCCCCTCGCGCAATTCGTCCATCGTGACGATGCGGATGCCCTGGGCCAGCGCCCAGTCGTTGTCCTCGGCGGCATGCATCGAGCCCCGGATGCCGATCTGGATCGTCCGGTGCGGATCGAGCACACCCTCCTCGACGGCGCGCCGAAAGGGTGTGCTGTGGGTGTAGCGGCTGCCGAAGAAGCTGTCCCAGGTGTCGCTATGCGCGTCGACATGGACGAGGCCGACCGGGCGGTCCCGCCCGACCGCCCGCAGGATCGGCAGGGAAACGAGATGATCGCCGCCGACCGACAGGGGCACAGCTCCCGCCGCGAGGATCTCGGCGATCCGCTCCGTGATCGCCGCGAGCGTCGCGGCCACGTCCACCGGATTGACGGCGACGTCGCCGAGATCGCCGATGCGGCACAGGTCGAACGGGCTCCGCTTCGTCACCGGATGCAGGCGCCGCATCAGGGTGGACTGGTCGCGGACGGCGCGCGGACCGTGCCGGGCGCCGGGACGGTTGGTCGTGCCGCCGTCGAAGGGAATGCCGAGGATCGCGATGTCGGTCTCGCCGGGATCAGCGAGCACCGGGCTGCGCATGAAGCTCGCGACGCCCGCGAAGCGCGGAACGAGAAGGTTCGGACGTTCGGAGGTCATCCCGATGCTCCTGGGAAATCCGGCCGCCATCGCGGCCGGAACGGGCAGGCTCGCCCGCCGGTGTGTCAGGCGTTTGGCGGGGCGTTCAGCGCTTCCGCCCGGCCTGTCCCTTCACCGCGTTCTCGATCTTGTCGAGCTTGTCCTCCAGCTTGTCGAGCTTGTTCAGGATCTGGGTCAGGATGTCCGGCACGACGCGGTTGTAATCGACGTTCTCGCGCGAGGCCTTGGCCGTCTCCCGCATGGCCGCGAGGAGCTCGCGCACTTCTGCCGGGGACAGGGCGCCCTGGGCCTGCTTGTCGGACCGAGCCACGTCGGGGGCCGGGCTGTGTTGGACTTGACCCTTCGCGGGAGCCGCCGGGGCGGGCTGGGCTCGTGCCGAATCGTAGCCGGCCCCCATCAGGGCGAAAAACGCCGCCGCGCATGGTGCAAGTGCCAAAATCCGCATGTCAGCTCCCCGAATCGATCATGCGGACCGTTGCCGAGGCGGCGCTCCGGAGCAACACGAGATTGGTGCTGCGATCACGATCGGCCTGAACGGGCTTCCGCGTGGGCAGCGCTCCTCGGGAGACGACGTCTCAGAAAAGGACAGCCGTCGGCGGTTCGTCTATCTTTTACCCTTGATTCGGGCAGAGCTGCCGCGAGTCGCGCGAAGTGTCACGGTCACGCCAATCATGAATTCATCATCTGCGAAGCTGGAGTCAGTCAGACGATCCGGGAATGAGTGGAGCGATCTCATCAGGACGACCCCTCGGGAGATCCTTGATGCTGTGCAGACCGTTATCCTGAGCAATCGAGATCAGCTCGAGAGCCACTACAGGCATTACCTCGAAAGCGATCCGCAGATCGCCTCTGTGCTGTCGACGCCCGCAAGCCGTGAGGAACTCACCGGCGCCTTCATGGCCTGGCTGGGCGAGCTGATGAACTTCAATGCGATGTCCGCCGACGCGTTCTGCGACCGGCAGATGCGGATCGGCAGCATGATGGCGCGGGTCGGCTATCCGCCGCATGCCATCTCCCGAGGCCTGCACAAGCTGACCCTGTGGTTCATCGATCGGCTGGCCGCGACGCCGCTGCCGGCAGACCAGCTCGTCCCGTCGATGCGGTTCGTGGTCATGCTTGTCGGCACCTGCATGGAGATCCGGGAGGTCAGCTATCACAGCAACGTCGCCTCCCTCTCCCGTCTCGGCGAGGCCTATCGGCTTCATGCTCTCAGCCTCAATCTCGGCCTCGAGCGCGAAAGGCAGCGCGCGGCGCTCCTGGAATGGAGCCATCGGCTGCTGCTCTCCGTCCATCAGGACGCCTGGGCGGAAAGCTTGAACCGGATCGACCGATCCGAGTTCGGGCTGTGGCTCACGCACAAGGCGCCGCTTCTGTTCGACAGGGACACGGAACTGGAACGGATCGTCGCGTCGGCCCGGCGGATCGACGGCGAACTCCTGCCGGCGCTCTCGGCGGCGGCAGCCTCTGGCCGGCCCGCGACGCTGGAGGGGATCCAGCGCATCGAGGCGGAACTCGCGACGATCCGGTTCGCCTTGAACAATCTGTTCGACACCCATCTCGAGCTGGAGAAGGGGCGCGATCAACTGACCCATCTCCTCAATCGCCGGTTCCTGCCGCCGGTGCTCATGCGCGAGATCGCTCTGCAGCGGTCCGGAGTCGGCAAGGGCCTCTGCGCGCTTCTGCTGGACATCGACCATTTCAAGGTCGTCAACGACACGCATGGGCATGATGGCGGCGACATCGCTCTCCAGCACGCGGCGTCGATCGTCGTGAGTGCCATCCGGCCGGCCGATTTCGCCTTCCGCTACGGCGGAGAGGAATTCGCGATCCTGCTGGTCGAGGCCGATCTCGAGTTGGGGCTCAAGATCGCGGAGCGGATCCGCAGCCGGATGGAGGCCTCGGCTGCCGCCCTTCCGAATGGGCGGAGCGCTCGGCTGACCGTGTCGGTCGGGCTCGCCGGCTTTGCCGGGGAACTCGATTTCGAGGCGTTCCTGAAGCGCGCCGACATGGCGCTCTACGAAGCGAAGCAGGCGGGGCGGAACCGCGTCGTCGTCGCTCCCGCCGGGGGCGCCGGGCGCGGGCAGTAGGTCCCGGCGGAGCCTGCCGCTCCAGCGCGCTCTATGCGGCGCGGCGGTTCACCCGGGCCAGCCGCTCGAGCGCGGCGTCCAGTGTCTCGTCACGCTTGGCGAAGCAGAAGCGCACGACGCTGCGCACGCTCCCCTCGGCATAGAAGGCGCTGACCGGGATCGCCGCGACGCCGTGGTCCATGACGAGGCGGCGGCAGAAGGCGACGTCGTCGGTCTCTCCGCTCGCGCCGATGTCGATATTCACGAAATAGGTGCCGCGGGAGGGGATGACGCGGAAGCCGAGCCCTTCGAGCCCGGCCGTGAAACGGTCCCGCGCCCGCGCGAAATCCCGCCGCATGTCCTCGAAATGGGAATCCTCCTTTCCGAGGCCGTAGGCCACGGCGGCCTGGAGGTTCGGCGGCGTCGTGAAGGTCAGGAACTGGTGCGCCTTGCCCAGCACCTTCACGATCTCGGGCGCCGCCATCACGAACCCGACCTTCCAGCCGGTCAGGTTGAAGATCTTGCCTGCCGAGCCGATCTTGATCGTCCGCTCGCGCATGCCCGGGAACGCGATGAGCGGCCGGTGGCGATGGCCGTCGAAGACGACGTGCTCCCAGACCTCGTCGCAGATCGCGACCGCGTCGTGCCTCACGCAGAACCGCGCCAGAAGCTCGAGGTCCTCGTCGGGGAAGATGGTCGCGGTCGGGTTGAGCGGATTGTTGAAGAGGACCGCCCGCGTCCTGTCGGTGAAGGCGGCAGCGAGCGCTTCCTCCGTCAGCCGGAAATGCGGCGGCTGGAGCGTGACGAAGCGCGGCACCGCGCCGGCCCGCCGGACGAGGGGCAGATAGGCGTCGTACATCGGCTCGAACAGCACGACCTCGTCGCCCGGCCGGACGGTGGCGAGGAGGGCTCCGGCGAGCGCCTCGGTCGCGCCCGACGTCACCATCACCTCGCTCGCCGGATCGAGATCGAGCCCCTGCCAGTGCCGGTAATGGGCGGCGATGGCGCCGCGCAGTTCGGGAAGCCCCATCATGGGCGGATATTGGTTCCAGCCTTCGATCACGGCCTCGGCGGCCTTGCGGCGCACGTCGAGCGGACCGGGATCATCCGGGAAGCCCTGACCGAGATTGACCGCGCCCGTCTCGCGGGCCAGCGCCGACATCGTCTCGAACACGGTGGTCGGCAGATCGGCGTAGATAGGATTCATGGGCGGCGTCCCGTCGTCGAGCTGGCTCGTCTAGCACGGTTGTTCGTTAAACAGAACGGGGCGTAATGAAACGACGGAGGAGAAGGGCCGTCAGGCCGAGGCCGATGCCGAGGGCCGGCCAGGAGGTCGCCGGCCAGAGCATGGTCGCGGCGGCGAGGCCAGCGAGGACGAGGTTCAGGACGACGATATGCGCGTCGATCTCGATCACCCGGAAGCCGGCATCGGTGGCGCGCTGGTAGAAGTGGCTCCGATGCGCCTCCCAGACGCGCTCGCGGCGAAGCGCACGGCGCAGCAGCGTCAGGGTCGCGTCCATCACGTGGTAGAGCGGCAGGAGGAGAGCCGCCGCGAGATGGCCGGAGCCGGCGAGCGAGAGCAGCAGCCAGCCCGTCAGGAGCCCGATCGGGAGGGAGCCGACATCCCCCAGGAAGAGCCGGGCCACGGGGCGGTTAGCCGGCGCGAAGCCGAGCAGCGCTCCGCAGAGGGCCGCGGCCATCGCACCCACTGCGACCGGGACGAGCCCCGCGAGGGCTGCGATCGCGATGGCCCCGCAGAGCGGGACGAATTCGGCGACGGTGATCCAGTCGATCCCGTCCATGAAGTTGACGAGATTGACCCACCAGGTCCCGGCGAGGACGAGGAGCGCCCGCTCGACCGGAAGCGGGACCGCCTCCGGCAGGATCCGGGCGGGATCGGCGAGCCAGACGATCGCGGCGACGGCCGCCATCTGCACGAGGAGGCGAGGCAGGGCGGGCAGGGGACGGATGTCGTCGGCGGCACCGAGTGCGGCGAGAATGATCGCCGCCGCGGCGAGCCCCACCAGCGCGGGGAGCGCCGCCGCCCCGGCGAGGGCCGCCGCACAGCCGAGGCCGAGCGCGAGGGCCGCCGCGACCACGGCGATCCCTCCGCCTTGCGGCGTCGGCACGCGATGGCTCGAGCGCGCATTCGGGCGGGCGAGCGCGTAGCGCACCAGGAGAGGATGGAGCAGGCGGATCAGGCCGGCCGAGAGCAAGGCCGCCCCGACGAGGGCGGCGGCATAAGCCGATGCGGGCTGCACTTCAGCGCGCCGGATAGGTCAGGACGAGCCCCTCGCGGGCGAGAAAGGCGCCGGGCATCTCGGCTTTGATCTCGCGCTCGACCTCTTCGAGATAGCGGTCGTCGTGCATCGGATGCAGGTGGAAGACGGCGAGGTTCTCGACCTCCGCGGCCTTGGCGAGATCGACGCCCTTCTGCCAGGTCGAATGTCCCCAGCCCTGGCAACGGATGTACTCGGTCTCCGAGAACATGCCGTCGTAGATGATGAGATCGGACCCGCGCACGAAATCGGTCAGGTCGCGCGGCGGCCACGGATCGCTGTGCTCGATGTCGCTGATGTAGCAGATCCCCCGGCCGCCGAAATCGAAGCGGTAGCCGGTCGCGCCACCGGGATGGTTGAGCGGAATGGTGCGGGCGACGAAACCGTCGCCGAAGTCGAGGTCGTCGCCGGCCTTGAAGCCATGATGGACGAACTTCCCCGGCAACTGCCCCAGCGAGATCGGGAAGAGCGGAGGCGAGAACAGCCGGTCGCAGGCCTCCTCCGCGCTTTCACCGCGCAGGTTGCCGCAATGGAGCCTGATCCGGTTCTCGGGATGAAGCGCCGGCTTGAAGAAGGGGAGCCCGCTGACGTGATCGAGGTGGAGATGGCTGAGGCAGACGTCGATCTCCTGGGGGCAGGAGCGCTTCAGAAGCTCGAGCCCGAGCGGCGTGATTCCGGAGCCCGCATCGATCACGAACAGGCGTGTGCCGCAGCGCACCTCGACGCACGGCGTATTGCCTCCGAATTCCTCGAAAGCTCCGCCCGGAGCCGGGATCGAACCCCGGACGCCCCAGAATTTTACGGTGAGCGCCCCTGCGCTTGGCGTCGCATCACTCATCACGCAACTCGCTAGAGGGGTTCCGCGCGTGACGGAAGCCCCGAAACGTCGATGGCGGGCCCCTGCGCCGCCTTTGGCTGGCCTACGATGCGCCCACCTTCGAAGCGGAGGACGGCGTCGTAGAGGTCGGTCGTGGCGGCGGCGACGGGATCACTCAGCGCGATCACGAGACCGCGGCCCGCCATGGTCTCGGCGAGGCGCCGCACGGTCGCGACGGCCTCTGCATGAGGAAGATGGTCCAAGGCGTGCTCGACCACAAGATTGTCCGGCATCCTGACGATGCACCGCACGAGCTCCACGGCCGAGAGTTCGGCCATCGACATGGCCGGATCGATGGGATCGAGACGGGCCGCGAGGCCGATCCGGATGACCTCCGGCTCGAGATCGAACCGGTCGAGGATGCGGCGGACATGGGTCATCACGGTCCGTTCGGCCGCCGCGCGATCGTCGGCGATGCGACCGAACAGGAGATTGTCGCGAAGGCTGGCCGCCGCGCAGATCCGGTCTGGATCGAAGATCTCGACCGCGGGCTCGAGGCTTTTCGGAAGCTTCGCGGCGAAGGCCGTCCGCACGCGCACGAGAGGAGCTTCGAGCTCCTGCGTCAGCAGACCCAGGCGATGCCGCCTTTCGCTGTAGCGTAGCGCGATGCCGATGAGCCGTTCGGTATCCCGTCCGGACGCCGCCCCCCGCTGCCCCGCCTCGCGCCGGTCGAGAATCCGTTCGACCTCGTCCCGGTCGGTGAACGAGACGAGCGAGAAATTGGCGACGATCGAGGGCCCTTCCGGGATGTCGGAAAACATCTCGAGCGTCGTGCGGGCGATCGCTTCGCCCATGTCGGCGAGCGGCCGCGTGAGGCCCTCCGCATCCAGGAGGCTGCGCATGAAGGGATGCGAGGGGAGGCGGTCCTCGCGGAAGGTGTCGCCGATCGCGGCGCCGAACAGGATGTTCTCGCCGATCGTGGCGTGCGGATTGTAGCGCGCGGGATCGAACGGCTCGACGAGGGCGGATTGGCCCGCTTCGTCCAGCGAGGCGCGCAGCGCCCGCCTCGCCTCGACCAGCCGTTCCGCGAGACGCGGCTCGCGCCTGGGGTCGAGCTTGGCCCCGAGCCCGCGCCGCTCAACCATGCTGTCGAGGCCCGCCACGCGCAATGCATCGGGCAGGCGCGCCTCGGCCTCGACGTCGCCGCTCGAGCCGTAGAGCAGGTTCGACAGGAGAGAGCCGGCGAAGAGATAGGTCTCGCCCCCCGCAAAGGCGAGGTGGCGTGCGTGCCAGGCGCCGTCGGCATCGCGCAGATCGCGGCCGGCGAGGGTCAGGCGGCCGCGCGTGGGCGCGACCTGGCCGCCGAGCACAGCCGCGAAGCTGCGCGCGCCGCCGTCGCGCGGACCTTCGAGGGCGATGTGCGCGGGCAGGAAAAAGCCGCCGCTCGTCCCGGCCAAACGCCCGTCCGGTGACGGCGGAGTGGCGAGATCGGCGATTTCGACCGGCCCCAACGCCGGTAGAGGCGTTTCATCCCGGCTGCGGCGACGCGACTGGAAGCCCCCGAGGAGGCGTGCGAGTTCGGCGAAGACGGGACGCAGTTCGTCGAGCTGCCGCCGACCCGTGCGGTGGATCACGAGGGCGCCGACCGCCATGGCCGCCGCGACCGTCGCCGAGGCCGATCCGCCCGCGGACAGGCCATGCGCCCGCGCGGCCCACAGCGTCGCGGCGAGGACGGCGGCGGGGCCTGCGAGCATCAGCACGATGGTTCCGGCCGCCAGCGCCGCATGCCGCCGTTCGAGGCGGTCGGTCAGGCGGGCGGATGGGCGGAGGTCCTCCGCGATCCGGTCCTTCTCGGAGGATTGGGTGCCGTGGCGGCTGACGGCGGACAGGTTGCGGGCGAGATCGATCAGATCCTGCTGCAGCGTTGTCGCGACGCTTCGGCCCGAGAGTGTGACCTGCCGGCGCAGCGCGTCGAGCCGGTTCGCTGCGAAGGCCGAGGCGCACAGGCTCACGAGCAGCAGGGCCGTGCTTTCGAGGTCCCGCAGGATGATCCAGGCGAGCGCGGCGACCACGACGGCGCCAGCGAAGACCGGAACGGCCGGCAGAGCGCCGAGAAGCCGCCGATCGCCGCCGATCGCGGCACCCGCGAGAAGGGCGGCGTGGCGCGCGTCCTCGCTGGCCGCGACCGGAGCCGAGGCGATGCCGTCGCTGATCCGTTCGACCAGAAGGTCGTGCGTGAGTCGCCCGATCCGCCCCGCCATGGCCGCCGCGACCCACCAGAGCACGGCCGCGACCAGGACGGCGAGGGCGAGGCCTCCACCCAAGGCAAGCGGCAGATCGCGTCGCGCCACCGGGATGCCGGGCAGAATGACCACCGGCTCCTGGCTGATCCGGTCGGGCAGCTTCACCGTCCAGCGCAGCACGCTCACCGTATCGCGGCCGGATTGCGCGGCGGCGCTCGCATCCATCGCGACGCTCACGAGATCGAGCACCGCCAGGACGAGCGGCAGGCCCGCCAGCAGAGCGAGGACGACAAGAAGGGAGGTCAGGCCTGGCGCGGCGCGCCAGACCAGCCTGAGAGGATCGCGCTCCATAAGGATCTCGGCTGGGCGGGAGCGGCGACGTTACCCGCCCTTGCGTCTCTTGCGCAACGCGGCGCCCGGGGGCTCGGCGCATTCGCGCCTCGGCAGAAGCGGCTTTCCGTCCGGGCATCGGTCGGCATTTCCTCGGGGACCCGGCTTCCCCGTCCCCGAAAATGATCTAAGGCCTGACGGAACGATCGGAAGGAGCGCGTCATGGAGGATTTCGGGACCTACGACTACGTCATCGTGGGGGCGGGCTCGGCCGGTTGCGTGCTCGCGAACCGCCTCTCCGCCGATCCCAAGACGAAGGTCCTGATCCTCGAGGCGGGCGGGCGCGACAACTGGATCTGGTTCCACATCCCCGTCGGCTACCTCTTCGCCATCGGCAATCCACGCGCCGACTGGATGTACACGACGACGAAGATCCCCGGCCTCGGCGACCGCGCCATCCCCTATCCGCGCGGCAAGGTGATCGGCGGCTGCTCCTCGATCAACGCCATGGTCTACATGCGCGGGCAGGCGGCCGATTACGACGGCTGGCGCCAGCTCGGGCTGAACGGCTGGGGCTGGGACGACGTCCTGCCCTTCTTCAAGCGGCACGAGGACCATATCGCGCCGCCGAACGGGTTCCACGCCTCGGGCGGCGAGTGGCGGGTCGAGCATCCGCGCGTCCGCTGGGCGCTGCTCGACGCGATCCGCGACGCGGCCGAGGCAGCCGGCATCCCGAAGATCCCCGACTTCAACACGGGCGACAACGAGGGCTCGTCCTACTTCCAGGTGAACCAGCGCCGCGGCCGTCGCGTGAGCGCGGCGGGCGCCTTCCTGAAACCTGCCTTGAAGCGCCCGAACCTGCGGCTCGAGACCGGGATCATGGTCGACAGGGTCGAGATCGTCGACGGGCGCGCGGTCGCGGTCGAGTTCGTCCAGGGTGGCCGGCGCTGCCGCGCCGCGGCGTCGGGGGAGATCGTCATCTCGGCCGGCGCGGTGAGCTCGCCCGTGATCCTCGAACGCTCGGGGATCGGCGATGCGGAGCGGCTCGCGCAGCACGGGGTCGCGAGCGTCCATCACTTGCCGGGCGTCGGCGAGAACCTCCAGGACCACCTGCAGATCCGGCCCGTCTTCAAGGTGAGCGGCGTGCGCTCCCTCAACACCGACTACTACAACCTCATGCGCCGGGCCTGGATGGGGATCGAGTACGGCCTCTTCCGCAAGGGCGCCCTGACCATGGCGCCGAGCCAGGTCGGCGCCTTCACGCGCTCGTCGCCCGACTACGCGACCGCGAACATCCAGTACCATTTCCAGCCGCTGTCGCTCGACAAGTGGGGCGACGGGCTGCACCGTTTCGGCGCCTTCACCGCGAGCGTCGCGAATCTGCGCCCGTCGAGCCGCGGCGGCGTCCATCTCGCCTCCGCCGATCCGGCCGTGCAGCCGGACATCAACCCGAACTATCTCGACACCGACGAGGACAAGCGCGTCGCGATCGACTCGCTCAACATCACGCGCCGGATCGTCGCCCAGAAGCCGCTCGCACCCTACCGGCCGGAGGAGTACCTGCCCGGACCCGCCATCGCGACCGACGAGGACATGCTGCGCATGGCGGGGCAGATCTCGAGCCCGATCTTCCATCCCGTCGGCACGGCCGCGATGGGCCGGACGAGCGATCCGCGCGCGGTGCTCGACGAGCGGCTGCGCGTCCACGGCATCCGGGGCCTTCGGGTCATCGACGCCTCCGCCATGCCGCGCATCATCTCCGGCAACACCAATTCCCCGACGATCATGATCGCCGAGAAGGGGGCCGCGATGATCCTGGAGGATGCGCGGGGCTGAGCGGCAGGCGAGGCCGCCTCAGCCCGCGACTTCCCGCCGGTGCGTCTCGGCCATCTCGGCCATGCTGGTGAAGCGGAAATCGGTGCGCGGCAGATCGCCGGGGTTCATCGTCGCGCCGAACCCCTCGTCGGCATGGCGGCGCCAGATCCAGCATGAGGTGAGGCCCACCGCATTGGCCGGCTTGTGGTCGTGGAACAGGCTCTCGGCCGTGTGCAGGATGTCCGTCTTCGCGACGGGCGTGCCGCCCAGGCCGTGGGCGAGCCTCCCGAGCATGGCCTCGAAATTCCTGAGGCTCGGCTTGTAGGCGCCCACATCCTCGGCCGTCACGATCGCATCGAAATCGACCCCGAGGCGCCTGTTGCTGAGAGAAAAGCTCTCGTTGTCGACGTTGGACAGGATGACGAGCTTGTAGTGCTGCTTGAGATAGCGGAGCGCCTCGACGCTGTCCGGAAAGGCCGGCCAGTCGCCGACCGAGCGTCCATAGGCGACGCATTCCTCGTGGGTGACGGGGACGCCCCATTGCTCGGCGAGGCGCTTGAAGACGATGGCGAGGAGGTCGCGATAGGGCCGCGCCGGCGTCTGGAGCTGTTGGTCGCTCTCGTGGAAGGCATGGGCTTCGAGGATCTGGTTGCGCGTCAGCGCCGGCTCGACCCGATCCGTCAGCGGCCTCAGCGCCGCCACCATGCCGCTCTCCCAATCGATGAGCGTGCCGTAGCAGTCGAAGGTGAGGACCTTGAAATCGCTGATGCGCATGGTGTCGTCTCGCTATCCGGCCGGGCTTCCGCCCGCCAAGCCTCGCTTCAGGTGCCAGAGTTCCGCGACCGGGACCACCCGCCGCGAGGGCGATCCCTCTCGGCCTTCGCGGCTCCAGAGAAACGGGTAGAACGACAGCGCCTCGTCGAAACCGGGATAGGAGGCCGACGGCTCCGGCAACAGGCGATCGTCGTCGTAGATGTCGTCGAGGTCGCCGGCGAGGCACCATTGAACGAAGGCGGTATGGCCGAGCCCGAGCGTATCCCAGTCGAGTCCGTCGGGCGGCAGGTAGTGGACCTCGCCCAATCTCGCCGGGCCGAACGCTCCGCCGTTGACGGCGAAGAAGCCGCCGACGACATCGTCGGCGATCAGCAGGAAGCCACCGGAATCTCCGCTGCGGAATGCCCCGGCTTCCTCGTTCCAATCGACGAGCGAGCGGGCTTCGTCCGGACGTCCCGATCCAAGGAGGCGGAGCAGGCCGCCGCCGACCACAAGGCCGCCCGTCTCGTGGACGAGGCTTCCGAGCATCGACCGGGTGCTCACCTGGAGCCGGACGAGATGGGCGTCGCGGGCCGCGGGATCGGGCGGCAGGATAAGGTTCGCGTTGGCTCCCTCGGCGCGGCACCAGTCGAGCAGGAGCGGCAGCGCCGGATCCTCGCGATCGACGAGATCGTCGAGGGATCTCAACGGCTCGTCACGACCAGATGGTGCCGACGAGGTGCCGCAGCGGCCGCCGAGGCACCAAGGCCCCACCTCATGCGCGCGCCATCGTGACGTCGAGCTGGGGCTTGGTGTTGATCGTCTGGAAGACCACGCAGTAGCGCTCGGTCAGCTTCAGGAGTTGGTCGATCTGCTCCTGCGGCGCATCCGTCTCGACCTCGAAGGCGAGGCGGATCGTCCGGAAGCCGACCGGCGCGCCCTTGTCGACCCCGAGCGTGCCGCGGAAATCGAGATCGCCTTCCGCCTTGACGATGCCCTTGCGGAGCTCGATGCCGAGCGCCGTCGCAACCGCCTTGAGCGTGACGCCGGCGCAGGCGACGAGCGCTTCGAGCAGCATGTCGCCCGAGCAGAGTTCGGCGCCCGATCCGCCCGTCGCGGGATGGAGGCCCGCGATCGCGAGCGCCTTGCCGGTCTCGACCTTGCAGGCGATCGAGGCGTCGTCGATCTCGCCCGATGCCTTGAGGGTGATCACGGCCGCGTCCGGCTCCTGCCGGTAACGGTCCTTGATCGGTGCCTGCATGGCTCTCAGCGCCGCCGCGTCCATTCCGTCCTCCTCGATGCCGAGCGCTTATCGGGCGCTTGCGCCGGAAGGTCCAGACGCGACCGCAGACCTATTGCGACGGTGCCGCCATGGCGACCACGTCCTTCGCCTCGCGCAGCTTCGCGATCAGCCGGTCGCGCTCTTCGCCGGAGACCCGCTTGGCGGCGATGCGCACCCGGTAGAGACCGCCCGCGCGGGGGCCGTCCGCGATGCTGGCGCCCATCTCGCCGAGGACCGCCTGGATGCGGCTCATCGTGGCCTGCGGGGTGAAGGAGACGAGGGCGTAGGTGCCGTCTTCGATCCGCGCCTCGCTCGGACCCGAGGCCGTGCCGTACGTCCCGGGTCCCGACGTGATCATCGTACCGATGATGCCCGCCTGGAGCGCGATGACGAGCGCCGCGGCGGTGCCGGCGAGGGCGAGGGAGCGCGGCGTGAAGCCGCCGAGCAGACCTGCCAGCCGGTCGAGGAACCCGCTGTCGCGGACCCGGCCCGATACCGCGCGGCCGAGACCGGCGAGCCCGGGCGGGCGAGCCTCCTCCATCGCCGCGATGCGGTCGAAGACGCGGTCGCGGGCGCGCGGGCTCGGGGCGGGCATCGCGTCGGCGAAGGCGACCGCCTCGCCCATCTCCTCGCGCGTCAGGGCGAGCTTCTCGGCGAGAGCCGGATCGCGCGACAGGGCCGCCTCGACGCGCGCGGCTTCGTCCGGCGTCGCCGTGCCGGCGGCGTACCAGGGCAGCAGAAGCTCGATGTCGTCGCCCGCAGGCGTCTCGGTGGTCATGTCGGTTCCCGTCTCGGAGGGGCTACCGGTCTGTCGTTCGGCGGTGCGCTTCGGTTCATGCCGTTTCGGTTCATGGCCAGCCCCGATCGAGGCCGGCCGCCTTCAGCAATTCGGAGAGGCGCTTGCGAGCATAGAACATCCGCGTCTTCACGGTCGCTTCGGGGATGCCGAGCACGGCCGCAGCCTCCTCGACGCTCTGCTCGTGATAATAGACGAGCTGGATCACTTCGGCATGGTCGCGCGAGAGCTTCGCGATGCAGCGCTGCATCGCGTCGGCCTTCGAGGATTTCTGGGCCGTCACCTCTGGGGTGTCGGCATCGTCCTCGATCCCGGCCGCCTTGTCGTCGTCGAGCGCGTCCTCGCGTCGGCGCCGGAGCGCGGACAGCGCCTTGAACCGCGCGATGGAGAGCAGCCAGGTCGTGACGGCGGCGCGCTCCTCGAAGCGGGAGGCCTGCTGCCACACGTCGACGAAGACGTCGCTCACGAGATCCTCGGCCGCCGCCTCGTTGCGCAGGATCCGCAGCAGGAAGCGATACACGCGGACGTGATGGCGACCGTACAGAACCTGCATCGCGGTCTGGTCCCGCGCCGCGATGCGCCGGATCAGCGCAGCATCGGAAGCTGGGTCCATCCCCGCCGGTCTCCACGCTCGAACGTCCCGAGGCATAGGCGGGAGCTTCGGCGAAAAGGCAAGCGCGGAGGGCTCGTCGCCGGCCTCCTCCGTGGGCGGCGCGGCGGGTGTCGGCCGGTCTCGGGACACGCCGAAAACGTGCCTGTCTTCAGGGACGGTTCAGCCGCCGCACGCCATGGAGGCCGGCATTCCTTGTTTGGGAGTTGGAGACCGATGCGGATCGCGCAGATTTCCCCGCTTGCAGAGGCTGTGCCGCCCAAGCTGTATGGCGGGACCGAGCGGGTCGTATCCTGGCTCACCGAGGAACTCGTCCGGCAGGGCCACGACGTCACCCTTTTCGCGAGCGGCGATTCCGAGACCGGGGCGACGCTGGTTCCCGGCTGCGAGAAGGGGCTGCGCCTTCTCGGCGTGCGCGACCATACCGCCCACAACCTCGTCATGCTCGACCGGGTGAGGAAGATCGCCGACCAGTTCGACATCATCCATTGCCACATCGACGTGCTGCAATATCCGATGTTCCAGGATCTGAGCCACAAGCTCGTGACCACGCTGCACGGTCGCCTCGACCTGCCGGACTATTATCCGGTCTTCGAGGAATACCCCCAGATGCCGCTGGTCTCGATCTCCGACAGCCAGCGCGAGCCGATGGTGCCGGGCGTGAATTGGGTGGATACCGTCTATCACGGCCTGCCGTCGGACGTGGCGCCCTACAATGCCAAGGGCGGCGACTATCTCGCCTTCCTCGGCCGCATCTCGCCCGAGAAGCGTCCCGACCGCGCGATCGAGATCGCGAAGCGCGCCGGCGTCCGGCTGAAGATCGCCGCCAAGGTCGATAAGGCGGACCAGGAATATTACGACGAGGTGATCGAGCCGCTGCTCGACCATCCGCTGATCGAGTTCATCGGCGAGATCGACGAGCGCCAGAAGGTCGGCTTCCTCGGCAACGCCATGGCTCTGCTGTTCCCCATCGATTGGCGCGAGCCCTTCGGCCTCGTCATGATCGAGGCGATGTCGGCTGGAACGCCCGTTGTCGCCTGGAAGAACGGCTCGGTGCCCGAGGTGATCGCCGACGGCGTCGGGGGCGTGATCGTCGAATCGATGGATGCGGCGGTCGCAGGCGTCGAGAGGGTGCGCGGCTTCGACCGGCGCAAGGTGCGGGACTATTTCGAATCGCGCTTCACGGCCGAGCGGATGGCCAGCAACTACCTCGCGGCTTATAAGAAGGTCATCGATTCGGGCGCGCGACCGCCTCAGCTCGTAGCTGCCGAGTAGCGTTGCGGCTCCGGGGCGCCGGCGGATCATCCGGCGCTGCCCGGCCCTCGCGGGCGGCATCTGGGACGGCGTTCGGCCGGGCAACCGGGGAGCCTGCGAACCGCCGATGAACGACAGCTCGATCCCGAAATCCGACCTCGATCAGGCGCCGGCAGCCGAGCTGCCGGAGCACTATATCGAAGCGCAGACCTCGCTCGTCGAGCGGGTGCTGCGCACCCTCAAACAGGGCGATACCTTCGCCGTCCTCGATACCTACGGGGATGTCGGCACCTTCGGCGAGACGCCCGAGGGGCTGTTCATGCGCGACACGCGCTATCTCTCGCTCTTCGAGATGAGGATCGAGGGGCGCAGGCCGCTCCTCCTCGGTTCCGTCATCCAGAACGACAACGCCGCGCTCACGGTCGATCTCGCCAATCCGGACGTCGTCGTCGGTGACACGACCGTCTTCCCGCGCGACATCATCTCGATCGACCGGACGAAGGTCCTGTGGGACGGCGTCTGCTACGAGCGGATCGGGCTGCGCAGCTTCGACGACCGGCCTCGCACTTTCCGGGTCTCGGTGCGGTTCGACGCTGATTTCCGCGATCTCTTCGAGGTGCGCGGCGCGCAGCGCGAGAAGCGCGGCACCCGCACGGCGAGCGTGCTCGACGATCAGACCACGGAATTCGTCTATACCGGCCTCGATTCCATCGTCCGGCGGACCCGCCTGCGCTTCGAGCCGGTGCCGAGCCGCCTCGAGACGAATCTCGGCGAGTTCACCATCCGGCTCGCGCCCGGGGAGCGCACCTCGCTCTTCGTCCGCGTGACCTGCGACGAAGGCGAGCGACGCGAGCGCCCGCCCTTCCTCGCCGCCTATCGCGGGGCCCGTCAGGCACTGCGTGCGACCCGACGCGGCGCGACCGCGATCGACAGCACGAACAGCCTCTTCGATGAGATGCTGTCGCGCTCGCTGTCCGACCTCTCGATGCTGGTCAGCCAGACGCCGGAGGGTCCCTATCCCTATGCCGGCGTGCCCTGGTTCAGCACGGTCTTCGGCCGCGACGGCATCATCACCGCGATGCTGATGCTCTGGCTCGACCCCTCCATCGCGAAGGGCGTCCTGCGCTACCTCGCCGCCAACCAGGCGACCAGCGTCGATCCGGACGCGGATGCCCAGCCCGGCAAGATCCTGCACGAGCGCCGCTGCGGGGAGATGGCCGTCCTCGGCGAGGTCCCGTTCCGGCGCTATTACGGCACCGTCGACGCGACGCCGCTCTTCGTCATGCTGGCGGGGATGTATGTCGACCGCACCGGCGACCGCGAGACCATCGAGGCGATCTGGCCGAATATCGAGGCCGCGCTGACCTGGTGCGACACCTACGGCGACCGGGACGGCGACGGCTTCGTCGAGTATTTCCGCGAGACGCCGAGCGGTCTCGCGAACCAGGGCTGGAAGGACAGCCAGGATTCCATCTTCCACGCCGACGGGCGCCTCGCCGAGGGGCCGATCGCGCTCTGCGAGGTGCAGGGCTACGTCTATGCCGCCAAGCACGCCGCCGCCCGCATGGCCTCGATGCTCGGCCATTCCGCGAAGGGAGAGCAACTCGAAGCCCAGGCGGAGGCGCTGAAGGCGCGGTTCGACGAGGCCTTCTGGTGCGAGGAGATCGGTACCTACGCGCTGGCGCTGGACGGTGCGAAACGGCCCTGCCGCGTCCGCTCCTCCAATGCCGGCCACGCCCTCTTCACCGGGATCGCCGACCCCGCCCGCGCCGCGAGCGTCGCGGGTGCGCTGATGAGCCCCGAGGGGTTCAGCGGCTGGGGCATCCGGACGATCGCCCAGGGCGAGCCCCGCTACAACCCGATGTCCTACCACAACGGCTCGGTCTGGCCGCACGACAACGCCCTGATCGGGCTCGGCTTCGCCCGCTACGGGCTGAAGCGCGAGGCGGCGCGGGTGCTCGACGCCCTGTTCGAAGCGGCGACCTACCAGGATCTGCGGCGCCTGCCCGAACTCTATTGCGGCTTCATCCGCCGCCCGCACCGGGGGCCGACGGCCTATCCGGTCGCCTGCTCGCCTCAGGCCTGGGCCGCCGCCGCCCCCTACGGCCTCATCGAGGCCTGCCTCGGGCTTGGCCTGCGCCATGCGGAGAACGAGATCCGCTTCTCGACGCCCTATCTGCCCGCCTCCCTCGACGGCATGGTCCTGCGCGGCCTCCGGCTCGGGGACGCCGAGACCGACCTGGCCTTTCGCCGGGGGGAGGGCGAGGACGTGACGCTCAGCATCCTGTCGCGCCAGGGCGAGGTCGGGATCGTGCAGGAGCGGTAGCGCGGCGTCCCACGTCGCGGCGAGCCTCGGACGAAGGGATGACGCTTCGCCGAGGCCGAAAGAGCTTTCTTTTTGTTTGCTCTTGTTCCAAACTTCTCTCCGGAAACGCTGAAATGCGCCCGGAGAGGCGGATAGATGGTAGTTCGAGAGAGCGGCGTCCCGGGTCTCGACCGGGCGGCCGTAAAGCAGGTCGTCGCCGGCATGCCGGCCACCGATACGCGCAACCCTGACTACTTCCACAAGGTCGTCGATTGCCAATGGGCCTGCCCGGCCCATACGCCCGTGCCGGAATATATCCGGCTGATCGCGGCGGGCCGCTATACCGAGGCCTATCTCGTCAACTGGACCTCGAACGTCTTTCCGGGGATCCTCGGCCGCACCTGCGACCGACCCTGCGAGCCGGCCTGCCGACGCGGGCGCGTCGAGGACGAGCCGGTCGCGATCTGCCGCCTGAAACGGGTGGCCGCCGACAACAAGGCCGACATCTCGGGAGACCTGCCGAAGGCGCCGGAGGCGCGCAACGGCAAGCGCGTCGCGCTGGTGGGGGCAGGGCCCGCCTCCCTGACGGTGGCGCGGGACCTCGCGCCCCTCGGCTACGACATCACGATCTTCGACGGCGAGGCGCGCGGCGGCGGCATGATCCGCAGCCAGATCCCGCGCTTCCGCCTGCCTGCGAGCGTGATCGACGAGGAGGTCGGCTACATCGTCGGGATGGGCGGGATCGAGACGCGCTACGGCCAGCGGATCGACAGCCTGACCTCGCTCCTTTCGGACGGCTACGACGCGATCTTCGTCGGCACGGGCGCGCCGCGCGGGCGCGACCTCGACCTGCCCGGCCGCAAGGAGGCGGCGGCGAACATCCATATCGGCATCCAGTGGCTGGCCAACGTCTCCTTCGAGCATGTCGAGACGATCGGCCGCCGCGTGATCGTCCTCGGCGGCGGCAACACGGCGATGGATTGCTGCCGGACCGCGCGGCGCCTCGGCGGCGATGAGGTGACGGTCGTCGTCCGCTCCGGCTTCGACGAGATGAAGGCCTCGCCCTGGGAGAAGGAGGATGCGATGCACGAGGGCATCCCGATCCTCGACTACCGGGTGCCGAAGGCCTTCCTGCACGAGCACGGCCGCCTGACCGGGATGGTGTTCGAGAAGGTCCGCGCCGAGCGCGACGCCGACGGGCGCCGCCGGCTCGTGCCCACCGGCGAGCCGGACGAGACCATCGCCTGCGACGACGTCCTCGTCGCGGTCGGCCAGGAGAACGCCTTCCCCTGGATCGAGCGCGATCTCGGCCTCGACTTCGACCGCTGGGGCATGCCCGTGGTCGACAAGTCGACGTTCCAGTCGAGCCTGCCGAACGTCTTCTTCGGCGGCGATTCCGCCTTCGGTCCGAAGAACATCATCTGGGCCGTGGCGCATGGCCACGAGGCGGCGATCTCGATCGACCTTTTCTGCCAGGGGGCGAGCCTCGCCGAGCGGCCGCCGCCGCAGGTCAACCTCGCCAGCCAGAAGATGGGCATCCACGAGTGGAGCTACGACAACGACATCTCGCTCGCGAGCCGTCGCGTCGTGCCGCTGGAGGAGGCCTCCATCGCCCTCCGGGACGTGAAGATCGAGGTCGAGCTCGGCTTCGACCAGAAGCTCGCCTATGCCGAGACGCAGCGCTGCCTGAATTGCGACGTGCAGACCGTCTTCACGACCAGCCTGTGCATCGAATGCGATGCCTGCACCGATATCTGCCCGACCGACTGCATCACCTTCACGACGAACGGGACGGAGGAGGACCTCCGCTCCCGCCTCAACGCTCCGTCTCAGAACCGCGACCAGGCGCTCTACGTCTCGAGCCCCCTCAAGACGACACGGGTGATGGTGAAGGACGAGGACGTCTGCCTCCATTGCGGGCTCTGTGCCGAGCGCTGCCCGACGGGAGCCTGGGACATGCAGAAATTCCTGCTCGAGATGTCGCATGCGGCGGGGAGGGTCGGATGCGCGAGGGCCTGAGCGAGCCGGCGGATTCCCCGCGTCCGAATTCCCGTCCGCCCGTGCCCGCATCCACGGATCCGAGGCGCCTCTCCGCCACGAACGACTTCGTGGTTCAGTTCGCAAACGTGAACGGCTCGGGCTCGGCCAGCGCCAATCGCCTCTTCGCCCGCTCGATCCTGCGCATGGGCGTGCCGATCGCCTCGCGGAACATCTTCCCCTCGAACATCCAGGGCCTGCCGACCTGGTACGAGGTCCGCGTCTCAGGCCACGGCCATCTCGGGCGGCGCGGCGGCGTCGACTTCATGGTTGCGATGAACCCGCAGACCTGGGACCGGGACGTCGCCTCGATAGAGCCCGGTGGCTACCTCTTCTACGACTCGACGCGGCCGATGCCGGCCTCGAAGTTCCGCCCGGACATCAACGTCGTCGGCATGCCGCTGACGGAGCTCACCAACAGCGCCTACAAGGATCCGCGCCAGCGCCAGCTCTTCAAGAACATCATCTATGTCGGGGCGCTCGGGCGATTGCTCGGCATCGAGACCGAGGTGCTCCAGCAACTGATCGCCGAGCAGTTCCGCGGCAAGGACAAGCTGATCCCGCCGAATTACGAGGCGCTGGAGATGGGCCGGGCCTATGCCGAGGCGCATCTGCCGGAGATCGGCCTCAAGGTCGAGCGCTCCGACATGGTCGGCGACCGCATCTTCATCGAGGGGAACGATGCGGCCGGGCTCGGCTGCGTCTATGGCGGGGCGACGGTCGCGGCCTGGTATCCGATCACGCCCTCGACCTCGCTGGCCGAGGCCTTCACCAAGCATTGCCACCGCTTCCGCGTCGACAAGGAGACGGGGGAGCACCGCTTCGCCATCGTCCAGGCCGAGGACGAGCTCGCCTCGATCGGCATGGTGATCGGCGCGGCCTGGAACGGCGCGCGCGCCTTCACCGCGACCTCGGGGCCCGGCATCTCGCTGATGCAGGAATTCATCGGCCTCGCCTATTTCGCGGAGGTGCCGGCGGTCCTGTTCGACGTCCAGCGCGGCGGCCCCTCGACGGGCATGCCGACCCGCACCCAGCAATCGGACATCCTCGTCTGCGCCTATGCCTCGCACGGCGACACGAAGCACATCCTCCTCTTCCCCGAGGATCCGCGTGAATGCTTCACCATGGCGGCGGACGCGCTCGACCTCGCCGACCGGCTGCAGACGCCCGTCTTCGTGCTGCTCGATCTCGATATCGGCATGAACGAATGGCTCTGCGAGCCGCTGGAATGGGATGATGCCCGCCGCATGGACCGGGGCAAGGTCCTGACCACGGCCGAACTCGAGAGCGGCCGCGATTTCGGGCGCTATCTCGATGTCGACCATGACGGCATCGCCTACCGGACCTATCCCGGCACGCACCCGACCCGCGGCTCCTTCTTCACCCGCGGCACCTCGCGCGACCGCTACGCCCGCTACACCGAGGAGGGCGGGGCCTATGTCGACAACATGCAGCGGCTGCTGCGGAAGTTCGAGACGGCGAAGGGAATCGTGCCGGCTCCGCTGCGCCTCGACGCACCGAGCCCGACGCGGATCGGCGCGATCTATTTCGGCTCGACATCGGCCGCCATGCGCGAGGCGCTCGGCGTGCTCGACGAGCGCGGCATCGATCTCGACACGCTGCGTATCCGGGCATTCCCGTTCAGCGACGCGGTGATCGACTTCATCCTTGCCCACGACCAGGTCTTCGTGATCGAGCAGAACCGCGACGCGCAACTGCGCACGCTCATCGTCAACGAATGCGTGATCGACCCGGCCCGGCTGATCCCGATCCTGCATTACGACGGCACGCCCATCACCGCCCGCTTCATCGTGGATGCCATCGCCCGGCATGTCGATGCGGTCGGAGGCGCGGCGCGGGAGGCGGCGGAGTGAACGCCTCAGAACGCTTTCGGCAGGCCGGCCTGGCGAAGGATGGCGTTCGCCGTGTGCCGACTCGGGATTCCGACTGGGACGGCAAAGCTCTGGCGCGTCAGCGGGCTGTGCCGGATTTCGTGGCTGCCCTTGCCCTGGCGAACGAGCGAACAGCCGGCCGCGCGCAGATGGTCACGGAGGGCGCGGTCGAATTGCGGCGCCATCTAAGCCGCGACGGGTTCGGCTTCCCGCAAAGCCGTGATCTGGACGTAGACCGAGGCCGGATCGACGCCGGGATGGTTGTCGGGCAGGAGGTCGAGGGCCATCGCCGAGATCGCGTCCCACAGCCCATCGAGGGACGGCGCCGAAGCGGCGGCCGGGATGTCGTCGCAATGACCCGCCCAGACCTTCGCCTCAGGGTCCCAGGCTGCCGTCACCGTGAAGATGAGTGGTTTGGTCATGCGGCGCTCGTCGTGTCGAAGCCTTCGATCAGGCCCGGCCGGTCGACCATAGCACATCCGCGCCACACGGGATGACAGGTGACGCATGACCTACATCGCCAAGCCCAGGCTGCACCATCCGCAACTGCCGAAGAACGAGCTCGGCCTCACCCATCGCGATTACGAAGGGGCGGTCTCGACGCTGTGCGCCGGATGCGGGCACGATTCGATCTCCAGCGCCATCATCCAGGCCTGTTTTGAGCTCTCGCTGCCGCCCCACCGGGTGGCGAAGCTGTCGGGGATCGGCTGCTCGTCGAAGACGCCGACCTATTTCCTCGGGGCCAGCCACGGGTTCAACAGCGTCCATGGCCGCATGCCCTCGGTCCTGACCGGGGCGAGCCTCGCCAATCGCGACCTCGTCTATCTCGGCGTCTCGGGCGACGGGGATACGGCGTCGATCGGCTTCGGCCAGTTCGCGCATTCGATCCGGCGTGGCGTGAACATGACCTACATCGTCGAGAATAACGGCGTGTACGGACTGACCAAGGGCCAGTTCTCGGCAACCGCCGACAAGGGTTCGCCTTCGAAAAAGGGCGTGAAGAACCAGGATTCCGCGATCGACCTCGCCGGCATGGCCATCATGCTCGGCGCGACCTTCGTCGGTCGTTCCTTCTCCGGCGACAAGACGCAACTCGTGCCGCTCATCAAGGCTGCGATCGAGCACAAGGGCGCCGCCTTCATCGACGTGATCAGCCCCTGCGTGACCTTCAACAACCACGCCGCCTCGACCAAGAGCTTCGACTATGTGCGCGAGCACAACGAGGCGGTGAACTACCTCGACGTGATCATCGGGAGGGCGCCGATCATGCTCGACCAGGCGGCGGGTTCGGTCGAACTCGTCGAGCAGCATGACGGCTCGATCCTGAAGCTGCGCAAGCTCGCCGCGGATTACGACCCGACCGACAAGCTTGCCGCGCAGACCTATCTCCAGGAGCGGCAGGCGGCCGGCGAGATCGTGACCGGCCTCCTCTACGTCCAGCCCGAGGCCGAGGACCTCCATCAGCGCCTGGACATGGCGGCGACACCGCTCAATGCGATGGGCGACGCCGAACTCTGTCCCGGCAGCGCGGCTCTCGAGAGGGTGAACGCGGCGCTTCGCTGACGAGCTATGCGGCCCGCGCGGGGAGCGATGCAGCCCGCGCTCTCGATCGGGAACGCAATGCCAAGGTTTTGGCGCTATGGGGCAGACCTCGTTCGTTATAATGCGGTGCGGTGATCCGCGGCCTAGGCGATTGCGTTTTGGCGGCTGCGGATCGAGGATGGTGTCATGGTCTTCCGGCTTTCGCTGATCCCTCCCGCGTGTCTCGGCCTCTCCCTGCTGTCGACGGCCGTGGCCGCCCAGGCTCCGGCGGCGCCCGCGCCGGTGGCGCCGCCGGCCCAGGAGCAGACTGCGCCCGCCGCCCCGGCTCAGCCGCAACCGACCGCCACGCCCGCGCCGTCGGCTCCGGCGCCGACGCAATCCGCCAACCAGCCGCCGTCACCGGCCGCGCCCCCGGCACCGCCGCCCCAGCAGCAGCCCCAGCCCCAGCCGCCGCCGGCCGAGCAGGGCACGCCGGCCATCGTCATCAGCCCGGAGGAATCCGAAGGCATCATCGGGAAGACCGTCAAGAGCACCACCGGCGAGGAGTTGGGCCGCATCGTCGACATCATCGTCAACGCCCGGAGCAAGCCGCGCGCCGCGATCATCGATTTTGGCGGGTTCCTCGGGGTCGGCAGCCGCAAGATCGCGGTGGACTGGCGTCTCCTGCAATATTCCCGGCAGGGCCGCACCTGGAGCGTGACATTGGGGCTGAACCGCGCCCAGGTCAGGATGTCGCCCGAATACAAGCCCGGCGAGCCCGTCGTCGTGCTCGGGCCGCAGATCGGGCAGACGCCGGCTCCGGTTGCAGCCTCGCCGACGCCGCCTGCCGCCACGCCTCCTGCCGGAACCCCGCCCGCCGCACCCGCAGCCCCGTCCGCACCCGCTTCGGCGCCGGGAGACGGCACGGCCCCGGCGCAGCCCGCGACACCGGCTGCACCCGCTCCGGAAGCCGCCCCGCCGAGCCCCGCGGCACCGCCGGCCGCCTCCGCGCCGGCTTCGGCGCCGGCCCCCCAGCCGCAGGCTTCGCCGGCATCGCCCGACCAGGCGGCGCCGAAACCCGGGCAGTAGCGTCTCCCGTCCCGGACGCCCCCGAGACCCTGTGATCGAATTCGAGACCGGAGCGGCGAGGCCGACCGCATCCCGCCGAAGCCAGCGCAGCCTCGACTGGTTCGCCTTCTTCGTGGCGAACCTGCAGGCGGGGTTCGGCCCGTTCGTCGCCGTCTATCTGACGTCCGAAAGCTGGACCCAGACCGATATCGGCCTGCTTCTGACGATCGGCGGCGTCGCCTCTCTGGTGCTGCAATTGCCCGGCGGCGCGATGGTCGATGCGACCACGGCCAAGAAGGCGATCGCGGCCTGGTCGGTCGCATTGGTGGGGCTCAGCGCCCTGATGCTCGTGATGAGCACCACCTTCCTCGTCATCCTGCTGGGCTGGGTGCTTCATGCGGCCGCGAGCGCCACCCTGACCCCGGCCCTGGCGGCGACGAGCCTCGGCCTCGTCGGCCATGACGGCGTCGCGCGGCGCTTCGGCCGCAATGCGAGCTTCGCCTCCGCCGGCAACGCGATCGCGGCGGCGGTCATGGGGGGGATCGGCTACTGGGTCTCGAACCAGGCCGTCTTCGTCGTGACGGCTGCTCTCGCCGTCCCCGCCCTGTTCGCCCTGCGCGGGATCGCCAGCCACGAGATCGACCCCCATGTGAGCCGGGGCGAAGACAGCGAAGCGTCTGGATGGGAGGCCCTGTGGCCGCTCGTCACCAGCAAGCCGCTCTACACCCTGTTCATCTGCATGACGCTGTACTTCGTCGGCAACGCGGCCCTTCTGCCCCTGATCGGCAGCGCCCTGACGCTCCGCTCGGAGGACTCGCCGACCCTCTTCATCGCGGCCTGCATCATCGCTCCCCAGGTCCTGGTCACGGTGCTGTCGCCCGTCGTCGGCGCGAAGGCGCAGAGCTGGGGCCGGAAGCCGCTCCTTCTTCTCGCGTTCTCGGTGCTGCCGATCCGGGCCTTCGGCTTCGCCTTCATCCACGACGAGTATTGGCTCGTTCTGATCCAGACTCTCGACGGCGTCTCGGCGGCCATCATCGGCGTTCTCGTCTCCGTGATCGTCGCCGATGCGACGCGGAAGACGGGCCATTTCGCGCTCGGCCAGAGCATCGTCGGCATCGGGATGGGGCTCGGCTCTGCCATCAGCACCCTGCTCGGCGGCTTCCTGGCCGACCGTCTCGGCAGCGCCAACGCGTTCATCGGCCTCGGTTCGGTGGCGATCCTCGCCTTCCTCGTCGTGCTCGTCGCGATGCCGGAAACGCGGCCGCGCCTCGAACGCCGAAAGGCTGGGCAATAACGGTCATTCAGGTCGAGTTCAGCGGCAGACCGGTTGCATAGAACCGGTATGGACAATATCCAATCCCTGCGCGCGATCGCGCACCGCAACAAAGACCGTGGGTCTGGGTTGACTCCCGCGATCGACAGCCACGCTTCGGATGAGCCTATGGCGCTGCCGCCTTCGCACCCCTCGACCGAGGCGACCGGTCACGAGGACATGTGCTGGTATGCCAACCGGCCCTGGTCGTTCCTCTTCCGCTACATCAAGCGCCGGCCGGTCGGGCACGGGGTCATCCTCGGGCTCATCGTCCTCGCGGTCGTGTTCTCGGTCTCGACGCAATACGGCGTGAAGTCGCTCGTCGACGCGCTGACGCAGGGGCCGGGCAAGGGCGATGTCTGGTTCGCGCTGACGCTGCTCTGCGGCCTGATCGCGGCCGACAACCTCACCTGGCGGGCGGCGGGCTTCCTGGCCAGCATCACCTTCGTCGCCGTCACCGGCGACCTGCGCAAGGATCTGTTCCGGCATCTGACGGGCCACGCGCCGGCCTATTTCGCCGATCGTCCCCCGGGCACGATCGCGAGCCGCGTGACGGCCACCTCGAACGCCTTCTTCACGATCGAGACCATGTTCATCTGGAACGTGCTGCCGCCTTGCGTCGCCGCGTTCGCCTCGATCCTGCTGATCGGGACGGTCAGCATGACGATGTCCGCGGTGCTGATCGCCGTCTTCGCGGTCGTGATCGTGGCGATGTTCAAGATCGCGGCCGCCGGCCGGCCGCTCCATCACGATTATGCCGACAAGGCCGCGTCCGTGGACGGCGAGATCGTCGACGTCGTCGGCAACATGTCGCTCGTGAAGTCCTTCGGCGGCATCACGCGGGAGCGGGCGCGCTTCGACGACACCCTCGGCCGCGAGATGACGGCGCGGCGCCGCTCGCTCTTCTATCTCGAGCGCCTGCGCCTGATCCACGCCGTGGTCACGATCGGCGCGACGATCGCGCTCCTGATCTGGGCGGTGAAGCTGTGGCAGGCCGGGCAGGCGACGGCCGGCGAGGTGGTGCTCGTCTGCACGCTCGGCCTCTCGATCCTCAGCGCCACGCGCGACCTCGCCGTCGCCCTGGTGGACGTCACGCAGCATACGGCGCGCTTCTCGGAGGCGCTGCAGACGCTGCTGGTGCCGCATCGCCTCAGCAACCATCCGGCCGCGAGCGAACTCGCCCCTCACGGCGCCAGCATCAAGTTCGAGGACGTGTCCTTCGCCTATGCGGGCGTGAAGGGCATGTTCAAGGACTTCAACCTCGAAATCGGCGAGGGTCAGTGGGTCGGCATCATCGGGCCTTCGGGCGCCGGCAAGTCGACCATGTTCTCGCTGCTGCAGCGCTTCTACGACATCGATAGCGGGCGCATCCTCATCGACGGTCAGGACATCCGGAAGGTCACGCAGGAAAGCCTGCGCCGCGCCATCACCGTCGTGCCGCAGGACATCTCGCTGTTCCACCGCACGCTCAAGGAGAACATCCGCTACGGCCGGCCCGATGCGACCGACGAGGAGGTTCGCGAGGCGATGGAGGCGGCCCAGTGCACGGACTTCATCGCCGAGATGCCCGAGGGCATGGAGACGATCGTCGGCGACCGGGGCGTCAAGCTCTCCGGCGGCCAGCGGCAGCGCATCGCGATCGCCCGGGCGCTCCTGAAGAACGCGCCGATCCTGCTCCTCGACGAGGCCACCTCTGCCCTTGATACCCACTCGGAGGCCGAGGTGCGCGCGGCGCTGGCGAACCTGATGCGTGGCCGCACCGTGCTCGCCATCGCCCACCGTCTGCCGACGCTCGCCAACTTCGATCGCATCATCACGATCAATGGCGGCAAGGTGGTCAGCGATACCCTGGCCGAGGGCGGTCACGAGCGCGTGGCCCGGATGACGGGCTCGCCCCACACGGCGCTGCACCCGGTCGCCGCGGAATAGCGCGGCCGGCGGCGCGCCTGTCCGCCGAAAGCCCGGACCTGAGCCTCAGCGGCCGGGCGGCCCGAGATGGGGGCGGATCATCGTCAGCATCCGCTCGGCGGGCGTGTTGGGCGGAAAGAAGCCCAGATACGCCCCGTCCCGCCCCATGAGATAGACATAGGCGCTGTGGTCGACGGTGTAGCCGTCCGGCGTGTCCGCCTTCTGGAACGACGCCTTGTAGAGCCGTGCGACCCGTCTGATCTCGTCGAGGCTCCCCGTGAGTCCGAGGAGCCGGGGGTGGAACAGCGAGACGTAGGTCTTCAGGTGTTCCGCCGTATCGCGCTCGGGATCGACCGTGATGAAGAGCGGCTGGATATCGCCCCCGGCCGGACCCAGCAACTCGATCGCCCTGCTCATCTCCTGCAGGTCGGTCGGGCAGATGTCGGGGCAATACGAGAAGCCGAAATAGACCAGCATCAGCTTGCCGCGGAACTCCTCCGGGGCGTGCCGGCGGCCGTCGTGACCCAGGAGCGAGAACGGTCCCCCGACCGGCTCGCGGTTCCACATCAGGACGTCCATGAGCTCGGCGGCCGAGCGCTCGGGCCCGTCGGCCTCGGCCGGACGAACGGCCGCGTTCAGGGCACAGAGGACAGCCAGCGCGATGCGGGCGGCCTTCGTCATGCGCCGAAGACGAGCCGGCTGCCGGTCGTGGTGATCAGAACGTTGTCGGGCATCTGCGCCTTGGCCTCGAGCGCGAAGTTCAGGCCGCTGCAATGCATCGGAATGACGACGTCCGGTTCGAGCTTCTTCACCTCCGCGACGATCTCCTTGAGATAATCGGGGGATGCGGGGCCGAGGTGGAAGCCGCCGACGATGGCGTGGACCTTCTTGACCCCCGAGACCGCCTGGGCCTGCAGGACGGAATTGACGATCCCGACATGGCCGCAGGACGAGATGACGACGAGGCCGCGATCCTTGACGTTGAAGCAGGTCGCATGTTCGTGGACGTGGTCGTCCGGCACGCGCTTCCCCAGCAGCTCGGCGGGCGTGTAGTGGTCCGCGTTGCAGCCGGTCGTCTCGAGCGTGCCGCGATCGACAAAGGTGTTGGGTAGGATGCGCTCGACGGAGCTCCGCTTGATCTGGCCGGTCGTGAAGGCGTGACCGGCGATCACGGTCGGAGTCTCGCAGAGCACCGTCGTGACCTTCTGGGCGGCGAGATCGCGGCGGTCAAGCTGGCCGAAATCCGTGAACTGGCCCTGGCCGGCCGGCGATACGCGATGGCAGAAATTGTCCTCTCCGCCGGCGAACAGCTTGATGTCCTGCGGCAGGGACGAGCGGTACTTGTCGAGGAAGCCGTTCAGCCCGCCGTAATGGTCGTGATGGCCGTGGCTGACGATCAGCGCGTCCGCCTTGGTCGGGTCGACCTTGAGGATGCCGATATTGTTGAGCAGGGCATCGGGGCTGTAGCCGAAATCGAGCATGATGGTGCGTGCCTCGTCGGCCCTCTGGCTTTCGAGGAAGAGCGACAGGCCCCACTGATTGTGAAGCACCTGCCTGTAATCGGCGCCGCGGCCCGATCCGGGCGGGATGTGCCGCACGCCCTGCACGGTCACGGGCTTGAGGAACTGGTCATGCGCGGAATCGATGAGCACGCGCATCGCGAGCCGGTCGACCGTCGGGACCTCGATCGTCGCCGCATTGGCCACCTCGATACACGAGAAGCCGGCCGCCGAACTCATGAGTGCCGCTGCGCCCTTGATGAAACTGCGCCGGTCGGTCGTATAACCCATGGATCGATGCCCCGTTGAACCATCGATGATTCTAGTACAGGTAGGGGCGAAAGTTGTTCTCTATTTCGGATCTGTCAAAGAAGATGGCGCTCGTCGGTACCAGGTTATGGGGATCAAGTGATGCGAGGCGCCGCCGCCCACGAGCCGGGACTTGATCTGCTCGTATCCCCTGTGAGATGCGGCAGCATCGCGTCAGTGGTTTTTCTGCGGCCGGTTTCAACCCGGCAAGGATTTCGGTCTAAGCACGCACGATGACTTCCTTCTCCCAAACCAGTGATGGCGCTGCTTCGGCAGTCTCGGCCTCGTTCCTTGATCCCAGGGCGGCGAACCACGTCGCCCTCACCCCCCTCGATTTCCTCCGCCGCTCCGCCGAGGTCTATCCGGACAAGATCGCGGTCGTCCTCGGCGACCGGCGCCTGACCTATCGCGACTTCCACCGGCGTGCCGCTTCCCTCGCGGGAGCTCTGCGGAGCCTCGGAGTCGTGCCTGGCGAGACGGTCGCCGTGCTCGCCCCCAATGTCCCGGTGATGCTCGAGGCGCATTTCGGCGTCCCCGCCGCCGGTGCCGTCCTCAACGCGCTCAACACGCGGCTCGACGCGCCGTCCATGGCCTTCATGCTCGATCATGGCGAGGCGCGGGTCCTGATCGTGCATCACAGCCTGCTGCCGGTCGCCCTGGACGCCCTCGCGGCGACGCGCAGGCCGCCGATCCTGGTCGTCGAGGGGGCGGATGAGGCTCCGCCCGCCGGCGCGCTCGCCTACGAGGATCTGCTGCGATCGAGCCCGGGACCCGTCTGGTCGCCGCCGCCCGAGGAATGGACCAGCATCGCGCTGAACTACACCTCCGGCACCACCGGCGATCCGAAGGGCGTCCTCTACCACCACCGGGGCGCCTATCTGAACGCGCTCGGCAACGTGATCACGTTCAACCTGCAGCCGGATTCGGTCTATCTGTGGACCCTGCCGATGTTCCACTGCAACGGCTGGACCTATCCCTGGGCCGTGACGTCGGTCGGGGCGCGTCACATCTGCCTGCCGGCGATCGATCCGGCCGAGATCTTCCGGCTGATCGACGAGGAGAAGGTGACGCATCTCTGTGCGGCGCCGGTCGTCCTGACGATGCTGATCCACGCGCCGCGCGAGGTGCAGCGCCGCTTCACCCACGGCCGCGTCCGTGTCGCGACGGGGGGCGCCGCGCCGCCTTCGGCCGTGATCGCCGGCATGGAGGAACTCGGCTTCGACCTCGTCCATCTCTACGGCATGACGGAATGCTACGGCCCCTCGACGGCCTGCGCGCCGCAGGAAGGCTGGAGCGACCTGCCGCTCGACGAGCGCTCCGTCCTCACCGCGCGCCAGGGCGTCCGCAACCTCACGGTCAGCGACCAGTCGGTGATCGATCCGGACACGGACCGGGAGGTGCCGGCCGACGGGGCGACGCTCGGCGAACTCGTGCTGCGCGGCAACACGGTGATGAAGGGCTACCTCAAGAACGAGGCCGCCACCGAGGCCACCCTGCGCGGCGGCTGGCTGCGGACGGGCGACCTCGCCGTCCTCCACCCGGATCGCTACGTCGAGATCAAGGACCGCTCGAAGGACATCATCATCTCGGGCGGGGAGAACATCTCCTCGCTCGAGGTGGAGGAGGTCCTGTTCCGCCACCCCGCCGTCATGGAGGCGGCGGTCGTCGCGCGGCCCGACGAGAAATGGGGCGAGACGCCCTGCGCCTTCGTCACGCTGAAGCCGGGGGTCGAGCCGCCCTCGGGCGAGGAGATCATCGCCTTCTGCCGCGCCGGCCTCGCCCATTTCAAGGCGCCGAAGACGGTCATCTTCGGCGCCTTGCCGAAGACCTCGACGGGCAAGATCATGAAGACCGAGCTGCGCGCCCGCGCGGCGGAACTCGCCTCGTAGGAGCGGAGCACGGGGATCGCCGCGGGCTCAGGCCTGCGGCGCGGCGGGCTCGGGGAAGAAGCGATTGGCCGGGCGCTTCAGGCCGAGGCTGTCGCGCAGCGTCGTGCCCTCGTATTCGCGCCGGAACAGGCCCCGCCGCTGCAATTCCGGCACGACCTTGTCGACGAAATCGTCGAGGCCGCCGGGCAGGTAGGGGAACATGACGTTGAAGCCGTCGGAGCCCTCCGTCTCGAGCCATTCCTCCATCTCGTCGGCGATGGTCGCGGGCGTCCCGACGAAGGCGAGCCCGGCATAGCCGCCGAGCCTTTGCGCGAGCTGGCGCACGGTGAGGTTCTCCCGGCGCGCGAGCGCGATCGCCCGCTCGCGCCCGCTCTTGCTCGCATTCGTCTCCGGGATGTCGGGCAGAGGCCCATCCGGGTCGAAGCCCGATGCGTCGTGCCCGAGCGCGATCGACAGGGACGCGATCGCGCTCTCCTCATGAACGAGGCTGTCGAGATGGGCGCGCTTGGCCCTGGCCTCTTCGACGGTCTCGCCCACGACGACGAAGGCGCCGGGCAGGATCTTGAGATCGTCCCGGGACCTGCCGAGCGCATCCATCCGGCCCTTGACGTCGGCGTAAAAGGCCCGCCCGCCCTCGAGATGGCCGTGCGCGGCGAAAACGACTTCCGCGGTCTCGGCGGCGAGCTGCCGGCCCGCCTCCGAGGCGCCGGCCTGCACGATCACCGGCCAGCCTTGGACCGGCCGGGCGATGTGAAGCGGGCCCCGCACCGACAGATGCGCGCCCTTGTGGCCGAGGACATGAAGGCGGGCGGGGTCGAAATAGAGGCCGCTGTCCTGGTCCCGGACGAAGGCGTCGTCTGCCCAGCTGTCCCAGAGCCCGGTCACGACGTCGTAGAACTCGCGGGCACGCGCATAGCGCTCGCCGTGGTCCATGTGGTCGTCGAGGCCGAAATTGAGCGCCGCGTCGGGATTGGACGTCGTGACGATATTCCAGCCGGCCCGTCCCCCCGAGATGTGGTCCAGCGAGGCGAAGCGGCGCGCGATGTGGAAGGGCGCATCGAAGGTCGTCGAGGCCGTCGCGACGAGGCCGATGCGATCGGTGACGGCCGCCAGCGCCGACAGCAGCGTGAACGGCTCGAACGAGGTCGCCGTGTGGCTGCGCTTCAGCGCCTCGACCGGCATGTTCAGGAGCGCCAGATGGTCGGCCATGAAGAAGGCGTCGAACTTCGCGGCTTCGAGGCGCTGCGCGAAGCGCTTCAGATGCCCGAAGTTGAAATTCGCATCCGGATAGGCGCCCGGATAGCGCCATGCGCCCGTATGGATGCTCGCCGGCCGCATGAAAGCGCCGAGTTTCAACTGCTTTCGCCCGCTCATCACGTCCACGCGCTCTGAAGAACCTGCTTCTGCCTCTCAGATGACGTAGGAGGACGCAACGTGAACCGCGTCGGCGATCCGCCGCTCGGCGGCGTCGCGCGAACCCCGCGACGGCAGCGTGCCGGATCCGCCGGCCTCGGTCTGGCCGTGGCAGATCGGGGCGCGGATCGTCTGGACGAGATCGAGCGCGGCGAGGGAGCGGCGGCGCCAGCCGTCCCTCGTCCCGCCCCGGCACATCCCGGCCGCATCGTGGCTCACACCGAACATCCGGCCTCCGGTCGAGGCGATCCGGCCCTCGGATCGATCCCATCGACGGACCGAGATTAGGCGCGAAGCTCCGGGATAAAATCGCTTATTTCAGCCGCGATCGGGAAGGTGGTTTCCTTCGCGGCGAGCAAGAGAGACGACCGTGCTCCGCGCCCCGGTCGACGGTCGCCGGTCGCGGCCTGGCCTATCCGGGCATGGTGAGGATCAGCGGGCCGTTGCGCGTCGCGACGACGGTGTGCTCGTACTGCACCGTGAGGGCGCGTGGCTCGCTGTAGAGGGTCCAGGGATCGTCACCGTCCTCGGCGAATTCCGCTCCGAGGGAGAGAAACGGCTCGACGGTGAAGACGAGCCCGTCTTCCATGATCCGGCGCTCGGAGGCGTCGGGCCAGGTGGCGATCTCGGTCGGGTCCTCGTGCAGCGACCGGCCGACGCCGTGGCTGGCGAGGTTGCGGACCAGCGTGTACCCGTTCTTCCGCGCGAAGGCGCCGACGGCCCGGCCGATCCCGGCGATCGGCTTGCCGGCCCCGACCTCGCGCAAGCCCGCCCACATCGCCCGGCGCCCGTCGCGGCACAGCCGCTCGACCTTGCGCGTCACGGGCGGCACGGCGAAGGAGGCGCCGGTGTCGCCGAAAAAGCCGTCCTTCTCGGCGGAGACGTCGATGTTGACGAGATCGCCGGCCCCGATCCGGCGGTCCCCCGGAATGCCGTGCGCGATTTCCTCGTTCACGCTGATGCAGGTCGCTCCGGGAAAGGAATAGATCATTTCCGGGGCCGAGCGGGCTCCGGCCGCGTCCATCACCTTGCGTCCGATCTCATCGAGTTCGCGCGTCGTCATGCCCGGCTCGATCGCCTTGCCCATCGCCTCGAGCGCATTGGCGACGATGCGCCCGATCTCCTTCAGGGCCGCAAGTTCTTCGTCGCTCGACACCGTCATGCCGTCTTCCTTGATCGAGGCTGCCGCAGGCCTGCTTACACGAGCCTGAGCGGCCGATCGAACCCGAGCCGAACTGTCGGAGCTGCGTGACCGGGGCGCGCGGCGCGCCTCAGCAGACGGTCGCGAGGGGCGAGCCGTCCGATCGGGGCGGCTCGGCGCCCAGAGCCATGATCTTCCGCCGCCGCTCGTCGATCGCCGATCGCGCCCCGTCCAAGGCGAGGACGATGGCGCTCGTCGTGCGGTTGTCCGCCTGACCGTCGCGCGCGTGTTCGACAGCCGTGCGGAAGAGGTCATCGACCTCGTTGGTCAGGAGGTCCAGCGTCTCCGTCGTCTCGGCCTTGCGCGCATCGGCAAGGATGTCGAGCAGCCGGTCCAGCACGTCGTCGATGACCTCGCGCCGACGGCGGCGGAAGCGCTGCACCGACCAGGCGAGCGCCGAGATCGCGCCCGAGCCGAAGAAGGCGCCGAGATAGATCCAGTCGCCGTAGCGATCCATCACGCTCTGGGTCTCGCGCTGGAAGTAATCCACGGCGCCGGGATGGTTCGGCAGCATGGCGCTCGTCGCGGAGCTCGCCGTGTCCATTTCGGGGGGCCGCATGAAGTTCGCGAGACGCGTCTTGACGGCGAGACGCGAGCGCATCTGGAACAGCGCCTCGACGAGGGTCGAGACCAGCGAGCGGTCGGTGTCCGAATGCGCCATCAGCCGATAGGCGACGCCGATCGTCTTGATCTCGTCCGCAGGCTGTTTCGGGCGACCGCCCCAGATCCCCTCCGGGATGGTCGTTGCCGACAGGAAGGGCGAACGCTGGGTGATCCCATCCGGGTTCTCGACCGGGAGGATCGCGATCTCTCCGCCGAAGGCGTGTGCGACCTCCCGCACGAGGCCCGAGGCGGCCGCTCCGGTGGGCGCGGCGATCAGGGCGATGGCATCGACCCTGTGCTCCTTCAGCGCCTGGGCGGCGTCCTGGCGCGGCAATTCGACGAAGCTCACCGCGGGGGGCTCAAGGTCGAAATGGCGCAGCAGGGTCGCGACGAGAGCCGGATCGGCCTCGTGGCCCGTGACGATGCCGAGCCTCTTGCCGACGAGGCCGGTGACGTCCTCGATCTTGGCCTCCTTCGGCGCGATCAGGATCGTCGCCGCGTCGCGCAGGATCGCGAGGGTGAGGCCGTTCTCCGGCACCCTGACGTCCGGCCGGACCACGGCGAGATCGGCCTTCCCGGCATCGAGACGTTCGGCCGCTTCCTTCACCCCCGCGACCGGCTCGAGCCTGAGGCGGATCGGGATCTTCTGCGCCTTCAGCTGCTGGCCGAAGGCGAGGATCAGGCGCTCCTCCGCCGATCCAGCCGGTCCGACGGCCACCGTCAGTTCGGTCGGCGACGTGAAATAGACGTAGCCGAGCCCCATCGCCCCCAGGACGAGCGCCGCGACAAGGAGGAGACCGTCGCTTCTGAACCCGGCTTCGCGCAACGATGGAATCCTCGACGCTCGCTCTCAACGGAGCGGAGGCCGATTTGTGCCCGTGCTCTCGACGGCGGCGGACACATCTGGCTTCCTCTGCGTTGTTGCAGCGCAATTGCGGCGCAACCACGGACGGGAGGTCCACGATGGCGGTCAAGAAGGCAAAGGCAATCTGGAAGGGGACGGGCAAGGACGGCGATGGCCGTCTCACGAGCGAATCGGGGGTGCTCGACAACACCGCCTACTCGTTCAAGACCCGCTTCGAGAACGAGAAGGGCACAAATCCCGAGGAACTCGTCGCGGCCGCCCATGCGGGTTGTTTCGCGATGGCGCTCGCCTTCGCGCTGCAGAAGGCCGGGCTGACGCCGAATTCGCTCGAGGTCGATGCGGCCGTATCGCTCGATCCCGACGGCGGCGGCTTCAAGGTTTCGAAATCGGCCCTCACGCTGGTCGCCGACGTGCCGGGGGTCGACCAGGCGGCGTTCGACGAGATCGCCAAGGGCGCCAAGGAAGGCTGCCCGATCTCGAAGCTGCTCAATGCCGAGATCACGCTCGATGCGACGCTGAAGGGCTGATCGCGGTCGCGGTGCCATCCGGCACACACTCGCCGGAGCGGCCTCGCCCCTCCGGCGGTCCCCTCCGTCAGACGGCAAGCTGTTCCGGGCGACGAGATCGAGCATGGCGAGAACGCTTCCGGGGACTGCCCTGGCCATGGTTCTGGCCATGGCCCTGACCATGGCCCTGACAGTGTCGTCGGCATGCGCCGCAGCCTGGACCGAACGGGGCGTGGCATCGGGCGGCCTTCACGGCGTGCTCACCCTGCCGGACGTCGAGGCGCGCGGGTCGGGCGTCCTGATCCTCGCCGGGTCCGGACCGGTCGATCGCGACGGCAACCTCCCGGGGCTCATGAACAACAGCCTCAAGTTCCTCGCCCACGCCTTGGCCGAGCGGGGGATCGTCTCCCTCCGGGTCGACAAACGGGGCGTCGGGTCGAGCGCGGCGGCGGGCGGCCGAGAGGAGGATCTGAGGTTCGGCACGTTCGTCGACGATGCCGCCGCCTGGTCGGCCGTCCTCAAGCGCGAGGGCCGGGTGGAGCGGCTCGTGCTGCTCGGTCACAGCGAGGGGGCGCTCGTCGCAACGCTCGTGGCGCAGAGGATCAGGCCGGCCGGCCTCGTGCTGCTCGCCGGAGCGGGAGAGCCCGCTTCCGCGGTGATCGAACGTCAGCTCAAGGCCGCGGGGGCGCCCGAGCGGCTCCAGGAGCGGTCGCGCGAGATCGTCCGATCCCTCATGCGCGGGGAGGCGGTCACGGATGTTCCGGCCGAACTCGCTCCGCTCTATCGCTCAAGCGTGCAGAATTATCTGATGTCCTGGCTGCCCCTCGATCCGGCACGCGAACTCGCCAGGACGGATTGTCCCATCCTGATCGTCCAGGGGACGAGCGACCTTCAGGTCAGCGTGGAGGATGCGCGGCGTCTCCACGCGGCGCGTCCGTCGTCCCGCCTCGAGATCGTCGAGACCATGAACCACGTCCTGAAGGACGCGCCCTCCGAGCGGGCAACCAATCTCGCGACCTACCGCGATCCCGACCGGCCGCTCTCGTCGCCGCTCGTCCCCGCGATCGAGCGCTTCGTCCGATGACAGGGACGCCGAGAGCGATGGGCAGCCTCACGACGGGGACGATTGACCCGATCCCGGCGGGATGGCACCGAGCCGTTCCGCCGTCCTCTCCGGCGCTGCATGGCTGATACTGTCCGATGATCCGCTCCCCCCTCATCAGCGTCATGACCGAGGCGGTCACGAAGGCCGCC
The DNA here is from genome assembly GCF_004363955.1 of Enterovirga rhinocerotis. Classification (GTDB taxonomy): domain Bacteria; phylum Pseudomonadota; class Alphaproteobacteria; order Rhizobiales; family Beijerinckiaceae; genus Enterovirga; species Enterovirga rhinocerotis. The sequence continues at coordinate 994,073 of NZ_SNZR01000013.1, forward strand.
CGCTCGCTCCGGCGCGATTTCGGGGAGGTCGAGAACCTCCAGGTCTCCCGCAAGGGACCGGCGAACTTCGTCTCCGCGGCCGACCACCGCGCCGAGGAGATCCTGCGCGGGGCGCTGGAGAAGGCCCGGCCGGGCTACGGCCTCGTGATGGAGGAGGGCGGGATCGTCGAGGGGACCGACAAGTCCCATCGCTGGCATATCGATCCGCTCGACGGTACGACGAACTTCCTCCACGGCATCCCGCATTTCTGCATCTCGGTCGGGCTCGAGCGCGAGGGCGTCCCGGTCGCCGGCGTCATCTTCGATCCGATCAAGGACGAGATGTTCATCGCCGAGCGCGGCAAGGGCGCCTTCCTCAACAACCGCCGCATCCGCGTCGCCGCGCGGAACGAGATGGCCGAGGCCGTGATCTATTGCGGCCTGCCGCATCTCGGCCGGCCGGCGCACCGGACCTTCCTCTCCGAACTGACGTCGGTCATGTCGGTCTCGGCGGGTCTGCGCCGGATGGGCTCCGCAGCCCTCGACATGGCCTATGTCGCGGCCGGGCGCGCCGACGGGTACTGGGAGCGCAACCTCAACAGCTGGGACATCGCCGCAGGCCTTGCCATCGTGCGCGAGGCCGGGGGCTATGTCAGCGATTGCGACGGCGGATCGGACCCGCTCGGGACCGGCTCGGTCTGCGTCGGCAACGAGGCGATCCACGGCTCCCTCATCGGCCTTCTGAAGAAGGCCGCGCGGCCCGCGACCCCGGCCGCCTGACGATGACGCGCATCACGGCGCCAGACCGCCCTTGAACCTGCACGGAGGCCCGGCCAGAGTGACGACCGAGATGCGCACCGCCCCGCCTCCTCCGATCGTGCGGCCCCTGTCGTCGCCGCGCATCCACCTGATCCGCATGGCCGTCTTCCTGGTCCTGTGCGGGTTCCTCGCGCTGATCCTGCACCGCCCGCTCCTGACCGCCTTCTGGGGCAATCCGGGGCTGAACGCCGTGATCCTCGGCGTCCTCGGGATCGGCATCGTCCTCGCGATCCGGCAGGTGGTCCGGCTTTTCCGCGAGATCCGCTGGGTCAACTATGTCAGCGGCGCCCATCCGAACCGGCTCGCCCGTCCCCCCGTCCTCCTGGCTCCGGCCGCCGCGCTGATCGGCGAGGCCGATAGCCGGGCGACGCTGTCGGTCGGCACGACGCGCTCGCTGCTGGATTCCATCTCCGCCCGGCTCGACGAGAACCGCGAACTCGTCCGCTATCTCGCGGGTCTGCTCGTCTTCCTCGGCCTGCTCGGCACCTTCTGGGGCCTGATCGAGACGGTGAACTCGGTCGGGCGCATCATCGCGTCGCTGCGGACGGGCGGCGAGGCCTCGCAGCTGTTCGACGAGTTGAAGACGGCCCTGTCGGCTCCTCTCGCGGGCATGGGCATCTCCTTCTCCGCCTCGCTGTTCGGCCTCGCCGGCTCGCTCGTCCTCGGCTTTCTCGACCTCCAGGCGGGCCAGGCCCAGAACCGCTTCTACACCGAGCTCGAGGATTGGCTCGCCGTCTCCGCGACGCCCGATGCACCGGCGGCCGGCTCCGGCGATATCGCCGCGGCCCTCGACCGGCTCGGGGAGGCGATCGGGCGGATCGAGGCCCAGCCGCAGGCCGCGGCGGGGCAGGCGACGTCCATGCTCGGACGCGATCCGAACCTCGCCATCGCCAATCTCGCCGACGGCATCCAGGCGCTCGTCCAGCAATTGCGCAGCGAGCAGCAGACGGTGCGCACCATGCTCGAGGCCCAGGCGACGCGGGACAGGGAATTGCGCGCGCTCCTCGCCCGACTCGATCGGGAGGAGGCCGAGTAATGGCCGGGCTGCGGGCCGCGCGCCGCACGCCGCTCAATTACTGGCCGGGCTTCGTCGACGCCCTCTCGACGCTCGTCCTCTCCATCATCTTCCTCCTGTCGATCTTCATGCTCGGCCAGTTCTTCCTGGCGCGGGAGATCACCGGCCGCGACAGCGTTCTCGAGAGGCTGAACCGCCAGCTCGCCGAGCTCACCGATCTCCTCGCGCTCGAACGCTCGAAATCGCGCGACCTCACCGAGAACGTGGAGAGCCTCCGCACCACGATCCGCGCCGATGCGGCGGAGCGAGGTCGCCTCCAGGCGGAGATCGACCGGAAGGCCGCTTCGGAGGGCCGCGCCGGCGCCGCCGATGCGGAACTCGCCAAGGAGCGCGCCGTCACCGCCCGCGCCCAGAGCACGATCGATCTCCTCAACCAGCAGATCGCGGCCATGCGGCGGCAGCTGGCCGCCCTCGAGGATGCGCTCGCAGCCTCCGAATCCCGCGATCGCGAATCCCAGGCCCGGATCGCCGATCTCGGCTCGCGCCTCAACGTCGCGCTGGCGCAGCGGGTGCAGGAACTCGCGCGCTACCGGTCCGACTTCTTCGGCCGGCTGCGCCAGATCCTCGGCAACCGGAACGACATCCGCATCGTCGGCGATCGTTTCGTGCTGCAATCGGAGGTTCTGTTCGCGGCAGGCAGGGCGGAACTGAAGCCCGAGGCCTCGGGCGAACTCGACCGCATCGCGGCCGTCATCCTGGCGGTGGCCAGAGACATCCCGCCGGACATCCCCTGGATCCTGCGCGTCGACGGCCATACCGACATCCGGCCGGTCTCGGGCGCAGGCGCCTTCCCGTCGAACTGGGCGCTCTCGGCGGCTCGCGCCATCGCGGTTGTGCAGTATCTGATGGAGAAGGGCATCCCGGCCCAGCGCCTCGCCGCGGCCGGCTTCGGCGAGTTCCAGCCGATCGACCTCGCCACGACCGACGAGGCCTATGCCCGCAACCGCCGCATCGAGCTGAAGCTGACCGAACGCTGACCATGGACGCCGCCCAACGCGTCGCCGACGCGCCGCCGACCAATCTCGTCGACCGTTTCGCGCCGGCATCCTGGAAGCCGTGGCTTCGGCTCGCCCGCTACGATCGGCCCATCGGCTCCTGGCTGCTGATGTGGCCATGCCAATGGTCGGCCGCGCTCGCAGCGACCATGGCCGGCTCGACGGCGGCTCTGCCCTGGCATGTCGCCCTGTTCTTCGTCGGCTCCTTCGTGATGCGCGGAGCGGGCTCGACCTGGAACGACTTCTTGGACCGGGACATCGACGGCCGCGTCGAGCGGACCCGCAACAGGCCGATCCCGGCGGGGCTTGTTACGGCGAAGCAGGCCTTCGCCTTTGCCGTCGCGCAGTCGCTGATCGGCCTCGTGGTGCTGCTGCAGTTCAACCGCTTCGCGATCCTGCTCGGCATCCTGTCGCTCGCCCCCGTCGCGGTCTACCCGCTGATGAAGCGTGTGATGGGGTACCCGCAGGCCGTGCTGGGGCTCTGCTTCGCCTGGGGCGCCCTGATGGGCTTCGCCGCGCAGTTCGGCGCGCTGCCCTGGCCCGCGCTCGTGCTGTATCTCGGCACGATCGCCTGGGTGATCGGCTACGACACCATCTACGGCCACCAGGATCAGCGCGACGATGCCGTGATCGGGATCAAATCGACCTCGCGCACCTTCGGCCGCCATTCGCGCGCGATCATCGCGGGCCTGTACATCCTCACGGTCCTCCTGATCGGCCTCGCCATCTGGGGGGCGGGCGGCTCCTGGCCGAGCTTCGCGGGCCTTGCCGCCTTCACCGCCCATCTCGCCTGGCAGGTCCGCCGTCTCGAGCCCGAGCAGCCGGCGGTTTGCCTGAGGCTCTTCCGCTCGAACCGCGACGCGGGGGCTCTGCTCTTCGCGGGCCTGCTCCTCGACGCCGTGATGCGCTGAGGGGAGGGCTTCGCGGCTCTCGGCGGACGCCTTGCTGGCCGCAGCGTCGACCTCCATCTGTCCTCCTTCACATGAGGAGGATGGCATGAGCTGGAACCCGGCCCTTCAGCCCGGCTGCCCCGACGAGGTCGGGATCGATTCGATCGAGACGCTGATCATTCCGCGCTCCCGCGATCTCGGCGGGTTCGAGGTCCGACGGGCCTTGCCGGCGCCGAAGCGGCAGATGGTCGGGCCTTTCATCTTCTTCGACCAGGCCGGCCCGGCCGAGTTCCTCACGGGGCAGGGGATCGACGTGCGTCCCCACCCGCATATCGGGCTCGCCACCGTCACCTATCTCTACCGCGGCGATTTCCATCATCGCGACAGCCTCGGCACCGATCAGGTGATCCTGCCCGGCGCCGTGAACTGGATGGTCGCCGGGAAAGGCGTCACCCATTCCGAGCGCACGAGCGAGGAGGCGCGGCGGGGCCCGAACAGCCTCTTCGGCATCCAGACCTGGGTCGCGCTGCCCGAGGATCGCGAGGACAGCGCGCCGAGCTTCGAGCATCATGGCAAGGACACGCTGCCGCAGATCGAGGCGGAGGGCGTGAGGCTGCGCCTGATCCTCGGCACCGCCTATGGCGAGCGGGCGCCCGCCAGCATCTTTTCCGAGACCTTCTATGCCGATGTCGCCATGGCGCCCGGCTCGCGCCTGCCGCTTCCGGACGACCACGAGGATCGCGGCCTCTACATCGTGGAGGGGGAGGTCACGGTGTCCGGCCAGGCCTTCGAGGCGGGACGCATGATGGTGTTCCGGCCCGGCGACCGGATCACGATCGGCGCGGGGCCCCAGGGCGCTCGGCTGATGATGCTCGGAGGGGCGACGCTGAACGGCCCGCGCCACGTCTGGTGGAATTTCGTCTCGTCCTCCCGCGAGAAGATCGAGGCGGCCAAGGAGGAGTGGCGCGCGGCGCGCTGGGGACGCGGCCAGTTCGATCTGCCGCCCGACGACCGGGCCGAGTTCATCCCGCTGCCCTGAGGCGCCGTCCCGGTCCCGTGACGCCGCGTTCGCGCAGGACCGGCCTTCGCCAGGACCGGCGTTTGCGCAGGACCGGCGTTTGCGCAGGACCGGCGTTTGCGCAGGACCGGCGTTGGTGGCAGTCCGTCGGCGGCATGGTTGCGGGATACAGAGGGAGTGGCATGGGCGAGCGAGGTCTGCCGGTCGAGGTGAAGCTTCTCGACCCCCGCCTGCCGGGCTGGGGCTTTCCGCGTCGGGGCTCCGCCCTCGCGGCCGGTCTCGATCTCCATGCCTGTCTCGACGAGGCCGTCGCTCTCGCACCCGGCGCCCCGCCCGTCCTGATCTCCTCCGGCCTCGCCATGCGGATCGGCCAGCCGGGCTGGTGCGCGCTCGTCGTCCCCCGGTCCGGACTCGGCCATCGCGGCCTCGTTCTCGGCAACACGATCGGCGTGATCGACGCGGATTACGAAGGGCCGGTCACGCTGTCGTGCTGGAACCGCAATGCGGGGCCGGATGCCGAGGCGATCCGGATCGAGCCCGGCGACCGGATCGCCCAACTCCTCCTCGTTCCGGTGGCGTGCCCGGATATCCGGGTCGTCGACACGTTCGAGGGGGCATCGGCCCGCGGCGCGGGCGGCTTCGGCTCGACCGGGATCGGACACGCGGCCGGCCGCCCGCCCCTGGACGGCCGGTGATGAACCTGCTGCCTCGCCGCTCTCTCCTGGCCATTGCCGCCGTCATCGACATCGCGCTTCACGCGCGGCCGAGGCCGGTCTCGGCGAAAGCTTTGGCGGCCCGCCATCAGCTCGGGCCGCGCCATCTGGAGGGCGTGCTCCATGCGCTCGTCCAGGCCGGCATCCTCAAGGGGCTGCGCGGTCCCCGCGGCGGCTACGAACTGGCGCGGGAGCGCCGGCGCATCACGGTCGGCGAGATCGTGCGTGCCACCGAACGGCAGCCGCCCGAGGGCGAGCAGCATTCGGACCTGATCGAGGAGGTCGTAGCGCCCGCGTTGAACGATGCGGCGGAGGCCTATCTCGTCGCTCTCGACGCGATCACCGTCGCTCAGCTCTGCTCCAAGGCGGCCGAGGCGGGTCTCGACGGCCAACAGGTCGCGGCGACGGATTTTACGATTTAAGATCGTGAATAGATCAAAATATCGACAGTGATCGGGGTTTATACTACGGATCGGCGACAGCGAGGATATCACATGGCTCAGAGCGCACCCCGCAAGCCCGGCCGCGGCCGGATCTTCGGTTCGATCACCGACACGATCGGCGACACGCCCATCGTCAAGCTCGACAGGCTGGCCCGAGAGAAGGGTGTCGGCGCCGAGCTGCTGCTCAAGCTCGAATTCTTCAACCCGATCTCGAGCGTGAAGGACCGGATCGGCGTCAGCATGATCGACGCGCTCGAAGCCTCGGGCCAGCTCAAGCCCGGCGGCACGCTCGTCGAGCCGACTTCCGGCAATACCGGCATCGCGCTCGCCTTCGTCGCGGCCGCGCGGGGCTATCGGCTGATCCTCGTCATGCCCGAGACGATGTCGCTCGAGCGGCGCAAGATGCTGGCCTTCCTCGGCGCCGAGCTCGAACTGACGCCCGGCCCTCAGGGCATGAAGGGCGCCGTCGCCAAGGCGACCGAACTCGCGAGCACGATCCCGGGTGCGATCATGCCGCAGCAATTCGAGAACCCGGCCAACCCCGCGATCCACCGCGCCACGACCGCGGAGGAGATCTGGAACGACACCGAGGGGCGCCTCGACGCCTTCGTCGCGGCGATCGGGACCGGCGGCACCATCACCGGCGTCGGCGAGGTGCTGAAGTCGCGCCTGCCCAGCCTGAAGGTCGTGGCGGTGGAGCCGGAGGATTCCCCGGTCCTGTCCGGCGGCCAGCCCGGGCCGCACAAGATCCAGGGGATTGGTGCCGGCTTCGTGCCCGGCGTGCTCGACACCAAGGTCTATGACGAGGTGATCACGGTCGGGAACCAGACGGCTTTCGAGACCTCGCGGCTCCTCGCGAAGCTCGAAGGCATCCCCGGCGGCATCTCGACGGGCGCGAACGTCGCCGCGGCGCTCGAGATCGCGGCCCGGCCGGAATTCGCCGGCAAGCGCATCCTCACGGTCGCCCCCTCCTTCGCCGAGCGCTACATCTCGAGCGCGCTCTTCGAAGGGATCGGCTGATCGGGCGGCGGGTTCGGCGCAACCGAATCCGCTTCCGGGTGTTTCTCCCGACATTTGTTTCGGGAGACACCCAGCATGGCCGGAGCCAGATCGAATTCCCCCGCTGTGGAGCGGGACAGCCTCGCCGACGAGCTTCAACATGCCGTCGGCGGCGAGGCCGATGCGGCGCGGCTCGCGGCCGGCCAGCCGATCGAGGACGGGACGGAGGCCGTGGAGGCCGAGGTGCCGGCCGACAACATCGCCCATATCAGCGATGCGAGCCTCCCCTCGCGCGAGGAACTCGCCGCTGCCTTCGAGCGCAAGGCCAAGGCGGCCGGGGGCAAGCGGGGATAGATGCGGCACCGCGCGCCGCCCTGCTTGCCAGGGTGGCGCGAGACGTGCTCGTCTGAGGCCGACATCCTCGGATGGGGTCTTCGTCCATGACGCGCTCGTCCCTTTTCCCTGCCATCGCCGTGCTCGCGCTGGCGGGCGCAGCCTGTCCTGCCGCCGCGCAGGAGCTGAAGATCGGGCTCGCCTCGGAGCCGACCTCGATCGACCCGCATTTCCATAATCTCGGCCCGAATAACGGCATCCGCCGGCACATCTTCGAGGGGCTCGTCTCCACCGACGACCGCCAGACGCTCGTGCCGGGCCTCGCTGCCTCATGGCGGTCGATCGACGAGAAGACCTGGGAGTTCAAGCTCCGGCCGGGCGTCACCTTCTCCGACGGCCGGCCGTTCACGGCGAAGGATGTCGTCTACACGCTGTGCCGCGTGCCGACGGTCGAGAACTCCCCGTCGAGCTTCACCTTCGCGGTGCGGGGGATCGAGGCCATCGAGACGCCCGATCCCCTGACGCTGATCTTCAGGACGGCGACGCCCGTCCCCCTTCTGCCGAACAACTTCTCGACCCTCGGCATCCTGTCGGCCGCCGCCTATGGCGGCGAGGACGTCGTCTACGGGGCGAAAGGCTGCGAGAAGCTCGGCACGCCGCCGAAATCGGTCGAGTTCAACGAGCCGGCCAAGGCGATCGGGACCGGCCCCTACAAGCTCGCCAGCTATACGCGTGGCACATCGATCGTGCTTGAGCGCAACGAGGGCTATTGGGGAGCGAAGCCGCACTGGAAGACCGTCACGTGGCGGCCGATGGCGAGCCAGGGCCCGCGCGTCGCCTCGCTGCTGGCGGGGGATGTGGACCTCGTCGAGAACCCGCCGATCCAGGATTTCGCGCGCATCAAGGGCGCGGGCTTCACCATCGTCCAGGGCATCTCGAACCGCGTCATCTACCTCGCCATGGACCAGTTCAGGGGCGACCCGAACTGGAAGACGCCGGGCGTGCGCGGGACGGACAAGAACCCCTTCCTCGACCACAAGGTCCGTGAGGCGGTCTCGACGGCGATCAACCGCCAGGCGATCGTCGAGCGCATCATGGGCGGGGTCGCGCAGGCGGCGGGCGAACTCCTGCCCGTGCCGCTCTTCGGCACCTCGCCCGAGATGAAGCCGGACCGCTTCGACGCGGACGGCGCGCGGAAGCTGCTGGCTGCCGCCGGCTATCCGAACGGGTTCGAGGTCACGCTCGGCACGCCGAACGACCGCTACATCAACGACGAGAAGGTCGCCCAGGCGGTGGCGCAGATGCTGGGACGGATCGGCATCAAGACGTCGGTCGATTCCATGACGGCCTCGACCTTCTTCACCCGGCGCAACAAGGGCGATTTCTCCCTCTACCTCGCCGGTTGGGGCGCGGATTCGGGCGAGATGTCGAACTCGCTGGTCTCGCTCGTCGCGACGCCCAATCCGGCGACGGGCATGGGGCCGACCAATCGCGGCCGCTACTCCAATCCCGAGGTCGATGCGCTGATCGTCAAGGCGCGGGGCACGGTGGACGACAAGGCCCGCGAAGACCTGCTGCGTCAGGCGTCCAGGCTCGCGATGCGCGACTACGCCGTCATCCCGCTCCATTTCGAGGTGACGCCCTGGGCCTTCAAGAAGGGCCTCGCCTATAAGCCGCGCATCGACCAATACACGCTCGCAATGGAGGTGACGCCGGCGCAGTGAGCGAGGCGCTCCGGCTATTCGGCGGCCGTCACGTCATGGCCGGGCGAAGCCGGCGGGGTGGGGTGAACCCACCTTTCCCCACTTCAGCCGCTTTGAGGCGGAGACCGCGCATCACCCCACCCCGGACCTTCGGTCCGACCCTCCCCCTCCAGGGGAGGGTGAAACTCGTCTCAGGCCCTGCCGGCCGCGAGGATGGCCTGGGCCGCCTTGAGGATCGGCGGGTCGACCATGCGGCCCTCGAAATCGATCGTGCCCTTGCCTTCGGCGGTCGCCTTCTCGTAGGCGGCGATCAGCCGTGCGGCGCGGTCGATCTCGGTGGCGGAGGGGGCGAAGGCCTCGTGCGCGAGCCCCACCTGGCGCGGCAGGAGGCACATCTTGCCGTCATAGCCGAGATTGCGGGCCATCTCCGCGTCGCGCCGGAAGCCGTCGTCGTCGCGGATGTCGATGACGACCTGGTCGAGCGCCTTCACGCCCGCAGCCTTCGCCGCGATCACCACCTGCGAGCGGGCATAGAGGACTTCGAGCCCCTCCTTCGTGCGCCGCCCGCCGATATCGGCCGCGAAATCCTCGGCGCCGAAATAGACCGCGAGCACGCCCGCAGCCTTCGCGATGGCATTCGCCTCGACCACGCCGCGCACGGATTCGATGCCGGCGATGATCGGCAGGCGGGTGCCGAGGGCTGCGATGTCGCCCGCGCTCTCGGCCTTCGGCAGGACGAGACCGTCGGCGCCGGCGGCCTCGGCGGCGGCGACGTCCTTCGGGCTGTCCTCGCTGCCGATCGCATTCACGCGGACGAAAAGCTTGATATCGGACCGGCCGCCGCGTGCGCCCTTCAGCGCCTCGGCCAGCCCGGCCCGCGCCGCCTCCCGCGCCGCGGGCGGCGTTCCGTCCTCGAGGTCGGGGGCGTAGGCATCGGCGCCGACGCCCGGGAACTTCGCCAGAAGTTCGGGCCGGTTCGCGGGTGCGAAGAGCAGCGAGCGCAGCAGCATCGGACATGACCTCCCTGTTCGGCCGCTGTTAGGCGGTCGCGGCGAGGTGGACAAGCGCGGGCAACATTGCTCTGGCCCCGTGGGGCCGGTTAAGGGCGAGTGCGGGCGCGAGACCCGCCTGGGAGCGAAGCGTGGCGCATCGAAGCGAAGCCGGAGGGGCCGAGGACGAGGCCGATTACGTCGTGGTCGGGGCGGGCTCGGCGGGTTGCGTGCTGGCCGCGCGGCTCTCGGAATCGGGGCGGCACAAGGTCGTCCTGCTCGAGGCGGGCTCGAAGGACAGCTCTCCCTGGATCCATATCCCGCTCGGCTACGGCAAGCTCTTCAACGACCCGAAGGTCAATTGGCTCTATGCGACCGAGCCGCAGCCGGAGCTCGAAGGGCGCGTCGTCAAGCAGCCGCGCGGCAAGGTGCTCGGCGGTTCCTCCTCCATCAACGGGCTCGTCTATATCCGCGGCCAGCACGAGGATTTCGACCTCTGGCGGCAGCAGGGCTGCACCGGCTGGAGCTTCGCGGACGTCCTTCCCTATTTCCGCCGCGCCGAGGACCAGATGCGCGGCGCGGACGACTTCCACGGCTCCGGCGGCCCGCTCGCCGTCTCGGACAGGACGGAGCCGCATCCTCTCTGCGACGCCTTCATCGAGGCCTGCGCGGAGGGAGAACTGCCCCGCAACGAGGATTTCAACGGCGCCCGCCAGGAGGGCGCCGGCTATTACCAGATGACGGCCCGGCGCGGCCGGCGCTGCAGCACGGCTGTCGGCTACCTGAAGCCGGCCCGATCGCGCGCCAATCTGCGCGTGATCACCGAGGCTCATGCGACGAAGGTTCTGTTCGAGGGCCGGCGAGCGGTCGGGGTGGAGTATCGGCGCGGCGGCGAGACGCGGCGCGTGACGGCGCGGCGCGAGGTGATCCTCTCGGGAGGCGCGATCAACTCGCCCCAGCTTCTCCAGCTCTCCGGAATCGGTTCGGCGGATCTCCTCGGCCGTCACGGCATCCCGGTCGTCGCCGAAAGGCGCGACGTCGGCGAGGCGTTCCAGGATCATCTCCAGGTGCGGGTCGTCCTCCGCTGCACGCAGCCGATCACGTTGAACGACGACATGGCCTCGCTCCTGGGCCAGGCCCGGATCGGTCTGCGCTATCTCCTTCAGCGCAAGGGGCCGCTGACCGTCTGTGCGGGCTATGCCGGCGCCTTCTTCCGGACCGACGAGCGTCTCGCGACGCCGGACGTGCAGGTCCATTTCCTGACCTTCTCGACGGACCGGATGGGCGACAGCCTCCACGCCTTCCCAGGCTTCACCGCCTCGACCTGCCAGCTTCGCCCGGAGAGCCGGGGCTCGGTGCGGATCACGAGCGCGGACCCGCTGGCGGCGCCCGCCATCGACCCGAACTACCTCGGAACGGAGCTCGACCGCCGGACCAATGTCGAGGGCATCAAGCGCCTTCGGCACTACCTCTCGATGCCGGCCATGCAGCCCTTCATCGTCAAGGAGGAGATCCCCGGTGCGGAGACGCGGACGGATGACGAGATCCTCGCCTATGTGAGGCAGGCCGGAACCACGATCTATCACCCGAGCTGCTCCTGCCGGATGGGTGGGGATCCCGAATCGGTCGTCGACGAGCGGCTGCGGGTCCGCGGCGTCGAGGGGCTGCGCGTCGCGGATGGCTCGATCATGCCGAGCGTCGTCTCCGGCAACACCAACGCGGCCATCATCATGATCGGCGAGAAGGCCGCCGACATGATCCTCGCCGAGGCGCGCTGACGACTGCCCTGCCTTCTCGCCAGGTGCGACGACCGTGGGGAATAGTCGGCGCTGTCCAAACGTGTAGGCTTCGGGGCCGCCCGTCTCGGCATCCGCGACGGCGGATCCCTGGGAGCGGCCGGAGGCCATCGCCATGCTGATCAGGTCCAAGCCGCGCTGGGCGCTGCCGGAAAGTGCCGCGACGCCCGAATCGGCCTTCTTCGACCGGCGTCGCATCCTGCAGGCGCTCGGGCTCGGTGCCGGCCTCATCGGCGGGGGGATGGTGGCCGGCGAGGCTGCGGCGGAGGGCTCGGCGAAGCGCAACGAGGCCTACACGCTCGGCGACCGCTGGTTGACGCCGGAGCGCTTCGCGATGAGCTACAACAACTTCTACGAGTTCTCGCAATCGAAGACCGTGACCCCGATGTCGGACGCGCTGAAGGCGCGTCCCTGGACGATCAAGATCGACGGCCTCGTCGAGAAGCCGATCGAGATCGACGCGTCGGACCTCGTCGCGAAGATGGCGGTCGAGGAGCGCCTCTATCGCTTCCGCTGCGTCGAGGCCTGGGCGATGGCCGTGCCTTGGACGGGTTTCCCGCTGCGGCAGCTCGTCGACTTCGCGAAGCCGGTCTCGGGCGCGAAATACGTCGTGATGAAGACCTTCCTCGACAAGGCGGTCGCGCCGGGTCAGCGGCAGTTCTGGTACCCCTGGCCCTATACCGAGGGGCTGACGATGGAGGAGGCCCGCAACGACCTCGCCTTCATGGTCACGGGCATCTACGGCAAGCCGCTGCCGAACCAGAACGGCGCCCCGCTACGCCTCGCGGTGCCATGGAAATACGGCTTCAAGTCCGTCAAATCGATCAACCAGATCACCTTTTCGGCGACGCGGCCGAAGACCTTCTGGGAGGGGCTTCAGGCGTCCGAATACGGCTTCTGGGCGAATGTGAACCCCGCGGTGGCGCATCCGCGCTGGAGCCAGGCCGAGGAGCGCGTCCTCGGCACCAACGACCGCGTCCCGACGCTTCTCTTCAACGGCTACGAACCGGAGGTCGCGGGGCTGTACAAGGATTTGCAGAAGGAAAGACTGTACGCCTGAAGACAGACAACTTCTCGAGGCCAGACAAGAAAACGGCCGAGCCTCGTTAAGGCCCGGCCAAGGTAAAGGCCCGTCAAATCGAGCCTTCCAGAGGGGAACAGCTGCACGGCCGGAAGACCGTCCGTGTTGGTCAGCCGATGGGATTCTTGCCCCGTACTGCCTCTGTGGCAATCATTTCGAACACCGGTGGGGCATGCATTGCATGCATGTCGACCCAAAATGACGCAGTCGGCTCAATAGACCCAGCGCTGGGCCTTGCCGACCAGGAAATCCCGGAAGGCCTGGACGCGAGCGACGTTCCTCATCTCCTCGGCATAGACGAGGTAGCTTTCGAGGGCCGGCAACTCCACGTCGCGCAGGACCTGGACGAGATCGGTCGTCCCGTCGACGGCGTAATCGGGAAGGACGGCGATGCCGGCTCCCGTCTGGACCGCCGCACGGAGTGCCGGGATGTTGTTGACGACGAGGTGGTAGGGCCGCGGCTGCCCTCCCTCTCGCCCGACCTTCGCGAGCCAGTGCACGGATAGCAGGTAGGAGGGCTGATCCCCCCCGAAGGACAGCAGGCGATGATGGTCGAGATCCTCGACCGTCTTCGGCTCGCCGTAGCGCTTGACGTAGTCGGTCGAGGCATAGACGTGGAAATGGACCGCGAAGAGCCGGCGCTGGATCAGATCCGGCTGGGCGGGACGGCGCAGGCGCAGCGCGACATCCGCTTCGCGCATCGACAGGTCGAGTTCCTCGTTGGTGAGGATCACTTCGACCTTCACGTCCGGGTAGGTATCCAGGAACTCGGCGATGCGCTGGGTGAGCCAGAGCGAGCCGAGGCCGACGGTCGTCGTGATCTTGAGCGTGCCGGTCGGCCGTTCGCTGTTCTCCTCCAGCCGCGCCCGCGTGTTCTCGAGGCGCTGGCGCATGTCCCGCGCGGCGCGATGGAGCAGGTCGCCCTGCTCGGTCAGGATCAGGCCGCGCGCATGCCGGTGGAAGAGGGGAGCCTTCAGCTCCCGCTCCAGGGCCGAGACCTGCCGGCTCACGGCCGACTGGCTGAGGCCGAGGTCGTCGCCAGCCTTCGTGAAGCTGCCCGCCTCCGCGACGGTGTAGAAGATCCGGATCTTGTCCCAGTCCAAGTCCGAGTTCGACTGGCCGAAGCCGGCGCCGTTATTCTGCGGCATCGCGCATCTGCTCCGAGGCTTCCAGCCAGCGTTCCGCCTCGAGAGCGGCCATGCAGCCCATGCCGGCGGCCGTCACGGCCTGCCGGTAGATATCGTCGGTCACGTCGCCCGCCGCGAAGACGCCGGGGATGTTGGTGGCGGTCGAATCGGGCGCCGTCCGAAGGTAGCCGCCCGGCTTCTCGTCGAGCTGGCCGGCGAAGATCGCGGTCGCGGGCTTGTGGCCGATGGCGACGAACACGCCGTCCGCCGCGATCTCCTGGATCTTGCCGGTCTTGACGTTCTTCAGGCGCACATGCGTCACGGAGAGGTGCGGCTCCTCGACGCCGACGATCTCGTCCAGCGCCGAATCCCAGACGACACGGATCTTCGGGTTGCGGAACAGGCGCTCCTGCAGGATGCGCTCGGCCCGGAAACCGTCGCGCCGATGCACGACCGTCACCTTGGCGGCGAGGTTGGCGAGATAGAGCGCCTCCTCCACGGCGGTGTTGCCGCCGCCGACCACGACGACCTCCTTGTTCCGGAAGAAGAAGCCGTCGCAGGTGGCGCAGGCGGAGACGCCGAAGCCCTGGAACTTCGCCTCCGAGGGCAGGCCGAGCCATTTCGCCTGGGCGCCGGTGGCGATGACGAGCGCGTCGCAGGTGTAGACGTCGCCGCTGTCGCCCGTCAGCCGGAAGGGGCGCGCACCGAGCTCCGCCTTCACGATCGTATCCGAGATCATGCGGGTGCCGACATGCTCGGCCTGAGCCCGCATCTGCTCCATCAGCCAGGGACCCTGGATGGCGTCCTTGAAGCCGGGATAGTTCTCGACATCGGTGGTGATGGTGAGCTGCCCGCCCGGTTGCAGGCCCGACACGAGCACCGGTTCCAGCATTGCGCGAGCGGCATAGATGGCGGCCGTGTATCCGGCCGGACCAGACCCGACGATAAGCACTTTCGCGTGAAGGTGAGCCATTGGAACTCCGCCCGTTCCCCTCAAGCTGCGGCCCGATGGCGATCGAGCGCAGCCTGGATCGCGCGCGCGATCTCGGGCGTGCTATCTAATGGCTGGTATGCGTGGGCTTCAAGCCGTCCAGAAAAAGGACGCACAGCTCCGTGTGCCGCGAGAGCGTCGAGATACGATCGAATCTTGGGATGCCCGCCCGACGGCTCGAACACCATGACCGGTGCGCCGGTGGCCGCGGCCTCCCCGATCATGTTCGCCGAATCGGCCGTCACGAGAATCGCATCGGCCC
The DNA here is from genome assembly GCF_004363955.1 of Enterovirga rhinocerotis. Classification (GTDB taxonomy): domain Bacteria; phylum Pseudomonadota; class Alphaproteobacteria; order Rhizobiales; family Beijerinckiaceae; genus Enterovirga; species Enterovirga rhinocerotis. Next base: position 1,009,286 of record NZ_SNZR01000013.1, read on the forward strand.
CTGCGAGGAGGGCGAGATACGGATTGTCGCCGCGCCCGTCCCACAGGAAGCGGTCGGGGCCGTCGGCGAGGCCGCGGAGCACCTCGAGGAGGCTGGCGGGCGTTCGCCGCGAGGCGGTGATCGCAAGTGCGTTTCCGCACGCGGCAAGGTCGTGCAGCCCGTCGAGGAGGCGCGCCTGGTCCGCCGCCGAGAACCGATGGTGCCGGCTGTCGCCGCCGACGAGAACGGCGACGCGGGGGCGGGGGAGGGCGGCGATCCGGGGATCGAGAGCAGTCCTGGCCTCAGCGAGCCGCCGTGCGGAGATGCGATGGGGGGCGGTCAGCGTCGCCACGACGTTCGGACCGCGCAAACGATCATGGTCGGGAACCCAGATCAGGTCGGCAGCCGTGGGGCCGGTCCGCGGATCCTTCAGGATCACCGTGAACGTGCGCCCCGCCGAAGCGCGTTTCACCGCCCGGACATAGGGGATCGCGCGGCGGCCGGACGCGATCAGAAGATCGGGGAACGGAGGAGCGATGGGGCTCCCCGGCCGGTCCGGCGCCTCCCGGGGGTCGATCGGCCCTCTCGGCATCAGCCAGGCGAAGGGCGCGCGCGGCGCGACCCGCCGGATCTCCGGCTCGAGGCCAAGCGCCTCGACGACGCCGAGGCATTGCGTCTCGTCGCCGGCTTTCCCGTCCGTCAGGACCCAGCACGAAATGTCGTGGCGATCGCTCGTCGGGGACCGCACGTTTCGAGCCGCTAGACGAACGCGACCTCGACGATCTCGTAGCTCTTCGCGCCGCCGGGCGTCTTCACCTCGACGGAATCGCCGACGGTCTTGCCGATCAGGGCCCGGGCGACGGGCGAGGAGATCGAGACCCGGCCGAGCTTCACATCGGCCTCAGGATCGCCGACGATCTGGTAGACGCGCTCCTGCTCCGTATCCTCGTCGACGAGCTTGACGGTCGCACCGAACTTGATCTTGTCGCCCGTGAGCTTGGTGACGTCGATGATGTCGGCGCGCGAGATGATCGATTCGAGTTCGAGGATGCGGCCCTCGTTGAGCGACTGGCTCTCCTTGGCCGCATGGTATTCCGCGTTCTCGGAGAGGTCGCCATGGGCGCGCGCCTCGGAGATGGCCTCGATGATGCGCGGGCGCTCGACCTGCTGGCGATGCTTCAGTTCTTCTTCCAGCGTCGCGAAGCCTCGGGGCGTGAGAGGCACCTTTTCCATGACGAGAACCTTGAGATGACTTGAGGAGAGCCGGGCGAGGCGCCGTTGGCCCGTCGAGCGCCAAGACCATGTGCTGCCTCAGGAGGATCCAGGGCGGGCGCTTCTCGCTGCCTTGGCGGGGAAGCACGGAGACTTTGGTGCAGCCGCCGCGCGAAGGCAACCGATTCGAAGGGCGTATCAATCGCGGGGCGGCCTGATCCCCATCAGACGGATCACCCCATAGGCGAGCAGGGCCGAGGACGCACAGGCCGTGAGCGCGAGGGCCGTGCCGTCCTGGAACGCCGAGAACGGCAGGCCGGTCGTGTTCATGCCGAAGATCCCGGTGACCAGAGTCGGAGGCAGGAACAGCGCGGTGAGAATGGAGAGCATGTAGAGTTGACGGTTCGAGGCCTCCGCGAGGCGGCTGCTCAACTCCTCCTGAAGCAAGCGGCTGCGCTCGGCCAGGATGATCATGTCCCGGTCGAGCGCATCCAGCCGCTGAGCAAGCCTTGCGGCCGTGCGAATGTCGGAAGCCGGCAGCCCGGCCTCGGTGCCATCCCCCTCCAGTCGATGGAAGACGGCACGCAGGCCCAGAAGCTGACGATGAAGGCGGACGGCATCGCGCCGGATCGGTCCGAGGCGACGTCGTTCGTCCCTCGTCGTGCGGTCGAGGATGTGATCCTCGATCAGGTCGAGCTCGTCGGAGAGGCGCGCGCCTCCCTCGTCGATCGAGCCGACGACATGCTCCATCAGAGCCTCGAGCAGGTGGATCGGCGTGTTGATGCTGGCGCCTGCCTGCAACGCCTCCCGCACCGCTGCGGGGGCCGAAATCGGCCGGCGGCGTCCGCTGACGAGAAAGCGCGGGCCCAGGATGAAATGCAGGCGTACCTGCCCCGTCAGCGCGACCGTCGATCTGGCCTCGGGGCAGAGGTCGGTCACGACGCCGCCGACATACGCGCCCTCGACGGCGATGCGCTGATGCTCGTCCGAGCCGAGGGCGGATGCGGCGAGGCGCGGTGGCCCGAGCCGGCCCGAAGCGACGACCGGATCGAGGCGCGCGTCGATCAGGTTGAAATGAAGCCACAGGAACCCGCTTCCGAAGGCATCGGGCTCTCCGATGGGCTCCCCATGGGGGATCGGATGCCCCTTCCCGTCATCGTCGAAGCGGATGGCCCAGAGCAGGCCGGGGATGGCCGGCTCGGCGGCAAGTGACTGGGACATCGATGAGACTGCGCCGGCCATGAGGGCTCTCGGCGCTTGTTGTTTCGCTTCCGTGACACGGGAAAGACGATTTGCCGCCTTCGCTTGGGGATTCGGCGCTGCGATCCGCGCATCGCGGCGCCGCGTCTACCTGTTCCAGGGGTTTCCCAGAGCCGGCGCCGATGCGGATGATACGCTCGCCGGTCCCTGGGACACCGGTTCCGGCGCCGCATCGATCGCGGGTGTTCCACCCGCATAGCGCCGCAGGGCGTCGATCCGGTCCGCGATCGAAGGGTGGGTCGCGAACAGGTCCTGGATGCCGGAGCGAGGGTTGTCGAGGCACAGCTCCATGATGCCCGACGGCACCTTCTCGATCTCGCCCTTGCCCTCGATCTTCTGCAGGGCGGATATCATGGCATCGGGGTTCTTGGTCAGCTCGACCGCGCCCGCATCCGCCAGGTACTCGCGCGAGCGCGAGAGGGCGAACTTCACCGCCTGGGACAGGAACCAGACGAGGGCGATCAGAACGAGCGCGATCAGGATCGCAGCGCCGGCGCCGCCCTTGTCCTTTCGGGAGCTGCCGCTCTGCGAGCCCGACCGGAAGGACATGTTGCTGCGCAGAAGTAGCTCTCCTACGAAGGACAGAATGCCCGTGACGATGACGGCGATGACCATCGTGCGCACGTCGTCGTTGCGGATATGGGTCAGTTCATGGGCGAGGACGCATTCGAGCTCGGCATCGTCCAGCGTCTCGAGGAGCCCCGTCGTCACCGTGATGGAATGCTGCTCGGGCTTCAGTCCTGAGGCGAACGCGTTCGGAGCCGAATTGTCCATCACCCGCAGGATCGGGACCGGCACGCCGCGCGAGATGCAGAGGTTCTCGAGCAGGTTGTAGAGGCGAGGCTGATCGGCGCGCGTGACGGGCCGGGCCCCGGTGACGAGATCGATCAGCGTCTGGTTGAACCGGAAGGCGATGGCGATCCAGACGGCGGATCCGGCGAGCGCGAACGGGGCGAGCCACGGAAGGTCCCGGAACGCGCCTGCGAGATAGCCGCCCAGATCGTGCCGATAGCCATTCGGGACCTCGCCGCTGAGGGCCCGCATGAGGAGCGCCACCGCGAAGACGAGGACGAGGCTGAGAACGACGAGCCCGGCGAGCAGGAATCGCGACCGGATCCTGTTCGCCCGGATGTGGGTGTAGAGGCCGAAGGCGGGGAGCATCGCCGGCCCCTGCGCGCCGGCTCAGAACTTGATGGCCGGCGGCGCGTCGAGCGCCTGCCGCTGCGTTTCGCCGAGATCGTAGAAGGTCTTCGGCTGGAACCCCATGCTCCGCGCGAAGAGGGCCGCGGGAAAGGCTTCGATGGCGGCGTTGTATTCGGACACGGCGTTGTTGAGGAAGCGGCGCGAAGCGGCGAGCTTGTTCTCGACGTCCATGAGCTGCTCCTGGAGCGTCTGGAAATTCGCGCTCGCCTTGAGGTCCGGATAGGCCTCCCCGAGGGCGATCAGCCGGCCGAGGGCGCCCGTGAGAGCCTGCTCGGTCTTGGCGGCGTCGGCGGGGTTCGACGCGCTCATCGCCGCGTTGCGGAGCTGGATGACCGATTCGAGCGTGCCTTTCTCGTGGCTCGCATAGCCCTTCACGACCTCGACGAGGCTAGGCACGAGATCGTGCCGCTGCTTGAGCTGGACGTCGATATCGGCCTCGGCCTGGGCGGCCCGCTGCCGCATGGCCACCAGCCCGTTATAGGTCATGATCAGCCAGAGCACGGCCACCACGACGATACCAAGGACGACCCATTCCATCGCTGCCCCTCCTGGCCGTCCGGCGGCCGCTTCGCGACGTCTATAGCGCGGCCGTCTTGCGCGCGTGTTTCGTCGGCGTGGGGAGCGCGGTCGACGGTCCTCCTCGCCCGAGACGGTTCAGAGCGACGCGGCGGGAAGGCCAAGCGCGGCCGCTGCGTGCAGGAGACGCGTATCGTAGCTCGCGAGTTCGACCGGGACGCCTCGCTCGCGCATCCGGTACGCCGTCGCCAGATGCAGGCCGTCGAGCGTCCGGACCGGAACCGGAAATGGGCTCAACGCCCGATCCAGAACCTCGCGCGACATGTCGAGGAGGATGAGAGAATCCAGGATGTCCCGCGCTCTGGTGTGGTCGAAGAGGCCGCCGCGATAGACATGAAGGCGGTTCATCACCTCGTATTCCAGCAAGCGGCTTGCGAACAGGCGCTGCCGCCAGAAGCCGGCATCCGGTCGCCGCGTCTCCAGGAGGATCTCCGCCAAAGCGACCGAGCTGTCGAGATAGATCACCTGTCTTCCCGGTCGCGCGCCAGATCCTCCATGAGGCGTTCGAACGTGATCGTGGGCTGGTCCGGCGGCCTTGGCCCCCGGTCCGGCAGCGGGCCATGCCGTTTGGGTGGCGTCAGCCAGCCTTCGCGCGCTCCACGCGCCACGACGTCGTCTTCGGACGAGGCGCCGCATTGTTGCGGCGGCACCAGCTCCGCCACCACCTTGTCGCGGTCTGTCACGAGCACGCGCTCCCCGCCGGCCGCCGCGTGGACATAGCGGCTGAGGTTGTTCTTCAGAGCCTTGATGCCGACGCGCCGCATCGAAACAAGGTGGCCACCAGTAGCCACCCTGTCAAGAACAGGTGCGCCTCACCGCGAGGACCGGTTCCGGCTGGATGATCCTCGCCGATCCTCACAGGTTTGCTCAGGCCGCGAAGTAATTCTGCAATGCGCGCACCTCGAGATCGCCCGCCTTATAGGCCTGGATGCCTTCGGCCGCCGCGATCGCGCCGGCGAGGGTGGTGTAATACGGCACCTTCTGCAGCAGAGCGGCGCGGCGCAGCGAGCGCGAATCCGACAGGGCGCCGACCCCCTCGGTCGTGTTAAAGACGAGCTGGACGTCGCCGTTCTTGATGGCGTCGACGATATGAGGCCGGCCTTCCAGCACCTTGTTCACACGGGCGGATTCGATGCCGTGCTCCGACAGGAAGCGCTGCGTCCCCCGCGTCGCGAGGATGCGGAAGCCGAGCTTCGCCAGGATCGAGATCGCGGGCAGGATGCGTTCCTTGTCGCCGTCCTTGACCGAGACGAAGACGGAGCCGCCGCGCGGAACGTTGGTGCCGCCGCCGAGCTGGGATTTCGCGAAGGCGGTCCCGAAGGAGCGGTCGAGGCCGATGACCTCGCCCGTCGAGCGCATCTCCGGTCCGAGGAGCACGTCGACGCCGGGGAACCGCGCGAAGGGGAAGACGGCCTCCTTCACGCCGATATGATCGAGGTCCTTCTTCACGAGGCCGAAGGAGGCGAGGCTCTCCCCGGCCATGATGCGCGACGCGATCTTGGCGATCGGCTGGCCGACGACCTTGGCGACGAAGGGCACGGTCCGCGAGGCGCGCGGATTGACCTCCAGCACGTAGATCGTGCCGTCCTTGATGGCGTACTGGACGTTCATCAGCCCGCCCACCTCGAGGGCGAGCGCGAGTTCGCGCGTCTGGCGCTCGAGTTCGGCGATGAGTTCGGGAGACAGCGAGCGCGGCGGCAGCGAGCAGGCCGAATCGCCCGAATGGATGCCCGCCTCCTCGATATGCTCCATGATCCCGGCGACGAAGACGTCCGTGCGGTCGCAGAGCGCGTCGACATCCACCTCGATCGCATCCGAGAGATAGCGGTCGAAGAGCAGCGGGTTCTGGCCGAGGACCGTGTTGATCTGCCCGGTCTTGTCGTTCGGATAGCGCGCCTTGACGTCGCTCGGGATCAGCGAGGGCAGGGTGTCGAGGAGGTAGTCCGCGAACTGCTCCTCGTCGCGGATGATGGCCATGGCCCGGCCGCCGAGGACGTAGGAGGGCCGCACGACGAAGGGCAGCCCGAGCTGGGCCGCGACGAGCCGCGCCTGCTCCACCGAATAGGCGATGCCGTTCATCGGCTGCTTGAGGCCGAGCTTGTCGAGGAGCCGCTTGAACTGGTCGCGATCCTCGGCGAGGTCGATCGCGTCCGGCGTCGTGCCGAGGATCGGAACGCCCGCCCGCTCCAGCGCCTTGGCGAGCTTCAGCGGCGTCTGGCCGCCGAACTGGACGATGACGCCGTGCAGCGTTCCCGCACGGCGCTCCGCGTCGATGATCTCGAGCACGTCTTCGGCCGTGAGGGGCTCGAAATAGAGCCGGTCGGAGGTGTCGTAGTCGGTCGAGACCGTCTCCGGGTTGCAATTGACCATGATGGTCTCGAACCCGGCGTCGCGCAGCGCGAAACAGGCGTGGCAGCAGCAATAATCGAACTCGATGCCCTGGCCGATCCGGTTCGGCCCGCCGCCGAGGATCATGACCTTCTTGCGGTCCGAGGGCCGCGCCTCGTCGGCGGGAGCGCCGGCGAAGGGCGGGGCGTAGGTCGAGTACATATAGGCCGTCGGCGAGGCGAATTCGGCGGCGCAGGTGTCGATCCGCTTGAAGACGGGCCGCACCTCGAGCCGATGGCGCAGCTCCCGCACGGCCGCCTCGTCCTGCCCGGAGAGCACGGCGAGCCGCGCATCGGAGAAGCCGGCCTGCTTCAGCTGGCGGAGAGCGCCGGCGGTCTGGGGCAGGCCGTGGGCCTTCACCTTCGCCTCGAGGTCGACGATCGCCTGGAGCTGCTCCAGGAACCAGGTATCGATCCGGCAGCTTTCGTAGACCTCCTCGTGGCTCCAGCCCATGCGCAGCGCCTGGGCGACCTGGAGCAGCCGGTCCGGCGTCGCGGTGCCGAGGGCGGCCTTCACCGCATTGTGGTCGTCGCCGCGGCCGAGCCCGTCGATCTCGATCTCGTCGAGACCCATCAGGCCCGTCTCCAGGGAGCGCAGCGCCTTCTGCAGCGATTCCTGGAAGGTGCGCCCGATGGCCATCGCCTCGCCGACCGACTTCATGGCGGTGGTGAGCGTCGGCTCGGCGCCGGGGAACTTCTCGAAGGCGAAGCGGGGGATCTTGGTGACGACGTAGTCGATCGTCGGCTCGAACGAGGCCGGGGTCGCGCCGCCCGTGATGTCGTTGTCGATCTCGTCGAGCGTGTAGCCGACGGCGAGCTTGGCGGCGACCTTGGCGATCGGGAAGCCGGTCGCCTTCGAGGCGAGGGCGGATGAGCGCGACACGCGCGGGTTCATCTCGATCACGATCATGCGCCCGTCGACGGGGTTGATCGCGAACTGGACGTTCGACCCGCCGGTCTCGACGCCGATCTCGCGGAGCACCGCGATCGAGGCGTCGCGCATGATCTGGTATTCCTTGTCGGTCAGCGTCAGGGCCGGCGCGACGGTGATCGAATCACCCGTATGGACGCCCATCGGGTCGACGTTCTCGATCGAGCAGACGATGATGCAGTTATCCGCCCTGTCGCGGACGACCTCCATCTCGTATTCCTTCCAGCCGAGGACGCTCTCCTCGATCAGGACCTCGTTGGTGGGCGAGGCATCGAGGCCGCGCTCGACGATGTCGAGGAATTCCTCGCGGTTATAGGCGATGCCGCCGCCCGTGCCGCCGAGCGTGAAGGAGGGGCGGATGATGGCCGGCAATCCGACGATCGACAGGGCCTGAAGCGCCTGGCCGAGGGCGTATTCCAGGTAGCGCTTGCGCCGGTCGCTCTCGCCGGCCGCCCAGCCGGCCTCGAACTCCGCCTCGCGCCCCTCGACCCGCGCCACCTCGAGTTCGGCGAGGTATTTCTCGCGGTCCGCCTTCTTGAGCGCGGAGGGGTTCGCGAGGGCCGATTTCGGCGTCGCGAGCCCGATCTTCGCCATCGCGTCGCGGAAGAGCGAGCGGTCCTCGGCCTTGTCGATCGCGGTGGCGTCCGCGCCGATCATCTCGACGTCGAAGCGGTCGAGCACGCCCATCTTCTTCAGCGAGAGAGCGGTGTTGAGCGCGGTCTGGCCGCCCATGGTCGGCAGCAGAGCGAATCCCTTCGAGCGGTCGCCACGCTCCTTCTCGATGATCTTGGCGACGATCTCGGGCGTGATCGGCTCGACATAGGTCGCGTCGGCGAGGTCGGGATCGGTCATGATCGTCGCCGGGTTCGAATTGACCAGGACGATCCGATACCCCTCCTCGCGGAGGGCCTTGCAGGCCTGGGTGCCGGAATAGTCGAACTCGCAGGCCTGGCCGATGACGATCGGCCCCGCGCCGATGATCAGGATGGTCGAAATGTCGGTGCGCTTGGGCATGGGGACTCGCGGACGCGCCCGGCGGGCGCACGTCCTCGCGGGCGCACGTCCGTTCGGGTGGTGAAACTGGCTAAGCGGGCCATGTATCAGGGGCCGCAGGCGGGGGAAAGGTGGTGCGGGCCCGGCAGGCGCTATTGGACCAGCACCGCCTGGTCGCAGCGGGTTCCCTCGACCGTCACCTCGGCGATGCCGAGCTGGATGCCCAGGAGGGAGAGCGTGGCATCGAGAACGCTGTCGATGGGGCCGGCCAGCCCCTGCAGCGTCGAGATGATGAGCGGCCGGACGACGAGCAGATCGAGCAGCGAGAACCCGTTCAGCTCGAGACGCAGGGTCGACAGGAGATGGCCCGTCAGCGAACCGAAGGGCTTCGAGGAGGCGACGCTGCGCGCCGTTCGGTTCGTGATGTCGCTTTCGGTGAAGGTCAGCGTGCGCGCGTGAGGGGCATCCCAGGTGGCCTGGGCGAACCCCGTAACGCTGAGGAGCGGCAGCGCCAGGATGCGGCCGCCGCCGCTGAAGGACGGCGAGGGACGGGACGGGTCGATCGACGCCGTCGCGACATCCGCGACGGCGAGCTGGACCACGCCCGGTCTCGCTTCGACCGACACCGATCTCGTGCCGGCATCCGTCCAGGGGCAGGACACGGATACGAGCGTGCCGACGGCGGACGCAGCCTCGACGTAGACGGGGAGAGACAGTTTGCCGACCCCGACGAGATTGACCTTCGCTTCGATCAGAATCCGGGTCTGGGCCGTCCGGATCGTCGATTTTGGGCTGCCGACCGAGACGAGGCCCGAACTCTGTCGCTTCTCGCCGATCGAAACGGTGATGCGGGTCTCCAGCAATCCGGGAATCGACGGGCCGAGATCGATCGAGACCTGCCGAGCGCCGTTGGCGATCGCGGCTGCGTTGAGGATGGTCGCGAGGACGGGAATCGCGGGGCCCCCGCTCGTGAGGGCGCGCGGCGGGAGTGGGACGTCCCCGAAATTGATCAGCGAGGAGACCGGGATGTTGGCGACCGTGCTGCCCCCAAGGGCCCCCGAGAGCCGGCCGAGGACCTCCGCGGCGCTTCCTCCCGGGACGGTGGTGCGCAGGGCGGTCAGGACCTGGCCGAGCGAGACATTGGCGGATGCGACCTCCTCGTAGCTGGCCGCCGTGATGTTGGCACGGAGCGCGAGGGCGTCGAGCAGTCCGGTCCCGTCCACGCGCGCATTGGCGAGGGCGTTGTAATCCATCACCGTCAGGGAGATCGTCTGCCCGGTGAGTGCGCCGAGAAGGGCGTTGGCGATGCCGCCCTCGACCGACAGGAGCCGCGAGCCGAGGGTGAAGGAGGCGAGCTTCGCCGTCGCGCCGGTCGCGATCGCGTTGATCGGGTAGCTGGAGGGCAGGCCGAGAACGCGCGAGAAGGTCGTGCCGACGGTCGATGACAGGGCGACCCGCGCCGCGTTGATCGGGACCGCGTTGGCCACGAACCGGGCGGCGACCGCGGTCGTTGCCGTCGCGACATAGCTGCCGACCGTGACTTGCGCCGTCGGTGCCTGGGCCGAGAATCCGTTATCGGCCAGGCTGGTCCGGGCCGTCGCGGCGGCGGCGGCCGGATTGGCCGCGGCGAGAATGGCGGCGATGTCGACGGCCGATTGCAGCTTTCGCTTGGCATTCCAGATGGTGATGAGGTCGAGCGCGAGCGCCGCGCTCGCGAAAATGGCGACGGCCGACGCGGCGAACAGGATCGTGACGGTGCCGCGCCTGTCACGGCGCCAGGTTTCGATCAGCCTCATAGCCCGCCTCGCCTCACCCGGGCCGACTTGGTCAGGACCAGGTTCGGGACGGGGATGATCTCGGCCAGCGGGGCGATCCCGAGCACGCGGGCGTCGAAGCTGAGGGAGACGATGTAGACGTAGGGATCGGCGGCATCGGTGCCGAATTGCAGGGTCACGTGCTCGGCGCGCAGAAGGGACGGCGGCGCCAGCGCCAGGGAGACGGAGCGGCGGGCGAGTTCCCGGCGCTCGGCGTCGCTCAAACCCGCGACGGAGGCGCGTGCGGCCTCCGCTGCGATCTGCTGAAGAGAATGGGCGGCCGCGAAGTAGAGCCCATACGCGATGATGCCGAACAGCATCACGATCAGGATGGGCGAGACGAGGGCGAACTCGACGGCCGACGCGCCGGCGTTGCACCGCACAATGCGTCTTGCGGTTCTGAAAAGCAGTTCTCTGCTGTCTACGAGGGTCAATTCTTAACCCCGCGCCATGCCGTGAAGCTGAAGGATCGGTCTGGCAGATTGAAACTTCGTAAACGACTTCGTAGACTTGAGATATATTTCCGCCCGAAGCTGTCGAGGCGTGCGCGGGGAGTGCGAAGTTGTCGAAAATGATCCGATAATCCGACGCTTTCGCTGCCGCGTTCGCTCCGTTCCGACCATGCGCCACGGTCGCGGCGCGCCGACGTTTCCCACCGTCGTCCGATCTGCGATACTCGTCCGGGAGGCCGAACGGGCCTTCCGGTGGATCACTAGGAGCGCTGGATGTCTGATCTCGTTGTCGTCGTTTATCCGACCGAACAGAAGGCGGAGGAGATCCGCCAGCGGCTCTTCGAACTCCAGAAAGAGTATCTCATCCAGATCGGCGACGCGGTCATCGGGACGAAGACCGAGAGCGGGCACGTCAAGCTGAATCAGCTGATGAACACGACCGCCGTCGGAGCCGTGTCCGGCGGCTTCTGGGGGCTTCTGATCGGGACTCTGTTCCTGATGCCGCTCGTCGGCGCTGCGGTCGGCGCGGCCTCCGGCGCGCTCGGCGGGGCGCTGTCCGATTTCGGCATCGACGACGCGTTCATGAAGAATCTCGGCGAGACGCTTCAGCCCGGCAACGCGGCGCTCTTCGTGCTCGTGCAGAGTGTGACCGGCGACAAGGTGCTCGAGCATCTGCGGGGCACCGGCGGCGTTGTCCTGAAGACCTCGCTCGACCACAGCAAGGAGCAGGCCCTGCGCGATGCGCTCGCCGGGCAGCCGCTCGCGGCGCCGTCCGCAGCCTGATCAGGCTGATCGGCCCGGGGCGTGGCCGGGCCATCTGGCTGTCTTCTCCTGAAGTGCTTGGCGAAGCCGGGCTGCGAAGGGGCCGGTGCCTCCTCTCCTCAGGATGAGGGCGGGAGGCCCGTGACGGGTTCCGAAGCGTCGGCGGGGCCGGCGCGGCGTGCGGGTTTGAAGAGCCCGCTGCCCTTGGCGACGAGGGCATCGTCCTCCTCGCACCGGACCTCCGATTCGACGAACAGGATCGATCGCCCCGCGCGCACGACGCGGCCTATGCCGATGAGCGTGCCCCGGCCCGGCGCGAGGAAGGCGATCTGCATGTCGAGGGTCATGACGGGACAGCCGATCTGCGTCCGGCAGGCGGTCCCCATGGCGATGTCGAGCAGCGTCGCGACGAGGCCGCCATGCGCGATGCCGATATTGTTGAGGTGGTGGGGCTGGGGGCGCACGCGCAGCCGCGTCGTGCCGTCGACGACGCCGATCTCCTCGATGCCGCAATGGTCGGCGAAGGGAATGGTGGCTCCGAAGATCGTCATTCAGCGTCCTGTCGTGGCGGGAGCCGCTTGATGGGCGATGCGGTTGGGTGTTTCAAGCAAGGGCCGCAGAGGCCGGCGCCAGGAGCTCGACAGTCCCGATGAAGCTGCATCACTCCCCATCGTCACCCTTCGTTCGCAAGGTGATGGTCGTCGCCCATGAACTCGGCCTCGCGGACCGGATCGAGATCGTCAAAACCACGGCTCACCCGATCGACCGCAACGATGCGATCCGGGTGGAGAACCCGCTCGGCCAGGTGCCGACCCTGACGCTCGCGGATGGCCGCGCGCTCTACGACAGCCGGGTGATCTGCGAATACCTCGACGCGACGGCCGGCGGAGCCCTCTTCGGGACCGGGGATGCGCGCTGGCGCGCCATCACCGAGCAGGCCCTGGCCGACGGCCTCCTCGGGGCGGCGCTGCTGACCCGCTACGAGATGACGCTGCGGTCGGATAGCGGCCGGTTCGACGCCTGGATCCAGGGCCAGATGGCCAAGGTCGAGGATGCGCTCGACCGGTTCGAGGCGATCCTCGCCGATGCCGGCGACCGGCTCGACATCGGCACGATCACGATCGGCTGCGGGCTCGGCTATCTCGATTTCCGCTTCGCCGATCTCGGCTGGCGCGAGGGCCGTCCGGCTGCGTCCGGCTGGTTCGAGCGCTTCGGCGCACGGCCCTCCATGGTCGCCACGGATCCGGCCTCCTGACATGACCGACTTCGCCCCCGCTTCGGCCGCCGAGGCCCTCCTGGCCGCACGGCGCGACCGCAACCCGATCCCGATCCCCGTCACCGGTCCGCGCGACGAGGCGGAGGCCTACGCCGTCCAGGACGAAGTCGCGCGGGGGCTCGGCGCTCCCGGCGCCTGGAAGGTGGGCGGCGGCGCGGCCGCGCCCATCGCGCAGGGCCTCGTCCGGCCCTCGCCCTGCCGCTGGCCGGGTGGGGAGTTCATCCGGCGCGGCATCGAGGCGGAGATCGCCTTCCGGATCGGACGCGATCTCGCGACCGATGGCAGGATGCCCTCGCGGGACGAGATCCGTGCGGCCATCGGCTCGGTCCATGCCGCGATCGAGATCGCCGACAGCCGCTTCGATACCTGGCCCTCGCAGGCCAAGCTCTGGGCGCTCGCCGACAACATGAGCAATGGCGGCTTCGTGCACGCGCCGGAAGGTCTGCCCTATGACGGCCGGCCTCTCGGCCGCCACCAGGTGACGGTCACGGCCGATGGCCGCGAGGTCTTCGCGGCCGAGGGGGTCAATGCCGGCGGCGAGCCGTTCGAGCTTCTGGTCCAGCTCGTCGGCCTCAGCCGCACGCGCGGCGGCGTGCAGGCCGGCTGCTACGTCACGACCGGCTCGCTCTGCGGCATCGTCTTCGTCGAGCCTTCGGCTGCGGTCGTGGCCGAGATCGCGGGGTTCGGCCGGGTGGAGATCGATTTCGGGGCGTAGGGTAGGAGCCCGATACTTGCCCTTACCTCCGGGGGAGGGTGGGCGTCAGGCCCTGGCACAGGTCACTGCACCTGCGCGCCGGAGATCTCGACGAGCTTCTTCCACTTGACGAGTTCCGCTTCGATGAAGGCGCGGAACTCGTCCGGAGTGTTGCCGACGGGCTCCGAGCCCTGCTTGGCGAGTTTCGCCTTGAGATCGTCCGAGCGCAGGGAGGCGACGGCCTCCTTGTTGACGCGCTCGACGATGTCCTTCGGCAGTTTCGCCGGGCCGAGGAGCCCGTTCCAGAGCGCGACCTCGTAGCCCGGCAGCCGCTCGCCGATGGCGGGGGCGTTCGGCAGGAGAGGGGAGCGCTTGGCCGTCGTGACGCCGAGCGCCTTCAGCCTGCCGTCCTCGACGTGCTGCAGCACCTCGACGAGCGGCGCGAACAGCACCTGGATGTTGCCCGCAAGAAGGTCGGTCACGGCCGGCGCGCCGCCACGATAGGGGGCATGCGTCATGCGGATGCCGGCAAGCGATTTGAACAGCTCCGCCGACAGGTGCTGCGAGGAGCCGTTTCCGGCCGAGCCGTATGTCAGCTTGTCGGGATTGGCCTTCGCATAGGCGACCAGCTCGTCGATCGTCGTCGCGGGCACGCTCGGATGGATGACGAGCAGGTTGGGGATGAAGGCCGTGAGCGTGATCGGCGCAAAATCCTTCCGCACGTCGAAGGGCAGCGACTTGTAGAGGCTCGGGTTGGTCGCGTGCGTCGTGCTCGTCGTGAGCAGGAGCGTGTAGCCGTCGGGCTCGGCCTTCGCGACCGCGTCCGCGCCGATATTGCCGCCGGCGCCGCCCCGGTTCTCGACGATCACCTGCTGCCCGAGCCGCTCCGAGAGAGCCTGGGCGATGAGGCGCGCAGTGACGTCGGTCGAGCCCCCCGCGGCGAAGCCGACGACGAGCTTGATGGGTCGGCTGGGCCAGGGCGCCTGGGCCTCGGCGGCAAAGGCCGCGACCAGGGCCGCGCAGGCGAGAGCGGTCCGGAACAGGCTCGAACGGCGCATCCTCTTTCCTCCCTTTCGGCCGCGGGTGTTTTCACCCTGCGGCAGTCACATCGGGGTCGATCCCTCCCCTTCGGGGGAGGGCGGGTCGGCGCCAGCCGACCGGGGTGGGGTGGCGCCTCGGCCGAGGTCCCCATCCCGGCTCGAAGCTCCGCTTCAACCCGGGCCCGCCCTTGAGGGAGGGACCGGGCGCGCGGAGCCCGCCGCCTCAGTTGTACAAGGCCTCGTTCCCCAGCACCGACTGCCGGAAGCGCGTCGTCAGGATGACGCCGTCGGACGGAGGCAGGACGAAGGGGAGGGCCTCGGGGTCGATCTTCACGGTTGCGAAGACCGGCCCCTCGCCCTCGTAGACGGCGCGGCGCAGGCCCGCGATTTCGGCCTCGGTCTTGACGGTGAGGCAGGTCGGGATGGCGCAGCCCTTGGCGACCGCGGTGAGGTCGACCCCCGCTGCGGTATGGGTCTTCTGCATGCCGGTCTCGCCGTAGCGCTCGTTGTCGAGCACGACGACCGAGAGGTTGCGCGGCTTCTGGGCGCCGACCGTGGCGAGCGCGCCGAGGCTCATCAGCATCTCGCCGTCACCGGCGAAGACGATGACGCGGCGGTTCGGCTGAGCGATGGCGAGGCCGAGCCCCATCATCACCGAGGCCGCCATGGCGCCCCAGAGCGGGAAATTGTTCGGATGATCGCCGACGGCGGTGATGTCCCAGTTCGGCGCCCCGAGGCTGGCGACGCAGAGGAGATCGCCACGGTCCCGCAGGAGTTCGCCGATCACGGCACGGCGGTGAAGGAGGTTGGAAGACGACACCATGGGGGAGGTCATTTCTGGGCCATCTCCTTGAAGTTCTTTGCGCCGAGTACGTTCTGGCCGATCAGGACCGCGACCGGTCGCCAGGTGTTGAAGGCCAGATGGGCCGCGCCCGCGACCGTGCGGGTGACGTCCTCGGGCTTGTCGGCGCGGCGGATGATGACGCCCATCGACTCGAGGGCCGGCTGCGTGCCCTGGCCCATCGGCACCTGCCAGGGATTGAACTCGCCGAACTCGCCCCGCATCGTGACGAGCATCAGCAGCGGCATCCGGCAGATGTTCGGCAGCGACAGCATGTTGATGCAGTTGCCGACGCCCGAGCTCTGGAGCAGCAGCACGCCCTTCTGGCCGCCGAGCCAGGCACCGGCCAGCATCGCGATGCCTTCCTCCTCGGTCGTCAGCGACACGACGCGAACGGAATTGTCGGCCTCGAAGGACTTGATCAGGCGGGTATGCCCGGCATCCGGGACGAGCGCGACCTGCTGGACGCCCACCTCCTTGAGGACCTGATAGATCTCGTCCGGCCAAGTCGGATTGGCGCTGACTGCTTTGATACTGCCGATCGACACGCTTCTCTCCCTATTCCGGCCGCTTATCCGTCGGCCTTGGTTGTCCGTCAATCTGACAATCGGGGCTTTTGGACCTGCTTGGCCGGACAGGCGAATTCGAAACAGGAAACACGCCGCTCCTCATGCTTGAGGCGGCGAGCGAAGGCCGCCCTCGAAGCACGCACGCCCGCGATGCGTCCTTCGAGGCCCCCGGGAAAAACCCGGGGGCGCCTCAGGATGAGGAGGGAGAGTTGCCGGCCAGACCCTGGGGGACCGGGTTCAGAGAAAGAAGACGAGCGTGACGAGGACGAAGATCGGGAGCAGGATCGCGCCCGACCACGCCATGTAGCCGAGGAAGCTCGGCATCCTGACGCCCTGCTGGCGCGCGATCGCATAGACCATGAAGTTCGGCGCGTTGCCGATATAGGTGTTCGCGCCCATGAACACGGCACCCAGCGAGATGGCGGCCAGCGTGCCGGCGAGCGGTCCCATCAGGGTCTTGGCGTCTCCGCCCGCGAGCTCGAAGAACACGACATAGGTCGGGGCATTGTCGAGGACCGAGGACAGGGCGCCCGTCATCCAGAAATAGGCCGCCTCGATCGGGGTGCCGTCCGCGCGGGTCACGAGACCGAGCAGCGGCGCGAAAGCGCCGTCGCGTCCGGCCGACAGCGCCGCCGCGACGGGCACGAGGCAGATGAAGATCGCCGCGAAGATGATCGCGACCTCGCGGATCGGCCCCCAGCTGAACTCGTTCTGGATGCGGTTCGATTTCGGCGTCAGCGCGAGGGAGGCGAGGCCGAGGAGGACCATCGTCCCGTCGCGGACGAGGTTCTGCAACTCGAGCCGGGCCGAGCCGATCTCGAAGCCGATCCCGGGCCGCCAGACGCCGGACAGGATGATGACCCCGACGAGGACGGCGAGAAGGAGGAGGTTCGTCCCGCCCCGCAGGCCGAGCCGCGAATCCGGCGTCGGATCGCGAAGCTTCGGTGCCGCCCGATCCTCGCGGGCATAGAGGCGCCGGTCGATCAGATAGAACAGGCCGAGCAGGATCGCGGCGACGAAGGCCGTCTGCGCGACGAGATGCGTCGTCGTCCAGAAGAACGAGACGCCGCGCAGGAAGCCGAGGAAGAGCGGCGGGTCTCCGAGCGGCGTCAGGGCTCCGCCGACATTCGAGACGAGGAAGATGAAGAAGACGACGACGTGAACGTTGTGGCGCCGGTTGTCGTTGGCGCGGATCAGCGGCCGGATCAGCACCATCGAGGCGCCCGTGGTGCCGATGAAGCTCGCCAGCACCGTTCCGAAGGCGAGGATGCCGGTATTGACGCCCGGCGAGCCGTGCAGGTTGCCCGTGACGACGAGCCCGCCCGCGATGGTGAAGAGCGCGAACAGCAGGAGCACGAAGGGCAGGTATTCGAGCAGGACGACGTGCAGCGTCGCGTCCAGCGCCGCCGCCGCTCCGTGGAAGATGGCCAGCGGCACCAGAGCCGCGAGGATCCAGAACCCCGCGATCGCCGCCATCCGGTGCTCCCAGACATGGCCGGCAAGCTGGGGCAGGAGTGCGATCGAGAGCAGGATCCCGGCGAAGGGGAGGGCCCAGACGAGCCCGAAGGAGCGCCCGTCGAGGCCGGCCGCGAGGGCGGGATCGGGCAGCAGCAGGGTCAGGCAGGCCGCGACAAGCAGGAGCGGCAGGCGGTTCATCGGTCGGGCTCCGTGCGTCCTGCCGGTGTCGTTCGGCCTGCCTTACGTGCGGCGGGCATGCCGGTCCAGGCTTGCCCGCCGACGGGCCCGTCACGTCGTCGGAGCGCTCTCCAGATCCCGCACGCGCTTGAGCGCAGCCCGCAGCGCAGCGGCCTCCTCGCGTCCGAGCCGGGCCTCGAACGCCGCCTGGGCCTCCCGCCAGAACGGCACGGCCTCGGCGAGGCGCGCCCGTCCGGCCTCGGTCAGGCTGAGGGCGCGCGTGCGTCCGTCGCGTCCCGGGCCGATGACGACAAGGCCCTCCCGCTCCAGTGGTCGGAGGGCGCGGCCCGTCGTCGTCCGGTCCATCGCCATCCGGACGGCGAGTTCGTTGATCGCGAGCGGCCCCGCGCGCGAGAGCTGTGCCAGCACCGAGAACTGCGTGGTGCGCAGACCCGTGCCTGCGAGATGCCGATCGTAGAACTGACTGATCTGGCGGGCGGCCGACCTGATCGCGAAGCAATTGCAGGGCGATGAGGGTCGGGGGGAGGGCGTCTCGCCGTCGCTCCCGGGCACGGCATCGGGCGCTGGTTGGGCCGGGTCCGGCATCGTGGTCATGGCGTCCTTCATAAAACGCGTATGCGCGCCTATGCAAATAGCGTATATGCGCCTGTCTGGGGCCTCGAAGGATCGCGGATGGACGAGAGGACGCGGCGGCTGCTTACGGCTCCGATCGGGCCGACCCTGCTGCGCATGGCGGCCCCGAACGTGCTCGTCATGCTCGTCCAGGCCTCGATCGGGCTGATCGAGACCTATTTCATCGCGCAACTCGGCACCGACGCCCTGGCCGGCATGGCGCTCGTGTTTCCGGTCGTGATGATGGTGCAGATGATCTCGGCCGGAGCGATGGGCGGCGGCATCATGTCGGCCGTATCGCGCACCCTCGGCGCCGGCCGCCGGGTCGAGGCCGATGCCCTCGTCTGGCATGCGACCCTCATCGCGCTTCTCCTCGGCGCCGCGACGACCGTCGCCGCTCTCGTGGCGGGCCCAGCCCTCTACGCCGCGCTCGGCGGGCGCGAGGGTTCGCTCGCGGCGGCCCTGACCTATTCGAACACGGTGTTCCTCGGCATCCTGTTCATGTGGCTGTTCAATTCTCTCGCGGCGGTGATCCGCGGCACCGGCAACATGATGTTCCCGGCCGCCGTTATGGTGATCGGCGCCGTGATCCTGATCCCGCTCTCGCGCCTTCTCATCTTTGGCGGCGGTCCGGTCCCGGCGCTCGGCATCGTCGGCGGGGCGATCGCCTTCGTCCTGTATTACGTGGCCGGCACCGCCGCCTGCATCGCCTATCTGTGGGCCGGCCGCACCATGCTGCGCCCGACGCCGCTCCCGCCCGCCCTGCACTGGGCGCCGGCGGGGATGATCCTGAAGGTCGGCGTCATCTCCTCGCTCGTCAGCGTCACCACCAACGTGACCATCGCCTTCGCGACGGGTTTCGCGGGAACCTATGGGCCGGCGGCGGTCGCCGGCTACGGCACCGGGGCTCGGCTCGAATACCTGCTCGTTCCGCTCGTCTTCGGCCTCGGCTCGCCCATGGGTGCCCTCGTCGGGACCGCGATCGGAGCCGGCGACCGGCGGCGCGCGCTCCGCATCGCCTGGACCGGTGCGCTGATCGCGGGTCTCCTCACGGAAGCGATCGGGATCGCCGCGGCGCTCCGGCCCGAAGCCTGGCTGCGCCTCTTCGGGGACGATCCGGCCATGATTGAGACCGGCTCCCTCTACCTGCGGATCGTCGGGCCGTTCTACGGCGCCTTCGGGCTCGGCCTTGCGCTCTACTTCGCCGCCCAGGGCGCGGGCCGCGTCGGCTGGCCGCTGATCGGCGGCCTGCTTCGGGTCGCGGTCGCCGTGGGCGGCGGCCTTGTGGCGCTGCGGACCGGCGCCGGGCTCGCCGGCGTCTTTCTCGCGCTCGGGATCGCGCTCCTCGTCTTCCCGGCCGTCACCGCCGGCTCGATTCTCCTCGGCGGATGGGCGCCCGAGAGGAGGGCGCGGCCGTCTCCCGCCGAATGAGGCCGCGCCTCAGGGGCGGCGCGGCGGAGCGAGGCCGCCAGCCGCCGGGCAGGTGACAGCCACCAGTGCCGGAAGGATCGCGGCCGCCGCGCCTCCGATCGAGGGCGAGGCCTCCGTGGCGGTCGCCGGCGGTTCCCCATCCCCGCCCGCCAGGGCACGCAGTTCGGCTGCGCCGATATACGGATAGCTCGCGGGCGGTACGAGCCCGGCGACCGCCCGCCGGCCGCTCGGGGCCGCGCCGACCATGCCCGCCACCGCCCCGCTGCGGTCGATCGCGACGGCACCGGAGGCCCCTTCCTGGAGCGGCGCGACGAGGCGGCCATTCGCCGTGAATTCGGCCGGCGCGACGACGGGGCGGCCTCCCTCGCCCGCGGCGAAGAACAGGACGGCGCCGGGCCCCTCGGCCGGGTTCGCGGCGAAGGAGAGCGGCACCGTCCGCCTCTGGGCTGAGGTCTCGAGCAGCGCGAGGCCACCGGCGGACGAGACGATCCGGGCCGGCTGCCCGTCCACCTGCGGCGCCGGGCAGGTCTCCCGGATGGAGGCGGGCACGACGACGCGCCGGGCTCCGACGGCGAGACCCGTCACTGCGGCGGCCGGAGGACGGCCGGGCGCGAGCGAGGGCTCCGTCCCTGGCCGCGTGGGCGGCACGAGGCCGGGGCGCCCCGCCACCTGCGCCGCCGAGCCCGGGAAGGCGTCGAAGCTGTTGGCGATCGCGACGGTGATCCGGTCGAACTCGGCCGACAGGGCCTTGTCGTAGCCGATCGAGAAGCCGCGGATCGTCTCGCCCTGCTGGGCATAGCGCGAATAGAAGCGGCCGCCCGGCGTCTCGCCCGCGATGACGACGAAATCGGGCCGCTGCAATCTGTAGGTGATGGTGCGGCCGGGCGTCCGGATCGCGAGGTTGCGCTCGTAGAGCGCACGCAGTTCCTCCGCGTCGCCGGGCTGGGAGCGCGTGTCGAGCGTGACGCGGTCGTCCTTCGATTGGAGCCGCGTCCCGCCGGCCGTGTTGGCGCTCCGCTTCGGCAGCAGCTTCAGCGGCAGGCCGATGCGGATCCCGGTCGGCTGATCGCTCACGACGGAAAAGCCCGCCGCGCCGCGAGCGCGGGCGGCCGCCGACAGGAGGGTCGCGGTCGCGGCCTTGTCGAGCACGCCCGTCGCCGGCCGCTTCGTCCGTCGCTGGAAGGCCTGGATGGCCTCGAAACTGCGGCGGCCGAAGACGCCGTCGGCCGTCGAGGCGTAATCCCCGGTCCAGACGAGCGCGTCCTGGATGGCGGTCCGGTTCGCCTCCGGCAACGCCTCGAAGGCCGCCCGGGCCGCCTCGTAGGCGGGCTCCGCCAAGGCCTGCATCGCCTCGCCGGCGGGAGCTTGGAGCGCCTGCCCGGCCTGGTCGGCATCAGGAGCCGACATCTGTGCGCGTGCCGGAAGTGGGGCCAGGATCGCGCATCCTCCCGCAAGCGCGATGGCGAGCCTCGCGCGAAGCCGGCGTGAATCGGGCATCGGATCCCCCTTTGAATCTCGTCACGGGACGCCGCGAAGACCGGCTCCGCGCGTGCCGAGGATCTGCCATAGCGTAGAACGCGCGCCGGTGGGACGGGACGAAGCGGCGCGATCCCGCCCCAAGGCGGCCTCGATGACACGATGACGGTTGCATGGCGCGGATTCGGGCGATAGAGCACCGGGCTCGATCCGCGTGGCGCCGATGCGCGTCGCGCGATCCGGAGGGGTGGCCGAGTGGTTGAAGGCGCACGCCTGGAAAGTGTGTATACGGGAAACCGTATCGCGGGTTCGAATCCCGCTCCCTCCGCCACGACTTAAGTATTTGTAGACGCTACGCTTTTCGGCTTTTGGCGAGCTGGAATTCCTCGCATTTTCCGGGGCTTTGCCGAGGCGGTTGCTGGGCCGGTCCTGGCAGAGACCCGCTGCCGCCGACTATCCGAGATTCTTCGCCGCCCGTCTCTGATGGCCCTTTGAGCCAGTACGGACGTCTCCGTTTGGCCAGCCGGGCAAGTAGTCCGGATGCGCCAGAATTCGTCTCTGGACAGGTCGAGGCGCCCGGACGGCGAGCACCGCCGATGGCCGATCTTGTGAAGGCTGATGTTGGTGGATGCCGCCGGAGGTTCAGGCGGATGCAAACCGGCGGCGCTGCTCGTCCCAGGAGAGGGCGAAGCGGGTATCGGCCATGAGGCTGGTGGCGGTGAGATCGGGATCGTGCCGGCCGGACAGGATGGCGGCCTGGATGTCGGGGGCGAGGAAGGTCAGGCGAATGAGGCGGGTGACGTAGGACGGGATCAGGTCCTCGGCTTTGGCGACCTCGTCGATGGTCTGGCGCTCTTCGATCAGACGTCGCCGGATGCCATGGGCGCGCGCGAGCAGCCGGACGAGCGCATCGTGGCTGGCCGGCTTCTCGGTGTCGTCGGCGAAGACAAGCCGCATCTCCTGCCCCCGCTGCTGAACCCGGACGGGGGCGGCGATGACGATGGGATCGCTCACTGACGCGGCCGGTTGAGATCCTGCGATCCAGGCCGCGAATCGATCGGGCTTGATCGCGATCTCGATCCTGTCGGCGAGGACGCAGATGCGCGAGACGACGTCGGCGAGGGCAGCGCCGAACTCCGAGGCCGGGAGGGAAGGCCATTCGCTCGCCCGTCGGGCGGCAGCCGCGATGATCGCAGCCTGATCGTGATCCGATGGGATCACATTGGCGAGGCCGGCCGGGTCGGTCAGCAGCGCTCCGATCCGGGACCGGACGATGGCTTCGATGCCGGGAGCGGGCAGGCGTACGCCCCGAGCTTCCGTCCTGGCGCCGGTCGTCAGATGGCGGGAGACATAGTAGCGATAGCGCACGCCCTTCTTCAGGGCATGGCTCGGCGTCAGCCGCTCGCCATCCGCATCGAAGAGAAGGCCGCGGAGTGGGCTTGGATCGCGACCGGCGCGATCGGCGCGATCGGTCCGGTTGGCCGCGAGGGCTGCCTGGACGGCTGCGAAGAGGTCCTCGTCGAGGATGGCCTGATGCTCGCCGGGATACACGGCACCCTTATGGACGATCTCGCCGCGATAGATCCGGTTCTGCAGCATCGCGTAGAGCGCCCCGCGCTCGAAGGGTTTGGCCCCGTAAGGTGAGCCATCGGCCGCGATGCGCGCCTTGCTCACGATGCCGGCCGCATCGAGCTCCGCCTTGAGTTCGCGCACGGATCCGAGATCGCGATAGCGCCGGAAGATGTGGCGGACCGTCTCGGCTTCGGCCTCGTTCACGACGAGCTTGCGCTGATGGACGTCGTAGCCGAGGGCCGGCTGTCCTCCCATCCATAGTCCCTTCTTCTTGGAGGCGGCGATCTTGTCGCGGATGCGCTCGCCCGTGACCTCCCGCTCGAACTGGGCGAAGGAGAGGAGCACGTTCAGGGT
>NZ_SNZR01000014.1 GCF_004363955.1 Enterovirga rhinocerotis
GGTGAAAACCTGACCAGGCGGGCTTTCGCGCGTCCAGGCACAGAAAAAACCCGTCAGCGGCCTCAACCTGACCGAAGCGCGCGCCAAACCGCCTCATCAGCGGGGTCCGGCCGCCCACCAACGCGTGATGGGCACGGCGCTCGAATGACGGCCGACAACGCGCCTCCTTCGGAGCGAAGAGCGTCACCTTGGTGCGTCTCGCGTTCCTCCCCATCGCCCTCCGGAGACCGCCCTTCGACGCGCGTTTCCGTCATGCGTCGCGTCTACCCCTCGCGTGAGGCGTTCGAGAGGGCTTCGCCATCCGAATTCAGGCTGCGTCCGATCTGTTCGACGAATTTCGATGCCGCGACCGATAGCCTGCGGCCGCGCAACTGCCCCAGGGCCACCTGAGCCAGGGGGAGGTCGCGCCGGTCCACCTCGCTCGCGACGAGATCGAGCCGGCCGCGGGGGATGCCCGTTCTGATCTGGAAGGAGACGACGTCCTCGCGCGCGGCATAGCTGCGGAGCACCTCGAAGGAATCCGATTCGACCGCGATCCGCACCGGCATCGACGCCCGGACGATGGCGCCCTGCACGAGATGACGGATGGCGAGGCCCGGTCCCGGCATCGCGATCGGATACTGGAGGCAGTCGCGCAGGCGCACGGTGGGCCGCCCCGCCAGGGGATGGTGGGGCCCCATCAGGGCGCAGAGCGGCTGGGTGATCGTCTGAAGCAGGTGCAGTTCGGGCGCCGGCGGCGGCTGGAGAACGACCGCGACATCCGCCTCGAAGGAGGTCAGCGCATCCACCGCATAGGCATGGTCGCGCACCAGAACCTTGAACGAGACGAAGGGGTGCTGAGCCCGGTAGGTCTGGATCTCGTCGGGCACGAGTTCATGGGCGAAGGCCTGGCTGCAGGCGATGGCGACATGACCGCGCCGGATCCCCGAAAGGTCGGCAATCTGCGAGCGAAGACGGTCGAGATCGGCGAACTGGTCGCGGATATGGCGCAGGAGCAGTTCTCCGGCCGGGTTCGGACGCATCCCCTGCGGCAGGCGCTCGAACAGGGTCGTTCCGAGTTCGTGTTCGAAATCCTGGATCCGGCGCGTCAGGGCCGACGGCGCGATCGCCAGCCGCTCCGCGCTGCGCCGGATCGAGCCCGTCTCCGCGACATCCCGGATGACCTGAAGAACCTTCATATGGCGCATGGGACGCCCCGTTCTGTTTCGAGCAACGGGCTGCTCTAAAACGAGCAATAGACGGCAACAAGCATATCTTTAGCATCCGGCCCGATGATCCGTGCTGGAGCGTGGTGTGACCGGCTTCTCCGCAATCCCGATACCCGCTTCCGGGTGCCGACCCGATCGACAGGCCGGCGAGCCGGCACGCCGTACCCGGCGCCGCGGCCTCCGCGTCTCCCGGGCGACGGGGTTCGGCACGATCCTTGATGCAGGCACGATCCTTGATGCTGGCATGGCCCGCCGCATGGCCTGACCGAACGACGTCCCCGCCGACCGCCATTGCAGGAGAACCCCATGTTGCATCGCCGCCAGTTCCTCGTCGCGACCGCCGCCGCGGCTACGCTGCCCGCCCCCTTCGTCCAGGCCCAGTCGACCACGACGATCCGCATGGGCGCGCTGAAGCTGATCCACTCGATCGCGCCGCACTTCTACGAGAAGTTCACGCCGGCCGGGTACAAGGTCGACGTCGTCCCGTTCGAGAGCCCGACCGAGGGCAAGAACGCGGTCGTCACCAAATCCGTCGATTTCGGGATGTTCGGCATCGCCGCGGCCCTCCTCGGCGCAGCGGCGGGTGAGCCGGTGGTCGTCATCGCCTCCGCCTGCAACAAGGGCATGGCCGTCGTCGCGGGCAAGAACAGCCCGATCGCGTCGATCAAGGACCTGAAGGGCAAGCGCGTCGCCATCTGGCCGGGCTCGACCCAGGAGGTCTTCATCCTCGAGCGGCTGCGCATGGAGGGCATGACGGTCAAGGACATCACGCCGGTGCGCATCTCGTTCTCGGAGATGCACCTCGCCCTCGCGCGGGGCGACGTCGATGCCTATGTCGGCGCCGAACCCGGGCCGGGCGTGAGCCTCGCCAGCGGCATCGGCAAGATCGTCGAATATCCCTACGGCACGGCCATGGGCGCGCTGAACATGATCTTCGGCGCCCATCGCGACACGCTCGCTCAGAAGCCCGAGATGGTGAAGGTCATCCTCGACATCCACCGGAAGGCGTCCGACTTCGCGATGGCGAACCGTGCGGAGATGGTCGCCATGGCCGTCGCCAAGCTCGGGCAGAAGAGGGACGCGATCGAGGCCTCGGCGCCGAACGTGGACCTGACCTGGCGGTTCGGGGAGACCGAGATCGGACAGTCGAAGACCTATGCCCAGCACATGCTGGAGCTGAAGCAGATCAAGCAGCTGCCCGATTTTTCGGCCTTCTTCGACACCCGGTTCGTCACCGAACTCGCCAGGAACGCATGAGCGCCGCCTTGAGCGATACGGCAGCCCCGGCGGGAGGCGAGGCCGCTCCGCCGGCGCAGGCCGGCGGGACCTCTCCGGGCTCCGGCCTGCTGCAGGTCGCGCTCGCCCTCGTCCTGCCGGTCGCGATCCTCGTGGCCTGGCACCTCGCGACGGAGGGGAGGACCTACAGCCTCATCCCGTCTCCCTCGGCGGTGGCGGTGGCGCTGTACGATCTCGCCTTCGGGGGGATCAACGACGATGCCTTCAGCGCCTCGCTGCTCACGCATGTGCTCGCGTCGGTCGGCCGGGTCTATGGCGGCTTCGCACTGGCGGTCCTCGCCGCGCTGCCGATCGGCCTGCTGATCGGGCGCGTGCCCCTCGTTCGGCAGATGCTGGATCCGATGTTGCAGATCCTGCGCCCGATCCCCGTCACGGCCTGGCTGCCGCTGGCCATGATCATGTTCGGCATCGGGCCGCGCTCGGCCTTCTTCCTGGTCTTCCTCGGCGCCTTCTATCCGGTGCTGATCAACACGGTCTTCGGCGTGCGCTCGGTCGAGCCGCGTCTGTTCGAGGCGGCGAGCATGCTCGGCTGCCGCGGCTCGGCGCAATTCGTCAAAGTGGTCCTGCCGGCGGCGATGCCGGCGATCTTCACCGGCCTGAGGCTGGGCCTCGGCTTCGCGTGGGTCGTCATCGTCATCGGTGAGATGACGGGCGTTCCGACGGGGCTCGGCGCCTTGATCATGGAAGCGCGCCAGCTCTCGCGGACCGAGATCGTCATCTGCGGGATGATCGCCATCGGCGTCGCCGGCTTCATCTCCGATCGCCTCGTGACGCTCCTCGGCCGCCGTCTTCTCGCCTGGAGCCCCAATCATGGCTGAACCGACGCTCCCGATCCTGTCGCTGAGCCATGTCGGCAAGAGCTACGATGCCGGCGGCCGGCGGATCGAGGCGCTGCGCGGCGCCAATCTCGACGTCGCACGCGGCGAGTTCGTCTGCCTGATCGGCGCCTCGGGCTGCGGGAAGTCGACCCTGCTCCGGATCGTCGCGGGCTTCGAGGCGGCGACCACCGGCCAGGCGCTGATGTGGGGCAAGCCGATTTCCGCGCCCGATCCGAGCCGGGGGATGGTGTTCCAGGATTACGGCCTGTTCCCCTGGCTCACCGTGCGCGGCAATATCGGCTTCGGGCCGGCATCGCGCGGCCGGCCGGCGGGCGAGGTGCGCGACACGGTCGATCGCTTCGTCGAGCTCGTCGGGCTCAAAAGCTTCGCCGACGCCTATCCGCACCAGCTCTCGGGCGGCATGAAGCAGCGTGTCGCGATTGCGCGCGTGCTGGCCAACGACGCTGAAGTCGTCCTGATGGACGAGCCCTTCGGCGCGCTCGACGCCATGACGCGCGAGCGGTTGCAGGACGAACTCCTCGAATTGTGGGAGCGGACCCGCCTCACGGTGCTGTTCGTGACGCATTCGATCGAAGAGGCCATCTTCCTGTCGAGCCGCTGCGTGGTGATGTCGCCTGGGCCCGGGCGGATCGATCGCGACATCCCGATCGAACTGGCGCGTCCGCGCGATGTCTCGGCATCGGACTTCAACGAGCTGAGACGGGAGCTGTCGGGGATGCTGCACAGCCACCACGGCAGGCTGGCCGCATGAGCGGGCCGCGATCACCGCGCGAGCGGCTCGCCTATACGCCGACGATCGACCGGCCAGCCCTGTCCCTGCCCGGCGACAAGGCGGTCGTCGTCTGGCCCGTCGTCAATGTCGAGAACTGGCTGATCGAGAACCCGATGCCGCGCCAGGTGCTCGTCGCACCGACCGGGGCGGCCCTGCAGCCGGACGTCGCCAACTGGGCCTGGCACGAATACGGGATGCGGGTCGGCTTCTGGCGAATCCTCGAAGCCTTCCGCTCGCGCGGCATCAGGCCGACCCTGTCGGTGAACGGCTCGGTCTGCCTCGATTATCCGCGTGTGGCCGCGGCGGCGCGCGACGAGGGCTGGGAGTTCATGGGGCACGGCTTCGTCCAGGTCCCGACCCACAAGGTCGCCGATCAGGGGGAGATGATCGCGCGGACGGTCGGCACCATCGCCGATTTCACCGGCAGGCCGCCGACGGGCTGGCTCGGCCCCGGATTGACCGAGACGGCGGAGACGCCGGACCTCCTCGCCGCCAACGGCATCCGCTGGATCGCCGATTGGGTGGTCGACGATCTGCCCTGCCGCTTGCAGACCGCGAGCGGGACGGTGCTGACCATGCCCTATTCGGTCGAGCTCAACGACATTCCGGCGATCATGATCCAGCATCACCGGGCGGCCGAGTTCGCCGAGCGGGCATTGGCGCAGCTCGACCGGCTGGCGCGGGAGGCGAAGGGCGACGGGCCGATGGCCGGCGCGAAGGTGATGAGCTTCGCGATCCATCCCTACATCAGCGGCGTGCCGCATCGGATCGATATGCTGGAAGGGCTGCTCGATGCGCTCCTCGCGCGCGACGACATCCTGTTCTGGCAGGGGCAAGACATTCATGACTGGTATCTCGGAACCGACGACCGAGCCTGAGGCCGCCATCTGGCGCGGCTTCCGTCGGAGCGAGCTGGACCGGGCCTACGACAATGCCGGCCATGTGCGGGACAGCGCGGCGAAGCTGGCGGATTGGACGGCCCGGAGTGCCCTTCTGCGGGCCGCGCGGCCGGAATTCCTCGACCTCCGCTACGGTCCCCGCGACAGGAACCGCATCGACGTCTTCCGCTGCGGCGAGGCTGGGGCGCCGCTCTTGGTCTTCATCCATGGCGGATATTGGCAGCGCAACAGCAAGGAGGTGTTCTCCTGCCTTGCGGAGGGGCCGTTGGCGCGCGGCTTCGACGTCGCCCTGCCGGGCTATACGCTCGCGCCGGACGCCTCGTTGAGCGAGATCGTCGACGAGATCGAGGCGGCCATCGGCTGGCTGCGGGAGCAGGGTCCGGAACGAGGCTTTGCCACGGGCCGGCTGATCGTCGGCGGCTGGTCGGCCGGTGCCCATCTTGCCGCGCTCGCCTGCGGCTGGCGCGGTGTCGATGGCGGTCTGCTGGTGTCCGGAATCTACGACCTCGAGCCGATCCGCCTCGGCATCCTCAACGAGAAGCTCGGCCTGAGCGAGGGCGATGTCGGCCGCTTGAGCCCGATCGGGGCGCCGGGAGCCGGTGTGGCGCCGGCGGCGGTCATCGTCGGCGGCAGCGAACTCCCCGAGCTCCAGCGCCAATCGGCGGATTACGCGGCGGCGCGCATCGCCGCCGGCGTGCCGACACGCTTCCGCATCCTGCCGGACCGCAACCATTTCACGATCCTCGACGAGCTGTCCTCGCCCCAAGGGGGCCTCACCGAGGAGCTTGCGGGTTTCCTATCCGCGTAGCGATCTTCTGCGTTCCCGGGGATGTCCGTCCAAGGGCCGCATGCGCGCCATCGCCGATCCGACCTCGGTCACGATCCGCCTTCCGGCTTCTTCGCCCGATAGCGAAAGTCGCAACAGGTGCCACCGGACATGATGGTGGTCGTGCGGGTCAGTTCGACGTCCGGATCATAGCCTTCGATAAACGCATGATCGCGGTTGCAGGACAGGAGGTGGCCGATCTCTCCGAGCCCCATGTCGCGATACATCTCCGCATAGCGGCAGCGATGCACGTCGTAGCTGAAGGCGTCCTTGTCCGCCTGCAGCACGGTGACTTCGAGCGCGTCGTCCTGGGTCCACAGCCGCTGGAGGTCGGCGAATGTGTGCAGATCGGCCCCGCCGGGCTCGCGGGCGGCGAAGTCGCGGCCGACCGCCACCGCCGTCTTGGCGATCGCCTCGCCGATCAGCGCGCGCGCCTGCTCCTGGCCGAGACGCTCGCACAGCGTCTCGTAGATGGGCTTGATGACCTCGGCCTCGATCCGCCGTCGCGCCAGAATTCCGAGTTCGGCCTCCGCACTCATGTGCCGTCCCCCGTCGATGCGCGCAGCCGATCGAGGGCGTCGAGAAGGCTCGCACTCTCCCCGACGGCGCCGAAGACGCCGCTCTTCTTGATCAGCAGTTCGATCGCCGCCTGATGGACCGCCTCGAAGCAGGCGCCCGTCGCATCGGACAGCGTCAGGCAGTCGAAGCCCCGGTCCAGAGCTTCGCGCACGTTCGTGTGGATGCAGCAATCCGTGGTGAGGCCGGTCAGGATGAGATTGCCGATGCCGCGTTCGCGCAGATGGGCTTCGATCGCCGTGAAGCCGAAGGCGCCGTAGGACGGCTTGTCGAAGACCGTCTCGCCCTCGATCGGCGCGAGTTCCGGGATGATCTGCCAGCACTCGGCGCCTTCGATCAGGTAACGCCCCTTCGGACCCTCGTCGCCGACGGCGACGCCCTTGCCGTCGATCCCCCGCCAGCGTCGATGCGGCTGCACGTCGGAGAGGTCCGGCTTGAAGGTCTCGCGGGTGTGGATGACCGTCATCCCGGATGCGCGGCAGGCCGCCAGAACCTTCGCGATGGTGGGGATCGGGCGCCGCAAGGCTGTCAGGTCGAAGCCGAACTGATGCATGTAGCCGCCCTCGGCGCAGAAATCGCCCTGCATGTCGATGACGAGCAGGGCCGTGTTCTGCGCAGTGAGCTGGCCGTTGAGCGGGAACGAATAGGGGTTGGCGTCAACCTTCATCGGGCGGCTCCCCTCACTTCTTCAGCCAGAGATCGTACCAGCTGCTGGATGGCCAGCGCGGCGTGTTGTGATCGTTCTGAAGCTTCTTGCTCGTCACCGAGATGAACTCGCGATCGGTCGCCATCCACACCGGGATCTGCGTGTTCGCCAGCTTCACGAACTCGACATACTGGCTCTTGCGCTTCGCCGGATCGAGTTCGACCGCGGCCTCGTCGATGACGCGGTCGATCTCCGCGTCCTGCCAGCCCCACTGGTTCGTCCAGGGTGCGCCCTTGGGCGCTCCGGACCGGTACCAGACGGTGGTGCTGACCGCCGGGTCGCTCCTGTACTGGTGACGTCCGGTGGCGAGATCGAAGTTCCAGTCGCGGTAGACGTCCGACAGGAAGCCCGCCGCGTCCCGCTGCACCATCTCGACCTGGATGCCGATTGCGGCAAGGGATTGCTGGATGAAGGTTGCGAAGGAGCTCACGTCCTCACCCCAGGGAGCGGGCAGGAGCCGGAGCTTGAAGCGGGTGCCGCCCTTGCGGGGATAGCCTGCCTCGTCCAGCAGCTTGTTGGCCAGCGCCACGTCGAACTTCAGGTCCGGCGCGCCCGGGACGAAGAAGTCCGAGGATTGCGGGATGGGACCCTGGCCGCGCTTGCCGAAGCCGTACAGCATGTTCTCGATGAAGAAATCGGTATCGATGGCATGCACGATGGCCCGCCGCACGCGGATGTCGGACAGCTCCTTGCGACGGACATTGAATTCGACGGTGTTCTGGACCGCGTTGCCTTCGTTGCCCTTCGTCGACACCGTGAAGTCTTTGTGCTTGCGAAGCCTGTCGATGTCCGACAGCGTCAGCGAGGTATAGGCGCTGAGGTCCACGGAGCCGGTCTCGAGCGCGGCGGCGGCGGCGGCCTTGTCGGGAATGAACTTCCACACGATGCGATCGAGATACGGGAAGCCCTTGCGCCAGTAATCGGGATTGCGCTCGGCGATGAAATACTGGCCGCGCTCGTACTTGCCGAACTTGAAGGGGCCGGTTCCGATCGGCTCCAGATTCGCCGGATTGTCGAGCACGTTCGTGCCTTCATAGACATGCTTCGGCGCGACGTAGCCGAGATCGGGCAACGCGCGCAGCAGTAGATCGATGGGCATCGGCTGGGAATACTTGAACACCGCGGTGAGCGCGTCGGGCGTCTCGACCGCCTCGAGGTTCTTCTGCAAGGTCGAGCCGTAATTGAGGTGCTTCTTCCAGATCTCCATCGCCGTGTACTGGACGTCTGCGGAGGTGAAGGGCTTGCCGTCGTGCCATTTCACGTTCTCCCGCAGCGTGAAGGTGATGGTCTTGCCGTCGTCGGACGTCGTCCAGGCCGTCGCCAGCACGCCGACGGGCTGCCCCTTCGTATCCAGATCGACCAGCGGCTCCATGATCTTGCTGCCGATCAGATAGACGTCGACGGATGCGCGAACGGCGGGATTGATGACGCGCTGCTCGGCGTTCATGTGCACGTTCAGGACGCCGCCTCGAACCGGCGTCTCCTGGGCGGATACCCCGACGCCCTGCGCGGCGAGCAGGCTGGCGAGCGCGACCGATGACAGGAAGCTGCGGCGGGACGGAAGCATCGGCATGGCGGGAACAATCCTCAAGTTGAGAGTCGGCCGCGCGTCTACGGCTCGGCGAGCACCTGTCCTGCGAGGACAGAATGCTCTTTTAGACCCTTCATAGAGTGAAATTTTATTCACATGAATTGACTATAGCGCGCGTTATTGCGCCGACAACCCCGCTGAATTATGAGAATAAATCAATAATTGAGATGCTTCATGATTGAGCGGGTCGAGCCACCTTTGACAGCAGTCCGAGCGTTCGAAGCGGTCGCGCGGCTCGGGAGCGCGACGCTCGCGGCGCGCGAACTCGGCGTCTCGCCCTCGGCGGTCAGTCATCAATTGGCGCTTCTCGACGCCTTCATGGAGCAGCCGCTCACCCGGCGCGACGGTCGGGGCCTGGCCCTGACCGAGGCGGGACGGGAATATTTCCGGTCGGTTCGCACCGCCTTCGCCGTGCTGCGCGGCGCCACGGACCAGATGCGGGACGGGCATCGAAACGCGCCGGTCCAACTCGGCGTCATTCCGCTGTTCGGGCGGACCTGGCTGTTCCGCCACATCGGAGATTTTCTCGGCCGGAATCCCGATGTCGAACTGACGGTGTCGTATTCGCATCATCGGAACTACGTCAGCGACTCGGCCGACCTGTCCGTTCGCTTCGGGGACGGGCAGTGGAAGGGCTACGAGGCGCATCGGATCCTATCCGGCGCGGTCGCGCCGTTCTGCAGCGCAGATCTCGTGGCGCGGCATCCCGCCAGCCTCGACCAGCCGATGCTGCTGTCGACGCTTCCGCTCGTGCACGACCAGGATCGGAACGGCTGGCGGCTCTGGTTCGAACGGCATCAGAGCGATCGCAACCCGGCGCCGGGATTGCTGGTCGAGGATGGCAATCTCGCGCTTCAGGCCGTCCTCGACGGCATGGGGATCGCGCTGCTTCGGCCGTCCCTCGTCGGCGCGCTCGTGGACGAGGGCCAGTTGGTGCGCCTGTCCGAGGAAGCCATGCAGGACGACAGGGACTATTATCTCTGCCACCTCAGCCAGCAGCCTTTGTCGGGCGCCGAGGATCGCCTGCTCCGCTGGATCATCGAGCGATGCGGAGCGGACGCGTCGGCGGCGCCGCGACGCGCGCCTCCCGATCGCCGGTAATGGCGCCGGGAGGTCGTCCGAGCCCGGTGCCGCGGGGCTAGGACGCGAGCCGGTCGCCCGCGACGATCCTCGCTCCTCCGCCCTCCGAGGACCAGCCATGGCCGGATTCGAGCAGCCGCGCCCGCTCGATCAGGGCGCGCCGGTCGATCTTGTTGGTGCCGGCCCAGGGCAGGTCCGATAGGAACTCGATCCGTCGCGGATGCTGGTAGGCTGGGCCATTGGCGAGGGCGAAGGTCCTGATCTCCTCCGGCCCGACCGGCGCCGACGGCTTGGTCACGATGAAGGCGACCGGGATCTGGCTGCGTTCCTCGTCCGGCAGCGGGACGACGGCGGCCTGCTGAACGGAAGGATGCCTCTCCAGCATCTTCTCCACCTCGCCCGGATAGATGTTCTCGCCGGCACAGACGAACATGTCGTCGGCACGTCCGACGAAGAAGAAGAAGCCGTCGGCGTCGCGCCGCATGACGTCGCCGCTGTAATACCAGCCCTCCCGGATCGCCTTGGCACTCTGCTCCGGCAGGTTGAGATAGCCAGGCGTCACGGCCGGATTGCGCATCATCAGGACGCCCTCGTCGTCGCCGGCGCCGTCGACCAGGCGGATCCCGCTCGGATCGAGGGGATAGCCGAGTGCGAGCGGAGGAGGGGGGAGCCCGTCGGGATGCGGCCCGAACACGGCCGGTCCCGCCTCGGTGGTCCCGTAGCCGAGCCCGATCCGCGCGGCGGGGAAGGCCGCCTCGATCCGCTCGAGAAGCCCGAGCGTGATCGGGGCCGATCCGAGCCCGATCCGCTTCAGCGACGAGAGGTCGAGCGCCTCGACGAGATCGGCCTCCTTGATCAGCCGGGCGAACATGGTCGGCACGGCCATCAGCGCCGTCACCTGATGGCGGGCGAGCGCCTCGAGATAGGCTCGTGCCGAAAAGCTCGGCATGACCACGACGGAGGCATTGGTCGCGAAGACCGTCTTGGCCGAGAAGAGGCCGTTCATGTGGAAGAGCGGCTGGGCGATGAGGTAGCGCTCGTGCGCGCCAAGATCGCCCGTCCGTGTCGACAGCGCCCAGAGCTGGCCGGCATGTGTGAGCGGCACGCCCTTCGGGCGCCCCGTGGAGCCTGACGTGTAGAGGAGCTGACCGATCTCCTCGGGTCCCGGCACGACGGTCTCGAACGGTCCGGGGACGATGAGGGCGCCGAAGCCGCCGGGTCCCGGATCGTCGAAGCCGATCGTCTCGACGGCACCGTCCACGAGGTCGCGCCCGCCCGCATCCGTGAAGGCGAGCGCGATCCGGGCATCGCCGAGGATGTAGGACACCGTCTCCCGCGGCAGCTTGGTGTTGACCGGCACCGCGACATGGCCGGCGCGCATGATGCCGAAATAGGCGGCGAGATACTCGGCCCGGTTCAGCGACAGGATGCCGATGCTCGTCCCGCGCGGAAAGCCGCGCGCCGCGAGGTGGCGGGCGACGCCGCGGGCGAGCCCGTCGATCTCGCCATGCGTCCAGGCGCGCGGCGCTGCGGGGTCGCGCAGGTCGATGACCGCGAGACGCGTGGGATCGAGCGCGGGATCGGCGAGATCGCCGAGATTGACGGATCGAGACATGGCGCGGTGGTCCGGGGCGGGTCGGTGTGGATGGGGCAATGCTGGGGGCGGCTCGTCGCGAGGACGGCCCGAGCTCAGGAGCGGTCCCTCAGGTTCGGGTTGAGGGCGTCGTTGAGGCCGTCCCCGATCAGGTTCAGCGCGAGCACCGTCGCCATGATGGCGAGGCCCGGCACCGCGCAGATGTACCAGGAGGAGCGGATCAGGGTGCGGCCGTCGCCGATCAGCCCGCCCCAGCTCGCGATGTTTGGATCGCCGAGGCCGAGGAACGAGATGGCGGATTCGAACAGGATGGCGCTGGCGATGACGAGCGAGGAGAGCACGATCACGGGAGGCAGCGCGTTCGGCAGGATTTCGCCCAGGATGATGCGCAGGTCGCTCATCCCCATCGACCGGCAGGCCTGCACGAATTCCCGGTCGCGAAGGGTGAGGAATTCGGCGCGGGTGAGCCGCGCGATCGGCGTCCAGGTGACGAGGCCGACCGCGAGCGTGATGTGCCAGATGTCCGGGCCGAGGATCGAGACGATGGTCAGGATGAAGATGATGTTCGGCACCGTCTGGAAGAGCTCGGTCACGCGCATCAGCGTCTCGTCGAGCCAGCCGCCGAAATAGGCCGAGCTCGCCCCGACGGTGACGCCGATCAGGGTCGCCGTGAGGCTCGCGAAGATGCCGATCAGCAGCGTGGTGCGCGTGCCGTGCACGATCATCGCGGCGATGTCCCGGCCGAGGGAATCGGTGCCGAGGAGGTGGCGGGGATTGGCGAAGGGCCACAATTCCGGCCGCCCGACGATCCGCAGGGGAGGGCGGGGATAGAGCTGCGAGGCGAAGATCGCGAGCCCGATCACGCTCAGGATCACGAAGAGCCCGACGAGAGCGGCCTTGTTCCGGGCAAAGCGGCGCAGGAAATCCAGGCCGGGGGAGGCTGAGGCTGCGGCCATGGCTATCGGGCCCGGATGCGAGGATCGAGTTTGAAATAGGCGAGGTCGACGACGACGTTGACGCAGGCGACGACGAGCGAGGACAGCACCAGGACCCCGAGCACGACCGGGAAGTTCCGGCTCTGGACGCTGTCGAGCATCAGGCTGCCGATCCCGGGCCAGCTGAAGACCGCCTCGACGACGACGCTTCCTCCCAGCACCGTGCCGAGTTGCAGGCCGAGCAGCGTCATGACCGGCAGCAGCGCGTTGCGCAGGACGTGGGAGAGAACGATCGTCGTCGGCGCGAGGCCCTTCGCGCGGGCGGTCCGCACGAAGTCGAGCCGGAAGACCTCCAGCATCGAGGCGCGCATCACCCGCGCATAGATCGCGGCATAGAAGAGGCCGAGCGTGATGGCGGGCAGCGCCAGATGCCGCATGACGTCGAAGGCCGCTGCGATCGGCCCCTCGGTCACGCCGACCTCCCGCATCCCGCCGACGGGGAAGATGCCCAGCTTCACCGAGAAGAGGATGGTGAGCATGATGCCGAGCCAGAAGGTCGGCGCGGCGAAGAAGAAGACCGCGAAGACCGAGACGAGATTGTCCCAGATCGTGTTGACCTTGACCGCGGCGACGATCCCGGCGGCGACTCCGATGAAGAGCGCGACGCCGATGCTCGTGACCATGAGCAGCACCGTCGCCGGCAGATGCGCCATGATCACCTCGGCCACCGAGGCGTTCTGCCGGTAGGAATAGCCGAAATC
The DNA here is from genome assembly GCF_004363955.1 of Enterovirga rhinocerotis. Classification (GTDB taxonomy): domain Bacteria; phylum Pseudomonadota; class Alphaproteobacteria; order Rhizobiales; family Beijerinckiaceae; genus Enterovirga; species Enterovirga rhinocerotis. The sequence continues at coordinate 13,084 of NZ_SNZR01000014.1, forward strand.
GAACTGCAGGACCGACCAGATATATTTGAGCAGCTGGACATGGGCCGGCTGGTCCATGCCGTAGGTCACGCGCAACTGGTCCAGCATCGCCGGATCGGTGATCTGCTGCTCCGCGCTCATGACGTCGAGGAAGCTCCCCGGCGCGAGTTGGATCAGGCTGAAGTTCAGGACGATCACCCCCAGGACCAGGGGGGCGACCTGAGCCAGTCGCCGGCCGACGATCTTGAGCATGTCAGCGGTCGAGCCAGACGTCGGACCAGCTTTCGCCGAGATAATCGGCGAGGTTCGAGTGATTGCGGACGTCGGACCGCGCGATCGTCACCGACTGGATATCGACGAGGCCGGTGATCGGCAGGTCCGTCGCGGCGATGCGCACGAATTCGTGGGCGAGGCCCGCGCGCTTCTTCTCATCGACCTCGGTCGTGAGGTTCGAGACGATCCCGTCAAGCGTCGGGTTGGAATAGCCGTTGGCGTTGCGGAAGGCGGCGCCCTTCACGATGCCGCTGGTCGTCACGAAGTTCGTCCAGCCGGGGATCAGTTCGATCGCGCCCGAATTGTTCGAGATGGCGATGTCGTACTCGTAGTCCGAATAGATGCGCTTGAGCGATGTGGCGCGGTCCGGGATGGCGAGATCCACGGTGACGTCGACATCCTCGAGCGCCTGCTTGACGTATTGGCCGAGCTTGACGTTTTCCTCGAACCAGCCGGCCGCGACGAGATTGACCTTGAAGCGGCTCCCTCCCTTCACCGGGAAGCCGGCCGCATCCAGGAGCTTGCCGGCCTTCTTCGGATCGAAGGGATATTGCGGAGCCTTGGGGTTCGAGAAGAGCGGGTTGGAGGCGGGGATGAAGCCGATCGACGGCTTGGCCCGGCCGAAGAAGATCGTGTCGGCGATGAAGTCGCGGTCGATCGCATGCAGCAGGGCCTGGCGCACCTCGGGGCGGCTGACGACGGGGCGACGGCTGTTGAACTCGATCGTGGAGATCCAGGCGGAGCTGAGATAGCCGTCCGTCGTCACCGCGAAGCGCTTGGTGGCTTCGAGGCGCTTGAGATCCGGGGCGGGGATCGGGTTGAAGACGCCGATATCGAGCTGTCCGGCCTCGAGCGCGGCGGAGCGGGAGGCGGGGTCGCGCCACCAGCGGATGACGAGCTGGTCGAGATAAGGCAGGCCGGGTGCCCAATAGGCCTCGTTCCGCGCCAGCTCGACATGGCTGCCGCGGACCCATTGCTTGACCTTGTAGGGGCCTGTTCCGACCAGGGCGTTGTTGGCCGGGTTCGTGATGATGTTCGAGCCTTCGTAGACATGCTTTGGAATGACGAGGCCGGCCTTGCCGGCAAGGACCGATTTCAGGAAGAATTCCGGAGTCGGGTCCTTGAAGCTGAACTTGACCGTGAGCTTGTCGACCGCCTCGGCGCTGGTGAGCCCGGCGAGCGCGCCGCCGCTCGAGATCGGCTTCCAGTATTCGAGCGCGTTGAAGACGACGTCGTCCGCGGTGAAGTCGCGCCCGTCATGCCATTTCACGTCGGGGCGGAGCTTGATGGTGTAGCTGCGGAAATCGGCCGCGGGCGTCACCTCCAGCGCCAGGACGGGCTGGAAAACCAGCTTGTTGTCGAGCTTGAGAAGACGTTCGAGGACCTTGGTCGAGGTGAAGTAGGGGCTCGATCCGCCGCCGGCCGGGACGAAGAGGGCCTGAGGCTCGAATCCGCCCCAGGTTGCGACGAGCGTGCCGCCCTTCTTCGGCGTCGCCTGCGCCTGCGCTTCGCCGAAGCCGGCGCTTGCGAGCGTTCCGGCCGCGAGGGTGGAGGCGAGCAACTCGCGTCGGGACATCTTCATGGCGTCGTCTCTCCGGCGTGCCCGCGAAGGCCGCCCATGCGGAAATCGGCTGGTCTCCCTTGGAGCTTCGTCCCTGGCCGCCGGCTTCTGCGTCCGGCGGCTGAGGCCTCTTCAGGCCGCTGTCGAATAGGTCGCGCGGCCGATGGCGAGCAGCGCGCCCTTCTCGTTGAAGACGTCGATGTCCGAGATGCCGACGCTCTTGCCGTTCCGCCGGACCGTCGCGGTCACGATGAGCGCGGTGTCGATGGCCGGGCGGAGGTAGTCGACGCGGAAATTCACCGTCGGCAGTCCGCGGCCGAGCAGCATGATCAGGGCGTAGTCGCCGACCGTGTCGATGATCGAGGCGATGGGCCCGCCATGCCATTGCTTCGAGCCCGCGCCCCGCTCGAATTCGGGGCGCATCGGCGCGCGCATCGTGATCTCGCCCTTGTCGTGGTCGAGCGAGACCACGGTGAGGCCCGAGAACTTGATGAAGGGCGAGGAATCGAGGCGCTCCTGCACCTCCTCCTGGGACAGGTGGCTCATGGCGTCACCACGATCTTCCCGAAGACCTCGCGGTCCTCGATCACCCGCAGGGCCTCCTGGGCCTCGGTGAGCGGGTAGGTCTTGTCGATCAGGGCCTTGAGCTTGCCGGACCCGACGAGGTCGAACAGGGTCTGGATGTCCTCCGGCTCCCAGCCGTTCGAGCCGCGCACCTGCAGTTCGAAGGTCCAGATGAAGCGCAGGTCCTCGGCCGGCGCATAGCCGGCGGTGGCGCCGCAGGTGAGGATGCGGCCGCCGAGCTTGAGGCAGCGGAGCGAGTTCACCCAGGTGTCGCCGCCGGTATAGTTCACCACGACGTCGACGCCGCCGCTCTCCAAGAAACGCCGTCGGGCCGGCTTCCCGTGCCGGGCCCAGATCGTCTTCATGAAATCCTCCTGGGTGTAGAGGATGATCTCGTCGGCCCCGAGAGCCTTCAGGCGCTCGCCCTTCTCCTCGCTGCCGGCCGCGGCGATCACGTAGGCGCCGGCAAGCTTGGCGAGCTGCACGCAGCAGACCCCGACGCCGCCGCTGGCGCCGAGGATCAGGACCTTCTCGCCGGCCTTGACCTGCCCGACGGTCGTCATCATCCGGAGCGCGGTGCCGTAGGCCACCGGAAGCGCGGCGGCCTGCTCGAACGACACGCCCTCGGGGAGGCGGATGAGCTGATGCGCCTTCGCCTTGCACAGCTCGGCGAGGCCGCCATTCACCGTCTCGCCCATCAGGCCGCCTTCGACGCGGTTGACGGGATCGACCAGCACGCGGTCGCCGACCTTCCAGCCCGTGACACCAGGGCCGATCTCGGCGATCTCGCCGGCGACGTCGAGCCCGATGATGACGGGCATCGGAATCTTGATGCCGGGCATGCCGCGGCGGGTGAAGACGTCGTGATAATTGAGCGAACTGGCCCTGACCCTCAGGACGACGTCGCCTTCGCCGGCCACCGGGTCCGGAAAGTTATCCTCGTATTGCAGCCTGTCGAGGCCGCCATGTTCCCGTAATACGACTGCTTTCATGGTACTTCCGGCTTGTCCTTCGTGATGTCGGCGAGGGCGGCCCGATGCGAGCCTTGCCCGGGTGAGGCCCCTCGTCCGATTGTTCTGGTCTGCTCTGATCGATCCGGCCCCCCCCATCTTGGGGAATGGTTCCGCTGGAGGAGGGAGAGCGGCGGTCTTACAGGGGCGGCAGTCGACCGCGGCGTCGGCTCATCCGCACAGGGTTGGGCACAGGACCTGCCAGAGCGACAGAGGAGTTTTCGATCCCCCCGCGTCGCATCGGCACCGTGCCGTGATGATCTCAGGACTGGAGGCCGCAATACCGATGGCATGCGGTGATATAGTAATGATCATAATGACGCCAGATATTAGGCTAATGGCCGTGAAGTCTTTATATTGCTGAGATTAGGTGGCGCATTACGGTGTGGTCAATTCTATAATATGAGACATTGGCGGCATAAAATGCCATTCGAGCGATCCGAATTGGAACATTCCACCACGCGCCGCGCGAGGGAGGGTCTCGGCGGCTCGGTCCGCTATGCGTGCGGTTCGAGAAGCGGGCGGAGGGTTTGCGAGCGTGCCGACCGGCAGTCGAGGAGGTCGGACCCCGTTCTTCCTGAACCTGCTCGAGATCGCTCGTTCGTCGATCTCGGCTCGGCTCACCTTACGGAGAACCGAACCGGCGCGGTGATGGTCCTGTTCGTGCCCGCAGGCGGCGCCGGCACGGGGGAGGCGCGCCGGACGAGCGCGACGACCTCGGCGTCGAGCTCCGCAAATCCGGACGACCGCGCCAGCGAGACGGACAGCACCCTGCCGGTCTCGTCGATCTGGAAGCGGACATAGCCGATCCCCGCTTCCCGGCGCGAGCGCGAGCCGGACGGGTATTGCTTGCGGCGCTCCAGATGCGCCATCAGGCGCTGTTGCCACTGGGCCGGCGACATCGAGGAGCCCGGCCCGCTCGTGGACGCGGACGCCGCATTGCGGGCCGAGACCGGCACCTGCGCGGCCGCCTTGTCGGTTCGTCTCGATGCCGAGGCGGAGCTTCGGGGCTTCGGCTTCTGTACGGCGACCGTTTTCTTGCGCGGCTGTTTCGGACGTGCCGCGGGGAGGGGCACCTCGGCCCGCTCGACGGGAGGAGTGGTCGCGGTCTCGACGGGATCGGCTGGCTCGATCGGCTTCGGCGGCTCGGTCGTCTCCGGCACATCCTCGGCCGCCGCCTTGACCGGCTCGGGCGGGATTTCCGATTCCGGTTCGGCCTCCGGGCTCGGTGCGTCGCTGCTGGACGCCTCCGAGACGCTCCGATCCGCCGCGATGTTCGGCGCGTCGCTCTGGACCGCCTCGGGGACCGGCGCGAATTCGATCTCGATCGCCGCCAGGGGCTGGTCGGGACTCTCGACCGGCTCCGCGCGGACCAACCAGGCCAGGGCGGCCACGTGCACGGCCAAGGCGACCGTGCCCGCGCAGGCCCACCCCGCGACGGCGCGTGCCCGGTTCCCCGGCGCGTGGTCGAAGGGCTCGCCCGGATGCTCGCGCGTCCGTGTTCTGGTCAATGTCAGAACCGGTAGTTCAAACCGACCTTCAGCATGTGCAGACCGATGTTGGTCGAGGCCTCACGCCCGCTCACCTCGTTCACCGATCCCGGAACCGTATTCACGAGGGTTCCCGTGTAGCCGGCTGGGCAGGGCGGATTGGGACTGCCGCGTCTGCAACTCGTCCACGTCGTGATCGGCTGTTTCACGCCGCCCCGTGCCTGATCGAAGGAGAGGGCTCCGTTGTCGAAGCCGGCATAGGCATACTCGCCGCGCAGCGACCAATTGCTGGTGATGGCGTATTCGAACCCGGCGCCTGCCGTCCAGCCGAGATCGGTCTTCGTGTCCGTGTCGGTGAAGGAATACGCCGTGCTCGTCGGCGACGCCGTGAGTTGCGTCGCCCGATACTGCTGGCGGCGACCGCTCGCCTGCAGGAAGGCGGCCCCGCCGGTGCCGTAGACCATGAACCGCCCGAACGAATACCCGACGCGTCCGCGCAGCGTCGTCATCCAGTCGAGCTTGTATTGCGTATCCGCCTCGATCGCGCCGGATGCGGCGAGGGACGCCGTCTCGGTCGCCATCGTCCGCGTTGCGTCGCCCTTCTTGCCGAGGAAGGTGAAATCGCTCTCGATGCCGACGAGCACGCGGTTGTCGAACTGGTAGTTGAAGCCGATCTGGGCGCCGCCGATCGTGCCGTTCTTCACGAAGCCCGGAGCTTCGCTCGTCGGTGCCGGCCCCCCGCTTGCGGTCGTGACGGAGCCGGACATCTCCGCCCTGGCGTGGCCGAGATGGAATCCGGCGTAGAGGCCGGTCCAGTCCTCGCCCGGCGCTCCGGCCGAAGCGTTGCCGAGGCGCGGCAAGGCCGGGAAGGCGGGGAGGGAGTTCCCCCCGAACCGATGCGTCAGTCCGATGCGGGCGGTGCGGCCGGGCGACGGCATGCCCGTCGTTGCCAGCGGGTCGTAATAGTATTTGTCGGTGAGGTTCTGGATGCTGAAGTCCAGCACGGTGTCCTCGCCGAGCTTGTAGCTTCCGAACAGGTCGAACACGGCGAATTGGGGCCAAGTGTAATTCAGCCCGATTAGACCTGGCGTTCTCGACGCGGCCGGCGGCCACTTCGAACCGATGCGGGTCGAGGCGAAATAGACGCGGCCGCCGAGGGTCAGGGCCTGGTCGAACAGACGCACGCCCCCGGTGACGCTTCCGCTCCATTCCGGCGGGACATAGGTCGGCGGCGTGACATTGCCGAGGACCTCGTCCAGCCTCGGCATGGTGCAGCCTGATTCCCTCTTGCAATATTCGGCCTTGATGTACTTCGTGAAGTTGCCTTGGGCGAAGAACGTGCCCGTGTCATACGAGCCGGAGAGTTCGAAGCCGTCGTAGTTGGCGCGGTCGATGTTCGTGAATTGCTGGCGCGGGTTGTTCATCGTCCCGGGCACGTCGTCGACAATGATGTAATTGTCGTACTTGTTCTGGAAGTACGTCGCCTTGAAGCGTAGCTTGTCGCCGTCCGTCAGCACGTTGTCGCGCAGCACGTTGAAGCCGAACTCCCACCCCTTCGAGACCTCTCCCTTGAGGTTCGGATTGACCTGCAGGCTGAACATTTCCCAATAGAGTTCACGCAGGCTCGGCGGCCGGTAGCCTTCCTTGTATTCCGCGAAGAGCTGGAAGCCCTCGAACGGCGTGATGACGGCTCCGAAGTTCGGGCTCAGCCGCGATCCGCTCCGATCGGGGAAGATGGACGCGATCCCCTCGCCTTCGGCGTGATAATGGTCGAACCGCGCTCCGGCAGACAGCTTCAGCCAGTTGACGGGCTCGAAGGTCAGCCGTCCGAACCCGGCGCTGAGAAGACGGTTGCCGTTGGGGCCCCGGCTGTTCTGGATCAATCCCTCGATCCGCTGCGGGGCCTCGGCCCGCTCGCGGCGGAATTCCGCACCGCTATCCAGCGTCAGCGGACCGAGGGCCGTGTCGAAACGCGCCGTATTGGTGACGTCGCCTCCGAGCGTGACGACGTTGTGGTTGCGGAAGCCGACGGGATACGCTTCTCCCCGCCTGTGCTCGAGGTCCGTGAGCCAGAGATTGACGCGCAGGTTCACGAGCGGATTATCGGACGGCTCGTAGCGGTACTTCGCCGTGTAGGTGTCGAGCGTGGTCTTGCTGAGCTTGCGCTGCCCGAACGAGTAGCTCGGATTGTTGATGAGGGCTTCGTCCTCTTCGCCCGCCGAGCTGAAATAGCGCATGTAGCCGAGCTCGAAGGACTGACCGTTGTCCCACTTCAACTTGCCCTTCGCCAGGATGGACGTCGTGTCCTGCGAGGTGTTGTACACCTCCTCGCCAGGGCGGATGACGGCATTGCGGCCCGGGTTCAGTCCGCTGCCGATCGGGTAGACGAAGCCGCGCTCCGCATCCATCGATCCGGCGAAGTAATTGCCCTGCTTGCGCCGGGAGATCGCGAAGATGCCTTCGACATGCTCCTGCATCGTCGCGGCGGCGATGCTGCCGGAAAAGCTGTCGCCGTTGAACGACGGCGGCCGGTCCTTCGGCCGCGTCAGCGGATTGGACAGGGTCGTCGTCGTATCGAACACCGGGGAGCGGGTATTGGTGCCGAGGTCGCCCTTGATGCGGATGCCCCAGTTCTGGTCGGCTTTCACGATGTCGCCGGCCGCGAGGGTGCGCATGGCGATGTTGCCGCCGATGGCGCCGGTCCCGACCCCGGCGCTGGGGCCCTTGATGATATCGACGCCGCCGATCAGGTCCGGATCGATATAGGTCTCGTCCCGATTGCCGGCATAGCCGCGATACGACGTCGTCGCGTTGAGGGCGCCGTCGACCGTCGTGTTGACGCGGCCCATGCCTTGAAGACCGCGGATGTTGGGGCTGATCGAATTGCCGACCCGGTTGCCGCCGTTCAGGACGCCGGGCGCGTTGATCAGGATGTCGCCGGGCGAGGTGGGCGGCAGGCGATCGATCTCCTCGCGGGAGATGAAGGACACGGATCCGGGCGTTTCGTAGGGCGTGTCGGCGTTCGAGACCCCGCTCCGGCCGCTGACCTCGATCGTGTCGAGCAGGATCGATCCGTTGGCGGCCGCGCCGCCGCGGGCGGCAGGAGCGGGACCGGTGATCAGAACGCTCCTCGCATCGGTGAAGGAGTGGCTCAGCCCGGATCCCTGCAGGATGCGGGCGATCGCCTCCTGCCGGGTTCCCTGGCCCCGGAAGCCGGCCGAGGATTTGCCGCTCGCGAGCGAGGCATCGTAGGAGAGTTGCGTCCCCGATTGGCGCCCGAAGGCCGCGAGGGCGCGGTTCAACGAGCCCGCCGGGACGTCGAAGGTCGTTTGAGCCTGGGCATAGGCGTCGCCCGCCCCGGCCATGCCGCCGGCGAGCGCGGTGGTCGCGAGCAGCGCCGCGACGAGAGCCCTCCGGCCGATCCCGGCGAGATCGCTTCCATTCAACCGCAGCGCCATAGCCCCACCACTCCAGATTCCGTCGGGAGGGCCGGACGCCTGTCGGCTGGATCGCGCAGCCCCTCTGATGGCTTTACGAACGAGGGCGCGGGATTTTCTCCCGGATCGCCGAATTCGTCAGACGGGGGACAGGACCGTGACGAGCGGGCCGATGCGACGGACCTTGGCGCCGAACGGACGCGCCACGGCCTCGAGCGCCCGGATCGGATCGCTGAGGTCGAACACGCCGCTGACCTGCCGTGAGCCGAGCGAGGGATCGGCCATGACGACGTGCCCGCCTTGCCAGCGGGCGATCTTCGCGACCATGGCGGAGACCGTCTCCCTGTCCGCGACGATCATTCCGTCGCGCCAGGCCGCGATCTGGGACGGCTCCCGCAGGCCGCGGCTGATCGCGTGAGACGAGCTGTCGAGCGTGATCCACTGGCCGATGTTCAGCCGCTCGGCGCTGCGCTGCCCCGGACCGGCGGTGCTCGCCTCGACGACGCCGTGGCTCACGGACACGGAGATGAAGCCGGCATCGTTCGAGACGTCGAACGCGGTGCCGAGAGCCGTGGCCGAGAACCGATCGACGTGGACGACGAACGGCCTCGCCGGCTCGGGGGCGACCTCGAAATAGGCCATGCCGGACAGCAATTCGACAGCCCGCCGCTCGCCGCCGTAGCGGATCGCGACCGCGCTGTCGGGACCCAGCGTCATCACGCTGCCATCGGTCAGGACGACCGGCCGGAGTTCCGCGGTGGAGGTCGTGTAATCGGCCTGCAGCCGCCGGAGCGCGCGCGGCAGGGCCAGGGACCCGGCCGCCGCAGCCCCGAGCCCGATCGCACCGCCGATGACGAGGCTGCGCCTCGACGGGCCATGCCCCGCGCGCGCGGCCCTCCGGTTCTCCTTGAGAACCTGGCCGGTCATGCCGTGGATCGCGGAGATCCTGGCCCAGGCTGCCTGATGCTGCGCGCTCCGGGCCAGCCAGGCTCGCAGCATCTCGACCGAGACCGGGTTGCTGGGATCGTTCTGCAGCCGGATGGCGAGGTCGGCCGCTTCACGGAACAGGCGGCGATCCTCGGGCACCTCTGTCATGCCATCTTTCCAACAGCGCTCGCGGGATGGGGCGCTTGAGGCCCCAGGATGTTCTACGAGTGAGCGGCGCGGATTTTCTGCGGTCAAGCCAGCCGGCGTGAGCATGCTGCGGAAACGGGGAAGCCGGCTCTCCGATCACGAGACCCGAGGGCTGCCTCAAAGGCCCGCCAGCCGGGCATCGATATGCTCGTAGCCATCGCGGATCAGGGCCCAGGTTCGCGAGACCGACAGGTCGAGCTCCGCGGCGACCTCGGCGATGGTCATCTCGTCGATCCGATGCATCTCGAAGGCGGCCCGCGTCCGCTGCGGAAGCTCCGCGAGCGCCGCGCGGGTCAGCCCCAGCCTCTGCCGATCGTAGACGATCCGCTCGGGGGAGGGGGACGCATCCGCGATGGCAGCGAGGTCTTCCGGCGACAGGTCGACCCGGGTCAGGATCCGCTCCCGCCGGATGTGGTCGACGCCGAGATTGCGGGCGACACGGAACAGATAGGCCGCCGGGTTATGGGCGGAGGCGGCCTTGCCGGGCGGCGAATCCAGAACCCGCACGAACGTGTCCTGCGTCAGATCCGCGGCCGTCTCTTCGGTCAAGCCGCGGCGTCTCAGGGCCGCCGCGATGTCGCGTGCGTGCCGGACGAAGAGCTTATGGAGGTCCCAGCTCATCGCGCGGACGAGGGGCATGAAGGATGGATCGCGCCGCACCCGCCCGTGCCGGCGACGGGCGAGGTGCCGCAGAGGCGCGTCCCGCTTGTGTGAACAAGAACCATCGTGCCGATCCAAGCAACCGAAGTTCGAGCGCCAGTCCGCTGGCGCCACCCCGTCGTCATCAATCCAAAGCCGGATAGGGTTGGAAGAATTACCGTGCAACAACAATGATTTAGATCTATTCTAGGGATGTGTTGCCGTGCCGGCGCGCGCCGGTTCACTTGGTCGGCAGAAACGCAGTCTTTTCGCGACGATAGGTCGAGCGCGCTGCGAGACGCGGATGTTGAGAGGGTCGGACAGCCCGCCGCCGCTTCTCTCGATGATGTTGCCGGGAGGACACGCTGAGCCGGGCCTCAGGATCCCTCTCCGACGTCGGGCCCTTCATGAGCCGACGATGACGCGCAGCCGCTCGCACGCCGATCGTGACGGCGAGCGTCGGCTGCGCCTGGGACGAGCCGGGACCGGATATGGGCTACCTGACGGTCAGGCTCTGCTCCGCCTTGTCGTAGATGCTCAGAGCGTCCGCCCATCGGCCCTCGGAGCAAGCGCCGCGGGCGCGGATGACATCCCGGAAAACGCCGTCGAGCTTTTGCGACGCGGTGTTCGCCCCCTGGTCTTCCAAGAGGACGACCAGCTTGAGATCCCGTGCGGCACAGGCTCGTCGCGCCTCGGCATTCGCCGACGCAGACTGGGCAGCGCTAGCTGGAGAGATCGTAGCAGTCGTTGCCGCGATGGCTGCGAGGATAGACAGAATTGTCTTGCGGTTCAGGAGATTCATGCTTCGCTCCCATCGGCATCGACGCATCGTATTGGCGAGAACGATGCGGATTTGCTTGAGGTGCGAGCATTGAGAATTGAACACCCTCGCACAATGTGGAAATGCAGGAACCCTGCCTTCGGCCGAGGCGAAGGCAGGGTTCCTGCATCATGCCGCCGCGAACGGTCCGGGACGGCAGGAGGCGGTTGCCGCGCCGTCGGACCCGGTGTCCGACCCGCGCCCCGGATGGAGGTTTCACCCTTCTGGCCGGTTCCGCTGGTTGCGGGGCGGCCGTCCTGCCGTGGACGTGCAACGCCTCGGGTTGCTGGGCGTTGCTCTCGACAGGAGGTCCAACGATGTCAGTCCCCGGCTCCAACAAGAAGCCCGGTCCGCCGAACGAGGGAAGCCGGCCGAGCGACGGCGGCGAGCCCGTCTCGGGCCGGAAGGACAAACCGTCGAAGCAACAGGAAGCCGATGAGGTGAACACGCCCGGCGATGGAGCCCTGCCGTCGAAAGGGCCGGGCTCGGACGTCGACCCTGGCGTCGGATAGGCTGCGGCAAGCGCGCCGTCTGTCTCGACGGCGCCGAGAAAGGATCGCCGCTCAGGGGCGGCTTCCGGGGCGCGTTGAGCTCGAGCCCGCAGCGGCTTCGCCCTGCCTCCGGCCGAAGCCGTTGACCCGGAAAAATCCCTGTCGTGTCACGGATGCCGAGATCGTGAAGGCCAGGGCCAAGGCCGCGAAGGAAGCCGCGGGCGAGCCCGAGAAGCTGATCCCGTGGCGCCTGCACGACTTCCGCCGCACCGGCGCCTCGCGCCGATGGGCTTCGATTCGATCGTCGCGGACAAGCTCCTCGCGCACAAGCCGGCGAAGCTGAAAGGCGTGGCCAGCGTCTATCAGCGCCATGACTTCGCGAAGGAACGGGAGCGAGCGCTAGAGGCATGGGCGGCGGAGGTCACACGCGCGCCGCCTGAGACGGAGAACGTCGTCAAGCTAAGGGGCTGAGTGTCGCCAAGAAGCAGGTGTCGGCAGGGCACCCTGCGATGGGACCGAATATGCAAATGTCTTGGAACTTCGAGCCAGTTCGAACATCGGCACCACCGCCCGGCGATGGTTCGGCCTACGGGAACAGGTAACGCAGGCCGATGCGAGCCTCGTGAGCGCGAACGTCCGCCATCTTGGCGGAAACGCCGTACAGGTCGCGATTGGTCTTCATCGGCCCAAGGTCGAGGTACCGGTAGCCGACATCGAGCGCGAGCCCGTCCGCAAGTCCAACCCCGGCGCCAGCCATCAGCGCCCAGGCCAGATCGGTCCTGCTGGTACTCGGTAGCGTCAGCTTGGGTCCGGATGGTGTGCAGGCCGCCGTGAAGCAGACCACCTGCGTTCTCCAGGTGTCGATGCGCTTGCTCGCGATGCCGATGCCCGCTCCGAGATACGGGGTAATTCCCGCCCAGGTGCCGAGGTCGACATATCCGTTCAGCATGTATGCGCTAGACGAGAGCGACGCCTTCTCCGCGGAAAAGCCATTGACGTAGTTCGAGCCCGAATTCGTTGCTTTGAAACCGCTGGGCGTCCGCCACTCGGCCGTCACGTCGGCGCGTAACCACTCGTTGAACCGATAACCCACGCCGCCACCAAGGGATAGCGCATCCGAAATGCGCTCCCGCTCGAAGCTTCGAATATCACCGTTCGGAAGGAGGCCCTCCACAGAGGATCGCAGATGCGCGAAACCACCGATGTCGCCGCGGAGGTACCAGCCGCTCGTGTTGAGGGGAGCCGCCGTGCCCCCAGGGAACCCGTCCATGGCGGGATCGGCAGCGATTGCCGGTGCAGCCAGCAACGTTGCGGCCAGGGTGAGAGCAACTCGTTTCACCAGCTTCACCTCGGCTTCAGAGCCCGATCCGACTAAAGCCTCGCATGGTGAAAAACTGGTTAATCAACGGGGTTGCGTACTCATCGCGTCCTGCGAGACGCTCAAATGTCAGTGAGCGCTACGCGCCTGATCTGTCCTGTTGATCGCCAGCTTTAGCAGGGCGGCATCAGGCGGGGGGCGCAGGAACGCATCGGGCCGGGCGGCGCTCACACCCCCTCAGGGCGCCCCTGGCTCTTCGGCCCAACTTGGGCCGAAATTCTCTTCTTGGCCTGCTGCCGGTTTCATGAAACACCCAACCTCGGTGTCCACGAAACCGGCAGCAGGCCAAGAAGGCCGAGCCCGTGGGATGGCGCCTCATGGCGAAGCGCGCGAACCTGCAGAATTGCTCGCTGGAGCCATTCTGCCTTCGAAGTCATTTGGAGTGCCGGGTTCGTTCCGCGGGGTCCGCATTGGGTCGGCAAAATTTCCGGCCGAGGCCGCTTGCTCCGGAAATCGCTGCTAAGTCCGTGAAGGCGATGGTGGGCGCACTAGGGCTCGAACCTAGGACCCGCTGATTAAGAGTCAGCTGCTCTACCAACTGAGCTATGCGCCCATCGCCGTCTGCGCCGCAGCGCGTCGGGAGGTGGGTCTCTATCAGGGGTGTTTTGCGCTGTCCACCCGGTCGCGCCTCGAAAAGACGGAATTTCCGCACCCTGTGGACGAACCCGGTTTCGGGCCTCGAGGCGATGCGCTCGCAGCCGGCTTCAAGGTGCTGTGCGAGACGGCGCCGCTCTCGCTGGGGGATGGCGTCGACCGCCGATCACGACGGTCGACGAGACGCTGGTTCACTCGGCGGCGTGCTGCGCGTGCATCCGCGCCGTGCCGGCCTGCAGCTTGTTGAGGGCCCCGAGATAGGCCTTTGCGGAGGCGACGAGCGTGTCCGGATCCGCGCCGCGCGCGGTGACGGCACGGCCGTCGGCGGCGAGGCGCACGGAGACGTCAGCCTGCGCATCGGTGCCCTCGGTCACCGCATGGACCTGATACAGCTCCAGCACCGCCTCATGCGGCACGAGCGCCTTGATCGCGTTGAAGACCGCGTCGATCGGCCCGTTGCCGTCGGCCTCTTCGGTGACCTTGCGGCCGTCGATGTCGAGGCGGAGCGTCGCACGCTGCGGTCCGCGCGTGCCGGCGATCACCGTCAGCGAATCGAGGCGGATGCGATCGTGCAGATGGGCGACGTTCTCGTCGACCAGGGCCTCGATATCCTCGTCGTAGACGGTCTTCTTGCGGTCGGCGAGCTCCTTGAAGCGGACGAACATGTCCTGGAGCTGGTTGTCGGAGACCTTGTGCCCCATCTCCTCCAGGCGCGAGCGGAAGGCGGCGCGGCCCGAATGCTTGCCGAGAACCAGCGAGGTCTTGGCCACGCCGACCGAGGCCGGGGTCATGATCTCGTAGGTCTGGGTGTGCTTCAGCATCCCGTCCTGATGGATGCCGCTCTCGTGCGCGAAGGCATTCCGGCCGACGATGGCCTTGTTGTACTGGACCGGGAACGAGGTCGCGGAGGCGACGACCTTCGAAGCCCGCGTCAGCATGGCCGATTCGATGCCGCTATCGTAGGGATAGACGTCGCCGCGCACCCGCATCGCCATGACGATCTCTTCGAGCGCGGCGTTCCCCGCCCGCTCGCCGATGCCGTTGATGGTGCACTCGATCTGGCGCGCGCCACCTTCGACGCCCGCCAGCGAATTCGCGACCGCCATGCCGAGATCGTTGTGGCAATGGACCGAGAACACGGCCTTGTCGGAGTTGGGCACGCGCTCGCGCACCGTGCGAAACAGGGCGCGGTACTCGTCGGGCGTGGTGTAGCCGACGGTGTCGGGGATGTTCACCGTCGTCGCGCCGGCCTTGATCACGGCCTCGACGCAGCGGCAGAGGAAGTCGATCTCGGTGCGGGTGCCGTCCTCGGCGGACCATTCGACGTCGTCGACGAAGCCGCGGGCCCGCGTCACCGCCGCGACCGACATCTCCAGCACCTGCTCGGGCGTCTTCTGGAGCTTGTACTTCATATGCACCGGGGAGGTGGACACGAAGGTGTGGATGCGGCCGCGCTTGGCGAACCGGACGGCTTCGCCGGCCCGGTCGATATCGCCGGAGGCGGTGCGCGCGAGGCCGGCGACCACCGCCCGCTTCGTGCGTCGCGCGATCTCGGCCACCGCTTCGAAATCGCCGTTCGACGCCGCCGGATAGCCGGCTTCGATCACGTCGACGCCCATCGTGTCGAGGAGATCGGCGACCGCCATCTTCTCCTCGAAGGTCATGGTGGCGCCGGGGCATTGCTCGCCGTCGCGCAGGGTCGTGTCGAAGATGATGACGCGGTCTGCGCCGGCGCGGGGATGGGTGGTGGTGTCGGTCATGGGAGCCTCTGAATGCGGTCGCGCCGTCGCCTCACAGGCAGGACAGGCGCTTCGGGTTCGGTGCCGCGACCCCTGAGCGCCCGGGCGTGCACGCCCTTGCGGCCCTCAGGGGCTGATAAGGAGAAGAAGCGCGGGACGAAGAAGCGAGGGGCGACGCACAGCATCGACCGCCGCGAAAGCGGCGTCGTCGGCAGTTGCGTTGGGGCGCGCGTCGCGCACAGGACACCTCGTCGCCGGGTAAGCAGCCCGGCAGAGGCCGACCATAGCCGTGCTCCGGCCACGAAACAAGATGTTCGACGCCGGCATGAGGTCTCGCGACCTCCTCGCGTCGATGGACCGCTCCGGATCCCCCGTTCCGGCCTGGCCTCATCGGCGGCGGATATGCGGCATCGAGCGGCTTTGGCGATCGCGGCCGGTGACGTCGTGTCGGCGGGTCCCGCATCGTGCTGAGTTCGTATGTCGCATTCGTGTCGCATGCGTGGTGTCGATACCGTCGCATTCATGGCGGGCCGGAACCGGCTGCTCTATGCAGATATGGGTTCCGGCTGCGCGTCGTTTTTCCGGATATGTTGCGAAACTCTGAAGAACAACTGTATTCGATAAGTATTGACTTCAAAGACCTGCCGGTGGCAGGGATGTGCTGCTTGGCCGTGCTTCTGGTCCCGAGCGTCTCGTCGAGCCGACGAGCGTGACCGGAGGCGCCGAACAAGCCGGCCTGAACAGAGGGGCATGACGTGAATAACGACACCATCAAGGCTTTGCGCGAACGCGTGCAGAACGACGATCTCCTCACGAAAGAGGAGCAGCTCGAGGCCTTGCGAAGCCTCCACCGAGCCAATCGCCGCATCCAGGCGGCGAAGAAGGCGGGGTACCGGGAGCTGCCGCAGGGCGCATGGGTCGGCCCGGCGGCCGCCTAGGGCCGGCCGGCGTCAAAGAAGGACGCAATCGCGGTCCGCGAAGCCCCAGAGGAGCGCCGGTTCCGGCGGTGGTGCGGACCCGTCGCTCCGATGATTGCGCCGCGGGGTTCCGAGGCCCGGCCCCGCCCGCCGTGCTCGGCGATCCTTCCCTTCCCCGCGATGCCGGGAGGGATGATCCTGCCTTGATCCGCGATCCGTCGCGGACTTGCCTTGGACGGACCCTCGCCCTAGGCCGGGCCCATCGGGCTGGGCTTCGTGCCATCACCGCATCTCGGTCCTGACGGTTTCGTCCGGCTGACGGGGAGCGCAGCTCCCGTTGCGAAGACGCGGCAGCCGAACAAGATCGTTGCCGTATGGAGGCGGGTCGACAGAGCGAGGGCATGAGGGTGGGCAGCGGGAGCAGTTTCGACAACGCTCTGGACGCTTTCCGAAGCGGGCGCTTCGAGGTGGCGCGGCGTATCCTGCTGGAAGCCGTCTCGTCGGACACGCATCCCAAATGGTTCGCGCTCCTCGCCTCCACCGAGGCGCGGCTGCAGAATTGGGACGGCGCGATCGAGCAGCTTCGCTCCGCCATTCGCCTGAGCGACAAACGCAATCTTCAGTGGTCGCGTCAGATGGCGGCCTATCTGATGAAGGCGGGCAGGCATGCGGACGCCCATGCCGTCCTGACCTCGCTCGTGTACAGGGGCGAGGATATCGACAAGGACCGTGGCCTCCTGGCCCAATTGCACTTCATGCGGTGTGAGTGGTCCCTGGCGCTCGATCTGATCGACAGCACGTCCTGGCCGGACGACGTGGTTCCGCTGCACCTGCGGGCCATGGCGGCCGAATGTCGATCGAGGCTGGCCGGTCCCGACGACGCGGGGGAGAGGACATCCCGCCAGCTGTCCTCCGCCTATTACGATGTCGTCTACAGCGGCAGCGCCGAATATGCGGCGGATTCGGAGGACAGCATCTACGCGCCGGTGTGGAGCACCATCGTCGAGCGGATCGAGCCCTCGAGCGTGGTGCTGGATATCGGCTGCGGCCCGGGCCAGTTCGCTGCGTTCCTCCACGCTCGGCGGCCGTCGGTCCTCTATACCGGCATCGATTTCAGCGCGACGGCGATCGCCCAGGCGAGGAGCCGCTGCTCCGCTGTGTCTTTTGTCCAGGCCGACATCTTCGATCCGAAAAGCCTCGACGGGATCGGGTACGATACCGTCGTCGCCACCGAGTTCCTCGAACATGTCGACGACGATCTCGGGGTCCTGTCTCGACTGCGATCCGGTGCCGCGTTCATCGGCTCCGTTCCCAACTTCGATTCGATCTCGCACGTGCGCTATTTCAGCTCGGAGATCGAAGTTCTGGCGCGATATCGGGATGTCGTCGAGGATTTGGCGGTGAAGCTTGAGCCGTGCGGGCGCAACGCCCTGTTCGTCATGACGGGGCGGATCGCTTAGAGCGTGCTGCGGAAAAGTGGAATCCGGTTTTCCGATAACAGCACGCGATCATAATAAGTTAGAGCGTGCCGTCATCTCGGGAGCGGGCAGCACTTCCGGTGCCGCGGCCCGGACCGGACCTACTTGCCGGTGAAGACGGGCTTGCGCTTCTCGACGAAGGCGAGTTCGGCCTCCCGGTGGTCCTCGGTGAACCAGAGCCTGGCGAACATCTCGGCCGTCGTCTCCGTCGAGACGGCCGGACGGCTTGCGCGCACGGCCTCCTTCACGGCCCGGATCGCCAGTGGCGCGGCCGTCAGCCCGGCGAGATAGTCCAGGCTCCCATCGGCCGCATCCGCTCCCGTCGTCACGATGTCGACGAGACCCAGGGCGAGAGCCTCCTCCGCCGGAAGCGCTGCGGCCTCGAGGAGCAGGCGGGTGGCGCGGCTCGGGCCGATGGCGCGGACCAGTCTTTCCGTGCCGTTCCAGCCGGGCAGGAGACCGAGCTTCGCTTGCGGGAAACCGATCTTGGCCGCGGGCGAGGCGATGCGCAGATCGCAGGCCAGAGCGAGCTCCGCCCCGCCGCCGAGCGCATAGCCGTCGATCGCGGCGATGACGGGCAGCGGATGGTGCTCGATCTCGACGAGGAGGTCGCGGATGAAGCCGAAGGTCTCGGACAGCTCCTCCGGCGTGCGGAGGGCGCGATAGGCCTTGAGGTCGCCGCCGGTGCAGAAGAACTTGCCGCCGGCGCCCGTGATGACGATCCCGCGCAGGTCGGTCCTGGTCCGCGAGGCCGCCATGGCCTCGCGGAGGCCTTTCGCCGTCGGCAGGGAGATCGAGTTGCCGGCCCAAGGCCGGTCGATGGTCAGGACGAGCGAGCCTTGCTTCTCCGAGACCTTGACCTCGGCACCGTTGACGCTGGACGACATGAACCGAACCGACCTTTGCTCATGACCGGCCCGAGGCGAGGGCCGAAACGGGGGTGCGGCCCCGGCGAGAGCACCGGGGCCGCGTCGGGAACGTCGGCGGACGTGGGGAGCGTGCCGACGTTCCGGGGAACGGTCGTTATCCTCAGAACGGCAGCAGGATGTCCATCACCTGCTGGCCGTATCGCGGCTGCTGGACATCGGTGATCTGGCCGCGGCCGCCATAGGCGATGCGCGCCTCGGCGATCTTGGTCGATTCGATCGTGTTGTCCGCCTCGATGTCCTCGGGCCGGACGATGCCGGCGACGATGAGTTCACGGACCTCGAAATTGACCCGGATCTCCTGCTTGCCCTCGACGACGAGATTGCCGTTAGGCAGGACCTGCGTGACGACGCCGGCGACGTTGGTGACGAGTTCCTCCTTCCGCCGGATGGAACCTGTCCCGGCGCTGCTGGAATTCGAATCCGCATCGACGAGCGAATCCGGATTGGCGTTCTTCAGCCGCCGCTCGCCGCCGAAGAAGCTCTTGGCCGAGAAGCTCTCGTCGTTCGCGCGCGCGCGCCGGGTCTGGTTGTCGAAATCGGCCTTGTCCGTGACCTTGACGCGCACGGTGACGAGGTCTCCGACCTGGTGGGCGCGCTGGTCCTTGAAGAAGCCGCGCGATCCCGTCCGCCACAGCGAGTTTGCGGCATAGGACGTGGGCTGCGGCGTCGGCATCGGCATCCGCACGGGCTTGTAGCCGGGCTGCGCGGTCGGGTCCTTGATGGCCGAGAGCGCAGGCGTGGCGCCGATATTGGCGAGGCGGTCGGCCGCGCCGCAGCCGGCGAGCCCGAGAGCGGCGGCGGCGAGGACGGCGAGGCGAAGCCCGGCGGCGATGGGGCGGGTCATGGCGTGGGACTCGACGTTCGGTTCGGTGCGGGCGGTGCGGGGCGTCATGGGGTCGTCCTCGCTGCGGAGGCGACGCGGCCGGGCGCGGCCGGGCCGACGGAGACGCGGCCGGGGCCGGTCACGATGGCCTGGAGCGTCTTCTTCGAGTGCGGGTTGACGACCGCGATGGTCTCGCCGAGCGAGCCGGATTCGGTCGCCCGCACCCGCAGAGCGAGGGCGACGCCGGGCGCTTCGTAGACGGCGGTCACGACATCGCCGCGCCCGACGAGTTCGGGCTTCGCGAAATCGGCAGGCCGCAGGACGGTGCCGGCTGCCGCCGTGCGCCGGACGATCCGCCCCGCGAGCGGACCTCCGTCATGCTGCGCATCCGCGCCGATCGTGTCGCGCGGGCGGCGCTCGATCGTGATGTCTCCGGCCTTCAATTCCTGCCCGCGCTCCAGCGGGCGGGTGGCGACGGCGACCTCGATGAGATCGACGACGGACCCGCCGATCCTGATCTGCGCGCGCCGTTCGGCGGGCGAGGGCCCGAGCCAGACGGATGCGAAGACGCGGCGCGTGCGGCGGTCGAAGGCGATCTCCGAGGCGATCGCCTCGCCCGTGAGGGTCGGCGGAGCGGCGAGAACCGGGGCGGGGCCGTCGAGGACGATTCCGGTCGAGGCGGGGTCGAGCCCGTGCTCGGCGGCGAGGCGCTTCCGGATCGCGGCTTCGATCTCGTCCGGGCCGATGCGGCGCGCCGCGCGCGTGACCAGGATCTGGACGCGGCCGCCGGATTGGATGGCGATCCCCAGAGCCTCGGCGGCGGCCTGGATCCGGCGCGTCTGGATGGTCCCGGTCGCCCCGAGGGCAGGGGCCCGGAAGAGCGGCGCGTCGGCGAGGGCCGGGGGCGCGTTCTCGATCAGGTCGCCGACGGTGAGCGTGTCCGCGCTCGCCGTGATGTCGCCGCGGAGCATCGGCCCGGCCGCGAAGGCGGCACCGGCCGAGAGCAGGGCGGCGACGGTGGCCAGCGAGACGAGAGGTCGTGTCAGGACGGTCGTCATGGTCCGTCAGCCCCGGAACATCTGGCTGGTCGAGGACAGCATCTGGTCGGCGGCCGTCACGACCTTCGAGTTCATCTCGTAGGCGCGCTGGGCTGCGATCAGGGCCGAGATCTCGGTGACGGCGTTGACGTTCGCCTCCTCGAGATAGCTCTGCTGCAGCGTGCCCGCGCCGTCCGTGCCGGGATTGGCGTCGATCGCCTGGCCGGACGCTGCCGTCTCGATGAAGAGGTTGTCGCCGATGGATTCGAGACCCGTCTTGTTGATGAAGCGCGAGAGCTGGATCTGGCCGACGATGGTCGGCGTCGTCTGGCCGGACAGGGTCGCCTGGACCTGGCCGGTATTGCTGATCGTCACGCCCGTCGAGTTCTGCGGAACGATGAGGCCCGGCTCGACCACATAGCCGTCGCGGGTCACGATCTGGCCGGTATTGTCGAGGTCGAAGGAGCCGTCGCGGCTATAGGCGAAGCGTCCGTCGGGCATCCGGATCTTGAAGAGGCCTTCGCCGCGGATGGCGACGTCGTAGGTCTTCTCGGTCATGGTCAGGTTGCCCTGGCCCATGGCGCGCGGCGTCGCGACCGTCTTCACGCCCGAACCGAGGGCGAGTTCGGCCGGCACCCGGTTCTGCTGCTCCGAGGTCTGCGTGCCGGCGCGGCGATATTGCTGGTAGAGCAGGTCCTGGAAATGGGCCTGCTGGCGCTTGTAGCCGGTGGTGCGCAGGTTCGCGATGTTGTTGGAGATGACCTGGACGTTCAGTTCCTGGGCCATCATGCCGGTGGCGGCGGATTGGAGGGCGCGCATGGTGTGTCCTCCTCAGGCCACGTCGGCGAGCTTGGAGAGGGTCGAGCGCTTCATCTCGTCCATCCGCCCGATCATGTTGGCGACGCCGGTATAGCTGCGCTGCACCTCCATGAGCCGGGTCATCTCGACGACCGGCTTCACGTTCGAGCGCTCGAGAGAGCCGGGCTCGAGGCTGGCGGCGGTGCCGGCGGGCGTCGGCTGCGCGGCGGCGGAATAGACGTTCGCGCCCTCGCTCTTCAGCATGTGGGGATTGGCGAAGCTGACGAGCCGGAGCTTGCCGCGCGCGCCCTGGTCGCTCGTGACCGTGCCGTCGGCGGCGATGGCGACATGGGCCTCGCGCGGTCCGAAGACGACGGGGCCGGCATCGCCCATGACCGGATAGCCATCGTTCGTGACGAGGCGGCCCGTCGGATCGATCTGCATGGCGCCGCTGCGCGTGTAGCGCTCGCCGCCCGGCGTCTGCACGACGAGGAAACCCTCGCCCTTGACGGCGACGTCGAGCGGATTGCCGGTCCGCTCGATCGGCCCGGACGTCACGTCGAGCGGCATGCCGCCATCGACCACGAAGGCGATGCCGCGATCCTGCGACGGAAACGCATCCGCCCGTGCCTGCGGCATCAGATATTCCGCAAAGCGCGACGAGCGCGCCTTGAAACCCGTCGTCGAGACGTTCGCCAGATTGTTGGCGATGACGTCCAGCTCTCGGCCGAGCGCCACCTGGCGCGACAGGCCGACAAGCAGCGCGTTCTCCATGAACCGCTCCCGTAAGTCCCCGCCGGATTCTCGACGCTCCCCAGCGCGAACCCGGCGGATGGAGATCAGCACGGCGTGTGCCAGCGCCGGATTTTCAGAATTCGTTAGCCTTAACAGATGCTTGATGTTGCGAGCCGATCGCGGGGTCCAAGTAACGCCGTGCCGCCCGGCAAGGTTAAGTCGGCAGAAATTGCCGGGTTAACCACGCGTTAACCATAATCGGGGAATGGTCGCGGCGTGGCTGCCTGGAGGGGCGGGCGGCCGGGATCCACCATCATGGCGAAGAAGGCGAAGCCGAGCGATGCCGAGGGCAGCGCGGCCTCCGGGACCGGCGGGGGCCGGAAGAAGCTTGCCGTCATCCTCGCAGCCGTCCTGCTGCTCGGTGGCGGCGGCGGCTGGTTCTTCCTGAAGAAGAAGCCTGCGGACCAGGTCGCCGTCGAGGTGAAGAAGCCGGTGGCGTTCCTCGACGTCGCGGACATGATGATCAACCTCGCCCAGGAGACGCCGCAGGAGCGGCCGCGCCTCCTGCGTCTCAAGGTTTCGCTGGAACTGAAGGATGCGAAGGGCGTCGACGAGGTGAAGCCGCTGCTGCCCCGCGTGCAGGACATCTTCCAGGTCTTCATGCGCGAAGTCCGGGCCAGCGACCTCGACGGCTCGGGTAGCCTCTACCGCCTGCGCGAGGAGCTTCTGCGACGGGTCAACCTCGCCGTCTTTCCCACCCGCGTCGAAGCTGTGCTGTTCCGCGAAGTCATCGTCCAGTAACGCCGAACTCGGATCCTCCCATGCCTGACGTGAGATCATCTGGCGCCGATGCCGGGTTCGCCCGCGCCTGTCCGGAAGGGACTGCCCGATGACACCCCTTCTCGCCCTCGCGGCCGACCTCCTCGTCGCGATCCTCCTGGTCGCCACCATCGCGACCTCCGTGCGGCTGTCGCGGCGGATGTCGCGGATGCAGCAGGACGAGTCGGCGATGCGGGTGGTGGTCGCCGAACTCGTGACCGCGACCGACAAGGCCGACGCGGCGATCGCGGCCCTTCGGATGACCGTGAGGGACAGCGAGCAGGCGCTCGCAGACAGGCTCGGTGCGGCGGCGCGGCACACGGCGCAACTCGCGGAGCAGCTCACGGCCGGTGAGGCGGTCATCGAGCGGGTGTCGCAGATCGCCGCCATCTCCCGTCGCCTCGCCGTCGAGGCGAAAGCTGTGGCCTCGCCGCAGGCGCCATCGCCACCGGCGCAGGACGCCGTGCCGTCCACGCCCGCCGGAGCCGACAGGCTGCTGGCCACGATCCGGCTCGCGCGGGACGTCGCCGACCGCTCGGCCCGCCGCGTCGCAGGTCAGGCCGCATGACGACGCCCGGACGCCGCACCAGGCGGTTTCGCCTCGTCGACGGCGTGGTCGTCGCGGCCGGCGCGCTTCTCCTGCTGAAGGTCGCGTCTTTCCTGGCGACGCCCTCCGAGCCCGATCTCGCTCCGGACGGTCTTCCGCGTTTCGGGCATGTGATCGGCCATGCCCGTTCCAACTATCGGCCCGCCGATCCGGACGTGACCGGATCGGTCTCGGGCAAGGCTCCGCCTGAGGTCGCGCCGCCGGGGGCCGCCGAGGCTCCGTCGGTGCCCTCCGAGCCCGGTCGCGACGTCTCGGCGGAGACCCCCAAGGGCTCGCCGTCGGAGCGGGCGATCCGTGAGCGCCTCGGCGAGCGCCGCGAGGAGCTGCAGCAGCGCAGCCGCGACCTCGAGACCCGCGAGAAGCTGCTCGAGGAGGCGGAACGGCGCGCGGAGGCGAGGGCGGAGGAGCGCCGCCGCGCCGAGCAGGGCACCGTGCGCGCGGAGGTCGAGAAGGAGGCGGAGCCGCTGAAGGGGCTCGTCGTGATGTACGAGGCGATGAAGCCGAAGGACGCCGCGCGCGTCTTCGACCGCCTGCCGCAGGACGTTCTCGTCCCGATCGTGCGCCGGATCGCGCCGCGCAAGATGGCGGAGATCCTGGGCGCCATGAGCCCCGATGTCGCGCAGAAGCTGACGACGGCCCTGGCCCGGCCCGCGGGAGCGGCCGAAGCCAGCCCGGTCGCGGCCCTGCCACCGGGGGAGTTGCCCGCGATCGAGCCCCCGCCGAAAGCGGGAGCGCGGCCGAATTAAGCCGGCATTAGCCCTCTGCTCATAACGTCCGGACCGTTGCCGGCCCGTCGCGAGACCGCAAGGGCGCCGCACGGGCGAAGAATTGCGTCATGCGTCACCTGGGCCGGCGGCTCGTCCCGCACCCGATCCTTGGCCTTCGCACAGCCGCCCTCGCGGCGGGACTGGCCGCCCTTCTGGCATCGGCCGCCGCGCAGGCCCGTGACGTCACGATCCGCGGCCAGGCGATGCAGGGATTCGGGCGGATCGAACTCAGGTTCGACGCCTCGACCAAGGTGACCTTGCGCAATACCGGTTCCGTCCTGGTCGTCGGCTTCGCGGAGCCGACCAGCATCCGGTCGGAGAAGTTGCTGGCGGAACTCGGCGGCTATGTCGCCAATGCGCGGCGCGATCCGGACCGGACGGGGCTGCGTCTCGCTCTCCCGCGTCCGTACAAGGCCAATCTCCTCGAAGCCGGCGAACGCGTCTTCATCGATCTCCTGCCGGAGAACTGGGCGGGCCTTCCGCCCGGCCTTCCGCCCGAGGTCGTCGCGGAACTCGCGGCGCGGGCCCGGGCGGCGGAGGAGACGTTGCGTGCGGAGCAATCGCGACGGGCTCGGCCGCGCGGCGTGGTCGCCCTGCGCCTCGCCGAGCGGCCCGACCGGACCCGGCTCGTGTTCGAGGCGGGCCTGGGAGCGCCGATCCGCGTCGAGGAAACGGGCGGTGTCCTCGAGGGCTGGTTCGAGGGGAATGTGGGCTTCGAATCTGGCGGGAACCGGGCGAAATCCGCTGCGGGCGTCGCGGAATTCGAGGCGGAGGACGACGCGTCCGGTGTTCGGATCTGGCTCAAGGCCGCGCCGGGGCGCGTGCTGCGGCATTTCATCGAGGACGGCTCTCTCGTCGCGGACCTCCTTGCCCCGGAGCCTCCTGCCGACACCTCCGTCCCCACGCCCGTGGCCACGGCTCCCGGGAGCGAGCGGCTTTCCGCGCCCGCAACGGCGCCCGGCCTCGCCGCCGAGACCCGGCCGGCCTCGCCGGCGAGGCCGGAGCCTCCGCGCGCTGCTCCCGCACGCTCCGTCGCCGGACCCGCAGGCGAGCCGTTCTCGATCCCCCTTGGCCCCGAGACGCCTGCGGCAACTCCTGCGCCGGTCACGGCGACGTTCGGCGAGACGGCTGGGGCATCGGTCCTCGCCATCCCGTTCCGGGAGAAGACCGCGGCGGCGGCGTTCGAGCGCGGCGGGCGCGTGACGGTCGTCTTCCAGTCCGCCGCTCCCGTCGCCATTGGCACGGAGGAGGCGGCCCGCCGGGCGCTCGGCTTCGAATCCGTCCGCCAGGACGGGCCCTTTTCGATCCTGTCCTTCGGCTCGCAACCCGAACGGCCGATCAGGCTCGCCCGCGAGGGGACGGGTTGGACGATCCTGCGCGGCGGCATCTCGGCCGCACCTCCCGACGACCTCCTCGTCACGCGCGCGGCCGCCGAAGACGGCCGCAGCGAGGTGGCCGTCGCGCTCGGCGATGCGACCGCGGTGCGCTGGCTGCTCAGCGTGGACGACACGCCTCTCGCGATCGTGCCGACCACCGGCCGGCAAGGCATGGCGACGGGGCGGCGCTTCGTCGAGTTCTCGCTCCTCCCGACGATCCAGGGCGTCGTCGTCCAGCCGAATGCGGACGAGGTTCAGGTCACGCTCGGCCGGGGCGGCGTTCTCGTGTCGCGACGGTCGGGCCTGTCGCTGTCCGCCCTCGGCCGGGGCGGAGCGGCCGGCCGGCGGATGCCCCTTCTGGTCTCGGCGGAGACCTGGAGCGAGGCGACGGGCGGCGATGTCCTCGCGCGGATTCGCGAGCAGGTGGCCGTGGCGGCCGAAGCGCCGCGCTCCGACAGGTCCGCGGCGCGGCTGGCCCTCGCGACGACCCTGCTGTCGAACGGGCTGAATCACGAGGCGGCAGGGCTTCTCGCCGTCGCCGCTCAGGAGGATCCGGTCTTCGCGCGCGGGCGGGAGGCCCTCCTCATGGCTGGGATCGCCGCCGTGCGGGCCCGCCGGGACGCGGCCGCGCGGGTCCATCTCACGGACGAGATCCTCGCCGGCGACCCGGAGGCCGGCTTGTGGCGCGCGGTCCTCGACGCGCGTGCGCGGAACTGGCCGCAGGCCCTCGCCGCCATTCGGCGGGCGGAACCCGTCCTGTCCCGCTATCCCGACGACATCGCCGGCCAGTTCCGGCTGACGATGCTCCGCGCGGCCCTCGGCGCGGGGGACCTCGAGGCTGCGCAGGCGGCGGTCTTCGCCCTCCAGCAATTGCCGGCCGGGACGGTCGAGCGCGATCAGAGCGATCTCGCTGAGGCCCTGCTGGACGAGGCTGCCGGGCGCACAGACCAGGCGCTCGCGATCTACGAACGGCTGGGCTCGTCCCTCCTGCCGGCCGTCGCTGCGGAATCGTCGCTGCGGCTGGTCGTGCTCGGCCGCCGCCAGGCCCGCATCACGGCAGCCGACGCGGTGCGGCGTCTCGAGGCCCTGTCGCTATCCTGGCGCGGCGACGAGATCGAACTCGGCACCCTCGCACAGCTCGCTCGCCTCTATGGCGAGACGGGCCGGTGGCGGGACATGCTGACCCTGGCACGCACGGCCGATGCGCGCTTTCCCGATCACGACACCACGCGAACCCTGCACGACGAGACCGTGCGGCGCTTCGAGGCCCTGTTTCTCGGGAGCGATCGCGGCGGGATCGACGCGGTCGAATATCTCGCGCTCTACTACGATTTCAGGGAGTTCTCGCCGGCCGGCCGCCGCGGCGACGAGATCGTCCGCCGGATCGCGGACAGGCTCGTCGAGCTCGATCTTCTCGACCAGGCGGCGACGCTCCTGCAGCATCAGGTCGACAGGCGATTGACCGGGCTTCCCCGCTCGATCGTCGCGACGCGGCTCGCGACGATCCGCCTGATGAACGGCAAGCCGGCGCTTGCGCTCGCGGTGCTCGCCGGCAGCCGGATGGCGGAACTGCCCCCGCCCGTGCGGCGCCTGCGCCATATGATCGAGGCCCAGGCCCAGGCGGACCTGACGCGGGTCGATCTCGCGCTCGAAGCCATCGAGGGCGAGGACGGCGCCGATTTCGATCGCCTGCGCGCGGGCATCCTGTTCGGTGCTCGCCGCTGGCGCGAGGCGGGCGATGCCTTCGAGGGGCTCGTCGGAACGCGCTGGCAGGGCAAGGAGCCGCTCGCGGCCGAGGACCGGCAGGATGTCGTCCGCGCCGTCCTCGCCGGCGTCATGGCGGGGGAATGGATGTCCCTCGACCGGATCCGGGCGAAGTTCGCGGCGAAGATGGGTGACAGCCCGGACGCGACGCTGTTCGATGCTCTGATCCGATCGAGGTCGATCGAGACGCCCGAATTCAAGGCCGCGCTGAGGGACGCGAGCCGCGCCGGCTCCCTGCGCCGCTTCCTCGGCGATTGGGCCAGCGTCTCGGACCTGCCCGGCGAGCCCGCCGAGGAGGCCGGCCGGGAAGCGGGCCGCGAGAGCGCGCCGGGGCCGGGCTGACGACCTTCACCTGGACGGTGCGATGCGTGCACCGGGACGCCCAAGCGATCTCCGGCAGCGCC
This sequence comes from Enterovirga rhinocerotis, assembly GCF_004363955.1. Taxonomy (GTDB): domain Bacteria; phylum Pseudomonadota; class Alphaproteobacteria; order Rhizobiales; family Beijerinckiaceae; genus Enterovirga; species Enterovirga rhinocerotis. The sequence goes on from NZ_SNZR01000014.1 coordinate 40,647, forward strand.
ACGGCGCCCGGCCGATCGTTCAAGCGGCCGTCTCGCTGCGGAGGCGGCTGGCGAAATCCGGATAGGTCTCGGACAGCTCGTCCATGATCTGCCCGCGCAGGAGGTCGAGCGTCGCCCGGTCCGGCGCCTCGGTCTGCTTCGGGGAACCGGCATGGGCGAAGCCGAAGCCGGTCGCGGCCTTCACCTCGGCGAGGTCGTGGCCGGGATGGAGGCTCTCCAGCGTGAAGCCCGGCCGGGTCTTGTCGAAGCTGAACAGGGCCTTCCCGGTCAGCAGAGCGGCCGGGCCGCCCGTCCGATAGACGCCGTCTTCGCTCGTCCCGGGTGCGCTCGTGAAATCGACCGTCTCGACGAGGACGCGTGAGCTGTGCTCCTCCCGGAAGAGGATGACGCGGGGGACGACGAAGTAGAGATAGGCGGAGCCGAAGGAGCCGGGCCAGCGCGGCGTCGATCCGGGGTATTCGCCCGCGCCGACGAGATTGATGTTGCCCCTGCCGTCGATCTGCCCGCCGCCCAGGAAGAAGGCGTCGATGCGGCCCTGTCCGGCGCAGTCGAACAGCTCGGCCGAGCCGTTGGTGAAGAAGTTGTGCTCGACCGAGCCGAGGATCGAGAGCCGGACCGGCGGCGCGCCCGCTCGCTTCTTCTGCGCCCGCAGCAGCATCGCACCCGCGGCGGGGATCGGCGAGGAGGCGCCGACCGCGACATGGCGGACGCCGTCGAGCAGCCGGGCGATCGTCGCGATCAGGATCTCGCGGGGATGGACCTCCCTCACTGTGCGGGCTCCAGCGCGGGCCGGGAGGGCGACGTCGCCGGGGACGACGCCATGGAAGACGCCCCGGACGACGCCATGTACTCGGCGAAGCCCTCGGGGGTGCGGGCGGCCTTCGCATAGCGGAGGATCTCGGCCGTGTCGGTCGGGTATTCGCCCCAGAGCCCGTAGGGCCAGGCGCCGCGGGGCGCGAGCGCGACGTCGGTGACGTAGAGGGAGGGCAGCGTCCCGGCGGCGCTCATCTCGCTCGCGAGAAGATTCTCGTCGACGATGCGCTCGACCGTGACCAGCGTCTGCGCCGAGGCATAGGCCATGGCGGCCAGCTCCCGCCGCCGGCCGATCCAGACATTGCCGTGGCGATCGGCCATCGGTGCGTGGAAGATCGCGATGTCGGGCTTCACGGCCGGGATCAGGACGATCGGATCGCCTCCGTCCGCGAAGGGATTGTCGATCACGCGCCAATCGTCCCGGAAGCGCAGGATGTCGGAGCCGATGAGGCCGCGCATCGGCTGGAACGGGTTCCCTTTCTGGGCGGCCATGAGGCCGGCATGGATGGCGGGGCAGGTGGCATCGCGGATCGCGATCGTGCCCTCGCGGATCGCCTGGTTGAAGCGCGGCGCCCCACCGGCCTCGCCGAGCGAGACCGCGCTCGTCTCGATCGAGCGGACCAGCCCCGCGCCGATCAACTGATCGACCTGGAGCCCCCCGGTCGGGACGCAGAACAGGCGGAGATCGCCGGCGCCGTGCTCGATCAGCGGCTTCGTCATCGCCATCGAGACGCCGGCATAATCGACCGGCAGCGCGAGCAGCATGCCCGGCTCGACGCGGCGAGCCATCTCGCGAAGATCCATCGTCGCTCCTCCTTCCCACAGATATGTCATTCCGGAAGGCCCAAGGCGAGCCCGCAACCGAGACCGCGCAGGCCCCCGGCTTCGTTGACCGCTCCAAGCGCGGGCACCATGGTCCTCATCGGGAAACCTGCCCGGCGGGGAGAAGTCGAGGGATGTTGCCGAGCAGGGACGATCGCGGGTTGAGGCAGGCCATCGTGGCAGCCTGCCGGGAGATGACGGCCGTGGGCCTCACCCAGGGCACGTCGGGCAATATCGGCGTGCGCGTCGAGGGCGGCCTCCTGCTGACGCCCTCGGGGCTCGCCTACGACACGATGGGCGCCGACGACATCGTCTTCATGGATTGGGACGGCGGCTGGACGGCGCGCGAGGGCAACGTGCCCTCGTCGGAATGGCGCTTCCACCTCGACATCCTGAAGGCGAAGCCGGAGGCCGGCGCGGTCGTCCATGCCCATCCGCCCTACTGCACGATCCTCGCGATCATGCAGCGGAGCATCCCGGCGATCCACTACATGATCGCGGTCGCCGGCGGGGACGACATCCGCTGCGCTCCGTATGCGCCCTACGGCACGCCCGAACTCTCGCGCCTCGCCCTCAAGGCTCTCGCGGAGCGCGACGCCTGTCTCCTCGCCCATCACGGGATGATCGCGACCGGGGCGAGCCTGCGCAAGGCGATGTGGCTCGCCGTCGAGGTCGAGGCCCTGGCGCGGCAATATCACGGCTGCCTTCAGATCGGCACGCCGCCGCTCCTGCCGGACGCGGAGATCGATGCCATCCTCAAGCGCTTGGGCCAGTACGGGCTGCGCGACAGGGCGCGGCGCGCCGCAACCGGCGACGGGGGCGCCTGAGCGAACGCGGCGCAGCTCAGCGCGGGCGTTCGCGCCCGATCACCTCCGGATTGAGGACGTTCGTCGGCGCCCCGGCGAGATAGGCCTCGATGTTGTCGAAGCTCGCCTTGAAGAAATGCGCGAAGGCGTCCCCGACGACGTAGCCGAGATGAGGGGCCAGGACGACGTTCGGCAGGGTGCGGAACGGATGATCGGCCGGCAGCGGCTCGACATCGTAGACGTCGAGCCCGGCCTTGATCCGGCCCTCCTCGAGCGCCTGCAGGAGCGCGGCCTCGTCGATCAGCGGGCCGCGGGCCGTGTTCACCAGGATCGCTCCCGGCTTCATGCGGGCCAGATCGTCCCGCCCGATGATGCCGCGCGTCCGATCCGACAGCGTCAGATGCACCGAGACGATATCGGCGGCCGCGAAGAGTTCGTCCTTGCCGACGAGCCGGGCGGAGCCGGCCACTGCCCGCTCCGGCGTGAGGTTCGGGCTCCATGCCGTGACGTCCATCCCGAAGGCCCGCCCGACCGCCGCCACCTTGGAGCCGAGCTTGCCGAGGCCGACGATGCCGAGACGCGCACCCATCAAAGGCATGCCCATCCGTCGCCCCTCCTGCCAGCCGCCCCGACGCATCGCGGCATCGGCGGTGGGGATGTCGCGGGCGCAGGCCAGCATGAGCCCGACGGCGAGCTCGGCGGCCGCCTCGGAGGCCGGGCTCGTCGTGAAGGTGACGACGATGCCGTTCTCCGTGCAGGCCTTCGCGTCGAGTGTGGTCGTCCTGTGCCCCGTCATCGACAGGAGCTTGAGCCGGGGAAGCCGCGCGATCAGGGAGGCCGGGAAGGCCGTGCGCTCGCGGATCAGGCTGATGATGTCGAAGTCGCGCAGGGCCTCCGCCGCGTGGTCTTCGCTCCGCCAGGGGTCGCGGAAGACGACCGTCTCGGCATCGAGCCGCGACCAGTCGGCCGAGGCCAGGGCCGTGCCCTGGTAGTCGTCGATCAGCGCGATCCTGGCCCGGCTCATGTCGATCTCCCCTGTCGACGCGCGACGGGGTCTCGTTGAACCCTCCGCTCGGAAAAGACCAGTCCCGGAAAGGTCGGAAACCCCGTTCGCCGAGCCGATGTCAGGCAGGACGTGCCGTGATGGATCGCGGCCGCCTCGATGCCGGCACGGTGCTCGCGATGTCGGCGGCCGGGCCGAGACGGCAAGGGGCAGCCGTCAGGCGCGTTCTTCCCCTCCGGCCGTCCGGGGCGACGGCGCCGCCCCGGACTTGACTGGCGATGCCAGGATGATCGGGCAAAGCCGCGATCAGTTCTTGGCCGGGAGGGTGTAGGTCACCTTCTCGGGCCGGACTTTCCTCAGCAGGTCGGGATAGACGAACTTCTGGAAGTCGACTTCCTTGGCGAGCTTGCCCATGTCCTTGAGCTGCTTCTGGATCACGATGAAGTTCGAGAGGGATTCCTGATCGAGACGCACGTCGAAGCGCAGCTTCGGCATGAGTTCGCGGGTCAGCTCCTTGTCGAGCTTGAGGAAGGTCGCGACATAGTCAGCCGCCTTCTCCGGGTCCTTGTTGATCAGATCGGTCGCCTCGACCATCGACTTCATGAAGGCGACGGCCGGTTCGGGGTTCTTCTCGGCCCATTCCTTGTTGACGTAGATGTAGACGCGCGGCGTCAGGATCTCGCCCTGGGGAACGATCACCTTCGCGCCGGGAACGGCCTTCGTGGCGCGGGCGAGCCAGGGCTCCCAGGCCGTGAATCCGTCGATGTCGCCACGCTCCAGCGCCGCGACCATCTCGGGGGCCTCGACCTGGATGATCTTGTAGTCCTTCGGATTGAGCTTCAGCTTCTCGACCATGCTCAGCCAGAAGACCTCGCTGCCGGAGCCGCGGGCGATGCCGAGCTTCTTGCCCTTCATGGATTCGAGGTCCGGCACGCCCTTCGCGACCATGCCGTACCATTGCTTCATCAGGTCGCCTTCGGCGGCCACGACGACGTTCGGGTCGAGATTGTGGTTCTGGATTCCCGCTCCTTCGGCCCCGAAGGCCGACTGGACCTGGTTGCGGACGAGGAACGAGACCATCGCCGAGCCGCTCGGGCCGGTATTCACGGTCACGTCCAGTCCGTTCTTCTCGAAGATCCCCGAAAGCTTGGCGACGTAATAGGCCGAGAAGCTCGGATCGACGCCGGTCGCGATGGTCATCTTGGTCTGCGCGAGGGCCGGCGTGGCGAGCGCCATGAAGCCCGCAAGAGCCGCACCCAGTAATCGCTTCATATCAAACTCCTTGTGAGGTCAGGCGACGGGAGAGAAACGGCCGGCGAAGCGCAGGATGCCCCACCGGAAGAGGCGGTCGAAGGTGAAGCCGAGGATGCCGAGCGAGAGCAGCGAGACGAAGATCTCGTCGACCAGCATGTAGAGCCGCCCGTTCCAGAGCATCACGCCGAGGCCGTCGCTGGCCGCGATCATCTCGGCGGCGACGATGGTGGTGAAGGCGTTCGCCATCGCGAGGCGCATCCCGGTGAGGATGAACGGCACGGTCGCCGGCAGGGCGACGAGGTAGAAGATCTGAAAGCGCGAGGCTCCCAGCGCCTGCGCGGCGCGCAGCTTGTTCTTCGACACCGTCGCGACGCCGGATGCCGTGTTGAGCGTGACGATGAACACGGTCGCGTAGATGATCAGGAAGATCTTCGAGTTCTCGCCGATCCCGAACCAGATCACGGCGATGGTGATCATCGCGACCGAGGGGATGAAGCGCAGGAACTCCGTCCAAGGCTCGATCATCTTGCGGGCGAAGGGAACCGTGCCCATCAAGAGCCCGATCGGAATGCCGATGGCGGAGCCGAGCACGAAGCCGATCGCGATCCGCTGCAGGCTCGCGCCGATCTGCTCGAACAGGACGCCGCTCGCCGCGAGTTCGCCTGCCTTGGCGAAGACGGCGGCCGGCGCCGGAAAGAGCACCGACTGCACGATGTAGACCGAGGCGATGTGCCAGGCCACGAAGAGCATCAGGAAGCCCAGGAGATAGGGCAGGACCGCGGCGATGGCCTGGAAGCCGGCTCCGGGTTTCGAGGGCGAGGCTCGGTCGGCCTCGAAGGGCGCCGCCCGTGTCGCTTGCACGCTCATGCCGCTTTCCTTCCGTAGGAGCTCGCCTTGGCGACCTCGTCGCGGATGTCGCTATGGACCTGCTGGTAGTAGCGGCCGTAGGCCGGGTCGGCGCGCTCCCGGTCCCCGGTCATCTCGATCGGGATGACGCTCTTGAGCGTTCCCCCGGGCCCTGCCGTCATGACCCCGACCCGCGTCGAGAGGAGGATGGCCTCGTCGATGTCGTGGGTGATGAAGACGATGGTCGTGCCGGTCGCGTCCCAGATGCGCCGGAGCTCGCGCTGCATGATCGAGCGCGTCTGCGCGTCCAGCGCGCCGAAGGGCTCGTCCATGAGCAGCATCTTCGGCTTGTTGGCGAGCGCCCGCGCGATCTGGATGCGCTGCTTCATCCCGCCGGAGAGTTCGGCCGGGAATTTCTCAGCCTGGCCGTTCAGTCCGACGAGGTCGAGATAGTCGAGCGCCGTCGCGCGCCGCTCCTTGGCCGGAACGCCGCCGACGCGCAGGCCGAACTCGATATTCTGAACCGCCGTCAGCCAGGGATAGAGCGAGTCGTCGCCCTGGAAGACGACGCCGCGGTCGCGCGACGGGGCGCGGACCGCCTGTCCATCCAGGAGGATCTGCCCTTCGCTCGGCGCCTCGAACCCGGCCAGCATCGACAGGATCGTCGTCTTGCCGCAGCCTGACGGTCCGAGGAGGCACAGGAAGTCCCCGCGATCCAGGGTCAGGCTGAAATGCTGGACGGCAATGGAGCGGCGGCCCGATAAGGCCGCGTACCATTTTCCAACGTCGCGTAGCTCGACGAATGCCACGTTCGGTTCCCCTTGTTCTGAACGCGCGGACACGATGGGATGCCACCGGTCCGGCGGGCTCCGGTGTCCGGACGCCTTGCGTGTACAGTATACAAAAAGGATACCAGTTTGCCGGACGGCGCAAGGCCGGACGGCTCAGGAACTTCGGCTGGGGCGCTCCCTGACCCAGGCCGACGTGCGCGCGGCGCCTTCCGCGAGCCCTGTCCGGGGCTCGAAGCCGAAATCGCGGCGCGCTGCCGCGATGGATAGCGGGCCCAGCCGGAAGGTGTTCCAGGGCATGCCCGCGGGGTCGGCCGCGACGGATGCGTTCGGCAGCACCGAGCGCACGGCGGCGGCGATCTCCTCCAGGGACTGCGCCCGGCCTGGGCCGATATTGTAGGCACGCTGCCTCAGATCGGTCGCCCGAAGAACGGCGAGCACGGCAGACAGCACGTCGTCGATGAAGACGTGCTGTCGTGACACACCCGGCTCGTCGCGCACGAGCGTGGTCCGCCCCGCCAGGGCGTCCTCCACCAGCGTGCGCATCAGACAATCCGTCGTGCGGCCGGGGCCGTAGCAGGAGGCGACCCGCAGGGAGACAGCATCGACGCCGTGTTCCGCATGGAAGGCCTCGATCAGCGCGTCGCCGGCGGCCTTGGTCGCCCCGTAGACGGTGTCGGGCCGCAGGACCGTAGCCTCCGTCACGGGGGAGAGGTCCGGCTGGGCGCCATAAGCCATCACGGAGGAGAACCAGACGACCCGCGCGATGCGATGGATCCGCGCCGCTTCCAGCAGCGCGACGAGACCCGCGAGATTGATGTCGCACAGCCGAGCCGGCGCGTCGCGCATCAACATCGGGCCCGAGATGCCGCCGGCATGGACCACATGCGTGATCCCGAAGCGAACGAAGGCCTCGTGCCAGCGATGCGGATCGGGCAGCGAATGCGAGAGAAACGGGATGTCGAGCCCCGCCGGCGGGACGTGATCCATGCCGACGACGTCCCGCCCCTGTGCGAGAAGGGCGCGCGCGATGGCCCCTCCGATCAGCCCGCCGGTCCCCGTGACGAGAACCGGGCCGGTCATTCGGCGGCCACGGCGAGGCCGACCGCCGGGCGCGACCGCGCATCGAGCCGCCTGATCTCGATCGGCTCGCCGGCCGAGGCGAGGAGGATGGCGAGCCCGGCCTCGTCGAGCGGCACCGTGCCGGGGCTGATGCCGGAATCGAGCCGGACCCAGCCGCGCAGGGCGGCGGCCTTGCGGGTATCGAACTCGACGATGTCGTCCTCCTCGACATCGAGCTTGGCCGCGTCGCTCGGATGGAGACGGCAGATGCGGCGCTTCGAGACACGCCCGGCCTCGAACCCGTCGGCGACGGGGACGGCCCGGAAGCTGTGGCGCGAGCCGACGAGGCGCTTGCGCTGCGCGGCGGTCGCGACCCCGTCGACCTCGCCGCGCTGGTCCAGCACGACGCCGTAGAGGTGATAGGCGGCAGCAGAGGAGACGTAGCCCTCTCGGACGTCTTCGGCGACGCGCTCGGCAGGGCGCTCCGTCGGGTCGCCGTAGCCGCCGCCGCCAGCCGAGCGGATCACGACGGCTCCGTCCCGTTCGACCGGATGGCCGGCGATCTTGCCGGGCGTGTCGAAATCGAGCATCTCGCCCTCTCTCTCCGTCCAGGCTCCGACCGGGCAGCCCGGCATTCCGCCCAGCACCCCGAAGGCCGGCAGGACGGCACCGTCCGACAACAGCGAATAGCGTGCCTCGGGAGCGAGGACGCGGATCACGCGCTCCATCGAGCAACCGCCCCGGGTCGTGCCCGCACCGCCGGAATCCTGCGAGACGCGAGAGCTCTCGACGAGAAGCGGCATGCGCATCTCGATGACCTCGGAAGATTGCACCGTGACGAGGTCGCCCCAGTCGATCGGGGCCATCACGTCCGGGCCGTCATTCTCGGCGAAGCCGCCATTGCCGCCGGCGGACCACTCGTAATGCACCCATTCCCGCCCCGTGACCGGATCGTAGCCGCCGAGGAGATTGTGGAAGGAGGTGCGGCAGAGATCGCCCGCGACCTTGTCGGGCGCGACCTGGGACAGGGCGCCGACCATCGTCGCGATGACGCGCTTCCTGATCTCCCCGTGCGAGCCGGCCGGGGCCGGGCGCTGGACGTTCACGATCGAGCCGGGGGGCGCGATCACCTCGATCGGTCGGAAGGAGCCTTGGTTGAGAGGGGCTGCCGGATCGAAGATCGACTTCACTGCGATGAAGACCGAGGCGGAGGAGACGGCCGCGGTCGAATTGACGGGGAAGGGGACCTGGGGGGAGGCGCCGGTGAAATCGGCGATCATCCGGTCGCCTTCGATCTTCAACGTCAGCGGAAGAAGCAGAGGCTCGAAGCGGCCTCCCATATAGGTCTCGAGATAGTCCTCGTAGCGATACTCGCCGTCCGGCAGGGCCGAGATGCAGGCCCGCATGCGCGCCTCGGCCCGGTCGAGATCGATGCGCACGGCCTCGAGCAGCTGATCCACCCCGTATTTGTCGCAGATCTCGCGGATGCGCATCTCGGCGACGCGGCAGGCGGCGAAGCTGGCATTGAGGTCGCCCAGCCGCTCCTCGGGCAGGCGCATATTCGCGAGCAGGAGTTCGAACGCGGCCTCGTTGTGCCGGCCCTCTTCGAGGATCTTGATCGGCGGGATGCGGATGCCTTCCTGGTAGATCTCGGTCGCCTTGCCGGACATGCTGCCCGGCACCGCGCCGCCGACATCGGCCCAGTGGGCGCGCACGGCGGGGAAGAAGATCAGCCGGTCGCCTGCAAAGACCGGGTAGATGACGGTGACGTCGTTGAGATGGGTCCCGCCCGTATAGGGGTCGTTCACGAGGATGGCGTCGCCGGGCTTCAGCGTATGGCCGAGCTTCTCCATGGCGACCTGCACGGTCCAGGGCATCGGCACGACATGCGAGCCGATATCCTCGGATTGGGCGACGACCTGGCTGTCGGGCGCGAAGAGGCCGCAGGAGAAGTCCTTGGCGTCATAGATCGCGACGGAGCTCGCGGTGCGGCACACGGTGGCCCGCATTTCGCGGACGGCGGAGATCAAGGCCTGGGTCAGAACCTCGAGCGTGATCGGGTCGATGGTCACGGGATAGCCTTCAGATGCGGGAGAGGACGAGGCAGCCGACGGGATCGAGAGCGGCGCTCCAGCCCGGCGGCACGACCGTCGAGGCACCGTCCTCCTCGACGAGGGCCGGCCCGGAGAAGGTGTGGCCGACGGGCATCCTGTCCCTGGCGAGGACGGGCACGTCGCGCGCCGCGCCGCCGAAGGCGATCGGACGGCGGCCGGTCTCGGCAGCCTCGGCGGAGCGGCCCTCGGCGCGAACCTGCGGGAGGGTCAGCTTCTCGGACAGGCCCCAGGCGGCGACACGGTAGCTGACGATCTCGACGGCGGCGGCGGTCAGGCCGCCGTAGCGGGCGCGATAGACCTCCGCGAAGGCCTTCTCGATCTCGCCGATCTCGGCGACGTCGAGAGCGACCGGCACGGAAAGCTCGAAGGACTGGCCGGAATAGCGCATGTCGAGGCTCGCGACGAAACGGTGCCGCTCGGCCGGGAAGCCGGCCTGGTCGAGCTCCTCCGTTCCCGCGGCGACCAGGTCCGCGAGGCGCGCGCGGACATCGTCCGCCGTGACCTCGGCGGTGCGCGCGATCCGCGTCTGGACGAGGTCGCGGCGCAGATCGGCGATGAGGAGGCCGAGGGCCGAGAAGTTCCCCGGCAGCGGCGGCACCAGGACCTGCCGCATGCCGAGTTCCTCGGCGATGGCGGCCGCGTGAAGGGCGCCGGCTCCGCCGTATGGCAGGAGGGTGAAGTCGCGCGGATCGATCCCGCGCAGGATCGAGACCTCCTTGATGGCCATGGCGAGCTGGACCGTCGCGATCCTCAGGATGCCGTCGGCCATGGCCTCGGTCTCGAGACCGACGTCCTCCCCCAGGCGTCCGACGGCCGAACGCGCCGCCTCGAGGTCCAGCTGGATCTCGCCGCCGAGCGGCACGTCGGTGCCGATCCGGCCGAGCACAACGTTGGCGTCGGTGATGGTCGGCTCGGTGCCCCCGCGCCCGAAGGCGGCCGGGCCGGGCATGCTGCCGGCGGAGCGCGGGCCCACCGAGAGCACGCCGCCGGCCCGGCTCGCGATGGAGCCGCCGCCGACGCCGACCGTGTGGATGTCGATCTGCCGGATCTTGACGGGGAAGACGCCGACCCGGCCCTCGGTCGTCATGCCGTATTCGCCCCCGCGCAGCAGGCAGACATCGGTCGAGGTGCCGCCCATGTCGCAGGTGATGAGGTTCGGATAGCCCGCGGCCGTGCCGATGGCGCTCGCCGCGATCACGCCGCCGGCAGGGCCGGACAGCATCGACAGGATGGGCAGGGCTTCGACGCGCGAGGCCGGCAGAGAGCCGCCATTCGACGTCATGATCGAGACGTCGGCGCGCAGGCCGGCATTCCGCAACTGCCCGCGCAGACGTCCCACATACCGGCGCAGGCGCGGCGCCACATAGGCGTTCAGGGCGGTCGTCGAGAACCGTTCGAACTCCCGGTATTCGGGCAGGACCTCGGCCGAGGTCGCGACCACGACGCCGGGAAGCCGTTCGAACAGGATCTCGGCGCATCGCCGCTCGTGCGAGTCGTCGGCATAGGCGTTCAGGAAGCAGATCGCGACCGCCTCGACACCGTCTGCGGCCAGACGCTCCGCGACGGCATGGACGTCGTCCTCGTTCAGCGGGGTCTGGACCGAGCCGTCGGCCCGCCGGCGTTCGCGGACCTCGTAGCAATCGGACCGGCGCACCAGGGGGCGCACGGGCGGAGCCTTGATGTTGTACATCACGGTCCTGTTGCCCTTGCCGACGACGAGCACGTCCTTGTGCCCGGCCGTCGTCACGATCGCGAGCTTTGCCCCGTCACGCTCGAGCGCCGTGTTGGTCGCGACGGTCGTGCCGTGGACGAAGCGCGTCAGCGCCTCCGGCGCGAAGCCGAGGCGGCGGATTCCGGTCAGGATGCCTTCCGACTGGTCCTTGGGCGTCGACGGGGTCTTCAGGATGCGGATGTCCTGCGCCTCCTCGTCGAACAGGACGAGGTCCGTGAACGTGCCTCCGACGTCCACTCCGAGCCATGTCATCGCAATGCTCTCCGTTACCGTCCGACGAAGACGGGCTTGCGTTTTTCCATGAAGGCCTGGCGGCCCTCGGCGTAATCGGCGCTCGCGATGCCGGCATCGATCACGGCATCGATCTCCGTGCCGCGCGCGGCGGCGCTGCCGTCGGCGCAGGCTTCCAGGATGAGCTTCGAGCCCTTGAGGGTCAGCGGCGCGTTTTCGGCGAGAGAGAGTGCGAGATCGCGGGCGGCCGCCAGGGCGTCCGTTTCGGCCGCGATGTCGAGCAGCCCCATCCGGACGCAATCGTCGAAGCCGAAGGGCCGGCCCCCGTAGAGGACGCGCTTCGCGTTCGCGAGGCCGACCTGACGGTAGAGCAGATTGCAGTCGAGCGGGCTGTAGATGATGCCGAGCCGGGCGGCGGGGATGCCCATCTTGGCAGTCGGGTCGCCGACACGGATATCGCAGGCGAGGGCGAGGCCGCAGCCGCCGCCCATCGCATAGCCGGAGATTGCCGCGATGGTCGGTCCCGGCCAGTCGCGGATCGCGATCGTGGCCTCTTCCGTCGCGTGCTCGTAGACGCGGCCCGCTTCCACATCCGCCCGGACCTCGGCGAATTCCGAGATATCGGCGCCGGCGCAGAAATGCCCGCCGCTTCCGGTGAGGATCACGGCCCTCGCCTCGGGGTTGCCGGCGAGCCCTGAGAAGATCTCGCTGAGGCGCCGCCACATGGCCAGGCTGACCGCGTTCCGCTTGTTCGGCCGGTTGAGCCTGACTTCGGCCACCCCGTTCGCGAGCGAAAGCTCGATATCCTCGCCGTGACTGCTCATCAAAATCGCACTTTCGTGACTTCGGCCTCTTGAGTCCCTCCTTCTTATGAGGGATGATCATTCGTGTACAGTATACAAAATGCACCAAAAAACGGGGTCGTTGATGGGCGCTCTTTCCGGGCTCGTCGTGCTGGATCTGTCCTGCCATCTGTCCGGTCCGTATTGCGGCATGCTGCTCGCGGACCACGGCGCGGACGTCATCAAGATCGAACGCCCCGGCGGGGGTGACGAGGCGCGCGGGATGCCGCCCTTCGTGGGCGGCGAGAGCGCGCCCTTCATGCTGTGGAACAGGAACAAGCGGTCGGTCGCGCTCGACCTGAAATCCGAGGACGGCAAGGCGGCGTTCCGCGCCTTGGCCCGGACGGCCGATATCGTCGTCGAGAACTTCCGGCCCGGCACGATGGCGCGCCTCGGCTTCGGCTACGAGGAGCTCGCGGCGATCAATCCGAGGCTGATCTACGGTGCGATCTCAGGCTTCGGTCAGACGGGTCCCTATCGCGACCGGGGCGGTTTCGATCTCGTCACGCAGGGCATGTCGGGGCTCATGAGCGTCTGCGGACCCGCCGATGGGCCGCCTCATCGCCTGCCCATCGCGATCTCGGACGTGGCGGCGGGAATGCATCTATGCGTCGGCATCCTGAGCGCGCTCGAGGCGCGGCATCGGACCGGAAAGGGCCAGTTCGTCGAGGTGTCGCTTCTCGAATCGGCCCTCTCCTATGGGGTCTACGAGGCGGCTCACGTCTTCGCGACGGGTGAGAAGCCGCCGCGGATCGGGCAGGCCCATCGCGGCTCCTCTCCCTACCAGGTCTTCGAGACGGCCGATGGCTGGATCACCGTCGGGGCGGCCCAGCAGAGCTTCTGGATGTCGCTCTGCGCGATCCTCGACGCGCCCGAACTCGCCGAGGATCCCCGCTTCCGCGAGAACAGCGACCGGGTCGCGAACAACGCCGAACTCGTCGAGGTGCTGAGCGCTCATCTGCGCAAGCAGGGCTCGGCTCATTGGCTCGCGGCCCTCGACGCGGCGGGCATCCCGGCCGGGCCGGTGCTCGATTTCGACGAGGCGCTCTCCGACCCGCAGGTTCTCGCGCGGGAGATGGTCGTCGAGACCACCCACCCGAAGGCCGGTCCGATGCGGACCTTCGGCGTGCCGGCAAAGCTGTCGATGACGCCGGGCGGTGTCGCTCGCCCGGCTCCGGCACTCGGCGAGCATACCGACGAAGTTCTCGCCTCGATCAACGAGCCCGCCTGAAACCGGCAGACCTCTTGCTTTGGCCTGTTGCCACCTCTGGAGATACCGATGAGCCGATTGTCGATCCGTGCCTTATGTGTCGCCAGCGTTGGACTCGCCTGCTTGTCGCCGGCCCTGGCGCAGGCGCCGGGCGTCAGCGCCACGAGCATCAAGATCGGCACCTTCGGTGCCCTCACGGGCCCTGGGTACCTCTACGGCAAGCTGCCGATGAACGGTGTCGAGGTGGTCTTCGACGAGATCAACAAGGCGGGCGGCATCCACGGCCGCAAGCTCGAACTCGTCCGGGAGGACGATCGCTGCGATCCGGCCTCCGCCATCGGCGCGACGCAGAAGCTGATCTCGCAGGACAAGGTCTTCGCGATCGTCGGCGGCGGCTGCAGCAACCCGACGCTCGCCGCCCGCGAGACGATCGAGAAGGCCGGCACGCCTTTCGTCGTCTTCGCCTCGGTGCATGACGGCATCACGACCCCGCCCGCGAAGAACATCTTCAGCGTCGCGACGACCTCCACCATCGAGAGCCAGGCGCAGGTCCAGTTCGCGCTGAGCGAGGGCGCCAAGAAGATCGCCGTCGTCTCGATGCGCGATGCCTGGGGCCGGGCGCGCTACACGCCCCTCATGGAGACGCTGAAGGCGAAGGGCGTGAAGATCGTCGCCGACGAGGAAATGACACCCGATTCCAACGACGCGACGGCCCAGGTGCTGCGGCTCAAACAGGCCGGCGCCGACGCCATCCTCATGGTCCTCTATCCGAAGCCCGCCGCGATCTTTGCCCGCGACGCCAACAAGCTGGCCTTCCGTCCTCTCCTGATCGGCCAGACGGGCATCGCCGATCCGGCCGCCTTCGAGGATCAGGTCGGGGTTCCGGGCGCCACCGCCAAGTTCCGGACGATCTCGATGGTCCGCTACACGCCGGAGGACCCCGCGGTCGAGAAGTGGCGCAAGGCCATCGAGACGAAGTTCCCCGGCGACCGGCTGTCCGTCTACAACCAGTTCGGCATCGGGGCCGCTCAGGTTCTCGCGGAGGCCATCCGCCGCGCGGGGCCGGACCTGACGCAGGAGAAGGTCGTCGCGGCCCTCGCCGGACTGAAGGACTTCAACGTCGACGTCTATCCCGGTCCGATCTCCTGCTCGGAGACCGATCACCGCTGCCACAAGAGCCCGAACTGGATCATGAAGGAGCCCGGTGGGCCGGTGAAGGTGCTCGGCGCCACCCGGGTGGAGTGATCCGCCTTGATGATGCTCTCCTACATCCTGCTGAGCGGGGTCACGACGGGGGCGCTCTACGCCCTCGTCGCCCTCGGCATCGTGATCGTCAACAAGGCCACGGGCGTGATCAATTTCGCCCAGGGCGAACTGTTCATGTTCTCGGGCTTCCTGGCCTGGGCGCTGCACGTGCAGTTCGGGATCGGCTATCCGCTGACCCTGGTCCTCGCGATCGCGGGCGGATTCCTGCTCGGCGTGATGACGGACCGCATCGCGTTCCAGCCGCTCAAGAACGTCGACGTCGTCAGCCTGGTCCTCGCGACGGTCGGCATCGCCTTCATCCTGCGCGGCGTCGCCCGCGTGATCTGGGGCGGCAAGGGCGACTACCTGACCTTCCCGCCCATCACCTCGCCCGAGCCGATCATGATCGGTGAGATCATGATCATTCCGCAGCAGCTCGCCGTCCTCGCGGGCGCGGTTCTGATCATGGCGCTGTTCTGGCTCTTCTTCCGCTATACGCGCGCCGGCAAGATGATGCAGGCGACGGCCGACAACGCGAAGGCCGCGACGCTCGTCGGCATCCGGACGGACCGCATCTACGCGCTCGCCTTCGGCACCGGCACGGCTGTCGCCGCGGCCGCGGCCGTGCTCGCGGCGCCGCTGACGCTTCTGTACCCGGATATGGGCTTCTCGTTCTTCATCAAGGGCTTCGCCGCGGCGGTCCTCGGTGGGCTCACGAGCCTGCCCGGCGCGATCCTGGGCGGTCTCCTCGTCGGCATCGCGGAGGCGCTCGCCGGCGGCTACATCGCGTCGAGTCTCATGGAGGTCTCGGGCTTCGTCGTCATCATGCTGGTCCTCGTGATCATGCCGTCGGGCCTGCTCGGCGCGCGCCGGCTGAGGAGGGTGTGATGGCCTTGTTCGGACGCCGAAACGTTCTGCTCGTTCTGCTCGCGGTCGCGCTCGTCCTGCCGGCCGTGGCGAACAGCTACCAGCTCTATATCGGCAACCTCGTCCTCATCTACACGCTGCTGGCCATCGGCATGAACCTGCTGCTGGGCTTTGCCGGGCAGCTGGCCTTCGCCAATGCCGCCATGTTCGGCATCGGCGCCTACGGGACCGGGCTGCTCCAGGTGCATTTCGGGCTGCCCTTCGCCATCGCGTTTCCCGCCGGGGCGTTGATCGCGGCCGCGGTGGGGCTCGCGATCTCGTTCCCGGCGCTTCGCCTGAGCGGCCTCTATCTCGCGCTCTCGACCCTCGCCTTCGCGCAATTCACGCAGTGGATCTTCCTGCACTGGGAAGGCGTCACCTTCGGCGCGGGCGGCTTCAAGACGCCGCAGATCTCCTTCGATCCGCTTCCCGTCAGCAAGCCGGTCGGGCTCTATTATCTGAGCCTCCTCGTCGCGGTCGCGCTCTACATCTTCGCGCGCAACCTCGTCGCCTCGCGGGTCGGGCGCGCCTTCGTCGCGGTGCGCGACGGGGAGGTCGCGGCGCAATCCCTCGGCGTCGACCTTCTGCGCACCAAGGCGCTCGCCTTCGGCATCAGTGGCTTCTATGCCGGCGTGGCGGGCGGGCTCTACTCGCAGGCGCTGAACTACGTCTCGCCCGAGGGCTACGATCTGTTCCAGATCGTGCTGCACAAGGCCATGATCGTCGTCGGCGGCATGGGGTCGGTCGCGGGCTCTCTGCTCGGTGCCGGCATCATCATCATCGTCCTCGAATTGCTGCGGGCGGTGAAGGGGGCGCAGGAGATCGTCTTCGGAGGCATCCTCCTCGTCTTCGTGCTGTTTCTCCGGGGCGGTCTGATCTCGGTCATCCAGCGCTATGTGAAGGGCTGGGACGAGCCTCTCCATGCCGCGCCGCCACGGCGCGACGAGCCTCCCCCGCTCGCCGTGCCCGCGACGCCGGTCGCAGAGAGGGCCGCGCCATGACCGCACCTGCTCTTCGCGTCGAAGGCGTCTCGGTCGGGTTCGGCGGCGTCAGGGTCCTCGAGGGCGTCGATCTCGACGTGAAGCCCGGCGAGATCCGCGGTCTCATCGGCCCCAACGGCGCCGGCAAGACGACGCTCCTCAACGTCATCTGCGGCATCCACCGTCCCGATGCGGGCCGCGTCCTGCTCGATGGCGTGCCCATCACGGGCAAGAAGCCGAGCAGCATCGCGCAGCTCGGTCTCGGCCGGACCTTCCAGACCTCGCAGCTCTTCCGCGGCATGACGGTTCTCGAGAACCTGATGGCCGGGCTCTATCGCCGGACGACGACGAACGTCCTCGCGGCCGGGCTCAACCTGCGGAGCCACCGCGAGGAGGAGGAACGGACGGAGGAGGCGGCCCGCAAGGCGCTGGAATTCGTCGGCATGGCCCAGTTCGCCGATCGCCCCGGTACGGCGCTCTCCTTCGGCCAGCAGCGCGTCGTCGAGATCGCCCGCACGCTCATCAGCGAGCCCCGCGTCGTGCTTCTCGACGAGCCGGCCGTGGGACTGAGCCTCAATCGCCTCGCCGAATTCGACGCTCTCCTGCGCCGCATCCGCGACGAGAAGGGCGTCGCTCTGATCCTGATCGAGCACGTGATCCGCCTCGTCATGGACGTCTGCGACCGCGTGACGGTGCTGAGCTCGGGCCGGCGGATCGCCGAAGGCGTTCCCGACGAGGTCCGCAACGACCGGCAGGTCATCGAAGCCTATCTGGGGAAAGAGCTCCGTGCTCGACATTCGTAATCTCAAGGTCTCCTACGGCCTGACGCAGGTGCTGCGGGACGTCAGCTTCTCGGTCCCCGAGGGCAAGATCGTCGCGCTGCTGGGCGGCAACGGCTCGGGCAAGACGACGATGCTCAACACGCTGACGGGGCTCGTGAAGCCCGGCGGCGGCTCGATCCTGTTCCAGGGCCAGGAATGCGCGGGGATCGATGCGAGCGACTTCGTCAAGCGCGGGGTGGTTCAGGTGCCGCAGGGGCGCGAGGTCTGGGCGTCGATGTCGGTCGATGACAATCTCGAACTCGGCGCCGCGACCCGGCACGACCGGGCGGGCATCAAGACCGACCTCGCCGAGATCTATGAGCTTTTCCCCAAGCTGAAGGTGCATCGGCGCCGCAATGCGGGATCCCTCAGCGGCGGGGAGCAGCAGATGGTTGCGATCGGCCGCGCGCTGATGGCGAGGCCGAAATGCCTGCTGATGGACGAGCCCTCGGCCGGGCTCGCGCCGTCGATCGTCGCCGACATGGTGGACACGATCCTCGCCCTGAACAAGCGGGGTCTCACGATCCTGCTCGTCGAGCAGAATATCGGGGTCGCGGCTGCCGTCGCCGAATATGCCCACATCCTCCAGAGCGGCGAGATCGCCTTCTCGGCGCCTGCCCCCGGCCTCGTCGATAACCCCGCCGTCCTCTCGTCCTATCTCGGCCGCTGAGGGTCGAGCGATCCTCCGCCGCCCGTCGGGGCCGGCCGGTCCAATCCAGGGAGATCCCAATGCTCGAAAAGCTCGCCATGATGCGGTCGGTCGGCAACATTCTCGACAGTTGCCTCGCCATCAAGCCGAAGGAGCAGCTTCTCGTCCTGACCGACACCGACAACCTGCCGACGGGCCAGCTCTTCGCGCTCGCGGGCGAGGAGCGGGGTGCGGAGACCATCCTCCTCGTCATGAAGCCGCGCACCCGGCACGGCGAGGAGCTTCCTTCGATCATCGCCGATGCGATGAAGGCGGCGGACGCGATCGTCGCGCCGACGACCTTCTCGGTGAATCACACGAATGCCCGCAAGCGTGCCAGCGATGCCGGCGCGCGCCTCATCTTCTTCCCCGGCAGCCAGGAGGCGATGTTCACCGACGGCAGCCTCGATATCGACTTCGTGAAACAGGCCGAGATCATCATGCGGCTCTCGCGGGCCTTCGATGCGGGCAGCCGCGTGCGGGTGACGAGCGATGACGGCGCGACCGATTTCTCGATCGACATCCGGGGCCGCAAGAGCGTCCCGCAGACCGGCATCTGCCACACGCCCGGCACGATCTCGCCGCCGCCCTGCATCGAGACTGCGGTCTCGCCGATCGAGGGCTCGACCGAGGGCGTCGCCGTCATCGACGGCGCGGTGGTTCCGGGCGGCGAGGTGCTGGAGCCCTTCAAGCTCACGCTGTCGGGCGGGCGCATCGTCGACATCGACACGTCGGGCAAGGACGGCCGGAAATTCGCGTCGCTCATCGAGAGCTACGGCGACGACAACATGTATTGCCATGTCGAACTCGGCATCGGCCTGAACCCGAAGGCCAAGATCGGCCGCGGCATCGAGCTCGAGGACGAGGGTGAGTTCGGCACCCTCCATCTCGGCATCGGCAACGGCATCACCTTCGGCAGCACCATCCGGGCCGTCGGCCATATCGACCTCGTGATCCGCCATCCGATCGTTCAGATCGACGATGTGATCGCCCTGAAGAGCCGCGAGGTTCTCGTCTGATGGAGGCGTCGGCCTTCGCGCGCGACCTCGATTTCACCGGGAAGCGGGTTCTCGTCACCGGTGCCGCGAACGGCTTCGGCCGCGCCATCGCGGAGCTTTACGTCGAACTCGGTGCCGAGGTCGTGCTCGCCGATCGGGAGCCCGGCCCCCTGGCCGAGGTCGCGGGCCGGCTCGGCATGGCCTCGCAGCTCTACGACCAGGCCGACCTCGCCTCGATCGAGCGGCTGCACATGGCGGTGCGCGAGGTCGACATCCTCGTCAACAATGCCGGGATCATGGTGGCGAAGCCGCTCCTCGACACCTCGCCGGCCGAGTTGCGCGCGATGATCGACGTCGATTTCGTCGGCGTCGTGCGCCTCATGCAGCTCTTCGGCGGCGGAATGGTCGCGCGGGGCAAGGGCGTCGTCCTCTCGATCGGCTCGCAGACGGCCTTTGCGGGCGGGGAGGGGCGCGGCGTCTATGCCGCGGCCAAGGCCGCCATCTCGCAGATCACCCGCTCGGCGGCGGTCGAATGGGGGCCGCGCGGCGTGCGGGTCCTCTGTCTCGCGCCCGGCCGCTCGATCACGCGCATGACCGAGGTGACGCGGACCGCCGCGTCCGGCGACCGCGGCATCGCGCGCGTCCCGCTGGGCCGCTGGGGCACCGCCGAGGAGATCGCCAAGATGGCGGTCTTCCTGACGTCGGACGCCGCGTCCTACATCACCGGCGAGACCGTCATCGCCGATGGCGGCTTCGTCATCGGCTGAGCGAAGGGCACATCGGCCTGTCTCTAAACCGCAGGCAGGGGCTTCCCAGCGCGGCACTGCCCGTGGTGAATCGCGTGTCCCGCCGTTGCGCTTCTCGAGGCGACGCGACGGGACAGGGCGTCGTCAGGCCGGCCGGCGTGACGACCAGAACACGCGACGGGAGAAACCATGCGGCTCAAGGACAAAGTGGCGATCGTGACCGGAGGCGGTTCCGGTTTCGGCGAGGGGATCGCGCGAAAATTCGTGGCGGAGGGCGCGCGTGTCCTGGTCGCGGATATCGATGGCGCGAAGGCGGAGGCCGTGGCGGCGTCGCTGGGCGATGCGGCCGTCGCCCGGACGACCGACGTCAGCCGGGCCGAGGACATCGCGGCGGCGGTGAGTGCCGCGGAGGAGGCCTTCGGCCCGCTCGACATCCTCGTCAACAATGCGGGCATCTCCTACACGATGCAGCCGTTGGAGGAGACCGACGAGGCCCTGTTCGACCGGGTGGCGGGCGTCAATATGCGCTCGATCTATTACGGGGCGCGGCAGGTCGTGCCGCGCTTCAAGGCGCGCGGCCGCGGCGTGATCCTGAACGTCGCCAGCACCGGCGGCGTCAGCCCTCGGCCGAACCTCGTCTGGTACAATGCCTCGAAGGGCTGGGTGATCACGGCGACGCGCGCCATGGCGGTCGAGCTCGCCTCGTTCGGCATCCGCGTCGTCGCCATCAATCCGGTCGCCGGAGAGACGGCGATGCTGGAGACCGTGATGGGCGGATTCACGGCCGAGAAGCGGGCCGCCTTCGCCGGAACCATCCCGCTCGGCCGCTTCTCGACGCCGTCCGACATCGCGGACGCGGCCTGTTTCCTCTGCAGCGACGAGGCGTCGCTGATCACGGGCGTCGCTCTCGACGTCGATGGCGGCCGCTGCATCTGAAGCTTCGCTTCCGCCATCGAACCATTCGAGGGGGCAGGCTCAGTCCGCCTGCCCCAGCGCGGCGTAGCGCGCGATCTCGACGTCGGAGGGCGGGCCGAGCGAGGGATCGCCGGCCGTGATGCCGCCGTCCACGGGGATGTTCTGCCCCGTCACGAACCGCGCATCGTCCGAGAGGAGGAAGGCGACGACCGGGGCGATGTCGCCCGGCACTCCGAGGCGGCCCATCGGCGTGCGCCGCTCGATCGCGTCACGATAGGGTTTGACGGCAAAGATCTTGGTGGTCAGTCCGGTCTGGACGTAGCCTGGGCTGACGGCGTTCACGCGGATGCCGAGGGGCGCCCATTCGACCGCAAGCGTCTTCGTCAGAAGGCCGACGCCGCCCTTCGAGGCCGTGTAGGAGGCGAGGTTCGGAGCGCCGAACTGCGAGAGCATCGAGGCGACGTTCACGATCGCGCCCCCACGCCCGGCCGCGATGAGCGCGCGGGCGAAGGCCTGCGAGGTCAGCATCGTGCCGCGGACGTTGACGTCGAGGATGCGCTGCCAGTCCGCGGTCGTGACGTCGATCGCGGCGGCACGGACATTGGTGCCCGCGCAATTGACGAGGCCGCTCGCGGGACCGTTTCCGTCGTCCGAGAGGGATCGGAAGAGGCCGGCGATGGCCTCCGGATCGCCGACATCGAGCGCATGCGCCGTCGCCAGGGCACCGTCGTCCCGCAGGCGCGAGGCGATGGCCTCGGCGGCCTCGATGGCGCGATCCGCGAGGACGACCGCATGGCCGCGCTGCGCCATCAGCGCCGCGATCTCCGCCCCGATCCCCGACGCTGCGCCGGTGACGATGACGCGCGATGGCGCCGTTTCCTTGGTCATTCCGTTCTCCCTGTTGTCTGACATCCTCTCGTCCCGTCGTCCGGTCGGCCCGCGCCGTCAAGGACGCGCGGCGAGGATGGACGGTCCGATCTCGGCGACGTCCCGTGTGCCCGTGAGCATCATCGTGACGTCCATCTCCTTGCGGATGAAACCGATGGCATCGCGCACGCCCTGGCGCCCGCCGGCTCCGAGCCCGTAGAGGAAGGCCTTGCCGATCATGCAGGAGCCGGCGCCGAGCGCGAGCGCCTTCAAGACGTCCTGCCCCGTCTGCACGCCGCTGTCGAACAGGATCTCGGTCTCGCCGCCGACGGAATCGGCGATCGCGGACAGGGCCGAGATCGTCGAGCGGGCCCCGTCGAGCTGGCGCCCGCCATGATTCGACACGACGATGGCATCGGCCCCCGCGGCCACGGCCGAGCGCGCGTCCGCGGGATCGAGGATGCCCTTGACGATCAGCTTGCCGGGCCAAAGCCCCCGCAGCCATTCGAGATCCGTCCAAGACAGCGACGGATCGAAGGAATCGGCGAGCCAGGCGGCGTAGCTCTGCATGTCGTCGAGGCCCTTGAGATGGCCCTGGATGTTGCCGAGCCGGAAGCGGCGAGCCTTCAGGATGCCGAGGCTCCACGGGAGCTTCATCGCCATGTCGAGGATCGTGGCGGGCGAGAAGCGCGGCGGGATCGCGAGCCCGGCGCGGATGTCGCGATGGCGCTGTCCCTGGACCTGGAGATCGACCGTGACGACGAGCGCCGAGCACTCGGCCGCTTTCGCCCGCTCGACGAGGGCGGCGGTGAAGCCGCGGTCGCGCTGGACGTAGAGCTGGAACCAGAACGGCTTCGTCGTCGCCGCGCGGACCTCCTCGAGCGAGCAGATCGACATGGTGCTGAGGCAGAACGGAATGCCCTCGTCCTCCGCCGCGAGCGCGGCCTCGATCTCCCCGTTCGGATGGATGAAGCCCGAGAGCCCCGTCGGTGCGACGGCAAGCGGCATCGAGCTCGCCTGTCCGACGATGGTCGTCGCGTGAGAACGCTGCGCGACATCGACCATGACGCGCTGGTTCAGCCCGATCGCGAGGAGGTCGGCCCGGTTCGCCCGGATCGTCACCTCGTCATAGGAGCCGTGATCGACGAATTCGAAGAACAGCCGCGGGATCCTGCGGCGGCAGGCATCGCGCAGATCGGCGACGCAGACGGAACGGGGCATGGCGCTGTGTCCGGAACGACGGGTGTTGCCTCTCCCACTACAGCGCGGCGGCCGGGAATCCAGTGCCTGTCATCGGCCGAGCCGCACGCCGGCCGCCTTCATCGTGCCGACGACGACACCGCCGTAGACGACGAGGCCCGCAAGCCCGAGGACCGCGAGGGTCGCGAGATGCGTCAACGGCCCTGCATGGGGGCCGAGTGCCGCCTCGAGCGGCGCACGGCCGAAGATTCCGATCACGGCGAGGAGCGCGCAGCCACAAGCGACGGCCACCAGCGTCATGACGAGGCTGCGCGAGGGGGCCGTGAAGCCGCGCCGGAGAGCCAGCAGCCAGAGGATCAAGACATTCGTCCAGGCACCGACGGAGGTCGCGAGAGCGAGGCCGACGACGCCCCAATGATCGATCAGCACGATCTTGAGAGCGATGTTCACCCCATAGCCGGCGAAGGAGGCCCAGAGCGGCGTCGTCGTGTCCTGCCGGGCGAAGAAGCTGGCCGTCATCGACCGCAGGATCACCGCGGCGGGAAGGCCGATCGCATAGGCCGAGAGGACGTTCGCCGAGCGCGTGACCGCGGCCGCGTCGAAGGCCCCGCGCTGGAACAGCGAGGCGAGGATGAGATCGGGCAGGATGACGAAGGCCACGGCACAGGGAGCCGCGAGGGCAAGGGTGAGGCCGAGAGCCCGGTTCTGGGCGGCATGGGCGCCGGCGGTATCGCCCCCGGCGATCCGGCGCGTCATCTCGGGCAGGAGGACCGTTCCCGCCGCGATGCCGACCACGCCGAGCGGAAGCTGGTAGAGCCGCTCCGCATAGTAGAGCGCCGAGAGGGCGCCCGTCGGCAGGGTCGAGGCGATGATCGTGTCGGCGAACATCGCGAGCTGGATGCCGGCCGAGCCGACGACGGCCGGCCCGAGCAGCCGGAAGAAACGTCCGATCGAGGCGTCCTTCGCGAGGCGCGCCGGCCGCGGGGCGATGCCGTGGCGCGCGGCGTTCGCCCAGACGAGGATCAGTTCGAGCAGCCCCGCGATGGAGACGCCCCAGGCGACGGCATGTCCCGCGCTCGGGAAGAAGGCGGCGCAGAGAAGGGCGGCGATCATCGAAAGGTTGAGGAGGACGGGCGCCGCGGCAGCCGCCCAGAACCGGTCATTCGCGTTCAGGACGCCCGAAATCAGCGTCACGAGCGTGATGAAGAACAGGTAGGGGAAGGTGATCCGCGTCAGGGTGACGGCGAGATCGAAGGTCGCGGGCGGCAGCCCCGGTGCCAAGAGGCCCACGAGCTGCGGCATGAAGGCGAGGGCGAGGCCGAGCAGGACGATCTGAACGAGGATCATCAGCGTCGCGATGCGGTTCGCGAACAGCATCGCGGTCATGTCGCCCGCAGTCTGCCGGAGGCTCCCATAGGTCGGCACGAAGGCGGAGTTGAACGCGCCCTCGCCGAAGATGGCCCGAAAATGGTTCGGCAGGCGGAAGGCGACGACGAAGGCGTCGGCGATCGGCCCGGCGCCGAGCACGGCCGCCATCACGACGTCGCGGCCGAAGCCGGTGATGCGGGAGACGAGCGTCCAGCCCCCGACCGACAGGATCTTGCGGAACATTCAGACCCCGGGGTTGCGGCGGTCGTCGCGGATCAGAGGCGCGGCGAGCTGGGACAGGCCGACCGTCTCGCCGACGACATAGAGCGGCCGCCGCTTCACCTCGGCGAAGATGCGCCCGACATATTCGCCGATCATGCCGAGCGAGAGCAACTGGATGCCCGAGAAGAAGGTGATCGAGACGATGAGCGAGGGGTAGCCCGCGACGTCGGAGCCGAAGATCAGCGTCCGGAAGGCAAACCAGATCGCGGCGGCGAGGGCCCCGAGCGAGACCAGCCCGCCGATATAGGTCCAGACCCGCAGCGGCACCGTCGAGAAGGAGGTGATGCCGTCGAAGGCGAAGCGGAAGAGCCGCCGGAAGCTCCATTTCGTCGTGCCGAACGCCCGCTCCTCGACGACGAACGGCACGCCGGTCGCGCGAAACCCGATCCAGGCATAGAGGCCCTTCGAGAAGCGGGCGCGCTCGCCGAGCGACTTCAGCACCTGCACGCCGCGGCGGTCGATCAGGCGGAAATCGCCTGCGCCTTCAGGCAGCTCAGTCTCGCCGAAGCGAGCGAAAAGGCGGTAGAAGACGTGGGTGAAGCCGCGCTTCACCCGGCTTTCGCCCGATCGATCGGTGCGCTGGCCGTAGACCATGGCGTAGCCCTGGCGCCACTGCTCGACGAAGGCCTCGATGGTCTCGGGTGGATGCTGGAGATCGGCATCCATGATGACGACGGCCTTGCCGCGCGCATGGTCGAGCCCCGCGGCGATCGCGACCTCCTTGCCGAAATTGCGGCTGAAGGAGACCGCCACCACATTCGGGTCGTCCACGTTCTGGCGCCGGATCGCGGCGAGGGTGTCGTCCGGCGAGCCGTCGTCGACGAACAGGACCTCGTAGGAGGTGACGACGCGGCGGAGCAGCGGCAGGAGACGCGCGCAGAGCGGGCCGATATTGTCGGCTTCGCCGTAGACGGGCACGACGACGCTGAGTTCGATCTCGGCCTCGGCCGGCCGATCTGAAGAGGGGGCTGGGTGTGTCATCGGCAGCGCAAGGGTCCCGGAGCGGGCAGGGCAGAGCCGTCGTGCTCTGCGCCGATGACTACGGCATGAACGAGGGTGTGAGCGAGGGCATTCTCGCGCTCGCCGATGCCGGTCGCATCTCCGCGACCTCCTGCATGACGAACGCGCCCGATTGGCCACACGCGGCGCGCGATCTCGTAACGGTCGAAGGCCGGATCGGGATCGGCCTCCACCTGACGCTGAGCTGGGGACGGCCGCTGGGGACGATGCCGCGATTCGCGCCGGACGGGGCGATGCCGGCTCTCGGCACCGTCATGCGCCTCGCCTTGTCCGGCCGGCTGCCGCAGGACGAGATCGCGGCCGAGATCGAGCGTCAGCTCGATCGGTTCTGCGAGGAGAGGGGGCGGGAGCCCGATTTCGTCGACGGTCATCAGCACGTCCAGATCCTGCCGGGCATCCGTCGGCTGCTGCTCGCCGCTTTGGCGCGGCGCGGATGGGCGGGTCGGGTCTGGCTGCGCGATTCCTCGGATCGTCTCGCATCGATCATGGCCCGGCGCATCGCGGGGCCGAAGGCGCTGCTCGTGCACGGGCTCGCGCTCGGGTTCCGCCGGGAGGCCGCGCGCTCGGGCTTCGAGACGAACGACGGCTTTTCAGGCTATTCGCCGTTCGATCCCGCTCGGCCGAACGGGCCAGATATGGAGCGGCATCTGTCGGCCCTGGGGCCGGAGCCTCTCGTCATGTGCCATCCGGGCCGGACGAGCGGAGATGACGGCGACGAGATCGCGGCTGCGCGGGTGGCGGAATTCGTCTACCTCTCCTCGCCTGCCTTCGCGGAACTGCTGGACCGGCGGGGGCTGAGGCTGGTGCCGCGGCCTTCCGTCTGACGACGCTCGGGCTGGGGCGTCGGTCGTCTCGAGACGCGCCTTCGGCGCTTCATTCCGTTGCGCTGATGCGCAGGTTCGGTCCTCGGGCCAGGCCCGAGGATGAGCTTCTCCCCGCAAGGGGAGAAGCGAGCGCAGGCGTTCCGGTTACGCCGTCTTCGAGAGCATCTCCTCGACATGCTCCCAGTTGACGAGGTTCTCGATGAAGGCCTTCAGATAGTCGGGCCGGCGGTTGCGGTAGTCGATGTAGTAGGAATGCTCCCACACATCGACGCCGAGGATCGGCTCCGCGCCGTGCACGAGCGGGTTCTCGCCGTTCGGGGTCTTCATGATCTCGAGCTTGCCGTTCTTCACCGCGAGCCAGGCCCAGCCCGAGCCGAACTGGCCGATGCCGGCCTGGACGAAGTCCGCCTTGAACTTCTCTACGCCGCCGAGGTCGGATTCGATGCGCTTCTCGATGGAGCCCGGGATCGCGCCGCCGCCATTCGGCTTCATCCACTGCCAGAAATGGATGTGGTTGTAGTGCTGGCCGGCATTGTTGAAGAGCGGCTGGTTCTTGCCGTAGCTCGCCTTGACGATCTCCTCGACGCTCTTGCCCTCGAGTTCCGAGCCCTTCAGCAGGTTGTTGCCCGTGTCGACATAGGCCTTGTGGTGCTTGTCGTGATGGAATTCCAGCGTCTCCTTGGACATGTAGGGCTGGAGCGCGTCGTAGGCGTAGGGCAGGTCGGGAAGCGTGAAGGTCATGGAGCTCTCCTTGGACTAGAGCGCGGTGAATCCGGCGGCCGGCCGTTGGTTCCGACCGCTCGGACCTCACCCCGACTTAGCGACGGGCGCCGGGGTTGCCAAGGCGATGCCGGTACGTCGGAGCGCCTGGCGATGTTCACCTCGTCCCGCTTTTTCGGCCTCGCTCCGGCTCCCGCCGCGCCGAAAATGGTCTATGGTCCAGCGACTTCAGTAAGCCCTCGGTCCAGCCATGGTCGTTCTTCTCTGCATGCTGTCGCTCGCGATGATGGCGACCGGCCTCTATGCGACCTATCTCGGCTCCACGATCATCCAGGTCGAGCGGGGCTGGACGATGGTGATCGCCGGCAGCGTCGTCGCGACGGGCGGCACGCTGCTCCTCGGCGCGGCGCTGCTCGCACAGCGCCTCGGCCGCATCCGGTACGAGATCGTCGGCCTGCGCGATCGTCTGGCCAGCATCGGCGAGATGACGGCCGAGCAGCTGGCCCTCGAGCAGATGGCGGCCGAGGACGACGAGGAGCCCGAACCTGAGCCCGTGCGGAAGAGCAAGCCCGAACCGTCTGCCGATCTCGGACTGCGCCCTGCCTTCCAGCCCGCCGCCGAGCCGCCCGCGCCGAAGCCGCCCGCCGCCCCGCGCCCGCCGGAGGCCGAGCGGGTCGTGGTCGGCCAGTACGAATCCGGCGGCAACGCCTACACGATGTTCTCCGACGGCTCGATCGACGCCTCGACGCCGGCCGGATTGCGCCGCTTCGCCTCGCTCGAGGAGTTGCGCAGCTTCGTCTCGTCGGGCGGCGAGAGGGGTAGCTAGGCTTCCGCTGCCCAGCCCGTGCCCACGGCCTGGATGGCGAAGGCATAGATCAGCGCCACCTCCTCCAGCCGGTCGAAGCGACCCGCGGCGCCGCCGTGGCCGGCCTCCATGTTGATGCGCAGGAAGACGGGCCCGCCGCCGGTCATCGTGGCGCGCAGCCGTGCCACCCATTTCGCCGGCTCCCAATAGGTCACGCGCGGGTCGGTGAGCCCGCCGAGGGCGAGGATCGCGGGATAGGGCTGCGGCCTCACGTTGTCGTAGGGCGAGTAGGAGAGGATCGTCCGGAAGGCGGCCTCGTCCTCGGCCGGGTTGCCCCATTCGGGCCATTCGGGCGGCGTCAGCGGCAACTCGCCGTCGAGCATCGTATTCAGCACGTCGACGAAGGGCACCTCGGCCGCGACGCCCGCGAAACGGTCCCCGCCCATATTGGCGATCGCCCCCATGAGCATGCCGCCCGCCGATCCGCCGAGCGTCACGATGCGTCCGCGCCGCGTGAAGCCCTCGGCCACCAGCGCATCCGCGCAGGCGATGAAGTCCGAGAAGGTGTTCGGCTTCTTCTCGCGCTTGCCGTCGAGATACCAGCGCCAGCCCTTCTCGGTGCCGCCGCGGATATGGGCGATGGCGTAGACGAAGCCCCGATCGACGAGGGACAGGAGGTTGGTGCGGAAGGAGGCCGGCATCGACGAGCCGTAGGAGCCGTAGCCGTAGAGAAGGCAGGGCGCCGACCCGTCGAGCGCGATGTCCCTGCGGTGGACCAGCGAGATCGGCACGCTCTCCCCGTCCGGGGCCGTGCCGAAGATGCGGCGCGTGACGTAGAGGCCGCCGTCGAAGCCGCTCGGCACCTCCTGGCGCTTCCGCAGCACGCGCTCGCGCGTGACGACGTCGTAATCGTAGGTCTCGCTCGGCGTCGTCATCGACGAATAGGTGAAGCGGATCGTCGTCGTGTCGAACTCGTAGCCGGGCTCGTAGCCGAGCGAATAGGCCTCCTCCGGGAAGGCGATGGCGTGCTCCTCCGCCGTCCAGATGTCGCGGACGACGATGCGGGGAAGCGCGTTCTCGCGCTCCATGCGGATGATGTGGCGGGAGAGCGCGGTCGCCGACAGGATCATCGTGCCCGGTCGATGGGGGACGAGATCGCGCCAATGCTCGCGGCCTGGCCGGTCGAGCGGCGCCGTGACGATCTTGAAATCCTCCGCGCCTCCTGCATTCGTCAGGATGACGAGGTCGCGGCCGTGATGGTCGACCGAATAGAGGACGAGCGGCGTCCGCTTGGCGACGAGGCGGGGAGCGGGCTCGCCCGACAGGTCGACCAGCCAGGCCTCGCCCGTTTCGTGATCGCTGACCTCGACCGTCATGAAGCGGCCCGAGCTCGTCTCGTCGATCGAGACGAACCAGCCGGCTTCCGTCTCCTCGTAGACCAGCGTGTCGTCGGTCGCCGGCGTGCCGAGGCGATGCCGCTTCACGCGGACGGGCCGATGGTTGTCGTCGACCTCGACATAGAAGAAGGCGCCCGCATCCGCCGCCCAGACGATGTCGCCGGTCGTGTTGGGGACGAGATCGTCCAGATCGGCGCCGGTCGCGAGATCGCGCACGCGGATGGCATAGAGTTCGGCGCCGCTACGGTCCGCGCTCCAGGCGAGCAGGCGATGATCGGGCGAATGGGCGACGTCGCCGAGGTCGAAATAGGCCTCGTCCTCTCCCTCCGCGTCGCCGTCGAGCAGGACTTCCTCCGCACCGCCGTCGCGCGGGGTGCGGCAGACGAGGTGGTATTCCCCGCCCTCGCGATAGCGCGAGTAATAGGCATAGGGCCCGTCCGGTGAGGGCACGCTCGTCTCGTCTTCCTGGATGCGCCCGCGCATCTCGGCGACGAGCCGCTCGCGCAGCGGCGCGAGGGGCGTGAGCGCCTGCGCCGTATAGGCGTTCTCGCGCTCGAGATGCCCGACGATCTCGGCCGGCATCCGAAACGGATCCTTCAGCGCCTCCTTCCAGTTCGGAGCCTTGAGCCACGCGAAATCGTCGCGCACCTCCGTGCCGTGCAGCGTGATCGCGCTCGGCCTGGCTTGCGCCTCGGGGGGCGTGCCGACGGGAATGGCGGGGGCGGCCGGAGCCTCCATGATGGGTCGTCCTCGGATCGGTGGAGAAGCCGGGCCGCGAGCCCGGGGATCGAAGCCGCGATTCTGATGGTCCGGGCCGACGAAATCAACGGTCGATCGCGGCGAGCCGACGGTGGCCGGATGGCCGAGACTTGACAGAAATAGGAATATTATCTTAATTCACTCAGGCGGCCCCGCCGTCGAGGGTCGAGGATGTGCGCAGAACAAAAGGAAAACATATGACCCGGCGATCTGTCCAGCCCTCCGCGCGCCACGCCTCGTCCGGTGGCCTCTCCAAGGCGGCGGAGCGATTGCTCGCCGCGCTCGCCGCTGCGGACGCGTCGGTCCGGCCGGATCCTTCGCGAGACGGATATGTGATCGTTCAGGCCTCCCGCGGCGGTGTGTCCCTCGGCCGGGGCGCGCACCCGGACGCGGTCCTCGCGGAACTCCTGTCGCGCGATCTCGTCGAGTCCCGGCCCGCCGGGCGGGCCGTGATCGGCGAGGCCGGGCGGGCCTGGCTCCGTCGGGCCGCGGCGCGGCGGGAGGGCGGAGCCGCCGATGCCTTCGCCGCGCAGCACCGGGAACTCGCCGCCGCGAATGTCGAGGGCGATGTCGGGTCCGATCGCGTGTCGGTCAATCACCGCGAGAGCCCGCTCGCCTGGCTTCGTCGCCGACGCGACCGGGACGGCGAGCCGCTGATCGACGCCGCGGCCTTCGAGGCGGGTGAGCGCCTGCGGCGCGATCTCACCTTCGCGGGAATGCTGCCGAGCGTCACGGCCCGCTGGGAGGGCGCGATCGGTGGCGGCGGGTTGCGCGACCCAGCCTCGGCGACCGATGCGGTCATCGCGGCCCGTCAGCGGGTGAGGGCCGCCCTCGGCGCGGTCGGGGGCGACCTGTCCGATCTCCTTCTCGACCTCTGCGGCTTCCTCAAGGGCCTCGAGACGATCGAGCGCGAGCGGCGCTGGCCGCCGCGATCAGGCAAGATCGTGGTCCGGCTCGCCCTCGGGCAGCTGGCGCGCCATTACGGCCTCTCCAGCGAGGCCAGGGGTTTGGAGGCCGGACGCGGCCTGCGGGGCTGGACGGCGGACGAGGCTTCGGTGTGAGACAGCGAGGTCGGGGAGCCTCAGGCCGCCGCGACGCGGCCAGCCTCGGCGCGGATGCGCTCGACCATGGCACGGAGGCCGTTCGAGCGCTGCGGCGTCAGGTGCTGGCCGAGCCCGAACCGGTCGAAGAAGGCGAGGGGTTCGGAGGAGGCGATCTCGGCGGCCGGACGGCCGGAGAGGAGGGCGACGAGCAGCGCGACGAGGCCCTTCACGATATGCGCGTCGCTATCGCCGCGGAACGCGACGGGCGCCGATGGTCCCGTGCCCTCCGGCAGCATCTGGAGCCAGACCTGGCTCGCGCAGCCCTGGACCTTGTTCTCGTCGCGGTGCTCCGCCTCCGGCATGTCGGGCATGAGCCGGCCGAGTTCGATGAGATACCGATAACGGTCTTCCCAATCGTCGAGCAGCTCGAAATTGTCGGAAATCTCGGAGATCGGTGGAAGCATGGTCCGGCGGCTGCTGCGGAGAAGCCTGCGATATAGGGGCCCGATAGCCGCCTGGCGAGTGGCTCGCCGATCCGGAACCGCGTCAGCCGGCCGGTGAGGGTGCCGGCTTCGTCGCGGGAGGCGGTCCGGCAGGGCCGTTCCGGCGACCTCCGGTGGCGAGGTCCCTCGCAAGATCCTTCGTCGCCTCCGCTGCGATGTCCCGTGCGAAGCCGGACCTCGCGATCGAGGCCGCGGCGTCCTCGCGGGTTTGTCGGGACCAGCGCGACAGATCGTCGGCAAGGCTGCCCTGCTCACGCACCGGTGAAAGGACATAGACGGTCGTGACGATGGCGAGCCCGAGGGCGAAGCGGAGCACAGCGGGACCTTTCGTTTCGCTTGCGAACGGGCGGGATATAGCTTCGTTATGCTGATAGAATGTTTCTGAATGAAACTATTAATGACAGGTTAATCGACAAATTGTAGACATGATGGTTGATGAGCGGTGAACTCGTCTGGTCTCCGCCTGAAGTCCAACCATCCAAATCTCGGCCCGCTCTTAGCTTTCATTTAAGTCGGCTCTGACAGACTCCATGAGTGAGCCGAGAGGCGCGCAGTTGCGCGAGGTAGTGTGCGTATCCAGCCTGTGCTCGATCTTCCGGACCGGAGCGGCGCCCGCCGCTTTCGTACGGTGGCGCTGTCCGGCTGCATCGCCGTGGCGGCGGTCATGATCGTTTGGTCGTCCGTGTCGCTTTCCGGTGCAGGCCTTGTGGTCCTGACGGCGCTTCTGGCTGCGGGAATCGCTCTGCTCCTTCCCATGACCTTCCGTGCGTCGAAGAACCGTTCGGTCGAGGCCGCGGCCGAAACCGTGCCGCTTGCGGCCGTCGGCGACCTCGTCACCTGGCACGATGCGTTCGGCGACGTGGTGCGCGCGAGCAGCGCCTCGCAGGCCATGCTCGGCGTCTCGCCGGCGACGCTCGTCGGAGGCGGATTGCTGGGCCGGGTCCACGTCTCGGACCGGCCGGCCTTTCTCAAGGCCTTGAGCGATGCCGCGAACGGGTCGGGTGCCGTCACGGCCGAGATCAGGCTTCACGCGGAGAACCGTGCCGCCTCGCGCTCGTCCGTCATCTTCGCCGAACTCCGCGCCCTGCATGTGCAGGAGGCTGCGGCCGGCGGCGGCACGGTGATCGCCTTTCTCCAAGATGTGTCGGCGCGCCATCGCCACCAGAAGGAGCTTGAGGCGGCCCGGCACGATGCCGAGCGAGCCAACGAACTGAAGGGGCGCTTCCTGGCGACCGTCACGCACGAGCTGCGCACGCCGCTGAACGCCATCATCGGCTTCTCCGATCTCCTGTCGGCCGACCACCCGTTCCTGGTCACCGAGGATCGGCGCAAGGAATATGCGCAGATCATCAAGTCCTCGGGTCTGCACCTCTTGGAGATCGTCAACACGCTCCTCGACATGTCCAAGATCGAAAGCGGGAACTTCCATTTCGAGCCCGAGCCCTTCGCCTTCGGCGATCTCGCATCGAGCGTCTGCGATCTGATGCAGCTCAAGGCCGACGAGGCCGGCGTCGTGATCATCCGCAATGTCGGCCGCGACTTGCCGGACGTGACGGCCGATCGGCGCGCCTGCCGCCAGATCCTGATCAACCTCTTGTCGAATGCGGTGAAGTTCACGCCGCGCGGCGGCGAGGTCTCCGTCTCGATCGGCGCGACGTCCGGTTCCCTCGTGCTGACGGTTGCCGATACGGGCATCGGCATTCCCGAGGCTGATCTCCCCCGTCTCGGCGATCCCTTCTTCCAGGCAGGCGATCTGCATCGGCGGAACCATGAGGGAACCGGCCTCGGCCTCTCGGTGGTGCGCGGGATCGTCGGTCTCCATCACGGGCAGATCGCCGTCGAAAGCGGTGCCGAAGCGGGGACGACCGTCACCGTGACCTTGCCCCTCCGGCCGGACCTCGCGCCGGAGGGAGCCAAGCCTGTCGTCGTTCAGACAAGGCCGCGCGTCGTCAGCCGCCCGGCCCAGAGGAGGATCGCGTGAGCCAGCGTGGATCGCCGCAGAGAGCGGCCTCTCCCTCCCGCCGCAAAGGCGCAGGAGGCCGTCTTCTTCTCGTCGCGTTGGCCCTGGCCCGCGCGGCGGCCCGGCGCCCCGGCATGGTCCTCGCCAGCGTGGCCGTGATCGGCGGAGCCTCGGCCGTCGCCTGGAACGCGACGATGGAGCAGAAGGCGCGCCACCCCGCGCCGCTCTTCGCGAGCCCGAAGACCACGGCCTCGATCCGGCCCGAGCCGCCGCGGCGGCCGGAATCCACCGCGTCGACGAGCCCGGCACCGACGGCCGCCAAGCCGGATCAGCCCGCGCCGGTGCGAACGGCGTCGAGCGACCCGATCGGCGGCTTGCTCAAATCGCCCGAGGGTGCCGCCAAGCCCGCTCCGAAGCCAGCCAGGCCTCCCGAGCCGAAATCGACGGATGCGAAGCCGCCCGCGAAGCCGAGCGAGGCCAAGGCGGGTCCGCAGCCTCGGGTCGCCTCGGCGCAGAAGGCGCTCGCGAAGCTCGGCTATGGTCCGATCGCCTCCGACGGCATTCTCGGCACCCAGACCAAGCAGGCGCTGGAACGCTTCGAGCGGGAGAAGAAGCTTCCGGTGACGGGCACGCTCGGTCCGCGCACCGTCCGGCAATTGGCCTCGCTTTCCGGGATCAGCATCGAGTAACCCTCCGGTCCGGGGGATGGATGACGGGCGCCTCGGCGCCCGTTGTCGCGTCCGCGCCCCGGAGGAGAAGCCGATGCCCCGTCTGACCTCGGAGTTCTGGGTCGCCGCCCATCTGCGCCGCTGCGGCGTCGAGGGCCTCGACGCGGTCCTGAGACGGCGCGGGGCTGCCGAGGCGGGAGCGATCTTCGTCAGCGTCGACCGGCTCGACGGCACCGTCGATCTCTACGGTCCCGCGCCGCAATCGCTGCTCTCGGGGGAGGAGGGCGGCCGCGTCTTCAGCCCGATCCTCCAGGCGGTGCCGGGCTTCGAGGTCGAGGAGCGGATGCGGCGCGAGCTCCGCTTCGATCCGGATCTGTGGTGGCTTACGATCGATGACCGGCTTGGGCGGTGTGAGCTCGAACTGGCTCGGCCGGATTGAGGCGAGGAGCCGCGCCGGCCGCATCGGAACGGCCGTCCGCTCTGAGGGTCCCGGCAGCCCGGGTCGGTTCTCCACCCGGGGTAGGCGTCCGGGAGCGGCGCCTCGGCCCATCCCGTCCCGCGAGGAACGCGGCGACCGGCCAGGGCGTCGTCCGGACGAGCTGGGCGAGTTCCGTCATCGTGCCGACCGATCGCGAGGCTTCGGATGCCAGCAGGATGACGACGCGGATGCATTCGGCATCGTCGAGGCCGAGGGCGAGGAGGGTCAGCGCGAACAGCTCCCGCCCGGCCGGATCGTTCAGGTCGAGCGCCGTCCGGTCGCATCCGAGCCGGGATTCGGCGAGGTCCGCGATCGAGTCGAAATCGCCCATCTCGGCTGCGGCGAGGATGGCCGGGATGTCGGCGCCCAGCCCCGCGGGCCGCAGAACGGCCGACAGCGCACCGACCGATGCGAGGTCGTGCCGGATGGAGGCGCGAGTCGCCGCGTCGGCGTGACGATAGAGTGCGGCTCGGTCGAAGCGCCCCGTCTCCCGCCGCGCGAGAAGCGCGCGGGCGAGATCCCGCTGGTGGACCGCCCGGTCCACCAGGATCGAAAGCGCGCGGCCGTCGAGAACGACGCTCTGGTCCTTCGCGATCGCGAGATCGAGGGCCGGGTTTTGCCGCGACAGCACCGCCTGCAGATCCTCCGACGGCGTCCTGCCGTCCGGATGCCTCTGGTCGTGTCCGCTCGGCCGGTAGGACGAGGCCCGCCGGCCCAGCCGAGCGTCGAGAGCGCCGAGAACGCGCCGCGGCGCGTCCGGGATCGGATCGAGGATCGCGGCGATGTCGGCGACGACGTCGTCCGAGACGAGCGGGATGAGGCCGAGTGCGATCGCCTCGAAGCTCGCCGCCATGGCCTCGTCGCGACGCTGGGCATCGGCGAAGGTCTGAGCCTGCACGCGCAGCAGCAGAGGCCGCAACTCGGCAGCCGGATTCTGCGCGAGGCGTGCGAGGGTCGAGAGATCGGGAGCGGATCGGGGCCGCATGACTTACTCGGAAAGGACTCCGATCAGGTTATGGGTTTGTCAGGCTTACCGAACCGATAACGTCAGCAGCGCGAAGATGATGGAAACGAAGTCTTAACCATAATCGGATGAAATCCGGCTCCATCTCTCGTGGGAATGCTCGCCATGTCGCAGCGGCTGGAGGAGGAGCGCCGGGTCGTACCGTTCGCGGTCCCTCCCGGTCGTGTGAGGCAGCGCCTGATCCCGGCGGCCGACGGACGCGGCGCGATCCTCCTGTTCACGGGCGTTCGCTATGAGCGCGTCGAGGCGTCGCCGCCGGTCAAGCCGACCGATCCCCGCTACCGGAGCTAGGACGATCCCATCGTTCCGATCGATCGGGCGGGGCCTCGCGCTCGCGCTGTCTGCCGTCGTTGCCGCATGCCTTGCCGGCTGCATGGAGCGCGGCGATTTCGGCCGGCTGAAGCCCTCGGTCTGGAACGATACCGTCGAGGCCACGGGATCGCTCGCCGCGCGATCGCGGGGCGAGCCCGTCTCGTCCAACATGCTCACCGACGACGAGCAGGAGTTGCGGGATCGGGCCTGGCGTTTCCTCGTACCCGCCCGCTCCCGGCCCTGGCTCGACCGCGCGATCGCCGAACTCGTCGCGACGCGGGTGCTCGCGCCCGACATGATCGAGCCTGACCCCACCGCCTACTTCCGGGGCCTGCGAGAGACGGCCGGCCGCTCCCCGGTCTCGTCCTACCGCAAATTGTCGGAGGATGCGTCCGGCGACCGTCATCTCGTGCCTGGTTTCGCCCGCGTCGCCTCGCGCGTGCTCGCCGCCGACCGCGCGCGCCTCGCGGCGTTGGCGACGACGCCGGGCGTGAGCGTGCGGGAAGACGGCAATGCGCGCGCCCGCGTCGCCGAGAACCGCTGCCTCGTCGCCTGGGTGTCCGCGGCTGCGGGCTTCCGCGCGCGGGCCTATCGCTACGCGCTGGACCACCTCTTCATCGAAGCGCCCGGGCACGATGCCGTGCCGACCGAGCGGGCGATCGAGGGGCTCGTCGCGTCGCGCCGGGCGCTGGACGCCCTCGGCGTCCCGCCTCTCGCAGCGGCGGCCTGCGCGGGCGAGCCGCCTCGGGCGATCGAGCGGTCCGTGATCAGCCGGAAAGGGTGATCGACGACGCGCTCAGCGGGCCACCGTGAAGCCGCTGCGCCGCCCGGAGACCTCCTGGAACCCTCGCCGACTCCCTGACGAGCCGATCTCGGCGATCCTGCCGCCGCGCCCCTCGGCGAGGCGGAGGATCCCCTCCGTCTCCGGGAGCGCCATCTGCGGCAGGTCCCGATGAGCGAAGGCCATCACCTTCTGCCAGACACTGGCCGGCAACTGGCCACCGGTCACCCTCTGCGTCGGCTTGAAATCGTCGTTGCCCATCCAGATCCCCGCGACGAGATGGCCGGTGAAGCCGACGAACCAGGCGTCGCGATAGGCGCTGGTGGTTCCGGTCTTGCCGGCGACGATCTGGCGGGGAATGGCGGCGCGTCGGGCCGTTCCGGCCTCGACCACGCGAGTGAGCATCGCGTTCATGTCGCCGACGACGTCCGAGGATAGGACGCGGGCGGGGCGCGGAGCGCTTCGGGCCGCCTCGTAGAGGAGCGAGCCACCGGCATCGCGGATCGCGACGACGGCATGCGGCTCGATGCGGTGGCCGCCATTGGCGAAGGCGGCATAGGCTCCGACCAGTCCGATCGGGGTCACTTCGGAGGCGCCGAGCGGGAGTGACGGCGTGTCGTGCAGGGTCGAGCGGATGCCGAGCGCATGGGCCAGCGCGATGATGCGACCGCGCCCGTAGCGGGCCTGCCGGCTCAGCGTCAGTTCGCCGGCGACGCGGCCGATCTCCGCCGACAGGCGCACGGCGACGGTGTTGAGCGAGTGGGTCAGCGCGGTCGTCAGCGAGATCGCGCCGTAATGGCTGCGAGAATAGTTCTGGGGGCACCAGGTCCCGATGCAGATCTGCTGATCGATCACCGTCGAGCCGGGGCGCAGGTTCGTGCCGGCGAGCGCAGCCGCGTAGACGAGCGGCTTGAACGAGGAGCCCGGCTGCCGCAGGGCGTCGGTCGCGCGGTTGAACTGGCTCGAGCCGTAATCGAGCCCTCCGACCATGGCGCGGATGGCCCCGTCCGGCTGAAGCGCGACGAAGGCCGCCTCGCCGACCCTGAGGCGCTTCCCATCCCCTTCGAGGGCCGCGGTGACCTCCGCCTCGGCTCTGCGCTGCAGCGAGGAATCCAGTGTCGTCGTGACGGTGAGGATCGATTCCGGCCCCAGCCGTCCGCGGACCGACAGGCGCTGGACCTCGCGAAAGGCCCGATCGAGATAATGGTCCGGCTGCCACGACCGCTCGCGCTCGGACAGAGAGGCCGGCATCCGCCTCGCCGCGTCCGCCTCGGCTTGGCCGATGCGTCCCGTCTCCACCATGCGATCGAGCACCGCCTCCGCCCGTTGCCGCGCGGCGTCGAGAGACAGATGCGGCGCGAAGCGCGAGGGCGCCTTGAACAGGCCGGCCAGCATCGCCGCCTCCGGCAGGCTCACGTCGCGGGCCGATTTGCCGAAGTAGAACTGGGACGCCGCCTCGATGCCGAAGGTGCCCCCGCCCATATAGGCCCGGTCGAGATAGAACTGGAGGATCTGATCCTTGCTGAGCTGGCCTTCGAGCCAAAAGGCGAGGAAGGCCTCGTTGATCTTCCGCTCGAGGGTCCGCTCGTTCGACAGGAAGATGTTCTTCGCCAGCTGCTGGGAGATCGTCGAGCCGCCCTGGACGATCGCGTCCGCCCGGGCATTGGCGACGAGGGCGCGGACGAGGCCGACGGGATCGATGCCCCAGTGGCGGTAGAAGCGGTCGTCCTCGGTTGCGAGGACGGCGCCGATGAGATGCGGCGGGAGGTCCGCGAGGCGGGGCGAATGGTCGTGCCGGATGCCGCGCCGGCCGATGGGGCTGCCCTCGCGATCGAGGAAGGTCACGGACAGGTCGAGGCTGCGCAGCCATCCCGGCCCCGTCTCCCGAAAGGCGGGTTGCGCCAGGACGAGCAGGCCGAGCATCGCGGCGCACAGAACCGTGACGCCCTCGTCGAGAATGGAGAGGATCAGACGCACCGGACGTGCCGCCTCTTCGGCGGCGACGACGAAGGTCGACGTCGTTCGGCCCGGAATCCGGGCGGCCCTGGCCGTCGTCGTCAAGAAGCCTCCGAAATGCTCTTTCGGCGACCCCTTGGGCGAAGATGCGCGGGATCGGCCGAGTCGTGCTATGCGCACGCTGCCGCAACCGGCATGCCCGGCCGCATCGTCCCATCACGGCCGATTCCTGCTTCGTAACGGAACGTTAACCATGTCGAGGCTCGCCGATGCGGCACAGCCGTTCTGGATCGAGAAATCCCTTCACGCGATGAGCGAGGAGGAATGGGAGAGCCTGTGCGACGGCTGCGGCCGTTGCTGTCTCGTCAAGCTGCAGGACGAGGATACGGGCGAGGTGCATTATACGGATGTCGCCTGCACGCTGTTCGACATGGATGGCTGCCATTGCCGCGACTATCCGAACCGCCAGCGCATTGTGCCCGATTGCGTGAAGCTGACGCCGAAGAAGGTTGCGGGGATCTCCTGGTTGCCGCGCACCTGCGCCTATCGCCTCGTAGCCGAGGGGCAGGATCTGGCCTGGTGGCACCCGCTCGTGTCGGGCAATCCCGAGACGGTCCATCTCGCCGGAATCTCGGTGCAGGGAGAGGTC
Organism: Enterovirga rhinocerotis; assembly: GCF_004363955.1. GTDB lineage: Bacteria > Pseudomonadota > Alphaproteobacteria > Rhizobiales > Beijerinckiaceae > Enterovirga > Enterovirga rhinocerotis. Next base: position 80,085 of record NZ_SNZR01000014.1, read on the forward strand.
GCGGGCCTCGAGGACGACTTCACGCTCGAGGAGCTTCTCGACCGCGTGACCGGCTGATCGGCGGTATCCTCTTTGTCCGGCTGGATGAATCCTCGCCGGACGGCGGCGAATGTGGCATGAAACCGCGGCGGCGCGACTGAGTTGGGGTCAGGACCGTCCGGCAGAGCCGGCACAGGAGGACCGCATGACCCTCGGCACCATTCTCATCATCATCCTCATTCTGATGCTGATCGGCGCAATCCCGAACTGGGGCTACAGCCGCGGCTGGGGCTACGGACCGAGCGGCGGTCTCGGACTGATCCTGGTGGTTGTCCTGATCCTGGTCCTGATGGGGCGGATCTAGCGACGTTCGAGGAAAATAATCCTTGACACCGTCGCGCTCGTCGGCTAGACATCACGAACGCTGACGAATTGCGTCGAGGCGGTCCCGCTGCCTCCGCAGGGCGATCGATCGGAAGATCCGATCGGTCGCCTTTCTTTCAGGTGTCCCATGACAGATCACGGCCCCCGGCCGACCGCTCCAGCGGAGCATCGGACGCGGCTGCTCGACCGGCGCACCGTCGTGCCGAAGGCGACCCTCGCCTTCGACCTCGGCGTGAGCGAGCGGAGTGTGCGCCGCGCGAGCGACCGTCGGCGGGAGGCCGATAGACCACGCTCCGTCACGTCCTGCGCTGCCGACGGCGACAAGCCGGTCGACCGGCTCGCGGTCGGCCGGTCGATGGAGCGCTTCATCGCCAGCCGCATCGCGGCCTATGAACGGGCAGCCCTGGCCGGGACCGACGACGAGCCGGAGCGGACGGCGCGCACCGTCGGGCATTATGCCCGGGCGCTCTCCCTCATCCGGGCCTACATGGCCGAAATCGAAAAGGATCGTGAGGACGATGCCGGACCGCCCGCGCGCAGCCTTGCCGAGCTGCGCGACGAGCTTCGTCGGCATCTCGAACGCCTATGGGACGAAAGCCGAGCAGGGGAGCGGGATCGAGGCGCTTGAGCTGACGCGGCGCGAAGCCGAACGTCTTCTCGAGCTCTGGCACATCCTCTCTCATCCGAACCAGATCCCGCCCGAGGATGGAGCCTGGACGACCTGGCTCCTTCTCGGCGGGCGCGGCGCGGGCAAGACTCGCACCGGAGCCGAGTGGATCCGCGGCGCGGCCTTGGGGCAGCCCGGCTTCCTGGAGCCCGCGGCGGGCCGGATCGCGCTCGTCGGAGAAACGCATGCGGCGGTTCGCGACGTGATGATCGAGGGGCCATCGGGCCTTCTCGCGATCCATGCGCTGCGGCGCGAGCGGCTTGCCTGGCTGCCGAGCCTGCGCCGCCTCGAATGGCCGAACGGCGCGATCGCGCACAGCTTCTCGTCGGAGGATCCCGACGGGCTCCGCGGCCCCCAATTCGGTGCGGCCTGGGCCGACGAACTCGCCAAGTGGCGCCATCCCGACGAGACCTGGGACATGCTGCAATTCGGCCTGAGGCTCGGGCGCGAGCCCCGTCAGGTCGTGACGACGACGCCTCGTCCGATCCCCCTGCTGAAGCGGCTCCTGGCCGACCGGCGGACGATCGTGAGCCGCATGACGACACAGGAGAATGCGAAGCATCTCGCCCCGGCCTTCCTGCAGCACGTCGTCGGTCTCTATGCCGGCACGCGGCTCGGGCGGCAGGAGCTCGACGGCGAGATGATCGAGGAGCGCCAGGACGCGCTCTGGAGCCGCAACGGGATCGAGGCGGTGCGGATCGCCGCGGCACCGGATCTCGTCCGGATCGTGGTGGCGGTCGATCCGCCCGCTTCGTCGGGCCTGCGCGCCGATGCCTGCGGCATCGTCGTCGCGGGAACTGACGAAGCCGGGACCGGCCATGTCCTCGCCGATGCCTCGCTCGAACGGGCGAAGCCTGCCGAATGGGCGGCGAAGGCGGTGGCCGCCTATCGGCGCTGGCATGCCGACGCGCTCGTCGCCGAGGCGAACCAGGGCGGCGAGATGGTCGCGGCCATCCTCCGGGAGGTCGATCCCGGCATCCCGGTGGTGAGCGTGCGGGCGACGCGCGGCAAGTACCTGCGGGCCGAGCCCGTCGCGCTTCTCTACGAGCAGGGCAGGGTGCGCCATGTCGGCGCCGTCCCGGCACTGGAGGACGAGATGGTCGATTTCAGCGCCGGCGGCCTCTCCTCGGGCCGCTCGCCGGATCGGCTCGACGCGCTCGTCTGGGCGCTCTCCGACCTGATGCTGCGACCGAAGGCCGAGCCGCGGCTGCGGATGCTCTAGGTCGCCTTCGACGACACCGATCGAACTCCGACAGGCCCGGCTTCCGCCGGGTCTTTTCGTTTCAGGACCCTCTTCTCGTCAGGACCCTGCCATGCCTCATCCGATCCTGTCCTGGCTCGGCCTCGCCGGCGCTCGCCCGCCGCCCGGGTCCGAGGCGAAGGCCGCGCCGCCGCTCGGCGGGTCCCTGGCCGTCTACATGACCGGCCGGCCGGTCTGGACGGAGCGGGACTACGCGGCGCTCGCGCGCGAGGGGTTCCAGCGCAACGCGGTGGTGCATCGGGCCGTGCGGCTCGTCGCCGAATCGGCTGCCTCGATCCCGCTCACGCTGACGCGGGACGGCCGCGAACTGGCCGATCATCCGATCGCGTCCCTCCTGTTGCGGCCGAATGCCCGCGAGAGCGGGACGCGCTTCCTGGAAGGGGCCTACGGGCATCTCCTGATCTCCGGCAACGCCTATCTCCATGCCTCCGCGCTGGAGGGGGAGCCTCGCGAACTCCACAACCTGCGCCCGGACCGGATGCAGGTGGTCGCGGGCGAGGACGGCTGGCCGGTCGCCTACGATTACCGCGCGGGAAGCCGGACCCTCCGTTTCGACCAGGCGGGGCAGGGGCCGCCGCCGATCCTGCATCTGACGCTCTTCCATCCGCTCGACGACCATTACGGCCTCTCGCCCATGGAGGCGGCGGCCGTGGCGCTCGACATCCACAACGCGGCCGGGGCCTGGAACAAGGCGCTGCTCGACAATGCGGCGCGGCCCTCGGGCGCGCTCGTCTTCGTCGGACCCGCCGGGACGGCCCTTTCGGATGCGCAGTTCGACAGGCTGAAGGGCGAACTGGAGACGAGCTACCAGGGCGCCGCCAATGCCGGGCGGCCGCTCCTGCTGGAGGGCGGGCTCGACTGGAAGCCGCTGTCGCTCTCGCCGAAGGACATGGACTTCATCGAGGCCAAGAACGGCGCCGCGCGGGAGATCGCGCTCGCTTTCGGCGTGCCGCCGCTGCTGCTCGGGCTGCCGGGCGACAACACCTATGCCAATTACGCGGAGGCCAACCGCTCCTTCTACCGACAGACCGTGATCCCGCTCGTGCGGCGAACGGCGGAGGCGGTGGTCCAGTGGCTCGGCCCGGCCTTCGGCGACGGGTTCCGGCTCGAGCCCGACCTCGACGCGATCGAGGCGCTCGCCCTCGAGCGCGAGTCGCTGTGGCGCCGGCTCGGGGCGGCGAGCTTCCTCGACGACGACGAGCGGCGAGAGGCGGTTGGCTACGGCCGCCGCGCGCCGCGCACCGATCCCCATCCGAGCGGAGAACCGACATGAGCGAACGCCGCGCCTTCGAGCGCGACCGGCATGCACGGGCCGGCCCGCATCTCGAGGTCAAGCTCCTCGGCGATCCGGGCCTCGTCCTCTCGGGCGACATGGAGTTCGAGGGCTATGCGAGCCTCTTCGACATCCCCGATCTCGGCCGCGACATCGTTCTGCGCGGCGCCTTCGCCGAGAGCCTCGGACGGCGCGGACCGGCCGGCATCCGCATGCTCTGGCAGCACGATCCGGCCGAGCCGATCGGCCGCTGGCTCTCCGTCGCGGAGGATCGGCGCGGCCTCAGGGTCCGTGGCCGTCTCAACCCCGCCGTCGGCCGGGCGCGCGAGATCGCCGCTCTCCTTCGGGAGGGGGCGGTCGACGGCCTGTCGATCGGCTTCCGGGTCGTCGAGGCGGATCGCGACCGGGCACGCGGTCTCCGCCGCCTGATCCGCGTCGACCTGTGGGAGATCTCGCTCGTCACCTTCCCGATGCTCCCCGGCGCCCGCGTCGAGGCGCGGCCGCCTCCGCCAGGCGGCGCGCCGCTCACGCTCGCCATCCGCCGGGCCGCACGCCGGCTCTCCCAACCCGCGGCTCTCGCCGCCGCTTCAGCAAGGACGCGATGACCATGGATACCAGCCTCCACGCCGCTGCCCCCGAGACCAAGAATGCCCCCTCCGCCTCGGCCGAGGTGGCGCAGGCCTTCGACGAGTTCGCGCGCACCTTCGACGCCTTCCGCGAGGCCAATGACGAGCGCCTCGCGCAGATCGAGACCCGGCTCGCGCCGGATGTCGTGACGGAGGAGAAGCTCGCCCGTATCGACCGTGCCCTCGACGACGCGCAGCGGCGTCTCGACAGGGTTCAGCTCGACAGCCGGCGCCCCGTCCTCGGCGGCACGCCTGAGCGCCGCGACCCGACGGCGGCCGAGCACAAGAGCGCCTTCGACCTCTATGTCCGCTCCGGCGAGGCGGCCGGGCTCAAGACGCTCGAAGCGAAGGCCCTGTCGGCCGGCTCCGGCCCCGATGGCGGCTATCTCGTTCCGACGGCCGTCGAGAAGGAGGTGCTGTCGCGTCTCGCGGCAATCTCGCCGATCCGCGCCATCGCCTCGGTCCGTGTGATCTCGTCGGGCCAGTACAAGCGCGCCTTCTCGACCGCAGGACCGGCGACGGGCTGGGTCGGCGAGACCGCGGCCCGGCCCCAGACCGCGAGCCCGACCCTCGCCGAACTCTCCTTCCCGGCCATGGAGCTCTACGCCATGCCGGCGGCGACGCAGACGCTGCTCGACGATGCCATCGTCAATATCGACGACTGGCTGGCGAGCGAGGTCGAGACGGCTTTCGCCACCCAGGAGGGGGCGGCTTTCGTCAGCGGCGACGGCATCAACAAGCCCAAGGGCTTCCTCGCCTCGACGACGGTCGACGAAACCGCATGGGCCTGGGGCAGCCTCGGCTTCGTCGAGACGGGCGCCGCCGGCGCCTTCGCCGCGACCGACCCGGCCGATTGCCTCGTCGACCTCGTCTATGCGCTCAAGGCCGGCTATCGCCAGAATGCGACGTTCGTCATGAACCGGCGGACGCAGAGCGCCGTGCGCAAGCTGAAGGACGAGAGCGGCGCCTATCTCTGGCAACCGCCGGGCGCCGCGGGCCAGCCGGCGACGCTGATGTCGTTCCCGGTCGTCGAGGCCGAGGACATGCCGAACATCGCAACGGGCAGCCTCTCGATCGCCTTCGGCGATTTCCGACGCGGATATCTCGTCGTCGACCGGGCCGGCATCCGGATCCTGCGAGACCCCTATTCCGCCAAGCCCTACGTCCTGTTCTACACGACGAAGCGCGTCGGCGGCGGGGTGCAGGATTACGACGCGATCAAGCTGCTGAAATTCGCGGCCTGATCGCTGCCTGCGATCTACCGGGCGACCCAGTCATAGGCGCTGGCGCCCCTGCGCTCGTCGACGAACCGTCGCAGGTCGTAGGATCGCCGGGCGATCCAATCCCTGTGTTCGGCGACGGGCGTGACGGCGGTGAGGCCGCCGCAGGCGGTCGCGACGCGCGTCCTGCGTGCCCCGCTCGACCAGCTCACGATCCCGAGGAGCTGGTAGTTGCCGGGTCCTCCGCGCACGATCGGGCCGCCCGAATCGCCGCGGCAGGCACCGGCTCCCGGGGTCTGGGCGAGGCGGCGGCGGTCGGCCATGAGCAGAACCCGGTTCGCGACTTCGAGCGTGCCGAGCGTGACCAGCGGAGCCTGCCGGAGAACGCGCGCCGATCTGCGGTGCCGCTCGGCGGTGAGGCCGAACCCGGCGAGGTTGACGATCTCGCCGGGGGCGACCTGCGTCGCGTAGCGCGGATCGAGTGGCGTGAATTCCGGGCCGAGAGAGCCCTCGAGCTTCAGGATGGCGAGATCGGTGCCCGGCTGGTTGCGGGGCGTCGTGCCGGCGACGAAGCTCGGATGCATCGCCGCCGCGACGGCGCGGATCGAGTGGCGCCGGAAGCGGCGGTCCACCACGACCACGCGGTAGCTGGCCCGCTGCAGGACGCAATGCGCCGCCGTGAGGATGAGATCGGGCGCGATGACCGCGCCGGTGCAGAGTTCGCCTCTGGAACTCTCGATCTGGACGACGGAGGAGCGGATCCCATGGGGATCCCGCGCGACGCTGCCGCCGGAGATGGCCCGCGCCGGAACCGGTGCGACGGCGACGAGCAGGGCTATGACGGCCGGCAGAATCGCGAGGCCGCGGAGCGAGCGGAATCGAAGCATGGCCGCGAAGCTTTGCCAGAGCGGGGCCGCGAAGGCTAGGCGGGCGCGGCTCGCCCCGGACCGACGAGCGTCGGGTCAGCGCCAGGCGGCCTGGCGGCCCCAGCGGGACAGGATCGAATCGATCCAGTGCCGTTGCGGACCGACAAGCGTGCCCTGGGTCAGCTCGCCGCAGCGCGTCTTGCCTCCGCCCCCGGCCCAGCCGGTGATCGCGACGACGGCTCCGCCGGAGCCGGCGATCGGGCCGCCCGAATCGCCGCCGCAGGCCCCGGCCGGGCCGTCGATGGCCTTGGCCCAGATCAGGATCCTGCCGGGCCCGTGCGGCTGGATGGTCGTCAACGCGGCCGTCCTGAACGTGCCGCTCGACCGGCCGTCGCCCTCTCGGGCGATGCCGTAGCCGCCGAGCGTGATCGCGGTCCCGGCCGGCGGGATCGCGGCGGAAAGCGTTGCCGCGCCGAACCGCGCCGGCAGCGGCTCCGAAAGCCGGATCAGGGCGAGATCGACCGACCGCCGCCGGGATCTCTCGGCACCGCGGACATAGCCCTGATGGACGGCGATCTCGGCCGGTTCCGCGAGAACCGGCTCGCCGCCGGGGCCGCGATAATGGACCCGGTATTGCCCGGCGCCCGAGGCGCAATGGCCGGCCGTCAGCACGACGTCCGGCGCGAGGACGACGCCCGAACAGATCCCGCCGCGCGAGGACAGCACCATCACGCTCGCGCGCGAGAGCGGGCCGGCATCCTCGGAGCCGCCGACCACCGCCCGCGCCGACGCGGGCGCGAGCAGCAGCGCCAGGGCGCCGAGGCACAGAACCAGGCATCGATTGAGGCGGGCGCGGCCCGCTCGTTCCGGAGACATCGCATGAACCCGATACGTCTCGCCGGCCCGGCCGTCGAGCCGATCCCGCTCGCCGGGATGAAGGCCTATCTCCGCCTCGACGGGGACGACGAGGACGATCTCGTCGCGGCGCTGGTCGCGGCCGGTCGGCTCACCGTCGAGCGCCTGGCGAAGATCATGCTGATCGAGCAGACGTGGCGCTGGACGCTGCCTGCCTGGCCGGCCGATCGCGTGGTCAGGCTGCTGCCGTTCCATCCCGTGATCGGGATCGCGGAGATCCGCGTCGCCGTGGAGGCCGGCGCGACGCCCGACGTCCTGCCGGACACCCTCTACCGCCTCGACACGAGCGTCGATCCGGCCCGGCTCGTGGTCTCGTCCGAGGCGCCGGATCTCGCGCCGACGGGCCGGATCGAGATCGACGTCGTCTGCGGCTACGGTTCGGCGCCCGGCGCGGTGCCTGAGCCGCTGATCCTCGCGATCCGGCGTCTGGCCGCCTATTGGTTCGAGCATCGCGGCGATCCCTCGGCCGCCGATCCCCGTCCGGCCCAGGTCCCGAGCCTGCCGGCCGACGCCCTCGCGCTGATCGCCCCGTTTCGCCGGACGAGGCTCGCATGAGCGCCCGGCCCGAAATCGGCGCGCGAGGGCGCCGCTTCACGCTCGAGGTGCCGCAGGAGACACCTGACGGGTTCGGCGGAGTGATCCGCAGCTACCAGCCCGGCCCCCGCCTCTGGGGCGCGATCGCGCTCCTCAGCACGATGGAGCGAATCCGGGCCGACCGGGCCGAAGCGGCTGCCACCCATCGCGTGACCTTCGCCTTCCGGGACGATCTCACGCCCGACAGGCGCCTCACGCTCGGCACGCGCCGCTTCCGCATCAGGAGCGCCTCCGATCCCGACGGGAGGCGGCGCTCGACGGTCTGCCTGGTCGAGGAGATCGCCGGATGAGTTCTCCCATTCTGCCGCTTCGGGCGGCGATCCGCGCGCTTTGCCTCGCCGACGCGCCCCTGGCGGCCCTGATGGACCGCGCCATCCACGACGAGGCGCCGCGTGGCGGCGCTCCGGCCCATGCGACCTTCGGCGACGTCGTCCTTCGCGATGCCTCGTCCTCCACGGAGCGCGGCCACGAGCAGGAGATCGCGATCCGCGTCTGGGCTAGGCCCGGCAGCGCGGCGAGCGCGCTCAAGGCCGCCGATCGCCTGGTCGCCCTGCTCGATGATTCATCGCCACCGCTCCCGGGGCACCGCCTCGTCTCGCTGACCGTGACCGCGATCGAAACCGAGCGCGACCCGGACAGCGACACCATCCTCGTCACGATCCGGCTGCGGGCCGTGACGGAGGTCGCCTGAGCGATCCGCATCACAAGGACACGACCATGGCCGCACAGAAGGGCAAGGATCTCCTCATCAGGCTCGCGGACGGAGCGGGCGGGTTCACGACGGTCGCGGGGCTCCGGACCCGGCAGCTCGGCTTCAACGCCGAGACCGTGGACGTGACGAACGCCGATTCCGCCGGCCGCTGGCGCGAGCTCCTGGCCGGAGCCGGGATGCGGCGGGCCTCGATCTCGGGATCCGGCGTCTTCCGGGACGCCTCGTCGGATGCGCGGATGCGCAGCCTCTTCTTCGACGGGGCGATCGAGACGCTGCAGATCGTGGTGCCGGATTTCGGCACCGTCGAGGGACCGTTCCAGATCGCGAGCCTCGACTACCGAGGCGACCATGCCGGGGAGGTGACCTTCGACATGGCTCTCGAATCCGCCGGTGCGCTGACCTTCACGGCAGCTTGAGCCGTCGCCACCCGATCCCTCGCGCTCTCCCCAGGAGGCATCTCATGATCAACCGTCGGCGCGGCGAGGTCGCGGCCGTGATCGCGGGCGAGCGCTATCGGCTCTGCCTCACGCTCGGAGGTCTCGCCGAACTCGAACACGGGTTCGGGGTCGAGGATCTGAGCGCGCTCGCCGCCCGCTTCGCCAGCGGCCGCCTCGCGGCGCGCGACCTCGTCCGGCTCCTCGGGGCAGGCCTGAGGGGCGGCGGCCATCCGATCTCCGACGAGGAGGTCGAGGCGATGCCGATCGCAGGCAGCCTGGCCGAGATCGCCGCGGCGGTGGCCGCGCTTCTCGATGCGACCTTCGGAGGTCCGGGCGAGGGCGCCCCGGCGGACCCTACGCTGCCGGCCTGAGCGCGGACGGGGATCGTCGGGCCTTCCCCTGGGACGAGATCCTCGCCTTCGCACTCGGCCGGCTGCTTTGGACGCCGGATATGCTGTGGCGCGCGACGCCGCGCGAGATCGCCGCTGCGATGGGGGCATCGCTCCCGTCTTCCGATCCGATGCGCGGGCACGACCTCGCGGCGCTGATGAGCGCCTATCCCGATGCATCGACAAGACGCTGACTGAGAACCGGAAACGTCTCCATTCCTCATGCTGAGGTGCCGGCCAAAGGCCGGCCTCGAAGCATGCGCGAAGCTCCTCGGGATGAGGAGGGTGGGAGTTTTCGATCGGCCTCCGGGGACACGAACATGGCGGATCAATCGATGGATCAGCAGGACACCCTCCGCAGCTTCGAGAAGCAGGCGCGGCAGCTCGAGACGCTGGACCGGCTCGCGCAGCGGTTCGGCTCGACCCTCTCCGGTGCGCTCTCGGCGGGAACCTCGTCCGGACGCGACTTGTCGAGCGTGCTCGACCGGATCGGTGCCACGCTCGCCTCGACCCTCGCGCGCGGCCTCGGCTCCGGCGCATCCTCCGCCTTCGAGACCCTGCTGAAAGGTGCGGCGCAGTCGCTGGTCTCCTCGCTCGGTTCGATCGGCTTCGGCGGGCTCCTTCCCTTCGGTCGGGGCGGCGTCGTGGCCGGCGGGACCGTGCAGCCCTTCGCCGAGGGCGGGATCATCGCCGCGCCGACCTATTTTCCGATGCGGGGACGGCTCGGCCTGATGGGCGAGCGCGGGGCGGAGGCCATCATGCCGCTGGCGCGCGGGCCGGATGGCCGGCTCGGCGTGCAGGCGGGCGGTGGAGCCGCGCCGCAGGTGCACGTCACGATCCAGGCCGCCGACCTTCCGAGCTTCAGGGGCTCGGAGGCGCAGATCGCGGCGGCTCTCGCCCGCGCCGTCGCCCGCGGCCGCCGCGCGCTCTGACCGCTTATCGCACGAGGCCGCCATGCCTGCCGATTTCCACGAGATCCTGTTTCCGACCGACATCGCCCGGGGCTCGCGCGGCGGCCCGGTCCGGCTGACGGAGATCGTGACGCTCGCCTCGGGGCGGGAGCACCGGAACGCCCGCTGGGCGGATTCGCGCCGGCGCTACGATGCCGGTCTCGGCATCCGCACGCTCGATGCGCTGCACGCGGTCATCGCCTTCTTCGAGGAGCGGCGCGGCCGGCTGGTCGGCTTCCGCTTCCGCGACCGGGCGGACGAACGCTCCTGCGCGCCCTCGCTGGCGCCGTCACCGGCCGACCAGCCGATCGGGACGGGCGACGGGACGACGACGGCTTTCCAGCTCGCCAAGACCTATGGCGGCAGTTTCTCGCCATATCGGCGCGTCATCGCGAAGCCGGTCGCGGGCAGCGTCCGCATCGCGGTCTCGGGAGACGAGGTCGTGTCCGGTTGGTCGCTAGACCCGGCGACCGGCCTCGTCGCGTTCGCCGCCGCTCCTCCGCCCGGCAGCCCCATCACGGCCGGCTTCCGCTTCGACGTGCCGGTCCGCTTCGACACCGACCAGCTCGAATTCGATCTCGCGGCCTTCGAGGCCGGCGAGGTGCCGTCCTGCCCCCTGATCGAGGTGGTCCCCTGACACCTGGCTGCGAACACTCCCCCTCCTCCTCCTGAGGTGCCTCGCAAAGCGAGGCCTCGAAGGACGCACCGCCCTGCGTGCTTCGAGGCCGGCCTTCGGCCGGCACCTCAGCATGAGGAATGGAGGTGTTCTTCTATTCGGAGCTTCCCTGACATGCGCGACCTCCCATCCGGCCTCGCCTCCCATCTCGGCGAGGGCGTCACCACGCTCTGCCGCTGCTGGCGGCTCATGCGGCGGGACGGCGAGGCCTTCGGCTTCACCGATCATGACCGCGATCTCGTCGTCGACGGCCAGGTCTACCGGGCCGGGACCGGCCTCGAAGCGGCCGAGACCACGGCCGAGATCGGCTTCCCCGTCGGGGGCGGGGACGTCTCCGGAATCCTCTCCTCCGAAGCCTTGACCGAGACCGACATCGCGGCCGGCCTCTACGACGATGCGAGCGTCGAACTGCGCCTCGTGAACTGGGCCGAACCCGCCCAGCACCTCCTTCTCGAGACGGCGTCGATCGGCGAGATCCGCCGGCACGACGCGGCCTTCGTGGCGGAACTGCGCGGGCCGATGCATCGCTTCGGCGAGGAACGCGGACGGCTGTTCCGCGCGACCTGCGGCGCCGATCTCGGCGATCCGCGCTGCGGCATCGATCTCGACGATCCGGCCCACAACGCGGTCGCGACGGTCGGCGGGACGGACGGCGCGCTCGGTCTCACGACGGCGGGGCTCGGCGCCCATGAGGATGGCGCCTTCACCGGCGGCCGGCTGACCTGGCTGTCCGGCGCGAACGAAGGCCTGTCGGTCGAGGTGAAGAGCCATTGGGCGGGCACGCTCCTCGCCGGTCTCGATCTCTGGCAGCGGGCGACGCGCCCGATCGCGATCGGCGACACGTTCCGCATCACGGCGGGCTGCGACAAGCGGCTTTCGACCTGTCGCGACCGCTTCGCCAACGCGGTCAATTTCCGCGGCTTCCCGCATATGCCGGGCAACGATTTCGTGCTCGCCGTCGCGGCACAGGGCGAGGCGGGTCTCGACGGCGGAAGTCTGTTCCGATGAGGCGCGCGAGGATCGTCTCGGCGGCGCGCGGCTGGCTCGGCACGCCCTATCACCATCAGGCCTCGCTCAAGGGCGTCGGCTGCGACTGCCTCGGCCTGCTGCGAGGGCTGTGGCGGGAGGTGATCGGGCCGGAGCCCGCGATGCCGCCGGCCTATGGTCCCGACTGGGCGGAAGCCTCCGGGCGCGAATGGCTGCTCGAGGCCGCGCGCCGGCATCTCGCCGAAATCGACCTCCGCGAGGCTGCGGCGGGAGACATCCTCCTCTTCCGCTGGCGGGCGCATCTGCCGGCGAAGCACTGCGCGGTGCTCACGGGTCCCGCGATCATGATCCATGCCCATGACGGCGCCGCCGTCGCCGAGGTGGCCCTGTCGCCCTGGTGGCGTCGGCACGTGGCGGGCGCCTTCCGCTTCCCGGGGATCGAGCCATGACGACGCTGGTGCTCCAGGCCGCCGACAAGGTCATCGGGGGCGTCGCCGGCGCGGCGACCACCTTCCTCGGGCGAGCGGTCTCCGGCCTCTTCGCCGAGGGAGCGGGCAAGGACACGATCCGGTTCGCCGAAGGCCCGCGGCTCGCCGAGATGAGCGGCCTCACCTCGCAGGAGGGCGCGCCGATCCCCCGTCTCTACGGCCGGGCGAGGCTCGGCGGGCAGCTGATCTGGGCGACGCGCTTCGAGGAGGTCGTCAACACGAGCGTCACGGTCGAGCGGCAGAGCGGGCGGCGCGGTGGCAAGAGCCTCGGCGGCACGCCGCGCCAGACGAATGTCACGACGACCTATTCCTATGTCGCCAATCTCGCGATCGGCCTCTGCGAAGGGCCGATCGGCTTCGTGCGGCGCGTCTGGGCCGACGGCAAGGAGGTCGACCTGACGACGCTCGCGATGCGGGTGCATCGGGGGGCGGAGGACCAGGAGCCCGATCCGCTGATCGTCGCGAAGGAGGGCGCGGCGGACGCACCCGCCTATCGGGGTCTCGCCTATGTCGTGTTCGAGCGCCTGCCGCTGGCGCCCTACGGCAACCGCGTGCCGCAATTCTCCTTCGAGGTCGTGCGCCCCGTGGGCACGCTGGCGCCCGCGATCCGCTCCGTCTGCCTGATCCCGGGCGCGACGGAATTCGGCTACGACACCCTTCCGGTCACGCGCACCCTCGGGCTCGGCCGCTCGCTGCCCGAGAACAGCCATCAGCTCGGGCGGCGCACCGATGTCGAGGCCTCGCTGGATGGGCTCGAGGCCCTCTGCCCGAACCTGACCTCCGTCTCGCTGGTCGCGAGCTGGTTCGGGACGGACCTTCGCGTCGGCGAATGCCGTATCGAACCCCGCGTCGACCTCAAGGCCAAGGCGACGCTGGGCGGCGAGTGGCGCGTCTCGGGCCTCACCCGCTTCACCGCTGCGGAGACGAGCCGCGCCGGCGGATCGGCCGCCTATGGCGGCACGCCGTCCGACGCCTCGGTGATCCGCCTCATCCAGGACCTTAAGGCCCGCGGCCTCGCCGTCACGCTCTATCCCTTCGTGATGATGGATGTGCCGGCGGACAATGCGCTGCCCGATCCCTGGTCGGGAGAGGAGGGGCAGGCGCCTTATCCCTGGCGCGGCCGCATCACCTGCCATCCCGCGCCCGGACGGGCGGGAAGTCCCGACGGCACGGAAGCGGCGGCCGATCAGGTCGCCTCGTTCTTCGGCGAGGCCGGGCCGGGCGATGTCCAGATCGCCGGCGGGGCCGTCACCTATTCAGGGCCGGCCGAATGGAGCTTCCGACGGCTCGTCCTGCATTATGCCAAGCTCGCGGTCGCGGCGGGCGGGGTCGATGCCTTCGTGATCGGCTCCGAACTCGTCGGCCTCACCCGCGTGCGGTCGGGGCCCGGCGCCTATCCCGCCGTCGCCGCCCTCCGGGCGCTCGCGGCGGATGTGCGCTCGATCCTCGGTCCGTCGACGAAGATCGTCTACGCGGCGGACTGGACCGAATACGGCGCCCATGTCCGCGATGGCGGAGCGGAGGTGCGCTTTCCGCTCGATCCGCTCTTCGCCGATACAGCGATCGATGCGGTCGGGATCGACTACTACCCGCCCATCTCCGATTGGCGGGAGGGGGCGGCCCATCTCGATGCCGGTCTCAGCCGCGGCAGCTCGGACCTCGCCTATCTGCGCGACCGGCTAGGGGCCGGCGAGGCCTTCGACTGGTACTATGCCGGCACGGCCGATCGCGAGCTTCAGGTGCGCACGCCGATCACGGACGGCGCCTACGGCAAGCCCTGGACCTTCCGGGCGAAGGATCTCGTCGGCTGGTGGTCGAACGCGCATGTCGAGCGGGTCGGCGGCGTCGAGACCGGGGCGACGGCCTGGCAGCCGCGCTCGAAGCCGATCTGGCTGACGGAGATCGGCATTCCCGCCGTCGACAAGGGTCCGAACGGGCCGAACGTCTTCCCCGATCCGAAATCCTCCGAATCCGCCTTGCCGCCATTCTCGACCGGTGCACGCGACGACCTCGTCCAGGCGCGCGGTCTCGAAGCCATCCTGTCGCGGTTCGATCACGACCTGCCGGGTCACGAGCCGGCCATGAACCCGCTCTCGGACCGCTACGACGGCCGCATGGTCGACCGCGACCGCGTCTCCGTCTGGTGCTGGGATGCGCGGCCCTATCCGGCCTTCCCCGATTTCGACGATGTCTGGGCCGACGGTGCCAACTGGACCGGCGGCCATTGGGTGACGGGACGGCTCGAGGGCGCGCCGCTCGATCGCGTGGTCGCGGCGATCCTCGCCGATTATGGCCTCGATCCCTCCGTGACGGAGGGGCTCGACGGGTTTCTCGACGGCTATGTCGTCGACCGGCCGATGTCGGCGCGGCAGGCGCTGGAGCCCCTGGCCTCGCTGTACGGTTTCGATGCGGTCGCGGGAGCGGCCGGGATCGCCTGGCGGGGGAGGGGAGCGGCGCAGCCGACCGTTCTCGCGGCGGGCGATCTCGTCGATCCGGCTCGGGGACCCGTCCTCGCACGCAGCCGGGCGCAGGAATCGGACCTGCCGGTCTCGATCGAGCTCGGCTTCACCGATGCCGAGGGCGACTATGCCAGGGCCGCGGCCGGCTCCCGCCGCCTGGCCGGCACGAGCCGCCGCGAACTCGCCGTCGACGCGGCGCTCATCGTGCCCCGCGCCGAGGCGCAGCGCCTGGCCGAGATCAGGCTCCAGGATTCCTGGACGAGCCGCGAGACGGTCGAGTTCGAACTCAGCCCGCGGGATCTCGGATACGAGCCGGGCGACGTCCTGTCTCTCGACGACGATGCCGGGCTGTACCGCATCGAGCGGATCGTGGACGGCCCGTCCCGACGAGTCCTGGCCCGAGCGGTCGAGCCCGCCGTCTTCGTCGCGGCGCCGGTCGCGAGCAGGACCCCTCGGCGCCGCCGGCCGCCCTCGTCCTCCGGGCAGCCTCATGCGGTCGTCCTCGACCTTCCCGCCTCGGGATCGCAGCCCGAGGTTCTGCAACACCTTGCCGTGGCCGCCGATCCCTGGCCCGGCGCCGTTGCGATCTACAGGGATGCGGGTGCCGGGAGCCATGCTCTTCACGGTATCGCCGAAACCCCGGCGATCATCGGGAGGACGCTGGCGCCCTTCGGGGCCGGGCCGGTCTGGCGCTGGGACGTGACCGGGACGCTTGAGGTCGAGGTTTCGAGCGGGAGCCTGTCGTCGGTCTCCGACGAGGCGGCGCTCGCCGGTGCAAGCCTGCTGGCCGTCATCGGACCGGACGGCGCGGCCGAGATCGTCTCGGCCCGCGATGCCGACCTTGTCGGTCTGCGGCATTATCGGCTGAGCCGGCTTCTGCGCGGTCTCGGAGGCACCGAACATCTCGCCGCGCGCACGCTGGCGGCCGGCGCGACCGTGGTCGTCCTCGACGGCTCTCTCGCTCCCCTGTCGACCTCGCTCGCCGAACTCGGCCAGAGTTTCGCCTATCGCATCGGGCCGGCGGGCCGGGATCAGGCGGATCCCACCTATGCCTCGCTCTCCGCGCCCGTGACGTCGGCGGCGCTGCTGCCGCTCGCTCCGGTCGGCCTCAAGGCCCGACGCGAGCCGGGCGGCATCCGGCTGAGCTGGATCAGGCGCACGCGGCTCGACGGCGACGGCTGGAGCCTCGCGGAGGTGCCGCTGGCGGAGGAGAGCGAGGCCTACGAGGTCGAGGTGCTGTCGGCCGGCTCGCCTGTCCGCCTCATCGAAGCCCCGGCTGCATCCTGCCTCTATCCGGCGGCCGCCGAACTCGCCGATTTCGGCGCCGCTCGAGCGACGCTGTCGGTGCGCATCTTTCAGATCAGCCGCACCGTCGGCCGGGGCCGCGCGGCGGCGGCGGTGCTTCCCATCCTCTGATCACAGGATCGCAGATGTCGACGACGCCCCATCTCGGGCTGCCGCTGATGGCGGCTGCCCAGGCCCAGAAGCATGTCACCCATAACGAGGCCCTGCTGGCCCTCGATGCGCTGATCCACTGCGCGGTGCTGGACAAGGACCTCGCGGCGGCGCCGGCTTCGCCAGCCGAAGGCGAGCGCTACATCGTCGCCTCGTCGGCAACGGGCTCATGGGCGGGAAAGGACGGCTTCCTCGCCACCTGGGACCAGGGAGCCTGGACCTATCTCGTGCCGGCGCCCGGCTTTCTCGCCTATGTCGTGGACGAGGAGCTGCCTTACGTTTTCGGGCTGGGAGGCTGGGAGCCCCTCTCGGAGGCGATCGCCGCGCTGCAGAATCTCGCCCGGCTCGGGATCGGCACCGCGGCGGACGAGGCGAACCCCTTCTCCGCCAAGCTGAACGCAGCCCTCTGGACCGCCCGTGCCTCACCGGAGGGCGGGAGCGGTGATCTCCGCTACACGCTGAACAAGGAAGGCGCCGCCAACACCCTCTCGTTGCTGTTCCAGGCCGGCTATTCCGGACGCTTCGAACTCGGCTTGATCGGATCGGACCAGCTCACGGCGAAAGTCAGCGCGGACGGGGCGACCTGGCGCACGGCCTTCGCCGTCGATCCGTCGACGGCCGGCCTCGATTTCCTGTCGAGCGAGGGGACGGTCGCATCGGCATCGACGACCGATCTCGGCGCGGTGCCGCATCGACGCGTGGTCGTCACCGGATCGGCGACGATCGCCTCGTTCGGCACCGTTCCCGGGCGGGAGCGGCTCCTGCGCTTCGAGGGCACCGTCACGCTCTCCCACAACGCGACCTCGCTGAGGCTGCCCGGCGGCGCTCCGATCGTGACGGCGGCGGGCGACGTGGCGTTCGTCACCTCTGACGAGAGCGGCAACTGGACGCTTCGGACCTATCAGCGGGCCTCGGGCCTGCCGGCCTCGACCGCGCTGGCGACCGGGAGCGCGAGCGGCCTGATGGGGGCCGCCGACAAGGCGCGGCTCGACGGGCTCGCCCTCGGCTCGAGTCTCGTCCCGAACGGGAATTTCGAGCAGGGTCTCGCCGGCTGGGCCTATTCGGGCGGCGCGGGCTCCGGCGCCTCGGCACCGAATGCGACCGACGGCGTCTCCGGCACCGCCTATGCCGTCATCGACCGCAACGGCGTGTCGAGCGGTCTCCTCGCGCTGTTCGGCCCGTTCTTCCCGGTCCAGCCCGGCGGCATCTATCAGTTTTCCGGCTTCGTGCGCGGCGACGTTGCATCGGCCTCGGCCGGAACGATGACCCTGCGCGTGCACTGGTACAAGGCGGACGGGACCGCCGCCGGGACCGGCACCCTCGGCAATGCCAGCGCGGGTTTCACCTCGCTCATGGCCTCCCTGACCACGGGCTGGGTCGGGCTGGACGGCCAGATCGACGCGCCGGCCGATGCGACGCAGGCCCGGATCCGCCTCATGGTGAACGCCGCGGTTTCGAACGCGCGCTATCACCAGTTCGACGCCGTCACCCTGCGGCGTGCCGTGGGACAGACGGCGCTGGAGGCGAAGGCGGTGGCCAATTCGCGTCTCGCGGACGTCGCCTCCGCGACCTTGAAGGGCAGGCTGACAGTCGGGGCGGGCACGCCCGAGGACCTGACGGCCGGTCAGGCGCGCAGCCTCCTCGGGCTCGCCACCACGGACGCGCCGGCCTTCGCGGGGCTCGCCGCGACCGGACCCGTCCGGCTGCCGTCCTATACCGTATCGGGGCTCCCCGCCGCGGGCACCGTCGGCCGCATCGCCTATGCCGTGAACGGGCGCGCCTTCAACGGCGCCGGCACGCAGGAAGCTCCGGGCGCCGGGACCGGAACGCTCGTCACCGACGACGGCACGGTCTGGAGGATTGCCGGGACCAGCGTCGCCGTGAGCGCCTGACCGAGGCGCTCCGCGACCTCCGGCCCGGGCGCACCCGCCCCGCCCGACCGACTTCATCCCACCTTCTCGGAGACAGTGATGTCGACCTGCATCGTGCCGGCCGAATGGATGCCGGACGCCCGCGTGACGGGCATCGTCGTGCATTGGACAGGCGGTCCCCATCGGGCCACCAGCCTCGACCGCAGCCATTATCACGTCGTGATCGAGGCGGACGGCTCGCTCGTCCGCGGCACGCCGTCGATCGATCTCAACGGATTGCCGCGCGTCCGCAAGGGCTACGCGGCCCATACCCGCAACTGCAATTCGGGCTGGATCGGCGTCTCCCTCGCCTGCATGGCCGGGGCGACGGAGACGCCGTTCGACGCCGGCTCGGCGCCGATGACGCGGACGCAATGGGAGATGCTGCCGCGCGTCCTCGCCGATCTCTGCCGGCGCTACGCCATCGCGGTCACGCCCCGCACCGTCCTGAGCCATGCCGAGGTGCAGGCGACGCTTGGTATTCCCCAGCGCGGCAAATGGGACATCACACGCCTCGCCTTCGATCCCGACATCGAGGGCGCCGCGGCCTGCGGCGACCTCTTTCGGTCGAGGACGGCGGCTCTCCTAGGGGCTCCGGCCGCCGAGGCTGCTCCTGCGCCCGTCGACGGCGTCGCGCCGCTGCCTGAACCGCCCCCGCCCCTCCTCGAGGCGACCAAGCGGCGGCTTCGCGAACTCGGCTATTTCACGGTCGGCGCCGTCGATGCCGAGATCGGCCCCCGCACGATCGCCGCCTTGTCACAGTTTCAGTCCGTCGCCGGACTTCCCGTGACGGGGCGGCTCGATGCGTCCACGATGGAGGCGATCTGGGCCAAGACGGCGCCGGCCGCTCCCATCGCTGCGAAACGCGCGGGGCTCGATGCGTCGGATCTCGCCGCCGCGGGCAATGCCGTCGTCGCGGCGGCGCGGCGGGGGAAGCTCGCGAGCCTGGTCGGGCTCGGTTTCGGCCTCGCCGGTGCGGCCTGGTCGGCGCTGAACGAGCATTTCGGGGAGGCCTGGGCCGGCCTCGCGCCGTTCCGCCAGATCGTCGACGCGCCGGACTGGCTCTGGGGCATCCTCGCCTGCGGCGTGGCGATCATCCTCTATCGCCAGAGCCATGTCGCCGAGGAGGCGGAGGTCGCCGCCGCGCGGACCGGGAGGCTGTCATGATCCGGGCATCGACGCGACATGGCCGGCTCGATGCGGCGATGACGGCCGACCCCGTGCTGGCCGCACAGATCGAGAGCGAGCTCCGCTACGGCCAAACGCGCTGGGCCGAGGTCTGGCTCGCCTGCATCATGACGGCCTACGGGATCCTTCTGCTCTCCGCCGGCGAGACCTTCTCGGCGCCGCGCTACGCGGTGATCCGCTCGTTCGTCGGCGAAGAGACGGCCGGGACGATCGCGGTCGCCTGCGGCTGCGCCCGCCTGGCTGCGCTCTGGTATAACGGCGCGCGACAGCGCTCGCCGTTGGTCCGGCTGCTCGGCTGTTCGGCCGGGTTCCTCTTCTACGCGGCCCTGACGGCTGGCTTCCTGCTCGCGGGCCCGCCGCTGTCGACGGGGCTGATCTACGGCGTGCTGGCGGTCGCGGAGCTGCATTCGTCCAGCCGCTCGGCTCGCGACGTCAGCGTCCTCGACAGTCTCGGCATCAGGGCAAGGAGGGACGAACGTGACCGCCTGGCTGCCTGAGGTCGAGGGCTGGGTGAAGGTCGCCGGCGCCTTCGTCGCCGTGGTGATGGCGATCCTTGTCCCCGTGCGCAGCTGGATCGTCGAGGACCGGCGCTACCGCGACCAGATGCTCGCGGCTGCGTCGGCGCGGCGGGACCCTACGATCGGCGGCGAGGATCAGGAGGAGATCCTCATCCTTGCCGCGGAGGTGAGGGAGTTGGCCGCTGCGTTCCGCGATTGCGCCGCGACCCTGCGCGGCGTGAAGGCCGATCGATCCTGACGGTGCCCGTCAGGCTGCCGACGGGTCGTGCCCGGTCTCAGCGCACCTTCCAGTTCGTCGGCCAATAGCCGTTCTGCTCCGCCATCACGACGAGCACGACCACGGCCAATGTCGCTGCGATGACGACCGGCCAACGCCGGCCCGGCATGGCCCGGCCGACGAGGAAGAGGACCGCCAGCATGGAGACGACGATGACGACTTTGTCCAACGAGAACCTCCTGATTGATCTGCTTCAGCCATAGCATGATCGTTCGCCCATCGTCGCGTTCAGCGCCAATTCAGCGAGCAAACGTAGGTTGGCCGCATGTGGCGGGCACTCGGCATCGTCTTGATTTTACTCGGTGGGGCCGAGCCGTCCGGCGCGGCCGATCCTCCGGAGGAACTGGCTGCGTGCCTGTCCTCGGGCGACGCTGAGGAGGCGGTCGCCTCGCGTAGGGTCATCCGGCCCGCGGCCGCGATCGGCGCCGCGCGCGACGCGGTTCCGAACGGCGACGTCTTGCGGGCCTCGCTCTGTCGCGACGGCGGGGCGCTGGTCTACAGGATCACGACGCTGCGGGGCGACGGCCGTCTTGCGCGCGTGACGGTGGATGCGCCATCGGGCAAGGTGCGTTCCATCCATTGAGAGCGAGTCACACGTGCGCCTTCTCCTCGTCGAAGACGACCGGAACCTCAACCGTCAGATCGTGTCCGCGCTCACGGGAGCGGGCTACGCCGTCGACAAGGCCTTCGACGGCGAGGAAGGCCAGTTCCTCGGCGAGACGGAGCCGTACGACGCCATCATCCTCGACCTCGGGCTTCCCAAGCTCGATGGCGTGTCCGTCCTCACGCAGTGGCGCAAGGCGGGCCGGAAGATGCCCGTTCTCATCCTGACCGCGCGGGACGCCTGGAGCGACAAGGTCCAGGGCTTCGATGCGGGTGCCGACGACTACGTCGCCAAGCCCTTCCACATGGAGGAGCTTCTGGCCCGCATCCGGGCGCTTCTGCGCCGGGCGACCGGCCATGCGAGCAGCGAACTCGTCGCGGGGAGCGTGCGTCTCGATACCCGCTCGGGCCGCGTCAGCGTCGACGGCACGGCCGTGAAGCTGACTTCTCACGAATACCGGCTCCTGTCCTATCTCATGCATCACGCCGGCCGGATCGTGTCTCGGGGCGAATTGACCGAGCACCTCTACGACCAGGATTTCGATCGCGATTCCAACACGATCGAGGTCTTCGTCGGCCGGCTCCGCAAGAAGCTCGGCGTCGAGATCATCCAGACGGTGCGGGGGCTCGGCTATCTCGTCGACAACGGTGAGCCGAAAACGGGCCCGACCGGTTGATCCGGCCTCCGGCCATGCGCCTCCTCGCGGGGCGATCCATCGCGACACGGCTCGTCGTCTCCTCGTTGTTCTGGAGCTCCGTCGTCCTCGTGATCGCGGGCGTCATCCTGTCGGCGCTCTACCGCCAGACCACGGAACGCTCCTTCGACGATCTCCTGCTCGTCTATGCGAATGACCTCGCGGCCGAGCTGCTCACGCCCGAGGCCGAACGCAGGGAGATCGGCGCACGCGGTGATCCGCGCTTCGAGATCCCTCTCTCCGGCTGGTACTGGCAGGTCGTGCGGATCGAGGGCTCCGCGCGGGATCTTCGGTCGTCCCGGTCGCTGATCGGAAATCCCCTCCCGAACCTCGCTCCGGCCGCCTCCGACCGGAAGTTCGGCGAGACCCGCAAACAGAGCCGCGACGGCCCCGAGGGGCGGCCGCTCCGGATCGTCGAGCGCGACATCGATCTCGGCGAGGACGGCCGCTACATCGTTCGGGTGGCCGGTCCGACGGACGAGATCTCCGCGGCCGTCGCCCGCTTCACGACCGCTCTCGCCATCACGTTCTCCCTGCTCGGGATTGGCCTCGGCGTCTCGACGCTGCTTCAGATCCGCTTCGGCCTGCGGCCGCTGAGCGAGCTGCGGGCTGCCGTGACCTCCGTGCGGCGGGGCGAGACGGATCACATCCGCGGCACCTATCCGGGCGATGTCGCGCCGCTGGCGGATGAGCTGAATCTGCTCCTCGGAACCAACCGGGAGATCCTCGAGCGCGCGAGGACGCAGGTCGGAAACCTGGCCCACGCCTTGAAGACCCCCCTCAGCGTCATCGTGAACGAGGCGAGCGACGGGGGCGCCGAGGCGCCCGACCGGATCCGCGATCAGGTCATGCTGATGCGCGACCAGGTCGATTACTACCTCAAGCGCGCCCGGACTGCGGCCTTGGCGGGGACCCTCGGCGTCATGACGGATGTGAAACCCGTCCTCGACGGCCTCGTGCGCACCTTCGCCAAGATCTATCGCGACCGGGGGATCGAGCTGTCGCTCGACTGCCCGGACGGGGTGCGGTTTCGGGGCGAGCGCCAGGACCTCGAGGAGATGGCCGGCAACCTCCTCGACAATGCCTGCAAATGGGCCGACCGGAAGGTCTCCGTGTCCGTCCAGCTCTCATCCGCGCGCGAGCGGGGCGCCCTTTGCCTCGTCGTGGAGGATGACGGGCAGGGCATGCCCGAGGAGGCGCGGCTCGATGCGCTGAAGCGTGGCAGGCGCTTCGACGAGACGAAGCCCGGCTCGGGGCTGGGTCTGTCGATCGTGGTCGACCTCGCCGCTCTGTATCAGGGCGAGCTGGCGCTCGGTTCCTCGGAACAGGGAGGCCTGCGGGCGGAGCTGAGGCTGCCGGCGGAAGCCGCCGGCTGATCGGCCCGCTCCGCCGCCCGGATCCCGATGCGTCCTCGGATGAAGCGGGGTATGCGCGGCCGAGGACCCATCATGCCGCCGCATGGTCGCGTGTGTCCTCTTGCCGCTTCTGAAGCGACGTTTGGCGATGTATGTCGACGGCATGGTTCTGTGGGTGCTCATGGCCTTGATGACCGGCGCGGCCGTGCTGGCCGTGCTGTGGCCGTTGTCGAAGCCCTCGCGGGCGGCCGATCTCGACGGCGACGTGCCGTTCTATCGGGAGCAGCTGGCCGAGATCGGCTCCGACCGGGACAGGGGCCTGATCGCCCCGGAAGAGGCGGAGGCCGCGCGGATCGAATCCGGTCGGCGCATGCTCCGCGCCCTGTCCTGCCAGCGCACCGCCGCCGATTCCACCTCCGAGCCCGCTCTGCGACGCCGCCGCGCGGCCTCGGCGCTGGCGCTCTCGATCGTGCCGATCATCGGGCTCGCGCTCTATGGCGGCCTCGGCTCGCCTCAACTCCCCGCCCAGCCGGCCGCCACGCGGGTGGCCGCGGTCCGCCCCGATGCCCCGGTCCAGCTCGACGCCGCGCTCCGGCAGGTCGAGGGGCATCTCGCCGCCAATCCCGATGACGGGCGGGGGTGGGACGTCGTCGCCCCGATCTACCTGCGTCTCGGCCGCTTCGCCGACGCCCTGCGCTCGTTCCGGCGGGCGCGGGAGATCGGCGGGGACAACGCCGCCCGGCTCCTCGGCGAGGCGGAGGCGCTCGTCGGCACGCAGCAGGGGCGCGTGACGGCAGAGGCAGCGGCTCTGTTCGAAAAGGTCGTCGCGCTCGAGCCGGCCTCCGCACCGGCGCGCTACTATCTCGCGCTCGCGCGCGAGCAGGCGGGGGACCGGGATGCCGCGCGCAGCGGCTATCGTGTCCTCCTTTCCGACGCGTCGGACGATGCGCCCTGGCTGCCGGTGGTCCGCGACCGTCTGGCTCGGCTCGACGGGGCCGTGGTCGCTCCGGCATTCGGTCCTTCCGGCACCTCCCCGGCCCCCGTCCAGCGGCTGCCGGCCGGTGCGGTCACGCCCGAGATCCAGGCCATGGTCGGCGGGCTCGACGAGCGCCTGCGCGCTGGCGGCGGCAGCGAGGAGGAGTGGACGCGCCTCGTCCGCTCCTTGGTCGTCCTCGATCGGCGCGCCGATGCGCGCGACCGTCTGGCGAAGGCGAAGACGGCATTGGCGGGCGATCCCGCGGCGGTCGGTCGCCTCGATCGCCTGTCGCGCGATTTAGACCTCGGTCTCTGAGGGCTCGGCGTGGCATATCGGCGAGGCCGCCGATGGGCGGGATTGATCGGCCTCGTGTGCGGGCTCGTGCTCGGCGCCGCGTCGGCTCTCGCCGTCCAGCCGGACGAGGTGCTGCCCGACAAGGCCCTCGAATCGCGTGCCCGTGCGATCTCGGCGGAGATCCGCTGTGTGGTCTGTCAGAACCAGTCGATCGACGATTCCGACGCCCCGCTCGCGCGCGATCTGAGGGTCCTCGTGCGGGAGCGCCTGAAAGCCGGCGATAACGATGCGGCGATCCGCTCCTTCATCGTGGAGCGCTACGGCGCTTTCGTGCTCCTTCGCCCCCCGGTCAACGCCCAGACGCTCGTGCTGTGGTTCGGGCCGCTCGTCATCCTTGCGCTTGCCGCCGCGGGAGTGGTCGCGACGCGGCGGCGGCGACCGGCCCCGGCCCTTCAGCCGCTGACGGCGGAAGAGGAGCTGCAGCTCGCGGCGCTCGCTGACGGGACGACCGAGCGGAGCGAGCGTCGCCCAACCGGATCCCAGCCCTGATCAGCCTGCCGGCTTGGTCGGTCCGCCGGCCGCCGCCTGCTTGCCGTAAGGCGGCGTCGGGATCGCCATATGCGCGGCCCGCAACGCCGTCGACCAACGCTCCCGCAGGTCGTGGAAATAGGGCTCGCCCACCTCGATCCTGTGGATCAGCTCCGGCGTGATGGTGTCGCGCCGGACGACGGCGATGTCGATCGGCAGGCCGACGCTGAGATTCGAGCGCATCGTCGAATCCATCGAGACCAGAGCGATCTTCAGCGCGTCGTAGAGATCGGAGCCGTGATGGATCGCCCGATCCAGGATCGGCTTGCCGTATTTGTGCTCGCCGATCTGCAGGAAGGGAGCTTCCTGGCTGCACTCGATGAAGTTGCCGGCCGAGTAGATCATGTAGAGTCGCATCGGTCCTCCGGCGATCTGGCCGCCGAAGAGGAACGAGCAGTCGAAGCGCAGGTCCACGTCCTCGAGCGCCGGGCCGTCGACGGTGCGGACCCGGCGGATGGCCCGCCCGATGAGCTGGGCCGCGCGGAACATCGTCTTCGACCGGTAGATCGTCTCCATCTCCCCTGTCTCGGGGTTCTCGAGACCCTCGCTCAGGAGGCTGACGACGCCCTGGGTGATGGAGAGATTCCCGGCCGTCGCGACCGCCAGCATCCGGTCATCGGCCTGGAACAGATGCAGCTTGCGATAGGTCGATATGTTGTCGAGCCCCGCATTGGTGCGGGTATCGGCGATGATGACCAGCCCGGCCTCGACCAGGACGGCGGTGCAATAGGTCATATCCGAACTCCCGGCGCCTCGCGCCGATGGCACTGGAGCCTGATCATCTCGGGAACACGACAGCGCTACCCGATGGCGAGCGCCGGCCGTGAGGGAAAGACATTTCCGCGTTCCAGAAGCATCTAGCGGCTGACGAGCGTCTTGGACACCGCCCGATGCCACGGGGCGTCTATTCCTGGCGCTGGTACTGACCTCCGGGCGCAGGCTCGACCGTCAGGCGGACCGCCATCGTCTCACCTCCGCCGCCTCGCCGGCTTCCGCGGATGGGTGCGGCTTCGCTGCTGTCGAGCCCGATCGCGACGCGGACATGGGACGGTGTAGGGCAGGTCAGATGGGTCGGGTCGAACCCGACCCAGCCGAGGTCGGGCACGAGGCCTTCCGCCCACGCGTGCCCCGCCTGCTGCATCACGACGCCCTCCGGCGGCAGGACGTAGCCCGACACGTAGCGCGCCGGGATGCCGAGATGCCGGGCCGCCGCGATGAAGACGTGGCTCAGATCCTGGCACACGCCGAGGCCCAGGGCGAAGGCTTCGGCCGCGGTGGTGCTGGTGCTGGTAGGATCGCGATCGAAGCGGATCGCGCCATGGACCGCTTCCATCAGGTTGTGGAGCGTCGGGAGTGTCCGGCCCGCTCCGTCCCGCTGCTTCTCGGCGAAGGCGCGGATCGCCTCGTCGGCCTCGGTCGAGATGGTGCTCCGCAGGTAGCAGCCATCGGGTACCCGTTCGACGGCCTGCCGGACGATCCCGGCCACGTCGGAGGTCTCCACCTCGCCGACGGCGACGATGGCGAGGTCTTGGACCGACTCGTCCGCGCTGAAGACGTGGACGATGTTGCCGAAATGATCGCTTCCCGACGTCAGCTTGCCTTCCGCTCCCGGCTCGATCCGCCAGCGCACGACGTGTTGGCCGTCATGGTTGCGCGGGGTCAGCCGCAGGATCTGCATGATCGAGCGTGCCGGCTGCTCGTAGGTGTACCGCGTTTCGTGAGTGATCTGGAGCCGCATCACCAGTGCTCGGTCAGTTCAGATACTGCTCGGCGATCGCGGCGCCGAGTTTGTTGTTGGTCGTGATGAAATCTTCGACGAACTCGTGCAGTCCGTTGCCGAAGATGCGCTCGATCCGCTCCGAGGAGAGGCGGTTGAGCGTGGCCGAGGCGAGACGCTGGCTCGGCCCGCGCCGGCCGTAGAACTCCGCGATCAGGTCGAGATGGCGCACGAGGATCTCGTAGCAATTGGCGAGCGAGCGGGGCATCTGCCGGTTGAGGATGAGGAGGTCGGCGATCAGCCAGGGCTTCACGCTCTGCCGATAGACCCAGTGATACGCCGTCACCGCCGAGACCTCGCGCAGGATCGTGGTCCACTGGAAGTAGTCGAGGCTGCCGCCGACCCACTCGCTCTCGGGCAGGAGGAGGTGGTATTTGACGTCGAGGATCCGGGCGGTGTTGTCGGCCCGCTCGACCGCGCTGCCGAGGCGTGAGAACCAATACGCGTCGTTGCGCAGCATGCTGCGATAGGCTGCTCCGTCGAAGACGAGGACGACGCGCTTCACCCAGTCGAGGAAGCGGCTGAACTCCTCCCGGTTCATGTTCGTGTCGAAGCTCTTGAGCTCGAGCCACGCCCCGTTGAGCGCCTCCCACATCTCGAACGTCAGCGCCGTGCGGACGGAGCGCGCGTTCTCGCGCGCCGTCTGAAGGCAATTGCGGATGGAGGAGGGGTTCTGCGGATTGAAGGCGAGGAAGTCGCGGACGGTGTCCTCGTTTGCGGTCGCGTAGAGCGTCTTGAAGAGATCGAGATCGGAGGCGGACGCGACCGCGCTCTCCCACTCGTTGCCCTTTCCGAGATAGGCCTGCGGAAGGGACGCGAGCCGGACCGTTGCGTCGAGCGTGCGGGCGACGAAATCGGCGCGCTCGGTGTAGCGGAAGACCCAGTAGAGACTGTCGGCGGTGCGGGCGAGCATGGGCGGACCAGGAGCGTTCGACGGCAGGAAGGGCGAATTACGGTGCGGACCCTAAGATCCGCCGTCCAGGACCCAGGTGTCTTTCGTCCCGCCTCCCTGGCTCGAATTGACCACGAGCGAGCCCTCCTTCAGCGCGACGCGCGTCAGGCCCCCCGGCACGATGCGAATCTCGTCCGATCCGCTCAGCACGAACGGACGCAGATCGACATGGCGCGGCGCGACGCCGGAGGCGGCGAAGGTCGGGCAGGTCGAGAGGGATAGTGTCGGCTGTGCGATGAAGCCCTCGGGCGAATGCCGGATCTTGCGGGCGAAATCCTCGATCTCGGCCTTCGTCGCGTGCGGCCCGACGAGCATGCCGTAGCCGCCCGAGCCCGCGACCTCCTTCACGACGAGCTCGCCGAGATTGTCGAGCACGTAGGACAGGGAGTCCGGCTCCCGGCAGCGCCAGGTCGGCACGTTCTGCAGCAGCGGCTCCTGGCCGGTGAAGAACCGCACGATGTCCGGCATGTAGGTGTAGACGGCCTTGTCGTCCGAGATGCCGGTGCCGATGGCGTTCGCGAGCGTGACGTTCCCCGCCTTGTAGGCGTTGATCAGTCCCGGAACCCCGAGCACCGAATCAGGCCGGAAGGCGAGAGGATCGATGAAATCGTCGTCGATCCGGCGATAGATCACGTCGACCTGGGTCGGACCCTGGGTCGTGCGCATATAGACGACGTCGTCCTTCACGAAGAGGTCCGACGCCTCGACCAGCTCGACGCCGAGCTTGTCGGCCAGGAACGAGTGCTCGTAATAGGCCGAGTTGTAGCGGCCGGGCGTGAGCAGCGTGACGACCGCGTCGCGGGACTGCCTGATGGGCGCGACGGAGCGCAGCGTCGCCAGCAGCGCGTCGGGATAGTTTTCGACCGGCGCCACCCGGTGGCTCATGAACAGTTCCGGGAAGAGGCGCATCATCACCTCCCGGTTCTCCAGCATGTAGGACACGCCGGACGGCGTCCTCGCATTGTCCTCGAGGACGTAGAAGTCGTTCTCCCCCACCCGGACCACGTCGACGCCGGCGATGTGGACGTAGATGTTATGCGGGACCGCGACGTCCTTCATCTCCAGCCGGTATTGCGGGTTCTGGAAGATGAGGTCGCTCGGGACGATCCCGGCGCGCAGGCATTCCTGCGGCCCGTAGATGTCGGCCAGGAAGGCGTTGAGAGCCGTGACGCGCTGCTTCAGACCGCGCTCCAGGAAATCCCATTCCGATTTCATCAGCACGCGGGGGATGACGTCGAAGGGGATCAGGCGCTCCGAGGATTCGTTGTCGCCGTAGACCGCGAAGGTGATCCCGACCCGGCGGAAGAAATGCTCGGCCTGGTCGCGGCGGGCGTCGAACGTCTCCGCCGAGGTGTCGTCGAGCCACTTGCGGAGGGAAGCGTAGGGAGGTCGGACCTCCGCGCTGCCGGGTCGCCCGTTCATCTCGTCGAAGCTGTCGATCAGCATGGCTTCCCCGGTCCCGTTTTGCCGAGGTTAGAGGCAAGACGCGTTCCAAAGAAAGAGGCTCGGCCGAACTTGTTCCGCCCCGATCTCGTCAGATCAGCTTGAGCCCGCGAAAACTGGCGTGGCCGTCCCGCCCGACGATGATGTGGTCATGGACCGCGATGCCGAGCGGCTGGGCGATGCCGACGATCTCGCGCGTCATCTGGATGTCGGCCTTGGACGGCGTCGGATCTCCGGACGGATGGTTGTGGACGAGGATCACGGCGCTGGCCGACAATTCGAGCGCCCGCCGCACCACCTCGCGCGGATACACGGGCGTATGGTCGACCGTCCCCGTCCCCTGGACCTCGTCGGCGATGAGAGCGTTGCGCTTGTCTAGGAACAGGATGCGGAACCGCTCGGTCTCCGAGAAGGCCATCGCCGTCCGGCAATAATCGAGGACGGCGCTCCAGGATGAGAGCACCGGCCGCTTGCCGACCGCACCCTTGGCGAGCCGGCGCGCCGCGGCTTCGACGATCTTGAGATCGACGACGGCGCTCTCGCCGAGCCCCGGGACGTCGCGCAGCCGTGCCGCGGGGGCCGCCAGCACCTCCGCGAACGAGCCGAAGCGCCGGACGAGGTCCTTCGCGAGGGGCTTCACGTCGCGGCGGGGGATCGAGCGGAACAGGACGAGTTCGAGAAGCTCGTAATCCGGCAGAGCATCGCCGCCCGCCTCGGTGAAGCGGGCGCGCAGGCGGTCGCGATGGCCGTGGTAATGGGGCTCGTCGGGTTCGCCCGCTGGAGCGGGCGGGGCCGGGTCTCTCGCGCGCGAGCCGGCCACGGCACTCACATTCCCGTGGCGTAGGGTGGCTTGTGGTGCCCCTTGGGCGAGATCGTGAAGATCTCGACGCCCGTCTCCGTCACGCCGACGGTGTGCTCGAACTGCGCCGAGAGGGACCGATCCCGCGTGACGGCCGTCCAGCCGTCCGACAGCACCTTCACCTCCTTGCGGCCGAGATTGATCATGGGCTCGACGGTGAAGAGCATGCCGGGGCGCAGCGGGATGTCGTAGCCCGCATCGACGTAGTGCAGGATCGTTGGCGCGTCGTGGAAGACGCGTCCGAGCCCGTGCCCGCAGAAATCCCGGACGACGGAGCAGCGCTCCGCCTCGGCGAAGGTCTGGATGGCGGAGCCGATCGCGTTCGTGGTGCGGCCGGGCTGGACCGCCGCGACGCCGCGCATGAGGCATTCATAGGTGATGTCGCACAGGCGCGCCGCCTTCCGCGGAACCTCCCCCACGAAATACATCCGGCTCGAATCGCCATGCCAGCCGTCGAGGATGAGCGTGACGTCGATATTGATGATGTCGCCCTCGCGCAGGGGCTTGTCGTTGGGCATGCCGTGGCAGACGACATGGTTGATCGAGGTGCAGATCGAATGCGGGTAGCCGCGGTAGAGCAGCGTCGCCGAATAGGCGCCGTGGTCGTGCGCGAATTCCGCGACGAGCCGGTCGAGAGCGGCGGTCGTCACGCCCGGGCGCACGTGGTCGACGAGGAGATCGAGCGCTTCCGCCGTCAGCCGGCCGGCTCGCCGCATGCCCTCGAAGGCGTCCGGGCCGTGAAGGGGCGCTTCGCTGCCGCGGCGGCCGCTGGTCTCTTTCGTTCCGGTCTCGGTCATGGGTCGATGGCTGTTCAGGCGGCCTTGCCGCAGGCGCCGTTCTGGCCGGGGTTGCAGGCCGGGATGGCTGATGCGAAGAGGCGCGCTTGCGATGTGGCAGGACTGGACGCCAAGCACAAGGCATGGATGAAGGAAAGCCGTACGGCACCTATGCACCCAAGGGGTTCGTCCGCTGGGTGATCGACAGGACGCGCACGTTCTCGGACGGCTGGTGGGGCCGCCGCGGCGTCATCCTGTTGCGCAAGCCCGCCATGTGGCTGCTCGGCGGCGAGCCGGTCGATATCGACGCGCTCGGCGCGCGGATGCGGCTCCTGCCCTACAACAACATCTGCGAGAAGCGCGTTCTGTTCGCCCCGCAGAATTTCGACAGTGCGGAACTCGCCCTGCTCGAGACGCGGATCGGCGAGGGCTTCACCTTCATCGATATCGGGGCGAATGTCGGAGCGTATTCGCTCTTCGTCGCGGCCCGCGCGGGCCGGTCGGCCCGCATCCTCGCGATGGAGCCCCAGCCCGGCATCTACGAGCGGCTGATCGCGAACATCCAGCTCAATGCCTTCGCGACCATCAAGGCGCTCGATTGCGCCGTCGCGGACAGGGCAGGGGAGCTGACCCTCTTCATCGACACGAACAACAGCGGCGAATCGAGCGTCAAGATCGTCGCGGCGGGCGGCGCCGCGCCGATCAAGGTGCAGGCGAAGCGGCTTCTCGACATCGTGCGCGAGGAAGGGTTCGAGCGGCTCGATGCGGTCAAGCTCGACGTCGAGGGCGCGGAGGACCTGATCCTCGATCCCTTCTTCGCCGATGCGCCCGAGTCGCTCTATCCCGGCCTGATCATCGTCGAGAACGGGACGGGCCGCTGGCAGATCGACCTGCCCGACCTGCTCGACCGGCACGGCTACCGCAAGATCGCGCAGACGCGCCTCAACCTCGTCTTCGAGCGCGTACCGCCCGCGGCCTGACCACCGGACCGACAGCCAGGATTGCCCGTTATGACCGACGCCCCCGTGACCGCAGCGATCCTCGTGATCGGGGACGAGATCCTGTCGGGGCGGACCAAGGACAAGAATATCGGCTACATCGCCGAGTATCTCACCGCCGCCGGGATCGACCTGCGCGAGGTCCGCATCGTGCCCGATGTGGAGGAGGAGATCGTCGGGGCGGTGAACGCCCTGCGCTCGCGCTACACCTACCTCTTCACGACGGGCGGCATTGGGCCGACCCACGACGACATCACCGCCGATTGCGTCGCGAAGGCCTTCGGGGTGCCGCTCAATCTCGACCAGCGCGCGGTCGACATGCTCCTGATGCGCATGAAGCGCGAGGACCTGAACGAGGCGCGGCTGCGCATGGCGCGGATCCCGGAGGGGGCGAGTCTCGTCGAGAACCCGATCTCGCGCGCCCCGGGCTTCCGGATCGGGAACGTCATCGTGATGGCGGGCGTGCCGGCCATCATGCAGGCGATGCTCGACAACGTGGTGCCCGGCCTCGTGAAGGGCACGCCCGTGACCTCCGAGGCGGTGGACGCGACCGGCGTTCCCGAGGGCGCCTATGCCGCGGGTCTGAAGGCGGTGGCCGAGCGCTTCCCCGCGCTCTCGATCGGCTCCTATCCGTCCTACTCCGCCTCCGGCTTCACGAATCAGATCGTCATCCGCGGGCGGGACCTGCCGGCGATCGCCGAGGCCGCCATTGCGATCCGCGCCTTGATCGAACAGCTTCGCGCTGGGGCTGAGAGGCCGGCATCCTGAGCGCCGCCATCCCCGACGCATGCGGCCCGCTCGCCGGCGCGATGGCGCGGCATGGGCGCGGTCCGGAGGCTCACACCGGTCGGGGGGCGGCACAATGACCGCTCCCCCGCCGGATGATGAACGCTGGCCGGCCGGTCTCAAGGCCTACAAGCGGACCCCGGATTTCACCGAAGCGACGATCCCGGCGGGGCTGCGGCGCGAGCACAGCACCAAGCCCGGCGTCTGGGCGAAGCTCCACGTCACCGACGGAGCGATCGACTTCCACGATTCGAGCTCGGGCGACGTGCGTCGCCTCTCCGCGGGCAGCCATCCGGTGATCTTCCCCGAGAGGGTTCACCATCTCGCCGTGATTGGACCCGTGAGCCTGTTCGTCGAGTTCTATTCGGAAGAGACGTGAGGCCCGCGGCCAAGGCTCGGTATCCGGGCCCGGCCACGTCTAGCGATCGGAACGTCATTCAGCCCGCGCGGCTCGTGAGATGCCTCACTCCTCCTTGAAGCCGTAATCCGGCACGCCCTGCTGGTTGCCGTAATATTTGTAGGGCAGGAACTTGCCGCTCATCCCGATCTTCACGCGGTCGCCCTTGGGGTTGGCCTCGCGCGAGAACTCGATGTTGAAGTCGATGGCCGACATGATGCCGTCGCCGAATTCCTCCTCGATCAGCGCCTTCCAGGCCGGGCCGTTCACCATCACCATCTCGTAGAAGCGGTAGATGAGAGGGTCGGTCGGCGGCATCGGCGTGCCCGTGCCGCGATAAGGCACCTCGTTCAGCATCTTCTCTTCGGATTTCGAGAGCCCGAACAGCTCGGCCGCGCGGGCGGCCTGCGGCTTGACCAGCTTCATCTGGCCGAGCAGCGCGCCGACGATCAGGACGTCGGACATCCCCCCGATCTGGTCGCAGATATGGCGCCAGCTCCAGTCCTTCTCGCGCTTGATGTCGAGGATCTTCTCGGTGAGTTCTTCGCGCTTCATGGGGCTTTCTCCTTGGCGAATGACCTCTCTCTCGGGAGAGGCAGACATGCGTGTCACGCGGCGCGGATTGCCGCGGCTGGGGATCTCGAGGCCTCGCCCCCGTCCAGCCGCACGATGGGCGGGTTCCTCGGATCGTAGCCGGCCGGCGGATCGTCGCGGAACGAGACGCTTCGCGAGACGAGGAAGTCGAGCAGGTGGTTGCGGAGGGCGTAGTAGTTGGGATCGTGGTGGATCTCGCCCTGGCGCCGGTCGGCGGGGAGCGGGTTCACGACGATCTCGGCGATCTTCGCCATCGGCCCGTTGGTCATGAGCACGATCCGGTCGGCGAGGTAGATCGCCTCGTCGACGTCGTGGGTGATCATGTAGACGGTCTGGCCGGTCTCCCGGCAGATGCGCCGCGCCTCCTCCTGCAGCGTGCCGCGGGTCAAGGCGTCGAGGGCCGAGAACGGCTCGTCCATCAGCAGGATCTTCGGCTCGATCGCGAGCGCCCGGGCGATGCCGACGCGCTGCTTCATGCCGCCCGACAGCTCCGAGGGCTTCTTGTCCTCCGAGCCCGCCAGCCCGACCGTCGCGATGGCGCGGCGGGCCCGCTCCTCGACCTCCGCGCGCGATGCGCGGCGCCAGCGGGAGGAGACCGCATAGGCGACGTTGCCGAGGACGGTCTTCCAGGGGAGCAGGGCATGGCCCTGGAAGATCACCGCGCGGTCGAGGCTCGGCCCTGCGATCTCCTTCTCGTCGACGATGACGCAGCCCTCGCTGGGCTGGTCGAGCCCGGCGAGGATGTTCAGGACCGTCGTCTTGCCGCAGCCCGAATGGCCGATGACGCAGACGAACTCGCCGCGATCGACCCTCAGCCAGAGGTTCTCGAAGATGGTCGTCTCACCGCCGCCCGGAGCCGGGTAGCGCTTGGCGATGCCCTCGATCGAAATCTGCCGGGTCATCGCATCACTCCGGGAAGGTCACGAGGCGCTGGGCCTGGGCCAGGATCTGGTCGAGGACCATGCCGACGACGCCGATCACGAGGATCGAGGTGATCACGTTGGTGATCGAGAGGTTGTTCCACTCGTTCCAGACGAAGTAGCCGATGCCCGTGCCGCCCACGAGCATCTCGGCCGCGACGATGACGAGCCAGGCGATGCCGATCGAGATGCGCATGCCGGTGAGGATCGTCGGGGCGGCGGCCGGCAGGATGACGGTGAAGGCCCGCCGGATCGGCCCGACCTCGAGCGTCCGCGCGACGTTGAGCCATTCCCGGCGCACGCTCGCGACGCCGAAGGCGGTGTTGATCAGCATCGGCCAGATCGAACAGATGAAGATGACGAAGATCGCCGAGATGCTGGAATCCTTGATCGTGTAGAGGGCGAGCGGCATCCAGGCGAGCGGAGAGACCGGTTTCATCAACTGGATGAAGGGGTTGAGCGCGCGGTTCATCATCGGCGACATGCCGATGAGAAATCCGATCGGGATGGCGAAGAGCACCGCGAGCCCGAAGCCGATGGCGACGCGCCCGATCGAATAGGCGAGCTGGATCCCGATGCCCTTGTCGTTGGCGCCCTTGACGTAGAACGGGTCCTTCAGGTGCCCCCAGATCGTCTTGGCGACGTCGATCGGGCCGGGCATGGCGGATTTTCCGGCCGTCGCCGTCTGGCCCATGAGCTTGGCGTATTCCGGGTCCATCTCCTGCGCGCTGCCGCCGCCGCTGACGGCGATGTGCCAGGCGGCGAGGAGGACCAGGAGCAGCAGGAGCGAGACGAGCGGGGCTTGCAGGCGCTCGCGAGCGGTCATGGGCGATCTCCCGAGGGTGGCGTCGAGGCGGGTTCGGGCCCCGCAACCTTCATGCCGCGAGCCTCACGGCCGGCTTCCCGCCGCGCCATTGCTCCATGACGAGGCGGTCGGCGCTGTCCTCGAGGATGCGCCAGTCGCCGCCCGGCCGCGGCAGGCCGTGCAGAACGAGCGGGGTCGATGACGTCTTGAGGCGGATGACCGTCTCGGCATGGTCGTAGCCCGCATGCGGCAATCCGAGGACGGCATGGGCGATGGCGTCGGCCTGATGCGGGATCGGCTCGATGAACCGGCAGGGCATCCCGCCGAAGCTGACGCAGTCGCCGAGCGCGTAGACGTCCGGCGCGCTCGTCGCGAGCGTCGACGGATCGACGACGATGCCCCGATCGAAGGCGAGCCCGGCCGCGCGGGCGAGGCGCCCCTGCGTCGCGAGCCCCGTCGCCGCGACGACGAGGTCGGCGACCAGACCCGGCATGTTCCGGAGGGCGACATCGATCGTGTCGTCCGGGCGTCGTGCCAGCCCGGAGACGATAGCCCCGCCGCGGACATCGACCCCCGATCTCGCGAGGCCGGCCGCAAGCCGCTTTGCGGCCGGCTCGGGCAGGAGTTCGGCCAGCGGCAGGGCGGTCATCGACAGCAGCGAGACGCGATGGCCCGCGCGGGCGAGGTCCTCTGCGAGTTCGCACCCCACCATGCCGGCTCCGATCACCGCGACGCGCTTCGGACCGCCCGCGAGCGCGCGGTGCAGGCCCGACCAGGACCCGAGATCGTTCACCCGCCAGCAGAGCTCCGGCGGCAGGCCCGGCGGCAGGGCGCTGCGGGCGCCCTGGGCCAGGACGAGGCTCGTGTAGCGCAACGTGCCGCGCGTCGTCCGGAGCCGGCGGGAGGACGCGCACAGGCCGATCGCGAAGGTTTCGGACAGGAGCCGGATGCCGAGCCGCGCCGCCGCCGCAGCGCCCGTCTCGCGACGCAGGCGCTCGGGTCCGAGGCCTCGCGAGAGCGCCACCGACAATTCGGGCTTGTGGTACACGTCGCCCGGGCAGGCCGTGACCATCGTGATGGGCACGGCGCCGTCGAGGGATCGCAAGGCCTCTGCGACGGTCCAGCCCGCGAGGCCCGCGCCGACGATGACGATACCCGTTTCGCGCGCGCCCATCGGGGCGACGGGCGCTGCCGCGCGTTCGCGTCTCCGATAGGGCTCGAAATCGGCCTTCGTGACGCCGCAGACGGGGCATTCCCAATCGTCGGGGATATCCTCGAACCGGGTCCCAGGCGGCAGCCCCCCATCCGGATCGCCCTCGCCCTCGTCGTAGATCAGGCCGCAGGCGCGGCAGAGATATTGGCGCCAGGGGCCGAGCCCGTCCGTCGGCTCCGGCCCGCTCGCCTCGGCGCTCACGGCCGTGCCTCCGGCAGGGTCTCGCGCGAGAGCCGCGCCATCTCCCAGCGCAGATGCTTGAGCGCGGGCGTCACGATCGCGACGAAATGGGCTTCGCGGATCCGCCGCTGCGGCGCCGCAGCGATCTGGTAGCCGCGGGCGCCCTGGTGGAGGAGGGCCGATTGCGAGGCCCGCAAGGACAGCTCGGCGGCCTGGGCGCGGGCATCCAGCACGTCGATCAGGTAGTCGCTCGCCGTCTCGAAGGGCGTCTCCGCGAGCCGCATCACCCGCCCGCGAAGCTCGGCATATTCCGCCTCGATCGGGCCGGGCCGATCCTCCAGGAACTGATTGACGTGTCCCAGCGTCTCCTCGACCTCCTGCATGGAATCGAGGCTGCCCCGGACGACGCCGAGCCCCATCCCGATCTGAAGCTGGATGAAGGCCGCCCGGATGCGGGCGATGAAGGGGCGGGCCGGATCCGCGATGAGGTCGTCATGGTCGACGACGTAGTCCTTCAGGCGGATGCCCCAGGTGCTCGTTCCCTCCATGCCGGAGAATTCGGGGCAGGGCCGCAATTCGGCGCGCCCGTCGAAGCGCAGCAGGAACATGATCTCGTGGCTGACCGTCCCGTCGGGCCGTTCGACGGCGGCGACGGCGCCGCAATACTGGCCGGGGCCGATATGGCTGACCCAGGGAAGCTGCCCGCTCACGGCGTAGCCGCCGGGGACGGGGCGGGCCCGGAGCAGCATGGATTCGATCCCGGCGAAGGTCTTCATCGGGTTCGAAAGGGCGGTCCCGCCGAAGGTCTGCCCGGCGGCATGGCCGTCGAGCAGCGTGCCGGCGAGGGCGGGATTGCCGGATTGCTCGAGATAGAGGCCGCAGACGTCGTGGCACCAGACGAGGAAGGCGGTCGCGCCGCAGGCCCGGCCCGCCGCCTCCATCGCGGCGATGGCGAGGCCGAAACGCTGGCCCTGCCGGTCGAGATGCGCGCCGAGAGCCCCCGCCGCGCCGAGGCTGCCCATGATCTCGAGAGGATAGTGGCCGCGATCGATCCGGGTCGCACTCGCCGCGAGCGGACCGTCCGCGATTGCGACCGTTTCGGCCAGGACCTGCGCCTCGCTCCGCATCGGGGAGGGCGGGGCGTCCGTATCCTCGATCTTCAGGGCCTGAGCCGTCCGCATGGGACTCTCCTCTCGATCGTGACGAGCGGGGCTGTCCGCCGGGGCTAGGGGGCGAGCGCGATCTTGAACGGGACCGGGTTGCGCATCGTGTTGGCGACGGGCGAGTAGGCATTCGCCTGCCGGACGATCTCGTCGAGCGTCTCGCGGCTGGCATCGCCCTCGACCGTCACGGCCACCCGGATCTCCTGGAAGCCCATATCGGCCGGCAGCGTTTCGGCGCCGCCCGCCCCCCAGGCGGCGGGGTTGCCGATATCGCCCTCGAGCTTCAGTTCCAGCTTGGAGAGGCGCACGCCCTTCCACGTCGCGACGGCGGTGATGCCGACGGCGAGGCAGCCGCCGAGGGCCGAAAGCGCGATCTCGCCGGGCGCGGGCGCCGTGTTCTCGCCGAAGAGGTGGAGCGGCTCGTCGACGACGACGGGATCGTGGTCGCCGACATAGCTCAGCGTCCGGTATTGGCCCTCGCAGATCGTCGTCACGACATTGGTGCCGCGGGCCTTCGGATTGTTGCGACCCTTCTCGGCGAAGCGGGCGAGGCCCTCGGCATCGATCGGCCGGAGGTAGCTCGTGACGGTGTTGAGGGCGGGGCTGGCGCTCATGGGAGGGTCCTCGTCTGGCGAGGCCCGGTTTCTCCGGACCCGCATACGAGACCTTGCGCAACCTTGGTGCCAGGTTCGAGCCTGATCGTGAGATTATGAAATCGTAAGGACTGTTAGTGACTTGCTTGAAGTTGTCCGCTCAGGGTCGCGCGATGGACTCACGACAATGTCGACAATCTGTCGACATTGTCGGATTGGGCGGGCGGGTCAGGAGGCCCGGCGCTCGAGCCCGGATTTCCTGAGGCGATAGGCGAATTGCCGCTCGGTCAGGCCCAGTCTCTGCGCGGCCCGCGCCTTGTTGCCGCCGGCCCGGTGCAGGGCCTCGTGCAGTTCGGCGGGGCCGTGGGAATCGGAGCGAAGGTAGGGGCGGACGACAGGGCCGCCGGGTTCCGCCAGACGGTGCGCGCGGATGACCGGCATGGCCTGGTCCGACAGGAAGGCGGCGAGATCGTTCTCGTCGAGCACCGCCTTGCCGGCGAGGAGGACGAGCCGCTCGATGAGATTGGCGAGCTCCCGGATGTTGCCGGGCCAGGGGCGCCGCGCCAGCAGGCGCACCGCGCCCGCGGTCAGGTTGACGTTGCGCTGGTTGTCCTGGTTCGCCCGCGCGAGAAAATGGGCGACGAGGTCCGGGATGTCGCCCGGACGGGCGGCGAGGGGCGGCAGCTCGATCGGGATCACGTTCAGCCGGTAATAGAGGTCCTCGCGGAACGCCCCTCGCGCCACCTCCTGCCCGAGATCCCGGTTGGTGGCCGCGACGAGCCGCATGTCGATGCGGATCTCGCGCTTGCCGCCGAGCCGGACGACGGTGCTCTCCTGGAGCGTGCGCAGGAGCTTCGTCTGCAGGTTCGCCGGCAATTCCCCGATCTCGTCGAGGAAGATCGTGCCGCCGCTCGCCTGTTCGAACCAGCCGGCCCTCGCCTCGACGGCACCCGTGAAGGCGCCCTTCTCGTGGCCGAACAGCTCGGATTCGAAGAGGCTGTCGGGAATGGCGGCGCAATTGACCTTGATGAAAGGCTTGTCGCGGCGGGGGCTGGCGAGATGCAGGGCGCGCGCGAACAGCTCCTTGCCGGTTCCGGATTCCCCGAGCAGCAGCACGCTCGCCCCCGCATCCGCGACGCGCTCGATCTGGGCGAGCGCCCGCAGTAGGGCGGGGGAGGAGCCGATGATCCCGTATCGGGCGGGCTTCGTACGGAGCGCGCGGGCGAGCATGCCGTTATGCTCTTCGAGCGCTCGCGTGCGCTGCTCGACCCGCGCATTCAGCGTGAGAAGCTGGCTCACCATCGTGGCGACGATGCGCAGGATCGTGACGTCGTCCGAGAGGGAGCGTTCGCGGTGGCGGATGCGGTGGCAGGCGAGGGCGCCGACCGTCCGGTGGTCGACCCGGATCGGCAGGGCGATGAACGAGACGATATCGGGCGGCAGCCGGGATCGCTCGACCGCGCGGGCGAGGAAGCTCGGCTCCGCATCGATGTTCTGGACGATGATCATGTGGCCCTGGGCGATCACGCGGCCGGTGATGCCCTCGTTCGGCGCGTAGCGCCCTCGCGCCGCCTCCTCGCTCGTGAGCCCGTAGGAATGAGCGATGCGGTGGTCGTCCCCGTCTTCGGCCTTCAGCACGACCCGGCCTCGGTTGAGCCCCAGGATCTCGGAGAGGAGCTGAAGCATTCCGCGGACGGCCTGGTCGAGCTGGAGCCCCTTGCCGATGAGGCTCATCACCTCCTGGATCAGGAACATCTCCTGCGTGCGCCAATGGGCGCTCGATCCGTCCTTCAAGGCTGCATCCTCCGGGACAGGTTGATGCGCGCCCGGCGGAACCCGCTTCGGTCCTCCGCCGGGGCGGCACGAGTGGCGTCCGACCGCGGTCCGCGCGCGTCACCCCCGCTTGATCGCGAAGGACTTCACGTAGTCTTCGGGCTTTGCGGGATCGAAGGTCTTGCCCATGACGACGAAGGTCTTGGTCGTGGCCTCCGGCGGGGTCAGGCCTTGCTGCTTCATCAGCTTCTGGGCGTCGGTGGCGAGATAGACCTGTTCGGCGATCGCCTTGTAGTCGACGTCGCCCTTGATCTGCCCCCAGCGCTTCATCTGGGTCATCGTCCAGATGGCGAAGCTGTGCCAGGGGAAGGGGTCGAAATCGACGCGCTTCGGATCCTTCTTCACCGCCCCGAGCCCGTCCGCATAGGTTCCCGTCAGGACCTGTTCGACGACGATCGGCGGCGCGTTGAGATAGTTCGCCGGCGCGATGGCCTCGGCGATGGCCTTGCGGTTCTCGGCCTTGGAGGCATAGGCGGTGGCGTCGATGATCGCCCGCAGCAGCGCCGCGTAGCTGTTCGGAGACGTCGTCGCGAACTCGCGCGACGCGGCGAAGGAGCAGCAGGGATGGCCGTCCCAGATCTCCTTCGAGAGGAGATGCATGAAGCCGACGCCGTCATAGATCGCCCGCTGGCAGATGTTGTCGGGGGCGAGGAAGCCGTCGATGTTGTCGGCACGCAGGTTCGCGACCATCTCCGGCGGCGGCACGACGCGGAGCTGCACATCCGTATCCGGATCGATGCCGTGCTCGGCGAGATAGTACCGCAGGAGATAGTTGTGGTTTGAATAGTCGAAGGGGATGGCGAATTTCATGCCCTTCCACTTCTTCGGGTCGCGATTGTCCTTGTGCTTCATGGCCAGGGTGATGCCCTGGCCGTTGATGTTCTCGATCGCCGGCACGACGAACGGCACCGGGTTCGAGCCGAGCCCCATCGTGATCGCGAGCGGCATCGGCGCGAGCATGTGGGCCGCGTCGTATTCCTTGTTGAGCGTCTTGTCGCGGATGATGGCCCAGCCGGCCGTCTTGACCACCTCCACGTTCAGGCCCTGCTTCTTATAGAAGCCCATCGGGTCGCCCATGATGATGGGCGTCGCGCAGGTGATCGGGATGAACCCGACCTTGAGGTCCTTCTTTTCGAGAGGCCCCGTGCCTTGCGCCAGAACCTCCGTGGCGGTGGCGACCGGGAAGATCTGCGAGAGCGCCGCCAGCGCCGTCGAGAGGCCGACGGCCTTCAGGAAGTTCCGGCGCTCGCCGTCATGGGGGATCGCGGCGCGCAGGAGCGAGGTTTCGACCACGCCCGCATAATCGCCCACGGCAACGGAATCGTGTTCCGTCTGCGAGCCGTGGCGGCCGCAACTGCAGCGGCTGCGCAGGCGTCGCGAGGTCGGCACCGGATCGTCGGCCATGGTCATTGCAGGCTGTCTCCCTTTATGGGCCCTGAGGGCTTGGATGGTGCGGCGCCGTGCGCATCTCGTCTGCAATGCGCGTGACGACCTGCCCGAGTTCCTCACCGAGTTCGGAGAGGCCCGGATGCTTCGCAAAACTCTGTCCTGGTTCGGGATAGAGCAGGATGACCGTGCCGTCGGGGCGCTCCATGATCACGAACTTGAGCGGCGCCTCGACGATGCCGGCGGCGTTCGCCGAGAGAAGCCGGGCCATGTAGCGGGGGTGGAAGAAGAGAATCTGCCGCGTCGGCAGGATCGCGAAGCCGCCCTTGCTCAGCAGCATCTGCGGATCGATCTCGGCGACGATCCAGAGATCCTGCCCCTCGATCGCACGCTTCAGGCGCGAGATCGTCTCGACGAAGCCCACAGGCGACACGACGGAAGCTGGTCCCGACGGGCGTTCCTCCATGCGGATCGAAACGGGGGTCGGGCCGGTGCCGCCCATCGGCCCGCTACTCGGCCGCCTGGCTGAACGCGGGCGGGGCCGAGCCGGGACGCCCCTCCTCGATCGGAAGCGAGGGGTCGCGGGACCACTCGTTCCAGGAGCCGAAATAGAGGCGGACGTCCTCGATCCCGGCCTCCTTCAGGGCGACGAGCGTGTTCGAGGCGCGCGCACCCTTGAAGCAGTAGAGGACGACCGGCGTGTCCGTCCCGATGCCGGCCGTGGCGCATTCGGCCAGGATCTCATCCTTCGATTTCAGCATCTTGCCGGCCGGAGTCGGCTTCATCATCCGGTACCATTCGATCCACCGCGCCTTCGGGATGCGGCCCTTGCGCGGGCAGAAATCCTTGCCGTAGGGCGATGAGGATTCGCCGATCCACTCGTCGACGTCGCGTGTGTCGAGCTTGACGATGCCGTCATCGGCGACGGCGGCCTTCATCTCCTCGAGACCGACGAAGAGCGAGGCCGCGGCAGGGTCGACCGTGAAGGTCTTCGCGCTCGGGACCGTGGGCTCCGTCGTCGTGGCGCCGCCCGCCGCCGTCCAGGCCGCATAGCCGCCGTGCAGGATCTTCACCTTGGGATAGCCGAGATATTTCAGGAGCGTGTAGCCGCGGCAGGACTGGCCGAAGCCGGTATCCATCGACGCTTCGTAGAGGACGGCCGTCTCCTCCCCGCCGAGCCCCGCAGCCCCGAAGGTCTCGGCGAACTTGTCCTTCATCGCCGCCACGCCCTCGGGGGTGCTCGACGCGAGATAGGTGAAGATGTCGTGGATGTTAACGGCCCCGGGGATATGGCCGGCCGCGTAGGCCTCGGGCGCGCGGGTGTCGATCGGAACGACGCCGCCTTCCTTCAGAAGCGCCTCGACGTCGTTCGGCGATATCAGGATGGACTCGCTCATCTCGGACCTCCGGCTTGGAACCTCGATTATGCGCACGAGACCGCTGGAC
Source organism: Enterovirga rhinocerotis (assembly GCF_004363955.1). Classification (GTDB taxonomy): domain Bacteria; phylum Pseudomonadota; class Alphaproteobacteria; order Rhizobiales; family Beijerinckiaceae; genus Enterovirga; species Enterovirga rhinocerotis. The sequence continues at coordinate 122,948 of NZ_SNZR01000014.1, forward strand.
TTCCCGGCGTCATGATCGCCGAAGAAAATCCCCTGGCCGATCTCGTCGATGCCCGTGTATCGGGAAGTAGACGGGTCGCTCTGTTCAATGTTGAGTGTCGAACGGCCCTCGCTGCCGCTCAAGGGGCGCAGCGCTCATTTCGCGGGCGATCGTCGCGCGAATTCTCGGCAGGCGCGTTCGCGAAAGCGGCAGCTGCCTCGGGTCGGCGCGGAGGCCGGGTGCTCGCCGCGCGGCCTCCGGACGGCTCGTCAGGTGCCGCGGGTGGTGTGGCGCGGTGCGCGCAGGAGGCCCGCCTGCGTTCCGATCGCCATCTCGAAGCTGTCGGCGATCCGGCGGGCGCGGTCGATGAAGATCGGAGCCGCGCGCGGCGGCAGGACCTCGTGCGCCGTCCGCTCGAAGAGGTCGAGCCAGCGATCGAAATGAGCCGGCGCGAGGCCGAGCCGGAAATGGGGCCGCAGCGGGCGGCCCTCATAACGGGAGGTGCGCAGGACCACGCCCGACCAGAAATCGCACAGATGGGCGAGGTGCCGGTCCCAATCGGCGACCTGGGCGTTGAAGATCGGCCCGATCAGGTCGTCCTCGCGCACGCGGCCATAGAAGGTATGGACCAGGCGCCGGATCTCCTCCTCCGTCACGACGGGGTCGAAAGGGTCGCCGATGGACACGGTCGTGGGCGCGCTCATGCCGGCATCTAACCCGCCGGGCGGGACAGGACCAAGGCGGCCCCATTCCGCGATCGCGTCAACGGATCGGTCAGCCTGATTCCGGATCGTCTCCGCTCGGCGGTCCCGTTCAGAGCCCGGCAGGATTTGGCTGGCATGATGGCGGCATGACGCCCAGCATCCTTCCCGTCATCATGTGCGGCGGCTCCGGCACGCGGCTCTGGCCGGCCTCGCGCGAGAGCATGCCGAAGCAGTTCATCTCGCTGATCGAGGGGCAGCCTTCGACCTTCCGGATGACGGTCGAGCGCGTCTCCGGGCCGGGCTTCCTTCGTCCGGTGGTAATCTCCTCCTCGGATTCGCGCTTCGTCGTGGCCGAGCAACTCGCCCAGGCCGGGATCGAGGCCGATATCCTGCTCGAACCGGAGCGCCGCGATTCGGCGGCGGCCGTCGCCGTCGCGGCCTGCCAGGCCGCCGCACGCGGCCCCGAGACGATCGTCCTGATCCTCGCCGCCGACCACCTGATCGGCGACGATGCCGCTTTCGCGGCGGCCTGCCGAAGCGCGGCGGCGGGGGCCGAGCGGGGGCTCATCATGACGCTCGGCATCGCGCCGACGCGTCCGGCGACCGGCTACGGCTACATCCTGGCGGGCGACGAGGTGCCGGAGGCCGGCGGAGCCCGCCGCGTCGCCCGGTTCGTCGAGAAGCCCGACGCGGCCGGGGCCGAGCGGCTGATCGCCGAGGGCGCGCTCTGGAACGGCGGCTATTTCCTCTTCCGCGCGGACGTGATGACGAAGGAGCTGTCGCTCCACGCGCCGAAGATCCTGTCGGCCGCGAAGGAGGCGCTCGACGGCGCGAAGCGCGATCTCGACTTCATCCGGCTCGATCCGGAGGCGTTCGCCGAAGCCCCCAAGACGTCGATCGACTACGCCGTCATGGAGAAGACCGACCGGGCGGGCGTCCTCGCCGTCTCCTTCCCCTGGAACGATGTCGGGACCTGGAGCGCGCTCTGGGACGCGGCCCCCCGCGATGCGGACGGCAACGCCATTCGCGGCCGGGTTGCGGCGATCGGCACCCGGGACAGCCTCGTCTATGGCAGCGACGAGACCCTGACCGCCGTCGTCGGCCTCGATGGGATCGTCGTCGTGACGACGCCCGACGCCGTCCTCGTGACGTCGAAGGAGAAGGCGGACGCCGTCAAGGACGTCGTCGCATCGCTGCGCGCCGCCGGTCATGCCGAAGCCGACGAGCATCGGCGCATGTATCGCCCCTGGGGCTGGTACCAGCGGATCGACATCGGCACGCGCTTCCAGGTCAAGCGCATCCTCGTCCATCCGCAGGGCCGCCTCTCGCTGCAGAAGCATTTCCACCGCGCCGAGCACTGGGTCGTCGTGCGCGGCACGGCCGAGGTCACGGTCGACGACAGGGTCCAGCTCGTCCACGAGAACGAGGCGGTATACCTCCCGATCGGCTGCACCCACCGCCTCGTCAATCCGGGCCGCATCCCGCTCGAGCTGATCGAGATTCAGGTCGGCAGCTATACGGGCGAGGACGACATCGTCCGCGTCGAGGACATCTACGGACGCGGCTGAGGGAGCCGGCCTGCTATCGCAGCCCCCCCTCCAGCAGCCGCGAGACGGCGCGGGCGGTGAAGTCCACCATCGGCACGATGCGGGCGTAGTTGAGCCGTGTCGGCCCGATCACGCCGACGGCGCCGACGATCCTCTGCTGGCCGTCCCGGAAGGGCGCGGCGATGAGGGACGAGCCGGACAGCGAGAAGAGCCGGTTCTCCGAGCCGATGAAGATGCGCACGCCCTCGCCGTCCTCGGCGCGGGTGAGGAGATCGGCGACGTCGGTCTGGGTCTCGAGATCCTCGAACAGAAGGCGCATGCGCTCGAGATCCTCGGCGGCGCTCAGGTTGTCGAGGAGGTTCGCCTGGCCGCGGACGATGAGCTGGCGGGCCTCGGGCTGGCCGATCGCGGTCGCAAGGCCCGTCTCGACGAGGCGGGCCGTGATCTCGTCGAGCTCGCGGGACATCGCGGCGCGCCGGTGCTCGACCGCGCTCCGCAGCTCCGCCAGCGTCCGGCCGCCGATACGGGCGTTCAGGTAGTTCGAGGCCTCGACGAGGGCCGAGGCCGGCAGGCCCGGCGGGAGGTCGAGCAGGCGGTTCTCGACGGACCCGTCCTCCGCGACGAGGACGACGAGCGCCCGTCCCGGATCGAGCCGCACGAATTCGACATGCCGCAGGGGCGCGTCGGTCTTCGTCGTCACGACGACGCCCGCGCCGCGCGAGATGCCCGACAGCATGGCCGAGGCCTCGCTGAGCGCCGTCTCGAAGGTTCGCGAGGACGCGGCCTGGCGCATCTGCGCCTCGATCCGGTCGCGCTCGTCCTGGGCGACGTCGCCGATCTCCATCATCGCGTCGACGAAGAAGCGCAGGCCGGTATGGGTCGGCAGGCGGCCGGCGCTGGTATGGGGCGCGAAGACGAGGCCTGCGCTCTCGAGCTCCGCCATGACGGACCGGACCGAGGCGGAGGACAGCGTGACGGGCAGAAGCCGCGCGATGCTCTTCGAGCCGACGGGCTCGCCGGTGGCGAGGTAGGTCTCGACGATCTGACGGAAGATCTCGCGGGAGCGCTCGTTGAGCGCCACGAGACCGCGTGACGGCTGGGGCGGCTCGGGGGGGCGCATGGTCATGTCGGACGTGGAACCGGAACGCGGATGAAGGAGGAACCGGATTCCTATGTGACCTCGGAGGCCGCGCTCGGCAAGGCGCGCGACCAAGCCGCGCGACCTCCGGGTCCGGCCGTCGCGGAGCGCTACGGCACGATGACGATCGCCCCCGTCGTCCGCCGCTCCTCCGCCGCGCGGTGGGCATCGGCGATCGTCTCGAAGGGGACGCGAGCGCCGATATCCACCTTGACCGCCCCGCTCGCGATCGCCGCGAAAAGGTCTTCGGCATTGGCGCGGAAGGTTGCGGGGTCGGCGTTGTGCGGGAAGACCGAGGGGCGGGTCAGGAAGAGGCAGCCCTTCTTGTTCAGGAGTTCCGGCTCGATCGGCGGGACGGGGCCGGAGGCCGCGCCGTAAAGCACGACGAGGCCGAACGGCGCGCAGAGGTCCAGCGAGTGCAGGAAGGTGTCTCGGCCGACCGAATCGTAGACGACGCGCGCCTTGCGCCCGCCCGTCGCCTCGAGCAGCCTCTTCGGCCAGTCGGCTTCGCTGTAGTCGATCGCGATATCGGCGCCGGCCTTCCGGGCGATCGCGCATTTGTCCGCACCGCCCGCCGTGGCGACGACCTCGGCTCCGAGCGCCTTGCACCAGGCGGTCAGGATCTGGCCGACCCCGCCTGCCGCCGCATGGACGAGAACGAGATCGCCCTTCGCCACCGCATGGGTCTTCTTGACGAGGTATTGCGCCGTCATGCCCTTGAAGATGAGGGCCGCCGCGGCCTCGTCGCTCACGGCGTCGGGCAGCACGACGAGCTTGTCCGCCGGCACGTTGCGGCGGTCGGCATAGGCCCCGAGCCCGGCATTCATATAGGCGGCCCGGTCGCCCGGCCGGACCTGCGTGACGCCCTCTCCGACGGCCTCGACCACGCCCGCCGCCTCGTGGCCGAGCCCGGTCGGTAGCGGCAGCGGATAGGTGCCCTTGCGCTGGTAGACGTCGATGAAGTTGAAGCCGATCGCCGTCTGGCGGAGCTGCACCTCGCCGGCGGCGGGGGCCGGAAGATCGATCGTCTCGATCGTCAGGGCCTCAGGGCCGCCGAAGGCGGTCATGCGGACGGCGCGGGCTTGCGTCATGGGGTTTCCTCTCGCTGGCTTGTCCGGCCCCTTGCCGGGGCGCGTCGCTTCGCGGAGGTTCTGAGCACGCCGCCGCCTCGGAATCCACTCCTCAGCGATGGCACGGGCCATCATCCGGGCGCGTCGGAGCCCGTCCGAGGCCGGAGAAGGCCGGCAATCCCCGCTTCCGGCACACGGCGGAAGCGGGGCCCGGCGATCGGGTCAGACCAGCATCTTGCCTTCGGCGCTGATGATGCTGCCGATATCCTGCGCCGCTTCGGCATCACCCGAGAAGTCGTTCAGGATCATCTCGTTATGAGCCTTGCCCGACGGGATCATCGGGAAGCAGTTCTCGAGCTTGTCGACGCAGCAATCGAAGATGACCGGCCGGTCGTCGACGGCGAGCATCTCGCGGATGGCGTCGTCGAGCTTGCCCGGCTCGGTGCAGCGCATGCCGACGCCGCCATAGGCCTCGGCGAGCTTGACGAAATCGGGCAGCGATTCCGAGTAGCTCTGCGAGTAGCGCCCGCCATGCAGCAGCTCCTGCCACTGGCGCACCATGCCCATATATTCGTTGTTCAGGATGAAGATCTTGACCGGCAGGCGGTACTGCACGGCCGTCGACATCTCCTGGATGTTCATCAGGATCGAAGCCTCGCCCGCGATGTCGACCACGAGCGCGCCGGGATGGGCGAGCTGCGTGCCGATGGCCGCCGGCAGGCCGTAGCCCATCGTGCCGAGCCCGCCCGAGGTCATCCAGCGGTTCGGCTGCTCGAACTTGAAGTACTGCGCCGCCCACATCTGGTGCTGACCGACCTCGGTCGTCACGTAGGTCTCGCGGTCCTTGGTCAGCTCGTAGAGGCGCTCGATCGCGTATTGCGGCTTGATGGTCTCGCCGGACGGCCGATAGGCGAGGCATTTGCGGGCCCGCCAGGTCTCGATCTCGCCGAGCCACGCCGTCAGAGCGGCCCCGTCGGCCTCGGCCTTCATCTCCTTCCAGGCCGAGACCATCGCCTCGAGCACATGGGCGCAATCGCCGATGATGCCGATATCGGCCTTCACGTTCTTCGAGATCGAGGAGGCGTCGATATCGACGTGGATCTTTTTCGAGCCCGGCGAGAAGGCGTCGAGCCGGCCGGTGATGCGGTCGTCGAACCGGGCGCCGATCGCGATCATGACGTCGCAATCATGCATGGCGTGGTTGGCCTCGTAGGTCCCGTGCATGCCGAGCATGCCGAGCCATTTCGGATCGGAGGCCGGGAAGGCGCCGAGACCCATCAGGGTCGAGGTGACGGGATATCCGGTCAGTTTCACGAGTTCGCGCAGGGCGGCCGAGGCGCGCGGGCCGGAATTGATGACGCCGCCGCCGGTATAGAAGACGGGCTTCTTCGCGCCCGCCATCAGGCGCACGGCCGCGCGGATCTTCGTCGGATCGCCGTCGAGGATCGGCCGGTAGGTCTTGTGCTGGTTGTCGCCCGGCCGCTCGTACTCGCCGGTGGCGAACTGGATGTCCTTGGGCAGGTCGATGACGACCGGGCCCGGACGGCCGCTCGAGGCGATGTAGAAGGCCTCGTGCAGGATGCGCGGCAGGTCCTCGATCGATTTCACGAGGTAGTTGTGCTTGGTGCAGTTCCGCGTGATGCCGACCGTGTCGCATTCCTGGAACGCGTCGGTGCCGATCAGATGCGTCGGGACCTGGCCGGTGATGCAGACGACCGGGATCGAATCCAGCATCGCGTCGGCGAGGCCGGTGACGGCGTTGGTCGCGCCGGGTCCGGAGGTGACGAGGACGCAGCCGACCTTGCCGGTCGAGCGCGCATAGCCCTCCGCCGCATGGACGGCGCCCTGTTCGTGACGCACGAGGACATGGCGGAGCTCGTCCTGGTGGAAGAGCGCGTCATAGATCGGGAGCACGGCGCCGCCGGGATACCCGAAGATGTGCTCCACACCCTGGTCGCGCAAAGCCCGAACGACCATCTCGGCGCCCGTCATCTTCTCGCCCATCGTCCTCTCCTCGTCCCGTTTCGGGGTTCTTGCCGGTCGTGCCGGCCTGCGGGCAATAAAAAAGGGCCCCGAGGGACCCTGCATGCGCCATCATCGGAGGTACGGGTCAGACCCGCTCCGTCGATGGCGCCTCCGTTACAATAAGGAACACGGGCACAGGCCCCTCCAGATCGTGAACGGTGCTCCCTAGACTGTCCGGGTAGGGCCGGTCAAGGCCTCCACACACCATTTGCCGCAGGGGATGACGGTCGTGGTAGGCTGGGGCCCGAAGCGCGAGACGGAGGATGGTCATGCGGGAGGATGATGACGGGCTCGGCACGCGGCTGGCGGTGCGCCATGAGATCGGATGCGACCTGACGGCCGTGTCGGTCGACGAACTGGACGAACGGGTCGCCCTCCTGGAGGCCGAGATCGCAAGGCTCAGGGCCGAGAAGGAGCGCAAGAATGCCTCGCGGGAGGCGGCCGCGGCGTTCTTCCGCTGAGGCCGAAGGGGCGGGCGGCCGGTGTCCCCTTTCGGAGCAGGGCGCGTTTCATCTTAACGCATTCTTAAGGTTTCCGAACCATAACGGTTACGTCCAGTCTTCTGGATCTCGAGTGGCCCGCCACTCTGTTTGATGCCTCCCTGTTGAACACTTCCAGCCGCCCCCGAGGCGGCTTTTTCTTGTGCGTCCCTGGGCTTGGCGCTTGTGCGATGCGTGTTTCGAGCGGCAAACCGTTAACCCTAACGAAGGGTTAACGGCGCGCGAATCCCGCTGCGGCGCTATGTTTGCTCCAAAGCTGGTCGTCCGACGTGACATGACCCGTTTCGGGCAGGATGAAGGCTTTTGGGGGTATGATGGTGACCGAAGGCAGTCTGGCCGTCCGGTGCGGGGACGAGAGCGATCTCGCGCCCGTGCCGTTCTCGACGGGGTTCGTTCGGTCGGAGGCGTTCAGGACCTTGTTCCGGGATGGCATGGGCCTGGTGGAATCGACCGCTTGCTACCTCGACGGTGACGGTCGCGCCGAGTCGAACGCCTTGCCGCGCGCCGCGGCGCTCGCCTATGCCAGCGAAAGCATGCGCCTGACGACCCGGCTCATGCAGATCGCATCCTGGCTGCTCGTCCAGCGCGCGGTGGTGGAGGGCGAGATCAGCCCCGCCCAGGCGCTCCGCGAGCGCGAGCGCGTCAAGCTCGTCCCTCAGGATCGCGGCCTCGCGGAGGATCAGTTCGCCGCTTTGCCCGAACGGCTCCGCGATCTCATCGCGCAATCGCTGCGGATGCATGCGCGGGTCCTTCATCTCGATGGGCTGCTGACGACCCGCGACTCGGGCCGGTCGTCGCGCATCAGCCCGGTGACTCAGCAGCAGCGGCTGCTGCGGTCGATCTTCGAGGTGGCGTAAGGCGCCGGCCTCCCTCAGCGCGCCGATCGGCGCGCCTCGATCGCATCCCAGACCGACACCGCGAGATCCGGCCCGCCGACGCGCTTGATGGCCCGGATTCCCGTCGGCGAGGTCACGTTGATCTCCGTCAGGTTGCCGTCGATCACGTCGATCCCAACGAGGACCAGGCCGCGGGCCTTGAGCTCCGGGCCGATCGTCGCGCAGATCTCGCGCTCGCGCTCGGCCAGGTCCGTCGCGTTCGCCGCGCCGCCGCGGACCATGTTGGAACGCAGGTCGTTCTCGGCCGGGACGCGGTTCACCGCGCCGAGCGGCTCGCCTTCGACGAGCAGGATGCGCTTGTCGCCCTCGGTGATCTTCGGCAGGAACTGCTGCACGACCCAGGGCTCGCGGAAGGTCACGGAGAAGAGGTCGAAGAGCGAGCCGAAATTCGGGTCCTTCGGCAGAATGCGCACCACCGCCGCGCCGCCATGGCCGTGCAGCGGCTTCATGACGATCTCCCCGTATTCGCGCCGGAAGGCCTCGATCTCGGACTTGTCCCGCGTGATCAGCGTCGGCGGCATGAGCTGCGGGTAATGCGTGACGAAGATCTTCTCGGGCGCGTTCCGGACCGAGACCGGATCGTTCACGACGAGGGTCGAGGGCGAGATGCGTTCGAGGAGATGCGTCGCGGTGATGTAGGCGATGTCGAAGGGTGGGTCCTGCCGCATCAGGACGACGTCGGTCTCGGCGAGGTTCATGCGCGTCGGCTCGCCGAGCGTCGCATGGTCCCCGTCGACGTCGCGGACGGCGAGCTCCTCCACCTGCGCCGTGACGATGCCGTTGCGCATCGAGAGGCGGTCGGGCGTGTAGTGCAGCAGCCTGTGGCCGCGCGCCTGCGCCTCGAGCAGGAGCGCGAAGGTCGTGTCCCCCGCGATCTTGATGCCGCGGATCGTGTCCATCTGGACGGCGACGGTGAGGGACATGCGGGGCTCCGAACCTGACGGCGGATCGTGTCGTCGCCGCACGGCCCCGCGTCAAGCGGCAGGCTGTGCGCCGGCACCGGATCATGCCGGCGATCGTCGGCGTCCGTCAGGTGCGACGATGCTGATGATTTCATCTGGCGCATCCCCCGTGCGAGAAGTTATGCTGCGGGACCTGATGGCCGACCCGAAGGCTTTCGGACGACGGTTCCGCCGTTCACTTCGCCATCCCGCCGCCAGCCACTTTCACGTCGAGGTCGCCCGCTGCTCGATTGCCGCCTCCCGAACCTCGCGCGACCGTGCCTCCTTCCGATCCGCCAGGACCCTTCATGACGACACCAAGCCGGACAGAGCCCCAGCCTCTGCTCTCCGTGTTCGACGCCGTCACCATCATGGTCGGGATCGTCGTTGGGATCGGCATCTTCAAGACGCCCGCGCTGGTCGCGGCGAATGTCGGGAGCGAGTTCGCCTTCCTGGCCGTCTGGGTCTTCGGCGGCCTCGTCACCCTTGTCGGCGCGCTGTCCTACGCCGAACTCGCGGCGGCGCATCCGCATGCCGGCGGCGAATACCATTTCCTCTCGCGCGCCTATGGCCGGCCTGTCGCGATGATGTTCGGCTGGGCCCGCGCCACGGTCATCCAGACCGGTGCGATCGCGGCCGTCGCCTTCGTCCTCGGAGACTACGCCAACGGGATCCTGCCGCTCGGCCCCTTCGGGCCCGCCTTGTATGCCGGGCTGTCGATCGCTGTGTTCACGGCGATCAACATCGTCGGCACGATGCAGAGCAAGAGGCTGCAGATCGTCATCACCTTCGTCGAGGTCGGGCTCGTCGTCGTCATCATCCTGTTCGGCTTCCTCGGATCGAGCGGCGTGCCGGCCGCGGCGCCCGAACCCGCCGCGGCGGGCTCGGCGGCGCTCGGCATGGCGATGATCTTCGTGCTCCTGACCTATGGCGGATGGAACGAGGCCGCCTACCTGTCGGGCGAATTGCGTGATCCGGGCCGCAACATGGCGCGCGTTCTCGTGATCGGGACCGCCGTCCTGTGCGCGCTCTACCTTCTCGCCAACGCCGCGCTGCTCGCGATCCTCGGACTCGACGGCCTCAAGCGCTCGGATGCGGTCGCGGCCGACATGATGCGGCTCGTGGCAGGGGAGGCCGGCGCCATGGCCGTCAGCGTCGCCGTCGTCGTCGCGGCGCTCTCGACGCTGAACGCGACCATCTTCACCGGCGCGCGGGTCTATTTCGCGATGGCCCGCGACCTGACCCTGCTGCCGAAGGTCGGGGAGTGGGATGCGCGCGGGCTCGCTCCGACGAACGGGCTCATTCTCCAGGGAGGCGTCGCTCTGGCGCTGGTCTGCTTCGGCATGGCGACCCGCAACGGCTTCCAGTCGATGGTCGACTACACCGCGCCGGTGTTCTGGATCTTCATGCTGCTCGTCGGGGCCGCCGTGATCGTGCTGCGCCGCCGCGAGCCGAACCGCGTCCTGCCGTTCCGCGTTCCGCTCTATCCGCTGACGCCGATCCTCTTCTGCCTGAGCTGCCTATACATGCTGCATGCAAGCGTGGCCTATACCGGGGTCGGCGCGCTGGTGGGCATCGCGGTGGTCGTAGCAGGGGCGCCGCTGCTCCTGTTCCGCCGGCGCGATCCGATTTCCTCCGAACAGCCGGCCGAACCCTCCGGGGCGCGTTCGGCATCCGAGCCGTCGTCCTGAAAGGAGAGACCTGATGAGAGCCATCCGCCTCTGGGCTGTCGCCTGCGCCGTATCCCTGCTTCCCCTCGGCGCCGCCGTCGCGCAGCCGGTCCCGGCTGCGAAGCCCGCGCCCGACGCGAAGCCTGAATCGAGCACCTTCTCTCCGTATTCCGGGCAGCCCGGCAAGGATGTCGTGTGGGTGCCGACGGCTCAGGCCCTCGTCGACCGCATGCTCGACATGGCGGGCGCGACCACGGCCGATTACGTGATCGATCTCGGCTCCGGCGACGGGCGCACCGTGATCACCGCGGCCAAGCGCGGCATCCGTGCCCTCGGCGTCGAGTACAATCCCGACATGGTCGCCCTGTCCAAGGCGAATGCCGAGAAGGAGGGCGTCGGCGAGAAGGCGCGGTTCGTCCAGGGCGACATCTTCAAGACCGATTTCTCGGACGCGACCGTCCTCACGCTGTTCCTCCTCCCGGAGCTCAACAAGCGGCTCCGCCCGACGATCCTCGACATGAAGCCGGGCACGCGCGTCGTCTCGAACACCTTCGACATGGGCGACTGGACCCCCGACCAGACCATCTCGGCCGGTACCGATTGCACGAGCTTCTGCACGGCCTTCAAATGGATCGTGCCGGCCAAGGCCGCCGGGACCTGGACGGTCGGGAACGGTGAGCTGAAGCTCGAGCAGACCTACCAGAAGGTCAGCGGAACGCTGACCCAGGGCGGCAAGGAGGTCCCCGTCGAGAACGGGAGCCTCAACGGCACCGCCATCACCTTCACCGCCGGCGGCACCCGCTATTCCGGCACGGTCGAGGGCGGCAAGCTCGAGGCCAAGGCCGAAAACGGCGCCGGCGCTTTGAGCGGCACCCGGCGCGGAAGCTGAGACCGCGCTTCGCGGGGCCTGCTCCCCGCGAAGCCCTTTCCGTGACGATGGAGTTCGTGTAAGGGGAAGCCGTTCCGCGGGTCGCAGATGCGCGCGCGGACGTCTCATCGCGACAATCCGACCGTGCTGGACGACATCCCGGCCCGGCCGTGCCCGCGAAGGGCGGTCCTCGGATCGCTCGCTCCACTCTCGTTACCGAAAGGATGCCCGATGTCGATTACGGCCGAGCGCAAGACGTCGCTCATGAAGGAACACGCCCGCAAGTCCGGCGATACGGGCTCGCCCGAGGTTCAGGTGGCGATCCTCACGGAGCGGATCACGAACCTCACCGAGCACTTCAAGTCGCACAAGAAGGACAACCATTCGCGTCGCGGCCTGCTGAAGCTGGTCTCCTCGCGTCGCTCCCTTCTCGACTACCTGAAGAAGAAGGACGAGGGTCGCTACCGCTCGCTCATCGAGAAGCTCGGCATCCGCCGCTGATCCCCATCCGCCGGGCCTCCCGGCGGATTTCGTTTATCCGGAGTCGAGGGCGGCTCCAGTGAGGTGAACGCTCCCGGCCGATGGATGGTCCATCGGCCCAACTGCCGGGCCAGGCGGCCATGGCAGGATCACCGGAGGCTTGCACGGCCAGTTGGCCGCCGACGCCGAGCCTCCGGCCATCTTGCCCATGGCGCCCCGAGGCTGCCCGGCCTCGAGAAGGTAGAATCCCATGTTCGACATTCAACGCGAAGAGCTGATGTGGGGCGGGCGCAAGCTCGTCCTGGAAACGGGCAAGATCGCGCGCCAGGCCGACGGTGCCGTCATCGCGACCTATGGCGAGACCGCCGTGCTCGCCACCGTCGTATCCATGAAGGAGCCCAAGCCCGGCTTCGACTTCTTCCCGCTCACGGTGAACTACCAGGAGCGCACCTACGCCGCCGGGCGCATCCCGGGCGGCTATTTCAAGCGCGAAGGGCGTCCGACCGAGAAGGAGACGCTGACCTCCCGCCTCATCGACCGGCCGATCCGCCCCCTCTTCGCCGAGGGCTACAAGAACGACACCCAGATCGTCGTCACGGTCCTCTCGCATGACCTCGAGAACGATCCCGACATCGTCGGCATGGTCGCCACCTCCGCGGCGCTGACGCTCTCGGGCGTGCCCTTCATGGGCCCGATCGGCGCGGCTCGCGTCGGCTGGACCGGCTCGTCCTACAAGCTGAACCCGCAGGTCTCCGAGATGGAGGGCGCGCTGCTCGACCTCGTGGTCGCGGGCACGACCGACGCGGTGCTGATGGTCGAATCGGAGGCCAAGGAGCTCTCCGAGGAAGTCATGCTCGGCGCCGTCATGTTCGGCCACAAGCACTTCCAGCCGGTGATCGAGGCCATCATCCGCCTCGCCGAGAAGGCCGCCAAGGAGCCGCGCGACTTCACCGCTCCCGACCTCTCCGAGATCGAGAAGGTGATCCTCGAGATCGCCGAGCAGGACCTGCGCGCCGCCTATCAGCTCACCCACAAGGCCGAGCGCTATGCGGCCGTGGACGCCGCCAAGCTCAAGGTGACGAACGCGCTCATCCCGGCCGAGGGCGAGCCCCGCTTCAACCCGGACAAGGTCAAGACCGCCTTCAAGGAGGTCCAGGCCAAGATCGTGCGCTGGAACATCCTCGACACCAAGAGCCGCATCGACGGACGCGACCTCTCGACGGTCCGCCCGATCCTGTCGGAGGTCGGCATCCTCAGCCGCGCCCACGGCTCGGCGCTCTTCACCCGCGGCGAGACGCAGGCGCTGGTCGTCGCGACGCTCGGCACCGGCGAGGACGAGCAGTTCATCGACGCGCTGGAAGGGACCCGCAAGGAGAACTTCCTCCTGCACTACAACTTCCCGCCCTACTCGGTCGGCGAGACGGGCCGGATGGGCTCCCCCGGTCGGCGCGAGATCGGCCACGGCAAGCTCGCCTGGCGCGCCATCCACCCGATGCTGCCCCCGGCGCACGAGTTCCCGTACACGATCCGCGTGGTCTCCGAGATCACCGAGTCGAACGGCTCGTCCTCGATGGCCTCCGTCTGCGGCGCCTCGCTGTCGCTGATGGATGCCGGCGTGCCGCTGCGCAAGCCCGTCGCGGGCATCGCCATGGGCCTCATCCTCGAGGGCGAGCGCTATGCGGTGCTCTCCGACATCCTCGGTGACGAGGACCATCTCGGCGACATGGACTTCAAGGTGGCCGGCACCGAGGGTGGCATCACCTCCCTCCAGATGGACATCAAGATCGCCGGCATCACCGAGGAGATCATGAAGGTCGCCCTCGACCAGGCGAAGGACGGCCGCGTCCACATCCTCGGCGAGATGTCGAAGGCGCTGACCTCGGCTCGCGCCGAGCTCGGCGAGCATGCGCCGCGCATCGAGGTGATGAGCATCCCGACCGACAAGATCCGCGACGTGATCGGCACCGGCGGCAAGGTGATCCGCGAGATCGTCGAGAAGACCGGCGCCAAGATCAACGTCGACGACGACGGCACGATCAAGATCGCCTCCGCCGACGGCAAGGCCATCACGGCGGCCCGCAACTGGATCCGCTCCATCGTGGCGGAGCCGGAGGCCGGCACGATCTATGACGGCACCGTCGTCAAGACCATGGAGTTCGGCGCCTTCGTCAACTTCTTCGGTCCCAAGGACGGCCTCGTCCACATCTCCGAACTCGCCGCCCAGCGGGTCCAGAAGGTGACGGACGTCGTCAAGGAAGGCGACAAGATCAAGGTCAAGTTCCTCGGCCAGGACGATCGCGGCAAGATCAAGCTCTCGATGAAGGTCGTCGACCAGGAGACCGGTGAGGACCTCACCGAGAAGCTGAAGGCCGCCCGTGACGCCGAGCGCGCCGAGCGCGAGGCCCGCGGCGAGGTGGTCGAGGACGAGCGCGAGCCGCGCGGCGACCGGGGCGGCGATCGCGGCCCCCGCCGCGACCGCGACGGCCGCCGTGGCCCGCGTCGTGACCGCGACTTCCGCGACCGCGATTTCCGCGAAGGCGAGGGCGACCGCCCGGCCCCGGCGCGCGACGAGCCCGCCGACGCCGGCGAGTGATCGCGCCGTTCATCGGTCGATACGAAACAGGAGGCCCCGGCATTGCCGGGGCCTTTTGCTTTGGGGCTTATGGTGGTGCGGCCATCGCTGGAACGACGAAACGGGGGAAACGCATGAGCGAGCATGTCAGGATCGAGAAGGCCGGCGGCATCCTCAACCTCGTGCTCGACCGTCCCGACAAGAAGAACGCGCTCACCCAGGCCATGTACGGCGCGCTCGCCGAGGCTCTGGAGGCCTCGAACGAGGATCGCGAGGTGCGCGTGCTCCTGCTGCGCGCGGAGGGCGATCTCTTCACCGCCGGCAACGACATCGGCGATTTCGCGGCGGCGAATGCGGGCGGCGCCGGGCCGGGCAACGCCTTCCGGTTCATCAAGGCGATCGCGGCGGCGCGGAAGCCGATCGTCGCCGCCGTGCAGGGGAGGGCGGTCGGCGTCGGCATGACGATGCTGCTGCATTGCGACCAGGTGCTCCTCGCCGAGGACACGAAGCTCACCGCTCCCTTCGTCGGACTCGCCCTCGTGCCGGAGGCGGCATCGAGCCTCCTCCTGCCGGCCCGGATCGGGCATCAGCGCGCCTTCGCCGTCTTCGCGCTCGGCGAGGCCGTCGAGGCACGGGACGCGCTGGCCTGGGGTCTCGCGACGAGGATCGTGCCCGCGGCCGATCTGAGGCGTGCGGCCGAGGAGGTCGCTCAGCGTCTCGCGCAGCAGCCCGTCGGCGCGCTCGTCGCCACGAAGAGCCTCATGCGCGACGGGGAGGCGATCGCCCGGCTGATGGACGAGGAGCGCGAGGAATTCGCGCGCCGCCTCGCCTCGCCCGAGGCGCGCGAGGCTTTCGCGGCCTTCGCCGAGAAGCGGCCGCCGGATTTCAGCCGGCTCGGGTGAGCGGCGAGGGTTTCAGGACGCCTCGACGGCCTTCAGCGCGGCGACGATGCTGTCGAGGCTCGCCGGCCTCGACAGGTGTTTCATGTGCGGTGCCGCGAGGGTCGGGCCGGCGATGATCGCGTAATCCTCGTCCGACGGTGCCGCGAGGCCGAGATCGGCGAGGCGGGTCGGCAGGCCGCAGGCGCGGGAGAAGGCTGCGATATCGGCTCTCCCGGCCTCGTCCATTCCCTCGTGCGCGACCTGGACGAGCGTGCCGTAGGCGACGAGTTCGCCGTGCAGGGCTCCGGCGAGCTTCGGATGGGCCGTGAGGCCTCGCGTCAGGGAATGGGCGAGCGAAAGGCCTCCGGATTCGAAGCCCAGGCCCGAGAGCAGCACCGCCGACTCGACCACGTTCTCCAAGGCCTCGTCGGGCACCTGCCGGTCGCAGGCGGCCAAGGCGGCGATGCCGTCGCGCCGGATCGTCGCGTAGCAGGCATCGGCGAGCGCGAGCGCGGCGAGGGGCGTCCGGCCCTGGAAGAAGTTGTGGCCGCCAGCCTTCGCGCAGGCATGCGCCTCGAAGGTCTTCGACATGCAATCGCCGATGCCGGCCGCGAGGAGACGGCGCGGGGCGCGGGCGACGATGGCCGTGTCGACGAGGACGACGTCCGGGTTCGAGGCCAGCATCTCGACCTCGACGATGGTGTGATGCTCGTCATAGACGACGATCAGGCGGCTCGTCGGAGCGTCGTTCGAGGCGACGGTCGGCACGACCACGATCGGCGCGCCGAGGCGCCGCGAGACGCCCTTGGCCGAGTCGATCGCCTTGCCGCCTCCCATGCCGACGACGACATCCGCGCCGGCCGCCTTCGCCGCCTCGGCGAGGCGCGCGATCTCGGCCTTGGTGATCTCGCCGGCGAACCGCAGGACCGTCGCGTCCGGGAGCGGCGCTCCCTCCCGGTCGAGCGCGACGGGATCGGCGATCAGGACAGGCCGCGTGCCGAGCGTCGCGACGATCTCGGGCAACCCCGCTACCGCGCCCGGGCCCTGGATGTAGCGGCGCGGGGCGCCGAGGATGCGTAGAGCCATGCCAGCGTGACCTTCCTCGACTCCATGCGTCCCCATCCTGAGGTGCCTCGCGCCAGCGAGGCCTCGAAGGACGCGTATCCGTTTCAGTGCGTGCTTCGAGGCCGGCCTTTGGCCGGCACCTCAGCATGAGGACGTTCGAACGACCTGGCGCTCACCCCTTGGTCGCCCCGGCGGCGAGGCCCTGGATGAAGTAGCGCGAGAGCAGCGTGAACATGAGGAACAGCGGCAATGCGATCAGCGTCGCCCCCGCCATCACCTCGCCCCAGCGCAGCTCGAACGAGCCGACCATCGAGGCGAGGCCGACCGGCAGGGTCTTCTGCGTGTCGGACGAGATCATCACGAGGGCATAGGCGTAATCCGTCCAGGAGAGCAGGAAGGAGAACACCGCGACCGTCACGATGCCGGGCAGCGAGAGCGGCAGCACGACCCGCACGAAGCTGCCGAGCCGGGTGCAGCCATCCACCATCGCCGCCTCCTCCAGCTCGAACGGCATCGCCTTGAAGAAGCCCCACAGCAGCCAGACGCCGAGCGGCAGGGTCAGCGTGCAATGGGCGATGACGAGCGCGAGCAGGCTGTCGGCGATGCCGAGCGTGACGAAGATCCCGTAGAGCGGGATCGCGAGCAGCATCGGCGGGAACATGTAGGCATAGAGCATCGAGCCGATGATCAGCATCTTGAAGGGCACGCGGAAGCGCGTGACCGCGTAGGCGATGACGACGGAGGCGACGAGCGTGATCGCGACGACGACGAGGGCGACGACGATCGAGTTGCGGAACTGCTGCGGGTAGTCCGTCACCTCGAGGAGGTTCCGGTAGCTTTCGAGCGAGACGGTCTTCGGCAGGAAGGTCGGGCGCGAGAACAGGTCCTGCGGCGTGCGCAGGGACGAGACGATCATCCAGTAGATCGGGAAGAACGACCAGGCCGCGATGCCGAGGGCGGCGAGGCCGATGCCGATGCGTTCGGGCGCCGAGCGTCGCATCAGCGCTTCTCCTCGAGCGGGAACATCCACAGATAGGTCGAGACGGCGGCCATCAGGATCAGGAAGGAGACGGTCGCGACCGCCGCGCCGCCGCCGACGTCGAAGAGCGAGAAGGCGCGCTTGTAGGCGAGGATCGGCAGATGCTCGGTCGCGCCGAGCGGGCCGCCCTTCGTCAGGAGCCAGATCACGTCGAACTTGTTGAACATCCAGATCGCGCGCAGCAGCACGACGACGGTGAGCACCGGCTTCAACTGCGGCAGCGTGACGTGGAAGAAGATCGAGACCGGCCCGGCCCCGTCGACCTTCGCGGCCTCGTAGAGAGCGGGCGGGATCGATTGCAGCCCGGCGAGGACGCAGATCGTCACGAACGGCGTCCACAGCCAGACCGAGGCGAGGATCACCGAGGCGCGCGCCGTCGCCGGCTGTTCGAACCAGGGGATCGTGCCGAGCCCCAGATCCCGCGCGATGACGGTGAGCAGCCCGACGGAGCCGTCCGCCAGCCACTGGAAGGTCAGCGCCACGACGACCGTCGGCAGGAGATAGGGCAGCGTCGCAAGCCCCCGCACGAGGCGCTGGCCGAAGAAGGGCTGGTTCAGCACCATCGCGAAGGCGATACCGATGACGACCTGAAGCACGATGGCGGAGAGGGCGTAGATCAGCCCGTTCGCCATGGCGCTCCAGAATTCGGGCTCCTGGACGACGCGGGCGTAATTGCCGAGCCCGACGAATTTCGGCTCCGCGATGAAGCTCGACGCCTGATGAAGCGAGAGCCAGATCGCGTTCAGCACCGGCCCGCCGACGAACAGGGCCGTCAGGGCGAGGCCGCCCCAGAAGAAGGTCCAGATGACCCAGTCGTAGCGCGAGCGCATGAGAACATCCCGACGTCCTCATCCTGAGGTGCCTCGCGGAGCGAGGCCTCGAAGGACGCAGCCACGTGTCGGTGCGTGCTCCGAGGCCGACCTCCGGTCGGCACCTCAGCATGAGGAGCGTGGTTGGAGCGGGGCTACCCCGCGATGACGCGGTTCATCTTGGCGACCGCCTCCTCGACGCAGGCCTGGGACGGCATGTTCTTCAGAACCTTGTTCTGGAGCATCTCGGGGAAGACCCAGGATTCGAAGACCTTGGCCGGCCGCAGGTCCGGACCGGGACCCTCGGTGTCGATCGAGCGGATGGTGATGTTCGGATCGTCGAGGAAGCCCTGCATGGTCTTCACGGCGCCCGCATGCTTCTCGATCAGGGGATGGGCGCGCCAGCGCGGATCGTCGTAGATGTCGAGGCGCGGGGGCTGGAAGTGCAGCGGAGCCGAATGGAGGAAGTTGATGTAATGCGCGTCCGAGAACCATTCGAGGAACTTGACCGCCTCTTCCGCCATCGGGGTCTTGCCGACGACCCAGCCGTCATAGCCGTGATTGACCGCCGCGCCTTTCCCGCTGCTGTCGGGATAGGGCATCATGCCGTAGCTGTCGGCGAGCTTCGGCGCGCGCTGCTCCAGGATCTCGATCAGGCGGCCCGCATAGGGCGCATGCGCAGCCTGGCCTGACGAATAGGCGGCCGTGATCTGGCCGAAGCTCGCCTGGGTCATGCCGGGCGGCATGGTCTTGTACATCTCCCCGAAGAAATCGAGATAGGCGGCCGTCCGCTTCTTGTTCTCGTCGGACGCGAAGATGTTCTTCCAGCTGTCGTCGAAGAGCGACACGCCCTCGGCCCACATGTAGCCGATGCTCATCCAGTTGGTGGCGTCGTTGTTGCCGACCGGGGTCGCCATGCCGAAGCGCTGGTTGCCGCCCTCCGAACCGGACAGCTTGCGGCAATTCTCCAGGAGCTGAGCCCAGGTCTTCGGCTGTTCGAGCTTGTTCGCCTCGTAGAGGTCCTTGCGGTAGAACAGCCAGCAGAGATTGTAGTCGTACATGTACCAGTAATGCTGGCCGTTGACGGGGAAGAGGATGCGCTTGCCCCATTTGTGCTTGTTGACGAGATCGGTGATCGGTGTGAGCTGGCCTTCGTTGGCGAGCGTCAGGACGTGCGCGACGAAGATCAGGGTCGAGATGTCGTAGGGCCGCCCGCCCTTGATGGCCGCGACGGTGCGCGTATAGGCGTCGCCCGAGGGCACGGTGTCGATCGTGACCTTGATGCCCTTTTCCTTCTCGTATTGCGCGGCGGCGACGCGCAGGGCGCGGACGGAATCGACCGCGGGCTCGCCGTTCAGGAAGCGCAGCTCCTTGGTCTGGGCATGGACCGCCGGCATCGGAAAGGCGGCCGCGGCGGCGATGCCGGCCCCGGTCGTCAGAAGCGTGCGGCGCGAGGGGCCTTGGAACCTCTTCGTCATCTGCGTTTCCTCCTGGTTTTGATGTTTTCTTTTGGCGTCTTCTTGGTCGTCTGCGATCAGGCGCCCCTTCTCCCGCAAGAGGAGAAGAAGTGCCGGGGGCGCGTCGTGGGGGCGCTCACCGCCCCGCTCCCCCGAGCGCGAGCCCGTCCCGGCCGAACAGGTGCAGCCGGTTCGCCGGCGCGGCGAGGTGGATCGTGTCGCCCTCCTCGACGCCGTCGTCGCGGTCGACGAGCGCGCGGAGCCCGACGCCCGCATCGAGCTGCAGGACGCTCTCGGCGCCCATCCGCTCGACATGAAGCACCCGCGCGGGAAGGCCCGTCGCGGCCACGGTCAGGTGTTCCGGCCGGATGCCGAGGGTGACCGGCTGGCCGGGCTCCAGTGCAGCACCCTGCCGCGCGCCGTCGAGCGGCAGGGCGAGCGGGCCGGAGCGGAAGACGGGCCGCCCGTCCTCGCTCGCGATCTCGCCGTCCGCGAAATTCATCTCGGGCGAGCCGATGAAGCCGGCGACGAAGGTGTTGGCCGGCCGGTCATAGACGTCGAGAGGCCGGCCGACCTGCTGCACGACGCCGTCCTTCATCACGCAGATGCGGTCGCCGAGCGTCATGGCCTCGACCTGATCGTGCGTCACGTAGATCATCGCCGTGCCGACCTCGCGGTGCAGGCGGGCGATCTCGTCGCGCATATGGACGCGCATCTTCGCGTCGAGGTTGGAGAGGGGCTCGTCGAAGAGGAAGACGTCCGGCTCGCGCACGAGCGCGCGGCCGAGGGCGACGCGCTGCATCTGGCCGCCGGACAATTGCCGGGGCTTGCGCGCCAGGAGCGGCTCGATCTTCAGCATCGCCGCGGCCCGCGCGACGCGCTGCTCGATCTCCGCCTTGCCGGTGCCGCGCATCTTGAGGCCGAAGGCGAGGTTCTCGCGCACGCTCTTATGCGGATAGAGGGCGTAGTTCTGGAACACCATGGCGATGTTCCGCTCGCGCGGCTCGAGCTGCGTGACGTCCCGCGCTCCGATCCGGATCGTGCCGCCGCTCGTCTCCTCGAGGCCCGCGATCATGCGGAGCGTCGTCGACTTGCCGCAGCCCGAGGGGCCGACGAGGACCATGAACTCGCCCTCGGCGATGGCGAGATCGACGGACTGGACCACCGTCAGGCCCGCGAAGCTCTTCGTGACGCCCTCGAGCGTGACCGAGGCCATCGTCAGGCCTCCGCCAGATGGGCGTGGATGCGGTGGTTCAGCGGCGCGAGCGCCGCCTGGATGTCGCGGTAGAGCACGAAGCCTTTCTCGTAGAAGGCGACCCGTTCCGGGTCCGGCTCGTGCGTCGCGACGACCCGGATGGCCGCCTCCGCCGCCGCCTCGTCCGGGAAGGCGCCGATGCCGACACCCGCGAGCAGGGCCGCACCGAAGCTCGCATCCGCGACGGCCGGCAACTCGACCCGGACATCCATCACGTCGGCGAGGATCTGGCGCCAGAGCGCGCTCTTCGCGCCGCCGCCGGTGAGCCGCGTCGTCGTGAAGCCGAGCCCGTTCGCGCGCAGCACCTCGAGGCAGTCGCGCAGCGAGTACGAGATGCCCTCGTAGAGCGCGCGCACGAAATGGCCGGGCCCGTGGTTGAAGCCGATCCCGACGAAATCGGCGCGCAGCAGCGGGTCCCAATGGGGGCTGCGCTCGCCGTTGAGATAGGGATGGAAGAAGAGCCCTTCGGCCCCGGGCTTCGTCGCCACGGCCAGGCGCTCCATGGCGTCGAAGACGGCCGAGCCGTCCTCGCTCTCGCGCCGGAAGAAGGTGTCCCGCAGCCATTTATGCGCCGAGGCGCAGGAATTGGTGGCCGTGATCACGTACCAATGGTCCGGGATCACGTGCGGGTAGTTGATCATTTCCTTGTGCGGCACGGCGTGCGGGGACAGGACCGAGACCGTCGCCGCCGTCGCGAGCTTCATCACGCCCGTGCCCGGCCGCATCATGCCCGCGCCGTAGGTCTCGACCGCCGTGTCGGAGGTCCCGCAGATGACGGGAATGCCCTCGGCGAGGCCGGTCGCCCGCGCCGCCTCGGCGGTGACGGAGCCGACGCGGTCCTTGGCCTGCACGATCGGCGGCAGCGACGCCATCGGCCAGCCGATCAGGCCGCAGAGTTCCTCCGACCAGGTGCCGGTGCGGGAATCGGCCATGAGGGTCCCGACCGCATCGATGAGATCGGTCTCGAACCCGCCCGTGAAGCGGGACCGGAGCCAGTCCTTGGCCACGTAGAGGCGATGGACGCGAGCGAAGGCCTCGGGCTCGTTCTCGCGCAGCCACAGCATCTGCGGCAGCGTCCAGGTCGGGTTGGCGCGGTTGTAGCCGATCTCGACGATGCGATCGTCCGCCTGTCGGCGCAGGGCCTGGGTCTGCGGTCCGGAGCGCTGGTCGTTCCAGAGGATGGCCGGGCGGATGACGCTGCCGTCCCTGTCTTCGAGAACCTGCGTGTGGGCGCCGGCCGAGAACGAGATCGCGGCGACGCGCTTCGGCTCGCCCCCGGCCTTGGCGAGGGCCGCCGGGACGGCGGCGCAGGCCGCGCGCCACCAATCCCATGGGTCCTGCTCGCTCCAGCCCGGTTTCGGCGCGGAGGTCGCGACGGGATGGCTCGCCTCGCCGGCGAGCGTCCCGTCGAAGCGGATCAGGCTCGCCTTCAGCGAGCCCGCCCCGAGATCGATGCCGAGGAGGAGATCAGGCGCGGGCATGGGGATGCTCGCTTGCCATCGAAGGCCCGCATCTCACCCTCCCCTGGAGGGGGAGGGTCGGACCAAAGGTCCGAGGTGGGTTGACGCGCGGCATGCGTCTGGAAGCGGTGTTCGAATGTGAAGACGTGGGTTCCACCCCACCCCGCCGGCTCTGCCGGCGACCCTCCCCCTCCAGGGGAGGGTGAACGCGTTGCGCCTCACCCATGCCGCACCTCGACGGCGCCGGCGGCGGGACGAAGGCCGAGCTTGCCCGGATTGAGGCGGTTGTCGGGATCGAGCGCGTCCTTGATCGCCTGGAGGACGTCGAGCCCCGTGCCGAGTTCGCGCTTCAGCCACGGATTGCGGAAGACGCCCGCGCCGTGGTGATGCGCGACCGTGCCGCCGCAATCGAGCGTCGCGCTCTCGATCGCATCCCAGAGCCTGGCATGGAGGGCGAGACCCTGCTCGTCCGGCATCGGCGGCAGGCGGATCGTCATGTATTGGCAGGCGCCCTCTGGATAGACGTGCGACCAGTGGGCCCCGAAATGCATCTCGGGGCAGATGGACAGGGCCGCATTCCGGCAGGTGTCGTAGAGCGTCGCGAGCGACGACCAGGGCGCGCAGACCTCGATCGTGTCCATGAAATAGCCGGCCGCCTGCCACTTCCCCGAATAGGATTCGTAGCGGACCTCGCGCCAATGCGTGAGCGGGCCGTCGTCGGCGATGTCCGCCCCCTCTTCGCGGCAGATGGCCAGGCTTTCCTCCTCTTCCGCGGCGGCCGTTCTCGCCGTTCCGCAGAACACCATGATGGCGAGGATCGGCTTCGTGCGGAAGGCTTCGATGTCCTTCGTGCGCTCGCGGCTCTCGATCTCGTCGTAGATGCGCACGACCTGCGGCCGAAGCTCCGCCTGCATGATGCGGCGGGCCGCGTTCAGCGCGGCATCCTGGCTCGGAAAGGCGAGGACCACGCCCTTCTCGATTGCGGGCGTCCTGAAGATGCGCAGGGTCAGTTCGGTGATGATGCCGAGCGTGCCCTCGCTGCCGACGAGGAGGTCGATGAGGGACGGCCCGACCGCGCGGCGCGCGACCGGCCGCACGTCGAGGATGCGTCCGTCCGGCAGGACGGCGCGGAGCCCGACGACGATGTCCTCGATCTTGCCGTAGCGCGAACTCGCCTGGCCGCCGCCGCGGCAGGCCGCCCAGCCGCCGACCGTCGAGATGTTGATCGATTGGGGGAGGTGCCCGCAGGTCCAGCCCGCCGCGTTCAGGGCACGCTCGAACTCGCCGCCGTTCATGCCGGCCTGGACGGTGGCGAGGCCGTTCGTCTCGTCGATCGCCAGCAGCTTGTCGAGGCGCGTGACGTCCAGCATCACCTCGCCTCCGAGCGGGATGGTGCCGCCGAGGACGCCCGAGCCGAGCCCGAAAGGGATGATCCGGAACCCGTCCCGGGCCGAACTCTCGACCAGCCGGACGATCTCCTCCTCGGAGGCCGGCTTCGCGACGGCGGCCGGCATCGTGCCCGGCAGCCCGCCCGAGCGGGCCCGGAAGATGCCGAAGGGCAGACGGTCCCGCGCGTAGCGCGTCAGGGTTTCGGCGTCGGTGGAGACGTGCGTGGGGCCGACGACGGCCGCGAGCGAGGCGGCAGGCCCGCCGGTCTGGGGCGAGGCGGCGCTCATGCGCGGCGGGTCCGTCCGCAAGGCTGGCGGCTGGGCATCGCGTGTCCTCCCGAGCTCGTCTTGAGCAATCGTTTGTCCAGATAGACAACAACGCCCAAGGCCGGTTGTCAAGTGGCCGGCTTCGCGGTCGATTGACGACGGATCAGGCCTTCGGGCGGGAGGAGCGGCGGCGCTTCCGGCGAGCGGCCGGCGATCAGTTCGACCAGCAGGCCCGCGGCCTTGGCTCCCATCTCCTCGGTGGACATCCGGATGGTCGTGAGCGCGGGGTAGACCATCGCCGCGATCGGGGCGTCGTGGATGGCGACGACGGACACCTCGTCCGGGACGCCGATCCCCGCCGCGTGCAGGGCGGCAAGGCCCCCGGTCGCAGAGACGAGCGTCGCCGCGACGATCCCGGTCGGGCGGGGGCCGGGCAGGGCGAGGAGCCGACGCATGGCGTCCGCGCCGCCCTCGACCGTGTACCCGGCCGGCTCGACGAACTCCGGACGGAAGGGGATCCCCGCCGCCTCGAGGGCGTCCCGATAGCCCGCGATGCGGGCCTGGCCGTTGAAGCCGCCGAGACGGCCCGCGAGATGGGCGACACGCCGGTGTCCCAGATCGAGCAGATGCTCGACCGCGATGCGCGAGGCCTGGCGCGAATCGAGGGCGACCCCGGGCATCCCGTCGATATGACGGTTCATCAGGACGAAGGGCACGCCCGTCTCGCCCAGTTCCTCGATCAGGTTCCGGTCGTCGTCGAGGCTCGCGACGAGGAGGCCGTCGACCTGATGGGTCGCGGCGAGGCGCCGGTACTCGCCCGCCATGGGGCGATCGGGATCGCGATGCGAGATGAGGAGCGAATAGCCGAGCGCCGCGGCCGCCATCTCGGCGCCGCGGATCGCCGCCGAGAAGACCGGATTGTCGAGCTGCGGCACGACGAGGCCGAGCGCGAAGGTGCGCGAGGTCCGCAGGCCGCGGGCGAGCGCGTTCGGCCGGTAGTCGAGATCGCGCGCGGCATCGAGGATGCGTTGGCGCGTCTCGTCGGCGACGCGCTGGCCGGGCTTGTTGGCGAGGACGCGGGAGGCGGTGGACACGTCGACGCCTGCGCGCCCGGCGACGTCCTTGAGATTGGCTCGGGGTCGGTTCAACGGTCTCGCCTCGGGGCTGGCGCAGGTCCTGTGGCGGTCGACCTCATGGCCCGTTCCGGAACCCGAGACCGGCGCAGCCGTTCAATCCATCCGGCGGGAGACCGTTATGGCGCCGCCGCAGACCGGAGTCGATGATGCGGAACGGCCTGATCGAAAGCGCGGAAGACCTGTTTTCGGGAGAAAGGAATCTGAGCGCGACCGAGCGGGCCGTTTCGGTCGTCGGCGGGCTCGCCATCGCGGCGATCGGCGCGCAGCCGCGCCCCAACAAGCTGCTGAGCCTCGCCGCGATCCTGTTCGGTTCCGCCTTGGCCATCCGGGGCGCGACCGGGCATTGCCCCTACGGCGCGGTGCTCGAGCCGCCCTCGCGCGACGCCTGATCCCACGACAAAGGGCCGGCCTCGCGGCCGGCCCTCGATATCCGTCATCCGTCTTGCGGCGGTCAGACGGTCGGGCGACGACCCGCGATCATGCCGTAGACGAAGAGCACGATCATCGCGCCGACGACCGCTCCGATGAAGCCTGCTCCCTGGTCAGCCCGGTACCAGCCCAGGGCCTGGCCGAGATAGGTCGCGACGAACGCGCCGACGATGCCGAGGATCGTCGTCAGGATGAAGCCTTGCGGTTCTTTCGGGCCGGGCATGATGAACTTGGCGATGACCCCCGCCAGGAACCCGATGATGATCGTCCAAATGATGCCCATGTTCAAAACTCCGTCCGGCAAACCCTGCCCCGTTCCGCGCTAACGCGGCCGAACGGCCAAGGTTGCACGGCAAAACGAAAAGCGTCGGCCATCGCCGCCGTGGATCGTGCGTCGGCAAAGTCCGCCGCCGCGTATCATGCGGTCTTGCGATAGACGAGGAGGGACCGGAACGTCCCGACGCGCGTGACCCCGGCCGAAATCTCCCATTCGGCGACGACGTCCTTGGCACTGTCATTGGCGCGGTCCCAGGCGAAGGAGCCGGGAAAGAAAAGGATGTGGCCGCCCGGGCGGAGCTTGTCGGTCAGCAGCCGCGTGACCTCGAGATCCGTCGATCCGCCATAGGCATCGTTCTTCGGTCCCCGGAACTCGCACAGATGGAAGAGGGTCACGACATCGAAATCCGGCAGGAGCCGGCGGTTCAGCAGATAGATGTCGCCGAAGACGCAATTGTAGTAGCGCAGCACATCGGGCCGCTCGATGGCGAGTTCGATATAGGTCGCGTGCTCCTGCGGCGCCGCCGTGATGCCGAGCACGGCGTTGCGCCGCTCGGGCATCGCGCATTCGATCCCGACATGATGATGCCCGCCCGTGCCGAAATGATAGATCGCGGCATCCCGGATCCGCATCTCGTCGATCCAGCGGATGAAATCTTCGTCGCAGGGACATTCCGCAGGCCGATGATCCCAATAGGCGTCCCAGAAATGGAGCTTCGGACGGTCCTCAGCCTCGCCGGTCGACATTCGTGCTTGCTCCCCGCTGGGACCCGATCCAAGGTCCACGACGGCCTCTTGACGGCCTTGGCGAGAGGATGACGCAGCGATGGATGCCGAGCAAGGGCGACGTCTGCTCCATCCATCCCGCGCGGGCCGGACCGGTCCCGTTTCGTAGCGCGGCCGCATGTCCGTTCCAGCGTCCGACCTGATCGCGGCCGACCTCAGGCGGGGCGAGTTGATCGGCGCCTATGATCGCGCCAAGGCGAGCCTCGACGCGGGCGAGGACGACCCGCGCCTGCGCTACCTCTGCGTCCTCGCCCTTGCCCGCGCCGGAGCGACGGCCGAGGCGGCCGAGCGCTATCGGACCCTTCGTATCCACAGGCAGGGCGACGTCGATTCGCTCTCGCTCTGGGCGCGGATCCTCAAGGACATCGCCGTCGCCGCGGCCGGTGCCCGACGGCCCCTGCGCATGAGGCGCGCGGCCGACGCCTATCTGCGGGTCTATCGGCAGACGAGGGACTTCTTCCCGGGCATCAATGCGGCGACCTTGCTGCGCCTCTCGGGCGATGTCGCCGGGGCCGAGACCGTCGCCCGCGATCTCCTCGCCTATCCGGCTCTCGCCGAGCCGCTCGACTATTGGGCCGCCGCGAGCCGGGCGGAGGCGCTTCTCGTCCTGGGGCGGACGAGCGAGGCCTCCGATGACCTCGCGCTGGCCCGGTCGAAGGCCGGCCGGGATTACGGCGCTCTCTCCTCCACGCGGCGCCAGCTGGCGCTGCTGATGGAGGACGATGCCGCCTATCCCGAACGGGCCGGACTGCTCGACATCCTGCGCCCGCCCCGCGTCGCGCATCTCGCCGCCGGAGGCGGGCTTTTCGACCAGCACGAAGAGGACGATGTCGGGGCGATGGTCGACCGGCGCCTGCGGCAGGAGGAGGCCGGCTTCGCCGTCGGCACCCTCTGGGGCGCGGCCTCCCTGGCGGCGGCCGAGCGGGCGCTGGCGCACCGCGCCGAGCTCCACCTCGTCCTGCCCTTTTCCGCCCGCGACTATGTCGACCGTATCGAGCGCGACCTGCCCCCGGCGGAGGTCGCACGCCGGCGCGCCTGTCTCGACGGCGCCGCGACCGTGACCGCCGTGACGGCGGATGGCGATCTCGCCGATCCGAAGCTCATCGAATATGCGGCGGTGGTGGCCCGCGGCCTCGCGCGCACCCGGGCACGCCAGTTGTCGACCGATTGCGTCGACATCCTCCTCGAGCCGGCGGCGCCGCATGTCGCGAGCGCCGATCTCGGCGCGGATCCCGCGGCACCCGGACCGGTTCGCGAGATCAGGGCGTTCCTGTTCGCGGACGTGCTGCGCTTCTCGACGATCCCCGAATCGCGGCTGCCGCTGTTCTGGTCGACCTTCATGGCCGGGATCGGCGAGACCATCGACAAGGCGGGAGCCGAAATCCTCTACCGCAACACCTGGGGCGATGCCGTCTTCTGCGTCGTGGCGGAGGCCGCGGCGGCGGCCGATCTCGCGCTGTCGGTCCAGGAGACGGCGGCGCGCCTCCGGGGGCGGGACCGCGCGGCGCCGGAGCTTCGGATCGGCCTCCATCACGGCCCGGTCTTCCGCGGCTTCGATCCGATCCGCCGCAGCGCGACCTATTTCGGAACCCAGGTGTCGCGCGCGGCGCGCGTCGAGCCCATCGCGCCGCCGGGCGGCGTCTATGTCACCGAGCCCTTCGCGGCCGTGCTCGCAGCCTCGGACGCCGTCGGCTTCGCGACCGAATATGTCGGGGTGGTGCCCCTGCCGAAGCGCTACGGCGAGCACCGCATGTACCGTCTCGCGCGGTCTCAGGCGGTGGGCTGAACCGCCACGCGCTCGAGGGTGCCGCCGGTCGGATGGTAGAATACGGCGACGTGGCCGCGGTCGGTCTCGGCGAGTTCGGCCGCGAGCCGCCGGGCGATGTCGTGCCCTTCCGCGAGATGCTCCGCTTCCTCCGCCGCGCTCCAGCGGGAGCCGCCGCCGGGATCGTCGGGATCGAGGCGCTCGTCGAAGCCGACGGCCCAGCCGCCGAGCGAGCAGGTTAGCGCCCAGGACAGGCCAAACTCGCCGGCGGAGAAGCAGCCGACCCGGTCCGGATCCTCGTGGAACCAGAGCGCGTGGCAGCCGTAATCGGCCATCACCTTGATCGCGCTCACCGCGATCCGGGGCGGGACCGGGCGCGGTGCCGGCTCGAAGGCGACGCGGTCCGGGCCGAGCCGCGCCGCGATGCTCTCGGCGATGGGGCGGCCGAGCGCGTCGAGCTTCGCCAGCGCATCGCCCTCTTCGAGCCGCGCCCGACGCGGGTCGGACGGGTCGGCGACGTCGATGAAGAGGCAGTTCCAGTCGGCGAGGAGCATCCGCTCCTCCTCGGTCAGGAGGGCCAGCCTGAGCCGATGGCTGATCGGCAGGCCGTTCGCGGCGTCGAGCACGGAGCCATGCCCCCAGGACGGGGTGACGACGAGGCGAATAGTCTCCGGATCGCCATGGGAGACGCCCGGATCGGTGTCGTCATGGACGTTGTCGTCGTCGGGCTCGAACAGATCCGGCTCCGCGTCGGGAGGCGACGGGGAGCGTCGGGTGCCGGATCGCGCGAGGTGGATCGCGAAGGCGGCGAGCGCGAGGCAGGCCGCGGCGAAGACCGAGGTCCCGATCGGCGCCTGAGCGAAGGGGAACAGGGCGCCGATGCGCCAGGCCGCGAAGGCGAGGATCGCCAGCGCGCCGAGGATGGCGGTCAGCAGCCAGCTTTTCGAGCGGCTGCCGGGGTCGGGCGGCCCGGCAGGGTCGACGAGTCGCGGCGCGAGGATGCCGAGATAGACGATCTGGAGTCCGAGAACCGCCGCGAGAAGCGGCAGCGCGACCTCGAGCCGTGCGAGGAGCGCGGCGCCGGCGATGCCGAAGGCGAGCAAGGACACGGCGAGGAAGCCGTTGCGCAGACGGTCCGCTTTCTGCTCGGCCTCGGGCCTCGGCGCGAGCGCGTCGATGGCCTGGGAGAGGAACCGGTCCATCGCGACGGACCGGAGGCCGGCGAAGGCGGCCAGAAGATAGAACAGCCCGGCGCCCTGCAGGACGATGGCGAGGATGTCGGTCATCCTGCGGCCGGGCTGGGAATGGAGGCGCCGCTCAGCGCCCCTTCCATTGCGGCGTGCGCTTGTTGAGGAAGGCGTCCATGCCCTCGCGGAAATCCTCGCTCATGTAGCAGGAGAGGATCAGGTCGCGGCCCTCTTCGGACGAAATCCGCTTCGTCAGGCGGCGCAGGGCCTCCTTCGCCGCGCGCATCGTCAGCGGGGCGTGGCCGGAGATCAGGCGGGCCATCTCCCAGGCCCGGACCTTGAGTGCCTCCGCGTCCGGCACGATCTCGGTCAGGAGCCCGATCGCCTTGGCTTCCTCCGCACCGACGAGGCGGGCGGTGAAGATCATGTCCTTCACGCGCGCCGGCCCGACCAGGGCCGTCAGCCGGCTGAAATTCGACATGGACAGGCAGTTGCCGAGCGTGCGCGCGATCGGGAAGCCGATGCGGCTGTCCGCCGTGCCGATCCGCAGGTCGCAGCAGGCGGCGATGCCGGCACCGCCGCCGGTGCAGGCCCCCGCGATGGCCGCGATGATCGGCACGCGGCACGTTTCGAGATCGCCGAGCACCCGGTCGATCCGGCCTTCGTATTCGAGCGCGTCTTCCGGCGTCTTGAAGGCGCGGAACTGGGAGATGTCGGTGCCGGAGGCGAAGGCCTTCTCGCCCGCGCCGGTCATGATGATGACCTTGATCTCTTCGTTTTCGTTCGCCTCGCGGCAGATCTCGGCCATGCGCTCGTACATGGCGAAGGTCATGGCGTTGCGGGCGTGGGGCCGGTTGAACGTGATCTGCGCGATGCCTTCGCGCACCTCGTAGAGCAGGTCGTCCGGCTTCGTTTCGATCGCCGCGCTCGCGCTCATCCCGTTCCTCCGGCCAATGCGTGGTTCCGCTGAGATGGAACCGCTCTAGCCGAGGCCGGAAGGCGCGTCGAGGAGGCCGTCGGCTCTTGACGATCGGCGAGGCGTGGGGAGATCGCGGAACGGTTTGCCGTGCCGAGGCTTGTCGGCGGTGAGGGATGCCCGATCAACGATGGACCGACACGATCCGATGCCGGGCGAGACGTGGTCCGACGCCGACCAGGCGTCTCGGGGCGAATCCGCGGAGGTCGAAGCCGGCTCGATCGAGGCGCTCTGGTACCCCCGAGCGGGCGAGGCCGTGATCCGGACGGAACCGCTGCCCTCTCCCAAGGCCGACGAGATCCGCATCCGCACGCTTTGGACGGGGCTCAGCCGCGGGACGGAGCGTCTCGTCTTCGAGGGCCGCGTGCCCGAGACCATCGCCCTTCGGATGACGGCGCCGGCACAGGCGGGCTCCTTCTCCTTCCCCGTGAAGTACGGCTACTGTGCCGTGGGCGAGATCGAGGGCGAGACGGGCCCGCCCGTCTTCGCGCTGCAGCCGCACCAGACCGGTTTCGTCGCGGCCCGGGATGCGGCGTCGCCGGTGCCGGGGAGCGTGCCACCGCGGCGCGCCGTGCTCGCGGCGAATATGGAAACGGCGCTCAACGCCGTCTGGGATTCGGGCGCGGGTCCGGGCGACCGGATCGCGGTGGTGGGAGCAGGCGTCGTCGGCCTCCTCGTCGCCTTCCTCGCCGCCCGTCTGCCGGGCGCGGAGGTCGAGGCCGTCGATTCCGATCCCGCGCGCGCGGCCGTCGCCGAGGCGCTGGGTGCCCGCTTCCGCCTGCCGGCCGAGGCGAGGGCCGAAGCGGATATCGTCATCCATGCGAGCGGCCAGCCGGAAGGGCTGGCGCTTGCCCTCTCCCTCGCCGGTCACGAGGCGGCGGTGGTCGAGATGAGCTGGTATGGCGACCGTTCTGTCCCCGTTCCGCTCGGGCAGGATTTCCACGCGCGCCGGCTGCGGCTCGTCAGCTCTCAGGTGGGCGAGGTGGCACCCTCGCGCCGGCCGCGCTGGAGCCACGCCCGCCGCCTCGCCAAGGCCCTGGCGCTGCTCGCCGATCCGCGTCTCGACGCGCTGATCACCGAGGAGGTCGCCTTCGCCGACCTCCCGCGCGAGCTGCCGCGGCTGCTGGCCCCTGGGGCGCCGGGCCTGTGCACGGTCGTGCGGTATGAAACCCCATCGTCTCCGCGAGCGAGGTGATCGTCACGTGTCCCACGAGGCCTGCATGTATGCCGTCGAAGTCCGCGATCACGTCATGATCGCGCATAGTTTCCGGGGCGACCTCTTCGGTCCCGCCCAGGCGCTGCACGGGGCGACCTTCGTCGTCGACGTCGCCTTCTTCCGCGAAGCGCTCACCGAGGACGGCGTCGTGGTGGATATCGGCCGGGCGGGCGAGGCGCTGAAGGCGATCCTCGGCCCGCTGAACTATCGCAATCTCGACGACCTGCCCGCCTTCGCCGGACGCAACACGACGACGGAGTTCCTGAGCGGGCACATCCACAAGGCGATGTCGGCGGCGATCCGTGCCGGCGATCTCGGGCCGGGCGGCGAGGGGGTCGACCGCATCCGCGTGACGCTGCACGAATCCCACATCGCCCGCGCCTGGTTCGAAGGGCCGGTCGCGGATGGATGAGGCGGTCTTCGCCGTCCCCGGCGATCTCGCGGCCCCGACCGGCGGCTACGCCTATGCGCGCCGCCTGTTGGAGCTGCTGCCGGCGCACGGCATCCGCGCCGCGCATCTCCGCCTGCCGGGCTCGTTCCCGTTCCCCTCCGTGGCCGATCTGGCGGAGACCGGCTCCTTCCTGTCGCGGCTTCCCGAGGGCGTGCCTCTCCTCGTCGACGGGCTCGCCTACGGCGCGCTGCCGGCGCAGACGATCCGCGCGGCCGTCAGCCGCCCGATCGTCGCCCTCGTGCACCATCCGCTCGGGCTCGAGACCGGCCTCGCGCGCGACTGCGCGGCTGCTCTCGTCGTCAGCGAACGCGCGGCGCTGGCGCTCGCCGATCGCGTGATCGCGACGAGCCCCTTCACCGCGCGCATCCTCGCGGCGGGGTTCGGTGTGCCGGAGGAGCGTCTCCGCGTCATCCCGCCGGGCACCGAGCCGGCACGGCGCGTCGAATCGCGTCCCGGCCCCGGCACGCGGCTCCTCGCCGTCGGAGCGGTGACGCCGCGAAAGGGATATGATCGTCTCGTCGATGCCTTGGCGGGGCTGGCGGAACTCGAGTGGCGGCTCACGATCGTCGGGACGCTCGACCGCGATCCCGGCCATGTCGAGGCCTTGCGCAAGAGCATCGCCGCCGCCTCCCTCGGCAGCCGGATCAGGCTCGCCGGCGCGGTGACGGAGGCAGGGCTTCACCGATTGTACGAGGAGGCCGACGTCGTCGTCTCGTCGTCCCTGTTCGAGGGCTACGGCATGGTCTTGACGGAGGCGCTGGCGCGCGGACTGCCCCTCGTCGTCGCGGCGGGCGGAGCGGCAGCTGAGACCGCGCCGGACGATGCGACGCTGAAGGTCCCCGCGGGGGACGTCGGGGCGCTCGCCGAGGCGATCCGCGTCGTCGTCGGCGATCCGGATGGTCGGCGGGTCCTGGCCGAGGCGGCCTGGGAGGCCGGCCGCAACCTGCCGCGCTGGGACGACACCGCCTCCGCCGTCGCGGCCGTGCTGCGCGAGCCGACGACGTGAACCCGTTCACGGCCGAGTGGCTCGCGCTCCGCGAGCCGGCCGATCACGCCGCGCGTGACCGGGGCCTCATGACCGCGCTCGGCAGAGCCCTCGCGCGGCAGGACCGGCCCTTGCGCGTCGTCGATCTCGGCTCGGGCACGGGCTCGAACCTCCGCGCCCTCGCGCCTTGGCTTCCCGAGCGCCAGCTTTGGTCTCTCGTCGATCACGACGAGAGGCTCCTCGACGCCGCCCGGGAACGGCTGCGGGATTGGGCCGACGAGGCCTCGGCGGAGGGAGACACGCTGCGACTGGTCAAGGACGGACGCGACATCGCGGTCTCCTTCCGGTGCCTCGATCTCGCGGCAGGGTTCGAGGCGGCGCTGGAGCCGGCGCCCGATCTCGTCACGGCGGCGGCTCTGTTCGATCTTCTGTCGCCTGCGGCGATCGCGGAATTCGCCGCGAGCGTCGCGGCCCGCCGGGCGGTCTTCCATACGGCGCTGACCTATGACGGTTGCGAGGAATGGCGTCCGCCCCACCCGGCCGACGCCTCCGTCGCGGCGGCCTTTCACGCGCATCAGGAGGGGGAGAAGGGATTCGGGGCTGCAGCAGGCCCGCGCGCCGCAGAGGCGCTGGCGGAGGCCTTTCGCAGCGGCGGCTATCGGGTCGAGAGCGCCGCGACGCCCTGGCGCCTCGGTGCCGACGATGCGAGTCTGATCCGGCGCCTCGTCGGCGACAAGGCGCGGGCGGTCGCCGAGACGGGACGTCTGGGCGAGGCCGAGGTCGAAGCGTGGCGGTCCGCGCGCAGCCGGCCCGGTGTCACGGCCCTGATCGGCCATGTCGACACCCTGGCGCTGCCCCCCGACGCGCCGGCCTGACGGCGGCAGACCGGCCACACCCGCCGTCTCGGCAAGCTCCCATCAGAATGGGTGCCCGGGCCCGATCAGCGGCCGCGAAGGGGCGTGAAGGCAAGCTTGGAGGGAACGGTGCTGCCAGGGCTGGTGGTGCGGTGCGGGATCGCCTCCGTCGAGATCTCGATCCGGTCGCGGCCCTTGGCCTTGGCGCGGTAGAGCGCAGCATCCGCGGCGGCGAGGACGGCATCGACGCCCGTGGCGCGCGGGGCGGTTGTGATGGCCACGCCGATGCTCGCCGTGACCGTGACCAGCCGTCCATCGCCGAGGCGGATCGGGGTTGCGCCGCAGGCCTCACGAATGCGTTCCGCGATGGCGGACGCCTCCTCGATCGAGCAATCCGGCGCCGAGACGGCGAATTCCTCGCCCCCGAGACGGCCGAGCAGGTCGCTCCGCCGCAAGCATGAGCGTGCCCGGTCCGCGAAGGTTGCGAGAACCTCGTCCCCGCTGGCGTGCCCATAGGTGTCGTTGATCGCCTTGAAGTGATCGAGATCGATCATGAGCAGGGCCAGGCGTGCAGCTCCCGTCTCCACGATCTGGGTCGTCTTGGCGTAGTAGGACCGCCGGTTCTCAGAGCCCGTGAGCTGGTCGCGGCTCGCCAGAAGCCTGAGGCGGCGCAGAAGGTCGGCCTGGTTCCTCATCACGATGGCTACCATGATCGGCGCGAGCGCGATCAGCGAGGCCCCGAGGCGGCCGGAGATCAGCGCGTTCTGATCGACCTTCCCGGCCGGGTCGACGGCGAACTGGGCCGAGATCACCACCAGCGACCAGATCGTAAAGGCCAGCGTCAGCATCGCCGTGCCGAAGACCCCGTAGGCCAGACCGCACCACAGGAGGGCCGGGACGGGGATCGCGATCGCGCCGGGGCCGCCGATAGTCCCCGCGACGAGGCACGACAGCGCGAGGGCGAGCGCCGGCTGCGGCAAGCGCCAGGACAATTGCGACCGGCGGCGGAGCCGCCACGATCGCATCGTGCGAATCGGAGGCGCGGCCAGGATCACGGGGAGGATCCCGAGGTAATTGACGAACTCGCTGGCGAACCAGAAGGCGAATCCGCGCAACATGCCGCCGTTGAAAAGGATGGGATTGGCGATGGCGCCGAAGATGCCTGCCATCCCGGCGGCCAGGGTGGAGGCGATGACGACGTAGAGCACGGATGCGGGTTGGCGGAGCGTCTTCATTTCGTCCGGAAGGAACGAGAAGACGTAATATGCCGTCGCGACGCCTGCGAGGTTCGCGCTGTTGAGAAGCGCCGCCTTGAAGACCGTGGACCCCGTCGCGAGGTCCACTGCCATATAGGCCGCCGCACCGGCGAGCCAACCGGAGGCCCGCGCCGCCGCCGGCATCCGGATCAGAATGCCGAGCATGATCGCATTGGCCGGCCAGACGGTGGCGAGGTAGCCGACCGGGCGGCTCAGGATGCCGAAGACGCAGGCCAACGCCACGGCGATCGCGAGGAAGGCGGGCGCGCTCAGCAGGGCGGCCGGGCCGATGGCTCGTGCGCCTGCACCTCGATTCGGACCCAGCGGCACGCCTGGCCTCCTGGTGAGCCTGGGAGACGAAACCATACGGCGCACGAGGATGCGATCGTGTTAACGTCGCATGTTGCCTTGTGCCGTTCGTGCCCGCCGTGGATCGCCCGCCAGGAGCCCCTTGGGGTCAGTGCCTCACGCGGGACTCGTCGATCGTCGCCCAGGGGCGCGCTTTCTCGAACGCCCGGGCAGCGCGCAGGACGAGGTCGTCCCGGCCCATCGCCCCGACGATCTGAAGGCCGACCGGAAGGCCCGATTTCGTCAATCCGCAGGGCACCGTCGCCGCCGGCTGCAGCGTGAGGTCGAACGGGTAGCTGTAGGGCGTCCAGTTCAGCCAGTCGTCGCCGTAGCGCCCGTCGGGCGGCGTGTTGTGCCCGACCTCGAAGGCCGGGATCGACAGGGTCGGCGTCAGCAGGAGGTCGTGGCTCTGATGGAAGCGGGCCGCCGCCGTGTAGTTGGCGGCGCGGGCATTGGCCGCCCGCACGAAATCGGCGCCGGCGAGTTTCGATCCCTCCTGCCCCTCGGCGACGAAGCCGGGGTCGAGCTCCGACCAGCGCTCCTCGGGAATGTCGCGCAGGACCAGCCAGGCCCCCGTCCGCCACAGGACGCGCAGGATGTCGGTCGGGTCGGAGAAGGCCGGATCGGCATCCTCCAGCACGCCGCCCGACTCGGAAAAGGCGCGGGTGGCGTCGGCGCACAGCGCCTCGACCTCGGGATCGAGCCCGTCGGCATAGCCGAGGCGCGGGCTCCAGGCGAAGCGCAGGCCGCGCACGCCTTCGTCGAGGTTGAGGGTGTAGTCCTGCGGCTCCGTCCAGAGCGAGTCGATGTCACGCGGGTCGGGCCTCGCGACCGCGCTGAGCATCGCCGCGGCATCCGTCACGCTGCGGCTCATCGGGCCGAGATGCGAGACGATGCCGAAGGGGGACGGCGGATAGGCCGGCACGCGGCTGTAGGACGGCTTGTGACCGAAGATGCCGCAGAACGCGGCGGGGATGCGGATCGAGCCCGCCCCGTCCGTCCCGATATGGAGAGGGCCGATTCCGAGAGCGGCCGCCGCCGCGGCACCGGCCGAGGAGCCGCCGGTCGTCATCCGTGTGTCCCACGGATTGCGCGTCAGGCCCGTCAATGGGCTGTCGCCGAGGCCCTTCCAGCCGAATTCGGGCAGCGTCGTCTTGGCGAAGGGCACCGCGCCCGCCTCGATCAGGCGATCGACGGACGGGGCATTCTCCGCTGCCGGAGCATCGCCGACGGAGCGGCTGCCCCGCCGCGCCGGCCGGTCCTTCCAGAGGACGTTGTCCTTCACCGTGAAGGGCATCCCGTCGAGCGGCCCGACCGGGGTGCCGGCGCTCCAGCGCGCCTCCGAGGCCTTGGCCGCCTCGCGGCCCGCCTCGCGATCGATCAGCGTGAAGGCGTTGACGGCCGGATTGACCGCCTCCGCCCGCGTGAGTGCCGCTTCAACCACCTCGACCGGTGAAAACCGCTTGGAGCGATAGCCTTCGGCAAGAGCCGCGGTGTCGAGGGAGAGAAGATCTGTCATGAAGCGCCTCGCGATAAGGCGTCCTTCATGGCACGGCCCGGCGAGCGCGAGAAGAACGCCCCTATTGAGCGAAGAACGAGAACAGTGTCGGGGGCTGAGCAGGAGCGGGGGCTGCGGCGACGGCGGGCGTCGCCTCCGGCCTGCCGCCGCGGCGCGCGGTCCGGTTCGGGCCGGCGAGGCCCTGACGCTTGGCTTCGTAATAGTAGCCCCGGGCATAATGCATCACGGCCCGGTCGTGGCTGCCGCCCGAGACGCGCCAGGCGCCGGCGAGATATTTGACGGCGTAGGTGAGGTTGGTCTCGGCATCGAGCAGGCCGGCCGGGCCGCCCTGGTAGCCGACGCCGCGGGCCGTCGCGGTCTTGATCTGCATGAGGCCCATGGCGCCGCCCCGCCCGACGGCGCGCGGATTGTAGCGGCTCTCCCGGATCACGACCCGATGGACCAGCGATTCGGGGACGTTGTTGATGCGGGCGTGGTGGGCGATCCTGGCGTCGAGCTGGCTCCGGTTCATCGCGGCGCCCGAGGCTGCGGGCGCGGCGGCTGCGGCTTGCGACGCGGGGGCGGCGGCTGCTCCGGCTCCGCCGAAGAGCGCCTGAAGCGGGTTGGCCGGCGGTGCCGGCTGGGCGGGGGCCGGGGCGGCTTCCACTGCCGGCTCCGCGGCGGCCTTGGCGGCGCGGCTCCGGCGGCGCTTCGTCCGCTCCTCCGTCCCGGGCTCGGAGGCCGCGGCGTCGCGGCCGGTGGGGGGCGCGGCGGCCATGCCCGGCGGTGTCGCCGCATCGGCCTTGGCCGGGGCGAGCGCCTGCGGATCGATCGCCGCCGTCCTGGCGGGAGCGGGCTTGCGGGCCTCGGCCGACGGGCGGGCGGCTCCGAAATCAGGCTTCCGCGGCGGGATCAGGCCTCCCGAAACGGGGGCGGGCTCGGCCAGGGCCGGCAGCGAGATGGCGACCGCGAGGGCGGCGACGCCCGCCGGAAGGAAACGTGACAGCATGGACACCCCATCGGTCCGGGGCCGCTCGGCATCGGTTGCCTCGCCCCGTTGATCCCGCATCGCCGGTCGGTGGCCCGAGCGGCCCGTGCGCCGACGCACTGTGACGGTTTTTCGGCAAGGAATAGGGCCAGAAGGAGGCACCAAGGCAGAAGCCGCTGCGCCCGGGGCAGCCGGCCTCCCGGAGGTCTCGCGCCGTTCCAGGCAGCCGCGGCCCGGTGAGATCGGTCGAAGCCGGCCGTTAGCATGCGGGGAAGCTTTGTGCGCTATCGCCGGAAGGCGAGGCGCGCGGGGGTTGCATGCCGGCGCCTCGCATGCCCGCACTCGTTGGAGTGCGAATCGCCGGACGCGAGAACGAGACGGGACCCATCCATGCCCCACAGCCAGAAGCACGTCGCCGTCCTGATGGGCGGCCTATCCGCCGAGCGCGAGGTTTCGCTCAATTCGGGGAAGGCCTGCGCCAAGGCTCTCGAGGAGCAGGGCTATCGCATCACGCCGATCGAGGTCGACCAGGACATCGCACGCGTTCTCCAGGCCGTTCGACCCGACATCGCCTTCAACGCGCTGCACGGACCCGGAGGGGAGGACGGCACGATCCAGGGCCTGCTGGAGATCCTGCGCATCCCCTACACCCATTCGGGCGTCCTCGCCTCCGCGCTGGCGATGAACAAGGAGAAGGCGAAGCACGTGATGCGGGCCGCCGGCGTGCCGGTCCCGGGCGGCGTCGTGGTTTCGCGGACCGAGGCGGCCAGCCGGCACGTCCTGCCGCCGCCCTACGTCATCAAGCCGGTGAGCGAAGGCTCCTCGGTCGGCGTCATCATCGTGCGCGAGGACCGGTCCCATCCGCCGCAGGAACTCGGCCGCGAGGATTGGCCGTTCGGCGAGGAGGTCATGGTTGAGCCCTTCATCGCCGGACGGGAGCTGACCTGCGCCGTCATGGGGGACAAGGCGCTCGGCGTCATCGACATCCGGCCGGCGAGCGGAGGGTTCTACGACTACGACGCAAAGTACGCTGAGGGCGGCTCGATTCACGTCCTGCCCGCACAACTTTCACCAAATATTTACCAACGCGTCCAAGAGTCGGCGTTAACGGCACATCAAGCACTCGGCTGCCGCGGCGTGAGCCGTGCCGACCTTCGATACGACGATACGCCCGGGGGCTCGGGCGCTCTCGTCGTCCTCGAGGTCAATACGCAGCCGGGCATGACGGTCACGTCCTTGGTGCCGGAATTGGCAGCCCATGCGGGCTTCTCGTTCGGCGAGCTTGTGAGATGGATGGTGGAGGACGCGTCGTTGAACCGCTAGGCCCGGGTCGCCCCGGGGGAGCGGTCGCACGCCCGTCACGTCCCGAGCCCGGCCTGCTCGGGGCGCTGCTTCGTTCGGCCGCTCTGCCGCGATTCGCGCGGCGGCGGCGGGCCTCGGTCTCGGTTCCGCTCGTGCGGCGCATCCCGCGCCTCAGCGGGACCGTCCTCGCGCTCGGCTTCTTCACCGCCATCGGCGTCTACGGCCTCGTGCAGAACGGGGATTATGCCGATTTCGTCGAAAGCCACGGCGAGCTGCGCGACATCGCCGCGCGCGGGATCGGCCTCGGCCTCGACAAGATCACCATCTCCGGCATCGCGAGGCTCAACGAGGCAGATCTCCTCGGCGCCGCGGGCATCTCGAACCGCAACTCGCTGCTGTTCCTCGACGTCGCGAAGGTGCGGCGGCGGCTCCTCGACGAGCCCTTCATCAAGTCGGCCGAGATCCGCAAGCTCTACCCGAACGGGTTGTCCATCGCGATCACCGAGCGCCAGCCCTACGCGCTGTGGCAGCTCAACGGCGAGCTCTACGTCGTCGCGCAGGACGGGACCCAGATCGACACGATGCGCGATCCGACGCTCGTCGATCTGCCGCTCGTCGTGGGGGAGGGCGCGAACCTCGAGGTCGCGTCCTATGCGGCTCTTCTCGAAGCGGCCGGACCGCTCCGCTCGAAGATCCGGGCCGGGATGCTGATCTCGGGCCGGCGCTGGACCTTGAAGATGCAGAACGGCCTCGACGTCCGGCTGCCCGAGGAGGACGCGGTCGATGCGATGCGGCGTCTCGTCCGGCTCGATCGCGAATCGGGTCTCCTCGAGAAGGACGTGCTCACGGTCGACCTGCGCATGCCCGACCGCGTCATCCTCCGTCTGACGGAGGAAGCGGTCGCGGCGCGGGCCGAGGGCACGAAGAAGAAGATCCAGCGTGGCGTGAAGGGGATCGAGACGTGAGCCTGAAAGACCACGGCCTGACCCCGCGCCTGAAGCCGCTCTCGACGCGCCGCAGCGCGACGCTCTCGGTCCTCGACATCGGCACCTCCAAGGTCGTCTGCCTCATCGCCGAGCTGCGCCCCGCGGCGCCGGGCGAAGCTTTGCGCAGCCGCACCCATCTCGCCCGCATCATCGGGATCGGCCACCAGCGCTCGCTCGGCCTCAAGGCCGGTGCGGTCGTCGACCTCGAAGCCGCCGAGACCGCGATCCGCCAGGCCATGCATTCGGCCGAGCGCATGGCGGGGGTCGAGGTGAAGTCCGCCATCGTGAACCTCACCGGCGGGCGGATCGCCTCGCATCATTTCGAGGCCCAGGTCGGCGTGCGTTCGGGCATGGTCTGCGCGAGCGACATCGGGCGGGTGCTCGAGGTCGCGAGCGGCCACACCCTGCGCCCCGGCCGCGCGGTCCTCCACGCCCTGCCGACGGGCTTCTCGATCGACGGCCAGCGCCACATCGTCGAGCCGTCCGGCATGATCGGGCAGAAGCTCGGCGTCGATCTCCACGTCGTGACGGCGGATGTCGCGGCCTCGCGCAACCTGATGCTCGCCGTCGAGCGCTCGCATCTCGACATCGAAGCCGTCGTCGCGACCCCCTACGCGTCGGGCCTCTCGGCTCTCGCCGACGACGAGGCCGAGATGGGCGTCGTCGTGATCGACATGGGTGGCGGCTCGACCTCGGCCGGCGTCTTCTCCGAGGGGCACCTCGTCCATGTCGACGCCATCGGCGTCGGCGGCCACCACATCACCATGGACATCGCACGCGGGCTCACGACGACCGTGACCGCGGCGGAACGGCTCAAGGCCCTCTACGGCACCTGCATCGCCTCGACCTCCGACGAGCGCGACATGATCGCGGTGCCGCATGTCGGCGAGGACGACGACCGCGAGGTCTCGAATCACATCCCGCGATCCCAGCTCGTCCGGATCATCCGGCCGCGCGTCGAGGAGATCCTCGAACTCGTCCGCGACCGGCTCCGCCAGGCCGGCTACGCGGCCCAGACCGGGCGCCGCATCGTCCTCACCGGCGGGGCGAGCCAGCTCGTCGGCCTGCCGGACGTTGCCCGCAAGATCCTCCAGGGACAGGTCCGGATCGGGCGTCCCCTCGGCGTCAAGGGGCTGCCCGAGGCCGCCAAGGGGCCGGCCTTCGCCGCCGCGGTGGGCATGCTGGTCTATCCGCAGGTGGCGCATATCGAACATTTCGAGCCGAAGGGGAACAGTCTGTTCGGCGGCGAAGAGGGATCACGAGGCTATATGGGCAAGATGGCTCGCTGGCTGCGTGAGAGTTTTTGAGTATATCCGATACGGGGTCGGAGAAAGGACAAGGTCATGATTAATCTGGGAGCCCCGGACATCCGGGAACTGAAGCCTAGAATCACGGTGTTCGGTGTGGGCGGTGCGGGCGGCAATGCCGTCAACAACATGATCGAATCGGGCCTGATGGGCTGCGAATTCGTCTGCGCCAACACGGATGCGCAGGCGCTCTCGTCCTCGCGCTGCGAGCGCATCGTGCAGATGGGTCTCGGCGTGACGGCCGGTCTCGGCGCGGGCTCGCAGCCCGAGGTCGGGCGTGCGGCTGCCGAGGAGGTGATCGACGAGATCCGCGACCAGCTCTCCGGCTCGCACATGGCCTTCATCACCGCCGGCATGGGCGGCGGCACCGGAACCGGTGCGGCTCCGGTCGTGGCCCGCGCGGCCCGCGAGATGGGCATCCTCACGGTCGGCGTCGTCACGAAGCCCTTCCAGTTCGAGGGCGTGCGCCGGATGCGCGTCGCCGAAGCGGGCGTGATCGAGCTGCAGCAGCATGTCGACACGCTGATCGTCATCCCGAACCAGAACCTGTTCCGCGTCGCGAACGAGAAGACGACCTTCGCGGACGCCTTCTCCATGGCCGACCAGGTGCTCTATTCGGGCGTCGCCTGCATCACCGACCTGATGGTCAAGGAAGGCCTGATCAACCTCGACTTCGCCGACGTCCGCGCGATCATGCGCGGCATGGGCAAGGCGATGATGGGCACGGGCGAGGCGTCCGGCGAGCGGCGCGCCATCCAGGCGGCCGAGGCGGCCATCGCCAATCCGCTCCTCGACGAGGTCTCGATGCGCGGCGCCCGCGGGCTCCTCATCTCGATCACGGGCGGCCGCGACCTCACGCTCTACGAGCTCGACGAGGCTGCGACCCGCATCCGCGAGGAGGTCGATTCGGACGCCAACATCATCCTCGGCGCAACCTTCGACGAATCGCTCGAAGGCACGATCCGCGTCTCCGTCGTCGCGACGGGAATCGACCAGCCGCTCGAGGCCGAGAATCCCCTCTCGGCGACCGAGCAGCGAATCGCGGAAGTGGCCGAGAAGCTTCGCGCCGAGGCTCGCCAGCGCGCCGCCCAGGCTCAGCCGGGGTCCGCGCCGCAGGCCCGCGTCGACGCGAATGCCCGCGCCGCCGAGATCGTGGCGCAGGCCGCGATGGAGCCGGCGGCACCGATGATGCGCGACGACATCACCCTGACGCCCGTCGCCCCGAAGGGTGCCGGCTACGATCCGGTCGCCGTCGCGCCGGCCCCGCATGCCGATCACGCTCCGGTGTCCCGGCAGCCCTTCCTCCCGCCGGAGCCCGAGCGGGTGATGCGCCAGCCGCGCATGCCCCGGATCGAGGAACTGCCGGTTCCGGCTCAGAAGCAGATCCGGGCCCAGCACGGCCAGCCGGAGGGGATCGGCCAGGAGGCCAAGAGCTTCCTGCGCAAGCTCGCCACGGTCGGCTTCGGCCGCCGCGACGACGTGCCGAATTCGGCCGCGCCCGTTCTGCCGGAGCCGTCGGCGCCGCATCATCAGGCGCTGCCCGAGCCCGCTCCGCGCATGCCCGCGGCCGGTGCCGATTACGTGAAGCGCCCGCCCCAGCAGCCTGCCTATCGGCCGGCTCAGGGCGCGCTCGATGGACAAGGCAGGATCGTGCCGGCGCCTCGTGCAAGCGAGGACGACCAGCTCGAAATCCCGGCATTCCTGCGCCGTTCGACCTCGGCCTGAACCCCGAACTTTCAGAGCCGAGATCGTGGCCCCGGACCTTCTGGTCCGGGGCCTTTTTCATGCCCGGATGCCGCCTCCGTGCCGGGCGGGGGCAGGGGCTCGACGAGGGGGACGAGCTTTATTACGGGGCTGTAACAGACCGTAAGAAAGAGTGATTTGGCTGGGCGGCGCCGTGGGACTAATTTCAGGCTGTATCGTTTTCGACGGCAGCTGGCCCGCGTTGACAGGGCCGCGCCGGTACCGGGGCACAAACACGGGTGAGATCCGAATTCGGCGGACGCCAGTCGCGCGCCGATGAAGCTCGGCCCGAGGTGATAGGATGAAGAGCAGTCATCAAGCCACGTTGGGGGCTCCGGTCTCGCTGAGAGGCATCGGGGTCCATTCGGGCAAGCCGGTCAACCTCCATCTTCATCCCGCCCAGGCGGGCCATGGCATCGTGTTCCTGCGGACGGGGCTTCCCCATGGCCGGGACCGGCTGATCGAGGCGAATTTCTCCTCCGTCACCGCGACCGAGCTCTGCACCGTGATCGGCGACAAGGAGACCGGTGCCGTCGCCACGATCGAGCACCTGATGGCGGCGTTCTCCGCCCTCGGCGTCGACAACGTCCTCGTCGAGATCGACGGAGCCGAGGTGCCGATTC
Organism: Enterovirga rhinocerotis; assembly: GCF_004363955.1. Taxonomy (GTDB): domain Bacteria; phylum Pseudomonadota; class Alphaproteobacteria; order Rhizobiales; family Beijerinckiaceae; genus Enterovirga; species Enterovirga rhinocerotis. The sequence continues at coordinate 167,071 of NZ_SNZR01000014.1, forward strand.
TCGACGGCAGCGCGTCCCCCTTCGTCGAGGCGATCGATTCGGTCGGGCTCGTCCGCAGCGCGGCCACGCGGCGCTATCTCAAGGTCCTCAAGCCCGTGCGGGTCGAGAAGGGCATCGCCAGCGCCGAGCTCCTTCCCAATTCCCGAGGCTTCCGCCTCGACGTCGCGATCGATTTCCAGAACCCGATCATCGGCAAGCAGCGCAAGGTCATGGACCTGACGCCCGACCGCTTCCGCCACGAGATCTCCCGCGCTCGCACCTTCGGCTTCATCGGCGACGTCGAGAAGCTCTGGAAGGCGGGCTTCGCGCTCGGCGCCTCGCTCGAGAACACCGTCGCGATCGGCGACGGCGCGATCATCAACCCCGAAGGCCTGCGCTTCGCCGACGAGTTCGTCCGCCACAAGATGCTGGATGCCGTCGGCGACCTGTCGCTGACCGGGTTTCCCCTGCTTGCCACCTACAAGTCCCATTGCAGCGGCCATCGCCTCAATGTCGCCGTCTTGGAAGCGCTTCTGTCCGACCGGGCAAACTACGCGATCGTAGACGGCGGGGCGCGGCGCCAGTCGGGTTATGCTGAGATCGGAACGGGAATGGCCGTTCCGGCCTACGCGCCCGACCTGCACTGAGTCGAAGATCGGTCCGAAGGCGTAGAGCCGGACCGCGGGTAGGGAAACTGGGCGTGGCCCGAGGCGGATCCTGCCCGGGTGTTGCCTCCAGGACCTTGCCGAACAAGCCGTCGATCCGTAGGCGCTGGGCTCCGTGCGCTTCGCCGCGCACGACGCCATGGCCGAGTCTGGGGACCGACGACGGATGACGTTCAAGATCACAGAGGGACAGACCGCGATGGTCGCGCTGCGCGCGGCGCTCATCGCTGGTGTCGCGGCCGGGCTCGGGGGATGCGACACGCTCTCGAACCTCAACCCGTTCGACACCTCCGAAAAATACGAGATGAAGGTCACGGCGGACGTGCCGCCGGAGCGCATGTACGACCAGGGCCTCGCCCGCATGCGGAACGGCGATCGCGAGGGCGCCGCCCGGCGCTTCGGCGAGATCGGCCGCAACTACCCGCAATCTGAATGGGCCCGGAAGGGCCTCATCATGCAGGCCTTCGCCAATTACGAGGCGCAGAAATACGACGACGCCATCACGTCGTCCCGCAGCTACCTGCAGAAATATCCGAACACGAAGGATGCGGCCTACGCGCAGTATCTCTACGCGATGTCCAACTTCAACCAGATCCCGGATACCTCGCGGGATCAGGAACGCTCGGAGAAGGCCCTCGCCGGGCTGACGGAACTCGTCCAGAAATACCCGAATTCCGAATATGCGGCCGATGCGCGCTACCGCATCCAGGTCGCCCGCGACCAGCTCGCCGGCGCCCAGATGGAGGTGGGCCGCTATTACCTTGAGCGCCGGAACTACACCGCCGCCATCAACCGCTTCCGCGACGTGGTGTCGAAGTACCAGACGACGCGCCATGTCGAGGAGGCGCTCCAGCGTCTGACCGAGGCCTATATGGCGCTCGGGCTGACCGGCGAGGCTCAGACCGCCGCTGCGGTCCTCGGCCACAACTTCCCGAACAGCCAGTGGTACAAGGACGCCTATTCGCTCGTCCGCTCGAACGGCCTCGAGCCGCGCGAGGACGCGGATTCGTGGATCAGCAAGACCTTCAAGGGCTTCAGGGTCGCCGCCCTCGGGCGGTGAGGCGATTGCGGCGTCTCCTCGCCGCGCCGCCGGTCCGGGTGGGATCGGCGGCGATCATGCCGGCCTGAGCATGTCCAAAAGCCGGATTCCTCTTTCCCGCGCCATGCTCTAAGAGGGCCGCGCATGCTCGCGCAGCTTTCGATCCGCAACATCGTCCTGATCGACCGGCTCGATCTGCGCTTCGCGCCCGGCCTCAGCGTGCTGACCGGCGAGACGGGGGCGGGTAAGTCGATCCTTCTCGATGCCTTCGCGCTCGCGCTCGGTTCGCGCGGCGACGGCTCCCTCGTGCGGCACGGCGAGACGCAGGGCCAGGTCTCGGCCGTGTTCGACGTTGCCGCCGACCATCCGGCCCGGGCGCTCGCGGTCGCGGCCGATCTCGACATCGACGGCGATCTCATCCTGCGCCGCGTGCAGTTCGCGGACGGGCGCACGCGTGCCCTCGTCAACGATCAGCCGGTCAGCGTGCAGACGTTGCGCGAGATGGGCGCGGCCCTGGTCGAGATCCACGGCCAGCATGCCGACCGCGCGCTCGTCGACCCCTCCACCCATCGCGCGATCCTCGATGCCCATGGGGGTCTCGTGCCGCAGGCCCAGGCGGTGGCCACCGCGGCGAGGAGGCTTCGGCAGGCGAAGGCGGCCCTCGGCGAGGCGGAGGAGCGCCTCGCCCTCCTGCGCAAGGAGCAGGATTACATCGATCACGCCGTGGCCGAACTCACGGCTCTTGCGCCGGAGCCCGGCGAAGAGGCCGCGCTCGGCGAGCGCCGGCAGGTGATGCAGCAGGCCGAGAAGGTGGCGCAGGAGCTTCAGGACGCCGCCGAGGCGGTGGCGGCCCCGATCGGCAGCCTCTCGGCCGCCATCCGGAAGCTGGAGCGGCGCTCGGGAGCGGCCGAGTCGCTGGTCGCCCGCCCCATCGCCGCGCTGGATGCCCTGCTCCTCGCCCTGGACGAAGCGGACCGGTCCGTCGCCGAGGCGATCCGGGCGGCCGAGTTCGACCCGGCCGATCTCGAACGGACCGAGGAGCGCCTGTTCAAGCTCCGGGCCGCCTCGCGGAAATTCTCCGTGCCCGCGGACGATCTCGCCGCGCTCCGAGACCGCTTCGGGGCCGATCAGGCCGCGATCGGGGCGGGCGAGGCGGAGGTCTCGCGCTTCGCCGCGGAGACGGCGCAGGCGGAGACCGACTATGTCGCAGCGGCCGAGAAGCTCTCGGCCGGGCGGAGCAAGGCCGCGGCGAGGCTCGACAAGGCGGTCGCGGCGGAACTCGCTCCGCTCAAGCTCGGCAGCGCTCGCTTCCTGACCCAGGTCGAGACCGATCCCGCCTCGCGGGACAGCGGCGGCCGGGATCGGGTCGAGTTCTGGGTCGAGACCAATCCGGGCACCCGCCCCGGCCCGATGATGAAGGTGGCCTCGGGCGGGGAATTGTCGCGCTTCATCCTGGCGCTGAAGGTCGTGCTCGCGGAGCGCGGCTCCGCCCCGACCCTCGTCTTCGACGAGATCGATACCGGCGTCGGCGGCGCGGTGTCGGATGCGATCGGCCAAAGGCTGGCGCGGCTCGCCGCGCGGGTTCAGGTCATGGCCGTGACGCATGCGCCCCAGGTCGCGGCGCGCGCCGGGACGCATTTCCTGATCGCCAAGCAAGGCGGGCCGAAATCCCAGCGCGTCGCGACGAGCGTCGAGGCTCTCGAGCCCGTCTCGCGCCGCGAGGAGATCGCCCGCATGCTCGCCGGCGCCTCGGTCACGGACGAGGCGAGGGCGGCCGCGACTCGCCTGATCGAGGCCGCCGGAGACTGAGGCGGGGCGTCGCACGAGGCGCCAGAACGGGCGCTGTCCCCGGCCGGACGCGGCCTCCGGCTTGACTCGGCACGCGAGGCCGGCCCCATTCGGCTCCGCATGAGGACGGCATGAACCGCTTGTCGAAGGTGTCGCTGCTCCAGGGAGCAGAGGTCGATCTCGCCGCATTCGAGGCGAAGACGCGCTGTCGCGCGTTTTCGCCGAACGAGACGCTGGTCGATTTCGACGATCCGTCCACGGATGTCTATTTCCTGATCTCGGGCGACGTCCGCGTTCTGATCCGGACACGCTCCGGCAAGGAGGTGATCCTCGGCGAGATGCGGGCAGGGGCCGTCTTCGGCGAGTTGGCTGCGCTCGACGGCACGCCGCGCTCGGCGAACGTCACGGCGCTGACGCGCGGCGAGGTCTGCACGATGTCCGCCGCCGTGTTCAAGGAGCTGATCTTCGCCGCCCCGACGGTGGCGGATCGCCTTCTGCGCCTCCTCGCCCGCCGCGTCCGAGACCTCGATGCGCGGATCATGGAGCACACCGTGCTCGATCTGCGGCACCGGCTCTATTCGGAACTGCTGCGCCTTTCGATCCCGCGCACGGGCCATGCCGAGGAACGGGTCGTCACGCCGCCGCCGTACCACCACGTCCTCGCCGCGCGGATCGGCTGCCGGCGGGAGCAGGTGACGCGCGAATTCACGACCCTGGCCGGCGAAAACCTGATCGAGCGCACGCGCGGTGCGCTCGTCCTCAAGAGGCCCGACGTACTTCAGTCGCGCGTCGCGGCGGCTTTGCGCGAGGACGACCGCGCATAGGCGGCGAGAAAGACCTCGATCGCACCCTCGACATTGTGGTCCAGGCTCTCGGGCGCGCAGGATTCGGGTATCCCGAACAGGAGCCGCTTGAGGATGCCGGCGGAGCACAGGTTCAGGAACTGCTCGGCCGCGAGAGCCGTATCCGCGATCTCGAGCCGTCCGGCCGAGACCTGACCGTCGAGATAGGATTTGAGCCGGGCAGCGCCGAGCTTGGGCCCCGCCTCGTAGAAGGATCGCGCGAAGGCCGGGAACTTGTCGGCCGCGCCGATCACCATGCGGACGGACGAGATGTGGTCGGGCCGGACCATCATGTCGAGCAAGGTCCGGCCGACGAGACGCAGCGCAGACGGCACATCCGGGTCGGATTCGTCGAGCCGGAACAGCACCTCGGCGAGGCCGCTCTTCTCCGATTGGGTCAGCGCCTCGAAGAGGGCCTCCTTGTCCTTGAAGTAGACATAGAGGGTCCCTTTCGACACGCCGGCGGCCTTGGCGATGCTGCCCATCGAGGCGCCGTCGAAGCCCTGGGCGAGGAAGATCTGCCGCGCCCCATCGAGGATCTGGCGCCGCTTGCCCGAATCGGCCGGGCCTTGGGCTTCCGTGCGGGAGCGCACATCGTTCATCTGTCCTGACTTGCTCCGATTGACCGAACGGTTCGGTCAACATATGTAGACGCTACGCCAGTGTCAAACTCGCCGCGGCCGTTGTCCGGCGCGGTGGGACGGAGTTCCGTCATGGCCTTTCGCGACGATCGCCCGGTCTCGGGGCTCCCCGGATCGGAGGACCGGCCCGTGGACAGGGCCGGTGAACCGCCCGCCGGTGCCCCGGCCGATCACCCGGCGCCCGAGGACGCATCGCCTGCTGCCCGCGCACCCGGCGATCCGGGAACGTCGGAGGCCCGCCCGCGGGATGGCGCGGCCGAGCCGGCCGAGAAGCCGAGATCGCGCCGCAAGCTCGTCTTCCTCGTGCTGGCCCTCGCGGTCCTCGCCGGTGGCTCCCTTTATGGCTGGCGGTACTGGACCGAGGGGCGGTTCCTCGTCGCCACCGACGACGCCTATGTGGCCGGCGACATCACGATCCTCGCGGCCAAGGTCTCGGGCTACATCGCCTCGATCGAGATCCAGAACGATCAGCCCGTCCGCCAGGGCGAGGTGATCGCGCGGATCGACGACGTCGATTACAAACTCGCCGTCCAGGCCGCGCGCGACAAGCTCGCGACCCTCGAGGCGACCACGAGCCGGATCGGGCGGCAGGTCGTCGCCGCGCGCGCCCAGGTCGCCCAGGTCGAGCCGCAGATCGCCTCGGCCCGCGCGGAGAGCCTGCGCACGGCCTCCGAATTCGAACGCCAGACCCGCCTGGCACAATCCGATTTCGCCTCGCGCGCGAAATACGAGCAGGCCCGCTCGGACCGGGACCGCGCCGTCGCGGCCGTCCAGGCGGCGGAGGCCGGCCTCGATGTCGCGCGGGCCAATGTCGAGGTGCTGGAAGCCCAGCGGATCGAGGCCGAGCGCACGGCGGGCGAGGCCAGGACGCAACTCGCCCGCGCCGAGCGCGATCTCGCCTTCACGGAGATCCGGGCCCCGGTCTCCGGCGTCGTCGGCAACCGCGCGGTCCAGATCGGATCCTATGTCGCGCCGGGCACGCGCCTCGCCGCCCTCATCCCGCTCCAGACGGTCCATGTCGACGCGCATTTCAAGGAGACCCAGCTCGGTCCGATCCATCCGGGCCAGGTCGTGCGGCTTGAGGTCGACGCCTATCCGGGGCGCCATGTCCCGGCGGTGGTCGAGAGCATCGCGCCGGCCTCCGGTTCGCAATACAGCCTGCTGCCGCCCGAGAACGCGACGGGCAACTTCACCAAGATCGTGCAGCGCGTCACCGTGCGCGTGAAGGTCGATCCGGAGGCGGCCGCGCAAGGGTTCCTGCGCCCCGGCATGTCGGTCGTCACCAGCGTCGACATCCGCGATCCGAAGGTCGCGCAGGCGGCGCTGGATGCGAAGACGCGCTGAGGTCGCGGCGATGGACGCCAGGCTCCGCGCCCAACCTTGCCTCCGCGGAGCCAGGGCTATCGCATCTGGTTTCGTGACGGCTGTCCGCTTTCCTTCCCCCTTGTGGGGAAGGTGGTCCCGAGCGAAGCGGACGGCCGGATGGGGGTGGTGCCGCCCACCCGACGTCGCGGTAGGCGGCACCACCCCCACCCCGGTTCGCCCCCGGAGCAAGTCCGGGGACAACTCGGCCCTCCCCACAAGGGGGAGGGAAGGTGCGCCGTCATCCCCGCAGCCATATGCGATTGCCCTGCCCCGCGTAGCGGCGGGAAGGGCGGACTCGGGCGCCAGCCCGAGCCGGGCGGGAGGCCGCGACCCGCGACCTGCCGATCCGTGCCGGGGGGCTGTGCCATGAGCTCCGCCGCTCTCGCCGCCATCCCCCGCGCGACGCCCGAGACGGGCGAAGGCCGCAAGCTCTTCGCCTTCATGTGCATGGTGTTCGGGATGTTCATGGCCATCCTGGACATCCAGATCGTCTCGGCCTCGCTCACCGAGATCCAGGCCGGTGTCTCGGCCTCGCAGGACGAGATCTCCTGGGTCCAGACCGCGTATCTGATCGCCGAGGTGATCATGATCCCGCTCTCGGGCACGCTGTCGCGCGTGCTCTCGACGCGCTGGATGTTCGTGATCTCAGCCGGCGGCTTCACGCTCATGAGCTTCATGTGCGCGACCTCGACCACGATCGGCGAGCTGATCCTGTGGCGTTCGCTTCAGGGTTTCCTCGGCGGCGGCATGATCCCGACCGTCTTCGCCTCGGCCTACACGATCTTCCCGCCCTCGAAGCGCGGCATCGTCACGCCGATCATCGGCCTCGTCGCGACCCTCGCGCCGACGATCGGACCGACCATCGGCGGCTACCTTACCGACATCTTCTCCTGGCACTGGCTGTTCCTGGTCAACGTCGTGCCGGGCATCTTCGTCACGATCGCGACCTGGCTCCTGGTTGATTTCGACGAGCCGCAATGGGGGCTGTTCGAGACCTTCGACTGGAGCGGACTCGCCCTGATGGCCGCCTTCCTCGGCACGCTCGAATACGTGCTGGAGGAAGGCCCGAACCACGATTGGCTGCAGGAGGAATCCGTCGCGATCTGCGCGGTCATCTGCGTCGTCTCGGGCGTCGCGTTCTTCTGGCGCGCCCTCACGGCGCGTCATCCGATCGTCGACCTCACCGCCTTCGCCGACCGGAATTTCGCGGTCGGCAGCCTCTTCTCCTTCGTCGTGGGGATCGGCCTGTACGGCCTGACCTACCTGTACCCCGTCTATCTCGGCCGCGTGCGGGGGCTCTCGGCCCTCCAGATCGGCGAGACGATGTTCGTGACCGGCATCTGCATGTTCCTGACCGCGCCGATCGCCGGGCGGATGGTCTCGAAGCTCGATCCGCGCGTGATGATGGGGATGGGCTTCGTCGGGTTCGGCATCGGGACCTGGTGGGCGTCCTTCATCACCAAGGATTGGTCGTTCGGCGAACTCGTCGTGCCGCAGATCTTCCGCGGCGTGGCGTTGATGATCTGCATGATCCCGATCAACAACATCGCGCTCGGCACGCTGCCGCCGGATCGGATCAAGAACGCCTCGGGCCTCTACAACCTCACCCGCAATCTCGGCGGGGCGGTCGGGCTCGCGCTCATCAACACCCTCCTGAACTGGCGCTGGGACCTGCACCTGCAAAGGCTGCGCGACCAGGTCACATGGTCTCGCGACCGGGCCCTGGAGACCCTCGGCACCCTGGAAGGCGCGTTCTCGCAGCTCGGCTCTGATGCCGAGAGGGCGGCGCTGAAGCAGATGTCGCAGATCGTGCGGCGCGAGGCGCTGGTCATGGCCTTCGGCGACGTCTTCCTCGCCCTCACGCTGCTCTTCGCCGCCATGACCGTGCTGCTGGTCCTCGTGAAGCGCCCGGGCGCGGCCGGCGCCCCGGCCGATGCCCATTGAGACCGGTCAGGTGCCTCTCGCCCGTTGCCGCGCGAGCCACATCCCGGCGAGCGTCGCGCCGAGGATGATCGCGACGCCGCACCATTGGAGAGGGCCGAGCCACTCGCCGAGCGCCGCCGCGCCGATGAGGGTCGCGGTGACGGGGCTGAGCAGCCCCAGGAAGGCGGCATCGGGCCCGATGAGGCCGATGCCGCGAACCCACAGCCAATAGGCGAGGGCGGTCCCGAGCAGGCCGAGATAGGCGTAGCCGAGAAGGTTCTGCCCGCTCGGCAGCGGCGGCACACCTTCGACCAGGAGCGCGAAGGGAAGCACGAACAGGCCGCCCAGCGCGAGCTGCCAGGCCGTGACCTGCATCGCCGTGCCGAGACGCCCCCAGCGGGCGATCAGCACCGTCGCGCAGGCCATCGACAAGGCGCTGCCGAAGGCCGCGAGTGCGCCGAGCAGATCGACATGGGCCGAGGGATCGAGCACCAGCATCGCGACCCCGACGAGGCCGCACAGGGCGGCGGCGACCTGGGCGATGCGCGGCTTCCGCCCAAGCAGCGGCCAGGCGAGGAAGGCGACGATGAGGGGCTGGCTCGAGCTCAGCGTCGCGGCGACTCCGCCGGGAAGCCGCGCGGCCGCGAAGAAGATCAAGGCGAAGAAGAGCCCGATATTGCAGAACCCGATCAGGGCGAGCCGCCCGATCTGATGGCGCGGCGGCAGGCCTGCGCCCAGGGCCATCAGCAGCAGGCCGGCCGGCAGGGCCCGCAGCGCCGAGACGAGCAGCGGATGGTCGACCGGCAGCAGCGTCGTGAAGACGATATAGGTCGTGCCCCACAGACAGGGTGCGATCGCCGTCGCGGCGGCGGTGCGGAGGGTCGGGCCGGCCATGGCCGTCTCCTCGCATGCAGGGCGGCGAACGGATAGCTCCTCCGCCGCAGGCCGATCGGAGGGGATTGCAACCCTGCGCAACGCTGATAGGTCCGGACGAGCGATCCGTCGCGAACCTTCCGCTCAGAGAGGCCGGCCCCGGTAGCGCACGAATTGGACAGCAAGACCATCATCCGCATCCAGACCGTCACCAAGCGTTTCGGCCCGGCCGTCGCCGTGCGGAACGTCTCGCTCGATCTCGCGGAAGGCGAGTTCTTCTGTCTCCTCGGACCGTCAGGCTGCGGCAAGAGCACGCTGATGCGCATGATCGCCGGCTTCGAGGAGCCGGACGAGGGCCGCATCGAGCTCGACGGCGCCGATCTCGTCGGCACGCCGCCGGAGCGCCGGCCGCTCAACATGATGTTCCAGTCCTACGCGCTCTTCCCGCACATGACCGTTTCCGGGAACATCGCCTACGGCCTGCGCCGCGGCGGGCTCGACAAGGCCGAGCAGGCGGCCCGTCTCGCCGAGATGATCCGCATCGCGCGCCTCGACGGGTTCGAGACGCGCTATCCGGCCCAGCTCTCCGGCGGCCAGCGCCAGCGCGTCGCGCTCGCGCGCGCTTTGGCGCGGCGGCCGCGCGTGCTGCTCCTCGACGAGCCGCTCGGCGCGCTCGACCGGTCGCTGCGCGAGAGCACCCAGGCCGAGCTGAAGGAATTGCAGGCCCGGCTCGGCACGACCTTCGTCATGGTCACGCACGACCAGGACGAGGCGATGAGCCTCGCCGACCGGATCGGCATCATGCAGGCCGGCTCGCTCATCCAGGCGGGCTCGCCGCGCGAGGTCTACGAGCGTCCGGCCTCGCGCTTCGTCGCCGGCTTCATCGGGGCCGCCAACCTGATCGAGGGCACCATCATCCGGCGCGAGCCGGTCTTCGCCCGGATCGCGCTTGCGGACGGGACCGAGATCGAGGCCCGCGCGGAGACGGGCGAGCCCGGCGACGCGGTCGCCGTGATGGTGCGGCCCGAGCATCTCTCGCTGGCGGCGGGCGACGTGCCGGGTCCCAACCGCCTCGCCGCGACCGTGACCGCGACCGCCTTCCTCGGCGACGGCGTCTCGATCCGGGCCCGCCTCGCCTCCGGCCAGGACATCCGGGTCCTGGCGCATGGCGGTGCGCCGGAGCCGCTTCGCGGCGAGGCGATCACGCTCGCCTTCGCCGCCGACGCGGCGCGGGTGGTGACGTGAGCGGCGTCGTCCACCCTCCAGGGGAGGGTGGGAAACGGCGTGCGCCGTCGAAGCGCCGCTGGGGCTCGCGGCTCGTTCTCCTCGCGCCGGCCCTGTGGCTCGCCCTCTTCGTCCTCGTGCCGCTCCTGATCGTCGTCCGGATGAGCGTCTCGGAGAGCGTGCGCGCCCGCCCGCCCTACCGCCCGCAGCTCCCGGCGAGCCTCGATCCGGAGCTCTGGCGCGAGGCGCTCGGCGAATTGACGCTCGACAATTACCGCGACCTCGCCGCGAGCAGCCTCTACGGCGAGGCCCTCCTGACCTCGCTCGGCCTCGCCTTCGTCGCGACCGCGATCATCCTCGTCTCCGGCTATGGCATCGCGCTCGCCGTCGCCCGCGCGCCGCAGAACTGGCGCATGATCCTCCTGGCGGCCGTCGTGCTGCCGTTCTGGACGAGCTTTCTCGTGCGGGTCTATGCCTGGATCGGCATCCTGAAATCGGATGGCTGGCTGAACCAGGCCTTCCTCGCGCTCGGGCTGATCTCGGCGCCGCTGGCGATCCTCAACACCAATGCGGCGGTCGTGATCGGGCTCGTCTACGCCTATCTGCCGTTCATGATCCTGCCGCTCCATGCCTCGCTCGAGAAGCAGGATCCGGCCTTGCTGGAAGCGGCCGCCGATCTCGGGGCCTCGCCGCTGCGCCGCTTCTGGACCGTGACGGTGCCGCTCTCGCTGCCGGGGATCGTCGCGGGCTCGCTGCTCTGCTTCATCCCGATGGTCGGCGAGTTCGTGGTGCCCGAGCTTCTCGGCGGGACCGAGACCCTGATGCTGGGACGCGTCCTCTGGAGCGAGTTCTTCAGCAATGCCAACTGGCCGCTGGCCTCGGCGATCGCCGTGGTGCTGCTCGCGATCCTGATCCTGCCGATCGTCGCCTTGCGCGAGAGCGAGCGGCGGCGTCAGGAGGCCGCGTCGTGAGTGCCGCCCGGTTGTCGCCCCTCAACGTGACGGCGCTCGCGCTCGGGCTCGCCTTCCTCTACGGGCCGATCCTGCTCGTCGTCGTCTTCTCCTTCAACGCCTCGCGCCTCGCCACGGTCTGGGCCGGTTTCTCGACGGGGGCCTATCGCGGCCTCCTCGACAACGCGGCGCTGATGTCCGCCTTGTGGACGTCGCTGCGGATCGCGCTCGTCTCGGCCTGCGTCGCGACGGTGCTCGGCACCCTCGCGGCCCTGGCGCTCGTGCGGGGAGGGCGCTTCCTCGGCCGGGGCATGTTCACCGGTCTCCTCTACGTCCCGCTCGTCCTGCCGGAGGTGGTGACCGGACTGTCGCTGTTGCTGCTGTTCGTCGCCCTCGATCTCGGCCGCGGCACCGTCACGGTCGCCATCGCCCACGTGACCCTCGCCATGTCCTTCGTCACGCTCGTGGTCCAGGCGCGGCTGATCGGGTTCGACCGCTCGCTCGAGGAGGCCGCGCGCGACCTCGGCGCGAGTCCGCTCCAGGCCTTCTTCGGGGTCACGCTGCCGATCATCGCGCCCGCCGTCGGGGCCGGCTTCCTCCTCGCCTTCACCCTGTCCCTGGACGATCTCGTCCTCGCGAGCTTCGCCTCCGGGCCCGGCTCGACGACGCTGCCGATGTATGTGTTCGGTCAGGCGCGCCGCGGCGTGACGCCGGAGATCAACGCCGTGTCCTCGCTGCTCATCGCGGCGGTGGCGCTCACCCTCGTCACCGTCACGTTGCTGATGAAGCGCCGGGCCGGAGCGTCACTGGCTCGTTGAGGCCGGTGCCGGCACGGCCTCGGCGGCGGCCGTCGTCGCCGTGAGCCGTTGCAGCGGCCCGCTGATGTCGACGACGAGCGGGGGGCGGGTGCCGCCGTTCGCGCGGGTGGTCGCCCGCAGCGCCGCCGTGCGGCTGCCGAAGTTCAGCCGGCCGCTGATCTGGGTCATCGATCCGGCCATGTCGAGGTTCCCCTCGCTCACCTCGGCCACGCCCTGTGCGAGGTCGAGGGCGAGTGCGGCCTTGCTGAAGCGTCCCTTGCCGGTCCGCCATTCGGCCGGAACCGAGGCGCGACGCGCGCCGTCGCCGAGGGCGGCGCCGGTGATCTCGCCGTCCCGCACGGAGAGCGCCGCGCGCCCCCGCATCTGGTTCAGGATCGGGGTTCCCCGGTCTCCGTTGATCTCGATCGTCGCGTTGCCGGCGGCGGCGCCCGAGAGACCGCGCATCATGAGGACGTCGCCGAGCGCCTTGTCGAGATCGATCGCGTCCACGGCGAACTGGCTTTTGATATCCCGCCCCTCGCCGTCCAGCACCGAGGAGATACGGGCGCGAAGCGTGCCTCCGGCATAGCTCGCGCGGCCGAGCGAGGCTTCGAGCAGACGCGGTCCGACCTGCACGCTGGTCGCCGCGTCGCGCAGCCGGAGCGCGCCGATCTGGAGCAGGGAGGCCGAAAGCCGGATGTCGTAATCCCCTTCCAGCCTTTCGGGGCCGGCCGGATCGACGAGCTTCGCCAGCCAGCCGAGATCGACCTGATCGGCGGCGAGGGTCGCGCGGATCTGCGGGCGCGGCCCGTCGAGCTGCACGGCCAGCGAGCCGTCGAAGCGGTCGCGGCCGATCTCGAGCGCGAGACGAGGCCATTCGATCTTGCCCGGCGACACGGTCGCCGCGCCGCTCACGGAGGCGGGACGGTCCGCATCGCGCAGGTCGTCGAGCCAGCCGGTCCAGCGGGCGAGGGCCGCGAGCGACCTCACCCGGCCTCCGACTTCGCCGGAGAAGCTCGGCTCGTCGCCGAGCGTCAGCCGGCCGGTCGCTTCGAGGCGCCCGGCGCTGGTCGACACCATCGCCTCGATCTCGTCCCGCCGCCCCGCCAGCAGCGCCGTCGGCGTGACCCGCGCCAGTTCGATCGTGGCGAGTTCACCGTTCCAGATCGCGGATGCGTTGAGGTCGAGATCACCCGTTGCATTCGGCCAGCGGACCAGCAGCGTGACGTTCCGCAGATCGGCCCTGTCGGGATCCGCCACCCCGGCCAGGCGGATGGTCGAGTCGCTGAGGACGAGGCGTTCGATTCGAGAGGCCCAGCTCGCGTCCGAGGCGAGGCGAGCGCGCAGCGTCTCGACGGCATGAATCCAGGATTCCCTCGGCCTCTCCGTCGCGCCCAGGACGAACGTCCCGCGCGTCACCCAGAGCCGCTCGAGGCGGAGACGCCCGGTCAGGAGCGGCAGAAGGCGCAGCTTGGCCTCGAGCTCGTCGGCTTCCGCCGTGACGAGATCGGTCGTGAGCCGAGGCTTCTGGATGGTCAGATGCGGCGCGGGCAGGAGGGAGAGCGTGATCGGGCCGCCGACCGCGAAGGTTCCACCGACCTCGTTGCGGATCTGCCGCGACAGTGCGCTCGCGACGCGCTCCGACGTCACCGTCCACGGCAGGAAGGCGGCGACGACGGCCGCGCCGAACAGGCAGAGACAGGCGATCCTGAAACGAGACATCGGGCTCCGGCGTCGAATCCGACCGAACGGCGCGCCGCGCGAGGGGCGGGCTGGCCCGGCCGAAGCATCCGCGTCTTCCTAGCGACCGAGGCGCGGTTTGTCCAAGGACGGGGCTGCGGCGAATGGCGGGGGATGGGTTGCGCGAGCCCGGCGAGATATGGTGAAGGTTGCTGAATGGGACCTGAGCGCCGAGCGGGCGCCAAGGAGACGTCGATGAAGAAGGTTCACCCGGATGCGTCGTCGGCACTGGCCGGCCTGCTGAAGGACGGGATGACGGTCATGGCCGGCGGATTCGGCCTGTGCGGCATCCCTGACGTCCTGATCGCGGCGATCCGCGAATCGGGCGCCAAGGACCTCACGGTCATCTCCAACAATGCCGGCGTCGACGGGATCGGCCTCGGCGTGCTGCTCGAGACCCGCCAGATCAGGAAGATGATCTCGTCCTATGTCGGCGAGAACAAGCTCTTCGCCCAGCAATATCTCGCCGGGGAGCTCGAGATCGAGTTCAACCCGCAGGGCACGCTCGCGGAGCGCATCCGCGCCGGCGGCGCCGGCATCCCGGCCTTCTTCACCAAGACCGGCTACGGCACCGCGATCGCCGAGGGCAAGGAAACGCGTCAGTTCAACGGCGAGAACTACGTGATGGAGACGGGCCTGTGGGCCGATCTCGCGGTCATCCACGCCTGGAAGGGCGATACCGAAGGCAATCTCGTCTATCGGAAGACCGCGCGGAACTTCAATCCGATGATGGCCACGGCCGCGACCGCCACCGTCGCGCAGGTCGAGAACCTGGTCCAGCCGGGCGAAATCGATCCCGACCACATCATCACGCCCGGCATCTTCGTGAAGCGCCTCATCCACACCCCGAATGCCGCGAAGCACATCGAGCAGCGCACCGTGCGCAAGCGCGCCGCCTGACGCTGCCTGGAGGCAAGGAGAACAGCATGGCCTGGACCCGCGAGCAGATGGCGCAGCGCGCCGCCAAGGAGCTGCAGGACGGCTTCTACGTCAATCTCGGCATCGGCATCCCGACGCTGGTGTCGAACTACATTCCTGACGGCATGACCGTCCAACTCCAGTCCGAAAACGGGATGCTCGGCATGGGCCCCTTCCCCTTCGAGGGCGAGGAGGATCCGGATCTCATCAATGCCGGCAAGCAGACGGTCACCGAACTGCCGACGACGAGCTTCTTCTCCTCCTCGGACAGCTTCGCGATGGTTCGCGGCGGGCATATCAACCTGTCCATCCTCGGCGCCATGCAGGTCGCCCAGAACGGCGACCTCGCCAACTGGATGATCCCCGGCAAGATGGTGAAGGGCATGGGCGGCGCCATGGACCTCGTCGCCGGCGTCAAGAAGGTCGTCGTGGTGATGGAGCACGTCGCCCGGAACAAGGACGGCTCCGTCGATGCGAAGCTGCTCAAGGAATGCACGCTGCCGCTTACCGGCACCCGTGTCGTCGATCTCGTCATCACCGATCTCGGCGTGTTCGCGATCGACAAGAAGGGTTCGGCCGGGATGCGGCTGATCGAGCTCGCGGACGGCGTCAGCGAGGACGAGATCCGCGCCAAGACCGAGGCCGATTTCACCGTCGATCTCGGCGGCGGCGCCAGGAAGGCCGCCTGAGCGGGAGAGTCGCGAGGCTGTGCGGCGGGAGGTGGCGCGGCTCGCCGCACCTCCGGAAGGGCGTTTCCGTGAGCGGCGCATGTCGATTCGGCGGCGCCGATCGTGAGCGCGAAAGCCGCGGAACGGGGATCGAATCCCCCTCCATGGGCAGGAAAACGGCTGTGAAGGGGGAAATCCCTGTCAAAAACGCGCTTCGGGAGCATCCCACCCGTTGACGGCGCCGTTCGCCCTGCACAAGGCTCGCCCTGTACAAGCCATCAGGACCTAGGAGAGCGGAATGGCGAAGGAAGCGAAGACGACGACCAAGGCGGCTGCCGCTGCCCCGGCGAAGAAGGTGAACCCGGCTCTCATGAAGCCGATGAACCCCTCCAAGGAACTCGGCGCCATCGTCGGCGACAAGCCGCTGCCGCGCACCGAGGTCGTCTCGAAGGTGTGGGAATACATCAAGAAGCACAAGCTGCAGAACCCGAAGAACGGCCGTGAGATCCTCGCGGACGACAAGCTGCAGAAGGTCTTCGGAACCGACAAGGTGACGATGTTCGAGATGAACAAGCACCTGTCCAAGCACCTCAGCTGATGCGGTTGCGGCCGGGCGGCATCTTGGCCGCCCGCGCCAGACCGGAACGGCGACCGCGTGGTGGGGGGCTGCCATGAAGGTCGCCGGACAGGTCGTTGTGGTGACCGGGGGCGCGTCCGGGATCGGGCGGGCCCTCGCCGAACGCTTTGCCGCCGAGGGCGCGGCCGCTGTCGTCGTGGCCGATCTCGACGGGCCGGGGGCGGAGGCTGTCGCCCGGACCATCGGAGGGGCCGGTTTCGCCTGCGACGTCTCGCGCGAGGCCGACCTTCTCCACGTGATCGACGAGACCGAACGTCGCTTCGGCCCGATCGGGCTGTTCTGCTCGAATGCGGGCATCCTCACCGGGCTCGACCCGCGTTCCGAGAACCCGGCCGGCTATCCCGATTCAGACTGGATGCAGGCCTGGTCGGTCAATGTGATGGCCCATATCCGGGCGGCGCGCGCGCTCGTGCCGCGCATGAAGGCGCGGGGCGGCGGCTGGTTCCTCCACACCGTCTCCGCCGCGGGTCTCCTGTCGCAGGTCGGAAGCGCGATCTATTCCACCACCAAACACGCCGCGATCGGCTTTGCCGAGAACCTCGCCATCTCGCACCGGGACGACGGCATTCGGGTCGCGGTGCTCTGTCCGCAGGGCGTCGACACGGCGATGCTGCGCGGCGGCAATGCGGGGCCCGCGTCCTTCGACGGCGTGCTGACGCCGGACGCGGTCGCCGAGGCGGCGGTGCGGGGCCTCGAGGCGGAGACCTTCCTGATCCTGCCGCATCCCGAGGTCCTCGGCTACATGCGCCGCAAGACGGACGATTACGACCGGTGGCTCGGCGGCATGGTCAAGCTCCAGCGCCTCATGCGCGAGAGCGACACGAAGGCGGGGTAGCGGAGGGCGGTCCCGTGGACCGGCCCCCGCCTGCCGCGGCCTCGCCTCAGCTCGCCGCGGCCTTGACGAAGCGGTCGGTGAAGGTCGCCGCGAGGTCGATCTTGGCGCTGGCGAGTTCGGCATCGAGCTTGCGCAACGTGTCGAGCACGCTCTCCATGCCCTCCTGCGGGATGATGCCCGTGCGCGAGTAGCTCTCGAGCGAGCTCTTCACCGCCTTGAGATAGAGAGGCTTGTCGCCGAGATGGTATTCCGGCGGCACGAGATCGGCGACCTGCTCCGGCGTCGCCGAGGCGAGCCATTTCAGCGCCTTCACATGTGCGTTGACGAGCCTCTGCACGGTGTTCGGATTCGCGGAGACGAAGTCGCTCTTGGCATAGACGACGGCCGCCGGGTTCGAGCCGCCGAACAGGGCCTTGGTGCCTGCCTCGGTGCGGGTGTCGATCAGGACCTGGATGTCGCCGTCGCCTTCGAGCTTCGAGATGACGGGATCGAGATGCGCGATCACCTCGATCTCGCCCCTCTTCATCGCGGCGACCGCGCCCGCGCCCCCGCCGACGCCGATATAGGCGGCGTCCGTCGGCTTCAGTCCCGCCTTGACCATGGCGTATTGGGCGGTGATGGCGGTCGAGGAACCGGGGGCGGTGACGCCGATCTTCTTGCCCTTGAAATCGGCCGGAGACTTGATCTCGCCCGCGAGCGATTTCTTCACGGCGATGACGATGGCGGGGAAGCGGCCGAGTTCGCAGACGGCCTGGATGGACTGGTTCTTGGCCTGCATCCGGATGGTGTGTTCGTAGGCGCCGGTGACGACGTCGACGGAGCCGCCGATGAGCGCCTGCAGCGACTTGGCGCCGCCGCCGAAATCGTTGATCTCGACCTCGAGCCCCTGCTCCTTGAAGAGGCCCTGACGCTCCGCGACCGTCAGCGGGAGATAGTAGAGCAGCGGCTTGCCACCGACGCCGAGCTTCACGCTCGTCTTTTCCGGTTTTCCGGCAGGCTGCGCAAAAGCGGGCATGCCGAGGGTCAGCGCGCCGAGCGACACCGCGCCGCCGAGAAAGGTCCTGCGTTCCATGGTGTTCCTCCGTTGATGCTGCTTCTGACAAAGTTGCAGGCCGCGCGCAACGATGCCCGACGGAGGGGGCGCGTCGGCATCCGGCTGTCCGGCCGCCAATCTCTCATGCGACCCTCGCCGGGGTCCCGTCGCAGACATGCTCGTTCACATGGCCGACATCGAGATCGCATAGCGGAGTGCACGCTTTTTTTGATCTTTTGTTTCAAGCTGATGATCCAGCTCATCCGCTCGGCGCAGCGGGACCACGACCAGACATGTCCTATCCGCATTCGATCGATCCGGTTCTTCTCGAACCGGATCTCGTTCAGCGTTGGTTCGAGCTTCGCCGACACGGGAGCACGAGCTATGAGGAACTCGTTCTCGGCGCCCTGGGCCGCTATTCCGCGAAATCCGCACTCATCGTGGCAGCAGGCGGGGATCGTCTTGCCCTGAAATGGGCGGGACACGGCTTCGAGACCTGGCTCGGGCGAGAGGTTTGGGACCTGTCGCTGGCCGACCTCGATCCGCATGACGAGGGAACGTTCCGGCGCGCCTGGGTGAGCGCGCTCGAGACCGGGGAGCCGACGAGGCTGGTGTGCCAGCGGGTCCGCAACGGCTCGGTCGAGACGGTGACACTGACCGCGCTGCCCCTGACGCAGCGCTGGGGCGGGCCGGTCGTGCTGTTGTTCTCCGATCTCGTGGGACAGCGGACGAGCCTCGTCGAGGCGATCTTCCGGTCGACGCGGCAGGGCATCCTGGCCCTCTCGACGCTCCGCGACGATGCCGGGCGACCCGAGGATTTTCAGATCGTTGCGATCAATGACGGGGGATCGACCCTCTTCCGGCAATCGACGGAAGCGCTGCTCTGGCGTCGCCTCAGCGAATTTCTGCTGCCGGCTGATCGGAGGCCGATCCTCGATCGATTGTGCCGTGTCCTCCAGGACGGATCCACGGACGCCTTCGAATACTCGTTCGATCTGCGCCCTGGCGGCGGATGGCTGCATCTTCAGGTGGAGGCCGGCTGCGTCGGCGATCTCCTCGCTCTCGTGGTGACGGATGTCGGAGGCATCAAGGCACGCGAGGAATCCTACCGTCTTCTCTTCGAGGACAATCCGATGCCGATGTGGGTGTGCGACGGAGAGGATCAGCGTTTCCTGGCGGTCAACAAGGCGGCGGTCGATCATTACGGCTTCAGCGCGCAGGATTTCTCCGCGATGCGCGTCCACGATCTTCTGTCGGGGGACGATCCATCCGTGCCGGCAAAGGCCGACGCCATGCCGGTCAAGAGCGCCGGAGAACTTCAGGCGCATCGGCGTTCGGATGGCTCGCAGATCGAGACCCTCTCCTATGCGCGGCCGATCCGCTATCAGGATCGGCCGGCCGTGCTTCTGGCTGCGACCGACGTCACCGAGCGCCGCCGGATCGAGGCGCATGTCGCGCATCTCGCGCATCACGATTTTCTCACCGGCCTGCCGAACCGGGCGCTCTTCCTGAAACGGCTGTCCGAAGCATTGGTGGGGCTCGACGACCCGGCATCGAGCCCGGGCGGCGTGGCTGTCCTGTGCCTCGATCTCGACGGCTTCAAAGGCGTGAACGACCGCTTGGGACACCCTGCGGGAGACGAGTTGCTGTGCCTCGTCGCATCCCGCTTGCGCGCCGAGGTGCCAGGCCGTGCCGATCTGGTGGCCCGTCTGGGTGGTGACGAATTCTCCGTGCTCGTGATGGGCGACGAAGCCATGCGACGGGCGGACGCGATGGCCGGCCGCATCGTCGATGCGCTGTCGGCGCCGTTTCTTCTCAAACGTCAGGAGGTCTTCATCGGAGTCAGCATCGGTCTGGCGGAGGCGACGCCCGATGCCCGGACATCGGACCGCCTTCTCGCGAATGCCGATCTCGCCCTGTATCGCGCCAAGCGCGAAGGACGGCGGACGCATCGTTGGTTCGACGCCGACGTGGACACCGTCATCCAGGCGAGCAGGGCCCTCGAGCAGGATTTGAGAGCCGCCGTCGCCGACAAGGCGCTCGGCGTCCATTATCAGCCGCTGGTCGATTGCGCGCGGGACGAGATCGTTGGCTGCGAGGCCCTGGTCCGGTGGCGCCATCCGGTTCACGGCTTCATCTCGCCCGCCGAATTCATCCCTCTCGCCGAGACGATCGGACTGATCCTCGACATCGGAGACTACGTGCTGCGCGAGGCGTGCCGCGAGGCCACGTCTTGGCCCGAGCACGTCAAGGTTGCCGTCAACCTGTCCCCGGCTCAATTCCACCCGAACGGCAACCATCTGGTCGACACGGTGAAGATGGTGCTCGATGAGACGGGTCTCGATCCGGCGAGGCTGGAGGTCGAGATCACCGAATCCATCCTCCTGAAGGACACCGAGACCAATCTGGCGACCCTGGCGCGGTTGCGCGCGCTCGGCGTGCGGATCGCGGTCGACGATTTCGGGACCGGATATTCGTCGCTGACCTATTTGCGGGTCTTCTCGTTCGACAAGCTCAAGATCGACAAGAGCTTCGTCCAGGAACTCGGCGCCAGACCGGAATGCAGGGCGATCGTGGCCGCCATCACGGGCCTCGGATCGAGCCTCGGGATCACCATCAATGCGGAGGGCGTCGAAACCCCCGTTCAGCTCCGCCATCTGCGCGAACTGGGTTGTGACGAGGTGCAGGGCTTCCTGTTCGGTCGCCCCGTTCCCCCAGAGCGGATCCGCCCGATCCTCGCCACGGGAGGACCCGCCTTCCGGCTCCGTGAGGCCTTCGCGGCGTGAGTTCTCTCGCTCGCCGGTTCGCCGTCAGAGTGCCTTCCCCGGCGTCGGCCGCCACACGAGCAGCCTGTTCTCGATGGCCGTGACCACGGCGTCGAGGGCGAGGACGAAGACCATGAGGATCGCCATGCCGGCGAAGACCCCGGTCACGTCGAACACGCTCTCCGCCTCCTGGATCTTGTAGCCGAGCCCGGCCGAGGAGCCGAGATACTCGCCCACCACGGCACCGACGAGCGCGAAGCCGACCGAGGTGTGGAGCGAGGAGAAGGTCCAGGTCAGCGCCGCCGGCCAATAGACGTGGCGCAGGAGCTGACGCTCATTCATGCCGAGCATGCGGGCATTGGCGAGCACCGTCGGGGAGACCTCGCGCACGCCCTGGTAGACCGCGAAGAAGACGATGAAGAAGACGAGCGTGAAGCCGAGCGCCACCTTCGACCAGATGCCGAGCCCGAACCAGAGCGCGAAGATCGGCGCCAGCACGACGCGGGGAAGGGCGTTCGACGCCTTGATGTAGGGGTCGAAGACGGCGGCCAGCATCTCCCGCCTTGCGAAGAGGAAGCCGACGAGGATGCCGCCCGCCGCCCCGAAGATGAAGGCGAGGATCGTCTCCTGGAGCGTGATCCAGAGATGGTGCCAGATCTCGGTGGTGAAGATCTCGCGGATGACCCGCTCGATCACCTTGGCGGGCGTCGAGAAGAAGAACTGGGCGTTCTTCACGTCGCCGAAGATCGGGTAGTTCGTCAGGACGTGCCACACGAGCAGCACGACGACGGCGACGCCGACCTGCGCGGCGATGAGCTTCGGACGTGTCATGGCATGATCTCTCGGCACAGCATCAGCCGGCCTCGCCGAAGGCATAGGCCTTCTGGACCTCGGCCCGCAGGCTCTCCCAGATGTCCTTGTGGATGCGGTGGAATTCGGGGTCGAGCCGGATCTCGGCCGTGTCGCGCGGTCGTGCGAGGCCGACCTTGAAGTCGCCGATGATGGTGGCGGCCGGGCCGGCGGACATCACGACGACGCGGTCGGAGAGCGCGATCGCCTCTTCGAGGTCGTGGGTGACGAACATCACGGCCTTCCTGTCCCCTGCCCAGAGGTCGAGGAGGAGGTTGCCCATGATCTGCCGCGTCATGGCGTCGAGCGGCCCGAAGGGCTCGTCCATCAGCAGGATCTCGGGATTCCGGATCAGCATCTGGGCGAGGGCGACGCGCTTCCTCTGGCCGCCCGAGAGCATGTGCGGATAGGACGAGACGAAGGTCTTGAGGCCGACGCGGGCGAGCCATCCGTCGGCTTGCCGCAGCGCCTCGGCGCGGGCCACCCGCTTCGGTTCGAGCGCCACCGCGACGTTGTCGCGCGCCGTCTTCCACGGCATCAGCGCATCGGCCTGGAAGAGATAGCCCGCCCGCGCGTTGAGGCCCGAAAGGCGCGCGCCGAAGATCTCGACGCCGCCCGCGCTCGGCACGAGGAGGCCGGCGGCGGCGTTGAGCAGAGTGGATTTTCCGCAGCCCGTCGGCCCGACGATCGCGACGAACTCGCCCGGCGCGACGGTCAGGTCGATGTCGCGCACCGCCTGATAGGTCTTGCCGCCGGACAGGGCGAAGGTGATGGCGACGCCGTCGAGCGAAACGGCAGGCTGGTCGGGCGAACTCTGCATCGAGGCGGCGTTTCCTGGAACTCGGTCCGACCCTTATCGGCTCGGCGCGGGTCGGCCAAGCGACGGCACCTGCGTCTTTCGAAAGAGCCAGGCGTCGCATCCCGCGAGGTCGAAGGATGCCGCATCGAGCCGGCGGAAACCGGCCGGGCCGTCCTCCGCCACCGGCCGGGCATCCCAGCCGTCGAAGATCGCGGCGGCCTCGAGGAGCCGCCGGCCAGGCTCCGGCTCGCCGGCCTCGGACAGGATCAGGGGATGAAAGGAGACCAGGACGGCGATGTCCGCCGAGGTCAGGAGCGGTCCGAGATGGGGCAGAAGGGCGTATTCCCCGCCTTCGATGTCGATCTTGACGACGATGGGCCCGGCGCTCCCGATCCGTCCGGCGAGCATGGCGGGCGTCACGGCCGGCGTCGTCCAGGACGAGGGACCATCGGCGAGAAGGGTGCTCGACATCGAGTCGCCCGGCTTGCGCCGGGCTCCGAGCCGTACGGGCTCGGGATGGGGCGAGACGGCCCCCTCGATGACCTCGATCCGTGGGGCGAGGTCCGGATTGGCGGCGAGGTTGCGCCGCAACTGGTCCTGCGCCGCGGGGTCCGCCTCGACGGCGAACACGCGCGCGCCGCGCGAAGCGGCCAGGAGGGAGAGCGGGCCGACCCAGGCGCCGAGATCGAGGAAGGTGACGCCGCGTCCGAGCAGCGGCGCCAGAGCCGCGATGGTCCCGGGCTCCCAGCGTCCCGCCTCGACCCGGTCCCAGAAGGTCGGCTGATCGTCGTCGACGGCAAGGGATGTGCCGGCGAGGGAGACGCGCCGCGAGGCGAGATCCGCTTCCATCATCGCCCCAGCAGGCGGTTGATCAGCGCCGTGTCGGCGAATTGGCGAAGGGAGACGATCCGGCCGTCCTCGATCCGCAGCATGTCGAGGATGTCGGTTTCGGCCTCCTCGCCCGTCGCGAGCGAGCGGACATGGACATGCCAATGCACCGCGGCCTCCGCGCCGTCGACGACGAGCGAGACGATCGTCGCCTCCTTGAACTCGAAGGCGGAGACGAGGCGCCGCAGGACCTCGCAGATCGCCGCGCTTCCGCTGGCCACGGTGGGGACGGGGCTCGCCGCGGCCGAGCCCGAGACCGAGAAATGCGCGCCTTCGCCGAAGAAGCCCATCACCTCGTCGAGGTCTCCGCGCTGGCGGGCCGCATAGGCTGCCCGCAGGAGTGCCTCCACCTCGCTTTTCGTCACCATCGCATCCCCCGTCCCGCCAAGGCCGTTCGCCGCTCCTGATCTGTAAAGCGGTTCAGGAGGCCGCGAAACGGCTCCGTTCGTCGGACCGGCGGGCCTCCCCGTCCCGAATGGCATCGCGGAAGAACCGGTCCGTCTCCTCGATCGCGCGCTTGGCCTCCGGGAGCAGGAAGAAGAGCTGCCAGCCATGCGGCACGTCGCGCCAGACCGAGAGAGCGACGGGAACGCCCGCCGCTTCGGCCCGCGCGGCCACGCGACGCGCATCGTCGAGGATGAGCTCGTGCTGGCCGACCTGGACGAGGAGCGGCGGCAGCCCGGCATAATCGCCGAAGACGGGCGACAGATAAGGATCGCGGGGATCCGCCGCGCCGACATATTGCGCGGCGAGCCAGGGAGCCTGGGCGGCGTGGAACATCGCATCCAGCGCGTCGTTCGCGACGAGGCTCTCGCCCGAGAGGGACAGGTCGCTCCAGGGCGAAAAGACCGCGGCCGCCGCCGGGAGCGGCAGGCCTTCGTCGCGCAGGCGCAGCAGCAGAGAGAGCACGAGGCCTCCGCCCGCGGATTCCCCGGCGAGGACGAGGCGCGCCGGATCAACGCCGTCCGCCAGAAGGCCCCGATAGGCCGCGTGGCAATCCTCGAGCGCCGCGGGATAGGGGTGTTCCGGCGCG
Organism: Enterovirga rhinocerotis; assembly: GCF_004363955.1. Classification (GTDB taxonomy): domain Bacteria; phylum Pseudomonadota; class Alphaproteobacteria; order Rhizobiales; family Beijerinckiaceae; genus Enterovirga; species Enterovirga rhinocerotis. The sequence continues at coordinate 191,322 of NZ_SNZR01000014.1, forward strand.
AGCCGATAATCGGGCGCGAAGACCCCGAAGCCCCGCCGGGCGAAGGCGCTCGTCACCGGGCGGTGCGTCGCGGAGGAGCACAGGACGAAGGCGCCGCCGTGGAGATAGAGGAGGGTGCCGGAATCGGTCGAGCGGCCTCTGACCCATTCGCCGGGGATGCTGCCGGCCTGCGCGGTCTCCGCCCTGACGCGGAACAGGCGCGCAGGCAGGACGTAGCTGTCGACCAGCGCGCGGCTCGCGGCGATGTCGGGGCGATGAAGCGAGCGCGGTTTGACGACCCGCCGCAGGAAGCGGTTCAGGAGGCGGGACCGGAGGCTGCCCGCTTCCATGCGCAGGCTCATGCCGCGAAGCCCGCCCGCTTCAGCCGCACGATCGCGAGGTCGAGGGCCTGAAGGAAGGCCGATCGGTCCCGGGGGGAGAACGGGCGCGGACCTCCGGTGACAGCACCGGCCTCTCGCAGATCCTGCATGAGGTCGCGGGTGGCGAGCGCCATGCCGATGGAGGAGGCCGTGAACGGCTTGCCGGTCGGCGCGATCACGTCCGCGCCGGCGCTCACGCAGCGATGGGCGAGCGGGACGTCGGCGGTCACGACGACGACGCCTCGCTGCGCCTCGCCCGCGATCCAGTCATCGGCCGCGTCGGGCGCGGCACCGACCACCACCCGCTCGATCAGCGCATCGCGAGGGATGGCGATCGGCCGGTTGGCGACGACGCGCGTGCGCAGCCCGTGCCGCGCGGCGACGCGGTAGATCTCGTCCTTCACGGGGCAGGCATCGGCGTCGACGAGGATTTCGATCGGTGGGCTCATCATCTCTCCGCAGCATGCCGACGCGCGGGCCGACTTCGCGTCCCTGCCTGCATAGAGCGTTTTCGCGTGCGGATCGTCTGCGGGGGGCAACAGGCATCGAGGGCCGGTCATCGCTTCGCCCCTGCCTGGTTCGGAGCATCGGCCCAATGCGAAGGGCGAGCCGCGAGGCCCGCCCTTCGGTCATGTCGACGATGTGCCCGTTCAGGCGGGAAGGCGGCCGTCGGGCGTGTAGCGGTCGACGGCCTCGGGCAGAGCCTTCGACAGGCGCTCGAGGATCTCCTGCGACGACAGGCCGGTCTGCTGGGACAGCGTCTTGAGGAGGTCCGGGCCGATGGCGGTTTCGAGCTGGCTCGATTCCGCCGGCTTGTTCGGGCCGGAATTGACCCAGGAATCCACGGTCTCGCCATGGCCTGCATTGCGGAACTGGTCGACGAGGTCCTTGAGGCCGCCGCCCAGAAGGCCGCCGTCTCCCGACCGGGCCGCCCCGGCCTCCGTCTGGCCCGAGGCGTCGCGCCAGGGGCCCAGCACGCCGTCGAGGCCGCCCGGCCGGTCGCCAGCCTGGCCGGAGGGACCTGACAGGCTGCCCAGCCACTCGCCGATCTTTTCTCTGTTCTGGTAGCCGGCCACCGCGACCAGACCGAGCAATGCCGCCAGCGAGGGATATCCGCGACTCATGCTGTTTCTCCTGTAAGGCACGCAAACGCCGGCCTCCGGGCTCGGTTCCCGCCGATCGCGCGCAGGGAAAAAATGGGGAGCCGTCCGGGTTCGATCAATCGCTTCGCGCGAGATCGTTGCCGTTGCCGGTCTCCTCGCGCAGGATCGCGCCCCGCTTCGGAGCCATCGCATGCCGCCGACCCTGGTCATCGCCAACAAGCTGTATTCGTCCTGGTCGCTGCGTCCGTGGCTGCTGCTGCGCGAGGCACAGATCCCCTTCGAGGAAATCCTGGTCCCGCTCGGGCGCGACGACACGCGGGAGCGGATTCAGCTTCATTCCCCGGCCGGGAAGGTGCCGGTGCTCATCGATGACGGGGTCACGATCTGGGACTCGCTCGCCATCGTCGAATACGCGGCCGAACGCTGGCCCGAGGCCGGGATCTGGCCGGGCGCGAGGGAGGGCCGCGCGCTGGCCCGCTCGATCTCCGCCGAGATGCATTCGGGCTTCTCGGGCTTGCGCCGCGCCTGCCCGATGAATCTCGGCAAGCGCTTCGCCGGGCGGGACCGCGGCGAGCAGGTCGCGAACGACGTCCGGCGGATCGAGGCAATCTGGGCGGATGCGAGGGCCCGGTTCGGCCAAGGTGGCCCGTTCCTGTTCGGCGCCTTCTGTGCGGCCGACGCCATGTATGCGCCGGTGATCACGCGGCTCGATACCTACGGCTTCGCGGTCTCGTCCGGGAGCCGGGCCTATATGGACGCCGTGCTCGGCCTGCCCTCCTATAAGGAATGGCTCGCAGAGGCACTGAAGGAGCCGTGGGTGGTGGATGTCGACGAGGTCGACGAGCCCCCGGCCGCCGATCTTCGGACGAGGACTTCGCCATGAGAACGACGACCGTCGATTCCCCGGCCACGCCGGACGTCACCGGGCGCGGCTATGCCCAGGCGGTGCTCGTCGAGGGTGCCTCGCGACTGCTTTTCGTCAGCGGCCAGATACCCGTCGATCGCGAGGGCCGCTGTCCGGCGGATTTCGCGGAGCAGTGCCGTCTCGCCTGGAGCAATGTCGTTGCCCAGCTCGAAGCGGCCGGGATGGGGCTCGACAACCTCGTGAAGGTCACGACCTTCCTCGCGCGGCGCGAGGATGCGGTGGCCAATCGCGACATTCGGAGCGCCGTCCTCGGCGATCGCCGCCCCGCGCTGACCGTCATCGTCACGGGCATCTTCGACGAGGCCTGGCTGATCGAGATCGAGGCGGTGGCCGCTGCGTGACACGCGCTTGCAATCGGCCCCGCCCGGGGCGATGGCTGTTGCGAACGATCGTCCTGCCCGGAAGTCTCCGATGAACGCGAGCACGCATTACCCCGATCCGACCCTCGTCGAGACCGCGACCCGCCATACGCTTTCGGTCATCGTCGACAACGAGCCCGGCGTATTGGCCCGCATTGCTGGCCTGTTCTCCGGTCGCGGCTACAACATCGAAAGCCTGACGGTCTCGGAGACCGAGCACGAGCGCCACGTCTCGCGCATCACCATCGTGACGACGGGGACGAACGCCATCCTCGACCAGATCAAGGCCCAGCTCGAGCGCCTCGTCCCGGTCCACCGCGTGCTCGACCTGACCGTCCAGGGCAACGCGATCGAACGCGAACTCGTCCTCGCCAAGGTCGACGGCAAGGGCGAGCAGCGCGTGGAGTCGATGCGTCTGGCCTCGGCCCTCGGGGCGAAGGTCGTCGATGCGACGCTGACCTCCTTCGTGTTCGAGCTGAGCGGCACGACCGAGGAAGTCGAACGTTTCATCGGGCTGATGATGTCGGTCGGACTCGTCGAGGTCTCGCGCACCGGCATCGCCGCCATGTCCCGCGGCGCGATCGGGATGTGATCCGCCGGCTCCGTTGAGGGTCGCGGATATCCGGTGTATATCCGGGTCGGAGGTGACCGATGAAAGCCAAGGTCTCCCGCTGGGGAAACAGCCTCGCCGTCCGATTGCCGGCGGAAGTCGTCAGGGATCTCGGTCTGCGGGAGGGGCAGGTTCTGGAACTCAGCGCCAAGGATGCGACGATCCAGATGACCTCGCCCTCAGTCCGGCGCCGCCGGGTAAACGGCATCCCTGTCTACTCGCTCGACGAGCTCGTCGCCGAAGCTCGCCGCCTCGGCCCCGGGCACGAACCCGAGATGGTGAACTGGGGACCCGACCGAGGAAGCGAGATCATCGACGACGAGTATTCCCGCGGCGAGATCACCCTCGACGATCTGCTTCATGGCCGCGCTTCCCAGAGCCGGTGACGTCATCTGGGTCGAACTCGATCCGGTTCTCGGAACGGAGCAGGCCGGCCGCCGGCCGGCCCTCGTCCTGTCGGACGAACCGTATCATGCCGTTTCCACCAGAGCCGTGATCTGCCCGATCTCGAATCGCGGGCGCGGATGGCCGTTCGAGGTGCCCTTGCCGCCCGAGATGAAGACGAAGGGCGTCGTCCTGGTCGATCAAGTGAGGGCCGTTCATCAGGCGTCGCGTCTGTTCGCGTTCGTCGAGGCGGTGCCCGCATCGGTGCTTGCCGAGGTGCGTGGGCGGCTTGCCGGGCTGGTTGGGATCAAGCTGATGGAGGATCAGGACCCTCGATGACCCTTACGCTCTTCTATTCGCCGGGTGCCTGTTCGCTCGCCTCGCATATCGCGATCGAGGAGACCGGCCTCCCCTTCGAGGCGCGCCGGGTCGATTTCTCGACGACCGAGCAGCGCTCCCCCGACTATCTGAAGATCAACCCGAAAGGCCGCGTGCCGGCCCTGGCCGATGGCGGCTTTGTCGTCACGGAAAACCCGGCCATCCTGCGCTATCTCGCCCGGAAGGCTCCGGAGGCGGGCCTCTGGCCCGACGATGCGCGGTCGGAGGCGGTCTGTGCCGAATGGCTCGCCTGGTGCTCGTCGGGGCTCCATGTCGCCTATGCGCATACCCGCCGCCCGGAGCGCTATGCGACCGGCGAGGAGGCGATCGCCAATGTCGTGGCCAAGGGCCGGGAGGCGACGCGCGATGTCTGGCAGCAGGTCGAACGGAAGCTGGCCGCCTCGTCCTCGCCCTGGCTGGCCGGCGATCGCTACAGCGTCGCCGATCCCTATCTCTTCGTCATGTGGAACTGGGGACGCGGAGCCCATCTCGGCTACGACATGCCGGGCGATTTCCCGGCCTGGACGCGTCACGCGCTGACGATGGGCGAGCGTCCGGCCGTGCGGCGCGCGCTCGAGCGCGAGGGCATCGCGCTGCCCGGCGCCTGAGGGACGCGACGCCCGGACGCCTTGCGGCATCGGCGGGATGGCCCCAAGGTCTGCGGGGATGCGAGCCGAGGTGCGGCGTGCCGATACGACGTTACAGCGCCGAGACGGCGTTCCGGACTTTGAAGGACAATCCTGCCGGGCAGTGGCCGCGGCGGGACGATCCCGAGAACCGCTTCGCCCATTTCGCCGATCCGTTCTTCCGGCCGAGCTTCACCTTCCAGCCCGGCCAGCGCATCTTCACGATCGGCTCCTGCTTCGCCCGGAATATCGAAGAGGCCCTGTTCGATCGCGGGTTCGATGTTCCGACCTGGGCCTGTGCCAAGGACGAGACGGTCGATTGGGGCAGCGACGGTATCAGCGCGCTCAACAATTACGTGCCCACCTGCATTCCCGCTCAGATCCGCTGGGCCTTCGGGATGGAGCCCTTCGACCTCCAGACCCACACGCTCGAACTCATGCCGGGGCGCTTCTTCGATCCCCAGTTCAGGCTGACGACCCGGCCGCTTCCGGCCGAGGCCGTGCTGGCGCGGCGCGAGCGGGTGAACCGCCTCTATCGCGAACTCGCCCAGAGCCAATTCGTCCTGATCACCCTCGGCCTGATCGAGGCCTGGTTCGATCACAAGAGCGGCCTCTACATCAATTGCGCGCCCCCGAAATCAGCCACGAGGGCGGAGCCGGACCGGTTCGAACTGCACGTTCTCGGCCACGATGAAGTGGTCGCCTCGCTGCGCGACTTGATGGGCCTGCTCGATCAGGTCTGCCCGCCCGACTACCGGATGATCCTGACCGTCTCGCCCGTGCCGCTGACGGCGACCTTCACGCCGGCCGACGTCGCGATCGCCAATTGCTACAGCAAGTCGGTGCTGCGGGCGGCCTGCGAGGTGCTCGTCGCAGAGCGGGCGAACATCGACTATTTCGCGTCCTACGAGAGCGTGACCCTCACCGACCGGTCGCTCGCCTTCCGGGACGACCAGATTCACGTTCAGCCGGCCATCGTGCGCTTCAACGTGGACCGGATGATCCGCCGCTACGTGCCGGGGGCCGACGAGGAGACGGTGAAGGGCGTCGTCGAGGCCGCGCGCGAGGAGATGCGCGCCGGGCTGTTCCGCGTCGGCCTTCGGCGGCTCCAGGACGCGACGGCGCGTTTCCCGGACGATGTGGTTCTGTTGCGGTCGCTGGGCTCGGCGCTGCTGCGCGCCGGCAGCGAGGCGCAGGGCGAGGAGACGCTGCTCGCGCTGACGAGGCGGGGCCGAGGCGATCCGGCATCGAGCATCCGCCTCGCAGGCTTCTACAACGAGGCCGGCCGCCATGCCGAGGCCGCCGAGCAGGCGGAGAAAGCGGCCGCGCTCGGACGGACGGGCGTCAACGTCTCGCTCGAACGGGCGAAGGCCTATTATCATCTGGGCCGGTTCGAGGAGGGGCGGAGCCTCCTCGACACGGTCCGTGCCGACCCCATCTCCGGGCCGCTCGTCGTCTATTGGAAGGCGATGTTCTGCGAGGCTCTCGGCCAGTTCGAAGAGGCGGAGGCCCATTTCCGGGAATGCAACGGGGCGGCGGAGGCGGCCTCCTATCGGACGGGCTTCGCGAAGTTCCTGCTGGCACGAGGGCGCATCGACGAAGCCTCCGAGTGGAACGACCGCGCGCTCCGGTCGGCGCCTCTCAACACGGACGCTCTCGGGCTGCGCGTCCAGATCGCGGGCGGGCGCGCGGCGGCCCCCTTTCGGCGGGGCGGCCGCCATGTCATCGGCGGTCTCTGGAGGCGCCTGAAGCGGGCGGGCGTCGGTCTTCAGGCCGGGCGCGGCGACTGAGCGGCTCGTCCTGAGAGAAGGGCGTCCAAGGCGCGCTTCAGATCCTCCTTGATGCCGACGCTCTCGGCCAGAACCGCGTCGATCTTCAGGAAGTCGAGGGCGCGGAAGCGCGAATGCGGTGGGCGCACGAGGATGTCGGGCCGTTCGCGACCGAGCTTCTCCGCGATCAGGGCCTGCATCATCAACTGGCTCGCGCCGAACAGGAGGTCGATCGAGTTGAGCCGCCGCGTCGGCGAGGGCTCGGGAGCGCCGACGACGTCGACGGCGATGACGTGATCGGCGGTCCCGCGCAGGAGACCGAAGGGCACCGGGTTGATGATGCCCCCATCGATCAGGAGGCGATCCTCTCGCATGACGGGGCGGAACACGGCCGGGATCGCGGCGGAGGCGGAGAGCGCCGAGATGAGGTCGCCCTCCCGGATGATCTGCTCGCGATGGCCGAAATAATCGGTCGCGACCACCGAGAGCGGGATCGTCAGATCCTCGAATCGGGCCGGGACCTGCGGCGGCAGGAAGGCGCGAAGGATGCGTTCGAGATCGAATTGCGAGATGCGCAGCCCCCGCTCCAGCACATCCGCGACCGTCGTCGGGCGCGTGCCCCAGATGCGTCCGGCGACGGCCGCGGGGCGGCCGAGGATCGAGCGCGCATAATCGTGGATGTCGCGGCCCGACATGCCGGCGGCGAGGGCGGCCCCCATGATGCCGCCGATCGAACTTCCTGCGACGGCGACCGGCCGGATGCCGAGTTCGTCCAGCGTCTCGATCACGTGGATATGGGCGAGGCCGCGGGCGCCGCCACCGCCGAGGGCGAGGGCGAAGGTGGGGGATGACGGCGTCATGGTGGGATCGGTCGTGTCCTCGGCGCATCGGTCGCGCGGCGCGATTGTCGTCCGGACGGATCGGGGATGACAAGCGCCCGCGCATCCGCTATCCGGTGCGGCGATGACCTCCGCCGCCGCCTTCTATTGGTACTTTAGCTACGGCAACTCACCGGCGGTGGGAGGATCGCGCGCGGACTGAGAGCCGACGCCAGACATCCGAACAGCCGCCAGACCTGGCGGCTTTTTTATTGGGCCGGCAGGTCTCCGAACAGGAGCCCGAGGACATGCCGACCACGACAGACGATCTCAGAGTCAAGGAACTCAAGGAACTCTCGCCGCCCGCGGAGGTGATCGGGGACATCCCGCGCACCGACACCGCGACGCGCACCGTCACCGCCTCGCGGCGGGCGATCCACGACATCCTGCACGGGCAGGACGACCGGCTGCTCGTCGTCGTCGGCCCCTGCTCGATCCACGATCCCGAGGCGGCCGTCGACTACGCCAACCGTCTCGTGGCGCTCCGCGAGAGCCTCGCCGACCGCCTCGAGATCGTGATGCGCGTCTATTTCGAGAAGCCCCGCACGACCGTCGGCTGGAAGGGCCTCGTCAACGATCCCGATCTCGACGGCAGCTTCGACATCAACAAGGGCCTGCGTCTCGCCCGCAACGTTCTCGCCGCGGTGAACAATCTCGGCCTGCCGGCGGGGACCGAGTTCCTCGACATGACGACGCCGCAATATCTGGCGGATCTCGTCTCCTGGGCGGCGATCGGCGCCCGCACGACGGAGAGCCAGATCCACCGCGAGCTCGCCTCGGGCCTGTCCTGCCCCGTGGGGTTCAAGAACGGGACGGATGGCAACCTGCGCATCGCGGCCGATGCCGTGAAGTCGGCCTCCTACCCGCACCACTTCATGGCGGTGACGAAGGCCGGACGCTCGGCGATCGCGGCGACGACCGGCAACGAGGATTGCCACGTCATCCTGCGGGGCGGCATGCGGCCGAACTACGATGCCGCGAGTGTCGAAGCGGCCTGTGCCGATCTCGCCCGGGCGGGCGTCGCGCCGCAGGTCATGATCGATACGAGCCACGCCAACAGCGCGAAGAAGCCCGAGAACCAGCCGATCGTCGCGGCCGACATCGCCCGTCAGATCGCCGGAGGCGAGAGCCGCATCGTCGGGGTCATGATCGAGAGCCATCTCGTGGCAGGCCGGCAGGACGTGCTGCCCGGCATGGCCCTGACCTATGGCCAGAGCATCACCGACGGCTGCATCGGCTGGGGCACCACGGTGGCCGTGCTGGAAGACCTCGCCGCGGCGGTGGCTCTGCGCCGGGCGAGGGGAGGGGAGGCCGGCGCGCGCTCGGCCTGAGAGAACGGCTACCCGCGGAAGTCGTCCACTTCGAGGAAAGCCAGCTCCTCGGGCGTGCTCTCGCGCCCGAGGACGGCATTGCGGTGCGGAAAGCGTCCGAACCGCTCGACGATGTCAAGATGGTGCCGCGCCCAGTGGAGCTGCTCGGGCCGGCCGAGCGCCTCGAAGAGCGCGACGGATTTCCGCTGCGCCTCGATATCCTCGGCATGTTCGAAGGGGAGGTAGAGGAAGACGCGCATGTCCTCCTCGAGCTCCTTGTCGAAGCCTCGCGCGATCGCGGCCTGCGCCGCGGCGAGGGCCTGCGGATCGGTGGACCAGGTGCGGGCATCGTTCCGGAACATGTTGCGCGGCATCTGATCGAGCAGGATGACGAGACCGAGCGCGCCCTCGGGCGTCTCGGCCCAATGGTCCAGCTCTCCCCGGCCGGCGGCCTCCCAGGCGGTGAGGAAGCGCTGCCGGCAGGTCTCGTCGAAGGCGGCGTCCTTGGCGAACCACTTCTCGGGGCCCGCCCCGCGCCAGAAGGCGATGACCTCGTCGGCTCGGGCGGCTTCGGTCGGCATGGCTGCTGTCTCCATCAGGGTGTCACGGCCATGCCGGAAGCGGTCGGGGCCGGGGCGCCTCCGGCCTCCGCGAGAAGGGCGTCGGACGATGTTTCGATCCGCTCGATCAGGAGCGTCATGAAGGTCTCCCGGTCGAGCCCGGCCGGAATCACCTCGCAGAAATCGATGACGACCGTTCCGGGCCGTCTGACATAGTGGCGGCGGGGCCAGAACAGGCCCGAATTGAGGCCCACCGGCAGGCAAGGCATGCCGAGTGTCCGGTAGAGATGGGCGACCCCGTTCTTATAGGCCGGCTCGGCCCCCGGCGGGCGGCGTGTCCCTTCCGGGAAGATGATGACCTGGCGGCCCTCCTGAGCCTTCGTGCGGGCCGCGCGGTTCATCTCGCCGAGCGCGGTCGCACCGCCGCGGCGGACGGGGATCATCCCCGCCTTGATCGTCAGCCAGCCGAAGACCGGGATCCATTGCAGCTCCCGCTTCAGGATGAAGGTCGGATCGTCCACGCAGAAGAGCAGCGTGAAGGTCTCGAGGAAGGATTGGTGCTTGGCGGCGACGAGGAGGCCGCCGGGCGGGATCCGGTCGAGATTGCGGAACTCGACCCGTGTCCCCACGATGACGCGGAGCAGCCACAGATTGAAGCGGCCCCAGGTCTGCGCGTAGCGGATGATCGCCTTTCGGGGCATCGCGAAGGTCGCGATGGCGGGGATCAGCCAGAGGACGAGGTTGAGATAGAAGAGGAGGTTGAAGAGATGCGAGCGGAGGGCGACCATCGGACCGGGAACTGGAGAGACAGCGCCCGTTTAACCCGTGCGGCCCGACTTCGCCAACGGGTGTGCCTCGCGAAGCGCCTCCGCATGGTGGTCCGCGCCGGTCCAGCCTGCCATCCGCGTCCGGACCGAGACCGCCAGAAACTTCATGTATTCCATCAGGATGACCCGCCCCCGGGCAAGCGTGGCGTCCCAGGCTTCGCCGGTCCGTGTGCCCACCACCGCATGCGGGATCTTCCGGACGCCGGGGAGGGCTTCGTTCAGCTCCGCGAGCGTGCGCGGCAGGTGGTAGTAGGAGGTCACGACGATGAGGGAGCGAAAGCCCCTCTCCTCCACCCAGCGCCGGATCTCGGCGGCGTTGTCGACGGTGTTCCTGGCGCGATAATCGAGATCGACGCAGCAATCGACGATGCCGCGGAGCGCAGGGGACAGGGCGAGAATGCTGTCCCGGCTGGTGCGTTCGTTGACGCCGGTGATCAGGAGGCGCGTTCCCCAGCCCTGGGCGAGAAGCTGAAGGGCGTCCTCGACCCGGCCCTGGCCGCCGGTGAGGGCGACGATGGCGTCCGCCGCCATGGCCGGCTCGCTCTCGCTGCGGTCGAGCGACCACACGAAGACGCCGAATCCCCCGGCGAACAGCCCGCCGATCACGAGCACCGGCAGCACCACGAGCTGGAGGACGCGGCGAAACCATCCGGGCTTGCGTGGCCCGGCCGCCGGTTTCTCGACGGCAGGAGGCCCGGTGCGGGGACTCAAGGCCCAGTTCATCTCCGACACGTGACTCGCGAATCAGGCGCCGCGAAGGCGGCGGGGGCCATGGCCCGGATCGGATCGCGATCCGGGATCGGGATGGTCCATGACGGCCTCCAGGCTCAACGGTGAACCTTGAGGAACCGTTTCACGGCCGTCCAGGCCACGGCTCCCGCGACGGCGGCATCGGCGACGGCGATGGCCGCCATCGCCGCGAAGGTCCAGGGGCTCGGGGCCAGCGCGGCGATCAGGCCCGTCCCGCCGGAGGCACCGTTATCGGAGAGGAGGGCCAGCCCGAGCAGGGCTGCGGCGGCCGCGGCCGAGCCGATCAGGCCGCCGAGAAGCCCGAGCCGCGCGAAGCGCTTCGCGAACAACCAGGCGACGAAGCCATCGCGCGCTCCGACGAGGCGGAGCACCTCGACGACGTCGCGATGCCCCGTGACCGCTCCTCGCGTCGCGAAGCCGATCGCGCCTGCGGAGGCGCCGAGCACGAGGATGACGGCGGAGATCGCGAAGCCGACGATTCCCGCCGTGACGGCGGCGAGGCGGGAGAGCCAGGCGGAGTGATCGTCCAGCGAGGAGCCCGGCACGTCGATCTTCAGCCGCAAAGCGAGGCGGGACAGGTCGGGCTTCGGATCGCGCGCGAGTTCGAGCGCGATCAGGCGCGGGACCGGCAGGTCGGAGAGATCGAGCCCCGCCCCGAGCCACGGTTCGAGCAGGCGCTCGGCGTCGTCCCGCGACAGGATGCGCGCCGTCCGGATGCCCGGGGTCTCCCGTGCGAGTTCGGCGGCGCGGGCGAGGTCGGCCTCGCCGTCCCGCCCGGGATCGGGCTTCACCTGGATCGTCGCCTCGTGGGAGATCGCCTCGCGCCAGGTGGCGGCAGCGCTCGCGACCTGGACCGCGGCACCGGCCGCCAAGGCCGCGAGGAAGGCGAGGGCGGCGATCACGGCGACGAGGGTCCAGCCCGCGCCGCCGTCGTTCGGCACGATCTGAAGGCCGCGGCCGATGGGGCCGAGCTCGGATTCGTCGGGCCGGGGAGGGAGGACGGAGGCGGTCACGGGTCGTGGTACAGGCGGCCGTCGAGCAGGATGAGCCGTCCCGCCTCGACCTGGTCCATCAGCGCGACGTCATGGGTGGCGAGGATGACCGAGGTGCCGAGGCGGTTCAACTCGACGAAGAGATGGAGGAGGCGGCGGGCGAGGGCCGGGTCGACATTGCCGGTCGGCTCGTCCGCGAGGATCAGCTCCGGCCGGGCGATCAGGGCCCGCGCGATGGCGGCGCGCTGCTTCTCGCCGCCCGACAGCGTCGGCGGCATGGCGCCGATGCGGTCGCCGAGTCCCACCCATTGCAGGAGTTCGACCACCTCGCCGCGGAAGGTCGCCTCCTCGTAGCCCTGCACGAGCAGCGGGAGGGCGACGTTCTGATAGGTCGTCAGGTGGTCGAGAAGCCGGAAATCCTGGAACACCACGCCCATGCGCCGGCGGAACTGCGTCAGCCGGTCGCCGGCGAGGTCGGCCGTCGTCTCGCCGAACAGACGCAGCTCGCCGCTCGTCGGCCGCACCGAGAGGAGGATCAGCCGGATCAGGGTCGTCTTCCCGGCTCCCGACGGGCCGGAGAGGAAGTGGAAGGATCGCGGCGGCAGGTCGAGGGAGACCTCGGAGAGGATCTCCGGCCCCGTGCCGTAACGGAAGCCGACGCCGTCCAGCCGGACGACCGAGGGCGCCGTCGTCGCCTCGTCCCAATTCACGCGCGTTTAACCATGACGGGGCCAGGGTGGCATCGAGGCCCGTGAGCCGAAGGTCCCATGCTGATCACCTGCCCGTCCTGCGCCGCGGCATACCGTCTCCCGGCAGATCGAATCGGACCTGCGGGACGTAAGGTACGCTGTGCGTCCTGCCGCGAAAGCTGGTTCGTGGCGACCCCGGCGGAGAAACCGAGCCTCGATATCGAGTCCGGCGCCCCTCACGACATCGACGTGATCCCGCAGCGGATGCCTCCCGATCCGCCGCAAACGGCCGAGGAGACGCCGATCCGAGCGCGGGACGAGGCGTCTGCGCCGAAGCCGAGGCGCCGGCGCGTTGCCGCCTCGCGGCCGCCCCGCCGGGTGGCCAAGGCCGCCCGCTCCCTGCGGGGCGTCGCCGCCGCGATCGGCATCCTCGTCGGGGTGCCCGCCCTGTTCCTGTTCCGCGCCGATGTCGTCGCCGCGATGCCCGGAACCGCCTCGGTCTATGCCGCCATGGGCCTTCCGGTGAACCTCGTCGGCCTGAAGCTCGCCGCCATCCGCTCCGTCCTCGTCGAGGAGAACGGGACCCCGATCCTCGAAGTGTCGGGCGAGATCACCAATGTCGATCGCGCCGCGCGGTCGGTTCCGCCTCTCCTGATCTCGATCGAGAGCGATTCGGGCGAGGGTCTCTATGCTTGGTCGGCCCGGGCGGCCGAGGGCGAACTCGAGCGGGGCAGCACCGTGCCCTTCCGGGTCCGGCTGACCGCGCCGCCGCCGGCATCGCGGCGCGTGGAGGTGACGTTCAAGGACGTGCGGGCGCATGACGCGACCGCAGGATCGCTCGCAGAGCTGCGCTGACGCACGTCATGCACAGCTTCCGCGCCGGGTGAGACCCTCTGTCCCTGTCCCCCGCCGCCGCCTTCTGCCACCATCGGCGGATGGAGCGAACCTACCGCCTGCGCACCCTTTTCGACGAGGCCGCGATCGCAGCCCGCAACGAGGAACTGGCCCAGTCCATCGTGGCCGCGACGGCACCCGACCTGCTGGTGGTCGCGGTGCTCAAGGGGTCCTTCATGTTCGCCGCGGATCTCATCCGGGCCCTGCACAGGGCTCGGGCGGCGCCGCAGGTCGAGTTCATCCACCTGTCGAGCTACGGCTCCGGGACCGTCTCGCGCGGCTCGGTGGCGATCCTGCGCGACATCGAGAGCGACGTCGCGGGGCGCGACGTCCTCCTCGTCGACGACATCCTGGAATCGGGCCGCACGCTCTCCTTCGCCAAGGATCTCCTGATGGCGCGCGGCGCGCGCCGCGTCTTCGTCGCCGTCCTTCTGGAGAAGGCCAACAAGAGGGCGGTCACGATCGACCCCGATTTCGTCGGTTTTCCCTGCCCCGACGTGTTCGTCGTCGGCTACGGCATGGACGTCGCCCATAATTTCCGTCAGTTGCCCTTCGTCGGGATCGTGGCTCACGGGCAGGAGGAGCCGGATCTGTTCGACGGCCGGGATCAGTGATGGCGCGTATTCTTCTCGTCGATGACGAAGACACGGTTCGAGGATTTCTGAAGCGGGGCCTGGAACTCGACGGTCATACGGTGACGACCGCGATCGACGGTGCGGACGCCATGGAGCGGCTCGCCGAGATCGAGGGCGCCGTCGACCTGATGCTCACCGATATCCGCATGCCGATCATGGACGGGATCTCGCTCGCCCTCGCGGCGAAGCGCGACTACCCGGCCCTCACGATCCTCCTGATGACCGGCTATGCCGATCAGCGCGAGCGCGCCAAGAACCTCGAGGCGATCGTCGCGGACGTGCTGACCAAGCCCTTCTCGCTGGCCGAGCTGCGCACGGGCGTCCGGCGCGTGCTCGACGAGGCGGGCATCAGGCATTGAGCCAGAAGACGCCGAGATTGAGGTAGGTCGCGTACGAGACCCAGGCGAGATACGGCACGAGCAGCCCGGCCGCGATCCGGTCGACATTCCAGGCGAGCCGGATGGTCGCGATCAGGGCGGCGATGAGCGCCAGGATCACGACGAGCCCCAGCGCGGGGCTGCGCGCGGCGAAGAAGGCGAACGACCACAGGCAGTTCAGCGCGAGCTGGACGAAGAACGCCATGACCGCCGCCCGCCGGCCGGGCGTCTCCGGCGGATGGCCGAGAAGCCTCCAGACCGAGACGATCATCATCACGTAGAGCGCGGTCCAGACCGGTCCGAACACCCCGTTCGGCGGTGTTCCGGCCGGCTTCGTCAGCCCCGCATACCAGCCGGGGATGTTCGGCGCGGTCGCGAACCCGCCGAGGATCGAGACGATCGCGACCGGCACGACGGCGATGGCCGTGCGCAGAAGCGCATCCGTCCGCAGCGACCGCGTCATGCCCGCCCCCGCATTGCCGAGGGCCGAGCCTCTGATACGGTTTCCGTCCTGCCCGATGTCATTGCGCCGAAAGCCTCGTCATGAGCGACACCTCTTCCTGGTCCAAGGCGAGCCTCGCCGCGCAGGCGCTCGGCCGGACCGATCCGGTCACCAAGGCGGTCGTGCCGCCGCTCCATCTCGCCACGACCTATCTGCGCGACCCCGATAACGCCTATCGCTCGGGTTTCGTCTATGGCCGGCCCGACAATGCGACGATCCGCGACACGGAAGCGGTCATCGCGGCGCTGGAGGAGGCGGAGGCCGGCGCGATGCTGTTCGGCTCGGGCACCGCGGCCGCGACGGCCTGTTTCCTGGCGCTCGATCCCGGCGACCACATGGTCGCGCCCGCCGTCATGTACTGGGCGCTGCGCAAATGGCTGCTGACGGAGGGACGGCGCCTCGGGCTCGAGGTGACCTTCGTCGAGACCGACGACCTCGGGCAGCTCGAAGCGGCGATCCGGCCCGGGAAGACGAAGCTCGTCTGGGTGGAGACGCCCTCGAACCCGCTCTGGACCGTCACCGACATCGAGGCCGCGGCGGCGCTTGCGCATCGGGCGGGCGCCCGGCTCGCGGTGGATTCGACCTGCGCCTCGCCCTTCCATACGCGTCCGCTCTCCCTCGGCGCCGACATCGTGATGCATTCGGCGACGAAGATCCTGAACGGCCATTCGGACGCGCTCGCGGGCGTCCTCGCGGGCGCCAAGGCCGACGAGTACTGGGCGCGGCTCGCGACGATCCGGTCGGGGATGGGCGCCATCCTCGGGCCCTTCGAGGCCTATCTGCTTCAGCGGGGCCTCAAGACGCTCTACGTGCGCGCCCCGGCCCAGGCCCGCGCCGCCCAGGATCTCGCCGAGCGCCTCGCGCGCCACCCGCAGGTCTCGCGCGTGCTCTATCCGGGCCTGCCGCAGCATCCGGGCCACGAGGTCGCGGCCCGGCAGATGGAGAAGGGCTTCGGCTTCATGCTCTCCGTCCAGGTCCGGGGTGGGGAGGCGGCGGCCATCGCGACCGCGGCCCGCGTCGGGCTCTGGAAGCGGGCCACCTCGCTCGGCGGGGTCGAGAGCCTGATCGAGCACCGTGCCTCGATCGAGGGGCCGGGGACGCCCTGTCCGGCGGATCTGCTGCGGCTCTCGGCCGGGATCGAGGATGTGGACGACCTCTACCGGGATCTCGACGAGGCGCTGGCGGCCGCGCATCGGTGACACCGCTGGGGCGTCAGCGGCAGAGGCCGTAGAGGCGCGCGCGCTCGAGGTTCAGCTGGCCGCAGCGGCCGCCGGGCTCCCGCGCGCTGGACGGACGGATCGCCGGCCGCCGGGCCTTGCGGCGACCGGCCTGGCCGTGCCCGGCGCGGGTCTGCGCGGCGGCATAGCCCGATTGGGCCCGCGCCGGCTCGGTCGGGGCGAGGACGAGAAGCGCGAGCGCGGCGATGACGAGGGCGGGTTTCATGGAGAGTCTCCGGTTTCCTCCAAGGGAAACGGGAGCGCGCCGCCGAACCGGCCAAAAGCCCGTCAATGCGTTCGCGACAGCAGCAGGGCCGTGAGGGCCCGGGCGACCGGCTCGGTGACGTTGCGCCGGTACTTGCGGTGGACCAGCTGGCCGTTGTGATAGACGTCCTGCTCGACATAGAGCCGCTCTCCGTCCCAGCGGACGATCTCGTCGCTTTCGACGGTCTCGATCACGCCGAGATCGGAGCGGAGGTGCGAGCGGGTCTCGTTCTCGGGCATTGCGATCCTCGGTCGACGTTTGCATCGTAACCACGCAGACCCGGTCTGGCCAAGAGGCAAGATGGGCGCTGCGCGGCTGCCATCTCGATGGGAGATGTCTTGACCGCGCCTTGCGCCCGCTGGCATCGGGCCCGGCACATCGTCCGGCTTGCGATCGAGACCCAGATGCGCCCGCCCGGGAGATCGGAGCTGGCGTTGTCGTGGGGGCCGAGCTGGGCTCAGTCGGTATCCGTACGGTCCCGACATATCCGACCGTTCGGTTCAAATTCCCGATAGCGCGTGGTGATCTCTTTAACCCGCAATGCGATGAGTGAGCCGTCTTTATGCGGGGCGCTCGCCTCATGCTCGGGAAGCGTCGATGGCAACAATCTCATTCACTTACGGCACTGATTATAATCCGCTCCAGACAGTGGATGTCGGCAACACGTCCGTCTCCGAATATCAGGACCCGGATCGCTCATATGGGGTCGGGGTCGGTGGTAGTTCCGGATATTTTCTATTCAATCCGTGGGGAGTTCCTTCCTACAGCAGCGGTCAGTATTTTTCGGACATTAACGGCCCCCCGGATTGGATCCACGGCACCAACTACTCGATCTTCGCGGATTTCCGTCAAAATAACGCCGTGGTTGCGCTCGGCGGAGGGGATTTCGGCGACATCCTGATCGGCGGCTCGGCTGGGGACAGCCTCAGCGGCGGCGCGGGCGACGACCGCCTCGACGGCGGCCTCGGCGCTGACACGATGACGGGCGGCACCGGCAACGACATCTTCTTTGTCGACAATGTCGGCGACGTCGTCGTGGAACTCGCCGGCGAGGGGATCGACCAGGTCCGCACGACGCTCGACAACTATGTCCTCGGCGCCAACGTCGAGAACCTCTTCCTGATGGGAAGCGCCGATCTCAGCGGCACGGGCAACGAGCTCGACAACATCCTGATGGGCAATAGCGGCGCGAACACCCTCTCGGGCGGGGCCGGCGACGACCGACTCGACGGGCGGGGCGGCGCGGACATCCTCATCGGCGGCACCGGCAACGACACCTACTACATCGACGATCTCGGCGACGTGATGGTCGAGGAGGCCGGCGAGGGCTATGACACCGCCTTCCTCAGCGTCGACGGCTACGTCCTCGCCGACGGCGTCTCGGTCGAGCGCCTGATCCTGCGCGACGGCATCGTCTCGGCGACCGGCAACGACCTCGACAACGTCATTCAGGGCAATGCCGGCGACAACACGCTCGCCGGCGGGGGCGGGCGCGACACGATCCGGGGCGGGGCCGGCAACGACACGCTGATCGGCGGCGCGGGCATCGACAACCTGTATGGCGGGACGGGCGCGGACACCTTCGTGCTGACCGCGACGACGGCCGACCGCGACATGATCCGCGATTTCGTGGCGGCCGAGGACATGATCCAGATCAGCGCTTCCCTCTTCGGCGGCGGCCTGGTCGCCGGGGACGAACTCACGCCCGAGCAGTTCGTCCTGAGCACGACCGGCCGCGCGACCTCGGCGACGGATCGGTTCCTGTACGTCGAGAGCAAGGGGCATCTCTATTACGACGCCGACGGCTCCGGCCGGGACGAGGCCCCGCAACTCATCGCCGTCCTGACCACCATGCCGACCCTCACCGCGGCGCATTTCGACATCGTCATCTGAGCGCGGCGCCGTCATCCTGGGTCTCGCCTCGTCCATAGCCTCGCGAAGGCGGCGGACCTCCGGCGTGAGACGGGGAAGGCGACCCAGGCAATCGGCGGGGAGGCCGCGCGACCACGATCCGCGCTCCGACGAACCGCTTCCGTCGTCCGCTGGCCTTCCTGCTCCCCGGTGGCACGTTGCCGGCGGCTCGGCCGGAGCGAGCATTCTGCGGCATCTGCCCGCCTGCCGCGTCTTCCTCGCCGACAAGGGCTGCGACGGCGATGCGATCTGCGGCCAGGTCGAGGCGTCGGCTGCCGCTCCGAACATCCCGGCCAAGGTCGATCGCCGCCGGAATCCCCCTCTCGCCCATCTTCTATCGTCAGAAAAACGCCGTCGGGAGGATGTCCTGCCGCATCAAGGACCGGCATCGCGTCGCCACCTCGTCCGGCGCGCGATCGGGACGCAGAGGCGTCCGCCCGAGTGACCGGAGCGGGCCTCTCCGTGAATGCGGCACCGCTTATGTCATGTTTCGTACAGGGCTGTCAGGCCGGACGAATATTCCGGAAATACTTGGTCGCAGAGTGTTCTTGTTAAGCTGAGGTGAGATGTGTGAGTCGTTGCGGGGCGAGGGCGCAGCCCTCCGGAGGCAGCGATGGCAACCATCTCATTCACCTATGGGGGCGACTTCGACCCGACCAATACGGTCGCGTTCACAAATGCGGATCCGGCCACCTATCAAGATCCAAATCGCAGCTATGGCGTCGGCCCGTATGTTTCCCCGGCCTGGTACCTGATGAATATCTTTGGCGCAAGCTATGGAAGTGGAGTATTTTTTGGCGACCCTAACGGTATTTCCGGCTGGATGAGCGCTGATCAGTATTCTATTCGCGCCGATTTTTCACAAAATCTAGCGTCTGTAGCGCTCGGAGGAGGGGACTTCGCGGATATTCTGATCGGCGGCGCGGGCAACGATCGCCTGAACGGCGGCCTCGGGGCCGACACGATGACGGGCGGGGCCGGCAACGACATCTACGTCGTCGACAATGTCGGCGACGTCGTCGTGGAACTTGCCGGCGGGGGGCTCGACCAGGTCCGCACGACGCTCGACAACTACGTGCTCGGCGACCATGTCGAGAACCTGTTCCTGATGGGCAGCGCCGATCTCAGCGGCACGGGCAATGCCTTGGACAACGTCCTTCAGGGCAATAGCGGCGCCAACACGCTCTCGGGCGGGGCGGGCGACGATCGCCTCGATGGCGGCCTCGGGGCCGACACGATGACGGGCGGCACCGGCCATGACATCTTCTTCGTCGACAATGCCGGCGACGTCGTCGTGGAACTCGCGGGCGAGGGGATGGACCAGGTCCGGACCACGCTCGACAACTATGTCCTCGGCGACAACGTCGAGAACCTCTTCCTGATGGGAAGCGCCGATCTCGGCGGCACAGGCAACGAGCTCGACAACATCCTGATGGGCAATAGCGGTATTAACGTCCTGTGGGGCGGGGCCGGCAACGACCGCCTCGACGGACGAGCCGGAGTCGATGCTCTCATCGGCGGCACCGGCAACGACACCTACTACATCGACAATCTCGGCGACGCGATGATCGAAGAGGCGGGCGAGGGCTACGACACCGCCTTCATCAGCGTCGACGGCTACATCCTCGCCGACGGCGCCTCTGTCGAGCGCCTGATCCTGCGCGACGGCATCGTCTTCGCGACCGGCAACAACCTCGACAACGTCATCCAGGGCAGTGCCGACGACAACATCCTCGCCGGCGGGGGCGGGCGCGACACGATCCGCGGCGAGGCCGGCAACGACACGCTGATCGGCGGCGCGGGCATCGACAGCCTGTTCGGTGGAGCGGGCGCGGACACCTTCGTGCTGACGGCGACGAACGCCGATCGCGACATGATCCGCGACTTCGTCGTTGGCGAGGACACGCTCCAGATCAGAGCCTCGCTCTTCGGCGGCGGCCTCGTCGCGGGGGACGAGCTCACGCCCGAGCAATTCGTGCTGAGCACGACCGGCCGGGCGACCTCGGCAACCGACCGCTTCCTCTATGTCGAGAGCAAGGGTGCCCTCTACTACGACGCGGACGGCTCCTGCCGGGACGAGGCGCCCCAGCTCATCGCCGTCTTCACCACCATGCCGACCCTCACCGCCGCGCATTTCGACATCGTCATCTGAGCGCGCGGGCGGGAGCGTCACTTCCGCCCGTTCTCACGTCTTCCTACGGGCGGAAGGCAGGATGCGCCGGGCGGCCTCGCGGCCGCGCCGCTCGAAGCGGGCCAGGCGGAGCCGGCGCTCCAGCGTCAGCGCGTCCGCTCCGGGCGGGACGGCGATGATTTCGGCGACCGTCTCGCGGTCGCGGTAGAGGCTCTCCAGCGGCGAGCCGGGAAGCGTCGCCGAATCGAGCCTGTCGGCAAAGCCGGTCTCGTGGCAGAGCCGCGCGATCTCGGCTTCGAGCAGGAGGCCCGGAGCCTGGCTTCGCAGGGTCTCGTCATAGGTCGTCTTCAGCAGCGTCGCCGTCCCCGCGCCGACGAGCGCGAGGCTGATGGCGATCGGCCGGCCGTCGAGGGTCAGGGCGTCCGCCCGCGCCGAGACGGGTCCGCCGGTGTCGCGGAAGAGGGTTCGGGCGAAGGTGGCCGTCTCCGTCCGGCAGGCGAGCGCGGTTCCCGCGGCGCCCTTCCAGCTCTCCTTTTCCAGCAGCAGAAACGTTTCGACGAGCGCGGCGAGGCGGGAGCCCTCCTCCGCGCTCTCGACGGCGACCCGGCCGGTCTCGCCGAGCCGCCGCAGCCGGCGCCGGAGATCCTTGAAGCGGGCCCGGTGCGGGTGCCCGGCAAGGAAGGCATCGAAGCTCTCGCGGCGGTCGAGGACCGGGCGCTCGAAGGACATGGCGGCCGCATGGCTCCAGCCCGCGCTCCGCAGCGCGGCGAGCAGCGCCGATCCCGCTACGCTCTCGCTCGACAGGAGCGGCCAGCGCCAGGCCCGTCCACCCGAGGCGGCGAGGAGGCCGTCGGCGAGCGCGGCCAGCGTCGCCCGGCCGGCATCCGCCACGATCAGGGGAGCCGTCGCGGTGATGTAGGGGGAGAGGAAGGGCCGCGCGACGAGGCCGCCGAGCGCGCTGAGATCGCGCCGCAGCCCGAATGGCAGCAGCGCATCCAGCCGCTTGCCGGAGGACACCGTCAGCACCCGCAGGTCGGACGGCAGGAGCCCTGCGGAGCGATGGGCGGCGATGACGTGGCGGCTGTAGAACGGATGGGGCGAGGCGGCCCGGCGGAAGAGGTCGTCCCAGGCTGCCGGTGCGATCTCCTCCGGGCGCAGGATCGCGGACCGGGCCTCGGCGATGGTCGGCGCGGGCGTCATGGGTTTCGCTCCGTGCGCCGCGACCAGACCGGCGTCGCGAGGCCGAGGATGCGCCGGGCCGCGACGGCGAGCGCGGCGGCGCGCAGAACGGTGGCGGTCGCGATGGCGAGCGCCGCCCCGATCGCGCCGAAGGCCGGGACGAGCGCGAGGCACAGCAGGACGGCGATCGCGAGCATGACGGCGGTGACGACGGCGCAGAGCTTCTCGCCCGCGAGCATCGTGAGGAGATCCTCGGCCGGCCCGAACAGGCTTCCGATCACGGTCCCCGCGACGAGGATCGCGAGGATCGGCACGCTGGCTTGGAAGTCCGGCCCGAACATGGCGAGGAGGAGCGGGCTCGCTGCGAGGATCACCACGCCCACCACGGCCGTCGCGCCCGCGGTCGCGACGGACATCCGGCCGACGAGGCGGGCGAGAGCCGCGCGGTCGCCGACGGCATGGGCGGCGCTGTAGCGCTGGGCGCTCGCGGCCTGCGCGGCGAAATGCACGAAGGCGACGAATTGCTGGATGCGGGTCGCGGCGAAATAGAGCCCCACCACCGAGGGGGGCATCAGGAAGCTGAGGACGACGACGTCGACGAAGGTGAACCCGGCATGGGCGAGGTCGATCGCGGCGATCGGCAGCGTCGCGCCGAACCAGTGGCGCCAGCGATAGGCCCGCGCGCCGGGCGGGATCGTGCGGCGCAGGCGGACGAGGAGGATCGCGCCCTGGATCGCGGTCGCGACGGCGGCGGCGGCGAGCATGCAGGCCATGGCGGTGCCGGCCTCGGCCGGCGCGCCCAGCATGATGGCGGCGACCATCGCCGCCATCATCACGCTCTGCCGCAGGAGATAGGGCGGGGCGATGGCGAGCCCGCCCCAATCCTGGCTTCGCGCGACGCCTTCGAGATAATCCTGGAAGGCGAAGAGCGGCAGGATGCAGGCCGCGAGGAGGAGGGGCGCGCGATAGGGCTCGGCCAGCAATCCGGGCCAGAGGAACAGGAGGGCTGCCCCGGCGAGCGCGACGGCGAGCGAGGCGCCGATCGTCACCACCGTCCCGGCGAGGAGATAGCCGCGCGCCTCGGCGAGATGGCCGTGGGCCTGATGTGCGGGCAGGAAGCGCGAGGCGCCCTGCGACAGGCCGAAGGTGAGGGAATGGCCGATCATCGCCGTCCAGACCCAGACGGTCGCGTAGATGCCGTATTGCTCGTTGCCGAGGAGGCGCGCGACGAGAACCTGCGCGCCATAGGCGACGATCGCGGAGGCGATGCGGATCGAGAACACGGTCAGGGCCGAGCGCGCCGGACCCTCGCGGAGAGAGCGAAGCCGGTCGAACCCCGATGCGAGGAGCGCCCCCGCCGCCATGATCGCCTCGCCCGAACCTGTCCAAGCCGAGCCCGAGCCTTAGCCGGCAGGGCTTGAGGTCGCATTAAGATCGACGTTGAGCTTTTCATCCGCGGACATGGTCCGACGTGGTGGATCGTGGAGGGACTGTGCATTATAGTTGACGGCCAGGCTTTGGGGGCGGCCGTGATCGAGGTTCGTCAAACCGACCTGTTTGTGACCTGGCTCTCAAAATTGCGGGATCGGAATGCACGCATGCGGATTGTGGCCCGCATCCGCCGCATGGAGGCCGGCAGTCCAGGTGATTGGAAGGCGGTTGGCGGCGGGGTCAACGAGATGCGGATCGACTGGGGGCCAGGATACCGGGTCTATTACGTGCACCGAGACGAAACGATCGTGATCCTGCTCTGCGGCGGCGACAAGCGCACACAGCACGCGGACATCGAACTGGCGAAGACCCTGGCTCAGGAGGTACGATGATGGCTCTCGAAACGACCCGGTTCGATGTCCAGGAGCACCTGAAGACCCCTGCGGAACAGGCCGCCTATATCGAAGCCGCATTGGAGAGCGGCGATCCGTCCTTCATCGCCGTTGCCTTGGGCGATATCGCCAAGGCGCGCGGCGTGACCGCCTTCGCCCGGGAGACAGGCCTCAGCCGGGAGACGATCTACAAGACCTTCGTCGAGGGCGGGAACCCGACGCTGGACACGTTGGCGAAGGCCACCAAGGCGCTCGGCCTGCGTCTGGCGGTCGTTCCGGTCTGAACTCCGGCCGTCTTCGTCAACCTAGACCTGCCCGAACACACCGGTTCATGATCGTCCGCATGCGGCCGAGATACTCGACCTCCTCGACATCCCTCCAGCCGTGGGCCCGATAGTAGTCGGGCAGCGTTCCCGAGGTGAAGAGATAGAGGCGACGGAACCCCAGCGACGCGGCATGCTCTACGGCCGCATCGATCAACCTGCGGCCGGCACCCCTGCTCCGCTCGCTGCCATCCACGAAGAGCTGCCCCAGCCAGGGCGTCAATTCGGGCCGGATGGTCATCTCGGAGGCCAGCACGTTGACGGAGCCGATGAAACGGCCGCCATCGCTTGCGACGAGAATGGTCGGAAGGCCATCCGCGTCCGCCGCAAGCGCGAGGAAGCGGCTATAGGCCTCGGCCGACGCAAAACCCGTCAGCGCCCCCCAGTACTCGAACTGCCGGCGCGCGATCGTCTCGATCCATGGCGAACCGGCCGGGAGGGGCGCGATCCGCACGATCTCATCCCTTGGCGATGCCGCTTTCGGGGATGTCCCAGTAGAGCCCGGCCATCACGGCCAAAGCCTCGCGCAGGAGCGCCGGGGGCAGGTGCTCGTTCGGGGCGTGCTGGGAGCAGCCGTTATAGGAATGCGGGACCCAGACCGTCGGCAGGGCGAGGATGTCGGAGAAGGCGTCGTTCGGCAGCGAGCCGCCGAGATTGGGCAGGAGCAGCGGCTCGGCCTCCGAGGAGCGCCGCATCGAGCCGAGGGCGAAGGAGACCCAGGGATTGTCTGGGTCGAGGCGCGTCGCGGGGAAGACCTCTTCCTTCGCCGGCTCGACCTGGACATAGCCGAAGCCGTGCTTGTCGAGATGGCGCCGAAGGGCCGGGATGATGTCGTCCATCTCGACACCGACCACGAAGCGGAGCTGGCAACGCGCCCAGGCGCTCGGAGGCACGGCGTTGACCGGGCCCTTCGGGTTGCCGCTCTCCATCGCGAGGATTTCGAAGGCGCACCAGCCGAAGACCTTCTCGGGGCCGGTGAAGCCGGGCTCGCTCCAGGTCGGATCGATCACCGGGGCGTCCTCGCCCATGTCGAGTTCGAGCCCGGCGAGAGCCTCGCGGACCTTCGCCGGCAGGCCGCCCTTCGGCCGCCATTCCGGGATCAGGATCTCGCCCGTCGGGCTCGTGATGGTCGAGAGGGCGTGGACGAGCTGGATCGCGGGGCTCGACAGGAGGCCGCCCCAATTGCCGGAATGATGGCCGCCCTCGCGCGCATCGATGAAGACGTCGAAGGAGGCGCCGCCGCGCGTGCCGAGATAGATGGTCGGGCGCATCTGGTCGGGCCGCGGGCCGTCCGAGCCGATCAGGACGTCCGAGCGGAAGAGGTCGCGATGGGCGCGGCAGACCTCGCGCAGCCCCGCCGAGCCGGTCTCCTCGCCGGTCTCGATCAGCCATTTGGCGTTGAAGCCGAGCTTGCCGCGCGTCTTCAGCACGGCCGCCTGGGCGGCGAGATTGACCGAATGCTGGCCCTTGTTGTCGGCGATGCCGCGTCCGTACCAGAGGCCGCCGCGCTCGGTCAGGGTCCAGGGGTCGAGCCCGTCCTTCCACTGCTCCTCGAGCCCGCGGATGACGTCGCCGTGGCCGTAGCCGAAGACCGTGAGGAGGGCCGGGTCCTCGATGCGCTCGGCATAGAGGAACGGGCCTTTCGCCTTCGGCTCCTCGATGAGCCGGCAGGAGAAGCCGAGCGCCTCGAAGGCGGGCGTCAGGTCTTCGGTCAGGTAGCGGCGGAGGTCGCCGGCCCGCGCGGGGTTCTGGCTCTCGGTCGGGATCGCGATCCGGCGGGCGAGATCGGCCCGGAAGGCGCCGCTGTCGAAATGGTGCAGCGCCTCGGCGATGGCCGCGTCACGGGTCATATATTCGTCCTGTCGGGTGAGATGGCGTCGCGCAGTCCGTCGCCGAGAAGGTTGATCGAGAGGATCAGCACCGCAAGGCAGGCGCCGGGTATGGCGATCAGCCAGAACGAGAACAGCATGTAGGCCTTGGCCTCGGAGATCATGAGCCCCCAGGAGGGGAGGGGGGGCTGGACCCCGAGACCGAGGAAGGAGAGGGCGGCCTCGAGCAGGATCGCGCTCGCGGCTTCGAGCGTCGCGGTGACGATGAGGAAGGGCGCGACGTTGGGCAGGATCTCGCGCCAGATGACGCGCGCCGTCGTCGCGCCTCCGGCCTTGGCGGCCGAGACGTATTCGAGGTTGCGCACCGTCTGGGTCGCGCTGCGCATCACGACGGCGAACCGGTCCCATTTGAGGAGGCCGAGGACGAGGATGACGAGCGGCAGCGAGCCCCCGAGGACGGCGACGGCGGCGAGCGCGACGAGGATCACCGGCAGAGCGAGACGGACCGTGATGAGGAAGGTGACGACCATGTCGACGCGGCCGCCGAAATATCCGGCCGCGACGCCGAGGACGGTGCCGATCAGGCCCGAGAGCAGGGCGACCGACCCGCCGATCAGCAGCGAGATGCGCGAGCCGTAGAGGAGGCGGGCGAGATAGTCGCGGCCGAGCGGGTCCGTGCCGAGCGGGTGGCTCCAGTCGCCGCGGGCGTACCAGACGGGCGGCACCGTCCGGCGGGCGAGGTTCTGCGTGTAGGGGTCGTGCGGCGACAGGAGCGGCGCGAAGATCGCGATCAGAACGATGATCGCGAGCACGGCACCGCCGAAGACGAGGCTCTTGTGCTGCCACCACGAATGGCGCAGCGAGCGGAGGGCGACGGGGGCCGTGACGGCCTCTTCGGATGCGGAGCCGCTCACATCGAGGCCCTCAGTCGGGGGTCGAGATAGGCGTTGAGCACATCGGCGCAGAGCGTGAGCAACACGTAGAGAACCGACAGGATCAGCACCACGACCTGCATCACCGGCAGGTCCTTGTGGGTAATGGATTGGTAGGCGAGGTAGCCCAGGCCGTCGAGCGCGAAGACGGTCTCGATCACGACCGAGCCGCCGAGGAGGTAGCCGAGCTGGACCACGGCCAGCGCGACGACCGGGACCAGCGCATTACGAAGCCCGTGCCGGATCACGACGTTCGGGCGCGATACGCCCTTGGCCCGCGCCGTCCGGATGAAGTCGGAGGACAGGGTCTCGATCATGCCCGCGCGAATGAGGCGCATGAAGGCCGGGGCGACGTAATAGCCGAGCGCGATGGTCGGCATGACGTAGTTCTTCCACGATCCGGTGCCGGAGGCCGGGAGCCAGCGCAGCGTGATGGAGAACAGCATCACGAGGAGCAGCGCGAAGAAGAAGTTCGGCAGAGCCTGTCCGGCCACCGCGATGGCGAGCGCGAGACGATCGATCCAGGAATTCGGCTTCAGCGCGGCGACGACGCCGAGGGGGATCGAGATCGCCAGCGCGAAGAGCAGCGACAGGATCCCGAGCGTCAGCGTCACCTGGATCTTGTCGAAGACGAGGCCCGCGACGTCGGTCTTGAAGAAGTAGGACTGCCCGAGATCGCCCTTCAGCAATCCTCCGAGCCAGGAGAAATATTGCACGATGACCGGACGATCGAGCCCGTAGGTCTCGCGGACCAGGGCGATGTCCTCGTCCCGGGCACCCTCGCCGGCGATCGCGGTCGCCACATCGCCCGTCATGCGGACGAGGCCGAAGGAGAGGATCGACACCGCGATCCCGACGAACAGGGCCAGGATCAGGCGCTTGATGATGAAGGCGGTCATGGCGCCTGCCTTTGTTCCGTCTCGCCTCGTGGGAGCCGGCCGCGCGACGAGGGCGCGACCGACGAGGGGGCTGGCGCAATGCCCTCCATCGCTCGAACGATCATGCGACGCCCTGGCGTGACACCCTCATCCGACCCTGCTCAGGGCCACCTTCTCCCGCGCGGGGAGAAGGGCGCATTTCGACCACCGCGTTCCTCACTTCCAGGTCATCTCCCAGAAGCGGGGCAGCTCGTCCGGATAGGCCTTGAAGGTGAGGGCGTCGGAGGAGACGTAATAGGTCGGGACGGAGTAGAGCGGCACGGTGTAGGCCCGCTCGGTGATCAGCGTCAGAGCCTTCTTGTAGGCGTCCTTGCGCACGGCCGGATCGACCGAGCTGTCGCCCGTCTTCAGCAGGCCCTGGATCTCCTTGTCGTGGGAGATGTCGTCGCTGCTCCCGCCGAAATAGACCGGCGTCGAGGCGGAGACGTCGTTGACCGAGAACGATCCCCAGGTCTGGAAGCCGAGCGCCGCCTTGTTGGTGCGCATCTGGTCGCGCATCGCGGCGTATTGCATGAAGCGCAGGTTCGCCTTGATGCCGGCGGCCTGAAGGTAGTTGATGAGCGCCTCCGCGATCGAGCGCTCGCGATAGACGTAGAAGTCGAAGGAGAGGTTCGAGACGCCGGCCTCCTTGAGCAGCGCCCTCGCCTTGGCCGGATCGTAGGGGTACTTCGTCGCCCCCTCGTCGGTGCAGCCGAACTGGCTGAAGAAGCACGGCGTCGTGAGGGCGCGCGATCCGCCGCCGACGAGGTTCTTGACGATCGCATCCTTGTCGATGGCGTGGTTGATGGCCTGACGCACCTTCACGTCGCGGAAGGCGGGGACCGGGCCGTCGGGCAAGGAATTGAAGTGCAGGAAGGCGATGCGCATCGTCTCGCCCGCGACCGTCTTGAAGCCGGGCGCGTTCGCCATCTGCTCGGCCTGGTCCTTCGGCACGTTCATGATGAAGTCGAGCCCGCCCGACAGAACCTCGGCGATCTGCGTCTGACGATCCGGGATGAAGCGGATGTCGACCTTGGCGACCTTCGGCTGAGGCTTCGGCGAATCCTTGAAGTAGTCGGCGTTGCGCTCGAGCACGACGGATTTGCCGATCACGTGGCTCGTCACCTTGAAGGGACCGGTGCCGATGGGCTTCTCGTTCATGCCCCGGGGGCCGACCTTCTCGTAATATTTGGCCGGATGGATCACCACCGGGCCGGCCAGGTACTCGATGGCGGCCGGGAAGGTTTCCTTGGTGACGAGGCGGACCTTGTAGGTATCGAGCTTCTCCGCGCGATCGATCCAGTTGACGTTGGCCTGCGTCGTAACCTTGTTCTCGGGCTTCGAGACGAAATTCAGCGTGAAGACGACGTCGTCGGCGGTGAATTCGGTCCCGTCATGGAATTTGACGCCCCGCCGGAGGTCGAACTCGATCGTCTTGTCGTCGATCTGCTTCCAGCTTGCGGCGAGCTGGCCCTTGTATTCGTTGGTCGTCGGGTCGCGATAGACGAGCGTGTCCCAGACGTGATGGGCGATGATGACGCCCGCCCGCATGTTGTTGAAGAACGGATCGATATTCTCCGGAACCTGATCGTAGGCGAAGCGGATGGTGTTCGAGGCCTTGTCGGCAAGGGCCGGCGTGACGGCGGGGGCTGCGCCGAACAACAGGGCAGCTGACAAGAGGGCGACGCCGAGCCTGTGCTTCATGGGGTTCCGCCTCATTTGATTGTTGATGTGCCCATGTCGCGGGGAAGCGCGACGCGAGTCAAGCGCCCGGACGGGCTCGCTCTGCCTTCGTCGTCGGCGTCCTGCGCGATCGGATCGCAGGCCGCTCAGGGCCGGCCACGGGCAAGAGGCGCGATCGACCTCGTCGATCCCGGCTGCTGCGCTTTTTTTGCGCTGCGAGCCACAGGCGCGGGCGACTCCAAGCCAAGCCTGAGCCATCGCGGCTGCGAGGCAGCATTTGCCTCAGTCATGCAAAGATGAACATTTGATGAACTGGTGATGGAACGTGAATTACGAAATTGTCATCTCCCAACAATGCCGACGATAGACGAAACAAATCATTCTTGTTGTCGTTATCGAGCCTTACATCAGGAGAGATCTAGATGATCAGAACACTCGCTATAGCCGCCGCTGCCGCGATCGTCATGGCCGCTTCGGCTGCTTCGGCGCAGGTTGTTCGCGTGGGGCCCGGCGGAGTTAGCGTCGGCTCCGGGCATCACTACCACCATCGGCCTCATCACCACCGTCACGGCTATCGTCACCGCCACCGATATGGCGCTCCCGTCGCCGTCCGTCGTGGCGTGACGCGCGGCCCCCGGCAGGTCTGTCGGACCGAAACGGTCCGTCGCGGCGGAACCGTCCGCACCACGCGCGTCTGCCGCTGACCGGTTCGTCCGGATGATCGCGAGACGATGATCGCGATCGAGGGCCCGGAGGGCGTCGAACGCCCTCCGGGCCGCCCTTGATTCAGGGCGTGCCCGCCTTGGGCGTGAGGAACGAGGCGAGGGCGGCAGGGTCGACATTGCCGCCCGACAGGATCACGCCGACGCGACGTCCCGAGACCGGCACCGCGCCCCCGAAGGCTGCCGCCGCGGCGAGGCAGCCCGTCGGCTCGACGACGATCTTCATCCGCTCGACGAAGAACCGCATCGCCTCGACGAGGCCCGCATCCGGCACCGTCACGACCTCCGAGACGAGGCGCTGGATCAGCGCGAAGGTCCGCGCGCTCGGCGCCGGGGTCAATGCGCCGTCGGCGATGGATTTCGGGACGGGAATCGTGACGATCCGCCCGGCCGCGAGCGATTGCTGAACGTCGTTGCCGGCCTCCGGTTCGACCCCGACGACACGGCAGCCGGGGGAGAGGGCCTCGGCCGCGAGGGCGGAGCCGGAGAGCAATCCGCCTCCGCCGAGGCAGACGAGCAGGAGATCGAGCGGTCCGACCTCCTCGATCAGCTCCTTCGTCGCCGTGCCCTGGCCCGCGATCACGTCCGGGTGGTCGAAGGGCGGAATGATGGCGAGGCCGCGCTCCTCCGACAGCCGCCGCCCGATCGCCTCGCGATCCTCGGTATAGCGGTCGTAGAGCAGAACCTCGCCGCCATAGCCCTTGGTGGCGGCCATCTTGAGGGCCGGCGCGTCCTTCGGCATCACGATCACCGTCGGCACGCCCTCGAGGCGGCCCGCATAGGCGATCGACTGGGCATGGTTGCCCGAGGAGAACGTCACGACGCCGCGCGTCCTCTGCTCGGGCGAGAGCGAGCGGATGGCGTTCAGCGCGCCGCGAAACTTGAAAGCGCCTGCCCGCTGCAGGTTCTCGGCCTTGAAGAACAGGCGCGCGCCCGTCCGCTCGTCCGCGGTCCGGGAGGTGAGGACCGGGGTCCTGTGGGCCGCACCCTCGATGCGGCGGGCGGCCGCCTCGACATCGGCATAGGTCGGCAGGGATGCGATCTCGGCCATCCCGGTCACGCGTTCCTGAACGAGGCGGGACGCTTCTCGACGAAGGCCTTCATGCCCTCCTTCTGGTCCTCCGTGGCGAAGACGGCATGGAACACCCGCCGCTCGAAGCGCACGCCCTCGGCGAGGCTCGTCTCGTCGGCGCGGTCGATGGCTTCCTTGGTGAGCATCGCCACGGGACGGGACATCGAGGCGATCGTGGCCGCGGTCTTGAGGGCGTCGTCGAGCAGGTCCGCGGCGGGTACGATCCGCGCGACGAGCCCCGCGCGCTCGGCCTCCTCGGCGCCCATCATCCGGCCGGTGAGGCACAGTTCCATCGCCTTGGCCTTTCCGATCGCCCGGGCGAGCCTCTGCGTGCCGCCGATGCCCGGGAGGACGCCGAGCTTGATCTCGGGCTGGCCGAACTTCGCCGTGTCGGCGGCGAGGATGATGTCGCACATCATCGCCAGCTCGCAGCCTCCGCCGAGGGCGAAGCCGGAGACGGCCGCGATGACCGGCAGCCGGTGGCGCGCGATCCGGTCGCCCACCGCGAAGAGGTCTTCGGTATAGATCGCCGGATAGGTCTTGTCGGCCATCTCGACGATGTCGGCGCCGGCCGCGAAGGCCTTCTCGGACCCCGTGATGACGACGCAGCCGATCCCTTCGTCCGTGTCGAAGCCCGACAGGGCCTGCTCGACCTCCCGCAGGAGCGCCTGGTTAAGCGCGTTCAGCGCTTTCGGCCGGTTGAGGGTGATCAGGCCGACGCGGTCGCGCGTCTCCACAAGGATATGGTCATAGCTCACGGGGCATCCTCCGGCCGGGTTTGCCCTTCGGGCTAACCAAGCCGGCGCCGCGCGGCAAGACGGCTCCCGGCAGAGATCGGGTTTGTGCGCCGCACAAACACTTTGACCGCAGGCTGGAACTCAGCTAAACCGCTTAATCAAGCAAGAACTGTGCCGGAGTAGGTGGCGATGGCGCTCATGCATCGTCTAGAGATGCGTCAGGGCCAGTCGCTGGTCATGACGCCGCAGTTGCTGCAGGCCATCAAGCTTCTGCAACTGTCTCATCTCGACCTTGCCACTTATGTCGAAGGCGAATTGGAGCGCAATCCCCTCCTCGAAAGCGCCGCTCCGGACGACGGCTCCCGCAACGTTTCGCTCGACGAGCCCGCTCCCCCTGGAGGCGACGGTCTCGACCTCTCCCGGGGCGAGATCGAGAGCGCTCCGGACGGACGCATCGACGAGGTCTTCCAGGACAGTCGCTCCGATTTCGCCGAGGCCCCGGCCGAGCGGGCCGCAGGCGATGCCCTCGCCGTCAGCATGCCGGCCTGGCAGAGCAGCGGCGGAGGCGGCGGGTTCGATGGCGGAGAGTTCGATCCGACGGCGAACCTGACCGAGGACGAAAATCTTCGTGATCATCTGGAGCGGCAGCTTCTTCTGGCGACCGCCGATCCGCTCGACAGGCTGATCGGGCGCCATGTGATCGATGCGGTCGACGATGCCGGGTATCTCGGCGAGAGCTGCGCCGAGATCGCCGAGCGGCTGGGGGCCGAGCCCGCCCGCGTCGAGCGCCTCCTGGGGCTCATCCAGACGTTCAGCCCGACCGGCATCGCGGCCCGCAATCTCGCCGAATGCCTCGCACTCCAGCTCAAGGAGCGCGACCGCTACGATCCGGCGATGGCGGCCGTTCTGTCGCGTCTCGATCTCGTCGCCCGGCGGGACGTCGCCGGCCTGAAGCGGCTCTGCGGCCTGGACGACGAGGACATCTCGGAGATGCTGGCCGAGATTCGCAGCCTCGATCCGAAGCCCGGCCGCGGCTTCGGCGGCGGCCCGGTCCAGGTCCTCGTGCCCGACGTCTTCGTGCGGGCCGCGCCGGACGGCTCCTGGCTCGTCGAGCTCAATCCCGACACGCTGCCGCGCGTCCTGGTCAACCAAGCCTATCACGCACGGGTGTCGCGGACTGCCCGTACGGACGGGGACAAGAGCTTCATCAGCGAATGCCTGCAGAGCGCCAACTGGCTGACGCGCTCCCTGGAGCAGCGCTCGAAGACGATCCTCAAGGTGGCGAGCGAGATCGTGCGCCAGCAGGACGGGTTCTTCGCCTTCGGCGTCACCCATCTGCGCCCGCTCAACCTGAAGACGGTCGCCGATGCGATCGGGATGCATGAATCGACCGTCTCGCGCGTGACCTCGAACAAGGCCATCGGCACCGCCCGCGGCACCTTCGAGATGAAGTACTTCTTCACCGCCTCGATCCCCGCCGCTTCAGGCGGGGAGGCCCATTCCTCGGAATCCGTCCGTCACCGCATCAAGCAGCTCGTCGACGCCGAGGGGCCGGACGACGTGCTGTCGGACGACGCCTTGGTGAAGAGGCTGAAGGACGAGGGCATCGACATCGCCCGGCGAACGGTCGCGAAATACCGGGAATCCCTCCGCATCCCCTCTTCGGTCGACCGGCGCCGCGACAAGAAGCTCGCCGCTTTGCGGTGAGGCGGGCGGCGGCCCTCAGATCACGAGACCGAGGCCCGAGGCGAGCAGCATCGCCGCGAGCAGGCGCTTGAAGGCGGCCTCGTCCAGCCGCCCGTAGATCGTCCATCCGAGCGCCGTGCCGGCGGCGAGCGCGGGAAGGGCGAGCAGGACCATCAGGATGCCCTCCCGGTCCAGGGCCACCGCGCCGAGGACCAGCATCGTGGCGAGATGCGCCATCAGGATGAAGGGCTGATAGACCCCGCGCGCGGTCTGTTTCGGCCAGCCGCGGAGCTGCGTCCAGATCGTCGGGATGACGCCCGAGAAGCCGCCGATCCCGCCGAGCACGCCGCCGACGAAGCCGATCGCACCGTCGGCGGGCCTGCCGCCCGCCGAGACGATCGGAAGGCGCGGCGCAACGAGCGCATAGAGCCCGTAGAGGACGAGGAAGACCCCGAGGCTGACCTTGACGGCCGAGACGTTGACGGAGGTCAGGATCGCGACGCCGACGGGGATGCCGAGAAGCCCGCCGACGGCGAACGGCCCCAACCGTGCCGGCTCCACCGTCTTCAGCATCGGCAGGACGAGCACGGCATGCAGGATCGTGCCGCAGACGACCACGAGCATCGTCGTGTGGACCGGATCGAGCACGTGAAGCCAGATCGCCGAGGCGGTCAGCGCGAAGGCGAATCCGGCTCCGCCCGCGGCGAGCGAGCCGAGGAAGGCGCCCGCCCAGAGGAAGCCGATCGTCTTCCAGGTGAGGCCGGCAATCAGCATCCGTGTGGACGGCCCCTCATCGGCCGATCCGAAGCCGTTAGGCGCCGGACAGCAGCCCCGGCCGACGCCGCTTCACCCATTGCGTCGCCTGGTCATAGGCATGCGCGATGCGCAGGACGCTGAGCTCGTCGCCGCTGCGTCCCGCGAGCTGCATGCCCATCGGAAGGCCGGCCTCGTTGAAGCCGACCGGCACGCTGATGGCGGGCAGGTTCGCCATCGTGAAGGGGATCACGACCTGCATCCAGCGGTGATAGGTGTCCATCTCCCGCTCCCCGATCCGGCGCGGCCAGGTCACGTCCTTCGGGAAGGGGAAGACCTGGGCCGTCGGCAGGACGAGGATGTCGTAGCGGTCGAACAGCCGCCGAACCGCTTCGTACCAGGCCGTGCGCACGCGAAGCGAGGCCTCGAAATCGAGCGCGGAGACGGTCGCGCCCTGCTCGGCCTCCCATTGCGCCTCGGGCTTCAGCAGCGCCCGCTTCGCCGGATCGGCGTAGTCGGCCCGCCGTGCCGCGGCGAAACCGGCCGAACGCAGCCTGATCCAGTTCTGGAACATCTCCTCCAGCGGAAAATCCGGCAGCGGCGCGTGCTCGACCTTCACGCCGATGCCCTCGAGCGCCTTCAGTCCGGCCTCGCACAGCTCGCGGATGCCCGGCTCGAGAGCGATCTGGCCGCCGAGATCGCCGAGCCATCCGACGCGCCAGCCCGAGACGTCGGTGTCGAGGGCCTTGGCGAAGGCTGAGCCGTCCTCGCGGATCGTCGTCGGGATGCGCGGATCGTAGCCCGCCTGGACCGAAAGCAGCAGGGCGAGGTCGGGCACGGTGCGCGCCATCGGGCCGGAGACGCCGAGCGCGGTCGAGAAGATCTCGTCCGTGCCGCCGGGCACGCGGCCGTAGCTGGGGCGCAGGCCGAAGACATTGTTGTAGGCGGCGGGATTGCGCAGCGAGCCGCCATGGTCGCTGCCGTCGGCGACCGGCAGCATGCCGAGGGCGAGCGCCACCGCCGCGCCGCCGCTCGATCCGCCGGCCGTGCGCGACTGGTCGTAGGCGTTGAGCGTCGGACCGAAGACGGGGTTGTAGGTGTTCGAACCGAGGCCGAATTCCGGCACGTTCGTCTTGCCGATGAAGATCGCACCGGCCGCTCGCATGCGCTCGACCATGATGCCGTCGGTCTCGGCCATGGTGTTCGCGTGGATGGGCGAGCCGAGCGTGTTCGGAAAGCCCTTGCAGGGCGCGAGATCCTTGATCGCCTGCGGCAGGCCGTGCAGGGGGCCGCGCCGGCGGCCCGCTGCGATCTCCTCGTCGGCGCGGCGCGCATCGGCCATGATGGCCTCGCGGTCCCGCAGCGACACGATGGCGTTCACGACCGGGTTCAGGCGCTCGATGCGATCGAGATAAGCCGTCATGACCTCGGCGCATGACACCGTCTTGTCGGCGATCGCCTTCGTGACGTCGATCGCATCCCAATCGGCGATGTCGGTTCCCGCCACGCTTCGCCCCGCCATGTCATCCTCGCCCCTGTCGCCAGAGAGCCCATACCAGCAGCGAGGCCGGCTGTCGTCATGTCCCGCTTCGTTAACCCTTATTCAGCAATGGCATTTACAATTTGTTAACTTTCCGACTTACTGAGCCTGAGGCTTAGGCCTGGAGCCAGATCGTGATGTCGGATTCGATGAGTTTGATTGGCAGGAATGCCAATGTGCAGCGATCGAGCGACGATTTAAGACCTATTGAGGCGATCAAACGTCAGGCGGGCACGCTTCCGCAGATTAGCCTGGACTACGAATCTGCGCAGAAGCTTCTCTGGATTACGCTGCGTCCGGAGCCGAAGCCGGTTTTCACTTTGCCCTGCGTCGAGAGCGTCCTGAAGGTCCAGACCGCCATCGG
Organism: Enterovirga rhinocerotis; assembly: GCF_004363955.1. Lineage (GTDB taxonomy): Bacteria > Pseudomonadota > Alphaproteobacteria > Rhizobiales > Beijerinckiaceae > Enterovirga > Enterovirga rhinocerotis. The sequence continues at coordinate 227,333 of NZ_SNZR01000014.1, forward strand.
GGAACTCTGGGGCACGGCGGTCGATCGGCCGGTCCTGTTCCTCGCCTACCGGGCCGTGGGCCCGATCTTTTCCCTCGGCGGCGATCTCGACTTCTATCTCGATTGCCTGAGCAAGGGGGACCGGGACGGGCTCGCCCGCTACGCGGCGACGGCCGCCGAGGTGATCAAGCTGAACCGGAACGGCATCAACGGCGCCGTGCTCAGCCTGACGACGGTGCATGCGCGCGCCATGGGCGGCGGGATCGATCCGGCCCGCGCCTGCAACGTGATGATCGCGGAGGAGGCGGCGACGTTCTGCTATCCCGAGATCAACTACAATCACTTCCCCATTTCGGCCGTCCCGATCCTCTCCCGCCATGCCGGCTTCATCGAGGCGGAGAAGATCCTTCTGACAGGCCGGGATTTCACGGCCCAGGAGTTCCACGATCGCGGCGTCGTGGATGCGGTCGTCCCGAAGGGGACGGGCGAGGACTGGATCCGCCGATACGCCGAGGCGTCGATGACGACCCATTCGGCGCGGACGGCGCTCATCGCCGCCTTCAACCGGCAGGCCGGCGATATCGGTGCGGATCTCGCGCGGTCGTCCGCCTCGTGGGTCGCTCACATGGCCACGTTGAAGCCGCTGGAAATATCCAAGCTCCAGCGCATCGCCGCGGCGCAGGAGCGCATGCTCGGCCGCCTTCTGCGGCGGGACGCTGCGGGCGCGTTGAGCTGACGGCCGGCGAGGCTGCGGTCGGCAATCTGGGGCGAGGGTGCACCTTTCCTTAACATCAGGGAAGCGATGGTGTCGTTAATCGTTCAAGAATGACGAGAACGATTCGCAGGCGACCCTGGACTTGGCGATCGAAACGGGAATCTCCGACGACGGACGGGCAGGGAATGGACCGCAAGGGACATTCGCGGCCCTGCTGTCGCGTCTCGCGCCAGCTCCGGTGGATTCGGTCGAGAATCGTGAAGAATACCGGGTGCTCGTCCACTCGCTGTTCTCGTCGCCCGCCTCGATGGTGGTGTCGAACGTCACGGGCATCTTCGTCCTCGTTTACTGCTGGGTCGTGTCCGGTCTCTCGGTCTTCGGCTGGCTTGCCCTCATCGCGAGTTTCGTCTGCATCCTGCGCGTGAACACGGCGCGCCGATACATCAAGCGGGCGCATCTCGCCGCGACCGTTTTCGACATCTGGCGCTGGGACCGCGAGTTCTTCCTCGGCGCGACCGTCTTCTCCCTGACGCTCGGGACCGGGATCTTCTTCTCGTTCGTCGCGACGACGAGCGACGCGTGCCATCTGATCACCGCCATCTGCGGCATCGCCTTCGCGTCCGGCTACGTCGCCCGCAACGCGGGACGTCCGCTCTTCGTGATCGTCCAGCTCCTGTGCTTCACCGTGCCGATGATCGCCGGCCTCCTGGTCGCGGCCGAGCCGTACTACGCCAGCATCGCCGGCTACATCGTGGTCTATGCGATCACTAACGTCATCATCGCCTTCTCGCTGAACCGGAACCTGCTCGGGCTCGCGGCGGCGCAGAAGAAGACGAACGAACTGGCGGATTCGATCCGGCGCAAGAACATCACCCTCGATTCCGCGCTCAACACGATGACGCACGGCCTCTGCATGCTCAGCCGAGACCAGCGGATCGAGGTGGTCAATTCCCGGTTCCTCGAGCTCTACGGGCTTGGCCGATCCGATGTGGAGCCCGGCACGACCCTCGACGAGCTCGAGCGGCGCCTGGTGCAATCACACCGCCTGACGCCTCCCACCGCCCGTGACGTGATCGAGCTGTGCCGGCGCACGGCCGTCCTCGCGCAGGCCGGCGAGCAGGAAATCAAGAGCGAGACGGGCCAGATCCTCGTCGTGACGGTCGAGATGGCCGGAGACGGCGGCCTCCTGATGCTCACGGAGGATGCCTCGGCCCGGAAGGCCGCGGCGAGCCAGATCGAGCGCATGGCGCGCTGCGATCTGCTGACGCAATTGCCGAACCGGTTCCGGTTCGCCGAACTGCTGGCCGAGCGTCTCGCTGAACCGGCATGCCGGATCGCGCTGTTCTATATCGACCTCGACGACTTCAAGGGCGTCAACGACACGATGGGGCACGAGGCCGGCGATCATCTGCTGATCGAGGTCGCGTCCCGCCTCAACGGGCTTCTGGGTGGCCGGGGCGTGATCGCGGAGGGCCGGAGCGTCGTCGGGCGGTTCGGCGGGGACGAGTTCCTCATGCTGATCGACGTGTCGTCGGCGGAGGAGGCCGTCGCTGCGGGACGCGAGGTCCTCGGGGTTCTCGCCGAACCGATGCGGCTCGGCGATGCGACGCTGTCGATCACGACCAGCATCGGCATCGCCATGTCGCCGGAGCACGGCTGGGAGCCGGGAGATCTCCTGCGGGCCGCGGACATGGCGCTGTACGCCGCCAAGGCGGATGGCCGGAACACCGTCGTGGCGTATACGCGGGAACTCGCGGATGCGCTTTCGCATCGTCGCGAAATGGAGGCCGATCTGCGCGAGGCCGCGCGCTGCGGCCGGCTGAGCCTCCATTATCAACCCATCGTCGACGCGCGCACCGACCAAGTCCGCAGCTACGAGGCGCTGATGCGCTGGAATCATCCCGAAAAGGGCATGATTCCTCCGAGCGAGTTCATCCCGATCGCCGAGCAGACCGGCCTCATCACGCAGCTCGGCGCCTGGGCGCTGCGGCAGGCCTGCCTCGATGCGCGCAACTGGGCGGAGACGATCAGCGTCGCGGTGAACGTCTCGGCGTCGCAGTTCAAGGATGCGCCCCAGCTGATCGAGAACGTCAAGGACGCGTTGCTGATCAGCGGCCTCGATCCGAGCCGGCTCGAACTCGAGGTGACGGAGTCGCTCCTGATCGTGAACCAGGAGGCGACCCTCGACGCCATCCGGACCCTGCGGCGCATCGGCGTGCGCTTCTCGCTCGACGATTTCGGCAGCGGCTATTCATCGCTCGCCTACATCGCCCGCTACCCGTTCTCGAAGGTGAAGATCGATCGCTCCTTCGCGGAGCACCTGACGGCGGATTCGACCTCGCGCTCGATCATCGAGGTCGTCTGCCAGCTCGCCCTGAAGCTCGGCATGCGGGTCGTGGTCGAGGGGATCGAGACCGAGCAGCAGCGGCGCGAGATCGTCGCCCTCGGGGCCGAACAGGCCCAGGGCTGGCTCTTCGGCCGCCCGAAGCCGATCGGCGATCTCAATCAGTCGATCCGGCGGACGGCGGCCTGATCGCGGCTCGTGCCGTCCGGTCCGGCGGGCCGAGGCGGTTGGCGATCCCGTCCCTGAGCCCGTCCAGAATCGCGACCCGGCAGTCCCGCGAGAACCGGTTGCGCAGGAGATAGACGGGGATGCGCAGCGGCAGCGTCGCGAGCGTCTTCGCCTTGTGCGCCAGCGGGACATGCGGCAGGCGCAGCATCGCGATCTGATTGCGCAGGAAGGTGTAGAGCCGCCGCGGTGGCTGGTCCGTGGGCCGCAGGCCGAAGGGCAGGGCGATCGTGCCACGCCCCAGGCGGTGGTCCATCCGGATTTCGTCGGCGACCCAGACCGAGAAGCCGCTGGCATCGGCGCGGAAGCACCATTCGAGGTCGATCGCGTCGATGAAGAAATCGGCCCGGAAAGGCCCGATGGCGGCGGCGGCCACGAGATCCACGAGCGAGCCCGACGAGATGATGAAGGATGCCCGCGTCGCGGTGCCTTCGAGGGCCGCCGGGCCGGGTGAGCGATGGCGCGCGATCGCGATCGGGCGCCCGGCGGCATCGACGGGACGAGGGCCGATGGCCGCCGGTCGCTCGCCGGCCGCCGAGACGGAACCGAGGATGGCCGCGAGGCGGGGTACGGCCGCGGGCGGCGGAAGGCTGTCCTGGTCCAGGATGAGGAGATGGCGGTCGCCGGCCGCCTGCGCGCGGGCGACGAAGGCATCGTAGGCGGCGCCGAGCCCGACATTGCCGCCGGGCCGGATCACGGTCAGGAGGGTCGGCGATGCCGAGGCCGACAGACGGCCTTCGACCGCTTCGTCGAGATCGGAATTGGCGAAGACGACGACCTCGCGCACGTCGGGCGCCACTCGCTCGACCAGACGGGCGAGTTCCGCCGGGTCGGGATGATAGGCCACGATACCGGCACTCGCCGTTCCCGGCAGGGCCGGATGCGCGTCCGGGGGTGATGGGCTGTCGTCCATGACGGGGCTCTGAACCCTGCGCGCGCCAGCTGCAACCCCGCCCGCCTCGCACCGCCACCCGCTCGGCCCGCGACGGGGCAGGTCTAGGAACTGGCCGCTTTCGGACTGAACTCGATCGCTCCGCACGGGTTGGTCCCGTGCGAGGAGATGTCTCCACGATGCGGCTGAACAGGAAATGTTGGGGCCGGGTTGCGCCTGGGGTGTTCCTCGGTGCCGTCCTGCTTGCTGGGCTCGCGGGAACGGTTTCGCTGGGCTGGGGCGTGACGCAGGTCGTCAAGCACTCCATCGCGGTCATTCGCGCTCCCCATCACCTCTCGGGCTGACCGTCCACGCAGGACGGTTCGGCTTCGGAGGATGGAACTTTCCGGCCCCCAGCGCGTTCGCGCGCATGTGGGCTCGCGGCCCACATGTCGCACCTGCTGTTCACCGCCTCGCCTTCGGGGAGGCTTGGATTGCGGAGATCGGAGATGCCTGACCTTATCGAACGTGACCTGTCCCTGCGGGCGGCCGACGCGGCTCATGCCGCGTTGATGTATCCGGACGATGTCCTCGCCGCGCAGGATCTGACGACCTCGCAGAAGCGCGCCATTCTCGCCTCCTGGGCATCCGACGACCGTGCCGTCATCGGCGATCCCACGCGCCGGCAGCTCCCGAGCGGAGCCGTCGTGCGGCTGCGCGAGATCACGCGTGCGCTCACCGCCCTCGATCGGCTGACACGCCCCGCCCCATCCGAGGAATGGCGAGCCGCGCGATGGTCCTCGGACCGGCGCCGGCGCATCGCGCGGTGGATCGCGCGTCGCGCGCCGCCGCCGGGCGATGACGACGAGCCGCCGCCCGCACCTGCCGCCGCTTTGCCCCTGCGGCTCGAGCCCGCCGGCTGACGCGGCGGCTCAGCTCCGCCCGGGCCGGGGCGCGCTGGAGGGGCAGGAAGTGTAGCCGCTCCGCACGACGATGCGGTCCCCGCATTGATAGGAGCATCGCATCGGCCCCTGAGGTGTCAGGCGGAACGACGAAGTGAGCACGCAGCGGGGCAGCGGGCTCTGGGCGAGCCGGCCGGCTGCGCCCGATGAGGCGCCGATCGTGTGCGCCGCGGAGGAGCCGATCGAGGCCATGAACACGGCCGCGCCGAGGATGGCGGGACAGGGTGGCACGATCGTCGTCTCCGATTGCGGAGAGCGGTCGCTAAAAGTCGGCCGTTGCAACCGGATGTCCCGCATGGTGCGGGCCGTCCCCCGCCAAGGCGGCGGAGGACCTCTACTGCGCCGGCGGGACGGGTCGCTTCGCGGCGCCCGCCAGCGCCGGTGCGATGGCGATCTTCGCGACGTGGAGCGAGCCGTCGGGACTCAGATGGCCGTAATCCACCGCGAGAAGATTGTACGGCCCGGGCACGGGCACGGTCGCCTGGCAGCGCCCATCGGGGCAGAGAGGCGTCGTCAGCGAGACGTAGGTGAGGAGCGGGCTCGCCCCGTAGCGCTCGGTCAGGAGCCGGTCGGTGGCGAGGGCGGCAGGAGCCGGCGGAATGCGCAGGTCCGTCCGGTCGACATCCCAGAAGCGCCTGACGACGACCTGCGGCAGGGAGGGATGCCATTGCGGCAGGGGGCCGAGAAGGACGACCTCTCGCACGCCCGCCTCCCTCGCGAAGCGGGCGATCGCGTCCCAGTCCTGGTTCTCGTGATCCTGCGAGCGGGCGAGGAAGAGGATGTCGGGCCGCAGGCGTCGAATGGCGTCGCGGGCATAGGCGTTGGCCGGGTCGCAGAGCACGCCGATCGCGGCTTCGGGAAGCGGATCGAGGCTCGGCCGGCAGCCCGAGGTCGCGACCTGGGCGAGAGCCACCCCCTCGGGCATGATGGCACGCAGGCCCGCCGACAGGGATTGCGCGTGGGAATCGCCCCACAGGAACCACGTCCCCCGCGGGCCGTGCGCGGTGCAGGCCGGGGCGATCGCCGGTTTCCGGCTCTGCGTCGTCCAGTCGTAGAAGTCGCATTCGCTGCGATACTGCGCGGCGAGGCCCGTCCGATGCAGGTGGATGTAGTGCTGCAGGAAGCGTGATTTCGGGTTGTCGTCGGCGGGGCGCCAGGGCAGCCCCTTGCCGAGATCGAGCGCCATCCCGAACGCGAAGGCGACCGGGAGCCCGGCCGCGAGGATCGGCACGGAGGGCGCGAAGGAGAAGCCTCTCCGGATCGGCCTCTCGACGAAGCGATAGGTCGCCCAGGCGAGGGCGATGCTGGCGGCGAGGAGGCTCCATCGGATCCCTGCCGCGATCGTACCGCTCTCGTCATAGCCCGCGAGGACATGCGCGAACGAGATCAGCGGCCAGTGCCAGAGATAGAGCGGGTAGCTGATCAGCCCGATCCCGACCGCGAGGCGGTTCGAGAGGACGAAGCGGTTGATCAGCGTCTGCGGCCCGGCCGCGATCAGGCAGGCCGTCCCGGCCGCCGGCAGCAGCGCCCGCCAGCCCGGAAAGGGAGATGACGGCCGGAACTGGACGAGCGCGATGACGATCAGCCCGAGCCCGATGGCTGCCAGGAGATCCGGCGACAGCGGCGGCCGGCCGCGCCATTCGATCGGCCGGCCCTCGCGGATGGCGACCGAATGGGCGAGGAGCCCGCCGAGCGCGAGTTCCCAGAGGCGCGTCATGGGCCAGTAGAAGGCGGTCGTCGGCGCGAGCGGCGTCACGACGAGGCAGGCGACGAAGGAGGCTGCCGCGATCGCCGCGACGATCGCGAGCCGGTGGTTCCCGCCCCAGCGCCAGGCGGCGGCGAGGATCACCGGCCAGACGATGTAGAACTGTTCCTCGACCGCGAGCGACCACAGATGCAGCAGCGGCTTCGTATGCGCGGCCGCGTCGAAATAGCCGGCCTCGGTCCAGAGCAGGAAATTGGAGACGAAGAGCGCGCTCGCCGCGATATGACGGCCGAGCGCCGCGAACTCGTCGGCCCGCAGCAGGACCCAGCCGGCCGCTGCGGTCGCGGCGAGGATGACGAGCAGAGCCGGCAGGATGCGGCGGATCCGCCGGCCGTAGAAGTCGCGATAGGTGAAGCTGCCGGCCGCGAGATCGCCGAGGATGATGCGCGTGATCAGGTAGCCGGAGATGACGAAGAAGACGTCGACGCCGACGAAGCCGCCCCGCAGCGGCTTACCGAAGAAGTGGAACACGACGACGGCCAGCACGGCGAGCGCGCGCAGGCCGTCGATATCGGGCCTGTAGCGGCCGCCATGCATCGTGCGTTCCCGGGAAGAGGCGTGGATCAGGCCGCGGCTTCGTCGAGGGTCGGATAATCCGTGTAGCCGGCCTCGTCGCCGCCATAGAACGTGGCGCGGTTATAGGGCGTCAGCGGGGCGCCGCGGCGGAGGCGCTCGGGCAGGTCCGGATTGGAGATGAACAGCCGGCCGAAGGCGATGGCATCGGCCTGGCCGGATGCGACCGTCGCCTCGGCCGCGTCCGCCTTGTAGTTGCCGGCCGCGATCAGGACGCCGGGCCAGAACGGCCGGTAGAGCTCCGAGGCCATGGGGACGTTCTGATGGTCCACCTCGGCCTGGCCGGTGCCGCTCGCCCGCGGCTCGACGAGATGCAGGAAGGCGAGGTCGAGCTTGGCGAGCTCCTTGATCAGATGGGTGTAGAGCGGGCCGGGATCGGCCTCGCCGCTGTCGTTCGCGACGCCGAAGGGCGAGAGACGGATGCCGACCTTGTCGGCCCCGAGAACGTCGACGACGGCGCGCGTCACCTCGAGCGGCAGGCGGCAGCGGTTCTCGATCGAACCGCCGTAGCGATCGGTGCGCTGGTTCGTGCGCGTCTGCAGGAATTGCTCGAGCAGGTATCCGTTCGCGGAATGGATCTCGATGCCGTCGAAGCCGGCCGCCTTGGCGTTCCGGGCGGCCTCGGCATAGGCCTCGACGATGGCAGGAATCTCGTTGGTTTCGAGCGCGCGGGGCGCGACGAAATCCTGGCGGGTGAAATCGGCGGTGAGCGCCTGCCCGGCGGGCTTCACGGCGGAGGCCGAGACCGGCAGGCCTCCATTCGGCTGGTGCGAGGGGTGCGAGAGCCTCCCGACATGCCAGAGCTGAAGGAAGATCACGCCGCCCTTGGCATGCACGGCCTCCGTGACGGCCTTCCAGCCCTCGACCTGCTCCTGCGAATGGATGCCGGGCGTTGCCGGCGAGCCCTGGCCCTCCGGCATGATCTGGGAGGCTTCGGCGATGATCAGGCCGCCCTTGGTGGCGCGCTGCGCATAGTACTCGGCGTTGAGCGGACGGGGCACGTTGCCCGGCCGCGCCGCGCGCATGCGCGTCAGCGGCGCCATCACCACGCGGTGGGCCAGTTCGTAGGGGCCGATGCGGAGCGGCGAGAACAGGGACTGCGTCATGGATGATCCCGTTTTGTCGAGGCGGTTGCGGCTTTACCAGAGTCCCGCCGTATCGCCACCTGGGGCGGGCGTGACAGGTCTCGCCAGGATCGCGGTGCGCCTTTAGGGCTTCGCGCGGAGAATGCCATGACGACCGCCCCCGACCATACGCGCCCTTCCGTCGCCGATCGCTCCGCGGCCGGGGCCGGGGCGGCGTGAGACCGCCCGCCGCCGACGAGGTCCATCTCTGGACCATGTCCCTCGATGCGCCGGACGCCGAGGACCCTTGGGCCGTGCTGTCGCCGGACGAGCGGGACCGGGCAGGGCGCTTCCTGCGTCCGATCCACCGGGACCGCTATGCGGCCGGCCGGGCCTGGCTGCGGCGGGTCCTCGCCGGCTATCTCGGCCGGTCGCCGTCCGAGATCGCCTTCGCCTACGGCCAGCACGAGAAGCCCGCCCTTGCCGGTGGCCCGGGCTGGCTCGACTTCAACCTCGCCCATTCCGAGGAGCATGCGCTTCTCGCGGTCTCGCCCGGATTCCCCGTCGGGGTGGATATCGAAGTCCTGCGGCCCGTCGACGAGAAGCTGCCGCAGCGCTTCTTCGCGCCGGGCGAGGTGGCGGCCCTCGCCGCGTTGCCGGCCGCCGCGCGACAGGCCGCCTTCTTCCGCTGCTGGACGCGCAAGGAGGCGTATCTCAAGGCTCTGGGCTCGGGCCTCGCGACGCCCCTCGACGCCTTCGAGGTGACACTCGGGCCGGGCGAGGCGGCGCGGCTGCTCCGGGTCGCCGGCAAGCCGGACGAGGCTGCGGCCTGGCAGATGCTCCACTGGGAACCGGAGGGGCAACTCCCCCGCCGGATGGGCGCGGTCGCCGCCCGCCGCCGCGGCTGGCGGCTGGTCGAGATGGGCAGCGGCGGCGCAGGACCGCCGTGACACTCCCCGCCCCCTCTGCTACTGCCTGCCGAAGGCCTCCCGGCCTGCCGGCCCCGTAGCTCAGCTGGATAGAGCAGCCGCCTTCTAAGCGGCAGGTCGTAGGTTCGAGCCCTACCGGGGTCGCCAGAATTATCTCAGTCAATTCAGATACTTGGCGTTTGCAGAAGACTAGCTTGGTCCAGGAATTTCCCTGCAACACGTTCCACGCAGATCGAGCGATTTCAATAATTTACGTGATGGTCCCGGCGGCTCCATGCAACACGAGCGCAACACGGCCGAAGCCGCCGGGCGGGGTCGTCAGAAGCGGAGCGCGTCAGGCACGAGCCTGCGATCCATCACGTTCAGCTTGAAGACGGCTTTGGCCAGGAGGCAGCCCAGCAAGTCGTCGCGGGGCATCTCCCACGTCGAGTACCGCTCGTTGTCCGACATCAGCCGGGCCATCCCGCCCGCGGGCGCCACGCGGTAGAGCACCGGCCCGAACGGCAGATCGAGGACGTAGCAGCCCTCTCCGTCCCATCGGTCGACGGCCCTCACCAGCGCGAAGTCCCCTCGGTAGAAGGTGGGCTCCATCGAGTCGCCTCGGATCGGGAAGAGCTGGAGCCCTTCGGCCGAGGCGACTTGTTCGGCGAGCGTGAGAGCGTTCATGGCGCGCCTCCCTCGATCGCTGCGAAGTACGCATCCCGGAGAGCCATGGCGCGGTTCTGCGCATCGTAGACGATCCACGCCGTCGCACCGCTGTCCTCCTTTGGTATGCGACAGACGAACTCGTCGTTGGGGCCACGCTCACCTTGTAGGCAGCGTTCGACCATGATGGCCGCGACGTGCGCGGACCAATAGGCCTCCTCCACGAGTTGTTCGAGGCCGCGGAGAGCTTCGAGGGGCGTGCTCATGCTGCCCTCCAATCCACGCCGACGGCGTCGAGCACCGTCGCGGCGCGCCGGCAAGCCTCTCCGGGGTGATGCTGGTGCCACTCGAAGGCGGGACCGTGCAGGCTGATGAAATCCCGGCGAGGCTCCAGCCCGAGCGCCTCGACGACGCGATGACGCTCGATCGAGAGCCAGTTGCCGTATTCCTCGAGGAGGCGGCGATCGGCGTCAGGCGACGCGGACATTGGCGCCTCCCCGGATATCAGCCTGGAGGAAGCCCTCGAAGCACGCATCGGGCTCGAGGTCCGGATCGTCGTCGAGAAGGTCGAGGACGCCGATGAGGAACTCGATGGCGTCACAGATGCGCTCTCGGGAGAACGCCAGCCCACGGGCTTCCTGAGCCGTGGATAGGGCAACGATGGTCATGGGGGATGCTCTGGACAGACAGGGCCTTCCACAGCCCTGGTCCCCGGTCAGGGACACGTCGGGCAGCGGACCCGACAGCCGGGGGGTGGAAGCCTGCCAGAGCGACAGGCCGAACGCTTTTAGGGATCTCTCCCCTGGACAGCACGTCCGCCCCCGGCCATAAAGGTCGGGTTCGGTACCGCGCCGCCAAGCGCGTCCGTTCGGCTCCCTCGCGGGAGCACGCATTTCGACCGCTGCCTCTCCTGCCAGGGAGAAGGCGCATTCCTGCCAGGGAATCGCGGTCTAGCTCTAGTCCGGGCTTCCACACCCAATCCCAAGCTACGCGCGAACCTCGTTAACGACAAGTTGACGGGCGCTTCGGCGCGCATGATCCTGCGCCATAAGCACAGATCGACGTCGTGCGCGTGGTTGACGTTCACGCGCGCCTGATGCTGACTGCGGCGAGCATCCAGGGCGGAGACCGATGGCCAAGAACAGTTTCAATAAGGGCGACGTCGTTGTGCTGAAGTCCGGCGGACCTCCGATGACCGTTGATAAGCTGCCGGGAGAAACGTTCATCCGGAAAGTCGATAGTGAGTATTACTGCTCGTGGTTCAAGGGGGCCACGCTGAATGAAGGATCATTTCCAGAGCATGTTTTGATGACTTACGTTCCGCCGGAGAAAAAATGACTCCGGCAGAGGCTGCAGAATGGATGCTTGAGCAGTTCGAAGCCAAGCGTTTCCTCTATCAGGAAGAGGCTGCCACCCATCTCCTACATCTCCACGATGAGGAGTTGGCGTATTACGATGCTTCCGGCAACGTCTGCGTTGGCAAGGCCGTGCTCCGCGAGTTCAACAAGCTCACGCCCGACGCTGTTTACGAGAGGGCAGAAAAATTCTGGCGCGATAGGCTACCAAGCGATGAGCCGGGGCGGCAACAGTAGCCTACCACGCCCCGGTCTTCACCCTGATGCCGGTCACGCGAACAGATCGGCCTCGTAGCCAACGGCGATGACGGACTGGTAATAGCCGCGCTCGTCGCTGTCGTCGTCGAGGCGCGGGGACATGACGGCCCAGCACTGAATGTGCTCGGCGAGCCGCCGGCCGCGAAAGAGGGCCGCGAGTTCGTCTGCCCAGGTGAGGATGAGGTCGACGCCCGCGTTTCGCTCGACATGCAGGAGGAGGCGGAAGACGCCTTCCTCGCGCCAGATGTTCGCGCCGGGCGCCCCGGTGCTGATCTGCGACTCGGTCGCGACGGGATACTCGACCGAGAGGAACGGCCCTCCGGCAGGATCCGCGTCGCCCGTTTCGTTCGGGCCGATGATCGGGCAGCGGGTCCAGTTCGCCGCGAGATGGCCCGCCACGGCGTCGACAACGGCTTTCCTGGCCATGGCTATTCTGCTCCTGCGTAGGATTCGACACGACGGCCGGCCTCGTCGCTGGCGAGGAGCCCGTGAAGGTTGAGGCCGCCCTCGCCGCGCTCCTGATCCATGCTGAGGTCCCAGCGGCCGAACATCTGGTTCCAGGCCTTCTCGAGCCGCCCGGCCGCCGCGCGGGCATCCTCAGGTGCGACGCGGCCCTCGAGCAGCTCGACCATCAGGTCGGCGCGGATGTCGTTTCTCGCGTAGGGCGGCACGCGCCTGACCGCGGCCTCGACGATGGCCCACATCTCGGCGTGCGAAACCTTCCGAGTTTCGGCCTGGCGCACGACGATCGCGCGGCCGCTCTGGCGAGCCTCATCGAATCGCGCGGCGAAGGTCGGATCGGTCCGCCGGAGCCGGATGAGCGTGTTCGGCGTAACGACGTCCCGCATCGAGTAATAGGCGCGGCCCTCGCGCATGCCGTCGAGCACCCGATCCAGGCGCGCCGGTCCGACCCTTCCACCGCCGCGGCCCTCGAGCGCGTCCCGGAAGGCGGCGTCAATGGCAGGGTCGCGGCGCCGGCGGTTGAGGATGACGGTGTCGGACGGCTGGCCCGGCTCGCGGTAGATGTCGGTCAGGCGCTCGCCCCGCTCCACACGCGCGAGGACGGCCGTCACCTGCGCGTCGGAATAGTGCGAGGCGCGCGTGCCCGGCCGGCTCCCCATGGCGCGCCGCCACCGGGCCGAGAAGGACGGGTTGCGCCGCATGTAGGGATACAGAGCGTTCTCGCTCGGAACGCCCAGCTCGCGCTTGATCCGGCTGTAGATCTCGCCGGCCTCGATCCTCGCGAGAAGCGCCTCGTAGGCCGCGGGCGGATGCGCCATGCGACGCGCACGGTCTCCCCGGCGATCCCGATACCCCTCCGGCCCATAGTGCTGCGGCCAGAGCTGATGCAACGGCAGGCCGAGGAACCGGGCAATCACCAGATGGTAGGTCGGAAGCCTCCTCTTCGAGTTCAAACTCGTGACGAGCGCGTTCCTGTTTAGCCCGTGCGCTCGTGCGAGGCGGTAGAGCGTCGTCCCTTTCGCGGCGACGGCCTCGCGTATCTCGTCCGCATTCATGCCGCCGCGTGCGCCGGAACCCTCGACGTCCTCTGAAAGCGGGCCAGCGCGCCTGCGTGCCTAGCGCGTGCGCTGATGGGGGTCGTGTACTCGTCGCCCGGGATCCTTGCCGGCGAGATGCGGGGCAGCGTCTGGAGCCTCCAATTCTTCAATGGCGCCTCGCGAAACAGCTCACTCACGAGCGCAGCGGCAAAGTGCTCTCGTCCCGCTCGATCGCCACAGGGAACGCCCTGCCTCGCATCGTCGTCGATGAAGCGAGGGCCAAGGTCCGGACGGATCCGCGGCCTCGGATAGAGCTCATAATGGTCGTGCGCGTCGACGATGTAGGTCTCGCCTGTGTCCTCGACCTCGACCACAGCCGCGTAGCCTGCCCGGATCGCGGCTCGCAGCTCGGGGGCACAGATGCCGTAGATGGCCAGTTCGGCGGCATCCAGGTCGCGGAAGTGCGTCGCGCGAAGCACATCCCCCGTCCATTCGACGAGCCGGCCATACTCGTCGAAGCGAGCCATCCTGCCGGAGGCTTTGAGACGGATGACGACGGCGAAGTCCATCACGATGCGCCCCCCAGCTTCTTGCCGATCCGATCCGGCCAGCGGCGAACGATGCGGGTGCTGATGCCACTCCGGGTGACTGTCGTGAGCTGAGCGAAAGCCCCGACGCCTCCCGAGGGAAGGCCGTCGTAGAAGTTGGGCCGCGCCCTCACGTCCCGCTGCAACTCCATGAGCCGAAGCTGCACGTCATCGGATCGGAGCGCCTTCTTCTCACTCATGCCGGGAAAGGCTTCGGTGAGGCGTCGCGTGGTGACGTCGTCGGCGGGCACGATGCTGATGGCGCCACGCCGCTTGATGTCATCGAGGCGGCGGCTGTCCTCGATCCAGTAGACTTCGGGTGTCTTCCTGCTCTCGGAGAAGCCGGCGAGCAGCAACTCGAATGCCGAGCCTGCGCCCCTCACCTCCCACTTGTCGGCGTGATCTTGGATCAAGCCGCGCAAGGTGGCGCTGAGACCATCCACCAGATCGTCGAAGGTCTCGTGAAGGGAGCCGAGCCATAGCTCGACCATCGGGGGCGCGAGCGCCGGCCCGCGGATCACCACCACGGCGTTGAGATGCGGAAGGAACCCGACCTTCTGCTGCCGGTGGATCAGGTGGCCGTCGGTATCGACAGCGGCCCCATCGGTCCACACTCGGATCTGATCGGACAGAACGAAGATGTTGCAGGCGGTCATGCGGCCACCCGATCGTCAGCGGTTGTGCCGTCGTTCGCCGGAGCGAAGAGCCGATCGGTGAACGTGCCAGCAGCAGCCGTCAGGTTCGCCAGAGGGTCCTTGCCTTGCCGCAGGTCGCTGAACATCCCGGTGATGAGGCCGCGCGAGCCGGACCGCATCTCGTCCATGCCGGCGATCGCGTTCTGCTGCGAACGCTGCAGCTCGTCCGTCGCGGCCTTGGCGCGCCCCATCTGAGCCGCGAGGGCTTCCCAGCCGGCGCCGTATCGGTCGGTCACGGACTGGCCGTAGCGGGCTGCCTCATTCAGCATATCGAGCCGGGCCTGAAGCGTTTCCGCCGCCTCAGTCGGCTGCCCAAACGCTTGGCGCTGCGTTTCGAGGGAACGCTGCATCTCCTCGAGGCGCATGTTGAAGTCGCGCTGCGGCACGAAGCTGTTCTGCGTACCGATGCCCCGCATCGTCTGGTCGAAGACGTCCTGCGCGTTCTTCAGCAAGAGCCGATCGCCGTTTGCCGCTTCGACTGCGCGCTGGCGCGCCTCCTCTGCTTGGGCTCGGGCCCGCGGGACCGGAAGCATGCCAGCCTGATCGGCCGCGGTCTTCGCATCGCGCAGCATGTCCCGCGCGGCCTGACCGCCGGCCAAGAGAAGCTCGTTGATCCGCTTCAGCGTCGCCTCGGTCTGGGTCGTCCCCTGACCGAGCCGCAGCGCCTCTTCCAAGGAAGATTTCCACGTCTGAAGTCGGAGCATCTCCGATGCGTTCGGCGTCATCGCGTCGATGATGCTCTTGTTCTGCAGGGACGCTTGATTGGCGGTCGCCGTCCTGGCGTCCGCCATCGCCTGGGCGCCGCGGCGCCGGATGCGCTCCTGGAGGTCGGTGATCCGGTCTTCGAGTTCGGAGAGTTCCTTGCCCGCGCCCCGGAAGTTCAGATATCCGGACCACAGCGAGTTGCCGCTCAACTGGCTCGACAGGTTTTTGCGCGTCTCCAGCGCGGTCGCGAGTTGCTGCTCATCCGTCGGGCCGAGCGCGTTCATGACCTTACGGCCAGTGAGCTCGTAGAGGTATGCGAGCTTGCGGATCGCCGAGTCGATTGCGGCGCTCCAGGCATTCGTGTGCCCCGCCGCTTCCTGCAGGGTGACCGACATCGCGTTGATGAGGGTCCGGGTCGCGCCGGCTCGATCACCGAAAGCGACCTGTCGCTCAATCGTCGTGAGCGTGGTTCCGTTCAGGAATCCGAGGCGTTCGTTCAGCTCCATCGCGCCCTTCACGGGGTCGCGCATGGCTTGCGTCATCCTGGCCGATGCTTCGGGTAGGTCCATGCCCGCGGCCTTCGCGTAGCGCGATGTCGCGATCGATAGATCGGCGAAGCTCTCCTGCCCGATCTTCCCGCTCGCTGCGAACGTCGCCATCATCTCTCGCGTCGCGCCGACGGACAGCTTTGCGGCCTCGGCCGTCTCATCGGCCAAGCGGTTGATCCCCTGGACCGTGGCGCCGGACATCTTGCCGACGCCCATAAGCGAACGTTCCAGATCCCGCTGAGACGAGGCGAAGTCCCATGCCGCCTTGCCCGCCACGCCGAAGGTGGCGGCGAGGCCACCCAAGGCCGCCGCGTACGGCCCGACCGCCTTCAAAGCTGCGACCGGACCGGCCTGTGCGCTGGCGAAGATGTCGAAGAACTGCGCGCCTTGGCTCGTCGCGATCTGCATGGGCGACATGCCCATCGCGCCCATCGTGACCACGTCCTGCATCTGCCGGCCGAGGTTGATCCACTCGTAGCGCTGCAGGCCGATTTTCTTCGTCAGGTTGTCGTTGGCCTCCCCGAGCGATCCGAACCGGGCTCGTGCCTGGTCGACACGCTGGCGCGAGATGTCGAGGACGGCATTCACCTCCTCGATGGACCGCCCGTTGGCGACGAAGCGCTGGGCCATTCGCTCGTCGCGGGCGTAGTTCTGCTCTGCCCGATGAACGACATCCAGGCGAGAGCGCCACTTGTCGAAGTCGGGCGTGGTCGTTCGAAAGCTCTGCCCGACGCGCTCCTGCGCGGCCCCCATCTTCTCGGCAGAGGCGGAAACCTGATCCTGTGCCTTGCCGACAGCCTGGAGCTTCGCGGTCGCCTCTTCGGCGCCCGTGATCGTCGTCTCGATGAGCACGCTCTGACGAAGTTGGTTCATGCTGACCATGGTCGTTACCTCGGGAGGATCGTGACGGCGGGTTGGCGGGTCAGCCATTCGCGGTGCAGGCGCTCCTGACCGCCTCGGATGGTGCGGGCCATTGCCCGAGCCGAGCCGGTCGCGGCCCATCGCCCGACCCCGCCGGACGGCAGGGACCGGTAGCTGAAGCCGACGGCCGCGACGTTGTGAAAGCGCTTCTGAGCGAGCACCGCGACGGCGTGAAAGACGCCATCGGGCGCCTTGCTGGACTGAGGCTTGCGCTTCAGATCGCCCTCGATCTTCCGGGCGTAGGGCGCATCCGAGATAAACTCGTATTCCTCAGCGAGCGGGATCTCGCCATCGGGGTCGACCTGTCTGCCGTCGGCGAAGAGCAGGATCGAGGCACGGAACCTGCCGGTCAGGACGGGAGCATGCTGGCGGAGCATGTCCCGGACCCATAGGACGGTCTCGTTCGCGAGCTTGAACTCGACGGATATCGTCCCCTTCGGAACGCTGACAGATTCGAGCGGCGCGCCGAGCCGCCGATCGACGTATATTTCCTTGGCCGGCGCCCTCCCGAGGATGGCGGCATTCTGGCTCTCGGCATCGGCGATGATGGTCCGCGCCGCCGCGGCGACCATGCGGCCCTGTGCCTGAGGGCTGAGGCAGCGGTCGACGACGACGCGGGTGATCTCGTCGAAGGGGCGAAGGCGGGCCATGTCAGTGCGCTGCCCCGCCTGCCATGGCGGTGACGTCGGCGAGACGAACCTGCATCATCACCGCCATGGATCCCGTCATGCGGGCGGTGACCGCGTCCTCTGGCTTGTGTCCCTCCGCGATCCATTGCTCTTGCGCGTCCATCATGGTGCGGGAGGCGACGCCGAGGACGCTGAAGACCCAGGCGTCCCAGACGAGGGTGCCGGGCGGGACATGGACGGGCGGGCTCGCGAGAGCCTGGGCGATCCCCTGGCCGACGAGCATTCCGAGAGCGTGCGCGCGGTCGTTCAGATCCATATGACCCAGCGCCTCGACCGCGCCCGTGACGTCCGTCATGCGACCCTCCGATAGGGTTGGAGGAGGCTTTCGGCCTCGGGGGACGGCAGGCCGGACGATCCGGGGACCCACCACGTCGTCGAGCCGACGCCCTCGACCGTCTCGCTGCGCACGAGGGGATCGCGATCCGCCGCGGTCAGGGCGGCGCCGGCGAGCAGGATGGCGGCGCGCTCGACGGGAGGCGGCAGGGTCCACGTCCCGGTATCGGCGGGGAGCGTGTATCCGGCCGAATAGGTGACGGTCAGCGGGCCCCACCAGCGCCAGAGATATCCGGCGGCGTCCTGCCGATAGAGCCGGCCCAGCTCGGCGTCGTAAGCGTATTCGGCGGGGTCGAGCGTCGTCTCGCCCTGCACCACGCTCGTGAACGTCGTCACCGGGCCGCGGGCGAGCAGCACGCCGTCACCCGGGGAGATCGGGAACGTCTCCCTATAGGTCGTGAGCGCGAAGGGCCGCCGGCACCAATCGACCGCCAGCGCCGAGGCGAGGTCGATGCAGCGCTCGGCAACGGCGTCCTGGCCAGCCGCGAACCCGAGCAGCGCTCGCGCCCGCTCGAGCGTCGTCAGGCGACTGCCCGCCGGAGGGGTGACGACGGTCAGCATGTCAGCCGCCGAGCCGGACGGCTTTCGACGAATGCGCCGGCTTCACCTTGTTGGCCGGGGTCGGAGCCGCCTTGTTCGCCGGCTTCGGTGCGCCCTTCTCGCCGTCCGCCCGCTTCGCCAGCCCGAGCCGTTCGAGCTCGTCGGCGCGGGTGGCGGCAACCCGGAAGCTGTCCCCGACTTCGCAGAGGTCGCCCTGCGGCGTCTTGTTGAAGGGCTTCAGGGCCTCGATCTGGACTTCGCTCATGACGATCTCCTCAGGGTGAGGAGGGCCGGCCGGAGCCGACCCTCTGCGGATCAGCTCGCGTCGCCGGCGACGAGGTTGCCGTAGACGAAGGCTTCCGGCCGGGTGACGGCGAGCGCCAGGCGCTCCTCGGCCCGGATCGTGACGGCGTTCTTCACGAAGTTGTCGCGGTCCTCGGTCGAGACCTGGACGTTGGCGTCCTCCCGGTCGAAGACCTGTGCCGCCATGTTCGCGCCGACGAGGAACTTGCCCTCGGGGAGCGCGTCGCTGTCCGTGACGGGCAGGCCCCACAGGCGCTTCTCGATCACGCCGCGCGGATCGCCGACGATGTAGTCGCCGACATCGTTCTTCATCGTCTCGATCTCGGCCCAGTCGACCGGCGACATCGCGATGAAGGTGGCGCGATAGAGCGCGAGGCGGACCTGCAACATCGCCCGGCGGAGGCGATCGATCTTCGTGTCATCCGCCTTGGCGAGCGTCGCGAAGGCGAAGGGCGTGGCCTGCGGGATGATGCCGAGCAGGTTCTGCCCGGTCCCGTCGCCGGCGAGGATCTGCGCTTCCTCGACGAGAGCGAGCCCGTAGCGAGCGCGGCCGTCGATGTAGCTCTGGAGCAGCGGGATATCGTCCAGCACCTGTTTCGAGGCGTGGAACCAGTGCGCCAGCGTCCTGACCGGCGTCGACACGAGGTCGAAGGCGAGGTCGGACTGGGGCTTCAGCGCCAGCTCGGCCACCGGCGCCGCCATGTTCTGGAAGCCCGATTCCTTGATGTACTCGATCGCGTTCGAGTCCGTCCGGCCCGGCAGGATCAGGTCACGGATCGTGAACTCCCGCATGCCGGGCTGCACGATGTAGGGCAGCCGGGTCGGGCGGATCGCATCCCCGACGCCGCCCGTGCCGGTCGTGGCGGAGGTGATGGACGTCACCGCCTTGACCGACATGCGGGCCGTGCCGCCGCCGCGGGCCTTCACGGCCTTCCAGTCGTCGGTTTCGACGAAGCGCTCGCCGATGGTCTTGATGGCCGGGCCGTCGCCGCCGCCGCGACGGGCGAGCTTCTGCTCGACCTCGACGAGGCGGGCCTGAAGGTCGGTGCCGCCCTTCGCCAGCTCCGTCAGAGCCGCCTTGGTGTCGGCGAGGATCGAGCCGTGTTCCTTGATCTCGGCCGCCGCCTTCTCGGCAAAGGCCTTGATCTCGCCGTCCCGCTTGGCGAGCGCGTCCATGACGGACTTGATCTCGGCCCGGTCATCGGCCGCGTCCTCGCGGCTCTTGCGGCCATATTCGCGATGAGCCGCGGTCAGTTTGCTGTCGTGGAAGGTCATGGGAACCTCACAGGGAAGGAAGGGAGAGGCCGGACAGCGCCTTCGTGAGGTCGCCAAGGCCGGAGGGGATTGCCTGAGGCCGGCCCGCTCCCGCGGCCCATGCCTTGAATCCGACGGCGGCAATCTCGTCGGCATCCGACCTGGAAAAGCCCCGCTCCCGCAGGACCCGACCGAAGTCGCGTTCGCTGATGCGCTCGCCCGCGGCGAGCTTCGCCTTGATGGTGTCGACCCTGGCTTCCTCGAGCGCGGGGTCGGTGACGATCGAGACCTCGCGAAGATCCAGCCGCTTCAGGGTCCGGATGCGCGTCGTCTCGTCGTAGCTGTCGTCCTGGACGTAATAGCCGATGCTGAGGCCGGTCACGGCGCCGGCGGCGAGGCCCTTCCGAGCAAGCCGGGCATAGGGCGACTCGTCGAGCCACAGCTCGCCCTCGCCGTAGAGGCCGCGCTCGTCTTCCTTCAGGTCGGTCCAGTGGCCGATCGGTTCGCCCGAGCGGTGCTGCCATAGGATCGGGAGCTTGCGCCCCTTCGCCGTCGTGGCAGCGAGGCTCTCGGCGAAGGCGCCGGGCGCCACCGTCTCGCGGTAGCTGTCGACGGCGCCCCAGACGCTGGCATAGCCGGAGAACCGGCCCGTCTTCGCATCGACGGCCTTCACGCTGAGGTCGAGATCGCGGATCTTCAGGTTCACGACGATGCCTCCGGAATAGGATCACCCGGCGCGGGCACCGTGCGGCGCTGGCCGGCCTGCTCGATCGGCACGAGGGTGGCGTTGACGAAGCGCTGATCGCCGCCATCGAACCGGGGCAAGTTCTCCCGGTCCGCGATCTGGTTCGGCGTGATGGCCCCGATCTGCAGGAGCTTCGAGTACATCTCGGCGCGGCCGGCGCTATCAGCCCGGAGAAGCCCCTCGACGGTGAACTCGGCGTAGAGGCTGGCGCGCTCGCCCGGCGCGATGAGCTGGCGCTTGATGGCCTGCTCGATCCGGGAGAGGTACGGGCGAAGCCCGAGGGTGAGCCAGCCGAGCATCACCTGCTCGACGCCCGAGCCCCACATGGTCGTGCCCTGAGCGTTGTGCCCGACGAGGATCGGCGGGACCCCGAACCAGCGACAGATTTCCTCGATGTGGAAAGCTCGCGTCGCGAGCATCTCCGCGTCCTTCGGCGGGATGGTCGCGGCCTGCCACTTGAAGCCGGCGGCGCCCTCGAGGAGCAGCGTCTTGCCGGCGTTCTCCGTCCCGGTGAACGGCTCGATCAGAGCGGCCTTGGCCTGCTCGCGCTGTGCGGGCGTGAGAAGATCCTTGCCCTCATAGGTGAGGATACCGCCGGGCCGCATGGCGTTGCCGAAGGTGCGTGCCGCGGCCTCGTCGGTCGCCATGGCCGCGCCGAGCGTCTGGCGAGCCTGCGCGACGGGAGAGAGCCCGAGGTCGCCGCCGAAGCCGAACCCGCGCACATGGAAGATGTCCGCCTCGCCGTACTCGCGGAGGCCGCGCGGATCGCTGAAGCGGTAGCGGAGATCTCCGGCCTCAGTCCGATGCACCGCCATCAGGTCCGGTCGGAGGAGGCTCAGCGCGACGATGCGCGTGCCGCTGCGCGAGATCTCGACGAAGGCGTTGCCCCAGACGAGGACATGAGCGGCGAGTGCCTCCCAGAACTCGACGGCCGTCTGATCGGCATTCGGCTGATCGTGCAGGAGCGCGTAAAGGGGATGGCTGCTCGCTGCCTTGCGCCCGCCATCGCCCTGCCGTTCGTAGAGCCCGAGAGGAAGCGTCGCGATGGTCTGAGCGATCAGCCGGACGCAGGCCCAGAACGTAGCAATCTGCATCGCCGTGTCGGGCGTGACCGGCTTCCCGGTCCAGGAATCGGTGCCGAAGAACGCGGCCCAGACGCGCCCGTCGCGGAGGCTGAAGCGCCGGAGAATGGTGGAGAGCCCGAGCATCACACCACCACCGCGTTGCGCAGAAAGTCGTCGACATCGACGTGGGGTTCGCCCTCGAAGCGCTTGGCGAGCCCGAGGGCCATCACGGCCGCCACGGCTCCGTCGATGCGGACCGGGCCGCGGTTCGACTTGCCCTTGTCCACCTTGATGCCGCCGGCGGCGTCGGTGACGGTGACCGCGCCAGCGACGGCGGCGGTCAACACGGGGTGCCCGGCATGCCGAAGGCGACCCGTCAGGGCGAGCTCGGCGAACCACTCGACCGCAGGCGTCATGTCCTTGAAGCCTTGGCCGAACGGCTCGAGCGGAGCCGGGAAGTCGGCGTCGACGTCGGCGAGATCCTGCTTGAAGTCGTCGATGCGCCAGCGGTCATAGCCGAGCGCGGCGATGTCGAACTCGCGGGAGAGCGCGACGAGCTGGCGAGCCACGTAGCTGAAGCGGATCGTCGGGCCCGGCACCGCCATCATGTGGCCGAGCCGGATCCACTCTCGGAACCGCTCCTGTTCCGCCGGCGGGCGGGCGCCGAGCTGCCCCTCGGGCGTCCAGAAGAACGGGACAAGGTCGAAGGATGGCTCCGGCGCATCGTCCGGGAAAGCGAGGACGAGGGCGGTGAGGTCGTGCTTGCCGGAGAGGTCCAGGGCTCCGTAGCAGGTCCGGCCGCGCAGGGCCGCGCGATCGATCGGCACCGCTCCGGTCCTCCATACGGCCGCCGTCACGATCCGGTTGTCCTCGCGGGCATCGACGCGCTGGTTGAGCCGGAGGTTGCGGAAGGATGGCTCGAAGGCGGGGATGCGCCGGGCGCGCGACGCCGCCTCGCGCATCTCCTTCAGGCTGAGGTACTTCCCGAGCGCCGGGTTGCAGGCGAGCCACGTCCGCTCGTCGAAGGGATCGGCCTCGGGCGGCGCGCAGATGAGCTGCACATACGTGCTGGGATCGGCACCGGAGAGACCGTCATCGATCATCGCCGAGAGGGCGTGCGTGTCGTCCGGTGCCTGCGTCGAGATGATCAGCCCGAGCGCCTCGCGCCGCTTGCCCAGGCCGTTGAGGAGGTTGTCGAGCAACTCCCGGTCCGGGACCTGGGCCAGCTCGTCGAAGACGAAGAGGCTCGGCGCGATCGCGTGGCCTTTCCGGGCGTCCGCCGACATGGCCTGATAGATCGAGCCCCGGCCGGGTCCATCCGTGACTTCGATCCGCTTCTCGTGGCGCCGGACGTTCGTGCAGACAGCGAACTCCGGCACAGCGAGGATGATGGCCTCGCATTCCGAGAAGATGATGCCGCTCTGCTGGCTATCGACCGCCGCGCTGAAGCACTCGCCGCGCGGCTCGCATTCGGGTCCGACGAGATGGCACATGACCAGGCCCGCGCAGAGGCCCGTCTTGCCGTTCCCCTTCGGCTCGCTCTTGATCCCGATCCGACGGCGCCGGAGACCTTTCTCGTCGAGATCGCCGTAGATCGCGGTCACGAACTCGCGCTGCTCGGGCAGGAGCCGCATGCGCTTTCCGGCGAGCGGCCCTTTCGTAATCGGCAGCCACTGCAGAAACGCCACGACGCGCTCGGCACGGGACAGGCCGGCCCGATTCCACGGCAGACGACGCTTGCGAGTCGACAGCGCGGCACGCGCCTCGCGCATCAACTGAGACCCTGGGCCACGCTTTCCCATCAGCGCGCCCCCGAAATTAACTGCGAGGAAATCTCCCCATGCGGTCGCGGCCCCCTATCGCACTGGACTTTTGACCCCCCTCCCTCGGGCCGGTTGAAGGGGTGGCGCGGGTCAGAGGGCAGGCCATCGCTTCCGATGCGGCTGGCATAGCCTCTCGTCTCGACCTGCTGGGCGTCCCTGTTATGGTGCTCGGTGCAGAGGCTGACCCACCTGCTGCGGTCGTTGAAGACGGCGCGGTTGCCCTTGTGCGGGATGCTGTGATGGACGTGGACGGCGCGGACCTGCCGGCCTTCCCTCGCGCACATGGCACACCAGGGATGCAGCCGGAGATGCTCGGCGCGGGCGCGGCGCCATGCACCGTCATAGCCGCGAGCGGTGGGGCTAAGGCGGGTCACGCGCCGGAGGCCCTGATTTCATAGGCGACCAGCTCACCGCCGATCCGGCGAGTGCTGTCATCGACCTCGACGATGGTCAGGTGCGTGCCCCGCACCACGATGCGGTCGGTGCCCTTGCGAAGCGGGGTCGGGAAGCCGGAGGCCTCGACCTCATCAGCGGGCAGGATCACCTTGCGCTCGCCGATGCTGATGCCGGCCGCCAGCTCGTCCGGCGCGTAGCCCATCACGCGGCCGCGCACCTGCTTCTCGATCGGCGGAGCGTTCGGCACCACCCGGCGCAGCGTCAGCACCTCGCCGGTCTTCTCGATCGCCCGGCGCATCTGAGCTTGATGAACTTCGGCGAGGCTGGGCACAGGCCCTCCGACGCGCACCAAAGCGGCGCATGGGGCCTAGATATGCTCAAGCATCGTCAGGTGCAACAATATTCTGAACCGCGTTTTATTAATGCGATTACGTTGCGTTTATTAAACTCGAGTTCCCCACTAGTACGGAACTGGTACCGAACCGGTTCCGAACTGGTACCGAAACGGTGGGTGAAACGCGTTTCGTCGCGCGTGCGTCGAAGCAAGTGCTTCACGGTCGCCGAAGCGGTGCTTCGCCCTGATCTTTGGATTTCAATGGCTTAGCGGCGGCATCTCGGGTCAATGTCCCGACCGTGTCCCCGTTGTGTCCCTCTCGTGTCCCCAGGGACAAGGTGATCCGCTCGCACAGTCAGAGCGAAGCGGCGCACGGTGCAGGGGTGGAGAGGTGGTTGCCCTCGCCGGGCGGGCCGACGATCTGGCGATCGTCGCCACGAGAGATTTTCTTTGGCTTTTGGCGACCTCGAGGCGGTGTCCATGTCGGTCCCGCTCGACAGCGGCGTCACGCTGGCGCGTGCCACCAGGCCCGAAGCCGCTCGGCGGTCGGTGATCACGCCGCATCCGCCTCGTCGTCCAGGAGCCATGAACCGGGAGAGTCTCCGCGAGCGCGGGCGTCGCGACGTTCCGCATCCGCGCGAGCCGCGTCGAGCGTCGCACCAAGTCCACGACGGTTGCCTCTTCCTCTCTCTTCTCTCCCCCCAACTTGGGGGGTATCAGGGAGTCCCAACTTGGGGGGTATCCCCCCACCCCCAACTTGGGGGGTATCAGCCGCCGCAGAGATGATGCCAGCGCCGAGGAAAATCCGCCGCTCGAACGCCTGTCCCTTCGATACATGACAGCGGACGATTGCCCCGGCGCGCTCCATTTCGGTGAGCGCGGCTTGAACCTTGTTGACGGGGAGGTCGCATTCTCTCGCTAGGGCAGCATCGGAGGCGAATGCGAACCCGCGAGCACCGCTAAGGGTCTCAAGGGCCCAAGCCAGCGTCACGGTGCGGCCGCGCGACCGGAATAGCCGCCAGACCGCTTGCCGCCACGCGCGGCGCCTATGCCCCTTCTCGGTCGCGTTGCGCCATGACAATGCCCCCGATGGCCACTCGTTTGACTTCGCAATGTCGAATCGGCGCGCTTGCTTATCACCGCTCATGCGCGCGTCTCCGGCGTCTGCATGATGATCCGCCAGAGTTCGCTACGGATGGCGCTCTCAAGCGCCTTCACCTCGACCTCGATCAGGGTCGGCTCGATCCCGCGCTTCAGCATGGTCTTGCGCTGAACATCGATCTGTTGAGCAAGATACTTCTCGCCAGCCGCCCGCCCCATGTACGCGACATTGGCAGCGTGCTTCTCCACGAAGGGACGATGACGGCAGCGGGGAAAGGGGTGCACGCTCATCGCCACACTTCCATTCGCTCGGGGATGTCGCCACTCCCGCGACAACGGGTGCAGCCAGGACGACGCTGCCGGACGTCAGCGCACTTTGGGCAGCGCACCCACTTGCCGGTCGCCACCGTGACGGGCTTCGGGGCGTGCCGAGCCAACTGGCCGGCGCGGCGGCGATCCCCCTCCTCCATCATCCGGTCGACGACGTTGCTGATGCTGTCCGGCGTGAAGGTCGAACGCCTCTCCTTCCGGCGCCCCATCACGCGGCCCGCCCTTCGGCCTCGGCGATCTTCGCGAGCATGGTGCTTTTACGCCCACACACCACGCCGCCGATCTTGAAGAGCCCCAACTCGCCCTTCGTGAGGAGATGATAGACCGTGCGCCGGTCGCTCGCTGCCTGCTGCTCGTCCTTGGCTTCCCCGAACATGAACCGTCTGATTGCGTCGGCGCCTCGCATCAGGTCGTCCGCCAAGGGCGCATTCGCATTGGCCTGCATGTCGTCCTCCAGAATCTAAAGCGTAATCTTTATCTCATGACGGTGAGGGTCGTCGCAAGCGTAATCTTGATCTTCGTGCGGCAGCCCCGTACGGAAGGCCGGGGGCACGGAATTGCATGGCGACCTACGGAGAGGTTGAGACGGTTCTGGCGGCGCTCCACGATATGGACGCCGAGAGGCAGACGAGTGCTTTTCGCGCTCGGCTGAAGCATTTCAAGAGGCTGGGGCTCCCCCTTGGCTTAACGCCCGGCAAGGGCAAGCGCATTGACTACGGCTCTGACGAGATCCTTCAGCTCGCGTTCGCCCTTGAGCTTACCCAGGTTGGGGTTGACCCCGCCTTTATAACCGAGGCCGTTCGCTTCTATTGGTCACGAATCAAGTTTAGCTTTGATTACGCCGATGCCTTGACCAGGAAAGAAGAGGAAAATGGCGACGTATATTTTGTAATACCGGTCGCAATGATGAGTAAGCCGTGGTCGAAGGATAATGGAATGGTGATTACAACCGTTCCAGCCTCTCGATTGATTGAATTCTTGGGGAGGGGTGTCACACGCTGTGTCTTGATCAACGTTTCCGATTTCATTCGGCGGCTTTTGCGTTGCTACAATGATATTGTGAAAGGGGACCTCTGATGGCGAGCGTGCGCAAGAGGGTGCTCCCGAGCGGGAAACAGGTGTGGCTCGCCGCCTATGTCGACGGCGCGGGAGCGAGGCGGTTCAAGCAGTTCGCGACACGGAAGGAGGCGGATGCCTTCCTGTTGCGGGCTCGTTCAGAGGTGGCAGCCGGCAGCCACGTGCCCGATCGAGAGGCCAGCACGGTCCAGGCCGCCTACGATGCGTTGATCAAGACGCTCGAGGCCGACGGGGCGGCGCGCGCGACGATCCACAACTACGTCGTCTATTACCGCGGGCATGTCCGGCCGTTCCTCGCCAAGAAGCTCCTCCCGAAGATACAGCCGGCCGATGTTGGCGACTGGCTTGCGACGCTGAAGTCTGAGGGTAGGACCGACGACACATGCCGGCGCGCCAAGGTCGTGCTCGGGGTGATCTATGACGAGGCGATTCGTCGGCGCATGGCGCACGTAAACCCGGTTCGTTCGCTGCGGTCGCGGCGGAAGGTCCGCCGGGTCGAGATCGCCGAGGCAGAGGAGAAGGTGCGGATCCCCGAGCGGGACGTTGTGCGAGAGATTCTCGCTGCCGCCGCCGACATCCAGACCACCTACCTGATCGCGCGCGATAGCGAGGACCGCATCGTTGCCGTGAAGCGGGTCATGTCGGACAAGCCCATCGTGGCGAGGCGCGCATTCGCGGCCGAACACCCCGGCATGACCACAGAGCGGTATCGGCCCGCAGAGTGGTTTCGGCCTCTGCTGGCCACCATGGCCTTCGCTGGCCTTCGAATCGGAGAAGCGCGCGGACTCGCATGGCGGAGGGTGAAGGCAGACAGCATCGCCGTGCGCGAGGCCGTCGACCGCTACAACGAGCGCGGCCCGGTAAAGACGGCCGCCGCGCTGCGCGACGTCCCCATCGGGCCGCTCCTCAACGGTATGCTCGGCAACTGGCGTGCGGCTTCGGCCAAGGTCGACGCCGAGGGACAGCCGATCGAGCCCGCCACCGATGCCCTTGTGTTCCCATCGGAGGTGGGCACGCCTCTGAGCTACAGGAACGTGATGCAGCGCCAGCTTGGCCCGATCCAGGCGGTGCTCGGCATGGTCGACGACAAGGGTGCGCCGCTATGGTCCGCGCACGCCTTTCGACACTTCGCCGTATCGCTCTGGATCGCCGAGGGGGCGAGCTTGAAGCAGGTCTCAGTCTGGGCTGGACACGAATCGCCGGAGTTCTCGATGCGTGTCTATGGGCACTTGTTCGCTTCCGGACGCAGCGATAGGAAGGCAGTTACGGCGGCCGAGCGATCGGTTCTCGGTGATGCCTCGGCAACACCTGAGCAACACGAGCATGAAGGGGCGACGAATGTCGAAGTACTATCAGTGCGATAGGGTTTCGCCGCGACACCCTTCTAAGCGGCAGGTCCCTGGTTCGAGCCCAGGCGGGGTCGCCAATGATTTCAATCAGTTAGGTGGCAGCGGCGTTGAGCATGACGACAACGCGCCGGCTGGCCGTTCCGACAAACGGCCCGCTTGGTCGGCGCGGCGCTGCATCGGTCTTCGCAGTCTTGCGTCATTCGCGATTTTATCTGTGCAGGACGATGGCGCGCCAAGTCCTTCCGGAATCGCCATCGTGGCGGAATCTACGCGGATTGCTTAAAGCTTCCGAAACGTCAGCTCAGCCATAGCCTGCGCGTCTGTCGCCCTTCCTTCCAGAGACTGCCATGCACCTGGATTACCATACGCTGCTGGCAGCATTCTTCTTGTCCGGGTGCGGACTGGCAAGCGCCTTCCTGGTGAGCTGGCTCGTCTCCCGGAAGGAACGGTTTCTGGTCATCTGGACGTTCGGCGTGCTGCTGATGGCGCTCGGTGCGCTCGTCTACGGCTGGTACGCGAAGACCATGTCGCCGGTGATCGGGGCGGCCGGATACACGGCCCTTCTGACCGGCCTCGCCTTCGTCTTCGGGGCCGCTTGCGAGTTCCGCACGGGTATCCTCCCGTGGCGGCGCGTGGCTGCGTTCGCGATCGTGCCCTCCATCGCCATGGCCGTTCCCATGCTGGCAGGCCAGAACGGCATCTCCATGATCCTGCTCAATCTCGCCGCGCCCGTGATCCTGTTCATGACGGCGCGGGAGCATTGGCTCGGACGCGCCGAAGCGCGGGCGGCGATGGCGCTGCTGACGGGGCTCTACATCGTCACGGGCCTCTCGTTCGTGCCCTGCGCGCTTCTGCTGCTGCAGGCCGGCGAATGGCGCTTGCCGCAAGCGCCGTCGAACTGGGCGGAGGATGTCAATCTCGGCATCTGCCTGATCACGCTCGCCGGCATCGGCGCGCTGTCCCTGGCGCTCAATCAGGCGCGGCTGGCGCGCGGCCACAAGCGCGACGCCGAGACCGACGCGCTGACCGGCCTGCTCAACCGGCGCGCGCTGCTCGACCATATCGCCCATGGCGCGGAGGGGCCGGCCTCGCTCATCATCTTCGACATCGATCGGTTCAAGGCGATCAACGACGTTCACGGCCATCCGGCCGGCGACGAGGTGCTGAGGACGTTCGGGGAAATCCTGCTGCTGTCCGGCAGGTCGGGCCTCGCGGCGCGGCTCGGTGGCGAGGAATTCGCGCTATTGGTTCCCGGCGCATCGCTCGTCTCGGCGGCCATGCTCGCCGATGGGGTGCGCATGCGGCTCGCGAAGCGCCATTTCAGCGGGAACGGGTGCGCGTTCAGCAGCACGGTGAGCGCCGGTGTTTCGCAATCCGATGCAGCGGTGAGCAATTTCGACACGATGCTGAGCGATGCCGACAACGCGCTCTATGCAGCCAAGCGCAACGGCCGCAACCGGATCGCGGTGAGTTCGGACAGCACCGAGTTCCTGACCCAGTTCCGCTCTCCCGACGGCCATCGCGGCCCCATCGATCTCGTGAGGCTCAAGACCGGGTAGGATGATCGATCGGCCGTGCGTCCTGCCGGCCGACCTCTCGGCGGCCTGCAGGAAGCAGGCCCCTTCTTCCTCGATCCGTGATCAGCCCGTCACGGCGACCCGGGTCACCAGTTCGCCGCCCGTATCGGTGACCTCGACCGTGAGATTGCCGAGATCGGATTCCGGCAAGCCGAGATCCTGCCGGAGCTTGCGCGCCAGATAGACGGCGCAGGCGTCCAGATCGGCACTCGCCGGCAGATCGATCCCCTCCTGGTCGGGAATGAGACGGTCGCCGGAACGGATCGAGAAGAAGTACCGGGCCATCTCAGACGGCCTGGCTCGCCTCGGGGGAGGGGGACGACGACGGTCCCGGAGGCCTGGGGCGGCCACGGCCGGCAACGGGAAGCTTCCGCTTCGGCGCCGCGATGAGGCCTTCCTTGATCGCCTGCTTCCGCGCCAGCTTCCGGGCCCGACGGATGGCATCGGCGCGCTCGCGCACCCGCCTCTCCGAGGGCTTCTCGTAGGCCTTGCGCTTCTTCATCTCGCGGAAGACGCCCTCGCGCTGAAGCTTCCGCTTCAGCGCGCGCAGCGCCTGGTCGACGTTATTGTCGCGGACGAGGACCTGCATTCCGCTCAGCTCGCGACCTTGAGATCGCCGGCCGATTGCTTGCCGCTGCGCCGATCGGTCTCGATCTCGTAGGAAATCTTCTGGCCCTCACGGAGGCCGGCAAGGCCCGCACGCTCGACGGCGCTGATGTGGACGAACACATCCTTGCTGCCGTCATCGGGCTGCACGAACCCGTAACCCTTCGTCTCGTTGAACCACTTTACGGTGCCAGCCGGCATGATGTCTCCGCGATATCTCGTGTAACTGCAGGCCGCGCGGGTGCGCGTCCGCTCCTGATCGAAATTGAATGAAGGCTGAAACGAGACCCCGGCAGGAGCGGCGAACCAGAAATCAGGGTCAAGGTCGATATGCCAGCTTACGCCATTGAGCCGATCTCCGCAAACCCGCCGGATCGGGCGGTGAAATGCTCGCCCGCGAGCGGCGATCCCTGACGCAATCCGAGAGATGGCGACGATCAAGATCTGCCTGGTGCGCATGGCGCGAGCGCGTCCGGCCGCTTGGTATGCATTTCGCTTTTCGGTAGGGCGGGATGTCGTCGCCGACACGGCCGCAAAGGTCTTGCGTCGGCCATCGCATCATGACGATCCCGCATCGGTCGCGACGGTCCCGATCCTAAGAGACGCCAGCATGTCCCTTCATCGTCCCGGCCGCGGACGGCGCCGCCTGCCATCGCATTACGCGCCGATCCTCCTGCCGCTCATTCTGTCGTTGATGATGTCCTGCATCGTCTCCGCCGTTGCGACGCTGCGGACCCTCGGGTTCTCGCCCGACTTTTTCGCGCTGTGGCCGGGAGCCTGGGCGCTGTCCTGGATCGTCGCCTTCCCGACCTTGCTCATCCTGTTGCCGCTCGCGCGGCGCATCGTCGGGCTCCTGATCGATCCGCCGCCCGCCTGACGGAGGGCGGCCGCCGCCCTGCCGACGGGGCCGGCGGCGTCCCGATCAATTGTCCAGGAAGCTCCGCAGCTTCCGGCTCCGGCTCGGATGCTTCAGCTTGCGCAAGGCCTTGGCCTCGATCTGCCGGATGCGTTCGCGCGTCACCGAGAATTGCTGGCCGACCTCCTCGAGCGTGTGGTCGGTGTTCATGCCGATCCCGAATCGCATGCGCAGGACGCGCTCCTCGCGCGGCGTGAGCGAGGCGAGGACGCGGGTCGTCGTCTCGCGCAGATTCGACTGGATCGCGGCGTCGATCGGCAGGATCGCGTTCTTGTCCTCGATGAAGTCGCCGAGATGCGAATCCTCCTCGTCGCCGATCGGCGTCTCGAGCGAGATCGGCTCCTTGGCGATCTTGAGGACCTTGCGCACCTTCTCGAGCGGCATGGCGAGCTTCTCGGCCAGCTCCTCGGGGGTGGGCTCGCGGCCGATCTCGTGAAGCATCTGGCGCGAGGTGCGCACGATCTTGTTGATCGTCTCGATCATGTGGACCGGGATGCGGATGGTCCTGGCCTGGTCGGCGATCGAGCGCGTGATCGCCTGCCGGATCCACCAGGTCGCATAGGTCGAGAACTTGTAGCCGCGCCGGTACTCGAACTTATCGACCGCCTTCATGAGGCCGATATTGCCCTCCTGGATCAGGTCCAGGAACTGCAGGCCGCGGTTCGTGTACTTCTTGGCGATCGAGATCACGAGGCGCAGGTTCGCCTCGATCATCTCCTTCTTGGCCTGACGGGCTTCGCGCTCGCCCTTCTGGACCATGTGGACGATCTTGCGGAATTCCTGGATCTCGAGGCCGGTCTCGCTGGCGAGATTGTGGATCTGCTCGCGCAGCTCGTGGATCCCGGTCTTGCCGTTGGCCACGAATTCCCGCCAGCCCTTGCCGCCGAGCTTGGACACGCGCAGCACCCATTTCGGGTCGAGTTCGGCGCCCTGGTAGTGCTGCAGGAACTGGTCGCGCGGCACGCCGTGGCTCTCGGCGAGCCGCATCAGCCGGCCCTCATGCGAGATGAGCCGCTTGTTGATGTCATAGAGCTGCTCGACCAGCGCCTCGATGCGGTTGCCGTTGAGCGAGAGGGACTTCACGTCGGTGATGACGTCGTCCTTCAGCTTCTTGTGCTTGCGCTCCTGGGCGGGCGTGAGCTGCTTGTTCTGGAGCTTCAGCTCGACATGCTCGACCTGGAGGCGGCGCAGCTTCTTGTAGTTGTCGGCGATGGCGTTGAACGTCTCGAGCACGCGCGGCTTGATCTCGGCCTCCATGGCCGAGAGCGAGACGTTGTTCTCGAGATCCTCGTCGTCGGATTCGGCCTCGGGCTGGCCTTCGGCCGTCTCGCCCTCCTCGGCGCCCTCGGCGGGCGCGTTCTTGCCGTCCGGGCCGGCATAGGTCGCTTCGAGGTCGATGATGTCGCGCAGGAGGACGCGGCCCTCCTCGAGCTCGTCGCGCCAGATGATGATCGCCTGGAAGGTGAGCGGGCTCTCGCAGAGCCCCGCGATCATGGCTTCCCGGCCGGCCTCGATGCGCTTCGCGATGGCGATCTCGCCCTCGCGCGAGAGCAGCTCGACCGAACCCATCTCGCGCAGATACATGCGCACGGGATCGTCGGTGCGGTCCGCCGTCTCCTTGACGGGAGCCTCGGGGCGCAGCGCGACGGCGCGGGCGGGAGAAACCTCGGCGACCTCGGTCGATTCGGATTCCTCCTCCTCGTCCTTCTCCTCCTTCTGGCCCTCCTCGGCCTCCTCGGACTCGACGACATTGATGCCCATCTCGCTGAGATTGGACATGATGTCCTCGATCTTGTCCGGATCGGTCTGCCCCTCGGGCAGGACCTCGTGGAGCTCGTCCAGGGTCACGTAGCCGCGCTTCTTGGCGGCGCGAATCATCCGACGGACGCCCTGATCGGTCAGATCGAGCAGTGGGCCGTCGCTGCCGGCCTCAGCCACAGTCTCGGTATCCTCACGTTCCGTCGTCTTGGTCGCCATGTCATGCCTTCTCGAACGACGCCCCGGCGCGCGCTTCCGGCCTTCGACGCCCTGAATACGCGCGGGGCAGCCAAGCCCTGCGGCTTGCCACCCTGCTCCAGCCCAGCCCTTAGACGGCGATCGCGTTG
This sequence comes from Enterovirga rhinocerotis, assembly GCF_004363955.1. Lineage (GTDB taxonomy): Bacteria > Pseudomonadota > Alphaproteobacteria > Rhizobiales > Beijerinckiaceae > Enterovirga > Enterovirga rhinocerotis. The sequence continues at coordinate 260,515 of NZ_SNZR01000014.1, forward strand.
ATCAACCGTTAACCATGCTCCGCCGTCTCGGACCGGCGCCGCCCGGTCGATACGATCCTCTGCCGATCCGCCTTCGCCGATCTAGTTCCGTCCCGGCTCGGCCTCCGTGCCGTCGAGCGAGGTCAGCTCTGCGCTGACCTCCTGAAGCCAGCTCAGAGTCGCTTCACTCTGATCGTCTGCGAAAGCACGCTCGGCAGCGCGCTTCTCGCTATGTAGCGTTCGCGCCCTTCTTTGCAAGACCAGGGCCTGTCGAACGGCCTCTTCCAGCCGCCGCGTATCGGCCGCAGGCTCCAGCATCCAGCGGTCCCCGGGGCGGACTCGGGTGCGCAGGCGATCGAGCGCGGGCCGGAGACCGGCCCTGTCGGCGCGGGCCTCGATGATCTCGGGCTCGGCCGGCTCGCCATGGAGAACCGATTCGACGAGCAGGTTGCACAGGGCGCGCGCATCGGGATCGACCATGTCGAGCGTGGCGATCGAATCGGCCTCCCCGTGCAGGATGTCGGGATGGGCGATGAGCGCTGCCGCGATCAGGGCCTCGCGCGCGGAGGAGGCCCCGGCCCGGTCCGCGAAACGGGCGATGGCCGGCCCCACCTGTCCGATCGGACGCGAGAGATAGCCGGTGCTCGTGCCCGGGGGCTGCCAGGTCTGGCCCCCGCCGCGGCGGCCGCCGCGCTCGAACCCGGCCGGGCGCCCCATCTGCCGGAGGCGGGCCTCGATCTCGTCGCGATAGAATCGCCTCAGGGTCTCGTCGCGGATCGTCGCGACGGCGTCACGCAGCCGCGCCGCGACGGCGGCCCGGCGCTCTGGCGTCTCGGCATTGGCCCCGTCCCATTCCCGCGCCCAGAGCATGTCGACGAGCGGCCTTGCGCCGGCGAGGACGGTGTCGAGCGCGGCCCGACCGCCGCTGCGGGCGAGGTCGTCCGGATCCTGGCCCTGCGGGAGAAGCGCGAAGCGCAGCGACTTTCCGGGGGCGAGATGCGGCAAAGCGAGGCCGACCGCCTTGGCCGCCGCCCGCTGGCCGGCCGCATCCCCGTCGAAGCACAGGATGGGTTCGTCGCTCATGCGCCAGAGGAGGCCGAGCTGGTCCTCCGTCAGCGCGGTGCCGAGCGGCGCGACGGCATGGCGAAGGCCGACCTGGGCGAGGGCGATGACGTCGACATAGCCCTCGACCGCGATCACCGTCCCGGCCTCGTGGGCCGCACCGCGCGCGCGGTGATGGTTGTAGAGCAGGCGGCCCTTGTGGAAGAGCGGCGTCTCCGGCGAGTTCAGGTACTTCGCCGGCACGTCCGCGCTCATCGCCCGCCCGCCGAACCCCACGATCTGGCCGCGCGAATCGGCGATGGGAAACATGATCCGGTCGCGGAAGCGGTCGTAGGGGACCGCGATGTCCTCGCCCGTGACGAGGAGCCCCGTTTCCGCCATGGCCTCCGCGCTGACGTCCTTGGCGGCGAGATGGTCGCGCAGGGCGAAGCGATCGGCGGGGGCATAGCCGATGCGGAAGGCCGCCTGAGTCTCCTCGCCGATGGCGCGGCGCTCGAGATAGTCCCGCGCCGCGCGGCCGATGCCGCGGTGCAGGTTCGCCTCGAAGAACGCGGCGGCGAGGTCCATCACCTCGTGCAGCGAGCGTCGGCGGACCTCCTGGGCGATCGCCTCGGGCGTCGCCTTGGGCAGAGGGACCCCCGCATCGGCGGCCAGGCGCTCGACCGCCTCGGGGAAGGTCAGCCCCTCCGTCTCCATCAGGAAGTTGAAGATGTCGCCGTCCTTGCCGGCGGAGAAATCGAAATAGCGCCCCTTCTGGTCGTTGGCGTAGAAGGAGGGCGTCTTCTCGGCATTGAAGGGCGAGAGCCCGCGCCATTCCCGGCCCGCCTTCTTCAGCCGCACCTTGCGGCCGACGACGCTCGAAACCGGGAGCCGGGCACGGATTTCGTCCAAGATGTGGGGCGGATAGCGCACGATCCTGCCTTACAGGCTCCCGAAGCAGCGGGGCGGCAGCCATGCCACCCCCGGAAAGAAGATGATGCTTTTCCCCATTCTGCCCGCTTTCCACAATGCGGCCCGTGCGCATCGGGCGGGATCGGCCGTCGTCGCCGTGCTGGCCGTGGCCGCCTGGCTGTCGGCTTGCGCGCCCTCCTACCCGCCGGTCGCCGAATCGGTGCGGGGCGACGCGGCCTTCAAGGCGCGGATCGCGAACGGCTTCCCGCCCGGCTCGCCCGCGGCGCGGCTGCGGGCGATGCTGGCGGCCGAGGGCTTCCGCCTGATCGAGGATCCCGCCGCGCGGCGCTTCTCGGCTCTCGAGCGGCCTGCGAACCTGCCCTGCTTCTCCTCGACCCGGATCGACTGGACCGAGGATGCGCGCGGACGGATCGTCCTGATCCAGGCGGCGCGCCAATCCTGCTCTTGACGGCGCCGCACCGTGGACTGACCCGGCCCGGTGCATGCTATACGGCGAACGGCCAAGCTTGAAAGGAGGCTCCGCATGCTGCTTCGAGATGATCCCGCGCGTGCCTTCATGCCGTATCCAGCCGTCGAGGTGCCGGGAGCGGCGTCCGGGCCGCTCGCCGGCCTGACCTTCGCGGCCAAGGATCTCTTCGACGTCGCCGGCTATCCGACCGGAGGCGGCTCCCCGGCCGTGCTCGCGCGCTCGGGCATCAAGACGCAGACGGCCCCGGCCGTGCAGCGGCTGCTCGATGCCGGTGCCCGCTTCGTCGGGAAGACCCATACCGACGAATTCGCCTTCTCGATGAACGGCAAGAACGCCCATTTCGGCACCCCCGTGAACGGCGGCGCGCCGGACCGCATTCCGGGCGGCTCGTCCTCGGGCTCGGCATCGGCCGTCTCGAACGGGCTCTGCGACACGGCGCTCGGGACCGATACCGGCGGCTCGGTTCGCGCCCCGGCGAGCCATTGCGGCCTGTTCGGCCTGCGGCCCAGCCATGGCCGGATCAGCCTCGAAGGCTGCCTCGACCTTGCGCCGTCCTTCGATACCTGCGGCTTCTTCGCCCGCAGCGGCGACGTGTTCGAACGGGTCGCCGCCGTGATGCTGGGCGAGGATTCCGCCCCTCTGCCGGAGCAGCCGCGCCTGGTGCTTGCGGCCGATGCCTTCGCGATGCTCGACACCGAGGTCCGGGCGGTGCTGGCACCGCTGGTCCAGGGGATCGAAGCGCAACTCGGCGCGGCGCAGATGGTCGACGCGGCCGGACCGTCGGGGTTCGAGCCGCTCTACTGGGCGTTCCGCTATCTGCAGGGGCGCGAGGCCTGGCTCGCGGATGGCGACGTCATCTCGACCCATCGCATGCCGCTCGGTCCGGGCGTCGCCGAGCGCTTCGCCTTCTCGCGCACGGTGAGCGATGCGCAGGTCGAGAGCGCGGATGGCTGCAGGGCCGATTTCCGCGAGCGCTTCCGCACGATCGTGCCCGAGGGCACGGTGATGGTGCTGCCGACCGTTCCCGACGTCGCTCCGCTCCTGACGGATGACGAATCCACGCTCGAGAGCTACCGGAACCGCTCTCTCAACCTGCTCAGCCTGTCGGGTCTGTCCGGCGCGCCGCAGGTCTCGATGCCCGTCGCGGGCCGTCTCGGAGCGCCGTTCGGCTTGTCGCTGATCGGCCCGGTCGGCTCCGATCTCGGGCTGGTCCGGCTGGCGGCGCGTCTCGCCGCCAATCTCTGATCGTGGGAGGGCGGGCATGAGCGTCGAGGTCTTTCCGCTGAGAGCCGAGGTCGCCGTCCCCTGCGGCTGCGTCCTCGGAGAAGGCGCGATCTGGGACCAGCGGACCGGCACCCTGTTCTGGGTCGACATCAACGAAGGGGCCCTGTGGTCGTGGCGGCCGCAGGGCGGCGAGGAGGCCGTCTCGCGGCCCCTCGGCGAGCGGGTCGGCTTCGTCCTCCTGACGCCCGATCCGGACGTGGTCATGCTCGGGCTCAAGAGCGGCCTCGCGCGCTTCGACCTCTCCTCGGGCACGAGGACCGCGCTCCTCAGCCCGGAGAGCGATCTTCCCGGCAACCGCCTCAACGACGGGACCGCCGCGCCGGACGGCTCGATCTATTTCGGCTCCCTGAACGAGAGCGACCGGCAGCCGAGCGGGCATTTCTACCATTGGACGGGCGAGCGGCTGTCGCGCTTCGGCGAAAGCACCGTCACCACGAACGGGCCCGCCGTGGATCCGGCGCGGGGGCGGCTCTATGCGACCGACACCTCACGCCGCCGGGTTTGCCATTATCCGATCGGGCAGGGCGGCTCGCTCGGCGAGCGCCGGGATTACGTGACCTTCGGGCCCGAGGACGGGCACCCGGACGGCATGGCGGTCGATGCCGAGGGCCATGTCTGGATCTGCCATTTCGGTGGCGGGCGGATCACCCGGTTCGATCCCGACGGGGAGCCCGTGCTGGTCGTCCCGATGCCGACTCCCCAGGTCACGAAGCTCGCCTTCGGCGGGCCCGATCTCGACACGATCTACGTCACGACGGCCGCGCGCGACCTCGACCGCGAGATCGATCCAATGGCGGGGCATGTGTTCAAGGTCGCGGCAGGAATTCGTGGCCTGCCGGCGCAGTTCTGCCGAGTCGGTCTCGGGTGACGGGTCCCTGCGCGGGAGTCGTCGTCATCCGGTCGAAAGAATCCTGAGTTGAAACAGGCGGTGACATCCACCTGAAATATTTTTTGAACCATTTGTCTTGGGGCGGCGTTAACAGATCCTATGGCCGCCCCGGGAGCTATTCCGTGCCCCATCTCGACGCCTCAGCGCTGACCTCGGACGACCCGAAAGGGCTCGAGTTCCTCGCCTGCGTCATCGAGGTGCCGCAGGATCACGCGAAGCCGAGCTGGATCGTGGCCGACCTGTCGCCTCGGAAGACCGCGCCGATTCGCCCGGCGCGGCGGCGCAAGGCGCCCGCTCACGCGGTCGAGCCTGCCTGAGGCTGCTCTCGCTCGCTTGACGGGCCGCGGACCTAGACGCCGAGATAGGCTTTCCGCACGTCGGTGTGATCGAGGATTTCCTGCGCGGAGCCGGTGATCACGACGCGGCCGGTCTGCAGCACATAGCCCCGATCGGCGATGGCGAGGACTTCGGACAGGCGCTGCTCGACGATGAGCACGGTCGTCCCGGCCTCTCGGATCGCGACGACGGCGTCGAAGATTTCGTCGACGAGCTTCGGCGCGATCCCCTGGGACGGCTCGTCCAGCATGAGGAGGCGAGGTCGCGTCATCAGGGCGCGCGAGATGGCTAGCATCTGCTGTTCGCCCCCCGACAGCGTCTCCGCCCTCTGGGGCAGGCGCTCTTCGAGCCGGGGGAAGAGCTTGAACACGCCCGTCAGCGGTTCCTCGCGGTCCGCCTTACCGCGGAAGAGGTAGGAGCCGAGCCGAAGATTGTCGCGCACCGACAGGCGCGGGAAGAGACGCCTGTTCTCCGGCACATAGGCGATGCCGGCCTTCGTGATGAGATGGCCGGGCTCCCCTTCGATCCGCCTGCCGTCGAACGTCACGGTCCCGGAGCGGGAGCGCTCGGCGCCGGCGATGGTCTTCAGCAGCGTCGATTTCCCCGCGCCGTTCGCGCCGGCCACGGCCACGATCTCGCCCGCCTTCACGTCGAGCGAGATGCCGTGGATCGCGACGAGGCCCTGATAGGCGGTCGTCAGGTCTCGGACCTCAAGAAGCACGGCGGCGGTCTCCCAGATAGGCCGAGATGACGCCGGGATCGGCCGCGACGTCCGCGGGCTTGCCATGGGCGAGTTCGCGCCCGAGATGCAGCACGAACGCCCGGTCGACGAGCGGCATCACGATTTCCATCACATGCTCGACCATGAGCACGGTGACGCCGGTCTCCCGGACCTTGCGGACGAGCTCGACCCCCTTCTGCGCTTCGGCCGGGGTCAGGCCCGTCATGACCTCGTCGAGGAGGAGCAGCTTCGGTTCCGTCGCGAGCGCGCGGGCGACTTCGAGGCGTCGCTTCTCGGGCGGCGTCAGGTCTCCGGCGGGTGAGGCGGCGCGGGGGGCGAGGCCGGCGAAATCCAGAACCTCGGCCGCCTTGCGCCGGGCCGCGGCGGCGTGCGGATGACGCACGAGAGCCCCAACGACCACGTTGTCGAGCACGCTCATCGAATCGAAGCTCTTGACCACCTGGAAGGTGCGTCCGATCCCCCGTCGGCAGCGGTCGGGGGCGGCGAGCGCGGTGACGTCCTCGCCCTCGAACAGGATGCGGCCGCTCGACGGCGGCAGCGCCCCGGCGATCAGGTTGAACAGGGTCGACTTGCCGGCGCCGTTCGGGCCGATCAGCCCGACGATCTCGCCGCGTCCGACCTCGAAGGAGACGTTGCTGACCGCCGCGAGCCCGCCGAAGCGGCGCGAGACGTCATCGACCTGGAGAAGCGGGGCGTTCATGCCTTGGGGGCCTTCCTGCGGCTGAACAGGCTCACGATGCCTTCGGGCCGGGCCAGCGCGACGACCATGACGAGGAGGCCGTAGACGATGAGATCGATGCCCCGTCCGGTGCCGCCGAGATAGGAGCTCGTCGTCTCCATCAGCGGGATCAGGATGACCGCGCCGACGACCGGGCCCCAGAGCGTGCCGATCCCCCCGAGCACGGCCGGGAGCGCCATCAGCAGCGAGAACTTGAAGGCCATGACGCTGTCGGGATCGATGTACTGCACGAAACAGGCGTAGAACGCGCCGCCGACGGCGGTGAAGAAGGCCGAGACGGCGGCGGCGGCCATCTTGGACTTGAAGATCTTGACGCCGAGGCTCTCGGCCGCGTCCGCGTTGTCCTTCACGGCCCGCCACCAATAACCCCAGCGCGACCCCTCGATGGCGAAGGTGACGAGCCAGGTCGCGGCGAAGAGGCCGAGCGCGAAGTAGATGTAGGGCAGCTTGTCCCGGCCGAACTGGAAGGTCAGCCAGCTATCCGGCACGAAGGGCCATTGGATGCCCGTCGCGGCGCCGGCCCAGTCCCAGTTATGGACGAGGAGCAGGCCCGCTTCCGCGATCACGATCGTCGCGATGGCGAAGTAGTGCCCGGCCAGGCGGAAGAGCTGATAGCCGAGGACGAGTGCGATGGCGGCGGCGATGACACCGCCGACGATCATGCCGAACCAGGGGATGACGCCGAACTTCGTGTAGAGCAGGGACGTCGCGTAGGCGCCGGTGCCGAAATAGAGCGCGTGGCCGAGCGAGATCTGGCCGCAATAGCCGCCGAGGATGTTCCAGCTCTGCGAGAGCGCCGCGTACATCAGCGTCAGGACGATGACGTTCTGGGCGTAGACGTCCTTGACGAGATGGGGGAGCACGGCGAAGGCGGCGAGCAGGATCGCGAAGGCGATCAACTCACGGCGGCGGCGCCCGTCATGGGCGGCGGTCGTCGCCGCGAGCGGAGCGGAGAGCGCTTGGCTGGCCATCAGAGCGATCCGAACAGGCCCTTGGGCCGGATGAAGAGCACCCCGAGATACAGGGCGTAGATGCCGACCGACTTGAGGGCCGGCGGCAGGATGGTGGCCGTGAGAGCCTCGGCGAGCCCCACCATGATGCCCGCGACGAGGGCTCCGAAGACCGAGCCGAACCCGCCGAGCGCGACGGTGACGTAGGCGATGAGCGCGAAGGGCGCCGCGACGTCGGGGTGGATGTAGTAGAAGATCGCGAGGATGGCGCCCGCGAGCCCGACGAGCGAGGCGCCGAGCCCCCAGCCCAGCGTGAAGACGCGGTTCTTGTCGATGCCGACCAGCGCCACCGCCCCGGCATCCTCGCGCGTCGCCTCGAGCGCCTTGCCGAAATCGGTGCGGGTGATGAGCAGCCACAGCCCGACGAAGGCGAGGACCGAGATCCCCGCGCCGACGAGCTGCGGCAGGGGCAGGAAGACGCCGCCCAGCTCGATCGTCTTGCCGCCGAGGAGGTTCCGTTCGGCGGGGACGTTCCGGTAGTCGGAGGTGAACAGGAACTGCGACACGCCCCGGATCAGCACGGCGAGGCCGAAGGTCGCGAAGATCTGCACCATGCCGATATTGGCCTTGGCGCGCATGGCGTGCTGCACGACGCCGAGATAGGCCGTCGCGCCGACGACGAAGAGCGCGGCGACGGCGAGCGGCATGGCCATCAGGGGATCGATGCCGATGATGACGACGGCGCCGAAGACGGCGTACATCGCGAGCATCATGAACTCGCCATGGGCGAAGTTCACGACGTCCATCAGCCCGAAGATGAGCGAGAGCCCGACGGCGATCAGCGCGTAGATCAGGCCCATGAGCAGGCCCGAGGCGACGATCTGAAGGAAGATTTGAGCGGTCATGTCACCTTCCGCCTGCCTCTCCGCCAAGCCGGACGAGGTCGAGCCGTGCCGCTGCGCATGCGAGCCGCGGCACGGGGGCAGCGGGCGAGCCTTCCGGCCCGCCGCTGCGCGATCATCGAACGGCGCCGTCTCATTCGAGCCCGGCGCCGGCCGTCTTCAGGATTTCGACATCGGCCAGACGGCTTCCGCGACGGCGGCCTGTTCGGGGAAGATCGTCAGGAACTTGCCGCCGGTATATTGGAGGAGAACCGGATCGGCGTCGTTGTTCTGCCCGGTCTCGGCGTAGCCCACCTTCTTCCACGGCATGATGGTCTTCTCGCCGGGGATGTTGGTGGTCGCCAGGGCTTCGCGGATCTTCGCGCCGTCGGTCGACTTGGCGCGATCGATCGCCTCGGCGAGAAGCAGCAGCGCCATGAATTCGCGCGCCGTGTTGTCGTTCAGGTCCCGGCCCGACTTCGCCTTGAACATCTCGTTGACCTTGCCGACGGTCGGCCGCTTCCGGGCGAGGTCGAGCGAGAACGAGCCGCGGGTGATGTAGTTCTCGACCTGCTTGCCGACGGCGTCGACGAAGGTCTGCTCGGAGAAGCCCGCCGCCTGGGCGAGGATCGCCTTGGGCTTGTAGCCGAGTTCGCCCATCGTTTTGACGAGGAGGATGCTGTCGGTGGTGTAGCTGGACGGCAGCAGCACGTCGGCATTGGCCGCCTTGAGCTGCTGCACCTCGGCCGTGAGCGAGGGCGAGTTGGCGCGGTATTTGATGTCGGCGACGAGCTTGTAGCCGCGCTCGCCGGCGAGCTTGCGCTGCACGTTCGAGGAATCCGTGCCGAAGATCGTGTCCTCGTAGAAGAGCGCGAGCGTCTCGACCTTCTGCCCCTTCTTCTTCAGGGAATCGAGGAAGTCGAACATGATGGCCGAGAACATCTCGTCATGCGCGGCCGCGCGGAAGAAGTATTTCAGGCCGCGGCGATGCAGGCTCGGCGAAGAGTTGTCGGCGGACAGGAAGGGCACGCCGTAGCGTTCGGCCGTCTGGCTGACCGTCGCCGCGACGGCGCTCTGGTAGGTGCCGACGAGGGCCGTGACCTTTTCCTGCGTGATGAGGCGCTCGGCCTCGGCGCGGCCCTTCTGCGGGTCGCCCTGATGGTCGGCGTAGATGACGCGGATCTTGGCGCCGCCGAGCCCGGGAAGACCGGGCTCCTTGCCGAGCGGAAGGTCGAGCTCCGGATGGGCGTTGTTGATGATGTCGACGGCCGTCTCGAAGGCCGTCTTGGCGTCGTTGCCGATCTGGGCGCTGGCGCCCGAGAGGGGGTAGAGGGCCCCGATCTTGACCTCCTGCGGGGCCTGGGCACGGGCTCCGGTGGACAGGGCCGTCGCCAAGGCGGCGGCGCCTCCGGCGAATTCGCGACGTGACAGCATCGAGTTCCCCTTCCTATGGTCAGGCCCCCTTTGCGGACGCCTTTATTGTCATCCGTTCCTGGGCAATCTGCCAAGTTCTGCGTCGAATGGCACCCTCAACTTACGGACAGACGGGCGTTCGACAGATCGGTGACGATCATGCTGCCCGGATAATGGGTGATGCAAAACCGGGGCCGGCTGGTGGCGATGACCGATTGCGGGGTCACGCCGCAGGCCCAGAAGACCGGGATCTCGTCGTCCCGGATGCTGACGGCGTCGCCGTAATCCGGCTTGGCGAGATCGGCGATGCCGATCAGGTCGGGTCGGCCGAGATGGACGGGAGCGCCGTGCACGCCGGGGAGCCGTCCGGTGATCTGGACGGCGCGGATGGCGTTGGCGGGCGTCATCGGGCGCATCGAGACGACCAGCGGGCCATGGAACGGGCCGGCGGGCGTCGTCGGGATGCTGGTGCGGTACATCGGCACCGCGCAGCCTTCGGTGATGTGGCGGATCTCGATGCCGTCCTCGATCAGGGCCTGCTCGAAGGAATAGGAGCAGCCGATCACGAAGGTCACGAGATCGTCCCGCCAATGGGGCGTGATGTCGGCCGGTTCCTCGGTCTTCCGGCCGTCCTTCCAGACGACGTAGCGCGGCACGTCCGTGCGGATGTCGAGATCGCTGCCGATCGCCGCGAGATGCGGATCGCCGGGCTCGGACACGGCGATGATCGGGCAGGGCTTCGGATTGGCGACGGCGAAGCGCAGGAAGTCGGCGGCGTCGTACTTGGGCAGGATCACGAGGTTGCCCTGGACGCAGCCCGGGGCCATCCCGGCGGTCGGCCCGGTATGGCTGCCCTCGCGGATGGCGAGACGGGCGCCGAGCGGGTTCGAGACGTCCTGCGGTGCAGCGGATGGCTGTCTGAGCGCGTTCGACCTGGCCATGAGGGCCTCCGTTCGTAACGCTGACACTGGCGCGCCTGCTTGCTCTTGTCCAATCGCGATTTTCGATCGAGCGTGATAACGTCTGCTTATCACGCTCGGCCCGTCGTGATGGCCGTGCTTTTGCCGGACGGGGACTCGCCGTTGGATTTCCGATCGCTCGAGGTCTTCGTCTGGGTGGCCAATCTCGGCAGCTTCCGGGGCGCGGCGGCGCGTCTCAACACGACCCAGCCGGCCGTGTCGCAGCGCATCGCCCAGCTCGAGCGCGACCTCGGCGTCAGGCTCCTGGAGCGCTCCCGGACGGGCGTCGTCCTGACGGAACGCGGCCGCGTCCTCCTCGGCGGCGCCGAGCGCGTCCTCGGCAGCGTCGCGGCCCTCCGGGAGGAGGTCGGCGACAGCGACGCGACGCGGGGTTCGCTCCGGCTCGGGGTCGCCGAGACGATCGTCCATACGTGGCTGCCGCGCTTCCTCGAGCGCGTCGCCCGCTCCTATCCGGCCCTGGCCATCGAGATCGAGGTGGATGTCACGCCGAGCCTGACCGAGCGGCTTCTCGCACGCCAGATCGATCTCGCCTTCGTCCTCGGCGAGGTCACGCATAGCGACGTGCGGAACCTGCCGCTGTGCCGGTTTCCGGTGGCGTTCCTGGCGGCGCCGGGCTTCGCGCGCCGCTCGTATCGGCGGGCCGACCTCGCCGACCGGACGCTCATCACCTTCTCGCGCCCGACGCGGCCCTATGCGGATCTGACGGCGGCGATCGCGGGGATCGAGCCGCGCCCGCGCATCCATGCCAGCGCCTCGCTCGCGACCGTCATCCGGATGGCCGTCGACGGGCTCGGCATCGCGGCGGTGCCGACCTCGATCGCGGCCCGGGAGATCACCGATGGCAGCCTCGCGCCGGTCGAGGTCGAGCTCGAAATGCCCGATCTCGTCTTCGTCGCGAGCTGGCCGTCCGGCCCGACGCCGTTCCTCGCCGAGACGGTCGCCGCGGTGGCGGCGGAGGTCGCGGCCGGCTGGGGCAGGAGGACCCCGTGACCGGACGAGCTCCGCGCGGTCACTCCAGCATCAGCTTGAAGCCCTCGTGGCTCCGGACGAAGCCGAGACGATCGTAGAAGCGGTGGGCGTCCGTGCGGCGCTTGTCGCTCGTCAGCTGCACGACGCCGCATCCGGCCTCGCGCGCCTTCTCGATCAGCGCGCGCATGAACCAGTGTCCGAGACCGAGGCCGCGCCGATCCGACGCGATCCGCACGGATTCGACGAGGCCGCGTCGCATGGCGCGGCGGGCGAGGCCCGGCAGGCAGGTCAGTTGGGCGCAGCCGACGACGCTCCCGTCCAGCTCCACCACCCAGATCGCCGATTTCGGATCGCGTGCGATCTCGTCGAAGGCGTCCGCGACCGCCGCGTCGGCACCGCCTTCCCGCTCCCGCCCCAGGATGTCGTCGGCGAGCATCGCCATGATGGCGGGAAGATCCTCGCTCCGGGCGAGGCGCAGGCGCGGCTCAGCCCTCATCCGTGGGCTCGTCGAGCCAGCCCTCGGGAGGGGCGATCGCGAGCCGGCCGCCGGCGATATCCACCACGGGCACGAAGGCCTTGGTGAAGGGGAGGAGTTCGGTGCGGCGGCGCCCCTCGACCGCAATCTCGAGCAATTCGCCCCCGCCGTAATCCGGCACGGCGACGACGCGGCCCGCGAACCCGTCCGGGCCTTCGACCGCGAGGCCGACGAGGTCCGTGAGGAAGAACTCGTCCTCCTCCGGCTGCCCGAGCGTCTCGCGCGGCACGTGGAGGCGGATCCGGGTCAATGCCTCGGCCGCCTCGCGCGAGGTGACGCCTTCGACACGGACGACGAGAAGGTCGGGCTGGTCGCCCGCCGCCTGGCGCAGATGGGTGAGCACATAGCTCCGCCCGTCGGAGCCGGTGAGCGGCCCGTAGCTCCCGACCGCCTTCGGCTCGTCGGTGAAGGATTTCAGACGCAACTCGCCGGCGAGCCCGTGCGGACGCCCGAACTCGCCGAGGACAACGAGGTTCGGGGGCAGCGGCTGCGCCGGTGCCGGCGGCGATCCGCCCGTCTGCGCGTGCCGAGGCCGCGCGGGACCGGCGGGAGGCTTCGGATCGCGCGGGCGATCGGGCCGGGGAGCGGCGTGGCCGCGCCCCGGAGCTTTTCGTCCCCCGCGCAACACCGCTTACTCGGCCGATCCGCCGACCTCGACGACCGCGGCCTTGAGCTCGGCCATCTTGGCCTTGTTCTCGGCGCGCTCGGTGGCCTTCTCGCCGGGCTTGGCCTTGTTCGGGTTGTTGCGGGCCGGGCGCTTGGCGAGGCCGGCGGCGTCGAGGAAGCGCAGGACGCGGTCGGTGGGCTGGGCGCCCTTGGTCAGCCAATCCTGGATCTTTTCGGCCTCGAGCACGACGCGGCTCGGATCGTCCTTGGACTTCATCGGGTCGTAGCTGCCGACCTTGTCGATGAAGCGGCCGTCGCGCGGAGCGCGGGCATCGGCCACGACGATGCGGTAATAGGGGCGCTTCTTGGCGCCGCCGCGGGTGAGACGGATCTTGAGGGACATGGTCTTCTCCTAAATCATCAGTGCAGGGTGTGACGGACGCTGGCGCGGCCATGCGGCTCACATGAGCCGATGCCCTCGTCCGTCCGGATTTCGATCTCGCCGAGAATCGAATTGTGATGGGTGCTGAGCGTCAGCACCCGGCCCGAGGCGAAGCGGAAGCGCAGGGCGCGGTCGTAGAGGACCGCCTCGCGCGCGATGGCTTCGCCTTGGGCGTCGAGGAGGTCGTCCTCGATCTCGTAGGACACGATCTCGATCGCGGAGATCGGCCCGAACGCGTCGATCTGGAGCCAGGAGCACGGCCCGGTGCCGCGCGCCCCGTTTCGGTTCGGCTCGCCGACGGGGATGTTCCAGGGTGTCGTCGTCACGGCGCTGCGGAGCAGGTGGACGTCGTCGTGCGGGAGCTGGATCCAGTCGCTCGTGACGTTGACGAAGTCATGCGCCGCCCCGCCGAGCGGAAAGGCGAGCGAGCGGGCGCCGGCAAGACCCTCGTCGAGGCGAAGGTCCAAATGGTCGGCCGCGATGCTCCGGACGCGCAGGCCGACGAGGCGCTGCAGCGCGTCGAGATCCGCCGCGTCCAGCCGCCGCTCGAACGTCTCGAGCGGCAGGTCCCGGGCCGAGCCGGCCGTCACTTCTTCTTGCCCCCGAACGGGAAGCCGCCGCCGAGGCCGGGCATCTTCGGCCCGCCGAGACCGGGAAGCTTGGGCATCCCCGGTCCGCCGAGGCCTGGCGGCAGGGACGGCATGCCGCCGGGGAGCCCGCCGCCCTTGCCCATCTGGGCCTTCATCGCTTCGATCTGCTCCGGGGTCGGCTGGGGCATGCCGCCCATCCCGCCGCCGCCGATCCCCATCATGCGGCCGAGCATGCCGCCGACGCCCTTAGCCTTGCCGCCGCCCATCATCTTCATGACGTCGGCCATGCCGCGATGCATCTTGAGGAGCTTGTTGACCTCTTCGACCTTGGTGCCGGAGCCTGCCGCGATGCGCTTCTTGCGCGAGGCCTTGAGCAGGTCCGGATTGGCCCGCTCCGCCTTGGTCATCGAGGAGATGATGGCGCGCTGGCGCTTCACCATCCCGTCGGCCATGCCCGATTGCGAAATCTGCTGCTTCATCTTGGCGACGCCGGGCAGCATGCCCATCAGGCCGCCCATGCCGCCCATCTTCTCGACCTGGCCGAGCTGCTCCGAAAGGTCGTCCAGATCGAACTTCCCCTTCCGCATCTTCTCGGCCATCTTCGCCGCCTTCTCGGCGTCGATGGTCTCGGCGGCGCGCTCGACGAGGGAGACGACGTCGCCCATGCCGAGGATGCGGTTGGCGACGCGGGCCGGATGGAACTCCTCCAGCGCGTCGACCTTCTCGCCCGTGCCGACGAGCTTGATCGGCCGGCCGGTGACGGCGCGCATCGAGAGCGCGGCGCCGCCGCGGGCGTCGCCGTCCATGCGGGTGAGCACGATGCCGGTGATGCCGATGCGCCCGTCGAAGGCGCGCGCCGTGTGGACGGCATCCTGACCGGTCAGGGCATCGGCGACGAGCAGCACCTCGTGCGCGTCGGTCGCCTTCTTGACCTCGGCCGCCTCCGTCATCAGCGCCTCGTCGACCGTGACGCGGCCGGCGGTGTCGAGCATGACGACGTCGAAGCCGCCGAGCCGGGCGGCATCCATGGCGCGGCGGGCGATCTGGACGGCGGACTGGCCGGCGACGATCGGCAGGGTCTCGACGCCGACCTGCTTGCCGAGGATGGCGAGCTGCTCCATCGCCGCCGGGCGGCGCGTGTCGAGCGAGGCCATGAGGACGCGCCGGCCGCTCTTGTCGGTGAGGCGCTTGGCGATCTTGGCGGTGCTGGTCGTCTTGCCGGACCCCTGGAGGCCGACCATCAGGATCGGCACCGGCGGGACGGCGTTGAGATCGATCGTCTGGGCGTCCGAGCCCAGCATCTCGACGAGCTGGTCGTTGACGATCTTGACGACCATCTGGCCGGGCGTGACCGACTTGACGACATTCGCGCCGACGGCCTGGCTGCGCACCTTGTCGGTGAAGCTGCGCACCACCTCGAGCGCGACGTCGGCCTCGAGCAAGGCGCGCCGAACCTCGCGGAGCGCGGCGTTGACGTCCTCCTCGGTCAGGGCGCCGCGGCGCGTCAGACCGTCGAGGATCGACGAGAGTCTTTCGGAAAGGCCTTCGAACATCGTTCTACTCGGACGGGTGTCCCGTCATTCCGTAGCCCCGCCCATCGAGGCTTCCATGCGACGGCCCGCGAGGGCGGCCTCGAAATGAGCGACCGCCTTCTCGAACTTGTCGCGGCAGCCGGGATTGCAGAACCCGACCACGGCGCCCTTGTAGCGCGTGAGCGAATCCGCCGCGACGGGCTTGCCCGACCACGGACAGGTCTCGTTCACCGCATCCTCGATGCGCAACGTCTCGCCCATGGCGGGACCCTCCAGCGATCATCGCCGAGCCATGCCCAAACGCCGACGACGCCCGAGGGCGCATCGCGCTGTCGGGCGTTGACCTCCGGCGAAACCAGCATGGCTGGCCCCATTCCGGGCGGCGGCTCAAAGGCTCACTCGTATCGATTTCAGCCCGGGCTTTAGTCCGCGGCGAGCCCGGATGTCAAGAACGGGCGTGGTGCGGGCGATGGGCCGGTCTCCGTATCCGCATACGCTGTCCGTGGCCGCCTGCACCAACCCTCCCCCCGCGCAGCGGTGGGGAGGGCGGACTCGCGCGAAGCGCGAGCCGGGTGGGGGGCGGCTCAGCCTGCCGGAAGGCCGGGAGTGTTCTCGTCGACGCCCCCCCCCCCCGCCCCCCCCACCGCAAGCGGGGGGAGGGTAGGCCCGGCGCCGTCAGGGCTGTGATGGAAGCGGCGGCGGGGAGGCCTCCGTCGATGGCGCGGAATCGGATGGCGGCGGAGGAGGCTGCGACGGGGCCGCAGGCGTGGGCGGCGCGGCCGAGGCGACGGGTTTCGGTGTCTCGCTCGCCGGCGGCGGAGGAGGAGGAGGAGGCGTGCCGGCCGGTGCCGGCGCCGCGGCGCGGCCGCCGAGCGCGGCATAGGCGTCGACGAGGCCGGCTCCGAAATCGGGGTCGGGGCCGGCCGGGCCGAGATCGGTCGCCTCGGAGGCCAGGCGCTCGCGCACGGCGGCCGGCGTGAGCTGTCCGTCGCGCTGGAGCATCAGGGCGACGATGCCGCTGACATGGGCGGCGGCGACGGAGGTCCCGGAGGTGGTGCCATAGGCCCCGCCCGGCGCCGCCACGAGGATGTCGACCCCCGGAGCGGCCATGCCCACATAGGGGCCTCGATTGGCGGCTGCGTAGAGCTTGTCCTCGAGATCGGTCGCCGTGACGGCGATCACGCCGGGCTCGGCGGCCGGATAGGCGGCGGGGGCGGAGGGGCCGCCATTGCCGGCCGCGGCGACGAAGACCATGCCGCGCTGCAGGCCCCCGGCGAGCCCGCGTGCCATCAGCCGGTCGGCCGGCCCGGCGAAGCTCATATTGACGACGCGCGCGCCCGATCGCGCCGCGATGTCGAGCGCGCGGACGATGTCGTAGGAGGTGCCCTCGGCCTGCGCCCGGCCGGAAGCGGGCGCGAAGGCCCGGATGGCGAGGAGCCGCGTTCCCGGCGCGACGCCCATCAATTGCGAACGGGCCGCGATCACGGCGGCGATCCCGGTGCCGTGCAGGTCTGGCCGGGCCTCCGAGGACAGGGTGGTCTCGCTCGCCCCGATCGCGCCCTGGAGTTCCGGATGCGCCGTGTCGACGCCGGAATCGATCACCGCGACGAGGATGCCCTCGCCGGTGGCCAGCCGGTGCGCCTCCGACAGATGAAGCTTCGCCGCGGCATATTGGTTCGGCGCCAGCGGATAGGTCCGGCCCGGAGGCGAGGAGGCGATGCCGTCCTCGCGCTGGGTGAGGCGGTAGACGTGGTTGCGCTGGGCGGAGAGGATCTGAGCATCGGCGCCGAGCGCCGCGACCGCCTGATCGACGCTGCGGCGGCCGTTCACCCGGAAGCGGTGGATGGTGGTGCCCGTCAGGACGAGCGGCTGCGAGGCGAGGCGCGTCAGCCCGTGCCGTGCCGCCAGGCGACCGATCGCGGCCTCGTCGAGCGTGCCCGCGGCTTCGACCAGCACCTCGCGGTCGACGAAGCTTCGCAGGACCGCCGCCGCCGGCGGGGGAGGGGGGATCGGCGCCTGCCGCGCGGGCGGGCGACGGCCCGATGGCGGCCTGCCAGGAGCGGAGACCGCGCGCTGCGGCTGCGCCCCAGGCCGCCGCGGGCGGGCATAGGCAGGCCCCTCCGGCTCCTCGGCGTAGACCGGCGGCCGGTAGGGAGGGGGATAGCCCATCGGAGGCGGATACCCGATCCACGGGCCGGGCCTGCCCGGATAGGGGTAGGGATGGCGGCCGCCCGGCGGCCTCGGGGGCGGATAGCGGGGCGGGCGCCCGTACGGGCCGGCATCGTCGTAGCCTCCGACCCGGCCGGGAAACCGGACGCCGCCGGTCGGGCCGTGGCGCCCTCCCGATCCGTAGCCGCCCATGCCCTGGCCCTGGCCCATGCCCGTGCCCGTGCCCGTGCCGTGCATCGGGCCGCGCCCGCCATAGCCGCGGGGGATGCGGTGCGGCTGGCGCTGTCCGCCGTAATTCCCCATCGCCCGTTGCGGCGGCGTGCCGGCCCCGTATCCGCGGCCGCGTTCCAAGCCGGATTGCGCGTCGGCCGGGGCGGCCGAGAGGATGCAGGCGAGAGCGGGAACGGCAAGGGCGAGAGCGAGCCGCCAGCGCCGCGGGGGCGTGCCCGGGCACCCGGTTTCGGAATGGCTGTCGGTCCGCGCCATCGCCGTTCTCCATCACCCGCCAGGGGCTGACGCCGAACTCGGCGCCAGCCGATCTTGCCTCATTAATGGCACACGCGGCGAGCGGCGATGGTGCCGTAGATCGTCACATATTGGCGCCAGTAGCAGCCGCGATAGGCGTAGACGGGGCGATGACGATAGCCGTGGCCGTGGAAGTGGCGGTGCCGGTGGCCGTAGCCGCCGTGGCGGTGGCGGTGGCGATGGCCGAAGCCGTGATGGTGGTGGTGATGATGGCCCCAGCCGCCATGGCGATGCCCGCCGTGACGATGGCCCTGCGCCTCGGCGTCGGGCGCGGCAAAGGTGGCGGCGGCCATGGCCGTGATCGCGAAAGCCGCTGCCTTGATGAATCCGGACATGGATCGCTTCCTTCCTGTCGGGGCCGGTGATCGGCCGCGAGGATGTGTCGTCCGGCCCGGCCCGGAGGTTCATTCCGGCGCCGTCTTTTTTGCGGAAGCGGCCGCGGCTGGCCCGGCCGGACGCCCTGTGACAAGGTCGCGCCCCCTCTCAGGATGATCGTCTTGCCTTTCAGCGCTTCCGACCGGCCCAATCACGCGGGCCCGAGCCTTTCTGGTCCCAGCCTCGCGGGTCTCCGCGTCCTCGACTTCACGCAGGTCCTGTCCGGTCCGTTCGGCACCCAGGTGCTGGGGGATCTCGGCGCCGAGGTGATCAAGGTCGAGCCGCTGACCGGCGATTCGACCCGGGCGATGCCGCCGCATTACGTGGCCGGGGACAGCGCCTATTTCCTCTCGATCAACCGGAACAAGAGGAGCATCGCCCTCGACCTCAAGGCGCCGGAGGGGCTCGCCCTCGCGCGGCGCCTGGCCCTCGCGAGCGACGTCGTGGTGGAGAATTTCCGGCCGGGCGTCCTGGACCGGCTCGGCCTCGGCGTCGAGGGCCTACGGGCCGAGAAGCCCGATCTGATCTGGTGCTCGATCTCGGGCTTCGGGCAGACCGGCCCCTATCGCGACAAGCCGGCCTTCGACCTCACGGTCCAGGCCCTGTCCGGCGGGATGAGCCTCACGGGCGAGGAAGGCGGGCGGCCCGTTCGGGCGGGACTGCCGATCGCCGATATCGTGGCCGGCCTCTACGGGGTCATCGGCATCCTCGCGGCCCTCGAGCGGCGGCGGGCGACCGGCCAGGGCGAGGTCGTCGACGTCTCGATGCTCGACTGCCAGGCGGCGCTCCTGAGCTATCAGGCCGCCTATCACCTCCATTCCGGGCAGGTGCCCGGACCCCAGGGCCGAGGGCACGCCTCGGTCGTGACCTACAACACCTTCACGGCCGGCGACGGGCGGGAATTCGTGGTCGCGGCCCTGACGGACGCGCTCTGGCTCAAGCTCTGCCGGGCGATCGAGCGGCAGGACCTCGCGGATGATCCGCGCTTCGCGACCGGCACGCTCCGGCTCGCCAACCGGGAGCCGTTGACCGCGCTTCTCGAGGCGCGCTTCCGCGAGGCGGGCGCCGATGCCTGGGTCGAGCGCCTGGAGCGGGACGGCATCCCGGTCGCCGTCGTCAACACGCTCGACCGCGTCGTCTCGGACCCGCAAATCCTCGCTCGCGGCATGGTGGCCGAACTCGCGGCCGAGGACGGGCGCCGGACGCGCGTCATCGGCGATCCGCTCCGCTTCGCCTCGGCTTCCAAGACCACGCCGCGCTATCCGCCGGCCCTCGGCGAGGACAGCGACGCCGTCCTGCGCGATGTGCTCGGCCTAGGCCCCGAGGAGATCGCCGGCTTGCGCGAGACGGGTGTGGTGAAGGCGCGCTGACGGCGCCAACCCTCCCTTTTACCGTCTGCGCACCCCCTTTAGCCGTCATGGCCGGGCTTGGCCCGGCCATCCACGAAGAACGCTGCCACCTCGCGAACCGTCGACGTGTCGCGAGCGGGTGGGCGTGGATGGCCGGGCCAAGCCCGTCCATGACGGGGAGAGGTTCGGCTCTTGGCCTGCGAGTGCTTCGAGAGTGCTCGCGATCTCCCATTCCGTACACGCAAAGCCCGGGAGGGGTCCCGGTCCGCGAGCCTCTTGCCGGACGGCGCGCAATCCTGCCTAAACTGCGACGAGGCGCTGCCGGCTGGACGGCGTCCGGGGGAGGCTTGGAATGGAACTCGGCGTCATCGCGGATGACTTCACGGGCGCGAGCGACATCGCCAACACCATCGCCAAGGGTGGCCTGTCGACGGTCCAGTTCCTGGGCCTGCCGGACCGCCCGGCGCCGGCCTCGTGCCAGGCGGGCGTGGTGGCGCTGAAGAGCCGCTCGATTCCCGCCGGGGATGCCATCGCCCAATCGCTCCAGGCGCTCGACTGGCTGAAGGAGCAGGGCTGCCGGCAAGTCGTCTTCAAATATTGCTCGACCTTCGATTCGACCCCCGCGGGCAATATCGGGCAGGTCGGCGAGGCCCTGGCCGAGCGGCTCGGGGTCAAGGGCGTCGTCGCCTGCCCGGCTTTCCCGACCACGGGGCGCACGATCTACCAGGGCCATCTCTTCGTCGGCGACCGGCTGCTGAACGAATCCGGGATGGAGAGCCATCCGCTCAACCCGATGACGGATTCGGACCTTCGCCGCTTCCTCCGTCTCCAGACGGCGGATCCGGTGGGGCTGGTGCCCTGGTCGGTGGTGCGCCGGGGCGGCGCGGCGATCCGCAAGGCGCTGGACGATGCGGCCGCGCAGGGCGAGACGCTGGTGATCGTCGATGCGGTCTCGGACGACGACCTCTACGCGATCGGCGAGGCGCTCGACGGCGTGCCGCTCCTCACGGGCGGCTCGGGCATCGCGCTCGGCCTCGCGCGCAACATCCTCAAGGGCGGCACCGCCACGGCCGGTTCGGGCAGCTTCGCGCCCGTCTCCGGCGACGAGATGATCCTCGCCGGTTCCTGCTCGAACGCGACGCGCGGGCAGGTCGAGCGCCACGCGGCGCGCCATCCGACCCTGCGGATCGATGTCGGCGCGGTGATGGACGGTCGCCTCGGGCCCGAGGACATCCTCGCCTTCGCCCGGGAGCATCGCGGCAAGGCACCGCTCGCCTATTCCTCCTCGACCCCGGCCGAGGTGAAGGCGGCCCAGGAGCGGCATGGCCGCGAGGCGGTCGCCGAGACGCTGGACCGTCTGTTCGCGGAGGCTGCGCGTCGCCTCGTCGAGGGCGGCCTCCGGCGCCTCGTCGTCGCGGGAGGCGAGACCTCCGGTGCCGTCGTCGGCGCGCTCGGCCTGCGCTCCCTCGCGATCGGGCCCGAGATCGATCCGGGCGTCCCGGCCCTCTCCTCCACCGAGAAGCCGCTCGCCCTCGCGCTCAAATCCGGCAATTTCGGCGCTCCGGACTTCTTCGAGAAGGCGCTCGCGACGCTGGAGGGCGCCTGATGGCGGTCTCCTCGCACGAGGACGCCGTCCGCGCCGAGTTGGTGCGGCTCGCCGCCTCGCTGTTCCAGCGCGGCTATTCGGTGGGCTCGGCCGGCAACATCAGCGCCAAGGTCGAGGACGGCATCCTGATGACGCCGACCAATTCCTGCCTCGGCTTCCTCGACGCGGCCCGCATCGCGAAGCTCGATCCCGCCGGGAACCATCTGTCCGGCGACAAGCCCTCCAAGGAGGTCTTCCTCCACCAGGCCTTCTACGAGACGCGGCCCGAGGCCGGGGCGGTGGTCCACCTCCACTCGACTCATGCGACCGCGCTCTCCTGCCTCGCCGATCTCGATCCCGAGGACACGATCCCGCCGATCACGCCCTATGTCGTGATGCGGGTCGGCCGGGTGCCGCTCCTGCCCTATGTCCGTCCGGGCGATCCTGCGATGGGCGACCTCGTGCGGGCGCGCGGAGGGCGGAACGCCGCCGTGCTGCTCGCCAATCACGGCCCGGTCGTGTCGGGGCCGGACCTTCTGTCGGCCGTCTATGCGGCTGAGGAACTGGAGGAGACGGCGAAGCTCCTCGTCCTCCTGCGCGGCCAGACGGTCCGCCATCTCACGGGCGAGCAGGTCGCGGACCTCGCGCGCGTCTTCAAGCTCAAGTCCTGACAGGATCGCCGATGCCCCGTTTCACCGCCAACATCGCCTTCATGTTCGCCGAACTGCCCTTCCTCGACCGGATCGAGGCGGCCAAGAGAGCAGGGCTCGACAAGGTCGAGTGCCATTTCCCCTACGAGCATTCGATCGCCGAGCTGAAGGCGCGGCTCGACGGCGCGGGCGTGCGCATGACCGGGCTCAACACCGTGCCGGGCGACAAGTCGATCGGCGAATGGGGCCGGGCCGGCATGATCGGCGCCGAGGACCAGTTCCGGCGCGACTTCGACCAGGCGCTGACCTATGCGACCGCGCTCGGCGTCGTCGGCATCCACACCATGGCGGCGAACGTGACGCCGGAGACCCGCGAACGCGCGCTCGAACTCTACAAGAGAAACATCGCCTGGGCCGGCAAGCAGGCGGCGGGGACGGGCGTGAAGCTGCTGCTCGAGCCTCTGAACAGCCGCGACGTGCCGCCCTATCTCGTCAAGACCTCGGACGAGATCGTCGCGATCCTGGAGGAGATCGACGATCCGAACGTCACCCTCCTCTTCGACGCCTATCATATCCAGATCATGGAAGGCGATTTGACCAAGCGCTTCGAGCGCCATTTCGACCGGATCGGCCATATCCAGATCGCGGCCGTCCCCTCGCGGGCCGAGCCCGACGAGGGCGAGGTCGATTTCCGCCACTTCCTGAAGCTCGTCGACGACAGCTCGTACGCCGGGCTCGTCGGCCTCGAATACAAGCCGCGCGGCGAGACGGCGGAGGGTCTGGCGGCCTGCCTGCGGAACCTCGGCTATTGATGCCGATTGGTGGTCATGGGGCGATGTCCATCACTGATCCGGCGACCCGGCGGCATGAATTTCGGCGACCGGCCAGTTGATCCCTCCCCGGAGGGGAGGGCCGAGTCGAAGCGGAGCTTCGAACCGGGGTGGGGAATGCCAGGCCGGGCAGCACCCCACCCCGGTCGGATGGCGCCGACTCGCCCTCCCCTGCGGGGAGGGATCGGGGCGGTGCTCCGGGAAAGCATTGCGTAAGCCCCTCCCTTCTCATGTTGCGTGACCCCGTGACCGATCCGACTCTCGAAGCTGACATCCCCCTCTACGACCTCGCCGTCATCGGCGGCGGGATCAACGGGGCCGGGATCGCGCGGGATGCCGCGGGGCGGGGGCTCTCGGTCCATCTCTGCGAGCAGGGCGATCTGGCGAGCGCCACCTCCTCGGCTTCGACGAAGCTCGTCCATGGCGGGCTGCGCTACCTCGAGCATTACGAATTCCGGCTCGTGCGGGAAGCGCTGTCCGAGCGCGAGGTCTTGTGGGGGATGGCCCCGCACATCATCTGGCCGCTCCGCTTCGTCCTGCCCCATCATCGGGGGCTGCGGCCCGCCTGGCTCCTGCGGCTCGGGCTCTTCCTCTACGACCATATCGGCGGGCGCTGCCGCCTGCCGCCCACCCGCACGCTCGACCTCGCGCGGGACGAGGCCGGCGCGGCGCTGAAGCCGGGCCTGTTCAGGCGCGGCTTCGAATATTCCGATTGCTGGGTCGACGACGCGCGGCTCGTCGTCCTCAACGCGCGCGACGCGGCGGCGCGGGGCGCCGTCATCCGCACCCGGACGCGCGCCGTCGCCGCCGAGCGCGGCTCCGAGGCGTGGCGCCTGACGCTCGAGGATGCCCGCACCGGCGAGCGTTCGGAGGTGCGGGCCAGGGTTCTCGTGAACGCGGCCGGCCCCTGGGCGGACCATGTGCGCGCCGACATGCTCGCCATCCCCGGCCCGCCGAAAGTGAGGCTCGTCCAAGGCTCGCATATCGTCGTGCCGCGCCTCTTCCCCCACGAGCGCTGCTACATCGTCCAGAACGCGGATGGGCGGATCGTCTTCGCCATCCCCTACGAGCGTGACTTCACGCTGATCGGCACGACCGACCGCGACTATGCCGGCGATCCCGCCTCCCCGACGGCGAGCGAGGAGGAGATCGCCTATCTCTGTGCGGTCGCGGGCGAGTATTTCGCGAAGCCGGTCCGTCCCGAGGACGTCGTCTGGACCTATTCGGGCGTCCGGCCGCTCTATGGCGAGGATGGCGAGAGCGCGCAGGAGGTGACGCGCGACTACGTCCTCGCTCTCGACCGGCCCGAGGGCGCCGCGCCGGCCCTCACCGTCTACGGGGGCAAGATCACGACCTATCGCCGCCTCGCCGAGGAGGCCTTGGACAAGCTCGCCTCCCTCCTGCCCGAGGCACGGGGCGCCTGGACGCGGGGAGCGACGCTTCCGGGCGGGGATTTTCCGATCGACGGCGTCGAGGCCCTCGTGCGGGAGGTTATCGGGCGGGCGCCCTGGCTCGGCGAGGCCGGCGCCCGTCGGCTGGTGCGGCTCTACGGGACCGAGGCGAGGGCGATCCTCGGCGATGCGCGCGAGGAGGCCGATCTCGGCCGTGCCTTCGGGGGCGGGCTGACCGAGGCGGAGATCGGCCATCTCGTCGGGAAGGAATGGGCGCGGACGCCGGAGGACATCCTCTGGCGCCGCACGAAGCTCGGGCTCGTGCTGACGCAGGATCAGCGCGCGGAGCTGGAACGCTATCTCGCCGGCGCGTCGTGATCGCGCCTCAGTCCACGATCGCCTGATAGGCCAGAACCCGCAATTCGCGCCGGATCGGATAGGTCGAGGACGGCATGAGCTGCGTCAGCTGGACGACGGCCATGTCTTCCGCCGGGTCGATCCAGAAGGCGGTCGAGGCCGCGCCGCCCCAGGCATATTCGCCGGGCGTGCCGAGGATCTGGGCCTTGGCCGGCTCCAGCATCACCGAGAAGCCGAGGCCGAAGCCGATCCCGTCATAGGGGGATTCGGAGAAGCGCGGCTGGCCCATCTGCGCCATGTCGCCCGGCAGATGGTTCGTCGTCATCAGCTCGACGGTCTTGCGGCCGAGGAGCCGCACGCCGTCGAGCGTGCCCTTGTTCAGCATGAAGCGGCAGAAGCGCATGTAATCGGCTGCCGTCGAGACGAGGCCGCCTCCGCCGGACGCGAGACGGGGCGCGGCATAGGTGCTGGCCTGCCCGTCGTCGAGCAGCTTCGGCCGTCCGTCCGGGCCCTTCGTGTAGTTCGAGGCGAAGCGGGGGACCTTGTCCGGCGCGATGACGAAATCGGTATCGACCATGCCGAGCGGGACGATCACCCGCTCGCGCAGGAAGTCTCCGAACGGCTGGCCCGAGATCACCGCGACGAGGTGGCCGAGCACGTCCGTCGCGATCGAGTAGTTCCACTGCGTGCCGGGCTGGGCGAGGAGCGGCAGGGTCGCCGCGGTTTCGACCACCTCCCCGAGGCTCCGCGCCGAACCCTGGAAATCGACACCCTTCTCCCGGTAGTGCGCGTCGAGCGCGGTCGCGCGCATGAAGTCGTAGGTCAGGCCCGAAGTATGGGTGAGGAGATCGCGGAAGGTGATCTCCCGCTCGGCCGGAACGGTGTCGAGCGTGTCCGCGCCGGCGTCGGTGACGACGCACATGTTCCGGAAGCAGGGCAGGAACCGCGTGATCGGATCGTCGAGCTGGAAGCGCCCTTCCTCGTAGAGCATCATGATCGCGACCGAGGTCAGGGGCTTGGTCATCGAGTAGATGCGCACGATCGTGTCGGGCGCGATCGCCTTGTCCCGCGCGATATCGGCAAGCCCGGTCTGGCGGTGCCAGACGACCTCGCCGCGCCGCATGATCATCGTCTGCACGAAGGGCAGGCGGCCATCCGCGACGAGGCCCCGCATCCAGCCGTCGATCCGCGCGAGGCGCTCCGACGAGAGGCCGACATCCTCGGGCTTGGCGGTCAGGGTCATGCGGGGCTCCGGTGGCGTTTCCTCCTCCGGCATAACCGAGGCGGCGTCCGCAAGGCTACAGGATGCGCGATCCGGCCAGGTCCGCAAGAAGGCGTTTGCGCAGCCGCCGCGTGTCAAGCGTCAATGGACAATTGACATGGCCCCGCGTTACACGCCGCCTCTTTGGCGAAGGGAGTGAGGCGTGGACGGTCTGATGAAGGGGCGGCGGGGCCTGATCATGGGCGTCGCCAACGACCACTCGATCGCCTGGGGCATCGCCAAGACGCTGGCGGCGCACGGGGCGGAACTCGCCTTCACCTATCAAGGCGAGGCGCTCGGCAAGCGCGTCACCCCGCTCGCGAATTCGGTCGGCTCGGACATCGTGCTGCCCTGCGACGTCGAGGATCTCGCCTCGGTCGATGCCGTCTTCGCCGCGCTCGACGAGCGCTGGGACGGGCTCGATTTCGTCGTGCACGCCATCGCCTTCTCGGACAAGAACGAGCTGAAGGGCCGCTACGCCGACACGACGCGCGAGAATTTCGCGCGCACGATGCTGATCTCCTGCTTCTCCTTCACGGAGATCGCCAAGCGCGCCGCGGCGCGCATGAAGGCGGGCGGCGCGATGGTGACGCTCACCTATGGCGGCTCGACCCGGCTCATGCCGAACTACAACGTCATGGGTGTCGCCAAAGCGGCGCTGGAGGCCTCGGTCCGCTATCTCGCCGGCGATTTCGGCCCCTCGGGCATCCGCGTGAACGCCATCTCGGCGGGGCCTGTGCGCACGCTCGCGGGGGCCGGGATCGCCGATGCCCGCTTCATGTACAACTTCCAGAAAGAGAACGCCCCGCTTCGCCGCACCGTCTCCACCGAGGAGATCGGCGGGTCGGCGCTCTATTTCCTGTCGGAGCTGTCGGGCGGCGTCACCGGTGAGATCCACTACGTGGATTCGGGCTACAACATCATCTCCATGCCGCGCCCGGACGTGCTGAAGGCGCAGGACGCCTGAGCGTCGGTCGGCGACCGGCGAGCCGGCGATGTCGCTCGCCTTCGGTGGCTCGGACTGGATGCAAGGTCTCCCGCGCTGATCGTCCGGCTCCGGACGGTCTTGGGTGCGTATCCCTCAGTAGAGATTTGACAGAGGAAACATAACCGTTCCGAGGGCGGAACTTCGTCCGCCCTCGATGCTTGGGACGCCACAGGGTGAGCCCAGGGATTTCGGATCGCGCCACGAGCGCGGCGGGAGATTATTGGCTGGGCTCATCGTCGACCGGAGAAGGAGACGAAGATGAGATCCGCCGCCATTCTTGCCACGGGTGCCGCATTGCTGGCGACGGCCGCTCTGGCCCAGGCTCCTGCGACGACATCGCCGACCGCTCCGGCCACTCCCGGCGCCCCGACCGCCCCGCCGTCGCCCGGCACCCAGACTCCGACGGGCTCCTCGAACCCGGCCATGACGACTCGCGGGAACGCGCCGTCGACCACGACCACGACCGGCGAGGTCACGATCGTGCCGATGTCGGCCCTCGAGAAGGGCGCCAACAGCTTCACGGAAGGCCAGGCCAAGTCGCGGCTCGAAGGGGCCGGCTTCACCGGCGTGACCGGCCTCACCAAGGACGATGACGGCATCTGGCGCGCCAAGGCGATGGCCAAGGACGGCAAGCCCGTCGATGTCGGCGTCGACTACAAGGGCAACATCGCCTCGAGCTGACCGCGGCCGGACTCTCGCAGCCTCTGCGCCTCATCATAACGGAGTTTCGATATGACCACGAGAACAGTCACGGCGATGTTCGACAGCTACGCCGATGCGTCGAGCGCGGTGTCGCGCCTGAAGGCCGCCGGCATTCCCGACGGGGACATCAGCCTCGTCTCCAACGATTCCGCGGAGCGGACGCGCTACGAGACCGAGCGGCCGGCGACCGATGGCGACGCGGCGACGGGTGCCGGTACGGGCGCGACCATCGGCGGTGTCCTGGGCGGCGGTGCGGGCCTGCTCGCAGGCCTCGGCCTGCTGGCGATCCCGGGCGTCGGCCCGGTCGTCGCGGCGGGCTGGCTGGCGGCGACGCTGGTCGGAGCCGGCGCGGGCGCGGCGGCGGGCGGTCTTCTCGGCGGTCTGACCGGTGCCGGGATCGGCGAGCGCGACGCGCATGTCTATGCCGAGGGTGTGCGGCGCGGCGGCTCGCTCGTCACGGTCCGCACGGACGAAGCCCATGCGGCGCGCGTCGAGGACATCCTCGACGACGAGGGCACGATCGACCTCGTCGAGCGCGAGGAGACCTGGCGGCGCGAGGGCTGGAGCGGCCGCTACGACGAGGCGACCGCGGCCCCCGCGGAGACGCTGGTGGCCGATCCGGTCACGGACGAGGAGCGGCGCCGCCGCGTCCGCACCTATCCGATGGTCTGACCGGACCAGCCTCTGGGTGAACCCGAAGCCCGGCGCCTCGCGCGCCGGGCTTTTCTGTCGAGAACGCGCCGCCGCCCCGCCCGCGCGGGTGCAGGCCTCGGGCGCACCTGCTAAGCGGCACCCATGCCGGCTCCGCGTTCCCCCCGCTCCGACCCCTCAGAGGGCGTGCCGCCCGCCGCCGCTCCGACGCCGATGATGGCGCAGTATCTCGAGATCAAGGCGGCCCATCCCGATTGCCTCCTGTTCTACCGGATGGGGGATTTCTACGAACTGTTCTTCGCCGATGCCGAACTCGCCTCGCGCACGCTCGGCATCGTTCTGACGAAGCGCGGCAAGCATGCGGGCGAGGACATCCCGATGTGCGGGGTGCCGATCGAGCGGGGCGAGGACGCGCTGGCGCGGCTCATCGCCGGAGGCCACCGCGTCGCCGTCTGCGAGCAGACCGAGGATCCGGCCGAGGCCAAGAAGCGGGGCGGGAAATCCGTCGTCCGCCGGGCGGTGGTGCGGCTCGTCACGCCGGGAACGCTCACCGAGGAGCGGCTGCTCGATCCCGGTGCCCAGAATATCCTCGCGGCGGTCGCGCGCCGGCGCGAGGGCCGCGACTGGCTCTACGGTCTTGCCGGGCTCGACGTCTCGACGGGCCGCTTCACGGTCGTCGAAAGCGATCGCGAGGGGCTGGCGGCCGAACTCGCCCGGCTCGATCCGCGCGAGATCGTCGTCCCCGACACGATCCACGACGATCCGGACCTCAAGGCGCTCTGGCGCGACAGCCCGGCCGCCGTCACGCCGATGCCGCGCGACGGCATCGACGCCGCCTCCGCCGAGCGGCGCATCCGCGACTATTTCGAGGTTGGCACGCTCGACAGCTTCGGCACCTTCACCAAGGCCGAGGTCACGGCGGCCGGGGCCGCGCTCGCCTATCTCGAACGGACCCAGTACGGCGCCCGTCCGCGCCTCTCGCCGCCGACCCGGCAGGAAGCCGGCGGGCGGCTTCTGATCGATCCCGCGACGCGCGCCAATCTCGAACTCGTCCGCACGACGGGCGGCGAGCGCACGGGCAGCCTGCTCGATGCGGTCGACCGGACGGTGACGGCGGCCGGAAGCCGCCTCCTCGCCGAGCGCCTCGCCGGGCCTCTGACGCGTGCCGCCGCGATCGGGCAGCGGCTCGATACCGTCTCGCTCCTCGCCGAGGAACGGGACCTGCGCGAGCGCCTGCGGGCGGACCTCAAGGGCGTGCCGGACTTCCTCCGCGCGCTCGCACGGCTCGCGGTCGGACGCGGCGGACCGCGCGACCTCGCTTGCCTGCGCGACGGCCTCGTCGCCGCGGCCGCCATCGGCGAGGGGCTGGCGGGCCTGCCCGATCCGCCGGCCGAACTCGACGAGGCGCGGGCCGGCCTCGCCGGCCTCGATCCGGCTCTCGGCGGCCGTCTCGCGGATGCCCTGGCGGAGAGCCTGCCGCTGCGCACGCGCGACGGTGGCTTCATTCGCGACGGGTTCGACCGCGACCTCGACGAGGCGCGCGCGCTCGGGGGCGACACCCGCAAGGTCGTCGCGGCGCTGCAGGCGCGCTACGCCGAGGAGACGGGGGTTCGGACCCTCCGCATCAAGCACAATTCGATGCTGGGCTATTTCGTGGAGGTGCCGGCGGCGGCCGGCGAGGCCTTCCTGCGGGAGCGTCACGCCGTGCTCATCCACCGCCAGACCATGGCGGGCGCGATGCGCTTCACCTCGACGGAGCTGGGCGAGCTCGAGGCGAAGATCGCCTCCGCCGGCGAGAGGGCGCTGGCGCTGGAACTCGCGCATTTCGAGGCTTTGTCCGGCGAGGTCGTCGCGGCCGCCTCCTCCATCACCACGGGCGGCGAGGCGCTCGCGCGGATCGACGTCGCGGCGGGCCTCGCCGAACTCGCCGCCGATCTCGGCTGGTCCCGCCCACGCATCGGCGAGGGCTCCGCCTTCCGCATAGAGGGCGGGCGCCATCCGGTGGTCGAGGCGGCGCTGAAGCGCGACGGCGTGCCCTTCGTGCCGAACGATTGCGCGCTCGGCGAGGAGGCCGGCCCGGGTCGCATCCTCCTCGTCACCGGACCCAATATGGGCGGCAAGTCGACCTATCTCCGGCAGGCTGCCCTGATCGCCGTCCTCGCCCAGGCGGGCTCCTTCGTGCCGGCGAAGCGGGCCGAGATCGGCATCGTCGACCGGCTCTTCTCGCGCGTCGGGGCCGCCGACGACCTCGCGCGCGGACGCTCGACCTTCATGGTCGAGATGGTCGAGACGGCCGCGATCCTGAACCAGGCGACGGAGCGCTCGCTCGTCATCCTCGACGAGATCGGCCGCGGCACCGCGACCTTCGACGGGCTCTCGATCGCCTGGGCCGCGATCGAGCATCTGCACGACGCGATCCGCTGCCGGGCGCTCTTCGCGACCCATTACCACGAGCTGACGACCCTCGCGGACCGACTGCCGCGCCTCGCGAACGCGACCTTGCGGGTCGCCGAATATGGCGGCGACGTCGTCTTCCTGCACGAGGTCGTGCCGGGTGCGGCCGACCGCTCCTACGGGCTCCAGGTCGCCCGGCTCGCGGGCCTGCCGAAGCCCGTCGTGACGCGGGCGCGCAAAATCCTGAACGAGCTCGAGAAATCCGATCGCGAGCGCCCGCGTGCGGCCCTGATCGACGACCTGCCCCTGTTCTCCTCGGCCCGCCCGGCCCCCGAGGAGGAGACGCCCCCGCCGCCCTTGCCCGATGCGCTGCGCGAGACGCTCGCCGCCATCGACCCGGACGGCCTCACGCCGCGCGAGGCGCTGGAGGCCCTGTACCGCCTGAAGGGGCTCGGCTGAGCGAGGGGCAACTCCCAACCCTCCCCTGGAGGGGAGGGTGATGCCCGCTTCTGCAAACAAAAACGGCCGGGCGCGGGGCCCGGCCGTCGATCCTTCTGCCGGGGCGAGCCCGGCCGTGACCGTTGGGGCTTACGCGCCCGCGGCGGCGCGGTGCTCGGGCGTGCCGTCCGTATAGGTCGGGCCCTTGCGGTTCTCGCCGGGGGCCGGCTTGCCGGGAAGCAGCGGCAGGGCCTTCGCCTTCTCGAGATCGATGCCCGCACCGTCCGCGACGCGCCGGCCGTAATCCTGGTCGCAATGCCAGAGGTGCCAGACGACGCGGAGCGCCAGCTCCGCGGGGCAGGCCTTCAGGTCGCCCGAGATGTTGGCGATCAGGTCCTCGCGCTCCCAATCCTCGAAGGTGCGGTAGCGCTCGCCGGCCTGGGCGTAGTCGTCCGAGACCCGCGTCGGCTGATAGCGGCCGAGATGGCCTTCCACCGGCTGGTGGTACTCCTTCTCGACCTTCGGCGCCTCGTTCAGGCCGCGTCCGAGATAGCTCGGCTCGTAATTGACATGGGCGTCCGCGCCGCCCTTGTCGACGTAGAAGGCCATCTGCCCGTCGCGCTGGTTGGTCGCGAAGGGGCACTGCGCCTGCGGGGCGTTGATCGGCAGCTGCAGGTAGTTCGGGCCGACGCGGTAGCGCTGGGTGTCCGAATAGCTGAGCGTGCGGCCCTGCAGCATCTTGTCGTCCGAGAAGTCGATGCCGTCGACGAGGACGCCCGTCCCGAAGGCGGATTGCTCGACCTCGGCGAAGAAGTTCGACGGGGCGCGGTCCAGCACCATGCGGCCGACCGGCAGCAGCGGGAACTGGTCCTCGGGCCAGCGCTTGGTGTCGTCGAGCGGATCGAAGGAGAGGTGGTCGTTCGGCCCGTCGGGCATGAGCTGCACGCAGAATTCCCATTCGGGGAAGTCGCCGCGCTCGATCGCGTCGTAGAGGTCGCGCGTCGCGTGGCCGACATCCTTGCCCTGGATCTCCTGCGCCTGCTGCGTCGTCAGGTTGCGCACGCCCTGCTTCGGCACCCAGTGGAACTTCACGAGATGGGCGACGCCGTCCTTGTTGACGAGCTTGTAGGTGTTGACGCCCGAGCCTTCCATCTCGCGGTAATTCGCGGGGATGCCCCAGGGCGACTTCAGCCACGTCACCATGTGCAGCGCCTCGGGATGCATGGCGACGAAGTCCCAGAAGCGCCACGCTTCCTGCCGGTTCGTGACCGGATCGGGCTTGAAGGCGTGGATCATGTCCGGGAACTTGATGGCGTCCCGGATGAAGAAGATCTTGAGGTTGTTGCCGACGAGGTCCCAATTGCCCTCGAGGGTCTTGAACTTCACGGCAAAGCCGCGCGGGTCGCGCTCGGTCTCCGGGCTCTCCTTGGCGCCGGCGACGGTCGAGAAGCGCACGAACATCGGCGTCTTGACGCCCGTCTCGTTGAGCACGCGGGCGCGGGTGTATTTGGCAGCCGGCTCGCCGCCGATGGTGCCATAGGCCTCGAAGAAGCCGTGCGCCCCGGCGCCGCGGGCATGGACGACGCGCTCCGGAATGCGCTCGCGGTCGAAATGGGTGATCTTCTCGATGAACTGGTAGTTCTCGAGCGTGGCGGGGCCGCGCTCGCCGACCGTCCGCATGGACTGGTTGTCGCGAACGGGATGACCCTGCCGGGTCGTCAGAAAGGTGCGGTCGTCCGCCATCGGGTGCCTCCTTGGGGCCGGGTTTGAGCCGGTCCAGTCTCGAACAAGTCCAATGACAGAATGGAGACTCCTGGCGATAGAGGCTAATGCCTTCTTTGAGATGCCGTGATAGACAGCGCTTATGGATCGGCGTGGCAACCCGATGACCGGCTGCCGCAGGAGTCTGGCTTGAAACACGTCCCTCCTCATCCTGAGGTGCCCCCGGGCAAGCCCGGGGGCCTCGAAGGACGCACCACGGTGGAGCGTGCTTCGAGGCTGGCCTTCGGCCAGCACCTCAGCATGAGGAGGGAGGGTCTTTCGGTTTGGGATCGGCCCTTTGAGCTCGTCCCGTGAACATCGCCGGCCTCTCCCTGCGAGACCTCGAATATGTCGTCGCGATCGACGACGAGCGGCATTTCGGGCGGGCCGCGCAGCGCTGCAACGTCAGCCAGCCGGCGCTGTCGGCGCAGGTGCGCAAGCTCGAGGAGGCGCTCGGGCTCGCCCTGTTCGAGCGGACCAGCCGCAAGGTGCTGCCGACGCGCTCGGGCGAGGTCGTCACGCGCCATGCGCGCCGCGTCCTCGCCGAGGCGCAGCAACTGCTCGACAGCGCCAAGGCGGAGAGGGGAGGGCGGCTTGCCGGCCGGCTTGCGCTCGCCGCCATCCAGACGCTCGGCCCCTATCTGTTCCCGCTCGTGCTGCGCCCGCTGCGCGAGACGCTGCCGGACCTCACCCTCGTCCTCAGCGAGGGAAAGACGGCCGAGATCGTCGAGGGGTTGCGGGAGGGACGGCTCGATGTCGCGCTCGTCTCGCCGCCCTTCGACGAGAGCGGGTTGACGGTGGCGCCGCTGTTCCGGGAGCCGTTCCTGCTCGCCTGTCCCGCCGATCACGCCCTGGCGAAGGCCGGCGCGATCGATCCGGCGATGCTCGCCGGACCCGATCTCCTCCTCCTCGACGAGGGCAATTGCCTGCGCGACCAGGCTCTCGCGGCCTGCGGCACCTCGCAGGCCGGCCGCCACGCGACGAGTCTCGAGACGCTCCGATCCATGGTCGCGGCCGGCGGCGGCTATACGCTCCTGCCCCGCCTCGCCGCGCGCGCCGAGGCGGGAGGCCTCGTCGTCTGCCGGTCGCTCGAGGGGCGCGAATGGGGACGCGTCATCGCGCTCGCCTGGCGTTCCTCCGACCCGCGCGCCGAGGAACTGGCGCGTCTCGCCCGCTTCTTCCGCGACCATGCACCGGAGGGGACGCTCGTCGCGGAAGCCGGCGTATGATCGGCCAAGCCCGGCGGAACCTGCGTGCTTCGAGACGCGGGCTTCGCCCGCTCCTCAGCAGGACGCCGTTGGCGCGTTCCCTGACGGCGTCATGCTCTGTTCCCCGCGCTCGGCGCACCAGGCGCGCGCGGCTGCTGACGTGGCGCGATGGACGGCGTCGCCGACCGCTTCCCCGATCGCGGTATGCATGCCGGCGAAGGCCTCGGGCATCGGGCCGGCCGGTGCGGCCACGACGATGCAATCGGTTCCCGTCCCGGTGACGGCGTCCCGCTGGCCGGGCCGGCGATAGCCCAGTTGGACCAGGGCGACGGTCCGGGCCTGCGTCGCGAGGGAGGAGGCTTCGAGCAGAGCGGCCTCCGTCAGCGGCCTCGAGACGGCGCAGAGGATGTTGATCGTCCCGGCATTCAGCGGGTGCAGATGAGCCCCGATCCTCCGGCCGACCCGCTCGCCGTTATTGAGGCCGAGCGTGACGACGCAATCGACGCCGACGTCGTCGGCGCAGGCGAAGACCCTCTCGTAACGGGCGACGTTCCGCGCGGTCATGAGCCCGACGGCCTCGGCGAGGCCGCGCTCCGCGAGGCGCCGGTGAAACCACGACACGGGATCGGCCTCGTCGCGCAACTCCGCATTCCCCACCTCGAGCCAGGCCACCTCGCGGCCCCGCGCGAAGCCCGGCCGATTGAGGGACCAGCTCAGCATGGTCTGGGATTTCGGAAAGCGCGCCGTGAGCCAGGGGCGCTCGCAGGCGAGGTCGAACAGAGACAAGGCGGCGGCTTCGGACGGGTCGGCGGACGCGCGAGCTATAGCGGTTCCGCGCCCGCTCGTCCCGGCGGAGGCCGGACCCGGCGGGCGCCCTGGGCACCGGCTTTCGCCGGTGTGAGCGGGGGTTCGGTCAGGGGTCGAGATCCATCTCGATCCGCACGAAATCGCCGCGATAGGTGACTTCGCCGAGATAGATCACGGTCCCGTCGGCGGAGGCGAAGACGCGGCGGACCTCGGCGACGGGCGAGCCGAGCGGGACGCCGAGGGCCTTCGCGACGTCGAGATCGGCGGTGCCGATCGTGAAGGTCTGGAGGGCGCGGGCGATGGCGGGCTCCGTCATCGATGCGAGGATCGGGATCACGACCTCGCGCCGGAACCGCTCGGGCTGCTGCCGGAAGACGTGCTCGGCGAGATAGATGCCGATGACGCAATAGGGCTCGCCGTCGCGCGAATGGAGCCGGCGCATATGCACGTAGCCCGAGGCCGGCAGGCCGTCCTCCTGGGTCAGGCGCGGGGCCGCGCTTCTCTCCGCGATGGTCAGGATCTCGGGCGAGGTGTCGCGATAGAGTTCGACGAGGGCGGCGAGGCTGGTCCCGACCCGGAGCCTCCGGTCCTGCTCGGGCGAGGCGGTGACATAGGTGCCGCTGCCCTGCCGCGCCTCGACGAGGCCCTCGCGCGCCAGGATGTCGAGCGCCTGCCGCACGGTCAGGCGCGAGACGCCGAATTCCCTCGCCAGGGCCTCGGCGGCGGGAAGGCGCGTGTCCTTGGGCCAGTGGCCGCGGGCGATGCGCTGGCGCAGGCTGTCGGCGATCAGCGCGTATTTCGGCGAACGGGCCTCGGCCGAGCGCATCGCGTCACCCGCCCTCGAGGATGTGGTGCGCGCCCTTCTCGCCGATCATGAGCGAGGCGGCATTGGTGTTGGCGGAGGTGATGGTCGGCATGGCGGAGGCGTCGACGACGCGCAGCCGCTCGACGCCCCGCACCCGCATCTGCGGATCGAGCACGGCCTCCTCGCCGCCCATGCGGCAGGTGCCGCAGGCGTGGAAGACCGTCCCCCCGTGGTCGCGCGCGAAGGCCCAGAGCGCCGCATCGTCCTGCGCATCCTCTCCCGGCAGCACCTCCTTGTCCCAGAGGCCCCGGAAGGCCGGCTGCCGGAAGATGTCGCGCAGCATCCGGATGCCGGCGACGATGGTCGCCCGGTCGATCTCCTCCGCGAAATAGTTCGGCACGATCCGCGGCTGGTCGAGCGGATCGGCGGAGCGGATCGCGACCGTCCCGCGCGATCGCGGGTGGCATTGCCAGACCGAGGCCGTGAAGCCCGAATAGCGATGCAGGGGCGTGCCCGGCTTGTCGACGGACAGCGGCATGACGTTGAACTGCACGTCCGGCCGGCCGTCCACCGCATGCTCCGTACAGGCCGCGCCGCCGACCTGTCCCGCCCCGACCGTCAGGGGACCCGAGCCCCCGACGAGCCAGTCGAGACCCATCCGGGCGAGCGCCAGCGGGTTGCGGACCTCGTCGTTGAGCGAGAGCTTCTTCGTCAGCCGGACGATGGCGCGGGCCTGGTAATGGTCCTGGAGATTCCGCCCGACCTCCGGCGCGTCGTGGATCACGGGGATGCCGTGCTCGGCGAGGAGCGCGGCCGGGCCGATCCCCGACAGTTGCAGCAGTTGCGGCGATTGCAGCGCGCCCGCGCAGAGAACTACCTCGCGGTCCGCCTCGACGGTCTCGATCCGGCCGTCGCGCAGATACTCGACGCCTGTCGCGCGTCGGCCCGCGAAGAGGATGCGCGTCGCCTGGGCGCCGCTGACGATGGTGAGGTTCGGCCGGCTCGCGAGGACCGGATGAAGGAAGGCGCCGGCCGAACTCGTGCGCCAGCGCCGTCCGATCCCGAGCTGGTAGCGGCCGACGCCATGGGTCGTCTCGGCGTTGAAATCCGGATTGAACGGAAGCCCCGTCTGCTGCGCGGCTTCGAGCCAGGCGTCGCAGGCGGGGTTGCGGTTGCGCAGCTCCGAGGTCTCGAATTCGCCGAGCGCACCGTGCCACTGGCTCTCGGGGCCCGAATGGCGCTCGTAGCGCTTGAAGAAGGGCAGGACCTCCCGGAAGCTCCAGCCTTCGGCGCCGAGGCGGGCCCAATCGTCGAAATCCTCGTGCTGGCCGCGGATGAAGATCAGGCCGTTGATCGAGGAGGAGCCGCCGATGACACGCCCGCGCGGCCAGACGATCGCCCGCCCGCCCGTGCCCTCGCCGGGCTCGGTCTCGAAGAGCCGTGCGAAACGGTTGTCGTAGATCGTGCGGAAATAGCCGACGGGGAGCCGGATCCAGAGGTTCCGGTCGGAGCCGCCCGCCTCCAGCAGCAGCACGCGGCAGGAGGGATCTGCGGACAGCCGGTTCGCGACGAGGCAGCCGGCCGACCCCGCGCCGACGACGACGTAATCGTAGCCGCGGGTTGTCATGGCTGTGACGTTTTTCGGGTTTGAAAGCCGGGCGCCTCCCTTCCCCCTTGCGGGGAAGGTGGCCCGAGCGAAGCGGAGGGCCGGATGGGGGGCGTGCCGCCCTCGTCCACGTCTCCGCAAGCGTCGCGCCCCCCACCCCCGGCCCCTCCCCGCGAGGGGGAGGGGAGGTGTGCGTGGCACCGATCTCGCGATGCCTGAACGCGCAGCGTGCGAAGGGAGGAGGCGAGTCGGTCCTCGATCAGCTCGCGCCTCATCACAGCGTCCGCCATGTCGCGAAGGCGTCGAGGTCGGGGACGATGCCGAGGCCGGGCTCATCGCCCAGCGTGACGCGCCCCTCGCTCACCGCTGCGACGGGGCCGCAGGCGAGGTCGCGGAGGGGGTTCGGGTTGACGTCGATCTCGAGGAGGCCGTCGCCGCCGATCCCGGCCAGGAGATGCGCCGAGGCGAGGAGGCCGATCCCGCCGCCGAGATAATGCGGGCAGAAGCGCCGGCCGGCGGCGAGCGCGGCACGGGCGACGCGGGAGCTGGCGGTGAGGCCGCCCCATTTGGCGAGATCGGGCTGGATGACGGCGAGGATGCCGGCCTCGAAGGCCGCGGCGAAGGCGGCCTCGCCCGCGATGTTCTCGCCGCCCGCGAGCGGGACCGGGCTCGCGGCCTTCACGCTCCGCCAAGCGTCCCACGGATGGTCGGCCCGGATCGGCTCCTCCAGCCAGGCGAGGCCGAATTCCGCGAGGCGGGGCGCGGCTTCGGTCGCCTCGGCCGGGTTCCAGGCCTGGTTCGCATCGACCGCGAGGGGGAGGTCGCCGATCTCGCGGCGGATTTCGTGCAGATTCGCCCGGTCCCGGTCCGCGCCGAAGCCCACCTTGAGCTTGAAGGCGCGGTGCCCGGCCTTCAGCGCCCGCGCGGCCATCTCCCCCGACCCCGTCGGGTTGATGCCGCTCGCATAGACCGGGATCGCCGCGCCTTCGCCGCCCGCAGCGGGCGTCCCGCCCAGCATCCGCCAGAGCGGCAGGCCGGCGCGGCGCGCATGAAGGTCCCAGACGGCGGTGTCGATCCCGGCGATAGCCTGGGCGAGGGGGCCGTGCTCGCCCGATTGCACCGCCAGAACGGCGGTCTTCGCGGTCAGATGATCGAAGAGCGAGCCCGGCTCGTCGATCCGCCGCCCGATCGCGAGCGGGGCGAGGATGTCGCGGATCAGCCGCACCCGATGCTCGGCTCCGACGGAGGGGAAGTTGCACCAGGCCTCGCCGAAGCCCGCGATGGCGTCCTCGTCCTCGACGCGGACGAAGACGGCCGGCCGATCCGTCATGCGGCCGAAGGAGGTCTCGACCGGCGTCGCGAGCGGCACCCGGAAGGCGAAGGCCTCCACGCTGCGGATCGTTGCGCTCATCCTCGCCCTGACCTCCCGCCGCGATTTACACCTCACCACCCTCCCCTGAAGGGGGAGGGTCGCCGGCGAAGCCGGCGGGGTGGGGTGCACCGCCCTCGCCGGATTCTCGACGCCGGAGAAACGGACGCCGCGCATCACCCCACCCCGGACCTACGGTCCGACCCTCCCCCTCCAGGGGAGGGTAAGGCGGCGTGAGGGTACGGTTGGACCGACATTACCAGTAGAGTTGTCTAGTCGTATGGATGATTATATGACTTCGCGCAAGAAGCGGCGTCGGAGCGGGACGGAGGCGGGATGGGGGATCGTCTGAAGCGCATCGGCCTCGTGGCGGCGCCGTGGCTCGCGATCGTCGCGGCCTGGTACGGCGTGCGCGAGAGCGGCCTCGTGAACTCGGCCCTCGTGCCCGCGCCCCATGCGGTCCTCGCGAAATCCGTCGATCTCTTCGCCCGCCAGGGGCTCGCCTGGGACATCTTCGTCTCGACGCGCCGGGTGTTCATCGGCGTCGCGGTCGGGATCGCGCTCGCCGTGCCGGTCGGGTTCCTGATCGGCTGGTTCCGGTCCGCCAAGGCCTTCGCCGACCCGCTCGTGAACTTCTTCCGCGCCCTGCCGCCGATCGCGCTGATCCCGCTCGTGATCGTGTATTTCGGCGTCGACGAGCCGGCCAAGCTCGTCATCCTCATCTATGCGTCCTTCTTCGCGGGCGTGATCGTGATGTATGAGGGCGTCTCGCAGATCAATCCGCTCTTCATCCGCGTCGCGCGCACCCTCGGCGCGAGCCAGAGCGAGGTGTTCCGCAAGGTCATCATCCCGCTCACCGTGCCGCATATCCTGACGGCGCTCCGCGTCGCGCTCGGCGTCGCCTGGGCGACGCTCGTCGCCTCCGAACTCGTGGCCGCCCAGCGCGGGCTCGGCTCGATGATCCAGAACGCCTCGACCTATTTCCTGCTCGACGTGATCTATGTCGGCATCATCTGCATCGGTCTCGTCGCGCTGCTGATGGACCTCGCCTTGCGGCGCCTCAGCACGCGCTTCCTCGCCTGGCAGGACAGGGTCGGCGCATGAGCGAGCCCCGCATCCGCTTCGAGCGTGTCTCGCTCGAATTCCCGACGGCCGCCGGGCCGCTGCGCGTCGTCGACGACGTCAGCTACGACATCCACGAGGGCGAGTTCGTCGCCGTGATCGGGCCGTCCGGCTGCGGCAAGACGACGATGATGAACATGCTGGCCGGGTTCCAGCGGCCGACCTCCGGCCGGGTCCTTCTCGACGGGCGGGAGGTCGCCGGGCCGGGCTCCGATCGCGGCGTCATGTTCCAGGAATACGGCGTCTTCCCCTGGCTCACCGTGCGCGAGAACATCGCCTTCGGCCTGACGCTGAAGGCGAACCGCGTCCCGGCCGGGGAGCGCGAGGCGATCGTCGAGCGCTATCTCGGCCTGATGGGCCTCGCCGGCTTCGCCGATGCCTATCCGAAGCACCTCTCGGGCGGGATGCGCCAGCGCCTCGCCCTGGCGCGGGCCTATGCGGTCAAGCCGCAATTCCTGCTCATGGACGAGCCCTTCGGCGCCCTCGACGCCCAGACGCGCTCGAACATGCAGAACCTCCTCCTCGAGATCCTCGCGGCCGAGCGCAAGACGGTGATGCTGATCACCCATTCGGTCGAGGAGGCGATCTATCTCGCCTCCCGGATCGTGATCGTCACCGCGCGCCCCGCCCGCGTGCGGGAGATCGTCGCCGTGCCCTTCGCCTATCCGCGCGACGAGGCGATCCACGAGGCACGGGAATTCGGGGAGCTCCGCTCGCATATCCGCGACCTCGTCATGGACGAGTACCGCGCCCAGCAGGGCCAGGCCCGTGCCGTCGCCTTCTCGGAGTGAGCGGCCCTGCGGATCGCCGCCGCGACACCGGGAGCGGGCACCCTCGTGCCCGGAAGTCGGCTCCGGAGGGGTTCCGGTGCTATCGTCGGCTCCGATCCCCCGGTTTCCTGATGGGTCGTATGAACACCTCGCACATCTTCAACCTCGTCAAGGACAGCATCCGGAACCACCCCGATCTCACGATCCGCGTTCCGGGAGACCTGCGCCTCGTCAAGCCGTCGGCCCTGCCGGCATGGTGGAGCCGGGGCAACAACATCGCCCTCTCCTCCGTCGAGATCGACAAGCTGCCGGTGACGGCCCATGCGGGACAGGAGAGCCCGACGAACTCGATCCTCGTCATCGGCGCGAATTGCGTGACGGGCGGGATGGTGATGTGGGGCGAAGGCTCCGTCGTCCTCCTCGGCGATCACGTGCGGCTCCCGGCCTCGTCCATCGCCTGCGGCAGCGGCGCGAAGGTGATGATCGGGGCCCACACCGCCTCCACCGCGCGGGCACAGATCAATGCCCGCAACGGCGGATCGGTCCTCGTCGGCGAGCGCGGGCTGTGGGCGGCGGATGTCGTCCTGTACACGGACGACATGCATGCGATCCGCGATGTCGAGACCGGCCGGCGCCTCAACGGGATGGGGGGCCATATGGTCGTGTCCGACCATGTCTGGCTCGGCTATCAGTCGCTGCTGCTCGGCAATGTCGGCATCGGCCGCGACAGCGTCGTCGGCGCCCGGAGCCTCGTGCGCGGCACCATTCCGCCGAACAGCGTTGCGGCCGGCAGCCCGGCCCGCGTCGTCAGGACCGGCGTCACCTGGGATTTCAACGACCTGCCTTGAGCGGGCGATCGGGAGGGGAACGATGAAGCGACGACATTTCCTGGCCGCCGGAACCTCGGCGCTCGCGGCGGGCGCCCTGGCGGGACCGGCCATCGCCCAGGCGAAGACCAAGGTGAGGGTCGGCTATCTCCACACGCTGGCGGTCGACGGGCAGATCTGGACCGGGATCGATCGCGGCTCCTTCGCCAAGCATGGCGTCGAGTTCGAGCCGAAGCAGTTCAACACGGGGCTCGAGCTGTTCCAGGCGCTGATCGGGGGCTCGCTCGACGTGCTCGCGACGGGCGCGGTGCTGTCGAACTTCCCGGCGCGCGGCCAGGGCAAGGTCTTCCTGATCAACAACATCGAGGTCGCGACGGCGCATCTGTGGGTACGGGGCGACCAGGGCATCAAGAGCTTCGCCGACCTCAAGGGCAAGCGCATCGCGACGGCGGTCGGTACCACGGCCCATGTCTTCCTCGACCGGGCCCTGCGGGCCAACGGGGTCGATCCGAAGGACGTCCAGCTCCTGAACCAGCCGATGCCGGCGGCCGTGACGGCCTTCATCTCGGGCGCCGTCCCTGCCGTCGCCCTCTGGGTGCCGTTCAACGTCACCGTTCGCGACAAGGTGCCGGGCGCGATCAAGCTCGCCGATGCCTCGGCCTATTATCCGAAGGCCGCGATCATCGGCGGCTGGGCTGCGCGCAACGATTACTACGACAAGAACAAGGAGGTCCTGGGCCGCATCGCCAAGGGCTGGGCCGAGGCGAACGACTACATCGTCGCCAACAGCGAGGAGGCGCTCCAGGCCATCCAGGCCAAGCACTATCCGAACGTGCCGATCTCCGACCTCAAGGAGCAATACGCCGCCCAGAAGATGTTCACCTCCAAGGACTGGAAGCCGCTCTACCAGGACGGCACGGTGACTAACTGGCTCCAGCAGACGACGGATTTCTTCATGGGCCACGCGGGCGTGACGAGCTTCACGCCCGCGAAGGATTATTTCGATCCGCAGGTCTTCCTCGGCGCGGTGGGATAGTCTCCCGGGTCGCGGTTCCGGCCGCTTCCCGCAATGCGTTATCGGCGGCTTTCCGCATCGGCCGGCGCGAGTGCCTCGGGCTCCGCCGGGCCGCCTCCGAGAAGGTGGTAGACGAGGATGGCGCCGAAGGTCGCGGTGCCGATGCCGCCGAGGGCGAAATCGCCGAACTTGATCGTGAGGTCGCCCGCGCCGGCGATCAGCGCGACGGCGACCGTGATGAGGTTGCGAGGCTCGGAGAAATCGGTGCGCGCCTGCACCCAGATGCGCCCGCCCGTCGCCGCGATGAGGCCGAAGACGACGAGGGCGAGGCCGCCGATCACCGGGCCGGGGATCGTCAGGATGAGCGCACCGAATTTCGGCGAGAAGCCGAGCAGGATCGCGAACAGGGCCGCCGCGACGAAGATCAGCGTCGAATAGATCCGCGTGACCGCCATGACGCCCATGTTCTCGGCATAGGTCGTGACGCCGGTGCCGCCGCCGAAGCCCGAGAGCATCGTCGCAAGGCCGTCCGCGATGAAGCCGCGCCCGATCAGGGGATCGTAGTTGCGGCCGGTCATGGCCGCGATGCCTTTGATATGGCCGAGATTCTCGGCGACGAGGATCACCGCGATCGGCGCGATCAGCACGATGGCCGAGGCCGAGAAGACGGGGGTCGAAAGGTTCGGCAGGCCGATCCAGGCCGCCTCCGCCAGCTTCCCGAAATCGACCGGCTTGCCGAGGCCGAACCCGTTCGCGAGGACGAGATACAGGAGATAGGAGAAGGCCGCCCCGATGAGGATCGGCAGGCGCCGGGCGAGCCCTCCCGCCCGGACCGCGACGAGCCCGACGGCGAGGGCAGTGACGATGCCGATCGCCGTCTCGAAGCCCGAGCCGGAGACGCTCTTCACCGCGACCGGCGCGAGGTTGAGCCCGATCGCGGCGACGATCGCCCCCGTCACGACGGGCGGCATCAGCCGCTCGATCCAGGCCGTGCCGGAGAGATGCACGACGAAGCCGATCAGCGCGTAGAGCGCGCCGCAGGCGACGATGCCGCCGAGCGCGACGCCGATATTCGGGTTCGGCCCCGAGCCCGAATAGCCCGTCGCCGCGATGACGACGGCGATGAAGGCGAAGCTCGAGCCGAGATAGGAGGGCAGGCGCCCGCCGGTCAGCACGAAGAAGATGAGCGTGCCGATGCCGGAGAAGAAGATCGCGGTGTTGGGGTCGAACCCCATCAGGATCGGCGCGAGCGCCGTCGAGCCGAACATGGCGACGACGTGCTGGAGGCCGAGGGCGATCGTCTGGCCGGCCGGCAGCCGTTCGTCCGGCGCGATCTCGCCCGAGGTCTTGAGCGTCCAGGTGGGGAAGATGCTCACGCGGGAGGCCTTCGGTTCGCTGTCCGAACCGATGATCGGCCGGGCGCGGGACGGAAGGTTAGCGGGCCGATGCGGGCTCGTCATCAGCCCGGCGCGGCCCGAAGGCGCGTTTTGCGCCCTCGTCAATCCTCGTCCAGGACACCGTTCTCATCGACGAGGATCTCGCGCTTGCCGGCATGGTTGGCCTGGCCGACGATGCCTTCCTTCTCCATCCGTTCCATGATGGAGGCGGCGCGGTTGTAGCCGATGCCGAGGCGGCGCTGGATGTAGGAGGTCGAGGCCTTCTTGTCGCGCAGCACGACCGCCACAGCCTGCTCGTAGGGATCCTGGCTGTCGTCGCCGAGGGCGGCCATGGCGCCCTTGTCGAACACCGCGCCCCCGTCGTCTCCGCCGATCTCGTCCTCGTCCTTGGTGATGGCGTCGAGGTATTGCGGCCGTCCCTGGGCCTTCAGATGCGCGACGACCTTCTCGACCTCTCCGTCCGACACGAAGGGTCCGTGAACGCGGGTGATGCGCCCGCCGCCGGCCATGTAGAGCATGTCGCCCTGGCCGAGGAGCTGCTCGGCGCCCATCTCGCCGAGGATCGTGCGGCTGTCGATCTTCGACGTGACCTGGAAGGAGATCCGGGTCGGGAAGTTCGCCTTGATCGTGCCGGTGATGACGTCGACCGAGGGGCGCTGCGTCGCCATGATGAGATGGATGCCGGCGGCGCGGGCCATCTGGGCGAGGCGCTGGATGGCTCCTTCGATGTCCTTGCCGGCGACCATCATGAGGTCTGCCATCTCGTCGACGATGACTACGATGTAGGGCAGCGGCTCGAGATCCATCATCTCGTCTTCGTAGATCGCCTCGCCGGTCGACTTGTCGAAGCCGGTCTGGACGGTGCGCGTGATGACCTCGCCGCGCTCCTGCGCCTCCGCGACGCGGGCATTGAAGCCGTCGATGTTGCGCACGCCCAGCTTCGACATCTTCTTGTAGCGCTCCTCCATCTCGCGGACGGCCCATTTGAGCGCGATGACGGCCTTCTTCGGGTCCGTCACGACCGGCGAGAGGAGGTGCGGGATGCCGTCATAGACGGACAGCTCCAGCATCTTCGGGTCGACCATGATGAGGCGGCACTGCTCGGGCTTGTGCATGTAGAGCAGCGACAGGATCATCGTGTTGATTGCGACCGACTTGCCGGAGCCGGTCGTGCCGGCGACGAGCAGATGCGGCATGCGCGCGAGGTCGGCGATGATCGGCTCCCCGCCGATGT
The DNA here is from genome assembly GCF_004363955.1 of Enterovirga rhinocerotis. Taxonomy (GTDB): domain Bacteria; phylum Pseudomonadota; class Alphaproteobacteria; order Rhizobiales; family Beijerinckiaceae; genus Enterovirga; species Enterovirga rhinocerotis. The sequence goes on from NZ_SNZR01000014.1 coordinate 305,411, forward strand.
TCTTGCCGAGGCAGAGGGCGAGCTTCTGCTTGGTCTCGCCGAAATCCTCCGAGGCCAGGAGTTCGCGCAGATACACCGTCTCGCGCTTCTGGTTCGGCAGTTCGATGCCGATCGCGTTGCGGCCGGGCACGACGGCGACGCGGGCCGAGACGGCCGACATCGAGCGCGCGATATCGTCGGCGAGCGAGATGACGCGGCTCGACTTGGTGCCGGGGGCGGGCTCGAGCTCGTAGAGCGTGACGACAGGCCCCGGCCGCACATTGATGATCTCGCCGCGGACGCCGAAATCCTCGAGCGTCGATTCGAGGAGCGTCGCGTTCTGCTCGAGCGCGTCCTTCGAAACGGTCGCAACCTGCTTCTTCGGCTCCGACAGGAGCGGCAGCGGCGGCATCTCGTAGAGGGCCGGATCGAAGCTGCGCCGAGGCGGCGCCTGGCGCGGCGCGGGGCGCGCGGGAGCGCCCCGCGGGGGCATCCGGCCGGCCGGGATCGCCTGCGGCGGCTCCGGCATGTCGTCGGGCTCGAAGCCGGCGGGGCCGACATCGTCCTCGTCGTCGATCATCCCGCGGGAGGCGTCGCCCGGCATCGTCACGCGGCTGCGGGCATTCGTCTCCGCGCCGCGCGGCCCCGGCTCGAACGGATAGTCGGATCCCGCCTCGTCCTCAGGCCCGTCGAAGGGGGCCGGACCGCCCGCGAACCTGTCGCTCGGATCGATCTCCGGTGCGGCCGAGCGCCTGCCGATCGCCGCGGCGGGTCCCCGCAGGGGCGGCGTGAAGACCGGCTCCCGGCGGATGGGAGCCGGCGGAGCCCCGGTGCGGTTCGGGCGGTCGAGACGGTCGGACGGCTCGATCCGGTCCAGCCTGTCCCCGCGCTCCGGCCGATCGAAGCGCTCCGGCGCCGGGAGCCGCTCGGGATGGTCGAACCGGTCGAAACGGTCCGGGCCGGCCGCCCCGGTCGCGGGACGGAGCGGTGCGCTGGCGGCACTCCGGGCCGCGAGGCGGCGCTGCAGCGATGCCTTCGCGCTGATGACGGCATGAGCGAGACCGCCGAGCCAGATGATGGCGAGGCTGGGCTCGTCGTCGGACCGGTCGGCCTCCTCGGTCCGGCGGCTGGCGAGGCGGCTGTCGCGCGCGCCGCGCGCCATCGCCGGCTCGGGTTCGTCCGCCTCCGGCTTCGTGTGCTTGCCCGCGCAGGCGGCCATGAGAGCGGCGACTGCGACGGCGGCGAAGATGATCCCGGCCACGAAGACGCCGAGCCCGCCGCCAATCGTGCGCGCGGCGACGAGGAGAGCGTCGCCCGCGACGCCGCCGAGCCCCGTCGGCAGGGGCCAGGCTTTCGTCGTCGGCAAGGCGCTGACACAGGCCGCGACGGACCACGCTCCCGCCGCCCACAGGACGAGACGCAGACCGGCCCGGTTGAGGCCCCCGTCGCGAATCATCCGCACGCCCCAGATCGCGGGGACCAGCGCCACCACGACGGCGCCGAGGCCGAAGATCTGGATCAGCAGGTCGGAGGCGATCGCCCCCCACGAGCCGAGAAGGTTGCGCACGGGCGCCCCGGTCGCATGGTTCAGGCTCGGATCCTTGACCGACCAGGTGGCAAGGGAGACGGCGAGCGCCACCGAGGCCGTGAACAGCATCAGCCCGACGCCTTCGACGCACCGCCTCTTGGCGAAGGCGAGGATCGCGTCGGTCAGGCGTTCGAGAGGGGATTCGTGGCGACGCAACGTATGCATGGAATCGACCGTGACGCTTGGCTCGGCGCGATCCTAGGAAGGTGCAGTTAAGACGCGGCTAACCTTGCCCGCCGGTTCGCGGCGAGCCTGTCTTGCGCCTCCTGCCGGGGCCGGCAGGTCCCTCGACGCTCATGCTTCGGCGAAAGCGGATCGAGGAAGACGAGCCCGCAGATGAGTGAGCAGGGAGCGCGCCTCGGTCGGCGCGCCCTGTGCCGACCTCGCGAGGGAGAGGCCGGCCGCTACGGCCGCTTGATCGCGGGAGCCGGCCGGGCAGGAGCCGGGCGTACGACCGGGGCCGGCCGCATGGCGGGGGCCGACGGGCGCATCACGGGCGCCGAGGGCCTCGCGACCGGCGGCGCCGTCCGGATGGGGACGGGACGCGCGACCGGTGCCGTCGGTCTCATCGGTGCCGAGGGGGAGCGGACAACCGGAGGTCGCGACGGGGCCGGCTGCCTGACGACGGCGGGGCGCGTGGCGACGGGCGGCCGGGCGGCGACCGGCGGCCGTCCCGCGACCGGGGGACGGGTGACAACCGGGCCGGTCGGGCGCGTGCCGGGGCCTGGCTGGCTGCCGGGACGCCCCGCACCCGCTCCGATGGGAGCAATCGGAGGCCGCGTTCCTCCCGGACCCGCGAGCGGCGGCCGTCCCGCGGCGGGGCCGCCGACGATCGGCGGCTTGGCGCCGGGGCCTCCGACGGGCGGACGTCCCGCGACCGGCCCGCTCAACGGCGGCTTCGCGCCGGGTGCCATGACCGGCGGGCGACCCGCGACGGGCGGCGCCACGGGCGGGCGCATGCCCGGCCCCGCGATGGGCGGCCTTCCCGGCCCGCCGATGGCGGGTCCACCGGGCACGGGGCCGCCAGGCAGCGGCCGGGCGATCGGCGGACGGCTGGCGAGCGGCGGGATCGGGCGCGGCGGGACCGGAACACGGCCGACCACCGGGCCGGGGATCCGATGCATGCCGGGTCCGCGCGGGAGGACCGGCCGCCCGCCGGGGCGGATCGGCGCGGAGGCCAGGACCTGCGGCCGGGTCTGGAGGATGGCGGGCCGGATCGGCCGGCCGCCATTGATGACGGTGACGGGCACGACGGTGACGGCCCGGCGGTTGCGCATCGCCGCGATCGCCATCGGCGCGACGATCAAGGCGCCGATGGTTGCGGCGGTCACGCCGGCGACCCCGCCATTGACGCGGCGCACGTAATCGAGGCCCGGCGTCCAGTAATAGGGGCGGTAGACCTCGTCCGGTCCGAGCGGCACCCAGCCGAGAGACGGATCGCCGCCGACCACGGCGTCGGCCGGGGGCTCGACGAAGGCGACCATGGCGGGCGCATAGACCGGGTGTTCGGCATATTCGCCCGGCAGCCAGCCCCAGCGCCCGTCGATCTCGCTCCAGCGGCCGTAATGGAAGGGCGCGAAGCCCCAGGGCGCATCGTCGACCCAGGTCCAGCCCCAGGGGGCGACCCAGCTCCAGCGTCCGTTGCGATAGGGCGCCCAGTCCTCGGAGACGTCGTCCGGATACCAGACATCGGCGCCCGACGGGCCCTTGGACCAGCGCCCGCGCTCGCCGAGATCGCGGATGCCTGCCATGCGGCGCGAAACGCGCGGCGGCAGCTTCGCCTCGCGCACCGGCGCCATGTCGCAGCCGCCGGTCGCGGCCGATGTCTGCACCTGGGGCGAGGCCGGATCGCCGGAGAGCACCGCCATCTGCCCCTCGGCGAGACGCGTGCGGCCATCGGCCAGGACCGCACCGCCGCGGCAGACGACGATCTCGGTCGGCGTCGTCTCGTCGCCGCTCGTGACGCGATAGACGCCGTCCGGGCCGAGCGAGGCAGAGCCCCGCGGCGTCATGATCGAGAAGGGTTCGGCGCCTGCCGCGGTCGCGATCCCGGCGACGCCGCTATTGGCGCGGACGGCGGCCGAGCGGTCGTCGAGCGCGGCGAGGTCGACCACCGCGTTGGGGCGGACCGTGATCGAGGCGCCGCCGATCTCGAGCCGCGCCTGCCCGTCGGCCGCCGCGTAGATCGCGTCGCCCGCGACGATCGGCCAGTTGCGCTCGGCCTTTTCCCATTCCGCCGCGGTGGCCGCCTTGTAGGAGACGGCGCCCGAGATCTCGGCGATGCGGCCGACGACGGCCGGCGGTTCGACCTGCTGCGGCCCTGCGGGCGGTTGTGCCGGCTCCGGTGCCGCGGGGGGAGGGGGGGCGGCGCCTGCGTTCGGCGGCGCGGGCTGGGCGAGGGCGGCCGAGGCGGCGACCGTGAGGACGACGCCGGACAGGAGCAAGAGGCTCCTTGCGGCAAGACGGTTCTTTTTACGCGACATGAGGCGCTCCCTCGCACGGACGAGCATCAAGGGGCGAGGTCGCGACGGTGCGGACCGGACGTCCCTCAGTGCTCCTTAACCCGAATCACTCCTAAATCCGCCTCATTCCGTCAGGAAGCTCCGCCCGCGTCCACTCGGCGCAGCCTCCCAGAGAGATCGAGATCACGCATGAGTTCCGTCGTGATGGTCAGGCTCGCCATGGTCAAGCAGGTGTCGGTCAAGTTGGCGTCGGTCAAATCTGGGTTGGCCAGAGTGGTCGGTGCCGCGCTCCTCCTCGCCGCGACATTGTCGTCGGGGCCGGCCGACGCCGTGCCGGCGAAGGCCCTCGTGCCCGTCCCGGCCGCGACCCGCTCGCTGATGGCGGCCAAGGACATGGACCCTCGCGCTCCCATCCTGATCCGGGCGTTCAAGAAGGAATCGGAGCTCGAGGTCTGGAAGATGAACCGGGCCGGGCGCTACGTTCATCTCAAGACCTATCCGATCTGCCGCTGGTCGGGGCAGCTCGGGCCGAAGAGGAAGACCGGAGACCGGCAGACGCCGGAGGGGTTCTATTCGATCCCCGCCGCGAAGATGAATCCGAATTCCTCGTATCACCTGTCCTTCGATCTCGGCTATCCGAACGCCTATGACCGGGCGCATGGCTCGACCGGCTCGTATCTCATGACGCACGGCACCTGCTCGTCCATGGGCTGTTTCGCCATGACGGATGCGCAGATCTCCGAAATTTACGCCCTCGCGCGCGATTCCCTGAATGCGGGTCAGCGGGCCTTTCAGTTCCAGGCCTATCCGTTCCGGATGACGGCGCAGAACATGGCGAGGGCCCGCACCGAGGCGCATCTCGATTTCTGGCGCCAGCTCAAGGAAGGCTACGATCGGTTCGAGGCCACGGGCGAGGAGCCTGCGGTCGGGGTCAGCGGCCGCCGCTACACCTTCGCGCCGTATCGCAACCCGGCCCGCGAGGCGGCGGCTGTCGCCCGGATCGCCGAGGAGAAGACAAAGACCGAGACGCTGATCGCGGAGGGCGCAGCGGCCGTGCGCGTCACCTATGCCGATGGCGGCATGCATGCGTCCTTCGCCGCGCTGGCGAAGCGCGGCGCCGGCAGCCTCGGTACGGTCAGCCGGCCCGAGACCCTCGCCATGGCCGGCCGCGAGGTCATCGTCATTCCCGCGCGCACGACCCCGGCGGTGCTTCTGGCCATCGCGCCGATCAAGCCGGACTTCCTCAAGATCGAACCGACCACGACCGGGTCGACGGCCACCGCAGCGCTCGTCGGCACGGCCTCCGGCGACGTGCGCGCTCTCTTCGCGCGGGCCTCCCTCGGAGGCGCCGCCTCCATGTCGGTGCCGCTCCTCACCGGCTCCGCCGCGATCCTGCCGCCGGCCTTCCACCCTCATCCGGTCGCGAAGGTCGCCCTGCGCGGCGCGTGAGGCTCGCGCTCGCAAGGACGAAGGCGGACGCGATGTCGACAAGCTTGCCCCCGCCCGCGTAAATCCCTTCGAATCCAAGGGAGGAATGCATTGTCGGGTGATGGGTCGAAGCCGCTTGCGGGGCTTCTCGTCGTCGCGTTGGAACAGGCCGTCGCGGCGCCGTTCTGCTCCTCCCGCCTCGCCGATGGCGGCGCGCGGGTCATCAAGATCGAGCGGCCTGAAGGCGATTTCGCCCGTGGCTACGATGCGGCCGTGCACGGGCTGTCGAGCTATTTCACCTGGCTGAACCGCGGCAAGCAGAGCCTTGTCGCCGACATCAAGACGCCGGACGACGCCGCCCTCCTCCATGCGGTCCTCGCCAAGGCGGACGTGTTCATTCAGAACCTCGCGCCCGGCGCGGCCGAGCGGGCCGGCTTCGGCTCGGCCGACCTCCGCAAGCGCTATCCGCGGCTGATCACGGTCGACGTCTCGGGCTACGGCACCGGCCATTCCTATGCGCAGATGAAGGCTTACGACCTCCTCGTCCAGGCCGAGAGCGCGCTCGCGGCCATCACCGGCCATCCGGCGGGGCCCGGCCGCGTCGGCGTCTCGGTCTGCGACATCGCCTGCGGGATGGCGGCGCATGCCGCCGTGCTGGAGGCGCTGATCGCGCGCGGCATCACCGGCGAGGGCCGGGCCATCGCCGTCTCGCTCTTCGACGGCATGGCCGACTGGATGAACGTGCCGTTCCTCTACCACGAAGGCACGGGCAACGCCCCGAAGCGCGTCGGCCTCGCCCATCCCTCCATCGCGCCCTACGGGGCCTTCGCGACCAAGGACGGCTCGCTCGTCCTCCTCGCCATCCAGAACGAGCGCGAATGGGCGAAGCTGTGTGCGGTCGTGCTCGGCGATGCCGGCCTCGCGACGGCGCCGGGCTTCGACAGCAACAATGCCCGCGTCGCGAACCGCGCCGCCGTCGACGGCCGGCTCACCGAGGCCTTCGCCGCCCTGACGCGCGACGAGGCTGCCGCGCGCCTCGGGGAGGCCGGAACAGCCTATGGCTTCGTCAACGAGGTGGCCGATCTCGCCGGCCATCCGGCCCTGCGGCGCGTGAGCGTCGAGACGCCCGGCGGCCCGGCCGCCATCATCGCGCCCCCGGCCATCGTCGACGGCCGCGCGCCGGTCCTCGGCCCGGTCCCGGCGATCGGCGAGCACGGCGCGGCGATCCGGGCCGAGTTCGGGTAGACGGTTCCGTTCGCATTTCCCGAAAGGTTCGCGGATCCTTCTCCCGCAAGGGGAGAAGGATGTGCAGGGGCGCCGCGCCGGCGTGTGACTTAGCTAGCCGCCAGAGGGGGCAGAGTTCAGGGCCGGCGGTAGTCGGCGAGGACCGAATCCTCGACCTCGTCGAGATTGACGACGACGTTGTCGGGGGTCCGGCAGGTGAGCCAGACCAGGGTCTCGGTCGTGCTCATGTTGGCCTCGACATGCGGCATGTGCGGCGGCACGAAGACGAAGTCGCCTTCGCGCATCTCGATCCATTCCTGGTAGTTCTCGCCGAAATAGATGCGGCCGACGCCCTTCAGGAGATAGCCGCCCGTCTCCGCCTCGCCGTGATGGTGGGGCGGGGAGCGGAAGCCCGGCTCGTTCGACACCTTGCCGAACCAGATCTTCGTCGCGGGCGTGTGCTGGGGGCTGACGCCCGAGACGCGGACGCAATCGCCGGACTGGCCGGTTCCGCTATCCTCCTCGCCCTTGCGGGTGACGACGGGTCTGACGGGCGTGCTCATGGACTACTCCTTGTTGGGGGGTGGCACGAACCCGGCCTCGACCGCGATGTGCCGGTAGGCGGCGGAGGCCGTGAAGCCGCCGTCGATCGTGAAATCCTCGCCGGTGATGTAGCTGGAGGTGCTGCCGGCGAGGAACAGGACGAGGTCGGCGACCTCCTCGCTCGTGCCGGCGCGGCCCATCGGCGTCAGGCGCCGCATCGGTTCGAGATGGGCCGCGTCGCGGTTCAGGTCGGTCACGATGAGGCCGGGGCAGACCGAGTTGACCCGGATGTTGTCGGTGACGAATTCCATCGCCGCCGTGCGGGTCAGGCCGCGAAGCGCCCATTTGCTGCAGGTGTAGGCCGGGTCGTAATGGCCGGCGAAGGCGCTGTTGGACGAGATGTTGATGATCGACCCGCCGCCGGCCTTGCGCATGGCCGGGACCACCGCCTGGATGCCGAGCAGGGCACCGGTCAGATTGACCGCGAGGAGCCGGTTCCAGGCCTCGAGCGACACCGTCTCGATGGTCTTGCGGTTCACGATGCCGGCATTGTTGACGAGGATGTCGATCCGGCCCTGCCAGGCGAGCACGTCCGCGACGACGCCGGCCCAGTTCTCCTGCGCGCTCACGTCGAGCTTGTAGAAGCGTGCCGCGTGGCCGGCGGCGGTCAGTTCGTCCGCCAGCGCCCGGCCCTCGGCCTCCAGCACGTCGCAGATCGCGACCGCAGCCCCGGACTTCGCGAAGAGCCGCGCTTCCGCTTCGCCCTGGCTCCGGGCTCCGCCCGTCACGATCGCAACCTTGCCGTCCAAAACCGCCATCTCGTCTTCTCCGTGCGCCCTAGTGAATGAGCAGGCCGCCATTCACATCCGTCTCGGTGCCGGTCATGTACGCCGAGAGATCGGACGCGAGGAAGAGGCAGGCGCCGGCGACGTCGCGCGGGGAGCCGAAGCGGCCGAGCGGGATCGTGGCGAGCATCGCCTCCTGCTGCGCCTCGCTGAAGACGCCCCGATTCATTCCCGTCATGATCACGCCCGGATTGATCGCGTTCACGCGGATGCCGGCGGAGCCGAGTTCGCGCGCCATCGCCTTCACGAGGCCGAGCACGCCGCCCTTCGAGGCGGCGTAATGGGGGCCGCCCATGAGGCCGCCGCCGCGCTGCGCCGCGATCGAGGCGATGCAAACGATCGACCCGCCGCGCGTCATGGCCGGCGCCGCCGCCTGGGCCATCCGCATCGTGCCGCGCAGATTGACGTCGAGCACGGAGGAGAGATCGGCCTCGGCGACGTCGGCGAGCTTACGGGTCTGCACGATGCCGGCGCTGTTGATCAGGATGTCGAGGCCGCCGAAGCGGGCCAGCGTCGCCGCGACCGCGCTCCGGCAGGAGATGGCATCGCGCACGTCGAGCGGGGCGGCGCTCGCATCCGGCCCGAGTTCGGCCGCGAGCTCGCGCGTCCGCTCTTCGGCGATGTCGGCCAGCACCACGCGGGCGCCGGCCTCGACGAAGAGCTTCGCCGTCGCGAAGCCGATCCCGTCATGCGCCCCGGCGCCGGTCACGAGCGCGACCTTGCCGTCGAGGAGGCGTCTCTCGCTCACTTTGCGGCTCCGGCGACGAGGGGGCAGTTGCCCTTCTCCATCGGGCGGAAGGCGTCCTCTGCCGGGATGGTCGCGAGGACCTTGTAATAATCCCACGGGCCCTTCGATTCCGCCGGGCTCTTGACCTGGTAGAGATACATGTCGCGCATCACGCGGCCGTCCTGTCGGATGAAGCCCCTCTTGGTCATGAAATCCGAGATCGGCGTCGCCTTCATCGTCGCCATGACGGTCGCCGCGTCATCGGTGCCGGCCTTCTCGATGGCCCTCAGGTAGTGCGTCACGGCCGTGTAGTCGCCGGCCTGCAGCATGCTCGGCTTGCGGCCGTTGAAGCGTTCCGCGAAGCGGGCGGACCAGGCGCGTGTCTCCTCGTTCTGGTCCCAGTAGAAGGCTTCCGTCAGCATCACGCCCTGCGCCGCCTCGAGCCCGATCGCGTGCACGTCGGAGATGAAGAGGAGGAGCGCCGCGAGCTTCTGGCCCGCCTGGGTGAGGCCGAATTCGCGCGCCTGCTTGATCGCGTTGATCGTGTCGCCCGATCCGTTCGCGAGCCCCACCACCTGCGCCTTCGAGGCCTGGGCCTGGAGCAGGTAGGACGAGAAGTCCGGCGTGTTCAGCGGATGGCGGAGCTCGCCGACGACCGTCCCGCCGAGGCGCTTGACGACGTCGCCCGCATCACGTGCCAAAGCGTGGCCGAAGGCGTAGTCGGTCGTCAGGAAGAACCAGGACTTGCCGCCCTGTTTCGTGACGGCGGCGGCGGTGCCGCTCGCCAGCGCATAGGTGTCGTAGGTCCAGTGCAGGCCGAACGGGCTGCAGGCCCGGCCCGTGAGGTCGGACGAGGCGGGGCTGACATGGAGCGCCAGACGCTCCTTTTGCCGGGCCAGGTCCTGCACCGCCAGCGAGACGGCGGAATTGGTGAGGTCGACGATCACGTCGACGCCCTCGTCGTACCAGCGCCGGGCGATGCCCGCTCCGACATCGGCCTTGTTCTGGTGGTCGGCCTGGAGAACCTCGATCGGCTTGCCGAGCACCTTCCCGCCAAAATCCTCGACCGCCATCCGGACGGCGACGACGGCGCCGGGTCCGGAGGAATCCGCGCTCGGCCCCGTCATGTCCGAGAGGACGCCGATCCGCACGACGTCGCCCGAGAGCTTCGGCGGGGAGGCCGGCGCCTGGGCGGAGGCCACGCCGCCGGCCATGGCCGCGAGCGCCGCTCCCAGCGCCGCCGCGAGGCCGCGCGATGCCATGGTCCTCATCGTGGTCTCTCCCTGGTGTTGTGATCGTCGCATCGTGGAGGCCGCACTCCCTGATCCCTCCCCTCCAGGGGAGGGCGAGTCGGCGACAGCCGACCGGGGTGGGGTGCTGCTCGGCCGGGATGTCCCCACCCCGGCTCGACGCTTCGCGTCGACTCGGCCCTCCCCTCCGGGGAGGGATCACGCCACTGCACGAGACGCCCCGGTCACGAGATCGTGAGGCCGCTATCGACCTGGAGGATGTGTCCGGTCGTCCGGGCGGATTCGTCGGACGCGAGGAACAGCGCCGCCATCGCGACGTCGTCCGGATCGGCGAGGCCGACGAGATGCTGCTCGGCGATCCTCTTGGTGCTCTCGAGCTTGGCGAGTTGCTCGCGCACGCGCGGCGTCAGCGTGATGCAGGGCGAGATCGCGTTGACGCGCACCTTCTGCGCCGCGAACTCGACCGCCATGGACCGCGTCAGCGCCGCGACGCCGCCCTTCGCCGCCGTATAGGCGTCCTTTCCGGGCCAGCCGAGATGCGCGACGACCGAGGAGGCGTTCACGACCGAGCCGCCGCCGGACCTGATCAACTCCGGGATGCCGTGGCGGCAGACGAGCCAGGTGCCGAAGAGGTCGAGCTTGATCGCCCGCCAGAACTCCTCGGCCGGGCATTCCGTGACCGGTCCGTCCGCGAGCGAGGAGCCGCCTGCATTGTTGTAGAGGATGTGCAGCGCGCCGAAGCGCTCGACCGTCGCCGCGATGGCGGCGCGCACGCTCTCCTCCTCGGTGACGTCGGTCCGCACGAAGAGCGCCTTGCCGCCCGCCGCTTCGACGGCTGCGGCCGTGCCTCGGCCGCTCTCCTCGTCGCGCTCGGCGACGGCGATGCAGGCACCCTCCCGCGCGAAGAGTTCGGCCGCGCGGCGACCGATGCCGCCGCCCGCCCCCGTGATGAAGGCAACCTTGTCTGCGAGACGGCTCATCGTCGCTCCCGGTCCGTTTCCATCCACCTAGCGCCCTGATTTTCGGCGCTGTTGATTAATCCCATAATACGATACTTTTCTGTGTCAATCGCTGCCACGGGCTTCCACAGGTGCGGTCTGCGATGCCATGATCGGCGTGCGTCCCTCCGCGCACCGAGAGTCGGTCGAGATTCGTGGGTATCGATGAGCAGCCTCGATAAAATGCTCGGCATCCTGGGGCTCTTCCGGGAGGAGCGCGCGGGCATCACCCTCGACGACGTCATGGCGCTCACGCAGACGTCGCGCGCCACGGCTTATCGTTATCTCCAGTCGCTGACCGAAGCCGGGCTCCTGGCCCCCGCGACGGGCGGGACCTACCGGATCGGAGCGCGCATCGTCGAACTGGACCGCCTCCTCCGGCTGACCGATCCGCTCCTCGGGGAGGCCCAGCGGCCGATGCGGGAATTGTCGGCGGAACTGCACGCCAACATGCTGCTCTGCAGCTATTACGGCGACACGGTCATGTGCGTCGATCTCGTCTGGCCCGATCGGACGATCGAGCAGGCCTACGAACGCGGCCGGCCCATGCCGATGTTCCGGGGCGCGATGGCGAAGACGATCCTCGCCCATCTCTCCCCCTATCATCTCCGCAACATCCAGAACTGGCACGCGGCGGAGATCGCGGCCGCGGGCCTCGGCGAGAGCTGGGACGAATTCCGCGCGACCATGGCGGGCCTGCGCCGTGCCGGCATCGTCGTCACGCGGGCGGAGGTCGTGCCGGGGCTCGTCGGTCTCGGGGCCGCGCTGCTGGATGCCGAGCACCGCATCCTCGGCAGCCTCGTCCTCGCGATCCCGGAGCAGCGCTACGACGAGGCGGGGGAGGGGGCCTTCGTGAACCGCCTCGGCGAGACGGCCGCCCGGATCAACGCCGCGATCGCATGCGCGGCCGCCCATGCCGGTGGTCCTCCCCCGAAACCGCCGCGTCCACGCCGCTCGCGGCGCCCGGCGCCGGTTGACGATTTTCACATATCGTGAGATTTCCAAACGGTGCGTCCGGCCGAAGGCGGTCGCCGCATCCATAAGGGCCCGCGCATGACGGGCCTGCCGAACGGGAGGAACGAATGAGACGCGCGACGCGATGGGCCTTGCCCGCCGCCATCCTGGCCCTGTTCACCTCGGCCGCGCTGGCCGAGCCGGTGAAGCTCGGCGTGCTCACCGACATGGGCGGTCCGTTCTCCGACCTGTCGGGCCGAGGCTCTGTCGAGGCCGCGCGCCTCGCGATCGAGGATTTCGGCGGCAAGGTGCTCGGCCAGCCGATCGAACTCGTCTTCGCCGACCATCAGCAGAAGCCCGAGATCGGCCTCAACATCGCCCGGCAATGGCTCGATCAGGACAAGGTCGACGTCATCCTCGACGTCCCGAATTCCGGCATCGCGCTGGCCGTCCAGAACATCATCAAGGACAAGAACAAGATCGCGATCTACGCGAGCGCGGCGACCGACCGCCTGACCGAGGATAGCTGCAACGGCCACGGCCTTCACTGGACCTTCGACACCTATTCGCAGACGCAGGGTGCCTCGCGCGCCATGATCCAGCAGGGGATCGATACCTGGTTCCTGCTCGTCGCCGACTACGCCTACGGCCACAGCATGGAAGCGGCCATGCGCGCGGCGGTGCCGAAGAATGGCGGCAAGATCGTCGGCAGCGTGCGCCATCCGCTGGCGACGCTCGACTTCTCCTCCTACCTCCTCCAGGCGCAGGGGACGGGTGCCAAGATCATCGCGCTCGCCTCGGGCGGCGACGCGACGATCAACGCCATCAAGCAGGGCCGGGAATTCGGCCTCGACAAGAGCGGCACGCGGCTCGCGAGCCTGCTGACGTTCCTGACGGACGTCCACACGCTCGGACTCGACACGATGCAGGGTCTGCAATTCGCCGTGCCCTTCTATTGGGACATGGACGACAAGACCCGGGAATTCTCGAAGCGCTTCGAGGCCAGGACCGGCAAGAAGCCGGGAGAGGCACAGTCTGGCGTCTATTCCGGCGTCCTGCATTACCTCAAGGCCGTCCAGGCCGTGGGCAGCAAGGATACCCAGAAGGTCCTCGCCAAGATGCGCGAGATGCCGGTCGAGGACGCGGTGACGCGCAACGGCACGCTCCTGCCGAACGGCCGCATGATCCACGACATGTTCCTCGTGCGCGTGAAGAAGCCGTCGGAATCGAAGGGGCCGTGGGACTATTACGCCATCGAGACCACGATCCCGGCCGACAAGGCGTTCCGTCCGCTCTCCGAAAGCGCCTGCCCGCTGACGAAGAAGGGCTGAACGCCGCCAACGCGGCATTGAGGCGACATTCGCCTCTCACGCATCCGCGACGTCGCGGATGCGTAGCTCCGCCTTCTCCCCGCCTCCCCAGCGGTCGAGGCTGAGCGTTCCGGCGACATGGACGAGGCCGTCCCGCGCGGCGGCGAGGGCCTGTCCGAGGGGCTGGCCGGCGGCACGGAAGGCGATGGCGCGGATGGTCTGTCCGTCGCCCGCCCGGAAGGTCGCGCGGACATGGCCGGTCCCGACCTCGCGGCAATCGACGAGCCGGTGCCGCGCGAGGGCGACGACGGGCTCCGGCTGGCCCTGGCCGAAGGGGCCGGCGCGGTCGAGTTCGTGGATCAGGTCCGCGCTCGCGCCACCGGCCGACAGAATGCCGTCGATCTCCAGCGCGTCCGGGGAGGCCGCGAGCACCGCGACCGCGGAGCCGAGCTCGCGTTCGAGGCAGGTCGCGAACCGCGCCAGCCCGTCCGCGGCGACCGTGGCGCCGGCCGCCATGGCGTGACCGCCGCCCTTGACCGCGTCGCCGCAGGCGACGGCCGCCCGCACGGCCCGGCCGAGATCGACGCCGGGGATCGAGCGGCCGGACCCCGTCGCCGTCCCGTCCGGGCGCGCGCCGAAGGCGAAGACGGGGCGGCCGAAACGCTCCTTCACCCGCGCCGCGACGAGCCCGACGATGCCCGGATGCCAGCCGGGCGAGACGAGGACGAGGGCCGGCAGGTCCGGCCGAGCCGAGAGCATCGCATCGGCCTCCGCGATCGCTTCCTCGACCGCGAGCCGCTCGATCGCCTGGCGCTCGGCATTGAGCGTGTCGAGCGTCTCGGCGATGGCAGCGGCGGCGGTCGGGTCCTGTTCGAGCAGCAGCCGGGCACCGAGCGAGGAATCGCCGATCCGCCCGCCCGCATTGATGCGCGGGCCGAGCAGGAAGCCCAGATGCCAGGCTTCGGGCGCCTCGGCGAGCCGGGCCGCATCGGCGAGGGCCGAGAGGCCGACGCGGCGGCGCTGCTTCATCACCGCGAGGCCCTGGCGCACGAAGGCGCGGTTCAGCCCCGTCAGCGGCACGACGTCGGCGATCGTCGCGAGCGCGACGAGATCGAGCCCGGCCAGGAGGTCGGGCTCCGGCCGTGCGGCGAAGAAGCCCCGGCTCCGCAACTCCCGTGCGAGGGCGACGAGGGCCATGAAGACGATGCCGGCCGCCGCGAGATGGCCGAGGCCGGAGAGGTCGTCGAGACGGTTCGGGTTCACGATCGCGACCGCCGGGGGCAGCGTCTCGGGGGCGCCGTGATGGTCGAGCACGACGATGTCGACGCCGAGGCGGGCGGCCTCGGCCAGGGGCTCCTGGCCGGCCGTACCGCAATCGACCGTGACGATGAGCCGGGCGCCCTCCTCGGCGAGGCGGCGGATCGCCTCGACGTTCGGACCATAGCCCTCCGTCATCCGGTCCGGGATGTGGATCGCCGGGATCGTCCCGCAGGAAGTGAGGTAATCGGCCAGCAGCGCCGAGCTGCAGGCGCCGTCGACGTCGTAATCGCCGAAGATCGCGACCTTCTCCCGGTTCAGGATCGCATCCGCGAGCCGGGCTGCGGCCACGTCCATGGCCGTCAGCCGGCTCGGATCGGGCATGAGATCGCGCAGCCGAGGCGCGAGGAAGGCCGGGACCGCCTGGACGCCGACGCCGCGCGACGCGAGGATCCGCGCCAGGAGATCGGGCAGGCCATGGGTCTGGGCGATCGCGAGGGCGATCGGACCCGCTTCCGGCGCGAGCCGCTCCTGCCAGCGCCGCCCGAGCGCAGAGTGCTCGACGCCGAGAAGCGCGCGTCTCTCGCCTGGGGCCGTCGCTGATTCGGACATGCCGAACCCTAGCCGAGGCGGCGCCCGTCGCTAAAGCGGGCGCCGATGGCGGGGGTGGATCACGGGGATAACGGCCGCTGCGCTCACGGCGCGAGGTTGCCGCAACCGATCTTCACGTCGCCGTCGCAGACGCCGTTCGCCTTCGTGCCGAAGGCGCAGAAGAGGCCGCCGCCATTGGCGAGGTCGAACCGGTCGGAGGACTTGCCCGCGAGCGCCGACACGCAGACGGCCGGCGCCGAGACCTCGCCCTTCAGCGGGCCGGACATCGTGAAGCCGAGATAGCCGTTGCTTTCCATGCCGCGGCTGATCGGCAGGATCTCGGTGGCCGATTGCTTCCCGCCCTTGAAGACCGTGATGAGGCCGCGTCCGGCCTTGTCGCCGCCCGTGAAATCGACGGTCGCCTGGTAGGTATAGGTGTCCTGGCCGAAGCGCAGGCCGAAGGTGAAGAGCAGCGAGTTCGGATCGTTGTCGAGGCGCTTGCCCTGGACGGTGGGCTGGGTCTGCGCGTCAACGACGGGGAAGCCCTCCGCGGTCGTCCCGCCGGCCGTTCTCGGGCCGGGACCGGGCTTCGGTCCGGATTCCGGCTGGGACGGACCCGGCGTCGGTTCCGTTTTCTTCTCGTCGTCGAGGAAGGCGCCGATCAGGGCAAGGAGGGCGAAAGCCGCGACGATGGCTCCGGCGGCGCCGAGCACGAGCTTCAACCAGGTCGGCCTGCCGGCCGCTCGCGCCGCGACGCCCGGCAGCGGCTGGACCGGCGGCGGCGAGGGCGCGCCGGGAAGGGGCTGAACGCCGGGCATCGCCCCGGCGCCCGGGAGCGGCATCACCGGCGGCACGCCACCCGAGGGAAGGGGCTGCACCCCCGAGAGGGGCTGCACCCCCGGCAGAGGTTGCACCCCCGGCAGAGGTTGCACCCCCGGGAGGGGTTGCACCCCCGGCAGGGGCTGCACGCCTGGCAGGCGTTCGACGCCCGGCAGCGGGCGAACCGGGGGAAGCGGCTGCACCGGCGGCAGGCCCGTCTCGGGCGAGACGGCTCCGGCGACGCCGGCATGAAGCGGTCCGGTGGAGGCGGGCGACGGAACCGGCAGTTCCGGGGGCGGCGGCAGAGGATTGACCTGGACGGGCGGCGCGATCTCCGGCCCCGCTGCCGCCAGCACGGAATCCTCGTGCGCAGGTCCTCCGGGGGAGGGCAGGGGCGGAAGGCCGGGCGGTGCCAAGGCAGCCCCTCCGGAAGCAGGCAGCGGCGGCAGGGGAGCGGGCGGCGCGTCCGCCGCGACCGGCTCCGGCGCGGGATCGGGCGCAGCCGGTCGTGGGGGCGCCGCGTCCGCAGCGGGCGCGCCGCCGGCCAGGCGCCCGAGTGCCAGGGCCCAGATGTCGACGGCCCGCCGGGCGAAGTCCGGCGCCGCTCCGAACTGGTCGACGAGAAGATTGGTCTCTTGGCCGATCTCGGCCGGATCGGGCGCTCCGCTGCCGGCCTTCAAGCGCTCGGGCACGCCGGCATCGAGGGCCGTGAGCAGAAGATGGATGTCCCGGCCCGCATCGGGCGCCCTCGCGCGAAGCGCCGCCTGCAAGTCCGCCCGCCTCGCGAGCAGGTCCGGTCCGGGTTCGGACAGGAGGCCCCGGAGGATGGCAGCGAGTTCGGACGGTTCGGCCATGGTCGATCCTATCGGGGGCGAGAGCATGATGTCATGTCACGGAACCGACGACATGCTCTAACTTATTGTGATCGCGTGCTGTTATCGGGAAATCGGATTCCATGTCCGCAGCCTGCTCTAGACAAGTCCGAGCCAGCGGGCGAGCGCGACGAACGCCAGCAGGGCAGCGATCAGGACCCCGCCCCAGCGCCCGAACCAGCTCGGCTGATCGGCATAGGCTAGGGGCGGCGCGGGGGGTGGAGCCAGGGTTTCGGAGACCGCCGGTGCGTGGCGCGGTGGCGGCAGGGATGCCTGCGGGGCGCGGAGCGCGAGGGTGGCGCGGCCCCAGGTCTCGGCGGCCTGGAGCGCGAAGGAGCGCTCGCAGCCGAATTCGTCCGCCATCCGGCCCGCCTCGGCGGCAAGGAGAGCGGGGGCGACCGGATCGGCCGCCGCCTGCAACCGGGAGGGAGCGCCGACATCCAGCGCCGCCAGAAGGAGCCTGATCTCGCGCAGGGCCGTCGGCGCATAGTCGCGCAGCAGCCCGTGCAGCCGCGCGCGCTGACCCAGCACCGCCGATCCGTGGCGCCGCGCGAGCCCGACCAGGATCGGGGCAAGGTCCGGCTGGCCGGCCGGCCGGTTCTCGAAACTCGCCGCCATCGTCGCCTGGTCAGCCTCCGGCCGGATCGACCCGTCGGGATCGGATCATGGCGTGCCTATGCGCCGATCCCGCGTCAAGATCGGCGGAGGCCGCGCAGCCGCATTTTCCGGCCGCTTCGCGAAAGGCGAACGATGGGCAGGCGTGAGCCGGCGGATCAGCCGGCGGCCGGTGCCCGCGGCGCCTTGTCGAACCTGCCATGCCCGGGCGCGGCGGCGAACAGCGCCTTCGTGTAATCGTGCTGCGGATTGCCGAAGACCTCGCCGGACGGGCCGGCCTCCACCACCTTGCCGTTCAGCATCACGACGACGCTGTCGCAGATACGTGCGGCGACCCGCAGGTCGTGAGTGATGAAGAGCATGGCGAGGCCGAGCTTCTCCCGGATGTCCTCGAGGAGTTCGAGCACCTGTTTCTGGACCGACACGTCGAGCGCCGAGACGGCCTCGTCCGCGATCAGCACTTCCGGCTGCATCGCGAGGGCGCGCGCGATCGCGATGCGCTGGCGCTGGCCGCCCGAGAATTCGTGGGGATAGCGGTCGAGCCCGGCCGGCTCCATGTCGACGAGCTTGAGGAGGTCGCGGGCCCGCTCCCAGGCCTCGGCACGGCTGGTGCCGTAATTCATCGGCCCCTCGATGATGGACTGCCCGACCGTCCGCCGCGGATTGAGCGAGCGATACGGATCCTGGAAGATCACCTGGATGCGGCGCCGGATGGGGTGCAGCGCCCTTTGGGGCTTCTGGCCGATCTCCTCGTCGCCGAGGCGGATCTCGCCGGCTGTCGGATCGACGAAGCGCGCGATGCAGCGGGCGAGCGTCGATTTGCCGGAGCCCGATTCCCCGACGATCCCGAGCGTTTCGCCGGGCCGGAGCGAGATGGACACCTTGTCCAGCGCCTTGACCGTCCGGCCGCCGAGGACGCCGCCGCCATAGACCTTCTCGACATCGCGCGTCGTGACGAGGGGCGCCTTGTCGGGGATGGGGCGTGCCGGGGGCGGCACCGCGCTCGGCACCGCGTCGATCAGCATGCGCGTATAGGGATCGCGCGGATGGTTGAGCACCTCGTCCGCCGTCCCTTCCTCGACGAGCTTGCCCCGGCGCATCACGACGACGCGGTCGGCGATCTCGGCGACGACGCCGAAATCATGCGTGATGAAGAGGATGCCGCTGTCGTGGCGGGCCTGGAGCTCGCGCATCAGCTTCAGGATCTGCGCCTGGGTCGTCACGTCGAGCGCGGTCGTCGGCTCGTCGGCGATGATGAGGGCCGGCTCGTTGGCGAGCGCCATCGCGATCATGACCCGCTGGCGCTGGCCGCCCGACAACTGGTGCGGATAGGCCTTCGCCATCTCCGCCGGCCGCGGCAGGCGCACGTCGTCCATCAGCGCGAGCACCCTGGCCGAGCGTTCGGCCCGGCTCAGCTTCGTGTCGTGCCAGTCGAGCGCCTCCGCGATCTGGTCGCCGACCGGCATGACGGGGTTCAGGGCCGTCATCGGCTCCTGGAAGATCATCGCCATCCGGCTGCCGCGCAATTCGCGCAGGCGCGCCTTCGAGGCGGTGAGAGTGTCCTCGCCCTGGAGCAGGATCTCGCCCGCGACCGGCTTCAGCACGGGCGGCAGGAGCCCCATCGTGGTGAAGGCGGTGACGGATTTGCCCGAGCCCGATTCCCCGACGACGCAGACGATCTCGCGCGGCCGGACCGTGATGTTGATGCCTTCGACGGCGTTCGGGCGCTCTCCGCCGCGCGGCAGCGCGACGGCGAGGTTGCGGATATCGAGGACCGGCGCGCTCATCCGACATTCCCGAGGCGACGGGCGAGGCGGGGATCGAGCGTGTCCCGCAGGCCATCGCCCATGATGTTGATGGCGAGCACGGTCGCGGCGACGCAGAGGCCGGGGAACAGGATCACCCAGGGCGCGATCTGGAAGCTCTGGCGGCCCTCGGCCATGATGTTCCCCCAGCTCGGCGTCTCGGTCGGGATGCCGGCTCCGAGGAAGGACAGGATCGCCTCGGTCAGGATGGCCGCGCCGCAGATATAGGTCGCCTGGACGATCAGGGGCGCGATGGTGTTGGGCAGGACGTGGCGCCACAGCACCTTCGGGAGCGGGGTGCCGACGCCGATCGCCGCCTCGACATAGGGCTCCTCGCGGACGGTGAGGACGACGGAGCGGACGAGGCGGGCGACGCGCGGGATCTCGGGGATCACGATCGCGACGATCACCGTGACGATGCCGGCGCCGGACAGCGTGACCATGGCGATGGCGAGCAGGATGGCCGGGATGGCCATGATGCCGTCCATGACCCGCATGACGATCATGTCGAGCATGCGGAAATAGCCCGCGACGACTCCGATCAGCGTTCCGATGATCACGGCGATGGTCGCGACCGCGAAGCCGACGAAGAGGGAGATCTGCGCGCCGTAGATGACGCGGCTATAGACGTCGCGGCCGAACTGGTCCGTGCCGAGCCAGGCGACGTCCGACGGTGGACGGAGCCGGAAGCGAGGGCGCAGGAAGGTCGGATCGACCGTCCACAGGAGCGGCGCCGCGAGGGCCGCGACCAGCACGATCCCGAGGACGACGAGCCCCACGATCACGCTCGGATTGGTCAGCGCGCGGGGCAGGCGCCGCCGTGCCGGGGGCGGCGGAAGTGCCGCGTCGGAAGCTCCGGTCGCGCTCAATAGCGGATCCTCGGATCGAGCAGGGTGTAGGCGACGTCGATGCCGAGATTGATCAGCACGTAGAGGAAGGCGAAGAGCAGCGTGACCCCCTGGATCACCGGATAATCGCGGGCCAGGACCGCATCGACCGTCAGGCGCCCGAGGCCCGGCAGGTTGAAGACGCTCTCGGTCACGACGACGCCCGAGATCAGGAGCGCGATGCCGATGCCGATCACCGACACGATCGGCACGGCGGCGTTCCGCAAGGCGTGCCGGGAGAGGACGGAGCGCTCGCCGACGCCCTTGGCGCGCGCGGTGCGGACATAATCCTCGCCGAGCGTCTCGAGCACGCTCGCCCGCGTGATGCGCGCGATCAGAGCGATGTAGATGACGGACAGCGTCAGCGTCGGCAGGACGAGGCGCGTGATGAAGGGAAGGAAACCCTCGCGGATGCTGGTGTAGCCCTGGACCGGCAGCCAGCGCAGCTCCATCGCGAAGCCGAAGATCAGGAGATAGCCGAGGACGAAGATCGGAATCGAGAACCCGATCACCGAGAAGGCCATCACGGCGCGGTCGATCCAGCTTCCGTGGCGCCAGGCGGCGACCACGCCGAGCGGCACGGCGACGGCGATGGCGAAGAGGATCGTCGTCGTCGCGAGCGCCAGCGTCGGCTCGATACGCTCGCCGATCAGCTTCGTGACGGGCTGGTTGGAAATGATGGAGGTCCCGAGATCGCCTCGCAGAAGGCGGCCGATCCACTCCAAGAACTGGGTGAGCGGCGGCTCGTCGAGGCCGAGCCTCGCCCGGATCGCCGCGATCTGCTCGGGAGACGCTGCGTCTCCCGCCAGGATCGCGGCCGGATCTCCCGGCGCGAGCCTGAGGAGGAGGAAGACCACCGTCGCCACGACCACCAGGACGGGGATCGTGGCGAGGATGCGGCCGGCGAGAAAGCGGCCCATGTGGCGAGCCCTATTTCTTCTCGATATTCCAGAAGACGGGCGCAGCCCCGTGGACGATGCCGGTCAGCCCCTTCGACGCGATCGGGCTCCTGTACATCCCGGTCGGGTAGTACATGCCGAGCTCGAAGGCGAGTTTCTGGACGTCGGCCGCGATCTGCTTCTGCTTGGCCGGATCGAGTTCGCGCGCATAGGCGTCGCGCAGCTTCTCGATCTCCGGCACGTCGGGCCAGCCGAACCAGCCGCCGACCTTGCCCTTGGCGTTCATGCCGATATTGGCGATCGGGTTGATCATGTCGACGTTGACCCAGGTGGTGTGGAAGATGTTCCACCCGCCCTGCGCGACCGGGTCCTGCTTGGCGCGGCGGCCGACCAGCGTCTGCCAGTCCATCGACTGGAGGTCGACGTTCATGCCGATCTTGCGCAGCGCCTGGGCCGTGACGGGGGCCAGCGGCGCGACGATGGCGAGGTCGGTCGGCTGCATGATGACGATCGGCTTGCCGTCATAGCCGCCTTCCTTCAGCAGGGCCTTGGCCTTTTCGAGGTCCGGCTTGGGGAAGCCGGCATCGGTCGCGTTCGGCGAGCCGCAGATGAAATAGGCCGGGCAGAGCTGATAATAGTCAGGATCGCCGATCTGCGCGTCGAGATAGTCCTGCTGGTTGACGGCCAGCATGACGGCCTGGCGAACTTTGACATTGTCGAAGGGCGGCAAGGTCCAGTTCATGCGGAGCATGCCGGAGAGGCCGAGCTTGTCGTACTCGGTCAGCGTGATGTCTTTGTTCTTTTTGATGATGGGAAGGAAGTCGTGCGGCGGTTGTTCGATGTAGTCGATCTCGCCGTTGATCAGCGCGTTGATCGCGGTCTGATAGTCGGGAATGTTGATCCACTCGACGCGGTCGACCTTTGCGAGCTTGCCGCCCGCCATATAGCTGACGGGCTCTGAACGCGGGACATAGTCCGTGTTCTTCTCGTAGACGACCTTGAGGCCGGGCTGGAATTCCTCCTTCACGAACTTGAAGGGGCCGGATCCGATCTCCTCCGGGACGTTCTTGTCGGCGGGCGTGTCCGCCATGCGCTTCGGCATGATGAAGGGAGTGTTGCCGGACGGCTTGCCCAGCGAGGTCATCACGAGACCGTAGGGCTCCTTCAGCACGAGCTTGAAGGTCTTGTCGTCGACCTTGACCCATTCCTTGGTGAAATCGGCCAGCTTCTGGCCCATGCCGTCGCGCTTGGCCCAGCGCTGGATGGAGGCGATGCAATCGTCGGAGGTGACGGGCGTGCCGTCGTGGAACTTAAGGCCGTCGCGAAGCGTGAACGTGTAGGTCAGCTTGTCGTCCGAGACGCTCCACTCCTTCGCCATCTGCGGCTTGACCTCGAACTTCTCGTCGTAGGCGAAAAGAACGTCGTAGATCATGTAGCCGTGATTGCGGGCGATATAGGCGGTGGTGATGATCGGATCGGTGATGCGCAGGCCCGAATGCATCACGGCCTTGATGGTCTTCTTGGCCTGAGCGAAGGCCGGCGTGGCCGATGCGGCAAGTGCCGCGACGACGATCGCGCCGAACGCTGGCGCCAGACGGCGTGCTGTTCCTGACCTCATCGACCCACTCCTTCGACTGTCCGGCAATCGTTCGGCAATCGTTCGAGGGTCATCATGCATGCGGCGGTCCGGAGAACCAGGGGGGGCTGCTGATTTTCGAGGCAGATCCTGGCGCGACTTCCGTCAGTGGAAGCCGGCGCGCCGGGGCTCTAAGACCAAAGACGCAAGCCCCGGACGCTGCCCCTTCACCGCAGGGCCGTCAGCAGTCCGGCGAAGAGACGCGCCCGGTGCACGAAGCTGTCGACGTGGAGATGCTCCTCCAGCGTATGGTGCTTCTCGCCGAAGGGGCCGAGGCCGTCGAGCGTCGGGATGCCCATGGCGCCGGTGAAATTGCCGTCCGAGCCACCGCCGGCGCTGCCATGCGGCAGGTCGAGGCCGAGGTCGCGGGCGATGCCGCGGGCGGTCTCGTACATCGCCATCGTGCCGGCATCCGGCTCCCAGACGGGCCGCGTCACGCCGCGCGTCACCTCGAAGGCAACGTCGCCGGCCGTGCCCGACAGGGCGAGCATCCGCTCGACGCCGCGGTCGAGATCGGCCTGGCGCTTGGCCATGCTGAGGGCCTCGCCCCGGCAGGTCGTCGGCACGCAGTTCACCCAGGTCCCGCCATGGACCACCCCGACGGAGAAGGTGCAGTCCTCGCCCGTCATCTCCTCGATCTCGAGGAGCTTCCTGGCGAAGGTCCGGATGGCGGAGCGGCCCTGTTTCAGCGTCGCACCCGCATGGCTCGGGCGCCCCGTGGCGAGGAGGTTGAAGCGCGCGATGGCGTAGCGGCCGGTGACGACGCCGTTCCCCTCGCGGCCCGGCTCCGGCACCAGCACGTAGCGGTGGCGGGAGGCTTCGGCCTCGATCAGGTCGCGCGTCGCGGGCGATCCGATCTCCTCGTCCGAGGTGAACAGGAAGGTGATCGGCAACGGCGTTTCGATCGAGGCCTTCCGCAATTGCCGGACGGCTTCGAGGCTGAGGTAGTTGCCGCCCTTCATGTCGCCGATGCCCGGGCCGTAGCAGCGGTTGCCGTCCCGCCGGAAGGGCAGGGCGGCGAGCGTGCCGACGGGATGGACGGTGTCCATGTGGCCCATCACCAGGATGCCCGGCTCGTCTGCCTTCGGGTGGGGGAATCGCGCCCGCACGCAATCGCCGAGGCCCATCCGGCCCGGAATGGTCTCGACGCTCGCGCCCGCGACGGCGAGATCGCGCGCGGCGAGCGCCATCATGCGGTTCACCGCCGCCGCGTCGAAGGTCGGGCTCTCGCACTCGACCCAGGTCCTGAGGCCGGCGAGCATGTCGTCGGCATCGAAGGGGAGGGAGGTCGGATTCATCGGACGGTCTCCGGATCGTTCGAGCCGGCGAAGGGGTCGGCGACCTTCGGCCAGAACGGCTTCGTGCGCTTGGTGAAGGGGATCGAGGCGTAGTCGGGCGGCACCGCGCCCGGCGCCGAGACGTAACGGACCTCCCGCGCGATCGGCGCGAAGGCCGCATAGAAGTGCTGCATGGACTTCACGACGACGAGCCGCTTGTCCGCGAGCGTGAGGCCGAGCCCGGTGAAGCCGTCGGGCGCGAAGGCCTGCTGGCGGATCGAGACGAGGACGATGTGGATGCCCTCGTGCTCGACCCAGGCGGCCGGGCCGAGCGGCTGGCGCCCGCCGCTGAGCCCGAACTGGCTGTGCTCGTCGGAGAGGCCCCGGACGGTGATCCGCAGATCGACGGGCTGCCCGGAAGCCGGGCCGATCTTGCCGCCGATCCGCAGGTCGAAGGTCGCGCCGAGCCCGGCCTCGTGGCAGATCGAGACCGCGACGGGATCCCAGTAGAGGCCGGTCGCGACGTCCCTCGCGCCCCGTTCGACGAGGCGGCGGAGGATGAAGGTCGAATCCGAGGAGGCGCCTGCGCCGGCATTGTCGGCGACGTCGGCTAGGACGATCGGTCCCTCCGACGGCCCGGTCCCGGCGCGGTCGATCGCTTCGTCGATCGTGTCGAAAGGGGTGTCGGTCGTCTCCCGAAGGGCGAAGAACTCGTCGGCGAGCTGGCGGGCGAGCGCGGAGGCCTTCGCCTCGTCCTCGCCGACGACGACGGTCTGGGCACCGACCTCGGCGACGTCGCCCCAGGGGAAGCCGTGGCCGAGCGCGACGTTCAGGACGCCGTCCCGGCCCTCGAAGGAGGTCATCCGCTCGACGAAGGCGCGCATGGGCGGGAACGAGGTGCGCCACATCGAAACCATGCGGCAATCGGCATAGACCGTCACGGGGCGGGGAGCGCCTTCCGCCGCGTCGACGCAGATGCGGTAGAGTTCCGGAGCCCGGATGCCGATATCGGTATGCGGGTATTCCTTGAACACGACGAGCGCGTCGGCCTTGGTCCGCATCGTCTCCGTCAGGTGGCAATGGAGGTCGAGCTCGACCCCGACGATCGCCTTCGGGCCGACGACCTCGCGGACATGGGCGATGACGTCGCCCTCGCAATCATCGTAGCCGTCGGCGACCATGGCTCCGTGCAGGAACAGCAGCACGACGTCGACCGGCATCGCCGCCTCGAGGTCCTCGAGCAATTCGCCGCGCAGATGCTCGTAGGTCGAGCGCAGGGTGATGCCGCCGGGCTGCGCGAAGGTCGAGATGCTCTCGGCCACCTCGTGCCCCTCCGCCTCGGCGAGCCGGCGCCACTCGATCAGCGGGATGTTGCCGATGCGCGGCGGATGGCGGCTGCCGTCGTGGCGGAAATATTCCTTCTGCTTGAAGGCGGTCAGCCCCGTCGGCAGCGGGGCGAAGGTATTGGTCTCGGTCGCGAGCGTGGCGATGAAGATCTTCACGGGGCCTCCCCTTGGCGGGGACGCAGCCCCCGCGGGGAGTTTGGCCGGGGAGGAGGCACGGCCGCAACCCGCGCCGGCGTCGACCCCCTCATCTCACCGGTGCGGGACCACCCGCGTCACATGGCCCATCTTGCGTCCCGGCCGGGCATTCGCCTTGCCGTAATGGTGGAGATGCGCGCCCGGCTCGGCGAGGATCGCCGGCCAGGTTCCGATCTCGTCCCCGATCAGATTGATCATCTCGACCTCGCCGCGCCGGCGGGTCGAGCCGAGCGGCCAGCCGCAGACGGCGCGGATATGCTGCTCGAACTGCGAGGTCTCGGCGCCCTCGATCGTCCAATGTCCTGAATTGTGGACGCGCGGCGCGATCTCGTTGACGAGGATGTCCTCGTCGCCATCGACCACGAACATCTCGACGGTGATCACGCCGACGTAATCCAGCGCCTCGGCGATCCGCCGTGCCGCCGCGATGGCCTTGTCCGCGAGCGCGTCCGGTATCCCTGCCGGGAGTGAGGTCCGGTGCAGGATGCCGCCGCGATGCTCGTTGAGGCACGGTTCGTAGGCGGCGAAGGCACCGTCGGCTCCCCGCGCCGCGATGATGGAGATCTCCTTCGAGAAGGCGACGAAGCCTTCGAGGATGGCCGGAGCCCCGCCGAGTTCGGCATGGGCATCCTTCGGCCGGTCGCCGGGCCCGATGCGGACCTGGCCCTTGCCATCATAGCCGAAACGGCGGGTCTTCAGGATGGCGGGCGCGCCGAGGGCTTCGAGCGCCTCGGCGAGATCGGCCTCGCCGTCCACGGCTCGGAACGGGGCCGTGCCGATGCCGAGATCCGCCACGAAGCTCTTCTCGGCGATCCGATCCTGGGCCGTCGCGAGGCAGAGGGCGCCCGGGCGCAGCGGCACGAGGCGCGCGAGCACGGATGCCGTCCGGCCCGGCACGTTCTCGAATTCGTAGGTCACGACATCGACGGCGCGCGCGAAACGCTCGAGCGCGGCCTCGTCGTCATAGGCTGCGATCGTCCGTGCGGCCGCGACGTCGTAGGCCGGCGCATCCTCGTCCGGGCAGAAGATATGGGTCTTCAGCCCCAGCGCGGCCGCGGCCGTCGCCATCATGCGGCCGAGCTGTCCGCCGCCGAGGATGCCGACCGTATCGCCGGGCCGGATGGGGCGGAACGGCGCCCCGGTGTCCGCCTCAGTCATCGGAAGGGTGGTCCGCGACGGATTCCGTCTGGGCCTGCCGCCACGCATCGAGCCGGGCGGCGAGGGCCGCGTCCTCGAGGGCGAGGATGGCGGCGGCGAGCAGCGCGGCGTTGACGGCGCCCGCGCGTCCGATCGCGAGCGTGCCGACCGGGATGCCCGCAGGCATCTGAACGATCGACAGGAGGCTGTCCTGGCCGGACAGGGCCTTCGATTCGACCGGGACGCCGAGGACGGGCAGCGGCGTCATGGAGGCGGCCATGCCGGGCAGGTGGGCGGCTCCGCCGGCACCGGCGATGACGACCTTGAAACCGGCCGCCTTGGCCCCCTTGGCGAAGGAGACCAGCCGGTCCGGGGTGCGATGCGCCGAGACGATCCGGGCCTCGTAGGGAACGGCGAGCGCGTCGAGCGTCTCGGCGGCGTGGCGCATGGTCGACCAGTCGGACTGGCTTCCCATGATGATGGCGACAGGCGGCATGACTTCGGAGAACCTCGATCGGAGACCTGATCGCCCTCAGGCGATGATGTCGGGAGTGAGCTGGTCCTCGACGAAGGACAGGCGGTCCTTCAGAACGAGCTTGCGCTTCTTCAGGCGCTGGATCTGCAGCTGATCGCCGGCGACGCTCTCCTCGAGGGCGTCGATCGCCGCATCCAGGTCGCGGTGCTCCTGTCTCAGCCGGGCCAGTTCGGCTCGCAGAAGCCCGTGTGCCTCGTCGTTCTCGTTGACCGCCATTATCCGTCCCGAAAGCCGCCCCGATCCCGCCGCAGACGGGAGCGGCTTCGGCCGTCGCTTGACAAGCAAGAAGCCGCGGCCCGCGTCAAGCCGCGACGGCATGCCACAGCTTCGCCACGATCGATCAGGCACAATCTGTCATTCGGACGTCAAGGAGGAGAAAGCAGCATGACGCTTCAGAACCACCTGGCCGAACTCGAGCGCAGGCATGATGCGCTCGAGAGAGAGATCCAGGCGGCCGCATCAAGTCCGGCCACCGACGACATCAAAGTCGCCGAACTCAAGCGTCGAAAACTCCAACTGAAGGACGAACTGACCCGCCTGCGGCATCCGGAAAAGCTGCATTGATGGGGCGTCTCGGCAGGCTGAGACAGCCCGTCGCGAAGGTCTGATCGAGTTCGGACCAGGGGCCTTCGGTGCGAGCCGGAGGCCCTTTTCGTTGGTCTGTCGCGGGCCGCGAGCCGACGGCTACCGACTATAGGTATGCCCGCGCGGCAGCGGCATGACCGGCTCCGCCGTCCGGATGACATTCGGCGCGACCACGCGGGTCTCCTGCCCGACATATTGCATGACCACCGGCATGGCCCGCTTGTTCTGGCCGGCGAGCGGCGTGCCCGGCGGGTGGAACTTCACGCCGTAGCCCTGGATGGTTCCGCCGGTCGGAATGTCGGTTTCGAGCGCGGCCGCGCGCAGGGCCTCGGCCCCGATCGCACCGTGGCTCCGGAGCGCGCGCGGGGCGACGTCGGTGAACAGGATCCAGGCATGGTTGAAGCCGCTCGAGGCCTGGGTCGGGATCTCGCTCGAGCCCGTGGCGGCCTCATAGCGCCTGACGAGTTCGGCCGTGAGTTCGCCGATCCCGGGCTGCAGGGTTTCGGGGTCGAGCAATTGTGCTGCGACCGGATCGACATTGAAGAGATAGTCGACATCGCTTCCATAGGCCCGCCGCAGGCGGTCGATCTGCGCATGGCCGGCGCCGTGGCCGATCAGCGCGCCCCAACTCGCGCCGGCCTTCCGGCTCTGCCGCAGCAGCAGGTCGACGTCGCGGCTGTAGCCGGTATGCAGGATGACGTCGGGCCGTGCCCGCTGCAGCTTCGTCACGAGCGGCATGAGATCGGTCGCGGCGGCGTCGTAGGCCTCCCTTGCCACGACCCGTATCCCGAGCGCCTTGCAGCGGCTTTCGTTGGCGGCCGCGATCCCGGCGCCATAGGGGCCCTCGCCGTGGATGATGGCGACCGCCATGTCCTTCGGCTCCTTGCCGAACCTCGCCTTCGCCTCGGCGGCGACGAAGTCGCAGGAGGCCTCGCCGTAATGTTCCGACTGGACCTGGGGGCGGAAGACGTAGGTGAGGTTTCGGTCGCGGATGACCTCCGATGCGACGCAGACCGTCAGCCAGGTGAAGGTTTTCTGTGCCTCGGCCATAGCCGAGACCGGGTCGCAATGCGCGCTCGAGAAGAACCCCATCAGGAGATCGACCTTCTCGGTTCCGATCAGCCGGCCCGCCTCCGCCAGCGCGGCATCCGCCCGTGACCGGGAATCGGCATAGAGCGGCACGATCCGCCGTCCGGCGACGCCGCCGCGCTCGTTGATCATGTCGATCGCGATCCTGGTGCCGAGATAGGCGGCCTTGGAGCCGCTGGCGGCGAGAGGACCCGTCAGGTCGTAGACGACCCCGACCCTGATCTCCGGCCTCGCCGCTCCTGACGACAGGGAGATCGTCGCGGCCGCAATGGCGGCGACGGCGAACGCGCGGCGCGCGGCGGCAAAGATCATCCAGTCCTCCCGGGCCCCATCGGCACCGTTTCGCGGACAGTGGGAACCGAAGGCGGAGCCTGTCAACGCACGGCGAGGGACTGGTACAGGGAGCCGGACATGGATGCGGCGATTCGGGACGAGGCGGCAGCGTGAATCGATCGCCTGGCATCAGCGACGGCAACCGCCCGTTCGGGTCGGCCTTCGCCTTCTCGGCCAGCGCAGGGTTCGGAGCGGTCCTGGTGAACGGGCTCGCGCGGGCCGCCGGCACCGAGACCTTCATCGTCGTGCCGAGGCCGGGCCAGGCCGCGGCCCTCCTCGTCCTGATCGTGCTGGCGGCGCTCGCGATCGGCTTCCTCGAGAGAATGGGGCCGGCGTTCGACGCTCCCTTGGTCCGCATGCTGCGGCGCCTGCGCGCGGGGTTCTATCGCCACTTCCGGCGAGGACGGAGCAGCGCCGATGTCCGGAACGCCTTCGCGGGCGCCGCCATCGCCCTCGTCGCGCTCTGCGGCGTCGCGGTCTTCGTCGCGGCGACGACCTTCGGCATCCTCTCCTGGGTCGCGTCGCTCGCCCTCGTGCTCGCGGTCTACGTGAACCTGCGGCTCTGCCTCCTCTTGTGCCGCCTCGCGCGCTTCGATCCCGTCTGGTGCGCGATCCTCGGCCTGATCTACGGAATCGTGGTGCTGTCGCGGTTTCTCTGACGCGCAACGCTGCGCGGTCTCTCCGACCAAGGTCGCGTCCGCGAGGCGGGGACACGGCTCGGGACCCCTGCTAAACCTCGACCGTCAGGCCGCGCGAAGCGGCCGGCTTCAGGGAGGGAGAGCACGTGAGCGCGAGCGCCGGCCGTCCGAGCGAAGCCGACGACACATTCCCCAAGCTCCTCGCCCGCAACGCCCGCATCCGGCCCGAGCGTCCCGCCTTCCGGCAGAAGGATTTCGGCATCTGGCAGGCCTGGACCTGGCGCGAGGTGCACGAGATCGTGCGCGCTTACGCGGCGGGCCTTGCGACGCTCGGCATCGGCGAGGGGTCGAAGGTCGCGATCGTCGGCCAGAACCGGCCGCGCCTCTACTGGACGATGGCAGCCGCGCAATGGCTGCGCGCCATCCCGATCCCGGTCTATGCCGACAGCGTCGCCGACGAGATGGCCTATGTCCTCGACCATGCCGAGGTCACGCATGCCGTCGCGCAGGACCAGGAGCAGGTCGACAAGCTCCTCTCCATCCAGGACAAGGTGCCGAAGCTGACGACGATCCTCTACGACGAGGAGCGCGGGCTTCGCACCTACGACCACACCCATCTCGCCTCGATCGACAGCATCGTCGAGAAGGGCCGCGAGGCCCTGATGCGCGATCCCGCGGAAGCGGCGCGCCTCGATGCGCTCCGCGATGCCGGACGCGGCTCCGACCTCTCCATCATCCTCTACACCTCCGGCACGACGGGACGGCCGAAGGGGGTGATGCTGACCTACGACAACGTCCGCCGCGCGGGCGAGATCGGCTCGGCCTTCGACAGGCTGGAGGAGACGGACGAGATCATCGCCTATCTGCCGATCGCCTGGGTCGGCGACCACATCTTCTCCTATGCGCAGGCGATCATCGTCGGGCTCTGCGTCAATTGTCCGGAGAGCCCCGACACGATCGTCGCGGACCGGCGCGAGATCGGCACCACCTACGCCTTCGCTCCGCCCCGCGTCTTCGAGAACATGCTGACGCTGACCATGGTGCGGATGGAGGACGCCTCCGCGCTCAAGCGGCGCCTGTTCAAGTACTTCCTGAAACAGGCCGACAAGGTCGGCGAGCGCATCCTGAACGGAGAGCGCGTCGGGCTCGGGGACCGCCTGATCTATCGGCTCGGCGACGTGCTGGTCTACGGGCCGCTCCGCAACCAATACGGCCTCTCGCGCGTGAAGGTCGGCTATACGGCCGGCGAGGCGATCGGGCCGGAGATCTTCCGCTACTACCGCTCGATCGGCGTCAACCTGAAGCAGCTCTACGGGCAGACGGAGGCGGCGGTCTACGTGACCATGCAGCCGGACGGCGAGATCCGGGCCGATACGGTGGGGCGCCCGGCGCCGGAGGTCGATATCCGCATCGACGACAATGGCGAGGTGCTCTACCGCTCGCCCGGTGTCTTCGTCGGCTACTACAAGGACGAGGCGAAGACGGCCGAGACCAAGACGCCGGACGGTTTCGTCCGCTCGGGCGATGCCGGCTTCTTCGACGGCGACGGCCATCTCAAGATCATCGATCGGGCGAAGGACGTCGGCCGCATGCGCGACGGTGCGCTGTTTCCGCCGAAATACGTCGAGAACAAGCTGAAGTTCTATCCGAACATCAAGGAGGCGGTCGCCTTCGGCGATGGCCGGGACATGGTAACGGTCTTCATCAACATCGACCTCGTCGCGGTCGGCTCCTGGGCCGAGCGCAACAACGTCACCTACGCCTCCTACCAGGAGCTCGCCGCCCATCCGCGCGTCTACGCGATGGTGGCCGAGCACGTGGACGAGGTGAACCGCTCCCTCGCCGCCGAGCCCCGCATGGGCGGTGCGCAGATCGCGCGCTTCCTGATCCTCCACAAGGAGCTCGACGCCGATGACGGCGAGCTCACGCGCACGCAGAAGGTCCGCCGCGGCTTCATCGCCGAGCGCTACGCGCCGCTCATCACGGCGCTCTACGACGGCTCGCAGACGGCCGACATCCGCACCGAAGTCACCTTCGAGGACGGCCGCAAG
Source organism: Enterovirga rhinocerotis (assembly GCF_004363955.1). Lineage (GTDB taxonomy): Bacteria > Pseudomonadota > Alphaproteobacteria > Rhizobiales > Beijerinckiaceae > Enterovirga > Enterovirga rhinocerotis. Next base: position 337,286 of record NZ_SNZR01000014.1, read on the forward strand.
GGCGTGATCGCCGCGACGCTCGCGGTCCAGGACATGACACGGCACCCGATCACGGCCCCGGCCGACCTGGCGAGGGCGGCGTGATGGCGAACCATGCGACGGGCGAAGGTTCGCACCTCCCAAGTTGGAGGGCTGTCGCACATGGTTTTGCGCAAAGCTCTCCATGTTCCTTCCCCCTTGCGGGGAAGGTGTTCCCGAGCGAAGCGGAGGGCCGGATGGGGGTGGTGCCGCCTACCCGACGTTGTCGCAGGGGGCACGACCCCCACCCCGGTTCGCCCCCGGAACAAGTCCGGGGACGACTCGGCCCTCCCCACAAGGGGGAGGGTAGGCGCGCGGTCGCCGACGCGGCCATATGCGATAGCCCTGCCCCAAGGGGGAGGGAAGGCGCGTGGTCTTCTCGGACGGGTGAGGCGTTGACGATGTCGTGGCGGCAAGATGGAGCGGCCACGCCCAGCAGCCGCGAGAGACGGCGCGCTGGCGCATTGCGCCGCCGCATGACCGATCCGGAGCGCAAGCTCTGGTGGCATCTGAGGCACCGCATGCCGCTGGAAGACACGCATTGGCGAAGGCAGGTCCCGATTGCCGGCTACGTCGTCGATTTCTGTTGCCTCGCGCATCGCCTCGTCCTGGAAGTGGATGGGAACCAGCATGGCTTCGACGCACAGCGCGAAGCGGACGCGATCCGGACCCGCAAGCTTGAATCCCAGGGGTTCCGCGTCCTGCGCTTCTCCAATCGGGAGGTCGTGACGACGATCGATGTCGTGCTGGACACGATCCTGGCGGCTGCGGAGCCTTTGCCATGAGAGCCCCCGACGGTCCCATCATCGTGCCGGGGGACACCATCCTCGCGGTGGAGGGCGTCTCGCTCGCCTTTGGCGGGGTGAAGGCGCTCACGGACGTGTCCTTCGACATCCGCAAGGGCGAGATCCGCGCCATCATCGGGCCGAACGGCGCGGGCAAGACCTCGATGCTGAACTGCATCAACGGCTTCTACCACCCGACGCAGGGGGCGATCACCTTCAAGGGCCTGCGCCGCGGCAAGATGCGGCCGAGCGAGGCGGCGCGTGGCGGCATCGGGCGCACTTTCCAGAACGTGGCGCTGTTCAAGGGCATGTCGACCCTCGACAACATCATGACCGGCCGCTCGCTGAAGATGACGCGGAACTTCTTCTGGCAGGCGCTGCGGTTCGGCCCGGCCATGGCGGAGGAGGTCGAGCACCGGCGCGTGGTGGAGGACATCATCGACTTCCTGGAGATCCAGGCCATCCGCAAGACTCCCGTCGGCAAGCTGCCCTACGGCCTGCAGAAGCGCGTCGAACTCGGCCGGGCCCTCGCGATGGAGCCCGAGGTTCTGCTTCTCGACGAGCCGATGGCCGGCATGAACCTCGAGGAGAAGGAGGACATGTGCCGCTTCATCCTCGACGTGAACCAGCAATTCGGCACGACGATCGCCCTCATCGAACACGACATGGGCGTCGTCATGGACCTCTCCGACCGCGTCGTCGTCCTCGAATACGGCATGAAGATCGCCGACGGCGTGCCGGCCGAGGTCAAGCGCGACGAGAAGGTCATCGCCGCCTATCTGGGGCAGCCGCATTGATGACGATCCGCGCCATGCCTCTCCCGGAGGGAGAGGTCGAGTCGGCGGCAGCCGACCGGGTGAGGGGTCGGCCCTCTCCGGATAGGCCCAACCCCTCACCCGGTCGCTGCCTCCGGCAGCGCTCGACCTCTCCCTCCGGGAGAGGCGGAGCCCCGTAGATGGACCTCCTCTACAAGATCTTCATCGACCCCTTCGTGCAGATGGGGGCGGCCCCCGATCTCCTCGTCCAGACGATCTGGGAGGGGCTCGTCGCGGGCGTGCTCTACAGCCTGATCGCGCTCGGCTTCGTGCTGATCTTCAAGGCCTCGGGCGTGTTCAACTTCGCGCAGGGGATCATGGTCGTCTTCGCGGCCCTGACCCTCGTCGGGCTGACGGAGAAGGGCGTGCCGGCCTATCTCGCACTCGTCCTCACCATCGGCGTGATGTTCCTCCTCGCGGTCGGGATCGAGCGCATCGTGCTGCGACCGCTCGTGAACCAGCCCGACATCATCCTCTTCATGGCGACCTTCGGCCTGACCTATTTCCTGATCGGGCTCGGCGAGATGATCTTCGGCGGCAGTCCGAAGCAGATGGTGACCGCCGAACTCGGCCTGCCGCGCGGAGCGGTCGACGTGAACATGCTCGGCGGCATGGTCTCCTTCCAGAAGATCGACATCGCCGCGGCCCTGCTCGCCTCGGTCGCCGTCGCCGCGCTTGCCGTGTTCTTCCAGAAGACGCGGATCGGCCGCGCCCTGCGCGCCGTCGCCGACAGCCACAAGGCGGCGCTCTCGGTCGGCATCTCGCTGAACCAGATCTGGGTCATCGTCTGGTTCACGGCCGGCATCGTCGCGCTCGCGACCGGCATCATGTGGGGCGCGCGCTCGGAGGTCTCCTTCGCGCTCGAGATCATCGCGCTGAAGGCCTTGCCCGTCCTGATCCTCGGCGGCCTCACCTCGATCCCCGGCGCCATCGTCGGCGGCCTCATCATCGGCATCGGCGAGAAGCTCGGCGAGTTCTACTGGGGTCCGCTCGTCGGTGGCGGGATCGAATCCTGGCTCGCCTATTTCATCGCGCTCGGCGTGCTGATGATCCGTCCCGAGGGGCTGTTCGGGGACAAGATCATCGAGCGGATCTGACGGACGCGGATCGGGTCCGGATGCACTCACGCCCGGCCCCGGAGCAATCGGCCGGGTCCGGGCGTGACGCGATTCTGCGGCGGCGCGACTACCAGACGCCGGTATTGGCCATCGACTTCCAGGGCTCGGCCGGCTCCTTGGCCTCGCCCTTCTGGAGAAGCTCGATCGAGATGTCGTCGGGCGAGCGGACGAAGGCCATGTAGCCGTCGCGCGGCGGGCGGTTGATGGTGACGCCCGCATCCATCAGCTTCTGGCAGGTCGCGTAGATGTCGTCGACGCGATAGGCGAGGTGGCCGAAATTGCGCCCGCCCGTATAGGTCTCCGGGTCCCAGTTATAGGTGAGCTCGAGCAGCGGGGCGCTCGTGGTCTTCGCCGTCGCGGCATCGCCCGGCGCGGCCAGGAACACGAGCGTGAAGCGCCCCTTCTCGTTCTCGGTGCGCCGCACCTCCACGAGGCCGAACTTGTTGCAGTACCAGTCGAGCGAGGCGTCGAGATCGGTCACGCGGACCATCGTGTGCAGAAATTCCATCACGCTGCCGTCCTGTTGTCAGAGCCTGTTTCACGATCCGTCCCGCGCATGGCGGGCGGCACCCGGAGCCGGGGAGTCTCCGGCGGGATCGTCGGACCGGTAGTATACCGCGGGCGGCGGCAAGGCGAGACTGGGACGGCGTTGCCGCTCCGGGCTCGGTGCGCGGAGCTTGCTGCCGGCACCGGATGGAGGGGCGGACGAAGGGCAAGATCGCCTCGTCGGTGCGCGGCCGAACGCCGGCGCCTCGGACGGAACAACCGCTCACGAGGCGCATTTTGTGGGCGTGTTTCCGATGGAGGTTCCGGTGGCCGAGAAGACCCTCGACAATCTGTTTCTCGATACGTTGAAGGACATCTACTACGCGGAGCGCAAGATCCTGAAGGCGCTGCCGAAGATGGCCCGCGGCGCGCAGTCCGAAGCCGTCAAGGCCGCTTTCGACAAGCACCGTCTCGAAACGGAGACGCATGTCGAGCGCCTGCAGCAGGTGTTTGAGATTTTGGGCAAGCGCGCTCAGGGAAAGACCTGCCCGGCGATCGACGGCATCGTCGAGGAGGGCGAGGAGATCCTCGACGAATACAAGGGCTCGGCTGCGCTGGATGCCGGGCTGATCTCCTCCGCCCAGGCGGTCGAGCATTATGAGATCACGCGCTACGGCACCTTGCGCCGGTGGGCCCAGGAACTCGGGCTGAAGGACGCCGTCAAGCTCTTCGACCAGACCCTGGCCGAAGAGCGGAAAACGGACGAGGCGTTGACCGGCCTCGCCGATGCATCCGTCAACCGGAAGGCGAAGAAGGCGGCCTGAGACGGTTTCATCGTCCCGGGGGTGCCGGAAGCGGTGCCGCCGGGCGGTCCGGACAGCCGACCCGACGAGTGCAGGTCCGCCGGCGACCGGCGCTCAGGGGCTCCAGATCCGTCGTTCTGCAGATGCGAAGCTCTTGGGGTTTTGGCATGGCGCACCAGGGCGCGCGCCGTATAAGCGGCGCGACGGGCCGACCGGTATCGGCCAGAACGGGGCGCCTGAATGACATTGCCGACCAGTTTCACCCTCACGCTGACCTGTGAGGACCGCCCGGGCATCGTCGCGGCGGTGACGACGGAACTCGCCGCGATCGGTGCCAATATCGCCGAGAGCAACCAGTTTTGGGACCGAAGCCCCAATCGGTTCTTCATGCGGATCGCCTTCACCGCGCCCGTCGACACGACGACGGATTCGGTCGCCCGGAATCTGAAATCGGTGGTCGATCGCTTCGGGATGCAGTTCGAGATCTCGGACAATGCGCGGATGCCGAGGATCGTGATCATGGTCTCGCGGTTCGACCACGCGATGCTGCATCTGCTGTACCAGATCCGCGTCGGCTGGCTGAAGGCCGAGGTCGTGGCGATCGTCTCCAATCACGACGACAGTGCGGCCGTCGCGCAGCGGGAGGGGATCGCCTACCACCACTGGCCTGTCACGAAGGACACCAAGGCCGAGCAGGAGGAGCGTCTGCTGCAGCTCGTGCGGGACAAGCAGGCCGATCTCGTGGTCCTCGCCCGCTACATGCAGGTCCTGTCCGACAACCTGTCCACGCGCCTCTATGGCAAGGTCATCAACATCCACCATTCCTTCCTGCCCTCCTTCAAGGGCGCGAAGCCCTATCATCAGGCCTTCGAGCGCGGCGTGAAGCTCATCGGCGCGACCTCGCATTACGTCACGCCCGATCTCGACGAGGGGCCGATCATCGAGCAGGAGACCGAGCGCGTCACGCATGCGATGACCGCCGAGGACTTCCTCGCGACCGGCCGGGATATCGAGAGCCGGGTCCTCGCCCGCGCGGTGAAGATGCATCTCGAGCGTCGCGTCATGCTCAACGGCCGCAAGACGATCGTGTTCTCATGAGGCGCGCGGCGGTCCGGGGGCTCTCCCGAACCGCCGTCCGTGCCCGCGCGCCGATGGCGGCGGGCGTCAGAAGCTGGGCGGCGTGCAGGCGCTGACCACTTCGCAGGGAACGGGGCCGACGCAGCGGAAGCGATGCGGGCGACGGCTCGAGAACCGGTAGGCATCGCCGGGCCCCAGGATCTTGCGCTCGTCGTCCACCGTGACCTCGAGCCGCCCGCTCAGCACGATGCCGCCCTCTTCCCCGTCATGTGAGAGCGGGACGCGGCCGGTATCCGAGCCGGGCTCGTAGCGCTCCTTGAGGATCTGCAGCGCCCGGCCGAACAGGTTGTCGCCCACCTGCCGGTAGGAGATGCGGCCCTTTCCGATCTCGACCAGTTCCTCGCTCGCGTAGAAGACCTTCTCGCCCCGCTCAGGCTGAAGCGAGAAGAAATCGCCGAGACCGATCGGGATCGCATCGAGGATCCTTTTCAGGGCGCCGACCGACGGATTGGTCTGGCCGGATTCGATCAGCGAGATCGTCGAATTCACCACGCCCGCGCGGCGCGCCAGAGCCCGCTGGGACAACCCGTGCAGCATCCGCACGTAGCGCAGACGCGCACCCACATCCTCGTTCATGCCCACGGCCCCGTTGAGGGTGTTCTGTCAGCGCAAACACTATGCGCCTCATTGAGCATTTTCAACGGCTTGAGAGAATCAAGAAAAGGACTTGTTGGCCTGTTCGAAACGGGCTTCCTGCCGGCATCAGGAGAGTCTCATGAACGCCCCGTCGCGCACCAACCGTCCCAGCCTCGAATCCTTCTGGATGCCCTTCACCGCCAACCGCCAGTTCAAGGCGGCGCCGCGGATGTTCGTGGCGGCCGAAGGCATGCACTACACGAGCGACGACGGTCGCCAGGTGATCGACGGCACGGCCGGGCTCTGGTGCGTGAATGCCGGGCACGGCCGGCGCCAGATCGTCGAGGCGGTCGAGCGCCAGCTCTCGACGCTCGACTTCGCTCCCACCTTCCAGCTGGGCCATCCGATCGCGTTCGACTTCGCCGAAAGGCTCGCGGCGATCGCCCCGGCCGGGATCGACCGCGTTTTCTTCACGGGGTCCGGCTCGGAATCGGTGGACACCGCGCTCAAGATCGCCATCGCCTATCAGCGGGCGATCGGCCAGGGCACCCGCACCCGCGTGATCGGACGCGAGCGCGGCTATCACGGCGTCGGCTTCGGCGGCATCTCGGTCGGCGGTCTCGTCAACAACCGGCGCGTCTTCCCGCTCCTGCCGGGAGCCGATCACATCCGGCACACGCATGATCTGGCGAAGAACGCCTTCGTGAAGGGCCAGCCGGAGCACGGCGCGGATCTCGCGGACGATCTCGAAAGGCTCGTCCAGCTGCACGGCGCGGAGACCATCGCGGCCGTGATCGTCGAGCCGGTCGCGGGCTCGACCGGCGTGCTCGTGCCGCCAAAGGGCTATCTCGAGCGGCTGCGCGACATCGCCACCCGGCACGGCATCCTCCTGATCTTCGACGAGGTCATCACCGGGTTCGGACGCCTCGGCGCGCCCTTCGCCACCGACTTCTTCGGCGTCAAGCCCGACCTCTTCACCACCGCCAAGGGGCTGACCAACGGCACCATCCCGATGGGGGCCGTCTTCGCCAGCCGCAAGGTGCATGACGGGCTCATGACCGGCCCCGAGAGCGCCATCGAGCTGTTCCACGGTTACACCTATTCCGGCCATCCGGTGGCCTGCGCCGCGGGGATCGCGACGCTCGACGTCTATGCGGATGAAGGGCTTCTGACGCGCGCCGCGTCGATCCAGGCCTATTGGGACGAGGCCATCCATGGCCTGAAGGGCACGAAGAACGTGATCGACATCCGCACGATCGGCCTCATCGCCGGGATCGAGCTTGAGTCCCGTCCCGGGGCGGTGGGCGCGCGCGCCTACGACGTCTTCGTGGATTGCTTCGAGCGGGGCCTGCTGATCCGCGTCACGGGCGACATCATCGCCCTGTCGCCGCCGCTGATCGCCGAGACGAGCCACATCGACGCGATGGTGTCGATCCTGTCCGACGCGCTCGCACGCGCGAACTGAGCGGAGCCTCCTCCATGCCGACCGAAATCCACCATTTCGTCTCGGGCGCGCGCGTCTCCGGCCGTTCCGACCGCACCGCTCCCTGCTTCAATCCGGCGACCGGCGAGCAATCCGGCATCGTGCCGCTTGCCTCGGCCGTCGAGGTCGGGAGCGCCGTCGCCGCCGCGAAGCAGGCCTTCCCGGCCTGGGCCGAGACGCCCCCTCTGCGCCGCGCGCGAATCCTCAACCGCTTCCTGCGCCTGTGCGAGGAGCGGACGGACCAGCTCGCCGCGGTGATCACCGCCGAACACGGCAAGGTGCTCTCGGATGCCGCCGGCGAGATCCAGCGCGGCCTCGAAGTCGTCGAATTCGCGACCGGGATCCCGCAGCTTCTCAAGGGCGAGATCACCGAGAACGTCGGCACGCGCGTCGATTCCCACTCCCTGCGCCAGCCGCTGGGCGTGGTCGCGGGCATCACGCCGTTCAACTTCCCGGCGATGGTGCCGATGTGGATGTTCCCGGTGGCGATCGCCTGCGGGAACTGCTTCATCCTGAAGCCGTCCGAGCGCGATCCCTCCGCCTCGCTCCTGATGGCCGAGTGGCTGATCGAGGCCGGGTTGCCGGCCGGCGTGTTCAACGTCGTCCACGGCGACAAGGAGGCCGTCGACGCGCTGCTGCATCATCCCGACGTGCAGGCCGTGTCCTTCGTCGGCTCGACGCCGATCGCGCGCTACATCTACGGCACGGCCGCGCTGCAGGGGAAGCGCGCCCAGGCGCTGGGCGGTGCCAAGAACCACATGATCGTCATGCCGGATGCCGATCTCGATCAGGCGGCCGACGCGCTGATGGGCGCGGCCTACGGATCGGCGGGCGAGCGCTGCATGGCGATCTCGGTCGCCGTTCCGGTCGGCGAGCAGACCGCCGAGCGCCTTCTGGAGAAGCTGGTTCCGCGGGTCAGCGCGCTCAAGGTCGGCCCGGGCACGGATCCGGAATCGGAGATGGGCCCGCTCGTCACGCGCCAGCACCGCGACAAGGTCTCCGCCTATATCGACCAGGGCGTCGCGGAGGGGGCCGAACTCGTCGTCGATGGCCGCGGCCTCTCGCTCCAGGGCTACGAGAACGGCTACTTCCTCGGCGGAACCCTGTTCGACCGCGTCACGCCCGACATGACCATCTACAAGGAGGAGATCTTCGGGCCGGTTCTCGCGATCGCCCGCGCGCCGGATTACGCGACCGCCGCACGGATGATCAACGAGCACGAATTCGGCAACGGAACCGCGATCTTCACGCGGGACGGCGACGCGGCGCGGGATTTCGCCCATGCGATTCAGGTCGGCATGGTCGGGATCAACGTTCCGATCCCGGTGCCGATGGCGTTCCACTCCTTCGGCGGCTGGAAGGCATCTTTGTTCGGCGACCATCACATGCACGGCCCGGAGGGCGTCCGGTTCTACACGCGCCTGAAGACGATCACCTCGCGCTGGCCGACGGGCATCCGCGCCGGGGCCGACTTCGTCATGCCGACGCTGGGCTGACCCTCGGGCTGACCTGGGCGAGCGCTGAGGATCCGAGCGATCCTCAGCGCGTGCTGGCCGGGAGCCGGGGCGTTCCGAGTTCCGGGTCCATCGCGAAGGCGGCGCGCACGAGCGGATCGACGGGAAGGTCCGGGTCGTCGAGCCGGGCCGCGAGGTCGAGCCGCATCCGCGGCGACCAGAACGACTTGATGTGGCCGTGCACGCCCTTCACGGCCTCCTCCTCGGGATACGATCTGAAGAAGGCCGCGATCTGGTTGGCCATCCGGGCGAGCTTCGGCGCCGCGTCGGTCATGCGACGAGGTCCCGCCGGGCGGAGGGCGGCCCTTCGACGAAGGTGGTGACGCCGTCCCGTCGGGCGATCGCGATCAGGCGCATGCCGAGGCGCTCGGCCTGATCGAGCGCGAGAGAGGTCGGCGCCGAGACAGCCACCAGCATCCCCGCGCCGAACGCTGCGCTCTTCTCGACCATTTCGAAGGAGCATCGGCTCGTGATCACGATGAAGCCGGAGGCCGGATCGATCCGGTCCCGGAGCAGGGCGCCGATCAGTTTGTCGAGCGCGTTGTGGCGCCCGACATCCTCCCGCAGCACCAGGACCTCGCCCTGCACGTCGGCCCAGGCGGCCGCGTGGACGGCACGGGTGCGGGCATTGAGGCTCTGACCGGCTTCGAGGCTCGACAAGGCCCGCCGCAGCGCGGGCAGCGCGACGCGGGGTGGCGCCCGCACGGCGAGTTCCGGGCGCCGGATCGCCGCGAGGTCCTCGATCCCGCAGAGGCCGCATCCCGAGCGGCCCGACATCGCCCGGCGTCGGGCGAGATGCTGCGAGAGACGATCCGGCGCGAGATCGATTCGGAGCCTGATCCCGCCCTCGACCTCCTCTGTCTCGATGCCGCGGACATCCGCCGCATTCTGCACGACGCCCTCGGTGAGGCAGAAGCCGAGCCCGAACTCGTCGAGATGCGTCGGCGTCGCCATCATCACGGCGAAGGGGATGTCGGCGAAGACGATCTCGACGGGCATCTCGACGGGCACGTCGATCATGCGCTCATCCGGTTCGGAGGTTCCGAAGCGGAGGGTCCTGGCGGCCACGCGCCGGGCAGGCGACCGGCTGCTATTCCGCGGCATCGAGTCGATCGGCGATGCGGGTCAGGCTGAAATCCTCCTCGTAGAACCTGGCCTGCCAGTCGGAGGGGCGGTTGGTCCGCCGGACCTGGACGGCCGTGACCTTGTATTCGGGGCAGTTCGTCGCCCAGTCCGAATAATCCGTGGTGATGACGTTGGCTCCGGTCTTGGCGTGATGGAAGGTCGTGTAGACCACGCCCGGCTGCATCCGGTCGCTGATCGCGGCCTTGAGCGAGATCGCCCCCGAGCGGCTCTCCAGCGCCACGAGATCGCCGTCGACGACGCCGCGGCTCTCGGCATCGAAGGGATGGATCTCGAGCACGTCCTCGGCGTGCCAGCGCGAGTTCTCGGTGCGCCGCGTCTGCGCGCCGACATTGTACTGGCTGAGAATGCGACCGGTCGTCAGGAGCAGGGGGAAGCGCGCGCCGGTCCTCTCGTCGGTGGGGATGAACTCGGTGATCATGAAGCGGCCGAGGCCGCGGACGAAGCGGTCCACATGCATGATCGGCGTCCCCGCCGGCGCCGCGTCGTTGCAGGGCCACTGGATCGAGCCGAGCCGCTCCAGCTTCTCGTAGCTGACACCGGCGAAGGACGGCGTGGTCGCGGCGATCTCGTCCATGATCTGCGAGGGATGGTCGTAGCGCATCGGGTATCCGAGCGCGTCCGACAGCATCATGGTGATCTGCCAGTCGGCATGGCCGGAGAGCGGGGACATCACCTTGCGCACGGGGGATATGCGCCGCTCCGCATTGGTGAAGGTGCCGTCCTTCTCGAGGAAGGAGGAGCCCGGCAGGAAGACGTGGGCGTATTTGGCGGTCTCGTTCAGGAAGAGGTCCTGAACCACGACACATTCCATCGCGAGAAGGCCCGCCGTCACGTGCTGGGTATCGGGATCGGACTGGGCCGGGTCCTCGCCCTGCACGTAGATGCCCTTGAACCGCCCCTGGACCGCCTCGTCGAGCATGTTCGGGATGCGCAGCCCCGGATCGTCCCGAAGGCCGACGCCCCAGAGCTTCTCGAAGATCTCGCGCGCGGCATCGCCCGAGACGTGGCGATAGCCCGGCAGCTCGTGCGGGAACGAGCCCATGTCGCAGGAGCCCTGGACGTTGTTCTGGCCCCGCAGCGGATTGATGCCGACGCCTCGGCGGCCGATATTGCCGGTGGCCATGGCGAGGTTCGCCATCGCCATGACGGTCGTCGAGCCCTGGCTGTGCTCGGTCACGCCGAGGCCGTAATAGATCGCCGCATTGCCGCCCGTGGCATAGAGCCGGGCGGCCGCCCTGACCTCGGCCGCCGGGACCCCCGTGACGTTCTCGCTCGTCTCCGGCGCGTTGCGGGGATCGGCGATGAAGCGCGCCCAGGCCTCGAAGGCATCGAGGTCGCAGCGCTCCCGGATATAGGCCTCGTCGACCAGCCCCTCGGTCACGACCACATGGGACAGCGCATTAAGCAAGGCGACGTTGCTGCCGGGCCTGAGCGCCAGATGGTGCTCGGCTCCGACATGCGGGGACTTCACGAGGTCGATCCGGCGCGGATCGGCGACGATGAGCCGAGCTCCCTCGCGCAGGCGCTTCTTCAGGCGCGACCCGAAGACCGGATGACCATCGGTCGGGTTCGCGCCGATCAGCAGGATGACGTCGGCCTCGCCGACAGAGGCGAAATCCTGGGTGCCCGCCGAGGTGCCGAGCGTGGCGTTCAGCCCGTAGCCGGTTGGCGAATGGCAGACGCGCGCGCAGGTATCCACGTTGTTGTTGCCGAAGGCCGCGCGGATCAGCTTCTGGACGAGATAGGTCTCCTCGTTCGTGCAGCGCGAGGAGGTGAGGCCGCCGATGGCATCGACCCCGTAGGTCGCCTGGATGCGCCTGAACTCGGAGGCCGCCCTCCCGATCGCCTCCTCCCAGCTCACCTCGCGCCAGGGATCGGTGATCCGCTCGCGGATCATCGGCTTCGTGATCCGGTCCTTGTGGGTCGCATAGCCGTAGGCGAAGCGGCCCTTGACGCAGGAATGGCCCTCGTTCGCCCGGCCGTGCTTGGAGGGGACCATCCGCACCAGTTGCTCGCCCTGCATCTCCGCCTTGAAGGCGCAGCCGACCCCGCAATAGGCGCAGGTCGTGATGACGGAATGCTCCGCCTTGCCCATCCGGATGACGGAATTCTCGTTCAGCGTCGCCGTCGGGCAGGCCTGCACGCAGGCGCCGCAGGAGACGCATTCGGAGCCGAAGAAATCGGTGCCTCCCGGCGAGACCCGCGAGGCGAAGCCGCGGCCCTCGATGGTCAGGGCGAAGGTGCCCTGAACCTCCTCGCAGGCCCGCACGCAGCGGCTGCAGACGATGCATTTCGAGGATTCGAAGGTGAAATAGGGATTCGATTCGTCGGTGGGCGCATCGCGGTGGTTCGCTCCCCCCTCGCCGTAGCGAACGTCGCGCAACCCGACGGCACCGGCCATGTCCTGCAATTCGCAATCGCCGTTGGCCGAGCAGGTCAGGCAGGTCAGCGGATGGTCGGAGATGTAGAGCTCCATCACGCCGCGCCGAAGCCTGGCGAGCTTCGGCGTCTGCGTCCGGACGACCATTCCCTCCTCGGCGGGCGTGGTGCAGGAGGCCGGCGTGCCCCGGCGTCCCTCGATCTCGACGAGGCAGAGCCGGCAGGAGCCGAAGGCTTCGAGCGAATCCGTGGCGCAGAGCTTCGGGACCTGCGTCCCCATCGTCGCGGCGGCGGCCATGACTGAGGTGCCGGCCGGAACGCTGACCTGCCGACCGTCGATCGTCAGCGCGACCTGCAACGGCGCGAGGCGGATCGGCGTTCCGGTATCCAGTTCCTGGATGAGGGCCATCGGGCGCTCCTACTCCGCAGCCATCAGGGTGGACGGCCGCCGAAAATCCTCCGGGAAATGATCGAGCGCGCTCAGCACGGGCAGCGGCGTGAGCCCGCCCATGGCGCAGAGCGAGCCGTCGGTCATGACCTCGCAAAGGTCGCGGACGAGATCGACGTTCTTCTCGGGCTCGATCCCGGCCCTGATCCTGTCGACGGTCTCGACGCCGCGGGTCGAGCCGATGCGGCAGGGCGTGCACTTGCCGCAGCTCTCCTCCGCGCAGAACTCGAAGGCGAAGCGGGCCTGGGCGGCGAGGTCGACCGTGTCGTCGAAGACCACGACGCCGCCATGGCCCAGCATCCCGCCCTTGCCGGCGAAAGCCTCGTAGTCGAGCGGCGTGTCGAGCAAGGCGTCGGGAAAATAGGCGCCGAGCGGTCCTCCGACCTGCACGGCGCGGAGCGGGCGACCCGAGCGGGTGCCGCCGCCGAACGCCTCGATCAGGTCTCGGAGCGTCGGCCCGAAGGCGAGTTCGACGAGGCCGCCGAAGCGGATGTTGCCCGCGAGCTGGAAGGCGAGCGTCCCGCGCGAGCGGCCGATCCCGAACTCGGCATAGGCCCTCGCGCCCTGGGCCAGGATCCACGGCACGCTCGCCAGCGACAGCACGTTGTTGACGATGGTCGGCTTGCCGAAGAGGCCCCGGATCGCCGGCAGCGGCGGTTTCGCCCGCACCACCCCGCGCCGGCCCTCGAGGCTCTCGAGGAGGGAGGTCTCCTCTCCGCAGATATAGGCGCCGGCGCCGAGGCGGGTCTCGATCTCGAAGGCGCGGCCCGACCCCATCACCGAGGGGCCGAGAAAACCGGCTGTCCGCGCCGCGGCTACGGCCTCGCTCATCGCGCGGAAGGCATGCGGATATTCGGACCGGATATAGACGAAGCCCTTTTCGGCTCCGACGGCGAGGCCGGCGATGGCCATGCCCTCGATCAGCGAGAAGGGATCGCCTTCCATCAGGATGCGGTCGGCGAAGGTGCCGCTGTCGCCCTCGTCGGCATTGCAGACGACGTATTTGCGATCGGCCTCGGCGGCGAGGACGGTCGCCCATTTGATCCCGGTCGGGAAGCCGGCGCCGCCCCGGCCACGGAGACCGGAGGCCGTGACCTCCTCGACGACGGCACTCCCATCCATCGCCGCCGCCCGCCGCAGACCCGCCCAGCCTCCATGCGCCTCGTAATCGGAGGGGGAGAGCGGATCGACGATGCCGCAGCGCGCGAAGGTCAGGCGCGTCTGCCGGGCCAGATACGGGATGTCCTCGGGGCGGCCGAGGTGGAGGGGATGAGCGCCTCCGGCAAGCCAGCCCGCCGCGAAAAGGCCCGGCACGTCGGACGCCAGGACCGGGCCGTAGGCGATCCGGTCATCGCCCTGTTCGACCTCGACCATCGGCTCGAGCCACAGAAGCCCGCGCGATCCCGTCCGCACGATCGCGACATCGAGCCCGCGCCGGGCGGCCTCGGCGGCCACGGCCTCGGCCACGCGATCGGCGCCGAGCGCCAATGCCTGGGCATCCTTGGGCACGAAGATCCGGATCATGCCCGCAACTCCGCGAGCCTCGCATCCAGCGTATCGGGGGTGAGATCGCAGGCCGGCTCCCCGTCGATCATCGCCGAAGGGCCGCGGGCGCAGAGCCCGAGGCAGAAGACCGGCTCGAGCGTCACCTCGCCGTCCGAGGTCGTCTCATGCCAGCCGATGCCGAGACGTCGCCGGGCGTGATCGGCGAGGGCGACGGCGCCGACCGCCTGGCACGCCTCGGAGCGGCACAGCCGGACGACATGCCGCCCGGGCTGCTCCCGTCTGAAGTCGGGGTAGAAGGTCGCGACGCCGTGCACCTCCGCGCGCGACCAGTTCAGCGCCGAAGCAACCATGGGAATGGCTTCGGCGGGCACGCAGCCGAATGCGTCGGTCAGGGCGTGCAGGATCGGGAGCGCCGCTCCTTCGCGATGCGCGTGAGCCTCGATCAGGTCTCTCGCGCGGCCGCTGTCCCAGGGCTCGTGGTCCATCCCTCGCCGCGTCCGCCGCTTCGTGTCCTGCGGACGAAGATCACTCAGTTTGGAACAATTGCAATAATGGAGCGCGATGTTGCGATAGCATAAAGCTATCGAGCGAAGGCCCGCGCCACCTCCCGGGCCGTCGCCAGCAGGGCGGCGACGAGCGGGGTCGTCGGCTCGCGATCGGCGACGATCAGACCGACGGAATGGGCGATATCGGGGTCGACGATCGGGATCGAACTCACGGTCGGCGGCAGGCCCAGGCTTTCGGCCACGACCTTCGGCAGCACGCTCGACCACTTGCCCGTCCGAACATGCGACACGAGCACGATCGTCGAGTTCGACACCAACGTCGGCGTCGTGGACAGGCCGGTATTGCGGAGCATCTGGTCGATGATCCGCCGGTTCTGCATGTCGGGCGTGAGCAGGCAGAGCGGCAGGGGCGCCACCTCCGACCACGTCACGGACGCACGTTCGCCGAGAGGGCCCCCGCTATCGGTCAGGAGGTGATAGCGCTCGTCATAGAGCGGCACCGTCCGAACCTGGCCGACCGGCTCGTTGTCGAGATAGCTCAGGCCGGCCTCGATCTCGAGATTGTCGAGGAGGTCGAGGATCTCCCTGGACGTGCGGGACAGGATCGAGAAGCGGACGGCCGGGTAGCGGGCTCGGAACGGCGTCGTCAGTTCTGCCACCATCGGCAGCGCGGTCGGGATGGCCGCGATACGGACATGCCCTTCGAGCCCGTGCCGGAGCGCGGCCAGATCCGCGCGCAGGCCCCGCACGTCGCCGAGGATGCGGCGGGCCCATTCCACCACCCGCTCGCCCTCCGGCGTGAAGCCGACGAACTTCGAACTGCGCTGGACGAGGAGGACGCCGAGCGCGTCTTCGAGCGCCTTGACGCCGTTCGAGAGGGTCGGCTGGCTCACGTTGCAGGCGGCGGCGGCCTTGCCGAAATGCCTCTCCCGGCCAAGCGCCAGGATGAACTCGAGCTGACGGATCACTCCTCCTCCTCCTGCGCACCGAGAGCATCATAGCCTGCACGCATCGGCTGGCTCCCGGTGCCGACGAAGGGCGGTGCCGTCATCCTCCCTTCGCATCCACCGATCGGTCGGGAGGGCCGATGCCGATGCTCCCGTCGAACGGCAGGCCGCTATGCCGAGGCCTGCGTCTTCAGCCAATCGAGCACGACTTCCGCGCTGCGGTCGGGCGGGAAGACGGGGTAGAAGACCCGGCTCACCCGGCCGTCATCGACGACGAGCGTCAGGCGCTTGAGGAGGGTCATGCCGCCGGCCTCGAAGGTCGGCAGGCGCGCGGCTCGGGTCAGCGCGAACGATTCGTCGGACAGGATCGGAAAGGGCAGGTGCAGCCGTTCCGCCATCTCGGATTGGTAGGCGGTCGATTGGGTCGACAGGCCGAAGACGCGTGCGACGCCGAGCGCCGAGAGTTCGGCGAAATGATCGCGGAAGCCGCAGGATTGCGGCGTGCAGCCGCGTGCGCCGGGGATCGCATCCCAGCCCGGGAGGCTCGGCTTCCCCGGCTCGGCCGTCCGCGGATAGGCGTAGACGATCGTCCGGCCGGCGAGGCGCGCCAGCGAGACCTCGGACCCGTCCGTCGCGGCGAGCGCGATATCCGGGATGGCCGAGCCCGCGAGATGCGCGGCTCCGCCGTCGTCGACCGGGACCGGCAGATCGGCCGGCAGGGTGGTGAGGTCCTGGCTCATCTGTCCTCGTCCTTCCCGTAGACGATGAATTCGAGCAGCGAGCCGTCCGGATCGCGGAAATAGAGGCTCGTGCCGTCGCCGAGCGCCCCGCTCCGGGGCACCGGCCCGAGTTCCACGGCCACGCCGTGGCGCTCGAGATGGGCCTTCGCCTCCTCGACCGAACCGTCCCAGACGAAGCAGAGATCGCTGTTGCCGGGCATCACCGGCAGCCGGGCGACCGGATCGGCGGCCTTGCCCGGACCATGGCAGTTCAGCTGGACCGTCCCGAAGCGATAGGCGAAGCCCGGCCGGGTCGGGATCGGCTCGGCGCCGAGCACGTCGCGGTAGAAGGCGGTGGAGCGCTCCCAGTCCGACACGTGGATGACGCAATGGTCGAGGCGGACGGGAGGCGGCATGGTCGGCTAGCCCTTCGCCCGCAGGAGGCGGGCCTTCTCGCGATCCCAGTCCTTCTTTTTCTCGGACTGGCGCTTGTCGTGAAGCTGCTTGCCGCGCCCGAGCCCGAGCTCGATCTTCGCCCGTCCGCGCTCGTTGAAATAGAGCTTCAGCGGGACGAGCGTGAAGCCGTCCCGCTGCGTCGAGCCGATGAACTTCGCGATCTGGCGCTTGTGCAGGAGGAGCCGGCGCGGGCGGCGCGGCTCGTGGTTGAAGCGGTTCGCCTGCAGGTATTCGGGGATGTTGGCATTGAACAGGAACAACTCGTTCCCCGACGGGCCGGCATAGGCTTCGCCGATCGTCGCCTTGTTGGCGCGCAGCGACTTCACCTCCGTCCCGGTCAGCGCGATGCCGGCCTCGACGGTGTCGACGATCTCGTAATTGTGCCGCGCCTTGCGGTTGTCGGCCACGACCTTGAGGCCGCCCGCGTTCTTGTCCTTGGCCATCGCCTAGATCCGTGAGTCACATTCATCCGCGCGGCGCGGCCTCCTCGCCTGACCCTCCCCGAAGGGGGAAGGTCGGGCGAGCCACCGACCTTCATCGCGTCGTCAGCCGTTCAGCAGCCCCGCATGGACCATCGCGGAGCGGATGGCCTTCTTCGTCGGCTCGGTGACGGGGAGCAGCGGAAGCCGAACCTCCTCGTTGCCGCGTCCGAGAAGCGACAGGCCGCATTTCGCGCCGGCGAGGCCTGGCTCGAGGAAGATCGCATCGTGCAGCGGCACCAGCCGATCCTGGATCGCGAGCGCGCCGGCATAGTCGCCCGCGAGCGACTTCGCCTGCATCTCGGCGCATTGCGCCGGCGCGACGTTCGAGACCACGGAGATGCAGCCATGCCCGCCTGCGGCGTTATAGGCGAGCGCCGTCATATCCTCGCCCGAAAGCTGGAGAAAATCAGGGCCCATGGCGTGGCGTTGCTGGGACACGCGGGCGAGATTCGCGGTCGCGTCCTTCACGCCGGCGATGTTCCCGAGTTCGTAGAGCCGGCTCATCGTGGCGACGGACATGTCGACGACCGAGCGCGGCGGGATGTTGTAGATGATGATCGGAATGCCGATGGCGTCGTTCACCGCCTTGAAATGCTGGAACATGCCCTCTTGAGTGGGCTTGTTGTAATAGGGCGTGACGACGAGCACCGCGTCGGCGCCGGCCTTCTCCGCGTGACGGGCAAGCGCGACCGCCTCGGTCGTCGCGTTCGAGCCCGCGCCCGCGATCACCGGCACGCGCCCCTTCGCCTCATCGATGCAGATCTCGACGACGCGGCCATGTTCGGCATGGTTCAGCGTCGGGCTCTCGCCCGTCGTGCCGACCGGAACGAGCCCGTTCGTGCCGCTCTGGATCTGCCAGTCGACCTGCTTTCGCAGAGCCTCCTCGTCGATCTTGCCGTCCTTGAACGGCGTCACCAGCGCCGTGAGCGAGCCCTTGAAGCGGCTGGTCGCCGACATGATTCGATCCTCCCCGCGGCGGCCGTGATGGCCCGCAGACCGACCCGGACACATAGTGCGCCCGGCCGAGCGAGGCAAACGGCGCCGTGATGCGAATCGCCCATACCTCCCTCGCCGCCATGCTCGCGGTGCTGCTGGCCGCGCCGGCGGCCCATGGCAATCCGCGGACCGCCAAGCCCAAGCCTCCGGCGCGGCCGGCCGCGCTCGCCGCCCCGGCGACCGCGCTCCCTGTGGCCGCCGCCGCCGCATCGGTGCAGGACACCGCCGGCGAGGGCAAATCCTCCCCGCAGGGCGAGCGCGACGCGCAGGAGAACGCGACCGGCGTCGAGGGCGACGGCGAGGAGAAGGCGACGGCGGCGGCTCCTCCCGCGCCGGCCGTCGAGCATCCGGACATCGCCAAGGTGCGCGACGCCGTCGCCGCCTACCGCAAGGGCGATTTCGCCGGGGGCGACGCGGTCCGCAGGCGCGTCGAGACGCCGGGGGCCGGCGCGTTCCTCGACTGGGCCGCGATCCGGCTCGGGGGCGGCGGGATCGGCTTCGACCGCGTGACGGCCTTCATCCACGCCTATCCGGACTACCCCAACAAGGCTTGGCTACGGCGCCGCAGCGAGGAGACGCTCCTCTACGAGCGCCGGCCTGCCGCCTTCGTCCGCGGGTTCTTCGCGCGCGGAGTGCCACAGACGGCATGGGGCAAGCTCGCCCTCGCCATCGCCTTCCGCGCGGACGGGCTGACGGAGGATGCCGACGATCTGGTGCGGGATGCCTGGCGCAACGACACCTTCGGCCGGGAGCTCGAGGCCCGGTTCCTGGACGCCTTCAAGGACACGCTCACGACCGCCGACCATCGTTTCCGGATGGAGCGCTTCCTGCTGCGCGAAAGCTGGGAGCCGGCGCGTCGCGCGGCCTCCTATGCGGGGGAGGGCTACGATGCCCTGGTGAAGGCGCGCATCGCGGTCGAGCAGCGCGCGCGGACCGCCGAGAAGCTGGTCGAAGCGGTCCCCGCGAACCTCAAATCCGACACGTCGTGGCTGTTCTCGCGGGTCCGGCATCTGCGCCGGGCCGAGAAGGACGCGGAGGCCGCCAAGATCCTGACCGATCTCACGCGCGATCCGGCGCAGCTCGTCAACGGCGACGCCTGGTGGGTCGAACGCCGGCTCGTCGCCCGGAAACTGATCGACGACGGCGATCCGAAAGCCGCCTACGCCATCGTCACCGGTCACGGTGCGACCTCGGCGGAGCGGCGGATCGAGGCCGAGTTCCTGAGCGGCTGGATCGCGCTGCGGCGCCTGAACGATCCCGCGGCTGCGCGCCGCCATTTCGACCGCGCGGCCGCTCTCGCGACCCAGCCCATCTCCCAGTCCCGCGCCGCCTATTGGCAGGGGCGGGCGGCGGAGGCCGCCGGCACCCGGGAGGAGGCCCGTGCCCTCTACCGCGAGGCGGCCGGCTACGGCATCACCTATTACGGCCAGCTCGCGGCGGCGAAGCTCGACCAGCCCTCCGTCGCCGTGCGCGAGCCGAGCGGCCGGGTCCCCGCGACGCCGGCCCCGTTCGTCGATGCGGTCCGGGTGGCCTATGCGGCCGGGTTCCGCGAGCTCGGCTTCCCGCTCTCCATCGAATTCGGGCGGGGCGGGAGCGATCCCGTCGAACTCGAGGCGGTGGCGGCCGTGCTGACGGCGCAGGGCGATGCGAAGGCCGTGTTGACGCTCGGCAAGCTCGCCACCCAGCGCGGCCACCCGCTCGACGAGGCCGCCTTCCCGACCTTCGGCATCCCCGCCTTCGAAGCGGTCGGCAAGACGCCGGTCGAGGCGGCCATGGTCCATGCCATCGCGCGCCAGGAGAGCATGTTCGATCCCGCGGCCGGCTCGCCGGTCGGGGCGCGCGGCTTGATGCAGCTCATGCCGGGCACCGCGCTCGCGACCGCGAAGAAGGCAGGGCTGACCTACGAGCCCGGCCGCATCCTCGACGGCGTCTACAACGCCCAGCTCGGAGCCGCTCATCTCGGCGACCTGATGGAGGATTACCGCGGCGCCTTCATCCTCGTCTTCGCCGCCTACAACGCGGGCCCGGGTAACGTGCGGAAATGGATCGCGGCCCATGGCGACCCGCGCCTGCCAGGCGTCGACCCGATCGACTGGGTCGAGCTGATCACGTTCTCGGAGACGCGGAACTACGTCCAGCGCGTGATGGAGAACCTTCAGGTCTATCGTCGGCGGCTGAACGGTCCGGTGCCGCTCACGATCGATCGCGACCTCAAGGCCGGCGGGATGCCCGGCCGCACCGCCCAGGGCGAGGAAGCACGCTCCTCGGGCCTCGCCGCCAATCCCTGACCGTCATCGGTCCCTGAATTCGACGGGAAGTAGCAGGCGCGGCGTCGGCGACGCGATATCCGGCGGCGGCCTCGGAAGGGGCTCGGCCCTGCGGACCATCCGCAGCGCCGCCTCGTCGAAGGCCGCGATTCCGGAACTCTGCGCGACGGCGAGATGGACGATCCGGCCCTCGCGATCGATCGTGATCCGGATGACGACCCGCCCTTCCGGGGCGGGCACGCCCTCGGCGCGGGCTTTCCTCCGGAGATCGGCCGGATAGATCTTGTAGCGCGCCAGAACGCGCGCGATCTGCGCCTGCCATGACGCCGAATCCCGCGCGTCGCGCCCCGCCGGACCCGACGCAGGCCTTTGAGCACCGTCGAGCGCGACGGCGCCCTGCGGTGCCGCAGCGGCCTGCGGCGCGGCGGCGAGGCCGGTCGTGACGAGGAGAGCGGCCAGGGTCCGGACGGGGCGGCGACGCGCGTGCCGCGGGCAGTTGGAACGGCACTTGCTCGCCCCGAAGGCTTCAGGCAGCCTTGCCGGCGGAGGTCCGCCATGCTCGCGTTCAGGATCGTGATCCTCGCCGCTTTCGCCGTGGCGGCGATCGCGTTTCCACGGGCGGCCATCGCGGCGGAGGAGAGTTGCCCCGGCCTCGTCGCACGACGCGGCCTGCCGATCGTCCCCGCTTCCCTTGCCGCGGACGCGGTGCAACTGACCTATATCGGCCATTCGACCTTCCTGTTCGAGACGCCGTCCGGCGTCAGGATCGCCACCGACTACAACGACTTCGTCCGGCCGCGTACCACGCCCGACGTCGTCACGATGAACCGGGCGCACTCGACCCATTACTCCGACAATCCCGAGCCCGGCATCAAGCGCATCCTCCGCGGCTGGGATCCGGCGGGCGGCCCGGCCCGGCACGACGTCCAGTTCGGCGACGTGCGCATCCGCAACGTCGTCACCAATATCCGGCAATGGGGCGGCGAGACGACGCTGCGCGACGGCAATTCGATCTTCGTCTTCGAGGCGGCCGATCTGTGCATCGCCCATCTCGGCCATCTCCACCACACGCTGACGCCCGAACATCTGAAGCAGCTCGGGCGGATCGACGTGCTGCTGGTGCCGGTCGACGGCAGCTACACGCTCGATCTCGACGGCATGATGGAGGTGATCGCCAGCATCAATCCGCGCATCGCCATTCCGATGCACTTCTTCGGGCTGTCGACCCTCGACCGGTTCCTGGCCCGGGCGGAGGGGCAGGGCTTCACCGTCGAGCGCCGGCCGACGCCGACCCTGACGCTGAGCCGCACCTCGCTGCCGCCGACGCCGCGCGTCCTCGCATTGCCCGGCCGCTGAGAGGCCAGGCCGGACGGCTGCTTGCTGGACGGCTACTTGCCGGACGGCTTGTATTCGAGGGCTTCCTTGAACACCGAGATCCAGAGTTCGCCGAGCGAGCGCACATGCTCCTCGCTGACGCCCTTGTAGAGGCTCGCCGGCAGCATGAGCTGGAGCTCGCCGTCCTTGTCCTTGGCGAGCTTGGTGTAGATCGTGTTGCGGTTGTAGTCGTTGATGAAGGTCTCGTCGACCGAGTCCTGCCGGCCGAGATAGACGGTGAAGAGCAGCGAGACGCAGCGGCCATCGTTGCAGTTCTCGAGGAAGATGAAGGTATCCGTCTCGTCGATCTGCGCCTTCACGTAGCTGCCGGCCTTGTTGGTCTCGACCGTGGTCGACTTGAAGCCGACATCCCTCATGATCCTGACCACGTCTTCGGCCGAGACGTCGGTGACGAGGCCCGAGGCCCTCGGCGCTGCCGGGGCAGGGCTCCCGCCAGAGCCTCCTCCCGAGCCTCCCCCGCCGACAGGCCGGTCGAGGCGGAGCTGGCTGGCGGCATCCGACGGGTCTCCGCCTGTCGCCGTCTGGGCGAGGGCGGGCGCCAGCCCGGCCACCAGCGCCACCATGATCCAGGCCGCACCGAGCTTCATCGCAACTCTCCGATCCGCCCAAGCACTCAGCCGTATCGCGGCCGCCGGTCAAGAGGCCTTCTTCGGGGCACGCCGGCGCCGCGCCTTGACGGCTCCGGTCCTCTCCTGACATGGGCCGGGTCCCGAGAGGCTGCCGCCTCCACGCCCGCCGAGGTCTTCATGACGCTTCCGGACGTCGTCACGACGGTTCCCTCCCTCCGCCAGCGCGTCGCGGCCTGGCGCCAGGACGGCGAGCGGGTCGCGCTCGTGCCGACGATGGGCGCGCTTCACGAAGGCCATCTCGCCCTGGCGCGACGGGGGCGGGAGGAGGCCGACCGTGTCGTGGTGTCGATCTTCGTCAATCCGAAGCAGTTCGGGCCGGCCGAGGATTTCAACAAGTATCCGCGGGCGGGCGAGCGCGACCGCATGCTCCTGTCCGGCCTCGCCGATCTCATCTGGGCTCCGACGGTCGACATCATGTATCCGGCCGGCCATGCGACGACCATCGAGGTCTCCGGCCCGAGCGCCGGGTTCGAGGGCGCGATGCGGCCCGGCCATTTCGCCGGCGTCGCGACGGTCGTCTCGAAGCTGTTCCTCCAGGTCGGCCCCGATGCCGCGATCTTCGGGGAGAAGGACTGGCAGCAGCTGCAGGTCGTGCGCCGCATGACGGCCGATCTCGATCTGCCGCTCTCCATCATCGGCCACCCGACCGTGCGGGACGAGCATGGCCTCGCCCTGTCCTCGCGCAACGCGTACCTGTCGCCCGAGCAACTCGCCGTCGCGCGCCGGCTGAACGGCATCCTGCGCGATCTCGCCGAGGACCTGCGCCGGCGCTCGGTCGCAGAGGCGCTCGAGGCCGCGCGGGCGGCCGTCGCGGCCGCCGGTCTCGGGGCGGTGGACTATCTCGCGCCGGTCGAGGCCGAGACGCTGCGGCCGCTCGAGCGCCTCGACGGCGCCGTGCCGGTCCGGCTTCTCGCCGCGGTGAGGCTCGGTTCCGTCCGGCTTCTCGACAACGTGGCCGTGCCCCTGCCGTGAGGCGGCCGGGCCTCTCGGCAGGGCGGCTGTCGGGGGTCTATTTCGCGAGCCCCATCTCCTTGAGGATGTCGCCGATCTCGGCGTTGTCGGTCTTCATGAAGGCCGCGAACTCGCCCGCATCGCCCCAGATCGGCTCGAAGCCGCGGGAGGCCATGAAGTCCTGGAACGGGCGGCCGGCATAGATCGCCTTCAGCGAGGCCTCGTAGCGGGCGGCGGCCTCCTTCGGCAGGCCCTTCGGCCCCACCATCCCGCGCCAGACGCCCTTCTTCCAATCCGAGCCCACGGCCTCCTTGAGGGTCGGCACGTCCGGATAGTTCCTGGCGCGCTTCTCCGCCATCAGGGCGATGCTCCGGATCTTGCCGGCGCGGGTGAGGGCATCGGCCTCGGGCAGGGAGCAGGACACGAAGTCGAGCCCGGCGGCGGCGAGGTCGGTGAGCGCCGTCGCGGCTCCGGTGGCGGGCACCCAGGGGACGCTCGCCGGGTTGATGCCCTGCGATTTCAGCATTCCGGCGAGGGCGAGGTGCCAGCTCCCGCCCTGTCCCGTGCCGGAGGCTTTGAGCTTGCCGGGGCTGGCCTTGATGGCGGCGATCAGGTCCTTCAGCGTCTTGTGCGGTGAATCGACCCGCACATGGATGGCCGCCGGGTCGGCATTCATCAGGGCGAGCGGCGTGAAGGCCTCGTAGGTCAGCTTCGTCAGCCCCACCCAGTGCATCATGTTGATCTCGAGGGTGATGAGACCGATCGTGTAGCCGTCCGGCGGGGCGGCGGCGATCGCCGCATGGCCGACGACTCCGCTGCCGCCCGTCCTGTTGACGACATTGACCGGGACGCCGAGGTCCTTCTCCATCTGCGAGGCGATCATGCGGGCGATCGCATCCGTTCCGCCACCCGCCGCCCAGGGGACGATCAGCGTGACGGGCCGGTCGGGGAAGGCGGCCTCGGCCGGCTTCGAGATCACACCGGGAAGGGCCGCGAGGACGGCCATGGCGAGCCAGACGACGGACCGTCGGATCATTCATCCCTCCCATGTCCGGCAGTCGTTCTCGTGCTGCCGGATTGCTTGTCGACGACTGCATTCTGACGGCTGTTTTCAGTAAGTCAAAGCAGAGGACGCAGATGTCCTCATCTTTCGACTTCGCTGTTCATGCCGGCGGGGCGGTCGGCTGTCGGCGTCGGGGGGGCGCGCTAAGGCGCCGCGGGATAATCGATGTAGCCCTTCTCGCCGCCTGCGTACCACGTGTCCGCATCGTCCGAGGCCAGCGGGATGCCGTCGGAAAAGCGGCGGGGAAGGTCCGGGTTCGCGATGAAGGGGCGTCCGAAGGAGATCGCATCGGCGAGTCCGGCATCGAGCGCGGCCTGCCCTTTGGCTTGGGTGTAGTCGGAATTCAGGATGAACGATCCCCGGAAGGCCGCCCGCATGCGGGGCGCGACGGGCGGGCGCTCGGCCTTGCCGTTGGTGCCGTCGTAATCCGGCTCGCGGACTTCCAGATAGGCGATCCCGATATGGGACAGCATGCGCGCGGCCTCCTCGAAGAGCGGCTCGGGATTGCTGTCGTTGACGCCCTGCCTCTCTTCGTTCGGCGACAGGCGGACGCCGGTCCGGTCGGGGCCGATCGTGTCCGCGACGGCTCTCACGACATTGCGCAGGAAGCGGATGCGGTTCTCGATCGAGCCGCCATATTCGTCGGTGCGGAAATTGGCGTTGTCGCGCAGGAACTGGTCGATGAGGTAGCCGTTCGCCGCGTGGATCTGGACGCCGTCGAACCCCGCATTCTGGGCGTTGCGCGTCGCTGCGCGGTATTCGCCCAGGACCAGATGGATGTCGTCGATGGTCATCGGGCGCGCCACGGAATAGGGCTGCTTGCCGTCATAGGTTCGGGCGAGGCCCGGCATCGTCGTGGCCGAGGACGACAGGGGCTGGCTGCGTCCCGGCAGGCTCGGATGGACGACGCGCCCCATGTGCCAGAGCTGGCAGACGATGAGCCCGCCCGCCTCATGCACCGCTCGCGTGATCGGCTTCCAGGCCTCGACCTGCTCGTCGTTCCAGATGCCGGGGGCATAGGGCCAGCCGAGGGCCTGCGGGCTGATGCCGGTCGCTTCCGTGATGATCAGCCCGGCCCCGGCACGCTGCCGGTAGTAGTCGATCATCATCGGGACGGGCACGTGGTCTCGCGTGGCGCGCGCCCGGGTCAGGGGCGCCATCACGATCCGGTTGCGGGCGGTGACGGCGCCGAGGCGGATGGGATCGAACAGAGAGGTCAAAGCGTGAGCCCTTCCTGAGTACGGCAGCGGCCGCTCCGGATCGGTGGCACAGGAGGGTGTCGTCGAGCAAGGCGAGCGGTGCCGCCGGAACGACGATCCGCCCGGTTCGGGTGCGGGCTCGGCCGTGCGCGCGAGCAGCCAGTCCGTTCCCCGCCGCTTGCGGCCCGCGCGGCATGTCCCATATGAGCGGGACGGAGCAACGTCTCCGCCCTCGCATCGGCGGGGTTCAAGTCCGGGACGGCCCGGCCCTTCAAGGAGGGCTGCCATGGCCTGGATTGCTTTGTTTCTCGCAGGCTTGCTCGAGATCGTCTGGGCCTTTTCGATGAAGGCGTCGGATGGGTTCACGCGTCCCGTCCCGAGCCTCGTCACCCTGGTCGCGATGATCGCGAGCTTCGTCCTGCTCGCGCTCGCCATGCGGTCGCTGCCGCTCGGCACCGCCTACACGATCTGGACGGGGATCGGCGCGGTCGGGGCTTTCGTCGTCGGCATCGCCGTCCTCGGGGAGCCGGCCGCGCCGGCCCGGCTCGCGGCCGCCGCGCTCATCGTCTCGGGGATCGTGCTGATGAAGCTCGCCGGCTGATCGGCGGGCGAGCCCTTCCCGTCAGCCCGTGATGCGCTCGACCTTGTTGACCGCCGGCTTCGCGCGCAGTTCCGACATGATGGCGTTGAGGTGCTTCAGGTCGAAGACCGAGAGGTCGACCGTCGTCTGCGTGAAGTCGGGCGTGCTCCGTTGCATCGCGACGTTCTCGATGTTGCCGTCGTGATCGGCGATGACCTGCGCGACCTGCGCCAGGCTGCCGGGCTCGTTGATCGAGTGGAGCAGGAGGCGCGCCGGAAAGCGGCGCCCCGCGCCGGCCTCGACGTCCCACCTGACGTCGATCCAGCGCTCCGGCTCGTTGTCGAAGGCGGCGAGGGCCGGGTTCTGGATCGGATAGATCGTCACGCCGACACCGGGCGTGAGGATGCCGACGATGCGGTCGCCCGGGACCGCGCCGCCTTCCGGAGCGAACTGGACGGGAAGGTCGCCGCCGATCCCGCGGATCGGCAGGGCGTCGGCGGGCGTCGCCGTGCCGTTGAGACGGGCGAGCGGCGCCTCGTGGATTTCGGGCCGGCGCTCGACATAGTCTGGATAGACCCCGCGCACGACATCGCCGGAATACATCTCGCCGCGGCCGACCGCGGCCAGCACGTCGTCGGCGCTCGCCCGCGCCAGGCGGGGCAGGGCTCCGCGCAGCTTCTCGTCCGAGAAGGCCTTGCCGGCGCGCTGGAAGGCGCGCTCGAGAATCTGGTGGCCGAGACCCGCATATTGGCGCCGCGTCGCGGCCTTCGCGGCCCGCCGGATCGCGGCCCGGGCCTTGCCGGTGACCACGAGCGATTCCCAAGCGGGAGGCGGGGTCTGGCCATCGGCGCGGACGATCTCGACCTCGTCGCCGTTGAACAGCTCGTTGAAGAGGGGCGCCATGCGCCCGTTGATCTTGGCCCCGACGGCCGTGTTGCCGACATCGGTATGGACCGCGTAGGCGAAATCGATCGCATTGGCGCCGCGCGGCAGGGCGATGACGCGGCCCTTCGGCGTGAAGCAGAAGACCTGGTCGTGGAAGAGTTCGAGCTTGGTGTGTTCGAGGAATTCTTCCGGGCTGTCGCCCTCGGCCAGGAGATCGACGGTGCGCCGCAGCCATTGATAGGCCCGGCTGTCGGCGCCGAGGGAGCCGTGCTTGTACTGGCTGTGGGCGGCGATGCCGAAATCGGCGATCTCCTCCATCTCCCGCGTGCGGATCTGCAGCTCGACGCGCTGGGAGCCTGGGCCGATCACCGTCGTGTGGATGGACTGGTAGTCGTTCTGCTTCGGATTCGAGATGTAGTCCTTGAACCGGCCCGGCACGGCTGGCCAGGAGGTGTGGACGATGCCGAGCACGCGATAGCAGGCATCGATCTCCTCGACGACGACCCGGAAGCCGTACAGGTCGGACAATTGCTCGAAGGCGACGGACTTGCGCTCCATCTTGCGCCAGATCGAGTAGGGACGCTTCCGGCGTCCGACGACCTTGGCCTCGACGCCGTTGGCGGCGAACTTCGCCTTCAAACCGTCCTCGACCTCCTCGATCAGGCGGCCGTTGCGGTCCTCGATGCTCGCGAGCCGGGTGGCGATGGTCTCGTAGGCTTCGAGGTTGATGTTGCGGAAGGCGAGATCCTCGAGTTCGTCCCGCATCTCCTGGATGCCCATGCGGCCGGCGAGCGGCGCATAGATGTCGAGCGTCTCCTGCGCGATCCGCGCGCGCTTTTCCGGCGGCATGAAGCCGAGCGTGCGCATGTTGTGGAGACGGTCCGCGAGCTTGACGAGAAGCACGCGGGTATCGGCGGCGATGGCGAGGAGCAGCTTGCGGAAGTTCTCGCCCTGCGCGGCCTGTTTCGAGACGAGATCCAGGCGCTTGATCTTGGTCAGCCCGTCCACGAGCGAGCCGATCTCCGGACCGAAGATGCGGTTGATCTCCTCGAGCGTCGCGGCCGTGTCTTCGACCGTGTCGTGGAGGACGGCGGCGACGATGGTGGCGGCGTCGAGCCGCAGATCCGTGAGGATCGCCGCGACCTCGAGCGGATGCACGACGAAGGCCTCGCCCGAGGCGCGCTTCTGCGTGCCGTGGGCCATCATCGCATAGACGTAGGCGCGGTTGAGCAGATCCTCGTCGGCCGAGGGGTCGTACCGCTTCACGCGCTCGACGAGCTCGTATTGGCGCATCATGCGGGGAACGGCCGGACTCCTCTCGGATTGGATATCTCTCGTAGCCAAACCGTTGAGATTAGAACAACAAAAAAGCCCTGGCCGGCGGCCAGGGCTGCGTCTGGTGCAGACATGCACCGAATTGGGGGCTGGGTTCAGCCCTCCTCGTCGTCCGTCGCTGCCGGCGGCACGAGGCCCTCGAGACCCCGCAGGAGGTCTTCTTCGCTCATCTTGTCGAACTGGACGTCCGTATCGTCGGACGAGGAGGCCGGGATGGCGGCGACCGTCTGACCCAGCAGCGGCACCGTCTCGGCTTCAGGCTCGTCGACCTCGACGTATTTCTGGAGCGAATGGATGAGCTGCTCCTTGAGATCGTCCGGGCCGATCGTCTCGTCTGCGATCTCGCGCAGTGCCACGACCGGGTTCTTGTCGCGGTCGCGGTCGACGGTCAGAGCGGCGCCGGAGGCGAGCAGGCGGGCCCGATGGCTCGCGAGCAGGACCAGCTCGAACCGGTTGTCGACCTTGTCGATGCAATCCTCAACGGTGACGCGCGCCATGCGGCGGCTCCTTCAAACTTAACCGGGTTCCGGGATTGCACCCGCTTTACGGCATCCTGGCATGATCGGCAAGGCGACGCCGCAGAGACGAATGACGGCGGGAGGCCGAAGCCTCCCGCCGTGTCGATACGAGACGCCCTTAGTAGCAGACGCGAACCCGCTGGACGACCCAGCCGTAATAGGGGTCCCAGGCGCGGCGGGGGCGCCAGGTGCAGCCGCCGCCGTAATAGGCGGGGGCATAGCCGTAGCCGCCATATCCGTAGGCCGGAGCGGGGCGGTAGTAGGGTGCCGCAGCCGCGCCGGCCGCGAGCGCGCCGAGCGCGACGCCGGCTCCGACGGCGCCCCAGCCCAAGCCGCGGCCGCCGCGGTAATAGCCGCCGCGATAACCGCGGTAGCCGCCGCCCCAGCCGCCGCCGCGATAACCGCCGCCCCAGCCGCCATGGTGATGGCCGCCCCAGCCGCCGCCGCGGTACTGAGCGCTGGCCGTGGCGGGTGCCAGGACCGTCGCTGCCGTCAGGGTCGCGGCGGCGATGCCGACGAGGCCCAGAGTCTTGATGGACATGATGTGCTCCCTGATGTCTGCCGCCCCGCCGGATTCCAGCATGCGCTGGTCCACCCGGCTTCGGCGGCGATCCTGTCGCCCAGATTGCGGATCATTCCCGAGGGTGACTGAACGACGCCTGACAATTTTGGTTCGCCCCGCGGCGGCTTGACGCGGGGCGTTAAGCATGCGGGTTGACGTTGGGGCAGCCGGATGCGACCTGCCGCCCGACGAAAAAGTGTCACGGAACGGGGATGGAATGCGCGCCTTGATCTTCCCGGGGCAGGGAAGCCAGACCGTGGGGATGGGCCAGGCCCTCGCCGCGGCTTTCCCTGTCGCCCAGGCCGTGTTCGACGAAGTCGATTCAGCGCTCTCTCAGAACCTCTCCGCTCTCATGTGGGAAGGGCCTTCCGACGAGCTCAATCTCACGGCCAACGCTCAGCCGGCGCTGATGGCGACGAGCCTTGCGGCGCTGCGCGTTCTGGAGAGCGAGCTCGGCCTCGATCTCGCGCGCGACGTCGCCCTGGTGGCCGGCCATTCGCTGGGCGAATATTCCGCGCTGGCCGCGGCCGGGGCGCTCTCGATTTCCGATTCAGCGCGTCTCCTGCGCCTGCGCGGCGAGTCGATGCAGAAGGCGGTCCCGGTAGGGACCGGCGCCATGGCCGCGATCCTGAAGCTCGAATACGACGCCGTCCGCGCGATCGCCGAGGAGGCCTCGGCGGGCGAGGTCTGCGACATCGCCAACGACAACGGCGCCGGTCAGGTGGTCGTGTCCGGCCACAAGGCGGCGGTCGAGCGCGCCGCGGCGCTCGCCCAGGCCAAGGGCGGTCGGGGCATGATGCTGACCGTGTCCGCGCCCTTCCATTGCCGGCTCATGGCGCCCGCCGCGGAGGCCATGCAGGCGGCCTTGAGCGAGACGACGATCAGCACGCCGGTCGTGCCGGTCGTCGCCAATGTCGAGGCTGCGGCGATCTCCGCTCCCGAGGCGATCCGCGATGCCCTCGTACGCCAGGTGACGGGCACGGTGCGCTGGCGCGAAAGCGTCGCGGCCATGGCCGCGGACGGGGTGACGGATTTCGTCGAGGTCGGGGCCGGCAAGGTCCTGACGGGTCTCGTCAAGCGGATCGCCGCCGGCGCCCGGGCAGCCCCCTTCGGCCAGCCATCCGATCTCGACGCCGTGCGTCCCCTCCTCGGAGCCTGAATCATGTTCGACCTGAGCGGGCGCACCGCCCTCGTGACGGGCGCCACCGGCGGCATCGGCGGAGCGATCGCCCGCGCGCTGCACGGCCAGGGGGCGACGGTCGCCGTGTCCGGAACCCGGCCCGAGGCGCTCGAGGCTCTCGCCTCCGAACTCGGGGAGCGCGTGCATGTCCTGGCCTGCAATCTCGCCGACAAGGATGCGGTCGAGGCCCTGGTGCCGCAGGCCGAGGAGACTTTCGGCGGCTCTCTCGACATTCTCGTCAACAACGCGGGCGTGACGCGCGACGGGCTTCTGATGCGCATGAAGGACGCCGATTGGGACGACGTGATCGCCGTCAATCTGACGGCGGCCTTCCGGCTCTCGCGTGCGGCCGTGAAGGGCATGATGAGGCGGCGGCGCGGCCGCATCGTCTCGATCGGCTCGGTCGTCGGCGCCATCGGCAATCCGGGCCAGGTGAACTACGTCTCCTCGAAGGCGGGGCTCACCGGCCTGACGAAGGCCCTCGCCGCCGAGGTCGCGACGCGGGGAATCACGGCGAATCTCGTGGCGCCCGGCTTCATCGCCTCCCCGATGACGGATTCGCTGAACGAGACCCAGAAGGGCGCGATTCTCGGCAGGGTTCCGATGGGGCGTCTCGGCGAGGGGCACGAAATTGCCGCAGCGGTGGTCTATCTAGCCTCCGACGAGGCCGCCTACGTGACGGGTCAGACGCTGCACGTGAACGGCGGAATGGCGATGCTCTGATGCCCCGGCCGACGCGTCCTCCACGGGCGTGACGGCCCCAGGGCTTGACCGGCGCCGAAAATAAGGCTTTGCACGGCCTCCTCCGGCGATCCGTTGCTTCGCCGACGGTTCCGGCATCCAGTCGCCGGGGCCCGCCGGAACCGAATTCAGGATTGTGACGGGGACTTGTGATGAGCGATACTGCCGAGCGCGTGAAGAAGATCGTCGTCGAGCATCTCGGCGTCGAGGCCGACAAGGTGACTGAGAGCGCCAACTTCATCGACGACCTTGGTGCTGACAGCCTCGACACCGTCGAGCTCGTCATGGCGTTCGAGGAAGAGTTCAACGTCGAGATCCCGGACGATGCGGCCGAGACGATCGTGACCGTCGGCGACGCCATCAAGTTCCTGGACAAGAGCGCCGCGGCGTAACGCGGGCGCAGGGATCGACCGCCTGGTCGGCTCGAAAAGGGGATGTTGATGCGGAGGGTGGTCGTTACGGGGCTCGGGATGGTGAGCCCTCTCGGCTGTGGGGTCGAGGCGACCTGGAAGCGGCTGCTGGCTGGCGAAAGCGCGGCCAAGCAGGTCGATACCTTCGAGACCTCCGATCTCGCCTGCAAGATCGCCTGTCCCATTCCCTTGGGGAATGGGGAGAATGGCACCTATAACCCGGATCAGTGGGTCGACCCCAAGGATCAGCGCAAGATCGATCCCTTCATCGTCTATGCGCTGACGGCCGCGAAACAGGCCCTCGACGACGCGGATTGGCACCCCACCAGCCATGAGGATCAATGCGCGTCAGGCGTGCTGATCGGCTCCGGGATCGGCGGGATCGGGGGCATCTACGATGCCGCCGTCATCCTCGCCGAGAAGGGGCCGCGCCGGCTCTCGCCGTTCTTCATTCCGGGACGGATCATCAATCTCGCCTCGGGGCACGTCTCGATCGCCCACGGCCTGAAAGGGCCGAACCATTCGGTCGTGACGGCGTGTTCCACGGGTGCGCATGCCGTCGGCGATGCCGCCCGGCTGATCGCGTTCGGCGACGCCGACGTGATGGTGGCCGGAGGGGCCGAATCGCCCATCAACCGCCTGTCGCTGGCCGGTTTCGCCGCCTGCCGGGCGCTCTCGACGTCTTTCAACGACGAGCCCAAGCGGGCTTCGCGTCCCTATGATCGGGACCGCGACGGCTTCGTCATGGGCGAGGGGGCGGGCATCCTCGTCCTCGAGGAATACGAACACGCCAAGGCGCGCGGCGCCAAGATCTACGCCGAGATCGTGGGCTACGGCCTGTCCGGCGACGCTTATCACATCACCGCCCCGTCCGAGGACGGCGACGGCGCCTTCCGGTGCATGACGATGGCGCTGAAGCGGGCGGGTCTCGACGCGGGCCAGATCGATTACATCAACGCCCACGGCACCTCGACCATGGCGGATACGATCGAATTGTCCGCCGTCGAACGTCTGGTCGGGAATGCCGCCGGCAAGATCGCGATGTCGTCGACGAAATCGGCCATCGGACACCTGCTCGGTGCCGCCGGCTCGGCCGAGGCGATCTTCTGCATTCTCGCCATGCGGGACGGGATGATCCCGCCGACGCTCAACCTCGACAATCCGTCGGTCGAGACCGCCATCGATCTCGTGCCTCATCAGGCCAAGGCGAAGCAGGTGGACGTCGCTCTGTCGAATTCGTTCGGGTTCGGAGGGACCAACGCCTCCCTCGTCTTCCGGCGGGCTGCTTAGCGGGGCCGTTTCGCGGCAGCCACGCCATTTCGCCATAATGCTCGGTCAGCTAGGCCGGGCGCGTGGCGGACGCGCGGCTGTTTCATCGGACGTGCCGGCTCGGGGGCGGGTCGGGACGCCTCTTCGGAATTCGGCAAGGCGATCAGATGTTCGGCAGACGACGCGCTGCATCCTCCTCCGACCCCGAGATCGTCTCGACGGCGTCTCGGAACGGACCGCGGAGCCCGAGCGAATCGCTGAAACCGGTGCCGGTGCCTCAGCCGAGGCGGGTCCGGCGCCCGCGTGGCGGCCTGCTATCCCTCATGAGCGGCCTGCTGACCGCGGCCGTGGTCGTGGCGGGCGTGGTGGTCTTCGGGCTCATTTCGGTGAGCCATGAGGTCGGCAAGCCCGGGCCGCTGGACGCCGACAAGGTCGTCCTGATCCCGCGGAATACCGGGACCTCCGAGATTTCGGCGCTGCTGACGAAGGAAGGGGTGATCGACAACCCCGTCCTGTTCGAGCTCTATTCCTACGCCAATCGCACGAAGGGGCAGCTCAAGGCGGGCGAGTTCCTGTTCAAGGCCAAGGTCAGCATGGCCCAGGCCATCGACACCCTGATCGGCGGCAAGGCGATCCTGCATTCCTTCACGGTTCCCGAGGGACTGACGAGCGAGCAGGTCGTGACCCGGCTCCGCGAGAACGAGATTCTCACCGGCGACCTGAACGCGATCCCGCCCGAAGGCTCGCTGCTTCCCGACACCTACCGCTTCGAGCGCGGCATGACGCGCCAGCAGGTCGTCAACGAGATGCAGCGGGCGAGCCGCAGGGCGCTCCAGCACGTCTGGGAGCGCCGCTCCCCGGACCTGCCGATCAAGACGCAGCAGGAACTCGTGATCCTCGCCTCGATCGTCGAGAAGGAGACGGGCCGGGGCGACGAGCGGGCCCGCGTCGCGAGCGTCTTCCTGAACCGCCTGCAGCGGCGGATGAAGCTGCAATCGGACCCGACGATCGTGTACGGCATCGTCGGCGGCAAGGGCACGCTCGGCCGCGGCATCCTGCGGTCCGAGATCGACCGGGCGACGCCCTACAACACCTATGTCATCGAGGGGCTGCCCCCGGGCCCGATCGCCAATCCCGGCCGGGCCGCCCTCGAAGCCGTCGCCAACCCGCTCAAGACGAAGGATCTCTTCTTCGTCGCCGACGGCACCGGCGGACATGCCTTCGCGGAGACCTACGACCAGCATCAGCGCAACGTCGCTCGCTGGCGCCAGATCGAGCGGGCGCGCGAGGCCGCACCGGCGGGCGAGGTCGACCGTGCAGCGCCGGCTCCGGATAACCGCACCGATTACGAGGCGGCGTCGCCGATCCGGACGGCGTCGACCGGGGATGAGCCGCTGTCGATCTCGGCGGGGCGCGCCTTCGACGCGGTCGAGGGAACATCGCTCGACCCGCTCGCCAACAAGACCTGGGATCTGACGACGCCGAAGACCGTGCCGAGCTTCGGTCCGGAGCCGGTCGCGCAGCCGGCCCCGCGGCCGGCTCGTGCGAGCCGCACGTCCCGGCGGCGTGAGCAGGAGCAGTCGCGCGCTGCCGAGCCGGGCCTGCCGCCCGGCGTGCGGATGCCCCCGCGCTGAGGTTGACGTCCCTGCCATGACGATTCGATCGATGACCGGTTTCGCGCGCGAAGCCGGGGTGACGGGTCCGTATCAATGGGCCTGGGAGATCAAGACGGTGAACGGCCGTGGCCTCGATGTGAGGTTGCGCACGCCGAATGGGTTCGACCAGGTCGGGGAGGAGGCGCGCCGCCTGATCGCCGCGTCGCTGAGCCGGGGCCAGTGCCAGCTCGGATTGACGCTGACGCGCGCCGCCGCGGCGGCGAGCGTCCGGATCAATCGTCCGCTACTCGAGGACCTGATCGCCTCGCTCGCTCGCATCGCCCGCCCGGCCGAGATCGGACCGGCGACGCTCGACGGGCTTCTGGCCGTGCGCGGCGTCGTCGAGATCGAGGAAGACGGCGGTGGCGCGGCCTTCGACGAGGCCCTCAGGACCGACCTCGTCGCCGCAGCGGGGCGTCTCGTCCCGGCGGTGCAGGAGGCCAGGGAAGTGGAGGGCGCCGCGCTCGCGGCGGTGCTCGGCGGCCAGCTCGCCGAGATGAGCGCCCTGATCGAAGCGGCCGATCGGTGCCCGGCGCGGCAGCCTGCGGCCGTGCGGGAGCGCCTCGCCGCGGCCGTCGCGAGCCTCGTCGAGGCGTCGCGCGCGCTCGATCCCGACCGGCTGCACCAGGAGGCTGCCCTTCTCGCCACCCGGGCCGATATCCGCGAGGAGCTCGACCGCCTGCGGGCCCATATCGAGGCGGCCCGCGATCTACTGGCGGCGGGCGGCGTGATCGGGCGCAAGCTGGATTTCCTGGCACAGGAATTCGGACGCGAGGCCAACACCCTCTGCTCGAAGGCGAATGACGTCTCCCTGTCGCGGATCGGGCTCGACTTGAAGGCGATCGTGGAGCAATTCCGGGAGCAGGTTCAGAACGTGGAGTGAGCGGTGGCGGACGAGGTGATGGCGGGACAGGAGGTCGACGGGGCGATCGACCGGCAGTCCGAACAGGCCGCCATGCGGCGAGGCTTCATCCTGATCCTCTCCTCACCCTCGGGCGCGGGCAAGACCAGCCTGACGAAGGCCCTCAAGGCCGACAAGGATGCCGGGCTCGAAGTCTCGGTCTCCGTGACGACCCGGCCTAAGCGCTCGAACGAGATCGCCGGCCAGGACTACGATTTCATCGCCGTCGAAGATTTCCAGCGGCTCCGGGAGCATGACGACCTGCTCGAATGGGCCGAGGTCCACGGCAATTTCTACGGCACCCCGCTCCGCCCGGTGGAGAAGCATCTCGCCGCCGGCACGGACATGATCTTCGACATCGACTACCAGGGCACGCGCCAGGTGCGGGACAAGCTCGGCCGCGACGTCGTGACGGTCTTCATCCTGCCCCCCTCCATGCGCGAGCTCCGCAGCCGCCTCGAGCGCCGGGCGCAGGACAGCAAAGAGACGATCGAGCGCCGCCTCGAGAACGCGCGCGTCGAGATCGAGCGCTGGGGCGAATACGACTACGTGATCGTCAACGAGGATCTCGACCGCTCGCTCGCCGGGATGCGCGCCATCCTCACCGCCGAGCGGCTGAGGCGCGACCGGCAGACGGGGCTTCCGGACTTCGTGGACGGCCTGCTCGCCGAGAACGCCGTCGGATAGCGGTCAGCGTGTGCCGGGTTGAGCGGCCATGATCGCCTCCAGCGCGATCGCCATGGCACAGAAGCCGGCCACCGGAACCTCCTCGGCGCGGCGCGTGCCTTCGATGCCGGCGGCTTCCAGCAGCGGGGCCGGATCGGTGCCGAGCCCCTTGAGGCTCTGGCGCAGCATCTTGCGGCGTTGACCGAAGGCGGCGCGGGTCACGCGTTCCAGCATCTGCGGGCGCGCGGGGAGGGGAGCCGGGCTCGGCTCGATCAGCACCACGGCCGAGGTGATCTTGGGCGGCGGCACGAAGGCCTGCGGCGGCACGTCGAACAGGATGCGGGAGCGGCAGCGCCAGCCGCACAGGACGCCGAGCCGCCCGTAATTGGCGGGATCGTCCGGCCCGGCGACGATCCGATCGGCGACCTCGCGCTGGAACATCAGGGTCGCGCTCGACCACGGCGGCGGCCAGTCGGGCACCGACAGCCAGGAGGCGAGAAGCGCCGTGCCGACATTGTAGGGCAGGTTCGCCGCGATCCGGGAGGGGCCGGACCCGAGGAGCGAGGCGGCGTCGATCTCCAGCGCATCCGCCTCCACGACGTCGAGGCGACCGGGATAACGAGCCTCGATCTCGGCGAGGGCCGGCAGGCAGCGCGGGTCGCGCTCGATGGCGACGACGCGCCCGGCGCCTTCCGCGAGGAGCGCGCGGGTGAGGCCGCCGGGGCCGGGCCCGACCTCCAGCACCGTATGGCCCTCCAACGGCCCGGCCGCGCGGGCGATGCGGCCGGTGAGGTTCAGATCGAAGAGAAAGTTCTGGCCGAGCGCCTTGCGGGCGGCGAGCCCGTGGCGGCTCACGACCTCCCGCAGCGGCGGCAATCCGTCGATCGTCACCGCGCTGCCGCCCTCGCCGCGAGGCGGCCGGCGAGTCCGATCGCGGCGCCGAGACTGTCGGCGCGGGCGAGGCCGCGCCCGGCGATGTCGAAGGCAGTGCCGTGATCGGGCGACGTCCGGATGAAGGGCAGGCCGAGGGTGACGTTGACGCCCTCGTCGAAGGCGATGGTCTTGATCGGGATCAGGGCCTGGTCGTGATACATGGCGAGAGCGACGTCGTAGCGCTCGCGCGCCCGCGGGTGGAACAGGGTGTCGGCCGGGTGAGGCCCACTCGCCGCGATTCCCTCGGCGCGCAGGCGCTCGATGGCGGGGGCCACGATGTCGCGGTCCTCGGTGCCCATCGCGCCGCCTTCGCCGGCATGGGGATTGAGGCCGGCGAGGGCGAGGCGCGGCGCGGCGATGCCGAACCGCGTCGCGAGGTCATGGGCCACGATGCGCGCGGTCTCGACGATCAGGTCCGCCGTCAGGAGCGCCGGCACCTCCCGCAGCGCGACGTGGATGGTGACGGGGACGACGGCGAGGCCCTCGCTCCAGATCATCATCACGGGCATCGGCGCGGGCTCGCCCGGTTCCGCCGCGAGGGCGGCGAGATACTCGGTATGGCCGGGATGCGCGAAGCCGGCCTCGTAGAGGACGTGCTTGGCGATCGGATTGGTCACGATGGCCGCCGCGCGGCCCTCGCGGACGAGCGCGACCGCGCGGTCGATGGAGAGGATGGTCGCCGCGGCCGTGGCAGGATCGGGCCTGCCTGGGGCGGCAGAGACGGGGATGCCGAGCGGCACGACGGGGAGGGCGTCCGGGAAGACGCTCGCCGCCTCTTCGGGGCTCGTCGCGCGCACCGGCACGTCGAGGCCGAGGCGGCTCGCCGCCGCCTCGTACAGGGCTGGATCCGACAGGACGAAGAAGGGTGGCCCCGCGCGGCCGTCGATCCAGGCGCGCAGGGTGATCTCCGGGCCGATCCCGGCCGGGTCCCCCTGCGTCAGGGCCAGGGGAGGCGTCGAGGTCATGGTGCGAGGGCGGCTGTCGCGTCCCTCACCGGGTCGCGATGCCGTCGGCGGTCGTCGTCGAGATGCTCTGCGAGACGTTGCTCTGGCCGAGCGTCCGCAATTCGAGCCGGACCAGGACGGTCCGGTCCGTGTCGCGCATGCCCGTCGCGGCGAGACGCGGCGAGGTCAGGTAGTTGACGCTCAGCGTCGTGCATTCGTCGCGATAGGTCAGGCCGATATTCGTCTGCGCGACCGTCCAGCGTTCGGTCCGCTTGTCGATCGCGGCGAGGCCACCCAAAGCCGTCGCATAGGTGTCGCGCAGCTCGAGATAGCGGTCGAGATCGAACAGGACCGAGCCGCCGATCGACCAGTTCGGGGTGATGTCCCAGGCGACGGCGGGGCGCAGGCCCTCGCGCCGGTACAGATAGCCCTGCTGAGGCTGGGCTTCGTAGCGGGCATAGGTGAGCGAGGCCGCAATGGGGAAGAACGGCTTGAAATTCGCGACCGCCTGGGCCTCGAAGCCGTTGACCGAGAAGTCGTCCTTGCCGAAGCGGCCGCGCGTGATCAGCGAGAAGTTCTCGCTCGGATTGACCTGGACGCGGCCCACGAAATCGGAGGCCCTGCTGTCGAGGCCCGAGCCGGCTCCAGTGTTCAGGAGGTCGGCCGCCCCGAAGGAATTGTGGCCCGCGACCTGATAGGACTGGCCGAACAGGGCGCTGCCGGTCCAGCCGGACGGGGTCGCGACGTTGTACTGGATGCCGACATTGGCGCGCACGCCGCCCTCGGCCCGATCGTAGCCGGAGAACTTGTCCCAGTCGAACAGGTTCGAATCGTCATAGACGAGGCTGTGCGCGTCCTCGTTGGCGATGCGGCGATAGCCCGTCTCGTTCGGCCGGGCGATGATCTGGCCGATGGGCTGCACGGTGTGCACGCCGTAGCGGCCGGCATCGGCGACGAACGGATAGCGGTATTCGAGGCCGACCGCCGGCATGACGCGGCCGACGAAATCGTTGCCCTGCGTGCGGATGAAGTTCGTGACAGCGTAGTTCTGATAGCCGTCGCCGTCGAAGTTGTTGAAGAACCCGTCGGCCCGCAGATAGGCGAAGGGCGTCCAGGTCTGGCCGGCATCGTCGATGAAGCGGCGGCGCCAGGAGGCCTCGGCCGAGACGCGGGCGAAGTTCCCGGCGAGGCCGTTCACGATGCAGGCGCCGCGCTGGAAGACGGCGCAGCTCTCGTAGGGGATCGCGGTGCCGTAGAGACCGGTCCCGTAGGCGGTCGGCAGGACGGACTGGAAGCCCGGCGGTGCGTAGGGGTAGGCGCGGTTGGCGATCGAGGTCGAGCTGAACTGCGTCGCGGCGCGGTTGATGTTGGCGAAGTTGAACTGGAACCGCACCTCGCCGCCGATCGGGTCGGGGCCGTTCACGCGCTTGTCGTAGTCGATGACCGGCGTGATGCCCGGCAGCTGCTTCTGCCAATCGGCGAAGGACAGCCCCTGGAAATACATCGCCCGCATGTCGAAGAACGAGCGGTCGCCCTGGCCGCGCAGGAAGGCCTGCGAGGTCGATTCGGGCAGCACGTAGTTCGTGGCGGCGAAGCTCTCGCTGCGGATCTTGTAGTTCTGCAGGAACCACTTGTCCGAGAGAAGGGCGACGTCCCAGCCGTAATGCCAGTTCTCGTTGATGTTGAACCGGCCGGTGGTCTCGATCGAGCCGCGCCAGCGCCGGTCACCCGCGCCGTAGGGGCCGGGGAGGAAGGCGTCCTCGTCCTGCTGCGCGATGCCGGCGGCGCGGATGTTGAGGCCGCCCGTGTGGAAGCGCTGCCGGTACTCCGCCTGCATCAGGAAGCCCTGACGCGAGTGGAAGGTCGGATAGAGCGTCAGGTCCTTGTCCGGCGAGATGGCCCAGAAATAGGGGATCGCCGCGCCGTAGCCGAGCGCCTTGGTGTGGATGTAGCGAGGCGCGAGGAAGCCGGATTCGCGCTTCACGGACGGGTCCGGCGTCCAGAAATAGGGCCAGAATCCGATCGGAACGCCTGCGACCTCGATTGTGGCGTTCTCGTAATAGATCCGGCGTTCCTCGTTGTTGTGGATGACGCGCGCGGCCTTCACCTGCCAGAGCGGGGGCCGTTCGGGATTGTCCCGGCAGGGCTCGCAGGCGGTGTAGGTGCCGTTCTGGAAGGTTGTCGTCTGGCCGTCCACGCGCTCGCCGCGCGGCGCCGAGAATCGCGTCACCACGGGACCCTGAGCGTCCCGCGTCTCCTGGACCGAGCGGAGGCTGTCGATGAAGCCGGTCCTGAAATCGTCAGTGAGTTCGAAGCGGTCGCCGGTCGTGACGGTGCCGTTCGCCTCGATCATCCGCACGTTCCCGGTCGCGTGGACGCGGCCGTTCGTGCGGTCGAGGGTCACGCGGTCGGCCTGGAGCGTGCGGCCGCCATAGTTCAGCTCGACATCGCCCGATGCCGCGACCGTGTTCTTGTCGCGGTTGTAGACGATCTCGCGGCCTTCGACGAGAAGGCGCGACTTGTCGCTCTGGGCGCCCGCTTTGCGGGCGATGAGGTCGTTCGCCGTCTGGGCGCGCGCAAGCGTCGTCAGGCTGACGCTGCCGAGCGCCAACGCGACCGCCGCAACGACCGTGCTTCGACGAACCCCCATCGATACTCCATGCCGGTTACGCTGGCCGAGGATCATCACCCATCCTCTTGGTACAGGAGTGCCAGCGTTCCGAGCAAGCTGCCCATGATCGCCGGAAGCCAAGCTGCCGCCCAGGACCCGACGATGCCGGCTCCGCCCAAGTCGCGCATGACTTCCGTCACGACATAGAGCACGAACCCGGCACCCACGCCACCGAGCACCATCTTGGCCACGCCACCGAAGCGGAAAAACCTCAACGAAACGGAAGCGGCCAGGAAAACCATCGCGACGAAGAGCAGCGGCCGAGCCAGCAGCACGTCGTATTGCAGACGGTAGCGGCTCGCATCGAGGCCTGCGCTCTCGGCCCGGGCGATGGTTTCGCCGAGCTTCCAGAACGACACCGATTCGGGGGGCGTGAAAGTCTGCCGCACCTGGCTCGGGTCGAGATTGGTGGCCAGGAGATAGGTCGAATAGGTCTGCGGCTCGTCGAAGGTCGTCGAGACCCGGGCGTTGTGGAACTCCCAGTAGCCCTCCCGCAGGACCCCGTCCTGCGCTTCGACCCGCTCGACGAAGCGTCCGTCCGGATCGAAGACGAAGATGGCGATGCCCGTCAGGGTGTTGGTCGCAGCGACAGCGGCCTCGGCCCGGATCACCGCCTGCCCGTCGAGGCTCTTCTGGCGGATCCACAATTCCGGCCCGAGCCCCTTCGCCTTGCGCGCGAAGATCTTGGCCTCGATCCGGCTCGCCTGCTCCTTCAGCGAGGCGGAGATCGGGTTGAAGGCGAAGATCGAGACGATTCCGAGCGCGACGGCGACGGCGAGGCCGGGCTGGAGGAACTGCCAGGCGGAG
The DNA here is from genome assembly GCF_004363955.1 of Enterovirga rhinocerotis. GTDB lineage: Bacteria > Pseudomonadota > Alphaproteobacteria > Rhizobiales > Beijerinckiaceae > Enterovirga > Enterovirga rhinocerotis. The sequence goes on from NZ_SNZR01000014.1 coordinate 379,167, forward strand.
ATGCCGGCCGCGCGCGCGACCACCAGTTCCAGCCGGCGCGACAGGTTGAGGAGGGTCGCCATCGAGCCGAACAGCACCGCGAAAGGCAGGACCTGCTCGGCGATGGAGGGGGTTCGGTACAGCGAGAGCTGCGCCATCACGAGCGGGGTCGCCCCCGCGGCGTCGCCGGCGCGCCGAAGCAGCTCGATGAAATCGAGCGTGAAGACGAGGCCGAACACCGTCGCGAAGACGAGCATGATCGTCCGGAGGAATCGGGCCGAGATGTAGAGGCCGAGGGTCCTGCCGATCAGCATGGCTCAGGCCCCGCGCAGCCGCGGCGGGAGGAGGGCCGCCGGCACGAGGGAGAGGAGGCCGCGCAGAACGCGCTCGACCGCGAGCGAGAGGCGCGAGCCGCTCGTGATCATCAGGGTCGAGATCAGGATCGTGAGCAGGGGAAGGCCCCATACCGCGAAGGCGGCGGCGGGGCTGCGGACCACCGCGCTCGACGCGGCGAACAGCGCGATGCGCAGGGCCGCCACGGCGACGACGGCGCCTCCGACCGCCATGCCGCGTCCCTGGCGCGTGGTCTTGGCCCGGCCCAGGGCCGCGAAGGCGATGAACACCACGGCGAGCGGGAACAGCCAGGCGCTCAGGCGGTCATGCAGCTCCGCGCGGAAGCGGCCGCGCTGCATGTTGTAATAGATGTCGGACGTGTCCGGCATCAGGAGGTCGCCCGTCGAGCGCTCGCGCGGCTTGTAGACGATCTCGCTCGCCTCCTGGTTCAGGGCGGCGAGGTCGATCGCATAGCGCTTGAAGGCGACGATCGAGGAATCGGCGGCATCCGCGCGCTGGCGGTGGACGCTGCCGTTCTCGAGCACGAGATAGCTCTGCCCTCTCTCCTCGACCGTCTGGCCGCGCTCGGCGAGATAGACCACGGTCCGGCCTTCGTCGCGCCGGTCCTGCATGAAGATGCCGAGGAGGGCGGGGCCCGAGCGCTCCCGGTAATGGAAGGTGACGCCGTTATCGAGCGTCGTGAACTGGCCTTCCTGGGCGATGTTGGCCACGAAATCCGCGCGGATGCGCGAGATCAGGTCGCGCAGCTCCTGGAACGAGGCGGGGATGAGGTAGATGGTCAGCATCCCGACCATCGCGGCGACGATCAGCCCCAGGGAGAGGAAGGGCCGCATCAGGCGAATCGGCGACATGCCGGCCGCGCTCATCACGATGAGCTCCGAATCCCCGTTCAGCCGGTTCAGCGCGTAGATCGCCGCGACGAAGAGCGCGACCGGCGCGATCACGGCGATGAGGGTCGGCAGCGTCAGGCTCGTCACCGACAGGAAGACGAGCAGGGTCTGGCCCTGGGCGGTGATCACGTCGAGCTGGCGGAGGGCCGAGGTCAGCCAGATCACGCCCGTCAGCGCCACGAGGCAGCCGATGAAGGCCCCTGCCGCAATGCGGAATATGTAGCGCTCGACGAGGGACATGGCGATCAGTGCCGAGGGCTAGCTCGGCAGGAGGCTCCCGGCAATGACGCCGCCGCCACACCTGTCGGTCTCGACTTCGTCGGAAACGAGGCCGCGGGCGAGTGTGACGCAGACGCGACAATGCTTTGGCCTGCGGCGGTGCCGATGGCCATTGGCGGAGCGCACGCCCGGTGCTCTATGGCACCTGACGATTCCACAGAGACCGCCAGGAGCCTCGCTTGGACAGGATCACCATCGCTTTTCGGCCCGTGGGCGCTGCCGCCGAAGGGGATCTCGTCGTCTTCGTCCGGGACGATCTCGTGCCGGTCGGCGGCGGCCAGCCGGCGGCGCTGGCGGAGCTGATCCGGCGCGCTGCCGCCGCGGAGCGGTTCAAGGGCAAGGCCAAGGCGGTCATGACGGTGCCGGCGCCGGCCGGACTCGACGGCATCGCCAGCCTTCACGTCGTCGGGCTCGGCGCGAAGGACGGGGCGGGGCCGGACTGGCGCCTTATCGGCGGCGCGATCGCCGGTCGGGTCTCCGGCCGCGAGGCGACCGTCCTCGCCGATCTCGGCGAGGGGGCGGACGCGCTGGCGGCCGTGGCGGAGATGGTGCTGGGCGCGCGGCTGCGCTCCTATCGCTGGGACCGGTTCAAGTCGAAGAAGCCGGATGCGGACGAGGCGGCCTCCCCGACGCGCCTCACCTTCGCCGTGGCCGATGCGGCCGGCGCCGAGCGCGCCGATGCGGCGGGCCTCGCCCTTGCCGAGGGCATCAACCTCGCCCGCGACCTCGTGCACGAGCCGCCGAACGTTCTCTTCCCCGAGGAATTCGCGCGGCGGGCTCAGGCGCTCGACGCGGTCGGCGTCGAGGTCGAGGTTCTCGGCGAGGAGGACCTGCGCACGATCGGGATGCGTGCCCTCGTCGCGGTCGGCGACGGCTCGGCGCACGACAGCTGTGTGGCCCTGATGCAGTGGAAGGGCGGGGCGCCCGACGAGCCGCCGATCTGCTTCGTCGGCAAGGGCGTCTGCTTCGATTCCGGCGGCATCTCGATCAAGCCCTCCGGCGGCATGGAGGACATGAAGGGCGACATGGCGGGCGCGGCGACCGTCGTCGGCCTCATGCACGCCCTCGCCGCCCGCAAGGCGAAGGTCAACGTGATCGGCGCCATCGGCCTCACCGAGAACATGCCCGACGGCAAGGCCCAGCGCCCCGGCGACATCATCACGACCCTCTCCGGCCAGACCGTCGAGATGGTCAATTCGGACGCCGAGGGCCGGCTCGTCCTCGGCGACGTGCTCTGGTACGTCCAGGATCGCTACAAGCCGAAGATGATCGTCGATCTCGCGACGCTGACCGGCGCGATCCTGGTCGCTCTGGCCCAGGAATATGCCGGCCTCTTCTCGAACAGCGACGAACTGGCGGACCGGCTGATCGCCGCGGGCCGGAAATCCGGCGAGCTCGTCTGGCGGATGCCGCTCGCGCCCGCCTACGACAAGCTGATCGATTCGAAATTCGCCGACATGAAGAACACCGGCGGACGGCATGGCGGCTCGATCACGGCGGCGCAGTTCCTCCAGCGCTACGTCCGGGACGGCCTGCCCTGGGCCCATCTCGACATCGCCGGCACCGGCATGAATGCGCCGCAGACCGACATCAACAAGACCTGGAGCGCGGGCTGGGGCGTCAGGCTGCTGGAACAGCTCGTGCGGGACAATTACGAGGAGGCGTGAAGGCGCTCCGCGCGCCTTCTCCCGCAAGGGGCGAAGGAACACGCGGACCCGTCGAGCCCTGCCGATGGATGGGTCGCGGCAGGTCTCAGCTGTGTGTTCCTCCCGGCAGCCCCCTCACGCTCGCCCGCACCAGGGTCTCGATCATGGCGGGCACGTCGTCCTGGCCGACGGGGCCGAGGCCCCCGACCTCGCCGAGATAGACCATGCCGTGGACGCTGGACCACAGGGCCTTGGCGACGAGGGGGATGCGGCCCGGCGGCAGGCCGTCGAGATCGACCAGAACCGATTCGATCACCGCGAACAGCGCCGCGATCTCGGCGGCGATGGCGGGAGGCGCGGCGATGGTCGTGCGGTCGAACATCGCCGCCCAGGCTTCGCGGTTCGCCCGCGCGAAACCGAGATAGGCCTCCGCAAGACAGAGCAGGCGGTCGGTGACGGAGCCGGAGCGCCCGGAACGGAGCGCGTCGACGAGATGGTGCCGGAGCGCCCGCATCGTCACGGCATTGGCTTCGAGCTTCAGCGTCTCGAGATTGGCGAAGGCGCCGTAGACCGAGCCGACCGCCGCGCCGGCCCGCTCGGCCACCGCGCGGGCCGTTAGCGCGGCCGATCCTCCCTCGCGAAGGAGATCGACGGCCGCCGCGATCATCCCGGCGCGATCCGCCTCCCGGGCCGCGCCTTCCTTGCGGGGGCGTCCTCTAGCTTTTTTATGAACATCGATCATTTTATATCTTGCGCAGGCTTCGCGGCCACGGTATCGGTTTGCGTAACGTTGTTCAAATAACTCCTTCGCCGCCGCCTCTCGGGGTGGACCCGGCATCGGGGATATCGTCTATGGTCGCCGGAATGCCTCGCGAGATCGTCCTGCGCCCCGCCGGCCACCTCTGATCCGTCGTCTGCGCTTCGGCGCATCAGCCCTTTCCCCCGCGCTCCGGGAGGCCAGCTTGGCCCAGACCTCCTTCCACCTCCTCCGCAGCCGCCGCTTCGCTCCCCTCTTCTGGACGCAGGCCCTTGGCGGCTTCAACGACAACCTCTTCAAACAGGCGATGGCCCTGTTCGTGGCCTACCGGGCGGGGGCATCGTCCGCGCTCGATCCGGCCTCGCTCACGGCGCTCGCGGGGGCGACCTTCGTCGCGCCCTTCATCTTCCTGTCGGCCTTCGCGGGGACGCTCGCCGACACGATGGACAAGGGCGTGCTGGCGCGCCGGCTCAAGGTCCTCGAGATCGTCATCATGGTCGGTGCGGCGTTCGCGCTGATCTCCGGCAGCCTGATCGGCCTCTTCGCCGTGCTCTTCCTGCTCGGCTGCCAGGCGGCCCTGTTCGGGCCGGTGAAATACGCGCTGCTCCCGGCCCATCTGAAGCCGCAGGAACTGGTCGACGGGAACGCGCTCGTCGAGGGCGCGACCTTCATCGCGATCCTGCTGGGCAGCATCCTCGGCGGCGCGCTGATTGGCAGCGAATCCGGCGCCTTCTGGGTCTCGATCGGGCTGCTCGCCATGGCGGCGATCGGCCTCGCATCCTCGCAGTTCATCCCGGCCGCGCCGCCCGTCGCCGATCCGAACGCCATGGGCGCGACCTCGAGCCTCGGCATCCTGCGGGAGGCGCGGGCGAACCGAACGGCGTGGCTGTCGATCCTCGGCATCTCCTGGTTCTGGGTCGTCGGCGCGACGCTGCTCTCCTTCGTCCCGCCGCTCGCCCGCGATCTTCTCGGGGGCGGGGAGGCCGTGGCGAGCGTCCTGCTCGGCGTCTTCTCGGTCGGCATCGCGATCGGCTCGCTTCTCTGCGCGCGCAGCCTCAAGGGCGAGATCTCGCCCCGGCCCGTGCCTTTCGCCGCGCTCGCGATGTCGGCCCTCCTCGTCGTCTTCGCGCTGGTGATGACGGCCCTGCCGACGCCGCCATCCCTCGGCCGGCACGTCGCCGAGGTGGTCATGGCGCCGGGGGCGATCTTCGTCGCCGGCACCCTCTTCGCCCTCGCCGTGGCGGCGGGCTTCTATGCCGTGCCGCTCTTCGCGATCCTCCAGCATTCGGCCCCCGAGGACGCGAAGGCGCGCATGATCGGCGCCAACAACATCGTCAACTCGCTGATGATGGTGGCGGGCGCGATCGTCGTCGCGGTCCTGTCCTCGGCCCTGAAGTTCTCGCTGCCGACCCTCGCCCTGATCCTCGCCGCCCTGAACCTCGTGGCGGCCCTGATCATGGTGCGGCTCCTGTCGCGGATCGTGCTGAAGGCGGTCGTCAAGTCGATCCTCTCCTTCGTCTACGATGTCGAGGTGCGCGGCGAGGAGAACGTCGCCAAGGCCGGCGCGCGCCGGATCGTCGTCGCCAACCACCAGTCCTTCCTCGACGGCCTCGTGGTCGCGGCCTTCATGCCGGGCGACCCGGTCTTCGCCGTCGACACCACCATCGCCAAGAAGTGGTGGTCGCGCCCGCTCCTCGCGCTCGTCGATTACGCCGCGCTCGATCCGACCAACCCGATGGCGCTGAAATCGCTCGCGCGCGAGGTCGAGCAGGGCCGCATGCTGGTCATCTTCCCCGAGGGGCGGCTCACCGTCACGGGCTCGCTGATGAAGGTCTATGACGGGCCCGGCCTCGTCGCCGACCGGACCGGCGCCGACCTGATCCCGGTGCGGATCGACGGGGTCCAGCACACGATGTTCACGCGCCTCGCGGGCCGCGTCGCGCGCAAGATGGCGCCGAAGATCACGCTGACCGTGATGCCGCCCTGCCGGCTCGACGTCGATCCCGCGATCAAGGGGCGCGCCCGCCGCAAGATCGCGGGCCAGCGCCTCTACGACGTGATGTCGGAGACGCTGTTCCGGTCCTCGAACATCGACCGGACGCTGTTCCGCTCGCTCCTCGACGCCGCCGCGCTGAACGGGCGCAGCCGGCCGATCATCGAGGATATCGACTTCAACCCCCTCGGCTACGGCCGGCTGATCGCCGGTGCCTATGTGCTCGGGGCGAAGCTCCGGCGCTTCGCCTCGGAGGGCGAGGCGGTCGGCATCCTGCTGCCGAACTCGGTCGGGGCGATCGTCACCTTCTTCGCTCTTCAATCGACGAAGCGCGTGCCGGCCATGCTGAACGTCTCGACGGGTGCTGCCGGCATGGCGGCCGCCTGCCGCATCGCCAAGGTGGCGACGGTGCTCTCGTCGCGGCGCTTCGTGGAGAAGGCGAAGCTCCAGGCCGTCGCGGCCGAACTGGAGAAGAGGGTCCGGATCGTCTATCTGGAGGATATCCGCGAGACCGTGGGGCCGCTCGACAAGATCGCCGGGCTCGCGAAATCCTATCTCCCCTTCCTCGCCTACGAGGATGCCCATCCGGACAGCGCCGCGGTCGTCCTCTTCACCTCGGGCTCCGAAGGCTCGCCGAAGGGCGTCGTCCTCACCCACCGGAACCTCCAGGCGAACCGCTATCAGGTCGGCGCCCGCATCGCCTTCAACACGCGCGATGTCGTCTTCAACGCGCTGCCGATGTTCCATTCCTTCGGCCTGACGATCGGCACGCTGCTGCCGATCCTCGCGGGCATCAAGACCTTCCTCTACCCCTCGCCGCTCCACTACCGGATCGTGCCGGAGCTGATCTACCAGACCAACGCCACCGTCTTCTTCGCCACCGACACCTTCCTGCGCGGCTATGCCCGGATGGCGAACCCCTACGACTTCCATTCCGTCCGCATCGTCGGAGCGGGCGCCGAGCGGGTCTCGGACGAGACGCGCAAGACGTGGTCGGAGCGGTTCGGCGTGCGCATCCTCGAAGGCTACGGCGCGACCGAGACGGGGCCCGTCATCGCCTTCAACACGCCGATGCATTTCAAGGCCGGGACGGTCGGGCGGCCGATGCCGGGCCTCGAGGTGCGGATCGAGCCCGTGACCGGCATCGAGGGCGCGGGGCGGCTGCTCGTGAAGGGGCCGAACGTGATGGCGGGCTATTTCCGCGACACCGCGCCCGGCGTGATCGAGCCCGTCACGGATGGCTGGTACGATACCGGCGACATCGTCGCGATCGACGAGGACGGCTTCGTCGCGATCAAGGGGCGCGCCAAGCGCTTCGCCAAGATCGCGGGCGAGATGGTCTCGCTCGGCGCGGTCGAGGATCTCGCCGCGAAGGTCTCGCCCGGCCACCGCCACGCCGCCGTCGCTCGACCGGACGCGCGCAAGGGCGAGGCTGTCGTGCTCCTCAGCGAGGACCCCGCCCTTACACGCGAGGCCATCGCCAAGGCGGCGTCCGCGGCCGGGGTGCCCGAGATCATGCTGCCGCGCGAGGTGATCGCCGGTGCCGCGATCCCGGTCCTCGGAACGGGCAAGACGGACTACGTCACCCTTGCGGCTCAGGCTCAGGCGAAGGCGGCGGCCTGAGCGCCGCCTGCTGGCGGATGGGCCCCTTGCCGAATTTGGCCCCTGGCCCATCTGATTCGTGGTAGAAGCTGGCCATGGCAAACGCGTACGCCTTCGATACTCTCGGCTATGCGCGTGCTCTTGAAGAGGCGGGCGTGGAGCGCAGGCAGTCTGAAGCGCATGCGACTGCGGCGCGAAGCTTCATTCTGGCCGAGGTGGCAACGAAGAGAGACATCGACAGTCTGCGCACCGAGCTCAACCAGAAGATCGAGAACTCGCGGCTCACGACGATCATCGCGATCGGCGGGTTCAACGCCGCCCTCCTCGCAGCCGCGAGCGTCATCTTCAAGATGATGTCGCAGTAAACCATAGCTTGTGCCGGCCGAGGGTTGATCCCCTCTCTGACCGCCGGCGTCATACCGCACGGTCAGGCGCGCACCTGACGAGAGCATCCCAGCCCGCCATGGCTGCGCGCGCAACGCCTTCCAATTCGATCCTCGTCGCTCCGTCGCGCGCCTGGAGCGAGAGGCCTCCCTGGACGGCCGCATAGAAGCGGGCGATCGCTCCGGTATCGATGCCGGCCGGCAACTCGCCTTCGGAGACCGCCCGGTCCAGCCGCCCTCGCAGGCGGGTCAGGCTCTCGGCCCGCATGGACGCGACGAGACGCCCAAGGTCCTCGCATCCCTCGCCGCCCACCGCGGAGAGCGTCACCATGCAGCCGCAAGGGGCCTCGCTGGATCCCGCCAGTCCGGCGGCGGAGTCGAGAAGAAACGCCTCGATCGCCTCCCGCGCCGTCGCGGCCTCGCCGAAGCGGGACCAGATGCGGTGGCCATTCTGCGCCTCGTAGAACTCGAGCGCCTCCCGATAGAGGCCTCCCTTCGAGCCGAACGCCGCGTAAAGGCTCGGCGAGCCGATGCCCATCGCCTGGGTCAGATCGGAGAGCGAGGTCGCCGAGAAGCCCTTTCGCCAGAACAGCGTCATCGCTGCGGCGAGCGCGGCATCGCGGTCGAAGCCTCGCGGGCGTCCCCGCCGCCGGACCGAGGCCGCGGTGTGGTCGGACACATTCTGCATCGAACGATCTATAAATCGCTTGAGGCGGCGGGCAACCGTTCTAAGATTGTGTATCGATCAACACAGAATGGAGTGCGGACGTGTCGGATTTGAGCGGAAAGCGGGCGCTGGTCACCGGCGCCTCACGTGGCATCGGCGCGGCGATCGCCCTCGATCTCGCCAAGGCGGGAACGGACGTGGCGATCACCTACGAGAAATCGGCCGACCGGGCGGCGGAGGTGGTGCGCGGCATCGAAGCCCTCGGGCGGCGCGGCTTCGCCCTTCAGGCGGACAGCGCCGACGCAGCGGCAGTGAAGCGCTCCGTCGACGAGGCGGCGGCGAAGCTCGGCGGTCTCGATATCCTGGTCAACAATGCCGGCATCGTGCGGGGAGGTCCGCTGGCGGAGACGACCCTCGCGGATATCGACGCGCTCATTGCGGTGAATATCCGCTCGGTGGTTCTCGCGTCCCAGGCCGCCCTGGCCCATCTGCCGGATGGCGGACGGATCGTCTCCATCGGCTCGTCGCTCTCCAAGCGCGTGCCCTTTGGCGGAGTGACCGTCTATTCCATGACGAAATCGGCCCTGCTCTCGTTCACGCAGGGCCTGGCGCGCGAACTCGGAGGACGCGCCATCACGGTGAACCTTGTCCTGCCGGGTTCGACCGATACCGACATGAACCCCGCCAACGGCGAAGCCGCGGCGACGCAGTTGGCGCTCAATGCCCTCGGCCGATACGGACGGCCGGAGGATATCGCGGCCGCCGTCTCCTTCCTCGCCGGATCCGGCGCGCGCCAGATCACGGGCACGAGCATCACGGTCGACGGCGGCGCCAACGCCTGAGCGGCCGCCCAGGGCCGACCGTCAGCATCCCCGGCAGATGCCTGTCCGGATGCGGCGGTCGATCTCCTGGCTTTTCCGGTCGAGATCGGGCCGGGTGCCGCTGCCTTCGCCGAGGGGAGCGCCGGGGGGCTTTCGCCGGCCGGTCTCGGCGATGGAGCCGGTGCGGTCGGCGGCACCGGCTGTCGCGGGTGGGGCATCGCCGACTGGCGGAATTCCTCCGCCCCGGATCACGGTGTCGGGATTCGACGCGGGCTGGGCCAGAGCCGCCCCGGACAGGATCCAGCCGGCCAATCCGAGCGAGGCAATGATGCGTTTCATGCGCTTCCTCCGTATCCCAAGGATAAAAGGTCTCAAGCGGGCTGCGGTTCCCGCGAATCCGGCCTCGGCTTGACCCTTGCGGCGCGATCGGAGAGAACACGCCGCAACACGTCGAACGGTGTTGCCCGGCCGAGAGCCGGGTTTTTTGTGTCCGATCGACCGTCGAGGTGATCCGTGGCGAATGTGGTGGTTGTCGGCGCCCAATGGGGCGACGAGGGCAAAGGCAAGATCGTCGACTGGCTGTGCGAACAGGCCGACGTGGTGGTGCGCTTCCAGGGCGGGCACAATGCCGGCCATACGCTCGTGATCGACGGGACGACGTACAAGCTCTCCCTGCTTCCCTCGGGCGTAGTGCGTCCGGGCAAGCTCGCGGTCATCGGCAACGGCGTCGTCGTCGATCCCTGGCATCTCGTCCAGGAAATCGATTCGCTTCGCGGACAGGGCGTCGAGATCTCGCCGGAGACGCTGAAGCTCGCCGACAACGCGACCCTGATCCTGCCCCTGCACCGCGAGTTGGACCATTTCCGCGAGACGGCGAATGCCGGGCTGAAGATCGGCACCACGAAGCGCGGCATCGGCCCCGCTTACGAGGACAAGGTCGGCCGCCGCGCGATCCGCGTCGTCGATCTCGGCAACGAAGCCGTTCTCAAGACGAAGATCGAGCGCCTCCTCGCTCACCACAACGCGCTGCGCCGCGGGCTCGGCATCGAGGAAGTGGATGGCGAGGCGCTGCTGGCCGAGCTGGTCGCGCTGGCGCCGAAGGTGCTGCCCTATGTCGAGCGCGTCTGGTCGCTTCTCGACGACGTCCGGCGGTCCGGCAAGCGCATCCTGTTCGAGGGTGCGCAGGGCGCGCTGCTCGACGTCGACCACGGCACCTATCCCTTCGTCACCTCGTCGAACATCGTTGCGGCGCAGGCCGCGACGGGATCCGGCATGGGTCCGAAGGCGCTCGGCACCGTCCTCGGCATCGCCAAGGCCTATACGACCCGCGTCGGTGAGGGGCCGTTCCCGACCGAGCTCACCGACGAGATCGGCGAACTTCTCGGCTCGCGCGGCCGCGAATTCGGCGTCGTGACGGGCCGCAAGCGCCGCTGCGGCTGGTTCGATGCGGTGCTCGTCCGCCAGACGGTCAAGACCTGCGGCATCGACGGCATCGCCCTGACGAAGCTCGACGTGCTCGACGGGTTCGAGCAGCTCAAGGTCTGCACCGCCTATCGGCTCGACGGCGAGGTGATCGACCACCTGCCCGCGTGCCAGGCCGCGCAGGCCCGGGTCGAGCCGATCTACGAGGAGATCGAGGGCTGGCGGGAGACCACGGCGGGGGCTCGCTCCTGGGCCTCGCTTCCCGCCCAGGCGGTCAAATATGTCCGCAGGATCGAGGAATTGATCGGAGCCCAGGTGACGGTCCTATCGACCTCGCCGGAGCGGAACGATACGATCCTCGTTCGGAATCCTTTCGAAGACTGACGGGACACAGGGCCGACCGACCGGACGATGGCCGATTATTATCCCCTGCTGGCGCGAGCCCTCGATGGCCTGTCGGACAATACGCCCGACACGCGCGCGCTCGTCTTCGACCGGGCCAGGGCCGCTCTGACGAGCCAGCTGCGGGCCGTGCAACCGCCGCTGGCGGACGAGGAGCTCGCCCGCGAGATCGCGTCGCTCGACGAGGCCATCTCGCGTGCCGAGCGCGCCTATTCCGCCTCCGAACGGAGCGCGGCGGCGCCTCTTCCGCCCGAGCCGCCGGAACCGGCGGTCGAGCCCGTGCGGCCGCGGGTTGGCGGAACGCCGATCCGGAGCCCGCGGCGCGGACGCTCGCTTCTCACCGCCTTCGGTCTCGTGGCCGTGATCGTTCCGCTCGCTGTCGCCGCGTGGCTGTGGCGCGACAAGCCGGCAGCCCCGTCGGAGGTGGCGACGAGCCGTCCCGTCGAGACGCAGCCGGCGCCGGCGCCGAGCGAGCCCAAATTTCCCGAACGCGTCGGCGGAGAGCCGGCGCCCGAGAGCGGCGGGGCGGCCAAGCCGACGCAGGCTCCCCCGGCGAGCAAGCCCCCGGCCGCAGCAGCGCCGGCCGCCGAAGTGCCGGTGGCGCAGAAGGCCGCGCTGGTCGAGGAAAACACCCAGGACCCGCAGCAGCCGAAGGTGACGTCGGGCCGCGCGCTCTGGCGCCTCGACGCGTTCAATCCGGGGCAGGGCCAGCCGCTCGAGACGGCCGTCAGGGCGACGGTCGAGATCCCGGATGCCGGGCTCGTCCTGCATCTCACCCTGCGCAAGAATCTCGACAAGTCGCTGCCGGCCTCGCACACGATGGAGCTGGCCTTCACGACGAGCCCGGCGGGCGACACGAACAAGATGGTCCGCGACGTCAATCCGCCTCTGTTCCGGGCGGACGACTCGGCGCGCGGCCTGCCGGTCGCGGCCCTCTCGGTCCCTGTGAAGGAGAACCTGTTCCTGATCGGGCTGTCGGATCTGCGCGGCGACCTCGAGCGCAACGCGGAACTGATCCGCAACCGCAACTGGATCGAGGTGCCGCTGCGCTTCGCGTCCGGCACGCGCGCGACCCTCGTCTTCGAGAAGGGCGTCGGCGGCAATCGCGTGATCGAAGAAGCCTATAAGGCCTGGGGTCAGCCCTGACCGCACGAGGCCGAGGAGCCTGGGTCGTCACCCATATCGGTGCAGCCCGCTCCCGTTGCCATTGAGCCAGGCTTCCGCCTCGTCCGTGCGCGGGCAGAGGCGGTGGACGTGGCGCCAGAACCGCGACGAATGGTTCAGCTCCTTGAGATGCGCCACCTCGTGGGCGGCGAGGTAATCCAGCACGAAGGGCGGCGCCAGGATCAGGCGCCAGGAGAAGCTCAGCGACCCCGTCGAGGAGCACGAGCCCCAGCGGCTGCGGGTATCGCGCAGCGAAAGCCGTGTGAACGAGACCCCGAGCGCGGCGGCGTGGCGGCCGGCCGCCTCCCTGAGATCGGTCTCGGCCTCGGCGGCGAGGAAGCGGCGCACGCGGCCCGGAACCGCGGCTTCCTCGCCCGACACGGCGATCACGATGTCCCCGTCCGGATCGGAGGCAAGCCGCGTCAGCCCCCGGACGCGCGACCAATGAACGATCCGGTGGGGTTCGCCGCGAAGCGGGATGCTGGTTCCCGCCGTGAAGGGCACCCGCTCCGGCACGCGCGCGAGACGGTTGGCGATCCAGCCGCCATGGGCATCGAGGAACGACTGCGCAGAGCGAAGATCGGCGCGCGGCGGCAGCGTCAGCAGCACCTCTCCGGTCGCCGACGAGACGCGCAGGGTGATGCGCCTCGCGCTATCCCGGCGCCGGAGCCCGACGGCGACCGGTCGGCCGCCGGCCGTGACCGTCAGGCTGTCCGGCTCCGCGGGGGAGGCGCCGAATCGCAGGAATCGCCGAAGCCGGAGCATGGCCGGAATCTGCCTTCGGACGCCCGGCTTGTCACCTCGCCCCGTCGGGGCAGGTCAGCGCGAGCCGGCGGCTTCAGCCGGGTGCGGGAACAGTTCCGGCTCGTCCGAGCGAGCCGGCGCCGCGGCACGGATCGGCACGCCCCGCGCCGCCATGTCGTGCGTGATGGTGAAGTCGGTGATGCGCGGCGCGATCTCGGCGCGGAAGCGCGAGCCGTTGAAGACGCCGTAATGGCCGACCCGCGGCTGAAGGTGATACGCCTTCTTGTCCGAGGACAGGTTGGGCGTCAGATCCAGCGCCGCGAGCGTCTGGCCGATCCCCGAGATGTCGTCCTTCTCGCCTTCGACGGCCATGATGGCACAGCGGCGGATGGCCATCAGGTCGATCGGCTGCCCGCGATGCGTCATCTCCCCCTTGGGGAGGCAATGCTCGACGAAGACCTTCTCGACGGTCTCGAGATAGAACTCGGCGGTCAGGTCCATCACGGCGAGATACTCGTCGTAGAACTCGCGGTGCTTCTCCGCCGCGTCGCCGTCGTCCCGCACGAGGTGGTTGAACATGTCCCGGTGCGCCGTCACGTGGCGGTCGAGGTTCATGGCCATGAAGCCCGAGAGCTGGAGGAAGCCCGGATAGACCTGCCGCATCGCGCCCGGATAGCCGAAGGGCACGGTGTGGATGCAATGGCGCTTGAACCAGTCGACCCCGCGCTCCTCCGCGAGCAGGTTCACGGCGGTGGGGGACCGCCTCGTATCGACCGGCCCGCCCATGAGGGTCATGGAGAGCGGAATATGCGGGCTGTCCTCCGCCTCGAGGCGGGCGACGGCCGCGATCACCGGCACCGACGGCTGGCAGACGCCGAGGAGGTGGAGATCCGGACCGAGGTCCCGGCACATCTCCTTGACGTAGTCGATATAGTCGTCGAGCCCGAAGAAGCCGTCCGTCAGCGGCACCATGGACGCGTCGGCCCAGTCCGTGATCATCACGTCGTGGGTCGGCAGGAAGGCCTCGACCGTGCCGCGCAGCAGCGTGGCGTAATGGCCCGACATCGGCGCGACGATCAGGAGCTTCGGCTGCTTGCGGATCCGGCCGCCGCGCCGGAAGCGGATCACGTTGCCGAAGGGCCTCGACCAGACGATCTCCTCGGTCACGGCGACCCGCTCTCCGCCGACCATCGTCGAGGCCAGCCCGAAGGCGGGCTTCTCGTAGCGGCGGGTCATCCGCTCGAACATCTCGCAGGCCGCGAGGAGCGAGCGCGCCGCAGGCGTCCCGCGCAGCGGATTGAGGGGATTGTCGATCATCAGCCGGGCCATGTCGTTGGCCGCACGGGCCGGCGCCAGCCACATCTGGGCGGCGTCGTACCAGAAATACGCGTTGTCCATCTCGACTCCGACTGACGCGCCGTCCGGGCCATCGGAGGCCGGACGGTCAGGAGACCTCAGTTCAGCAAGCCTGTCCAACATCTTTCGCCTTGATCCAAGGTGAACATGGGGGCGGCGCGACATTTCGGTCACGGGATCGCTCAGCAATTTCGCTGACGCGGCCCGGTTCCGCCCTTAAACAGCGCCCGGGTCTTCCAACTGGCCGGGGGGTGGCATGAATCGGATTCTGAGCATCGTCGTTGCGACGGTTGTCGTGCTGGCGGGTCTGTCGGTCCTCTTCGGCACCTGGTACACGATCGACCAGGGTGTCCGTGGCGTCATCTTGCGGAACGGAGCGCTCATCGGCGTCGCGCAGCCGGGGCTCGGCTTCAAGCTCCCGCTGATCGATACGGTCCAGAAGATCTCGGTGCAGACGCATGTCGAGAACTTCGACAACATGCATACCTATTCGAAGGACCAGCAGCCGGCGCTGCTGAAGCTGTCGGTGAACTACCGGGTGTCGCCGGACCGGGTGGCCGACCTGTACTCCCTCTACGGATCGGTCGAGGGGGCGCTGGCCCGCATGATCCGCCCCTACGTCAACCAGCAATCGAAGATCGTCTTCGGCGGCTATACGGCCGTCAGCGCGATCCAGGATCGCGGCAAGCTGAATGCCGAGGTCGCGCAGGCCATCGAGAACTCCGTCAAAGGACCGATCGAGATCGAATCCGTGCAGATCGAGAGCATCGATTTCTCGAAGGCCTACGAACAGTCGATCGAGCAGCGCATGCTGGCGGAGGTCGAGGTGCAGCGGCTGCGCCAGAATGCCGACCGCGAGAAGGTGCAGGCCGAGATCACGGTCACGCAGGCCACGGCCCGCGCCAATGCGGTCCGTGCCCAGGCCCAGGCCGAGGCCGATGCCATCCGGGTGAAGGGTGAGGCCGAGGCGACCGCCATCCGCGCGCGCGGCGCGGCGCTCGGCGACAATCCCCACCTCGTCAATCTCGTCCAGGCCGAGCGGTGGAACGGAGTCCTGCCGACGACGATGGTCCCCGGCGGGGCCGTGCCGATGATCAGCATGAACCGCTGACGGGGAAGGCGAGGGTGTGATGATCGACCACGAGATCCTGGCCTTCGGCCGCGAAGCGCGTCGACTGAAGGTCGACACGCTCGTGCGGCTGCGCTGGCTCGCGGTCACGGGGCAGTGCCTCGCCGTGGCGCTGGTCAAGTTCCAGCTCGGCTACAAGCTGCCCTTCGCCTTCTGCGTGCTCGCGATCGCGGCGTCGGTCGCGGTCAATCTCTGGCTGCAATTGCGCTCGCCGGCGAGCTATCGCCTGAGTGACGATTTTGCCTTCGCGCTGCTCGCCTTCGACATCGTGCAGCTCGCGGTCCTGCTGTTCCTGACCGGCGGGCTGCAGAACCCCTTCGCCATCCTCTTCCTGGCGCCGGTCCTGATGTCCGCCGCCTCGCTCTCGCCGATGCGGACCCTGGGGCTCGGCCTCGTCGCGGCGGCCTGCGCCAGCATCCTCGCGCGCTACCATATGGCGCTGCCCTGGAGCCCGCCCGGGGGCCTCGACCTGCCCTGGATGTATGTCGCCGGGATCTGGGCGGCGATCCTCCTCGGCCTCGCCTTCACTGGAGCCTTCGCCTACCGGATCGCGGAGGAGGCGCGGCAGCTCGGCGACGCGCTCGCCGCGACCGAGCTCGTCCTCGCGCGCGAGCAGCATCTCTCGCAGCTCGACGGCCTCGCGGCGGCGGCGGCGCACGAACTCGGCACGCCGCTGGCGACGATCAGGCTCGTCGCCAAGGAACTCGCCAATCAGGCTGAGCCGGACAGTGCCATCGCCGAGGATATCGCGCTGCTGCGGGGGGAGGTCGAGCGCTGTCGGGTGATCCTGTCGAAACTGACCTCGCTCGGGGACGACGACGAGGCCGGCTTCTTCGCCATCATGTCCCTGGGGCAGCTTCTGGAGGAGGTCGCGGGCCCGGACCGGGCGCTCGATGTCGAGATCGAGGTCGAGCGCTCCGGGGAAGGGACCGAGCCGATGTGCCGACGCTCGCCGGGCCTGATCTACGGACTCGGCAACCTTCTCGACAATGCCGCCGACTTCGCGCGCACGAAGGTGTCGATGACCGCACGCTGGACGGACGAGACCGTGTCGATCGAGATCGCCGATGACGGGCCCGGCTTCGCGCCGGATGTGCTCCTGCGCATCGGAGAGCCCTATGTCACGACGCGCGGACGAGGGCGGGACGGCGAGGGGTCGGGCCTCGGCCTCGGCCTGTTCATCGCGAAGACGCTGATCGAGCGATCGCGGGGCAACCTGACCCTGCTCAATGCCGGCCCGCAGGGCGGTGCCGTGGCCCGCATCGTCTGGGCACGGGAGGAATTCGAACGCGATGTGCGCAGCAACACGGACGATGCGGCCGATGGCCTCACCAACGCCGAAATCGTTCCTATATCTCCGTAAGCTCAGAGCCCAGGAGCGTTCCCATGGCGCAACCGCAGACCCTGATGTCAGAATTGCCGATCCCCTTCTCAGGCACCGAAATGAGCCTTCTCATCGTCGACGATGATCGGCCGTTCTCCAGCCGGCTGGCCCGGGCCATGGAGGGCCGCGGCTACGATGTTCGCGTCGCCGAGAGCGTGCAGGAAGGCCTCACCGCCATCGAGCAGAAGGCCCCGACCTTCGCCGTGATCGACATGCGCCTCGGCGACGGCTCCGGCCTCGACGTGATCGCGAGGCTAAAGGAGCGCCGGCCGGATGCCCGCGGCGTGATCCTCACCGGCTACGGCAATATCGCGACCGCGGTGACGGCCGTGAAGCTCGGCGCGTTCGACTATCTCGCCAAGCCGGCCGATGCCGACGAGATCCACGCCGCGCTGAAGGCCGAGCCGGGCGAGAGGGCGAACCCGCCCGAGAACCCGATGTCGGCCGACCGGGTCCGCTGGGAGCATATCCAGCGCGTGTACGAACTCTGCGGCCGGAACGTCTCGGAAACGGCGCGGCGCCTCAACATGCACCGCCGGACCCTGCAGCGCATCCTGGCGAAGCGCGCACCGCGCTGAAGCCTTCCGGCGGACGGGCGACATCGCCCTCCGCCGCAGCTTGCCGACGTCACACCGCCGCGTCCTGCTCCTGGAAGTCGGTGCTGACCGCGACCTCGCGCCACGTCGCGAGCCCTTCGGCGACGGAGACGTTCTTGGCCTCGATCGCGGCGACGGTGTCGCTGCCGTAGGGCATTCGCAGGGGCGCGTCCGGTCGACCTCCCAGTTCCACCAAGGCGGCCGCGAGCTTGACCGGGTCCCCCGGCTGGCGATGGCTGAGACCGGCCGCGTGCTCGCGGACGGCACCTGCCGTCTCGGCGTAGTCCTCGATACGGTTGCCGCTGACGCTGAGCGAGCGTGCGTCGAGGAAATCCGTGCGGAAATAGCCCGGCTCGACGATCGTGGCCCTGATGCCGAGGGGCGCGAGTTCCGCCGCCAGCGCCTCGGTCAGACCCTCCACGGCGAATTTGGTCGAGCAGTAGACGCCGAAACCCGGGCCGCTGCGATAGCCGCCCACCGACGACATGTTCAGGATGTGGCCGCTGCGAGCGCGCCGCATCGAGGGTAGCACCGCCCGGCAGACGTTGAGGACGCCGAAGACGTTGGTCCGGTAGAGGGCCTCGATCTCCGCGGCGGTGGCTTCCTCGACCGCGCCGAGGAGGCCGAAGCCCGCGTTGTTGAGCAGCACGTCGATGCGGCCGAAGCTCCGGATCGCCTCGCCCGCCGCCGCATGGGCCTGTGCCTCGTCGGTGACGTCGAGGCGCACGGCCAGCAGGTCGGGATGCTCGCCGAGCGCCGCTACGATGCTGCGCGGGTCGCGCGCCGTCGCCACGACGGCGTCTCCCTTCTCCAAAGCGCGTTTCGCGACGAGAGCGCCGAAGCCGCGCGATGCGCCGGTGATGAACCAGGTTCTCATGATCCTCTCTCTCGGATGCTCGGCCCAGCGCCGATGGAGGAAAGGTAGGCCTGCCGCTCAGATGACTGTATCCATTCAATCGTCATCGGCTTGATGAGCTGAGCTCAGCAATGAAAAACGATACGGGATCGCTGTCGCTGTTCATGGCGGTGGCGCGGCATCGCAGCCTTCGGCGTGCGGCCGACGAACTCGGCTGCACGCCCTCCGCCGTCAGCCATGGCCTGAAAGTCCTGGAAGAGCGGTTGCGGGTCAGGCTGGTCAACCGCACCACGCGCAGCGTCGCACTGACGGAAGCCGGAGCGCGGCTCTACGGGCGCATCGAACCCGCCTTCCGCGACATCGCCGATGCGCTGGACGACCTCAACACCTATCGCGACGAGCCGATCGGACATCTACGCCTGAACGCGGCGCATCTGGCGACGCAGATGGTGCTGCTCCCCTATGCGACGCGGTTTCTGGAGCTCCACCCCGCGATGACGCTCGAGATCGTGGCCGACAACGCGCTCGTCGATATGGTGTCGGAGGGTTTCGATGCCGGCATCCGCTTCGGGGAGACGGTCGCGCAGGACATGATCGCGGTGCCGATCGGGCCTCGCCAGCGATCGGCCGTGGTCGCGACGCCGGATCTTTTCGCGCGCCACGGCTTGCCCTCGTCGCCGGAAGACCTGCGCGATCTGCCGTGCCTGCAACTGCGCTTCACGAGCGGCCGCCTCTACGACTGGGAATTCGAGCGGGGCGGCATCGCCTTCAATGTGTCGGTGCAGGGGCCGCTCGTCCTCAGCGACCAGGGCCACATCCTGCAGGCGGCGCTCGAGGGCGCGGGCGTCGCCTATCTGTTCGAGATCCAGGTGGAGCGCCTCGTCGCCGAGGGCCGGCTGATCCGGGTTCTCGAGGATTGGTGTCCCCACTATCCCGGCTTCCATCTGTACTATCCGAGCCGGCGGCAGATGCCGTCGACCCTGCGCGCGTTCATCGACTTCGTTCGCGGCGAGCGCGCCGTGCCGTAGCGGATCGCGTCGTCCTCAATCCTGGAGCTTCGCCCACATCTCGCGGTCGCGCTCGGCCGTCCAGATGATCGGATCGTCGATGCCCGACGCTTCGTCATAGGCGCGGGAGACGTTGAACGGCTGGCAGTGCTCGTAGATGGCGAAGGACGAGAATTTCGGGTCCATCGTCTCCCGGCACGCGGCGAAGGTGTCCTTGAGGCTGCGCCCCCGCGCGACGGCGAGTTCGGCCGTGCCGTAGAGGGTCGAGACGAAATCGCGCGTCATCGCGACCGCCTCGGAGACCTGCCCCTTCCCGACGAGAGCGTCGCCGCGGCCCGGCACGATCGCCTTGGGGTCGAAATCCAGGATGCGGTTCAGGGTCGAGGGCCATTGCCGCAACTTGGCGTCGCCGCAATAGCAGGCGGAATGGTACTCGACGAGATCGCCCGTCAGCATGATCTCCGCGTCCGGCACCCAGGCGACGATGTCCCCCGAGGTGTGGCCGGCCCCGAGACTCATCAGCGTCACCTCGCGCCGGCCGAGATAGAGCGAGAGGGAGCCCGCGAAGGCGAGGCTCGGCCAGGTCAGGCCCGGAATGCTCGACGCGTCGCGGAAGAGGCGCGGAAAGCGGCCGTATTCGGAATCCCAGTCCTCCTTGCCGCGCTCCGCGATCAGCCGATAGGTCTCGGCCGAGGCGACCACGCTCGCGCCGGCGAAGGCCGAGGCGCCGAGCACGCGCACGGCGTGGTAATGCGACAGAACGACGTATTTGATCGGCTTGTCCGTGACCTCCGCGACGCGCGCGATCACCTGCCGCGCCATGGCGGGCGTCGCCTGCGCATCCATGACGAGGCAGGAATCGTCGCCGACGACCACCGCGGTGTTCGGATCGCCCTCGGCCGTGAAGCCGTAGATGCCGGGGCCGATCTCGGTGAACGACACCGTCTTCTCGGCAAGATCGCCCGTCGATGCGAATCCGCGTGCCATGTCGTGTCCTCCGCCTGTTGCCGCCGTTCTGCCATGCCGCGGCGTCGGTGCAAAAGGGGCCGCCGGCAGGGCACGGTTTACAAACCGGAAAGACCTTCGCTCTAATTCCATCGGTCTGACCCCGATGTTGCGTATGGGAACCAGACCGATGACCAAGCTTGCGTTTCTCGCGGGCGCCTCGGCGCTCGTACTCTCGACTGCCGCTTTTGCCGCCGACCTGCCGTATCGTAGCCAGGCGCCCGCCTACGATGCTCCCCCTCCCGTGTTCACCACGGTGGGCTGGAACGGCTTCTATGCCGGCGGCACCTTCGGCTGGCGCGCCGCCAATTTCGATCCCGTCGTCAATTCCTTCGAGAGCGAGGGCAAGACGCGGCACTCGCTCGCCGGCGCGGTCCATGCGGGCTACAACTTCCAGGTCTCGCCGAGCATCGTGCTGGGCGTCGAGGGCGATATCGGCTACGGCCGCAACCGTGCCAGCGGGCCCGGCGCCGTGGGCGCGAGCTCCTTCACGACTCCGGACACGCCGCAGCCGGGCCGCGACACGATCACGACCGTCGGCTCGCAGAGCGGCAGCAAGGCCGAGATCGGCTGGGCCGGATCGGTCCGCGGCCGTATCGGCTATGCCTTCGACCGCGTCATGATCTACGCGACGGGCGGTCTCGCCTTCGCGAACCTGAACCTCCAGGGCACCTCGTCCACCACGGTCACCCAGCAGGTCGTGGCCGGCCAGAACGTGATCTCCACGAGCACCGCGTTCGGGCCGAGCTACATGACCCGGTCCGACAAGTGGACGGCGGGCTACACGGTCGGCGCGGGTATCGAATTCGCGATGACCGAGAATATCCTGCTGCGCGCCGAGTACCTCTATGCCGATTACGGCCGCCACACCGTGACGGTGCCGAGCGGCGCCACCATGGCCGTCGACGTCGACACCCATACGGCCCGCGCCGGCGTCAGCTACAAGTTCTGAACCGTCCGCATCGCGCGGTCTCGGCCCGGCGGAGCGCTCCGCCGGGCCTTTTTCGTTTCTCGGGGACCGCGGGCTGCGGCCCTCGCGCATCGACCGGTCGAACGATGCGCGGTCGATCAGAAGACGGCGGCCTGCTTGGCTATGCCGCGCGCGTCGCCCGTCGACGGCTCAATGTCGGTGAACGAGGCCGGAAATCCGCCACGATGTCGCGCGAAGACATCTGATAGAAACGATCATATGGTGCATTCGCGTGCGAGCCGCGTCGCGAATGATCGAACCATTTTCTTTTTGCGGTATTTCATCATCTTTGGCTAAATCCTGAGGTCATGACAAATGAGACGAGTTTCGGTTCTTGCATCGGCTGCGTTGCTTGGATTCGCGCTGACGAGCGCAGCGTCCGCCGCGCCCGCTCCCCAGGACGTGCTGCGCGGAGCGCAGGCCCAGGCCTATCCGTCTGAGGCGTTCTCGCAGCACCGCCATTACGGTCATCGCCATCACGCCCCGCGCTACCACGCCGCGCCCCGCTATCACGGTCATCGTCATTACGGTCATCGTCATTACCGCCGGAATGGCGGGGCCGTGGCGGCGGGCGTCGCCGGCGGGCTGGCCCTTGGCCTTCTCGGCGCGGCCATCGCCGCACAGCCGGGACCGGCCGTCGCGGGAGGTCCGGGCTGGTACGATTACTGCGCCCGTCGGTTCGGACCGACCTTCGATCCCCGCTCCGGCACCTATCTGGGCGCCGACGGCTACCGTCATCCCTGCCGGTAAACGGTCGATCATCGACGAAACGGGCCCTGCGGGGCCCGTTTCTGTTTCTGCTCCCGATGCCGCTCGCGCGGTTGTCCGGCATCGTCCGCGGGACGAGCATCCCCGGCGAGGGCGCCCCGCCGCGCGGAGCGATTCAAAAATGTTAGTGCCGCTTTGAAACTTCGGTCGAATCTTCCCGTTAAGGGGGGATGAGGACGTTCCGCCCGCGGTTGGATTTCAGCACGACCTCGCCCGAGGCTGCGTGCGAGCATCTGATGCTCGGCCGCATCGGCTCGGAACTTGCCGCGCTTTATCTCGATACCTTCGAATCGTCGCTGCCGCCGCGCCTGAAACGTCTCGTCGAGCGGCTCGAGGACGTGGACGACGTGTCCCACGAGGTGGCCGGGCAGGACGCCTGACCGGCCCTCATGGCGGCCTTGGCGCGCCGGCTCCGCGTCAATAAAAAAAGGGCGACCCGGCCAGCCGGATCGCCCTTTTTGGGTCGGGGCGGTGTCGCCGCGTGTCGTTCAGCGCGTCGCGAACTTGATCGTCAGCGCGCCGCGGGCCTGGAAGCCCGGGCTGGCCAGCGCGTCGAGGTAGCGCGTGTAGCGGACGTCGCCGATATTCGCGAGCACGACATCGCCGCGGATCCAGTCGTTGTACTGGTAGGAGGCGAAGAGATCGACCAGCGCGTATTCCTTGGTCGACGGGAAGGTCGTGTTGATCGACCTGCGGGCGTCGTAATAGGTGACGCGGGTGCCGACCGTCAGCCGGTTGTCGAGGAAGCGCAGGCCGAACGTGCCGCCGACCCGGTCCGGCGGGATCGTCGTCAGCGTCTCGTGGGTCGCTTTGTTCTTGCCCTCGACGTGGGAGTACATGGCGGAGACGAAGCCCGTGCCCCAATCGTAGGCGCCTTCGACCTCGACGCCCGAGATGCGCGCCTTGGCGATGTTCACGAATTGCTGGCTTTGCATCGGCGCGCAGGGCGCATTCGGGACGATCGGGCAGAGGAACGCCGGGAAGCCCGGTGCCACGGGCACTGAGTAATAGGGTCCGACGCCCTGCATGCCGATATAGTTGTCGATGGTGTTCTGGTAGGCGACCACCTTGCCGCGGAACTTGTCGCCTTCCTTCAGGACGTCGTCGAACTTGATGTTGATGCCGCCCTCCCAGTTATGGGCCGTCTCCGGCCGGAGACCGGGATTGGGAAGGATGTTGAAGGCGGGGAAGGGGTGCGTGCCGGAGATCAGCGTCTCGCTGATGGCGGGGGCACGGTAGCCCTCGGCATAGGTGCCGAAGAACTCGATCCACGGGAACGGCGAGACGCCGATCGTGCCGCGCGGGGAGACCCGGTCGCCCTCCGACTTGTAGGCGCCGCCCTTCAGTTCGTACGAATCGTAGCGTACCGCCGCGACGGCCCGCAGCCAGCCGCCATAGCGCATCTCGTCCTGGACGAAGGCACCGAGGAGGGAGCGTTCGCCCGAGGGCGTGAAGGCGCCGGTGAAGCCGCCCGCGTTGTCGCGCGTGCGGACATGGTCGAACACGCCGTCGCCGCCGATCGTCAGCGTATGGCTGATCGGGCCGGTGTCGAAGCGGGAGGTGTTGAAGACGTCGAAGCCCGTGGTCTCGAGATCGACCTTGATCTGGCCGCCGGGCCGGGCTCCGATCGCGGTGTAGGTGCGGGTCGGACTGAGCAGCGTCTGGAGCGAGTCCGTCGTCGAGTAGTAGCCCTTCACGTTGAAGTCGATCAGGGGCATGTCCGGCGGCGTGTAGCGATAGCCGAGCGTGTAGGTCGAGGTGTCGAGCTCGTTCCGGAAGCGCGCGCCGGTGATGGCCGAGCCGTTATTGGTGAAATCGAAGGACTGGATGAGCGCGGTGGCGCTGATCTGGTGTCCCTCGGCCGGGTTGATGTTGACCTTGATGTTGCCGGCGCGCAGCTCTTTGCCGGTATCGGAAATGATCAGGCCCGCGCCGTCCTTGTAGTTGTAGCCGTCGCGCAGGACGAATTGCCCGAACACGTTCGCAGCGTTGTCGGGCAGGCGAAAACCACCGGCCGTCGAGGAGACGATGCCGTAGCCGTTCGTCCCGGCGCCGATGCGCTGCTCGAACCCGGCAGTCTCCTCCGGCTTCAGGATGTCGTCGATCCCGCGCGTCCGGAACGATACGACGCCGCCGATCGCGCCCGAACCGTAAATGGTCGAGACCGGTCCGCGCGTGACGTCGACGCCGCCGATCAGTTCCGGGTCGAGGAAGAAGGTCCCGTTGGGGCCGTGGCCGGTCGACTGGAAGTTCTGGCGGGCGCCGTCGACGAGGACGTTGACGCGCCCGAAATCCTGCATGCCGCGGATGTTGATCGCCTGGCCGGGATTGTTCGAGATCTCCTGGGTCGAGACGCCCGGGATCTGGCGCAGGATGTCCGACACGCGGTCGGGCTGGGTCTGCTGGATCTGCTGCTGCGAGATGACGCTCGTGCCGCCGAGCGAATCGATGACCGGGGTCTCGGTCTTGGTGTTGGTAACGCTGAACTCGTCGAGCGGGTTCGGCGGGAGCGTCGGCACAGCCGCGGGAGACACGGTGGGCGTCCGGCGCTCGCTGACGCGGCCCGCAGGGCGCTGCGAGGCCGGGGCCCTTCTCTCGGCCGAGGCCGGCCTCACGGCGCCTCGGGAGGCCGCGCTCGGCGCGACCGTGACGGGAGGCAGTACGGTGCCGGCGGAATTCGTCGGGCCGGTCTGGGCCTGGGCGGCCGAGACGGCGAGAGCGGACACTCCGACGAGTGCCCAGAAGCGGCGAGCGAGCAGCATGACCCAGGTTCCAAGGGCGAGCGAAAAGGCTGGCTGGCTTGCCGGGGTAGCGGCGTGGCTGGCTGGCGGGACCGCAAAAGCGGCAACAGGGAGGCAGTTGCGCGGCAGCCCCGTGACGGGTCAAGCGTCGTGTTTTTTGTTCAGAATAATTCGAAAGTCTCGATGGGTCCTTATTTAGATTAGACGGACTTCAATTTGCGTCTTAAATCGATGACTTGCATGCGATAATTTTCGTCGCCGGCGACGGCGCTCGCGCCCGCTACGCATGCCGAACCCTTAACATCGCGCGATTGTGTGGCGACGAAGTCACGGCGCAGGGGACGCAGAGGCCGTGCGCCGACGCGGCGGGATCAGGAACGGCTGTCCCGGACCGGGGCTGGCCCCGACCTTGAGCGCGACGTCGAACACCTCCGAGACCATCGAATCGGTGATGATCTCACGCGGGGGACCGAAGGCCGCCGCCCGCCCTCGGGACATGACGAGGACGTCGTCGGCATAGGCCGCCGCGAGGTTGAGGTCGTGCAGCACCGCGAGCACGGCGACGCCGTCCGCGGCGAATTCCGCCGCCGCATCGAGAAGCGCGATCTGATGCTTGAGGTCGAGGCTGGCGATCGGCTCGTCGAGGAGGAGCACCTGCTCGCGCGAGACCGACCTGCCGGCCGCAAGCTGCGCCAGCACGCGCGCGAACTGGGTGCGCTGCTGCTCGCCGCCCGACAGGCTTTGATAGGCGCGGGTCGCCAGATGCGCGACGTCCGCGCGCCGCAGCGCCTCCTCGAGGATCGCGTCGCGGTCGCGCCGGCCGAGGCCCCGTCCGATCCCGTCGATGCCGATCCGCACGACCTCGCCGGCGGTGAACGGGAAGGCTAGACGGGAGGCCTGGGGCAGCACTACCCGAAGGCAGGCGAGGCGCCACGGCTCGATGCTGCGCACGTCCTCTCCGCCATAGAGGACCCGGCCGGAGGCGGGCGCGGTCTCGCCCGACAGCAGCTTGACCAGGGTCGACTTGCCGGCTCCGTTCGGGCCGATGATCACCGTCAGGCGGCCGCTCCCGACGGAGAGCGAGACGTCCTCGAGCAACGTCTTCGCGCCGACGCGAAAAGTCAGCCCGTGGCCTTCGAGCGGAGCCGTCATGCGTCCAGAACCGTGTTGCGGCGAAGCAGGAGCCACAGGAAGTACGGCGCGCCGATCAGGGCGGTGACGATGCCGATGGGAAGCTCTGCGGGAGCGACGACGACGCGCGCCACCATGTCGGAGGCGACGAGCAGAACCGCGCCGCCGAGCGCGGAGGCCGGGAGGAGCAGCCGATGGTCCGGGCCGACCGCGAGGCGGATGAGATGCGGCACCACGAGCCCGACGAACGAGATCAGCCCCGTGACGGCGACCGAGCAGCCGACGCCGACGGCGACGAGCAGGATCAGGAGCCGCTTCGAGCGCTGGACTGCGATGCCGAGATGAAAGGCCTCGGCCTCGCCGAGGACGAGCGCATTCAGGGCACGCGACAGGAACGGGGCTGCGACGAGCACCGCCAGCAGCACGGGCCCCACCATGGAGAACTTGCTCCAGGTCGAGCCGGCCACCGATCCGAGCGTCCAGAAGGTCAGGTCGCGCAACTGGCGGTCATCGCTCATGAAGGCCAGAAGGCCGGTTCCCGCCCCGGCGAGGGCGCTGATCGCGACGCCTGCGAGCAGCATGGTCGCAACGGAGGTGCGTCCCCGCCGCGTCGCGATGGCATACAGGAGCATCGTCGCGCCGAGGCCGCCGACGAAGGCCGCGATCGGCAGCGCGGTGAAGGGAACGGGGCCCGATCCCGAAACGAAGTGATGGCCGAGCACGATCGTGACGGCCGCCGCGAGCGCGGCGCCGGACGAAACACCGACGAGGGCCGGATCGGCGAGGGGGTTGCGGAACAGCCCCTGGAGGAGTGCTCCGCCCGTCGCGAGGGTGGCGCCCACGAGAAGGCCGATCAGGGTTCGAGGCAGGCGGATGTCGAACACGATCACGCCGTCCCGGACGAGCGCCGGATCGCCGAGGACCGCCTCGCGCCCCGCCAGGACGATCGCGGCAACGCGCGCGAGCGGCAGGCTCACTGCGCCCGTCCCGAGCGAGGCGAGCCCGGTCAGCAGGACCAGCAGCGCGAGTGCGAAGAGCACGATCCAGCCCCGGATACGACCCGCCGACGAGCGCCAGCGCGGCGCCGTCCCCGGCAGCGCCGGGCCGGAGGTCGCGATCACAGCGTCGCTCCGGCTCACTCCGAAGGCGTCCCGGGATGGAGCGCGAGGAGGAGTTCGCGCGCCGCATCCGGCGTCCGCGGCCCGAAGCCCAGAAGGTACAGGCCGTTCATCGTCACGAGGCGCTTGTCGCGCGCTGCCGGCGTCTGTGACAGGGCGGCCCCTTCGAACAGACCGGCGGGTGCTCCGCGTCCCGGCCCGTTATCCATCATGACGACGGCTTCAGGCCGGGCGGCGACGATGGCCTCGTCGGTCATCGGCTTGAAGCCCTCGAGGGCGGAGGCGACGTTCTCGGCTCCGGCAAGGGCCAGCATGCCGTCAGCCGAGGTGTTCCTGCCCGCGACCATCGTGCGCCCGTTCTGGAGCGAGAGGATGAACAGCGCGCGCGTGGGCTTCTTGATGCGGCCGCGCAACGTCGTCAGGTCCACGAACCGCTTGGCGACGGACGCGGCGAGAGCCTCGCCCTCGCGATCACGACCGACCGCGTGGGCGACGGTCTTGATCCGGGTGAGGACACCGGCTTCGGTCGGATCCTCGGGCACCGTGACGATGGGAACGCCCGCTTCGCGCACGAGTTTGATCGCGTCCGGAGGACCGGCGCCTTCCGCGGCGATCACGAGCGTCGGGCGGGCCGACAGGACGCCCTCGGCGGACAATTGCCGCATGTAGCCGACATTCGGCTTGGTCTTGAGCGCCTCGGGAGGCTGGACGCTGGTGGTGTCGACGGCGGCGACGGCGCCGCCGAGGCCGAGATCGTACAGGATCTCGGTCACGACCCCGCCGATCGCCACGATGCGGGCGTCGGAGGGAGCGGCGGCGAATGCCGGACCGAGAAGAGCGGCGCCGGAGGCGGCCAGCCCGGAGGCGAGGACCAGGCGGCGGGAGGGGGATACGGTCGTGATCATTTGGTCAGGATCAGCTTTCCGCTCTGGGTTTGGCGCAGGCGGTATTGCTCGCCCTTGTGCACGAGAATCACCTCGCGCCGGGTGCCGAACAGCACGCTTGTGTCGAAAGAGGGCAATTGTTGCGAGCTCGGCGCGGATGGCGGAGCGTCGTTCCGCCGCTCGGGATCATCTTCAGCCATGCCTGCGGCCTGCCTCGTCTCATCCTGCACTCGAAATTTCTATTTAGAATAAACAGAAACAACGATATTGCTGCTTGTCAGCGCATTAGTTCGGCGGCAAAGCGCTGACAAGCGCAACTGAGCTCGCCCCCGTCCGGGTGGCATCGAAGGAGACGATCGGCATGTTCATCGCCATGAATCGGTTCAAGGTCATGAAGGACGCGACCGAGGAATTCGAGGCCGTCTGGAAGAACCGCGACAGCCACCTCGACGAGATGGACGGGTTCGAGGGCTTCCACCTGCTGCGCGGTCCCGAGGCCGAGGACCACGTCCTCTATTCGTCCCACACCACCTGGCGGTCGAAGGCCGATTTCGAGGCCTGGACGAAGTCCGAGCAGTTCCGCAAGGCGCATTCGCGGGCTCCGGGCAGCAAGCCCCTGTTCGCCGGCCACCCCCAGTTCGAGGGCTTCGAGACGATCCAGACGCTGGCGGCCGGCGCGACGAAGAGCGCCGCGTGAGCACGGCCGAGCAAGCCCCCTCGGCGGATCTCGGCGAGCGCCTGAAGCAGGCGATCGCCGCCGATCCCGGCGGTGTGCTGGAGGAGATCGGGCGGCGGGAAGGCGCGCCCTATCGCGCCGTCCTCGACGTCCTGCCGGACGGCCAGGCCGTCGCCGCGCCGGGCTCGTCCTTCGAGGCCCTGTGGGCCGATCTCGCGGCGTGGCCCGGCGAGATCACCTTCATCGTCCATACGCGGGACGGGGTGTTCGAGACGCGCGGGACGATCCCGCCCGGGACTGTCGGTCGTGGCTATTTCAACATCCACAGCGACAGCCCGATCGGCGGCCATATCCGCTTCGAGCGCTGCGCGGCGATCTATTTCGTCGACCGTCCGTTCTTCGGGCGCCGCTCCTGCTCCGTCCAGTTCGTGAACGGCGAGGGCGAGGCGATGTTCAAGATCTTCGTCGGCCGCGGACCGGACCGTGAACTCGATCCGGCCCAGGTGGCCCTGTTCGAAGCGATGAAGGCGAAGGCGGCGGCCTGAGGGCTGCCGCACTCAGCCGGACGGCTCCGTCTCCTCGTCCGTCCGGGGTGCCAGCGCCGCGGTGGCGGCGCGATACGAGAATCCGGCGCGGACGAGGGCGGCGAGGTCCCGGTCTCGCCGCGCGGGATCGGCAAGGCGTCGGAACGGGCCGAGACGGCGCCGCTCGGCATAGCGGCGGGCCTGCGCGAAATCGTCCGGTTCGGCTTCACCCAGCGCCGCCTCGATGGTCCCGCCGGCAATCCCCTTGGCGGCGAGGGCGGCCTTCGCGCGTGAAACCGAGGCGCCGCGCCTCAGCAGGGTACCGAGCCGTGCGCCCGCATAGGCCGCGTCATCGACGAGGCCCGAGCGGATCGCCTTGTCCACGGTCTCATCGATAAGCTTGGCCGTATCCTCGTCCGGCTGGGCTCCGCTGCGGCGCCGCGCCTTGCGCAGGAGAACGCGCCGGAGATTCTCCGACGAGGACGCATAGCGCTCCAGATAGAAGACGGCGGCCCGCTCGAGATAGGCGGCCGTGACCGGCTTTCCGGTGTCGCGCTCGGTGTCGGCTGATCGGGTCACTGTTCGGGACGCCACGTTTCGCTCGTCCGGAGACCCGTCTTCGGTCCTCCGGAACCATTCACGGATTATCCCGCTCCGACCCGATCCTCCAAGCTTTCCTCCGAGCCCGGTCCTTTCTTGCCGTCCGGATGGGAGAGATCCGCCGGAGGCGAGGCGCGGCAAGGCGTCTGTCCCGTTCCGATAGGGCGAATGGTGGAAGCCTGACGCTGCCGCGGCACGCAGAATAGGGCGCCGCCTCTTGCTTGCGAACATGTTGTCTGACAATCTGCCTGTCACGCAAAATGCACGGAGAATGGCGAATGGATTGGGTGGCGCGCGCGATCGGGGGACTTGCTGCACTCGGAATGCTGGCGGCGACGCCGGCGGTGGCGCAGACGTTTCCGACGCGGCCTGTCACGCTGGTGGTGGCAGCGGCGGCGGGAGGCACCACGGACGTGCTGGCGCGCCTTGTCGCGAAGTCGATGAGCGAGGACCTCAAGCAGTCCGTCGTCGTCGAGAACGTGGTCGGCGGCGGCGCGACGGTCGGCACCCGCCGCGTCGTACGGGCGGACCCGGACGGCTACCAGCTGATCTTCGGCAATATGGGATCGCTCGCGGCCAATGTCTGGCTGTTCCCCAATCTCGGCTTCGATCCCCGCAAGGATCTCGCGCCGATCGGGGTGGTCGCGGACGTGCCCATGGTGCTCGCCGTCAGCAACAAATCCGGCGTGAAGGACCTGAAGGGCTTCCTCGCCAAGCTCTCCGAGAAGGAGCGCGGCGTGAACTTCGCCCATGCCGGCCCGGCGACGACGACGCATCTGGCCTGCGTGACCTTCCAGTACGTGACCGACACGAAGGCGACCGACATCCCCTATCGCGGTGTCGGGCCCGCCATCAACGATCTGCTCGCCGGCACCGTCGACGCGCTGTTCGACCAGACCGTGACGATGATCCCGCTCCACACCTCGGGCGGTGCCAGGGCCCTCGCCGTCACCGGCAAGACCCGCCTGCCGCAGATCCCGGACGTGCCGACCTTCGCCGAAGCGGGCGTGCCGAAATTCGACCTCTCGGTCTGGAACGCCATCGCGGCTCCGGCAGCGACGCCCAAGCCCGTGCTCGACCGGCTCGAGGCCTCGCTGAAGGCGGCCCTCGCCGATCCCGAGCTCCAGAAGCGCTTCGCCGATCTCGCGGCCCAGGTTCCGGCGGCCGACCAGCAGGGAGCGGAGCCGCTCCGCGCCCTGATCGCGAAGGATATCGACCGGCTCGGCACCGTCATCAAGGCGGTCGGCCTGAAGGCGGAGTGAGACGTACCGCCGGCTCCGATTTGGGCCGACGAAAGTAGGATGGAGGGATCGACCGACCGGCCGGTTCCGAGCTATCGCGGGACGAGCGCGACGCTCAACTGAACTCTGATCAAACAGACGAAATTCGGGGAGAAGGACACATGGCCGGAACCATCGGCTTCATCGGGCTCGGCAATATGGGAACGCCGATGGCGAGCCGGCTCGTCGATGCGGGCTACGGCCTCGTCGTCCATGACACGCGCGACAACGTCATCGGCCCGTTCCTGGAACGCGGCGCTGCGCGGGCCGGGTCCGCCGAAGACGTCGCCTCGCGCGCCGAGACCGTTCTCGTCAGCCTCCCGACCCCCGATATCGTCGACAAGGTCGTCCTCGGCGAGGGCGGCGTGTCCGGCGGCTCGAAGGTGAAGACGGTCGTCGACCTCTCGACGACCGGACCGCGCGTCGCGGCCGCGATCTCCGAGAAGCTCAAGGCGAAGGGCATCACCTTCGTCGATTGTCCCGTCAGCGGCGGCGTCGGCGGCGCCGTGGCCGGCACGCTGGCCGTGATGGTCTCGGGGCCGCGCCCGACCTATGAGCAGCTGGAGCCGATGCTGAAGAACATCGGCAAGGTCTTCTTCATCGGCGAGGCTCCCGGCTCCGCCCAGATGATGAAGCTCTGCAACAACCTCATGTCCGCGGCCGCCATGGCGATCTCGACCGAGGCCATCGTCGCCGGCACGAAGGCCGGCATCGACCCGCAGGTGATGGTGGACGTGATCAACGTCTCCAGCGGCCAGAACACGGCCACCACGCAGAAATATCCGAAATCGATGCTGAACCGCCGCTTCGATTACGGCTTCGCGACCGGGCTGATGTTCAAGGACGTGCGGCTCTGCCTCGAGGAGATGGAAGGCATGGGCCTCGACCTGGCGACGGCCAAGGCGGTGCGCTCCGTCTGGCAGAAGGTTCAGGACGAGAAGGGCGCCGAGAGCGATTTCACGCGCATCCTCGAAGTGATCGAGACGCCGGCTGGCGTGACGGTCGGCAAGCAAAGCTGACGGCGAAAGCCCAAACCTGCCGAAATCCACCTCCGCTCATCCCGGCGAAAGCCGGAATGAGCGGAGGACCGACCGGCATGACAAAATCAGGAGGAAACGATGGCGGAACTCGAACCCTACGAAATCCACGCTGTCCGCTACGCACATAACGCGAACGCGACGACACGGGAGAACTTCCTCGGCGGCGACCCCCACGAGACGCCGATGCCGCTCGATTACTTCGTCTGGGCGATCCGCGGAAACGGCCGCACCATCATCTTCGATACCGGCTTCGACGAGGCGATGGCCAAGAAGCGCAAGCGTCAGTTCCTGCGCTCGCCGGGAGAGGGACTGAAGTGCATCGGCATCGATCCCGACGGGGTCGAGGATGTCGTCGTCAGCCACATGCATTACGATCATTGCGGCAATTACGACCTGTTCCCGCGGGCCAAATACCATCTGCAGGACACCGAGATGGCCTATTGCACGGGCCGCTGCATGTGCCACCCGACCTTGCGTGTGCCGTTCGAGCTCGACGACGTCGTCTCGATGGTGGGGAAGGTCTTCACCGGCCGTGTCGCCTTCCATGACGGCGACAGCGAATTCGCGCCCGGCATCACGCTGCACAAGGTCGGCGGCCATTCCAAAGGCCTGCAGGTCATGCGCGTCTGGACGCGGCGCGGCTGGATGGTGCTCGCGTCCGATGCCAGCCACTTCTACGCCAATATGGAGAACGGCCGCCCCTTCCACCTCGTCCACAATGTCGAGGAGGTTCTGGAGAGCTACAACCGTTGCTACTCCCTCGCGAGCGAGCGTTCCGGCGTGATCCCGGGGCACGATCCGAAGACGCTGGATCTCTATCCCGCTTCGGCGCCGGGCCTCGAGGGGATTGCCGTCAGGCTCGACGCCGACCCGCGGGGATAGCGATCCCGTCTCGCCGCTCCCCCGGTCTTCCGGAGGAGCGGCCAAGGCGCGATCAGACGATCGCCATGCGAGCCTTGTGGGTCTTGGCGAGGTCGAGTTCGCCGGGCTTGCCGCCCTTGTAGGCGACGGCGACCGGCCCCTGTCCGCGCGCCTCGATGAGGTCGGCGAGCGTGCCGGAGGCGGTGGGCTCGGCCAGCGTGACCTTGGTGCCGCCCGAGAGGGTGAGGGACACGGTTCTCGCCGGAGTGCCGAGAACCGTCGCGGTCACAACATCAGACGGAGCCTCTCCGCCGATCAGCGCCGCATAGCGCTTCGCGGAGGCCGCGACGTCCCGCACGCCGACGGTGATCTCGGCGACCCCGGTCACGCCGTTCGGCTGGCGCCGGATCTCGGCATCCTCCTGCACCCGCAGGCGGCGCGGCGTGACGTCGCCGCAAAGGAAGGGCACGTCCGAGCCGGGCGAGCGCGCGGTCTTCCACACGAGGCGCTCGCCATCCGGCCGGAGACGCCCGCCATCCATCGGATCGCTGATATCGAGCCCGCGCGCCTGGGCCCCCTTCACGACCTCGACGATGTCTCCGGGCAGGAGCGCGTGGTCGATGAAGCCTTCGCCGTCGGCGTGGTAGGTGTCCGACCAGCGCATGCCCTCGTCGGGCCTCTTCCAGGCGATGAGTTCAAGATACGAACCGTCCTCGAAGATCACGAGCACGTTCTGCGTGATGCCGTTCGCATGCTCGCCGCCCTGGATCGGATTGAAGCCGAGCGACTTGTAGTCGTCGAACGCCGTTTTCAGATCCGAGACCGTGATGACGATGTGATCTAATCTCAGGGACATGGTGCCTTCCTGTCGGTCTTGTGGAGATTTGTCTTGTTGGTCAATCTAAAAGCTGGATGTCGTGCCCGCGGGAGTGGATGCCGAGGATCGTGACGGTTTCCGCTTCGGTATCGAAAACGATCGTGACGCTACGACGAAAGCCGATCATTCGCAGTCCGGGCCGGGTGTCGTCTCGCCGTATCCCGCGATGGGGCATGTGACTGAGCTTGGCGCAGTACTCGACGATCGATCGTGCAAATCGGACGGCTCTGTCAGGCGAGGATTGTCGAGCGATATAGGTCGTGAGCGCCTCCAGATGGCGGCGCGCTTCCGGTGAAAAAACGACCCGATAGGACGTCAAGCTGACTTGACCAGGGCTCGGTGCAATTCGGTCAATGATCGCTGCACGTCGTCTATCGCCAAGGCTCGCGACGGGTCTGCCTTCATCGCATCGTAGGCTGGCACGACCTCGCGGCGAAGCCAGTCCTCCAGCGTCTCGTCCTGCTCGCGGAGGAGTTCCAGCCCCTGGCGGACTACGTCGCTGCCGCTGGGATAGGCGCCGGACGCGACCTTCTCGTCGATCAGGTCTGCCAGCTCGTCCGGCAATGTCAGGGTCATCTGCCGCATGGCGATCCCTCTTCGCGAAGCCCGTTCGAGCCTATCACGCCGGCGAGGCCGTCGCCATGCGGCCGGGCTGCCTTGCTCGCTCGGCCGCCTTCGCGCTCCAGTCCCGCCCCGGCACGGCCGCGAGCAGGGCGCGCGTGTAATCGTGCTTCGGGGCGAGGAAGACCTCGGCCGTGATGCCCTCTTCCACCACCACTCCGTCCTTCATCACGGCGATGCGGTCGCAGATCTGGGCCGCGACCCGGAGGTCGTGCGTGATGAAGACCATCGACAGCCCGAGCCTGTCGCGCAGGTCGTCGAGCAGCCGCAGCACCTGCGCCTGGACCGAGACGTCCAGTGCCGAGACGGGTTCGTCCGCCACCAGCACCTCGGGTTCGAGCGCGAGCGCCCTCGCGAGCCCGATCCGCTGGCGCTGACCGCCGGAGAATTCGTGCGGGAATCGGTCGATGGCGGCCGGGTCGAGACCGACGAGCGCGAAGAGGTCGCGGGCCTTGGCGAGCGCTTCCGCCCGCCCCATGCCGTGGACCATCGGCCCCTGCGCCACGAGTTCGCCCGCGCGGCGGCGGGGATTGAGCGACGCGTAGGGGTCCTGGAACACCATCTGGATGCGCCGGGCCTCGCGCCGCATCTCGCTGCGCGAGAGGGCGGCCAGATCGGTGTCGCCGAGCTGGATCGACCCCTCGTCCGTATCGAGCAGACGGATGATGCAGCGGGCGAGCGTCGACTTGCCCGATCCGCTCTCGCCGACGACGCCGAGCGTCGTGCCCTGGGGCAGGGAGAGCGTGACGTCCTTCACCGCATGCGTGACGCGCTTCGTCGCGAAGAGGCCGCCCGAGCGATAGGTCTTCGAGACGTTCTCGATCCGGAGGATCGGCGCGGCATCCGCGCCTTGCGGGCGCCGCTCGGCCGGGGTGAGGGGAGGCACGGCCGCGATCAGGGCCTTGGTGTACTCGGCCTGTGGCCGGTTCAGCACCGCCTCGGCCGGGCCTTCCTCGACGAGGAGGCCATGCTGCATGACCGCGACCCGGTCGGCGATCTCGGCGACGACGCCGAAATCGTGGGTGATGAACAACACGGCCATGCCGCGCCGCTTCTGGATGTCCTCGATCAGGGCGAGGATGCGGGCCTGGGTCGTGACGTCGAGCGCCGTCGTCGGCTCGTCCGCGATCAGGACCGCGGGTTCGAGCGCGAGGGCCATCGCGATCATCACCCGCTGGCGCTGGCCGCCCGACAATTCGTGCGGATAGGCCCGCAGGGCCGCCTCCGGATCGGGCAGACGCACCTCGCGGAAGAGTGCGAGGACCTTCTCGCGGATCGCCGCCTTGTCGAGGTCGGTGTGGATGGCGAACATCTCGCCGACCTGGTCGCCGGCCCGCAGCAGCGGATTGAGCGCCGTCATCGGCTCCTGGAAGATCATGCCGATCCGGGCGCCGCGCACGCGCCGCATCTCGGGCTCGGACAGCGTCAGGAGATCGGTGCCGCCCATGAGAACCCGGCCGGACGAGGCCGTCACGCCGGGCGGCAGGAGGCGCATGACGGTCGAGGCGAGCATGGACTTGCCCGATCCGCTTTCGCCGACGACGCAGAGAATCTCGCCGGCCGACAGGGTCAGCGAGACGTCGTTGAGGGCATGGCTCCGGTCCGCGCCGGAAGGCAGGCGGACCGAGAGGTTTTCGATCGACAGAAGAGGTTCGCTCACGGCTTCGGATTCCGGCGCAGGCGCGGGTTGAGCGCGTCGTTCAGTCCCTGGCCGACGAGGGAGACGGCGAGAACGGTGAGGAGGATCGCGACGCCCGGGATCGCCGAGACGTACCATTGGACCCGCAGGACGTTGCGGCCTGCGCCGATCAGGTTGCCCCAGGAGGCGATGTTCGGATCGGAGAGCGACAGGAAGGCGAGGGCGCTCTCGAGCAGGATCGCGATCGCCATGACGACGCTGGCATAGACGATGACGGGCGGCAGGGCGTTCGGCAGGATCTCGCGGAAGATGATGCGGAGGTCCCCCATGCCGAGCACCCGGCAGGCCTGGACGAATTCGCGGTTGCGCAAGGTCAGGAACTCCGCCCGCGTGAGCCGGGCCGTGGCGGGCCAGGAGACGAGGCCGATCGCGACCG
This sequence comes from Enterovirga rhinocerotis, assembly GCF_004363955.1. Classification (GTDB taxonomy): domain Bacteria; phylum Pseudomonadota; class Alphaproteobacteria; order Rhizobiales; family Beijerinckiaceae; genus Enterovirga; species Enterovirga rhinocerotis. The sequence continues at coordinate 415,769 of NZ_SNZR01000014.1, forward strand.
TCACGGTCGTGATGTCCGAGCCGAAGACGGCGACCAGCACGAGCAGCAGCAGGAAGTTCGGCAGCGTCTGGAAGGCTTCGGTGACGCGCATCAGGGCATCGTCGATCCAGCCGCCGTAGAAGCCCGCCAGCGCGCCGACCACGATCCCGATCGCGATCGAGATGGTCGTCGCGACGAGGCCGATCAGGAGCGATACCTGCGCGCCGTGGAAGATCTGCGCGGCGATGTCCCGACCGCTATTGTCGGTGCCGAGCGGGAAGCGGCCGCCGAGATCGGGCCATTGCAGCGGCCGGCCGGCGAGGCTGAGCGGATCCTTCGGAAACAGGATGGGCGCGAGCAGCGCCATCGCGATCACCGCGAGGAGCAGGACCAGCCCGAGCAGAGCGGCGGGGTTCTTGGCGTAGCGCGCCAGGGAGCCGGTCATCGTCCGGCTCCGATCCGCGGGTCGAGCTGGCCGTAGAGCAGGTCGACCAGGAAGTTGATGACGATCACGAGCAGCGCCGAGACGAAGACGATGCCGAGCAGGGTGTTGAGGTCCCGCTGGACGACGGATTCGTAGGCGAGCCGGCCGAGGCCCGGCAGCGCGAAGACGCTCTCGACCACGACCGAGCCGCCGAGCATGGTGCCGGCCTGCAGCCCGATCAGCGTCACCATCGGCAGCATCGCGTTGCGCAGGGCGTGGCGCACGACGACGCCCGTCTCGGCGAGGCCCTTGGCGCGCGCGGTGCGCACGAAGTCGAGGCTCATCACCTCGAGCATCGAGGCCCGCATGATGCGCAGATAGGTCGCGAGGAAGATCAGAGCGAGCGTCACGGTGGGCAGGACGAGATGCCAGGCGATATCGAGGGCGCGGTCGAGGCCGGTCAGACCTGCGCCCACCTCCTCGAAGCCGCCGGAGGGCAGCCAGCCGAGCGTGATCGAGAACAGGACGATGCCCATCAGCCCGAACCAGAAGGACGGCGTCGCGTAGAAGATGAGGCCGAGGGTCGAGATCAGCGTGTCCGGCCAGCGGTCGAGCTGGCGGGCGGCGAGGATGCCGAGCGCGGTCCCGGCTGCGAAGGCCAGCGAGAGCGAACTCCCCATGAGGAGCAGCGTCACCGGCAGCCGCTCGGCGATGACCTGGGCGACGGGCTTGCCGTAGATGGCCGATTGGCCGAGATCGAACTGGACGAGCCGCAGCAGGTAGCGGCCGAGCTGAGCGAGAGCCGAGATGTCGAGGCCGTAGAACCTGCGCAGTTCCTCGGCGAGGGCCGGGTCGCCGCCGCCCATCTGCGCCATCAGCGCGTCGACGGTATCGCCCGGTGCGAGTTGGAGCAGCAGAAACAGCCCGGCAAGGATGATCACGAGCGTCGGAAGGCTCGCGGCGAGACGCCGGAGCGCCAGGGACAAGATGGTCATGCGTACTTCACGATCGAGGCCTTCGTCCCCTCAGGGCTAGCGGGTTTGCTCGGCCCTGCGGAACGGCGCGCTCCGCCCTCCCCGAGAGAGGATGGCGGAGCGGCCCGCAGCCGATCCTAGCTCTCTATCCACGTATCGTGCCAGTCGCCGGAGCCCCAGCGGGGCATGTTGAGGGCGCCCTGGACCTTTTTCGAGATCGCGGTCTGGAAGGTTCGCTCGATCATCATCCAGACCGGAATGTCGGCGTTCACCGCCTTCACCCATTCGGCATAGAGGGCCTTGCGCTTGACCGGATCGAGCTCGGCGGCGGCATCGTCGATCATCTTGTCGACGGCGTCGTTCTTCCAGCCGTACTGGTTGGTCCAGGGCGCGCCCTTCGGCGATCCCGAGCGGTACCAGACCGTGGTCGAGACGGCCGGGTCGCCGCGATACTGGTGCCAGCCGGTGGCGAGGTCGAAGTTCCAGTCGCGATAGACGGTCGCGAGGGCGCCCGCGCTGTCGAGATTGAGAATGTCGACCTTGATGCCGACCTGGCTCAGCGACTGCTGGATGAAGGTCGCGAGCAGCGGCACGTCCTCGCCGTTCTGGATCGGCACGAGCTTGAGCGTGAACCGAGTGCCGCCGGCGCCGCGCTTGTAGCCGGCCTCGTCGAGCAGCGCGTTCGCCTTCTTGACGTCCAGCTTATAGGGCGGCGGCGCCTCGGTGTAGAAGGCCGTCGAGACCGACGGGATCGGGCCCGTGGCCGGCTTGCCCTGCCCGTAGATGAAGTTCTCGATGAAGAAGGGCACGTCGATCGCCTGGGCGATGGCTTGCCGCACGCGCACGTCGGAGAGTTCCTTGCGCCGCGTGTTGAACTCGAGCGTGTTGTTGAAGGCGTTGGCCTCGAGTCCCTTGCTCGTGACGGTGAAGCGCGCGTCGGTCTTCAGCCGATCGAGATCGGCGAGGGAGAGGGCGTTGTAGGTCGAGAGTTGTGTCTGTCCCGTCTCGAGCGCCGCTGCCGCGGCGGCCTTGTCGATGATGAAGCGCCACACGATGCGGTCGAGATAGGGGAAGTCCTTGCGCCAGTAGTTCGGGTTCCGGTCGGCGATGATGAACTGGCCACGCTCGTACTGCACGAACTTGAACGGACCGGTTCCGATCGGCGCGGTATTCGCCGGGTTGTCGAGGATGTTGGTGCCCTCGAAGACGTGGCGCGGCGCGATATAGCCGAGGTCGCAGAGGGCGCGCAGCAGGAGGTTCTGCGGCATGGGCCGGCTGTATTTGAAGACGGCCGTCGTCGCGTCGGGCGTCTCGACCGCCTCGAGGTATTGCTGGAGCTGGGTGCCGTAGTTCAGGTACTTCTTCCACATCTCCATGGCAGTGTACTGGACGTCCGCCGAGGTGAACGGCTTGCCGTCATGCCAGGTGACGCCCTCCCGCAGCTTGAATGTGTGGGTCTTGCCGTCCGGTGCGCTCGTCCAGCTCGTCGCGAGCACGGCGGCCGGGACGCCGCTCGCGTCGAGGTCGACGAGCGGCTCCATGATCTTCGACGTGACGATGTAGACGCCGGTGGAGGCCCGGATCGCCGGGTTGAGCACGCGCTGCTCGCCGCTGAGCTGCACGGTGAGGGTACCGCCCCGCTTCGGCGTTCCGCTCTGGGCGAAGGCGGGACTGCCGGCGGCCGACCCGAGGGCCAGGGCGCCCGCAATCCGGATGGCTTCCCGACGATTGATGATCATGGTGGGTTCCCCGTTTGGTCACCCATTCTTTCTGCATTGCAGCATCGAAGCAATGGAAACGATACCTCGACTAAACAAAACCTGTAGATCAATCGCCTCTTTTGCCGGCATCGGGGGAAATATTTATCTCTTCTGCCTCCGGCGCCCTTCCTTCAAGCGTGGGCGGGCATCGCGGCGGCCGCCGCCGCACCCATCCCAGTCCGGACTCGGCTGACGCGTCACGGGCGCCCCCGTCACCTCTCGGAGGTGTCGGACCATGGCTCGCCCGCGCGGGTCGGGGCCCGATCCATCAGCGCAGGCCGAGGCCGCGTGCGATGATGCCGCGCAGAATCTCGCGCGTGCCGCCGCGCAACGAGAAGGACGGCGCGGTGAGCGTGATGTAGCCGAGGACCTCCGAGAGGTCGTTGCCGGAGGTCAGCGAGGGCTCGATCCCGACGAGCTGGCGCACGACATCCGGCATGGCCTGCTCGTAGAGCGCGCCGAGATCCTTCACGACGGCCGCATGGAGGGCCGGGTTCTCGCCCTTCTGCAGCAGGCCTGCGACGGAGCGCGAGAGATAGCGCAGCGTCATCAGGTGGCCGGTCAGCCGGCCGATCACGGCCTTGGCCTCGTCGGAAGCGTCGGGGCCGAGTTCGCGGATGAGTTCCGTCAGCAGCACGAAGGAGGACAGGAACCTCTCCGGCCCGCTTCGCTCGAAGGCGAGTTCCCCCATCACCTGGTCCCAGCCGTCGCCGAGCTTTCCGACGAGCGCGCTCTGCGGAAGGAAGACGTCTTCCAGCACGATCTCGTTGAAGTGGTGCTCGCCCGCGACGTCGAGGATGGGGCGGATCGTGATCCCCGGGGTCTTGAGGTCGACCAGGAACTGGCTCGTGCCGCCCTTGCGATCCTCCTGCGTGCCGGTGCGGCAGAAGAGGATCATGTAGTGGCACTGGTGCGCCTCGGTGGTCCAGACCTTGGTGCCGTTGACGCGGAACCCGCCCTCGACCGGTGTCGCGCGGGTTCGCGTCGCGGCGAGGTCGGAGCCGGAATCGGGTTCGCTCATGCCGATCGCGAAGAAGCATTCGCCCCGCGCGATCTTCGGCAGGATGGCCTCGCGCTGCGCCTCGGTCCCGACCTTGAGCAAGAGCGGGCCGCTCTGACGGTCGGAGATCCAATGTGCTGCGACGGGTGCGCCCGCGGCCAGCATCTCCTCCATCACGACGTAGCGCTCGAGCGCGCTGCGTTCGTGGCCGCCGTAACGCTTCGGCCAGGTCATGGCGATCCAGCCGCGCTCGCCCATCTTGCGGCTGAAATCGGCGTCGAACCCGGTCCAGGTCCGAGCCCGGTCCATGGGCTTGCGGTCCTTCAGCTCGACGGCGAGGAAGTCGCGGACCTCCCGGCGGAGGGTTTCGATGGCGGATGTGGTCTCGGGGGGAGGGGGGAACGTCAGCATGGATCCATCTGCCTCACAGGCTCGTCACGAAAGGCCAGAGCCCGTCGGCGCCGAGGCCGACCACGTGCTCGCCGAGTTCGCGGCTCCACTCGGCCTCGTTGCCGAACTCGTCCCGCCAGGACCACAGACGCCGGGTGTGGATGTGCAGCGAGTGCTCGTGGGTGCAGCCGATGGCGCCATGCACCTGATGGGCGATCGAGGCGACGATCCCCGCCGCCTCGCCGGTGCGCAGCTTGGCCGCGGCCATGGCGAGGCGCCCGCCCCGGCCGGACACCGCCTCGGCCGCGATCGCCGCCGCGCCGGCCGACGCCGCGGCCTGGCCCGCGACGATGGCGAGGTTCTGCTGGATCGCCTGGAACTTGCCGATGGGCCGGCCGAACTGCACCCGCTCGTTGGCATAGGCGACCGACATCGCGAGGACCCGCCCGATGGAGCCGGCCATCGCCATCGCCCGGAAGGCGGCACCCAGCGCCTTGAGGTCGCGAGCGGCGCAGTCGCCGGGCCGCACGAAGGCGCCGTCGATGGCACCGTCAAGTGCAACATCGTCCCGCGGCTCCCCCGCGAGGTTCTTGCCGGCGCTCACGCGGTAATCGGCAGGTCGCAGGAGGGCGAGGCAGGGCCCTTCCGCCGTATCGGCGACCAGCACGATCCCGGCGGCTTGCGCGCCCCACGGCACGCGCGGCAGCACGCCCGAGAGCCGAAGGCCGGCGCCCTCGCGCGTCGCCTGGATCCGACCGCCGGACGGCGCTGGCGCGATCGACAGTGGGCCCTGCGGCGCCTCGATTCCCGACACGCCCAGGAGCCGCGTCGCGATCATGGTCTCGGCCAGAGGGAGGGGCAGGGCGGCTTCGCCCGCAAGCGCCATGATGCCGGCGAGGGTTTCGGCCGAGAGCCCGAATCCGCCCTGGTCCTCGGAGAGCAGCGCGAGCGGCAATCCGAGTTCTTCGACGCTGGCCCAGGCCTGCGCCGGCCAGGCCGTCTCGTCGCGCCGGCTTGCCTCATCCCTCGGGAAAAGGTCGTCGAACAGCCGCCGCGTCGAATCGAGGACGATCTCGTCGGACTCGCTCACCTGTCTCGTCTCCTCCCGATCTCGACGAGGTGATCCCCGTTCGCCGTCCCGTCCTACCGGCTCTTGTTTCGTCTCGCCATCCCCACCGGCCTCGCCGAGGCGGTGTTTGACGCTCCAGACCCTTGCCCTCGCGGGCCGCATCGGTTCGAGTGTCGTGCGCGGGCTCGCCCCGTGCGTCATCGTCGAACATATAAAGAAGGTCGGCCCGGTCCGGGCCGCGCCGCAGATAGAGGTTGCATGTCAGGACCCCTTTCCGGATTTCGGATCATCGAGATGGCGGGGATCGGACCCGCACCCTTCGCAGGGATGTTGCTCTCGGACATGGGGGCCGAGGTCATCCGCATCGACCGGGCCGCACCGCAGGATCTCGGCATCACGATCCCCGAGAACCTGAACCTCACCAATCGCGGCCGCCGATCGCTCGTGCTCGACCTCAAGTCGCCGGAGGGGATCCGGGCGATGGAGAAGCTCGTGCCGAAGGCCGACGCCCTGATCGAGGGATTCCGGCCCGGCGTGATGGAGCGGCTCGGGCTCGGCCCTGAGCATCTGCTCGGGCTCAATCCGAAGCTCGTCTTCGGCCGCGTGACGGGATGGGGACAGACGGGTCCGCTGGCCCAGGCGGCCGGGCACGACATCAACTACGTCGCGCTGTCGGGCATGCTGCACGCGATCGGCACGCCCGAACGTCCCGTGCCGCCCTTGAACCTCGTCGGGGATTACGGCGGCGGCTCGCTGAACCTGGTGATCGGCGTTCTCGCCGCGCTCCTCGAAGCGCAGCGCTCGGGCAAGGGGCAGGTGGTCGATGCCGCCATGGTGGACGGCGTGGCGCTTCTCGGCTCGCTGTTCTACGGCTTGCTCCAGGCCGGTCTGTGGAGCGATCGGCGCGGCGCGAACGAACTCGACGGCGGCGCGCCCTGGTACGGCACGTACCGCACGCGCGACGGGAGCTGGATCGCGATCGGGCCGGTCGAGCGGCGCTTCTACGAGCTCATGCTGGAGAAGCTGGGTCTCGACGATCCCGCCCTGAAGGACCGCGCTCCGTCGAACTGGGAGTATCTCCGGCAGGCTTTCGAGGCCGCCTTCGCGACGCGCGACCGGGACGAATGGTGCCGGCTCCTCGAAGGGACCGACATCTGCTTCGCCCCCGTCCTGTCGCTCGGCGAGGCGCCGAACCATCCGCATCTCGCCGCGCGGGCGACCTTCGTCGAGTTTGACGGTGTCCTGCATCCCGCGCCGGCCCCGCGGTTCAGCCGGACCGAATCCGCGATCCAGGGGCCACCCCCGGCCGTCGGGGAGCATAGCCGCGCGATCCTGGCCGGATGGGGCTTCTCGGAGGCCGAGATCGCCGAGACGCTGGGAGACGCTTCGTGATGGACGCTTCGCTCTCGCCGCCGGCCGCGGCGGCCGATCTGCTGGAGGCGCTGCTGCGGCAGCGTCACAGCTGCCGTGCCTTCCGGCCCGATCCCGTGCCGCGCCCGCTCATCGAGCGGATGCTCGGGATCGCGCAGCGCGCCGCCTCCTGGTGCAACTCGCAGCCCTGGCAGGTCGTCGTGACGAGCGGCGCGGAAACCGAGCGCTTCCGCGAAGCCTTCGCGGCGGCCTTCGCGGCAGGCGAGGACGACGCGCCCGATATCCCATGGCCGAGCGCCTATGAGGGCGTCTATCTCGCCCGTCGCCGGGAATGCGGCTACCAGCTCTATGACAGCGTCGGCGTCCCGCGGGGCGACCGGGAAGCGGGCGCTCGTCAGGCCGCGGAGAATTTCCGGTTCTTCGGAGCGCCTCACGTCGCGATCGTGACGAGCGATGCCGCGCTCGGGCCCTACGGTGCCGTCGATTGCGGATCGTATGTCGGCCATGTCCTCCTCGCGGCTCAGAGCCTCGGCATCGCGACGATCGCCCAGGCGGCGCTCGCCTCACGCTCGGGACTGATCCGGCGCCATTTCGGGCTGCCGGATGATCGCCGCGTCGTCTGCGGGATCGCGTTCGGCTATGAGGACGAGGCTCATCCGGCCAATGGTTTCCGGACAAGCCGCGCAAGCCTCGAGGAGGCTGTGACGTTTCTCGGCTCGTAAGCGCCGGACCTTCGTCCCGCAGGCCGCGACGGGCCGGCGCACGACACCGGATTGAAACGCGAAAGGGGTGCGGCGCATGCGCGCGGCGCCGCGTCGCAGGCACCCTCTTACGACGGTTCGCGGGGTCGTTTCGGTGCGCGGGAGGCGAGGTTGTCCCGCGCGGTGCGCCTTGACGGTGCCCATTCCTCTTCGGGACCCGAGATGTCCTCGACCGCCGGGATCTGGGATCCGGCGCTCCGGGAGGTGGCGGCTCGACGCCACCACCCTCGCTCCGCTAAAGAGGCGCGCCGGTCGCGGCGGCTAGGGGCGACGCCATCGCGATCCGTGGCTTGCCTGGTTCGCCGCACCCCCGCGAGGCACAACCGAATGTGGGTGAACTTGTCGATCGAGAAGTTTCCTCCCCGCAAACTGGCGGGCTTGCTCCGTTCCGGCTCCGCCATCACGCGCGTGATTGCCGACACCTTGTCGCGCCGCCCGTCCGGTGCGGTTTCCGACACGGAAGCGATCGAGCCTCCCGTGGCCGCCTTGCCGCCGGCTTTGGCCGAACTGGCTTTCGTCCAGGTCGACCGGCTCGTTCTCGAGCGGGTCATTCAGACAGCAGATGCACTTGCCCTTGAGATCGTCTACGAAGATCTCAAGGATCTCTTCAGTACTGTCGATGATCTCGACGCGTCCGAGCAAGACGGGGATTGGTGATCAATGAAAGTTGAGGGCCGCCTCGAACGCGTCTGGTTGCACCAGGCCGAGGGCTGGGCGTGGCTGCCCGCGGAGCCGGGCAAGCGGCTGACGGTGGAGCTCTATGTCGACGACGCGCTCGTCGCCACGGCGCCGGCGGACATCCTCCGAGCCGATCTCGCCCGGAAGTCGATCGGAGACGGGCGCTACGGTTTCAGCCTTCCCCTGCCGGGAAAGGCCGGCTCGGCGGGCGCGGCAAAAAGCGTTTCGGTCAGGATCGTGGACGGGCCCGAATTGCGGGGTCGGATCGACGCGCTGACAGTTCCCCCGAACGGTCGGATCGAGACCCGCAACAACCTCGAGATACGGGGATGGGCGCACGGGCCGAATTACGAGCCGGCCGAGCTCGAAGTCTTCGCAGACGGGGTCCTTCAGGCGACGTGGCCTTGCCGGATGCTGCGCAAGGACCCGGCCTTCAAGCATCTCGGCGCGAATCAATTCGGCTTCAAGATGCCGCTCGATCCGCTCGTCGGTCCGAATGCCGACCGGCTCGAGGTGCGCATCAAGGGAACGTCGATGCGGCTGGACGTGCCCGCGAAGACGCCGGCCCCCGATTACATGCGGGTCCCGGCCGATCTTCCGCGGCAACGCTATGCCTCGGCCTACGATGCGCGCGAAGCGCTTCTGAAGAGCCTCTGCGAAGACGGCGCCGATGGCGGCGCGAACACGGTGACGGTGTCCTGGACCGCCCTCCAGCAGGTCCTGAACCTGCTCTCGGCGCGGGAGAATGCGCTCGAAGAGCGGCGCTTCATGTCCAAGGTCGAGGAGCGCGCGGGAGGCCTGCTGCCGGAGAGCGGGTCGGCGACCGTGGAGAGCGAGAGCCTGAACAAGCTCCTCGCCCTCAGCCGGGAGGCCGCCGGCCTGACGACGGAGCAACTCGTCGAGCGTATCGCCGCCGAACTCGTGCCGGCCTATCGCGAGGATATCGAAGGGCGCCGGTCCTGGCACGCGGCCCTCAGGTCGATCCCTGACAAGCGGTTTCTGCGGAGCCTTGCCCGAGCGTTCCGGCAGTCCGATTTCCTCGAGCTTCCCGGCTTGGCCTACCTCACCAGCATGGCGGGGCGGAGCAGCTTTCCGATCTCGAGCATCCGCTACGCCCGGACGCTGTGGTCCTGGGCCCATGCGTCCCACGAGCAGGGCATCCGGCTTCCGGCCCCGGCGGCCCATGTCCGATCGAACAGGCGTCGCACCGCTTACGTTCTGTGGCGCTCCGTTCCGTACGACACGAACGGCTACGCCATGCGGTCGCATTATCTGCTCCGCTCGCTGAAATCGCTCGACGAGGACGTGCTGGGCGTCACGCGGCTCGGCTATCCGTGGGATGCCGAGAAGAAGAAGCCCGCGACGAGCTATATCGAGGAGATCGACGGGCTGCCCTATATCCATCTCGGCGGCACGGACGCGTCTCGCGACACCATGACCCTCGAGAACTACGTCCTGGAATGCTCGCAGCGGATCGCCCATGTCGCGGCCGCGATGGAGACGGACGTCATCCACAGCGCCTCGAACTGGGTTGCCGGGCTGCCGGCCCTCAGGGCCGCCCGGCTCCTCGGCTTGCCGTTCTGCTACGAGGTCCGGGGCCTGTGGGAGATCACGAGAGCCTCGACCACGCCCGGCTATCGTCAGACGGACCATTTCTCGCTGTTCGAGCGGATGGAGGGTCTGGTGGCCAGGAACGCGGATCGCGTCTTCGCCATCACGGGACAGGTTAAGGCCGAACTGGTTCGGCGTGGCGTGGACGAGAGCAAGATCGTGCTCGCGCCGAACGGCGTCGAGACCGAGCGTTTCACGCCGAGGGCGACGGACGAGGCTCTGAAGCGCGAGCTCGGGATCAAGGACGAGATCGTCTTCGGCTTCATCGGCACCTTCGCGCGTTACGAAGGCCTGATCGATCTCTGCCGTGCCGCGACGGAACTCACGAAGCGCGGCAAGCGGTTCAAGCTCCTCCTCATCGGCGACGGCGGCGTGTTCGACGACGTCGTCGCCTACAAGAAAGAGTTCGATCACGAGAACAACATCATCGTGACCGGGCGCATCCCTTTCGAGCAGGTTCCGTCCTATTACTCGCTCGTGCACGTCGCGGTGTTCCCGCGCGCATCGACCGAGATCACGGAGATGGTCTCTCCGCTGAAGCCGTTCGAGGCCATGGCGATGGCAAAGCCGGTGATCGGCTCCTCCGTCGCCCCCATCGCCGAGTTCGTCGACGAGGGCGAGACCGGCTGGCTGTTCGAGAAGGGCTCCTTGGACGACCTGGTCCGGGTCATGTCGAATGTGATCGACCAGCCGTCCATGGCCGAGCCGATGGGACGGAAGGCGCGTCGCTTCATCGAGGAGAAGCGCGACTGGAAGATCATCGGAAACACGATTGCGACTGGCTGGCAGGACATCCGATCGCGTGGGCCGCACGGGCCGCCGTCATGATGACGTGATCAGGCGCGAGGAAAGCGTCCGTGTGGTTCGCCGGTGAATCGATCGCGCTTCGAACCACATCGCAGCCTCGCTGCAACCGTTCAACCGACAAATCTCGCCGCAGGATTATCTAGATGAGCACCGTTTGCGTCGTCGGACTTGGCTATATCGGATTGCCCGTCGCCTCGATGTTGGCCAGCCGTGGCCACGAGGTGATCGGATACGATATCAACGAGGCTGCGGTTCGGAGCATCAACCAGGGGGTCTCGCACTTCTTCGAGCCTGACCTCGACATGCTTCTCGAGGCGAGCGTCCAGACCGGGCGGCTGCGTGCACAGAGCGAGCCGTCGAAGGCGGAATTCTATGTCCTCGCCGTGCCGACCCCGCTGACCGACGAGCACAAGCCGGACCTGTCGTATGTGATGGCGGCGACCGAGGCCATCGCTTCGTTTCTGGACCGTGGCGCCACGGTCATTCTGGAATCGACCTCTCCCGTCGGCACCACCGAGCGCATCAATGCGCGCCTCGCGGAACTCCGCCCCGACCTGAAATTCGCTCAGTACGGTGTCGATACCGATGGGGCAGACGTCGCCATCGCGCATTGCCCCGAGCGCATCCTGCCGGGCCACATGCTCCGTGAACTCGTCAATAACGACCGGATCGTCGGCGGCATGACCGGCAAGTGTTCGGAGGCGGCGGCGCGGCTCTACCGCACCTTCGTCACCGGCGACATCTTCATGACCGACTGCCGCACCGCCGAATTCGTCAAGCTCGTCGAGAATTCGTACCGCGACGTCAACATCGCCTTCGCCAACGAACTATCGATGATCAGCGAAAGACTGGGCGTCGACGTCTGGAGCGCGATCAAGCTCGCGAACCGCCATCCGCGGGTCTCGATCCTGAATCCCGGAGCGGGCGTCGGTGGGCATTGCATCGCGGTCGATCCCTGGTTCATCGTCGACAGCGCTCCCGAGGAAAGCCGCATCATCAAGGCGGCGCGGATCGTCAATGACGGGAAGGCTCTCTTCGTCGTCGACAAGGTCAAGCAGCATGCGGCCCGTTTCCGTCAGCCGGTGATCGCCTGTTACGGACTGACCTATAAGCCCGATGTCGAAGATCTCCGGGAGAGCCCGGCTCTGGAGATCGCCGAGGAACTGGCGGAGATCGACTCCGCCCTGATCAAGATCTGCGATCCCTGGATCAAGGAACTGCCTCGGAAGCTGGCGGATAACGATCGCGTCGAACTGGTCGATGCAGAACAGGCTCGCGAGGCTTGCGACATCGCTGTGTTCCTTGTCGGACATTCGCAGTTCAAGGGGCTGGACCAGCGGCGTTTCATCAACAAGGTCGTGGTAGACGCGATTGGACTGTTTGCGCGATGAGGCGCAACTTGACGCGCGATAACTGAACGACGTCGGCGCCGAGGCGTGCGAGCGGCTGCCAGGCCGACTTCGCATGCCGGCGGCTTCTGATCGGGATCGAAGGAGTCTAACGTGCTGATAACGTCACTGAACCGTGTTCAGCTGCTTCAGAAGCTGCCGAATGGAGGCGTCTGCGCGGAGATCGGCGTCTATAACGGCGCCTTTGCCTCGCAGATCCTCAAGAACTCGGGCCCGCGAAAGCTGCACCTGATCGATCCGTGGGGCGGTCAGGAGGACGAGTACGTCAGTTCGTATCACATCAAGGGCGAGCTCGAGGAAAAATTCCTTGCCGTCTCGAAGATGTTCGAGAAGAAGATCGAGGATGGGACGGTCGAGATCCATCGAGAGTATTCGACGACCGCTGTGAAGCGCTTCAAGGACAAGTATTTCGACTGGGTTTATATCGACGCAATGCACTCCTATGACGGGGTGCTTTCGGACCTTCGCGCGTTCCGGGACAAGGTCGTCGATGACGGTTTCCTGTTCGGGCATGATTTCTCGAACACGAAGATGTCGAGAGCAAAGAAGTTCGGCGTGATCCCGGCCGTGATCGATTTCGTGAACGAGACGGGCTACAAGCTCATTCTGATGACGAATGAGAGCGCCCCGAGCTATCTCATCGCGAAGAACCCCGAATCCGACCGTTGCCGCGAGCTGATCCAGTCGATCGTGGATTCGAATACGTCGACGATCGATATCGATCCCAAACTGGTCTCGAACCTCCAGCAGTTCGAGGTGTTGCAGACCGGCGGCCGAAAGCTGCAGTTCCTGCAGCTCGGAGCGGGAGTCGCGCCCGGCCATGAGGCGCTGCCGAAAAAGTTCGATCCGAACGCGGGCGAGACCAAGCCTTCGGCTCCCTCGACGCCGGCGGCCGCGAAGCCGGCCGCTGCTCCGGCTGCGGCCCAGGACGTGGCGCCGGCCGACGAGGAGCGGCGCAAGAGCCATCCTCTGCGATCGCTTCTCGACGATGGGATCTTCACCTACGAGAACCCGCGGCCGCAGCTTCCGATCTTCTACGCGCTGCTGACGCGCTTCAACATGTTCCTTCCGCAGTTCCGCGATACCGGCCGGATCCTGTCGGAAGAGGATTTCGCGGTCTGGCTGAAGAAGCGCGCCGCGATTTTCGCGCAGACGTGCCTGCCCTCCGTGGTCGGGCAGGCGCGGCGGCCCGACCGCTGGTTCATCGGCTTCGACGAGACCCGGCGGGATCATATCCAGCCGGTTCTCGATCTCATCAAGCCGTATCCCTGGATCGTGCCGGTCTGGCAGCGGGTCATCAACGGGGAGCACGAAAGCGCGCGCCTCGTCTTCGTCCGCTCGGTGGCCGAGGCCCTGCGCCCCGATCACCGTTACGTGCTGACCTCGCGCGTGGACAACGACGACGCCATCAACAAGCTCTTCTGCGAGGCGGTCGACGATTATGCGGCTGCGGTCTACGAGAAGCTGCCGGACGAGCGGGATTTCTGGATCTCGTTCCCTTACGGCATGCAGTATAACGGCGACACCTGCCGCGTGTTTCCGCTCAACAACAACGCGTTCCTGTCGAAGTTCGAGAGGGCCGATGCCTTCCCGAAGATGAAGGGCGCGACGGCGCTGTCGGGCAATCACAGCCGGGTGTTCTCGAAGGGGCGCGTCTTCACGCCGATGACCCGCTTCCCGATGTGGATCCAGATGGTGCACGGCTCGAACGTCAGCAACAGCTCGAGCTCGATCCTGTCCGCGCTGGCGGACGAGGCGGCGGAGCTGAAGCGCTTCTCGCTTCGTCCCCTGGGCGGGATGGTCGAGCGCCTGGCGGCCGCGTCCTAACGGACGCGCGGCGACCGGGCTCATGCCTGGGCGCGGTCGTGGGACGGCACGCTTCCATGAGCCGCTATCCTGATCGGCGACCCGCTGGCACGGGCATGGCGACCCGTTGCGGCGGCGCGCGTGAGGCTGGCGCCGGGTGGGACGGCGCCATATCGTGTCCGCGCCTGCGGCGTGCGGGCGCCGTCATCGTGCCGGTGCCTGTCGCCGGCGGTGGTCGATATCGGGTGGTTCGGGAGAATGGGCCCCGATGGGATCGAGGAAATCGCGGTGACGGCGCAAGGACCGCGCCTTGCATCGACGACAGCCCCTCGCGGAACCTGGGAATGAGGCGGTACGCCATTCGCACTGTCCGGCCGTCTTGCGGCTCCCTTCGCCGTGGTCGCTCGCCGAGAAGGCCCGCTTCCGTTGCGTGATCTGCTCGACCGCTCCGGGAACCTCATCCAGGCGTTGCGCGGTGAGGTGGCCCGTTACCGCACCCGCCTCCTGACGTCGCTCGAGGGGCATATCGACGAGATCGAGATCACCGATGCCGAGATCGTGGTCTCGGGATGGATCGTCGACCGGCGGCTCGGCTCGGCTCCGGACGGGGCAGCCGTGTTCGAGAAGGGCGCCCGTCTCCAGGACCTGACCTTGCTCGAGCGAGGCGACCTGCCCGTCGCGCGCTTCGGCAGGGCGGCGCTCGGCTTCGTCGCCCGGATGCCGCGGCAAGCCGTCGGTCGGCCGGAGCGGCTGACCGTCGGGACGGCGCGCCTTCCGGGCGCCTTGCGGGCCTCCCGCAAGACGCGGATCGGCCAGCCGAGATCGAGAGGCGCGCTGGACGGCATCGGTCCGGGGGGCGTTTCGGGATGGGTCGATGTGGATCCCCGCGACGCCGCGCTCGGCCCGGAACTGGTGATCGACGGCTCGGCGTCGTTTCCCCTCGCGATCGACATCGACCGGCCCGACGTGGTCCGGGCGGGGCGTTCAGGGCAACTCGGATGCGGGTTCTACCTCCCCGCCGAGAATCTCGCCGACCTGTTCTCCCCCGATCGCCGCTCGCGTTTCGGTCTGCCGTCGCGCCACACCTTCGATCTGCGGCTTGGTCCGCATCTGATCGACCGCAAGGTCGTCTCGACGGCGATCTCGGTGGACGGACGGGTCGAGCGCGCCGATCGCGGCGTGGTCGAGGGCTGGGCCGGCTCGAAGCCCGTCGCGAGCGAAGGCGTCGCCCTCGAAATGCTCGTCGACGGTGTGTTCTTCGCCCGCGCCAATGCCGACAGGCGGCGGGAGGATCTGAAGGCGCTGCGCGCGTCCCGAGCCTATCGCGGCTTCGAGTTCCCGCTCCCGCTTCTGTCGCGCCGCAAGCCCATGACGGTCGTTGTCCGCAGTGCCGTGTCGCGCCAGCCGGTCGGCGCGCCGATGGAGCTGCCCCCGCGCGCAGAGGCGTCACGCAGCGCGGTCGTGTTCGACCGCATCGCGGCGGGCGACGCCGAGACTCCCGTCTGCGTCATCGTGCCGATCCACAATGCCGTGGATCAGGTGGCCGACTGCCTCGCATCTGTGGTGGCCCACAGCGATCTCCCCGGCCTCCGTCTTCTCCTGCTCGACGACAACAGCTCGGACCCCGCCATGGGAATCCTGCTGGATGCCTATGGCGGGCGCGAGAACGTCGATCTCCATCGGAACCCCGAGACGCTCGGTTTCTCCGACACGGTCAATCGCGGCGTCGCGCTCGCGGGCGAGGCCGACGTCGTGATCCTGAACTCCGATACGGTCGTCTCCCCCCGCTGGCTCCAGAACCTGCGGGCGGCGGCCTATTCAGACCGCCGGATCGCGACGGCGACCCCGATGTCGGACAATGCCGGAGCGTTCTCGGTGCCCGAGCCGGGCCGCGTCAACCGGCTTCCGGCCGGGGTGGATCGAGATGCCTATGCGCGCCTGCTGACGCAGCAATCGGAGCTGGTCTACCCGCATGTGCCGACGGGGCACGGCTTCTGCCTCTACGTCAAACGCGCCGCGATCCGCGATGTCGGCACCTTCGATGCCGCCTCCTTCCCGCGCGGCTATGGCGAGGAGACCGATTTCTGCATGCGGGCGACGCGAGCCGGCTGGCAGCACGTCATCGATGACCGCACGATCGTCTACCACCATGGCGCGGCGAGCTTCGGCGGTGATCGGCTCGAACTCAACCGGAACGCCCAGCGCCTCCTCGCGGAGCGCTATCCGGAATTCGAGCCCCTCGCGGTGGCCGCCTTCGAGCGCGGCGCCGAACTCGCGACGATGCGCTATGTCGCGAGGCGCGCGCACGCCCTTTGCGGCAGGACGGATGTGCCCGCTCCCGCGAAGCCGCGCATCCTGTTCGTCCTCGCGGCGGCGAGCGGCGGGACGCCGCTGACCAATCGCGACCTGATGGGCGAGGTGCTGTCCACCTACGACGTCTGGCTGCTCCGGTCGGAGCCGAGGGCGGTCGAGCTCCTCCATGTCGGGAAGGACGAGATCGAGGTCGAGGCGCGGCATGTCTTCACGCGTCCCGTCGAACTCGGGACCCATCGGTCGGACGAATACGATCGCGAAGTCGGAGGCTGGCTGCTCGACCATGCGATCGAGCTGATCCATATCCGCCATCTGTGCTGGCACGGGCTCGGGCTGATCGATGCCGCCAGGCGGCTCTCGATCCCGATCGTGCTCTCCTTCCACGATTTCTACACGGTCTGCCCGTCCATCAAGCTCCTCGATCGGATGAACAGGTATTGCGGCGGAACGTGCACTGCCGGGGATGACGATTGCTCCGTCGAACTCTGGTCCCGGCAGACGGCCCCGCCGCTGAAGCATCGGTTCGTGCGACGCTGGCGCGAGATGATGGCCGACGCCCTTCCGAAGTGCGATGCCTTCGTGACGACCTCGGCGGGAGCGGCAGAGGTCATCGCCGACAACTTCCCCGCGATCGGCGAGAGGGGCATCCAGGTCATCCCGCATGGCCGGACCTTCGAGCGTTTCCTGCCGCCCGGACCGGCTCCCCGCACGGGCGAGCGGATCCGCATCCTCGTCCCGGGCAATATCGGCGTCGCCAAGGGCGCCCGCGAGATCCTGGCTTTGCGGGATCGCGACAGGGACGGCATCTTCGAATTCCACGTGCTCGGCGTCGCGTCCGAGATCCTGAAGGGTGAGCGCATCATCCAGCACGGCCGATACGAGCGGGAGGAGTTCGACAGGCGCGCGAAGGAGATCGCGCCGCATTTCGGGGCCGTTCTCTCGATCTGGCCGGAGACCTATTCGCATACGCTGACGGAACTCTGGGCCGCCGGCCTGCCCGTTCTCGCGTTCGATTTCGGCGCGGTCGCAGAGCGGATCCGGACGCATGGCGGCGGCTGGCTGCTTCCGCACCCCGATGCGGACGCGATGTCCGCGCGCCTCGTCGAGATCGCGCGGAGCGAGATGGAGTATCTCGCGAGAGCCGAGGAGGTCCGGCATTGGCAGGAGGGCGAGGGGCGCGCCAACACGGTGCCGCAGATGGCGGGCCGATATCTGGACTTGTATGACAGCGTGAGAGGCGCCCGCTTGTCCTTTCCCCCCGGTTCCGCCGCTGGCGATATCGCGGTCCGGGATGGAGCGGGGCTGCGGCCGCGCCGATCGTCGGAGGTCTGAATGGGCTGGTTCCGCGGAAATCCGATCGCCCGCAGCGTCGAGGTCGATCGGACCCAATGGTTTCAGATCGTGCGCCGGCGCGTGAGCATCCTGCTGTTGTTGACGCGTCGGACGCTCGGAGAGCGCTTCAGTCGCAGTCGCTTTGCTGGTCTCGTGTCGGTCTTCGAGCCGCTGGGCATGATCTTGATGTTCACCCTCCTGCACAGCCTCGTGCCGGGTCCGCCTCCGTTCGGCTCGTCGGGTCTCCTGTTCTTCGCATCAGGCGTGATGCCGTTTTATTTGTTCTTCCATCTGTCGAGTCGCATCAGAAACATCGACAATTACCGTCCGTTCCCTGGCGCGACTCGTATAGACCATGTTGTGGCGAGGGCTATCGGAGAAGTATTCACAAAATTTACGATCTTTTTCGCTTTTGTCATTATCACAAGTTTCTTCGATCCCGCTGTCAATTTTCCAGTGAATCCGTTTATCTGCATGGCGGCGATGGCGTCGATGGCCACTCTTGGATGCGCGATCGGCCTGGTCAACGCAACCATCGTGTCGATGTTCTCGAGCTGGGTGTACATCTATGCCCTGATCGGGCGGATCCCTCTTTTCCTGTCAGGTATTCCGTTCGTTCAGGACAGGGCGCCCGTCTATATCCGAGATCTGATCGCGTCCACGCCGTTCTCTCATCTGATTACCTGGTTTCGATCAGGCTATTACGTGGGTTATCCGACCAAGACGATGGACCTTCCGTTTGCGCTTTCGATCTGCGCCATCGCGTTGTTCATCGGGATTCTGATCGACGACAACACGCGCGAGTACCGGTCGACGGACTGACCGACCGGCATCGGCGCTCCGGCGGTCAGGCCGCGCGGTTCCGCTCGGCCATGTAGGCGCGCCAGCCGCCGAGATGCGAGATGTCGGTCGCGCCGCGCACGCCCTCGGCCTCGACGATGAAGCCCTTGGGGGTCGTGCCGTCGGCCAGCCGGGTCGTGCCGATCCCGAGCGGGGCCGGGATGCCGGCGACGAAGGTTCCGAAGGCCTCGGGGCTCAGCGCCCAGGTCTCGGTCTGGATGGCGAAGCCGGTGCCGTCGGCGACCCGCATCAGGCCGGGACGATAGGGAGGCCCCCCGGAAAGGGCGAACAGGCGGTAATCGGGCGTCGTCGGTCCGGCTCGGAGAAGACGCCCGTCGCGGCTCGTGAGTTCGTGATTGAGCGCCATGCCGGAGAGGTGCGCGCCGACGACCACGACTTCGATCTCGCCCGCCGCCGCGCGTCCGCCCGAATCCGAGATGGATGGAACGGCCTCCTTGCTCGCTCCGATCGTGCCGCCTGCGGCGGCGTGGATCCGGGCGCCGAGCGCCGCCAGGAGCCCGTCCCGGCCTCGCGGAGCGATGAGTGTCACCCCGGACGGGAAGCCGTCCTGCCGCGCGCGGGAGGGCACGGCGAGGGCACTGAGATCGAGCAGGTTGACGAAGTTCGTATAGGTGCCGAGCTCGCTGTTCGGCCCGATCGGATCGGCTTCGAGATCGGCGACGGTGCGCGGCCTGGGATAGGTCGGGACCACGAGGACGTCGATCTGCGACCAGAGCCCCTCGGCCGCGCGGCGGAGATCCGCGAGGCGGTAGAGGCCCGCGAAGGCGTCGGCGGCGCTGTAGGCCGTCGCGCCGCCGATGATCGTGCGGGTGACGGGGTGCAGGACCTCGGGTCGCGTCTCGATCACCTCGCGGATGGCCTGGTAGCGCTCGGCGACCCATGGGCCGGTATAGAGCAGGGCCGCGACCGCGAAGAGCGGCGCGAGATCGACGGAGGCGGGCTTGCCGGGTGCGACCGAGGCGAGATCGGCCAGCGCGCGGTCGAAAGCCGCCTCCGCATCGGCATCGCCGGCGAAGACGCGGCTCGCTGCGTCCGGGATGCCGACCCGGAGACCCGGCGGCAGGATGCCGGGTGCGGGCGGCAGGGGCAGCGGGCGAGAATAGGCGTCGGCGGGGTCGTAGACCGCCATGACGCGGAAGGCCGCATCGGCATCGGCGACCGTGCCGGCGAAGATCGAGATGGTGTCGAGCGTGCGGCAGGCCGGCACCATGCCGGACCCGGACACGGCGCCGAGGGACGGCTTCAATCCGACGATGTTGTTGAGCGCGGCGGGGACGCGGCCCGATCCGGCAGTGTCGGTCCCGAGCGCGAAGGCGACTATCCCCCGCGCCACCGCGACCGCCGATCCCGAGGACGATCCGCCCGGCACGTAGCGCGGGTCGATCGCGTTCTTCGGGACCGGATAGGGGCTGCGCACGCCGACGAGCCCGGTCGCGAACTGGTCGAGATTGGTCTTTCCGATCAGGATCGCGCCCGCATCGAGCAGGCGGCGGACGGCGAAGGCCGTCTCGCTGGCGACATGCTCGAAGGCGGGGCAGGCGGCCGTCGTCGGCAGGCCGGCGACGTCGATGTTGTCCTTCACCGCGAAGGGGACGCCCCAGAGCGGCTTCGAGACGGGATCGAAGGGCCCGAGAGCGGCCGCGGCCGCTTTCGCCTGGTCCTCCGGCACGAGGGTGATGAAGATACCGGGATCGCCGGCCTCCGCGATCTTGCGGTAGATCTCGGCGACGACCGCGCCGGCATCGAGCCCCTTGGAATAGGCCTCGTGCAGTGCCGGGATGGTGGGAAACGCGAACGGCATCAGGCGGCCTCGATCATGAGCAGACGGTCGCCCGCTGCGACCTGCCGACCCGGCCGGCAATAGAGCGACGTGACCGTGCCGCCAACGGGGGCGACGATGCTGAGCTCGGTCTTCATCGCCTCGAGGATCACGATGGGCATCCCCGCCTCGACGGTCTCGCCTTCCTGCACGAGCACCTTCCAGACGCTGCCATGGATGTCGGAGGCCACCAGATGTCCGTCGAGGTCGTCCTCGACGGCGAGGATCTCCTCCTCCAGCGTGACCGCGACCGCTTCGTCCGCCTGCCAGAGCGCGACCTCCTCGCGGAACGCCTCCTGCTGGCGCGCCTTGAAGGCGTCGATCGACTCCTTCTCGGCGTCCAGGAACGCCTCGTAGGCGCCTAGATCGAAGATCTCCTCCTCGATCCGGATGCTCGCGCGTCCTTCGCGGAACTCCTCCCTCAGCCGGGTCAGCTCGGCTTCGTCGACGGGATAGAAGCGCACCTGGTCGAAGAATTTCAGGAGCCACGGCTCGCCGGGGGCGAAGACGGGGTTCTTCAGGAACTTGTTCCAGATCGGCAGCGTGCGGCCGACGAGCTGGTACCCGCCGGGGGAATCCATCCCGTAGATGCACATATAGACCCCGCCGATGCCGACGGTGCCCTCCGCCGTGAAGGTCCGGGCGGGGTTGTATTTCGAGGTCAGCAGGCGATGGCGCGGATCGACCGGCACCGCGCAGGGCGCACCGAGATAGACATCGCCGAGGCCGAGCACGAGATAGCTCGCCTTGAAGATCGTGTCGGCGACCTCCTCGACGCTGTCGAGCCCGTTGATGCGGCGCATGAACTCCGCGTTGCGCGGCAGCCAGGGCGCCGTCGAGCGCACGGTTTCGCTATAGCGCGTGACCGCGTCGAGCGTCGCCGAATCCTCGAAGGTCATCGGCAGATACACGACGCGGGTCTTCACCTTCATCGTGTCGACCGGCGGCAGGCGCATCTCGGCCGCGAGCAGGGCGTCCAGGAGCGCCCGCTGGTGGATGGTGCGGCTGTCGTAGTTCACCTGGAGCGAGCGCACGCCCGGGGACAGTTCCAGGATGCCTGGAACGGGATTGCCCTTCAGTTCCTCCATCAGGGCGTGGACGCGGAAGCGGTAGCGCAGGTCGAGTTCGTTCGGCCCGTATTCGATCAGGATGTATTTGTCTCCGGCCTGCCGGTAGGCGACGGCGGGCCGCCCGGCCTCGGCGGGGAGCGCCGCGAGGACCGTCGCCGAGACCGTCTCCGCCGGCTGGAGCGCCGGTGCCTTGACCGGCGGGAGGGCCGGCATCGGGGCGAGGGCCGCGATCGCCGCATCCTGCGCCGTCTCGAGCGCGAGGGCATCGTCGAAGCTCATCGGCACGAATCGGATCGTGTCGCCGGGCCGCGCCTGGCCGACCTTCCAGAGTTCCGCCTTCACGATGGTGACGGGGCAGACGAAGCCGCCGAGGCTCGGCCCGTCGCGGGTGAGGATGACGGGGAGGTCGCCCGTGAAGTTGACCGAGCCGATCGCGTATTCGCAATCGTGGATGTTCGAGGGGTGAAGCCCGGCCTCTCCGCCGTCCGACCGCGTCCAGCTCGGCTTCGGTCCGATCAGCCGGATGCCGAGACGGTTCGAGTTGTAATGGACCTCGTAGGAGGAGGCGAAGAAGGTCTCGATCGCCTCGTCCTGGAAGAAGTCGGGTGCGCCGTGCGGGCCGTAGAGCACGCCGACATCCCAATGGGCGGCATAGGCCGGCACGAGCGAGGCCGGCGCGGCGCCCGCCTCAGGGGCCGCTTCCGGCGCGGCTCCGAGCGGCAGCATGTCGCCGGGCCGGAGCGTCCGTCCGGCATGGCCGCCGAATTGGCCGAGCACGAAGGTCGAGCGGCTGCCGAGATAGAGCGGCACGTCGAAGCCGCCGCGGATGGCGAGATAGGTGCGCACGCCGGACGTCGCCTTGCCGATCGCCAGGACCTGCCCGGCCTTGACCGGCACCGGCTCCCAATAGGCGACCGGCGCGCCGTCGAGCGTGGCCTCGGCGACGGCGCCGGTGAGCGCGACGAGCCCGTCCGTGTGGAACTTCAGCGTCGGCCCGGCGAGCGTGCATTCGATGCCCGCCGCGGAATCCTCGTTGCCGACGATGCGGTTCGCGAGCCGGAAGGCGTAGTCGTCCATCGGGCCGGACGGCGGCACGCCGACGTCCCAATGCCCGACGCGGCCCGGATAATCCTGGATCGTGGTGAAGGTGCCGGGCGCCAGGACCTCGACCGCCTTGGCCGCGTAGGCGAAGCGCGACAGGGCCTTCGTCGAGACGTCGCCCGCGGCGAACATCGGCGAGCCGATGACCTCGCGCAGATAGTCGAGATTGGTGGCGATGCCGGAGAGGCGCGTCGCGGCGAGGGCCGCCTCCATCTTGGCGATCGCCTCAGCGCGGTCGGCACCGTGCACGATGAGCTTCGCCAGCATCGGATCGTAATAGGGCGAGACCTCCGTACCCGTCGCGATCCAGCCGTCGATCCGGGCGTCGGCGGGAAGGACGACCTCGGTCAGGGTTCCGGGCGAAGGCTGGAAATCGTGGGCGGGGTCCTCGGCATAGAGGCGCACCTCGATCGAGGCGCCCTTCGCCTCGGGGAGCGCGGTCAGGTCCGGCGGATCGCCCGCGGCGGTGCGCAGCATCCAGTCGACAAGGTCGATGCCGAGCACGGCCTCCGTCACCGGGTGCTCGACCTGGAGGCGCGTATTGACCTCGAGGAAATAGAACGCGTCGCGGGCCCGGTCGTAGATGAACTCGACGGTGCCGGCCGAGCGGTAGCCGACGGCCATGCCGAGCCGCTCGGCCGCGTCCAGAAGGCTCGCACGCGTCGCCGGCGGCAGATCGGGAGCCGGCGTTTCCTCGACGACCTTCTGGTTCCGGCGCTGGAGGGAGCAATCCCGCTCTCCGAGCGCCCGGACCGTACCGCGACCGTCGCCGAAGATCTGGACCTCGACATGCCGGGCATCGTCGATGCAGCGTTCGAGGAAGACGCCCGAGTCCTTGAAGAAATTCTCGGCAAGTCGCTGGACGGTGCCGTAAACTTGGGCAAGTTCTGCTGCGTCTGCGCAACGCGTGAGCCCGATCCCACCGCCGCCTGCCGTCGATTTGAGCATGACCGGGTAGCCGATCCCCTCGGCGGCGGCCAAGGCCTCGTCGAGGCTCGACAGGAGGCCCGTGCCGGGGACGAGCGGCACGCCCGCCGCTTCCGCGATCTCGCGCGAGGCGTGTTTCAGCCCGAAGCGGCGGATCTGGTCCGCGGTCGGGCCGACGAAGGCGATGCCCGCAGCCTCGCATTCCTCCGCGAAATCGGCGTTCTCCGCCAGGAACCCGTAGCCGGGGATGATCGCCTCGGCCCCCGTCGCCTTGGCGGCCGCGATGATGAGGTCGCCGCGCAGATAGGTTTCGGACGCCGTGCTGCCGGGAAGGTGGATCGCTTCATCCGCCTCGACGGCGTGAGGGGCCGTGCGGTCCGGGTCCGAATAGACGCTGACGGAGCGGATGCCGCTCGCCTTGAGCGTGCGGATGATACGGGCGGCGATTTCGCCGCGATTCGCGATCAGGACGGTCTTGAACATGGATCGCCGAGCACTCCGAGCGGGTTGCCGGCAATTTTGTGAGTTGTCCGGCGCATGAGGCTCCGGATCGCAAGCGCCGTACCAGACCCGCCGGTGCGGGCGGCCCGCCTCGGTCAGTGGGGCGGCTGTTCGTCCGTTTCGTCCGCCGTCGCGTCCTTCTGTCGGTCGAAGGCGGCGGCCCAGCGTTCGATCGGCTCGCTCGATCCTCCCGCCATCCGCGCCTGCCGGATCGCGACCCGCAGAGCCGCCCGCTGGTGCCGGCCCTCCGGCTCGCCGAAATCCTCCGGCGGCGTGGCTTTCGCCAGAGCCGCGGCGACGGCGGCCTTGAGGCCGAGCGTCTCGCGATCCCCGAACCTCTCCATCAGGTGCGCAAAGGCCTCGTGGCGTGCGCCATCATAGGGGATGCGCCGGCCCATGGCGTCCTTGACCGGGCTCGGAGGGAAGAGATGCGCGCCGGGGACGAGGCCGTCGGGGATCGGCGTCGTCGCCGAATGCGTCCGGCCGGTGCGCAGGACCTTCGGCAAGACGTGGGTGTGCGGCCCTTCCGGCGAGCGCCCATCGGGCGGCGGGATCGGCTGGAAGACCTCGCAGCGTCCGAACCCGCAGGTGAAGACGCGATGCGGGCCGAAGCGGATGATGGCCGGCATGGCCGGATGCCCGGCCTCGAAGATCGGGCGCCCGAGCCCGGATCGCAGGATGCCGATGAGTTCGGGTTTGTGCGTGCGGATGCAGATGTCGGATTGAGGGACGCCGAGGCCCATGTCGAAGACGATGGCGTCGCGATCCTCGGCACGGATGGCCTCCGTGTCGGGTCCGAGTTCGGTCAGCACGATCCGCCGGTTCATCGCGCTCGCGGCCTTGGGAAGGCAGAGCGCGATGGCCTGGCTCCAGGTCTCGCCGTCCCGGTTCGGCGTCTCGTAGGCGACGGGCACGAGGTCGTCGCGAAGCGTGATCCGGACCCCGCCTCGCGAGGTGGCGGCCGAGGCCGACGAGCCGGTCCGCTCGGTGACGGCGGCTTCGCCGGGGTCGCGGACGAATTCGGCGATGGCGCCGAAGGTCCCGACGGCCCAGCCATTCGTCTCGTCGGCCACGGCATCGAGCAGCCAGCTATGGTGATGGTCTGTCATCGGAGGACCTCGCGATGGGCGGGGCGCGCGGGCGCCGGGGGATGACGAAGGTCTCTCCGTCATGGAGGTGGCGGATCACGTCAATGCCGAAGGCCTCGGCCACCGGCGCGTCGCCGAGCGCCACGGCGGGAGGAGCGTCGGCGAGAGCGCGTCCGCCGGCCAGTAGAACGATCCGGTCGCAGAAGCGGGCCGCGAGCGAGAGGTCGTGCAGGACGACGGCGACGCCGCTCCCGGCCCGTGCGATCGATCCGAGAAGCTCCATCGTACGCAATTGAAGAAGCGGGTCGAGCGCCGCCACGGGCTCGTCCGCGAGCAGGAATCGGCCTCGCACGGCCAGGGCGCGTGCCAGGAGGACGCGGGCGCGTTCACCTCCCGACAGCGTGGCGCAGGACCTGTCGGCGAGATGCGGCACGTCGGCCTGCCGGAGGGCTTCGGCTACCGCCGTCTCGTCGTCGCGGCTCTTCGGGTGGCCGCGATGGGGAAGGCGCCCGAGGGCCACGACGGCTCTCGCCGTCATTTCCCAATTCACCTCGGCGCCCTGGGCGAGATAGGCGATCGCCCGCGCGCGGTCGCGATCCGCGATGCGGGCGAACGGCGTGCCGTCGAGCGCGAGGCTGCCCGCCATCGGCGGCGCAAGGCCGGCCAGCGCGCGCAGGAGCGTGGTCTTGCCGGCCCCGTTCGGTCCGAGGATGCCGACCATCTCGCCGCTCGCGAGACGAAGATCGACGCCTGCGAGCATCGTCCGACCGCCATGGCCGAGCGCGAGGCCGCGCGCCTCGAGCCCGCTCACGTCATCCTCCGGCGGAGGCGCCAGATCAGATGGAACAGGAACGGGGCGCCGACGATCGAGGTGACGACGCCGAGCTTCAGCTCCGGCCGGATCCCGCTCGTCCGGACGGCGATGTCCGCGGCCAGCACCATCACCCCGCCTCCGAAGGCGCTCGGCAGGAGGAGCGCGCCGGGACGCGATCCGACGAGGCGACGCAGAAGGTGCGGCACCACGAGCCCGACGAAGCCGATCGCGCCCGTGACGGCGACGGCCGTGCCGACGGCGAGGGCCGAGCCGGTGATGACCCAGAGCCGGAGCGAGGACAGGCGGAAGCCGAGACTCGTCGCCGTATCCTCCCCGAGCGTCAGGGCGTCGAGACCGGGAGCGGCGGCGAGGAGCGCGAGCCATCCGATCGCCATGAGGGGGGCGGCGAGCCAGACATGGGCGAGGCTGCGATCGGCGAGCGAGCCCATCAGCCAGAACACGACCTCGAGCGCGGCATAAGGGTTGGGGGCGAGGTTCAGCGCCAGGGCCGTGGCCGAGCCGGCGAAGGCGTTGATCGCGACGCCGGCGAGGATCAGCGTCGTCGTGCCCGCACCGCGCCCTGCCAGGGCGAAGAGGACGATGGTCGCGAGGGCGGCCCCGGCGATACCGCCGAGCGGCAGCGTCAGTTGGGTGAGGTTGGTGCCGAAATAGAAGACCAGCACGGCTCCCAGCGCGGCCGCTCCCGAGATGCCGACGATGCCGGGCTCCGCGAGGGGATTGCGCAGGAGACCCTGCATCGCGGCGCCGGCGAGGCCGAGGCTCATCCCGACGAGGAGGCCGAGGATGGCCCGGGGCAGACGGAGTTCGAGGAGGACGAGGGCCTCGGGCGTGTTCCGTCCGGCCCAGGCATCGGTGATCGCGGCCGTGAGGTCGAGAGGGGCGTAGCCGATCCCGACCGAGGCCGCCGTCAGCGCGAGGGCCGCCACGGCGAGCGCGGGCACCAGCAGGCGCTCGGGGACGGTGCGGCTCGCTCCGCTCATGGCCGGCCGCCCTTCTGGAGGTCGGCCGCGGCGCTGCGCAGTCTCGCGATCGCCGCGACGACGCTCGGGCCGGCGCAGGTCCATAGACGCGACGGGATCGAGATCAGGCGCGGCCGGGGCGAGAGGGCGCGGAGGATCGGATGCGTCAGCACGGCCGTCGCGAGGGAGGGCGGGCCGTCCGGCTCGGTATCGACGATGAGGGCGTCAGCGCGCTCCAGCACCACGCGTTCGAGCGGCACCTGGGCATAGGCGCCGAGATCGAGGCTCGCGCCGAGATTGTCGAAGCCGGCCGCGGTCAGCACGTCGTCGACGAGGGAGCCCCGGCCTGGCGTGAATCCGTTCGGCCGCAGCACGAAGGCGCGGGGCACCGCTGCCCGCGGATCGGAGAGGGCGAGGCGCGCCAGTTCCGCATCCATCTGCGCGACGAGCGCACGGCCTCGGGCCGGCTCGCCGATCGCGGCGGCGAAGTCGACGATCTGCGCCTTCACGCCGGTGAGGTCCTTCGGGATGTCGAATTCGACGACCCGGATCCCGGCGCGTTTCAGCATCGCCACCGCATGCCGCGTCGTGTAGCGCCCGGCGACCACGAGGTCGGGCGCGAGGGGAAGGATCTCCTCGACGAGCCCGTGATTGGCGCGGTGGCGTCGTGCGGCTTCGGCGAGATTGCCGTTCCGGGGATCCTGCGACAGCCAGGTCACGGAGACGAGCCGGTCGGGATCGGCGAGGCGCAGTGCGAGTTCGTCCGTGCAGAGGTTCAGCGACACGATCCGCGCAGGACGCCCGTCAGGCGCGCCAGCAAGCGCGGCCGACAGGGCGACCGGCACCAGAACGGCGCCGGCCAGGGCGGCTCGAAAGCCGGCCGAAACGGCCATGCGCTCGTTCAGTTCGTGACGCGGATCCCGCCATAGGCCGCGAAGCCCGGCCGGAGATAGCCGGTCGGGTCCTCGACGCGGGCGTTGAACAGGTTGTCCAGCCGGCCGAAGACGTTGACCTGATCGGTGAGCTGATAATTCGCCGCCGCGTTCACGAGCGCGTAGGGGGCGGTGCGCAGCCGGGGGATCGAGAAGTCACGGTTGCCGTCGACTTGCGAGCCGACGACGATCACCGTGCCCGACAGCGTCAGCTTGTCGATCGGCTTCCACGTCGCCGAGACGCCGCCCTTGTGGCGCGGCCGCCGCAGGAGTTCCTGGCGCGCGATCTCGTCCTTCGCGATGGTGTTCGTGTAGGTGAGCTGGAACTGCAGGGCGTCCGAGACGATGAAGGTCGCAAAGGTCTCGAAGCCGTGGGTCGAGGCCCGCCCGACATTGACGTTGGTGCTGATGAAGTTGGCGGACCGCGACTGGATCAGGTTCTTGATGTCGTTGTCGAAATAGGTGACGCCGAACCGCACCCGGTCGTTGAAGAGCGGCTGCTCGAAGCCGACATCCCAGCCGAAGCTCTCCTCGGGCTTGAGGTTCGGATTGCCGAAGAAGCCGAAGGCCGGATAGCTCTGATAGAGCTGGCTGAGCGTCGGGGCCTTGAAACCGGTGCCGACGCTGGCCTTCAGCTTGGTCTCCGCGCCCGGCACGATGAAGACGGGCGCGACGCGGTAGGTCCAGGATTCGCCGAACTGATCGTTCGAATCGTAGCGGACGTTCGAGGTCAGGAAGATGCGGTCCGTGAACTGCGACTGCAGCTGGAGATAGGCGCCCGTATTGCCGTTCTCGGCCCGGAGCGTCTTGGTGTTCAGGCTCTCGTCCGATCGCTCGACGCCGAAAACGAGCGTCTGCCCGTCGATCACCTGGAACTCGCCCCGGTAATCGTACTTCGTCCGGATGCCGATATTGGTGGTCGGGTCCGGCCTGCCAAACGCCGTCGCGGGCTGCTGGTTCTTGGTGTCGAGATTGGCGTAGCCGACGCCGAAGACGTTCCGGAAGCGGCCGTCGAGAAGGTTGATCACCGCCTCGCCGCGATGGAAGTGGAAGAGATCGTCCTGGGTCGAGCGGAAGCCGTTGGGGAAGGACGGCCAGCCGCCGTCGCCGGTGTAGAGCAGCCGTGAATTGATCAGCCGGCCCGTGTAGTTGAGGCTGAAATACTCGTTGAAGTCGTAGCCGAGCTTCGTCGAGAGGCTGAGATTGTCGTAGAAGTTGGGATTGATGCGACGCCCGTACGGCACGAGGTCGCGCGGCGTCACCGGCGTGTGCTCAGAGCGGTAATGGCCGATCGAGAACAGGTAGTTGAAGCCGCCATGGGAGCCGGACAGGGTCCCGAACTGGTTGAAGGTGCCGTGGGAGCCGCCTTCCGCCGTCACGGCGATCTTGGGCGGGCCCTCGCCCTTCTTGGTGAGAATCGAGATCACGCCGCCGATGGCGTCGGCCCCGTAGAGGCCCGATTGCGGCCCGCGCAGCACCTCGATCTGCGCGATGTCCTGCGTCAGGAGCTGGCCGAGATCGAAGGAGCGGTTCGGGTTCGAGGGATCCGAGACCTCGATGCCGTCGATCAGGACCTTGGTGTGGTTCGAGTTGGTGCCGCGCGTGAACACCGAGGTCTGCCCGCCCGGGCCGCCGGACTGCACGACGTTGAGGCCCATGACCTGCTGCAGAGCGTCCGGCACGGTGCGGCGCTGCTCGCGTTCGATATCGGCCGCCGTCAGGATCGTGACCGAGCTGCCGATCTGGGCGGTCGGCGTGGCGTTCGAGGTCGCCGAGACGCTGACGCCCGGCACCGAGCCGTTCTGGCTGGCGAGGTCCGCCTGCGGGGCCTCGCCGGGACGGGCGACGGTCGCGCGCTGCGGCCTCGTCTGGCTGCGGCGGGCGGGTGCGCGCACGTCCGAGCGCGTCTCGCGCCGGGCCGTCGCGGCGCGGGACGGCGTCGGCGGCTCGATGCTGATCGCCGGAAGCCGGTTGGCGTCCTCGATCGTCTGCTGAGCGGAGGCGGGGAGGGCGGCGAGGATCAGCGCCGCCGTCGAGAGGAGGGCCGTTCTGAGGCTGGAAGCGGGCACTGGGAGATTCCGGAAACGTGGTGGCACGTCACCGCGAACCCAGTCTCCCCGGCCCGAAAGGGACCGGCTCGGCTGCCATCAGGACACCCCGCCCGACGCGCTCGCGTGTGACCACGGCTGACGGCAGGTCTCCTGACTCGCGGGTCGTCGCTTCCCATCGCCTTCCCAGGCCGAGGCCCAGTGGCACGATGACGAGAAACTCGCCGCTCACAGTTGCGGGGGCAGTTGCGGGTTCGGGCAGGCCCTCACCGCATTCCCTGTTCGTCCCTTGCGGGAACCGTCGCGCGCAGAATGACGCAGCGCCCGTAAAGGTTAAAGAGCTTTCCTGGAGCCGGGCCAAGGAGAGCCGGGCGCCGTGGCAATTGCGTCACAAGAGGATGCGCTCGCTCCTGACGCCATGACCGAAAATAGGGTGTCGGCCCCGCGCACCGTCGAAGACGAGCCGTTTCGCGTGTAAGCGTCGGGTGCGCACGACGCGCGGGGGGATGCTGCGGTGAGGCTGGGCAGGTTCGAGATTTCGATTCGTGCGGTGATCGCGATCGTGGCCGTTGTCGCGATCCTGGCCTGGCTGGTCCTGTTCGACGAAACGGCTCTCGGATTGCTGCGGTCGGGGCAGCCCTGACGCGCGACCGGCAGCCGGAGCCGGCTGCCGTGTTCAGCCTGCCGGTGCGGCCGGGGGCCAGCGGCGGTCCCAGGAACTCGACGCCCCATCTGGTCGATGAAGCGGAACTCGCCTTCGCTCGCCGCGGGCGGAAGGCGGACGAACAGGTCCAGTCCGATGGCCGGGATCTAGATCGGCGCCTGCATCCCGCCCGAATGAGTGAAGGACACGGTCATCTCGATGCTCCCTGGACCGGAGGCGGGTCCCGCCGACGCGTCTCGAGCAGGGACCGGCCGAGGCGCGTGAGCGGCCTCTCGACGATCCGGTAGGAGGCGAGCCCGACCGCGATCGTCGCGAGGAGCGCCAAGGCGGCGGACCCGAGCGGGCCGAGCGCAGGACCGAGATGGAGCGCTTCGATCGCCTTCAGCGTGCCCCGGATGGCGAAGGGATGCAGCAGGTAGATCGCATAGGAGGCGTCGCCGATCGCTTCCCCGATCCGGCCCGCGAGGCCGGCGAAGCCCGGCTCGCGTGTGAGCTGGCCCGGCGCGAGGCCGCAGGCGGCGACGAGGCAGGCCGCCGGCGGCCCGTAGAGAAGCGCGCGGGCTTCGAGCGTCTGGCCGGCGAGGACGGGGTCGGCGATCGCGAAGAGCCCGAGTCCGATGGCCGCGAGAAGCAGGCGCGCCCACGGGCCGAGCGTCACGTCTTCGGCCCTGAGGAGGCCGAGCGCCATGCCGAGCGCGAATTCCAGCAGCAGGGCGCCGGTCCAGAAACCGAGAGGCTGCGGCAGCGGGCGGAACGCGATGCCGGCCACGACGAGCGCGATCAGGACGGCCGCCACGGCGGCCACCGCCAAACGCCGCCGCAATCCGAGCGCGAGGGCGAAGACGACGTAGAAGAACATCTCGTAATTCAGCGTCCAGCCCAGCGAATATACCGGCAGCGGCAGCCCGTCCGGGCGGGCCATCGGGATGAAGAGATACGACGCCGCGAGCGAGAGCGGATCCATCACGGCGCTGCGCAGCCAATCCGGCCGGGCCAGCGCGATGAGGACGAACAGCGTCGTCGTCAGCCAATAGAGCGGGGCGATGCGCGAGATGCGCCGCGTGAGGAACAGCCGCGCCGCGCCGGGCCGTCCGAACAGACCGGCCGAGGCATAGACCATCACGAAGCCGGAGATCACGAAGAAGACGTCGACGCCGGCTTCGAGCGGCAGGGCCGCGCTCCATCCGCCCGGCCCGCCGAGCGGTCCTTCCGCCCGCAGGTGGAACAGCGCGATCGCGAGGGCCGCGAAGCCGCGCAGGGCTTGAATCGCAACGAGGGTGGGCACGATGGCGGTCCGGGCGTCTCGGCGAAAGGGTGACGGCGGGTGGATCGGCGGCGAGGCCGCATCACCGCCCTTTCGACTCGCACGGCCCGGCTGGCAAGCCCGGAGCTGGCCGCCGGCTGCTTGACAGGTGGGGAGGGGCGGGGTTCCTCGCGCGGAAGTCCGGCAACGATCCGGAAAGGGGCGCACCGGTCGCCCGGGAGGAGTGCGAGATGGGAGAGGGCTTGCCTCTCGGGGCGGATATCCGCCCATGATGTCGGCCGGGAGCGACGTGACGGCGCGCGACATCTGCGTGCCGCGCTACGGGCTCGAGCGCCACGCGGCCGAGCGGCCTGCGGCCATTTTCGCCGCCTTCGAGACGGGCGAGCGCTGGAGTTTCGCCGACACGTTGGCCATTGCCCGAAGGAGCGCGGCAGGCCTGCACGCGCTCGGCGTGCGGCGGGGCGACCCTGTCCTCGTGATGCTGCCGAACGATGCGAGCGCGATCCGGGCGATGGTCGGCATCGGTTGGCTCGGCGCGGTCTTCGTGCCCGTCAACATCGCCTATCGCGGCGCGATCCTCGACCATGTGGTGCGCGACAGCGGGGCGCGGGTCGCGATCGTGCATCCGCAACTCGCCGAGCGGCTCCTCGCGGTCGAGACGAGCCCCCTCCGCAGCGTCGTCGTCGTGGACGGCGAGCCGTCCGTGTGCGTCCCCGACGGCATCGTCGTCCACGGGATCGGCGCGCTCGACGGCGACCCGGCGAGCCTGCCGGAGCTCGGCGCCCCGATCGAGCCGTGGGACCTTCAGTCGATCATCTACACGTCGGGCACGACGGGCCGCTCGAAGGGCGTTCTGTCGAGCCATATGCACGCCTTCACGGCCGTGAATCCCGGGACCTGGACCTGCCTCAGGCCCGACGACCGGCAATTGCTGCATATGCCGATCTTCCATATCGGCGGCGCCTTCGTCGCCAGCACGGCGCTCTGCGTCGGCGGCTCGATCGCGGTCGTGCCGTCCTTCCGGACGGAGACGTTCTGGGAGACGTTGCGCGCGCTCGAGGTGACGTCGGTCTTCCTGCTCGGGGCGATGGCGACCTTCCTCCTCAAGCGGCCGCCGGATCCGCGCGACCGCGAGCATCCGTTGCGCCACGTCATGATCGTGCCGCTCGGCGCGAATGGCCCACCCTTCCGCGAACGGTTCGGCGTCGACGTGTTCACGCTCTTCAACATGACCGAGATCTCGACCCCGCTGATGTCGGGGCCCAATCCGGCCAAGCCGAATGTCTGCGGCCGCGTGCGGCCGGGCGTCGAGGTACGGCTCGTCGATGCGCATGACCGGCCCGTGCCGCTCGGCACCGTCGGCGAACTCGTCATCCGTGCCGATGCGCCCTGGGCCATGAGCCACGGCTATCACGGCGATCCCGCGGCGACCGCGGCCGCCTGGCGCAACGGCTGGTTCCACACGGGCGATGCCTTCACCTGCGATGCGGATGGCGATTTCAGCTTCGTCGACCGCCTGAAGGACGCGATCCGGCGGCGCGGCGAGAACATCTCGTCCTTCGAGGTCGAAACGGAGCTCCTGTCGCATCCGGACGTGCGTGAGGCGGCGGCGGTCGCCGTGCCGAGCCCCGATGGCGAGGACGAGGTTCTGGCCGTGCTGGCCCCTCAGCCGGACCGCGCGATCGATCCGGTCGGCATTCTCGACCATCTTCGCGGGAGGCTGCCGCATTTCATGCTGCCACGCTTCATCCGCATCGTGCCGGACCTGCCGAAGACGCCGACCGCGAAGGTCGAGAAGCATCTGCTTCGCTCGCAAGGGCTGACGCCCGAAACCTGGGATCGCGAGACGGCGGGCATCAGGATCCGTCGTGAGGATATCGGAGGACATCGTACGTGAGCCGCACGGTCATTCGCACCTATACCGACTACAAGAGCCCCTACGCCTTCGTCGCCGTCGCGCCGACCTGGCAACTGGAAGACGAGTTCGACATCGCGCTCGAGTGGCTGCCCTACACGCTGCAGATCGCGGGCTATCTCGGCTCGGTCGAGGAGCGGTCCGAGCATCAATGGCGGCGGGTCCGGTATTCGTACATGGACGCGCGGCGCTTCGCGAACCAGCAGGGCCTGACGCTGCGCGGGCCGAAGAAGATCTACGATGCCTATTACGCCAGCGCCGGCATGAACTTCGCCCAGCGTGCCGGGATCTTCAGGGATTACAACGACATCGTCTTCCGGCGGTTCTGGAGCCACGAGCTGGACGTCGATTCGGTCGACGACATCACGGCCGTGATCGTCGGCCTCGGCGGTGACGGCGCGGCGTTCCAAGCCTACGCGGAGGGCACAGGCCGGGCCGAACACGAGCGCATCTGCCTCGAGGCCGAGGCGATGGGTGTGTTCGGCGTGCCCATGTACGTCCTCGACGGAGAGCTGTTCTGGGGCGGAGACCGCTTGCCGCTGCTGAAGGAACGGCTGCGGGAGCGCGGCCTGTCGCGCCGGTAGCGGCCGCCCGCCGGCGCCCTGCGACGGATAGCGGGAGGCCGGAACCGGCGTTCGGCTAGTTGCGCGGGACGCGGGCGATGCGGAGCGTGTTCGTCGCACCCGGCGTGCCGAGGGGCACGCCCATGACGACGATCAGCCGGTCTCCCGGTTCGGCGAAGCCCTCGGCGACCGTCGTGAGGCAGGAGCGCTCGACCATGTCCTCGAGGTCCCGCGCATCGTCGGCCCGCATCGCGTGGACGCCCCAGGACAGCGCGAGCCGCCGCGCGGTCGAGAGGTTCGGCGACAGGGCCACGACCGGCGGCTTCGGCCGTTCGCGGGCGACGCGGAGCGCGGTCGATCCCGTCGAGGTCCAGCAGACGATCGCAGCCATGTCGAGGTCCTCGGCGATGACGCGTGCGGCATCCGCGATCGCATCCGCGCCCGTACCGTCCGATTCGGGCTGCTGGTTGGCGATGACGCCGCGATAGGTGCGGTCGCGTTCGACCTCGCAGGCGATCTTGTTCATCATCGCGACGGCCTCGACCGGATATTTTCCGGCCGCGCTCTCGGCCGAAAGCATGATCGCATCGGTCCCCTCGAAGATCGCGGCGGAGACGTCCGAGACCTCGGCCCGCGTCGGGACGGGGCTCGTGATCATCGATTCCAGCATCTGCGTCGCGACGACGACGGGCTTGCCGAAGCGGCGCGCCATGCGGGTGATGCGCTTCTGGATGCCCGGCACGCGCTCGAGCGGAAGCTCGACGCCGAGATCGCCGCGGGCGACCATCACGCCGTCGGCGAGTTCCATGATCTCCTCGAGCCGCTCGACGCCCTGAGGCTTCTCGATCTTGGCCATGACGCCGGCCCTGCCGCGTGCAGCCTTCTTCACCTCCGCCACGTCCTCCGGCCGCTGCACGAAGGAGACCGCGATCCAGTCGACGCCGGCGCCGAGCGCCGCGTCGAGATCCGAGCGGTCCTTCGGCGTCATCGCCGAGACGGGAATGACGGTGTCCGGCACCGAGACGCCCTTGCGGTCGGAGACGGTGCCCGCGACGACGACCTCCGTCACTGCCCGGGTCGGGCTCGCCTCCTTGATGACGAGCCGGACCTTGCCGTCGTCGACCAGGAGCGCATGGCCGACCTCGAGCGCTTCGAGGATCTCGGGGTGCGGAAGATGGACGCGCTTCGAATCGCCCGGCTTCGGGTCGGCGTCGAGGATGAAGCTCTGGCCCTGCTTCAGATCCTCCTTGCCCTTGGCGAAGGTGCCGAGCCGCAGCTTCGGACCCTGAAGGTCGGCCAGGATGGCGATCGGCCGGTCGACCGCCTTCTCGATCCCGCGAATCGCGGCCACGAAGTCGCGCATCTTGTCGTGCGGCGTGTGGCTCATGTTGATGCGGAACACGTCGGCCCCGGCTTCGAACAGCCTTTCGATCATCGGCGCATCCGACGAAGCGGGGCCGAGCGTGGCCACGATCCGGGTTCGTCTCGAGCGTCGCATGGATCCTCCTCCTCGAGCGTGGCTCCTCAGGATGGGTCAGAGAGGCCCGGAAAGATACCTCCCCCGCGCCATCCCGCCGGGGCCTCGCAGATATCGAGCGTCGATGACAGCTTTCGGGCGGTGGCGGCGATTCGGTGCTCGAGCGAGAAATGGTCGCCGCCGAGAAGGATCACGGCCACGGCGAAACCAGCCGCGATCGGGATCCAGGAAATGGCGGGCTTGCCCAGGCGGGCGTGCAGGACGGCGAAGAGCGCCAGCGCGCCGCCCCCCACCATGAAGCCGATCACCACTTCCGAACGGGTATGTGCACCGAGCCGCACCCGGCTGATCGCCACGGCGAGAGCGAGAAGAAGGACGCCGATCTGGGCGAGGCGACGCAGGAGCAGAGGCCGGTCTGCGGTCAGCAGAAGAGCGAGGGCGCCGTAGAAGAAGGTGGCGAAGGCGACATGGCCGCTGGGGCTGACCACGCGCGCATTGGCGATCGCGTGGCCGCAGGCATGGAAGACGAGCTTCAGCGCGACCGTCGCGCCGCCCGCCGCCGCGAGACACAAGGCGAAGGCGAGTGCGAGCCGCCACTCGCGCAGGACCGCGAGATAGAGAAACAGCAGCGCCGAAGCGGGGAGCAGCAGGGCCGAATCGGCCATCGCGGAGACGAGGGGGCTGATCATCGCATTCCCTCAAGGCGCTGCGGATGGCGGGGGCGGAGGCGGAGCGAACGGCGTCCCGTCATCCTCTCCGAGGCTGCCCGTCCATACGCTGCCCGAGGCCGTCGCGCGAGACGAGGCGGTGGGATGAGGCCCATTGCCGCAAAGCCGCCGTCATCGGGCGTCATCGCCGGATCACCATGTCGGGCTTCACCATCGTGTTCCGATCTCTGCGCCGTCTCGTCCTGCTCGCCGCTCCGACGCTCGGCCTCGCGCTTCTCGCCGGCTGTGCGGGCGATCTCGCGAAGCTCGTGCCGGGCGACCGTGTCACGACGAGCGTGGCCGGTGCCGAGGAGGCCGCCCGCCTCGTCTCGGAGTACCGGCGCGAGAGGGGGCTGCCGGCCGTCGTCGTCGATCGCACGCTGAACGAGGCCGCGGAGGAACAGGCCCGTGCGGTGGCCGAGGCCGGAAAGCTCAGCCATGGCGATTTCGCCGGTCGGATGGCGCGCTATGCCGTCGGGGCGAGGGCGGCCGAGAATCTCAGTGCCGGGCCGGACAGCGTGTCGAGCGTGGTGATGCGCTGGCGCAAGTCGCCCTCGCATGATCGCAACCTCCTCATGCCCGGCGCGCGGCGCATCGGCCTCGCCCGCGCCGACAGCCCCGGCCACGGCTATCGCCAGTACTGGGCGATGGTCGTCGCGGAGTGAGAGGCGGACGCCTCAGAACACCGTCCCGTCGCTGATCACCGTGAGGGGCGGCGCGCCGCGGCGCCGCCGCGCATGGGCGAGGCGACGTCCCGTGGCCCAGGTCCCGCCCTCCAGCACCTTCGCGAGCGGGAAGTCGGCCGCGCTCCGGCCGAGCTTCGAGCGGATGCGGGCCGCGACCAGGTCGAGCAGGGCGACGGTCAGCGCGCGCCATTCCACGACAAGGGTCGAGGAGACCTCCTGCGGCCGCGTCGCCGCGCCGGGATCGCGCAGTTGCAGGACGCCGGTATCGAGGAAGAGGCCGCCGTTGCGGTATTCCGGCAGGCCCGTCAGCCCGTCGAGATCCGTGACGGTGATCCCGGCCGCCTCCAGCGGCTCGATCAGCGAATAGGCGAGCCATTGCGAGAGCTTGTGGAAGGGGATGAGCCCGTCCGTGTCGTCGCCCGTCACGATCGCGGGATGGTGCCAGGTATCGCCGAGGTCGAGGCCTCCCAGCGTGAGACGTCCGGGCCAGACCGGGCCGAGATGGACGAGCAGGGCTTCGAGGATCGCCGTCGCCGGCAGGGTCTCCTTCACCGCGAGGCTTGCGAGATGATCGAAGAGCCCTCCCGGCCGCGGATCGTCGCGCGTCGCGAAGATGTCGGGCGCCATCGCGACGGTACGGCCGAGCCGGTTCAGGATGTCGGCCCGCCCGGCGAGACCGACCAGCGGATTGTCGACCCGGACCTGGAACCCGCGGGCGAGCTCGCATGCGTCCATGACCGTCAGGATGCCGGCATCGGCCCGGAACGGCTCGCTGGGCCGGCCGGAGAAGGCGCCGGAGACGAACATGTCGAAACTCGCGACCGCGAGCCCTTCCGAGCGTGAGAAGGTCTCGCCCGTCCGCCCTTCCTCGTAGCGCCAGTCCGGTCCGGCTCCGGCATCGAGCAGGACGCTGACGATGGCGAGGTCGAAGGAGGCGCGCGCGCGGTCCCTGCCGTCGGCCCAGCGCACGGTCTGGTTCAGCGCCTCCCAGCGGTCGAGGCCGCCCGCCACGAAATGGCGCCAGCGGGCGTGGAAGGGGATGTCGAGGGTCGGATAGCCGCTCCGCATCGTCGCGAGGACCTCGTCGGCCGCCCTGCCCAGCCGGTCGAGATCGACCCGGAAATGCGCGAGGTCGTCCGCGAGCCCGCGCTCCAGAAGGAGATGGGCGCGTTCGCGGACGGCCCGGGCCGTGAGGAGGCGACGGGCCGGGGAGACGTCTTGGGTCAAGGCGGGTTCCATGCGGATCGTCACAGATATGATCCGAACGCGCGAGCCTTGACCAGGGTTCTCTGGCTTCTCAGCGCCGTCCGAACAGCTTCTCGATATCGGCGAGCTTCAGCTCGACGAAGGTCGGGCGGCCGTGGTTGCACTGGCCGGAGAAGGGCGTCGCCTCCATCTCGCGCAGCAGCGCATCCATCTCGGGAGCGGTGAGGCGGCGGCCGGCGCGGATCGAGCCGTGGCAGGAGATGCGCGACAGCACGGCGTCGAGCCGCCGCTCGAGGGGCGAGGCGCCGTCGTGCCCGGTGCCCTCCATCAGGCCCTGGTCCTCGGCGAGCGCATCGGCCGCGTCGCGCACGAGGCGGCCGAGATTGCCCGATGCCAGAGCCGCCGGGACCTCGCGCAGGATCACCGCGGCGGGGCCGAAGGGCTCGAGCACGAGGCCCAGCGAGGCGAGCGCCTCGGTCGCCCCCGCGAGCCGCTCGACCTCGACCGCGTCGAGCTCGACGACCTCGGGGATGAGGAGGATCTGGCGCGAGATGCCGCGTCCGGCCCGCTCGCGCTTGAGCCGCTCGTAGACGAGCCGCTCATGGGCGGCGTGCTGGTCGACGAGCACGATTCCGTCCCGCGTCTGGGCGACGATGTAGGTCTCGTGGAGCTGCGCCCGCGCCGCGCCGAGCGGATGGGTTTCGGCATCGGCCGAACCGTCGGGCTCGGCCTGCCGCGCGGTCGGCATCGCGACGCCGTCGAACCCGGCCTGTCCGTCTTCGCCGAAACCGCCGGAGGACGGCGGCGTTTCGAGGCCGCCGGCCGGCGAGGTATCGGGCGGAGCCTGCCAGCCGGCGAAGGCGCCGGGGCGCGGCGCCGCGGGGATCCAGGCGCCGGACCCGCCGGGGCGGCGCATCATCGAGAGCGCGGAGGCGGCTCCGGTCGTCGCGCCCCGCACGCCCGCGCGCCCCAGTGCGTCGCGGATGGCGGAGAGGACGAGGCTTCGCACGAGGCCGGGATCGCGGAAGCGCACCTCGGTCTTGGCCGGATGGACGTTCACATCGACGAAGGCCGGCGCGCAATCGAGCCGCAGCGCGAGAACGGGGTGGCGGTCGCCCGCCATGACGTCGGCATAGGCTCCCCGCACCGCCGAGAGCAGCAGCTTGTCGCGGACCGGCCGCCCGTTGACGACCATGTGGATATGGCCGGCCGTGCCGCGATGGAAGGTCGGCAGGCCGACATGGCCTTCGAGGGCGAGGCCCTCGCGCGACGCGGAGACGGGAGCGGCGTTCGCCGTGAACTCCGCACCGAACAGCCGTGCGGCGCGGCGCAGGAACCCGGCCGCATCGTCGGTTTCGGCCGGGTAGGTCCCGCCCGAGAGGTGATCGCCCGCGAGCGTGAACCGGATGGCGGGATGGGCGAGGGCGAGCCGGCGCACGATCTCGGCGGCCGCCTGGGCCTCCGCGCGCGGGCTCTTCAGGAATTTCAGCCGGGCCGGCGTCGCGAAGAAGAGGTCGCGGATCTCGACGCGCGTGCCGGGCGGCGCGGCGGCGGGCCGCACGGGCCCGGTGCGGCCGCCCTCGACGAGAATGGCGTGGGCCGCCTCGTCCCCGGCCCGGCGGGAGGTGATGGAGAGGTGAGCCACCGCGCCGATCGAGGGCAGGGCCTCGCCGCGGAAGCCCAGCGTGCGGATGTCGGACAGGTCGCCGTCGGGCAGTTTCGAGGTCGCGTGGCGCAGGACCGCGAGGGCGAGGTCGTCCGGTCCCATGCCGTGGCCGTCATCGGCGACCCGGATCAGTTTCGCGCCGCCGCCCTCCAGCGTGATCTCGATCGCGCGAGCGCCGGCATCGATCGCATTCTCGACGAGTTCCTTCAGGGCCGAAGCCGGCCGTTCCACGACCTCGCCCGCCGCGATCCGATCGACGAGGACCGGGTCGAGCCGGCGTACGCCGGCGAGCACGCCCGCCTTGCGGGTTGGCCCAGGCGCCTCGGCGTCCGGCTCCTCGTCGAA
The DNA here is from genome assembly GCF_004363955.1 of Enterovirga rhinocerotis. GTDB lineage: Bacteria > Pseudomonadota > Alphaproteobacteria > Rhizobiales > Beijerinckiaceae > Enterovirga > Enterovirga rhinocerotis. Next base: position 456,087 of record NZ_SNZR01000014.1, read on the forward strand.
CAGGGTGGCGCGATGGCCGAAGGCGGTCTCGTTCACCTCGCCGACTCCGCGGCTGCCGTCCGGATCGTCCCGTCCGGCCATCGGCGAGCGATACGGGGCGGGTGGTGCGGCGGCAAGGCCGTCAGGCGGGGAGCGCCGCTCCGTCCGAGCCTTCCCCACACGAAAAAGGCCGCGGCAATGCCGCGGCCAAAGCTCGTCCGCTCTCGGGATCGATCACATGACGACGACCCTCGTGCCGACGCGCACGCGGCGATAGAGGTCGATCACGTCCTCGTTCGTCATCCGGATGCAGCCCGACGAGACCGCCTGGCCGATCGTGTCCGGCTCGTTCGAGCCGTGGATCCGGTACAGCGAGGAGCCGAGATAGAGCGCGCGGGCGCCGAGCGGATTGTTCACGCCCCCCGACATGTAGGTCGGCAGATCGGGCCGACGCTTCAGCATCGCGGCCGGCGGGCGCCAGGACGGCCATTCCGCCTTGCGGGTGATGGTCTTCGTCCCCTTCCAGTCGAAGCCGGGCCGGCCGACGCCGACCGCGTATTCGATCGCTTGGCCGCGTCCGGTCACGTAGTAGAGCCGCCGCGCCTGCGTCGAGATCACGATCATGCCGGGCGAATATTGCGCCGGGAAGGACACCGTACGGGCGCCGGTCGGGGCCTGCTGGGGCCGCGCATCGTAGCGCGGCTGCGGGCCGAGATACTGCATCGGCTCCTCGTCCAGCGGGTCGTACCAGAACTGGGCCGAAGCCGGCTGGGAGACCGCGAGGGAGGCGGCGAGGCCGAGTAGGCCGAGCGTCAGACGTCGCATGGTTTGATGCCTCGTTCTCGGGGCGGGGCCCCATGTGTGATTCCCAGAACGCTACAGCCACGCTTCGGTTTCATGCGACGAGTCGATGGGGGTGCGGAGGGGCACGGAAAAGCCGCGCCGCAGCACGGGCGAGGCCGGACGTCCAGCCCTCAGCGCGTCAGGGCGATGGCCGAGATCTGGCGGCCGTAATCCGGCTCGCGCCGATGCGTGGTGCGGCGGTAGCTGAAGAAGCTCTCCTCGTCTGCATAGGTGCATAGGCCGAGATCGCTGCTCTCGCCGAGCCCGGCGGCGGACAGGCGCGCCATGATGTAGCCCGGCAGGTCGAACAGGGCGTGGCCCTCGCGCCCGCTCGGCCGGAAATGGCGCTCATTCGCGGGGTCGTCCGCCAGGAAGCGGTCCTTGAATTCCGGCCCCGTCTCGTAGGAAAGCGGCCCGATGGTCGGCCCCAGCACGGCGACGATGGCCTCGCGCTGGGCACCGAGTCCGATCATCGCCTCGACCGTCGCCTCGAGCACGCCGCCGAGCGCACCCTGCCAGCCGGCATGAGCGGCACCGATGACGCCCGCTTCGTGGTCGGCGAAGAGGACGGGGCCGCAATCGGCCGTGGTGATGGCGAGGGCGAGGTCCGGCGTCGCGGTGACGATGGCATCGGCCCGCGGCCGCTCGTCGCGCGCCCAGGCCCGCGTCGCGACCACGGCCGTCGGGGAGGCGACCTGATGCACCGTGACGAGGTTTTCGGGCGCGACGCCGATTCTCTCGGCCATGAGCGACCGGTTCGTCGCGACGCGCTCGGGATCGTCCTTCGATCCGACGCCGCCGTTCAGGGAGGCATAGACGCCCTCCGATACGCCGCCCCGCCGCGTGAAGAAGGCGTGGCGGATCCGCGGGAAGGACGAGAGCTCGGGGGCTTCGATCAGCATGCCGAATCCTAACCGGACGGAAGCGCGCCGTCACGGGGCGGCAGGCCGGGGAGGGGGCCGAGACGGGGATCGGCGATCGCCATCGCCTGGAACAGCTCGCCCATCTCCTGAGCAGTCCGCCCGGTCAGCCGCGCGAGCGCTGCGGCGATCGTCTGCCGCATGGCGCCGTCGCGGCCCCGCGCGAGGGCCTCGGCCCGCTCGCGGATCCCGAGCGCCTCGAGGAAAGGGCCCTGACCGAGGGGGCCGTGAACGGCGGCGCCGGCCGCGACCGCGATCCGTGCGAGGCGTCCGAAGCGGACATGGGCCGTCAGGTCCTGCTCGCCCGGAGAAGAGAGAGGGTCGGCGAAGCGGTGGTCGCGGACGGCCTGGAGCGTGTCGCCGAACCCGTCTCCCGCCGGGCCGTAATCGATGAGGAGCGCCGCGCCGCCGCTGTCCCGCAGCCGCTTCGCGAGGGCGGCGACGATCGCGTCCGCTGCGGGACAGATTTCGGCGATGTCGCCGGGCTCCCCGCGCAGGGGAGCGAGGCCCGGCTCGGCGTCCGGGGCGAGGCCGAAGCTCAGCCCGCCGCCGGGCGCGAGGCCGACCAGGCGCTCGTGCCAACCGGTCGCGCCGCGCACGATTTGCCGGATCGGCAGGGCATCGAGGAATTCGTTGGCGAGGACGATGGCGGCGCCCTCGGGCAGGTCCGAGAGGCCGTCGTGCCAGCTCGGCGCGAGGCCTGAGCCGGCCACGGCGTCGCGCTGGCGGGATCGAAGCACGGGGCTCGTCTCGACGAAATGCAGGAAGGCCGCATCGAGGAAGCCCGGAACGGCGCGCGCGGCCCGCAGGGCATCGGCCATGAGCGTTCCGCGTCCGGGGCCGAGTTCGGCGAGCACGAAGCGGGACGGGCGGCCCATCTGCATCCAGACGGCGCAGGCCCAGAGCCCGAGAAGCTCCCCGAACATCTGGCTGATCTCGGGGGCCGTGGTGAAGTCGCCGGCCCCGCCGAGCGGATCACGGGTGACGTAATAGCCGTGTTCGGGGTGGCCGAGCGCGAGGGCCATGTAGCGATCGACGCCGATCGGCCCTTCCGCCGCGATGATCGCCTCGATCTCGCGGAGCAGGGCGCTCACGTGCGGGGGGACGGATCTGCGGCCGCGTCTCCGGCGGCATCGCCGCCCTGCGCCCGTCGGCGCGTCCACCCCTGACGCGCCGCCCAGAGCAGGAGAAGGCCGGCCAGCACCATCGGCACCGAGAGGACCTGGCCCATCGTGATGCCGCCGATGGCGGAGAAGGCGCCGCCGAAGAGGAATCCGAGCTGCTCGTCCGGCTCGCGGAACACCTCGCAGACGATGCGGGCGATGCCGTAGCCGATGGCGAAGAGGGCCGCGAGCGTGCCGGGCTTGCGGAAGCCGACCCGGCGGGCGACGAGGCCGAGCAGGAGGAGAAGCACCAGCCCCTCGCCGAAGGCTTCGTAGAACTGGCTCGGGTGGCGGGGCTCCGGCCCCGCGCCGGGGAAGACGACGCCCCAGGGCAGATCTGGCGCCGGCCGGCCCCAGAGTTCGCCGTTGATGAAATTCGCGATCCGGCCGGTGAACAGGCCGATCGGCGCCACCACCGCGCCGAGATCGAGGAGGGAGAGCAGGTTCAGCTTCTTCACCTTCGCGAAGATCGCCATGACGACGACGACGCCGAGGAAGCCGCCGTGGAAGGACATGCCGCCTCGCCAGATCGTCAGGATCTCCAGGGGGTCGGCGAGATAGCTGTCGAAATTGTAGAAGAGGACGTAGCCGATCCGGCCTCCGAGCACGATGCCGAGCGCGACCCAGACGATGAGGTCGTCCATGTCGGCGAGCGTCGGCCGCCGGACATCGCCCCAGAGGGCGGCATTGGCCACCAGCCGCCGCGAATACCACCAGCCGCCGAGGATGCCGGCCACGTAGGCGAGGGCATACCAGCGGATGGCGAAGGGCCCGATCTCGAGCGCGATCGGGTCGATATGGGGGAAGGGGATGGCGAGGAGTGGCATCGGGTTCGACCGGCGGAACGGCCGGGGTGTCGGCCCGGCGCGCCAGCGCGTCAAGCCCGCGCCGCCGTCCGCACGCCCTCTGCCGCGATCGGCCGCAATTGCGTCGGCCGTGCTCCTCGCGCATGGAGGTCGCACCTCCGGAGCAAAGCGGCCATGGCCAACAAGACCCTTCTCGACGATTTCGCACGCCTCGTGACCGATGCGGCAGGTGCGGCCAGCGGCGTCAGGCGCGAGGTCGAGACGGCCGTCAGGACGCAGGTCGAGCGGCTGCTGCGCGACATGGACGTCGCCACGCGCGAGGATGTGGAGGTCCTGCGGGATCTTGTCGCGAGCCTTCGGGACGACAATGCGCGTCTCGCCCGGCGTCTCGAGGCGCTCGAGCGTCAAGGGACCGTAAATCGGCCCGAATCAAACGACACCTCGTTTGAGACCGGTTCGAAAGGATGACTGATTCTTAAGAAAGTCCGGTGCAATTTCAGGTCAGGACAGAGACGGCTCCGTGATGGCGCCGGTCCTGGCGTTCCAGCGTAAGGGTCATTCGCCGTGAAGAAGGTTCTTCTTTCCACCGTTGCCGCTCTGTCGGCCCTCTCGGGGGCGGCGCTCGCGGCCGATCTTCCCTATCGTCGGGCCGCTCCGGCTCCGGCCCCGGCCTTCGTGGCCGTCCCGGTCTTCACCTGGACCGGCCTCTATCTCGGCGGCAATGCCGGTTACGGCTTCTCGCAGGGCAACGCGACCACGGCCGGCCTGACGCCGGTCGGTCAGAGCGCGATCAATGCGGGCGCCGTCGCTGGCGGCGCCAAGATCGAGCCGGACGGCTTCGTCGGCGGCGGCCAGATCGGCTATAACTGGCAGGTCGGCTCGGTGGTCCTCGGCCTCGAGACGGACATCCAGTATACCGGCTTCAAGAAGACGGTCGGCTATCAGGCGCTCGGCCTCGACACCTCGTCGCGCTCGACGACGGATTATCTCGGCACCGTCCGCGGCCGCGTCGGCTACGCCTTCGATCGCTGGATGATCTACGCCACCGGCGGTCTCGCCTACGGCAACGTGTTCAATAGCCACTCGGTCTCTGCGATCGGCAGCGTGGCTCCGCTGACCTACGGCTCCAAGGACGGCATGAAGACCGGCTACACGGTCGGCGGCGGTATCGAATACGCGATGCCCGTGTTCAACTTCGGCGCTTCGGCGGCGACGGTGAAGCTCGAGTACCTGTACTACGACCTCGGCGATCGCACCGTGACCTCGTCGAATGCGAACGGCGCTCCGATCTTCGCGACGAAGTTCCAGAACGACGGCCACATCGTCCGGGCCGGCCTGAACTGGAAGTTCGGCGGCTTCTGAGCCACGCTCAAAGCAACGAATGCCGAAGGGGTGGTCCGAAAGGATCGCCCCTTTTGCGTTGAGGATTGGGCTGCATCGAAGATCGGGCGGCTGCGGACCGTCTGCGCGACGTTAACGATTTGATGACAATTGTCTTGACGGATAATGTCCGACATCGGACACTAACTGTCCGGTCAGTCCTGGCTCGAGGGTGTTGCTCAACTGCACTGGCGCGCGCCTGCTCCGCCGTTATGGTGCCGCCTAAGTTCAGGAGGTGCCTCCCAATGAAGAAAGTTCTTCTTTCCACCGTTGCCGCTCTGTCCGTCCTCTCGGGCGCGGCGCTTGCGGCCGATCTTCCCTACCGTCAGGCTGCGCCTGCGCCGGCCTTCGTCGCGGTTCCGGTCTTCACCTGGACGGGCCTCTATCTCGGCGGCAATGCCGGCTACGGCTTCTCGCAGGGCAACGCGACCACGGCCGGCCTGACGCCGTTCGCCCAGGGCGCGATCAATGCGGGCGCCATCGCGCACGGCGCCAAGATCGAGCCGGACGGCTTCGTCGGCGGCGGCCAGATCGGCTATAACTGGCAGGTCGGCTCGGTGGTCCTCGGCCTCGAGACGGACATCCAGTACACCGGCTTCAAGAAGACGGTCGGCTACCAGGCGCTCGGCTTCGACACCTCGTCGCGCTCGACGACGGATTATCTCGGCACCGTCCGCGGCCGCGTCGGCTACGCCTTCGATCGCTGGATGATCTACGCCACCGGCGGTCTCGCCTACGGCAACGTGTTCAACAGCCACTCGGTCTCCGCGATCGGCGGCGTGGCTCCGCTGACCTACGGCGCCAAGGACGACATGAAGACCGGCTACACGGTCGGCGGCGGTATCGAATACGCGATGCCCGTGTTCAACTTCGGCGCTTCGGCGGCGACGGTGAAGCTCGAGTACCTGTACTACGACCTCGGCGATCGCACCGTGACCTCGCTGAACGGGAACGGCACCCCGATCTTCGCGACGAAGTTCCAGAACGACGGCCACATCGTTCGCGCCGGTCTGAACTGGAAGTTCGGCGGCTTCTGAGCCACGCTCAAAGCAACGAATGCCGAAGGGGCGGTCCGAACGGATCGCCCCTTTTGCGTTGCGCTCCCGCCCGGACCCTTTAGAGCAGGTCGCGGATGAGGCGTCGGCGCAGCCGACCGGACGTCGGGATGGCTCGCATGATGAAGCTCTACTTCAACCTCTCACCGAACCCGATGAAGGTCGTGCTCGCCCTCGAGGAGATGGACCTCGCCTACGAGCCGGCGGTGGTCGACACCCGCAAGGGAGCGCAGTTCAGGCCTGATTATCTCGCGCTCAATCCCAACGCCAAGGTCCCCGCCCTCGTCGACGGCGATGCGGTGGTGTTCGATTCGAACGCGATCCTTCTCTATCTCGCGCAGAAGACCGGCCGCTTCTCGCCGGCTGCCGGGGACAAGGCGCAGGGCGAATTTCTGTCCTGGCTGATGTTCGTGGCGACCGGGATCGGCCCGTTCTCGGGCCAGGCCGTCCATTTCCGGCATTTCGCGCCCGAACAGGTGCCCTACGCCCATCGTCGCTACCAGTACGAGGCCGAGCGCCATTACCGCGTCCTCGACGAACGCCTCTCAGGCCGCGAGTTCATCGCCGGCGACGCCTATACGATCGTCGACATGGCGGCCTGGGGTTGGGCGCGGATGGTGCCCTTCGTCCTCGGAGAGGATGCCTGGGCGAAGTTCCCGAACGTGAAGCGGCACCTCGATGCGATCTCCGCGCGTCCGGCGGCGGCAAGGGTCGAGGCCCTGCGGGGGCAATTCGCCTCGGCCTTCAAGGCCGACATGGATGACGAAGCGCGCGGTTACATGTTCAAGCACCTGACCGCCTGAGGCGGTCAGAGCGGGGTGCGCCTGGCGGAGCGCGGCGCCAGCTTGTGCCACAACCGCTCGCAGAAGCGGGCTGCGCTTTCGAGCCGCGGCTTGAGGCCCGGCGAATCCTCCGCGATCAGCGCGAGGCCGAGCGGCAGCATCCAGATGCCGAGAACCGGAAGGATCGACAGGCAGCCGCCGATGACCAGGAGGATCCCGGCGGTGAGGCGCAGAAGCCGCCGGTCCGGGTGCCGCAGCCACACGATCCGTGCGGAGACACGGGCCGGGAGGCGGCGGAGAAGCCCTGCGATGCGTCTGTCCCAGGCCTCGGCGCGATCGTCCATGCAACCCTCCTGCCGGCGGAATGCGGCAGCAGGAGGGAAGATGGCGCCGGGCGCCGATATTGCGACCGGCGCGCGACGAGAGGTCTCACGTCGGGAGCCGAGGGCGTGCCCTCGGCCGGACGCTCGTCTCAGCGGACGCCGAGCAGCTCGACGTCGAAGATCAGCGTTGCGTTCGGCGGAATGACGCCGCCGGCGCCGCGCGCGCCGTAGCCGAGGCTCGCCGGGATGATCAGCGTGCGCTTGCCGCCGACCTTCATCGTCGCGACGCCCTCGTCCCAGCCGGCGATCACCTGGCCTTTGCCGAGCGGGAAGGAGAAGGGCTGGCCGCGATCGCGGGACGAATCGAACTTCGCGCCCTTCTTGCCGCCCTGGTCGAGCCAGCCGGTATAGTGGACCTGGACGTTCTGGCCCGCCTGCGGCTGGGCCCCGGTGCCGACGACTTCGTCGGTGTAGCGCAGGCCGGTCGTCGTCGTGACGGGGCTGGCGGCGGAAGCGGCGATGGTCATGGCGAGAACGGCGGCTCCGGTCAGAGTGGTCAGGCGGGACATGAGGGCTCCGGTCCTGGCAGGAGGCCTCGCCTCCTGGATCGGCCGTGCTGGTAGCATCGCCTTGCGGCGGAGGCGAGGCCGGTCTCGCATCACGTCGGGCCGGGCAGACTCGGTTCGCACGGCTGGTCGGTCCGGGGCGGAGCCAAATCCGGCTCGCCCTCGATGTCGGCTCCGACCAGTTCGTAGAGCGTCATCGGGCGGGTCGCGCCACGCGGAACCGTCTCGCCGACAGGCCGGAAGACGAAACCTTCGCCGGCCGCCGCGACGACCGCCTCGCTGACGAGGATGGTCGTTCCGAACTGCCGATTGAGGCCTTCCAGCCGGGAGGCGAGGTTCACCGTATGGCCGAGGGCGGTGTAGTTCATCCGGTCGACCGTCCCGACATTGCCGACCACCGCCTCGCCCGCATGCAGGCCGAAGCGCGTGACCATCGTCGGCGCGCCTTCGGCCACGAAGGCGGCATTCAGCCGGTCGATGCGGCGTGCGGCCCTCAGAACGCCGATGCAGGCGAGCCGGACATAGTCCTCCTGCGGATCGGGCGCGTTCCAGAAGGCCATCACCGCATCGCCGATATACTTGTCGATCGTCGCCTCGGCCCGGACCAGCTCGTCCCCCAACTCGCCGAAATAGCGCGAGGTCTGATGCATCAGGTCGTCGGGGTCGAGCGTCTCGGCGAGCCGGGTGAAGGCCTCGATGTCGGAGAACATGACGCAGATCGGCTGCCGCCGACCGCCGAGCGCGGTCGAGAAGCTCCTGTCGACGACGCCACGGACGAGCGAGAAGGGCACGTAGCGGACGAAGGTCTGGAGGACGTGCTCCAAGGTCCGAATGGCCCGGCCGAGATCCTCGACCTCCGTGATGTTCGATCGCACCGGCCTCACGCCGCCGAAGCGCAGGGCGACGATATGGTCGAGGTCATGGGTGGCGAGCTTGAGCGGCGCCACGAGACGGCGCGCCGCCAGAAAGATGAGGAGCAGAGACGGGATCAGTGCGGCTGCCGACCCGGCGAGCAGGATGGCGCGGATCCGGTTCGCCTCGCCCATCATCACGGCTTCCGGAACCGCAAGGGCGACGACGAAGTCGCTGTCCTCGGGGCCGGCGGTGCCGAAACGCGCGAAATAGGTCTGGCCGTCGAAGTCGAACCGCGCGTCCTTGTTCAGGCCGGTCTCGGCGAAGCTGCGCCCCATGGCGGCGAGGAGCGGTGAACCGACGTCGGAGAGCTTCGGCAGGAGAGCGCCGTCGTCGAGCTTCGCGCGTCGGCGCAACTCCTCCCCGTCCGGATGGGCGACGAGATGGCCGCCGATATCGAACACCGCGGGGATGATCCACGGAAGTCGATGACGCCCCTCAGCCAGGACCGCGTCGAGCCCCTCGAGCGTGATGTCGAGCCCGAACACGACGCCCGGTCGGGAGGGTGCGGCGCGGGCGAGGGTGATGCCGACGGTCTTGACGTTCGCGAAGGCGTAGGGCGGGGTCAGAATGGTCTGCCGACTGGCTTGGGCCTGTTGATACCAGGTCCGTTTCCGCGCGTCGAAGTCGGTCGCCACCTTGGGCGTCCGGCCGACTTCGCGTCCTGCGGCATCGTAGACGATCCAGTACTGCGTCGCGCCCGCCCCCGCGCGCTCGATGATGTTGAGGCCGAGGACGCCCTTGTCTCCCGCGATGCGGGTGACGGCGTCGGCTCGCGGTCCCGTCAGGTCCTGGGCTTCGATGAGGCTGCCGTCGGGGCGGCCGATGAAGATGCCGAAGGTTGCCGGAAGGGAGCGATCGACCTGCCGCATCAGGTTCAGGAGGAGCGGATGAAGCTCCTCCGGCGGCAGATCGGGATCGAGGGCGAGGCCCATCGTCTCCAGCAGCATCTCCGATGTCTTCGACGTGCTCGCCCGGTCGGCGCGGATCAGATGATTGACCGCGTCGAAATTCCGCCGGGCCTCGCGCTCCGCGAGCTTGGTCAGCTGCGTATGGTTGAACAGCACGAGGCCGCCCGCGATCAGCACGGTCAGGACGGTGAAGACCATGGCGACGGCCGCTTGGAGCGGCACGAGGCGCGAGGCCGGACGCGGGGCTGGGTGTGCTGTCTCGATCATCGGGGCGCGCCCCTTGTGACTGTTTAGCGCCGCGCCGTCCATCACTCGTCCGCGACCATCGAGGCGAAGGGGGGCGGAGCGACGTTCCGCGACCCGGGCGATCGACGAAAGGGGAGGCTCCCGCCCCTTGGACGTGACCTGTTCCGAAGGTAAGAGGACCCCAGCAGGGGTTGCCTGTGGTCGATGGTCCCCTTCGCCATGATCGCCCTCTCGGAGGAAACATGAAGCGTCGTCAATTTATCGCGGCAGGCGCCGTCACAGTTGCGGCCGCGCCGGCCTTCGCTCAGAGCCCCGCCGCAACGCCTGCCGCCCCCGAGGCGACCCCGGCCGCGCCCGCGGCCAGCCCGGCAGCCCCCGCCGTCGTCTCGTCGAATCCCGAGATCAAGTGGCGTCTCACCTCGGGCTTCCCCAAATCGCTCGACACGCTCTACGGGGCATCCGAGCTCTTCGCGCGCTACGTGTCCGAGGCGACGGACGGTCGCTTCCAGATCCAGCCCTTCGCGGCGGGCGAGATCGTCGGCACGCCCCAGGCTCTCGACGCCGTCGGCAACAACACCGTCGAGATGGCGCATACCGCGTCCTACTACTATGTCGGCAAGGATCCGACCTACGGCATCCTGACCGCCGCGCCGTTCGGGCTGAACACCCGCCAGCAGAACGCCTGGTACTACCAGCACGGCGGCCTCGCCCTCGCCAACGAGTTCTACGGCAAGGCCGGCCTCTACGCGCTCCCCGCCGGCAACACGGCCGCGCAGATGGGCGGCTGGTTCCGCAAGGAGATCAAGACCGTCCAGGACCTGCAAGGCCTCAAGATGCGGATCGCGGGTCTCGCGGGCGCCGTGATGCAGAAGCTCGGCGTCGTGCCGCAGCAGATCCCGGGCGGCGACATCTACCCGGCGCTCGAGCGGGGCACGATCGATGCGGCCGAATGGGTCGGCCCCTACGACGACGAGAAGCTCGGCTTCGCCAAGGTCGCGCCCTACTACTACTATCCGGGCTGGTGGGAAGGCGGGGCGATGACCCAGTTCTTCTTCAACAAGGACAAGCTTGCCGGATTGCCGAAGAGCTATCGCGCGATCATCGAGACGGCGGCAGCCTACGCCAATATCGACATGACGGCGAAGTACGACGCCCGGAACCCGGGTGCTCTGCGGCGTCTCGTGGCCAGCGGCGCCCAGCTTCGCCCGTTCAGCCAGGACATCCTCGAAGCCTGCCTGAAGGCCTCGAACGAGTTCTACGACGAGACCTCCGCCAAGAATCCGGAGTTCAAGAAGATCTGGGACAACATGGTCGCCTTCCGGAACGAAGAGTACCTCTGGTTCCAAGTCGCCGAATACACCTACGACAACTTCATGATCCGGGCGCGTGCCAGGATGGTGGCGGGCGGCAAGTAACGCCGTCGCGCCGTCGCGCCGTCGCGGCTCAGGGGCCGGTCCGAACTATCGGGCCGGCCCTTTTTGCATTCGGGAGGCTCCGGAACAGGCCGAGCATCTCGCGCAGGCCCCGGTCGAGCCGCTTGTCGCGGCGTATGACGAGGCCGAGCATCCGGCTGGCCCGCGGAGCGAGCGGCCGGCTGACGAGATCCTGCGGCTCCGGACCCAGCGAGAGGCTCGGCACCACTGCGGCGCACAGCCCCGCTCCCACCAGCTTCTTGATCGCCTCGATGGAGCCGAGTTCCATGATCGGCCGGGGGCGCACCCCGCCCGCCAGCAGCCATTCATCGATCAGGCGCCGCGTCTCGCCGCCGGGCTCGTAGACCGCGATGGGTCGCGCGGCGAGGGTGGAGGCCGACACCGCGCCCGGGCCCGGCGCGCTGTCCACCGGGAAGATCGCGACGAGCTCGTCCTCCAGCAGCGGCGCGATCTCCAGAGCCCGATGCCGAGCCGGCAGCGTGACGAGCCCGAGATCGAGCGCGTTCTCCTCGACGAGATGGAGGATGTCCGGCGTGTTCGCCGTCCGGACCACGATTTCGACTCCCGGCATGCGCTCGCGCAGGCGCCGAAGGAGGGGAGGCAGGAGGTAGATGCAGGCCGTGGCACCCGTGCCGAGCCTGATCCGGCCGGCATGCCCGTCACGATAGGGCGCGACGGTGTCGGTGGCGGCGGTCATCGCCTCCTCGATCGCCGCCAGGCGCCCGACGAGTTCCCGCCCGGCCGCCGTGGGCTGGGCCTTCCGGCCGATCCGCTCGATCAGTCGCACGCCGAGCCGCGCCTCGAACTGCCGCACCTGCATGCTGACCGCCGGCTGGGTCACGCCCCGCGCTGCGGCGGCGGCCGTGAAGCTGCCCAGCGCGACGACGCTGGCGACGAGGCGAAGCTGGTCGAGGTCCTGGCCCGTCATCACCAAAGCCTGTGCTGATGATTGAAATAAGCCGCATCAGCTTACCCTTCAGCATGCGCCATGCGAGAAGAATCGTGGCCGACCGGTAGCGGCATCCGAGAAGGGGAGGGCGGGATTGGATCTGCGGACCAGCGAACTCCCCGATGTCGTGGCGATCACGGCCATCTATCGGGAGGCCGTCCTGACGGGGACGGCGAGCTTCGAGCTCGAGCCCCCCGGCCTTTCCGAGATGCAGGCCCGACGAGCCGCGCTTCTCGAGGCCGGCTATCCCTATCTCGTCATGGAATCCGACGGCAGCGTCGCCGGCTACGCCTATGCGGCACCCTACCGGGCACGCCCCGCCTATCGCTCGACGGTCGAGAACTCGGTCTACGTGGACATGCGCTTCCGCGGCCGGGGCGTGGCGCGGCGCCTCCTCGACGCGCTCGTCGCGGAGACGGCCTCGCGAGGCTACCGCCAGATGATCGCCGTGATCGGGGATTCGGCCAATCTCGCCTCGATCCGCCTGCACGAGGTGGCCGGCTTCTCCCATGCGGGCATCCTGCGCTCGGTCGGCTGGAAACACGGGCGCTGGCTCGACACGGTGCTGATGCAGCGCGAACTCGGCCGCGGGGACGGCGCGCCGAGCGCTCTCGCTCCCCATGCAGCCTCCCGTTGACGGTCGCCGCATGATCGCGGGTCGCCTCGTCTGGGCGCTGGGTTTCTCCCAGCTCGCGATGTGGGGCATCACCTTCTACATGGTCGCCATCGTCGGCGAGCCGATCGTGCGCGAGACGGGCTGGTCGCGGACGGAGGTCTATGGCGGCTTCTCCGCGGCCCTGGTCGTGATGGGCGTCGTGTCCGGCCGGATCGGACGCCTCATCGACCGGATCGGCGGGCGGCCCGTCATGACGGCGGGATCCTGCATCGGCGCGGCCGGCTGCCTGATCCTCGCGGCCGCGCATCATCTGGCGGTCTATTACCTCGGCTGGATCGTCCTCGGCCTCGCCATGCGGATGACGCTCTACGACGCCGCCTTCGCGGCGCTGGCCCGCGTCGGCGGCCCGGAAGCCCGTCGGCCGATCGCCCAGATCACGCTGCTCGGCGGTCTCGCCTCGACCGTGCTGTGGCCGATCGGCCAGTTCCTGATCCAGGAGGCAGGCTGGCGCTGGACGCTCGTCGCCTATGCCGGGATCGCCCTCGCGACGATCCCGCTTCACCTCATGATCCCCGCGGCCCGCTACGCCTTCGACCCGAAGCCCGGAGCGGGGACGACGGCCCCGCGGGCGGACACGCCGGCCCGGATCGCCATCGCCGGGTTCCTCTACGGCACGATGGTGACGTTCACCTCGGCGCTGAACTCGGCCATGTCGGCCCACATGATCGCGATCCTGACCTCGCTCGGCCTCGCGGCCGGTGTGGCGGTGGGGATCGGCACGCTGCGGGGCATCGGGCAATCGGCCTCGCGCGGGGCCGAGATCCTGTTCGGGCGCCGGCTCGATCCGATCGCGCTCGGCGTCCTCGCCACGGCGATCATGCCCGTCGGCTTCGTGATCGGGCTCTGGAGCGGCGCTTCGCCCGCCGCAGGGATCGCCTTCGCCCTGCTCTATGGAGCCGGGAACGGCCTCGTGACCATCGTGCGCGGCACCCAGCCTCTCGTCCTGTTCGATCCGGCCGCCTACGGACAGATCGTCGGACGCCTGATCGGGCCGAGCTTCATCGTCTCGGCGCTGGCGCCGGCGCTCCTTGCCTTCCTCATCGAGCGCTACGGGCCGGCTTCCGCGCTCTACGTCTCGACGGGGGCCGCGATGATCGTCTTTGCGAGTTCGCTGGGGCTGTGGCTGCTGTTCCGCAGGCGCTGACAGCCCTCACAGGAAGCTCATCGGGTCGATATCGACCGCGACCCGCACCGAGCCGCGCGGCTTCCCGGCCCGGGCGAGCCAGGCCCGCAGATAGGCCTGGAGGTTCACCTCCCGCACCGCCTTCACGAGCAGCCGGAAGCGGTAGCGGCTGCGGATCAGGGCGAGCGGCGCCTCGGCCGGACCGAGCACCATCACGCCCGGCGGAGGCTCCGAGACCTGCGCGAGGGCCCGCCCATGCGCCTCGGCCGCGGCTCGGTCCTCGCCCGAGACGATGAGGGCGGCGAGACGCCCGAAGGGCGGCAGCCCCGCCGCCTCGCGCGCCGCCGTCTCCTCGGCGTAGAAGCGCTCCGCCTCGCCCGAGACGAGGGCCGCGATGACGGGATGCTCGGGCTGGTAGGTCTGCACGAGGGCGCGGCCGGGCTTGGCGCCACGGCCCGCGCGCCCCGTCACCTGCTGCAGAAGCTGGAAGGTGCGCTCGGAGGCACGCGGATCGCCCGAGGTGAGGCCGATATCGGCGTCGAGCACGCCGACCAGCGTCATGCCGGGAAAGTTATGCCCCTTGGCGACGAGCTGCGTCCCGATGACGATGTCGGCCTCGCCTTTCGCGACCGCTTCGAGCTCGGTCCGCAGACGCTCGGTGCCGCCGGGGAAATCGCTCGACAGCACGATGCGCCGCGCCTCCGGCAGGCATTGCGCGACCTCCTCGGCGATGCGCTCGACGCCCGGCCCGCAGGGCACGAGCGAGCCGACCGAGCCGCAGGCGACGCAGGCTTCCGGCACCCGCTCGGTATGGCCGCAATGATGGCAGACGAGCGCGCGGCGGAAGCGATGCTCGACGAGCCAGGCCGAGCAGTTCGGGCAGGACGTGCGATGGCCGCAGGCCCGGCAGAGGGTGAGCGGGGCGAAGCCGCGCCGGTTGAGAAAGAGCAGAGCCTGCTCGCCGGCCGCGACCGTGCGCTCGACCTCGCGGAGCAGAAGCGGCGAGAGGAAGCGCCCCTGGGAGGGCGGATCGCGCCGCATGTCGATGGTCGTGATCGAGGGCAGCGAGCGTCCGCCGAAGCGCTCCGGCAGCGCCACCCGGCGGAACCGGCCCCAGCCGACATTGACGCGCGTCTCGATCGAGGGCGTCGCGGAGGCGAGAAGGACCGGCGCCGCTTCGAGCCGACCGCGCACGATCGCCATGTCGCGCGTGTGGTAGCAGACGCCGTCTTCCTGCTTGTAGGCCTGCTCGTGCTCCTCGTCGACGACGACGAGGCCGAGATCGCGGAAGGGGAGGAACAGGGCCGAGCGCGCGCCCGCGACCACCTTCACGCTGCCTGCCTCGACGCCGGTCAGGATGCGGTCCCGCCGCCGGGTCCCGACCGCCGAATGCCAGGCTGCCGGCCGCACGCCGAAGCGGGCGGCGAAGCGTTCGAGGAAGGCCGAGGTCAGCGCGATCTCGGGCATCAGGATCAGCGCCTGCCGCCCGAGCCGCAGGGCTTCGGCGACGGCCTCGAAATAGACCTCCGTCTTGCCCGATCCGGTGACGCCGTCGATGAGGATCACGGGAGGCGGAGGGGCGGTGCCCGCTCGCTCGGCCGCGGCCGTCGCGACCGCGGCCGCGAGGGTCTGCGCGGCCGCTCGCTGGTCGGGCGAGAGGTCCGGCCGCGCGAAGGCGGGGTCGGGATCCTCGACCACGGGAGCGGCCGTGAGCGCCAGGGTCTCGAGCGTACCCGCATCGACGAGCCCGTCGATCACGCCGGTCGAGACATCGGCGAGTTTCGCGAGGTCGCGCTTCGTATGGACGAGCCCGCCCGCGGCGGCCTCGATGACCCGGTGCCGGGCCGGCGTCATCCGTTCGGGCGGAGGCCCCGCGAGGCGCACGCCGACCCGCGTGACGTCCGGCGCATCGCCCGGTAGGCGCAGGGCGAGGCCGAGCGCCGAGCCTTTCGGGGCGAGGGTGTAGCGGGCGACGAAATCCACGAGCTTGCGCAGGGCGGGCCGCATCGGCGGCACGTCGATCCGCCCCTCGACCGGCTTCAGGTTGCCGCCCGAGCCGGGCCGCATCTCCCACACGACGCCGATCCGGCTGCGCGGTCCGAGCGGCACGGCGACGACATCCCCGGCCGCGAGATCGAGCCCCGCCGGGACGGCGTAGCTATAGGTCTGGTCGAGGGCGAGCGGGATCAGGACCTCGGCGATTCGCGCCGTCATTGTCGAAACACTAACCTCGATGGCGCAGCGTGGCGCGAAATGCCGGCAAGAGGCGGGCCTGGACGAAACGGGAACATGACGGCTTCGGCATGACAGCGCAACGCCAGGGCAGGCAAGGCTCCCAGGCCCTCTCGATTCTCGCACAGGCTGAAGCCGGCCCCAACCCTCCCCTGGAGGGGGAGGGGCGACGGCGGAGCCGGCGGGGTGGGGTGAAATCCGCTCTCCGCATCTCCGGCATCTGCGAGGCGCAACCCGCGCATCACCCGATCCCGGACCTTCGGTCCGACCCTCCCCCTCCAGGGGAGGGTGGCCCGGCTTGGGGCGCGAAGCGCAAATCTGCTCCGGCCGCTGCATGTCCATGACCTCCGCTCCGCCGCGCCAGAACCGCGTCGCCGCCCGCCTCGCACGGGCGGGCCTCGCGACCGACGAGGTCGCAGCCGATCCGGCCGCCGCGCTTCTCGGCACGAAGGCGCTGCGCGACGCCACGGCTTCCTGGCTGACGTCCTTGTCCTCCGAGCGCCGGCTGTCGCCCAAGACCGTCGAGGCCTATGGCCGGGATCTGCGGCAATTCACGGCCTTCCTGGCCGGGCATCTCGGGGAGGCCGTCTCGCCCGCGCTCGTCGTCGGGCTGAAGCCGCTCGACATCCGCGCCTTCCTGGCGGCGCGCCGGGCCGAGGGGATCGAGAGCCGCTCCCTGATGCGCCAGCTCGCGGCACTCCGCTCCTTCGCTCGCCACCTCGAAGCCGAGGGCCACGGTGCGGCCGCCGCCTTCTCCGCGATCCGGGGCCCGCGCCTGTCGAAATCCCTGCCGAAGCCGCTGCCGGCCGCTGCTGCCATCGCGATGACCGACGAGGCGACGCGGGCCGGCGAGCCGCGCGAAGCCTGGGTGCTGGCGAGGGACGCCGCGGTGCTCTCGCTCCTCTACGGCTGCGGGCTGCGCATCTCGGAGGCTCTCGGCATCCGGCGGATCGATGCGCCGATCGGCGGCCAGGATGGACTCCGCGTCATCGGCAAGGGCGGCAAGACGCGCGAGGTCCCGGTCATCGCGCCGGTCTCCCGCGCCATCGAGGATTACCTGGCCGTCTGCCCTTATCTTCTCGCTCCCGACGGCCCGCTCTTCGTCGGCGTGAAGGGCGGCCCCCTGTCGCCGCGCATCATCCAGCTCGCCGTGGCCGGCCTTCGGGGGGCGCTCGGTCTTCCAGACAGCGCGACGCCTCATGCGCTGCGTCATTCCTTCGCCACCCATCTCCTCGCGAGAGGGGGCGAGCTGCGGTCGATCCAGGACCTGCTCGGCCACGCCTCGCTCTCGACGACGCAGATCTACACGCAGGTCGACGCCTCGCGCCTCCTTGCCGCCTACCGCTCCGCTCATCCGAGAGCCTGACGGCGACAAGGCCGCCGATCCGCCCTTGGTCGTGGTGGACATCGGGCTCGCGCCGCGCTCAAACCCCGCCTCCCGATCCAGAGAGGGTGAGGATGTTCCTCGAATTGCGGAACCTCGATTTCGAGGATTTGACCATCGGCCTCGCCGAGACCCTGTCGAAGAGGATCGAATCCTCCGACGTCGTCGGCTTCGCCGAAGTGACGGGCGATCGGAACCCGATCCATCTCTCGGAGCATTTCGCCGCGAAGACGCCTGTGAATCGGCGTGCAACTTTGACCCCCTGAGCCGGGGGATCGGCGTCCAATCTTGACCCCCCATAGTGCGGCTTACGCAGTCTGTTCGTCCTCA
>NZ_SNZR01000015.1 GCF_004363955.1 Enterovirga rhinocerotis
TGCGCGGGTCCCTCCTATGGACTCCGGGGACGACCCACCCAGGCGGGGTCAATATTGGACGCCGATCGGGGGTCAATGTTCCGAGCCGTTTGACAGACGCCCTTCGGCGGCCGCATCGCGCACGGGCTCTACACGGCGAGCCTGATCTCGGCGGTGCTCGGCACGCGCCTGCCGGGACCCGGCGCGATCTACATCTCGCAGACGCTGAACTTCCGTGCGCCCGTGCGCATCGGCGATACGGTCCGCGTGGAGGTGACGGTGGCCGAGTTGATCCCGGAAAAGCACCGTGCCCGGCTGCGCTGCATCTGCAGCGTCGACGGCGAGACGGTGCTGGAGGGCGAGGCCTGGGTGAAGGTGCCGAGCCGCGCCGGATGAGGCGCCGCGCGGCCGGCAGGCCTACGGCTCGTCGCGCAGGATGCGCCGGATGACCTTACCCGTCGTCGTCATCGGCAGCCCGTTCCGGAAGGCGATCTCGCGCGGATATTCATGCGCCGAGAGGCGGTTGCGAACGAAGGCCTGGATGTCGGCGGCGAGTTGCTCGGAGGGCTCGAATCCGGCCTTCGGGACGATGAAGGCCTTCACGATCTCGGTCCGCAGCGCGTCCGGCTTGCCGATCGCGGCGGCGAGGGCCACCGCGGGGTGGCGGATCAGGCAATCCTCGATCTCGCCGGGTCCGATCCGGTATCCGGCGGAGGTGATGACGTCGTCGTCGCGGCCGACGAAGGAGATATAGCCCTCCTCGTCGCGGGTCGCCTGGTCGCCGGTGATCATCCAATCGTCGATGAACTTCGCCGCCGTCGCCTCGGGGTTGCGCCAATAGCCGAGGAACATCACGGGATCGGGCCGGCGGACGGCGATCTGGCCGAGTTCGCCGGGCTCGCATTCGGTCCCGTCGGCCCGCACGATGCCGACTTTGTGGCCCGGGATGGGCTTGCCCGTCGCTCCGGGCTTCAGGACCCCCATGGCGGAGGCCGTGCCGATGACGAGGTTGCACTCGGTCTGGCCGTAGGCCTCGTCGATCGGCAATCCGAGAGCCTCTTCGCCCCAGGCCGCCGTCTCCGCCCCGAGCTGCTCGCCCGCCGAACAGACCGAGCGGAGGGCGAAGCCGAACCGCTCGCGCGGGTTCGGCACCGCCCGCAGCATCCGCAGAGCCGTCGGCGGGATGAAGGCGTTGCGGATCTCGTGCTTCGCCATCAGCCGGAATGCGGCTTCCGGGTCGAACTTGTCGTCCTTGCGGGCGATGACGGGCACGCCGTAGCGCAGGCTCGGGAGGAGGCAGTTGAGGAGCCCGCCGGCCCAGGCCCAATCGGCCGGGGTCCAGAACCGGTCGCCCGGATGCGGGAAGAGCCCGTGCGGGAAGACGATGCCCGGCAGGTGCCCCAGCAGGACGCGGTGGCCGTGCAGGGCGCCCTTCGGCTGCCCGGTCGTGCCGGAGGTGTAGATCATCAGGGCCGGATCGTCCGGCCGCGTATCGACGGGCGTGAACTCGGCCGGGGCGCGCGCCATGGCGTCGACCAGCCCCTCGGCGCCCGAATCGGAGCCGTGGATCGACAGGATCGTCTCGAGTTCAGGCAGGATCGCGCGGATCCCGACGATCTTGGCGAGGCCCTCCTCGCCCGTGATCAGCGCCTTCGCGCCGGAATCCATCAGCCGGTAGAGGAGGCCGTCGCGGCCGAAGACCGAGGCGAGCGGCAGGGCGATGGCGCCGAGCTTGTAGGCCGCGCAATGGGCGACCGGCACGTTCACGCCCTGTTTCAGCAGGATCGCGACACGGTCCCCCGCGCGGACGCCACGTGACGCGAGGACGTTGGCGAGGCGGTTCGAGCGCTCCTGGAGCGCGCCGAAGGTCAGGATGTCGACGGAATCGTCCGCGCGGACCTCAATGACGGCAGCGCGCTCGGGATCGGCGGCGCCCCACCGATCGGCGACGTCGACGCCCATGTTGTAGCGGCGCGGCAGAGCCCAGCGGAACCCGGCCGCCAAGGCGGCGTGGTCCTGCGCGGCGGGCAGGCTGAAGCCGAGCGGCCCGTCCGCCCAGACTTTCGACGTGGATACCAAGATGGCCTGGGCCGAGCCTCAGGCCGCCTGGAACTCGGCGATCTCTTTCTTCAGCCGGCGAGCGCGGAGCGACAGCTCGCCTTCGGCAGCCTTGGCGAGATAGGCGTCGAGGCCCCCGCGATGCTCGACCGAGCGCAGGGCATGCGCCGTGATGCGCAGACGCACCGAGCGACCGAGCTTCTCCGACTGCAGCGTGACGTTGACGAGGTTCGGCAGGAAGCGCGTCTTGGTCTTGCGGTTGGAGTGGCTGACGAGGTTGCCGACGAGGACGGCCTTGCCGGACAGTTCGCAGCGGCGGGACATGATTCAGATCCTGATGTCGCGACCGGACTCTTCGGGCGGCTCATGCCGCCGCGTCCGTCCGGCCGGGGCGCGTTCGTGAAGGCAGGGGCTATAGGGGAGAGAGGGGCCTCGCGTCAACCTCTTCCGAGCACCTCGCGCCACCGTATCGCGCGGTTGGGCGGACGGCACGCATCCTGTATGGCACGCAGGCATCGGCCAGTGCGGAGGCTTCGCGTGAGTGTCGGTCTGCTCGGACTTCTCGACGACATCGCGGGCATCGCCAAGGTCGCGGCGGCTTCACTCGACGATATCGCCGGTCAGGCGGCCAGGGCCGGAGCGAAGGCGGCCGGCGTCGTCATCGACGATGCCGCCGTCACCCCGCGCTACGTCACCGGCTTCTCGCCCGCGCGCGAATTGCCGATCGTGTGGCGGATCGCGCGCGGATCGCTCTTCAACAAGCTTGTCATCCTCCTTCCCGCCGCGCTGGCCCTGAGCGCGTTCGCACCCTGGGCGATCACGCCGATTCTCATGCTCGGAGGCGCCTATCTCGCGTTCGAAGGCGCCGAGAAGGTCCATGCGGCCCTCGTTCCGCACCATGCCCATGCGCAGGCCGAGGCGGCCGTCTCGGGCCTGTCTGATCCCGTCACGCTGGAGAACGAGAAGGTCGCCGGCGCGATCCGCACGGATCTGATTCTCTCGGCGGAGATCATGGCGATTACGCTCGCAGCCGTCCCGGACGCCTCCTTCTTCGGCCAGGTGGTGATTCTCGCCGTCGTGGGAATCGGGATCACCGCGGCGGTCTATGGCGTGGTGGCGCTCATCGTGAAGGCGGACGATATCGGCCTCGCGCTCGCCACCCGCCGGTCCCCGTCGCTCGGCGGGCGCCTGGCGCGCGCTCTCGGGACGGGCCTCGTCAGGGGGACGCCGAAGCTGCTCTCGGCCCTCTCGATCATCGGCACGGCGGCGATGATCTGGGTCGGCGGCGGCATCATTCTCCACGCCGTCGAGGGCTATGGCTGGCTGCCCGCCGCGACCTCGGCCATCCATCATGCCGCGGAGGCTGCGGCGCAGGCCTTGCCCGCCATCGCGGGCCTCGCGGGATGGGCCGTCACCGCCGCCGTGTCGGGCGTCATGGGGCTCGTTCTCGGCGCAGTGCTGATCCCGGTCGCGCATTATGCCGTCGCGCCGGGATGGAAGGCCGTCCGGTCCGCCTTCGCCTGAGCGCGGATCGGAGGCGTTCGCGTCAGGAGGCGCTATTCGGCGGCCATCCGCTGGAGGCCCTGAGCCGCCTTCCAGATCGCCGCGGGCGTCGCCGGCATCGCGACGTTCTCGTGACCGAGGGCCTCCGTCAGGGCGTTGATCACCGCCGGCGGGGCGGCGATGGCTCCGGCCTCTCCGCAGCCCTTCATCCCGAGCGGATTCGAGGGGCACTCGGTCACGGTCATGCCGACCTCGAAGGTCGGGAAATCGTGTGCGCGGGGCATGCAGTAATCCATGAAGCTCGCCGTCACGAGCTGCCCCTCCGCGTCGTAATGAGCCCCTTCTAGCAGCGCCTGGCCGACCCCTTGCGCGATGCCGCCATGGACCTGGCCCTCGACAATCATCGGGTTGATGACGTTTCCGAAATCGTCGACCGCCGTCCAGCGCTCGATCGTGGTCACGCCGGTCTCGGGATCGATTTCGAGTTCGCAGATATGGACGCCCGCCGGGAAGGTGAAGTTGGTCGGGTCCCAGAAGGCGCCCTCCTTCAGCCCCGGCTCGAGATCCTGCCCGGAGAACTTGTGGGCGATATAGGCCTGGAGCGCCATGTCGCCGAAGGCGAGGGACTTGTCGGTGCCCGCGACCCGGAACTGGCCGTCCTTGAACTCGATGTCGCCCTCGCTCGCCTCCATGACATGCGCGGCGACCTTCTTGCCCTTGGCGACGATCTTCTCCAGCGCCTTGTTGATGGCCGACATGCCGACCGCGCCCGAGCGCGAGCCGTAGGTCCCCATGCCGAACTGCACCTTGTCGGTGTCGCCGTGGACGATCTTCACCGTCTCGATCGGCACGCCGAGTCGGTGCGAGACGAGCTGGGCGAAGGTCGTCTCGTGACCCTGGCCGTGGCTGTGGGAGCCGGTCAGCACCTCGATATTGCCGGTCGGGTTGACCCGCACCTCCGCCGATTCCCAGAGGCCGACGCCCGCGCCGAGCGAGCCGACCGCCTGGGAGGGGGCGATGCCGCAGGCTTCGATATAGGCGGAGAAGCCGATGCCGCGCAGCTTGCCCGCGGCGCGGCTCTCCGCCTTGCGCCCGGCGTAGCCGTCGTAATCGTGCAGCGACAGCGCCTTGGTCAGGGCCGCGTCGTAATCGCCGGCATCGTAGGCCATGATGACGGGCGTCTGGTGCGGGAAGGACGTGACGAAGTTCTTCCGCCGGAACGCGACCGGATCCATGCCGATCTCGCGTGCGGCGACCTCGACGAGGCGCTCGACGACGAAGGTCGCCTCGGGTCGTCCGGCCCCGCGATAGGCATCGACGGGGGCGGTGTTGGTGTAGACGGCGTCGACCTCGGCATAGATCGCCGGGATCGCGTACTGGCCGGAGAGCAGCGTCGCGTAGAGATAGGTCGGCACCGACGAGGCGAAGGTCGACAGATACGCGCCGAGATTGGCGATCGTATGCACGCGAAGCCCCGTGATCCGGCCGTCCCGGTCGGTCGCGAGCTGGGCGCGGGTGACGTGGTCGCGGCCATGCGCGTCGCAGAGGAAGGCCTCGGTGCGGTCGCTCGCCCATTTCACCGGCCGCTTCAGCCGCCGCGCCGCCCAGAGGCAGATCACCTCCTCGGCATAGACGAAGATCTTCGAGCCGAAGCCGCCGCCGACATCTGGCGCGACGACGCGCAGCTTGTGCTCGGGCGCGAGCCCGACGAAGGCCGAGATGATCAGCCGCGCGACATGCGGGTTTTGGCTCGTGGTGTGGAGCGTGAAGGCATCGTCGCCCTCCTCGTATTCCCCAATGGCTGCGCGCGGCTCCATCGGGTTCGGCACGAGCCGGTTGTTGGTGAGGTCGATGGTCGTGACATGGGCGGCCGTCCCGAAGGCGGCCTCGGTCCCGGCCTTGTCGCCGAGTTCCCACTCGAAGACGGTGTTGCGGGCGATGCCCTCGTGGACCTCCGGCTGCCCCGCGTCCCTGGCCTTGGCCGTGTGCGTGACGCTCGGGAGTTCCTCGTAATCCACGACGATGCGCTCGGCCGCGTCCTGGGCCTGCCGCAGCGTCTCGGCGACGACGACGGCGACATGGTCGCCGACATAGCGCACGACGTCCTTGGCGAGGGCGGGGTGGGCGCCGGCCTTCATCGGCGAGCCGTCCTTCGAATGGATCATCCAGCCGCAGATGAGGCCGCCGATATCCTCGTCGAGAAGGTCGTCGGAATCGGGGGCGAACTTCTTGATGTCGCGCCCGGTGAAGATCGCGACGACGCCGGGAGCGGTTTCGGCATCGGCGATGTCGATCGCGCGGATCCGCGCATGCGGATGGGGCGAGCGCAGGAAATAGGCGTGAGCCTGGCCGGGCCGGTTGATATCGTCCGTGTAGCGGCCGCGCCCCGTGATGAAGCGCCTGTCTTCGAGGCGCTGCACGCGCGCGCCGATCCCGGTCTCACTCATGCCATCCCTCCCCAGGACGCCCTTGCGAGGAGGCGAAGCCGACGAAGCAACCGGGGACCGTTGTCGAGAGCCGGACCTTGAGGGTTGCTTCGCTCCGCTCGCAATGACGCGTTCGTCGTCGCTCTTCGATCCTCGGGACCAGCCCGAGACAGCCTCAGGGCCGTTTTGGGGCCAGGGTCACTCCGCGGCGACCTTCATCGGCTCGGTGCCCATGGCCCGGGCGCCGGCGCCGATCGACTTCACGATGTTGTGGTAGCCCGTGCAGCGGCAGAGGTTGCCCTCGAGTTCCTCGCGGATCGTATGATCGTCGAGGTCGTGACCGAGGCGGTTCACCATATCGACCGCGCTCATGATCATGCCCGGCGTGCAGAAGCCGCACTGGAGCCCGTGATGCTCGCGGAACGCCGCCTGCATCGGATGGAGCTCCGCGCCGTTGGCCAGCCCCTCGATGGTGGTGACGTGCGCGCCTTCGCATTGCACGGCGAGCGTGGTGCAGGCCTTCACCGCCTGGCCGTCGAGATGGACGACGCAGGCGCCGCATTGGCTCGTGTCGCAGCCGACATGCGTGCCGGTGAGACGCAGGGTCTCGCGCAGGAACTGAACGAGCAGCGTGCGGGGATCGATGTCCCCGGACACGGCCTTGCCGTTCACCGTCAAGGATACCGAGGCCATCCAAGCTCTCCCGCGTAATATCCGACCGGATATTACGCTCTTTCAAACTATTCTTGAGAGAATTTGGCTGGGCGCTCGGCAGGGGTCAAGCGCCTTTCGTGTCGGATCGTCTGGGGTCTTCCGCAGGCTGATCTTTCGGATGACGCCCCCGTCAGACGGCGACGCCGTAGAGGTCGTAGTCGTCGGTGCGCTCGATCTTCACGCTGACGATGTCGCCGACCCGCACCGGCCGTCGGGACGCGACGTGGACCGTGCCGTCGATCTCGGGAGCCTCGTAGCGCGAGCGGCCCCTGGCGATCGGTCCTCCCGCCTCGTCGATGATGACCGGAAGCCGCTTGCCGACCTTCTTGGCGAGCTGCCGGCGGCTGATCTCCTGCTGGGCGGCCATGAAGCGCTTCCAGCGTGCCTCCTGGATTTCGGGCGGGACGGGATTGCCGAGATCGTTGGCGGGCGCGCCGCGGACGGGCTCGTATTTGAAGCAGCCGACGCGATCGAGCTTGGCCTCCCGCATCCAGTCGAGCAGGAACTGGAAATCCTCTTCCGTCTCGCCCGGAAAGCCGACGATGAAGGTCGAGCGGATGGCGAGGTCCGGGCAGATCTCGCGCCAGCGCGCGATGCGGCCCGCGACCTTCTCGGCATGGGCCGGCCGCTTCATGGCGCGCAGCACGTTCGGCGAGGCATGCTGGAAGGGGATGTCGAGATAGGGCAGGACATGGCCCTCGGCCATGAGCTCGATCACCTCGTCGACGTGAGGATAGGGATAGACGTAGTGCAGCCGGACCCAGGCGCCGAGCTGCCCGAGTTCCCGGGAGAGGTCGAAGAAGCGGGTGCGGACCTGCCGGTCCTGCCAGAGGTTCTCCTGGTACTTCAGGTCGATGCCGTAGGCGCTGGTGTCCTGCGAGACGACGAGCAGTTCCTTGACGCCGGCCTTCACCAGCTTCTCGGCCTCGCGCAGCACGTCCGAGACCGGGCGGGAGACGAGGTCGCCGCGCAGCTTCGGGATGATGCAGAAGGTGCAGCGATTGTTGCAGCCCTCGGAAATCTTCAGATAGGCGTAGTGGCGCGGCGTCAGCTTGATGCCCTGCGGCGGCACGAGGTCGAGGAACGGGTCGTGCTTCGGCGGCGAGGCCTGGTGCACGGCCGCGAGCACGCTCTCATATTGCTGCGGGCCGGTGATCGCGAGCACGTCCGGATATTGCTCACGGATGGAGTCGGGCTCGGCGCCCATGCAGCCCGTGACGATGACCCGGCCGTTCTCGGCCATGGCGTCGCCGATGGCGCCGAGCGATTCGGCCTTGGCGGAATCCAGAAAGCCGCAGGTATTGACGATGACGACGTCGGCGCCGTCGTGGCGCTTCGTCAGCTCATAGCCTTCGGCGCGGAGCCGCGTGATGATCCGCTCCGAATCCACCAGCGCCTTCGGGCAGCCGAGCGAGACGAAGGAAATCTTGGGGGCTGCCTTCTCGAGGGCGGCGGCATTCATCGGCGGTGATCCGGATCGGGCGCGGCAGGCGCGCGCAAAAAGCCCGGCGGCGACGCGTCGCCCCGGGTGCTGGGCGGTCAGATAGCGGTTTGGAAGGCGGGAGGGAAGAGGCGGCGAAGGGCCCGGGCCGATGCCGCCGGCGAGGCGAGCGATCGTTCGATCCCGCGAACACGACGTTTTCGTCCGCATCGCTTCAGATTATGCTGCCAGTCGCTTCGTGTCGGTTCCCAGCCATGTTGGCATGTGACGGTACCTCTACTCGTTTCGCCAAGGCGCTCGAGCAGTATGGTCTTGATAAGTGCCTGATCAACGAAACCACCTTGTGGATCGGTGCGGATGGCAGTCGCGACTGGCCGAACTTCCGGCGTGTCCCTCCCAATCCCGGTCCGCGCCGTCAGGTTGAGTTTCTCGCTGCCCCCCATCAGGCCGACCTCGTGGCGGCGTTCGTCGCCAGCCCGGAAGCTTTGGTCGTCGAGGAATTGCTCATCGGCACGTCCCCCGAATTTCCGACCGCCGGCTTCGACATGACGGCGGCGGTCGCTGCCCTCGAGGCGGCGCATCTGCCATCGTTGACGACGCTCGACCTGGGCGACATGCAAAACCTCTATGGCGGCTTCCGCCTGTTCGGCACGGTCGGTGAGATCGGCCACGTCTTCGCGGCTGCTCCATGTCTCAGGCATCTCGGCGTCTTCGGCCATTTTGCGCTCGCGACCCCGGTCCGCCACGACACTCTGGAGACGCTATTCACGGAGTTCGACGACTTCGGCATCACCGGTGAACCGATCAGTCAGGCGACGCTCGATCATCTCGTCACATCGTCGTTCCCGCGTCTGTCGACGCTGCATCTCGACATGGACGAAGGCGGAGGCGACGAGACGCTGACGTTGCCCGAACCCTTCTTCAGCCCCGGTCATCTTTCACGTCTGGAACGGCTCGATATCGATCGCCTCGTTCCGGAGGCCAAGGCCCGCCTCGATGCCTATCGGCGGGCGCGCAGGTTGATGGACCCCAGTCTGCCGTCGGTGCCGGCGCCGCGCTGAGGTCTGGTTCGTGGAGCCTGAGGAGGCGGGAGCAAGACGTGATCCTGGCGGTGGATGTCGACTACGGAACGGCGGGCGGTGCGGTGGCAGCCGGCCTCCTCTTCGACGACTGGGGGGCGGCACGAGCGGATCGCGTGATCATCAGAACGCTCGACGAGGTGGGGGAGTATCGGCCAGGTCGGTTCTTCGAACGGGAACTGCCCTGCATCCTTGCCGTGCTGGAGGATGCCGAGGCTCCGGAACTGATCATCGTGGACGGCTATGCGTGGCTCGGCGCGGAGCGAAAGCCGGGGCTGGGTGCCCGGCTTCATGGCCTTGTCGGATTGCCGGTGATCGGCGTCGCGAAGACGCCTTTTGCCGGTACGCCCGCAGATGCGGCAGTGCTTCGCGGCCGATCCTCCAAACCGCTATTCGTGACGGCGGCCGGCATGGACGAGACGCTGGCCCGCGCCCGCGTTGCGGCCATGCATGGTCCGCATCGCGTGCCGACCCTGCTGCGGGCTGTCGATCGCGCCTGCCGTACCGGCTGGATCGAGCGACAGCCCCATGGTGCTGCTGATTGAGACATTCCGAATGACGTGAGGCGTTGCGGTCCCTCACGTCATCTCGGATCGTCGGTGCGCCCCGCGCCGCCTCGCGCCTCAATAGCGCTGCGGCACGTAGAGTTCGCTCGGCAGCGTGCGGCGTTCGTAATTCGGATCGAACACCCGGTTCGGCAGCGCGATCTCCTCGTGCGGCACCTCCTCGTAGGGGACGATCGACAGGAGGTGCGAGATGACGTTGAGACGCGCGCGCTTCTTGTCGTTGCCTTCCACGATGTTCCAGGGCGCTTCCGGGATGCTGGTGCGCTCGAACATCGCCTCCTTGGCCTTGGTGTACTGCTCCCAGCGCACGCGGGACTGCAGGTCCATCGGCGAAAGCTTCCACTGCTTGATCGGGTCGTGGATGCGCATGAGGAAGCGCAGCTGCTGCTCCTCGTCGGTGATCGAGAACCAGTACTTCACGAGGATGATGCCGGAGCGAACGAGCATGCGCTCGAAATCCGGCACGTCGCGGAAGAAGTCCTCGACCTGATTGTCGTCGGCGAAGCCCATCACCCGCTCGACGCCGGCGCGGTTGTACCAGCTCCGGTCGAACAGCACGATCTCGCCGGCGGCCGGAAGATGCTGCACGTAACGCTGGAAGTACCACTGCGTCTTTTCGCGGTCGGACGGAGCGGGCAGGGCGACCACCCGGCAGGTGCGCGGATTGACGCGCTGCGTGATGCGCTTGATGGCACCGCCCTTGCCGGCGCTGTCGCGGCCTTCGCACAGGACCACCATCTTGAGGCCCTTGTGGCGCACCCAATCCTGCAGCTTCACGAGCTCGCCCTGCAGACGCAGCAGCTCGTTGAAATAGACGTGGCGGTCGATGGTGGTCTTCTGGCGCTTCGCGAGCAGGGCGCGCAGCTCGGGCGGGACGCGGGCGTCGTCGACCGCCTGCTCCAACTCCTCGTCCATGTCGTCTTCGAGCTCGACCTCCAGCCAGCTGCGCATCTCGGTATCGGTTACGTCGGTCATGTCCCACTCTCCTGAGACCTGACCGGCTAACCGGGCCATGATGCGATTTGGTGACAATGAAGGCCCGGCGCGCCGAATCCGTGGTCCTGCGGGCGGTTCGGTGCTCTCGTGCGAGCGCGAGGCCGGCCGGCGCGGCCGTGCCGCGTCGCGCTCAGCCCATCCCGAGATAGACCTTCTGGACCTCGGGATCGTCGGCGAGGTCGCTCGCGGTGCCCGACATCACCGTCCGGCCGACCTGCAGCACATAGGCCCGGTCGGCGAATTCGAGCGCAAGCTCGACCGATTGCTCGGCGAGGAGGATCGTCAGGCCCTCGCCGTGCAGGCGCTCCAGCGTCTCGTACATGATCTCGACCGTCGCGGGGGCGAGGCCGAGGCTCGGCTCGTCGAGCATGAGCAGGCGCGGGTCGCTCATCAGCGCGCGGCCGACGGCGAGCATCTGCCGCTCGCCTCCGGACATCGTGCCCGCGAGCTGGAGCCGCCGTTCGGCGAGACGCGGGAAGATCGCGTAGACGCGCTCGAGCAGCGGCGCGGCCCGGCTCCTGTCGGCGAGCGGGGTCGCGCCGAGCATCAGGTTGTTCTCGACGCTCTGGCCGACGAAGAGGCGCCAGCCCTCGGGCGACAGGCCGATGCGGCGTGAGACGACCGCATAGGCGGGCTTCCCGTCGATGCGCTCGCCGGCGAAGGTGATCGAGCCGCCCGAGGCCGGGATCAGCCCCGCCACCGCGTTGAGGGTGGTGGTCTTGCCCGCTCCGTTCGAGCCGAGCAGGGCGACGACCTCGCCCTCCGCGACGTCGAGCGAGACATCGGCGACGCCGATGAGATCGCCGTAATGGACCTCGAGGTTCCGGATGGAGAGGAGGGTCATGTGCGGCCTCCCGCCCGCGAGGCTCGCTTGCCGAGATAGGCCTCGATCACGGTCGGATCGCCCGTCACTTCGCGGGGCGTGCCGCGCGCGATTTCGCGGCCCTGATGGAAGACGATCACCCGGTCGGCGAGCGAGTTGATCACCTCCATGATGTGCTCGACGATCACGAGCGTGATCCCCATCCCGTGGATGACGCGGACGAGATCGATCGCCGCGCGGACCTCGGTCGGGTTCAGGCCGGCCATGGCCTCGTCGAGGAGGAGGAGCTTCGGCTCCGTGGCGAGGGCGCGGGCGATCTCGAGCCGCTTGCGGCCGGGCGTTCCGAGCGTCTTGGCGGGCGTCTGCGCGAGATGCGCCATGTCGACGATGTCGAGGATGCGGCGCGCGCGCTCGCGTGCCTCGGCCGTGACGGAGGTGCGCAGGAAGGCCCCGATCATGACGTTCTCGAGCACCGTCATGCCCGTGAAGGTCTGCGGCAGCTGGAAGGTGCGCGCGAGGCCGAGCTCGGCCCTCGCCTCCGGGGAGCGGGTGGTGATGTCCTCGCCGAGGAAGCGGACGCTCCCGGTGGTCGGGGCGAGGTCGCCCGTGAGGCAGTTGAAGAAGGTCGACTTGCCGGCCCCGTTCGGGCCGATCAGGCCGAGGATCTCGCCCTGCCGCACCTCTGCCGAGACGTCGTCCACGGCCCGAAGCCGGCCGAAGACCTTGGAGATGCCCGTCGCCTCAAGCATCGTGCTTCTCCGGGGCCTTTCGCGCGGACTGGAAGAGGCCGAGGATGCCGTCCGGCCGGAACCGCGCGATCAGGACGATGATGGCGCCGTAGAGCACGAAGGTCAGGCCCGCGCCGCGGCCGCCGAGGAGGCTGTTGGAAATCTCCTCGAGCGGCACCAGGATGGCGGCTCCGACGAGCGGGCCGAACAGGAGCCCCGCGCCGCCGAGTGCGGCCATGATCAGCATCTTCACCGAGATCAGGATGCCGAGCCCCGATTCCGGGTCCACGAACTGGAACATCAGCGCGTAGAGCGAGCCGGCGACGCTCGTGAGCCCCGCCGAGAGGAGATAGGCGATCAGCTTCACCCGCGGTGCGCGCGCGCCGAGGGAGCGCGCCGCCTTCTCGCTGTCGCGGATCGCGCGCAGGTAGAAGCCGATCCGGCTGCGCTCCATCCACCAGGTGATGCCGAGCGTGATCACGAGAACGGCGAGGAAGAGATAGTAATACGGCACCGAGGAGATGAAGGAGAGGTCGAGCCAAGTGCGCGGCACCGTCGGCCCCGACAATCCCACGGCGGCGCCGAGGAACTCCGTATTCGTCGTCACGAGCCGTGCGAGTTCGGCGACCGCGATCGTCGCCATGCTGAAATAGTGCCCGGACAGGCGCAGCGTCGGCGTGCCGATGATCGCCGCGATCCCTACCGCGGCCGCGATGCCGAGCGGCATCCCGAGCACGGGCGGCAGTCCGGTATGCGTGAACAGGGCGAGCGAGGCATAGGCGCCGCAGCCGAAGAACACGACATGGCCGACCGAGATCTGGCCGGCATAGCCGCCGACGATGTTCCAGGCCGAGGCCGCGATCGCATAGAGGAGGACCAGGGCGCCGAGGCGCTGCTGGAAGGGCGTCGTGAAGACGAGCGGATAGGCGAGGAGGAGAACGGCCGTGATGCCCGGCCACAGAAGCTTCTTCATGGCCGGATCACGACTTGCCCATCAGGCCCTGCGGCCGGAACCACAGGACGAAGATGAAGAGGATGTAGACGACCACGTCCTTCCACACGCCGCCGATCCAATAGGCCGAGAGCGATTCGATCAGCCCGATCAGCAGCCCCGCCACGAGCGCGCCGGGAACCGAGCCGAAGCCGCCGAGGGCGACGGTGACGAAGGCGATGATGGCGAGGGTCTCGCCGACGGTCGGCGAGATGTAGAAGAAGGTCGCGATGAGCGCGCCCGCGATGCCCGTCGCGCCCGCGGCGATGCCCCAGGCGATCGCCTGCATGTAATCGGGCCGGATGCCCATCAGCTGGGCCGCGGTCGCGTCCTCCGAGACGGCCAGCATCTTGGAGCCCAGCGAGGTGCGGGTGAGCAGCAGGTGCAGCCCTGCCGTCACGAGCAGCGCGACGATCCCCGCGACGACCCGCGAGGCCTGCAGCCGGATGCCGAAGATCTCGTAGGTGCCGCCGACGAGATTGTCGGGCAGCGACAGGAAGTTCGCGCCCGCCGCGCCGAACATCGAATAGCGCAGCAGGAGGGCGAGCCCGAAGGTGCCGAGGATCTGCGCGATCATCGGCCCCCGCATGACGTGTCGGACGAGAAGGAAATAGGCGAGGATGCCGATGGTCGCGAGCGAGACCGCCGCGATCGGAACCGAGGCGAGCGGGCCGCCTCCGAGCAGCACATAGACGACGTAGGCGATGTACATCGCCACCATGACGAAGTCGCCATGGGCGAAGTTCACGACGTTCATCATGCCCCAGATCAACGTGAGGCCGGATGAGAACAGGGCGTAGATCGCGCCGAGCAGAAGTCCGCCGACGATCACCTGGACGAGGGTTGCGCTCATGATGCGAAACGCCCGATCATGTCGTTGCGAGCAGGCAGCGCCGACGAAGCAACCCGACCGCCATGGCGTCGGCTTCCGGGTCGCTTCGCTTCGCTCGCAAGGACGATGCGGAGCGTGCTCCTCACTTCTCCCACGCCTTGTAGGGCAGCTTCAGCTCGGCCGTGGCGCTCTCCTTCGGCCACACGGCGACGTATTGATCGCCCTGGGCCTGGATCAGCATCGCCGAGGCCAGGATGTTCTGGCCCTTGGCGTCGAACTTGATGCCCTTGTAGCCCATCATCAGCTGGTTCGGCTTGAGATCCGTCGCCTTGAGGGCGGCCTGCAGCTTGGCGGGCTCGGTCGAGCCGGCGCGGTTGACGGCCTCGGCGAGGGCGAGGAAGCCCTGCATGACCCGGCCCGACGTGTCGTCGAGATCGTTGCCGGTCTTCTTCTTATACATCTCGTTGATCAGGAAGGTCGGCGAGCCTGGCTTGCCGATGTCCCAGGCCGAACGGTTGATCACGCCCTGCGCGATGGGCCCGACCGTGCGGAGATAGGACGCGTCCGAGAAGCCCGAATTGTCGCCGATCAGGATCGGCGGCTTGTAGCCCAGCGCCTGCATCGTCTTGGTGAAGAGGATGGCGTCCGAGGTGTAGCTGATGAAGATCGCCGCGTCGGGCTTGGCGTCCTTCAGCTGGAGCACCTGGGACTGCACGTCGGTGGTGTTCGCGCTGTAGGGGATCACCATCGAGACGTTGAAGCCGCCGGCCTTGGCGGTGTCGCCGACGACCTTGGCGATGGAGGTGCCGTATTCCGTGTTCTCGTTCACGATGACGAGGTTGTCGATCTTCATCCCCTTCGCCTTCATCTCCTTGAGGAAGGAGACGTAGACATCAGCGATGTCGGAGGCGATCGGGGTGGTGCGGAAGAACCACTTGAAGCCGCGCTCGGTGAGGTTCGCGGCGACCGATTCGCCGGTCATGAAGGGGATGCCGTAGCGCTCGGCGATGGCGCTCGCCGTCGTGGTGATGCCCGACTGGTAGGCACCGTGCAGCGCGACGACCTTCTCCTCCGTGATGAGGCGAAGCGCCTGGTTCTGGCCGGCGGCCGGTGTCCCCTGGTTGTCCGCGAAGACGACTTCGACCTTGGCACCCTTCAGGTTCGGCAGGCCCGTGCCCTTGGCGAGGGTGATGTCGCCGAGTTCGGGATGGTCGTTGTTGATGATGTCGACCGCGAGTTCGATCGCGGCCTTGGCCGATGTTCCCGCGCTCGCGGCATTGCCGGAGAGCGGATAGATCGCGCCGATCTTGACGGTCTGCTGGGCGAAGGCGCCACCGCTCAAGCCGGCGGCGAGCAGGGACGCGACGGCAAGCGCCGCCCAAGGGCTTCGTTTCATCATGGAATCCTCCCCGTCGCCCGGCCTTTGCGGCTCGTTTGGCGCGATGCGTCAGATTGTCAGACGGCCGGGCGAAAGCCAAGCCGGATCTGCGCCAAAATCGATGATTCCCGCGCCATTCGGGGGCGGCTCAGGCCCCCCGCAGGCGCCGCAGGTTGCCGTGCCCGAGATCGGCCACGTCGCGCAGGCCGAGGAGGGCGAGATCGCGGTCGATCTCCTCCGACAGGATGTTGATGCCGTGCGTGACGCCCCGCTGCCCGCCGATCGCCGCGGCGCAAAGGAAGGGCCTGCCGACAAAGACGAATTTCGCCCCGAGGGCGAGCGCCTTCAGCACATCCGTGCCGCGGCGGACGCCCCCGTCGAGCATCACGACCATGTTGCCGGCGAGGTCGGCGATCTCGGGCAGGACCCGCAGCGCCGAGACCGCGTAGTCGAGCTGCCGCCCGCCATGGTTCGAGAGGATGATGCCGTCCGCCCCGTGCTCGCGCGCGAGGCGAGCATCCTCGGGCGACAGGATGCCCTTCACGACGAGATTGCCCTTCCAGCGCCGCCGGATGAGCGCGAGATGCTCCCAGGACAGCTGATCGCGCGCGCCGACCTCGCGAACGAGGTTCTTCGACAGGATCGGCGGGCCGCGATGGGCATCCATGTTCTCGAAATGCGGCATGCCGTGTTTCCGGATCGTGCGGAGCCACGTGCCGAACAGCCAGCCGGGATGGGACAGAGAATCCCAGGCGAGCCGCGGCGTGATCTTGAGCGGCATGGAATAGCCCGAACGCACGTTGTTCTCGCGGTTGGCCGGGACCGGGATGTCCACCGTGAGGACGAAGGTCTCGAACTTCGCCGCCTCGACGCGGTCGACGAGCTGGCGGATGCGCTCCGGCTCGCCGGGCTGATAGGCCTGGTACCAGTGGCAATGCGCCTTGCGGATGTCCTCCATGCGGATCAGCGAGGAGGCGCTCATGATCATCGGCAGGTTCGCCATGGCGGCCGCGCCGGCGAGGACGAGGTCGCCGCGATAGGCGGCGAGGGCCGAGGCGCCCATCGGCGCGATGCCGAACGGCGCCGCGTATTCGCGGCCGAACAGGGTGACGGCCTGGTTGCGGCCGGAGACGTTCGCGAGATAGCGCGGCAGGAATCCCCATTCGGCGAAGGCGTCGAAATTGTCGCGCAGGGCCGAATCGGTTTCGGCCGCTCCCGCGATGAAGCCGTAGACCGAACGGGGCAGGAAGCGGCGCGCGGCGTCCTCGAAGTCCTTCAGCGCCAGCACCTGACGCAACCGGCGGGGGAGGGGGCTCGGCGTCGGCTTCGCGGTCGCGCTCTCCGTCGGCGGCGCCACCAGCCCGGCCGTCGAGGTCGCCCGTCCCTCGAGATCTCCCGCGCTCGACGTCATTCCATCCTCCCTGGCCCGGCCGCGTTGCTCGCGGCCGCCATGTCCGTTCCGCGGCGTGGTCGAGCCGTGGCGCGGCACCGCCCGGCCGCGAGCGCGAGAAACCTCATCGGAGATGCCGAGGCAAGCGTATCCGCGCCGACTTGACATGCTTTGGCCACGCTGGCCGGTAGCCCTGGACGGCCGGCATGCGGCTGCACGGAGGAGACCTGAGTGAAGGCGATCATCAGCAATGCCCCGGGTGGGCCGGCCACGCTCGTGATGACGGAGGTGCCGGAGCCGGTGCCGGGACCGGGCGAGGTGCGGATCCGGGTCGCGGCGGTCGGGGTCAATTATCCGGACGTGCTGATCATCGAGGACAAGTATCAGGTGAAGCCGCCGCGGCCGTTCTCGCCCGGCGCCGAGTTCGCCGGAACGGTCGAGGCGCTGGGCGATGGCGTGACCGAACTGGCGCTCGGCGATCGTGTCCTCGCCATGACCGGCTCCGGCGGCATGGCCGAGAAGGCGATCGCCCAGGCCGGCCGCTGCGTGAAGATCCCGGACGCGATGCCGCTCGACGAGGCGGCGGCCTTTCTGATGACCTATGGCACCTCGCAGCATGCGCTCGTCGACCGGGGGCGGCTGAAGGCGGGCGACACGCTGCTCGTCCTCGGTGCGGCCGGCGGCGTCGGGCTCGCAGCGGTGGAGATCGGGGCCGCGAAGGGAGCGCGCGTGATCGCCGCCGTCTCCTCCGAGGACAAGCTGGCTCTCGCCAAGAGCCGCGGCGCCGCGGACGGGTTCGTCTATCCGCCCGGACCCTTCGACAGAGACGGCCAGAAGGCCCTCGCCGACGCCTTCAAGGTCGCCTGCGGCAAGAGCGGAGCGGACGTCATCTACGACCCGGTCGGCGGCGATTATGCGGAACCGGCTCTTCGCTCGATCGGCTGGCGGGGACGCTATCTCGTCATCGGCTTTCCGGCCGGGATTCCGCGCGTGCCGCTGAACCTCGCTCTCCTCAAGGGCTGCGAGATCGTGGGCGTCTTCTGGGGCGGCTTCGTCGAGCGCGAACCCGAGGGCCATGCGGACTCGCTGGCCGATCTCTTCCGCCTGTACGAGGCCGGCAAGATCAGGCCGGAGATCTCCGAGCGCTATCCGCTGGAGAAGGCGGGCGACGCCATCGCGGCGCTGGCCGCGCGCAAGGCGAAGGGCAAGATCGTCGTGACCGTCTCGTCGTGACGGCCGAGAGGTAACGGCCGCCCGCGCGCCCTCCGCCCGCCCCGATCGGGGGCGAGCGGATCGGGGAACCGATCGTCCCGTCCAGCGCTTGCTAGGTGCCGCCACCTGGGGCGGGCCAGCCGGGGGAGGGGACGATCGAGACGAAGTCGGAGGCGCGACGGGAGAGCGCGGTAGAGGCGAGGGCCGCGACCCTCGTCCACCATCCCGGGGCGGGTGAGGGCGACTGGTCGGGCGAGCGCATGGCCGATGCGCTGCGCGGAGCCGGGATCGAGCCGACCCTTGTCGAAATGGGCGGCGCGGACTGGGAGGCGGCGGTGGACGCCACCAAGGACCTCGTCATCGTCGCCGGAGGCGACGGCACGATCGCGGCCGTCACGGCGCGGATCGTCACCCGCAAGGTCTCGCTCGGCATCCTGCCGACCGGAAGCGGCAACAACATCGCCCGCTCGCTCGGCATCCTGGCACCGCTCGAGGAGATCATTCCGCTGCTGCGGAACGCTCGGCACAGCCCGCTTCGGGTCGGCCATGCGACGGGCACCTTCGGCGAGCATTTCTTCCTCGAATCGATCGGTCTCGGCGCCATCGCCCATTCGGTGAAGGAGTTGCAGGACGAGAAGCTGGACGGCGACGAGAAGCTGATCCGCGGTCGCGACAGCCTCATCAGCGCCATCATGGTCCAGGAGCCGCTCGACGCGGCTCTCACGGTCGACGGCGCGCCGGTCGAAGGCCGGTTCCTCATCGTCGAGGCGATGAACCTGTCCATGATCGGGCCGAACCTGCGGCTCGTTCCCGATACCTCCCATGCCGGGCCCAATCTCAGCCTCGCCCTGCTGCTCGCCGACGACCGGGAGCGGATGGTCGAATGGCTCAGCGCAGGGGGGCAGGGCGTTGCGCCCCTCCGGCACCTGCAAGGCCGGCGGATCGCGTTCGAGGGTGCGCCGCAGCCGCTTCGGCTCGGAGACAAGTCGATCGATTGGGATGGGCGCCCGGTCGAGATCGCCCTCGATGATCACCGCATCGACGTCCTTCGTCCGGGAGACCACCGATGAGCTACGATCCCATCCCCGACGACGAGCTCGCCGAGATGGAGCGCACGGCCATCGACCTCGCGCGCCTGGCCGGTGCCGAGATCCAGAACTCCCTCGGGCGGACGCTGAGCGTCCGCTACAAGAGCGGCGACGACGACCGCGCGGTCTACCGCGACCCCGTCTCGGAGGTGGATCAGCGCTGCGAGGCGCTGATCCGGGACCGCCTGGCCGACCTGTTCCCGAGCCATGGCATCCTCGGCGAGGAGATGGACCCCAAGGGAGCCGAATCCGACGAATTCGTGTGGGCGGTCGACCCGATCGACGGGACGGCCAACTTCGTCAACGGGTTCCCGCTCTTCGCGGCCTGCGTCGGCGTCCTGCATCGTCGGCGGCCGATCGTCGGTGCGATCTGGTGCGCGGCAAGCCATGCGCTGCGGCCGGGAATCTACCACGCCGCGCACGGCGGTCCGCTCTGTTTCGAGGGCGAGATCATCGATCCGCGCGGCAATCCGGCGGTGCGCCGACGGCTCGCGGGGGAGCCGTCATGGGCCGACGACGTCCATGGACCCTGGGACGTCCGCAAGACCGGCTCGGCGGCGATCGAATGCTCTTTCGTGGCCGCCGGCTTGCTCAGCGTCGCCCGGTTCGAGCGGCCGAACGTCTGGGACGTCGCTGGCGGCATCGTTCTCGTCGAGGCGGCCGGGCTCGAGGTCCATACCCGCGGGCCGGACGGCTGGACGGAGTTCAGCACCTTCGAGCCGACCGAGACGAGCCCCGATTTCCGGCACTGGCGTCAGGCTCTCGTCATCGGCGAGCCGGAGGCGGCGAGCCAGATGATGGCGCGGCTCGGATAGGAGCCGCGCCCCCGGGCGCGGGCCGGCGACCTACGCGCCGGCGATCGGCGCCTCGGCGTCGACCTTCGCGTGCAGGCTCGCGACCAAGGCCGGGTCGAGCTTCAGGCGGGCGGCGAGCGCTGCGAGGTAATCGCGCTCCGCAGCCGTGTCGACGGTGATCGCGAGGAGGGAGGCGGCGTAGATCGCAGCGGCGATCTCGGGGCCGCGCGCGCCTTCCGCGACACGTGCGACGTCGAGCGGCGCAGACAGCTCGGCCAGCACGAAGGCGCCGTCCTCCTGGGTAAGCTGCATTTTCTGCAATTCGGTCGCCAGGGCGGCCTGTTCCGTCGCGTCGATCCCGCCATCCGCCTTCGCCGCCGCGATCATCGCGCGGATGAGGACGCGGCTGAGTTCCTCCTCTGCGTCGCTGCTTGTCGGTGCGAGCGGCGATCCGGCCGGCGGTTCCTCGGTGGCAGGGGCTCCGAACGGACCGTTTGCCGTGGCGGGGCGCGGCTGCGACCCGCCGGCTGGCTGCGCGGCCTGGCCCTGCTTCGCCTGCCAATCCTGGTAGGCCTGCCAGGCGAGGGAGCCGACGACGGCGAGGCCGCCCAGCTTGGCGAGGCTCCCCCCGGCCTTCCGCCCCTTCTTCGAGCCGAAGACCATCCCGGCGAGGGTCCCGGCGATGGCCGTTCCGGCCCGGCTCCCGAGAACGCGGGTCAGATCGCCAAGAACGCCTCCCGACGTGCCGCCCTGAGC
Organism: Enterovirga rhinocerotis; assembly: GCF_004363955.1. Lineage (GTDB taxonomy): Bacteria > Pseudomonadota > Alphaproteobacteria > Rhizobiales > Beijerinckiaceae > Enterovirga > Enterovirga rhinocerotis. Next base: position 20,755 of record NZ_SNZR01000015.1, read on the forward strand.
CCCGCCGCGCGTGCCGGCCTTCCCGACCTGGTTCGCGATCAGCGTGCCGAGAAGATCTGTGATGTTCACGTCTTGCGTTCCCTATCGTCTGCCCTTGCCACCCGGGCCGAGCTGAAGGTGGGGTCCATAACAGCGGTTTCCAACATTCGAATGGAGGTCGAGTCGCTGGTTATGCGGTGGGAGGAGCGCCTCTCTTGCCGCCTGGCTGCGAGGGTGCGCCATTGACGCATATGCGTCAATGGCGTATGACTATGCTCATGGGCGGGCCGCTTCATACCGTCGTCGAGACCGAGCCCTTCCTCCGGAAGGCCAAGGAACTCGGCTTCTCCGACGAGATGCGGGCTGCGATCGTCAACGCGGTCGCGGCGGATCCGGAAGCCAGCGACGGCGAGGTCATCGCCAGCAACGTCCGCAAGCGCCGCATTCCGGGTCAGGGCCGGGGCAAGAGCGGCGGCTATCGGATTGCGGTGGCGTATTTCGGGCCGGACGCCCCGGCTTACATCCTCGCGATCCTCCGGAAAGGCGAGGCGGACGTCTTTTCGGACGACCAGAAGAAGCGGATCAAGGGCGCCTCCGACAAGGTCTCACGGGCGCTGAAGTCGAAGGGCAAGACGAAAGGGACGCGGGGATGACTTCTGCTTTCGACGACATCATGGAAGGCCTTGCGCAGGCCGCCCGCCACGCGGCCGGAGAGGAGGTGCCCGGCCTCGTCGTGCACGTGCCCGCGAAGCTGGACGTGGCAGCGATCCGGGAGAAGACGAACCTCTCGCAACCGGCTTTCGCGCGCTCGATCGGCGTCCAGACGGCGACACTGCGCCAGTGGGAACAGGGCCGGCGCGACCCGACCGGCCCGGCCCGCGTGCTGCTCGCCCTGGTCGACAAGCGCCCCGGCATTGTGGGTGAGGTTCTGGGCGCACCGGCGGCGAAGCGGCGAGCCTGATGCTCTCAAATCGGGCGCCTTGTTGCCGCCGTAGCCCGCTTCACGGGGCGCCGACGCAATTGGCGTAGAAGGTCGTCGTCGCCGGCCAGTCGGAGAAGACGCCGCGGACGCCGATCTGTCGATGCAGGACGTCGAGCAGGGTCAGCATGTCTCCGTCGCGGTCGATCAGCGGCTTGACCGACTGGTAGTACCAGCCGCCGCCGCTCTCGAGCGGGCCGGAGCGCTCCAGCGACCAGGCGATCAGGTCGAGGCCCGCCTTCCGTGCTTCGCGCGCATAGGCGGAGGGCACGATGGTACCGTCGGGGCCCGGCGCGACGAGCATCCAGAGAGGCGGCGCGAGGATGCGCACGCCCCGGCCCGCGAGGTCGCTCATCGAGGGAGACCACGTCTCGGGCTTCGCCGTGTCGAAGCCGCCGCCTTCGCGCTCGTCGAGGAAGACCGCCTGCCTGCCGAAATCGGGCTCGGCGCGGATCCAGTAGAGGACGTCCCGAAGCAGGAAGCTCTGTGGAAAGACGTCGGCGGGCGGGATGCCGGCCGCCTTATAGTCGTCGATCAGCTGCTGAGCGTATTGGTCCTGGGAATAGCTGCCCTCGAAGGGCATCGGCACTTCGGGCGCCTTGAGCTCCGGCGTGAACTTGCGGCCGAGCGATTTCACCAGCGCGATGTATTCCTTGTGGGTCATCAGCGTGCCGGTCGTGGCGTAGAGGTCCGTGCGCCAGCGCGGCGTCGCGTTCATATAGGCGTCGAGCGTCGTCGCGTTCGGATCGGCCGCGTCCATCTTGCCGTTCAGCGACTTGAACTCGGCCAGCGTCAGGTCGCTCGCGCAGCATTTTGCCGAGGCCTTGCGGCCGGTCGCCGGATCGGCGGGCGTGAAGCCCTGGCTGCATTTCGCGGCGAGGGCGGGACGCGAGAGGATGTCCGTCGTCCTGTGCAGGTCGCATTGCGCGTGCCGGCAGACGAGTTCGCGGTCCTTGGTGAAGGCGACGTCGCATTCGATGATGCCGGCCCCCATCCGCGCCGCCGCCTTCACGCCCTCGACGGTGTGTTCCGGAAACTGAAGCGGCGCGCCGCGATGAGAGATCGAGAAGTCGCGCACCGTATAGGGCCGCTCGGGGCCGCAAGCCCGCAGGGCCTCCCGGACGGGGCCGGGCTTCATCGTATCGACGAGATGGAAGGGGCGTGGGCCGATCTGGGCGCGCGCCGCCGGTTCCTGGGCGAGTGCGGCGGGGCCTGCCAGCGCGGCGACAAGAGCAGCGAGCGGGGCGAGGCGGATCATGGTCACTCCTTCCCGGAGCGTTGTAAGGCGGCTCTGTGACGCTGTCGTAGACTGGAGCGAGGCCGACGGTCCCGCCAGGCATGGCCAGCCTACCGGGGGAGCGGCATCCGCGCGAACAGGCCCGGATAGTCGCCGACGAGCCCGTCCTCGTCGACCGTCAGGTCGGCCGTGAAGCTTCCGTCGGCCGCCTCGAAGCGGAACCGCCGGGCCGCCTCGGACGGTGCCGACAGGCAGGTATAGATCTGCGCATCCCTCACGGGGACGAAGCTGTCGAACGGGACGTAGAGCATGTCGAGCGCCAGGGAGCGGCCGCCGCTGCGCGCCCAGTCGATCCGCCGGATCGGCAGCGTGTTGGTGAAGGGTGAGCCTGCGAGGTCGACATCCATGCAGCCGTCGAATTCGGGCAGGGCGCGGCCATCGTGATTGGTCCAATGGCCCGCGCCATCGGAGGCGAGCGACAGCGCCATGCCGGCGCTGGTGCCGAGATGCAGTTCGCGCACGGCGAAGCCGCGGTCGCAGACGATCGTGTAGTCGACGCCGTAGGCATGACCGTCGCGCTCGCCGACGACGACCCCGCGGGCGACGATCTCGTCGCCCTCCGGAGAGAGCGTCAGATGCTCGAGCCCGTCGCCCTCATCGGGGCGCCAGCGCGCCGTGACGGCGCGGGGCGCGGCGAAGCTCATCGCCCGATCAGGCCGGGCATGTAGCGGATGATGAGGACCGTCAGGATCGCGGTCAGCACCGCGGTGAGGGCGGAGGAGATCAGGAGGGCCGGGAAGGCAGGCAGCGTCCGGATGCGGCGCGCGATGAACTTCACCTCGGAGCGGACCGCGGCGAGTTCCGATTGCTGGGCGACCTCGCTCATCCGCAGGGAGGCGGATTCGAACCGGTCGAGCACCCGGGCCGTGGAGCCCTCGGAGCGCGCCAGCTTCTCCTCGATGCGGGCGGTCTTGTCCTCGAGCCGCGCCAGCTGGTCGGCGAGGGAGGCCGGCGCGCGGGCAGCCGGCGCGGCCGCTGCCGGGGCGGCGACTTGAACGGGCGACGAGGATGGAGAGGCGGATCCCGCATCCGTCTCGTCGTTGCCGGCGTCGCGGATGGGTTCGAGACGGGATGGCGTGGTGTCGGTCATGTCGCGCCTTTCACGATGACATCCGCGATCGGGCCGTGCGCTACCCGCCTGCGCCGAATCGCGGTCGGCGGGAGAATGATCGCGAAATGCGGACGGGTCTTGACGGCCGGTTGCGAGGGCCGCGGCGGCGAGGCCGCGGCCCGACGCGTCAGATCAGCTTCGCGAGGGCGACGGCCGTGTCGCTCATGCGGTTCGAGAAGCCCCATTCGTTGTCGTACCAGGACAGGATGCGGACGAAGTTCCCGTCGAGCACCTTGGTCTGGTCGAGCGCGAAGATCGACGAATGCGGATCGTGGTTGAAGTCGATCGAGACGTTCGGCTGGTCGGTGACGCCGAGGATGCCCTTGAGCTTTCCGTTGGCGGCCGCCTTGATGGCCTCGTTGATCTCCTCCTTCGTCGTCGCCTTCTTGGAGACGAACTTCAGGTCGACGACCGAGACGTTCGGGGTCGGCACGCGGATCGAGGATCCGTCGAGCTTGCCGTTCAGTTCGGGCAGGACGAGGCCGACGGCCTTGGCCGCACCGGTCGAGGTCGGGATCTGCGACAGGGCCGCCGCGCGGCCGCGGTAGAGGTCCTTGTGCATGGTGTCGAGCGTCGGCTGGTCGCCGGTATAGGAGTGGATCGTCGTCATGAAGCCCTTCTCGATGCCGACGACCTCGTTGAGGACATAGGCGACCGGGGCGAGGCAGTTCGTCGTGCAGGACGCGTTCGAGATGACGAGGTGGTCCTTCGTCAGCTTGTCGTGGTTGACGCCGTAGACGACGGTCAGGTCGGCGCCATCGGCCGGGGCCGAGACGATGACGCGCTTCGCGCCCGCCTGGAGATGGGCCGAGGCCTTCTCCTTCGAGGTGAAGATGCCGGTGCATTCGAGGGCGATGTCGACGCCCAGGTCCTTGTGCGGCAGTTCGGCGGGGTTGCGGATCGCCGTCACCTTGATGGTCTTGCCGTCGACGATGATCGTATCGCCCGAGACCTCGACCTTGCCGGGGTAGCGGCCATGGACGGAATCGAAGCGCAGCAGGTGGGCGTTGGTCTCGACCGGGCCGAGATCGTTGATGGCCACGACCTCGATGTCCTTGCGGCCGCTTTCGTGGATCGCGCGGAGCACGTTCCGGCCGATGCGTCCGAAGCCGTTGATCGCAACCTTCACCGTCATGATGTCCTCCTGGACCGCCGTCGCATGGACGGGCGCGTCGCCGTTAACCGCTGATGATATGGGGAGTGCCTGCCGTCGCCGCCCGCACGCGCCGAGCAGGACCGCGAGGGGGCCTGAGCAGCGTGAATGCGAAGAAATCCTTCAAGATCTCGGGTCCGAGGGCACCGTCCGGGTGCCTCTGCAGGCGTGGCCGGGTCCATTAACAAGGCTCGCCCTGCAAATCAAACGGGCGGCGGAGCCGGGTCGCCGTGCGCGCACGTGCGAAACGGCGGGCGGGACGAAAATGCGTTGACTACGCCAGCGCCCGGTCCGATCACTGGGGCATGAATCCCGACCTAGCCGCAGCCCTTGCGCGCCTCGACGCGGCGATCGGCCAGCTCGACGCCTCGGTCGCGCGTCATTTCGATGCCGACCTGCGCCGGAGCGACATCGAGATGGAGCTTCAGGTCATGGGCGACGACCGCGCCCGCCTCGCGACGGACCTCGAGAGCGCTTCGGCGCGCGTCGCGCAGCTCGAGAGCGCGGCCGATCACGTCGGCGCCCGGCTCGGCGCGGCCATCGGCTCGATCCAGGACATCCTGGCCGCCGAGCGGCCATCCTCGACGCCGGCGCGGGGCTGAGCCATGGCCTCCGTGCAGGTGACGATCGCGGGCCGCGCCTACAGGATGGCGTGCGGCGACGGCGAGGAGAAACATCTCGAAGCCCTCGCGGCCGCCTTCGACGCGAAGATCAGCGAGATGCGCTCGGCCTTCGGCGAGATCGGCGACATGCGCCTTCACGTCATGGCCGCCATCATGACCGCCGACGAATTGTCGGAGGCGCGGCGGCGCGTCGAGACGCTGGAGGCGGAGCTCTCGGCGATGCGCTCGCTCGCCACGTCCTCCGCCGACCGGTCGGAGCGGATGGAGCGCCAGCTGACCGAGGCGCTCAATCGGTCGGCCGGCAAGATCGAGGCGCTCGCGGCCCGCTTCCGGCCCGGTTCCGAGCCGTAGGAGGCGGCGTATTCCCCGCGCCCCCGAGGACCGCATCGGCGCCCCTCTCGCCCGGCGCATCGCGCTCGCGGCGGCGGGGTTTCGCGAGCCGCGCCCCGACCGGCCCGGCGCACGCCATGTCGGCCGTGTGTTCGACCGGCTTGGCCTCGTCCAGATCGACAGCGTCAACGTCCTCGCGCGGGCCCATACCGTGCCGTTCTTCTCCCGGCTCGGGCCCTATGATCCGGCGCTGCTCGAGCGGGCCGCCTATGCCGGACGCCGCCGCAACCTGTTCGAATACTGGGGTCATGAGGCCTCGCTGATCCGTCTCGACCTGCATCCGCTGCTGCGCTGGCGCATGAAGGAAGCCGAGGCCGGGCGCGGCATCTATGACGGGCTCCGCCGCTTCGCCGCCGAGAAGCGGCCCTTCATCGACGAGGTCTTGCGGGAGGTCGAGCGGCGCGGCCCGGTCACCGCCGGGGAACTCGAGGCGGCCGGCGAGGAATCCCGCAAGGGGGCGGGCGGCTGGTGGGGCTGGAGCGAGGCCAAGCGGGCGGTCGAATGGCTCTTCTGGGCCGGCCTCCTGACGACGAGGACGCGCCGCGGCTTCGCCCGCGTCTACGACATCCCTGAGCGCGTGATCCCGGCCGACATCCTCTCTCTGCCGACGCCGCAGCCGGCGGATGCTCATCGCGGCCTCGTTCGGGTGGCCGCGCGCGCTCTCGGCATCGCGACGGAGCCCGATCTGCGCGACTATTTCCGCCTCCGGCCCGAGGCGTCCAAAGCGGCCGTCGCCGCGCTCGTCGAGGAGGGAGACCTGATCCCCGTCGCGGTCGAGGGCTGGAGGGCGCCCGCCTATCTCCACCGCGACGCCGCCAGGCCCCGCCGGGTCGAAGCCTGCGCGCTCGTCTCGCCCTTCGACCCGCTGGTCTGGGAGCGCGACCGGACGGAGCGCCTCTTCGGCTTCCGCTACCGGATCGAGATCTACACGCCCGCGCACAAGCGCGAGCACGGCTACTACTGTCTGCCCTTCCTCCTCGGCGACCGCATCGCGGCGCGGGTCGATCTGAAGGCCGATCGGGCGGCAGGACGGCTCCTCGTTCTGTCGGTCCATCTCGAGCCCGGCGGCGCGCCGGAGGAGGTGCGGGCCGCGCTCGACGCCGAATTGGCGCAGGTGGCGGCGTGGCTCGGCCTCGCGACGGTGGTGCACGGCAGAGCGGCCGCCTGAGACCTGCGGCGCCGGCCGGGCTTGCCGCGTCCGGGCCGCAACGGGCACAAGGGCGCGTTCTCCCTTGGACCCGTTCCCGTGTCGGACCTCATCGGCCTGCTGTCTCTGATCGCCCCCTTCTTCGGCCTGATCGGCCTTGGCGTCGGAGCCGCGAAGATCGCGAGACTGCCCGTCGAGGGCCTCGCCTGGATGCGCTTCTTCCTCGTCTATCTGGCGCTGCCCTGCCTGTTCTTCAGACTGGTTGCCGACAAGCCGATCGCCGAGATCGCCAATGCGCGGTTCGTCCTTCTGACGACGGTCGCGACGGCGCTCGCCTTCGCGCTCGCCTTTCTCACGGTCGCCATCGCGACGAAGAGGCTTCCCGGAGCAGTGTTGGGCGGCGTCGCGGGCGCATATTCCAATATCGGCTATATGGGCCCGCCCCTGGTCCTCTCCTTCCTCGGACCGGCCGCCAATGCGCCCGTCGCGCTGATCCTGATCTTCGACACGCTGTTCCTGTTCACGGCCGTGCCGGCGCTGATGTCGCTCGCCGGGGTCGAGCGGCGCGCCCCCGGGGCCGCCATCCTTGCGGTTCTCGGACGTGTCGCCTTTCACCCGTTCATGGTCGGGACGGCCGCTGGCGTGCTCGCGAGCCTGTTCCAGATCCGCCTGCCCGCCGTGCTCGACACGATGTCGGCCTGGCTCGCAGGCGCATCCGCCCCCTGCGCGCTGTTCGTCCTCGGCGTGATGGTGGCCCTGCAGCCCGTCGGGCGGATCGGGGCCGAGATCGGCGTCCTCGTCGCGATCAAGCTGCTCCTCCATCCGCTCGCGGTCTGGGTGCTGCTCTCGCTGTTCGGAGACCCCGATCCCGTCTGGGTCCAGGCCGCCGTCGTGATGGCCGCTCTGCCGCCCGCGCTGAACATCTTCGTCCTGTCGACCCAGTACCGCGTCGGAATCGAGCGCGCGTCGGCCTGCGTCCTCGTCGGGACCATCCTCTCGATGGTGACGCTGACGGGGCTTCTGTGGCTGTTCCGCACGGGAACCGTGCCCGTCCTGCTGTTCCGCTGAGCCGGCGGCGCGCGTTTCGGGGCAGGTCCGACGAAAACTGTCCCCTGATCCTGCGATCTGCACTTGACGGGGGGCGAGTCGGGGCTTTAGAAGCGCCCCATCCACGGCAGGCTGTATGTCTCGCGGGTCGAACCGACACGGTTCGATGCATCGGACCTAAACGCTGTCGTCCTTAATCGGTATCGCCCGCGATCGGGCTTTGGATGGCATGACCGCCTCCGGGTGGTCCTCTGCGGCTTTTCGCGACAGAGGCTCATCGGGCCTGTGGCGCGGTTTTTCGTTTGGTGCGCGGGCCCCGGCCTCCGCACCGCAGTTTCAAGAGCCGCTTCGGCGGTTGGTGACGAGGGCTTCATGCCGACGATCAGTCAGTTGATCCGCAAGCCGCGCACGGTGCCGGCGAGCCGCAACAAGGTTCCGGCCCTGCAGGCCTGCCCGCAGAAGCGCGGCGTTTGCACGCGCGTCTACACCACGACCCCGAAGAAGCCGAACTCGGCGCTTCGTAAGGTTGCCAAGGTTCGTCTGACGAACGGCTTCGAGGTCATCGGGTACATCCCGGGCGAGGGCCACAATCTGCAGGAGCACTCGGTCGTCATGATCCGCGGCGGCCGCGTGAAGGACCTTCCGGGCGTGCGCTACCACATCCTGCGCGGTGTGCTCGACACCCAGGGCGTCAAGAACCGGAAGCAGCGCCGGTCGAAGTACGGCGCCAAGCGGCCGAAGTGAGCCGGGCTTAGCCCAGGGTCGTTCCTCGGGGTCATCCCGAGGCAATGACATTCAGGCCCCTCTGGGGCGACGCGGTCGGGATGAGCCCGGCCGGCGCGAACAAGATTTGACCGGAGCAGGACATGTCCCGCCGCCATAAGGCCGAAAAGCGCGAGATCATCCCGGACCCGAAGTTCGGTGACGTGGTCGTGACCAAGTTCATGAACTCGATCATGTACGAGGGGAAGAAGTCGACGGCCGAAGGCATCGTCTACGGTGCGTTCGACATCATCGAGGGCAAGGCCCGCGTGAACCCGATCGAGGTGTTCCGCGCCGCGCTCGACAATGTCGCGCCCGCCATCGAGGTCCGCTCCCGCCGCGTCGGCGGTGCGACCTACCAGGTTCCGGTCGAGGTTCGTCCCGAGCGCCGTCAGGCGCTGGCCATCCGCTGGCTGATCCAGGCTGCTCGCTCGCGCAACGACCGGACGATGGTCGAGCGCCTGTCGTCCGAGCTGCTGGACGCTGCCAACAACCGCGGCAACGCGGTGAAGAAACGCGAAGACACCCACCGGATGGCCGAGGCCAACCGGGCCTTCTCTCACTACCGCTGGTAATCCGAGAAGGTCAGGAGCACGTATCATGCCCCGCACCCACGCGATCGAAGACTATCGCAACTTCGGCATCATGGCCCACATCGATGCCGGCAAGACGACGACGACCGAGCGGATCCTGTTCTACACGGGCAAGAGCCACAAGCTCGGCGAGGTCCATGATGGCGCCGCCACCATGGATTGGATGACGCAGGAGCAGGAGCGCGGCATCACGATCACGTCCGCCGCGACGACGTGCTTCTGGCGCGACAAGCGTCTGAACATCATCGACACCCCCGGTCACGTCGATTTCACGATCGAGGTCGAGCGGTCGCTGCGCGTGCTCGACGGCGCCGTGTGCGTGCTCGACGGCAACCAGGGCGTCGAGCCCCAGACCGAGACCGTCTGGCGTCAGGCCGACAAGTACGACGTGCCGCGTGTCGTGTTCGTCAACAAGATGGACAAGACCGGCGCCGACTTCTTCAAGTGCGTCAAGGACATCGTCGACCGCGTCGCCGGCAAGCCCGTCTGCATGCAGCTGCCGATCGGCGCCGAGAGCGATTTCCAGGGCGTCATCGACCTCGTGAAGATGAAGGCGATCGTCTGGGACGGCGAGGCTCTCGGAGCGAGCTTCAAAGAGGCCGAGATTCCGGCCGATCTGAAGGACCAGGCGGCGGAATATCGCGTCAAGCTGGTCGAGGCCTGCGTCGAAATGGACGACGCCGCGATGGAGGCGTATCTCGAGGGCAACGAGCCCGACGAGCCGACGATGCGCAGGCTCGTCCGGACCGCCGTTCAGCGTCGCGCCTTCCATCCGGTGTTCTGCGGCTCGGCCTTCAAGAACAAGGGCGTGCAGCCCCTGCTCGACGCGGTTGTCGACTATCTTCCGTCGCCTGCCGATCGTGAAGCCATCGCCGGCACCGATCCCGAGACGGATGAGCCGATCACCCGGAGGCCGCTCGACAGCGATCCCTTCGCCATGCTCGCCTTCAAGATCATGGACGACCCGTTCGTCGGCACGATCACGTTCTGCCGCGTCTATTCGGGCAAGATCGAATCCGGCACGGGCATCGTGAACTCGACCCGCGACAAGAAAGAGCGCGTCGGCCGCATGCTGCTCATGCATGCGAACAACCGCGAGGACATCAAGGAAGCCTATGCCGGCGACATCGTCGCGCTCGCAGGCCTCAAGGATGTCCGCACCGGCGATACGCTGTGCGATGCCGCCAAGCCGGTGATCCTCGAGAAGATGGAGTTCCCCGAGCCCGTCATCGAGATCGCGGTCGAGCCGAAGTCGAAGGCGGACCAGGAGAAGCTTGGTCTCGCGCTGGCGAAGCTCGCGGCCGAGGATCCGTCCTTCCGCGTGTCGACCGACCAGGAGAGCGGCCAGACCATCCTCAAGGGCATGGGCGAGCTCCATCTCGACATCAAGGTCGACATCCTGAAGCGGACCTATAAGGTCGAGGCCAATATCGGTGCGCCGCAGGTTGCCTATCGCGAGAAGCTGACGCGCCGGGCCGAGATCGACTACACGCACAAGAAGCAGACCGGCGGCACGGGGCAGTTCGCCCGCGTGAAGCTGGTGGTCGAGCCGGGCGAGCCTGGCACGGGCTTCGTGTTCGAGTCGAAGATCGTCGGTGGCTCGGTGCCGAAGGAATACATCCCGGGCGTCGAGAAGGGCCTGAACTCCGTCATGGGTGCGGGCATCCTCGCCGGCTTCCCGGTGGTGGACGTCAAGGTCGAGCTGGTCGACGGCGCCTTCCACGAGGTCGACTCCTCGGCTCTCGCCTTCGAGATCGCCTCCCGCGCTGCGATGCGTGAGGCGCTCCAGAAGGGCCACTCGGTTCTGCTCGAGCCGGTGATGAAGGTCGAGGTCGTCTCGCCGGAAGAGTATACCGGCTCGGTCATCGGCGACCTGAACTCGCGGCGCGGCCAGATCCAGGGCCAGGACATGCGGGGCAATGCGAACGTCATCAACGCGATGGTTCCGCTGGCCAACATGTTCGGCTACGTGAACCAGCTTCGCTCGTTCAGCCAGGGTCGCGCGAACTACACGATGCAGTTCGACCATTACGAGGAAGTGCCGCGCGGCGAGGCCGAGAAGGTCGTCGCGAAGTACGCCTGAACCCAATCCCCTCGCCGGGGCCCGGCCTCGGCGAAATCGAAATCCGACTCTTAGAAGATAGGATAACCTGTCATGGCCAAAGAGAAATTCTCCCGCAACAAGCCGCATTGCAACATCGGCACGATCGGTCACGTCGACCACGGCAAGACCTCGCTGACGGCTGCGATCACCAAGGTCCTGGCGGAAGCCGGCGGCGCGACCTTCACGGCCTATGATCAGATCGACAAGGCTCCCGAGGAGAAGGCCCGCGGCATCACGATCTCGACCTCGCACGTCGAGTACGAGACCGCGAACCGTCACTACGCCCACGTCGACTGCCCCGGCCACGCCGACTACGTGAAGAACATGATCACGGGTGCCGCCCAGATGGACGGCGCGATCCTGGTCGTGTCCGCCGCGGACGGCCCGATGCCCCAGACCCGTGAGCACATCCTGCTCGCCCGTCAGGTCGGCGTGCCTGCGCTCGTCGTGTTCCTGAACAAGGTCGACATGGTCGACGACGCCGAGCTGCTCGAGCTCGTCGAGCTCGAGGTTCGCGAGCTGCTCTCCAGCTACGAGTTCCCCGGCGACGACGTTCCGATCACCAAGGGTTCGGCGCTGATGGCCCTCGAGGACAAGCAGCCCGAGATCGGCCGTGAGGCGGTCCTCGCGCTCATGCAGAGCGTCGACGACTACATCCCGCAGCCCGAGCGCCCGATCGACCAGCCCTTCCTGATGCCGATCGAGGACGTGTTCTCGATCTCCGGCCGCGGCACCGTCGTGACCGGCCGCGTCGAGCGTGGCATCGTCAAGGTCGGCGAGACGGTCGAGATCGTCGGCATCCGCGCCACCCAGACGACGACCGTCACGGGCGTCGAGATGTTCCGCAAGCTGCTCGACCAGGGCCAGGCCGGCGACAATGTCGGCGTGCTGCTCCGCGGCACGAAGCGTGAGGACGTCGAGCGCGGCCAGGTCGTCTGCAAGCCCGGTTCGGTCAAGCCGCACACGAAGTTCAAGGCCGAGGCCTACATCCTGACGAAGGAAGAGGGCGGCCGTCACACCCCGTTCTTCACGAACTACCGTCCGCAGTTCTACTTCCGGACGACGGACGTGACCGGCGTGTGCACGCTCCCCGAGGGCACCGAGATGGTCATGCCCGGCGACAACATCTCCATGGACGTGACGCTGATCGTGCCGATCGCCATGGAAGAGAAGCTGCGTTTCGCTATCCGCGAGGGTGGTCGGACCGTCGGCGCCGGCGTCGTCGCCAGCATCCAGGAGTAATCGAGCTGTCATCCCGGGCGGCGCCTCGCGCCGGCCCGGGACCGTCAGACGAATGAGCGTCGGACGCGCAATAGTCGAGCGGTCCTGGATGAGCGTTCCGCGCCCTCCGGGATGACACCGAGAAGATGAACCGATGAACCAGAATATCCGCATCCGGCTGAAAGCCTTCGATCACCGAGTCCTCGACTCGTCGACCCGCGAGATCGTGTCGACCGCAAAGCGGACGGGTGCGCAGGTCCGCGGGCCCATCCCGCTGCCGACCCGCATCGAGCGTTTCACGGTCAACCGTTCGCCCCACATCGACAAGAAGTCGCGCGAGCAGTTCGAGATGCGCACCCACAAGCGGGTCCTCGACATCGTCGACCCGACCCCGCAGACCGTGGACGCGCTGATGAAGCTCGACCTCGCGGCCGGCGTCGATGTGGAGATCAAGCTCTGAGCCGCCCGGCTTGGAACTGAGACAGACAACGGGCCTGCAAGGGCCGAGGAATTGAGACCATGCGCTCAGGCGTGATTGCAAAGAAGGTCGGGATGACCCGCATCTTCACCGAAGCCGGGGAACACGTCCCGGTGACGGTGCTGAAGGTCGACAACTGCCAGGTTGTCGCCCACCGCACCGTGGAGAAGAACGGCTACACCGCGCTTCAGGTCGGCGTCGGCACCGCGAAGGTGAAGAACGTCTCGAAGGCCGAGCGTGGCCGCTTCGCGGTGGCTCAGGTCGAGCCGAAGCAGAAGCTTGCCGAGTTCCGCGTGTCCGACGACGCGCTGATCCCGGTCGGCGCCGAGATCACGGCGGATCACTTCGTCGAGGGCCAGTTCGTCGACGTCACCGGCACCACGACCGGTAAGGGCTTCGCCGGCGGCATGAAGCGCTGGAACTTCGGTGGTCTGCGGGCGTCGCACGGCGTCTCGATCTCGCACCGTTCGATCGGTGGTACGGGTGGCCGCCAGGATCCTGGCAAGACCTTCAAGAACAAGAAGATGCCCGGTCACCTCGGTGTCGAGCGCGTGACGACCCAGAACCTGCGCGTCGTCCGCACGGATGTCGAGCGCGGCCTTATCCTCGTCGAAGGCGCGGTCCCCGGCCATGCCGGCGGCTGGATCTTCATCAAGGATGCCGTCAAGCGCAAGGCGCCTGCCGATCTGCCGCGGCCGGGCAAGTTCCGCGAGAGGGGCGAGACCGCCAAGGCGCAGCAGGACGCTGCTCCCGAGGCCGTGGCCGTCGAGGAGAACGCGTGATGAAGCTCGACCTGCAATCCTTCGGCGGGGACGCCTCGGGCTCGGTCGAGCTCAAGGACGAGATCTACGGTCTCGAGCCCCGCGCCGACATTCTTGCTCGCATGGTGCGCTGGCAGCTTGCCAAGCGCCGGGCCGGGACCCACAAGGTCAAGAACCGGGCCGAGATCCATCGCACCGGCAAGAAGATGTACAAGCAGAAGGGCACCGGCAATGCCCGTCACGGCTCGGCGCGCGTCGCCCAGTTCCGCGGCGGCGGGCGTGCCTTCGGCCCGGTGGTCCGCTCCCATGAGCACGACCTGCCGAAGAAGGTGAGGGCGCTCGCGCTCCGCCACGCCCTGTCGACGAAGGCCAAGTCCCAGACGATCATCGTCGTGGACGACGCAACCCTCGCCGAACCCAAGACGGCTGCCCTCAAGGAGCAGTTCGGCAAGCTCGGTCTCGCTTCGGCGCTGATCATCTCGGGTGCGGAGGTCGATACCAATTTCGGTCTCGCCGCCCGCAACCTGCCCAATATCGACGTCCTGCCGGTGCAGGGCATCAACGTCTACGACATCCTGCGCCGGGACACGCTCGTCCTGACGAAGGCCGCCGTCGATGCGCTGGAGGCGCGCTTCGCATGAATCCCGATCCGCGCCATTACGACGTGATCGTGAGCCCGGTGATCACCGAGAAGGCCACGAATCTGTCGGAGCTCAACAAGGTCGTGTTCCGGGTCGCCCCGGGTGCGACCAAGCCCCAGATCAAGGAGGCGGTCGAACGCCTCTTCGACGTGAAGGTTGCTTCGGTGAACACCGTCGTGACCAAGGGCAAAGAGAAGTTCTTCCGCGGCCGCAAGGGCCGGCGGGCCGACGTCAAGAAAGCGATCGTGACCCTCGCCGAGGGTGATGCGATCGACGTGACGACCGGACTCTGAGGCCGGTCGGGGAACAGGATCATGGCACTCAAGACCTTCAAGCCGATCACGCCGGGCCTGCGCCAGCTCGTGATCGTCGACCGGAGCGAGCTCTACAAGGGCAAGCCCGTCAAGGCGCTGACCGAGGGCAAGCACTCCTCGGGCGGGCGTAACAATCACGGCCGTGTCACGGTCCGGTTCCGGGGCGGCGGTCACAAACAGACCTATCGCCTGGTCGACTTCAAGCGCCGCGACTTCGCGGGGCAGCCTGGAACGGTGGAGCGGATCGAATATGATCCGAACCGCACGGCCTTCATCGCGCTCGTCACCTATGCCGAGGGCAAGCAGGCCTATATCCTGGCTCCGCAGCGGCTCGCCGCCGGCGACACCGTCGTGTCGGGCGACAATGTCGACATCAAGCCGGGCAACGCGATGCCGATCGGCAACATGCCGGTGGGGACGATCGTCCACAATCTCGAGACCAAGATCGGGAAGGGCGGCGCTCTGGCCCGTTCGGCCGGGAACTACGCCCAGATCGTCGGTCGCGACCAGGGCTACGTCTCGGTCCGCCTGAACTCGGGCGAGCAGAGGCTGATCCACGGCCAGTGCTACGCCACGGTCGGCGCGGTCTCGAACCCGGACCACATGAACACCTCGATCGGCAAGGCGGGTCGGTCCCGCTGGCTCGGTCAGCGCCCGCATAACCGCGGCGTGACCATGAACCCGATCGACCATCCGCACGGCGGCGGTGAAGGCCGCACGTCCGGCGGCCGTCACCCGGTGACGCCGTGGGGCCAGCCGACCAAGGGCAAGAAGACGCGTTCGAACAAGCGCACCGACACCTTCATCGTGTCGTCGCGCCACGCGCGGAAGAAGAAGGGCTGACGCCGCCATGGCACGTTCGATCTGGAAGGGGCCGTTCGTCGACGGCTACCTGCTGAAGAAGGCCGAGGCCGCCCGCGGCTCGACCCGTCAGGAAGTGATCAAGATCTGGAGCCGACGCTCCACGATCCTGCCGCAGTTCGTGGGTCTCACGTTCGGCGTGTATAACGGTCACAAGCATATCCCGGTCTACGTCTCCGAGGAGATGGTGGGCCATAAGTTCGGCGAGTTCTCGCCGACCCGTACCTTCAATGGCCATGCGGCCGACAAGAAGGCCAAGAGGCGCTGAGATGGGCAAGTCTGCTACTCCCCGCGCGCTGCCTGAGAATGAGGCCAAGGCCGTTCTCCGGATGGTGCGCATCTCGCCGCAGAAGCTGAACCTCGTGGCTCAGCTCATCCGCGGTAAGAAGGTCGCGACGGCGCTTGCCGACCTCGAGTTCTCGCGCAAGCGGATCTCGAAGGACGTCAAGAAGTGCCTCGAAAGCGCGATCGCCAATGCCGAGAACAACCACGATCTCGACGTGGACGATCTCGTCGTGAAGGAGGCTTTCGTCGGCAAGGCGCTCGTCCTCAAGCGGTTCCATGCCCGTGCCCGTGGCCGCGGTGCGCGTATCCTGAAGCCCTTCTCGAACCTGACGATCGTGGTTCGCGAAGTCCAAGCCGAAGCGGCCTGAGGTTCCGATGGGTCAGAAAGTCAATCCGGTCGGGCTGCGGCTCGGCATCAACCGGACCTGGGATTCGCGCTGGTTCGCCAACAAGGGCGAGTACGCGAAGCTCATGCACGAGGACATCGCCATCCGCGAGATGCTCACGAAGCAGCTCAAGCAGGCGGCCGTGTCGAAGATCGTCATCGAGCGCCCGCACCGGAAGTGCCGGGTGACGATCCATTCGGCTCGCCCGGGTGTCGTCATCGGCAAGAAGGGCGCGGATATCGACAAGCTGCGCAAGCTCGTCGGGCAGATGACGAAGGCTGAAGTCGCCATCAACATCGTCGAGGTCCGCAAGCCCGAAGTCGACGCGACGCTGGTCGCCGAGTCGATCGCTCAGCAGCTCGAGCGCCGCGTCGCCTTCCGTCGCGCCATGAAGCGCGCCGTGCAGTCGGCCATGCGTCTCGGTGCCCAGGGCATCCGGATCAATTGCGCCGGTCGTCTCGGCGGCGCTGAGATCGCGCGGATGGAATGGTATCGCGAGGGCCGTGTGCCGCTGCATACGCTGCGCGCCGATGTCGATTACGGCACGGCGACCGCGTTCACGACCTACGGCACGTGCGGCATCAAGGTCTGGATCTGCAAGGGCGAGATCCTCGAGCACGATCCCATGGCGCAGGACAAGCGGATGAACGAGGAGGCCGGAGCCCGGTCGACCGGACGCCGGCCCTCCGCCGAGCAGGCCGCCTGAGCGGCCTGACGCAGAGCTAAGGTAGAAGCAGATGCTCTCCCCGAAGAAGACGAAGTTCCGCAAGCAGTTCAAGGGACGCATTCACGGCGTCGCCAAGGGCGGCACGGACCTCAATTTCGGCCAGTACGGCCTCAAGGCTCTCGATCCCGAGCGCGTGAATGCGCGCGAGATCGAAGCCGCCCGTCGCGCGATCACTCGCGAGATGAAGCGTATGGGCCGCGTCTGGATCCGCATCTTCCCGGATGTGCCGGTCTCGTCGAAGCCGACCGAGGTCCGCATGGGCAAGGGCAAGGGCGCGCCGGAATTCTGGGCCTGCCGCGTCAAGCCTGGCCGGATCATGTTCGAGATCGACGGCGTGTCGGAGGAGATCGCCCGTGAGGCGCTCCGTCTCGGCGCCGCCAAGCTGTCGGTGCGCACGCGCTTCGTGCAGCGCATCGCGGAGTAGGAGCGATGAAGTCCAAAGCCCGTTTCGGGGACCTGTCCCAACTCTCCTCCGATCAGTTGCAGGATGAACTCCTGTCGCTGAAGAAGGAGCAGTTCAACCTGCGCTTCCAGCGTGCCACGGGTCAGCTCGAGAACACCTCGCGCATCCGGGTCGTCCGGCGCGATATCGCCCGCATCAAGACGCTGCAGTCGCGGCAGCGCGTCGCCGCGAAGTCGGGGGCCGAGGCCTCCGCCGCCGGCGCGTAAGGAGAGAGACCATGCCGAAGCGCGTCCTTCAGGGCGTCGTCGTCAGCGACAAGACCGACAAGACCATCGTGGTCAAGGTGGAGCGCCGCTTCACCCACCCGGTGCTCAAGAAGACGGTCCGCCGGACGAAGAACTACCACGCTCACGACGAGGCCAACGTCGCCAAGACCGGCCAGACCGTCGAGATCGAGGAGTGCCGGCCGTTTTCGAAGACGAAGACGTGGCGCCTGGTCACCACGGCCGCTCCCGAGAGCGACGCCGCGGCGGAAGCGCCGGCCAGCTAAATTATTTCGCTTCGACCGGACAGCTTTCGGTCGACATGAGCCGGGAGGCGCGCTAAAGGGCGCGCCTCCCGCTAATTTATGCATTGGGGACCCAGATCCCCGTCAGGCGTAGTCGAGCTATCGGCTCGAAACCGGCTGAGACACAGAAAGGGTTTGGACATGATCCAGATGCAGACGAATCTGGATGTCGCCGACAATTCCGGTGCGCGTCGCGTGATGTGCATCAAGGTGCTCGGCGGCTCGAAGCGCAAGACGGCCGGTGTCGGCGACATCATCGTCGTCTCCGTGAAGGAGGCGATCCCGCGCGGTCGCGTCAAGAAGGGCGACGTGATGAAGGCGGTCATCGTGCGCACCGCCAAGGACATCCGGCGTCCCGACGGATCCGTGATCCGGTTCGACAAGAACGCGGCCGTCCTGATCAACAATCAGAAGGAGCCGGTCGGCACCCGTATCTTCGGACCCGTTCCGCGTGAGCTCCGTGCGAAGAACCACATGAAGATCATCTCGCTGGCCCCCGAGGTGCTGTGATGGCTGCCAAGATCAAGAAGGGCGACCGCGTCGTCGTCCTGACCGGCCGCGACTCCGGCCGCACCGGCGAAGTGATCCAGGTGATGCCCAAGGACGAGCGTGCGCTCGTGCGTGGCGTCAACGTCGTCAAGAAGCATCAGAAGCAGACGATGAACCAGGAAGGCGGCATCCTCTCGAAGGAAGCCCCCATTCATCTGTCGAACCTCGCGATGGCCGATCCCAAGGATGGCAAGCCGACCCGTGTCGGTTTCCGCGTCCTCGACGACGGCCGCAAGATCAGGTTCGCGAAGCGTTCCGGAGATCCGATCGATGGCTAAGGCAGACAAGACTCCGAACGCCGAGGGCGCCCCGGTGAGCATGGACGGTTACGTTCCGCGGCTTCGCAAGCACTACGACGAAGTGGTTCGCCAGAAGCTGGTCGAGGAATTCGGCTACAAGAACCCGATGCAGGTTCCGCAGATCGAGAAGATCGTGCTGAACATGGGCGTCGGCGAGTCGACGGCCGATTCCAAGAAGGCCTCCGTGGCCGCCGGCGATCTCGCGCTGATCGCGGGCCAGAAGCCCGTCATCACCCGCGCCCGCAAGGCCATCGCGACCTTCAAGGTCCGCGAGAACATGCCGATCGGCGCGAAGGTCACGCTGCGCAAGGCGCGCATGTACGAGTTCCTCGATCGCTTCGTGACCGTGGCGCTGCCGCGGGTGCGGGACTTCCGCGGCCTCAACCCCAAGAGCTTCGATGGTCGTGGCAACTACGCCATGGGCATCAAGGAGCATCTCGTGTTCCCCGAGATCAACTACGACAAGGCGGAGCAGATCTGGGGTATGGACGTCATCATCGCGACGACGGCCAAGACCGACGACGAGGCGCGCGCGCTCCTCAAGCACTTCAACTTCCCGTTCCGGCAGTGACGGACGTCTGAACGACCGTCAAACGCGGACACCGGAGAGACAGATGGCAAAGAAGAGTTCAATCGAGAAGAACAAGAGGCGCCAGGCGATGGTCCTGCGCTTCGCAGCGCGGCGCGCGGCTCTCGCCGCGACGGCGAACGACGATTCGCTGTCGATGGAGGAGCGGTTCGAGGCGCGGATCAAGCTCGCCGAGCTGCCGCGCAACTCGGCGAAGACGCGCATCCGCAACCGCTGCGAAGTCACGGGGCGGCCGCGGGCGTATTACCGCAAGCTCGGCATGTCGCGGATCGCGCTCCGGGAGCTCGGCTCCCAGGGGATGGTCCCCGGCCTCGTGAAGTCGAGCTGGTAAGGGAGGACGGACGATGTCGATGAACGATCCTCTCGGCGATATGCTGACGCGCATCCGCAATGCGCAGATGCGCAAGCGCAACACGGTCTCGACCCCCGGCTCGAAGCTGCGCGCCCGCGTGCTCGACGTGCTGAAGGCCGAAGGCTACATCCGTGACTACGGTGCGACCGATTACGGCAATGGCCGTTCGGAATTCGTGATCGAGCTGAAGTACCACGAGGGCGAGCCGGTGATCCGCAAGATCGGCCGTGTCTCCAAGCCCGGTCGTCGGGTCTACGCCTCGGTCGATGCCCTGCCGCGTGTCGCGGACGGACTCGGTGTCACGATCGTCTCCACGCCGCAGGGCGTGATGGCCGATCATGAGGCGCGCGAGAAGAACGTCGGCGGCGAGGTGCTGTGCCAGGTCTTCTAAGACCGGCACCGCCTGACAGAACGGAATGGAGGCGAGAATGTCTCGCGTGGGTAAGAAGCCGGTGACGGTGCCGTCTGGTGTGACGGCTACGATCGACGGCCAGTTGGTGAAGATGAAGGGCTCGAAGGGCGAGTTGTCCTTCCTCGTGCCGGAGCTCGTCTCCGTCGAGATCAAGGACGGCGCGGTGTCCGTGCAGCCTCGCGATCAGTCCAAGCAGGCGCGAGCCTTCTGGGGGCTCTCGCGGGCGCAGGTCGCCAATCTCGTCGAGGGCGTCTCGAAGGGCTTCGAGAAGCGGCTCGAGATCAACGGCGTCGGTTATCGCGCCGCGATGGCGGGCAAGTCGCTGAAGCTCTCGCTCGGCTACAGCCACGACATCGACTACGCGATCCCGGACGGGATCACGATCGCGACGCCGAAGCCGACGGAGATCGTCGTCACCGGGATCGACCGTCAGAAGGTCGGTCAGGTGGCTGCCGAGATCCGCGAGTATCGTGGCCCCGAGCCCTACAAGGGCAAGGGCGTCAAGTACGCCGGCGAGTTCATCTTCCGCAAGGAAGGCAAGAAGAAGTAAGGACGCACGACCATGGCTGAGAAGAAGGGCGCCGAAGATCGGCGCAAGGCTCGGGTCCGCCGCGCGATCCGCAAGGCAGCGAATGGCCGTCCGCGGCTGTCGGTGTTCCGCTCCTCGAAGCAGATCTACGCTCAGGTGATCGACGATGCCGAGGGTCGTACCCTCGCTTCGGCCTCGACGCTCGAGAAGGATCTGAAGGGCTCGCTCAAGACGGGCGCGGATGTCGAAGCGGCCAAGGCGGTCGGCAAGCTCGTCGCCGAGCGCGCTTCGGCCGCTGGCGTCAAGCAGGTCATCTTCGACCGCTCGGGCTATATCTATCATGGGCGCGTGAAGGCGCTCGCCGATGCCGCTCGCGAGAGCGGCCTCGAGTTCTGACGGCGGTCATCATTCACCAGCGTCGAAGCGAGCGGGCCGCCGCCCGCGTTCGAGTTCAGACGGGATAGGACATGGCAAGAGAACCTCAATCGGGCGGGGATGGCCGCCGCTCCAACCGCGATCGGCGTCCCGATCGCGAGGAGCGTGATTCGGAATTCGTCGACAAGCTCGTCCACATCAACCGCGTGGCGAAGGTCGTGAAGGGCGGTCGGCGCTTCGGTTTCGCGGCGCTCGTCGTCGTCGGCGACCAGAAGGGCCGCGTCGGCTACGGCCACGGCAAGGCGCGCGAGGTGCCTGAGGCGATCCGCAAGGCGACCGAAGCAGCCAAGCGCGGCATGATCCGCGTCGCGCTCCGCGAAGGCCGCACGCTGCATCACGACGTCAACGGTCGCTGGGGCGCCGGCAAGGTGGTGCTTCGCGCCGCCCCGCAGGGCACCGGCATCATCGCTGGCGGCCCGATGCGCGCCGTCTTCGAGACGCTCGGCATGCAGGACGTGGTCGCGAAGTCGCTCGGCTCCTCGAACCCGTACAACCTGGTCCGCGCGACCTTCGACGCGCTCCGCCGTGAGGACAGCCCGCGGGCGGTCGCCGCACGCCGGGGCCTCAAGGTTTCCGCCCTTCAGACCCGCCGCCGCGACGCCGACCTGTCGGACGGCGCTGGCGCGGACGCGTGAGGAGGCGACCATGGCTGAGAAGACCATCACGGTCGAGCAGATCGGCTCGCCGATCCGCCGCGAGGGCAGCCAGCGCAAGACGCTGGTCGGCCTCGGACTGAACAAGCTGCATCGCCGCTCGACGCTTCCCGATAATTCCTCCACGCGGGGAATGATCGAGGCCGTCAAGCATCTCGTCCGCGTCGTCGACGCGCCCCGCGGCTGAAGGAGGCTCCGATGAGACTCAATGAGATCCGCGACAACGAGGGCGCGGTCAAGGAGCGGATGCGCGTCGGACGCGGCATCGGCTCGGGCAAGGGCAAGACCGGCGGACGTGGCGTGAAGGGACAGAAGTCCCGCACGGGCGTCGCCATCAAGGGCTTCGAGGGCGGCCAGATGCCGATCCATCGGCGCCTGCCGAAGCGTGGCTTCACGCCGCCGAACGCGAAGGATTACAACGAGGTCAACCTCGGACGGATCCAGATCGCGATCGACGCCGGCAAGCTCGACGCCTCGCAGCCGGTCACGGTCGAGACCCTGGTCGCTGCCGGCGTGGTGTCGAAGCCGCGCGACGGCGTCCGCATCCTCGGGCAGGGTGAACTCAAGGCGAAGCTCGCCTTCGAGGTCGCCGGCACGTCGAAATCGGCTGCCGAGGCGATCGAGAAGGCCGGTGGTTCGCTGAAGGTCCTGGGCGGCGAAGCACCCGCCGAGGCGTAACAACGTCGTCGTGGCCGGGTTCGGCCCAGCCGTCTCCGCCGTGCGCCTCAGGGCCGCGAGGAGATGGCCGGGACGAGCCCGGCCATGATACTGTTTGGACACAGGCCCGCCCCGTGACGACACGTCCGGCGTTCAGGGCTTGAGTGGACGACCGGGCTGGACCATGTCAGCCGGGTCATAGGGCGGCCGTCGGCAGGCCGCGTTTCGGGAACAGACGATGGCATCCGCAGCCGAGCAGCTCGCCTCCAACCTGAACTTCGGGGCCATCGCCAAGGCCGAAGAGCTCAAGAAGCGCATCTGGTTCACGCTCGGTGCGCTGCTGGTCTATCGTCTCGGCACCTACATCCCGCTGCCCGGCATCAACACCGAGGCGCTCGCCCAGAGCTTCAAGCAGGCTTCGGGCGGTGTCCTGGGCATGTTCAACATGTTCTCGGGCGGCGCGGTCGAGCGCATGGCGATCTTCGCGCTCAACATCATGCCGTACATCTCGGCCTCGATCATCGTTCAGCTGCTGACGTCGGTCATCCCGACGCTCGAGGCGCTGAAGAAGGAGGGCGAGTCGGGCCGCAAGGTCATCAACCAATACACCCGCTACATCACGGTCGTCCTCGCGATCTTCCAGTCCTGGGGCATCGCCGTGGGGCTTCAGGCGTCCGGCAACATCGTCCAGGAGCCGGGGCCGTTCTTCCTGATCTCGACGGTGATCACGCTGACCGGCGGGACGATGTTCCTGATGTGGCTCGGCGAGCAGATCACGAGCCGGGGCATCGGCAACGGCGCCTCGCTGATCATCTTCGCGGGCATCGTCGCCCACCTGCCGTCGGCCGTCGCCGGCACGCTGGAACTCGGCCGGCAGGGCGCCATGTCGACCGCCGTGATCTTCAGCGTCGCGGTCATGGCGATCTTCGTCATCGCCTTCATCGTGTTCATGGAGCGGGCGCAGCGCCGGCTCCTGATCAACTATCCGAAGCGGCAGGTCGGCAACCGGATGTACGAGGGGCAGACCTCGTTCCTTCCGCTGAAGCTGAACACGTCGGGCGTGATCCCGCCGATCTTCGCATCGTCGCTGCTGCTCCTGCCGGCGACCTTCGCGAGCTTCTCGGCGGATCAGACCGGCGGCGGCTGGGTGCAGACGCTGTCGGCCTTCCTGGGGCACGGCAGGCCCGCCTACATGATCCTGTACGCGGCGCTGATCGTGTTCTTCGCCTTCTTCTACACCGCGATCGTGTTCAATCCGCAGGAGACGGCGGACAACCTCAAGAAGCACGGCGGCTTCATCCCGGGCATTCGGCCCGGCGAGCGGACGGCGGCACAGATCGACTACGTCCTGTCCCGGATCACGGTCATCGGCGCGGCCTATCTCGTGGTGATCTGTCTCCTGCCCGAGGTTCTGGTCGCGTATTTCGCGCTGCCATTCTACTTCGGCGGAACCTCGCTTCTGATCGTCGTGTCGGTGACGATGGACACGGTCGCGCAGATCCACGGGCATCTGCTCGCGCATCAATACGAGGGCCTCGTGAAGAAGGCCAAGCTGCGCGGCGGCCGGCGGCGCTAGGGAAGTCGGCGATCCGGCTTTGCCACGGCAGGCTGTCATCTTAAGAACGTAATGATGCCGGCGCTGGAGCGGCGGCAGGTCGGGCGGGGGTCCGGCCGCTCGGGGAGCGAAGATGAGACTGATCCTGTTGGGGCCTCCCGGAGCGGGGAAGGGGACGCAATCGACGCGCATCGTCGAGCGTTACGGCATTCCCCAACTGTCGACGGGGGACATGCTGCGGGCGGCGGTGACGGCCGGCACGCCGATCGGGCTCGAAGCGAAGAGCGTGATGGCGCGCGGCGACCTCGTCTCGGATGACATCGTCGTCGGCATCGTGGCGGATCGGATCGAGGAAGAGGACGCGAAGGGCGGCTTCATCCTCGACGGCTTTCCGCGCACGGTCGCGCAGGCCGAGGCGCTCGACGCGATGCTGGCCAAGAAGGGCATCGAACTCGACGCGGTGATCGAGCTCAAGGTCGACGAGGACGCCCTGGTCGGTCGGATCGAGAAGCGCGCCAAGGACACCGAGGCGCGCGGCGAGCCGGTGCGCAAGGACGACAACCCGGAAGCGTTCCGGATCCGCCTCGACGCCTATCGCAGCCAGACCGCGCCGCTCTCGGACTACTACCGCGACCGTGACATGCTGCACGAGACCGACGGCATGGCGCCGATGGACGAGGTGACGGCTGCGATCGAGACGATCCTCGCCGCTCACGCAGCCTGACGCCTTTCGAGAGAAATTCTTGACGCCGATCCGGACTGTTGCAGAATGACGCAATGGTCTGGGGACGGCGGGCATGTTGCGTTGGATCGTGGCGGCGTGTTGCGTCTGCCTCGCGGGCTGCCAATCGCGGACGATCGGCGAGGTCTTCGACGCGAAAGAGGCGTCCTTCGTCCTCGCCAAGGGCACCGGCCGGATCGACGGCCAGGCCTTCCTGCGCCGCGATTACGGAAAGCTGGTCACGGCGGCCGGCGAGAGGGTCTTCCTCATTCCGGCGACCCGCTACACGATCGCGCGGTTCAACGCGATGTTCGATGGCGACCTGCGCTCCTATTTCGGGAACGACGTGGATGCGCCCCCGCCCGACTACTACACCTATCGGCGCGAGACGAAGGTCGACATGCGCGGTCGCTTCGTCTTCGAGGACCTCGCGGCGGGCCGCTACATCGTCGCGACGCGCGTGTTCTGGACGGAGCCGACATCGTATCTGACGCGCGGCGGCGCCATCTACGACATCGTCGAAGTGAAGAAGGACGAGACGGTCACGGTCATCGTGTCCGGAAAGTAGCCGGCCCTACCCCTCGCGGGGCCTCGGCAGCTCCTCGGAGATGGTCGCGAAAATCTGGCGGAGCCAGTTTTCGGCCTCCTCGGCCCGGGCCTCCGCCTCCTGGGTCCTGATCTCGGCGAGCTGGGCGCGGGCTTCGGCGGCGCGCGCGCGATCCTCGGCCGCCTTCACCTCCTCGGCCGCGCGGCGGATCACAATCTGAACGCGCGCGTCGCCGTCCCTGGCCCGCTCGTCGGCGGCCCTGATGCTGGCCGCCGCCTCGTGGACGAGCTCGAGCGCCGCTGCCACGTCGCGGGAGGTCAGGATGCTCGGGCGCTCGCGGCCGGGTTCGGCGCGGCCCTCCCGCCACGTCGGCGTCAAGCGCAGGATCTTGTCGAAATCCTCGGGCGTGAGGAGCGGGCCTCCGGCGCGGCTACGCACGGGGGCCGCGTCGTCGTCATAGCCGCTGCCATGGATCCGTGCCGCGTCGGTCACGCTCGCCCCTGAGATCGCATTGGTTGCCGATGTCTTAACGTGAGAGGTTGAGGAAGCGTTAAAGCCCGGCCGCGCCCGATTCGATAGGGCTCGCCTTGCCCCCGGGTGCGGCGACTGCTATCGCCTGGGGCCATTCCCGCACCCGCGAGCTAGGACACGGACCCGCAATGGCCCGAGAATTCATCTATCACATGCAGGGCCTGACCAAGACCTATCCCAATGGGAAGAAGGTCTTGGATAGCGTGAACCTGTCGTTCTATCCGGATGCCAAGATCGGCGTTCTCGGCATCAACGGATCGGGCAAGTCGACATTGCTCCGGATCATGGCCGGGATCGACACGGAGTATTCCGGCGAGGGGTTCGTGGCCGAGGGCGCGCGGGTCGGATACCTTCCGCAGGAGCCGCAGCTCGATCCGTCCAAGACGGTCCGCGAGAACGTCATGGACGGCGTCGCCGCCCAGCAGGCCGTGCTCGATCGCTATAACGAGATCGCGGCAAACTACACCGAGGAAACCGCGGACGAGATGACGCGGCTCCAGGACGAGATCGACGCCAAGGGGCTGTGGGAACTCGATTCCCGCGTCGACCAGGCCATGGGAGCGCTCGGCGTGCCTCCCGGCGACTGGGCGGTCGACAGCCTTTCGGGCGGTGAGCGCCGCCGGGTGGCGCTCTGCAAGCTGCTGCTCGAGCAGCCGGAGCTCCTGCTCCTCGACGAGCCGACCAACCACCTCGACGCCGAGACGACGCAATGGCTCGAGGCGCATCTGCGCACCTATCCGGGCGCCATCCTGATCGTCACCCACGACCGCTACTTCCTCGACAACGTCACGGGCTGGATTCTCGAACTCGACCGCGGCCGGGGCATTCCCTACCAGGGCAACTACTCGTCCTGGCTGGTGCAGAAGCAGAAGCGCCTCGCCCAGGAGGGACGTGAGGAGGAATCGCGTCAGCGCACGATCGAGCGCGAGCGGGAATGGTACGGATCGTCTCCGAAGGCACGGCAGGCGAAGTCGAAGGCGCGTATCCAGCGCTACGAGGACCTCGTCGCCAAGGCCGCCGAGCGTGGCCCGACCACGGCTCAGATCATCATCCCGATCGCCGAGCGGCTGGGCACGAACGTGATCAATTTCGAGGGGATCCGGAAATCCTTCGGGGAGAAGGAGCTGATCGACAACCTCTCGTTCAAGCTCCCGCCCGGCGGCATCGTGGGTGTGATCGGGCCGAACGGCGCGGGCAAGACGACGCTGTTCCGCATGATCACCGGCCAGGAGCAGCCCGATGCCGGTTCGGTCACGGTCGGCGAGACGGTCCAGCTCGGCTATGTCGACCAGTCGCGCGACGCGCTCGAGGCCGGCAAGACGGTCTACGAGGAGATTTCGGGCGGCAACGAGATCATTTATCTCGGCAAGCGCGAGATGAATGCGCGCGCCTATTGCGGCGCCTTCAACTTCAAGGGCCCCGATCAGCAGAAGAAGGTCGGGCAGCTCTCGGGCGGTGAGCGCAACCGCGTCCACCTCGCCAAGATCCTGAAGTCCGGCGCCAACGTCCTCCTCCTCGACGAGCCGACCAACGACCTCGACGTCGAGACCTTGCGCGCGCTCGAAGAGGCGCTGGAGGATTACGCGGGCTGCGCGGTCATCATCAGCCACGATCGCTGGTTCCTCGACCGCATCGCGACCCACATGCTCGCCTTCGAGGGCGATGCCCATGTCGAATGGTTCGAGGGCAACTTCCAGGATTACGAGGAGGACAAGAAGCGCCGCCTCGGGGTCGAGGAGCTGAACCAGGGCAAGCAGAAGCACCGCAAGTTCGCGCGCTGAGCCGTCGCCTTGTGATCGGGCTCCTGCCTAGCTAGATTAGCCAGGCAGGAGCGTCCCATGCGCACAGCCAATATCCACGAAGCGAAGACCCAGCTCTCGCGCCTCGTCGAGGCGGCTCTCGCCGGCGAGGAGGTCGTGATCGCCCGCAACGGCGTGCCGGCCGTGAAGCTCGTCCCGGTCGAGAAGCCGGCCGTGAGGCGGCGGGGTGGCATGTGGAAGGGCGAGATCGTCGAACACGATCCGGATTGGTGGAAGCCCGATCCGGAAATGGCCGATCTCTTCGAGCATGGCGATCCCGATCATCCCGATCCGCTGTTCGAGCCTGGGCAGCCGGCGCGTTGAATCTCCTGCTCGATAGCCACGCCCTGATGTGGTGGGCGATGGGGCAGGGCGCTCTGCGGCCGGACGCGATCCGAGCGATCGACACGGCGACCAGTGTCTCAGCGAGCCTGGCGATGCCTTGGGAACTCCAGATCAAGGTCAAGCTCGGCAAGCTCGACCTCGGACGCGCTCGGTGGCAGGATATCGAGGAGAGCGGTGTCGCCTTCCTCGCCCCGACCCTGGCCGACGTCCTCCTGGCGGCCGATCTCCCTCTGCATCATCGCGATCCCTTCGATCGCCTCATCGTCGCCCAGGCGATGCAGCGGCATCTCGTCATCGTGACGCGCGATGCCATCTTCGCGCGCTATGGGATCGCGACCCTCGCGGCGTGAACGACAGCCCGTGCAGCCAGAACCCAGCGATCGTCCCGCCGACGCCCCGAAGGTCTTCGTCTCCTACAGCCGCAAGGATCTGACCTTCGTCGACAGGCTCGATGCCGAGCTTCGGGCCTACGGGATCGAGCCGCTGATCGACCGGCAGGAGATCGAAGCCTTCGAGGATTGGTGGCAGCGCATCCAGGACCTGATCGCGAAGGCGGACACGGTCATCTTCGTGCTCTCTCCGGACGCGGTCGCCTCGGAGGTCTGCCGCAAGGAGGTGGATTTCGCGGGCTCCCTCAACAAGCGCTTCGCGCCCATCGTCGCCAAGGCCGTCGATCCCGCGCTCGTGCCCGAGGCGTTGAGGCGGCTCAACTTCATCCATCTCGATCGGGAGGCCGCATTCGAGCAGGGCGTGCTGGCGCTGGTCGATGCGCTGTCGACCGATCTCGACTGGGTCAGACGGCATTCGGAGTTCGGCGAGATGGCGCGCCGCTGGACGGCGGCGGGCCGTCCCGGCCCTCACGGGATGCTGCTGCGCTCCCCGATCCTCGAGGAAGCGGAACGCTGGATCGCCGGGCGGCCGGCCAATGCCCCGGTTCCGACCGAGGAGACCCAGGCGCTGATCCTCGCCAGTCGGCGATCCGCCACCCGCGGGCGCAACCAGATGACGGCCTTGCTCGCCTGCGGCCTCGTGGCGGCCCTGCTCCTCAGTGGCTTCGCGCTCTGGCAGCGGCAGGTTGCGCGCGCGAACGAGACCGAGGCGATCGCGGCGAGGAAGGCCGAGACGGAGCAAAGGGGCCTCGCCGAGACGCGGGAGCGCCAAGCCGTCGAGGCCGGCAACCGAACCCTAACCGCACAGTCGCGCTTTCTCGCGGACGCGGCCAGCCGGAACCTCGACGACGGCGACCCCGGCACGGCCGTCCTGCTCAGCCTCGAAGCACTGCCGGACGAGGCCGGCGGCCGGTCGCGGCCGGTCGTCCCGGAGGCCTTGAAGAGCCTCGATCGGGCGTCGTCCATCCTCGGCGAGGTCGGGCTTGCCGCGAGGCATGTCGGCACGAGCCTCGCCTTCAGCTCCGACGGTCGCTGGGCCGTGTCGTCGGGCGGCGGCGAGCAGATCCTCGTCGATGTCGCGGCCGGCAGCGTGTCGCGCAGCCCGCTCGCGGAGGGCATGCTGCTCGCCTTCGCTCCCGAGGGCGGCAAGCTTCTGCGATGCTCCGGAGGCGGGATCGATCTCGTCGACCTGTCCTCGGGCTGGACGCAATCCGTCGTCGGCGCGGAGGGCGTGCCCGAGGGCGAGCAGCGGATCTGCCTCTTCAGCCGGGATGGCCACCGCATCACGTCGGCATCCGAGCGCGACCTCGCCTCCTGGGATCTCCGGTCCGGACAGCCTCTCGCGCGCTTCACCTTGCCGGAGGGGGCCAGTCTCGGCACGCCGAGCGAGGATGGGAGGCTGATCCCGGTCGTCCTGCGAAACGGAACGGTCGGGATCCACGACATCGAGAGCGGGCGTGAGGTTGCGGTGCTCGAAGCGCCGGGCGCGCGCATCGAGCATGTCGCCCTCAGCAGCGACGGAAGACGGGCCGTCACCGCGGGGCCGGGAGACGGTACGGTCCGCATTTGGGAAGTCGGCTCGGCCCGCGTCGTGCGGGAGATCCGCTCCCCGGCGCTTCCTCTGCTCAGCCCCGACGGCAGGCGGCTCGTCCTGAGGGGGCGCCAGAACAGGGCCGGGATCGGCGGCGGCTTCGATGTCTGGGATGCCGGAACCGGCGAGAGGCTGGCCTCGTCGGATCCGTCGCTGCGCCTGACCTCGCTCGAATTCGACCGGGACGGCGGCAGGCTGGTCGGCGGCGGCGCGGATGGCACGATACGCTTGTTCGACACGGCCACCGCGAAGGAGATCGGCCGTCTTTCGGGGCATCAGAGCCGGGTGATCTCGGCCGCTCTCAGCCCGGATGGGCGGCGCGCGCTCAGTACGTCCTTCGATTCCCGTCTCGTCCTGTGGACCCTGTCGCCGTCCCGTCCCGCGCGTGAGATGTCGTTCGACCGCTCGCCTGTCGTCGCGATGGCGCCGCTCGATCAGGGGACGCGGATGCTGGGTGCATCCGAGGACGGCGTCCTGCGGCTCCGGGACCTCCGCGCAGAGACGATGGCGGTCATTCCTCTGGCACGCGGTGCGGCCCTCGCGGCGCTCGCCCTTGATCCGGCCGGGGCGCGTGCGCTCGCCGTGCGGCGCGATGGCCATGCCTCGCTCGTGGACCTGCGCTCGTCGCGCATCATCGAGGAGTTCGAGGCCGCGTTCGCCCGCGACGGCGTGGAGAAGGGCGCGGTGGGTGCCGTCTTCTCACCGGATGGCGCGCGCCTCGTCGTGTCCTCGCGGGGAGCGGTCTCGATCAGGCAGTCCGATGACGGACGGGTGGTGCGGCGCATCCCGGTCGATTTCACGTCTCCCGGCGGGGCGGCCTTCACCGCCGATGGACGCCGTGTCCTCGCCTGGTCGAGCACCGGCGTTGCCGCGGTGATCGACGTCGAGAGCGGCTCGGTGCTCCAGACCCTGCGCAACGTCCCGCTCGGAATCGACGGCCGGCCCATGCCGGCGGGACAGCGCGCGGCCGGGCTCATGCCTTGGGAGGTGATCGAGGTCAGCGCGGATGGCCGTTTCCTCGCGACGGCCGGCATGCTGCAACCCCGCATCTGGGACCTCGATCGAGGGCAGCTCGTCTCGGTGCTGATCGAGCATGAGATCGTCGCGAGCGCCGGCCTCATGCGCTTCAGTCCGGACGGTCGCACGCTCTTTACCGTCGAACGCCACCGGAACGTCGCCGCCTGGGACGTCGCGAGCGGCATGCGGACCATGACCTTCTCCGGCCATGCGGGCACGATCACCTCGCTTCGCGTCGGCGCGGACGGGCGGCGTCTTCTCACGGCGTCGGAGGATGGGACGGCCCGGATCTGGGATGTCGCGAGCGGGATCGACGTCGTGGCTCTGCGCGGCCAGGGCGGGCGGCTGCGGGACGCCCGGTTCTGGCCCGACGGGCAGATCGCCACCGCCTCGAGCGAGGGCACCGTTCGCCTCTGGTCGCTGGCCGCCACCGTCCAGGCGCAGGTCGACGGGGCCAAGGAGCGCATGACGCGCTGCCTCACGCCGGCGCAGCGGCGGCGGGTCTATCTCGACCCGGAGCCTCCGGCCTGGTGCGTCACGGGGCCCGGACTCGAACAGGAGACGGATCGCAGCCGGTGGCAGCCCCGGCCGCCCTATCACATGCCGATCTGGCAGCGCTGGTACGGCGAGAAGCAGGCCGGCCGGCCGATCGGGCTGCCGCGCCTCGATTGAGCTGCGCGTCTCAGTCTCTCAGGCGGACATCCGCCTTCCAGCCGAGGTCCCGCCGCGCCCGCGCCGCCGAGACCTCGCCGGTCTCCTCGGCGATGTTGTAGGCGCCTGAGCCTTTCGCGATGGCGAGGAGCGCCGCATGCGCCGCCGCGTCGACATGGACCGGCGAGGAGGGGTTCGGCGCGTCGAAGCCGGTACCGGGACCGAAGAGCCGGCCAAAGCGCAGGACGACCCCGTCGATGGGGCCGTCGAGGACCTGGCTTTCGAGGCTGAGGACGCCGCGCTGGCCCGGATCGATCGGATCGGCCTCGTCATGGGGGAGGGGGCCGGGCGCGTAGACGAAGGCGATGCTCTGCGCGACCAGCCGACGCGCTCCGGCAAGGCGTGCGGCCTCGACGAGGTTCGCCGTCCCGATTTCCCGCAGGCGGGAATTGCGCGCGAGCGCCGCCGCCATGTCGTCGGTCTTCATGCCGGCGGGCAGGTCGGTCAGTTGATGGACGACGATGTCGGGCCGCGCGGTCGCCACGGCCTCGCGCAAGGCCGGTGCGTCGTAGACGTCCACGATCACGGGCTCCGCGCCGAGCGCCCTCAGCCTGTCGGCTTTCGTCCGCTCGCGCGTCGTCCCGTGAACCCGATAACCAGCGGCCGTCAGGAAGGGGATCAGCCGGCTGCCGACGGCGCCCGAGGCGCCGGCGAGGAAGACGGTCGAAGCCATCGCGTCACTCCGCCATGGGTTTAGCCGAGAGGAGCGCTCTCAGGCGATGTCGGGCCTGCCGGCCATGACGATCAGCATCGCGCCGTCACCGAGGACGCGTTCCGCGGCCCGTCGGATATCGTGCTGGCCGACGGCCGCGACGAGGTCGTTCCGGCGGCGGATATAGTCGATGCCGAGATCCTCGAAGGCGATCTGCACGAGCTGATGCGCGATCTTGGTCGAGGTGTCGAAGCCGAGCGCGTAGGAACCGGTGAGATAGGCCTTGGCCTTCTCGAGCTCGTCGTCGGTCGGGCCGTCCTCGCGCAGCTTGGCGATCTCCGAGCCGATCACCTCGAGGCATTCGCCGACGCGCTCGTTCTTGGTGGCGGTGTAGCCCCAGGTCATCGCCGTGCGCCGGTAGCTCACGAGCGAGGTGCCGACGCTGTAGGCGAGGCCGCGCCGCTCGCGCACCTCCTGGAACAGGCGGGAGGTGAAGGCCCCGCCGCCGAGGATGTGGTTCAGGACATAGGCCGGGATGAAATCCGGATCGCGCCAGGACACGCCCTCGAAGCCGAAGCGGATCACCGATTGAGGCACGTCGAGATCCACGACATGGCGGGTGCCGCGCCCGACGAGGCGCGTCGGCGCGACCGCCTCCAGCACTGGCTTTGCCGGAAGGGCGCCGAAGGTCGCGTCGAGGTGGCGGGCGAGGGCGGCCTCGGACAGGTCCCCGACGGCTGCGATCTTGAGGTGCGAACGCGCCACGATCCGCCGGTGCAGGGCGACGAGGTCGTCCCGCGTGATCGCGGCGACGCTCTCCTGCGTGCCGGAGGACGGATGACCATAGGGATGGCCCGGGAACCCTTCCGCGATGAAACGGCGCGAGGCGACCGTGCCGGGGTCGTTGGCTTGATAGCGCAAGCCCGCCAGCATCTGAGCCCGCACGCGCTCGACGGCATCCTGGTCGAAGCGCGGCTCGGCGAGGGCGAGGCGGAGAAGGTCGAAGGCGTCGTCCGCATGGGCGACGAGCGTCTTCAGCGATCCGCCGAGCGCATCGGGGCTCGAGGTGAAGGTGAGTTCGATCGCGTGCTCGGCGAGGCGCTCCTGGAACGCGTCGGACCCATAGGGACCCGCGCCCTCGTCGAGCAGGCGCGAGAGCATCTGCATCGCGCCCTCGCGGCCGGGCGGATCCTGCGCAGCTCCGCCCTCGAAGGCGAAGCCGACCGCGACGAGAGGCACGAAGCTGGAGCGGACCTGCCAGGCTTCGACGCCGCCCGGGGAGACGACAGGGATGATCTCGGCCGGGCCGGATTTCGTTTGGACGGATTGCGACATGATATCCGCGGGCCTCAGGCCCGGTCCTTGACGAGATGCCCGGTCACGAGACGGCGCCCGACCAGATAGGTTTCCATCACGCGCACGAGGTCGTCCCGCGTCACGGCGCGGATATGCTGCGGCCACGACCGGACATCCTCCAGCGTCTCGCCGATCGCGAGGGCGGAGCCATAGATGCGCGCGAGCGAGGACTGGCTGTCGAGCGAGTAGATCGTCTCGGCGACGAGCCGCGTCTTGGCCCGTTCGATCGCCACCTCGTCGAACGCATCGCGCGCCTCGCCGAGGACGGTGTCGATCCGCCGGCCAAGCTCGTCGAGATCGAGGCTTTCGGTCGGCACGGCGTAGAGGGCGAAGCGCGTGTCGTCGATGGCCGAGCCCATATACCAGGCGCCGACATTCACCGCCGCGCCGGTATCGAGCACGAGCCGGCGGTAGAGGAAGGAGGTCGGGCCGCCGCCGAGGATCTCCGCCAGCACCTCCAGCGCGTGGCTGTCGTTGCCGCTCGCGGTGAGCGCGGAGGGGGCGAGATACAGGCGCTGCAGCGTCGGCTGTTCGACCTTCGGATCGGCGACCGAGACGAGACGGGACGCGCGGGGTTCGGGCTCGCGCGGGCGGATGCGGACGGGGCGCGCGCCGCGGGGGGCGTTGCGGCCGTAGGTCGCCTCCGCCTGTCGCACGACGTCGTCAGCCGCGACGTCGCCCGAGACCACGAGGATCGCGTTGTCGGGGCAGTAGAAGCGGCTGTAATAGTCGAAGGCGGCGTCGCGATCGAGATGCTCGATCTCGTGCATCCAGCCGATGATCGGGATGCCGTAGGGGTGATGGACGAAGAGCGCCGCGGCCATCGCCTCGGACAATTGCGCCGCCGGGTCCGTCTCGACCCGCATGCGGCGCTCCTCGAGCACGACGTCCCGCTCGGGGGCGACGACGGCCTCGTCGAAGTTGAGGCCGCTCATGCGATCGGCCTCGAATTCCATCATGCGGCCGAGATGCTCGGGCGCGACGCGCTGGAAATAGGCCGTGTAATCGTAGGACGTGAAGGCGTTCTCCTGGCCGCCGAGGGCCGAGACGACCTTCGAGAACTCGCCCGCCGGATGGGCGGCCGTGCCCTTGAACATCAGGTGTTCGAGAAAATGGGCGATGCCGGAGCGGCCGAGCGGATCGTCGGCCGAACCGTTCCGGTACCAGACCATGTGCGTCACGACCGGCACCCGGCGGTCGGGGATGACGACGATGTCGAGTCCGTTATCCAGCCTGTGCGTCGAGAGCTCCGGCCCGCCACCTTCGAGGCGGCCGATCGGAGCGGCGTCAATCCTCAGGTCCACGTTGTTCTTTCTCGGGTTCCCTTCGCGGAGCCGACGCGGACCAATCCAGCCTGAGACCGGGTCTAGTCCTCGTCGTCACCGCCTCTGAACTTACGCGTAAGCCACGTCATCGGGTTCGCGTCTAGAGCCTGCTGGTCGACCCGCGGCTCGAACTCGCCCCGATTCATCGTCGCCGCCGTCGTCCTGCGCAGGCCGGACGGGGGATCGGTGAGCGCGCGGCGCCTGGGCTCGGTGCCCGCCGGCACGTCGCTGTCGGACGAGCTGCGGGCGCTCAGCTCCTGCTGGCTCATGTAGAGGACGTCGCGGGCGCTGTCGCCACGATGCGAGCCTGGGATGGGGGCGGAGGCCGAGCCGCGCGAGGACCGGCCTGCCGCCAGCTCCTCGGGCGTCATGTTCACCCAGCGATCGGAATTGTTGCGACGCCTGTCGCTCCAGGTGACGGGGCTGCGAGCCTCGTCCTCCTCGGCGCGCCTCGCGGCGACGTCGGGATCGTTCGGCCAGCCCGCGCCGGCGGAGCGGCGCGCGGCGCCGGGCGACGGCAACGCCGTCTTCGGCGGTACGACGAGGGGAGCCCGCTCGCGATAGGCGATGGCGGGCTTCTCCTTCGGGATCACGCCGATGGAGCCGAGCAGGTTCTTGAAGGCGACGCCCTCCTGCGCGGCCGCCGGTCCGACGACGGCGAACGACGCAACCGCAAGGCTGCAGACGAGCCCGAGCCGGGTAGATGCCGTCCTGGTCATCACGCTCCTCTTCATGGTCTTGTCCTTTGCCCCGGATCTGCCATCGGGACTCAATCGGGCAATCCTGTGGCCGGACAGGATAATGGCATCATGCGGTGCGCGACTGTTGCCGTTCTGTCACGAACGCATCCCAGAGCAGTCCGACCACGCCGAAGACGATCGCGGCATCGGCGACGTTGAACACGTACCACGAGAACGTGCCGGCATGCAGGTGCACGAAGTCGAACACCGCGCCGTAGGCCATCCGGTCGATCCCGTTGCCGAGCGCGCCGCCGATGATGAGACCCAGCGAGACCGTCAGCAGCCGGCTCGATGCCCGCATCATCCACACACCGAGGGCAATGGCCGAGACCGCGGCGATCGCCGTCAGCAGCCAGCGTCCGAGTTCCGTGCCCTGCTGGAACAGGCCGTAGGAGATGCCACGGTTCCAGACCACCGTCAGCGTCACGAAGGGCCCGAGCAGCAGAGGATCGTGCAGGGGCAGGTCGTAGACGAAGAGGAGATAGAGCTTCGAGGCCTGGTCGGCGACGAGCGTCAGGGCGGCCGTCAGGAGGCCGAGCGCGGCCGGGCTCATGCCGCGCTCGCCCTGGCCGCGTCCCATTCGCGAAGGGCCGCCGCGTCGCGCGGCGTCACGTCCGGATAGTCGGGATCCTGCCCGACATCGGGCGTGACCTTCCAGGAGCGGGCGCATTTGCGGCCCTCGGCCCTGGCCGGCACGACCGCGATCCCCGCGACCTCGTCGAGGCGGAAGGCGTCGGCCGGGCCGTCTCCGGCGGCCAGCGTCAGGCCCGAGGTGATGCAGATCTCGGCCATGTCGACGCTGCGCAGCAGCGCGAGCGTGTCGGCATCCGCCACATGGACGACGGGCGCCGCTTCGAGGCTCGCGCCGATCCGCTTGGCGGCCCGCTCGACCTCGAGCGCGCCGGTGACGACGCGGCGGACGTTGCGGATGGCGGCCCAGCGCTTCGCGAGAGCCGCGTCGGGCCATTCTGCCGGGATGGCGGGAAACACTTCCAGGTGCACCGAGCCATCCTCGGAGGGATAGCGGTCGAGCCAGGCCTCCTCGGCCGTGAAGGAGAGGATCGGCGCGATCCAGACGACGACGCGGCGGAAGGTCTCCTCGATCACCGCCAGGGCCGCGCGGCGCGTCGGGCTCGAGATCGGGTCGCAGTAGAGGACGTCCTTGCGGATGTCGAAGTAGAAGGCCGAGAGGTCGCCCGTCATGAAGGTCGAGAGCAGGGAGACGACGCGGGCGTAATCGAATTCCGCATAGGCCCGGCGGATCTCGCCATCGAGTTCGGCGAGCCGATGCAGGACGACCCGCTCCAGCTCCGGTAGCTCCGCGAGAGGCGGCAGGGCGCTGCCGTCGTAATGGGCGAGCGAGCCCAGCATCCAGCGGATGGTGTTGCGCAGCTTCCGGTACATCTCCGAGAAGTTCTTCAGGATGTCCTTGCCGATCCGCAGGTCGTCCGAATAGTTCGAGGCGGCGACCCAGAGGCGCAGGATGTCGGCGCCCGATCCGGCGATCACCTCCTGCGGCGCGGTGACGTTGCCGCGCGACTTCGACATCTTCTCCCCGTTCTCGTCGAGGCAGAAGCCGTGCGTCAGCACGATGTCGAAGGGCGCCCGCCCGCGCGTGCCGCAGCTCTCGATGAGGGAGGAGTGGAACCAGCCGCGATGCTGGTCCGACCCTTCCAGATACATGACCGTGTCGCTGCCCCCGTCAACCTTGCGCCGGAGGTCGCCGAAAGCCGGAAAGGCCTTCGCGTCCTCGAGCGTGAAGGCATGGGTCGAGCCGGAATCGAACCAGACGTCGAGGACGTCGTCGACCTTCTCCCAATCCGTCGGATCGTAATCGGGCGCGAGGAAGCGCGCGCCGGTCGCGTCGGCGAACCAGGCATCGGCGCCTTCCGCATCGAAGGCGGCGCGGATGCGCGCGTTCACCGCCGCGTCCTTCAGGATCTCGCCGCTCTCGCGGTGGACGAAGACGGAGATCGGCACGCCCCAGGCGCGCTGGCGCGAGACCACCCAATCGGGCTTCGCCTCGATCATGCCCGTGATGCGATTTTCGCCCGTGCCAGGAACCCATTTGGTCGCTTGAATCGCCTTGAGCGACCGATTGCGCAGCGTGTCGAGCAAAGGTTCGTCTGAAACGAATTCGACCTTGTCGACCCGAGACGGGCCCAGCGGCTCAAGCTGCGCGGACGTGATGGGTTTGTCCATCGCGATGAACCATTGCGGCGTGTTGCGGAAGATGACCGGCTTCTTCGAGCGCCAGCTATGCGGATACTGGTGCTTCAGCCGCCCGCGCGCGATCAGGTTGCCGGAGGCCGCGAGCGCCTTGATGAGCGCGTCGTTGGCGTCGCCCTTCTTGCCTTCGTCCGTGATGACGCGGGCCGGCCCGCCCTCGCGGTCGGGGCCGAAGCCGGGGGCGTCCTTGGTGTAGAAGCCGTCCGCATCGACCGTGTAGGGGATGCGGGTCTCGATGCCGCGCGCCTGGAGCTGGCGGCCGTTCGACATCCAGATCTCGAAGTCGTCGCGACCATGGCCGGGCGCGGTGTGGACGAAGCCGGTGCCGGCATCGTCGGTCACGTAGTCGCCGGCGAGGAGCGGGACGACGAAGTCGTAGCCCTGGCCGCGCAGGGGATGGGCGCATTCGATCTCCGCCAGCGTCTGCGCGGAGACGTTGGAGAGGCGCTCGAACGCCTCGACCTTGGCGGCCTTGAGCACGCTCTCGGCCAGTGCATCGGCGAGGAGGTAGGTCGCGCCGACCTTCGCCCAGTTGTTCTCGGGCGCCGCGGTGACGCGATAGAGGCCGTAGGCGATCTTCGGATTGTAGGCGATGGCGCGGTTGCCGGGGATCGTCCAGGGCGTCGTCGTCCAGATGACGATCGAGGCGCCGGCGATCATCTCCTCGGTCGAGGCCTCGCCCTTGTAGGCGCCGGCATTCGAGACCGGGAACGCCGCCCAGATCGTGTCGCTCGTATGCTCCTCGTACTCGACCTCGGCCTCGGCGAGGGCGGTCTTCTCGACGACGCTCCACATCACGGGCTTCGAGCCGCGATAGAGCTGGTCGGTCATCGCGAACTTCATCAGTTCGTTGGCGATATGCGCCTCGGAGGCGAAGTCCATGGTCGAATAGGGGTGGGACCAGTCGCCGATGACGCCGAGGCGCTTGAACTCCTCGCGCTGGACGTCCAGCCAATGCGTCGCGAAGGCACGGCATTCGCGCCGGAACTCGACGACGGGCACGTCGTCCTTGTTCTTGCCCTTGGCGCGGTACTGCTCCTCGATCTTCCACTCGATCGGCAGGCCATGGCAGTCCCAGCCCGGCACGTAGTTGGAATCGAAGCCGAGCATCTGCTGCGAGCGCGTGACGAGATCCTTCAGGATCTTGTTGAGCGCGTGGCCGATATGGATGTTGCCGTTCGCATAGGGCGGGCCGTCATGCAGCACGAAGCGGGCGCGGCCCTTCGCCGTCTCGCGGAGCTTGTCGTAGAGCCCGATCCGGTACCAGCGCTCGAGCAGCAGCGGCTCGCGCTGCGGCAGACCGGCCCGCATCGGGAAGTCGGTCTTCGGCAGGAACAGCGTTTCCGAATAATCGCGGCCGGCGCCCGTCTCGCGGCCGGCGCCGGGCTTCGTGGTCATGTCGTTCATCGTGGTCGTCAACCGTGGAAAGGATCGCAAGGCGCGGCCGGGCAGCGTGAGCCGGGCGCGAGACGGCATGTCCCGGACGCGCGCCCTCAGGCGCGAGCCGGGCCCGTAATTCGCAGGCCGGTGGATGACGCTCGCATGCCGTGTCCTTAGCAGCCGCCGCAGCGCTGCGGAAGGGCGTCGCGCTCAGCCGATCAGGGAGGGCGCGGAGCGCGGAGCCGCCGCGATCGCGCGCGCCCGGGCGGCGTCGCGGTTCATGGCGACGACCAGGTCCTCGGCCGAGGCGAATTTCTCCTCCGGCCTGATCCAATCGAGGAACTCGACCTCGATCGACTGCCCGTACAGGTCGCCGGCGAAGTCGAACAGGAACGTCTCGAGCAGCGGCGCGCCGTTATCGAAGGTCGGGCGGCGGCCGAAACTGGCGACGCCGTCATGGATCGTGCCGGGGGCGGTCGCGACGCGGACCGCATAGATGCCGTGGCGCAGGCGGCAGCCGGCGGGGAGGGCGATGTTCGCCGTCGGGAAGCCGAGCGTCCGGCCGAGCTTCTCGCCATGCCGCACCGTTCCCTCGACGAACCAGCGATAGCCGAGAAGCTCCTCGGCGGCCGCGATGTCGCCGGCCGCGAGCGCCGCCCTGATGCGGGTGGAGGAGACCGGAGCCCCGCCACCCGCGACGGCATCCTGGACGAGGATGTCGATCCCGGCCGCGGCGCCGAGCTCCGTCAGCAGCGCCGGCGTTCCCTCGCGGCCGCGGCCGAAATGGAAGTCGTGCCCGATCACGACGGCCGAAAGCTGCAATTCGTCCTTCAGGATGCGCGAGACGAACTCAGCCGCGCTCGTCGCCGCGAGGGCGGCGTCGAAGCGGCGCACGAAGACGATGTCGATCCCGAACCGGGCGAGGATCTTCAGCTTCGCCGTCTCGCTCGTGAGGCGGAAGCCGGGATCCTGCGGCCGGAAGAAATCTCGCGGATGCGGCTCGAAGGTCAGGACCGCCGCCGGGACGCCGCGGCGCGCCGCCTCCGCCCGGGTGATGTCGAGCAGGGATCGATGCCCGCGATGCACGCCGTCGAAATTGCCGATCGCGGCGACCGCGCCCGGGCGGCGCGGAGCCTCCCCGTCGCGGCAGACTTGCAGGGTCGATCCGTCCGGCACGGTGCTCAGCTCGCTTGGGTCCGCCGCCAGGTCAGATCGTGGATGACATAGGTGGGGCTGACGTCCTGCCCCGCCGCCCAGCGGACCGCGAAATCCGGATCGATGCGGTCATGGGCCGCGCCGAGTTCGCTCGCGTGGATGCCGCGCGCGACGAGCATCGTATGGACGCCCGCGCCGTGCCCGCCGGCGACGTCCGTGCGGATGGCGTCGCCGACCCCGAGGACGCGGCTGCGCTCGACCGGCCGGCCGAGCAACTCGCTGCCCAGGGCGAGCGCGGCCTCGTAGATCGGACGGTGCGGCTTGCCGGGCGTGACGGTGCGTCCGCCGAGATCCTCGTAGGCGGCCGCGATCGCCCCCGCGCAGACGATCAGCTGGTGGCCCCTCTCGACGACGAGATCGGGATTGGCGCAGATCATGGGCAGATCGCGCTCGCGCATCGCGGCGAGCGTCTCGGCATAGTGTTCGGCGGTTTCGGTCTCGTCGTCGAAGAGGCCCGTGCAGACGACGTACTCGGCTTCGGCGAGAGAGGTCGGGCGGCCCGAAAGGCCGCGGAACAGGCCGAGATCGCGCTCGGGCCCGATATGATGGAAGGTCTTCTCGCCGTGCCCGGCGACGATCGCGCGGGTGAGATCGCCCGACGTCCGGACGTCGTCATAGGCCGTGCGCGGCACGCCGAACTGATCGAGCTGGCGCGTCACCACATCGCCGGGCCGCGGCGCGTTCGAGACCAGCACGACGCGCCCGCCCGCCTCCCGGAAACGCGTCAGCGCCTCGCCCGCGGCGGGGAAGGCCTTCAGGCCGTCATGGAGCACGCCCCAGACGTCGCAGAGCAGGAGGTCGTAACGCTCCGCGATCTCCTCGAAGGACTGGACGAAGGAGACGGCGTCGGCGCGCGGCGAGCCGGAATGGGGGATGGACATGGCCGGGCGGCTAGGGTGAGGCCGGGCCGCTGTCAACCTGCGCGGCGCAGGAAGTCCCGGAACGAGACGGGTCCTTCGGCCGCAGCCACGGGCGATGCGGCCTCCCGCTTCGCCTCCGGAGCCTCGGCGGCAGAGGGTGGCGCGAGGACCTCGCTGCGAACAGGACGGGGCGGCGCGAGACCGGACCCGACCGCAAGCGGCAGGTCGAAATCGAGCAGGTCGGGGACAAGGGCGTCGTCATCGATGCCGGTCGCGACGAGCTTGACGCCGGCTCGCGCGGCCTCCTCCGCGAAGGCGAGGGTGATCCCGTGCGGGCGGCTGCCGAGGATCGTGCGGGCATCGAGCATCGCGATGCCGAAGCCGCGCCGGGCGAGGGCGCTCCAGTCCTGATCGAGGTCGCGGACGGCGTCGAGCGCGGGCGTCGTGCCGAGGCTGCTCAAGGCGTCGAGCGCCGCCGTCTCGTAACCGGACAGCTGATCGATCTCGGCGTGATCGATCACGAGGATGATCCGCTCGGCGGTCCCGTCCTGCAGCAGCCGCGCCGCACCCTGGACGAAGGCGACATCGCCGAGCGACGCCCGCGACAGGCGCACCGCCATGCGGCTCGTGCTGCGCCGCCCCGCGAGATGGCGCGCGATCAGGCGAGCCTTGGCGAGCGTGAACGCGTCGAGGCGGGAACGCAGCCCGCGACGCAGGACGAGATCGGCGACCTCGCTCGCATCCATCATCCTGCCATCGGCGAGGCGCAGATGCGGAAACACGTCGTAGAAGGCGGTGCGCCTCTGCGGCAGCGTGACGACGGGCTGAAGGTGCAGCTCGACGCCGCCGGCGTCGATGGCCGCGATCACGGCCTCGTCGTCCGGGCTTTCGGACGGTTGCGGTGAGCCCCGTCGCAGTCGGTCGAGGATGACCGAGGCGGCCTTCGCGAAATCCTCGCGCGAGGAGAGTTCCGCCGCCTGAACGCCCGGATGCCGCAAGGTCCCCGCATCCTCATCCCGAGGGGGCCCGAGAACAGGGACGTCGGCGGGCGGACGACGCTCATGCGCGCCCTCGGCTTCCGGATCCGGGGGCGTGCTCCGGGGCTGGCCTTCCGCCGGCACCTCGGCATGCCGCGCTTGGGACGATGTATCTCCCGCGGGAGAGGTCTCGTCGATGGTACGGGCGCTCGTCTCCTCGAGCGTTTCGAGGCGCCGATCATGCGCGCCGACCGCGTCCGCGAGCGAGGTGACGACCCGGGTGACGGT
The DNA here is from genome assembly GCF_004363955.1 of Enterovirga rhinocerotis. Classification (GTDB taxonomy): domain Bacteria; phylum Pseudomonadota; class Alphaproteobacteria; order Rhizobiales; family Beijerinckiaceae; genus Enterovirga; species Enterovirga rhinocerotis. The sequence continues at coordinate 63,288 of NZ_SNZR01000015.1, forward strand.
GTCGAGATCGGCGGCGATCGCGGCGAGGGGCGCGGCCGGGAGGGACGATACTGGCACGGAACCGTCCGGCGCGCGGTTCTCGAGCCGGAGCAGGCGCCGGGAGATCGCGGTCACGTCCTCGGACAGCTTGGCATGGGCTTCGTCCGCGCTGCCCGTGGCGCGCCGGCAGGCATAGGCTGCGAGCAGGATCGCAGCCGCCGCCAGAATGGCCAGCGCGAATTCGAGCCCGCTCCTCACCAGAAGGGCGAGTGACGCACAGATGGCGGCCGCACCGAATGCCGCGGCGAGCGCGATGCCCGTCCACGTCACGCGCATCCGAGGGTTGGTCGCCATGACGAGGCGGTCTCCCGGTCGGAATTCGACCGTGAGGGAAGCATCAGCGCGGAACGTCGATTCGGACAAGCACGGCCTTCGGCGTCCCCGCCTGGCGTTGCCTCCCGCCCGCGATGACCTGTAGGCTCCGGCTTTCGACGGAGGCATGATCATGTCTGGTGCGCGAGGCCTCACGGCCGCGAACGATGTTTCGGCTCCCAACGATCTCAGTGCCTGGTGGCTGCCGTTCACGGCGAACCGCGCCTTCAAGGCACGGCCGCGGATCATCACCCGTGCCAAGGACATGCATTACTACACCCCCGAGGGTAAGCCGATCATCGACGGTTCGGCCGGGCTCTGGTGCGTGAATGCGGGCCACAACCGCGATTCGATCGTGTCCGCGATCCAGGCCCAGGCGGCCGAGCTCGACTTCGCGCCGGCCTTCCAGTTTGCCCACGGGATCGGCTTCACGGTCGCGAGCCGCATCGCGGAGCTCGCTCCGGGCGATCTCGACCACGTCTTCTTCTGCAATTCCGGTTCCGAGGCCGCCGATACCGCCATCAAGATCGCGATGGCCTATTGGCACACGCAGGGCCAGGGCCAGCGCACCCGCGTGATCGGCCGCGAGCGCGGCTATCACGGCGTCGGGTTCGGCGGCATCTCGGTCGGCGGCATCTCGGCCAACCGCAAGGTCTTCGGCACGCTCCTCTCCGGCGTCGACCATCTGCCCCACACCTATAACCGCGCCGAGCAGGCCTTCTCGCGCGGCGAGCCGGAATGGGGCGCGCATCTCGCCGACGATCTCGAGCGGATCGTCGCCCTGCACGACGCCTCGACCATCGCCGCCGTCATCGTCGAGCCGATGGCGGGCTCGACCGGCGTCCTGCCTCCGCCGAAGGGCTACCTGAAGCGCCTGCGCCAGATCTGCGACAAGTTCGGCATCCTCCTCATCTTCGACGAGGTCATCACCGGCTTCGGCCGCACCGGCTTCGCCTTCGCGGCCGAGCGCTACGGCGTCGTGCCCGACATCATCACCTTCGCCAAGGGCGTGACCTCCGGCACCGTGCCGATGGGCGGCGTCATCGTGCGCAAGCACATCCACGACGCCTTCATGACCGGCCCCGAGCACATCATCGAACTGTTCCACGGCTATACGTATTCGGGCCATCCGCTGGCCTGCGCCGCGGCGCTCGCGACCCTCGACGTCTATCGCGACGAGAACCTGTTCGAGCGGACGCGGCAGCTCGAGGACAAATGGGCGGACGCCTTCTTCACGCTGAAGGGCCTGCCGAACGTCATCGACATCCGCACCCTCGGCCTCGTCGGCGCGGTCGAGCTCTCCTCGCGTCCGGACGCGGTCGGCAAGCGCGGCTTCGAGGCCATGGAGCGCGGCTTCCACGAACACGGGATCATGGTCCGCACGACCGGCGACACGATCGCCGTCTCGCCACCGCTGATCGTCACCGAGGACCAGATCGGCGAGATCGTCGACAAGATCGCAACGACGATCCGGGCCGTCGCCTGACGGGCGGGAGCGGCAGCGCAGCAGCGGAGGACAAGGGTGTCGCGGCCGATCCTGCTGGTGATCGTCGGGCTTCTCGCCGTGCTCGCCGGCCGGCCCTACATCGAACGCCTCTTCGCGTCCCCCGATCCGCGGCCCGTCGCGGCGCGGGGGGATCTCGCGGAATACGAGCGCGCGACGATCGAGCTGTTCAAGCGCGTCTCGCCGAGCGTCGTGCAGGTGGTCGCGCTCCCGGACGAGGGCGCGCGCTCGCCCTTCGACATGCAGCCCGGCGAGGGCGGCGGAGGCGGGGGGCAGCAATCGGGGACCGGGTTCATCTGGGACCGGAGCGGCCATATCGTCACGAACGCCCACGTCGTTCAGAACGCCTCCTCGGTCGCGATCCGTTTCGCCTCCGGGGCGGTGGTGCGGGCCGAGATCGCCGGGCTCGCGCCGAACTACGATCTCGCGGTCCTGCGGGTCAGGGCCGGGGCCGACCTTCCGGCTCCCGTGCTCGTCGGGCGCTCCGACGACCTTCAGGTCGGCCAATCGGCCTTCGCCATCGGCAACCCGTTCGGCCTCGACCAGAGCCTGACGACCGGCGTGATCAGCGCCCTGAAGCGGCGCCTGCCGACCTCCGGCGGGCGCGAGATCCAGGACGTCATCCAGACGGACGCCGCCATCAATCCCGGCAATTCCGGCGGTCCTCTGCTCGATTCCGCCGGCCGCGTGATCGGCGTGAACACGGCGATCTATTCGCCCTCCGGCACGAATGCGGGCATCGGCTTCGCCATCCCGATCGACATCGCGAACCGGGTCGTCACGTCCCTCATCGCGACGGGGCGCGTGCCGACGCCGGGCATCGGCATCGTCGCGGCCGACGAGGCGATGGCGACGCGGCTCGGCGTCGAGGGCGTGATCGTGGTGCGGGTCGCGCCCGGCTCCCCGGCCGAGCAGGCCGGCCTGCAGGGCGTCGATCCCGGCCTGCGCGCCCTCGGCGATGTGATCGTCGGCGTGAACGGGCAAGCCGTGCGCAGGCTCTCCGACCTGACGCGCGAACTCGAGCGCGTCGGCGTCGGCAAGAGCGTGACCCTCGAGGTCAACCGGGCCAATCGCGGCCGCCGCGTGACCTTGACCATCGCCGATATCGGCCGGCGCTGAGCGATCTTGCCCGGCTTCCCGGGTTCTATAAGACGGCCGGGCACCGGCACCGACAGGACGACATGAACCCAGATCTCGCCATTGCCCGCGCCGCGACCCTCCGGCCCATCGGCGAGATCGCCGAGAGGGCGGGCATCCCGGACGAGGCCCTGCACCCTTATGGCAAGCACATCGCCAAGGTCGACGGATCTTGGCTGCGGAGCCTCGAGGACCGGCCGCGCGGCAAGCTGATCCTCGTCACCGCGATCAGCCCGACCCCGGCGGGCGAGGGCAAGACGACGACGACCGTCGGGCTCGGCGACGCGCTGAACCGCATCGGCCGGAAGACGATGATCTGCCTGCGCGAGCCCTCGCTCGGCCCCTGTTTCGGGCAGAAGGGCGGCGCGACCGGCGGCGGACACGCGCAGGTCCTGCCGATGGAGCAGATCAACCTGCATTTCACCGGCGATTTCCACGCCATCGGCGCGGCGAACAACCTCCTCGCCGCGATGCTCGACAACCACGTCTATTGGGGCAACCGGCTCGACGTCGATCCGCGCCGCGTCGCGATCCGGCGCGTGCTCGACATGAACGACCGCGCCCTGCGCTCGACCGTCGCCGGTCTCGGCGGCCCGGCGAACGGCTTTCCGCGCGAGGACGGCTTCGACATCACCGTCGCCTCCGAGGTGATGGCCGTGTTCTGCCTCGCCCGCGATCTCGCCGACATGGAGGCGCGGCTCGGCCGCATCGTCGTCGCCCAGACGCGCGACAAGCGCCCCGTGACGGCGGACGACCTCAAGGCCTCGGGCGCCATGAGCGTGCTCCTCAAAGACGCGATCCAGCCGAATCTCGTCCAGACGATCGAGGGCTCGCCTGCCCTCGTCCATGGCGGCCCCTTCGCCAACATCGCCCATGGCTGCAATTCGGTGGTCGCGACGCAGGCCGGGCTCCGGCTCGCCGATTACGTGGTGACGGAAGCCGGGTTCGGGGCCGATCTCGGGGCGGAGAAGTTCCTCGACATCAAGTGCCGGCAGGCGGGCCTTACGCCCTCCGCCTGCGTCGTGGTCGCGACGGTGCGTGCGCTCAAGATGCATGGCGGCACGGCGCGCGCCGATCTTTCGCGCGGCGATGCCGACGCGCTCGAGCGCGGCTTCGTCAATCTCGAACGCCACGTCGCCAACATGCGCAGCTACGGGCTGCCGGTCGTCGTCGCCGTGAACCACTTCGTCACCGACACCGAGGCCGAGCACCGGCGCCTTGCCGAACTGTGCCGCGACCGGCTCGGGGTCGAGGCGGTGCCGTGCCGCCACTGGGCCGAGGGCGGCGCGGGCGCGGTGGACCTCGCCGAACGCGTCGTGGCGCTGACCGAGAAGCCGTCTGAGTTCAGGACGCTCTATCCGGACGACATGCCGCTCGCCGACAAGATGCGCAGGATCGCGACGCGGATCTATGGCGCGGAGACCGTCGTGATCGAGGGGAGCGCCGCGAGCCGCCTCAAGGAGATCGAGGCCGCCGGCTACGGCCGCCTGCCGGTCTGCATGGCGAAGACGCAATATTCCTTCTCGACCGACCCGCAGGCCATGGGCGCGCCCTCCGGCCACGAGATACCCGTCCGCGAGGTTCGGCTCGCAGCCGGCGCCGGCTTCGTGGTCGCGATCTGCGGGCAGATCATGACCATGCCGGGCCTCCCCCGCGTGCCGGCGGCGGAGGGCATCCATCTCGACGAGGACGGGCTGATCCAGGGCCTGTCGTAAGGGGGGCGCTCTCCCCTTGCGGGAGAGGTCGAGCGACGCCGGAGGCGTCGGCCGGGTGAGGGGTTTGCCCGGCCGCGGCGTCGACGGCCCTCCCTCGACAAGAACGCCCCGAGGCATCAGAAGGGCGCCGTTCCGAGAGAGATGAGATGTCCACCACCCTGAAGGCGCGGCTGCCGCGCGGCTTCGTCGATCGGCCGGCCGCCGATCTCGCCGCCACCAACCGGATGATCGACGCGATCCGCCGGACCTACGAACTCTACGGCTTCGAGGCCCTGGAGACGCCCTTCGTCGAATATACCGAGGCGCTCGGCAAGTTCCTGCCCGACCAGGACCGGCCGAACGAGGGCGTCTTCTCCTTCCAGGACGACGACGAGCAATGGCTCTCGCTCCGCTACGACCTGACGGCGCCGCTCGCCCGTCATGTCGCCGAGCGGCTCGACGCGCAGAGCCTGACGCTGCCCTACCGCTCCTATCGGGCCGGCTGGGTGTTCCGGAACGAGAAGCCCGGCCCCGGCCGCTTCCGCCAGTTCATGCAGTTCGACGCCGACACCGTCGGCTCCGGCTCGCCCGCGGCGGATGCCGAGATCTGCATGATGATGGCGGACACGCTGGAGGCGGTCGGCATCCCGCGCGGCCAGTATGTCGTCAAGGTCAACAACCGGAAGGTCCTCGACGGCGTGATGGAGGCCATCGGCCTCGGCGGCGACGAGAATGCCGGTCGGCGGCTCACGGTGCTGCGGGCGCTGGACAAGGCGGATAAATTTCCTATCGCCGAAATTCGAAAGCTGCTCGGTGAGGGGCGTCTGGACGAGAGCGGTGATTTCACGAAGGGTGCTGGGTTAAGCAACGAAGAGCAAACAGACATCCTAAATTCGACGATCGTCTTTGAAAGAGTGTCCGACGTCGCAAGTGCTGGCGGTCGCGATCTCAGTGACATGGTCGTCGACACGACTTCGATGAAATTTATCGATAATGTCGCTATTGCTCAGATGTTGGGGGCGCGGGCACGAACCGATGTAGGTCTTAAGGGCGCAGACGAACTTATGAAGATCGCTCAGCTCTGCGAAGCTGCTGGCTATGGCTCACAGCGCATTCAGATCGATCCCTCCGTCGTCCGCGGCCTCGAATACTATACCGGTCCCGTCTTCGAGGCCGAGCTGACCTTCTCGATCACCAACGACGAAGGCCAGACGGTGCGCTTCGGCTCGGTGGCCGGGGGAGGGCGGTATGACGGGCTCGTCGGGCGCTTCCGGGCCGAGCCCGTGCCGGCGACCGGCTTCTCGATCGGCGTCTCGCGCCTCCTCGCCGCGCTCCAGCACGTGAAGAGCCCGATCGTCGCGGCCGGCGCGAGTGCCGGGCCGGCGGTGGTGCTCGTGATGGATCGCGACCGCGTCGCCGATTACCAGGCGATGGTGGCGAAGCTCCGCCGTGCCGGCATCCCGGCCGAGTTCTATCTCGGCTCGGCGGGCATGAAGGCGCAGATGAAATATGCCGACCGCCGCCGCGCCCCCTGCGTGATCATCCAGGGCAGCCAGGAGAAGGAGCGCGGTGAGGTCCAGATCAAGGACCTGTTCGAGGGGGCCAAGGCGGCCGAGGCCGACAAGGCGGCAGCCTCCAATGCGGAATATCGGGCGGCGCGCCTCGCTCAGGTTTCGGTGTCCGAGGAGGCGCTGGTCGAAACCGTCGCCGGCATCTTCGCGCGGCATGGATTGAAGGCGGGCTGAGCACGACCCCGTTTCCGCGCATGGCGCCTCGGCGTCATGTGCGACCCCTGGTCATCTCACGGTGGCGCGCCGATCCCCTACATCTCGGGGACGTGGCCATGATGACCCGTCGATGATCGCAAGACCGTTCCTTCTCCTTCTCGGCGCCATCGCTCTCGGCGGGATGCTGGCGGGGACGGCCGCGATCATGGCGCAGCGCGCGACGCCCTGGCCGACGGTCCGCCCCGGCGGCAGCTTCTCGCTCACCGATACCGACGGGCGACGCGTGACCGAGGCCGACCTCCACGGCAAGCCGACGGCGCTCTATTTCGGCTTCACCCACTGCCCGGATGCCTGCCCGACGGCCTTGTTCTCGCTGACCGAGGCGATGCGCGAACTCGGCGCCGGAGCCGACCGCCTGAACGTCGTCTTCGTCACCGTCGATCCCGAACGCGACACGGCCGAGCTGATGAAGCTCTACCTGCAATCCTTCGATCCGCGCATCCGCGGCCTCGTTGGGTCGAAGGAGGAGATCGCCGACATGGCCGCGAAATTCCACGTCGTGGCGCGCCGCGTCGAGCGGCCGGATGGCGATTACGCCATGGACCATTCGACGAGCGTCTTCCTCTTCGATGCGACCGGTCGCATCGTCGGCGGCATCGACCACGACGAGAGCCACGAGCAGTTCCTGGGCAAGCTCAAGCAGCTCGCGAACCCGAAGGCCTGCATCCCGGGCGCGCCTGCGAGCTTGTGGGAGGCCTCGATCGTCAAGATGACCGGACCCCGGATCTGCAGCTGACCCGAGGGCGCCGCCGTCAGGCGGCGATGGCGAGCGGAACGGGCTCGGCAGCCTCGTCTCCCTCGACCTCGTCCGTATGGACCTCGAACCGGGTGAGGAGGGCGGAGCCGAAGCTCGTCGTCAGCGCGCAATCGGTCGCGTCGCGCCCCCGCGCCATCACGATCCGCCCGATTCTGGGGCGGTTGTGGCGGGCGTCGAACGTGTACCAGCGGCCTCCGAGATAGGCTTCGAACCAGGCGGAGAAATCCATGGGCGCCGGGTCCTTCGGCACGCCGATATCCCCGAGATAGCCGGTGGCGTAGCGGGCGGGGATGTTCATGCAGCGGCAGAGCGTGATCGCGAGATGGGCGAAATCCCGGCACACGCCGACCTGCTGCGTATGCGCCTCGAAGGCGCTGCGGGTGCTGTCCGCCAACTGATAGTCGAAGCGGAGCCGGTTATGCGCGTAGTCGACGATGGACTGGACCCGCTCGCCCCCCTCCGGTCCGCTGCCGAACAGCGACCAGGCGATGTCCGACAGCTTGTCGGTGTCGCAATAGCGCGAGCCGAGGAGGAACGGGAGCACGTCGTCGGGAAGGTCGGCCACCGCATGCTGCTCCGCGCCGAGGGCGCAGTCGTCGTGCCGGCCGGTATCGCGGATGACGAAATCCGCCGACATCCGGATCGGGCCGCCGGGGGCGACGATCCGCGTCGCCACATTGCCGAAGGCATCGAGATGGCTGCGCGAGGGAACGGGAGGATCGAAGACAATCCTTTCGGGCGTGACGAGATCATGCTGGCGCTCGGGCCGGACATTCAGAAGCAACGTCATCGCCGTCGGGCCAGCGGTCTCGAAGGCGATGTCGTAGCCGGCACGGATCTTCATGGAGGGCTCCGAAAGGTGCCGCGGCCGAGCCGGCGGGCGAGAATTCGAGCCTCAACACCCGAGAATAGGCCCGGTTCCATTCGGTCCGCCAGAGGCCCTTTCGTGCCGGGCAGCGTGTGTGTTCAAACCGAAGCTTTGCATAGAAATACGGCTTCTTGCCCGATACATCGGCAGATCGGGCAAGCGCCGCCTCGGGCGCCTCGCTATTCGTGGGAGGCGCCGGCTTCGGCGAGCCTCATCCGACCGCGCCGCCGCCTTGCGGCTTCACTTGGCCGTGAAGCCTCCATCGACGGCGATCGTTTGGCCGGTGACGTAAGCCGATGCCTCCGATGCCAGGAACACGGCCGCGCCGTGCAGGTCCTCCAGCCGGCCGGTCCGCCCGATCGCCGTCTGGACGGCCTTGCGGGCGACGCGCTCCTCATCGTCGAAAATGGCCTGCGTCAGCGGCGTGGGAAAGAAGCCCGGCGCGATCGCGTTGCAGGTGATGCCTCGTCCGGACCACGCTTCGGCGATCGCGCGGGTCAGTTGGACGATGCCACCCTTGGCGACGCTGTAGGCCGTGGAATCCGGAAAGGCGCGAAACGATTGCAGGGCGGCGACATTGAGGACCCGTCCCCAGCCCCGCTCGGCCATGGCGGGGGCGAGCGCCTGGGTCAGGAGGAAGGGCGCCCGCAAATGCACGGCCAGATGGAGGTCGAAGGCTTCGGCCGTCACCTCCTCGAAGGGCTGGGAGAAGTTCATCCCGGCCGCGTTGACGAGGATGTCGATGCGGCGCTGACCCTTGAGGCCGGCGATGATGGCGCTCAAGCCTTCCGTCGTCGACAGATCGCCCGCCACGAAATCCGCGTTGATGCCGTCGGTATGGAGCTTGTCGACGGCCGCCACGAGTTCGGGCTCGCGGCGCGCGACGAGGACGAGGCTCGCCCCCGCAAGGCCGAGGGCGCGAGCGATCTCGTGTCCGATACCCGAATTGCCCCCTGTGACGAGCGCGGTGCGTTCGGACAGGTCGAAGAGGCGGGCAAGTCGAAACATCGTGCGCTCACAGGTGTGACGGGCGCGGAACGCCCGTCGGAACAAGGATTGGCTCGCCTGCGGATCGGTCGCTCCGGCATGGGCATTCATGCCGTCGGACGCAAAACGCGGGCTATCGTCCAAGCCGGCTGGCCGACCACCGGACGCTTTGCCAACTACGCAATTTCTCCGTCTTGCGCAGCGACAAATCGATCAGGCGTCCCACGACGGTGCCGGCGCTCCGGATCCGCGTTCGGCGCCCCTGCGGGTCCGAAGAGCCGTCATCCTCGTGCCCGGGCCCTCCCGGGCGTCAGGCCACGGCATCGGATCGCCACGGTGACAACTCGGCGAATTCGACGACGATGCCCTCGGGTCCCGTCACGTAGATGCCCTTGGCCCGGCCGCCGCGAACCTCGAGAGGCTCGGCATTGGCGTGGTAGCCGGCGGCCTCCAGGCGCTCATGGACGAGCGCGAGATCGTAGACCTCGAAACAGAGATGGGTCAGTCCGTGGTCGCATTGGCGGATAGGCACCGGCCGGCCTGCCGGGTGGTAGTAGTGAAACAGCTCGACGTGGAACCCCGAGAGTTCGAGCATCGCCCAATGAACATCGATCTCCGGCAGGCCCACCATCCGGTCGAGGGCCTCCTCGCGGCGGTGGTCGATCTCGCCGAGAAGACGCATTCCGATGACGTCGCGCAGGAAGCCGACGGCGCCGTCGAAATCGGCGACGCCGAGCGCGACGTGATGCGCGCGAACGATGAGTCCTGCGAGCAGCGGGGTCGATGGGGACCCCGCGTCAGGCATTGTGGACGCCCCCATCGATGTTGATGATCTGGCCGGTGACGTAGGTCGAGAGCGGGCCGAGCAGGAAGATGCAGACGCCGGCGACCTCGTCGGCCCGACCCAGGCGGCCGAGCGGGATGTCGCGGAGCAGGTCCTCGCCGCGGGCCTCGATGACATGGGCCGGCATCGGCGTGTCGATCACGCCCGGCGCGACGCCGTTGACGAGCGCTCGGGCCTTGAGATTGCGCGACAAGGCGCGGACGAGACCGACCACGCCGCCCTTCGCGACCGAATACGCGACGTGCCCGAGCGAGCCTTTTCGGAAGGCCTGCGACGATGCGAAGACGAGACGCGCGGGCTCGTCCTCGACGAGGCGGGGCAGCATCGCGCAGGCGAGGTCGAACGCGTTCGTAGTGTTGGCCGCCAGCGTGCGGTCGTAGACGGAGCGGGCGCCGGGTTCGAGGTCGTGAGGGACGTAGATCCCCGCCATGTGGACGAGGCCGTAGAGCGGCCCCTCGATCCGCGAGAGCGCGTCGGCGCAGGCTTCCGGCGTGTGCAGGAGGGAGGGCGCGACGACGTGGCCGGAGCCCGGCAGGGCGGCGGCCAGCTCTTCGAGACCGACTTCGTTCGGGTCGACCAGCAGAAGCCGGGCGCCGCGTGCGGCGGCCATGCGTGCGACCTCCGCTCCGATCGCGCCGGCCGCTCCCGTCACGACGATGGTCTTTCCCTCGAACTCGCTCATGCTGCCTCCCATGCTGTTGTCGGCTCCCTCCGGACGCCGGGGCGGCCGAGGGCGGGCGGTTCGCCCGAGCCGTCGATGATTTGGCCGGGGCGCGGCTTGTCAACCCGTTCGCCGCGCAGCCCTCGACAGCGCGGCGAGGCGGCGCCAAGAAGGACCACGACAACAACACGGAGGACACGCATGTCGGAACCCGTTCTGGTGGAGAGTGACGGCCGGATCGCCGTGTTGACGCTGAACCGTCCGGAGACGCGCAATCCGATCTCCGACCCGGACATGATGGAGGCGCTGCTCTCGACCCTGGCGCGCCTCGATGCCGATCCGGACATCCGGGCGATCATCCTGACGGGAGCCGGCTCCGCTTTCTCCTCCGGCGGAAACCTCAACGCCATGCGGCCGGACGTGCCGGGCGGCCTGCGGGCCTCGTTGCCCGCGCGAACCCGGATGAACTACCGTACCGGCATCCAGCGCATCCCGCTCGCGATCGAGGCCATGGAGGTGCCGGTGATCGCGGCCGTGAATGGGCCCGCCATCGGGGCCGGCTGCGATCTCGCCTGCATGTGCGACATCCGCATCGCCTCCGAGACCGCGCGGTTCGCGGAGAGTTTCGTGAAGGTCGGCATCGTTCCGGGCGATGGCGGCGCGTGGCTCCTGCCGCAGGTCGTCGGGTTCTCGAAGGCCTGCGAGATGGCGCTCACGGGCGACATGATCGACGCCAAGGAGGCGCTCGCCTGCGGTCTCGTCTCGAAGATCGTGCCGCCGGCATCCCTGCTGGACGAGGCGCGGGCGATGGCCGAGCGTATCGCAGCCAATCCCGGCCATGCGGTGCGCATGACGCGGCGCCTACTCCGCCAGAGCCGCGTGATGGACCTTCCCGGCATCCTCGACCTGTCGGCCGCGCTTCAGGCTCTGGCCCATGCGACCGAGGACCATGACGAGGCGCTGAGCGCGATGCTGGAGAAGCGCAAGCCGAGCTTCAAGGGCCGGTAATCGGCACGGCGGTCGCGTTCGTCAGCCGATGCGGGCGAGCGCCTGCATCACCGCATCCGTCACCGCGCCGGTGCCGTCCCCGCCTCCGATCTCGTAGGGCTTGAGGCCGGCGCCATAGGCGGCATCGACCGCCTCCCGGACGATGCCGCCGGCCCGCACGGCCTCCTCGCGGCCATGACGCTCGCCGAGCCATTCGAGCATCATCGCGCCGGACAGGATCATCGCGGTCGGGTTGGCCTTGCCCTGGCCGAAGATGTCCGGCGCCGACCCGTGGCAGGGCTGGAAGACGGCATTCTCGTCGCCGATATCCGCGGAGGGCGCGAAGCCCATCCCGCCCATGAGCCCGGCGCCGAGATCGGAGAGGATGTCGCCGAACATGTTCTCCGTGACGAGCACGTCGAACTCCCAGGGGCGGCGGACCATGTAGAGCGCCGTCGCGTCGACATAGGCGTGCTCGGCCCGGATGTCGGTGTTCAGGGCCGCGCGCTCGTCGAAGATCTTGCGAAAGAAGGCGAGGCTCGCGAACACGTTGGCCTTGTCGACGCAGGTGACGGCGCCGGGTGCGCCGCGAGCCTTGCGCGAGCGGGCGAGCGCGAAGGCGAAGTCGAAGAGCGGCTCGCACACCTTGCGGGTGATCACCATCGTGTCGCGCGCTTCGCGGTCCTCCTCGACGACGCCCTTGCCGCGCGAGGCGAACAGGCCCTCGGTCGATTCGCGGATGACGACGAAATCGAGCTGGCGCGCCCGCGGATCGGCGAGGACGGCCGGCATGTTGGGCAGCGTCCGCACGGGACGCACGCCCGCATAGAGGCCGAGCTCGAAGCGCAGGTCGAGCTGCGGGCCGATCTCGGTGCCGTCGGGATAGCGCACCTCGGGCCACCCCATCGCGCCGAGCAGGATCGCGTCCGCGCGGCGGGCGGCGTCGAGCGCGCTCTTGGGCAGCGCGACGCCGGTGTCGCGGTAGGCGAGGGCGCCGGCCTGATGCTCGTCGAAACGAAGGGAGAACCCGCCGATCCGCCTGGCCGCCGCTTCGAGCACCGCGATGCAGGGCGCCATGACCTCATGGCCGATGCCGTCGCCCGGCAGCACCGTGATCCGGAAGGCGTCGTTGGCCGACATGGCGTTTCCTATGGTTCTTTGCCGCAAGCGCGGGTCTTTGAGGGGGGCGGAGGAGAGCGCACGACGACCCGTGTGCTCCCTCCGCTCCCCGAGGTCACGTCCTGCCTGGTTCGGCCCGCAGCGAGTCGAAATCGCAGCCCTCGTCGGCCAGCAGCACCTCGTTGCGGTACAGCCGGGCGTAGCCGCGCTTCGCCTCGAACGGCGTCACGGGCATCGTCTTGCGACGCTCGGCCATCTCCGCCTCGTCGACCAGCAGCTCGATCCGGCGCTCCTTGACCGAGATCCTGATCCGATCCCCGTTCTTGACGAAGGCGAGCGGGCCGCCGGAGGCCGCGTCCGGCGAGACGTGCAGCACGATCGTGCCGTAGGCGGTGCCGGACATGCGCGCATCCGAGATGCGGACCATGTCCTTGAGGCCCTTGGCGGCGAGCTTCTTGGGGATCGGCAGGTAGCCGGCTTCGGGCATGCCGGAGGGCGAGAGCGGGCCGGCGTTCTGAAGCACCATGAAATCGTCTTCGGTCACGTCGAGATCGGGATCGTCGACGCGGTCGGCGAGATCCTCGAGCGAGGAGAAGACGACCGCGCGGCCCTCCTTCTCGAACAGGGTCGGATCGGCGGCCGCGCGCTTGAGGATCGCGCCGCGCGGGGCGAGCGAGCCGAACAGCGCGACGAGGCCTCCCTGCGGCTGGAGCGGCTCGTCGAAGGAGCGCACCACCTTGCGGTCGACGAAGTCGTCCTGGGTCTCGAGGCGCTCACGCAGGGTCTGCCCGGACGAGGTCATGCAGTCGAGGTGGAGCAGGGGCTTCAACTCCCGCATCACCGCGCCGATGCCGCCCGCCGCATGCAGGTCCTCCATGTAGAAGGCGCCGGTAGGCTTGAGATCGACGAGGACGGGCGTCGTGTCCGACAGCTCGTTCAGGCGGTTGAGATCGACCTTGATTCCCGCCCGTCCGGCGATGGCGGTCAGGTGGATGATGGCGTTGGTCGAGCCCGAGATGGCGAGGAGGACGCGCAGCGCGTTCTCGATCGATTCCTCCGTGATGATGTCGGAGACGGTGATGCCGGCCTTGACGAGGTCGAGGATCGCGGCGCCAGAGGCCTCGGCCGCCCTCAGGCGATCCGCGTGGACGGCGGGGATCGCAGCGGTACCCGGCAGGAGCATGCCGAGGGCCTCCGACAGCGAGGCCATGGTCGAGGCCGTGCCCATCACCGCGCAGGTGCCGGCGGTGACGACGAGGTTGCCCTCGACATCCTCGATGCGGGCATCGTCGATCTCGCCCGCCCGGTACTTGGCCCAGTAGCGCCGGCAATCGGTGCAGGCCCCGAGGCGCTCGCCGCGATACTGGTTCGTCGATTGCGGCCCGGTCACGACCTGGATGGTCGGCAGGCCGGCCGAGAGAGCGCCCATGAGCTGAGCGGGCACCGTCTTGTCGCAGCCGCCGATGAGGACGACGCCGTCCATCGGCTGGCCGCGGATCATCTCCTCCGTGTCCATCGACATGAGGTTGCGGAAGAAGAGGGCGGTCGGATTGAGATAGGGCTCGCCGAGCGAGATGGTCGGGAATTCGAGCGGCAGGCCGCCGGAGGCGAGGACGCCGCGCTTCACCGCATCGACGAGATCCGGCACGCCGCGATGGCAGTTGTTGAACTCGCTATAGGTCGAGGCGATGCCGATGACCGGCTTCTTCAGGAGGCCCGAGCCGAAGCCCATGGAGCGCGCATTGGCGAGTCGCAGGTAGCGCGCGAAGTCGCGGTCGCCGTAATTGGTCAGCCCGCGGGAGAGCCCGACGGGAGCTTGGTCATCGGCCATGTTTTCGAACGTCCTCTTCACGGGGAGGCTTGTCCCTGTGCGCGGCACATTCTCCCTCGCGGAGGGGATCGGCAAGCCCTGTTTGGAGATGTTCCAGGCCCGCCTGCGCGCTCGGCTGCGCGATCGCCTGGGGATGCGACGAACGGAGCTGCGGCCAAGGCCGGCCTGACGCGCTATGAGCCGACCATGCCGCTTCACATGATCAAGCTCTGCGTCGGCGTCGACACGATCGGCGAACTCGAGGACTGGATCGTCGAGAAGCGCCGACGCGCGGGCCGCGGGGCCGATCCGCGCCACACGCACGTCACCCGCATGATGCCGAAGCGGGCCGAGGCCCTGCTCGAGGGCGGCTCCCTCTACTGGGTCATCAAGGGCCAGCTGAGCTGCCGCCAGAGGCTTCTCGGGCTGGAATCCTTCACCGACGGGCAGGGGATCGGCCGCTGCCGCCTCCTGCTCGAACCCGAGCTGGTCCTGGTCTCGCCCCGACCCTGTCGGCCCTTCCAGGGCTGGCGCTATCTCGAGGACGAGGATGCACCGGCCGATCTCGGCTCCGAGGCGGAAGCGGTGGGCGCGCTCCCCGAGGAGATGCGGCGGGAGCTGGTGGCGCTCGGATTGCTGTAGGCGCGACCTCGCCGCGCGCCCTCGGCTGGGCTAAGAACGGCACGCAAACTCTCCCCGCCTCATGCCGGAGGTCGTCATGCGCCGCATTGCATCGCCGCTCGCCTTTGCGGTCCTCGTCATGGCGCTGCCCGCTCTGGCCGCCCCTTGCCCGGCGCCCGGCAGCCGCGCGAAGGCCTCGCGTGCCGATTGTCCGCCGGTCCCGAAAAAATTCGAGCCCTATGATCCCGACGGCGCGCGTGCGTCGCGCGGACGTGGCGGGTTCGTCGATGTCGGTGGCGGGACCGAGGTCAGGGTCGGCGGACGGGTCCGGTTCGACTACGACCGGACGCGCTGAGCCGCCCGCGAGCCGCGCGATGATTCGGGCGCGGAACCTGATCGCCGCCGTGCTGGCGGCCCTCCTCGCCGCGCCGCCTGCCGACGCGCGTCCCAGGGCGCCCAAGGCCTGCCGGGCCGAGATCGGCGCGGTGCGCGCGGCGGACCTCGTCCGTGCCTGCCGCGAAGCAGGGCCGGCCATGCCCGCCCTGTGCCGGCCCGAGACGCCCTGCGCCGCGATGCGCGAGGCCATCGAGGCGGCGTGCCAGGGGCCGGGTTCGGAGGCGAAGCCCGCCTGCCGCGAATTCGACGACGAGGACGATGACGACGCTGACGGAGACGACTAGGATCGTGCCCATGAAACGCGCATCCTTGTCGATCCTCTCCGTCTGCGGCCTCGAGGAACTCGATGGCCACCGCGAAAGCGGGATCACCCATGTCCTTTCGATCCTCGATCCCGGCATCCCGGATCCGGATTCCTTCAATCGCTACGACCGCCACCACCGCACGACGCTGCGCTTCCACGACATCATCGAGCCCCAGCCGGGCTTCATCCTGCCCGAGCGGGAGCATGTCGAGCAGATCGTGGCGTTCGGCGAGGAACTGGTCGACGACCTCGAGGAGGGCCGCGACGGCCACCTTCTGATCCATTGCCACATGGGCATCTCGCGCTCGACCGCCGCGATGACGACGATGCTGGTCTCGGCCCGGCCCGACGAGGACGATGAGGTCCTCGTCGAACATCTCGCACGGATCAGGCCTCAGGCCTGGCCCAATGCCCGCATGATAGGCTTCGCGGACGAGATCATGGGCCGCGGCGGCCGCCTCAGCGAGGCGGTGCGCAAGCTCCACCTGCGCCAGATCAATGCCAATCCGCGCCTCGCCGACACCTTCCGCCGGCTCGGCCGCGCGGCCGAGGTCGATCGCGCGCTCGGGGTCGCATGATGCGCATCGGCATCGACTGGGGCGGGACAAAGATC
Organism: Enterovirga rhinocerotis; assembly: GCF_004363955.1. Taxonomy (GTDB): domain Bacteria; phylum Pseudomonadota; class Alphaproteobacteria; order Rhizobiales; family Beijerinckiaceae; genus Enterovirga; species Enterovirga rhinocerotis. Next base: position 79,728 of record NZ_SNZR01000015.1, read on the forward strand.
GAGGCCCAGGCCCTCGGCGAGGACGGCGCGATGCTCGGCCGGCACCGCGTGCCGACGCCGAAGGGCGACTACGAGGGCTGCGTGCGGGCCATCGTCGGCCTGGTCGCGGCGCTCGAGACCGAGACGGGGCGCAGGGGCACCGTCGGCATCGGCATCCCGGGCGCGCTCTCGCCCGTGACCGGCCTCGTCATGAACGCGAACTCGACCTGGAACATCGGACGCCCGCTCGACAAGGATATCGAGGCCGCGCTCGGCCGCGAGGTCAGGGTCGAGAACGACGCCAATTGCTTCGCCGTCTCGGAAGCCACCGATGGTGCGGGCGCGGGGTCCGAGATCGTCTGGGGCGTGATCCTCGGAACGGGCGCGGGCTCCGGCATCGCGATCCGGGGCAGGGCGGTCGGGGGGCGCAACCGCATCGCGGGCGAATGGGGGCACAATCCGCTCCCCTGGCCCCGCGACGACGAGCGGCCCGGCGCCCCGTGCTTCTGCGGCAAGCTCGGCTGCATCGAGACCTTCGTCTCCGGAACGGGGATCGAGCGGGACCACCGCGAGCGGACGGGGACGGCTCTCGCCGCGCCGGCCATCGCGGAGGCGATGCGGGCGGGGGACGATGAGGCGAAGCGAACCTACGATCTCTATCTCGACCGCCTCGCCCGCAGCCTCGCCCATGTCGTGAACATCCTCGATCCGGACGTGATCGTCCTCGGGGGAGGGATGTCGAACGTCGACGAACTCTATGCCGACCTGCCGGCGAAGATCGACGACTACACCTTCTCGGATGCCTTCGTGACGCCGGTCCTCAAGAACAGGCACGGCGATTCCTCCGGCGTGCGCGGGGCGGCTTGGCTCTGGAAGGAGTAGCGCCGCCGGCGAGACCGCCCTACGGAACCTCTCCGCGGGGCACGCCTTGATGATTCGCAATCTGCTTCTCGTCGCGTCACTGGGGCTCTGCTGGGGCTTCAACTGGGTCGCGGTGAAGCTCGCCCTCGCCGAAATCCCGCCCTGGACGCTGCGAGCCGTCGGCTTCTCGCTCGCGACCGCGATCATGTTCGGCGTGCTTTTCGCGACGGGCACCTCGCCGCGCGTGCCGCGCCGGCACTGGTTCCGGCTCGCGATCGTCGGCGTGCTGTCCATTGCCGCCTACAACATCTTCAGCGCCTTCGCGCAGTTGACCGCCACCACGAGCCGGGCGGCCGTGCTGTCCTACATGATGCCGATCTGGGCCGTGATCTTCGCCCGGATCGTGCTCGGCGAGCCGTTCGACCGGCGCCGGCAGATCGGCCTCGCCCTCGGAGGGGCGGGCTTGATCGCCCTCGGCCTTCCGCTGCTGCGATCGGGGGAACTCTCCATCGGGCTCCTCTTCGCCATCCTGTCGGGCGTCTTCTGGGCGATGGGGAGCGTCGTCCTGAAACGCTGGCCCGTCGATGCTTCGGCGCCGGTGATCACTACCTGGCAACTCGGTCTCGCTGCGATCCTGACCGGCATCGGGATGCTGATCTTCGAAGGGGTGCCGACGGCGCTGCCGCAACTCCCATCGACCTGGGCGGGGCTCGCCTACAACGTGCTGATCGGCCAGGCGTTGGCATCGACCCTGTGGTTCGTGATCCTCGGCCGCATGCCGGCCGGCATCGCCACCATCGGCTCGCTCCTGGTCCCCGGAGTTGGGGTCATCGGGGCGACGCTGATCCTCGGCGAGAGGCCGACGATGTGGGATTGGCTGGGGCTCCTCCTGATCGTGGCCGCGGCGGCTTCGGTGCTTCTCGCCCGGCCCGTCGTTCCGCCCGCCGCCGGGAAGCCGGCCTGACGCCCCGACATCAAGCGGCCGGACGAACAGGTGCTGGTGCACCTATCCATTCCGGAAACTGATGGGTGGGATGACGGAACTGCGTTTGGCAGCGTCCCCGGCGGCGGTTACAGCTCTTGCGGAATAGAACAGATTTCTCTCCGGAGGCCGGAATGGAAACGCGTGCGACGAGGCGTATCGGTCCGGAGTGGATCGTCTTCGCCGGCTGTGCCATCGCGCTGATCGGCTTCGGCCCCCGTGCCTCGTCGGGCCTGTTCCAGCTCCCGATGATCCAGACCTATGGCTGGGGGCGCGACACCTTCGGCCTGGCGATCGCGATCCAGAACCTGCTGTGGGGGATCGGCTCGCCCTTCGCCGGCGCGATGGCCGACCGGTATGGCGTGACCCGCGTCCTCTGGGTCGGAGCGGTGCTCTATGCTGCCGGCCTCGCGGTGATGGCCTATGCGACGACGCCCGGGATGCTCCATCTCGGCGCCGGCGTCCTGATCGGCTTCGGTCTGTCGGCCGCCTCCTTCAACCTCGTTCTCGGCGCCTTCGGCAAGCTTCTGCCGGACAGCTGGCGTCCGATGGCTTTCGGCGCCGGCACGGCGGCGGGCTCCTTCGGCCAGTTCTTCTACCCGCCGATCGGCAACATCCTGATCGACAATTTCGGCTGGCAGGACGCCCTGCTGGTCTTCGGCGCCAGCGTCCTTCTCATCATGCCCCTCGCGGTCATGCTCGGCACGCGGCCCGGCCCGAACAAGACGGCGATGGCCGGACCGACCCCCGCGCCGGACCAGACGATCGCTCAGGCCCTGCGCGAAGCCTTCCGCCATCCGAGCTTCATCTTCCTGACGCTCGGCTTCTTCACCTGCGGCTTCCAGCTCGCCTTCGTCACCGTCCACCTTCCGGCCTATCTCAAGGATGCGGGCCTTCCGGCCTCGATCGGCGGCTGGACGCTCGCGGTGATCGGCCTCGCCAATGCCGTCGGCTCGCTCAGTGCGGGCTGGCTATCGACCCGGATACCCAAGCGGCAGCTTCTCGCGGGGATCTATTTCTCGCGCGGCATCGTGATCGCCGCCTTCATCATGGTCCCGCCGACGCCGCTGACCTGCATCCTCTTCGGCCTGTTCATGGGCCTGCTGTGGCTCTCGACCGTGCCGCCGACCTCAGCGCTCGTGATGCTGATGTTCGGCACGAAATACATGGCGATGCTGTACGGCTTCGTCTTCCTGTCGCATCAGGTCGGCGGCTTCCTCGGCGTCTGGCTGGCGGGCCTGCTCTACGAGATGCGGGGCAGCTACGATGTCGTCTGGTGGCTGTCGGTCGCGCTCAGCTTCCTGTCGGCGCTGATCAACCTGCCGATCCGCGAGCAGCCGGTGACGCGGCCGGAGCTTGCCCCGGCCTGACCGGATGTCGGTCTCGGGTGGCTCCGGTCTCGGGGCTGCGTCAGGCCTCGCGCAGGAGGCGCGGGGCCGGACGCTCGAAGGTGCGCCGCCCAGCCTTCAGGCCGAACAGGGGCGGCGCGAGGGTCGCCACGGCCTCGGCGGGTGAACTCGCGTCGAGCACGACCATGTCGGCCGCATGGCCCGGGGCGATGCCGTATCCGTCGAGCCGCATGAGCCGCGCCGAGGACCCCGTGACCAGATCGAGGCAGGTCGCGAGATCCGTCTCGTCCGAGACCTGCGCCACATTCGCATAGAGATTGGCCATGCGGATCAAGGAGCAGTCGCCGTAGGGCGTGAACGGGTTGAGGACGTTGTTCGTGGAGATCGAGCAGGTGACGCCCATCGCCGCCAATCGGTGCGCATGGGCGACGCCGCGCGGCACGTCGCGGTCATGGTCCCGGCCGGTCAGGAACAGATCCGTCGCCGGGAGCACCGTCACGGCGACGCCCGCCTCGCGAAGTCGCTTCGCGGCGGATGCGAACGCCTCCGGGGCCATGGCCGAGAGCTTGGTCACATGGCCGATCGCCACACGGCCCTGCCAGCCCGTCGCCTCGGCCATCCGGCAGACCTCGAAGAGCGAGGCGTCGGCCGGGTCGAGGTCGAAATCGAGATGGAAATCGATATCGACGTCGAACCGGCGCGCGAGCGCGAAGATGCGGGCGATCTGCCCGTTTCGATCCTTGTCGACATAGGGCACGCCGCCGACGAGATCGGCGCCTTCCAGCAGCGCCGCCTCCAGCACCTCCTCGCAGCCCGGATCGTCGAGAAGCCCCTCCTGCGGAAAGGCGCAGAGCTCGAGATCGACCGCCCAGGCGTAATCGGCCTTGAGGCGCTTCAGGGCGCGGAAGCTCGTCAGCCCGATGCGTGGGTCCACCTCCACATGGGTGCGGATCCGCGTCGTCCCCTGGAGGATGGCCCGCTCGAGGGCGCGCGATGCCCGCTCGTAGACGTCGTCCTCGGTGAAGCCGCGCTTTGCGCCCGCGACGGCCGCGATCGCCTCCTGGACGTTGGAGCCGCAGGCGCAGCGCCCGAACAGGCAGGCCTTGTCGAGATGGAGATGCGTCTCGACGAGGCCCGGCACGACCAGCCGTCCGCCGAGATCCTCGCCCGGCATGGCCGCCTCGATCGCGGGCTCGACCGCAACGAACCGCCCGTGCCGGATGCCGAGATCCACGGCCTCGCCACGGCCGGGAAGCCGGGCATTCCGGAACAGGTGGTCGAACATCAGGCGCCCTGCCGTGTGAGGATGCGCTCGGCGCTGTCGTTCCACACCTCCTGCGTGACGATGACGCCGCCCCGGATGACGAAGCGGTCGACGTAGCGGTTGCCCTCGAATGGCGTTCCGTCCGGCCATTCGCCGTAGAGCGTGCCGAGATTGTACACGATCGCTTCGTCGGGGCCGACGACGACATCGTTCCTGTCGATCTTCTTCTTCACCCAGCGATAGCGCCCCGCATTGAAGGAGGTCGCCTCCCGCGGATGCGAGAAGACCCGTCCGCCGGTGAAGACGATGCGCACATCCGGCGCCATGAACGTCGCTGCGAGTTCGGGGTCGGGCCGCATCGACGCTTCGAGAAAGGCGTCCACGATCCGCTCGGCCTCGGCGTGCGACGGAGCCGAGGGATGGCTGGCGGCGGTGAGAGACATGGGGACCCCTGATTTCCGAACGCTTCCTCTACGACGAGGTGCCGCAATATTGTATACTATTTTGTGGGCAGCATTTGCCCGCCTTTTAGGCGCTGGCCATTCGCGTCTTCCGTATGCGCCCATTCGCTAGCTCTCAGGCGCTCGGCGGTAGTCTGCACGAGAGGGGAGGCTCCGACCGGGCGAGACCCTTCCTATGACGGCGGCTCGGCCGCCTCGTCCCTCCAATCGTATACACTGGCACGGAATCTGCTGCGCTTCGGGCGATGAATGCGTTCGCTCCAGCCCCTCCGCCCGATGCGGCCACCGCCGCGATGTCCGGCCGCAAGGCCATCGAACTCGAATCCGTGGGCGTCACCTTCGGAAGCGGGGCCGATGCGGTTCCGGCCCTCTCGCCCACCACGATGGATATCGGAGAGGGCGAGTTCGTGGCCTTGGTCGGGCCGTCCGGTTGCGGCAAGTCGACGATCCTCAAGCTCGTCGCCGGCCTGGTCGCGCCGACGACCGGCGTGGTCGTCGTCGGCGGACGCGAGGCGTCCGCCAAGGCGCAGCGGATCGGGATGGCGTTCCAGAACCCGACGATGCTGCCGTGGCTGACGGTCGAGAAGAACGTCATGCTGCCGCTGAAGATCGTGCAGCCCTACCGGGCCGAATTCCGCGCCAAGCGCAAAGGCGAGTTCCGGGACAAGGTCCACGCGCTGCTCGGCGAGGTCGGCCTGCGCGATTTCGCGAATGCCTATCCGTGGCAGCTCTCGGGCGGGATGCTGCAGCGGGCCAATCTCTGCCGCGCGCTCGTGCACGAGCCCCGCATCCTGCTGCTCGACGAGCCCTTCGGAGCGCTCGACCAGTTCACGCGCGAGGAGCTCTGGGCTGCGCTCCAGTCCCTCTGGATGGCGCACCGGCCGACCGTCCTTCTCGTCACGCACGATCTGCGGGAGGCGGGATATCTCGCCAGCCGCATCTGCGTGATGAGCGCGAGGCCGGGGCGCATCCTCGACGACAGCCCGGTGGACAGCGCGCGTCCGCGCACCCTCGCCTCGACCTACGAACCCGATTTCGCGGCCCGCACCCAGCGGCTGCGCGACCTGATCGTCGGCGCGCAGCGCCACGTGGCGGAGGTGCATTGAGATGAGCGCGACGCTCCGACGCCGCAGTCTTTCGATCGGGCTCATCCTCGCCTTCTTCGGCGTGTGGGAGGTCCTCTGCATCGCGCTGAACGTCTCGGACCTCGTCCTGCCGCGGCCGAGCGAGATCTTCACCGTCCTCTGGCAGCGTGCGCCGCAGCTCTGGCCCCACATGCTGCAGACGCTCGGCACGACCCTGCTCGGCTTCGTGCTGGGGGTCGCGACGGGCGTCGTCCTCGGCGCGATCGTCGGCTCGTCGCGCCTCGCCTACGACACCGCCTATCCGCTCCTGATCGGATTCTCCTCGATCCCGAAGGTCGCGGTGGTGCCGATCTTCGTTCTCTGGTTCGGTTCGGGCACGGTCCCCGCGGTCCTCACCTCGCTCGTGATCTGCTTCTTCCCGATCGTCGTGAACATCGCGACGGGACTCGCGACGACCGAGCCGGAGCTCGAGGACGTGCTGAAGGCGCTCGGCGCCTCGAAATTCGACATCCTGTGGAATGTCGGGCTGCCGCGCACGATGCCGTTCTTCTTCGCCTCGCTGAAGGTCGCGATCACCTACGCCTTCGTCGGCACGGTGCTGTCGGAGACCGTCGCCTCGAACCGGGGCATCGGCAACGTGATGATCTCGGCCTCCTCGAACTTCAACGTGCCTCTCGCCTTCGCCGGCCTCTTCATCCTCGCCGGCCTCGGCATCGCCCTCTACGCGATCTTCTCCCTCATCGAGCGCCAGGTCACGGGCTGGGCGACGCGCAAGCGGGAGATCGCGGTGTGACGAGGTCCCGTTCCATACGCGTCCTCATGCTGAGGTGCCGGCCGGCAGGCCGGCCTCGAAGCACGCACCAGTGCCGTGCGTCCTTCGAGACCCCCGGGTCGAGCCCGGGTGCACCTCGGGATGAGGAACGCTGAGTTTCGACCAAACCAGAAGGAGTCATCGCATGCTCAGACGATCCGTTCTCTCTCTCGCGCTCTGCCTCGCGGCGGTGCCCGCCTTCGCACAGCAGACCACGATCAAGTTCACGCTCGGCTGGAAGACGCAGGGCTCGGACGCCTTCCTCTTCGTCGCGCGCGACAAGGGCTACTTCAAGGAAGAAGGGCTGAACGTCGTCATCGACCAGGGCGAAGGCTCCGGCGCGACGGTCACGCGCATCATGTCCGGCGCCTACGATGCCGGCTTCGGAGACATGAACGCGATCATCCAGAACGCCTCGACCAGGAAGGGTGAGGCGCCGGTGATGGTCTATCAGATCTGGAACCAGCCACCCTTCGCCTTCTCGTCGAAGAAGACGACCGGCATCACCTCGCCGAAGGACCTCGAGGGCAAGAAGCTGGGCGGTTCGCAGGGCACGCCGACCGTGCGGATGCTGCCGGTCTTCGCCAAGGCGAACAAGCTCGACATGGCCAAGCTCAACCTCATCAACATGGCCCCGAACCTCCAGGAGCCCTTGCTGATCAAGGGTGAGATCGACGCCGCCGTCGTCTTCAACATCACGAGCTACTTCAACCTGATCCTGAACCGCCAGGATCCCGAGAAGGACTACAACTGGCTGTCCTTCGGCGATTATGGGCTCGACCTCTATTCCAACGGCATCATGGTCTCGCAGAAGCTGCTCAAGGAGAACCCGAAGGCGGTCTCGGGCCTCGTGAGGGCCATCAACAAGGCGATGATCGACGTCGCCAAGGACCAGGATGTCGGCATGAAGGCGGTGGTGAACTTCGACAACCTCGTCAACGAGCCGGTCGAGAAGCGCCGCCTGCAATTCTCCTTCGAGAAGCTCATCGTCTCGCCCGAGATGAACGAGATCGGCGTCGGCGACCTCAAGGACGATCGCCTGAAGAAGTCGATCGGCCTCGTCGCCGAGGGCTACGGCCTCACCCGCCTGCCCGAGCCGTCCGAAGTCTTCGACCGCTCCTTCCTGCCTCCCAAGGCCGAGCGCGCGCTCGTCTATACGAAGAAGTAGGGCGTCCAGGGCTTGGTCCCACATTGATCCCTCCCCTTCAGGGGAGGGCGAGTCGGCGTCAGCCGACCGGGGTGGGGTGCTGCGACGCCCGGGATGTCCCCACCCCGGTTCGAACCTATGGTTCGACTCGACCCTCCCCTCCGGGGAGGGATCGGGCCGCGACCACGCGGAAGCGATCCGGAATCCGGGACGAACAAGCATGACCCTCACCGTCACCGACGCCCTGCTCGGCTCCGGCCTCGACCACCGGCAGGGCGTCGCCATCCGGCTCGACGGCGGAAGCATCGCCGCCATCGCGCCGGAAGAGGTCTCGGGACCTCGTCTTCTCGCCCTGCCGGCCTTCGCGAATGCCCACGACCATGCCAGGCCGCTGTCGCTGACCTCGTTCGGCGCGGCCTTCCTGCCGCTCGAGACCTGGCTGCCGCGCTCCGCTCTCGCGACCCCGCCGGATGCGTATCTCGCCGCCGCGGCGCCTCTCGCGCGGGCCGCGCGCAGCGGCTGCGCGGCCGTGATGGTGCATTACACCCGCCCGTCCGGGCGCCTCTCTCCCGTCGACGAGGCACGCGAGGTCGCCCGGGCCGCGCGCGACGTCGGCGTGCGGATGGCGTTCGCGCCCGCCATCCGGGACCGCAACCCGCTCGTCTACGGGGCGTCCGAGCCCGTCCTCGCCGAGCTTCCTCCCGAGCATCGCGAGACGATGGCCAGGATGTTCGAGCGGCCGGCTCCCGCGCCGGCCGACTACGTCGCGCTCGTCGAGGAGATCGCGGCCGCGATCGAGGGGCCGACCGTGTCGGTCCAGTTCGGTCCCGCCGGTGTCCAATGGTGCAGCGAGCCGCTTCTGGAGGCCATCGCCGAGCGGTCCGCGGCGACGGGCCGGCGTGTCCACATGCATCTTCTCGAGACGCGCTATCAGCGCGACTGGGCCGACCGGACCTTCCCCCGGGGAATCGTCACGTATCTCAAGGAGATCGGCCTTCTGTCGCCCAGGCTGACGCTCGCCCACGCGGTGCATTCGACCGAAGCCGAGCGCGAGATGATCGCGGAGGCCGGCGCGACGATCGTGACCAACTTCTCGTCCAATCTCGGACTGCGCTCCGGCATCGGGCCGATCCGGGAGGCGCGGCGGCAGGGCTGCCGGGTCTGCGTCGGGATGGACGGCCTCGCCTTCGACGAGGACGACGACATCCTGCGCGAGATGCGGCTGGTACAATCGGCGCACGGACCCTGGGGCTTCGACGATCCCGGCGACCGCAGGCGCTTCCTCGCCGCCGTCATCGCGGACGGGCGTGCGTCTCTGGGCGCGCCGGGCGATGGCGCGCTGGTTCCGGGCGCGCCCGCCGATATCGTGCTGCTCGATCTCGACGCGCTCGACCGGGATGCGATCCTTCCGGTCGACCCGCTCGACCTTCTCTTCGCCCGTGGCACACAGCGTCACGTGCGCGACGTCGTGGTGGCGGGGCGGACGATCGTGCGGGACGGCGTCGTCCTCGGTCTCGACCTCGACGCGGCCGAGGACGAGTTGCGGGACCGCTACCGGCAGGCCCTTGCGGGCGAGCCACTCCTCGCCGCCTGGCCGAGCTTCGACCGCGCGGCGCTGCGCTGGTACACCGAGCGCGCCGGCTGCTGCTGAGGGTAGTCTAAGTTATTGTGGAAGCATGCTGTTATCGGAAAGCCGGTGTCCGCTTTTCCGGAGCATGCGCTAGTCGCTGTAGCGGCGGAGGATCTCGGCGAGGTCGGAGGCCTTGGCGGGCGGGTCGATCAGGGCTCGCGAGACGACGCCGTGGAGATGCCGGTCCATGACCGCGACCGCCATCGCGGCATCCCCTGCCGCGAGGGCCGCGATGATCTCGCGGTGCTCGTTGACGCCGCATTCGGCGGAATGCGGCCGGCTGTAGAGTGTCAGCGTCAACCCGCAACGCCAGGACACCTCCGCCACGTAGCGGGCGAGGGTCTCGCTTCCGGTCATCTCGGCCAGAAGGACGTGGAATTCGGTCGCGAGACGGACGGAGCGCGGCTCCCGGTCGCCGGCCGCGCGCTCCTCCTCGGCGGCATGGTCCTCGAGCCGCCGGATCTGGGCCGCCGTCAGCCGGCCGGCGAGCCGTTCGACCACGATGCGCTCGAGCGCCATGCGGATGTCGAAGATGTCGCGCGCCTCCTCCCAGCTCGGCTGGGCGACGCTGGCGCCGCGGTTGCGCTTGATCTCGACGAGGCCGGATTCGGCGAGCCTGCGCAGGGCCTCCCGCGCGATGGTCCGGCTGACGCCGAAGCCGGCACCGATCGTGTCCTCCGGCAGTTTCGCGCCGGGCTTCAGGGCCTGCTCGACGATCGCGCGCCGGATCGCTTCGTAGATGGCCGTCGCGTTCGCCCGGCGCGGGGATTTCGGGGCCCGGCTGGGCAGCGGGACGATCTCCGCGGACGCCTGGGAACGAGCCTTAGCCATCTCTGCCTTGCCATGCGCCGCCGAACCGAATGGCCGGCAAGCGAAACGCGGACCGGGGACGGATCGGCCGACGCCGCCCTTGGGCGGACGTCGTCAGGAAACGCCTCGGCCGCGACGTCGTCGTGCTGTCACGCCGCCATCGACCCCGGGATATCCCTCATCGATCGCATGCGAAAGGGGATCGCGCATGTCGCCGGCGTGCCCCTTCGGGTTGATTGCGCGTGGTTCACGTCGCGGAGCGGGGCAACCCCTTCACCGCGTCGTCGATCCCTGCCGCCATCAGGTCGGCGATCGTCTCGATCTCGTCCTCTGTGGTGATGTAGGGCGGAGCTAGGAGCACGTGGTCGCCGCGCACGCCGTCGATGGTGCCGCCGACGGGGTAGCAGGCGAGGCCGCGCGCATAGGTGGCGAGCTTCACCCGGCCGTTCATGCCGAGTTCGGGGGCGAAGGGCGTCTTGGTCTCGCGGTCCTCGACGAGCTCCATCGCCCAGAACAGGCCCCGGCCCCGGATGTCGCCGACATTCGGATGCTGCCCGAGGCGCCTCTTCAGCGCCGTTTCGAGCTGCCGGCCGCGGATCGCCACCTGCTCGACGAGGTTCTCCTCGTGGATCACCTGCTGGACGGCGAGCGCGGCCGCGCAGGCGACGGGATGGGCGGCATAGGTATGGCCGTGCCGGTGGATGCCGGAGCCCGCCCGGATCGCCTCGACGACGCGCCCGGCGGCGAGGATGCCGCCGATCGGCTGGTAGCCGCCTCCGAGCCCCTTCGCGATCACCTGGATGTCGGGCGCGACGCCCTCCTGCTCCCAGGCATGCAGGGTTCCGGTCCGGCCGAGGCCGCACATGACCTCGTCGAGGATCAGAAGGGCGCCGTGGCGGTCGCAGATCTCTCGGACCGCCTTGAAATAGCCCGGCAGCGCGGCCTGGCAGCCGAGCGTCGCGCCGACCACGGGCTCGGCGATGAAGGCCATCACGCGGTTGGGGCCGATGCGCTGGAACTCGGCCTCGAGTTCGTCGGCGAGCCGCTTCACATAGGCCGCGTCGTCCTCGCCCGCCCGCTGCTCGCGATAGGGATAGCAGGGCGAGACATGGCTCGACGCCTGCGGCAGGATCGGCGCGTAGGGCGGACGACGCACGAGGTTGCCGCCGGCCCCGAGCGCGCCGAGCGTGTTGCCGTGATAGCTCTGCCGGCGGCCGATGACGTGCTCGCGCTGCGGCTGCCCCGTCTCCAGCGCGTATTGGCGCGCGAGCTTGATCGCGGTCTCGACGCCTTCCGAGCCTGAACTGACGAAGTAGGCGTGGGTCAGCCCGCCCGGCTCGTGCCCGACGAGGTGCTCGGCGAGCGCCTCGACCGGTTCGCCGACATAGAAGCCGGTATGGACGTAGCAGACCTTTTCGATCTGCCTTCGGATCGCCTCCAGCACGGCCGGATGGGCGTGGCCGAGACAGGCGACCGCCGCTCCGCCCGAGCCGTCGATGACCTCGCGGCCATCCGCCGATCGGATGCGGATGCCGGAGGCGGAGAGCGCGACGTCCGGCACCTCGCGGAAGTTGCGGAGCAGAAGGCGGGTCATCGGGATCTCCTCCGGCCGGTCAGGCGGTCTGGTCCGCCCGTTCCGGCTTGCGCAACGCGATGTCGAGCCAGCCGAGCCGGTCGACGGTGACGACGTCACCCTCGCCGGCGACGACCGTGGTGGTCTCCGCCTCGAGGATGGCCGGACCCTCGATCCGCGTTCCCGGCGGCAGCGACGCGATCTGGTGGACCGGCACCTCCCGCCAGCCGCCGAACCAGGCGCGGCGCTTGCCGGGCGCGGGAGCTTCGGCTTCGGCGAGGCTCGGCGCCTCCTGGGCCGGCTCGGGGACGACGCCGATCGCGGAGACGCGGGCATTGACGAACACCACCTCCTGATCGCGCGAGGCGTAGGTGTAGAGTTCCTCGTGGCGCTGGTGGAAGCGCTCCTCGACCCGCCCGGCGAGACCGTCCTCGTCCCAGCCGAGGCCGTCGAGGGGGACGTCGACCTCGAAAACCTGTTCGCCGTAGCGCATCTCGGCGGAGCGCTCGATCCGGACCTCGCCGTCGAACCAGCTCCGCAGCCGGTCGGTCGCCTGACGCTCGAGGCCGGCATAGACCTCGCGCAGGGCCGCGTCCGTCAGGCCGGCTCCGTCGCCGACATGCGTGCGGCTGACCTCGTAGCGCAGATCGCTCGTCAGCATGCCCCAGGCCGAGAGGACGGAGGCCACCGTCGGGACGATGACGCGCGGGATTTCGAGCTCGCGCGCCACCTCGACGGCGTGGAGCCCCGCTCCGCCGCCGAACGACAGGAGCGCGAAGCGGCGCGGATCAACCCCGCGGCGCAGCGTCATCAGGCGGATGCCTTCGGCCATGTTCAGGTTGATGAGACGGAAGATCCCGGCGGCCGTCTCGTCTGGGGACAGGCCGAGCTGCGCCGCCTTCTCGGCGACCACCGCTTCGGCCGCCTTGAGGTCGAGCACCTTCTTGCCGCCGAGGAAGTTGTCGGCGTCGAGATAGCCGAGGAGGAGGTTCGCGTCGGTCACGGCCGGAGCCGTGCCGCCCTCGCCGTAGCAGGCCGGCCCCGGGACGGCGCCCGCGCTCTCCGGCCCGACCTTGAAGGTGCCGCCCGCATCGATCCGCGCGAGAGAGCCGCCGCCGGCCGCGATCGAGGCGATGTCGAGGGAGCGCAGGGCGATCCGCTCGCCTGCGAGGCCGCGCTCGGCCGAGAGGGCCGCTTCGCCGCCCGAGATCAGCGAGATGTCGGTCGAGGTGCCGCCGACGTCGAAGGGGATGAGGTCGTCGATGCCGAGAAGCCGCGCGCAGCGGCGCGAGCCCGCGACGCCGCCCGCCGGCCCGGAGAGGACGGTGGCGGCGGCGAGCCGGCCGGCCTCTTCCACCGGCGCCATGCCGCCATGCGAGAGGACGATGAAGAGGCTCCCCGCGAAGCTCGCCTCGCGCAGGCGCTGTTCGAGATTGGTCAGGTATCGGCGGACGGCCGGCCCGACATAGGAGTTCACGACCGTCGTCGAGACGCGCTCGAACTCCTTGATCTGGGGCAGCACGTCGCTGGAGCGCGAAACATAGACGTCCGGCAGCGCGGCCCGCACGCGTTCCTCGGTCGCGAGTTCATGGGCGGGGTTCTTGTAGGCGTGCAGGTAGCAGATCGCGACGGAGGTCGCGCCGGAGGCGCGGATGCCCTCGATCGCCTGGTCCAGCGAGGCCTCGTCGAGCGTGGTGAGGACCGTGCCGTCCGGCCCGACACGCTCGCGGATGCCGAAGCGCAGATGGCGCGGCACGAGCGGCTCCGGCGGGCTCGAGCGGAGCTCGTAGCGCTCCGGCTTCAGGCCCTCGCGCATCTCGAGAACGTCGCGGTGCCCCTCGGTGGTGAGGAGGGCCACCTTGGCGCCTTTGCGCTCGAGGAGGGCGTTGGTCGCGACCGTCGTGCCGTGGACGATGGTGCTGGTCTGCGCCAGCAGCTCGGCGAGCGTCAGCCCATGGCGCCGGGCCAGTTCCTCGAGGCCCGCGACGACGCCGACTGACTGGTCGTGCGGGGTCGAGGGCGATTTGGCGAAGATGGTCCGCCCGTCCTGGTCGATCGCGACGAGGTCCGTGAAGGTGCCCCCGACATCGATGCCGATTCTCAAAGCCGACATCTCACTTCGCTCCCTTGGTCACGAAACCCAGAACCTCGTCTTCGGCATGCGCCGCCGGCGAGCGCTCCTCGGGCGGCCCCCAGCCGCCTCCGCCGCCCGAACGGACCTCGAAGACGTCTCCGGGCTGGACGACGATGCCGACCTCCTTGGTGCGCAGGACGCGGGGCTCATGCCCCTCGGACAGGAGCTTGTAGACGTGCGGCTGGCCGTCCTCGCCCCCCAGGATGCCGAAGGAGCCGTGGCGGACACCGTCCCCCGCCGTATTGGCGAGCGCAGGCTTCGCCGTCTGAACCTCGAGATCGAGCGCGACGCCCAGGCCGCCGCGATAGCGGCCCTTCCCGCCCGAATCCGGCCGGTATTCGTGCCGGCGGAAATGGAGCGGGAACCGCACCTCGGCGAATTCGACGCTGCCGAACTTGAGGCCGCCGACCGATTCGGCGTCGCCGATCGACGACCAGCCGTCGCCGGCGATCGAAGCGCCGCCGCCGGGGCGGGCATGGAACATGTGCCAGATGAAGTCGCGGCCGTTCCGCGGGTCCTGGCCCTTGATGGCGATGCGGAAGCGGCGTCCCCAGCCGCCCATGGCGCGGTCGGGGCAGGATTGGGAGAGCGCCTTCACGACGGCCTCGACGATCTCGGTGGAGGGATGGCTCGTGCACATCGTCACCGGCCGATCCTGCTCGGCCCAGACGATCGTGCCTTCCTTGAGCTTGACGCTCAGCGGACGGGTGGCGCCGTCGTTCTTCGGCACGTCCGGATCGATCAGGAAGGCGAAGGCCATCGTGCAGGCCGATTGGGCGTTCGCGTGCGAGGAGTTCACGAAGGCGGTCGATTGCGGATCGGAGCCCGTCAGGTCGACCTCGACGTCGCTGCCGCGCTTCGTCACCTTGGCGTGGATGCGGATGTTCTCGCGGCCATGGCCGTCGTCGTCGAGGAACGCCTCGCCCTCGAACACGCCGTCCTTCCAATCCGCGACGATGGCCCGCGTCCGCCGTTCGGCCGCGTCGAAGAAGTCCTCGATCGCGCCGAGGACGATGTCGGCACCGAAATCCTCCAGCAGCTTCTCGATGCGGCGCTCGCCGAGATGAGCCGAGCCGACCATCGCCGCGAGATCGCCCCGGAAGTCGCGGCCGTTGCGGGTGTTGAGGGCGAGAAGATCGAGCAGGTCGTCGCGGTGCCGGCCGGCCTCATAGAGCCGGATCGGGGGCACCCGCAGGCCTTCGGTCCAGATGTCCCGCGCGCCCGGATTGTAGGCGCCGTGCGTCGAGCCGCCGATATCGCTCTGGTGGGCGCGCACGACGGTCCAGAACAGCCTCCGCTCACCGGCGAAGACCGGCACGAAGGCCGTGAGGTCGGGCAGGTGCGAGCCGCCATAGGCGGGATCGTTCGACAGGAAGACGTCTCCCGGCACGATATCCTTGAAGCGCTCTTCGATCGCGCGCGTGGCCCAAGGCAGAGCGCCGACATGGACCGGGATGTTGTCGGCCTGCGCGACGAGACGGCCGGTGGTGTCGGTGATGCCGATCGAGAAGTCGCGGCTGGAATTGAGGATCTGCGAAAACGAGGTCCGCAGCATCGCCTCGCTCATCTCTCGGGTGATCGAGGTGAGGCGGTGCTCGACGACGGAGCGGGTGATCGGGTCGACTGCGCGTGACATGTCGGGATGGGTCCTATGGGCGGGAGCGGCGGCTCGCGGATGGTGCTGAAGAGGCGAGGTGAAGGCCAGCGGATCAGGCTTGCGCCGAGGCCCTAACGGCCGCGCGGGCGGCCGAGACGATCGCCTCGACATCGGGCGTCTGCATCACGGTCGAGAGCGCCATGAGGCCGTTCGGCGCCATCAGGACGCCCTCGTCCAGCATCGTCGCGACGAAGGTTGCGAGGCGCTTCGAGCCGGCGGCGTCGAGATGGGCGGAGCGATAGTCGCGCACGGGCCTTCCGGTCATGTGGACCTTGAGCAGCGAGCCGAGGCCGGTGGTGCGGCCCTCCGCGCCTTCGCTGCGGAAAGCCTCGTCGATGCCCTGCCGGACGGCCTCGCCGATCGCGTCGAGATGCGCGAAGGCGTCGTCGTCGAGAAGCTCCATTCCGGCGATCCCGGCCCGCATCGAGACCGGGTTGGCCGAGAACGTGCCGCCCGCCGGCAGAGCGGGCTTGCCTCGGGTCGGGTCGAACACCGCCATCACCTCGCGCCGCCCGCCCGTCGCGCCGACGGGAAAGCCGCCGCCGATGATCTTGGCGAAGGTCGTGAGGTCCGCGTCGATTCCCCAGATGCCCTGGGCACCGGCGCGGCCGAGGCGGAACGCGATGACCTCGTCGAAGACGAGCAGCGCGCCGATCTCCCGCGTCACCTCGCGGAGCGCCTGCACGAAGGCCTTGTCGGCCGGCACGAGCCCGGCGCGGTTCGGCATCGGATCGATGAGAACGCAGGCGAGGTCCTGAGCGTGGGCCCGGATCACGCTCACGGCGCCGTCGATGTCGTTGAAGGGGATCGTCACGACGTCGTCGGTGACGCCCTTCGGCGTGCCCTTGGCATAGGCGATCGACTGGGGCGCGCCCTGGGTCCAGTGCTCGGGCGTCGTCTCGAGGCTGACCTCGGCGTAGTCGTAGGTGCCGTGATAGGCGCCTTCGCATTTCGCGATCTTCGCGCGGCCCGTGAAGGCGCGCGCGGCCTTCAGCGCCAGCATGACGGCCTCGGTGCCCGAATTCGAGAAGCGGATCTCCTCCACCGAGGCGACGCGGTCGCAGAGGATCTCGGCGAGATCGACCTCGGATTCGGTCGGCATCCCGAAAGCCGTGCCGAGGGCGAGCTGCTTCGTCGCGGCCTCGACCAGCACCGGATGGGCGTGCCCGTGGATGAGCGAGGTGAAGTTGTTGATGCAGTCGATCCGCGCCACCTCGTCCACGTCCCAGACCCGGCAGCCCGCACCGCGGGCCGCATAGATGGGATAGGGCTTCATATAGACGGTGGTGCGTGTATTGCCGCCCGGCAGGCTGCCCTTGGCGCGCTCGTAGATGGCGTTGGAGCGGGACGCGAAATCGGGATAGGTCATGATCCTCTCCTGCCTTCAGCGGCCGAGATAGGCTTCGCGCACGCGCTCGCTGCGGCGCAGTTCGTCGGCCGAGCCCGCGAGCACGACACGGCCCGTTTCGAGCACATACCCGCGGTTCGCGACCGCGAGCGCAAGCACCGTGTTCTGTTCCACGACGAGGATCGTCAATCCCGTCTCGCGGATGCGGCCAACGCGGTCGTAGACCTCTTCGGCGAGCCGCGGCGCGAGGCCGAGCGAGGGCTCGTCGAGAAGGAGGAGCTTCGGGCGTGACATCAGCGCCCGGCCGATCGCGAGCATCTGCTGCTCGCCGCCGGACAGCGACCAGCCGAGCTGGCGCCGGCGCTCCTTCAGGCGCGGGAAGAGATCGAAGACCTGCGCGAGGTCGTCCGCGTAGCTCTTGCCGAGCCGCCGCCAGGACGAGGTCGCGACGACGAGGTTTTCCTCGACGGAGAGGCCCGGGAAGATGCGCCGTCCCTCGGGCGCCTGGGCGATGCCGGCGCGCACGCGGTCCGCGCTCGAGAGCGGCGCGAGCGAGGCGCCGCCGAACTCCATCCGCCCGCTGCGGAGCTTGTTCAGGCCCGAGACCGTCTGCAGCAGCGTCGTCTTGCCGGCACCGTTGGCGCCGATCAGCGCGACCGTCTCGCCCGCCGCGACCTCGAGCGACACGCCGTGCAGCGCGACGATGTCGCCATAGGCGACGGTGAGGTCCTCAATCCGCAGCATAGGAGGACCCCGCACCGAGATAGGCTTCGAGAACGGCCGGGTCGGCCTGGACGGCGGCGGGCGTGCCCTCGGCGATCTTGCGTCCGAAGTTCAGCACCACGATGCGTTCGGCGAGGCGCATCACCATGCCCATATTGTGCTCGATCAGGACCACGGCGAGGCGGTGTTCGGACCGGATCGCGCGAAGGCGGGTCATCAGGTCCTCGACCTCGCCGGAATTGAGCCCCGCGGCCGGCTCGTCCAGCAGCAGGATGCGGGGCTCGCCCGCGAGCGCGCGGGTCAGCTCGACCATCCTGCGGTTGCCGTAGGAGAGCGAGGAGATGCGCGAGGGCGCGAGATGGCCGAGGCCCATCCGTTCGAGGCTCGTCCGGGCGGCGCTCTCCAGCTGCGCCTCCGACCGGCCCGGCCGGTTCGCGGCGCCGACCATGACGTTCTCGAGCACGCTCAGACGGTCGAACAGGCGTCCGTGCTGGAAGGTGCGCCCGAGCCCGGCCCGGATGCGGGCATGGGTCGAGGCCTTGGTGATGGAGCGGCCGCCGAGTTCGATCGTGCCGGCGGTCGGCGGGGTGAGGCCCGTCAGGACGTTGAGCAGCGTCGACTTGCCGGCGCCGTTCGGCCCGATCAGGGCGACGAACTCGTTCTCCTCGATCGCGACGTCGACCTCGGAGAGCGCGAGAAGGCCTCCGTAGCGCTTGGTGACGCCCTGGGCGCGCAGGATCGTCATGTCCGCGCTCCTTCCCCGGAGGAGGCGGGAGCCGGCGGCGCCTCGCGCTTGGCCGAGCGCCGGAAGCGCGAGAGGAGGCCGACGATGCCGGTCGGCATGAAGATCAGGATCGCGAGCATCATCAGGCCGAAGAAGGCGAGGTAGCTTTCACCCAGAACACGCAGCCATTCGGGCAGGAAGGTCAGCAGCGCCGCGCCGATGATCGCGCCCGCGATCGTGCCTTCTCCTCCGACGATCAGCATCGAGAGGAAGGTGATCGAGTGGGCGAAGTTGAAGTCGTCGGGCGAGATGAAGTGGACGTGGGTGGCGAAGAGACAGCCCGCGATGGCCGCATAGATCGCCGACAGCGCGAAGGCCGAGACCTTGGTGGCCGTCACGTTGATGCCGGTCATGGACGCCGCCGTCTCGTCGTCGCGGACGGCCATCATCGCCCGCCCGTAGCGCGAGCGCTGGATGAAGGACGCCAGGACGGCGAGCACCGCCACCACGGCGAGCGACAGCCATAGGAAGGGGCGCTCGCCCTCGATCGCATGGCCGAACAGCGAGAGGCCCGGGATCTTGGCGATGCCGTTGGTGCCGCCGGTGAGTTCGATCCAGTTCGCGGCGACGATGCCGAAGCTGACGTTGAGGCCGAGCGTCGCCAAGGCGAGATAATGCCCCTTCAGGCGCAGGAGCGGCACGCCGATCACCACGGCGGCGAGGCCGGTGCCGAGGATCGCGGGCAGCGTCGCCAGCCAGGGCGACCAGCCCGCCTGGGTCGTCAGGATCGCCAGGATGTAGGCGCCGAGGCCCATGAAGGCCGCGTGGCCGAGCGAGATCAGGCCGGCATAGCCGAAGGCGAAGTTCAGCCCGATCACCGCCACGGCCGAGATGGTCGCGAGGTTGAGGAGGCGGAGCGTGTATTCGGACACGCTCACCGAGAGCGCGAGACCGATGGCCAGATAGGCCGCGAGGGCGAGGACGCGCAGAGCCATCAGCCGCGATCCTGGATCGGCTCGCCGAAGATGCCCTGGGGCCGGACGAGCAGGAAGAGGATCATGATGCCGAAGGCGATCAGGTCCTTGTAGGCGGAGGAGATGTAGGAGGCGCCGAGCACCTCGGCGAGGCCGACGAACAAACCGCCCGCGATGGCGCCCGGCAGGCTCCCGAAACCGCCGATCACGGTCGCCGCGAAGGCCTTGAGCGCGATGGGATCGCCCATGTTCACATCCGCGAACCACATCGGTCCGAGCATCAGCCCGGCGACGCCGGCGAGGACGGCGCCGAGGATCCAGGAGAAGGCGAGAAGCCACTGGACCCGCAGCCCCATCAGGCGCGCGGCCTTCACGTCCTGCGCGACCGCGCGCATCGCGATCCCGATCGCGGTGCGGTGCAGAAGCAGCCAGAGCAGGAAGATCATCACCGCCGTCGTCGCGACGACGGCGAGGGCGTGGACGGAGACGACCGCGCCCGCGACCTCGATCATCATCCCCTCGAACGGCGAGGGCAGGCGGAACGGCCAGGACCCGAAGGTGAGCAGCGCCGCGTTCTGCAGCGTGATCCCGATCGCGACCGTGCCGATGATGACGGTGACGACCGGGCTCGTGCGCAGCGGCAGATAGACCACGAGATAGAAGAGCGCCCCGAACAGCGCCATGGCGATCAGCGCCGCCGCGTAGCCGACGGGCATCGGCAAGCCGGCGTTCAGCAGCATCGCGACCCCGGCGAAGGTGCCGAGCATCACGAACTGACCGGCGGCGAAGTTCACGACGCCGGTCGCCGAATAGACGATCACGAACCCGATCGCGGCGAGCGCATAGACGCTGCCGAGCGCGAGCCCGTTCGTCAGGAGCTGGATGAGGTCAGCCATGGATCACTCTGTCGGCCAACCGGCCAGGGACGCTGCACGGATGCCGGCCGATCAGGACGGCCGGATGCGCTCGACGAGTTCGATGGTCTTCGTGCCGGGCTTCGCCTTCACGACCACGACGCCGGGGACGCCGTTGCCCTTGTCGTCGAAGGAGAAGGTCTGCCCGATCCCCTCCCAGGACTTCTGGGAGGCGATGAAGTCGCGCAGCTTCTCGGGATCCGTGCCGACCTTCTTGAGGCCCTCGGCCAGGAGCAGCGCGCCGTCGTAATAGGCGAGGCCATAGGCGTCTCCGTCCTGGCCGAACTTCGCCTTGTAGCGCGTGGTGAAATCCGTCATCCGCCCGCCGACGCTCGCATCCACGAAGGTGTCGATGACGCCCCAGACATTCTCGAGATCGGCCGGCGAGAGGAGCTGGAGGGCGGCCGGGAGGAACGAGGCCGAGGAGGCGACGATCGGCGTCTTGAGGCCGAGCGCCTTGATCTGGCGCAGCAGCAGCGCGCCGTCGGCCGGGTAGACGAAGGTCAGGATGACGTCCGCGCCCTTCTGGCGAAGGCGCAGGATCTGGGCCGAGAAGTCCTTGTCGTTCTGGCCGTAGGCCTCCATGCCGACCGGCGCCGTGCCGTTCGCCTCCAGCAGCTTCGCGGCCGCCTGGGCGCCGCCCTGGCCGAAATCGTTCTGGATATACAAGATGCCGGGCTTGGTGGCCTTCAGCGTCTTGACGAACTGGGCCATGCCGCGGGCCGCGAGCGAATCCGTCGGCCGGATGCGGAACATCCAGCCGTTGCTGCTCTCGGCGACGGCGTCGGCACCGCCGGCATACATCACCGGGATCTTCGCCTTCACGACCTCGGGAGCCGTGGCGAGGTTCTGGGTCGAATAGCTCGTCAGGAAGGCGAAGGGAGGCTTCGTCTCCTGGATCAGCTTCATGAAGGCGCTGACGGCCGTGCTGTTCGACGAGCCGGCGTCCTGGATCACGAACTTGACCGGCCGCCCGTTGATGCCGCCGGCCTTGTTGATGTCCTCTTCGGCCATCGTCAGCGTGTTGAAATACTGCTTGCCGGACAGCGACATCGGACCCGTCGTCGGGATGACGGCGCCGATGGAAATGGGCTCGCCGGCCGCGAAGGCGGGGCGGATCGCGGCCCCAAGGGCCGTGCCGGCCGCGAGCGACAGGATGGTGCGTCTGTTGATCGTCATGCTCGCCTCTCCGCGTGGGCCCCTGCCCGCAGAACAGAAATTGACTTATTCCGTTTTTCGGAACTAGTTTCCGTTTATCGCGACCCGAGGTTAGATTTTGCCAAAAGCCCCTGTCAACCACCCGGCGGCAGGCATCGTGCCTAACACCCAGGCAATGCGTGCCGATGGCCGGCCGATGGCCGGCGAGCATGGCCCGGCGAGTGGGCCGCTGGATCGCTACATCAGCCTGCTCGAACTCGTGGCGGCCTTTCCGGGCGCGCTCATTCTGACGGATGTCAGCACGCTTTCGGGGCTTCCCAAGACGACGGCGCATCGCCTGCTGACCGGGCTGGCCCGGGCTGGCCTCGTCGAGGGAGGAGGCCGGCGTGGGGCGTACCAACTGGGGGACAGGCTTGTTCGGCTGCTGCACAATTCAGCAGCGGATGGCTGGATTTCGGCGCTCGCCCGTCCGCATCTCGAGGCGTTGAGTGCCCGGATCGGGGAGACGAGCTACCTTTGCCGTGTCGTCGGCCATCGGGTCCAGGTCGTGACGAGCGAGGCCCCCGCCGCGCAATGGCGCACCTTCGTCCAGCCGCGCGTCGAGATGGCGCCCCACGCTGCCGCGACCGCCAAGGCGATTCTCGCCTTCCAGGACGAGGCCCTCGTCTCGGAGGCGCTGGCCGAACCGCTGCCTCGCCTCACCGCCCATACCGTGACCGATCCCGCGCGCATCCGGGACATCTACGCCAAGGCCCGCGAGGACGGATTTGCGACCTGCGTGTCCGAGATCGACGAGGGGCTCGGCGCTCTCGGCGTTCCCGTGCGGGAGCCGGGTGGCCGGGTCCTCTACAGCCTCGGTGTGACCGGCCCCGTCCAGCGCATCATGGACCAGCGCTGGGAGGAGCGCGTCTCGGCGATGAAAGAGGTCGCGGGGGCATTGGCGACGACGCTCGCGGCGGGTTCCGCCATCGCGGCGCGCACGTAAGGCGGGGTCCGCCCTACGGCCGAGCGGCCGATGCGCCCTCAGGCCACATCCGGCAGGCCGAGCTTGGCGCTCATGGTGAGCGCGATCCTGCGGGAATCGACGGGCTTCGGCGAGAGCAGCACCTGCTCGTCGAAACCGGGAGGCGGCAGGAAGCCGCTTCCCGTGATCATGATCACGGCGAAGAACGGCTGCTTCTCCCGCACGATCCGGACGAGATCGTAGCCGGTCAGATCTCCGTTCAGGTGGACGTCGAAGACGCCGCCGACGATCCCGGGATGCGCCTCGATGGCCGCCAGGGCGCCGGTGACGTCATGGGCCTCATGGACGTCGAACCCGAGTTCGCCGAGGTCCATGGCGAGTTCCATCCGGATGATCGCCTCGTCGTCCACGACGAGAACTCCCGGAGGAGAGCCGGCGCTCTTCATTGCGAGACCCCCATGGCGGACCAGAGAATGATGGACGCCCTCCTGTCCGACTCGATGGTGATCTATCGTACAATCACGTGCTGCGCCTTAGCAGATGTTTAGACGGCGGCCGCTGCGATGGCCGTCGGCAGGAACCGGATTGCGGCGACGCATGCTCGCAAGCATCAACCGCAACGCGAGTTCGGTTCCCGGTCGCCAAAAGTCTAAGCGTAGGCGTGGCGAAGGTCCAGCGTCGAGCGATGGCCGATCGCGGGATAGTGCGCATCGATCCAGATCATGGCGCTGCGTCGTCCGAGATCGCGCAGTTCAACGAAGAAATCCCAGCTCGCATTCATGCGTGACGAGGCGAGATAGCGGGCGATATCGTCGCCCCCGTCGATCCGGTGCATCTTGACGCGCTTGTACTCGTCTTCGGACAGCTTTCCCTGGTCAACGAGCCGGGTCACGAAATCGAGAACGCGCAACTCCTGCAGCAGGCCGGAATTGAAGGTGACCTCGGTCAGCCGGTTCTGGATTTCCTTCATGCCCTTGGGCGTCTCGCGGCGCTCGATCGGATTGATCTGCACGAGCAGGACGTCGTCGGCCTCGACCCCGTAATAGAGGGGATAGAGCGCCGGGTTGCCCATGTAGCCGCCGTCCCAATAGGGCTCGCCCTCGATCTCGACCGCGCGAAAGATGGTCGGCAGGCAGGCCGAGGCCATCACGTGATCGGCCGTCAATTCGGGCGTCCGAAACAGCTTGATCTTCCCGCTCCAGACGCGCGTCGCGGAAATGAAGAGCTTCACCGGCGCGGCTCGGACCCGGTCGAAATCGATGATGCTCGCCAGCACGTCCCGCAGCGGATTGACGTCGAGCGGATTGGCGTCGGTCGGCGAGAGCGTGCCGCGCCAGAAGTCGAACAGCGCGCTCGAGGTGAAGGGCGACCAGACGTCGAGGAAGACGTCCATGATGCGCCGCTGGGGGCTCGACAGGCTGCCGTCATAGCTGACCTGGCGCCAGAACGCTTCGAGCTTGGCCCTGGCCCCGTCGGGACCGCCTTCCTCCCAGCCATCCGTCATCACCACGGCGTTCATCGCGCCGGCCGAGGCGCCGGAGATCGCCTCGAAGGCGAGCCGGCCGTCCTCGATCAGCGCGTCCAGCACACCCCAGGTGAAGGCGCCGTGCGCTCCGCCGCCCTGAAGGGCGAGGGAGACGCATTTTTCGGCCTTCGGCCCCCTGAGGCCGCCGGGTGGCGCCAGTTCGCCGGGCTTGCGGCGACGGCTGCCGCGTCCGCTCATGCGGCGGTCCAGCCGCCATCGACGGAGATGTTGGCGCCCGTGATCTGAGCCGCCGCGTCCGAGCAGAGGAACACCGCGATCGCGGCCACCTCTTCGGAGGTGACGAATTCCTTGGTCGGCTGCGCCTCGAGAAGGACGTCGTGCATCACCTGCTCGCGGGTGAGGTTGCGGGCCTTCATCGTATCGGGGATCTGCTTCTCGACAAGCGGGGTCCAGACATAGCCGGGCGAGATGCAGTTCGCCGTGATCTTGTCGGTCGCCACTTCAAGCGCCACGGTCTTGGTGAGGCCGAGGAGCCCGTGCTTGGCGGTGACATAGGCCGACTTGAAGGGCGAGGCGACGAGCGAATGCGCCGAGGCGGTCGAGATGATGCGGCCCCAGCCGCTCTTCTTCATGCCCGGCACCGCCGCCTTGATGGCGTGGAAGGCCGAGGACAGGTTGATGGCGATGATCTGGTTCCACTTGTCGTCCGGGAACTCCTCGACCGGCGAGACGTACTGGATCCCGGCATTGTTGATCAGGATGTCGACCGAGCCGAACGCGCTCGTGCCCGTCTCGATCATCCCCGCGATCTCGGCCGGCTTGGTCATGTCGGCGGGCGAATAGACGGCCTTGACGCCGAACGTCGTCTCGAGCCCGGAGCGCTCGGCCTCGATCGCGTCCTTGTCGCCGAAGCCGTTGATGAGGACGTTCACCCCCTCGGCCGCCAGCGCCTTCGCATAGGCGAGGCCGATGCCGCTCGTCGAACCCGTGACGACCGCGTTCTTTCCCTTGAGCGTCATGCGAAATCTCCTGTCCCTCAGCGCCTCTACCGTCGCGGCCGAACGCTGTCACGTGTTGCAACGCAAGACGAGTCTGTGCGCCGGTCGTATGACTGTCGTTCGACAGCGCCGCCGCGGCCGCGTCTTCGTCAGCCCGACCATGCGGAAATGCCGGTTGTGCGGCCTCGCGAAAAGGTCCTTGCTCCGGCCGAAATCGATGCCGTGAGCGACCTCGCGGCGCCTCGGAGATGCCCCCATGGACGTCGCGACGACAAGCGGCCCCGTCCACCCTCACCACCGGACGCCCTGGTATCGGGTCCTCTACATCCAGGTCATCGTCGCCATCATCCTCGGGGTGGCCCTCGGCTATCTCGCCCCCGAGACGGCGAAGTCGCTGAAATGGCTCGGCGACGCCTTCATCAGCCTCATCAAGATGATGATCGCTCCCGTCATCTTCTGCACCATCGTGCACGGCATCGCCTCGATGGGCGATCTCAAGAAGGTCGGGCGAGTCGGGCTCAAGGCGCTGATCTATTTCGAGGTCGTGTCGTCGCTCGCCCTCGTCATCGGCGTCATCGTCGGCGAAATCGTCCAGCCTGGTGCGGGGTTCGGCGCCGATCCGAAGACCCTCGATCCGAGCGCGGTGAAGGGATACGCCGAAGCGGCTGCCCATCAATCGACGGTCGGGCACATCCTGGCCCTGATCCCGAAGAGCTACTTCGACGCCTTCGCCGGGGGCGACCTGCTGCAGGTGCTGCTGATCTCGGTCCTGACCGGGATCGTCATCACCCAGCTCGGCGAGCGGGCCGAGCCGGTCAACCGCGTCATCGAAACGATGGGGCAGATCTTCTTCCGCATCATCGGCCTCGTCGTGAAGCTGGCGCCCGTCGGAGCCTTCGGCGCCATGGCCTTCACGATCGGCGAATACGGCATCGGCAAGCTCGGAAACCTGATCGGCCTCGTCGCGACCTTCTACCTCACGAGCCTGCTGTTCGTGCTCGTGGTCCTCGGCACGATCGCGCGCCTGTGCGGCTTCTCGATCCTGCGCTTCATCGCCTACATCAAGGACGAGCTCCTGATCGTGCTCGGCACCTCCTCGTCGGAGACGGTGCTGCCCCACATGATGATGAAGATGGAGCAGGCGGGCGCGTCGAAGCCCGTGGTCGGGCTCGTCATCCCGACCGGCTACTCGTTCAATCTCGACGGCACCAACATCTACATGACGCTGACGACGCTGTTCCTCGCCCAGGCGGTCGGGGCGGACCTGTCGATCTGGCAATATGCGACGATCATCGCCGTCGCGATGCTGACCTCGAAGGGCGCCTCGGGCGTCACCGGAGCGGGCTTCGTGACGCTCGCCGCGACGCTCGCGGCCATCCCCGACAATCCCGTGCCCGTCGCGGCCATGACGCTCGTCCTCGGCATCGACAAGTTCATGAGCGAGGTGCGCGCGCTGACGAACCTCGTCGGCAACGGCGTCGCGACCCTGGTCGTCGCGAAATGGGAGGGCGAACTCGACGAGGCGAAGCTCGCAGCCGTGATGGCGCGGCCGGTCGCGGCCGGCGAGGAGATCGAGGACGAGCCGACCGATCAGGCCGCCTGACGCGCGGCGCCGTTTCGCCGCCTGCCGGCCTCGTCAGGGCCGATCGCGTCCGCGCGCCGTCGCATGAGGCGCGTGGGATGGCTCGGGATGTTCGAGACGGATCCGGGCCGGCTGTCGGATCGGTCGGCCGGCACGCAGGTCTCGCGCCGTCCTTACTCCTGAAGCATCCGCTTCAGGAGCTCCACCTCCTCGGACAGCGTCGTGTCGCCGTCGAGCGCCTTCTCGATCTTGCGGACGGCGTGGAGCACGGTGGTGTGGTCGCGGCCCCCGAAGCGGCGCCCGATCTCGGGCAGCGAGCGCAGGGTCAGGACCTTCGACAGATACATCGCGATCTGGCGCGGCTTCACCACCGCGGCCGTGCGGCGCTCGGACAGAATGTCGGAGCGCGAGACGTTGTAGCGCGAGGCGACGAGCTTCTGGATGTCCTCGATGCGGATGCGCTTCGGCTCGCGGTTGCGCACGAGATCGCGGATCGCGGTCTCGGCGGTCTCGATCGTCACCGCCGTTCCGGTCAGCGTCGCATGGGCGAGGAGGCGGTTCACCGCTCCTTCGAGGTCGCGCCCGTTCGTCGAGATGGCGTTCGCCACATAGGAGACGACCGCGGGACTGACCTCGAAGCCGGGATGCGCCGCGGCGACGGCGGTCAGCCGCTGAGACAGGATGCCGATCCGCAGATCTTCGTCGAGAGGGGCGATCTCGACGACGAGTCCGCCCGCGAGGCGAGAGCGGACGCGCTCGTCCATGCTCTCGAGTTCGCTCGGCGGACGGTCCGCGGCGACCACGACCTGACGGCCCGCATCGATCAGCGCGTTGAGCGTATGGCCGAATTCCTGCTGGATCGTCTTGCCCTGGATGAACTGGACGTCGTCGATGATGAGGAGGTCGATGCCGCGCAGCCGCTCCTTGAAGGCATGCGAGGTCTGCGCCTTCAGTGAGGCGACGAAGCCGTACATGAAGCGATCGGCCGTCAGATAGATCGCCCGGCGCCCGTCGATGCGGGCCGCGTTCCCGGCCGCATGGAGGAGATGCGTTTTGCCGAGGCCGACGCCGGCATGGATGTAGAGCGGGTTGTACAGAGCCGTCCCGCGGTCGTTCTGGGCGATCCGCTCGGCCGCGGCCTGGGCGAGTGCGTTCGAGCGTCCGAGGACGAAGCTGTCGAAGGTCAGGCGCCCGTCGAGCGGGGCTCCGGCGAACTCGTCCCGGTCCGAGCCGGGGAGGGGAGACGTCGCGGCGACGGGCTGGGGGCCGCCCAGGGGACCGGTCGCGCCTCCTCCCTCGACGACGAGGCGGGGCGCGGGCCGGCGCGCCGGCTGGCCGGGCTCACGCAGGGCGCTGCGGACGGTGATGGCGATGCCGGAAACGCCGGCGAATTCGCTCCGGAAGGTCGTGACGATGCGGTCGAGGTAGTGGGCTTCGATCCAGCTCTTGAGGAAGCGCGTCGGCACGCTGAGCGAGGCCTGGCCGTTCTCGAGACCCGACAGTTCGAGGCGCGCGAGCCAGCTCGTGAACACGTCCTCGCCGACCTCGGCGCGAAGCCGCCGCTTCACGCGGACCCAAGCCTCCCCGATCGCCTCCCGGTCAGCCACGTCTCCCTGGCTCCAATAGGCTCGTGCCGCCGTCGCCTCATCCCGCTTGGCCACCTGCTACTCCCCCGCCCACGATGCCGCGAAACGCGCAAAGTCACCGCCTTTGCGCGTCGCAATACCATAACTGATTTCGGTAAACCGAGCCCTACTCGTAGGCCATGCGGCCTGTAGCGCTCCCTCGCTGACGTAACTAGCGAGCCAGATCCGATGTGGTGCCTTCGGTTGTCTGAGAACCTTTCGAATTCAGACACCGAAATAGCATCACTCAACTCTCCACGGAGGGATCATACGCAACTTTTACCTGAATTGTCCTTTGGCTTAGCGCTTCAGGACAAAAAGACCCTATCGCCCGGACGGGGCCGATGCAATCCCGATTCGGATGGGGAGGGGCCCGGCTCCCGTCCCGCCGGACCGGTTCCCGCGACCTCGGTCAGCTTAAGATGCTGTCGAATCTCGGATTCAATCCGGCGGGCCTCGGCGCCCTCGGGCGCAAAAATTCTGACGCTTCCACGACGACTCGATGACGCAAACGAGACCCCTGCGGCAGGACTACCCACGCTTTCACCCTAAGACGCTGAAAACAAGAATTAATCTTTGAGCGGCGGCAGGAGGTCCGCCGGGGCTCGGCCACCCCGTTTCACCACGCCGTCGTCAATCGAGAACATTCGACGAACCGGCCCGAATGCGGGGCGACGTGGCGCATAGGCCAGCTCGCCGTCGGCCGTTGCAGGCCGCGACGACGGGGAGGGCCAAAACGAAAAAAGCCCGGCCGGGGCCGGGCTTCGGATGAAGCGGCCTGCGCTTCCCGGTCAGGCGCTGCGAAGAGCGCTCACCCGTGCGGCCAGGCGGGACACCTTCCGCGAGGCGTTGTTGCGATGGACGATGCCGTGCTGGGCGGCGCGCATCATCTCGGGCTCGGCGGCCCGAAGGGCGGCGAGAGCGGTCGAATGATCGCCGCCTGCGATGGCCTCTTCGACCTTCCTGACGTAGGTGCGGACCCGCGATCGGCGGGAACGGTTCACCTCGGTGCGGCGGGCGATCTTGCGGGCCATCTTCTTGGCCGACGTGGTGTTGGCCACGGCTATCCTCGTGTCGTATGTCGGCACCGGCGTTCCCGCCTGGGCCGATCGATATAGTCGGAATGGCGCGAGCCCGCGGCGGATGCTCACGGGCTCGTCTGGTGGCTTATACCGATCGCGCGCCGAAGTTCAAGCGGGAAGTGTGGATCGCATCCACACGGTCGCCGGCTCAGATCACGAAGTCGGATACGAAGTTCGCGGCCTTCAAGGTGCCCGTCATGCCGGTGACGTCGATCTCCATATCGACCCGGCCGTCGCCGTTGCCGTCGATCTGGACGATCTTCGAAGTCCCCGACACGGCGAGGCGTGCCTCGAAGGCGCCTGTCTTCGTGAAGGCCGCCGTGCCGAGATAGCCGATCGGCCCCTCGTATTCGGCGATGGCGAAGTGGAGAACGTCTCCGCCCGTCGTGCCTCCGGCCTGGAAGTCGAGGATCACGTCGCGGGCCGAGACGAGAGAATCGGTCCTCGCGGTGAACAGGAAGGTGTCGTTGCCGGCTCCGCCCGACATCCGGTCGGCGCCGCGGCCGCCCTGGATGACGTCCGCTCCTAGGCCGCCCTCGATCACGTTCGCGGCATTGTTGCCGGTGAGGATGTCGGCATGGGCCGATCCGAGGATGCCGACGACACCCGAGCCGATGGAATCGCGCCCGACCGAGGCATCGCCCTCGGCGAAGCGGGCGAAGAGATCGACCGTCACGCCGGCCGTCGCGCTGGCATAGGAGATCGTGGTGCTGCCGTTGCCGGCGATGGAATCGTCCCCGCCCATGCCCTCGAACAGATTGGCCGCTCCGTCGCCGATATTGGCCGCGTCCGGGCCGCCGAAGCCGGCCGCTCGATAGACGTCCGCGCCGTTGCTGCCGATGACCTGTTCGATGCCGCGCAGCGTATCGGTGCCGAACTCCGCGCGGGACGCGGCGTCCCGCCCCTGGACGATGCCGGTCGCGAGGTTGATCGAGACGCCGAGCGGCCCCTCGAAGCGATCGTCCTCCGTGAACTGCCCCGGATCGTCGTAGCGCACGCGGTCGATCCCGCCGCGTCCGTCGATCAGGTCGTCGCCTTCCATGCCGCTGAAGGTCTCGACCGTGCCGGCCGCGTTGTCGGAGCCGGAGAGGAGATCGGCGAAATCGGAGCCGCGCACGGCATTGACCCCGTTGAAGGCGTCGCGGCCGATCCCGGCCACATCCCGCGCCTCGCGGCCCACGGCGGTTCC
Source organism: Enterovirga rhinocerotis (assembly GCF_004363955.1). Lineage (GTDB taxonomy): Bacteria > Pseudomonadota > Alphaproteobacteria > Rhizobiales > Beijerinckiaceae > Enterovirga > Enterovirga rhinocerotis. Next base: position 110,238 of record NZ_SNZR01000015.1, read on the forward strand.
GGCGGCGAAATCGACCAGGACGCCCCCGTTCGCCTGCTCGTAGCTGATCCGAGTCTCGCCATTGCCGATGATGCGGTCGGTCCCGCCCATGCCCTGGAATTCGTTCACGGCCCCCGCGCTGCCGCGATTCGCGCTCGTGCCGGAGAAACCGCGGGCATCGAAGACGTCGTTGAAATCCGTGCCGCGAACCCGCTCGATGCTGCGCAGGGTGTCGGTGCCGGTGTCGGGATCGTTCCCCGTCACGGTCCCCGCCGCCAGCTTGACGGCGACACGACCGTTCTCCTGCGAGTAATCGGCGAGGTCGAAGCCGACGCCGCCATCGAGGATGTCGTCGCCGCGTCCGCCGTGAAGCCGGTCGTCACCGCCACGGCCTTCCAGCGTGTCGTTGCCGTCCTCGCCGTAAAGGAAGTTCAAGCCCGCGCCCCCGACGAGCCTGTCGTCACCTCGACCGCCGGAACCGGACGTTGCCGCTCCCAGGGCGATGACGTCCGCGAAGTCCGATCCCACCGCACGGCTGCCCTGCCACACCACTGCCGTCTGGAACACGACGCCGCGCGCCGGGAAGCCGCCCGTCTCGAGGTGAAGGAGCTCGATATTGGTCAGCTTGTCGGTGCCCAGCGGTGAGCCGTCTCGCAGGTCCGTCACCGTGACGCGGCGCGGGTCCGCATCCCTGACGAGTTCGAGGAGCCCGTCGAGGGCGCCGTCGGGGCCGACCCGGCTGATGACCGCCGTCTGTCCCGTCACCTCGACCCGGAACTGCGTGTCCGGCGCGAGTTCGGGCATGACATAGGAGGCGCGGTCGATGCCGGCTTTGCCGTCGATCGTGTCGTTGCCGGCGCCGCCATAGAACCAGTCGAGCCCCGAGCCGCCCGTCATGCGGTCGTCGCCGTCGTCGCCGAGAAGGGTTCCCGACAGGTTGCTCCCGATGATGGTGTCGTTTCCCGACCCCCCATGAACGGTCAGCCAGCCCGTATTGGGGAAGAGCTTCGCGACGTCGATCGTATCGTTCAAGATCGAGCCCCGAATACCGAAAGAGCCCACCGACGTAGCCAAATCGAGCGTCATAAGCCAAACGAACGGCGTGGCCGGCGCCGACAGCCCGGTCCCGCTTCCGGCTCCGATGAGTTGGATCTTCTCGATGTTCCGGAGGGTATCGGTGCCCAGCGGCGAGCCCGGCCTCAGATCCTCGACCTTGACGAGCGAGCCCGAGCGCCAGATGCGCAGGACGTCGGCCGTCGTATCCCCGTCGACGTACCGGACATAGACATAGGATCCGACCGTCTCCTGGACGAGCTTGCCGCCCATCTCGGCCGGCAGCCGGTAGATCGCGGTGTCGATGCCTCCCTTGCCGTCGAGCGTGTCGTTGCCGCCGAAGCCTTCGAGCGTGTCGTCGCCCGTCCCTCCGGAGAGCGTGTTGTTGCTCTCGTTGCCGACGACCAGCATATGCGCAGCTCCGTGCCGATGCTCGTGCGGCGGAAGCACCGTGAGCCGACAGGGCTTCGGTCCGATGAGGTCGGCAGGCAAGACAACTTTGTGTGGTGGCGCGTCTTCGGGCGACCACGTGACTTTTGGGCGTCAGACTTTCTGCTTAAATGTCGACTCGCGAGAGGCGATGCGACGCGTCAGGCCTGAAGCGGTCGCGTCGACGGGGCGCCAGCGTTCAGCCGTTGCCGATGAAATCGCCGCCGCCGTTCCGCAGACGCGCCTCCGCTTCCGCGACCATGCGATCGAGGATGGTGCCGGCGGGCTCGATATCCCGCACGAGCCCGACACCCTCGCCGACGATCGTCGCCGCGACGTCCATGTCGCCGGCCTCCTGCGCGGCAAAGTAGCGGGGGCGCTGCTCGGTCATCTGTTCGCGCAGCGTATGGAGGCGGGTCGACCAGCCGCGGTGATAGTCGTTGCGGAGCGTCCGGTTCGTCCAGCGCGTGGGCCAGTCTCGCCCGCGGACGAGGTCGAAGAGCGCGTCGCGGACGGTCTCGTCGCCGCTCGCGGCGACGGCGCGTTCCTTGGCCTTGGCGTGGGAGAGCGATTCCCGGCTCGCGAAGAAGGCGGTGCCGCAGACGGCTCCTCCCGCTCCCAGCATGAGCGAGGCCGCAAGGCCGCGCCCGTCGACGATTCCGCCCGCCGCCGCGACGGGCACGTCTCCCGCCATGTCCGCGATCTCGGGCACGAGCGCCATCGTCGAGCGCCCGCCGCCATGGCCGCCGGCCTCCGTTCCCTGCGCGACGAGGACCGAGGCGCCCTCGCCGAGCGCGATCTCGGCGTCGTGCAGCGTCTGCACCTGGCAGATCAGCGGGATGCCGGCGCGGGCGATCGCCGGGGCGAAGGGCCGAAGGTCCCCGAAGGACAGGAAGATCGCGCGCGGCCGGCGGTCGAGCGCGACGGCGAGGAGGTCCGGATTGCGGGCGAGCGCCCAGGTGATGAAACCGATGCCGATCTCGGCGTTCCCAGCGTGGGCGATCTGCTCGGAGAGCCAGTCGCCCTCGGCATAGCCGCCCCCGATCAGGCCGAGCCCGCCGCCGCGGCTGACAGCCGCCGCGAGCGCCCCGCCACTGACCAGGGCCATGGGAGCCAGGATCACCGGCACCGACAGTCCCAGGCGGCGCGTGAGCGCGGTCTCGATCGCCATGCGTGTCCCCTTCTTCAGCAGCGTCGTCGAGGGCCGTTGGCCGCTCGCGCCGCACATTGCCCTCGACGGGCGGCGGCCGGCAACAGGCTCACGGCTCGTCGGCGAGATCAGGCGAGCTTCTCGGCGAGATAGTCGACGAACGCGCGCACCCGAGCCGGCGTGGTGGGGCCGCCCGCGAAGAGAGCGTGGATCGGCTCGCGGTCGCCCGGATTATACGCCTCGAGCAGCGGAACGAGGTGTCCGGCCGCGATGTCCTGCGCGACGTGAAAGCTGCCGACGCGCCCGATCCCGACCCCCTCGCGCGCGAGTTGGGCGACGGTCTCCCCGTTATTGGCCTCGACATTCCCCGTCACGGTCAGCGCGATCTCGCGGCCGTCCAGGCGGAAGGGCCAGAGCGGCTCGGCTCGGCGGAAGTTGAAGCCGATGCAATTGTGCCGAAGCAGGTCCTCCGGCACCTGCGGCGTGCCGCGCCGGGCGAGATAGGCGGGGGAGGCGATGACGGTACGGCCGCTGTCGCCGAGGCGCCGCGCGACGAGGCTGCTGTCGTCGAGCGGGCCGACCCGGATCGCGACGTCGGTCCTCTCTTCGACGAGATCGACCTTGGTGTCCGTGAGGCTGATATCGACCGTGATGCCCGGATAGCGCTCGAGGAACTCCCCGAGCAGGGGCACGATGACCAGCCGTCCATGCGTGAGCGTCGCGTTCACCCGGATGCGGCCGCGCGGCGTCGCCTGGTCCGCGATCGCGCGCTCGGCTTCGGTCAGGTCCGACAGGATGCGCCGAGCGGCGCGGTGATAGGCCTCTCCTTCCGGCGTGAGCGCCAGCGCACGCGTCGTGCGGTGGACGAGGCGCACGCCGAGCCGCGTTTCGAGCCGGCCGACGATCCGGCTGACCGCCGAGGGGCTGAGCCCCATCAGCCGCCCGGCGGCCGAGAAGCTGCCGCGCTCGACGATCGCGGCGAAGACCTCCATCTCGCCCGATCGATCCACCCAGTCCCGCGCCATCGTTGCGTCCGGCTCACAGATGCTTGTCGCGGGACAGGTCTACCGCCGGCAGCCCGATTGCGCACCTGTGCATCCTCTATCCAGACGCACAGGTCCCGACGTGAATCCTCCACTTCTTGCTCTCGCCATCGGCGCCTTCGGCATCGGCGTCACGGAATTCTCGCCCATGGGGCTGCTCCCGGTCATCGCGACCGATCTCGGCGTCTCCATCCCGACGGCGGGGCTGCTCGTGAGCGCCTATGCGCTGGGCGTCGTCCTCGGCGCTCCCCTGATGACGCTGACGACCGCGCGGATGTCGCGCAGGACGCTCCTCATCGGCCTGATGGGCATCTTCACCATCGGCAACCTCCTCTCGGCGATCGCCCCCGAGTACTGGACGCTCCTCGCCGCGCGGGTCGTCACGTCGCTCAACCATGGCGCCTTCTTCGGCGTCGGCTCGATCGTGGCGGCGAGCGTGGTCGCTCCCGACAAGCGCGCCGGCGCGGTCGCCGCGATGTTCATGGGGCTGACGATCGCCAATGTCGGCGGCGTGCCGCTGGCGACCTGGATCGGCGAGCATGCCGGCTGGCGGATCGTGTTCTGGGGCATCGCCGGCCTCGGCGTCCTGGCCATGGCGGCCCTGTGGCGGGCGCTGCCCGAGACGGCACGGGTCGAAGACGCCGATCCGGCGGGCGAATTGCGTGTCCTGAAGCGGCCGGACGTCCTCGTCGCGCTCGGGCTGACGGTGCTCAGCTCCAGCGCGATGTTCGCCGTCCTCACCTATATCGTGCCCATCCTGAAGGACGAGACGCAGGCCTCGACGGGGTTCGTCACCGCGATGCTGGTGCTCTACGGCATCGGCCTGACCGTCGGGAACTGGCTCGGCGGCCGCTACGCCGACCGGTCGATCGACGGAACGCTGATCGTCACGCTCTCGGCGCTGACCGGCCTTCTCGTCCTCTTCGCGGTCACGATGGCCTGGCACGTGCCGGCGGCGCTGACGATCTTCGCGTGGGGGATCGCGAGCTTCGCCATCGTTCCCCCCTTGCAGATGCGGGTGATGGAGGCGGCCTCCGATGCGCCGAACCTCGCCTCGGCCATGAATATCGGCGCGTTCAACCTCGGCAACGCGATCGGGGCCGCGCTCGGCGGCGGCGTGATCGCGCTCGAGCTCGGCCATCCGGCCGTCTCGATCGCGGGGGCGGTGATGGCGGCGGCGGGTCTCCTGCTCGCGCTGGCGAGCCGCCGCCGCGGCGAGGCGGAGGCCTGCGCGGCGGCGGGCTGAGGCCCGCTCGCCGGGCCTCACATCTCGAAGACGGCCTTGCCGCTGCTGCCCTTGTCGAAGTGCTGGTAGGCCTCGACGGCCCGATCGAGGGTCCAGCGGTCGGTGAAGAGGTCGTCGACCGCCACCTCGTGCTCGGCGACGAAGCGGGCGCAATCGGCCTGGCCGACGGTCGAGAAGGTCCAGGACGCGACGATCTCGAGCTGCTTGCGGATCATCTGCGGGCTCACCTCGATGGTCACGTCCCCGCCTTCACCGACGAAGCAGACGGAGCCCCACTTCGCGGCGCTCCGGATGGCGGCGGAGCGGCCGGTCGCGGTGCCCGACGTGTCCAGGGTCTTGCTGGCGCCGAGGCCGCCGGTGATCTCCATGATGGCCTCGACCGGATCGACCGTGCTCGCATCCACGGCGTCGGTCGCGCCGAAGGCCTTGGCCCGCTCGGCCCGCTCCGCGCTGACGTCCACGGCGATGACGCGCGCGCCCATGGCGGCGGCGAGCTGGGTGCCCGACAGGCCGACAGGTCCCTGTCCGATGATCACGAGCGTGTCCCGGGCCGAAAGGTCGAGGCGGACGAGCGCGCCATAGGCCGTGCCGGTCCCGCAGGAGATCGCGGCGCCGGTCGAGAAGGTGAGCTCCTCGGGAAGGCGCACCAGCGTCGAGGCCGGCACCTTCATGTAGGGCGCGTGGCCGCCATGGCCGGTGACGCCGTAGATGACCGGGATCTCCTCGCACATCTGCGACCAGCCCGTCCGGCAGTGCCGGCAGCATTCGCAGCCATGGTAGTGGTGGACCATCACCCGGCTGCCGATCGGCCAGAGCTTGCTGTCGACCTCGCTGCCGGCGGCCACGACGATGCCGCAGGGCTCGTGGCCCGCCACGATCAGGCTGCCGTCGCTCTTGAACCCGAGCGCGGCGAGCCCGCCGCCCCGGGGCGCCCGGTAGAATTTCAGATCGGAGCCGCAGATCCCGGAGGCCTTCATCTCCAGCACGACGTCCTTCGGCCCCGGCGTGGGATCGGGCAGGGTGATCATCTCGATCGTCCGATCGCCCGCGAATGAGACCGCCCGCATCTTGTCGCTCCTCCTGATTTGGTTCGGCGGTATGCAGCACAGAGGGCGCACGAATACAATCGCCGGATTGACGCCCCGAAAAAATCCGGACAAAAGCCGATCTCCCGATCTGGAGAACCCGGCACGACGTCCGGGCACGGGCCGGAATCCTGGGAGGGGCGTATGATCAGGACGATGCTTGCGGCAGCGCTGGCGATGGGCCTCGCCGCGACGGCACCCGATGCGCGCGCCCAGCCTCCCGCCGTCAAGATCGGCATCCTCAACGATCAGACCGGGGTCTATTCGGACCATAGCGGCCTCGGCAGCGTCGTCGCGGCGCAAATGGCGATCGACGAGTTCGTGAAGGCGAATCCGGGCGCCAGGGTCGAGCTCCTCTCGGCGGATCATCTGAACAAGCCCGACGTCGCCACCTCGATCGCGCGCAAATGGATCGACCAGGACGGCGTGCACCTGATCGCCGACCTTCAGAACTCGGCGATCTCCCTGGCGGTCCAGCATCTCGGCAACCAGACGAAGCGCATCACCATCGCGACGAGCTCGGTCACGCCCGATCTCTACGGGAAGGCCTGCTCGCCGACCGGCATCCATTGGGCGATGGATCCCTTCGCTCTCGCGATCGGTCCCACGCGCGCGCTCGCAGACAAGAAGAAGTGGTTCTTCCTCACGGTCGATCTCAGCGGCGGCCATCTCTTCGAGGAGCAGGGCGTCGCGGCGGTGAAGGCGGTCGGCGGCGAGGTCGTCGGGCGCGCGCGCCATCCGCTCGGATCGGCCGACATGTCGTCCTATCTCCTCAACGCCCAATCGCTCGGCGCGCAGGTCGTCGGGCTGGCCAATGCCGGGCAGGACGCGATCAAGTCGATCAAAGGGGCGAACGAATTCGGCCTCACCGCCGGCGGGATCAAGGTCGCCCCGCTGCTGTTCCACGATTCCGACATCAAGGCCGTCGGCCTCGATCAGACCGGGGGCATGGTCATCGGCACGAATTACTATTGGGACCTGGACGAGGGGAGCCGCGTCTTCGGCCGTGCCTTCTTCGAGCGCACCAAGAAGATGCCGACCGACTATCAGTTCAACATCTATGCGTCGGTGCGGCACTACCTGAAGGGCGTCGCTGCCGCGGGCACGGTCGATGCCGACAAGGTGATGGCCAAGATGCGCGAGTTGCCGATCGAACTGTTCGGCGACAAGCGCGGCGCGCTCAGGCCCGATGGGCGTGTGGTCTACGATACCTACGTCATGCAGGTGAAGACCCCGGCCGAATCGAAGGGCGAGTGGGATCTTCTGAAGCAGATCGGGCACCTGCCTGCGGACAAGGCCTTCAGGCCGGCGAGCGAAACCGAATGCCCGGCCGCGAAGGCGGCGCGATAAGGAACAGTTGCGGTCATGTTGTCTGACGTCCTCGCCGGCCTGAAAGTCGTCGATCTCACCCAGAACGTCGCCGGCCCCTATTGCACGCAGATCCTCGGCGATCTCGGCGCCGAGGTGATCAAGGTCGAGCGGCCCGGCCGGGGGGACGATACCCGCGACTGGCGCCCGCCCGAGATCGGCGGGCAATCGGCGACCTTCCTCTCGCTCAATCGGAACAAGCGCAGCATCGCCATCGATGTCGGCAGTCCCGAGGGGATCGAGGTCCTGAAGGCGCTGATCGGCAGCGCCGACATCTTCATCCATTCGATGAAGCCGGGCAGCGCGGAGGCGCGCGGGCTCGGTGCCGAGGTGCTGCGCGCGGCCCATCCGGGGCTGATCTATTGCGCCATCAGCGCCTTCGGCAGCGTCGGCCCCCTGAGCCGGCTGCCGGGCTACGATCCCCTGATGCAGGCCTTCACCGGCATCATGAGCACGACCGGCCACGAGGGCGACGATCCCGTCCGGGTCGGCGTCTCGCTGATCGATATGGGCACCGGGATGTGGGCCGCGCTCGGCATCCTCGCGGCGGCCATGCAGCGCCAGAAGACGGGACAGGGGATGCTCGTCGAGGCGAGCCTGATGGAGACCGGGATCGCCTGGATGACGGTCTTCGTCGCGGGCTATGTCGCGACGCAGAAGCTGCCGCGGAAGATCGGCTCGGCCATGGCCATGACCGCGCCCTACGAGACCTTTCGGTCGCGCGACGGCCACGTCTTCATCGCGGCCGGCAACGACCGCCTCTTCCGCGCCGTCGCCGAGGCCTTCGGCCATCCGGAATGGACGGAGGACGAGCGCTTCCGGACCAACCAGGGACGCATCGCCAACCGCGCGGCGCTGCACGATGCGATCGAGGCCGTCACCTCCGCCATGGATGCGAAGGACGCCGTCGCTGCCCTGCGGCGCGCCGGGGCGCCCTGCAGCGAGTTGCACGATCTCGGGCAGATGATGGCGCATGAGCAGGTCGCGGCGAGCGGCATGATCGCCGAGCTTCCGCTGCCGGACGCGCCGGACCACCGCGTGGTCGCGCTTCCGGTGAAGGGCGACGGCAAGCGGCCGAATCGCTTCGTCGCGGCGTCGGGGCTCGGCGCCGATACGGATGCGATCGCGGTCTCGCTCGGCTTCGACGAGGCCACGATCGGACAGATGAAGGCGCGCGGGATCCTCGGCTGAGGGCCGCAAGGGGAGGATGATGATGTCGGCTTCGATCGCAGAACGCGAGCCCGCGCTGGCGGTGCCCGATCTCCCGGCGATGGCGCGGCTCGCGCGGTTCGTCGTCCGGGGCGAGGTCGCGGGCCCGGTACTCGCCAAGGCGGTGCCGATCGTCCTCGACACGCTCGCGGTCACGCTCGCGGGCGGTGCCGAACCCGGCCATGCCCGCCTCGCCGCCTCGCTCGAACCGCATCCGGGCGGCGTGCCGTCCTTCTGGTCGGGCGCGCGCTACCGCGCGGACGACGCGGCCCTCCTGATCGGGATGGCCAGCCACATCCTCGATTACGACGACGTTTCCATGCAGGCCGTCTGCCATCCGAGCGCGCCGATCCTGTCGGCGCTGCTGGCGGCGGCCGATCGCGAGGCGACGAGCGGCCGCGATCTCCTGGATGCCTTCGTCGTCGGGACGGAGGTCCTGATCCGAACCGGCCAGGCGATGGGCTTTCGCCACTATGCCCTCGGCTTCCATGCGACGGCGACGCTCGGCACGCTCGGTGCGACGGCCGCGGTCGCGCGCCTCCGGCGGCTCGACGAGGCGACGACGGCCCATGCCCTCGCCATTGCCGCGAGCTACGCCTCGGGCCTCAGGGTGAATTTCGGCTCGCTGGTGAAATCGCTCCATGTCGGCATGGCCGCCGCGAACGGCGTCCGGGCGGTCCGGCTCGCCGAGGCGGGGCTCGAGGGTGCGGCCGAGGCCCTGGACGGCGAAGGCTATCTGAACGCCTTCTCCGGCGGCGAGACGCGCCACTGGCCGGCGAGCCTCGAACTCGGACGACCTTTCGCGCTCGCCGAGCCCGGCTTCGAGCAGAAGCGCTATCCGTGCTGCTATCTGCTCCACAAGATGATCGAGGCGGCGCTCGGCCTGAGGCGGGAGACGGGGCTCGATCTCGATTCCGTCGCGGCGATGCGCGTCGACGTTCCGCAGGGCGGCACCAAGCCCCTGATCCATCCCTATCCGAAGAGCGGCCTCAATGCGCTCTTCAGCGCGCCCTATGCCATCGCGGCGAGCCTTGCGGATGGCCGTATCGACCTCGCGAGCTTCACCGACGAGGCGGTGATGCGCCCGGCGCTCCAGGCCCGCCTGCGCGACGTGACCGTCGTCGAGGCAGACGCGGCGAGCCGGCACGGCAGCGATGTCGGGCTTGCCCCCGTCACCGTGACGCTGACCCCCGTTTCGGGCGCCAGCGTCTCGCGCACGGTCGTGCTGCTGCCGGGCTCGGACAAGGACCCGATCACTCCCGATCAGCTCCGCGCCAAATGGGCCGATTGCCTGAAGCGTGCGGCGCCCCGCGCCGATCAGGCGGGGATCGACGCGCTGTTCGACGAGGGCAGGGGGCTTCCCGCCGCCGCCCGGATCGGCGATTGGCTGGGCGCGGTCATCCGGACCGTCGAGGAAGGCCGCGCGTGACCGATCTGCGTTTCGACACTCTCGCCATCGAGCCCGCCGGCGAGCACGTTCTCGTCGTGCGGATGAACAGGCCGTCGGCGTCGAATGCGTTGAACACCCAGATGGGGCGCGACCTCGTCCGCTTCTTCGAGGATGTCGCGCTGGATCCCGGCACGCTCCGCTGCCTGATCCTCACCGGCGCGGGCGAGAAGGCCTTTTGCGCCGGCGGCGACCTCAAGGAGCGGCGCGGGATGACCGACGAGGCCTGGACGCGCCAGCACGTCATCTTCGAGCGCATGTCGCGGGCGGTGCTCGACTGCCCCGTCCCCGTCATCGCCGCGGTGAACGGTGCCGCCTATGGCGGCGGCTGCGAGATCGCCGCCTGCTGCGATTTCGTCTACGCCGCCGAAGGGGCACGCTTCGCGCTGACGGAGGTCACGCTCGGCATCATGCCGGGGGCGGGCGGCACGCAGAACCTGCCGCGGGCCATGGGCGAGCGCCGCGCGAAGGAACTCATCCTGACGGGCCGTCCCTTCACCGCAGCCCAGGCCGAGGCGTGGGGCTTCGTCAACGCGGTCTATCCGGCGGATGCATTGCTCCCGGCGGCGACCGAGACCGCCCTGCGCATCGCCGCCAACGCGCCGATCTCGATCCGCCAGGCCAAGCAGGCCATCCATCGCGGCTTGCAGATGTCGCTGCGCGACGGACTCACCTTCGAGATCGAAGCCTATAACCGCATGGTCCCGACCGAGGACCGGCACGAGGGCGTCCTCGCCTTCAACGAGAAGCGGCCGCCCAGCTTCCGTGGCAGGTGAGAGCCGGTCCACCGGCTTTGCCTCGGTCTCCGGTTGGCGCTACGGGCGGGGCGCGCTAGGGTCGCCGGTGTCCTCGAACTCGCCTCATCAGACGTCGTCTCCCGTCCGGCATCGCGAACTCGCGGGCGAGTTGATCGACGAACTCGCCAGCGCCCGCTACGCCGTGGGTGCGCGCTATCCGACCGAGCAGGAGCTCCAGCGCCGGTTCGGCGTCGGCCGGCATACGGTCCGCGAGGCGTTGAAGATCATGACCGAGCAGGGCCTGCTCGGTCGCCGCCGGAAGACGGGCACGGTCGTGCTGGCGATGCGGCCGCCATCCACCTACGTCCACACCCTGCGCGATTTCGACGGGCTGTTCGACTTCGCGCATACGACCGACCTGCGCGTCCTCCATACGGGGTTCGTCTCCCATCCCCGCATCCTGCCGGCCGACTTGCAGGAGGAGGGTGACGGGCGCTGGTTCCGCGTCGCGGGCATCCGGTACCGCAAGGGCCAGAGCGAGCCGCTCTGCTGGTCCGAGGTCATGGTCGCGGCCCGCTTCGCGCCGGATCGGGCCGCCGTCGAGGCGGGAGACCGCGCCATCTACGAGATCACGCTCGAGCGGCACGGGATCAAGCTCGGCCATGTCGAGCAGGACATCTCGGCAGTGCCGCTGCCGGCGACCCTCGCGGCGTCGCTGGAGGCCGGCGACGTCAGGGCAGGCCTCCTCGTCCGGCGCCGCTACGTGACGCCGACGGGCGAGACGTTCGAGGTTTCGCTGAACACCTATCCCGCCGACCGCTATTCGGTCCGCAGCATCCTGCGCAAGCGCGCCTGAGGGGAGAAGCGATCCGGGCTGCCCGTCAGCCCATGATCTGGATGCCCGTCCGCTCGCCGATCTCCTTGAAGCGCTTCAATTCGCGTTCGACGATGGCACGGGTCGAGTCGGGCGTGTTGGGGCCTTCCCAGGCGGCCATTCCGGCGGTCACGAAGCGCTCGCGCGCCGTCTGGTCGGCGAGGGTGGCGGCGCAGGCCTCGTTCAGCATCTTGAGGATGGCCGGCGGCAGACCCGCGGGAGCCTGGACGAGGTAGTAGATATCCAGCTCCATCGTCGGCAATCCCGCTTCGACGAAGGTCGGCACGTCCGGAATGGTCGGGAAGCGCTTCGGACTCGTGACTGCGAGCGGGCGCACGAGCCCACCCTGGATGAGGCCCGCCGCCGAGCCCAGCGACGCGACGGCCCAGCCGACCTCGCCCTTCGAGACCGCCAGGACCGACGCCGCGCCGCCGCGATAGGGGACGTGGCGCGAGGCGTTGCCGCTGCCGATCGCGTGGCGCAGCATCTCGCAGGCAATGTGGGGGATCGAGCCGGCGCCGGAGGTGCCGTAGTCGAGCTTCTCGGAGCGCGGCGATCGCAGCACCTCGACGGCCTCGGCGACGGTCTTGGCCGGAAAGTCAGGGCTGACGATCAGGACCATGGGCGCCGTGCAGACGGTCCCGATCCAGTCGAAATCCGTCAGCGGGGCGTATTTCGTCCCGTTCTGATGCATGCTCGGCCAGATGGCGAAGGACGACGATTCCGACAGCAGGAGCGTGTAGCCGTCGGCCGGCTGGCGCCGCACCCATTCGGCCGCGACCGTCCCGCTCGCGCCGGGCCGGTTCTCGACGATGACGCGCGAGCCGCCGAGGCGCCGCATCATGCCATCGGAGACGAGGCGCGCGGAGACCTCCGTCGAACCGCCGGCCGGATATCCGTTGACGAGGCTCACGGGGCGTTCCGGGAACGTCTGGGCCGAGGCCTGGCGTGGGAGGAATCCGGCGGCGAGGCTCGCCGATCCGAGCGTGAAAAGGCAGTCCCGGCGTCTCATCCCCATCTCCGCACATTTCGGCGTTCGTTGTCGTCGGCTTTAATGTCGAACAAAACGGAGCGACGCAAGCGTCATCCTTCGTACGGAAGGCGGAGGAGACTTGGCTTGCAATCCGATACCGACGCTCTATGGGAGCGCAGCCGACCGATCCGTGCCGAGATCAGGTCGGCAGCGCGGGCGTGGCGGAATTGGTAGACGCAGCGGACTCAAAATCCGCCGTCCTCACGGATATGTCGGTTCGAGTCCGACCGCCCGCACCATCCACGCCTCGCCCCGGTCCGGATCGAAGGCGGGAAGGGTTTCCGCCTGAGCCTGCCGGGCGAGGGAGGATTTGCGGGAGACGACATGCCAGAGGCATCCGCCAAGGGACCGGCGTCCTACTTTCCCTCGATCGAGAAGAGATACGGCAAGCCGATCGCGGAGTGGAAGGCTCTGGTCCGCGGGCAATATCCGGCCAGGCATTCGGAACTCGTAAGCTACCTCAAGGACCGGCACGGCCTGGGCCACGGGCACGCGAATGCCATCGTCGCTCACACCCTCGCCGAGGATAAGGCCTGAGCAAGGTCGGACTTGGCGTCCGGGTCTCGAACGGCTCGGTGGAGATCGCCGCGAGCCAGTCGATTGTCCTTGGACGAACGAATCGTGCCGGCTATACGATACCGTCATGCGGGCGTGGCGAAATTGGTAGACGCATCGGACTTGAAGTCATTGAGTGCTCAAGGGGAAACCCTTGATGCAGAACTGCCCAAATTCGGGGAAACCTTCGCTGGCAATCCCGAGCCAAGCCCCTCTCCGGGGAAGGTGTAGAGACTAGACGGGCAGCACCTAAAGCCCAGCGCCAGGGTGAAGGGATAGTCCAGACCACGAACGCCGGATCCGGCGGCGGCGAAAGCCGAAGTGGTATGAAAATCCGTGGGGCCGGAAGGCCTGTGCCGGTTCGAGCCCGGCCGCCCGCACCATGTTACGGCCCGAGCGGTGCCGCCTGCCTGGGCGTCGCTGGCCGCCTTGCGCCCAACCAAGACACGTCCTCCGCGGGCTGCTAGAAGCCCTGCCGACAGAACCGGGTGAGACCATGCTCCGCGCCACCGCCGTCCTCCGCCGCGCCGCCGTCAAGGCGGAGCGGGTCTTCGATACGCTGACGCTCGATCACGAAGGCCGCCGCCTTCAGGGAGGGGCGTTGACGTCGGATGGCGGGCTCGAGGTCATGCTCGATCTCGACCGCACGACCGTCCTCGACGATGGCGATGCGGTGAAACTGGAGGACGGGCGGCTCGTCCGGATCAAGGCCGCTTCGGAGCGGCTGATCGAGATCCGGACGGACAACCCGGCGCGCCTGATGAAGGTGGCCTGGCATATCGGCAATCGGCACGTTCCCACCGAGATCACCGACGACGCTCTCTATGTCGGCCATGATGGGGGCCTGCTGGAGCTGGTGCGAGGTCTCGGCGCCAAGGCGCAGGAGGTCGAGCGCCCGTTCCGGCCCGAGCGCGAGGCCGGCGGCCATGCGCATCACCACGATCACGGGCATCACGATCACGATCACGATCACGGTCCCGGCTGTGGCTGCGGCCATGATCATCATCACGACCATCATCATGGGCACGATCACGGGCATGCGCATGGCGGTGGTCATGCTCACGCTCACGCTCACGCTCACTCGCACGATCACTCCCATGGTCACGATCACGGGCATGATCACGGGCATCACCATCACGACCATTCCCATGAGGGGCACGGTCCGCGTCGGGCGTGAGAGCTCCGTCTTCGGTTCGCCGAAAGGACTGCAAGAGCTGATTGTCTGTTTGATACCAAGATGATCGGGCGCGACCCTTGGGCACAGGCGTGGCCAGGGGCATGAAACCGACTTGAGCGACGCCGGAGATATTTGAGGCCGTCCGATCTGCAACTCTCAGTGATGCACGGCCGGCGGGCGGTCCGGGGCGCTGTTGGTCTCAGACTGCTTGAGTTCTCGGCATCGTTTTCTTCGGTCGAGGCTATGCGAGGCCTCCAGTAACGCTCTCTTAAGGTGTAATAATCCAAAGCGGGAACACTCGGCGGAGCGACCTTTAGCAACATCGGGCGCACCCCGACTTGCGGTCAACGCATCGCTCGAAACGAAAATCCGATGTCGAAACATTGGACTTTCAGCACACCAAATTTGCACCCTCCAATACCAGCCTTGACAACGAAGCCTTGGGGAAGGCATGGCGGAGGCGCCTGCTATACCAATCAAGGAAGCATTCTCAATTATGGACAGCAAGGAGATTGCGGACCAGCCGAACTTCATCGAGCTGACCGCTGAAGTCGTCGCCGCGTTCGTGATGCATAATTCCATTCAAAAGGGCGACCTGCCGGAGCTGATCGCCTCGGTGCACAGCTCGCTGTCGTTGCTGGCGAACCCCAAGGCGCCCGAGGCGGAGAAGCCCGTTCCGGCGGTTCCGATCAAGAAGTCGATCTCTCCGGACTACCTGATCAGCCTCGAGGATGGACGCCGCTACAAGTCTCTGAAGCGCCACCTGAGCGGCCGGGGTCTCACGCCGGAGCGCTATCGCGAGAAGTGGGGCCTGTCGCCCGACTACCCGATGGTCGCGCCGAACTATGCCAAGCAGCGCTCCGAACTGGCGAAGTCGATGGGTCTCGGCCGTCAGCGCAAGCGCGAGCCTGAGCCCGCACCGGCTCCCGCGAAGCCCCGCCGCAGCCGTAGCGCCAGCGCCGCGTAAGTCGCCTGCCGCACGACGTGCGTCGGCGCACGTGCTGCGCGGGCGCAGTCGATCGGCTGTCGTGCTGGACCGAAAAGCCTCGCTCGGGTTCGAGCGGGGCTTTTTTCATGGCGTGAGCTTTCCCTCTTCTTCGACGAGGACGTCGACCCGCGTCTTGGCGTCTGCGCTCCGTCCCAGTCTCGCGGCGAGAGCCGGCAGGATCAGCGAGGCTTCCGCAGGGAGCGTCCAGGGCGGGTTGACGACGACGAGGCCGCTGCCGGCGAGCCGCGTGCCGTCCGCGCGGTCGACGAGAAGTTCGAGCCGCACGGCCGGCCTCGTCAGGATCTGCGAAAGAGTGCGGGCGACGGCGTCGACATCCCGCTCGACCTTGATCGGATACCAGAGTGCGAAGAGGCCGGTCGGCCACCGGCGCGAGGCCTTCGCCAGCCGTTCGGCGGCGCGGGCGAGTTCTCCCGGCTCCTCGAACGGGGGATCGATCAGGACGAGCCCGCGCCGTTCCTTGGGCGGAATGAGACTGCCGAGCGCCGTCCAGCCGTCGAGATGCAGGACCTTGATGTTGCGCACGTCGTTGTAGCGCGCGCGAAGACTGTCCGCGTCCGCCGGATGCTTCTCGACCAGCACCGCCTGATCTTGCGGCCGCAGCAACTCGCGGACGATGGCGGGGGAGCCGGCATAGGCGGAGGTGCCGTGGCGCGCCCGCACAGCCTGGAGGAGCGACCGCCAGGGGGCGAGCAGGGCTTCGACATCGGGCGCGAAGGGCTCCTCCATCCGGCCGACGCCCTCGATCCATTCCCCGGTCCGGGCGGCCTCGTCTCCGTCGAGGTCGTAGAGGCCGATCCCGGCATGCGTGTCGATGGTGCGGAAGGCCGCCGGCTTCTTCTGCAGATGGACGAGCATGCGCACGAGCAGCACGTGCTTCATCACATCCGCGAAATTGCCTGCGTGGAAGGCGTGCCGGTAGTTCATGGCGCGATCTAGCGGGCGCGGCTATGATTGTCATGGCCGTCCGTCCGCTTCCGCCTCCGGCCATCGTCATCCCTTCAGGTTCGAGCGTGCACGAGCAGCCCCGCATTCATCGGCTGATCCTCCAGGATTTCCGCAGTTACGCCTCGCTCGATCTCCGGCTCTCGCGCCGGCTCGTGGCCCTGTGCGGCGAGAACGGTGCCGGCAAGACCAATATTCTCGAAGCCCTGTCGCTGTTCGCGCAGGGACGCGGCCTGCGGCGGGCGGATTTCGCCGACATGGCCCGGCTCGGGCAGGAGCGTTTCGCGGCGTCGATCGCCCTCGGACGCGCCGAGGAGGCCGAGGAGGCGGGCCACCGGCTCGGAACGAGCTTCGCGCGCGGCGGCGAAGGGCGGAGCGAGAGGTTGTGCCGGATCGACGGCGCGACCGTCTCGTCGGCGTCGGCCTTCGCGGAGCATCTGCGCCTCGTCTGGCTGACGCCGGATCTCGACGGCCTGTTCAGGGGCACGCCCGGCGACCGGCGTCGTTTCCTCGATCGGCTCGTTCTCGCCGTCGATTCGCGCCACGGCACCCGCGTCAATGCGCTCGAACGGGCATTGCGCGCCCGCAACCGCCTGTTGGAGGAAGCGGCGGCCGGCGCCTGGCTCGATGCGGCCGAGCGCGAACTCGCCGAACTCGCCGTCGCCGTCGCCGCGGCCCGGCGGGAGACGGCCGGCCGGCTCGATGCCGAACTGCTCGCCTCGGCGGACAGGCCCTCGCCCTTTCCGTTCGGCCGGCTCGGCCTCGCGGGCGAGTTCGAGGACCTCGCCGCAGGCGGCGCGGCGCTCGACGTCGAGGATGCCTATCGGGCGAAGCTCCGTGCGAGCCGCGCGCGGGACGCCGCGGCCGGGCGGACCCTGGTCGGGCCGCAGGCGACGGACCTTCTCGTGCGACACGGTCCGAAGGATCTGCCGGCCGAGCTGTGCTCGACCGGCGAGCAGAAGGCGCTCCTCCTGCGGCTCGTCCTCGCCCATGCCCGGCTCGTCGAGCGGATGAGCGGCCTCGCGCCGCTGGTCTTGCTGGACGAGGTCGCCGCGCATCTCGATCCCGCCCGGCGGGCCGCGCTCTACGAGGACCTCGACGCCTTCGGAGCCCAGGTCTGGATGACGGGGGCCGATCCGGCCCTCTTCGCCGAACTCGGCGCGCGCGCCGACATCATCCGCGTCGTGCCCGGAGCGGCGGAACTCGCGTGAGCCGCCGAGGCCGATGGCCGACGGCTTTGGCGTCGTGTCAGCGCGCGAGCGCGAAGATGGTCAGGCCGGCGACGTCCTCCTCGATCGGCAGCCAGCGCCGCGAGACGTAGAAGGCCGCTTTGGAAGACTTGGCGCAGAGATAGACCCTGTCGAAGCCCGCCTCGAACGCTTTCGCCGCCGCGGCCGCGAGCAGGAGGGTCCCGGTTCCCGAGCCGCGATGCGCGGGATCGACCCACAACGCCGCGATCCAGGGGCGGTAATCCGGCCGCTCGTCCATGTCGCTGTCGATCAGCGAGACCGTTCCGGCGAACCGCTCGCCGATCGTGGCGACGAGCGTGGTGGGGATCGTCTCCCGCCCGAGGCTCTCCCCGACCCGCCCGTCGATCTCGGCGAGCGGGACGCCCTGGTCCTGCCACCAGGCCCGCCAGATGCGGTCTGCCACCGTCTTGCGGAACTGCGGCCGGTCGTCGAGAGGCGCGATCCGGAGGGGTGGGTCCAGGGTCTTCGGCATCGCTTAGCGCCGCCCCGCGAAGAACGCCCGCAGCAGCGCCGCGGCCTCGCTCTCGCGGATGCCGCCATAGACCTCCGGCACATGATGGCAGGTCGGGTGGGAGAAGACGCGCGGGCCGTGCTCGACCCCGCCGCCCTTCGGGTCGGATGCCGCGAAGTACAGGCGCCGGATGCGGGCATGGGCGATCGCGCCTGCGCACATCGCGCAGGGCTCGAGCGTCACGTAGAGATCGCAGCCCGTGAGCCTTTCCTCGCCGAGGGCGCGGGCGGCGGCGCGGATCGCGACCATCTCGGCATGGGCGGTCGGGTCGTTGTCGGTGCGCGTGCGGTTGCCCGCGGCGGAGACGATGCGTCCGTCGCGGACGACGACGGCGCCGATGGGTACCTCGCCCGCCGCTTCCGCGAGGCGCGCCTGGGCCAGCGCCTCCGTCATGGGGCCGGGTCTCGGCCCACTCTCGTTCGACATCGCTCCGGAACGCCTCGCGCTCGTGAATCCGCTCTGCTATCAGCACCCGATGACCGACACCAATGACGACCATCCGCGACCGCCGCGAGGCGCCCGCGCGAGGGACGACCGACGCCCGGCCAAGGGCGGGCGTCCCTTCGACAAAGCCTCCGGGAAGCCCCCGGGGAAGGCTCCCGGCCGATTTCCCGGAAAACCGGGCGGCAAGGGGCCCGGCAAGCCCCGTTTCGGAACCGGCCCGGCCCGATCGGGCCCGGATGGGGCGCCGCGCGATCCGGGCCGCCGGGTGGCCCGGCCGGCGGCATCGGACGCGCAGCCGGTCGTGGAGGCCGTTCCGAGCGAGGAGCGCATCGCGAAGGTGATCGCGCGGGCCGGCGTCGCCTCGCGCCGCGATGCCGAGGCGATGATCGAGGCCGGGCGCGTGACGCTGAACGGCGCGCCGCTGACCTCGCCCGCGATCAATGTCGGCCCGAACGACGTGATCACGGTCGACGGCGAGGCGCTTCCCTCGCGCGAGCGGACGCGGCTCTGGCTGTTCCACAAGCCGCGCGGCCTCGTGACGACGTTCCGCGACCCCGAAGGGCGGCCCACGGTTTTCGATTCGCTGCCGGAGGAGATGCCGCGCGTGGTCGCGATCGGCCGCCTCGACATCAACACCGAGGGGCTGCTGCTCCTCACCAATGACGGCGGCCTCGCCAAGGTGGTCGCGCATCCGGAGACCGGCTGGACGCGCCGCTATCGTGCGCGTGCCCGAGGCGAGGTCACGCAGGCCGATCTCGACCGGCTGCGCAAGGGCATCACCATCGACGGGATGGAATACGGACCGGTCGAAGCGGTGCTCGACCGCGTCCAGGGCGACAACAGCTGGATTTCGATTTCGCTCCGCGAGGGTAAGAACCGCGAGGTCAAGCGCATCCTCGAGCATCTCGGCCTCCAGGTGAACCGGCTGATCCGGCTCTCCTTCGGCCCGTTCCAGCTCGGAGAGCTCGAGTCGGGTCTGGTCGAGGAGATTCGGACCAAGGTCCTCAAGGAACAGCTCGGCGAAAGCCTCGCGGCCGAGGCCGGGGCGGATTTCGAAAGCCCGGTCCGAACCCCGATCGCGCCGTTCGGCAAGCCCGCCCAACTCCAGGCGCGGCCGCCGCGCTCGCGGAACGCGGCCCTGCGCGGCGAGCAAGGCCGTCCCGAGCGTCCGCCGCGCCCCGATTTCGACCGTCCCCCTCGGGCCGCGCCGTTCGAGCGCGGCGATCGCCGGAGCGCCCGGCCCAAGGAGCAGCGCGAGGAACGTCCGCGAGATCTCGTCTGGCGTGCCGATGACGACGCCCGTCCGTCGCGCCCGCCCCGCCGCGATCGCCGCGAGGACCCGAAGGCGGAGCGCGCCGCCTCGGCCTCGAAGCCGCGCAGCCGCGCGAAGCCGATCGAGGGAGGCGAGGGGCGCAGGGTCCTCGTGGAGCGCATCGTCGCGCCGCCCCGCGAGGAGCGGCGTCCCCGAGCCGAGAACGTCGATCGCCGGCGCTGGAAGGACGAGGCGAGCGACCGCAGCGAAGGCGGTTTCCGTGGCGGCGGCAAGGGCCGCGGCGCACCGGCGGCTCCGCGCGGCGGCTTCGGCGGACGGCCGGGCCCCGGGCGCCCCGCCGGAGGCGGCAAGCGGCCCTCGCCCGGCGATCGCCCCCGTCCGGGCGGCCGGCCCGGTCCGCGTCCGCCTCGTTCCTAGGCCGCACCGATGAGGATCGTCGGCGGGCGCTGGCGGGGCAGGGGGCTTGCCGTCCCCGATGCCAAGGCGCCGATCCGGCCGACCTCGGACCGGCTGCGCGAGACGCTGTTCAACGTCCTGATCCACGGCCACGACGATGCCGTGCGCGGCGCGCGGGTGCTCGACCTCTTCGCGGGGACGGGCGCGCTCGGCCTCGAGGCGCTGTCGCGGGGGGCGGATTTCGCGATCTTCGTCGACGAGGGAGCGGCGGCGCGGGGCCTGATCCGGCAGAATGTCGAGACGCTGGGAGCCGGCGGCATGAGCCGCCTCTTCCGGCGTGACGCGACCCGGATGGGCGCGGCGGCGCCGAACCCGCCCGTGTCGCTCGTCTTCTGCGATCCGCCCTATGGGCGCGATCTCGCCGGAGCCGCGCTGCTCTCCTGCCGCGACGGCGGCTGGTTGGCGCCCGGGGCTCTGGTGGTGGTCGAGGAGGCGGCGGCCTCCGGCTTCACGCTGCCCGAGGGCTTCGCGGAGATCGACCGCAGGCGACAGGGCGAGAGCGAGATCGTGTTCGGCCGTCTGGCCTGAGGGTCCGTCCCGAAACTCATGACGCTCGCGCGATGCGGCGGGTGAGGACGATGGCGGCTGCGTAGAGGAAGGCCGTCGCAGAGGCGATGGTGGCTTCGGCGTCCGCCGAGAGCCGTCTGTTTCGATTGATCCGGGCGAAGCAGGCTATTCCTCCGCGCATGACGTGGAAGATCGCGTTGACGCTCTCGCATATCGAAGTCCCGCGCGACTATATTGCCGGCGAGTGACGGGGGTCCTTATCGCTCGCTCCAAGATGGCCTGAACGACCTTTTGGGATCACGAGCGACCCGGCTGCTCAATCTCCTCGTGGGAATCACCACCCGAAAGCGACGATCGGCCCGAGCTATGATGCATGTTCCTGGATACGAAATATCGAGGGATCCGAGTCGACTCGATCGCGACGTCATCTATCGGTTCCTATCCGAGGAATCATACTGGTGTCCCGGCATTCCCCGCTCGGTGGTGGAGACCTCGATTGATCATTCGCTCTGCTTTGGCGTGTACCATAACGGGGCGCAGACTGGCTTCGCACGCGTCATCACGGACCGGGCGACGTTCGCCTTGGTCGCAGATGTATTTGTCCTGCAGCCTCATCGTGGAAAGGGGCTGTCGAAATGGCTCATGCACGAAGTAATGCAGCATCCGGATCTTCGGGATCTTCGCCGGCTGTTGCTGCTGACATCAGACGCCCATTCGTTTTATAAGCAATTCGGCTTCAACGAAATCGGCAATGCGTGGCGTTTCATGGAAGTCCTTAAACCCGACGCGTATAAGCGAGCCTAAATCGCCGCTGCCCCCACGAACCGGCAGTCGACATCCCAGCAATGCGGGATGAGCTGTGCGAGCCTGCCTATCGCTCGACGCGGAACTCGACGGGGCCGCCGTTCTCGACGCTGTCGAACAGGACGAGCGTCCGGAGGGTGGTGCCGGAATCCTCCAGCACGATCAACGCTTCCGCCTTGTCGGCCGGGCCGATGCCCGGCAGCGTGCCGAGCTTTCGCGCGCGCTCGGAGCGCCCGTCCCAGAACCAGATGGCCGGCGTGACCGGTGGTTCGTCCGCGGCAGGCCGGCTCGCGATCTGGCCCGACAGGACGAGAACCCCGCCCTCGACCGCGGCGAGGTCGCGGATCCCGGCGCCCTTCTCGAGGCCGACGCGCCGGACGGCGATCGCGGGGGCGTTGTCGTCGAACGCGCTCGTGACGGGGAGGCTCACGACGAACGCGTCGCCGCCGGGGGCGGGCGAGCGCAGCCCGAGGAGGAGATTCTCGCCGTCCACGGCGACGCCCTCGACCGTGACGCCGCCCGCTTCGGGGCTCTTTTCCGCATGGGCGGCGAGGTCGGGATGCGCGCGGATCGCCGCGCGAAGCGCCGCGCTCCGTGTGATCTCGGCGGCCACGACCCTGTCGTCGAAGGAGAAGCGCGGCTCGCCCGTCCGACCATCCACCGGGATGCGGAAGAGGAAGAAGGTGGACGCACGGACCTTGCCGCGGCGCGAGGCGCCGTGCGAACCCGCGACGTAGTAATGCGACGATGCGCCGTCCCGGCCCCGCACCACGGCGACGCCTTCGGCGTCGATGTCCTTCATCTCCTGGCCGTCGACCTCGGCCGGAAGGAGCCGGATCACTCGCCCGGGAACGAGTGTCCGGCCTTTCAGCGTGAAGAACTGAGCGTATTGGGTCTCGTCGTTGACGACGAGGCAATTCGTCGGCGTCGCACACGCGGCACCGCTCAGCGAGGTGCGGGCCTTCTCGCTCTTTGCGAAGGACGGGGCGACGGCCCAGTCTCCGATGCGCGTGACCTCCGCCTGGGCTTGCGTCCCGAGCGCCAGCGACGCGAGGAGAAGGGCTCCAGCGCAGCTCGACCTCATCGGATCACCCTCCCAGAACCATCAGGCTGCCGGATCAGTCACGCATGGCCGATGCTCTGCCCGCAGGGCGGTCAGGCAACGCCCGCGCGCAGAAGATCCAGAACGTGGATGAGCCCGACGGGCCGTCCCGCCTCGACCACGACGAGCGCCGAGATCGAGCGGGATTCGACGATCTCCAGCGCCTCGCCGAGCAGCGTGTCCGGCTCGATGGTGGTCGGACCGCGCGTCATCACCTCGTCGACGCTCATGGTGAACAGCGTCGCGCCCATGTGGCGGCGAAGGTCCCCGTCGGTCACGATCCCCGCGAGGCTTCCGTCCGGACCCGTGACGATGACGCAGCCGAAGCCCTTCTCCGACTGGATGACGAGCGCCTCGGTCATCGGCGTGCCGGCCGGGACGACGGGCAGCCGCTCGCCCCTGTGCATCACGCTCGAGACCTGTTTCAGCTCGGCCCCGAGCTTTCCGCCCGGATGGTAGGCGTGGAAGTCGAGGGCGGAGAAGCCGCGCTCCTCCAGGAGGGCCACGGCCAGCGCGTCGCCCATGGTCAGGGTCATGGTGGTCGAGGTCGTGGGCGCCTGGTTGTTGGGGCAGGCTTCTCGCGCTCGCGGAAGCGCGAGGCAGATGTCGGCCTCGCGGCCGAGCGTCGAATCGGCATTCGAGGTGAGGGCGATCAGCGGCACGCGGCGGCGCTTCGCGTAGGAGAGGATGTCGGCGAGCTCCCGGGTCTCTCCGGACCAAGAAAGCGCGAGGATGACGTCGTCCGGCTGGATCATGCCGAGATCGCCGTGGCTCGCTTCGCCCGGATGGACGTAATAGGCGGGCGTTCCGGTCGAGGCCAGGGTGGCGGCGATCTTGCGGCCGATATGGCCGGACTTCCCCATGCCCGTGACGACGACGCGCCCCTTCGCGGCGGCGATGCTTTCGACGGCTGCGGTCAGGCTGCGGCCGAGCTCTCCGTCCATGGCCTCGCGCAGCACGTCGAGGCCGTTGCGCTCCGTTTCGATGGTGCGGGCGGCCGATTCCACGGCGGAGCGGCCGCCTTGGGCGACGGGCCGGGGTCTCACGATGCTGGTCATTTGCCGCCTTTACCAGCTTCCCCCGCGCTCCGCGAGGCACCGGAGCGCAGCCCTCCGGCGCTTACCGGGGATTAACCAAGGCCGTTGTAGGTCCGTTAACCATGCTTGGCGTCGCGGCCGAGCGAGAGGTGTGTCCTGTCGGCTTCACGGCGCCATATCCGATCTTCGGCTCTTGCCGCAGCGGTCGCCTTGCTCGGCGGCAGCCTCGCGGCCGTGCCGTCATCGGCGCAGGACCTGCCGGTGCGCGGAGCAACCCCGGGACAGCTTCCGGGCGGCGCGGGTGCCGCCGGGACCGACCCGGTCGCCGCAGGCCTTCTGCGCCCCGGCCTGTCCGGGCCGGCCGATGAGGGTACGGCGGCTCCGCCTGTCTCGACGACCACCGGTTCGGCAGCGCGGCAGGCGCTGAGGCCGCCGCGGACGAGGCGCAGCGGGTCGCCCGTCTCGTCTCCGGTCCGGGGTCCCTTCCGCGCGACGATCGCGCCGCCGGAGGTCGCGCCCGACGTCCAGCCGCTCCAGACCGGCGTTCCGGACCCCTCCGTGACGCCGCCGCCGCGCCGTCGCCCGGCCGCCATCGACGACCCCTACGCGCCGCTCGGGCTGCGGGTCGGCAGCGTGACGCTGACGCCGATCCTCGGGCAGTCCTTCGGCTACGATTCGAATCCCAACCGCACCCAGGTGAACCAGAACGCGTCGGCGGTCTCGCGCACGGAGCTCGAACTCGGCGTGCGGAGCGACTGGTCGCGGCACGAACTCTCCGGCAACCTGCGCGGGGCCTATAACGAGTTCTTCTCGAACAAGGAGGCCAACCGCCCCGAAGGCTCCGGCGAATTGCGGCTCCGCCTCGATGCGACGCGCGACACCCAGATCGAGATCGAGGGGCGCTATCTCATCGATACGCAGCGGCCCGGATCGCCCGACCTCAACGCCTCCGTCGTCCGCCGGCCCGTGGTCTATTCGGAGGGCGGCACGGTCGGAGTGACGCATCGCTTCAACCGGCTGGTCGCGTCCCTGCGCGGCACGATCGACCGCTACGATTACGAGAACGCCAAGCTGACGAACGGCACGACGCTCGACCAGAGCGACCGCGCCATGACGGCCTATGGTCTGCGCGGCCGGCTAGGCTACGAGATCCATCCGGGCCTCATTCCCTTCGTCGAGGCGTTCGTCGACACGCGGCGCTACGACAGGAAGATCGACAATTCCGGCTATGCCCGCTCCTCCGACGGGACCGGCATCCGCGCCGGCACGAGCTTCGAGATCACGCGCAAGCTGACCGCCGAGGTCTCGGCCGGCGTCTCGACGCGGAGCTACGAGGATCAGCGGCTCGGCACCCTGACCAGCCCCATCGTCGATGCCTCGCTGATCTATTCGATGACGCCGCTCACGACGATCCGCGCCAACGTCGCCTCGCTCGTCGACGAGACGGCGGTGCCGGGCGCAAACGGCATCCGGGTGACGCGGGGCTCGCTCGAAGTCGCGCATGATCTGCGCCGGAACGTCACGCTCACGGCAGGGCTGCGCGCCTCGGACGCGGCCTATCAGGGCGCGAATATCGACGAGCAGCTCTGGGGCGCCTATCTGCGCGCCGATTGGCGGCTCAACCGCCAGGTCGCGCTGCGCGCGAGCTACGCGTACGACAACCTCCGCAGCAGCTCCCCCGGGGCGAGCTACGTCTCGAACGTCTTCCTGCTGGGGGTCCGGCTGACGCCGTGAGGCGGCGCGACCGGTGCTCGGAGCCGGCTCAGAGGTTGTTGAACTTGTAGTTCCGGATGATGTCCATCTGGACGGCGCCCCCCCGCCGGCGATGCTCGCGCATCAGTTCCGAAGCCCGCTCGGAAGCGCCCTCTCGAATGGCGGCGATGATGTCGTGGTGCTCCTGGATCGACTTGGCCGGCTGCGGATGGGGTTGCAGGCGGAGCGTGAACAGGCGCGCGCGATGCACCTGGTCCCAGCAATTCGAGACGATCTCCCGGAGCCGCCGGTTGCCGGAGAACTCGACGACCTTGAGGTGGAATGCCTCGTCCTCGAGGGCCCATCGCTCGATGTCGCCGCCGTCGAGGCTGGTCGTCATCAGCTCGCAGATCGCGGTCAGTTCGTCGATCGCGTCCGGAGGAAGCGCGGCGGCGGCGGCGAGCCCGGCCGCGGTGCTCTCCAGCGAGACGCAGACCTCGTAGATCTCCCGCATGTCGGTGAGGGAGACGGGCACGATCCGCACGCCGTGGCGCGGGATGATCTCGACGAGGCCCTCGTTCTCGAGGCGGATCAGCGCCTCCCGCACCGGTGTCCGGCTGACGCCGAGCATGGTGGCGAGGTCCTGTTCCAGGATCTGCGAGCCCGGCGCCAGGTCGCTGTCGATCACCTTCCGGCGCAATTCGCCGTAGACGCGGTCCGTCGACGTCCTGCGCAGCCCCGCCTCGGTCGAGGCCGGAGGACGGTCCGGCCTCGCATCGTCTGACGTGGCGCGGGCGTCGTCCGCCATCAAATCCGGCTCCTTCAGACGGCCTCGATGCGGCGATCCGTCGAAGCCTCGGCCGGAAACGACCAGCACAGATCGGCCGGCAGGGTCAACGTGACCTCATGGCCCTGGTCGAAGCGTGGCATGGTGCCGAGTTCGACGACGTCGAGTTCCGTGCCGAGGACCGCGACGCGGTAGACGCTCTGCCCGCCGTGAAACCGGCGTTCGACCACACGGGCCCGATGCTGATCAGGCTCGAGGCTGGAGGGCGGCGTATCGAGGAGGCGGATGTTCTCCGGCCGGATCCCGACGCTGACGGCCTCGCCATCCGCCACGTCCTTGCCGAGCGTCGCCAGGATCGGCCCCGCCCCGCCCGACAGCTCGATCGAAGCGGTTCCGCCCGATCGCGACCGGACCCTGCCCTGCAGCATGTTGGTGACGCCGGTGAAATGCGCCACGAACGCGTCGGCGGGCCGATTGTAGAGATCGGCCGCCGCGCTCATCTGCAGCAACTCGCCGTCCTTCATCACGCCGATGCGGTCGCCGATGACGACGGCCTCCTCCTGGTCGTGGGTGACGTAGAGCGCGGTCAGTCCGAGCTTCTTGATGATCGTTCGCAGGTCGTCCCGGAGCCGCAGCCGGAGCTTGGCGTCGAGGTTCGACAGCGGCTCGTCCAGGAGGATGATGCGCGGCTCGTAGACGAGCGCGCGGGCGAGCGCGACGCGCTGCATCTGCCCGCCGGAGAGCGAGGAGACGGAGCGGTCGAGGTAATCCTCGAGGCCGACGAGAGCGAGTGCCTCCTCGACCTTCCGGGCGATCTCCGCCCGTCCGAGACCGCGCCGGGCGAGCGGATAGGCGACGTTCTTCGCCACCGACATGTGCGGCCAGACGGCGTAGGACTGGAACACCATGCCGATCTGCCGGTGCTGCGGCGCGACGTTGATGCGCTGCTTCGAATCGTAGGCCGCCTCGGTGCCGATCAGGATCGTGCCGTCGGTCGGCTGTTCGAGACCGGCGACCATGCGCAGGGTCGTCGTCTTGCCGCAGCCCGACGGGCCGAGGAGGACGATGATCTCCCCCGGCGCGGCGGCGAAACTGACGTCCCGGACCGCCGGCCTCAGGCCGGACCCGAAGGATTTCCAGAGGTGGTTGACCGCGAGGGCTGCCGCCATGATGTCAGTTCCGGTAGCCGAAGATCTCGTCCCATTCCTTGATCCAGGGATCGCGGAGCGCGGCGAATTCCTCGTTGCTCGGGGTCCAGACCTTGACGTCCTTCGGTGCCCCTTCCGGAAGCTTCGTTCCCTTGAGGAGCGACATGCCGCCGAGCTTCTCGACCATGACGTTCTGGCCTTCGCGCGAAAGGCTCCAGTCGAGGAAGAGCTTGGCTGCGTTGGGATGGGGAGCGTCCTTGAAGATGGCGGCCGCGCCGGGGGCCGCCGGCAGGCCTTCGGTCGGATAGATCACCTCGATCGGCGCGCCCTGGGCCTTCAGCGAATTGGCCGTGGCGAGCAGGAGCTGCGCGACCTGGACCTCGCCGCGGACGACGGCCGAGGAGGCCGGACCGTTCGATTCGAATAGGCGCGGCTTCAGCTTGGCGATCTCGCGCCAACGGTCCTCGCCGAATTCCTTGCGCTGCTGCATGGCGGCCGTCCAGCCGCTGCCCCCCGAGCTTGCCAGGATGAGGCCGACCTTGCCGCCGAAGCGGGGGTTCATCAGCTCCTTCCAGGTCGCCTCCGGCGGCGGCGAGACGATCGCCGGATTGTAGGCGAGCCCGTAGACGAACTGGGTGCGCGGCCACAGCTTGGGCGAGCCCATCGCCGAACGATCCCAATCGGCGGCGTTGGGCGGCTTGTAATCGGCGAAGAGGTGGTCGATCCGCGTCGCGAGCACCCGCTCGGTCAGGTCGACCACGTCGGCGGTGAGCTTGCCGGCGGCCGCTTCCGTCTCGATCCGGGTGAAGAGCCGCGCTCCGGGGGCGCGGACGATGTCGACGGTGATGCCGGGGAACTTCTTCTGGAACTCGGCCGCCACGACCTGCTCGTTGTCCAGCACGACGCTGCTGTAGAGCACGACGCGGCCTTCCTTCTTGGCCGCCTCGACGAGTTCCTTGGGGCAGCAATCCTGTGCCGCCGCGCTTCCGGCCGCCATCGCGATGAGCCCTGCGAGCGCCAAGCCTCTCATTCCGTTCTCCTCCCGCCGGGCAGTTTCCGCCCTTTTACGGCGGCAACAATAGGGGAGGTGGGATCGTCCGACTAGCCCGCATACAAAGGAAAATGCGAAGTCTTTCTTTCAATCGGACGCGGTAGCGTATACACAGTCCCCAACAAAACAGAGGAAACGGAGGGCGCTATGCGGCGACGGTTGGAGGTCGCGGTTTGAGCGCGGTCGCGGGTGCAGCGACCGCCGCTGGATCTCGGCGCTGGCGCGCGAGCGGTCCCTGGTATGGGCGGGCCTGGGTGGCGCTTCTCGCGCTGATCCTGGTGGCGCTCGTCGCCTATCCCATGGTGATGCTGGTCCTCGGCTCGCTGACGAGCGTCAATCCGGCCCTGGAAGGCTTCTCCTCCGCGCTGACCCTGCAGAACTTCTCGGAGGTGTTCGGAAGCTCGATCGTGCGCGCGGCGGCGCTGAACTCGATCGTCGCCTGCGGTCTCGGGACGTTCTTCGCTGTCATTCTCGGCGTGTCGCTGGCCTGGATCGTGGCCCGCACCAACACGCCGGGACGCGGCTGGGTCGAGATGGCGGCCATCATGCCGCTCTTCCTGCCGCCCCTCGTCGCGGCGGTCGCTTGGTCCTATGTCGGTTCCCCGACGACCGGCATCGTGAACGTCGTGTTCAAGCATTGGGGCTGGAGTATTCGCCTCAATCTCTATTCGCAGGCCGGAATCATCGCGGTCTTCGCGATGTACTACGCGCCCTACGTCTACATGTTCGTCGTGGCGGCGCTGAAGAACATGGATCCGACGCTGGAAGAGGCCGCCCAGATGTCCGGGGCCGGCCCGGTCCGCACCATGCTGACCGTGACCTTCCCGCTCGTCGCGCCGGCGATCCTGTCGGGAAGCCTGCTCGCCTTCATCGTCATGTTCGGGATCTACGGCATCCCGGCGGCGCTCGGCACGCCCGCCCGGCTCGACTTCCTGACGACCTATCTCTTCAAGCTGACCTCGTGGACGCCGCCGCTCTTCAACACGGCTGCGGCGGTCGCGCTGCTGCTCGTCTTCGTCACCGGGATCTGCGTCGCGCTTCAACATTGGGCGCTGGCCGGAAAGAGCTTCGTCACCGTCTCGGGCAAGTCGTTCCGGCCTCGCCAGCTCGATCTCGGGCGCTGGCGCTGGTTCACCTTCGCCATCGCGACGCTCTATGCGCTGATCGCCGTCGTCCTGCCGTGCTTCGGGCTGCTGGTCGCTGCGTTCCGCAAGTTCCTGTTCATCCCGACCCTGCCCAGCCTGTTCGAGGCACGGCATTACTCGACCGTCCATTTCGAGAAGCTCTGGGCGAGCCCGCTGGTCTGGCGCTCCTTCCGCAACACGCTGGAGGTCGGCTTCCTCAGCGCGTTCGTCGGAGGCCTGCTCGCCTTCGCGCTGGCCTATACGATCAACCGCACCCGGCTGCCCTTCCGCCGGACCCTCGACATCCTGGCGACGTCTCCCGTCGCCGTGCCCGGCCTCGTGATCGGCGTCGCCTATCTGTGGGCCTGGATCGCCTTCGCCGGTGCGCTCTGGGGCACGACGGCGATCCTCGCCCTGGCGCTGGTGGCGCGCTTCCTTCCCGACACGCTGAAGGTGCTCAGCGGTTCGATGGGCCAAATCCATCCGGAGCTCGAGGAAGCGTCGCGCGTCTGTGGCAGCGGCGTGCTGCGGACGATCGGCCGCATCGTCGTGCCGCTGACGGCGCCGGGCCTGATCTCGGCGATGAGCCTGCTCTTCATCCTCTCGATCCGAGAACTCGGCTCCTCGCTGTTCCTCTTCACGAACTCGACCATCGTCATGCCCGTCCTCTTGCTCGACTTCTACGAAGGCGGCGATTCCGGCGCGACGGCGGCGTTCAGTGTGCTTCAGGCCCTCATCCTCCTGGTCGTGCTGGGGTTTGCCAACGTCATCAGCCGCGCCGTCGCACGGCGTTGAACGAATGGATGCGATAACGTATACGTAACGGAACGATCCGGAGATTTCCCGATGACCGCTCCTTCTTCCGACTCTCCGCTGCCGCCGATGCCCCTGCAGGGCGTGAAGGTGGTGGACATCGCCGGCTTCCTCGCCGCGCCCATCGGCGCCATGTTCCTGGCCGATTACGGGGCGGACGTGACGAAGGTTGAGCGTCCCGGCACGGGCGACGAGTCTCGCTATTGGGGGAACGCCAAGGACGGGGTCGGGCTCTATTACAAGGTGCTCAACCGCAACAAGAAATCGGTCGAGGCGGACATGCGCACGCCCCTCGGCGTCGAGATCGTCAAGCGCCTCGTCAAGGACGCCGACATCCTCGTAGAGAACTACCGGCCGGGAACGCTCGAGAAATGGGGCCTCGGCTGGGACGTCCTGTCGGAGATCAATCCGAAGCTGATCATGCTGCGCATCACCGGCTTCGGCCAGTACGGGCCGAACTCCGCCCGGCCGGGCTTCGGCACGCTGGCCGAGGCCTATGCCGGCTTCGCCTATATCAACGGGCCCGCGGACCGCCCGCCTGTCCTGCCCGCCTTCGGCCTCGCCGATTCGACGGCCGGCCTGATGGGCGCCTTCCTGTGCATGGTGGCGCTCAAGGGGCGCGACGTGAACGGCGGCAAGGGGCAGTTCATCGACCTCGCGCTCTACGAGCCGCTCTTCACGCTGCTCGGGCCGCAGGCCGTCAATTTCGACCAGCTCGGCCTGATCCAGGAGCGCAACGGCAGCTTCCACTCCTTCACGGCGCCGAGGAACTGCTACCGCACCAAGGACGGCAAATACGTCGCGATCGCGGGAGCCTCGCAATCGACCTTCGAGCGGATGTGCGAGGCGCTGGAATGCCCGGACATCCCGAAGGATCCGCGCTTCAAGGGCAACCGCGACCGGATCGACAACAACAAGGACCTCGATCCGCCGCTCGCCGCGGCCGTCGAGCGCTTCACGCTCGATGAATTGCTGGAGCGCTTCATCCAGGCCGAGGCTGCCGTCGCGCCGGTGAACAACATCGCCCAGATCTTCGAGGACGAGCATTTCCAGGCCCGCGAGAACATCGTCGCCGTCGACGACGAGGAACTCGGCGGCCCGGTCCGGTTCCAGAACGTCGTCGGCAAGCTCTCGGCGACGCCGGGCCGCGTTCTCCATGCCGGACCGAAGCTCGGCTCCAGCAACCGGGCGATCCTCATCGACCGGCTCGGCTTCACCGAGGACGAACTCGGTATCCGCGCGAAGCCGGACGACCGCGACGCGGCTTGAGCCCGACGGCGCATTGCCGCCAGGAGAACCCTTGATGCTCCAGCTTCCGAAAAGCGTGACCGTGGTGGACGTCTCCGCCCGAGACGGGCTGCAGAGCTTCCACCGCTGGGTCGAGACGGATGTGAAGGTGCAGATGGTCGACCGGCTTTCGGCGACCGGCTTTCCCGTCGTCGAGGTCACGAACTTCGCCCATCCGCGCGTCATCCCGCATCTGCGCGACGCCGAGGAGGTGATGGAGCGGATCACCCGGCGGCCCGGCATCGTCTACCGGGCCCAGGCACCGAATGCGCGGGGCGCGGAGCGGGCGGTCGCGACGAAGCCCGGGGAGATCCTCGGCCTCATCACGGCGAGCGAGAGCTACAACCGCAAGAACCAGAACATGACGATCGAGCAGGGCGTCGGCGCCGCGCTCGAAACCTTCCGCGTCGCGGACCGGGCCGGCATCCCCTTCGTGATGGCGGTCGGCATGGCCTATTGGTGCGCCTATGACGGCCCGATCCCGGAGGAGCGGGTGCTCGACATCGTCGGGCGGCTCCGGAACGGCGGCATCCGGCGCTATTATTACGCCGGCTCGCTCGGCGTCGAAGACCCGCGCTCCGTGGGCTCCCTGATCCGCCGGACGCTCGAGACCTATCCCGACGTCGAGATCGGCTTCCACGTCCACAACCTCGCCGGCAACGGGCTCGCCAATATCCTCGCCGCGCTCGATGCGGGCGCGACCTTCATCGAGGGCGCCATCTGCGGCATCGGCGGCGGCATCATGACGCCGACCACGATGGGCGCGGTCGGCAACCTCGCGACCGAGGACGTCGTCCAGTTCCTGAACGAGATGGGGATCGAGACCGGCCTCGATACGAAGGCCGTGCTCGATACGGCCTTCGACGTCGCCGCCCTGCTCGACATCAAGCCGCAGAGCTACGTCTCGGCCGCCGGAACGCGGGCCATGATCATGGAGGATGCGAGGGCGAGCGCCCGTCAGCATCCGGCCTGACCGGCCGGCGTCGCCGCGGGATCGTTCAGAGCATGCTGCGGAAAAGTGGAACCCGGCTTTCCAACAACAGCATGCTTAAACAATAGCTTAGAGCGCGCTGGTGCTTCCGCGGAACAGCAGCGTTCTCTAAGACACCATGGCGAGGACGCGGTTCTCGTTCGGCGGCGCGCGCTCCGCCTCGGCATGGAGCCGGACTCGGTCCCGTCCATCCGCCTTGGCGCGGTAGAGCGCCTCGTCGGCCCGTCTGAAATCGTCTTCGAGCGGGGCCTTCACCGAGCAGGGCGCTCGGCCTAGCGGACGAGATAGACCGAGATCGGCGTCGACACGACGATCGGCGCGAGGGCCGTGAAGACCCAGGCTGTCGCGGGCATGTAGAGCCCGACGAGGTGGGAATAGATCGCCATGAGGCCGACCGAGCCGAGGGCGGAGCACAGCACGGTCGTGACGATCAGACGCGAGCCCGACATGGCGCGTGGTTAGCAGAGTCCGGACCCGGACAGTCGAGCAAATTCCATCGAGCTTGGCAGATTCTCCGCAGGCCTGCGGCGATCGCTCAGCCGTTCGCGTCCACGAAGCTGTCCAGCACCATCTTGCGGCCGGCCTTGTCGAAATCGACGGTGAGCTTGTTGCCGTCGATGGCGGCGACGGTGCCCGGTCCGAACTTGAGGTGCAGGACGCGTGCGCCGATCTCGTAAGGGGAGGGGGAGCCGGTCGATTTGGCCAGGACCTCGCCTTCGATGAGCTGCGGCGAGGGTCGTCCCCGGCCGCCCGGCCCCCGGCGGCCCGCCTGGAAGGGACCTGCGAAGCCGGAGCCGTTTTCGGAGAACCCGCCGCCGCCACGCCAATCGTTGTCGGGGTCGCGGGCCGCTTCGGCAGCCCGCGCCTGGGCGCGCTGCCAGCCGGGCGTCTGGTAGGAGGAGGCGAAGGGCGTCATGCCCTCGAAGCGCGAGGCCGTGCGGCCGGAATAGGCGGCCGGTGCCTCCCGGACCTCGACGTTCTCCTCCGGCAATTCGTCGATGAATCGCGAGGGGATGGTGGCGTTCCAGAGGCCGTGGATGCGCCGGTTCGAGGCGAAGTAGATATGGGCCCGGCGCTTGGCGCGGGTGAGCCCGACATGGGCGAGGCGGCGCTCCTCCTCCAGCCCGGCCCGGCCGTTCTCGTCGAGCGCGCGCTGCGAGGGGAACAGGCCTTCCTCCCAGCCCGGCAGGAAGACAGTCTCGAATTCGAGGCCCTTGGCGGCGTGCAGCGTCATCAGCGAGACGCGCTCCTGGTCGCCGTCCTCGTTCGCATCCATGACGAGCGAGATGTGTTCGAGGAAGGCCGGCAGGTCCGGGAACTCCTCCATGGAGCGCACGAGTTCCTTGAGGTTCTCGAGCCGCCCCTGCGCGTCGGCCGATTTCTCCTTGGCCCACATGTCGGTGTAGCCGGATTCCTCGAGGATCGTCTGGGCGAGCTCGTGATGGGGCGTCTTCTCCATCGCCGTCCGCCAGCGGTCGAACTGCGCCATCAGGCTCCGCAGGGAGCGCCGGGGCGCGGGCTTCATCTCGTCGGATTCGACGAGATAGCGCGCGGCCTGCATCAGCGGCACCCGGGCGCGCCGGGCATGGGCGTGGAGGAGGGCCACGGCCGCATCGCCGAGGCCGCGCTTCGGGGTGTTGACGATGCGCTCGAAGGCGAGGTCGTCGGCCGGCTGGGCCGTCGCGCGCAGATAGGCGAGGGCGTCGCGGATCTCGGCCCGCTCGTAGAAGCGCGGGCCGCCGATGACGCGGTACGGCAGGCCGAGCGTGACGAAGCGGTCCTCGATCTCGCGCATCTGGGCGGAGATGCGCACCAGCACCGCGACCTCGGAGAGGTTCTCCTTGCGGGAATGGAGCGCCTCGATCTCCTCGCCGATCTGTCGCGCCTCCTCCTCGGAATCCCAGGCCCCGGTGACGCTGACGCGCTCGCCCGGCTCGTCGTCCGTGCGCAGCGTCTTGCCGAGCCGGTCCTTGTTCTTGGCGATGAGCCCCGAGGCGGCGGAGAGGATATGGGCGGTCGAGCGGTAGTTGCGCTCGAGCCGGATCACGACCGCGCCCGGAAAATCGTGATCGAAGCGCAGGATGTTGTCGACCTCGGCGCCCCGCCAGCCATAGATCGACTGGTCGTCGTCGCCGACGCAGCAGACGTTCTTGCGGGCCTGGGCGAGGAGGCGCAGCCACAGATACTGCGCGACGTTCGTGTCCTGGTACTCGTCGACCAGCATGTAGCGGAAGCGCTGCTGATATTGCTCCAGCACGTCCGGATTCTCGCGCCACAGGCGCAGGCATTCGAGCAGGAGATCGCCGAAATCGACCGCGTTCAGCGTCTTCAGACGGTCCTGATAGGCTTGGTAGAGCCCCGTGCCGCGCCCGTTCGCGAAGGCCGCGGCCTCGCCCGGCGGCACGTCCTTTGGCGTCAGGCCCCGGTTCTTCCAGCCGTCGATGAAGGAAGCGAGCTGGCGCGCCGGCCAGCGCTTCTCGTCGATGTTCTCGGCCGTGATGACCTGTTTCAGCAACCGGAGCTGATCGTCCACCCCGAGGATGGTGAAGTCCGAACGCAGGCCGACGAGCTCGGCATGGCGCCGCAGGATCTTGGTGCCGATGGCGTGGAAGGTGCCGAGCCAGGGCATGCCTTCGCCTGCCGGCCCGACGAGATGGGCGACGCGCTCCTTCATCTCGCGCGCGGCCTTGTTGGTGAAGGTCACGGCAAGGATGCCGGACGGCCAGGCGAGGCCCGTCGCGATGAGATGGGCGATGCGGGTCGTCAGGACCCGCGTCTTGCCGGTGCCCGCGCCCGCGAGGACGAGGACGGGCCCCTCGGTCGTCTCGACCGCCTGGCGCTGCTCGGCATTGAGGCCGGAGAGGTAATCGGTCGCCGGACGATGGTCCGCCGGCACCGCGGCCGCGCGCGCCCGCTCGCTGATCGTGAGGGGGCGGACGGATTCTCCGGCTTCGGGCGGCGTCGGCAACGCGTGGGCGCGACTCATGCCCCTTCCTGATCCAAAACCATGGCGCCGTCGAGGCTGAGCGCCGCGCTGTCCGCTCTCGTCCACCGGTACGGGCGGCGTTCTCTCAGCGGGTTCGGGCGGGTCCGACGATCCGGTAGAGCGTGAAGCGGCTATCCGACGAGATGGGGGACAGGAGATGCGGAAGCGGGTTCGCGGCGACGGGCCCCAGCGGAGAGAGGAGATAGAGGTACTCGAAATCCCGAACCCAATGCCGCAGGTGGTCCGCGATCGGAATCGACGCATCGGGACGGACCAGAAACTCCTTCAACACGCTCAGCGACGGCGGGTCGCTGTCGGGCACCGAGAGGCGCCTTACGTCCGGGGCAGGACGGATGGGCTGCTTTCCCGGATGCATGAACAGCGTCGGCACGAAGGCATTGGCTTCGAGGATCGCGAGCGTCGGGAGGTGATGGATCGGCAGGTCCCACAGCCGTGAGGTCAGGCCGCGCCTGTCGGCCTCGTCATAGGCCGACAGGACTCTCGCGCCGCGCGGCAGGGTGGCGGCGGAGGCGAGGAAAGCCCGATAGGTCGAGGAATAGGCGGATTGGTTCCACGTGACGATCGACAGATTGAGGGCGAGAAGAAGCCCCAAGGCGATCCGCGTGCCCGTTTGCGCGGCGCGGTCTCGGAAGCGGATCTCGACGAAGGCGGGCAGGATGAGGGCCGCAGCGAGGGGGACGCGGATATCGACCAGCGCCGAATCCAGAAGCCTGTGCGGCATCAGGAGGTAAAGGACGACGAAGCCTGCCGCGAGAAGGGGGCCGGCGCCGATCGATCGGAGCTCTCCCCGGCGTGCCAGGAGCCAGCCTCCGCCTGCGATCGCGACGAGGATCGTGAGCGAGACGGGACGCGAGAACCCATTGGCTGCGATTCCAAACAACAGCTTCGATGCCGGCGACCACAGTGTCGTCTGGGCACCGACCGACGCCCCCGACAGGAGCGTGATCGCGAACAGGGCAGCCGGGGGCAGGACGAGCGCGAGGACGATCCATGATCGCTGCGACAGAGGGATGCGTTCCTGCCGCCAGCGCCACAATTCGTAGAGGCCGATGGCCCAGCCATAGAGGCCGAGAGCGAAGAGATGGCTCACAAACAGAACCAGGCACGCGAGCGCATGCCATGCCAACGCTCCGCCAAGCGTTCGCCTCGTCTGCCGGATCCACATGGCGAAGGCGAGAAGCGCAAGCCCGAGGCCAAACTGGAAGTTGAGAAAGCTCCACGCAAACGGGGGCGCGTAGAGGAAAAGAACCGCGGCGTAGCCCGCCCACGCGATGCGCCCCTTCACGGCAAGGTCGAGCGACACGGCGCCACCGATGACGAGCGCCTGGCTTACGATCAGGAACAGGAGGGTCGCGGCTTCAATTCCGACGAGGCGGCCAAGCGGCGGCACGATCGCGTCCATCGCGAGGTTCGGTACGAAGGACCAAACGACCTCGTAATGGGGATTGGCGTCCGGCGTCCCGTCCCGCATCAGGATCGACATGCGCGCGAGGTGGTTGGGATAGTCGAGCAGCGCCGGCACCGGTCCCGCGACAAGCATCGGGGCGATAGCGATCACGACGAGGAGCGCGAGGCCAAGGGCCGGACGATCCATCCAGGGAGGCGTCGGTGCCGCCGAGCAAGGGGTGAACCGAGTCATCGCCTCATCGAAACCCTGCGGCGTCCTCCCGCGCGGTGTGAGGCATGATCGGCCGGATTGCTGAACGAATCGCCATTAGCCGATGTCGGTCAGCCGGCGTTCAGGGCGCGGCCGTCACGGGCGAGACGAACCGACGCGGCAGGTGGCGTTGACCGCGCGTCCAGCCAGCACCACTTTCGACCGCAAGGAGCCGTTTCATCATGCGTCTTTTCGTTGCGGCGGCCGCATTGGCCGGTGGACTCGCCTTTTCCTTCGGCGCCTCCGCTCAATACGATTCGGCGGCGAGCCGGGCCGAGAACCAGGTCGGATCGATCAACCGCTCGATCACGACGCAGGAGCGCGGCCGGGCCCTTCAGCAGCAGAACCAGTTCGAGACGAACGCGATCCGCAACCAGATCACGCGTCCGGCCCCGCCGCCGCTCGTGCCGAGCCCGATGGCCGCGCCTCTGCGGCGCTGAGCGCGGCACGCCGAGCGGGATCAGGCCCGCGGCGGGTCGTCCCGGATGATCTGCATCGTCGTCCCCACCGTCTCGTCTGCCCGTCCGGGTTCTGCCCGGCCGCCGAGATGGCGTGCGAGGAAGGCTTCCGTGCGCTCGTTGAACGCCAGCCGGTTCGGGGGGCGCACGAAGCCGTGGCCTTCGTCCGGGAACAGCAGATAGGTGACGGGGACGCCCTTCGCCGTCATGGCCTCCACCATCTGGTCGGACTCGGCCTGTTTCACCCGCGGATCGTTCGCGCCCTGCGCGATCAGCAGCGGCGCGCGGATGCGGTCGGCGTGATGGACGGGTGAGCGGTCGCGGATCAGCGCCATCCCCTCCTCGGTATCGGGGTCGCCGATCGCCCGCACGAGCTGCGCACGGAAGGATTCCCAATAGGGCGGGACGGTCTTCAGCAGCGTGTCGAGGTTGGCCGGGCCGACGATATCGACGCCGCACGCATAGAGGTCCGGGTTGCGCGTCATCGCGGCGAGGACGGCGTAGCCGCCGTAGCTCCCGCCCATGATCGCGATCCGCTTCGGATCCGCGACGCCCTCCGCGATCGCCCAATCGACGGCGTCCAGGAGGTCGTCGTCCATGCGCCGGCCCCATTCGCGGTCGCCCGCATTGACGAAGCTCTTCCCGAACCCCGTCGAGGCGCGGAAATTCACGCTCAGCACGGCGTAGCCGCGATCGGCGAGCCACTGGTGGTAGACGTTGAAGCCGAAGGCGTCGCGCCCCCAAGGCCCGCCATGGACGAGGAGGACGAGCGGGCCGGGCGATGACGCACCGAGCGGCCGGGTGAGATAGGAGACGAGGCCGAGCCCGTCCCGCGCGCGGATCGTGAGCGCGCGCATCGGCGCAAGCGGCAGGCCGTCGAGTTCTGGCCGTCCGGTGCCGAGATCGGTGAGACGGCGCGCCTCGCGATCGTAGAGCCAGGTCCGGCCGGGCCGCGTATCCGAATCGGCGGCGACGACCCAAAGGCGGTCGTCCTCCGTGCGTCCGGCAAGGCGCCAGTCGCCGATGGGTTGCCCGTCGAGAAAGGCGAGATCGCCGGCGATGCGCTCGTCGAGGGCATGCCAGCGGCTGCGCTCGTGGTTCACCGCATAGGCCAGGGGCTCGAACGTCTCGACGTCGTGGATCACGGCGCCGACATCCGCTTCGTCATGCGCGGCCAGCACCGCGGCCTCGCCGCTCGCGACGTCGATGCGGGTCAGGGCCGCCGTGTCGCGGCCCCGGCTGTCGCGGCAGAACAGGACGCGGCCCGAGGCGTCGAGGTGGTCGGGTCCCGACACGCGGGTGTCTTCCGCGTCGAAGACGAGCCAGCTCGTCCAGGCGTCGCCGTCCCGCTTCAGCACCTCGGACGAGCCGTCCGGATGGGGCTGGACGGCGAAATGGACGGCATAGTCCTCGTCGGTCACGAAGCCCAGGAAGCCCGGATTCTCCTGGATCAGCCGGCGTTCGCCCGTGGCGAGATCGACGATGTGGAGGTCGTGGAAGCGCGGGTCGCGGTCGTTGAGCGCGACCAGGATCTCGCCGCGCCGGATGCGACTGACGCCGACGACATGGGCGGCGACGCCGTCGATCGGGGTGAGGTCGCGGCTCTCGCCGAGATCGGGGTCGACGGCATAGACGTGATAATTCTCATCGCCCTCGCGGTCCTGGACATAGACGAGGTGCCGGCCGTCATAGGTCCAGAAATAGGCGATGATCCCCCGGCCCTTGTCCTGCGTGACGGGCTTCGCGGCCGCGAGGTCGTCCGTCGGGGCGACCCAGACGTTCAGCACGTCGTCGAGCGGTGCGAGCCAGGCGAGCCGGCTGCCGTCGGGGCTGATCTGGTACGAGGCGCGGACCGGATTGCCGAAGAGATGGCGGCGGGGGATGAGATCTTTCATGGGGCCTCTTGGTTTCGGTGTCGCGCCGTCCTTGGAGCCCGGATGCGTCATCACTGAGACGCGGTCTCGTCCGGCTGCTTGTCCACGGCCCGCGACCGGAGGCCGATCGATCGCCCGAGGCCGGCGGGACGCGGCAGCCGGCCATGCTCCGCTTTCATGGCGGCGAGGTTGGCGAGGATGTCCTCGGGGAAGGGGACGACACGCCGCTCGGTCATGTCGACATGAAGGAACAGCTTCTCGCAGGTCGCCGAGATCCAACCTTCGGTCGCGTGCCGGATCTCGAGATAGGCGTGGATGCGCTTCTCGTCGTGGTCGACCAACTGCACGGTCACGCGGACGGGCTGGTCGACGGTAAGCTCCCGGCGGTAGACGGCATGGATTTCGGCGGTGAAATACGAGCAGCCGCGCGTCGCGATATAGTCGGGGCCGAGCC
This sequence comes from Enterovirga rhinocerotis, assembly GCF_004363955.1. Classification (GTDB taxonomy): domain Bacteria; phylum Pseudomonadota; class Alphaproteobacteria; order Rhizobiales; family Beijerinckiaceae; genus Enterovirga; species Enterovirga rhinocerotis. The sequence goes on from NZ_SNZR01000015.1 coordinate 150,301, forward strand.
CGGTCAGGGCGAATGCCTCGTCGACGGCCCGGTCGAACAGCACGATGTAATAGGCCATGTTGAGATGGCCGTTATAGTCGATCCAGGCAGGCTCGACCCGCATCGTGCTGGACACGAAGGGCGCGAAGACGAAAATCGGCGCCCTGGATTCCCCGTTCAACCGCCCGATCCTCTCGACCGCCGCACCGCGCGACGCTTCCTTTCATTCACAATAAGTTGAGACCGGATGAAAGTGCGAAGCGGCACCAAGGCCCTCGATTCGTTCGCCTAAAGTGAATCGCACGTCTCCATGAGGGGATCGCGCCGTCCCGGCATGCGCATTTTCGTCGCGAGGCGGCTCCACCGCCCGCGAAAATCGTCTAGGCTGCCGCGAGAGATGGCCGGCCTCGGGAGGGCGGGCCCGGAACGGCGAAGATCGGCATGTCGGCATACCCGATGGCAATGCATCCCTCGGCTGACGCCCAGGACGAGGCCATGCGCTCGCCGCAGCGGTCCCGGCCCGATGAGGCGACGGTCGCGCGGGTGACGCTCGAACTCCAGCGGCGTTTCGGCAACAGGGTCGTGACGAGCCTCGCGGTGCGCCAGCAGCATGCGCATACGACGACCTGGATTCCCGCAGAAGCGCCGGATGTCGTCGTCTTCCCGCAGAGCACCGACGAGGTGGCCGAGATCGTCCGGCTCTGCGCGGCCGAGGCGATGCCCGTGATCCCCTTCGGCGTCGGCACATCGCTCGAAGGCCATCTGAACGCCCCCTTCGGAGGCGTCTCGATCGATACCAGCCAGATGAAGGCGATCGTCGCGGTCCATCCCGAGGATCTCGACGTGGTCGTCCAGCCCGGCGTGACGCGCAAGGAGCTGAACGAATACCTGCGCGACACGGGGCTCTTCTTCCCGATCGACCCGGGCGCCGACGCCACCATCGGCGGGATGGCCGCGACGCGCGCCTCCGGCACCAATGCCGTCCGCTACGGCACCATGAAGGAGAACGTCCTCGCGCTGAAGGTCGTAGGGCCGACCGGCGAGGTCATCCGGACGGGCTCGCGGGCGCGAAAGAGCTCCGCCGGCTACGACCTCACGCGCCTCTTCGTCGGCTCCGAGGGAACGCTCGGGGTCATCACCGAGATCACGCTCCGCCTCGCCGGCATCCCCGAGGCGATCTCCGGCGGCACCTGCTCGTTCCCGAGCGTCAAGGCCGCCTGCGACGCCGTCATCCTCACCATCCAATGCGGGCTGCCCATCGCCCGCATCGAATTGCTGGACGAGGTGCAGGTCAGGGGCGTCAACGCCTATTCGAAGCTCTCGCTGCCCGAGACGCCGCTCCTGCTCTTCGAATTCCATGGCACCGAGGCCGGGGTGAAGGAGCAGGCCGAGCGCTTCGGCGAGATCGCCGCCGAATGCGGGGGCACGGGCTTTCGCTTCTCGACCGATCCCGAGGAGCGCTCGAAGCTCTGGCAGGCCCGGCACGACGTCTATTGGGCCTCGCTCGGCCTGCGGCCCGGCGCGAAGGGCGTCGCGAGCGACGTCTGCGTGCCGATCTCGCGCCTCGCCGAGTGCCTTGCGGAGACGAAGGAGGATATCGAGCGTTCCGGCATGATCGCGCCGATCGCCGGTCATGTCGGCGACGGCAATTTCCACGTCATGCCGCTCGTGATGATGGAGGATCCGGCGGAGGTCGAGCGGACGGAGGCCTTCATGCACCGGCTCGTCGAGCGGGCGATGCGGATGGAGGGCACCTGCACCGGCGAGCACGGTGTCGGATCGGGCAAGATGAAGTATCTGAAGGCCGAACATGGCGTCCCGGCGATCGAGATGATGAAGCTGCTCAAACGCTCGATCGATCCCGACGACATCATGAATCCCGGCAAGATCGTCGCCGTTTGACCAGAGGCGGAACCACGCCGGAGGCGGCATTCGGTGCGTGATGTCCTGACCATCCTCGCGGGGCTGGTGATCGCGGTGCTCGTCGCCGCGCTCGCGGTGCCGCCTCTGCTCGACTGGACGGCCTACCGATCCTGGGTCGATCGCGGAATCGCGCGTGCGACGGGCCAGGAGGCGCGGACGGAAGGGCCGCTCGACATCCGGCTCCTGCCGACGCCGCGCATCCGCATCCGGCGCCTGCAACTCGGCTCGTTCGAGCCCGAATCGCCCTCCCTCGACGCCTGGTATCTCAGGGCCGAAATCGCGTTGACCCCGCTTCTGACTGGGGAGGTGCGCTTCCTCGATACCCGGATAGGTCGGGCCGAGATCAAGCTGCCGACCGGCGCCGGCGGCGATTGGCGCGTCCCGGAGCGCTTCCTCGAAGAGGCGTCGCGTCGCCGGTCCTGGGTGTTCGAGGACCTGTTCGTCCATCAGTTGCTCGTGACGACGGCCGATCCCGCGACCGGCCGCACCGATCAGGTCTATGGCGAGCGCGTCCATATCCAGGCCCAGTCGCTCGCCGGACCCTGGCGCTTCGACGGCACGGCGGGCGGCCGTCCCTTCGAGATCGCGCTGGGAGAGATCACGGCCGAGCGGACGGCGGCCATCAAGTTCGGCCGCGGCGGGGGCGGCGCGCCGCGTCTCGACATCGACGGCCAGATCACGCTCGAGTCGCGCCCTGGCGGAAGCTTCCGGCCCCTCCTCGTCGGGACCGGCCGATACCAGACGACCAAGGCCCCGGCCAAACCCGCCGGCGGGCCTGCCGAGACCGCAGCAGCGGATCCCCTGCCGCTGCGCGCGCAGGCCGATATCCGCGCGAGCGGCCGCGTGGCCGAACTCGCCAACGTGGCCGTCGAAGCCGGGGACGGCGCCGGAGCGGTGCGGCTGACGGGAGAGGGGCGCTACCGGCTGGACGATCCCAATCTCAGCCTCACGCTCGCGGCGCGCCGGCTCGACCTTGCAGCCTTCAGGCAGGCGAACGGAGCCGGCCTCGCATCGCTGCCGTGGCGGAGCGGGGCGCGGCTGCCGCTCGACCTGTCGCTCCGGCTGGACAGCCTCGCGGTCGGTGCGGACGAGGATCTGACGGGTCTGTCGCTGTCCCTCTCGATCGATGGCGAGCGAGGAGCGATCCGATCGTTCGAGGCCTCCGGTCCGGGGCGGTCGACGCTGCGCGCGGAGGGGAATTTCTGGCTCGGCCTCGCGCCCGGCCTCACCGCGAGCCTCGCCTTCGGCGCGGGCGACGGCGAGCGCTTCGCGCGGGCCCTCGAGGGTGTCGGTCTTCGGGGAGCCGCCGGGCTGCTCGAGCCGAGTCCCGTCGAGGGGGCGGCCGATCTCGCCATCGCCGATCCGGTCGTATCCCTGCGCAATCTGCGCCTGGTGCAAGGGAGCCGCCGGTTGTCCGGCACCGTGCGTTACACGGAAGCGGAAGCCGGGGCGCGGCCCCGGCTGGATGCCCAGCTCGCCGTCGAGGGCCTCGACGTCGCGGCCCTCCCGGCCGGCGCGCCGCTCTTCGCGCTGGCGCGGGGCCATGATCTCGGGCTCGCGATCGATGCGCGCAACGTCGTCCATGACGGCCGCCCAGGCGGGCATATCTCGGGCCGGTTGCTCACGCGGGGCTCCGAGATCGCGCTCGATTCGCTGGAGGTGAGAGGCCTCGCGGGCGCCGAGGCCTCTCTGTCCGGCCGGATAGCGCCCGACGGAGCCGGCCGCATCGAAGGGCGCCTCACGGCGCCGCGCGCAGCGCCGCTTCTCGATCTCTTCGGTCAGGCCTGGCTCGGAGGATTGGCCGGGCTGGTGCCTCGGCAGATCCGGGACGATGCCGTCGACCTTCGCCTCGACCTGGAACAGGCTCGGCTCGGCCCGGGCTCTGCGCCCTCGATCCGGACACGGCTCGAGGGCAGCCTCGCCGGCGGACCGTTCGAGGCGATGACGCGGGTCACCGGCGGCTCGCTCGCCGAACTCGCCATTCGGGCGGAGGGCGAGAACTGGCTCGGCGCGCCGACCGGCGCCGGCGGGGACCGCATCACCCTCTCCGGCCGCCGCGACCCCGACGGTCGGCTCGCCGTGACCCTGGCAGGCGAGGCGGCGGGCCTTGCCGTGACGACGGAGAAGCCGCTCCGGCTCGGCTCGGCCGACGACAGCGTCGACGAGGGCGTGCTGGCCATCAGCGGCCCGGACGCGACGCCTCTCCTGGCGCGCCTCGGGCTGCCCCCCACCGGCGACAAGGTGCCGGTCGCCATGACGGGGACCCTGGCCCGCAAGGACGGTGCCCTGCTGACCTTCTCGGGGCGCATCGCTGAGAGGCGCGTCTCCGGCGAATTGTCCGGCCTGGCGGCGGGCGAAATCCGAGGCAGTGCGAGCGTCGAGCGCCTGTCGCTCCCGTGGCTTGCGTCAGCGCTCGCGCTCGGCCCGAGCAGCCCGGCGGCCGCAGGCTCGGTCTGGCCCTCCGCCCGGTTCGGCGCTCCGGCCAGCTTGTCCCGGCCGCTGTCGTTGAACGTCCGGGCGACGGAACTCGATCTCGGATCCGGCTTCGTCGGTCGTGACGTGGGCTTCGGCCTGAATGCGGGCGGCGACGGCCTGCGGATCTCCCGCCTCGATACGCGGATCGGCGAGGCGCGGTTGCGCGGCGATCTCGCCATCGACCGCCAGGGCGGGCTCGCCTCGGTGACGGGGGAGGGCGTCGTCGAAGGCCTGCCCCTGTCCGGGATGCTGGGCGCGGCCTTCGGGTCCGGACGTCTGACCGCCAAGCTGCGCTTCGGGAGCTCGGGCGAGAGCCTCGCGGGTCTCGTCGCCAATCTCGCCGGCGCGGGCGAGGTCTCCGTGGACGGGCTTCGCGTCGAGGGTGCCGATCCCGCCGCGCCCGGCCGGGTCGCAGCGCGCGTGCTGCGCACGGACGATCCGCTGACGGCGCAGCGCTGGCAGCCGATCCTCGCGGAGGAGCTCGGCCGCGCCCCGCTCGTCGCGGGCGGTGCCGTCGCTGCCGGCGGAGCCCTCACGGGCGGCAGCCTGCGGCTCAGTCCGGTGCGGATCGATGCCGAAGGCGGAAGCTGGCAGGGCTCCGTGACGCTTGATCTGCGCGGGCTTTCGCTCGATGCACGAGGCGTCCTTCAGTCGAAGGAGGGACCGCGCAACTGGAGCGGGCCGCCGCCGATGCTCGGCCTCGCCTGGTCCGGACCTCTGGCGAAGCCCGCCCGCAGCATCGAGCCCGGCCCCCTGGTGAACGGCCTCGCGACCAACATCCTGACGCGCGAACTCGATCGGGTCGACACGTTCGAGCAGGATGCCGTGGAGCGCCAGCGCCGCAATTCGCGCGCCGAGATGGACCGCCAGCGACGTGCCGACGAGGCGCGGCGCCTGGAAGAGGCCCGCCGCGCACGCGAGGAGGCTCGCCGAGCGGAGGAGGCCAGGAAGGCGGACGAGGCGCGGCGCGCCGAGGAGGCACGGCGGGCCCGCGAGGCTCCATCGCTGCCGCCGCCACCCGCCCGTCCATCGACGCCGGAGATGGCGCCGAATCCGGGCTAGGGCCGCTGCGCTCCTGCGCGCAGGGCCGCGAGGACGTGCAGCCGCAGAGCCGACGACAGGTTGCCGGTGCCGCGCCCCGCATCGATCTCGGCTACGAGCGCGCCGAGGGAGAGGCCGCGCTCCCGCGCGATCTCCCCGAGCGCGTCCCAGAACTCCGCCTCCAGCGAGACGCTGGTCCGGTGCCCCGCGATGGTGACGGAGCGCTTGGCGATCCCTCCGGCCGGCCCGTTCCCCGAGACGGCGCCCATCAGGTGTCGTCGGAGCCGGGCTCGCCCAGCCGATGGCCGTCGAGCCGCTTCGCCGCGAGTTCGGCGGCCGCCTCGGACCGGTCGCGCTCGGCCTTGGATCGTCCGAACTTGTGCCGGTTCGCATCGGCCTCGGCCGCGGCATCCGAGCGGGCTTTCGCCTTGCGGGCACGGCGCAGATTGATGATTTCGGCCATGCTCAGACACCCGCGAAGATTTGATCGATGCCACGCATGACAGCGTCGTGCACGTCGACGGTTCCAGAGGGTTCGCTCAAAGACGAGATGTCGATCGTCATCAGCTCGTAGAGGCATAGCCGGTAGCGTCGGCCACCGAACGCGACTTCGGGAGCGATCCGCCCGATCGCGTCTGCCTCGGTCAGCGAAAGCAGCGGCGCCACGATCCGCGTTCGAAGATCGGACAGGAGGTCGTGCTGCAGCACGACGACAAGCCGGCCGGAGAGTGTTCCGGAGCGGCCCTTGAGCCGACACACCGAAAACTGGCGCATCAGAAACGCCGGTACTCGTCGCACCAGAGCCCGTCACGCTCGACGCGTTCATTCGAGCGGCGGATCGCCTCGGCATTCTCCTCGCGCCAGCGCCGCGCCTTCTCGGCGGCGACGCTCTCGCGGAGCGCGTCCTCCATGACGCCCGCCGCGTCGAGGCCGAGCGCTTTCGCGTCGGCCATCAGGGCGCCGTCGAGCTGAAGCTCGACGGCCTCGCGCTGGACGGGCTGGCGCCGGAGGTTCATGGGCGGAGATTAGCCCCGCCTCCCACGACCGGCAATGTGGCTTGAAGCGATCTCAGCTCGGCGCCAGCATGTCCTCGGCCCGGACGACGCGGTCGAATTCCTCGGCCGTGACGTGGCCCGATTTCAGGGCCTCTTCCTTCAGCGTCGTGCCGTTCTTGTGCGCGGCCTTCGCGATCGCGGCGGCCTTGTCGTAGCCGATCGAGGGAGCGAGGGCGGTCACGAGCATCAGCGAGCGGCCGAGAAGCTCGGTGATCTTGTCGCGATTCGCCTTGATGCCGACGACGCAATTGTCGGTGAAGCTGATGGAGGCGTCGGCGATGAGCCGGATCGATTGCAGCACGGCGTAGCCGATCACCGGCTTGAAGACGTTCAGCTCGAAATGGCCCTGGCTGCCGGCCATCGCGACCGTCGTGCCGTTGCCCGTCACCTGGCAGCAGACCATGGTGAGCGCCTCGCACTGGGTGGGGTTCACCTTGCCCGGCATGATCGAGGAGCCCGGCTCGTTCTCCGGCAGCGACAGCTCGCCGAGACCCGAGCGCGGGCCGGATCCGAGGAAGCGGATGTCGTTGGCGATCTTGAAGAGGCTCGCCGCGATCGTCGTCAGCGCACCTTGCGTGAAGACCATGGCGTCGTGCGAGGCGAGAGCCTCGAACTTGTTCTCGGCGGACACGAAGGGCAGCTTCGTCAGTTCGGCGACCTTGGCCGCGAAGGCGTCGGCGAAGCGGGGATGGGCGTTGAGGCCCGTGCCGACCGCCGTGCCGCCCTGGGCGAGGGCGTAGATCCCGGGAAGCGTCGCCTCGATCCGGCCGATGCCGAGCTGGACCTGCATGGCGTAGCCCGAGAATTCCTGCCCGAGCGTGACCGGCGTCGCGTCCTGCGTGTGCGTGCGGCCGATCTTGATGACGTCGGCGAATTCCTTGGCCTTGGCGTCGAGCGCCTTGTGCAGGTGGCGCAGGGCCGGCAGCAGCCGGTCGTTGATCTCGCGCGCCGTCGCGATGTGCATCGCGGTCGGGAAGACGTCGTTCGACGACTGCCCGCGATTGACGTGGTCGTTCGGGTGGACGGGAGACTTGCCGCCGCGCTTGCCGCCGAGGGATTCGTTCGCGAGGCTGGCGATGACCTCGTTGGCGTTCATGTTCGACTGGGTGCCCGAGCCCGTCTGCCAGACGACCAGCGGGAACTCGTCGTCGTACTTGCCGGCAACGACGCCCGCCGCGGCCGCCGCGACGGCATCGGCGACGGTCCCGTCGACCTCGCCGAGGTCCTTGTTCACCAAAGCTGCCGCCTGTTTCACCATGCCGAGCGCATGGACGAGCGGGGCGGGCATCCGCTCGCCGCCGATCTTGAAGTTCTGCAGCGAGCGCTGCGTCTGCGCTCCCCAGAACCGGTCGGCGGGGACCTCGATCGGCCCGAAGGTATCGCTCTCGGTGCGGGTGGCTGTCATCGCTGGCTCCGTTTTCCGCCCGGGGAGGTGTCCGAACGGAGCGACGGCGTCAACCTCGATATGCGTCCAAAGTCTAGAGTTGTGATGACTGTTATCACAACCTAAGAGTGTTATTGATTGTGCCGGGGATGATGCGGAGGGGCATGATGGCCGAAGTGAGCATCGAGGAGAGAGCGGCGCTCGCCGCCGAGCGCAACAATCTCTCGAAAATCTTGGTCAGCTACAGCATCGTGGCGATCATGCTGCTGCTGGCGAGCGCATTCGTTTTCACCGTCACGGTCACGCTCTCGCTGACGGCGGCCGATACGCGCATAGACAAGGTCATCGGCATCGCCGACAAGGTCATATCGTCATTTTTCCCTCTCGTGGGGGCCTGGGTCGGGACGGTCGTCGCCTTTTACTTCGCGCGCGACAACTTCATCGTTGCGACGCAATCGGCACAGGCTCTTCTGAGGAAGGAGCCGGTCGATCCCCTGAGCCTGAAAAGCGCCGAATCCAGCATGATTCCGCTTGCCAAGGCCACGGTCAAAAGGGGCAGCGAGGCCACGCTCAAGGCAACGACTTTGAGGGCTCTCCTGACCGAGATGGCGGATAAGAACGTGTCCCGGCTTCCGCTGCTCTTCGAAGACGATCGCCCCTTCGCCGTGCTGCACGCCGATCGGATCCGCCAGTTCTTCGCGGAGAAGGGGGCCGCGATCGATCAGGCCGAGGCGACGTTGCAGACTATGCTGGCCGATCCGGAATATGCCCGCTGGCTCCCGGCCTCCTACGCCTTGGTCGGTCCCTCCACTTCGCTCAGCGATGGCTGGACCGCCATCCAGACGCAGAAGATGCGGATGGGTCGGCTCGGGTGCCGGGATGCCCTCGTGACCAAAAACGGGAAGGCCGACGAGGCGGTGGTCGGCTTTCTGACCGACGAGGTGATCAACCGCGAGCGGCTCACCGCGACCCAATAGCGCGGCGGAGCCGCGGGCCCTTCCGGGCGGCAGGGTTCTTCGCCACCTTACGGGGTGGCGGAGATCACCATGCTTGCAGAGCCGAAGGACCGCTTTCGCCCGGATCGCTTTCGCCCTCCGGCGCCGACGCCTCTCCGGCGCCCGCCGGACATCTTCGCCTTCCTGAAGGGCGCTCGCGACAATCCGCTGACGACGTGGACGCAGGCGCATTTCGAGGAGCCGGTCATCGCGAGCGAGGGCGTGCTCGGGCGCGTGACGGTGCTGAGCGATCCGCAGGCCATCCGGCACGTCCTCGTCGACAACTCCGCGAATTATCGGAAGGACGACCTCCAGCGCCGGGTGCTCGCCCCCGGCCTCGGCGAGGGGCTGCTCACGGCCGAGGGCCCCGTCTGGCGGCGACAGCGGCGGGCCTTGGCGCCGCTCTTCACGCCGAAGACGGTGGCGAGCTTCCGGGCGCCGATGGTCGAGGCCGCCGACCGCCTCGTGCGGCGTCTGACGCGGCGCGACGGGCGCCCGGTCGACGCGGTGCTCGAGATGACGCGCGTGACGCTCGACGTGCTGGAACGGACGATCTTCACCCATGGGCTCGCCCGCGATCCGGACGCCCTGTCGCGTGCCATCACACGCTATTTCGAGGCGATCGGGCCGATCGACCCGCTCGATGTCTTCGGCCTCCCGGGCTGGGTGCCCCGGATCGGCCGGATCCGGGCGCGGCCGGCCCTCCGCTTCTTCGAGGAGGTCGTCGGCGAACTGACCGATGCCCGCAAGCGCCTGCTCGCGGCCGGGGAGGCGGCGCCGCGCGACCTCCTCACGCTCCTCCTGGAGGCAGAGGATCCCGAGACCGGCGAGCGGCTCTCGGATCTCGAGGTCTCCGCGAATGTCGTGACGTTCATCGGGGCGGGGCACGAGACGACCGCGAATGCGTTGTCCTGGGCGCTCTATCTGCTGTCGCAGGCGCCGCTCGTCCGGGATCGGCTGGAGGCCGAAATCGACGCGGCCGGGCCGACCTGCGCGCCGGACGATCTGCCCTTCACGCGGGCGGTGCTGGAGGAGGCGATGCGGCTCTATCCGCCCGTGCCCTTCATGAGCCGTTCCGCCATCGCCGAGGATCGAGTCCTGGGCTATCGCATCCCGAAGGGCTCGCTGGTGATGATCGCGCCCTGGGTGCTGCATCGGCACCGCACGCTCTGGGACGAGCCCGACGCCTTCGATCCCGAGCGCTTCATGCCGGAGCGGCGGACCCGGATCGACCGATTCGCCTATCTGCCCTTCGGTGCGGGACCCCGCGTCTGCATCGGCGCGGCCTTCTCGCTTCAGGAGCAGGTGATCGTGCTCGCCCGGATCGCGGCCGCGGCGCGGCTCGATCTCGAACCCGGCACGCGCGTCATGCCCGTGCACCGGGTGACGCTGCGTCCGTCCGATGGGCTGCCGATGCGCGTGCGGCTGCGCTGATCCCGAAGGGTCAGCTCTTCTTCCGGAACGCGTCGAGGCTCACGACTTCGGCGCCGCTCTCTTCGGCGGCAGGCGCCGCTTCGTCCGCATCGGCGGCGGCTTCGTCCTTGCCCTCGGACTTGGAGGTCTTGCGGGAGCCGAGCTTCGGCACCGGACCGGGGAGAGTCGGGATCGGCGACGGCTCGTCCGCATCGCCGTCCTGCGCGACGTCCTGGGTCTCGAATTTCAGGCCGAACTGGACGGACGGATCGAAGAAGCCGGTGAGGGCGTCGAAGGGGATGCGCAGCCGCTCGGGGATGCCGGAGAAGGACAGCCCGACCTCGAAGGCCTGGTCGGTGACGTTCAGCCCCGTGAACTGGTGCTGCAGGACGATCGTCATGTCCTGCGGATAGCGCTCGCGCAGGCGCTGGGAGAGGCGGACGCCGGATTTGTCCGTCCGGAACGAGATGTAGAAATGATGGTCGCCCGGAAGCCCGTCCCGCACGGTATCGGTCAGGACGCGCCGCACGACGCCCTTGAGGGCGTCCTGGACGAGGAGATCGTATCGGATATGGGCCGTCGACATGAGGTTCCGGGAACGCGGTGAGACGAAGGCCGAGAGCGACAGGCCCGTCCGGCCCAGTTATAGGGAGAGCCGGGCGGCGAGGGAAGCGGGGACAAACCCCCGTCCCCCGCTTCGGTCGCGAGCGCTGCTCGTGTAGAGAACGGCCTACGCTCGGCAGACGAGCCGGAGAGCGGCATGCGCGCCTACCATGACCTCCTGCGTCGGATTCTCGAGGAGGGGACGCCCAAATCGGATCGGACCGGCACGGGGACGATCTCGGTCTTCGGCCACCAGATGCGGTTCGATCTCTCCCGCGGCTTTCCGCTGGTCACGACGAAGCGAGTGCATCTGAAATCGGTCGTGCACGAACTCCTCTGGTTCCTGAAGGGCGACACCAACATCGCCTATCTGAAGGACCATGGCGTCACGATCTGGGACGAATGGGCCGACGAGCGCGGCGATCTCGGCCCGGTCTACGGCCGGCAATGGCGCTCCTGGGAAGGGCGTGACGGACGGGTGATCGACCAGATCGCGTGGGTGCAGGACGAGATCCGGCGCAATCCCGATTCGCGCCGCCTCATCGTCTCGGCCTGGAACCCGGCCGATCTCGACCGGATGGCGCTCGCGCCCTGCCATTGCCTGTTCCAGTTCTACGTCGCGGATGGCCGGCTCTCCTGCCAGCTCTATCAGCGCTCCGCCGATGCCTTCCTCGGCGTGCCTTTCAACATCGCGTCCTACGCTCTTCTGACCGTCATGATGGCCCAGGCGACGGGCCTCGAGCCGGGCGACTTCGTGCACAGCTTCGGCGACCTCCACCTCTATTCGAACCATCTGGACCAGGCCCGCCTCCAGCTGACCCGCGAGCCGAGGCCTCTGCCGGCGCTGGTCCTCAATCCGGACGTCCGCTCGGTGTTCGATTTCCGCTACGAGGACATCCTGGTGGAGGGCTACGACCCGGCGCCGGGGATCAAGGCACCGGTGGCGGTGTGATGCCGGGAGGCGCGGCTGGTCTTCCGCTCGTCGCGGTCGTCGCGGTCGCCGAGAACGGCGTCATCGGGCGCGAGAACGATCTGCCCTGGCGATTGCGGACCGATCTGCGCCGGTTCCGGGCGATCACGATGGGCAAGCCCCTGATCATCGGGCGCCGCAACTGGGATTCGATCGGCCGGCCGCTGCCGGGTCGCGACATCATCGTGATGACCAAGCGGCGCGACTTCGCGGCGGAGGGCGTCGATGTCGTGCATGGCTGGGGCGAGGCGCGCCGGCGCGCGGCCGAGATTGCCGCCCGCACTGGCGCCGCGGAGGCGATCGTCGGCGGCGGGGCGGAGATCTATCGTCTGGCCATGCCCGAGATCGACGCCCTGCGGCTCACCCGTGTTCATGCCCGGCCGGAGGGAGACGTGCATTTTCCCGCCTATGATGAACGCGGCTTCCGGGAGGTGTTCCGGGAGGAGCATCCGGCAGGGCCGCAGGACGACCACGCCTTCACGTTCATCGATCTCGTCCGGCCGGTGCGAGAGGGCGAAACGGGGCATCGCGACAGCTTGGCCGGTTGACGCGGCGCCTGTCCCCGCCCATGTCCCGAGCTTGACACCATTCCGGCGGACGACAACAAGCGCCCTTGCCTGCTCCCGCGGGCGACCACGAGGCCGCTGAGGGAAACTGGCGAGGACGATGCCCTGGAGTAATCAGAGCGGTGGCGGCAACGGCGGCGGCGGTCCTTGGGGACAGCGCGGCGGCGGGTCGTCTGGCGGCGGCGGCGGTGGCGGCGGCCCCTGGGGCGGTGGCTCCGGCGGCGGTAGCGGCGGCGGCGGTGGTGGTGGCGGCAACAGGCCGCCCGATCTCGAGGATATGCTCCGGCGCGGCCAGGACCGGCTGCGCGACATCTTCCCCGGCGGCTCGGGAGGCGGTGGCCAGCTGAGCGGCCGCGCGATCGCGCTGCTGCTGCTCGGCGGCATCTTCGTCTGGCTGATGACGGGATGGTACACCGTCCGGCCGAACGAGGTCGGCTTGAACCTCATCTTCGGCAAGTACTCCTCGAGCGCGGCCAACGGCCTGCGCTGGAACTGGCCCTATCCGATCGGGCAGGTCGAGAAGCCGCTCGTGACGCAGAACCGCACGATCGAGATCGGCGTCCGCAACGTCGATACGCGCCGGCCTCAGCGTCCGGTCGATTCCGAGAGCCTGATGCTCACGGGCGACGAGAACATCGTCGACATCGACTTCACGCTGCAATGGCAGGTCGACCCCAACAAGGTCACCGATTTCGTCTTCAACCTCCAGAACCCCGAGGACACCGTTCGCGTCGTCGCCGAGAGCGCGATGCGCGAGGTGATCGGCCGCCGCAACATCCAGACGATCCTCACCGTCGACCGCTCCGCGATCGAGGCCGAGGTGCACAAGCTGACCCAGGACACGCTGAACCATTACGGTGCCGGCATCGAGGTTCTGCGCGTCAACCTGCAGCGCGTCGACCCGCCCCAGCAGGTCATCGATGCGTTCCGTGACGTCCAGGCGGCCCGTGCCGACCAGGATCGCGTCCGCAACGAAGCCGAGACCTATGCGAGCCGGGTCGTCCCCGAAGCGCGCGGTGAGGCGGCGAAGATCATCCAGGGCGCCGAGGCCTATCGCGAGCGTTCGATCGCCGAGGCGAAGGGTGCCGCGTCCCGCTTCGACCAGGTCTATGCCGAATATGCCAAGGCGCCGGCCGTGATCCGCGAGCGCATGTTCATCGACACGATGGAGAAGGTCCTGACCGGCAGCGAAAAGCTGATCCTCGACCAGCAGCCGGGACAGAGCGGGGTCGTGCCCTATCTGCCCTTGAGCGAGCTGGGTCGCCGGACACCGCCCGCACCGCCCGCGACCGCTCAGGGAGCCGGCCGATGACCGCTCTTCGTACCGCTCTTCTGGTCCTGCTCGCCGCGGTCTTCCTCCTGCTGTTCTCGGCGACCTTCATCGTCGACCAGCGTCAGCAGGCGCTCGTCCTCCGCTTCGGCGCCATCCGGACCGTCGCGACCCAGCCGGGGCTCTATTTCAAGCTGCCCCTGTTCGAGAACGTCGTCTATCTCGACCGGCGTATTCTCGACCTCAACCTGCCGGCGCAGGAGGTGATCGCGTCGGACCAGAAGCGGCTCGTCGTGGATTCCTTCGCACGCTACCGCATCCTCGACCCGCTTCGCTTCTATCAGACCGTCAACACCATCGCGGGCGCCAACAACCGGCTCGGCGCGATCGTCTCCTCGACGGTTCGTGGCGTCCTGGGCGACGCGACGTTCACCGACGTGGTCAGGACCGATCGTGAAGCGCTGATGCGGACCATCCGCGACCGCGTGAACCAGGCCGCGCGTGGCCTCGGCGTCGAGATCGTCGACGTCCGCCTGCGCCGCGTGGATCTGCCCGAGCAGAACAGCCAGGCGATCTTCCAGCGCATGCAGACCGAGCGTCAGCGCGAGGCGACCGATCTTCGCGCCCAGGGCACGCAGATCGGGCAGTCGATCCGGGCGAGGGCCGATCGCGACGTCACGGTGATCGTGGCCGAGGCGAACCAGAAGTCCGACGAGCTGCGCGGTACCGGCGAGGCCGAGAAGAACCGCATCCTGGCCGAGGCCTTCGGCCGCGACCCGGACTTCTTCTCCTTCTATCGCTGGATGCAGACCTACGAGAGCGCCCTGAAGTCCGGCGATACCCGGATGATCCTGTCGCCGACCTCGGAAGTCCTGCGTTACTTCAAGGGCCCGACCGCGCAGAGCGTCGCTCCGGCGGCGCGAGCCCCCGCTGCCGCTGCTGCTCCGACAGAACCCTCGTCCCGGCCCTGAGCCGGATGAGGGACCTTGTCGCAGCCCTCGGCCTCGCCCTTGCCATCGAAGGTCTTCTGTTTGCATCTTTCCCCGATGCGATGAAGCGAGCCCTCCTGGAGGCCGCCGAGTCGCCACGGGAATCGATGAGAACCGTCGGGCTCGTCAGCGCACTCGTCGGCGTCGGGATCATCTGGGCCGTCCGCCGGCTGTGGGCCTGATACGCCTCCGGGGCGAAGCATAAGAGCAGTGTTTGCGTCGTCCGGCGGCGGTCCGGGCGCGATCGACGGGGACGAGCGATGGATATCGACATGGGTGAGAGGCAGGGCCTCGCGGCCGCCACGCGGCGCCGCGGGGTCATCGGCATGCTGGCCGCCGCGGTTCTGGCCGCCGGGACGGTCTGGTCCGGTGTCGCCTCGGCGAAGGGGCCGGAATCCCTTGCCGATCTCGCCGCCTCCGTGACCCCGGCGGTGGTCAACATCTCGGCCTCGACGCGCTCGGACGAGGCGGCCCGGCCGCGCACCGGCCCGCAGCCCGGAACGCCGTTCGAGGATCTGTTCGAGGAATTCTTCCGCCGACGCGGTCAGGCTCCCGGCCGTGGCGAGGCGCCCCGGCCGCGCCGTTCGAACTCGCTGGGTTCGGGTTTCGTGATCGACGCCTCGGGCATCGTCGTCACCAACAACCACGTCATCGGCGAGGCCAACGACATCCAGGTCATCTTCTCGGACGGCACCAAGCTCAAGGCCGAGATCGTCGGACGCGACGCCAAGACCGACATCGCGGTCCTGCGCGTGAAGCCTGAAAAGCCGCTGAAGGCCGTGCCCTTCGGCGATTCGGAGACCATGCGGCCCGGCGACTGGGTGATGGCGATCGGCAACCCGTTCGGCCTCGGCGGCTCGGTCTCGGCCGGCATCGTTTCGGCGCGCGGCCGGAACATCGAGTCCGGACCCTACGACAACTACATCCAGACCGACGCCGCCATCAACAAGGGCAATTCCGGCGGGCCGCTCTTCAACATGAACGGCGAGGTGATCGGCATCAACACCGCCATCCTCTCGCCGACAGGGGGCTCCGTCGGCATCGGCTTCGCCGTCCCGTCCGCCAATGCGAAGCCGGTCATCGAGCAGCTCCGGGAATTCGGCGAGACCCGGCGCGGCTGGCTCGGCGTCCGCATCCAGAATGTCGACGACGCGACGGCCGAGGCGCTCGGCCTCGGCACCGCGCGCGGCGCCCTGATCGCGGGGATCGACGAGAAGGGGCCGGCCAAGCCCGCGGGCCTCGAACTCGGCGACGTCATCGTCAAGTTCGACGGCCAGGAGGTGAAGCAGTCCCGCGACCTGCCGCGCATCGTGGCGACGACGCCCGTCGGCAAGACCGTGGACGTCGTGATCGTCCGCAAGAAGGAGGAACTGACGAAGTCGGTCACGCTCGGACGGCTCGAGGACGGCGAGAAGGCGGCTGCGGCCTCGCCCTCCGGACCGCGCACGGGCGATGCCCCAGCGGCCTCCCAGCGTGCGCTCGGGCTCGAGCTCTCGGCCGTCTCCGAGGACCTGCGGCGCCGCTACGGGATCAAGGACGGCCAGAAGGGCGTCGTGATCACCCGCGTCGATCCGAACTCGTCCGCGGCCGACAAGCGCATCCAGCCCGGCGAGCTGATCGTCGAGGTGGGCCAGGAGGCCGTGTCCTCGCCGGCGGATGTGGCCAAGCGCGTCGAGACCCTGAAGAAGGAAGGGCGCAAATCCGCGCTTCTCCTCGTCGCCAACGCGCAGGGCGAGGTCCGCTTCGTCGCTGTCACGATCGAGTAGGTCGACGAGACCTGCGTGACCTCTCCCCTCGCGGGAGAGGTCGGGCGCTGCCGGTTCAAGGATCGGGCAGGGCGAAACCTGGCAGCGTCACGTCCCCGTGGGGGCGGCCCCTCGCGTTGAGGCGTGAGCCGGTATGGAGGGCGGCCTGCCTGCCGGCAGCGCCTTCTCGACGTTACGCTCGGTGCCGAGAGAGCACTCGCCCCGCCACCGCATCGAGCTTGGCGAGAATCGCGGGGTCGCGGGCGTCCGGCGAGGTCATGATCGCGTGCTCGAGCGCCCGGTCCGATTTCACGGGGCAGGGCTCGTGCTCGGCCGGGAAATCCCGTGCGAGCCGCGCCACAAGGCGGGCGGCCTTGCCGGCATTGGCCTTCACCACGGCGATCACGTCCGAGACCTCGACCGCTTCGTGGTCCGGATGCCAGCAATCGTAATCCGTCACCATCGCGATCGTCGCGTAGGTGATCTCGGCCTCGCGGGCGAGTTTGGCCTCCGGCATGTTGGTCATGCCGATGACGTCGTAGCCGGCGGCCCGATAGGAGAGCGACTCGGCCCGCGAGGAGAATTGCGGCCCCTCCATGCAGACATAGGTGCCGCCGCGATGGACCTCGATCCCCTCGGCGTGGGCGGCGGCCGCGATGCGCTCCTGAAGCCGCGGGCCCACCGGATGGGCCATCGAGACATGGGCGACGCAGCCGGCGCCGAAGAAGGAGCTCTCGCGCCGCGTCGTGCGGTCGACGAACTGGTCGACGAGGACGAAGCGACCGGGCGGGAGCGATTCCCGATAGGAGCCACAGGCGGAGATCGAGACGAGGTCGGTGACGCCGGCGCGTTTGAGCGCATCGATATTGGCCCGGTAGTCGATATCGCCCGGCGCCAGGCGGTGGCCACGGCCGTGGCGGGGCAGGAAGACGACCTCGGTCGGGCCGATCCGGCCGAATCGGAGTGCATCCGACGGCTCTCCCCAGGGAGATGTGATCCGCTCCTCGCGCAGGTCCTCGAGCCCGGGAAGGTCGTAGACGCCCGATCCGCCGATGATGCCCAGAACCGCCTTCATATCCGACCGTCTCCACCGTTTGCGCCGGTCGATTCTGGCGCGCAGGCCGCAAAAGAAAAGGCCCGGCGCAAGGCCGGGCCGATTTCGTTGCGTCGTTCGGGCCCTCAGGCCTTCGTCGCGGCGTGCTCGTCGTCGTGCAGCCCCGACCAGATCTTCTTCTTGGTGTAATACATCCCGTAGGCGAAGACCGCGAGGAAGATCATGACCATGAAGCCGGTCCGCTTGCGCTGCTCCAGGGTGGGCTCGGCGGTCCACATCAGGAACGCGGCGAGGTCCTTCGCGTACTGATCGATCGTCTCCGGGACCGGCGACTTGCCGTCCGGACCCTTGGGATACTCGACCTGGCCATCGGCGATCGGCTTCGGCATCGCGATGATGTGGCCGGGGAAGTACTTGTTGTAGTGCCCGCCCTGGGGAACGGTGAAGCCGGCCGGCGCCGGCTCGTAGCCGACCATCAGCGCATGCAGATAGTCCGGCCCGTGCTCCTGGTAGACGAAGCCCGGAAGCGTATCGATGATCCACCAGGGGAAGCCGCGCTCGTAGCTGCGGGCCTTCGCCATCAGCTGCAGGGGCGGCGGAGCCTTCCCGCCATTGGCGGCCGCCGCGGCCTGCGCATTGGGGAAGGTCCACGGGAACTTGTCGGCCGGCCGACCGGGACGCTCGAACATGTCGCCCGCGTCGTTCGGCCCGTCCTGGATCTTGTACTCCGCGGCCAGCGCGGCGACCTGGGCGGTGGAGAACTGGGGTCCGCCCGGCTGCGAGAGCGTCCGGAAGGGGATGTCGAGCTGGTGGCACGACTGGCAGACCTCTCGGTACACCTTGAAGCCGCGCTGAAGCTGGGCGCGATCGAAGGTGCCGAAGATCCCCGAGAACGACCAATTCTGGCGCGGGGGAGGCGGCGCGCCTTCAGCTCCGAGCGCGGGCACGGCGGCGACGAGCACGAGGGCGGCGGCGGCGAGGCAGGACTTGATGGTCATGGGTCTATCGTCGTCCGGTCCTGTCAGCCCTTGGTGGACGGCGCGGCCGCCGCTCCAGCCGGGATTCCCGAGCCGCCCTTGGCCTTGGTGACGGATTCGAGGATCGATGTCGGCAGAGGCTTCGGCGTCTCGAAGAGACCGAGCAGCGGCAGCACCACGAGGAAGTAGGCGAAATACAAGGCCGTGCAGATCTGCGAGGCGATCACGTAGCCGCCTTCCGCCGGCTTCGCACCGAGCCAGCCGAGCAGCAGGCACACGATGACGAAGATCCAGAAGAACTGCCGGTAGAGCGGGCGGTAGGCCGCCGAGCGGACCCGGGAGGTGTCGAGCCAGGGCAGGAATGCCAGCACCACGATCGCGCCGCCCATGGCCAGCACGCCGCCGAGCTTGTCGGGAATGGCGCGCAGGATCGCGTAGAAGGGCAGGAAGTACCATTCCGGCACGATATGCGCGGGCGTCACGGCCGGATCGGCGGGGATGTAGTTGTCCGAGTGGCCGAGATAGTTCGGCAGGTAGAACACGAACCAGGCGAAGAACATCATGAACAGGACCGTGGCGAAGAGGTCCTTGATGGTCGCGTAGGGCGTGAACGGAACGGCGTCCTTGGCCGTCTTGATCGGGATGCCGGCAGGGTTGTTCTGGCCGACGACGTGCAGCGCCCAGACGTGGAGGCCGACGACGCCGGCGATCATGAAGGGCAGCAGGTAATGCAGCGCGAAGAACCGGTTCAGGGTCGGGTTGCCGACCGAGTAGCCGCCCCAGAGCAGCGACACGATGGTGTCGCCGACGACCGGGATCGCCGAGAACAGGTTGGTGATGACGGTCGCGCCCCAGAAGGACATCTGACCCCAGGGCAGGACGTAGCCCATGAACGCGGTGGCCATCATCAGCACGAAGATGACGACGCCGAGGATCCACAGGATCTCACGCGGGGCCTTGTAGGAGCCGTAATACATCCCCCGGAAGATGTGGATGTAGACCGCGATGAAGAACATCGAGGCGCCGTTGGCGTGCAGGTAGCGCAGGAGCCAGCCGTAATTCACGTCGCGCATGATCGACTCGACGGATTCGAAGGCGAGCTTCGAATCGGAGACGTAGTGCATGGCGAGGAAGACGCCGGTGACGATCTGCGCGATCAGCATGAAGCTGAGGATGGCGCCGAAGGTCCAGAAATAGTTCAGGTTCCGCGGAACGGGATAGGCGATGAAGGACGAGTGCACCATGCCGGCGATCGGCAGGCGGCTCTCGAACCATTTCGCCAGGGCGCTTTTGGGGACGTAGGTGGATTCGTGGCTCATGACGTCTGACCTGTAACCGTCCTCAACCGTGGGCCGCGGCGGCCCCGCCCTTCGATTCCTCGCCGATGCGGATCTTGGTGTCCGACACGAAGGAGTAGGGCGGGATCGGCAGGTTCGTCGGCGCCGGCCCCTGGCGGATGCGCCCGGAGGTGTCGAAGACCGAACCGTGGCAGGGGCAGAACCAGCCCTTGTATTCGCCCTCGTGGCCGAGCGGCACGCAACCGAGATGGGTGCAGTTGCCGTAGACGATGAGGAAGGCGGCGTGTCCGGGCTTCACCCGGGCCGAATCTGCCTGCGGGTCGCGGAGCGTCGCAACGTTCACGTCCTCGGCCGACTTGATCTCATCCGCGGTCCTGTGACGGACGAAGATGAGCTTGCCGCGCCAGAACACCTTCACGATCTGGCCGGCCTGGATCGGCGCGAGATCGACGTCGACCGGCGCGCCGGCGGCGATGACCGCTGCGTCAGGCGCAAGGGACGCCACGAAGGGCCAAACCAGCGCGCCCGCGCCGACGGCGCCCGCGGCGCCGGTCGCGATGAGGAGGAAATCACGCCGAGTGGCCGGGGCTGCGGTGGCGGTCGTAGCCAAGACGAGGCTCCAGAGGGATTGTACGGAGTGGTCCGCGAGAACCGCGAACCGTCAGGATGGCCGGTCTTTGGCATGGTTCCAGACGGCTGTCCACGCCGCAGATGTGTCTGAGACGGCCTCGGTGAAGGGGGAGGCGCCCGTCTCAACCGGGCCGTGCGGAAAGGAGGGAGTCGCGTCGCCGCCACCGCCACAGCATGAGGACCGCGACCACCCCGAGCCCGGTCGCGAGGCCGATCCAGATGCCGATGGGCCCGAACCCTCCCGGAAAGGCGAGGATGACGCCGAGCGTGGCGCCGATCCCCCAATATCCGAGGCCGGCCAGCAGCATCGGGACGCGGGTGTCCTGGATGCCGCGCAGGAGCCCCGCGGCGACGGCCTGCAGGCCGTCGGCCAGCTGGAAGATCGCCGCGACGAAGAGGAGGGCGACCCCGAGGCGGATCACCTCTTGGTTGGCCGGCACGTCGCGGTCCACGAAGGCTTCGATCAGAAGGCGAGGGGCGAGGGACAGGACCGCGATGCTGACCGCCATGAACGCGACCGCGAGCACGAGCGCGGCGCGGCCCGCCTGGGTCATCCCCTCGCGGTCGCCCGCGCCATAGGCGATTCCGACCCGGACCGTGGCGGCCTGGGCGATCCCCAGGGGCACCATGAACAGGGCGGCGGCGATCTGCAGGGCGATCGCGTGGGCGGCGAGCGGGATCGCTCCGAAGCGCCCGATCGCGAGGCCGGCCGCGTTGAAGACGCCGACCTCGAAGGCGAGCGTCGCGGCGATCGGGATGCCGAGGATCCACAGTCGGCGGAAGCGCGGCGCGTCCGGGCGCCACCAGCGCCCGAACAGGTGCCAGCGCCGGAAACGCCGATGCGTCACGAGGATGAGGGTGACGGCGACGAACATCGCGAAGCTGGTGAGGGAGGTCGCCACGCCCGCCCCGACGAGCCCGAGCGGCGGCACGCCCCAGCCTCCGCCGATCAGCCAGATCGCGAGGCCGACATTCATGGGGATCGCGGCGAGGCTGATCGCAAGGCCCCAGCCTGGACGCTCGAGCGCTGCGAGAAAACAGCGCAGGACCGCGAAGGCGAGGAAGGGCAGCAGCCCCCATTGCAGGCTGCGCAGGTAGCGGCCCGCCTCCGCAGCAAGGCTGGCCTGCTGGCCGAGCGCGAGGAGGAGCGTCTCGCCCTGCCACAGGATGGCCCAGACGGGCAGCGTGATCGCCAGACAGCTCCAGAGGCCCTGCCGCACCGTCCGACGCACGTCCCGCACGGCGTGGCGGCGTGCGCCGATCGCCTCCGCCATGAGGGGAGCGGTGGCCGAGACGAGCCCGATCCCGAGGAAGGCGAGCGCGAAATACAGATTCGTGCCGAGCGCTCCCGCGGCCAGGGCCTCGGGTCCGAGACGGCCGAGCAGCACGACATCGGCGGTTCCGAGACCGATCTGCGCGAGATTGGTGGCGACGAGCGGAAGCGCGAGCGTGAAGGTCGCCGCGAATTCGCGCCGGAACGCCCGGCCGAACGGCGGATGGCGCGCGCCGTCTCCGGCGACGGTGGAAGGAGCCCCCTGGTTCATCGCGGCCTCTTACCCGCCCGTGTCGGCGGAGGGCAGCCGGTTGCGCGCGACATCGTGTCGTGAGCCCGGTGGCCGGCGGGTGCACCGGGCTGATCCCCGCGACCTTTCGGGGTGCGCGGGGAGCTTCGAAGGCCTCGCGACCCGAGGCACGGCAGTGGGAGTCGCAGACGAGAAGAGTTCCTTGAAATGTTTCTGCTTTGAAACATTTCAAGGAACTCTGGAGATAGCGAATGTGGTCTTGCTGTCATCAGTAGTGATGATTGACAGACTTAGATTTAAGCGGGACAACGTTCCGCGCGATGCGAGAGGGAACGCTCCACACAACGGAGGCGGATGATGGTGACGACCCCAGCGATCTGGAAGGCTCCGTTCCAGGTCAACACGTCGGATGGAAACAGCGACCAGTCAGACGGCCAGATGGTCGCCCTGCCCGATGGCGGTTTCCTCGTGGTCTGGACCGACGAGAGCGGTGTCCACGACCCGAGCGGCTCGGCCATCGTCGGCCAGCGCTACGACTTCCGGGGAGAGAAGGTCGGCGGCGAGGTCGTCCTCGGCTCCGGCCCTGCCTCGCAGGACAGCCCCTCGGTCGCGGTCCTTGCCGATGGCGGGATCGCGGTCGCCTACCGGGACACTTCCGGAGACGACGTCCTCGTCCGGCGTTTCGATGCGAACCTTGCTTTCGTTGCCGCCGATTCCATCAAGGTCGATGGGGATGTCGCGTCCGATCCGCGGATCATCGCCGACCCGTCCGGCGGCTACGTGATCGGCTATACGCTCGAATTCGAACCCGAGGACCCGGGCGGAGTGGAGCCGACGGGACCGTCCTATGTCGGCATGATGAGGTTTGTGAGCGCGTCCGGTGTGCCCGGACCGGAGATCGAGGTCGCGCGCGTCCGATACGAGGATTTGGCCTTCAACGGCGATGAGCGCGTCTGGCTCGATCCTCTGGATATCGGTTTCCTCTCCAACGGTCATGTCGTCGTGCTGGACCATGCCATCGGCTCGGGCGGAGACGGCCAATACAGCGTCGTCAATGTCACGACCTATGATCAGGCCGGTGTGGAACTCACCACCCTCAGCGTGCCCGGGGGCTACCTGAACTTCGACCACGATCTCGCCGCGCTGGAAGATGGCTTCGCCGTGACCTGGCGTGCAGCCGGTGGCGGGATCAAGCTCAATCTTTACAGCGATGCCGGCAGCCTCCTTCGGCAGGTGCAGGTCTCCTCCGGCGACCCGTTGCGCCAGATGGAACCCCAGATCGTGGCGGCGCCGGAAGGCGGGTTCCTCGTCACCTGGTACGACCGTCCGGAGCGGACGTATAAGGGCAGGCTGTTCGACGCGGACGGCGATCCGATCGTCGACGAGTTCGTCTTCGGCAGCGGCCGGCCGGTGTTCCTCGCGGACGGCCGCATCGGCCTCGTCGACACGAGGCTCGACGGTGGCGATTCCGACATCGTCGGTGCGATCTGGGATCCTCGGACAGGCACGGTCACGGGAACGGAGGGGGCCGACAACCTCACGGCGGTCGCCTCGGGTGTGACCGTTCGCGGCCGCGGCGGCGACGACCATCTCGTGGGCTCGCTCGCGGCGGACGTCCTCGACGGCGGCGCCGGCAACGACCGCTTGGAGGGCAGGGCAGGCGATGACGTCTATCGGGTCGACAGCGCGGGCGACCTCGTCGTCGAGGCCGTGGGCGAGGGGAACGACCGGCTCTACACCACGGTCAGCTACGTCCTCCGAGCAGGTGCCGAGGTCGAGCAGATCCTCGCGGCCGATCGCGCCGCGACGACCGCCATCAACCTCACCGGCAACGAGTTCAGCCAGTCGATCCTCGGCAATGCCGGGGCCAACATCCTCAGGGGCGGGGGCGGGGAGGACACTCTGCGCGGCTTCGACGGCAACGACACCTATTACGTCGACAGCGCCGGGGACGTCGTGCTCGAAGCCGTCGGGGGCGGGACGGACCGGGTCCTCACCACAACCGGCTACACGCTCCGGGCGGGCAGCGAGATCGAACGGCTCGAGATCCTCGGCCGCGCGGGGACGGAGCAGATCTTCCTGACCGGCAACGCCTTCGATCAGACGATCCTCGGCAATGACGGGGTCAATGCCATCCGCGGCGGAGGCGGCACCGATGTCATGTACGGCTTCGGCGGCGACGACGTCTATTATGTCGACGGCGCATCGGACGTCGTGATCGAGGCCGTGGGCGGCGGCAACGACCGCGTCTTCACCACGGCGAGCTACACCCTGCGCGCCGGCAGCGAGATCGAGCAGCTGCGCGTGCAGGACCTCGCGAGCACGACCGCGATCAACCTCACCGGCAACGCCTTCGCCCAGACGTTGCTCGGCAATGCCGGCAACAACCGCCTCGACGGGAAGGGCGGCGCGGACACGATGCGCGGATTCGCGGGCGACGACACCTACATCGTCGACGATGCCGGCGACGTGATCATCGAGGCGGCCGGCCAGGGCAACGACACGGTCATCACCAGCGTCAGCTACGCGCTCGCCGCCGGCGTCTCGATCGAGACGCTGCGCACCTCCGACGGGGCCGGGACCGCGGCCATCGACCTCGCCGGCAATGCCTTCGCCAATCGCATCATCGGCAATGCCGGCAGCAACGTGATCCAAGGCGGGGCGGGCGCGGACGCGATGTATGCGGGCCTCGATACGGCGCGCGACACCTTCGTCTACGCCTCGCGCACCGACAGCGGCGGCGGAACCAATGTGGCCGACTGGGACCAGATCATGCAGTTCCGGGCGTCCGCCTTCGCGGGAGACACCACGTCCGACCTGATCGATCTCAGCCTGATCGATGCCGACACGACCAAGCCCGGCGACCAGGCCTTCCGGTTCGTCACCGACTTCACCGTGGCCGACCCGTCCGAGGTGAAGGGGCAGGTGCGCACGGTCAAATCCGGCAGCAACGTCAACGTGCAGGTCGATTTCGACGGCGACGCCCAGGTCGACATGGTGATCCGGGTGGTCAACGTCGCCAGCCTGAGCCAGGCGGATTTCGTGCTGTGAGGCTGGCACGGGAAACTCTCCCGTCCTCATCCTGAGGCGCTCGGCGAAGCCGAGCCTCGAAGCAGGCACAACGGTCGCGCGGGCTTCGAGGCGGGCGCTATTCCGCCGCCTGCGCCTCCTTCTCGCCGAGGAAGCCGCCGGATTGGCGGTGCCAGAGCCTCGCATAGAGGCCGCCCTTCGCCAGAAGTTCGCCGTGGCTGCCCTGCTCGACGATTCGGCCGTGATCCATCACGACGAGGCGGTCGAGGGCGGCGATGGTCGAGAGGCGGTGGGCGATGGCGAGCACGGTCTTGCCCTCCATCAGGGTGGACAGCGCCTCCTGGATCGCCGCCTCGATCTCGCTGTCGAGGGCGGAGGTCGCTTCGTCGAGGACGAGGATCGGTGCATCCTTCAGGATGACGCGCGCGATGGCGATGCGCTGGCGCTGGCCGCCGGAGAGCTTGACGCCCCGCTCGCCGACATGCGCGTCGAGCCGGCGACGGCCCTTGTGGTCGACGAGGTCCGCGATGAAGCCGTCGGCATGGGCGAGGCGCGTGGCGCGCTCGATCTCCGCGTCGCTGGCACCCATGCGGCCATAGGAGATGTTCTCGCGGATCGAACGATGCAGGAGCGAGGTGTCCTGCGTGACGACCGCGATCTGGCGGCGGAGCGAATCCTGCGTGACGCCGGCGATGTCCTGCCCGTCGATCGTGATCCGCCCGCCTTCGAGGTCGTGCAGGCGCAGCAGCAGGGAGGTCGTCGTGGTCTTGCCGGCCCCGCTCGGCCCGACCAGCCCGACCTTCTCGCCCGGCCGGATCGCGAGGTCGAGATCCGTGATCACGCCCGTCTCGCGTCCGTAATTGAAGGTCGCGCGGTCGAACCGGATCGCGCCCTCGGTCACGGCGAGGTCCGGCGCGCCCGGCGCGTCGACGACGGCATGCGGGCGGGCGATCGTCGCCATCGATTCCTGCACGACGCCGATATTCTCGAAGACTCCGCGCACCGTGTGCATCACCCAGCCGGACATCGTGATGACCCGCATGACGAGGGCGAGACCGGCGGCGATCTCGCCGGGCGTCATCTGCCCGTTCATCCACAGACGCAGCGACAGGGTGGCCGTCGCGACGAGGAGGGCGCTGTTCATGAAGGCGAGGGCCGCCGTCACGCCCGTGATCAGGCGCATCAGGTCGAGGAAGCTGCGCAACCATTGGTCCAGCGCGTCCCGCACGGAGGAGCGCTCGTCATCCGTGCGGGCGAAGAGCTTGACGGTCAGGATGTTGGTGTAGCTGTCGACGACGCGCCCGACCATGAGCGAGCGGCTTTCGGAATTGGCGAGGGAGCGGGTCTGGGCGCGCGGCACGAAATACCACATCAGCGCGCCGTAGCCGGCGATCCAGAGCGCCATCGGCAGGGCCAGCCAGAGGCTGATCGAGCCGAAGAGGGCGAGCGCGGTGACGGCGAAGATCAGGACATAGACGAGCGTGTCGAGCAGCGTGACCGCGATCTCGCGGATGGCCGGGCCCGCCTGCACGATGCGGTTCGCGAGCCGCCCCGCGAAGTCGCCCTGGAAGTACCCGACCGAATGGCGCAGCGTGTAGAGATGCGTCCGCCAGCGGATCAGGTTGGTCGTCTGCGGCACGATGATCTGATTCTGGACCAGCTCGTCCAGCGATTGCAGGAGCGGCCGGACGACGGCGATCAGGAGCGCGGCCAGGAGCAGCAGATGGCCGTGATCGGCCAGGATCGTCTCCGGGCTCGAGCGCGCGAGCAGGTCCACGAACCAGCCGACGAGCAGATAGAGCGAACTCTCGACGATCCCCGTCACGACCGAGATGGCGAGGAGGACGCCGAGCCAGCCGAGGACCGGGCGCAGATAGTGCCACATGAAGCGGGCGACGCTCGTCGGCGGCATCTCGCTGTCCGAGAACGGCGCGAACGGATCGATGAGGCTTTCGAGGCGCCGGAACATGGCTTTCGGTGGTCTTTCGGGCGTCGCGCGCGGGAGGCGGCCGGGATGCGGGTGATGGCGCGGCGACGGGCAACGCGTCTCGGGCCGTTTGGTTACACCACCTCGGATGACGAGCGTGACTCAGGGGCAAAAATGGGAACGGCACCCGAAGGTGCCGTTTCTGTTGCTAGGCTTTCCCGAGCCCCGGATGGTTACGCCGCGAGGCGAACCTCACCCATGTCAACGTTGTCGTTGGCATTTGTGTGTTTGCACTGTCAGGGCCGTAGCTCGCCCAATCGCCGCTGAGCCTTTATCACGCCTAGTCGAACCCAAGTCGTCCCCATCATCAGCCCGCCGCGCGAGGGTCTCTCGTCGAACGGGCTCATGGTGGAGACGGCGGGAATTGAACCCGCGTCCTAAACGCTTATTCCACCCGACATCTACGATCATAGCCGGGTCGCCCCGGCAGTCGGAATATGGGCGATCCGCGCCCGGAATTCAACGGCCTGCCGCAGCGATCGGCGAGTGCTCTTGCGCAGCCGCCCAGGCTTCGCCAATGTGCCGCCCCCGCTTGCACGCCGTCGCGCGGGGTTCCAGGTCAGGGTCGAGAGTCACAGCGATGAAGGTCACCGTCGAGCGCGCCGCGTTGCTGAAGGCGTTGGGGCACGTGCACCGCGTCGTCGAACGCCGAACCACGATTCCGATCCTCTCGAACGTGCTGCTGCGCGCGGAGGAGGGCGGGCTCCGCCTGAAGGCGACCGATCTCGACATCGAGGTGACGGAGACGGTGCGGGCCGAGGTCGTGCAGGCGGGCGCGATCACCGTTCCCGCGCATGTGCTCTACGATATCGTCCGCAAGCTGCCGGACGGCGCGCAGGTCTCGCTCGAGACCTCGGGCGAGACGAGCCAGATGCAGGTTCGCTCGGGCCGCTCGCGCTTCTCGCTGCAGGCCCTGCCGGAGACGGATTTCCCCGACATCGCCGCGGGCGAACTGCCCCACGGCTTCTCGATCGGCGCCTCCGATCTCAAGCGCCTGATCGACAAGACCCAGTTCGCGATCTCGACCGAGGAGACGCGCTACTATCTCAACGGCATCTATCTGCACACGATCGAGGTCGAGGGGGAGGTGCGGCTGCGCGCGGTCGCGACCGACGGCCATCGCCTCGCCCGGATCGAATTGCCGGCGCCCGCGGGAGCCGACGGCATGCCGGGGATCATCGTGCCGCGCAAGGCCGTGGCCGAGATCCAGAAGCTCGTCGTCGACGAGGCGGGCGAGGCCGTTCGCGTCGAACTCAGCCCCGCCAAGATCCGCTTCACCTTCGGCGAGGGCGGCGGCGTCGTCCTGACGTCGAAGCTGATCGACGGCACCTTCCCCGATTACCAGCGGGTCATCCCGGCCGGGAACGACAAGCGGCTGACGATCGAGAAGAAGGATTTCCAGGATGCGGTCGACCGCGTCTCGACCATCTCGTCGGAGCGCGGCCGCGCGGTGAAGCTCGCCATCGCCGAAGGCAAGATGACGCTCTCGGTCAACAACCCGGATTCGGGCAACGCGGTCGAGGAGATCGACGCCGATTACGACGCGGCGCCCCTCGATATCGGCTTCAACGCCCGCTACCTCCTCGACATCACCTCGCAACTCGACAGCGACACGGCCCTCTTCAAGCTCGCCGATCCCGGCTCGCCCACCATCATCCAGGACCGCGAGGAATCGGCCACCCTCTACGTCCTCATGCCGATGCGGGTGTGAGGCGGCGGGCCGGCAGGCCTTGAACCTTCGGGCCCGGCCGCGGCACTATACGGTCATGAGAATCCGTCTTTATCCGCTTGTCGCCCTGGTCGCCCTCGCCGGGCCGGCCGTGGCACAGACCCAGGCCCAGAGCCCGTCTCCCGCTCCGGCGGAAGCGCCGCAACCGGGCGTGATCGCGAGGGGCAGTTCGTCCGTGACGGTCGACGGCCTGCCGGCGGCTCGCTCCGGCGATGCCACCAGCAACGGCGGGGCCGGGGCGGTCGAGGGGTCGCCGAACGTCTTCATCAACGGCAAGCCCGCCGTGAGGGTCGGGGACCGGACGCGCTGCGGCGTCGTGGTGCAGGGCTCGTCCACGGTCTTCGTGAACGGCAGGCCGCTGGCGCGCGCAGGGGATGGCGTCTCGGATTGCTGAGCGTCCGGCGCGCCGGGTCCGAGGTCGCGCCGACATGAAAAAAGCCGATGCGGCGCGAGGCCACATCGGCTGCGAGGCTCCCGAAGGAGCGCTTCTTAACGGATCTGGATGCGCTGGCTGGTCGTCGCCTGGGCGGCGAGCGTATCGGCCATGTTGGTCGTCCCGGCGCCGATGAAGGCGACCGCCTGAGAGCCTGCGAGCGCGTTGTCGGCGCCGGTGCTGAGCGCGTTGGCCGCGTTCGCGATCGAATTCTTGGCTTGCTCCGCGAAGGGATTGGAAGCGCTCGGAGCAGCGACGCCCGACCCCGTGCCGAGCTTCGCATTCGCGATCGGCATCTCGCTGCCCGATGCCTTGAGCGCGGACATCATGTTCGCGGCAGGCGAGGACGCGGTGGGAAGGGAGAGAGCGCTGGACGGCGTGTTCAGCTTGGTGTCGGACACCGTGCTTCCGACCGAGGAAATCTGCGAGGACACGCTGTTCGACAGGCTCGCCGGATCGAGATTTTGAGCCGCCGCTGCTCCCGCTGCCGTTACGGCGACGAAACCAACAAGAAACCGAACTGAAATCTTGCTCATTTCCATGATCCCTCTCAACTGACCTGATCTATACGTTTCAATGCGGCGTTTCGATGGCCTGGACGTGGATTTTCAATGTATCGGTCGAGCCGAGTCCGAATAGCTCTTGCGGTTTGCCGGCGATGGCTGTCTAGCTGTCGCGCGAACCGGCGGGCACCGCCGTTATGACGGGGTAGGACCATGAAGTCACGGGTCGTTGCAGTTCTGGCCGGGACCGTTCTGGCCGTCGGGCTGGCGGGAGGCGCCGCGGCGCAGATCAGGCTCGACCGGCCGGCCGGTGGCGGCGGCGGTGGCTTGGGCGGCGGTGGCGGCGCCCCGCAGCAGCAGACCAATGTCATCGAGCGGATCTCGCCGGAAGCCGCCGTGCGCGTCCTGCAATCGGCCGGCTTCAAGGGTGGCCAGATGCTCAACCTCGATGGCGGCCTCAAGGCCGTGAAGATGGAGGTGAACGGCACGCCCGTCGTGGTCGGTCTCGTCGATTGCAAGCAGGACGGCTGTTCGAGCTACCTCTTCCTGACCAATTTCGGGAAGCAGCAGGTCAATGCCGATTTCCTGAACCGCTTCAACAGCAACAACCGCTTCGCGCGGCTCTACACGAATGACGACGGCGCCGTCGTGCTGCAGCTCGACGGCCAGCTCTATGGCGGGGTCGGGCCCGGCAATTTCGCCGTTTCGGGCGCCATCTTCGGCAACGCCCTCAAGACCCTCCTGTCCAATTGATCGGGACGGTCGGCTCCGCGCCGCGGCTCTCGTCTTGACCGAAGGGCTGCCCTTTGGCCGAGCCGGACAGCCATCCCGAAGGCGCGCCTGACGGCGGACCCGGCCGGCTTGCCCGGCCGCGTCCGACACTCCGCGTCGGCATCACCGGGCATCGCCCGAACAAGTTGCCGGGCGATCTGCCGGAGCGCATCCGGCAGACGCTCGCCGGGACGATGCGCGCGATCGAGGCCTCGCTGCTGCGCCTTCAGGCGTCGAGCCGGCCTGGATGCCGGCTCGTCACGGCCCTTGCCGAAGGCGCCGACAGCCTCGCCGCGGAGGCGGCTCCCGCCCATTGGGAGCGCGAAGCGCTGCTGCCCATGCCGCGGGCGGTCTATGCTGCGGACTTCCTGCCCGAGGGCGAGACGACCAGCCCGGCTCTCGACGCCCTCGACCGCCATCTCGCCTGTGCCGCGTCGGTCACGGAACTGCCCCTCATCGGGCGGGATCCGGCCCCCACCGGTGCCGCGCGCGACCGTCAGTACGAGGCGTTGGGGCGGGCTCTCGTCCGCCGGATCGATTGCCTGATCGCGGTCTGGGACGGGGCCGCGGCCGCAGGAATCGGCGGGACCGCGAGCGTGCTCGCCGAGGCCCTCGACCATGGCATGGGGGTCGTCTGGATCGATCCGGCCGCTCCCGACGGCGCGCGCCTCATCGCGCGTCTCGAACAGGGGGAGGGCGCGCGCCCGGTCTCCGCGCCGGCCGACGACGGCGCGTTCGACGCGCTCGTTTGCACCGCGCTCGCAAGACAGGGTGCCCGGACCCGGTGCGACAGCGGCGCTTCGCCCGCAACGGGCGATTGACCACCCGCGGACGGCATCCTATCTCGCGCCGATGGCCCTCAGAAAGATCCTGGAACTGCCGGATCACCGGTTGAAGCTCGTATCGGCGCCCGTCGGCACCGTGACGGACGAGATTCGCGCGCTTTCGGTCGACATGCTGGAGACGATGTACGATGCCCCGGGCATCGGTCTCGCCGCGATCCAGATCGGCGTACCGAAGCGGCTCGTCGTGATCGACACCGCCAAGAAGGATGAGGAGCGCCGGCCGATCGTCCTCGTCGATCCCGAGATCACCTGGACCTCCGAGGAGCTTCGCGTCCACGAGGAAGGCTGCCTCTCCATCCCGGACTATTACGAGGAGATCGAGCGGCCGGATCGTATCCGCTACCGCTACCGCGATCTCGAGGGCGTGGTGGTCGAGGCCGAGGCGGACGGGATCCTCGCGACCTGCCTCCAGCACGAGATCGACCATCTCGACGGGACGCTGTTCATCGACCACCTCTCGCGGCTCAAGCGCTCGCGCGTCGTGAAGAAATTCGAGAAGGCGGCAAAGCGCGACGCCGCGGGCGGATGAGCCTGCGCGTCGTCTTTATGGGGACGCCGGCCTTTGCCGTTCCCGTGATGGAGGCCGTGGCGGAGGCGGGGCATGCGATCGTCGCGGCCTATACGCGCGCTCCGGCCGCGACGGGACGGGGGCTGAAGCAGCGGCCGTCGCCGGTCCATCAGGCGGCCGAAGGCCGGGGGATCCCGGTCCTGACGCCGCCGAATTTCCGCGATCCGGCCGATCGCGCCGGGTTCGAGGCGCGTGAAGCCGATGTCGCCGTGGTCGTCGCCTACGGCCTGCTGCTGCCGAAGCCGATCCTGGACGCGCCGCGCCTCGGCTGCCTCAACCTCCATGCCTCGCTCCTTCCGCGCTGGCGCGGCGCGGCGCCGATCCACCGGGCCGTGATGGCCGGCGACGCGGAGACGGGCGTTGCGGTGATGCGGATGGAGGAGGGGCTCGATACCGGCCCCATCGGGCTCGAGACGCGCATTCCCATCGGCCGGGACCAGACGACCGGAGACCTTCACGACATCCTCGCCGCCGAGGGCGCGCGCCTGATGGCTGAGGCACTCGGCCCCCTTGAAGCCGGGACGCTCGCCTTCCGGCCGCAGCCCGAGGACGGCGTCACCTATGCCCGCAAGATCGGCAACGAGGAGGCGCGAATCGACTGGAGCCAGCCGGCCGGGCGGGTGCACGATCTCGTGCGCGGCCTCTCTCCGGCGCCCGGTGCCTATGTCGAGCTCGATCTCGGCCGCGGTCCGGAGCGCATCAAGATCCTGAGGGGGAAGCCGGAAGCCGGCAGCGGCGAGCCCGGGACTGTCCTGCCGGGCGGCCTGATCGCCTGCGCGGATGGCGCCTACCGGCCGCTTCTCGTGCAGCGCCCGGGCAAGGGGCCGATCGAGGCGGACGCCTTCTGGCGCGGCGTCAAGCCGGCGGCCTGAGATGCCCCGCTATCGGCTCGTCGTCGAGTATGACGGCACGCCCTTCTCGGGCTGGCAGCACCAGCGCAACGGCCGCTCCGTTCAGGAGGCCCTGGAGCGGGCGCTGGGGCGGTTCCTCGGCGAAGCCGTCCGGCTGCATTGCGCCGGCCGGACCGATGCCGGCGTCCATGCCTCGCATCAGGTCGTTCATTTCGACGTCGCGCGCGAATGGCGGCCCGATACGATCCGCGACGCTGCGAATGCGCATCTGCGTCCGGATCCCGTCGCCGTCGTCGCGGCCTTTGCGGCGCCGCAGACGTTTCACGCTCGCACCTCGGCGATCCGGCGGCACTACGTCTATCGCATCCTGAACCGCCGCTCCCCGCCGGCTCTGGACCGGACGCGTTACTGGCACGTGCCGTGGCGGCTCGACGCGGCGGTGATGCACGAGGCGGCGCAGACGCTGATCGGACGCCACGATTTCACGACCTTCCGCGCCTCGGAATGCCAGGCCAACAGTCCGATCCGGACGCTTGAGCAGCTCGACGTGACGCGGGAGGGCGACGAGATCCGCGTGAAGGCGGCGGCGCGGTCCTTTCTCCATCACCAGGTTCGCTCGCTCGTCGGCACGATCGCTCAGGCGGGGGGAGGGCGCTGGAGCGTGGCCCAGGTCCGGGCCGCGCTCGATGCCTGCGACCGGGCGGCCTGCGGCCCCCTCGCTCCCGCGGCGGGACTGACATTCGTCGGTGTCGATTACGAGGGGGAGTGAGCCGTCCCCGCGTCGGGCCGCCAGTACCGCCAGGGCGGCGGGTCGGAGAAGGATTCGTCGAGGAAGTCGAGAAAGGCCCGGACCCGCGTGCTGAGATGCCGCCGGCTCTGGTAGACGACGTAGATCGGATCCTCTTCGTGACTCTGGTGGTCGGGGAACAGCTCGACCAGTTCGCCTGAGGCGAGAGAATCGGCGACCTGGAATTCGGTCAGGCGCACGATCCCCATCCCGGTCCGCGCCAAGGCCATCAGCATCGAGGCCTGGTTGCTGAGGACGGCGGCGTCGATATCGAGCGCGCGCGATGGCGAACCCTCGCCGCGGACCGTCCAGATCCGCGCGCCGATGCTCGGGATGAAGTTCAGGCAGACATGCCGGTCGAGGTCGTCGGGGTGGGACGGGGCGCCGTGGGCGGCCAGATAGTCCGGCGCCGCGCAGATGATCCAGCGCGTGCTTGAGAAGCGGCGCGCGACGAGCGAGGAATCGTGCAGCGCTCCCACCTGGATGGCGACGTCCATCCCCTCTCCGAGGAGGTTGCCGGGATCGATTCGCAACTGGACCTCGACCTTGAGCAGGGGATGCCGCCGGCAGAATCCCTGCAGCCTCGGCGCGAGGGCATGGGTCGCGAAGATCGGCATGGAGCGGATCCGTAGCGTCTCCCGTCCGACATGGCCCGAGAACACGGCGGCATCGGCCGCCTCCACGGCTTCGATCGCGGCCAGGCTCGCCTTGTAAAAGGTTTCACCCTCGGGGGTCAGCGCGATCGCGCGGTGGGCGCGTCGGAACAGAAGGACCCCGAGCCTGGCCTCGATCCGCGAGATCAACTTGCTGACGGCCGAGGGCGTCAGAGCGAGATTGCGTGCGGCGGCCGAGAAGCTGCCGTCCTCCGCGGCGCGGACGAAGACGAGCATTTCGGCGTAGCGGTTCATGGCTCGAAGTGTGAATTCAGTTCACGCAGGGTTTGAATTCTAGGAAATGGATTGATCCCGCGCAAGCGATTATGGTGGTAGCCCTGTTGCGCGGATTGAGGGCGGACACTCGCCTCGCGCCACCAAAAAATACAGCGCCGAGCCAAAGGCTCCCGCGCGTCGAGATTGGAGGAGAGACACAGTGTCTGCGACACAGACGAACGGTTCGGGCCCGAAGGCCCTTGACGCCATCATCATCGGCGCCGGCTTTTCCGGCCTCTACCAGCTCCACAAGCTGCGCGACGAACTCGGGCTCAATGTCCGCGTCCTGGAGAAGGGCGCCGGCATCGGCGGCACCTGGTACTGGAACCGCTATCCGGGCGCGCGCTGCGACAGCGAGAGCTACTACTACTGCTACTCCTTCAACAAGGAGATCGAGCAGGAATGGGAGTGGAGCGAGCGCTATCCCGAGCATCCCGAGATCCGGAAATACCTGAACTTCGTGGCCGACCGGCTCGACCTCAAGCGCGACATCCAGCTCGAGACGAAGGTCGTCGGCGCGTCGTTCGACGACGCCACGAACACCTGGACCGTCGAGACGGAAAGCGGCGAGACCTTCAAGGCCCCGTTCCTGATCACCGCGGTCGGCTGCCTGTCGACGACGAACGTGCCGAAGTTCAAGGGCCTCGAGGACTTCAAGGGCAAGTGGTACCACACGGGCGACTGGCCGCATGAAGGCGTCGACTTCTCCGGCAAGCGCGTCGGCCAGATCGGAACAGGCTCGACCGGCATCCAGGCCGTTCCGGTGATCGCCGAGCAGTCGAAGCACCTGACCGTCTTCCAGCGCACCGCCAATTACAGCATTCCGGCCCGCAACGCGCCTGTGACGCAGGACGATATCCGTCTCACGCGCACGCATTACGACGACATCTGGCGCCGCGCGCGGGCCAGCACGAACGGTCATCCTTTCACCGTCTCCGAGCAATCGGCGCTCGCGGTCTCCGACGACGAGCGCGAAGAGATCTTCGAGAAGGCCTGGGCCCGCGGCGGGCTGCGCTTCCGCGCGGCGTTCAGCGATGTCCTGATGAACCCGAAGTCCAACGAGGTCGCCTCGAACTTCCTGCGCAGCAAGATCAAGGAGATCGTGAAGGATCCGGAGGTCGCGGAGCGACTGACGCCCTACGATCACGGCTTCGCCACCAAGCGTCCGCCGATCGACACGAACTATTTCGATACCTTCAACCGGGACAACGTGCTCCTCGTCGACCTCAAGAAGGAGCCGATCGTCGAGATCACCGAGAAGGGGATCCGGACGACGGAGAAGGAATACGAGCTCGACATCGTCGTCTTCGCGACCGGCTTCGATGCGCTCACGGGAGCGCTGCTCTCGCTGAACATCGCCGGCAGCAAGGGCTATCAGCTCAAGGAGGCGTGGGCGGCCGGTCCGCGCACCTATCTCGGCCTTCAGACGCCCCACTTCCCGAACCTGTTCACGATCACCGGTCCCGGCAGCCCGTCGGTGCTCTGCAACATGCCGATCGCCATCGAGCAGCATGTCGACTGGATCACGGCCTGCATCAAGGACATGCGGGAGAAGGGGCTGAAGCGGATCGAGGCGGAGCCCGACGCGGCCGAGAAGTGGGTCGAGCACGTCAATGCGGCCGCCGATGCGACGCTGCTGCCGATGGCGAGCTCGTCCTGGTATCTCGGGGCCAACGTGCCCGGGAAGCCGCGGGTCTTCATGCCCTATGCCGGAGGGTTCGCCCGCTACACCGGGATCTGCGATGAGGTCGCGCAGGGCGGCTATCGCGGCTTCTCTCTGAGCTGAGAGACCGGCTCCCGCCGGCGGACGAACGCTGCGGGACGGCGGGCCTCGGGCCCGCCTCGAGAGACGCGGGCAGGTGCGCCCGCGAGGGGCGCCGCCCGCTGCTGCGGCGCCCTGCGAACGACACCGCCAAATCAACCACCCGGTCACGATGCCGGTTCGGGAAGGACTTGAGGAGAGGCCATGCGGGCAGTCCATCCGGACGTGGAGGCGCTCATCGCGGCCGGCAAGGCTGCGGGCAGCCTGCCGTTCGAGGCGATGTCGCCGGACGAGGCGCGCCGCGCCTATGCATCGCGCCGCGATCTCCTGCAGCTTCCGCCCGATGCCGTGTCCGAGAAGCGCGACATCACGATCGCGGGCCCCGGCGGTCCGCTCGCGCTCCGGCTGTATCGCCCGGTCGGCGCGACGGCTGACGAGATCCTGCCCTGCCTCGTCTACATGCATGGCGGCGGCTGGGTCTTCGGCAATCTCGAATCCCACGACGGGCTCTGCTGCCGCCTCGCGAACGAGGCGGGGTGCTGCGTCGTCGCCGTCGATTACCGCCTCGCGCCCGAGCATCCGTTCCCTGCCGCCGTCGAGGATTGCGCGTCGGCCTATGGCCACGTGGCGCGCGAGGCGGGCTCTCTCCGGGTCGACCCGGGGCGTCTCGCGCTCGGCGGCGACAGCGCGGGCGGCAACCTTGCGGCGGTCCTCGCGATCATGGCGCGCGACGGGAGCCTAGCCCCCGCCCGGTTCCAGATCCTCCTCTATCCCGTGGTCGATCTCGACCGGACGATCGAGGATTACGGGCCGAACAGCCCAGGAATGACGATCACCGGGGCGACGATGGCGTATTTCCTCGACCACTACGCGCCGGACGTCTCGACGCGCGCGGATTGGCGGGCCTCGCCGATCAAGGCCGCGACGCTTGCCGGGCTCCCGCCCGCGCTGGTCGTGACCTGCGGCCACGATCCGCTGGGGGAGGAAGGGCGGCGTTATGCGGAGCGGCTGGAGCGGGACGGCGTGGCCGTGACGGCGCTGCATCTCGCCGATCAGACGCACGGCATCCTGACCATGACGAAAGTGATTCGTCCGACGGCCGGCATCATCGCCTATGTGGGTGCCGCGCTGCGTGGAGCGTTCCAGAGCGCCCCGTCCGGCGACGCGCCGGCGGCAGCGACCGGAGCGGCCGGGCATTGAGTCCCTCTGCAGAGGTAATCAGGGTGCGCGCCAATAAACCGGCTTGCGCAAGATCGAGGGAATGGCCAGGGTTCATCCCGACGTCAAACAAGACGAGCGGGGGGGAAAACCCTCAGAGATACCAGGGAGGAATGGAATGAGTGAGATCAAGAGCGGTATCGGGCGCCGCACCTTCATCGGCGGTGCCGTTGCCGGAGCCGCGGTCACTGGCTTCCCGCATATCGCGGGCGCCCAGGCGAAGGTCATCAAGGTCGGCATGCCGACGATCCTGTCGGGCCGCGTCGCGATCCTTGGAACGTCGAGCATTCCCGGCGTCCAGGTCGCGTTCAACGCCATCAACGCCGCCGGCGGCAT
Source organism: Enterovirga rhinocerotis (assembly GCF_004363955.1). Taxonomy (GTDB): domain Bacteria; phylum Pseudomonadota; class Alphaproteobacteria; order Rhizobiales; family Beijerinckiaceae; genus Enterovirga; species Enterovirga rhinocerotis. Next base: position 187,940 of record NZ_SNZR01000015.1, read on the forward strand.
CGATGGGCGCAAGCTCGAACTGGTCACCCGCGATTCCAAGGGCCGTCCGGACGAGGCGGCGAAGGTCACGCGCGACCTGATCAACAACGACGGCTGCGAAATCATCCTCGATGGCGAAGCCTCCTCGGGCTCCTTCGCCGTGCACGAGGTCATCCGCGATCTCGGCGTCCTGTGCCTCCACACGAACTCGGAATCCTCGACCCTGACGGCCGACCCGAAGCAGAAGGTCAAGACGGCCTTCCGCTGCGCCCGCCAGGGCATCCACGACGCGGTGGCCGGCGGCTCCTACGCGGCGAAGATCGCCAAGGAGAAGGGCCTCAAGAAGTGGATGACCATTTCGCCGGACTACGCCTACGGGCGTGACAACACGGCGGAGTTCATCCAATACGCCAAGGTCTTCGAGCCGTCGATCGAGGTGGTCGACCAGCTTTGGCCGAAGCTGTTCGCGCCGGATTACACCGAGAGCATCACCAAGACGATGCAGGTGAAGCCGCAGGCCGTGTATTCGGCGCTGTGGGGCGGCGATCTCGTCGCCTTCATCGAGCAGTCGAACCTCTATCGCGTGTTCCAGAACACGGCCTTCTTCTCGGGAGGCCTCGGCGATCCGCCGATCCTGACGGCGATCAAGAACCTGCCCCAGGGCCTGAACACGGCCTATCGCTACAACAAGAAGTTCCCCGACAATCCGGGCAACGAGCAGTTCAACGACGAGTACGTCAAGCTCGTGAAGCACGAGCCGACGAACTGGGGCTGGCAGAACTTCGTCGCGGCGAATTTCGTCATCGAGGCGCTGAAGCGGACGGCCGGCAAGACGGACGGCGCTGCGCTCGCATCCGAGGTCAGCGGCATGCAGCTGAAGACGCCGCTCGGCGTCGGCGGCACCATCACCATGCGCGACACGGATCATACCATCATCAACTACCCCGTCGCCTGGGGTAAGACCGTGTCGAAGGCCCCGTGGGTCGTCGATTACGTCGATACCGAGTGGTCGAAGATCCTCGAGATCGAACAGCAGTGGAAGAAGGAGAAGGGCTGGGCCTGATCTCGGTCCCCCGGGCTCTTTCCCGTCCTCTTGCGGGAGAAGGCGATCGGCGCGCTGCGACATGAGAGGTCGCATCCTCGCGTCGCCGATCCGGCCTCTGCCGCTCACCGTCTCCGGGCCTCGGCCCGGAGACTTCATGTCCCGCAAGGGACATCCGATCCGTTAGTCGGAGTCTCCGTTGAATCTCGAAGCCCTGGCCTCTTGTCTCTCGACAAGCGCCTGCGCGGTCACGCAGGTCTCAACCGCGCTCATCATCGGCATGCTGCTGTTCATGGTGGCGTCCGGGCTGTCGCTGATCTTCGGCGTGCTCGGCGTGATCAACTTCGCGCACGGCGCCTTCTACATGGTCGGCGCCTATTTCGCCTACGCGGCCTACCAGGCCACGGAGAGCTTCGCGGTCGCCTTCCTCGCCGGTGCGCTCGGCGTCGGGTTGATCGGCATCCTGTTCGAACGCTTCATCATGAGCCGCGTCTACGGCAAGGACGTGCTGATGCAGCTCCTCGTCTGCTACGCCGCGATCCTGATCTTCGATGACCTCGTGAAGATCATAGCCGGGCCGGAATACAAGATGATGGGCATGCCGGAGGCGTTCGCTCTGCCTCCGCTGGAATTCGGCGGTGGCTTCGTGCCCGCCTATTACGTCTTCATGATCCTGGCGAGCCTTGCGATCGGTATCGGCCTGTGGCTCGCGATCGAGAAGACGAGGCTCGGGAAGATCGTGCGGGCCTTGGCCATCAATCCCCCGATGGTGAGCGCGCTCGGCATCAATACGACCATGCTCTATGCCGGGGTCTTCGGCGTCGGCAGCCTCCTCGCCGGCATCGCCGGCGCGCTCGCGGCCCCCACCCGGACCCTGACGCCCGGCATGGGCCTGTCCATCCTGATCGAGAGCTTCATCGTGACCGTCATCGGCGGGATGGGCTCGATCGTCGGCGCGCTGATCGCGGCGCTGCTGATCGGATTCACCCGCGCCTTCGGCGCGATCGGCTTTCCCCTCTTCGTCGACGGCTTGATGTTCGCCATGATGGCTCTTGTTCTGATCTTGAAGCCGAGCGGACTGCTCGGTCGGGAGCCCGCACGATGAAGTCCGGGGTGCTCCGCGACCTCGCAGTCGGCGCCGTCCTCGTCGCGCTTCTCCTGGTCCTGCCGATCCTCTTCCCGAAGCCCGCGCTGAGGGACTTTCTGATCTACGTCATGGCCTACGGGCTTCTGGCGATGTCCCTGAACCTGCTCGTCGGGCTGACGGGGCTCGTCTCGTTCGGACATGCGGCGTTCTTCGCCTCCGGCGCCTACATGTTCGGCCTGCTCATGCAGAGCGGAACGGTCGGCATCCCGGTCGCGATGCTGGCGACGGTGGGCGGCACGGCGGTCCTGGCGCTGGTGATCGGAGCGATCTGCGTGAGGCTGAAGGAGATCTACTTCTCCTTCATCACGCTCGCCTTCCAGATGTTCATCCACTCGATCATCCTGACCTGGGTGAGCCTCACGGGCGGCGACCAGGGGCTTCGCGGCGGCATTCCGCGCCCGCCCTTCCTCGGCATCGACCTCAATGACGCCATGACGCTCTACGTGTTCTGCGTCGTCGTGTTCATCCTGTGCATCGCGATCATGCGGCAGGTGTGGCGCTCGCCCTTCGGCTTCACGCTGCGGATGATCCGCGACAACCCGACCCGTGCGAACTTCCTCGGCGCCGACGTCGTGCGGGTGAAGCTCGGCATCTTCGTCCTCGCCGGATCGATGGCGAGCGTCGGCGGTGTCCTGCTCGCGCTGTTCGTGTCCGGCGCCTATCCCGAATTCGGCTTCTGGACGACGTCGGGCGAGGCGATCTTCATGATCATGCTCGGCGGCAGTCAGCTCTTCATCGGTCCGGTCATCGGCGCCGTGCTGCTGCGGCTGCTCGATCACTTCGTGACGATCTACACGGACCATCACGGCCTCGTGCTCGGCGCCGTCATCCTCGTGATCGTGCTCGGTCTGCGCCAGGGCGTCGCCGACTACATCGTCGACTGGCTCGAACGCAGGCGCGAGACGCGGGCCGCCGCGGCCTCGGTCGCCTCCGAGAAAGGAGCGGCCTGATGCTCTCGGTCCAGAACCTCTCGAAGAGCTTCGGCGGCGTCCAGGCGACGCGCGATGTCTCGATCGACTTCCCCGACGGCTCCCTGACGGCCATCATCGGCCCGAACGGCGCGGGGAAGACGACCTTCTTCAACCTGATCTCCGGAGCGATCCGGCCGGATGCCGGCAAGGTCGTCTTCGCGGGGCAGGACATCGTCGGCCGTTCGAGCCTCGAGGTCGTCCGGCTCGGCATGGCGCGAGCCTTCCAGGTCGCCGCCCTGTTCCCGAGCCTGACGGTCAAGGACGCCGTCACGGCCGCCGTGACGTCGCATCAGCGCAAGTCCTGGACCCTGCTGCAGCGCTTCCCGCTCGAGGGCACGCAGCATCGCACCGACGAGATCCTGGAACTGCTGGGGCTCTCCTCGAAGGCGAACACGCTCTCGCGCAATCTCAGCCACGGCGATCAGAAGCTGCTCGATATCGGCCTCGCCCTCGCCATGGACCCCAAGGTCCTGCTTCTCGACGAGCCGACGGCAGGAATGGGACCCGACGAGCGCTGGCGCATGATCGGCAAGGTCCAGCATCTGTGGGAAGTGAAGAAGATGACCGTGCTCTTCATCGAGCACGACATGGATATCGTCTTCAAGATCGCCCAGGCGATCCACGTGCTGAAATACGGTGCGGTGCTCGCCCAGGGCACCGCCGACGAGATCAGGCGCAATCAGGACGTCATCGACGCCTATCTCGGGACCGACCACCATCTCGCCCATGCGGCGGGTCAAGAATGACGGCCGGAGGACAATGATGGCCGAACCACTTCTCAAGATCGCCGGCGCCGATGTCTTCTACGGCGCCAGCCAGATCCTGTTCGGGGTCGATTTCTCCGTCGAGAAGGGCCAGACGATGGCGCTTCTCGGCCGGAACGGCGCCGGCAAGTCGACGACGTTCAAGATGATCGCCGGGCTCGCCCCGCCGAGCCGCGGCGAGGTGCGCCTCGCGGGCGAGACGGTCTCCGGCAAGCCGCCGTATCGGATCGCCCGGGCGGGGATCGGCTACGTGCCCGAGGATCGCCAAGTCTTCCCGGAGCACACCGTCGACGACAACCTGATCGTCGGTGCCAAGAAGGGGCCGCGCGGCGATGCGCATTGGACGACGGAGCGCATCTACGAGGTCTTCCCGATCCTCGCGGGCATGAAGACCCGCCTGGCTGGCCGTCTCTCCGGCGGCGAGCAGCAGATGCTGACCATCGCGCGCACGCTCATGGGCAACCCGGACGTGATCCTGCTCGACGAGCCCTCCGAAGGGCTCGCTCCGATCATCGTCCAGGCGATCGCGGATCTGATCCGGCGGCTGCGCGACATGGGCGTCACGATCATCCTTGCCGAGCAGAACATGCATTTCTGCCTCGGCATCGCGACCCATGCGACGGTCGTCGACAAGGGGCAGATCGTTTATCGCGCGACGATCGAAGAGCTGCGCCACAACGAGGAAATCAAGAGCCGCTACCTCGCGGTGTAGGAGCGGCTGCGCGCGCTCGGCTCGGCGGGCCGAGCGGACGGCGTGGCCTCACTCCGCGGCCAGGCGCGTCGCGCGCGCCCGGCCGAGAAGGGCCCGCAGCGCTGCCGGCTTCACGGGCTTGTTCAGCACCGCGACATGGGCCGCGTTCGCGTTCTGCGCGACGCCTTGCGACTGATCGGCCGTGATCAGGATCGCCGGCAGGTCGTCGGCGACCTTCCGGCGGATGGCGGCGATCGCGGCGAGCCCGTCGCCTTCGTCGAGATGGAAATCGGCGATGACCACATCCGGCGAGCGGTCGAGGCGGCCGAGCGCGGCCAGCGCCTCGTCGCCCGAGGCGGCCGTCGTCACCTGACAGCCCCAGCCCGCGAGAAGTTGCAGCATGCCGTCGCGCACCGACGGTTCGTTGTCGATGGCGAGCACGGCGAGGTCGGCAAGAGGCGTCGCGTTGCGCCGACGCTGCTGGGCCGGCGGAGGCGGTGCCGCGGTCGCGCGCGTCAGCGGCAGCGTGACCGAGAAGACCGAGCCGCGGCCGGGGCTCGAGCGGAGGTTGATCCGCAGTCCCAGCACCTTGCCGATGCGGTCGACGATGGAGAGCCCGAGGCCGACGCCACGGGCGGCCTTCGCCCCCTCGGGCAGGCGCCGGAACTCGCGGAAGACGGTCGGCTGGTCGGCATCCGAGATCCCGAGGCCGGTATCCCAGACCTCGATCCGCGGCGTGTCCCCGCATCGCCTCACCCCGACCAGCACCCGGCCGGACGCCGTGTATTTGATGGCGTTCGAGATCAGGTTCTGAAGCAGGCGCCGCAGGAGGCGTCGATCCGTGCGCACCGTGACGGATGTGCGGAGGAAACGGAGCGAGAGCCCCTTTTCCTGGGCGCTCGGCGCGAATTCGCGTTCGAGCTGGCGGAGGACCTCGTCGAGGGACACCGCCGCGTATTGCGGCGGGAGCGCGCCGGAATCGAAGCGCGAGATGTCGAGCAGGGTCGTCAGGATCTCCTCGACCGCATCGAGCGAGGCGTCGATGTTCTCGGCGAGCTGGGCATCGGGCGTCCGGCGCGAGCGCTCGAGGAGCGAGGTCGCGTAGAGCCGGGCGGCGTTCAGCGGCTGCAGGATGTCGTGGCTCGCCGCGGCGAGGAAGCGGGTCTTCGTGGCGTTGGCGTCGTCCGCCTCCTGGGTCTTGCGGCGGAGTTCCTCGTTGAGGTGCATCAGCGCCTCCGTCCGCTCACGCACGCGTGCCTCGAGCGTCTCGTTCTCGCGCTCCCGCGCCTCCTCTTCGGCCACGGCCTCGGTGACGTCGGTATAGGTGGCGATGAGGCCGCCCTCGGGCAGATAGTTCGAACGGATCGAGATGACGCGGCCCGAGGCCAGGCGCAGGCGCACGGGCCCCTGTTCGTGCAGCATCGAATGGAGGCGCTGCGCGATCAGGTCGTCGACACGGCCCGGCCCGTAGGCGCCGCGTTCCGCGTTGGTCCGCACGATTTCTTCGAGGCCGACGCCGATCCGGATCAGCTCCGGCGGGAATTCGTAGAGATCGATGAAGGACTGGTTCCAGGCGAGAAGACGCAGATCGGCGTCGAGCACCGTGATGCCCTGCTGCGCGTGGTCGAGGGCGTGCTGCAGGAGGTCGCGGTTGTGCTTCATCGCGGCCGACGCCTCGTCCAGGAGGCGGAGAGCGGCGGAGCCGGAAAGGTTGCGGCGGCGCAGCGCCAGCGAGAGCGCGAGCCGTGACGAACTCGCCCCGATCGCCGAGGCGAGCAGATGCTCGGCATAGCGCAGGAGATGGATGTCCGCTTCCTGCCGTCCGTCGAGGGGGATGCCGCGTGATTGCGCATAGCCCGCGAAGGAGCGGTGCGTCCGTTCGTGCCCGAGGAAGCGGGCCACGCTCGCCCGCAACTCGTCGATCGTGACGTTCGCGTTCAGGAGCCTGAGCGAGGGGGAGATCGGCACGGACCGGTCCCCGACGAAGGCGACGGCCTGGATGCGCTCCAGCGCTCCGGCATTGCGGATGAGGGACACCGAGACATAGGCGAGGAGGTTCAGGCCGAGGCTCCAGAGGGTCCCGTGGGTGAGCCGCGGCAGGTCCGTGCCGAACAGCGAGATCGGGTTGAGCGCGCCGATCCCGAGCGGGCCGTCCTGGATGATCCCCTCCCAGGTCGATCCGGCGACGAGGACCGGCAGGAGCAGCGTATAGGTCCAGACCCCGAGCCCGACGAGCAGGCCGGCATTGGCGCCCGCTTCGCTCCCCCGCCGCCAGATCATGCCGCCGACGAAGGCCGGAGCGATCTGTGCGATGGCGGCGAAGGACAGCAACCCGATCGAGGCGAGGGCGTCGTCGCCCGCCACCTGGTAATAGAGGTAGCCGAGCATCGTGACGGCGACGATCGCGATGCGGCGGATCGTGAGGACGAAGGCTCCGAGGTTCGGCAAGTCCCCGCCTGGCCGGTTCTCGGCCGAGAAGGCCCGGCGCCGCAGGAGCAGCGGCAGGACGAGGTGGTTCGAGATCATGATGGACACGGCCACCGTGTCCACGATCACCATGGCGGTCGCGGCCGACAGGCCGCCGACGAAGGCGAGCAGCGCCATCGTCTCCGATCCCAGCATCAGCGGCAGGGTGAGGACGGTCATGTCGCGATCGGCCGAGGGCGGCAGGACATGCAGCCCGGCGAGCGCGACCGGCACCACGAACAGGTTGATGAGGACGAGGTAGAGCGGGAACAGCCAGGCCGCCTGACGCAGATCGCCCGGCGAGCGGTTCTCGACGACCGTCATGTGGAACTGGCGCGGCAGGAGCAGGGCCGCGCACGAGGACAGCAGCACCAGCGTCAGGTAGTTCACGGCCGACGAGGTCGGCCCGAGCGAGTGGTGGACGGGCCCGTCGTTGTGAAACTGCGCGGCGATCTCCGAGAAGCCGGAGAAGCTGAAATAGACGACGAAGAGGCCGACTGCGAGGAAGGCCGCCAGCTTGACGATCGATTCCACGGCGATGGCGAGGACGAGGCCGTTCTGGTGCTCCGTCGCGTCCGCGTGGCGCGTCCCGAAGGCGACGGCAAAGCCCGCCAGGACGAGCGCCACGATGAGCGCGAGATCGCCGAAAATGGGTAGTGGAGGCGGGCGGCCCCCGCTTTCGGTGACGATGAAGACCGAGAGCGACGAGGACACTGCCTTCAATTGCAGCGCGATATACGGAATCGTCGCGACGAGGGCGATGACGCAGACCAGCGCGGCCACACTCTCGCTCTTGCCGTAGCGCGCCGCCACGAAGTCCGCGACGGAGGTGATGTTCTGCGCCTTGGCGATGCGCAGGATCCGCAGGACGAACGGATAGCCGAGCCCGATGACGAGGACCGGCCCGATATAGATCGTGAGAAAGTCCAGGCCGGAGCGGAAGGCGAGCCCGACGGAGCCGTAGAAGGTCCAGGACGTGCAGTACACGGCCAGGGCGAGCGCGTAGATGGTGCCGCGGAGGGGCCGCCGCATGATTCTCCGCCCGGCAAGATCGCCCCAATGGGCGATGGCGAAGAGCAGGCACAGATACACCAGCGCCGTCAGGACGACGATCCAGCTCTGCGTCACCGGAAGTTCTCTGTCGATGGCACGGTCGTCGAGCCTAGCCGATGTGGGATTTCTGGGCTACGTCCCCGCAACATCCATCGGCAGGCTGGGGCTTGAAGAATGTTGGAAGAATTCAAGAAGTTCGCCTTGCGCGGCAATGTCGTCGACCTCGCCGTGGGCGTCATCATCGGCGCGGCCTTCGGCCAGATCGTCACGTCGCTCGTCGGCGACATCTTCATGCCCATCATCGGCGCGGTGACGGGCGGCCTCGATTTCTCGAACTACTACATCCCGCTCTCGTCCACCGTCCAGGAGGGGCTGGCCTATGCCGACGCCAAGAAGCAGGGCGCCGTCATCGGCTACGGCAACTTCATCACCATCGCGATCAACTTCCTCATCGTCGCCTTCGTCCTGTTCCTGGCGATCCGGTCCATGAACAAGCTCAAGAAGCAGGAGGAGGAGAAGGTCGCGGAGCCGAAGGAGGCCCCCGAGGACGTCAAGCTTCTCGGCGAGATCCGCGACCTCCTGGCGAGCGGCCGCGCGCCGACCTCCGCCCCGCCGCGCTGATCACGAAAATCGATCGGATCCATCACGCGGCTTGAGCGGACGCAGCGCAGGCTTCCTGATATGGGGCGCGTTCACGTCCAGGAAGCCTTCATGCTCCGTCCCGCCGCGCCGCTCGATCCGATCCGTCCCGAAGCGCGGGATGCGCCGACGAGCGGCATCGTCGACATCATGACCTATGCGCGCGGGCGCGAGGGGCTGATCCCCCTTTATGTCGGCGAGGGCGACCTGCCGACGCCGCCCTTCGTTCTGGAGCGCGCGCGCCAGGGGCTCGCCGACGGCGAGACCTTCTACACCTATCAGCGCGGCATCCCCGAATTGCGCGAGGCCATCGCCCGCTATCACGAGCGAGTCTTCGGCGGCCGGTTCGATCCGGACCGGTTCACCGTCACGGTCGGCGGCATGCATGCGGCCCAGATGGCGCTCCGCATCGTCTCGGGGGCGGGCGACGAGGTGCTAATCCCGAGCCCGGCCTGGCCCAATTTCGACGGCGTCGCGCGCGTGACCGGCGCGGTTCCCATCGCTGTCCCGCTCGATTGCGGGCCGAACGGATGGACGCTCGATCTCGGCCGCCTCGCCGATGCCGTCACACCGCGGACGCGTGCGCTGCTCGTCAACACGCCCGCCAATCCGACCGGCTGGACGGCGAGCCGGGAGGATCTCGCCGGCATCCTCGAGATTGCGCGCCGGCACGGGCTCTGGATCGTGGCGGACGAGATCTATGGCCGCTTCGTGCACGATCCCGCCTTCGCGGAGCAGGGTCGATCGCCGTCCTTCAGGGACGTGATGGGCGAGGACGACCGCGTCCTGTTCATCCAGACCTTCTCGAAGAACTGGGCCATGACCGGCTGGCGGATCGGATGGCTCGAGACGCCGCCGGAACTCGGCCAGATCGTCGAGAACCTCGTGCAGTATTCGACCTCGGGCGTGCCGCACTTCCTGCAGCGGGGCGCGGTGGCCGCGCTCGACGAGGGCGAAGAATTCCTCGCCGACCAGATCGCCAAGTCGAGGCGCGGACGCGCCATCGTCTGCGAGGGCCTCGCTGCGACGAATGTCGTCGACCTGCCGCCGCCGCCTGCGGCCTTCTACGCCTTCTTCCGCGTACTGGGGCGACCCGATACCCGCGCCCTGGCGCGCGACATCGTCGACGATGCCGCCGTCGGGCTCGCACCGGGATCGGCCTTCGGTCCCGGGGGAGGGGCGCATCTGCGCCTCTGCTTCCTGCGGGACCCCTTGCAGCTCGAGGAGGCTGTCGAGCGGCTGGCCCGTGTCCTGCCGCGACTGGCGAGGGCTGAGGCCGCCTGAGCGCGCTGAAGGGCGCCGCGCCGCTACCAGGCGGCCTGGCCCGGCAACGCGCCGGCATGGGCGGCGAGCAGCGGAGCGAACCGCTCGAGGGCTCCGAACTCGTTGACGCCCCGGCGACGCTGCGCCTCCGACACGAGCTCGACGACCCTGTCGTTGAACGGCGTCGGAACGCCGTGCCGGCGCCCCTGCTCGGAGATCAGCCCGTTGATGTAGTCGATCTCCGTGTCCCTGCCTTTCTCGAGGTCCTGGAGCATGCTCGCCTTCAGCCGGACATGGTCGCCCCAGACCCGGCGATAGAGCGGCATCTTCGAGGGGATGTCGGCGGCGCTCCCGAGTTCCAGCTCCTCGAAATTCGCGCCCTGCATCGGGACCAGGTCGACGCCCCGCGCGTGGGCGACCTTGATGCATTCGTCGGCGAGGAACGCCACGCAGGCCATCGCCCTCGGGTCGCCGAGCACGTCGCCGAAGGTGCAGCCGAGCGCCGCCGACATGCCGCTGAAGGTCGCGTTCATCAGGACCTTGGTGAAGCGGATGCCGATCAGGTTGGGGCTGATCTCCGTCCTGCCGACGCATTCCAGATAGTCTCTGACGGTCTCCAGCCGCGGGCGATGAACCCCGTCGATCTCCCCGATCTCGAAGGCGAAGTTCTTGAGGGCCTCGTAGCTCGAGGTCAGGCAGGAAACGCCCGGCCGCAGCCATGTGGCTCCGAAGCCGACGGCGCCGCCGAGCGTCCTGTCGGCCCCGACCAGGGCCGCGACCGCATCCTCGGGAATGCCGTTCTGAAGAGTGCAGACGATGCTGCTCTCGTGCAGGTGAGGCAGGATCAGGGGCAGGATGGTCCGGTTCGCCGTCTGCTTGGTCAGGAGGAAGACGAGGTCGTAGGTGCCGGAGAGATCCTCCGGCACCAGGGCCGTGACCTTGACCTCGAGATCCAGGGAGCCGGTGATCGTCGCGCCCGACAGGTTCATCGCCTCGACATGCTGCCGATGGCTGTCGACGAGGTCGATCTGCTTTCCGGCCCGCGTGATCAAGGCTCCGATGATCGTGCCGAGCGAGCCGGCGCCGACGATAGCTGCGCGCATGAGCGATCCTCCCGGCCGGCATCTTCCACGCCGGGTCGGGATCGGTCCAGCCGGGTTCGCCGGGGCCATGAGGTCGGACGGCGAAGCGCGGCTTTGCTTCCTACGGAATTCCTGCGATTGCGATGGGGACTGAGCGGCTGAGCCGCGTTCCGACGGAACGGAGACGACCTGATGCCCAGTACGCGAGTTTCGACTGGGTGCGGGGGTCCGAGACGGTCCTGATCGAGGCCGTTCAGTCCGCGACTCTCGCCACCCTGAAGGTGCCGGACTGGGACCGCGACATCGTGCTCGACATCTACGACAACGCCCGCCGCATCGTGCCGACCGGCCGGTCGGAGCGCTACACTCGGATCGAGGTATCCCTCTTTTCCGGTCGGACGATCGAGACGAAGCGCGCCTTCTACAAGGCCCTCGTGGACGGGCTGGAGGCGCTCGGCGTGCCGCGCGATGAAGTCAAGATCATCCTGTACGAGATCCCGGCCGAGAATTGGGGTCTTCGCGGTGGGGTCCCTGCCTCCGAACTCGATCTCGGTTTCCGGATCGACATCTGAAGCACAGGCAGGGCGAGCCGGCCTCTCAACCGGGCTCCTCCGACCTCGGCTGGTACATGACCCGGACGCGGTTGGCGTAGAGGAAGTCGGTCGAGATCGTCGTCCCGCCTTCGCCCTTGGCGATCGTCTCGCGCCAGATCTCGTTGAAGCGCTCCCAGCGATCGCCCGCCTGCTCGAAGCCGGCATTGCGCTCGACGATCCGGTAGCGGTGCGGGAGCCTGCCATCGCAGCGGATCTCGCCGTTCAGGAGCGTCTCGGTCAGCCAGAGGCGGATCTGGAAGGTTCGGTCGGTCGGGTTGAAGAGCCAGAGGTCGACATAGTTGTAGAACAGGGCCGCCCCGGTCCCGTACGGGATGATCCGGCCCTGGTCCGGGAACGGGTCGAAGCTGTGATTGGCGCGCTGCGTCACCTCGAGCGGGGAATGCAGCGCGAGCCAGTGCAGCAGGTTGCCGATCTGGCACAGGCCGCCGCCGATGCCGCCGCGGGCACGTCCCCGCGAAAGCTCCATCCCCTCGACGAAGCCCCGGCGAGCGACAGGCGGCCCGACGAGGCGCCAGAACGAGAAGGTCTCGCCCGGCCGGATCAGAATGCCGTCGAGACGGGGAATCGCCAGGCTGTGGTTGCGGACCTTGTTGTCCTGCCACGCCGCGTCGCGGGGATCGGCCGAGACGGCGCGCCGCAGCTTCGACTGGTGGCGATAGACCTTGCTCGGCAGGCTCTCCGGCTGGCGGGTCAGCGCGAAGCGCTCGGGGCCGATCCGCCAGCGCAGCTTGCGCAGCATCTGACGCTGCCAGACGCGGAGCGGGTAGAGCCACGGATATCGCGTCGTGAGCGGCGGGCGCGCCGCCGGGCCGCGGAAGCCTGCCTCGACGGCCATCGCCTCGGCCGCCGCTACCCGGCAGGAGAGGACGGAAGCGTCTCGATCAGCGCCCGAAGCGTCGCGATGGTCGAGGCATCCACGCGCCCGTCGACGCGCTCCTGCCGGAAATGGCGCTGAAAGGCCGTGACCACCGCCGTGGTGGTCTCGTCGAAGATGCCGTTGAGTTCGATCGGATAGCCGTAGAGCGCGAACAGCGCCTGAAGGGCCTCGATGGAGGGGCCCTGGTCGCCGGCCGCGAAAACCCGCCCGTCGCGGATCGGGGCCGGATCGGTCCAATGCCCGACGCCTGCGCCGTGCAGGTTGGCCCAGGGGAAGTTCTCGCCGGGATCCTCCTTGCGGGAAGGGGCGACGTCGGAATGGGCGAGGACGCGCTCGGGCCGGATGCTCCAGCGCCGGACAATGTCGCCGGACAGCGCCGCCACCGAAGCGATCTGGGCCTCCGGATAGGGCGGCAGCCCGCCGGCATGGCCCGGATGGACGATCTCGATCCCGATGGAGCAGGAATTGATGTCGGTCTCCCCGGCCCAGGAGCCGGCTCCCGCATGCCAGGCGCGTCTTCCTTCGGGAACGAGCTGCAGGACGCGCCCGTCCTCGAAGACGAGGTAATGGGCCGAGACGCTGGCCGTCGCGTCGCAGAGCCTCGCCAGCGCGCCGGCGGCGGTCGGCATCCCGGTATAGTGGAGGAGCAGCATGTCCGGCCGGCGCCCGTCGCGGCGCTCGCCATGGTTGGGCGAGGGATGGACCTTCGACGCGAGGGGGGAATCCGGGGTGAGGTCCGAACGCGGAACGGCCATGATCAGAGTCTCCGCTCCTTCGCGATGCGGTCCCAGGCGGCGTTGATCGTCGCCAGCCGGTCGGTCGCGATCTTGATCGCCTCCGGCGGCAGGCCGCGCGCGATCTCGCGGTCGGGATGATGTCTCAGGACGAGGTCGCGGTGATGGGCCTTCAGCGCTCCGTCGCTCCAGGAACGGTCGGCGCCGAGCTCGAGATAGGGATCGTCGCGCCGGTGGACATGGCGCTCGACGATGGCGTCGAACCAGGCCTGGTCGCGCCCGAAGATCGCTGCGACGGCGCCGATATAGACGAGTTCGGCCTCGTGGATGGCCCCGTCGGCCCGCGCGATCAGGAAGAGCCCTTCGATGATGTCGTCGAGAAGCGCCGGCTCGTCGGCGAAGGCGTGGGCGAGCTGGCGCGCATAGACCTCGTAGCCGGCCGTTGTCTCCTGGGCGAGGCGGAAGAGCCGCTGGACGTTCTCGTGCTCGCCCGGCGGCACCACGACGACCGCCTCGAACGCGTCGACCTCCGAGCGAAGCACGACGCCGTCCGCCCGCGCCATCTTGGCGAGGAGGGCAATGAGGCCGGTGGTGAGGATGAGGTCGCGAGGCGGCGCGCCGAAGAGGGCGCCGTCGCGATCGATCAGGTAATGGCCTGCGAAGGCCCCGATCAGGGCGCCGATCGGACCGCCGATCGTCAGGCCGATCCCGCCTCCGCTGAGCTTGCCCCAAACTGACATCGCCGCGGCGGCCGGCTCCGAAAAGCGTCCCGGACGAATCCGGGACGCGGGTTTACGCGCTTAGCGGCAATACACGTTGCCGTAATAGTCGCGATAGGTGCCGTGGGGGCAGGGGGCCGTGGCCGCGCCGAGGATCGCGCCGCCGGCCGCGCCGATCGCAGCGCCGGCCAGGGTGCCGCCGGCCCGTCCGCCCGAGGCGGCCGCGCCGATCGCCGCGCCGGTCGCGCCGCCGAGGAGGGCGCCGCCCGCCGCGCGGTCGCCGGGCGAATAGCAGCCGCCGACGGACAGAGCGAGCGCGCCGGCGAGGCTGGCCGCAATGATCTTCTTCATGGTCTGAGCCTTTCTGATCGAAGCCAAGGCCAGCCAGTGACCATGCCGCAGGCGGGCTGTGAAGCGTCCGAAGCGAACCGGGGGTGGATTTCGGCGGTCTGTTGCCGCGTTCCCTCGCCGCAGCGTTACGATTTTCCGGCGAATTCTCGGATTCCGGACCCGGATCCGTCGCTTGACTATGATCGGCGGCGGTCGCACATCGCGAAGGTCAGCCGGCCGGGCGGCCGCTCCCGTCATGCGGGGGAGGAAAGTCCGGGCTCCAGGGAGACACGGTGCCGGATAACGTCCGGCGGGGGCGACCCCAGGGACAGTGCCACAGAGACATACCGCCCGCCGCCGGGGATTCCTCGTCCGGCGGGTCAGGGTGAAAAGGTGCGGTAAGAGCGCACCGCGGACGCGGCAACGCGGACGGCCAGGCAAACCCCACCGGGAGCAAGATCGAATAGGGGTGGCACGCGCCGCAAGGCGCAGGGCAGGTCTCCAGGCCCGTCGCCCGGGTTGATTGCTCGAGGCGGCCGGCAACGGCCGCCCCAGAGGAATGGCCGCCACGCCCGGGCTCGCGCCCGGGCCCTACCGAACCCGGCTTACAGGCCGGCTGACGCCTTCCCGTACGCCATGTCAGCGGCGGTGATAGTGACGCCGATGGTGGGAGTGCCGTCGGCTGTAGCGCTGGCCGTGATAATGCCGGCTGCGGTAGCCGCGGCGATATCCGGTGCGCTGGGGAATGCCGAGCACGCCCTTCACGCCGCCGGCGGCTCCGCCGACCGCGCCTCCGACGACGCCCCCGACGACACCACCGACCGGGCCCGCAACGCCGGCTCCGGTCCGGGCACCTTCCTGCGCACCGCGGCCGATGCCCTGGGCATGCGCTCCCGCTGGCAGGGCGATGGCGAGCGCGGCGGCAAGTGCGAGAAATTTGAAGCGCATGACGTGTGTCCGTTCGTGTTCGTGTCGGGACCCAACCCGTTCGACGGCCGCCTGTTCCCGCCCGACTCCCTGCCATGCGCCCAGGGCTGTCCGGGGACGTACGCAAGGCTTCGTTAACCGTGATGGGCTCTGAATGGCGGGTGGAACGACGGGTGCTCCGCCCGGCCCTGTCCATTGACGCCCATAAATGCCCATGGTATCCCAAATCATCCCGAGCAGGAGAGGTTGCCGAAGGCCTGCGGGGCACCGGATCGATGCCGGTGCGTCCCGTGTCGCCCCGGTGCGTCCCGACCGGTCGGGGTGCGATGGATCGTCCATCGCTGTGCGGCTGACGTCATGGAGCGGGCGGGCGTCGAATGGACCGCTTCGTGTCCAACTTCACCAATCGGTTGGATGCGAAGGGTCGCGTCTCGATCCCTGCGCCCTTCCGGGCCGTTCTCGGCCGGGACGGGTACGAGGGCCTCTACGTCCATCCGGCGCTCGATGCGCCGGCGCTGGACGCGGGAGGCAACGCGCTTCTCGGCGAGATCGACGCGTTGCTGTCGACGAGGCCGGCCTATTCGGACGAGCGCGATCTGCTGTCGGTGGCTCTCTATGGGAGCAGCGACACGCTCAAGCTCGACGGGGAGGGGCGGGTCAGCCTGACCGAGTCGGTGAAGGCGCATGCCGGCATCACGGACGCGGTGACGTTCGTGGGGCTCGGACACAAGTTCCAGATGTGGGAGCCCGAACGCTTCCGCGCGCATCTCGAGGAGGCTCGGGCACGCGTGAGGGAGCTGAAACGGATGCTTGGGGGAACTGGGACGGCGAACCTTCAGCCGCCGGGAGCACGGGATCGATGACGGGTCGCGGCGAAGGCCCGCAGGCCGACGCCGCTGGCGGACCGGCCCCTCATATTCCCGTGCTCCTGGCGGAGGTCGCCGAGGCGCTCGACGTCGCGCGCGGCGGGGTCTTTCTCGACGGCACCTTCGGTGCGGGCGGCTACACCGCCGCCATCCTCGACGCTCACCCGCGGAACCGGGTCGTCGCGATCGATCGCGATCCCGACGCGATCGCGAACGGCGCGGCGTTGGTCGAGCGCGCCGGAGGCCGCCTCACGCTGCTGCACGGGCGCTTCTCCGAGCTGGACACGCTGGCGCGCGAGGCCGCCGGAGGCGAGGGCCTTCAGGGCGTCGTGCTCGATATCGGCGTCTCGTCGATGCAGCTCGATCAGGCCGAACGCGGCTTCTCCTTCCGCCAGGACGGCCCGCTCGACATGCGCATGGGACAGGATGGGCCGAGCGCGGCCGATCTCGTCAACGAGGCTCCGGAAGCGGAGATCGCGGACATCATCTATCGCTACGGCGAAGAGCGCCGCTCGCGCGCCGTGGCGCGGGCGATCATCGAACGCCGCCGCCGCGCACCGCTCCGCACCACCGCCGAACTCGCCGATCTCGTCGCCCAGCATGTGAGGGGTGAGCCGGGCTTCCACCCCGCGACACGCACCTTCCAGGCGCTCCGGATCGCGGTGAACGACGAACTCGGCGAACTGACGTCGGCGCTCGACGCGGCCGAGCGCGCGCTCGCGCCGGGCGGGCGCCTCGTCGTCGTGACCTTCCACTCGCTCGAGGACCGGATCGTCAAGCTGTTCATGCAGGAGCGGACGAGCCGGACCCCCCGGGCCTCGCGCCATCTCCCGTCGCCCGAGCCGGCCGTTCCCACCTTCACGCCCGTCACGCGCGGCCCCGTCGCGGCCGGCCGGGACGAGACCGACCGCAACCCGCGCGCCCGCTCGGCCAAGCTCCGGGCGGTCGAGCGCACGGACGCGCCGGCCGGATCCGTCCGGGACGCGCGCAAAGGATCGCCCCGATGATCCGCCTGCTCCATCTCCTGGCCATCAGCCTGCTGATCGGCTCGGCCGCCTACGCCTACACGACCAAATACGAGACGCTCTATTATTCGGAGACGCTCTCCAAGATGAAGGCCAAGCTCCAGAAGGAGCGCGAGACCCTCGCCATCGTGAAGGCGGAATGGGCGCTGCTGACACGGCCCGACCGGCTTCAGCGCATGGTCGACCGGCATCTCGACCTGCAGGCGATGAACGTGGCGCAACTCGCCCGGTTCTCCGACATCCCGAACAAGCCGAACCGGGACGCGATCGCGGCCAAGCTCGAGACCCTGGGCCTCGAACCCACCTCGACCGGGAGCACGACGCCGGCAGGTCCGCCGAAGCCGAGGCCCGCCCCGAAGCGCGACGGCATCGCGGCCAAGCTGACCAGCCTCGGCCTCGGCCCGGCGCCGGTTCCGCAGCGGACCGTGCAGACCAAGCCGCCGGCTCGGCCTGCGGCCAAGACCGCCGCGAAGCCGGCGCCTTCGACGGGTTCGGCCAAGCCAGTCCCGGCCAGGCCCGTCCCGCAACCCTCTGCGAAGCCTGCGGCGAGATAGTCCCATGTCGGCCGACGACTCCTCCGATCGCGTCCCACACGATCCGGCGCCCGAGCCCGAATACGTCGAGGAGCCGGTCGTGCCGCAGCTGAGCGGCCGGCAGCGCGCCTTCGCGTTCGCGCGTGGCCTGTTCCGGCTCCGCATCGAGCAGAGCGCGGTGCGCGTCGCGATCGTCGGCGCCGTCTTCCTCGGGCTGTTCAGCCTGATCAGCGGACGGCTGATCTATCTCGCGGTCATGCCGCAGGAGCCGGAGAACATCCGCCGCTTCGCCTCCGCCGCCTCCGTGGCCGCGCGGCCCGACATCATCGACCGGAACGGCGAGGTCCTCGCGACCGACGTGCGCATGGTCTCGATCTTCGCCGAGCCGCGCAACATCATCGACAAGGACGAGGCGGTCGAGCTGCTCACGGCCGTGCTGCCGGACCTCAACGCGGCCGACCTCCGCAACAAGCTCAACCTGAGGCGCGGCTTCGTCTGGGTGAAGCGCGAAGTGACGCCGCGCGAGCAGGCCGAGGTCCACCGCCTCGGCATTCCGGGCGTCGGCTTCGTGCCGGAATCGAAGCGGGTCTATCCGAACGGCGTCGCGGCCGCGCACGTCCTCGGCTTCGCCAATATCGACAATGTCGGCATAGCGGGGATCGAGAAATACATCGATTCGAGCGGCCTGCAGGATCTCAACGGCTTCGGCTTCGCCCGCCAGGCGAACGACCTGAAGCCGGTGCAGCTCTCGATCGACCTTCGCATCCAGCACGCGATGCGCGACGAACTCGTGAAGGGCATGGCCTATTTCCGGGCCAAGGCCGCGGCCTCGATGCTGCTGGACGTGACGACGGGCGAGATCGTCTCGCTCGTCTCGCTGCCCGATTTCGACCCGAACAACCCGGTCGACGCGCTCGAGAAGGACCGCATCAATCGCATGATCGTCGGCGTCTACGAGATGGGCTCGACCTTCAAGGCGCTGACGACGGCCATGGTGCTCGATTCGGGCAAGGCCAACATCAACTCGACCTTCGATGCGCGCTCGAAGCTTCGCTACGGCCGGTTCTCGATCGGCGATTATCACGGCACCAACCGCATCCTGACCGTCCCCGAGGTCTTCCTCCACTCCTCGAATATCGGCACCGCCAAGATGGCGCTCGCCGTCGGCGTCGAGGGCCACAAGGCCTTCCTGAAGAAGATGGGCCAGCTCGACCGGATGCGGACCGAGATGCCCGAGAGCTCCATGCCGATCGTGCCGGCGCGGTGGGGCGACCTCAACACGATCACCATCGCCTTCGGCCACGGCATCGCAGTCGCCCCCATGCAGGCGACGGCCGCCGTCGGCGCGCTGCTGAACGGCGGCCTCATGATCACGCCGACCTTCCTGAAGCGCAGCGCCGAGGAGGCGCGGGCCAAGGCGGTCCGCGTGATCAAGCCGGAGACGAGCGAAGCCCTGCGCTACGTGATGCGCCTCAACGCCCAGAAGGGCTCGGCCTCCAAGGCCGCCGTCCCGGGCTATTTCGTCGGCGGCAAGACCGGCACGGCCGAGAAGGTGGTGGGCGGCCGCTACTCGAAGACGAAGCTGTTCACGACCTTCATGGCCGTCACGCCGGCCGACAGCCCGCGCTATCTCTTCGTCACCGTCTATGACGAGCCGCAGCCGACGCCGGAATCGCACGGCTACGCGACGGCCGCCTGGAATGCCGGCGAAACCACGGGGCGTATCCTCGAGCGCATCGCCCCGATGCTCTCGGTGCCCCCCCGCTTCGACCCGCCGAAGAACCCCTTCCCGCTGATGGCCCGGCTCGGCGCCTGGGGGACCCGCTGATGGACTCGATCGGCATCGTCCGGAAGCTGGACGATGAGCCGACAGCCAGCGTCGTCGTCGGCGCAAGCGATCCCGATGCAAGGTCGTCGAATGGCTCCATCGCCGGATGTGCGGCCGCACGCGGCGAGGTGCCGCTCTCGGGGTCGAGACGGTTGGCAGGGCCGGCCGCAGCCGCTACCTCCGTTGCCGCGATGACCCATGTCGAAACGACGTTCGGCGCTCTCTTCCCCGAGGCGGGGGAGGGGGCGGAGAGCCCGGTGAGCGGGCTCGCCTATGACAGCCGCAAGGTCGAGGAGGGCTTCGCCTTCGTCGCGGTGCCCGGCACCAAGGCGAACGGCGCCGCCTTCATCGCCGATGCGCTGGCGCGCGGCGCGAAGGCGATCGTCGGCGAGGTCCGTCGGCCGCCGACGCTGTTTCCCGAAATCCCGTATCTGCAGGTCGCCGATGCCCGGCGGGCCCTCTCGCTCGCTGCCGCGCGGCTTCATCCGGGCCAGCCCGAGACCGTCGTCGCCGTCACCGGCACCAGCGGCAAGAGTTCGGTCGCCGAATTCGTCCGGCAGCTCTTCCAGGCCACCGGCCGCGAGAGCGCGAGCCTCGGCACGCTCGGCATCACGACGAGAGGCGGCGCGCATTACGGCTCGCTCACGACGCCCGATCCGATCACCCTCCACCAGGACCTCGAGCGTCTCGCCGGGGACGGCGTGACGCATCTCGCCATGGAGGCCTCCTCCCACGGCATCGACCAGCGCCGCCTCGACGGCGTGCGCCTCGCGGCAGCGGCCTTCACCAATCTCGGCCGCGACCACCTCGATTACCACCCGACCGTCGAGGACTACCTGCAGGCGAAGCTCCGTCTCTTCCGGGATCTGCTGCCGGAGGGACGGCCCGTCGTCGTCAACCTCGACGGGGCCGAAGGGGCCCGCGTCGCGCGGTTCGCCGCCGAACACCGCCATCCGGTGATGACGGTCGGCCGCGAGGGCGAGGCGGTCCGGCTGCTCTCGGTCGATCGTGTCGGCTTCGCGCAGCGGCTGATGCTCCGCGCGGGCGGGCGCGACATCAGCGTCGATCTGCCCCTCGTCGGCGGGTTCCAGGTGGAGAACGCGCTGGTCGCCGCGGGCCTCGTCCTTGCAGCGGAACCGGGCCTCGATCCGGTCGCGGTTCTGAGGCGCATGTCCGGTCTGACGGGCGTCGCCGGCCGCCTCGACCGCATCGGCGAGGTGGAGGGCGCGCTCTGCGTCGTCGACTATGCCCACAAGCCCGAAGCGCTCGCCGCCGTGCTCGACACGCTGCGGCCTTTCGCGACGGGGCGCCTCGTCTGCGTCTTCGGCTGCGGCGGCGACCGCGATCGCGGCAAGCGCCCGATCATGGGCGCGATCGCGGCGGAGAAGGCGGACGTCGTCGTCGTCACCGACGACAATCCGCGCTCGGAAGACCCGGCGTCGATCCGCGCCGCGATCCTCGCCGCCGCGCCCGGCGCGCGCGAGATCGGAGACCGGCGCGAGGCCATCGGCCATGCCGTCGCCGAACTCGGGCCGGGCGACGTCCTCGTCGTCGCGGGCAAGGGCCACGAGACGGGCCAGATCGTCGGGGATACGGTCCTGCCCTTCTCCGATCACGACGAAATCCGAGCGGCCATGCAGGCGCGCTCGCGGGAGTCACGTTCTTGACCGATCTGTGGAGCCGCGCCGATCTCACGGCCCTGCCGGGCGCGCGCCTCCTCGGCGAGCCCGGCCCGGTCGGCGGCATCTCCATCGACACGCGGACCCTCGCGCCGGGCGACGTCTTCTTCGCCATCCGCGGCGTCGCCTCGGACGGGCATGACCATGTCCGCTCGGCTCTGTCGAAGGGCGCCGCCGCGGCCGTCGTGGCCGAGGGCCGGGAGGCCGCGTTCTCTGAGGCGGGTGCGCTCGTCGTCGTGCCCGACGTGCTCGCGGCGCTCGAGGTGCTCGGCCGGGCCGCCCGCGCCCGGACGCGAGGCCGGATCGTCGCCGTGACCGGCTCGGTCGGCAAGACGGGCACGAAGGATGCGCTCCGGCTCGTCCTCGGCCGCTTCGGCGCGACCCATGCCGCGACGGCCTCCTTCAACAACCATTGGGGCGTGCCGATCACGCTCGCGCGGATGCCCGAGGCGAGCCGCTTCGGCGTCTTCGAGATCGGAATGAACCACCCCGGCGAGATCCTGCCGCTGACCGCCATGGTCCGGCCGGAAATCGCCATCGTGACGAGCGTCGAACCCGTCCATATCGGCCATTTCCGCGCCATCCAGGGCATCGCCGACGCGAAGGGCGAGATCTTCGCGGGGATGGAGCCCGGCGGCGTCGCCGTGCTGCCGCGCGACAATGCCCATTTCGCGCGCCTCGCCGCTCACGCCCAGGCCTCTCGGGCCGGGCGCATCGTCTCCTTCGGCGAAGGGGAGGGGGCCGATGTGCGTGCGCTCCGCATCGCGGCCGGGGCCGATGCCTCCATGGTCGAGGCGGACGTGATGGGCCACCGGGTCGCCTACCGGATCGGGATGGCGGGTCGGCACGTCGCCCTGAACTCGCTCGCGGTCCTCGCGACCGTCGCGGCTCTCGGCCTCGACATCGACGCGGCCGCCTCGGCCTATGCCGCGATCGAACCCGCCGAAGGGCGCGGCGAGCGCGCCCGCATCGCCCTGCCGGGCGGGGGCGAATTCCTCCTCGTCGACGAGAGCTTCAACGCCAATCCCGCCTCGATGCGCGCGGCCCTTGCGACGCTCGCGCTGACCGAGGTGCCGGAGGGCGGCCGCCGCATCGCCGTGCTCGCGGAAATGGGTGAACTCGGCGAGGCCGGGCCAGCCGCCCATACCGGGCTTGCGGAGCCCGTCGTCGCCTCGAAGGCCGATCTCGTCTTCGCCGCCGGCCCCCTGATGCTGAACCTCTGGCCGCACCTGCCGGCTTCGATCCGCGCGGCCCACGCGGATCACGCCTCAGGCCTCCATGACGCGGTCGCGGATGCGATCCGCCCTGGCGACGTGGTCATGGTGAAGGGTTCGAAATATACGCTCGTCTCGAAACTCGCGGCTTCGCTCCGGGCGCGATTCGCATCGGCCGACAAACAGGCCGGCACGGGGCGCGCCGCGCAATAACGAGGGACGCCCGCCGGGCAAGTCTCCCGATTTCCCACAACTCGAAGGGGCCCGCCGCCGTCCCGCTGATGACGGCCGGCTCCAGAGGCTGCCGACATGCTGGTCTTCCTGGCCGATTTCGCCCATCTCCTGACGCCGCTGAACGTGTTCCGGTACATCACCTACCGGACGGCCGGGGCGGTCGCGACCTCGCTGCTCTTCGTCTTCTGGCTCGGCCCGGCGGCGATCTCCTCGCTCCGCATCCGGCAGGGCAAGGGCCAGCCCATCCGCACCGACGGGCCGGAATCGCATGTGAAGACGAAGGGCGGCACGCCGACCATGGGCGGGCTGATGATCCTCGCCGGCTTCCTCGTCTCGACCATCCTCTGGGCCGATCCGCGCAACCTCTATGTCTGGGTCGTGCTGTTCGTGACGCTCGGCTTCGGCGCGATCGGCTTCTACGACGACTATCTGAAGGTCAAACGGCAGACCCATGCCGGCTTCTCCAGCAAGGCCCGGCTTGCCCTGGAGGCGGTGATCGCGCTCGCGGCCTGCCTCGCCATCGCCTACATCGCGCCGCCCGGCCTCTCGAACAAGCTGTCGCTCCCCTTCATGAAGGACGTCCTGGTCGATTTCGGCTGGTTCTTCCTCGTCTTCGGAATGCTGGTGATCGTCGGCGCGGGCAATGCGGTGAACTTCACCGACGGCCTCGACGGCCTCGCCATCGTGCCCGTGCTGATCGCGGCCGGGACCTTCGGCTTCGTCGCGTATCTCACCGGCAACGCGATCTTCGCCAACTACCTCCAGATTCGCTTCGTGCCGGGCACGGGCGAACTCGCGGTGCTCTGCGGCGCGCTTCTCGGGGCCGGGATCGGCTTCCTCTGGTTCAACGCGCCGCCGGCCCAGGTCTTCATGGGCGACACGGGCTCTCTCGCCCTCGGCGGCCTCCTCGGCACGATCGCGGTCGCCACCAAGCACGAGATCGTGCTCTCGATCGTCGGCGGCCTCTTCGTCATCGAGGCGCTCTCGGTGATCATCCAGGTCGGCTACTTCAAGCTGACCGGGAAGCGCTTCTTCCGAATGGCGCCGATCCACCACCATTTCGAGAAACTCGGCTGGACCGAGCCGCAGATCGTGATCCGCTTCTGGATCATCGCCTTCCTCCTGGCCCTCGTCGGCCTGACCACGCTGAAGCTGCGCTGATGGGCGGGGAGGCGAGGCTGCCTCTCCCCTTGCGGGAGAGGTCGAGCGACGCCGAAGGCGTCGGCCGGGTGAGGGGCGGCCACTGGGCTGCGGCGTGTATCCTTGGCCCCTCATCCGGTCGCGTTGACACGCGACTCGACTTCTCCCGCAAGGGGAGAAGCGGGGCTCGGGATCTCCTCGCGCCGCGCTCGGGAGGCGCCGCATGACCCCCGTCACGACTTTTGCCGGGCGACGCGTCGCGCTCTTCGGTCTCGGCGGATCGGGCCTTGCGACCGCGCTCGCGCTCAAGGCCGGAGGCGCGGATGTCGTCGCCTATGACGACAGCGAAGCCAGCCGCGAGAAAGCGCGTGCCCAGGGCATCGCGGTCGCGGATCTGCGCGCCGAGGACTGGTCGCGCTTCACGTCGCTCGTGCTCGCGCCGGGCGTGCCGCTGACCCATCCCGCGCCGCATTGGACCGTCGGCCTCGCCAAGGCCGCGAATGTCGAGATCATCGGCGACATCGAGCTCTTCTGCCGCGAACGGGCCGCCCTCGCGCCGGATGCGCCCTTCGTCGCCATCACCGGCACCAACGGCAAGTCGACCACGACCGCCCTCGTCGCCCACATCCTGCGCGAGGCAGGGCTCGACGTGCAGATGGGCGGCAATATCGGCACGGCGATCCTGTCGCTCGAACCGCCGTCGCGCGAGCGCGTGCACGTCGTCGAGATGTCGTCCTTCCAGATCGATCTCACGCCCTCGCTCGCCCCCAGCGTCGCGTGCCTGTTGAACATTACGCCTGATCATCTCGACCGTCACGGGACGATGGAAAACTACGCGGCGATCAAAGAACGAGTCGTCGCAGGAAGCCGAAGGGCGTTCATCGGTGTCGACGATCCGGCAAGCGCTGCCATCTATGAGCGCCATTCGGTGCCACGGATCGTGCAGAAGGGTTGGATCAGCCGCACCCACGCCTCGGCCTACCCGGTTTCAGTCGAGCGGAAGCTGGACTTGGGCGTTTTTCTCGATGGAACGCGGATCGTCCTCCGGCATAGATCGGGCAGCAAGACCGACGCAGGGCTTGTTCTGTGCGATCTTGCCGGCATCAACTCCCTCCGCGGAGCGCACAACGCGCAGAACGCCTGTTTCGCCGCGGGGGTGTTCGAAGCTCTGGAGGTCGTGCCGGACTACGATCGCACCCACCTCCGGCAATCGATACAGGCCGCTTTGCGCACCTTCCCCGGCCTCGCGCATCGCATGGAGGAGGTCGGGCGGCGGGGCGAGACGATCTTCGTCAACGATTCCAAGGCGACCAACGCGGATTCAACGGAAAAGGCGCTCGCGTCTTTCGAGCGCGTCTATTGGATCCTCGGGGGCAAGCAGAAAGAGGGTGGCATCGCTTCGCTGCGGCCCTATTTCCCGCGCGTCGCCAAGGCCTATCTGATCGGAGAGGCGAGCGAGGCCTTCGCGGCGACGCTCCGTGAAGAGGTGCCGCACGTCCTCTGCGGCACGCTCGACAAGGCGGTCGCGGCGGCGGCGGCCGATGCCGCGGCGGCCGGTGAGGGCGAGCGTGTCGTCCTCCTCTCGCCGGCCTGCGCGAGCTACGACCAGTACCGGAACTTCGAGATCCGCGGCGACCATTTCCGCGATCTCGTCCGGGCGCTGCCGGCTTAGCAGGCTGCGAAAAGTGGAACGCGGCTGTCCGACAGCAGCATGCGGTCACGCTCGTCTAAAGGCCTTGCCGTTCCAGCCATTCGAGCACGAGGCCGGCGATGGCGTCGCTGTTGTCGTCCGCCATCAATGCATGGCTGTTGCCGGTGATCCCGCGCGCAGGCAGGTCGATCCATTCGACTTCGCAGCCAGCCAGCCGTAGGGCGTCGCGCCAGCGCTCCGCAGCCGGGCGCGAACGGCGCCAGAATTCGTGCCGGTCGAGGTAGTCGCCCCAGATAAAAAGATGCGGAACGTCGGCCACCAGCCGAGCATCGCTGGTGGACGGATCGGGAGCGCCAGAGGGCTCCAGCGAGATCACCGCCTTTACCCTGTCCGGCGCGTGCAGCGCAGCCGTGAGGCCGAAATTGCCGCCCTGGCTGTGGGTGAGGATGATCGTACCACCGTCCATCTTCTGGATCAGCGAGTCGTAGGCGGACTGGGTCCGGGCATCGTTGCCGTCCCAGCGCGGGACGAACTGCGCCATGAACTTCTCGATATGCGCCGCTGGGAAGCGGAGGTCAGGGTAAGGCCGGCGAAGCGCCGGGTCCGCGTTCCATGAGCCGGGCGGGCCGAAGCGGAAGGTCTCCTCCCACGCCTCTCGCGCGGTGCGGAAAAAGGGCGCGTCGTCGTACACCTGCGGGAATGGCGCGAAGGAGGATCGACCGCGTTCCACGGCATCGGACACGTAGGTGTGGAAACCGGCGCGCAGGAAATACATCTGCCAGCCAGGTCGGCCATCTGGTGTCGTCTCCCAGTTGACGCCGGTCATCCCACCGCCGTGCCACATCAGGAGCGGCAGGGGTGAACGAGGCTGAGCGAGGCGCACGAATTGGACGTACATCTGGCCGGCGAATATCTCGCCGTTGGGATCGACATGATGGACCGGGCCGCCCGGCGTGCTGATCCGCTCGCGCAGCGGCAGGCCTTCGAGCGTGAGGACGCCGCCGCCGACATGGAAGCTGCCAATTTCGTCAACGAAAAGCGGTTGCGCCATCGAGCGGTACTCTCCCCTTCATGGCCCAATCTTCAGCGAAGCATGACCAGAGCATGACATGCAGGGAGCGTGCCGTAGGGCAGCCGGTCGCTGCCTCGTCATCGCCACCCTTCCTGGATCGGGCACCTCTGCCGAAAACCTGTCGTCGATTCGTGCCGCCAGCCTGTGGGGCTAGGGCGCGAGCAGCAGGTTCGGCAGCCAGAGCACGGTCTGCGGGAAGACCGTGATGATGAAGAGCACCGCGAGCCCCGCCCCGAAGAAGGGCCAGATTTCCTTGACCTCCTCCTCGAGCTTGATGCCGGCGAAATTGGCGCAGATGTAGAGGAGGATGCCGACGGGCGGCGTGAGGAGCCCGAGGCAGAGGTTGAACACCATCACCAGCCCGAAATGGACGAGGTCGATCCCGACCGCGCTCACGACCGGGATCAGCACCGGCATCATGATCAGCATGGCCGGCAGCGGCTCCATGAAGATGCCGATGATGAGCAGGAGCACGTTGATCAGCATCAGGATCACGAGCGGATCCTTCGAGACGCCGGCGATGAGTTGGGCCAGCCACGCCGTCGTGCCCGAGACCGCCAGGAGCCAGGCGAAGCCCGCCGAGAGGGCGATGATGAACATGACGAGCGCGGTGTCGAGCGCCGTCTGGACGAGCATCGGCCAGAGGTCCGCGAGCTTGAGCTGCCGATAGACGAAGATGCCGACGAGGAAGGCATAGACGACGGCGACGGTCGCGCTTTCCGTCACCGTCACGATGCCGCCGGTGACGCCGACGAGGATGATGACCGGCATCAGGAGGGCCGGGATGGCCGGGATGGCGAGGCCCGGGATCTCGCGCAGGGCGAATTTCCGCGTCGTCGGATAGTTGCGCTTCACGGAGATCCAGTAGGCGGCGATCATCAGCGCGATGCCGAGGAGGATGCCGGGGATCAGACCGCCGATGAACAGCGCGATGATCGAGACGCCCTTGCCGGCCGAGAGCCCGTAGATGACGAGCGGGATCGAGGGCGGGATGATCGGCCCGTTGACGCAGGCCGAGGCCATCAGCGCCGCCGCGAATCCCGGATGGTAGCCCTGCCGCTTCATGGCGGGGATCAGCACCTTGCCGAGCGCCGAGGCGTCGGCGGCGGCCGATCCCGAGAGGCCCGAGAAGATCATCGCCGCCGTGACCGAGGTCAGCGCGAGGCCGCCCCGGAAGCGGCCGACCATGGCCATGGCGAGATCGATGATGCGGGTCGTGATGCCGCCGACATTCATCAGGTTGCCGGCGAGGATGAAGAAGGGGATCGCGAGAAGCGCGTAGCTGTCGGCGCCGACGAGCGTGCGCTGGGCCATCAGCGTCATCGGCAGCGAGCCCTGCCACCAGATCGTGAAGATGATGGCGAGCCCCATCGCGAAGGCGATCGGCACCGCCATCAGGATGAAGAGGAAGAAGCCTCCGACGAGGATCGTGCTCATGCCTTGTCTCGTCCTCGCGAGAGAGCGGACACCCTCCCCAGCAGGGGGAGGGTCGGACCGAAGGTCCGGGGTGGGGTGGTGCGCGGTCGCGTCATCCCCGCGGTCGACGATGAGAAGAGGTGGGTCTCACCCCACCCCGCCGGCTTTGCCGGCGACCCTACAGGGGAGGGTTGGTTCCGCGGTGCCGGCATCAGAAGTCGCCGGCCTGGCCGTGCGGCACGCGCTTGTCGGGATCGAAGATCTTCTCGACGAAGTAGAGCATCATCATCGCCGAGGCGACGGGAGCCGAGAAGTAGTACCAGGCCGGCGAGATATCGAGCGCCCCGGTCTGGTTCGGCAGCACGTCGATGGAGAGTTTCAGGCTGTAGATGAAGAGGATGACGATGAAGAGGAGGTTCAGGCACTCCACGACCCAGAAATAGATCGGCTTGACATGCTGCGGCAGCCATTCGAGCGCGAAATCGACCGCGATATGCAGCATCTGCCGATAGAGGATCGCGGCGCCGATGAAGATCATCCAGATGAAGAGCATGTTCGAGACCTGCTCGATCCAGGCGATCGGTGAGTTGAGCGCATAGCGCCAGATCACGGCCGCGAGGGTGATCAGGACGATCGCCAGCATGCAGAGCGCGATGGCGGCCTTGCCGATCTCGGTGACGACGTCGCAGAGGCGGGTGAGCGTTCGGGCCATGAGATCTCGCGCATGCCGTGTAGGGCGAAGTTCCCTCTCCCCTTGCGGGAGAAGGTGGCCCCCGGGCTTGTCCCGGAGGACGGACGAGGGGTGAGACCCTGCGTCGACAGAGTTCCCCCTCATCCGACCCTGCTCCGCGGGGTCCCTTCTCTCGCGAGGGGAGAAGGGGCCTGCGGAGCGGATAGGCTCACGACACCTGCGCGAAGCGCTCGACCCATTTCTTGCCGGCCGGGAACTCGTTCACGAGCGTCTTCACCGTCGCGGCGAAGGCCGGCTTGTCGACCTCGGAGATGACGATCTTCTTGGCCTTGACCTTGTCGAGGATCTCCTTGTCGTCGGCGACGACCTTGGGGCGCATCTCGGCCTCGGCGTCGCGGGCGGCCTGATCGACGATCTTCTGCTGGTCGGGCGTCAGCTTGGCATAGACCGCCTCGCCCATGAGGATGCAGTTGTCCTGCATCATGTGCTCGGTCAGCGACAGATGCGTGTTGGCGTCGAAGATGCCGGAGTTCCAGGTCAGCGCGATCGGGTTCTCCTGGCCGTCGATGATGCTCGACTTCAGCGCCTGGAACACCTCCGGGAAGGGCAGGGGCGTCGGGGAGGAGCCGAACATCTCGAAGGTGCGCCGCCACAGGGCCGTCTCCGGCACGCGGATCTTGAGCCCCTTCATGTCGGCCGGCGTCTTCACGACCTTGTTGCAGGAGAGCTGCCGCGGCATGCGCGGGATGGCCGCGATCGGCCGCAGCTTCGCGGTCTTGGCGACGTCGGCGATGTATTCGACGCGGACCGCGTCCCAGACGCGGTCCTTATGGGGCACGTCCTTGAAGAGATAAGGATGCGTCCAGACCTCGGCCGGGCGATACCAGCCGGCGAGCAGGCCCTGGCCGGGTGTCGCGAAATGCACGGCACCCTGGAGCATCGCCTCGATATGCTCGCGCTCGCCGCCGAGGGCGCCGCCATGATGGTTGTTGAGGGTCATCTGACCCTTGCTCAACTCGCCGAGGCGCTTGGCGAAGAAGTCGATCGACTGGGCGATGAAGTCGCTCGGCGCGACGGCGGAGGCGCCGATCCACGTCACCTTCTGCGCCTTGGCGATGGACGGCATCGCGACGGCGGCGCCGGCCCCCGCGAGAAGGCCGAGGGCGCCCCGGCGGCTCGGCGTCAGCGTGATCCTTGTCATGTTCCACTCCCTCGATGTCGATGTTTTTCTGATTGAACCGAAGATGAAGCGAAGATCAGGCGTTGGGTCTCGCGAAGGCGGCCTCCATTTCGCGGCGCGTCGTGACGGCGACATCGGTCTCGTCGATCTCGACATCGCTCCATTTCAGGCGCTCGCCCGCCTTGATGGCGGTCTTGAGCTTGACGTTGTGCGAGAGGCCGAGAGGCAGGTAGCCCTCGCGGAGCGACGCCTCGGCCGGCGTCTGCTTGCCCCAGACGCAGAAGCCGCCCTCGCCGTCGAGCATCTCGCCGGGCTTGAGGTCGCGCTTGGCCGTCGCGACGACGTCGGAATTGAAGCAGAAGGGCGCGCCGGTCGCCTCCCTGCGAAGCGCGGCGGACGCGACGGAGATGCCGAGTTCGAGCCCGATCATGTGGATCGGCCGGTAGAGGGCGGCATAGCGGCCGCTCTTGTCGGGCAGCATCGAGTATTCGGTGAAGCAGCGCCGCGAATAGTCGTTGTCCTCGGCCGCCTCGAAGACGACGTAGGTGCCCATGACGAGGTTGTGCGGCCGGTCCGACCCGTCGCGGTTCACGGACGAGGTGACCTCCGTGACGCCCGACTTCTCGAGGACGCCGCCATCGGCCCTCGGCTTGCAGATCTCGGCATGCTCGAACCGCGAGGCCGGCGGGAAGGAGAGACCTTCCGTCTGCGAATGCAGGCCCGTCGCGTTGCAGATCGCCGTCATCTCGATGCCGGATTTCGTGCCGTCGACGAAGGAGTTGAACATCTTCGGATTGATCGAGCCGCGATCCTCGTCCTTGATGTGCATGTATTTTGACAGGATGTCCCAGACCGTGTCGGGCGTCGATTGGTGATAGGTCGGATGGTACCGCGTGCCCTTGCCGGCCGCGACGATCTTGAAGCCGGCCGCCCGCGCCCAGTCCACATGCTCGCAGACGAGGGCCGGCTGATCGCCCCAGGCGAGCGAATAGACGACACCTGCGCGCTGCGCGCGGCGCGCCAGGATCGGCCCTGCGAGGGCGTCGGCCTCGACATTGACCATCACGATGTGCTTGCCGTTCTCGATCGCCATCGTCGACAGGCGGATGCCCGTGCGCGGATCGCCGGTCGCCTCCACGATCACCTCGATGGCGGGATGCTTGATCATCGCCTCGGCGTCTTCGGTGAGGAAGGTCTTGCCGGACTTCAGCGCATCGTCGAGCGAGGTCGCTGCGGATTGCTCGGCCGGCCAGGATGCCATCGCGAGCTGGGATTTTGCGCGCTGGACGTTCAGATCGGCCACCGCGACGACATGCATGCCGTCGGTCGTGCGCGCCTGAGCCAGGAACATGGTGCCGAACTTGCCCGCGCCGACCACGCCGACCGTGACCGGACGCCCGGCCGCCTTACGCTCGAGCAGCATGCGATGCAGATTCATGACGTCGCGCCTTCCGCCTTCGGCCGATCAGGCCTGCCTCATCCAGCGAGGACAGGACGAACGAAAAGCGCGCGCCGCGCCGCGTATCCGGCGGCGGACTGCCAGTCGGCGGGTGCGCAGGGCGCCCCGACGATCTCCGCCTCCCGCGCAAGCGGGCGACGTCTCCTCCCGATCATCTGCAGCTCTTTTGGTGAGCTGTATTCCTCAATATCGAATGCTAGCACGGGATATCAGGCGCCCAAAAGCGAATTAGGATGCCCATATCGATGATGAGGATTCGTCAATGATCGGCGGGCTGCCGCCGCTGCAATGGCTGCTGACCTTCCGCGCGGTGATGGAGGCCGGCAGCTTCGCCGGAGCGGCCAAGCTGCTGAACCTGACGCCGTCCGCCGTCAGCCATCAGATGCGTGCCCTGGAAGGCAGACTGCAGCGCCCGCTCTTCCTGCGCGTGAAGCGGACCGTCGTTCCGACCGAGGAGGCGCTGGCCTACAGCGCCTCGATCGGCGAGAGTTTCGCCCGGCTCGTCACGGCGACGAGCCGGGTCTCGTCCGGGGCCGACGCCCGCCGCCTGCCGATCCACGCTTCGCCGAGCTTCGCGACGTTGTGGCTGGTCCCGCGGCTCAAGCAGTTCCTGCGCGCGCATCCGTCGATCGATGTCGCCCTTTATGCCAGCCACGAACCTGCGCGCCTCGGGCAGGACGGCATCCTGGTGGATATCCAATATGCGCGGCCCGTGCCCGAATCCTGCGAGGCGGTGCCGCTTGCGGAAGAACTGATCGTGCCGATGGCGGGTCCGACCTTCGTCGCCGAGCATCGGCTGCGCGAGCCGGGCGACATTGCCCGCGTGCCGCTGATCCATTCGCTTCGGTGCGTCGCGCCATGGGACCAATGGGCGGCCCGGCATTCGCCGCACGTCCCGCTCAATCCGCGCGGCCTGCAATTCGATCGCGCCCATCTGGCGCTCGCGGCGGCGGCGGACGGCCTCGGGCTCGCGCTCGAATCGACCCTGCAGGCGGGCGATCATCTGCGCCGCGGCGAACTGCTGATGCCGTTCGGAGCGCTCGGCGTGCCGGCCATCGCTCATCGTCTCGTCTATCGCCGCGAGGATCGCGACAATCCGGAGATCATGGCCTTCCTGGAGTGGATCACGGGCCTGCTCGCGCAGGAGCGCCATCCCGATCGGCGCTGAGCCGATCAGCCCGAGCACGTCGTCCTCGCATCGGGATTGCGTAGGACTGGCATCGGACGACGTCCGGCCCGTTGCCTGATCCATCGTGGGACAGCCTGTCCGGATCGGGAACGCTCCGTGCCGGAAGGGGCCGATCCGAGGAGGATGCGATGCGTAGCGATCCGATCTTCACGTCCTGGCCGCAGAAGGCGAGCGCGCTCTGGGAGAACCAGCCGCTGCGCCTCGAACACAGGCTCCATCAGCTGCCGCTCTTCTCGATGGACGGTCTCGCCGACCTGATCTCGCGCTATCCCCGCGCCAATTACAGCCTCGTCCATATGGGTGCGAAAGGGGAATCGAAGCGGTTCTGGCGCGAGGGCGAGATCGGCTCGCTCGGTGGCCGTCAGGTCATCGACGCGATCGCGAACGGGCGCATGTGGCTGAACCTGCGCGACATCACGAGCGCCGATCGCGCCTATAAGGACATGCTCGACGAGGTCTTCGCGGAACTCTCCGAGCGCGTGCCGGGCTTCTCCGCCCCGACCCGCACCGCCGGCATCCTCATCTCCTCGCCCTCGGCGCAGGTCTATTATCACACCGATCTGCCCGGCCAGTGCCTCTGGCAGATCGCCGGCCGCAAGCGCGTCCACGTCTATCCGGCGGCCGCGCCGTTCGTGACGCCGCGCCATCTCGAGGACATCGCCGTCAACGATATCGAGGTCAGCATGCCCTATGCCGACTGGTACGAGGAGCATGCGGTGCCCTACGATCTCGAGCCGGGCCAGATGCTCGCCTGGCCGCTCAACGCGCCGCACCGGGTCGAGAACCTCGACACGCTCAACGTCTCGATGACCGTGTCATACGTCACCGAGGAGATCCGGCGCCTCCAGACGATCAATCTCGCCAACGGCCTTCTCCGGCACCGCTTCGGGATGGACGGGCTCGGCAGGCAGACCGGCGGCGCATCCTTCTGGGCGAAGGCGGTGTTCCAGAAGGTGATGCGCCAGACGAGTTGGGCGAAGAAGAAGCGCACGGAAGGCCGCACGGTCGATTTCCGCCTCGACGACCAGCATCTCGGCGGGATCGTCGACCTGAAGGCGGCTGCCTGACATGGCGGTCGCGGCGGTCCTGCCCGATCTGGCGATCCCAACGTCCGAGTATCGCGTCGAGATCGAGCGCGACTGGGATGCGGGCGCGGAGTCGTGGGCCGCGGCCAGACGGGGAGGAGCCAAGACGCCGTTCCAGGACGTGCCCGTTCTCGAGGCCTGGTATGCCGCGATGGCGGCGCGGCCGGGGATCGACCCGCTGCTCGTCGCCATCCGCGATGCGCGCACGGGCGAGGCGGCTTTGCATCTTCCGCTGGTGCGCACGCGCCGGGGCGCCGTTCGGACGATCGGATTTGCGGATTTCGACCTCGTCGACACCAATGCGCCGATCATCGGTCCCGCCTCGCCGCGCGACGCCGCGGGGGCGGAGCGCCTGCTTCGCGCGCTGCGCCGCGCCCTGCCGCCCGCGGACGTCCTGGACCTCCGCAAGATGCCGCCGGAGGTCGAGGGCGTGCCGAACCCCTTCGCGCTGCTGCCGACCGTGCCGAGCCGTCTCAACAGCAATCTCGTGCAGGTCGGCGACAGTTTCGACGAGTATCTGCGCGGCACCCTGAAGCGCGTGATGCGCAAGGAGTTCGAGCGGTCGTGGCGCGTCTTCACGCGGCATGAAGGTGCTCATTTCAACGTCCCAAGCACCCTCGATGCGAGGCGCGAGCTCCTGGCCGCCATCGAGCACCAGCAGCCGATCCGGATGCAGATCGTCGGCAAGCATTACTGGCTCGACGAGCCGAGTGCCGCCGATTTCTATCGGCGCCTCGTCGAAAGCGACCCCTGCGGCGAGCGTGTGGTGCTGCTGTGCCTCACGGCCAAGACAGGCGTCGTCGCGGCCCTGATGGGGCTGCGGCACGGCGACGCCTTCACCATGATCCGCGTGAGCCACGACGCCGACCCGGTCTGGTCGAACTGTTCGCCCGGCCGTCTGGTCATCATCCAGGCCATGGCGCATCTTCATGCCGAGGGCGTGAGGAACTTCGATTTCAGCGTGGGCAATTTCGACTATAAGCGCCGGTTCATGGTCGAGCCCCGGCCGCTCGTCGATCTCGTGCGGGCCCTGACGCCGCTGGGCCTGCCGATCCTCGCCGAAACCCGCGCGAAAGCCTGGCTGCGCGACAATCCCGCCCTGGAAGGCCGTGTGCGGCACTGGCTCCGCCGCCCAGCCTGCCAGGGCTCGTAACAGGAGTTCATCGATGATCGCGACATTGCTGTGGAAGGATCAGGCGTCGCGCGAGAAGGCGGTCTACGGCAATGCCTTCCGCCGGCGCCGTTTCGCCGCCTTCCTCGCGCTCGTCGACGACGTGCTGAAGGAGCAGGACCGCGTCCGCGTGCTCGATCTCGGCGGCGGGGTGTCCTACTGGAAGGGCCTCGAGGAGGCATGGCGCGACCGGCCGATCGAGATCACGCTGGTGAATCTCGCCGAGGAGCCGGTGCCGGATGCCCGCTTCGTCAGCCTCGCCGGCAATGCCTGCAGCCTGCCGGAGATGGCGGACGGCTCCTTCGACATCGTCCATTCGAATTCGGTCATCGAGCATGTCGGCGGCTGGGAGCAGAAGCGGCGCATGGCCAACGAGGTGCGCCGCCTCGCGCCCCGCTACTTCGTGCAGACGCCGAACTACTGGTTTCCGGTCGAGCCGCATTTCCGCACCCCCGCGATCCATTGGATGCCGCGGATGTGGCGCCGCGGCCTCGTGATGCGCCGGGCGCTCGGCTTCTATCCGAAGGCGCAGACGCTCGACGAAGCCCACCGCATCCTCGACGACGCCTCCCTCGTCGATGCGCGCGAGATGGCCGAGCTGTTTCCCGAGGCCCGGATCGAGCGCGAGCGCGTGTTCGGCCTCACGAAATCGCTCATCGCGATCCACTGACACGGCGCAGCAGAGGGGCTGGCCGGCGCGCGATTTCGTGCTATCGACATGCCGGACTTCCACAGACCGGCCGCTCGCCGGACGGCGCGTGGGAGCGCGGGTGTAGTTCAGTGGTAGAACGTCAGCTTCCCAAGCTGAATGTCGTCGGTTCGATCCCGATCACCCGCTCCAACTAACCCATTGAAGCGTCAGCTCGTTTGGCGATTGCCGTCGAGCTCCGTTCCCAGCCGCGTTCCCCAGGACCGGTTCTAGGTCTTGTTCCGCTTCTGCGCGGCCGCCCGCTTCAAGGCCACCGATCGGGACTTCCCGACTGCTCCACGCGAAAATCGGATCGTCGTCGACACCTGGCTATGGCCCGCTGCCGATCGGATCGTATCCAGATCAGCTCCGGTGTCTTCCGTCTCCGTGATCGCCCCGGCTCAGCGTCGCGTCGATATCCGAGAGCGTGAAAGGGTATGCCCGCTGGTGCGATACTGTAGCGATATCGCTATTGAAGAAATAACGGATATTGGCGATATTATCGCATGAAGACGATCGTCCTGACCGCCGCTGCCGCCAGGCAAATGGATGCGCTTCCGGCGGCGGTTTCGGCGACGATCGAGGAGGCCTTGGCGATGTACGCGATCGCCGGCGTGGGGGACGTGAAGCGCCTTCAGGGCCGTGACGGTTACCGGCTTCGCGTTGGCCGCTACCGGGTGCTGTTCGCGGATGACGGCGTGACCGTCCTCACGGTCTACGTCGGCAAACGCGAGACGACGACCTACCGTTAGGAGATGCAGAGATGGGCAAGCCCGTGATGTTCAAGACCCCGAATGGCGAGAAGATGGTCGTGCTCGCCCTCGCCGATTATGAAGCGCTCCTTGCCGCCAACGACCCTGAGGATGCAGCCGACGTCGCCGCTTTCGACGAGGCGATGGCCGCGCTCGACAGCGGAGAGGATCGACGTCTGACAAGCGAGGAGATGGCCGCCTACTACCAGCGGCCCGGCTTCTTGCGCGGCCTCCGTAAAGGCAAGGGCCTGACTCAGAGGCAGGTGGCCGAAGCCGCCGGCATTCAGCAGGGGTTCCTCTCCGACGTCGAAGCCGGTCGTCGGAACCCCTCGGAGGACACCCTCCGGAAGATCACAGCTGCTCTTGGGGCTTGATATGCCGTTGACTCTCGCGCTGCCGATTGCTCCCTCTCGTCCAAAGGTGGGGGATGGCGATGCGCTGGGTTCTGCTGACGGTGGCCTTGGTGATGGCGGGGCCGGCAATCGCTGATTGGCAGTACACGCGGTGGGGGATGAGCCCTGCCCAAGTGATTGAGGCTGGCGGCGGCATCAAACCGTGGCGACGCCCAGAAGCAGATACTTCAACCGGCATTATCCAGTTAGTAGGCAGCTACCAATCTTCTGGCATAGGCTTTCGGGCCGAATTTAAATTCTCCCAGAACCGTCTCACCCGGGTGGTCCTCACACCAAAAAGCGCGGACTGTAACTCCCTAAAGGCGCTTATGGCTCGTACCTACGGGCGAATTCCAGGTCAGGGGGGAACAATAATTCAAACTTGGCGAGATGCCAATTCTGGAAATTTTGTTGCCTACACGCATTTCCAGCTGACAAGCTTTTGCCAAGTGGACTACTCACAGCTCCAGAGCGCGGGCTCGCGCGGGGGTATGTAGTTTGCAGCCGAGTAAAGATCGTCTGCTTGACGTGGTCAGAGACCGATCAGCCAATCGTCGCAGCGCTTGAGCTTGGCGTCCGCGACGCGCTTCTGCTCGAGGACCCGAAGCGGGCCGACCGTGAGGCCAGCCGATTTGAAGCGGGCGCCCATGAAATGGGCCGCGCGGTACCATCCCCCTCCCGCAAGGCGGCCTGACCCGTGGCTCGCCTCGAGGGAATGCCAGCTTTGGCAGTCCCCCCGCCCTCGCGGGCGCGACTCATGTACCTGTGCCCGACAGCCTGCTAGAGAGGCCGCGACGCGAGAGTGAGACGAGCATGAAGGCCCGAGTGACCGTGACGTTGAAGACCGGTGTCCTGGACCCCCAGGGCAAGGCGATCGAGGGCGCGCTGACGTCGCTCGGCGTCGAGGGCGTCACGAGCGTGCGCCAGGGCAAGGTCTTCGACGTGGAACTGGACGCGCCCGACGAGGCCGCCGCCGAGACCGCCCTGAAGGCGGCCTGCGAGAAGCTCCTCGCCAACACCGTGATCGAGAATTACCGGATCGCGATCAGGAACGGCGCGGGCAAGGCGGCGCCCGGCTCGAAGGAAGGGTAAGGCGCGATGCGCGCGGCCGTTCTTCTCTTCCCCGGCTCCAATCGCGACGGCGACGTGGCGCGGGCCCTGCGGCGCTCCGGCGCCGAGGTCTCGACCGCCTGGCATGCCGACACCGCGCTGCCGGAGGGCACCGATCTCGCCGTCCTGCCAGGCGGCTTCTCCTACGGCGACTATCTGCGCTGCGGCGCCATCGCTGCGCGCGCTCCGATCATGGATGCCGTCCGGGCCCATGCGGCGCGCGGCGGCCTCGTGCTCGGCATCTGCAACGGCTTCCAGATCCTGTGCGAATCGGGCCTGCTCCCGGGCGTCCTGATGCGCAACGCCAATCTGCGCTTCATCTGCCACCGCCAGAGCGTGCGCGTGGAGCGGGCCGATACCGATTTCACGCGCGGCTACGAGAAGGGCCAGGCGATCGACATCTGCGTCGCGCATGGCGAGGGCAACTACACGGCCGACCGCGAGACGCTGGCGCGGCTCGAGGGGGAGGGGCTCGTCGCCTTCCGCTACAGCGACGGCGAAGGCCGCGTCACCGAGGACGCCAACCGCAACGGCTCGATCAATTCCATCGCCGGCATCTATTCGCCGAAGCTGAACGTGCTCGGCCTCATGCCGCATCCCGAGAATTTCGTCGACGAGATCGTCGGCGGAACGGACGGCAAGGCCATGTTCGACGCGATGGTCGCCTCCCGCGCGGCCTGACGGGCCGCTGCCGGACGAAGCGAGGGCGGGGGCGCCGAAAGGGCGGCCCCGGCCGCTCCCGTCATGACCGATCGATCGGCCACCGCTTGAAGACGTCGAGCTGCTCGCAGCCGCGGGCCAGGGCGGCGAGGGCCGGCCAGCGCTCGTCCTCCGCATGGTCGGGGATGACGAAGCGGTAGAAGCCCCAGGCGACGGCCGCCATGATGTCGGCCGTGCGAAGCTGCGGCCCGGCTTGGAGGTCGCCTCGCTCCGCGGCGGCGTCGAGCAGCCCGAGAGCCGTGCCGAACTGAGCCGCGATGCGCTCCTGCCAGGGCGGATACCGGTATGCGTCCGGCCGCTTGCGCTCGTATTCGATCGCGACCGCCTTGTCGGCCGCCACGATCCCGGTCGCCGTCAGCGACAGGTCCCGCCGCCGAGCCGCTGCGTCCGCGGGCCGGAGCGACGTGCCGGCGACATCCTCGAAATGCTGGATGATGAGGGCGGATTCGCCGATGACCGTCCCGTCGTCGCAGACGAGCGTCGGCGCCTTGAGCAGCGGGTTGATGGCGCCGAACGCGTCCATGTGCCTGAACACCGAGACGGATCGGTGCTCGATATCGAGCCCCATCGCTGTCGCTGTGATCGCCGTGCGGCGGACATAGGGGCTGTCGAGCATGCCGACGAGAAGCATTCGCGGTCTCCGGGAGGAGGACCGAGAGTGCGCGACGAAGTCGCGGGCGCCAAACAAAAAAGGATGATGGCGCCATCATGGGCCGTTGTCGTCGCCGGCATGGTGGCCGACGATCCGCGCTGCGGGATTGTCGGCCGAGAAGAAGGCGACCTTCGCCGGTCGGCGACGGTCGCGCTTGCGCGTCAGTCCTTCCGCTTGGCCGCGATGGC
This sequence comes from Enterovirga rhinocerotis, assembly GCF_004363955.1. GTDB lineage: Bacteria > Pseudomonadota > Alphaproteobacteria > Rhizobiales > Beijerinckiaceae > Enterovirga > Enterovirga rhinocerotis. Next base: position 227,173 of record NZ_SNZR01000015.1, read on the forward strand.
GCCGCTGCGGGGATCGACCTTCACCTTGACCGCCACACCGTCCTTGGTCGCCTTGGCCTCCCAGCGGCCGTCATCGGCCTCGATCTCGCGGATGTCGCGGTAGCCGGCTTCGGTGAGCGTGCGGTAGGCTTGGTCGATCGGCATCCAGTCCGGCCCGGGCCGGTCGTCGCCGGCGAGCGCGATCCCCGTGCTTCCGGCGAGGAGGGCGGCGGCGAGAAGGGTGGTCCTGATGGTCATGATGGGCCTCGTCTGGTTGCGATGGCGCTCTTCTGACAGGCTCTGCCCCCGCGAGCCTGACGCCGTCCGTCAGCGTCCCGTCAGCCACGATCCGCCATCCTCGACGACCGATGTCCACCCTCCGCCTCCTCGTCATCCTCTTGGCCTGCCTCGTGCTGCCGGCGACCGCGGCGCGCGCCGTCGACCAGGACGCCGCGCGGAGGGCGATGCAGCGCGGAGAGATCCGGCCCCTCGATCAGGTCCTCGCAGCTGCGCGCGCGGCCGTGCCGGGCGACGTCGTCTCGGTCGAACTCGAGCGGAAGAAGGGGCGCTGGCTCTACGAGTTGAAGATTCTCACGCCGGCAGGCAAGCGGCGCGAGGTCAAGATCGACGCGAGGACCCTCGCGATTCTCGACAAGGACGATGACGACGACGACGATGACGACGATTGAGCCGGGGCGATGCGCATTCTGATCGTCGAGGACGAGCCCGCCATCGCGGCCGACGTCAAGGGCGGCCTCGAGCGGGCGGGCTATGTCGCCGACGTGGTCGGCGACGGCGAGAGCGCGTGGTTCCAGGCCGAGGTCGAGGCCTATGACGCGATGGTGCTCGATCTCGGGCTGCCCCGTCTCGACGGACTGACCGTCCTGCGACGCCTGCGGGCGGCCGACGTCGCGCTGCCCGTCCTGATCCTCACCGCGCGGGACGGCTGGCGCGAGCGCGTGGACGGGATCGACGCCGGGGCGGACGATTACCTGGTCAAGCCGTTCCGGATGGAGGAACTGCTCGCCCGCCTTCGCGCCATCCTTCGCCGCACCGCGGGCCATGCCTCGCCGATCCTGAAGGCCGGAGCGCTCGAACTCGATACGCGCACGCGCGACGTCAGCGTCGCGGGCCAGCCGGCGAGCCTGACCGCGCTCGAATACCGGCTCCTGTCCTATCTGCTGCATCGCCAGGGCCGGCTCGTCGGCCAGGGCGAATTGCTCGATCACCTCTACGACGCCGCGAGCGAGCGCGACGTCAACGCCATCGAGGCGCTGCTCACGCGTCTGCGGCGGAAGATCGGGGCCGGAATCATCGAAACGCGCCGCGGCCATGGCTACATCGTCCCCGGCGCTTCTGGGGCCGGGCCGTCCGACGACCCGTGAGCCGTCACTCGCTTCGCCTGAGGCTGGTCCTCGCGGCCTCCGGCCTCGTCGCCCTCGCGCTCCTGCTGGCGGGGTTCGGCCTCGTCTTCATCTTCGACCGCATCCTCGATCGCAGGACGGCCGACGATCTCGATCGGACCGCGAGATACCTCACCGGACAGGTCAGGCTGTCGCCGTCGGGGAGCCTGTCGCTCCCGGCGGAGCCGGCGGATCCGCGTTTCGCGACTCCATATGGGGGCCTCTACTGGCAGATCGCCGCCCCGGGCGGGGCGGAGCTTCGCTCGCGCTCTCTGTGGGACGCCAAGCTCTCTCTGCCCGTTCCGGAAGCCGGATCCGCGTCGCGCCGCCTCGATCTCGCCGGCCCGGACGGCCAGAGGCTCATCGCCGTCATCCGCCTCTTCGCCCTCGAGCGGGCCGGCGGAGACGTCCCGATCGCCGTCGCCGTTGCGCTGGACCGGCGCGAGCTCGCCGGCAGCAGGGCCGAATTCGTGCGTCTGATCGTGCCCTCGCTCGGCGCGTTGGGGCTCGTCCTCGCCCTCGCCATGTGGGTCTTCGTGGAGCGAGCGCTGCGCCCGTTCCACGCCTTGCGGGACGACCTTCGCGCCATCCGGGAGGGCCGCCGCGCGACGCTGCCGGAGAATGTGCCGGACGAGGTCCGGCCGCTGGTGGACGGCCTGAACCAGCTCATCGAGGCCCAGGACAAGGCGCTCGCCCGTGCCCGTATGCAGGCCGGCGACATGGCGCATGGCCTCAAGACGCCGCTTGCCGTCCTCGCTGCGCTTGCGCGGCGGGTCGTCGGGGAGCGGCCGGAGATCTCGGGCGCCATCGACGAGCAGGTTCTCCTGATGGGACGCCAGGTCGAGCGATCGCTCGCCCGCGCGAGGGTCGCCGCGGCGCGTGCGCTCGGGCGGCGGTCCTGTCCCGTCGCCCCCGTGGCCGAGCGCCTCGTCGGCGCTCTGCGCCGGCTGCCGGAGGCCGATTCGCTGCGATGGGAGGTCGTGATTCCGGCTTCCGTCGCCTATCCGGCCGAGGAGGGCGACGTCACGGAGATGCTCGGCAATCTCCTCGACAATGCCCGTAAATGGGCTCACCGCCGCGTGCGGATCGCCGCGGAGCATCGGGCGGGCCGATCCATCCTCACCGTCGAGGATGACGGGCCGGGCATGAGCGAGGCCGCCATCGCCCGGATCGGGCGCGGCCGCCGCTGGGACGAGAGCGTTCCGGGGACCGGCTTCGGCCTCGCGATTGCGGCCGATATCGCCGAGGAGACGGGCGCGACGCTCGATCTCGGCCGTTCGCCGCTGGGAGGGCTCAAGGTCGAGCTGAGCTGGCGGGATGTGCGGGCGGACACGGACGCCTGAACGTCCGATCCCGGCCGCCGCCGCCATCATGGTGATGCCGCGATGTTGGGCCAGAGCCGCGCGATGCGACGTCTCATCCTGGTTCTCGCTCTCGGCGCATCCGTTGCATCGGTCTTCGCCCCTTCGGCGTCGGCCTCTGCCTGGCGCGTGAGCGGCGGGACCCTCGAGGACGGCACGAGTGTCGCGATGGTCTTCGCGGGTGACATCACCACCCGCTCGATGATCGGCCTCAGTTGCAGGGGCGGCCGCTTGCGCGCGCTGGCCGCGCCGGCTCCGCCCGGCGCGACGGGTCGGGTCCGCGTGACCTACGAGATCGATGGACGAAGCCGCTCCGGACGATGGACCGTCGAGGAGACACGCCTCGTGGCGGAGGGCGACGAGGCGCGCCGGTTCGCGGCCCTGCTGGCGGCGATGCGGCGAGAGATCTGGTTCACCATCGGCGACGGGCCGCGCTCGCTCGTGAGCGCGCGGGGCGCGCGTCAGGCCCTCGCGCGGGTCCTGGCCGAGTGCCGGCCGGGCTCCTGATCCCCGTCTTGCTTCGCTCGGAGATTGCGCCGGGCGCGGTTCGGTGATTGCGTCGGGCGCCCCGATGCCTTAGCTGCCCGCATGATCGCGACGCCGTCCCACGACACCATCCTCATCATCGATTTCGGCTCGCAGGTGACGCAGCTCATCGCGCGGCGCCTGCGCGAGACCGGCGTCTATTGCGAGATCCACCCCTTTCAGAAGGCCGACGAGGCCTTCGCGAGGCTGAAGCCCAAGGGGGTCATCTTCTCGGGCGGGCCGGCCTCGGTCCCGGCCGAGGGCAGCCCTCGCGCGCCGCAGGCGGTGTTCGAGTCGGGCGTGCCGATCCTCGGCATCTGCTATGGCCAGCAGGTTCTCGCCCACCAGCTCGGCGGGACGGTCGAGGGCGGCCATGCCGCCGAGTTCGGCCGCGCCGATATCGAGATCCGGGAGCCGTCGGCCCTCTTCGAGGGCATCTGGAAGGTCGGCGGACGCTATCCGGTCTGGATGAGCCACGGCGATCGCGTCACGCGCCTGCCCGAGGGCTTCACCGTCAAGGCGGTCTCCGAGAATGCGCCCTTCGCCATCGCGACGGACGAGGCGCGGCGCTATTTCACGACCATGTTCCATCCAGAGGTGGTGCACACGCCGGACGGCGCGAGCCTCCTCCAGAACTTCGTCCACAACGTCGTCGGTCTCGCCCGCGACTGGACGATGGCCGCCTATCGCGAGGAGATGATCGGCAAGATCCGCGCCCAGGTCGGCTCCGGCCGGGTGATCTGCGGCCTCTCGGGCGGCGTCGATTCCGCCGTGGCGGCGGTGCTGATCCACGAGGCGATCGGCGATCAGCTGACCTGCGTCTTCGTCGATCACGGCCTGATGCGGAAAGGCGAGGCGGACCAGGTGGTGAGCCTCTTCCGCGGCCACTACAACATCCCGCTCGTCCATGTGGACGCCTCCGACAAGTTCATCGGCGAGCTCGCGGGCGTCAGCGACCCCGAGAGGAAGCGCAAGATCATCGGCCGGCTCTTCGTCGAGGTCTTCGAGGAGGAGGCGAAAAAGATCGGCGGCGCCGGCTTCCTCGCCCAGGGCACCCTCTATCCCGACGTGATCGAGAGCGTCTCCTTCTCGGGCGGCCCGTCCGTGACCATCAAGAGCCACCACAATGTCGGCGGCCTCCCCGAGCGCATGAACATGAAGCTCGTCGAGCCCCTGCGCGAATTGTTCAAGGACGAGGTGCGCGCGCTCGGCCGCGAACTCGGCCTGCCCGACGCCTTCGTCGGCCGCCACCCGTTCCCCGGCCCCGGCCTCGCCATCCGCTGCCCGGGCGAGGTCACGCCCGAGAAGCTCGCGATCCTGCGCGAGGCGGATGCGATCTATCTCGACGAGATCCGCAAGGCTGGGCTCTACGATACGATCTGGCAGGCCTTCGCGGTGCTGACGGATGTGCGCACGGTCGGCGTGATGGGCGACGGGCGCACCTACGACCGCGTCCTCGCGCTCCGCGCGGTGACGAGCGTCGACGGCATGACGGCCGATTTCTATTCCTTCGACATGGCCTTCCTCGGCCGCACCGCCACCCGCATCATCAACGAAGTCCGCGGCATCAACCGCGTGACCTACGACATCACGAGCAAGCCGCCCGGCACGATCGAGTGGGAGTGATTCAGGCCTATCCGAACGCCGCAGGATTTGCGCTGAGATACGATCTAACCCACGGAAAACAATATAAAAACGTTCTGTTCCTATCGATATTTATCGGTGGGCATGGATGGCGTTCGGCCGCCTTGCCGACGGGCCTCGCCCCCATTGATCAACCGGAAAAACGAAAGTACCGTCAGGCCAGACGAGGCCAGTGACGGTACTTTTTTCGAACTTAGTGCCCTGAAATATAAGCACTTTCGACGCCATCGGCCTGCAAAAACCGCGTAACGGTACTCTTCCGCAAGGAGGCCCGGAATGTTGACCGATGAAGCACTCAAGTGATTGAAGCCAAAACACAAAAGGTCCGCCCGCCCTCACCGGCGAGCCTGGGATAGGTCTGGTCGATCTTGGCCTTGCCAAGGCACACAAAGAAATCGCCCGCGACGATCGTGCACCTCTTGCACGCTCCCAGCCTCAGTCGACTGATCCTCGAAGTGACCGCGGGGACGACCGCCATAAGCGACGCGATTGAAATGCTCGCAATTCCACCACGGCTTGAACGCTGAAGCGACGGAGCGTTGTGGCAGCTTAACGCGCTCATTCGCGTAAACCGGAGAATGGCAATGACAGTGAGCTACCGAACCGAGCGCGTCGCCGATGTGGAGGTGTTTTACAGGGAAGCGGGCGCGAAGAACGCTCCGACGTTGCTGTTGCTGCATGGGTTCCCGACATCGAGCCACATGTTTCGAGACCTCATACCGCACCTTTCCGACCGATATCATGTGATCGCTCCCGACCTTCCGGGCTTTGGCTACACCAAGGCTCCATCCAGGGAGAGCTTCGAATACACGTTCGATAACCTTGCCAAGGTGATCGATGAATTCACGCAAGCGCTGAAGCTTGAGCGTTACGCGCTCTACGTTTTCGATTACGGAGCGCCGGTCGGACTGAGGCTGGCGGCGGCGCATCCGGGGGAGACACGATCCAGCGTTTATTCCTGCGGGTGCCGAAGCCTACAAACGTGACTTGCCCGATGGTCGCGTCCATCTGCTCGATGCGGGACACTTCGCGCTCGAGACCCATGCGACTGAAATCGCTCAGTTTATCCGAAGCTTTCTCGGCCAACATCTCTGAACTTGCAACATTCTAGCGCCGGCCAAGCTGGCTGGGCGGTTGGTCTTGCTTGAAGCGAGCGATGCCAACGGCCGCCGTCCTGTCAGGCTCCTTGCTTGTGCCATGATGCCTCCTGGCACTCGTAATAACCTTGCGCAGGGCGGCGGCAAAGCTGCTGCCGGCCTTGTGAGCTTTTGGCCAGATCGATGAAGGCCCAAAGCTTCGGCTGGGTTTGCATGGCCGCCGGGAAGTAAAGATACACGCCGTCGTCCTTCCGATGCCCTGCAGCGGAAGGGCGTGATTTGACAGCCGGGCTCGCCCTTGTGCGATGACGGGCACGATCCCTGCCATGACGAGATCGCGAAACGGGCCATGAGCGTGACCTTTCCCCTTCTGATCGACGGGCGCTGGCGCGCCGGTGCCCGCGACAGGATCCTCGCCGTCATCAACCCGGCGACGGGCGATCGCATCGGCGACGTTGCCCTGGCCGAGCGGGCCGATCTCGATGAGGCGCTGGCGGCGGCCGAACGCGGCCTCGCCGAATGGAGCGCCGTGTCGCCGTGGCAGCGCGGGGCCCTGTTGAAGAAGGCGGCCGACCTGCTGCGGGCCGACGCGGAGGACGCGGCCCGCACGATGACGCTCGAGCAGGGCAAGCCGCTCGCCGAGGCACGGGCGGAGGTGCTCCGCTCGGCCGATTTCCTCGAATGGGGAGGGGAGGAGGCCCGCCGCATCTCGGGGCGGATGATCCAGGGCCGCGAGGCCGCGCAGTCGATCCAGGTCGAGACGCATCCGATCGGGGTGGTGGCTGCCTTCACGCCCTGGAATTTCCCCATGGCGCTCGCGGCCAAGAAGTTCGCCGGCGCGCTCGGGGCGGGCTGTTCCATCATCTGCAAGCCCTCCGAGGAGACGCCCGGCTCTGCGATCGCTCTGGCCAGGGCGCTGCTCGGGGCGGGCGTGCCGCAGGCGGCGATCGCGATCGTGTTCGGCGAGCCGGCAGAGGTCTCGTCCTACCTGATCCCGGCACGGGCCGTCGCCAAGATCACCTTCACGGGCTCGATCCCGGTCGGCAAGCTGCTGGCCTCCGCCGCCGGGCAGGTGATGAAGCCGGTGACGATGGAACTCGGCGGGCACGCGCCGACCATCGTGTGCGGCGACGTGGATCCGGAGAAGGCGGCCGATTTCCTGGCCCGGGCCAAGTTCGCCAATTCCGGCCAGATCTGCCTTTCGCCGACGCGGTTCTTCGTCGAGGAATCCGTGCGCGCCCGCTTCACGGCCCGCATGGTGGAGCATGCGCGCGCCTGGCGGGTCGGCGACGGGCTCGATCCCCAGACCCAGATGGGGCCCCTCGCCAGCGAGCGCCGCGTCGAGGCCGTCTCGAAGCTGGTCGAGGATGCGCGCGATCGCGGCGCCATCGTCGCGGCGGGCGGAGAGCGCCTCGGCAATCGTGGCTTCTTCTATGCGCCGACGATCCTGACGGACGTGCCGGACGAGGCCGCCATCCTGCGCGAGGAGCCCTTCGGCCCCGTCGCTCCGATCCTGCCCTTCTCGGACGAGGAGGCGATGCTGGCGGCTGCGAACGGTCTCGAATTCGGCTTGTCCGCCTATGTCTTCACGGGCGATGCGGCCCGTCAGAAGCGCCTGAAGGACGCCCTCCAGTTCGGAGCCATCGGCATCAACGACGTCGTCAGCCATCCGCCGGACGTCCCGCTCGGAGGCTGGAAGGAGAGCGGCTACGGCACGGAGGGCGGCATCGAGATCCTCGAGCCCTACCAAAAGGTGAAGTTCGTCAGTCTGCGATGACGGGCGACAGCGCCGCCGCAGCAGCCGAGCGTCCGTTGCATCGCCGTCCGTCGATCGCAGAGGCTATCCGAGATAGGCTTGCGTAATCTCGGCGAGCAAGGATTGATCGTGCCAATCGGTGCTGTCGAGTTCTTTCACGATTTTGCCGAGCGACATGACGTAGGCGCGATCGGAGCATTCTGAGGCGACGCCGATATGCTGCTCGATGAGCAGCAGGCTCATGCCTTTCTGGCGAAGTGTTTGGATGACCGCCACAATCTCCCGAACCACTTTGGGGGCCAGACCGGTCGAGGGTTCGTCGAGGATCAGAAGGTCGGGCTTGAGAAGAAGCGCGCGGCCGATGGCGACCATTTGCTGTTCGCCGCCGCTGAACACGCCGACCGGCGCGCCGAGCCGCCCGCGCATGAAGGGGAAGAGGTCCAGGACATCCTCGAAGCTGAAATCGAACCGTGCGTTTCGCCGCTTGCTGCCCTGCGTCTCGGCGATGCGGAGATTGGATTCGAGGCTCAACTCGCCGAACAGGTGGCGCCCTTCCAGAACGACCGCGACCCCGTGCTCGGCCCGTGCATGAGGCGGTAGCGACTGGATCGGTCGTCCCTCCTTCTCGATGGTTCCGGCCATCGACGGGATGAGGCCGCAGATGGCGCGCACGAGGGTGCTCTTGCCGGCGCCGTTAGCCCCGATGATGGCGATGCTCTCGCCCGCGCCGACCGCGATATCGACGTCGAACAGCACGGCAACCGAGCCGTAGCCGGCCCTCAGCTGATGCGTTGCGAGCATGTCCGCCGCCTCTCAGGTGCCGAGATAGGCTTCGCGCACACGCGGGCTTTCCCGCATGGCGTGGAGGCTGCCGCTGGCGATGATCTCGCCGAAGCACAGGGCATGGACCATGCTCGTCACCTCCATCAGCTTCATGTCGTGGGAGACGAGAAGCACCGTCATCCCGTCGGCGTTCAGGCGCTCGAGTGTCTCCATCAGCGTCTGCACTTCGGTGGTGCTGAGACCGGATGACGGCTCGTCGAGGCACAGAAGCTTCGGCTCGCACATGACGGCGCGGGCGAGTTCGACCATCCGCTGGCGCCCGGCGGGAAGTTCGCCCGCGGGGATTTCGCGCCAGGGGCCGAGATCGAAGCGCTCGATGATCTCGTCGGCGCGGCGCCTCGCATCCGCCATCTCCCGCCGCACGTTCGGCAAGCCGAAGAAGGCCTCGAGAACGCCGGTGCGTCCGCGCATGTGGCAGCCTGCCACCAGGTTCTCGCGGACCGTGAGATCGCGGAAGACCTGCGGCGTCTGAAAGGTCCGCTGCAATCCCGCGCGGCTCCGGGCGGCGATGCCCCGGTCCGTCGTGGTCTGTCCGAGGAAGACGATGTCGCCGACGCTCGGCGTCAGAAAACCCGAGATGATGTTGAACAGCGTGCTCTTGCCGGCTCCGTTCGGGCCGATGAGGCCGGTAATCGATCCGGGCGCGACATCGAAACTGACGCCCTTGAGGACCTGGAGACCGCCGAACCGGTGGGAGACGTCGCGGACCTCGAGGATCGATCCCATCACGGGCCTCCCGTCGCGGAAGGTCGCGGCCCAGCCGTGAGCCGCCGCCATGTCGAGGAGACGAAACCGCCGAAGCCGCCGGGCAGGAAGATCACCGCCACGATCAGCGCGACTGCGAAGAGGATCGGGTGGATGTCGCCGAGGCGGCTCAGATAGTTCGGTGCCGCAGTGACGAAGAGGGCGCCGGCGATCGTGCCCGGGATCGATCGCACGCCGCCGAGAACCGCGATGAGGAGGAAGCTGATGGCGCGGTCGATGGCGAAGCTGTCGACGCTGATGAAGGAGACGTAATGGGCGAACAGGCTGCCGGCCAGGGAGCCGACGGCGGCGCTCAGCACGAAGATGCGCACCTTCAGCGAGGTGATCGGGATCCCCGCGACGGCCGCCGCCGCCGGAGCGTCCCGCATCGCCCGCAAGGCGATGCCGGTCCGGGAATTGAGGAGAAGCGTATAGAAGAGGATGAGCGCGAAGGCACAGGGCCAGACGAGATAGTAGAAGCGGAACGGGGTCGAGAAGGTGAAGCCGAAGAGCGCGATGCGCGGAATGCCGCCGATCCCGAGCGTTCCACCGGTTAGCCACTCGAGTTCGAGGAACAGCACGTGCGCGATGATCGCCAGAGCCAGCGTCGCGAGGGCGAGGAAATGCCCCGACAGGCGCAGCACGGGGATGCCGACGGCCGCCGCGATCGCCCCGCTGACCACCATGCCGGCGATGATGCCGACGGGGATGGGGAGGCCGAGGGCGGTCGTGCCGTAGGCCGCTGCGTAGGCGCCGATCCCGTAGAACCCGCTCTGCGCCAGGGAGACGATCCCGCACTGGCCGAGCAGGAATGAAACGCCGAGCCCCGCGATCGTGTAGAGCCCCGCGAAGACGAGGATGTCGATCGTCCCGCGGCTCAGGAACCAGGGCAGGGCGGCCCAGACGACAAGACCCGCCGCGGTGATCGCCCAGGTCCAGGCACGGGCGCGCTGGGTATCGGGAGAAACCGTCATCCTCCGAGCCTCCCGCGCCGTCCGAACAATCCCTGGGGCATCGCGATCATGATCGCGATGAGGAGCGTCATCGCGACGACGTCCTTGTAGCCGGACGAGATGGTGACCACGGCGAGCGCCTCCACCAGGCCGAGAATGACGCCGCCGAAGATGGCGCCGAAGGGGCTCGTGAGGCCGCCGAGGATCGCTGCGGCGAAGCCCTTCAGCGTCAGCAGCAGGCCCATTTCGTATTGGATGTTGATGAGCGGCGCGACGAGGACGCCGGCCAGGCCGCCCACAAGCCCGCCGAGGGCGAGGGTCATGGTCCGCATCCAGCCGACATTGATGCCGAGCGTGAGGGCGCCCTCCGGATCGATGGAGGCCGCCAGCATGGCCTGTCCGATCGCGGTCTTCGCGTAGAACCAGCGCAAGGCGAGGACGACGCCGGTGCTGATCACGATCAGCCAGATCGCGTGCACGCGCATCGCGGCATCGAACACGTCGACCATCGCGTTGCCGCCGATCCCGGGAAGCACATAGGAGTCGCGTCCGAAGTAGAGAAGCACGGTCGCCGAGACGGCGAAGGCGCCGCCCAACGTCACGAGCAGGAAGGAATCCTCCGTGCCCCGCCGCTTCGCCGTCGGCCGGATCATCAACCGATCGACGAGGAAGCCGGTGACGCCGCCTGCCACGACCCCGAGGAGGAAGCCGAGGATCATCGGCAGGCCGAGCGAGACCGCGATGAGGTAGGCCACGACCGAGCCGATCAGCGCCAGGTCTCCCTGCATCGCGTTGATGATCCGCGCGCCACGGAAGACGACGGCGATGCCGAGCCCGATCAGGCCGTAGACGAAGCCGTTCGTCAGTCCGGCGAGCACGGACTGGACCAGCAATGTGAGCGTCACGGGCGCTCCCCCTGGCGCGAGAGGACGGCCGGCGGCCGGCGGCCGCCGGAGCGATCTACTTGGTGGTGAAGGAGAGGCGCTCGAACTTGCCCTTGACGAGCTTCGAGAAGACGTAGCTCGACAATTCGATGCCGGTCATGTCGTCCTTGGCGAAGTCGTAGGTGGCCATCACGCCCGGATAGGATCCGCGCATCGCGGCGGCGAGGTCCTTCGAGCCGGCTTTGGGGCCGGCCTTCGCGGCGGCTTTCGCGATGATGTGCACGCTGTCCCAGGCGGCGGCTTCGAAGTTCTTCGGGAGCGAGCCGTATTCCTTCTGGAACGCTTCGACGAAGGCCTTCTGGTTGTCCTTGGGCTGCTCGCCGACGACGAATTCCGGATAGATGATGTTGTCGGCATATTCGCCGAAGCCGCGCACGTAGTCGTAGGTCGACGAGCCGATCGCCGAGACGATCGGCTGTTCGATCTTCACCTGCCGCGCGTTCCGGAACGGAACGGCGGAGGTCGCGATCACGAACACGACATCGGGGGAGGCGGCCCGTACCTTCGCGGCCTGGGCGCTGACGTCGGAGGCGCCGACCTCGAACTTTTCGATGGCGACGAACTCGACGCCATAGGCCTGCCGGTGCACGTTGAGCTGGTTGGTGACGACCTGCCCGTAGCCGGTGTCGTGCAGGATCCCGATTTTCTTCGCCTTCAGCTCCTTGGTCGAATATTCGAGCATGGCTTTGGCGTTGAGGTCCTGCGCCGGAAGCAAGTGGAAGAGCGACTTGTAGGTCAGTTCGATCCGGGGCCCGAGCCCCGTGAAGCAGAGCGTCGGCAGCCCCTCCGCGTTGGTGATGGCCGCGACCGCGCCGGTGCTCGCCGTCAGGGACGGCCCGATGATGGCCGACACCTTCTCGTCGTACATGAGCCGTTCGGCCTTGCTCTTGGCGATGTCGGGCTTCGAGCCGTCATCCTCGATCAGGATGCGGATCGGCCGCCCGTTGACGCCGCCGGCGGCGTTGATCGTCTTCTCCGCCAGCAACATGCCCTGTCGCTGCGGATTGCCGAGGCCGGCGCCCGGACCGGTGAGCGAGATGATCGCCCCGATCTTCAGCGGCTCGCCCGTCGCTCCCTGGGCCTGCGCCATGGGCGACATGATCGTCGCGCCGGCAAGCGCAAGCGTTCCTAGTCCCGCTCTCAGCATCGCTCCACTCCCTCTGCTCGATCTTCTTTTGTCGTGTCAGTCGTTGTGGCGCAGGGGGGCGCCTACCCGCCGGCCCGGTTCCAGCCGCGATGGCTGTCGCCGAAGCCCTCCCAGCCGTCCGCCGTCACGGCGACGGTGTCCTCCAGCTTGATGAAGCCGCGCTTCGGATGCTTCATCGTCGTCTCGATGGAGATGACCATGCCCGCCTCGAGCGGCCTGTCCGCGTCGTAGCCCTCGTAGGGCACGGCCCCCGTGCTGGTCAGCCGCGGTCCCTCGTGGCTGACGAGGCCCATCCCATGCGCCAGGAACTCGGTGTAGCGCTGGTGTGCCGATGCCTCGACGATCGGTTCGGCGACCGCGAAGATCTCCCCGCCGCGGACGCCAGGACGGATCGGCTTGCGCGCCGCCATCTGCACCTCCTCGATGAAGCCGAGAAGGTCGGTGAGCTCGCTATCGGGTTCGCCGACCATGCCCATGCGGCAGAGGTCGCCGATATAGCCGTGATAATTGCCTCCCGAATCGACCGACATGATGTCGCCCTCGGCGATCGTCCGGTCGGACGGGGCACGGTTCATGTCCGTGCCGTTGGTGATGAGGCAATACTCGAAGTTGAGGCCTCGGCTGACCTCCTCGCTGCGCAGCCTGGCCACGAGGTCGTTCTTGGTCATGCCCGGCCGGCACGCGGCGAAAACGGCGCCCATCGACGCGATGACGGCGTCGGACGCCTGGCGCAGCAGGTCGAGCTCCTGCGGCGACTTGATCATGCGCAGACGCTCCAGAACGAACGTGGCGTCGACGATGCGGCGGTTGCCGAACGCATCCTGCAGCACCTGCCCGGCATCGTAAGGGAGGAACCCGGCCTCGATGCCGATCGCCGCCGTCGAAGGGGCGATGCGCGCGGCGTGTTCGCTCGCCAGCGTGATGGCGTCGCGACTGCCCCAGCTCGCGGTCTGGGCGGTGGTCGGCCAGAAGCGACCGAGCGCCTTCTCGAAACCTTCCATCACGGAGCCGATATAGGCGGCGTCTTCCGGCCGGCCTTTCGGATAGACGAGGACGGGCAGGTACCGGCTGGTGCCGATCGCGTCCATGTAGTCGAAGAAGAACGACCGGTGGCCTCCGAGCAGATACTGCACGTTGTGCTTCGAGGTCGCGAGCAGGACGTCGATCCCGGCTTCGTCCATGAGCCTGTCGAGGCGCGCGGAATCGAACGGGAGCGGGAGGGTCGCCTGATTGTCGGTGCCGTGCATCCTATCCTCCTGTTGCCGCTCCCCGCTCATGGGGCGTTGCCGATCGCCGCCTGTCGCTTCTGCACGGGACGTCCGCTGACGCGGATGATGTCCTCGACCCGCAGATCGAGGCTGGGATCGGTCCAGGGCCCGTCGAGGCCGCGCTCGATGAAGGCGCCAAGATGCCGGCCGGCCGCGACCGATGCGCGGCCCTCCGGCAGGCGCTCGGCGTCGTAGGCGGCAAGGGCGCCGGCGATCGAGGCGTCGCGCGCGAGACATTGGGCGAGCGCCCGGGCGTCCTGCCCGGCCTTCAGCACGCCCACGCCGACATGGGGGCGCGCGACGAAGGCCGCGTCTCCGATCAGGGCGACGTTGTCAAAGCCGATCCGCTCCGACTCGACGTCGTAGATCGGCTGGACGAGATAGTGGCTGGCGGCGAAGAAGGGCTCGAGGAACTTCGTCGGCAGGAGGTCCCTGGCGTCCGCCTGGAGCCGCTCGATATGCTCCGTCCGGACGAGGCTCGGAGGGATCGAGTATTCGTGAACGACGCCCCGGGCATCGGTCAGAAGATCGGTCAGGCCGGCTCCGGGTGCGACCGGGTAATACCAGAGAAAGTTGTAGCGCCGCCGTCCCAGCTCGGCCGAGCCGTCGTCGCCCGGCACCGGATAGCCGATGAACTCGCTCCCCTTGGGGAAGCAGAAGCAGAACTGATTGACGGTCTCGGCGCGGAAGGCGTCGGAGAGCGCGCCCTCCTCGACCGCGCCGCGCCAGGCGACATAGCCCGCATAGCGGGGCTGGACGTGCGGAGCCATCGCGGCCCGCACCGACGAGCGGAATCCGTCTGCACCGACGATCAGGTCGGCCTCGACCGCCTCGCCGTTCGAGAAGCGCGCGAGCGCTCTGCCGCCGCTCGGCTCGATGCCCGAGAGCTCCCAGCCGCTGTGATAGCGGTCGGCGGGAAAGCGCGCCGAGAGGCTGCGGAAGACGCCGGTCCATCCGGCAAGCTGCTGCGGATAGTCGAAGCGCGCGATGGTCTCGCCGTGCCGGTCGATGGCGCTGCGGCCCGTGACGTCGATCCCGAGCGGCGAGGGAACCGTGGCACCGGCCGCGACGATCAGGTCTTCCAGTTCGCCGTGCGAGGCGATCCCGAGACCGCGTGAGGCCAGGCTTTCGCGCGCCCGCTCGTAGATCCTCACGTCCCATCCCTGGCGCGCGAGAAAATTGCCGGCGAACAGGCCGGCCACGGAGCCGCCGATCACGACGGCCTTGTGCGAATGGCGATGGGTCCGGACGGCCAAGGCTGCCCCTTTCCCTGAACGTTTCCTCGGCCGGGCCGCCCATTTTGGGCAGGCGGTCCCGATCCGAAGCACAGCCTAGCCGCGGGCCGAGTATGAGATCAAATGATAAGGAATGATGCCCTCTATCGTTTTTGGCTATATCACTCCGGAGCGTTCTCGCCGGGGCTGTAGGTGCGGTCCAACTTGCCGAGCCGGTCCGGGATCTGGGACAGGCCCTCCTGCAGCAACTCGACGAACCTCTGGGCGGGCAGGGTCAGCGGCGTGTCGGACGGGTGCATCTCGTAGATCTCGGAGCCCAGCACGGGATGCGCGAGCGGGTTGAGGATGAGGTTGCGGGAGCGCACCTCGTTCATGATGGCGATCGTCGGCAGCAGGATCGACCAATCCGAGGCGCGTACGAAATTCAGGCTGGCGGAGATGCCGTCGATCTCGAGGATGCGGGCCGGCTTGATGGCGCCCGTCGCCATGTGTTCGTCGAGCAGGCGCCGCTGCGCGTGGATGGGGAAGGGCAGCACCAGCTTCAGGTCCGGGACGGCATCGAGCCGGACGGGCTTCCAGCGCGGCAGCTTCTTGGCTGCGCCGGAGATCAGGATCAAACGGTCGCTGACGAGGTGCCTGTAGGTGAGCTGGGTGTAGGGAACGGGCCGATTGCAGATGGCAAGATCAAGCTGGCCGCTCGCGACGCCATCCGCGAGCGTTCCGCTGAACCCTTCGAGGAGACGCAGCTCGACGCCGGGATAGAGCGTGAGATAGCGATCGAGGACGCCGACGAGAGGGCCATGGCAGATGGAGGGCATGACCCCGATCCGCACGAGACCCGTGACGCGCCCGCTGAGGTCGCGCATCTCCTGCGTCGCCGCGTCGAAGCTGCGAAGGAGTTCGGTGCAGAACCGGTAATACCGCTCTCCCGCGAGCGTCGGACGGACACCCTGCGCCGAGCGCTCCAGGAGCTTGACCGTCAATTCGCGCTCGAGCTGCGTGATCTGCACGGACAGCGCAGGCTGGACCACGTTCTCGCGCCGCGCTGCACGCGTGAAACTCCCTTCCTCGAACACGGCGACGAAGTAGCGGATTTTCTTGAGGTCGATCGCCACGGCCAACCATCCCGTTCAGCTATCGTTGCCTCTGCCATGCGAGGGCCCGCTCGTCAGCTGTCACGTCCGCCGGCCCTGGCACTGGCTTCGTTGCCGGGGGGGCATCCAGGATGTCTTGCGCGAGGAGCGGGACATCCTGCCGAAAGCCTGGCCAGGACCCGCACCGGGCCATCGTCCCGCTCAGGAGCAAAGACCCGTTTCGTCCAGGTCTCGACGTCGGCCCGGCACAGGGCCTGCTCCCGATGTCTGCGAATTCAGTCCGCCTTCGCGCCCGACGCCGCCACGAGAGCCGCCTGCCGCGGGATTTCCTCGGACAGATAGTCGGTCAGGAGGCTGGGCGCGCCGGTCGTCACCGTGAGGCCCAGATCCCTCATGCGCTCCTTCATGGAAGGCATCTCGACGATCTCCGCCAATGTGGAGTTCAGACGGCCGATGATGTCGGCGGGTGTCCCAGCCGGCGCCAGAAGCGCAAAGCAGGTGTCGCTGACGAGGTCCGGGTATCCCAGTTCCGCCGTGGTCGGCACTTCCGGAAGAACGGTCGAGCGCGCTTTCGAGAAAACCGCGAGTGCACGGATCGTGCCCGCCCGGACGTGAGGCACCGTCATCGGAAGAACCGGAAAGATGGCGTCCAGACGACCTCCGAGCATCTCCGTGAGCGCTTGGCCCGGCTGCGTGAACGGCACGTGGACGAGCCCGTTCGACGCCTTGCGATTGACCATTTCGCCCGCGAGATGCCAGGAGCTTCCGATCCCGGCCGACCCGTAGAAGGTCGAGCCCGCGCGGCTCCGGGCATGGTCGATGAAACCCGACAGCGAGCCGATGGGACTGGCCTGGCTGACGGCGAGGACGTTCGGGGTGCACCCGATCATTCCGATCGGAGCGAAGTCGCGCTTCGGATCGAACCCTACATCCCGGTACAGGGCGAGATTCGTCGCCATCGGGCCGGTCCAGGAAAGCGCGATCGAGTAGCCGTCGGGACGCGCGCGCGCCGCCTGCGCCATCCCGATATTGCCGGCGGCGCCGGGCCGGTTCTGGACGACGACGCTCTGCTTGAGACGAGTGCCGAATTGCTCCGCCAGCAGCCGCGCCAGCGCGTCGGAAGACCCGCCCGGGCCGGCGGGGAGGAGCATCATGATCGGCTGGCGTCCGGGCCAGGCATCGTTTGCATGCGCAGTCGATACGCCTGCGAAGGCGAGCGTGGCGACGGCGATACGGAACAGGGCGGCGGCGCTCATGCGTGCTCCTTGGCTGAAGAACGCATCATCGTGACGCGTGTCGGAACGATGGATCGATCGACCAGACAGGAATTGAGCCCGACGACCGGTCGCACGCGCGAGCCCGGAGAGCTCGTGGCCCATTTCCCCGTCCCGGAGAGGCCGTTCACAGCCAGCGGATCGATCTCGCGCCGAAGCTTGTCGGCCTCGGCGCGACTGGAGGTGCGCAGCGCGACACGCAGGATCACCTCGTAGGGCTCCGTATCCGAGGGCGGGGTCGCCTCCCGGTGAACGGCGTTGAGCCCGAGGTAGTCGAAGCGCAGATCGTCGGCCTTGAGATCGATCTTGCGGAAGCGCTCTTCCAGCAGCGCCTGTGTCGCCTGGGCGCGCCGGAGAGCGCCCGGGCCGGCGAAGATGACCATCTCCTCCGTCATGAAGCCCTCCCGCAGCCCAACCAGCACCTTGAGGGTCGGTGGTCGGACCCGTGATCCCGAGAGGTCGATCGCGACCTCCACCTCGTCGGGTGCGACCTGCTCGAAGCGCACGCCCGTCAGGTCGGCGACGCAGTCGGGGCAGTAATAGGCCGCGGGATCGCCGACCTCGTAGAGCAGTTGCTCCTTGCAGGTGGCGGGCGTGAGCGATCCGCCGCTGCCGGGCAGCTTCGACAGGATCGCCCAGTCCTCTGCGACTTCGGCGATGGGGTTGCCGAGATCGGCCAGGCCGGGCACCTCCTTGAAGCCCGGATCGGCAAAGTAGCCGCCGCAAATCTGCGCGCCGCACTCCATGAGGTGCCCGATGATCATGCCTCGCGCCATGCGCTCGTGGTCGTCGGGCGACCAGCCGAACTCGTGCATCAACGGTCCGAGATAAAGGCAGCCATCGGCGACGCGCGTCGTCAGCACGACGTCGGCGCCGTTCGCCAGGGCCTCCACGATGCCGGCGGCCCCCATATAGGCCTCGGCCGAGACGACGGCGTCGCGGCTCTCGCCGACGGATCGGCCCGTCTCGGTGAAGGTGGCCCCGATCTCGGTGATCCGGTCCGTCAGGATGCCGCCCTCGACGGCCGCGATCCGCAGATCGTCCAGGCCAAGCTCCTCGGCCAGTTCGACGAGGCGACGTGCCGCTCCGACCGGGTCGAGCCAGCCCTGGTTGCTGATGATCCGGACGCCTTGGGTCTTCGCCTGCCGCAGGATCGGTGCCATCCGGGCGACGAGATAGGGGTCGTAGAGCGGCGCCGACGCGTCCTCGATGCGCGCGGCCTGGGCGGCGCTCATCGTGACCTCGGACATGGTCTCGAAGCACAGATAGTCGAGGCCGGCCCGCTCCAGGAGATCGCTCGCCGGCTCGAAGCGATCGCGCGACCACGCCGTCGCCGAGCCGAGCCGGATCGACTTGCCGGATCGGCGTCGTGGTGGGGCGAGGGGCGCCGCGGCCGTCTTCGCGCGCCGGCGGCTTGCCGGGACCCGGATCGGCAAGGTCAGCATCAGGGACGAGAGCGCCTTGCCGGATTCCTCGAAGGCGAGGGTGCGCGAGCGCCCGCCTTCGAGGACCTCTTCCAGCACGAAGTTGAGGGCGCCGAGACCGGGCGCTTCGTGCCGCGTGATGGCCCCTTTGGTGATCGGTCCGAAGACGGCGCGGACGGCCTCGACCGTCACCTGTCGGCGCAGGAGGTCATAGTCCCCCTCGTCATAGGCGATGACGGAGATCATCGAGCTATTGCCCTTCTCGCCGGAGCGGGAATGGGCGATCTCACGCAGCAGAACGATGTCGTCCGTCATGTCCTTACTCAATCGTCGCCCCTGTGAGTTTCACGACATCCGCCCATTTAGCGATGTCCGCTTCGAGAAACCGTCGAAACGCGGCCGGGTCGCTGCCGACGAGGGTGAAACCCTGTTTCGACAATGGCCCCGTCAGGTCCGGATCGGTCGCGGCGGTGGCAATGATCGTCTGGAGGCGGTCGACGATGCGTGGCGGAAGCCGTGCCGGGCCGAACAGCCCCATCCATGCCGTTGCGTCGAAGTCCTGGATCCCCTGCTCGCGGGGTGTCGGAGTCGTAGGTAGGAGGGGCGTGCGGTCGGGCGCGAGCACCGCGATCGCCTTCATCTGTCCGCTCTCGATGAGCGAGGACAGCGACGGCACCTGGTAGATCACGATCGGCACGCGACCGGCGATCGTGTCCGTGATGGCCTGGCCGATCTCCCGGTAGGGAACGTGGTTCAGCAGGGCTCCCGTTCGGAGCTTGAGCAGTTCGCCGGCCAACTGTCCGGACGAACCGACGCCGCCCGTCGCGAAATTGAGACCGCCACGCTCCTTGGCGAGGGCGACCAGTTCCCCGATCGTGTTGGCCGGCAAGTCCCGGTTGACCGCCAGAACGTTCGGAAAATAGGCGACCAGTGAGATCGGCGCGAAATCCTCGAGCACGCGGTAGGGGATCTTCGCCATCATCGAGGCGTTGATGGAATGCGACGATATCGTCCCCATCACGAGCGTGTGTCCGTCAGGTGCGGAGCGGGCGACGCCGAGGCTGCCGATCGTGCCGCCAGCGCCGGCGCGGTTCTCGACGACGACCCTGCCTCCCAATTCCGACGACAGCCGTTTCGCCATCACGCGCGCGAGGATGTCGGTGCTGGAGCCGGCGCCGTAGGGGACGACGAGGGTGATCGTCCGGCTGGGATAATCCTCCTGGGCGCGCGCCGTCCCGGCGGCTCCGGCGACGGCCACGAGGGCGAGGCGGGCCACGTCCCGCCGCGTCGGTGATCGCGTCATCCTGAATTCGCCTCCCGGACCAGCGCAACGTGACGTGCACCTTGGTCGCGACGGTATGCCTGTCCCGCGACACCGTCCAATAGTACATTTTCCGAAATTGATATTGGAAATCGATCAATGGGCGAAATCGACACGTCGGAGCAGCTCGGAGGCGTCAGCCTTCAGCAGATCGTGACCTTCCTGACGATCGCCGAGACGCGCAGCTTTCGCGCTGCGGCCGAGCGGCTGCACATCTCGCAATCCGCGCTGAGCGTACGCGTGAGGCAGCTCGAAGCCGCGCTGGGCGTGGTCCTGCTGCACCGCACGACGCGGTCCGTGCACCTGACATTGCAGGGACGCAGCGCCCAGACGTCGCTGCAGCGCGTGTGCAGCGATCTTCAACGGGTCGTCCGGGACCTGCGTGACGAGGCCGCCCTGCAACGGGGCTCGGCGACCGTCGCCGTCCTGCCCTCTTTGGCCATAACGCTCCTGCCGGGGATCATGCAGGCCTTCGCGGAGGCGCATCCGGGCGTGGAGATCCGCCTGCGCGACGCGGATTCGAAGAGCGCGCTC
Source organism: Enterovirga rhinocerotis (assembly GCF_004363955.1). GTDB lineage: Bacteria > Pseudomonadota > Alphaproteobacteria > Rhizobiales > Beijerinckiaceae > Enterovirga > Enterovirga rhinocerotis. The sequence goes on from NZ_SNZR01000015.1 coordinate 247,719, forward strand.
GCGATGGTGCGACGGGGCGACGTCGACATGAGCATCCAGTCGCGCCCCGATCAACTCGATGGATTGCTGTTCGAGCGGATGTTCGACGACGAGTTCGTCGTCGTCCTGCCGAGAGAGGGAGCCTCCTCACGCAAGCGCGTGCGGATCGAGGAGCTGCGTGGCCGCTCCCTTCTGCTCAATCCCCGCGGTGTCGACTTGCGCGAAAGCTTGGAGAGCCTTTTCGCGCAGGCCGCTCTGACCGTGTCCCCGACACAGGAGTTGGTTTCGAGCAGTGCGCTGGTCGCGCTCGTCTCTGCCGGGTTCGGCGTCACCATCCTGCCCAAGACGGCTCTCAGCGGCCTGCAATTATCGGGATGCCGCATCGCGGCGCTCGATCCCAAGGCGTCGCGAGAGGTCGGGATCGTCGTCAAGCCCGAGCGCTCCCGAAGCCCGCCCGTGCTCGCGCTCCGGACATTCATTCCGCTTTGGCTCGATGCGCTCCCCGCACAGGCTGGCGGAGCCAGCCAGGCTCGGGACCTGAGCGCATCATGATCGATGCCCTGCCGACGATCCCCGCCAGCCAGCCGAGCAGATCGCCTATGCCGGGACCGGCGTCAGCAGAGGTTTGCCCGCGAGCGCGGCTCGGACGTTGTCGACGACGAGCCGTTCCATGGCGCCCCGGGTATCCGCGGTGGCGCTGCCGACATGGGGTGTCAGGACGACCCGCTCGCTCTGCCGCAGCGCCTCGGGCGCGCCCGGTTCGTTCTCCAGAACATCGAGGCCGACTCCGCCGAGCAGCCCCGCCTCGAGGGCCCGGATCAGCGCGTCCTGATCGACGACCGAGCCGCGGCCGATGTTGACCAGGATGCCGGTTGGGCCGAGCGCCTCCATGACAGGCGCATCCACGAGGCGGCTCGTCTCCGGCCCGCCCTGACACGCCACGATCAGGATGTCGGCCCACCGGGCGAGGTCTCGCAGCGTGGGTTCGTAGAGATAGGGCACATCGGCCTTGGCCGTCCGGCCATGGTAGCGCACCTCCATGTCGAAGCCGCTGCCGCGACGCGCGATGGCGCGCCCGATCCGGCCGAGCCCGAGAATGCCCAAACGCTTGCCGGAGACGCGCGTCGAGAGCGGGAACCCGCCGAGCTGGGTCCAATGTCCCTCCCTGACATAGCGGTCGGCCACCACGATCCTGCGCGCCGTCGCGAGAAGCAGGCCCCAGGCGAAATCGGCGACGCAATCATCGAGCACGTCGGGGGTATTGCTGACCGCGATGCCGCGCGCGGCCGCCGCGGCGACATCGATCGTCTCGTACCCGACCCCCCAACTGCAGATGGCTCGCAGCGCCGGCAGTCGCTCGACGAGAGCCGCATCGCAGCCGCGCCGCACGGAGGTCGCCACGACCTCGACCTCATGGCCGTGCCGCTCGATCCAATCCGGATCGCATGTCCAGAGCGGGATGGCGCCGCATTCCGCCGCGAGCGGGGCGTCGGCTTGTGGGCCGATGGGCGCGAGCTGAAGCACGCGCCCGGCGGATGACGATCCGGCACTCATCGGCCGGGTAGGTACCCGGATGCGGCGGCGGCATCCGCGAAGCTGGTGCCGGCCCGGATCCGCCGCTCCACCTCGTGATCGACGGCGACGATCCGGTCGGCGGCCTCGAGAGCCGCGCCGAGGCTCGCCCGGGGGACGATCACGATACCGGTGTCGTCGCCGACGACGAGATCGCCTTCGGCCACGTCGATCCCACCGATCGTGACCTGGCCGCCGAGCGGCTGAAGCCGAAGCCGTCGCTTGCCCGTCGTCGGAGCGACGTGCCGGCTGGCAAGCCAGAGACCCGTCTCGCGGATCTCGTCGACGTCCCGGCACGCGCCGTCGATGACGACGCCGGTCGCGCTCCGCATCGTGCAGGCGAGCGAGGCGAGGCCGCCGAGCGTCGAGATCGGCTCGCCGCCGACATCGATCACGAGGACGTTGCCGGGGCCGGTCGCGGCGACGAGGCTGCCGACCCCGAAGTCCGACTTGTCGAAGGCGCCGAGTTCGCCCGCGACCTGCCGCGCCGTCACCGCGAAGCCGCACATGCGGCCTTGGCCGCTGCGCTGCGCGATGCCGCTGACGACGCCTGCGATGCCGAGCTCGTCGAGGGCATCGGACCAGGAGCTGACCGCGATGGCGGCGCAGCGGGCGAGGAGTGCCGTGTCTGCATCTGACATGATCGGCCCTCGTCTCAATCGATGCTGACGCGGGCGATCCGGACCGCCTCCGCCCAACGTTTCGTCTCGGCCTGGATGAAGGCATCGAAATCGGCCGGGGCGAGATTGGTGACGTCTGCCCCCATGTCGACGAGACGCTGCGTCATCGCCGGCTCGGCCACGATGGCCGAAATGTCCCGATAGATCCGCGCACGAAGCTCGTCGGGCAGTTTCGCGGGGGCGAAGGTGCCGAACCAGGTCGCTGCCTCGAAGCCCGGCATGCCGGCCTCCGCGAAGGTCGGGATGTCCTTGACGGCCGCGACACGCCGCGGATGGGCGAGGGCGATGCCGCGAAGATCGCCCGATTGGATATGGGGAAGCACGGCCGACAGGGTCGCGAAGGCGAAATGCGCCCGGCCCGCGAGGAGGTCGGTGATCATCGGCGTATCGCCCCTGAAGGGCACGTGCTGGGACGGAATCCCCGTGCGGGCCTTGAACAGTTCGGCCGTCAGGTGCTGGGCGGTGCCGACGCCTGTGGAGGCCGCGACCAGGACCCCCGTCTGCGTCTTCGCCCAGGCGACGAATTCATCGACCGTCTTCGCCGGCACGTCCTTGGCGGTGACGAGAACGAGCGGGATGACGGCCGTCAGCGTGATGGCCGCGAAGTCGCGGATCGGATCGTAGGTGAGCTTCTTGTAGAGGCTCGCGCTGATGGTGTGGGCCGACGTCGTCTCGAACAGCGTGTAGCCGTCGGGCTCGGCGCGGGCGACGTACTGCGCCGCCGCCACCGTCCCGGCGCCCGGCCGGTTCTCGACGACGATCGACTGGTTCCAGGTGGTGCGAAGCTTATCCGCGATCAGCCTGGCGATGACGTCCGTCGCGCCTCCGGCCGGATACGGCACCACGATGTTGACGGTTCGGGCCGGGTAGGCCTGCGCCCGGGCGAATTGTGCGGCCAATGGAGCGAGCGCCGCTCCCCCGGCCAGACCCAACAGCGTACGACGACGCATCCGATATTCCTCCCTTTTTTGCGTTTATTTCAGAGCATGCTGATGTTTCACGGAAACATCAGCATGCTCTGCCTTCATTTTTCGGCATGCTGTTTTCGGGAAGATGGAACCCACTTTCCCGCAGCATGCTCTCGGTCGGGCTGTTTCGCCCGACCGGTCAGTTGCCCGACCAGGGCCGCTCTTTCCAGAGTCGGCTGAGCACTTCGTTTTCCCGCTTCAGATGCGCTTCCCAGGTCTCGCCCGGCAAGTACAGCAGCTCGGTATACTGGCTTTCGATCTGTCGCACGAAATCCGGATTGGCGGCGACCTTCGCGAGCGCGTCGCTGAGGCGCTTGGCGATCTCGGGCTTCAGTCCCTTTGGCGCGACGATGCCCCGCTCCGAGCGCATCTCGAACGGGAAGCCGGCCTCCCGGAAGGTCGGCGCGTCCGGCGCGAAGCGCGAGCGTTTGGCACCCCCCTGGACGATGACCTTGATCTTGTCGCCGAGCGGGACCGCCTCGCCGATATTCAGGCCCGCGGCCTCGATGTGGCGGCCGAGGAGGTCGGTGCCGAGCGGCCCCGCGCCCCGGTAGGGCACGTGGCTCAGCTTCAGGCTGCCGAGCTGCTCGAACAGCGAGAGCGCCAGGTGTTCGTCCGTGCCGACGCCGGTCGAACCGAAGGTGACCTTGCCGGGTTCTGCCTTGGCCTTGGCGACGAGGTCGGCAATCGACTTGATCGGGCCGTCCGCCGCGACGCTGAAGGCCGACGGATCCGAAACCAGATTGGCGAGATAGTGGAAGCTGTCCGACTTGTAGCCGACGTTGCGCTCGATCGGGAGCGAGAGGAGCCCCGGATAGTTGGTGACACCGAGCAGGTAGCCGTCCGGCGCCGCCTTGGAGATGGCGTTGAGCGCGAGTTCGCCGGAGGCGCCAGGGCGGTTGGCCACGATCACCTGGCCGCCGAGCTCGCGCTCGAGGTAGCGCGCCACGGTCCGAGCGGTCGTGTCGGTGCCGCCACCCGCCGCGAAACCGACGACGAGCTCGATCGGCCGTGTCGGCCAGGAATCCTGCGCCCGCACGAAGGCCGGCATCGCGAGAGCAGTGCTTCCGGCGAGACCTGCCGCCAGCAGGTCCCGGCGTGAGTGACGAGAGGACATGGCGATCTCCTATCCGAACGGGTTCGGGGACGTTTCAGGCTGGTGGACGGGCGTGTGGTGGAGCATGACGGTCTCGCCGTCGCTTCCCGCCAGCGGCGGATAGCGGCGTCGGACCGCCGGATCGTGTCCGGGGACGATCAGGGATTCGTCACCCCCGGCGAGTTCGCGCGCGCGCCGCCACCCCCGCGCCATCTCCCCGAGATCGAAGACGATCGGAAACGGCTCCTCTCGTTCGAGATTGGCGTAGAAGTGGCTGGCGTCGCTCGCGAGGACGAGCGGGCCGCGCGCGGTCTGGACCCGGACCATCTGCAGGCCGTCCGTATGGCCCCCGACGCGGTGGAGGCTGACGCCCGGTGCGATCTCGCGGTCGCCGTCGTGGAACACGACACGGCCCGCATAGAGCGCGCGGACCATCCTGACGACGTCGTCCACTTCGAAGGCCCCGCGCATGCAGCCGAAGCACATGTTGCGGCCGGTGGCGAAGGCCATCTCGCGCTCCTGCAGGTGGAAGCGGGCTCGGGGGAAGAGATTGAGATTGCCCGCATGGTCGTAGTGCAGGTGGGTGATGACCACCTCGTCCACCGCGTCCGGATCGCAGCCGGCTTGCCGGAGCGCCTCGTCGACGGTTCGCGAGATGTGCCGTCCGCCGCCCGGTCCCTTGCGGTCCAGCGTTTCGCGGCTGAACCCGGTGTCGACGACGATCTGGCGAGCGCCCGAGCGCACGAGCCAGACGAAGTAGTCGAGCGGCATCGGGGCGTCGTGAGGATCCGGCGCGTGGATGAAGTTGCTGCCGGCCTTCCGATCCTGCCAGCCGTAGCGGAGCGCCAGAACCTCCCAGTGCATGACGCTACTCCGCCGGCGCGCGCACGGCGTCGGGCGCCTCGTCCCGATCGTCCCGACGCGGTCCGCGCCCGACGACGGCGGCGACGAGCGTCGCCAGGCCGGCCGTCGCCGCGACGATCAGGAGACCGCCGGTGAAGCTGCCGGTCTGCGTCTTCACCCACCCCATCACGTAGGGACCGGTGAAGCCGGAGAGGTTCGCCAGCGAATTGATGATGGCGATGCCGGCGGCGGCCGATGCGCCCGACAGGAAGTTGCCGGGGAGGGCCCAGAAGACCGGCTGGCAGCCGTAGATGCCGAAGGCCGCGATGGAGAAGCAGAGGATCTTGAGCACCGGATCCTGGATGACCGCCGCGGCGGCGAAGCTGACGGCGCCGACCGCGACCGGGAAGACGAGGTGCCAGCGCCGCTCGCGCTTCCGATCCGACCGGCGACCCCACACGACCATGCTGATCGCGCCGACGAGGGACGGAATGGCCGCCACGAAGCCGGTCTGGAGATTCGTCAGCCCGAATTCGCGGATGATCGAGGGCAGGAAGAAGCCCACGGTGTAGTTCATGGCGACGACGCCGAAATAGACGAAGCCGAGGCCGAGAACGATGGGGTTGATCAGCGTCTGGAGGACCGAGTGACGGGCCACGGCCGTGCGATCGCGCTCCTCCCTCGCGAGACGGTCGGCGAGCCACTGGCGTTCGGGCCCCGACAGCCAGGCGGCCTGGTTCGGCCGGTCGGTGAGGTAGAAGAGAACCACGGCCGCGAGCAGGACGGCGGGGATCGCCTCGATGATGAACATCCACTGCCAGCCCCGGAGCCCGTGCCAGCCGTCAAGCCCGAGGAGCCAGCCGGAGAGGGGCGCTCCGATCACGCTCGCGAGCGGAAGCGCGGTCATGAAGTAGCCGACGACGCGACCCCGGTAGGCGCCGGGGAACCAGAGCGTCAGGTAGTAGATGACGCCGGGGAAGAAGCCGGCCTCGGCCGCGCCGAGCAGCAGGCGGATGGTGTAGAAGACGTTCTCGTTGGACAGGCCGGTCGCCGCCGAGATCTGCGGGATGAAGCCCATGGCGCCCGACAGGATGCCCCAGGTGAGCATGATACGGGCGATCCAGCGCCGGGCACCGAAGCGGTGCAGCATGAGGTTCGACGGCACTTCGAACAGGAAATAGGTCAGGAAGAAGACCCCGGCCCCGAAACCGTAGACCGCTGCGGAGAAGCCGAGGTCGGCGTTCATGGTCAATGCGGCGAAGCCGACATTCACGCGGTCGAGATAAGAGATGATGTAGCAGACGATGAGGAACGGTACGATGCGAAGCATCACCTTCTTCATTGTGGCTTGTTCGATCGCTTCACTTCCCATCGACATGGGAGTTACTCCAACTTGTCATTGCTTGAGTGGCCGCGGAGATTCTTCGCAGCCGAGATGCGGCGGGGCCGAGGCGGCCCCGCCGGCGACGTCTGAACGTCAGCCCGCCGCGCGGTCGCGCCAGGCGAGGAGGCGCGCGAGTCCCTCACGCATGCCGACCTCCGGCTGCCAGCCGATGGCGTCCTTGGCGGCCGCGTGGTCGATCCGGAAGGCGCCGCCCGAGGTGAGGCGCACCTTGGTCGGATCGGGCTCGCGCTTCTCGGCCGTGAGGTCGGGCCGGCCCGATATCTCGGCCACCATCGTGACGAGTTCGAGCGTCGTGACCGGCTCGGGACCCGAGGTGTTGATCGCGACGTCGGTCGCGTCCGATTCCAGCGCCATGCGGTTGGCGCGGGCGAGATCGCCGACATAGACGAAGTGCTTCGTCTCGGAGCCGTCCCCGATGACGACCGGGCGCTCGCCGCGCTTCACGGCGTCGTGGGTCTCGACGATGTAGAGGGCGTTCGCGGCCCGGTAGTGCTGACGCTCACCGTAGACGGTCGAATAGCGCAGGATGACGTAGTCCTGGCCGTGGCGGCGATGCGCGTCGCGGCAGAGCTGCTCGCCGACGATCTTGCTGGCGCCGTAGAGGATCGCCGCCGGCGGGGCGCCGACCGAATGGAACGGCGTCTCCTCGACGAGATCGCCCTTCACGCCCGGGCCGTAGCCGTAGACGGCATTGGAGGATGCGAAGACGACCTTCGCGACCTTGTTTGCCCGGCAGGCCTCGAGGACGTTCTGGACCCCGCGCATGTTGACGTCGATCCCGGCCCACGGGTCCCGGTCCATCGAGAGCGTCATGAAGGCGGCGAGATGGACGAGGCCGTCGAGACCCTCCGTCGCCGCGAGCAGCTGGTGCAGCTTCAGGATGTCGCCCTGGACGACCGTGACGCGCTTGTCGTCCTTCAGATGCGCGATCGCCTCGCCCGATCCGAAGGAGAAGTTGTCGAACAGCCGAACCTCGGCGGCGCCTTTCGCGAGCAATTCCTCGCAGGTGGCCGAGCCGACGAGGCTTGCGCCGCCGACGACCATGAAGCGGCCGCCTTCGATCGTCTGGGCAGCCTTCGGGCTGCGCTTCACCGGGGCGCTCACTTCGCCACCGCCAGCGGATGCTCGTGGAGACCGAAATACATGCTCTTCACCTGTGCGTAGAGGCGGAGGCCGTCGATGCCCTTTTCCCGGCCGAGCCCGCTGTTCTTGAATCCGCCGAAGGGCGTCGACGTGACCGATTGCTTGTAGGTGTTGATCCAGACCGAACCCGCCTCGAGCGCCCGGCCGATCCGCCAGCAGCGCTTGAAGCTTTCCGACCAGATGCCGCAGGCGAGGCCGAAGGCGGTGCCGTTGGCCTGAGAGATCAGGTCCGCCTCGTCGCGGAACGGCAGAGCGACGAGGACGGGGCCGAAGGCCTCCTCCTGACAGCTCGCCGCGTCGGGGCCGAGCCCGTCGATGACGGTCGGCAGGTAATAGGCGCCCGCGTCGAACACGCCGCCCGTCGGCGCCTCGCCGCCGCAGAGGATGCGTCCGCCTTCCTGGCGGGCGCGGTCGACGAAGGCGGCGACTCGCTCGCGGTGGTGGAACGAGGCGAGCGGCCCCATCTCGACGCCAGCGGCGTCGGGAGCGTCGACCTTGAGGCTCTTGGCCCGGTCGACGACGCGCTGCAGCACCTCGTCATAGATCGAGGCCTCGACGAAGAGGCGCGAGCCCGCGACGCATGATTGACCGGCCGAGCCGAAGATGCCGGCGACGACCGCCGCGACCGCGTGGTCGAGGTCGGCATCGGCAAAGACGACGTGCGGAGACTTGCCGCCGAGCTCGAGGGCGGCAGGCACGAGCCGCTCGCCCGCGATACGACCGATCGCGCGGCCCGTTGCGGTGCCGCCGGTGAAGGAGATCATGCGGACGCCCGGATGAGCGACGAGCGCGGAGCCGATGGCCGGCCCCTTGCCCTGCACGACCTGCAGCATCCCCTCCGGCAACCCGGCCGCGAGAGCGATGCGGGCGAGTTCGGGGGCCAGAAGGGGCGAATCCTCCGACGGCTTCAGGATCACGGCGTTGCCGGCCGCGAGCGCGGGCGCCACCTTGGTGGCATCGTTCATGATCGGCGAGTTCCACGGCGTGATGCAGGCGACCACGCCGAAGGGCTCGAGCACCGTGAGGGAGACGTAGTCGCCCCGGCTCGGCGTCACGTCGGTTTCGAGCGTCTCGCAGACGCCGGCGTAGTAGCGGAAGGTGCCGATGGCGGATTCGACCATGCCGCGGCATTCGCCGAGCGGCTTGCCATTGTCGGCCATCTGCAGGCGCGCCAGCGTTTCCTTCTCGGCCAGGAGGCCGTCGGCGATCTTCTGCAGGACGAGGGCGCGGCGATGGGGCAGAGATTCCGCCCAGCCCGAATTGCGGAATGCGGTCCAGGCGCGCTCGACGACAGCGTCAAGTTCCGCCGGGCTCGTCGCCGTGACGGTTCCGGCGACCGAGCCGTTGGCAGGATTGATGCTTGTGATCATCTCGTCGGACGATGCGCTGGTGTTCGGCGCGAGGGTCATGTGCTGCTCCGTGAGCGGGGCGGTATGGCGAGAAACGCCCCCTTCCTCCAGCAGGTCGATGCCGATAAGAACTCCGACGATCCTATCGATAATCCGGCGCGCCTCGCCGTGCAGGGAGCGACGAGAGGGAGATGTCGGAGCGTTCCTTGGCCATGTCAGCGGATGACGCCCCGCATCCGGTCGATGTCGTCATCGCGGCCATCGAGACGGATGTGATCCGGGGGCGAATCCTGCCCAGGATGCGCCTCATCGAAGATCACCTGATGGAGGATTACGGGGCCAAGCGGCACGTGGTGCGCGCGGCCCTGACCGAGCTCGAACGTCTCGGGGTCGTGATCAAGCCGCGCCATCGCGGAGCCGAGATCAGGCGCTTCGACGCCGCGGAACTGAAGCAGCTCTACGACATGCGGGCGGTCTTGCACCGGGCGGCCGTCGCCGCGATGCCCCTGCCGCCGTCAGCGGAGGCGCTCAGTGGATTGGAGGCCGCCCGAGCGAGCCATGAGAGCGCCTGCGCGGAGGGGGACCTGATCGCGATCCATCGCAGCAACATGACGTTTCACAGGCTGCTCTACGGCTTGTGCGAGAACCAGTATCTGGCGGAGTCGATCCGCCTGCACGACTGGCTCAGCTTCCCGGCGCGGGCCTACGGGGTAGCGGACGAGCAGGCCCTCCGCATCGCCTGCGACGAGCATGGCGAGATGGTCGAGGCCGTCCGGCGCGCCGACAGGGCGGCACTGGAGGATCTCTCGGTCAGGCATATGGCAAACGCGCGGCGCATCTACGAAACGAAGTTCTTCGCTCGCGGACCCAGAGCCTGACGGTTGGACCCTGTGGAGGCTGAGCCCGGCCGGCACGGGCGCTGACCTTCGGGCGCGTCCTCGATCGGCTCGGACGCCCCGGGAGGGCCTGCCCTCGCATCCGAACGTCACGCCGCCGACGATGCTGGAGGATGTTCCGCGATCAACCCATTCGGCGGGATCGTCCCGATCCCTGCCTCGACGCCGATGTCGGCGGAGCAGGCAGGCCGGATCTGCCGCGGGGCGAACTCGATCCGCTCTATGTCGGCATCGTCATCCGCCGCTGCGAGGCGGTTGCGCGACCCCCGCCGTCCGGATGGGAGTCGCTGCCCCACCACCGTCAAACCGGCGCTGATCAAGGCCGCACGGCTGTCGCTGAAGAGCCACCGGCGAACGTGGCTCGATGAATGGCCGGCAGCAGGCTTGCCGTTCGTGGTGACAATCCGGTATGTAATGTTGTAACATAAAGTACCGATCCCCGCAGGGCGGCGCTTTTGGAGGGCACGGATTTCCGAGCCCGAAATCCGCGCCCGATAGCCTGCCGGTGCAGCGGTTATGGTATGTTATAGCATAGAGGTCTGATCGTGGTTCGGGGAATTGTGACGGTAGCGCTGATGGCGACCGTGTCGGGATTTGCCACCGAGGCTCGCTCTCAAGAGGTCGGTACGCTGCTCGAAGCCATTTCGGTTGCCCCGCCGCGGGCCGCGAGGACTGCCAATCCTGCCTCGACGGCTACAGGCGAACGCTCGAGCCGGCGCCCTGCGGCCCGGCCGTCCGCCCGCCGCGTCCCGATGCCAGCATCCGGCTCCGCTCAGCTCGATCCTCGCGCCGGCTCCCCGCCAGTAGAGGGGGCGGGAGCCGCGGGCCAAAGTCCGTTCGCGCAGCAGACAGCGCGCTTCCTTCGCCGGCCCGGCGCCGAGACCGTGGTCGGCCTGCGCAATGCGGAGGCGGGGCGGCGCACGAATATCGGCGATACGCTCGTGCGAACGCCCGGCATCTTCATGTCCGAGCGGGGCGCGGGCACGAGCGGCTTCATCTCGATCCGCGGCAGCGACATCTCGATCGACGGCTCGCGCAACGGGCGCGGCATCCGGGGTTATCTCGACGGCTTTCCGCTCGGCCGCACCGAGGCCGGTCTCACGAACACCCTGATCGACCCGCTCGCGGCCGATTTCATCGAGGTCTATCGCGGCGCCAACTCGCTACGCTACGGCAGCATCGCGACGGGCGGCGCCCTCAATTTCGTCTCGAAGACGGGACGGACCGCGCCGGGCAACGCCGTCACGATCTCGGGCGGCAGCTTCGGCACGCTGCAATCGCAACTGGAGACGGGCGGAGCGAAGGGCGGTGTCGACTGGTACGTCCAGGCCAACGGCCTCGGCGTCGACGGCTTCCAGCGGCATACCCGCGAGCGGAATTACCGCCTGTCGGCGAATGTCGGCGTCGAGATCGCGCCGGGGGTCGAGAACCGGACCTTCTTCGGGATCGGCCGCTCGCTCCAGGACATGGCCGAGCCCCTGCCGCTCGCCTCGCTGCGCTCGCTCCGCAAGACCGCTCCCGCGAATTCCTACCTCTTCGACGAACGCATCAACTTCGACTACCAGCGCATCGCCAACAAGACCACGATCCGGGACGGATCCACCGCCTACGAGCTCGGCTTCTACTTTCTCAACACCACCCTCGATCATCTGCCGTCGCCCTTCGCCGGCATCATCGATTACGGCTGGCGGGACATGGGCGTATCGGGCCGCGTCGAGCACAAGACGGAACTCGCCGGGCTTCCGACCGAGATCGTGGCAGGGGTGCGCGCCAACTACACGGACGCCGATTTCAACCGCTACCAGCACCGGAACGACGGCCGCGACAAGGGGCGGCAGATCGTCAGGAACGGCTTCTCGTCCTGGCTGATCGAGAGCTACGGCGAGGCGGCGATCGAGGTGATGCCGGGCTGGAAGGCATTCCTCGGCCTGCAGGGCGTCTACACGACCCGTGTCCTCGACGATCACTATCATGGCGGTGTCGTGCCCGCCCTCGGGCCGACATCCCCCGGCGGTCCGCAGCCCGGACGGTCTGCGGCGCGGCAGGAATACGATCGGGACTTCTCGGCGCTGAACCCGAAGATCGGCTTCAACTGGGAGCACACCAGCGGCCACTTCCTCTTCGGCAATATCGCCCGAAGCTATGAGGTGCCCTCGGGCGCCGATCTGTCCGACGCGATGAGCGTGCAGGCGAGAACCTCCCGGACGATGCCGCTCCTGCAGGCCCAGAGCGCCTGGACGGGCGAGGTCGGCGTGCGGGGCGGCGGGGCGCGCTTCACCTACGACGTCACCTTCTACGAGATGCATCTCGACCGGGAGATCCTGACCCGCTGCGCGACCGAGATCGATCCGTCCTGCGCGACGACCGTCGCCTTCAACGCCAAGAGCACGATCCATCGCGGCATCGAGATCGGGATCGGCGCGGTGCCCTTCGTCGACGTCTTCACGCCCGACGACAAGGTCTTCGTGAACGCGGTCTACAACGTGAACGACTTCGCCTTCGACAAGGACCCGCTCTTCGGAGACCGGCGTCTTCCGGTCATTCCCCGGCATCAGGTCTTCGCGGAGATCGGCTACCGGCATCCGCTTGGCTATTTCGTCTCGGTGAACGTGCGGGGACTCAGCAGCCGTCGCACGACCTTCAATGGCGCGGGCGGGGAGGCCTTCACCGTTCCGGCCTATGCCCTCCTCGGCGCGAAGGCCGGCTGGACCGCGCCGGACAAGTCGTGGTCCGTCTTCGTCGAGGGCCGGAACCTGCTGGACGAGCCATACGTCTCCGAGTTCTCGGCGACGCCGGGCATCCCCGTCGTGCAGCAGGGGCCGCGCGCCGTCCCGCGCACGACTCCGCAGGTGCGGCCGGGCGATGGCCGCGCGGTCTATGCCGGCGTGACCCATCGCTTCTGATGCCGTCACATCCCTCGCGGCCGGGACGCATCCCCGGCGCCGTCGCCCTGCTGCTCGCCCTCGCCGTTCTCGCCAGGCCCCCAGGCGCCGCGGCGCAGGCCGACAGGCAGCCCCTGACGGTGCGCGTCGTCGCGACGGATTTCGTCCTGTCCGGGAAACTCGACAAGATCGCCCGCATCGGCGCCGCCGAAGGCGTCGAGGTCACGCATCGCACCGTCGGCCGGGATGCCGCCGTCGAGGCGGCCGACCTCCTCGTTCTCGACACGCCGCGTCCGGTCGACGTCGCCGCCGTCGAGCGGGCCATCGGCCCGGCTCTGGCCGGAGCCGGATCGCCTGCCTGGATCCGCGTCGGCGGCGGTCCCCCGGCATTCGGCGGCCTGCGGCCGGACGAGGCGCGCCGCCTTGCCGCCTATTGGTCCGGCGGGGGGAGCGCCAATCTCCGTGCCTTCTTCGCCGTCCTCAAGGCGAGCCGTGGCCGCGGCGATCCCGCTGCCATCCCGCCCCCCGCGCCGCTGCCGCCGGCCGGCATCCATCACCCGGAAGCGCCGGCGGCCTTCGCCGATCCCGAGGCCTACGAGCGCTGGGGCGCCTCGCGCTGGACGGCGGGCGCGCCGCGCCTCGCCGTCGTGATCCATCCCGGGATCGTCTCGGGGATGGAGACCGCGACCATCGACGCGATCGTCGGGCGGGCCGAGGAGGAGGGCCTCGTCCCCGTCGTCTTCTGGCCCGATCCGAAGGATCCTGCCGGGCTTGAGACGATGGTCCGCCGGGTCCGTGCCGATCTGCTCGTCGTCGCGACGCATCTTCAGGGAGGCTCGACCCGGGCGGCCGAGTTCGGACGCCTCGACATCCCCATCCTCCAGACGATCGCCTATCGCGACGGCGGCCGGGAGGCCTGGGAGCGGGCGACGAGCGGCATCGCGCAGCCCCTCGTCGCGCCGTTCCTGTCCGTGCCGGAAGGCTGGGGCGCGAGCGATCCGATGGTCGTCGAGGCGACCGAGAACGGCGAGCCGGCGCCGCTTCCGGGACAGATCGCGGCTCTCGTCGCCAAGGCGAAGAGGCTCGCCGCCCTCCGCCGCAAGGCGCCGCCCGAGAAGCGGTTGGCGCTGCTCTTCTGGAACTATCCTCCGGGCGAGAAGAACCTCTCGGCCTCGAACCTCAACCTGCCGAGGAGCCTCGCGCGGTTGAGCGCGGCCCTCGCCGGCGCGGGATATGACGTGCCCCCCGCCACCGAAGCGGCCTTCATCGAGGCCGGGCAGTCGCTGCTCGCGGCGGTGTACAGGCCCGAAGGGCTGGCGGACCTGCATGCGCGCGGGCGCGCAGCCGTGCTGCCTCTCTCGCGCTATCTCGCCTGGTTCGGGGCGCTGCCCGACGAGGTCCGCGGCGCCGTCACGGCGCGCTGGGGCGAGCCGGAGAGTCATGCCGCGCTCCGGACGATCGGCGGCGAACGCGGCTTCCTACTCCCCACGCACCGTCTCGGCAAACTCGAGATCATGCCGCAGATGCCGCGCTCGGGCAGGCCGGGGCAGGATTATCACGACGCCAAGGCGCCGCCGGATCACCTCTATCTCGCGCAGTATCTCTATCTCCGCGAGATCTCCGGGGCGGATGCGCTCATCCATTTCGGCACGCACGGCACGCAGGAATGGCTCCCGGGCAAGGATCGCGGGCTCTCGGTCCGGGATTTCCCGTATCTCACGCTCGGCGATCTGCCGGTCTTCTATCCCTACATCCAGGACAATGTCGGGGAGGCCGTCCAGGCGAAGCGGCGCGGCCGCGCGGTCACGATCAGCCACCAGACCCCGCCTTTCGCGCCGGCCGGCCTCTATGACGAGCTGCGCGACCTGAACGCCCTCATCCACGACCATGCCCAGATGGAAGACGGAGCCGCCCGCGAGACGACGGCGACCCGGCTGCGCGAGGCGGTGATCGCGGCCCGGCTGCACGCCGATATGGGATGGGACGAAGAACGGATGAAGGCGGATTTCTCCGCCTTCATCGCCGCCCTGCACGACCATCTGCACGGTCTCGCGGACCATGCGATGCCCCATGGCCTGCACACGTTCGGGGAGCCGGCCTCGCCCGAGGATCGGCTCCTCACGGTCGTCCAGCAGCTCGGGCCGTCGTTCCTCGACAAGCTCGGAGGCCGGGATGCCCTGCGCGCGGCCGATCCGAAGCGGCTCGGCGACACGCCGGCCCTGAATCTCCTCACGGCGCATCTGCGGGAGGGCAAGCCCCTCTCCGCGATCGCGGATGAGGCCCTGCGGGCGGATGTCGAGCGGGCCGCGGCTCTCGACCGCCATCTCGCCGAGACGGGGGAGATCGAGGCGCTGTTGAAGGGGCTCGCGGGCGCTTTCGTCACGCCCGGCCCCGGCGGCGATCCCATCCGCAACCCGACCGTCCCGAGCGGGCGCAACCTCTTCCCCTTCGAAGCCGACAAGGTGCCGACGCGCGCCGCCTTCGAGGCCGGCGGCGTCGCCCTCGCGCAACTCGTCGAGGCGCATCGCGCATCGCATGGGGGGGCGGCGCCGCGGAAGCTCGCCTTCAGCCTGTGGTCGTCCGAGACGATGCGGCATCTCGGCATCCTCGAGGCACAGGTGCTCCATGCGCTCGGATTGCGGCCGGTCTGGAATTCGGGCGGCCGCCTCGTCGGGCTCGACATCGTCCCCGCCGCCGAACTGGGCCGGCCGCGGATCGACGTCGTCGTCCAGGCGACGAGCCTCTATCGCGACCAGTTCGACGGCTTCATGCGGCTGCTCGCCGAGGTGATCGAACGGCTGTCCGCGCTCGACGAGCCGGACAATCCCGTCGCGGCCAATACGCGCGCCGTCACGACGCGGCTCGTCGCCTCGGGCCGGCCGGAATCCGAGGCGCGGCGCCTCGCGGCCCTCCGGATCTTCTCGAACGAGCCCGGCGACTACGCCACGGGCCTGCCCGGCGCGGTGCTGGATTCGACGGCCTGGGAGAAGGACGCCTCGCTCGCCGACGCCTTCCTCGCCCGCATGCGGTTCGGCTACGGCGCGCGCGATTGGGGCGTGGATGCGGGAGCGGCCAACCTCTTCGCCGAGCAGCTCCGCGGGACTGACGGGGCCGTCCTGTCGCGCTCGTCCAGCCTCCACGGAATCCTGTCGACCGACCATCCTTTCGAATATCTCGGCGGCCTCTCGCTCGCCGTCCGGCGTGTCGGCGGCGCGAGCCCCGCGCTCTACGTCTCCGATCTGCGACAGCCGACGACGCGCGTCGCCCCCGCTGCCTCCTTCCTCGCGGACGAGATGCGGGCGCGGACGCTCAATCCGCGCTGGATCGCGGGCATGCAGCGCGAGGGCTATGCCGGCACGCTGGAGGTGCTCAACCAGGTCAACAACCTGTTCGGCTGGCAGGTCGCCGATCCGGCCATGGTCCGGGCCGACCAATGGCAGGCCGTGCACGACACCTTCGTGCGGGACAGCCGCGCGCTCGGCCTCGCCGCATGGTTCGAGACGCACAATCCGACGGCGCAGGCCCAGATGCTGGACCGCATGGTGGAGGCCATCCGCAAGGGCTATTGGGACGCGTCAGACGAGACGCGGCGTGAGATCGTCGAGCGCTGGAACCAGCTCGCGGCGCTCGGCGCGGAGGCCGGCGCGCCGGCGACGCGGGCCCATGTGGCGGCGATGGCCGCGGGGTTCGGACTGGCGAGCCCCGGCTCGGCGGCAGGTCCGGGCGGTCCCGCCGCACCCCAGGGCGAGGCCGCGCAGGCGGAGCCGGCGGGCGAGACCGTCGTCGGCCGCGTCATGAAGAAGGTCGAGCCCTCGCCCCCGCCGCCCCCGATGCCGTGGACCGGTCTCCTGACGGGGCTCGCTTTGGCCGCCTGCACCCTGTCCGGTGCGCTTCGCCAGGTCTTCGCCGGCCGGCGATCGGAATTCGGAGTTTCCCGATGATCTCTCTCGAAACCGGGCTCTACGCCCTCGCGCAGCTCTTCCTGCTGCCCGTCCTCGTCTTGATCGTCGTGGCGCTCGCCTATGCCTTCGCGGCTCTGGGCGGCTTCGCGATCGAGGCGCTCCAGCGTGCGCGAAGGACCTACCGCTCGCCTCTCCTCGCCCGGGCGCGCGATCCCGCCGCGACGAGCGACGACCTCGAACTCCTCATCATGCGGCGGCTGGAATGGCTGCGCATCGTGGCCCGCTCGGCGCCGATGCTCGGCCTCGTCGCGACGATGATCCCGATGGGCCCGGCCCTGCTCGCCCTGTCGAACAACGATGCGAAGGCGCTCGGCGGCAACCTCGTCGTCGCCTTCGCGGCCGTGATCCTGTCCCTCGTCGCGGCCGCGCTCGCCTTCCTCATCCTTACGATCCGGCGCCGCTGGCTCCTCGAGGATCTGCGCGAGGTCGAGCGGACGCGGGGGCTGGCGTCATGAGGTTCCTGGACGAGGAGGGCGAGGATCCGCTGCTGTCGGTGGTGAACCTCGTCGACATCTTCCTGGTCGTGATCGCGATGTTGATGATCGTGATCGTGCAGAACCCGCTCAATCCCTTCTCCGACAGCAAGGCCGTGCTGGTCGAGAATCCCGGCCGTCCCGACATGCGCATCACGGTGAAGGACGGGAAGGAGATGACCCGCTACGAGCCCAGCGACGAGATCGGCGAAGGGAAGGGCGTGCGGGCCGGCATCACGTATCGGCTGCCGGACGGGCGCATGATCTATGTGCCGGAGACAGCGAAGGACTAGCGAGGCCCATCGACGTGGAGGACGAGCCGGCCGCGAGATCGTTCCCGATCCCGGCGGCGGCTGGCGATCGGCATCGCACGAGGCTCGCCGCCGAGCCCACGATCGGAGCCTCGGGACGCGCAGGGATGTCGTCTCGCTAAGCCGTTCGCTCGTGCGGCGAGGGTCGCGCCGATCGGATCGGGTCGATCGTCGCGATCCGCCAAAATGCGAGACGCCGGCGTCTCGCCCTTGCGCGCGCCCCGTCCCTGCGGGACAAATCTGGAATGGCTCCAGTCCTCGAGGTCCGCGACCTCACGGTCGTCTTCGACACCGATGCCGGGCCGCTCGCGGCCGTGAACGGCGTCTCGCTGTCGGTCGGGCGCGGCGAGGTGCTCGGCGTCGTCGGGGAATCCGGCTCCGGCAAGTCGGTGACGGGGCTCGCGCTGCTCGGCCTCGTCGACCCGCCGGGCCGGATCGCGGGGGGCTCGATCCTGTTCGAGGGCGAAGACCTCGTCGGCCGCTCCGAACACGAGATGCGGCGCCTGCGCGGCGCGCGAATCGCGATGATCTTCCAGGACCCGATGTCGACGCTGCACCCGGTCCTGCGCATCGATACGCAGATGATCGAGGCCATCGAGGCGCATGAATCCGTGGCCCCGGCCGTCGCGCGGGGGAGGGCGCTCGCGGCGCTCGAGCGGGTCGGCATCCCCTCGGCGGCCGAGCGGCTCGCCGCCTATCCGCACCAGTTCTCCGGCGGGATGCGCCAGCGCGTCGCCATCGCGACGGCCCTCCTGAACCGGCCCGCCCTCCTCGTCGCCGACGAGCCGACGACGGCGCTCGACGTCACCATCCAGGCTCAGATCCTGGCCGAGATGCAGGCGCTCCAGGCCGAGACCGGAACCGCGCTGATCTGGATCACGCACGACCTCTCGGTCGTCTCCGGCCTCGCCGACAGGGTGGCCGTCATGTATGGCGGGCGCATCGTCGAGACCGGCCCCGTCGCGGCCGTGATCGAGCGGCCGGTCCATCCCTATACGGCCGGACTGATCGGCTCGGTGCCGAGCCGCAACCGCCGCGGCGTGCCGCTGGCGCAGATCCGCGGCCACGCTCCGGCTCTCGCCCAGATGCCGCCGGGCTGCCCCTTCCATCCGCGCTGCGAGCGGGCGAGCGCCCTCTGCGCACGGACGATGCCGTCGGCCGCATCGTATGGTCCTGCGCACGAGGCGGCCTGCCACCACCCGCTCGCCCTGCCGGAGGCCGCGTGAGCGCGCCCGCCCTCGCGCTCGACGGCGTCTCCCGCCGTTTCGTGAAGCCGCTCGACCTCGCCGAGAGGGCCGCGAACCTCCTCGGCGCCGGCCGCAGGGCGCAGGTGGTGCGGGCGGTCGACGGCGTCAGCCTCGACGTCGCCCCGGGCGAGGTGCTGGGCCTCGTCGGGGAATCGGGCTGCGGGAAATCGACCCTCGCCCGCATCGCCTCGGGGATCATGGAGCCGAGCGAAGGCGCCGTGCGGATCGAGGGCGCGAACCGCGCCGGGCTCGGCCGCGAGGCGCGCCGGCGGGCCGATCTCGCCGTGCAGATGGTCTTCCAGGACCCGATGGGCTCGCTCAACCCGCGCATGCGGGCGGGCGACATCATCGGCGAGGCGCCGCTCGTCCACGGGATCGTCGGGCGGGGCGAACTCGCCGATTACGTCGCCGGGCAGATGCGCCTCGTCGGGCTCGATCCGGCCCTGCGCGACCGTTATCCGCATCAATTCTCCGGCGGCCAGCGCGCGCGGATCGGCATCGCGCGGGCGCTCGCGGTGAAGCCGACGATCCTCGTCTGCGACGAGGCGACGGCCGCGCTCGACGTCTCGATCCAGGCGCAGGTCCTGAACCTCTTCGCCGAACTCCGAAGGAGCCTCGGTCTGACGCTCCTTTTCGTGAGCCACGATCTCGGCGTGGTCGAGCACATCTCGGACCGGGTCGCGGTGATGTATCTCGGGCGGATCGTCGAGGAGGCGACGACCGACGCGCTCTTCGCGCGGCCGAACCATCCCTATACCCAGGCGCTCCTCGCCGAGGTGCCGCGGCTCGAGGCGCGGAAGCGCCGCTTCTCCGCGCTGAAGGGCGAATTGCCCTCGCCGCTCGCCCCGCCGCCGGGTTGCCATTTCCACCCGCGCTGCCCGCACGCCTTCGACCGCTGCCGCATCGAGCGCCCGGCCCTGCGCGAGGTGGCCCCAGGCCAGCGCGCCGCCTGCCACCTCAACGACGAGGCGACGCGGTCAAGCAGCCGGGCGTGAACCGGTTATCTGCCGTCCCGCAAAAGGAGCTACCGTACTCGCCTTGCCGAGAGGGCACCGCACGCACCTTCCCTCCCCCTTGTGGGGAGGGCCGAGTCGAAGCGGAGCTTCGAGCCGGGGTGGGGGCGCCTCGGCAGAAGGCACCGCCGTGCGAACCGGCACCACCCCCACCCGGCTCGGCCTATGGCCGAGTCCCCCCTCCCCAGAGGGGGGAGGGAGGGTGTGCACGGCGCCCTCGCAGCAATCCCCGTCAGCCGGGTACGCGGCCGCCGAGTTCGTCGTCGATATAGACCTGGATGATCTCGTCGAAGGAGGTCTCGGCCTTGAAGCCGAGGCTTTGCGCGCGCTCCGGCTGGCAGCGCTCGGCCCAGCCCGCGACGATGCCCTGGACGACCGGATCGGGCTCGCGCCGGATGCGGGCGGCGACCGTGTCGCCCGCGACGCGGCGCAGCGCCTCGATCTGCTCGCCGACCGTGACGGAGAGGCCGGGCATGGTCAGGCTGCGGAGCTGGCCGAGCGGGGCGGTGTCCATGGTCGCGGCATGGAGGAGGAAGCCGATCGCCGCGCGGGGCGAGGCGTGCCAGTGCCGGGTCGTCTCCGCGACGGGCAGGATCGCCTCCTTCCCGTTCAGCGGCTCGCGGATGATGCCGGAGAAGAAGCCGGATGCGGCCTTGTTGGGCAGGCCCGGCCGCACGCAGATCGTCGGCAGGCGGATGCCGACGCCGTCGAGGAAGCCGCGGCGCGAGTAATCGGCGAGGAGGAGCTCGCCGATCGCCTTCTGCGTGCCGTAGCTCGTGAGCGGGGTCAGGTTGAACTCGTCGGTGATGCCGTCCTTCGGGAAGGGCTGGCCGAAGACCGCGATCGAGGAGGTGAAGACGACGCGGGGCTTGTAGCCGCCGCCGATGGCCCGGATCGCCTCGAAGAGGTTGCGGGTGGAATCGAGGTTGACCCGGTAGCCTTTCTCGAAATCCGCCTCCGCCTCGCCGGAGACGATGGCCGCAAGGTGGACGATCAGGTCCGGCCGGCCCGCGACCAGCCCCTCGCAGCGGCCCGGCTCGCCGAGATCGCCCGCCTGCACCTCGACGGGGAAGGGGGCATCCGCGGGAGCCTTCGGCGCGACGACGTCGAAGAGCAGCATCCCGGAGACGGGCTTGCCGCCGACGCCGCCATCTTTGACGATCCGCTCGACCAGCTTGCGCCCGATCATGCCGGCCGCCCCGAGAACCAGAATCTTCATCGCGTGCTCCTTGGGATGTCGCGTCTTCCTTCTCCCCTTGCGGGAGAAGGTGGCCTTCGCGTGAGCGAGGGTCGGATGAGGGGTGGAGACTCGCCGTCGACGGGAGGTGTTCCCCCCTCATCCGTCAGCGCTTCGCGCTGCCACCTTCTCCCGCAAGGGGAGAAGGGACCTCGTGCCTCAGCTCAGATCGCCCAGCCGCCGTCGACGAGGAAGATCTGGCCCGTGGTGAAGCGGGATTCGTCGCCCGCGAGGTAGACGGCCATCGCGGCGATCTCCTGCGGGGTGCCGAGGCGGCCCATCGGCTGGCGGTCGATGAACATCTGGCGCGTCTCGGCCTCGCTCTTCCCGGTCTCGCGCGCCTGGACGACGATGCGCTGGTCGAGCGAGGGGCTTTCGACGGTTCCGGGGCAGATGGCGTTGCAGCGGATGCCGCGGCGGATGAAGTCGATCGCCATCGCCTTGGTCAGGCCGATCACCGCGGCCTTGGTGGCGCCGTAGACGTAGCGGTTCGCCGCCGCCTTCACCGAGGAGGCGCCCGAGGCGATGTTGATGATCGAGCCGCCGCCGCGATCCAGCATCCCCGGCAGCCAGGCCGAGATCGTCCGGTGCATCGACTTGACGTTCAGGTCGAAAGAGAAGTCCCAGTCGCGGTCGGAGGTCTCGAAGATCGTTCCGGCATGGACGTAGCCGGCGGCGTTGGCGAGGATGTCGATCGGCCCGGTCTCGCGTGCCAGCGCCTCGACCTCCTCCGCCTTCAGCACGTCGAGCCGGCGCGCCTGCGCCGCGCCGATCCCCTCCAGCTTGCCGGGGTCGATATCGGTCGCCCAGACCGTCGCGCCCTCGCGGACGAAGGCCTCGGCCATCGCGCGACCGATCCCGGCGGCCGCCGCCGTCACGAGCGCCGTCTTGCCGGCGAGCCGTCCTGCCATCGCGTCTCTCCCTGGTGTTGTCTGTTTCTCAGATCGTCTTCGTCATGTGGACCAGCCGGCGCCCGTCCGGCAGGTCTTCCTCCCGCGTCGTCGCGTAGCCGCGCCGGTGGTACCATTCGATGTTCTTGGTCAGCGGCTTGCCGGTGAAGAGCCGCAGCTCCGAGAGCCCGAGGATGCGGGCCCGCGCCTCCGCGGCGTCGAGGAGGCGGCGGCCGAGGCCGGTATTCTGACGGCCCGGATCGACCGAGACGCTCCAGACCTCGAGGTGGTCCGGCTGCGGGGCGAGGGCTATGGCGCCGGCGAGGCCCTGGGCGTCCTCGGCGAGCCAGGTCTCGTAGCGCGAGACGACCTCCTCGGGCGGCGTCAGGAGCGGCACCGGCTCCATGCCCAGCATCTCCCGGTTCCAGACATAGGCCGCGCGGTGCACGGCGTCGAAGGCGGCGACGTCCTCCCGGCTCGCGCGCCGGAGCGTCGTGCCGGGGATCGAGGTCGCGTTCAGGGCCGAGAGGGCGAGGCGCTGCTTGCCCTCCTCGTCGAAATTCTCCGCAGCGAGCCAGCGCTCGAAGGCGAGCTTCCGCGCCGGCCAATCGTGGTCGAGCATCGCGTACCAGGCGGTGTCGCGGTTTCGGCCCTTGACGATCATGTGCTGCCGGAAGGTGCCCTCATAGGTGAAGCCGAGCCGCAGGGCCGCCCGGCGCGAGGGGGCGTTCAGCGCGTTGCACTTCCATTCGTAGCGGCGGTAGCCGAGCTCGTCGAAGGCGTGGCGCGCCATCAGATACATCGCCTCGGTCGCGCCGACCCCGCGTTGCAGGCGCGGCGTGTAGAGGATGTTGCCGACTTCGATGACCCGGTGCCCGGGCTCGATCCGCATCAGCGTCGCATGGCCGACAGCGTCCCCCGAGGCCTTGTCGAGGATCGTGAACATGAACGGATCGGCGGCCGCGGCGGCCTTATCGAGATAGGCGCGGAAGGAGGCCTCGTCGGGGAAGGGCGGCGGGAAGAGATATTGCCACAGGGCCTCGTGCCCCGCCCCGTGCGAGGCCGCGTAAAGCGGGCCGGCATGGGCGGCGGGATCGACCGGCACGAGGTCGACATGGCGGCCTTCGAGCACGGTGCCCGGCTCCGGCCGGCGGGCGGGCGCCGGATCGACCTCTGGCCCGATGGGAAGCTTCGTCATCGGGTCCGGGACCGCCCAGAGGGACGCATTCATGCAGTGTCTTTCGCTCCGCTTCGTTCGGCGAGGTCGCGCCGGAAGAAGCCATTGATCTCGTCGAACGGGACGGCGCCGGCGAGGTCACCGAATTCGCCGCTCTGCGCGAGGGTCGTCGCGCCACGGATGAAGGCGCCCCAGGCGGCCCTCGCAAGGCCCGAGCCGAGGCTGATCCGCCGGATACCGAGCGCCGCGGCCTCCGCCACCGAGAGGCCGCCCGCGCCGCTCACGAGAAGGTTCACGGGCCTGCCTTCGGCGGCCTCGACGACCGCCCGGATGTCGTCGGGCTTGCGGACCCCAGGGACGTAGAGGACTTCCGCCCCGGCCTCGGCATAGGCGCGGATGCGACGCAACGATTCGGTGAGCGGATCGGAATGGCCGACGAGGAAGCATTCGGCCCGGCCCGTGAGAAGGACGCCGCTGCCGCTCTCGTCGATCGCCGCGCGGGCGGCCCGGATGCGATCCGTCGCGAGGCCGTTCTCGAAGAGCGGTGCGGCGGGGTCCCCCGTCGAATCCTCGATCGAGAGGCCGGCAATTCCCGTCCCGCAGCAGAGCCGGACGCTCTCGGCGACACCCTCGGGATCGCGGGCATAGCCGGATTCGAAATCGGCGTTCACCGGCAGGTCGGTCGCTGCGGCGATCTCGGCGATGTGCCCGAGCATCGCGTCGCGAGGCACCGCCCAGTCGGTATCGGGGAGGCCGCGCCCGAAGGCGAAGCCGGAGGAGGTCGTCGCGAGGGCCGGAAAGCCGAGATGGCTCAGATAGCGGGCGGTTCCGATGTCCCAGGGATTGGGCAGGACGAAGCAGCCGCTCTCGTGCAGGGCGCGGAACGCGGCCACGCGTCGAGCCTGAACGCTCACGCTGCCGTCTCCGCCGCTCGCGTCCGTCATCCCTCTGCCTCCCTTGCGGATCGTCACTCTACAGAGCGGCCCGGGAGCGGCAAGAGCGGTCGCGCGAAGACCGATCCGTGGCGTCGGACCCTCCGGACGCCACGCATCTGGGCGTCAGCTCCGCCAGCGGCCGGTCGAGCGGGCGTGTTCGATCCTGGCCAGTCCCGGCGGATGCATGCGCCCCGAGGCGATGAGCTCTTCGGCCAGGCGGATGTTGCGCTGCGACCAGTTCGAGTTCGGCCGGCGGGGCGTGATCCGCTGGACATAGGATTGGTCATCCCAGGCCCGCTTATGGCTGTCGATCCAGCCCCAGGCGAGACAGGCCAGGACGCAGTCGTTCCAGTCGATCGAGGGGACCCCGCTCGCCTTGCGGAAGATGCGCAGCCAGAGTTCGGCCGCTCCGGAATGATGGGCCTCCAGCCAGCGCTCCAGGTCCAGGATGTCGCGGAAGGCGATGGGTTGGATCACCGCCCGCTATCCGGCCGGCTGGGTCGGAACGTCGAGGACCCAGCTGATGCCAAAGCGATCTTCGAGCATGCCGTACAACCTCGCCCATCCCGAAGCGGCGAGCGGCTGGAGGATGGTGGCGCCGTCGGCGAGCTTCTCCCAATAGCCGGCAATTTCGTCCGTATCCGCGCTGCGGACCGAGATGAAATACGGGATCACGCCGGCATCCCACGGCCTCTGCGACGGGATGTCGGATGCCATCACGGCAAAGCCCGCGTCCGACCTGACCTGCCCCCAGCTCACCAGCTCCGCCTCGGCGGGATCCTGCGTGCCATAGGCCTGCGCGTGGGTCACGATCGCGATCTCTCCGCCGAACACGTCCCGGTAGAACGACAGCGCATCGCGCGCCTGGCCTCGGAAATTGATGTGGGCGACGGTCGCGATGGTCATGTCCCGGGTTCCTGTCGGTGATCTCGAGGCCGGGCTATAGACGCCCTGTCCTGACAGTTTCCGGCAGTTAGAAACATGGCGCGATCCGATCGTCTTTTTCGGCTGCTCCAATTGATGCGGCAGATGCGGCCGCCCGTGACCGCTGCTCGTTTGGCGGAAGCGACGGAGGTGTCGCTGCGCTCGCTCTACCGCGATATCGACAGCCTGCGGGCGGCCGGGGCGCGTATCGAGGGCGAGCGCGGCTACGGCTACCGGCTGGTCGAGGACGGCTCGCTTCCGCCCCAGGCCTTCACGCGGAGCGAGATCGAGGCCATCGTGCTCGGCCTCGGCGAGGTGAGGGCGATGGGAGACCCCGCCATGGTCGCCGCCGCGGAGGCGGTGCTGTCGAAGGTCGCCGCGACGCTACCCGACGATCGCGAGCAGCAGTTGCTGCATGCCATCTCGCATGTCTATCGGCCCCACCGGCGCATGCAGACGTCGCCGTTCCTGGACGTCGTGCGCGACGCGTGCTGGTCCGAACACGCGCTGGACATCGTCTATGCCGACAAGGACGGGACGACGAGCCAGCGCACCGTCCACCCGCTCGCGCTCGTCTACACCGATCGCGCCCTGACCATGCTCGCCTGGTGCTGCCTGCGCGCGGATTACAGGATGTTCCGCTTGGAGCGGCTGCAGCGCGTCGAACGGGGCAGCCACAGCTTCCGGCCGAAACGGGTCGCCCTGTTGCGGGAGTATATCGGGCGGCTTGAAGGTCGGGGCGGATAGTCGCCCCGAAGACGGCGAGGTTTAAAACCGGCTCGGCAGGCTCGTGACCGCGTCGGCGATCGAGTTCGCCGCGTCGCGGAAGTCCCGTCCCGTCGGCACGAAGCGCGGGACCGGGACACCGAGGATCGAGCGATCCTCCGGCTCCTGGGCCTGAGCGGGGCGCTGTTCCGAGGGAGGAGCCGGAACCGGGGCGGGAGCGCGCGTGGCCGCCATCGACCGCTCGGCCGGCCGGGTCGGATTGGCGGCGGCGACGGCGCGCGCTCTCGGCTGCGCGGCGGGGCGCTCGCCCTGCGAGGCCTCTGCCGCGCGTTCGGGCACGACGTCGCGGAAGACGGGGCGCGCCGGCGGGAGGGGCACATCGGCTGCGGCCGAAGCGGTCCTGACAGGAGGAGCCGGCGGAGGGGGAGCGACTTCGACGCTCGGGGCCGCTTGCGGAACCGGGGCCGGGGCGGCGACGACCTCCCGCGGCTCCGGTGCCGGGGCGGTGCCGGGCTCGGATGCCACGACGCCCGGGCGATCGGCGCCCGGTGCAGCCGGCATCGCCGCCGCGGGAGCGGTCTGGCCGGAGCCCGAGAGGTCGATCTTCCGGACGGCCGGGGCGGGGCGTTCGGCAGGCTCGGACGCGGCGGCAAGGGATCGGGGCGCCTCGGCCGGCCGCGATTCGACGGGGCGGGTCGCGTCGACCGGCCTCCGTGCGTCGAGGACAGCCGTCGGCTGGCTAGCCGGCGCCGGCTGTGCGAGTTCGGCGGCGGGAACGGGAGAGGGAAGCAAGGCGGCGCTCGCGACCGTCGAGGCCATGGCCTTCGCGTTGGCGGCATGGGCCTCCGCAGCCGGCGCCATCGGAGATGCGGCGGGGCTGCCGAGGAAGCCCGGCGCGAAAAGGCCGCCCGCCGCCGTCGAGGACGATGGCGGGGCCGAAGCGGGAGCCGCCGGCGCGCTCGCGGTCTTCGACGGCATCAGGGCGGGGACCCCGTCGCGGATGTCCGGCATGTCGGCGATCGGCCCGATGCGGATCGCGCTCGCCTTGCGCGCGGGAGCCTGATCGGCAGTCGCCGACGGTCCAGCGAGAAGGGTGAGATAGCCGGCCGTGGTCCCCGCGAGACAGAGGACGACGGCCGCGCAGGATGCGGGCAGAAGCCAGCCGGCGCGTTGGCGCGTCGCGGGGGACGACGAGGCCGGCTCGGCCGACGCGGTCCGAAGGCGCGTCTTGGGCGCAGCCTTCTGCGTCGGGGACGGCTTGGCCGGCCCGCGCTTCGGCGGGCGCCGGTCGTTGGGATCGAGTGAGACGGTCTGCGACATCACGACAGAATCCTGCCCGGCGAATCAGGCCTCAAGATGTCAGGACGATGGTATCGATCGGGTGTCTTCGAGGCTCGCTTCGTAAGGCGGCAGCGTCTCCGGCGCCTCGGCCGTGAGGCGCAGCCGCAGCGCGTCCGGAATGCGCACGGGCCGTCCGGCCGACAGGGACGCGACGAGCACGCTCGCGGTGATCAGCACCTCCTCGCCCCGCAGGATGCGCTGCTCGATGTCGAGCGTCGCGCCGCGGACCTCCGTGGTCCGGGTCTCGACGGTCAGGACGTCGTCCATCCGGGCGGGCCGCAGATAGTCGATCGTCAGGCGCCGAACGGCGAAGAAGAGGCCCTGGCCCTCGGCGTGGAGCATCGACTGGTCGACGCCGGCCGCGCGCAGAATCTCGGTGCGCCCGCGCTCGAGGAAGCGCAGGTAGCTCGCGTGGTAGACGACGCCGGAGAAGTCGGTGTCCTCGTAATAGACACGGATGGACAGGCGGTGGGTGAAGCTCATTCCGGCCTTCTACACCGCCGCGTCGCCGCGATGAACCGGGGCCTTCGGGCCGATCTCGACGAGGGTGATCTCCGGCGGCACGCCGAAGCGGACGGGGATGAGGCTGTAGCCGAGCCCGCCCGAGACCACGAGATCGGTATGCTCGCGGATATGGCCCCAGGCGTAGCGCCGCGGCGAGGGCACGATCGGCGAATAGCCGAAGAGCCTCACCTGCCCGCCATGGGTATGGCCGCTGAGGGTGAGCGCGATCCGGCGCGGCACGCGCGGGAAGATGTCGGGCTCGTGGGCGAGGAGGATGGCGGGCGCGCCGTCGGGAATCGGCGCGAGGGTCGCGGCGAGATCGTCCGCCCCGACGCGGCGCCGCCAGCCGCGCGCCCGGGCCGGCCCGAAGGCGAGCTGGTCCCCGAGCCCGGCGAGCCAGATCGTCCCCTGCGGCGTCTCGAGCGGCAGGGCTTCGTTATGAAGGACGCTGATTCCGGCGGCCTGCATGGCGCGCCCGGCGATCGGCATCGCGCCCGTGCGCTGGGCGGTCCTGTCCTCCCACCAATCGTGGTTGCCGAGCACGGCATGGACGCCCAGCGGCGCCTTGAGGCCGCCGAGCGCCGGCGCCCATTCGGCTGCCGGCACGAAACGCGAGACGATCCGGCTTCCGGCGACGTAATCGCCGAGCAGCACGACGAGATCCGGCGCGAGCGCATTGGTCCGCTCGACGATCCGCCGCACGCGATCGACGCTCATATAGGGCTCGCTGACATGGATGTCCGAGAGCGCCGCGATGCGCAGCCGCAGGCCCGCCGGCCATGGGGCCGCCCCCGCGATCGGCTCGATCGCGTGCCGTGCGACCGTCGTCAGCATCGGCTCGATGCCGAAACCCCAGGCGGCCCCTGCGGCCCCGGAGGCGATCGCGACGCCGGCGGCCCGCAGAAGGCCTCGGCGGCTGATGAGGCGAGGGGAGGGGCGTCTGGCGGTCATGGCAGGTGGATCATGACGGGCCGGCATGGAGAGAGAATGGCCGTATCGTGCAGAAGCTCAGCAGGTTTCGCGGGATTTCGAGTGAGATGGCGCCCGCTTCTCCCCTTGCGGGAGATGTTGCGCCGCGCGTCGACGGCGCCGCTCGACGTCCTTCGGCCGGTGTTCGATTGTGCTAAGACGTTGCCATCGATCGGTGACGAAGGAGTGCGGTCATGGCCAAGACCACGTCCATCGTGCTCGACGGGCATTTCGCCGGCTTTGTCGACGCGCAGGTGAACGAGGGGCGCTACAGCGACGTCAGCGACGTCGTTCGCGCGGGCCTGCATCTGCTCGAAGAGCACGAAGCGAAGGTCAAGGCCTTGCGGGCGGCCCTCGTCGCGGGTGAGGAATCCGGCGAGCCACGCCCCTTCGACAACGCGGCCTTCCTGAAGCGGATGCGGGACGATCGGGCCGGCTGACCGAGATGCCGGCTGCCGTCTACAGGCTCTCGCCGCTCGCGGAAGCCGACCTCGAAGACATCTGGCGCTACACAGAGCGCACCTGGTCGGTACAGCAGGCGGAGCGGTATCACGCCGGGATCATCGCAGCCTTGGAAGCGCTTGCGGCAGGAGAGACGTTCGGGCGTCCGGCGAATATTCGTCCCGGCTATCTTACATGCAGCGTCGGTTCGCACACGGTCTATTTCCGCAGCGTGCGAGACGGGATCGCGGTCGTCCGCATCCTGCATCGGCGCATGGACGTGTCTCGGCACCTCCCCGGGTGACAGGCGCTCAGAATCCCGCGCCCGGCTGTTCCAGCACCGTGACGGCACGGCGGTTCTGGGACCAGCAGGAGATGTCGTTGCAGGTCGCGACCGGCCTTTCCTTTCCGTAGGAGATGGTGCGCAGGCGCCGCGAGGAGACCCCGCGCGAGACGAGATAGTCGTTCACGGCCTGGGCGCGGCGGGCGCCGAGGGAATAGTTGTATTCGCGCGTGCCGCGCTCGTCGGCATGGCCCTCGATGGCGACGAGATGGTTCGGATAGCGCTGCAGCCAGGCCGCCTGGCTGTCGAGGGTCTGGATCGCGCTCGAGGTGAAGTCCGAGGAATCGGTCTCGAAGAAGACGCGATCGCCCACATTGACCGCGAAGTCGCGGGCGCTGCCCGGGGAAGCGGCTCCCCTGTTCTGATCCGCCAGTTGGTCCTTGGCGCAGGCGCCGAGCGCGAGCATCGTGACGGCGAGGAGGGAGAGGCGGCGGGTGGTCGTCGCAATCGACGTCGAATCCGTCATGGGATCGCTCCGTGAAACGATGCGGGGCAACGCTTGGCCCCGACAGAATCAGAGATGCTCGTTCGGCACGAAGTCGCCGGCGGCGACCTCCATCGGGGGCTCGGGCATGATGGAATCGGCGGGCGACAGGACGACGACCTTCGCCCCCACCGGCACGCGCTGATACAGGTGGATGATGTCCTGGTTGAACATCCGGATGCAGCCCGAGGAGACCGCGAGGCCGATCGTATCGGGCTCGTTCGTGCCGTGGATCCGATACAGCGTGTCGCGGTCGCCCTGGTAGAGGTAGAGCGCACGGGCGCCGAGCGGGTTCGACAGGCCCGCGGCCATGCCGCCGCGCCAGGGACCGTTCCGCTCCGGTTCCCGCGCGATCATGGCGGCCGTCGGCGTCCAGCGGGGCCATTCGGCCTTCCGCCCCACCCGCGCCCGGCCCGCCCAGGAGAGCCCGGCCTTGCCGACGCCGATGCCGTACCGGATGGCCCTCCCTCCCTCCTGCACGAGATAGAGATGGCGGCTCCCGGTATCGACGACGACCGTTCCGGGCTCCTCGGCCCGCGGATAGGCGACCTCCTGGCGGAGATAATCCGGATCCAGATGGGAGACGTCGGTCGCGGGGATGGCGAAGCGCTCGTCCGGCCGCGCGTCGTAGAGGGGCGCGAAGGCGGCGTTGCGGATCACCGGCGGCGGAACCTCGCGATCGACGCCCGCATGGATGCAGCCGCTCACGGTCAAGGCCAACAGCAAGGACGCAGCCACGCGAAGCGCGGAACGCCGGCCGGACGGGGCAGAATAGGGTGCGTCTGGACGCGTCCGAAAAAAGACAGAAAACATGCTCTTCTGATCGTCATCTGGGCCGGATCGTCCGGCTTGTTCGATCTTGCTTTAGATCGGACGAGGAGAAGAAAAACGTGCGGGTGGACACACTGATCAGGACCTTGCGCGGAGGGTCCGTTCTGGCCGGTGCGTCTGTTTCATCTTTGCCACGGGTAAACCCCGCGGCGCGAGCGACCGTGGTGGCGGCGCCTCAATCGTCCGCGTCGGCGTTGAACAGGCCGAACTGCACGGACGGATCGCGCTTCGGCTCGGCGAGGCCGAGATGGCGGAAGGCGTGCGAGGTGAGGACGCGACCGCGCGGCGTGCGGGCGAGGAGGCCGCGCTGGATCAGGAAGGGCTCGATGATCTCCTCGAGCGCGTCGCGCGGCTCCGAGAGGGCGGCGGCGATGGTTTCGATCCCGACCGGGCCGCCCCCGTAATGCTGGGCGATGACCATGAGGTACTTGCGGTCCATCAGGTCGAGCCCGATCGGGTCGACGTCGAGCAGCCGCAGCGAGCGGTCCGCGAGGGCGCGGGAGACCGTCTCGACCCCGTCGACGAGGGCGAAGTCGCGCACGCGCCGGAGCAGCCGCCCGGCGATGCGCGGCGTCCCCCGGGAGCGCTTCGCGATCTCGTTTGCACCTTCGTCCGACATGCCGATGCCGAGCACGCGCGCCCCGCGCTTGACGATGAGTTCGAGCTCGTCCGTGTCGTAGAATTCGAGCCGGATCGGGATGCCGAAACGGTCGCGGAGCGGCGTGGTGAGAAGTCCGGCCCGCGTCGTCGCGCCGACGAGGGTGAAGGCCGGCAGATCGATCTTGACCGAGCGCGCCGCCGGTCCCTCGCCGATCACGAGGTCGAGCTGGCGATCCTCCATGGCCGGGTAGAGGATCTCCTCCACGGCGGGGTTCAGCCGGTGGATCTCGTCGATGAAGAGGACGTCGCGCTCGTCGAGATTGGTGAGCTGGGCCGCGAGGTCTCCGGCCTTGGCGATGACGGGGCCCGAGGTCGAGCGGAAATTGACGCCGAGCTCGCGCGCGACGATCTGCGCGAGCGTCGTCTTGCCGAGGCCGGGCGGCCCGACGAACAGCACGTGGTCGAGCGCGTCGCCGCGCGTCCGCGCCGCCTCGATGAAGACCTGAAGATTGGCGCGGGCCGCCCGCTGGCCCACGAATTCTGCGAGCGACAGCGGCCGCAAGGACGAATCGGGATCGCTCTCGCGCCGCTCGGGCGACACGAGGCTGGTCTTCGGGGCGGGGGGCATGACCCGTGTCTAAGGGGAGACGGGGCCCGTGTCACGGCCGCACTTGATCGGCCCGGGGGCGATCCTGGTCTCGGCGGGCGCCATCGAACCTTAAGGCCGGTCTGCTAACGGGGATGCACGCACGAAAGGAGCGCGATGCGCATGCGCCGATCGGGATGGCTCGCTGCCGGCTGCCTCGTCCTGTCCCTGGCCGGTCTCGCGATCGGCTACCACGTCGCGGGCCCGGATACGCCGCCGCTATCGGCTGCCGTGAGGGCCGACGCGATCCTGATCGAGAAGGCGGCGCATCGCATGGCCTTGCTCAAGGGCGGACAGACGATCGCGGTCTACCGCGTTTCGCTCGGGCGGGGCGGCTCGGCGCCGAAGCGGCGCGAGGGCGACCATCTGGTGCCGGAGGGAGCCTACCGGATCGAGACGCGCAATCCGCGGAGCGCCTATCACCTGTCGCTGAAGATCAGCTATCCGTCCGCCGAGGACGGGGCGGCCGCTGCGGCGCGCGGGGAGCCGCCCGGCAGCAACATCATGATCCACGGCATCCGGAACGGTTTCGGCTGGCTCGGCCGCCTGCACCGTCTGGTCGACTGGACGGCGGGCTGCATCGCGGTGACGGATGCCGAGATGGAGTCCATCTGGCGGGCCGTGCCCGACGGCACGCCGGTCGAGATTCGGGCCTGACGGCCGAGGTCGACGACAGGAAGCGCTCCGCCGCCCGGAGGCTGGTCTTCGGGGCGGGGTCGGGTTTCCGATGCGCGTTCTTCGAGGCGCGCCGCTGCGCGGCGCTCTCCACCGACACCACCTCTCCCCTTGCGGGAGAGGTCGAGCGACGCGAAGCGTCGACCGGGTGAGGGGCATGCCCCCACAGCGGTGCCGAACATGCACCCCTCATCCGGTTGCGCTGGCGCGCAACTCGACTTCTCCCGCAGGGGGAGAAGCGGGGCGTCGGCTTACTTCTTGCCGAAGTTCATGTTGCCGAAGCGGGAATTGAAGCGCGAGACGCGTCCGCCGCGGTCGAGGAGCTGCTGGTGGCCGCCGGTCCAGGCCGGGTGGGTGTTCGGATCGATGTCGAGGTTGAGGACGTCGCCGGCCTTGCCCATCGTCGAGCGCGTCGCGAACTCGGAGCCGTCCGTCATGACGACCCGGATGAAATGGTAGTCGGGGTGGACCGTCGGGCCCTTTTCGCGCTTCTCGACCTTTACGGCCTTCTGGTTCTGCTCGGCCATCGTGGCTCACTCCGCGGCATACGGCTCGCCAGCGAATGCGCCGGGAAGCTCCGCACCGTCTATCGGGGGTTGGGGAAACTTGGGTTTGATGAAGGCGGCGCTATAACGCACGCGCCTGGGAGTGACAAGCAAATCGCGCCGACGCACTTGCGGGCCCGGTCTGTCGGTTCGTCGCAGCCGGCACCATCCTTCCGAACGCCGAGTGACATGTCGTCTCCGCCACCCGATCGCCGCCGTCCTTCCCTCAAGGCCCTGAAGCCGCTCATTCCCTACGGTCTCGCCTACAAGGGCCGGATCGCGGCCGCGATCGTCGCCCTCGCCGCTGCGGCGGCCGCGACCCTCGCGCTTCCGATCGCGGCACGCCGGGTGATCGATCACGGCTTCTCCGACGGCGACGGGCAGATCATCGACGCCTATTTCGCGGTGCTGATCTGCGTCGTCGCGGCGATCGCGGTGGCGAGCGCGCTGCGCTTCTATCTCGTCGTCACGCTCGGCGAGCGGATCGTGACCGACATCCGCAGCGCCATCTTCCGGCGCCTGACGATGCTCGACCCCGCCTTCTTCGACGCGGCCCGCTCGGGCGATCTCCTGTCGCGCCTCACGGCGGATACGACGCAGGTGAAATCCGCCTTCGGCGTCTCGATTTCGATGGCGCTGCGGAACATCGCGCTCTTCCTCGGTGCCCTCGGCATGATGATCGTGACGAGCCCGAAGCTGTCCGCTCTCGTCATCCTCGCCATTCCGCTGATCGTGCTGCCGCTGGTCCTGTCGGGCCGCGCGGTGCAGCGCCGTGCCCGGGCCGCGCAGGACAGGCTCGCGGACGCGACCGCCTATGCGAACGAGGCGGTCGGTGCGGTCCGCACCATGCAGGCCTTCGGCACCGAGCGGATGACAGCCGATCGCTTCGCGGCGGCGGCGGAAGCCGCCTTCGTCTCGGCACGTGGCGCGAGCCGGACGCGGGCCTATCTCACGGGCGCGGTGATCTTCCTCGTCTCGGCGAGCGTCGTCGGCATCCTCTGGTGGGGCGCCCAGGACGTGCTCGCCGGCCAGATGAGCGCGGGCCGGCTCTCGCAATTCGTGCTCTATGCGGTCTTCGCGGCGAGCGCGCTCGGGCAATTGTCGGAGGTCTATGGCGAACTCGCCGCCGCCTCCGGCGCGGCCGAACGGCTCGGCGAGATCCTCGACGCCCATCCGGCCATCACGGCGCCGGCCCGCCCCCTGACGCTGCCCGAGCCTCCGCTCGGCACGCTCGCCTTCGAGGACGTGCGCTTCGCCTATCCGAGCCGTGAGGCCCAGTCGCTGCGCGGCGTGTCCTTCTGCGTGCGTGCGGGCGAGCGCGTGGCGCTGGTGGGGCCGTCCGGAGCCGGCAAGAGCACGGTGTTCCAGCTCCTGCTGCGCTTCTACGACCCCCAGGCGGGCCGCGTGCTCGTCGACGGCATGGCGCTTCCCTCCCTCGATCCGGCCGCCCTCCGGCAGCGCATGGCGCTCGTGCCGCAGGAACCGACGATCTTCATGGGCTCGGTCCTCGACAACATCCGCTATGGCCGGCCGGACGCGACGCTCGCCGAGGTCGAGCGGGCGGCGGAGGCGGCGGCCGCGGCGGATTTCATCGCGGGCCTGCCCGAGGGCTACGAGACCCGGATCGGCGAGCGCGGCGTGACCCTCTCCGGCGGCCAGCGCCAGCGCATCGCCATCGCCCGCGCGGTGCTCAAGGACGCGCCGATCCTGCTTCTGGACGAGGCGACCTCCGCGCTCGATGCCGAGAGCGAGCGGGCGGTCCAGACGGCGCTCGAGCGCCTGATGGCGGGGCGGACCAGTCTCGTCATCGCCCACCGTCTCGCGACCGTGCGCGACGCCGACCGGATCCTCGTCATGGAGGACGGCATGATCGTGGAAGAGGGCCCGCACGAGGCGCTCATCCGCCGCGACGGCCTCTATGCCCGGCTGGCGGCGCTCCAGTTCGACGAGCCGGAGCCGCGGCTGGCCGTGGTGTCGTAGGGCGGCTTCTCTCCTTGCGGGAGAAGATCTCGACGCGGTCGCTGTGCCGCGTGGAGCCGGTGCGTCGGGGCCCGCTTGGAAACTCGTCTCGTCCTCATGCTGAGGTGCCGGCCGAAGGCCGGCCTCGAAGCACGCGCAACGCTGTGCGTCCTTCGAGGCTCGGCTTTGCCGAGCACCTCAGGATGAGGATGGTTGGCAGTCAGCCTCAGGCCGCGGGCTTGGTGACCGGCAGGCCCTTCTCGGCGAGGAGCTGCTGCAGCTCGCCCGACTGGAACATCTCACGCGTGATGTCGCAGCCGCCGACGAACTCGCCCTTCACGTAGAGCTGGGGGATCGTCGGCCAGTTGGAATATTCCTTGATGCCGTTGCGGATGCCCTCGTCGTCGAGGACGTTCACGCCCTTATACGGGACGCCGACATAGTTCAGGATCTGGACGACCTGGCCCGAGAAGCCGCACATCGGGAATTGCGGCGTGCCCTTCATGAAAAGGACGACGTCGTTCGACTTCACTTCGTTGTCGATCTGGGCGTGGGCATCGGACATCGTGAGGGCTCCGTTCGAGCAAGCGCGTTGAGCGTATATGCGCCCGTGCCGGGCGCGATTTCAAGGCCGGCGGGGCGAAGTCAGCGCAAGGCCTCGGCGAGCGCGGCCTCGTCCATCTTCACGCTTTGGGCGGCGGTGGGGAAAGCCTCGGCCTCCACCTCTTCGCGATAGCTGCGCAGGGCCTCCTCGATGAGGGCGCCGACCTTCGCGTAGGGCTTGGCGTGGCGCGGCGGCTTCGACTCGAAGAGCCCGAGGAGGTCGTGCCAGACCTGGACCTGGCCGTCGCAGCCGAGACCGGCGCCGATGCCGATGGTCGGGATGCCGAGCCGGGCCGTGATCTCCGCCGCTAGCGGAGCGGGCACGAGTTCGAGCACGACCGAGAAGGCACCGGCCTCCTGGAGCAGCAGAGCGTCGTCGAGCATGCGCCGCGCCGCGGAAGCCTCCTTGCCCTGCGCGCGGATGCCGATCTGGTGCTGTGCCTGGGGGGTGAAGCCGAGATGGCCCATCACCGGCACGCCGAAGGCGACGAGATGGCGCACGATCGGCGCGACGGCGGCGCCGCCTTCGAGCTTCACCGCATGCGCTCCCCCGTCCTGCATGATCCGCCGCGCCGCCGCGACGGCGCTCTCCGGGTCGGAATAGGTGAGGAAGGGAAGGTCCGCGACGATGAGCGCGTCCGTCCCCGCCCGCACCACCGCTGCCGTGTGGCGCACGATGTCCTCGACCGTGACGGGAAGCGTCGTGCCGTGCCCGTGGACGACCATCCCCATCGAATCGCCGACGAGGATCATCGGGATGCCGGCCCGGCCGACGAGAAGTGCGGAGGGGTAATCGTACGCCGTGACCATGGCGACGCGCTCGCCCGCCTGCTTGCGCCGCTGAAGGTCCTGGATGGTGAAGGGCATCGCTTCCTCGTTATGATCGATGCCCGTTTCGCCGCTGCCTCTTTGCAAGGCAAGCCCGATCGCGGCGCGTCGGGCCTGCCGGCATCCCGATTCGGCGGCGTCGCCGCCCGCGTCAGCCGTTGCGGAAGGCGTAGCCGTAGCCGTTGAGGGCGGGCGCGCCGCCGAGATGGGCGTAGAGGACCTTCGAGCCGGCGGGGAAGTAGCCCTTCTGCACGAGGTCGATCATGCCCTGCATGGATTTCCCCTCGTAGACGGGGTCCGTGATCATGCCTTCGAGGCGGGCGCAGAGGCGGATCGCCTCCTTGGTCTCCTCGGACGGCACGCCATAGGCCGGATAGGCGTAGTCCTCGACGAGGACGACATCGTCTTCCACGAGATCGCGGCCGAGCTCGACGAGCTTCGCCGTGTTCTGCGCGATCGAAAGCACCTGCGCCTTCGTCTGGGCCGGCGTGAAGGAGCCGTCGATGCCGATGACACGACGCTCGCGCCCATCCGCGGCGAAGCCGACGAGCATGCCGGCATGGGTCGAGCCGGTCACGGTGCAGACGACGATGTAGTCGAAGGAAAAGCCGAGTTCCTTCTCCTGCGCCCGCACCTCCTCGGCGAAGCCGACATAGCCGAGGCCGCCGAACTTGTGCACCGAGGCGCCGGCCGGGATCGCGTAGGGCTTGCCGCCCTGCGCCTTCACTTCGGCGATCGCGTCCTCCCAGCTCTTGCGGATGCCGATGTCGAAGCCCTCGTCGACGAGGCGCACATCGGCGCCCATGATGCGGCTGAGCTGGATGTTGCCGACGCGGTCGTAGACGGCGTCCTCGTGCGGCACCCAGGCCTCCTGCACGAGCCGGCACTTCATGCCGATCTTGGCCGCGACGGCCGCCACCATGCGGGTATGGTTCGACTGCACGCCACCGATCGAGACGAGCGTGTCGGCGTTCGAGGCGATGGCGTCGGGGACGATGTATTCGAGCTTACGCAGCTTGTTGCCGCCATAGGCGAGGCCCGAATTGCAATCCTCGCGCTTGGCGTAGATCTCGACACCGCCGCCGAGATGCTCGCCCAGCCGCGACAGCTTCTCGATCGGGGTCGGCCCGAAGGTCAGCGGGTAGCGCTCGAATTTCGACAGCATGACGGCCTCGGTTTCGCGATTGACGACAGCGCCGAACCTATCAGGATGCCGATGAAAGGTGCTTTCTAAGATGCGCACGACGCTGGACGATGGCGAAGGCATCCAGGATAAAGATATCCCATTCGTCTCGTCCGATACTCAGAAATCGAAAGATTCTTTCATGAGCCAGGCGCTGGACCGGATCGACATGAAGCTGCTCCGCCTGCTCCAGGCCGACGGCCGCCTCTCCAACGCCGACCTCGCCGAGCGCGTCGCGGTCAGTCCCGCGACCTGTCATCGGCGCGTGCAGCGGCTCTTCGCGGCCGGCTTCGTGACGGGCGTCCGGGCGATGGTGGAGCCGGCGCGGGTCGGGCGCGGCGCGCTCGTCATGGTCGGCGTCGTCCTCGACCGCTCGACGCCGGAGAGCTTCGGGACGTTCGAGAGGGCGGTCGCAGCCTTGCCCTTCGTCCTCGATTGCCACCTCGTAGCAGGGGATTTCGACTACTTCCTGAAGATCAGGGTCGGCGACATGGCCGATTTCAACCGGCTCCACGGCGAGAAGCTGATCGCCCTGCCGGGAGTCCGCCAGACGCGGACCTTCTTCGTGATGAAGGAGGTCGTCGACAACGCGCCGCTGGATTTCTGAGCATCCGCCGTCGTTGCGAGGAGGCGGAGCCGACGAAGCAAGCCGGAGCCGGGCGGATAGGGCCGGGTCGCGTCGCTCCGCCCGCAAAGACGGAGAGCTACTCCCCCACGACCGTCGTCAGCGCGAGGGCGTGCAGGACGCCGCCCATGCGGCCGCCGAGGGCATCATAGACCATCTGATGCTGGCGCACGCGCGGCAGGCCCTTGAAGGCCGCCGAGGTGACGGTCGCCGCGTAATGGTCGCCGTCGCCCGCGAGGTCGCGGATCTCGACCGCGGCATCGGGGATCGCCGCCTTGATCATGCGCTCGATCTCGCCCGCTTCCATCGCCATCGTCGTTCTCCTCAGGCCGCTTCGGCCGCGGGCGGCTCATCGCCGTCGGGGGCGGCGGCGGATCCGCTCATATAGGCCGGCAGCCAGCCCTCATGCGCCTCCTTGAGGGCCGAGACGGCGATGCCGTCCTCGCCCGGGAAGACGATGGCGTCGCCGCCGGTGAGGCCCAGATACCAGTTCGGCACCCCGGCTTCGGTCGCCTCCTGCCGGAGCGCGAACATCGCCTCGCTCGAACAGGTGACGACGTAGCGGCCCTGGTCCTCGCCGAAGAGGAAGGCGTGGAGCGGCACGGTCGTCGGCATGTCCCGCGCCTCGAGCGCGATGCCGATGCCGTTCGGCATCGCCATCTCGGCGAGGGCGACCGCGAGGCCGCCATCCGAGCAATCGTGGACGGTGTCGAGGCGCCCGGACCGGATGAGGCCGCGCACGAAATCGCCGACCTTCCGCTCGGTCGCGAGATCGACGGGCGGCGGCGCGCCCTCTTCGCGGCCGCAGACCTCGCGCAGATAGAGCGACTGGCCGAGCCAGCCGGAAGTGGTGCCGAGCACCAGCACCGCCTCGCCCTCGCGCCTGAAGGGGATCGAGGCGCGGACGGTCACGTCGTCGACGAGCCCGACCGCCCCGATGGTCGGCGTCGGCAGGATGCCCCGCCCGTTCGTCTCGTTATAGAGCGAGACGTTGCCGGACACGATCGGGAAGTCGAGCGCCCGGCAGGCCTCGCCGATGCCGCGGATGCAGCCGACGAACTGGCCCATGTACTCGGGCCGCTCTGGATTGCCGAAATTGAGGTTGTCGGTCACGGCGAGCGGAAGCCCGCCGACCGCCGTGATGTTGCGCCAGGCCTCGGCCACGGCCTGCTTGCCGCCCTCGACGGGATCGGCGTCGCAATAGCGGGGCGTGACGTCGGTCGTGAGCGCGAGGCCCTTTGGCCCGTCCTCGACCCGCACCACGGCCGCATCGCCGCCCGGTCCGCTCACCGTGTTGCCGCCGATCAGGTGGTCGTATTGCTCGTAGACCCAGCGCTTCGAGCAGCCGTCCGGCGAGCCGACGAGCTTCAGCAGCGCCTCGGCGTGGGAGACCGGCGGCTCGACGCTGCCGGCGGCGATCACGGGCTCGTAGGTGTTGGCGAGATGCGGGCGGTCATAGATCGGGGCGAGGTCGCCGAGTTCCTTGATCGGCAGGTCCGCGACCGTCTTGCCGCCATGCTTGACGACGAAGCGGAGCGTGTCGGTGGTCTTGCCGATGACCGCGAAATCGAGGCCCCATTTGCGGAAGATCGCCTCGGCATCCTCCTCGCGCTCGGGGTCGAGCACCATGAGCATGCGCTCCTGGCTCTCCGACAGCATCATCTCGTAGGCGGTCATGCCCTCCTCGCGGCAGGGGACCGCGTCGAGGTCCAGCTCGACGCCGAGATCGCCCTTGGCGCCCATCTCGACAGCCGAGCAGGTGAGGCCGGCAGCGCCCATGTCCTGGATCGCGATGACCGAGCCCGATGCCATCAGTTCGAGGCAGGCTTCGAGGAGCAGCTTCTCGGCGAAGGGATCGCCGACCTGCACCGTCGGGCGCTTCTCCTCGCTCTCGTCGTCGAAGGCGGCCGAGGCCATGGTCGCGCCGTGGATGCCGTCGCGGCCGGTCTTGGAGCCGAGATAGACGATCGGATTCCCGACGCCCGTCGCCTTGGCGTAGAAGATCTTGTCCGTCTCGGCGAGGCCGACGGCCATCGCGTTGACGAGGATGTTGCCGTCGTAGCGGGTGTGGAAGCCGACCGAGCCGCCGACGGTCGGCACGCCGAAGGAATTGCCGTAGCCGCCGATCCCGGCCGAGACGCCGGAGACGAGGTGGCGCGTCTTCGGATGGTCCGGCGAGCCGAAGCGCAGCGCGTTCAGCGCCGCGATGGGCCGCGCGCCCATCGTGAAGACGTCGCGCAGGATGCCGCCGACGCCCGTCCCGGCGCCCTGGTAGGGCTCGATGAAGCTCGGATGGTTGTGCGATTCCATCTTGAAGACGCAGGCCTGCCCGTCGCCGATATCGATGACGCCCGCATTCTCGCCCGGTCCCTGGATCACCCAGGGCGCCTCGGTCGGCAGCGTCTTCAGGTGCAGGCGCGACGACTTGTAGGAGCAGTGCTCGTTCCACATCGCCGAGACGATGCCGAGTTCGACCAGCGTCGGCTCGCGGCCGATGAGGTCCGTGAAGCGCTTGTATTCTTCCGCGGTCAGCCCGTGCTGACGCACGAGTTCCGGGCTGATCGGGCCGACGCTCGCCACCATGGTTCCCCAAGAGGTCAGGACAAGAGCCGGGCCTTAAAGCCTCTCCCGCCCGGAGGCAACGCGTTCGGAGCCGTTCCAAAGCGGCACATCCCCGCTGGCACGGGCTTCGCGCCTTGGGGCCGGCGAACGGTTCGCTGTCTCGGGGGAGGCCACGATGGGTGTGTTCAGGCGTTTCAAGACGGATCAGAGGGGCGCCACGGCGATCATCTTCGGTTTCGTTGCGATCCCGCTGGTCGCCCTCGCCGGAGCCGCGGTGGATTACAGCCGCGCCTCGATGGCGCAGACGAAGATCCAGGTCGCGATCGACCAGGCCGCCCTCGCCATCGTGAAGCTTCCGAGGACGGCCAGCCAGGAGGTGATCGACGCCATCGCCAAGAACGCCGTCGAATCCGTGTTCGGGTTCGAGACGGGTACCCGGTCGCCGAGCGGGATCACGCTTCAGCCGCCCACGGCGGAACGCACGGGCTCCGCGGTCACGGTTCGGGCGACCGGCACCTCGGACAGCGCCTTCATGCAGCTTCTCGGGATCGCCTCGACGCCCATCGGCGCCTCAAGCCAGGCCCTGTGGTCGACGAAACGGATCGAGATTGCGCTGGTTCTCGATAATACCGGATCGATGAACGACCGAGAAAGCGGAAAGCATAAGATCGAGGAACTGATCAACGCGGCCAAAGAATTTGTCTCAGAAGCGAAAAGAAAGGCGGTCGACAACGACTCGATCAAGATATCTATTGTGCCTTTCGACACGGAGGTACGCGTCGATCCGGATGCCAATCGCAACGCGACTTGGTTTCGATTCGTTGATTCGTCGACTGTGCGCGCGAACTGGACGGGCTATCTCATCGATCGCTTCGGTTCCTATGCGGGAACCGACAGTCCGGTGACGGGTGAGGCGAGCAAGCACCCCGCGCTCAAGTC
Organism: Enterovirga rhinocerotis; assembly: GCF_004363955.1. Lineage (GTDB taxonomy): Bacteria > Pseudomonadota > Alphaproteobacteria > Rhizobiales > Beijerinckiaceae > Enterovirga > Enterovirga rhinocerotis. The sequence continues at coordinate 289,505 of NZ_SNZR01000015.1, forward strand.
CACGCGCGAAGGAGGGAGTCTTCCCACGATCACGCCGCTCGCGTCTGTGAAGACAAACAGCGCGGATATGATCGCCAGGATCGAAGCGATGAAGCCGCGCGGGCTGACCAATATCGGCCTCGGAGTGACGTGGGGCCTCGCGACGCTCTCGGCGAGCGCACCGTTCTCAGAAGCGTCAGGCGAAAGACATGTCGAGCGCTACATGATCGTGTTCACGGACGGAGACAATACCGCCTACCATAAAGACGGCGTCCTTCTGAGTTCGCTCGAAAGGGGGCTGTCGCGTGCCGCGAAGGACAAGATCGTCGCTGATATGAACACCTATACCAAGCTTGCCTGCGATGAAGCGAAGAAGACGGCGTCCGTCTATACGATTCGTCTGCTCAAAGGAGACGAAAATCTCCTGAGGAGCTGCGCGTCGACGCCGTCCAATTATCAGGATGTGCAGAATCCGGCCGATCTGACGAGCGCTTTCGATCGCATCCTGAGGGATATCCTTGCCACTCGAATCACGAGCTGAGGCGGCTGCCTCAGCCCGAGGTGGCGACCGAGGACGGCGCCTTCAGAGCGCATCTCGGGATGAGCAGCGGGAGAGCATCCCGTCAGAGACCGAGGACGGCCTCCCCGCCTCTCAGCCCGCACCCTTCCGGAGCGCCGCGGCGCCGGCCTTGAGGAAGGCGGTGTCGGAGCCGATCGCGACGAAGCCGAAGCCGCGCCGCACGTTGTCGGCCGCCCTCTCGCCGGTCCCCGTATAGGCGCCGGCGAACTTGCCCGCCGCCCTGGCGCGGGCTCCCGCATGGTCGAGCGCGGCGTCGACGGCCGGGCTCAGGGGGTCGAGCACGGTCCCGCCCGACAGGCCGATCGAGAGGTCCGAGGGGCCGATGAAGATGCCGTCGATGCCGTCGACGGCCAGGATGTCGTCGATCGCGTCCAGCGCCTCGCGCGTCTCGATCATGGCGAAGGTGACGCTGAAATCGTTGGCCGTCCGGAAATACTCTGTCGGCGCGAGGCCGGTCAGGGCGAGGGCGCCGACCGGCCCCCAACTCCGTCCGCCGAGCGGCGGGAACTTCGTGAACTCGACGAAGCGGCGCGCGTCCTCGACGCTGTTGATCATCGGCGCGATGATGCCGGAGGCGCCCGCATCGAGGAGCCGCGAGGCCGTCTGGAACTCGCCGACCGGGATGCGCACGACGCAGGGCTTGCCGGCCGCCGCGACCAGCGGGATCGCCTGCAGCGCCATCGCGAAATCGGCCGGGTTGTGCTGGAGATCGACGACGACCGCGCCGAAGCCGGGCTCGCGGGCGAGGAGGCCGGCGATCGAGGGATGCGGGATGCCGCACCAATGCGTGAAGATCGACTGCCCGGCCTTCAGATCGGCGGCGAACTGCTGCACTGACGACATCGTATCCTCCCGGCCCGGCCGTCCCGCCGCGCTGATGCTATCCCGGCCGAAGGGGGCCGGAAGTCAAGCATCCGGATGGAGGTGATGGCGCCGCTCAGATCGCCTTGTCGGCCCGGAGCGCCTCGATCTCGGCGGGCGAATAGCCGAGTTCGGCGAGGATCTCGCCCGTGTGCTCGCCGGCCGCCGGCGGGTGGCGCTCGAGGCGCGCGGGCGTGCGCGAGAGGGTCACGGGCTGGCGCAGGAGGTGCAGGTCGCCGGCATGGGGCGAGGGGATCGTCCCGTGCGTCTCGAGGTGCTGCACCTGAGGGTCGGCGAAGACCTCGTCGATCGCATAGATCGGCCCGCAGGGAATGCCGGCGCCGTTGAGCCGGTCGACCCAGGTCGCGGTGTCCTCGGTCGCGATCACCTCCTGGATGAGCGCGTTGAGGCGGGCGCGGTTGGCCGAGCGGTCCTTGCCCGTCCTGAAGTCGGGCTCGTCGATGAGACGGTCGAGGCCGATCGCCCGCGCGAACCGCTCCCAGATCGCTTGGCCCGCGGTCGCGACGTTGAGATGGCCGTCGCGCGTCGTGAAGACGCCGGTCGGGATCGAGGTCGGGTGATCGTTGCCGGCCTGCTGGGGCACCTCGCCCTCGTTGAGCCAGCGCGCGGCTTGGAAATCGAGCATGAAGATCTGGGCCTGGAGCAGCGAGGTCTGCACCCATTGGCCTTCGCCCGAACGCTCGCGCTCGATCAGCGCGAGGAGGATGCCCTGGGCGCAGAAGATACCGGCCGAGAGATCGGCGAGCGGGACGCCCGCGCGGACCGGCCCTCCTCCGGGAAGGCCCGTGACCGACATCAGCCCGCCCATGCCCTGCGCCACCTGATCGAAGCCCGGCCGCTTGGCGTAGGGGCCATCCTGGCCGAAGCCGGAGATCGAGGCGAGGATGATGCGCGGGTTGAGCGCCTTGAGGCTGTCGTAGTCGAAGCCGAGCTTCGCCTTCACGTCCGGCCGGAAATTCTCGACGACGACGTCGGCATCCTCGACGAGGCGCCGGAAGACGGCGCGGCCCTGTTCGGATTTCATGTTGAGCGTCATGCCGCGCTTGTTGCGCTGCAGATTCTGGAAATCCGAGCCGAGGCGGTTGCCGGAATAATCCGCCGGGTCGATCTCCGGCGGCGTCTCGATCTTGACGACGTCGGCGCCCCAGTCGCCCAGCTGGCGCACGGCCGTCGGGCCCGAGCGGACGCGGGTCAGGTCGAGGACTTTGATTCCCTTGAGGGGTGCGAGAGGCGTTTCCATGGCCCGACATTGCCCCGCCGGATCGCACCCGGCAACCGGCTCGACCCTCGGCGCCGTCAGATCGGAAGGTCGTCGGCGTCTTCTTCGAACTCGATCCCCACGGACGTACCGCACCGCCAGCGCACGGACCCGCAATAGACCTGTCCGCTACCGTCGAAGATCAGCATGAAGTTGTCGTGGTCAGGCGGCGGCGCCGTGAACTCGAGACGAGCGCCGCGCGAACTCACGTTGAGGACGGAGCAGGATAGGGCAGGGAAGCTGCTGCAATAGATTTTGGCCGTCAGATGGGTCGTTTGTCTGGCGACCGCGCGACGATCGTGGAACATGTCGCATACTCAGCCTCATGAACCATTCCAGCCTAAGGGCCAATGGTTAATGGCAGGTGCGCCGCGAGATGCGCGGCGCCCGGCCACGTGTCGGCTGAGCTTCATGGGCGCCGGGCGATGCGATCCCCGGCGCCCGGACGGGCTTTCAGGCCGCCTCGTCCCGCTTGCCGAGGCGCTTGTCGAGATAGGTGTCGACCGTCGTCATCAGCTCGTCGACCTTGCCGTCGAAGAAGTGGTTGGCGCCGTCCACGAGCTGGTGCTCGATCTGGATGCCCTTCTGGGTCTTCACCTTCTCGATGACCGCCATCACCTCCTTGTGCGGCGCGACCCGATCCTCGGCGCCATGCACGAACAGGCCCGAGGAGGGGCAGGGCGCGAGGAAGGTGAAGTCGAACCGGTTCGCCGGCGCGGCGATCGAGATGAAGCCCTCGATCTCCGGCCGCCGCATCAGGAGCTGCATGCCGATCCAGGCCCCGAAGGACACGCCCGCGATCCAGCACGTGCGCGCTTCCGGATTGACCGCCTGCGCCCAGTCGAGCGCCGCGGCCGCATCCGACAGCTCGCCCTGGCCGTGGTCGAAATTGCCCTGGCTCCGGCCGACGCCGCGGAAATTGAAGCGGAGCGCCGAAAAGCCGCGATTCAGGAAGCCGTAGAACAGATTGTAGACGATCTGGTTGTTCATCGTGCCGCCGAATTGCGGATGCGGATGCAGCACGATTCCGATCGGTGCCCCCTTCTGCTTGGCGGGCTGGTAGCGTCCCTCGAGCCGCCCTGCCGGGCCGGTGAAGACTACCTCTGGCATATCCACACACCTCCGAATCGACAGAATGCCGCAGCCGGAGGGGCGACGCCTGTGGCCGCCTTGACTCCCGGGCCTAACGGCGCCAATTCTTCTTAGAATAGTTCTAATAGCTTAGACGTGTTCTAAACTGCGAAATTCGTCGCGAGCGTTCAGGGCCGGGAGGCCAGGAATGGCCGCTCGTACGAGAGGCAGATATCACGGCGGCGGGGGGCTATTGCAAGCTTTCCGTTGAGGCGGGTCGAAAGGTCTCGTGAATCACACTCGGACATATCTCGATCACAATGCGACCTCTCCCCTCCGTCCGGAGGCGGTGAAGGCCGCCGCGTCCCTCGGCTTCGTCGGCAACCCGTCGTCGATCCACGCCGAAGGGCGGCGGGCCCGCGCCCTCGTGGAATCGGCCCGTGCGCGGATCGCGGCTCAACTCGGGGCGGCGCCCGGCGAGGTCATCCTCACGAGCGGAGCGAGCGAAGCCAACGCCACCGTGCTCCGTCCGGGGAGCCTGAGAGCGCTCGACGGGCGGCCGGTCGAGCGGCTCCTCATCGGGGGAACGGAGCATGCGTCCATCCTCGGCGGCCATCGCTTCCCCTCCGACGCCGTCTCGCTCGTGCGCGTGGACTCCCTCGGCCGGGTGGATGCCGAGGATCTGAGGGCTCGCCTCTCCGTCTCCGACGTCCCGACTCTCGTGACGATCCAGATCGCGAACGGCGAGACCGGTGTGATCCAGCCGATCCGCGAGATCGCCGCCCTCGTCCACGAGGCGGGGGCCGTGCTCCACGCCGATGCGGCGCAAGCGTTCGGGCGGATGCCGCTCGACATGGCAGCGATCGGTGTCGATGCGATGAGCGTCTCCGGCCACAAGCTCGGCGGTCCTGCGGGGATCGGCGCCCTCGTGCTCCTGGCCGAACGGGTCGGGCCGGAGGCTGCCCTGTTGCATGGCGGCGGCCAGCAGAACGGGTTCAGGGCCGGCACCGAGAATGTCCTTGGGATCGCGGGTTTCGCTGCGGCGAGCGAGGCGGCCCTCGCGAACCTCGCCCAGGACGGCACCCGCCTGATCGCGCTCCGGGACGCGGCCGAGCGCGTCGTGCGCCGCCGCACGCCCGACGCGGTCGTCTTCGGGGCAGGGGCTCCGCGGTTGTCGAACACGCTGTGTTTCGCCGTGCCCGGCATGAAGGCGGAAACGGCGCTGATGGCCTTCGACCTCGCCGGTATCGCCGTCTCCTCCGGGGCGGCCTGCTCGTCGGGCAAGGTCGGCCGCTCCCACGTCCTCGCGGCGATGGGCGTGCCGGAGGGACTCGCCTCGGGTGCGATCCGGCTCAGCTTCGGCTGGACCTCGAAACAGCAGGACGTGGAGCGCTTCGAGGAGGCCTTCGCATCCGTGTTGCAACGCCTATATGACCGGAGACCGTCCGCCGCGGCGTAATCCGTACCGATTGACTGGATGAGAGATCCCGGCGCTGCCGGGTGGTGGAGAACGCGATGCCTGCAGTGCAGGAGACGATCGATCAAGTGAAGCTGATCGATGTCGATCAGTACAAGTACGGTTTCGAGACCGAGATCGAGATGGAGCTGGCGCCGCAGGGCCTCTCCGAGGAGATCGTGCGCTTCATCTCGGCCAAGAAAAACGAGCCGGAATGGATGCTCGACTGGCGGCTCGATGCCTATCGCCGTTGGCGCACGATGCGGGAGCCGACCTGGGCGCGCGTTGATTATCCGCCGATCAAGTACGACGAATTGTATTATTACGCTGCGCCGAAGAGCATGGCGGACGGGCCGAAATCGCTCGACGAACTGCCGCCGGAAATCCTCGACACCTACAAGAAGCTCGGCATTCCGCTGCGCGAGGTGGAGATGCTGGAAGGCATCCCGGGCTCGAACGTCGCTGTGGACGCCGTGTTCGACTCGGTCTCGGTCGCGACGACCTTCAAGGCCGAACTCGCCAAGGCCGGCGTCATCTTCATGCCCATCTCGGAGGCCATCCGCGAGCATCCCGAACTCGTGAAGAAATATCTCGGCTCGGTCGTGCCCGTGACCGACAACTTCTTCGCGACCCTGAACTCGGCCGTCTTCTCGGACGGATCCTTCGTCTACATCCCGCCGGGCGTGCGCTGCCCGATGGAGCTGTCGACCTATTTCCGCATCAACGAGCGCAATACCGGCCAGTTCGAGCGCACGCTCATCATCGCCGACAAGGGCTCCTACGTCTCGTATCTCGAAGGCTGCACGGCGCCGCGCCGCGACGAGAACCAGCTCCACGCCGCCGTGGTCGAGCTCGTCGCGCTCGACGATGCCGAGATCAAGTACTCGACCGTCCAGAACTGGTTCCCCGGCGACAGCGAGGGGAAGGGCGGCATCTACAACTTCGTCACCAAGCGCGGCGATTGCCGGGGCAAGAACGCGGTCATCACCTGGACCCAGGTCGAGACGGGCTCGGCCATCACCTGGAAGTACCCGAGCTGCATCCTGCGCGGCGACAATTCGCGCGGCGAGTTCTACTCGATCGCGATCTCGAACGGGCGCCAGCAGGTCGATAGCGGCACCAAGATGATCCATCTGGGCCGGAACACCACGTCCAAGGTCATCTCGAAGGGCATCGCCGCCGGCCGCTCGGACAACACCTATCGCGGCCTCGTCTCCGCGCATCGCCGGGCGACGGGCGCGCGCAATTTCACCAATTGCGACTCGCTCCTCATCGGCGACCAGTGCGGCGCGCATACGGTGCCGTATCTCGAGGCCAACACCTCCACGGCCGTCTTCGAGCACGAGGCCACCACCTCGAAGATCTCCGAGGACCAGATGTTCTACTGCCAGAGCCGAGGTCTCAACGAGGAGGAGGCGGTGGCTCTCATCGTCAACGGCTTCGTCAAGGACGTGCTCCAGCAGCTCCCGATGGAATTCGCGGTCGAGGCGCAGAAGCTGATCTCGATCTCGCTCGAGGGGAGCGTGGGGTGACGAGAGCGGCTCGCCACCCTGCTTGCTTTGCCGTCTTTGCGACCTTGCTGATCCCGAGCGCTGCTGTGGCGTGCACGTGCGCTGACAACTATGTGCAGCCCGGTCAGTCTGGACTGAAGTCCGAAGAGGGGCGAAAGAAGGCTCGGTTGGACAAGGCGCTGATCGTCGCAAAAGGCCGGATGCTTTCGGCGACCGTCGGTCGGGAGATCGTTTGGCCGACAGGCGCCGGGTTTGGCGACAACATCGGCTCCAGTGTCGGCACATCTGCAAGGCCTGTATCTGCTCAGTTCGAGATCGCTGAGGTGATCAAAGGCAGCGTTGGCGGACGGGTTACACTGTGGTCGGGGCCGGGACGCGGCGAATGCGGTATCGGCGCAGTGCTGTTGGGAGCGGCTATGCAGGACGTGGACGTGAGCCTCGAACTCATTCCGGTCAAGGGCAGTCCTGACAACTACACGGTCGATATGTGCGGCTATATGGATGCCGAGAGGCCAAAATCTCCGAGCGCGAAGCCTCAGTAGGCGGAGGATTCGATGTTTAGGCGGCTTTTGCTCGTAGGGAGCGGTGGGTGATGGCAACGGACAACATCGTCCTTGAACATCTGAGCGCCATCCGAGGCGACATCGCCATGATCAAGGACGACATGCGTGGTTTGAAGGCAGAGATGACGTCTATCCGCCAGCACATCGCGGCGGTCATGACGCTCCAGGAGCACGATCACACGGATATCGCGATGATCAAGGTTCGACTCGATCGGATCGAGCGCCGACTGGAGTTGGCCGACGGGTAGGGGGCGAGCCGGACGCGCCGATCGCAACCGGGACAGCCAAAACCATTTCCAGAACAATGATCTCGGCGGTGCCGGGAATACGGAACACGGAAAGCAAATGCTCGAAATCAACAACCTCACCGTCCAGATCGAGGACAACCGCATCCTCAACGGCCTGTCGCTGAAGGTGGCCGACGGCGAAGTTGCGGCCATCATGGGGCCGAACGGCTCCGGCAAATCGACCCTCTCCTACGTCATCGCCGGCAAGGAGGATTACGAGGTCCTCGACGGCGAGATCCTCCTGGATGGCCAGAACCTCCTCGAGATGGAGGCCGACGAGCGCGCGGCGGCCGGGGTGTTCCTCGCCTTCCAGTATCCGCTGGAGATCCCCGGCGTCGGCACGATGACCTTCCTCAAGGCCGCGCTGAACGCGCAGCGCCGCGCCCGCGGCGAGGACGAGCTGACGACGCCCGACCTGATCAAGCGCGTCAACGCGGCGGGCGAGACGCTCGAGATCAAGAAGGACTTCCTCAAGCGCGCCCTCAATGTCGGCTTCTCGGGCGGCGAGAAGAAGCGCATGGAGATCCTGCAGATGGCTCTGCTGGAGCCGAAATTCTGCATCCTCGACGAGACCGATTCCGGCCTCGACATCGACGCGCTCCGCATCGTCTCCGAAGGCGTCAACACGCTGCGTTCGAAGGATCGCTCCTTCCTCGTCATCACGCACTATCAGCGCCTGCTCAACCACATCGTGCCCGACACCGTGCACGTGATGGCGAACGGGCGCATCGTGAAGTCGGGCGGCAAGGAACTCGCGCTCGAACTCGAGGCCAACGGCTATGCCGATTACCGGCAGGAGGCCGCCTGACCATGACCGAGGTCACGCAGATCAGGACGGCGGCCGAGACGGGTCTCGGCGACCTGTTCGACCGCCTCAAGGGTGGCCTGCCGGGCGACGTCGCAATCCGTGAGGCCGCGCTCGCCGGCTTTCGCGAACGCGGCCTGCCGCATCGGCGGGTCGAGGAGTTCAAGTACTTCGACCTGCGCGCGCTGATGCGCGAGGCGGCGCCGCCGGCCGAGCGCCCCAACGCGACGGAGATCGCCAAGGCCTTCAACCAGGCCAAGGCCTTCGCCTCCGTCCCCGCGTACCGGCTGACCTTCGTCAACGGCCACCTCGCGGCGAGCCTCAAGGAGGCCGAATCCTTCCCCTCGGGGATCGAGGTCGTCCCGTTCGAGCAGGCGCTCGGGGAGGGGCATCCCCTGCTCGCCTCCCTCGGGCGTGTGGAGGTTGCGCAGGGCAACCCGATCCTCGAGCTGAACACCGCCTTCATGAACGACGGCGCGGTGATCCGCGTCGCGGCCGGCGCGACCCCCGACCAGCCGATCGCGCTTCGCTTCGTCTCCGCGGGGGAGACGGCCTTCTCGACTGCGACGCGCGTGCTCGTCGTCGTCGAGGCCGGCGCCAAGGTGACGCTGATCGAGAGCCACGAGGGGCCGGACGGCCTCGCCAACCAGACCAACACCGCGGTGGAGTTCGTCGTCGGCGACGGCGCGAGCGTCGATCACGTGCGCTTCAACGGCGAGGGGGCGGATGTGCTGTCCCTCTCGACGATCACCGCCACGCTCGGCGCTGACGTCTCGTTCTCGACCCATAACGCGCTCATCGGCTCGGCCGCGGCCCGCCATCAGGTCTTCCTCGCCTGCAAGGGCGAGAACTCGACGGTTCGGATCGACGGCATCTCCCTGCTGCGTGGGCGCCAGCATGCGGATGCGACGCTCGTCGTCGATCATGCCGTGCCGCATTGCACGAGCCGCGAGACCTTCAAGACGATCCTCGACGGGGAGACGACCGGCGTCTTCCAGGGCAAGATCGTCGTGCGTCCGCATGCCCAGAAGACCGATGGCGGCATGAAGTCCGACGCGCTCCTGCTCTCGGAGCGCGCCAGCATGAACAACAAGCCGGAGCTCGAGATCTTCGCCGACGACGTCGTCTGCGGGCATGGCGCGACTTGCGGCGCGCTCGACGACGAGCTGCTGTTCTACCTCAAGAGCCGCGGCCTGCCGAAGGCCGAGGCCGAGAGCCTGCTGCTCCAGGCCTTCGTCGGCCCGCCGATCGAGGCGATCGAGCACGAGGGCGTGCGCGACGCGCTGGTCGGGCGCGTGGAGGAGTGGCTTGCCGCCCGACGGTGAGACCGCGTCGCTGGCGCTGGAACCTGCCTCGGGTTACTCGCCGCGCGCCGCTCTTGCCGATCTCGTGGACGGGGCCTTTCGCGCGCGCCGTCTCCCGCGCCGCCGCGGGTCCGAGCCTCTCGGCTGGGGCTGGCAGGCGGCGATGGTCGCCCTCGCCGGCTTCGTCAGCGGGATCGACGTCTATGTCCGGGAGCCGTTCCGGGCCTCCGACCTTCCGCCGGGCGCGGAGGGTTGGCTGCCGCTGCTGAACGTCGTCGGCAACCCGGCCATCGCGATCCTGGTCTCGCTCGCCGTGTGGCTCCTGATGATCGGCGGCGGGCGGGTGATCTCCTTCGGGCGCTACGACGCACGCCGGCTCGGAAGCGGCCTCGCCTTCGGATGGTGGGCTGCGACCCTGCCCATCCTCGGTGCGATTGCTCTCGGGATGGCGGTCGGCTTCGCCAGCGACACGATCGCCATCGTGGTCGCCTTTCTCGTGACCGCGCACATGATCCCGAGCGTCGCCGAGGCCTGCGATCTCTCGATCGCCCAGGCCTTCGGCGTGACGATCCTCGGGCCGCTCGCCTTGATCCTTCTCGTCGTCCTAGGGCTGCTCGCTTTCGGCTTCTCGGCCAAGCTGCTCGGAATGCGGCCTTGAGCGAGCGGACTGCGTCGCTCGCGCCGGCTCCGCGCTACGGCTTGCCGATCGCCTTCCGCCATCTGGTGACCGGCGCCATGTCGCCCGTGCAGGCGATGCGCGAGACCCTCGCTGCCGGGATCGGCGAGGGGGCGCGGCTCGCGCTCTTCGTCGCCTTCGTGGCCTGCCTCGGCCTGGCCGATCCCGAAACCCGCGGGCTCGGGGCTGCGGCGGTCGCCAACGCGCTCGATCAGGAGACGCTCGCGCATGGGCTGCTGCTGCTGGCCGCGGGAGCCGCGATCATCGGCGTCGCGCTTCTGGCCGGCTACTGGACGGCTGCCGTCGCCGCTCTCGCGCTCTCCGGCTGGGGCTGGTCGCGCCCGAAGCTCGCGCGGATGCGCTCGGTCGTCGCCGTCAGCGCCTGGATCTCCCTGCTGCCGACCGTGGCCGTGAAGCTGGTCGCGCTCGCCGCCCTTCCGCCGGGGATGATCGCGGCCGATCCGCCGAGCCTCTATTCGGCGATCGAGGCGGCGATGGTCGTGCCCTATTTCGCCGCCTGCCTCGGCGCCGCCTTCCGGCTCGGGGTGTGGCGATCGCTCGCCGTCGCAACTTTGGTCAACGGCGCGTTTTATCTCCTCGTGATCATCCTCTATGTCGTGGCGCCAGCGTGATGGCCGCCGCGACCATTGCCATTTGCAGCAGGCCGGGAGGCCGCTTCCGCGCATGACCTACGATGTCGAGGCCCTGAGGGCCCAGTTCCCGATCCTCTCGAAGGAGGTCTACGGGAAGCCGCTCGTCTATCTCGACAACGCCGCCTCGGCGCAGAAGCCGCGCGCGGTGATCGACGCCATGGTCGCGACCATGGAGGGCGGCTATTCCAACGTCCATCGCGGGCTGCACTTCATGGCGAACGCGGCCACGGAGGGCTTCGAGGCCGGCCGGGAGAGCGTGCGCGCCTTCCTCAACGCGGCCTCGACGGACGAGATCGTCTTCACGCGCTCGGCGACGGGGGCCATCAACCTCGTCGCGGACAGCTACGGCCGCCTCGCGATCGGGGAGGGGGACGAGATCATCCTCTCGATCATGGAGCATCATTCCAACATCGTGCCCTGGCACTTCCTGCGCGAGCGCAAGGGGGCGGTGATCAAATGGGCGCCCGTCGACGAGGAGGGCAATTTCCTCCTCGACGAATTCGAGAAGCTGATCACGCCTCGGACGAAGATCGTCGCGATGACCCACATGTCGAACATGCTGGGGACCGTGACGCCGATCGCCGAAATCATCCGCATCGCCCATGCCCACGGCGTCCCGGTCATGGTGGACGGAAGCCAGGGTGCGGTCCATCTCGACGTCGACGTCAGGGCGCTCGATGCCGATTTCTATGTCCTGACCGGTCACAAGGTCTACGGGCCGACCGGGATCGGCGTCCTCTACGGCAAGCGCGAATGGCTGGAGAAACTGCCGCCCTACGAGGGGGGCGGGGAGATGATCAAGGTCGTCTCGCGGGAGACCGTCACCTACGGCGAGCCTCCGCACCGTTTCGAGGCCGGCACGCCCCCGATCATCGAGGCGATCGGGCTCGGGGCGGCCCTGCGCTTCATGGATTCGGTCGGCCGACCGGCGATCCGCGCGCATGAGGAGGCGCTCTCCGCCTACGCCCACGAGCGCCTCGGCCGCATGAACTCGATCCGGATCTTCGGGCAGGCGACAGGCAAGGGGCCCATCCTCTCCTTCGAGATGAAGGGCGCTCACGCTCACGACGTCGCGACGGTCATCGACCGTCAGGGGGTCGCCGTCCGGGCCGGAACCCATTGCGCCATGCCCCTCCTCGACCGCTTCGGCGTGACCTCGACCTGCCGCGCGTCGTTCGGCCTCTACAACACCATGGCGGAAGTGGATAAACTGGCCGAAGCCCTGGCCCGCGCCGAGACGCTGTTCTCCTGATCGCCGGCCACCGATACGAGATTCGAGATGAACGACGCTCCCACCGACCCTGCGGCCACCAACGGTGCCGCGCCGGCGCAGGCTTCGGCCCTGCCGCCGGAAGAGATGGACCGCATGACCGACGACATCGTCGCGGCCCTGAAGACGGTCTACGATCCGGAGATTCCGGCCGACATCTACGAACTCGGCCTGATCTACCGGGTCGACATCGCGGACGATCGCACGGTCACGATCGACATGACCCTCACCGCTCCGGCCTGCCCGGTCGCGGGCGAGATGCCGATCTGGGTCGAGAACGCGGTCGCCGCCGTCCCGGGCGTGAGGGAGGCGAAGGTCAACATGGTCTTCGATCCCCCGTGGGATCAGAGCCGCATGTCGGACGAGGCCCGCATCGCCCTCGATATGTGGTAGCGGCCTAGCCGGCCCCGCCGGACTGAGGCCCGAACTGCTCGATGATCCTGTCGGCCGGCCCAGGCCGGCCGAGGTGGAAGCCCTGCATCGCATCGAAGCCGAGCGTCTGGAGGGCGAGCACGTCGTCGGCCGATTCGACCCCTTCGGCGACGAGTTCGATGTTCAGGGCCTGACCCAGGCTGACGATGGCCTGCAGCAGCAGGCGATCTTCCGGCGAGGTGGCGAGGCCCGTGACGAGGGAGCGGTCGACCTTCAGCCTGTCGGCCCGCAGATGGCGCAGCGTGGCGAGGGACGAGTAGCCGGCCCCGAAATCGTCGATCGCGATCCTGACGCCGGCATCCGACAGAGCGGCGAGCTTTCCCGCGACGGCCCGAAGATCGACGGCCGTCTCCTCGGTCACCTCGATTTCGAGGGATGTGGGCGGCAGACCTGCCAGTTCCAACCTCTCGAGGATCAGCCGATCGACCGGTAGCTGTGCCATCTCCCGCGGCGACACGTTCATGGCGACGGTGACGTCCTCCATGCCGAGCGCCCGCAGCCGCGCGATCATGGCGCAGCTCTCCTCGACGACGAAGCAGAAGAACCGTTCCGACTGTCCCGCCAAGGTGGCCGCGACCACGATGTCGGGCGGGGCGATCCAGCCATGCCGGGGATGATTCCAGCGCACCAGCGCCTCGATGCTGCCGAGCTGGCGCCCGCCGCACTTGAAAATGGGCTGATACCAGATCTCGAGCGCCCTGTTTTTCAGCGCCGGGAGCAGATCGCGCTCGCTGTCGCGGCGCATCTTGAGACGGTTGCCGAGCGCCTTGTCGAAGGTGCAGTAGCGATTGCGGCCGGTGCTCTTGGCGGCGTTCAGCGCCTCGTCGGCGAACAGGAGCATGTCGGCCGTGTCGCCGGTCGCTCCCTGGTAGATGCCGATACTCACCCCGACATGGCCGCCGTCGAACAGGTCGATCGGCGCGCCGATCGCGGCGATCAGCTGCTGTGCGTAATCGCCGGGGAGGAGCTCGGCGTCGTGGGCATCGTAGGCGATCGCGAATTCGTCGCCGCTCAGGCGGGCGAGCGACTGCCCCTTGGGCATGGTCGCGGCGATCCGACGGGAGACCTCGACCAGGACCTGATCGCCCATCTTGTGACCGAAGGCGTCGTTGATGGATTTGAACCCGTCGAGATTGAGCAGCAGCAGGCAGAGGTCAGGGGAGCGGGTGGCGCATCGCTGCTCGAGGTCGAGAATGAAGCCGGCCCGGTTTTTGAGGCCGGTGAGCGAATCGTGCAGCGCGCGGTGGGACATCTCCTCTGCGATCTCGCTCGATTTCGCATGCGCCTCCCGGAGGGAACGGGCCATGGCTCGGGCTTCGTGCTTGAGCCGGCTCGTCTCGCAGAAGGCTGCCTGACTGCGGAACGAACTCCTGACCAGAGCCCCGAGATACAGCAGGATCGTCATGCCGAGCATGACGCGTTCGAACGTCTGGCCGGCCATCAGGAAGGCCGCGTTGACGAGCAGGACCGGCGTGACGAAGGCCGTGGAGACAGGCGCATAGGCCACGACCAGAGCGGCGGAACCGCCGGTGATGCCCGCGCCGACGACGAGGTTGAACACGCCCGCGGGCGACATCACATCGGCCGGAAGGGCGGGCGTGCAGGCCCAGACGAGGCCGGACAGGGCCGCCAGCAGGGTCGCCGCCCGGAAATGCCGTTCGACGGAGGTCCGGCGCAGCCATCCGAAGCGGTCCAAGGCCCATTGAGACTGCGCGAAGCGGAGGACGTTGATGGCCGACGCGGCGGCGAACCAGATCGCTCCAGCGCCGCCTCGCCCCTCGTTCATGGCGATGACCAGGGTGGCAAGGCACAGCGCTTGATTGACCGGTATGGCGATGGACAGGCTTCCGCGAATGCTCGCGAACTGGTCTTCGCGTATCAGCGCGTCCAGAGAAGGTCCGCTCGCCGCCGACGCCGTCATGTCGGAGGCACGATCTTGGGAGGTCATGGCGCCAGCACTGATCCCTGGGAAGTAACCGCCCGATGAAGAGACGTTCGTCGATTCCAAGCGTCGCTAAGACAGTATGCTATCGTACGATCCGGATATCCTAAAAAGAAGGGTCGAATCCGGTCGTTTGACGGTGGAATGCGATTGCGGCGGTCCGCCTATGTCATCGCTCTGTCCGAAACACGGTGCCTCGAGCGGTGTTGAATCAGCCTACGCCCTCGGTGCGGGCGGAAGAAGGGACATCACGATGGCTGAAAAAGGCTCGTCCGAGGCGGCACCGTTGATCGACGGCGTCCTCGAAACAGCTCTCTATGTCGACGATCTGACGCGGGCAACCGCGTTCTACGAGGGCCTGCTCGGCCTTCGGCGATTGTTTGGGGATGAACGGCTGGTCGCTTTGGATCACGGCCGGCGCGGCGTGCTTCTTCTGTTTCGGCGGGGGACGACGCGCGAGACCGTCACCCTCCCGGGCGGCACCATTCCGCCGCATGACGGACATGGCCCGATCCATATCGCCTTCGCGATCCGAGAGGGCGCGCTTCCGCTGCTCGAATCCCGCCTGTCCGAAAGCGCGATCGCGATCGAGGGGCGAACCCGTTGGCCGCGCGGCGGGGACAGCATCTACGTCCGCGACCCCGATGGGCATCTCGTGGAATTCGCCACGCCCGGGCTCTGGGCGATCTACTGACCGGCGCGGATCGGGAGCAGGCGATCCCACGACGCTCCGCCAGGCCCGAGATCTCGTCCTGACAGCGAGCATCGTGGCTCTGTCCGGTCGTCTCGGAGACCGGGCGATGATCCCGGGCCCCGCCGCGAGGCCGGCTGCGCCGAACGCCTTCGACCGGGCTTCCGTCGCGGAACGTCGCTCCGCGAGCCGCTTCGGTCAGGCGGGAGCGCCCGCCTTCGTCGACGCTTTGGCGGCCTTGGCTGCCTTCTTGCCGGGTTTGGCGTCGGCTTTGGTGGCCTTCGCCTCGGCCTTGGCCGGCTTCGCGGCGGCCTTGACGTCACGGTCGGCCTTCTTGGCTGGCGCCTTCGTGGCCGGCTTTTCCGCAGGAGTGGCGGTCTTCGCAGCTTTGGCTGCCTTGGGAGCGGCCGCCTTCGCCTCGGTCGTGTCGTCGACGGGCGCGGCCGGGCCCTTGTCCTTGATCGACTTGATCGCCTTCTGGGCCGAGGCCTTGCTCGTATAGCCCTCGGTCGAGAAGATCACTTCGCTGTTGTACTTGAACCGGACACGGAACTCGCCGGCCTTGTCCTTGTAGATCTCGAACTTGTGAGCCATACGGGCCTCCCGCATGCGACGCGCGCCGCGCCGCCGCACTCAGGGTTCGGCGTGCGGACGAATCTTGTCAATCGCCAGATTGCTGCTTCCCACAAAGATATCCATCTGGCCGGCCACGTCGTTTACTTGGGGGGCGAGGGGCAGTTCTCCCGGATCCCGTGGCAAAGCGTGATGCGATGCCCGATCGCTCCGTGTCCGGAGCGCCGATACTACGGCGTCCCCTCCGCCCTGAGCGAGCGGCTGATCCGGCTTACGATCGGGTCATAGGCGCCGGCTTCCGCATCCGGATACGTGATGTCGAAACAGACGAAGATGGTGCGGTCCTGACGCGACCGGAGACAGCGCTCATAGCCGATCCGGCCCTCCTTCCGCCCCGACAGGACGAAGGAATCCGCGGTGGCGGCGACGTAGCTGTAGGCCATTCCGTCGCGCCGTCGGCTTGTCGTCATCGCCTTCGGCGTCTCCTCCAGCGCGTTATAGAAGCCGAACACCGCGAGTTCGGCCCGTCCGTCCGCCGTGCGGAAGCGCTGGCCGTCGCCATTCGCGGGCGGTTCGAGCTGGACGGAGAAGCGTTCGGGGTACTCGACCGCCGCGCCGAATCGCTCGTTGACGTAACGCTGCCAGGCCTCGGCCCGGGCGGGGAGGGGAGTGCAGAGCGGCAGGAGCGCGGCGGCGGCCACCAGGCGGCCGATATCCGCCCGGCCCATCGTCAGAGGTCCTTCATGAAGCCCGCGAGCCGCATCAGGCCTTCCGGCCAGGGGCCGTGGCCGCTCTCGTCGTTCAGATGGCCCGATTCGCCGGCATCGACGAGGGCGGAGCCCCAGGAATAGGCGAAGTCCTCCGCCCGCTCGTAGGAACAAAGCGGATCTGTGCGGCTGGCGACGAGCAGGGACGGGAAGGGCAGGGGCTCGCGCGACACGGGCGAGAAGGCATGCCGGTGCACGCGCATGTCCGGCCGTTCGACGTCCGGGGGGGCGACGAGAAAGGCGCCGCGCACCACGTCGCGCCGGAAGGCGGGCGCGGCGACGATGGTCGTCAGGACGCCGAGGCCGTGCGCGACGATGAGGGCCGGCCTTGTCGAGGCCGCGACGGCTTCGACGAGTTTGCCGGCCCAAGCCTCCGGGTGAGGCTCGTCCCAGACCTCCTGTTCCACCCGGCGTGCCGTCGAGAGGCGGGCGGCCCAGCGCGACTGCCAGTGGTCGGGGCCGGCTCCGCCGAGGCCCGGGACGAAAATGATGTCGCTGTCGGAGCTGCGCATGGAGGAGTGGTAGCGCGGCGCGCGAAGGGCGTCGACCGGCAATGGCATCGGATGGGCGCGGGCGGCCTGCCGGCTTCGCGCGATGCTCCTTGCCCCGGGCGCGGACGCATAGCAGAGGAGCGGCATGGCCCCCTGGATCGACGCCTTTCTTCCCACCTTCGGCCTGATCGGCCTCGGAGCTTTCCTCAGGGCCCGCGTCCTGCGGGACGGAGCGGTCTGGGCCGGGCTCGAGACCCTGACCTTCTGGGTGTTGCTGCCGGCTCTCCTGGTGCACGCCATCGCGGGTGCCCCGATCGCCGCCCTGCCGGTCGCACCCATCCTCGCAGTGGTCTGGACCGGCCTGCTCGCGGGGACCGCTCTGTCCCTCCTCGTGGCGAGGATCACGGGTGCCGACCGGCCCGCCATGACCTCGCTCGTCCAGGGAGGGATCCGCTTCAATACCTACATGGCGCTGGGCATTGCCTCGGGATTGTTCGGGCAACAGGGCCTCGCGATCGGAGGCGTCGTGGCCGGGCTGATCGTCACCGGCGTTCAGGCGATCCTCGCCGTCGTGTTCGTGGTCAGCGAGGGCGGGCGTCCTTCGCCCTTGAGGATCGCGGTCCAGACGCTGAAGAACCCGCTGCTCCTCGGCTGTCTCGTCGGCTTCGCCGTTTCGGCCCTGGGCGGCCTTCCGCCGGGAATCGGGCCGCTCTTCCGGACCTTGGGGCAGGCCTCGCTGGCCCTCGGTCTTCTCTGTGTCGGAGCGGGGCTCGTTCTCGAATCGCTGCGCGAGAAACCGGGGATGCAGGTCCTGACTGCCGGCCTGAAACTCGTTGCGATGCCCGCGCTGACCCTGGCCCTCGGCTCGGTGTTCGGCCTGGATGGGACGACGCTTGCGGTCGTTGTCCTCATCATGGGGATGCCGACGGCGACGACGGCCTATGTGATGGCGAGGGTGCTCGGCGGCGATGCGCGGCTGATGGCCGCCATCATCACGCTACAGCACCTCATTGCGATCGCGACCCTGCCGGCCTGGGCCGCCTATCTTGCGCGGTAAGGGGCCGGTCGATCAGCTCGGCAGGCGGCGCAGGCGGACGATCACGTCGACGCGGGCGATCTCCATGCCCGGCGGGGGCGGCGGGACTTCGCCGACATGGATGTCGACCGGCACGTCCATGAGTGCCTCTTCGCCCTCGACGAAGAAATGGTGATGCTCGGTCGTGTTGGTGTCGAAGAACGACTTCGACCCGTCGACGGCGAGCTGCCGCAGAAGGCCCGCCTCGGTGAACTGGTGCAGCGTGTTGTAGACCGTCGCCAGCGACACCGGCACCTTCGCACGCATCGCCTCCTCGTAGAGGAGTTCGGCCGTGATGTGGCGATCGCCCTTCGCGAAGAGCAGCCAGCCGAGGGAGATCCGCTGGCGGGTCGGGCGCAGGCCGACGCGGCGCAGCTTGTCCTTCAGGTCGGACACGGGGCAGCCCCTGCGAGCCAGCGACGCATCGTGGGACGCGAGCTTGATCGGGCGGGCAAAGGCGAGGTTGCTGTCGGTCATGGTTCTCAAATGTAAGACGGCAACCGCTTCCTTACTATCTCGTCCCGCCGATCGCAACGTTTTGTCCTGGCGCAATGCGGGGATCGAGGGCAGGGGCCTTTTAGACCGCTCCCTGCCCGTGCTAGGGCGGCCTGCCCGCGCGAGGCCGGGCGGGGATGAGATCGGGATGGCGGGGAAGTCGAGCTTCACCTACGAAGAGCTGCTGGCGTGCGGCCGCGGCGAATTGTTCGGCCAGGACAACGCGCAGCTGCCGCTGCCGCCGATGCTGATGTTCGATCGCATCACGTCGGTCGGCGAGGATGGCGGCGCCTTCGGCAAAGGCCATGTCCGCGCCGAGCTGGATGTCCGGCCCGACCTTTGGTTCTTCCCCTGCCATTTCAAGGGCGATCCCGTCATGCCGGGCTGTCTCGGGCTCGATGCGCTGTGGCAGATGGTCGGTTTCCATCTCGGCTGGCTCGGCCTGTCCGGACGCGGGCGGGCCCTCGGCGTCGGTGAGGTGAAGTTCGCCGATCAGGTCCTTCCGAGCGTGAAGAAGGTCGTCTACGGGGTCGATCTCAAGCGCGTGTTCAAGGGCCGCCTCGTGCTCGGGATCGCCGACGGCTTTCTCGAGGCGGACGGCAAGCGCATCTACGAGGCGAAGGAGCTTCGCGTCGGCCTGTTCAAGCCCGAGCCCTCTCCGTCGGCCGGCTAGGTCGCCGACCGGACGGTTGCGGACCCGGGCGCTCCCGGGGTTGCGGTTCGGTCCCGTCGGCCCCATCTTCGTCAATCAGCCGAGTTCCGGCGCGCTGCGTTGCGGCACGCCCTTGGCAATCACAGAGATGGCTGCGCCTTCTGCGAACGGATTGTCTCCGGTCGTCGCGCAGTTGTCCCGAGACGACGAAGAGACGACCATGACGAACGGCACCGTAAAGTTCTACAACGAGGTCAAGGGCTACGGCTTCATTGCGCCCGACGATGGCGGCAAGGACGTCTTCGTCCATGCGACGGCCCTCGAACGCGCAGGTCTTGGTGCCCTGGCGGAAGGCCAGAAGGTCGTGTTCGAGACCGAACTCGATCAGCGCTCCGGCAAGGCCGCCGTGTCGAAGATCCAGGCCGTCTGACGCCGTAACCACAGCAGGGATTTTTAAGACATTTCTAGCCGGACGTGCTAGGAGGGGTTCCTCTCCGCGTCCGGCGAGCCTCTCTGTCCAAGCTCCCTGGATGCATCGCATCGTCGGCTTGCCGACGTTGGGTTTCGTCATTGCCGCGGCCCGCATGGGCCCGGCGCTTGTATCAGGAGTTGGTTGATGTCTCAGCACCGCTTCGGCGTTGGCGAGCAGGTCCGCTTGGCGGCCCGCTATCCGGACCCGGCAGGCAGCGCCGTCTACGAGGTCGTCCGCCTGATGCCAGAGACCGCCAACGGAGAATTCCACTATCGCGTCCGCGGCCCGAACGGTCAGGAGCGTGCCGCGGCCGAGAGCCAGCTCTCCGCCCTCGAGCCCGCCATGGCCGCCGGGACCTGACATCGCCGCCTTCGCGGCGACCAGCCTCTTCCCAGCCTTTCCGATGATCGAGACACAACTCAGCCCGGCAGCCGCACCGTCGTCGGGGATGGCGCCCCTCGGCCCCCTGCCGAGCCAGGCCTCTCCGGCGCAGAGCGCGGGCGAGGGCCGGCCCACGCTCGTCGGTCTGACGCGGGGCGGGCTCAAGGACCACCTCGCCGCGATCGGCGTGCCCGAGCGAGAGCTGCGCATGCGCGTCGGCCAGCTCTGGCACTGGCTCTACAGCCGGGGCATCACGTCCTTCGACGAGATGACCAATGTCGGCAAGGCGCTCCGCGCGCGTCTCACCGAGACGTCGACGCTCGCCCGGCCGGAGGTCGTGGCCGAGCAGGTCTCCCGCGACGGGACGCGGAAGTGGGTTCTGCGCATGCCGGCCCATCCCGGCGATCGCGGGGCCCGGCCGGCCCAGATCGAATGCGTCTATATTCCGGAGAGCGACCGCGGCACGCTCTGCGTGTCCTCGCAGGTCGGGTGCACGCTCACCTGCTCGTTCTGCCACACCGGCACCCAGCGGCTCGTGCGCAATCTCGACGCGGCGGAGATCGCCGCCCAGCTCGTCGTCGCGCGTGACCGCCTGGGCGATTGGCCGGGCGGCACCCGCCCGACGGACGGGCTGACGCCGGCCGAGGGCGAGCGCGCGGTCACGAACATCGTCTTCATGGGGATGGGCGAGCCGCTCTACAATCTCGACAACGTCGTCGATGCCGTCGACGTGATGAGCGACAACGAGGGCCTCACCCTCTCGCGCCGCCGCATCACCGTCTCGAGTTCGGGCGTGGTGCCGGAGCTGCCGGCGCTCGGCGAGCGGGCGGGGGCGATGCTCGCGATCTCGCTCCACGCCGTCCGGGACGATCTCCGCAACGAGCTCGTGCCGCTGAACAAGCGCTATCCGATCGAGGCGCTGCTCGATGCCTGCCGCGCCTATCCGGGCCTGTCCAACGCGCGCCGCATCACCTTCGAATACGTCATGCTGAAGGGCGTGAACGATTCGGACGCCGATGCGCGCGAGCTGGTGCGGCTGCTGAAGGGCATCCCGGCCAAGATCAACCTGATCCCCTTCAATCCCTGGCCCGGTACCCGCTACGAGTGCTCGGACTGGGACCGGATCGAGCGCTTCTCGGACATCGTCTTCCGCGCCGGCTATGCCTCCCCGGTCC
Source organism: Enterovirga rhinocerotis (assembly GCF_004363955.1). Taxonomy (GTDB): domain Bacteria; phylum Pseudomonadota; class Alphaproteobacteria; order Rhizobiales; family Beijerinckiaceae; genus Enterovirga; species Enterovirga rhinocerotis. The sequence continues at coordinate 310,946 of NZ_SNZR01000015.1, forward strand.
GCACCCCTCGCGGGCGGGACATCCTGGCCGCCTGCGGCCAGCTCAAGAGCGAGACCGAACGCCTCTCGGCAAGGGCCCGGCTGATGGCCGAGGCCGCGCAGGTGGCGGAGTAGCTGCTCAAGGCCAGCCGGCCTCTCTACCGTGCCGAACCGCCAGGATCGTGATCTGGTCGTCGCTCAGCCTGTACCGGACAATGTACCCCGCCGAGCCGAAGAAGATCGGCCATTCGCGATACTCAGGGGGCAGCTTCGCGATCCTGTGACCGGCCTCGGGATGCGATGCGAGAAGGCGGGAGCTTGCCCGAATGGTCCGGATGGCGCGACCTGCGGCGTCGCGGTTCTTGTCGGCGAGAAAACGATGCAGGCGGCTCAGGTCCCGTATGGCGGCGGGAGACCAGATCAGCCGTGGCACGGCGGCGGATCGACGTCCTCGCCCGCTTCCAGGCGCGCGAGCCAGGCGTCGACCTCCTCATCCGTCAGATGCTGGCCCGTCCTCTCGTATTCGATCCAGGCGGCCAAAGTATCCCGGTTCAGGAGATCGCGTTCCTCCTCCCGGTCCAGATATTGCGCGATGGCTTCGCGCATGACGGAATCGGATGTGCTCCGTCGGGCGTCAGCCAAGCGGCGGACGCGCTCCTTCATGTCTTGATCGAGGGTCAGGCCCGTCGTCGCGAGAGCCATGGATGCCTCCGGCCACTGCAACGTTTATCGTAGCATCCCATCTCGCCCCGCCCAAGCGAGGCGACGGACGCCGCTCAGGGCCGCCAGGTTGCTGCCGGCTCGGCCTCTTCGACATCCTCCCGCCGGGCGGCGGTGATCTGCGCGAAGAGCAGGCGTAGCGCATCCTCGACGCCCCGGCCGGAGGCCGAAGACAAAAGCAGCGGCCGGGAGCCCGCCGCCTTGCCGAGCGCGGCGAGGCGCTCCTTCGCAAGGTCGGGGTCGAGGGAATCCGCCTTCGACAAGGCCACGATCTCCGGCTTCTCGTCGAGCCCCGCGCCGTAGGCCGAGAGCTCCTCGCGAATGACGCGGTAGGCCTCGGCCGGATCCTCCTGGGTGCCGTCGACGAGATGAAGGAGGACGCGGCAGCGTTCCAGGTGGCCGAGGAAGCGATCGCCGAGCCCGGCACCCTCATGCGCTCCCTCGATCAGGCCGGGGATGTCGGCGAGGACGAATTCCCGCCCGTCGGCCCGCACGACGCCGAGCCCGGGATGGAGGGTCGTGAAGGGATAGTCGGCGATCTTAGGCTTCGCGGCGGTGACGCTGGCGAGGAAGGTCGACTTGCCGGCATTCGGGAGGCCGACGAGGCCGGCATCGGCGATCAGCTTCAGGCGCAGCCGGATCCAGCGCTCCTGCGCCGGCTGGCCGGGATTGGCGCGGCGCGGCGCGCGGTTGGTCGAGGATTTGAAGTGGGCGTTGCCGAAGCCGCCATTGCCGCCCGTGAGGAGCTTCACGCGCTGGCCGACCTCCATGATCTCGGCGATCAGTTCCTCTCCATCCTCGTCGAGGATCTCGGTGCCGGCGGGAACCTTGAGCACCATGTCGGTGCCGCCATGCCCGGCGCGGTTCTGGCCCATGCCGTGCTGGCCGCGCTGCGCCTTGAAATGCTGCTGGTAGCGGTAGTCGATGAGCGTGTTCAGCCCGTCGACGCCTTCGGCCCAGACGTCGCCGCCCCGTCCGCCGTCGCCGCCGTTCGGGCCGCCGAACTCGATGAACTTCTCGCGCCGAAACGCGACGCAGCCGTTGCCGCCGGCGCCCGAGGCGATGAAAATCTTGGCTTCGTCGAGAAACTTCATGGTCTGTCCAACAAGCATAGCACAGGCGGGCGGATCGCCCACCCCGGCGAGGGGTGGGCGATCCGTCACGGCTGTGCCGCGCCCTCCTCGTGGCGAGGCTGGGGCACGAAACCGGAGGCCGTCCAGGCCTTGAAGCTGCGCCAGCCGCGCCGCTCGAGGCGGAAATGGTCGACCGGGAAGAGGCCGCCCCGGGCCGGGAAGGGCTGGAGGCCCGAACCGGTGGCCGAGAAGCCGCACTTCTCGAGAACCCGCCGCGAAGCGGGGTTGATCACCCGCGCCGAGGAGGTCAGTTCCTTCCCTCCCGCATAGGCGAAGAAGGCATCGACCATCGCGCGTGCGGCCTCGGTGGCAAAGCCCTCGCCCCAATAGGGCACCCCGAGCCAATAGCCGAGATGGGGCGCTCCCGCGCTCTCGTCCGGATGGATCGAGACGATTCCGATCAGCGATCCGGGCTGCGACCGCGGCGTGATCGCCATGGTCAGCTCGCGCCCCTCGAGATTGGCCTGCCGGCTCTTCAGGACGAAGGCCGTGATCTCGTCGGCGGGCAGCGGATGCGGAATGCGGGCCGTCATCTCCGCCACGGCTTTCTCCCCGGCGAGACGTACGATCGCGGCGGCATCGGCCTGGCGCGGCCAGCGCAGCCACAGACGCGCGGTTTCCAGGCGAAAGACATCGTCACGGGTCAGTTCGGGGAACATCGCCTTGCTCCGATCCTGGGCATCCGCGTCGTGCAGAGGCCCAAACGACAAAGGGGAGGTGGTGGCCCACCTCCCCGGATCGGAGGAACCCCGCCTGGGGTCCCGGATATGCGATCCGCCTGGGTCCGTGGGACACCGGCGGAGGCATTTGTCTCCGCCGTTTACTCGGCCGCCTCTTGGGCGGGAATGACCGTTACGAAAGCTCGGCCGGCTTTCGTGAGGAAGCGCACGCGGCCCTCGGTCGTCGCGAAGAGGGTATGGTCTTTGCCCATGCCTACGTTTACGCCCGGATGGAACTTGGTGCCGCGCTGACGCACGATGATGTTGCCCGAGATGACGCGCTCGTCACCGAACTTCTTGACGCCGAGACGGCGGCCATCGGAATCGCGCCCGTTGCGCGAGGAGCCGCCTGCTTTCTTGTGTGCCATGACCTGAACCTCAAAACTCGAATGTCATCATAACCGGGTCGGGTGAGAAAATCACCCGTCCCGGCCGCGACGTAATGGGTGCGCCGGACCGGCGCTCAGGCCTCCGCTTCCGCGGGAGCCGGATCGGCCGGCTTCGCGGTACGGACGGGGGCCTTGGCCTCGGCGATCGTCTCGCCGTTCAGCGCGATGGCGCCGATCCGCACGATCGTCAGGTCCTGACGGTGGCCGCGCTTGCGGCGCGAATTCTTGCGGCGGCGCTTCTTGAAGGCGATGACCTTCGGGCCGCGGGCCTGTTCGACGATCTCGCCGGAGACCGACGCGCCGGAGACGCCGGGCGCCCCCACCTCGACGCCGCCCTCGCGGGTCAGCATCAGGACTTCGTCGAACGTGACCTTGTCGCCGGCCTCGAGAGCCAGCTTCGGAATCGTAATGGTATCACCGGCGGCAACGCGGAACTGCTTGCCGCCCGTCTTGATCACTGCGAACATCGTTCTCTCCGTGTTCGATCCCGGCTCGCTGGGGCGCGGGGCGCCGTCGGCTGGGCTTCTTTGCAGGATTGGCGGGATGTCCGGATGCGGAGCATCCAAACGACGATGAGCGCGGACGCTTCCGCCCACGCTCGACGGCCCGCTCCTAGGGGAGGAGGCCGCCTCTGTCAAGGAAAAGGCTTTTCGCCGGGGGGCGCGGTGTCGGGCGGGGCGTGCGTCGCCCGCTTCGGCGCCGGAATTTTCGGCGGACGGGGGCACGAGTCCCCTTCCTGCCCCGTCCGCGATAGACGGGTGACATGTCCGACGCTCCCGCCCTCTTCGATCGCCCCCTGATGCGCCGCCGCCTCGCGCGGGCGCTCGGGGGCGGCGCCTATCCGGGTTTCCTCGTCGCGAGGGCGGCCGAGGACCTCGCGGAGCGCCTCGATGCCGTCACGCGCCGCTTCGCGCGGGGGATCGATGTCGGGACGCCGGGTGACGTCGCCGCGCGGCTCATGCGCCGGTCCTGCGAGAGCGTGGTCCGGCTCGGGGCGCCGGGCGTGCCGGGCATCGACGTCGCCGGCGACGAGGAGGCCCTGCCTTTCGCCGCAGAGAGCGCCGGTCTCGTCGTCTCGCTCCTCGCGCTCCAGGGCGTCGACGATCTGCCGGGCAGTCTTGCGCAGATCCGACGCATCCTCGTGCCGGACGGGCTCTTCCTGGCCTGTCTCCTCGGCGGGGAGACGCTCGGCGAGTTGCGCCAGTCCTTCGCCGCCGCCGAGGCGGAGCTGGAAGGCGGCGTCTCGCCGCGCGTCGCGCCCTTCGCCGATGTGCGGGCGATGGGCGGCCTGCTGCAGCGGGCCGGCTTCGCGCTTCCGGTGACCGATCTCGACCGCGTGGTCGTGCGCTATGCGACGCCTTTCGGCCTCATGCAGGACCTCCGCGCGATGGGGCTCGCCAATCCGCTGATCGAGCGACGGCGTGTGCCGCTGCGGCGAGCGACCCTGTTGCGGGCCGCGGCGATCTACACCGAGCGCTTCGCCGATCCCGATGAACGGGTGCGGGCGACCTTCGATCTCGTCTGGCTCTCCGGCTGGGCGCCGCACGAGAGCCAGCAGAGGCCCTTGAAGCCGGGCTCGGCCCGCGCGAGACTCGCCGATGCCCTCGGCGTGCCGGAACGCGGCCCGACAGGAGAGATTCGATGACCTCCGCTGCCAACACCGCCGCCAGAACGCCGGGCCCCGATCACCCGATCACGATCGAACCCAATCCGCATCGCGTCCGCGTGATCGTCGGCGGGGTGATCGTCGCCGAGACCACGGCGGCGCTGACGCTGCGCGAGGCTCGGTATCCGGCCGTCCACTACATCCCGCGGGCCGATATCGCAGCCGACCTGTTCGAGCCCTCGGAGCGGCGCTCGCATTGCCCCTACAAAGGGGATGCGCGCTATTTCACGGTGACGGCGGGCGGACTCGTCAAGCGCGACGCGGCCTGGAGCTACGAGGCTCCCTTTCCCGCCGTCGCAGCCATCGCCGGCCATCTCGCCTTCTATCCGGAGAAGGTCGACGCGATCGAGGAGCTGAACTGATCGGTCGAGACGTCGCGGCCGCGGCGGGTCGCCGACATCTCCGCGTAGAGCGCTTCGTAGCGCTCGATCATCAGGCGGGCGTCGAGGGTGGATTCCGCTCGCGCCCGGCAGGCGGCGCGGTCGAGCCTCGCCGCCTCGGCGATGGCGCGCGCCAGCCCCGCGACGTCGCCGGGCTCGGCGAGCCGGCCCGTCGCCGTGTCGAGGATGTCCTGCAGGGCGCCGCGCCGGAATCCGGCGACGGGCGTGCCGCAGGCGAGCGCCTCGGCGACGACGAGGCCGAAGGGTTCCTCCCAGACCGGTGAGACCACGGCGACGCGCGCCTCGCGCAACTGCCTCGTGAGGTCGGTCTCGCCGAGATGGCCGAGGTCGGTCACGCCGAGGCCGAGGCGCGGTGCGATCGCGCTATCCCAATATTCCTGGCAGACGCGGGCGCCCGCGAATCGAAGCGGCATCCCGGCGAGCCGTGCCGCGTCGATCGCGAGGTGCAGCCCCTTCTCGGGAGAGACGCGGCCGCTCCAGAGGGCGTAGGGCGGTCTGGCCGGAGCGAGGTTCGGCGCGAAGGCGGCGAGGTCGACGCCGTTGCCGATGACCGCGATCCGCGGCGCGACACCGCTCCAGACCCGGGCGAGATGGGACGAGACCGCGACGATGTCGATCCGGGCCGCAGCCTGCCGCAAGGCGGAGGCGAAGGGCTCCCAGGGCGGCACGTGCAGCGTCAGCGCCATGGGAGCGGGGAGGGGGCCGGCGAGCGTCGCCTCGTGGAGGCAGTTGTTATGGACGATCTCGAAGCCGCCCGCCGCGACGCGTCGCAGCATCTGCGCATAGGCCGCGGCTTCCCGGGCCGCCGAGGCGGCGTCAGCGCGAGGATCGCCCGTCGCCGCTCCGATCGGCGGACAGACCGGGATCGGGCGCAGCGCCGGGTCGCTTCCCTCGGCCGCGAACAGCGCGACCTCGTGCCCGCGCGCCCGAAGCCCGCTCGCCAGGAGATGCGTGTGACGCTCGAGGCCGCCCGTGAAGGGCGGGCCGATGGGGAATCGCAGATGCGAGAGGATGGCGATCCTCATGCTTCGCCCTCCTGTCGCGCCGATGATCCCCGAACTCATCGATGACGCGACGAATGCCTTGTGATCCACCATGGTGCATGATAGTGCCTCCCGCGACCACGCACAGGCCCGGAGAGGTGGCAGAGTGGTTGAATGCACCGCACTCGAAATGCGGCATACGGGCAACCGTATCGGGGGTTCGAATCCCTCCCTCTCCGCCACGACTTAAGCTATTGTAGACGATACGCTTTTCGGCTCGTGGCGAGCTGGAATTCCTCGGTATTTCCGGGGCTTTGCCGAGGCGGTTGCTGGGCCGATTCCATCGGAGACCCGCTAAGGCAGATTATCCGAGATTCTTTGCCGTCCGTCTCAGATGGCCCTTTGGGCCAGTACGGACGTCTCCGTTTGGCCAGCCGGGCAAGTAGTCCGGATGCGCCAGAATTCGTCTCTGGACAGGTCGAGGCGCCCGGACGGCGAGCA
>NZ_SNZR01000016.1 GCF_004363955.1 Enterovirga rhinocerotis
TTCCGGAAGAGCGCCAGGGACTCGGCGACCGTCAGGTCCTCCATGAAGGTCGCCGGATCGGGCGCCCCGGCCGCCTTGGTGTGACCGACACCGATCGTCCAGACCCCGACCGAGTCCTTGTAGCGGCGCGTGACAATGCCTTCGTGGCTCACGATCTCCGCGAGCCCCCGTGCGGACACGTTCATTGATGTCTCCAGATGTACGAAAGCCCGCGCGAGGCGGGCTGGTGGGTTGACTATGGAGGTCGATTTTCGCCGAGTGGCCGCGGCTCAGGATTTCGCCGCCCATCCCTGAGCCAGACCTGTCGGGATGGGTCAGCGCTCTCCCGGCAGGTCACCTCGGCATTGGCGGGCCGTAAGGCGGCTGTGCCGTCTCAGGTTGGAGCGGCAATGAACGAGATCGACCCGCTTGAGCCCCTCGTGCCATCAGCCGCCGACTGGCTAACCGCAATGTGGTCTGCGGCTTGGCTGGCTGTCGGCTTCCTGATCGAACTGGTGCGCTAATGATCACAGATAGAGACGCGCCGTCGTTCGGCTGTCGTTGCGAGGGGGCTCTTAGTGGGGGACTCGCGCTTGATGCGACCTGCTAAAGCTGAAAGCCGACAGGATCTATCGAGGGCGCGTTGGCTGCTGGATTGTCGCAAACGTAGCTGAAGTAGCAGTGTAGCAGGAAGCGATGTTGCGCGAGGTCCGTCCCCTCACTCCCGCACTCGCTCCAGCTTAATGACGTTGCTGACTTCCGAGGTCTTGCTTGTGACCTCAGCCGCCCAGGCTTCAAGCGCTCGCCTCCGCTCCTCCGCGAAATCGTGACGCTGATAGACGCTCGCAACGCCTTTGAGCTTCGCGGGCTTGTGAGCGAGGAGTTTGTCGGCGACGATTGAGTCGAAGCCCAAGGCCGCCAGGCGGGAGACGCCCGTTCGGCGGAAGTCGTGCAGGCGCCATGGGACCACCTTCTCGGGCTCGACGCTGGCCTCTTTCGCAGCCTTGGCCCTGGCCTTCATGATGGCGGCATCCAGGCTGGCCTTGGCCCGCGAATAGCCCGATACGGGTGTCTTGCCCGTCGTGGTAAAGACGAGGTCGATCGGCTTGCCCTTGTCGTCGACCTGACGGGGAATGCCGGCCAGGATCGTGCGGGCGGCTTCCGGTAGGTGGACGTCATGAGCCCGACTGTTCTTCATCCTAGCTGCCGGAATCGTCCACGTCTTGCCGTCCTTGGAGAGTTCCGACCAGCGCATGCCAGCGACCTCCTCGCGGCGCTGAAGGGTGAGCAGCGCGAGCCGATAGAATGGGCCGAAGGGGTATCCGAGGGCGCCAGCCGCCTCCCATATCTCGGCGACCTCGGTTGGTGACAGAACGCGGTCGCGCTCGGTCGTCGCGGATGCGATCGGGAGGCGATGGAAGGGGCTCGACGGAACTCGACCGCGCTTCTCCGCCCAGGCATAGCAGGCCCTTCCGAATGCGATGGTCTGGGCTACCGTGGCAGTTTTGCCCTCTGCCGCGATCTCGTCGAGCACGGATACGACATCAGCACGGGACAGCCGAGCGGCCGGGCGCTTGAGATAGTCGGTAAAGGCGAACTTGAGGGCGCGCTTAGCCTCGGCCGCATAGCGCGGGCGCCTAGAGGACAGGTGCAGGTCGCCCCATTGATCGATCAGCTTGTCGAGCGTCAGAGCCTTCTCTGCCTTCTCTGCCTCGGCCGCCGCCTTAGCCTTCCGCCGCTCGGCGGCCGGGTCGATTCCCTTCGCGACGTCGCCAAGACGGGTCCGCACCGCCAAGCGGGCTTGCTCGATCGTGATGGACCCCCAGGCGCCCAACGGTTCGCGAACCTTCCGCTTGGTCGCGGGATCAGTCCACTGGACGAGGAAGCTCTTGGTGCCGGACGACGTGATCCGGAGCCCGAGCCCGCGACACTCGTCATCGAACACGAGCATGTCCTTCCGGCCTTCCGGCAAAGTCAGAGCCTTCAGGGAACGGTCGGTGAACCTCGCCATGCTTGCGGACCCCATGCGGACCCCGACAGACCGTATCCCGTGACGGCTTGTGGCGGCCTATGGCGCATTCATGCTCAACAACATACTGTAAAGCAAGGCCTTATGGCATCGCGTGGCGACCCGTGGCGGATACAACCCGCTTATTCGTAATGAGGGGGTCGGGGGTTCGAATCCCTCTTGCGCACCATTTGGACATCCCAGGCCGTCCGTAGGCCACGTCTTTTCGGACCGACGGTCGCCGACAGCACCTGACCGGGTCGCGCATCCTTGTCGGGTTCCTGTGCCTCGCATCATCCTGGGCGCCTGCGACCCCGCTCCTCTGTCCCAGGGACACCGCTCGGACGCCCCTTCGCACCCATCCCGCATGCCTGGGCGAAAAATCCCGGACGCGTCGGGATCGAGCCGTCGCATCCGATCCCGGAACCGTCCACCTCCGCGCCGGGCAGCGCTGGTGTCCCGTTCGGCGACTGGCCTGCGTGCCGGCCTTCTGACGCCGAGGCGACGGCGACACCGTTGCGGAATTCGCAACTTTCCCCTATGTGCGGCGCAGCAACCCGAACGACATCCGATCCTCAGCCGCGCGTCCGCCGACACGCGGCCCGACGTGTTGAGCGCCCGAGCCGACCTCATGAATCTGCGCAACATCGCCATCATCGCCCACGTCGACCACGGCAAGACGACGCTCGTCGACAAGCTCCTGCAGCAATCGGGATCCTTCCGCGAGAACCAGCGCGTCGCCGAACGCGTGATGGATTCCGGCGACATCGAGAAGGAACGCGGCATCACGATCCTCGCCAAGGCGACCTCGGTCGTCTGGAAGGACATCCGCATCAACATCGTCGACACGCCGGGCCACGCCGATTTCGGCGGCGAGGTCGAGCGCATCCTCTCGATGGTCGACGGCGTCATCGTCCTCGTCGACGCCGCGGAAGGCCCCATGCCGCAGACGAAATTCGTCGTCGGCAAGGCGCTCAAGATCGGCCTCCGCCCGATCGTCGCCATCAACAAGGTCGACCGGCCGGACGCGCGCGCCAACGAGGTGATCAACGAGGTCTTCGACCTCTTCGCCGCTCTCGACGCGACCGACGACCAGCTCGATTTCCCGATCCTGTACGGATCGGGCCGCAACGGCTGGATGGCCGAGACGCCCGAACAGCCCGAGAATGCGGACCTCTCCGCCCTCTTCGATCTCGTCGTCCGGCACGTCCCGCCGGCCAAGGTCGAGGAAGGCCCGTTCCGCATGCTGGGCACGCTGCTCGAGGCCAATCCCTTCCTCGGCCGCATCATCACCGGCCGCATCGCGGCGGGCACCGTCAAGCCGAACCAGACCATCAAGGTCCTCGACCGCGAGGGGAAGGTCGTCGAGACCGGCCGCGTCTCGAAGATCCTCGCCTTCCGCGGCATCGAGCGGCAGCCGATCGAGGTCGGCGAGGCGGGCGACATCGTCTCGATCGCCGGGCTCGTGAAGGGCTCGGTCGCCGACACCTTCTGCGATGCCGCCGTGGACACCCCGATCCAGGCCCAGCCGATCGACCCGCCGACCGTGACGATGTCCTTCATCGTCAACGATTCGCCGCTCGCGGGCACCGAGGGCGACAAGGTCACGAGCCGCATGATCCGCGACCGCCTGTTCAAGGAGGCCGAGGGCAACATCACGCTCAAGATCGAGGAGGCGACCGACAAGGATTCGTTCTTCGTCTCCGGCCGCGGCGAGCTTCAGCTCTCGATCCTGATCGAGACGATGCGCCGCGAGGGATTCGAACTCGGCGTCTCCCGCCCGCGCGTCGTTCTCAAGAAGGACGAGGAGGGGCGCGTCCTCGAGCCGATCGAGGAGGTCGTCATCGACGTCGACGAGGAGCATTCCGGCATCGTCGTCCAGAAGATGAGCGAGCGGAAGGCGGACATGATCGAGATGCGCCCGTCCGGCGGTGATCGTCTGCGGCTCGTCTTCCACGCCCCGACGCGCGGCCTCATCGGCTACCAGTCGGAACTGATGACCGACACGCGGGGCACCGCGATCATGAACCGGCTCTTCAAGGATTACGAGCCGTTCAAGGGCGAGATGCCCGGCCGCACCAACGGCGTGCTCATCTCGAACGATACCGGCGAGGCCGTCGCCTATGCGCTCTGGAACCTCGAGGATCGCGGCCCGATGGTGATCGATCCCGGCGTCCGGGTCTATCAGGGCATGATCATCGGCATCCACAGCCGGGACAACGACCTCGAGGTCAACGTCCTCAAGGGCAAGAAGCTGACGAACATCCGCACGACCTCGAAGGACGAGGCGGTGCGTCTCACGCCCCCGATCAAGATGACGCTCGAGCGCTCGCTCGCCTGGATCCAGGACGACGAACTCGTCGAGGTGACGCCGAAGTCGATCCGGCTGCGCAAGGCGATCCTCGATCCGAACGAGCGCAAGCGGGCCGAGAAGTCCAAGGCCGAAGCGGCGTAAGCATCGCGGCCGGGTTCCGTGCCCTGCACGGGACCCGGCTGCCATCCTCCCGGTTGCGGCCGGGCTGAAAGGCGTCGATTGTCCCGACCGGGCCGTAGCGGATCGCAATCCGGCAGGCGCAGGGAGGGGACGACGTGAACCAGATCGATCTCAACGGACACGTGGCGGTCGTCACCGGCGGCGCGCAGGGCATTGGCCAGGCGGTCGTCGAGCGCTTCGCCGCGAGCGGCGCGACGGTCGAGATCTGGGACCTCGACGGAGACCTCGCGGCCGAGACCGCGCGGGCGATCGGCGGGTCCGTCACGGCCCGCGGGGTCGACGTCACGGATGCCGAAGCCGTCGAGGCGGCGGCAAAGGCGGTCGAGGCGGCGCTCGGGCCGGTCGATATCCTCGTCACCGCCGCCGGCATCGCCGGGCCCAACACCCAGACCTGGAATTATCCGATCGCCGATTGGCAGAAGATCATGCGGATCAATGTCGACGGCACCTTCCATTGCTGCCGCGCCCTGGTCCCGTCCATGATCGCTCAGGGCTACGGGCGTATCGTCACGGTGGCGTCGGTGGCGGGCAAGGAGGGCAATCCCAACGCCTCCGCCTATTCCGCCTCGAAGGCGGCCGTGATCGGGCTCACGAAGTCCCTGGGCAAGGAACTCGCCGGCTACGACATCGCCGTGAACACGATCACGCCCGCCGCGGCCCGCACGCGCATCTTCGACCAGATGACCGAGGAGCATGTGAACTTCATGCTCGCGAAGATCCCGCGCGGCCGCTTCGTCGAGACGCGCGAACTCGCCGCCATGATCGCCTGGCTCGCCTCGGCCGAGAATTCCTTCACCACCGGGGCCGTCTTCGACGCATCGGGCGGCCGCGCCACCTACTGACCCGTGCGGCGGGTCATCCGAGCCCGTCGAGACGGGCGATGAGGGCCGCGGGACCGTCCCAGGCATAGCGGCGAAGCTGATAGACGCGCCCGTCCGGCTGCCGCTTGGTCGGGTGCTCGACGAGCCTGCCCTGCCAGCGCTCGTAGGCGGCCTTGGCGCGCTCGTTCTCCTCGAGGACGGTGAGATGGAGCGGCGTCGCTTCGTGCGCGCCCCCGACGAGGAGGCGGGCCGCCTCGCGGAAGACGCGGCGCCCGAGCCGCAATCGAAGCGCGTCGGGATGGACGTGCAGGTTGTCGACCAGCGAGCCCCAGCGTGGGTCTGAGCCGGCGAGAATGCAGCAGAAGGCCAGCGGCTCAGCGCCCGGGCGCGAATCCGCCCCCTCCGCCAGCACGGTGATCTGGTTCGGATCGACGGAGCCGGCGAAGCGGCGGCGCCAGAGCGCCGTCCGTTCGGCCTCCAGCTCGTCGTCGAGATAGGCGTCGGTCAGGATGCCGCGATAGGCGAAGCGCCAGCTCGCCACCTGAAGCGCGGCGATCGCCTCCCAATCAGCGGGTTCCGCCTCCCGCAGGCGCACTCCCTCCAGCCCCCTGGTCATCGCCTCTCGCCCCTCCCGGTCGGGCGCCCCGCCCGGCCTTTCGGCCGGTGTCGGGGGCGTCGTCTTCGAGCTGCTCTATCACGTCTGCGGTTGCGATCTCCATGCCCGGCGCCCGGCGCATCTCGACGATGCCGCGGACACGAACCCTGCGTCCCCTGAGCGCGGCGGCCGACAATCCGCGCCGCTTCATCTCGTCCCAGCGACGGCGAGGGATCGAGACCGCGAAATCGCGCGCGAAGTCGCGGCCGAAATTCAGATAGGTCCATCGGGTGCGTTCGCCGACGCTCACGATCCGTCCCTCGACCAGGGCGAAGCGGCCGACGCTGCTCGCGATGACGGCGGGGTCGGCAGCCGGAAGCGGGATCTCGCTCTCCCACATCCCGACCCTCCGTCGCCGGGCGTCGTCCTCCACAGCGAGGAGGCCTCGCCGGCATAGGCCGTCCTGCTCGCCCGGATCGACGATCGCGAGCCCCTCCGCGACCAGGCTTTGGGCGAGATCCGTCCCTCCCTCGGTCAGGACGAGGCGCGCTGCGCGGCGCCCCCAGCGGTCCTCCGTCCCGGCCTTCGTTCCCGAGACCCGGGCTCCGCGCAGCGGCGCGAGCCGGCGGGCCGTCGCCGTCTCGTCGGCAGGGCGGATATCGGCGAGGCGGAGGACTTCGCCCTCTTCGAGCACGATCCGATCGACCTCGATCCGTGCGATCCGCCCGTCGACGATCCCGTCCTCGCAGGCCGCGTTCGCCGGCGCGGCCGCAGCCAGAGCGAGCCAGACGAGACATAGGGCGCGGGCCTGGAGGAGCATCGTAGCGGATCGCCGTCTCGTCGCCGCGATGGGCCGGATGCCAGCGCGGCTTCGTCCTGCGGGAACAAACCACCTGGCCGGGCCCATCCGCAACGGCTTATCGCCGCCGGCCTCTTGAACCTGAAGCCCTCTCGGCTCATACAGGCTTGCGAGTGACACGCCCTACGGCACGTCTCGGTAGCTCAGCAGGATAGAGCACAGGTTTCCTAAACCTGGGGTCGGGGGTTCGATTCCCTCCCGGGACACCATTTTCCCAAGCACTCTCAATATTTTAGAGACCGATCGGCGTCCGTAGCGGTGCGCTGGGCGCAGACGTCGCTTGCGGTCGGCCCATGAGCGCGAGGGCGTGCCTTACGAAGGGGCAGCGGGGCGCGCGCTCTCGCCATCGAGGTTGGCAGGACCGTTCCCCGCGCGCGCCTGCCGTGGCGTCAGACCGAACCGACGGCGGAAGGCCGTGGCGAAGTTCGCGGCGCTGCCGTAGCCGGCGAGTTTCGCGGCACTTGCGACCGTCTCGCCCTGCTCGAGACGGGCGCGGGCCGCATCCAGCCGGCGGCCCCGCACATATTCGTAGACCGAGCATCCATAGCCGGATCGGAACAGGCGCTGGAGGGACCCGGCCCCGAGACCCAGCCGGTCTCCGATGGCAGCGACGCTCAAATCCTCGGACAGGGCCGCCTCGATCACGTCCCGGGCGCGGCCGAGACGCATCGCATCCGTGCGGGCCAGCCGGTTGCCGGCCGAGGGCGGCTCGAGCGTCGCCAGGGCCTCCCCGATCAGGTCGAGAGCGATGCTCTCGTCGCGAAGGCGCGCCACGGGCGGCGTGCCGCGCGGATCGGTCTTCAGGAGGTCGCCGACCAGCGCGCAGAGCCGATGGGACGGGAACCAGCGCGAGATCGCCAGATGCTCGCTCGCCCCGACCGGCAGAACGGGGCTGCCGCGGCCGAAGGTCTGGTCGAGCCAATCCGGCGAGACGCTGACCATCGCCTTGTGGACGCGTGTCCCGCGCCGGGCCCGCCGCACGAAGCGGGCCGGGCGCTGCCAGCTCATCAGGAGGCCGAGGGGCGCGGCGTCCGGGCGCCGGTGCCGGCCGATGGGAAGCGTCCGCCCGCCGATCGACACGTCGAGGCCGTCCGTATCCTCGAGGAACAGATAGAAGCCGAGGCCGGGGCGCTGGAGGGCCGAGGTGTGCAGGTCGTGCAGGTCCTCCGTCTCCGTCACGTGCAGGACGAGGCCGTCGCGCAGGGAGAGGTGCCGAAAGCGGCCCGCCAGGACCGGCTCCTGGTCGTCGAGGATCGGCGCGACCGTGTACTCGCCCGACCGATAGGCGGCCGAGCTCGTCAGGAAGCTGAACGGAATGGGCGCGAGCCCTTCGCGCGAATCCGGCGTTATGGTTGGAGCCGAGGCCACGCGACCATAGACAACTTCCTTGCGGTATCGTCAAGAAAAGCAACAACAAATCAAAGTAGAATACTTCTAATCTATCTGATGTTGCACTTATGCATCGCCGAGCAAAAACAACAATCGGATGATCCGACCGCAAACATCCGTGCGCGTCTCACAAAGATCACGCCGTGGCGGGACGAAGGTCGCCCGGATAAGCCGGGCCATCGATCCGGGGCCATGAAGCATGACGATCCACTTTGACGAGGATGTGGCTGGACAGAGGGCCATGCCGACCGCCCTGAAAGCCTCGGCTGCGATGGGCCTTCTCGTCCTGCTGTCGACGACCGCGCTCGCCCAGCAGACGGGCGGCACGCTGCCGCCCGTCACGGTCGACCCGCCGGCGGAGCGTCGCATGGCGCCCCGCGCCGTGCAGCCGGCGGCTCGCGCCGAATCCGCGCGCCGGGCCGCCCCCCGCCGCGCCCGCCAGACGCCCGTCCGGGCCGTCGCCCATCCGAGCGCCGTTCCGGTCTCCGCCCCCGCGACCGCGCCCGTCCCGGTCGAGCGCGCCAACGGCCCCGTCGCCGGGATCGTCGCGACCCGCAGCGCGACCGGCACCAAGACCGACACGCCCATCCTCGAGACGCCGCAATCGATCTCCGTGATCCCGCGCGCGCAGATGGACCAGCAGGGCGTCGAGAGCGTCTCGCAGGCGCTGCGCTATTCGGCGGGCATCGCTCCCGAGGCCCGTCCGGCCAACAACCGCTACGACAGCATCTTCGTGCGCGGCTTCGGCGGCGGCGGGACGAGCGCGAACTACGTCAATTACTGGGACGGCATGCGCGTCTTGCGCGGCCAGAACTATCTCGTCCCGTCGATCGACCCCTATTCGCTGGAGCGGATCGAGGTCCTGCGCGGGCCGGCCTCCGTCCTGTTCGGACAGGTCAATGTCGGCGGCCTCGTCAACATGGTCTCGAAGCGCCCGACCGAGGTGCCGGTGCGGGAGGTCCAGCTCCAGACCGGCAGCTACGGCCGCATCCAGACCGCCTTCGATCTCGGCGGCCCGATCGACGAGCAGGGCCAGTTCCTCTACCGCGTCACCGGCCTCTTCCGGGATGCCGGAACGCAGGTGAGCCACACGGAGGAGCAGCGCATCATGATCGCGCCGTCCTTCACCTGGCGGCCGAACGACACGACCAAGCTCACCGTCTACGGCCATTACCAGCGCGATCCCGAGACCGGCTTCTACGGCTTCCTGCCGGCTCTCGGCACGCTCTACGCGAACAAGTACGGTGGCCGCATCCCGACGAAGTTCTTCACCGGCGAGCCCGGCTTCGAGGGCTTCCACCGGAATCAGGCCCATCTCGGATACGAGATCGAGCACAAGCCGATGGACGGCGTGACGCTGCGCCAGAACCTGCGCTTCGTCGACATGGATTCGAAGTTCCGCACGGTCGTCGCCGCGGGCCTCCAAGCCGACCAGACCACGCTGAACCGCCGCATCACCTATTCGCGGGAGGCCGCGAGGGGCCTGATCGTCGACAACCAGGCCCAGTTCGACTTCACGACCGGACCGCTCCAGCACAAGGTGCTGGTCGGAATGGACTACCTGAACGTCGCCTCGCATCACAATACGGGCGTCGCCAGCGGGAACCCCATCAACTACCTCGCTCCCGTCTACGGCCAGACGACGTTCGGCTCCCTGACGGCGCCGCGCGGCCAGCAGGACCAGCGTCAGCTCGGCATCTATGCGCAGGACCAGATCAAGTTCGAGCGCCTCGTGATCACCGGAGGCGTGCGTCAGGACTGGGCCGAGACGCGAACATTCGATTTCGGCAACTTCAGCAGAACGAAGTCGATCGAACAGGCGACGACGGGGCGTGTCGGCGCTGTCTATCTGTTCGATAACGGGCTCGCCCCCTACGCCAACTATGCGACCTCCTTCGACCCTCTGGTCTCGGGCAAGACCCTCGAAGGAACCCCGCTCGCCCCGACGACCGGCGAGCAATACGAGGTGGGCCTGAAGTACCGGCCGGTCGGCTACAACGCCTTCGTCCAGGTCTCGGCCTACGATCTCACCCAGAACAACGTGGCCTCGGCCATTCCGGGGCAGCCCGGCCTCTTCACCCAGATCGGACAGGTCCGCTCGCGCGGCATCGAGTTCGAGGCGCGGGCCACGGTCGCGAAGAGCCTCGACCTGATCGCGTCCTTCGCCACGATGGATGTCGAGATCACGCGCGCCGGCTGGAGGGATGCGACGGTCGGGCAGCGTCCGATCGGTGCTCCGGCCCATACCGCCTCGGGCTGGGCCTATTACACGGTCCAGGACGGTTGGCTCGACGGGCTCGGCTTCGGCGGCGGCGTCCGCTACATCGGCGGCACGCTCGGCCAGAACAATCCGACCGTAGCCCCGGTCATTCCCGGCGCCACCACCGGCGTGTTCAAGGTGCCGGCCTATACGCTCTACGATGCTGCCGTCAGCTACGATTTCGGGCGGAAGTTCCCGGAGCTGAAGGGCCTCAAGCTTTCGGTCAACGCGACGAACCTCACCGACAAGACCTACGTCGCGAGTTGCTTCGCCAGCGCCCAATGCGTCTACGGCTACCGGCGCGCCGTGCTTGGCACGCTCAGCTATCGCTGGTGAGCGGCACGCGTCGGCGCGGCCCAGGGCCGGCCGTTCTTCCGACGCGGCGGGCCTTGCTCGCCGCGTCGGCCTTTGCAGGGATGACGAGCACCTCCGCCATGGCCCTCGATAGCCTGTCGTCCGAACGGAGCGCCGTCGCGGTTCTGGGCGCCTTTTCGCTGGACGTCGCGACGCGCGGCGGCGCGGCCTACCGGATCTTCGTCTGGCGTCCGGACGCGCCGGCGCCGCCGGCCGGCTATCCGGTCACCTATCTCCTCGACGGCAACGCGGTCTTCGGAACCGCGGTCGACATCGCCCGGCTTCAGCAGATGGGCTTCGGCCCGAAGCCGAACCCGCCGGGCGCGATCGTGGCCATCGGCTATCCCGGCGACGATCCCATCTCGCCCGAGCGCCGGACGCTCGACCTCACGCCTGCAGCACCCGCGAAGCCCTTGCCGCCGCGGCCCGACGGCAGGCCACAGCCGCCGAGCGGAGGCGCAGACAGCTTCCTCGACATCATCGAGAGCGAGATCAAACCCGCCGTCGCGCGGCATCTGCCCCTCGATCCCGCGCGGACGACGCTGTTCGGGCACTCTTTCGGCGGCCTGTTCACACTGCATTGCCTGTTCACACGGCCCCACGCTTTTGCTGCCTATGTCGCGGCGAGCCCCTCGATCTGGTGGAATCCGGCGGCGATCCTCGGCAGCGAGCGGACCTTCGCCGCCCGTCCTGCCGCGGATCGCGCACGGCGCCTCCTCATCACGGTCGGCGACGGCGAGCAGCCGCCCGCCGACGCCGCCTCGGACGAGGCCTTCGCACGCCGCCTCGCGGAGGCACGCATGGTCGATCACGCGCGGGACATGGCCGCCCGGCTCGCCGCCATGCCCGGCCTGACGAGCCGTTTCCATCTGTTCGCCGGCGAGAGCCACGGCTCGGTCATTCCGGCGGCATTGTCCTTGGGGCTGCGCTTCGCGGCCGAGACGAGCGGAGGCTGAAGGGATGTCCGACGACGGCAAGCCGTGGACCAGGCGCTTCCGCCAGATCCGCGTGGTCGAGATGCTGCGGGCGACGAACGTCACGCCGCGGATGCGCCGCGTCACGCTGGGCGGGGCGGAGGCGGCCGATCTGCCGCTCGGCCCGACGCTCAAGCTGCTGATCCCGCCGCCGGGGCTCGGGCGGCTCGAATGGCCCGCGGAGACCAGACCGCTCGTCTGGCCCGACGAGGCCCTCCGGCCGGCCGTGCGCACCTATTCGGTCCGCCGCCAGGATCTCGCGGCGGGCGAGCTCGAGGTCGATTTCGTTCTGCATGGGGATGGGCCGGCCGCCACCTGGGCGGCAACGGCAAAGCCCGGCGACGTGATCGGCATCAGCCGTCCGAGCGGACGCGAGATCGCCAAGGCCGCCTGGATCTGCGTCGCCGGCGATCACACGGCCGTCCCGGCGATCACCGCGATGCTGGAGACGATGCCGCGCGAGACGACCGGCCACGTCTTCATGGAGGTGCCGGGTCCGGAGGAGGAGCAGCCGGTCTCCGCGCCGCCCGGAGTCGCGGTGACCTGGCTTCACGCGCGCCCGGACCAATCCCGGCTCGCGGCCGTGTTCAAGGACGTGCCCTGGCCCGATCATGACGATGTCGGGATCTGGGTCGGCGCCGAATCCGATACCGCGCGCAGCCTTCGTGCCTATGTGAGGGATGTGCGCGGCGTCGATCGCCGCCGGTTCCTGGTCATCGGCTATTGGAAGCGCGGCATGAGCGAGACGGCCTATGGCGAGGCGCTGGATCACGACCGGGACGCGGATTACTTCGCGGTCGCGCTCGAGGAGGAGGCGGCCCGCCACGGCCATGCCCATGGGGGCCATCGTCACCATGACGGCAAGCACGACCATGCGCATTGAGAGAGGCCGGACCGGGCTGGTGCGGGCGGCCTTCGCCGCTGTCCTCGCGGCCATGCTGCTCGTTCTCGCCCCGGCCGGCGGGGCGCGGGCCGAGCCGATCGCGCTGACCGACATCACCGGACGCAGCGTCACGCTGAAGGCGCCGGCGAAGCGCATCCTGCTCGCGCAGGGGCGGCATCTGAACGCCCTCGCGCTTCTCCATCCCGATCCCGCCAGTCTCGTCGTCGGCTGGGCGGGCGATCTCAAGCGGGACGCGGCGACCTACGACCTCTACCGACGCCGCAACCCCGCCATCGACGCGATCCCGGTCCTCAGCACGGGCACCCTCGACAGCCTGTCGATCGAGAAGGCCATCGCGCTCGAGCCGGACCTCGTCGTCCTCAGCCGTTTTGCCGACGGCGCGGGCGGGAAGGGGCAGGGAGGACTTCTGGCCCGGCGCTTCGAGGCCATCGGCATCCCCGTCATCGTCATCGACTTCTTCCAGGCGCCCCTGAAGGAGACGGAGGCGAGCCTGCGCATCCTCGGCCGGGCCATCGGGCACGAGGATCGGGCGCTCGCCTACAACGCCTTCTATCGCGAACGGCTCGACCGGATCGCGACGCGGCTCGCCGCGCCGGGCCTCGTCCGCCCCCGCGTCTTCGTCCACGCCCATGCCGGCGGGCCGACCTGCTGCTATTCGCCCGGACGGGGCACCTTCGACGGAATCATCCGCGCGGCAGGCGGGCACAATATCGGCGCGGACGTGATCCCCGGCCCGACGGGCGAACTCAGCCTCGAATATGTCGCGAGCGCGCGGCCCGAGGTCTATGTCGGCACCGGCGGTACCTACCAGGCCCGCAGCGGCGGGCTCGTCGTCGGCAGCGGGGTCGAGCCCGCCGAGGCGCGGCGCTCGCTCGAGGCGACGGTCGCACGGCTGAACCTGCAGGTGATCTCGAAGCTCGATCCGGCCCGCATCCACGGGATCTGGCAGTTGTTCAACGACACGCCGCTGCATCTCGTCATGGTCGAACTCCTGGCGAAATGGTTCCATCCCGAACTCTTCGCCGATCTCGATCCGGCCGCGACCTTGAACGAGATCAACACGCGCTACCTGTCGGTTCCGCTCGAAGGCGCCTATTGGACGAGCCTCGGCAGACCGGAGTGAGCCGATGACCGTTCAGGCGCCCGGCGGCGCGCCGGCGCTTGCGGCCCATGACCGGCGCGTCCGGCGGCGGCTCGCCATCCTGCTTCTGCTGGCGGCGATCGCCCTCTGCGGCTTCGTCCTCGACGTCTCGACCGGGCCGGCGAATCTCGCACCCGGCCAGGTCCTGCGCGCGCTGCTCGATCCGGGCGGCGTCGGCCGGGGTCTCGCCTCGATCGTCTGGGACGTGCGCCTGCCGATCGCGCTGCTGGCGCTCGGGGTCGGTGCCGCTCTGTCGCTGGCGGGGGCCGAGATGCAGACGGTGCTCGACAATCCGCTCGCGAGCCCTTTCACGCTCGGCATGTCCTCCGCCGCGACCTTCGGGGCCGCGCTCGCGATCGTGCTCGACCTCTCGGTCCCGGGCGTGCCGCAGGGCTGGCTGATCTCGGTCAACGCCTTCCTGTTCGCGCTCCTCTCCGCGATGCTGCTCCAAATGCTCGCCCGGCTGCGCGGCATCGCCGGCCCCGAGACGATCGTGCTCTTCGGCATCGCGCTCCTCTTCTCCTTCAACGCGCTCGTCGCGCTGATCCAGTTCGTCGCCAGCGAGCAGGCGCTGCAGCAGCTCGTGTTCTGGACCCTCGGCAGCCTGTCGCGGGCGAGTTTCGACAAGGCCGGCGCCGTCGCGCTGGTGATCGCCGTGACCTTGCCGCTCTCGGTCGCCTCGTCCTGGCAACTGACCGCGCTGCGGCTCGGCGAGGAGCGCGCCGCGAGCTTCGGCGTCCCCGTCGGCCGGCTGCGCTTTTTCGCCCTCGCGCGGATCAGCCTCCTGACGGGGACCGCCGTCGCCTTCGTCGGCGTGATCGGCTTCGTCGGGCTGATCGGGCCGCATATCGCGCGGCTGCTGGTCGGCGAGGATCATCGCTTCTTCCTGCCGGGAAGCGTGCTCGCGGGGGCGGCGCTCATGGCCTTCGCCTCGGTCGCGAGCAAGATCATCGTGCCCGGCGTGCTGATCCCGGTCGGGATCGTGACGGCGCTCGTCGGCATCCCGGCCTTTCTCGCGATCGTCCTGACGAGCGGGCGGCGAGGATGAGCGGGCTTCGCATCCGCGGCCTGTCCGCCGGCTATCGCGGCCGCGAGGTCGTCAGGTCGCTGGATCTCGAGGGGATCGCGCCCGGCACGGTGACTGCCCTCGTGGGTCCGAATGCAGCGGGCAAATCGACCCTGCTGCGCGCCATGGCGGGGCTCATCCCCGCCTCCGGATCGGTCGTGCTGGACGGAGAAGACCTCCTGGCTCTCGATCTCGATGCCCGCTCGGCGCGGATCGGCTTCATGCCGCAGTCGCTGCCGCATCGGGTCTCCCTGTCGGTCTTCGAATCGGTCCTCGTGGCTCTGAAAGCCTCCGGCGGAGCCGGCCGGATGGACCCGAGGGCGAGGGTGATGGCCGCCCTCGATCGGGTCGATCTCGGCGATCTCGCCAACGAGCCTCTCGACCGGCTTTCAGGGGGACAACGCCAACTCGCGAGCCTCGCCCAGGCGATCGTGCGCGAGCCGCGCCTGCTGCTGCTCGACGAGCCCACCAGCGCGCTCGATCTCGGCCACCAATTCGCGGTGATGAGCATGGCCCGCTCCCTCGCGGAGGCAGGGGGGATCGTCATCGTGGTGCTCCACGATCTGGTTCTCGCGGCGCGGTGGGCCGATCGCGTCGCGGTGCTGCGTCGAGGTGCCCTGCGTGCCTTCGGGCCGGCCGACGACGTCCTCACGCCGGAGGTCTTTGCCGATACCTGGGCCGTTCGAGGCCGCCTGATGCGCTCGCCGCTCGGCGTGCCATATCTGGATGTCGACGCGATCGGACGCGATACGCCCCCGGAATAGTGGCCGGCAGGGCCGGCTCGCCGGGCAGTTCGGGCCTCCGATCCGGCGGCGCGATCAAGGCCGCCGACGATCGATCAGCAGTTCAGGAAGTTCCGGTACACCCAGCCGATGCCCTGGTTCGTATCGAGGTTGCGGACGAACACCCAGAGGCGGCCGCGTTCGTCGCGGCGCGATTCCGAGATCGTCACCTGGGTGCCGTTGGCGATCACGCCGACGACGCGGCCGTTCGGCTCGATGCGGATGTTCAGCGGCGTCCCCGTCGGATCGGACACGTAGCAGAAGGTCTGGGCGGAGGCCGCGCCGGCAGCCAGCAGCAGGGCAGCGCCGCTCAGGGCACCGAGAAGGGCTCGATGGATCACGCTCGTCTCCGATCTGTCGTCATGAAGGGCTCAAGGCCGCACCGCTCCGCCGGACGAGCCGGCGCCCGCAGGCCTTCTCGAGGCGCTCGATCTTCGCGCGGGCGCCCGTCAACGGGAAGCTGCGATCCGGCCCAGGAATCTGCTCGGCCGCCCTGCCGGCGAGGACGAGCTCTTCGCCGGCCTTCGCCGCGGCGAGGAGGCCGTCGGTGACGCCCATCTTCGGGAGCGGGACGTCGGACAGGATGAAGGAATCGGACGCGCCGTCGATCTCGACCCGAAACGTCGTCCGTCCGATCCGGATCACGGAGGCCCGGTCGGCGAGCCAGCCGCGCGGCGGATTCGTGACACGGAGCCAGATCGCCTTGTCGGCGGCGCATTCGAACGCGAGGCGGCTCTTTCCGGCCCGCGCCGGGAAAGAAGTCTCGGGAGCCGCCGCTTTCGCCGCCATGCTCCCGGCCGGGACGGCGAGGGCGACGGCGATCACTCCGAGGGTGGCGGCGCGACGGGTCATGGCAAGCCTCCTAGATGACCATCATGAGGAGGCTATGTCGTCGCGCCGCGTTTTGTTTCGGCGGCTTTACGTCCTCAACCGCCGAGGCTGAAGACGCGGTGGGGCAGAAACTCTCCCTTCTCGACGTCGCCGACCGCGACCAGCATGTCGTTATAGGTGGCGTAGACGCGCCCTTCGAGCGGCGCATCGCGGCCGCGCAGGATCGCTGGCTGGCCGCGCATCAGGCGCCCGGCCTGATCGCGGGAGACCGGAACCGCCTCGAGATCGCAGAGCGCGATCACCACGGGTTCGAGAAGATTGGGCGGGATCTCGCCCGAGGTGCCCGCCTCCTGGAGGTCGCCGACGGACACCGAATTGCCCTCGTTGAAGGGGCCGACGCGGGTGCGGCGAAGCGCCGAGACGTGGCCGAGGCAGCCGATGGCACGGCCGAGATCGCGCGCGAGCGCGCGCACATAGGTGCCCTTGCCGCAATCGGCGCGCAGGATCGTGCGCTCGCCGTCATGAGCCATGATCTCGAGCCGCTCGACCTCGACGACGCGGGACTTCAGCTCGACCACCTCGCCGTCGCGCGCGAGGTCGTACGCGCGCTCGCCCTGGATCTTCACCGCCGAATAGCGCGGGGGGACCTGTTCGATCGTCCCGGTGAAGGTCGGCAGTTGCGCCTCGACCTCCTCGCGGGTCGGAAACCGGTTCGTCGCCTGGACAGGCTTGCCCTCGGCATCGTCCGTATCGGTCTCGACGCCCCAGGCGACGGTGAAGACATAGGCCTTCTTGCCATCCATCACATACGGCACGGTCTTCGTGGCCTCGCCGAGCGCGATCGGCAGGATGCCCGAGGCGAGCGGATCGAGCGTGCCGGCATGGCCGGCCTTCTTGGCGTTCAGCGCGCGCTTGACGAGGGCGACGGCATAGGTGGAGGTCATGCCGACCGGCTTGTCGAGCACGCACCAGCCGTTGATCGTGCGGCGCTTCGGCCGGTCCTGCTGGGGGCGCCGATCGCGCGGCTGGCGATGGCCCTCACGAGGGCGGTCCTGCGCGCCGTCATGCCTTGCGCCAGCACCTTCGGCCCGCGCTTCGGCGGGCTCCGTTTCATCGACGGTCATGTGATCAATCCTCTTGGGTATCGTCTTTGGCCGGCGTCGTATCCCGCCGCACCTTGTCGCTGTTCAGGAGCGCGTCGATCCGGGCCGCCTCGTCGAAGGTCTCGTCGCGGCGAAAGCGGAGGTCGGGCGCGTATTTCATGTTGGACAGGCGATGCGCGACCTCGGTCCGCAAGACCTTTCGGTTCCGCTCGAGCGCCTCGAGCACGGCCTTCTCGTCCTTGCCGCCGAGCGGCATGATATAGGCCGTGGCGAGCTTGAGGTCCGGCGACATGCGGACCTCGGGGATGGTCACGACATGGCCCGCCAGAACCGGGTCATGCACGTCACCGCGCTGGAGCACCTCCGCGAGGGCGTGGCGCACGAGTTCGGCGACGCGCTGCTGGCGCTGCGAGGGGCCTTTGGCTTCTGGGCGTTTGGTCATGGTTGCGTTGCTCTTTGGGGCCACAGGCAGTCGACAAGGAGCGGAAGCGCCAGAGCGACCGGAGCGAGGGCGGCATAGCCGAGGCTTCGGTTCAGCCCGTCCCGATAGGGCAGCCTGCAGCCCTCGCGGATCATCCCCTGCACAAACGGATCGGCGTCGATATTGCCTTCCAGCAGTGTCACGAGAAGCGGCGCGGTGAGCGCCAAGGCAAGCGCCCAAGCAGCCGCCTGCGACCGACGCGTGATTGCGGCCCAGGTTAAAGCCAGAAGGACAGCCCAAAGCAGAGGCGTTCCGAAGATCGCCAATTCTTCCCCCTTGTCACAGACCTCCGCGGATGCCGGAGACGAGACGAGAAGGGCGGCGGCGATCCAGCGAGTCTTACCTCTCCCGGGCGGGCTACGGCGTTTGCAGGGGGCGGAGCGGCAGTCGGTGATGATGGCGTCATCCCTCATGCGGCACCCTTTGCCTCAGGAGCGCGAGCGCGTCCTGCCACGAGGCGTCGTCCGGGAAGGAGCGGCGCGGGACGGTCAGAGCCTCCCAGCGGGCGATCTTCAGCAGCACCCTGTCGTCCTGCTCGATCCGGGCGGCGAACCGGTTCCACGGAACGTGGCTCGCGACGCCCTCCACATCCGCGTCGACGCCGTCCTCCGAGAAGGACAGGACGACGATCTTCCCGGCAATGGCGAAGGAGCTGAAGCGCGCCGTCAGGATCGCCACGGAGATCAGATGCATGTTCGCCCAGACGACGAGGAGCGCGAGCGTCATCGCGACGAGATCGGGTCGCCGCAGCAACGAGGCCCATTGGCGGCCATCCGGCCAGCCGCCGACGCCGTACATGACGGCCGCGAGCAGAAAGACGAGCGCGAGGAGCGGCAGAAGCAGACGCTTCATCCAGCTCGGCCTGTAAAGCGCGCGACCGAGCCGCCACATGTCCCGACGCTCGAACCGGTAGCGGATCGAGGGGAACGCCTCATGCGGGCCGATCCCTCCCCCAAGGGGAGGGCGAGTCGAAGCGGAGCTTCGAGCCGGGGTGGGGATATCCCGGCCGGGCGGCACCCCACCCCGGTCGGCTGTCGCCGACTCGCCCTCTCCTGAAGGGGAGGGATCGAGAGCAGCCTGCCCGTGGGGGCGAGGTCGCTGAATCCCCTGCTCCTCGTCCTGAGGAGCCCCGCCAAGCGGGGCCTCGGCATGAGGAAGGGAGGAGTCGGCGTCGCGCCGGAGGCTCTCAGGATGCATGTCGGAGCCCGTGCGAAACCCAGGCAGCGCCGGCCGCCATCGCCCAAGCGAGCGGAAGCCCGAGGGAGGGACCGGTTCCGATGTGGGCGAGAGAGGAAGCCGGCAGGCAGCCTTCGCGGATGGCAGCGGCGATGACGTCGTTCCCATCGCTCGCGTACAGCCCCCACAACAGGAGGGAATGCGCAGCCGCCACGGACAGGACCAAGGCAGCGATCCAGCGGAAATGTGGAAACCGCATTGCCGCCAGGACAGTCAGGACGAGCACGAGCGCGACGAGCTTCCAGGCTTCCACCGAAGCCCAGTTGCCCGCGGCCGGAGGCGTCCACGACACGGGTCCATGCTCACGGCGCCAGCCGTCACCGGCGACCTTGTCGCATACCTCCGCCCATGCCGGGGCGGCTGCGGCCAATGTGAAAGGCAGAATGAGAAGTCGGGTCATCGTCTCGGCCGGATTTGAACCGGCGTCCTCCATGCGTCGTTGCGTGACACGAAGCGACGAGGCAACCCGGCCCGCCGCACCGGCGTTCCAGATTGCCTCGCTTCGCTCGCAATGACGCGAAGCGCTCTCCGATCAGATCAGAGCGTGCGCTTCTCCGCGTGGACCAGGTAGCATTCGATGAAATCGCCCGCCTGGATCCGCTCGTAGTTCTCGAAGGACATGCCGCAATCCTGGCCGGCCACGACCTCCTTGACGTCGTCCTTGTAGCGCTTGAGCGTCGAGAGCTTGCCCTCGTGGATGACGACCCCGTCGCGAATGAGGCGGACATGGGCGCCCCGCTCGACCCGACCGTCCTCGACCCGGCAGCCGGCGACCTTGCCGATCTTCGAGACGTCGAAGACTTCGAGGATCTTGGCCTCGCCGAGGCGCTCTTCGCGCAGGTTCGGCGGCAGGAGGCTCGACATCGACTCGCGCACATCGTCCACGAGGTCGTAGATGATGTTGTAGTAGCGCACGTTGACGCCGGCCTGGTCGGCGGCCTCGCGGGCCTCCTTGTGGGCACGGACGTTGAAGCCGATGATCAGCGCACCCGTCGCCTGCGCCAGCGTCACGTCGGATTCGGTGATCGCACCGACACCGGCGTGAAGGATGCGGGCCGAGACCTCCTCGTTGCCGATCTTCTCGAGCGCGGCCGTGATGGCCTCGACGGAACCCTGGACGTCGCCCTTGAGGACGAGCGCGTAGTCCTTCCGGGCCGAGCCCTCCTGACGCTCGCGCATCAGTTCGGCCATGGAGGCGCGCTGGCCGGCGGCGCGGGCCGCCAGACGCTCGCGCTTCACGCGGGCACGGTAATCGACGATCTCGCGGGCACGCGCCTCGCTCTCGACGACGGCGAGCCGGTCGCCGGCCTCGGGCGTACCGTTGAAGCCGAGGATCTCGACCGGCGTGGAGGGCGGCGCGTCGCGCTGCGATTCGCCGTCATCCGAGATGAGGGCGCGGACGCGGCCCCATTCGGCGCCGGCGACCACGATCTCGCCGTTATAGAGCGTGCCGCGCTGGATCAGCACGGTCGCGACAGGGCCGCGGCCGCGATCGAGCTTCGCCTCGATGACCGTGCCTTCGGCCGAAGCCTCGGGATCGGCGCGCAGGTCGAGTAGTTCGGCCTGGAGCTGGATGCCTTCGAGCAGTTCCTTCAGGCCGGTTCCCTTGAGCGCGGAGACCTCGAATTCGAGGGTCTCGCCGCCCATGGATTCGACCTGGATGTCGTGCTGGAGCAGTTCCGTGCGCACGCGCTGCGGATCGGCACCCGGCTTGTCGATCTTGTTGATCGCCACGATGAGCGGCACTTCGGCCGCCTTGGCATGGCTGATCGCCTCGATCGTCTGAGGCTTCACGCCGTCATCGGCCGCCACGACCAGGACCACGATATCCGTGACCTTGGCACCGCGCGCCCGCATCGACGAGAAGGCCGCGTGGCCGGGCGTATCGATGAAGGTGATGAGCCCGCCGAGCGGCGAGCGCACCTGGTAGGCACCGATATGCTGGGTGATGCCGCCCGCCTCCCCGCGCACGACATCGGTCTTGCGGACCGCGTCGAGCAGCGAGGTCTTGCCGTGATCGACATGGCCCATGATCGTCACGACCGGCGGGCGCGTCTCGGTCTCGCTGTCGTCGTAGTCGGTCTCGTAGAGGCCTTCCTCGACGTCGGATTCGGCAACGCGCTTGACGGTGTGGCCGAGTTCCTCGGCGATGAGCTGAGCGGTGTCGGAATCGATCACGTCCGTGATCTTCATCATCTGGCCCTGCTTCATCAGCAGCTTGATGACGTCGACGGCCCGTTCGGCCATGCGGCTCGCGAGTTCCTGGACCGTGATGGTCTCCGGGATCACGACCTCGCGGGCGAGCTTCTCCTTCTCCTCCTGGTAGCCGCGGCCGGTCATGCGCTGCATGCGGCGGCGGTAGGAGGCGACCGAACGCGTGCGCTCGTCCTCACCGGACGTCGCGGAGGCGATGGTCAGGCGGCCGCCACGGCGTTCGCCGCCCCCGCCGCGCTTCGGCGGGGTGATGACCTTGGTCGGCATGCCGGGACGGCGGATGACGACCTTGCGATCGCTCTCGTCCTCCATCGCCGGAGTGCCGCGGCCGGCAGGGCGTGCGGCGGTCGCGGCCGGGCGCGCAGCCGCGCCGGCTGCGGGTTTCGCAGTCGCGGCAGCCGGCTTCTGCTCGGGAGCCGGCGCCGGGCGGCGGCCCAGCATGTCGAGATTCATGGGCCGACGATGGGCGTCGAGCGTGCGCAACTTCGCGGGCGACGCCGTCGGCGTCGCAGGCGGAGGAACAGGCGTCGGGGCCGAGCCCGAGGGCGCGGGCTGCGGGCGAGCCTGGGCCTCGCCCAGGCGGCGGCGAGCCTCCTCTTCGGAGCGGCGCTTGCGATCGTCTTCCTGACGGCGACGTTCGTCTTCGTCGCGCTTGCGCAGCTCGGCGGCTTCGCGCTCGACGGCTTCGCGCGCCTCACGCTCCGCACGCTGGCGGCTGGCTTCTTCGGCGACACGGCGGTCCTCGGCGAGACGCCGACGCTCCTCCTCCTCGCGGACGACGTCGCTCAGCACGTTCCGGCGTGCCTCGCGCTCCTGATCCGTCAGGGTCTGCAGGACGATGCCCCGCGGACGTGCAGCGGGCGCAGGGGAAGCGGACGGTGCCTTCGCCGGCTCGGGCGCCGCACTTGCGCGCGGCACGCTGACCGCCGGGCGCGCGGGCGCAGCCGGACGGGCCACCGGAGCCTCCTTGATGGGAGCAGCGGGCCCTTGACGGCGCTTGACCGTCTCGACCACGACCGTGTTCGAACGGCCGTGCGAGAAGCTCTGCCTCACAGTGCTCTGTTCGGCCGGGCGCTTGGGCAGCGACAGCGTCTTCGGGACGTGAAGCGTCTTGTCGCCCGGGGTCTTCGTGTCACTCATCCAGTTCTCAATCCTGCCCGTCGGGCCCAGCATTCCGGCTTGACCGATCAACGTCTCGCGGCTGCGTGGCCGCGTCGTCGTCAACGCCCCGGAATCGGCGAAGACGGCGCCAGCGCGCATGGCAGCCTTCGCTGCCGGCACCTGCGAGAAGAGCGGCATGTATCACATGGACACGGCCCAACGCCATGTCCAAATCGTCACCACTCAGATCATCGTAAGTGGGAACTGGGAATATTGGGGCTGGAGCGGCATTTCGCAATGCGTTTGCCAGTTTTCGCCGGCCGTCCTCTGCCGCCTCGCGGGCGTGAATCAGCACTGCCGCCTGTCCGGAGCGGAGCGCCGCCTCAACTTTGCCGAAGCCGCAGGTCAGCGCGCCTGCCTTGTTGGCGAGACCGAGCGCCCCTGTCAGATCCCGTACAAGGGCGTCATCGACCACGGCGACG
Source organism: Enterovirga rhinocerotis (assembly GCF_004363955.1). GTDB lineage: Bacteria > Pseudomonadota > Alphaproteobacteria > Rhizobiales > Beijerinckiaceae > Enterovirga > Enterovirga rhinocerotis. The sequence continues at coordinate 23,075 of NZ_SNZR01000016.1, forward strand.
AGGTCGGGCGACGCCTTGGCCTCGCGCTTGAAGGCGCGCGAGAACAGGCGGCGCTTGACCGCCTCTGCGAGAATCGCCGCGCTCGGCGTCACCCACGCCCCCCGGCCGGGAAGCCGTCCGCGCAGATCCGGCACCACCTCGCCCTCGGGGCCGAGGACGAAGCGCATCAGGTCCGATTGCGGCAGCGTCGTTCGCGTGACGATGCAGGTCCGCTCGGGGACGCGTTTCGAACCGGCCGGATTCATGACGCTCACTCCGGCCCGAGCCGGTCGAGGCCGGACATCTGCGTGTAGTGCAGCAGGACGACTCCGGTCGTCGCGGCGAGGTCGCGGGCCGAGCGCGTGAACTCGGCATTGGTCACGACGGCTGCGTGGTGGGCACCGTAATGCTCGCGCGCGGCGAAGGCTTCCTGGACCGCCTTGTTGCCGACGGGCCGCTGGAACAGCTTGCATTGGACGACGAGCCGGACACCGCTCTTCTCCGCGATGATGTCGGCGCCCTGATCGCCGCTCGCGACCGTCGTGCGGGCCGACCAGCCGCGCGCCGTCAGAGCGCCCGCGCAATGGGCCTCGAAGGCGCCGGGCGTGAGAGCGGAGACAGCCTGGTTCGCGCTTTCCAGGGATCGCGCCCGCGCCAGGACGCGATCCTCGATCTCGTCGCGGAAATGGCCCGCCAGCCAGTCGCCCCGCGCGACCGCCCGACGCTCCTCTTCAGAGAAGCGCGGGCGGATCACGTTGTCGACGAAGTGACGGATCTCGTCCTGCCAGCGCCCGGTATCGGCAACCCCGTAATCGTCGATGCGGATCAGCATGGCACGCCGCCGGGTCAGGGTCTCGAGATGCTCGCCGATGACGTCGGAGGCCGTCGCCATGGCGGAGCGGATGGCCGCGCTCTGGCGGCGATAGACGACAACGCAGAACAGGAGGAGCGGCGCGAGAAGCGCCGCCACCGCCACGAGAATTGTGTCGAGACCGATCGGGGCCGCCATGACGTTCTTGCGGTCCCTGGCACGGTTGCCCGCCTCAGGCTCCAGCCCCGATCAGCCCTGCGGCTCGCCCTCGGCCGGCTCGCCTTCCTCGGTCTCTTCCGGCTCCTCGGCCTGCGGCTCGATCCAGCCCGCCTTGATGCGCGCGGCGAGAATCAGAGCCTCGGCTTCCTGCCGGGAGAACTCGAACCCGTCGAGGTATCCCTTGTGATGGACGGCGTCCGCGCCCCGGCCTTCGGTGTAGCCGACGAGATCGTCGGTCGCGCAGCCCGCGAGATCCTCGACGGTCTTCACGTCGTTCTCGCCGAGCGAGACGAGCATGGCCGTCGTGATCCCGTCGATCTCGCGGAGCTCGTCCGCGACGCCGAGCTCCGTCCGGCGCGCTTCGTGCTCGGCCTCGATCCGGTCGAGATAATCCTGGGCGCGGCGCTGGATCTCGGCACCGGTATCCTCGTCGAAGCCCTGGATCGAGGCGAGCTCGGTCGGCTCGACCATCGCCAGCTCTTCGACGGAGCGGAAGCCCTCCGCGGCCAGGAGCTGGCCGACCGTCTCGTCGACGTCAAGCGCTCCCATGAAGACCTCGGTGCGCTCGAGGAACTCCTTCTGGCGGCGCTCCGATTCCTCGGCCTCCGTCAGGATGTCGATGTCCCAGCCGGTAAGCTGCGAGGCGAGGCGCACGTTTTGGCCGCGTCGGCCGATGGCGAGCGACAGCTGCTCGTCCGGCACCACGACCTCGATGCGCTCGGCCTCCTCGTCGAGCACGACCTTGACGACCTCGGCCGGCTGCAGGGCGTTCACGATGAAGGTGGCGCGGTCGTAGGACCAGGGGATGATGTCGATCTTCTCGCCGCCAAGCTCGCCCACGACGGCCTGGACGCGCGAGCCGCGCATGCCGACGCAGGCGCCGACGGGGTCGATCGACGAATCGCGCGAGGTCACGGCGATCTTGGCGCGGGAGCCCGGATCGCGCGCCACGGCCTTCACCTCGACGATGCCGTCGTAGATTTCGGGCACTTCCTGGCCGAAGAGCTTGGCCATGAACTGGGGATGGGTCCGCGACAGGAAGATCTGCGGCCCGCGCGCCTCGCGGCGCACGTCGAAGAGATAGGCCCGGATGCGGTCGCCCGGACGGAAGGTCTCGCGCGGGATCAGCTCGTCGCGGCGCACGATGGCTTCGCCCCGGCCGGCGAGGTCGACGATGACGTTGCCGTACTCGACGCGCTTGACGAGGCCGTTGATGACTTCGCTGATGCGGTCCTTGTACTCGTCGTACTGGCGGTCGCGCTCGGCGTCCCGGACCTTCTGCACGATGACCTGCTTGGCCGATTGCGCGGCGATGCGGCCGAAATCGAAGGGCGGCAGAGTCTCGGCGATGGCGTCGCCGACCTCCGCCGCCGGGTTGCGCCGGCGGGCGTCGACGAGGGAGATCTCGACCGCGTCGTTCTCGACCTGGTCGACCACCAGAAGGTGGCGCGAGAGGCGCAGTTCGCCGGTCTTCGGATGGATCTCGGCATGGACGTCGGTCTCCGCGCCGTAGCGCGAGCGGGCCGCTTTCGCGATCGCCTCTTCCATCGCCCCGATCACGATGCCGCGGTCGATGACCTTCTCCCGCGCGACCGCATCCGCGATCTGCAAGAGTTCGAGCCTGTTGGCGCTCACGGCCATGGTGCCTACTCCTCTGAAGACTGTGTCGGCTTCGGCCGCGCGAAGCGGCCGGGTCCGCGAATCGGTTTCGCCCTGGCTTTGGGAGCGTCGGATTTGGCCCGGCCGGCGGCCGGCTTCGCCGGAGACGCGATGCCTGCCTGTTCGGCGGCCTCGGGGGGAGACTCCCCTGCCTCGGCGTCGATCTCGTCCGCTTCCGCGTCCTCGATCTTACTTCGACGAAGCGACTCGCGGATCAACTCGTCGGTCAGGACGAGGCGGGCCTCGCCGATATCGTCGAGGGCGAGAGCGGCGACCACCTCGTCGCCGTCCTGGTCGGGCAATTCGATCAGGGCAGCGTCGTCGCCAAGCCCGCGGATGATGCCGCGGAAACGCTTGCGACCCTCGAGCGGCCGCGACAGCTCGATCTTCGCCTCGTGCCCCACCCAGCGCTCGAAATCGCTCGCCCGCACCAGCGGACGGTCGATCCCCGGCGAGGAGATTTCGAGATTGTAGTTGCCGGGCACCGGATCCTCGACGTCGAGCGCCGGGGAGATCGACTTGGAGGCGATCTCGCAATCCTCGACCGTCATGGTGCCGTCAGGACGTTCGGCCATGATCTGGACGGTCTGCGTGCCACCGGCCAGGATCTTCACGCGGACGAGGCGCAGCCCCACATCGCCGAGCGCGCGCTCGGCCACTGCGGCGACCCGGGCCGCGAGGCCCGTCTCGATAAGGAATCGTGGTTCGTGCTCGTCGGACATGGGAAGCCGTTCGGCCAATAAAAAAGAGCGGGACCCTCTCGGGCCCGCTCCCGACAAGGTGCTTTCGCACCACACCAGAGCTGATCTGCCTCCATTTAGTCGGTTGCGACGCGCCGCGCAAGATGGCCGATGCAGGTCGCGGCGAGCGGCCTCGCAAGTCGATCGAGCGTCCATCGGACTTGCATCGGGCGCCGAAGCGACGCCATAGCGGCGGCATGACGGGCTTCGGACGACAGCCGCGCTCGGTCGCGATCATCGGGGGCGGCCCGGCCGGCCTGATGGCGGCGGAGGTCGCGGCATCGCGGGGAGCGGCGGTCGCGCTCTACGACGCCATGCCCTCGCTCGGCCGCAAGTTCCTGATGGCCGGTCGGGGCGGCCTGAACCTGACCCATTCCGAACCTGTCCCGGCATTCCTCGCGCGCTACGGACCCGCGGCCCCGCGGCTCGGCCCCGCCATCGAGGCCTTTTCGCCGGAGGCGGTGCGCCGCTGGGCGGACGATCTCGGCGCCGAGACCTTCGTCGGATCGAGCGGCCGGGTCTTTCCGCGCGCCTGGAAGGCTTCGCCGCTGCTGCGGGCCTGGCTGCGGCGGCTCGACGGGCTCGGGGTCTCGATCGCCCTACGCCACCGCTGGACGGGCTGGTCGTCGGAAGGCGAGCTTCTCTTCGAAACCCCGGGCGGCGCCCTCGCCGCGCCGAAGCCGGACGCGACGATCCTCGCCCTCGGCGGCGCGAGCTGGCCTCGCCTCGGTTCCGACGGCGGCTGGGTGCCGATCCTGGAGCAGGCCGGAATCGCGGTCGCGCCGCTGCGCCCTTCGAATGTCGGCCTGCGGATCGGCTGGTCCGCGCCGTTCCTCGAGCGGTTCGAAGGCGCACCGCTGAAACGGATCGCGGCAGCCCTTGGCGGCTCGGTCCGGCGGGGCGAGGCGGTCGTGACGGCACAGGGCCTCGAGGGCGGGATCGTGTACGCCCTGTCGACCCCCATCCGGGAGGCCCTGGAGCGGCACGGCGAGGCGATCCTCGCGCTCGACCTGCGCCCCGACCTGTCGACCGAAGCGCTCGCGAGTGCTCTGTCGCGTCCGCGCGGCAAGCAGTCGATGTCGACCTTCCTGCGCAAGGCGGCAGGCCTTCCGCCCGTCGCGATCGCCCTGCTGCGCGAGGCGGCCGGGCGGGACATCCCGGCCGACCCCGCCGCCCTCGCTGGCCTCGTGAAAGCGGCCCCGCTGCGCGTGACCGGCACGGCGGGGATCGAACGCGCCATCTCCAGCGCCGGCGGCGTTCCGCTCGATGCCCTCGACGGCTCGTTCATGCTGCGCGACCGGCCGGGAACCTTCGTCGCCGGCGAGATGCTGGACTGGGACGCCCCGACCGGCGGCTACCTCCTCCAGGCCTGCTTCGCGACGGGCGCCGCAGCGGCGAGGGCGGCGGCGGCCGTCTCGAAGAACGTGCAGGACGACGCCATGCGTGTTATACGCTCCGTATAACGGAGATGACGTCATGGCTGACGATGTCCTTGATGCCGACGCGGAGGTCCTGCAGATCAAGAAGATCGGCAACTCCGTCGGTCTGATCTTGCCAAAGTCACTTCTGGCGCGCCTTCGGCTCGAAGTCGGAGATGTCCTGCATGTCGTCGATCAGCCGGAGCGCGGCTTCAAGGCGACGCCCTACGATCCGAAACATGCCCGCGCTCTCGCCATCGCCCGGAAGGCCTTCAAGGACTACGCGGAGACGTTCCGTGATTTGGCCAAATGACCGAGCCTGAATGGCTGACGCTCGAGATCGTGATGGATGCTCATGCTGAGCAACTCGCGATCTTCGGCGGCGGCGACGGCATTCGGGACCGCGGCCTGCTCGAATCCGCTCTTGCCCGCGCACCCAACAAATGGGCCTACGGGGAGGCTCGTCTGTCTGCGCTCGCGGCCGCCTACGGCTACGGCTTGTCGCGCAATCACGGCTTCGTCGACGGCAACAAGCGCATCGCGTTCGCGGCGATCCTCATGTTTCTGGGGCTCAACGGCGTTCGCTTCTCTCCGGGCAAGGCCGATGCGACCGTCGCGATGCTCGCCCTTGCCGCAGGCGAGATCGACGAGGACGGGCTGACGCAATGGATCGAAGATAACATCGTCGTGTGACGGGATCGCCGGAGGCTGGTGATCCCCGCCTCGGACCACCATCTTCGAGTCTCGATTTCCCGCAAGGATCTCATGCCCCAGGATCGCGACGCCCAAGACAGCGAAGCCAACCGCTTTTCAGCCCGCGCGGCGCGTTATGCGCGGGTCGGAGCCGGCGTCAGCGGGGTCGCGGCGCGGCTTGCGACGCAGCGGCTGCTCGGCCGCGACAAGACCGGTGCCTCAGACGCCGCCGCGCTCGCCCAGATGCTCGGCGGGCTGAAGGGGCCGATCATGAAGGTCGCGCAGCTTCTCGCGACGGTGCCGGATCTCGTTCCGCCCGAATATGCGAGCGAACTCCAGAAGCTGCAGAGCGAGGCCCCGCCCATGGGCGCCGCCTTCGTCACGCGCCGCATGATGAGCGAACTCGGGCCGGACTGGCGCTCGCGCTTCGGCTCGTTCGACCTGAAGCCGGCCGCCGCCGCTTCGCTCGGCCAGGTCCACCGCGCCACGTCGCATGATGGCGCCGGGCTCGCGGTGAAGCTGCAATATCCGGACATGCAATCGGCCGTCGAAGCGGATCTGCGCCAACTCGATCTTCTCTTCGCCGTCCATCGGCGCCTGACCAGCGTCATCGACACGCGCGAGATCGCCAAGGAGATCGGCGCCCGCATCCGGGAGGAGCTCGATTACGAGCGCGAGGCGAAGCATGCCCGGCTTTATGCGAACCTGCTCGCCCATGTGCCCGAGGTGCGGGTCCCGGGCGTCCACGGCGACCTCTCGACGAAGCGCCTCCTGACGCTCGACTGGCTGGAGGGACGCAAGATCCTCGGCTTCAAGGAGGCCCCGGTCGCGATCCGGAACCGGCTCGCCATCGCCATGTTCAAGGCCTGGTGGCACCCCGTCGGACAGATCGGCGTGATCCACGGCGATCCGCATCTCGGCAACTACACCGTGTTCGAGGAGGGCGGTGAGGCGGCCGGGATCAATCTCCTCGATTACGGCTGCATCCGCATCTTCCCGCCGCGCTTCCTGGCCGGCGTCGTCGACCTCTATTTCGGCCTCCTGCACGACGACCGCGAGCGGATCGTGCATGCCTACGAGACGTGGGGCTTCAAGCGGCTGACGAACGAGCTCGTCGACATCCTCAACATCTGGGCGCGCTTCATCTACGGCCCGCTCCTGGAGGACCGCGTGCGGACCATCGCGGACGGCGTGAAACCCGGCGAATACGGGCGACGCGAGGCGTTCCGGGTCCATCAGGCGCTCCGCGAGAAGGGGCCCGTGACCATCCCGCGCGAATTCGTCTTCATGGACCGCGCGGCCATCGGGCTCGGCGCCGTGTTCCTCCATCTCGATGCGGAGCTGAACTTCCACCGCATGTTCCAGGCCGAGATCGAGCATTTCGACCGCGATGCGCTCGCGGCCCGCCAGGCGGCCGCCCTGGCCGCGGTCGGGATCGCAGCATCGCCTTGACCGATTGCGAGCGGGTGCGCCTTCGGGTAACACGCCGCTAGCAGCAAAGGGGGAGCCGCCTGATGGCGCACGGGAACTTGGATCAGGCATCCGCCTACCGTCCGGAGATGGATGGGGAATCGCATGAGCGGACCTATGACGGCTTCATGCATTTCAGCATCGTCGGGACGGTCTTCGTCATCGCCGTGGTCGTTGGACTTGCCGTCGGCAGCCTGAAGCAAGCTTGGCCCTCCGCCGTCGTCATGATCCTGCTCGCCCATATCGCGACCGGGGTCGGCCTCGCCTCGAAGACGATCTCCTGGCGCGCTCCGGCGGTCGTCCTGGGGATCCTCCTGCTGATGCTGCTGCTCTACTGAGCCGCCGACGACCGGGCGGAATGCGCGGCTTTACCGGCCTGAGGCTGCTTCGACAGGGCGCCATCCTCCTGGCCGTCATGGTGCTGACGGCCGGCTCGATGGTCCCGGCCGCGGCTCGCGACCTGTCGGGGCTCGAACGGAGCGCCCTCGCCCGGACCGTGAGCCGTTTCGACGACGCGATGCGTCGCAAGTCCATCCCGACGATCATCGACATCGTCCCGCCGCGCATCGTGGCGCATATCGCGGCCCAGCACGGAATCGACCCGGGCACACTTCGCCGCTCCATGATCGAGCAGACGCGAGCGGCCTTGAACCCCTCGGTCCTGCGCGCCTTTCGCATGGATCTGGCGCGCGCCCGCTACGGCGCCACGCCGAGCGGCGCCCCCTACGCCCTGATCCCCACCGCGACGACCGTTCGTTCCGGCGGCCGGGACATCGAGAGCCGCTCCAACACCCTCGCCATGATGGATGGCGGGCGGTGGTACCTCCTCGATCTCAACCAACCCTCCCGCGTCGCGATCTTCACCCAGGTCTATCCGGAGTTCCGGGGCGTGCCCCTGGGCGGCCAGGGAATCTGACGGAGCGCGTGATGCCTGGCGACGAGACCCGAACCCGTTTCGGGGACGATCCCCGGGAGCGGTTTCGCCGGAATCTGGAAGCGGTCGAGACGCGGATCGCCGCCGCATGCGCGAGGAGCGGGCGTGCCCGCGCCTCGGTCCGGCTGCTGCCGGTCAGCAAGACCGTCCCCTCCGACGTGGTTCGCCTCGCCGTCGAACTGGGGCTCACGACGCTCGGCGAGAACAAGGTCCAGGAGGCGGCCGGCAAGGCCAGGGACCTCGCCGATCTCGGCGTGTCCTGGAGCGTCATCGGCCATCTGCAGACCAACAAGGCGAAGGCCATGGTCGCCTTCGCCAGCGAGTTCCAGGCGCTCGACAGCCTGCGGCTGGCCTCGCTCCTGAACGATCATCTCGTTGCCGCGAAACGGACCCTCGATGTCTTCGTCCAGGTGAACACCTCGAACGAAGAGAGCAAGTACGGCATCGCGCCGGACGATGCCGAGCACTTCGTCCGGGCTCTCGAGCCGTTCACCGCCCTGCGGCCGAAGGGCCTCATGACGCTCGCCCTCCTCGACGGCGGACCGGACGAGGTGCGGGCCTGTTTCCGGCGCCTCCGGGCCGTGAGGGACGGCTTGCGGAAGACCCAGCCGGGTAGCGGCATCGACCTCCTGTCGATGGGCATGACCGGCGATTTCGAGATCGCGATCGAAGAGGGAGCGGATATCGTCCGCGTCGGTCAGGCCATCTTCGGCAAACGCCCGACGAAGGACGGCCATTACTGGCCGGGCCTGCTCCCGGACACCAAGCCCGCCTGACCCCGAGGCCGGAGCCATTCCGGCCGCGGGCGTGCCGCGCGGCCGGAGGGACGATGCCTCAGCCGATCATCGGCAGCAGCTTGTCGATCGAGGCCTTGGCGTCGCCGTAGAACATCCGCGTGTTCTCCTTATAGAAGAGCGGGTTCTCGATGCCCGAATAGCCCGTGCCCTGGCCGCGCTTCGAGACGAAGACCTGCTTCGCCTTCCACACCTCCAGCACGGGCATGCCGGCGATCGGGGAATTCGGATCCTCCTGCGCGGCCGGATTCACGATGTCGTTCGAGCCGATGACGATGACGACATCCGTCGAGGGGAAGTCCTCGTTGATCTCGTCCATCTCGAGCACGATGTCGTAGGGCACCTTGGCCTCGGCGAGGAGCACGTTCATGTGCCCCGGCAGGCGGCCGGCGACGGGGTGGATCGCGAAGCGGACCTCCTTGCCGGCCGCGCGCAGCTTCCGCGTCAGCTCCGACACCGATTGCTGGGCCTGGGCCACGGCCATGCCGTAGCCGGGCACGATGATGACGCTGTCCGCATCGTTGAGCGCGGTCGCGACGCCGTCGGCATCGATGGCGATCTGCTCGCCCTCGATCTCCTGCGCCGGGCCGGTCGTGTTGCCGAAGCCGCCGAGGATGACGGAGACGAACGACCGGTTCATCGCCTTGCACATGATGTAGCTGAGGATCGCGCCCGAGGAGCCGACGAGGGCACCGGTGACAATCAGGAGATCGTTGCCGAGCGTGAAGCCGATCGCTGCGGCCGCCCAGCCCGAATAGCTGTTCAGCATCGAGACGACGACGGGCATGTCGGCGCCGCCGATGCCCATGATGAGGTGGTAGCCGATGAAGAAGGCGAGCAGCGTCATCAGGAGGAGCGCCCAGATCCCGGCCCCGTTCACGTAGAGGATCAGGAGCAGGAGCGAGAGCGCGGCCGCACCCGCGTTCAGCATGTGTCCGCCGGGCAGCTTCTTCGCCTTGCCGTCCACCTTGCCGGCGAGCTTGCCGAAGGCGACCACGGAGCCGGTGAAGGTGACGGCACCGATGAAGACGCCGAGGAAGACCTCGACCTTCAGAATCGCGATCTCGACACCCGTCTTGTGCGCCAGGACGCCGGCGAAGCCGGTCAGCGCCTGACGAGCGAAGACGTCGAGCCTCTGGACTGCGATCAGTTCGAGATGGGCGTTGAAGCCGATCAGCACGGCGGCGAGGCCGACGAAGGAATGCAGGGCCGCGACGAGCTGCGGCATTTCGGTCATCTGCACCCGGATCGCCACCTGCCAGCCGATCACGGCGGCGACAGCGAACATCAGGATGACGAGCCAGAGCTTGCCGGCGCCCGGCCCGAACACCGTCGCGACGACGGCGAGGGCCATGCCGGCGATGCCGTACCAGACGGCGCGCTTGGCGCTCTCCTGGTTGGACAGGCCGCCAAGCGACAGGATGAAGAGGATGGCGGCCGAGATATAGGCCGCGGATACGATACCAGCGCTCACCGCGACCTCCTCAGGACTTCTGGAACATGGCGAGCATCCGGCGCGTGACCAGGAAGCCGCCGACGATGTTGATCGAGGCGATGAGGATCGAGATCGCCGCGAGGAAGGCGACGAGCTTGCCCGAGGAGCCGATCTGGAGGAGCGCGCCCAGCAGGATGATGCCGCTGATCGCGTTCGTCACCGCCATCAGCGGCGTGTGCAGGGCGTGCGAGACGTTCCAGATCACCTGGAAGCCGACGAAGCAGGCGAGGGCGAAGACGATGAAATGGCTCATGAAGCTCGCCGGGGCGACCGCGCCGACGAGCAGCATCAGCACGGTGCCGATGCCGAGCAGCATGATCTGGAACCGGGTCTGCTCGCGGAAGGCGGCCGCTTCCTTGGCGCGCTTCTCCTCGGGCGTCAGCTCCTTGGCCTTTGCCGCCGGCTTCTGCGCGGCGATCGCCTGGACCTTGGGCGGTGGCGGCGGCCATGTGATCTCGCCCTGGAAGGCGACCGTCGCGCCGCGGATGACGTCGTCCTCCATGTTGTGGACGACGGCGCCGTCCTTGCCCGGCGTCAGGTCCGTCATCATGTGGCGGACATTCGTCGCGTAGAGCGTCGAGGACTGGGCCGCCATCCGGCTCGGGAAATCCGTATAGCCGACGATCGTCACGCCGTTCGGCGCCACGATCTTCTGGTCGGCGACGGTGAGCTCGCAATTGCCGCCGCGCTCCGCCGCGAGGTCGATGATGACCGAGCCGGGCTTCATCGCCTCGACCATGTCCTTCGTCCACAGGACCGGCGCATCGCGGCCCGGGATCAGAGCCGTCGTGATGACGATGTCCATCTCCGGGGCGAGCTCACGGAACTTCTTGAGCTGCGCCTCGCGGAATTCCGGGCTCGACGGCGCGGCATAGCCGCCGGTCGCCGCCCCGTCCTGCTGCTGATCCTTGAAGTCGAGATAGACGAACTGAGCGCCCATCGACTCGATCTGCTCGGCCACCTCCGGCCGCACGTCGAAGGCATAGGTGACGGCGCCGAGCGAGGTCGCCGTGCCGATCGCGGCAAGACCGGCGACGCCGGCCCCTACGACCAGCACCTTAGCCGGCGGCACCTTCCCGGCGGCCGTGATCTGGCCGGTGAAGAAGCGGCCGAAATTGTTGCCGGCCTCGATGACCGCGCGATAGCCGGCGATGTTGGCCATGGACGACAGGGCGTCCATCTTCTGGGCGCGCGAGATCCGCGGCACCATGTCCATCGCGATGACGTTGGCGCCCTTCGCCTTGCAGAGATCGAGAAGATCCTTGCTCTGCGCCGGATAGAAGAACGAGATCAGGGTCTTGCCCGGCTTCAGGCGCTCGGCCTCCGACGTCTCCGGCGGCCGGACCTTGGCGACGATGTCGGAGGCCTCCCAGAGGGCATCGGCCGTCTCGACGACCTCGACGCCCGCCGCGCGGTAGGCGTCGTCGGTGAAGCCGGCGGCGGCACCCGCCCCGGCCTGGACGAGGCATTCGTAGCCCAGTTTGCGAAGCTGCACCGCGCTGTCGGGCGTCATGGCGACGCGCGCCTCGCCCGCGAGCACTTCCTTAGGCGAACCGATCTTCACTGACGCCCCCTTTTTCCGCATCCGCCCGTCGGCCGAGCCGGGACGCGGTCGGATTTTGACGATCCCACCGCGCCTCGGTAAGTGGCAAAGGAGTTCGATTCAAGCCGGGTTCTGTCGAACGGCCCGCCGCACCGTGAATCGGACGGAATAAGAGGGGGAGCGCAGCGAGATGCCGAGTTTCGAGCCGGTCTTCGACCACATCCACCTGCGCAGCCTCGATCCGGACAAGGCCGCGACGTTCTACGTCGACAGGCTCGGCGCAAAGGTCGCCGACCGGATCGAGACCGACAAGATGCTCCGTGTCGCGATCCGGATCGGCACCCTCGACATCTTCATCGACCGCGTCCCGGACGGCACGACTCCCGCGGCGGCGCGGCCCCATCGCGGCCTCGAGCATTTCGGCCTCAAGGTCGACGACCTCGATACGGCCGTCGCCGACCTCAAGGCGCATGGCGTCGAGTTCACGATGGAGCCGGTCGAGTTCCGGCCAGGCCTGCGCATCTCTTTCATCCGAGGCCCCGACGACGTCTCGATCGAAATCCTCGAGCGCAAGACCGTCTGAAACCCCTCTCGATCGATCCCCGCGAACCCGCAGCGGCGGGTCGCATCACGGAGGACAGCATGAAGCTCTATTATGCGCCGGGCGCCTGCTCGATCGGCATCCACGCGCTCGTCGAGGAGATCGGCAAGCCCTACGAGGGCGTGCGGCTCAGCATCCCGTCCGGCGACACGCGGGCCGACAGCTTCACGAGCGTGAACCCCAAGGGCAAGGTGCCGACGCTCGTGCGCGACGACGGCTCGGTTCTCACCGAGTTTCCCGCCATCGCCGTCTGGCTCGCCCGCAACAGCCCCGAGAAGGGCCTCCTGCCGTCGGATGCCGACGGCGAGGCGCGGGTCCTCGAGGCGATGGACTACGTCGTGTCGACCATCCACATGCAGGGTTTCAGCCGCATGCTGCGACCCGGCAATTTCGCGCCGAGCGAAGCCGACCACGAGACGGTCAAGGCGCGCGGCCGCGAGATCTTCGAGGGCGGGCTCAAGACCATGGACAAGGCCCTGGCCGGGAAGGACTGGATCGCCGGGCCGCTCTCGGTCGCCGATTTCGCGCTGTTCTACGTCGAGTTCTGGGCGACCGCCCGCATGGCGATCACGCTGCCGCCGAACTGCGCGGCGCATTTCGACCGGATGAAGGCCCGCCCCGGCGTCCAGAAGACCTTGGCGGACGAAGGGTTCGGCGGCTGAACCCAGCCGTCCGAAGCTCCGCGCCGTCAGATGTGGAGATGGCGGTCCTTCACCTCCGGTGAGGTCCGCAACTCCGCGCTGGTGCCCGTCCAGACGACGCGGCCCTTCTCGATCACGACGTGCCGGTCGGCGAGTTCGGTGAGGATGTCGACGTTCTTATCGACGACGAGGATCGACTGACCCTCGGCCCGCAATCGGCGAAGCACGGCCCAGATCTCGGCCCGAACCAGCGGCGCGAGGCCTTCCGTCGCCTCGTCGAGGATCAGAAGCTTCGGATTCGTCATCAGGGCGCGGCCGACGGCCAGCATCTGCTGTTCGCCGCCGGAGAGCTGCGTGCCGAGATTGCGGCGACGCTCGGCCAGACGAGGGAAGAGTGCATAGACCTCCGGCAGCCGCCAGCGGTCGCGCCCGGCACGGATCGCGGCCGTCGCGACGAGGTTCTCCTCCACGGTGAGGGTCGGGAAGACCTGGCGGCCCTCGGGCACGTATCCGATCCCGGCCTGGCCGATGCGGAAGGGGGGCGAGCCCAGGACGACGCGCCCGTCGAAGGCGATGCGGCCCCGGCAGTCCCGGTGGAGCCCCATGATCGAGCGGATCGTCGTCGTCTTGCCCATGCCGTTGCGGCCGAGGAGGGCCACCACCTCCCCGGCACCGACCGAGAAGCCGATGCCGAACAGCACCTGCGCCGGCCCATAGGACGCTTCCAGCGCCTCGATCTCGAGCAGCGGCGCGCTCACGCGGCCTCCTCGCCGAGATAGGCCGCCCGGACCTCGGGATTGGAGCGGATGGCCTCGGGCGCTCCAGTCGCGATCACGCGGCCATAGACGAGGACCGAGACCCGGTCGGCGAGGGCGAAGACGGCCTCCATGTCGTGCTCGACGAGAAGGATCGCGACCGAGCCTGTGAGACCCCGAAGGATCTCGACGATGCGTGCCGATTCGGCATGGCTCGTGCCCGCGAGCGGTTCGTCGAGAAGGAGCAGCTTCGGCGCGGTCGCGAGGGCGATGGCAAGTTCGAGCTGACGCTTCTCGCCATGCGACAGCGCGCCGGCCGGCATCTCCGCCCGTTCGGCAAGGCCGAACCGGGCCAGAAGGTCGCGCGCGGGCCCGGTCAACGCCGCCTCGCCGTCGACCGGCGAGAGGAAGCGGAAGCTCGACCCGGATCGGGCCTGCACCGCAAGGGCGACGTTCTGGAGCGCGCTGAAGCGCGGCAGGATGGAGGTGATCTGGAAGGACCGGGCGAGCCCAGCGAGGGCGCGCCCGGCCATCGAGCGGCCCGTGACATCCTCGCCCGCGAACAGGATGCGCCCGGCATCCGGCGGCGTCATGCCGGAGATCTGGTGGATGAGCGTCGTCTTGCCCGCCCCGTTCGGGCCGATGACGGCATGCAGTTCGCCGGGCTCGACCGAGAGCGACAGCCCGTCCGTGACACGGAGCGCGCCATAGCTCTTCGACAGCCCTTCGACCCGAAGCAGCGCCGTCACGGCCGTGCCCCCTTCGTCAGGAGCCCCGCGAGCCCGCCGCGCGCGAACAGCACCGCGAGGATCAGGAGCGGGCCGAAGACGATGCGCCAGTGCTCGCTCCAGTGCGACAGGAGCTCCTCCGCCAGGATGAAGGCGATCGCGCCGAGGATGGCGCCATGAAGGGAACCGAGCCCGCCGAGGACGACGATGAAGATGAGCTCGCCCGAGCGCTGCCAGGCCATGGTGGCAGGGCTGACGAAGCCGGTCTGGTTGGCGAGGAGGACGCCGGCCACGGCCGCGATCATCGCCGAGATCAGATAGGCGGCGAGGCGGAAGCGAAATGGCCGGAAGCCGATCGCTTCCATGCGCACCGGGTTGTCGCGGGCGCCCTCCAGCACCCGCCCGAAGCGCGAGGCCGCGATCCGCCGCAGGAGGAGATAGGCTGCGAGCAAGGCGCCGAGCGCCGCGAGATAGAGCACCGTGTCGCTCGCGAGTACGTCGCGCCCGAGGACGGTGCTCCTGCCCGGCAGCGTGATGCCGTCATCCCCGCCATAGGCCGAGAGGGCCGTCGCCAGGAAGTACAGCATCTGGCCGAAGGCCAGGGTGATCATGATGAAATGGACGCCGTCGGTCCGCATCGCCACCGCGCCCGTCGCCAGCGCGAAGAAGGCCGCCGCCGCGATCGCGACGGCGAGATGGGCACCCCCGTCCGTCACCCCTTCGGCGGACAGGATCCCGACCGCGTAGGCGCCGATGCCGAGACAGGCCGCATGGCCGAAGCTGACGAGCCCACCCTTCCCGATGAGCAGATCGAGCGACAAAGCCGCGAGCGCCACGACCACGATCCGCGTCATCAGCGAGAGGATGAAGCTTTGCGGGCCGAGCGGCGCGAGCACCGGCACCAGCGCGAGCGCCAGGAACAGGCCGAGCGGCAGCCACTCGCGACGAAGACGGCGCGCCACGGGTCAGCGCCGTGCGGGAAAGAGGCCGGCGGGGCGCACGAAGAGCGTCACGGCCATGAGGATATAGACGAGCATCGGGGCGAGGGCGCGCCCGGTCTGGCTCGCGGCGGCGGGGTCGAGCAGGAGGCGGAGCAGCATCGGCGCGAGGAAGCGGCCGAGCGTATCGACGAGCCCGATCAGGAGCGCGGCCACGAAGGCGCCGCGGATCGACCCGATCCCGCCGATCACGATGACGACGAAGGCGAGGATCAGGATCCCGTCGCCCATGCCGGGCTCGACGGAGAGGATCGGCGCCACCATCGCGCCGGCGAAGCCGGCCAGCATCGCGCCGAAGCCGAAGACGAGCGTGAACAGCAGCCGGATATCGACGCCCAAGGCCGAGACCATCGGCGCGTTCGAGGCGCCGGCCCGCATCAGCATGCCGATGCGCGTGTGATGGACCGTGAGGTACAGGCCGATCCCGACGCCGAGCCCGGCCGCGATGATGACGAGCCGCCAGACCGGATAGAGCAGGCCCGGCGCGATCTCGATCGAGCCCGACAAGGCCTCCGGCATCTCGACGCCGATCGGGGCCGAGCCCCAGACCATCCTCACCGCCTCACCCAGGAAGATGATCACGCCGAAGGTCGCAAGCACCTGGTCGAGATGGGAGCGCTCGTACAGGTGGCGGAAGACGAGGAGTTCCAGCGCGAGCCCGATCAGGAGCGCCGCCGGCAGGGCGAGCGCGAGGCCGAGCCAGAACGATCCCGTCGCCGCGGCGAAGGCCGCCGTCAGATAGGCCCCGACCATGTACTGAACGCCATGGGCGAGGTTGATGAAGTCCATCACCCCGAAGACGAGCGTCAGCCCCGCCGCGATCAGGAACAGGATCACGCCGAATTGCAGGCCGTTGAGGATCTGGATCAGGAGGAGGGTGGAAGACATGGGACCGTCAGGGTGCCGTCAGGCCCCAGCCTTCCCTCGAGGCGGAGGGTTCGAGCCCACCGCCTCGGCCGAGAGCACCGCCCTCACTTGATCGAGCATTCCGGCAGATAGGAATCCACGTAGTCGCTGAAGACCTTCTCGACGATCTGCGTCTCGAGCTTGCCGTCCGGGCGCTTGCCGACCTTCGTCAGGTAGAAATCCTGGACCGGAAAGCCGTTACGGCTGAACTTGAAGGCGCCGCGCAGCGAGGTGAAATCGGCCTTGAGGAAGGCGGCCCGGAGCGCCTCCTTGTCGTCGGTCTTGCCCCCGGTCGCCTTGAGCGCCCCGTCGAGCAGGAGAGCGGCGTCGTAGGCCTGGAAGGCGTAGGTCGCCGGCACCGCCTTCTGCTGCGCGACATAGGCGGCGACGAAGGCCTTGTTCTGCGGGTTGTCGAGATCGGGCGCCCAGTTCGAGCCCGCGAACATGCCGAGCGCCGCGTCGCCCTGGGCGGGGAGCGTCGATTCGTCGACGGTGAAGGAGGAGAGCAGCGGGATGCGGTCCGCGAGCCCGGCCTGCTTGTACTGCTTGATCAGGTTTACGCCCATGCCGCCGGGCATGAAGGTGAAGACGGCGTCGGGCTTCGCCGCCGCGATCTTGGCGAGTTCGGACTGGAAATCGAGCGTGTTCAGCGGGACGTAGGATTCCTCGACGATCTGCCCCTTGTAGTCGCGCTTGACGCCGGCGATGGCATCCTTGCCGGCCTGGTAGTTCGGGGCGAGGAGATACAGGGTCTTGTAGCCGCGCGACTGGGCGACCTTGCCCGAGACCTGGTGGACCTGATCGTTCTGGTAGGAGGTCGCGAAGAAGAAGGGGCTGCAACCCTTGCCCGCGAGCGGCGAGGGGCCGGCATTCGGGCTGATCAGGAAGACCTTCGCATCCGTCACCGGCTTCGCGATGGCGCCGAGGATGTTCGAGAAGGTCGGCCCGACCACGACATCGACCTTGTCGCGATCGATGAGGCCCTTGACCTTGGTGACGGCGACGTCCGGCTTCAGTTCGTCGTCGGCCACGACGAGTTCGACCTCGCGGCCGCCGAGCTTTCCGCCGAGATCCTTCAGCGCCATCTCGAAGGCGGCGCGCGCCTGCTGACCGAGCGCGGCGGCAGGACCCGAGAGCGTCAGGATCAGCCCGACCTTGATCTTGTCCTGCGCGAGGGCCGGCGTGGACAAAGCCACGGCGGCGCATAGTCCTGCCGTCAGAAGACCCGACCGCGCAAAGCTCGACCTCATCCCATTCCTCCTTGATCCTGGGCTGATAGCGGAACGCGGCCGCCCTGTCGCGATCCTCGATGGTCTTACACTCAAATCGAGCGAACCATGACCTCCGCTATCAGTATGCGTGAAGCGCGCCATCGCGCGTGATCCATCAAGCGAAGACACACCGACCGTTGCATGCGTCGCAAATGAGCCACGGCCGCACGGGACTTGCATCCCCCCGCGGGCTCCGGCACCTCTGCCGGCCTCAGGCTCCCAGGAATCGTTCCCATGTCCCGTATCGTGTTCGTCAATGGCTCCTTCGTTCCCTACGAGGAGGCGAGCATCCCGATCATGGATCGCGGCTTCCTGTTCGCCGACGGCATCTACGAGGTTTCGGCCGTCATCGACGGCAAGCTGATCGACAACGAGGCGCATCTCGCCCGGCTCGAGCGCTCGCTCGGAGAGATCAGCATCAAGAACCCCTACACGACGGCGCAGTGGATCGAGCTCGAGAAGGAACTCATCAAGCGCAACAACGTGCGCGAGGGCCTCGTCTACATGCAGGTGACGCGCGGCGTCGCCGAGCGCGACTTCGCCTTCCCGAAGGGGGTCGAGCCGACCGTCGTGATGTTCACGCAGGAGAAGGCCATGCGCGCGTCGTCCGCCGCAGAGGCCGGCGCGGCCGTGATCACGGTCGAGGACCTCCGCTGGAAGCGCCGCGACATCAAGTCGGTCGCGTTGCTCGCCCAGGTCCTCGCCAAGCAGGCGGCGGCCGAGGCCGGCGTCGCCGAGGCGTGGATGGTCGAGGACGGCAAGGTGACGGAGGGCGGATCCTCGACCTCCTTCATCATCACGCGGGACGGCACGATCGTGACGCGGCAGCTGTCGAATGCGCTGCTTCCGGGCATCACCCGCAAGACGGTCATGCGGCTCGCCGAAGAGGCGCAGCTCCGCGTCGAGGAGCGCGCCTTCTCCGTCGAGGAGGCCAAGGCCGCGGCCGAAGCCTTCCTCACCAGCGCGACCTCGCTCGTCATGCCCGTCGTCACGATCGACGGCCATCCGGTCGGAGACGGCAAGCCGGGTCCGCTCGTGAAGCGGCTGCGCGAGCTCTATCTCGCCATGGCCGACGCGACGCCGGCCTGATCCGGAACCCCTGGGCGACGGGCCTGTTGACATCCGAAGGCCGGGCATGGCCCGGCGAGGAGGTTCGCATGTTTCGCCCGTTCGCCCGCGCGGCTCTCGCGGGATCGCTGAGTCTCGGCCTCGTGGCCGGGGCCGCGGCTCAAACCCCGGTCCAGCCCCAGCCGAAAGACCCCAACATGCCGGCGCCGCAGCACACGGTGCCCGAGAAGCTGGAAGGCAAGCCGGACGATACCACCGGCAGCCTGAGCGACCGGCTCGAACGCAGCGACGGCGTGGTGGCGCCCCCCGCTGGCGGAGCCGGCAGGACCATCACGCCGGCCGATCCGGGGACGACGCCCGTCATCCCGCCGCCCGGATCGCCGGGCAGCGGCCGTCCGGACGTCGAACCGAAATAGCTGTGGACGCGAAGGCTCGAGGCCGAGCAGGGGCGATCGGTTAACCGGGCCCTGGCAGTGTCGGGATGTCTCTAGCGGAGGCTTCCGTGCGGTTCATCGTTCTCTTCGCCGCCCTCATCCTGGCGGCGCCCGCTCAGGCGAAGGAGCCTGGCAAGATCCCGGCCCTGAAGCCCGGCATGGCCTATTCCGCCGCGCGCGGCGCGCTCATCGCGAAGGGTTTCCAGCCCGTCAGGTCGGCGGATCGCCGCGACGATCGCTGCTCTGCCGGGCGCCAGGACGTCTGTACCGCCTATCCCGAAACGGTCTCCTGCGACGGCACGGGAGCGGCCGCGTGCCGCTTCATCTTCTCGCGCAAGGACGGCACGACGCTGACGGTCGTCGCCGACGGAAGCGATGTCGGACGCCTCAAGGTCGCCGTGGTTCGTCGCTCGTCCGGGAAGGATGCGGCCTGGCAACGCTCGGGTCGCTGAGCGCCTGATTCCGTCTCGCGAGGCGGCCGATCCAGGGCGGAAGCAGGCGCCGCGTCCATCGCGCCAAGCCCTTTCCGCTCGGCGCGGAGGCATGAGGCTTCCCCGTGGTCAAGCCTTCGCGCCTCCTCTTATAGAACAAGCTCGAGGGGGTTGCCGCCCGGCTCTCGCGTGGTACGGATAAAGAAGAGGCCGGCTCAAGACCGTGCCCCCGCCGGGAGGAACGATGGCTTCAGTGACCATCAACGACGTGCGGAAGTCGTTCGGCTCGACGAAAATCCTGCACGGGGTCTCGGTCGATATCCGGGACGGAGAATTCGTGATCCTGGTCGGCCCGTCGGGCTGCGGGAAGTCCACGCTTCTGCGCATGATCGCCGGGCTCGAAAACATCTCCGGCGGCGAGATCAAGATCGGCAGCCGCGTGGTCAACGATGTCCCGCCGAAGGAGCGGGACATCGCGATGGTGTTCCAGAACTACGCGCTCTATCCTCACATGACCGTGAAGGACAACATGGCCTTCTCGCTCAAGCTGCGGAAGGCGCCGAAGGAGGAGATCGACCAGCGGGTCAATCAGGCGGCCGGGATCCTCGGGCTCGGCCAGATGCTGGAGCGCTATCCGCGCCAGCTCTCGGGAGGCCAGCGTCAGCGCGTCGCCATGGGCCGCGCAATCGTCCGCGACCCGCAGGTTTTCCTGTTCGACGAGCCGCTGTCCAATCTCGACGCCAAGCTTCGCGTCGCCATGCGGACGGAGATCAAGGAGCTGCACCAGCGGCTCAAGACGACCACCGTCTACGTCACGCATGATCAGATCGAGGCCATGACCATGGCCGACCGCATCGTCGTCATGCATGACGGCAAGGTCGAGCAGATCGGTGCGCCGCTCGATCTCTACGACAATCCCGCCAATCTCTTCGTCGCGGGCTTCATCGGCTCGCCCGCCATGAACTTCATCCCCGGCAAGCTCGGCCAGGGCAACGAGTTCCTGGCGGACGGGGGCTTCACCGTTCCGCTGGCGCAGCGGCCGGCGGGACAGGACGGCAAGGCGCTGATCCTCGGCATCCGGCCGGAGCATTTCCATCCGGCACCGGACGGCGTTCCGGTCGAAGTCGTCGTCGTCGAACCGACGGGCTCGGAGACGCTGCTGTCGGTCAAGGCCGGCAGCCAGGATCTCCTCTGCGTCTTCCGCGAGCGCGTCCTGCCGAAGCCCGGCGAGACGATCCACATCCGGCCCGACACGAACGTGCTGCATCTCTTCGACCAGACCACCGGCGATCGAATCTGACGACACCCGCAGAGCGGGGCATCGAACCCCGCCTCATCGTCTCTAGGGAGGACCATCGATGACGTTTTCCAGGCGCGACCTTCTCGCGACGGGCCTCGCGGCCGGCACGCTTCCCCTCGTCGGCTCCTCGCCTGCCTTCGCCCAGGCCGCACCCACCTTCACGCCCGAGAAGGGCGCGAGCCTGCGCGTCCTGCGCTGGGCTCCCTTCGTGAAGGGCGACGAGGATTCCTTCATCGCCAATTCGAAGAAGTTCACCGAGGCGACCGGCGTCGACGTCCGCATCGACAAGGAGAGCTGGGAGGACATCCGCCCGAAGGCCGCCACCGCCGCCACCGCCGGCTCCGGACCCGACATCATGATGGTCTGGTTCGACGACCCCTTCCAGTATCCCGACAAGCTCCTCGACGTGACCGACCTCGCAACCTATCTCGGCGGCAAGTATGGCGGCTGGTATCCGGGGCTCGAAGGCTACGGCAAGCGCGGCAACCAGTTCATCGCGCTGCCGCTCGCCGCGATCGCCAACGCGATCTGCTACCGCCAGTCCATGGTCGAGGCGGCCGGGTTCAAGGAATTCCCGCGCGACACCAAGGCCTTCCTCGAACTGGCCAAGGCTCTGAAGGCCAAGTCCAAGCCGATGGGCTTCCCGCACGGCAAGGCCGTTGGCGACGGCAACAACTACGCGCACTGGATCGTCTGGAGCCACGGCGGCAAGATGGTCGACGACAGCGGCAAGGTCGTCATCAATTCGCCCGAGACGATCGCCGCGCTGAAATACGCCCGCGAGCTCTACCAGCAGTTCATCCCTGGAACGGAATCCTGGCTCGACATCAACAACAACCGCGCCTTCCTCGCGGGCGACATCTCCGTCACGGCGAACGGCGTCTCGCTCTACTATTCGGCCAAGAACGATCCGAAGATGGCGGATCTGGCGAAGGACATCAAAACCGTCCAGCTGCCCATCGGGCCGGTCGGCAAGGGCGTCGAGCTTCACCAGACGACCGAGCTCGTCGCCTTCAAGCACACGAAATTCCCGAACGCCGTGAAGGCCTATCTGCAGTTCATGTACGAGAAGCCGCAGATGGAGAGCTGGATCACCGCTTCCTCGGCCTATTGCTGCCCCGCGCTCAAGAGCTACATCGACAACCCGGTCTGGACCTCCGATCCCAACCACGCCGCCTACAAGACGGCGTCGGAGACCCTGCGCCCGAACGGCTATTCCGGGCCGCTCGGGCCGGGCTCGGCCGCGGCGATGGCCGATTACATCATGGTGGACATGGTGGCCGAAGCCGCGACGGGGCAGCGCTCCCCTGAGGATGCGGTGAAGCGGGCCGAGCAGCGCGCGACGCGGGCCTACCGGAACACCTGACCGAGGCTCCTCGAGCGGGAGCCACGCGGCTCCCGTCCTGGTTCTCCCGCATGGGGGAACCCGTCATCAGGATCAGAGCGAACACCACCATGGCCCAAGCGACGCTGACGACGGCCCCGCCTCACAGGTCGCTTCTCGCCGATCTGAGTCATAACCGCGCCTTCCTCGGCATCCTGTTCATGGTGCCGGCGGCCTGCATCCTCCTGTTCTTCCTGACCTACCCCCTCGGCCTCGGCGTCTGGCTCGGCTTCACCGATGCGCGGCTCAACCGGCCGGGCTTCTTCATCGGCTTCGAGAACTACGTCTCGCTGTCGGGCGATCCGATCTTCTGGCTCTCGGTCTTCAACACGCTCCTCTACACGACCGTCGCGTCCATCCTGAAATTCGCGCTCGGGCTGTGGCTGGCGCTGATCCTGAACGAGAATCTGCCGTTCAAATCCTTCTTCCGCGCCGTGGTGCTGCTGCCCTGGGTCGTGCCGACGGTGCTCTCCGCCCTCGCCTTCTGGTGGATCTTCGACAGCCAGTTCTCGATCATCTCCTGGGTGCTGATGAAGGCCGGACTGATCTCCTCGCCGATCAACTTCCTTGGCGACACGACCAATGCGCGCGCCTCCGTCATCGCGGCGAATGTCTGGCGCGGCATCCCCTTCGTCGCCATCACGCTGCTTGCGGGCCTGCAGACCATCTCGCCCTCCCTCCAGGAGGCCGCGACGCTCGACGGCGCGACGCCCTGGCAGCGCTTCCGGCACATCACGCTGCCCCTGCTGACGCCGATCATCGCCGTCGTGATGACCTTCTCGGTCCTCTTCACCTTCACCGATTTCCAGCTGATCTGGGTGCTGACGCGCGGCGGGCCGCTGAACGCGACGCATCTCATGGCGACGCTGAGCTTCCAGCGCTTCTCCTCGGGCCAGCTTGGCGAGGGCGCCGCGATCGCGGTCGCGATGGTGCCCTTCCTGCTGGCCGCGATCCTGTTCTCCTATTTCGGCCTGCAGCGGCGCAAATGGCAGCAGGGAGGAGACGACTGATGTCCGCCGCCCAGAAAGCCATGGCCGAGGCCGATCTCGTCGACGACCGCGAGGGCATGACCTATCTGAACCGCCTGCCGAGGCGGATCGTGGTCATCTACATCCCGCTCGCGATCTTCGTCTTCGTGCTGCTCTTCCCGTTCTACTGGATGGGCGTGACGGCGCTGAAGCCCAATGCCGAGCTCAACAACTTCAACGACTACAACCCCTTCTGGCCGTCCTCCCCGACGCTGCAGCACATCAAGTACCTGCTGACGGAGACCTCCTATCCGGGCTGGCTCTGGAACACGATGCTGGTGGCCTTCGGCTCGACGGTGCTGTCTCTCTTCTGCGCCGTCCTCGCCGCCTATGCGATCGAACGGATCCGCTTCAAGGGCTCCCGCGTGACGGGGCTGATGATCTTCCTCGCCTATCTCGTCCCGCCCTCGATCCTCTTCATCCCGCTCGCCTACATGACGATCCGCCTCGGCATCTACGACAGCCGCATGGCGCTGATCCTCACCTACCCGACCTTCCTCGTGCCGTTCTGCACCTGGCTGCTGATGGGCTATTTCCGCTCGATTCCCTACGAACTCGAGGAATGCGCGCTGGTGGACGGCGCCTCGCGCTGGGAGATCCTGACGAAGATCATGCTGCCCCTCGCGGTGCCCGGCCTCATCTCGGCGGGCATCTTCGCCTTCACCCTGTCCTGGAACGAGTTCATCTACGCGCTGACGCTGATCGGCTCCTCGGAGAACAAGACGGTCCCGGTCGGCGTCCTGACCGAACTCGTGCGCGGCGACGTCTACGAATGGGGAGCCCTGATGGCGGGTGCGCTCGTCGGCTCCCTGCCGGTGGTGATCCTCTATTCCTTCTTCGTGGACTACTACGTGTCCTCGATGACCGGCGCCGTGAAGGAATGAGAGGCTTTCGACAGATCGCTGTCGAAAGCCTCTTGCCAAGCGCGCCGCGTTAGGGCACATGAGCCGCCTCGCTGCGGGGTCGCAGCCGAGACGGATGCGGGTGTAGCTCAGGGGTAGAGCACAACCTTGCCAAGGTTGGGGTCGAGGGTTCGAATCCCTTCGCCCGCTCCAGTCTCTCGAGGCGCCAGGATCAGCCAGTCATCTGGCAGGACCGGCATCAAGCGATCAGGGATCGCGCCGCTTTTCTATATTGTCGTTCGTTCCCCATCGGGCGTAGCGCGAGCGAGCATGCTCGATCCGCCGGTTCTCTCACGAGCCCTGCATTCGGCCGAATCGTGTTTGGCTGGAGATACCGTCAAATGCCGACATCATGCGCGTGGCGATTGCCGACGCGCATGATGAGAGAGAGGGTGAGTGCCCGGTTGCGGCCGCAGCCGCAGAGAGGATCAGCCGCCTGCCTGGATGTCCCGGATGGCCTTTTCCATCAACTCGATCATCGTGCGGTTGATGGCCTCGTCGCCGACCGAGACGCCGGCGGCTTCGAGATCGGCCTTGACCTTGCGGATCACGTCGCCGTCGCCGGCTTCCTCGAAATCGGCCATCACGACCGATTTGGCATAGGCTTCCGCATCCGCACCGGACTTGCCGAGCTGGTCGGCAACCCACAGGCCGAGCGCCTTGTTGCGGCGGGCCGTCGCCTTGAAGCGCAGTTCCTCGTCATGAGCGAACTTCTTCTCGAAGGCGTCCCGGCGGTCGTCGAACTGGGCCATGCTGCTCCGTCCTCTGGATGGTTCTGTCGCGAACGCATATGCGGTCGCGGCCAGCGATTGCCAAGCTCCTTGCCAGGGTCTTGCGGCCGGTTCGTGACGGAGGCCTTGGATATGCCGCTTTCCCGCACCATAATGACGGCAATTCCCCAGCCTGCGTTGCCCCGCACTGGTCGATCGTCTAGGTTCCGCCCGGACGCGACCGGTCTGCATCGCATTTCGGCCGCGCCGCGCACAAGCCGCGGACCAAAGTCGAGGAGCCCCGGCAGCCCATGGATTTTCTCAAACCACGGTACACGCCTATGAACCGCCGCCGTCGCATCTACGAGGGTAAGGCGAAGGTCCTGTATGAGGGACCCGAGCCCGGCACCTTGATCCAGCACTTCAAGGACGACGCGACAGCGTTCAACGCCAAGAAACACGAGGTGATCGACGGCAAGGGCGTGCTGAACAACCGGATCTCGGAATACGTCTTCCAGCACCTCAACGACATCGGCGTGCCGACGCATTTCATCCGCCGGCTGAACATGCGCGAGCAGCTCATCCGCGAGGTCGAGATCATCCCGCTCGAGGTCGTGGTCCGCAACGTCGCCGCCGGCTCGCTCGCGACCCGTCTCGGCCTCGAGGAAGGCACCCAGCTGCCGCGCTCGATCATCGAGTTCTACTACAAGAACGACGCCCTCAACGATCCGATGGTCTCGGAGGAGCACGTCACGGCCTTCGGCTGGGCGACGCCCCAGGAGATCGACGACATCATGGCCCTCGCCATCCGGGTCAACGACTTCCTGTCGGGCCTCTTCCTCGGCGTCGGCATCCGGCTCGTCGATTTCAAGATGGAGACGGGACGGCTCTGGGAAGGCGATCTCATGCGTATCGTCGTCGCCGACGAGATCTCGCCCGATTCGTGCCGGCTCTGGGACATCAAGAGCCAGGACAAGCTCGACAAGGACCGCTTCCGGCGCGACCTCGGGGGCCTGATCGAGGCCTATTCGGAGGTCGCCCGCCGCCTCGGCATCCTGGGCGAGAACGAGAAGATCCAGACCGGCGGCCCGCGCCTCGTGCAGTGAGCCCCACGGCAAGAACGACCCAAGCCCGGCCTTGCGCCGGGCTTTTCACGTGAAACGTCTCAGGACCGGTCCTGTCGTGTCGAACCCGCCGCCGAACGCGCCCCGTGACGACGTCTACGATCCCGCAGCCGATGGCTGGACGCCTCTTCCGGACCAGGGCTTCATCCAGCTCGTCGGCCCCGTCTGGACGAGGCGCCATGCCGATGGCCAGCGCCGCTACGGCTTCCTGCCCGAACCACGCCACGCCAATCTGGTCGGCCTCGTCCAGGGCGGGATGGTCATGACCTTCGCGGATCGAGGCCTCGGCCTCCTGGCCTGGGAAGCAGCGGGCGGACCGGCCGTCACGCTCTCCTACGAGCATCATTTCGTCGGTCCCGGCCGGATCGGCAGCTTTCTCGAACTCTCCGGCGAAGTCGTCCGCAAGACGACGGGGATCGTGTTCATGCGCGGGCTCGTCACGGACGGCTCGCAGGTCGTGGCGTCCTGCCAAGGGACCTGGAAAATCCTCTCGAAGCGCCGCGCCCATGCGCCCGTCGGGCTGGACTGACGCCATCCGGCGGAGGTGGAGGCCGGCCTGCGGCTGCGTCGCGGGGGCGGCTCTCGTCGTCCTCTCGGCGGGAGCCTGCCGCGAACTGGCGACGCTCGTCGACGTCGCCTTCCCGACGGCCGTGCCGGGCCTTCCGGGCGACCGGCCCTGGGTCTCGCTTCCCGTGAACCGCTGGCTAACCGAGCCTGGGATCGAACCGATCGCGATCTCGGCCTGTTTCGCACCCGCCTGCGCCGCGCCGGCGGCCGTGATGATGTTCCGCGCCCATGGGCCAGAGGGCATCCGCCTCGCCCAGGCGGCCGCCGATCCCGCGCGTCTCGTCGCTCAGTTGAAAGCCGGCCCTCGTGCGCCGGCCGACCGGCGTGGCCGCCGTCCGCCGCGAGCCCTGGCATCCGCCGAACCCGCATCGGAAGGCGGCCTGACCGGATACGCGATCCGTCTCGAGCGGCCCGGCGGCGGACGTTCGGCCGCCGGCTACGTTCTCGCGGCGAGCCGGGGAGGGGCGACCACGGCGCTCGTGATCGTCACCCCGACGCCCGACGAAGCCGCGCGGCTCGCCCGCGCCGTCGCTCCCCGTCTCGCGGACTGACGCCCGTCAGAGCAGCGATTTCAGCGCGCTGCGCCGGATCAGCTGGTTCTGCTGAGCGGTGATCAGATGAGCGGACGCCTGCAGATAGGCTGGCCATTCCGGATCCTTGTCCCGCGCGGCCGCGCGGCGCTCGAGATCGGCGAGGCTCTCGTATTCCCACAGGTGGATGATCTGGTTGAGCGCACCATGCGCGCTGACGAAGACCCCGATCGGCGGACGCAAATGCCGGAGCTGCACGGGCATCGCCAGACGATCGAACACGTCGAGAAACTCGGGCATCTTGCGAAGCGCGATCGTGTAGGTGCGCAGATCGACGAGGGGCAGGTTCTCGGCCACGTTTGTCCTCCTGGCGCCGTTTCGTCGACGCCGCCCGAGACCATAATCCGCTGGAGGGTCAGGTCCAGAGAAGGGAGCGACTGTCCGCGGCCCGCCCCATCGCCCGAAACAAACCCTTCAGCTCGACAGCCCTCGGCCGCAGGCCATCGGGCGACCTCTTCCTCTCATGATCGCGAGCCGTGTTGCCCTCCGCCGCACCGGTCATGGAGCCCCGTCAGGACCAGAGAAAATCGGAACCGCCGAGTTGAGCGGGATTCGTCATGCCCAGCATGCGGATGGTGATGTCGGCCCGACCATCGCCGTTGGCGTCGACCTGAAGCAGATCGGCTCCCGCGAAGCGGGCTTCGGAATTCCCGGTGCCCGAGAAGGTGCCGTCACCGAGATAGGCGAAGCTGCCGGCCAGCAACCCTTCGAAGACGAGCTTGTCCTGCTGGCCGCCCGTGCCGCTGAAATCGGTGACGGTATCGATCCCCGAGAGCAGCGACGTATAGACGAACTGGTCGGCCCCTACCCCGCCGGTCAGGGTATCGTCGCCTCGGCCGCCGACCAGCCGATCGCCGTCGAGGTGATCGCCCCCACGGATCGTGTCGGCCCGCTTGCCGCCGTTCACGACGAAGGCGATGTCGGCAAGGCCCGTCAGATCGAGCGTGTTGCCGCCGCCATGGAGGTTGAACACCTGCGTCAGCACATCCGCGTCGGTCAGGTCGACCGCACCGGCGGACATCAGCGTGATCGCCCCCGTCTCGAGACTCGTGAAGGCATCGAGCTGCGCGGCCGAGAGCGAGACGGCTCCCATGCTCTCGAGCCGCTCGATATCGTCGGCAATGGCGGCATGCGATAGCCGGATCGGTGCGCCGGCCACGTCGAGCAGCAGAGTGTCGAAGCCGCTTCCACCCCGATAGCTTTCGCCGATGACGATGTCGGCCTGCCCCGTGATGACGAGCGTGTCGTCGCCGGCGCCGCCGTCGATGACGTCCTTCGCGCGCCCTCCGGTGATGATGTCTCCCCAGACGCCACCGGTGATGATGTCGGCGCCAGCCCCACCGTTCAGGACGCCACTCCCGCTGATGACGTCGTTTCCGCTGCCGCCGTTCACGGTCAAGCAGCCGCAGCCGCCGAGCGTGATCGTGTTGCCGGCGGTCGCGAGGTTGATCGTGGACAGCGACAGATAGGACGCATCGGTCAGGTCGATCGTGCCCGCCGTCGTGACGCTCACCTCTCCGACATCCAGCCTGGAGAAGGTGTCGAGCTGCGCCGCAGTGAGGCGGACGGCTCCGTCGGAATCCAGCGCCTCGACATCCGCTCCGACCGTGACCCGGCTGATGTCGATCGTCGCCGGCGTGTCGGCCCGCAGGCGGAGGGTGTCGAAGCCGGCCCCGCCGATATAGATCTCGCCCGGAACGAGCTCCGCCTGGGAGACGGCGATGAACGTATCGTCGCCGGCTCCGCCATCGAGGACGTCGCGTCCCAACCCGCCCCATAGGGTATCGGAGTTCAGGCCTCCGCGAAGCAGATCATTTCCCCTTCCGCCGAAGAGATTGGACGGCCCGTCACCGCCGATGATCGTATCGTTACGCGTGCCCCCGAAAATGTCGTAACCCCACCATTGGCCTTTGAGATTGATCTCGTTTCCGAAGTTGCTCAGGTAGATGTTGTCGACATAGGCTTGGCGAGCAAACGTGGGATCCCCCGGAAGGTCGATCGATCCTCCTCTCGAGATGATCACCGTATCGCCCGACACCCTCTGGAACCCACCGAATTGCTGGGCGGTCATCGTCACAGCATTGTCGAAGATCAGTTCCTCGACATCGGCATCGACGATCACCCGCGTGATATCGTAGGCCTCCATCCCCAGAAGGCTGAGCCCGTCGTAACCGGCGCCGCCGGTATAGCGCTCGCCGACCGCGAGTTCGTCCTGAGCGCTCACGAGGAAGAGGTCGTGCCCGTCGCCGCCATCGAGCACGTCGCGGCCGAGCCCGCCGATCAGCACGTCGCTTCCGCCGCCGCCGAACAGCCTGTCGTGTCCCGAGCCGCCATCGATCAGATCGCCACCGTTGACGTCGTCGCTTCCCGTGATGTGGTCGGCTCCCGTCCCTCCCGCGATGGTCAGGACACCCGCCGAAACTCCGGCCAGGCTGAACGTATTGGTGCCGTTCGCCAGGACGAAACCGGCGACGTCCACGCTCCGCCCGGCCAGGTCGACGCCCCCCGCATCAGCGATCAGGATCGTGCCCCCTTCGAGGCTGCGGAACCCGGTCAATTGCGCCCGCGAGAGGGAAACGGCGTCCACGACATCCAGCACTTCCACGTCGCTGATGGTCACGCCGTCGAGATCGACGAGCTCGTCGGCCTCGATCGCGAGCGTATCGGTGCCCGCGCCGCCGTCGTAATGCTCGCCTGCGACGAGATCCGAGGCCGCCGCGATGACGAGGCGGTCGTTGCCACCGCCGCCGCTGACGGAATCCAACCCGCTTCCGCCGATGAGGACATCGCTCCCGGCTCCGCCGACGAGGATGTCGTCGCCAAAGCCGCCATCGATGACGTTGCCGGCCTCGCCACCTCTGACGACATCGTTCCCGATATTGCCGATCACTTGGTAGCGGGCATTGGCGGTTCCCACGAGCGTCAGGACATTGCCGTCGGCGTGGAGGTCGAACCGCGTGTTGAGGACGGCCGAATTGCTCAGGTCGACGAGACCGCCATCCGTCAGCGTGATGCCGGCCGCCTCCACCCTGGTGAAGGCCCCGAGTTGCGCCGACGCCAACATGACCGCGCCGCGCGCCTTGAGCTGCTCCACCCCGGTGATGATCGTTCCGGACAGGTCGATCGTGGCCGTGGTGTCCAGGAAGAGCTGATCGACACCGAGTCCGCCATCATAGGTCTCGCCGTCGACGATCTCGTTCTGCGCGAAGATATCGAAGCGATCGGCCCCGTTGCCACCGAAGAGCAGATCCCGCCCCCGTCCCCCGATCAGGATGTCGTTGCCGGCGAAGGCGTTGATCGTGTCCGCGCCGGCGGTTCCCGTCAGGGTTTCACCCGCATCCGTCCCGGTGATGATGGCCATGCTCGCACCCGCAGTCGAGGCGAAGTTCTCGCCAAGCTTTCAAGCTTGTCCTATCCGAAAACTCTTGGCTGTACAGGCCGACGAATGGCCGATCTCGGTATTTACTTCCTAGAGCCTCGCGAGCTGCCAGACGGCGAAGACCGCCAGCACCACCGGGACCGCCGCGACCAGGAGGAGGATGGGGAGTTCGGCACGAACCGAATAGCCCGCATGGCTGACGCCGATCCAGAAATTCACGGCGGCGATCACGACCCAGACCGGGATGAAGGCCTTGGCGGCCCCGCTCTGTCCCCCGACAGCGGCTCCCCAGAGGTGCCCGAAAAGGAGGAAAAGCCCGAGCAGCACGATGCCGCCGAAGATCACCAACGTCATATGCATCTTGCCGCCTCCCGCACATTCGAGCCCGGATGGGCCCCGTCAAACCGACCGCGAGCACCTCGCTCGGAAAACGCCTCGGCCTGCATCGCCCGAGCGGCGCGTCAGAGCCGCTGGAGCGCGATCGCCGAGGCGACCGAAACACTCGTCAGCACCACGGAGAGCGGCAGGGCCGTCCCGTCATACCAGAGACCGACCGCAAGCGTCGCGAGGGCGCCCAAGGCCATCTGACAGAACCCGTAGAGCCCCGACGCGCTGCCGGCCGCGGCGGGATCGACGCTCATCGCCCCGGCCACCGCGTTGGGGCCGCCGAGGCCGGCTCCGAAGGCATAGATCAGCATCGTCCCCGTGAGGGTCCCGACCGACACCATCCCCGCGAAATGCGCCGCCATGAGCAGAAGGGCGGCAAGGACGCAGATGCCGTTGCCGAGCCGGGCCCCGTGCCGGATCTCCATCCGGCCGATCAGCACCCTCACGGCCATCGCCCCGGCGGCAAGGCCCACCGAGACGACGACGCAGAACAGGCCCACCTCCTGCGGCGAGCGGTGCAGGAGCTCGATGTAGAGGAACGGCGCCGCGGAGAGGAAGGCATAGAGGCTCGTGCCCGCACAGGAGCCGGCCAGCAGGTAGCGCCGGAACTTGGCCGAGCGCAGCAACCTCGCGAACCCGCCGAGGACGAAGCCGACGCCGCGGCCGGAGACGGGATTCCGATTCGTCTCCGGGATGAGCGCAACGGCGAGGAGCAGCAGGGATCCGACGACGAAGGCCAGCACGACGAAGATGGCCCTCCAGCCGAGCCAGGCCTCGATCAGGCCGCCGAGCCCGGGAGCGAGCGTCGGTGTCAGCGTCATGCAGGTGATGAGAACCGCGAGCCGCTTGGCGGCATCGGTCTCGTTCGAGATGTCGCGGACCATCGCTCGTCCCAGGACCAAGGCCCCGCAGGCGCCAAGCGATTGCAGCACGCGGGCGACGATCAGCGCCCCGATCGATTCGGCCGGAATCGCGAGCAGCATGCCGAGGAAATAGGCGACGAGGCTGCCGAGCAGCACTGGCCGTCGGCCGAAACGGTCCGATAGCGGCCCATAGACGAGTTGCCCGATCGCAAGGCCCACGAGATAAAGCGTGATGGTCAATTGCGCCGTCGCAGGCGAGGCGCCAAGCTCCCGACCGGCCGTCGAAAGGGCCGGAATGAAGATGTGCAGAGCGACGGTGCCGGACATCGTCACGGCGATGAGGAGGGGGAAGGGCGGAACCGACCGCCGCCTCTCAGGATGAATAAATGATTGGAAAGACAATGGCTTGACCCAAAGGTTCTGTCTTCTAGCATCGCGCGTGCCGCGGTGCTGCGCAAGAATCCGGCCGGCAGCCTGCGTCTCGCTGAAAGCTTGAGCGTTCCGGCTCTTGAGCGATGGACGGAATCTCCCTATAGAGAATCGTCCCCAATTCGACAGGTCGCCGTGCGCGAGGCCTCCCCGGCCCACCTCGGTCGGGCACGCCCAGCCGGGCTCGCCTGCCGAACCCGCACCGCCATTCTCCTGCCGCCTAATCCGCGAGAGTGTTCCCGATGAGGGAAGTCAAACTTGAAGACCTGAAGGCGAAGTCGCCGACGGAGCTATTGGCCTTCGCCGAAGAGGTCGAGGTCGAGAACGCGAGCACCATGCGCAAGCAGGAGCTCATGTTCGCCATCCTCAAGCAGCTCGCCGCCCGCGAGACCGAGATCGTCGGCATGGGCGTCGTCGAGATCCTGCTCGACGGCTTCGGCTTCCTGCGGTCCTCCGATTCGAATTATCTGCCCGGGCCGGACGACATCTACGTCTCGCCGTCGCAAATCCGGCGCTTCGGCCTGCGCACGGGCGACACCGTCGAAGGCCCGATCCGGGGACCGAAGGAAGGCGAGCGGTACTTCGCCCTCCTCAAGGTCAACACGATCAATTTCGAGGACCCGGAGAAGATCAAGCACAAGGTCCATTTCGACAACCTGACGCCGCTCTACCCCGAGCAGCGTATTCGCCTCGAGCACGTCGAAGAGACCGGTAAGAAGGATTTTTCGGCCCGCATCATCGATGTGGTCTCGCCGATCGGTAAGGGCCAGCGTGCCCTGATCGTCGCGCCGCCCCGCACGGGTAAGACGGTTCTCCTGCAGAACATCGCCAAATCCGTCACGGCCAACCACCCCGAATGCTACCTCATCGTGCTGCTGATCGACGAGCGGCCGGAGGAAGTGACGGATATGCAGCGCTCCGTGAAGGGCGAGGTCATCTCCTCGACCTTCGACGAGCCGGCCCAGCGCCACGTCCAGGTCGCCGAAATGGTGATCGAGAAGGCGAAGCGGCTCGTCGAACACGGACGCGACGTCGTCATCCTGCTCGATTCGATCACGCGCCTCGGCCGCGCCTACAACACGGTCGTGCCGTCCTCCGGCAAGGTTCTGACCGGCGGCGTCGACGCCAACGCCCTCCAGCGCCCGAAGCGCTTCTTCGGCGCCGCCCGCAACATCGAGGAAGGCGGCTCCCTCACCATCATCGCAACGGCCCTGATCGATACGGGCTCGCGCATGGACGAGGTCATCTTCGAAGAGTTCAAGGGCACCGGCAATTCGGAGATCATTCTCGACCGCAAGGTCTCCGACAAGCGCATCTTCCCCGCGCTCGACATCACGCGCTCCGGCACGCGCAAGGAAGAGCTCCTGGTGCCGTCCGACACGCTCAAGAAGATGTACGTCCTGCGCCGCATCCTCAATCCGATGGGCACGGTCGACGCGATCGAGTTCCTGCTCGACAAGCTGCGCCAGACCAAGACCAATCAGGACTTCTTCGATTCGATGAACACCTGAGGACGGGCGGGGCTGCCATGGGCGCCCCTCCTTTCTCGCTGTAACCGGATCAGAGTCACGAATCGGCAGGGCCTCCTCGGCTCCTTCGCCCGCAAGGGGAGAAGGCGTCGCGTGCCGTCCGTCCCGAGCGAAGCACGGGGCCGTGTGAACGCCGAAGCGGGCGGGAGTGCCGCGTGACCCTCGACACGATCTTTGCAATCGCCTCGGGGATCGGCCGCTCGGCCGTCGCCATCGTCCGGATCAGCGGCCCGCAGACGGATGCCGTCCTTGAACGGCTGCTCGGCGGTCGTCTGCCCGAGCCGCGCCGTGCCGTCCTGCGACGCCTGCGGGATCCGGCGACAGGCGAGATCCTGGACCAGGCTCTGGTCCTGCGCCTGCCGGGACCCGCCAGCTTCACCGGCGAGGACCAGGCCGAGCTTCAAATCCATGGCAGCACGGCCGTCCGGACTGCCCTCTTGCGCGTCCTCGCCGCCATGGCCGGCTGTCGTGCAGCCGAGCCCGGCGAGTTCACGCGCCGTGCCTTTCTCAACGGCCGGCTCGATCTCACGGAAGTCGAAGGTCTCGCCGATCTGATCGACGCGGAGACCGAGGCGCAGAGGCGCCAGGCTCTGCGCCAGATGGAGGGGGCGATCGGGCGCGACGTCGCGCGCTGGCGAGACCGCCTCGTCGATGCCCTTGCCGCCTGCGAAGCGGCTTTGGATTTCGCCGACGAGGACGATGTCCCGGACGATGTGGCGTCAGGGGTCGCTGCGGCGACAGCAGGAATCCATGCCGAGATCGCCGCAGCGCTTGCCGGTGCCGCGCGCGGCGAACGCGTGCGCGACGGGTTCCAGGTCGTGATCGCGGGGCCGCCCAATGCCGGCAAATCGACCCTCCTCAACGCGCTCGCGCGCCGCGACGTCGCCATCGTCTCGCCGATCCCCGGCACGACGCGCGACCTGATCGAGATCCGCTGCGATCTCGGCGGATTGCCTGTGGTCTTCGTCGACACGGCAGGGCTGCGCGAAAGCGAGGACCTCGTCGAGCGCGAGGGAATCGCGCGGGCTCGCGACCGGGTGCAGCGCGCCGACCTCGTCCTTTGGCTGGTTGCTGCGGATGCGGAGGCTTCTTCCGCTCATCCCGGCGCAAGCCGGGATGCGGCGGCGGTCGAAACCTGGATCCCGGCTGCCGCCGGGATACGCGGCGTCGAGGTTCTGACGGTCGCAACGAAGTCCGACCTCGGGCAGGCAGGTGATGGCTCTCTTGCGGTCTCGGCGAAGACCGGCGAGGGCGTCCCGGCGCTGATCGCTCGCGTCGAAGCCGTCGCGGCCGCCGCCATGACCCATGGCAGCGATGCCGTTCTGACGCGCGAGCGCCACCGCGCGGTTCTGTCGTCGGTCGCTGATTGCCTCGATCGTGCCGCTCTTGCGCGTCAACACGGCGGCATCGAACTCCTGGCCGAGGATCTCCGCTTGGCACTGCGCCATTTGGGGCGCATGACCGGCGAGGTCGATGTCGAGGAGGTGCTGGACCGCATCTTCGCAAGCTTCTGTATCGGGAAATGAACGTGAGCGGGTTCGACGTCATCGTGGTCGGGGGAGGGCATGCCGGGGTCGAGGCCGCCGCCGCGGCCGCACGGCTCGGCGCTGCGACCGCCCTCGTCACGCAGAGCCTCGCGACGGTCGGCGTCATGTCCTGCAATCCCGCCATCGGCGGGCTCGGCAAGGGCCATCTCGTCCGCGAGGTCGATGCATTGGACGGGCTGATGGCGCGAGCGGCCGATGCGGCCGGAATCCAGTTCCGCCTTCTCAATCGACGCAAGGGGCCGGCTGTTCGAGGGCCTCGCAGCCAGGCGGATCGCAAGCTCTACGCGCGGGCGATCCGGACGCTCGTCGACGAGACGCCGGGCCTCGTCGTCGTCGAAGGCGAAGCGGCCGATATCGAGATCGCCGGAGACCGGGTCGAGGCACTCGTCTGCGCCGATGGCCGCCGCTTCCCCACCGGAGCCGTGGTCCTCACCACCGGCACGTTCCTGGGCGGCCTGATCCATATCGGCGAGACCCGCATCCGGGCCGGCCGCTACGGCGAGCAGCCGTCGGACGCGATGTCGCGGACGCTCGCACGCTTCAACCTGCCGCTCGGCCGGCTCAAGACGGGCACGCCGCCGCGGCTCGATGGGCGAACCATCGATTGGAGCGCGGTCGAACACCAGCGTGCCGACGACGAGCCGGAGCCGTTCTCGTTCATGACGGACCGGATCACCGTGCCGCAGATCGAATGCGGCATCACCCGCACAGGGCCGGCCGCGCACGATCTCATCCGCGCGAGCCTGCACCGCTCACCGCTCTATGGCGGCGCGATCCAGGGGCGGGGACCGCGCTATTGCCCCTCCATCGAGGACAAGGTGGTCCGTTTCGCCGACCGCGACTCGCACCAGATCTTTCTCGAGCCCGAAGGCCTCGACGACCCGGTCGTCTATCCCAACGGGATCTCGACCTCGCTGCCGGAGGATGTCCAGCACGGCGTCGTGCGCAGCATTCCCGGTCTCGAACGCGCGACGATCCTGCGCCCGGGCTACGCCATCGAGTACGATTACGTCGACCCGCGCGCCCTCCACGCGACGCTCGAGACGAAAGCGGTCGGCGGCCTATTCCTGGCAGGCCAGATCAACGGGACAACCGGCTACGAAGAGGCTGCGGCGCAGGGCATCGTCGCAGGGCTGAATGCGGCGCGTCGAGCATCGGGCGCCGACACGGTCGTCTTCCCCCGCTCCGAATCCTATATCGGCGTGCTGATCGACGACCTCGTCACGCGGGGCGTGACCGAGCCCTATCGGATGTTCACCTCCCGGTCCGAGTTCCGGCTGAGCCTTCGGCCCGACAATGCCGACGAGCGGCTGACCCCGCTCGGCACCCGCCTCGGCATCGTGTCGTCCGATCGCACCGCGCGGTTTGCCGCGTGGTGGAGCGCGTTGGAGGACGGCCGTCGCCTGCTGGGACGATTGAACGCCACCCCGAACGAGGCGGAGGCTCGGGGCGTGCGGGTCAACCAGGACGGCATCCGCCGCTCCGCTTTCGAGCTGCTATCGCGGCCCGGCTTCGACGCCTCCTCGCTGGACGCGATCTGGCCGGATGCCTGCCGCGAGATCCCACCCCGGGTGATGGAGCGGCTTCGCACCGATGCGGTCTATTCGGTCTATCTGGATCGCCAGGACCAGGACCTCGCCACCTTCAAGCGTGACGAGAACGCCCTTCTGCCTGCGGATCTCGATTTCGAGACCCTTCCGGGGCTGTCGAGCGAGATCAAGGGCCGGCTCTCCGCCCTGCGTCCGGCGAGTCTCGGCCAGGCATCGCGCATGGAAGGTATCACCCCGGCCGCACTGACCATCCTCGCGGCCCATGCGCGCCTCGCGGCGGGCCAGCGGGCACCCAGCGCGTGAGCCGCCGCAACGCGAACGGCCCGGTTGTTTCACGTGAAACACGGGACCGCCTGAGCATCTTCGCCGATGAACTGACCCGCTGGCAGCGCGCCCTGAACCTCGTCTCCCCCGCGAGCCTGCCCGACCTCTGGACCCGGCATATCGACGACAGCCTGCAGCTCGCGGACATCGCGCCCGATGCCCGCACCTGGGTCGATCTCGGCTCCGGCGGAGGCCTTCCCGGCCTCATCGTCGCCGCGGCCGACCCGACGCGGCGCGTCGTCCTGGTCGAAAGCGACTCGCGCAAATGCGCCTTCCTTCGAAGCACTGCCCGCCGCATGGACCTCAGCGTCACCGTCATCGAAGCGCGAATCGAGACGGCGCTGACCGATGCCGCGATCGAGGCCGAGGTCGTCAGCGCCCGAGCACTCGCCCCTCTGGCGCGTCTGATTGCTTATGCACAGCCATTATTGCTCAACGGCGCCATCGGACTGTTTCCAAAAGGCCGTAACGTCTCGCGCGAATTGACCGAGGCGCAAGAATGCTGGAATTTCGAGGCGGAGCTCCTGGCGAGCCGGACGGAGCCCGATGGGCGGATCGTCAGAATCCAAAATTTCGCCGGCCCTGCACTCACTGGCGGCAGACATCGTGACGACATCGCCCCTTAGTTCAGCCTTCCAGGGACAGCGGATTCCGCGCGTCCTCGCCCTCGCCAATCAGAAGGGTGGTGTCGGCAAGACCACCACCGCCATCAATCTCGGCACCGCCCTCGCCGCGATCGGCGAACGCGTGCTCGTGATCGACCTCGATCCGCAGGGCAACGCATCGACCGGTCTCGGCATCGATCGCCGCCACCGCGCTGTCTCGACCTATCACGTCCTGTCGGGCGAGGCCGACCTCGCAGACGCGGTGCAAGAGACCGTGGTCCCGAACCTCTCGGTGGCTCCTGCCACGATGGACCTTCTCGGTCTCGAACTCGAGATCGCGCAGGAGCGCGATCGGACCCAGCGCGTCCGGCGAGCGTTGGCCGGCCTGCCCACGGGGGCCGAATCCCAGCCGGCCTACACCTACGTCCTGATCGACTGCCCCCCCTCGCTGAACCTCCTGACGATCAACGCCCTCGCGGCGGCCGATGCGGTGCTGGTTCCGCTTCAATGCGAGTTCTTTGCTCTCGAGGGGTTGAGCCAATTGCTCAAGACGGTCGAGCAGGTCCGCACGACCCTCAATTCGCGCCTCTCCATCCACGGGGTCGTGCTGACGATGTTCGACCCTCGCAACAACCTCGCCAACCAGGTGGTCGCGGATGTGCGCCAGTTCATGGGGGCCAAGGTCTACGAGACCGTCATTCCGCGTAATGTCCGCGTCTCGGAGGCCCCGTCGCACGGCAAGCCGGTGCTGCTCTACGATCTGAAATGCACGGGATCGCAGGCCTACCTTCGGCTCGCGTCGGAGATCATTCAAAGGGAACGAGCGCTTGTCGGAGCGGCCGCGTAAGGGGAGTGGTGCGAAGGTGAGTCGAAAGACCACGACGGAAGAACCGATCCGGTCCCGGCTAGGGCGGGGCCTCGCGGCCCTGATCGGCGATGTGGGCGAGGAATTCGGTGGGACCGGCGAGCGCCCGGCGCCCGGTACGCGGCGCGTGCCGATCGAGTTCCTGCGTCGGAACCCGCATAATCCGCGCACCCATTTCGACGAGACCGAGCTCGCCGAGCTCGCCGAATCGGTCCGCGAGCGGGGCATCATCCAGCCGATCGTCGTCCGCGCCGTCCTCAACCTGCCGGATGTCTACGAGATCATCGCGGGAGAGCGACGCTGGCGCGCCGCGCAGCGGGCCGAATTGCACGACGTGCCGGTCGTCGTCGTCGAAGCGGACGACAAGCTGGCTCTCGAACTCGCCATCATCGAAAACGTCCAGCGGGCGGACCTCAATCCGCTCGACGAGGCTTCGGGCTATGAGCGCCTGATCGACCAGCACGGCTACAGCCAATCCGACCTTGCCGGCACGCTCGGGAAGAGCCGCAGCCATGTCGCGAACACGCTCCGTCTTCTCAAGCTGTCTCCCCATATCCGCGGCCTCATCGAGCAGGGCAAGATTTCGGCAGGGCATGGTCGCGCCCTGCTGGCGGTCGAGGATGCGGACACGGTCGCAGACCGGATCGTGGAGCGTGGCCTCACGGTCCGCGATATCGAACGGCTCGGTCGGGACGAGGCCGAGGAGGCCGTCGACGGGGACCAGGCCAAGGCGAAGGCCGGCAGGCCTCGCCGACAGCGCACGGTCGACAGCGATACGCGCGCCCTCGAACGCGAGATCGAGGATGCGCTCGGTCTCTCGGTCCAGATCGACCATCGCGGTCCGGGCGGCGATGTCCGTCTGCGTTACACGTCTCTGGAACAGCTCGACGCCTTGGCCGCACGGCTGCGCGGCTGAGAGGGCCCTACCCGCGCGCTCGATCGACAAGGCTTCTTCGTCGGCAGGAGCCGGCGCCGAGGCGGTCCGAGCGACGGCCAGGGCGAGTTCCGCCTCAGCGCCGCGAGGCCGCCTGGGCGATCCGGAGCAATGCGGCGCCGGCAACGGTCTGAGCGAGCCCCGGGTTGCGGCGTGACTGGAGCGTCGCATCCTGCAGCGCGTCGACGACGCGTCGAAGGCTCGGCTCCCGCCAGCGTGCAAGTTGCCGCTCGACGGCATTCCTGCGCCGGAAATGCAGTCCGCGCCACGACCGCACGGCCGCCTCCGGGTCGCTGCCCGAATCGATCCCCGCCCGCCCGGACAGAAGCTGGAGCGTATGGCGGAGGGCGAGAATGAGGATCTGCGCCGGCGCGACGCCATTCTGGGCCAACTGGCGGAGCGAATCCTCCAGCGTCGCAAGATCGCCCCCGAACGCCGCATCGAGGGCCATGTCGACACTCTGGCTCGAGACATCGCTCACGACGGCCGCGACATCCTCGGCGGAGACCCTCTCGCGACCGAGACAATAGAGCATCAACTTCTCGAGCTCGCCCCGGCTCGCCAGACGGTCGCCGCCGAGCGACTCGATCAGGAGTTCGCGGGCATCCGCGTCGATCCGAAGGCCGCCAGCGGCCAGAGTATCGGTCACGACCGTCGCGAGATCCCGCGTCTCGTCCGCATAGCAGGGCAGGGCGAGCGCCCTGTTCGACTTCTCGCAGGCGGCGCGCAGCGGTGAGGTCTTGCCGAGATCCCCGGCCTCGACGACGACGAGCGTGCCATCCGGCGCCCCCTCCAGGCAGGCGGCGACGGGGCCGGCGATGTTGCGGGAGGTCGGCCGGACCCAGATGACGCGCCGTTCACCGAACAGCCCATACGTCGTCGCTTCCTCGACGAGCTTGCCCGGATGGTCGAGGAGATCGTCCCCATCCAGCCGGATGAGCTGGAATGGATCGGCAGGATCGGAGACGGCGGCCTCCGCAGCCGCCCGGGCCCGTTCCGAGACCCGGCCGGAATCGGGCCCGTAGAACAGAAGCACGCAGATGTCGGGGCGTCTCGCCTTGACGGCGCGATCGACGTCCCCGGCCTTGACCGCCGTCACGAGGTGATCAGCGCGTCGTCGCGAAATGCGCCGCGATGCGGTTCTTGATCTCTTCCGCGATCTGCTTCGAAGCCCTGATCTCGGCATCCCGCGCGGCCCGCACCGAAGCGAAGCGCTGAGGGTCGCGGAAATAGGTCGCGGAGGTCTTCGCGGTCCCGGTCAGGACCTCGCGCTTGCCGTCGAGCGACGTCAGCGTGTAGCGCGCGGTGACGTTCAGCTGCGCGGCATCCGCCCGGCCGGTGATCGTATCCGTGATCGTGATCTGGATCGCCTCGGCCGCGTTGACCGCGAGCTGATAGCGTTTCTGGGACACGGTGCCCGAGCCGTCGAGCTCGAAGACCAGCTCGCTCCGCAGGTAGTGGGAGAGCTGCTCCTGACCCTGCGGCACGGTCACTTTGGCGACCTCGATCGCGGCCAGCGATTGCTGGACCGGGACGCCCGACGCCGTGGGGCCGTAGAGCGGCCGGAAACAGCCGGCCAAGGGGAGGGTGAGAGAGGCCGCCAGGAGAAGGCGGCAAAGCTTAGACGACCACATTGACGATCCTCTGTGGCACGACAACGATCTTCCGCGGCGTCTTGCCTTCGAGCGCGCGGATCACCGCATCGAGCGATAGCACGGCCTGCTCTACGAAACTGTTGTCCGCAGTCCGCGCCACCGTGACTTCCGCTCGCTTCTTGCCGTTGATCTGAACGGGCAGGGTGACCTCGTCCTCGACCAGCAGGGAGCGGTCGAGGGTCGGCCATGCCGCCTCCGCGACGAGGCCCGGCCGTCCGAGGATCCCCCAGCATTCCTCCGCCAGATGCGGCATCATCGGCGCGAGCATCTGGAGCAGCATGCCGGTGGCAGCCCGGATTTGCTCGACGGCCGACGGGTCGGCCGGAGGCGCCGGCGGGGCGTCCTTGGCCCGATCCGCGGAGACGCCGGAGAGAGCATTCACCAGCTCGTTGATGCGGGCGACCGCGACGTTGAAGTGAAGGCGCTCGAACGCCTCCTCGACCGCGGCCAGCGTCCGATGCGCGGCCTTCGCGGCATCCGGCGCGGCCGGCCCGAAATCGGGCGCCGCGATACGGTTCACCAGGCGGTAGACGCGCTGCATCAGGCGGTTCGCACCCTGCACGCCCTCGTCCGACCAGATGGCGTCCCGCTCGGGAGGCGAATCCGACAGCATGAACCAGCGCGCGGTATCGGCACCGTAGCTCGCGATGATGTCGTCGGGATCGACGGTGTTCTTCCGCGACTTCGACATCTTCTCGATCGGACCGATGACGATCGGCGCGCCCGTTTTCACGTGAAACGCCTGCCGCTCACCCGTCCCGCTCTCGAACCGCACGTCGACGGGCTGAACCCAGGTGCCGTCCGCCTCGCGATAGGTCTCGTGAACCACCATGCCCTGGGTGAACATGCCCTCGAACGGCTCGTCGAGGCCGACCCAGCCGGTCTTGCGCATCGCCCGCGTGAAGAACCGCGAATAGAGGAGATGCAGGATCGCATGCTCCACGCCGCCGATATACTGGTTCACGGGCAGCCAGGAATCGGCGATCGCCTTGTCGGTCGGCGCCGAACCGAGATGCGGCGCCGTGAAGCGCGCGAAATACCACGAGGAATCGACGAAGGTGTCCATCGTGTCGGTCTCCCGCCGCGCGGGCTTGCCGCAGGCCGGACACGGAACGTCGCGCCACGTCGGATGCCGGTCGAGAGGGTTCCCCGGCCGGTCGAAGCTGACATCGTCGGGGAGGAGGACCGGAAGATCCTCCGCCGGCACGGGCTGGGTGCCGCAATCGCCGCAATGGATGACCGGGATCGGGCAGCCCCAGTAGCGCTGGCGGGAAATCCCCCAATCGCGCAGCCGATAATTGGTCCGCCGCTCGGCCACCGCTCCGCCGCCCGGCGCGGTCTCGCTCTCCAGCCGGCGCGCGACGTCGTCGAAGGCCTCCTGCGGCGTCATGCCGTCGAGGAAGCGCGAATTGATCATCCGGCCCTCGCCCGTATAGGCCGTATCCGTGATGACCACGCTCGCCGGATCGGTACCGGCCGGGCAGACCACCGGAACGGCGCCGAGCCCATAGGCCTGCGCGAAATCGAGGTCGCGCTGGTCGTGTGCGGGACAGCCGAAGATCGCGCCGGTGCCGTAATCCATGAGGACGAAATTCGCGACATAGACCGGCAGGGTCCATGACGGATCGAAGGGATGGACGGCGCGGATACCCGTGTCGTAGCCCTTCTTCTCGGCCCGATCGATCTCCTCTTGCGCCGTCCCGTGCCGCCGGCACTCCTCGGCAAAGGCCGCCAGTTTGGGGTCGCGCTTCGCGGCCTCGAGCGCCAGGGGATGGTCGGCGGC
The DNA here is from genome assembly GCF_004363955.1 of Enterovirga rhinocerotis. Classification (GTDB taxonomy): domain Bacteria; phylum Pseudomonadota; class Alphaproteobacteria; order Rhizobiales; family Beijerinckiaceae; genus Enterovirga; species Enterovirga rhinocerotis. Next base: position 66,118 of record NZ_SNZR01000016.1, read on the forward strand.
GATGGCCATGAAGCGGGCCCCGAACAGCGTGTCCGGCCGGGTCGTGTAGACGGGAAGCTCCCGCTCCCCGGCGGGCGTCGTCGCGGGATCGAGCGCGAAACGGACGTGAAGTCCATCGGAGCGGCCGATCCAGTTGCGCTGCATCAGCCGGACCTTCTCCGGCCAGCGCGTCAGGGTGTCGAGCTTCGCATCGAGATCGGCGGCGAAATCGGTGATCCGGAAGAACCACTGCGTCAGTTCGCGCTGCTCGACAGCCGCACCGGAGCGCCAGCCCTTGCCATCGATCACCTGCTCGTTGGCGAGCACGGTCTGGTCGACGGGGTCCCAATTGACCTTCGCGGACTTCCGATCGACGAGCCCCGCGGCGAGGAAATCGAGGAACAGGCGCTGCTGCTGCTTGTAATAGGCGGGGTCGCAGGTCGCGAATTCGCGCGACCAGTCGAGCGAAAGGCCCATCGACTGGAGCTGAGCGCGCATCGTCGCGATGTTGGCGTAAGTCCATTCCTTGGGATGGACCTTGTTCTGCATGGCGGCATTCTCGGCCGGCATGCCGAAGGCGTCCCAGCCCATCGGATGCATCACGTTGAAGCCGCGCGCCCGCTTGTAGCGCGCCAGGACGTCGCCCATCGCATAGTTGCGCACATGGCCCATATGGATGCGCCCCGACGGGTAGGGGAACATCTCCAGGACATAGTATTTTGGACGCGGATCGTCGTCGCGCGTGAGGAAAAGCTGGCGATCAGCCCAGGCCTTCTGCCATTTCGGCTCGGCCTCCTTGGCGTTGTAGCGCTCAGACGACATCGTTACACGGTGTTTCGGTGAGAGGGCGCGCCCTCGACGAGGGCACCGACGCGTAGCGTCAAACACGATTTGCAGAAGAGGGTCAACGTCTTCGGCTCGGCCGCCGACGAGGCCTGCAGGGTGACGGAAAGCATGGGCGATCACGATGTTGCCGACAATCTGGCATTGATCCGGCAGGCCATCGCGCGGGCCGAGGCCGATTGCGATCGGCCGCCCGGCGGCGCGGCGTTGATCGCCGTCTCGAAGACGGTCGAGGCGGTGCGGATCGAGGACGCGCTGAAGGCGGGGCAGCGCCTGTTCGGCGAGAACTACGTCCAGGAATCACAGGCCAAGTGGCCGGAGCTGCGCGAGCGCTGGCCCGACGTCGAGCTTCACCTGATCGGCCCCCTCCAATCGAACAAGGCCGGCGAAGCCATTGCCTTGTTCGACGTGATCCATTCGCTCGATCGCCCGTCCCTCGCCAAGGCGCTGGCCAAGGCCGTTCAGCGTGCGGGACGGCAGCCCGCCCTCCTCTGTCAGGTCAATACCGGCCGCGAGCCGCAGAAGGGCGGCATCGATCCCGATGCGCTTCCGGGCTTTCTCGAGGAATGCCGGACGAGCTTCGGCCTCGCCATATCCGGACTGATGTGCATCCCGCCCTTCGACGAGCCGCCATCGCCGCATTTCGCCTGGCTCGCCTCGCTCGCGGCCGATCACGGTCTCGCGCTTCTCTCGATGGGCATGAGCGCGGATTTCGAGGCGGCGATCCAGCTCGGCGCCACCCATGTCCGCGTCGGAAGCGCGATCTTCGGCAGCCGCCCGCAGCCCGCGGCTGCGTGACAGCTCAGCCCCGCACGACGATCCGCGTCCTCGGCCCGATCCGCTCGACCAGACGGGCAATGACGGCCCGCCCGACGGCGACACAGCCTTCCGTCGGCGTGAAATCCGGACGCGCCGAGTGCAGGAAGATCGCGCTGCCCCGGCCCCGCCGGATCGGGCGCCGGTTCCACGAGAGGTCCACGACGATGTCGTACAGCGCATCGTCCCGCCACATCCGCTCGTGCGACGGGTGTGCCGGAAGGCGGATGGGACGGTTGTAGAGCCGGGAGGCAGAGTCGTCGCACCAGCCATCCGCCTTGCCGATCCGAACGAGAGGCAGGGACGTGCGGGGGCGCGGTGTTCGATCGGGCCGGTAATGGACGCCGAGCGCCTTCAAGGAGGCGACGGGTGTCCCGCCATCGCCCTCCCGCTTGTCGCGGATCATGCCGCCCCGGCCGAGAGCACAGCGCAAGCGGAGCGGGCCGGCCACGACGACGCCCTTGCGCTTGTCGCTGGGCGAGCGGAAGACGAAGATGACGTCGAGGCTGCGGCGCTTCACGTGGCGGCAGGGACTTCAACCCCAGGGCCCTGTCAAGCTATAGGATGCTCATGCGCGAGAATGCCCCGGCCGCGCGGCCCGCCGCCGCGTCCTGCCGTTCCTGATGCCGGCGGCTCGTATCCTCGTCGTCCAGGGCGACAAAGCGCTTCACGACGTGCTTGTGGAGCAGCTCGATCCCTCGCCGGATTTCGAGATCTGCGGTTGCGCAACCGGTGACGAGGGTCGACGCGTGCTGCAGGAGCGGCCCTTCGATCTCGCTCTCATCGACTCCGACTTGCCCGACATCGACGGACGAGACCTCATCGCCCAGCTTCGGCAGGACGGCTTTCGCGGCCCCGCCCTCATGATGACATCCGCCGCGAGCGATCCGGAGGGCGCCCACGATCCCGACTCGGGCGCCAGCGACACGATCTCGAAGCCGTTCCGATTCTCCGCGCTCCTGCCCCGCATCCGCGCGCTCATCCGCGCTCATGAGGCGTCCGACGAGGCGGCCTTCGCGATCGGGCCGCATCTTTGCCATCCCGGAGCGAAATCGCTGGTCGGCCCCGACGGGACGAGCCTGAAACTGACCGAGAAGGAGGTGGCGATCCTGCGCTATCTCCACCGCGCGGGCTCCTCGACCGTGAGCCGGGACGAGCTCCTCCAGGAGGTCTTCGGCTATCATGCCGACGTCACCACCCACACGCTGGAGACGCATATCTACCGGCTTCGGCAGAAGCTCGAGAGCGATCCGTCCGCTGCCCGGCTGCTCGTCACCGATCCGGGCGGCTACCGGTTGATGGGGTAAGACAGCGATGCCCCTCGACGATCTGATCGATTTGCTTGCGAAGGTTCCGGTCTTCGACCTGCTGGGCCGGGATGCGCTGCGGCTGATGGCATTCGCGGCCGAGACACGGCGCCTGCGCACGGGCGAGTACCTGTTCCGGCAAGGCGAGCGGTCGGATGGCGGTTATGTCGTGCTGTCGGGCGAACTCGAGACGCGGCGGGAGGATGCCGAAAGCGGGCGCATCCAGCCCAAGGGCGCCCTGATCGGCCGGACGGCGCTGTTCCTGCGGACCAAGCGACCGGTCTCGGCCATCGCCCGGGAAAGGTCGGAGGTCCTCCGGATCTCCCTGACGCTGATGCGGCGGACGCTCGAGGAATATCCCGACGCCGCGCTCGCGATCCGAGAGGCCCTCGCCGAGGACCTCGACGCCCTGGCCGGCGATCTCGACAGGGCGCGCCAGCTTCTCGACGCCGTCACGCCGAGCGAGCGGCGCAGCGGCGGCTGATCGAGCAACAGACCATCACCGACCCAAGATAGGGCCGCTCACCGGCCGGAGAATGAGATGATCGATCGCAGACGGGCTCTGATCGGGGGCGCTCTCCTGGCGGCCTCCTCCCGCGCGGCTCGGGCGGAGTGGAGCCCGAGCCGGCCTGTAACCATCATCGTGCCCTATCCGGCAGGAGGCGGGACCGACGTGCTCGCGAGGATCGTGGCGCGAGACCTCTCCGCCTCGCTTCGGGGCAATGCGGTGGTCGAGAACGCGCCGGGTGCCTCCGGCGCCATCGGCTCCCGCCGCGTGGCCAAGGCGGATCCCGACGGACACACGCTGCTCGTCACCACCAACCAGACCCACGCGACGAACATCTCGCTCATGAAGGATGGCGGCGGCTATCATCCGATCGACGATTTCACCGTCCTCGGCCAGCTGGCCGATCTCCAGCATCTCCTCGTCGTCCGGGCCGATCTGGCGGCGAAATCCGCGGCCGATGTCGTGGCGCTGGCGAAGTCGTCGACGAAGCTGACCTGCGGCTCCACGGGCATCGGGTCCGCGTCGCATCTGACGATGGAGCTCTTCAAGGCGAAGACGAGTCTCGACCTCGTCCATGTTCCGTATCGCGGAGCCGCTCCGCTGCTCCAGGATCTCGTCGGCGGCCGGATCGACATGGCCTTCGCCACCGTCCCGACCGTGCTCGGGCAAGTTCAGGGAAACCAGGTCAGGGCGCTCGCCGTCGCCTCGCCCGCTCCCTGCCCGCAACTGCCGGGCCTGCCGACGCTGGCGGGGGAGGGGATCGCGGGGGTCGAGGCCGATGCCTGGATCGCGGCATTCGGGCCCGCGAAACTGCCCCCGGAGATCACGCGCCGCTATGCGTCCGCCCTGCGGGCGATGATCGCGCAGGCTGACATCGCCGACAACATCAGGACGCTCGGCATGCTGCCGAACTGGCGCGAGCCGACTGCCTTCGCCGCCTTCCAGCGCCAGGATATCGATCGATGGGCGGCGATCATCCGCGCCGCGAGCGTCGCGGCGGAATAGACAAGGTGCGACGCTCCCTTGGGAGCGCCGCTTCCTCTGTCGGGTGCGCCCGGGTTAACGGCTGCCGGGCCGGTAGACCCGACCGTGCTTCGCCTCCCAGGCCGCCCAGCGGTCATCCCATCCCTCGCTGGGATAATAGGCGCGGTAGCGCTCCCGCGAGGCCTTGCTGTTGGGATCCAGTAGCGCCGGGTTCTTCACCGCGTCGTTGAGATAGGAATCGCCGGCCTCCGAATTGCCGCCCAGGCGGCCGAAAGCGCTGGCGCTGGTGGACAGCGAGGCGGCGGCGAGTGCGCCGGCCCCCAGCACGAGGATGGTCCGTAGCAGCATTGTCGGTCTCCCGATTCTTCCAGATCGGCCGATTCGCATCGGCCTGAGCGGATCGACATGATCCTATATGGGAAGGGAACGCCGGAGGACGCAACCTGGTTCAGGTGCACCACATCACAGGCCTGCCGTCACGGTTATCGGGACGTTCAAGCCGGCGGCGCGGGCGTGCGTCAGCGCCAGACCGCCGCTGCGAGATCGTCGCTGGCCTTCGCAGCGACCCATTCTCCGACGCGTCCATCCGCGCGATGCTCCCGCTTCCAGAAGGGCGCGCTGGTCTTCAGGAAATCCATCATGAAGGCGGCTCCCGAGAACGCCGCCTCGCGATGGCTCGCCGCCGCGGCGACGATGACGATGCGGTCGCCCGGCCGGACCAACCCGTGACGGTGGATGACGGTCAGGCCGAGAAGAGGCCAGCGCGAACAGGCCTCGCCGGCGATCCTTCCGATCTCCTCCTCCGCCATGCCGGGATAATGCTCGAGTTCGAGCGCCGCGAGTTCCCCGCCCTCGTCACGGCAGAGGCCGACGAAGCTCACGACCGCACCCACACCCGTCCGGTCAGCGGACAGCGTCTCGACGACGGCGCCGGGGTCGAAATCCGCGAGCTGGACACTGATCGTGGGGACCATGAGAATACCGTGCCGATCACCCTCGCTCGTGGCAAGCCGTGCCATCCGAGCGAGGCGGGACGAATGCCGGAACGGATCGCCGCAGCGGGTCGTTATCGGCCGGTTCGACGCCGGGAGCACGACGACATGGACAGGGACCGCATCGAGGGCGCCGTCGAGAAGGCCAAGGGCGCGGCGAAGGAGATTGCCGGCAAGATCACCGGCGATGCCAAGCTCGAAGCCGAGGGGAAGGCGCAGAAGGCCGCCGGGTCGGCCCAGAACGCCGTCGGTGGTCTCAAGGACACGATCAAAGGCGACGCCTGATCGCTGAGACGCGCTCAGCCGGCGGCGGCCTCGACGCGCTCCATGTCGTCGTCCGACAGGCCGAAATGATGGCCGATCTCGTGGATCAGGACATGCGAGACGATGGCTCCCAGCGTCTCCTCGTGCTCAGCCCAATAATCGAGGATCGGCCGCCGGTAGAGCCAGACCATGTTCGGCATCTGCCCGGTCTGGAGCGCATCCGGAAAGGCGCCCTGCGCCAGCCCGAGCCCCCGGAAGAGGCCGAGGAGATCGAACGGGCTTTCGATCTCCATCTCTTCGAGCGTCTCGTCATCGGGAAAATCGACGACCTTGATGACGACGCCGTCGCATAAGGACTTGAAGGCATCCGGCAGGTTGCCGAACGCTTTCCTGGCGATTTCATCCATCTCATCGAGCGACGGTGCGCGACGTTCCTCCCATCCGATCTGATCGCTCATGTCAGGTTCATCTCTGGTGTTCTAGAGAGACACGATGCGATCATCCCGACCGATCGCGGATATCGACGCAATAGGAGGAGAACACATGACTCTTCGTCGGATAGTCATGGCCGTTGCGCTAACATTCGGTCTTGCAGGCGCAGCATCCGCTGCGCCGATCCCGTCGGCGCAACCCGCCGCATCCGAGGACCTCGTCCAGACGGTCCAGCACTGGCATCACCACCACCACCGCCGAAACTTCCACGGCCATCGTCACCGCCATGGCCACTGGCATCATCAGCGGCGTTGGCACCACCATCATCATCCTCGCCGGCATTGGCACCATGGCGGGCGCCACCATCACCACCACCGTTCGCGCGCTCCGCGCGTCTACTTCTACTGACGCGGAGCGCGTCGTCGCCGGAGAACCCGGCTGACGATGAAATGGTCCGGAGCGCGGGCAAAGACCGCGCTCCGGACGGACCCGCCAGGGCCGATCGGGCCCCGCGAATCCACACGCCTCAAGCGAGGGTACGGACGTCGACGAAATGTCCGGCAATGGCCGCAGCAGCCGCCATCGCCGGCGACACGAGATGCGTGCGGCCCCGATGGCCCTGCCGCCCCTCGAAATTGCGGTTCGAGGTCGAGGCGCAGCGCTCGCCGGGCGCGAGCCGGTCTGCGTTCATGGCGAGGCACATCGAGCATCCGGGCTCGCGCCAGTCGAAACCCGCTTCCTTGAAGATCTTGTCCAGGCCTTCGGCCTCGGCATGCATCTTCACGATGCCGGAGCCCGGCACGATCCAGGCATTGACCCGCTCGTGGACCTTCTGGCCCGCGACGATCTGGGCAGCGGCCCGCAGATCCTCGATGCGGCTGTTGGTGCACGAGCCGATGAACACGCGGTCGATCGGAATGTCGGTGATCTTCGTGCCGGCCGTCAGCCCCATATAGGCGAGGGCGCGCTGCTTGGAGGCGCGGGTGTTCTCATCCTCGATGAGGTCGGGATCGGGCACGATCCCGGTGATCGAGACGACATCCTCGGGGCTCGTGCCCCACGTCACGAGCGGAGGCAGGTTGGAGCCGTCGAGGCGGATCTCCTTGTCGAAGAAGGCCCCCTCGTCGGAACGCAGCGTCTCCCAGTAGCGCCGCGCCGCGTCGAAGGCCGCGCCCTTCGGCGCCTTCGGCTTGTCCTTCACATAGGCGAAGGTGGTCTCGTCCGGCGCGACCATGCCGGCCCGCGCCCCGCCCTCGATCGACATGTTGCAGACCGTCATGCGGCCTTCCATCGACATGGCCCGGAAGACCTCGCCCGCATATTCGATGACGAAACCCGTGCCCCCGGCCGTGCCGGTCTCGCCGATGATGGCGAGCGTCACGTCCTTCGGCGTCACGCCGTGCGGCAGCGTGCCGTCGACCGTGACCCGCAGGTTCCTCATCTTCTTCTGGATGAGCGTCTGGGTGGCAAGCACATGCTCCACCTCGGAGGTGCCGATGCCATGCGCCAGTGCACCGAAGGCCCCATGCGTCGAGGTGTGGCTGTCGCCGCAGACGATCGTCATGCCGGGCAGGGTGAAGCCCTGCTCCGGACCGATCGTGTGCACGATGCCCTGACGCACGTCGAGTTCGTCGTAATATTCGATGCCGAAATCGCGCGCGTTCATGGCCAGGGTCTCGACCTGGATGCGCGATTCCTCGTCGGCGATGCCGGCTCGCCGGTCCTCGGTCGGGATGTTGTGGTCGACCACCGCCAGCGTCTTCTCGGGCGAGCGCACCTTGCGGCCGGCGACGCGCAGACCCTCGAAGGCCTGCGGGCTCGTGACCTCGTGGACGAGATGGCGATCGATATAAAGGAGGCAGGTCCCGTCCTCGGCCCGGTCGATGACGTGGTCGTCCCAGATCTTGTCGTAGAGAGTGCGCGGGGCGGACATGGTCTCTGCCTGTTCTTGGTTACTCAGACTGGATCGTCTCTAATCGGGGTTCGGCCGGATCGGAAGGGTCTTTCGAGCGCAGCCGGTCCAGGCCTAGATAGGCGTGTTTGGAGGAACATCCATGGGCGAGCCGCAGGTCACAATCAAGGTGGACGACGAGACCGGGCGTTGGTCCGTCGATTCCGTGCCGATGATCCTCGTGCCGCAGCACTTCTTCCTCAACAATCACCTCGCCGTCGAGGCGGCTCTCGGGGCCGAAAGGCTCGAGGAGATCCTGCGCCCCGCGGGCTACAAATCCGCCTATGTCTGGTGCGAGAAGGAGGCCGCCTTCCACGGCCTCTCCGGCGTCGAGGTCTTCCGCCACTACATGAAGCGTCTGTCGCAGCGCGGCTGGGCCCAGTTCGACGTGCTGGAGGTGGACGAGGCGGCGGGCACCGGCCGCATCCGCGTGCGTCATTCCTCGCTCGTCGACGAGGCGCGCGCCAAGGCCGGCCGCAAGCTCTGCTACATGTTCAATTCGTGGTTCGAGGGGTCGCTGGAATACGTCATGGCGAGCGCGGGGCATCCTCGCACCCTGAAGGCGCGGGAGGTCTATTGCCGGGCGGAAGGCCGGCACGACCATTGTCTGTTCGAGGTCACGCCGGCCGAGGGTTGAGCCGGACGCCGCTCAGCCGAGCCAGGCCGGAAGCTTGTCGAAGGCGATGAGTTCGTCGAGCGACAGACGGGGGCGCACGACGGCGCTCTCGCCACCGCGCACCAGCACCTCGGGCACGAGCGGACGCGTGTTGTAGGTGCCGGCCTGGACCGCGCCATAGGCGCCGGCGGTCAGCACGGCCAGGAGATCGCCCGGCCGCACGGGCGGCATCTCGCGGCCGAGGGCGAGGAAATCGCCCGTCTCGCAGACCGGCCCGACGACGTCGGCCACGATCCGGTCCGGACCGGCCTCGGACTGCCGGACGGGGAGGATGTCGTGATGCGCCTCGTAGAGCGTCGGGCGGATGAGGTCGTTCATGGCCGCGTCGACGATGACGAAGACCCGCCCCTCGCCCTTCTTCACGTAGATCACGCGCGTGACGAGGATGCCGGCATTGCCGGCGATCATGCGGCCGATCTCGAAGACGAGCTTGAGGCCCAGCCCCTTCGTGCGGGAGGTGATGATCTCCGCATAGGCCTTCGGATCCGGCGGGGGCGGATCGTCGTGCCGATAGGGAATGCCGAGCCCGCCGCCGAGATCGAGATGCTCCAGCCGGTGGCCTTCGGCCATCAGGTCGCGGGCGAGCTCGACCAGCAGATCCGTCGCATCCGCGAAGGGCCGCAGATCGGTGATCTGGCTGCCGATATGCATGTCGATGCCGGCGACGCGCAGGCCAGGAAGGCGCGCGGCCTCGGCATAGGCGCCGCGCGCCTTCGAGATCGGGATGCCGAACTTGTTGTCGAACTTTCCGGTCGAGATCTTCGCGTGGGTCCTCGCATCGACGTCCGGATTGACGCGGATCGAGACCGGCGCGATCCGCCCCATCGAGACGGCGACCTCGGAGAGCGCCGCGAGTTCGGGTTCGCTCTCCACGTTGAAGCAGAGGATGCCCGCGTCGAGCGCGGCGGCCATCTCGGCCTTCGTCTTGCCGACGCCCGAGAACACGATCCGGTCCGCCGGCGTGCCGGCGGCGAGGGCGCGGCGCAGCTCGCCTTCGGAGACGATGTCCATGCCCGCGCCGAGCCGCGCGAGGGTCGCGATCACCGCTTGGTTGGAATTCGCCTTCATGGCGTAGCAGACGAGCGCGTTCTCGCCCGCGAACGCCTCGGCGAAGACGCGGTAATGCCGCTCAAGCGTCGCCGTCGAATAGCAGTAGAACGGCGTGCCGACCTCGTCGGCCAGCACCCGCAGGTCGACGTCCTCGGCGTGCATCACGCCGTCGCGATACTCGAAATGGTGCATCGGACTGCCGGCGCGTCAGAGAAGGCCGTCGAGGATGAAGGGCTGCTTCGGAACCTGATAGGCCGGCGCCTTCTTGCGGCTCGACGGCATCGGCTGCGGAGACACGAGCGAGGTCGGGCTCTCCTCCTCGTCGTCGTCGTCCGCAGCCTGGCTGCCGGCGCCCGCGCGGGACGCCATCGCGGCCTTCGACGCATCGGCCTTCGACGCATCGGCCTTCGCAGCCGATTTCGGCTGCGTCTGGACGGGCTGGCTCGGATCCGGCGGCGGCTCGGGACGGCCACGCCGGCCGCAGGCTCCGACGCTCAGCGCCATCGTGCCGGCCAGCAGAACGGCCAGCAGCGCGCTGCGGCGGGAGGAGGGAGAGGGCATCATCGCGACGTTCCGCATGAACGCGTTCCTAAGCACAGTCGGCGGCTGCCGACGAGTGCCGCCAAGCCTCAGCCGGCGGACTCTTTGCCGAGCCGGTCGAGCCACGCCCTCGCCTGGGCGGCGACGTTGTCGGGCGCGGTGCCGCCATGGCTCGTGCGGCTCCGCACGGAGGCCTCGACGCCGAGCACGTCGAACACCGCCGGCGTGATCCGGGGTTCGACCTCCTGCATCTCGGCGAGCGACAGCTCCTCGAGCCCCACATCCTTCGCCGAGGCGAGCCCGACGATGCGGCCGGTGACGTGGTGGGCATCGCGGAAGGGCAGGCCCAGCACCCGCACCAGCCAGTCGGCGAGGTCGGTCGCCGTGGCGTAGCCCGCCCCGGCCCAGCGCCGCATCGTGTCGCGGTCGGGCTCCATGTCGCGCACCATCCCGGCCGTCGCCGCGAGGCAGAGCGAGAGGGTGTGGATGGCGTCGAAGGCGCCTTCCTTGTCCTCCTGCATGTCCTTGCCATAGGCGAGGGGCAGCCCCTTCAGCACCACGAGCAGGCCCTGGAGCGCGCCGAAGATGCGGCCCGTCTTGCCGCGCACGAGCTCGGCCGCATCGGGATTGCGCTTCTGCGGCATGATCGAGGAGCCGGTCGTGAAGGCGTCCGACAGCTTGACGAAGGCGAATTGCGGCGTCGTCCAGAGGACGATCTCCTCGGCGAAGCGCGACAGGTGCATCGCCGCGATCGAACACGCGGCCAGCGTCTCGAGCACGAAGTCGCGGTCGGAGACGGCGTCCAGCGAATTCGCGGTCGGCCGGGTGAAGCCGAGCGCCTCGGCGGTCGCGTGGCGGTCGATGGGGAAGGAGGTGCCGGCGAGCGCGGCGGAGCCGAGCGGGCATTCGTTGAGCCGGCGGCGGGCGCATTTGAACCGGCCCCGGTCGCGGCGGATCATCTCGACATAGGCGAGCAGATGATGGCCGAAGGTGACGGGCTGGGCCGATTGCAGATGCGTGAAGCCCGGCATGACGGCGTCGGCATGGGCGAGCGCCTTCTCGGCGAGGGCCTGCATCAGGTCGGCGAGCTGAGCGTCGATGCCGTCGATGGCGTCGCGCATCCAGAGCTTCATGTCGGTCGCGACCTGGTCGTTGCGCGAGCGGGCCGTATGCAGCCGCCCGGCCGCCGGGCCGATCAGGTCCCGGAGGCGGCTCTCGACGTTCATGTGAATGTCTTCGAGCTCGCGCGAGAAGGCGAATTCGCCGCTTTCGATCTCTCCCGCGACCCGGTCGAGCCCCGCGACGATCGCCTCGACATCCTCGGCGGAGAGGATGCCGGTCTGGCCCAGCATCGCCGCATGCGCCTTTGAGCCGCGGATGTCCTGGGTCGCCAGACGCTTGTCGAAATCGATCGAGGCGTTGATGTCCGCCATGATCTCGGCGGGTCCGCTGGCAAAGCGGCCGCCCCACATCCGGTTGCTCATGGTTCGACGCTCTTCCGCCTTCCGCCGCACGGCGCTCACTTTCGCCGCCGCGCTCGCCGTGACTGGGCTCGGCCTATACGGGACGGCTCGCCTATGGGGCAACAGCGCCGGCGGATCCTGCTCCGCCTCGAGCGCCATCGCCGCACGCCTCGCCCCGCTCGCCAAGGGCGAGATGGCCGCCTTCCAGACCGGCGTGAGGCCGCTGCCCGATCTCGGCTTCCACAGCCCGGACGGTGCACCGCTCACCCTCGCCTCGTTCGAGGGGCGGACCGTCCTTCTCAATCTCTGGGCCACGTGGTGCGAGCCCTGCAAGCGCGAGATGCCTGCGCTCGACACGCTGCAGGGCGAATTCGGCGGCCCGCTTTTCGAGGTCGCCGCCGTCAACATGGACACGCGCAACCTCGACCGGCCCAAGGCCTGGCTCGCCGAGGCGAAGATCGGGCGGCTCGCCTATTACACCGATCACAAGACGACCATCTTCAAGGAGCTGCGCAGCCTCGGCGAGGCTGAGGGCCTGCCGACGACCGTTCTCGTCGGGCCGGACGGCTGCAAGATCGGCAAGCTCTCCGGCTGGGCCGAATGGGCCAGCGACGAAGGCCGCGCCCTGATTCGCGCGGCCCTGCCGGAGAAATAGCGGATCGTCCTTGCGAGCGCGGCGAGGCAACCCAACCGGCAAGCCGGCAGCCCGAGCCTCCGTGTCCCTGCCGTGGACATGATTGTGCAAGACGTACAGGTCGTCGCAGCGGGATGGATCGCGATCGGAGGGCGCATCTCTGCTCGAGTTTACTCCCGAATAATCGAGTTTCGGATCGATGTCCGCCAATCATCGTCAGCGGAACATCCATCGAATTCGGATAGAACGAGCTCGATCGGAGCAGCAGCCGCCATGGCCGACACCGTCCTGAGATTCGTCACGCGCGAAACGCATCCACCCTACGGCTTCCGCACCGGGGTGTTTCAGACGGCCTACGGGCTCCGCGACGAGATTTCTCCTGCCGATCCCGTCGGGAAGGCCCTCCATGTCGAGTTGACGTGGTTCGAGAAAAACATGGCCACCCCGACGCGCTTTTCGGTGTCACGCCACCCTCGCGCGGCCGAAACGGCCATTTCCTGGATCAAGGCCAGCGCATTTGAGCATGTCGGCCGGCTGCGGTCGCTGGCGACCCTGGTCGAAAGGGCGCGACAGGTTCAGCTTGACGAACTGCGCACGGAACGGCCGGGCTACGTGGTTTTCGAGGACGACCATCAAATCGTCGCGCTGCCCTTCTCAGACACGCCGCGATGACCCCCTTCCATTCTCACAGATACGCCTGACGGCACGCCGTCCTTGCAGGCGCAGCGAAGCAATCAACCCGGCAAGCCGGCGGCCCTGGCTTCGTCGGCTACGCCTCCTCGCAATGGCGGGGGATGCGCCATCGCCCCGCCCTCCGGGACCGCACTGGCGGGCGTCGTCAAGCCATGCGACGATCGCGAGGTTTCCTCTCTCGGAGGAGAGAACATGTTCGTGAAGCTGGCCGCGATCGCTGCGTTGACGTTGACGGCGGTGACGCCGAGTTCAGCCCAGATGGACGGCTCAGCGGGCCAATGGCGCTGCCGACATGCGAACCAGACGATCTCCAACAATCCGTTCGAAACGTGGATGTACGAGTTTCAACTCAACTTGGGCGGCCATGGCGGCTTTCGCGCCCAAGGCACCTACACGGCGATGACGGCCGGATTCGGCGTCGCATTCCAGGCACAGGGCCGCTGGCAGCAAAGTTCCGAGGGCATCATGGTCCAAGGTACAGAGCAACGCTCCGACGGGACGCAGATGCGGTTCCTTCTGGTCTTCACGTCGATCAGCCCGGACGTCATCTCGAACCGATACCAGAGCCCGAACGGGATCCTCGTGACCCACTGCGAGCGTTAGGTCGGCTTCGAGCGACGAGGAATGCCAGCGCCCAAGCCCGTCGCATCGCCCGGATGATCGCGCACGGCTCACATCACGACCCGCTGCTCCCGTCCGCGCAGGAGGGCGGGAACCCGGACCGAGGAAAGAGGCAGCGCGGATGACGGGGATCACGAGGCTTCTGGGACCTCTCGTGCTGTTGCTGCTGGCGATGACGCACGACGCACGCGCCGCGGACCGTTTTCGCGACTGGCAGACCGGCGACCTCATCTTCCAGGAATCCCTCAGCCCCCAGGCGACCGCCATCCGCGTCGCGACGGGGAGCCGCTACTCCCACATGGGCATCGTGCTGCGGTCAGCGGGCGGCATTCGGGTCATCGAGGCGGCGCGGACGGTCTCGGAGACGCCGTTGAAGGCGTTCATCGCCCGGGGTGCCCGTCAGGATTATGCCGTCTATCGCGTGAGGAGACTGACGTCCGGACAGGCCGCCGCCGCGGTCGAGGCGGCCAGGACCTATCTCGGCCGGCCCTACGACATCTTCTTCCGGCTCGATCCGTCCGCGATCTATTGCAGCGAATTGCCGTTCTATGCCTTTCGCGCCGTCGGCCTCACGATCGGCCAGGCCGAGCGCCTCGGCGACCTCAAGATCGAGACACCGGAGGGGCGCGGCATCTTCCTGGCGCGCTGGCGGGACCATCCCGATTGCCGGGCCGGCGTATCGGCGCAGGACGAGTGCTGGAGCCTGATCAAGACGCAGGAGATCGTCACTCCGGTGAGCATCGCACGAGACGCCGCCGTGAAGCGCGTCGTGTCGACCTTCGACGACGCGCCTTAGGCGGCATCGGGGATCGGAACGGCCACCTCCGCGTTGCCGATCACGACGACGGCCGCTCTCCGGCCCAGGAGGATTCATGACGACCGACACGACGACCGCCAGGGACAAATCGCAGAAGCGCACCGGCGCCGGAGCCACCGCCCAGCCGACCGACAAAAAGCTCCCGGAGAACTCGAAGGAGAACCTCGACAAGCGGCTCGATCAAGCAGCCGAGGAGAGTTTCCCCGGCAGCGACCCGGTCTCGGTGAAGATCACGAAGTGATTGGTCGGTGGCGCGCCTGCACGCGCCACCCCTTATCTCCCCTCCCCGGCCTGAGAACCTGGCCCGACAGAGGCATCCCTATGCTCCTCATGCTGAGGCGCCGACCGAAGGTCGGCCTCGAAGCGTGCACCGTCCTGCGTCCTTCGAGGCTCCGCTTTGCGGAGCACCTCAGGATGAGGAGGTTGGGGATTACCGGCCAAACTCCTTGGCGGGACGAGAAACCCCGCCGACCGGCGGTGCCTCAGGCTCCCGCCTTGGCCTGGCGGCGGCGGCGGTGGAGGATGAACTCCGTATAGCCGTTCGGCTGCGTGCGGCCGAGGAAGACGAGGTCGCAGGCTGCCTGGAAGGCCGGGCCGTCGAAATTCGTCGCCAACGGCTTATAGCTCGGATCGCCTTCATTCTGCCGGTCCACCACCTCAGCCATGCGGTGCATGGTCGACAGGACCTTGTCCTTGTCCACCACGCCGTGATGCAGCCAGTTGGCAATGTGCTGGCTCGAGATGCGCAGCGTCGCCCGGTCCTCCATCAGCCCGACATCGTGGATGTCCGGCACCTTCGAGCAGCCGATCCCGGCATCGATCCAGCGCACGACATAGCCGAGGATGCCCTGGACGTTGTTGTCGAGCTCCTGCTGGACGTCCTCCGGCGGGAAGTTCGAGGTCGCGACGGGGATGGTGAGGATGTCGGCGGCCTTGGCCGGCTCGCGTCCCGCGAGTTCCTTCTGCCGGCCCGCGACGTCGACCTCGTGATAATGCAGCGCGTGCAGCGTCGCGGCGGTCGGGGACGGCACCCAGGCGGTGTTGGCGCCGGCCTTCGGGTGGCCGATCTTCTGCTCCAGCATCGCCGCCATGGCGTCGGGCATCGCCCACATGCCCTTGCCGATCTGCGCCTTGCCGGGAAGGCCGCAGGCCATGCCGACATCGACGTTGTTGTCCTCGTAGGCCTTGATCCAGGCCGTGCCCCGCATGTCGTTCTTGCGGATCATCGGCCCGGCTTCCATCGAGGTGTGGATCTCGTCGCCCGTGCGGTCGAGGAAGCCGGTATTGATGAAGACGACGCGGTTGCGCGCCGCGCCGATACAGGCCTTGAGGTTCAGCGTCGTGCGCCGCTCCTCGTCCATAATGCCCATCTTGAGCGTGTGGCGGGCGAGGCCGAGAAGGTCCTCGACGCGTCCGAACAGGTCATCGGCGAAGGCGACCTCCTCCGGCCCGTGCATCTTCGGCTTGACGATGTACATCGAGCCCGCTCGGCTGTTGCGGAGGGGGCCGGGGCCCTTGAGGTCGTGGAGCGCGACGAGCGCGGTGACGGCGCAATCCAGGATGCCCTCGGGGATCTCCTCGCCGCCGAACGTCACCGCATCCGTGAACATGTGGTGGCCGACATTGCGCACCAGCATGAGGGAGCGGCCGGGCAGCGTGACGTCGCCGCCTTCGGGCGCCGTGTAGGTGCGGTCGGGGTTCAGGCGGCGCTCGATCGTCCGCCCACCCTTCTCCAGCTCGGCGACGAGGTCGCCCTTCATGAGGCCGAGCCAGTTCCGGTAGACGACGACCTTGTCCTCGGCATCGACGGCCGCGACCGAATCCTCGAGGTCCATGATGGTCGTGACCGCCGATTCGATCACGAGATCGGCGATGCCGGCCGGATCGTCCTTCCCGATCGGATGGGAGGGGTCGATCACGACCTCGAGATGCAGGTTGTTGTGCCGGAACACGAGCTTCGAGGGCGAGGCGGGATCGCCCGCATAGCCGACGAGCCCTTCCGGCCGGGCGAGCGGCGTCTCGTCGCCGTCCGCGAGGCGCACGCTCAGCATGCCGTCCTCGATCCGGTAGGCGGCGGCTTGCGTATGGCTCCCCTCGGCGAGGGGCGCAGCGCGGTCGAGCACCGCGCGCGCCTTGGCGATCACCTTCGCGCCGCGCAGCTTGTTATAGCCGCCGGCGCGGGTCGCGCCGCCCTCCTCCGAAACGGCATCCGTTCCGTAGAGGGCGTCGTAGAGCGAGCCCCAGCGGGCATTGGCCGCGTTCAGCGAGTAGCGGGCATTCGAGATCGGCACGACGAGCTGCGGGCCGGCGATGGTCGCGATCTCGGCATCGACGCGATCCGTCTCGACCTGGACCGGCCCGGGATCGGGCAGGAGATAGCCGATCTCCGTCAGGAACGCGCGGTAGGCCGCCGGGTCGAAGGCCCGGCCCGCCTGGTCCTTGTGCCAGCCGTCGATCCGCTCCTGCATCGCATCGCGCCGAGCGAGGAGATCGCGGTTCCGCGGCGCGAGATCCCGCACGATCGCGGCGAAACCCGACCAGAAGGCGTCGGGATCGACGCCCGTTCCCGCGGCGGCTTCCGCGACGAAGCCGTGGAGCACCCCGTCGACCTCAAGACCTGCGACTGCGACACGCGTCATTCCGTCCTCCCTGCTGGCCCCATCCTTAGCAACGCCGCCGGCCCCGCGACAACTTCCCGCGCATGGCCCCTATGCAAGCCCCGCACGGCACCCCATCTACCCGGACGGCCGTCCCAACCGGCCTCCTTGCAAGGGGACCAACCAGTGAACGACCAAGAAAAGCAGATCATCTCCGACATCTTCAAGCGGCTCGAGCAGACGGCCGGGCAGTCTCGCGACGGGGACGCGGAGCGCTTCATCAACGACAAGGTGCGCACGCAGCCCTACGCGCCCTACGCCATGGCGCAGGCGCTCTACGTCCAGGAAGAGGCGATGAAGAGCCTCAACCAGCAGCTCGAACAGGCCCGCGTGGAGAACGAGCAGCTCCAGCATCAGGTGCATCAGGCCGGCCAGAACCAGGGCGGCTTCCTGTCCTCGATCTTCGGCGGCGGCCAGCGCCAGGCGCCTCCGCCGCCGCAGGGCTTCGGCCGTTCCGGCCCGCCTCCCGGCTACGGCCAGGGCGGTCCGCAGGGCTATGCGCCGCAGCAGGGCGGCCCCTGGGGCGGTCCTCAGGCCCAGGGCGGCCAGCCGCAGGGTGGTCCTCAGGGCGGACCTTGGGCCGGCCAGCCGCAGGCTCAGCAGCAGGCCCCCCAGCAGGGCGGCGGCTTCCTGCGCGGCGCGCTCACGACGGCCGCGGGCGTCGCCGGCGGCATGGTGGTCGGCAACGCGCTGATGAACGCCTTCTCGGGTAGCGGCGGCGGCCATTCGACGCTCGGCAACCTTTCGCAGAGCGACATGGCGTCCATGGGCATGCCTCAGGGCGCCGAGGGCGCCGGCTTCCAGGAGGCGAGCTTCGGCGATGGCGGCAGCTCCTGGGGCGGCGGCAACGATGCCGGCGGCTTCCAGGAAGCGTCCTTCGGCGACGGCGGCAGCTCCTGGGGCGGCGGCGGCAACGATGCCGGCTTCCAGGATGCGAGCTACGACGACGGCGGCTCCGATTTCGGCGGCGGCGACGACGGCTGGGCCTGATCGCAATCCCTGTCGACGACAGGAAGGCCGGGCTCGCGCCCGGCCTTTTTCGTGTCGAGCGCCGGCGCCGCCGGCCTCAGATCACCTTGACCCGCGCGCCGACGCCGACCCGTCCGTAGAGGTGGATGACATCGTCGTTCATCATCCGGATGCAGCCCGACGAGACGTTCCGGCCGATCGTATGCGGCTCGTTGGTGCCGTGGATGCGGTAGAGCGAGGAGCCGAGATACAGCGCGCGGGCGCCGAGCGGGTTGCCGGGACCTCCCGCCATGAAGAGCGGCAGGCCCGGCTGACGCTTGCGCATCTCCGGCGGCGGCCGCCAATCCGGCCATTCCCGCTTCGCCGTGACGGTCTTCATGCCCGCCCAGGTGAAGCCCGGCCGGCCGACGCCGATGCCGTAGCGCATCGCCCGACCGCCCGGCAGGACGTGGTAGAGGTATTTCGAGGGCGTATCGACGACGATCGTGCCGGGCGCTTCCGGCCCCTCATAGGACACCTCCTGCCGCCGGAACTGCGCACGCGGAGCCTGCGAGACGGGCCCGAGATCGGCACCGGGCGCAATGGCGGCGTGCCGGCCACGCCGCGGCGCGGGCGCAGGTTCGACGAAGGGATCGGCAAAGGGATCGCCCGCGCCGCCATAGACGACGCCCGGCCGGGCCGCCTGCACACCGCGCCGCGTCGGCTGCTGGAACGGGTCCGCGGCCCCTGAGCGCCCAGGGTCGCGTCCTGTCGCCAGGAATTCGATGAAGCCGCCGCCGAGCCCGCCGCCGCGCGCCGGCTGGTTGTAGCTCACCTGGGCCGATGCGGCTCCGGTCCACAGCGCGGCCGTCAAGGCCGCCGCAAGCGCGACACGTGTCATGATCCCGTCCTCGCCGATCCGGACAACCCGCATAGGCATGGGGGAGGAGGCTCGCCGTCCGGTGAACGGAGGCCCTGCCGGACGGGAGAACCGGGAAACGTCGTCAACCGGACCTTAACGCCCCGGCGTCCCCGGCCCCCCTGCGCGCCGGTTCAGCGCCTGACGCAGCAGGGTGCGGCAGCCGGCGAGGTCGAAGGCGAGAGCGAGGGCGAGGTAGACGCCCCCGCCCGCCGCGACCTGCACCAGCAGCGCCGTGACGGGCGCGAAGAGGCCGCGCGTCGGCAGGAGCAGCAGCGTCATCGCCGCCGCCCCGCCCATCGCGACGGCGAAATCCCGCCACGGCAGCCGGGCTCCGTCCGCGATCGCGAGGGCGAGGAGGACGGCGAGCCCCGCGGCCACGCCCGCGATCTGCGCCGCGGCGAAGCCCACCGAGCCGCCGAGCCTAGGCCAGGCCAGGATGACGCCGACATTGACGACGACGGCCGCGAGCGCGGCCATGACGACCGGTGCGGTGCGGTGGCGGAGCTGGAAGAAGGGGTTCAGCGCATATTGCAGGAGCGCGAACCCCGCGAGGGCCGGAACGAGGAGCGGCACGGTGCCGTCGAGATGACCGCGGAAGGCTTGCGGAATGAAGATCGCCTCGAAGGCCGGCCAGACGAGCCAGAGCCCGGCAGCGGCCGGGATCACGATCGCAGCGATGATGCCGGCATTGCGCGCGACCTGCCGTTCGGCCTCCTCCCGGCCGTGCTGTTCCTCGGCCCGCACGGCGAGCTGGAACAGGACGAGGTCGAGCGCGGCGCCGAGATTCTGGAAGAGGCGCGTCGTGAGCTCGCTGACGAGGGCGAAATAGCCCGCCTCCGTGAAGCCGTCGCGGCTCGCGAGAACCGTCCGGTTGATCAAGGGCAGGAGCTGGTAGAGCGCGCTCGCCGCGACGAGCGGCACCGCGTAGCGGGCGAAGAGCAGGAGCCGGTCCCGCTCGAACAACCGCCAGCCGGCATGCGGATCGGCGAGACGGCCGCGCACGAGAAGGATCGGCAGCAGCGTGGCGAGCGCGAAGCCGCCGAGGACATAGGCCGGCTCGCGGGTCGCGTAAGCCAGGCCGGCCGCCGCCAGGAAGCCGAGCATGGCGCGGGTGAAAGCGAGAATGACGTAGGGCCGTTCCAGAAACAGCGCGCGCGACAGCGCCAACCGGTATTCGCTGAAGCCATAGGCCAGTCCGCAGAACGCGGCCGCGGCCAGGAGGCCACGCGACAAGCCGGGCTCGGGCCCCAACCCGATCACCAGGGCGGATAAGAGCCCGAGCACGGCCCCGCAGACCCAGTAGGCGAGGTCGAGCGTCGAGCGGACGCCGCGAGCCGCCGTCTGGGTCTTCCGGCTGTAGAAGCGGGCGGTCGACAGCCGTAGCCATTCGAACAGGCCCGTATAGATGACGAGCGTGATCGACACCGCGATCGCGTAGCGGCCGAAGGCGTCCGGGCCGAGCAGCGACGCCAGGACCAGCGACAGCGCGAAGGCGAGGCCGGCATTGACGAGGAAAATGGCGACGAGCGTCATGGCGGCTGGCGGGAATCGGGACGGCGGTCAGGCGGCGCGAACGGAGACGCCGTCACCTCCCCCTTTGGCCCTCCCGGCGATCCGGCACAACGGCAGGCCCCACGGCGTCAGTCGAGTGAGCCGCGAAGCCTCTCCTTCGCGTAGACCGCGGCGGTCCCGTCGCGATGGATCAGCCGCCAGGCCGGCATGGCCGCGAAATGGGCCTGTTCCTTGCCCTTGCTCGGCACGATCGCCCAGGTGACGCGGTAGCGGTCGATGAAGTCGAAGAAGGGCTGGTGCTCGGCTTTCCCCACCGCCCCGAACAGGCCCGAGATGAAGCCGCCGAGATAGAGCTGGTCGGTCCTCCCGTCGATGAAGGTCGGAACGCCCTCGGCGATGAGGAAGCCGCCGTAATCGTAGCTGTTATAAACCGGCCCGCGCAGCCCGGCCTCGCGCGCGGCCGCGAGCGCCTCGCGGGGCGTCACCTTGGGACCCGGTTCGGGCCCCCTGACGAATGCCGCGACGAGGCCGGTCGCGGCGAGCAGCAGGATCGCGAGGCGTTTCGGCCATTCCCAGCGCTCCCGATCCGTCGGCGTCTCCGCGCCGAGCTCGGGGAAGCGCGTCGCCAGCGGCACGGCGACGAGGAGCGGCACGACCAGCGCGAAGACGTCGAGGAAGCGCGAATGGCGGATGGTCATCGCCGCCAGGAGGCCGATGGCCGCGATGCGGATCGCGTTCCGCCAGCCGCCCGCGAGGAGCGCGCCGGACAGCGCAACCGCGAGGCCGACGGACAGGAAGCCGAGCATCGTCCAGCCGATCGGCTGCCACTCGTTGATATAGGGCAGCGATTCCCCGCTGCCGAAGACGGTGAAGGTCACGAGCAGCGAATGGACGCCGTAGGGCGTCAGGCAGCCTGCCAGAAGCGCGGCGAGGCCGAAGGCGCCCCAGCGGATGATCGTGCCGAGATGGCGTCCGGTCGGTGCCGTCAGCACCGCCTCGAGCGCGAGGAGCGCGGCGAGCGGATAGGCGAAGGTGAAGCTGCCGTGCAGATTGGCCCAGAGCACGATGACGAGCAGCAGCCACGGCGAGGGTGCGCGTCGCTCGTCGAGCGCATCGACGAGGCCCCTGACCCACAGGAACAGCGGCAGGAACGCGAAGACGTGGGGCCGGGCGAGGAAATGCGGCGCCAGGAACAATGCCGTGAGCAGGGCCAGCGTCATCGCCGCGGTGATCCGCAGCCGGCGTTCGAGCCAGGCGAAAAGCAGCGTGAAGAGAAGGCCGAGCGCCGCGCCGGTCACGAGGACGACGCCTGTCCAGCCCCCGGCCCGATGGGCCGCGAACAAGAGGAGCTGCGAGAGCCACTCCTTCGCGATCCAGGGATCGCCGAGCACGGTGTGCGAGAACGGGTCGGTCCAGGGAACCGCGCCGCCGTCCCAGATCAGCCGTCCGACAGCGACATGCCAATGGCTGTCCGGATCGCCGAGCAGCGACGGGCTGGCCAGCATCAGCAGCGCGAAGAGCGCGGTGCCGAACAGGACCGGATCCGTCCAGCGCCACGGCCGGACGGCGACGAGCGTCGCGCCCATTGCGACGGGCGGCTGGAGAGCCGTATGCACTGCCATGGAGACCTCCCGCAGGAGGCCTCGCTAGCATCGTCGTGGTTGCGGTCCCGTTTACGCGACTGCGGGCGATGTCAGATCGCGGCGGCCGGGTCCTCGCGCTCGCCCTCGGCGGGATCGCGCTCGCTCCGCGAGGAGCGGCGGCGCATCCGGTCCCGGCCGTCGAGCAGCGCCTGTCCGAAGGCGCGAAGCGGCGCGGTCAGGCGCCTCATGTCCTCGGCGCGCCCCATCAGCTTCTCGCCGCGCCCGAGCTCGCGGTCGAGCCGCGCCATCGTGCGGGCGAGCGTCGGATCGTCGTCCTCGAACCAAGTCTCCATCACGTTCGCCTGGGCCAGGACGAAACCCTGGAGCTTGACGAAGCCGAGCGGCCCTTCGGTCGGCACCCCGGCCGCGGCGAGCATGTAGCGCGCGGAGTTCAGCGCCATCCGGTTGAGCGCCCCGAGCGAGGTCAGGTCGGTGCGCAGCGCCCAGGTGATCCGGCGGAGCGCAGGCCGGTAGGGAGCCACCGCGTCGAGCCGGCGCATCATGACGTCGAAGATGCGCTCGCGCGCGGGCTCGCCCACGAGATCGTCCGAGGTGCCCTCGATCACGATCTTGTCGATCATGCGGGTGAAGCCCTCGAGGATCGCGCCCTTCGACGGGAACAGGTCGCGCATCTCAGAGAGGGTCAGGTCCGCCTCGCGGGCGACGTCCGAGAGTTCGATGTCGCTCCAGGGCCGGTCGGAGGCGAGACGCATCAGCGCCTCGACGGCGCGGGAGCGCTTGTCGCCCGGCGGAGGCGCGGGAGAGGCCGGCGCGGTGGCCGCCTGAGGGGCGGCGCTCTCCACGGAGGCCTTGGCGGATTTGGCCGTCTTACGGCCGGAACCCGTGGACGGGTCTGGCGTGATCGGCTCGGACATGGATCTTCGACTCCGGTGGACGGGGCTCAGCTTAGAGCGTCCCGTGCCTCACCGGAATGCCTCCTCAGCCCGAGAGTTCCCCGGCGCGTCGCTTGGCCGCCGCCACGGCGCGGGTCATCAGCGCAGGCAATCCGTCCTGCGCCATCAGCACCTCGAGGGCCGCCGCCGTCGTGCCGCCCTTCGAGGTCACGTTCTCGCGAAGCTGCGCCGCCGGAAGCTCGCTCGCATCCAGCAGCGCGCCGGCGCCTGCGACCGTCGCCCTCGCCAGCCTCTGAGCGAGGCCCGCTTCGAGACCCGCGGCCTCGCCGGCCGCCGCCATCGCCTCGACGAGGTGGAAGACATAGGCCGGCCCGGAGCCCGACAGCGCCGTGACCGCGTCGATCAGGCCCTCGTCACCGACCCATTCGACGACGCCGTTGCAGGCGAGGAGCCGTGCCGCCATGTCGCGCTGCGCGGCACTCGTCTCGGGGCTGGCATAGGCGCCGGTCGCGCCGCGCCCGATCGAGGCCGGCAGGTTCGGCATGGCCCGGACCACGGCGCTGACGGCCGGAAGCGCCCGGCGCAGATCCGCGACCGTCTTGCCGGCGAGGATCGAGATGACGAGCGTGTCAGGCCCCGCATGGGCGCCGAGCAGCGAGGCTGCCTCCTCGAGGCTCTGCGGCTTGATGCCAAGCACGAGAACATCCGGAGGACTCGACGCATCCGCCCCCGCGATGCGGATGCGGCCCGTCTCGGCGAGACGCCGGATCGGCTCGGACGGGTTCGGATCGAGCACCGTCGCCGCGCCGTCGGCCAGACCGGCCGCGAGCCAGCCATCGAGCATCGCCCCGCCCATCTTGCCGGCCCCGGCGAGGACCAGCGAGGCCGGCAGCGGCCCCGCTCCGGATGATGTCGGCGCCGTCATGCCTCCCCCTCCGTGACGAAGAGCACGCCCTCGATCGCCTCGCGGGCGCTCTTGCCGGCCCAGAGGACGAACTGGAAGGCCTGATAATATTGCTCGCAGGCATCGACCGCCGCCTTGAGCATCACCTCGCATTGGCCGTCCGTCGGCTCGGCGCCGCCCGCCAGCAGCAGCGCGTGCCGGAACATCACCACGTTCTCGGAGGACCACAGATCGAAATGGCCGACCCAGAGCTGCTCGTTGGCGAGCGAGACGAGTTGAAGCACTTCCGAGCGCAGCCGGTCCGGCACCTTGAGATCGAAGGCGCAGGCGACGTGCAAAGCCTCGTATTTGTCGATCCAGCTGAACGAGATCCGGTACTCGGCCCAGCGTCCCGTCACGATCACCGACATCTCGTCGTGATCGCCGCGGTCGAAGCTCCAATCTCGGCTCGTGGCGAAACGCTCGACGATGTCGAGAGGGTGTTCGCTGCGGGGAACGTCGAAAAACGATTGAGGCATGCTGAGCCCGGTAAGAAGACGGGAGGAAACGCGGCGAAACATGGAAACGAGATCAGGGCTAAGCGGTGGTGGAGCCCCGAATCAGCCTCGTCTCGGTTATAGCCCGCACCGCGAAGGCCGGTCACAAGCCCCGGATGATTCGTCCACAATTCGCTGGAACACCTGTCGAAAACGCTCCGCGTCAACCTCCCGTTAAGGCTTTGCTAACGGTTCGCTCACGCGCCGCGCCTATTCTTGCCGGCCGGCGCGAGGTCGGCTTGCGTGACAGACTTGCGACGGACTCGCGCCCGAAAGGCGTTTCCCGGCGCCGGGCGCGGATGCGGCAGATGGCGTCGATCGAACACATCCTGGCGGAAATGGATGCGGCCGCCGGCCGGCAGAGCACCGGGGAGCTCAGCCGCGTCCTCGCCCTCGCGACCGGCCATCTCGCCTCCGGCGGCGAGCCCCATTCGCGTCTCGACCGGGCGATGCAACGGCTCGTCCGTGCCGCCGGGCCGGAGGAGCGCGCCGAGATCGCCGGCCAGCTCGCGCCGCTCGAGACCTCTCCGCCCGGCCTCGTCGGCATGCTCGCTCTCGACGAGATCGCCATCGCGCGCCCAGTGCTGATGCGATCGCCGGTCCTGACGGACCAGCATCTCCTCATGGTCGTGCTGTTGCGGGATCGCGAGCATCATCTCGCCATCTGCGAACGGGCCCTGCTGGCCGAGCCGGTCGGCGATCTTCTCGTCACCCGCGGCGACCGCGGCGTGCGGGCCGCGCTGGCCCGCCACGCGGGGGCACGGCTTTCGGCCTGCGCCCTGGCGACGCTGATCCAGCTCGCTCGGCGCGACGAGGCGCTCGCGCAGGCTCTCGCCAGCCGGCGCCGCGCTCACGCCTGAAGCGGATCAGCGCCGGGCGAAGGTCAGGTAGGAGGCGCGGCGCCCCTCGCGCTTCGCCTTGGCCTCGTAGCGCGTGCCGGGCCAGCCGGCCCAGGGCAGGCGCCAATCGTCGGGGCCGTGCGGGCGCCAATCGAAATCGGGCGAGCGGAGAATCCGCGCGAGCGTCCAGCCGACATAATCGTCGATGTCGCTCGCGAAGCGGAAGACGCCGCCCGGCCGGATGACGCGGGCCAAGGCCGCGAGGTTCTCGTCGGAGACGAAGCGTCGCTTGCGCTGCCGCCGCTTCGGCCAGGGATCGGGAAAGAGAAGGTCGGCCCGCTCGAGCGATCCGGGTGCGAGGCGAGCGAGGAGCCCGGTCGCGTCCCGGTCGAAGACGCGGATATTGGCGATGCCCTCGGCCTCGATCACGGCGAGCAGCTTCGCCATGCCGTTCACGAAGGGCTCGCAGCCGATGAAGCCGATCTTGGGGGCGTTGCGGGCCGCGTCGAGCAGATGCTCGCCGCCGCCGAAGCCGATCTCGATCCGGCAGGCCTCGACCGGCGCATCGAAGAGCGACCGTGGGTCGAGCGTGGTGCCGTCACCGGGCAGTTCGACCTGCAGCCGGGGCAGCAACTCGCGCACGAGCCGGTCCTGGCCGGCCCGCAGCGCCTTCCCCTTGCGGCGCCCGAAGAAGGAGCCGCCGGAGACGGGCTCGTCGGCCGGCTTCTCCCCCGTCACGGCGTGCCGGTCAGGCGAGAGCCGACTTGAGCTGGTCGGCGAGGTCGGTCTTCTCCCAGGAGAAGCCGCCGTCGGCGTCGGGCTCGCGGCCGAAATGGCCATAGGCTGCCGTCCGGGCATAGATCGGCTTGTTCAGATCGAAGTGGGTGCGGATGCCGCGCGGCGAGAGGTTCATGATCTCGCCGAGGACCCTCTCGAGCTTCTCGGTATCGGCGTCCGCGCCATGCAGATCGGCATAGATCGAGAGCGGGCGGGCGACGCCGATGGCGTAGGAGAGCTGGATCGTGCAGCGATCGGCGATGCCGGCCGCGACGACGTTCTTGGCGAGGTAGCGGGCCGCATAGGCCGCCGAGCGGTCGACCTTGGTCGGATCCTTGCCCGAGAAGGCGCCGCCGCCATGGGGGGCCGCGCCGCCATAGGTGTCCACGATGATCTTGCGGCCGGTCAGACCGCAATCGCCGTCCGGACCGCCGATGACGAACTTGCCGGTCGGGTTCACGTGCCAGACCGTCTCCGGGCTGATCCAGCCGTCCGGCAGCGCCTTCTGGATATACGGCTCGACGATCCGCCGCACGTCCTCGGAGGAGAGATCGGGATCGAGATGCTGGGTGGAGAGGACGATCTGCGTCGCGGCAACGGGCTTGCCGTTCTCGTAGCGGACCGTGACCTGGCTCTTCGCGTCCGGGCCGAGCTTCGGCTCCTGGCCGGACTTCCGCGCCTCGGTGAGGAGCCGCAGGATCTTGTGCGAGTAGTAGATGGGGGCCGGCATCAGCTCCGGCGTCTCGCGGCAGGCATAGCCGAACATGATGCCCTGGTCGCCCGCGCCCTCTTCCTGGTTCGTGGGCTGCTTGGCGTCGACGCCCTGCGCGATATCGGCCGATTGCGGGTGCAGCAGCACCTCGATCTTGGCGTTCGCCCAGTGGAAGCCGTCCTGCTCGTAGCCGATATCCTTGATCGCCTTGCGGGTGATCTCGGTGATGGCGGCTTCGTCGACGCTCTTCGGACCGCGATACTCGCCCGCGATCACGACCCGGTTGGTCGTCGCGAGGGTCTCGCAGGCGGCCCGGATCGTCCAGGGATCGATGCCCTCCTTGGCGCCAGCCCGGTAGAAGGCGTCCACGACCTCGTCGGAGATGCGGTCACAGACCTTGTCGGGGTGGCCTTCCGAAACGGATTCGCTCGTGAAGAGGTAATTGGCACGGGCCACGCGTCGGTCTCCATGTTCGGGAGGAGGGCGAGGGCGCGATCGGACCTGCCCGGCGCGCGATGTGCCATCCGCCATTCCGTAGGTCAAGACGGCCGTTGCGTTCTTTGATCCGAACGCGCCTGCGCTATTCGTCGCTGCTTCCGGCGATGGCCGCGGCCAGCTCGGCCAGCTTGCGCCGGACCCGCGCGTCCCGGATCTTGTTGAACGAGCGCAGGAGTTTGAGGCTCTCGCCGGTCAGGATATCGGCTTCGTAGGGCGCCGCGGCTCCTTCGGCGAAGCCGCCCGCGCCGGCCGTCGCGGCTTCCGCGCCGGCGTAGAAATAGTCGATGGTGACGCCGAGCGTGGTCGAGATCTGCTGCAGCCGGCTCGCGCTGACGCGATTAGTCCCCTTTTCGTACTTCTGCACCTGCTGAAAGGTGATCCCCAGAGCTTCCCCAAGTTTTTCCTGGCTCATTCCCAGCATCGTGCGCCGCATACGGATGCGAGTTCCGACATGGCGGTCGACATCGTTCGGGGCTTTTTTTGTGTCACTCATGACATTCTCGTTCGCGACGATGGGGGAGCGCTCCTCGGATGCAGGTGCCTCGCACCGATAGCGATAATCAACACCGCTGTACACAAGCCGAGAAAAAGAAGGCTGGCGAAACGGGCGGCAAGAGGCGCCGGAATGCTGCTCGGAAGCGAGGCATCGAGCACCCCTTCCTGGCCGAGCGAAAGGGCCGCGGTCACACGCCCATAAGGGTCGATGACGGCCGAGATGCCGGTATTGGCGGCACGAACGAGAGGCAGGCCCTGCTCCACGGTCCGGAGGCGCGCCTGAGCGAAATGCTGGTAGGGCCCCGGAGTGTCGCCGAACCAGCCGTCATTGGTGACGTTCAGGATCCAGCCCGGCCGATTGCCGGGCAGGCCCACCTCGTCCGGAAAGATCGCCTCGTAGCAGACGGTCGGCGCGGCAGGAGGAAGCCCCGCCACCCGGAAGGCGGTCCGGTTCTCGCCCGGCGTGAAGCCGCCCGGCATGTGCACGAATTGCCGGATGCCGATCGCGCGCAGGCCCGCGTCGAGGACGTGCGGGACGTATTCGCCGAAGGGCACGAGATGCACTTTGTCGTAGGTCGCCGTGATGGCGCCGTCCGTGTCCACCGCCTGGATAGCATTGAAGTAGCGCCTTGGCTCCTCGCCGGGCAGGCCCGCGCCCTGCCGCGCCGCGCCGGTGATGAGGGTCGTGTTCGGCGGCAGGAGCGAGGCGATCTGCGCCAGCGCGTTCGGCTCGCGGTGGAGCAGGAACGGGAAGGCCGATTCCGGCCAGATCAGATGCGTGACGTCGGCGAGGCCGGTGGTCCGAGGCGAGGTCGAGCGGTCGCTGAGGGCGAGATAGCGCTGGAGGATGGCCGGGCCGTTCGAGGGCCTGAACTTCTCGTCCTGCGGCAGGTTCGGCTGCATGATGCGCAGCTTGACGCCCGCCACCGAAGGAGCCGCCTCGGCCGGGATGCGGAGCGCGCCGAACACCGCCATCGCAGCGACGGCCACCAAGCCCAAAGTCGCGGGAAGGTAGCGGCCGCGCGACGAATCCGCCGTTCCCAGCGTGGCGGGAGCGGACAGGACGAGGGTCGCGATCAGCGTCAGGCCCCACAGGCCGACCAGCGAGGCCGTCTGCATCAGCCAGAGGTTCTGGCCGAAGGCCATCCCCAGCGTGTTCCAGGGAAAGCCCGTGAAGAGATGGCCGCGCAGCCATTCGGAGGCCGTCAGGGCGATCGCGAAGGCCGCGATCCGGCCCGCTCCCGGCGACCAGATCAGACGCGCGGCGGCGAAGCCGAAGGCGGGAAACACCGCGAGCACGGCCGGAAGGCCGAGCACGCCGAAGGGCAGCAACCAGGCGAAGACATCGGCCTCGACCAGGAAGGCGGCGCCGAGCCACCAGAGGCCGGCCACGAAATAGCCGAAGCCCCACAGCCACCCGGCCGCCGCGGCCCGCCCGAGCGTCGACAGCCAGGACAGGCGCCGGCCGGAGGGCGAGCCGTCGATCAGCCAGACGGCGATGGTCAGCGAGACGGCGAGGGCGGGCCAGAAGCCGAAGGGCGGCATGGCCAGCGCACCGACCGCCCCGGCCCCGAAGGCCAACAGGGCCCGCCGCCAGCCGGAGGCGAGGATCACCGCATCCGCAAGAGCGGCGATCAAGCGGCGGAGCCCGAGTCGGGCGACGACGGACGGGAGCCCTCGGCGGAATCCTCCGGCTTGCGGCGGTGGATCCGGACGCGCTTGAGACGCCGGGGGTCGGCGTCCAGCACCTCGAACTCCATCCCGTCCGGCCCCGCGATCAATTCGCCGCGCGAGGGCACCCGGCCGACGCTCGTGACGATCAGACCGCCGAGCGTATCGACCTCGTCATGCGCGGCTGCGAGCCCGAGATCCTCGCCGAGCGCCTCGGACACCTCTTCGATGCTCGCGCGCGCATCGGCCAGGAACGTGCCGGCCTCTTCCGCCACGATCATGTGCTCGGTCTCGTCGTGCTCGTCCTCGATGTCGCCGACGACCATCTCGACGAGATCCTCGATCGAGACCAGCCCGTCCGTCCCCCCGTATTCGTCGATGACGAGGGCCATGTGCGTGCGCGAGGCCTGCATCCGGGCGAGGAGATCGATCGCCGGCATCGAGCGCGGCACGAAGAGCACCGGCCGCAGGATGTTCGCCGCGGCGAGACTCGCGCCGAGATCGATCCCGGCAAGGTTTTGGCGCGGGGAATCGTCCGCCGCCGCGTCCTCGGTGCTGGCTCCCGTTCCGCCCGCGGCCAGATGGTCGAGGAAGTCGCGGATATGGACCATGCCCAGAGGCTCATCGAGCGTCTCGCCATAGGCGGGCAGGCGCGAATGGCCGGCCGTCCGGAACAGGGCGAGCACCCCGCCGAGCGTCGTCTCGGCCGGGACGGCGACGATGTCGGCCCGCGGCACCATCACGTCGCTGACCCGCACCCGATGGAAGGCGAGCACGTTCTTCAGCATCAGCCGCTCGCGCGGCGACAGGTCTCCAGCCTCGGCGGCCTCGGACAGCACCTCTTCGAGGTCGTCCCGGGCCGAATGCGCACGGCCTGAGAAGCGGCCGATCACCCGCTCGAGCCAGCTTTCGCGGTGACTCTCCTGCGGCTCGGGTTTCGGGTCGCTTCGCTCGTCGCTCATGGTGATGGGTCGTCAGCTGTCAGGCGGCAGGACCGTAGGGATCGGCGATGCCGAGCCGCGCGAGGGCTTGCACCTCCAGCCGCTCCATGGCCTCCGCCTCTCCCTCTTCGAGATGATCGTGCCCGAAGAGATGGAGCACGGCATGGACGACGAGATGCGCCGCGTGATCCGCCGTCGTCTTTCCCTCGGCCTCCGCCTCCCGCGCCACGGTCTCGTAGGCGAGCGCGATCTCACCCAGATGACGCGGCCGGCCCGGTGCCGAGGGCATGTCCGGCGAGGGGAAGGACAGCACGTTGGTCGGCTTGTCCTGGCCCCGCCAGCCCCGGTTGAGCTCCCGCACCGCCTCGTCATCGGCGAGGAGCACGGTGGCGGCGAGGTCGGTCTTCGTGTCCTGCGGCAGAACCGCGAGGGCGGCATCCGCCGCGCGCTGCAAAAGGCCGTCGCGATCGGGCACGGCGTCCCAGCGCGGGTCCTCGGCCTCGATCTCGAGCGCGATCACGGCCGCTGCCCTCCGGCCGGCGGCTCGCCCCGCGCGGCCGCGTCATAGGCCGTGACGATTCGGCGGACGAGATCGTGCCGCACGACGTCGACGTCGCGGAACTGGATCCGAGCGACGCCCTCGACGCCCTCGAGGACGCGGACGGCCTCGATCAGTCCCGAACGCTGGCCGGGCGGCAGATCGATCTGGCTCGGATCGCCGTTGACGATCATGCGCGAGCCCTCGCCGAGCCGCGTCAGGAACATCTTCATCTGCATCGAGGTCGTGTTCTGGGCCTCGTCCAGCAGGACCACGGCGTTGGTGAGCGTGCGCCCGCGCATGAAGGCGAGCGGCGCCACCTCGATCATGCCGGTCTGGAGCCCGCGCTCGACATGGCGCGCCTCCATGAAATCATAGAGCGCGTCGTAGATCGGCCGCAGATAGGGATCGACCTTGTCGCGCATGTCGCCGGGCAGGAAGCCGAGCCGCTCGCCGGCCTCGACCGCGGGCCGCGACAGGATCAGCCGCTCGGCCTGTCCGGCCTCGAGCAGGGACACGGCGAAGCCGACGGCGAGCCAGGTCTTGCCGGTCCCGGCCGGCCCGTCCGCGAAGACGAGTTCGTTGTGGCGCAGCGCCTTGAGATAGAGGTCCTGGGCGGCGTTGCGGGCCCGGACGGGGCCGCGCTTGCGCGTCGCGATCTGCTCGAACCGCGCCGGCCCCTGCGGCGCGAGCTCCGCCTGCGGGAAGAGGCTGCCCTGGAGCGCGCTCTCCTGGATGGCGCCATCGAGGTCGCCAAGCGTCACCGCCCCCTCGATCTGGACGCGGTCGTAGAGCCCCTCGAGCACGAGGCGCGCGCGGGTCGCGAGATCGGGCGGGCCCTTGATCACGACCCGGTTGCCGAGCGCGTTCAGCATGATGCCGAGGCGGCGCTCGATATGGGCGAGATTCTGGTCGTAGAGGCCGAAGACGAGGCTCGCCTTGGCATTATCCTCGAAGGCGAGAGTGATCTCCGCCGTCTCGCCGATGCCGGACGGCGGAGGCGGGGCGGGAGCCGGGGCCACGGAGGAGGAGCCGATGATCGGCCGGGCACCGGGACGTTTCACGCAGCCGCCATCCCGCTGATTGCCGCCGCGTCCGATCCCGCCGGACGGGCGAAGAGACTGTTCGATGCGAGCCCGGTCACGGTGACGGGCACGACGGACCCGACCGGCGCGTCGATCCCCTCGACCTGGATCGCCTGGAGATAGGGCGACTTGCCGGCGAGCTGACCCGGATGACGGCCCGGCTTCTCGATCAGCAAATCGACCGTCCGCCCGACCGTGTCGCGGTTGAAGGCCTGACGGTCCTGCTCCAGCTGGGCCTGAAGGCGGGCGAGGCGCTCCGCCATCACGGCCTCCGGAACCTGGCCGCCGAGATCGGCCGCGGGCGTGCCGGGACGCGGGCTGTACTTGAAGGAGAAGGAGGCCGCGAAGCCGATCTCGGCCGCGAGCCCGAGCGTGTCCTCGAACTCGGCATCCGTCTCGCCGGGGAAGCCGACGATGAAATCCGACGACAGGGCGATGTCGGGCCGGGCCTCCCGGATGCGCGCGATCAGGCGCCGGTAGCTGTCGGCCGTATGCCTGCGGTTCATCGCCGCGAGGACCCGGTCGGACCCGGCCTGAACGGGCAGGTGCAGATAGGGCATCAGCATCGGCAGATCGCGATGGGCGGCGATCAGGTCATCGCCCATGTCGTTCGGGTGGCTGGTCGTGTAGCGCAGCCGGGCGAGGCCCGGCAGGAGCGCGAGCCGCTCCATGAGGCCCGCGAGCCCTGTGGTGGCGCCCCGCTCGTCCGGGCCGTGATAGGCGTTCACGTTCTGCCCGATCAGGGTCAGTTCGCGCACGCCCGCCTCCAGCAGCCGCTTCGCCTCGTCGACGATCGCCATGACCGGGCGGGAGACCTCGGCGCCGCGCGTGTAGGGCACGACGCAGAAGGCGCAGAACTTGTCGCAGCCCTCCTGGACCGTGAGGAAAGCCGAGACGCCGCGCGTGCGGACCCGCGCCCGGGAGGGCGCCGGCAGATGGCGGAACTTGTCGTCCGCCGGAAAGTCGGTGTCGACGGCGGGGGCCGGTCGCGGCCCCTCTGTGCCGGCCCGGCGGGCCTCCTCGAGCAGAGCCGGAAGGCGATGATAGCTCTGCGGGCCGATCACGGCGTCGACGGCGGGCTGGCGGCGGATGATCTCCGCGCCCTCGGCCTGGGCGACGCAGCCGGCGACGACGATCTCGGTGCGGCGGCCGTCGGCCCGACGCTCCTCCTTGAGGACGCGCAGCCGCCCGAGTTCCGAATAGACCTTCTCGGCCGCCTTTTCGCGGATGTGACAGGTGTTGAGGATGACGAGATCCGCCTCCTCGGCGCTCGCCGCCAACGTGTAGCCTTCGCGCGCCATGACGTCCGCCATCCGGGCGGAGTCGTAGACGTTCATCTGGCAGCCGTAGGATTTGACGAAGACGGTCTTCACGCGGGGCGAGGCCTGGAGGCTGCTTGGGGCATGGCGGCGATCATCCCCTCATACGACCTCCGGGGCCTCAAGAGAATAGCGGGCGGCCAAAAAGGCCGCCGCGCCGTCATCGGCCTCAGGCGGCCGGGGGTCCCATGGGCGTTCGGGGCTGGCCCGCGAGGGACTCGTCGGGCTTCGAGCGCAGGCGCGCGAAGAGACCGAAGATGAAGCCGCAGCCGATCAGCCCGATCAACCCGACGATGCTCCCCCCGATCATCATGAACCGGTCGAGCGCGAGCTCCTCCTTGATGTCGTCGACGAGGACGACGCCCGCCTTGCCGGGGCTGTCGGCGAGATATTTGATCCGGACCGTGTCCACGACGATCCGGTCCCCCCGGAACAGCCGGTTCGACAGAGCCGTCGAGACCCGTACCTCCTCGGCCGTCCGGTCGGCGCCCTTGTCGTCCTTCCAGGCGAGATCGACCGCATAGCTGGTTCCGGACCGCCGGCCTTTCTTGCGGACCGCGCTGACGATCGTCGCCTCCGCCTCCTGGCCCTTGGCCACGACGTCGTTCACCCGCTGGACGTCCTGCCAGCCGATGAAGGCCGAGACCGGGCCTCCGATCGCCGCGATGATCAGAAGCCATTTCAACTTCCCGACGACCCAGTTCACGATAGATCCCATGCGCCCACTCCACATCACCGCCGCAAGACGACAGTGACCATCAGATTAGAATACGAAAAAGAAAGATCGATCGGTCCGATCATCATTCCGTCCAGGCATCACGCCGACGAATGATGCTGACAATCACGAATCGATGCGACGGTCAGACTTAGATGATCCATCGCGGCAAAGATGTGGCGCGGAGGATTTTCGGATTTCAGCCATGGATGCCCGCACGGCCGCCGCCGCCGCCGCTGTCGCGCGCTTGCGGTCGGTGGCGGCATGGAACGGGATCGGCTCGCCCCAGGCGACCGTGACGTCCACCACGCCGCCGCGCAGGAAGGCCGCGAGATGGGGCGCGAGATCCATATCCCCGTACCAGGCGATCTGCGGCATCTCGCGACGCGTGATCGGCAGGCCCTCCCGGCGCCGGTAGGCGATCGCGACCGGCTGGAGCGCGATCGCGGCGAGGGACGGCTCGGTCAGCGCGGCGCGGGCCGCGCCGACGAGGGAGGAGCGGAACGGCAGGAGGCGGATGCCATCGCCCGTCGTCCCCTCGGGGAAGAGCACGATCGCGTCGCCCTCGGCGAGCCGATGGGCGACGACGGCATTGACCTCGGCCGTCGCCACCTTGCGGGCGCGGTCGATGAAGACGCAGCGCTGCAGGCGCGCGAGCGCTCCGATGACGGGCCAGGCGGCGATCTCGCTCTTGGCGATGAAGGAGAGCGGCGCGAGGCTCGCGAGCACCGGGATGTCGAGCCAGGAGACGTGGTTCGACAGGATGAGCGTCGGGACGGCCCCGGAGGGCGGCGTGCCCTCGACATGCACCCGGATGCCGAGGAGGCGCAGCAGGATGCGGTGGAAGACGACCGGCAGCCGGCCGGCCAGACGATGATGCCGGCGCGCGGCGACGATCTGCACGGGCACGAGCGCGGCCAGCACGAGTGCCAGCATCGCCAGCCGCAGCCAGAGTCCGGGCCTCATCGCGGCGCTCTCACGGCTGCGACCATCATGGATGGGCCGGCGCCGTTCGTCGCCTCCGGCTCACGGGCGCGTCCCGCCACCGAGATCCTTCGTCATCGAGACGGCGGTCGCGCGGCTGCCGTCGGGGCGGGCGTAGTAGCCCGGCCGCAATCCGGACTGGGCGAAGCCGAGCCGGCGGTAGAGCGCGAAGGCCGGCGCGTTGCCCTCCTCGACCTCGAGATGCACCCGCGCCGCGCCGGCATGGGCGAGCGCCTGGAGGTGCTGGACGAGAAGCAGCCGGGAATGGCCGCGGCCCCGCGCCGCCGCATCGAGGGCGACGGACAGGATCTCGGCCTCGTCGAGGGTCAGGCGCGAGAGCACGAAGCCCGCCGGCTGGCGAGCACGGCCGTAGAACAGACCGTCGGCGTGGACGGAGCGATCGGCCAGGAAGCCCTCGAAATCGAAGGCCGACCACGGCCGCGCGAAGGCTGCGCCGTGGATCGCGGCAAGCCGGTCCGCATGGGCCACCGACAGGGCTTCGACGCGGGGTATCTCGTCGGCGCGGCCGAGCCCCAGACGGGCGAGCCAGGTCAAAGCCGCGCGAGCCTCGCTCCGTCCTGCGGACGCGCATCCGGTGCGGCAAGATAGTAGGGCTTTGCCAGGGCCTCGTCCGGCTCGGCGGCCGCGCCGATCCGCGCGACCCAGGCAAGGTCCGGAAGAACGAGGTCGTCGTGCAGGACCGCGTCGATCCCGACCGCGCGCGCCTCGGCGGCGATCATCGTCGCGCCGGGTCCGACGAGGGCAACCGAGCCGGAGCCGAGATTGCGCACCACGTCCCGGATGGTCATGACGCAGGGCTGGATGATGAGCCGCCCGGACGGCCCGATGGCCTGGACGAAGACCCGCCCACCGCGCGCATCGATGGCCGCGACGGTCAGGCGCTTCGGCCCGTCCTCCATGAGCGGCGCCATCAGGGCCGACAGGGTCGTGACGCCGACGGCCGGGATGCCGATTGCGAGCGCGACGGCGCGGGCCGCCGAGATGCCGATGCGCAGGCCCGTGAAGCTGCCCGGCCCGATCGTCACCGCGACGCGGTCGAGGGAATGGAAACCGCCATCGACCCGCGCCATCACCCGGTCGAGCAGAGGCAGCAGCGCCTCGGCATGGCCGCGCTCCATCGCGATCGCCTCCGCCGCGATCGTCGTCTCGGAGGCGACGTCCAGAATGGCCGCCGCGCATTGGCCGAGCGCGGTATCGATCGCGAGGATACGCATGGGGGTCGTGCGCTCAGACGGCCTCGACCTGTTCCACTTCGGGCACGAAATGGCGCAGGAGGTTCTGGATGCCGTGCTTCAGCGTGGCGGTCGAGGAGGGGCAGCCAGAGCAGGAGCCGCGCATCGTGAGATAGACGGTGCCGTCCTTGAAGCCCTTGAACGTGATGTCGCCGCCGTCGCCGGCGACGGCCGGGCGGACGCGCGTCTCGAGCAGGTCCTTGATCGTCGTCACGAGATCGGCATCGGCCGGATCGAAGAACTCCTCGTCGTCCTCGCCGAGGGCCGCCGCCGCGGAGGATTCCGCGAGGACCGGGGCGCCGGAGACGAAATGCTGCATGATCTCGCCGAGGATGGCGGGCTTCAGATGGGCCCAGTCGCCGTCCTTCTTGGTCACGGTGATGAAGTCGTAGCCGAGGAAGACCCCGGCGACCTCGGGCAGCGCGAAGAGGCGCTCGGCAAGGGGCGAGCCGGCGGCCGCTTCCGGTTTCGGCGCGTCGAAGGTGCCGGCCGGCAGGACGACGCGGCCGGGCAGGAACTTCAGGGTCGCCGGGTTCGGCGTGACTTCGGTCTGAATGAACATCGGATAATCCTCCGATCCCGACGGGCCGCAGGGGAGCGGCACCGGGCGTTGGCGATCCCGTAGCACGGGTTTCGTCGGATGTGATGCCGATCCGCTGCATTTCCAACCGGCGCCGGGCGCCGGAGCGCGCCCGCTCAGCCGGCGAGCGCGTCGATCTCCTCGTCGGAGAGGTCCCCCGGCACGATCACGATGGGGATCGAGAAGCTCTGCGGCGCGGAGGCGACGGAGCTCACGAGCGGCCCGGGGCCCGCGCTGTCCGTCGAGGCGGCGAGGACGAGGAAGGAGATGTCCTGGTCTTCCTCGATGAGCTCCCGGATGCATTCCGCCTTGCCGCCCTCCTTGACGACCTGCTCGGGCGCGACGGAGGCCGCCTCCTTGGCATGGTCGGTCGCGGCCGCGAGAAGGCGTGTGACCTCTTCCTCGGCCTCTTCGCGCAGCGCATCGCCGACGCCGAGGAATTCGAACGTGTCGGGGATCGTCGCGATGCCGAGCATGATCAGGCTCGCCCCCGTGCGGGCGGCGCGCCGGGCCGCGAAGTGGACGGCGCGGCTCGATTCGGCCGTCCCGTCCACCACCACCAGGAATTTGGGGCGATGCCCCGCCTCGAAAGACCGTCTCTTGGCGCCCGACATGGCCTACCCCTCCGCCGCGCGCGGAATGTGCAGAAGCCGGCCGGCAGGAGCAAGCGGCCGTCCTGTCGGCCTCCGATGCTGCGACGCGCCTACAGGTCCCGCCCGTCGACCTCCGGCGCGAGGCGCTTTTCCGCCTTCTCGGCATCGTCGAGGAACGGGTGGATCTTGAGCGCCCTGCGATAGGCGGCGAGGGCCCGCGCCTTGTCGCCCGATGCCGTTTCGAGACGACCGAGCAGGGTCCAGGCGACGAAATGGCGAGGCTCGCGCGTCAGCGCCTCTTCGAGATCCATCATGGCGCGGCTGGGATCGTCGAGCTGCCAGAAGGCGACGGCGCGGCGGGTCCAGGCCTCGGCCCAGCCCGGCCGGAGCACCGTCACCCGGTCGAGCAGTTCCACCGCGAGCGCGCCGTCCTTCGACGTCAGCGCCACCATGGCGCGCGACAGAAGGAGATCGGCGGTGTCGCTGCCGGAGCGGGCGAGACGGCGCTCGATGAGGCTCGCGATCCCCTTCGCCTCGTCGGCGTCCTTGGCTGCGGCGAGGCGACCGTAGAGCTCGTCGAGCGTGGAGGCCGCGTTCGATGCCGGCTTGGTCGCTGCCTCCGGCTTCGCGGGCGCGCTGGGAGGCGGGGGGACCTTGCCCGGATCAGGCCGCCCCTGGGCGAAAGCCGGCTGCGGCGCGCCGAACAGGCAGGCCGAGATCAGGAGCGCAGACAGAGGCATGGGACCATGTCGCATGGCGGGATCATCCGGGCGCCCGGCCGCCTCTGTCAAGGCGCGACACCGTCGCGGCACGGCCGGGCTGGACCTCGCGCACCGGAGGACTTCAACGCAAATTGAAGTCAGGCGGTCCAGCCCGGCCAGGAGGCGAGACCCCTCGCGAGATGATCGATGAAGGCGCGCGTCCTCGCCGGAAGCTGCGGCGTCGGCGACCAGACCGCATGGACGGGCGCGGGCTCCGGCTCGTAGTCGTTCAACACCAGCTCGACCCTTCCGCCCTCGACCAGCGCGCCAATCTGCCATAGCGGCGCCACGCCGATCCCCGCGCCCAGCACGACGGCCTCGTTGCAGGCCGCCGCGCTCGTCGACGAGAAGGAGCCGGAAACGTCCACGATCCTGCTGCGGCCACTTTCGCGGAACGTCCAGTGGGTCGGGTTCGCGACGCCCGTCCGAATGACGCAACGATGCCGAGTCAGGTCGTCCGGCGTCCGGGGTCGCCCCCGATGTTCGAGATAGCCCGGCGATGCGAAGATCACTCGACGCAAGGCACCGAGCCGGCGGGCCCTGAGCCCGCTGTCCGAGAGGACACCGATCCGGACGGCGAGATCGAGGTCGGACGCGACGAGGTCCTCGAACGCGTCCGCGAGGACGAGTTCTATTCCGACGCGGGGATGCTGCTGCTGGAACCCGACGGCGACCGGCACCAGATGCGCCGGTGCGAAGATCGTCGACGCCGCGACGCGAATAAGACCCGTCAGCTCGGCGCCGGACCGGACGAGGTCATCGCGCGCATCGGCGATCTGAGCCATCGCGCCCCGCAACCGGGCGCCGAAAGCGAGCCCGGCCGGCGTCGGATGAAGACGGCGCGTCGTGCGCCGGACGAGACCGACGCCGAGTTCCGCCTCGAGCGAGGCCAATGATCGGCTGACCGACTGCAACGAGCGGTCGAGGCGCCGCGCCGCCGCTGTCAGGCTGCCGGCATCGAGGATCGCGAGAAAGATCTCATAATCGGAGAGCCGTGCCATTTTATTCTCTCGATGATCGGGAGAATGTATCAAACGCAGGCCTGATTATCATCAGACCCTCCCAGCGCCATCCTCACGGGCACAACGGAGGAAAGACCGATGGTTCAACCGATCTCTGAGGCGATCACCGGCGCGGAGCCGAACGACGATCCCGGGACCCCTGAAGGCGCGCTGACGGAATTCTATCGCGCCTTCAACGAGCGTGACGCGGAACTGATGGCGCGGAACTGGATCGACGGCGACGAGGCGGCAATGGACAACCCCCTCGGCGGCATCAAGCGTGGATGGAACGAGATTCGTCAGGTCTATGAGCGCATCTTCGGCGGCCGGGCGCGCGTCCGGGTCGCGTTCCACGACTATACGCTGCACCTAGCCGGCGAGAGCTTCCTCGCCGTCGGCCGCGAGCGGGGCACCTTCAAGACGGACGACACCGAACTCTGCCTCGCGATCCGGACGAGCCGCTGGTTCCGCCTGGTCGATGGCCGCTGGCGGCAGATCCACCATCACGGCTCCATCGAGGATCCCGAACTACTGGCGCGCTACCAGGCCGCCGTGCGTTGAGGCGCGGGCGGCGAGCCGCTTCTCAGACCGGCTCGAGGCCGATCTGCCGGATGAGATCCTGATACTTCGCCCGCTCCGCCTTGCCGAAGGCGGCGAAATCGGCGGGCGACATGGGGCGCGCCACCGCCCCGATATCGAACAGCCTCTTCTTCACGCTCTCGCTCGAGAAGACCTGCCTGACGTCGGCCGCGAGCCTGTCGACGATCTCCTTCGGCGTCCCCGCCGGCGCGTAGAGGCCGTGCCAGGAGCCGATGTCGAAGCCGGGGAAGGTCTCGGCCATTGCGGGGACGTCCGGTGCGGTCGGGCTGCGGTCCTTCGTCGTCACCGCAAGCGCCGTCACCTTGCCGCCCTGCGCCTGCGGCCAGGCGAGCGTGATGTTGTCGAAGGCGAGGTCGACATGGCCGCCCGCCAGCGCGTTCATGATGTCGCCCGAGGAGCGGTAGGGCACATGGACCAGCCGCACGCCGGTGAGCTTGGCGAGGAGCTCGGCCGTCAGGTGGTTGGAGGAGCCGGCGCCGGACGAGCCGAAGCTGAGCTTGCCGTCATTCGCCTTCGCATGCGCGACGAAGTCCGCGAGGGTCTTCACCGGCATCTTCGGCGTCACCACCAGCATGTTCGGCAGCGTCGCGAAGAGGCTGATCGGCGCGAAGTCCTTCTCGGCGTCGTAGGCGAGCTTCTTGAAGACATAGGGCGCCGTCGCCTGGGTCGCGACGGTGCCGACGAAGAGCGTGTAGCCGTCTGGCGGGGCCTTGGCCGCGAAGGCGGCGCCGACCGTGCCGCCGGCTCCCGCTCGGTTCTCGACGATGAAGGGGTTGCCGGTCTTCTCCTGCAGAGCCTGGCCGAAGATGCGCCCGAAGAGATCGGTCGTCCCGCCGGCCGTGTAGGGCACGATGATCGTCACGGGGCGGGCGGGCCAGCCCTGGGCGGAAGCGGGCCGCCCCAACGCGATGCTCGCCGCACCGCCGGCCAGAAGACTTCGTCGGTCAAGTCTCATGCCGTCCTCCCAGGACCATTCGCCCCTCGACCGGAGGCGCTATTGCGGAGTGAGCCCCGCTTCCGAGACGATCTTCCCGTATTTCTCGCGCTCCGAGCGGCCGAGCGCGGTGAATTCCTCGGGCGTGTTGGGCGAGGCGATGGCGCCGAGCTCGAAGAGCTTCTTCTTCACGTCCTCGGCCGAGAAGATCTCCTTCGCATCGGCGGCGAGCTTGTCGACGATCGGCTTCGGCGTCCCCGCCGGCGCGAAGAGCCCGTGCCAGGAGCCGAGATCGTAGCCGGGATAGGTCTCGGCGATGGCCGGCACCTCGGGCGCGGTCGGGCTGCGGTCCTTCGTCGTGACCGCCATCGCCTTGGCCGTGCCGCCCTTGGCCTGCGGCCAGGCGAAGGTGATGTTGTCGAAGGCCATGTCGACATGGCCGCCGGCGATCGCGTTCATGATCTCGTTCGAGGAGCGATACGGCACATGGGTCATCTTCGCGCCGATGAGCTTCGCCATGACCTCGGCCGGGAGGTGGTTGGCGGAGCCGACGCCGGAGGAGCCGTAGCTCAGCTTGCCGTCATTGGCCTTCACGTAGGCCACGAACTCCTTGAAGTCCTTCACCGGCATCTTGGGCGAGACGACAAGCATGCCCGGCACGATGGCGAAGCGGCTGACGGGCTGGAAGTCCTTGTCCGCGTCGTAGCCCGCGCGCTTGTAGACGAAGGGCGCGATGGCGTGGGTCGAGGCCGTGCCGACGAAGAGCGTGTAGCCGTCATTGGCCGCCTTCGCGGCGGCCGCCGCGCCGATGGTGCCGCCCGCTCCGCCCCGGTTCTCGACCACGAAGGGCTGGTTGTACTTCGCCTGCATGGCATTGGCGAAGATGCGCGCGAAGAGATCGGTGGTGCCGCCCGCGGTGAAGGGGACGACGATGGTGACCTGACGGGCCGGCCATTCCTGGGCGGCGGCAGGCTTCGCCCAGCCGCCGATAGCCGCCATGAACCCGGCCGCACACAGCGCAGCCGACAACGCACGTCTCACCATCCCTGTCCTCCCGAGGCGCCTTCATGCGGGCGTCCTGGGCGGTATTGTCGCGGCTCGGGCGACCGATGGCAATCGGGATTGAGACCGTTTCTAACCTGATCCGGCTGGATCAGGGTCGATCGCTCAGCCGAGCAGGCCCTCGCGCCGCGCGAGCTCGGCGATGTCCTGCTGCGGGCGCGCACCGATATGGGAGATCACCTCGGCCGCCGCGAGGCCGCCGAGCCGGGCGGCGCCTCGTCCGTCGAGTCCCTTCGCGAGCCCCGCGAGGAAGCCGGCCGCGAAGAGGTCGCCCGCGCCGGTCGTGTCGACGACGCGCTCGACGGGGAAGGCCGGGACCGCCTCGGTGCTCTCGCGCGTGACGACCAGCGCGCCCTCGGCCGAGCGGGTCACGACCCCGAGCGCCTTCTCCTCGCGGAAGGCGGCAAGCGCGGCTTCGAGGTCCGCCGTCTGGTAGAGGCTCAGGAGTTCGTGCGAATTGGCGAAGAGGATGTCGAGGCTGCCATCCTTGAGGAGGCCGCGGAACTCGTCCCGATAGCGGTCGACGCAGAAGGGGTCGGAGAGCGTCAGCGCCGTGCGGTTGCCGGCCGCATGCGCGACGCGGATCGCCTCGCGGATCGCCGCCTTCGCGTCGGGCGCGTCCCAGAGATAGCCCTCGATATAGACGATCGAGGCCGAGGCCACGGTCTGCGCATCGATATCGGCCGGGCCGAGGCCGGTGCAGGCGCCGAGATAGGTGTTCATCGTGCGCTCGCCGTCGGGCGTGACGAGCACGAAGCAGCGCGCCGTCGCCGGCCCTTCGCTCGCGGGCTTCGTTCCGAACTCGATGCCGACCGCCTTCATGTCGTGCGTGAAGAGGCCGCCGAGTTCGTCGTCGCGGACCTTGCCGATATAGCCCGTCTTCGCGCCCAGCATCACGGCGCCGACGGCCGTGTTCGCGGCCGAGCCGCCCGAGACGATCGTGGCCGGGCCCGTGAGGCCGTAGAGCGCTTCCGCGCGGGCCTCGTCGATGAGCGCCATCGTCCCCTTCGCCAGCGCCTGCTCGACGAGGAAGCGATCGTCGGTCTGCGAGAGGATGTCCACGATGGCGTTGCCGATCGCGAGGATGTCGAGGCCGGTATCGGTCATGGGATCGCTTCTGCGGGGAGGGAGGTGGCGCCGTGTGGCATCGCGGCGCCGAGAGGGTCAAGTGCGGAGCCGTCGCAGCCGCACGTAGAGGGCGCCCGCTCCGCCCTGGCGGGTGCCGGCCTCCTGGAAGCCGAGAACGAGGCCGCGCAGATCCGGCGCCCCGAGCCAGAGAGGAACCATCCGGCGCAGCACGCCGCGCCCCTCCTGCCCGTCGCGTCCGCGCCCGGTGACGACGAGAACGAGGCCATGCCCGGCCGCCTGGCCGCGCCGCAGGAAGCCGA
The DNA here is from genome assembly GCF_004363955.1 of Enterovirga rhinocerotis. Taxonomy (GTDB): domain Bacteria; phylum Pseudomonadota; class Alphaproteobacteria; order Rhizobiales; family Beijerinckiaceae; genus Enterovirga; species Enterovirga rhinocerotis. The sequence goes on from NZ_SNZR01000016.1 coordinate 109,410, forward strand.
GCAGGCGCTGATGCGCCTCGGCCTGCGTCAGGCCGTGGAGATCGAGCGTCCCCTCCGCTCTCGTCTGGCCCCGCGCCAGCGCCCGCACCATGCGCCGCTCGAGGGGAGCGAGCGGCGGAGCGGCCTTCGGCGGCGGCGGCACGGCCGCGATGGGGACGACTTTCCGCGAGGGCACCTCCGTCGCGGCAGGCGGCTCCGCCGCGGGCTTCGCCGGAGCCGGGCGGGCGCGGCCCGGCAAGGGCAGGACCGAGCGCGCGACATCGGCCCAGAGCCGATTCTCCTCGTCCGACAGGGATCGCCGCCGGCGCATCACCGGCCTCCGCCTCGCGGCTTCGCGGGTTCGACGGGGCGCAGAACGATCCAGCGGACGGGATGCCGCACGATGCTCGCCTCGCGACCGGCCTGATCGCCCGAGCCGAAGAACAGATCGCCGCGTGCCCGGCCGACGATGGCGGTGCCGGTATCCTGGGCGACGACGAGCCGTCGCAGCCGCCGGGTGCCGCCATCCGGATGCGGCAGATCCGCCTCCAGCCAGACCGGCGTGCCGTAGGGCCAGACCTTGCGGTCGACGGCGAGGCTCCTTCCGGCCGTGAGCGGAAGGCCGGAGCCGCCGATCGGCCCCAGCGACGGATCGGTCTGGAGCCACCGGAAGAAGATGAAGGAGCGGTTGGCCCGCATGATCGCGGGCGCCTTGGCCGGATGGGCCTTGAGCCAGGCCCAGAGCCTGTCGGCCGTCACCTGAGCGGGCGGGATGCCCTCCCGCTCGGCCAGGACCCGGCCGATGGCCGTGTAGGGATAGCCGTTCTTCCCGTCATAGCCGACACGCAGCACCCGCCCATCCGCGAGGCGGACCCGCGCCGATCCCTGGACGTGGATCATGAAGGCGTCGACCGGATCGAGATAGACGATCGGCCGCGCTTCGCCGTCGAGCGCCCCCGCCTCGATGGCGGCGCGATCCGGCATCGGGGCGTAGCCCTTGGCGGTGCGGCGGGCGGCGACGAGGCCCGCCGGGTCCGCCGGCCAGCCGGACGGGGTGCCGGCCCCCTTCATGACGAGCGAGGGCGGCCGGGACCGGAGCGGCATCGTATGGACGGCGTCGGGAACGAGGGAGCCCGGCACCTCCGGCTCGAAATAACCGGTCAGGAAGCCGTCGGCCGCGATCTCGACGGGCCGGAACCATGTCTCGAAGAAGCGCCGCGGCGCCTCGCCCCCGGACAGGGCAGCCTGCTGGGCCGCCCGGCAGCGGGCGCTCGCAGCGACGCAGCTTCGCCGGAACGCGGAGAGGGCGGCGGCGACATCGTCGTCACGCCAGCCCGGCAGATCGGAGAACGAGAGGGGCGGGCGTGACGGGGGCCTGTCGGCCCGCGCGGATGCCGGGCTTCCAGCCAGAAGCGCCGCCGCCATGATCCCGGCGGCTGCGATGAGGCGCGCCATGCCCCGGCCCGCTGGCTTCGCCGTCGACCCTCCCCCGCCAGGGGAGGGTGGCCGGGCCGCCATCGATTCGCGAAGCCCCTGCCGCGGCCGTTACTGACCGGCTTCGGTCGCGACCAGCAGCCAGTTCGGATCGCGTGCGCCGAGCGTGCGGGCAAAGGTCCAGACATCCGTGACGTCCACGACCGCCTCGGGGCTGCCGTCGATCACCTGTCCGCTCGCGTCACGCGTCGCGGTGATGAGCTTCGAGACGAAGCGGAGCGTGACCTGGGCGACGCGGTTGCGCACGTCGACCCCGATCATCTCGGCCTTGTCGAGCGACACGAAGGTCGTCTCGGACTTCTCGCCGCGCGATTCGCGATCCTTGATGGCACGCTCGAAGCCATCGAAGACGTCCTTCGACAGGAGGCCCTTGAGGGTCTTCGTGTCGCCCTGCGCGAAGGCCGTCACGATCATCTCGTAGGCCGATTTGGCGCCCTCGACGAAGCCGCGCGCATCGAAGCCGGCTTCGATCTTGGCGATCTCGTCGAGACCGCGCGCCACCGGCGAATCCGCCTCGGCGACGCCGGCCCAGCGATCCGGGGCGGGAGCGGCCGGCGCGGCGGGGCGATCGCCCGCCCCCGTCGGGAGGCGAACGACATTGTCGCCCTGCGCGGATTGAGGAGCGGGGCCCGCCGGGGGCCGCGCCTGCTCACGCCGCTGGAAGGTGTCGACCGGCGGCTGCTCGTGCCCGGTCTTCTGGCCGAGAACCGACCGCAGCCGCCAGATGACGAATACGGCCAGGGCCAGGAAAACGACGGTGGTCACGTCGAACTCTGCGAACATCGAGCGTCCTTGCCCTCGAATCCGTTGGCTGGATAGCCGCCACGATCGAGCGGCTCCTGTGACGATATGGGAACTCAGACGCCTAACATCCACGGGTCGGCACGACAAGCAAGGCACGACGACGCGCCTCCCCCCTCCTTTGCTTGTGAGCCTCGGGAAAGCATGATAGCGCGACCCCGCCGGCCGGGGGTCGCACGAGGCGACAGCCCGCACATGACGCGGGACCGGCCTTCCCCATTAGGAGCGGACACCATGGCCGAGAACCCGGCAGCCAACGGCGCACAGCCGAACCCCGAGGCGCCCGGCAACGACGCGCAGCTCAACGCGCTCGCGCAATATGCCAAGGACATCTCCTTCGAGAACCCGAATGCGCCGCGGTCCCTGCAGCCGCAGACCGAGCCCCCGCAGATCGGCATCCAGGTCAACGTCAACGCCAAGCAGCTCTCCGAGACCGATTTCGAGGTCGATCTCACCCTCGAGGGCAGCGCGAAGATCGGCAACGACACGCTCTTCGCCTTCGACCTGACCTATTCGGGCGTCTTCCGCGCCGTGAACATCGCTCCCGAGACGCTGCACTTCGTGATCATGGTCGAGTGCCCGCGCCTGCTGTTCCCCTTCGCGCGGCAGATCGTGGCCGATCTCGTCCGGAACGGCGGCTTCCCGCCGCTCTATATCGACCCGATCGACTTCATCGCGCTCTATCGCCAGAAGGCGGCCGAGAACGCGGGCCAGGGCCTCGCTCCGGCCGCGCCGCTCGCGAACTGAGGGCTCCCTCTCTAGCGGGCACCTCCGTGCCCCTCTGTAGGGGCTACCGGATTCACCTTTCTCCGTAGGAGTACCGCGTACTCCTTCCCTCCCCCTTGTGGGGAGGGCGGACTCGGCCATAGGCCGAGCCGGGTGGAGGTGGCGCCGGTTCGCAGGACGGTGTCTTCTTCCGCACCACCCCCACCCCGGTTCGAAGCTGCGCTTCGACTCGGCCCTCCCCACAAGGGGGAGGGAAGTTGCGGGCCTCAGGGCGCCTCGCCCGATCCCAGATAGCGGCGCCAGATGGCCTTCTCGCCGAGCGTCGCGACGAAGGCCGCGTGGGCCTCGCGCTCGGCATCCGACAGATGCGACCGCACGATCCGCTCCGCCCTGACGACGGGCGCGGCCGCACCCGTGCCGATCGCACGGGCGAGGCTCGGCCGGATGGTGAGGCCGAGCATCGTCTGCTTGCCGCCGATCAGCTCGATATAGACCTCGGCCAGCAGCTCCGAATCGAGCAGCGCGCCGTGCTTGACGCGGCGCGAGGTGTCGATGCCGTAGCGGCTGCAGAGAGCGTCGAGGCTGTTCGAGGCACCCGGATGCTTGCGCCGCGCCAGCGCCAGCGTGTCGATGATCCGTCCCGGCTGAATGGCGGCGTGTCCCGTCCGCGCGAATTCGGCATTGACGAAGCCGAGATCGAACATCGCGTTATGTGCGACGAGCTTCGCGTCGCCGAAGAAGTCGGCCAGCTCGTCCGCCACCGCCGCGAAGACCTTCTTGTCGGCCAGGAACTCGTCCGAGAGCCCGTGCACGTCGAAGGCTTCCTTCGGCATGGAGCGTTCGGGATTGACGTAGACGTGGAAGCTGCGCCCGGTCGGGATGTGGTTGAGGAGCTCGATCCCGCCGATCTCGACAATCCGGTCGCCCGAGGCCGGATTCACTCCCGTCGTCTCGGTGTCGAAGACGATCTCACGCATCTCGGAACTCAGTCGGAAGGACGGGCAGATCCCGCGAGGCGCCGCCCCGGACGGCCCGCGAGAGCCCGCAGGATAGCCCCGACCTCCTCCTCCGCGCGAGGGAAGCCCGAGCCGCTATCCACGAGGAAATGCGCGCGGGCCCGCTTCTGGCGGTCGGGCATCTGCCGGGCGAGGATCGCCTCGAAGCGCTCCTCGGTCATGCCCGGCCGCGCGAGGACGCGGTCGCGCTGGATGGCGGGCGGCGCGGTCACGACGGCGACGGCGTCGGTACGGCCGGTCCCACCGGATTCGAAGAGGAGGGGGATGTCGAGGACGACGATCGGCCTGCGCGTCCCGCGCGCGGCGTCGAGGAAGGCCTCCTCCTCCGCGCGGACGAGCGGATGGACGATGGCCTCGAGGCGTCGGAAGGCCTCGGCGTCGCCCATCACGGCCGCACCGAGCGCCACGCGGTCGACGGCACCGTCGCGAACCGTGCCCGGAAAGGCGGCTTCGATCAGATCCGCCGCCGGGCCGCGATAGAGCGCGTGCACGGTCGCATCCGCATCCCAGACCGGCACGCCGCGGTGCCGGAACATGGCCGCGGTCGCGCTCTTGCCCATCCCGATCGAGCCGGTGAGGCCGAGGACGAAGGTCACGCCCCGGCTCCGATATCGGCCTCGATCGCGGCGCGCAGGGCCGGCGTGACCGCCGGGCGATGCCCGAACCAGGCCTCGAAGCCCGGCACGGCCTGATGCAGCAGCATGCCGAGGCCGCCGACGCGCCGCAGCCCCCGCGCACGGGCGGCGGCGAGAAGCGGCGTCTCGGCGGGGACATAGACGATATCGGCGACGATCGCCCTCTCCGGCAGATCCGCGAGGTCGAGATCGAGGGCCGGCTGGCCCTTCATGCCGAGCGTCGTCGTGTTCACGAGGAGCCCCGCCTCCCGCATCGGGGCGGCGAGATCAGCCGAGGCGACGACCTCGATGCGCTCCGGGGCGAAGCGGCGGAGACCCTCGGCCTTGGCGGGGGTCCGGTTCGCGACGACGATCCGGCGCAGGCCCCGGTCGAGCAGCGCGCCGACGATGGCGCGGGCGGCTCCCCCCGCGCCGAGGACGATCGCGGTTCCGGCCTCGTTCTCCCAGCCCGATCCCACCGCCTCGTCGACGCTGGCGACGAAGCCGGCACCGTCCGTGTTGTGCCCCCGGAGCCGGCCCTCCGGGAGGGCGACGAGCGTATTCACGGCGCCGAGCCGCCGGGCCTCGTCCGAGAGCTCGTGGCCGCCTGTCGAGAGCAGAGCGAAGACGGCCTCCTTGTGCGGCACCGTCACGTTCCCGCCCACGAAGCCGCGCGACGCGAAGCCCGCGATGAACTCGGCGAGCATCTCGGGCGCGACGTCGATGCGCTCGTAGCTGCCGGGCAGGCCGAGTTCCGCGAGCCAGTAGCCGTGGATCAGGGGCGAGCGCGAATGGGCGATCGGATGGCCGATGACGAAGGCCTTGGTGGCGGAGGGCTCACTCATAGTTCGAGCACCCCGAGGCTGCGCAGATTGGCGAGGAGCGGAACGAGCGGCAGGCCGAGGATCGTCGTATGCTCACCGTCGATGGCCGAGAAGAGATGGATGCCGAGGCCCTCGATCTCGTAGGCGCCGACGCTGCGCGTCACCGCCGGGCCGGCGAGATCGACGTAACGGGCGATGGCGGCCGCATCGAGCGTGCGCATGGTCAGCCGCGCCTCCTCGCAGAAGGCCGCCTCGACCATGCCGGACCGGGCGATGGCGACGCCGACGAAGAGCTGATGGGTCCGGCCCTGAAGCTCCGCGAGGCGGGCGCGGGCCTCCTCCTCGCTCGTCGCCTTCGAGAGCACCCGTCCCTCGCAGACGAGGATCTGGTCTGCCCCGATCACGAAGCGGTCGGGATTGCGGGCGGAGACCGAGAGGGCCTTGGCCTCCGCGATCTTCAGCGCGACCTCGGGCGGCGGGATCGGGCCGAGGCTCGCCTCGAGCGCCCGCTCGTCCGTGCCGGGCGCCTCGGGCTCGACCGGCAGGCCGCAGGCGGCAAGGAGCCGCCGCCGCGTCCCGCTGGTCGAGGCGAGGAGAATCGGGCGCGCATGCCGCCAGGGTCCGTCGATCACGCCAACCGTCCGCTACGTCACGATGAATTTCAGGGCATGCTCGCGATGCAGGTCGAGGATGGCCGCGGCCGTCTCCTCGATCGAGCGCCGCGTCACGTCGATGACGGGCCAGTTGCGGCGGGCGAAGAGGCGCCGCGACAGGGCGATCTCCTCCGCCACCGCCGCCTTGTCGACATAGGCCGTGTCGTCGTCGGCGTTCAGCGAGAGCAGCCTGTTCTGGCGGATCTGGACGATCCGCTCGGGAGAGGCCACGAGGCCGACGACGAGCGCCTTGCGGATCGAATCCAGCTCCTCGGGCGGCGATTGCCCCGGCACGAGCGGGATATTGGCCGTCTTGAGGCCGCGATTGGCGAGATAGATGGCGGTCGGGGTCTTGGAGGTCCGGCTCACGCCGAGCAGCACGACGTCCGCCTGGTCGAGATCGTCCGGCAATTGCCCGTCATCGTGCATCAGCGTGAAGTTCATCGCGTCGATGCGCTTGAAGTACTCGGCGTTGAGCATGTGCTGGGCGCCGGGCCGGGCCGTCGAGGCCGCGCCGATATAGGATTCGAGCAGCGCATGGACCGGCGCCAGAACCGACAGGTGCGGGCAGCCGAGTTCGCGGCATTTCTCCTCGAGCCGCGTCGCGAGATCGGGCTCGACCAGGGTGTAGAGGACGATGCCGGGCGCGGTGTCGATCTCGTTCAGCACGCGGTCGAGCTGTTTCGACGAGCGCACGAGCGGATAGACATGCTCGATCGCGGACACACCCTCGTATTGGGCCGCGACCGCGCGCGCGACGGCGATCAGCGTCTCGCCCGTCGAATCGGAGACGAGATGGAGGTGGAAGTAGCTGCGCCCCAAAAGACCCGTCCGTGACCCGTCCGCACAGCCCGCCATCGGTGGATGGGGAGTCGACGAGTGTGGATAAAGGAGGGGCGCGGCGCGGTCCAGGCGAGGGGCCCTGTGGGAGACTCGGGACGTCGTCCCCAACCCCGTCCTGTGGGACGAGCCGGGGACTCGAATCGGTGATCGAATCGCGACGGCCCGAGGGCCGCGGCCGTTAACAGGCTCTTAACCTTTACGATTCCTTGCCGGCGCGGCACCGCCGCCAACCCCGTCGGCAGCCGGTCGGAATGTGGACGGGCTGTGGACGGGATTGCGGCATCGTTGGTCACGCTCCAAGAGAAGAAAGAGAGATTCAGGATCTGATTTTAGATTCTTAGGAGGGATGAAGGCTTGGTGGCGGACAACCCGAGGGGAGACGAGGCGAGAACGATCCTGCGGGTGCTCGGCGGCGAGGCCGTCTGGCCGCCGCCGGTCTGGGTGATGCGCCAAGCGGGACGCTATCTGCCCGAATATCTCGCGACCCGCGCCGAGGCCGGCTCCTTCACGAAGCTCTGCTACACGCCGGCGCTCGCGACCGAGGTGACGCTCCAGCCGATCCGCCGCTACGGCTTCGACGGGGCGATCCTGTTCTCCGACATCCTCGTCGTGCCGGATGCGCTCGGCGCCGAGTTCCGGCTCGATGCCGGCGAAGGGCCGCGCCTGCGTCCCGTCACGAACCGCGCGGAACTCGATGCGCTCGCACCCGGCCTGCCGCTCGAGCGCCTCGCACCGGTCCTGGACGCCGTCCGGCGCATCCGTGCGGCGCTGCCCGCCGAGACGACGCTGCTCGGCTTCTGCGGCGCGCCCTGGACGGTCGCGGCCTACATGGTCGCGGGCCGGGGCACGCCCGAGCAGAGGCCGGCGCTCGATGCGGCCGAGCGCGATCCGGGCTTCATGCGGGCGCTGATCGATCTCCTCGTGCGCTCGTCGGTCGACTATCTCTGCGCTCAGATCGAAGCCGGCGCCGATGCCGTGCAGATCTTCGAGAGCCATGGCGGCGCCCTGCCCGACCAGCTCGTCGAGCCGCTCTCCCTCGGGCCGATCGCCGCGATCGTCGCGGGCGTCCGGACCCGCCATCCGGGCGCGCGCATCATCGTCTTCCCCCGCGGGCGGGCCGACCGGCTCGCCGATTACGCGGCGACGGGCGCCTCCTGCATCGGCATCGACCAGCACACGGATCTCGCCCGCGCCGTCGCGGCTCTTCCCCCCGGCGTCGCATCCCAGGGCAATCTCGATCCGGAGGTGCTGCTCGCCGGCGGCGAGGCGCTCGACCGGGCGGTCGACGCGGTGCTGGACGCCGCACGGGGCCGTCCGCATGTCTTCAATCTCGGCCACGGCATCATCAAGGAAACGCCGGTCGAGAACGTCGCCCGCATGATCGCGCGGGTCCGCGCCGCATAGACAGCCAGGCCGCGGACGGGCAAAGCCGGGCCATGCTGTATCTGTGGCTCAAGGCCCTGCATATCGTCGCGGTGATCGCCTGGATGGCGGGCATGCTCTACCTGCCGCGCCTCTTCGTCTATCACGCCGACGTGCCGGCGGGTTCGGCCCGCTCCGAGATGCTCAAGGTCATGGAGCGGCGGCTGCTCAAGGCCATCATCAATCCGGCCATGATCGCGGCCTGGCTTCTCGGTCTCGCGCTCGCCTGGACGACCGGATTCTACGCCGATCCGTGGTTCTGGGCGAAGTTCTCGCTGGTCTTCCTGCTGTCGGGCGTCCACGGCCATCTGGCGAAGACCGTCCGCCTGTTCGCACAGGACCGGAACACGCGGTCCGCGCGCTACTACCGCATCCTCAACGAGGTCCCGACGGTGCTGATGATCGGGATCGTCATCCTCGTGGTGCTGAAGCCGTTCTGACCTGCCCTTCGCGCAAGTTGTAATCCCGCAAGACGGTTTTTCGACGTCTTCGCGCTTGTCCACAGCCCTCTCTTCGACTACATGCGAGCAGTCTCCGGACATGCTGTGGTGAGGTGCGGCTTCTGCCGCCCCCTTTGGCGTATCCGGCGGCCCGATTCCGCCCGCCGGCGACGCGCCGGCCCGCCTCACGAGGCGGCTTGCCCCAGAGCACGATCAGCTCCGGGCCGCGGCGGATGGGATCGGCGTGCAACACAAACCCGAGCCGGCGCCGCCCTGATAGGGCACCAGGAGAATCAATGTCAGCAGCCATGCAATCGCCGTCGCGCGAGGATTTCGCCGCGTTGCTCGCGGAATCCTTCGAGAAGGCCGAGGTCCAGGAGGGCTCGGTCGTCAAGGGCAAGGTCGTCGCCATCGAGAAGGACGTCGCGGTCATCGACGTCGGGGCGAAGACGGAAGGGCGCGTCGCGCTCAAGGAATTCCAGGGTCCGGGCCGCGGCGACCAGCCGCTGAAGGTCGGCGACGAGGTCGAGGTCTATCTCGAGCGCGTCGAGAACGCCCTCGGCGAAGCCGTCATCTCGCGTGACAAGGCCCGCCGCGAAGAGAGCTGGGTCAAGCTCGAGAAGGCCTTCGAGGCCAACGAGCGCGTGACCGGCCAGATCTTCAACCAGGTCAAGGGCGGCTACACGGTCGATCTCGACGGCGCCGTGGCGTTCCTGCCGCGCTCGCAGGTCGACATCCGCCCCGTGCGCGACGTCTCGCCCCTCATGGGCACGCCGCAGCCCTTCATGATCCTCAAGATGGATCGTCGCCGGGGCAACATCGTCGTCTCGCGCCGCACCGTGCTCGAGGAGAGCCGGGCCGAGCAGCGTTCCGAGCTCGTGGCCAACCTCGAAGAGGGTCAGGTCATCGACGGCGTCGTCAAGAACATCACCGAATACGGCGCCTTCGTCGATCTCGGCGGGATCGACGGCCTGCTCCACGTCACCGACATGGCCTGGCGCCGCGTCAACCACCCGTCCGAGGTCGTCAACATCGGCCAGACGGTCAAGGTCAAGATCATCAAGATCAACCACGAGACGCACCGCATCTCGCTCGGCATCAAGCAGCTTCTCGCCGATCCGTGGGAGGGCATCGCCGCCCGCTACCCGGTCGACGCCAAGCTCAAGGGCCGCGTGACCAACATCACCGATTACGGCGCCTTCGTGGAGCTGGAGCCGGGGATCGAGGGCCTGATCCACGTGTCGGAAATGTCCTGGACGAAGAAGAACGTCCATCCGGGCAAGATCGTCTCCACCTCCCAGGAGGTCGAGGTCGTCATCATCGAGGTCGATCAGGTCAAGCGCCGCATCTCGCTCGGCCTCAAGCAGGCCCTGCAGAACCCGTGGGAGGCCTTCGCCGAGCAGCACCCGGTCGGCTCCGCCGTCCAGGGCGAGGTGAAGAACAAGACCGAGTTCGGCCTGTTCATCGGCCTCGACAACGACGTCGACGGCATGATCCACCTCTCGGATCTCGACTGGAACCGTCCGGGCGAGCAGGTCATCGACGAGTACAAGAAGGGCGATGTCGTCAGCGCCCAGGTGCTCGACGTCGACGTCGAGAAGGAGCGCATCTCGCTCGGGATCAAGCAGCTCGCGGGGGACCCCTTCGCCGAAGCCGGCGAGATCAAGAAGGGCCAGATCGTCACCTGCGAGGTCGTCGAGGTGAAGGATTCGGGCATCGAGGTGAAGATCGTCGATACCGACCTTCAGTCCTTCATCCGCCGCGCGGAACTCGCGCGCGAGCGGCCCGACCAGCGCCCCGAGCGCTTCGCGGCCGGCGAGCGGGTCGATGCCCGCGTCACCATGTTCGACCGCAAGGCGCGCCGCGTCACGCTGTCGATCAAGGCGCTGGAAGTGGCCGAGGAGAAGGAGGCGATCGCTCAGTTCGGCTCGTCCGACTCGGGCGCCTCGCTCGGCGACATCCTGGGCGCGGCCCTCAAGAAGGCCACCGACAAGAAGTAAGCGGCTCCGCCCGCTCGTCCCGGCGTAGGCCGGGACCTCGTTCAAAGCCCGGGTCGGAAACGGCCCGGGCTTTTTGTTGGGCGCGATGCGCAAGCCCCACACGATCGCCGATCACGACGGATGGGCCGTTCGGCAGTCTTGTCGTGTCATCGGAGTTGGGCGTAGCTGAGGGCTGGCGGCGGTCTTACGTCCATGTCTCTGCTCGGCTTCTATGACTTCGTATCCACTCTGATCGAAGGCGCGATCAACCTCCGGATGAAGGAGCGCGCGCTCGTCAGGCGGGAGGCCGAAGCACTCACGCGGCAAGCCGGAGCTGCCGCCTTCGACACCGCCCAGCAGGTCGCCGCCATGGCGCGGGAGCGCGGCGACCACCAGTCGACCAAACTCTGGCTCAAGATCGCCAGCGAGATTGCGCGGCGCGAACCGTCGCAGCGGACCTGACCATCCCCCGCTTGCCGGGAAGCCCCTGAATGCCGCTGAGCCAGGACAGGCTCTCAAGCACAGTCGCTGCGGCGACGATCCCAGGCTTGAACACGAGGCGGAATAACTCCGACCCTCCGGCTCCCCATGCGCATAGAATTGTCGTGAGCAGCCCGATCAGACCGGCAATGAAGATGCATAACGCCATCGGGACCTGTCGCTGCTTCGAGGCTCACAAGTTCCCACTGATGCAATCGGGAGTATCGCATTTCATGCCGCCGATCAGCGGTGCCCGGTACCAGTAGACGACCGTCCCGCCGCAGATTGGACATGGAGCCTGGGAGTCGAACGGTCGATGGTCACGTTCGCGCTGGAACTGCATGAACAACCCATCGATAGCGGCTTTCACTGCGTCGATGCGCTCGCGGAAATGCGGATCCTCAAGGTCCGGGGGATTGCCGGCCTTGGCTTTGAGGCTGTCCCAGATGGACTTTAGGTCGTCTACCATGACGGTGAGGTACGACCTTTTCAGCTCGTGGCGAAACCTCCAGTTTCGCGGGCTGCGGAAGTGGCTGCCGCCGCGTTGGCGATTGTAGCGGCACGCCCCGAGCGCGCGATGATGGGAGGTGTCGGTGCAGTCTCTGCCATCAGTCGATATCGATGACCTCTTCAGGCGGGCCATGATCGGCCTGGATGATGACGACCTCGGGTCGATCGACGATCCGACCGGATGGATCGCCATCGGCCGCCTTCAGCGGATGGCGAACCGGGCCGTGCTCGAGATGGCGCTGACGTTCTGTGTCGATACGGACCCGCTGAAACGACGGGTGGGTGCGCATGTCCTCGCGCAGTTGGGTCATTCGAAGCCGGGATTCGAACCCGTCTTCGTGGAAGAGCGCCTGGCCGGTCTGATCGGTCTTCTGGAGGCCGAGCGGGACGGCAGGCGCGATCCCGGAGTCCTCGCCGCCGTTTGCACGGCGTTCGGCCATCTTCCCGATATCCGGGCGATCCCGTCACTTCTGGCGCTGATGTCTCACCGGGACCCGAACGTCCGCTCAGGCGTCGTCCACGGTCTGAGCGGTCACGAAGACGACGCGGCCATCGAGGGACTGATCGCCCTGTCGGAGGACCCTGCCGATCGCGTGCGCGACTGGGCGACCTTCGAACTCGGACAGGTGATCGAGATGGATACGCCGACGATCCGGGCAGCGTTGCACGCGCGCCTGGATGATGCGTGCCACGACGTCCGAAACGAGGCCATCGAAGGGCTCGCCCGCCGGGGCGACCGATCGGTCCTGCCGTTTCTGATCCGCGAGCTGGAGGCGGGTGTCGCGCTGCCGCTGCTCGATGCGGCGACGATGCTCGCGACGCCCGAATTGTGCGAAGCCCTGGCCGCCACGCAAAAAGGCGGCCTCGTCATTGGCGCGAAACATGGTCCCTAAGACCTGACGTAAGCCTGGAACGAGGCACGCCGCGCATGCGGCTGCGAATAGGAATCCCTACCCTCCTCATGCTGAGGTGCCGGCTGAAAGCCGGCCTCGAAGCACGCACAACCGCGGTGCGTCCTTCGAGGCCCCGCTGTGCGGGGCACCCCAGGATGAGGACGGAGGGAGTTTCCGGCCAGGCTCTGAGAAGCCTTCCTCGAAAAGGGGGCCATCTGCATTAGCCCGTGAAAGACGGGGCGTCGGCCAGACCGCAGATGCATCACCCCCGCGCTGCGCGGGCCTCGCGCAGGCGGATGCGCTCGCGATGGGCGGTGTAGACGCCGCTGGCGATGATGATCGCGGCGCCGATCCCGGTCCAGCCGTCCGGCAGGTTGCCGAAGACGAGGTAGCCGAGCGCCGTCGCCCAGATCAGCTGGACATAGGTGAAGGGCGCGAGGAGCGATGCCGGGGCGCGCTGGAAGGCGAGGACCGTGAGGTACTGGCCCGCCGTCGCGGCGCAGGCGAGGAACGCGGCGAGGCCGATCTCGCGCCAACTCGGCATGACGAAGACCGGGATCACGGCGACGCTCAGCACGATGAAGCCAACGATGGCGGAGTAGCACATGGCCGTCCAGGGCCGGTCGATCCCTGCGAGCTTGCGCGTCAGGATGATGGCCATCGCCCAGCTCGCCGCCGAGAGCATCGGATAGAGGACGGCCGGATCGAACGCGCCCGATCCCGGCCGCACGATGATCACGACGCCGAGGAGGCCGACGGCGATCGCGCTCCAGCGCCTGATTCCCACCTGCTCGCCGAGGAGGGGGATCGAGAGGGCCGTCACCAGCATCGGCGAGATGAAGTTCAGCGTCGTGGCCGATGCCAGAGGCAGCGACGAGACGCCCATGATGAAGAACAGGCTCGACCCGATCAGGCAGATGGACCGGCCCATCTGCAGGGACGGCCGGCGCGAGCGCAGGATGTCGCCCCGGCTATAGACGATGATCGGCGTCACGATGGCGAGGAAGCCGAACCAGCGCATCCAGGCGATCTCGATGACGGGCAGGGTCGGCGTCAGGTACTTGGACGTCGCGTCCGAGGCCGCGAAGAAGACGCCCGCCGAGATCGCGAGCACGATCCCGGCGAGGGGACGGTCGAGCGGCGCGCCGACATGGACGGGCGGCTTCGGATGGAGGGTGGGGACGGGCACGGTGCTGTGCGGGGCGGCAGGAGAGGGGAAGGCTTAACAGGACGCACCTGATTCGGCCTGCCCGATCGACCATTCGAAACACATCCCTGTCTTGCGCCGTCTTGATGCCAACCCGGCTGATCTGTCTCCGGCGGGCCTTCGGGAAGACGGCCGCCCGTTTTTGCTGTAAGCGCCCCTCCATGCTGCCCACCTCGCTGCTCCGCGCCCTTCGCGTCTCCGCCATCCTCGCGGCCGGCCTCCTGTCGGCCGGAGCGGCCCTCGCTCAGGCCGTCACGATGGTGCCGGGTACGGGGGTCGGCCTCGTCCCGCCGAAGGCGCTGCCCCTGTCGAAGAGCTTCTCGGGTTTCGGGGATCAGGCGCTCGCCTCCTCGATCCTGATCGTCGAGTTCCCGGCCGAGGCCTATGCGCAGATCCTCCCGAGCTTCACTCCGGAAGGCATGAAGGCGACCGGCGTCGAGGCGACGGGACCCGCCGTGGATTGGCGGATCGCCGGCGGCCAGGGCGGGCGACTGATCCGAGGCAAGCAGACGGCCGGTGGCCTGGTCCTGCGCAAATGGATCGTCCTCGCCAAGGGACCCGGTTCGACGGTGATGGTCACGGCGCAATCGCCGGAGGACAAGGCCTCCGCCCTGCCGGATGCGGCGATCGAGGCCGCCTTGAAGACGATCGCGCTCAAGGCTCCGCCCGCCATGTCCGAGCAGATCGCGGCGCTGCCCTTCGCGGTCGGCGACCTCGGGGGATTTCGCCCCGTGCGGGTCCTGTCGGGATCGGCTCTTCTCCTGACGGAGGGCCCGAGGGACACGATCCCCGACGCGTCTCAGCCCGTCGTCATCGTCGCATCGGGAGTCGGGGGAGGCGAGCATGGCGATCAGGCGTCTCGCTCCTCCTTCGCGCGGGAGGCTATGGCGACGGTCGCGGGGGTGAGCGATCTCATCGTCGACGACGATACCAGCTTCGAGAAGGACGGCGCCTCCTGGAGCCGGCTCGCCGGTTTCGGCACCTATCGCGCCTCCAGCGAGGCGATCTGGGTCGTGCAGGTCGTCCGCTTCGCACCGGGCGGCTATATCCGCACGGTCGCGATCACGCGTGCTCACGACAAGGATCGGCTCGCCGACCGGATCGACGCGGTCGCGGGGTCGGTGAAGCCGAAGTGATGCCGGGCCTCGGCCTCAGCCGATGGGTCCCTTGAACACGAAGAAGGCTCCCGCCACGATCAGCGCGAAGCCGACGGCGTGGTTCCAGGTGAAGGCCTCCCGCAGGTAGGTGACCGAGAAGATCGCGAAGACCGCGAGGGTGATCACCTCCTGCATCGTCTTCAGTTCGGCGGCGCTCCAATAGGTGTGGCCGATGCGGTTCGCCGGCACCGCGAGCCAGTATTCGAAGAAGGCGATGCCCCAGCTCGCCATCACGACGATCCAGAGCGGCTGGTTGCCGAAGCGAAGATGACCGTACCAGGCGAAGGTCATGAAGACGTTGGAGGCGACGAGCAGCAGGACCGGGAGATAGGCGGCGACGGGCATGGGGATCTCGCACGGGTGAGGCCGAGGGGTTTCGCGCTTTGCACCCATCGGGGCGTTTCGCCCAGGGGCTCCTGGGCCGCGGCGGCGGTCGCTTGCGGCGAGCATGGGCTCGGGGCTAGGGTGCGCCGCCCGCCAGACCGGGCTGCACGGACCTCCTGATGGCAGCGGATGCCGAATTGATGGCCGACCGGAGACGTCTCCGGCGGAAACTGACGCTGTGGCGGGTGCTGACCTTCGCCGTGTTGATGGTCGCCGTGGTCGGGCTGGGCATCCTCGCCTCGGGCCGGGCCGGGCGCCTCGGGGTCGCCCAGCAGCAGATCGCCCGCATCTCGGTGACGGGGATGATCACCGGCGATTCGCGCATGGCCGACCTCTTCCGCCGGGTCGGCAATTCCTCCTCCGTCTCCGGAGTCGTGATCTCGATCTCGTCGCCGGGCGGCACCACCACCGGTTCGGAGGAGCTGTATCGGGGCATCCGCGAGCTCGCGGCCAAGAAGCCGACCGTGGCCTTCGTGGACGGCACCGCGGCCTCGGGCGGCTACATCACCGCCCTTGGGGCCGACCGGATCGTGGCGCGCGAGACCTCGCTCGTCGGCTCGATCGGCGTCCTCTTCCAATATCCCGATCTCTCGAAGCTCCTCGGCAATGTCGGGGTGGCGGTCGAGGCCGTGAAGTCGAGCCCGCTCAAGGCCGAGCCCTCGGGCGTCAGGCCGACGACCCCCGAGGCGAGGGCTGCGCTCCAGGCGGTCGTCAACGACACCTACGCCTGGTTCAAGACGCTCGTTCAGACGCGCCGCGGCCTGTCCGAGGCAGAGCTCGCCGAGGTCTCCGACGGCCGCATCTTCAGCGCCCGCCAGGGATTGCCGCTCAAGCTCGTCGACGAGCTCGGCTCGGAACGCGACGCGATCGCCTGGATGGTCCGCGAGCGGAAGGTGACGCCGAACCTGCCGGTCCGTGACTGGAAGGTCGCGGGACGCTCCCGCTTCTCGCTCTGGACGGCGGCCGCCTTCGGGGCCGAACTGGTGGGACAGGCCGAATTCGCCCAATCGATCCGCCACGCCGCCTCCCTGTCGGCGCAGGCGCCGCTTCAGGGCCTGCTCGCGCTCTGGCAGCCCTCTCTCGACCGATGAGGCCGCGATGATCAAATCGGAACTCGTCCTTCGGATCGCCGCCCAGAATCCGCATCTCTACCAGCGCGATGTCGAGACGATCGTGAACGCGATCCTCGACACGATCGCCGAAGCGCTCGCCCGGGGCGACCGGGTCGAACTGCGCGGCTTCGGCGCCTTCTCGATCAAGAAGCGGGACGCCCGCGCGGGACGCAACCCGCGCACGGGCGAGGCGGTCTCGGTTCAGGAGAAGGTGGTCCCGGTCTTCAAGACCGGGAAGGAAATGCGCAAGCGCCTGAACCTCGAGCCCATCCAGCCCGCGGGGTCCTGACCCTCCGGCGCGGCGACCGGGGACCGGATCGCCGCCGCCATCCCGAACCGCCGCCGGATGGCGGCCATCCCGAAGAAGCCAGCCGGACCCATCCCATGCTCGCGCTGCTCAAGGCCATCATCTTCCTTCCGATCGCGGTGATCGTCATCCTCCTGTCGATCGCCAATCGCGGGATCGTGCCGGTCTCGTTCGACCCCTTCGCGCGCGGAGCGCCGGAATTCGTCGTGAACGTGCCGCTCTATGCGCTCGTGCTCGGCGCGCTCGCGGTCGGCGTCGTGCTCGGCGGGACGGGAGCCTGGCTCGCGGCCGGGCGCCAGCGCCGCAGCGGACGCGCCTCGCGCCGCGAGGCGAACCGCCTGCGGCGGGAGACGGACCGTCTGCGCACCGATCTCGCCGAGACCCGGACGGCTCTGCCGGCGCCGCGCCGGGCGGCGTGACGCGCACGATCGCTGCGGCGGGCCGCCGGCCCGCCATGTCGATGTGGTCGCCAGGGCGGTTTCCCCTGGATACGGCATGGTCTATAGGCCGCCGATGAAGAGCCGCCCCACCGGCGGCTTGCGGCTCTGTCCGGCATCCCGATGTCCCTCGTGAAGATCTGCGGCCTGCGGACGCCCGAGACGCTCGAGGCGGCTTTGGCCGCCGGGGCGGACATGGTCGGCTTCGTGCGCTTCGCGCGCTCCCCGCGGCATGTCGATCTCGAACTCGGACGCGCTCTGTCCCGGGAGGCCGCGGGCCGTGCCCGGCGCGTGCTCCTGCTCGTCGATCCGACCGACGGCGAGCTCGACGAGACCATCCGCGCGATCGAGCCCGATCTCGTCCAGCTCCATGGCGGGGAATCGCCCGAGCGCGTCGCTGCGATCCGTTCGGCCACCGGCAGGCCGGTCATGAAGGCCCTGCCGATCGGCGAACGGGCCGACCTCGCCCGGATCGACGCCTATCGCGACGCTGCCGATCGCATCCTGCTCGACGCGAAGCCGCCGAAGGACGCCGCTCTTCCGGGCGGGAACGGGATCGCCTTCGATTGGTCGCTGCTGGGCGACCTGCCGGGGCGTGCCGGGTCCGCGACGCCGCTCTGCGCCGCCCTCGGCATGACGGCGGCGACCCGCCCGCGCCCGGACCTGATGCTCTCCGGCGGGCTGACGCCCGAGACGGTCGGGGAGGCGATCCGGATCTCGGGCCTTGCCGCCGTCGACGTCTCCTCCGGGGTCGAATCGCGTCCGGGAGAGAAGGACACGGCGAAGATCGCAGCCTTCGTCCGGGCCGCCCGAGCGGCCTTCGCCGCCTGACATATTGTAATCGCCCGCCATTTGCGGAAAACCGGATGCCTCTTCCGCAGCAGGCTCCAGGACAGGAGATTGGCGTGACCGCCTCGACCGCCGATACGGCGCCCACGACCCCGAACACCTACCGGGCCGGTCCCGACGAGCGCGGCATGTTCGGCATCTTCGGCGGGCGCTTCGTCGCCGAGACGCTGATGCCGAACATCCTCGAGCTCGAGCGCGAATACGAGCGCGCCAAGGCCGATCCCGCCTTCAAGGCGGAGATGGACCATAATCTGGAACATTATGTCGGCCGGCCCTCGCCCCTCTATTTCGCCGAGCGCCTGACGGAGCATCTGGGCGGCGCCAAGATCTACCTCAAGCGCGAGGAGCTGAACCACACCGGCTCCCACAAGGTGAACAACGTCACCGGGCAGATCCTGCTCGCGCGGCGCATGGGCAAGAAGCGGATCATCGCGGAGACGGGCGCGGGCCAGCACGGCGTCGCGACGGCGACGCTGTGCGCGCGGTTCGGCCTGCCCTGCGTCGTCTATATGGGCGCGGTCGATGTCGAGCGGCAGATGCCGAACGTCATCCGCATGAGGATGCTCGGCGCCGAGGTCGTCCCCGTCCAGTCGGGCACGAAGACGCTCAAGGACGCCATGAACGAGGCGCTCCGCGACTGGGTCACGAATGTCGCCGACACGTTCTATTGCATCGGCACGGTGGCGGGCCCCCATCCCTATCCGGCCATGGTGCGCGACTTCCAATGCATCATCGGCCAGGAGACGCGTGAGCAGATGCTGAAGGCCGAGGGGCGGCTGCCGGATTCGCTCATCGCCTGCATCGGCGGCGGCTCGAACGCGATGGGGCTGTTCCACCCCTTCCTCGACGACCGCGACGTCAAGATCTGGGGCGTCGAGGCGGCGGGGCACGGTCTCGACAGCCTGCACGCGGCCTCGCTGACCGGCGGGCGTCCGGGCGTGCTGCACGGCAACCGCACCTATCTCCTCATGGACGAGGACGGGCAGATCAACGACGCCCACTCGATCTCGGCCGGGCTCGATTATCCCGGCATCGGGCCGGAGCATTCCTGGCTGCACGAGACCGGGCGCGTCACCTACATCTCGGCGACGGACGAGGAGGCGCTCGAGGCCTTCCAGCTCCTCTCGCGGCTCGAAGGCATCATCCCGGCCCTCGAATCGGCCCATGCCCTCGCCAAGGTGAAGGACCTCGCCCCCACCCTGCCGAAGGATCACCTGATGGTGGTCAATCTCTCGGGCCGCGGCGACAAGGACGTGCCGCAGGTCGGCGAACTGCTGGCGGGGCGGCTGTAGCGTTCCGTCATGTTCGGAGCTCGGCGTCGCTGCAGGGCATGCGAGCACGTCGGCCCAGGGTGGATCGTCTGCCCGAACTGCCGGGCGCCGTTCTCGCCTGAGCGGAACCATCGCTGGCAAAGCCGGCTGGCGACCGCCCTCCTCGTCGTCGTGGCGGTTGTCATCCTCTGCCGCTGGCTCATCGCCGAAGGCGCGAGTTAGACTGGAAGACGCCAGCTCTCAGCGCCTGTAATGGAAGCGGCAGGCCAGGATTTCGAGCGCCTGATCCTCGCCGGTCCCGGTGACACGGTAGACAAGCCGGTGCTCGCTCGTGAGGCGGCGTGACCAGAAGCCCTTGAGGTTTCCGCGTAGGGGTTCGGGTTTGCCGATCCCCTGGAAGGGCGAGCGCCGGGTATCGCGGATCAGGTCGTTGATGCGCGATACCATGGCGGGATCATGCGCCTGCCAGAACAGGTAGTCGGCCCACGCCGTGGGGGCGAAGAGGATCCTCATCCCTCCGGAAGCTCGAAGAGAATACCCTCCCCGCGGTCGAGCTGGCCGATGCCCTCCTGCAGTTGCGCTGCGTTGGCCTCGTTGCCGAGGAGATGAAGGGTCTCTCGCAGCCCCTCCAGTTCGGCGAGCGGCAGGATGACGACCGCCTCCTTCTTACCGCGCGTGACGACGAGTTCCGTCCGATCGCTGAGGACCCGGTCGAGATGGGACGCCATATTGGCGCGAAGCTCGCTGAAGCTGACAGTGGTCACGGCCGTTATCCGTACAGGATGATGTACATCTATAGCGCGGTTGCGGCCGTTGGCAATCGGGGCCTCAGGGGCGGTCGTCATCCGCGGCGTGGACCCGGCGCTGGGCATAGGAGCGCACGAGAAGCTCGGCCACCAGCACGAGTGCGGTGCCGCCGCCGATCAGCCACCAGCGATAGGGCACGAGCCCCTCGAAGAAGAAGAACGTCAGGAACCCGAGGGTGCTGGCGATCGACCCTGCGAGCGAGAGGAGCTTCAGGAGGAAGATCGGGCCGACGGTCTTCGCGGCGAACTGGGCGGCGTCCTTGTCCATCGGGGCCTTATACCGGCTGGGCGCCGCGAGGGCGAGCCCGGCCCGTCATCCCGGCATCAGCACCTCGTCGGCGAAGAGCCGTCCGGCCCAGTCCATGAAGACCTTCAGCCGGCGCGAGAGGCGGCTGCGATGCGCGTAGACGAAGGCGAGCGGCATCGGCTCGGCCCGCAGATCGGGCATCACCTCGACGAGGTCGCCCGCGGCGAGGTGGTCGCGCACGTCGTAGGCCGGGATCTGGATCAGGCCGAGGCCCGCGAGGCAGCAGGCGATATAGGTCTCGGCGCAATTGACCGTGACCTGACGTGGGACCTCGACCCGGTGGGTCTCCCCGTCCCGGACATACTCCCACTCCGCGATCCGGCCCGAGCCCGGCGAGGCGTAGCCCACCTCGAGATGGGCCGCGAGATCGGCGACCTCGCGCGGTGCGCCGTGCCGGGCGAGATAGGCCGGGCTCGCGCAATTGATGAGCGGCAGGTCGCCGATCGGCCGCGCGATCAGCCCCTCGTCGCCGACGCCGCCCACCCTGACGGCGCAGTCGAACCCGCCCTCGACGAGATCGACCGGCCGGTCCTCGACCCCGATCTCCAGCTCGAGCTCGGGATAGCGCGCGAAGAAGTCCGGCAGGGCGGGCGCCACGACGAGCCGGCCGAACCGGCCCGGCACGCTGACCCGCAATCGTCCGCGGGCGGGTGAGCCGCCCCGGAACAGCGTCTCGGCATCCTCGTAATCGGCAAGGAGCCGCAGGCAGCGTTCGTAGAAGGCCGCCCCGTCCGGGGTCAGTGAGACGCGGCGGGTCGTCCGATGGAGGAGCGTCGTGCCGAGCCGCGTCTCCAGATCCTTGACGCAGGTCGAGACCGAGGAGCGCGGCATGCGCAGTGTCTCGGCCGCCCGCGAGAAGCTCTCGCAGTCGACGACGCGGGCGAAGACGCGCAGGGCATCGAGGCGGTCCATGGGATTGTTCGCTCATGTCGACAGGTTTGGTCGGAACGATGATATTTATCCTGCGTCACCGCGACAATAGCCTGCTCCCGACACCACGAAAGCGGGAGAGAGCACATGGCGGATCACGGTCTGAAGGGGAAGGTCGCGCTCGTCGCGGGGGGCGCGAAGAATCTTGGCGGATTGATCTCGCGCGACCTCGCGCAGCAGGGCGTCAAGGCCGTCGCGCTGCATTACAACAGCGCCGAGAGCGAGGCTGCGGCGAACGAGACCGTCGCGGCCGTGCGGGCGGCGGGTGCGGAGGCTGTGGCGCTCGCCGGCGACCTCACCTCTGCGGCGGCGATGGAGAGGTTGTTCGCCGATACCGTCGCGGCCGTGGGCCGGCCGGACATCGCCATCAACACGGTCGGCAAGGTGCTCAAGAAGCCCATGGCCGAGACCACCGAGGCCGACTACGACGAGATGTCGGCGGTGAATGCGAAGGCGGCCTTCTTCTTCCTCAAGGAAGCCGGCCGGACCGTGAACGACAACGGCAAGGTGCTGACCCTCGTCACCTCGCTCCTCGGCGCCTACACGCCCTTCTACGCGTCCTATGCGGGCACCAAGGCGCCGGTCGAGCATTTCACCCGGGCGGCCTCGAAGGAATTCGGCGAGCGGGGCATCTCGGTGAACGCGATCGGCCCCGGCCCGATGGACACGCCCTTCTTCTACCCGGCCGAGGGTGCCGATGCCGTCGCCTATCACAAGACCGCCGCCGCCCTCTCCGGCTTCAGCAAGACGGGGCTCACCGATATCGAGGACATCATCCCCTTCATCCGCCTCCTGGTCTCGGACGGATGGTGGATGACCGGCCAGACGATCCTCGTGAACGGCGGCTACACGACGAAGTGAAGTCTGCTCGTCCGGCGCGGATCTCTTGCGCGCCGGACGTCTTGCGCCGGATCGGGGAAGCCGCGGTCAGATCCCGAGGAACTTGAACGGCGCGCTCTCCTTGAACTGACCGTTCGCGACGCCCGAGAACGTGTTCGTCTGGTTCGGTCCGAGATTGAGCTTCCTCACCGTCCCGGTCTTCTCCGAGAAGTCGATTGTGTTGAGGTCGACCCAGAAGATGTTCGGCGTCAGCGCGGATTCGAAGAAGTAGAGCTTGCGCTTGTGATCGGCCACGGTGCGCCAGCGCGTGGAGGAGATGTTCGGCTGGTTCTCGGTCGTGATGCCGTAGGGGACCGAGACGTTGCGGATCACGCCGAAGACGCTCGCCAGCGCCTCGACCGCGTTCTCCGATTTCGGGATCGCGTTCACGTAGAAGGAGGCGCGGGCGAAGCGGTCGGCAGCCCGGTTGGTGCCGGGCAGCATGACCGTCCCGCCGATCTCCTTCCAGTAGGAATTGAGCGCGAGCTGCTGCTCGAAGAGCGGCGAGTTGGTCATCACCTGGTATTGCCGGCCATGGTGGATGATCTGCTTGCCGCCGACATATTCGACGATGGCGCTGTCGCCCGAGGAATCGGATATCGCGAGGTGCAGCGTCGCGAGGCGATCCTCGCCGGGCGTCGCGGCGGTGACGACGTCGAACGGCTCCTTCGACAGGGCCGCGACGGCCTCCGCGACGGTCGCGTAATTGTCGAGGACGTATTGCGCCCAGGCCGCGATCGACAGGGCCGGCCTGTCACCGCCCGCGGGCGGATAGCTGGATTCGCTGAGCCAGAGGACGTTCGCCGCGAGGCCCGCCTCGTTCAGCCCGTCCGTCGTCGAGACGTCGTAGCCGGTCGCGATGACGCTGCCGTGCTTCGACGTCCAGGAGACGGATTTCGGCCCGGCCTCGCCCGTCCGCTTCATCCCGCGCGGGAACATCCAGAGATTGGTCCCGATCTCGCGGACCCAATCCATCGAGCGGGCGGTCATCACCTGCCCGTTCGCGCCGTGATAGACGAGGCGGGAGCAGGCCTCGGCGAGAGATGCGCTTGCCACGCTCCCCGCCGTGAGGACGGCCATGCAGAGGGTGGCGAGGCGTTGCGGGAATGCGACCATCGACGAGCGTCCTTTCGCGCAGACGGCCGGACCGTCAGATGCTCCCGGCCGTGCGCAGCTTCACCCTGGCATGGATTTCCGCCTGGCCCATCACCGGCGTCTCGCGGCGGAAGCGCTCGATGATCGAGCGGACATAGGGGCGGGCGGCGGTGGAGGTGACGAGGACGGGCATCTCCCCCATCCGGGCCGCGTCCTCGAAGCGCTCGCGCACGAGGGTCACGAACTCCGTCAGGCGCGAGGGCTGCATGGCGAGATGGCGCTCCTCGCCCTGCCCGACGATCGAATCCATGAAGACGCCCTCCCACGCCGGCGAGAGCGTGATGATGGGCAGGTGCCCGAGCGGGGAGGTGTATTGCGCGCAGATCTGCCGGGCGAGGCGCATGCGCACGTGCTCGGCGATCTCGCGCGGGTTCTTCAGCGCCGCGACGACATCGGAGACGCCTTCGAGGATCGTGCCGAGATCCCGGATCGAGACGCGCTCGGCGAGGAGAAGCTGGAGAACGCGCTGGAGCCCGGTCGTCGAGATCTGCGAGGGAACGATCTCGCGCACGAGGTCGGCATGGTCCTTGGGCAGGTCGCGGATCAGCTTCTGCACCTCGACATGCGAGAGCAGCTCGGCGGTGTGGCCCTTGATGACCTCGGTGAGATGCGTCGAGAGCACCGTCGCCGCATCGACCACGGTATAGCCCCGCATCGCCGCTTCGTCCGCGAGGGCGACGTCGATCCAGGTCGCGGGCAGGCCGAAGGTCGGCTCGAGCGTGTGCTGGCCGGGAAGCTGGACCTGACCGCCGGCCGGGTCCATCGCCATGACGAGGCCGGGATAGATGTGGCCGGAGCCCGCCTCCACCTCCTTGACCCGGATCGTATAGGCGTTCGCCTCGAGGAGGACGTTGTCGACGATGCGCACGGCCGGCATCACGAAGCCGAGCTCGCCGGCGAGCTGGCGGCGCAGCGCCTTGATCTGATCCGTGAGCCGGTCGTCGGTGCCCTGGCCGTTGACCATGGGGAGCAGGCCGTAGCCGATCTCGATCTTGAGGTCGTCGATCTTGAGGAGGTCGGCGACGGGCTCCTCGGCCGGGCCTCCGGCCGCGGGCGCGCCGGCTTCGGACTCGACGGCGGCCTTGATCTTGTTCTCGCGTTCGAGCTTCCAGGCGAGCCAGCCGGCCCCTCCGGCGAGGAAGGCGAAGGGCAGGATCGGGATGCCCGGCAGGAGGCCGATCGCGGCCATGACCACGGCCGACATGCCGAGGGCGCGCGGATAGCCCTTGAGCTGCTTGACGAGCGCGCCGGAGGCGGCGCCGCGCACGCCCGCCTTCGAGACGAGAAGGCCGGCCGCCGTGGAGACGATCAGCGCCGGCACCTGGCTGACGAGGCCGTCGCCGACCGTGAGGAGGGTGTAGGTCCGGCTGGCGTCGCCGAAGGTCATGCCCTGCTGCGCGACGCCGATGATGATGCCGCCGATCACGTTGATGAAGGTGATGAGCAGGGCCGCGATCGCGTCGCCGCGCACGAATTTCGAGGCGCCGTCCATGGCGCCGTAGAAGGCGCTCTCGTCCTCGAGGGCCTTGCGGCGCTCGCGGGCGGCGTGGTGGTCGATCAGCCCGGCCGAGAGATCGGCGTCGATCGCCATCTGCTTGCCGGGCATCGCGTCGAGCGTGAAGCGCGCCGCGACCTCGGCGATGCGGCCCGAGCCCTTGGTGATGACGATGAAGTTCACGAGGACCAGGATCGCGAAGACGATCGCGCCGATGACGAAATTGCCGCCCATCACGAAACGGCCGAAGGCCTCGATGACGTGACCGGCCGGCGCGCCGGCCTCGTGCCCATGCGCGAGGATGAGGCGGGTCGTCGCGAGGTTCAGCGCGAGCCGCAGCATGGTCGCGATCAGGAGGACGGTCGGAAAGACCGAGAACTCCATCGGGTTCTCGATGAAGAGCGCCGTCATCAGGATCAGCACCGAGACGATGATCGAGACGGCGAGCAGCAGGTCGAGCAGAAGCGGCGGTAGCGGCACGATGAGCACCACGAGGATGCCCATCACCGCGATGGCGAGGAGGATGTCCGGGCGCGTCGTCAGGCGCCGGACATCGCCCAGGGTGGGCAGGCCGAGCCCTCCGGGAAGGCCGAGCGACGCGGGGGCCATCCGGCCCGCCGCCGCCACTGCCTGGGGCCCGCCTGAAACCGCTCCGACGTCGTTCATGTCCGGCCCGAGCCACGGCGGCACCCGGCAGGGGCGCGCTCACCCGGCAAGTTCTGCCGGGTTTATGGTTAGCGGAAGGTTAAGGGCCGCAGGGTCGGAGGATGCGGGCCCTGTTTTCGCTCACCTCCGGGGCCGCGCTGCCGTCACACCGTTCCGTCCACCATCACCTCGATCAGCTTCGTCCCGGGCCGGCCGAAGGCGTCCTTCAGGCGGGCTCCGAGTTCGGCCGGGTCGGAGACGCGCTGCGATTCGAGGCCCATCGACGCCGCGAGGGCGGTGAAATCCACCGCCGGCTTCTCGAAATCCATGCCGATGAAGTTGCTGTCGCCGTGGAACGAGAGGAGGCGCTGCTTGATGATGCGGTAGCCGCCGTTATTGGCGATGACGAAGGTCAGCGGCAGCTCGTGGCGGGCTGCGGTCCAGATCGACTGGATCGAATACATCGCGCTGCCGTCGCCCGAGAAGCAGACGACCGGACGATCGGGATTGGCGAGGCTCACCCCGACCGCCCCCGGCAGGCCCCAGCCGATCCCGCCCGAGGCGAGGGCATGGAAGCCGTAACGGTCGCGATGGGCGCGCAGAGCCGGGATCTTCACCGACGAGGTCAGCGCCTCCTCGACGAGGATGGCCTTCTCCGGCATCGCCTCGACGATCGAGAGGGCGAGCCAGTCCGGATCGATGGGCGAGCGGGCCGAGCGAGTTCCGATCTCGGCGACGAGCTTCTGCCGCTTCGCGGTCCAGTTCACCGGGGCGAGCGCGGCGATGCCGGCTTTCGCCTTGTCGGCGAGGACGCGCCCGCCGGCCGTCGCCAGGGCGGGCACGAGGTCGCGCAGGGTCTCGCGCACATCGGCCTTGAGGGCGATCTCGGCGGGATAGTTCTTGGCGAGGTCGTGATCGACGAGGCCGACCTGCACCATCGCCATGCCGTCGGGCATCGGGTCGATCTCGCTGAAGACCGACATGCGCAGCGGATCGGAGCCGAGGACGACCAGGAGGTCGTAGGGGGAGAGCGCCTCGCGCACCTGCGCCTGGTTGCGCGTCAGGGCGCCGAGGAAGCAGGGATGCTCCGAAAGGAAATGCGCGCCATGTCCGACGGTCTGCTGGAAGACGGGGCAACCGAGCGTCGTGGCGAGGTCGGCGGCCTCCTGGAGCGCGTCGCTCTTCACGATCTCGTCGCCGACGATCATCACCGGCCGCTCGGCCTTGAGGATGCGCTGCGCGAGGGCGTCCAGCGCCTCGGCCGAAGGACGCACGCGGGTGTCGACGCGCGTCGAGTGGCCGAGATCGATCCCAGCCTCGGCGTTCAGGATGTCGCCCGGCAGGGAGATGAAGACGGGCCCCGTGGGCGGGGTGGTCGCGATCTTGGCGGCCCGGCGCACGATGCGGGGAAGGTCTTCGAGGCGCGTCACCTCGACCGCCCATTTCACCAGCGGCTCGGCGATGCGCACGAGCGGATCGTAGAGCAGCGGCTCCATGAGCCCGTGGCCCTGCTCCTGCTGCCCGGCGGTCAGGATCATCGGCGTGCCGGTGAACTTCGCATTGTAGAGCGCGCCCATCGCGTTGCCGAGGCCGGGCGCGACATGGACGTTGCAGGCGACGAGGCGGCCGGAGGCGCGGCTGTAGCCGTCGGCGATGGCCACGACGAGGCTCTCCTGCATCGCCATCACGTAGGTCAGGTCCGGATGGTCCTTCAGCGCATGCATGATCGGCAGCTCGGTCGTGCCGGGATTGCCGAAGAGATGCGTGATGCCCTCGTCCTTCAGGAGGGCGAGGAAGGCCGAGCGGCCAGTGATCCGGTTCATGCGGTCTCCATGATGGGCGGTGCGGCCCCGGGGCGCCGATGCGCCGACGGCGACGCCGTGACGGTTTCCTCCCGCGCTTTTTTGACGATGCGCGGCGAGACGACCTTTTCCGCCACGCCGCCCCATGTCCAGAGCTTTGCGCTCAATCCCCGCCTGCAGCGGCCATCGCCTCCCGCGCGACGACCCTGATCCAGAGCCGGCCGGAGCGGCCTTCGATCTCGACCTCCTCCTGCGGCAGGTCGGTCTGCCGGCCGGCCGCCTTGAAAACGGCATCGGAGACGAGCGCCTCGACGCCGAAGCGCTTCGTCAGGCCCTGGAGGCGCGAGGCGACGTTCACCGGATCGCCGATCGCGGTGAAGACCGCGCCGCCATAGCGCCGATCGCCGATCTCGCCGAGCACGGCCGTGCCTGCATGCAGCCCGATGCCGTAGCGGATCGGCTCGTCGAGATTGGGCGCGAGCGTGGTGTTCAAGGCGTCGATCGCGGCACCGATCCGGTCGAGCGCGGCAAGGCTCTGCCGCGCGGCCCCCTCGCGGTCTCCTGCGAGCCCGAACAGGACCATGACGCCATCGCCCAGATACTGGTTCGGCGAGCCGCCCTCGGCCGCGACGGCGCCTCCGACCGCTTCGAGGAAGCGGTTGATGACGAAGATCGTGTCGAAGGGCAGATGGCGCTCGGCGAAGCGTGTCGAGCCGCGCATGTCGATGAACATGGCGACGATGAAGCGCTCCTCGCCGAACCCGCCCGGCACCTGCGCTCCCCGCTGGCCATGGGGTCGCTCGCTGCCGACCAGGGGCGCCACGGTCAGCGAGGCGGCCGGGCGGAGCTGGCAGGCGAGGCGGACATCCTCGCCGGCCCCGATCCGATCGAGCACCGCCCGCTCGGCCGCGCTCGCCGGATGAAGGCGATTCGCGCCCTCGACGACTCGGATCCGGCAGGTCGAGCAGCGTCCCTTGCCGCCGCAGACGGCGGTGTGCGGGATGCCGCTCAGCCGGCTGGCCTCGAGCACCGAGGTGCCGGCCGGAACGCGGATCCGGCGGCCGTCCGGATAGGTGATCGCGATCAGCCCGCGGCGCGCCGCGAGCCACGACCGCAGGACCCGCGCCAGCAGCGCCGCGACGATCAGCCCGGGATAGGCCAGCAGCAGATGGTCGGAATATCGGCCGAGTTCGGCGCTTTCGGCTTCGGTTCCGACACGCCCCGGCGTCAGGTTGGCCTCTCGCCAGGCCGGGTCCTCGGCGAGGCGCAGGATCTCGCGTCCGCCCTGCAGGATGCCGAGAAGCGCGAGGATCGGGATCAGCAAGGCCAGACAGAGCAGCCAGGGGGCGAAGCGAGGATAGGCCGGCTTGGAGCGAAGCCAGAAATGCAGGCCGAGGCAGCCATGGCCCCAGACCATGAGGAGGAGGAGGGTCTGGCGGATCCCGGCCTCAGGCGCGGCGACGAAGAAGGCGTAGAGGATCTGGGGATAGCCCTTCTCCGTGCCGTACAACTCGAAGGCGAGGCGCGTCGCCACGATGTGCTGCAGCAGGATGAAGGGGATCGACAGGCCGAGCAGGATCTGCGCCGCTTCGGCCGGGCGGTACCGGAAGGGGCGCCGGGCATAGAGAGCGTACAGCCCGAGACCGAGATGGGTCAGGAAGGCGCCGTAGAGCAGGATTTTTCCCGGCAGGCTGAACAGGACGATGCCGGCCCAGTCGAGCCCCCTCTCCATCGCCGCCACGGAGATGTTGCCCAGGGCATGGTTGAGGAGATGCGCCAGCACATAGGCGAAGAGCGCGAGGCCGCTGGCCAAGCGGGCGCCCACCACGGTAAGCCTCCACCGGGAGGCGCGAGGGCCTTGGCCGGACGAAGGTCTCGATGCGAAAGATTCGGCCATCGCCCAGCGCTGTAGAGGTGCCGCTGCCCTGCCATCGGCGCCCCCGGAAGGAAAGTCCCCTGAGACGATACGCGATCATCGCCGCTGCCGCGATCCCGGCCATCGCGTGGGCCGCGGGCGCGCCCGCCAGGGCCGAGGTGACGGCCGAGATCGTCGATTGGGGCGTCGTGAGCGGGGAGCGCAAGGCTCCGGCGCCCGAGACCGGCGATCGCGGCCTCAGCGGCGCCCGCCCGATGCGCAACGTGCGCTACGAGGAACGGACCGATCGGATCGTGGCGAAGCTCTGCCGCTCCTTCGGCATCACCGTGACGCTGTCGGCCCCGACGCCCCGCCAGATGCCGAGGCGCGTCGAGGTGCGCGTCGCCCATCCGACGATGACGCGCGCGGACGGCGCGGCGAGCAGCGAGCACCGCTTCTCGAGCCATGTGATCGACGGCGAGACCCATATCGGCTTCGGTTTCGACCACGATTACGAGTTGCAGCCCGGCGCGTGGTCGATCTCGGTGCATGCGCGCGGCACCGAAATCGCGCGCAAGGCCTTCACGGTCGTCCTTCCGCCGCCCGGCGCGCCGCGCTCGGAATGCGGCGAGGTGTCCTGATCGTTCTGGATCCGAGCCAGCTTTTCTTGTCCTCCCAGGAGTCCTTGTCCCATGCCTCTCGATCCCGCTCTCGCGGAGCGTATCGCCGCCTCCGTCGAGGAAGGCTTTGACCAGCAGGTCGCCTTCACCCAGGGCCTGATCCGCTTCCCCTCTACGCGCGGGCAGGAGCACGCGATCCAGGACCACCTCTTCCGCGAGTTCCGGGCGCGCGGGCTCGCGATGGAGCGGTTCGAGATGGACCGCGACGCGCTCGCGCGCCATCCGGGGGCCGGCTCCTGGTCGGAGGAGCATTCGGAAGCCCCGATCGTGGTCGGCATCCACCGTCCCAAGCAGGAGACCGGCCGCTCGCTCATCCTGCAATCGCATGTGGACGTCGTGCCGGCCGGCCCCGCCGACATGTGGAGCGCGCCGCCCTTCGACCCCGTGATCCGGGGCGACTGGCTCTACGGCCGCGGCGGCGCCGACATGAAGGCGGGCGCGGGCGCCAATCTCTTCGCGCTCGACGCGCTGCGGCGCATCGGCTTCCAGCCGGCGGCGACCGTGACGGTCCAATCGGTCGTCGAGGAGGAATCGACCGGGGACGGCGCGCTGATGACGCATCTGCGCGGCTACAAGGCCGATGCGGTGCTGATCCCCGAGCCCGAGGACGAGAAGCTCGTCCGTGCCAATACCGGCGTCCTCTGGTTCGAGGTCGAGGTCCGCGGCGTGCCGGTCCATGTCCGCGAGATGGGCACGGGCGCGAACGCGATCGACGCCGCCTACCGGATCGTCGGAGCCCTGCGCGAGATCGAGGCCCGCTGGAACGCCGACAAGGCCGGCCGCCCGCATTTCGAGGGCGAGGAACACCCGATCAACCTGAACATCGGCAAGATCGAGGGCGGCGACTGGGCCTCGTCGGTGCCCTCCTGGTGCCGGCTCTCCTGCCGCGTCTCGATCTATCCGGGCACGAGCGCGGCCGAGGCGAGCCGCGAGATCGAGGCCGCCATCGCCGCCTTCTCGCGCGCCGACCCCTTCCTCGCCAACAACCCGCCGCGCGTCGCCTTCAACGGCTTCCGGGCCGAGGGCTATGTGCTCGACGAAGGCTCAGAGGCCGAGGCCGTGCTCGGGCGCGCCCACGAGCGCGCGACCGGCGACGCGCTGCAGAGCTTCATGACGGCGGGCTATCTCGATACCCGCGTCCATGCCCTCTACGACCGCGTGCCGGCCCTGTGCTACGGCCCGATCAGCCGAAACATCCACGGGATCGACGAATGCGTGAGCCTGGCCTCCCTCAAGCGGATCACGACGACGATGGCGCTCTTCATTGCGGAATGGTGCGACCTTGAGCCGGTCTGAGGTCGATCTCGCCGCGCTCGAGGCCGATCCGCGCGTGACCTGGACGGAGGACGTCCTCCGGTTCCGGGACACGGATGCGAACGGCCACGTCAACAACGCCGTCTTCTCGACCTTCTGCGAGAGCGGGCGGGTGCAGGTGCTGCACGAGGTGCTGAAGGAGGGCCGCGAGGCGAACACCTTCTACGTCATCGTGCGCCTCGTCCTCGAGTTCAGGGCCGAGCTGCACTATCCGGGCCGGGCCCGGGCCGCGACCTGGCTCGTCGCCGCCGGGCGGACCTCCATGACCTTCCGGCAGGCGCTGTTCGACGACTCGGGCCAAGTCTTCGCGACGGCCGAATCGGTGGTCGTCTACATGGACACCCCGACCCGCCGCCCCAAGCCCATGGGCGAGGTCCTGCATGCGCAGGTGACGTCTCTCGTCCGGGAGGAGTGAGGCCGGCAAGGATACGGATTATCTGGTTGACTCTGAGTTGAAGCTTTTGCTTTGCTAGTCGAATGTCTGACTCTAAGCTGGAGCAGCCCTATCGATATGTAGCCTATATCGACGAGTCCGGCGATGACGGGCTCAGAAAGATATGGCCGCTGGACTCGGAGGGCGCCTCCGAGTGGCTTGTGCTTTCAGCCGTGGTAGTTCGGGCAGAGCGGGAACGTGACGTTCTCGCCTGGGTAAAAGAAATAAAAGAAGAGATACGGCACCGGCAGACACCAGATCTGCATTTTTCAAGACTCAGCGACGACAGCAAACGTCTTGCGGTGTGTCAGCAAATAGCAAAACGCGATGTTAGGTGCTTTGCTGTTGTTTCAAATAAGAAAAATATGCGAGGATATGCAAACCCTAGGGCAGCGAAAGTTCCGGCACGCAACTGGTTCTATTGCTGGATGTGTCGGCTACTTTTGGAGCGTGTAACATCATTTTGTGGACATCGTAATAAGATTGAAAAAACGCCTCTCAGCAAGCTCAAGTTCGAGTTTTCTGAGCGAGGAGGCATGTCCTACAGCCAGTTCCGTGCTTATCTTGAGTGGATAAAGCTGCAAAGCAAGTCAGATAATTTATATCTTTCGAGAGGAGATCTAGATTGGTCTGTCGTCGATACGACGCTAGTCGAGTCGTATAATCATCGTTTGCGCGCAGGACTACAACTGGCCGATGCTGTTGCAAGCGCTTTTTACCAGGCAATCGACGTCCGATCCAATGGGACGTGTAAGCCCGAGTTCGCCAAAGCCCTGCGTCCTAGGATGTGGCAAGGCGACGACGGCCAGATCGCAGAGCGCGGTCTGAAAGCCATGCCATCTCCGCTTTGGAGAGCGCGTCTTTTGCCTCAGCAAAAAGATATCTTCTCGTTCTACGGCTACGCCCCAGAGCAGATAGGGCGGTAGGCCCCTGGACCTGTGTACCGGCGGCTCGTAGCGCAACCATCCAGCGGGTTGGCGTCCATCCGGCTGCCGCTTGCGCGACCAGGCGCTCCAGCGTTGCCTACCTCTTATGAGACTAGCAGAGTTTGCGATAAACTCAAGATTCGTTTCTAATAATCAATAGGTTACCCTAAGACGTTGATCGAGAATCGCTTTTCCAGGCGTGCCCCACACAAGCGAGCGCTGCGGCAGGTGATAACCTTCCGTCTCCTCCCGCTCGACACTCGTTGCGTTTGCAGCTTCACGTGGGGACAGGAAACGGCCAGAGAAGCTGAAACAACACGGCTGAAACTCAGTTCAGGCCTTCGGCCGCCAGCAGCGCGGCCTGGTGATCCGCAATCAGCGGATCGACCACCTCGTCGAGCCCGGTCCCGGCCAGGACCTCGTCGAGCTTGTAGAGGGTCAGGTTGATGCGGTGATCCGTCACCCGCCCCTGCGGGAAGTTGTAGGTGCGGATGCGCTCGGACCGGTCGCCCGAGCCGACCTGCGAGCGCCGGTCGGCGGCGCGGGCCGAATCCTTGGCGGTGCGCTCCTGGTCGTAGAGCCGCGAGCGCAGCAGCGCCATGGCGCGGGCCCGGTTCTTGTGCTGCGAGCGCTCGTCCTGGACGAAGACGACGATCCCGGTCGGGATATGCGTGATGCGGATCGCGGATTCGGTCTTGTTGACGTGCTGCCCGCCCGCGCCCTGGGCGCGCATGGTGTCGATCTTGAGATCGGCGTCGCTCACGACGACGTCGACCTCCTCGGCCTCGGGCAGGACGGCGACGGTGGCGGCCGAGGTATGGATCCGGCCGGACGCCTCCGTATCGGGCACGCGCTGCACCCGGTGCACGCCGGATTCGAATTTCAGCTTGGCGAAGACGCCGCGGCCCTCGACCGAGGCGATGAGTTCCTTGAGGCCGCCGACCGTGCCCTCGCTCTGCGAGAGGATCTCGACGCGCCAGCCCTTCTGCTCGGCGTAGCGCGCATACATCCGGAAGAGGTCGCCCGCGAACAAAGCCGCCTCGTCGCCGCCCGTGCCGGCCCGGATTTCGAGGATCGCGCTCTTCTCGTCGGCGGCGTCCTTCGGCAGCAGCATCAGGTTCAGCGCCGACGCCGCGTCTTCGAGAGCGGCCTCGGATGGCGGCCGCTCCTCCATCGCGAGCGCGCGCATCTCGTTATCGAGCGAGGGCTCCGCGAGCATCGCGTCGATGCCCTTCAGCTCGTCCTCGGCAGTCCGGTAGGCCCGGATCGCCTCGACGACCGGATCGAGTTCGGCGAGCTCGCGCGAGGTCGCGACGAAGACCTCCGGTTCCGGCCCGCCGTTCAGCGTGGCGGTCAGGATGGCGTGGCGGGCGAGGATGGCGTCGAGCTTGTCGGCCGGAGGGGCGGGCATCAGATGGGGATCTGGTTCTGTTCGGCGAAGGCGAGAAGGGCCGGACGCAGGGTCTCGACGTGATCGTGGCCGGGTGCGACGGCGTCGAGCGAGCGGTCGAGGAACTCCGTCAGCGGACGCGTGTCGAGCGCGAGCAGCATCGCCTTCACCGGCCCGACCGAGGCCGCGGACATCGAGAGCCGGCGGAAGCCGAGGCCGATCAGCGTCATCGCCTCCAGCGGACGCCCCGCCATCTCGCCGCAGACCGTGACCGGGCAATCGGCGGCGCCGGCCCATTGCGCGATCCGGCGCAGGGCGCGCAGGGCAGCCGGACTGAGGTTGTCGAAGCGGCCTGAGACGAGCTTGTTGCCCCGGTCGGCGGCGAACAGGAACTGCATCAGGTCGTTCGAGCCGATCGAGAGGAAATCGGCCGCGCGGGCGATCTCGTCCATTTCGAACAGCAGCGAGGGCACCTCGACCATCGCGCCCATCGAGACCTGGGTCGGACGGGGGCTGCCCTGACGGGCGAGATAGTCGAGCTCGCCCTCGACCAGCGCCTTGGCGCGGCGGAACTCGGCCGAGGTCGCCACCATCGGGAACATCAGGCGCAGATGGCGGCCGGCGGCGGCCTTCAGGAGGGCCCTCGCCTGGATGCGCAGGAGCGCGGGGCGATCGAGCGCGATGCGGATGGCGCGCCAGCCCAGCGCCGGGTTCTCCTCCTCGACGCGCGGCATGTAGGGCAGCAGCTTGTCGCCGCCGATATCGAGCGTGCGGAACGTCACCGGACGATCGCCCATGCTGGCGAAGACGTCGGCATAGAGCGCCTGCTGGTCCTTCGCCGAGGGCATGCGCTCGGCGATCATGAACTGGAGCTCCGTCCGGAACAGGCCGACCCCGTCCGCCCCGGTCTCGCCGAGATGCGGCAGATCGACGAGGAGACCGGCATTGAGCAGGAGCGAGACGGAGACGCCGTCGATGCTCCGGGAGGGCTTGTCGCGCAGCAGCCGATATTGCGCCTGGCGCCGCGCGCGCAGCCGCGCCTTCACGGCATAGGAGGATTCGATATCCGCCGGCGGGCGGATCTGGACCTCGCCGGCATCGCCGTCGACGATGATGGCGTCGCCGGCCTCGACGAGCGAGGTCACGTTCTCGACGGCGCTGACGACGGGGATGGCGAGCGCGCGCGCGACGATGGCGATGTGGCTCGTCTCGCCGCCCTCCTCCAGAACGAGGCCGCGCAGGCGGCTGCGGTCGTAGTCGAGGAGAGCCGCCGGCCCCATCGCGCGGGCGACGAGAACCGCATTGTCGGGCAGGGCGTCCTGCTTCTCCACCATGTCGCGGCCGACGAGCCGGCGCAGCAGGCGGTTGGTCAGGTCCTCGAGATCGTGCAGCCGCTCGCGCAGATAGGGATCGGTCGAGCGCATGAGGCGGGCGCGGCTGTCCGATTGGACCCGCTCGACCGCCGCCTCGGCGGTGATCCCGGTGCGGATCGCCTCGCGCATCCGCCGCAGCCAGCCCTGGTCGTTGGCGAACATGCGGAAGGTTTCGAGCACGTCGCGGTGGTCGCCTTGGTGGGCGATGTCGCCGCGCTCCAGCATCTCGTCGATCGAGGAGCGCACGGCGGCGATCGCGGCTTCGAGCCGGGCGAGTTCGGAATCGACGTCCGAGGCGATGATGTTGCGCACCACGACGCGCGGCTCGTGCAGCACGACATGGCCGAGCCCCAGCCCGTCCGCGAGCGCGACCCCGCGGCAATGGAGCGGGCGGCGCGCGGCGGTCTCCGTCCCCGGCTCGCCGAGGCCGGTGAGTTCGCCCGAGGCGATCAGCTCCGCCAGCACCATGGCCGTCGTCTGGAGAGCCTCGATCTCCTCCTCGGTATAGACGCGGTAGGTGCGGTTCTGGACGACGAGGACGCCGAGCGTGTTGCCCGCGCGCAGGACCGGCACGCCCATGAAGCCGTGATAGATCTCCTCGCCCGTCTCCGGCTTGTAGGAGAAGGCGGGATGGTTCTGCGCGTCGGACAAGGCGAGCGGCTCGGCGCTCTCTCCGATCAGGCCGACGAGGCCCTCGCCCAGGCGCAGCTTGGTCTGGTGGACGGCCTCGCGGTTGAGACCCTCGGTCGCGTAGAGCTCGAGCGTCTCGTCCGCCCGCATCACGTAGAGCGAGCACACCTCCGAGACCATGTTGGCCGCGATGAGGATGACGATCCGGTCCAGGCGTGCCTGTGCCGGCACCGGCTCCGCCATGATCTCGCGGAGGCGGCGCAAGAGGATACGCGGTCCGCCCGGAGCGCTTGGCATCGTCCCTTCCCGCAACGAAGGCAGCCGCAGCATCATTGCAGCAAGTCCGGAATTGCGCCGGGACTCAGGCCTTGTCGAGGTCGTATAACGAGTGCGCGCGCGCGGGTGCAAGGTCCGTGGCAGACGCCACGCCGCGCTCGCTGTCCCGATCCGTCATGCCCGATCCTCTCAGCCCCGCGCCCGGCATCGATCGTCGCCGGCCGCTCCTCGCCGCGCGACTGCGGCGTCGGCCGATGAACAGAGCATGAATTCCGGGCGGCTGCCGGCCGCGTCAGGCCTCTTTGTCGAGGCCGTACAGGGAGTGCAGCGTGCGGACCGCGAGTTCCGTATAGGCGGAATCGATCAGGACCGAGAACTTGATCTCGGAGGTTGTGATCGCCCGGATGTTGATGCCCTTCTCGGCGAGGGCGGCGAAGGCCCGCGAGGCGACGCCCGCATGGCTGCGCATGCCGACGCCGATGGCGGAGACCTTCACGACGTCGGTCGCCCCCTCGATCTCCTGGGCGCCGATCGCGTCCTTGTGGCTGTCGAGGATGGCGCGGGAGCGCTCGTAATCGGCGGTGGGCACCGTGAAGGTGATGTCCGTGGTCGCCTTGTCGTCGGACACGACCTGGATGATCATGTCGACATTGACGTTCGCCTCGGCGAGCGGGCCGAAGATGGCGGCGGCGACGCCGGGCTTGTCGGCGACGCGCCGGAGCGTGATCTGGGCCTCGTCGCGCGAGAAGGCGATGCCCGTGACGACGGGGTTTTCCACGATATCCTCCTCGTCGCAGATCAGCGTGCCGGGATTGGGGTTGTCGGGATCGTCGAAGGACGAGCGCACATAGGTCGGCACCCGGTGCACCATGGCGAGCTCGACCGAGCGCACCTGCAGCACCTTGGCACCGAGGGAGGCCATTTCGAGCATCTCCTCGAAGGCCACCTTGTCGAGGCGCTGGGCCTTCGGCACGATGCGGGGATCGGTCGTGTAGACGCCGTCGACGTCGGTATAGATGTCGCAGCGCTCGGCCCCGAGCGCGGCGGCGAGCGCGACGGCGCTGGTATCGGAGCCGCCGCGGCCGAGCGTCGTGATGCGGCCGGTCTCGGGATGGACGCCCTGGAAGCCGGCGACCACCGCGACCTCGCGGGCCGCCTCGAAGCGCTCGCCGATCCGCGTGCCGCCGATCGCCGTGATCCGGGCCGAGCCGTGGCCGCTCGTCGTCTCGACCGGCACCTGCCAGCCCTGCCAGGACCGGGCCGGGAGGCCCATCCGGCGGAGCGCGACGGCGAGGAGGCCGGAGGTCACCTGTTCGCCGGAGGCGACGACGGCATCGTATTCGGCGGGATCGTAGAGCGGATCGCTCTCCTTCACCCAGCCGACGAGTTCGTTCGTCTTGCCCGACATGGCCGAGACCACCACGGCGACGTCGTAGCCGGCCCGCACCTCGCGGGCGACGTGGCGGGCGACGTTGGCGATGCGCTCGACATTGGCCACCGAGGTGCCACCGAATTTCATCACGAGACGGGGCATGGCGGCGACGCGGGAGCTCCAAGGCAGAGGGATGAGGAAGCCGGCGGGACCGCCAGCCTGGAAGCGGGCCTATACAGAGGCGGCCGGGGAATGCCAACGGGCTCCCCCGCCTCTCGGCAAGGCTGCCATGCGGGGAAGGAGGCCGCCCGCCCGCTTCAGCCCGCGGCGAGGTCCGTCCGGGAGAAGTCGTCGCCCTTGTAGAGCAGGCTCGCCCCGAGATGCTTTGCCGTGGCGTAGGAGAAGCAGTCGCCGAGATTGAGGATGCCTGGCCGGCCTGCACCGAGGCCGTAGCGCTCCGCCGCCCTCACGGCGAGCATCGTGATGGTCATATCCGGTGCAACCGGGTCCACGTGCGCCTCGGTCAGAAAGGCGTCGACGGCTTCGAAGCCGGCGTCGCGGTCGCAGCGCCAGATCCTCGCGACGGCGCAGGCCGTTTCCCAAATCGACACCGTCGAGACGAAGCGGGCGGCGAGGATCGGCGGAACGCCGTCCAACCTCCGGGACAGCTCGCGCCCTTCCGGCTCGCCGGCCATGATCGCCACGATCGCCGAGGCGTCGACGACGATCACGATTCGCCGCTGAGTTCGTCGTAGAAGGCGCGATCGGCCGGAAGACCCGTGCGGCCCATCTTCTCGAGCCGCTCCCGCAGCGGCGCGAGCTTCTCCCACAGGCTCGGCTCGGCCGCCTCGCGATCGGCCATCTCCTGCAGGGCGCGGCGGATGATCTCGGTGACGCCTGTGCCGTGGCGGCGGGCGAGATCGCGGGCGAGCGCCTCGACCGCCTCGTTCTTGATGCTGAGCCCCATGGCGGCCCCCATTCTAGAATGACCCATCCGGCTTTCTAGAAAGTAGGCCTTCGCCCCGCTGGCGGCAAGCGGATCCTCCGGGTAAGATCGCGGGCCTGCGGGCATCAGACAGGGGCTTTCGGTGTCATCATCCGGTCGAGGCGCGCCGCGCCGCGCCTCCACCCTCGTGAGCGGGGAGGTCGACAAGTTCGACCGCCTCGCGCAGGACTGGTGGGATCCGGCCGGGCCGATGCGGCCGCTGCACCGGATCAATCCGGTTCGGCTCGCCTATATCCGCGAGGAGGTCTGCCGCCATTTCGGGCGGGAGGATCGCGCCGCCTTTCCGCTCGAGGGGTTGTCGGTGCTCGATGTGGGCTGCGGCGCCGGGCTGCTGTCGGAGCCAGCCGCGCGGCTCGGCGGCGCCGTCACCGGCCTCGATCCCGCGCCGGGCATGATCGAGGCCGCCCGCCGCCATGCCGCGGAATCCGGCCTCGCCGTCACCTACCGCGCCGATACCGTCGAGACCCTGGCGGCCGAAGGCGCCTCGTTCGACCTCGTCATCGCGATGGAGGTCGTCGAGCACGTCGCCGACGTCGATCTTTTCGTGGGCTCCTGCGCCGCCGTGCTCAAGCCGGGCGGCCTCCTGCTGCTGGCCACGATCAACCGGACCTTGCGCGCCTTCGCCCTCGCCATCGTCGGGGCGGAATACGTGCTGCGCTGGCTGCCCAAGGGCACGCATGACTGGGAGCGCTTCGTGACGCCCGAGGAGCTGCGCCGCTCCTGCGAGGCGGCCGGGCTCGCCGGCTATGCGACGCGGGGCATGGTCTTCGATCCGCTGGACCGGGACTGGCGGCTCTCGCGCGACACGGCGGTCAACTACCTCGCCCGCGCGGCGAAGCCCGGCTCCGCCGCATGATCCGCGTCACCTCGCGCCTCGCCCTCGACGAGAGCGAGATCGAGGAGAGTTTCGTGCGGGCCTCCGGGCCGGGCGGGCAGAACGTGAACAAGGTCTCGACCGCCGTCGAGCTGCGCTTCGACGCAGCCGGCTCGCCGAACCTCACCGAGGCCGTCCGCGCGCGGCTGCGGGTCCTGGCGGGGCGTCGGATGACGCGGGACGGCGTCATCGTCATCGACGCGCAGCGCTTCCGCACGCGCGAATTGAACCGGGCCGATGCGCTCGAGCGGCTCGTCGACCTCATCCGCGCCGCGACCGTCGTGCCCAAGGTGCGGCGGCCGACCCGGCCGACCCTCGCCTCGAAGGAGCGGCGCCTCGAAGGCAAGGAGCGTCGCAGCCGTGTCAAAGGTCTGCGTCAGTCGAAACCCGACCGGCACGACTGATCGTCGTGCCCCTCCGCGAAGGAACACGCATGAGCCAGCCCCTCACGCTCTACACCAACCCCCAGTCGCGCGGGCGCATCGCACGCTGGATGCTGGAGGAGGTCGGCCGCCCCTACGAGACGGTCCTGCTCGATTACGGGACGACGATGAAGGCGCCCGACTACCTCGCGATCAACCCGATGGGGAAGGTTCCGGCGATCCGGCACGGCGAGACGGTCGTCACGGAAGCGGCGGCGATCTGCGCCTATCTCGCCGATGCCTGCCCCGAGGCGGGGCTTGCGCCACCTGCCGGCGATCCGGCGCGGGGCCCCTATTACCGCTGGATGTTCTTCATCGCGGGGCCGCTCGAAGCCGCCGTCACCAACAAGGCTCTGGGTTTCGTCGTGCCGCCCGGCCGCGAGATGATGGCCGGCTACGGCAGCTTCGAGGACGTTCTGAACGCGCTCGAAGGGATGCTGTCGGCGACCGATTACATCGCCGGGGGCCGGTTCTCCGCGGCGGACCTCTATGTCGGCTCGTCGCTCAATTTCGGCATGACGTTCGGCGTCGTCGAGAAGCGGCCGGCTTTCGAACGGTACTGGGCGCGGCTGGCGGAACGCCCGGCCCTGACGCGCGCCAATGCCATCGACGACGCGCTTCTGACGCCCAAGGCGGATTGAGCCGTCCCGAAGGCAGCTTGCCGCCCCCCGGCCCGGCCGCTACCAGAGCGCCCAGGAGGACACCCATGGATATTACCGCAGCCCATCAGAAGCCGAGCCGCCGGGCCAATTCGGACTGGTTCACCGGCACCGTCTGGCAGGATCCGATCGTCGACGCCCCGGCCCCCGCCCGCGTGCGCTCGGCCCGCGTCGCCTTCGAGCCCGGCGCCCGCACGAACTGGCACACCCATCCCCTCGGCCAGACGCTCTACATCGTCCACGGCATCGGCCATGTTCAGACGGAAGGCGGACCGGTCCAGGTCGTCCGCGCCGGCGACACGGTCTTCATTCCCCCGAACGAGAAGCATTGGCACGGGGCCACGCCGACCCACGGCATGGTTCATATCGCCATCCACGAATTCGACGGCGAGAAGCACGTCACCTGGATGGAGCCGGTGACGGACGCCGATTACGCGGTCGCGCCCACGGCCTGACCCCGGGCGCGGGCTCTAAGGTATTGTTGCAGCATGCTTTAATTCCCCATCCGCTCGCGCCACTGCATCTCGCCGATCAGGCAATTGACCGGCGCCCCCTGCCGCTGGACGGGAACGACGAGGCCGCCGCCCTGCTCGGGCGGCGCGCGTCCCGGCGACGGTAGCGCCGCCACCTCCATGATGATCTTCGTCTTCACCGCCGCGACGAATTGCTCGCGGCTGCGCACCGGCACGAGGAACGAACCCGGGCCGCCGATGACGCAGGCGCGATAATAGGCGTCCAGATCGGCGAGGTCGAAGACGCCGCCTTCCTTGAGCATGATGGGCAGGCCGTTGACCGTGATGCCGCGCTCGACCGCGTCGTCGCGGGCGGCGGTGACGGGGCGGCCCGCATTGTTGGGTCCGTCGCCCGAGATGTCGATCACCTGGCGGGAGGCCTGAAGCTCGCTCGCGGCCAGCAGCTTGGCCGAGAACTCGATCGCGCCGGAGATCGAGGTCCGCGAGGCGCGCCGGGTCGGCTTCTGGGACAGGCTGGCCGCGAAGGCCGTCGCGGCCGCGGCCCCGTCGATCACCGTCCAGGGCAGGACGACCTGCTGGTCCTGCGCTCCGGCCCATTCGACATAGACGACGCCGATCCGGCCG
This sequence comes from Enterovirga rhinocerotis, assembly GCF_004363955.1. Classification (GTDB taxonomy): domain Bacteria; phylum Pseudomonadota; class Alphaproteobacteria; order Rhizobiales; family Beijerinckiaceae; genus Enterovirga; species Enterovirga rhinocerotis. Next base: position 151,134 of record NZ_SNZR01000016.1, read on the forward strand.
ATCGTCCCGCGCCGGATCGCGGCATGGACCTCCGGCGAGCGGAAGGCCTGGATGAAGCCCTCGCGCTGGAGAAGCTGCTCGTCGGGATCCATCGAATAGGAAATGTCGACCGCGATCACGAGCGCGAGGTCGACCTCGGTCTGGGCGCGCGCCGGGGCTAGGGCGGCGAGGCAGAATTCGAGGCTCGCCGCGAGGCTGGTGGCGATCAGCGCGGAGCGCGTCCAGGAACCCGTCGAGGAGCGTCGCATGCGGAGCCTCCCTGGTCCCGATAGCCGGGACCCCGAGCCTCCTCCTCACGCAAGTTTTGCGCAAGAGGCATCCGCAAGAGGGCATCCGCGCCGCCGGCGCGGATGTCCCCACAGCGTCAGGCGCGCAGGCGCTTGCGCTCCGCGGCAGGCTGATAGGCGATGCGGCAATGCGCCTCGCAATAGGGCAGGCCCGTCACGGAGCGGCCGCCGCAGAAGCCGAAATCGGCGCTCGTCGGATCGCCGAGCGGCCAGCGGCAGGTCGTCTCCCGAAGTTCCATGATCGAGATGCGCTCGGAGACCGGGATCGCCGGCTCGGCCGCCGGGACCACGGCGGCAGGCGGCAGCACGAGCACGGTCGCGCTGGCGGGCTCGGGTGGCGGGGCCTCGGGGGTGCGGGGCCGCAATTCCTGGACGGGGCCGGGCGCCGAGGGCGCACGGGGCTTCGCCGCACGGGGCGCGGGAGGCTGGCTGCCCTTCGTCCGGCCGGAGAGGCCGAGCCGATGAACCTTGCCGATCACCGCGTTGCGGGTGACGCCGCCGCCGAGCGCCGCCGCGATCTGGCTCGCGCTCAGACCCTCGCTCCACAACTTGCCCAGGAGCTCGACGCGTTCATCCGTCCAGCCCGTTACCGCATCCGACATCCAGTCGCCTCCTCGCCACCTCCCCCTCGGAATCCGTCATGCCGCAGACGAACAGGACGTTCGGCCACGCTGAGCGAACTCGCGATGGAGGTCGGGGTCGCCGGACGAAATCCTCGTGTCCGACGACCGGAATCTAGCGTTACCGTTGACTCCGGCGCAAGAGTCTCGCGAATCAGGCACCGATTAATCCCCAGCGTTTGCCTCTGCGCATGGCTCCGCCGCGATTTCAGGGCCGGAATAAGGCAGCCTGGAACAGCGTCTGTCATCGAGGCGTGCAGAAGCGGAAGCGTGCTCATGGATCGGTCCCGAGACGGAAGGGCAGGCCTGACGGCCCGTGGCCGCGCATGCGCAGGGCTCCGGCCCGCCCGCCGGCAGGCGTGACCGGCGCATGGACGAGATCGCCGGCCTGATCGAGCCGCATGTTCCGGCGCTTCGGCGCTATGCCTGGGCGCTGCTGCGCGACGAGGCGGGCGCGGACGACCTCGTGCAGGACTGTCTCGAGCGCTCGCTGTCGCGCTGGCATCTGCGGCGTGACGGGGGCGATCTGCGGGCTTGGCTCTTCACGATCCTGCACAATCTCTTCATCGACGGCATGCGCCGCCGCCGGCGCGAGGGGCTGCGGGTCGATATCGACGAGATCGTCGATCTGGCCGCGCCGGCACAGGAGCCGGAGAGCCGGCTCGTCGTGCGGGACGTCCTCGATGCGGTCGAGTCGCTTCCCGCCGACCAGCGGGCGGTGCTGCTTCTCGTCTGCGTGGAGGACCTGTCCTACGAGGCGGCCGCGCGGGTTCTCGGCGTGCCGATCGGCACGGTCATGTCGCGCCTCAGCCGGGCGCGCGAACGGTTGCGGCGCCTCGTGACGGCACCGCCTCCGCCCGTTCTCAGGAGGGTGAAATGAACCGGTCCGACCTGCCGGTCGGCGAGGACGATCTCACGGCCCATGTCGACGGCCGGCTGCCGCCCGAGCGCTGGGACGCGGTGGCGACCTATCTGCGGGCCAATCCCGAGACGGAGGAGCGGCTCGCCCTCGACCGCTCGCTGCGCGATGCGCTGCGGGAGCGGTTGCGCTCGAAGGCGGAGGAGCCCGTTCCGGCTCGGCTGCGGGTCGCCCTGATGCGCGCCGACCGGCGCCGCTCGTGGCGGCAGACCCTGGCCTATGCGGCAGCCGCCTCCATGTTCCTGGCGGTTGGGGCGGCCGGCGGCTGGTTCGCGCGGGATTTCACGGGCGGGCCGCGCCCGACGGCGGGCCGTGCCTGGGCGGGGCTCGCACGCGACGCGCTCTCGGCCCACCGCACCTTCTCGGTCGAGATCACGCATCCGGTCGAGGTGAAGGCCTCCGAGGAGGAGCATCTGAGCCGGTGGCTGTCGAAGCGACTGAAGCGTCGTCTCGTGATCCCCGACCTGTCCGACCAGTTCGGGCTCGAACTCGTCGGCGGGCGGCTGCTGCCGGCGGGGCCGGACGTCGCCGCGCTCCTGATGTATGCCGATGGCAGCGGCAACCGGCTCACGCTCTATGTCCGCTGCGGCGAGACGGGGCAGACGGCGCTCAACTTCATGCGCGAGGGCGAGGTCTCGACCTTTGCCTGGATCGATGACGGGGTCGGCTACGTCGTCGCCGCCGCCATGGATCGCGAGCGCCTGCAGAAGGTCGCGCGGGCGGTTTCGCAGGAATTCGACATGGAAGCGGTCAGGAGCCGAAGGGCCCTGTAGCGTGCTGTCACGGAACGTTCATTGACAAGAGGCCGTGCGACAATAGATTCGAGCTTGGTGCCGCCGTCAGGGCGGCGCTTTCATTTTGGACCGGCCCGGCCGGTCCGACCGGAGACGCTCTCGTGACCTCCTCGCTGCTGCCCGTCTATGCGCGTGCACCCCTCACCTTCGAAAAGGGAGAAGGCGCCTGGCTCGTCGCGACGGATGGCCGACGCTATCTCGATTTCGGCTCCGGCATCGCCGTCAACGCGCTCGGCCACGCCCATCCGCAGCTGATGGCGGCCCTGCACGACCAGGCGGCCAAGGTCTGGCACATCTCGAACCTGTACCAGAACCCGGTCGCCGAGGCGCTGGCGAAGAAGCTGACGGACGCGACCTTCGCCGATCTCGTCTTCTTCACGAATTCCGGCGCCGAGGCCCTCGAGGCCTCGATCAAGATGGCGCGGAAATACCAGGCGGTGAACGGCCGTCCGGAGCGCAACCGCATCGTCACCTTCGAGGGCGCCTTCCACGGCCGCACGCTCGCGACCATCGCGGCGGGCGGTCAGCGCAAGTACATGGAGGGCTTCGGCCCCGACATGCCCGGCTTCGACCAGGTGCCCTTCGGCGACGAAGCCGCGCTCAAGGCCGCGATCGGGCCCGAGACGGCCGCGATCCTGCTCGAGCCGGTCCAGGGCGAGGGCGGCATCCGTCCGGTCCCGCCCGAGACGCTGCGCCGGATCCGCCAGCTCTGCGATGAGAACGGGCTGCTCCTCATCCTCGACGAGGTCCAGACCGGCGTCGGCCGCACCGGCAAGCTGTTCGCGCATGAATGGGCCGGCATCCAGCCGGACATCATGGCGATCGCCAAGGGCATCGGCGGCGGCTTCCCGCTCGGCGCCTGCCTCGCGACCGCAGAGGCCGGCAAGGGCATGGTTCCGGGCACCCACGGCTCGACCTTCGGCGGCAATCCGCTCGCGGCGGCCGTCGGCAACGCCGTCATGGATGTCGTGACGGGCGAGGGCTTCCTCGAGCGCATCCAGCAGGTCGCCCTGCTCCTCAAGCAGCGCCTCGCCGAGATCAAGGACCGTCACCCGGCCGTGATCGCCGAGCTGCGCGGGGAGGGCCTGATGGTCGGCCTCAAGCTGCACGCGCCCAACGGCGAACTCGTCCGCGCGGCCCAGGAGGAAGGCCTCCTTCTGATCGCCGCGGGCGACAACGTCGTGCGGCTCCTGCCGCCGCTCGTCATCACCGACGAGGACGTGGCGGAGGCGGTCGGCCGGCTCGATCGCGCCTGCGCGACGATGGAGGCCGGCATGAAGCCTGCTATGCGGGGGGCGGCATGACGGCACCTCTCCCCGCCCCCCGGCATTTCCTCGACATCGCCGATTTCTCGGGCACCGAACTTCGGCATCTTCTGGACATCAGCGCCGCCCTCAAGGCGCGCCGCGTGCGCGGGCGCGTTCCTGCCGAGACGCCGCTCGCGGGGAAGATGCTGGCGATGGTGTTCGACAAGCCGTCGACCCGCACCCGCGTCTCCTTCGACGTCGCCATGCGCGAACTCGGCGGCGAGACGCTCATGCTGACCGGCGCCGAGATGCAGCTCGGCCGCGGCGAGACCATCGCCGACACCGCCCGCGTGCTGTCGCGCTATGTCGACGCGATCATGATCCGCATCCTCGAGGCGGACATGCTGGCCGAACTCGCCGCCCACGCGACGGTACCCGTCATCAACGGCCTGACCAAGGTCTCCCATCCCTGCCAGATCATGGCCGACATCCTCACCTTCGAGGAGCATAAGGGGCCGATCACGGGGCGGACGATCGCCTGGACGGGCGATGCGAACAACGTCCTCGCCTCCTGGGTGGAGGCCGCGGCGCGGCTCGATTTCAGGATCCGCGTCGCGACCCCGGCCGAGCTCGCGCCGGGCGAGGAGCTTCTCGCCTGGGCCGAGCGCGAAGGTGCGGATCTCGTCGTCGGCCGCGATCCCTTCGAGGCGGTGGCGGAAGCCGACGCGATCGTCACGGATTGCTGGGTGTCGATGGGCGATGCGGACGAGAGCCGCCGCCACAACCTGCTGGCGCCCTATCAGGTCAACCAGCGCCTGATGGCCGCGTCGGATCGCGATCCGATCTTCATGCATTGCCTGCCCGCCCATCGCGGCGAGGAGGTGACGGACGAGGTCATGGACGGGCCGCGTTCGGTTGTCTTCGACGAGGCGGAGAACCGCCTGCACGCCCAGAAAGGCATCCTGGCCTGGTGCCTCGACGGCAGCGGCGGCGCGGCGGGCGTCGCGCCGGCGAACGACGCAGCCGGCCGGGCCGCATGAGCGGCGAACGGCTCGAAGGCCGTCTCGAGGGGCACGACGACATCGTCCTGCCCTTCGCTGTCGAGGCGCTGGACATCCGGGGCCGGGCCGTGCGGCTCGGCTCCTCCGTCGACACGATCCTCGCGCGCCATCGCTATCCCGACGCCGTCGCCCGCGCCATCGGCGAAGCGGCCGTCCTCGCCGCCATTCTCGGCTCCTCGCTCAAGCTCGAAGGGCGCTTCCAGCTCCAGACCAAGTCGGACGGCGCGATCGAGATGCTCGTCGTCGATTTCGACGCACCCGACCGCATCCGCGCCTATGCGCGCTTCGACGAGGAGCGTCTCGCCGCGCTCGGCGAGCATCCGCGCACGGCCGACCTCCTCGGCCACGGCATCCTCGCGATGACGATCGACCAGGGCACGGCGGCGAGCCGCTACCAGGGCGTCGTTGCCCTCGAAGGCCAGGGGCTGGAAGAGGCGGCGCACCAGTATTTCCGGCAATCGGAACAGATCCCGACCCGCGTCCGCCTGGCCGTCGCCGAGGAATTTGCCGAGGGAAGGCGGCGCTACCGGGCCGGCGGCCTGATGGTGCAGTTCCTGCCGGCCGCGTCCGAGCGCGCCCGCACCGCCGATCTCCATCCCGGCGACGTGCCGCCGGGCCTCGAGGCCGACGTCTCGGAGGAGCCGCGCGAGGACGATGCCTGGCAGGAGGCCCAGGCCCTGGTGGGCACGGTCGAGGACCACGAGCTGATCGATCCCCAGGTCTCGAGCGAGCGTCTACTCTACCGCCTGTTCCACGAGCGCGGCGTGCGGGTCTTCGACGAGCAGCCCCTCCGCGAGGCCTGCCGCTGCTCGCGCGAGCGCATCCTCGCCATGATGCGGAACTTCTCCGCGACGGACCGCCGCGACATGGTGGGCGACGACGGCCGCATCGGCATCACCTGCGAATTCTGCTCGCGCCACTACGATCTCGATCCGGCCGAGGTCGAGGCCGAGATCGGCGCGGAAGGTCAGCCCGGACCGGGGTGAACCGGCGACCGCCGGGTCGCTGCGGGAGTGGCGACATCAGCTCGGCCCGAAGCCCGGCTGAGGCTCGGCTCGCTCCTCGCCGAGATCGGCCGCGAGGCGCGGCTGACGGACGCGGACTGGGCGGCCTTCGATGCGGCCACGGCACGCGACCGGACGCCCGACGAGCCGATCGCCTTCGAGTGACGATCATCCTCGATACGAATGTCGTCTCGGAGGGCCGCCGGCTGACATCGCGCACGCGATCCGGACCCGGTGCGGCCATCTGAGGGGCACCGTCGCGGGCCCATGACCTTGCGGGAGGACGCCGCTTCGCGTTAGGCGACCGGCGGTTCACCGATGCTCTTCAACTCCTTCCCGTTCCTTTTCGCCTTCCTGCCGACGGCCTTCGTGCTGCATTGGCTGGTCGAGCGCTTCCGGCCGTCCTGGCGGGTGGGCGTCCTCGTCCTCCTGTCGCTCGTCTTCTACGGCTACTGGGACTGGCGGCTGCTGCCGCTCCTCGTGATCTCGATCGGGCTGAACTGGCTCGTCGCGGAGCTGTTCCACAAATCGCCGCGCGGCGCGCTCATCGCCGGCGCGATCGTCGTCAACCTGATCGTCCTCGCGATCTTCAAATACGCCGTCTTCACGGTCGAGGCGCTGAACCTGCTGCCGGGGATCGACCTCGCCAGGCCCTCGATCGCCCTGCCGCTCGGCATCTCGTTCTTCACCTTCCACCACATCATGTATCTGACGGACCTGAAGGCCGGCCGCGCGCCGCGTTTCGGGTTCCTCGACTACGCCTTCTACATCTCGTTCTTCCCGCAGGTCCTCGCCGGCCCCCTCGTCCGCTGGTCGGAGGTGATGCACCAGCTCGGCGAGCGGCCCTATCTGCGGCCGGATGCCGCCGAGCGCATCGGGCGAGGGCTGATGCTCCTCGTCATCGGCCTGTCGAAGAAGGTCTTCGTCGGCGACCCGCTGGCGGATTACGTGAACCCCGTCTTCGCCGCCGCGGCGGCCGGCAAGGCGATCACGGTGGCGGAGGCCTGGCAGGCGACGCTCGGCTTCACCTTCCAGATCTATTTCGACTTCTCCGGCTATACCGACATGGCGCTGGGGCTCGCGCTCCTGTTCGGGATCGTGCTGCCGCAGAATTTCGACACGCCCTACCGCGCGACCTCCCTGCAGGATTTCTGGCGGCGCTGGCACATGACGCTGTCGCGGTTCCTGCGCGACTACCTCTACGTCGCGATGGGCGGCAACCGGCACGGCCTTTCCGTCCAGCTCCTCGCGCTCTTCGCGACCATGGCCCTCGGCGGGCTCTGGCACGGCGCCGGCTGGACCTTCGTCGCCTGGGGCGTCGCGCATGGGATCGGGCTCGGGATCGGCGTCCTGTGGCGGCGGGCGGGCCTGCCGATGCCGGTGCTCCTCGGCTGGGCGCTGACCTTCCTGTTCGTCGTCCTGACCTGGGTCCTGTTCCGGGCCGAGACCTTCGACGTCGCGGTGACGATCTTCAAGGCGCTGTTCGGCTTCGCGGAGATGGGCGGCGGCTTCAAATGGCGCTCGATCGTGCTGGCGGCGGCCATCGCCATGATCGGCCCCACCGCCTGGGCCTTCGTGCACCGGCTGCCGCCCTGGCGCTCCATCGCGATCGCCTTCGCGGTCGTGTTCGTGATCGTGCTGTTCAAGATCGGCGACGATGCGAATTACGAGTTCATCTATTTCCAGTTCTGACGGCCCCGGCCCGGCGGCCTGGGCGTCGTTCGTCGGGACGCTGCTCTGCGGCGCCCTCGTTCTCTTCGTCGCGCTCTTCGGCTTCGTCGTCGCGTCCGATCCCTACGATACCGGCCGCCTCGCGCTCGTGCGCACGCCCGGCGTGCCGGCTCAGGGGCCGCGCACGGCCAATGCCAGCCGGGCGCGCGATCCCGCCTTCCAGGGCGCCGTCTTCGGCAATTCGCACATCCAGCTCGTCTCGCCCGAGCGGCTCGGCGCCGCGACGGGCATCCCCTTCGTCTCGCTGATCGTGCCCGGGACCGGCGCGCGCGAGACGCTTCATCTCCTCGATTACGCCCGGCGCCGGCATTCGGCCCCGCTCCGCGCCGTCGTCATCGGCATCGACGCGGCCTGGTGCCGGCCGGAGGCCGATCCGCCGCTCGACCATCCCTTCCCGTTCTGGCTCTACGAGGACAGCCTGGCGCTCTATCTGCGGGGCCTCCTGCGCAGCCAGAGCATCGACGATGCCGTCAAGCGCGCGCGCTACGCGGCCGGCCTCTCGAAGGCCCGCCGCGCCCGGCCGGACGGCTACTGGGACTACGATTCGGGCCTCGTCTGGTCGGATGCCGTCCAGGGCGCCGCCATCCGGGCTGCGCGGCCGGCGACGGCCCCGAACGAGACGGGCGTGTTTCCGGCCCTCGACGAACTCGGCGCGGCGCTCGGGCGGATGCCGCCCACGACCGCCGTCATCCTCGTCCGGCCGCCGGTCTTCGTGGCCTCGCTGCCGCCGCCGGGGTCGGACCTCGCCCGCTCGGACGCGGCCTGCCGCGACGCGCTCCGGCGAATCGCCTCGGCGCGGCCGCGGACGCGCGTGGTCGATTGGCTCGTCGACCGCCCCGAAATCCGCATCCCGCAGAATTTCATCGACCCGACGCATTATCGCGGCGATATCGCGCGTGCGCTCGAAACAGACATCGAAACGTCGCTTCGGGGCCTCGAAACGGCTGCCGGGACGCGGTGATCGCGTGTTTCCCGCAGGCTTTGGGCAGGTTGCACAACTTTCGACCCATTGCCGCCGCGTCGTGATCGCGTCATGGGCTCAAGACAGTTGTCCGGCCACCGTGGTTCGCTGTATAGGCGCGCCCCACAAACCGGCTCGGAGGGTTTGACGGTGGTAAATGAACAGGACGCCTATCGACCTGTCGACGACGAGCCGTTCATGAATGAACGCCAGCGCGAATATTTCAAGCGCAAGCTCGCCGCCTGGAAGCAGGACATTCTGCGCGAAGCGCAGGATACGCTGGCCGCGCTCGCGAACGAGAACCCGAACCATCCCGATCTGGCCGACCGGGCGTCGTCCGAGACGGATCGGGCGATCGAGCTTCGCGCCCGCGACCGGCAGCGCAAGCTGATCTCGAAGATCGATGCGGCCATGGCGCGGATCGAGGAAGGGACCTACGGCTATTGCGAGGAGACGGGCGAGCCCATCTCCCTGCGCCGCCTGGAGGCGAGGCCCATCGCCACGCTGTCGCTCGAGGCGCAGGAGCGTCACGAGCGCAAGGAGCGCATCCACCGCGACGATTGAGGCCGCCGGCCCCTGCGGGGGCCGCCAGGGCGGCCGTGGAGCGGCTTCAGGCCGGCTCCTGTTCCCCGGCCTCGGGCAGGAACTCGCCGAGGACCTGGAGGCGCTGCAGGCGGGCATAGATGCCGCCCTGCTGGCCGAGCTCCTCATGCGTGCCGCTCTCCGCGATCCGGCCGCCGTCCAGCACGACGATGCGGTCGGCGTCGCGGATGGTCGAGAGGCGATGCGCGATCACGATGGTCGTGCGCCCGCGCATCAGCGAGCGGATCGCATCCTGGACGACGCGCTCCGCCTCGGCGTCGAGCGCACTCGTCGCCTCGTCGAGAAGCAGGATCGGCGCGTCCTTGAGGAAGGCGCGGGCGATCGAGATGCGCTGGCGCTCCCCGCCCGAAAGCCGCATGCCGCCTGGGCCGACCTCGGTGTCGTAGCCCTGCGGCAGGGCCGAGATGAAGCCGTGCGCCGCCGCGGCCGTCGCCGCCCGCTCGATCTCCTCGCGGCTCGCCCCCGGGCGGCCGAAGCCGATATTCGCCGCGATCGTGCCCTCGAAGAGGACGGTCTCCTGGGCGACGACGGCGATGGAGGCGCGCAGGCTCGCGAGCGTGACGTCGCGGACGTCCCGGCCGTCGATGAGGACGCGGCCCGACGTCGCGTCGTAGAGCCGCGGAAGGAGCGAGAGGAGGGTCGTCTTGCCGGAGCCCGAGCGGCCGACGACCGCCGTGATGCATCCGGCCGGCACGACGAGGTCGATCCCCTCCAGGGCCGGCGGCCCGTTCTCGTAGAAGAAGCCGACATTCTCGTAGCGGATCTCGCCGGGCGAGACGACGAGGGGCGTCGCGTCCGGCTTGTCCCGGATCGAGGGCCGCTCGTCGAGGATGGCGTAATAGCGCTTGAGGGCGGCGGCAGCCTCCTGCACGATCGCGTTGAGGTTGCCGAGCGCCCGCACGGGCTGGGCGGCGATGATGAGGGCGGTGACGAAGCCCGCGAAATCGCCGACGCTCGAGCGCCCCTCGAGGATGCGCCAGCCGATGATGGCGAGCACGACCGCGACCGCGATCCCGCCGCCGACCTCGAGCAGCGGGTCGAGCCGCGCCCGCGCATTGGCGGCCTTCATCTTGAGACGGCGCACGCCGTCGAAGGCGGCCGCCGTGCGGTCCTTCAGATAGCCTTCGAGGCCGTACGCCTTGGCGATCCGTGCCCCGGCGAGGCTCTCGGAGACGAGCGAGGCCATCTGGCCGACCTGCTCCTGGGTCGAGGTCGAGTTCCGGCGCAGCTTCTTGCCGATCCGCGCGATGGGATGCGCGACGAAGGGCACGACGCAGGCCGCGACCAGCGTCAGGGCCGGGTCGATCAGGAACATCGCCGCGACGAGCGCCGTCACCGTCGCGAGCTCGCGCAGGAACACCGTCGAGAGCCGCGTCAGCGCCTCCTTGATATAGGCGAAATCGGTCGTGAAGCGCTGCGTCAGGGCGGCCGGGCTCTCCTGGCCGAGCCGGGCGAGATCGGCGTCGATCAGGTGCCCGTAGAGCTTCGACTGCATGTCCGCCTCGATCCGGGTCACGACCCGGTTCGTCAGCAGCGTCATGGCATAGAGCGCGAAGCCCTTGATCGTGGTCACGAGGATCACGAAGAGGGGGCCGTAGACGATGGCGTCGCGGCGCTCGACGAAGAACCGCGTGAAGCCCAGATTGATCTTGATCGGATCGCCGGTGCCGTAGCGGTTGGTGAAGGCCTCGAAGGCCGCCTTGATCAGGACCGGGTAGAGGCCGGTCGAGGCGGCGACGATCGTGATGAAGACGAGCACGAGCGCCAGCGTGCGCGCATGCGGGCGCACCCAGTCGCGCCACATGCGGCGGACCAGGGCGACGGTGTCGCCCGACGGCAGGACGTCCACCGGCAGGACGCCGGGGGGCAGGACCCCGGAGGGCTTGGCGCGGCGCTTGAAAAGGGAGCTCACGGCGGGACGCATACAAGCAGCGCCGGGAACCGGCAAATCGGCGGATGGGCGCGGATCGCGCCCTGGCCCATCGTCGCGCTTGCCGGACGGCCAGCGGACGGCTACCTCGCAACCATGGATTCCGGCTTCACGCTCGATCCGCGGCTCGCGGGCGACACGGTCCCCGTCGGGGACCTGCGGCTGTCGACCGTCCTTCTCGTGGACGATGCCCGCTTTCCCTGGCTGATCCTGGTCCCGCGCCGGCCCGGCCTCAGCGAACTCACCGACCTCTCGCCGGAGGATGCCGGCACGCTGATGGACGAGATCCGCGTCGCGACGCGCGTGATGCTGGACCTCGCCAAGCCCGACAAGGTCAATGTCGGCGCGCTCGGCAACGTCGTCGCCCAGTTGCACGTCCATGTGGTCGGGCGCTTCCGCTCCGATCCCGCCTGGCCCGGCCCGATGTGGGGGCACGGTGCGCGCATGCCCTATCCCTCCCACGCAGCGGCCTCCCTCGCGGACCGCGCCGCCTCCCTCTTCGCGAAGGCCTGATCCATGACCCGCCCGCTCGAACTCGGCTTCGCGGCCAATCTCATCGACCGGTCGGGAGCCGAGCGGGAGGCCGAGAGCTATCTCGCCGTGGTGGACAGCCCGAACACCCTCCATGTCGTGATCGCTGGCGAATCGGCGATCCTCCTCGATCCGGGCGATGGCGGGCCGACCGCCTTCGTCCCGACCGAGGCCTTGGCGGGCGAGACGGTGATCGAACGCACCTTCCTCGGCCGGCTCGACGGGCGGCCGATCCTCGGAGCGCTGCTCGAAGCCGCGCGCGGGCAGGAATTGAAGGACGATCCCGGCTTCTTCGTCTCGGATCTGCGCTCGATCGCCATCGACCGGCCGCTCCCGGCGGGCGAGATCGGCCTCCTCGCCCAGGCGAAGTCGCTGCTGCACTGGCATCTGCGCCATCGCCATTGCGCCAATTGCGGCGCCCAGACGGCTCCGGCCCAGGCCGGCCAGCGCCGCGACTGCGCGACCTGCGGCGCCCAGCATTTCCCGCGCACCGATCCCGTCACCATCATGCTGATCGCGCGCGGCGACCATTGCCTCCTCGGCCGGCAGGCCCGGTTCGTCCAGGGGAGCTATTCCTGCCTCGCCGGCTTCGTCTCGCCGGGCGAGACGATCGAGGCTGCGGTGCGGCGTGAGGTGATGGAGGAGGCGGGCATCCGGGTCGGCACGGTGCGCTACATGTTCTCCCAGCCCTGGCCTTTCCCGTCATCCCTGATGATCGGCTGCATGGGCGAGGCGCTCGACGAGACCCTGACGGTCGATCTCGAGGAACTGGAGGATGCCCGCTGGTTCCCCCGCGAGGAGGTCGCCGCGATGCTGGAGCGCCGCCACGAGGGCGGGCTGATCACGCCGCCGCCGATGGCGATCGCGCATCACCTGATCCGCGCCTGGGTCGACGGCGCGACGCCGACCGGATGACGGCGCGCGGGGAGGGCGGCGCATGAACCTCTGGCTGCGGCTCCTTGCGACGATCTGGGCGGCATGGCGCGGCGCGCCGCTCGTGCCGCCGGGCGATGTGTCGCGGATGAACTTCCGGGTCTGGCCGCACGATCTCGACGTCTCGCTGCACATGAACAACGGCCGCTATCTCGGGATCATGGATCTCGGGCGGCTCGACCTGATCCTGCGCTCCGGCCTCTGGCGGTCGGTCCTGCGCCATCGCTGGACCCCGGTCCTCGACGGCGCGATCATCCGCTATCGACGCGAATTGCGGGCCTTCAAGCCCTTCCGCCTCGAGACGCGGATCCTCGCCTGGACGGGCGCGACGCTCCTCATCGAGCAGCGCATGCTGTCGCAGAACCGCGACGGGGCCGAGGTGCTCAACGCCATCGCGATCCATCGCGCCGCCCTCTACGACCGCCGCGCCAAGGCCTATGTCACGATCGACCGGCTGATGCGCGAGATCGGGATCGAGGCGACGAGCCCCGAGCTCCCCGACCATGTCGCGGCATTCCTTGCCGCCGAGGACGCGCTGCGCCGGGCAGGATAGGACGCGCCCTCACGACGCGTCCGGTTCTCACTTCAGCGGAAAACCCATCCTGCGCAGGGCGGGCTTCAGGCCATCGCGCCCGGCGAGCTGGCTGATCCGGCCGAGCCGGTTGCGGACGCGGTCGGTCCAGCTTCCGCCGCCGCCGTGGCGCGAGCCTTCGAAGGTCGCGTCGTAGGAGGCGAGCAGGTCCGCATCGACGCCGGCATCGTAGCGCTCGTCGTGGAAGACGGCCGCCTGGGGCAGGCGCGGCCTGATCCCGGCCGGGACGTCACGGTCGGCATAGCCGACGCAGAGGCCGAATACCCCCATCGCGCCCGGCGGCAGGCCGAGCGCCGTCGCGACGCCTTCGGGATCGTTCCGGAGCGCGCCGATATAGAGCGTCGAGAGCCCGAGCGATTCCGCCGCGACGACCGCATTCTGCGCCGCAAGCGCCGCATCGATCGAGGCGACGAGGAAGGTCTCGAAATAGGGCAGGTTCTCCATCGGCTGCCCGATCCGCTCCCCGATCCGTCCCGCGCGCGACAGGTCGGCCAGGAAGACCAGGAAGAGAGGGCATTGCTCGACATGCTTCTGGTTCGCCGCGATCGCGGCGAGCTTCGCGCGCGTTCCGGGATCCGAGACCGCGACGACCGACCAGGTCTGCATGTTGGACGAGGTCGCGGCCGATTGCGCCGCCGCGACGAGGAGCGGCAACGTGCCCTCGGGCACGGGATCGGGCTTGTAGGCGCGCACCGAATGGTGGCGCATCAGCAGCGCGATCGTGTCGTTCCACGGGAGGGCCTCCGGGGCCGCTCCCTGGCCGTAGCGCTCGCGCCAGGCCGCGTCGATGCGCTGCCGAGTCGTATCCGCGTCCATGCTTGCGTCCTTAGGCCGAGGCTTCCGCCGCGAGTTTTGCGCCGACCTCGTGGCCGCCGGGCACCGCCGCGAGAAGCGCCTTCGTATAGGCGTGTTGCGGGGCGGCGAAGAGGGCATGCGTCGATTGCAGCTCGACGATCCTGCCCTTCTGCATCACGGCGATGCGGTCGCACATCTGGGCCGCGACGCGCAGGTCGTGCGTCACGAACAGGATGGCGAGGCCGAGGCGCTTCTGCAGGTCCTGGAGCAGCCGCAGCACCTGCGCCTGGACGGAGACGTCGAGCGCGGAGACGGGCTCGTCGGCGACGAGGACCTCGGGGTCGAGGGCGAGCGCACGCGCGATGCCGACGCGCTGGCGCTGACCGCCGGAGAATTCGTGCGGGTAGCGGTCGATCACCTCCGGCCGGAGGCCGACGAGGTCGAGGAGGTTGCGCGCCCTGGCGAGCGCCTCCTCGCGCGGCACGCCCTGCGCGATCGGTCCCTCGGCGATGATGCGCCCGACGGTGCGGCGCGGGTTCAGCGAGGCGAAGGGGTCCTGGAAGACCATCTGGATGCGCTTGCGCAGCGGCCGGAACTGGGATTGCGACAGGCGCTCGATATCGGTGTCGCCGATCCGGATCGAGCCGGCATCGGGCTCGATCAGGCGCATCACGCAGCGGCTGACGGTCGACTTGCCGGAGCCCGATTCGCCGACGAGGCCGAGCGTCTCGCCGCGCTTGATGGCGAAGGTGACGTCCTCGGCCGCCCGCACTTCGCGGCCTTTCCGGAAGAAGCCGCGGCCGCGATAGACCTTGTTCAGCCCCTTCACGTCGAAGGCGACCGTCGCGCCCGAGAGGTCCTTCGCCGGCGGCGGTTCGAGCGAGGGCACGGCCGCGAGGAGGCGCTTCGTGTAGTCGTGCTGCGGGTTGTGCAGCACCTCCTGCGCGGTGCCGCGCTCGACGCAGATGCCGTGCTGCAGCACCGCGACCTTGTCGGCGATCTCCGAGACGACGCCGAAATCGTGGGTGATGAAGAGGACGGCGGTGCCGTGCTTCTTCCGCAGGGCGTCGAGCAGCTTCAGGATCTGGGCCTGGGTGGTGACGTCGAGGGCGGTCGTCGGCTCGTCGGCGATGATGAGCTTCGGCTCCATGGCGAGGGCCATGGCGATCATGACGCGCTGGCGCTGGCCGCCGGACAATTCGTGCGGATAGGCACGGGCGATGGCCGGCGGGTCGGGCAGGCCGACCTCGGTGATGAGCTCCAGAGCCCGGGCCCGGCGCTTCGCGCGGTCGAGCGCGTTATGGGCCTCGAAGGTCTCCTCGATCTGCTCGGAGACCCGCATCACCGGGTTCAGCGAGGTCATCGGCTCCTGGAAGATCATCGAGACGTCGCGGCCGCGCACCGACCGCATCTCCGTCTCGTTGAGCTTGAGGAGATCGCGTCCCTCGAGCCGGATCGCGCCGCCCGTCGCCTTTACGGCGCGGGGCAGCAGCCCCATCGTCGCGAGCGCCGTCATCGACTTGCCGGAGCCGGATTCGCCGACGACGCAGAGCGTCTCGCCGCGCTCGACCGTCAGCGACAGGTTCTGGATGGCGAAGGCCCGGTCGCCGGCCATCGGCAATGCGAGGGAGAGGTTGTCGATCTCGAGAACGGCCATCGGATCACCTTTCGCGCGAGGCGCGCTGCCCGCGAGGCGGGCTGGTCGGATCGGCGAGGGCCGCTGTCGAACGCACAGATGTCGTCATCGTCTCGCCGGCTCCGCTGCGGCTGCCGTCGAGCGGCGGGTTGCAAGGATTAGACCGGCCCGGTTTCCGGCCGTCAACGCTGCATTGCCGGGGCCGGGGGCGGCGGCGGCATCGAGGGAGGGGTCCAGATCGCCCGACACCGGCGTGCGTCGCAGCACGGCGGCCGGCTGGACGCGGCCGGCAAAGCGCGGCATGCCAGCGCCGCAATGCAACCCGCCATTTCCATCCAGACAGTATCGAAGACCTACAAGAGCGGCCCTCCGGCGCTCAAAACGGTCGATCTCGACATTCGGCCTGGAGAAATCTTCGCCCTGCTCGGTCCGAACGGCGCCGGTAAGACGACCCTGATCGGCATCTGTTGCGGCACCGTCCGGGCCTCGACCGGGAGGGTTCTGGTCGAGGGTCACGACGTCGTTCGGGACTATAAAGCGGCACGACGCCGCGTCGGGCTCGTGCCGCAGGAACTGCACACCGATTCCTTCGAAAGCGTCTGGGCGACGGTGAGCTTCAGCCGAGGCCTCTTCGGCCATGCGCCGAACCCGGCCCATATCGAACGCGTCCTGCGCGACCTGTCGCTCTGGGAGAAGCGCGACGCCAAGATCATCACGCTCTCGGGCGGCATGAAGCGGCGCGTCCTGATCGCCAAGGCACTCGCTCACGAGCCGCGCGTCCTCTTCCTCGACGAGCCGACGGCCGGCGTCGATGTCGAGCTGCGCCGGGACATGTGGGTCCTCGTCCGGCGCCTGCGCGAGCAGGGCGTCACCATCGTGCTCACGACGCATTACATCGAGGAGGCCGAGGAGATGGCCGACCGGATCGGCGTCATCAACCGCGGCGAGCTGGTCCTCGTCGAGGAGAAGGCCGAGCTCATGCGCCGGCTCGGAAAGAAGCGGCTCACGATCGATCTCGACGCGCCGCTTGCGGCCTTGCCAGACGGCCTGCCGGCCGAGCAGCTCGCCCTCTCCGAGGATGGCCGCCGCCTGACCTACAGCTTCGACGCGAAGGCGGGGGGAAGCGGCATCGGCACGCTGATGGAGCGGCTTCGCGCGGCGGGCGTGCGGATCGCGGACCTGAACACGGAGCAGTCGACGCTCGAGGACATCTTCGTCGAGCTCGTGCACGACGAGAGGCCGGCGGCATGAACTGGTACGCGCTGCGCGCCATTTACCGGTTCGAGATGAACCGGACCCGGCGCACGCTTCTTCAAAGCATGGTCTCGCCCGTGATCTCGACGGTGCTCTATTTCGTGGTCTTCGGGGCCGCGATCGGCGGGCGCATCCAGGAGGTCGACGGAGTGCCCTACGGCGCGTTCATCGTGCCGGGGCTGATCATGCTCTCGCTCCTGATGCAGAGCGTCTCGAACGCCTCCTTCGCGATCTATTTCCCGCGCTTCACGGGCACGATCTTCGAGCACCTGTCGGCGCCCGTCTCGCCCTTCGAGCTGACCTCGGCCTATGTCGCCGCGGCGGCGACGAAATCGGTCATCCTCGGGCTGATCATCCTCGCGACATCGGCGATCTTCGTCCCGCTCAAGATCGCCCACCCGATCTGGATGGTGTCCTTCCTCGTCCTCACCTCCGTGACCTTCAGCCTGTTCGGCTACGTCATCGGCATCTGGGCCGACAGTTTCGAGAAGCTTCAGCTCATCCCGATGCTGATCATCACGCCGCTGACCTTCCTCGGCGGCAGCTTCTATTCGATCGACATGCTGCCGCCCTTCTGGCGCAGCGTCAGCTTCCTGAACCCGGCCTTCTATCTCGTCTCCGGCTTCCGCTGGAGCTTCTTCGGCACGGCCGAGATCGGGATCGGGATCAGCCTCACGATGACGCTGATCTTCCTCTTCGCCTGCGCGGGCATCGTCACCTGGATGTTCCGCACGGGGTATCGGCTGAAGCCGTAGCGTCGCCCCGGCGCGCTT
Organism: Enterovirga rhinocerotis; assembly: GCF_004363955.1. Lineage (GTDB taxonomy): Bacteria > Pseudomonadota > Alphaproteobacteria > Rhizobiales > Beijerinckiaceae > Enterovirga > Enterovirga rhinocerotis. Next base: position 168,805 of record NZ_SNZR01000016.1, read on the forward strand.
GGGCCCGGGGCGACAGGTCGGGCGGATCGGAGGCTGGGCCTCAGCCCGCCGTGTGCGGGCAGCCGCTCTTCTCCGGCGACAGGAACAGCTTCTCGGCCGGGATCGTGTCGACGATGCGGTAGATGTCGGCCGGACCCTTCGAGTCCTTCGGGCTCTTCACCTCGACGAGGTACATGTCCATCGTCACCCGGCCGTTGGACTGGATGCGCGGGTTCTTGAGCATGCCGCCGGTGATGGGCAGGGCCTTCATCGCCTTGTCGACGGCGGCGGGCTCGGTCGTCTTCGCCTCCGCGACGGCGCGCAGGTAGTGGGTGGTCGCGATATAGGCGAGGGCGTGGCCCATCGTCGGCACCTGATTGCCGTTGCGCGCCATGAAGCGCTTCGCCCAGGCGCGGGTGTCGTCGTTGGCGTCCCAGTAGAAATTCACCGCGAAGCGGAGGCCCTGCGCCGTATCGAGGCCGAGGGCGACGACGTTGTTGGCGAAGACCAGCATCGAGATCAGCTTCGACGAGACGCCGAATTCGCGCGCCTGCTTGATCGTGTTGACGAGGTCGGGCCCGGCATTGGCGAGGCCGATCACGTCGGCCCCCGAGGCCTGGGCGGTGAGAAGGGGCGAGGACATGTCGGCCGTGCCGAGCGGGTGGCGCGTCTCGCCGACCACCTCGCCGCCCGCCGCCTTCACGGCCTTGGTCGCATCCGCCGAGAGATTGTGGCCGAAGACGTAGTCGGCGGTGAGAAGATACCACTTCTTGCCGCCGCCCTTGACGACGGCCTCGGCGACCGCGTTGGCGAGTTCGCCGGTCGACGGCGCCCATTGCGTCCCGTAGGGCGAGCAGCCGGTGCCGGAGAAATTCGCCGCGTAGCCGCCCGAGATCAGCGTCGTGAACTTGCGCTGCTTGGCATAGGTCTGGATGGCGAGGCCGACGGAGCTCGCACCGCCATTCACCACCGCGACGACACCCCTCTCATCCACGAACTGGCGGGCGAGGGTCGAACCGATATCGGGCTTGTTCTGGTGATCGGCGGAGATCACCTCGATCGGCCGGTCCAGGACCTTCCCGCCGAAATCCTCCACGGCCATCTGCGTCGCGAGCACCGTGTTGGGGCCGCCATTGGCGGAATACATGCCGGACAGATCGTCGATCACGCCGATCCGGACGGGTTGCTGCGCCGTGGCGACCGTCGCGCCCGCCAAGGTGAACCCAAGCGCCAGACATGCGCATGACAGCGTCAGACCCGTCCTCATCACTGCATTCCCTCTCCGGTCCCGTGCCGTCGAAGCGGCATTCGGCGAGCCTGCGGCTCCGGCCGAGCTTTGCGGCAGGGCAGAAGCGGAGTCCATTGCGGAAAATCGACGCGAAGCGGACGGATCGCCCTGTCGCCCATCCGAGCGGTTGACAGCCGCGCGACCCGCGGCAACTGGAATGCGCATGTGCAAGACAAATCACATGCTCGATCATCTGAAGGATCGGAACCGCGTCTGGGCGAGCCGCAAGGTCGAGGCCGATCCCGGCTTCTTCAAGCGCCTCATCGGCCAGCAGGCACCCGAATATTTCTGGATCGGATGCTCCGACAGCCGCGTTCCGGCCTCCGAGATCGTCGACCTCGATCCCGGCGAGGTCTTCGTGCACCGCAACGTCGCCAACCTCGCCCCGCCGCAGGATGCGAACTACCTCTCGGTGCTGCAATTCGCCGTCGACGTGCTCAAGGTGAAGCACATCCTCGTCGTCGGACATTACGGCTGCGGCGGCGTCGCGGCCTCGGTCGATGGCAAGCGACGCGGCCTCGTCGACCACTGGCTCCAGCCGATCCGCGAGGTCGCGCGCTTCCATTGCGAGGAACTCGAAGCCCTGCCGGAGGGCCGCGAACGCCTCGATCGCCTCTGCGAACTGAACGTCATGCGGCAGGTCAGGAATGTCGCGACCGACGTCTTCGTCCAGGATGCCTGGGCGCGCGGCCAGACCTTGGCCGTGCATGGCTGGGTCTATTCGATCGGAAACGGGCTCGTCACGGACATGAACGTCACCGTGACCAATGCCGCGGAAGCCGCGGCGCTGTTCTGATCAGCGCGCGGCACGAAAAAGGGCGGCCATCCGAGGATGACCGCCCCATGATCCGAGATTGTCGGATCAGAACTGCTTCTTGACCGTATCGGCGGCCTTGGACGCCTGGTTCTTGACCTCGCCCATCGTCTGCTGGGCTTCGCCCTTGGCTTCCTGGGCGAGGCCCTCGGCCTGAAGCTTTTCGCTTCCGGTCATCTTGCCCACGCCCTGCTTGACGTTGCCGGCGGCCTCGTTGGCCATGCCCTTGATCTTGTCGGTCGTGCCGCTCATCGCTGAACTCCCTCGTGCGGGCCGTGAGGCGCCGCTTCATGGGCATTGAACGACGCTCCCATCCGCAATGTTCCTGGGCGTAACCTTCCGGACGCACGCCCTCCCGGAGGGAACTCAGCCGCCCAGGCCGTAGCCCGCCAGAGCGGCCATGCGCACGATGTCGGCATCCGTGGCACCGAGCGAGACGATCTGCACGGGCTTGTCCAATCCGACGAGAAGCGGGCCGACCACCGTCGCGCCGCCGAGCTCCTGCAGCATCCGCGTCGAGATCGAGGCGGAATGGAAGGCCGGCATGACGAGGACGTTGGCGGGGCCGGTCAGGCGGCAGAACGGATAGGCCTTCATGTGCTCGGGGTTCAGCGCGACGTCCGCCGCCATGTCGCCGTCGTATTCGAAATCGACGCGCATGGAATCCAGGATCTTGACCGCCTCGCGCACGTGCCGCGAGCGCTCTCCCTCCGGATGGCCGAAGGTCGAGAAGGCGAGCAGCGCGATCTTCGGGTCCATGCCGAGCCGCCGGGCCACGCCCGCCGCCTCGATCGCGATCTCGGCGAGGGATTTCGCGTCGGGCATCTCGGTCACGGCGGTGTCGGCGACGAGCACGGTGCGCCCGCGCGTCAGGCAGAGCGAGACGCCGATGACGCGGTGCCCCGGCTTCGGCTCGATCACGCGCCGGACCTCCTCGAGCGCGACCGAGAAGTTGCGGGTGACGCCCGTGACCATGGCGTCGGCATCGCCGAGCTCGACCATCGAGGCGCCGAAGGAGTTGCGGTCCTGGTTGATCAGGCGCTGGCAGTCGCGGAACAGATAGCCGTGTCGTTGCAGCTTCTCGTAGAGATATTGCGCATAGGCGACGTTGCGCTTCGAGACGCGTGCGTTGTGGATCTCGATCCCGGGCCGATCGATCTCGATGCCGGCGGCCTCGGCCGAGGCCTTCACCGTGTCCTCGCGGCCGACCAGGATCGCGGTGCCGAGCCCCTGGTTCACGAAGCTCACGGCGGCGCGGATCACCTGCTCCTCCTCGCCTTCGGCGAAGACGACGCGCTTCGGGTATTTCCGGACCCGGTCGAAGACCTGGGCCAGGATGCCGGCGGTCGGATCGCGCCGCGCCTGGAGTTGGGCCGCGTAGTTGGGGGGGATCGGACGGCCGGCGACGCCGGTCGCCACCGCGGCCTCGGCCACCGCGACCGGGATGGTCGAGATCAGGCGCGGATCGAACGGCACCGGGATGATGTATTCGCGCCCGAAGCGCGGCCGCGCGCCCTGATAGGCGGCCGCCACCTCGTCCGGCACGTCCTCGCGCGCGAGATCGGCGAGGGCGCGGACCGCGGCGAGCTTCATCTCCATGTTGATCGTCGTGGCGCGCACGTCGAGCGCCCCGCGGAAGATGTAGGGAAAGCCGAGGACGTTGTTGACCTGGTTCGGATAATCCGAGCGGCCCGTCGCCATGATGGCGTCGCCGCGCACCTTCGCGACGTCCTCGGGCGAGATCTCCGGATCCGGGTTCGCCATGGCGAAGATGATGGGATTGGCCGCCATCGAGCGGATCATCTCCGGCGTGAAGGCGCCCTTGGCCGAGAGGCCGAACACGGCGTCGGCCCCCTCAAGCGCCTCGGCGAGCGTCCGCGCCTTGGTCTCGACCGCGTGGCCGGACTTCCACTGGTTCATGCCCTCGGTGCGGCCGCGATAGATCACGCCCTTCGTGTCGCAGAGGACGACGTTGTTCGGCGTGAAGCCGAGCGCCTTCAAGAGCTCGACGCAGGAGATGCCGGCGGAGCCGGCTCCGTTGACGACGAGCTTGGCGTCCTTGAGGTCGCGGCCCGTGAGCTGGAAGGCATTGAGGAGGCCGGCCGCGGCGATGATGGCGGTGCCGTGCTGGTCGTCATGGAAGACCGGGATCGGCATCAGCTCCTTGAGCCGCTCCTCGATCATGAAGCATTCGGGGGCCTTGATGTCCTCGAGGTTGATGCCGCCGAAGGCCGGGTGGAGATGGCGCACGGCCTCGATGAAGGTGTCCGCATCCTCGGTATCGACCTCGATGTCGAAGGAATCGACATCGGCGAAGCGCTTGAAGAGGACGGCCTTGCCTTCCATCACCGGCTTCGAGGCGAGCGCGCCGCGATTGCCGAGCCCCAGGATCGCCGTTCCGTTCGTGATGACGGCGACCATGTTGCCCTTGGCGGTGTAGTCGTAGGCCGTGGCCGGATCGTCCGCGATGGCGAGGACGGGGACGGCGACGCCCGGCGAATAGGCGAGCGAGAGATCGCGCTGCGTTGCCATGGGCTTGGTCGCCACGACTTCGAGCTTCCCGGGGCGGCCGACCGAATGGAAGTTCAGCGCCTCCTGGTCGGTAAAGGTCGGCCGCTTGCCGCGCGGAGGGCTGCTGTCGCTCATGTCCTCGGGTCTTTCGTTTCCTCGAGATTCGACCGTAGGGAGCGGAGTCGGCTCGCTCAAGCGTTTTTGGCCCGTTTTCCGGCAGGCGGGGCGCGTCTTTCCGGCCCCGTTGCACGCGTCGGCGGCGGGCGATATGCCCTGCGCCATCTTCCGGAGCTCCGAATGTCCGACACCAAGCAAGTGAAGAAGGTCGTCCTCGCCTATTCGGGCGGCCTCGACACCTCGATCATCCTGAAATGGCTGCAGACCACCTATGGCTGCGAGGTCGTCACCTTCACGGCCGATCTCGGCCAGGGCGAGGAGCTGGAGCCGGCCCGCAAGAAGGCGGAGCTGCTCGGCATCAAGCCGGAGAACATCTTCATCGAGGACCTGCGCGAGGAATTCGTGCGGGACTACGTCTTCCCGATGTTCCGGGCGAACGCCCATTACGAAGGCCTCTATCTCCTCGGCACCTCGATCGCGCGCCCGCTCATCGGCAAGCGCCAGATCGAGATCGCGGAGGAACTCGGCGCCGACGCGGTCTGCCATGGCGCGACCGGCAAGGGGAACGACCAGGTCCGTTTCGAGCTGACCTATTACGCGCTCAAGCCCGACGTCACCGTCATCGCGCCCTGGCGCGAATGGGACCTGCGCTCGCGCGAGCAGCTCATCGACTTCGCCGAGAAGCACCAGATCCCGATCGCCAAGGACAAGCGCGGCGATGCGCCCTTCTCGGTCGACGCGAACCTCCTGCACTCCTCGTCCGAGGGGAAGGTGCTGGAGGATCCCGCCGCCGAGGTGCCGGACTACGTCTTCTCGCGCACGATCTCGCCGGAAGAGGCGCCCGACACCCCGACGATCATCACGATCGGCTTCGAGCGCGGCGACCCGGTCTCGGTCGACGGCACGCCGATGTCTCCGGCGACGCTGCTCAAGCATCTCAACGATCTCGGCCGCGACAACGGCATCGGCCGGCTCGACCTCGTCGAGAACCGCTTCGTCGGCATGAAGAGCCGCGGCATGTACGAGACGCCCGGCGGCACGATCCTCGCCCTCGCCCACCGCGCCATCGAATCGGTCACGCTCGATCGCGGGGCGGCGCATCTCAAGGACGAGATCATGCCGAAATATGCCGAGCTCATCTATAACGGCTTCTGGTTCTCGCCCGAGCGCGAGATGCTCCAGGCGCTGATCGACAAGAGCCAGGAGCTGGTCTCCGGCACGGTGCGTCTCAAGCTCTACAAGGGCGGCGTCCACGTCCTCGGCCGCGAGAGCCCGAACTCGCTCTACGACCAGGACCTCGTCACCTTCGAGGAGGGCGCCGTCGCCTACGACCACCGCGACGCGGCCGGCTTCATCAAGCTGAACGCGCTGCGCCTGCGCACGCTCGCCCAGCGCAGGAAGAAGCTCGGCCTCTGACGAGTTCGCCGTCTACAGCGTCGGGCTCGTCGTTCCCTTCATCAGGATGGGGCCGGTCGGCCGACCGGTCGGCGAGCCGGCCTTCGGTTCGAGCGTGATCTCGAAGAGCTGGTTCGGGATCGTGCGGGGCAGGTTCTCGACGGGAAGCCGGATCTGGCGCGCCCGGTCGAGGATCCCGAGCGAGACGGGGCCATGAGCCCTGTCCCAGAGCGTCCAGACCTGGAGCGATCGATCGTCGGGGACCGCGATCGACTCCAGCGGCAGCAATCGTGCGCGGCCGTCGGCGAAGATGTCGACAACCGCCGCGGCGCGATGGGTATCGGTGAGCAGGACGGCGACCATGATCGGGCTCGGCTGCCGCGTGGCGGTGACGAGGCCGATCGCCAGGGCCGCCGAGGCAGCCGCGAAGGTCGCGGTCCGCCAGACGGGGAGGCTCTGCCAGAAGCCGGCGAGCCAGCCCGATTTCCCCGCTCGCAGGACGGACCGGCGATCGGCGGCCTGCGCGGCGGCGGGAGCCGCGATCGCGTCCTCGATTCTCTGCCAGAGCGCGTCGTCGGCCGGCACCGGCTCCGCCGTCGCATCGAGTTCGGCCATCCGCTCCCGCCAGTGCGCGACGGCGGCTGCGAAGGCCGGATCATGCACCTCGCGCTCCGCGGCACGGGCGGTGTCGACCTCATCGAGGAGGCCAAAGACGTAGAGCCCCGCATCGAGGTCGCTCTCGTCGTCCGGCGGGGTCGGGGCGGTCGGGCTCATGCCATGCACCGGCGCAGGAGGATCAGCGAGCGCCGCATCCAGGATTTCATCGTGCCGAGCGGCACGCCCAGCCTCCCGGCCAATTCGCCATGGGTCAGGCCACCGGCATAGGCCAGCAGCACGGCACGGCGTCGGATCGGATCGAGGCCCTCGAGGCAGCGCCGCAGCCGTCCGGCTTCCGAGAGGCGTTCGACCATCGCATCGGCGCGCTCCTCCCCGCTTTCGAGGGCCATGGGCTCGAAATCGTCGACGAGATCCGTCTTCCGCTCGCTGCGCAGGATGTTCAGCGCCCGGTTGCGGAGGATCGCGTACAGCCAGGTCCGGGCCGACCCGCGGGTGGAATCGAAACTGGCGGCATGCTGCCAGACGCGGACGAACGTGTCCTGCACCGCCTCCTCCGCCAGGGCCTGCCGGTGCAGGACGCGCTTCGCGACGCCGAGCATCGAGCGGGATTCGCGCTCGTAGATGAGCCGCAGCGCGGATCGGTCGCCGGCAGCGCAGCCTCTGACAGCTGCGCCGAGTTCATCGCGCCGCTCTGGATCCGTCCCCACGCGTCCTCCGTGCCCGTCGAGAGGAGACTACACGGCGGCTCGCCCGCTGGATGCTCGGTGCCGGAAAAAAAAATCTGCGGTGCGGTGCATCCGTCCGATGCCGTGCCGTGTAGCCCCTCCGACCGGTCGCCTCGGCCGGATGTCCAGGGAGATCCATCATGCTGAAATCAACCGGCCTCGCCCTCCTCGCCGTCGGCCTCGCCGCGGGTGCCGCCAGGGCGGAGATGGTCGCCGCGCTCGTCGGCGACGACACCATCGCCATGGTCGATACGAACGCCAAGAAGGTCACGGGGTCGATGAAGGTGTCGGGGATCTCCGGCACGATCCTCGGGATCGACGTCCGCCCGGCGGACGGGATGCTGTACGCGGTGATCTCCGACGGCCACATCGTCACGATCGACAAGAGCGGCAAGGCGGCGGTCAAGTCGAAGCTCGAGACCATGCTGCCCGCGGGCGTGATGGCGACGGTCGATTTCAATCCGGTCGCCGATCGCCTGCGCGTCATCGGGTCCGACGGCACCAACCTGCGCGTCAATGTCGACGACGGAAAGGTGGTCAAGGACGGAAGCCTGAAATTCGCCGATGCCGACACGATGAAGGGCAAGACGCCGAAGGTCGTGGCCGGCGCCTATACCAATTCGATGAAGGGCGCGAAGGAGACCGTTCTGTTCGACATCGATGCGTCGGGAACGCTGCTGAAGCAGGCGCCCCCGAACGATGGCGTCCTCAACACGGTCGGGCCGATGGGCATGAGCGGCGACGGCGTCGCCTTCGACATCGCCTCGGACGGCAAGGGCGGCAATTCCGCCTGGGTGATGGCGGGCGACACGCTCTACAGCGTCGACCTCGCCACCGGAAAGGGCACCAAGGCCGCCACGATCGCAGGCGTGTCCGGCAAGGTCCGCGACATCGCGGTCATGCCGAAGATGTGACGGCCCGGCGCCGTAGCCGCTACTCGGCCGCGGCGCCGGTCTCCGTCCGCTGGCGCAGGGCCGCGATCCATTGATCCGGCGTCTGGGCGCCCGAGACCGCCCAGCTGTGGTCGACGATGAAGAAGGGCACGCCCTGGACGCCGATCTCGCCCGCGCGCCGCTCGAGGGCGACGATCTCCCGGCCCAGCGCCGGGTCGGACAGGGCGGCTTCGGCCGCCGCGCGGTCGAGACCCTGCTCCTCGGCGATGGCGAGCAGCACGTCGTCCGCGCCGATCTCGCGAGCCTCCTCGAAATAGGCGTGGAGCAGCGCCTGGTTCACGGCCTCGCCGCGCCCATTCTTGCTCGCATGGGCGATCAGCCGATGCGCCTTGCGGGTGTTCGGCGTGCGGGCGATCCGGTCGAAAGCGAAGGCGATTCCCTCCTCCGCGCCGCGGGCGGTCATCTCGCGATCGAGCGTCGCGGCCCGTTCCGAGCCGAATTTCGCGGCCCGGTAGTGCGCGCGCTCCATCCCCTCTTCCGGCATGTCCGGATTGAGCTCGAAGGGCAGCCACTCGACCGTCGTCTCGCCCCGCAGGCCGAGCTCGTCGAGCGCCTTCTCGAGGCGCCGCTTGCCGATGAAGCACCAGGGGCAGATCACGTCGGAAAAGACGGCGATGGACAGCGTCATGACGGTCTCCTTTCGCGGAGCCTAACCCATCCTTCGGGTCGCGCGAACCCGGAGGGGCCGATCCGACGCGCTCGGTCGCGCCGTGTCCGGATCGCCCCGCCTGTCCCGTCTCCCGTCGCGAGGGCCGCTGCGGCTCCGTGGGGGACACGATATGGAGATCGGTGCGGAGCAGGCTGCGGGGCTTCCCGAATTCGCGCTCGCCTACCTCCTGATCATGGCCCTGCCCGGCGCGAATCTTCTCGTCGTCGCTCGCGCGGGCGCGGCCGCCTCCCGCCGCGGAGCTCTTGCCGCCGCGCTCGGGATCGGCTGCGGCGCCGGGATCCTCGCGATGGCGGCGGCTTCCGGTGCGAGCCTATTCGCCGCCGATCCCCGAGCCGCGACCCTCGGCAAGCTCGTCCTCGCTGCGATGTTGCTGCTCATCGGCCTCGGCGCGCTCCGCCGGGCCTTCCGCGCCCTCCCGTCCGGCGGCTGCTCCGACGAGACGCGGATCGCCGGCCATTTCGGGCTGGGCCTGCTCACCGCCGTCACCAATCCCGTGACGAGCACCTTCTTCGTCGGTGCCGTCGTCGGTGCGCGCATTCCGCCCGGCTCGTTCGTCCTGACCGTCTTCGTCCTCGCGACCGCATGGTTCGGCGGGGTTGCCCTCGGCCTGTCAAACCGCCATCTCCGCCGCCTCTACGAGCAATCGCGGCGGAGGGTCGATCTCGCGCTCGGGGTCGTCCTGACCGGGGCCGGGATCGTCACGGCGCTGCGGATCCTCGCGTGACGGAGCCGCAGCCTGGACGCTCAGGGCGTGATCGCGACCTTGAGGACGCCGTCGCGCTGATGCGAGAACATCTCGTAGGCCTCGGTGATGCGCTCCAGCGGGAAGCGGTGCGTGACGAGCGCGCCGAGATCGGCGCGGCCGGTGGCGACGACATCCATCAGCCGCCGCATCCGCTCCTTGCCGCCGGGGCAGAGCGCGGTCACGATCCGATGGTCGCCGAGCCCGGCCGCGAAGGCGCCGAGGGGGATGGTCAGGTCGCTCGAATAGACCCCGAGCGAGGAGAGCGTTCCGCCCGGCCGCAGCACCCGCAGGGCCGCCTCGAAAGTCTTCTGCAGCCCGAGCGCCTCGATCGAAACGTCGACGCCGCGCCCGTCCGTGAGGCGCATGATCTCGTCGACCGGATCGACCTTCGAGAAATCGACGATCTCGTCGGCGCCGAGCCGCCGCGCCACGGCCTGCCGCTCGGGGATGCTCTCGACTGCGATGATCCGCGTCGCGCCCATCAGCTTCGCCCCCGCCGTGGCGCAGAGCCCGATCGGTCCCTGGGCGAAGATCGCGACGCTGTCGCCGATCTTCACGCCGCCGTTCTCGGCGCCGGAAAAGCCGGTCGACATGATGTCCGGGCACATCAGGACCTGCTCGTCGCTGAGCCCGTCCGGGACCGGCGCGAGATTGACCATGGCGTCGGGCACCAGCAGGAAATCGGCCTGTGCGCCGTCGATCGTGTTGCCGAAGCGCCAGCCGCCCATCGCCTTGAAGCCGTGCTTCTCGCCGGGGCCGTCCTGCGAGGAGCAGCCGCAGAGGCAGGCGGCGCTGTGGCCGGACGGCGTGATGGCGCCGGCGATGACGCGCTGGCCCTCGCGGAAGCCCAGAACCGAGGAGCCGAGCTTCTCGATGATGCCGACCGGCTCGTGGCCGATGGTGAGGCCGCGTGCGACCGGGTACTCGCCCTTCAGGATGTGGACGTCCGTCCCGCAGATCGTGGTCGTCGTGATGCGGATCAGGGCGTCGAGCGGCCCGATCTCGGGGACGGGCTTGTCGTCGAGCTCGATCCGGCCGGGCTCGACGAAGATGGCGGCCCGCATCTTGGGCGGCCGCGGTCTCGTGCTCGTCGTCGAAGCGGGGGAGGCTTGGGGCGATGTCGGCATGGGGAGAGCTCCGTCTGCTGTCGCGAGAGCGTCGCTTATCATCCCGAGGCCGTCCCGACGAATTGATCCAGCGCAAAAGGCGCGGCTCGGGCTCTCGCGCTCAGGGCGGCGGCGCCCGGAATGTCCAGAGCCTGTGCGCGCCGAAGCTCCAGAACAGGACGGCGGCCGTCGTCAGGAGCTGCGCGGCGAGATAGGGCATCCCGGCCCCGCGCACGAGGCCGGCCACCATCGCCCAGGTGATGAGGAAACCCGTGCCGGCGACGGCGGCGAAGCGCCAGGTCGCCTCGCGATGCGGGCGGGCGCTCGCATAGGTCAGGCGCCGGTTGAGGAGATAGGACACGATCCCGCCAGCGACATAGCCGACGAGGGTCGCGGGGACCGGATCGACCCGATAGCCTTCGACGAGGCCGATCAGCAGGCCGTAATGGGCGATCGCCGCCGCGAGCCCAACGGCGACGAAGACGCCGAACTGGCGCCCGAGAGCGGCCGGAAGGGCCATTCCGTCAACCCTGGAGCCAGCCCGCGACGCGGCGGGCGACGATCCGCGGCACGAGCCGCGAGCCGAAGCCGGTCGCCCGGTTGCGCAGGCCCGGGATCACGACGGCCCGTCCCGCCTCGTGCCCGTCGAGCCCCATGCGCGCGACGGCGGCGGCGTTCATCGGCGCCATGTTGAAGAGCTTCGACTTCTCCATGTCGGCGCGGATGGCGAACTCGGTCGTGGTGGGGCCCGGGCAGACGGCCGTGACCACGACGCCGTGCCGGCGCACCTCCTCGTGCAGGGCTTCCGACAAGGACACGACATAGGCCTTGGTGGCCGCGTAGACGGCGAAGAAGGGGATGGCCTGCCAGGCGGCCAGCGAGGCCACGTTGATGATCCCGCCCCGCCGCTGGGCGACGAGATCGGGCAGGACGAGCCGGCAGAGCCGCGTCAACGTCGTCACGTTGAGCTCGATCATGGCGATCTGCTCCTCGTAGGGGAGGGATGCGAAGCCGCCGCGGAGCCCGAACCCGGCATTGTTGACGAGCGTCTCGACGACGATGCCGCGCTCCTGCAGCGTCGTCACGAGCGCCTGCGCCGAATCGGGTCGCTCGAGATCGAGCGCGACGGTCTCGATCCGCACCGCGTCGCTCGCGAGGCCCTGGGCGAGGCCGGCGAGCCGCTCCTGCCGCCGCGCGACGAGGACGAGGGAGCGGCCGCGGGAGGCGGCGATGCGCGCCATCTCCTCCCCGATCCCCGAGGAGGCCCCGGTGATCACCATCCAGCGCGGGTCGTTCATGCGGCGAGTCCCTGGCGGCACGACATTGGCATCTCTAGAGGCTGTTCTAGGAATCCGGCGCGAATAGGAACCCCTCCCCGTCACGGGAGGACGACGCGGTCATCCGGATGACGGATGCGGAAACGGCGCAAAGCCGCAGCAGGGGCAGGATAGCAGCATGGGTCGAGAGACGGACGGAGCGGCGGATCACGTCGCCGTGATCGGCAGCGGCGGGATCGGCGGCTATGTCGCGGCGAGCCTCGCGGAGGCCGGCCGCAAGGTCACGCTCTGCGTGAGGACGCCGTTCGACCGGCTGACGGTCGAGGAGGGCGGCACCGTCCGCGAGGTGCCGCTCCCGATCACGGCCGATCCGGCCGGGATCGCCCCGGCGCGCTGGATCCTCCTGACGACGAAATCGCAGGACACGGCGAGCGCCTTCCCTTGGATCGAGGCGCTGGCGCGGCCGGGCTCGACCCTCGTCGTGATCCAGAACGGGGTCGGCCATGTCGAGCGCGCCGCGCCGATCGCGGGGCCGGCGGCCGTCCAGCCCGCGATCATCTGGTGCAGCGTCGAGCGGCGGGCGCCCGGGGAGATCGTCCATCACGGGGCGAAGCGAATCGCGGTTCCCGCCGGCGAAGACGCGGCGGCGCTGGCCGGGCTCTTCGCGGGGACGGGCTTCGCGATCGAGCCGACGGAGGATTTCGTCACCGTCGCCTGGCGCAAGCTCCTGTCGAACCTCGTCGCCAATGCCTTGACCGCGCTGACGCTCCGGCGAACCTCCCTCTTCCGCGAGCCCCAGGCCCGCGACCTCGCCCGGCAGATCCTCGAAGAGGCCGTCGCCGTCGCCCAGGCGGAAGGTGCGAAGCTCACGGCGGACGATCTCGAGCGGGCCCTGGCCGCGCTCGGCACCCACGGCGCCGATGCCGGCACCTCGATGCTCTACGACCGTCTTTCGGGCCGCCCGCTGGAGCATCGCTATGTCACCGGCGCGCTCCTCGAGGCCGCCGACCGCCACGGCATCGCCGTGCCCGTCAACCGCACGCTCTACGCGCTGCTGGAGACGGTGAGCGGGCAGAAGCTGAGCGAGGTGCGGTAGGCCGGGAGCGGTCGACGAGCGATGACCGCTCCTCCCGCCCTCCCCTGGAGGGGGAGGGTCGACGGCGAAGCCGGCGGGGTGGGGTGAACCCCGCCTCTCCTCATCCTTGACGTCGTCGAGGTGGATGCCGCGCATCACCCCACCTCGGACCTTCGGTCCGACCCTCCCCCTCCAGGGGAGGGTGAGCGTGCCGCTGTCGGGTAGCCTTCAGGCCCCGAGTTCCTGCCGCACGAGCGCGACCCAGTAGCCGACGCCGAGCGGGATGATGTCGTCGTTGAAGTCGTAATGGGGCGTGTGGACGGAGTGGAAGGAGCCATCCTCCTTCACGCCGTTGCCGATGAAGATGAAGGCGCCGGGCCGGGCCTGCAGCATGTCGGCGAAATCTTCGCCACCCGTAATCGGCGGGGCGTTGCCGTCGACCGCTTCCTCGCCGACGAGGAGGGAGGCGGCCCGCACCGCCTTCGCGGTATGGTCGGGGTCGTTGACGAGGACGTTGGTGAAACCGGAATAGGCGACCTCGGCGCTGCATCCCTGAGCCTGGGCATGGATGGCGGCGAGTTCGCGCAGGCGCCGCTCCATCAAGGCGCGGACGGTGTCCGAGAAGGTGCGGACCGTTCCGGTGATCACGATCTCGGCCGGCATCACGTTCGGCGAATCCGCCGAGCCGCCATGGATCGAGCCGATCGAGACTACCGCCGGCTCGACGGCCGGCACGTTGCGCCCGATCACGTTCTGGAGCGCGAGGCAGAAATGGGCCTGGGCGATGGTGACATCCGTCGCCAGATGCGGCGTCGAGCCGCCATGCCCGCCGGTGCCGCGGAAGGTGACGGTGAAGAAGTCGACCGCCGCCATCATCGGGCCGGAGCGGATCCGGAACTTGCCGACCGGCAGGCCGGCCCCGTTATGCATCCCGTAGACCGCATCGCAGGGGAAGCGCTCGAACAGCCCGTCGGCGAGCATGGCCGCGGCGCCTCCGCGGCCCTCCTCGGCGGGCTGGAAGATGAATTGCACCGTGCCGCCGAAATCCGGCCTTGCGGCGAGGGCCTTGGCTGCGCCGAGCAGCATGGTCGTGTGGCCGTCATGGCCGCAGGCATGCATGGTGCCCGGCGTCGTCGAGGCGTAAGGCAGGTCCGTCTTCTCGTGGATGGCGAGCGCGTCCATGTCGGCGCGCAGGCCGATCGCGCGGTTCCCGGGCCGGTTCCCGCGCAGCGTGCCGACGACGCCCGTGCCGCCGACGCCTTCCGTCACCTCGAGCCCCGCCGCCCTCAATTCCCGCGCCACGAGGGCCGCCGTCCTCGTCTCCTCCATGCCCATTTCCGGATGGGCGTGGATGTCGCGGCGGATGGCCGTGAGCCCGGCTGCCAGGGGCTCGATCTCGGCGAGGATGGAACGGGTCATGCGATACCTCCGCCTTGAGGCTTAGCCCGCGCTATCGGGCACGGCTAGTGGCACGCCGCGGGCAAGCCCCTGTACCCGCTCGCCCGCGCATGGCATCGGGGCGGCCCATGTCGAGGAACCGTCATGAATCCGCCGCCCGCACCGTCGCGGGGTCGCCGCGTCTCCCATCGTCACGTTGAACCCGGGATGACGCGGTGATCCGGTTCGACGAGGTCTCCGTCACGCGGGGGGAGCGTCGCGTCCTCGCGGAGGTGAGTTGCGTGCTCCCGGAGCGGCGCATCGCGATCCTCGGCCCCAACGGCTCCGGGAAGAGCACCTTCGTGCGGCTCATCAACGGCCTCGTCGTGCCGAGCGCCGGACGGCTGGATGTCGACGGCCTGGATCCGGCGGCCGATCCCAAGGCCGTGCGCCGCCGCGTCGGCTTCGTCTTCCAGAATCCCGACAACCAGATCGTCTTCCCGATCGTCGAGGAGGACATCGCCTTCGGCCTGCGCAATCTCGGCCGGTCGCGGATGGAGGCCGCGGAGGCCTCCCGCGCGGCGCTCGACGGCTTCGGCCTCGGCCATCTCGCGGCTCAGCCCGTCGCGACCCTCAGCGGCGGCGAGAAGCAGCTCGTCGCGCTGCTCGGCGTCCTCGTGATGCAGCCGGCCATCCTCGTCTTCGACGAGCCGACGACCCTCCTCGACCTCCGCAACCGCAACCGGATCGCCGCCGCGATCGGCGGGCTCGACCAGCAGGCGATCGTCGTGACGCACGACCTCGACCTCGTCGCGGGTTTCGACCGGGCCCTCGTGCTCGACGGCGGCCGCATCGTCGCCGACGACGAGCCGGGCGCCGCCATCGCCTGGTACCGGGAGCGCATGGCGTGAGCCGCGAGGCCTGGTCGCCCTCCCTCCGCGCGGCGGTGTCGAGCTGGCCGGCCGGATTGAAGCTCGCCGCGCTCGTGGTGCTCGCGACCGGATTGCTTCTCATCCAATCCGCGGCCGTGCTGGGCGTCGCCTCCGCCCTCGTTCTTCTCGCAGGCCTTCTGGTGCTCGGGCCTGCCGGGCTGTCGCGGGCGGCCGGCCGCTGGCTCGTGCTGACGATCGGCTGCCTCGCGCTGCTGACGCTCCTCATCGAGGGGCCGGAGCGGGCGCTCGTCGTCCTGCTGCGGCTGTCGAGCCTCCTCGTCCTCGCCGAGCTCGTCACCGGCACGACGCGCGCGAGCGCGATCCAGGACGCCATCGTCGCCGCGCTCCGCCCCTTCGAGCGGCTGCCTTTCGTCTCCGCCGACAAGGCGGGACTCGCGCTCGCGCTCGCGCTGCGCTCCCTGGCGCTCGTGCGCGGGATGGCCGAGGAGTTGCGCGAGGCTCAGGCCGCGCGCGGCCTCAGAGCGTCCCCGAGCCGCCTGATCATCCCGCTCGTGGCCCGCATCCTGCGCGAGGCCACGGAAACCGCCGAGGCCATCGACGCCCGCTCCTGGACGGGCGAGAAGGCGCGATCGTCCCCGAAGGAGCCGCCGCGTGACCACCCATGACATCGTCCTCACGGCCCTGTTCGCGGCCCTCATCGTCGTCCTCGGCACGATCCCGCCGATCCCGATCGGCATCATTCCCGTGCCGATCACGCTGCAATCGCTCGGGGTGATGCTGGCCGGCGCGCTGCTGGGCCCCTGGCGCGGCGCGATGGCGGCCGTGATCCTGATCGCCCTGGTGGCGATGGGGCTGCCGGTCCTCTCCGGCGGCCGGGGCGGCCTCGGCGTCTTCGCCGGCCCGACGGTCGGCTATCTGATCGGCTTCGTTCCCGCGGCCTTCGTGACGGGCTGGGTCGTCGGCCTCCTGGGAGCGGACAGGCGGCCGCCGCTCCCCGCCTTCGGCGCGACGGTCCTCGCCTGCATCCTCGGCGGCGTCGTGATCGACCATCTCTGCGGCGTCATCGGCCTCGTCGCCGTCACCGGGATCGCGTGGCAGAATGCGGCCTTGGGCACGCTGGCCTTCGTGCCGGGCGACCTGATCAAGGCAGCGCTCGCGGGCTGGATCGCGGTCGCGATCCGCAGGGTGCATCCCATCGCTGTGCATTGAAGCAGTGACGGGCCCTCGGGCCCGCCGGTCCGACATTGCCGTGGGCTCCCGCCCATGACATGGAGGGACGACGTCAACGGAGTGGGTCGCGCCATATGCGCTCTGGCCATGCCGGCCGACAGGTTTTTCTGTTTCTGCAAGGACCGATCACGCCCTTCTTCGCGGAGGTGGCGGACGCGCTTGAGGCGCGTGGGCACAAGGCCCTCCGGATCAATCTCTGCTACGGGGACAGCCTGTTCTGGCGCCGCGGCGGCGCGACGGATTATCGGGGTCCGCTCGAGGCCTGGCCGGCCTTCGTGTCCGAGTTCCTCGACAGCAGGGGCGTGACCGATCTCGTCCTGCTCGGGGAGCAGCGTTTCTACCACAAGGTGGCGGTGGCGGCGGCCAAGGCCCGCAACATCCGCGTGACCGTGACCGATTTCGGCTATCTGCGGCCCGACTGGATCACGCTGGAGCCGGACGGCATGTCGGGCGACAGCGCCTTCCCGCGCGAGCCGGACGCGATCCGGGCGCTCGCGGCGGCGGCGCCGGAACCCGATCTCACCGTCAAATACGGCGACAGCTTCTTCACCCAGGCCGTGTGGGACATGGCCTATCACCTGTCGAGTTCGCTTCTCTCCTTCCGCTATCCCGGCTACCGCTCCCACCAGGTCCATCATCCGGCCTTCGTCTATCTCGGGACCGGGCTTCATTTCCTGCGGGCGAAGCGCGGGCACAAGCGGGCGAATCGCCTGATCCAGTCCGTCCGCGAATCGGGCGTGCCCTATTGGGTCTTTCCCCTGCAGATGGAGAACGACTTCCAGCTTCGCGCCTATTCGCCCTATCCGGACCTCAAGACGCCGATCCACGAGGTCATCCGCTCCTTCGCGGCCAATGCGCCCGCGGATGCGCGGCTGCTCGTGAAGATCCACCCGCTCGATCCCGGGATGCGCAACTGGGGCCGGCTGGTCCGGCGGTCGGCCGCGAATTGGGGCGTCCGCAACCGGGTCGACTTCCTCGATGGCGGCCAGCTCGACACGCTGCTGGACGGCGCGCGCGGCGTCGTGACGGTGAATTCGACCGTCGGCCTGTGGGGATTGCGCTCGGGCAAGCCGCTGATCACGCTCGGGGCGGCCGTGTTCGACATCGAAGGCCTCGCCTTCAAGGGCCATCTCGACCGGTTCTGGGCGGAAGCGCAGCCGCCGGATCAGGAGCTTCTCACCGCCTTCATCCGGGCCATCGCCTCGGAGATCCAGATCCGCGGCGTCTATTACGGCCGCGAAGGCCTGTCGGCGGCCGTGCGGGCGGCGGCGGACCGCCTCGACCTCGCCGCTCAGACGAACCCGTCAGTTCTTCGGCAGGAGGTGTCGCAGGCCGGACCGGAAGATGCCCAGGCGCTCGAGCCCGATCGAGCCTCGGTTGCGTGAGCGAGCGGTGGTCGCCGTCCGGGAGGCGGCGACCTCGTCCTTCAGCAGCGCGAGGGCGTCGGCGAAGCCGATCATGCCGCCGGTCTTCGGATCGTAGTACCGGGAATAGTGCAGATAGGCGGCGGCGAAGACCTCGAGCGCGCTGCGTCGGCGTGTCCGCCGGCTGGCGACGAGGCGATCATCGGTGAAGCCCCAGCCGGAATAGAAGGCGATCCCGAAACAGACGACGGGAATGCCGGCCAAGGCCGCCTCGAAGCCGAGATGCGTGCAGACCGTATAGAGACGATCGGCCCGGTCGATGATCGAGCGGCTCGTCACGGGCTCGTAGACGGGAAACACCCCCTCCGGAAGCGGGCGCCGGAGCAGATGGCCGGCCTCGGCAACCGCGGGCCCCGCCGGGTCCGTGACGACGACGATCATCGCGTCGGGGTTCTCCGCACGCGCATATTCCAGCATGGCGCCGAACCGGCCGGCACCGGCCAGCGAGAAACCGACCGTCTGATCGGCGATCGGCTGGTCGACGACGACCACGACCTTCCCTCCCGGGCCGAGATCGAGGTCTTCCGCGGCGTCGAGAAGCCGGCCGAGATCGCGCCGTCGCGGATCGTTGTCCAGCGAAAGGCCGCTCTGGCGAAGGGCCGCGATTCCGGCCTCGGCCTCGGCCATGAGTTCGTCGCTTTCCCACCCGCCGCGCTCGAGCAGCATCTCGAGTTCGCTCGGAGCGGTGGCATCGTAATAGATGCCCATCGAATCGACGACCCAGGACAGGGGACGGCTCGCGGAGGCGAGCGGAAGCCGAAGGAAGCCGGGTTCCCAGCGATCCTCGAAGGGGCGAAACCGCGAAACGGGCTCGCTCGCGAGTCTGGGAGGGAACCGCAGCGGACCGGCAGGAGGGCGTTCGCTCTCCGGCGTCCGGGCGATCAGCCCCTTCCGCTTCGCCAGGTTCATACGCGCCCCTGCGGTCAGCACCAGGGCTGGCCAGGCCACCCTTTGAACCGCTCCAATATCGTCCGAACCCCTGGACCGTCAATTCTCGGATCGCCCGCGGGCTCTTGAGCGTCGCCCGCTTCGGCCATAGGAGGGCGAACCTGCCAAGGGCAGGAGGGAGAAAACGTCATGTTTCGGACGGTGTCGAATTTCGACCGGATCGGCGAAGAGAACGCCTTCGCGGTCCTGGCTCGGGCGACCGAACTCGCCTCGCAGGGCCGGGACATCGTCAATCTCGGCATCGGCCAGCCCGATTTCCCGACCCCGCCGCATGTCGCCGAGGCGGCGGCCAAGGCGATCCGCGACGGACATCACGGCTATACGCCCGCGACCGGCATCCTGCCGCTGCGCGAGGCGGTCTCCGGCGACCTGCATCGCCGGTTCGGCGTCTCGGTGGATCCCGGTAGCGTCATGGTCGTGCCGGGTGGCAAGGTGACGATGTTCGCCGCGATCCTGATGTTCGGCGAGCCCGGCGCGGAGATCCTCTATCCCGATCCCGGATTCCCGATCTACCGCTCGATGATCGAGTATACCGGCGCGACGCCGATCCCGATCCCGATCCGGGAGGAGAACGGCTTCGCCTTCTCGGCCGAGGAAGCCCTGTCGCTGATCGGGCCGAAGACGCGCCTCGTCATCATCAACTCGCCGGCGAACCCGACGGGCGGCGTGACGCCGAAGGCCGAGATCGACGCGCTCGTCGCGGGCCTCGCGAAGCACCCCGACGTCGCGATCCTCTCCGACGAGATCTACGGCACGATGACCTATGACGGCGAGCAGCACGTCTCGCTGCTGTCCTATCCCGAGATCCGCGACCGGCTGATCTATCTCGACGGCGCTTCCAAGACCTATGCCATGACCGGCTGGCGGCTCGGCTGGTCGGTCTGGCCGGCGCGGCTCTACGACATGGCCCGCAAGCTCGCCGTGAACTCCTTCTCCTGCGTCAACGCGCCGACCCAGTTCGCCGGGATCGCGGCACTGAACGGCCCGCAGGATTGCGTCGCCGAGATGATGGCCGCCTTCGACAAGCGCCGCACACTCGTGACCGAGGGCCTGAACCGGCTGCCCGGCGTCTCCTGCATCGTGCCGAAGGGCGCGTTCTACGCGTTTCCGAACATCTCGCAGACGGGGTGGAAGGCGAAGAAGCTGGCCTCGGCGCTGCTGGAGGAAGCGGGCGTCGCGACCATCGGCGGACCCGATTTCGGCGTCCACGGCGAGGGCTATATCCGCGTCTCCTACGCCAATTCCGCCGAGAACATCGCGCGGGCGCTCGACCGGATGGGGAGCTTCCTGGCGGACCGGAAGGCCGCCTGAGGAAGCCGGCCGGTCCAGGGCCGGCCGGCTCGGGGATCAGGCCGGCTCGGCCAGGGGCCGGCCCGTCATCTCCGCCGGCTGGGCGATGCCCATCAGCGCGAGGAGGGTCGGGGCGATGTCCGCGAGCCGGCCGTCGTGGAGCCGCACGCCCGGCACGCCCGCCAGCACGACGGGCACGGGGTTGGTCGTGTGTGCCGTGTGCGGGCCGCCGGTCGCGGGATCGCGCATCAATTCGCTGTTGCCGTGGTCGGCGGTGACGAGGAGCGCGCCGCCCTCCGCCTTCACCGCCTCCCAGATGAGGCCGAGCCCGGCATCGGCCGTCTCGACCGCCCGGATCGCAGCCTCGAGGCTGCCCGTATGGCCGACCATGTCGGGATTGGCGAAGTTCAGCACGATCAGGTCGAAGCGCTTCGAGCGGATGGCCTCGGCCGCCTTGCCGGCGAGTTCCGGCGCCGACATCTCGGGCTGGAGATCGTAGGTCGCGACCTTGGGCGAGGGCACCATGACGCGCTCCTCGCCGGGATAGGGCGTCTCCTCGCCGCCGTTCAGGAAATAGGTGACGTGCGGGTACTTCTCCGTCTCCGCCATGCGGAGCTGGGTGCGACCTGCCTTCGCGACCACCTCGCCGAGGATGTTGGTCATGCTCTGCGGCTTGAAGACCGTGCCCATCAGCCGGTCGAGGGCGGTCGAATATTCCGTCATGCCGAGGGCCGCCGCGACCCGGTGCGCCTTCGCGCGCTCGAAGCCGGCGAAGGCCGGGTCGAGAAGGGCCGCCAGGATCTCGCGCACCCGGTCGGCGCGGAAGTTGAAGCAGAGGATGCCGTCGCCATCCGCCATGCCGGCATAGCCGCCGAGCACCGCGGGGACGACGAACTCGTCGGTGACGTCGGCCGCATAGGAGGCGGCCATGACCGAGGCCGCGTCGGGGAAGGGCGCGCCCTGCCCGTCCGCCATGGCCCCGTAGGCCTTCGAGACGCGCTCCCAGCGGTTGTCGCGGTCCATGGCGTAGTAGCGGCCGCTGACGGTCGCGATGCGGGCGCCGTCCGGCAGCGCCGCCGCGAGGCGCGCGAGGTCGTCCGCGCCCGAACGGGGGGGCGTGTCGCGCCCGTCCGTCCAGGCATGGACGGCGACCGGCACGCCGGCCGCGGTCACGATCCGCGCGAGGGCGGCGGCGTGGTCCTGATGGGCATGGACGCCACCGGGCGAGACGAGGCCCATCAGGTGGCAGGTGCCGCCCGTCTCCTTGAGCCTGGCGACGAAGCCGGCGAGCGTCGCATCGGCGGCGAGGCTGCCATCGGCGATGGCGTTGCCGATACGGGGCAGGTCCTGCATCACGACGCGGCCCGCGCCGATATTGAGGTGGCCGACCTCGGAATTCCCCATCTGCCCGTCCGGCAGGCCGACATCCGCCCCGCTCGTGCGCAGGAAGGCGCGGGGGCAGGTGCTCCAGAGCCCGTCGAAGACCGGCTTGTGCGCCTGCGCGACGGCGTTGTCCGCCCTCTCCTCGCGCCAGCCGAAGCCGTCGAGGATCACGAGCATGACGGGACGTTGCTTCTGCACGGCGGAAACCTCTGACGGCGACGGAACGATGACGCCGCTCAGATAATGTCTGCCGCGCGCTTTGTCGCCTGCGAGCCTCGTGAGAGGCCTCGACACACGGTTGCCGATGCGGCGATTGCAGGACATATTCGCCGCAGATGGTGCGGTGATTATGCCCTATATCTACCAGAGGCCGGATTGGCCGGGCTTTCGCTGGGACGCTGCGCGTCTTTCGGCGCCGCTCGCGGCCGTGAGGCACCGGCAAGGGCGGCTGATCGGGCGCATGCAGGGGCTGGGTCTCGCTCTCCGCGATGAAACGGCCTTCGACATGCTGGCGGAGGATGCGGTCAAGACGAGCGAGATCGAAGGCGAGGTTCTGGACATGTCGGCCGTGCGCTCGTCGCTCGCGCGCCGGCTCGGCCTCGACGATCCCGTTCCCGCCGCGATCCGCCGGGACGCCGACGGGATCGTCGAGATCCTCGTCGACGCAGTCCAGAACCACGCGGCGCCCCTGACCGAGGAGCGGCTCTTCGCCTGGCACGCGGCGTTGTTTCCGACCGGCCGCAGTGGTCTTCGCCGGATCACGGTCGGAGACTGGCGCAAGCCCGATGGCGGGCCGATGCAGGTCGTCTCCGGGCCGCTCGGTCGAGAGACGGTCCATTTCGAGGCCCCGCCGGCGGAGCGCGTGGCCGATGAGATGAGCCGTTTCCTGGCCTGGTACGAAGCCGAGCATCCCGATCTCGATCTCGTGCTCAAGGCGGCCGTGGCCCATATCTGGTTCGTGACGATCCACCCCTTCGACGACGGCAACGGACGGATCGGTCGCGCCCTCGCGGACATGATGCTGGCCCGCGCGGAAGGGCTGGCTCAACGCTTCTACAGCATCTCGGCGCGGCTACGGGTGGAGAGGAGCGCCTATTACGCAACGCTCGAAGCGGCGCAGAAGGGCGATCTCGACATCACGGCGCGCCTCGTCTGGTTCCTCGGCATCCTCGACAAGGCGATCGCCGACGCCGAGGTGCATCTGGCGACCGTCCTGCGCAAGGCGCAGTTCTGGGCGCAACCGAAGCTCGACGGCATCAGCATCCGGCAGCGGAAGGTGCTGGCCAAGCTGCTGGACGGCTTTCAGGGCAAGCTGACGGCATCGAAATGGGCCGCCCTCGCCGGCTGCTCCCCCGACACGGCACTTCGCGACATCGACGACCTCATCGGCCGCTCCGTCCTCGTCCGCGCCGATGCCGGAGGCAGAAGCACGCATTACCTGTTCGTTGCGTCCGACGATTGAAGCTCACCCCTCCAGGGTCGCGTCGTAGGCGAGGACGGCGTTGAGCAGCACCTGGGTGCCGGCGGCGCATTGCTCGAAGGTGCTCTCCTCGGCCTCGTTGTGGCTGATCCCCTCCTTGCAGGGCACGAAGACCATCGTCGTCGGGCAGATGCGGGCGGTGTAGACCGCGTCGTGGCCCGCGCCCGAGGCGATGTCGCGGTGGCGGAAGCCGAGCCGTTCGGCCGCCTCGCGGACATGGCCGATCAGGACCGGGTCGAAATGCACCGCGGGCGAGACCCAGATGCGCTCGAGGCCGAATTCGAGCCGGCCCTGGATCTCCGCGAGTCGCGCCCGCAGGTCCTCCTCCATCCGCGCCACCACCTCGTCGAGCGGATGGCGGAGGTCGATGGTCAGGAAGACCTCGCCCGGAACGACGTTGGTCGAGCCGGGCCGGCATTCGAGGATGCCGACCGTGCCGACGCCATCGGGGGCATGGGCGAGCGCCACCGCCTCGACGGCCTCGATCGCGCGCGCCGCCCCGACCAGGGCGTCGCGCCGCGCCGGCATCGGGGTCGCGCCGGCATGGGCTGCCGCGCCCGTGATGGTGAGCTCGAACCAGCGGATCGACTGGACGCCCGTGACGACCCCGATCATCCGGTCCTCGGCTTCGAGGATCGGGCCCTGCTCGATATGGAGTTCGAACATGGCGCCGAGCTTCCGGCCGCCGAGGGGCGTGTCGCCCCGATACCCGATCGCGTCCATGGCGTCGGCGAAGGTCGTGCCCTCGCGGTCGGTGCGGGAGAGGATGTACTCCTCGGTGAAGACCCCCGCGAAGGCGCCCGAGGCCATCATGGCCGGCGTGAAGCGCGCGCCCTCCTCGTTCGTCCAGTTGATCACCTCGATCGGGGCGTTGGTCTGGTAGCCGATCGCGTCGAGGCTGCGGATCGCCTCGAGCCCCGCCAGCACGCCGAGGATGCCGTCGAACTTGCCGCCCGTCGGCTGGGTGTCGAGATGCGAGCCCATGCAGATCGGCGGCAGGTCGGGGTTCTTGCCCTCCCGCCGCGCGAACATGTTGCCGATCGTGTCGACCGTGACCGTGCAGCCCGCCGCCTCGCAGGCCGCCTTGAACCAGTCGCGGACGCGCTTGTCCTCCTCCGACATCGTCAGCCGGCGGATGCCGCCCTTCGCCGTGCCGCCGATCTTGGCGGTCTCCATCAGCGTTCCCCACAGGCGCTCGCCGTCGATGGTCACGTTCGTCAAGGCAGGCACTCCATCCGGTCTCGTCATGGGATCGCGGAGTTGGTAGCGATTTTCGGGCCGGGTGTCCCGGGCCGCGGCCGCAACGAGGGCGAAATGAGCGAACCCAAGGCATTCGAAACGATGCCCCACGATCCGCCGAGCCCGGCCCAACGGCGGACCTTCATCGTCCTCTGCCTGCTGCTGCTGGTGGCGGGCCTCTGGACGATCCGGTCCTTCCTGCCGGCCCTCGGCTGGGCCGCGATCCTCGCCGTCGCGACCTGGCCTCTCTATGCACGCGTGCGCGCCATGTACCCGCCGCGCGGCCACGACATCCTGTGGCCGCTCGTCTTCAGCGTCGCGGCGGCCCTTCTGGTCCTCGTCCCCCTTGCCGCCGCGGGAATCCAGGTCGCGCGGGAGGCCCACACCGTGCTCTCGCTGGTCGAGGAGGCGCGGCGCTCGGGCCTTCCGCCGCCACCCTGGCTCGGCGACCTCCCCCTCCTCGGGCCGGCCGCCTTGTCCTGGTGGACGGAGAACCTCGCCAGCGGCGCGGCCGCCTCCGGCCTGATCGAGCGGTTCAACCACGACGCCGTCGCCGGGCTCAGCCGCTCGCTCGGCGGGCAGTTGCTGCACCGGAGCATCGTGTTCGGCTTCACCATCCTGACGCTGTTCTTCCTCTACCGCGACGGCCTCTGGCTCCTCGACGCCCTGAGGCGGGCGAGCGAACGCGCCATCGGGCCTCACGGGGAGCGGATCGGCCGGCAGATGATCGCCTCGATCCATGGCACCGTGGACGGGCTCGTCCTGGTCGGGATCGGCGAGGGCATCCTCATCGGCATCGCCTATTGGTTCGCCGGCGTGCCCCATCCCGCCCTGTTCGGGGCCGCGACCGCGATCGCGGCGATGATCCCGTTCGGGGCCGCGGCCGTGTTCTGCGCCGCGGCGCTGCTCGTCCTCGCCGACGGCTCCGTCGGGGCCGCGGTCGCGATCGTCGCGGTGGGGAGCATCGTCGTCTTCGTCGCCGATCACGCCGTCCGTCCGGCCCTCATCGGCGGGGCGACGAAGCTGCCCTTCCTGTGGGTGCTGATCGGCATCCTCGGCGGTGTCGAGACCTTTGGTCTGCTCGGCCTCTTCCTCGGGCCGGCCCTGATGGCGAGCCTCCACCTCCTGTGGAGGGACTGGATCGCGGGGCCGGCGGACGAGGTCCCGGCCCCGCCGTCCTCGGCTTCGGCGGCGCGGCGTTAAGCCTACGGAGAAACAGGACCGGGAGAATTCGTTCGCTGTCGCAGCAAACCCCTTGCCGGGCCGCAGCCCGCCGATTAGGCCTCCCCTCGCCCGCCTGATTAACCTTCGTTAACCCGCATGCGCCCCGTCGCTTCGCTTCTTCCGATCCTCGCGCTCGCGCTCGGCGCCGGGATCCTGATTCCGGGACCGGCGAAGGCGGCGGGCCTGCTCGACTTCCTGTTCGGGCGGCCGACCACGGTGCAGCCGCCGGGCTTCGATTCGAAGCCGCTCGACGTGACCGTCCGGCCGCGCGGCAAGGGCAGGCGGGATCTGCAGAAGACGCTGTCGGACCGGGCCGCCCTCGGCGCCCGCGAGCGCAAGCCCGTCCTCGTCAAGAGCATCGATCCGGTCGCCAATCCGGACTGGTATCTGAAGGATCCGACGCTCCGTCACGGCGACATCGTCGTGCTGAAGACGGGGCCGGTCGTCTATCACGGCTCGCGGCGCGCCATCCGGACGGATGCGGATTTCGTCGCGCTCACGCAGAGCCGCCTCCTCTCGAGCGCCACCCGGCGCACCGTGACGATGATGGCGAGCGGACACTGGATCATGCCGCAGATGAGCCCGGCACGCCCCGCACGCAGAACGCTTCGGCGCCAGGCCGAGGCCCGGTAGGTTTCCGAAGACGCAGCGGGATCTAGGCGCCCAGCGGGGCCAGGAGATCGATCAGCGCCGGGATGAGCGGCTCGTCGGCCGGCGGCATCGGGTAGTCGCGGAGCTTCGTCGGCCTGACCCAGGCGAGGCGCTGGCCTTCCACCGGTTGCACCGAGCCCTTCCAGCGCCGGCAGACATAGAGCGGCATGAGGAGGTGGAACTCCTCATAGGCGTGGCTCGCGAAGGTGAGCGGCGCGAGGCACGGCTCCTCGACGTCAATGCCGAGCTCCTCCTTCAATTCGCGGATCAGGCTGCGTTCGGGCCGCTCCCCCGGCTCGATCTTGCCGCCCGGAAACTCCCAGAGGCCCGCCAGGGCCTTGCCCTGCGGCCGTTCGGAGATGAGGACGCGCCCGTCGGCATCGACGAGCGCCACGGCGACGACGAGAAGAAGTTTCACGGCCCGAACGCGATGGTCAGTTGAAGGAGAACGTGACCTGGACCTCGGACTGCACGTCCAGGGACCCGGCCTCGACCGGCACGTCGGCGCGCTCGCGCGCCATGGCGCGCGGTGCCGATGCGACCCGTGCCATCGGCCGATAGCCCTGCGAAACCGAGATCGATTCGATCCGGGCGATCTTCACGCCCGCCGCTTCGGCGATGATGTCGGCCTGCCGGCGCGCGTCCTTCACGGCGGCGGCGAGCGCCTCGCCCTCGAGCTTGGTCGAATCGGAGAGTTCGAAGGCGACCCCGCCGATATGGTTCGCGCCGCCATCGACGACGTTGCGGAGGAACTCGCCGAGCTTGCCGAGATCGCGGACGCGCACCACGACCGAGTTCGAGGCCGAATAGCCGTCCGGCTTCTGCTCGACGACGCCCGAGGGGTCGCGCACGGGGCGGTAGGCCGGCTGGAGTGAGACGTAGCTCGTCTGGATGTCGCGCGGCTCGATGCCGAAGGCCTTCGCGGCGGCGGCGATCTTGCCGGCGGCGGACGATGTGGCGTCGATCGCGGCGGCCGTCGTCTGGGCCTTGTTCGACACCCCGATCGAGACGGCGGCGTAATCGGGCTTCGCCTCGATTGTCGCCCGGCCGGTGATGGACATGGTCGGAGGGGTCTTGTCGTCGGCCATGGCCATGGTGCTCGCCGCGGTGAGGGCGGCGAGACCGAGCAGCGCCGCCAAATGGATTCTCATGAACGGTAATCCCCGTTGATTTCGACATAGGCCTTGGTGAGGTCGCAGGTCCAAACCCGCGCCTTGCCCTCGCCGAGGCCGAGATCGACCGTGATCGTCACCTCGTCCTTTTTCATGGCCGCCGATGCCTCGGCCTCGTCGTAATCGGGATCGCGCGCCCCCTGGTGCGCCACCCGCACGTCTCCGAACGAGATCGAGAGGAGGTCGCGGTCGGCCGGCTCGCCCGCCTTGCCGACCGCCATGACGACGCGGCCCCAATTGGCGTCCTCGCCGGCGACGGCGGTCTTCACGAGGGGCGAATTGGCGATCGACATCGCGATCCGGTGCGCGGAGGCGTCGCTCTCGGCGCTCTCGACCTTCACCGTGACGAATTTGCGCGCGCCCTCGCCGTCGCGCGCGACCTGCTGGGCGAGATCGATCAGGAGGTCGTCGAGCGCCGCCTTGAAGGCCGGCAGGCGCGGATCGTCCGCGTTCTCGATCGCCTTCCCGCCGCTCCGTCCCGTGGCGAAGGCGAGGAGGGTGTCGGAGGTCGAGGTGTCGCCGTCGACCGTCGTGCAGTTGAAGCTCGTATCAGCCCCCTCGGAGACGAGGGTCTGCAGCACGGGGGCGGCGATGGCGGCGTCGGTGAAGACGAAGGACAGCATCGTCGCCATGTCGGGCGCGATCATGCCGGAGCCCTTGGCGATGCCGTTGATCACGACGCGTTCGCCGTTCCCGAGTTCGACCGAGCGGGTCGCGACCTTCGGGAAGGTGTCGGTCGTCATGATGGCGCGGGCGGCCTCGAGCCAGCCGCCGGGCGCGGCGCGCGACGCGCAATCGGCGAGGACGCCCTCGAACCGCGTCGCGTCGAGCGGCTCGCCGATGACGCCGGTCGAGGCCAGCATCACCTCCTCGGGCCGGCAGCCGGCGGCCCGCGCGGCGATCTCGGCGGTCAGCCGCGTCGAATCGCGGCCCTTCCCGCCGGTGAAGGCGTTGGCGTTGCCGGAATTGACGACGACGGCGCGGGCCGTGCCGCCGGCGAGGTTCGCGCGGCACCAATCCACCGGCGCCGAGGGGCAGCGCGAGCGGGTGAAGACGCCCGCCGCGCTCGCACCCTCGTCGAGCGCGACGTAGAGCACGTCGGTGCGGCCCTTGTAGCGGATGCCGGCTTCGGCCGTCGCGAGGCGCACGCCTCGGATCTCGGGGCAATCGGGCACGGATTTCGGCGCGAGCGGCGAGACGGGGTGCGACACGAGAGGTCCTCGACATGGCGGCCGGATCGATCCGGCCTTGCGCTCGCCGCTTTCCACATCCGCAGGCCGGTCGCAACCGTTCCCCCGCCATCCGCGGCCGCCCTTCGCAGGAAGGGGCTGGCTCCGTCCGCGCAATGCTGTAGCGGAAGCGCATGACGACGCTGCCGCTCTCCATCCTGCCCGAACGTCCGGAAGACGCCGCCCCGATCGAGCGCCTCCATGAGCGCGCCTTCGGACCGGGACGCTTCGCCCGAACCGCGTTCCGGCTGCGCGAGGGCGCGGAGGCGACGCCGGAGCTCTGTTTCACGGCCCTCGTCGGCACGCTGCTCGTCGGGTCGATCCGGCTTTCGCCGATCAGCCTCGGCGAGGTGCCGGGGCTGCTGCTCGGGCCGCTCGCGGTCGATCCGGCCTTCGAGGGGCGCGGGATCGGCGCGGCCCTCATCGGCCGTTCGCTGGAGCGCGCGAAGGCGGATGGGCACCGGCTCGTGATCCTCGTCGGCGACGAGCCGTATTACGCCCGCTTCGGCTTCGCCCGCGCCCCGGCAGGGCGCCTGCAGATGCCGGCCCCGGTCGATCCGGCCCGCCTTCTCGCGGCTGAACTGGAGCCGGGCGCTCTCGACGGCGTCGCGGGCCAGGTCGTCGGACGGCGCGGCTGAGGGCAGGGGGCGGCGCTCCCAACCCTCCCCTGGAGGGGGAGGGTCGACGGCGAAGCCGGCGGGGTGGGGTGACAACCACCTCGCCTCATCACCGACGTCTTCGAAGTGGATGCCGGGTTTCACCCCACCCCGGACCTGCGGTCCGACCCTCCCCCTCCAGGGGAGGGTGGTCGCCGTGGCAGGCAGGGCGAGGTCAGACGATCTGGTTGACCAGCCGCTCGCCGCGCCGGAGCCGGCCGATATTCTCGACGAGGAGTTCGGTCACGCTCGCCTCGTAGGCGCGCGTCTCGCCGCCCGTATGCGGCGTGACGAGGACGTTCGGCATCTCCCACAGGGGCGAGGCGGCGGGGAGCGGTTCCTCGACCGTGACGTCGAGCCCGGCCGCCTCGAGATGGCCCGAGCGCAGGGCCGCGATCAGATCCGCCTCGACGACGCAGCCGCCGCGGGCGAGATTGACCAGGATCGAGCGCGGCTTCATGGCCGCCAGCGCGCGGGCATCGACGATGTCCTTCGTCTCGTCGGTGAGTGGGCAGGTCAGCGCGACATAGTCGGCCCGGGGCAGGACGCCGAGGAGATCGCGCGTCGCCACCACCTCGTCGGCACCGTTGAGGCCGGCGGAGGGATCGCGGCGGACGCCGATCACATGCATCCCGAAGGCCTTGGCGAGCCGCGCGAGGCGGCCGCCGATCCGGCCGAGCCCGATGATGACGAGCGTCTTGCCGCCGATCACGTCCTCGCGGAGCCCGTGGTCGCTCTGCATCGGCCGCCAGACGCGCCTCGCCTGGTTGTCCCGCGCCTCGTGGATCCGCCGGGCGAGGGCGAGGAGCATGGCGATGGCATGCTCGGACACGGCCTGCTCGTTCGCGCCCTGGGCGCTCGCGAGCTGCACCCCATGCGCCGCGAAGGCTGTCGCGTCGAACTGGTTCACGCCCGCCGAGACCGACTGGACGAGGCGCAGCCGCGGCGCCTTCGCGAGGAGGGCGTTGTCCCAGAGCCCCGAGGCGACGACGATATCGGCCTCGCCGATCCGTGCGGCGAGTTCCTCGCGACTCGCGACCTGGAAGGCGCTCGTGCCGGCCGGCCTCTCTGAGGCCGGCAGCGCATCGTAGGCGTCAAGCAGGCCGTAGGCCGCGTGAGCGAAGCAGATGACCGGGTTCTCGGAGAGGTTCGTCACGGGCTGTCCTTCTTTCGCCGCGGCGGCGATGGCTATTGGGCAACGGCACCCGCTTTCTTGATCACCGGCACCCACTTGTCGATCTCGCTCCGGACGAGTTCGGCCAGGGCTTCGGGGGTCTGGCCGGCCGGCTCGGGCACGACGACGCCCAGTTCGGCGAGGCGTGCCTTCAGCTTCTCGCTTGCGAGCGCCGCCTTTCCGGCCGCGTTGAGCGCCTCGACGATCGGCTTCGGCGTGTCCTTGGGGGCGAACATCGCGTTCCAGCCCATCGCCTGGAAGGCCGGCATGCCCTGCTCGGCCGAGGTCGGAACGTCCGGCACGACGGGCAGGCGCTTCTCGACCGCGACGACGAGACCCTTCACGGCCTTCGCCTGGATCTGCGGAACGACCGTGACGGTCTGGTCGCAGACATAGTCGATCTGGCCGGCGAGAAGCGCGTTCAGCGCCGGCCCCGAGCCCCGGAAGGGCACGTGCTGCGGCTTCGCCTCCATCAACGCGTCGAGATACAGGCAGGTGAGGTGCGAGGTCGCCCCGACCCCGCCCGTGCCGTAATTCATCTTCGCGGCATTCGCCTTCACATAGGCGACGAATTCGCGGAAATCCTTCACCGGCAGGTCGTTCTTGGCGACGACGAGCATGGGCGTTCCGCCCGAATTGATGATCGGTTCGAAATCGGTGCGCGGGTCGTAGGCGAGCTTCGGATAGAGGCCGACGCTCGCCGCCTGCGTACCCATATTGCCCATCAGGACGGTGTAGCCGTCCGGTGTCGCGCCCTTCACCCGCGTCACGCCGACCGTGCCGCCCGCACCGACGACGTTCTCGACGATGATCTGCTGGCCGAGGGTCTTCGACATCTCGTCCGCCATCAGGCGCGCGATGATGTCGGTCGTGCCGCCGGCCGCGAACGGCACCACCATCGTGATCTGCCGGGTCGGATAATCCCGGGCCGCAGCCGGCTGGACCAGTGCGAGGAGAGCGGCGCCGGCCGCCGCGAGAACGGTTTTCATGATGAGGACCTCCCTGATGGTTCTTTGGCGGCCGTACCGCGTTTGATCCCTCCCGGAGGGGAGGGCCGAGTCGGCGTCAGCCGACCGGGTGGGGGGACCGGGGGCGGGTAGCCCCACCCAGGCTCGAATCTTCGCTTCGACTCGCCCTCCCCTCCGGGGTGGGATCAGGCGGCTGTCGGTGCGTCGGTCTCACGCGTTGTCGCCGCGGACGGCCTGGATGACGGCCTCCGTCACGTCGCGCGTGCGGGCCGTGCCGCCGAGATCGGGCGTGTGCAGGGCGGGATCGGCCGTCACGCGCTCGATCGCCCGCATCAGGCGGGCGGCGGCTTCCGTCTCGCCGAGATGATCGAGCATCATCGTCGCCGACCAGAAGGTCCCGACCGGATTGGCAATGCCCTTGCCCGTGATGTCGAAGGCGGAGCCGTGGATCGGCTCGAACATCGAGGGGTAATGGCCCTCCGGATTGATGTTCGCGGTCGGCGCGATGCCGATCGAGCCCGCGAGCGCGGCGGCAAGGTCCGACAGGATGTCGGCATGGAGGTTCGTCGCGACGATCGTGTCGAGGCTCTCGGGCTTGAGCGTCATGCGCACGGTCATCGCGTCGACCAGCATCTTGTCCCAGGCCACGTCGGGGAACTCGGCCGCGACCTCGGCCGCGATCTCGTCCCACATCACCATGGCGTGGCGCTGGGCGTTCGACTTGGTCACCACGGTGAGGAACTTGCGCGGCCTGGACTGCGCGAGGCGGAAGGCGAAGCGCATGATCCGCGCAACGCCCGCCCGCGTCATCATCGAGACGTCGGTCGCGACCTCCTCGGGCAGGCCGCGATGCACGCGGCCGCCGACGCCGGCATATTCGCCCTCCGAGTTCTCGCGCACGATCACCCAGTCGAGCTCGGGGCCGGCGACGCCGCGCAGCGGGCTCGTGATGCCCGGCAGGACGCGCGTCGGACGGACATTGGCGTATTGATCGAAGGGCTGGCAGATCGCGAGCCGGAGGCCCCAGAGCGTCAGGTGGTCGGGTACGTCCGGCGCGCCGACCGCGCCGAAGAAGATCGCGTCGTGATCCTTGATCCGCGCGAGGCCGTCGGCCGGCATCATGACGCCGTGCCGCTTGTAGTAGTCCGAACCCCAGTCGAAATGGTCGAAGGCGATGCCGAAGCCGGCCCGTTCGGCGAGGGCCGTCAGCACCTCGACCCCCGCCGCCACCACCTCGATCCCGATCCCGTCGCCCGGAATGGCGGCGATGCGATAGCTCTTGGGCAAGACGGTCCTCCCAGCGTTTTCTGCGCCATCCCTTATCGGGTCTGCAGCCGGCGCCAACCCCCACCCTCCCCTGGAGGGGGAGGGTCGGACCGCAGGTCCGGGGTGGGGTGAAACCCGGCATCCACTTCGAAGACGTCGGCGATGAGGCGAGGTGGTTGTCACCCCCCCGCCGGCTTCGCCGTCCACCCTCCCCCTCCAGGGGAGGGTGGGGAAGCCCCCCTGTGGCGGGATTGCCGCACCTGCGCCGCGCCGTCTCACGGGAGCCGCTCGGCGCTTGCCGCATGACGGTGCCTGGTCGACAAGGCGGCGTGTCCGGTGCCCTTCGGGGTGAAACGGGAACGCGGTCGGCGCTCTGGAACTCGAGAGCGCCAAGCCGCGGCTGCCCCCGCAACTGTGAGCGGAGCGCGATCCTCAGATGCCACTGGCTTCGGCCGGGAAGGCGGGGAGAGCGAGGCTCCGCGAGCCAGGAGACCGGCCGGACGCACCCATTCGAAGCGTGGCGGTGGGCCACCGGAGTTTTTATGTCGCGTTTCCAGGCCGTCTCGGCCCTGTCCTCGTTCGTCTGTCTCGCCGCTCTCACGGCACCTGTCTCGGCCCAGCCGGCCGTCCAACTCCCCGACATCGTCGTCGAGCCGACCCAGTCGGCGCGCTCGCAGGCACGGCCGACCCGCACGGTCCCGGCCGCCGCCCGCGCCGGGACGTCCCGCGGCCGGGCTCCGTCCGCGGCCTCCCCGTCGGGCACGGTGAGGCCGGCCTCCGCTGCGCCGGAGGTCGTGGTGACGCCGAACCGGCAGCCCGAGCCGCTCGCCCGCCAGGGCAGCGCGATCTCGGTCGTGACCCGCGAGGAGATCGAGAACTCGAATCCGACCTCCCTCGTCGATGCGCTGCGCGGCGTGCCGGGGCTCGACATCACCGAGAACGGCGGGCCCGGTGCGACGACCTCGGTGCGCCTGCGCGGCGCCAATCCCGGCCAGACGCTGGTCCTGATCGACGGGATCAAGGTCAACGATTCGATCCCGGCCAGCGGCGATTTCGATTTCTCGACGCTCCTGCCTTCCTCCATCGACCGGATCGAGGTGCTGCGCGGACCGCAGAGCGCGCTCTACGGCTCGGACGCGATCGGCGGCGTCATCAACATCCTGACGAAATCGGGCGGCGGCGAGCCGCGCTTCTCCTTCCGGCAGGAGGCCGGGAGCTACGGCACGGTGAATACCAGCGCGACCGCGACCGGCTCCTTCGGCCCGTGGTCGTATGCCTTTTCGGGCGGCGGCCAGAAGAGCGCGGGCTTCTCGCGCTACGGCTACCGGATCCGGCAGCTCGAGCGGCGCTTCGGCGCCTTCGAGCCGGACGGGTTCGCGCGCTGGGGCGGCTACGGCAAGCTCGGCTACGATGCGGGCGAGGGCGTGAAGCTCGAGATCGGCGTCATGAGCGTCAAGACCCATGCGGAGCTCGACGCCGCCTCCTCGACGCTGCCGAGCCTGATCTCGCCCCTGCCCAGCCGGCGCATCTGGCCCGACACGCCGGGCGAGGTCGAAAGGCTGTTCTCCCAGGTCTTCGCGCGGGGCACGCTCGAACGCGGGCCGCTCACCCACACGCTGACGCTCTACGCCAACCAGACCGAGCGGACCTTCGACGAGACGAGCTACCGGGCGGGGATCGGGCCGGTGAGCCCGACCCGCACGATCACCGATTTCCGGAGCGAGCGCGTCGGCGCCGAGTATCAGGGCCAGGCCCGCCTCGACGCCTTCGGCTCGCTCACCTTCGGCGGCAAGTACGAAACCGACAAGGGGCGCTCCTACTCGACGCCGATCCTGCCCGTCTCGCGAACGAAGACCGGCACGCTCAGCGCCGACCAGACGACGCGCTCGCTCTTCGCGCTCTGGCAATTGCCGATCGGCGAGCGGATCGTCCTCACGGCCGGGGGGCGGCACGATTCGGTCGGACGCGAGGAGTTCAACACCTGGCGCGCGACCGGCGCCTATCTCATCCCCGAAACCGGCACGAAGCTGCGTGCGAGCGGCGGCACGGGCGGCAAGGCTCCGACGCTGTACCAGCTCTTCTCGCCCCAATACGGCACGGCCGGACTCGCCCCCGAGACCTCGATCGGCTGGGATGCCGGCATCGACCAGAGCCTCTTCGGTGGCCGCGCGAGCGTCTCGGCGACCGTCTTCGGCAACCGGTTCTCGGACCTGATCGAGTTCGATTCCGTGACGATGCGCTACCGCAACGTCGCCCGCGCGACGACCTCAGGGGTGGAGGTCGAGGGCCGCGTCACCCTGCTGCCCGGCCTCGTCTCCCTGTCGGGCGCCTATACCTACCTGCACGCCAAGAACGACGAGACCGGGCTGACCCTCCAGCGCCGCCCCGACCACACCGCCCGCATCTCCCTCGCGCTGACGCCGATCGAGAACCTCCTGATCGAGCCGCGCGTGACGATGGTCTCGCGTCGCTTCAGCGATTCGGCCGAGAAGCAGCGTCTGCCCCGCTATGCCCGGCTCGACGTCTACGGGGAGTACAAGATCGACGAGACCTGGAAGGTCTTCGCCCGCGTCGAGAACGTCACCGCCACGCGCTACCAGGACATCCTGAATTACGGCACGACCGGCCGCGCGGCCTATGGCGGGTTCAGCGCCACCTGGTGAGGCGGCGCGTCAGCGGGCGAAATCCCTCTCGGCGGCGGCCTGCGCGGCATCCTGCCGGTCGACCGTGGCCCGGATGGCCCGGCCCGAGAGCAGCGTCTCGCTGAGGAAGAGCGAGAGCGCCGAGATGGCGAAGCAGAGGGCGAGGCCGAAGGTGCCGACGATCAGCTTCGCGACGATCGGCTCGTGCTGGCTCGCGAAGAGCAGGAGGGCGGTGAGACAGGTCAGGGCCGCACCGATGCCGGCGAGAACGACAGCGGCGTCGAGAAGGATCGCTCGCCGCCGCAGCCGGTCGAGCTGGCGCGTCAGGAACGCCATGTCCTCCTCGGAGGCGTTGCGGATCTGAGCCGTGACGAGATCGACGCGATCGGCCACCCGCCCGAGGCGGGTGCTGAAGACGTTGAGCAGAACGGCGATGCCCGAGAGCAGGAAGACCGGCGTCAGCGCGATCTGGATCGAATGGGCGATGGTCTCGGCTGGCAGGGTGGGCGGCATCGTGGCTTTCCGTCAGGACGCCTCCTCGATGCGGTGTCGGCGACGAGAGATCAACCGGGCGTCGATCACCCCGCGATGCGCCCGCCCCGCAGCGGCAGTTCGGGCTGGAAGGGCTCGCGGGCGGCGCTCCCGCCCCAGCGGCGGCGCAGCCCCTCGAAGCCGAGATAGATGACCGGCGTCGTGTAGAGCGTGATGAGCTGGCTCAGCACGAGGCCGCCGATGATGGTGATGCCGAGCGGCACCCGCAGCTCGAAGCCCGG
Source organism: Enterovirga rhinocerotis (assembly GCF_004363955.1). Lineage (GTDB taxonomy): Bacteria > Pseudomonadota > Alphaproteobacteria > Rhizobiales > Beijerinckiaceae > Enterovirga > Enterovirga rhinocerotis. The sequence continues at coordinate 205,097 of NZ_SNZR01000016.1, forward strand.
GCCGTGGCCGATGGCGAGCGGGACGGCGCCGAGCAGCGCGGCGAGCGTCGTCATCATGATCGGCCGGAAGCGCAGGCGGCAGGCCTTCACGATGGAATCGAGCGGCGACAGCCCCTCGTCGCGCTCGGCGACCAGGGCGAAGTCGATCATCATGATCGCGTTCTTCTTCACGATGCCCATCAGCAGGATGATGCCGATCAGCGCGACGACCGAGAGGTCGTGCCCGAAGGCCATCAGCGCGAGGAGCGCCCCGACGCCCGCCGAGGGCAGGGTCGAGAGGATCGTGAGCGGGTGGATGAAGCTCTCGTAGAGCATCCCGAGGACGATGTAGATCGTGATCGCGGCGGCGAGGATCAGCCAGGGCTGGCCCGCGAGGGCGTGCTGGAACTCGGCCGCGTCGCCCGAGAAGGAGCCCGTCACCGAACTCGGCAGGCCCGCCTCGCGCTCGACGCGGGCGACGGCCTCGACGGCCGTGCCGATGGCCGAGCCCGGCGCGACGTCGAACGAGATCGTCGCGGCCGGGAACTGCTCCTGGTGGGCGATGGAGAGCGGCGCGGTGGTCCGCTCCATCCGGGTGAAGGCGGAGAGCGGGATCTGCGGCGCCCGCGCGCCCTGCGCGGTGGTCGGGGCGGCGCCGGTCGTCGACAGCGTGACCTGCAGGCTCGCCGGCACATAGAGCTTCGAGAGGGCGTCCGGGCTCTGCTGGTATTGGGGCGAGGCCTCCAGCACGACGCGAAACTGGTTCGACTGGCCGTAGATGGTCGAGATCTGGCGCTGGCCGAAGGCGTCGTTCAGCGCATCCGTCACCGTCTGGATCGAGACGCCGAGCCGGCCCGCGGTCTCGCGGTCGACGATCAGCTTGGCGCGCAGCCCTCCCTCCTGCGTCTCGAGCGCGACGTTGCGCAGGGCGGGATCCGCGCGGAGGGCCTGCGCCATCCGGGCGGCCCAGGCCGAGACCTCGGCCGCCTCCACCCCCGAAAGCGTGTACTGGTACTGAGATCGGCTCGCCCGCGTCGCGATGCGGATGTCGGGCACGGTCTGGACGTAGAGCGTCGCGCCGGGAATGCCGGCGGCGGCCGCCTTCAGGCGCTCCCCGATCTCGGCCGCGGAGGCGCGCCTGTCGGCGAGGGGCTTCAGCACCGCCGTGAGCCGGGCGACGTTGGGAGTCGGGTTCAGCGGCCCGACGCCGACGACGCCGGTCACGGACACGACGTCCCCGTCGCGCCGGATCACGGCCGAGACCTCGTCCTGCAGCCGCGTCATCTCCGCGAAGGAGGCGTCGGGCGCCGCCTCGACCACGATCGAGAGCAGCCCCGTATCCTGGTCCGGAAGGAACCCCTTTGGGATCACGACGTAGAGCCAGCCGGTCAGAGCGAGGGTCGCCGCCATCACGGCCATCATCAGGCTCGGCCGCTTCAGCACCCAGAGCAGCGTCACGTCGTAGACGCGGCTCATCCAGCGGATCGGCGCCTCGACGATGCGCTGCCAGCGCGACTCGCCCTCTTGGCGGCGCAGCAGCATCGCGCACATCATCGGCGTCAGCGTCAGCGAGATGATCGCCGAGACGACGACCGCGATCGTCAGGGTGAGGGCGAATTCGCGGAACATCCGGCCGACGAGGCCGGTCATGAACAGGAGCGGGATGAAGACCGCGACGAGCGAGACGGTGAGCGAGATGATCGTGAAGCCGATCTCGCGCGCGCCCGAGAGCGCCGCCTCGAAGGGGCGGTCGCCCTCCTCGATCTTGCGCACGATGTTCTCGATCATGACGATGGCGTCGTCGACGACGAAGCCGGTGCCGATCGTGAGCGCCATCAGGGACAGATTGTCGAGGCTGAACCCGGCGAGCCACATCACCCCGAAGGTCGCGACGATCGAGAGCGGCAGCGCGACGCCCGCGATGATCGTCGCCCGCACCGTGCGCAGGAACAGGAGCACGACCAGCACGACCAGCACGCAGGACAGGACGAGCGTGAACTGGACCTCGTGGATCGAGGCGCGGATCGTATCGGTGCGGTCCTGGACGAGCTTCAGCTCGACCCCGGCGGGAATGGCGTTCTGAAGGCGGGGCAGCTGCGCGCGCAGGCGATCGACCGTGTCGACGACGTTCGCGCCCGGCTGGCGCTGGACGTCGAGGATGACCGCCGTGTCGGCGCCGAGGCGCCCGGCGACGCGCGAATCCTCGAGCCCGTCGACGATCTCGGCCACGTCCCGCAGGAAGACGGGCGCACCGTTGCGATAGGTGAGGATGATCTCACGATAGGCTTCGACCGCCGCCAGCTGGTCGTTGGCCGCGATCGTATAGGCCTGGGCCGGCCCGTCGAGCGCGCCTTTCGGGCCGGCGACGTTCGCGGCGGTGACGGCGGTGCGGATGTCGGCGAGGCTCATCCCGTAGGCGGCGAGGCGCGCGAGATCGGCCTGGATGCGGATCGCCGGGCGGACCCCGCCCTGGATCGTGACCGCACCGACGCCCGAGACTTCCGCCAGCCTCTGCGCGATCAGCGTGTCGGCGAGGTCCGACAGCGCGCGGAGCGGCACCGTCTTCGAGGTCAGCGCGATGGTGACGATGGCCGCATCGGCCGGGTTCACCTTGTTGTAGGTCGGCGGGTAGGGGAGGTTTCGCGGCAGGGTCGAGCCGGCGGCGTTGATGGCCGATTGCACGTCCTGGGCGGCCGAATCGATGTCGCGGTCGAGCTCGAATTGCAGCGTCACCTGCGACAGGCCGAAGCTCGATTGCGAGGACATGCCCGCGAGGGCCGGGATCTGCCCGAACTGGCGTTCGAGGGGCGCTGTGACGAGCGAGGCGATGGTGTCCGGATTGGCGCCCGGCAGGCGGGTCGTGACCTGGATCGTGGGGAAATCGACCTGCGGCAGGCTCGCCACCGGCAGCCGCAGGAAGCCGAGGATGCCGCAGATGAGGATCGCGATCCCGAGAAGCGAGGTCGCGATCGGCCGCCGGATGAAGGGCGAGGAGACGCTCACGGGCGCGGCGAGCCCGTCCCCGTCGGAGCCTCGGGCCGGGGAGTGGCGGGCGTGCCGTCGGGCCCGCCGCGCCGCGGCTCGCGGCCCTCGCCGGGCGGCTGGGCGCGGCGGCCCGGACGGGACTCGCCGCCTGCGGGCGGAGCACCCGGCTGCGCGCGCTTATCGGGCGGATCCGTGACGGAGATGCTCGCGCCGTCGGTCAGGCGGACGAAGCCCGCCGTGACGATCCGCTCCGGCGGGGTGACGCCCGAGGCCAGCACCGTGATCGCCTCCGTCTGGCGCGCGATCGAGACCGGCCGCAGCACCGCCTTGTCGCCCTCGGCCACGTAGACGAAGGGTCCGCTCGGCCCGCGCTGGACCGCGGCCGTCGGCACGACCGTGACGTCGCGCAGGATCTGCGTCGTGAGACGCACGTTCACGAAGGCGCCCGGCCAGAGGGGAAGGGCGTCGTTCGGGAAGACGGCCTTCAGCCGGACCGTCCCGGTCGCCTGGTCGACCTGGTTGTCGATCACCTCCAGCCGACCGCGCTCGATCACCGTCGTGTTGTCCGCCTCCAGCGCCTCGACGGGCACCGGGCCGGCGGCCATCGCCGCGGTGACGGCGCGCAGATGCTGCTGGGGCAGGTTGAACAGGAGCGCGATGGGCTTCAGCTGGGTGATGACGACGAGCCCCGTCGTGTCCCCGGCGCGGACGATGTTGCCCTGGTCGACGAGACGGATGCCGAGGCGGCCGTCGAGGGGGGCGCGGATCACGGTGTAGTCGAGCACCGCCTTGGCGTTGTCGATCGCGGCCTGATCGGCCTGGACCTGGGCCTCGAGCTGGGCGACCAGCGCGCGCTGCGTGTCGGCCTGCTGGCGCGAGCCGGAATTGGTCGCGGCGAGCGCGACGTAGCGCCGGAGGTCGAGCCTCGCATTGGCGAGGCTGGCCTCGTCCTGGGCCTTCTTGGCGACGGCCTGATCGTATTGCGCCTGATAGACGGCCGGATCGATGCGGGCGAGGATCTCGCCGCTCTTGACGTCCTGGCCCTCCCGGAAGGCGAGTTCGATCAACCGCCCGTCGACCTGCGAGCGCACGGTGACGGTGTTCAGCGCCTGGACCGTGCCGACGGCGTCGAGCGTCACCGGGACATCCTCCTTGCGCGAGGCCTCGACCACGACCGCCGCCGGCCCCTCGCCGGGGCCGCGCCGCCCTCCTCCGCGTCGCGTCGGGCGGCCCTGCCCCTCGCTCACGCCCGGTCCTGCCGGTCCCGACATCTCCTTCCAGACGTACCAGCCGCCGGCGGCGACCAGCAGAAGAAGGATCAGGACCTTGGTGGCGCGCGTCATGGCGCCTCGGACCCGACCGGCATGACCAGAGGCGCGACGCCGGTCGCCACGGGCTGCGCCCGGCTCTGCGTGAAGCCGCCGCCCAGCGCCTGGAACAGCGAGACGGCGGCGTTGAAGCGCAGGAGACGCGCCTGGGCGAGCGCGTCCTGCGCGTTGAAGAGAGTCGTCTGCACGGTGAACAGCGTCACGGTGTCGATCGTGCCGGCCCGAAGCTGCGTCTCGGTGATGTCGAGCGCCCGGCGCGAGGCGGCGACCGCGTCGCGCTGGCGGGCCTCGAGCTCGGCCGTCTGGCGGACGGCGATGAGCGCGTTCTCGACATCGGCGAGGCTCTGCACGATGGCTTTCTTGTAGGCCGCCGCGAGTTCGGCCGTGCGGCCGCGCTCGAAATCGAGCCGTCCCTTGAGCGCGGCACCGTCGAAGATCGGCTGCGTCAGGCCCGCCGCCGCCGAATAGATCGCCGTGTTCGGGCCGAGCAGCGAGCGCAGGGCGACGCTCTGGAAACCGCCGGATCCCGTGAGCTGGATCGTCGGGAAGAAGGCCGCCCGAGCCGAGGCGACGGAGGCCTCGGCCGAGGCGAGGCTCGCCTCGGCCAGCCCGATGTCGGGCCGCCGCAGCAGCAGCGCCGAGGGCAGACCCGGGCGTGGGGAGGGGATGCGGAGCGCGTTGAGGCTGCCGCCCTTGATCGCGACGCTCTCGGGCGTGCGTCCCATGAGGACCGCGAGCGTGTTGCGGTTCTGCTGCACCGCCTGGACGAGGGGCGGGATGCGCGCGCGCTGCGTCGCGACCACGCTCTCCTGCTGCGCGGTGTCGAGCGCGGTCCCGGTCCCGGCGCCGAGCCGGCTTCGCACCGCGTCGAGCACGCGCTGGGCGATACGCAGGTTCTCCTGCGCGATCCGCAGCCGATCCTGTGCCGACAGCACGTCGAAATAGGTGTTGGCGACGGCCGCCATCGTGGCGAGCGCCACCGTATCCCGGTCGAAGCGGCTCGCCCGCGCCGAATCGTCGGCCGCGCGCGCCGCGAAGCGGTTCTTGCCGAAGAGGTCGAGTTCGTAGGACGCCGTGAGGCCGAGGCCGACCCGGTTCGAGATCACGGGCCCCGCCCGCGTCGCGGTCTGGACCCGCGAGCCGTCGCCCGTGCCCCCGAGGAACGGGAACAGGGCGGAGCTCGCGATCACCGCCTGAGCCTCGGCCTGGTTGATCCGGGCGATGGCCGCCTCGACGTCGAAATTCTGCGCCATCGCCACGGCGACGAGCCGGTTCAGCTCCGCCGAGCCGAACCCCGTCGCCCAGTCCGGCCTCGGCGCGGGAGCCGGTGCCCCACCGCCGCCCGCGCGAAACGCGGTCGGGATCGGCAGGGCCGTATCGGGCGGGACGATCTGGCAGGAGGCGAGCGCCAGCGCGGACGCTGCGATGAACGGGATCCGATACCGAGAGGGCGAGGGGAGGCGCGAATTCGGCATCGGAATGTCAGGCCGGGGCAGCGGCGATCCTCGTCGAGGTCCTCTTGTCCGAACGATCCTGACCGGAGAACGGGGCCGTTTTACGGGTGCCCGCACCGGCCGAGAAGAGGCGGTCGGGCCACATGGAGAAGAATTAATCCGGTTTAACGTTTGCGCGCGGGGCGAGTTCGGCGAACCGCGCCACGAGCCGGCGCGCCACCTCCTCCTTGCCGAGGCTCGGCCAGGATTCGACCCCGGCCGCCGTCACGAGATGCACCGCGTTCTCGGCGCCGCCCATGATCCCGGTGCCCGGCGAGACGTCGTTGGCGACGATGAGATCGCAGCCCTTGCGCGCGAGCTTCGCCTGCGCGTGCTCGATCACCCGTTCGGTCTCGGCCGCGAAGCCGACGACGAGCGGCGGCCGGCCGGCCGGAAGGTGCGCGACGGTCTTCAGGATGTCGGGGTTGAGGGCGAGGCGCAGAGGCGGAGGCTCGCTGCCGTCCTTCTTCAGCTTCTGCTCCGATTCGCCCGCCGCCCTCCAATCGGCGACGGCTGCGGCGAAGATCGCGATATCGGCTGGCAGCGCCTTTTCCACCGCCGCCAGCATCTCGCGGGCGCTCTCGACATGGACGATCTCGACGCCGGCCGGATCGGGGATCGCGACCGGCCCGGAGACGAGTGTCACCCGCGCCCCCGCTGCCGCCGCCGCGGCGGCGATGGCGTGGCCCTGGCGGCCCGAGGAGCGGTTCGCGATGTAGCGCACGGGGTCGATCGGCTCGTGTGTCGGGCCGGAGGTGACGAGGACATGGCGGCCGGAGAGGGCGCGCCCAGATTCCTTGCCCACTTCTCCGGACCGGGGACTCCCTCCCTCCTCATCCTGAGGTGCCTCGCAAAGCGAGGCCTCGAAGGACGCACCGCCCTGGGTGCTTCGAGGCCGGCCTCCGGCTGGCACCTCAGCATGAGGACGCGAGGGGATCGGGCGCTCCGGTGTGATGCCGCTCGCGATCATCCCCTCGAGCGCCGCCACGATCTCGAGCGGCTCGGCGAGGCGGCCGGGGCCCCATTCGGCCTCGGCCATGGCGCCTTCGTTCGGGCCGACCACCTGGACGCCATCGTCTTTGAGGGTGGCGAGGTTCCGCTGCGTCGCCGGGTGCTGCCACATGCGCACGTTCATGGCGGGCGCGATCAGGATCGGCAGCGTCGTCGCGAGGAGGATCGTCGTCGCGAGGTCGTCGGCATGGCCGCCCGCCATCCGGGCCATGAGATTGGCGGTCGCCGGCGCGACGACGATGGCATCGGCGTCGCGGGCGAGGCGGATATGGCCGATTTCGGTCTCGAGATTGCGGTCGAAGAGGTCGGTATGGGCCGGCTCGCCGCACAGGGCGGCCGCCGAGAGCGGCGTGATGAAATGCTGCGCTCCGGCCGTCAGGACCGGCCGCACCCTGGCGCCACGTTCGCGCAGCCGCCGGATCAGGTCGAGCGACTTGTAGGCCGCGATGCCGCCGCCGATGACGAGAAGGATGCGCCGGCCGTCGAGAATCATCGGACATCCTCGGGCGCCCGGAACGGAACGCCGAAAGCGGAGAAGTGGCGGGCGTTGAAGGTCACGACCGTGCGATCCGTCAACTGGGCGCAGGCCGCGATGCAGGCATCGGCGAGGCCCGGAGAAATCCCGGCCGTTTCGGCTTTCGCCAGCAATTGACCGGTGCGTGTCGCGACGCGCGCATCGACGGCCAGGAGGCGCGAACCGAAGAAGTCCTCAATTCCGTCCACCCAAGCATCGAGGATCGACGCTTTTCGTGTCGCGCCGCGGAGCTTCAGCCGGTCGACGCCGAAACGCAGCTCCGTCAGCGTGACGACGCAGACAAAGCTCAAGCCCTTGTGACGTGACAGCCAGCCGTCGACCAGCTCGAAGTCCCGGGAGACCGGCGACGTCCGTGAGACAACGTCGGTATCGAGCACGAACAAGCCTATTCGCCGAAGAGCGGCTTGGACCGGAGAGGAATCGGACCGGGCGCAACTTCGAGCCATTCGTCGTGGCTCAGAGGAAAGCAGCGGAGGTGTTCCTCGAAGGAGCGAGTGGGGCTGCCCTCCCGCGCCCGCTCCCACTCCGCTTCGGACACGACGACGACCGCCTCGCGTCCCCGTCGGGCGACCCGCTGCGGCTCGCCCGCGAGGGCGGCATCCATCACGTCGCCGAGATGGGCCCGGGCGTCCCTGACCAGCCACGTCTTCATGCATCGTCTCCGATGTACAAGATGCACATCTCGCGCGCAGGTCGCAAGGCGGCTAGAACCCGGACGCGATCCCGATCAGCAGAAGCGCGACGATGACCCAGAGGCCCCAGGCGATCCAGCCCAGGGCGCGCGCCGGACGACGGCCGATCCCGGTGATGGAATCGTGTTCGAGCTGGAGAGACCGATCGGTCACCGTCTCGAGCTTGGTCAGGATGCGCTCGGCCCGCTGCGCCATCTCGGGCGCGTCGGCCAGCACGCGGGCGAGATCGGCGAGGCCGCGTCCCGCCTGCTCAACGCGGCCGATGGGGCCGAGATGCCGCTCGATCCAGCCCCGCGCCACCGGCTCGGCGGCGGCCCAGATGTTGAGCTTCGGATCGAGCGAGCGCGCGACGCCCTCGACGACGACCATGGTCTTCTGGAGCATGATCAGCTCGGTGCGGGTCGTCATGTCGAAGAGGGCCGTGATCTCGAACAGAAGCGTCAGCAGCTTCGCCATCGAGATCTCGTCGGCCCGCCGGTCGTGGATCGGCTCGCCGATGGCGCGAAGCGCCTGGGCGAAATCCTCGACCGAATGGCTCGGCGGCACGTAGCCGGCCTCGAAATGGACCATGGCCACCCGGCGATAGTCGCGCAGGATGAAGCCGAGCAGGATCTCGGCGAGGAAGCGCCGCTCCTTGAGGCCGAGGCGGCCCATGATGCCGGTATCGACGGCGACGAGACGGCCTTCCGCATCCACCATCAGGTTTCCGGGATGCATGTCGGCGTGGAAGAAGCCGTCCCGGATCGCCTGTTTCAGGAAGGACTGGATCAGGTTCCGCGCGAGGGCCGGCCGGTCGTGCCCCGCCGCCTCGATCGCATCGAGCCGGTGGAGCGGGATGCCGTCGATCCATTCGGTGGCGAGGATGTCGCGGCTCGTCAGCTCCCAATCGGGCTTCGGGACGCGGAAATCGGTGTCGTCCGCCGTGTTCTCGGCGAGTTCGGAGAGCGCCGCCGCCTCGAGCCGGAGGTCCGTCTCGACGGCGACCGAGCGGGCGAGAATCTCGACGGTGCCCGTGGGCTTGAGGCGCCGCGCTTCCGGCAGGCGCCGCTCGGCGATGCGGGCCGAGAAGCGCATCGCCTGGAGGTCGCGGGCGAAGCGCTCGCGCACGCCGGGCCGGATGACCTTGATCGCGAGGACGCGGCCGTCGCGGGCGGTCACGGCCTTGTGGACCTGCGCGATCGAGGCCGCCGCCACCGGATCGCTGAAGCTCGAGAAGACCGCATCGACGGGCCGGCCGAGCGCGGCCTCGATCGTCGCCTCCGCCTCCGCGCGCGGGAAGGGCGGCATCCGGTCCTGCAGGCTCTCGAGATCGCGCGCCGCCTGGACGCCGACGATGTCGGGCCGCGTCGCGAGGAACTGGCCGAACTTCACGTAGGATGGGCCGAGCCGGGTCAGCGCGGCGGAGAGCCGTGTCGCCCCCGTGCCTGCATCGCGCCGCTCGACCAGGCGAGCGATGCGCAGGCCGAGCCGCGCGCCCGGCGGCAGCACCGAGGCGTCGACCAGCGACAAGGCTCCCTCGCGGGCGAGCACGAAGCCCGTGCGCAGGTTCCGGACGAGATGCGCGATGGATCCGATCATCGGGAGGTCTCACCCTCCCTTGGAGGGGGAGGGTCGGACCGTAGGTCCGGGGTGGGGTGACGCGCGGTGTCCGCCTCGATGGCGGGGGACGATGATAAAAGGCGGGTGTCACCCCACCCCGACGGCTTCGCCGTCGACCCTCCCCCTCCAGGGGAGGGTGAGCACGCCGTCCGCTCCACCGGGATGCCCACTAGATCTTCCAACCCGAATGGATCGCCACGACGCCGCCCGTCAGCGGACGATGCGAGACGCGGCGGAAGCCGGCCTCCTCGATCATCCGCTCGAAGGTGGCCGGCGGCGGGAACTGGCGGATCGATTCGACGAGGTACTGGTAGGAGGCGCGGTCCTTGGTCACCCATTCGCCGAGCTTGGGGATGACGTTGAAGGAATAGGCCTCGTAGATCGCGTCCAGGCCCGGCACGTCGACATGCGAGAATTCGAGGCAGAGGAAGCGCGAGCCGGGTCGCAGCACCCGGTGCGCCTCGGCGAGCGCCCGCTCGATCCGGGGCACGTTGCGGATGCCGAAGGCGATCGTGTAGCCGTCATAGGAGGCGTCGGCGAAGGGAAGCTCCTCCGCATTGGCCTCCACGAACTCCGCCCGCTCGATCCCCCGCTTCTCCGCGCGCTCGCGGCCGACGGCGAGCATCGCGGCGTTGATGTCGGCGACCGTGACCGAGGTCTTCGCCCCGCCCGCCTCGAGGACGCGGAAGGCGACGTCGCCCGTGCCGCCGGCGACGTCGAGATGGCGGAAAGGCCGCGTGCGCGAGGGCCGCAGCATCGAGACGAGCGCCTGTTTCCAGAGCCGGTGAAGGCCGGCCGACATCAGGTCGTTCATCAGGTCGTAGCGACCCGCGACCGAATGGAAGACTTCGTCGACCCGCCCCTGCTTCTCGCCGAGCGGTACGTCCTCGAAGCCGAAATGCGTGGTGTCGTCGCCGCGCGGGCTGTGGTTCGCGTCCTGCATGAAGCCGGCATAGCGAAAAGCCGGGAGCAGCGCCACGCGGGGCGGCGGTCCGAATGAAGGCCGGGACGCGACCGGGAGTCACGGAGCGCGCCGATCCGGCTCGACCTCGCGTCTCACCCTCCCCTGGAGGGGGAGGGTCGCCGGCGAAGCCGGCGGGGTGGGGTGAAAACCACCTCGCCGTCGGCTTCGACGTCGTCGCGGAGGATGCCGCGCATCACCCCACCCCGGACCTTCGGTCCGACCCTCCCCCTCCAGGGGAGGGTCTGTGCCCGCCGCCGCTCAGTTCATCCCTAGGGCCTGCATGTAGAGGTCGAGGATGGCCTCCTGCTCCTGCCGCTCCTCATGATCCTGCTTGCGGATGCGCAGGATCTGGCGGACGGCCTTGGAATCGAAGCCGCGGCCCTTCAGCTCCGCGAAGACGTCCTTGATGTCGCCCGCGATGCCGGCCTTCTCCTCCTCGAGACGCTCGATACGCTCGATGAACTGCTTCAGCTCTTCGGCTGCAACGCCGGATTCGGCGACATCCGCGACCATGGCCGGGGCATCCTCTTGGACGGTTGAAACAAAAAGCCGCGCGGCCGTGGACCCACGGCGACAAGCGCGGCCAGGGCGTCTTAATGCCTGTGGCCGGCCTTGTCGAACGCCGCCGCCTGGGCGGGCGTCGCCTCCGTCTGGTGCTTCGCCTTCCACTCCTCGTAGGGCATGCCGTAGACCTCCTCGCGGCTGGCCTCCTTCGAGAGCGCGACGCCGCGCTCGTCGGCTGCGTCCTTGAGCCAGTTCGACAGGCAGTTTCGGCAGAACCCGGCGAGGTTCATGAGGTCGATGTTCTGAACATCGGTGCGCTCGCGCAGGTGCCGGACGAGCCGCCGGAAGGCCGCGGCTTCGAGTTCGGTGCGGGTTTTGTCGTCGAAATCCATGCTGCCCTTCCTTCTCCTCGGACCCGGCCCGGCCTCAAATTCGGCCGATTGCGGCGGCGCCTGTCGATCGAACGTATATCGGAGCCGCCATGATCCTTCACCGCCGTTCGGTGCTCTTCGGCCTTGCCGGCCTCGTCCCGTCGCTGGCGGCGGCCGATGAGTGGAGCGCCCGGCTCGTCGCGGCCGCCCAGGGGCAGGTCGGCGTGACGACGATCTACGATCCCGCCTATGTCAGGCTGGATTATCCCGGAGGCGATGTGCCGCGGGCGCGCGGGGTCTGCACCGATGTCGTCATCCGCGCCTATCGCGACGCCTTCGCTGTCGATCTGCAGAAGTTCGTCCACGAGGACATGCGCTCGGCCTTCGCGGCTTATCCTAAGATCTGGGGCCAGACGCGGCCCGACCGCAACATCGACCACCGCCGCGTGCCCAATCTCGAGACCTTCTTCTCTCGCCGGCGGGCCGCGCTGCCGGTCTCGGAGACCGGCGCGGATTATCGACCCGGCGATCTCGTGACCCAGCGCCTACCGGGCAACCTGCCGCATATCGCCATCGTCACGGCCCGGACGACGCGGGACGGAAAGCGGCCCCTTCTGGCGCACAATATCGGCTCCGGCACCCAGGTCGAGGACATCCTCTTCTCCTATCGGATCGTCGGCCATTACCGCTGGCGGCCGGCGGCCTGACCCGCGGCGAGCGGCCGGCGTGGCGCGGCACCTGGAAATGGCCTAGGAGCGGCCCGTCGCCATGGCCTCCCTCCCCCGATCCGATACGGCCGGTTCCGGTCTCGCGCTGCCGCTCGCCGCGTTGATCCTCGGCGCCTGGGCGATGGGCATGTCGCCGATCTTCGTGCGGCTCGCCTCCCCCGAGGTCGGGCCCTTCGCCTCGGCCTTCTGGCGCGTCGCGCTCGCCCTGCCGCTGCTTTATGGCTGGATGCGGATCGAGGACCGCACCGGAAGCGGACGGCGCGGGCCGATCCGCCCCGCGGCCCTTCTGGCGGGTGCCGCCTTCGCGGGCGATCTCCTGTTCTGGCACCTCTCGATCATGGCGACGAGCGTCGCCAACGCGACCTTCTTCGCCACCACCGCCCCGGTCTTCGTCGTCCTCGCGACCTGGCTCGTGCTGCGCCGGCGGGTCTCGGGCGCGACGCTCGGAGGCCTCGCCCTCTGTCTTGCGGGCGGCGCGGCGCTCGTCTTCGAGAGCCTGGCGGTCGATCCCGGCCGGCTGCGGGGCGATCTCTACGGCGTCGTCACGGCCACCTTTTTCGCGATGTACCTTCTCGCCATGGCGCGGGCGCGCGAAGGCGAAGGCGCTGCCCGTGTCACGTTCTGGTCGTCGGTCGTCACCGCCGCCATCCTCCTCGTCGCGGCGGTTCTCTTCGACCGGGACGTGTTCTGGGCGCAGCGGGCCGAGACCTGGGCGGCCCTCGCGGGGCTCGCTCTCGTCAGCCAGGCGGGCGGACAGGGGCTGCTCGCGGTCGCGCTCGGCCGGCTTCCGGCCGTGTTCTCCTCGCTCGTCATTTTCCTCGAAGCGGTCTTCGCGGCCGCTGCCGGCTGGATCGTGCTGGGCGAGCCGCTTTCGCTGGTCCAATATGGCGGCGGCGCGCTGATCCTCCTCGGGATCGTTCTCGCGCGTCCGAAACGGCCGACGGAAGGGGAGGCGCCATGATCGAGCCCGACGCGCGCACGCGCCACCTCCTGCTCCGCCTGTTCGAGACGGCCGTGGAATCGGCCCATCCGCGCCATTGCCTCGCGCCGCATCTGCCGGAGCCGCCGGCCGGGCGGCTCATCCTGCTTGCGGCCGGCAAGGCGGGCGCCTCGATGGCGGCGGTCGCCGCCGCGCATTACCGCCGGCTCGGACAGCACGACATCGCGGGCCTCGCGGTCTGCCGGCACGGCTACGGCGAGCCGGTCGACGGCATCGAGGTGGTGGAGGCCGGCCATCCGGTCCCCGATGCGGCGGGCGTCGCCGCGACGGAGCGCGTGCTCGACCTCGCACGGGGAGCCGGCGCGGACGATCTCGTCCTCGTCCTCCTCTCGGGCGGCGGCTCTGCCAACTGGATCGCCCCCGCGCCGGGCCTCCCGCTCTCGGCGAAACAGGCCCTGACCAAGGCGCTTCTGCGCTCGGGCGCCGATATCGGCGAGATCAACACGGTGCGAAAGCATCTCTCCCGCATCAAGGGCGGGCGCCTCGCGGTGGCGGCCGCCCCGGCCCGGCTTCTCACGCTCGCGATCTCGGACGTGCCGCACGACGATCCGAGCGTCATCGCCTCCGGCCCCACCGTGCCCGACCCGACCAGCCTCGCCGATGCCCGCGCCGTCCTCGCCCGGCGTGGGATCGAGCCCGGCCCCGAGGTCGCGGCGCTCCTCGCCGATCCCGCGAGCGAGAGCCCGAAGCCCGGCGATCCGGCCTTCGACCGCAGCGAGTACCGGATCGTCTCCCGCCCGGCCGACATGATCGCCGCCGTCTCCGAGGCGGTCCGTGCCGCCGGCTACGAGCCGATCTCGCTCGGACCCGATCTCGAAGGCGAGGCCCGCGAGGTCGCCGCCGCCCATGCCGAGATGGCGAAGGAGCTCAAGGCGGCGGGGCGTAAGGCCGCGCTGATCTCGGGCGGCGAGCTGACGGTCACGATCCGCGGCGAGGGCGGGCGCGGCGGCCCGAACCAGGAATACGCGCTGGCGCTGGCGCTCGCCCTCGGCGGAGCCGAGGGGATCGCGGCGATCGCGGGCGACACCGACGGCACCGATGGCGGCGCGGGATCGGCGAGCGACCCGGCCGGCGCACTCGTCGACCCGACGCTTCTGGTCCGCGCCTCCGCCCGCAGCCTCGATGCCGCGGATTGCCTCGCCGCCAACGATTCGACCACATTCTTCGACAGAACGGGCGATCTCGTCGTCCCTGGCCCCACCCGCACCAACGTCAATGATTGTCGCATTATCCTGGTCGGCTAGCCCCCGTTCGGCCCGCCTCCTCATCGCCGCCGGAGCCGCCTGCATCGGCCTTCTGGCGATGCCCGGATCCGCGCGCGCGGATCTGCGCATGTGCAACAACACCGAGAGCCGGGTCGGCGTCTCGCTCGGCTATCGCGATGCGAGCGGCTGGGTGACGGAGGGCTGGTGGAACCTCAAGGGCCGCACCTGCGAGACCCTGGTGCGCGGCGAGCTCTCGGCGAAGTACTTCTACGTCTACGCGGTCGATTACGACCGCGGCGGGGAGTGGAACGGCCGCTCCTTCATGTGCACGCGCGAGCGCGAATTCGTCATCCGCGGCGTCGAGGATTGCCTCGCCCGCGGCTTCGATCGCTCGGGCTTCATCGAGATCGATACCGGCCAGCAGAAGGCCTGGACGATCGAGCTGACCGATCCCGGCCGGAGCATGCCGGGCGCGCCGCCCGCAATCGCGGCGGCGCCGCGGGGATAGGCGCCGCGCCGGCCGGGGCTCGGAGCCTGGCGCGAAGGACGCCCCACCGTTCCTCATGCTGAGGTGCCGATCGGAGATCGGCCTCGAAGCACGCACAACCGTGGTTCGTCCTTCGAGGCCTCGCGTCGCGAGGCACCTCAGGATGAGGTGGGCGAGTGCCCGGCCTCTCAGAACGCGAGCGGCTTCGCCTGTTTCACGCCCGGAATGGTCTGCACGCGGGCCAGCACGTCGGCGGGCAGCGGCCCGTCGACCTCGACGAGGGCGATGGCCGAGCCGCCGGGCTGGTCGCGGCCGAGGGCGAAGGTCGCGATGTTGACGCCGGCATCGCCCAGCGTCGTCGCGAAACGGCCGACGAAGCCCGGCTTGTCCTCGTTCGAGACATAGATCATCGAGGGCGCGAACTCCGCCTCGACCTTGAGGCCCTTGATGTCGACGATGCGCGGCCGGCCGTCGGCGAAGACCGTGCCGGAGACCCCGCGCTCGCCGCGCTCGGTCTCGACCGCGACGGTCACGAGCGAATCGTAATCGCCGCCCGCATCGCGGATCATCTCCTCGACGATCACGCCCCGCTCCTTGGCGATCGAGGGGGCGGAGACGACGTTCACGTCGGCCAGCATCGGGCGCAGGATGCCCGCGATGGCGGCGCTGGTCAGCGCCTTCGTCTTCATGCCGGCGACCTCGCCCTCGTAGGTGATGCGCACGCGGCCGATCCCGGTCTCGGTGAGCTGGCCGGCGAAGGAGCCGAGCTTCTCGGCGAGGGCGATATACGGCTTCAGCCGCGGCGCCTCCTCGGCGGTGATCGAGGGGAAGTTCACCGCATTCGTGATCGCGCCCTTGAGGAGGTAGTCCGACATCTGCTCGGCGACCTGGAGCGCGACGTTCTCCTGCGCCTCCGAGGTCGCCGCGCCGAGATGCGGCGTGCAGACGACGTTCGGATGGCCGAAGAGCACGTTCTCCGTCGCGGGCTCGGTGACGAAGACGTCGAAGGCCGCCCCCGCCACATGGCCCGAATCGAGCGCGGCGCGCAGGGCCTGCTCGTCGACGAGGCCGCCGCGGGCGCAATTGACGATGCGCACGCCCGCCTTCGCCTTGGCGAGGTTCTCGGCCGAGAGGATGTTCTTCGTCTTCTCCGTCAGCGGCGTGTGGAGCGTGATGATGTCGGCGCGAGCCAGAAGCTCGTCGAGCTCGACCTTCTCGACGCCGAGATCGAGCGCCCGCTCCGGCGACAGGAAGGGATCGAAGGCGACGACGCGCATCCGGAGCCCGATGGCGCGCTCGGCGACGATCGCGCCGATATTGCCGCAGCCGATGATGCCGAGCGTCTTGCCGGTGATCTCGACGCCCATGAAGCGGTTCTTCTCCCACTTGCCGGCCTGGGTCGAGGCGTCGGCGGCGGGGATCTGGCGCGCGAGCGCGAACATCATGGCGATGGCGTGCTCCGCGGTCGTGATCGAATTGCCGAAGGGCGTGTTCATCACGATCACGCCGCGCGCGGTCGCCGCCGGGATGTCGACATTGTCGACGCCGATCCCGGCCCGGCCGATCACCTTCAGGCGGGCAGCCTTCTCGAGAATCTTCGGCGTGACCTTCGTCGCCGAGCGGATGGCGAGGCCGTCATACTCGCCGATGATGGCGGCGAGCCTGTCCTTGTCCTTGCCGAGATCGGGCTGGAAATCGACCTCGACGCCGCGATCCTTGAAGATCTGCACGGCGGCGGGCGAGAGGGCGTCGGAGATGAGGACGCGGGGCTTGGTCGTCATGGGAGGCTCCTTGGAGGCCTATCCCGTCATTGCGAGGAGGCGAAGCCGACGAAGCAACCCAGGGGTCGCCGCACGGAAGCTGGGTTGCTTCGCTTCGCTCGCAATGACGGGGCGATGGGGTTCAATGGGCGGTGAAGCCGCCGCGCAGCAGCGCGGCGGCGTCGTCGGAATCGAGGTCGAGCGCGTAATCCGAGCCCGGATTGAGCACGAACCGCGCGCCCGGATGGCGGGCGAGGAGGTCGCGCACCTTGTCGGGCGCGATCACGTGGTCCCGCTGGTAGAAGGCCTGGGCCCGGACGGGGGCCGAGAAGAACGGCACGGCGGGCTCTCCGCCCCGTTCGGCGGCGCCGAGTTCGAGCCGCACGCCCTCCGGAATGATCGCCCGCCCGTCCGCTCCCGTCTCGACGCGCGAGCCGTCGGCGAGAAGGAGGGCGAGATAGACCTCCCGGTCGAGCAGGTCGCGCATGAAGGCGGTCCGCAGATGCGGCTCGTGCGCCGCGCGCACGAGCTCGATCTCGAGATCGTTCTGCGGCGAGAAGGCGTCGGTGCCGATGCTGTCGTCGGTCATGGTGATGCTCCAACCTCCCCTTCTCCCCTTGCGGGAGAAGGTGGCCCTCGCGTCAGCGAGGGTCGGATGAGGGGTGGACACGCGACGGATGCGGAGTTTCGCCCCTCATCCGTCAGCGCTTCGCGCTGCCACCGTCTCCCGCAAGGGGAGAAGGAAGGGGTGGCGGATTCTACGCCGCCTTCTGCGCCCGCTTCGCCTTCTCCGCGGCGAAGGCCCAGTCGAGCCAGCCGGTGAGGGCGGCGACATCCGCCGTCTCGACGGTCGCGCCGCACCAGATGCGCAGGCCCGGAGGCGCGTCGCGATAGGCGCCGATATCGTAGGCGACGCCTTCCGTCTCGAGCGCGGAGGCGAGGGCCTTCGAGAAGGCGGCGACCGCCTCCTGGCCGCCGGCCGTGATCTCGGGATCGGTGACGACGAGGCAGACGCTGGTGTTCGAGGCCGTCTCTGGCAGCTTGGCGAGGTTCTCGATCCAGGGCGTCCTGGCCACCCAGTCGAGCACCGCCTTCGCGTTGGCGTCCGAGCGGGCGACGAGCCCGTCGAGCCCGCCTTCCGCCTTCGCCCATTGCAGGGCGTCGATGTAATCCTCGACGCAGAGCATGGAGGGCGTGTTGATCGTCTCGCCCTGGAAGATGCCCTCGATCAGCTTGCCGCCCTTGGTCAGGCGGAAGATCTTCGGCATCGGCCAGGCCGGCACGTGGCTCTCGAGGCGTTCGACGGCGCGCGGCGACAGGATCAGCATCCCGTGCGCGGCCTCGCCGCCCAGCGCCTTCTGCCAGGAATAGGTCACGACATCGAGCTTCGCCCAATCGAGGCGCTGCGAGAACGCGGCCGAGGTGGCGTCGCAGATCGTCAGGCCCTCGCGGTCGGCCGCGATCCAGTCCGCATTCGGGACGCGCACGCCCGAGGTGGTGCCGTTCCACGTGAAGACCACGTCGCGCGTCCGGGTGTCGACCGCGGCGAGATCGGGCAGGGCGCCGTATTCGGCCTTGGTGATCTTCGCATCCGCGAGCTTGAGCTGCTTGACGACATCCGTCACCCAGCCTTCGCCGAAGCTTTCCCAGGCCAGCATCTCGACCGGGCGGGCGCCGAGCAGCGACCAGAGCGCCATCTCGACCGCGCCGGTATCGGAAGCCGGCACGATGCCGATGCGGTAATCCGCCGGCACCTGCAGCACCTCGCGCGTCAGGTCGATGGCGAGCTTCAGCTTCGCCTTGCCGACCTTGGCGCGGTGGGAGCGGCCGAGCGGCGCGTCCGTCAGAGCTTCGGGGGACCAGCCTGGGCGCTTGGCGCAAGGGCCGGACGAGAAATGGGGAACGTTCGGCCGCGAGGCGGGCCGGTTCAAAGGCATCATGGCCATCTGTAATCCATCCTTCCAGATGGGCGCCCTTCGGTGGGGAAGGGTCTCCCGCCGCGGCCTATGCGCCCGCGGCAGGCGGCTGGTCAAGTGCGAACGTGACGCGGCGGGGAACCATCGGTGCCCCATCCGTGATATCGGCGGTGGCCGCCTTGTCGCGCGGCATGGAGAGCACGGCATGGCGAACCGCATCCTCGTCTTCTACGGCTCCTACCGCTCCGACCGGATGGGAATCCGCCTCGCGCAATTCGTCACGCGCCGGCTCGTGGAGGCCGGGGACGAGGCCGAGCTCATCGACGCGAAGGCCGTCGGCCTGCCCATGCTCGACCGGATGTACAAGGAATACCCGAAGGGCGAGGCGCCGGAGGCGCTCGAGACGCTGGCCGGGAAGATCAGGGCGGCGGACGGCTTCGTCTTCGTCACGGGCGAATACAATTGGGGCATCCAGCCGGGCCTCAAGAACCTCACCGACCACTTCCTCGAGGAATGGTTCTGGCGCCCGGCCGCCATCGCCAGCTACTCGGCCGGCCGCATGGCCGGGGCACGCGCCGCCCTCGCCTGGCACGGCACGCTGTCCGAGATGGGCATGGTGGTCATTTCGAGCGCTCTCTCGGTCGGTCCGATCGGGCAGGCCCTGTCGGAGACCGGGGAGCCGACGGGCGAAGCCGGCGCGCGCCTCGCGAAAGGCTTCCCGCGCTTTGCGGACGATCTGCGCTGGTGGGTCGAGGCGGCGCAGGCGCAACGGGCCAAGCGCGCACCGCCCTATTGAACGGAGCTAAGCCCAATCGCCGTTGCCGAAGAGATCGAAGAACCCAACGGTCAGTCGAGACCGACCCTCATCCCTGCAATCCAGTCATCCGGCCATCATCTTCACCAGCACGCCGGTGGCGGCGATCGCAGCCACGATCAAGCCGCCGATACGCACGAGGATTTGGTGAGCGTGGAGCTCGAGGGTGGTGGCGATATGCTTTTCGAACGTCGCCAGGTCCTGTTTCGTGACGAGTTCCGCCATGATGAACTCCCGCGCAGCATCCGCATGCGCCTCGGCCTGCTCTTGCGGAATCCCCGCGTCTCGCAGGGTGCGGGCGTAGCCGAGGGTGTCGAATGCGTAGGCCATCGACCATCTCTTTAGCACGAATCAGGTGGGACGAGATCGAATTCTCGGCAAGGTCTTCGTCCTGCCGATCCCAGCAAGTCAGCTTGGGACGCAATTCAGGCCTGGTACCGGCCCAAAGCCGCGGCCTGAGCCCGAAAGCCTGCCGCGCGGTCGCCCTTATTCCTGCAGGACCTCGCGCACGGCCTCCGCGACGACCTGACTGATGCGATAGGCCGATTCCCGCGTGATCCCGGCGAGGTGCGGCGAGAGGATGAGGTTCGGCACGTCGCGGAAGACGTTGCCCGGCGGCAGCGGCTCCTGCGCGAAGACGTCGAGCGCGGCACCGCCGAGCTGGCCCGAGCGCAGGGCCTCGACAACGGCCGCCTCCTCGACCACGCCGCCGCGGGCCGAGTTGATGAGGAGGGCGCCCTTCGGCAGCCGCGCGATGGCCGCGGCGCCGATCAACCCGGCCGTCTCCGGGCTGAGCGGGACATGGATCGAGAGCACCTCGCTCGTCTCGAGCAGATCGTCGAGCGGGCGCGAGATCACCCCGTACTCGGCCCAGGCGACATCCTCCGCCGCGATATGCGGATCGAAGGCCTGGACATGCATCCCCATCGCCCGCGCGCGGATGGCGAGCGTGCGCCCCGTGAGCCCGAACCCGACGAGGCCCAGCGTCCGGCCCGAGATCTCGCGGCCCGGCGAGAGGCGCGTCCGCGGCCAGCGGCCCTCGGCCACCGCGGACGAGGCGAAGAAGAGCGGCCGCGACAGGAGCACCATCGCCCCGATGACGTATTCGGCGACGGAGACGTGGTTCGTGCCGATGGCGGAGCGCACCTCGACGCCGCGTTCGCGGCAGGCGTCGAGGTCGATATTGTCGAGCCCGACCCCGAGCCTGCCGACGACGCGCAGCCGAGGTGCCGAATCGAGGAGGTCGGCGTCGACCCGGGTGAGGTTGCGCACGAGCAGGGCCCGGCAATCGAAGAGAAGGCGCTTCAGCTCCTCGCGCCGCTCGACGAGGGAGGGGTCGTAGACGCCGCCGATGGCGCGGGTCAGCTCCTCGGCGATCTCGGGGTCCATGAACTCCGTGATGACGATCCTCGGCATGTCGTCTCCCCGATCCCGCGCATGTCCCGCACGGCGTTATCCGGGTCCTACAAGGCCCGCGGCGTCGGCGCCACAACCCTTTGCGGCCGCCTCTCCGCGACGCGCGGCCGGAGCGGCGGGATCGCCGGGAGGGGTGACAAGACGGCGCGGCTGAGCCATCCTGCGCAGGAAACGAACCGTGAACGATGCTCCAGGCCAAGCCCCTTCCCATCCGTCCGGACGGCCGGCAGTCGCCGACGGCGCTTTCCGTCGCGACCGGCGCGCGCCGGCTCCTCGCCGCGAGGGGCTGCGCCACCGTGACCGAACTCACCCTCGCCTCCGGCCGGCGGGCCGACGTGATCGCCCTGACCCCGGATGGCTGCCTCTGGATCGTCGAGGTGAAATCCTGCCTCGCCGATTTCCGGGCCGACGCGAAATGGCGCGCCTATCGTGATTTCTGCGACCGCTTCTTCTTCGCCGTTCCGCCGGATTTCCGGACCGAGGTCCTGCCGGACGAGACCGGGCTGATCCTCGCCGACGGGTTCGGGGCCGAGTTCGTGCGCGAGGCCCCCGAGCACAAGCTGGCCGGCGCGCGGCGGAAGGCCGTCACGCTCCGCTTCGCGCATGTCGCGGCGAATCGCCATCACGCGTTGTTCGACCCCCAGGGAGCGGCGGGTCTGCTCGACTGACGGCGGCGGCGAAGACGGCCCAAGGAAGACGGCCGAAGCAAGCGGCCCAAGCAAACGGCCCAAGCAAACGGCCACGGAGAGGGAACAGGATGGCGGTCTGGATCGAAGCGGCGCTCAACGGGCCCTGGACGCGCGCGCGCCAGCCTCTCATCCCGATCACGGTGGAGGAAATCGTCGCGGAGGGCATCGCCTGCGCTGAGGCGGGCGCGGCGATCATCCATCTCCACGCCTTCGATCCTGCGACCGGCCGCCAGCGGGACGATGCCGACATCTATGCCGCGATCATCGAGGGCATCCGCCAGAAGGTCGACGCCATCGTCTATCCGACGCTGCCCTTCGTGCAATCGGCCGAGGCCTTCGCGCCCGGAGCGGCCGAGGCGCGCTACCGCGCCGTCGAGGGGCTGGGCGAACGGGGCCTCCTCGAATGGGGCGTCGTCGATCCCGGCACGATCAACCTCGCGACCTTCGGCGAGATCGCGGAGGGCGGGCTCGGTTCGGTCTATGCCAATCCGGGCGCGCATATCCGGCGCGGCCTCGATCTCGCGGCGCTCCACGGCTACGTGCCGAGCTACGCGATCTACGAGCCGGGCTTCCTGCGCCTCGGCGCCGCGATGGCGAAGGCGGTTCCGGGCTGTCCCGCCCCGCTCTACCGCTTCATGTTCTCGGACGTCTTCACCTACGGCTTCCCGCCCGCGCCCTATGCGCTCGACGCCTATCTCGCGCTGCTGGCCGACGCGGCGCCCGGCGCGCCGTGGATGGCGGCGGGGCTCGGCGTCGATATCCGGCCCTTGATCCCGGACATCGTCGCGCGCGGCGGCCATGTCCGGGTCGGGCTCGAGGACGCGCCCTTCGGGACGACCACGGGAAACGTCGCCCGGGTCGAGGAGGCGGTCCGCCTCGTCGGAGCCGCCGGAGGCCGGATCGCCGGTCCGGCCGAGGTGCGGGAGGCGCTGCGGGCCGCCGGCTGAGTGGCGGCAGCCCTCACGCCGCGCGGGCGTAATCCGGCGGCTGATGAAGCGTCATCGGGCGGCCGGCGGCGCGGACCTGGCCCGGCACGTCGTGGCCGATCATGCCCGGCAGGTCCTTCGAGACGGCGAGCAGCGCGTCGAGATCGACGCCCGTCGAGACGCCCATCTCCTCGAACATGCTGACGACGTCCTCGGAGCAGACATTGCCCGTCGCGCCCGGCGCGAAGGGGCAGCCGCCGAGGCCGCCGAGCGCGGCATCGAACCGCGTCGCGCCCGCCTGCCACCCGGCCATGACGTTGGCGAGGCCGACCCCGCGTGTGTTGTGGAAATGGAGCGTCAGGACGAGGCCCGGATGGCGCGCCAGCACGGCCTCGGTCAGCTCGGCGACCTGGCGCGGATTGGCCATGCCCGTCGTGTCCGCGAGCGTGACGGCGACGCAGCCCTCGTCGAGGAGGCGCTGCACCTGGTCCAGCACGACGTTCGGATCGACCCGCCCCTCGAAGGGGCAGCCGAACGAGGTCGCGACGCTGGAGGTGAGGTCGACGCCCGAGCCTTCGAGCGCCCGCCGGATGTCGGCGAGGGCCGCGAAGGAGCCGGAGCGGGGCATGCGCAGGTTCGAGCGGTTATGGGTCTCGGAGGCCGAGATGACGACGTTGACCTCGTCGGGCTTCGCCTGCGCCGCCCGCTCCGCGCCCTTGGCGTTCGGGATGAGGGCGGCGTAGCGCACGCCCGGCCGGCGCCGGATGCCGCGCAGCACCGCCTCGCCGTCGGCGAGGGCCGGCACATGCTTCGGCGAGACGAAGGAGGTCGCCTCGATCTTGGCGATTCCGGTCTCGGAGAGGCGGTCGATCCAGGCGATCTTCTGCTCGGTCGGCACGAAGACCGGCTCGATCTGGAGCCCGTCGCGCGGGGCGACCTCGTGAAGCTGGACGCGGTTCGGCCCTGCCAGTGCCATCAGACGATTCCTCTCTGTCGCATCGTTGCGATCTCGTCCTGCGCATAGCCGAGATCGGCCAGGACTTCATCCGTATGCGCGCCGAGGCTGGGGCCGAGCGAACGCATGACGCCGGGTGTCTCCGAGAGCTTCGGCGCGATGCCGGGGACGGGCATCGAGGTGCCGTCGGGCAAGGCCGTGTCGAACACCATCCCGCGAGCCCGGTAATGAGGGTCCGCGACGATGTCGGCGGCGTTGTAGATGCGCCCGCCCGGGACCGAGGCGTCGTTCATCGTGTCGATCACCTCGGCGATCGTGCGCGTTCGCGTCCATGCGCCGATGGCGCCGTCGATCTCATCGACGGCGGCCGCGCGGCCGTCGTTCCGTGCGAGGCGCGGATCGGCGGCGAGATCCTCTCGTCCGATCGTGCTCATGAGGCGCTTGAAGATCGAGTCCCCGTTGCCGGCGATGAGGACGAAGCCGTCGCTGCAGGGATAGGCGTCGGTCGGCACGATGCCGGGCAGCGCCCCGCCTGAGCGCTCGCGGATGACGCCCGCGACGCCGTATTCCGGGACGAGGCTCTCCATCACCGACAGGACGCTCTCCGTCAGGGCGACGTCGACGACCTGGCCCTTGCCCCCGTTCTTGACGACATGGATCACGCTCATGAGGGCGCCCATCACGCCGTAGAGGCTGGAGAGCGTGTCGCCGATCGAGATGCCGGTCCGGGCCGGCGCCCGGTCGGGCGAGCCCGTGGTGTAGCGGATGCCGCCCATCGCCTCGCCGATCACGCCGAAGCCCGGCCGCTGCGAATAGGGGCCGGTCTGGCCGTAACCCGAGATGCGCACCATCACGAGCTTCGGGTTGATGGCCGAGAGAGCCTCGAAGCCGAGGCCCCATTTCTCCATGGCGCCCGGCCGGAAGTTCTCGATCAGGATGTCGGCCTCGCCCGCGAGGCGGCGCACGATCTCCTGGCCCTCGGGCGTCCTGAGATCGGCCGTGACCGAGCGCTTGTTGCGCGCCTGGAGGTACCACCAGAGCGAGGTTCCGTCCCGCATGACGCGCCAGGTGCGCAGCGGATCGCCGATCCCCGGCGGCTCGATCTTGACCACATCCGCGCCGAACTCGGCGAGGAGGCGACCCGCATAGGGCCCGGCGATGAGCTGGCCCAGTTCCACGACCTTGATCCCGGCCAGCGGTCCTTGCGCGGCGCGGCCCGAGGCCGCTCCTTCTCCCTCGACAACCTGAGTCATTTCATCCCTTTGACGGCATTCCCGCGGTTCCCTCCGGCAGCCGGAAGGAGACCTGGACCCGAAGGCCTGCCGGGTCATAGTCGATTCCGACCTCCGCGTGCATCTGCGCCGTGAGCACCCGCTCGAGAAGCCGGGTGCCGAATCCCTGCCTCGTCGGCGGCGAGACGGGCGGCCCGTCCTGTTCCGTCCAGGCGACCCGCACGCGCGGCGGCCGGTCCGTCTCGTCGACGGTCCAGTCGATCGAGACGGTGCCGGCGCCATTGGCCAGCGCGCCATATTTGGCCGCGTTCGTCGCCAGTTCGTGGAAGGCCATGCCGAGCGGCACGGCGAAGCCGGACGGCAATTCCAGCGGCGGGCCGTTCACGCGCACGCGCTCGTTGCCGTGGTCGTAGAGATCGAGCTCCTTGGCGAGGAGTTCGTGCAGCGAGGCGCGTTGCCAGAGTTCCTCCGTCAACACCGTGTGGGTGTTGGCGAGCGAGATCACGCGGCCGGTGAAGTCGCGGTAGAACTGGTCGATCGAGGTCGCTCCGCGGGCCGTCGCCCCGACGATGGCCTGCACGGTCGAGAGCGTGTTCTTCACCCGGTGATGGAGTTCGCGCATCAGGAAGTGCTGGCGGTCCTCCGCCGCCTTGCGCTCGGTGATGTCGAGGCAGAGCCCGACCATGCCCGTCGCCTCTCCGTTCTCGTAGGTCGCGCGGCCGCGGATCTCGGCCCAGCGCTGACCGGGCGACGGCACGGCGATCCGGCATTCGATGTCGTAGTCGGTATGGCCGTCGATGGCCTGCTGGGCGAGATCGAGCAGCTTCTGCCGGTCCTCGGGATGGACGATGTCGAGAAGCCCGTCATAGGTCAGGTCTTCGTCGGGAGGCAGGCCGAGATTGACCTTGCAGAGGTCCGAGGCGACGAGCCGGCGCTCGGGGAAGGACAGCTCCCAGAAGCCGAGCTTCGCCGCGGCAATGGCGAATTTCAGGCGCTCGTCGCTGCGCACGCTTGCGGCGCGGCTCGCCTCCAGGGAGGCCACGCGCTCGCGGAACTCGGTATCCCGTCGCCGTCCGGCGAGCGCCGCGCGAGCCAGGCCGGCGAGGGTCGCCGGATGGGGCGGCCAGTCGAGCACCATGACCTCGGCGAGGCCGGCGAGCCGCCGTTCCGCCCGTTCGAGGCGCGCCTGCAGACGCGGCCTGCTGGACAGGATGATGACGGGATAATCCGCCATGGTCGTCTCCGCCGCGAGGACCGTGGCGATATGGTCGAGGTCGTCCCCGTCGAGCGCCTTCTCGACGACGATCGCGAGACCGCAGCGCCGGAGATCGTGGGCGAGGTCGGCGGTCGCGGACCAGGGCAACGGCACGGAAAGCGGGGCGATGCCGGCGAGATGGAGCGCTGCTGCGATGGGGGCCGGATCGAGACCGGGCGGCAGGACGAGAGCGGCGAGTCGCGGCACGACGGGGGCATTCATGCCGCGCCCCGCCGATCGCGTCGTGTGGCCGGCCAGGAGCCGACGGTCCGGTTCTCGTGCCCCATGCCCGCCATGTCCGGCGTCCGATCGTCCGTCACCCGCCGGGAAAGCGCACGCTTCCTTGGCAATCGGCATCCTTCCGCCGGGCGTTCATCTCCTAGCATTCTCCGTCCAGGGAGGCGAGAAGTCAGGCCGCCCGCCTACCACCGCGCCGCCGTCGCCCGGCCGGCCTCGATCTCGGCGAGCCGCGCGCGCGTTCCCGCGGTCGTCCCCTCGGGCAGGGCGTCGAGCGGGAAGAAGGCGGCCTCGGCGATCTCGCGATCGGGCTGCTTCGGCGCCGATTGGCGGAAGGCCCGCACCTCGTAGACGAGGACGTGATCGCGCCGCGAGACATGGCCGTTATGGGCGATGCCGTGCAGGATCGGCGGGCCGGTCATCTCGACATTCGCTTCCTCGGCGAGTTCGCGCGTCAGGGCGTCGAGGGCGGTCTCGCCCCGCTCGACGCCCCCGCCCGGCAGATGCCAGCCCTTCACGTAGGTATGCCGGATGAGAAGGACGCGGCCCTCCGCGTCGATCACGGCGCCGCGAACGCCGAGCGTCAGCCCGCGCGAGAGGAGGAACCACAGGTGGAGCGCGCGCACGAAGAGCGAGGGCTTGCGGCGTTCGGTCACGAGGCGTCCTGCGTCAAACGGGCCGGAGGACACCAGCTTGACGCGGCCGCCGCAAGGGCGTGAGGGTCGCACGGGCATGTTCCGGTTCGCCCATCTCACCGATCCGCATGTCGGACCGCTGCCGCGTCCGGCTCTGCGCCATCTCCTCGGCAAGCGGCTCACGGGCTACGTCAACTGGCGGCGCGGCCGCAGCAGCGCGCATTGCATGGAGGTGCTGGCCGCGCTCGTCGCCGACCTGCGCGAGCAGGATCCCGACCACATCGTCTGCACCGGCGACATCTGCAATCTCGGCCTGTCGAGCGAATGGCCGGGCTCGCGCATCTTCCTCGACGGCCTCGGCAGCCCCGAGGATGTGAGCTTCGTGCCGGGCAATCACGATGCCTATGTCCGCGGCTCGCTGCGTGGCCTCCTCGCCGCGATCGATCCCTTCGCGCAGGGCGA
The DNA here is from genome assembly GCF_004363955.1 of Enterovirga rhinocerotis. Lineage (GTDB taxonomy): Bacteria > Pseudomonadota > Alphaproteobacteria > Rhizobiales > Beijerinckiaceae > Enterovirga > Enterovirga rhinocerotis. Next base: position 232,275 of record NZ_SNZR01000016.1, read on the forward strand.
CGAGCCGACCGTCAAGCGCTTTCCCTATGTGCGGCGGCGCGGCCCCGTCGCCTTCGTCGGCCTGTCCTCGGCCGTGCCGACCGCGCCCTTCGTCGCGAGCGGACGGCTCGGCCGGTCCCAGATCAAGCGCGCCGAGGAATGCCTCGCCGCCCTCGCTACGGAAAAGCTCGCGCGCGTCGTCATGGTGCACCACCCGCCGCATGTCGGCGGAGCGCCGGCCGGTCGCAACCTCGTCGACGCCCATCGCTTCGAGCGGATGATCGCGAAGGTCGGCGCCGATCTCGTCATCCACGGCCACAACCACGTCTCGTCCGTGGCGATCCTCGAAGGCCCCGGCGGGCCGGTCCCGGTTGTGGGCGCCCCCTCGGCCTCGGCGCGGGGCGGGGTCGTGGTGCACCGGGCCGGCTATCTCCTCTTCCGCGTCGAGGACGGGGCGGGCGGCTACGCGATCAGCGCCGAGCTGCGCGGCCTCGACGCCTCCGGCGAGTTCGTCTCGCAGGGCGCTTTCGACATCTCGAAGAGCGGCAAGCGCGGCCGTACGGTCCTCGCGGCTCCGACCCCCACCGCACCGATCCCGCAGGCGCCGCCGGCAGGATGACGTCCCCGGCCGAAGCGTCGGGTGGCGCGTGGCGAGGTATATCAGTTCATGCCGTCGCCGAACCGGCGGCCAGCCGATCCACGAGAGGAGGGTCCCATGTCCAAGCGCGATGCCGTGTTTCCCGCCGGCCGGCACAGCCTCTATTCGTCCCACGCCTATTCCGCAGCGATCAGGTCGGGAGATCTCCTGTTCGTGTCGGGTCAGGTCGGCAGCCGCGGCGACGGCTCGCCGGAGCCGGATTTCGAGGCCCAGGTGCGGCTGGCCTTCGCCAATCTCGAAGCGACGCTGAAAGCCGGCGGATGCGGGCTCGACGACATCGTCGACGTGACGACGTTCCACACCGATCCCGAGCGCCAGTTCGATACGGTCATGGCCGTCAAGAACGACGTCTTTCCTGAGGCGCCCTATCCGAACTGGACGGCGGTCGGCGTCAACTGGCTCGCGGGGTTCGACTTCGAGATCAAGGTCATCGCCCGCATCCCCAGTTGACGATCGGGCGCGAGCGGCCGGGTCTTCCTTGCCGCCGCACCGAACCCTGAGGATCCGCCGCCATCTCGTGCGGCGGATCCGTCACGTCCGGGCGATCGTCGTCGCTTTGACTGGGTCAGGGTCCGGGTCAGACGCTCCAGGCGGAAATCTGCTTGGAATCCATGAACTCCTCGAGCCCCCAGACGCCGCCCTCGCGGGCACGGCCGGACGCCTTGACGCCGCCGAAGGGCGCTCCCCGTCCGAGCGACTCGCCGTTCATCTCGACCATCCCCGCGCGGAGCTGCCGGGCCAGCCGGTTGCGCCGCTCGCCGTCCTGCGACTGCACGTAGTTCGTCAAGCCGTAGACGGTGTCGTTGGCGATCGCCACGGCCTCGTCCTCGGTGTCGAACGGGATGATCGACAGGACCGGGCCGAAGATCTCCTGCCGCGCGATCGTCATGTCGTTGTCGACATCGGCGAAGACCGTCGGACGGACGAAATAGCCGCGGTTGACGCCTTCGGGCAGGCCCGTGCCGCCGGCGACCAGCCGCGCGCCCTCGTCGATCCCCTGCTGGATCAGGCCCTGGATCTTGTCCCACTGCGTCTTGCTGACGACGGGGCCGATATGGTTCCCCGCTTGGTGGCCTGGCGCGACGGCCGTCTCGCGCGCGACCCGGGCAGCCGTCTCGACGGCGTCGGCATAGGCCGAGCGCTCGACGAGCATCCGGGTCGGGGCGTTGCAGGATTGGCCGCTGTTGTAGAAGCAGTGCCGCGCCCCGCGCTCGACCGCCTTCGCGTCCGCATCCGCGAAGACCAGGTTCGCACCCTTTCCGCCGAGTTCGAGCGCGACCTTCTTCAGCGAGTCGGCCGCCGCCTTGGTGATGGCGATGCCGGCACGGGTCGAGCCGGTGAAGCTGATCATCTCGACGTCGGGATGGACCGAGAGCTGGGTGCCCACCCCGGTTCCGTCGCCGTTGACGAGGTTGAAGACGCCCTTCGGAAGCCCGGCCTCGGCCACGATCTCGGCGAACAGCATCGAGGAGAGGGGGGCGATCTCGGACGGCTTGAGGACGGCCGTGTTGCCCGCAAGCAGGGCCGGGAGCACCTTCAGGGTGACCTGGTTCATCGGCCAGTTCCAGGGGGTGATCAGGCCGACGACACCGATCGGCTCCCAGGCCACCATGGCGGTCGGCGCATGCGGGCCGAGCGGCCGCACGAACTCGAACTTCTTGAAGGCCCGGATGAAGTTCTCGATGTGGAAGATGCCGACGCCGGTCTGGGCCGACAGGGCCATGTCCTTCGGCGCGCCCATCTCGTCGGTGATCGCATCCGCCATCTCGGCGGCCCGGCGCTTGTAGATCGCGAGGATCGCCTCGGCATAGGCGAGCCGGTCGGCCGGCGCGGTCTTCGACCAGGCCGGGAAGGCCGCCTTGGCGGCCGCGACCGCGCGGTCGGTATCGGCTTGATCTCCGAGGCTGATGACCGCGACCGCCTCTTCGGTCGAGGGGTCGATCACCTCCAGATCCCGCGGGGCGACGGGATCGACCCAGGCGCCGTCGATGTAGAACTTCCGCTTGTCCTCGAGCTCGGCCATGCCGTCCTCCGCGTCCTTGCTTCACATCGTCCGCTCCGACGCTCAGCGGGAGCCCGGGCGATATCGACCACCGTCCCCGATCCGATCGAGGCTCGGAAGACCCCATTCATGAAGAGCCGGCCCGCCGCGTCAACCGCCCATGAGCGGATTGGGCCTGCGTGCCGCAGGTCCCGCCTCTGGCGCGCTCGGACCACCGCAGGGCTCACAGGGGCAGGCTGCCCCGACCACGACGCCGGGCCGCATGGCCTCGCTTCGCGGGCGGTATATCGTTGATGTAGAATCGGATGGCGCCACCCGAAGCGGTGGGAATGGGCCCTTCCTTGTTCGAAGCCTGAGCGAGCGCGATGACCTTCGCCAATTGCCTGCTCGTGATGCTGGGGGGCGCCCTCGGGACGCTCGCGCGCTACCTTCTGTCGCTCGCGGCGCTGCCGATCAGCCGCGAATTGCCCTGGGGCACGATCCTCGTGAACGTGTCCGGATCCTTCGTGATCGGCCTCTTCGGGACGCTGACCCTGGCGCAAGGGCGCTATCCCGCGCCCGAGAGCGTCCGGCTCTTCGTCATGATCGGCCTGTGCGGCGGCTATACGACCTTCTCCTCCTTCAGCCTGCAGACCCTCGACCTCCTGCGCAGCGGTGCCATGGGGCGGGCCGCGATCAACATCGCGGCCTCCGTCATCCTCTGCGTCGCGGCCGTGGCCGCCGGCCATGCCCTCGCCTCGCATCTCAACGGCGGGGCGCGCCAGATCGCCCAGGCGGAGATCGAAGAGGAGGGCTGAGTCCGCGCCGGACGCGAGCCTGTCCGTCCTTGACCCTCCCCTGGAGGGGGAGGGTCGGACCGCAGGTCCGGGGAGGGGTGACGCGCCGTCGCCGTCTCGAAGCCGCTGGCGATGAGGAGAGGTGGTTCTCACCCCACCCCGCCGGCTTCGCCGTCGACCCTCCCCCTCCAGGGGAGGGTGGCGCGGTCGATCGAATGTCCGGTTCTGCCTATTCCGGCAGCCCGCGCGTCTTCAGCGACGCGGCGATCTCGTCGAGCACAGCCGCGTCCTCGATCGTCGCCGGCATCGCCCATTCGTCGCCGTCGGCGATCTTCTTCATCGTGCCGCGCAGGATCTTGCCGGAGCGCGTCTTCGGCAGGCGCCCGACCGCGATGGCGAGCTTGAAGGCGGCGACAGGCCCGATCTTGTCGCGCACATGGCGAACGAGATCGGCCTCGACCTCGCTGCCCGCGCCGTCCTGCCCCGCCTTCAGCACCACGAAACCGGCCGGGACCTCGCCCTTGAGGGCATCCTTGACGCCGATCACCGCGCATTCGGCGACGGCGGGATGGGAGGCGAGGACCTCCTCCATCGAGCCCGTCGAGAGCCGGTGGCCGGCGACGTTGATGACGTCGTCGGTGCGCCCCATCACGAAGACGTAGCCATCCTCGTCGATGAAGCCGGCATCGGAGGTCGTGTAGTAGCCGGGGAAGGTCGTGAGATAGCTGTCGCGGAAGCGCACGTCGTCGCGCCAGAGCGTCGGCAGGTTCGCCGGCGGCAGGGGCAGGCGGATCGCGATGGTGCCCATCGTGCCGGGAGCAACGGGCTTGCCGCCCTCGTCCAGCACTTCGAGCCGGTAGCCCGGCATCGGCACCGTCGGCGAGCCGTGCTTCACCGGCAGAAGCCCGAGCCCGACCGGATTGCCGGCGATGGGCCAGCCGGTCTCCGTCTGCCACCAATGGTCGATGACGGGCACGCCGAAGACGCGCTCCGCCCAGGCGACGGTATCGGGATCGGCCCGCTCGCCGGCGAGGAACAGCGCGCGGAACTTCGAGAGGTCGCGTTTCGCCACGAGGGCGCCCTCGGGATCCTCCTTGCGGATCGCGCGCAACGCCGTCGGGGCGGTGAAGAGCGTGACGACGCCGTGCTCCTCGCAGACGCGCCAGAAGGTGCCGGCATCGGGCGTCCCGACCGGCTTGCCCTCGAACAGGACCGTCGTCGCGCCGCAGATGAGCGGCGCGTAGACGATGTAGGAATGGCCGACGACCCAGCCGATATCGGAGGCGGTCCAGAACACCTCGCCGGGGCGGATCCCGTAGAGGTTCGGCAGGGACCAGGCGAGCGCGACCATGTGGCCGCCGCTGTCGCGCACGACGCCCTTCGGCCGCCCCGTCGTGCCGGAGGTGTAGAGGATGTAGAGCGGATCGGTCGCCGCCACGGGAACGCAATCGGCCGCGACGCCGCGCGTCCTCGCCTCCGTCACCGCCTCGGCCCAGTCGCGGTCCCGGCCGGCGACGAGATCGGCCTTCGCCTGCGGCCGCTGCAGCACGAGACAGGCGGAGGGCTTGTGCCGCGACTGCTCGATCGCACCGTCGAGAAGCGGCTTGTAGGGCACGATCCGGCTCGCCTCTATGCCGCAGGAGGCGGCGAGGACGATCTTCGGCTCCGCATCCTCGATCCTCGCGGCGAGTTCCCGCGCCGCGAAGCCGCCGAAGACGACCGAATGCACCGCCCCGATCCGCGCCGAGGCCAGCATCGCGACCAGCGCCTCGGGGATCATCGGCATGTAGATGAGGACGCGATCGCCCTTGCCGACGCCGAGTTCCGTCAGGAGGCCGGCCAGCAGCCGCACCTCGTCCAGCATCTCGCCATAGGCGATGCGCCGCGTCGTGCCCGTGACGGGGCTGTCGTAGATGATCGCGGTCTGGTCGCCTCGCCCCGCGGCCACATGCCGGTCGAGCGCGTTGTGACAGGTATTGCCGACGGCATCGGGGAACCAGCGGCCGTAGATGCCGGCCTCGGGATCGAAGGCGCGGCTCGGCGCGGTGGTCCAGTCGATCGCCTTCGCCGCCTCGAGCCAGAAGGCCTCCGGATCGGCCGAAGCGGCCTCGTAGACCTCGCGATAGCGGCTCGCCGACGCGCCCATCGTCCCCTCCCGTTTGTTGTCTCTCCCGAGTCAGTGCCGCGCGGCAGCCCGGTCCGCAAGCCCGCATGGCTCGACTTTGTCGCTCCGGCGCAACACCGCCGAAACCGACGGCGTGCCAAGCTCGGGACCGCGCGAGACGCGACGACGACCGATATGCCCTCGAACCCGCGAGACATGCGGAAGTCCAGGCAAGGAGAGCCGCGCGTGAGAGGCCGGAGAACCTCCGGGCGATCACGGCGTTGCTTGGACGAGACAGGTTTTGGACGATGATGGACGAGGACGATCAGACACGGCGAGACGGGGCGGCCCTGCCCCGCGACATCCAGGAGCATCTGGGGCGCCGTCTGCGCACGGAACTGCATACCGAGGCCGAAAAGCCAGCCTTTCTTGGCGAATCGGCCGTGCCGCCGCAATTCGAGCCGCTGGTGCGCAAGCTTGAGGCGAGCGAGCGTGGCGAGCGCCAGGGCTACGAGGCCGTGAAGCGGGCCATCATCGATGGCGGCGAGGCTGCGCCGCCACCTACGGGGCCGGTCGTCGCTCCGGAGCCGGCCGGTCCGATCCTCAGGCCTAAGATTCCGCAGCGGCCTTGAGGGGCCGGATCGGCTGGCATTGCGGGCAATAGAAGGTCGAGCGCCCGGACTGCACCAGCCGCCGCACGATGCCGCGGCATCCGGGTGTCACGCAGGGCTCGGCCTCGCGGTCATAGACGCGGAAGCGCTCCTGGAAGGCCCCCTGGCTGCCATCGACCTGGGCATGGTCGCGCAGGGTGGAGCCACCGACGGCCACCGCTTCCTCGAGGACGGCGCGGATCGATGCGGCGAGCAGCTTGGCCGATGCCTTCGGTCTCCCGGTCGGCGTCGCGACCGACCCGGCCGGCGCCTCCGGGGAGAGCCGCGCCCGGAACAGCGCCTCGCACACATAGATGTTGCCGAGCCCCGCCACGAGCCGCTGGTCGAGCAGGGCCGCCTTGAGCGGCGTCCGCCGTCCCGCGAAGAGCGCGGCGAGGCGGGCGCCGTCGAGTTCGGGCCCCAGCGGCTCGATCCCCATCCCGGCGAAGGGGGGCGAGGCCTCGAGCCGATCGAGCGGCAGCAGCGTCATGAAGCCGAAGCGGCGCACGTCGTTATAGGTGACGGTCGGGCCGGCCTCCATCTCGAAGACGACGTGGTCGTGGGCGGGGTGCGGCGGCACCTCGTGGTAGAAGCCGCCCGGCTCCTCGGCATCGACCGGCGTCTCGACCCGGAAGCGCCCCGTCATGCCGAGATGCAGCACCAGCGCCTCGCCGCTGGACAGATCGGCGATCATGTATTTCGCGCGCCGCCGCAGGGCCTCGACGCGGGCGCCCGTCAGGCGCTTTGCGAAGCGGGCGGGGAAGGGAAAGCGCAGGTCGGGCCGCCGCAGGGTCACGCGCGCGAACCGCCGCCCGACGAGGGCCGGCGCGAGGCCGCGGCGGACCGTCTCGACCTCGGGAAGTTCAGGCATCGCGATGATCCGGTGAATGGCCCGGCGTCTTTGCCGCGACGGCCCGTTCCCGCCAGGCCGTCATCAAGTCGGCGAGAGCGGCATGCGGCAGGCCGTAATTGTCGGGCAGCGCGCCGTTTCGGCCCGTGATGCCGGCATTGATCCCGGCGAGCGCACCTCCGGCGCGCGTCGCGTCGTCGAAGACGACGAGTTCGGTCATGCTCGGGGGAATGCGGGACGCGGCGAATCCGGTCGCCGCTTGCCAGGGGACGGACCAGCGCCGCCAGCCCTGCGAGACGACGAACCGGCCCGCTTCGAGCCGCAGCCACGAGCCGCGCAGCAGCGTGATCGCGAGGACCGGGATGCCGAGGGCGATGAAGGCGAGCCCGATCCAGAGCGCGACGGCGGCGACCCAGCCGAGGGGCGCCGTGAGCAGCAGCCACAGGGAGCAGCCGCCGAAGACGAGAAGCCCGACGAGCAGGAAGACGATCTTGCGCGTGTTCATCCGCAACTCGACCGGCCCGGGATACCGGGCCAGCATCTCCTCGACGGTGAGGGCGGGCGGAGCCTCCAGCCACTGCGGCCAGAGCTGCCAGACGAAGACCGCGGTGCAGAAGCTGAAGAAGACGGCGACGAGCCACCCGTCCTTCGCTCCCGCCGCGACCATGCCGATACCGGCGACGGTGAAGAGGAGACCGATCGCAAGGAGGACGTAGAGGACGGGGCGGGGCATGATCGGCTCTTGGAGGGCCGTCCTTATCAGCCGTCGGCCGAGATGCCGAGGTCCTTGATCACCTTCTGCCAGCGGGCGAGGTCGGCCTCCATGAAGCTGCGGAAGGCGGCGGGGGGCGAGCCGATGGTCTCGATGCCGAGGACCGCGACCCTGTCCTGGAAATCCTTCTGCGCGACGACCTCCGCGAGGGCCGCCTGGACGCGCTCGGCCATGCCCGCCGGCGCCTTGGCCGGCAGGAAGAGGCCGAACCAGGCCGAATAGTCGTAGCCGGGCACGGTCTCCCCGACGGGCGGCACGTCCGGGGCGAGCGGAGAGCGTTTCGGCGTCGTGATGCCGAGGGCCTTCAGCTTGCCGTCCTGCACCAGCGCGCGGACCGAGGGCAGCGCGTCGGCGATCATGTCGATCCGCCCGCCGAGGAGATCGCCGACCGCGAGCTGCGCGCCCTTGTAGGGGACGTGCCTGACCTCGATCCCCGCCATCTTGTTGAACAGCTCGGCGGCGAGATGCAGGCCGCTGCCGATTCCGGCAGAGGCGTAGGTGAAGGCGCCGGGCTTCGCCTTCGCCTCGGCGATGAAATCCTTCAGGCTCGTGGCCGCCACGGACGGGCCGACGCAGATGAGGCTCGGCGTGATCCCGACCTCGCTGATCGGCGTCAGGTCGCGCAGAGGATCGTAGCCCTTGCTCGGATAGAGATAGGGCATGGTGGCGATGGCCGAGGAGGTCAGCAGCATCGTCGAGCCGTCCGCGGGCGCGCGGATCGCGGCGAGATAGCCGATCGAGCCGCCTCCGCCCGGCCGGTTCTCGACGACGAAGCGGCATTTCAGGGCCGCGGCGAGCCGGTCCGCGACCACCCGGGCGACCACATCCGTCCCGCCGCCCGGCGGGAAGGGAACGAGCAGCGTGATGGTGCGTCCCTCGGGCCAGGCCTGTGCCCTGACGGCAGGGGCGGCGAGGATGGCTGCCGCGGCCCCGAGAAGGTTTCGGCGATCGATGACGGTCATGGGCACCTCCGCGCTGCGGCCCCGGGACCGACTTTACCCGACCGCGCGGCGCTGTGAAGCGGCCCTGCGCCGGCCCGGCCCGGCTCGCGGATCTCGTGCCGCGTTTGACGCTCCGCGCCGCAGGCGACACTAAGCCCGCATGGATGCGACGGCGCGTTTGTCTTTCACGATTCCCTCGGCCGAGCCCGCGCTGGCGGCCCGGTTGAGGGCGGCCGTCGACGGCAAGGCGAAGCCGCCGGGCTCGCTCGGCCGTCTCGAAGACCTCGCCGTCAGGCTCGGCACGATCCGGAACACGGAGGCGCCGCGCGCGGACAAGGCGGTGCTGCTCCTCTTCGCGGGGGATCACGGGCTCTGCGAGGAGGGCGTCTCGGCCTATCCGTCGGCCGTGACGGCGGCGATGGTCGCGACCCTCCTCGCCGGCCGGGCTGCCGCGAGCGTGTTCGCGCGGAGCGTCGGGGCCGAGATCCGCGTCGTCGATGCCGGCGTCACGGCGGACCTGTCGGACCACGCGGGGCTCGTCCATGCCAAGGTGAGGTCCGGCACGCGCAACGCCGCCCGCGAGGCCGCGCTGACGCCGGCTGAGGTGGGCGAGGCGCTCGAACGCGGCGCCGCCGAGGCTGCCCGCGCCGTCGGCGACGGCGCGGACGTCGTGCTGATCGGCGAGATGGGGATCGGCAACACGGCGGCGGCCGCGCTCCTGATGCACCGTCTGCTGCCTGCCCCGCTGGAGCGGTGCATCGGCCTCGGCGCCGGCCATGACGAAGCCGGGATCGCCCGCAAGCGCGACGCCCTGGCGCGGGCGGCCGCGCGCACGGGCGCGACGGAGACCTTCGAGGTCCTGGCCGAGTTCGGCGGCCTCGAGATCCTGATGATGGCGGGGGCTGCGCTCGGCGCCGCGGCGGCGCGCCGGCCGGTCGTCGTCGACGGCTTCATCGCGACCGTCGCCGCCCTCGTCGCCGTGCGCATCCGCCCCGAGGCCCGCGACAGCCTGATCTTCGCGCATCGGTCGGCCGAAGCCGGTCATGCGCTGCTGCTCGAGACCCTCGGGGCCTCCCCGCTTCTCGATCTCGGCCTCCGCCTCGGCGAGGGGACCGGCGGCCTCCTCGCCCTGCCGCTGCTGCGGGCGGCGGCCGCCATGCTCTCGGACATGGCGACGCTGGAGGAGGTCCTGGCCGGTGCGGCCTGATCCAGCCCGCGAGGCGCGGCTTCTCGCGGCCGCCGTCACGACGCTGACGCGGCTGCCGCTGCCGCACGGGGTGCTTTCCGCCGACTGGCTGGCGCGGTCGGCGAAGTACTACCCGCTCGTCGGCGCGGCGATCGGGGCCGCGATGGGCTGCGTCCTCGTCGGCGCATCCTTCCTCTATCCGGCGCCCGTGCCGGCGATCCTCGCGCTCGGCGTCGGTCTCCTGCTCACCGGTGCGCTGCACGAGGACGGCCTGGCCGATACCGCCGATGGGCTCGGCGCGCGCGGGCGCACGGCGAGGCTCGCCGCGATGAAGGACCCTCGGCTGGGGCCTTTCGGCGTCCTGGCCCTCCTGGTGGCGCTGTCGCTGAAGGTCGCGCTGCTGTCGCGCCTGCCCGTCGCCGAAGCGGCGGCGGCGCTCGTCGCCTCCTGCGCGGTCGGCCGGCTCTGGGCCGATCTGGTGATGAACCGCACGAGCTATGCGGGGGACCGCGACGTCGCCAAGCTCGATCATGGCATCGAGGGGCCGCGGCCGGCGGAGCTCGTCCTCGCCCTCGTCTTCGCACTGCTGCCCCTGCTGCTCCTGCCCGAGCATCGCGCCTTGGCGGGGCTCGCAGGCTCCGCCCTCGCCGCGACGCTCGTCGCCGTCCCGGTCTGCCGCTCGCTCGGCGGCCATACGGGCGACGTCCTCGGCGCTGTCATCGTCGCGGGCGAGGTCGGGTTCCTGCTCGGGGCGGCCGCCGGGCCGTGAGCGTGATCCTCGTCTGCCCCGATGCCGAGGCCTGCGCCGTCGCGGCGGAGCATGCACCCTCGCATGTCGTCTCGCTGGCCTCGCCCGGAACGCCGCCACCGATCGTGGCGAATCTGCGCCGGCTCGCGCTCGTCTTCCACGACATCGCCGAGCCGCGCGAGGGTCTCGTCGCGCCGGAGGCCGCCTCCGTCGAACGGCTCGTCGCGTTCGGGAGCGCCTGGTCGGGCGAGAAGCCGCTGCTCGTCCATTGCCGCATGGGGATCAGCCGTTCGACGGCGGCGGCGATCATCCTGGCCGCCGCCCGCCGCCCGTCCCGTCCGGAGGTCGAGATCGCGCAAGCCCTGCGGGACGCCGCGCCCTGCGCGACGCCGAACCCGCTCATGATCGCGCTCGCCGATCGCCTTCTCGGCCGCGGGGGGCGCCTGATCGAGGCCGTGCGGGCGATCGGGCGCGGCGCGGATTATCGGCCCTACCGGCTCGCCGCCCTCGACGCTGATTGAGGGCTTCCGAGACATCCCTTCGGGACGCGTGACCTCGGCATCACTTGCCAGCGGCCCGGCCGGTCCGTAGAGCCGCCGCGAAAGACAGGAATCCATCGTGAGCGAATTCAAGGAGCTGGTCTTCTCGGGCGTGCAGCCGACCGGGAATCTCCATCTCGGCAACTATCTCGGCGCCGTGCGCCGCTTCGTGGCGCTGCAGGAGACGCATGACTGCATCTATTGCGTCGTCGACCTGCATGCGATCACCGCGACGCTGAGCCAGCCGGACCTCGCGGCGCAGACGCGCGAGGTGACGGCGGCCTTCATCGCCTCCGGGATCGACCCCGCTCGCCACATCGTCTTCAACCAGAGCCAGGTCGCGGGCCATGCCGAGCTTGCCTGGATCTTCAACTGCGTCGCCCGGCTCGGCTGGCTGAACCGCATGACGCAGTTCAAGGAGAAGGCGGGCAAGGACCGGGAGAACGCCTCGGTCGGCCTCTACGCCTATCCGGCGCTGATGGCGGCCGACATCCTCCTCTACAAGGCGACCCATGTTCCGGTCGGCGAGGACCAGAAGCAGCATCTCGAACTGACGCGCGACATCGCCATCAAGTTCAACAACGATTTCTCGGAGCAGATCGCGGCTCGCGGCTACGGCGTCGGCGAGACGGGCTATTTCCCCATCACCGAGCCGCTGATCGGCGGCCCGGCGGCGCGGGTGATGTCGCTGCGCGACGGCACCAAGAAGATGTCGAAATCGGATCCGTCCGACTATTCGCGCATCAACCTCACCGACGATGCCGACGGTATCGCCCAGAAGGTGCGCAAGGCGAAGACCGACCCCGAGCCCCTGCCCTCCGAGGAGGCCGGGCTCGAGAAGCGCGCCGAGGCGCAGAACCTCGTCGGCATCTATGCGGGGCTCTCCGACACGACCCCGGCGGAGGTGCTGCGCCAGTTCGGCGGTGCCCAGTTCTCCGGCTTCAAGGCCTCGCTCGTCGACCTCGCGGTCGAGAAGCTCGGGCCGATCGGGGCCGAGATGGCGCGGCTGATGAAGGATCCCGGCCATATCGATGCCGTCCTGGCGGACGGCGCGAGCCGCGCCTCGGCCATCGCCGAGCGCACGATCGCCGAGGTGAAGGACATTGTCGGCCTGATCCGGCGCTGAGACGGGCGCCGCGCGCGCCGAGGCCGATGGGGGAGAGAGGCATGACGGGTTCCGCTTCGTTCCGACGCCTCGCGGTGGGCGAGATCGAGGTCTTCGTCCTGCCGGACGGCGTGCTTGATCTGCCGCTGGCGCTCTTCCCCGCGGCGTCCGAGCCCGGCGCCGATGCGGGCTTCGGTCCCGGCCCCTTCCCCACGGCGATCAACTGCTTCGCGATCAGGACGGCGGGCCGGCTCTATCTCGTCGATGCCGGTGCGGGGCCCTGGCGCGGCCCGGCGACCGGCAATCTGGTGTCCGCCATGGCGGCGGCCGGCCTCGATCCGGAAGCCGTCGACGCCGTGCTGATGACGCATCTCCACGGCGACCATGCCGGCGGTCTCTTCACCGAGACGGGCGCGGCCTTTCCCAAGGCCGAGCTGATGCTCGCGGAGGCCGAGGCGGCGTTCTGGAGCGATCCGGACCTGCCCTCCCGCATTCCCGAGCGCATGACGGCGACCCTGGCGACCGCGACCAAGGCGCTCGCCGCCTATGCGGGCCGCACCACGACCTTCGCTGCGGGACGCGAGGTGGCGCCCGGCGTGACGGCGATCGCCCTGCCGGGCCATACGCCCGGCCAGACCGGATACCGGATCGAGAGCGGCGGCGAGCATCTCTTCATCTGGGCCGACATCGTCCATGTCGCCGCCGTGCAGTTTCCGCATCCCGACTGGACCATCGCCTTCGATACCGACGGCGAGGAGGCGGCGCGGACGCGCGGGCGCGTCTTCGCCGAATGCGCGGCCGAGGGGACGCGGATCGCCGGGATGCATCTCGCCTTCCCCGCGACGGGGCGGGTGGTGCGGCACGGACCGGCTTATGCCTGGGCGGCCGATCCCATCTGAGGGACGACGACGATGGCAGCGATCCAGGCTTTCGACGCGCTCCAGCTCCTCGACACCTTCATCAGCCTCCTGACGGCTTTCGTGCTCGGCACCATCGTCGGAGCCGAGCGGCAGTACCGGGAACGGGCGGCGGGTCTGCGCACCACGGTTCTCGTCTGTGTCGGCGCGGCGGCCTTCGTCGACCTCGCCATGCTCCTCACCGGTCCGGATGGCGCGGTCAGGGTCATCTCCTACGTCGTGTCGGGCGTCGGCTTCCTCGGGGCCGGCGTCATCATGAAGGACGGCACCAATATCCGCGGCCTCAACACCGCGGCGACGCTCTGGGGCTCGGCGGCCATCGGAGCCTGCGCCGGGGCCGACCGTCTCGCCGATGCGGCCCTCGTCGCGCTCTTCATCCTGGCCGGAAACACCCTGCTCAGGCCGCTCGTCAACGCGATCAACCGGGCGCCGCTGGCCGGGGCCTTCGCGGAAGCGACCTACGAGGTGCGGGCGACGGTCGCGGCCGATTTCGTCGAGCCCCTGCGCGAGACGCTCGCCCGGACCTTGGCGAGGGCGGATTACCCGGTGCGCGAGATCAAGGTCGAACGCGAGACGGAGGAGGATGCGGAGCTCGTCGCCACCCTCGTCAGCACCTCCGCCGTCGCGAGCGAACTCGACACCGTCACGCGGATCATGCGGCACGAGCAGGGTGTGACGCATGCGAGCTGGGCGGCGCGGGTCTTGAGCTGACAGCCGCGTCGCGGCCGATCCTCGTCCGCAGGGCGGAATCGGTCTATGCGGGTCCGATGACGCCCCGCCCGTGCCCGCTCCGCTTCTCGCGGCCCGACGCCCCGCCTTCGGTCCGGTCGCGCCGCGTCTGATCATGCGCCGCTACGAGATCGCCGTCGCCGGCTGTGGGCCGGCAGGCCTGTCGGCCGCCCTGATGCTCGCGCGCGACGGCCATCGCGTCACGCTCTTCGAGCGCTTCGATGTCCCGCGGCCGATCGGCTCGGGCCTCATGATCCAGCCGACGGGCCTCGCGGTCCTGCGGACGATGGGGCTGGCCGAGCCGGTCCTCGCGGCCGGGGCGCGGATCGAGCGCCTGATCGGGGAGGCGCGGCCGTCGGGCCGCACGGTCCTCGACGTGCGCTACAGCGCCCTTGGCCCGAAGGCGGGCGCCGGGCTCGGCATCCACCGGGCGGCCCTGTTCTCGATCCTGCACGAGGCCGTCCTGGCGGGAGCGATCCCGATCGAGACGGGACGCACCATCGTCGCGGCCGAGCCGGGGAGCGACGGCCGCAGGCGGCTCCGGTTCGCGGACGGCACCGGCGCGGGGCCTTTCGATCTCGTCGTCGACGCGCTCGGCAGCAACACGCCGCTCGCGCCGAAGACGGGCGCGGCCCTGGCCTATGGCGCGCTCTGGGCGAGCCTCGACTGGCCTGACGGCGCCGGCTTCGATCCGGCGGCGCTCGCCCAGCGCTATGTGCGGGCGAGCGTCATGGTCGGCGTCCTGCCGATCGGGCGGCCTCCGGGAGCGGAAGGCGCGCAGGCCGCCTTCTTCTGGTCGATCCGGCTCGACCGGCTCGAGGCCTGGCGCCGGGCCGGGCTCGAGGCCTGGAAGGCCGAGGTCCTGACCCTCTGGCCCGAGACCGGCGCGCTGCTGGACCAGATCGCCGGGCCCGACCAACTCACCCCGGCGCGCTATCACCACCGCACGGTGGCGGCTCCGGCGCAGCCGGGCCTGATCCATCTCGGCGATGCGTGGCATTCGGCGAGCCCGCAGCTCGGCCAGGGCGCGAACATGGCGCTGATGGACGCCTTCGCGCTCGCCAAGGGGCTGCGCGAGACGGATGCCGTCGCGGATGGGCTCGAGCGGGCGGTGAGCGCGCGGCGCCGCCACGTGCGCCTGTACCAGGCGATGACGGCCCTGTTCACGCCCGTCTACCAGTCCGACAGCCGGGTGCTGCCGCTGCTGCGCGATCGCGTCGTCGGCCCGGCCTCCCGTCTCTGGCCGGCGACCGTGATCCAGGCCGCCATGGTGAGCGGGCTCGTCGGCTCGCCCCTGAAGCCGCTGGGGCTGGATCCCGGGTAGCCCCCTTCTCCACGCTGGACCCTGGCCTGGGCCGGGGTGAGCGGCAGGGTCAGGCCGCCTGCCGAACCTTTTCGGCGAAGCTGTCTCGCGCGCGCTCCACATCCGCGAGGCTCGGAATGCTCGCCTCGTTGCCGAGATGCTGGATGGCATGGCTCGAAGCGCCGCGGGCGAAGGCGAAATGCTCCGACCAGGGCAGTTCGGGACGCGCCATGGCGGAATACATGTAGGAGCCGTGGAAGATGTCGCCGGCCCCGTTCGTGTCGACCACGCGGCCCGCCGGCACGTCGAGGGCGGGCTGGTGCCGGCGCGTTCCGGTCTCGTCGTACCAGACCATCCCGTCGACCCCGAGCGTCACGCCGCCGATGGCGCAGCCCCGGCCGCGCAGATAGTCCAGCATCTCGGCCGGGGTCAGCTCCATCTGCTCGCAGAGCCGCTCCGCGACCACGGCGACGTCGATGAAGGCGAGGAGGTCGTGCGTGTTGGCGCGGAGGCCGCCGCCGTCGAGGGAGGTCAGGATGCCGGCCTCCCGGCAGGCCCGCGCGTAATGCATCGCGGCGTCGGGCTGGTGGCCGTCGAGATGGAGCCCCCGGCAGCCTTCGAGGTGGAGCGGGGGGACCGGATGCAGATACTCGTCGTCGCGGCAGCGCACGATGGCGCGCCGGCCGCCTTTCGGCATGATGAAGGAGAGCGAGGATTCCCGCACCTTCCGGTGATGGACCGAGATCCCGTATTTCGCCGCCATGTCGACGAACATGCGGCCCAGCCAATCGTCGGCGACCGAGGCGAGGAGATCCGGAGCGATGCCGAGCTTCGCGCAGCAGAACGCCGCCGTGACCGCGTTGCCGCCGAAGGAGATCGCATAATCCTGCGCGACCACCTTCTCGTCGCCGACGGGCAACGGCTCTTCGCCCGTGAGGAAGGTCACGTCGATATAGCTCTGGCCGATGAAGAGTGCGTCCATTCCATCCCTCGCTGATCCCTCCCTTTATGCCGGAGGGGGCGTTGGAAGGCCACGCCGGAGCGGGATGGGAGACGCGCCGAAGCCGCAGAACGTCAGATGAGCGGCCCGATGCCCTCGTAGATGTCGGCGAGGCGCAAGTCGCCGCCGAGTTCGGGCAGGGGCAGGATCGCCGCCGGGTCCTTGAGCACGGCATGGCGCCAGTCTGCCCCTTCACGCTGCCAGGCCTCGATCCTCGCCTCGTCCTGATAGACGACGAGGATCGTGCGCAGCGACGCGATGGTGCGGTAGAAATCGAGCTTGCGGCCGCGGTCGTTGCTCATGGTCGAGGGCGACAGCACCTCGGCGAGGAGGACCGGGTCCTTCGCATAGCCGCCCTCCACAGGCGGCCCGCACCGCACGACCACGTCGGGGATCGGCGCGTAATCGTCGATGTTCTCGTTGAGGAGGCCGAGGCCAGGCAGGACGCGGCATCCTCTCCGGGCGGCCAGCCCGTCGATCCGTCGCAGAAGATTCATGACCACCGTCTGATGGCGCTCCGTCTGCGGCGCCATCAGGACGGGCTCGCCGTCGAGCAACTCCCACCGCTCCTCGTCCGGGAACGGCCGGATCATCTCGATGAAATCGGCGACCGAGAGATGCGGTCGCTTGGCGAGGGCCTGGGACATGAGCTCAGCTCCGCCCAGACCCTAGCACGGAAGGGCCTAGACCCGCACCAGCGTGTTGCGGAGGGCCCAGGGCTCGTTCGGATCGATGTCCTCGGGGAAGAAGCCCGGCCGGTCGGTCAGCGGCGTCCAGTCCGTGTACTGGCCGATGACGGGGCCGAGATAGGGCATCTGCACCTCGAGGCAGCGGCGATAGTCGATATCGTCCGCCTCGACGATGCCGGCATCCGGGTTCTCGAGAGCCCAGACCATCCCGGCGAGCACGGCCGAGGTGACCTGGAGACCGGTTGCGTTCTGATAGGGTGCGATGCGCCGCGTCTCCTCGATCGAGAGCTGCGAGCCGTACCAATAGGCGTTCCGGTCGTGCCCGTAGAGCAGGACGCCGAGCTCATCGATGCCGTCGACGATCTCGTCCTCCTCGAGGATGTGCCAGGTCGGCTGCTGCACGCCCGCCTGGCCGAACATCTCGTGCAGCGACAGCACGGCGTCGTTGCAGGGATGATAGGCGTAATGGCAGGTCGGCCGGTAGGCGACGGTCCCGTCCTCGCCCCGCACCGTGAAGTAGTCGGAGATCGAGATCGATTCGTTGTGCGTGACGAGGAAGGCGTGCTGGGCCTTCGCGGTCGGCGTCCAGGAGCGGACGCGGGTGTCGGCGCCCGGCTGAAGCAGGAAGATCCCGGCCCCGCAGCCCTCCTTATGGCCGCGCGCATTCTCCGGCATCCACGGCTCGAAGGTGCCCCAGCCCATTTCCGCCGGCTGCAATCCTTCGGAGACGAAGCCCTCGACCGACCAGGTGTTCACGAAGACCTGCTGCGGCTTCGGGGTCTTGGCCCGCTGGGTGTCCCGCTCGGCGATGTGGATGCCCTTGACGCCGGCCTTCCGCATCAGGGCGGCCCAGCCTTCGCGGTCCGTCGGCTCGGGGCCGTCGATCCCGAGATCGGCCTTGAGGTTCACGAGCGCCTGCTTGACCAGCCAGGAGACCATGCCCGGATTGGCGCCGCAGCAATTGATCGCCGTCGTGCCGCCGGGATTGCGGCGCCGCGCGGCGAGCAGCGTCTCGCGCAGGGCGTAGTTGGTCCGCGCCTCGGGGCCGGCCGACTTGTCGAAGTAGAAGCCGAGCCAGGGCTCCATGACCGTGTCGACATAGAGCGAGCCGATCTCGCGGCAGAGCTCCATGATCGCGAGCGAGGAGACGTCGACCGAGAGGTTGACGCAGAAGCCCTGGCCGCCGCCGGCCGTCAGGAGGGGAGTCAGGAGCTCGCGGTAATTGTCGGGCGTCAGGCCCGCCTGGATGAAGCGAATGCCGCGCTCGTCGAGCAGCTTGCGGTTTGCATCGGACGGATCGATGACGACGAGGCGATCCTTGTCGTACTCGAAGTGCCGCTCGATCAGGGGCAACGTTCCGCGGCCGATCGATCCGAAGCCGATCATCACGATCGGACCGCTGATCTTGCCGTGCAAAGGCCAATCCCGCTGGCTTTGGCTCATTCTGGGTGACACTCCTGGGTCGGGAGGGGAAGAGGGCGCAAGGTCGCGCCGGACGCATGCTCTGCCGAAGCGAGCGTTGTGCGTCCCCGTCTCATGGGATCGCGCGCGCGCCGGGTCAACTCCCGCCCTTGCCGCAGGGGTGGGAGCGCGACGATGTCCGCGCAAGAAAAGGCCGGCGACGGAGAACCCGCGCCGGCCAAGAGGCATCCAGAAACTGACGACAGGAAACCTCAGCGCGGCGGCGCTGTCGAGCGCAAGGTTCACAGGTGGTTAACGCCTGAGCCGGCGTGCGAGCGGCAGCACCCGATCCCGCGCTGCGGGCACGAGCTGCCATCAGGCGCCCGCGCGAAGCTTGAAGCTGCGCGATTCCTCGCGGCCGAAACCCTTGAGGTCGAGCCGATCGCCCTGGATCTCGACGATCGAGAAGGCCGTCGTGTCGGGCGTCTCGACCATGCCCTTGAGGTTCACGAAGTGGATGCCGGCCCGCTCGCCGTAATTGCCGACGTGGTTGTGGCCGCAGAAATAGGCGAGCACGTTGTCGTGGCCCGCCAGAAGCTCGACGAAGTCCTGCCAGCCCCACATATTGTGCTCGTTCGCCGGATAGACCGGGTAATGGCCGAACACGACGACCCGTTCGCCCTTGGTCTTGGCATCGGCGAGCGTCGTCTTGAGATAGGTGATCTGCTCTTCGCTCATGCCGCCGTTCCAGCGCTTGGCGTTGATCGCGCCGTCGCGGGTGAGGCGGTCGAGCGTCTCCTGGGCCAGCTTGTGCTTGTCCGAACCGGGTGCGTTGGCGAAGAGCGAGACGTCGTTCCCGTCGACGACGATGAAGCGGAGCCCGCCGGCCGCGAAGTCGTAATACGGCTTCTTCAGCCCCGTCGCGCGATGCACGGAGCCCAGCCAGTCGGCGCCGACCTCGTAGTCGTGGTTGCCGAGCACGAGCACGTTCGGGTGCCGCAGCCGGTCATAGATCGGCAGGATGTGCGAGAAGCTTTCCCAGTGCCGGTCGATGATGTCGCCGAGCGTGACGCAGAATTGCAGATCGGCCTTGTTCAGCTCGGCGATGGCGGCGTCGAGCTTCCAGAGCGAATTGCCGTAGAACCGCGTCCGGCGCGGGGCGACCGGGGCGTATTGCGGGTCGGCGATCGCGCCGAAGCGGACGGCCGGCGCGCCGCTCGTCTGCGCCCGCGCCGTCCCGAACCCCATCAACGGCGCGACCAGGGCCGCCCCGGCCGCACCTTGCATCAGACCCCGCCGCGTCGCCATCGCATCGCTCCCGCCGTGTCGTCACGGCGGGAGTTAGTGCGTCCATGCGACAGGGGCATGTCGGCGAAGGGCTGCGCCGCCCGTCCCTCAGCGGCCGGAGGTCGCGACCCGCGAGCGGATCATGTAGTTGTCGAAGGTGTATTCGGCGACCTGGAACCAGAGATATTCCTCGTTCCGGAAGGAGCGCAGGCTGTCGTACATCTTCTTGAAGTCGGGGTTCTTCGCCGAGAGATCGTCGTAGATCTCGTTCGAGGCCTTGAAGGCCGCGTCCAGGATCTCCTGGCTGAAGGGGCGCAACTGCGCACCGGCCGCCACCAGCCGACGAAGGGCCGCGGGGTTGCGGGCGTCGTATTTCGCCGTCAGCTCCATGCCCGCATGCGAGGCGGCGACCTTGGCGATTTCCTTGTAGCTCTTCGGCAGGGCTTCCCACTTCTCCTTGCCGATCCAGAAATGGACGTTCGGTGCGCCCTCCCAGAAGCCCGGATAATAGTAGAACGGCGCGACCTTGGCGAAGCCGAGCTTCTCGTCGTCATAGGGCCCGACCCATTCGGCCGCGTCGATCGTGCCGCGCTCCAGGGCCGGATAGATGTCGCCGCCCGGAATCTGCGTCGGCACCGCGCCGAGCTTGGCGAGGACCTGCCCGGCGAGGCCGGCGATGCGGAATTTCAGGCCCTGGAGGTCCTGGAGCGTCTTGATCTCCTTGCGGAACCAGCCGCCCATCTGCGTGCCGGTATTGCCGCCGGGGATCGTGTAGACGTTGAACTTCGCGACGTAGTCGTTGATCAGGTCCTGGCCGCCGCCGACATGCATCCAGGCGAGGCGCTGGCGGACATTCATCATGAAGGGAACGTCGGCCATGAGGGCGAGGGTCGGATCCTTGCCGACATAGTAGTAGCCGGGGCCGTGGATCATCTCGACGGTGCCGTTCGAGACGGCGTCGAGCGCCTGCGGCATCCCGACGATCTCACCCGCCGCGAAGGGCTGGATCTGGAACTTGCCGTCCGTCGTCTCGGACACGATGCGGGCGAAGGTTTCGGAGGCGCCGTAGAGGGTGTCGAGTGATTTCGGGAAGGTCGAGGACAGTCGCCAGCGGATTTCCGGCGAGGATTGCGCAATGGCCGGAGCGGCGACCGCGCTCGCGGCCAGCCCCAGCGCCCCGGCTTTCAGGACGTGACGACGTTCCATGGACGTTCCCTCGTTTCGCCCCGGCTTTTCCGGGGTCCGACGAGAGGCTGTTGCATGAAACGACGTCCGCGCGAAGATGTCGCCGTCTGATTACTTCGGCTGAGACGGTGCGGGCGGTGTGCCGCCTGCCGGCTTGTCGAGGCGCTCGATCTTGCCGCTCTTGCGCAGGCCGAGGACCACGTCCTGCTGGGCCCGGCGGGTGAGATACTGGTCGATCTGCTCGCGCATCTCCTCGAAGGTCGGAACGGGCTTGGTCCGCCGCTCCAGGACCTGGATGACGTGCCAGCCGAACTGGCTCTTCACCGGCTCGGAGATCTCGTTGGGCTTCATCTTGAAGGCTGCTTCGGCGAAGGGCGCGACCATGCGTTCCTTCGTGAAGAAGCCGAGATCGCCGCCATCCTTCTTGGAGCCGGGATCCGTCGACAGCTCGTCGGCCACCTTGGCGAAATCCTCGCCGCCCTTGACGCGGGCATAGGCCTTCTTCGCCTCGTCCTCGTCCTCGACCAGGATGTGGCGGGCGCGCACCTCCTCCTCGGGCTTCATCTGCTTGGCGGTCTCTTCGTAGAGCTTGCGCGCGGCCTCGGGCGTCGCCGCGGCTTTCGTCTGATCCTCGATGTAATCGTCGACCAGCAGCTTCTGGCGCAGATAGGCGAGGCGCTTCTTGAACGCATCCGTCTCGCCGATCTTCTTCGCCTCGGCGGCCTTGGCGCCGAGCTTCAGATCGATCACGTAGCCGATGAGGATCTCGCGCTTCTGGGCCGGATCTGTGCCGGGCAGGGCGAGGGCGGGATCCTCGGCCGCGATGGCGAGATCGCCCTCGGTCACGGGCTCTCCGTCGACCCGCGCGATCACCGTGTTCGGATCGACCTTGGCCGGCGCTGCGGCGGGGGCCGGCGCCGCGGCCGGGGCCTTGGCCGGCGACTGCGCCGAGACGGGGCCGGCGAGCGCGGCGGCGAGCGCGACGAGGCCGGCGCGCGACAGGAGGGACAGGCTGAGAGACATCCGTGAGGTCCTGGGAAGAGGGCCGGTCGGAGCCCGGCGATCAGGCCCCACTGCCGCAGCCGCAGCCGAACTGCAAGCGGAGCCGCGGCCGCGGCGGGAAATGCCGCGCGCTGCCGATCAGCCCCTGGCGCCCTTGAAGTGGACCGGCAGGGTGAAGGTCAGGCCCTCGTCGGCCATGACCGGGGGAGGCGCCGGCAGCGGGTCGGCGCGGCGCAGCATCGCGAGGGCGGCCTCGTCGAAGGCGGCCTCTCCGGAGCTCTTCACGACGCTCGAGGTGATGAGCTTGCCGGTGCGGTCGATCGTGAAGGAGACCGTGACCTCCTGCAGGCTGTGCTTGGCGCCGCCCGGATAGCGCTTGTTGCGGTCGAGATGGCGGCTCAGCCGCCGATGCCAGGTGGCGACGACACGGCTCGTGCTGGATCCGGTTCCCTGGACGGGCGCGGTGGATTTCGGCGCCTCGGACGCCTTGTCGATCGTGGGCGGGGCGGTGGCCTCGGCGGCGACCGATTCCTGCGAGGCGGTCGAGGGGCGCGCCGTCGGGGTCGGCTCCTCCTCCTCCTTCGGCTTCTCCGGCGTGTCGGTCGTCACGACGCGGTCCGGGTCGTCGCTTTCGACCGGGGTGTCCTGCGGCAGGTTGGTCTTCTCGGTCACGGCCGTCTGCTCGACCTGGGCCGTCGAGGCTTCCGAGGCCTCCGATTCCGGCCCCGGCGGCAGGTCCGTCTGGTCGTTCCGGGTCGAGGTCAGCTCGATGCCGATCTCGATGGCCGGCGCACCGTCCTCGTCGTCCGCCTCGACCGAGTTCATGTCGCGGACGGCGGCGGCGATGGCGGCGGCGTGGATACCGAGCGCCAGCAGGAAGGCTCCGGCCCAGAGGACAGCGGTCCGGCTGCGGCGCCGATTATAGGCGGTGGATGGCTCGGCCATGGGGTCGACCCTCAGGGAGCGGGTTTCGCGGCAGGCGGCGACGCGGGGGGCGCGGCGCCTGCCGGCGTCGCGGCGGCTTCGGGCACGCCTTCCAGCGCGACCAGAGCGACCTTCAGATAGCCTCCCGCACGCAGGACTTCGAGGACGCTCATGAGCTCGCCGTAGGGCACCGCCTTGTCGGCACGCAGGAAGATGCGACGATCTTTCGCGCCGGTGCCCGAGCGGTCGAGGTCCCGCACGAGGTCGACCCGCTTCACCGGGGTCTCGCCGAGATGGACCGCGAGATCGGACTTGATGCTGACGTAGATCGGCTTGTCCGGCTTCTTCGTCGGCTGCGCTGTCGAGGTCGGCAGGTCGATCGGCAGGTCGACCGTCGAGAGCGGCGCGGCGACCATGAAGATGATCAGGAGCACCAGCATGACGTCGATGAACGGCGTCACGTTGATCTCGTGGGCTTCGGCGAAATCGTCGTCGTCGCCGGAGCCTTCGCCGAGGGACGCGCCCATGCCCTACTCCGCCGCGTGGGCGCGTGAGGACTGCGCCCCCCGAGCCCGGTCGAGATCGCGCGACAGGATGCGGCCGACGGCTCCGGCCGCCCGGCCGACCCCGTCGAGATAGCCCTTCGTCGAGCGGGCGAAGTGGTTGTAGACGATCACCGCCGGAATGGCCGCGACGAGGCCGATCGCGGTCGCGAGCAGGGCCTCGGCGATGCCGGGCGCGACGACCGCGAGATTGGTCGTCTGCGACTTCGCGATGCCGATGAAGCTGTTCATGATGCCCCAGACCGTGCCGAACAGGCCGACGAAGGGCGAGGTCGAGCCGATCGTGGCGAGCAGGCCCATGCCGCGGCGGATGAGCCGGCCTTCCGTCTTCTGGACCTCGCCGAAGCGGGAGGCGACGCGCTCCTTGAGCCCCGCCTCGCCCTGGACGTCGGAGGAGAGCCGCACCTCCTGCGCCGCCTGCTGGACGAGGATCGCGGTCACGTCGCGCCGCTTGCCCATCATGAGCTGGGCTTCGGGCAGCGTCCTGCACTCCTCGAGGCCTTTGATCGCCTTTTTCAGCCGCGCCTGGGCGAGGGCGAGCTCCGCCAACTTGCCGAGGAAGATCGTCCAGGTCAGCACCGAGGCGAAGGCGAGGCCGACCATGACCGCCTTCACGACGATGTCGGCATCCATGAACATGGACCAGGCCGACAATTCGCCTGAATGCTTCGTGGGCGCGATCGGCCGCGCCGCTTCGGAGGCGGGTGCCGCTGCGGCCGGTGCCGCAGGCTCCGCAGGGCTCGCCGGCGCCGCTACCGACGGCTCGGCTGCGGGCGGAGAGGAGGGCGCGGGCGAACCCTGTGCGGATCCGCCGCCGAGGGGCGCCGCTGCCGGCTGCGGAGCCGCGTCAGGGGCGGAGGGGAGCGGTGCGGCAGGATAAGGTGTCGCGGGAGACGGCGCGGCGGGCGTGGGTGCGGCCGTGCCGGCGGGCGCCCCTGCGGGATCGGGCGAGGCCGGTGCCTGCGCCATGGCCGAGGAGGCCGCGAGCCAGAGGCCCGCTGCAACGAGCGAGGAGAGAACAGAGATCAGGCGGCGTTTGGGGACTGTCGGCAAGCGACCGGTCGCGGGACGAGCGCGCGGCCCGCTGCAGTTTCGGATGTCGGTCGATGATGGAGGCAACTCGCTCATAGTCCCGCCTGATGCGCCGCGCCAATCCGCAGCCATCGCATTCGTGAGCCCAAGGGCGCGACTTACTCTCTCCACAATACTTGCGTCAAATCCGATTGTGCGCCGCGCCAAAGGCTCGCAGTGCGGCTCAACTATTGTTTGGAACAAGTTTAAACTGGAAAATAGCCACCCGGACTTGCGCTAATGCGCCGATGACCTGGGCCTCGTTGGCCCGGCGGCGAGCCGGCGCGCACTCCCCGTCGCGGGCGGTCCATGATGCATCCGCCCGCATCCTCGCGGCACGTCGTCGATGGGCTCGAGGGGCGTCGGCAGCATCCGCCATTCGGACGGGAACCTCGGCCCTCCGGCCTCGTTCGTATCCGCCCGGCGCTCGGTCGAACGTCTTCTGTGCCAATGCGTTGGAAACTTAACAAAGTTGAGGGCTCAGGCATGCCGACATCCCTATCCAACGGCCCCTTGGGTACGGATTCCGACATGGCCGAGCTACACGTGCGCAATCAGCTTCTCGCCGCTCTCGCACGGGAGGAGCGGGACGGCCTGCTCGCCGCGTCGAACCTCGTCCATTTCGGTTCTGGCGAAGTGCTGCACGAGTCCGGCCGACCGATCGAGCAGGTCTATTTCGTGGAGAGCAGCCTCCTCTCCTGCCTGTCGGGCCGGGCGGGACGCGATCAGATCGAGGTTGCCATGATCGGACGTGACGGCATGGCTGGCATCTCCGTCGCGCTGGGGGTGGCCGAGACGCCGTTCCGCATCGTCGCCCAGCGCTCCGGAGCGGCCTATCGCTGCCCGGCGCAGGCGTTCATCCGCATCCTCGACGAGAGCGCATCCGTCCGGATGACGATCCTGCGTTATGCGCAGATCTTCACGGCCCAGATCGCCGAGACCGGGCGCGCCAATGCGCGCCAGACGGTCGAGGCGCGCCTCGCACGCTGGCTGCTGATGGCGCATGACCGGATCGACGGCAACGAGATCATGCTGACCCACGAGAGCCTCGCGCACATGCTCGGCGTCCGCCGCCCGGGCGTCACGGTCGCGCTTCACGTGTTGGAGGGGGGCCGCATGATCCGCTCGCGCCGGGGGTCGATCGAGATCCTGGATCGCGCCAAGCTGGAAGATGCGGCCCAGGGTTCCTACGGCGTTCCCGAGGCCGAGTATCGGCGCCTGATCGGCTGACCGGTCCGCGCCCCGAACGAGGGCGCGGTCCGTTCCATCGATGCCGGCCGGGCGCCTCGAGGGGCGCCCGACCGGTCGTTCAGCGGCGCGGCGCCGGAGCCGGAGCCGGCGCGCCGCCGCCCTCCAGCAGGGGCGTGATGCGACGGAGCGTGACGCGGCGGTTGGCGCGCTCGGCTCCGCCCGTCTGGACCTTGAGCTGCTGGCTGCCATAGCCCTGGGTGGTCAGGTTCTCCGGCGGGACGCCGAACTGGTCCTGCAGGGCGACCGCGACCGATTCCGCCCTGCGATCCGAGAGCGAGAGGTTGTCCTCGTCGCTGCCGACCGCGTCGGTATGTCCCTCGACCAGGAACACCTCCTTCGGATCACGCTGGATCGCCGCCTTCAGCGCGCGGGCGATGACCTCGAGGCGAGCGACCTCGTTGGGGCCGAGCTGCCAGGAGCCGGTCTCGAAGGTCACCGTGTCGACGTCGACGCGCGGCATCCGCGCCCGGACGTCCGGGCTGTAGCGAACCTCGTCCAGCGTATAGCGCCGCTGCAGCCGCTCGACGGGAGGCGCGGTCAGGGCGCCGTAGACGTCGTCGTAGCCCGCTCCTTCCATGTCGACGATGTAGCGCTCGCGCGGGATCGACATGACCGGCGGCGGCAGCGGCACGAAATAGCCGCCGGGCCGCGCCGGGCCGCGCGGACGGTTGTCGATGATGATCACCTCGCGGCCGTCCGGCCCCCGGCGGGAGCGCCGGATGAGCCGCCCGCTGTCATCCACATAGGTCACGATCGAATAGCCGCCCGGCCGCTGCGTGTAATAGACCGTCTCGCGGCCGCGCCGCTCGAAACGGTCGCCGGGTCCCCGCCGGAAGCGGTCGTAATCGTCGTTGCGGATGATGGTCCGGCCACCCTCGCGGATGATGGTCCGGCCTCCCGGCTCCCGGATGATGGTGCGGTCTCCCTCCCGGCTCTCGCGCCGGTCGCGCCGCAGATCGTCGATGCCGCGCGGCGCGGGCCGCGTGTCGCGCGCATCGCGGTCACGCGGATCACGGTCCCTTGGATCACGGTCCCTCGGATCGCGGTCACGGCCATCGCGGTCCCGCGGGTCGCGGTCACGGCCGTCACGGTCGCGCGGATCACGGTCGCGGGGGTCGCGGTCGCGGGGATCGCGCCGGTCGCGATCCGTCTCGGGCCGTGTGTCCCGAGGATCGCGTGTCTCGGGCCGGCGGTCGCGGTCGTCCCTCGCACCCGGACGGCCGTCCCGATCGTCCCGCGTCCCGGGGCGGGGATCCCGGCGGTCATCCGTCCCGCGGACAGGCGGCGCCTCGGGCTTCTGGGTCGGCGGGGCCGGTCGCGTGTCGGGCCGGTCGGGCTGCGTCCCGCGGACAGGCGGCGCCTCGGGCTTCTGCGTCGGTGCGACCGGTCGGGTCTCGGGCCGCTCGGGCTGAGCGCCGCCACGGGCAGGTGGTGCCTCGGGCTTCGCTCCCGGCGATGTCGGGCGCGGCTCGGGCCGCTCGGGTCGCTCGGGTTGCGTCGCGCGCGGCGGGGTCTCCGGCTTCTGGGTCGGTGCCGTCGGGCGCGGTTGAGGCCGTTCGGGCTGAGCTGCCCGGGGGGGCGCTTCGGGCTTCTGCACGGGCGGCGTCTGACGGGGCTCCGGCCGTTCGGGCTGAGGGCGGGTGGGCGCCTGGCGAGGTTCGGGCCTCTCCGGCTGCGCCGCGCGGGCAGCCGGCGCCTCCGGGCGGGGGGCGCGCGGCTCGGGCCGCGGTTCGGGACGTTGGGCGGGCGCTGCCCGGGGTTCCGCCCGCTCGGGCTGGGCGGCGCGGGGCGGGGCGTCGGGACGCTGCGCGGGGGCCTGGCGCGGCTCCGGACGTTCGCGGCGCGGCTCGGGGCGATCCTCGCCCGCGCGGGGCGCCGGCTGCGCGAAAGCGGGCATCGCGGCCAGGACCATGGCGGGCAGGACGCTGCCGGCCAGCAGGCTGCGCCGGAGGTTCGAGCGGATGGTCGACGGGAGTCGGTTCGTGATCATGGTCTCGCTTTCTGCTTCGCGGACCCCTCGACACGGCCATGCGGAGATGTCGAAGACGTCCGGAAGGGTTGGCCGATCGGACGGGATCCTAGGAAACCTCGATGAACCTCGGCTGTCCGGAACGTTCGGGGTTCCGTTCGGTTTCAGCTTGGCCGTTGCGGCACCCGCTCGGGGCCTGCGGGCCGCCGCACCGGAGGCGCGACGCCAAGGCCCCCTTGGCGGAGCCTTGTGCTTCGCCTAGACCTCCGCGCATCGCGGAGATCGCTCGATTGTCGTCAGTCGTCCTGCTGAAGCCCCGCCGGTTCGCCGATCCACGCGGCTGGTTCATGGAAACCTATAGCCGGCGCGCCCTCGCCGAACGCGGCATCGACGTCGAGTTCGTGCAGGACAACCATTCGCTGTCGCGGCCTGCGGGGACCCTGCGGGGACTGCATTTCCAGACCCCCCCGCACGCGCAGGGCAAGCTCGTGCGCTGCACCGCCGGGCGGATCATGGATTACGCGCTCGACGTCCGGCAGGGCTCGCCGACCTATGGCCGCTTCCTCGCCGCCGAGCTCTCGGCCGAGAACGGGCACCAGCTCTGGGTCCCGGCGGGCTTCGCCCATGCCTTCGTCACGCTCGAGGCCGACAGCGAGGTCGTCTACAAGGTGACCGATTACTACGCGCCCGATTGCGACGGCGGCATCCGCTTCGAGGGCGCCGGGATCGACTGGCCTTTGCCGGGTGTCGATCCCGTCCTGTCGGACAAGGACCGCGCGCTGCCGACGCTCGCGGATTTCGACAGCCCCTTCCCCTATGACGGGCATCCGCTGCCCGACCGGCTCGATTGAAACCGGCCGACCGGTAAGGAGACCGCATGACGTCCCGTATCCTCGTCACCGGCGGCGCCGGCTTCATCGGCTCGGCCCTCGTGCGCCACCTCGTCCGGGAGAGCTCCTATCGGGTGCTGAACCTCGACAAGCTGACCTATGCCGGCACGCTCACCTCCGTCGAGGAGGTCTCGGGCGATCC
Organism: Enterovirga rhinocerotis; assembly: GCF_004363955.1. Lineage (GTDB taxonomy): Bacteria > Pseudomonadota > Alphaproteobacteria > Rhizobiales > Beijerinckiaceae > Enterovirga > Enterovirga rhinocerotis. Next base: position 260,908 of record NZ_SNZR01000016.1, read on the forward strand.
GCGCTATTCCTTCGTGCAGGCCGATATCTGCGATGCCGACGCGCTGGCGCGGATCTTCGGCGAATTCGATCCGGACATCGTCGTCCATCTCGCCGCCGAGAGCCATGTCGACCGCTCGATCGACGGGCCGGACGCCTTCATCGAGACCAACATCGTCGGCACCTACCGCATGCTGCGGGCCGCGACGGCGCATTGGAAGACGCTCAGCCCCGAGCGCCGCGACGCCTTCCGCTTCCACCACGTCTCGACCGACGAGGTCTTCGGCTCGCTGGGCGCCGAGGGCTTCTTCGTCGAGACGACGCCCTACGACCCGCGCTCGCCCTATTCGGCCTCGAAGGCGGGCTCCGACCATCTCGTGCGGGCCTGGCACCACACATATGGCCTGCCGGTCGTCGCGACGAACTGCTCGAACAATTACGGGCCGTATCATTTCCCCGAGAAGCTGATCCCGCTGGTGATCCTGAAGGCGCTGGCCGGCGAGACCCTGCCCGTCTACGGCACCGGCGAGAACGTCCGCGACTGGCTCTTCGTCGAGGACCATGTCCGCGCCATCCGCCGGGTCTTCGAGGCCGGAAAGCCGGGCGAGACCTACAATGTCGGCGGCAATGCCGAGCGCACCAATCTCGAGGTCGTCAAGACCCTCTGCGCCGTGCTCGACGAGCTCCGCCCGCGCGCCGGCGGCGGCTCCTATGCCGAGCAGATCGGCTTCGTCGCCGACCGGCCGGGCCACGACCTGCGCTACGCCATCGACGCGACGAAGCTGCGCGACGAACTCGGCTGGGAGCCGCGCGAGAGCTTCGACACCGGAATCCGCAAGACGGTCGCGTGGTATCTCGCCAACGAACCCTGGTGGCGCGCCATCCAGGCCGGCCAGTACGGCGGCGAGCGCCTCGGCCTCAAGGCCGCCGGCTGAGACGGCCCACCCTCCCCTGGAGGGGGAGGGTCGGACCGCAGGTCCGGGGTGGGGTGATGCGGGGTCTCCGCATCAAAGACGATGGCGATGAGGACAGGTGGCTTCACCCACCCCGCCGGCTTCGCCGTCGCCCCCCTCCAGGAGAGGGTGAGGAGCCGGGCCTGCCACGATGTGTGACCCGATCGAACAGAGGGGCTTGACCATGGACATCCTGGTGACGGGCGGAACGGGGCAGGTCGGGATCGAGTTGCTGCGGCAATCCTGGCCCGACGGCGTGCGGCTTCACGCGCCCGGCCGCGACGAACTCGACCTCGCCGATCCGACTTCCGTGGCGCGCGTCGCGGCGGCACGCCCCTGGGCGGCGATCATCTCGTCCGGAGCCTACACGGCGGTCGACAAGGCGGAGAGCGACGTCGCGGCCGCCTGGGCGGCGAACGCCCTCGCCCCGGCCATCCTCGCCAAGGCGGCGGCCGAGGCCGGCGCGCCGATCCTGCACCTGTCGACCGACTACGTCTTCGCGGGCGACAAGCCGGAGCCCTATGTCGAGGACGATCCGGTGGGGCCGATCAGCGTCTACGGAGCCTCGAAGGAGGGCGGCGAGCAGGCCGTGCGGACGGCCAATCCGCGACACGCGATCCTGCGGACGGCCTGGGTCGTCTCCCCGCACCGCAGCAACTTCCTGCGCACCATGCTGCGCCTCGCGGGCGACCGTGACGAGCTCCGCGTCGTCGCCGACCAGCAGGGCTGCCCGACCTTCGCGGCCGATCTCGCGGCGGCGAGCCGCACCATCGTCCTGCGCCAGATCGCCGAGCCGGACGCGCCCTCCGGCACCTTCCACTTCGTGGGCGAGGGCGATGCGACCTGGGCCGGCTTCGCCGAGGCCATCATGGCCGCCTCCGCGGCCCGCGGCGGCCCCTCCGCCCGGATCGTGCCGATCACCACGGCCGAATACCCGACGCCGGCCCGCCGCCCCGCCAATTCCCGCCTGTCGACGGAGAAGCTGCGCGCGGCCTACGGGATCGTGCCGCCGCCATGGCGGGACTCGCTGGAGGTCGCGATCGCAGCGCTGGGGTGAGACCGTCGCGGCCGGCCGTTTAGAGACCTGCCGCCTTGCGCAGGATGTCGTCGACGCGTGTCTGCCAACCGCGGCCCGACTTGCGGTAGTGCTCGGCGACGTCGGCCGACAGGCGGATGCCGACGGCGACTTTCGTGGGCGCCTTCTGCTTGCCCCGCGTCCGCCTGATCGAGGCGGCTAGATCCGGGAAGACCTCGGCGAAGGGCTTGGCCGCGGCGAAATCCTCGGCCGTCCATTCGGGGCTGTCTTCGACCTCGGCGAGGTCTTCGTCCGTGTAGCCTTGCGCCTTGTCGGGGGCAGCCTTCTCAGCGTTGCTCATAGAGAGCCCTTTCTTTCGTACTCGCGGGCCGGACGCTGACGAGGCCGATGGCCTCGCTGCCCAGCGGCGAGAACACGACCACGACGATACCGTGGGCCGCCATCGGGCCGATCGCCATGATCCGGACACGGCCGGTGACGCGGCTCGGATAGGTCGGGACGATCAGCGCCGCATCGAAGTCGAAATCCGTCGCCACATCGTTCTGGTCGATGTGGTGGCGCGCGAGGTTCGCGAGCCGCTTGGGTTCGTCGATCACGAAGATCATTCGTATCGTCTATACGATAAGCGTGCAACGTCAACCTGGCGCCTCGATTGCCAAGCTCCGGGCGGCGTCGAAATCCTCCGCTCCATTCACGGCCGGCGCGACCGACAGCGACTGCTGTAACCTCGTCGCCCGCCTTCACGCCTCGCCCGCCCCAATGCTAGAGCGACGTGAACCGGCCCGCGGGCCGAACGGGAGGATCGAATGGCGCGTTGGCTGAAGCGGGGACGCGAGGCGGCCGTGGTGGCGGAGCAGGATGCCGCCGTCCGGGCGACGGTCGAGGGCATCCTCGACGATATCGTCAAGCGCGGCGACGAGGCCGTGCGCGAGTACTCGGCGAAGTTCGACCGCTGGGAGCGGGACGATTACCGCCTCTCGCGCGACGAGATCGACGCCTGCGTCGCGCAGCTCTCGAAGCGGGACCTCGAGGACATCAGGTTCGCCCAGGCCCAGGTGCGGAACTTCGCCCAGGTCCAGAAGGACGCCCTGCGCGACGTCGAGGTGGAGACGCTGCCGGGGATCGTCCTCGGCCACAAGAACATCCCCGTGAACGCGGTCGGCTGCTACGTGCCGGGCGGCAAGTACCCGCTCCTCGCCTCGGCCCACATGTCGGTCGTGACCGCCAAGGTCGCGGGGGTGAAGCGGATCGTGACCTGCGCGCCGCCCTTCGAGGGCAAGCCCGCGGCCGCCATCGTCGCGGCCCAGCACCTCGCCGGCGCGGACGAGATCTACTGCATGGGCGGCGTGCAGGCCGTCGGCGCCATGGCGCTCGGCACGGCCTCGATCGCGCCCGTGGACATGCTGGTCGGGCCCGGCAACGCCTATGTGGCGGAAGCGAAGCGCCAGCTCTTCGGCCGGGTCGGGATCGACCTCCTTGCCGGCCCGACCGAGACGCTCGTGATCGCCGACGATTCGGTCGACGGCGAGATCTGCGCGACCGACCTTCTCGGCCAGGCCGAACACGGCCCGACCTCGCCCGCGATCCTGCTGACGAATTCCGAGAGCCTCGCCCGCGACACGATGGCCGAGATCGAGCGCCTGCTCGGCATCCTGCCGACCGCAGCCGTCGCGCGGAAGGCGTGGGAGGATTGCGGCGAGGTGATCGTCTGCGAGGACCAGGACGAGATGGTGCGCGAGGCCGACCGCATCGCCTCCGAGCACGTCCAGGTCATGACCCGCCACCCGGATTACTTCCTCGACCGGATGACGAATTACGGCGCGCTGTTCCTCGGCCCGCGCACCAACGTCTCCTACGGCGACAAGGTCATCGGCACGAACCACACCCTGCCGACGCAGAAGGGCGCGCGCTATACCGGCGGCCTCTGGGTCGGCAAGTTCCTGAAGACCTGCACCTACCAGCGCGTCCTGACCGACGAGGCCTCGGCGAAGATCGGCGAGGTCTGCTCGCGGCTGTGCATGCTGGAGGGCTTCGTCGGCCATGCCGAACAGGCCAATGTCCGCGTGCGCCGCTACGGCCGCAAGAACGTGCCCTACGGGGCGGCGGCGGAATAGGGGACCCGCAGATCGAGCGTGCGGCGGAAACGTCGGGTTAGGAGATGGGCACATAGACACGCGGCATGCGCCTCACGTTCCAAGAGCCGATCGAGACCCCGTGACGTCCGGTGGCGATCCCGCTTCCGCGGAGCGGCGCGCATCCCTCTACGACCGGGCGTCGCGGCTCGCCCGTTTCGGTGCGTGGGAATGCGATCTCGCCACCGAGCGGCTGACATGGACGGCGGGCGTCCATGCCATCTTCGATTACCCCACCGACCTGCCGCTCGAGCGGCGGGCGACCCTCGGCTTCTATCTCGACGAATCCCGGCGGGACATGGAGCGCATGCGCGCCGAGGCGATCCGGAGCGGCCAGGGCTTCGTCATCGACGCTCGGATCAGGACCTATCGCGGCGAGGATCGCTGGATGCGGCTCTCGGTCGAGGCGGAGATCGAGGGCGGCCGGGTCGTCCGCATCTTCGGCGGCAAGCAGGACATCACGGCGGATCGGGCGGCGCTGGAGCGCTTCAAGGCGATGGCGGAGCGCGACGCTCTGACCGGCCTGCCCAATCGCGCGGTCTTCGATGCGCGCTACAAGGCCGTCGTGGACGACACGCTCCATCACGGCTTCGTCTCAGCGCTCCTCCTGATCGATCTCGACCGTTTCAAGCCGATCAACGACAGGTTCGGGCATCTCGCCGGCGATGCGTGCCTGTGCGAGACCGCGATGCGGCTTCGCCGCGTGCTGGGCGGCGTGCCGGGAGGGGCGTCGCTCATCGCGCGCATCGGCGGCGACGAATTTGCCGTCCTGCTGCCGGCGCCGCTCGGGCGCGCCCGGATCGGACGCATCCTCGATCGGGCGGCGGCCGAGTTGCGGCGTCCCTTCGTCTGGAACGGGATCCGCCTCGATATGGCCTGCTCGATCGGCGTGACGCTCGTTTCCCCCCTGGCCGGCCGCCGGGCCACGGCGCTGTTCGCGGAGGCGGATTCGGCGCTCTACGCGGCGAAGGCGGCGGGCCCGAACAGCATTGCCTTCTTCGGAGAAGAGGCGACCCCACTCCGGGATCGCCTGCGCGCCGGCTGAGACGCGCCGCACCGCCAGCGGGCGGCGCTCGCGATCAGTCCGCCGGCATCGCTCGGGCCCGAATTCCCTCATCGCGCCAGGAGCGCCCTCGCCAGGCGATGTGCCCGTCGGGACGGATCAGGTAGGCCGCGCGCCCGCTGCCATAGGCGGACGCGAAGGCGCCGCCGGCATCCGACACGAAGAGGGGCTCGGGCCGGAGCGAGGGCGTGACGACGACGATGCGGACGGCCCGGCCCCGCTCCGCCTCGGCGGCCCAGGCGACGATCTCGTCGTGCTCGGCTGCCGCGACATCCGCTCCCGTCTGCACCAGCACGACGTCGTCCGTGCCGCGCAGGAGGTCGAAGAGCCGGAGCGGGAAGCCGATGCCGTGGCGCCGGAGTCCGCCGGCATCGGGCGCGCGGTCGCCGGCCCGGGGGCCGGGCGCATCCGGATCGCCCTCGTCCGACACGAAGGGCGTGCCGCGATAGGTGATGTCGACCTGCGAATCGGCGGCTCGGCTCGGCGATCCGCCGCCTTCGCGGCCATAGGATTCGCTCGCCGCCTGGGTCCGCGCGACGACGGCGGCCCCGACCGGCCGGCGCTCGGCCTCGTAGCTGTCGAGCAGGGCGGCCGGCGCCTCGCCGCGGAGGACGCGGGCGAGCTTCCAGGCGAGGTTGTAGGCGTCGCCGATCCCCGTATTCATCCCCTGCCCGCCGGTCGGCGGGTGGATATGCGCCGCGTCGCCCGCGATGAAGGCGCGGCCGACGCGGTAGTTTGCGGCGAGCCTCATGCTGATCCGGTAGAGCGAGGACCAGCGCAGGTCCGACAGGCGCGGCCTCTCGGGAACGAGATCGTCGGCCACGGCCTGGAGGTCGGTGAGGGACGGGCCCGGCAGCTCGTCCTGGATGCCGTGATCGGAGCCGCCCGAAGCGGAGCCCGCGGGCGCCAGCATCGAGACGCGGTAGCGGCCCTTCTCCGGCAGCGGGATGGCGATGAACATGTCGGGCGGGCCGCCTTCGACGAGCCGCAGCGCGCGCAGGGCCATTCCGTAGGGCAGGTCCCAGTCGATCCGCACATCGCCCAGCATGAAGGGCCAGGGATAGGCCTCGCCTTCGAAACCGATGGAGAGCGCGTGGCGCACGGCGCTGTGAGCCCCGTCGCAGCCGACGACATAGCGGAACCGGGCGGTCTCGCTCGCGCCCTCCGGTCCCGACAGCGTGACCGAGACCCCCTCGTCGTCCTGGCGAAGCCCGGACAGCGCCACGCCGCGCTCGACGGCGATGCCGAGCCGCGCGAGGTGGCGCGTCAGGATCCGCTCGGTCTCGTATTGCGGCAGCCCGAGTTCGGCATAGGGGAGGCCGAGATCGGGCTTCATCGCGTCGCGGGCCGCACCGCCGACGATCGAGCGCAGGCCCGTCAGCCACAGCCCGGCCTCCGTCATGTCGCGCGCGACGCCCATGTCCTCGAAGATCTCGAGCGTGCGCGGGGTGACGCCGATGGCGCGGCAATAGGGCGAGGGGCTCGGCGCCCGGTCTATGATCCGCGGGCGCGCGCCGTGCCGGGCGAGTTCCGCGGCGAGGGTCAGCCCCACGGGGCCGGCGCCGACGACGAGCACCTCGGACATGTTCCCCTCCTTACGGAGCCGCCGCGCTCCTGCTCAGGGCCGCGGCTCCCGCGATGCGCGCATCGTGTATTTGTAGGCCCAGACCAGCGCGAGCACGGTCGCGACGATGTCGAGCCGCTGTGGGATCTGCGGCAGGTAGATCATCGCGGCATCGGCCGCGACGAGGACGGCGAAGGCGGCGGCCCAGACGAGGGTGATGCGCCGGTTCGTCTCCATGAAGCCGGCCGATTGCCACCGCTCGGCGGGCACGCTCTCGCGGGCATATTGGAGCGTGAAGGGCTGTCCGATCGCGAGCGAGGCCAGCACGATCGCGAGAAGACCGCCATCGACGACGAGGCGCACCGCCGGGATGGTCCAAACCGTCCCCGTCGCGGCCGTGTACAGCGCGAGCGCGCCGAACAGCAGCATCGTGCCGAGTTCGAGGATCTTGAGGGACCGGCCGAGGATCAGGCGGTCGCGCAAGATGAGCAGGCAGGCCGCCGCCGCGCCGGCCCACATCCCCGCCTGGGGATAGCCGACATGGAGAAGGACGGCGAAGACGGCGAAGGGGGAGAAGCTGACGAGGAGGTTCACGGGCAGGTTTCTCCCGAATACGCGCTGCCGAGGCCCGGGCGGTATCGCATCCGGTCCTTCGCACGGACCGGCCCGGCGTGGGAGAGCCTTCTCGCCGGCTCAGTCGCGCGTGATCGCGCGCGCGATCCGCTCCAGGGCGGCGTCGCGGAGGCCGAAGGCCTGGAGCGAGGCGACCGTCCGGTCGAAGTAATCGAGGCAGGAGCCGAGTTCGCCGCTCGCACGGCGGATGCGCTCGGCCGCCTCGGCCTCGTCCATGAAGCCGATATAGCGGGCATGGTCCGGGTTCACGACGAAGGTGACGGCCCGCACGGGACCCGCCTCGGTCGCCACCCTGACCCAGCGCGCGAGATAGGAGCCGGACAGCATCTCGCGCCGCCAGACCAGACGGAGCTCGTCGCGCGCCTGCTGGGCGGCGATCCGGAAGGCCATGCCGCGGCAGGCTCCCCCGCGATCGAGGGCGAGCATGAGGCCCGGGCAATCGGGCGAGCCCCGCCCGCGCGTCAGGTTCAGGCAGAAGCGGCGGTGCCAGCCCCGGATCGTGCCGAGCCGCTGCTCGTCGTAGAGGAAGGCGGGGTTCCACATCAGCGAGCCGTACCCGAACACCCAGAGATCCTCGCCCTGAGCATGGCCCGCGAGGGCCTCGTCCAGGGAGGCCTCGATCTCCTCGTCGGAGCGGATCGGGAAGTCGGGTGCGGCGCGCTTGCGGATCGCCGCGAGATGGGCGCCGCTGAGCAGCCGCTCGCGCGTGATCACGAATCCCTCGCGCCCCGTCTGCGATCCGCCGTCGCTCACGCTGCCCGCTCCCTCTGCCGCCTGCGCGCCATACATGTCCCGCGCCAAGAATAATCTTCTATGGGCGCGGGGGCGGGCGAATGCGAGGCTTAAGACCCGCGTGCGGGGCGGATCGGCCGTGAGGCGGGGTCAGGGCCGGCGGCGGGAGCGGCGCGGGCTCACCACCAGAGGGCGGCCCCGGTCGCATCCTGCGCGGCCGCCTCGGGCGCCTTGAGCGAGCGGTCGAGACTCGCCAGCAGGCGCCGGGTCGCGTCCTCGAAGGCATGGGACGAGCGCTCCCGCGGCCGGGCGAGGCCGAGCGGCACCTCGTCGTCGATCCGGCCCGGTTTCGGCCGCATCACGAAGGCCCGGTCGGCGAGCGCCGCGGCCTCGCCGACATCGTGCGTCACGAGGACGACCATCGGCCGGCTCTCCGCCCACAGGCCGAGCAGATGCTCGTGCAGGCTGGCGCGCGTGAAGGCGTCGAGCGCCGAGAAGGGCTCGTCGAGGAGGAGCAGCTTCGGTTCGGTGACGAAGGCGCGGGCGATCGCGACGCGCTGCTGCTGGCCGCCGGACAGCTCCTTCGGCCAGCGTGCCGCATGGCCGGCGAGCCCGACCTTCTCGAGGGCATGGGCGATCCGCCCCTTCGCCTCGGCCGAGCTCCGGTCCGCGAGGCCGAAGCCGACATTCTGCGCCACGGTGAGCCAGGGCAGGAGGCGCGGCTCCTGGAAGACGATGCCGACGCTCGGGTGCGGCTCGGTGATCGGCACCCCGTCGAGGGTGATGCCGCCGCGGCTCGCGACGTCGAGTCCGGCGAGGAGCCGCAGGAGGGTCGTCTTGCCGCAGCCCGATCCGCCGATCAGCGCCACGATCTCGGATTCGGCCACGGTGAGCGTGATGTCGGAGAGCGCGACGGTGCCGTCGGCATAGGTCTTCGACAGGCGATCGAGAGAGAGCATCAGAGGCGGTCCCGATGCGTGTCCTGCCAGCGCACGAGCGGGCCGGTGAGCGCCACGAGCACCGAATCGGCGAGCTTGCCGAGCAGCGCGAAGGCGATGATGGCGGCCAGGATCTGGTCCGGCTTGCCGAGCTGCTGGCCGTCGACCAGGAGGTAGCCGAGGCCTTCGGAGGCGCCCATGAACTCGGCCGCCACCACGAACATGAAGCCGAGCCCGAGGCCCGAGCGCAGGGCGGTGACGAGTTCCGGCAGGACGGCGGGCAGGAGAATGCGCCGGGCGAGGGCCGGCGGCGACAGCCGGAAGACGCGGCCGACCTCGACGAGCTTGCGGTCGACCGACAGGATGCCCCCCATCACGCCGAGATAGACCGGGAAGAAGACGCCGACCGCGATCAGCGCCACCTTCGACGCCTCGAAGATGCCGAACCAGAGGATGAAGAGCGGCACCCAGGCGATCGAGGGGATGGCCCGAAGGGCCTGCAGGGTCGGATCGCCGAGGCGACGGACGAGCGGGCTCGCGCCCGACAGGACCCCGAGGACGATTCCCGCCGCCGCGCCGAGCCCGAAGCCGACGGCGACGCGCCAGCCGGTGGCCCAGACATGCGTCCAGAGTTCGCCGCTGGCGGCCAGCGCCCAGAGGGTGGCGAGGATCCGGCTCGGCGGCGGCATCAGCCTCCCGCTCGCGAGGCCGAGGCTCACCGCCGCTTCCCAGCCGAGCGCGAGCAGGAGGGGGAGCACGAGGCCGATCGGCCAGAGCAACCGACGCGTCGGGGCGACGCGCCGGGTCCTCGGCGGGTCGGCCGCGGGCGCGGCTCCAGCGGCGAGTGCAACTCCCTGTTCCAACACCGTCGTCATCCCGAGATGGCTCGGGCCGCCGGTGTCCGAGGACGCTCCGGCGGCCGGGCGGGCATCAATTCGTCGTCGTCGCGGCGAGGTAGCTCGGATCGATCAGCGCATCGACGGTCGCCTTCACGTCCACCTTGGCGTCGACGACGCCCGCGGCCTGGAGGGCGATGCCGGCCGCGAGGATCGAGTCGCGCTGCGGGGCGCCGATGACGCTGTGGGTGAGCTCGGTGCGCTGGTCGATCTGGCGGTCGACCACCGGGGCCGGCAGCTTGGTGACGCTGGCGAAGATGCGCTTCAGCTCGGCCGGATGGTCGAGCGACCAGCGCCGCGCCTCCTCGTAGACGCCCAGCACCTTGCGCACGATCTCGGGGTTCGCCTTGGCGAAGTCCTCCCGCACGTTGAGGATGCCCCAGGTATTGGCCTCGGGCTTGCGGAAGAACAGCACCGCGCCGCCTTCGACCTCCGCCGCGGCCATCATCGGGTCGAGGCCCGCCCAGGCATCGACATCGCCGCGCTCGAGCGCGAGGCGCCCGTCCGCGTGCTGGAGGAGGACCAGCCTGACGTCCTTCTCGGTCAGCTTCGCGTCGGCGAGGGCGCGCACGAGGAAGATGTGCGGATCGGTGCCGCGGGTGACGGCGACCCGCTTGCCCTTGAGGTCCTCGACCTTGGTGACCCCCGTGTCCTTGCGCGTGACGAGCGCGGTCCATTCGGGGCGCGAATAGACGTAGATCGACTTGATCGGGTTGCCGTTGATCTTCGCCACCAGGGCGGCCGATCCGGCCGTCGAGCCGAAATCGATCGAGCCTGCATTCAGGAATTCCAGCGCCTTGTTGGAGCCGGCCGCCTGCACCCAGCGGATGGTGATGCCGTCCTTCTCGAAGGCCTTCTCCAGGAGCTTCTGGTCCTTGAGGACGAGGCTGACCGGGTTATAGGTCGCGAAATCGATCCGGATTTCCTTCGGGGCCTGCGCGACGGCCGAGCCGCCCGCCATGGCGAGGCCGGCGGCAATCCACAAAACAGAACGGCGTATTAGGGTCATCGCACAATCTCCTGCCGGGAATTTCATCCCCGACAAAGAACAGATCGTTCGTTTTGTCAAACGCTCCTGCCGCGCGACGGGCTGCCGATTAGAACACATAAAGACATCTTTATATGTTGATTGCCTCGGCCCTGGGCCGGTGCTATAGGCCGCGCGTCTTTCACCGGGCGCATGTCATGGCGCGCCCGCAACAGGAAAGCCCACATGTCGCAGGCAGTGCAGAAGGCCGACGAGGCCTTCACCGACTACATCGTGGCCGATATCGGCCTCGCCGATTGGGGCCGCAAGGAGCTCTCGATCGCCGAGACCGAGATGCCCGGCCTCATGGCCAGCCGCGAGGAATACGGCCCCGCCCAGCCTCTCAAGGGCGCGCGCATCGCGGGCTCCCTCCACATGACGATCCAGACGGGCGTTCTCATCGAGACGCTGAAGGCGCTCGGCGCCGATATCCGCTGGGTGTCCTGCAACATCTACTCGACCCAGGACCACGCCGCCGCCGCCATCGCGGCCGCCGGCATCCCGGTCTTCGCCGTCAAGGGCGAGACGCTGAAGGATTACTGGGACTACACCGCCAAGCTGTTCGAGTGGCACGGCGGCGGCCATCCCAACATGATCCTCGACGACGGGGGCGATGCCACGATGTACGTCCATCTCGGCCTGCGCGCCGAGAACGGCGACACCGCCTTCCTCGACAAGCCCGGCTCCGAGGAGGAGGAGATCTTCTTCGCGCTGCTCAAGAAGCAGCTCGCCGAGAAGCCGAAGGGCTATTTCAAGGCCATCGCCGACAGCATCAAGGGCGTCTCGGAAGAGACCACGACCGGTGTCCACCGCCTCTACGAGATGCAGAAGGCCGGCAAGCTCCTGTGGCCGGCGATCAACGTCAACGACGCCGTCACGAAGTCCAAGTTCGACAACCTCTACGGCTGCCGTGAATCGCTCGTCGACGGCATCCGCCGCGGCACCGACGTCATGATGGCCGGCAAGATCGCGATGGTCGCGGGCTTCGGCGACGTCGGCAAGGGCTCGGCCGCCTCGCTGCGCCAGGCCGGCTGCCGCGTCCTCGTCTCCGAGATCGACCCGATCTGCGCCCTGCAGGCGGCGATGGAGGGCTACGAGGTCGTCACGATGGAGGACGCCGCTCCGCGCGCCGACATCTTCGTGACCGCCACCGGCAACAAGGACGTGATCACCATCGAGCACATGCGCGCGATGAAGGACCGGGCGATCGTCTGCAACATCGGCCACTTCGACAACGAGATTCAGGTCGCGACCCTGAAGAACCTGAAGTGGGACAACATCAAGCCGCAGGTGGACGAGATCACCTTCCCCGACGGCAAGCGGATGATCCTGCTCTCGGAAGGTCGGCTCGTGAATCTCGGCAACGCGATGGGACACCCGTCCTTCGTGATGTCGGCCTCCTTCACCAACCAGACGCTGGCCCAGATCGAGCTTTGGACCAATCCGGGCAAGTACGAGAAGAAGGTCTACACGCTGCCCAAGCACCTCGACGAGAAGGTCGCGGCGCTCCATCTCGATAAGGTCGGCGCCAAGCTCTCGAAGCTCCGTCCGGACCAGGCCTCCTATATCGGCGTCGCCGAAACCGGACCGTTCAAGCCCGATCACTATCGGTATTGACCGGAACGAATCGAGGCCTGTGGCAGTCCTGTCACGCTTGCCGGGGATGGTTGGACCATTCCCGGCAAGGTCTCGTTAACGACTTTCTCACCGAGTCCTCGGCACATTACACTGCATCGATTCGTGCGGCGCGGCTGTAAGTTTCCGCTCTCGCGCATCCCGCCAACGATCAGTCGTGATGAGCCGCCCGACGACCTCGATTCCTGTCCCAGCCTTGTGCGCCGAGACCGCACGGCGCGCCGAGGGTGTGCGCTGCGGCCTCGTCCGGCGTCTCGCCCGGGGCGTGAGCGTCGCCGCCCTCGTCTCGGCCGCCGATGCCGCGCTGGCGCAGCACGCGGCGGCGCCCCAGAGCCTCGTCCTCGGCCTCCAGAGCGTCTTCGGTTCGGCGCTCGTCATGGGGCTCCTCGTCTTCACGACGACGCTCGCCATCTTCTCCGTGCGGGACAGGCGGGTCTGGAGCGACCGTGACCGCGAATCCGCGGTCGAGATCGCGCGGCTGCGCGAGGTCGAGGATCGCACCAAGATCCTGCTCGGCTCCGAGCGCCAGGTGCTCGTCCTGTGGAACGAGGCCGATGCGCCTCCCTCCGTCGAGGGCGATCCCACCTTGCTCGACGAGAGCGGGAATGCGCGCCGCGTCCTGGCGTTCGGGTCCTGGCTGAAGCCGGCGGATGCCTCGCGCATCGAAGCCTTGATCGCCCGGCTGCGCGAGCGCGGCGAGGGTTTCCGCATCTCCCTGCGCACCGCCAAGGACCGCTTCATCGAGGCCGAGGGCCGGGCCGTGGGCGGACGCGCCGTGCTGCGGCTGCGCGATGTGTCGGACGACCGGGCGGCGCTGCTTCGGGTCGAGGCCGAGGCCGCCGCGACGCGGCGGGAGCGGGACGCGCTCCGGTGCCTGCTCGAATCGATCAGCCAGCCGGTCTGGCTGCGCGACGGCGAGGGCCGGCTCGCCTGGGTGAACGCCGCGTACCGCGCGGCGGTCGAAGCGGGCGCGCCGCAGGCCAAGGGCGAGGGGACGGACGCGCTGGCCGAACTGCTCGATCGCCCCGATCGCGACGAGGCGGCGTCCAACCGGCGCCAGGGCAAACCCTACCGCAACCGCGTCACGGCCGTCATGGCCGGAAGCCGCCGCACGCTCGAAGTGGCCGAAATGCCGCTCTCCGACCTCGCCGATCCCGCCGCGATCCGGACGGGCGGGATCGTCCGCGACGTGTCCGAGGCCGAGACCATGCGCGCCGAACTCGCGCGTCAGGCCGAGGCACATCGGCGGGTGCTGGACGACATGCCCATCGCGGTCGCGAGTTTCGACGGCCGCCAGCGGCTCGTGTTCCACAACGCGGCCTATCGCCAGCTCTGGTCGCTGCCGCACGCCTTCCTCGATTCGACCCCGAGCGAGGGCGAGATCCTCGATCGGCTGCGCGCCGAGGGTCGTCTGCCGGAACAGGCCGATTTCCGCAAATGGAAGGAGAGCCTGCTCGAAGCCTATCGCAGCGCCGAATCGAGCGAGACCTGGTGGCATCTGCCCGACCGGCGCACCCTGCGCGTCGTCACGAGCCCCAATCCGCAGGGTGGCATCACCTATCTCTTCGACGACGTCTCCGACCGCATGGATCTCGAATCGCGCGTCAACGCGCTGATCAGCACCCAGCGCGAGACGCTCGACACCCTGGCCGAGGGCGTCGCGCTGTTCGGGCAGGATGGCCGCCTCAAGCTCTCGAACCGCGCCTTCGCCGAACTCTGGCGGCTGACGCCGGAGATCGTGGAGCGGAGCCCCCATATCGACATCGTCGTCGAGCTCGGCCGCCGGCTCGCGCCCGAGGACGGTCCCTGGGACGACATCACCTCGGCCGTCTCCGGCCTCAGCGACCGCCGCGAGCGGCAGGCGATGCGGATGGCTCGCGTCGACGACAAGGTCATCGACGCGGCCGTCGAGCCGCTGCCGGGCGGCGCCACGCTCGTCACCTGCGCGGACGTCACCGCCCAGGCGAACCAGGAGCGCGTCCTGAAGGAGCGCAACGAGGCCCTGGAACTCGCCGCGCGCCTGCGCAACGGCTTCGTGCACCACGTCTCCTACGAGCTGCGCTCGCCCCTGACGAACATCATCGGCTTCACCGAGCTGCTCGGCGAGGAGACGGTCGGCCCGCTGAACGAGCGCCAGCGCGAATATGCGGGCCACATCATGCGTTCCTCCGGAACGCTGCTCGCCATCATCAACGACATCCTCGACCTCGCCTCGATCGATACCGAGACGATCGAGCTCGACCGCGAGCGGGTCGATATCCGCGAGACGATCGAGACCGCCGCCGAGGGCATCAAGGACCGGCTGGTCGAGAGCGACCTGCGCCTCGAGATCGACGTCCCCGCCAGCATCGGCGGCTTCATCGGCGACCGGAAGCGCGTCCGGCAGGTGATCTACAACCTCCTCTCGAACGCAGCGGGCTTCTCCTCGCCCGGCCAGACGATCCGGGTCGCCGCCCGGAAGGACGACGGCAGCGTCGTCGTCAGCGTGGTCGACCAGGGTCGCGGCATCCCGCCGGAGGTCCAAGACCGCGTCTTCGACCGGTTCGAGACCGACTCGGCCGGCACGAAGCATCGCGGCGTCGGCCTAGGCCTCTCGATCGTGCGCTCCTTCGTCGAGCTCCATGGCGGCCATGTCGAACTCGTCTCGGAGAAGGATGCCGGCACGACCGTGACCTGCTACTTCCCGGCCGATCAGGGCGAGCCGACGAAGCAGCTCGCCGCCTCCATTCCCACCATCGACGACAGCGAGACGGATCCCTCTTGAGCGAGGCTCCCCCTAAAGAGGCCGGCGGTCCGGGCCGCGAGATCGTCCCCCTTCCGGACGAGGCCGCCACCCTCCGGCTCGGCCACCGCATCGGATCGGAATTGCAGCCCGGCGACATCGTCGCCCTGCACGGGCCGATCGGCGCGGGCAAGACGACGCTCGCGCGCGCCATCCTGCGGGCGCATCTCGGCGACCCCGAGCTGGAGGCGCCGAGCCCGACCTTCACCCTGGTCCAGAGCTATGACGGCCCGGCAGGGCCGGTCGTCCATGCCGACCTCTACCGGATCGCGGGCGAGGGCGAGTTGGTCGAACTCGGCTTCGAGGACCTCCAGACCACGGCCCTGATCGTCGAGTGGCCGGAGCGCTCGCCGAGCCTCCTCGCCCGGCCGCGCCTCGACGTCGCGCTGAGCCTCGACACGGCGACGGGACGCCGCGAGGCGGTCCTGTCCGGCGAGGGCGCGCTGCGCGGCAGGATGGCCAGGACGATCGCCCTCGAGGCGATGGTGGCGGAAGCCGGCTGGGGCGATGCGCGCCGCCTGCCCATGAGCGGGGATGCCTCGACGCGTCTCTATCAGCGCCTGGAGAAGCCCTCCGGCGAGACGGCGATCCTGATGATCTCGCCGCCGCGTCCGGACGGCCCGCCCGTCCGCCGCGGCAAGCCGTATAGCGCCATCGCGAGGCTCGCCGAGACCGTCGACGCCTTCGTCGCGGTCGATCGGGGCCTCCTCGCGCAGGGGTTCAGCGCGCCGCGCATCCATGCCGAGGACCTCGATGTCGGCCTGCTCCTGATCGAGGATCTCGGTCCCGGCCTCGTGGTCGATGCGGATGGCCCGATCCCCGACCGCTATGCCGAGGCGACGCGCTGCCTCGCGGACCTTCACGGCCGCTCGCTGCCGACGAGCCTTCCGGTCGCGGAGGGGCGCAGCCACACGATCCCGCCCTACGATCTCGACGCGATGCTGATCGAGGTCGATCTCCTGCTCGACTGGTATCTGCCGCATGTCGCGGGCCGCGACCCGTCGGGTTCGGTCCGGGCCGAGTTCGCCCATGCCTGGCGCGAGGCCCTGGAGGGCCCCCTGACCGGTCCTCAGACCTGGGCCCTGCGCGACTATCATTCGCCGAACCTGATCTGGCTGCCGGAGCGGGACGGGCTCGCGCGGGTCGGCATGATCGACTTCCAGGACGCGGTGATGGGCCCGCCGGCCTACGACGTCGCGTCGCTCCTCCAGGATGCGCGCGTGACCGTGCCGCCGGAACTCGAGCTGCGTCTCCTCGGCATCTATGCCTCGGCGCGCCGCGCCGCCGATCCCGAATTCGACACGGCGAGCTTCGCCGCCCATTACGCGATCATGGCCGCCCAGCGCGCGACCAAGATCCTCGGCATCTTCGCCCGGCTCGACCGCAGGGACGGCAAGCCGCATTACCTGCGCCACCTCCCGCGCATCTCGGATTATCTCCTGCGCAACCTCGACCACCCGGCCCTCGCGCGGCTGAAGAGCTGGTTCGCGGAGGCGGTGCCGGACCTCTTCCCGCAGCCGGTGGGCGAGCCGACGGAGGAGGCCGCCGGAGCCGTCATCGACACCGCGATGGTGCTGGCGGCCGGGCTCGGCCAGCGCATGCGGCCGATCACCGACACGCTGCCGAAGCCGCTCGTGCGGATCGGCGGGCGGACGATGCTCGATCACGCCCTCGGGCGCCTGCGCGACGCCGGCATTCCCAGCGCCGTCGTCAACGTCCACCACCTCGCCGACCAGATCGAGGCGCGGATCGAGGAGCATGCGGCGGAGATCGGCGAGCCCGCCGTCACGATCTCGGACGAGCGCGACGCCCTGCTGGAGACCGGCGGCGGCGTGAAGCGCGCGCTGCCGCTTCTGGGCGAGACCTTCCTCGCCATGAATTCCGATTCGCTCTGGACCGAGAGCGGCGGCAGCAACCTCGCCCGCCTGATCGAGGCCTGGCGGCCGGACGAGATGGACGCTCTCCTCCTCCTCGCCGACCGGGACAGCCTCGGCTATGACGGCGCGGGCGATTTCCGCCGCGACGAGGCGGGCCGCCTCGCGCGCCGCGGCGAGGACGACACCGCGCCCTACGTCTATGCGGGCGTCGGGATCTTCCGGCGCGGGAGTTTCGAGGAGACGCCGGACGGGGCCTTCTCGCTGAACCTCATCTTCGACCGTGCCATCGCCGCAGGCCGCCTCTATGGTGTCGTCCTCGACGGCGAGTGGCTGCATGTCGGGACGCCCGAGGCGATCCCGCAGGCTGAGGAGCGGCTCGCCGGCGGGGAGGCTGCGTCGGGCCTCCGTCCCTCCTCATCCTGAGGTGCCCGGCAAAGCCGGGCCTCGAAGGATCGGCACACGGTTGAGCGTGCTTCGAGGCCGGCCTCCGGCCGGCACCTCAGCATGAGGAAGGCGGGGAGCTCGATCGTCGCCTGAGCCGAGACGATCTTTCCGCAGAGGCCCCGCTTGCGCGATCCCCGCGTCTTCACGATCCCGCCCGGAACGCCGTTTCTCCCGACGCTCGCCGACGCGCTCCTCGACGGGCGCCTGACGGGCGGCTGGCCCGAGGGAGCCGAGCTCCCCGATGCGACGCTGTACCTGCCGACGCGCCGCGCCGGCCGCGCCCTCGCCGCGCTGCTGGCGGAACGGTCGGAGCGTCGGGCGGTGCTGCTGCCGCGGATCGTGCCGCTGGGCGACGCGGACGAGGACCTGTTCGAGCCCGGCCGCGACGGGCCGCCGCCCATCCCGTCCGGAGAGCGCCGCCTGATCCTGGCACGGCTCGTGCAGCGCTGGATGGAGGCCTTCGACCGCGCGGCGGCCGGAGCGGGGCAGGCTTTCGTGCCGGCCGGCTCGGCCGCCGACGCCGTGGCGCTCGCCTCGGACCTCGCCGCGCTCATGGATTCGCTCGCGACCGAGGGCATCGCCTGGGACGAGCTCGCGGGCGCCGTCGAGGCGGAATACTCGGATTATTTCGCGCAGACCCTCGCCTTCGTCCGCATCGCGCACGAGGCCTGGCCGGCGATCCTCGCCGAGCGCGGCGCGAGCGATCCGGCCCGCCGCCGCCACGACGCGCTGCTCGCCGAGGCGGCTCGCCTTCTCGCCGATCCGCCGGCCGGGCCCGTCGTCGCGGCGGGCTCGACGGGATCCGTCCCCGCGACTGCGCAGCTGCTGGCGGCCATTGCCCGGCTGCCGCACGGGGCCGTCGTGCTGCCCGGCCTCGATACGGGGCTCGACGAGGCGGCCTGGACGGCGATCGGCGGGCGCGACGGCGCGCGGGACCTCGAGGCCGGACCGCTCTGGGGCCATCCGCAATGCATGATGCGCCGCCTCCTCGCGGGCGCGCTCGACGTGCCGCGCCCGGACGTGGTCGCGCTCGGGCCCGACCTCGCGCCCCACCACCCCGTCGCGGCGCGGCGGCGGCTCCTGTCGGAGGTCATGCGGCCGGCCGAGAGCACCGATGCCTGGGCGGCGATCCCCGATCTCGAACGCCGCGCGATCGCCGAGGCCGGCTGCGAGGGCCTCGCCCTGATCGAGGCGGGCGACGAGCGCGAGGAAGCGCTCGCCATCGCCATTGCGCTCCGGGAGGTGCTGGAGGAGCCGGGCCGCACGGCGGCGCTCGTCACGCCCGACCGGGCCCTCGCCCGCCGCGTCGCGATCGAGCTGCAGCGCTGGGGCGTCGCCGTGGAGGATTCGGCCGGAACCTCGCTCGCCGACACCCCGGCGGGGCATCTCGCGCGCCTCGCCGCCGAAGCCGTCGCCGCGCGTTTCGCGCCGCTCCCGGTCCTCGCCCTCCTCGCCCATCCCGCCGTGACGCTCGGCCTACCGCGCGCGGCGATCGAGCGGGCGGCGTCGAGCCTCGAGATCGCGGTCCTGCGCGGCCCGGCTCCGGCCTCGGGCCTGTCCGGCATCGCCGCCGGGCTCCGCCTGCGCCGCGCCAAGCGCAACCATCGCGATCCGCTGCCGCGCCGGAGGCTCTGCGAGAGCGACTGGAACGAGGCCGAGGACCTCGTGATGCGGCTGGAACGCGCCTTCGCCGATTTCGGCTCCGTCGAGGCCGAGACCCGCGCCGACCTCGTCGAGCACGCCCCCCGCCACCTCGCCGCGATCCTCGCGCTCATCGAGCCGGCGACGCACGCGCACCTCCCCTCCCCCTTGTGGGGAGGGGCCGGGGGTGGGGGGCGTGACGCTCGCGGAGAGCTGGACGCGAGCCGCACGCCCCCCATCCGGCCCTCCGCTTCGCTCGGGACCACCTTCCCCGCAGGGGGGAAGGAAGCCCCCGGGCTGACGGCAGGAGATATGAATGCCGTGGCCCTCCAGGGGAGGGTGAGCCACGCCGCCCAATCCCCCGAGCTCGACCCCTCCTTCGGGCCGCTCTTCGCCCTTCTCGACGAACTCGCGCTGATGCCGCCGAGCGCGGCGGTGGAGGGGCGGCTCACCGAGTACCCGGCCTTCTTCACCGCGATCGCGCGGGAGCGCGTGCTCGCCCCCGCCTCGGGCTCCGGCCACCGCCGGGTGACGATCCTCGGTCTCCTCGAGGCGCGCCTCCTCGAGGTCGACCGGATCGTCCTCGCCACGCTCGACGAATCGATCTGGCCGCCTTCGGCCGAGAGCGATCCCTTCCTCAACCGGCCGATGCGGCTGAAGCTCGGCCTGTCCCCGCCCGAGCGGCGGATCGGCCAGACGGCGCACGACTTCGTCCAGGCGCTCGGCACGCCGGACGCGATCCTGACCCGCGCCCGCAAGCGCGAGGGCAAGCCGACCGTGCCGTCGCGCTTCCTCGAACGGCTGCGCTCCTTCGTCGGCGCCGGACCCTGGGCGGCCCTGGAGGAGGGGGGCGCGCGCTATCTCGCCCTCGGCCGGGCGCTCGACGCGCCGCGTTCCGTCGCGCCGGCATCGCGGCCTTCGCCGCGGCCGGGCCCGGAACGCTTCCCGCGCCGCCTCAGCGTGACCGAGATCGAGACGCTGGTGCGCGATCCCTATGCGATCTTCGCGCGCCACATCCTGCGCCTCGCCCCGCTCGACGAGGTCGGCATGCTGCCCTCCTTGGCCGAACGCGGCACCATCCTGCACGAGGTCCTGGCGCAATTCGCCGCCGCCCATCCGGGCGAGCTGCCGCCGGGCGCGGAGGCGGAGCTGCTCCAGCGCGGCGCCGATGCCTTCCGCGGCCTCGCCGACGCCTATCCGGAACTCCACGCCCTGTGGTGGCCCGACTTCCAGCGGCTCGTGCCGCATCTCCTCGCCTGGGAGGGCCGGCGGCGCGCGCGCTACGGCATCCGCCATCTCGAACGCTCCGGCGAGCTTCCGATCCCCCTCGATGCGGATGCGCTGATCGTCCGGGGCACGGCCGACCGGATCGAGATCGGCGAGGACGGCACCGCCTCGATCGTCGACTTCAAGACCGGGACGGTGCCGACGGACAAGATGATGGCGGCCGGGTTCTCGCCCCAGCTCACGCTCGAAGCCGCGATGCTGCGCGCCGGCGGGTTCCGCGACGTGCCGGCGGTCGCGGGCACGCCGGCGCTGCACTACGTCAAGCTCGGCGGCCGTCAGCGCCTCGTCGACCGGGAGCTGCGCCCCCCGAAGGATGCGCCCTCCATGGGCGAGCTCGTCGACAAGCATGTCGAGGGCCTGACCGGGCTCGCGCGCCGCTACGGGGTCGAGGGGGCAGGCTACGTCTCCCGGCCCTATCCGCAATACGCGCTCGCCTATTCGGATTACGACCACCTCGCCCGCGTCGCCGAATGGTCGCTCGCCGAGGGAGGCGAGCCATGAGCCGGCGCGACCTCGTCGTCTCGCCGGACGCGATCGAGCGCCAGCGCCGCGCCTCCGACCCGGAGGCCTCGGCCTGGGTCTCGGCCAATGCCGGCGCGGGCAAGACCAAGGTCCTGACGGACCGCGTCATCCGGCTGATGCTCAACGGCTCGCCGCCCTCCCGCATCCTCTGCCTCACCTTCACGAAGGCGGCGGCTGCCGAGATGACCATCCGGGTCTTCGAGACGCTCGGCGACTGGGTGACGCTCGACGCGCCGGCCCTGACGGAGGCCCTCGAACGCCTCTGCGGCCAGCGGCCGGACAGGGCGACGCTGGCGCGGGCGCGCCGGCTCTTCGCCCGGGCCGTCGAGACGCCCGGCGGCCTCAAGATCGAGACCATCCACGCCTTCTGCGAGCGGCTGCTCCATCTCGTCCCGCTCGAAGCCGGCGTGCCGCCGCGCTTCGCCGTGCTCGATGACGGGCAGGCGGCCGAACTCATGGCCGAGGCGCGGGCGGCGGTGCTCGTCGAGGCGTCGAGCCAGCGCGACCTCGCGCTCGCCGCCGCGCTCGAGGCGGTCGCGCAGGAGGTCTCGGGCGATGCGCTGACCCGGCTCGTCGGCGATGCCGTGGCGGACGAGCGCATCCCGGACGGGCCGCAGGAGCGGACGGAGGCGCTCGGCCGGATCGCGGCGGCGTTGGGTCTGCGGCCGGGCGAGATGCCCGACGCCATCCGCGGCGCGATCGTCGAGGGCGGCATCCCGCCGGCCGAATGGCCGGTCGTCGCGGCATCGCTGAACGCGACGGGCAAGAAGAGCGACGCCGATCGCGCCCGCGACCTCGTCTTCGCCGCCGAGGCTCCGAGCATCGAGGCGAAGGTCGCGCATTACTGGAGCGTCTTCTTCACGGACAAGGGCGAGGAGCGCGCACGGATCGTGACGCAGGCGGTCGACGCCGATCTCCGCCAGCGGCTGGCCGACGAACAGACGCGGCTCCGGCTCGTCCATGTGAGGCTTCTGGCTGCCGAGACCCTGGCCCGGACGCGCGCGCTCTGGCACTTCGCCGCCGCGATCCGGGAGCGCTTCAAGGCGCTGAAGCGCCGCCTCGGCGCGCTCGATTTCGCCGATCTCATAGGGCGCACGCTCGCCCTCCTCGACGGGGGGCACGCGCCCTGGGTGCTGTACCGGCTCGATCGGGGCATCGACCACGTCCTGATCGACGAGGCGCAGGATACGAACCCCGAGCAATGGCGCATCCTCCAGCGCCTGACGGAGGAGTTCACGGCCGGCGCGGGGCGTCCCGGCCCGGCCATCCGCACCGTCTTCGCGGTGGGGGACCCGAAACAATCCATCTATTCCTTCCAGGGCGCCGATCCGCGGCTCTTCGACGAGAGCCGGCGGCACTGGAAGGGCCGCCATGCCGGGGCGGGGATGCGGTTCGAGGATGTCGGGCTCGTCCTCTCCTTCCGCTCGGCGCCCGCCATCCTGCACGCGGTCGACGCCACCTTCCGCCCGAAGGCCCATTTCCGGGGCCTCTCCTTCGACGAGAGCGTGACCGGGACCGTCCACGAGAGCGCGCGCCCCAAGGCGCCGGGGCGGATCGAGGTCTGGCCGACGCTGATGCCCGAGCCGGCGGCCGACGAGGCCGATGCCTGGGCCGAGCCGGTCGACCGTCCCGATCCGCGCTCGCCCGCCCTGATCGCCGCCCAGCGCGTCGCCGAGGCCGTGCGCCACTGGACGACGGAGCCCGATCCCGCCATCGGCCGGCCCTGGCGGCCGGGCGAGGTCCTGATCCTCGCCCGCAAGCGCGGCCCCGCCTTCTTCGCCGCGATCCGCGCGCTGAAGGCGGCGGGGGTGCCCGTCGCCGGGGCGGACCGGATCGACATCAACCAGCAGATCGCTGTGAACGACCTCGTCGCGGCGGGGCAGGCGGCGCTCCTGCCGGGCCACGACCTCGCCCTCGCCTGCGCGCTGAAATCGCCCCTCGTCGGGCTGGGCGACGACGACCTCATCCGCATCGCCGCCGACCGCCCGGAGGGGCAATCCCTGGAGGCGGCTCTCGAAGCCGCCGCGGCGGAGGATCCGCGCGCCCGCGCGGCCTTCGAGGCGCTCATGGCATGGCGGCGGCTCGCCCGGAGCACCGGCGCCTTCGGCTTCTTCGCGACGCTGCTCGGACCGGGCGGCGGGCGGCGGCGCCTCGTCGAACGGCTCGGCGGCGAGGCGCAGGACGCGATCGACACCTTCCTCTGCCGCGCCCAGGCCGAGGAGCGCGCGTTGGAAGCGCCCTCGCTGACCGCCTTCCTCGCCCGCTTCGAATCGGCTGAGCACGTCATCAAGCGCGACCCCGAGGGACAGAGCGGCGAGGTGCGGGTGATGACCGTGCATGGCGCCAAGGGCCTCGAGGCGCCGCTCGTCGTGCTCCTCGACGGCTGCGACGTCGCCGGCCAGGATCCGAAGCTGATCGCGCTCCCGACGGGACGCGGCGACGAAGCCCTCCCCGTCTGGGCGCCGGGCAAGTCCAGCGACCCGCCCCTCGTCGGCGAGGCCCGCGCCGCCCTGCACGAGCGCGGGCTCGAAGAGCATCACCGCCTCCTCTACGTCGCGCTCACGCGGGCGCGGGACCGGCTCGTCCTCGTTCCCTATACGGGCCTCAGGGGCACCGAGCCGCCGGAGGCCTGGTGCGCCATGGTGCGGCGCGGCTTCGCCGAGGCGGGCGAGCCCCTCGATCCCGAGGAGACGCCGTGGGGGGCGATCGAGATCTACCGGCAGAGCGGCGCGGTCCGCGAGCCGGAGGAGGCGGCCTCCACCCCGCCGCCGCTCGACTTGCCGGGCTGGCTCACCCGTGCGGTCGAAGCCGAGCCCGAACCGCTGCCGCCCCTCCGCCCGTCGAGCGCGCTCGCCGCCGCGGGCCGAGGCCCGTCCGATCCGGTGCGGGCCCGTGCGCGCCGCGAGGCGCGGCGGCACGGCGTCCTCGTCCATGCCCTGATCGACCATCTCGCCGCGCTGCCGGCCGAGGCGCGGGAGGAGACGACGCTGCGCTTCCTGACGGCGCGCGGTTCGGCGCTCTCCGAGGCCGAACGCGCGGCGATCGCCGCCGATGCCCGCGCGCTCCTCGATCATCCCGGCCTCGCGCCGCTCTTCGCGCCGGGCTCGCGCGGCGAGGTCTCGATCGCGGGGCGGATCGGGCCGCCCGGCGGCGAACGCGCCGTCTCCGGCCAGATCGACCGGCTGGCCGTCGGCCCGGATTCGATCGTCGTCGCCGATTTCAAGACCGGCGCCCCGCCGCGCGGCGGGATCGCGCCGGACCGCTATCTCGCGCAGCTCGCGGTCTACCGGGAACTCCTGCGCGAGACGCATCCCGGACGCGCCCTGCGCGCGCTGCTGGTCTGGCCGGAAGGGCCGACCGTGCTGGAGCCGGCGCCCGAAGCGCTCGACGGCGCGCTGGCGCGGGTGCTCGCCCTTCCTTGACCGGGCAGGGCCGCATTCCTACCTTCCTGCATCCCGGCGGCCGCGACGGCCGCGCAGGCAAAGGATTCCCCGACATGGCTACCGTGAAGGTCACCGACCAGAGTTTCGCCACCGACGTCCTTCAGTCGAAGGAGCCGGTCGTGGTCGATTTCTGGGCGGAATGGTGCGGCCCCTGCCGCATGATCGGACCGGCCCTCGAAGAGCTCTCGACCGAACTCGCCGGCCGGGTGAAGATCGCCAAGATCAATATCGACGAGAACCCGCAGATCGCCTCGCAGCTCGGCATCCGCTCGATCCCGACCCTGTTCATGTACAAGGACGGCCAGAAGGTCGATCAGATCGTCGGCGCGAAGCCGAAGGGCGATCTCGCCCGCTGGATCTCGAAGAGCGCCACCGACGTCGCGTAGGGCGGCCGGGGCACGATCACCCTCCCCTGGAGGGGGAGGGTCGGACCGAAGGTCCGGGGTGGGGTGACGCGGGATTGCGGCCCCGAGAACCTCGATGATGACCAGAGGTGTGTTTCACCCCACCCCGCCGGCTTTGCCGGCGACCCTCCCCCTCCAGGGGAAGGTCTGGGGCCACACCTATTCGGGCGGGGTGCCGTTCAGGGCGAGGACCTCGCCCGCCAGATACAGAGAGCCGCAGATGAGGATGCGCGGGGGCCGCTCGTAGGCGGTGCGCCCCGCGGCCGCGAGCGCGGCCTCGATCCCCGGGGCGGCCTGGGCGCGGAAACCCGCCCTCTCGGCGAGAGAGCCGATCTCCTCAGGAGGCCGCGCCGCCATTTCCGAGCGGATCGGCACCGCGATCAAGTCGCGGGCGAGGCCCCTGAACTCGGACAGGAAACCGTCCGCATCCTTGGTCGCCAGCATGCCGACGACGAGGACGAGCGGCGCGGGCGAGCGCTCCTCGAGATCGGCCATGGCCGCGGCGATGGCCCGGCCGCCGTCGCGGTTATGGCCGCCGTCGAGCCAGAGTTCGGCCCCTTCGGGCGCAAGCTCGGCAAGCCGGCCCCGCGGCATTCGCTGCAGCCGGCCCGGCCATTGGACGGCCGTCACGGCGCGCTCGAAGACCGGCGCTTCGAGATCGCCGAATCCGGCCGCGCGGATCGCGGCGATCGCGGTTCCCGCATTCACGAACTGGTGGCGGCCGACGAGGCGCGGCATGGGCAGGTCGAGAAGCCCCGCCTCGTCCTGGTAGACGAGGCGGCCGCGCTCGGAATGGGTGCTGAAATCCTGCCCGCCGACCAGGAGGGGCGAGACGCCGATCCGCTCGGCCGCGCCGATCAAGGCGGCGTCGGCCTCCGGATGGTCCTGCTGCGCGATCACCGCCGGACAGCCGGGCTTCAGGATCCCCGCCTTCTCGCCGGCAATGGCGACGAGGGTCGCGCCGAGATGCTCGGCATGGTCCTGTCCGATGGGCGTGATCACCGCGCAGGCGGGCTTGGCGACCACGTTGGTCGCGTCCACCCGTCCGCCGAGCCCGACCTCGAGCAGGAGGACATCGGCCGGGGCCTCGGCGAAGATGTCGAGCGCGGCCGCGGTCGTGATCTCGAAGACCGTGATCGGATCGCCCGCATTCAGCGCGATGGCGCGGGTGAGGGCGGCGGCGAGCCGCGCCTCGTCGACCAGCCGGCCGCCGCCGACGGCACCGAGCCGGATGCGCTCGTGGAAGCGCACGAGATGGGGCGAGGTATAGACGTGGACCCGCAGGCCCGCCTCCTCGAGGATCGCCCGCATGAAGGCGATCGTCGAGCCCTTCCCGTTGGTGCCCGCCACATGGATCACGGGGGGCAGCCGCCGTTCCGGGTGATGCATCCGCGCGAGCAGGCGCTCGATCCGCTCGAGCGAAAGATCGATCAGCTTCGGATGCAGCGCGAGGCAGCGCGCGATGATCGCGTCGGAGGAATCCATGGATGGGATGGCCGCGCCCTCAGGCGGCGACGGGCGGCGGGGGCGCGCCGGTCTCCGGCTCGGCTGCGGCCTCGGGCAGCGGCTGCTTCATGAGCTGGCGGCAGAGGCGCGCGACCGTCGCCTTGAGATCGCGCCGGTGCACGACCGCGTCCACCATGCCGTGCGCCTTGAGGTATTCCGAGCGCTGGAAGCCCGGGGGCAGCTTCTCGCGGATCGTCTGCTCGATCACGCGCGGGCCGGCGAAGCCGATCAGCGCGCCGGGCTCGGAGAGGTGGATGTCGCCCAGCATGGCGTAGGAGGCGGTGACGCCGCCCGTGGTCGGGTTGGTCAGGACGACGAGATAGGGCAGGCGGGCCTCGTTCAGCTTCCGCACCGCGACCGTGGTCCGCGGCATCTGCATCAGCGAGAAGATGCCCTCCTGCATGCGCGCACCGCCCGAGGCGGCGAAGAGGACGAAGGGCGTGCGCTTGTCGAGCGCGGTCTCGGCGCCGCGCAGGAAGGCCTCGCCGGCCGCCATGCCGAGCGAGCCGCCCATGAAGCCGAAATCCTGCACCGCGATCACGGTCGGGCTGCCTTCGAGCCGGCCGAACCCGACCTTGAAGGCGTCGCGCAGCCCCGTCTTGGCGCGGGCGTCCTTGAGGCGGTCGAGATACTTCTTCTCGTCTCGGAAGCGCAGCGGATCGACCGGCGCGTCGGGCAGGGCGACGTCGAGCCAGGTGCCCTCGTCGAACATCATCTTGAGGCGCTGCGTCGAGTTCATGCGCAGGTGATGGTCGGAGCCCGGGATGACCCAGAGATTGGCCTCGACGTCCTTCTGGAAGACCATCTGCCCCGTATCGGGGCATTTCACCCAGAGGTTCTCGGGCGTCTCGCGCCGGAACAGCGTCTTGATCCGCGGCCGGACGACCTCGCTCACCCAGTTCATCTCAAGCCTTCCGCTGCACCGCACTGATCATCGGCCTAGATAGGCCCGGTGCGAGGCGGATGAAAGGCCGCACGATGAAAGGCCGCTTGGCCGGAGAGGCCGCCCGGATCTATTCTCGAACCATGGCCGATCCTCCCCCAAGCGGGCGCAGCGCGGGCTTCGACGCGCTGACCGCCTCGCTCTACGAGCAATTGCGCAGGATCGCGCATCGGGAGCGCGGCCGGGCGGGCCGGCCCGAAACCCTGCAGACGACCGTCCTCATCAACGAGAGCTACATCAAGCTGCGCGACGCGCCGGGTTTCGAGAGCCGGGAGCATTTCCTCGGCACGGCCGCGACCGCGATGCGCCACGTCCTCGTCGACG
The DNA here is from genome assembly GCF_004363955.1 of Enterovirga rhinocerotis. Lineage (GTDB taxonomy): Bacteria > Pseudomonadota > Alphaproteobacteria > Rhizobiales > Beijerinckiaceae > Enterovirga > Enterovirga rhinocerotis. The sequence continues at coordinate 288,668 of NZ_SNZR01000016.1, forward strand.
CGGCGCGGGCCAGGCTCAGCCAGAAGCGCGGCTCGGGCCAGCGCGCGGTCCAGCTCGACGAATCGACCGACGCCGCGGCCTCCGACGACATCGACGTCGTGCGGGTCGGCGAGGCGCTGGAGGACCTGGCCAAGCTCGATCCCCGCCTCGCCCGCATCGTCGAATGCCGCTTCTTCGCCGGCTACAGCGAGGAGGAGACGGGCCGCATCCTCGGCATCAGCGACCGCACGGTCCGGCGCGACTGGGTCCAGGCGAAGGCCTGGCTCTACAAGGAACTGTCCGAGGCCTGAGACGGCGGGGCGTCGCCGCCTTCGGCCTCGTCGAGCATGGCGTCGAGCACCGCGAGTTCGGCGAGATGGGGCTCGGCCGCCGGTCCCGACTCGCGCAGGATGGCGCGCGCCTCCGCGCAATCGGCACGCGCCCTGGGAAGATCGCCGCGGAACAGGCCGAGCTGCGAGCGCACGGAGAGCGCGAAGGCGCGGTAGAGGTGCCGCTCGCCGAAGGCGCGGGCCGCCGCCGCGAGCGTCGCCTCGATCTGCTCCTGCGCCTCCGCAGCGCGGCCGGCGAGGCCGAGCGCGAGGGCGAGGCTCTGGCGGATCATCACCGTGATCGATGCGTCAGGGCCGGCGAAGGCGAGCGACATCCCGGTCCCCTCGTCGAGCAGCGGCAGCGCCTCCTCGTGACGTCCCTGGATGAGCATGATGCGGCCGAGATTCATCTGCAGGGCGGCGAGGGCGGCGGAGGGGCCATAGAGATCGCGCCGGAGCCTGATCGCCTCGCGCCACATCGCTTCCGCGTCCTCCGGCCGCCCGGCCCGGAAGGCGAGGCCGGCGCGGTGGTTGAGGAGCCCGATATCGACGGTCGAACGCTCGCGGTTGCCGGCGGCGAGGAGCCGCGCGGCCTCGTCGAAGGCCGCTTCCGCCTCCTCGAGCCGGCCGGCTTCGAGGAGATGGACGCCGAGATTGTGCTGGAGGGTGCTCGCCTCGAGGCTGCCCTCGCCGAGGAGCGCGTCCGTCTCCGCCTTGGCCCGGCGAAGGAGGGCGATGCCGCCCTCGCGGCGCCCGCGCTCGCGCATCAGCCCGGCTTCGATCCCCGCGGCCTCGGCCCGCTCGCGGGCATGGCGGGCGGGCGCCTTCGACCAGACGCGGTCGATGGCCGCGAGCAGCCGCTCGGCCTCGTCGAGCCGGCCCTGCCGGACGGCCACGACGGCGAGGGTCTGCCGGGCCCGCGCGAGACCGGGCTCGTCGCCCGCCTCCTGTGCCAGCGCGGCCTCCCGCTCCAGCAGGGGAACCGCGCCGGCGAAATCGTCCATCTCCGCATAGAGTTCGCCGAGGACGCGCAGCAGCGGCCGCTGCCTCTCGTCGGGATCGTCCCCGAGCCGGGCCGCCGTCCGGTCGAGCACCTGCTTCGCCGTGCGGAAGGACGGCCCACCCTCCTCGCTCGCCGTACGCAGCATCAGCATGACGTAATCCCGCACGGCCGTCGTCCGCGCCGTCTCCGCGCGGCTGACGGCGCGTTCCGTCGCCGTGCGCCGCGCCTGCATGACCCAGGCGGCGAGCCCGGCCCCGAGGGCGGCCAGCGTGACGGCGCCGCCCGCGAGAGTGCCGCGGTTGCGCCGCATGAAGCGGCGGACGCGATAGGCCGTGTCGCCCCCGCGCGCGAGGACCGGCCGCATGGCGAGATGGCGGCCGAGATCGTCGGAGAATGCGAGGACGCTGTCGTAGCGATCCTCCGGCCGGAACCGCATCGCCGTCGCGACGATCGCGTCGAGATCGCCTTCGAGCGCGGCGGGATCGAAGACGCGTTCGCCGCTCGCGGCCGCCGTCCGGCTCGCCCGCGGCGGCTCGTCGCCGAGGAGGCGCGCGGCGCCGGAGAAGGCGCCGGTCCGGGTCCAGGGCGGACGACCGGTCAGGAGCTCGAAGAGGAGGGCGCCGAGCGCGTAGACGTCCGTCGCCGTCGTGATGCCCCGGCCCTCGAATTGTTCGGGCGCCGCGTAATCCGGCGTCAGGATCGCCTCGGTGGTGACGCCGCCGATGCCGTCGTCGAGGATGCGGGCGATGCCGAAATCGAGCAGCTTCACGCGGCCCTCGCCCGTGATCAGCACGTTGCCCGGCTTGAGGTCGCGGTGGACGACGAGGTGGCGATGCGCATGGGCGAGCGCGTCCGCCACCTCCCGCACGAGCGCGATGCGATGAGAGAGGCCGAGGCGTTCGGCCTCGCAATGCTCCGTGATCGGCCGGCCCTCGAGATGCTCCATGGCGAGGAAGGGTCGCCCGTCCGGCGTCGTGCCGCCGTCGATCAGCCGGGCGATGCCGGGATGGTCGAGCCCGGCCAGGATCTGGCGCTCGGCCCGGAAGCGTTCGGCCTGCGTCACGGCCTCCGGCCGCAGCAGCTTCAGCGCGACGATCTGGTCGAAATGTCCGTCGGCGCGGATGCCGCGATAGACCTCGCCCTGGCCGCCTCGCCCGATCAGCCCCGTGACGGAGAAGGCGCCGATCCGCGCGCCGTCCGGAAGCGAGCGGTAGCCGTCGTCATGCGGCGGCTCGCCGGCCTCGATCGCGGCCGGGGTCTCGAGGAAGTCGCCGGCCGCATCGGCGGAGATGAGGAGCGCGCGCAACTCGCCGTCGAGAGCGGCGGGAAGCTCCGCCCGCGCGAGGCCGCGCTCCCGCGCCGCCGGGCCGAGATCGACCAGCGCGTCGAAGAGAGCGCGAATCTGCTGCCATTCGGCCGGCTCCACGTCGTTCTCCTGCGCCCCTGGCGGTCTCGCTTGCGCGGCGTGGAGCGGAGGCCTTTCTCACATCGTGTGGAGGAGGAGCCAAGCGATGCCGCCGACCGGAGCGACGATTCCGAGGAGGGTCGGCATGATGAGCTGGGCCATGATCGTCTCCCGCCGAGCCGGAGCGGCTCTCGTGAAGGGAGACGGGATCGCGGCGACGATCCGGACAGGGTTTTGCTCGGGTGTCGCGCTGTTTCCCAACCCTCCCCTGGAGGGGGAGGGTCGCCGGCGGAGCCGGCGGGGTGGGGTGAACCCACCCTCGCTCATCATCAACGTTCTCGAGGGGCGGAGACGCCGTATCACCCCACCCCGGACCTTCGGTCCGACCCTCCCCCTCCAGGGGAGGGTGGCTGCCCCGACGCAGCCGTCATGTCGGATGCCGTATTTCGTACGGGAGAAATCGAGGCCGGGACCTCAGCGCGCCGCGGCCTGCTTCACCTTCGCGAGGAAGTCCGGAAGGCTCTCCTCGGTCAGCGGCCCGACATGCTTGTGGCGGATCGTGCCGTCCGCCGCGACGATGAAGGTCTCCGGGACTCCGTAGACGCCCCATTCGATCGCGGTCCGCCCGTTGGCATCCGTGCCGACCGCCGCGAACGGATTGCCGAGCGTCTGGAGGAAGCGCAGGGCGGCGTCCGGCTTGTCCTTGTAGTTGAAGCCGATCAGCCGCGTGCCGGGCTGCGCCGCGAGCCGGTCGAGCAGGGGATGTTCAAGCCGGCAGGGGGCGCACCAGGACGCCCAGACATTGACGATCGTCACCTCCCCCTTGGGACGGCCGGTGAGATCGCGCTGGGCGACGCCCGGGATCGGGCCGCCGCCGGGGGCGGCAAGGCCTGCCAGGGGCGGCAGGTCGAAGGCGGGGACGGGCCTGCCGATCAGCGCCGAGGGCAGGCGCGAGGGGTCGCCCGCGCCCAGCCGGAAGGCGAAGAGGATGGCCAGCCCCGCGAAGACGACGATGGGCAGGATGAGAAGAAGGCTCGGCCGCTGCCGCGGGGCCGCGTCCTCGGACGAGCGCTTGGCGGCGTCGGGGCTGGGCGTCACGATCCGTGCCTCGCCGCGTCCCCTTCGAGCCGCTGCAGCGCGCGCCGCTGGGCCCGGTAGTCGAGCAGGTGATGCGCGATGAGCGCCCCGATGGCGAGGGCCGCCGCGCCATAGGCGGACCAGATGTAGAAGGCGTAGTCGCTCATCAGGCCGACACCTCGCTCCGCGCCGAGGGCCGGACGGGCTCCGACGGAGCCTCCAGCCGTTCCGCCCGCAGCAATTCGAGCCGCCGCACCCGCCGTCGCAGCACTTCGGTCCGCATGCCGAGCAGATGCAGGGTCGTCCCGAGCAGCGTCGCGGCGAGCGCCATGACGAGGAGCGGCACGAGGATGCTGGAATGGATGCTCGGGCCGCCGAGCCGCAGCACGGATGCGCCCTGGTGGAGGGTGAACCACCAATCGACCGAGAACTTGATGATCGGGATGTTCACGACCCCGACCAGGGTCAGGATCGAGACGGCGCGGGCCGCCCGCGCGGGATCGTCGATGGTCCGCCAGAGAGCGATGACGCCGCAATACATCAGGAACAGCACGAGCATCGAGGTGAGCCGCGCATCCCAGACCCAGTAGGTGCCCCACATCGGCTTGCCCCAGAGGGAGCCCGTGACGAGGCAGACGAGAGCGAAGGCGGCGCCGATGGGGGCGGCGGCCTTCTGCGAGACATCCGCCATCGGATGCCGCCAGACGAGCGAGCCGAGAGCCGCGACCGCCATCACCATGTAGAAGAACAAGGCCAGCCAGGCCGACGGCACGTGCACGAACATGATCCGCACCGTCTCGCCCTGCTGGTAGTCCGGCGGCGCGACGACGAGGGCGAGATAGAGCCCGATCGCGAGGGTCGCCGCCGTCACGAGGGCGAGCGGCACCATCGCCGGGCCCGACCAGCGCATGAAGCTGCCGGGATTCGCAAGCCGGTTCAGCATCGCGCGGCCTCGTGCAGCGCAGGCCGGGTGGGCGCCTCTCCACCCTCCCCTGCAGGGGGAGGGTCGCCGGCGAAGCCGGCGGGGTGGGGTGACAACCACTTCGCCGTATCGTCGGCCTCTTCGAGGTGGGCGCCGCGCATCACCCCGCCCCGGACCTTCGGTCCGACCCTCCCCCTGCAGGGGAGGGTGGGTGTCGGCCTCGACCGCGATGGGCGGATGCCGATGTCGCGCGGGCTGGGAAGGACGGCGGGCGGGCTCACGGCAGGACGAACGGCCCCAGGGATCGGACGAGAACGGAGCGGCGCGGGCCGCCAGTGCGGAACGGCTCTAAGCTCGCCGCGCGGCGCCCGCAATGCGGCGTCGGGACCCGTCATTCCCGGCTCCGCAGCGCGGCGGCGGCGGCGAGCGTGCCGACGACGCCCGCGATCAGCGTCAGCGCGCCGAGGAAGAGCAGCGCCTGGGCACGAGCCTCCGCCGCGGGATCGGAGGCGGCGACGCCGAAGATCAGGACCGGGATCGCGAAGGGCAGGACGAGGATCGCGAGGATGAGGCCGCCGCGCCGGAGGCTCGCCGTGAGCGCCGCCCCGATCGCGCCGAGGAAGCTCAAAGCCGGCGTGCCGACGAGCAGCGAGACGAGGCTCGTCGCCATGGCCGCCGGCTCGAGCGCGAGAAGAAGCCCGAAGAGCGGCGAGGCGACGGCGAGCGGCAGCCCGGTCGTCAGCCAGTGGGCAGTGGCCTTGGCGAGGACCAGGATCTCGAGCGGCGTCCCGGAAAGGCGCAGGAGATCGAGGGAGCCGTCCTCCTCGTCCGCCTGGAACAGCCGGTCGAGCCCGACCAGCGTCGACAGGAGGGCGGCGATCCAGAGGATGGCCGGGCCGATGCGCGAGAGAAGGTTGAGGTCCGGGCCGAGCGCGAAGGGGATGACCGCAACGATCATCAGGAAGAAGACGAGGCCGAGCCCGCCCGAGCCGCCGATCCGGGCCGCGAGGACGAGGTCGCGCCGGAGGAGGGCGAGGAAGGCCCTCACGCGTCCCGCTCCGCTGTCGCGGCCGGGCCGAGGGCAAGCTCGCGCGCCTCCGGCAGGGCGAGGGGCAGATGGGTCGCCGCGACGACGATGCCGCCATCCGCGCGATGCTCCCGCAGGAGATCGGCCAGCAGCGCCTGCCCCTGGGAGTCGAGCGCATTGGTCGGCTCGTCGAGCAGCCAGACCGGACGCCGGCTGGCGAGCAGGCGGGCGAGGGTCAGCCGGCGGCGCTGTCCGGAGGAGAGATAGGCCGTGGGCAGGTCCGCGCCGGCCGCGAGGCCGACCCGCGCGAGGGCCGCGTCCGCCGACAGGCCGCCGCCGAGACAGGCGGAAGCGAAGAGAAGGTTCTCACGCGCGGTCAGTTGCGCCTTCAGCCCATCCTTTGCCGCCAGCCAGTGCACGCTCTCCGGCAGCGTCGCCTCCCCCGGAGCCTCGAAGGCGATCGTCCCCGCATCCGGCCGCAGCACACCCGCGAGCAGAGCCAGCAGCGTCGACTTGCCGGCCCCGTTGCGCCCCGTGACGACGAGCGCGTCTCCGGCCTCGAGCGAGAAGCCGACCCCCCGCAGGACGAGCCGGCCCGCCCGGCGGCAGGCGAGATCGGAGACGGTGAGGCGCGTCACGCCGCGAGGATCCCGTCGCGCGACTTCACGCGGCGATAATGCGCCCAGAGCAATCCCGCCGCGACGCCGCGCCAGGGCCGCCAGGCCTCCGCCATCGCGAGCAGCGCCTTCGCGTCGGGCCGCGCCTCGAGGCCGGCGGCGTGTCGGGCTGCCTCCTGCAGGGCGAGGTCGCCCGCCGCGAAGGCATCCGGATGACCGAGGCAGAAGAGCAGATAGACGTCGGCCGTCCACGGCCCGATGCCGCCGATCGCCGTGAGCCGGGCATGCGCCGCATCGGCATCGATCTCGTGCAGGCGGTCGAGCGGCAGATCGCCTGAAAGCACGGCGGCCGCGACGTTGCGCAGGGTCCGCACCTTCGGCCGGGACAGGCCGGCGGCGCGGAAGCGCTCGTCCGGGGCCGCGGCGACGGTTTCGGGCAGGAGCGGCGCGAGTTCGACGCGGCAGCGCGCCCAGATGGCGGCGGCGCTCGCGGTCGAGACCTGCTGGCCGACGACGATCTGCGCGAGCCCCTCGAAGCCCGGCTCCCGCTTGCGGAGCGGCGGCGCGCCGAGCTCGGCCGCGAGGCGCCGCATGAGCGGATCCTGCTGCGCCAGCACGCGCGTGCCGTGGGCCATCGCGTCGGGTGAATCGAGGAGCATCAGGGGGGCGGCATCTCGGATGGCGGCTCTGCGATCAGGGCCGATTGCGCTGGCGCGGCCGGAACGTCAATCGTTGCGAGGTCCGATTCGCCTCCGCGGGAGCGTGCATGGGGCCGCCGACAGCGCGTTCTCCGACATGAGCCAGCCCACCTTCCGCTTCGCGCCGAGCCCCAACGGCCGCCTCCATCTCGGCCATGCCGCGTCGGCGCTGCTGAACGAGCGTCTGGCGCGCGAGGGGGATGGGCGCCTCCTCCTGCGGATCGAGGATATCGACCCCGTCCGGTCGCGGCCCGATCTCGCGGAGGCGATCCTGGCCGATCTCGCCTGGCTCGGCCTCGCCTGGGAGGAGCCGGTGCGGCGCCAGTCGGAGCACATGGCCGATTACGAGGCCGCGGCCTGTCGGCTGCGCGAGGAGGGCCTCCTCTATCCCTGCTTCTGCAGCCGCTCCGAGATCGGCCGCGCCGCCGAGGCCCGGGCCGAGCGCGAGGGACGGCCGATCGCGCGCGATCCCGACGGTACGCCGCTCTATCCCGGGACCTGCCGCGGGCTGTCGGCCGAGGCGATCGCGGCGCGGATGGCCGAGGGGCGTCATCCGGCCTGGCGCCTCGCCATGACGAAGGCCCTGGCCCGTATTAAAGGTGAACCGCTGACCTGGACGCGGTTCGATCCGGCCGGATCGGCGCTGAGCGGGGCTCCTCAGGATGAGGAGGATGGGAGTGTGCAGCCGGGCTCTCGGCCTGACGTAGCCGGCGCGAGCGAAGTCGCCGCCGATCCCGCACGCTGGGGCGACGCCGTGCTGGTCCGGCGCGACACGCCGACGAGCTATCATCTTGCGGTCGTGGTCGACGATGCGATCCAGGGCGTCACTCATGTCGTGCGCGGGCGCGACCTCGAGGCCGCGACGGACCTCCACCGGCTCCTGCAGGCGCTGCTCGGCCTGCCGAGCCCGCATTACCACCATCACGCGCTGATCCTGGACGAGGCGGGCGAGAAGCTCGCCAAGCGAGCCGGCTCGCCCGCCCTCGCCGATCTGCGCGCGGCGGGGGAGACACCGGCCTCGATCCGAAGACGTCTCGGCTTCTGACCGCTCAGCGATGCTCGGACGCGGCGAATTGCGGGTTCGCGCGCTTGCTGATGGCCAGGATCTCGTCGCGCTGCCGGTTGAAATCGGCGAGGGCGCGGCCGTCGAGCTCCCGGCCGCGCGGCACGCGGATCTTCAGCGGATCGACGAAGCGCCCGTTGATCAGCACCTCGTAATGGAGGTGCGGGCCGGTCGAGAGGCCGGTCGAGCCGACATAGCCGATGACCTGGCCCTGCCGCACCCGGACGCCCTGCGTGATGCCGCGGGCGAAGGCCGATTGGTGATTGTAGGTCGTCACGTAGCCGTTGGCGTGCTGGATCTCGATCCGGCGCCCGTAGCCCGAGCTCCAATCGGCCTTGATCACCGTGCCGTTGCCGGCCGCGAAGATGGGCGTGCCGACGCGGGCGGCCCAGTCGACGCCCGTATGGCCCTTGGCATAGCCGAGGATGGGATGGACGCGCACGCCGAAGAGCGAGGTCAGCCTCGCCCCCGCGATCGGCATCCGGATCAGGAACTTCTTCAGCGAGCGTCCGCCCTCGTCGAAATAATCGACCGAGCCGTCCTCGCCCTGGTAGCGGAACACCTTGTGCACGTTGCTGCCGAGGGTGAAGGCGACCGAGAGCAGGTCCTGCCTCTCGCTGCCTTCCTCGTCCGATCCCATCACGATCTCGATCGCATCCCCGGCCTGGATGCGGCGCTGGAAATCCACGTCGTAGCCCATGACGCGAACGATCTCGTCCACGATCGCGCGCGGGATCTCGTGTTTCGCGGCGGTCTCGTAGAGGCTCGCGTAGAGCTGGGCGCCGGTTCCCTCGTCTTCCTCGTCGTCGTCCTCCGCGAGCCCGGACGGCCGCCGCTGCTCGGGCCGGGCCGTTTCCGTCGGCGGCGGCGTGACGGAGACGAAGGCCCGTCGGTCGTTCATCGCGGCGATCGCCTCGATGCCGCGCTCGCCGTAGAGCACGACGCGGGTCAGCTGGCGCGTCTCGCCGGCCTTGTCGGGCGGGGCGATCAGGACGCGCATCTGAAGGCCCTCGAGCGCGCGGTCGCGGCCGAGGAGGCTGGCGATGGCGCGGGCCTCGTCCGGTGCGGCTCCGTTCGCGCGAAGGGCGGCTTCGAGCGTCTCGCCGCGCTTGAAGGCGACGACGCGCTCCTCGAAGCCCGGAGCGGAGGATTGTCCCTTCGGCAGCGTCGAGACGTTTTCGGGTACGACGCGCACTTCGATCGAGCGGAAGGCCGCGTCGCCGCTCCGCGGCGCGAGGCCCGGCACCAGGGTCGGCGTCGCGCCGGCGCCGATCCCGCGCGGACCGTAGCTCGGCATCGGAAGGGAGAGCAGGTTGGGGCGGCCTGTTCCAGCCGCGAGCGCGCGCAGCTCCGCCTCGACCTGGGACTGGACGTCCTGGTCGCTCAGCACCGGGCCCGTGGGATCGAGCAGCAGCGTGGCGAGGTCCGTCTTGATGATGGACACCTCCGCATCGGAGGCTTCCGGGACGGGCGGCGGCGGCTCTGCGGCCCGATCGCTGCTGTCCTGGGACATGAAGCGCAGCGGATTGAAAGGGGGGACATTGGTCGCGTAGACGCCCGCGGTCGGCGACAGGGCGGTTGCGAGCCGCGTGTAGCTCCGCATCTTGATGACTTCCCGATCCGCGACGCGGAGGGTCGCCTGGGACCGGAAGCTCTGCTTTGCCGAAGCCACCGTCTCGGCCCGGATAAGCTTGTCACCCTTGCGCAGGGCCGCGCGCGAATCTCCGGCCCGCCCCGGGGAGGCGGAGGCGACCTCGGGGGCTTCGACGAGATCGATCTCGCCGCGCTGGGAGACCACGATCGCCGAGCCGATGAGCAGAAACCCCGCCAGCGCCGTCAGGACGGAGGCGCCGAGCCAGCGGATGCTGAGCGCATGCCGCGGATTGGCCCGGACCGGCGCGGCGAGGTCGAGCGGAGGCTCGTTGCCGAGGGCTGCCGCGGGGCCGAACCGAGGTGCCGGGCCGCCTCTGACCGGCCGCTCGCGGCGCGGCCCGTGGGCAGGGGCTGCGGCGCCGCTGCGAAGCTGAAGGGGAGAGACGCTCAAGCCTGATATCGTCTGCTGGAACCCGTGGGGGCGGAATCGTGTTGGGCAGAGGCGACCATGCCCGCGTGCACCCGTCCGGGCAACACGCGTGTGCGGCTGCCATCTCCCGGTTGCCTTCCTGGTGTGGCCGGACGATGGCGCAGATCGCGCCGGCAACGACCTTTGAGGGGAGCCGCAGGGCGGCTTCCAAGAGGGCGGGGCGCCCGAGCGAGACAAAAAAGTCCGGTCCCTGTCGCAAAAATTTCACTGGGGGTGTTGACTTGGTTGGGGGCGGGCTCTAGAACCCATCCATCGACGGCGCGCCGGACACGGCTTCGCCGCCAAA
>NZ_SNZR01000017.1 GCF_004363955.1 Enterovirga rhinocerotis
TGCGCGGGTCCCTCCTATGGACTCCGGGGACGACCCACCCAGGCGGGGTCAATATTGGACGCCGATCGGGGGTCAATGTTCCGAGCCGTTTGACACCGCAATTCTGCGGCCTCTATCCCGCAAGAGCACGGGGTGGGGGACTCCCCCCGTCTGACCGCGGCCTTTCCTCAGCTCAACATTTTGGGACCCGCGGCATAGCGAGACTTGACGACTTCGCCCGGTCTGGTCGAACGTTTCCACGGGCCCGGTGCAGCAGTAACACCCTCTGGGCTAAATGCCGCCCGATAATCCGTGGGTCTGACAGGCATGTCGGCCATCGGTCGCCCTGAACGCGGCCAGACCGAGCATGCGTCGTGTCTGCGGCGCGGGAATGCCTACTCCGCAGCTTCGCCGAAGCCCAGCCTCTTTTGCTTTACGAGCTTCGAGAGATCGAGCTCGCGGCCCGCCTTCACTGCCCGATACCCAGCCTCAAGCTCGGCGGGCGTCGAGGTGAGGTCCATGAAGCGAAACACGCTTTCTGCGACATAATCTTGCCGCTCCTCGAACGACAACCACCGGCGACCCTCGGCCTCAGCGACTTGGCCCGTCGTGTTCGACCCCGCGAAGATGTCGAGAACGAGGTCGCCAGGCTCGGTAAGGAAGCGAATGAAGAACTCCGGGAGCTTGCTTGGGAACCGCGCCGGGTGGCTCTTCGCGCCTACGAGCTTGCAACCTGCGAGGTATCTCCCGTTAGACTCCGTGTTTGGGATCGTAATTAAATTGGGTGGGATCGCGCCGCCGTTGTCCTTGCCGAACGACGTTCCAATGTCGTGCCCCGAGGGGCGCACCTTCGGCGTGTAAAACTTCGTCGGGTCCTTGATCAGCGTCTTCATGCGATCGCTGTAGGGCGCTAGCACCTTTGACACATTCGCCTTCGGCCACTCGGTCTTCCCAAACCACCAGACGGTATTAACCGCGTCCTTAGCCCGGAGCTTACGCTTGTTTACCCATTCGATTGGGCTAGGCAGCTTCGACGGATTGAACCAATAGAAATCCTGCGCGAGGAAGTAACCTAACTCATCGCAGAACCGAATCGGGATGCGGAAATTGTAGAGGCTGCGGGACGGCACGCCCTTCTGGTAAGCCCCGCCCACGTCGACAACGAAGCTACCTGTTTCCTTCAATTTCGGCTTCACCAGCGTCGCGAACTCCGTCAACCAGTCAAGATACTCGAGTTGATCGAGGTTGCCGTAAGCCTTCTGGCGCTGAAGCGCGAAGGGCGGAGAGGTCATGACGAGGTCAATGCTCCCGTCCGGCAATTGCTTCAGTAGGTCGCGAGAATCCCCAGCATAGGCACGCCCAAGACGGGTCGTGTAGGCCGCGTTCCGGTCGAAGGTGGGTAACGTCACCAAGCTCTCCTGATCACACTCATCGTGTGTAGACCGTTCCGAGCCTGAACCACAACTCTTCCTTTGTGAGCGACTCGTCCAAGCCCATAGATGGTAGCCTATCCGCACGCCAAGCGGTCGCGTGCAATGTCCGGCGATTGCGCGTCGAACGCGGTCTGTCACAAGAGGAGCTCGCGTCCGGCTCCGGGCTCCACCGAAATTACGTTGGCGGCGTCGAACGTGGCGAGCGCAATGTCTCTGTGGACAACATCGGCCGCCTCGCCGCCGCACTTCGGGTCACTCCTGCGAGCCTGCTGGACGGCGCATAATGGCGACGAAGCGGCATGCCGAATGGGAGCGGCTTCAAAAGCTGCTACCCGCAGTTCTTGAGTATCAGAAGCTCGCGACGGAGCACGGTATCAACGACATATTTCAGGATAACGGCGGCAAAATCCTGCAGATGCTGTTCGCACTCAACCTGCAAGGCCTGCCAGGCCGCGAGGGTAACGATGCGGTCGACGCAGACGGGCTGGAGTACGAGCTGAAAAGCGTGAACATCGCTCTCACGCCGAACTTCAGCACTCATCATCACATCAACCCGACGATCCTCGCCAAATACAAGCAGGTTGGGTGGTATTTCGCGGTGTTCCAGGACATCGAGATGCGGCGCATCTACCATGTAGGCACAGACAAACTGGCAGCCATCTTCGATCAGTGGGAGAAGAAATGGCACGGTTCGGGCGGAAAAGACATTAACAATCCGAAGATTCCGCTGACCTTTGTCATGGAGAATGGGACCGAAGTCTACGAAGACGGCAAGCCATTTGATCCGTCCGAGGCCGCCAAGCTGCGGGCTGCACGGAAGCGAGAAGCCGCCCGGATCAAGGCCGAGGCTGATGAGCGCGCGGGAAAGCCCCCAGTCCCCAGAAAGACGCGCGGCCGCTTGCCGAAAAAGTAGCGATCAGTTCCAGGAGAGGCATCGGTTCCCACCCCAAGCCTTTGAGGGGCACCGACTCGCGGAGGTGCCGCGCACTCATAAGTGCAGTGCAACCGGTTTCCACCTGGGCGGAAGCGCTGTCATCAAAAAAGAAAATCAGTACACAAACAGGGCGCATAACCGTCACCGTAGACGCCTTAAGTAACTGTTTTTGCTGCATATATTTTTAATGTGATCGCCTCCCCTCAGCTCCACCAGGAAGTCTTTTGGAGCTCGCGGTTTTCCGCACTCCTAGGATATCGCTGTAGTTTCCGTAGGTTAGCCGACCCGCTTCCCGGATCATCCGTTGCTCTAGTTTGAGGCCGAAACCCGCCATATGGTGTCGCCCGCATCGTCTGTGACGAGCAAGGCACCGCCACCATCCTGGAATACGCCAACAGGCCTTCCAAACGCGGTTCCCTTCTGTAAGTCCGCCATGAATCCGGTGAGGAAGTCCTGCGGGTCGCCGGATGGCTTGCCGTCCTTGAAGGGAATGAACAGGACCTTGTAGCCGGAGAACGGCTGGCGGTTCCACGAGCCGCGCTGCGCCACGAAGGCCCCGCCGCGATAGGCCGCTGGGAGAGCATCGCCCGTGTAGAAGAGGAGGCCCAGGGAGGCCGTGTGGGGACCGACCGCGTAATCGGGCTGGATCGCCGTCTCGACGAGCGTCTTGCCTTGCCCCTTCAATCGGGGGTCTTCGTTCTTGCCCCAATAGCTGAAGGGCCAGCCGTAGAAGCCGCCCTCCTTCACGCTGGTGATGTAATCGGGTGCCAGATCATCGCCGATGTTGTCGCGTTCGTTGACGGCGGTCCAAAGTGTACCGGTCGTCGGCTCGAGCGACATACCCACGGGATTGCGGAGACCGCTCGCGAAGATGCGATGGTTCGAGCCGTCCAGCCCGATCTCGTGGATGGCCGCACGGCCCTTCTCCAGATCGAGGCCGTGCTCTCCGACGTTGCTGGCCGATCCGACCGAGACGTAGAGTTTGGTCCTGTCCCGCGACAGGAGGAGGTTGCGGGTCCAGTGGTTATTGTAGCCGCCAGCGGGCAGTTCGAGCAGTCTGCGACCCTTGTCCTCGATCTTCGTCTGCCCGAGCTTGTAGGAGTAGGTCAGAAGACCATCCGTATTGGCGACGAACAGCGTGCCGTCGACGAAGGCCAGACCGAAGGGCTGCGAGAGGTCGTCGAGCAGCACATGCCGCTCGTCCGCGACGCCGTCGCCGTTCGTGTCGCGCAGCAGCGTCACCCGGTCGGGACTGAAGACGGCCGCCGAACCCGACCGCATCTGCCCAGGCGTCTTCGTGTTGATGCCCTTCGGCCGCACGGTCGTCGTCGCCTCGGCGACGAGCACGTCGCCGTTCGGCAGGACGTGGATCGATCGCGGCGAATCCAGCCCGTCCGCGAAGCGTTGGACCTTCAGGCCATCTGGCGCCCTGGGAGAGGCGTCCTTCGGCCAGCCGATGACCTTCGAGAAGTTCTGGACACGGTGGTCCGTGTCCGGCTTCGGCAGAACCGGGTTCGCGCCGTAGCCCGGCGTCGCGGACGTCGGTTGCGCGAGCGCGGGCAAGCTGACGAGAAGAGCGGCGAGCGCCGTAGCGGTGCGGATCATGCGGTTCTCCGGAGGGCGCAGGCCAAACGTCCGCGGCCTTTCCGGAGTTCGTCGTCGCGATCCGTCCGCGACTGCGTGGCGCAGTTGGCAACGAAACGGGAGAGATCGACGTTGGCCGAACCGACGCGCTAGAGCCGCGTCGATGAGGAGAAGCCGATGAGCTGGCAGACGCCGACCGTGACCGAAATCTCCTGCGCCATGGAAGTGACGTCCTATGCTGGAGTCGAGGACGACGACCTGCACTAGGTCGTCGTCCGAACGTGATGGGATGCACCGGCGCTCGGGCGATCGTCCTCGGCTCGGGCGCCGGCGGCGGCTTGCCCCAATGGAATTGCGGCTGCCGTCATTGCGCTCTGGCGCGCGAGGGCGACGCGCGGGTCGTTCCTCGCAGCCAAGCGAGTCTCGCGCTGACGGGGAACGGTCGACACTGGCTGATCGTCAACGCGGCGCCTGACCTGCGGTCACAGATCATCGCCTGCACCTCCCTTTCGCCAGAGCGCGGAACACGCGCCTCGCCCATCACCGACGTGATCCTGACCGGAGGCGAGATCGATCAGATCGCCGGGCTTCTGACATTGCGGGAGGGTCATGCCTTCCGCATCAGCGCGACGAGCGAGGTGCTCATCATCCTCTCCGCCAACCCGATCTTCGATGCCCTCGACCCCAAGAACGTCGAGCGCCGTGTCGTGCGCCCACCCTGCCGGATCGAGCTCGCGGGTCTCGCGATCGAATGCATCGCTCTTCCGGGCAAGGCTCCGCTCTACCTTGAGCGGGATGGGGCCGCCGATCCCGGCGAGATGCTGGCTCTCCTGGCGCGGCCCCTGGCGGGCGGCCTCGGCATCGCCTGCGTTCCGGGCTGTGCGGCGATCACACCCGCGCTCCAGTCATTGCTCGCCCGAGCGGATATCGTGCTGATGGACGGAACCGTCTTCCACGACGACGAGCTCGCGCGCGCCGGGATGGGGACGAAGACTGGGCGGCGGATGGGCCATCTACCCATCGCGGGGGAAGGCGGCACGCTCTCCACCCTCACCGACCTCGCTCCGCGGCGCCGGATCTATACCCACGTCAACAACACGAACCCGGTGCTCCTGGCAGATTCGCCCGAGCGCGGCGTCCTGGACGCGGCGGGGATCGAGCTGGCCCATGACGGCATGGAGATCGCCTTGGAACCGGTCACGTGAGCGCGGTCCTGACGCCCGACGCGCTCGTCGAGAGCCTGCACGCGATCGGCGCCGAGCGCTATCACGACCGCCACCCCTACCATCACCGAATGAGGGAAGGCGGCTGCTCGAAGGCGGAGATCCAGGCCTGGGCGCTCAATCGCTACTACTACCAGTCACGGATTCCGGTGAAGGACGCGATCATCCTGTCGCGCATGGAGGATCCGGCGCTTCGGCGAGCCTGGCGCCAACGCATCCTCGACCATGACGGCGATGCGGAGGGCGAAGGCGGGATCGAACGATGGCTGAAGCTCGCCGAGGGCGTCGGTCTCGACCGAGCCGATGTGGTCGCGACGCGCGGGATCCTGCCCGGCACTCGCTTCGCGGTGGACGCCTATCTGTCGCTCGTTCGGGAGCGCAGTCTTCTCGAGGCCATCGCCTCGTCGCTGACTGAGCTCTTCTCGCCGCGCATCATTCAGGACAGGGTCTCGGGGATGCTGGCGAATTATCCGTTCGTGACCTCCGAGACGCTTGCCTACTTCACGGCCCGCCCCGAACAGGCCCGCCGGGACGTCGACGTTGCGCTGGCCTATGTGCGCCGCCATGCCGTCACCCCGGACAGCCAGGCCGACGTCCAGACGGCACTCCGCCTGAAATGCGATATCCTCTGGGCGATGCTGGACGCGCTCGACCACGCCTATGGCGAGCGGGGCCAGGTGCCGCCGGGGGCTTGGCGTCCGTGAACAGGCTGCCGACCGACGAGGACCGCCCGAGGCTCGTGCGCGGCGTGAAGCTGCGCCCCGACGCCGCGCGCGGCGGCCACGTCCTGCTCGCGCCGGAGCGCGTCGTCGCCCTCAATCCGAGTGCCGTCGCTGTAGTCGAGCGATGCGACGGCTCGCGCAGCCTCGCCGCTATCGTCGACGAACTCGCCGCCGCCTACGCCGCGGCGCGCACCCTGATCGAATCCGATGTCCACGCACTCGTCCGGGATCTTGCCGCGAAGCGATTGATCGAGTGGTGACGCCCGAGATCGCCCCTCCCCTCGGGCTCCTCGCGGAGCTGACACACCGCTGCCCGCTCGCCTGTGCCTATTGCTCCAACCCGCTGGAGTTGCTCGGGCGCGAGGCGGAGCTCGACACGGAAACCTGGGCGCGGGTGTTCCGCGAAGCGGCGGCGATGGGCGTCCTGCAGCTCCATCTGTCGGGAGGCGAGCCGGCCTCCCGCGCCGATCTCGTCGACCTCGTGCGCGCCGCAGCACAGGCGGGGCTTTACACGAACCTCATCACCTCGGGCCTCGGTCTCGGCCCCTCGCGGCTCGCGGCGCTGGTCGAGGCCGGGCTCGACCATCTTCAGCTGTCCATCCAGGACGTTGACGAGGCCGAAGCGGATGTGTCCGCCGGCCTCAGGGGGTCGCATCGCAAGAAGCGGCGGATCGCCGCCTAAGTCGCGGGGAGCGGCCTCGCCTTCACGCTGAACCTCGTCCTCCACCGCTCCAACATCGCCCGCGTCGGCACGGCGATCGACGAGGCGGTGACCATGGGAGCCCAGCGCATCGAGGTCGCCCACACTCAATATTACGGCTGGGCGCTGCGCAATCGCGCCGCTCTGCTGCCGAGCCGTGAGCAGGCGCGCGCGGCTCACGAGGCGATCGGGCAGGCCCGCGAGCGGCATTCGGAGCACATCGCGATCGACTACGTCGCGCCGGACTATCTCGGGCGCTATCCGAAGCCCTGCATGAATGGCTGGGGCCAGCGCTCGATGAACGTTGCACCGGACGGGACCGCCTTGCCCTGCCACGCGGCCGCGACCATCCCCGGCCTTGTCTTTTGGAACGTCCGGCAGCGCCCGCTCGCGGAGATATGGCAGGCGTCACCGGCTTTCGAGGCGTATCGCGGGACCGACTGGATGCGAAAGCCCTGCGTCTCCTGCCCTCGACGCGAAACGGATTTCGGCGGCTGCCGCTGCCAAGCGCTCGCCATCACGGGCGACGCCCGCAATACGGACCCCGTCTGTCATCTGTCGGAGCATCGGCATCTGATCGACGCGATGCTATCGGAGCCCGCCCAGCCGATCCTGCAGCGTGGACATCCGTAGACTAGGCCTACCGCGTACCGGACGTCGGCTCCGGTCGGCGAAGACGTCGGGACAGAAGAGCGGCGTAATCGCACCTCCGACCGGCCCCGTCAGGGACATCGTCGCCAATCCGCGGGGCGTCCGAACCGCCGCAATCAGGGTCGACATCGGTGTGAAGACGCCCATGATGATGAACGCAGCGCTGAGGCCCGCGACGCTCGCCGGGGTCGGAGCTGGGCGGCCTTCAACTGCGGCCAGGCAGCAATCGCTCGAGCGCCTTGAGACGGATCAGGTTGGACGTGGCTTCGGCGATCGTCGTCAGCGCATCCCGCTCATCTGCAGCAAGTTTGCGCGGCCTGATGTCGATGACGCAAATCGAACCCAATGCAAACCCCAGGGGGTTGCGAACTGGCGCACCCGCATAGAATCGAAAGCCGAACGGCTCTGCCAAAGCCGGATTCCGCTCGAACATGTTCGCCTTGGACAGATCCTCGAAGATCGTCAGCTCATTGGAGATGAGCGTTTCATTACAGAATGCCCAATCTCTGGGAGTCGAAGCAGCCTCGAAGCCGACATGGGATTTGAACCATTGCTCGGACTCAGTAAGGAGTGTGAACATGGCAATCGGCGAGCGCGTCGAATACGCGGCAAGGCGAACGAGGCGGTCAAAGCTCTCCTCGGCGGCCGAGCCGACCAGCCCCGAGTCTCCGACGGCTTTCAACCGAGCGGGTTCATTCCAGGGGACTCTGTAGCGAACTTGGTCGTTCGGTGCAGGCAGACGGGAGATAAGCTTTGCGACGATGGCCGCGCTAGTCGCAGCGATATCGGGCAACGATCCCAGCTGGATGTATCGGAGGTCACGGCTCACGGCCTCGCTGCCGCTGTCCGCCACTAGGCCGATGATCGTGGTCGCCCGGAAGCGCTCGTCTCTCGCCAGCTTCCTTACGAGCTGCTTCCCCACCGACTGATCCGCATTTTCGACCACGATCAATGCCGGTGGCGCAGGGTCCAACAGCGAGCCGATATCATCGAGGGTCTCGACGACCACGATCGTCAAGCCCGAGCCGCGCAAGCCCGCCTCCTGCCATCGCCGCGCACGGTTCTCATCCGTCACGATGACGGCGACCGGTCGAACGCCTGCAGGCTCTTCGACCCGAGGAGTTATGAGATCGAGCACCGCCTGTCGCGGAATGCGCCTATGTCCACCGGGGGTTTTCCAAGATGGAACACGTCCGCTCTCAACCCAGAGCTGAGCCGTCCGGACAGACACTCCCAGCAGCTCCGCAGCCTTCGCGGTGGTTAGAATATCGCTCACGTTCCAATCCAATGTTACGGATTGAAATATGGCATTACCACAAAAATTTGCAAGAAACAGAAGCCTTTGCGCCACGGCATCGGCCATCGTTCGGGTGGGCGGCCACTCGCTGGTCGTCCAGCGTCGAACCACTTGATCTTACGAGTGGCCTACGGAAATCACACCGTGCCATGGCATCTTCGCTCACACTGGCTCCGTGAGCACCGAATACGAACGTCGATAAATCCTCGTTCCCGCCATACGGAACAACGCGTTCCTCAGTATCCGAGGGAGACGACGAGCGCGGTCGCGAGAGGCATTCTGGCGATGGACCCAGTCGACGCGCGGCTTCCGGCGGGCCTCAAATCGGTTCAGTGCGACCTCGACACGCGGTTCGGCCGCAAGCACGTCGGCGAGAACGAGCGCATCCTCGATCGCCAGACCGGCTCCCTGTGCCATGCTGGGAGGGGCGGCATGAGCGGCGTCTCCGATCAGCACCACGCGGTTCCTATGCCAGCTCTCCAGCCGAAGCCGAACCAGCTCCGAGAAATGGACATCAGAGGACGCCGCCAAGTGCAGCACTTGCCTGAATGGCCCCGCGACGTGGTCGAAAAGCGGCGGCAACATCGTTGACGCGGAATAGCGGTCGACCTCCCATTCCGGCACGGACATGTCGGCATAAATATACAGTTCCGATGGCGAGATGGGCTTACAGAGTACGCTGCGGTCACTGCCTAGCATAACAGTCCAATCGGCAAGGCCGCATATGTTGCGTGTAATGAACCTCCAGCAAACATTACCGACATATTCTGGTGATGGGCCGCCCGGAAACGCGAGTTCTCGGACCGTGGAGTTGACGCCATCTGCACCGATAACGAGATCGTATTCCCCGATATCTCCGTCGTCGAAACGAACGACAACGTCATCACCGCGATCGTCGATCGAGGTGATCGATTTCAGACATACCTCGGCTCGGGACTCGTTCCTGAGAATCTGCCACAGCGTCGACCGTCTCGTCGATCTGCATGGCGCGACGGCACCCCAGACGTCTCGCGTGTCGATCGCGCTCAGCAGCCGACCGTTCTCATCGCAGATGCGCTGGCGGGTGATAGGATAGGACTGCTCGAGCAGTGGTTCGAGCAGCCCAAGCTGGCCTATTGCCCGAACGCTGTTCCCTGGAAGGAACAGCCCGGCGCCTCCCTCGCCGGCCTTCTCGTTATGCTCCACGATGGTTGGCTCGAAGCCGCGCAGGGAGAGCGCGCGACATGCGGCCAGCCCGGCGATGCCGGCCCCGACGATCAGGATGCGCATTGCGATGAACTCGTTCTTGCTAGCGGTGCATCGGTTGGAAGCGTCACGGCACCCAGGCGATGCGGCACTCGGAGCTGGCGCGCACAAAGACGTAGCCTTGGAAAACCGGCGGTCTGACGAGGCAGGCGTGAGGCAGCCGCTCGGTCAGCGCACTCAATGCCTCCTCGAGGGCGGCGCGGCCGAATGCATCGGCGATGCATTTGTGTGCACCTGCACCGAAGACCAAGTTCGAGAGGCCGCCGTCCTGACGGAAGATGTCGAAGTCGTCCGGGCGCTCGAACTTCCGCTCATCTCGCAGTGCTGACATCAACGACAGCACCACGAGCTCTCCCGCCGGCAGTACGTGCTCGCCGATGAGGATGTCGTCCGTCGAGATCCTGACCAGGCCGGCGATGCCCGGCTCAAACCGGAGGGCCTCCGAGACCGCCGGGGCGACCAGCTTCGGGTCGGCGCAGACAGAATTCCAGAGGCGGGGATGAGCCATCAGGTTGGCCGTCTGCGCCACGATGGCAATCCGTATCGATTCCGTGCCGCCGATGATGAGCTGGACGATCTGGATCAGGGCTTCGATGCGCGAATGCCCCTGCTGGTTCTGGGCGGCATCAAGGTAGGCCGGCACAAAGTCGTTGTCGCGCTCGTCGTGGTTGCGACCTGCCAACTCCTCAATGGTATGTCGGACGCGTCCGGCTGCAGCCTCCGCTGCGGCAACGATCTCAGGTGTCACGTCGGGGCGGAAAAAGGCATTCATCGCCTCGACGTCCCGAATGAATGCGGGGACCTCCAGATTCGGAATTCCGAGGAGGCTGGCCAATCCCATAGCCGGAAGCTTGGCAGCGTAATCTCGGACGAGTCTCAGCTCTCCTTCGGCATAGGTTGAATCAAGCAGAACCTGCGCACTGCGTCGAACGTGCGCCCGATAGCGCTGAGCAACGTTCTCGACGAGCGCCCGGGACAGGGCTGAACGGCGACGGCGATGGACATCTCCATTCGCCGTCAGCATGCCGTGCTCGAAAATGTCGAAAAGAGCTCCGTTGGTGATGCCGAGTTGCGCAGGGAGGGCGATTTCGGTCGCTCTCAATCGCGGGTCGCGGGCGAGCGAGGCCACATCGTCGTATCTCAGCACGATATAGCCACCGAGCGGCATGATCGCGAACGGATGAGCGTCGCGAAAGCGCCTGAATGTGCCGTGCGGATCGGACTCGAGATCCTCCAGAGGAACAACGGGAACGGGGGAAACCTTGTCGAGCATTGTCGTCGGTTCCTTGATCACTGGAGCGAGGCTGCCCATCCGCTTCTGGTAGGCGGGCTCCCGCGTTGATGAGAGATGACGCGGCCAGGCCCTTGGGATTGGCGCGGTTGGACACCGGGGTTGCTGTTGGCCGGAGGCATCGATGGGCGGCGGCTGAACGCCGGTCGATGGAGGCGCCGTTAGGCTTCGGCGCTGGAGATCTCGCCCAGGACGTCAGCGAGCAGGCATGTTGAATCGCAGTCGCTCGCGTCAGGCATTCGCGGAGACGGATCGATCAGTCTGGAGATTGGGAGATGCCGGCGACGCGTGCGGAGCGTGCCGGCATCGCCGGTCAGAAAGCCGGCTCCAGGTTCGCGTCGGCCGCGGCGCTCGCTGGCGCGGCGGTGGACAAGCCGTGCTGCTTCGCAATCATGTCTGCGGCCCGTTCACCGATGACCACGCAAGGCGCCATCGTGTTGCCGACCGTGATGCGCGGCATGATCGAGGAATCGGCGATGCGCAGAGAAGCGATCCCGTAGACTCTCAGTTGGCCGTCGACGACCGACATCCAGTCCTGCCCCATCTTGGCGGTGCCCGATTGATGCCAGTAGGAGACCGCTGACTTGCGGATGAAGTCGATCAGTCCTGCTCGATCCCGAAGTCCCGGCGCCGCCTCATGCGTCACCAAAGGATCGAAGGCGCTGCTGTTGCCGATGTCTCGACAAAGCTCGACCGTCGCGATTGCTGCCGCCATGTCCTCTTCGGCGCTCAGCGAGTTCGGTTCGATGAGCACGGGATCGTCCGCGTTGCGGCCGGACAGCCGCACACGGCCCCGGCTCTTCGGCTGCGCAAGCCCGGCGAACATCGTCCAGCCATGCTCCGGAGTTTCGATCTCCGCTTCCGCCGGCGAAGGCACCGCGAATTCGAGCTGACACTGGAGGATGTCCGGCGCGGGGAGCCTAGCATCGCTCTTCCAATACAGAGTCGCTTCGCAGCCGCCCGCGCTGACCGCCTCGCTCTTGCGGTGCGCCCACGTGCATCCGAACGCGATATGATCCTGATGGTTTCGCCCGACGCCCGGCAGGTGCTGGATCACGTCGATGCCATGCGCCTGCAGTTCGGCCTGAGGGCCGATGCCGGATTGCATCAGCACCTTGGGCGTCTGGATGGCTCCCAAGGAAAGGATGGTCTCGCATCGTGCACGAAACTGTCGGCGCTCGCCGTTCAGCAGAATCTCGACACCAACGGCCCTTCTTCCTTCGATCAAGATGCGCGTGACCAGGGCATGGGTCACAACCGTCAGGTTGGATCCCGCTTCCATACGATGAACATAGGAGCGGAACACCGACTGACGCTTGCCGTCACGCACCCGCAGGTCCGCAATGGCAGCGCCCCCAGCGCTCTCCATCATTTCACCATTCGGAGAATCGAAGACGGGAATGCCCAGGAGGCCAGCCGCGTCGACGAGCGTCCGGGCGATTGGCTGCGGTTGCTGTGACTGGGCGACGTAGACCGGGCCGCCCACGCCGCGGCGTAGAGCATCGGGAGTGCCGCGCCAGTCTTCGATCCGGCGATAGTATCCGAGGACCGACTCGTAGCCCCACGCCTCGTCGCCGGCTTCCTGCGCGAAGTGGTTCCAATCCTCCCTATGGCCCCGCGCCCAGACCATGACATTGATGCTGGAGCCTCCGCCCAGCCCTTTGCCCATGTTGAGCGACAGCTGACGTCCACCCAGGCCGCCGGCCGGCTGCCCGACGAACGCCCAGTCGCGCTCACTACCGAGATTGAGGGGCCACTGGCCCGGGTTCGACACAGTCTCGGACACGTCGTCCCCGCCAGCCTCGAGCAGGAGGACGCTCGCGTTGGAGTCCTCCGCAAGGCGGGCGGCTACGACGGAGCCGCTGGATCCAGCACCGCACACGATGAAGTCGTAGCTCCGGCATTCGTCGATCGGGCTGGTTCTGCGGTCACGAGCGACATGGTTGGGGGGATCCGATCTGTCCTTCATCGCGTGGCTCCTCTGAGGCGTGTGGATGTGTCTACTGACTTGAAATCACATTATGCCGATTCTGTCAAATTCTGCAGTTTGGTATGATTATGCGGTTTTCGCCACCAGTCGCCTCGCTTCTCCCTTCGTTGGGCGTCGCGTTCGAGCGTGAGACGTCTGGCAGAAGTCCGGACGTTTTTTTGCGGTCTATCGTCGTCTCGAACTAAACTTACATTTCCGAAATATGTGTCATTATGGCAGACTGACATCGTCCGTACTTTACAGCCATGACACACTTCGGCTGATGTAGTGCCACTTTATCTCAACGATCGCGAACACCACGGACGAATGTCTCGATCATCGCCCGATCGCAGATGCCGATGTCTCTTAACGTGGCCGTATCCAGCCTGCGGAGGTCCTGGACTGCTCTGCCGATCGCGATTTCACTCAGGACGCGGTGATATCGACGAGCTACCGCAGCCTTGAACCTGGACAGCCAAGTATGGCGACGCGGGTGAGCCGACATCCCGCTCGAGGGAAGGGGCTGTGGCAGTCCCAGTTCGGCGATGGAGCCGAATGCGAGCGCCTGGCCTGCAATGCCAAAATCTGACGCCAGCTTGTCGAACCAGGAGACGCGACGGCTCGGCGCCGAAACAGGTGCGCCGCTCGATGACGCGGTTGCCGAAGCGCACGAGACGAAGATCGGCCCGGCACCTCTCCCGCGATCCCCGGGAGCGTCGCCCGATGATCGCCGCAGCGCGACGACATTCTCGGTGGAAGAGAGCGTCGGCTGCTTTTGACAGCTCAAATCAGCTATCTCTTCGAACTTATGATATTTCATAGTGAGCTCCACTAGTTTTATGGAGCTCATATCGGTCGATAAAGTTACATGAATGCTTTGAATACAGACATTATCATTTCGAATGACATATTAGACCTAGGGCGAGCGATGCCAGCGTGGCGGAGATGCGCAGGTGGAACTGGCGCGCCCGCCCGCCCAGACGTTCGATCACGGCCGCCCTCTGCGCGCGTCAACAACCGTCACGTCCGTATCCAAGACGTATCCCGCGCCCCGCTCGGTCCGTATGATCTTCGGTCGGGACGGATCAGACTCCAGCTTTCGACGCAGCCGCAGAACGAGGACATCGATACTGCGATCGAAAACCTCGTCGTCGTGGCTGCGGGATTCCGTAAGCAGGTGCTCGCGGGACAGTATCCGCTGCGGAGCCTTCAGGAAAGCGGTCAGGAGCCTGAATTCCCCGGTGGTGAGCTTAGTGCTTCCGCCGCTCGCGTCGGCGAGCTTCCTCGCGTCGATATCGAGCTCCCAATCGGAGAACCGGTAGATCTTGCGCTCCCTGCGCTTTTTCAGCGCCGGTTTCTCTCTCAGGGAGACTCGAACCCTCGCCAGGAGCTCCCGAACACCGAAGGGCTTGGTGACGTAGTCCACCGCACCGAGTTCCAGCCCGATGACCTTATCGGCCTCATCGAGGCGGTCGCCGCTGATGATGATGATTGGGGCATCCGAGGTGCTCGCGAGACGGCGGACGATCTCGAGGCCGTCCTCCGGACCGAGATTCAGATCCACGATGACGAGGTCGACGATGTCGGTGGCGACGATTTGGGCGAGCGACCGACTGTCTCCGATCGCGCTTACGCGGAAAGCGTGCTGCGAAAG
Source organism: Enterovirga rhinocerotis (assembly GCF_004363955.1). GTDB lineage: Bacteria > Pseudomonadota > Alphaproteobacteria > Rhizobiales > Beijerinckiaceae > Enterovirga > Enterovirga rhinocerotis. The sequence continues at coordinate 14,683 of NZ_SNZR01000017.1, forward strand.
GTAGTCGGACAACAGGTCTCGAATGGTCGGGTCATCGTCTATCAACAAGACGTGCTTCACGAGATTGCTCCAGCGCTACGGAAGGTGTGGGGCAAGCGGCGCGCGACCGTGCGATGCGCGGTACCCGAGCTCGTTTCCTGTCTCCCGTACCGCGCTCGCGACCCGGCATCGCCGACGGCCTGTCCAGCAATTGAACGCACGCATCCTGAGAGGCACCCCTTGACGATGAGCGCGCTCAAATATCGATTATATCAAATTATGCAAATTTTTTTTTTAGACTCTCCCGGGTCGTCGATGGCGCCCTGTGGTCGGGAACGGCTTTCGCTAGGCGGGTGATGCGGGCGAAGAGTTCGTCCCGCCCGCATCGTGACCAACCGCCGACGCCTCGGGGTCAGCGCGCGGCCGACCGCGAGGTGCGAGCGGCTTCGTCGATCACGTCGGACACGACCTTGGGCTGGGTCATGAATACGGCGTGGCTGGCCGACACCGTCGTCACCTTGGCACCGATGCGCTTGGCCATCGCATGCAGCATGCGCTGGTCGAAAGCCTTGTCGTCGGTCGCGATGACTGCCCAGCTCGGGCGGCTGCGCCACGCGGCCTGCGTCAGCTTGGTTTCGAAGACCGACATGTTGATCGGGATCTGGGAATCCCGCATGAAAGCCGCATCGGCATCGGACGTGTCCGCGGCAAATCCAGCCTTGAACTTGCTCGGCAGGACATAACCGAAGCCGTCGGCATTCACATCGAGCACGAATTCAGGCGGTGTCTGATAGCCCGCATATTGCTGCCCCGTCGTCTCACCGACATCAGGGGAAAGTGCGGACACATAGACGAGACCTGCCACCTTCGCGTTGGTACCCGCTTCCGTGATCACCGTACCACCCCAGGAATGGCCGACGAGAATTGCCGGGCCGTCCTGGCGGTCCAGAGCGCGCTTGGTCGCAGCGACATCGTCGGCGAGCGACGTCAGCGGGTTCTGGACGATCGTGACCTTGTAGCCGCGTCGCGTGAGGTTGTCATAGACCCCGCGCCATCCGGAGCCGTCGGCAAAGGCGCCGTGCACCAGCACGACATTGCGAACCGTCTGGCCCTCCGGGATGCGGTCGGCCGCATGAGCAAGAGTGGCGGTCGACAGGCCAGCGGCGATCGCCGTTGCCATAACGTATTTCATGCTCATTTTGCTTCCTTCCTGCTTTATAAAACAATGAATAGTCTTTGAACTGGTTTTTATTCCGGATTTTATTGGCTAAACTGTCGGATGTGTACGTCCATCAATGACGAATTCGGTTCCTGCGATTGCTGCGGCCCGGCCTGAAGCGAGGAAAGGCGATCAGGTGGGCGACCTCCCTGGGCGCGGGGCGTCCGATCGGGATGCCGCCGCTTCGTGCAGCCGGAGATCAGAACGCGCTTGCGATCGAGGTTCAGAAAATCGCACACCAGTTGATCTCCGGTTCGACGATGTTCGCCTTCGAGGGCAAACGGAGAGGCCAGCGTCACGGGTCTGTTTCCGAACTTGTCGGTCAGGATTGCGCCCTAGCTCCTCATGCAGAGCACTGTCGCGCTTGACCGCCACGCCAGAAAAAAGCAGCGCAGCCATCGCCTCGACGTCGATCCGGAGGCCGATATAGAAGGACTGTTGAGATTATTAGTTCTCGACATCTTTTCGAACAGTCCGAGTACTTTGTCTGTACGCAACTTCATACTAGCAAGTCCGAGAAGAAATGTCCTTTCTAATATTGCAAGAAAATGGATACTATCACTCACATCGGGCTATTTGATTTATCAAATAGCCCGAAAATGTCCGGCAATCCGGAAGGATCTTTCATTGCGTTCTCGCGCATGCCGCTGCGCACGAGGCGAATTGATCAGGTAGGCGGAGGAGACCGAGCGGGCGACCCCTCGTCTGGGCGACCACGCCCGCAGCCATGGCATCCCGAGCTCGGCAAGGACCGCGCTGACGTTCCTGGTGCTTGAACTCAATGGAGCCCTTGGAGCGGTCCGTGAGCGCCTGCAGGCCGCGGTTGCGTTCGGCCTTTATACGGCCGCCCCGCGATCTCGTCGGCGAACATGGCGAAGACGTCGGCGACCAGCGCGGCAACCTCAACCGCGTTCCAATCGGTCCCCGCGAGGGCCGGAGAGCGATCCGAGCCGACCCCTGCGACGTGTCCCGCCTCAGGTACCAAATCGCGGGCATGGCGTCGGCGACCGCCTTGAAGAGCGGCGGCGGAACGGCATTGCCGACGACCTTGTACGTCATGCGAATGCCCGCCGTCTCCTTCGCGATAGGAGAGCGTTCGAGCGGGGCTGTCCTCGACGAACCGCCATTCGTCAGTCCCGACACGTTCGAGCCGCGGGATCGCGCATCCCTCGCGGGGACGGTATGTCAGTTTGTGCCAAATCCTGTCGGTTCAAAGCGGCGTCGCCGGGTGTGCGACGGCGTCACGCCGAAGAGCGCGCGATAGTAGGACGTGAAGCGGCTCGGCTCGGGGAACCCGTACTCGAAGGCGAGCTGGGCGATCTTGACCGACCGGGCATCGCTCCGGCGAAGGATGGCCTCGATGAGCGATAGCCGCCGCCTCCTCAGGTAGGCGACGGGACCGAGTCCCAGCGTGTTGGCGAATGCGCGGTGCAGGCTGCGCCTCGATATCTGCAGCGCCGTGCAGATCTCCGACAGATGGACCGGACGGTCTGCCGCCGCATCGACGTATTCCTCGACGTCGCGCACGATGCGGGCCGCCGAGCGCTGGGCCGGCGAGCGTTCGCCGGAGGCGCCGCTCGCAACGGCCGCTCCGAACGCCTCGATGATGGACCGGCGGGCGAAATCGATCGACTGCGCCGATGCCGTGTCGCCATACCGTCGCAGGCTCACGCTCAATCCGATCAGGCGCCGCCGCAATTCGACACCGAGCAAGGGTTCCGTGTGCCTCACCCTGGCGCTCAGCCAGGTGTCGGGATCGCCCAGAGCGCCGTCATGGGCGAAGAGCGGCACGACCTCCTGCGGATCGACCGATATCGCGGCATAGGACAATGCGCTCTTGTAGACGGCGTCCGCCTCGATGCCGGGAGGAAACGTCACAACGTCGCCCGGTTGGGCCGCCTCGCCCCAGAAGAGTGCCTCTCGCGAGGAGGACAGGACGACCCCAAGGACGGCCCGCTCCACGTCGAGCACGCCCCGCGCACGGACCTCGATCCCGAACCTGCAAAGACTGAGAGCAACCTGGTCGATCGCGACGTGGGCCAGCCGCCCGTGCTGCTCCCCCGATCGCAGCTGCGTCATCTCGATATCCGCCCCGAGCGTCGCCTCCCGGAGGTTCGCGGTGCTGACCACGTTGACCGAACGCTTCAGCACCTCCGCGCGCGGCGGGCCGTCCGCCGAGCCCTCGCCGATCTCGATGCCCCGGTCTCGCATAGCGTCCCCTCCGGCATGCTCAAACAGGTCTGCTCGCGCGTCACCAAAGCCGGACAAGCCCGAAGCCGCCGTCGTCGGATCCGGCCGCCCGTACGGCGCGGTCCGATCCCGCTCGCGGCCCTCCGCGGCCCATCGATTTGGCACAAACTGTACTAATGGGCCGCCTCGCCGATGCCTAGACTGGGCCTCAGGAGCGCGAGGCGACTGTCCAGCGAGGCATTCTCGGATGCCGCGCTGCCCGTGCCGATCGGGTCGATCAGGTCATGGTTGAGACATCGACGATACCGGATGCCGCGGACGCTTGGGCGAGCTGTTTGCCGCCCGCGTCTCGGGTCCGGCCGGCCGGCCGTCGCATCCCGGGGCCGCCGATGCGCATCGATATGGTTCAGGCCGGCGTCGACGCGACGGAGGCCGGTCCTTCAGCCGCCGCGCGCCGGGGCGCCGTCCGTTCCGGAAGGCTCGAGGCCCGACGTCCCGGCGCCACCCGGGCGACGACCATCGCTTTCACCCGAGACGTCCCGCGTGGGCTGTCCTCACTTACGTCCAAAGAGGAGTGAAGCAATGACGCAGAAGCCGTTCAAAGGCGTGATCAAGCTCGACATCCGCGAGTCCACGCCTGATTGGGAGCCTTTCATCCCGGCCCGGGCGCCGAAGGATGCGCCGAACGTCCTCGTCATCCTCTACGATGATACCGGCCTCGCGACGTGGTCGCCATTCGGCGGCGCGGTCGAGATGCCGACGCTGCAGAGGCTTGCCGATCGCGGCCTCATGTATTCGCAGTGGCACACGACGGCGCTCTGCTCGCCGACCCGCTCCACGTTTCTCACCGGCCGCAACCACCATCTCAACGGCTGCTCGGCGATCACCGAGGCGTCCGTCGGCTTCCCGGGGGGAAGCGGCCGCATTCCTGAGCAATGCGCGACCATCGGGCAGGTTCTGCAGGACAACGGCTACAGCACCTTCTGGCTCGGCAAGAACCACAATGTGCCGGAGCAGGACGTGGCGCCCGGCGGAAGCCGGAAGGAATGGCCGCTCGCCAAGGGCTTCGACCGATATTACGGCTTCCTCGGGGGCGAGACCAATCAATGGTATCCCGATCTCGTCGAGGACAATCGCTTCGTCGACCAGGAATACGGCCCAGAGGACGGCTACCACCTGTCGAAGGATCTCGCCGACAAGGCCATCGGCATGGTCAAGGACCAGAAGGCGAGCAATCCGTCCAAGCCGTGGTTCATGTGGCTTTGCCCTGGCGCCAACCACGCGCCGCACCATGCTCCGCAGGAATACATCGACAAGTACCGCGGCAAGTTCGATTCCGGCTACGAAAGCTATCGCGAGTGGGTTCTCGCGCGGATGGTCGAGAAGAAGCTGCTGCCGGCCGACACGAAGCTTACGCCGATCAACCCCATGCCCGAGGACGTGGCCAATCCCGCGGACGCCGTTCGTCCCTGGGATACGCTCAGCGCCGATGAGAAGCAGCTGTTCGCGCGCATGGCCGAAGTCTACGCGGCCTTCTCCGAATACACGGACGTGCAGATCGGACGGCTCCTCGATTATCTCGAGGAAACCGGGCAGCTCGACAACACTCTCGTCTTCTATTGTGCCGATAACGGCGCCTCGGGCGAGGGAACGCCGAACGGATCGGTCAACGAGAACAAGTTCTTCAACAACTATCCGGACGATCTCGCCGAGAACATGAGCATGCTCGACAAGCTCGGCGGGCTCGACACCTACGGGCATTATCCCACGGGCTGGGCGGTCGCCTTCTCGACGCCGTTCCAGATGTTCAAGCGCTACGCGCAATTCGCCGGCGGCACATGCGCGCCGCTCGTCGTCTCGTGGCCGAAGGGCATCAAGGCGCGGGGAGAGGTCCGGCACCAGTACCACCATTCCGTGGACATCGTGCCGACCATCCTCGAAGTCTGCGGCCTCGAGATGCCGAAGGTCTATCGGGGCGTCGAGCAGTATCCGCTCTCGGGCGTCTCGATGCGCTACACCTTCGACGCGTCTCCCGACGGCAAGACGGAGAAGAAGCGTCAGTACTATGCGATGATCGGCACCCGCGGCATCTGGGAGGACGGCTGGAAGGCCGCGGCCCTGCACTCGCCCTTCCAGAATACCGGTCACTACGAAAAGGACGCCTGGGAGCTGTATCACGTCGACGCAGACCGCTCCGAGTCGACGAACCTTGCCGATCAGCATCCCGAGCGGCTCGAGGCGCTCAAGAAGGCCTGGTTCGAGGAAGCCGACGCCAACATGGTCCTGCCGCTCGACGACCGGACCTGCGGCGAGATCCTCAACACGCCGCGACCGGCCGAGGAGGAGGCGCGCGAGCGCTACGTCTATTACCCCGGAACGGCACCCGTGCCGGAGGGCGTGGCCGTCAATTGCCGCGGCCGATCCTACAAGATCCTCGCGAATGTCGAGATCACCGACCCGGACTGCGCGGGCGTGATCTTCGCCCATGGCTCGCGCTTCGGCGGTCATGCGCTCTTCATCAAGGACCGCAAGCTCTGGTACGTCTACAATTTCCTCGGCATCAAGCCGGAGCAGACGTTCGTCTCGACGACCGAACTCAAGCCGGGAAAATACACGCTCGGCATGGAGTTCATTCGTGAGAAATCCGGAGAACTCGGCGAGGCCGTCGGCCAGACGACCCTCTATGTCAACGAGAACGTGGAGGCGCAGGGACCGATGCGCACCCAGCTCGGCAAGTTCACCCTCTCGGGCGACGGCCTCTGCGTGGGCCGCGACAGCGGGGATGCGGTGAGCGGGCAGTACAAGACGCCCGGAGCCTTCACCGGGGGGACGATCCAGGCCGTGGCCGTCACCACCGAGAAGGCGCAGTACCTCGATCTGGAGAAGCTGGCGGCGGCGTTCCTCGCCGTCGATTGAGACAGCACCGGCTCTCGGTCGGCGGGACACGATCCCGCCGACCACCTTGGCAAGAGCGTCCACCCGCCCTCGGGCACGCGCACGGTTCGAGGACAGCCTGCGGGTCGGCTCGGTTGTCTAGAGCGCAGGCGCCAGGGCGCCTCCATCGATCGGATCGATGGCGCGCAAATGCAGGAAATGCGTCATGAGCGACGAAACGGCTCGGTCCCACGGTGATCGCTTCTCCGTCCGCATGTCGGCGGATAGTCATTTCTCGTGGTTGCGGACGCGCTTCAGCGTCGAGCGCACGCTGATGTCCTGGGTGAGGACGGCTGTATCCCTGATCGGGTTCGGCTTCACGATCGTGCAGTTCTTCGACCGGCTCGGTGCGATGGAGGGCGTTCGGGAGGCGGCGAGGCCGCAGGCCCCGCGCTACCTCGGTCTGGCTTTGATCGCAGCGGGGATCATGTCGCTGGTGATCGCCGTCTGGCAGTATCACCGCGTCCTCGCATACCTCCGAAGCGGACAACTGGGTTCCCTCGGCGGCATCGACGACCACTCCATCCAGACGCCGCTCTATGCGATCTCCCTTGCGCTGATCCTGATCGGCATCTTCGCCTTCGCCTCCGTCCTGACCCGTTCCTTCTGAGCGTCAACGACATGGCAGGCACTCGACAGAGCGGCGGAAGCCAGACCTCTTGCGCCCGGGCGCGGTGTCGAGCGTCCCGCAGAAGGCTGGTGGATGCCGCGCCGCAGCGCGCGGCGCGAGGCTGACCGCGGTGCGGCCGGGGCCCCCGGCATCACCGCCGAGGTGAGGCGACCGGATCTCATGGACCGGGCTCTCGGCGGTCCGTGGAGCGTGACGCTCATCGGCGACATCGGCGGCTTCGACGCCGGCTCGCGCCTGACCTGGCAGGGCTTCGGCAGCGTCAATTACGACGTCAACGAAAACTGGGTCGTCCGGGCCGGCTACCGCGCGCTGCATGTCGACTATCGGAAGGGCAATTTCCTCTACGACACGACGATGCACGGCCCTATCCTGGCAACCACCTATCGGTTCTAGACGAGCGCCTCGACGTGAGGCGGCGCGTGCGATTCCGGAGCGCTGGCTGGCCATCAGCCTCCGACACGACGCGGCCTGCCGGAGCCTCATCGAAAAAGGGGCACTGCGCTGATTGCGAAGTGCCCCCGATCAGGGCCTGCCTGCCTTGCGGGAGCTAAGCCGACCTCCGCCCCGGCTTAGGCGAAACCTGCCACGGCATGCGGGACATACGGTGCCTCGAGTGCCGCGATCTCGTCCTGGGTCAGGCCGAGGCCGAGGGCGGCGACGGCATCTGTCAGATGCGCGGGTTTCGAGGCTCCGACGATGGGAGCCGTGACCACCGATTTCTGGGCCACCCAGGCCAGCGCCACCTGGGCGCGCGAGACGCCCCGGGCAGCCGCGATCGAACCGACTGCGTCGACCACCTTGCGGTCGGCCTCGGCCGTGGCGTCGTAGAGCCGATGACCCACATCGTCCGTCCGCTGGCGCTCGGTCTCATCGTTCCAGGCGCGCGAAAGCCGGCCGCGCGCGAGCGGGCTCCAGGGGATCACCGCGAGGCCCTCCTCCGCGCAGAAGGGCAGCATCTCGCGCTCCTCTTCGCGGTAGAGGAGGTTGACGTGGTTCTGCATGCTGACGAACGACGTCCATCCGTTCTTTCGCGACAGGTAGACGGCCTTCGTGAAGCGCCAGGCCGGCATCGAGGACGCGCCGATATAGCGGACCTTGCCCGCCTTCACGACGTCGTGCAGCGCCTCCAGCGTCTCCTCGATGGGCGTGCGGGTGTCGAACCGGTGGATCTGGTACAGGTCGACATAATCGGTCCCGAGCCGCCTCAGGCTGGCATCGAGCTCGTGCATGATCGCCTTGCGCGACAGACCCATCCCGTTCGGGCCGGGCCGCATCCGGTTGAAGACCTTGGTCGCCAGCACGATGTCCTCGCGCCGCGCGAAGTCCCGGATGGCGCGGCCGACGATCTCCTCGGACGTGCCGTCCGAATAGGTGTTGGCCGTGTCGAGGAAGTTGATGCCGAGTTCGAGCGCCTGGCGGATGAGCGGGCGGCTCGCCTCCTCGTCCATCGTCCAGGAATGCTTGCCGCGGTCGGCGATGCCGTAGGTCATGCAGCCGAGGCAGAGGCGCGAAACCTTCATCCCGGTCCGGCCGAAATTCACATAGTCCATGCAAGCTCCAGGATGCTCTTGCGGAGGCCGACCGTCAGAGGGTGGCTTCCGGCGTGGGAAGGGGGGCGAGCCCCGCGACTTCGTCGTCTGTGAAGACGCGGCTGCGCGTCAGGAACCTCACGCCATCCGGCGCCTCGAGGGAGAAACCGGAGCCGCGCCCCGGCACGACGTCGATGATCAGTTGCGTATGGGACCAGTATTCGAACTGGGCCGCGCCGATATAGAAGGGCGAGCCGGCCACCTCGCCGAGGAGGATGTCGCGCTCGCCGACGCGGAATTCGCCTCGCGGGTAGCACATCGGCGCGGAGCCGTCGCAGCAGCCGCCGGACTGGTGGAACATCAGCGGGCCGTGCTGCGCGCGCAGCGTCTCGACGACCCGCTCGGCCTCTGGCGTGATCTCGACCCGTCTCACCATGACCCCTTCTCCGTTGCGCGGAGGGGCGCCGCGGCGCCCCTCCGGCACTATCAAAAGAACCCGAGGGCCTTGGTCGAATAGCTGACCAGGACGTTCTTGGTCTGCTGGTAGTGGTCGAGCATCATCTTGTGCGTCTCGCGCCCGATGCCGGATTGCTTGTAGCCGCCGAAGGCCGCGTGGGCCGGATAGGCGTGGTAGCAGTTGGTCCAGACTCGCCCGGCCTGGATGGCCCGGCCGAAGCGATAGGCGCGGTTGCCGTTGCGCGTCCAGATTCCGGCGCCGAGCCCGTAGAGGGTCTCGTTGGCGATCCGGAGCGCATCCTCGTCGTCCTTGAACGTCGCAACCGAGACGACCGGTCCGAAGATCTCCTCCTGGAAGACGCGCATCCGGTTGTGACCGGCGAAGATGGTCGGCTCGACGTAGTAGCCGTCCTTGAGTTCGCCCTCGAGGATCGCCCGCTTGCCGCCCGTCAGCACCTCCGCGCCCTCCTGCCTGCCGATGTCGAGATAGGACAGGATCTTCTCGAGCTGGTCGTTCGAGGCCTGCGCACCGATCATCGTCGAAGGATCGAGCGGATGGCCCTGCTTGATTTTCTTCGTGCGGGCGACGGCCCGCTCCATGAAGCGGTCGTAGATGGATTCGTGCACGAGGGCCCGGCTCGGACAGGTGCAGACCTCGCCCTGGTTGAGCGCAAACATCGCGAAGCCTTCCAGCGCCTTGTCGAAGAACTCGTCGTCGGCCTCGGCGACGTCGGCGAAGAAGATGTTGGGCGACTTGCCGCCGAGCTCCAGCGTCACCGGGATGATGTTCTCGGAGGCGTATTGCATGATCAGGCGACCGGTCGTCGTCTCGCCCGTGAAGGCGATCTTGGCGATCCGCTTGTTCTGGGCGAGCGGCTTGCCCGCCTCGACGCCGAAGCCGTTGACCACGTTGATGACGCCGGCCGGCAGGATATCGGCGATCAGTTCCATCACCACGAGGATGCCGAGCGGGGTCTGCTCGGCCGGCTTCAGCACCACGCAATTGCCGGCCGCGAGGGCAGGCGCGAGCTTCCACGTCGCCATCAGGATCGGGAAGTTCCAGGGGATGATCTGCCCGACGACGCCGAGCGGCTCGTGGTAGTGATAGGCGACCGTGTCGGCGTCGATCTCGGAGATGCCGCCCTCCTGCGCCCGCACGACGCCCGAGAAGTAGCGCCAGTGGTCGACGACCAGCGGCATGTCGGCATGCGTCGTCTCGCGGATGGCTTTGCCGTTGTCGAGCGTCTCGACGAGGGCGAGGAGATCGAGGTTCGCCTCGAGCTTGTCGGCGATCCTGGCCAGGATCCGCGAGCGCTCCTGAACGGATGTCCTGCCCCAGGCGTCCTTGGCCTTGTGGGCCGCGTCGAGCGCCAGTTCGATGTCCTTGGCCGAGGACCGCGGCACCTCGCACAGGGTCTGTCCGGTGATCGGCGAGGGATTGTCGAAGTAGCGCCCGTCGGCGGGTGCGACCCACTGACCGCCGATGAAGTTGTCGTAGCGCTTGCGGATCAGGACGTTGGCAGAGATTTTCTCGATGGCCTGCTGATACATCGCGGTCTCCTCCCGGCACGGTCGGCGATGCATCGCTGCCCGCCCGTCGTTCGACTCCGCGCCTTCGACGGACGTTATATCTCAGGAGATACATCGTCCATCGGAATGAAAGCGGCGGGAGAAGGCTGCCCCGACCTGCCGGATCGCACGCTCGGGATCAGGGTCGGCAGCCGGTGAAACCGAGCCGCCGCGCGATCGGGAGCACACGGTCCCGCGTCAGCGGAGCCAGCGGGAGACCGGCCGCCTCGGCCGGATCGACCCAGACGGCGCCGTCGATCTCGGCGGCGGTGCGGATCGGACCCGAGACGCCGACCGCGAAGAGCTCGGCCTCGACATCGTGGCCCGGTTCGTTGGCTGCGACCGCCCGATGCCGCCCGAGATAGATGTGCCCCTCGGCTTCGACATCGATCAGGAGCTCCTCGAACAATTCCCGCGAGAGCGCCTCGCCGGCCGATTCGCCCGGTTCGATCTTGCCACCGGGTTGCATGAAGGCTTCCGTGCCGCGCTTCCGCACCAGGAGCATCCGGCGCTCGGGGTTCGTGATCAGGGCGGCGGCGATCCGGACCACAGGTCTCCGTTCGGTCCCCGTCACCGCGCCGCACCCTGAACGGCAACCGGTGATCCCGCGCGTTCGGGGAAGGTCCTGAACATGGCTGCGGCGACGCTTCCCTGCGGCAGGTCCGAGAGGGAGGCACCGGCCATCCCGGTCGGCGCGACCAGGGGGCCGGCGCCGTCGGTTCTGACCGCCTCCGCCCGGACCTCCGACGATCCTGTCGCCGGGAAGGCCGACACCGTCGCAAAAGCGGTCCGGACCAGTCTCGCCACCGACAGGTGCGCACACGCACGAAAACTCATGGACGTTCCCGAACTCGGGTTGAGCCGCTATAGTGCGCCCAATACAACCGACGCCGCGCGTCGCCCGTCAAGCTCGCGCCGGCAGCGGCTCCCATCCAAGCTCGCGCCGGCATGGGACCGCCTGCGGCCGGCCACAGCCAGATCGAGCGATGAGGGTCCGATGTTCCAGTGCATTGGTTACGCCGCCACGGATGCCGAGGCTCGGCTCGCCCCTTTCACCTTCGAGCGCCGGGATCCCGGTCCGAACGACGTCGAGATCGAGATCCTGTTCTGCGGCGTCTGCCACTCCGACCTGCACCAGGTCCGCAACGAATGGCAGAACACGCTCTATCCCTGCGTGCCCGGCCACGAGATCGTCGGGCGGGTGACCCGGGTCGGGTCCGCCGTGACGACCTTCAAGGCGGGCGACCTCGCGGGCGTCGGCTGCATGGTCGATTCCTGCCGCGAATGCGACAGCTGCCGCGAGGGCCTCGAGCAATATTGCGTGCCGGGCTTCACCCTCACCTACAACAGCCCGGACAAGGCGGGGGCGGGTCACACCTTCGGCGGCTATTCGAGCCACGTCGTGGTCGACCGGCACTTCGTGCTGCGCATCCCGGACAATCTCGACCTCGCGGCCGCGGCGCCGCTTCTGTGCGCCGGGATCACCACCTATTCGCCGCTCCGGCACTGGAAGGTCGGGCCGGGCCAGAAGGTCGGCATCGCCGGGCTCGGCGGCCTCGGCCATATGGGCGTCAAGCTTGCCCACGCGATGGGCGCGCGGGTCGTCGTGCTGACCACGTCGGCCAGCAAGGAGGCCGATGCCCGCCGTCTCGGCGCCGACGAGATCCTGGTGATGCGCAACCCTGAGGCCGTCGCGAAGCATGCCGAGAGCTTCGACTTCATCCTCGACACGATCGCGGCCGAGCACGACATCAACGTGTATCTGGGACTGCTGCGCCGGGACGCCACGCTGGTGCAGGTCGGCGCGCCCGAGAAGCCGCTCGCGCTCAACGTCTTCAGCCTCCTCTTGCGGCGCCGGAACTTCGCCGGCTCGATCATCGGCGGCATCGCCGAGACGCAGGAAATGCTCGATTTCTGCGGCGCCCACGGGATCACGGCGGATATCGAGATGATCCGCATGGACGAGATCGAGGCGGCCTATCAGCGTATGGCGAAGAGCGACGTGAAGTACCGCTTCGTCATCGACATGGCGACGCTGCAGCGGCCGACCTGATCCGGCTTGGCGAGGGCGGGGGCCGAAAGGCTCCTGCCGGCCTCCTCCCCGAACGTCACTCTTCCTCGGAAAAGGCGCGCAGAGCCCGCGGATCGATGACGGAGACGGCGCGATAGCCTGTCCCCTTGGCCAGCCAGCCGGAGGCGGCAAAGCGCTGCAGCGCCGCATTCACCTGCTTGCGGGACGCGTTCGCCATGATTCCCAGCTCGGTCTGCGAGAGCGGAATGGCCTGGGTGGGGACGCCAGCGAGACGATGCACCACGGCGGCGATGCGCTTGTCGGCATCGCGCTTCTGCAGATCGTGGATGACGCGGATAAGGACGTCCACACCCAGCACGGTGATCGTTCCGAAGGCCTTGGCGGCGCGCACATCATTCCCCGCCAGCCGCTCCATCTCCGCCAGCGGCAAATGCATCATCTGGACGGGTGAAAGGGCCCTGAGTTCGCCGCGTCGCGGCTGCCCCGTCATGAAGCTCCCCTCGCCGGTCCAGGCGCCCTGAAGGCCAAGATGGATCAGCTGCGGGACGGCATCGGGAGGCGCGGAATTGACGGTCAAAGCTCCGGAGACGAGCCCGTAGATGCCGCCGGGAGGATCGCCGAAACGGAACATCGCCTCGTTCGGTCCGAAACTCGCCAGGATGGAGCGGCGCAGCACCTCGTCGGCGAAGGTGGGCGGCACGAGCGCCAGCCAGCCGGTCGATCGCAGCATCGCGTCTGCCTCGGCGCGGTTCATCGTCAAGCCCATATCGCCCCCATTGTGTTCCGAAACGGACAAAACGCGCCGAGCGAAGCGCTAATCTGCTCGACAGGCAATGCGCAAGGGCGCCGTCGTTCGGGAAACGGACGACCGCGTCCCGAAACGGACGAGCGAGCATGGGCAGGACGACCACCTCTCCGCCGAGCCGGCGTCAGGCGCTTCTGGTCCTGGGCGGCATCGCGGCGGGGCTTTCCGCGACGTCTGCGGCAACCGCCCGGGCCGGTCTGTCGGGAGACCAGGCGCGGGAACTGGCGCGACAGGCCTATGTCTATGCCTATCCGCTGGTGAAGAACTATCTCAGCATCTACCAGTTTGCGATCGACGCAAAGGGTAGCCAGTACAAGGGTCCGCCCAACCAGGTGAACAATCTGGCGCGGGTCTTCACCCCCCAGGACACCGGGGTCATCACCCCGAATTCCGACACACCCTACTCCTTCCTGATCCTCGACCTGCGCCGCGAACCCCTCGTGGTGACGCTGCCCAAGATCGACGATGGGCGCTATTACTCGCTACAGATCGTCGATCTCTATACGAACAACGTCGACTATCTCGGCACCCGCAAGGACGGCAACGGCGGCGGCGATTTCCTGATCGCCGGGCCGGGATGGACCGGACCGGTGCCGGCGGGCATCCGGCGGATCGTGCGGCTGAGCACGGAGCTCGGCTATTCTCAGTTCCGCACGCAACTGTTCGAGCGGACGGACATCGACCGCGTGAAGGCGATCCAGGCCGGCTATCGCGCCGTGCCGCTGAGCGCCTTCACAGGGACGCAGGCGCCGCCGGAGCCGGCGGCCATCGACTACCCGGCGATCAGCGAGGCGAGCTTCGACGAGAGGTTCTGGCGTTATGCCAACCTGCTGCTCGGGTTCTGCCCGGTGCTCGAGGGCGAGCGAGCGCTGCGGGATGATTTCGCCCGGCTCGGGATCGGCGGCGGGCTCCCCTGGCCGCCGAAGGACGCCGTGCCGGAGACGGTGACAAAGATCGGGGAGGGAGCCCGGCAGGGCCACGAGGAGATCGCCTCCGCGCTCAGCAAGGTGACGAGTTCGGCCGGACTGTTCGGCTCGCCCGAAGAGATGGCCGGGAAATATCTCCAGCGCGCGGTCGGAGCCATGGGCGGCATTTATGGCAACACGATCGAGGAGACGCTCTATCCCTCCTACATGGTCGACGAGGCCGGTGCGCCGCTGGATACCGCGAAGACGAACTATACGCTGACCTTCGCGCCGGGCGCGCTGCCGCCGGTCGACGCCTTCTGGTCGGTGACGATGTACCACGCCGATACGCAGTTCCTCGTCGAGAACCCGCTGCGGCGCTATCTGATCAACTCCGCGATGCTGGCCGGACTGAAACGCGATCCGGGCGGCGGCATCACGCTCCATCTCCAGCACGCCTCGCCCGGACCGGAGCGCGAGGCCAACTGGCTGCCGGCGCCCGACGGGCCGATGAACGTGGTGATGCGCCTTTATCTGCCGCGAGCCGAAGCGCTGTCGGGGGCATGGAAGGCGCCGCCGGTCGTGGCGAGCGGCCCGGCGAAACGCTGAATTCCTGGAAGGGGACCGCAATGAGGATCACGATAGCCGCCGCGGCATTCGCTTGCGTCGTCGGGCTCGTCACCGGTGCGTCGGCGCAGCAGGCCGACCGCACGGCACCGTTCCGCACGGGCGAGTTGCGCCCGGTGACGCCCGATAATTTCGCCCGCGCCGAAACCGATCTCTACTTCGCCAACGTCGCGGCCAATGGCGGTTTTGGCCGCTTCGACCATACGCGCGAGCCGGCCCCCCTCGACAAGCAGACGGTGATCCGCCTCAACCGCGACACGCTGTATTCGGCCGCCGTGTTCGATCTCGATGCCGGGCCGGTGACGATCAGGCTGCCGGAGGCGGGCAAGCGCTTCGTCTCCATGCAGGTCATCGATCAGGACCAATATACCTACGGCGTCCATTACGACCCGGGAACCTACACCCTGACCCGCGAGAAGGTCGGCACGCGCTATGTCGTCGTGGCGGTGCGCATCCTCGTCGATCCCGCCAACGTCGAGGATATGCGCGAGGCGCATCGGCTCCAGGACGCAATCGGCACCACGCAGGACCGTGCAGGTGAGTTCAAGGTCCCGAACTGGGACCCGGCCAGCCAGAACAAGGTGCGCGGCGCGCTGCTCGTGCTCGCCTCCACTCTCCCGGATACCAACCGGATGTACGGCCGCAAGGACGAGGTCGATCCGGTTCGGTTCCTGATCGGCGCCGCACAGGGCTGGGGCGCCAATCCGCCGAAGGAAGCGCTCTATCTCAACATCGTGCCGGAGAAGAACGACGGGAAGACCGTCCATCTCCTGACGGTGAAGGACGTACCGGTCGACGGCTTCTGGTCGGTCACGGTCTATAACGAGAAGGGCTATTTCGAGCCGAACCCGCTCGGCGCCTATTCGCTGAACGACGTCACCGGCCGCAAGGAGGCCGACGGTTCGCTGAAGATCCAGTTCGGCGGCTGCGACGGCAGGATCGCCAACTGTCTGCCCATCATGGCCGGCTGGAACTACATGGTCCGCCTTTACCGCCCGCGGGCCGAAATCCTGGACGGGACGTGGCGCTTCCCAGACGCGAAGGCCGTGTCGCCGGTCCAGTGATCGGACGCCGACCGAACTCGACATCGACGGGGCCATGAAGTCGCTGATGCAGGCCATGAGATGATGTGCGGCAGCGGCAACGCCGGCGGGCGTCCGTCCGCCTTTCCGCCACCGATTTGTCCCAAGTCGGACAAAACAGGCCTGACGAACGGTTAAGCTGGCCTCGTGGGGCATCGCCCGGAGGGGTGAAGGCCGGCAGCTTGGCCTCGACCGGCCGGTTCGTCGGCCAACAGGTCAAGCCGGATTACGGGGGCCGCGGGCACGAGACGGGCCTCAATCTCTGAATGCAATCAAAGCGACGAGGTGCTGATGCCCGGCTGATCAGTCGCCAGCCGATCGCGAAACGAGGCGAGGACGGGGTGCGAAGATGAGACGCTGTTTGGGAGTGCTGAGCGGATTCGTGCTTGTCGCGGCAGCGAGTGCTGCGAACGCAGACGACACGGACGATCTGTCGAAAAAGCTGCAGAATCCGGTAGCGGACCTGATCAGCGTTCCGATCCAAGGCAATTTCGACTGGCAGGGAGGCGACGGGCGGGGTCGCGCTGCGACGATCAACGTGCAGCCCGTGGTGCCGGTCAAGCTGAACGAGGACTGGAACCTGATCGTCCGCACCATTATGCCCTTGTCGTACCGGCATCATTACGGACCCGACCGCGTCTTTGGCCTCGGCGATATCACGCAGAGCTTCTTCTTTTCGCCGCGCCACCCGAGCGGGCTGACATGGGGTGCAGGACCCGTCTTCCTCTGGCCGACAGCGACGGACGAGATCCTGGGCGGAGGCAAATGGGGCGCCGGTCTGACAGGCGTGGCGCTCGTCCAGTCCGGCGCATGGACGGTCGGAGCGCTCGCGAACCATATCTGGTCCTATGCCGGCCCCAGCGGGCGGGAGGATGTGAGCGCGACGTTCCTCCAGCCCTTCGTTTCATACAACTTCGGCAAGGGCTTCAGCGTGACGCTGAATAGCGAGGCGAGTTACGACTGGGTCCGAGAGCAATGGACGGTTCCGATTAATTTGGGAGCGGCGCAGGTGTTCAAGATCGGCGATCAGGCGATGAGCGCGAGCGTCGGGATCCGATACTATGCCGTGCGCCCGGACAGCGCGCCGCGCTGGGGCCTCCGCGCGGCGGTCACCTTCCTGTTTCCGACCTGAACGGCCTACCACCCCCGAAGACGAGTTTCTGAAAGGGGAACGGCAGCGCTCGCCGCGAGGAAGGCCAAGGCGGCAAGCGAGACAACTTCGAGACGATCCCCTGGCCATCGTCTCGGTGTCGTCCTTCGATGCGTTCGCGCAGGAGACCCACGGTCCCGGCGCTCGGCAGCAGCGTGATCGTCACCGGCGGATGCAGGTCCTGGGACGCCTCGAGCCACGCCCGAGACGCTGCCGATTTTGGCGACGTCGAAGACGTACCCAACGCGATCCAGGTTCGAGAACCTCGAACTATGATTGCTCCGGCAGCGGCATTGTCGAGGACAAGCTGGCACCATAACTGCCGTCGGCGCGGGTCAAGCAATCGGGCGCGCAAAAGGGCAGGTCGAAGAGGTCGCCATGAAGAAGATCGGGTTCCTGTCGTTCGGGCACTGGTCGCCCTCGCCGCGCTCGGGCACGCGCTCCGCCGGCGATGTGCTGTTGCAATCGATCGACCTCGCCGTCGCGGCCGAGCAGCTCGGCGTGGATGGCGCCTATTTCCGCGTGCATCATTTTGCGCGCCAGCTCGCCTCGCCCTTCCCCCTGCTGGCGGCCATCGGCGCCAGGACGAGCCGCATCGAGATCGGCACGGGCGTCATCGACATGCGCTACGAGAACCCGTTCTACATGGCCGAGGATGCCGGGGCGGCCGATCTCATCGCCGGCGGCCGGCTTCAGCTCGGCATCAGCCGCGGCTCGCCCGAGCAGGTGATCGAGGGCTGGCGGTATTTCGGCTACAGCCCGCAGGACGGCGAGAGCGACGCCGACATGGGGCGCCGCCACGCGAACACCTTCCTCGAGCTCCTGAAGGGGGATGGCTTCGCGAGGCCGCATCCGCAACCGATGTTCCCGAACCCGCCCGGCCTCCTTCGCATCGAGCCGCATTCGGAGGGGCTGCGCGAGCGCATCTGGTGGGGCTCGGCCTCGAACGCCACGGCGATCTGGGCGGCGAAGCAGGGCATGAACCTGCAGAGCTCGACGCTGAAGGCCGACGAGAGCGGCGAGCCGTTCCACGTCCAGCAGGCGAAGCAGATCCGCGCCTACAAGGAGGCGTGGACGGAGGCCGGCCATGTGCGGACGCCGCGCGTCTCCGTCTCGCGATCGATCTTCGCGCTCGTGAACGACGAGGATCGGGCCTATTTCGGCCGCGGCGAAGACGATGATCAGGTCGGCGTCATCGACAACATGCGTGCCGTCTTCGGTCGCTCCTACGCGGCCGAGCCCGACACGCTTGCACGGCAGCTCGAGAAGGACGAGGCGATCCGGGAAGCCGACACGGTGCTTCTCACCGTGCCGAACCAGCTCGGCGTCGCCTACAACGTCCACGTCCTGGAGAGCATCCTGACGCATGTCGCGCCCGCCCTCGGCTGGCGCTGACCTACTCTCCGGCAGGGATGCTGGGGCGAGGGTGCGGACGGCGCCATCGCCTCGGATGGTCGAACCGTCAGCGCCTCGGCGTCGCGGCAGCGATTGGCTGTGGGGCGCCGCGCGGGACCGTCCCATACGCAAGTATTCGATGGATTTGCCATCGAACACTTGCCAGGAGCGGCCGACTGCGTAGCATTGTCGCAACGGGGGGAGAAAGATGCCGACCGACGGGCTGACGCACGGCGTAGCGGATGATGCCTGGATTCGCACGGTTCTGACGGCGTCGAGCGTCGGCACTTGGGATTGGGACATCGCGGCGGACCGCACCCGCGTCTGTCCGCTCACCGCTCACCTCTTCGGCTTCCTGCCGGATCAGGTCGAAAGAGGTCCCGCGCTCGCTGATTTCCTGCGAGCGATCCATGCCGAGGACCGAACCCCCTTCAACGCGACGGTCGCGGAGGTGCGACGGCGTGGCGGCCTGTTCGTGGCCGAATACCGGACCACCCCTCGGTCGGGGCCTCTCCGATGGGTGCTGGCCCGAGGCTGGTTCGAGGGGGGCGACACCGGCGCCGTGACGCGCGCCCGCGGGATCGTGATCGATGTCACCGATAGCCGGCTCGACGGATATGGCGGGGGCCGCGCGCTGTTCTCGGCGATCGACGAGTCCGCCTCACCGTTGGAGAGGTTCGCGGATACGGCCCTGACGGCTTGGCAGGGCTTGCAAGGACTGTCGGACGAAGACGACGCGAGCATCCGCCCGGCCCTTGCGGCTCTCCTTGAGACGGTCGGCCGTCGTCTCGCGATCTCCGGTTCGGAGACCACCATGCTCCGCGGCCGGAGGCCGTCGCTTCATTCCTGAGAATCGGGCCTGCCTCGGCCGGGTTGCGACAAGGCATCGATCAAGGCGCGGACGGCGGTCCGGTCGCGCTCGTCGAGGTTTTCGTACTGCACGGCGATCGTGAGCGCGCTCTCGCTGAGAGGCTCGTCGACTCCGTTGCCGGCGTCGGTGAAGAAGGTCGAGACCGGCACGTTCAGGGTGTCAGCGATCCGCTGAAGGCGGCTCGACGAGATCCGGTTGGCGCCCCTCTCGTATTTCTGGACCTGCTGGAACGTCACCCCGATCGCCTCGCCCAGCTTCGCCTGCGACAGACCTCTCGCTTCCCGTAACGCGCGGATTGCGCGGGCAATCGTCAGGTCGAGGCTGGCGGGGGATTTGGGAGAGCTCGGCATACGTCATCGCGTTGGACGAAAGAGAGCGGACCATAGGCGCATGCGGGCGTCGTCACGAGTGCAAATGTCAGTCTCCCCCGGTCCATATCATCGCACGCCCGGGGCCGGGATCCGTCATCGGCCGGATCGGCAGCACCTGCCCGCAACGGGGCGCGATCGATCGCCTCCGCGTGCCGATCCGGCCGGGCGAACCTGACGATTCCGATGATGGCGGGAGCCGACGGACGCGCGAAGACGCGCGTCCCCCTCGTCAGTACCGGGCAGGATCGAACGGCTCGGCCGGAACGAAAGGCGTCTCACCCGACATCCGTTCCGCCAGCAGGCGACCGCTGGCCGGCCCCAATGTGAAGCCTTGATGGCCGTGCCCGAAATGAAACCAGAGTCCGCGGTGCCGCGGGGCCTCGCCGATCACCGGGAGCATGTCGGGCATGCAGGGACGCGTGCCGAACCACGGCTGGTTCTCGTATGGCGCTTCGAGATCGAGGAGTTCGCCGGCGGCGCGCTCGGCTCGCGCGAGCTGGGTCAAGCTCGCGCCCGCATCGGGCACCGAGAACTCGGCTCCCGTCGTGATGCGCAACCCCTTGGCCATCGGCGCCATCACATAGCCATTGGCCGCATCCAGCAGCGGCAGGGACACGGTGCGGCGTCCGCGCCAATGGCGATGGTAGCCGCGCTTGCGGACCATCGGGAAGCGATAGCCCAACGGGCGAAGGAAGTCCGGTGACCACGGGCCAAGCGCGACCACCGCGGCCTCGGCCTCGATCGGCCCGGCTTCGCCGTGTACGATCCAGCCCGAACCTGCCTGCGTGAGCGTCTCCGCGCCGTCCCGCCGCACGGTTCCCCCTCGTCGGCGGAACAGGTCGGCATAGGCTGTCGTCAGCGCTCCCGGATCCGAGATCGACCAGGACGCCTCCCAATGGATCGCGCCTGCGCCGCATGACGTCAGCGCCGGCTCGGCTGCGCCGAGTTCCCCGGGGCTCATGATCTTGGACCGGACGCCATAAAGTGTTCGGAGCCGCTCGGCATTGGCGGCGGCCTTGTCCATGGCGCGCGTGTCGCGATGGAGAACGCGAAAGCCACCCGGGCGCGCCAGGGCTTCCGCGCCGGCAGCGGCGATCAACCTCTGATGCTCCGGAAGGGCGTGACGGATGATGCTCGCATAGGCTTGCGACACAGCGGCGTGTCGGCGCGGCGCGGAATACCACCAATAGCGCAGCAGCGGTCCGACGTGATGATGCAGCGCGCCCCATTCGAAGTGGACATCGTTGGTTCGCCCGATGGCGATATCAAGCAGCGAGCGCCAATCGCGCGGCATCGGATAAGGCTCGACCGCCTCCGCCTGGATGATGCCGCTGTTGCCGTAGCTCGTCTCCCGGCCGGGCTGCCCTCGGTCGATCAGGATCACGGACCATCCGCGCTCCTGCAGGTGGAGTGCGGCGCCGAGGCCTGCCATGCCTGCACCCAGGACGATCGCGCTGCGCATGAGGGCCTCCGGCCTGTTCAGTGACGGTCGACGCGCCGGCTTGGCGCCGACCGGATGGGTTCGATGTCGACGCTGGCATCAAGCAGCCGGGCGGCGTCCTCCCAATCGAGGCGTCCCCGCTCCGCGATGAGCACGAGGCGCGCTCCGCCCCTGTCCATCGGTCCGGTCTGTGCCGGGACGATGGTCGCCCGCGATCCGACCAGCTGGAACAGCATCGGCCGGCCGGGCTCGTGCGTGAAGGTGACGACGCCCTTGGCGCGCAGGAGGAAGGGAGCGAGCCTCGCGACGGCGGACTGGAAGGCGGCGAGGACCACCGGCCTCTCCGAACTCCAGCTCTGCGTCTCGAAGCGCTCGTCCGCCGCCTGAGGCATGGAGCCCTTCGACGGGGCGCGCACGCGAGGCTCGTTCTCCGAGAAGAAGCGGCGGGTGGGCGACAGGTGGTCGCCGGCATCGACGATGAGGTGCTGGGCCTTGAAGCGGGCGAGGACGGCGCGGAGGGCGGCGAGCCCGGCTTCATCCACGAGGTCGGTCTTCGCGAGAACGCAGATATCCGCCGACGCGACCTGCGAGCGCCAGAGCGGATCGTCGAACAGCGCCGGCCTGTCGGCAAGATGCCGCGCGTCGATCACGGTCACGGCGGTCTCGAGGGGCGTCGCCGCATAGACGACCGGATCGAGAAGCGAGCGGACGATCTCGGCCGGATCCGACGCACCGCTCGTCTCGATCACGATGGCGTCGGGTGGCGGCTGCCGGCGGATGAGGGTGGCGAGCGTGCGCATGAGATCGCCCTGGAGACTGCAGCAGATGCAGCCGTTCCGGAGGCTCACCACGCCGTCGCTGGACTGGCGAAGAAGGTCCGCGTCGATGTCGATCGCACCGAAATCATTGACCACGGCCGCGATCCGGCGGCCGTCCGGCCGGCGGAGCATCTCGTTCACCAGCGTCGTCTTGCCCGCGCCGAGAAACCCCGCGACCAGCACGACCGGGATCGTCACGAAGCCACCGGGCGGCGAACAGGGCGGCCGGGCCGGGCCTCTCGGACGAGGCCGCCATCCACGATGACCGTCTCCCCGCCGACGAAGAGATGGCGCACGCCCTCGGAGGGGCGGTTCGGATGTCGGAAATCGGCCCGGTCCGTGAGCGTGTCCCAATCGAAGCATACGATATCGGCGTCACAGCCGACGCGGAGACGACCCTTCCGGGCCATGGCCGGCGTGCTCGCCTCCATCAGCTGGGCCGGGATGAGGCAGCATTTGCGCAGCCCCTCCATCAGCGACAGCGTCTCCCGCTCCCGCACCCATTCGCGCAGGAAGCGCGTGAATGTCCCGCTCGATCGGGGATGCGAGATCGCGTCGTCCGGCAGGGGCCAGGCGTCTCCAGAATAGGTGGCCCCATCGGCGAGAAGCCAGGGCACCGCGTCCGACGCGATCGCGCCGCCCGGGAACAGGACGGAGACGTCGAGCAGGTTCCGGTGCCGGTCGTTCGCGGCGACGTCGAGAAAATGCCAGAGCACGAGCGAGCCGGGGTCCTCGGCCTGGGCGGCGAGGACCTCGCTCCGGTCGCCGAAGCGGCGACCCGAGGCGAGGCTCTCGATGGTCTCGTAGCCCCCGCCCGTGCGCTCGGGGAAGGCCGGGTCGGAGAAGAAGACCGCGCCGACCACCGTCGAGCCCGTCCCATAGGGATAGGCCTCGACGGACACCTTCAGCCCTTGCGCCTGGGCCGTCCGCACGAGTTCGGCCGCGCGTTCGACGTCCTGGAGGCTGGTCGAGTTGAAATGGCAGATGTGCATGTGCGCGCCGGTCGAGCCCGCGAGACCGATCAGCCGCGTATAGGCGTCGATGGAACTCATCGGATCGACGTTCGACATGTAGGCGATATGGGTGAAGGTCGGCACGCCGAAGGATGCGGCGAGGCTGCAGAGATCCGAGATCTCCTTCACGCCGGCGCCCGGCGCATAGGCATTCGGAAAGCCGATCCCGAGGCCGCCCTGGTCGAGGCCGGCCTTCACGCGCGCGACGATGTCGGCGCTCTCCGCCGCGCTCGCGACTTCGTCCGACCAGCGCTTGTCCTGCATCGCGCGGCCCATGCCGGCGATGCTCGACTCGGTCTGCTGGGAGGTCATCGCGGCGATGCGCGCGAAGACCCAGCCGGTCGAGGCCCCGTAATTCAGCACGCGGCCCGCATGGGCCTGCTCGTCGTACCAGCGTGCCACGGGCCAGACGCCGAGTTCGAGCTCCAGCGCCGTCGTCACGCCGTCGAAGGCCTGCATCCTGTCGGCGGGCAGGCATTGCCCATGCGCGTGCAGATCGACGAAGCCCGGCGCGACGACGAGGCCCGACGCATCGACCTCGACGAGCCCAGCCTCCGTAACCGTGCCCAGGCCGGCGATCCGCCCGTCCTTCACCGCGACGTCGGCCAAGCCATCGTGCCCGCTCTCCGGATCGATGACGCGGCCTCCGCGCAGAACGAGATCAAACATGAGCGACGAGCCCCTTGAGCGGATGTCCGATTGCACGGGCGGGACGGAGGACGTGTCGCTCCGAACCGGACGAGATGAGGGCTCTTCCTTGCAAGCCCCGCAAGATGTCGTCCAGATCAGCCGCTGTCAGGCAATCGCTAACGGCGCTTCTGTCCTCGATGGAGAGGCGGCCCGCCCTCGGCCTCGATCACTTGCTCTTCGCCGCATCCGTCACCAGGGGGCAGTCGCTGGCTTCGAGTGACGTGAAGGCATCGCTCGAGGGAATGACCGCATCGACCTTGTAGTAATCCCATGGCGCCTTGGATTCCTGCTTCGTCTTAACCGTCACCAGGAGGAAGTCGTGCGCGAGCTTGCCGTCGGGGCGCAACCGCGCGCCTTTCGCGAACATGTCGTCCACCGGCACTTCGCGCATGCGCGATACGACGGCATCGGTGGCATCGGTCTTCGTGGCGGCGACTGCCTTGAGGTAGTGCATGGTGGCCGAATACATCCCGGCTTGGGATTCCGTCGGCATCGCGTTGAAGCGTGCGAAGAAGCGCTTGGCGAACGCGCGCGTATCGTCGTTCAGGCCCCAGTACCACGCGGTGGTCGCCGTGAGCCCCTGCATCACGTCCATGCCGGCGGCATGAACGTCGGCAACAGAGAGCAAGGTGGCGATCGGCCGCTGCCCGCCGCCCTGCATGCCGAATTCCTGCCACTGCTTCATGACGTTGACGAGCTGGGTGCCTGCATTGGCAAATGCGACCATCTTCGCCTTCGAGCCCTGAGCCTGCAGCAGGTAGGAGCTGAAATCGGCCTCGCTCATCGGGTGGAACGCCTCACCCACGGTTTTGCCGCCCCTCGCCGTCACCAGTCTCTTGGCGACCTGCACCATGTTCTTGCCGAACTCGAAATCCGCACCGAGGAAGTACCAGGTGTCCTCCGGCCCCTTCGTCAGCGTCTTCACGGGGCCGGACACGAGTGCGTAGGCGTCGTGCACCCAGGAGAAACCCGTCTTGGCGCATTGCTTGCCCGTCAGCTCGGTGGTGCCGATGATGCCGTAGAGGGCGACCTTGTTCCTCTCTCGGATCAGCGTCTGGACCCCGAGCGCGACAGACGAATTCGACACATCGAGAACGGCGTCGATATTGTCCACATCGAGCCAGCGCTTCACCGTGGCGACGCCGACATCCGGCTTGTTCTGATGGTCGGCGACGAGGATCTCCACCCGGATGTCGCCGAGCTGCGGCTTCATATCCTCGACCGCCATCCGGATGGCGAGGACCGATCCGGGGCCGGTCAGCGACGAGAAGGGCCCGGACTGGTCGTTGATGACGCCCAGTTTGACGACCCCGTCCGAAATCTGGCTATGCGCCGGCAGGGCGGCGAGCATCCCGCCAGCCGTGACGCAGGCGACGATCCAGGTGCGGATGGCGGGTATCATGGGACCTCCTTCGTTGGTGCAGGATTGACGGGCCGCAGCACTTACGGACGGCGGGCGGCCGCCTCCGCGATGGCGGCTTCGATCCGCGGGAGCGAGGATTCGAGCGCGGCGCGCGCCCGAGCCTCCCGCTCGGGGCCCGCCTTCTCCGGCGAGCCGCTGTCCAGCGGCGGCTGAGGGTCGTATTCGAGGCCCAGCTGGATCATGCGGGCCGCTTCCTCGCCGGCCAGTTCGCTGGCCAGCGTCAGAGCGAAATCGATCCCCGAGGTCACGCCTCCGCCGGAAAGCCGGTTGCGATCGCGCACGACCCTGGCGGCGACCGGCTCGGCGCCGAACTGAGTGAGGTACGGGCGCCACATCCAGTGGCAGGCCGACCTGTAGCCGGTGATGAGCCCCGCCGCTCCGAGCAGAAGCGAACCATTGCAGACCGACGTCACGTAGCGCGCGCCGGTGCCCTGCCGGCGCAGGAAGGCCATCGTGTCGGGATCGCTCAGCTGCTCCACCACCCCGAAGCCGCCCGGAGCGCACAGGACGTCGAGTTGCGGGCAATCCTCGAACGTGACGGTCGGATTGATGGTGAAACCGACATCCGTCTCGATGGGTTCGAGAGCCTTCCAGACGAGATGCACTTTCGCGCCGGGGACGCGGCTCAGAACTTGTGCCGGCCCCATGAGATCAAGCTGCGTGACCTTCGGAAAGATCAGAAAGCCAATATCGATCGTGGTCATGTCGGAACTCGATGTCATCGCAAGCCCGAATTCTTGACCTCATGCGGGGTGGCGTAAATGACAAACGTCGGCCAATATCCGCCAAATGAGCCTGCCCCTCACCGTCGCGCTCCTGATCTTTCCGCGCTGCCAGGTACTCGACGTCACCGGCCCCGCCATGGTGTTCGAAGCCGGCAACGATGAGGTGGGACGAGCCCATTACGACATCCGGATCCTCTCGGCGCAGGGCGGCGTCGTCCGAACGAGCAGTGCCGTCGCGCTCGTCACGGAACCGGTCTCGGAGCTTCCACCGACATCGATCGACACACTGCTGGTCGCGGGCGGCGACGAGAGCGGCCTCAAGGGACTGGTGGGGGACGAAACGGTCCGCCGATGGAGCGTCGAGGCGAGCCATACGGCGCGACGCTACGGCTCCGTCTGCAGCGGCGCGTATGCGCTGGCGCATTTCGGTCTTCTGGACGGCAAGCGCGTGGCCACGCATTGGTCGACCTGCGCCAGCCTCGCGGAAGCATGGCCGGACGTCGAGGTCGACAGGAACGCCCTGTTCGTCAACGACGGCTCGCTATGGACCTCGGCCGGCGTCACGACCGGCATCGACATGAGCCTCGAGATGGTTGCCGCGGACCTCGGCAACGCCGTCGCTCACGCCATCGCGAAACGCCTCGTGCTCTATGCGCGGCGCCCCGGCTACCAGTCGCAGTTCAGTCCGGTGCTCGATGCCCAGTCCCAGGCGGATGCGCGCTTCGCACCGCTCGTTCAGTGGATGCGCGAGAACCTCGCGCAGCAGCTCGATGTCCCGTGTCTCGCCGACAGAGCCAGGATGTCGGAGCGGACGTTCCTGCGCCGGTTCACTCAGAGCACGGGCGAGACACCAGCGCATTTCGTGGAAACGCTGCGGCTCGACCGAACCCGCACGCTGCTCGCCACAGGCATGCTGCTCAAGGACATCGCGGCCCAGACAGGCTATTCAAGCGCCGCGCAGCTGTCCAAGGCTTTCGAAAGGCGCTTCGGAATGACGCCGACGCTCTTCAGAGAGCTTCATTGCACAAGTCATTCCGGGTAGAAGAGCCTCTCGGATCGCCGGATCGAGGCACGTTCTCCGCGACGCATCGACCGGGCGATGCCGGCCGCTACGCTCCGACGCCCGCCCGATCGCCCTGTCTGAAGAACGACGTCAGCAGGTTTGCGATCTCGTCGAGGCAGGCTTGGCCGATGGACGGCGTGGCGCCACGGGCGTCGCCCAAAATCCCGTTCGGACTGACACTGGCGAAGCCGTCACGCCAGATGACGTCGAGATCCCGCTTCGCGATCGGTCCGAGCCGTCCTGCGGCGGCAAGAGGCATCCTGACCGCAGAGGGATCGATCTCGAGCATGATCGACGTCTCCGCAAGATCGGCGTGGCCGCCGACCCGTTCAGGATCGCCCCCCGCCCGCGCCACCGCGCGGCGCCAGCCGTCGAGCCAAGCATCCGGATCGTGGAAGGCGACCACTTGGGCTCGCCCGGCCACGGCCTCGTTCAACATCGGCAGCGCGGCTTCGAGATGCGGGAAGTTACCGATATGCCCGGAGAAGAAGAGGATCCTGTTGAATCCGTGCCGCGCCAAGCTGACGCAATAATCCCGGCAGATGGCAGCGAATGTCTCGGGCGCAAGCGAAACGGTGCCGGAGAAATCCAGGTGATGCGGCGAGCATCCGACCCGGATCGTCGGCGCGATCAGCGTCTGGCCGAGGGCCATCGCGACACGCCCGGCCAGCGCCTCCGCATGGCGTGCATCCATCGACAGTGCCATGTGCGGCCCGTGCTGCTCGACGGCCCCGCAGGGGACGATGATCCGTCGAGCACCGCCCGCGATCAGATCGGAGACTTCCAGGGTCGTCAGCTTCTCGAGACAGCGTTCTTCTGGCTTCATGACGATGCTCACGACGTCTTTCGGATCGAGACCGCTGAACTGAGCGCAGGCAAGACATGACCTGCTCGTCCGGACTGCATCCGGACCGGACGGCGTGGCGGCATCATACGAGCTGATCGTCCACGCCTTCGGCGAGAAACGCAAGCATTCCGGCAGCGGAAGCCGACGAGGCGATGCCCGAAACGCCGCGATCCGCGTGGCCCGGCGCCCTCGGGAGACGCTCGCTCCCTGCGAAGGAGCGCCGCAAGGGCGCCCCAGGCCGCTTCTGACAGGCGGCAATCTCACGAGCGAGGTGCCGAGGCCTCGCCGGCCGGGCGATCGGCGACGACGTCGAGTCCGCGGAAAACATGAATTTCCGGCATTGCTTTTAAGCGCCGGATTGATAACATGAATTTGAAACTCTTCTTTTTAGACATTCTATTCTTCAGCCCTGCTGTCAGCGCCGTTCCGTCGATCCAGCCGCCGCCACGCGGCGGCCGCGCTCCATCAGGATCTCGACGAGGTGGCTTCGATGTCTGTTTCCGATCGCTCAGAACCCGCACCGGGTCGGGTTTCACCGCGCTGGGCGACCCGGCCAATCCTGCAGGTGCTTCTGCAAGGCTTCCTCGTGGGCGTGTCCGGCACGGCGGTGCTCGCGCAGTCGGCGACACCGGGCGCCGGGGTCGAACTCGCGCCCATCGTCGTCGATCGACCTCAGGCGGCCGCGACCGCCAGACCCGTCGTCAGGCGGACGACCGCGACCCGCGCGGTCTCGGCAAGGCGTCGGAACATCCGCGATCACAGCGCCTCACGAGACGCTCGGCCCATCGCGCCGGCTCAGCCTGTCCCGTCTGCATCGGCCCCCCTTCCGGGCGCGGACCCTGTCCTGCTCGCCCGCCAGCGGCTCGAGGCGATGCCGGGCGGCACCGCCGTCGTTTCGCAGTCTCAGATCCAGGATGAGGGCAACCCGACGATCTCCAAGGCCTTGCGGAGCGTACCGGGCGTCATCGTGCAGGACTTCTTCGGCGGGAACGATCAGCCCCGCATCCAGATCCGCGGGTCCGGCCTCCAGCAGAACCCCGTCGAGCGCGGCATCATGGTTCTTCAGAACGGCCTGCCGATCAACCGGGCCGACGGATCCTACGTGGTCGGCCTCGCCAATCCGAACCAGACGGAGGCGCTCGAGGTCTATCGCGGCTATATCGCCAACCGCCTCGGCGCGACCGTCCTCGGCGGCGCGCTCAACTTCGTCTCGCCGACGGGCTCCTCGGCGCCCGGCGCCCGGTTCACGCTCAGCGGCGGCAGCTACGGCCAGCTCAATGCGGGCCTTCAGGCCGGCTTCCGGCAGGACAATATCGACGGGCTGATCCAGGTCGACCGGTCCCAGCGCGACGGCTACCGCGCCTATAACAGTTCCGAGCGCACGAGCGTCGCCGCGAATGTCGGCGTCGCCTGGGCCGACAACATCAAGACGCGCTTCTTCATCGGCTATACCGATCTCGGCTTCGACGTCGCCGGCCCCCTCACCCGCGACCTCCTCTCGGCCAATCCGCGGCAGGTCTTCACGGGACCGACGGTGACGCCCTCCGGCGCGATCAATCCGGGCCCGAACGTCGTGCGCGACCGGCCGCGGCGGGAGACGAGCCAGTTCCTGATCGGACAGCGGACCTCGGCGACCTTCGGGGCGCACCTCGTCGATTTCGCGCTCGGCTACACCTACACGGACGACATGTTCCGGTTCCCGATCTCCTCGGGCGTGAGGACGACGCGGGGCGGCGATTTCACGACTCTCCTCCGCTACGGCTACAAGCCCGACGAGACGAGCCTCCTGCCGCTGTTCGAAAGCTCGGCCCAGTACACGATCGGGTCGGCGCGGCGCGGGAACTATCTCAATCTCGGCGGGGTCCAGGGGAGCCAGTTCGGGTCCAACGATCTCGATGCCAGCACGCTGTCGCTCTATTCCGGCCTGAACATCCCGATCTGGCCGGCGGTGACGCTGTCGCCGTCCATCTCCTACGCCTATGCGACGCGGGACAACCGGGACACGTTCGGCCTCGCCACCCGGCCGACGGCCGCCTTCAGCCCGGCGAGACCCTACACCCTCTTGCCGAACGGCGCCGTCCCGACGCAGGACACGAGCTACGGGCGCACCTACCAGGGCTGGAGCCCGAGCCTCGCGCTGTCCTACCGCCCGGTCCCAGACCAGACGATCTTCGCGGCCGTCAGCGGCGGCTTCGAGCCGCCGACGCATGACGACCTCCTCGCGACCGTCAACGGCACGCCCAACAGCTCGGCCGGTCGCCCGAACCCCGCCGCGCCCTTCGCGCCGGCCGACGCCTTCCGGACCCCGAACCTCAAGGCGCAGACGGCGACGACGGTCGAGGGGGGCTGGCGCGGGCGCCAGGACAACCTCTCCTGGGACGTCGTCTCCTATTATTCCTGGATCGACAACGAGTTGCTGAGCCTGCGCGATGCCGCCGGCTCGTCCCTCGGCGCGATCAATGCCGGCCGCACGACCCATTTCGGAATCGAAGGCGGCATCGGCGCGAAGCTGACCGACTGGCTCTCGGCGCGCGCGACCTACACCTACCAGGATTTCCGCTTCCAGAACGATCCGATCCGCGGCAACAACCGCCTCGCCGGCGCGCCGCGCCACGTCGTCGGCGCCATGCTGCAGCTTCAGCCGACGGCCGAGTGGAAGATCGTCGGCGCCCTGCGCTGGCAGCCCGAGAAGACGCCCGTCGACAACATGAACACGGTCTATGCGAAGCCGTTCGCCGTGGTCGACCTGAAGACGGAATACCGCATCAACGAGCACTTCACGGTGTTCGGCGAGGTCGGGAACATCTTCAACGAGCGCTATGCCGCGTCGACGCTGATCGTCGACGTCGCGCGCCGCGACCAGGCGGTCTACCTGCCCGGGGACGGCCGCACCTTCTATGCGGGCGTCAGGGCCACCTATTGAGGCGCCCTCTCCCGTCCCTGTGCCGCACAGCATGCCGGGCGCCCGCATCGGGCGGACGCCTCTTTCGCCGGAGTCCATGATGTTGAACCGTCGATCCGTCGTGGCGGGGCTGTCCCTGTCCGCGATCGCGGCGCCGAGCCTCGTGCGCGGCGCCGAACCGCTGACGCTGTGGGGACCACCCGCCGCTCCCTCGCTCGTTCTCGCCGTCGCGGTGCAGAACGGCCTCCTTCGGGACATCGCTCCCTCCGCGAGCTTCAAGTCCTGGCGGAGCCCGGACGAGATGCGGGCGGGGCTCGCCTCCGGGACCATGGAGGCTGTCGTTGTGCCGACCTACGCCGCGTTGAACCTGCATAATCGCGGCCTCGGCATCCGCCTCGCGAACGTCCTCACCGACGGCCTGCTCTACCTCGTCGCGCCGGCCGGGACGGTCCGCGGGCCGGCCGATCTCAAGGGCAAGAAGGTCTCCGTCTCGCTCCGCAACGAGATGCCGGACTTCATCTTCCGGCGCGTGCTCGCCGCCGCGAAGGTCGCGCCAGCGGATCTCACGATCGACTATTCCGGCTCGCCGGCCGAGGTCGGGCAGCTCCTGGTCTCGGGTCAGCTCGATGCAGCGCTGATGTCGGAGCCTGCCTGCACGGCCGTGATCACGCGGGCCGGAATGGCCGGCAAGCCCCTCGAGCGGGCGATCGACACGCGCAAGGCCTGGGCCGCGATCACGGGCCGCGGGGCCATTCCGCAGGCAGGGCTCGCGGCGACCGACAAGCTGACGGCGCGCATCGGCGCCGACGGGCTCGCGGCGATCCAGTCCGCCCTGGCGAAGGCCCTCGACACGATCCGGCAGGACCCCGGCGCAGCCGCGCGGGCGGTCGCCGGCACGATCGACATGCCCGCTCCGGTTCTCGAGCGGTCGATCCCCCACAGCAGCCTCGTCGTGCGACCGGCCTCCGAGGCGAAGGACGACCTCGTGGCCTTGTTCAAGGTCCTCGCCGAGAGCGACCCCCGCATCATCGGCGGCAAGCTTCCGGAGGCGCGGTTCTACGCCTTGTGAGGATCCTCGGAGGCCTTGGAGACGTCGCCGCCTGGCTCGGCCGCTACCTCTGGTCGGGCTGGGCGGGGCTGGCCGGGCTCTGCTGCGTCCTGGCGGCGTGGCAGGTCGGTCACGAGGTATATGGCAGCTTCATCCTGCCCTCACCCCTCGAGACGCTTGCGGCGCTGGTGGCGCTGATGCAGGAGCCGGCCTTCCTCGCGGCCGCGCGCGAGACGGCGTGGCGCGCCTTCGCGGGGTTCGGGCTTGCCGTCGGCCTCGGGACGCTTGCCGGGGCGGTCGCGGGCTATTCCTTCGCCGCGATGCGGCTCATGCGGCCGGTCGTGACCTTCATCCTGGGCGTGCCGCCGATCGCCTGGATCGTGCTCGCGCTGATCTGGTTCGGGCCGACCGGCGGCTCCGCGGTCGTGACCGTGGCGGTCGCCTCGCTGCCGGTCTCCTTCGCCGGAGCGCTGGAAGGCGTCGCGACGCGCGACCGGGCGCTCGACGCGATGGCGCGCTCCTTCGGGGCCGGCTGGTGGCTGAGATTTCGCACGGTGACGCTCCCGCATCTCGTCTCCTACCTGTTCCCGGCCTGGACGACGACGGCGGGCTCGGCCTGGAAGGTGACGGTCATGGCCGAGCTGCTGGCCAATGCGGGGGGGATCGGCGGAGAACTCGCGATCGCCCGCTCGCTGTTCGACATCCCGCGCGTGATGGCGATCGTCGTCGCGGTCGTCCTGTTCGCGCTCGCGACGGAATACGGCCTGATCCAGCCGGTGCGCGACAGGCTGGAGGCCTGGCGCAAGGCGGGCCAGCCCTGGGGCGTCAGGCCATGAGGCTCGCGCTCGACCATATCGGCCACGGCTTCCTCGGCCGACCCGTCATCGAGGATCTGAGCCTCAGTCTCGCGGCCGGCGAGATCGCGGCCCTTGTCGGCCCCTCCGGCAGCGGCAAGACGACGATCCTCCAGATCGCGGCCGACCTGATCGAGCCGCTGAGCGGACGCGTGCGGCGGCACTATCGCCGGCACGCCGTGGTGTTCCAGGAGCCGCGCCTCCTGCCCTGGATGACCGCGTGCGACAACATCGCCTACGGCCTGCGCGCCAGCGGCACGCCGCTCCGCGCGCGGCGGGAGGCCGCCGAACGGCGCGCCCGCGACGTCGGCCTCGCGCCGGAGGACCTTGCGAAGTATCCGGCGGAGATGTCGGGCGGGATGCGCCAGCGCGCGGCCGTCGCGCGCGCCCTCGCCGTCGATCCCGACGTGATCTTCTTCGACGAACCCTTCACGGCGGTCGATGTCGGGCTGAAGCGCAGCTTGCAGGACCTCGTCGTCGCGGCGGCGCAGCGCGAGCACTTCGCCGCGCTCTTCGTCACGCACGACCTCGCCGAGGCCGCCCGGATCGCTCATCGCGTGATCGTCCTCTCGGCCGAGACGCTCGGCATCGGCACCGAGATCCCGATCGCCACGCCGATGGCCGAGCGAACGGACCGTGCCGTCTTCGAAACCGTCGAAGCCTGGTCGCGCGATCCGCGCCTCGCCGAGCTCTTCGACGGCGACCGGGACGGCCAGCCATGAGCGCGCGCTGCCACGACACCGGAACGCCGGCATCGGGTCCGCAGATCCTGTCGGAGGGCCTGCGGCTGTTCTTCCCGGCCGCAGCCGGGCTCGCCGTGCTGTCGCCCCTCGTCTGGGCGTCCCTGTTCGGGCTGGGCCTGCCCTTCGGCGGGGACGTTCCGCCGAGCCAGTGGCACGCGCATGAGATGCTGTTCGGCGTCTATGCGGCGGCGCTCGCCGGCTTCCTCACCTCCGCCGTCGCGGAATGGACCGATACGCCCGCGCGACGGGGGCGGCACCTCGTGCTCCTTTTCGCTCTGTGGCTTCCGGGACGCCTCGTTGGGCTCCTCGGCCTCGCGCCGTTCACGGTCGTGGCCGGCCTCACCGACCTCGCCTTCCTCGGTCTTCTCTTCTGGTACGTGGTCTCGGCCCTGATCGCCCGGGGCAGTTCGCGCCACAGCTCCTTCGCGCTCTGGATCGGCCTCCTGTGGCTCGCCGAACTCGGGATCAGGCTGGCCTGGCTCACCGGCAGGATCGATCTGTCGGGGCGCCTGCTCCATGCCGTCGTCGCGGTCTTCGTGATCTTCTTCTCGCTCGCCCTGGCGCGGATCAACGTGGTCGTGATCAACCTCGCCCTCGATCCGAGCGGCAAGACGAGCCGCTACCGCCCTCACCCGGGACGCCAGAACCTCACGGCAGGCCTCGTCGCGCTCTATGCCGTGGCAGCTTTCGCGGCGCCGGATTCGGCTGCTCCCGCCTATCTCGCGCTGGCGGCGGGCGCCGCCTTCTTCGACCGCCTGGCAGAATGGTTCATCGGCCGGGCGGTGCTGCGGAGCCACGTCCTCGCACTGGGCGGCGCGACGGCGCTGGCGGGGATCGGCTTCACGATGATCGGCCTTGCGGGGCTCGGAGCGCCGATCGCACCGAATACCGGATACCACGTCCTGTCGGTCGCCTGTCTCGGTCTCGCGGTGCTGGCGGTCTTCGTGATCGCGGGTCTGCGCCACACGGGGCAGGCACTCGATCTGCCCTGGCAGGCGCACGCCGCCTTCGCGCTGATGGCGCTCGCCGCCGCGGCCCGCGTGCTTCCGGAGATCGGGCTCGGGGCCGGCCTCGCCGGCACGCATTACCTGATCGCGGCCCTGCTGTGGTCGGCCGCGTTCGGGATCTGGCTCTGGGGCTTCCTGCCGGCTCTGGCCGGACGCAGCGACGACGCCTCGTCTTGACCGGGGCCGCGAGGCTCGCCCCCCGTCACGGCGCGGCGTGTTCGACGCGGCGCTCCGCAGGGGATGCAGCCCCCTCGCCCGCGCGGAGCGGGACGATGCGGGTCGTATCCTCCCCGCGATGGAAGGCGAGGCTGAGCCGGAAGCTCTGCGCGACCCTCTCGGCCCGATCGACGAACAGGGCCGCCGTCCGAGGATGACAGATCGCCTCGACGGTCTCGCGGAACAGGGCGAGCCAGCGGATGAAATGGGCGTCGCCGAGGCCGGGCAGCGCCATGTGCTTCGGAACGGGCCGGCCCTGGAAGCGCCCGGTTCCGAGCAGCAGGGAGGACCAGAAATCGTACATCGTGCGCAGGTGGATCGGCCAGCGCTCGGCCGGGATCGCCGCCGAGAAGACGGGTTCGAGGAGACGGTCGGCCCGGATCCGATCGTAGAAGGCGTCGACGACGCGTCTCACGACCTCTTCGTCGAGACCCGGAGGGGCCACCTTGCCCGGCACCTTGGCGATCAGAGGCTCCTTCGCACTCGCGGCGGTCGCAGCCTGGATCCATTCGTCCTCGCCCGACGCCTCCGAACCCGGCGCGGGGCTCTCGCCGAAATAGGCGACGTCGAACCGGACCGGCCCCGCGAGCTCGACCCGGCAGGGCTGGCGCGGACACATGATCCCGTCCCGCCCCGCCTCGATCACCTGATCCCGGCCGCTCTCGAGGAAGCGCAGCGTCAGGCGTCCTTCCGTGACCCGGATGCGCCCCCAGATGCCGGACTTCAGCTCGTAGGGGTCCAGCATGGCGGGCGGGATCGTCTCCGCGTCGAGAAGAGGGCTCGTGCGGAGCAGCCGCAAGGCGGGCATGGAGCTGGCTGACATGGAGCTGGCGGACGTCATCGGCCGATACCATCGAGGGGGCGGCCGGCCCCTGCCAGCCGCTGCAGGCTGGACTTAGGCCCGAATTGATGAATTATACAATCATGTTTTTTGTCGCGATCGACCAAGCCCATTCGCGCCCTGTGCGTGGACACGGCCCGGCCATTCGACGATGGTCTCGGCCTTGACACGGATCGGCTGCGGCCAGCGACCCGGACGCCCATGCGCCTGACAAGCTTCTCGGACTTCTCGCTCCGGCTTCTTCTGTATGCCGCCCAGCATCCCGATCGCCTGATCACGATCGAGGAAGCCGCGACCGCCTACGACATCTCGAGGACCCACCTGACGAAGGTCGCGAACCATCTCACGCGGACCGGCTTCATGAAGGCCGTGCGGGGTCGGTCCGGAGGCCTGCTTCTGGCCCGCCCCCCGGAGACGATCCGCCTCGGGGAGGTGTTGAGGACGACCGAACCGGATTTCGCGATCGTCGAGTGTTTCGGGGATCTGGAAGCCTGCAATCTCAGCGCCTCGTGCCGTCTGCGGGGCGTGATCTCGGACGCACTCGCCTCGTTCCTCGACACGATGGACCGCCATACGGTGAGCGACCTCGTGGCGTCCCCGGCCGAACCGGCCGCGCGGACGGCCGCCTGACGCGCCATGACGCCCGGGTCCTCCGCGCCGCGGCACGATACGGCACGACACGACACGAGCCCTCGGAGCCTCATTCGGCCGGGCCATTGCGAGACCGCCCCATGACCTTTCCCGCCTTCTTCGATCAGGCTCCGACGATCACCCTGCGCGACCCGCTCGCGGCGTTCCTCGGCTCGTCCGAGGACGGATTGATGACCTACGGCTACGGCGACGCCGTCCGCCTCGCGGGACATTCCTGTCCGGTCGTGGCGGGGGCCTATCTGCTGGCGCTGAATGGACTCGCCTGGCTCTACGAGGACGAGATGCCGGAGCGCGGCGGCGTCGAGGTCCATTTCCGGGCCGAGCAGGACGAGGGCAATATCGGGGTGTCGGCCTCCGTCGTGACGCTGGTGACGGGGGCGGCGGCGGAAGCCGGGTTCGGGGGCATCGGCCCCACGGCGCGCTTCGCTCGCCGGGGCCTCCTGACGTTCGGAGCGCCGATCGAGGGGTTCGTGGCCTTTCGCCGCCGCGACACGGGCAAGGGCGTCGTGCTCGACATCAACACCGAAAGCGTGCCCCACGCGCCCGGGATCGCGTCGCTGATGCAGCGTGCGGTCTCCGGTACGGCCGATCCGTCCGAATCCGCGACCTTCAGCCGGCTCTGGCAGGATCGCGTCCGTCGCATGCTGCTCGAGCATGCCGACGACCCGAAATTCATTCACGTCTACGATTGGGTCTCCCGACCGTAGACGCGTCGAAACGGGAGACGGAAGGTCAGCCTCCCCGGCGCCGCCGGAGCGGCGGAGCGGCGGCGCTCGCCGGCTGCACGATGTCGGTGGCGATCTCGCGCGCTCCGATGAAGAAGCCCCGCACGGCATCCTCGACGATCCCTTCGAGCGCGCGTGGAGTCCCCGTGCCGTACACGTAGCGCCGGATGGCGAGGTAGAAGATGCGGCCGTGCAGGCCCCAGAACATCTCGGTCTCCCGTTCCGTCAGGGGCCGCTCGGCGGTGTCCGGCAGGCCGAGTTCCTCGCGCAGCTCCAGGCAGGCCGGTTCGATCAGTTCGCGGCGCACGATGTCGAGATAGCGCCCCGTGATGTCGAAGCCCCGGAGCCCCGAGAAGACGAAGATCCTGACCCAGTCGTGGTCGAAGACTCGGCCGACATAGTCCCGGTAGAATTGCTGGAGCCGTTCTTCCAAGGGACGCGAGCGATCGACGATCAGCCCGGCCCAGGACGGGTGCCAGCGGCTCAGATAGACCTGCTGGTAGACCCGTTCGATCAGCGCTTCCTTGCTCGGGAAGTGCCGGTAGATCGCGGAATGGGTGATGCCCATCCGCTTGGCGAGTTCACGGGTCTGACCCTCGAAACCCTGCTCGGCGAAGAAGCGGATCGCCTCGTCCAGAATGGCCTGTTCCCGCTCCGGGGCCCGCATGTTGCGCCGCCTCGGGCGGGGTGTCTCCGTCTGGTCGCTCGTCTCGGACATGTCTCGCTCGCTATATCCGTAGCAATATAACGTATTGATCTCACGGCGCAAATTTGTGACCAGCCGGTCTTTTTAAGTTGACGCGTTCCAGATGTCGTGCATTCTTTTGAGACCGGATGGTCACAAAAATCCGGACGGGAAACGCAGCACGGAGTCCGGCGTCCTTGAAGGCCCAGGCGTTCAGCTATGTTCGGCCGGCGACGATCGCGCAGGCCCTCGACGCCTTTGCCGGGGCGGACGGGGCCGCGACCTATATCGCAGGCGGCCAGAGCCTCGTTCCCGCCATGGCGCTGCGCCTCCAGGCGCCGGAGCTGCTGATCGACATCGCGCATCTCGCGGAGCTGCGCGGCATCGCGCTCGACGAAGACGGCGGGCTGCGGCTCGGGGCCCTCACCCGCCATGCAGAGGCGCATGACGATCCGCTGATCGCGGCCCACGCGCCGCTCCTCGCCCTGGCGGCCCCCTTCGTCGCCCATCCCGCCATCCGCAACCGCGGCACGCTCGGCGGCAGCGTCGCGCTGGCCGATCCCGCCTCCGAATTCCCGGCGATGATGCTCGCGCTCGGCGCGACGATCGAGGTCGCAGGCCCCGAGGGGACGCGCCGCATCGCCGCCGAGGACTTCTTCCAGGATCTGTACCAGACGACGATGGAGCCCGGAGAACTCCTCGTCGCCTTCCATATCCCGGCGGCAAGGCCCGGCGATCGCTGCGTCTTCGACGAACTGGCCCGGCGGCGCGGCGACTACGCCCTCGTCGGCTGCGGCGTGAAACTGGCGATGCCGGCGGGCACGGTGGACGAAGCCCGCATCGCCTTCCTCGCGGTCGGGCCGATCCCGACACGGGCCCGCAACGCCGAGGACGCGCTGGCGGGCACGCGCCTCGACGCGGAGGGGATCCGCGCCGCCCAGGCGGCGCTCGGGGCCGATCTCGATCCGCAGGACGACGACCAGGTGCCGGGCGCGATGCGCCTCCACCTCGCCCGCGTCCTCCTCGGCCGGCTGCTCGGCCGGCTCGCGAGCGCGCCATGACCGCGCCTGTCGCCATCACCCTCACCGTGAACGGGGAGCGGCTGACCCGGCTCGCCGAGCCGCGCGAGACGCTGGCCGACTTCCTGCGCCGCGATCTCGGGCTGACCGGCACGCATCTCGGCTGCGAAATGGGCGTCTGCGGCGCCTGCCTCGTCATGCTGGACGGCACGCCCGTCCATTCCTGCCTGAGCTTCGCCGTCCAGGCGGACGGAAGCGCGGTCGAGACGATCGAAGGCCTGACCGAGAGTGCCGCCGTCACGGACCTGCAGCAAGCCTTCCATGAGCGCAACGCGCTGCAATGCGGCTTCTGCACGCCCGGGATGCTGGTGACGGCGCAGGGCCTGCTCGCGCGCAAGGCGTCCCCGAGCCGCGAGGAGATCCGGGACGCGCTCTCCGGCAATTACTGCCGCTGCACGGGCTACGAGGCGATCGTGGATGCGATCGAGACCGTCGCACGCCGGCGCGCCGCCTCCCGCGAGGAGTTGCCGGCATGAACGCTCCCCTCGGCGCGCTCGACCGTCCCAATTCCTATATCGGCCGCTCGGTCTCGCGCCCGAATGCGAAGCGCCTTCTCGCCGGGCGCGGGCGTTACGTCACCGATCTCGCCCTGCCGCGGATGCTGCACGCGGCCTTCCTGCGCAGCCCCTACGTCCATGCGCGCATCGTCTCGATCGACACGGAGGCGGCGCGCGCCATGCCGGGCGTCCGGCTCGTCGCGACGGGCGCCGATCTCGCGGCGCTCTGCACCCCGTGGACCGGGACGCTCGACCACTTCAAGGGCATGAAATCGGCGCCGCAGCATCCGCTGCCGCTGGACGAGGTGACGTGGTCGGGCCAGGCCGTGGTCGCTGTCGTCGCCGAGAGCCGCGCCGAGGCCGAGGATGCGCTCGGCGCGATCGAGATCGCCTTCGAGGACCTGCCGGCGGTGGCCGATCTCGACGCGGCGCTCCGCCCGGATGCCGACCGGGCGGCGAACGGTGCCGAGGACAATCTCTGCTTCCGCGCCCGGCTCGACACCGGAGACGTCGAGGATCGCTTCGCGGCGGCCGCCCATGTGGTCGAGGAGGAGTTCCGCTTCGGCCGCCACACCGCCGTCACGCTCGAGCCGCGCGCCATCCTCGCCGATTGGGACGCGAGCGAGGGCAAGCTCACCGTCCACCACGCCACCCAGACGCCCTATCAGTTCCAGGACCTCTATTCGCGCCATTACGGCATCCCCGAAGCGAATGTCCGCGTGATCGCGCCGGATATCGGCGGCTCCTTCGGCATGAAGCTCCATGTCTATCACGAGGACATGGCGGTGATCGGCCTCAGCATGCTGTGCGCCCGGCCGGTGAAGTTCGTGGCGGACCGCCTCGAATCCTTCGTCTCGGACATCCATGCCCGCGACCATCGCGTCCGCGCCCGCATGGCCGTCGACGCATCCGGCGAGATCCTCGCCATGGATGTCGACGACGCGACCGCGATCGGGGCGTTCTCGACCTATCCGCGCACCAGCGCCGTCGAGGGCAACCAGGTCATCCGGCTGATGGGCGCGCCCTACCGCTTCCGCAGCTACCGGGCGGAGCTCTCCGTCGTCTTCCAGAACAAGGTCCAGACGAGCCAGTACCGAGCGGTCGGCCATCCGATCGCCTGCGCCGTCACCGAACGCCTCGTCGACATGGCGGCGGAGCGGCTCGGCCTCGACCCGGCCGAGATCCGCGCCCGCAACCTCATTCCGGACGATGCCTATCCCTGCGACTCGCCGACGGGTTACAAGTTCGAGGCGCTCTCTCATCAGGAGAGCCTCGCGCGCCTCAAGGCGCTGATGGATTACGACGGGCTGCGGGCCGAGCAGGCGACGCTCCGCGCTCGCGGCGTCCATCGCGGCATCGGCATCGCGAGCTTCGTCGAGATCTCCAATCCGAGCCCCGCCTTCTACGGCATCGGCGGCGCCCGCATCTCGGCGCAGGACGGGGCCGTCGTCAGCGTCACGCCCTCGGGCGAGGTGCGCTGCGCGATCTCCGTCACCGAGCAGGGCCAGGGCACCGAGACCATCGTCGGCCAGATCGTCGCCGACCAGCTCGGCGTGCCGCGCGAGCGCGTGCGTGTGACGACGGGCGATACCGAGACGACGCCGCATGGCGGCGCCACCTGGGCCTGCCGCGGCGCGGGGATCGGCGGGGAGACGGCCC
The DNA here is from genome assembly GCF_004363955.1 of Enterovirga rhinocerotis. Classification (GTDB taxonomy): domain Bacteria; phylum Pseudomonadota; class Alphaproteobacteria; order Rhizobiales; family Beijerinckiaceae; genus Enterovirga; species Enterovirga rhinocerotis. The sequence continues at coordinate 55,355 of NZ_SNZR01000017.1, forward strand.
TCCAGGCCGCGCGGCGGCTGCGCAGCAACATCCTCTCGCTCGCCGGCACGATCCTGCAGGCGAAGCCGGCCGATCTCGACCTGCGCGACGGAATCGTCGTCGAAGCCTCGAGCGGCAGCGAGCGGATCGCGCTCTCCGAGCTCGCCCGCATCGCCTATTTCCGCTCCGACACGCTGCCGCCGGACACGAGCGCCCAGCTCACCGTCGCGCATCACTACGCGCCGCAAGGATACCCCTTCGCCTTCACCAACGGCATCCAGGGCTGCCATGTCGAGCTCGATGCCGAGACCGGCTTCGTGACGATCCTCAAGCATTGGGTCGTCGAGGATTGCGGCCGCATCATCAATCCGCTGCTGGTCGACGAGCAGATCCGCGGCGGGGTGGTGCAGGGGCTCGGCGCCGCCTTCTTCGAGGAATGCCGCTACGACGAGGACGGCCAGCTCACCAACGGCTCGCTCGCCGATTACCTCGTGCCGATGGCGTGCGAGATGCCGGACATCGTGGTCGGCCATATCGAGACCCCCACGGCGGACACCGTGCTCGGCGCCAAGGGCTGCGGCGAGGCCGGAACGGCCGCCTCGTCCGCGGCCGCCCTCAACGCCGTCAACGACGCCATGCGCCCCTTCGGCGCGAGCATCGCGCAACTCCCGATGACGCCGACGCGCATTCTCGCGGCGCTCGGACAATTCTGACCGGACGTTCCGACCCAAAAAAGCGACGACAGGAGGGAAACATGACCCAGGGCTTCTCACCGACATCGACCCGCCGCGGCACGCTCGCCGGCATCGCCGCAGGCGCCGCGACCCTCGCCATGCCGAGGATCGCGCGGGCCCAGAGCGAGATCATCCGCATCGGCTTCCCGACGCCGCTCACCGGCCCCTTCGCGGCTGAGGCGAAGGACCAGGTCAAGAGCGCCGAACTCGCGGTCAAGCAGATCAACGACAAGGGCGGCGTTGCCGGCCGCAAGGTCGAGCTTCTCGTCCGCGACGACAAGCTCAATGCCGGCGAGGCCGCGACCCGCACGCTCGAGCTCATCGAGAAGGACAAGGTCCACGCCATCGTCGGCGCCTTGTCGAGCGCCGTCCAGCTCGCCGTGAACGAGGTGACGCGCGCCCGCGGCGTGATCTACGTCTCGATCAGCCAGTCGGACACGATCAACGAAGTCAAGGATTTCAGCCGCTTCACCTTCCACGAGGCGCTGAACCCGCACATGACGACGGCGGCCGTCGCCAAGCACACCTTCAAGAAGGGCTCGAAGATCGCCTATCTCGTGGCCGACTATGCCTATGGCCACGAGATGCTGCGGGGCTTCAAGCGGGCGCAGGAAGCCCTCGGCGCGACCTCCGTCGGCGAGATCCTCCACCCCTTCGGCGCCGCCGACTACTCGACCTTCATGCCGCGCCTGCGCTCCATGCGCCCGGACATCCTGTGCATCTGCAATTTCGGGCGCGACCAGGCGAACGCGATCAAGCAGGCGGTCGATTTCGGCATGAACCGGCAAGCGCGCATCGTCGTGCCGGTGCTGCTGCACAACCAGCGCCTCGCCATCGGGCCCGAGGCCTTCGACGGCGTGGTCGGCGGCGCGAACTATTACTGGGGGCTCGAGGACACGATCCCGAGCGCCAAGGCCTTCAACGACGCCTTCAAGGCGGCCCATGACGGCGCCTACCCCACCGATTACGGCGCCTACGGCTATACCGGCGTCTATTCGCTCCTCCTCGCCATGCAGAAGGCGGGCGGCACCGAGACCGACAAGGTCATCGCCGCCCTGGAGGAGCTCAAATACGACGTCGCCAAGGGGCCACAGCATTATCGCAAATGCGATCACCAGTCGGTGCAGTCCGTCCTTGTCCTGGAATCGAAGAAGAAGGGCGAGATGAAGAATCCGGCCGACCTCTTCAAGGTGCTCGCGACCGAACCCGCCTCCGAGGACATCCTGCGCACCTGCAAGGAACTCGGCTTCCCGGCCTGACCGTGAGGACCGGACACGTCATGAGGGTCCCCTGATGGATGCCGAACTCATCGCGATGCAGCTCTTCTCGGGCATCGCGCTCGGGGCGATCCTGATCATGGTCGCGCTCGGCCTGTCGATCATCTTCGGCATGCTGGGCGTCGTGAACTTCGCCCACGGGGCGCTGTTCATGGTCGGCGCCTATGCGGGGCTCTGGGTCGCCTCGCGCACCGGCAGCTTCTGGTGGGGGCTGCTCGTCGCCCCCATCGCCATCGGCCTGTTCGGCATCCTGATCGAGCGCGTTCTGATCCGCCCGCTCTACGGCCGCTCGGTGGACGATCCCCTGCTCCTGACCTTCGGGCTCGGCTACGTGCTGGTCGAGGCGGTGCGCATCGTCTTCGGCAGCGACGGCATCCCCTTCCAGACGCCTCCCGAACTCTCGGGCGTCGCCGATCTCGGGATCGGCTTCTTCCCCGTCTACCGGCTCTTCGTCGTCGGCGTCGTCGCGATCGTCCTCGTCCTCCTCTGGCTCGGCCTCGAGAAGACGAAGTTCGGCCTCATCGTCCGCGCCGGCGCCAAGGACCCGCAGATCATGCGCGTGCTCGGCGTCGACATCGCGAAGGTCTGGCTTCTCGTCTTCGGGCTCGGCGTCGGCCTGACCGCCCTCGGCGGCGTGCTCGCCGCGCCGATGCGCAACGTCAATCCGGAGATGGGCGCGCTGGTCCTCGCCGAGGCCTTCGTCGTGACCGTGATCGGCGGAATGGGCTCGCTGCTCGGGGCGGTGGTCGCGGGACTCCTCGTCGGCGTCGCGATCAGCATGACGGCGCTGGTCGCGCCCGAAATGGCGACCATCGTCATGTTCGCGCTGATGGCGGCGGTGCTGCTGGTCCGGCCGCAGGGCCTGTTCGGCAAGAAGAGCCGGGCTTGAGAGGATGCCGATGACCGCCTCGACGTCCTCCCTTCCCGCTGCGGCCCGGGCGCCGCGAAGCCCGTGGCGGGCGCGGCTGACCGCCTGGCGCGTGCCGCTCTCGATCCTCGCCCTCTGCCTCCTGCCCTGGCTGCTTCCCTCCCAGGCGCTCGCCGTCAACGTCCTGATCTACGGTCTGCTCGCGGTCGGCTACAACCTGCTCTTCGGCTATACCGGGCTCCTGTCCTTCGGCCATGCCGCCTTCTTCGGAGCCGGTGCCTACGTCACCGGCATCGCGATCGGGCAGTTCGGCCTGCCCTGGTTCGCGGCGATGCTGCTCGGGGTCGCCTTCGGAGGGGCGCTCGCCTTCCTGGTCGGCCTCCTCTCGATCAGGACGCGCGGCATCTACTTCTCGATGGTGACGCTCGCCCTCTCGCAGCTCGTCTACTACACGGCGCTCCAGGCCTCGTCCTGGACGGGCGGCGAGAACGGCCTGCGCGGCTTCACCGTCTCGACGATCAACGTCTTCGGCTGGGCGATCGACATCCTCGACCCGGTCAAGAAATACTACGTTCTGATGGTCTTCGCCGCGGCGGCGCTGTGGTTCGTCTCGCGCGTGCTGAACTCGCCCTTCGGAGCGGTCATCGAGGCCGTCCGCGAGAACGAGACCCGCGCGCGCGCCTGCGGCTACGACGTCGAGCGCACCAAGCTCCTGTCCTTCACCCTGTCGGGCGTGATCGGCGCTCTGGCCGGCACGCTCTTCGCGCTTCATCTCGCCATCGTCCCGCTCGACATCCTGAGCATCCACACCTCGGGCATGGTCGTGATGATGACCCTGCTCGGCGGGGCGGGCAGCTTCTTCGGCCCCTTCGTCGGCGCGCTCGCCTTCCTCCTGATGGAGGACGTGGTCTCGCTCTGGACCTCGCATTGGCAGATCGTCGTCGGCACGGTCTTCATCCTCTTCGTGCTGTTCCTGCCGAAGGGCATCTGGGGCACGGCCCTCGCGGCTCTCGCCGGGAGGGGCGGCCGATGACGACGCCTCTCCTCGCGGTCGAGAATGTCGGCCGGCGCTTCGGCGGCTTCGTCGCGCTCGAAGGCGTGACGGCCGCCTTCGAGCCGAACAGGGTGACGGCCATCATCGGCCCGAACGGCGCGGGCAAGAGCACCTTCTTCAACGTGCTCTCCGGCGTCATGCCGCCGTCGACCGGCTCGATCCGCTTCAAGGGGCGGGACATCACGGGCACGCCCCAGCACCGCTTCGCGCATCTCGGGATCGCGCGCTCCTACCAGATCACGAACATCTTCCCCGAGCTCTCGGTGCACGAGAACGTCCGCGTCGCCGCGCAGGCGCTGCGCACGCGCTACGACATCTGGTGCAACCGGGCGGCGATGACAGAGCTCGACGACAAGGCCGATGCCGCGCTTGCGGCGGTGGGCCTCGCCGGCCGCCGCGACGCGACGGCGAAATTCCTCGCGCATGGCCAGCAGCGCGCGCTCGAGATCGCGGTCGCGCTCGTCGCCGATCCGGAACTGCTTCTCCTCGACGAGCCCACCGCCGGCATGGGACCCGAGGAGACCAAGGACATGGTCGGGCTGCTGGAGCGGCTCGCGAAGGACCGGACCATCCTCCTCGTCGAGCACAAGATGAAGATGATCCTCGGCCTCTCCGACCGCATCCTCGTCCTGCATCACGGCCGGCTCATCGCGGATGGGAGCCCGCAGCACATCCAGACGGATCCCGAAGTCCGCCGCGTCTATCTCGGACAGAACGATGGCTATGCTTGAGATCGAGGGCCTGAACGCCTGGTACGGCGCGAGCCATGTCCTCCACGGCATCTCGCTCGCGATCGCGCCGGGCGAGATCGTCGCGCTGGTCGGCCGCAACGGGGCCGGCAAGACGACCACCATCCGCTCCGCGATGGGACTGATGCCGAAGGCGACCGGCAGCGTGCGTTTCGCCGGGACCGAGCTTCTGGCGCTGCCCGCCCATGCCCGGTTCCGGATGGGCCTCGCCTATGTGCCGGAGGATCGCCGGATCGTGCCCGGCCTCAGCGTGCGCGAGAACCTGCAGCTCGGCCTCGTCGCGACCGACGGCTCGATCGACGAGCGCCGGGCCATCGACGAGATCGCGGAAAGCTTTCCGCGCCTCAAGGAGCGTCTCGACCAGGAGGGCGTCACCCTGTCCGGCGGCGAGCAGCAGATGCTCGCCATCGCGCGGGCCATGATCGCGAAACCGAAGATGATCCTTCTCGACGAGCCGTCCGAAGGCATCATGCCGGTCCTCGTCGAGGAGATGGGCACGCTGTTCCGCCGCCTGCGCGACACGGGCGTGACGCTGCTTCTCGTCGAGCAGAACGTCGAATGGGCGCTGCGGCTCGCCGACCACGCCGTCATCATCGACCAGGGCGAGGTCGTCCATCGCAGCACCGCCGCCGCCCTGCTCGCGGACAAGGCCATGCAGGACCGCTACTGCGCCGTCTGACCCCGGCCGACGACGCTCCCACCCCCCGGCGGCGACGCCGAGCCCGCGCCTTCGAAGCCCTCGCGGACGCGGCGCGTCCTCGTCAGTTCAGGAACGTATCGAAGCGCCGCCACAGGTCTTGGCCGCGATTCAGGGAATCCTGCATGCTCTCCCGGCTCAGGCGCGCAACCTCGCCCACGAGCGCTCCGGCCACGCTCATCAGGGCCGTGAAGGAATCGAACACCGACAGGCTTGCCGTCTGTGCGAGCAGCCGGTGCGTGGCGAAGGGCATGAGCGGCGAGAGCGGCGTATCGGTCAGCACGACGACGGCGGCGCCCATGTCGCGGAAATGGCCGGCGACCTTCCGGCTGTTCGGGCTGTAGCGGCGGATGCTGACGCAGATCAGGACATCGTCGGGGCGGGACCACAAGAGCCGATCCGCGAGCATGGCCTGCCCGGTCTCGAGCAGCACCACATCCCGCCGGCACAGGTTGAGATGCGAGAACAGGAAATAGGCGATCGCGTAGCTGTCCTTCTCGCCGATCACATAGACCCGGCCCCGGCTCTCCGAGACGGCGGCGACGGCCGCCGCGAAGCCGTCCGGATCGATCTGGCCGAAGGTCGCCCTCAGGTTGGTGGCTTCGGCCGCCGCATGTCGCGCCAGAAGGTCGGCCGCGGACCGTTCGGAGCTGTCGGGAAGGCCGATGCGGTCGACGGGGGAATGCAGCTTCGAGACCACCTCCCGGCGGATCTCCTCCTGCGCCTCCGCGAAGCTGTCGTAGCCGAGCTTCGCGAAGAACCGGACCACGGTGGGAGGGCTGATCCCGGTGGCGCGGGCGATGGCCGAGGCCGATTGCAGGATCGCCTGGGGATAGTTCTGCGTGAGGTATTGCGCGATGTCGTGCTCCCGCGCCGTGAAATGAGCCTGCTCGGCCTCCAGGCGCTCCATGAGGGTCATCGCACCTCCACTCGCTACGGGCCCGCGACGCGGTTCAGCTCGGATGTCGCGTTTTTGCGCACGATGCCGCCGATGAAATGATCTTTACACAAAATGGCGTCTAGGAAATATTGGTTTCAGAGAGATCGTGCCGCAGAGGTCCTCGCCGGGGCCTCCTCGCGCCCGGCGCCGTGGAGACACCATGCCCCTTCCTGACGATCCCGTCGCCATCGTCACCGGCGCGGCGCGCGGCATCGGCCGGGCCTGCGCCGAGGAACTGGCCCGGAAGGGTTTCCGCGTCGCCCTCGCCGATCTCGACAGCAGCGATCTCGATGCGGCGGCCGAGGCCGTCGGCGAGATCGGGCCGGGCGCGATCGTGCTTCGCGGGGATGTCAGCGACTACGAGGAGGTGCAGGCGCTCGCCGCCAGCGTCGTCGCGCGCTGGGGCCGGATCGACGTCCTGGTCAACAATGCCGGCATCTCGCAGCCCAAGTCGCTGCTGGAGATTTCCGAGGCCGAGTTCGACCGCACCATCGCGGTCAACCTCAAGGGCCATTTCAACTGGTGCAAGGCCGTCGCGCCCGGGATGGTGGCGCAGCAGGGCGGCCGCATCGTCAACATGTCGTCGATCAGCGCCGGCACGGGCGGCGCCCCCTCGGCCGTCAGCAAGTTCGCCTATGTGGCGGCGAAGGCCGGGGTGCAGGGCCTGACCCGAGGCCTCGCCAAGGAGCTGGCGCCGCACGTCACCGTGAACGCCATCTGCCCCGGCTCGATCGAGACGAGCCTCACCCGCGCGCTGATCAACGCGCGTCGCGAGGCGATCCAGGACACGATCCCGCTCGGACGCATCGGCACGCCGCTCGACATCGCGGTGGTGGTGGCTTTCCTCGCGACCGTCGAGCCGAACTTCATCACGGGCGAGATCATCGACGTGGACGGCGGCCAGTGGGTCAACTGACGCCCGCGCTGGCGGGGGGCGCAGCCGCCTCGCCGCCCCGCCGGATCGATACCGGCAAGGTCCTGTCGCTCGGCGCGCTTCTGGCGCCGGCGGTGCTGCTGCTCGCGGTCGGCCTGCTCTGGCCGTTCCTGATGATGCTGCGGATGTCGTTCCTGGATCGGTTTCCCGATCCGACGGGACTGACGCTCGAATTCTACACCGCGGTCCTGACCGACACCTATTTCCTGCGCATCATCGGGCGCACCTTCGCGCTCGGCCTCGTCGTCACCGCGATCACGGCGGTCGTCGCCTATCCGGTCGCCTGGTATCTCGCGAGGTCCCGCTCGCGCTGGAAGCACCTCGTCTTCCTCGGCGTCATCTCGCCGCTGATGGTCTCGATCATCGTGCGCACGATCGGCTGGACGATCATCCTCGGCAACGAGGGCTTCATCAACGCGATGCTCACCTCGCTCGGCATCATCGATACCCCCCTGCGGCTCATGCAGAGCTTCTGGAGCGTGGTCGCCGGCATGGTGCACATCCTGATCCCCTTCATGGTGCTGTCGATCGCCTCGGTGCTCGGCAAGATCGATCCGAGCTACGCGGAGGCCGCGACCGTCATGGGCGCCAACCCCGTGCGCACCTTCCTGAAGGTGACATTGCCGCTCTCGGTGCAGGGCATCGCCGCGGGCTCCGTGATCGTGTTCTGCCTCACCGTCGGCGCCTATGTGACGCCGGTCATGCTGGGGCGCGGGCAGGTGAACGTGCTCGCCGTGACCATCCACGAGCAGATGGTGGTGCTGGTCGACTGGCCGACGGGAGCCGTCGTCGCGATGGTTCTCACGGCGGGCACGATGGTCGTGCTGACCTTGTACGGCCTGTTCCTGCGCCGCCACGCGCAGCGATAGGAGGCGGCCCATGTCACAGCCGAATGCCGCCGCTCCGCCTGCCGCCCGCCTCCCGACGAGCGAGCGTGTGCTGAACGCCTACGTGATCGCGGTCCTCGTCTTCCTGGCGCTGCCGGTCTTCATCGTCGTGCCGCTCGCCTTCAGCGACGACGTCTCGCTGAGCTTCCCGCCGCGAGGCTTCTCGCTGCGCTGGTTCGCCAACATCCTGGAGCGGCCCGAATTCGGCCGCGCCTTCGCGCTCAGCGCCGCGATCGCGATCTTCGCGACGATCGTCGCGCTGACGGCCGGGACGCTCGCCGCCCTCGGCCTCGTGCGGCACCGCTTCCCCGGCCGGGATGCGACCGTCACCTTCTTCATGACGCCGCTGATCTTCCCCGCCATCGTCCTGGGCGCGGCGCTGGCGCTGATGCTGAGCCCGCTCGGCCTCCTGCGCAGCTTCTGGGGCCTCGCCCTGGCCCATGTGGTGCTGACCTTCCCCTACGTGCTGCGCACGGCGCTCGCGACCCTGTCGGAGATCGACCGGGCGCTGGCGGAGGCGGCCTATACGCTGGGCGCGAACCGCTGGAAGACCTTCCGGCACGTCACCCTGCCGCTGATGCGACCCGGGCTTCTGGCGGGGGCGACCTTCGCCCTGATCGTGTCGTTCGACGAGTTCACCATCTCGATGTTCCTCGTCGGACCGGGCATGATGACCCTGCCGCTCGAGATGTACAATTACGCCGAGTTCAGCCTCGATCCGACCATCGCCGCGATCTCGACCATTCTCCTCATCATCACCTCGGTGGCGATCATCGTCATCGAGAAGCTCGTCGGTCTCGGCAAGCAATTCTCCTGAGACCGGTCCGGGATATGCAAGCGCCGAGAACAACTCCGGAAGGACACAGACCATGAGCAGCGAAGATACCAAGGACGTCCTGCGGGCCTTCGACGGCCACGCCTCCCGGCGCTCCATCCTGAAGGGCGCCGCCGCTTTCGGCGCCGGCGGCACCGCCTTCCTCCAGCTCGCCGAGGCGCTCGCCCAGGCGAGCGCGGAGGACGTGGCCCGGCTCACCATCCTGTCCCAGCCCGGCATCGTCCCCGAAATCCTGAAGGACGTCACGGTTCCGATGTTCAACAAGAGCCATCCGAAGACGTCGGTCGTCTTCGAGGCGGCCTCGAACGCCGTCGCCTATCCCAAGATGCTCGCCCAGCGCTCGAACCCGGTCGTCAGCGGCGGCATGGTGAACGATCTGTTCGCCCAGCGCGGCATCAACGACAAGATGTGGGCCAAGTTCGATCCGGAACTCGTGCCGAACGCGGCCAACCTGCCCGCGGACCTCAAGACGCCCGGCGGCTTCGGCATTCCGTTCCACCTGACGCCCTGGGGCATCATGTACAACCCGGACAAGGTGGAGAAGCCGACCTCCTGGACCGACCTCTGGAACCCCAAATACAAGGGCCGCGTGTCCATGTGGGACGTCTATTACGACGCCTACATCATGGCCGGCGTCGTCACCGGCAAGGGTCCGGACGTGCAGGCCGGCATCAAGGCCTGGGAGCCTCACAAGGCCAATATCGGCGCCTGGGTGAATTCCCCGACCCTCGAAGAGGACCTCGTCAGCCGCGGCGAGATGTGGCTCGCGCCGCATTGGGGCTCCTGGACCGCGATGGCCAAGTCGCAGGGCAAGAACGTCGCCTTCACCATCCCGAAGGAGGGCGGCGTGCAGTGGGCCGGCCACATGCAGCTCTGCGCCGGCTTCTCGCCCGCCGTCTCGAAGCTCACCCAGATCTACATGAACACCTGGCTCTCCGACGAATGCCAGCTCGCCTGGATCGAGCGCGGCCTCTACTCGCCGGCCAGCACCAAGGTGCAGATCCCCGAGGCGCTGAAGTCCAACCCGGCCATCATCTCCGCCGAGGAGGCGCTGAAGACCCTGGTGCGGCCGGACTTCGTCAAGCTCGCGGCCGAGATGCCGAAGCTGAAGAGCCTCATCGACCGCACGCTCAAGTCCTGACGGAAGCGATGATCAAGGCGAACCCCTCGGACGCGGTCGGCGTCGACCTGCGCGACGTCCAGAAGTGGTATGGCTCCGTGCTCGCGGTGCGGGGGGTGTCGCTCGCCATCGCGCCCGGCGAGATGGTCTGTCTGCTCGGCCCCTCCGGCTGCGGCAAGACGACGACCCTGCGCATGATCGCCGGTCTCGAGAAACCCGATGCGGGCGACATCCGCATCGGGGACACGCTCGTGAACGCGGTCTCGCCGTGGAAGCGGAACATCGGCATGGTGTTCCAGAACTACGCCCTGTTCCCGCACATGACCGTGCATGAGAACGTCGCGTTCGGCCTCACCATGCGCAACCGGCCGGCCGGCGAGATCCGCGCGGCGGTCGAGGACGCCATGGCCCAGGTGCGCCTCGCCGGCTACGGCGACCGGCGCCCCTCCCAGCTCTCCGGCGGCCAGCGCCAGCGCGTCGCGCTGGCGCGCGCCATCGTGACCAAGCCCAACGTGCTGCTGCTCGACGAGCCGCTCGCCGCGCTCGACAAGAAGCTGCGCGAGCAGATGCAGGTCGAGATCAGGCAGCTTCAGCGGGCGGTCGGCATCACCACCGTCTTCGTCACGCACGACCAGGAGGAGGCCCTGACGCTGGCCGACCGGATCGTGGTGATGGAGGAGGGGCAGATCGTCCAGATCGGCTCGCCGGCGGATGTCTACGAGCGACCGAAGAGCCGCTTCGTCTCCGACTTCATCGGATTCACGAACGCCGTGGGCGGCAAGGTCGTGAGCGTGACCGGCACGACCGCGCGCATCGAGACCGCATCCGGTCACAGCCTCGACATTCCGGGAGCCGAGGGCGTCGCCGCCGGCGACGAGGTCGATCTGGTCGTGCGGCCGGAGAAGGTCGCCATCGATCCGCCCGAGGGGTCCGGCTGCGTGGTCGTCGAGGGCGACCTCGTCCACACCGTCTATTCCGGGGCCGTCACCTATTTCCACGTCGATATCGGGCGTGGCGCGATCCTCATCGCCATGGCGCCGAATGCGCACGGGGCGGCGAGCGCCCTGCCGACGAGCGGGGCGCGCCTGCGCCTCGGCCTGACCCCCGACACCGTGCTCGTCTTCCCCCGCCGGGGCTGACGGGCGAGGCGGCCGCGCCATCGGCCGGAACGCCTCGCTCAGCCGACGAAGGCCGAGACGATGATCGCGTTGACGATGTCGATGAAGAAGCCGCACACCAGCGGGACGATGATGAAGGCCCTCGGGGCAGGCCCGTGCTGCTGCGCGACCGCCGTCATGTTGGCGATCGCGGTCGCCGTCGAGCCGAGGGTGATCCCCCCGAAGCCGGCGCAGATGACGGCGGCCTCGTAGTCCCGCCCCATCAGTCGGAAGACGAGCCCGACCGTATAGGCGATCGTCAGGACGATCTGGATCGTCAGGACGACGGCGACGAAGACGAGGGCGCCGTGGAGCTGCCAAAGCTGCAGGCCCATCAGCGCCATGGTGAGGAAGATCCCGAGCGACAGGTCCATCACCAGCGAGAGGCCGTCCTCGACGCGCGGCCAGATCCGCCTGACGGTCGCGCCGACCGTGTAGGGCATGAGGTTGCGGATCAGGATGCCGGCGATCAGGCAGCTCACGAAGGTCGGGACGGTCAGGCCGCTGAGGGCGATCAGCCGGCTGATCCCGAACCCGGCGATGAGCGAGACATTGATGGCCAGCATGGCCCAGAGGACGCAGAAATAGTCGAGCGGGGCCTGGCCGGCGGCCGCCGCGGCTCCGATATCGAGCACCCCGGCCTTGGGCGGCGGCGCGATCGCGTGGCGCCGCATGAGGTAGGTGGCGATGGGACCTCCGATCACGCAGGCCGCGATCAGCCCGCCGGTATTGCCGGCGATGCCGAGTTCCATCGCGTTCGCGACACCCAGACGGTCGGTGAAGACCGGGGCCCAGGCCAGCGTCGTCCCGATGCCGCCGGTCAGGGAGATCGAGCCCAGCATCAGGCCGGCGAGGGGATCGAGACCGAAGAACGGCGCGATCGCGAGCCCGACGGTGTTCTGGAGCAGGATGAACACGACGGCGAGCAGCAGCAGCACGACGAGGGGCCGCCCGCCCGCGATCAGGGAACGTATGTCGGCCTTGAGCCCGATCCCGGCGAAGAAGGCCAGCAGGAGAAAATCACGGACGTTGAGATCGAACTCGATCGTCGTACCGAATACGACATAGGCTGCCGTGACGAGGGCGACACATAAGAACCCGCCGATGACCGCCTCGGGGATCGAGTACTTCTGCAAGAACCTGACATTGAGCGTCACGATCTTGCCGATCAGGAGGAGCGTCACGGCGATCGTGAAGGAGATGAAGGCGTCGATCGTCATACAGGTGAGGGGTCTGGAATCTCGGCGTGGCCGGTCGACGATGCGGTCCGGCTTGGTTGGAGCCCGTCTAGAGCCGCTCCGCCTCGGCGGAATCGCATGGGGAGCCGCGGGGCATGACGTCGACCTGCGTCGCGTCGATGGTGCTCATCGCATGATGATTCCGATCAGGCTGCTCTTCCGGGCCTGTCGGATCGCAGAAGCAGGCGCGCATGGCCAGCCCCGGCGCCTCACCCGAGCATCGCAACCAGCGCCCCGAGCGTGAGGACCGAGAGCACCGTCGTCACCAGCACCGTCCCGGCCGAGATCGCGATCAGTTCGTCGTTGCGATGCGCGAGAAGGAAGGCGTTGGCGCCGGTGGGCGTCGCGGCGGCGAGCGTCGCGACGGCGAGGGGGAGGCTCGGCAGGCCCGCCCAGGAGCCGAAGGCGAAGACCAGCGCCGGCAGGGCGAGGAGCTTCAGGGAGACGGCGATCACCGTCTCGATGCCGAGCGCTCCGCGATCGGGCGGAGGGAGCGAGGCGCCGAGGACCAGCAGGGCGAGAGGGATGCCCGCCGCGCCGAGAAGCTTCAGCGTCCCGACGAACGGCGCCGGAAGGGTCACGCCCGTCGCCCGCCACAGGAAGGCGGCCAGGATGGCGAGGATGACGGGGTTGCGTCCGGCCCCCTTGAGGATGCCGGCGGCGACGGCGGCCGGAGAGCGGCGGCCTCCCGCATCGGCCTCGATCAGGACGCCCGCGAGCGGCAGGAGGGTCCCGGAGTGGAGCGCGATGATCGTGAGGATCGGCGGCAGGGCGTCGGTCCCGAAGGCGGCGACCGAGACCGGGACGCCGACCATCAGCGTGTTGCCGTAGCAGGCGTTGAGCCCGAGCATCGTCGAGCGGGCGAGCGACAGGCCGAGCAGACGTCCGATCCCCAGACCGATTGCGAAGATCGTGAAGCAGGCGCCGAAATAGACCGTCGCCACGCCCAGGAGGTCGATCGGCGGCGCGCTGATCATCGATGAAAACAGCAGCGCCGGAAGAACGAGACGGAAAGCGACCTCCCGCAGCCCGCGCACCGCCGCCTCGTCGATGAACGAGACGCGCCGCGCCAGCCACCCGATCAGGATGACTGCGAAGATCGGAAACACGACCGTGACGGTCGCCGCCATGACCCTCTCTCCCCATCCCGACCGGCCCCAGGGGCGCCCGATCGGACCTCCAGCGCAGCCCCCCGGACGGAGGGCGGCGGCGATGCCTGCGGTGGGGTGGTCGCTCATCCCCTCGCCGCCGGCGTTCCGGGCGAAAGACCGCGCCTCACCGACGCCCGGGCCCTCCCGCCCGATCCTCCCCTCCAGGGGCGGACCGCTCGCCGTCCTTACCCGATTCCCAGCGCCCGCATCGCGGCCGCAAGAGCGACGCCGCAGGCCAAGGCTGCGATCTCGCTATGGGTGAGGCGGGTCACGACGACCGCCGCGAGGACGCCGGCGATCCCGGCCGGCCCGGCCTTGATGGCGATCGGCACGATCGTGGCCGCGACGATCGAGCCCGGCAGGGCGGCGAGGCCGCGCTCGACCATGGGGGTGAGCTTGACGCGGCTCATGATCACCACGCCGGCGACCCGGCAGAGATAGGTCGCGAGAGCCATCGCGACGATGGCGAAGGCGGGGCCGAAGGGACCCTCAAACGCGCTCACGCATCACCGCCCCCGCGACGGCACCCGCGATGGAGCCCGCCACGATGAAGACATAGCCCGGCACCAGCGTCTGGGTCAGGAAGGCGACGACCGCCGCGATCGCCCAGGGAACGCCCGAGCGGCGCGGCCCGCGCCAGAGAACGACCGCGAGCGAGGCCAGGAAACACGGCAGGACGAGATCGAGCCCGAAGCGTTTCGGATCGGCGACGAGGGTCCCGATCCAGTAGCCGGGCACGGTCGCCGCCGTCCAGGCGAGCCAGGACACGATGCCGGCCCCGATGAACACCCCGACGTCGCGTCCACCCTGAGCCCTGTGCTTCTCGGCTGCGAGCCAGCTCGCCTCGAACAGCAGGAACAGCGAGGCGGCCTGGACCGGGACCGAGATCCCCCGCAGCCACGGCTGGAGGGAGGCCCCCATCAGGATGAAGCGCGCATTCACCGTCGCGGTCACGGCGGCGATGGTCAGGAGAGACCCGAACGTCCAGTGATCCCGCCAGAGCTCGAGCGAGAGCAGCTGCGCGGTCCCGGCGGTGACGAAGAAGCTCGCCGCGACGCTCTCCCAGACTGTCAGCCCCTTCTGCACCGACCCCGCGCCGAAGGCGATCGCGAAGGCGGCGACGCCCGGCAGGGTGGGCAGGACGATGCGGGCGCCTTGGAGGCAGCCGGAGAACGTCAGGGCGGGTGGGGCGGAGGACAAGGTGCGGCTCGCTCTCCCGGATGTGACCGCACCGGCGCGTCTGGTCAACCGCCACCCTCGCCGACCTCGTCGCCGGCACGAGAGTCCCGCCTTGCCTCGATTTCGCGCGCCGCCTATCGCTGTATCCCAGTGGATATATCAATCGAGGACTGGCGAGTGACCACCGCACCGAAGACCAGTCCGGCGGGGGACGCTTCGGCTCGTCCCTCGCGGCCGCAACCGGGATTGCAGCCCCTCGGCCTGCCCCGGTCACAGAAGCCGGTCGGCAGCCTCGGCGGCCTGACGCTGCTCTATGTCGGAGGACGGCCGCACCTGATCGCCCAGGCGCGCCTCGCGATCCGCAATCGCGGGGCCGTTCTGCTGACGCATGACGGCGGCAGCGAAGACGCGGTGACGGTCCTGCCGGGCCTCGTCGCCCGCGCGGACGCAGTCCTATGCCCCGTCGCCCATGTCAGCCACGATGCCGCGGCGGTCGTCGAGCGCTGCTGCATCGAGTTCGGACGGGACTTCCTTCGGCTGCCGGCGGCCGATCTCGGCTCGCTGGTCGTCGCCCTCCGCTCCCTCGGATCCAAAGCGGCGCTCTGATCGCGGAAGCCGGTCCCGCATGGCGGGACCGCGGAAGACGACGAAGCCGCGCCGGCCTCAGTCGATGTCCTCGACCTCTTCGCCGCCGCCATAGACGCGCTGCGCGAGGGCGGCCTCCATGAACGGATCGAGATCGCCGTCGAGGACGTCCGACGGGGTCGTCGACGTGACGCCCGTCCGCAGATCCTTCACGAGCTGATAGGGCTGCAGGACATAGGAGCGGATCTGGTGGCCCCAGCCGATATCGGTCTTGGCGGCCTGCTCCGCATTCGCCTTCTCCTCGCGCTTCTTCAGCTCC
This sequence comes from Enterovirga rhinocerotis, assembly GCF_004363955.1. GTDB lineage: Bacteria > Pseudomonadota > Alphaproteobacteria > Rhizobiales > Beijerinckiaceae > Enterovirga > Enterovirga rhinocerotis. The sequence goes on from NZ_SNZR01000017.1 coordinate 71,058, forward strand.
GCCTCGTAGAGGCGGGCCCGCAGCATGTTCCAGGCCGTGGCCCGGTTCTTGTGCTGGGAGCGCTCCTGCTGGCAGGCGACGACGATGCCGGAGGGGATATGCGTGATGCGCACGGCCGAATCGGTGGTGTTGACGTGCTGCCCGCCCGCACCCGACGAGCGGAAGGTGTCGATCCGGCAATCGGATTCCTTGATGTCGATCTGGATCCGGTCGTCGACGACCGGATAGACCCAGACCGAGGCGAAGCTCGTGTGCCGGCGCGCGTTCGAATCGAAGGGCGAGATGCGCACGAGCCGGTGCACGCCCGACTCGGTCTTCGCCCAGCCATAGGCGTTGTGCCCCTTCATCAGGAAGGTCGCGCCCTTGATGCCGGCTTCCTCGCCGTCCTGCTGCTCGAGCAGTTCGACCTTGAAGCCGCGCTTCTCGCCCCAGCGCGCATACATGCGCGCCAGCATCTGGGCCCAATCCTGGCTCTCCGTGCCGCCGGCGCCGGAATGCACCTCGAGATAGGTGTCGTTGGAATCGGCCTCGCCCGCGAGCAGCGTCTCGACCTGCCGCCGCGCGGCTTCCGCGGCGGCGCGCCGGATCGTCTCCTCGCCCTCGGTGATGGAGGCCTGGTCGCCCTCGGCCTCGCCGAGTTCGATCAGGGTGACGCCGTCATCGAGGTCGGATTCGATCTTGCGGATCGCCGCCACCGCATCGTCGAGCGCGTTGCGCTCGCGCATGACGGACTGGGCGGCCTCCGGGTCGTTCCAGAGCTCGGGATCCTCGGACTTCGCGTTCAGTTCGCCGAGACGGCGATCGACGGTATCCCAGTCAAAGATGCCTCCTCAGCAGGCCCACGGACTGCTTGGCGGCTTCGAGGAGCGATTGGATTTCGGCGCGCATGATCTTCAGAGGAATGAGCGAGGCGCTCAGATAGGGGTGTTCGCCGGAGCTGTAAACGGCGCGGGAGCCGCCGGGACCCGCCCGGCCGCTCGGTTCCGGGGCCGAGCGCCCCTACCAGAGGCCGAAGCCTCCGCCGCCGCGATCCGCGTCGGGAGCCGCGCGGGCGGACGGGCCGGGTCCGCCATCGGAGGGAGGCGGCGCGACATAGGCGTCGGGCGGCGACGTTCCGGGCTTGAAGGCCTCGAGGATCGTGCCGCCGCCCTCGCCGCCGGCGCGGGCGCCGCTCGCGGCCGAGACGCGGATCAGCTTGATCCCCGGCGGCACCCGGAACGGCGTCGGCGGCTTGTCCTTGAGCGCCATCTTCATGAACTCGCCGAAGATCGGCGCCGCATAGGTGCCGGCCTGGGCATTGGCTCCCATCGAACGCGGCTTGTCGTAGCCGAGATAGAGGCCGACCGCGAGATCGGGCGAGAAGCCGACGAACCAGAGGTCCTTGGCGTCGTTCGTCGTCCCGGTCTTGCCGGCGATGGGCTTGTTGTCGACCATCGGCCGCAGGCGGGCGGCGGTGCCGCGCAGCACCACGCCTTCGAGGATCGAGGTCATCTGGTAGGCGGTCAGCGGGTCGAGCACCTGCTCGCGCTTGTCGATGAGCTTCGGCTCGTCCTGGTTCGCCCAGTTCTCCGCCGAGCAGCCGATGCATTCGCGGTCGTCGTGCCGATAGATCGTGGCGCCCGTGCGGTCCTGGATCCGGTCGATCAGGGTCGGCTTGATGCGCCGGCCGCCATTGGCCAGCATCGAATAGGCCGTGACCATCCGCATCACGGTGGTCTCGCCCGAACCGAGCGACATCGGCAGGATCGGCAGCAGGTCGTCGTAGATCCCGAAGCGGCGGGAATACTCGGCGATGAGCGGCATCCCCACATCCCGCGCGAGCCGCACGGTCATGAGGTTCTTCGATTTCTCGATGCCGTAGCGCAGCGTGTGCGGCCCCGTCGCCTTGCCGTCGAAGTTCTGCGGCGACCACGATTCGCCGCCCGATTCGATCGTGATCGGAACGTCGTCGACGATGGTCGAGGGCGTGTAGCCGTTGTCGAGCGCCGTCGCGTAGACGAAGGGCTTGTAGGAGGAGCCCGGCTGGCGCTGGGCCTGGGTCGCGCGGTTGAACTCGCTCTGGTCGTAGGAGAAGCCCCCGACCATCGCGTGCACGCGCCCGGTGAACGGATCCATCGCGACGAGCGCGCCGGAGATCTCGGGGAGCTGGCGCAGCCGGTAGGCGCCCGGCTTGCTCGCCAGCGGCTCGACATAGATCACGTCGCCGACCTGGAAGGCGCTCGTCGGCGAACGCCCGGTCCAGCGCAGGCCCTCCGGCGGGATCACGCCCATCTCTCGCTCACGCGAGACGCCCTGGCCGGCCAGACGCTTCGGCTGGATGCCGATCCGGGTCTGCCCTCCGGACGTGTCGAGAACCACGGCAAGACGCCAGGGCTGGATGTCGTTGAGAGCCGAGACCTCGGCGAGGGCAAGCCCCCATTCGCGGCCCGCGAGGTTGATGTTGCCCTGCGCCCCGCGCCAGCCATGGGCCTCGTCGAACTTGATCAGGCCGTCGACCAGCGCCTTGCGCGCCATGGCCTGGATCTTCGGATCGAGCGTCGCCCGCACCGACAGGCCGCCCTCGTAGAGCGCCTTCTCGCCGTAGCGGTCGCCGAGTTCGCGGCGAACCTCCTCGGCGAAGAAGCCCGAGGCGATCTGGTTCGGCGAATTGATGCGGAAATTGATGCCGAGCGGCTCGCTCCGCGCCTTCTCGCCCTCCTCCTTGGTGAGGTAGCCGTTGGCCACCATCAGCGCGAGGATCTCGTTCCGGCGCCCGAGCGCCTCGGCGGTCTTGCGGAAGGGATGGTAGTTGTTCGGCCCCTTCGGCAGCGCGGCGAGATAGGCGGCCTCGGCCGCGGTCAGCTCGTGGACCGACTTGTTGAAATATTCGAGGGACGCGGCGGCGATGCCGTGCACGTTGCGGCCCGGGATCAGCGTCCCGAGGAAGATCTCGTTCAGATAGAGCTCGAGGATCCGATCCTTCGAATAGGCGGATTCGATGCGCAGCGCGAGCAGCGCCTCGCGGGCCTTTCGCTCGAGCGTCTGCTCGTTCGAGAGCAGGAAGTTCTTGGCGACCTGCTGGGTGATGGTCGACGCGCCCTGCTTCGAGCCGGACCGCACGTTGCGCAGCGCGGCGCGGACGATGCCCTCGGGATCGATGCCGTTATGCTTGTAGAAATTCTTGTCCTCGGCCGAGAGGAAGGCGCCGATCACGAGCTTCGGGACGGCCTGGATCGGGATATAGAGCCGCCGCTCGCGCGCATATTCGGCGAGCAGGCTGCCATCGGCCGCGTGGACGCGCGTCATCACCGGCGGCTCGTAATTGGCGAGCGCCGCGTGATCGGGCAGGCCCTGGCTGAACTTCCACAGGAAGTAGCCGGCCACGGCTCCCACGATCAGGAACGCGATCGCCCCGATCGAGAACAGGAAGCCGAAGAACCTGAGGATAAACCGCATCCGCACACTTTCCAGCCTGGATGGCCGGCCTTCCGGCCCGGTCGGGCGACGTTCGGCCAGCCCCCGCGCATGCCGCCCGCCCGAACCGGCGGTGATCGGCGGAGCCCATCGACACGGTTTCTATGGTAAAACTGCGGCACGCTCGGCGAGCCGCGGCCCGAAAAACCGCTCGATGCCCTCCGCCATAGCGGCGGCGGATCGGGCGCGCCAGTCGTCCGAAAGCAACAGGGTCGCATCCTTGGCGTTCGACAAATAGCCGAGCTCGACGAGCACCGATGTCATGTCGGGCGCCCGCAACACGCGGAACCCCGCTTCGCGGTGCGGCTGGGGCGTGAACTGCATCACGGTCCCGAGAGCCGATTGCAGGACCCCCGCGAAGCGATGCGACAGGCCGCGCGTCTCGCGGATGGTCAGATCGTGCAGGATATCGGACACACCCGCGCGCACCGCAGGCGGGATCTGCCCGCCGACGGCATCGGCCGCGTTTTCGCGCTCGGCGACCTTGGCCGATTCGAGATCGGTCGCCCGCTCCGCGCCCGTATAGATCGTCGCGCCGCGCCCCTTCGGGTTCGACATCGAATCGCCGTGGATCGAAATGAACAGATCCGCCCCGGCATCGCGGGCGATCCGAACCCGCTCGTCCAGCGGGACGAAGACGTCGCCGTCGCGAATCATCAGCACCCGCACGCGGCGGCCTGCGACGAGACGATCCCGCAAGGCGCGCGCGAAGGCGAGGACGACGTCCTTCTCGTAATCCCCCGTGGTCGCGATCGCTCCCGGATCGACCCCGCCATGGCCGGCATCGATGGCCACCAGCGGCCCGGGCCCGGGCGGCGCGGCGATCGACCCGGTCGTGTCCGGATCGCGTCCGGGCGCCCGTGCCGTCTTGCGGAACGTCTCGCGATCGGCGCTCCTCAACTCGACGACAAGGTGCTTGACCTCCGGAACCGGCCCGTCGACCCATTCGAGGCGCGAGATCGTGGCGGGTGCCGCGAGGTCCACCACCAGCCGCGTCCGGCCGACCGCGAAGAGGCCGCAGCGGAAGCCCGCGACGAGCCCGACCCGGCGCCGGCCCGCCTCGTGCGGAAGCTGGCAATTCAGGCCGGGCGCCTCGACGACCGCGCGATCGGGCTTCTCGAGCAGGAAGCTGGTGGCCTCGACCGAGCGGGAGGCGACGAGGACGATCCTCGTCGCGCCCTCCTCCGCCGTGACCTCGGCCGAGACGGCCACCGACGAGCCGAAGGCGAACGCCTCCGCGGCGCCGAAGGCCGGAAGAAGCGCCAGCGCCAAGGCGGCGATGCGGATGGCGAGGGACGGCATCATCAAACGAGAGGGCTGCGACGAGAGGGCCGGACAAGCAGACCACGGACGCCCCGAACTTGCGGCCGCTTGGTTAACGGTCGCTTTCGACCCGCCCGCCAAGGGGGCTTCGCCGCCGCGCGAGGCGAGCCCTGCTTCCGCCGCAGCGCCGGCGTGCCGATGAGACATCTTGTCAAACGCCGCCATCCATCTGTAATGGAACGGCCAACCGGTGCGGATCGATGCCGGGAGATGGCACCCGCCCAATGGGGCGCGGGGCCGGACCGTTCTCTCCCAAATCCGCCGGCGGCGACATCTCGTCCGTAGCTCGACTGCGGCTCAACCGGCAGGTCGTGCCGACCTGCTCCCATGAAGGACTGCCGATGGGCGCATTGACGGACACAGCCTCCACGCTGACCGTCGCCGCGTCCGCCGCCCGTCCGGATTTCACCGACCTCCGTCATCCGATCATGCCTCGCGTGCGTGAAGGCCGGATGACGAGGCTTTCGTTGCCAGTCCCGCGTGCTGTCGCACGCTCCATCAACCTTCGTGCCCCCCGAGCCTTCCGGCTCGCGGCCGCCCGCCCGGTTCCACCGGGACACGGGGTCGGCCTCATGCCGCCTCGGCCGCGGCACGATCTCCACCTTGAGAGTCCCCTATGGCCAACAAGATGCTCATCGACGCCTCCCATCCGGAGGAGACCCGCGTCGTCGTAACCCGGGCGAACAAGGTCGAGGAGTTCGATTTCGAATCAGCCAACCGCCGCCAGCTTCGCGGCAACATCTATCTGGCGAAGGTCACGCGGGTGGAGCCGTCGCTCCAGGCCGCCTTCGTCGAATATGGCGGCAACCGGCACGGCTTCCTCGCCTTCAGCGAAATCCACCCCGATTATTATCAGATCCCCGTCGCCGACCGGCAGGCCCTGCTGGAAGCGGACGAGCAGGCCGAGCGCGAGGAAGAAGAGCGCGAGGAGCGCCGCGGCAGCGGCAACCGGCGTCGCCGGCGCGGGGCGCAGAGGCGCAACCGCCGCAACGGCGAGACGGTTTCCGCCCCGGTCGAGGGCGGCGAGACCGAAACCGGCGAGGCCTCCCTCGCCGTGACGGCCGATCCCGCGGAAGCCGGCCTCGATTCGGAGGCCTTTGCCGCCACCGGCGAGACCGAGGAGGCGACGCCCGCCGAGAGCGCGTCCGAACCGACGAGTGCCGAGGCTTCCGACGCCGCCGAGCACGCAGCCGCCGTCACCGACGCCCCGGCGGTCACGCCGGAGCCCGAGCAGCAGGAGCCGGCGGCCGACGAGGCCCCTGCTGCCGCGTCCGAGACGCTCGAACAGCCCCCGGTCGAGCCCGCCCTCGAGGTCTCCGCCGTGGAGCCCGTCGATGCCTCCGCCGAGACGGCCGAAGCGCCGGTCTCCGGCGAGGCCGCGCCGGACGCCGTCGAAACGGACGCCGAGCGCGAGGACGACAACGCTGCGCATGACGACAGCGACGAGGACGACGGCGAAGACGACGAGGACGAGGACGACGAGGAGAGCGACGAAGACGACGAGGACGACGACGAGGACGAGCATGTCGAGGCCGTCGGCGGTGCCGATGCGCTCGAGGAGGTTCCCCAGCGTCCCCGTCTCCATCGCCGCCAGTACAAGATCCAGGAGGTCATCAAGCGCCGCCAGATCCTGCTCGTCCAGGTCGTCAAGGAGGAGCGCGGCAACAAGGGCGCCGCGCTGACGACCTATCTCTCCATGGCGGGCCGCTACTCGGTCCTCATGCCGAACACGGGCAAGGGCGGCGGCATCTCGCGCAAGATCACCTCGGCCGAAGACAGGAAGCGCCTGAAGGAGATCGTCCAGGAGCTGGAGGTGCCCGAGGGAATGGGCATCATCCTGCGCACGGCCGGCGCCTCGCGCACCAAGCCCGAGATCAAGCGCGACTACGAATATCTGATGCGGCTGTGGGAGAGCGTGCGCGAGCTGACGCTCGAAAGCACCGCCCCCGCCCTCGTCTACGAGGAGGGCTCGCTCATCAAGCGCGCCATCCGCGACCTCTACAACAAGGAGATCGACGAGGTCGTCGTCGCGGGCGAGGAGGGCTACCGCGAGGCCAAGGACTTCATGTCCATGATCATGCCCTCGCAGGCGAGGGCCGTGCGCCCCTACCGCGAGCCGCAGGCGCTCTTCGCGCAATTCGGCGTCGAGGCGCAGCTCGATTCGATGTTCTCGAACCAGGTGACGCTGAAATCGGGCGGCTACCTCGTCATCAACCCGACCGAGGCGCTCGTCTCGATCGACATCAATTCCGGGCGCTCGACGCGCGAGCACAATATCGAGGACACCGCCCTCAAGACCAATCTCGAGGCGGCCGAGGAGATCGCGCGGCAGCTTCGCCTGCGCGACCTCGCCGGCCTGATCGTGATCGACTTCATCGACATGGAGGAGAAGCGGAACAACCGCTCCGTCGAGAAGAAGCTCAAGGACTGCCTCAAGAACGACCGCGCCCGCATCCAGGTCGGCCGCATCTCCCCGTTCGGCCTCCTCGAAATGTCGCGCCAGCGCATCCGGACGGGGGTGCTCGAATCCTCGTCCGTGCCCTGCCGCCACTGCGCCGGCACCGGCTTCGTCCGGGCCGTCCCCTCGGTCGCGCTGCAGATCCTGCGCTCGCTCGAGGAGACGCTGCTGCGCACGGCCACGCACAACATGGCCGTCCGCACCAGGACCGAGATCGCCTTCTACATCCTCAACCAGAAGCGCGCGCATCTGGCCGAGATCGAGAGCCGGTTCGGCGTCGCCATCGCCGTGTCGGCGGACGATACCCTGTCGGGCACGACGACCTTCGCCATCGAGCGGACCTCGCCCGTCACCGCGCCCGTGCGCGCGCCGGCAACCGGGATCCGGGTCGATTCCATCACGCCCGTCGACGAGCCGATCGAGATCGAGGCGACCGCCGAGTTCGAGATCGAGGAGGAGGAGGAGCTCGAGGTCCGCGCCGAGCGCGAGCCTCGCCGGGAGCGGGGGCCTCGCCGTGAGCGCGAGCCCCGTCGGGAGCGCGAGCCTCGTGGCGAGCGGGAGCCTGAGGACGAGGGACAATCCGGCGAGGAGCGTGAGGATCGCGCCGAGAAGCGTGCCGAGGATGACGGCGAGGACGCGAACCGTCGCCGTCGCCGGCGTCGCCGGCGCCGCGGCTCCGCCAATGGCGACCGCGATCCGTCCGTGCAGGCCGATTCCGAGACGGATTCCGGCGATGGCGAGGAGACCGATCGCGAGCTCGCCGAGGAGACCGGAGCGGAGCAGCAGGCGTCGACCGCCGAACCGGCCCCCGCCGAGGAGCGTCCCGCTCAGGACGATGCCGCAGTGCAGGTGACGGCAGAGGCCACAGAGACCGTCGTGGCCGAAGCCTCCGCGCCCGAAGCACCTGCGACCGAAGCCGCTTCGCCGGCGCCGGAAGCCGAGGCGCCCGTCTCCGAGGCCGCCGAGGCCCCCGCTCAGGTTTCGGAACCCGAGCCCGCGCCGGAGCCGGAACCCGAGCCGGTCGCCATCGTGCTGACGCCGCCCGATCCGAGCCGTCCCAAGCGCGGCGGCTGGTGGTCCAAGGCGAAATCCGCTCTCACGGGAGCGTAGTCGCCGGGGGCGGTCCGGATCCGGCCGCCTCGCTACCTCCGGCGCAAGCCGGGGCCGGCGAGGCGATGCCGATCTGCCGCAGACGCTCCCCCTGATCCCGGCTCGCGCCGGGATCGGCGCTCAAGTCAGCGCAGGAAGCCGCGCAGCCGCCGAACCGCCTCGCGGCACACCTCCTCGCCTCCCGCGAAGGAGAGGCGGAGGTGGTGGCTTCCTTCCAGCGGGTCGAAATCGAGGCCCGGCGTCGCGGCGACGCCCGCCTCGTCCAGCATCCGCCGGCAGAAGGCGATGGAATCGTTCGTGAACCGGGCGACGTCGGCATAGAGATAGAAGGCGCCGTCGGCGGGATGGATCTCGGTGATGCCGAGACCGGGAAGCTCGCTCAGAAGAAGGCTCCGGGCGCGGGCATAATCCGCCTTCACCGCCTCCAGTTCCTCGGTCGCGTCGAAGGCCGCCACGGCCGCCACCTGCGAGAGATAGGGCGGCGAGATGTAGAGGTTCTGCGCGAGCCGCTCGATCGGCCGCACCAGCCGCTCCGGCACGACGACCCAGCCGATGCGCCAGCCCGTCATGCAGTAGTATTTCGAGAACGAGTTGATAACGATCGCGTCGTCGTGGTGGCGGAGCGCCGTGTCGGCCGGCTCGCCATAGGTCAGGCCGTGATAGATCTCGTCGGAGACGAACCAGAGGCCGCGCTCCCGGCAGAGCCGGCCGAGGCTCGCGAGCCCGGCTCCGTCGATCATGGTCCCCGACGGGTTGGCCGGGCTCATGGCGAGGATCCCGGCGAGGGGCCCCGCACCGGCCGCTTCTGCGATAGCATCGGCGGTGAGACGCCAGCCGTCCTGCGCCCGCAGCGGGACGTCGAGCGCCGCGAGGTCGAGCGCGGCGAGGATGTTGCGATAGGCCGGATAGCCCGGCGCCGAGATCGCGACCGACGCACCCCTGTCGAACAGCGCGAGGAAGGCCAGCACGAACCCGGCCGACGAGCCGGTCGTCACGACGACGCGATCGGGCGCGATCGAAAGGCCGTAGGCGTCGCGGTAATGACCGGCGATGCGCTCCCGCAGGGGCGCGATGCCGAGGGCATCCGTGTAGCCGATCCGGCCGTGATCGAGGGCGGCCCGCGCCGCCTCGATCACCGGCCGCGGCGCCGGGGCCGAGGGCTGGCCGACCTCCATATGCACGATGCTTTCGCCGGCCCGTTCCTTCGCGCCGGCGGCCGCAAGCACATCCATCGCGAGGAAGGGCTGCACCTGCGCGATACGTCGCGCCAGGGCCGGCCGCGAGCCGTCATCGCCTGCCCGATCACTCACATCCGCCATCCTTCATCCGCCATCCGCCTCACCACAGGCGCACCCGCTTCTCGGGCGCGATGTACAGCGCATGGCCGGGGGTGACGCCGAAGGCCTCGTACCAGTCGTCGACGTTGCGGACGACCCCGTTGACGCGGGCGGCATGGGGCGGGTGCGGATCGGACACGACCTGGCTCCGCAGCCACTCGTCCGTCGCCTTGCCGCGCCATGATTGCGCGAAGCCGAGGAAGAACCGTTGCGTGCCGGTCAGGCCATCGATCACCGGCGCCTCGCGTCCGCCGAGCGACAGGCGGTACGCGTCGAGAGCGACGAGAAGGCCCCCGAGATCCGCGATGTTCTCGCCCATCGTCAGATCGCCGTTGACGAACAGGCCGGGCAGAACCTCGACGGCTCCGAACTGACGTCCGAGTTCGGCCGAGCGGCGCTCGAATTCGGCCGCATCGCGGGATGTCCACCAATCCGACAGCCGGCCGTGTCCGTCGAATTTGCGGCCGGTATTGTCGTATCCGTGGATCAGTTCGTGCGCGATCAGCATGCCGAGCGCACCGTAATTCACCGCGGGATCGGCCCGCCGATCGTAGAAGGGCGGCTGGATCTGGCCCGCGGGCAGCGTCACCGCATTGGCGCTCCACTCGTAGAAGGCGTTCACGGTCTGAGGCGTCGTATCCCAGTCCTCGCGATCGACCGGCCGGTCGAAACGGGCGACCTGACGGTCCCAGTCGTGCGCCATGGCCCGCTCGACATTGCCGACGAGATCGTCGCGCGCGATCCGCAGCGCGCCGTAATCGCGCCAGCGCGTGGGCCAGGCGAGCTGCGCCTCGAGACGCCGCAGCTTGTCCACGGCCTTCGTGCGCGTCGGCGTCTCCATCCAGTCGGTGCGCTCCAGACGCCGCGCGAGGGCCGTCCGGAGATGGCCGACCATCGTTTCGATCTCGCCCTTCAGGCCGGGCGGGACGTGACGTTCGACGTAGAGGCGACCGATCGCGTGCCCCATCGCCGCCTCGGTCGCGAGAACGCCGCGCCGCCAGCGCGGAGCGAGTTCCGACACGCCGTCGACGATGCCCCTGCGGAAGCGGAAATTCGCCTGGACGAAGCGGTCGGACAGGAAGGGGGCCGCCCGGTCGAGCACATGGAAGGCCTGCCAGGCCCGCAGCACGGCCGCATCCGTCCGCCCCCAGATGGAGGCCAGCTCGAGGACGGCCGCACGTTCGAGCAGCACGATGCGATCGAGCTTCGCAAAGCCGCTCCGCGCAAGCATGTCCTGGATCGGCAAGCCCGTCTCCCGTGCGACGGTCTCGGGATCGGTCGGGTTGAAGGTCTTCTCGGGATCGAGCCTGTCGGTCGCGTTCCAGCTCGCCTGGGCGAGCTCCGTCTCGAAGGCGAGGATGGCCGGCGCCATGCCGGCCGCGTTCTCCCACCCGGCGAAGCCGAGGAGTTCGGCGATATAGGCCGCATAGGCGGCCTTGGTGCTCGCGAACGCCGTCTCAAGATAGTAGTCGCGATCAGGCAATCCGAGCCCGCGCTGCCCGAGATGCACGGCATGGCGATCCGGATCGCGCGAATCGGGATAGATATCGAGCGCGAGCAGCGTCATGCCGTGCCGGCGATGGCCATCGCCCTGCAGCCGGATGAGGTCGTCGCGGGTGGCGGCTGACCGGATCGCGTGAAGGTGGTCGGCGACGGGCGCGAGGTCGAGACGCTCCGCGCGACCGGAATCCATGAAGGCCGCGTAGAAGTCGACAAGCTTGCGCGCATCGGGTCGCAAAGCAGGGGCGATGTCACCCGGATTGGCCTCGAGAAGGAGGCGGGTCCGCCCCTCGACGCGGTCCATCATCGCGCGGTCGACGCCGGCCGAGGGCTTGTCGGACGGGATCGTCGTCCGGTCGAGCCAGCGGCCGTTGACGAAGCGGAAGAAGTCGCCCCCCGGCGCGACGGCCCGGTCCATGCCGGCGAGATCGACGCCCCAGGTCCCGTAGGGCGGCTCGGGCTCGAGGGCAGACGCCCCGAAACAGGTGGCCGCGACGGCAAGCGACAGAAGGACGAGGGAGCGCATCAGCTTTTCCTCAGCAGGCCGGACGAAACGTCAAGACGTCGCCCTTCGGCGACCGACAGAATCTGCATCGCGCGGGCTCGGCTGGATTCCGCCATCGTTTCGCCCGGTCGAGGGACCACAAGAATGCAACCCTGCTGTCGGGCGCGCGATTGACCTCGCCGCGCCTCGGCGATACCTCGCTCACACCGTCGGGATCGCGCCGCGCGCGCCCGGGCGGACTTTCGAAAGCCCTCGCATGCTCCTGAAACGCCGGCTTCGGCCTGCCATCCTGCTGATCGCGGCAGCTATCGGCCTCTCGGCGCCCTCGCTGGCCCAGACGCCGTCGCTCTTCTCGGCCGAGCAGCGCCGGGCGATCGAGGGCATCGTGCGGGAGTATCTCGTCACCAATCCCGAGGTGCTTCAGGAGGCGATCGTCGAACTCGAGAAGCGGCAGAACGAGGCGCAGCGCAAGGCGCAGCAGGCCGCCCTCACCGAGGTCCGCGAAGCCGTCGTCTCCGCCAAGCACGGCGTCGTCGTGGGCAATGCCTCGGGCGACGTCACCCTGGTCGAATTCTTCGATTACAATTGCGGCTTCTGCAAACGCGCCCTCGGCGATCTGCGCGGCCTGATGAAGGCCGACGGCAAGCTGCGCGTCGTGCTCCGCGACCTGCCGGTGCTCGGCCCCGATTCGGTCGAGGCCTCGCGCGTCGCCATGGCCGCCAAGGCCCAGCTCAGCGGCGACCGCGCCTTCGAATACCATGCCCGGCTTCTCGAGACGCGGGGCCGGATCGGCGGCGAACAGGCCCTCAAGCTCGCCAAGGAGATGGGGCTCGACGTCGCCCGCATCCAGCGCGACGTCAACGGAGCCGAGGTCCAGCAGGCCGTCGCCACCAACACCATGCTTGCCGAGCGCCTCGGCCTGACCGGAACGCCGGCCTATGTCGTCGGCGAAGAGGTCATCTCGGGCGCTGTCGGCATCGAACCTCTGCGCCAGGCCATCGAGACGGCGCGCAAATGCGGGAACGCGAGCTGTTGAGTACGATCACGATGAGCCGCCCTTCGGCCGGAGCCGACCAGGAGGCCGACACCTCCGCCTCTCGCCCCTTCGATCCCGACCTCGTGCGCGAGTTGGCCGGTCTTCTGGCCGAGACCGACCTCACCGAGATCGAAGTCGAGAAGGGCGATCTGCGCATCCGTGTGGCGCGCACGATTTCGGTCGTCGCCGCGGCCCCTGCCCCCGCCCCGATCGCGGCGCCGGCCGCCCTGGTCCCGGCCGCCGTCGATGCGGCGGCCAGCGCATCCGCACGGCATCCGGACGCGCTGACCTCCCCGATGGTCGGCACCGCCTATCGCCGTCCCTCCCCCGGCTCGCGCCCCTTCATCGAGGTGGGTTCGCCCGTGAAGGTCGGCGACAAGCTGCTCCTCATCGAGGCCATGAAGACCTTCAACGACATCGTCGCGACCCGCGCTGGCATCGTGACGGCGATCTATGTCGAGGACGGCCAGCCGGTCGAATACGGCGAACCTCTCGTGGCGATCGAATAGTCGGATCCTGCGCGTGTTCGACAAGATCCTCATTGCCAATCGCGGCGAGATCGCGCTCCGCATCCTGCGGGCCTGCAAGGAACTCGGCATCGCGACGGTCGCCGTCCATTCCACGGCCGATTCCGACGCGATGCATGTCCGCCTCGCCGACGAGAGCGTCTGCATCGGCCCCCCGCCGGCCCGCGAGAGCTATCTCAACATCCCGGCCCTGATCGCCGCCTGCGAGATCACCGGCGCCGATGCGGTCCATCCCGGCTACGGCTTCCTCTCGGAGAATGCCCGCTTCGCCGAGATGCTGCGGGACCACAACATCACCTTCATCGGCCCCAAGGCCGAGCATATCCGCATCATGGGCGACAAGATCGAGGCGAAGAAGACCGCCCGTCGTCTTGGCATCCCCTGCGTCCCCGGCTCCGACGGCGGCATCTCGGACGATGCCGAGGCGGCGCGCGTCGCCGCAGAGATCGGCTACCCCGTCCTGATCAAGGCGGCGGCGGGCGGCGGCGGACGCGGCATGAAGGTCGCCCGGACCGCCGAGGCCCTGCCCGACGCGCTCGCGACCGCCAAGGCCGAGGCCCTCGCCGCTTTCGGCGACGATGCCGTCTATCTCGAGAAGTATCTCGAGAAGCCGCGCCATATCGAGATCCAGGTCCTCGGCGACGGCCATGGCGGCGCGATCCATCTGGGCGAGCGGGATTGCTCGCTGCAGCGCCGACACCAGAAGGTCTGGGAGGAAGGCCCCTCGCCCGCCCTCAACGAGACCGAGCGGGCGACGATCGGCGAGACGGTCGCCAAGGCGATGCAGGAGCTCCGCTATTCGGGCGCCGGCACCGTCGAGTTCCTCTACGAGGACGGGCGCTTCTACTTCATCGAGATGAACACTCGCGTGCAGGTCGAGCATCCCGTCACGGAGATGATCACCGGCATTGACATCGTCAACGAGCAGATCCGGATCGCCGGCGGCAGCCGCCTCTCGGTCACGCAGGACGAGGTCAAGCTCTCGGGCCATGCCATCGAGTGCCGCATCAACGCCGAGCATCCGACGACCTTCCGTCCGTCCCCCGGCGTCATCACCTATTTCCATCCGCCCGGAGGCCTCGGCGTCCGCGTCGATTCGGCCGCCTTCCAGGGCTACCGCATCCCGCCGAACTACGATTCGCTCGTCGGCAAGCTGATCGTCCATGGCCGCAACCGGAACGAGTGCCTGATGCGGCTGCGGCGGGCGCTCGACGAGTTCGTCGTGGACGGGGTCGAGACGACCCTGCCGCTGTACCGCACCCTCGTGCGGAACCGCGACATCCAGAACGGTCAGTACGACATCCACTGGCTGGAGAACTTCCTCGCCGCGGACGGAGCCGCGTGAAGCGCCTTGCCATCGCCGCCGCGGCGGCGATGCTGCTCCTCGTCCCGGCGCCGACCGAGGCGCAGGTCCGCTTCGGGCCGAATGTCTCTATCGGCGGCTACGACTTCTCGCACCGCCGCTATCGCAGCGTCCAGGTCCGGCGCGTGAAGAGGCTCCGCGGCCCGCCGGGCTGCCGCGTCTATCCGCGCGGATCCTACCGCCGCGGCGACGGCACGCTCGTCCGCGGCCCGATCGAGCGCTGCAACCTGCCGGCTCGCCGCCGCTAACGAGGCCTCGCCATGCGCCCCTATCCCGATCCGTTCTATCCCGTCGTCGACAGCGTGGACTGGGTCCGCCGTCTCGCGGCGCTCGGGGTCGGCACGGTGCAGATCCGGGCGAAGGACCTCGCTCCCGCCGCCGCGCTCGCCCTCGTGCGCGAGGCCCTGGCCGCGAGCGCCGGCACCTCGACCCGGCTCGTCGTCAACGATTACTGGGAGGCCGCCATCGAGGCGAAGGCGGAGCACCTTCATCTCGGCCAGGAAGACCTCGCGGAAGCCGATATCGGCGCCATCCGGCGGGCCGGCATGACCCTCGGAATCTCGACCCATGACGAGGCGGAGCTCGACACCGCCCTCGCCGTCGACCCCGACTACATCGCCCTCGGCCCGATCTATTTCACGACCCTGAAGGCCATGCGCTTCGATCCACAGGGGCTCGACCGGATCGGGGAATGGAAGAAGCGGATCGGCTCGGTGCCGCTCGTCGCGATCGGCGGCATCACGCTCGAGAAGGGCGCCGGGGTGTTCGAGGCCGGCGCCGACACGATCGCCGTCGTCAGCGACGTGACGCAGAATGCCGATCCCGAGGCCCGCGTGCGCGACTGGCTCGCGCTCGGCAAGCGGTATCGAAAGGGTTGACGCGGCCGGCGGACGGACGAAATCCGGCCAGCGATGCATTTCGGCAACATATCGACAATTCGCTGAAATGCTTTGGCCGGGACCCCGCATCGGCCAGAGGGTAGCGCCGCGTTACGCTTAATGCTCTCTTAAACCGTAGCTTAAACCTTGATTCGACTGTCGCTATAGGACGTCGTGATCCATCCACAAGCCGGCTGCTTTTGCTCCGCAGCCCTCTTGAACCGCGCTGTACGGCCCTGGACAATGAACCATGGCCAAGAAAGCCCTGCTCATCTGGTGCGCTGGAAGCGCGGTCGTGTGCGGCAGCGCCGCGCTGGCGACGACGTCCCTCTGGCGCGAACCCGTTCCCGCCGTGCAGACCGCCGCCGTCTCGCCGCCCGTCGTCGCCGCACTCGAAATCGAAGCCCCCGACCTGCCTCCGCAACTGATGGGCTTCGAGGCCGTCGAACCGGGCGCGGGAGCCTTCCCGCCGGTCGGCACGATCTCCTTCTTTGAGCCCGCGGCCGAGCGGGCTGGTCGCCTCTTCCGCCCCTCCCTCGGACCCGACAGCGTCGGCCCCCTCGCGGCGCTCGAACAGAATGCCGCTGTCGCGCCGGCTTCCGCCGAGGCCCCGACGGCCGGCGAGTCTCCCGCCATTCAGCCGCCGCCGCGCCCGGACTTCGCGGAAATCGTCGCCGAAGACGTTTCGAGCCGCGATCCTCGCCTCGCCGTGCGCCCCCCGCCGCGGCCGGGCTTCACCCTGGCGAGCATCGAGCCGGTCGCGAAGCCCATCACGGAGGTCGCGCCCGCCCAGCCGGCACCCGGCTTCTCCGAACAGCGCTCCTCGCCGTGGTCCCTCGGCTCGGCCTTCCGTGCGCCGGAGGCGGCTGCGAGGCCCGAACGCGTCATGCATGCAGGGGTCGCCTCCTGGTACGGTCCGCGCTTCCACGGCCGCAAGACCGCGAGCGGCGAGCGCTTCAACCAGAACGACATGACGGCCGCGCACCGCACCCTGCCCTTCGGCACGCGCGTGAAGGTGGTCGACGAGACGACGGGCCGTTCGGTCGTCGTGCGCATCAATGACCGCGGCCCGTTCGCGCATGGCCGTGTGATCGATCTGTCCAAGGCGGCGTCGGAGGCGCTCGGCATGGGCGGTCGCGGCGTCGCCCGGGTGACGCTCGTCGCCGCGAACTGAGGCGGAGCCGGCCGAACGGCCGGCCGTCAACGCCCCAGCAGGGTCCGCATGGCCATGCCCATGACCGTCATGCGCCCGATCATCAGACCGGTGAAATCGTCGATCGAGGCCAGGGCACGCGCCCGGGACGCCGCGTCGAGCTCGATCGGCCCCGGGGCGAGCATGGGCAGGAGTTCGCCAGCCGCGATCCCGCGCCCCTCCGCCACCAACGCCCGCTGCGCCGTCTGGAGCAGCCCCGCCCGGTCGTGCGGCAGCAGGGCGGCATAGGCGACCGCCATGAAGGCGGGCCAATGGGCGAGATGGCGATAGAGGCTCGCGATCGCCTCGTTCGCGCCAAGACGGCCGAGTTGATCAAAATCCCGGACGAGCCGCCCAAGGGACGGCGGCATGCCGTCCAAGGCCGGCAGGGGCGGAACCCCGACAGCCGCGATACGAACCGCAGCCGGGGTCGGCAGGCGGGGGGCGGACGCCCTGCCATTCTCTCCGCGCAGGAGGATGCCGGCCGTCGCGAGCGCGAGGAAGTTGGTCGAATTGGCGCGGTTGTAGTCGTCGATCAGCGCCCCGATCCGGGCGCGGGCGGCTGCGTCGACGCCGGCGCAATCCCACATCGCCTCGGACAGCGTCTCGATCCCCGGCACCCGCGCGGCTTGCCGGAGGTCCTCCGCCCGTCCGCCGAGTTCGTCGGACAGATAGAGCGGCCGCATCCGGGTCCAGACGGCGGGCAGCGCGCCGGGAATGGTCGCGAGATGGCGCCAGATCAGGTTGACGAAGGGAACGCCGAGCGTCGCCCGCAGGTCGGCGAAAAGCTCCGCCGTCTCGCCCGTCGCCTGGTCTTCCCCGACGGCCGCAATCGGATCGACGCTCATGTCTCCTCCCTTATCGTTGCCCCGCTTCTCCCCGTGACAGGTGGCGAAGTCCAGTCTCGCGTCGGAGGGAAGGCGATCCGACGCGGCGCGTGCGGCTCTCGCCCGGGCGGCACGCCACGTCGCCCGCCCCGGGCCGGTCGTGACGGGTCAGGCCGCCGACCCGTGCCTCCGGCTTGAGGCGACGACCCGGTCGACCATCTCGCCCGACTTCCCGAGATAGCTCTCCGGCGCGGTGATCCCCTCCAGCGCCTCGCGATCGAAATGCGCCGTCACGGCCGGGTCGCGCGCCAGCGCCTCGGCGAGCGTGCCGCCCTCCTCGTTGACGATGCGGCAGGCCGCGTAGACGACGTCATGCGCGCTCTGGCGGCCCATGGCGGGCGCGAGACGCATCATCACCGCCTCGGCGACGATGAGGCCGTTCGACATGCCGAGATTGCGGCGCATGCGGTCGGCATCGACGATCAGGCCCCCGAGCGCGAATTTCGCCTGGTGCAGCGCCCCCGCCGTCAGCACGAAGCTCTCGGGGATGGCGATCCACTCGGCATGCCAGGGGCCCGTCGCCCGCTCGAAATCCTGCACCATCGCATCGAGCATGAGGGCCGCGTGCTGGCGCACGGCCTTCGAGGCCGCGAGCATCAGTTCGGACGAGATCGGATTGCGCTTCTGCGGCATGGTCGAGGAGGCGCCGCGGCCTTGCACGAAGGGCTCGTAGACCTCCGCATATTCGGTCGAGGCCATGATCATCACGTCGAGCGCGATCTTGCCGAGCGAGCCTGTCACGAGGCCGAGGAGGTTGATCGCCTCCGCAAAACCGTCGCGCGCGACATGCCAGGTCGAGACCGGGACGCCGAGGCCGAGTTCCCCGCACAAGGCTTCCTGCACCTCGAGGCCCTTCTCGCCGAGAGAGGCGAGCGTGCCCGCGGCACCGGCGAAGGAGCCGACGAGGACACGCGGCCGGAGCTGCGCCAGCCGCTCGGCATGCCGGTCGAACATCGCGAGCCAGATCGCGACCTTGTAGCCGAAGGTGACGGGCAGGGCGTGCTGGAGATGCGTGCGGCCCGCCATCGGTGTGTCGCGATGCGTCGTCGCGAGATCCGCGAGGATCGTGCGCAGCGCGTCGATGTCCCGCTCGACGAGGTCGAGCGCGGCCCGCATCTGGAGCACGACGGCCGTGTCCATGATGTCCTGCGTCGTCGCCCCCCAATGGACGTAGCGTCCCGCCTCGCCGCATTGCTTCACGAGTTGGTGGACGAGCGGCAGGATGGGGTAGCCGACGATGTCGGTCTCCTGCCGCAGGAGGTCGAAATCGAGCGCGTCGAGGCTCGCGCGCCGCGCGATCTCCTCGGCCGCGTCCGCCGGGATCACCCCGCAGCGCGCCTCGGCCTTGGCCAACGCGACCTCGACCTCGATATAGCGCTGAACGAGGGCGCGGTCGTTGAAGACCTCGCGCATGGCCGGGGTCCCGAACGCATCCCGGAACAGGACGGAATCGAGGACGGTGGTGGCACTGAAACCGGGCCGCATCGCGGTCCTCCCTGGCAGACGCCCGCCGCCTCTGTTGCCAGACGCGGCGGAAGCGCAAATATGTACCAACCTTTAATGCGGCAGCGATGATCCGGACGCAAGCATGACCTCACCCCTGCACGCCCGGCTCGCCCGCGATCTCATCGACGGGATCGGAGCGGGGCGTTTTCCGGTCGGCTCCCATCTGCCGACGGAACTCGAACTGTCGGCGCAATACGGAGCCTCCCGCAACACCGTCCGCGCGGCGCTCCAGGAGCTGCAGGATCTCGGCATGATCTCGCGCAAGCGGCGCGCCGGCACCCGGGTCGAGGCGGCGGCGCCGGCGGTGGGCTTCCGGCATGCGATCGTGTCCGTCGAGAACCTGATCGCGTTCGGGGCGGAGCATTCGCGGACGGTGATCGGGGCCGACACCATCGTCGCGGGGCGCGCCCTCGCCCGCGAGATCGGATGCTCGGCAGGCAGCCGCTGGCTGCGGATCACGAGCCTGCGCCACGCCCCCGACCGGGATGCGCCGATCGGCCTGACGCAATCCTATCTCGATCCGCGCCATGCCGAACTCGAAGACGAGATCGCATCGTCCCCCTCGGCCCTGATCAGCACCCTCGTCGAGACCCGGCATGGCCGCCGCATCGCGGAGATCCGCCAGGAGATCGACGCCTCCATCGTCCCGGCGGAGATCGCGACGAGCCTGCATTGCGATGCCGGCGCGCCCGCGCTCCGCATCCTGCGCCGCTATCTCGATCCGGCCGGCGTCGCCTTCCTCATCACGACGACGCTGCATCCGGCGGGGCAGTTCACGCTGTTCATGCGGCTGCTGCGCGAAACGGATCCCGAGCGACGTTGACTCCCCGCGGGCCGACGCTCAATATGTTGGTACATATTGCGCGGAAATCCGCCATTCACGAGGGAGGACATCAATGGTCCGCAAACTGGTCATCATGGCGGCCGCGATCGGCGTCGCACTCGCCGGAACGGCCGCGGCGCAGGATTTCCCGACGCGCCCCATCACGCTGGTGATGCCCTATTCGGCAGGCGGCCCCGGCGACACGCTGACGAGGCTCGTCGCGCAGGGCATGTCGACCGCACTCGGCCAGCAGGTCATCGTCGAGAACACGGCCGGCGCCGGCGGCACGATCGGCTCGCAGAAGGTCGCTCAGTCGCCCCCCGACGGCTACACCCTGCTGATGATCCACGTCAGCGCCGCGACCAATCCGGCGCTCTACCCCAAGCTCAAATACGACCAGCTCAAGGACTTCCAGCCGATCGGCATCGTGGTCGACCTGCCGTCGGTCTTCGTCGCCAAGAAGGATTTCGCACCGAAAACCTTCGCCGACCTGATCGATTACGTGAAGGCCAACAAAGACAAGGTGACCTATGCGCATGCCGGCATCGGCTCGGCCTCGCATCTCTGCGGCCTGCTCTTCCAGAAGGCGACAGGCACGAAGGTGACGAGCGTCGCCTATCGCGGCACCGGGCCGGCGATGAACGACCTCATGGCCGGTCAGGTCGACATGATGTGCGACCAGACCGTCAACGTCATCGGCAATGTCGAGGCCGGCTCGATCAAGGGCTATGCCGTCACGAGCGACAAGCCCGTCCCGACCCTGCCCAAGCTGCCGGTCGCCGCCGAGAATGGCCTCCCGGGCTTCAAGCTCACCATCTGGTACGGCATCTGGGCGCCGAAGGGCCTGCCGCAGCCCGTGCTCGACAAGCTGACCAAGGCTGTGCACGCGGCCCTGGCGGACAAGACGATCCGCGAGCGCATGGCGCAGCTCGGCGCCGAAGCGGCCTCGCCCGAGCGTGCGACGCCCGAGGCGCTGCAGGCGCATCTCCAGGCCGAGACGGACAAGTGGGGGCCGATCATCCGGGAAGCCGGCGTCACCGCGGGGCAGTAGACGCCGTGCGCATCGTCGCCATCCGCGAGGCCTCCATCCGGCTTCAGGGAGACGTCGCCAACGCCGTCGTCTCCTTCGCCGAGCATGACGTCTCGCTCGTCGCGCTCGTCACGGACGTCATCCGGAACGGACGCCCCGTCACCGGCTTCGCCTTCGATTCCATCGGCCGCTTCGCGCAGGGGGGCATCCTGCGCGACCGCATCCTTCCACGCCTACGCGCCGCGAAAGACGTCGACCTTCTCGATGAGAGCGGCGGTGCCTTCGACGCGGCGAAAGTGCTCGCGGCGGGCATGCGCAACGAGAAGCCGGGCGGCCACGGCGACCGGGCGGCGGCCATGGGGGCGATCGAACTTGCGGTCTGGGACCTCAACGCCAAGCTCGCCGACGAGCCGGCCTGCGAGACCATCGCGCGCACCTTCGGCCGGCCCTCGCCCGATCGCCGGACGAGCGCCTACGCGGCCGGCGGATATTACTACCCCGAGGACGGCCCCGGCCGGCTGCGCGACGAGTTCGCGGCCTATCGCGACCAGGGCTTTACCGCCTTCAAGATGAAGATCGGCGGCGCCCCTCTCGCCGACGACCTCGCCCGGATCGAGGCGGCCCTGTCCGTCGCGGGCGCAGGCGCCAACCTCGCCGTCGACGCCAACGGCCGGTTCGACCTCGAGACCGCGCTCGCCTGCGGGGACGCCATCGCGCCCTACGGGCTGCGCTGGTACGAGGAGATCGGCGATCCGCTCGATTACGACCTCAACCGGCGCATCGCCGAGGCCTATCCCGGCGCGATCGCGACCGGCGAGAACCTGTTCTCGGCCATCGACGTCAAGAACCTGCTTCTCTTCGGCGGAATGCGCTCCGGCCGCGACCTCTTCCAGATGGATCCGGGCCTCGCCTACGGCCTCACCGAATACGGCCGCATGCTCGCCGCGATGGAGGCGCACGGCTTCGAGCGCCGACAGGCTGTCCCGCATGGAGGCCACCTCATCAATCTTCACGCGGTGATCGGGCTCGGGCTCGGCGGCTGCGAATGCTATCCGGGCGTGTTCCAGCCCTTCGGCGGCTACCCGCCCGCCTGCATGCTGGGCGACGGGATGGTTCGGGCGACCGACGCGCCGGGCTTCGGGCTGGAGGAGAAGGACAACCTGCGACCGGAGCTGGCGAGGCTCGCGCCGGAGGCTTTCTGATCGGTCGGGTCGGACGGAACTTCACCGCCCCCTGAAGGCAGTTCCTGAAACTTGCCCGAGATATTCACGCTCCTCATCCTGAGGTGCTGGGCAAAGCCCAGCCTCGAAGGACGAACAACCGTCATCCGTGCTTCGAAGGCGACCTGCGCTCGCCACCTCAGCATGACGCCGCCATTGGATTGACGTTCGATTCCCGAGGGCCCTTCCCGATGACATCCTTTCGCCAGGAGCACGACGCCTTCGGCCCGGTCGACATCCCGGCCGACCGCTATTGGGGGGCGCAGACCGCGCGGGCGGCGGCGATCTTCACCGTGGGCGACGAGCGCTTTCCCACGGTCCTGATCCAGGCCTTCGGTCTTCAGAAGCGCGCCGCGGCGCGGGCGAACCGGCGGCTCGGCGTGCTCGACCCTGCCCTGGCCGACGCGATCGAGGATGCGGCCGAAGAGGTCCGGACCGGCCTCTTCGACGACCATTTCCCGCTCACCGTCTGGCAGACCGGCTCCGGCACCCAGACCAACATGAACGCGAACGAGGTCATCGCGAACCGGGCCAACGAGCGGCTCGGCCAGCCCCTCGGCACGCGCGCGCCGGTCCATCCGAACGACCACGTCAATCGCTCGCAATCCTCGAACGACAGCTTCCCGACCGTCATGCATCTCGTCACCGCGCTCGAGCTGCGCGACCGGATGCGGCCGGCGCTGCTGCGCCTCGGCGATGCGCTCCACGCCAAGGCCGAAGCCTTCGCGGGGGTGGTGAAGATCGGCCGGACGCATCTCATGGACGCCGTGCCGATGAGCGTCGGACAGAGCTTCGACGCCTATGCGCGCCAGATCGAGGCCGGCCTCGCCCGGCTCGACGGCGCCATGCCCCGGCTCTGCGCCCTCCCCCAGGGCGGCACCGCCGTCGGGACGGGCCTCAACGCGCCGAAGGGCTTCGCGGCGGCCTTCTGCGAGGAGGCGGCCGCGATCGCCGGCCTCGCCCTGACGCCCAACCCGAGCAAGTTCGAAGGCATGGGTGCCCATGACGCGCTCGTCGAGGTCTCGGGCCATCTCAACACGCTCGCGGTCTCGCTCGTGCGCATTGCGAACGACATCCGCCTCCTCGGCTCCGGCCCGCGCGCGGGGCTCGGCGAACTGATCATCCCCGACGACGGGCTGACCTCGTCGATCATGCCCGGCAAGCGCAACCCGACCATCGCCGAGGTCGTGGTCCAGACCGCCTTCCAGGCGATGGGCAACCACGCGACCGTCACGGCCGCCGGCGCGGCCGGCACCTTCGAGCTCAACGTCGCCAAGCCCGTCCTCATCCACAACCTGCTGCGGGCCATCCGGCTGCTCTCGGACGCCGCGCGCCTGTTCGCCGACCGCATGATCGAGGGGCTCGAGGTCGACCGGGATCGGCTCGCGGCGAATGTCGAGGGCTCCCTCCTCCTCGCGACCGCGCTCAATCCGGCCATCGGCTACGACAGGGCCGCCGCCGTGACCCGCAAGGCGATGGCGGAGGGCACGACCCCGCGCGAGGCCGCGATCGCCCTCGGCTATCTCACGGGCGAGGACTATGACGGCCTCGTGCGCCCGGCCGAGATGGTCTCGAACGAGGAAGGAGCCGACTGGCAGCCGCCGCCGCTGAGGGGCTGACGCTGCCGCGGCACTTCGTCCCGAGCGGCACCCCGGCGGCCGGCGCGCTGGAGCCGCTCTGGAGACGGCGGCCGCGAGGCGCTATCTAAAGGAGGAAGGGAGCTCGCCATGGAGAGCATCGACGCCTCAGCCGCGACGACCGACGCCGCCTCCGGCCGGACGGGGCTGCGCATCGCGCTCGCCGCGGCGTTCTGCCTGATAGGCGCGGGGGCGCTCCTGTGGTGGCGGGAAGGCGATGCCGTCTTCGCCGGTCTTCTGACCGCTCTGTCCCTCTGCTTCTGACCCTCGTTTCCTCATCATGACCGATCGCACGCGCCGCCTCGCGGCTCCCATCGCAGCGTTTCTCTTCGGCCTCGTGGCCCTCGGCGTCGCGGCCTACATGACCCTTGCGCCCGAACCGCGGCGGCAGGCCGCCGCCAATATCGGCGGCCCCTTCACGCTCGTGAACGGCGACGGGAAGACCGTGACCGAGAAGGAATTCCGCGGCGCCCCGCATCTCGTCTTCTTCGGCTTCACCCATTGCCCCGACGTCTGCCCGACCAAGCTCCAGGAGCTGTCGGAGGTGCTGGAGAAGCTTCCGCGCCAGGGCGAGAAGGTCCGCGCGCTCTTCATCACGGTCGATCCGCAGCGCGACACGCCGGAGGTGATGAAGAGCTATGTGTCGAGCTTCGACAACCGCATCGTCGGCCTGACGGGCGACCAGGCCGAGATCGACAAGGTCGTGAAATCCTACCGGGCCTTCGCCAAGAAGGTCCCGATCAAGGACGACGACTACACGATGGAGCATACCGGGCTCGTCTACCTGATGGACAAGCGGGGCGACTTCATCGGCTCGCTGCGGCTCGACCGGCCGGCCGAGGAATCCGCCAAGGAGATCGTCCGCTACCTCTGACGGCGCTCACGATCCGCCGGGACGGGCGAGCCGGCGCGAGGTCCGCGCCAGCCCGTGGTCCGTCTTGTTCCAGCGGTCGGGATCGATCAGGAGCTCGACGATGCCACGCCAGGCCGCGAGGCTGACGAGCACGTAGTAGAGCGGCATGGCGAGGGCGAAGGGCCACAGACGCCACCAGCCGCGGCGGTGCAGGCCGACGAAAGCCGGCACCGTCATCGCGAGAAGTCCCGCCGCGGCGAGCGTCAGCGACAGCGCCTCGCTCAGGACCTCCGCCGGGGTCTCCCCGCCGAAGAACGTGCCGGTGAGAAGCTGCCCGATCACGACCGCGGTGAAGAGCGGATAGACCGCGCACGAGACCACCGTCCCCGCGATCAGCAGCGCCGTTCCGGCGAACGGGACGGTCCCGAGCCGGCGCAGATGACCGAGCGGATCGCGGCTATGGGTGATCGCGACCTGCACGAAGCCCTTCATCCAGCGGGCCCGCTGGGCGAGCCAGATCCGAAGGGTGGGCGGCGCCTCCTCGTGCGTCGCCGACGGCAGGTCCAGAACGCGGAACCCCGCGAGCGCGAGGCGTACGCCGAGATCGGCATCCTCGGTGACGTTCCAGGGATCCCAGCCGCCGAGGGCGCGTAGAGGTGCGACGCGCAGATGGTTGGACGTGCCGCCGAGCGGCATCGGCAGATCGAACCGGGCAAGGGCCGGGTTCAGCACGTCGAACAGGGCGCCGTATTCGAGCGTGAAGAAGCGCTGGAGGAGGCCATCGTCGGTGTTGTCGATGACGAGCCGCGCCTGGAGACAGGCGACGTCGGTCCCGACGCGGTCGAAGGTCAGCGCCGCCTCGCGCAATTGCGCGGGATCGGGCTCGTCTTCGGCATCGTACACGACGAGATAATCGCCCCGCGCGAGCGCGAGGCCGACATTGAGCGCGCGCGGCTTGGTCCGGGGATGCCCGGCCGGCACGATGATCGTCTCGACGAAGCCGGGCCAGGCGAGTTCCGCGATCGCCTCCCGCGTCTCGGCATCGCCCTCCTCGATCAGGAGCTTCACGTCGAGCTTCGGGGGCGGATAGTCGAGCGCGAGCAGGGCCGCGCGCAGCTTCGGCAGGACGCGGCGCTCACGATGGAGCGGCACGAGCACCGTGTAGACGGGCAGGTCACGGGCCTCGGCACGCGGCAATCCGAGCGGCAGCCGCACGGGAGACGGCTCGAGGATCGCGGCGAGCTTGATCCCGGCGAGGAGCAGGAAGGGCGATCCCATCATGATCATCAGGGCCAGCCAGGCCGGGCGGCCGGCGAGCCAGCCCGCCGCCGCGACCATGGCGAAGAGGGCCAGCAGCGCCATCGTCTGCCCGGAGGTCAGACCGTCGTGGAAGCTGTGGCCGGGATTGAGCCGCGGCAGCGCCTCGGCGGCCTCGCGGGCGATGACGGGAGCCCGCGCCCGGAAGACGGCGTCCCGCAGGGCTGCCGGGGTCGTCACGAACAACCCGGATACGAGCCGCCCACGCCGGTCGAGAAGCCCCTCGAGCGCCGCATCCTCCGGCGCGAGGGCATAGCCGCCCTCCGCCAAGGGTGCGATGCCGTGGCGGATCGCCCCCGGATAATGGGCCTGGGAATGCGCGGCGAAGCCCGGTTCGAGGAAGGGGAGCCCGAGTTCCACCGCCAGCGCCCGATAGAACGCCTCATCCGAGACGAGCCCCGTCGCCAGCGCGGCCCGCGCCGCCGTCACTTCGCACCGCGCGCCGAGCAAGGTGGCTTCGCGCAGCACGTCGACCGGAACGCCGTGCCGCGCCAGAAAGGCGACGTCGCGCGCGATCGGCAGGGCCGGCAGGCCGCTCACGATGCGCTCCGGCCGGGCGCAAGCGGGCAGGAAGAACGTGGCGAACTCACGACGCCCGGCGCACCGCCCCTCCGATGATGGGGAAGCTTGGCAGGAAGCAGGACCCGCGTGAAGTTCGACGAATGGCGAGGGCCGGTTGATCCCCCTCCGCTCGGCCCCTATTCAGCCCTGCTGGCGCCTCCGCCGCGAACCCGGATCCCGATCCCGATGTCTCCCCTCGATCCCGCTCTCATCGATGCCGCCGGCTCGGCCGCCGCCTGGCCCTTCGAGGAAGCGCGCAAGCTCGTCGCGCGCCTGGAGCGGACCGGGAAGAAAGAGGTGCTGTTCGAGACCGGCTACGGTCCCTCGGGCCTGCCGCATATCGGCACCTTCGGCGAGGTCGCGCGCACCTCGATGGTGCGCCACGCCTTCCGCCTCCTGACGCAGGACACGGTGCCGACCCGGCTCGTCGCCTTCTCGGACGACATGGACGGGCTGCGGAAGGTTCCGGACAACGTGCCGAACAAGGAGCTTCTGGCGGCGAGCCTCAACAAGCCCCTGACCGGCGTGCCCGACCCCTTCGGCACGCATGACAGCTTCGGCGCCCACAACAACGCGCGGCTGCGCGCCTTCCTCGATTCCTTCGGCTTCGACTACGAGTTCATGTCGGCGACCGAATGCTACCGGTCCGGCCGTTTCGACGCGACGCTCCGCCTCGTGCTCGAGCGCTACGACGAGGTCATGGCGATCATGCTGCCCTCGCTCCGCGAGGAACGCTCGGCCACCTATTCCCCGTTCCTGCCGATCCATCCCGAGACGGGCCATGTCATGCAGGTGCCGATCGACGAGGTGCGCCGCGAGGAGGGAACGCTCGTCTGGCGCGACCCCGCGAGCGGCAAGCGCTTCGAGACGCCGGTGACGGGCGGCCATGCCAAGCTGCAATGGAAGCCCGACTGGGCCATGCGCTGGGTCGCGCTCGGCGTCGATTACGAGATGGCCGGCAAGGACCTGATCGACTCGGTCAAGCTCTCCTCGAAGATCGCTCGAGCCCTCGGCGCGGAGCCGCCGGACGGGTTCAACTACGAGCTCTTCCTCGACGAGCAGGGGCAGAAGATCTCGAAGTCCAAGGGCAACGGCCTGACCATCGAGGAATGGCTGCGCTACGGCACGCCCGAGAGCCTCGCCCTCTTCATGTACGCGAAGCCGCGCGAGGCGAAGCGGCTCTATTTCGAGGTCATCCCGCGCCACGTCGACGAGTATCTCGCCTTCCTCGGCCGCTATGACGGCCAGGACTGGAAGCAGCGGCTCGGCAACCCGGCCTGGCACATCCATGCCGGATCGCCGCCCGCTCCCGAGACGGTCGCGACGAGCGGCGAGCGGGCCGCGACGATCTCCTTCTCGATGCTGATGAACC
This sequence comes from Enterovirga rhinocerotis, assembly GCF_004363955.1. Taxonomy (GTDB): domain Bacteria; phylum Pseudomonadota; class Alphaproteobacteria; order Rhizobiales; family Beijerinckiaceae; genus Enterovirga; species Enterovirga rhinocerotis. The sequence goes on from NZ_SNZR01000017.1 coordinate 98,946, forward strand.
TCGTCGCGGTGGCGAATTCCGAGGACCCGGCGGTGCTGTGGGCCTTCATCCGCCGCTACGCCCCGGACGCCAGCCCCGAGACGCATCCGGTGCTCGACCGGCTCGTCGGCCATGCCGTCGCCTATTACCGGGACCGCGTGCGGGCGAAGAAGGCCTTCCGCGCACCGACGGATGCCGAGCGGGCGGCGCTCGCCGAACTTTCCGCCTCGCTCGCGGGCGAGGCCGGCTCGACCGATGCCGACGCCCTCCAGGCGATCGTCTACGAGGTCGGGCGGACGCACTTCCCCGACACGTCCGGCAAATCGAAGAGCCCCGACGGGCGGCCGGGCGTCTCGCAGGCCTGGTTCGGCTCGATCTACAACGTCCTGCTCGGGGAGGCCCGGGGGCCGCGCTTCGGCTCGTTCATCGCCCTCTACGGCGTCGCCGAGACACGCGCGCTGATCGAGAAGGCGCTTGCGGGCGAGCTGATCCGCGAACACGAGGCTTTCCTCGCCCAAGCGGCCTGAGGCTCTCCGTCAGCGCGGGGAGCGCAGCGACGAAGCGACCCGGGAGCCGCTGCGCGGACGTCTGGGTCGCGTCGCTCCGCTCGCCATGACGGGAGCGGTCAGGCCGCCGCGGCAACCTCTGCCGGCAGCCGCATCGCGAGGCTGAGAAGGGCGCGGTCGTTGAGGACGACCATGCGCTCCTTCGGCTTCAGCCAGGCCACTGCTTCCTCGATCGTGACGGCGTCGATGATCTTCGCCTCCGCCATGACGCGGTCCGGATCGAACTCCCCGCGGTGGCGGTGGGAGCGGTGCGGCAGCATGGCTTCGTGGCATGCGCGCAGTTCCGGATCGCCGTGCAGCACGAGCAGCGCATCCTGATCGTCGAAGCCCCGTTCGGCATTCCGGGTCTGGAGGACGTTGGCCTCCGTCACGATCGGCGGCGGCGAGGATTCCTCGGGCGTGACCAGCAGGCCGAGCCGCTTCAGCGCGAGCCCGGCCGCGAGCGATCCGGACAGCCAGGAGAGAGGGATCGCGAGGACGAGGCCGAGAATCGTCGGCGACATCCACAGGAACAGCGAGGTCGCGATCATGAAGGCGGAGACGCCCGCCACGACCCCGAGCGCCGTATGCCAGCGGTGGCGGCGGACGATATCGCCGAGCGGGATCGAGCCGTCGTCGCGCCTCTGCGGGTTCCAGCCGGTGTCGCGGCCGATCAGGATCTGGAACACCGAGCCCGATTGCACCAGCATCTGGATCGGGGCCAGCAGCGCCGAGAGCAGGATCTCGATGAGGAACGAGAAGACGAGCCGGATCGCCCCGCCGCTGGCGCGCCGCGTCTTGCCGTCGAAGATCATCAGCAGAAGGCCGAACAGCTTCGGCGCGAGCAGGATCCCCATGGTCAGCGCGAACAGCCAGAGCGCGCGCTCCGGATCGAATCGCGGCCAGGCGGGGAAGAGGTCGAAATCGCCGCTGAAATATTCCGGCCGGATATAGGTCGTCTGCAGGACGAGGGCGATACCGACCACGAGCTGCATCAGCCAGAAGGGCGAGGCCAGATAGGCCATGATGCCTGTCGCGAAATGCTGGCGCGTCGCGAGTTTCAGGCCCCTCGCGCCGATGATGCGCGAATGCTGCAGATTGCCCTGGCACCAGCGCCGGTCGCGCACCGCGAGGTCGATCAGCGACGGCGGGCTCTCCTCGTAGGAGCCGGCGAGATGCGGCAGCATGTAGACCGACCAGCCGCCGCGCCGGATCAGCGCCGCCTCGACGAAATCGTGGCTGAGGACATGGCCGCCGAAGGGCGGCTTGCCCTTGAGGTCCGGCAATCCGCAATGGTCGGCGAAGGCGCGCGTGCGGATGATGGCGTTGTGGCCCCAGTAATTGCCGCTCCGGCCGGACCAGGCGTCGAGCCCGGTCGCGATGACCGGCCCCGCCATGCGGCCGGCGAATTGCTGGAGCCGCGCTAGCAGCGTGTTCCGGTTCACGAGCATCGGCAGGGTCTGGATGATCCCCGCCTTCGGATCGGCCTCCATGGCGCGCATCAGGCCGAGGATGCACTCGCCCGTCATCAGGCTGTCGGCATCGAGCACCAGCATCTGCTCGTAGGCGCCGCCCCAGCGCGTGACGAAATCGGCGATGTTGCCGGCCTTGCGGTGGTGGTTCTTCTCGCGGTGGCGGTAATAGAGCCGCGCGTGAGGACCGATCCGCTCGCGCAGGGCGTGGAAGGCCCGCTCTTCGGCGAGCCAGGCATCGGGATTGGTCGAGTCCGAGAGGATAAAATAGTCGAAGGCCTCGCCGTGCCCGGTCGCCTCGACGGAGTCGCGGATCGCCTCGACCGCTGCGAAGGTGCGGGCGGTCAGCTCGTTATAGACCGGCATGACGATGGCGGTCCGCGTGGCGAGGGGGCCATCCTCCCTCGGCACGGCACGGCGCGGGACGATGGACCGCGCGAAGCCGAGGACGCCGCTCGTGAAGGCGAGCGCGATCCAGGAGAAGTTCACGACGAAGAGCGCGAGCAGGACGTACTGCAGGGGCGTCGTGCGGCTGACCGACACGACGAAATACATCTCGCGCGCGCCGTAGATCGTCAGCGCCAATGCGCCGCCGAAGACGAAGAGCCGGGCGAGCCAGGGCGAGCCGGACGCAGCCCGCGCCCGTGCCGCCGCCCTGTCTGCCGCCGTCCAGGTCGACAGCGACTGGGTCGGCATCGCGAGCCGGTTCTCGGGCGGCAGGGGCGGCTGCGCCTCATCGGCGTGCATCCGCCGCGGTGCCTCGCTCAGGGTGTCCAACGATAGAGCCATGTCTCGCTGACGGGCTGTGTCCCGGATTGCAGGAGAAGTCGCATCTCGCAGGCCGTGTCGGTACCGAAATCGAGCTCGAACGTCACCCGCACCGCTTTCCGCTCCGGATAGGTCCAGACGCGGACATTATGGATCGCGCCGGGCTGGCTCGACAGGACGGGCTTGAGGTCCGGCGGGACCTCGGCGAGGCCATCGCCCTGGAACTCCACCGCGAAGCGCCGGCGCCGCGCCGCGGCGCGTCCCGACCGCGTCGCCACGACCTGGGCGAGATTCGGCCGGGCCGGCGGCGTCCAGGTCCAGAACTGGCGATAGGCGAAGCTCGCCTCCTGACCTGCCGGCAGGGGGGCCTTGGGCCGCCAATAGGCGAGGATGTTCTTGTTGATCTCGGAATCGGACGGGATCTCGATGAGCTGGACCGCTCCCGGCCCCCACTCGCCGATCGGCTCGATCCAGAGGCTCGGCCGGCGCTCGTAGCGCAGGACGTCGTCCTGGAAGGCGGCAAAGTCGCGGTCGCGCTGGAGCAGGCCGAAGCCGCGCGGGTTGTCGTCGAGGAAGGCCGAGATCTGCAGGGTGTCCGGATTGTTGAGGGGCCGCCAGACCCACTCGCCCTGGCCGTTGAGAATGCTGAGACCGGCCGCCTCGTAGGCGCCTGGCCTGATGTCGTCCATCGTGCCGCGGACGTTCGGACCGAACAGGAAGCTCGCGCCCGACCCTCCGAGCCCGACATGGTCCAGATTGACGCGCGGGAACAGGGTCGTCTCGACGTCGACGAGCGTCGTATCGCCCGGCCGCATGGTCATGCGCACGGCACCCGTCACGGATTCGGAATCGATCAGCCCGTTGACCACGAGCGCGTTGGTGCCCGCGGCCGGCCGCTCCAGCCAGAAGGCCCGGAAGGCCGGGAATTCTTCGCCCTTCGGCTCCCCGGGCTTCAGTGTCAGGGCCCGCGCGATGATGCCGAAGGGCTGGCCGCGCCCGGCCGCACGGAAGAACGTCGCGCCCTGGACGAGCGCGAATTCCCACGGCGTCTCCGAGGAGGTCGAGAGGAGCCGGAATCCGGAGAAGCCGGGATCGGCCGTGTCGGACTTCACGGGCAGCTCGCCGAAATCGAAGCGGCTCTTGTCGAAGGCGACGCGCCGCACCTGGCCGTCCTCGACGGTGAACAGCCCGACCCGCGTCGTGAAGACGAAGCCGCGCGGCAGAGGCTCGGCGACGAAGCCCCGGTTCTCGCCCTCCCAGATCCGCCCGCCCGGAAGGCTGCGGATCGCGACGTAGCGCTCGTAATTGAGATTGGCGAAGGGCTCGGGCAGATCGGTCGGCGGCGCGGCGAAGGGGCGCTTGGAGATCGTCCGCGCGAGATCGGTCAGCGCCGCCCACGAGAAGCTCTGGCCCTCGCCGAGCGACGTGCGGATCAGCTCGCCGAGCGTGTTGGCCTGGGCATGCGCCGGGCCGGGCAGCCCGAACGCGACCGCGCCGGCCCCGAGGGCCGCGGCGAAATCCCGCCGGCGCAGGCCTGCGCCGCGTACTTTTCCGACGAAACCGTCCGTCAACGGACACTCCAAACGTGCATCGGGGTTTGCCGAACGAAACAGTCCTGCGATAGGTGCCGGCGGAACCCGACCACGGCCCGTCGAGGCGAATCCATGACTGACTTGTCCTTGAAGAAGCCCGCTTCCGGGGGGCGAACGTGCTTAGCAATCATCCTCGCGGCTGGCGAGGGCACCCGGATGCGCTCGGCGCTGCCGAAGGTGCTGCACCGGATCGCCGGCCGCTCGATGCTGGCGCATGTGCTCGGAGCCGTCGAGGGCGCCGGAGCGTCCCGGGTCGAGGTCGTGATCGGCCCCGGCCGCACGGATGTCGCCAAGGAGGCCGCGACCTTCAGCCCGAGCGCGACGACGGTCGAACAGACCGAGCGCCTCGGCACGGCCCATGCCGTGCTCCAGGCCCGCCCGGCGCTCGAGGTCGGCGCGGAGGACGTGGTGGTCGCCTATGCCGACACGCCCCTCGTGACCGCTGAGACCTTCGCGCGGCTTCGGGCCCCGCTGGCGGCCGGCGCGGCCGTGGCCGTCCTCGGCTTCGAAGCGGCCGAGCCGACAGGCTATGGGCGTCTCCTCGTCGAGGGCGAGCGCCTTCTCGCCATCCGCGAGGAGCGTGACGCGAGCGAGGCGGAGCGCGCCGTCCGTCTCTGCAATGCCGGCCTCATGGCGATCCGTGGCGACCTCGCCCTCGCGATCCTCGAAGCCATCGGCAATGCCAATGCGAAGGGCGAGTACTACCTGACCGATGCCGTCGAGATCGCCGTCGCGCGCGGGGAGCGGGCCGTCGTGGTCACGGCGCCCGAGGACGAGGTCGCCGGCGTCAACGACCGGACCCAGCTCGCGGAAGCCGAACGCATCATCCAGACCCGCCTCCGCGCCGCCGCGATGGCGGGCGGCGCGACGCTCGTCGATCCGCAGAGCGTGCATCTGTGCGCCGACACGAGGATCGGCCGCGACGTCGTGATCGAGCCCCACGTCGTCTTCGGCCCGCAGGTCGAGATCGCAGACGGCGTCACGATCAGGGCCTTCTCGCATCTCGAAGGCGCGAAGGTCGCGAGCGGATCCGTCGTCGGGCCCTTCGCGCGGCTGCGGCCCGGCGCGGTGCTGGGCGAGGGTGCCCATGTCGGCAACTTCGTCGAGGTCAAGAACGCGACCTTCGGCGCGGGCGTGAAGGCCAACCACCTCGCCTATATCGGCGATGCCTCGGTCGGCGCGGGCACGAATATCGGAGCCGGCACCATCACCTGCAACTACGACGGCGTGAACAAGCACCGGACGGTGATCGGCGAGGACGTCTTCGTCGGCACCAATTCCTCGCTCGTCGCCCCGCTCACCATCGGCGACCGGGCCTATATCGGCTCGGGCTCCGTCGTCACCGACGACGTGCCCTCCGAAGCGCTCGCGCTCGGGCGTGGCCGGCAAGTCGTCAAGGACGGCTGGGCCAAGGGCAAGACGAAGAGCCGATGAGATCGGCTCGCCGCTGTTCCTGCGCCAAATCGAAGCAGAAGAGAATGGCAAGCTTCTGGCATGTAACGATTGGACATTGACCGTGATTGGTCTTTCCCCGCCCGCTGGGGTTAAGGAAGCGCGGCATCAATTCGACGGTACGGAGACCCTCAATGTGCGGCATCGTCGGCATCCTCGGTAAGCAGCCGGTCGCGCTGCAGGTGGTGGATGCGCTGAAGCGGCTCGAATATCGCGGCTACGATTCGGCCGGCATCGCGACGCTGGAGGACGGGCATCTCGTACGGCGGCGGGCCGAGGGCAAGCTGCGCAACCTCGAGCTCAAGCTGTCCCAGGCACCGCTGACCGGCGCCATCGGCATCGGCCATACCCGCTGGGCCACCCACGGCCGCCCGAACGAGACCAACGCCCACCCGCATGCGACGGCGAAGCTCGCCGTCGTCCATAACGGCATCATCGAGAACTTCCGCGAGTTGAAGGAAGAGCTCGAATCGAAAGGCGTCGTCTTCGAAACGCAGACCGATACCGAGGTCGTGGCCCAGCTCGTCACCGACGAGATCGCCCAGGGCAAGACGCCGCTCGAGGCCGTGGCCGCGACGCTGCCGCGCCTGCGCGGCGCCTTCGCGCTCGCCTTCCTGTTCGAGGGCGAGACCGACCAGCTCGTCGGCGCCCGGCAGGGCGCCCCGCTCGCGATCGGCTGGGGCGAGGGCGAGATGTATCTCGGCTCCGACGCTCTCGCGCTCGCGCCCTTCACCGACCGCGTCTCCTATCTGGAAGACGGCGACTGGGCCGTGCTGAGCCGCTCGGGCGCCGTCATCCGCGACAAGGACGGACATCCCGTCGACCGCCCCGTCCAGACGATCCCGCCCGGCTCCTTCGTCGCCTCCAAGGGCAATTATCGCCACTTCATGGCGAAGGAGATCCACGAGCAGCCGGAGGTCGTCGGCCGCACCATCGCCCATTACGTCGACTTCGCCTCGGGCACGGTCGTGCTGCCGGAGCTGCCCTTCTCGTTCAAGGACCTCAAGCGGCTGTCGATCACCGCCTGCGGCACGGCCTATTACGCCGGGCTCGTCGCGAAATACTGGTTCGAGACCCTGGCGCGCCTGCCGGTCGAGATCGACGTCGCCTCCGAGTTCCGCTACCGCGAAGCCCCGCTCGATCCGGGCGAACTCGCCATCGTCATCTCGCAATCGGGCGAGACGGCCGACACGCTCGCCTCGCTGCGCTATGCGAAGGCTCAGGGCCAGCACATCCTGTCGGTCGTCAACGTGCCGACTTCGACCATCGCCCGCGACAGCGCCATCGTCGCGCCGACCCTGGCCGGGCCGGAGATCGGCGTCGCCTCGACCAAGGCCTTCACCTGCCAGCTCGCCGTGCTGCTCTCCCTCGCCATCGGCGCGGCGCGGGCGCGCGGCCATCTCGACGAGGCGGGCGAGAAGCGCCTCGTCGATGCCCTGGTCGGGGTACCCGGCCTGATGACCGAGGCTCTGCACGGAGAGGCGGCGGTCGAGGGCCTCGCGCGCGAGGTCGCCAAGGCGAAGGACGTGCTCTATCTCGGCCGCGGCACCTCCTTCCCGCTGGCGCTCGAAGGCGCGCTGAAGCTGAAGGAAATCTCCTACATCCATGCCGAGGGCTATGCCGCCGGCGAGCTGAAGCACGGCCCGATCGCGCTCATCGACGAGGACCTCCCCGTGATCGTGATCGCGCCCTGCGACGCGGTCTTCGAGAAGACGGTCTCGAACATGCAGGAGGTCGCGGCGCGCGGCGGGCGCATCCTCCTGATCACCGATCGCCAGGGCGTCGCGCAATCGGCCATGGACACGCTCGGCACGCTGGTCATGCCCGATTGCGACCCGGTCGTCGCGCCGCTCGTCTATGCCGTGCCGGTGCAGCTTCTGGCCTACCACACGGCCGTCTTCATGGGGAAAGACGTCGACCAGCCGCGCAACCTCGCGAAGTCCGTCACGGTGGAATAAGGCGGCCCGCCGCGGGACCGGACGCGATCAGGTCCCGCAGAAGGTCGCCTGGATCCGCTCCTCGGGCCGCGGCGGCTCGGCGAGATGGAGCAGCGAGGGCTCCTCCTCGAAGGGCTGCGCGAGCGCGCGGGCGAGATCGTCGGCGAGCGACAGGTCGCCGCCCTGGGCGGCGGCGAGGGCGGCCTCGACGCGATGGTTGCGCGGGATCACCCAGGGATTGACCGCCCGCATCGCCGCGCGCCGGCCACCGCCATCCCCCTCCTCCCGCGCGAGACGCTCGCGCCAGCGCGCCGCCCAGCCCTCCCAGTCGGGGCCGAGCGAGGCACGCATCGGATCGTCGTGATCGGGGCCAGCGGCCGCATCGCAGAGCCGGCGGAAGGTCAGCGTGAAATCGGCCCCAGCCTTCGCCATGAGCGCGAGGAACCCGTTCGCGAGGTCGGCATCGCCGTCCTCTTCCCGTGCCAGCCCGAGCTTGGCGCAGAGCCCGGCCCTGTACGCCGCATCGAAGCGATCGGCGAAGGTGCCGAGCGCCGCCTCGGCCTCGGCGATCGCCGCAGCCTCGTCGTCGGCGAGGAGGGGCAGCAGCGTCTCGGCGAGCCGCGTCAGGTTCCAGAGCGCGATCTGCGGCTGGTTGCCATAGGCGTAGCGGCCCTGCCGGTCGATCGAGGAGAACACCGTCGCGGGGTCGTAGGCGTCCATGAAGGCGCAGGGCCCGTAATCGATCGTCTCGCCCGAGATCGAGCTGTTGTCCGTATTCATCACGCCGTGGATGAAGCCGACGAGCAGCCAGCGCGCGACGAGCGCGGCCTGCCGCGCGATCACGCCTTCCAGCAGGGCGCGGTAGCGGTTCTCCGCTTCGCCAGCCGCGGGATCGTGGCGGGCGATGACGTGGTCGGCGAGGAGCCGCAACCCCTCGACGTCGCGCCGCACCGCGAAGAACTGGAAGGTGCCGACGCGGATATGGCTCGCCGCGACTCGGGTCAGCACGGCGCCCGGCAGCCGGCCTTCGCGATAGATGCTCTCCCCGGTCGCGACGGCGGCGAGGGCGCGCGTGGTCGGGATGCCGAGCGCATGCATCGCCTCGCTGACGAGATATTCGCGCAGCACAGGCCCCAGCGCCGCCCGCCCGTCGCCCATGCGGGAGAACGGCGTCGGCCCCGCGCCCTTGAGCTGGATGTCGCGGCGGCGTCCTTCGCGGTCGATCACCTCGCCGAGGAGGATGGCGCGCCCGTCGCCGAGCTGCGGCACGAAGCCCCCGAACTGGTGGCCGGCATAGGCCATGGCGATGGACGCCGCGCCCTCGGGGAGACGCTGGCCCGAGAGGATCGCAACGCCCTCCGGGCTCGCGAGGGCCTGCGGGTCGAGGCCGAGTTCGCGCGCCAGCGGCTCGTTCAGCCGGACGAGCCGGGGCGCCGCGACGGGCGTCGGCTCGACCTCCGCGAAGAACCGGCCAGGCAGGCGCGCATAGGAATTGTCGAAGGCGAAATGGGCCGTCATGTCGGAATGATATGGCGGCACCCGCCGGCCGGACAACCGCATGGCAGCCCCGATGCCGGGGCGGGGTGCGGCAATTCATCCCAAGAGGACCGCTCGCGTGGCCGTGATGGCCGACCCGGCAGAGCCCGGACGATGCGCCGGGGCCGTCGGGAGCGGGTTCGTCCTCCCGATCGCGGCGGACGCGATCGCATTCTTCCGGCCGTGCGCGCCCCCTCCCCTCCCAAGGCGGAAACCGAGACGGTGCCGGACGGCCCCCGGCGTCCGAGACACGCTTGACGTCGGCCCCCTGAGGCGTCCTGAAGCGGATCACCTCAACCAATCGGAACCCGCCTATGGCCCGCGTCCGCGACATCGATCCCTCAGAGCTTCAGCCCGATCTCGCGGCGATCCACCAGCGCTACCTCGACACCTACGGACCGTTCGCGAGCCAGGCGGCGGTGCTGGCGCATGTTCCCGCCGCCCTTCGCCACCTGCCGCCGCTGCTGATGGAGCTGCGCGAGGCGAAGACGCTGTCCAAGCGCTACCTCGAGATCGCGATCGTCGTCGTCTCGAAGCTGAACGAGTGCCATTACTGCGTCGCGATGCATAAGCCCTTCCTCACCGTGGAAGGACTGTCGCCCCAGGGCATCGACGGCATCCTCGCCTATCGCGACCATCCGGAACTCGACGAGGTCGACCGGCTGGTCGCGGAATATTCGGAGGTCGCCTGGACGACGCCGAACCGGGTCTCGGACGCGCTCTTCGCGCGCCTGCGCGAGCATTTCAGCGAAGCCCAGATCGTCGAACTCACCCTGCGCATCACGCTCTGCGGCTTCTTCAACCGCTTCAGCGAGGCGCTCCGCATCGACGATTGAGGCGGGCTCAGCCGCAGGCCCGGTCCGCCAGGCCGGCCTGCATCGCCAGCGCGACGAGCGCCGCATCGCGCGGCGGCGTCGCGGCGACGAGGGTCTTCCCACCCAGCGATCGCGTCTCGAACCCTGCCGCCGCCGCCGCGATGGGAAACACGCGCTCGACGGCATGGTGGAGGGCGCCGTCGAGTTGGCCGCCCTCTTCTTCGAAATCCGAGGTCTCGAGCCGGAGCGCGCGCAGCGGCGCGAGCGCGGAGGGCCTGACCCAGAACATGGAGCCTTCGAAGAAGCCCAGGGCCGGCCGACCCTCCATCCGGGCGGCCAGGGCTTCGACGCGGTCGCGGTTCGCCATCCAGTAAGGCGGCGCGCTGCGGAAGCACCAGCTCAAGCCGACGAGACCGACCTTCGGATCGGCGAATTGCGCGAGGATCGAGGCCGTCGCCTTCCGCGAGCCGGCGAGGGCGGCGTAGAGCAGGCGGCGCCGCAGATCCCCGTCCCGCAGATGCGGGCTTCTCTTCGTATGGATCTTGAGGACGGCGTCGAGGCCGTCGAGCCGCCCGGACTGGAGCAGATGGAGGAACGGGGCGATGTCCCGGCCCCGGTTGGGCACCTCGACGACATCCACCAGCGGATCGCCCGCCGCGCGTTCGGCGAGGAGGGCGGCCTGGCGCGCCGGCGCGGTGACGATGAGCCGTGCGCCGGCCGGCAACGTGGCATGGGCGGCGCGGATCGCCGGCCAGAGTTCCGGATAATAGACATGCGCGACCGTCGCGACCCGGAGCGAGCCGGGGACGACGGCAGAGGTCAGCCGCGCGGAGCGGAGCGCCTGGAAGACGGGTGAGACATAGGCGATTCCGGCCCCGATCCCCGCCACGCGCATCGCGGCGAGATACGGCCGTCGCAGGATCCGTTTCCAGATCGGCTTGCTGCCGCGGGCATGCCGACGAGGCGTGGGTGAAATCATTACTTCTGCTCATAAGTCGGAACGAGCATTCAGGCGAGGATCATCTAGGCCCTCGGCGAAGATGTCGTCGCGCCGCGTTGCAGCCCTTGCGCCAACGTCCCGCTCCAGCTCTCATGGCGTGGCGGCCGCGATCCGGCGGAGCAGACCGCGCAGCGTCGTCCGGAGGGAGCCGTCCATGCAGGGTGTCACCGTCGTCGAGCACCCGCTCGTGCAGCACAAGCTCACCCTGATGCGGCAGAAGGATCGCTCGACGAAGGGGTTCCGGCAGCTGCTCAACGAGATCGGCATGCTGCTCCTCTACGAGGTCACGCGGGACCTGCCGCTCGAGGCCGTCGAGATCGAGACGCCCGTCACGCGGATGATGGCGCCCCAGCTCGTCGGCAAGAAGCTCGTCCTCGCCCCGATCCTGCGCGCGGGCGTCGGCTTCCTCGACGGAATGCTCGATCTCGTCCCCTCCGCCCGCGTCGCCCATGTCGGGCTCTACCGGGACCCCGAGACGCTCTCGGCCGTCGAGTACTATTTCAAGGCCCCGTCCGACCTCGAGGACCGGCTCGTCCTCGTGCTGGATCCGATGCTGGCGACCGCGAATTCCGCCGTCGCCGCCGTCGATCGGCTGAAGGAGCGCGGCGCGCGCGACCTGCGGATCGTCTGCCTTCTCGCCGCTCCGGAGGGGATCGCGCATTTCACCAGCGTGCACCCGGAGGTGCCGATCTGGACGGCCTCGATCGACGAGCGTCTGAACGAACACGGCTACATCGTCCCGGGCCTCGGCGATGCGGGCGACCGCATGTACGGCACGCGATAGGCCCGCCGCCGTGCCATCCGCTCCCCGTTTCGTCGCCGTCGATTGGGGAACGAGCCGCCTGCGCGCCGCCCTCGTCGAGGACGGCCGCGTGGTCGGGCGGTCGGACTCGGACGAGGGCATCGGCCGCCTGAGGGTCGGGGAGCACGAGGCCGCCTTCGCGCGCGTCTGCGGTGCCTGGCTCGCGGCCGAGCCTTCCCTGCCGGTGGCGTTGGTCGGGATGGTCGGAAGCCGCGAGGGCTGGTTTCCCGCGCCCTATGCGAGCTGCCCCGCGGGGGCCGCCGAGATCGCGGCCGGCGCGCTCGCCGTCGATCTGCCGCACGGAGCGACGGGTTTCGTCGTGCCCGGCCTGCGATTCGACGAGGACGGCCGCGTCGACGTGATGCGCGGGGAGGAAACGCATCTGCTCGGCAGCGCGGTCGTCGACGGGCTCGTCTGCCTGCCCGGCACGCATTGCAAATGGGCGCTGATGACCGGCGGGCGCATCGCGCGATTCGCCAGCTTCATGACCGGCGAGATGCATGCCCTCCTGCGCGAGCATTCCATGATCGGGCGCCCGGCGACGGAGCCGGGCGATCCTGCCGGCTTCGCGCGCGGGCTCGCGATCGGCATGGCGGCCGCGCCGGGCGGCCTGCTGAACCTGCTCTTCGAAGCGCGCGCCGCGACGGTCGCGGGCGCGATGTCGCCGGCCTGTCTCGGCCCCTACCTCTCGGGCCTCCTCACCGGGCAGGAGATCACGGGCGCCTTCCGCCTGTTCGGACGCCCCACGACCGTGACGGTGGTCGCCGACGAGCCGCGCGCGGCCCTCTACCGCGACGCGCTCGGCAGCGAGGGGATCGGCGTCACGGTGCTCGGCCAGGAGCCGACGTTGCTCGCCGGGATCGCAGCGATCCTTGCCGCGAGATAACGCGCACCGGATCACGAAATCGGCGCCCGCCGTCTTCACCATCCGGCGACTCTCCGCATGTACCGTCGCGCTGCGAGGAGATCTGCCGGTGACGAGAGTGCTCACCTGGGCCGCCGGAACGGCCTGCGCCGCCGCTCTGGCCGCGTCGCTGGCCGGCGAGCGGCTGGCCGGCCTCGTCGCGACGCGCGAGGGGCCGGAGAAATCCGTTGCCGCGCCGGCCCGACAGCCGTTTCAGGAGCCGCGCAGCGTCAGCGTCCTCGGCGACGGGCGAGGCCATTTCGCCGTCGAGGCCAGCGTCGACGGCCAGGTCGTGCCGATGCTGGTCGATACGGGCGCGAGCCTCGTCGTCCTGCGCGAGGAGGATGCGCGCAATCTCGGGATCAGGCCCTCCCGCGCCGAGTTCACGGGCCGTGCCCAGACGGCGAACGGGACGGTCGAGACCGCGCCCGTCCGGATCCGCTCGCTCAAGGTCGGGGGCATCGAGATCCGCGACGTCGAGGCCGCCATCGTGCCCGAGGGCAGGCTCGGCATGAACCTCCTCGGCATGTCCTATCTGCGACGCCTGAAGGGGTTCGAGATCGCCGGCAACCGGCTCCTGCTCCGGGGCTGAAACCCGCCTCATCGTCCCCGCGGACGATCGGATGATCGTCGAGGATTTGAGCGCGCGCGAAAACAGTGTAGCTCGCCCTCCATGACCACCCGTCTCACCGCCCGCTTCGACGCCTGCCGGAAGGAGGCCCGCGCCGCCCTCGTGACCTACGTCATGGCGGGCGATCCGGATCCCGAGACCGCGCTGCGCGTCGTCTGCGGCCTCGCGGAGGTCGGAGCGGACGTGATCGAGCTCGGCATGCCCTTCACCGACCCGATGGCGGACGGACCGGCGATCCAGGCCTCGGCCCTCAGGGCGCTGAAGGCCGGACAGACGACGGCGAAGACGCTCGATCTCGTCCGCCGCTTCCGCGAGCGCGATCCGGCGACGCCCGTGATCCTGATGGGCTATTTCAACCCGATCTACGTCTACGGCGTCGAGCGCTTCCTCGCCGATGCCAAGGCGGCCGGCGCCGATGGTTTCATCGTCGTGGACCTGCCGCCCGAGATGGACCAGGAATTCTGCCTGCCGGCCTTGGCGGCGGGCTTCGCCTTCATCCGCCTCGCGACCCCGACCACGGACGATGCGCGCCTCCCGGCCGTGCTGACCAACACCGCGGGCTTTGTCTATTACGTCTCGATCACGGGCGTGACCGGCACGGCGACGCCCGATTTCGGCCGCGTCGCGTCGGCGGTCGCGCGGATCAAGCGGCACACGGAGCTTCCGGTCGTCGTCGGCTTCGGCGTCAAGACCCGCGAGCATGCCGCCGCGGTGGCGGCGGGCGCGGACGGCGTCGTCGTCGGCTCGGCCCTCGTCGATACGCTGCGCGCGTCTCTCGGCCCGGACGGGCAGGCCGGACCGGACACGGTCGAGCGCGTCGTGGCCCTGGGGCGTGAACTCGCCGCCGGCGTGCGGTCGGTCGACAAGACGGGGGCCTGACGCCTCGCCTCAGGCCGGCTGCTTCGCCCTCACCGTCCGCTCGCGCGAGAGAAGATAGAGGCCGGAGCCGATGACGATCGCCGCGCCGATGGCCGTGTAGCGATCGGGCAGATCGCCGAAGACGAAATAGCCGAGCGCGGTCATCCAGACGATCTGGGTGTAGATGAAGGGCGACAGCACCGAGGCCGGTGCGCGGCTATGGGCGACCGTCAGGAGCCCGTGCCCGACCGCACCGAGGACGCCGGTCGCGAGGAGAGCCGCCCAGACCGCGGGACCCGGCGGCTGCGCCCAGAAGAAAGGCAGGATCGGCGTCAGCAGGACGACGCCCGCGAGACCCGAATAGGTCATGGTCGTCACCGGCGGATCGTGGGCGGCGAGCATGCGGGTGATGAGTGCGTAAAGCGCGTAGAAGACCGTGTTCACGACCGTCAGGAAGGCCGCCGGGTGCAGCGAGCCGCTGCCGGGCCGCGTGATGACGAGGACGCCGAGGAAGCCGATCACGATCGCCACCAGCCTCCGCGGCCCCACCCATTCGCCGAGCAGCGGCCCCGCCAGCAGGGCCACCAGGAGCGGCATCGCGAACTGGATCGAGATCGCCTGGGTGAGCTGCAGATATTGCAGGGCGAAGAAATTCAGGATCGTCGAGCCGAACAGCAGCAGCGAGCGGACCACTTGGAGCGTCAAGCGGTTGGTGTGCATGATGCGGGGGCGCGTCCAGCCGTTGAGGAAGACCGACAGGAAGACGACGCTGACGGCGTAGCGGAACCAGGTCGTCACCACGGGATCGACATGGCGCGTCGCCCATTTGCCGCAGGCGTCGAGGCAGGCGAAGCAGAAGACCGCCGCGCACATCAGCGCGATCGCGGAGAGCCTCCCTCCCCCGCGATCGGAGGCCTGCCCGTCGCGCGCAGGCACCGCCTCCGGTTGGTCCGGGTCTCGACCCTGCCGCGTCATTCTGTCATGAATCCCGCCACCGCTCGCAAGGCTAAAGGCTCTTGCGAAGCTCGAATAGCGTTTAGCCGCGCCAATCGGTTAACGTCGGGATAACCATTCGCGGCAACGTTCCGATGACCGCGGGAATCACCTCGCGGATACGAAAAGGGGGCTCCGGAGCGTGAGAGGACAGTCGAAGGAGGCTGACGGCGTCGCCGCGCGCGGACGGCGTGCGATCGCATGCCTCTCGGCCGCTCTCGCGTTTCTTGTCGCAGGCACGGCCGGCCTCCAGGATGCCAATGCGAATGGCGACACCCGCACGCTGCACCTGATCCACGAACATACCAAGGAAACCGCCTCGATCACGTTCCGGCGCAACGGCGCCTATTCGAGCGAGGGGCTGCGGCAGTTGAACTGGTTCCTGCGGGACTGGCGGGTCGACGAGCAGGTCCAGATGGACCCGAAGCTCTTCGACATCGTCTGGGAGGTCTATCGCGAGGTCCGCGGGCGCCAGGGCATCCATGTGGCCTCCGCCTATCGCTCGCCGCAGACGAACGCGGCCCTCCGCCGTCGCTCGCGCGGGGTGGCGCAGTTCAGCCAGCACATGCGCGGCAAGGCGATGGACTTCTTCGTGCCGGGCGCGAACATGGCCCGCGTCCGCGAGATCGGAATCCGCATGCAGCGCGGAGGCGTCGGGTTCTACCCGCATTCGCGCCACCAGTTCGTCCATCTCGATGCGGGCGGCGTCCGATCCTGGCCACGCCTGCCGGATGCGCATCTCGCCCGCCTCTTCCCGGACGGCCGGACCGTCCATATCCCGCGCAGCGGCAAACCCTTGCGCGGCTACGAGGAAGCCAAGGCGTCGATCCTGGCGCGCGGCGGCGACGTCGCCGGCTATTCCACCTATGCCGCGACCGAGGGCGGTCCACGCAAGAGTCTGTGGGCGTCGCTCTTCGGCGGGGGCGGCGACGACGACGATTCGGAGTTCTTCGCCTCCACCGCGTCCAGCCGCACAGCCCCGGCACGCGTGGCCGCCGTCAACACGTCCGCGGCCAACTCCTCCGATGGCGGGGCTCGCGGCTTCTTCTCGTCCATCTTCCAGCCCCAGCAGCAACCTCCGCCGCAGCAGGCGGTCGCCCCGCCCCCCGAACCGCTTCCCGTCGCGGGGGCGGCCGGCCCAGGCCCGGTCCCCGTGCCGCCGCCGGTCGAGGCCGCCTCCATCGCCATGCCGCTGCCGCCGCGACGGCCCAACGAACTCGTCCCGCCGACGCCGCCCGGAGAAGCCGCGCCGGCCCGCTTGGCGCAGCCCGTGCCGCAACCGACCCGCGTCGCATCGGCCTCACCGGACGTTCCCGTCCCCGTGCCGCCACGGATTCCGGAGCGGCGGAGCGAGGCGCGGTCGCCATCCCGCACGGCCGGTCCCGGGATCGGGACGGACGAACGGGCCGCCCTCAGATCGCTGTTCGACGCGGCCGCCATGAGCACGCCCTCCCGCACAGGCGCCATCGCCCGCGCGGGGGCCGGATCGGGAAGCACCGGAGCGCGCGATCGAGGCGAGAGAGGCCGCTCCGGTTTCTCCTCCGCGGCCCCGGACGGCCCGCGCGCCGGCTCCTTCAGCGGTTCGGCCGTCGCAACCCTTCCGCCGCGCCGCTGACATCCCTGTGTCATAGGACTCGACGAAGGCCCCGTCCGGCAGTCTATTGCCGCACAAAACAGCAATCGCGCTCGGCAACAGAGAGGCCGTGATGGATAACGATCCTGGCTCCAGCGGATCGGACGCGGCGAATGCCGGCACCGACGCGGCGATGGCCGACCGGTTCCGGGAGGCGCTCTTCGCTCGGGTGCCCGCCGAGGATCTCGCGGCCGTCGGCACGGCGGCCCAATCGTCCGCGGCGGCATCCGCCTTCGTCAGGCTCGAAGCGCCGCGCCGCGCGGGCCAGCCCGCCATCACGCTGTCGCATCTGACGGTCGAGGAAGACGGCAGGCCGCGCGAGCTGACGGTTCTCGATGCCGTCAACGACGACATGCCCTTCCTGCTCGATTCGACGCTCGCCGTCCTGGTCCTGCGCGGATACGAGCCGCGGCTCGTCGCGCATCCGATCCTGGCCGTCGAGCGCGACGGCGAGGGGCGCCTGACCGCCCTCAAGGGAGAGGCGACGGCCGCCACGCGCGACGAGGGGACGACGCGCGAAAGCTTCATCCACGTCCATCTCGACCGGATCGACGACGAGACGGCGCGGAGCGAGGTGATCGAGGCCCTGTCGGAAGCCTATGCCGATGTCGCCGCGGTCGCGCGGGACCGGGTCGCGATGCGCAGCCAGATCGAGGGCCTGGCGAGCGAGTACCGCACCAATTCACCCCAGCTTCCCGAAGGCGAGCGCGAGGAGGCCCTCGCCTTCCTCAACTGGCTGACCGACGAACACTTCATCCTTCTGGGCATGCGGGCCTCGCGCATCCCCGATGGCGAGGGCATCCCGCAGCCGCTCGACGGCTCGGGCCTCGGGCTCCTGAGCGATCCCTCCGTCCACGTCCTGAAGCGCGGCGGGCAGATGGTGTCGATCACGCCCGAGATCAGGGCCTTCATGGACCGCCCGCAGGCGCTGATCGTGACGAAGGCGAGCGTGCGCTCGCGCGTCCTGCGGCCCTCCTACATGGATTACATCGGGGCGAAGCTGTTCTCGCCCTCGGGCAAGCTCTGGGGCGAGCTCGCGATCGTCGGCCTGTTCACGGCCTCCGCCTATTCGAGCCCCGCGACCGCGACGCCGTATCTGCGCCGCAAGGTCGACGGCGTCGTCCGGCGGGCCGGGTTCGATCCGGCGAGCTTCGCCGGCCGGACCCTCGTCGAGACGCTGGAGGCCTTCCCGCGCGACGAGCTGTTCCAGATCGACGAGGAGACGCTCGAGACCTTCGCGATCGAGGTGCTGCGCCTGCGCGAGCATCCGCGGATCCGGGCGCTGGTGCGGGTCGACCGGTTCGACCGCTTCGTGTCCATCATGGTCTACCTGCCGAAGGACCGCGACGATGCGGGCACGCGGGCACGGATCGGCGCCTATCTCGCGAAGACCTACGAAGGCCGGGTCTCGGCCAATTATCCCGCCTTCCTGCCCGGCGTCCTGACCCGGACCCACTACATCATCGGACGCGACGGCAGCGCGACGCCGCAGATCGACCGCGAGACGCTCGAAGCGGGGATCGCGGCGATCGCGCGGACCTGGGGCGACCGTCTCGGCGAGGCCCTGGGCCGGACCATCGGCGGGGCGCGGGCACGTGAACTCGGCCCGCGCTACGGAGCCGCCTTCGGCGCGGCCTATCGCGAGGCCTTCGACCCAGAAGCCGCGCTCGGCGACATCGAGCGGATCGAGCAGCTTTCGGAGAACCGTCCGCGCGGCCTCGACCTCTATCGCCGCCCCGAGGACGAAGGCGCGAGGGTGAGCCTGAAGCTGTTCTCGCGGGGGCAGAGCCTCGCGCTGTCCGAGCGGGTGCCGTTGCTCGAGCGGATGGGCTTTCGGGTTCTCAACGAGCGGACCTATCGCGTCGCCGCACCGGGCACGCCGAAGGCGGAGACCGTCTGGCTGCACGACATGGCGCTGGAGCGCGCGACGGGTGGGCCCATCGATATCGAGGCGCTCGACCTCAGGATGGAAGCGGCTCTGCTCGCGGTCTTCCGCGGCGTCGCCGAATCCGACGCCTACAACAAGCTCGTGCTCGAGGCCGATCTCGGCTGGCGCGACACCGCGCTGCTGCGGAGCTACGGCCGCTACCTGCAGCAACTGACGATCCCCTACAGCCAGGCCTACATCGCCGACGTGCTGGCCCGGCACGGACGGCTCGCGCGCTCCCTCGTGGCGCTCGCCTATGCCCGCTTCGACCCCTCCCTCGCGGGCGAGGATTCCGAGGCGCGGGCGAGCGAGGCGCGCACGGCGATCGAGGCCTATCTCGCGGATGTGACGAGCCTTGACGAGGACCGCATCCTGCGCCGCTTCCACAACCTCGTCGAAGCGACCTTGCGGACGAACTTCTTCCAGCTCGGGCGCGACGGGCTGCCGGCGAACATCATCGCCTTCAAGTTCGATTGCGCGAAGGTCGAGGGCATGCCGAAGCCCCGGCCGCTCTTCGAGATCTTCGTCACCTCGCCGCGCGTGGAGGGCGTGCATCTGCGCTTCGGCAAGGTCGCGCGGGGCGGCCTGCGCTGGACCGACCGGCCGCAGGATTTCCGCACCGAGGTCCTCGGCCTCGTCAAGGCGCAGCAGGTCAAGAACGCCGTCATCGTCCCGGTCGGCGCGAAGGGTGGCTTCTTCCCGAAGCAGCTGCCGCCCGCGAGTGACCGCGCCGCCTGGATGGCCGAGGGCACCGAGGCCTATCGCCTCTTCATCCGCACCCTGCTGGACCTCACCGACAACATCGACGGCGACACGATCGTCGCGCCGCCCGAGACGGTGCGGCACGATGCGGACGACCCCTATCTCGTCGTCGCCGCCGACAAGGGCACCGCGACCTTCTCCGACGTCGCCAACGCCATCTCGGTCGAGCGCGGCCATTGGCTCGGCGACGCCTTCGCCTCCGGCGGCTCGAACGGCTACGACCACAAGGCCATGGGCATCACGGCGCGCGGCGCCTGGGAGGCCGTCAAGCGCCATTTCCGCGAGATCGACATCGACATCCAGGCGCAGCCCGTCACGGTCGCCGGCGTCGGCGACATGTCGGGCGACGTCTTCGGCAACGGCATGCTGCTGTCGAAGGAACTGAAGGTCGTCGCGGCCTTCGACCATCGCGACATCTTCATCGACCCGACGCCCGACCCGGCCTCCTCCTGGGCCGAGCGCAAGCGGCTCTTCGACCTGCCGCGCTCGAGCTGGCAGGATTACGACACGGCGCTCATCTCGGCCGGTGGCGGGGTGTTCCCGCGCAGCCTCAAGTCGATCGCGCTCTCGCCCGAGGCGCGGGCGGCCATCGGGCTCGACCAGGAGCACGCGACGCCGACCGAGGTCATGACCGCGATCCTGAAGGCGCCGGTCGACCTGCTCTGGTTCGGCGGCATCGGCACCTATATCCGCGCCGCGGCCGAGACCAATGCCGAGGCCGGGGACCGCGCCAACGATCCGATCCGCGTCACCGGCGCGGAGCTTCGGGCCAAGGTCGTCGGCGAGGGCGCCAATCTCGGCATGACGCAGCGCGGCCGCATCGAGGCGGCGCGGCGCGGCATCCGCCTCAACACCGACGCGATCGACAATTCGGCCGGCGTGAACACCTCGGACGTCGAGGTGAACATCAAGATCGCGCTCACGATCCCCGAGCGGGACGGGCGGCTCGACGCGGAGGCCCGCAACGCCCTCCTGCGGCAGATGACCGACGAGGTCGCCGCGCTCGTCCTGCGCAACAACTACCTGCAGACGCTCGCCCTCTCCCTCGGCCAGCGTCGCGGCGTGGGCGATCTCGGCTTCCAGGCCCGGCTGATGCAGCGGCTCGAAGCCTCCGGCAGCCTCGACCGGTCGATCGAGTTCCTGCCGGACGAGGCGGCCCTGGCGGAGCGCCGCCATGCCGGCGAGGGCCTGACGCGGCCCGAGCTCGCGGTGCTGCTCGCCTATGCCAAGCTCGCCCTGCACGACGAGCTCCTCTCCTCCTCGGTGCCGGACGATCCGTTCCTGTCGCGCGAGCTCGAACGCTACTTCCCGGCCGAGTTGCGCGAGGCCTATCCCGACGCCGTCTCCAACCACCGCCTGCGCCGGGAGATCATCGCGACCCAGCTCTCGAACGCTATCATCAACCGGGGCGGCCCCGCCGTCGTCACGCGGCTCGTCGACGATACCGGTGCGGATGCCGTCACCATCGCGGCCGCCTATGCCGCGACCCGCGACGTCTTCGGCCTGACCGACCTCTACAACGCGATCGACGCCCTCGACGGCCGGATCGGGGGCGAGCGGCAGCTCGACCTCTATTGCACCGTCCAGGACGTGATGTTCTCGCGGATCGTCTGGTTCATCCGCAACGTCGACTTCAAGAGCCGGACCCTGGACGACGTCGTCGGCCAGTATCGCGACGGCGCGGCCGGGGTCGCGGATTCGCTGGAGCAGACCCTTCCCCAGGCCTCGCTCGAGGCCTGGGCGGCGCGGCGGGAGGCGATGGAGGCCGACGGCGTGCCGGCCGATCTCGCACGCCGTCTCGCGGCCCTGCCGGAGATGATCGACGCGCCCGACATCGTGCTCGTCTCGCGCCGCTCGGAGGTTCCGGTCACGCAGGTCGCCGCGACCCATTTCGCGCTCGACGGCATCTTCGGCCTCGGCGCGCTGGTGGAAGCCGGAGCCGCGATCCCGGTCGCCGACCATTTCGACCGGCTCGCCCGGGACCGGGCCATCGACGCGGTCTCCCTCGCCCATCGGCGCCTGACCTCCGAGGTCGTCGCCCGGGGCGGGGACGTCGAGGCCTGGCACGCCTCCCGCGACGGCGAGATCGACCGCATCAGGGCGGCGGTCGCGGCCATCGTCGCCTCCGACCTCACGGTCTCGAAACTCACCGTCGCCGCGAGCCTCATCGGCGACCTCGCCAAGGAATGACCCACGGCATGCGAACGGGACCGAACCCTTGACCGATCCGCTGATCCTGACGCTCGACGAGGTCCGCGGCCTCGCCGAGCGGGTGCTTCGCCGACACGGCTTCGGCGAGGCCCATGCGGGCGCCATCGCGCGCACGCTGACGGCCGCCGAGCGCGACGAATGCCATCACCATGGCCTCTTCCGCCTGCCCTTCTACGTCGCGGCGCTGAAGAGCGGGCAGGCCTCGGGCGATGCGGAGCCGGTCGTCGACGATCTGGCGCCGGGCGCCCTGCGGATCGACGCGCGGCTCGGCTTCGCCCCGCTGGCGCTGGAGCGCGGCGAGGAGGCGCTCGCCGCCCGTGCCGCATCCCAGGGCATCGCGGCGCTGGCGATCAACAACGCGAACAATGTCGGCCCCCTCTGGCCGGAGGTCGAGGCGCTCGCCTCGCGCGGCCTCGTCGCCTTCGCCTTCACCTCCGCCATCCCCTATGTCGCGCCGGCCGGGGGCACGAAGCCCCTCTTCG
This sequence comes from Enterovirga rhinocerotis, assembly GCF_004363955.1. Lineage (GTDB taxonomy): Bacteria > Pseudomonadota > Alphaproteobacteria > Rhizobiales > Beijerinckiaceae > Enterovirga > Enterovirga rhinocerotis. The sequence goes on from NZ_SNZR01000017.1 coordinate 121,245, forward strand.
GGACCAACCCGATGGCCTTCGGCTGGCCGCGTCCGGACGGCCCGCCCCTCGTCTTCGACCAGGCCTCGAGCGCGAGCGCACGCGGCGAGATCCAGATCCGCCTGCGCGACGGCAAGACGCTGCCGGAGGGCTGGGCGATCGGTCCCGACGGAGAACCGACCACCGATCCCAAAGAGGCGCTGGCCGGCGCGCAGCTTCCCTTCGGCGGGGCGAAGGGCTCCTCGATCGCGCTGATGATCGAACTCCTCGCCGGCCCCCTGATCGGCGACGTGCTGAGCTTCGAGGCCGGCGAGCGCGACAAGGCCGGGACGGGCTCCCCCTGCGGCGGCGAACTGATCCTCGCCATGGACCCCGCACGCCTCAGCGCGGGAGGCGACCGCGCGGCGCAGCTCGCCCATGGCGAGCGGCTGTTCCGCCGCATCCTCGACCAGGACGGCACCCGGCTGCCCTCGGAGCGGCGCTACGCCGCACGGCTGCGGACGGCCCGCGAAGGCGTCCGCATCGCCCCCGCCCTTCGGCAGACGCTCGCTTCGCTCGGCGAGGAGATCTGACGCGGTCCTGGCTGGAACGGGTCCAGAACATGGGGCTTGGCGCCACCCGCCCGGCCATGCGAAAAGACGCATCATGGTGCCGATCCGACTCGCCCTCGCCGCCCTCGCCTTCGCCGCCCTGTCGGGCTGCATGACCGCGCAGGACATCCGGCTCGCGGACGATCACCGCTGCCGCGGCTATGGCTTTCGGCCAGGCAGCGACGCCTTCTCGAAATGCCTCCAGGATATCGACCTCGACCGTTCGGCCGACCGGCGCGCCTTCCTGTATGGCGGCGCCGGACCGGGCTTCGGCATGGGCTTCGGCTACGGCTACGGCTTCCGCCGCTGGTGACGGGGCGGGCATGAGAGCCGCCAGGCTGATCGCCGCCTTGGGTCTTCTCGCCGCTCTCTCCGCCTGCGCCGGCATGCCCTCGGACAACGGCAAGCGCTTCACAGGGGTCTATGGCGGCTTCCAGGGCGGCACCGCCACGGGGCGCTGACATGCCTTCGCGACCCCGAGCCGCCTTGACGGCGCATCCGCGCGTTGCGACCAAGCCCTCATGACGCTTCCCAGCGCGCCGCGGCCACCCGCCTGGCGCATCCTCATCGTCGGCGGCGGCATCGCGAGCCTCGCCCTCGCCCTCGCGCTTCGGCACGGAGCCGGCGAGGCGGTCGAGGTGACGATCGCCGATCCGGCCCCCGAGACGGCGGCCGGCGGCGGGCGGGCCTATGCCCTCTCCATGGCCTCGGTCGCGATGCTGGACGTCCTCGGCATCTGGCGGACGCTCGAACCCGGCGCACAGCGTATCGCCGGGATGCGGATCACCGACAGCCGCCTCGCGGACGCGGTGCGGCCTGACTATCTCCATTTCGGCGGGCGTCTCGACGAGCCGCTGGGCTACCTCCTCGAAGCGGCGCCGATCGCGACAGCATTGTCGGATGCCTGCGCGGCTGCGGGCGTGACCTGTCTGCGAAGCCCGGCCGGCTCGATGCGGACCGAGGGCGCCGGCATCGTCGTCGAACTGGGCGGCGACGAGCATCGCGCCGCCCTCCTCGTCGCGGCCGACGGTGCCCGCTCGCGCCTCCGGGAGGCTGCGGGGCTCCGCTGGATCGGCGAGCGCTATCCGCAGATGGGCCTCGTCGCGACCATCGCCCATGAACGCGATCACGGCGGCATCGCCGTGCAGCATTTCCTGCCGGCCGGCCCCTTCGCCATCCTGCCGCTCGCTGGGCCCGGCCGGGCCCTCCCCCACCGCTCCTCCATCGTCTGGACGGAGCGGGCGGACCGCGCGCGAGAGCTCCTCGGCGCTCCGGACGAGGCGGTCGCGCAAGCGCTCGCCGAACGGTTCGGCCCGGATCTCGGGACGATCGAGCGCGAGACGCCGCTCGCCGGTTTCCCGCTCGGCGTGGGGCTCGCCCGGAGCTTCGTCGCCGAGCGCATGGCGCTCCTCGGCGACGCGGCCCATCTCGTCCATCCGCTCGCCGGACAGGGCCTCAATCTCGGCCTCGGCGATGCCGCAGCCCTCGCCGAGCGCATCGTCGACGCGGTGAGGCTCGGGCTCGATCCCGGCGGCCCCGACGTGCTCGCCGCCTACCAGCGCGATCGCCGCCTCGACGCCGTCGCGATGGCGACGCTGACAGATGGGCTGAACCGCCTGTTCTCGAACGACAGCCTCGCCCTGCGCGCGCTCCGCGATCTCGGCCTCGGCCTCGTCGACCGCTCTCCGGCGAAGCGCCTGTTCGCGGCCCATGCCGCCGGAACAACGGCCCGCGCCCCGCGTCTCATGCGGGGCGAGGCGCTGTAGCGGGGACTACGCGGTCTCCTTCGCCCGGTTCTGACGATTGGCGATGAGATCGTCGACGACCGCCGGCTCCGCGAGGGTCGAGGTGTCGCCGAGACTGCCGAACTCGTCCTCGGCGATCTTGCGCAGGATGCGGCGCATGATCTTGCCCGACCGGGTCTTCGGCAGGCCCGGAGCGAACTGGATCAGGTCCGGCGAGGCGATGGGCCCGATCTCCTTGCGCACCCAGGTGACGAGCTCCTTGCGCAGATCGTCGGTGAAGACCTCGCCCGACATCAGCGTGACATAGGCGTAGATGCCCTGGCCCTTGATGTCGTGCGGATAGCCGACGACGGCCGCCTCGGACACCTTCGGATGAGCGACGAGGGCGGATTCGACCTCGGCCGTGCCCATGCGGTGGCCCGAGACGTTGATGACGTCGTCGACGCGGCCGGTGATCCAGTAATAGCCGTCCTCGTCGCGCCGGCAGCCGTCGCCCGTGAAGTACTTGCCCGGATAGGCCGAGAAATAGGTCTCGATGAAGCGCTGATGGTCGCCGAAGACCGTCCGCATCTGGCCGGGCCAGCTCTCCGCGATGACGAGGTTCCCCTCGCAGGCTCCCTCCAGGACCTTGCCCTCGGCGTCGACCACCTGGGGCACGACGCCGAAGAACGGGCGCGTCGCCGAGCCGGGCTTCTGCGCGATGGCGCCCGGCAGTGGCGTGATCATGATGCCGCCGGTCTCGGTCTGCCACCAGGTGTCGACGATCGGGCAGCGGCCGTCGCCGACGACCCGGTGATACCATTCCCAGGCCTCGGGATTGATCGGCTCGCCGACCGAGCCGAGGAGACGCAGCGACCGGCGCGAGGTCTTCTTCACCGCCTCCTCGCCGGCCCCCATCAGCGCCCGGATGGCGGTGGGCGCGGTGTAGAAGATGTTGACCTGGTGCTTGTCGACGACCTCCCAGAAACGGGAGACGGAGGGATAGGTCGGCACGCCCTCGAACATCAGCGTCGTGGCGCCGTTCGCGAGCGGCCCATAGACGATGTAGCTGTGGCCCGTGACCCAGCCGACATCCGCCGTGCACCAGTAGACGTCCCCGTCATGGTAGTCGAAGACGTATTCGTGCGTCATCGAGGCATGGACGAGATAGCCGCCGGTCGTGTGCAGCACGCCCTTCGGCTTCCCCGTCGAGCCGGAGGTGAAGAGGATGAAGAGCGGGTCCTCCGCGTTCATCTTCTCGCAGGGGCATTCGGTCGTGACCTGCTCGGCGGCGTCATGCAGATAGACGTCCCGGGCCGGCTCCATCTCGACGGGACTGCCGGTGCGCCGCACGACGACGACGTGATCGACGCCGCCGATCTTCGCGATCGCCGCGTCCACATTGGCCTTGAGCGGGACCGTGCGCCCGCCCCGGAGGCCCTCGTCGGCGGTGATGATCATCTTCGAGCCGCAGCCCGAGATGCGGTCGGCGAGGCTGTCGGGCGAGAACCCCCCGAAGACGACCGAATGGATCGCCCCGAGCCGCGCACAGGCCAGCATGGCGTAGGCGGCCTCGGGGATCATCGGCATGTAGATCGTGACCGTGTCGCCCTTGCCGACCCCCCGGTTGCGCAGGACGTTCGCCATCCGGGCGACCTCGTCGTGCAGCTCGCGATAGGTGATCGACTTCGACTCGCTCGGATCGTCGCCTTCCCAGATGATCGCGACCTGGTCGCCGCGCGTCGCCAGATGCCGGTCGATGCAATTATAGGCGACATTGGTGACGCCATCCTCGAACCAGCGGATCGAGACCTCGCCGGGCGAACCCGGACCGCCGAAGCTCGTGTTCTTGACCTGCGAATAGGTGGTGAACCAGTCGATCCGATTGCCGTGCTCGAACCAGAACCCCTCGGGATCCTTCACCGAGCGCTCGTACATGAGCTGGTACTTGGCCTCGTCCACATGCGCGCGGCGAGCCCAATCCTGGGACACTGGGTACAACTTGGCATCCATCGCGCGCTCCCTCACACCGGCCGCAACACTCTCCGGCGGCCGATCGTTGAGCCCATTTAGCTCGCGCCCGAACCGCTCGCCAAGTCGGGGCGAATGCGACTCTCGCCGCAAGGGCGGCCATCTGGACCCTTGCCCTGTCGCGCAGGACGGCGTCATCCTGCCGGCTGAACGGAGGCGCACCCTTCCACCATGGCCACGATCGATCCGGACCGCGTCCTCGCGGACCTGCGCGAACTCGCCCGCTTCGGCGCCTACGAGACCGGCGTGCACCGCCCGACCTTCTCGCCAGACGACGTCGCCGCGCGCCACTGGTTCGTCGGCAAGCTCGAGGAAGCCGGGCTCGAAGGCGTGATCGACGGAATCGGCAGCGTCTTCGGCCTGTCGCGCGGCGATGGCCCAAAGGTGCTGACCGGCTCCCACCTCGAAAGCCAGAACCATGCGGGCTGGCTCGATGGCGCCCTCGGCATGGTCTACGGGCTCGAAGCCGCCCGGGCGATCGGGCGCGGCGTGGACGTCGCCGGCTTCTGCGACGAGGAGGGCCATTTCGGATCCTTCATCGGCAGCCGCTCCTTCACCGGGCTCCTGGAGGAGGAGGAGATCGACGGCCTCCGCAACCGCTACGACGGCAGGCCCCTGCGCGACGCCCTCGCCGCCGCCGGCCTCGCCGGGCGTCCGCGCATGCGCGTCGAGCCGGGACGCTATCGAGGGTTCGTCGAGGCGCATATCGAGCAGGGCGACACGCTCGAGAGCGAGGCCCTTGGGATCGGCGTCGTCAGCGCCATCGTCGCCATCTGGCAGTATCGCATCGTCGCCGAAGGCGAGCAGAACCATGCCGGCACGACCTCGATGGCGCGCCGGCGGGATGCGGGCCTCGCCATCACCCGCCTTCTCGGCGAGATCGACCGCCGCTTCCCCGAATTCGCCGGCCCCCGCACCGTCTGGACCTGCGGGCGCGTGACCTTCGAGCCCGGAGCCCCCTCGATCATCCCGGGCCGCGCGGAGGCCCTGTTCCAGTTCCGCGACACCGATCCCGCCGTGCTCGATAGGCTCGACGGCGAGTTGCGCCGGCTCGTCGAGGAGGCCAATCGCGGCCATTGCCCGGTGACGCTCGACATGATCGGCCAGAGCCGGCCCGCGAAGATGAACGATCGGCTGTGCGGTCTCGTCGCCGAGGCGGCGGAGGCCCACGCGCCGGGCGGCTGGACCCGGATGCCGAGCGGGGCGGGACACGATGCCCAGTATCTCGCGCGCGTCATGCCGGCGGCGATGCTGTTCGTGCCCTCCATCGGCGGCATCAGCCACCATTGGACGGAGAACACCTCGGACGAGGACATCGTCCTCGGCGCCCGGGTCTATTGCGACGCGATCGAGCGCATCCTCGACGAGGATGCGGGCGAGCCGTGACCGCCCGGCCCGGCGGGACGGACGATGCCGTGATCCTCTATGACGGGGTCTGCGTCCTGTGTTCGGGCCTCCTGCGCTTCGTGGCGCGGCGGGATGCGGCCCGGCTCTTCCGCTTCACCTCGATCCAGTCGCCCTATGGCCGCGCCCTCGCGCAGTCTCTCGGCATCGATCCCGACGAGCCCGACACCAATGCCCTCGTGCTCGGCGCCCGGGCCTACCGGAGGTCCGATGCCGCGATCGAGGTGCTGTCGCACCTGCCGCATTGGGGCTGGGTGCGGATGCTGCGGGTGGTGCCGCGCCCGATCCGGGACGCCGCCTACGGCGTCGTCGCGCGCAACCGCTACCGCCTCTTCGGCCGTCACCAGACCTGCGATCTCGGCGGCGCCGAGCTTCAGGATCGGATTCTGTCCTAGTTCAGCCCGCCGCCTGGCCGCGGAGCGCCGGCGCCGGTGCCGGCACCGCCTGCATCCGCAGGAGATCGACGAGCAGCCGCGAGGTCGGGGCGAGATCCCGATAGCTGCGCAGGCAGATGGTGAGATCGCGCACCGCCCAGGAATCGGTGAGGGTGACGACGCGGATATCGGAGGATTTCTGCGCGAGCCGGGCGGTCGTCTCGGGCACGATGCCGATCCCCACCCCGGCCTCGACCATGCGGCAGACGGCGTCGAAGCTGCGGAGCTGGACGCGCAGCCGCAGCGGGCGGCCCGCCCGCGCGGCCTTGACGGCGAGGAAGCGCTGGAGCGCGCTGGCCCGGTCGAGCCCGACGAAATCCATCCCCATCACCTCCGAGAAGGCGACCGAACGGCGCGCGGCAAGGGAATGGCCCGAGGCGACGACGACGACGAACCGGTCGGACCGGAACGGATAGGTCTCGAGCCCCGCCGTCTCGACCGTCCCCGCGACGACGCCGATCTCGGCGACTCCCTCCGCGACGAGGCCGACGATCTCGTCCGACAGCCGCTCTTCGAGATCGACCGAGATGTTGGGATGGCGCGTCAGGAAGGTCCCGAGCACGTCCGGCAGGAAGCCCGTCAGGGCGTTCGTGTTCGACAGGATCTTGATCTCGCCGGCGAGGCCGCCGGCGAAGGCGCCGAGATCCTCGCGCAGCTTCTCGGCCTGGCCGAGCATGGTCCGCGCATGGGTGAGAAGCGTGCGGCCGGCGGCCGTGGGCGTGACCCCGAGCCGGCTCCGGATCAGGAGCTTGGCTCCGATCCCGTCCTCCATCGAACGGATGCGGGTCGATGCCGCCGCCAGCGCCAGATGGGCCCGCTCGGCCCCGCGCGTGATCGATCCCGCCTCGACGACGTGACGGAACAGGCTCAAATCAACGAGATCGAAGTGCATGACGCACTCTCCGGCGCGGGATCAGCCTGCGCCCGATTGTTTTCCCAGGTGTTGCGTCGCGCGGCGGCTCCGACGGTTCATCGATTTTTTCTCCCGGCGACCGATCCTTCGCGAACGGCGAAGGCATACTAGTCGAATTCCAAATTGCGTTAGGGGAGAAGAGAGTTCATTCCCTTCGCAGATGGCGAATTGTCGAAAATACCCGTGCGGACCGGCGGCGCAACCTCGCGCGCAGGCGCGGCGGCATTTCGCCGAGATTGCGTCGGGACCCCGGCAGGAAGCGGTCCCGACATGCTGACCGCCTCGGCCATCGCTGCGATCTGCATCGTCCTGTGGGCGACGGCCCTCCTGCCGGAGATCGTCACGACGCTCGGCTTCTTCGCCGCGGCGACCCTGACGGGCGTCGCGAAGCCGGCGACGATCTTCTCCGGCTTCGCCTCCTCGGCCTTCTGGCTGGTGCTGTCGGGGATGATCGTCGGCGTCGCGATGGTCAGGACGGGGCTCGGCGCCCGTCTCGCGCGGATGCTCGCGCGGCCGCTATCGCGCTCCTATCCGCTCCTGATCGGCGGCCTCGTGACACTGTCCTTCCTCCTGGCCTTCGTGATGCCGTCCAATCTCGGCCGGATCGCGCTGCTCGTGCCGATCGTGCTGGCGCTCGCCGACGAACTGGGGCTCGAGGCGGGGCGGCCCGGCAGGATCGGGGCCGTCCTCGCCGTCGGCGTCGCGACCCCGATCCTCTCCGCCGCGATCCTGCCGGCCAACGTCCCCAATCTCGTGATGGCGGGCGCCGCGGAGACGGTGCACGGCATCCATCTCTCGTACCTGCCCTACCTCCTGCTCCACGCCCCCGTCCTCGCGCTGGTGAAGGGGCTCGTCCTGATCGCCTGCATCTGCCTCCTCTTTCCGGACCGGCTCTCCCGGACGGCTCCGGCCGCCGGCGGCGCGCCCGCAGCGATGTCGGCCGAGGAGAAGCGCCTTTCGGTCGTTCTCGCCGCGACCCTGGCGCTCTGGGTCACGGACAGTCTCCACGGCATCCAGCCGGCCTGGATCGGCCTCGGGGCGGCCGTGATCTGCATGTTGCCGCGGGTCGGCGTCCTGCCGGCGGAGGCCTTTGCCACGATCAGCCTTCGCACCTGCTTCTACATCGCGGCGATCCTCGGCGTGGTCGCGGTCCTGGTCGAAACGGGGGCCGGCGCGTCCTTGGGCCGGGCGCTCATCGCGATCGCTCCGTTCGAGCCGGGCGCGACGGCCCGCAACTTCGCGACCCTCGTCGGCATCGCCGCGGCGCTGACCCTCGCCACCACGGCGAACGGGGCACCCGCCCTCTACACGGCGCTCGCAGGCGATCTCTCCGCCGCAAGCGGCTTCGGCCTCACCGACGTCCTCATGGCGCAGGTGATCGGCTTTTCCACCGTGTTCCTGCCCTACCAGGCTCCGCCCATCTTCGTCGCCGCCGAGCTCGGCGGCGTGCGGATCGCATCCGCCGCACGGCTCACGATCCCGTTCGGCATCGCCTCGCTGCTGATCGTGGCGCCGCTCGCCTATGGCTGGTGGCGGCTTCTCGGGAGGCTGCCGTGACGGTCAGGGCACCTCTGCAACAAGGCGCGTTGCCGCAGCGCGGTCGACGAGCTAGGAACCGTTCCAAACAATCCCTCCCGCCCGCTTACCGGAGCGCCTGATGGCCGACGCCAAGGCTCAAGCCGCACGACCCCTTTCGCCGCATCTGCAGGTCTATCGCTGGACCTGGACCATGGCGATGTCGATCTTCCACCGCGCCACCGGCTGCGCGCTCTATTTCGGGACGGCTCTCGTCGCGATCTGGCTGCTGGCCCTGGCTTCGGGCCCGGCCGCCTACGACCGCGTGTCGTGGTTCTTCGGCTCGCCGATCGGGCTGCTCGTCATGTTCGGCTACACCTGGGCGCTGATGCACCACATGCTCGGCGGCATCCGGCATCTGATCTGGGACACCGGACGCGGCTTCGAATTCGAGACCCGCATGCGGATGGCCAAGATGACGCTCGTCCTGTCCCCCATCGTCACGGTCGCCCTGTGGGTGATCGCGCTCGTGATGCGCTGAGGAGGGCGTCATGGCCGATACGAAACCCCGCTCCATCCGTACCGATCGCTCCCGCGTCCGCGGCCTCGGGGCCGCTCACCACGGCGTCGAGCACTGGTGGGCCGCGCGCGTCACCGCGATCGCCAACATCCTGCTCGGATTCTGCTTCATCATCATCATGGCGAGCGCAGCCGGCCGGCCCTGGCCCGAGGCGGTGCTGATCGTCTCGCATCCCGTCGTCGCGGTGCTGCTCGCCCTGCTCGTCGTCTCCGTGACCTATCACATGCGCCTCGGCCTGCAGGTCGTCATCGAGGACTACGTCCATGACGAGGGCCTGAAGCTCGCCGCCAATCTCGCCAACACCTTCTTCGCGGTGCTGATCGCCGGCATCTGCCTCTTCGCGATCGTCAAGGTCAGCCTCCTCCGCGCGCTGCCGCTCTAAAGGACCCGCCCGATGGCCACCAACGGAACCGCGCCGAACGGCGCCAACGGGGCCGCCGCTCCGAAGATCAACGGCGACGCCTACCCGATCATCGACCATTCCTTCGACGTGATCATCGTCGGTGCCGGCGGCGCCGGGCTGCGCGCCACGGTCGGCTGCTCCGAGGCGGGGCTGCGCACCGCCTGCATCACGAAGGTCTTCCCGACCCGCTCGCACACCGTCGCCGCCCAGGGCGGCGTCGCCGCCTCGCTCGGCAATATGGGCGAGGACAAGTGGCAATGGCACATGTACGACACCGTGAAGGGGTCGGACTGGCTCGGGGACCAGGACGCGATCGAATACCTCGTCCGCAACGCGCCGGCCGCCGTCTACGAGCTCGAGCATTGGGGCGTGCCCTTCTCGCGCACCGATGACGGACGCATCTATCAGCGCCCCTTCGGCGGCATGACCACGAATTTCGGCAACGGCCCGGCGGCGCAGCGCACCTGCGCGGCCGCCGACCGGACCGGCCACGCCATGCTGCACACGCTCTACGGCCAGGCCGTGCGGCACCAGACGAACTTCTTCATCGAATACTTCGCCCTCGACCTCATCATGGACGAGGAAGGGCGCTGCCGCGGCGTCGTCGCCATGGACATGGCGACCGGCCAGATCCACCGCTTCCGCGCCGCGATGACCATCCTCGCGACGGGCGGCTACGGCCGGGCCTATTTCTCGGCGACCTCCGCCCATACCTGCACCGGCGACGGCAACGCCATGGTGCTGCGGGCCGGGCTGCCGCTCCAGGACATGGAGTTCGTGCAGTTCCACCCGACCGGCATCTACGGCGCGGGCTGCCTCATCACGGAAGGCGCGCGCGGCGAGGGCGGCTACCTCACCAACGGCGAAGGCGAGCGCTTCATGGAGCGCTACGCCCCCTCGGCGAAGGACCTCGCCTCGCGCGACGTCGTCTCACGCTCGATGACGATGGAGATCCGCGCCGGCCGCGGCGTCGGCAAGGACAAGGACCACATCTTCCTGCATCTCGACCATCTCGACCCGAAGATCCTGCACGAGCGACTGCCCGGCATCTCGGAGAGCGCGAAGATCTTCGCAGGCGTCGACGTCACCAAGGAGCCGATCCCGGTCCTGCCGACCGTCCACTACAACATGGGCGGCATCCAGACGAACTATCACGGCGAGGTCGTCACGCTGAAGGGCGGCAACCCCGACCAGATCGTGCCCGGCCTGATGGCCCTCGGCGAGGCGGCCTGCGTCTCGGTCCACGGAGCGAACCGGCTCGGCTCGAACTCGCTCATCGACCTCGTGGTCTTCGGCCGCGCCGCCGGCCTGCGCTGCGCCGAGATCGTCGAGAAGGGCGCGCGCCTGCCCGAACTGCCGAAGGACTCGGCGGATCTCGCCCTCTCGCGGCTCGACAAGGCCCGCTATGCGAATGGCGGCACGCCGACGGCGGTCCTGCGCGACCAGATGCAGCGCACGATGCAGAACAACTGCGCCGTCTTCCGTACCGGCGAGGTGCTGGAAGAAGGCAGGAAGCTCATCGGCGATGTCTGGCGCGGCAAGGAGGATATCGGCGTCACCGACCGCTCGCTGGTGTGGAACTCCGACCTGATCGAGACGCTGGAATTCGACAACCTGATCGTCCAGGCGGTCGTCACCATGAACAGCGCCGCCAACCGCACCGAGAGCCGCGGCGCCCATGCCCGCGAGGACTTCCCCGACCGCGACGACCAGGAGTGGATGAAGCACACCCTCGCCTGGGTCGACGAGGACAAGCACGAGGTGAACATCGACTACCGCCCGGTGCACACCTACACGATGTCCAACGACATCGCGTATATCGAGCCGAAGGCGCGGGTTTACTAAGCGACGGTGCCGCGTGCTGCGACGATGATTGAAACGTCGAAGTCCGTTCTAGCGGCGATCGCCCTCGTGGCGGCCGCGACATCGGCCGCCCGGGCGGCCGAATGCCCGGACCTGCTCGCGCGCGGCGCGAAGGTCGCGGACAGCTACGTCATGGATTTCGGCGCGAACGACACGTTGTACGTCTATGTCATGCGGCTGCCGGGAGGGTCCGTCGAGACCTGCACCAGCCGCAAGAAACTGTGATCGCCTCATGAGCCCGGCGACGATCCATGCGCTTCCTCCTCCTTCTCCTCCTCGCGGCCGTCACCGCTCTCGCGGTGCCGTATGTGCTGCACGAGGCGCGCTCGGAGCTGTTCCCGCCCGGCACGGACGTGATGCGGGCCTTTCAGGATGCGCGCGAGATCGCCGGCCATCTCATCGAAGCCCTGCGCACTGGGGAGGAGCCGCCGGTCTCCCAGCCTCTCTTCGAGGAGGCTCGGCTCTGGTCGACCGGTGCCGTGATGGCTGTCGCGGCGTGCTGGTTCCAGGGCTACGTCTTCGGCGGGATCGTCGGGCTGATCCTGATGAACGTCCGGCCGGTGACGCTGGGCTTGCTCGGCATCCTGTTCCTCTTCGGCGTGTTTTCCTGCACCGGCGTTCAGGTCACGCACGATTTCTCGGCCGAGACGGTCTCCGTGATCCGTCAGTTCGCCGCCCTTCAGCTCGCCGCCGCCCTCGCCGGCTTCCTGACGGCCCGCGGCTTCCGGCGCACGACGATATGATAGGATGGCGGCGGAGGGACGTGAGATGACACGCAGCTTCGTGGGCTTCCCCCGCATCACGGTCGATCCCGAGACCATGGCCGGCAAACCCTGCATCCGGGGAATGCGCGTCACGGTCGGGATGATCCTCGGCAACCTCGGCGAGGGAGTGACGATCGAGCGCCTGCTCGACCTGTATCCGTATCTCGAGCGGGAGGACATCCTGGAATCGCTGAGCTTTGCGGCGCGGCTGGCATCCCGGGACGAAACCGTCCTCGACCACGCGGCATGAGGTTCGTGGTCGACATGAATCTCTCCCCAGTCTGGACCGACGTGCTGAGATCCGACGGTCATGACGCCGTCCATTGGCAGGACCTCGGTCCACGCCATGCTCGCGACGAAGAGATCTTGACGCGCGCGGGCGAGGACAGCCGCGTCATCCTGACGGCCGACCTGGATTTCGGCGAGGCCGTCGTGAGAGGGCGATTGACCGCTCCATCGGTCGTTCAGCTGCGCTGCGGCAATGTCGACCCCGCGGAGGTTGGCCAGGCGGTTCTCGCGGCCCTCCGCGAGGCTGGCGGAGCGCTCGCCGGCGGTGCCGTCCTCACGATCGACAAGGACCGTTCCCGGATGCGGCGCGGTCAGCAATCCACTTCATCGACGGACCCATCTGATGGCTGAATTCACCCTCCCGAAGAACTCCCGCTACAGCGAGGGCAAGTCCTGGCCGAAGCCCGAGGGGGCCAAGCGCATCACGGAGTTCCGCATCTATCGCTGGAACCCAGATGACGGGAAGAACCCGCAGATCGACACCTATTTCGTCGACCGCGACGATTGCGGGCCGATGGTGCTCGACGCCCTGCTCTGGATCAAGAACAAGGTCGATCCGACGCTGACCCTGCGTCGCTCCTGCCGCGAGGGCATCTGCGGCTCCTGCGCCATGAACATCCAGGGCCAGAACACGCTCGCCTGCACGCTCGGCATCGACGAATGCAAGGGCGACGTCGTGAAGATCTATCCGCTGCCGCATATGCCGGTGGTGAAGGATCTCGTGCCGGACCTGACGACCTTCTACGCGCAGCACGCCTCGATAGAGCCCTGGCTGCACACCGACACGCCCGCGCCCGGCACCGAATGGCGGCAGACGCCGCAGGACCGCTCGAAGCTCGACGGGCTCTACGAGTGCATCCTGTGCGCCTGCTGCACGACCTCCTGCCCGAGCTATTGGTGGAACGGCGACCGCTTCCTCGGCCCGGCCGCCCTTCTCCAGGCCTATCGCTGGCTGAACGACAGCCGCGACGAGGCCACCGGCGACCGGCTCGACAACCTGCACGATCCCTTCCGGCTCTATCGCTGCCACACGATCATGAACTGCGCCAATGCCTGCCCGAAGGGCCTGAACCCCGCCAAGGCCATCGCCGAGATCAAGAAGATGATGGTGCAGCGGGCGATCTAGCCGCCAAAGCCGTTGGCGGGCTGCGGGACGGCACAGGACGGTGTCGTCGCCGCGGCGACCCGGAGACTTCAAATTCCCGCCGGAATCTGATCGAAGGCGGCTATGAGGTCCGCGAACGAGATCGATTTCTGGCGCGGGCTTGCCCTCGTCTCGATCTTCATCAACCACATTCCGGGCTTCGCCTTCGAGGGGACGACGCACCGGAATTACGGCCTGTCCGACTCGGCGGAACTCTTCGTGTTCCTGGCCGGATGGGCGCTGCGGCACGTCGCCTCGAACGCGAACGAGCCGCTCGGACTGCCCCGCCTCGTGCTGCGTCTCGGGGCGCGGGCCGTGACGATCTATGCCGCCCAGATCCTGATCACCATGCTCGCGATCGGCCTGATCGCCGCGGCGGCGATCTGGTTCGAGAATCCGCTCATTCTCGAATGGCACCATGCGGCCGCCGTCTTCCAGGACCCGGTGCCGACCCATGTCGGGCTGGTGCTCCTGACCCACCAACTCGGCTTCTTCAACATCCTGCCGCTCTACGTCGTGCTGATGGCGGGCGCTCCCCTCATGGCGATCGTGCACCGGCTGATGCCGGGCGCCCTGCTGCCGCTCTCCGTCCTCATCTACCTGATCACCCTGACGTTCCGCATCAACCTGCCCACCTGGCCGACCGAGGGGATGTGGTTCTTCAACCCCTTCGCCTGGCAACTGATCTTCGTCCTCGGCTTCGAGATGGCGGGCCGGGACCGGCTCGGAGGCGTCGTCCGCACGAACCTTCGCTGGCTGAAGCCCCTGTCCGTCGCGATCCTTGTGTTCGGGGTCTGGGCCGCCCTCACGGGCTTTCAGCCCGATCCGACGCGCGTTCCCGAGCCGAAGCTCCTCTTCATCGACGACAAGAGCTATCAATCCCCGCTCCGGCTCCTCCACTTCCTCGCCCTCGCCGCCGCGTTCGCGGGGAGCTTCCGCTGGATCCTGCGGTTCGCCGGCCCCGTGGCGCGGTACATGTCCATGCTGGGCCGCAATTCGCTCAACGTGTTCTGCGTCGGCTCCCTGCTCAGCCTCTTCGGACAACTCGTTCGTGTCGCAGCGGAAGGGAGTTTTTGGGCGGATGCCTGCGTGCTAGGAGGTGGACTTGCAATACTGGGATTTGTGGCATGGCTGTCCGAGTTGCGCGAACGGCTGAGGCGATCGGCCTCTGGCTCGCCGTCGCGCTCCTGATACTCGGGATCGCGGCGGCGACGCCGGGCTCCGCTCAGACGCGAGACGACGCACCGAAGGCCGATGGCGGCCCGGCGCCCGACCTGCCGGGGCTGCCGGAACCGCCCGAGCCTCCGCCGCCGGTCGTCGCCCTCAGCGCGGCCTGCGATGTCCCCACATCCGACATCGCCACGCCGGAGCCCCTTCCGCATCTGCAGGCCGCGCTCCGCGAGCGTCGGCCGATCCGCGTCCTTGCGATCGGATCGTCCTCGACGGCCGGGCTCGGCGCCAGCACCCCGTCCCACAACTATCCCTCCCAGCTCGAAGCGATCCTCGAGAAGACGTTCAAGGGCCTCGAGGTCGTCATCATCAACCGTGGCGTTTCGGGCGAGGCTGCGGCGGCGACCGCCGATCGGCTGAAGACCCTGGTCGGGCTCGAGAAGCCGGATCTGGTGTTGTGGCAGGTCGGCACGAACGACGCCTTGATGCACATCCCGGTCGATGACTTCCGGGCAACGGTCGGCGAAACTCTGCGCTGGCTCAAGGAACGGGAGGTGGACACCGTCCTCGTCGGCCTTCAATACACCCTGATCGTCAGCAAGGATCCCCATTACACGGCGATCCGCATCGCGCTGCGCGATCTCGCGGCATCGGAAGGGGTTCTCCTGATCCGGCGCTACGAGGCCATGGAATTCATCGAGAAGGCGAAACGAGGGGAACTGACCTCGCCGGACGGGCTTCACGCCAATGATCTCGGCTATCGCTGCATGGCCGAACACATCGCCCGGGCCATGGTGGTGAGCGCTTTCCTGAAAGGGAAGTTCGCCAAGAAGAGGGGCTAGGGACGTCGTCGCCGGAACTGGCGATCGGGGGCGACGCATGACGATCGGGAGCTTCGGGCTCCCTGGTGCCGCGAGGCGGCCGACGATGAGGTTCGAGAGGCGCAAGGTGATACAGAGGTTCGACGCCGTTCACCCGATCCGACGGAGCGTCCTGACGCTCGTCGTCCTCGGCTGCTCGCTCACGCTCGCCGGCTGCCAATCCGGTCGGTTCGGCGGATTCGGCTCGGCATCCACGCCCCGGTCGGTGCAGGCTCCGCACTACGCGCCCGATGCCGTGGCGCCGTCGGTTCCCTCGGGCTCGGTCACCGAGGAGCCGCTGGGGCCGCCGCCGGGCGGCGTCGCCACCCTCGGCGGGGGCGGAGAAGTGACGCCGATGCCCGGCTCCTCGCAACCCGTCCCGACCATGGGCGGCGGTGGCGGCTTCGCCTCCTCCCCGACGACCCGGTCCTCCGCCATCGGCAGCTGGACCGCGAAGGAGGCCTCGGGCTCCTGCCGCGTGACCCTGTCGAGCACGCCGTCGCTCGACCTTTACCGGGCATCGGCCGGCGGCTGCTCGAACAAGGAACTCGGCCGCGTGACGGCGTGGGACTTCCGCGACGGCGAGATCTATCTGTTCCAGCCCGGCGGCGCGGTCGCGGCGCGCCTGCGCCCCGGTGGCGGCGGCTTGACGGGTGTCCTCGCCAAGTCGGGCGCTCCCCTCTCCATGACGCGCGGATGAGCCGGGTCGGCCCGGACGGGCCGACGGTTGCGAGGAACACCGCCGCGCGTTGCGGGCGGTGACGAGGACGAGCCCCTTTGTCGAAGCCCCTGCAGACTGTGCGCGCGCGCTACGATGCGCTCGTCGCCTCCGGTGCCGTCGAGCGCGACGAGGCGCAGCTCGCAGCCGTCGAGCGCCTCGACGCGCTGGCGGTCGAGATCGTCAGCCGCGGCAACCTGCGTCCCCGCCGGTCCGGCCTTCTCGGGAAGCTGTTCGGCGAACCCAAGGGCGATCCGCCGCCCCGCGGCCTCTATGTCTGGGGCGAGGTCGGCCGCGGCAAGACCATGCTCATGGACCTGTTCTACGAGTCCCTGCCGGGCTCCTCGAAGCGGAGGGCCCATTTCCACGCCTACATGGCCGACGTCCACGAGCGCATCCATGCCTGGCGCGAGAAGCTGAAGGCCGGCGAGGTCTCGGGCGACGATCCGATCCGCCCCGTGGCCGCCGCGCTGGCGGACGAGGCCCGCATCCTGTGCTTCGATGAATTCGCCGTCACCGACATCGCGGATGCGATGATCCTCGGGCGTCTCTTCACGGCGCTGTTCGAGCGCGGCGTCGTCGTCGTCGCCACCTCGAACGTGCCGCCGGACGGACTCTACAAGGACGGCCTGAACCGGGCCCTGTTCCTGCCCTTCATCAAGCTTCTCTCGGAGCGGACGGAGGTTCTGAACCTGCGCTCGCGGACCGATTTCCGGATGGAGAAGGTCGGCGACAGCCCGGTCTTCTTCACGCCGATCGACGACGAGGCGCGGCGGGGCATGGACGAACTCTTCCGCCGCCTGACGGGCGGGGCGGCCACCGCCCCCGCGACGCTGACCGTCTATGGGCATCCGGTCGAGGTTCCGGCGCAGGTCGGCGGCGTCGCCCGGTTCCGCTTCGAGGACCTGTGCAGCAAGCCGCTCGCGGCCAGCGATTTCCTCGCCATCGCGCGGGCCTACCACACCATTTTCGTCGACGACATTCCGCGCCTCGCCTTCGAGCGGCGGAACGAGGCACGACGCTTCATCATGCTGATCGACGTACTCTACGAGCGCCACAGCCGGCTGGTCGCATCCGCCGCCACGCCTCCGGATGCGCTGTACGAGGGCCGGGCGGGGGCCGAGACCTTCGAATTCGCCCGGACGGCCTCGCGGCTGCACGAGATGAACTCGCGCAGCTACTGGGCGACGGCGCGCGCCGAGACAGTCACGGGCAGCACGACCGGGCTCGTCGAGACGTAGACGCTCCTCGCGCGGTCAGCGCGGCTGGCCGCGCGTCGCGCCGCCCTTGCCCGGAGGCGAAGGCGGCTGCGCTGCCGCAGGGCCCGCATCCGGCGTCTTGGCATCGGTGCCCTCGGGGCTCACCGAGCCGGTCGTGTTCGGCCGGCGGGCGTCGATCGTCGATTCCTTCCCCGGCGCGACGCTCGCACCGGGCGGCGCCTTTCCGGTATCCGGATCGATCGTCGTCTGCGCGACCACGGGAGCTGCCAGAACAGTCAGCGCCGCGGCCGCGATCACGGATCGCATCATGGTCACGTCTCTCCCTTCACAGGACCGGCCGTCGATTCGGAGGGACAATGACCTGCGGCGGGTTTTGTTCGCGCGGTCGGACCGGGCCGGCCCGCCTCCGTTCCGCCACCAGAAACGGGCCGCCGCGATCGATCCCGTTTTCGCAGATTTCAGGCGCCCCGGGCCCTCTCTGGGCGGCGATCGTCCTCGACAGCACGGACCGAGCCGAGCATCCTGACAAAAAATAGGGAGGATGCCCGTGATCGACCGCCGCGCGCTGCTTGCTGCCGGATTCCTGCCGCTCGTGCCGGTGCGGTCGCGCGCCGACAGCTGGCCGGCGCGGATGATCAAGGTGATCGTGCCCTATCCACCCGGCGGATCGACGGACATCTCGGCGCGGCTGTTCGCCGAGCACATGTCCAACACGCTCGGCCAGCGGCTGATCATCGACAACCGACCCGGCGCCGGTGCCAATCTCGGCCTCGAACAGGCGGCGGCCGCCGAGCCGGACGGCTACACGATCGGCATCGCCACCACGGCCCACGCCATCAACGCGACCCTGTTCAAGAAGCTCAACTACGACATCCGCTCGAGCTTCGTGCCGGTCGCGCTCCTGACCGAGAGCCCGCTCATCGTCGTGGTCCATCCGAGCGTGCCCGCGAAGACGATCGACGAGCTGATCGCGCTCGCCAAGAGCAAGCCGGGCGAGTTGAACTATGCGTCGACCGGCATCGGCGGCTCGCCCCATCTGGCGGCGGAGCACTTCGCCCATCGGGCCGGCATCAAGATGCGTCATGTGCCCTATCGCGGCAGCGCGCCGGGCGTCGCCGACGTCGTCGCCGGCCATGTCCAGCTCATGTTCGACACGACCCAATCGGTCCTCCAGCACGTCCGCGACGGCCGCGTCCGGGCCCTCGGGATCACATCGCGCGAGCGCCTCGGCATCGCGATGGACATCCCGACCCTGTCCGAATCCGGGATGACCGATTTCGAGGCGATCTCCTGGAACGGCATCCTCGCCCCGCGAGGGACACCGCCCGCCGTCGTGACCCGCCTCAACCGCGCTGTCGTCGCGGCGCTCGACGTGCCGCAGCTCAAGGAGCGCTTCGCGCAGCTCGGCTCCTTCATCCGCCCGTCCAGCCCGGAGGAGTTCGGCGCCTATCTCGGTTCCGAGATCGACAAATGGGGCGAGATCGTCCGCCTGTCGGGCGCCAAGGTCGAGTAGAGCCGCGCGCCTCCGGCAGGGCCGCTGCCGGCTTTCCTCGCTTGAAGGGGGCGGCGTTCTGAGTCAAAGAGGCCGCGACGCGGCGCCGTGTCTCAGCCGCTCCTTTCCCGAGGATCACCGTCCATGTCTCGCAAGAAGATCGCGCTCATCGGCGCGGGCCAGATCGGCGGCACGCTCGCCCATCTCGCCGGCCTCAAGGAACTGGGCGACATCGTCCTGTTCGACATCGCCGATGGTGTGCCGCAGGGGAAGGGCCTCGACATCGCCGAATCCGCGCCCGTGGACGGGTTCGACGCCAAGTACCAGGGCGCCAGCGACTATGCCGCGATCAAGGATGCCGACGTCATCATCGTGACGGCCGGCGTGCCGCGCAAGCCCGGCATGAGCCGCGACGACCTCGTCGGCATCAACCTCAAGGTGATGGAATCGGTCGGCCAGGGCATCAAGACCTATGCGCCGAACGCCTTCGTGATCTGCATCACCAACCCGCTCGACGCCATGGTTTGGGCGCTGCAGAAGTTCTCGGGCCTCGCCCCCGAGAAGATCGTCGGCATGGCCGGCGTGCTCGATTCCGCCCGCTTCCGCCACTTCCTCGCCGAGGCCATGGACGTCTCCGTGAAGGACGTCTCGGCCTTCGTGCTCGGCGGCCATGGCGACGACATGGTGCCGCTCGTCCGCTATTCCGGCGTCGCCGGCATCCCGCTGCCCGACCTCGTCAAGATGGGCTGGCTGAGCCAGGACAAGCTCGACGCGATGGTCGAGCGCACCCGCAAGGGCGGCGGCGAGATCGTGGCGCTCCTGAAGACCGGCTCGGCCTTCTACGCGCCCGCGGCCTCCGCCATCGCGATGGCCGAGAGCTACCTGAAGGACAAGAAGCGCCTTCTCCCCGCCGCGGCGCATCTGAGCGGCCAGTACGGCATCGACGGCCTCTTCATCGGCGTGCCGATCGTCATCGGCGCGAAGGGCGTGGAGCGTATCGTCGAGGTCGACCTCAACGCCGACGAGCAGGCGATGTTCGACAAGTCCATCGCCTCGGTCGAGGGCCTCATCGCCGCCTGCAAGCAGATCAACCCGTCGCTGGCCTGACGCGGATCTGCATCGAAGGGCCGCCGCATATGCAGCGCCTGTCCATCCTGAGCCTCGCCGCGGCCTTCTGCATCGCGGCGACGACCGTGTCCGGCGCACCCGAGCGCCGGACCGCTGCTGCCGAATACGTCACCATCGACACGCGCCAGCTCGCGACCATGGTCGCGGACACCGCGCGGCGGTGCTGGATCAATCGCGAGCCCGCCTTCGCGGGCTTCGTCGTCGACCGTGTGGAACAGGGCGCCGAAGCGACGACCTTCCGCGTGCTGTTCCGCGAGAAGGGGCGTGCAAAGTCCCAGCCGGCCCGTCATCTCAAGATCCTGACCGGAAAGTCGGGCTCTCTCGTCATGATCGCCGTCGAACAGGAGGGGGTGGACGTCCTCGGCCCCGTCCGGCGCGACGCCGCCGCACTGATCCGCGGCCGCGCCCCTGCCTGCTGATCCGAGATCGAAGGAACGACTGATGAACATCCACGAATACCAGGCCAAGGCCGTCCTCAAGGAATTCGGCGTTCCCGTTTCGCGGGGCGTCGCCATCTTCAAGCCCGAAGAAGCCGAAGCGGCAGCCAAGGAACTCGGCGGCCCGCTCTGGGTCGTGAAGAGCCAGATCCATGCCGGCGGACGCGGCAAGGGCAAGTTCAAGGAGGCCGCGGCCGGCGAGAAGGGCGGCGTCCGCCTCGCGAAGTCGATCGACGAGGTCAAGGACTTCGCCCAGCAGATGCTCGGCAACACGCTCGTCACCATCCAGACGGGCGAGGCCGGCAAGCAGGTGAACCGCCTCTATATCGAGGACGGCTCCGACATCGAGAAGGAGTTCTACCTCTCCGCCCTCGTCGATCGTGAGACGAGCCGCATCTCCTTCGTCGTCTCGACCGAGGGCGGCATGGATATCGAGGCCGTCGCGCACGACACGCCCGAGAAGATCAAGTCCTTCTCGATCGACCCCGCCACCGGCGTCATGCCGCATCACGGCCGCACGGTCGCCGAGGCCCTCGGCCTCACGGGCGACCTTGCCAAGCAGGCGGGCGACATCGTCTCGAAGCTCTACGCGGCCTTCGTCGCGAAGGACATGGAGATGCTCGAGATCAACCCGCTGATCGTCACGACCGACGGACAGCTGCGGGCCCTCGACGCCAAGATCTCCTTCGATTCGAACGCGCTCTACCGCCACAAGGACATCGTGGCCCTGCGCGACACGACCGAGGAGGACGAGAAGGAGATCGCGGCGTCGAAATACGACCTCGCCTACATCGCCCTCGACGGCACGATCGGCTGCATGGTCAACGGCGCCGGCCTCGCCATGGCGACGCTCGACATCATCAAGCTCTACGGCGAGAGCCCGGCCAACTTCCTCGACGTCGGCGGCGGCGCCACGGAGGAGAAGGTGACGGGCGCCTTCAAGATCATCACGGCCGATCCGAACGTGAAGGGCATCCTCGTCAACATCTTCGGCGGCATCATGAAGTGCGACGTCATCGCCAGCGGCGTCGTCGCGGCGGTCAAGGCCGTCGGGCTCCAGGTTCCGCTGGTCGTCCGCCTCGAAGGCACGAATGTCGAGGAAGGCAAGCGGATCATCTCCTCGTCCGGCCTCAACGTCCTGCCGGCCGACGACCTCGACGACGCCGCCCAGAAGATCGTCGCGGCGATCCGCAAGGGGTGAGGTTGGGCTCGCTCGACCGATACGGACTGCTGAACGCCGCCCTCGGGGCGGCGTTCGTGTTTGTGGCCGCCTCCGGCCCGGCCCAAGCGCAGACTGGGACTTCCGACCTCGTGGCGCTGTTCGAGACGCTCTGCATCAGCCCGCGCACCAACGAGGGCAGGCTCGAGGCCGCGGCGCGAGTGGCCGGCGAGCGCGCATGGGGACCGAAGAGGGCGGAGCCGGCGCGGGCAGGCCTCCATGGATTCCTGCCGGGGACCCTGACCGCGTGGACCGTGAAGCCCCCGCCCGAGGAGACCGTGTTCATGGTCTTTCTCGTCGATCCCGCCATGCACCCGGGCCTCGAGGTCGTCTCCTGCGGCTTCTTCATGGCGGACAATTCGCCGGGCGCGGACGACCTCGTCCCGGAGGTCGATCGCCGCCTCGGGCCGGGAATGGTGAGATCGAGGGCGCGGTCGTTCTCGGCGGAGACGAAGTACAACTGGTTTGACTCGCCGGACGGCAAGCACCTGACGAACTGTTCGAGGCGGGTGGCCGTGATGGACAATCTGGCCTCGAGACGCAGCAGCTTCCTGATGCTCACCCAGATGGATTTTCCCGACCAGCCTCCGTGGAACACGCTTCCCAAGCCGCGCTGTCCCGCACAGCCGGAGTGACGATCTCCAAGACCCGCGATCTCCAAGACCCGCGATCGGGCCCGATCCGTGATCGGACGCGGTCGATGTCGAGAGCGACTTCGTCCTGACCGAAAGCGTCGGCGGAGGCCGATCAGGCCTTCACGGAACCTGTGGACCCGTGTAAAGCGCCTTCGCGATGAAGAATCTCACGCTAGCGATCGAGGACCACGTCCTGGACGAAGCCCGCCAGATCGCGGCGCGGCGGCGGACGACGGTGAATGCGATCGTGCGCGACTTCCTCACGCGGATCGTGGCCGAGGAGAGCCGGATCGAGGAGGCACGGCGCGGACTCATCGATCTGATGGACAACTCGACCGCCCAGCTCGGTGCCGACTACGCCTGGAATCGCGAGGACGCGTATGAAGAGCGACTGCGTCCTCGACACGAACATCCTGATCTACGCGGCGGCCGGTCGCGCGGATGAGCCCCACAAATTCCAGATCGCGCAGCGCCTCGTCGCCGAGCAGAATTTCGGTCTCTCCGGCCAGATCCTGGCGGAGTTCTACACCGTCATGCTGCGCCGGACCCTCGTCCCGCCGACGCAGGGCGAGATCGACAGCTGGATCGAGCTCCTCTGTCACTACCCCGTCGCGGCCATCGACGAGAGCCTCGTCCGAGCGGCCATCGCGCTGTCGCAGCGCTGGCGGATCAGCTACTGGGATGCCGCGATCCTGGCCGCAGCCGAACGGCTCGCCGCGCCCATCCTCTACACCGAAGACCTCGGACACGGGCAGACCTACGGGTCCGTCCGCGTCGTGAACCCCTTTCGATCCAACTGACCAGAGAACCTCATGTCCATCCTGATCGACAAGAACACGAAGGTCATCTGCCAGGGCTTCACCGGCAAGAACGGCACCTTCCATTCCGAGCAGGCCATCGCCTACGGTACGAAGATGGTCGGCGGCACGAGCCCCGGTAAGGGCGGCTCGACGCATCTCGGCCTGCCCGTCTTCGACACCGTGCGCGAGGCGCGCGAGAAGACCGGCGCCGACGCCTCGGTCGTCTACGTGCCGCCGCCGGGCGCGGCCGACGCCATCTGCGAGGCGATCGACGCCGAGATCCCGCTCATCGTCTGCATCACCGAGGGCATCCCGGTGCTCGACATGGTGCGCGTGCGCCGCTCGCTGGACGCCTCGAAGTCGCGCCTCCTCGGCCCGAACTGCCCCGGCATCGTGACCGCCGGCGAATCGAAGATCGGCATCATGCCGGCCAACATCTTCAAGCCGGGCTCGGTCGGCATCGTGTCCCGCTCGGGCACGCTCACCTACGAGGCGGTCTTCCAGACCTCGCAGGAGGGCCTCGGCCAGACGACGGCGGTCGGCATCGGCGGCGATCCGGTGAAGGGCACCGAGTTCATCGCCATGCTCGAGATGTTCCTCGCCGACGACGCCACCAAGGCGATCGTCATGATCGGCGAGATCGGCGGCTCCGCCGAGGAAGATGCCGCGCAGTTCATCAAGGACGAGGCGAAGCGCGGCCGCAAGAAGCCCATGGTCGGCTTCATCGCCGGCCGCACCGCCCCTCCCGGCCGCCGCATGGGCCATGCCGGCGCCATCATCTCGGGCGGCAAGGGCGGCGCGGAAGACAAGATCGCGGCGATGGAATCGGCCGGCATCAAGGTCTCGCCCTCCCCGGCCCGCCTCGGCAAGACGCTCGCCGAGCTCCTGCGCGCCTAATTTCCAGGCTGGCATCCGGCCTGCATGCGGCCGGATGTCGTCCTCCTGTTATGGAGGAGTTCAGCGAAGTCCTGTAAGGGACTTCGCGGTTGCCCCTTCCTCGCCCGAATGCGGCGATAGGGCACCGCCATCGTGAGCCTGCCCCCGGCGGAGGGGGCGGCCGCAAGGACAGGTGGAATGTCTCGCCAGGATCAGAACGAAGCCCTTCTCCGGACAGCGTTCCTGTACGGGGCCAATGCGCCCTATATCGAAGATCTCTACGCTCGCTACGAGACCGATCCGTCGTCCGTCGAGCCTGAATGGCGCGAGTTCTTCGCCGGGCTCGGAGAGGACAAGGCGACCGTCGTCTCGAATGCCCGCGGCGCCTCGTGGGAGAAGCCGAACTGGCCTGTCCCGATGAACGGCGAGCTGGTCTCGGCGCTGGACGGCAACTGGGCCACGCTCGAGAAGACGGTCGGCGACAAGATCAAGGCCAAGGCCGAGCAGAAGGGCGCTCCGGCCTCGATCGAGGAGGTCCATCAGGCGACCCGCGATTCGATCCGCGCCATCATGATGATCCGCGCCTACCGGATGCGCGGCCACCTCCATGCCAATCTCGATCCGCTCGGCTTCGAGAAGCGCGTGCCGGACGACGAGCTCTCGCCCGCGAGCTACGGCTTCACCGAGGCCGATTGGGATCGGCCGATCTTCCTCGACTACGTGCTGGGCCTCGAGTTCGGCACGATCCGCGAGATCGTCGGCATCCTGGAGCGGACCTATTGCTCGACGCTCGGCGTCGAGTTCATGCACATCTCGAGCCCCGAGGAGAAGGCCTGGATCCAGGAGCGCATCGAGGGCAAGGACAAGGAAATCGCCTTCACCGAGACGGGCAAGAAGGCGATCCTGAACAAGCTGATCGAGGCGGAGGGCTTCGAGAAGTTCCTCGACGTCCGCTACACCGGCACGAAGCGCTTCGGTCTCGACGGCGGCGAATCGATCATCCCGGCGCTCGAGCAGATCATCAAGCGCGGCGGCTCGATGGGCGCGAAGGAGATCGTGCTCGGCATGGCCCATCGCGGCCGCCTCAACGTCCTCGTCAACGTGATGGCGAAGCCCTACCGGGCGGTGTTCCACGAGTTCAAGGGCGGCTCCTCCTCGCCGGACGACGTCGAGGGTTCGGGCGACGTCAAGTACCATCTCGGTGCCTCGTCCGACCGCTCCTTCGACGGCAACAACGTCCACCTGTCGCTGACCGCCAATCCCTCGCATCTCGAGATCGTCGACCCCGTCGTGCTCGGCAAGGTGCGCGCGAAGCAGGACCAGCACGAGGATTCGCCCGAGAGCCGCACCTCGGTGATCCCGCTCCTGATCCACGGCGACGCCGCCTTCGCGGGCCAGGGCGTCGTCGCGGAATGCCTCGGCCTTTCCGGCCTCAAGGGGCACCGGACCGGCGGCTCGATCCATTTCATCATCAACAACCAGATCGGCTTCACGACCAATCCGCGCTTCTCGCGCTCCTCGCCGTACCCGTCCGACGTCGCCAAGATGGTCGAGGCGCCGATCTTCCACGTGAACGGGGACGATCCCGAGGCGGTCGTGTTCGCGGCCAAGGTCGCGACGGAATACCGGCAGACCTTCCACAAGCCGGTCGTCATCGACATGTTCTGCTACCGGCGCTTCGGCCATAACGAGGGCGACGAGCCGGCCTTCACGCAGCCGCGGATGTATCGCATCATCCGCTCGCACCCCTCCGCGCTCGAGATCTACGGCAAGAAGCTCGTGGCGGACGGGCTGGCGACCGAGGCGGAGCTCGAGGCCCTCAAGGCCGAGTTCCGCGCCAAACTCGACAGCGAATTCGAATCCGCACAGGGCTTCAAGCCCAACAAGGCCGACTGGCTCGACGGGCGCTGGTCCGGGGTGCGGACGGCCGATGACGAGGACGACGCGCGACGCGGCCAGACCGGCGTGGCGATCGAGACCCTGCGCGAGATCGGCGCCAAGCTGACCGCCGTGCCGGAGGGCTTCAAGGCGCACCGCACGATCCTGCGCTTCCTCGACAACCGCCGGAAGATGTTCGAGACCGGCGAGGGGATCGACTGGGCCACCGCCGAGGCTCTCGCCTTCGCCACCCTCATCGAGGACGGGCACCCGGTGCGGCTGTCGGGGCAGGACGTCGAGCGCGGCACCTTCTCGCAGCGCCATGCCGTGCTGCTCGATCAGGAGACCGAGGAGCGCCACATCCCGCTCGGCCAGCTGGGCCAGGGCCGCGCCAAGTTCGAGGTCATCAACTCGATGCTGTCCGAGGAGGCCGTCCTCGGCTTCGAGTACGGCTATTCGCTCGCCGAGCCGAACGCCCTCGTGCTGTGGGAGGCCCAGTTCGGCGATTTCGCCAACGGCGCCCAGGTCGTGTTCGACCAGTTCATCTCCTCGGCCGAACGCAAGTGGCTGCGCCTCTCGGGGCTGACCTGCCTCCTGCCGCATGGCTACGAGGGCCAGGGCCCCGAGCATTCGTCCGCGCGGCTCGAGCGCTTCCTGCAGATGTGCGCCGAGGACAACATGCAGGTGGTCTATTGCTCGACCCCCGCCAACTACTTCCACGTGCTGCGCCGGCAGTTGCGCCGCGACTTCCGCAAGCCGCTCATCCTGATGACGCCGAAGTCGCTGCTGCGCCACAAGCGCTGCGTGTCGCGGCTGGACGAGCTGGCGGCGGGTCGGAGCTTCCACCGCATCCTTCGGGACGACGGCCAGAACCTCGTCGCCGACGACAAGATCCGGCGGGTCATCCTCTGCACCGGCAAGGTCTATTACGACCTCTTCGACGAGCTGGAGAAGCGCAAGGTCGACGACATCTATCTGATGCGTGTCGAGCAGCTCTATCCGTTCCCGGTGAAGTCGCTCGCCCACGAATTGTCGCGCTTCTCGAACGCCGACCTCGTCTGGTGTCAGGAAGAGCCCAAGAACATGGGTTCCTGGAGCTTCGTCGAACCCTATCTTGAATGGGTGCTGGAGCGGGCCAAGATGAAGGTGAAGCGGGCCGCCTATGCGGGCCGCCCGGCCTCCGCCGCGACCGCGACCGGCCTGATGTCCAAGCATCTCGCCCAGCTCAAGGCCTTCCTGGACGAGGCGATCGGCTCCTGACCGCTCGTCTCCGCTCATCCCGAACATAGAGGACGCCCGCAGGGGCGTAGTGACATGGCAACCGACATCCTCGTCCCGACGCTCGGCGAATCCGTCAGCGAGGCCACGATCGGCCGCTGGTTCAAGAAGCCGGGCGACCCGGTGAAGGCCGACGAGCCGCTGGTCGAGCTCGAGACCGACAAGGTCACGCTCGAGGTCAACGCGCCCGCATCCGGCACGCTCGGCGACATCCTCGCCAAGGACGGCGAGACGGTCGCTCCCGGCGCGCTGCTCGGCAGCATCGTCGAAGGCGGCGCACCGGCCAAGGCCGCGCCCGCGGCGGCGCCCGCCAAGGAAGCTGCCCCCAAGCCTGCGCCCGCTCCGGCTCCGGCGCCCGCGAAGGCGGCGGCCTCCGGCGCCAACGGCCCGGCCGTCGGCCGGATCGCCGCCGAGACCGGCCTCGATCCCGCTGGCGTCGCGGGCAGCGGCAAGGACGGCCGCGTCACCAAGGGCGACATGATCCAGGCGCTGTCGTCGGGCGCCCCCGCCCCGGCCGCCCCGGTCCAGGTCCGCGCCCCCTCGGCGCCGGCCGACGCATCGCGCGAGGAGCGCGTGCGCATGACCAAGCTGCGCCAGACGATCGCGCGCCGCCTCAAGGAGGCCCAGACCACGGCCGCCATGCTGACGACGTTCAACGACGTCGACATGAGCGCCGTCATGAAGCTGCGCGCGCAGTACAAGGACGTCTTCGAGAAGAAGCACGGCACGAAGCTCGGCTTCATGGGCTTCTTCGCCAAGGCCTGCGTGCAGGCGCTGAAGGACGTGCCGGCCGTCAATGCCGAGATCGACGGACAGGACATCGTCTACAAGAACTACTACAACGTCGCCGTCGCGGTCGGGACCGACAAGGGCCTGGTCGTTCCGGTCGTACGGGACGCCGATCAGCTCTCGATCGCGCAGATCGAGAAGACCATCGCCGATTTCGGCAAGCGCGCCCGCGAGGGCCAGCTCAAGATCGAGGAGATGCAGGGCGGCACCTTCACGATCACCAATGGCGGCATCTACGGCTCGCTGATGTCGACGCCGATCCTCAACGCGCCGCAATCGGGCATTCTCGGCATGCACCGGATCGAGGAGCGTCCGGTCGTGCGCGGCAAGGAGATCGTGGCGCGGCCGATGATGTATCTCGCCCTCTCCTACGACCACCGCATCGTGGACGGGAAGGAAGCCGTGACCTTCCTCGTGCGCATCAAGGAAGCGCTGGAGGATCCCGCGCGGCTCGTGCTGGATCTGTGATCGGTCCGATCGATTGACGGAACGCGATGGCCGGGCTTGTCCCGGCCATTGCCATTCAGGAGGCCTCGATGACGTCTTCCCTCGCCATCATCGTCGTCGCGAGCGTCGCCCTGCTCGCCTTCCACATCGCCTTGCAAGGCATCGCCGCGACGCTCGAACTCGGCTCCCGCTGGAATGCCGGGCCTCGCGACGAGAACCTGAAGCCCGAGGGCGTGATCGCCGGGCGCGCGGAGCGGGCGCTGCGCAATTACCTCGAGACCTTCCCGGCCTTCGGCCTTCTCGCGGCGACGCTGCTGGTCCTCGGCCGCGCCGACGGCTGGGGGCAACTCGGAGCCGTCGTCTGGATCGCGGCGCGGATCGTCTATGTGCCGCTCTATCTCGCCGGCATTCCGTATCTGCGCAGCCTCGCCTGGATCGCGGCCGCACTGGGCCTGACGATGATGGCATGGCGGGTGCTGGTCTAAGGCCGGCCGCTCGGTCTTGAGCCTGTCGTCCTCACCTGCTAGAGGCCCCGCCCCTCTCCGGAACCCCCTGTTTTTCTGATGTCGGCCTGCGGCCTCGATTTCGGCACCTCCAACACCACGCTCGGCGTGATCCGCGGCGGCGAGCCGCGTCTCCTGCCGCTCGAAGGCGACGAGGATACGATCCCGAGCGCGATCTTCTTCGCCCGGGGCGCTGCGCCCATCATCGGCCGCGCGGGCATCGCCGCCTATGTCGAGGGCTTGCCGGGCCGGCTCATGCGGAGCCTCAAATCCGTCCTCGGCAAGCCGCTGCTGGAGGAGACGACGCCGGTCGGCCGGGAGCGGCTCACCTTCCGCCGCGTCATCGCGGTCTATCTCGCCGAGGTGAAGCGGCGCGCCGAGGAGGAGGCGGGACGTCCGCTCGACAGCGTCGTGCACGGACGGCCCGTCCATTTCGTCGACGGCGATCCCGAAGGCGACCGCAAGGCCGAGGAGGCGCTCGCCGCCATCGCCCGCGAGATCGGCTTCCGCGACATCTCCTTCGCCTACGAACCCATCGCGGCCGCGCTCGATTACGAGCGCCGGCTCGACCGCGAGGAGATCGCGCTCATCGCCGATATCGGCGGCGGCACCTCGGATTTCTCGATCGTCCGGCTCGGCCCGGAACGCCGCGCCGCGCCCTCGCGCGCCGAGGACATCCTCGCCAATGACGGCATCCGCATCGGCGGCACCGATTTCGACCGCCTGCTCAGCCTGCGGCGCGTCATGCCGGAGCTCGGCCTCGGCAGCCCGGCGAAGCGGGCCGGGCTCGACGTGCCCTCGTCCTATTTCCACGAGCTCGCCACCTGGTCGAGCATCAACCGGCTCTACGACCCGAAGGTGCGCCGCGAGGTCGAGGAAGTGCGCCGCGACGCGGCCCGTCCCGAGCTGATCGAGCGGCTGCTCGCGGTCCTCTCCGCGGAGCGCGGCCATACGCTGGCGATGGAGGTCGAGCAGGCCAAGATCGACCTCTCCGGCCTCGACGCGACGCGGCTTCCGCTCGATTGGATCGAGGCCGGGCTCGCCGTCGACATCGACCGCGAGGGCCTGCGCGAGGCGACGGGCATCCTGGCCGAGCGTCTGCGCGAGCGGATCGGGGACTGCATCCGCCAGGCCGGCTTGCGGCCGGATGCGATCGACGCGCTGTTCCTCACCGGCGGCTCGACGCGGCTGCGCCATGCCCGGGCCGCGATCCGGGCAGCCGTTCCCGATGCGCGCGTCGTCGAGGGTAACACCTTCGGCTCGGTCGGCCTCGGCCTCACGATCGAGGCCGCGCGGCGCTACGGCACCCCGGCGAGGCTGGCCGAGACGGTGTGACCGAGCCGCTCTCGGCGAGCGGGATCGCGCACGCCGCGCAAGCCTGAACCGTGCCGACGGGGCTCCCTTTTCCGGCGATCTGCTGTAGGCATTCGCGCAACGGGACCTCGCGGTCCGTCGCTTGATTCAGGGACCTTCCATGAGCGCCTACGATCTCGTCGTCATCGGCACCGGCCCGGGCGGTTATGTCTGCGCCATCCGGGCGGCGCAGCTCGGGCTGAAGACCGCCGTCATCGAGAAGCGCGCGACGCATGGCGGCACCTGCCTGAATGTCGGCTGCATTCCGTCCAAGGCCCTGCTCCACGCCTCCGAGCTCTTCGCCGATGCCCGCGACCATTTCGGCCATCTCGGCATCGAGGTCGGCACGCCCAAGATCGACGTCGCCAAGATGATGGCCTTCAAGGACGAGGGCGTCTCCGGCAACACCAAGGGCGTCGAGTTCCTGCTCAAGAAGAACAAGATCGACGCCATCCACGGCACGGCGCGCATCGCCGCGCCCGGCCAGATCGAGGTCAAGAGCGAGGACGGCTCGAACCAGGTGATCGAAGCCAAGGCCATCGTGATCGCGACGGGTTCGGTCGTCGCGCCGCTGCGGGGCGTCGAGACGGACGGCAAGGTCGTCGTGACCTCGGACGAGGCGATCGCCCTCCCCGCAGTGCCGAAGAAGCTGGTTGTCGTCGGCGCGGGCGTGATCGGGCTCGAGCTCGGCTCGGTCTGGCGCCGCCTCGGCGCCGAGGTGACGGTGGTCGAGTTCCTCGACCGGATCCTGCCCGGCATGGACGCCGAGGTCGCCAAGCAGTTCCAGCGCATCCTCGGCAAGCAGGGCTTCGCCTTCAAGCTCGGCACCAAGGTCACGAAGGTCGAGACGGAAGGCGGCGCGGCCAAGGTGACGATCGAGCCGGCCCAGGGCGAGGGCGAGGCCCAGATTCTCGAGGCCGACACTGTCCTCGTCGCGACCGGCCGCATCCCCTATACCGAGGGCCTCGGGCTCGACCGCATCGGCGTGAAGCTGGACGAGCGCGGGCGCATCGAGACCGACGCCCATTTCGCGACCAACGTCACCGGCATCTACGCCATCGGCGACGTGATCGCGGGGCCGATGCTGGCGCACAAGGCCGAGGACGAGGGCGTCGCCGTGGCCGAGATGCTGGCCGGCAAGGCGGGCCACGTGAATTACGACGTGATCCCGAGCATCGTCTACACGAACCCCGAAGTGGCCGCGGTCGGCAAGACCGAGGAAGAACTGAAGGCGGCCGGCACCGCCTATGCGATCGGCAAGTTCCCCTTCACCGCCAACGGGCGCGCCAAGGCGAACGGCACCACCGACGGCTTCGTGAAGGTCCTCGCCGACGCGGCGACCGACCGCGTGCTGGGCGTGCATATCGTCGGCCCGCATGCCGGCGACCTCATCGCCGAGGCGGCGATCGCGATGGAGTTCGGCGCCTCCTCCGAGGATATCGCCCGCACCTGCCACGCCCACCCGACCCTGGCCGAGGCCGTCAAGGAGGCCGCCCTCGCGGTCGACAAGCGCGCCATCCACATGTGAGGCCGGCCGGCGTTTTTGCAGAGGAGGACTGCACGAATCCAGCGTGACGCGGCTCGCGGGCAGGGTTAGGCCTGATGCAACGCGTGGCTGCCGAGGCCGCCGGAGGAACGCAGCATGAGCGGCCGCCATGACTGAGGCGCAGCGTCAGATCGTCTTCATCAACGCGGCCCATTTCATCACCCATTACAGCCTCCTCATCCTGCCGACGGCGGTGCTGGTGATGGCCCGCCCCGGCGGCGAGTTCGGCAGCGAATACGGGCCGATCGTCGCGCTCGCGACGGCGATGTTCGTGCTCTACGGCGTCGGCTCGCTGCCGCAGGGATGGCTCGCCGCCCGGTTCGGGCGGAAGGCGCTTATGGTGACGTTCTGCATCGGGACGGGCCTGTCGCTGATCGCGGCCGGCTTCGCGACGACGCCGCTCCTCCTCGCCGCGACGCTCGGCTCGGCCGGCCTCTTCGCCGCCATCTACCATCCCATCGGAACGGCCATGCTGGTCGAGTCCGCGGGCGCGACGCCCGGCCGCTCGATCGGAATCAACGGCGTCTTCGGCAATATCGGCGTCGCCTCCGCGCCGATCGTGACGGCCTTCCTCGCCGGCGCCATCGGCTGGCGCGTCGCCTTCTTCGTGCCGGGGATCGTCTCGGTCCTGCTCGGCCTCCTCTGGATCCGCGTGCCGGAATACGACCACACGGCGCATGTGGCGGCGAAGCCCTTCCCGGTGATCCCGAAGCCGATCGTACGCCGGGCCGTGATCGTGCTCCTCGCGGTCGCGATCGTGTCGGGGCTCGTCTTCAACGCCTTCACGCTGCTCCTGCCGAAGCTGATGCAGGAGCGGCTGGCGAGCGACACGACGCTCCTGCCGATCGTCGGCGCCCTCGCCTTCTTCGTGACGCTGTGCGGAGCGGTGACGCAGTTCACCGTCGGGCGCCTCATCGACAGGAAGACGCTGAAGCGCGTCTTCGTGCCCCTCGCGGTCGTGCTCGCCCCGACCCTCGCCGCCCTCGCCTTCGCCGAGGGCTGGATCGCGGTGACGCTCGCCGGGATCGCAGCCGCGGTCATCTTCGGCCAGGTGACGATCAACGAGACGATGACGGCGCGCTACATCGCCCCGCCCCTGCGGGCGAAGCTCTATTCGATCCGCTTCTTCGTCGGCTTCCTCGGCAGCGCGGCGGCCGCCCCCCTCGTCGGCATCCTGCACGAGCGGACAGGCAGCCTCACGGCGGCGACGCTCGTCCTCGCCGCCTTCGCGGTGATCACGCTCCTCTGCGCGCTCTTCTTCCCCGATCGCCGCGAGGAGCTGGAACCCGAGCTCTGGCAGAAGCTCGCGCCGGCGGAGTGAGCGGGGCACCCACGCCTCCCTTCTCCCCTTGCAGGAGAAGGTGGCCTCGGGCTCGTCCCGGGGGAAGATGAGGGGTGGAGACCCGACGTCGACGAAGGTGTTTCACCCCTCATCCGACCCTGCTTCGCAGGGCCACCTTCTCCCGCAAGGGGAGAAGGGAGCGCCTCGCTGACCCTCAGGCCGTCTCGCGGCGCAGGGCGTGGCCGGCCAGCGTCTTGCCGAGCGACCAGACCGCGCCAGGCACCCGATGGGCCTCGGCGATCACCTCGTCGAAGGCGCGGATGGTCCAGTCGACATCCTCGTCCGAGACGACGAGCGGCGGCAGCAGCTTGATCGTGCGGCTGGCATGGCCCGCGACCTGGGTCAGGATCTTGTGGTCCTTGAACAGGGGCACGGCGACCATCTGGCAGAACATGCCGGTGCTCATCGATTCCAGCATCGCCCAGGCCGCCTTCAGCTTGAGCGAGCGCGGGGCGCCGAATTCGATGCCGATCATCAGCCCCTTGCCGCGTACGGCAGAGACGAGTTCGTAGCGCTCGGCCATGTCGCGGAAGGCCGTCAGGATGCGCTCGCCCTGCCGGGCCGCGTTCTGGACGAGGCCCTCCCGGTCGATCGCGTCGAGGGTCGCGAGTCCCGCCGCCATCGCGAGGTCGTTCTTGCCGAAGGTCGACCCGTGCACGACGGCGCGGTCCATCCGGTTGAAGGTCTTGTCGAGGATCCAGCCCCGCGCCAGCACCGCGCCGACCGGCACCTGCCCGCCCGAGAGCGACTTCGCGAGCAGCACCATGTCGGGCTCGACGCCCCAATGCTCGACGGCGAGGAACTTGCCGGTGCGCCCGAGCCCGGTCTGGATCTCGTCGGCGACGAAAAGCGTGCCGTGCTTGCGGCAGAGGGCGGCCGCCGCCGCGAGATAGCCGTCCGAGGGCAGGTTCACGCCCTTGCCCTGGATCGGCTCGACGATGAAGGCCGCGATCTCGCGCGAGGCGAGCGCCCGCTCGAGCGCCGGCAGGTCGTCGAAAGGCACCTCGGCGCAGCCGGGCAGGAGCGGCCCGAACCCGCTGCGGAAATTCTGGTCGGCCGTCAGCGACAGCGCGCCGAAGGTGAGGCCGTGGAAGGAATGATCGCAATGGAGGATGCGGGTCCGGCCCGTCGCCGCGCGCGCGAACTTGATCGCGGCCTCGACGCTCTCGGCACCCGAATTGGCGAAGAAGACCTTGTCGAGATACGGGACGCGCGCGATCAGCCGCTCGGCGAGGATCCCGGCGAGGGGCGAGACCTCGAGCTGGACGAGATTGGCCATCTCTCCGTCGAGGACGGAGACCAGCGCGTCGCGCACGCCGCGATGGTTGCGCCCGAGGGCGAAGACGCCCCAGCCTGACAGGAGATCGAGATAGCGCTCGTCGTTCCGGTCGAAGAGATACGGTCCCTGCGCGCGTCGGAAGCCGGCATCGTAGCCGAGCGTCTTCAGCACCTTGACCATCTGACCGTTCAGATAGCGTGTATGAAGCGCATAGCGCTCGCCCTCACGCGCCGCATAGAGCGAGCCGAGATCGAACTCCGCCGCCTCCCCCCGAGAATCCGACACCGACACCTCAATCACACGCGGCTCGACCGCAACCTTGAGGCTGTTTCGTGCGAAGGCGGGTTTGTCAACCTGAGGGCGCCGGACAAAGGACGGGACGGCGGGACAGAAGGCCTCACGGCCGAATTCGCAAAACCGCCGTCTTTGGTGGGCGTCTTGTTCAGGTTCGGCGGTTACGCTCGGGAGCCGAACCGGGGAATCGTCAGCGCCGCCGTTGCATGAGTACGCTCCTGATCAAGCTGTTCGCGACGGCGCTGACGTTCAGTCAGGTCACGACGCGTCCCGATTCGATCCGGACGTCGTTCGATCCCGTCCGCGACCAGGCCGCCGTGTCCCAGAGCCTCACGGACGGCTGCACGCATCTGCGCAAGGCGTTCGACGTCGAGGACATCAATGTCGACGAGCTGATCGCGACCGCGATGGAGGACCCGAAGGCCGTCGCGGGCGACACGACGATGCTCAAGGGCCTCGACTTCAAGGACCTCGAACTCTCCTATCGGCAGTTCTGCAAGGGCTCGCCGGTCGAGCGGCAGGTGGTCGATCTCGGCGAGGTGATCCGCGCCTATAACGAGGCGATGGCGGACCTGCCCGACGTCGCCAAGCTGAAGGGCTTCCGGATGCCCGGCGCCAGCACCGTCCTCGACGGACAGGGCGAGCGCTACACGGAAATCTTCCCGCCGGACGGTCGGCGGGCCTGGGTCCCGCTCCGCGACATCCCCGAGATCGTGCGGAAAGCCTTCGTCGCGGCCGAGGACAAGCGCTTCTTCCAGCACGGCGGCATCGACGAGCGCGGCGTGATCCGCGCCTTCATGACCAACCTCGCCTCGTCGGGTCGCCCCCAGGGCGGCTCGACCATCACGCAGCAGGTGGTCAAGAACATCCTCGTCGGCGACGACATCACCTACCAGCGCAAGATGCGCGAGATGGTGCTCGCGGCGCGGCTGGAGCGGATTCTCGGCAAGGACGAGATCCTCGAGATCTATCTCAACGCGATCTATCTCGGGCGCTCCTCCTGGGGCGTCGAGATGGCGGCCCGCAGCTTCTTCGGGAAATCCGTCGGCGCGCTCGACCTGCGCGAGGCGGCGCTCCTCGCGACGCTGCCGAAGGGACCGAACTACTACGACCCCGAACGCCACCCCGAGCGCTCGCGCCAGCGCCTCGCCTATGTCCTGACCCGCCTTCTCGACGACGGCGTGATCGACGACGCCAAGCGGGCGGCGGTCCTGGCCGAGAAGCCGACGCTGATCGCGGCCTCGCGCTCGCGGCGCGACAGCGGCTTCTACGTCCTCGACCACCTCACCCGCGAGGCGAGGACCTTCGCCGGCGTCGAAAGCCTGACGGCATCGAGCTACACCGTTCGCAGCACGATCGATCCCGCCCTGCAACGCGCGACGGAAGCCGCCCTCCAGGACGGCCTCGCGCGCTACGAGCTCGGCACCGGCCGCTTCCGCTTCGAGGAGCCCGAGGGCAATCTCGGCGCCGCGATCGAGAGGCTGAAAGCCAACCCGCCCGCGGCCGCCGCCACGGTCGCGCCGGCGCCGGCCATCGCTCCGGCTCCCGAATCCGAGACGCGCATCACCTCGATCGATCCGCCGGCCAATCCGCCCGCCCGCCGCGGCCGGCGCAAGGCCGCAGCCGTGCCGCCCAAGGCGACATCCGTGGCCCCGGGGCCGAAACCGGATTGGCTGCGGGCGCTCGAAGCCTGGCGCGCGCCGCTCTACGACGTGCATTGGCCGTCTGCCGTCGTCCTCGACGCGCGGCCGGGCTCCCTGAAGGTCGGGCTCGCCGACGGGCGCATCCTGCCGCTCCAGGCTTGGCGCGAAGGCCGCAAGCTGAAGCTCCACGACGTCGTTCTCGTCCGCGTCTCCGGCGGCAAGGGCGGCGGGCGCGCCGAATTGCGGGTCCGGCCCTCGGTGCAGGGCGCCGCAATCGTGCTGGAGAACCGCACCGGCCGCATCCTCGCCATGACCGGCGGGTTCTCCTACCCGCTGAGCCAGTTGAACCGCGCGACCCAGGCGGTGCGACAGCCCGGCTCGACGCTGAAGCCGCTGGCCTATCTCGCCGCGCTCGCCCATGGCGTGCAGCCCAATACGCTGCTCTGGGACCGCGCCGTCACGCTCCCGCCGATCGGCGGGGTCGGCGATTCCTGGACGCCGCGCAACGCGGATCGCTCGGAGAGTGGCCTCACGACCCTTCGCCGGGCGCTGGAATCCTCGAAGAACCAGGTCACGGCCGGCCTGCTCGACGGGGTGATCGAGCAGCGGCCCGAGGACAGCCTGCAGCGCGTCTGCAACCTCGCGCTCGAAGCCGAACTCTACGCCGAATGCGAGCGCTACTATCCGTTCGTGCTGGGGGCGCAGCCCGTGCGGCCGATCGACCTCGCCGTGCTCTACGCCGCCATCGCCAACGAGGGAATCCGGCCCTCCCCGCACGTGCTCGAATCCGTCGCGGAGGGCGACCGTGTCCTCTATCGCCGCGAGGCGCGGGCGCCCGTCGCGATCCGGTCGGCCGACAACGTCGCCTTCTATCAGCTCAAGACCATGCTCCAGGGCGTCGTCTCGCGCGGGACGGCGCGGTCGATGCGGGGGCTCGCCCCCTATGTGGGCGGCAAGACCGGGACCTCGGAGAACGAGAACGACGCCTGGTTCGCGGGCTTCTCGAACGACGTCTCCATCGTCGTCTGGGTCGGCAACGACAACGCCGACGGGAAGCGCCGCACGCTGGGCCGCGGCCAGACGGGCGGCAAGGTCGCGGTGCCGATCTTCGAGGCGATCATGAAGGCCTCCTGGGCGAGCCGCCCCCGCACCCCGCTCGCCCCGCCCTCGCCGGAGGCCCGGCAGCTTCTGGCCGACGTCCGGATCGACCTGCGCAGCGGCGAACGCTCGGCCGGCGGCGGTTTCGTCGAGCATCTGCGCCGGAGCGCCTCCGGCGCCATCGTCGACACGCAGCACCGCTTCGTCGGGCGCGGCGAGGTCTACGCCCAGCGGGACGGCCCGTCGGAGGACGGCGACGACAATCCCTATGGCTACGGCTATGGCCAGCCGGATCCGCTCGACACCGAGGCCCCGAGCTTCGCGCCCCGCCGCGGCACGCCGCTCGAGGCGGATTCCGACTGGTACCGGCAGGATCCCAGCCGCTATGCGTGGCCGGGCGATGCCCAGCCGAGGCGCCGTCCGCGCCGCGTCGATCCGGAATATCTGTGGGCTCCGCGGGACATCTACTGACCATGACCTTGCTCAGGGCCGCGGCTTTGGCCGCCCTCCTCCTCGGCGCTCCGGCGGCGGAGGCCGCTCCCGACGCGGCCCTCGAAGAGGCACGCTCGATCTCCGATCTCGGCCTTCCCTCCGCTCCGAACGTGATCCGGTTCTCGGACCGGGAGGGCAAGGCGGACGGCCCGAGCCTCACGCCCTTCGCCCGCTGGGCGACGGAGTATCCGGATCAGAAGCGGCTGCTTTCGCTGCATCCGGATTACGTGGAGCCGACGGTCTCGGCGACGGTGGACGGCCTGCGCCGGACACGGGACGAGAAGCTCGACATCTATGTCGCGGCCTCGCGGATGATCGTCGACCGGCCGCCGTCGCGGGTCGATCTCGCCGGGCTGGCTTCGGCGGCGGCCCTCGCCAAGATCGATCCCGCGATCCGCCACCGCCCCATCACGGCGGGCCAGGCGATCCCCAACCGCGATCCGGAGCAGCCCTATAACCGCCTTCCGGGCAGGGCCTGGTGCGAAGGAGGACAGGTCTCCTGCTTCGAATCCCGCTACGATCTCGAGGGCAAGCTTCCGCTCGGCATCAGGCTCGCCAACAAGCTGGAGGACGGCGGCAAGAAGATCGCCGACCACGTCACCTTCCAGAGCGAGATCAGGCTCCTCGCGCCCGCCGAGATCGACGCCGGCGCGATCTCGCGCCTGACGGGCATCGAGACCCAGCCGAGCGCCGTGCTCGAACAGAGCACCTTCCACGTC
Source organism: Enterovirga rhinocerotis (assembly GCF_004363955.1). Taxonomy (GTDB): domain Bacteria; phylum Pseudomonadota; class Alphaproteobacteria; order Rhizobiales; family Beijerinckiaceae; genus Enterovirga; species Enterovirga rhinocerotis. The sequence continues at coordinate 160,093 of NZ_SNZR01000017.1, forward strand.
AACCAGATCCTGCGTTTCGGAAAGCTGCTGACGATCGTCCAGCCCGCGCCCTCGCAGCCCGACAGGTCGGTCGTCTCGGTCTATTTCGCGCTCGGGGTGAAGGCCGACGTCCTCAGCCGCAAGAAGGAGTACGAGCGCATTCCGGTGCTGCGGAATCTCGTCCCCTCGCAGGTCCTGATGGGCACGAGCTCCTTCAACACCGGCACCTCGCTGAGCGCCGGCCTGCCCGTCTATGCCCGGAGCCGCATCCGCACGCTGGCGAGCCTCCTGGCGAGCGGGCGCTGAGCGGAAACGGCGCCGACGCCAACCGAATGACACGGGAACGGCCTAGGTTCGGACCGCGTCGAGCTGATCACACCGGAGACCATCATGTCCGCACCCGTCGTCGACAACCCGGACCGGAACCGCTTCGAATTGCGCGTCGGCGAGGCGCTGGCCGTGGCCGAATACAGGCTGGACGGCGACCGCGTGGTGCTGACCCATACGGAGGTCCCGCCCGAGCTGTCAGGCCAGGGCGTCGGCTCCCGCCTCGCCCGCGGCGTCTTCGACAGCATCCGGGCGAGCGGCCGCCGCATCGTGACGGAATGCGAGTTCATGGCCGCCTTCGCAAAACGGCACCCCGAGAATGCCGATATCGTAGACGGGTAAGGGGCGGCTCCTCGGGATGAGGCCGGACGGCGCGTCCGGCCCTCAGGCCTTCGAGGCGATGCCGTTCCGCCGGTCAAGGAGGCGGTCCAGTTCGGCCTGCTGATCGGCGATCCGCTCGGAAAGAAGCTCCTCGGCCGCCGCGCCGAGCGAGCCGGATGCCTGTTCGACGAGATCGCGCAGGTTGCCGCGCAGGATCGCGATGCGATCGTCGAGTTCGGGAACGCCGAGGCCGTCATCCGCCGGTTCGCTGCTCATCTCGCCTGATCCGTCTCCGTCCTCGAGGAACGGGATCGTGCCCTGCCCTCGTCCCGACCGCAACCACTCGTCATGCGGGCGGCCCGCCCCGATCGTCAGCCCCGAGGCCGAAGAGGCTCAGGCGCCCGCCTCCCGCGCCGCGATCGTCTCGCGCATGAAGCGCTTCCAAACCGGGAAGACCTCGCGGAAGGAGGCTTCCGTCAGGTCCCGCAGCCGGGCCTTCGTCAGGCGGAAGGCGAGTTTCGGACGGGCGGCGAGATCGGTCGCGAGGGCGATGGAGGCGGACAGCACCTCCTCCCGGGGAACGACGCGGAGGAGGCCGCGACGCTCGCATTCGGCGGCATCCATCATGCGGCCGGAGAGGGCGAGGTCCTGAGCGGCGAGCGGGCCCATGAATGTCGCGATGGCCCAGGGGCCCATGCTGCTCGCGACGCCCGACTTGATCTCCGGCTGCCCCATCCGGACACCGGCATGGCCGATCCTGGCATCCGCCAGGAGGGCGAACTGGAAATGCGACCCGGCCGCGACGCCGTTCAGCGCACAGATCGTCGGCTTGCCGACGGCGCGCAGCCCGCTGAAGAGGCGATCCCATTCGTCGACCCAGGCATCGGCCTCCGCCGCGTCGCGGGGGCCTGCCTCCCGCAGATCCTGGCCGGCCCCGAAGGCGCGCTCCCCCTCCCCCGTGACGACGAGGGCGTCGACGGCGGGATCGGCATCGGCTTCCGCCATCGCCTCGACGAGCGTCAGCCGCATCGCCCGGTCCCAGGCGTTCATCGCCGCAGGGCGCCGGAACGTCACGATGCGGATCGGCCCCTCGTCATGGATCGCGATGGAAGAGGTCTCGGTCATGCGTCGTCCGCCGGCTGCCGGGGGATCCCCCGTTCGGATGCCAGCCGTAGTGCCGCGTGCACGCGGCCGCAATCGGCAGGCCCGCCGTCAGCGGGGCGCGGGCGTGCGCAGATCGAGCGTCATCGGGAAGTCGCGGCTGGTCTCCTCCGGCGGGACGGGGACAAGGCCCGGCGTGTGGCCGTGATCCTGGAACCGCGCCGCACGGCGGCCCTCCGCCTCGTAGGAATTGACCGGGAAGGTCTCGTAGTTCCGCCCGCCCGGATGGCCGACATGGTAGACGCAGCCGCCGAGCGACCGCCCGCTCCAGGTGTCGAGGATGTCGAAGGTCAGCGGCGAATGGACCGGGATGGTCGGATGCAGGCCCGACGCCGGCTTCCAGGCCTTGAAGCGGAGCCCCGCCACGGCCTGTCCGGCGACGCCCGTTGAAGTCATCGGCATGCGCCGGCCGTTGCAGGCGATGACATGCCGACCCGGCGTGAACCCCTCGACCTTCACCTGGAGGCGCTCGACCGAGCTGTCGACGTAGCGCACGGTGCCGCCGGCCGAGCCCTCCTCGCCGAGGACGTGCCATGGCTCCAGCGCCTGCCGCAGTTCCATCGTGACGCCGCCATGCCGGACGGCGCCGTAGAGCGGGAAGCGGAACTCGCGCGCGGCGGCGAACCAGGCCGGGTCCATCGGATAGCCGGCCTGCCGCAGGTCATCCAGCACGCCGAGGAAATCCTCCCACAGCACATGGGGCAGCATGAACCGGTCGTGCAGCGAGGTCCCCCAGCGCACGAAGCTTCCGGTCTGCGGCTCGCGCCAGAGCCAGGCGACGATGGCCCGCAGGAGCAGCTGCTGCGCGAGGCTCATCCGCGCATCCGGCGGCATCTCGAAGGAGCGGAACTCGAGGAGCCCGAGGCGCCCCGTCGCGCTGTCGGGCGAATAGAGCTTGTCGATGCAGATCTCGGCGCGGTGCGTGTTGCCGGTGACGTCGACCAGCACGTTCCGGAACAGGCGGTCGACCAGCCAGAGCGGGACCGGGTCGCCGCCGGGAGGCGGCACCTGCGAGAGCGCGATCTCGAGCTCGTAGAGGCCGTCGTGACGGGCCTCGTCCATGCGCGGGGCCTGGCTGGTCGGGCCGATATAGAGGCCCGAGAAGAGATACGAGAGGGAGGGATGGCGCTGCCAGTAGAGGACGAGGCTCTTGAGCAGGTCCGGCCGGCGCAGGAAGGGCGAGTCGGGAGGCGTCGCGCCGCCCAGCACCACATGGTTTCCGCCGCCGGTCCCCGTGTGGCGGCCGTCGACCATGAACTTCTCGGAGCCGAGACGCAGGTCCCTCGCCTCGTCATAGAGCGCCGTCGTGATGTCGACCGCCTCGCGCCAGCTCCCGGCGGCCTGGACGTTGACCTCGATGACGCCCGGATCGGGCGTCACCTTGATGACGTCGAGACGGGGATCGTAGGGCGGCGGGTAGCCTTCGACATGGATCGGCTGGCCGAGGGAGGCGGCGGCCTCCTCGACGATCGCGACGAGGTCGAGATAATCCTCCACCCGCTCCAGCGGCGGCATGAACACGCACAGGATGCCGTCGCGCGGCTCGACCGCGAAGGCGGTGCGGACGGCGACGATGCGCCGGGGACGGCGCGAGGGCTCTGCGCCCTCGGCCAAGGCGCCACGCTCCTCGGTCGGGTCCTGCGGCGCGTAATAGGGATAGTGCTCGGGCGGAACGTGCGGCAGCGAGGCGAGCGGCAGGCGCAATCCGGCGGGCGAGTCGCCGGGAACGAGGTAGATCGCCCCGCGACGCATCTCCCAAGTCTCCGAGACCCAGGCCCGCCCGTCATCCTCGTTCAGCGCGAAGAGCGGGATCACCCAGCCGCTCGGGGTGCCGAGCCCGCGCTGGAACACCCGCACCATCCGGGCCCGCGCCTCGGGATCGGCGAGCTTCGGGTCGTCGAAGGAGACATTGGCCGGAAGCTCCGCCTCCTTGCCGAGCCAGATGACGGGATCCTCGTAGAGCGGGCGGGGGTATTCGGCGAGGTCGAGCCGGCCGGCGACCGCGCGGATCAGCGCCTCGGCCTCCGCGATCCCGGCCTTGCGGTCCGAATCCTCGCGGGCGATCAGGGCTGCGTCGCGCCAGATCGGCTTGCCGTCGCGGCGCCAATAGATGCCGAAGGCCCAGCGCGGCAGGCTCTCGCCCGGATACCACTTGCCCTGTCCGTAATGGAGGAGGCCGCCTGGCGCGAAGCGCTCGCGCAGGCGCCGGGACAGTTTGTCGGAGAGCCCGCGCTTGGTCGGGCCGAGCGCGGCGACGTTCCATTCCGCGCTCTCGAAATCATCGATCGAGACGAAGGTCGGCTCGCCTCCCATCGTGAGCCGCACGTCCTGCGCGACGAGATCGCGGTCGACCGCCTCGCCCAGCGCGTCCATCGCCGCGAAGCTCTCATCCGAGAAGGGCTTCGTGACGCGCGGCGCCTCGGCGATCCGGCTCACATGCATCGAGAAGCCGAACTCGACCTGGGCCGGCTCGGCGGCCCCGCTGATCGGCGCGGCCGAAGCGTAATGCGGGGTCGCGGCGAGCGGGATATGCCCCTCGCCGCAGAGGAGGCCCGAGGTCGCATCGAGCCCGATCCAGCCCGCGCCGGGAAGGTAGACCTCGACCCAGGCATGAAGATCGGTGAAATCGCTCGCCGCGCCCTGCGGCCCCTCGATCGTGGTGCGGTCGGGCACGAGCTGGATCAGGTAGCCGGAGACGAAGCGGGCCGCGAAGCCGAGACGGCGCAGCACCTGGACGAGCAGCCATGCCGAGTCGCGGCACGAGCCGGTGCCGAGATCGAGCGTCTCCTCGGGCGATTGCACGCCCGCCTCCATGCGCACGCCATATCGCACGCGCTCCTTCACGAGAGCGTTGAGCTGGACGAGGAACTGGATCGTATCCCGCTCCGCGGGCAGCTCGTTCATGAAGGCGTCGAGAAGCGGGCCCGCCCCCTCCGGCGCGAGGTAGCTCGCGAGTTCGGAGGCGAGGTCGTCCGGATAGGCGAAGGGCCGCGTCTGCGCGTAATCCTCGACGAAGAAATCGAACGGGTTGATCACCGCCATCTCGGCCGTGAGATCGACCTCGATCCGGAACTCGGTCGTCTTTTCTGGGAAGACGAGGCGCGCGAGCCAGTTGCCGTTCGGATCCTGCTGCCAGTTCACGAAATGCCCGGCCGGCTCGACCTTGAGGCTGTAGCTCGGGATGCGCGTGCGCGAATGAGGCGCCGGCCGCAGCCGGATCACCTGCGGCCCGAGCGCGACCGGCCGATCGTACTTGTAGGACGTGACGTGATGGAGCGCGGCAAGGATCGGCACGGCAGACGAGGCTCTCAATGACCTCCGGCGATGCCCACGCGGACGCAGGATCGGCCGGCCCTCCGAGGAAGCACGTCCCGCGCCAGGAGGCCAGCAGCAAAAAGGACGGCACGGGATCAGGCGCGGCGCGAAACGCGGCGCGACATCCCCCCGAAATGCGACACACCCAGAATGCTGGCAGCCCGGACAGTCCGCCGCAGCAAGGCGGCTTGAAAGCACCAATGAAGTGCTTTAGATAATGCACCATGCACGACGGCGCGCCCGCCACACTTCTCTACGTTCTCGCCCCGGATGACGGGGCGCGGCGGGCGCTGGACGCGACCTTCGAGGCCTATGCCGCGATGGCGCGCATCCTGGCCGGGATGCCGGAAGCGGGCGGGCGCAACCTCGTGACCCTGCACGAGCGTGCCTATGAGCGCATCCGCGAGGAGACCGGTCTTCCGGCCCGCCTCGTGACGCTCGGCCTGCGCGACCTTCCGGCACGGGCCGCCGCCTCGGCGCCCGACAGCCTGCCGCTCGACGAGAAGCTGTTCGCCATCAAGGGCCCCGCGACGCTGACGGTCTCGACCGTCTTCGGCCGGGTCGCGGTGCCCTACGACGTCGCGGGCTACGCCGCAGGGCGGGAGACGGTCTTTCCGGCCCGCCTCGTCCTGCGCGAGGGCCGCTACGAGATCCATGTCGCGGTCGTCCGTCGGGCGGCCCAGCTGAGGGAGGAGACCATGCAGGAAGGTGTGTTGTCGCGCATGGGCCGGCTGATCGCCGGCATCGCCAACGCGACCATCGACAAGGTCGAGGACGTCAACAAGGTCGCCGTCGTCGAACAGGCCATCCGCGAGATCGACCAGGCCGCCGATCAGGCCCGGACCGAACTCGGCAAGGCCAAGGCCGAGGAATACCGCGTCAAGAGCCGGAAGGCCGAGATCGGCGCCGACCTCGCCTCGCTCGGCGAGAAGCTGAAGCTCGCCATCGCGGAGAGCCGGGACGACCTCGCCAAGGCCGCCATCGCACGCCAGATCGACCTCGAGGCCCAGGTCACGGCGCTCGACCGGACCCTCGCCGACGTCAGGAGCGAGATCGACGAAGGCCAGCAGGCGCTGCAGGCCGTGCTGGCGACGCGGCGCGAGGCCGAGACGCGGCTCGCCGACCTCAAGCGCAGCCTCGCCCAGCACGCGCCGTCCGAGCCCGGCTCGGGGCGCGGACGGCGGGGCGCGGCCGACGGCAGCGCCAAGGCAGCCGCCGCCATCGCCCGGGTCACGGGCGTGCCGGCGGGCGCCTCCGGCGCGAATGCCGAACTCGACGAGTTGGACCGTCTCCACCGCGAGCGCGTGATCGCCGAGCGCCTCGCTCTCGCCAAGGGCAGCGGCTGACCGCCGCGCCGGGAGGCCTGACGTGATGGACCTGCTGCTCGCCCCCGAGGTGAGGCCCTTCGCGATCGCGGCGATGCTGCTGGTCGCCCTGGTGGGAATCGAGATCCTGATGCTGCTGATCGGCGTCTCGATCAGCGACCTCGTCGAGCATTCCTTCGACCATCACGCCCATGACGGCGGCGGCCTGAGCTGGCTCAATGTCGGCGGCGTGCCGCTGCTCGTCCTTCTCATGATCGCGCTCGGTGCCTTCGCGGCGATCGGCTTCGCGATCCAGGGGCTGTCGCATGCGGCGGGCTTCGCGCTGCCGGCACTGATCGCGGGCCCGGCGGCGGCCGCTCTCGCGATCCCGGTCATCCGCAGCGGCAGCCGCGTCGTCGCGCGGATCGTGCCGCGCGACGAGACCTATGCCGTCGAACTCGCGGATCTCGTCGGCCGATCCGGCATCGTCTCGCGCGGTCCGCTGGACCAGGGATTGCCCGGCTCCGTCCGCCTCAAGGACGCCCACGGCAACTGGCACAATGTGCGAGCCCGCGCCGCCGGCGATGCCGAATCCATGCCGACCGGCTCGGCCGTCCTCCTTGTCGACCTCGCGGCCGGCATCTTCACCGCCATACCCGCCCCGCCCGACCTTCAGGGCTAACCGCCACCATGCAGGAAGGCGAAACCCATGAGCCCAGGCATGTATGAAATCCTCTTCCCGGCCGTGATCGGGCTGATCGCGATCATCGGCATCGGCGTCGTCCTCGCGACGCTCTACACCCGCTCGACCCGCGACCAGGCCTATGTCCGCACGGGTCTCGGCGGGCAGAAGGTCGTGCTCGACGGCGGCTCCGTCGTCCTGCCCATCTTCCACTCGATCGCCCGGGTGAACCTCAAGACGCTGCGCCTCGAGGTCCGGCGCGGCGAGAACGACGCCCTGATCACCAAGGACCGCATGCGCGTCGATATCGGCGCGGAATTCTATGTCCGCGTGAAGCCGGACGCCTCCTCCATCGCCCTCGCGGCCCAGACGCTCGGCGACCGCACCAACAATGCCGAGGAGCTGCGGCTCCTGATCGAGGCGAAATTCGTCGACGGCCTGCGCTCGGTCGCCGCCACCATGAACCTCGACGGCCTCCAGGAGCAGCGGGCCGATTTCGTGAAGGCGGTGCAGGAGGCCGTCGGCGCGGACCTCCAGTCGAACGGCCTCGAGCTCGAATCCGTCTCGCTGACCCGGCTCGACCAGACCGACATCAAGCACTTCAACGCCAACAACTTCTTCGACGCCCAGGGCCTCGCGACCCTCACCCGCATCACCGAAGCGCGCAAGAAGGAGCGCAACGAGATCGTCCGCGATACAGAGGTCGCCATTGCCCAGAAGGACCTCGACGCCAAGAAGCAGACGCTGACCATCGACCGCACCCAGCGCGAATCCGAGCTGAACCAGGAACGCGACATCGCCAATATCGCGGCCGCCACCCGCGCCGAGACCGCGCGCCAGGAACAGACCGCGCAGCTCGCCGAGGCGGAAGCGCGGATCGACCGCGAGCGTGCCGTGGCGGAGCGAGAGGCCTCGGCCAAGCAGGCACGGGAATCGGCGAACATCGCGGCCACCCTCAACGTGCAGCAGCGCGAGACGGAGGCGAAGCGCGACCTTCAGCTCATCGCCCAGGATTCGGCGATCGCCGTCGCAGACCGCTCGCGCCAGGAATCGGAGGCCCGCGCCGCGGCCGAGGATGCCCGCGCCATCGCCATCGCCGCGACCGAGAAGGTCGAGACCGCGAAATCGGTCGAGATCGCCGAGCGCGAGCGCCAGATCGCCATCATCGCCGCCAAGCGTCAGGCCGAGACCGAGGCGACCTCCGTCACCGTCGCGGCCGAAGCCGAGAAGCAGGCGGCGATCGATCAGGCCGAGGCGAAGCTCACGCTCGCCCGCGCCGATGCCGATTCCGCGACCATCGCCGCCAAGGGCATCATCGATACCGGCAAGGCGAAGGCCGAAGCCGAGGCCCTGCTGATCGAGGCGAAGAACCGCATCTCGCGCGAGATCATCGAATACGAGATCCTGCGCGAGCGCATCCGGATCATCCCCCAGGCGCTGGCGGAGATCGTCAAGCCGGCCGAGAAGATCTCGGACATCCGCATCTTCGACACCGGCGGCATGCTGGGGCGCGGCGCGAACGGCGCCGGCGGGGCGAATGGCGGCTCGGTCGGGATGGGCGAAGGCCTCGCCGGCCAGCTCCTCGCCTACAACGCCCAGAGCCCGGTCCTGGCCGAACTGCTCAAGGCAGCCGGCTTCAGCGGCCCCGACGCCGTCGCGGCGATGCTCGACGAGGCGACCGGCAAGGCCGCCGCCTCCGCACCGAAGGCCGATGGCGGCCTCAGCGGCGCGCCAGGCGCGAGCTTCGCGCCGACCGCGTCCTTCGCGCCGGGCATCGGCCAGGACGGCAAGGGCTGAGCGAAGCGGCGCGACCTTCTCACGCGAAGCGTTTCGCGCCGGCCACGCACAGGACCACGATCCCGGTCGCGGCGACCATCGACCAGGCGACCGGCTCGTGGAGGAGCAGCGCGGCGAGGGCCAGCCCGAAGAAGGGCTGGAGCAGCTGCAACTGCCCGACCGCCGCGATGCCCCCGAGCGCGAGGCCGCGATACCAGAAGACGAAGCCGATCAGCATGCTGAAGACGGACACATAGGCGAGGCCGAGCCAGGCCGGGACGCCGATCCCCTCCCAGCTGGCGGGCAGCGTCGCGAGGGCGAGGACGGCCATGACCGGAAGCGAGAGCATGAGCGCCCAGGTGATGACCTGCCAGCCGCCGAGGCGGCGCGAAAGGACGGCCCCCTCCGCGTAGCCGAGGCCGCAGACGAGGATCGCCGCCACCATCAGGAGGTCGCCCGTGACCGAGGCGCTTCCGCCCTGCGAAAAGGCGAATCCCGCCACCGTCAGGCCGCCGAGGACGGAGAACAGCCAGAAGGCGGCTTTCGGCCTCTCCCCGCCCCGCATCACGCCGAACAGGGCCGTCGCGAGCGGGAGGAGACCGATGAAGACGATCGAATGCGCGGCGGTGACGTGCTGAAGCGCGAGCGCCGTCAGGAGCGGGAAACCGATCACGACGCCGAAAGCGACGACGGCGAGCGAGGCGAGGTCGCGCGCGGCGGGAGGCTTCTGCCGGAAGGCCGCGAGCAGGACCGCGCCGAGGAGGGCGGCGATCACCGCGCGGGCGGATGTCAGGAACAGCGGCGTGAACCCGCCGACCGCGACGCGCGTCGCCGGCAGCGAGGCGCTGAAGATGACGACGCCGAGCAGCCCGCTTCCCCATCCCCGCATCGATCGCTGCATCGCCTGATCCTCTTCTTGAGCCGGCAGGCTTCCGACGCGTGCGAGGCGATTGAGGCTACGCACCCTGATGCGGCCGGGCCAATGCCATCTCAGCCCGCTTCATTCCGATCCCGCATAGTTTCGTCGGCGAGCGCGCCGGCCGCCTCCCAGAGCGCGGAGGTCGCGCCGCGGCGATGCGCGGCGTTGCGGTAGAGCCGGATCTCGAGCGGCGTTTCCGCTCCGACCGCGACGAGACGTCCCTCGGCGAGGTCCCGCGCGACGATGCTGCCGGGCAACCAGGCGAGACCGTGCCCTTCCAGCGCCATGGCCTTCAGCGCGTCGGCCATGGCGTTCTCGTTGACATGGGCGATCGGCAAGGCTCGCCCCGCCTGCGCCCGGACGAGGCTCGACAGCCGGCCGAGAAACGAATTCGGCGCATAGGCGAGGACAGGCAGCGACGACGCCTCGCCCGGCACGGACGTGGCGCGGACCGCGACGAGGCTGTCGCCGCCGACGACCCGGTGCGGGAAGAGGTCCGGATCGAGCAGGATCGGCACGCCCGGATGATGGAAGGTCAGGAAGAAGTCGTAGCCGCCCTCGGCCAGCGCCTGGATGCAGGTATGGAAATCATCCGACAGCAGGCGGCTTCCGAGCGGGCCGGTGCGGGCCTCGATCTGCCGGAACCAGCGGGGAAAGAAGGTCAGCGCGAGCGTGTGGAGCGCGGCCACCGAGACCGAGCCCTGGCTCGGCCGGGCTTCCGCCTGAAGCGAGTCGCGGCTGCCCTGGAGCATCCGCACGCTCTCCTCGGCCGTCTCGCGGAAGGCCCGCCCGGCCGCCGTCAGCGTAGTGGGATAGGTGCTGCGGTCGACGAGCGCGACGCCGAGCCAGGCTTCGAGCGCCCGGATGCGGCGGCTGAAGGCCGATTGCGTGACGTGACGCTCCTCGGCCGACCGGGAGAAGCTACCCGTCCTGGCGAGGACGACGAAATCCTCCAGCCATTTCAGCTCCATGGCAGGTCGCCGTCGGGCCGCCCCGGCTCACGCCGCCCATTCGCCCGCCCGCATCACCGGCGTGGCGGAGCCGTCCGCGGCGAGGCCGTCGATGTCGATCTCGCCCGAGCCGATCATCCAGTCGATATGGATGAGCGAGCGGTTGCAGCCGCGGGCGACGAGCTCCGCCTCGCTCAGCGACAGGCCGTCCCGGATGCATTTCGAGTAGGCTTGGCCGAGGGCGATGTGGCAGGCGGCGTTCTCGTCGTAGAGCGTGTTGTAGAACAGGAGCCCCGAGGCCGAGATCGGCGAGGAATGCGGCACGAGCGCCACCTCGCCGAGGCGGCGGGCGCCCTCGTCGGTCTCGAGCACCTTCTGCAGCACCGCCTCGCCCGTCCGCGCCTTGGCCTCGACGATGCGGCCCTCCTCGAAGCGGACCCGGATCTCCTCGATCAGCGTGCCCTGATAGGAGAGCGGCTTGGTCGAGGTGACGTGGCCCGAGACGCGCGCCTTGTGCGGGGTGGTGAAGACCTCCTCGGTCGGGATGTTGGCGTTGCAGACGATGCCGTTCTTCGCGGTCGTCGCGCCGCCATGCCATTCATGGTCGTCGGCGAGGCCGACGGTGAGGTCCGTGCCGGGGCCGCGGAAGCGGAGCGCGGCGTAGCGGCGGGCGTTCAGCTCCTTGGTACGCCGGCGCAGCTCGCCATTGTGCCGCGCCCAGGCCTCGACCGGATCGTCCCGGTCGACGCGGGAGGCCTGGAAGATCGCGTCCCACAGGCGCGCCACCGCGGCATCCTCGGATTCGCCGGGAAAGACGGTCCGCGCCCAGGCCGGCGTCGCCGCCGAGACGATGGTCCAGTTCGTGGCGAAGCCGGCGATCATCTCGAGCGCGGGCACATAGGCCTTCGAGCGGGCGCGGTTGGCGCGGGCGACCTTGTCGGCGTCCTGGCCGGCGAGGAGGGAGGGATCGTCGCCGGCGATCGCGAGGCGCGCGGCCCCGGAGCGGAAGGCCGCCGCCATGCCCTCGTAGAGCCAGCCGGCCGCCGTGTCGAAGGCACCGTCCGACGCGTTCTCGAAGCGCGACAGCGCCGCCGTCTCGTCCGTGTAGAACACCGTCACGAGTGAGGCACCGGCCCTGTAGGCCTCGTCCGTGATGGCGCGGGCGAGCGGCACCGCATCGAGCGGCGCGGTCATGACGAGTTCCTGACCCGCCTTGAGGCCGAGCCCCGTCCGCACGGCGACCATCGCGAGCCGCCGCAGCTTCTCCTCGTGCTCCGCCGAGCCCGCAGCATTCCTGTCGTGATAGGTCATGACGTCTCTCCGGCCGCGATGGCGTGAGCTACTTGGCGAGCCAACGGTGAATCCCGTCGAGCCCGTCGACGAGGCCGAGGCGGCCGCGCCGCAGCAGATAATTCGTATGCGCCAGGACCTCGCTGAAGGCGAAGCCGGTCTGGTGCGCGTCGAGCGGACGCGAGAACACGAAGGGCACGAGTTCCGAAGCCGAGCGCGGCGTCGCCCGGCAGGCCTCGACGATGACGCCGCAGCGCTCCTCGTGATGGGCGATCATGTCGTCGAGGCGCCCGTGAAGCCCCGCGAAAGGCAGGTCGTGGCCCGGCAGGACGAGCGCGTCGTGCGGGATGGCCGTCTTGAGGCTCCGCAGCGAGCGCAGGAAGATGCCGAGCGGATCGCCCATGGGATCGCGCGGATACACGCTGACATTCGGCGAGATGCGGGGCAGGACCTGGTCGGCACCGAGGAAGAGGTTCTCCTCCGCGCAATAGAGCATCATCTGCTCGGAGGCGTGCCCTCCCCCCGTCAGCACGTCGAAGCTGCGCCCGCCGATGATGAGCCGGTCGCCCGCGATGACGCGCCTGAAGCTCTGCGGCAGTCCGGTGAGCAGACGCAGGTAGTCGTGCCCGCGCGTCATGACGGCCTCGGTCGCCTCCGGCCCGAGGCCGTTATCGACGTAGAAGCGGCGATAATGGTCCTGCCCGAGCGATTCCGGGTTCGTCGTCAGGAGCAGCGCCTGGAGATATTCCGTCTCGGTCATGTCGAGCGGCAGGTCCAGCTTGTCGATGAGCCAGCCCGCCGCTCCGACATGGTCCGGATGCATGTGGGTCACGATGAGACGCGTCAGCGGTCGTCCGGCGAGCGGGCCCGAGAGCAATTGCTCCCAGGCGTCCTTCGTCGCCTCGTTGCCGATGCCGGTATCGAGCACGGCCCAGCCATTGCCGTCCTCGATCAGGTAGATGTTGACGTGATCGAGCCGGTAGGGAAGCGGCAGGCGGGCCCAGAGCAGGCCCGGCGCCACCTCGATCGTCTCGCCCGCGGCCGGGGCGGCGGGGAAGGGGTGGGTCAGGGTCGAGGCGGACATGCCTTCGTGGCTACAGGCCGCACCGCCCGACCTCAAGGGCGTCGCGTGCATCGCTGCTCCTTCCCGCCGCCGCAAAATTGCGATGAAACAAGCTCGCCCCTAAAAGCCTTGTCTCGGATCGGACGGTCGAATGGGATGTCAGGTGCTGAAGCAAATTGAAAACGGACAAGGACAGGCCGGCCTCACCGAAGGCGCCGCCGCGATGCGTTCGGCGATCCTGTCCAAGATTCGTTATGCCTCCGGCCGCGAGCTCGGCAGCGCCCGCCCCCATGACTGGTTCGTCGCGACGGCGCTCGCCGTGCGCGACCGGGCGGTCGACATCTGGCTGGATTCGATCCAGCGCACCCCCACCGAGGCGAAGCAGGTCGCGTATTTCTCGCTCGAGTTCCTGATCGGCCGGCTGCTGGAGGATGCGGTGAGCAACCTCGCGCTCACCGACGACGTGCGCGAGGCGCTGGCGAGCCTCGGCATCGATTACGAGGTCGTCAAGGCGGCGGAACCCGACGCGGCCCTCGGCAATGGCGGCCTCGGTCGCCTCGCGGCCTGTTTCATGGAATCGATGGCCTCGATCGACCTGCCGGCCTACGGCTACGGCATCCGCTACGATTACGGGCTGTTCCGGCAGGTCATCACGGACGGCGTGCAGCACGAGGTGCCGGAGGATTGGCTGTCCTTCGGGAACCCGTGGGAGTTCGAGCGCCCCAACATCGCCTATCCCGTCCGCTTCGGCGGCACGGTCGAGACGGGGCCGGAGACCGGCCTCGGCGTCGGCCACGACTGGCACCCGGCCGAGACGGTGATGGCCGTCGCCTACGACACCCCGGTGGTCGGCTGGCGCGGCCGGCGCGTCAACACGCTCCGGCTCTGGTCGGCGCGCGCCGTCGACCCGCTGAAGCTCGACGCCTTCAACCACGGCGACTATGTCGGCGCCATGGCCGACCGGGCCCGCGTGGAAGCCATCTCGCGCGTGCTCTATCCGAGCGACGAGACGCCGGCCGGCCAGGAACTGCGCCTGCGCCAGGAATACTTCTTCACCTCCGCCTCCCTGCAGGATCTCGTCCGGCGCCATCTCGAGCGCAACCCGGACGTGACGAACCTCGCCGAGCGTTCGGCCATCCAGCTCAACGACACCCATCCGGCCATCGCCGTCGCCGAGCTGATGCGCATCCTCGTCGACGAGAAGCGCGTCGCCTGGGAGGAGGCCTGGCGGATCACGACCGGCACGCTCAACTACACCAACCACACCCTTCTGCCCGAGGCGCTCGAGAGCTGGCCGACCGAGCTGATGGAGCGGCTCCTGCCGCGCCACATGCAGATCATCTATCTGATCAACTGGCTGCATCTCGAGAAGCTGGCGAAGGACCGCCCGCTCACGGACGACTTCATCAAGCGCGTCTCCCTGATCGACGAGGGGCACGGGCGCCGCGTGCGGATGGGCCACCTCGCCTTCCTCGGCTCACGCCGGGTGAACGGCGTCTCGGCGCTCCATACCGACCTCGTGCGCGAGACCGTGTTCAGCGATCTCCACGCCCTCTATCCGGACCGGATCGTCAACAAGACCAACGGCATCACCTTCCGGCGCTGGCTTCAGCAGGCCAATCCGGGCCTCACGGAGATCCTGATCGAGGTCGCCGGCCCCGCCGTTCTCGACGATCCCTCCCGCCTCGAAGCCTTGATGCGCCACGCGGACGACGCCTCGCTGCGGGACCGGCTGCGCGCGGCGCGGCGGCACAACAAGGACATCCTGGCCCGCACGATCAAGGAGAGGGTCGGGATCGTCGTCGATCCGGACGCGATCTTCGACGTCCAGATCAAGCGCATCCACGAATACAAGCGCCAATTGCTCAACCTGATCGAGACCGCCGCCCTCTACGAGGCGATCCGGGCCGAGCCGCATCGCGACTGGACGCCCCGGGTCAAGATCATGGCCGGCAAGGCCGCCTCGAGCTACCACCGGGCGAAGCTCATCATCCGCTTCGCCCACGATCTCGCCCGGCGGATCAACGACGATCCGGCCGTGCGCGGGCGGCTGAAGATGGTGTTCCTGCCGAACTACAACGTGAGTCTGGCCGAATGCATCATCCCGGCGGCGGACCTCTCCGAGCAGATCTCCACCGCCGGCATGGAGGCCTCCGGCACGGGCAACATGAAATTCGCGCTGAACGGTGCCATCACGATCGGCACGCTCGACGGCGCGAATGTCGAGATCCGCGAGCATGTCGGTGCGGAAAACATCGCGATCTTCGGCCTGACGGCCCCCGAAGTCGCCGAGCGGCGCGCCGATCCCGATCACGGCCGGGCCGCCATCGCCCGCTCGCCCCGCCTCGCCGCGACCCTCTACGCGATGCGCGCCGGCGCCTATTCGCCCGAGGATCGCACCCGCTATGCCGCCCTCGTCGAAGGGCTGTCGGATAACGACACCTTCATGGTGACGGACGATTTCGACAGCTACTGGGATGCCCAGCGCGGCCTCGACGCGCTCTGGGCCGACCAGCCGCATTGGTGGCGCGAGAGCATCGCCAACACCGCCCGGATCGGCTGGTTCTCGTCGGATAGGACGATCCGGGAGTATGCGGACGAGATCTGGCGCATCCCGGTGCGATGAGGCGAACGCGCGGGCGCTACCGGTACATCAACACGCGCGCCTGCGGCAGGAGCTGAAGCAGGAAGTCGAAATCCTTGATGTTTCGCGTGAGCACCGTGAGCCCATCCTTGTGGGCCTGAAGAAACAGGACGCAGTCCTGCAACGCTCTGCGTCGGTGCTCGTCCCGGTAGCCCTGAAGACGGCACAAGACACCCGACAGGACGGCCGCTCGCCCAAGCGTATCGAGATCGGGGACACGGATGCGGTGCGTCGGCATGCTCCGGACGAGCGTCCGAAGGGTGCGGATGACGGCCGGCGTGTCCGGATGCTCCGGGTCGAGCACCCCGACGGTATGCATCAGCTCCTGGATCGCCATGGCGGAATGATGAGCATGCCGCGTCCCGATCAGTCGCTCGACCGTTTCGTCCAACCGGCCATGCAACTGATCGATATAGACCACGGTATCGAGAAGCAGGCCCGGTCCCGCGAGATCGGCGACGGTCAGGAAGGGTAGGTCGGCGTCAGGGCGACGCGACAGGCTCGCGGTCCGACGCGCCAGCCGGGCAGCGGCATCGAAATCGAGCTCGGCCACGCTCAGAAGCCGAGCTTGATCCGCGGGTCCACCGTCGCTTTCAGGCTCTTGAACGTTTCGGCAAATCCGTCCTCGAGCGCCAGGTTGGCGAGAGCGAACTCGATCAGCCTCGTATTTTCCTGGATTCCGGTCCTCAGCTTCGCCTTCTCGACCAGCGCCTTGCTGACGCGCCCCGTGATCCGGCTTCCCTTGTCGTCGAGCAGACCCGAGGCGGCCGCCTTCTTCAGAACCTCTGCCTCGACGCCTCCGGCGCCCTCGATCGTCCGGTCCGACCGGCCACGGCCAGAGCTTGAATCCTCACGGCCGGTTGCCCGGACCTTTGTCGTGCCGCGCGGCATCGCCTTCAATCCTGTTCGACAAGAGCCAGATTTGTCGAACATACACCGTTCAGGCCGCCGGTCCAGGCCGGCAGTCGGCGCCTACTCGCTCGCCAGGATCATGTTGCGCACGATCGGGTGGACCTGCCCCTGCCAGCGGCGGCCGCTGAAGACGCCGTAATGGCCGACGCCGACCTGCATGTGGTGGCGCTTGCGATAGGGCTTGAGGCCGCTGCAGAGGTCCTGGGCGGCGAGGGTCTGGCCGATCGCGCAGATGTCGTCGCGCTCGCCTTCGACGGTGAGGAGGGCCGTCTTGCGGATGGCGCGCGGCTCGACCTTGCGGCCGCGATGGGTGAGTTCGCCGCGGGCGAGCCGGTATTCCTGGAAGATCCACTGCACCGTCTCGAGGTAGAACTCGGCCGGCAGGTCGAGGACCGCGAAATACTCGTCGTAGAAGGCCTTCGCGGTCTCCGCCTGCTCCGTGCGCCCGCTGGCGAGGTGATCGAAGAGATCAAGATGCGCCCGCACGTGGCGCGACATGTTCATGGACATGAAAGCGGTGAGCTGGACGAATCCCGGATAGACCCGCCGCCCGGCACCCGGATAGCGCGAGGGGACGGAGGCGATCAGGTTGTCGCGGAACCAGGCGATCGGCTTGCCGGTCGCGAGTTCATTGACCTTGGTCGGGTTGAGGCGCGTATCGACGGGTCCGGCCATGAGCGTCATGGATTTCGGCGCCGCCGGGTGGTCGTCCTGCGCCATGACCGCCGCGGCGGCGAGCGCCTGCACGCAGGGCTGGCAGACGGCGAGGAGATGGGCTCCGGGGCCCATCACCCCGAGGAACTCGATCAGGTAATCGACATAATCCTCGAAGCCGAAGCGCCCCGCCGCCAGCGGCACGTCGCGGGCATTGTGCCAATCGGTGATGTAGACGTCGTTTTCCGGCAGCAGCGTCTCGACCGTCCCGCGCAGCAGCGTCGCGAAATGCCCCGACATCGGCGCGACGACGAGAATGCGGGGCTGCTCGACGTCGATGTCCTTGCGGAAGCGCAGCAACGTGCCGAACGGGGCGACATGCACCCGCTCCTCCGTCACCGCCACCTCGCGGTTGCCGACGCGGACCGAAGGCAGCTCGAAGCTCGGCCGCGCATGGCTCAGACGGAACCGCTCCACCATCTCGAGCCCCGCCGTCATGGACCGCGCGACGGAGCTGCTCGATACGGCGGGCGCGAGCTCCCCGAGGATGCCGCGCATCGTCCCGGCCATCCGGCGGAACGGGTCGATGACATCGTCCTGACTTTGATAGGCGAGATACATCATGCCCGGCGGGTCCCCTTGCACGAGTTTTGCAGCCGCGTAGCTCCGATCGCCCGACCACGAGGACCGATATGACCGACGGGCTGCATGTTGCGTTGCATCATCATGGACGACAAGGCTCAACAGAGGAGTGACAGGTGATGGCCGAAGCGACGCTGACCATCAGCAGCAAGAACTATTCCTCCTGGGCCCTGCGGGGCTGGCTGCTCTGCAAAATGGCCGGGCTCTCCTTCAGGGAGACCATGCTCCCCTGGGACGACCCGTCGGTGCGAGCCGAATTGCTGCTCCTGTCGCCGTCCTTCCTCGTGCCGAAACTGACCCATCGCGGCATCGAGATCTGGGACACGCTCGCGATCGCCGAGTATCTGGCCGAGATCAGGCCCGAGGCGACGCTCTGGCCCACGGATCCGGCGGAGCGCGCGGCCTGCCGCTCGATCAGCGGCGAGATGCATTCCGGCTTCAGCAACCTCCGGTCCGCGCTGCCGATGAACCTCAAGGCCCATTATCCGGGCTTCAAGGTCTGGGCGGGGGCGCAGGCCGATATCGACCGCGTGACGACGATCTGGCGCGACCGCCTCAAGACCTCGGGCGGACCATTCCTGTTCGGCGCCTCGCCGACCGTCGCGGATGCGATGTACGCGCCCGTCGCAACGCGCTTCCGGACCTATGCCGTCACGCTCGACCCGGTCTCGTCCGCCTATTGCGACACGATCCTCGGCTGGGCGCCGATGACGGAATGGATCGGCGCCGCCCAGGAGGAGCCGGACGAACTCGAGGAACTCGACGTCGAGTTCTGAGACGCGCGGACGCGCTCAGATCGCCATCCGGTCGCGGACGGCGTCTCCTTCGAGCTCCTTCGGGCCGCCCGCCATCACCACCTCGCCCCGCTCGAGCAGGATGAAGCGGTCGGCGAGGTCGCGGGCGAACTCGAAATACTGCTCGACCAGCACGATCGCCATGTCGCCCCGATCGCGCAGATACGAGATGGCGCGCCCGATATCCTTGATGATCGAGGGCTGGATGCCTTCGGTCGGCTCATCGAGGACGAGGAGGCGCGGGCGTGTCGTCAGCGCCCGGCCGATGGCGAGCTGCTGCTGCTGGCCTCCCGAAAGGTCGCCGCCGCGCCGGTGCAGCATCGATTTCAGCACCGGGAAGATGTCGAAGACCTCGGGCGGCACATGCCGGTCGCGCCGCTTCAGCGGGGCATAGCCCGTCTCGAGGTTCTCCTTGACGGTGAGGAGCGGGAAGATCTCGCGCCCCTGCGGCACGTAGCCGATGCCGCGCCGGGCACGCTCATAGGGTTTGAGCGCCGACACGTCCTCTCCGTCGAGCGAGATCACGCCGGACGCGATCGGCCGGTGGCCGACGATGGCGCGCATGAGAGAGGATTTCCCGACGCCGTTGCGGCCGAGGACGCAGGTCACCTCCCCGACCCGGGCCTCGAGCGAGACGCCGCGCAGGGCCTGGGATGCGCCGTAGAAGAGGGAGATGTCGTGGACGTTCAGCATGCTAACCACTCCCGCCTCTCCCCTTGCGGGAGAGGTCGAGCGCCGCCGGCAGGCGGCGACCGGGTGAGGGGTGCGCAAGACGCGAATGTCGAGTCTCTCCCCTCATCCGACCCCTGCCGCCGCAGGGGCCACCTTCTCCCGCAAGGGGAGAAGGGACGCTGTGCGAGCCGCTCATCGCCCGAGATACACCTCGACCACCCGCTCGTCGGCCGAGACCTGATCGAGCGGCCCCTCCGCCAGCACCGAGCCCTCGTGGAGGCATGTGACCTTGACGCCGAGATCGCGCACGAAGGTCATGTCGTGCTCGACGACGACGACCGCGCGCGTCTCGGCGATCTCGCGCAGGAGATCGGCCGTATCCGCCGTCTCCTGGTCGGTCATGCCGGCGGCCGGCTCGTCGACGAGAAGGAGCTGCGGCTCCTGGGCGAGCAGCATGCCGATCTCGAGCCATTGCTTCTGGCCGTGCGACAGCTCGGAGGCCGGACGCCGGCGCTGGTCCTTGAGGCGCACGCGCTCCAGGAGCGCGTCGATCCGCTCGCGTTCCGCCGCAGTCTTGCGCGCGAAGAGCGTCGGGAGAGTGCGCCGGTCGGCCTTCAGCGAGAGGCGGATATTGTCCTCGACCGTATGCATCTCGAAGACGGTCGGCGTCTGGAACTTCCGGCCGATGCCGAGCTGGGCGATCGAGGCCTCGTCGAGCCGCGTCAGGTCGTGCCGGCCGGCGAAGATGGCATCGCCCTCGCTCGGCCGCGTCTTGCCGGTGATGACGTCCATCATCGTCGTCTTGCCGGCCCCGTTCGGGCCGATGATGGCGCGCATCTCGGCGCGGCCGATGGCGAGCGAGAGGTTGTTCAGCGCGCGGAAGCCGTCGAAGACGACCGAGACGCCGTTGAGGTAGAGCAGCGCCGTGGTGACGGGGAGACTCGTCGTCATAGGAGCCCTCCGCTCGCTCGCCCACCCTCCCCTGGAGGGGGAGGGTCGGACCGCAGGTCCGGGGTGGGGTGATACGCGATCGCCGCTGCGATGACGCTGGCGGTGTGGCGAGGGGGATTCACCCCACCCCGCCGCCTTCGGCGTCGACCCTCCCCCTGCAGGGGAGGGTGAAGGAGTGGGATGGAGAACATCGCTCTCACTCCGCCGCCGCCGGCTTCGAGGCGACGCCGTCCTCGTCGATGATCTCGGGCGCGGGCCGCTTCCTGCGGAAGCCCCAGGCTTCGAGGAAGGTGCCGAGGATGCCCTTCGGCAGGAACAGCGTCACGACCACGAAGAGCGCGCCGAGGGCGAAGAGCCAGAGTTCGGGCAGGACGCCGGTGAACCAGGTCTTGCCGGCATTGACCGTCAGCGCGCCGAGGGCCGCACCGACGAGCGTGCCGCGTCCGCCGACGGCGACCCAGATCACGGTCTCGATCGAATTGGCGGGCGCGAATTCGGACGGGTTGATGATGCCGACCTGCGGCACGTAGAGCGCTCCGGCGATCCCGGCGAGCACGGCCGAGACGACCCAGACGAAGAGCTTGTAGTGCTCGACCCGGTAGCCGATGAACCGGGTCCGGCTCTCGGCGTCGCGGATGGCGACGAGGACCTTGCCGAGCTTCGAGGTCACGATGGCGCGGCAGGCGAGGAGGCCGAGCGCAAGCGCCAGGGCCGAGGCCGCGAACAAAGCCGCGCGCGTGCCCGGCGCCTGGACGGGGAAGCCGAGGATGTCCTTGAAATCGGTCAGGCCGTTATTGCCGCCGAACCCCATGTCGTTGCGGAAGAAGGCGAGCAGCAGGGCGTAGGTCATCGCCTGGGTGATGATCGAGAGGTAGACGCCCGTGACGCGCGAGCGGAAGGCGAGCCAGCCGAAGACGAAGGCGAGGAGGCCCGGCGCCAGCACCACCATCAGCGCCGCGAAGGGGAAATGATCGAAACCCCACCAATACCAGGGCAGCTCCTTCCAGTTCAGGAACACCATGAAGTCGGGCAGGACCGGATTGGCATAGACGCCGCGTGTCCCGATCTGCCGCATCAGGTACATGCCCATGGCGTAGCCGCCGAGCGCGAAGAAGGCGCCGTGGCCGAGCGAGAGGATGCCGGCATAGCCCCAGATCAGGTCGACCGAGACCGCCAGCAGGGCGTAGCAGAGATACTTGCCGAGGAGCGGCATCATGTAGTCCGGCACGTGCAGCGGCGAGCCGGGGGGCAGCAGCAGGTTCGAGGCCGGCACGAGCAAGGCGGCGGCCAGCACGATCGCCAGGAAGACGATCGTCGTGCGGTTGAAGACGCGGTCGGAGGTCATGGGGCCTTCCTCTCCCGAGAGGGAGAGGTCGAGTCGGCGTCAGCCGACCGGGTGAGGGCAGGACGGTTTCCGGAGAGGTCGCATCCCTCACCCGGTCGACGCCTGCCGGCGTCGCTCGACCTCTCCCTCTCGGGAGAGGAAGGTTGCGTCAGGACCGCCATCACCCCTCCACGAACCGGCCCTTGAGCGCGAACAGGCCGCGCGGGCGCTTCTGGATGAACAGGATGATGGCGACGAGGAGGATGATCTTGCCGAGCACGGCGCCGGCGAAGGGTTCGAGGAGCTTGTTGGCGATGCCGATCGACATCGCCCCGACAAGCGTCCCCCAGAGGTTCCCGACGCCGCCGAAGACGACCACGAGGAAGGAATCGATGATGTAGCCCTGGCCGAGATTGGGCGAGACGTTGTCGATCTGCGAGAGCGCGACGCCCGCGATCCCGGCAATGCCGGAGCCGAGGCCGAAGGTGAGCGCATCCACCCAATCCGTCCGGATACCCATGGCGCCGGCCATGCGCCGGTTCTGCGTGACGGCGCGGATCTGGAGGCCGAGCGCGGTGCGCTTCAGCGAGACGAGCAGGGCCGCGAAGACGACGAGCGCGAAGACGATGATGACGAGCCGGTTCCAGGTCAGCGTCAGGCCGAGGAGATCGAAGGAGCCCGACATCCAGCCGGGATTGCCGACCTCGCGGTTATTGGCGCCGAAGACCGTGCGGACGGCCTGCTGCAGGATCAGCGAGATGCCCCAGGTCGCGAGCAGCGTCTCGAGCGGGCGGCCATAGAGGAAGCGGATCACCGAGCGCTCGATCAGGACGCCGACCGCGCCCGCGACGAGGAAGGCCAGCGGCAGGGCGATGAAGAGCGAGGAATCGAACAGCCAGGGCGCGTGGGAGCGGATCACCTCCTGCACGACGAAGGTCGTGTAGGCGCCGAGCATGACCATCTCGCCATGGGCCATGTTGATCACGCCCATCACCCCGAAGGTGACGGCGAGGCCGATGGCCGAGAGCAGCAGGACCGAGCCGAGGCTGATGCCGTAGACGACGTTCTGGACGTTGCGCAGGAGCGCGATGCGGTTCTCGATCGCGGTGATGGCGTCGCCCGCCATCGCGCGGATGGCAGGCGGCGCATCCGCCGGCAGGTTGCGGAGGACGGCGACGGCCTCCTGGTCGCCCCGCGCGCGCAGAACCGTGATGGCCTCGGCGCGCTGGTCGGGCGTCGCCTCGGGGCGGGTGAGGAGGATCGCCGCCCTCGCCTCCTGCATCTGGCGCCGGATGGCCGGATCGGTCTCGGCCGCGAGGGCAGCCTCGAGGGCCGGCAGCGCCGAGGCATCGCGGGACTTGAACACGGCGGCCGCGGCGGCGGCCCGCCTTGCGCGATCGGGCGAGCGGAGCGTCAGGGTCCCCATCGCCGCCTCGACGGCACGGCGCACGCGATTGTTGAGACGGACCGGCTTGAGATCGGCGCCCTGTACCGCAGCCGGGCTGCCGGTGCCCGCATCGCGGAAGGAGCCGTCCGGATCGCGGATGAAGACCGCCTTGTCGGCGGCGCGGACCATGAGGCGGCCCTCGCGCACGGCCCCGACGACGTCGGCCGCAAGCGGATGGCCGCTCGCAGCGACGCCGTCGATCGCCGCCTCGGTCTCGGAGAAGCTGTCCGCCGCGAACCGCGCGAGCGCGTCGGTATAGGCGTCGGCACGGGCGACGGCCGGCGCGAGAAGCAGGACGCCCAGGACGAAAGCAATGAGAAGCGCAACGGGTCGCACGGGATATTCCGGTCTCGGTACCACGCCCTCCTCATCCTGAGGTGCTCGCCGCAGCCGGCCCTCGAAGGACGCGAGACCGCTCGGTGCGTGCTTCGAGGGCCGGCTGCGCCGGCCACCTCAGCATGAGGCGATGAGAGGCAGCGATCGCCTCGGGTCAGGCGGCGCTCAGGCGCCGCCGCACTTGCCGGTCTTGGTGTTGAAGTTGCCGCACTTCTTCTCGACCCAGTCGGCGACGAGGTCCTTCGAACCATCGAGCTCCTTCGACCAGGCGTCGCCCGCGACGAGACCGTCGGTCTTCCAGACCACGTCGAACTGGCCGTTCTCCTTGATCTCGCCGATGAAGACGGGCTTCGTGATGTGGTGGTTCGGCAGCATCTTCGAGACGCCGCCCGTCAGGTTCGGGGCCTCGATGCCCGGCAGCGCGTCGATGACCTTGTCCGGATCGGTGGTCTTCGCCTTCTCGACCGCCTTGACCCACATGTTGAAGCCGATGACGTGGGCCTCCATCGGATCGTTGGTCACGGCCTTCGGATTCTTCTTGAAGGCCTGCCACTTCTTGATGAATTCCGCATTGGCGGGCGTGTCGATCGACTGGAAGTAGTTCCAGGCGGCGAGATGGCCGAGGAGCGGCTTCGTGTCGATGCCCGCGAGCTCCTCCTCGCCGACCGAGAAGGCGACGACCGGGATGTCGGTCGCCTTGATGCCCTGGTTGCCGAGCTCCTTGTAGAAGGGCACGTTGGCGTCGCCGTTGATGGTCGAGACCACCGCCGTCTTCTTGCCGGATGAGCCGAATTTCTTGATGTCCGAGACGATCGTCTGCCAGTCGGCATGGCCGAACGGCGTGTAGCTGATCATGATGTCCTCGGACTTGACGCCCTTCGACTTGAGGTACGCCTCGAGGATCTTGTTGGTCGTGCGGGGATAGACGTAGTCGGTGCCGGCCAGCACCCAGCGCTCCACCTTCTCTTCCTTGGCGAGGTAGTCGACGGCGGGGATCGCCTGCTGGTTCGGCGCGGCGCCGGTATAGAAGACGTTGCGCTCGCTCTCCTCGCCCTCGTACTGGACGGGATAGAAGAGGATGTTGTTCAGCTCCTTGAAGACCGGGAGCACGGATTTGCGGGACACCGAGGTCCAGCAGCCGAACACGGCCGCGACCTTGTTCTGCGCGATCAGCTCGCGGGCCTTCTCGGCGAAGAGCGGCCAGTTCGAGGCCGGATCGACCACGACCGCCTCGAGCTTCTTGCCGAGGAGCCCGCCCTTCTTATTCTGCTCCTCGATCAGGAAGAGCATCGTATCCTTCAGCGTCGTCTCCGAGATCGCCATCGTGCCCGAGAGCGAATGGAGGATGCCGACCTTGATGGTTTTCTGAGCCTGGGCCGCCGCGCCGCCTGCCGTCATGGCCGTGGCGGCGAGCATGCCAAGCGCGACCCGTCTGCTGATATTCATGCTGCCTCTCCGGGATGCTCGTCGCTGCGGAAATCGAAGGCCGACGCGCAGCGCGGAGAAGCTTGGGCAAGGGGTGTGCCAGTTCGTCCGGACATCTGGGCCGCCGCAATTCCCCGTAGGATCCCGACCTCTGAGCGCCGGCTGCGACGCGCCCTTGCCGGCCTGCCTGTTCTTTAGGCAAATGCACGATGAAGCGGCGAGGCCGATCGGCTGCGCGGTGTGTCTCCAGCGTCATCGCGCGGCGCGGTACGCTCCGATACGTTGGACCGGAGCGAAACGAGGCGCGAAATCCGGCGAGCATGCTGGCGCTGCGTGCCCTGACGAGGCCTGCTGATCGGATGAAACGAGTTGCGTCGATCCTTTTGCTGCTCGTCCTCGCGGCCTGCGGCGCACGGCCGGGACCCGAGGCGCTGCAGGCGAGCGGCACGGTGCCGGGTGCGAAGCTCGTCACGGTCTACGTCACCACGAGTCGTGGCCATGATCCCGGCAGTCTCGGCTTCAACAACGACCGCGCGCGCAAGCTGAGCTATGCCGAGTTCACGATCTCGATCCCTCCCGGCCATCAGCCGGGACAGATCGAGTGGCAGGAAGGCCCGGCCGACCCGGCCCGCTTCTTCACGACCGTGAGTTCGCGCACCCTCGATCGGGCCACCTTCGAGGCACGGCTCGCCGCCCAGCAGAAGAAGGCGGCCGTCTTCGTCCACGGCTTCAACACGAATTTCCAGGAGGCCGTCTTCCGGCTCGCACAGATGGCGGCGGATAGCGGCATCCAGGCTGTCCCCGTCCTGTACTCCTGGCCTTCGGCCGGCGCCGTCAGCGCCTATGTGGCGGACCGAGACGCGGTCACGACATCGCGCGACAGCCTGGCGGAAGTGCTGACGATGGTCTCGGCCCGCCGCGAGGCGCTCGTGCTCGCCCACAGCATGGGAGCCTGGTTGACGATGGAGACGCTCCGCCAGCTCCGTCTGACCGGCAAGAACGCCGTCCTGAACCGCCTTAAGGTCGCGCTGGCGGCGCCCGACATCGATGTCGACGTCTTCCGTTCGCAACTCGCCACGATCAAGCGGATGCCGCAGACGATGGTCGTCATGGTCTCGCCGGACGATTCGGCCCTCGCCATTTCGAGCCGCATCGCGGGAAGCCGCACACGCCTCGGCGCGCTCGACATCCGGGACCCGCGGGTCGTCCAGACCGCGATCGCGGCGAACGTCCAGATCGTCGATATCTCCTCGGTCCAGTCGCTCGACTTCGCAGGCCATAACCGGTTCGTCGAATTCGCGATGATGCATGCGCGCGGGGGAACCGGCGAAGGAGCCATCGGCGTGCGGAAGGCCGGAGCCTTCGTGTTCAACACGATCGGCGACACCCTCTCGACCCCGTTCAACGTCATCGGCAAGGTGGTCGGCGGCGAGCATTGATGCCGATGGGCGGGCCGAGTCCGGTGTCCCGGCCCGCTCGATTGCCCTCGGTCGCGCTGTCGCTCGTCGCCCTGATCGGCGGCGCATGGCTGCTCGGCGCGCTGTTCTTCCAGTTCGACCCGCCGCTCCGAGGGCTGCTCATGGCAGGGGCCGCGGCCGTGGCGATGGCCATCGTCGCCCTCGCCTGGACCCGGCGCCTCGCGGCCCTCCTCGTCCTCGTGGCCTGCCTCGCCGCGGCCGCGGTCTGGTGGGCCTCGATCCTCCCCTCGAACGATCGCGACTGGGCTCCGGATGTCGCCCACGGCGTGACCGGCACGATCGACGGCACATCGGTCGTCCTGCATCACGTCCGCGATTTCGCGTGGCGGACGGAGACCGACGCCGACATCCGCTGGGTGACGCGCCGCTACGATCTCGACGATCTGCGCAGCGTCGATCTCCTGACCTCGGTCTGGGACAATCCGGCCATCGCCCATACGCTCCTCAGCTTCGGCTTCGCGGATGGCCGCCACGTCGTCTTCTCGGCGGAGATCCGCCGCAAGCGGCACGAGGCGTTCTCGGCCATCGGCGGCTTCTTCAAGCGCTTCGAGCTCGTCCTGATCGCGGCGGAAGAGCGGGACATCGTCAGGCTGCGCACGACGATCCGCCGCGAGGACGTGTCGCTGTTCCCGCTCCGCGTCCCGCCCGACGCCGCGCGGCGGCTGTTCCGATCCTATATCGATCGGGCGAACGAGCTCGCGACACGTCCGGAATTCTATCAGACCGTCACCACGAACTGCACGACCGTGGTGGTCCGGCTCGCACAGGAGGCCGGCCGCGGCATCCCGCTCGATTGGCGCATCCTCCTGTCGGGATACCTCCCCGACTACCTGAGCGATCACGGCGCGATCGCGAGCGACCGCCCGCTCGACGAGATCAAGGCATCCGCGAAGATCAGCCCGCTCGCCCGCCGCGAGACGGCCGGGGACGATTTCTCTCGGCTGATCCGCTCGGGCGACCTCTTCGTCACGGCGACGGCTCGCTGACGCGCTCGGGCAGACGACATCATCCGGAAACTCCGGCGGGGCGATAACATGGCGCGGCCGCCCAGCGAGGCCGCCTCCACGACGAGGAGTGGTCCTTGAGCATCTCGATGGCCGGGCTGCCGGCATTCCTCGTCTATTTCGCGGTCGGAGCAGCGCTGATCGCGGGATTCGCGGTCGTCTACATGCGCCTCACCGCCCATGACGAGGTCGCGCTCATCCGGTCGGGCAATCTCGCAGCCGCGATCGCGCTCGGCGGCAACCTCGTCGGCTTCTCGATTCCCGTCGACAAGGCGATCGAGCAGGCGGCCAGCATCCCGGACCTCGTGATCTGGGCCCTCATCGCCATGGCGATCCAGCTCGCGGCCTACGGGGCGGTGCGCTGGCTCGTTCCCGATCTCTCGCGCAAGATCGAGGAGGACGACATCCCCGCCGCCGCCTTCCTCGCCGTCGTCGCCGTCCTCTGCGGCACGCTCGCCGCCGCCAGCATGACGGAATAGGCGGATGAAACGCTCCACCCAGATCGGGCTCGGCGCGGTCGGCATCATCCTCGTCGCGAGCGGCTGGTCCTATTTCGGCGGCGAGGACGACCAGCTCGTCTACACCGATGCCGCCTCGTGCCGGGCCGACGGCAGGATGTCGGAGGCGCAATGCGAGCAGCGCTTCCGGGAGGCCCGGACCGCCCAGGCGCGGGACGCGAAACGCTTCCCGAGCCAGTCTTCCTGCGAGACGGAGTTCGGCCAGGGCCGCTGCGACACGATCCAGGTGAACGGCACCCCGATGTGGGTGCCGGCCCTCGCCGGGATCATGCTGGCGCGGCGTCTCGCGGCGGGAGGCGGGGCCGCCGAGCCGCTCTTCGCGCCGACCCGGCAGGCCTGCCCGCCGGGCGGCACGGCTCCCGAATGCCAGCCCGCCCGGTCGGGAACCGGCAGCAGCGGAAGCGGCGGCGGCTATGCGGGCCGCCGGGCCTATTCGACGACCTCCGGCGGAACCGTGACGGCCGGGACCGGCACGACGAAGGTCAGCGTCGCCTCGCGGGGGGGCTTCGGCTCGACCGGGCGGGGCGGCGGCTATTCGAGCGGATCGTGAACAGACTGTCCCCCCGCCGCCGGGGCGACTGGCAGGCCGCCGTCGAGCGCCTCGGCTTCGCCTTCCACACGATCGAGGGCGATCTCTACTGGGACGAGAGCGTCGCCTATTCCTTCACCTTGAAGGAGATCGAGCAGGATATCGAAGCGCCGACCGGCGAGATCGAGGCCCTGTGCCTCAGCTTCGTCGACCGCGCCCTGCGCGACGACGCGATCCTGACGCGTCTCGCCATCCCGCCTGCGCATTGGGATCTCCTCCGGCAGAGCTGGCAGCGCGGCGACCGCAATCTCTACGGCCGGCTCGATCTCGCCTATGACGGCACGGGACCCGCGAAGCTGCTCGAATACAACGCCGATACGCCGACCGCCCTGTTCGAGGCAGCCGTCGTGCAGTGGGATTGGCTCGAACAGGCGATGGAGCAGCGCCTGATCTCGCCCGGCTGCGACCAGTTCAATTCGATCCACGAGCGGCTGATCGAGGCCTTCCGCCAGCTCTGGCCAACCCTGCCGCCGCGCCTCCACTTCGCTGCCGACCTCGAGAGCGCCGAGGATCGCGGCACCGTCGAGTACCTGCGCGATTGCGCCGACCAGGCCGGGCACGAGACGCGGCTCCTGTCGATCGAGGAGATCGGCCTGTCCACCGACGGCCGCTTCGCCGATGGGGAGAGCGAGGTCATCTCCCATCTCTTCAAACTCTACCCTTGGGAATGGCTGTTCCGGGAGGCATACGGCTCGGCGCTCGCCGGATCGGATTGCCGCTTCGTCGAGCCGCCCTGGAAGGCGGTCCTCTTGAACAAGGGGCTCCTCGCCTATCTCTGGGAGATGGAGCCGGGCCATCCGAACCTGCTCCCGACCTTCTTCGAGACCGATCCGGCCGCCTCGGCCCTCGGCCGCAGCCATGTGCGCAAGCCGCTCTACTCCCGCGAAGGCGCCAACGTCTCGCTCGTCGTCGACGGCGAGGTGCGCGACAGCGGCGGCGGCCCCTACGGCGCGGAAGGCTTCGTCCTCCAGGACGTCGCCCGGATGCCGTCCTTCGGCGGCCGCTATCCGGTCCTCGGCTCCTGGCTGGTCGCCTCCCAGCCCTGCGGTCTCGGCATCCGCGAGGATGAGACGCCCATCACCAAGGACAGCTCGCGCTTCGTGCCGCATATCATCGAGCTGTGATCGCGGCAGGGCTCGCGCGCGGTCCGCGTGGGCGCTAGTCTGATTCGCAAAGGCGAGGCTGGGGAAACACCATGGATGTGAGGCTGGACGGGCGCGTTGCGCTCGTGACGGGCGGGAGCAAGGGGATCGGGCTCGCCGTGGCGCGATCCTTCCTCGAGGCCGGCGCGCGGGTCGCGATCCTCGCACGCGGCCAGGAGGCGCTCGACACGGCCGCCGCGAGCCTCGCCGCCGAGGGACTGACCGAACTGCGCGCCTATTCCTGCGACGTCTCGAAACCCGACGCGATCAGCGCGATCCATGCCCGCGTCGTGGCCGATCTCGGCCCCGTCGACATCCTCGTCAACAATGCCGGCACCTCGCGCACGCTCGCCTTCGAGACGATCACGGACGAAGAATGGCAGGAGGATTTCGACCTCAAGCTCTTCGCCGCCATCCGCATGAGCCGGGCCGTCTGGCCGGCGATGAAGGAGCGCGGCTTCGGCCGCATCATCAACGTCCTCAACACCTTCGCCAAGGCGCCGCGCGGGGGCAGCGCGCCGACCTCGGTCTCGCGCGCCGCCGGCATGGCCCTGACCAAGGTGATGGCGGGCGAAGGCGCCCCGCACGGCATCCTCGTGAACGCGCTCCTCGTCGGGCTCATCATGAGCGACCAATGGGTCCGCAGGCATGCGGCGACGGCACCCGCCATGCAGCTCGAGGATTTCGCGCAGACGCTCGTGACCGACGTGCCGCTCGGCCGCATCGGGCGGGCCGAGGAATTTGCGAACCTCGCCTGTTTCCTCGCCTCCGACAAAGGCTCCTACATCACCGGCACCGCCATCAACGTCGATGGCGGCCGTTCGCCGGTCGTCTGATCCCGGCTCCTTCCTTCCGATCACAGGTGCGTCTCATGGCTGACAGCCCGTTCTCCCTCTCGGGCCGGGTGGCCTTCGTCACGGGCTGCGGCTCGCAGGGGCCCGGCTGGGGCAACGGCAAGGCCATCGCCGTGACCTTCGCCCGACACGGGGCCGCCATCTTCGGGGTCGATCTCAATCCCGCGGCGGCCGAAGAGACGCGCCGGATCGTCGAGGGCGAGGGCGGGCGCTTCGTCGCCGGCACCGGCGACGTCACCGACCGGGCGAGCGTCGAGAGGCTCGTCGCCGAATGCCTGACGGAATTCGGCCGGATCGACATCCTCGTCAACAATGTCGGCCTGTCGCTGCCGGGCGATCCCGCCACGATGTCCGAGGAGACCTGGGACGCGCAGATCGACGTGAACCTCAAGACCGCGTTCCTGTGCTGCAAGGCGATCCTGCCCATCATGGAGAAGCAGGGGAAAGGCGCGGTGGTCTCGACCTCCTCCACCGCCGCCCTGCGCTATACCGGCAAGCCCCAGGCGGCCTATGCTGCGGCGAAGGCGGGCCTCGTCCAGTTCAGCCGCGTCGTCGCGATCGACTATGCGCGGCGCGGGGTGCGCCTGAACTGCGTCCTGCCGGGCCTGATCGAGACGCCGCTCGTCGCGAAGCTGGCGGAGGATTTCGCGACGAAGGAGACCGGCACGACGCGAGAGGCCTTCTATGCCCGCCGCCACGAGCAGGTGCCCATGGGTCATATGGGCGAGGCCTTCGACGTCGCCCACGCGGCCCTGTTCCTCGCCTCCGACGCCGCGAAATACGTGACCGGAACGGAGATCGTCGTCGATGGCGGCCTGACCTCGGCGGTCCGGAACTAGAGCGTGCTGCGGAAAAGTGGAGTCCGGTTTTCCGATAGCAGCACGCGATCACACTAAGTTAGATCAAGCTGCGGAAACGTAGAATCCGGTTGTCCGCAGCACGAGGCTCCGACACAACGGCGGAGCCCCGCATCCTCAATTCTGCGGGCCGTGGCCGCCGAGATCCTCCATCACGGGCTCGCTCGGCACGGTTCCGGTCGCCTTGTTGATCGCCACCGTGACCAGCCAGAGCCCGACGCCGATCGCCAGGAGCACGCCCGCGATGGTGTATTGGGACGGATCGCGCCCCGTCCACGGCCCGACGAGGAAGGCGCAGGACAGCATGCCGAGGATCGCGAGAGGCGTCGGCGTGCGGAAGTGGTCGTGCTCGACCTTGTCCTTGCGCAGGACGAGCACGGCGACATTCACGACGGTGAAGACGCATAGCAGCAGCAGCGCGGTCGTGCCGCCGAGCTGCGGCACGCCGCCGACGAAGGTGATCAGGCCGAAGGCCAGCAGCGTCGTGAAGGCGATGGCGACATAGGGCGTCCGCCGCGTCGGATGGACCTTGCCGAGGATCGGCGGCAGGACGTGCTCGCGGCTCATGCCATAGACGAGCCGGCTCGCCATCAGCATGTTGATCAGGGCGGAGTTGGCGACCGCGAACATCGAGATGAAGCCGAAGACCGCGAGCGGGAACCAGGGCGCGCCGGCCTGGACGACCTTGAGCAGCGGCGCCTCGCCCTCGCCGAGCTGATCGGGCGGGACCAGCGTGATCGCGGAGATCGACACCAGCACGTAGATCACGCCGGTGATCAGAAGCCCCGCGAGCAGGATCTTCGGGAAGACCTTGGTCGGGTTCTCCGTCTCCTCCGCCATGTTCACCGAATCCTCGAACCCCACCATCGCGAAGAAGGCGAGTGTCGTCGCGGCGATGACCGGCCAGAAGAAGCTCTGCCCCTCCGGCATCGGCTTGAACTCGAGGACGCGCGAGACGTCGCCCTGTCCGCGGGAGATGGCCCAGAACCCGATCATGATGATGATCAGAAGGCCGGTCAGTTCCACCACCGTGAGGACGACGTTCGCCTTCACGCTCTCTCCGACGCCGCGCAGATTGATGGCGGCGACGAGCGCCATGAAGCCGAGCCCCGTGAGCGTGATCCCGGTCGGCGAGAAATGAAGGTCGAAGGCGTGGGACATGTTCGCCGCGAAGGCCCGCGAGGCCGTCGAGGCCGAGGTGATGCCGGAGCACATCACGGCAAAGGCGACGATGAAGGTCACGAAGTGGATGCCGAAGGCGCGGTGCGTGTAGAGCGCGGCGCCGGCGGCCTTCGGATACTTCGTGACGAGTTCGAGATACGAGAAGGCCGTGATCAGGGCCACCACGAAGGCGACGAGGAAGGGCAGCCAGACGACGCCCCCGACCTGCTTCGCGACCTGCCCCGTCAGCGCATAGATCCCGGTTCCGAGGATGTCTCCCACGATGAAGAGCAGGAGCAGCCAGGGCCCCATCACCCGGTGCAGGCTGGGTTCGGCCGGAGGTGCTGACGATCGGACGCTTTCCACGGCCATGCTCTTGCTCCGACGCTGACGTCGCCGGTCAGGATGCACCGCGCCCGCGGCCGCGGCAATGCGGAAATCGCGCTCCTCCACCCCCCGAATCGACATGCGTTGCCAGCACCCGAGTCCAATGGTATGCACTCATAATAGAATAATAGTTCTATCTAGCAGAACACAGGAGAGAGCCTTGAGGAAGGACGAAGCCGCGCCGGCGGAGGACGAGGTGGCGCAGGCCCTCGCCCGGCTCCCGGAACTCGCCGATGCCGATCTCGTCCGGCGCGGCCGCTTCCTGACGGTCGCTTGCCTCTTCGGCACGCCCTCCGCGCCGCTCCACGTGACGATCGAAGCCGGTCAAGTCGTCGAGGTCCTGCGGGGGCCGGTCCTGATGCGCTCCTGGCGCTTCGCCTATCGCGCGACGCCGGAGGCCTGGGCCGCATTCTGGGAACCGGTGCCGAGGCCGGGCTTCCACGATCTTCTCGCGCTGACGAAACGCGGCGCCGCGACGCTCGAGGGCGATCTCCAGCCCTTCATCGCCAATCTCCAGTACTTCAAGGATCTGCTCGCCCTGCCGCGCGGCTCCTTCGGCAAGCCCGTCGGGAGGGCTGCATGACCCCCGATTTCGAGCCCATCACGGGCCGCTACCTGCGCTGCGAGATCGCCGGGGTGCCGCACCGCGTCTATGTCGAGGAAGCCGGCTCCGGCATCCCTCTCCTCTGCCTGCACACGGCAGGATCGGACGGCCGCCAGTGGCGTCATCTCCTCAACGACGAGGAGGTCACGCGGCATTTCCGGGTCATCGCCTTCGACATGCCCTACCACGGCAAGTCGAACCCGCCCGAGACGTGGCAGGGCGAAGAATATCGCCTGACGACGAAATCCTACACCGACACCATCCGCGCGGTGAGCGGCGCGCTCGGGCTCGACCGTCCCGTCGTCATGGGCTGCTCGATCGGCGGGCGCATCGTCCTGAACCTCGCCATCGACCACGCGGCCGAGTTCCGGGCTCTCGTCGGTCTCGAAGCGGCGGATTTCCAGCAGCCCTGGTACGACACGACCTGGCTGCACCGTCCGGACGTCCATGGCGGCGAGGCCTGCGCCGCGCTGGTCTCGGGCCTGATCGCACCCGGCGGCCCGGACGCGGCCCGGCGCGAAACGCTCTGGCACTACATGCAGGGCGGCCCCGGAATCTTCAAAGGCGACCTCTATTTCTACCGGGTCGACGGCGATCTGCGGCCGCGCATCGGCGCGATCGACACCGCCATCTGCCCGCTCTTCCTGCTCACCGGGGAATACGACTTCTCCTGCTCGCCCGACGACACGATCCGCACCGCGCAGAGCATCGCGGGCGCCGAGGTCACGGTGATGGAACGGCTCGGGCATTTTCCGATGTCGGAGAACCCCGCCCAGTTCCGCAGCTACATCCTGCCCGTTCTCGAAAAGATCAGACATCTCGAGGGAGAAACACGATGAACCTCAAGACGGCCCTGCGCGGCCTCGCCATCTGCGGCGCTCTCGCGCTGCCCGCCGCCGCCCAGGCCGCCGGCGACGTCATCCGCATCGGCGTCCTGAACGACCAGTCCGGCGTCTTCGCCGACAATGGCGGGCTCGGCTCGGTCGCGGCGGCGAGGCTCGCGGCGGAGGAATTCGGCAACACGATCCTCGGCAAGCGGATCGAGATCATCACCGCCGATCACCAGAACAAGCCCGACATCGCCTCGACCATCGCGCGCAAGTGGATCGATCAGGACGGCGTCGACCTGATCGCCGACGGCGCGGCCTCGTCGGCCGGCTTCGGCATCCTCAATGTCGTCAACGAGAAGGGCAAGATCTTCGTCGTGACCGGGCCGGGTGCCTCGGACTTCACGGGCAAGGCCTGCTCGCCGCAGAGCTTCCACTTCAACTACGACACCTATGCGCTGGCGAAGATCACCGGCAAGGCGATCACCGAGGCGGGCGGCAAGAACTGGTACTTCGTGACCGCCGACTATGCCTTCGGACATGCGCTCCAGCGCGACGCGACGCAGTTCATCCAGGCGGCGGGCGGCAAGGTCATCGGAAGCGCCGCCCATCCCCTCAACGCGATGGACTTCTCGTCCTTCCTGCTCCAGGCGCAATCCTCGAAGGCCGACGTCATCGGCCTCGCGACCTCGGGCAAGGATGTTCAGACGGCGATCAAGCAGGCGAACGAATTCGGCATCGTGACCTCCGGCCAGAAGCTGGCGGGCCTGCTCGTCTTCATCACGGACGTCAACGCGCTCGGCCTCGAGGCCGCCAAGGGGCTCCAGGTGACGACGTCGTTCTACTGGGACGCGAACGACGAGACCCGCGCCTGGTTCAAGCGCTTCATGAAGGTCAGCGGCGGACGGGTTCCGCCGACGATGATCCACGCCGGCACCTATAGCGGCGTCCGCCACTACCTCGCCGCGATCAAGGCCGCCGGGACCGACGATCCCAAGATCGTCGCCGCCAAGATGCGCGAGATGCCGGTCGAGGACATGTATAACAAGAAGGTCGAGATCCGCGCGGACGGCCGCGTGCTGCACGACATGTTCCTCGTGCAGGTCAAGACTCCCGCCGAATCCAAGTACCCGTACGATTACTACAAGATCGTCCAGAAGGTCCCCGGCAACGAGGCCTTCCGCCCGCTCTCCGAGAGCGAGTGCTCGCTGGTGAAGAAATGACGGAGTCGCGATCGAGAGTCGGCTTCCTCGTCGCCGGCGAGCGCGTCCAGGGGTCCGGCACGCCCTTTTCCTCGGTCGATCCCGCCACGGGCGAGGTCAATTACGAGGTGGCCGCGGCCGGAGCCGAGGATGTCGCGCGCTGCGTCGAGGCCGCGCAGGAAGCGGTCGCCCGGCCGGGCTGGCGCGACATGCGCCCGCACGAGCGGGCGCGCATCCTCTCCGCCATCGCCGACGGGATCGTCGCGAAGGCGGACGACCTCGCGGCGATCCAGCGCCGGGAGAACGGCAAGGTCCTGGCGGAATGCCGAACCCAGGTCGCGAGCGCGGCGGCGACCTTCCGCTATTATGCCGGCGTCTGCGAGACGACCGGATCGGAGGTCACGCCGTCGCGCGGCGACTATCTGTCGATGACGACCTACGAGCCGGTGGGCGTCGTCGCGGCCATCACGCCGTGGAACTCCCCGCTGACGATGGAGGCGCAGAAGATCGCGCCCGCCCTCGCGGCCGGCAACGCCGTCATCGTCAAGCCCTCCGAGGTCACGCCGACGGCGGCCATCGCGGTCGCCGAGATCGCGCTCGCGGCAGGCCTGCCGCCCGGCCTCCTCAACGTCCTCACCGGAACCGGAACCGAGACGGGCGTGCCGCTCGTGCGCCATCCCGGCGTCCGGATGGTGTCCTTCACCGGCGGCACCGAGACCGGCCGGGCGATCGCGCAGATCGCGGCGGGCCGGCTCATCCCGGCCGCGCTGGAGCTCGGTGGCAAGTCGCCCCACATCGTGTTCGCCGATGCCGATCTCGACAGGGCGGCGGCCGCCGTCCAGGACGGCATCTTCGAGGGGTCGGGCCAGTCCTGCGTCGCGGGCTCGCGGCTGTTCGTCGAGCGCAAGGCGCTCGACCGGATGGTTGCCCTGATGCGCGAACGCGCGACGTCGCTGAAGGTCGGCATGCCGCTGGCGCCGGACAGCCGGATGGGCCCGCTCGCGAGCTTCCGCCAGCGCGAGACCGTCGAGCGCTTCGTGCAATCGGCCCGCGACGAGGGCGGGGAGATCATCGCCGGCGGAGCACGCCCCGACGATGCGGCGCTCGCAGCCGGCGCCTTCTATCTGCCGACGCTGATCGGAGGCCTCGACGGCTCGGCGCGCGTGGTGCGGGAAGAGATCTTCGGCCCGGTCCTGTGCATCCTCCCCTTCGACGACGAGGAGGATCTGATCGCCCAGGCCAACGGCACGGCCTTCGGCCTCGCCTCCGGCATCTGGACGTCGGACGTCACGCGGGCGCTCCGCATCGCACGGCGGATCGAGGCGGGCACGGTCTGGATCAACACCTACAAGCAGCTCAGCATCGCCACCCCCTTCGGCGGCTACAAGGACAGCGGCCTCGGGCGCGAGAAGGGAATCGGCGGAATGCGGCTCTACCAGCAGGCGAAGAGCATCTATCTCGGGGGCGTGAAGCTGTGAGCGGCACAAGGATCGGTTTCATCGGGCTCGGCGTCATGGGCGAGCCCATGTGCCGGAACCTGGCGCGGAAGAGCGGCCGAGCCGTCCTCGCCTTCGACCGTGCGCCCGAGCCGCTCGCCCGTCTGCAGGAGCACGGCGTCGCCGCCGCCGGAAGCCTCGCCGAACTCGCCTCCTCCTGCTCGGTGATCTTCATGGCGCTGCCCTCGGGCAAGCATGTCGAGGCGGTCTGCGCGGGCGAGGACGGCCTTCTCGCGGCGATCGGCCCCGGCACGCTCGTCGTCGATCTCGGCACCTCGCCGGTCGACCTGACGCGCGATCTCGCCGCCCGGTTCACGGCGAAGGGAGCCCGCTACGCCGACGCGCCGATCGCCCGCACGCGACAGGCCGCCGAGGACGGCACGCTCAGCATCATGGTCGGCGCTGACGAGGCGGATTTCACCGAACTCGAGCCGCTTCTCGACACGCTCGCGAGCGACGTCACCCATTGCGGCCCGGTGGGCGCAGGCCAGATCGTCAAGATCATGAACAACATGGTCCTGGTCGAGACCGTCGTCGCGCTGTCGGAAGCCATCGCGGTGGCCCGGCGCGCCGGGCTCGACGGCAAGGTCCTGTTCGAGACCCTGACCAAGGGGTCGGCCGACAGCTTCGCCTTGCGGAACCACGGCATGAAGGCCGTCCTGCCGGGCGCCTTCCCCGAGCGCGCCTTCTCGACCGACTATGCCCGCAAAGACCTCTCCTACGCCCTCGCCCTCGCCGAAAGCGTGGGCGTCGACCTTGCCGGGGCGAAGACGGCCGACGCCCTTCTCGCGCGCAGCGCCGAAGCAGGCTACGGCGATCTGTACTGGCCCGTCGTGAGCCGTATCATCGCCGGCTCGGATCCGGAGGCCGGCAAGGGGTGAGCGAGATGGGGGCGGTCGAGGCGCGGAAGGACGGGGTCGCGGCGGTGGACCGCGCCCTTTCGGTTCTGGGCGCCCTCGCCGGGAAGGAAGAGCCCAGCACGCTCGCCGAACTCGCCCGCGCGACCGGGCTCTACAAGAGCACCATCCTGCGTCTCGCGGCCTCCCTCGAGGAGGCCGGATACCTCGCCCGCCTGCCCGACGGGCGCTACGGGCTCGGCGGCTCCGCCTTCCGGCTCGGCCTCTCCTACGAGCGCCAGAACCCGTTGCGGCAGCACGTCCTTCCCGTGCTCCAGGACCTCGTCGAGCGAGGCACCGAGAGCGCCTCCTTCCATATCCGCCACGGCGCCGGGACGCGGCTCTGCCTGTTCCGCGTGAACTCGCACCATTCGACGCTCGACCGGGTCGAGGCGGGCGCGATCCTGCCGCTCGATCGGGGCGCGGCCGGACGCGTCCTGGCGAGCCCCGACCCCTCGGCGCCCCGCGGCGGCCACGCACCGGGAACTCCCTTCGTCGCCCTGTCGCGCGGCGAGCGCGACACGAGTTGCGCGGGCATGGCCACGGCCGTCTTCGGCCCCGGAGGCCTTGTCGGGGCGCTGTCCCTGTCCGGTCCGGGAGACCGGTTCACGGAGGAGGCGGTCGCCCGCATGGCGGGCGCGCTCACCGAAGCCGCCGCTCGCCTCACGCGCGAACTCGGCGGAAGCGGCGCGCGCGCGGCGGCGGCAGGCTGAGGCGGCTCAGAACCGGTTGACGGGCAGAACCATGATCTCCGCGATCTGGACATGCGGGGGCTGGTCGAGCGCGAACATCACGGTCCGCGCCACGTCCTCGGGCTCCAGCGCCTGCTTGAACTGGTCGAAATAGGCCTTCGTCTTCTCCTCGTCGCCGCGATAGCGCGTCTTGATGATGCCGGTCTTGGTGAGGCCCGGCAGGATCTCGGTGACGCGGATCGCGGTCTCGGCGAGCTCGCCGCGCAGGGTCTGCGTGAACATGCGCACGCCCGCCTTGCTCGTGCTGTAGGCCGCCATGTCCGGGATGATCCGCACCGAATTGATCGAGCTGACATTGACGATGTGGCCCGCATCGCGCCGCACGAAATCCGGCACGATGGCCCGCGTCACGCGCATCAGGCCGATGAGGTTGGTCTGGATGATCGCCGCCCAGTCGTCGGGCGAGCCCTCGTCGAACCGGATGCGCCCGCCGATGTCGTGGCCGGCATTGTTGATCAGCACGTCGAGCGGCCGGAAGGCTTCGGGGACGGCGTCGAGGAGCTTGTCGACGGCAGCCGCATCGGTGATGTCGAGGCGGATCGTGCAGACGCCGGATCCCAGTTCCTTCGCGAACGCGGCGAGCGACGCCTCGTCCCGGTCCACCAGCACCAGGCGATGGCCCGCGCTCACGGCCGCTTTCGCCATGGCCCGGCCGAGCCCGCCCGCTGCTCCCGTCAGTAGAATCGTCGCCATCGTATCCTCCCTTTTGGTCGGACCGGCTTAGCGCACCACCAGACTGTCAGACAATCTTTCGTTTGCAGGCGTGGCGGCCTCGCTGGCGAGGATGCGGCGCAGTTCGGGGAGGCACGAGCCGCAATTGGTGCCCGCGCGGAGAGCGGCGCCGATCGCCTCCGTCGAGGTCGCGCCCTTGGTCCGGATGGCATCGCAGATCGTCGCGAGGCCGACCCCGAAACAGGCGCAGACCAGCGGCCCCGGATCGGGCCCCGCATTCCGGCCCGACAGCGCCTGCCGCGCCCCCCTGCCCTCCGCCTCGGCGGCGAAGAGCGCCCGTGCCGCCTCCCAATGGGGCCGCGCCGCGGCCGGACCCGCGAAGAAGACCGCTTCGAGCCGGCCTTCGACGAAGGCGGCGAGGCGGTACACGCCCGCGCCCGCATCGAGATAATCGGCGATCTCGGCGCCCGGGACGAGAGCGGGCGCCCAGGCCGCGATCCGGCCGATCGAGCCGCGCGCGGCGAAGAGCGTTCCGGTG
This sequence comes from Enterovirga rhinocerotis, assembly GCF_004363955.1. Classification (GTDB taxonomy): domain Bacteria; phylum Pseudomonadota; class Alphaproteobacteria; order Rhizobiales; family Beijerinckiaceae; genus Enterovirga; species Enterovirga rhinocerotis. Next base: position 199,958 of record NZ_SNZR01000017.1, read on the forward strand.
CCGCCCTCGATCGCGGCGCGCGCCCACCAGGTGCCGTCCGGCAGCCCGATCGGCAGCCGCGACAGGAGGAAGCCGCGCAGGGGCATGGGTTCGGGAGTGATGGCGGCCGGGCTCGCCTTCATCTCCGGCTGGCCCGAGAACGGGTCGACATGGTCGTGGACGAGGGCACCGATGCGCCCGTCCGAGGAGGTCTCGCCGCTCCAATGGATCGGCGAGAACAAGGTGCCCGGCGGCTGGCCTTCGGCGAGACGGGTCTCCAGCACGCATGATCCCATCGCGGTCGAGACGCGGGCGAGATCGCCGTCTCCGAGGCCGAGCCGCGCGGCATCGGCGGGATGGAGTTCGACGAAGGGCGCGGGCCGGTGCGAGCCGAGCCGAGGGCTCCGGCCGGACCGGGTCATCGTGTGCCACTGGTCGCGGATGCGCCCCGTATTGAGCACGAACGGATAGGCCTCGCTCGTCTCCGTCGCGAGACGCGGCAAGGCGGGCGCGACGAAGCGCGCCCTGCCGTCCGGCGTCTGGAACGGCCGTTCCGCAAAGAGCCGCGCCGTCCCCTCCCCGTCAGCGCCGACGGGCCACTGCACGGGCGCGAGGTCGTCATAGCCCCGGTCGCCGAGATCGGCGAGGCCGCCGAGATCGAGCACGCGCTCGCCCCCGTTCTCGAAGGCCGTCAGCGCGGCGTGCTCGCGGAAGATGTCCGCCGCTTTGCGATAGGGGAAGGCGCTCGCGAACCCCATGCGGGCGGCGACAGCGCTGACGATCCACCAATCCGGCTTCGCCTCGCCCGGCAGCGGCAGGACGGCGCGCTGGCGGGAGATGCGGCGCTCGGAATTGGTGACGGTGCCGTCCTTCTCGCCCCAGGCGGCGGCCGGCAGGAGGACATGGGCGCCGCGGGAGGTGGTGTCGTTCGAGGCGACGTTCTCCGAGACGACGAGGAGGTCGAGCTTCGCGAGCGAGGCCCGGACCCGGTCCGCATCCGGCAGCGAGACGGCGGGATTGGTCGCCATCACCCAGAGCGCCCGGACCTCGCCCCGGTCGATCGCGTCGAAGAGCGCGACGGCCTTCAGCCCCTCGCGCCGGGCCATGCGCGGCGCGTCCCAGAACCGGCCGACGCGGTCGATCTCGGCGGGCAGGTAGTTCATATGCGCCGCGAGCATGTTGGCGAGGCCGCCGACCTCCCGCCCGCCCATGGCGTTGGGCTGGCCGGTGAGGGAGAGCGGCCCCATGCCGGGCCTGCCGATCCGTCCCGTCGCGAGATGGCAATTGACGATCGCGCCGACCTTGTCGGTACCCTGGGCGGATTGGTTGACGCCCTGGGAATAGCAGGTGACGACCTTCTCCCTCGTCCGGAACAGGTCGTAGAAGGCGGCAAGGTCGGCTTCCGCGATCCCCGTCGCCCGGGCCACCGAGGCCGGGTCGGGCGCGATCTCGCGGGCGCGGGCCAGGGCCTCGCCGAAACCCTCCGTCCGTCCGCCGAGGAAATCCGCGTCGAGCGCCCCGCTCTCCGCCAGATGGACGAGGAGGCCGCAGAACAGGGCCGTGTCCTGGCCCGCGGCGACCGGCAGGAAGAGGTCGGCCTCGTCGGCGCTCGCCGAGCGCCGCGGATCGACGACGACGATCTTCGCGCCGCGCCTCGCCCGGTTGTCGAGCATCCGGCGGAACAGGATCGGGTGGCACCAGGCCGCGTTCGAGCCGACGAGGACGATGAGGTCCGCCTCGTCGAGATCCGCGTAGCAGCCCGGCACGATATCGGCCCCGAAGGCGCGGCGGTGGCCGGCGACCGAGGACGACATGCAGAGCCGCGAATTCGTGTCGACATTCCCCGAGCCGACGAAGCCCTTCATCAGCTTGTTGGCGACGTAGTAATCCTCGGTGAGAAGCTGGCCCGACAGGTAGAAGGCGACCGCGTCGGGGCCGTGCTCGGCCACGATGCGCGACAGGTCCCCCGCGACACGCCCGAGGGCATCGTCCCAGGACGCCCGCCGCCCCTCGACCATCGGATGAAGGAGCCTGCCCTCGAGGCCGACCGTCTCGCCGAGCGCCGAGCCCTTCGAGCAGAGACGGCCGCAATTCGCCGGATGGTCCGGGTCGCCCTCGACGGCGAGGCCGCCGAGCCCGTCCGGCCGAGCCAGCACCCCGCAGCCGACGCCGCAATACGGACAGGTCGTCCGGATCGCCGGCGGCGCGACGGGCCCCGGATGGGCGTTCATGGTTCCGACGCGCCACCTCTCCCCTTGCGGGAGAGGTGTGGTCGGGAGCGCCAGCTTTCGACCGGGTGAGGGGTGCGCAACATCGACGGGGTCCACCCCTCATCCGGTCGCCCTGCCGGGCGGCTCGACGTCTCCCGCAAGGGGAGAAGCGGTGCGCAATGCCGCCCCATCAATACACATCCGCCTGATAGCGGCCGGCCTTCTTCAGCCCCTGGACGAAGGCCACCGCCTCCTCCGCGCTCAGTCCGCCATGCTGTGCGGCCACGTCGACGAGGGCGGTCTCGACATCCTTGGCCATGCGCTTGGCATCGCCGCAGATGTAGAAATGCGCGCCGTCCTTGAACCAGGCCCACAGATCGGCCCCGACCTCGCGCATCCTGTCCTGGACGTAGATCTTCTCGCTGCCGTCGCGCGACCAGGCGAGGGTCAGGCGATCGAGGAACCTGGCCTCCTTCATCGCGGTCAGCTCCTCCTTGTAGAAGAAGTCGCTGGTGGAACGCTGGTGGCCGAAGAAGAGCCAGTTGCGGCCGGGCGCCCTGTCGGCCTCGCGGTCGCGCAGGAAGGCGCGGAAGGGGGCGATCCCGGTCCCGGGCCCGACCATGATGACGGGCGTCTTCGGATCCTTCGGCAGGGCGAAGCCGTGGGCCTTCTGGACGTAGACCCGAAGCGGCGTGCCGGGCGCGATGCGCTCGGCGAAGAAGGTCGAGGCGACGCCGAGCCGCTGGCGCCGGTTGATGGCGTAGCGGACGGCGTCGACGGTCAGCGTCACGCGGCCGGGATCGGCCTTGGGCGAGGAGGAGATCGAGTAGAGGCGCGGCTGCAGCGGCTCGAGCGCCTCGAGGAAGGCCTCCGCGTCGGGCCGTGCCATCGGGAACTTGTGCAGCGCGCCCAGCACGTCGAGCGCGGCGAGGTCGCCATGCGGATCCTCGCCGGCCGCCAGGGCCCGCGCCGTCTTCCGGGTGTCTCCGCCCGTCACCTGCGAGATGAGCGTGAAGAGCGCGTCCGGCGCGGGGCCGAGATCGTAATCCTCCATCAGGGCGAGACGGAGCGGCTTCTCCCCGATCATCCGCTCGGGGCGTGCGCCGAGCTGCGCGATGACGGCATCGACCACGAGGCTCGCATTCGAGGCGAAGACCCCGAGGCTGTCGCCGACGACATACTCGACCCCCGATTCCGTGAGGTCGATCTCGACATGCCAGGTCTCCTTCTCGGAGCCCTCGCCGTTCAGCCTGCGGCGCGACAGGAAGGTCGCGGGAGCGGGATTCTCGCGGCAATAGCCGCGCGGACCGCTCGGGACCGCGGCTCCATCGACCGCCTTCGCCTCGGCCGGCGCGGCGCCCGCCTCGCCCATTTCCGCCGCGAGGGCCTTCAGCATGCGGGCGGTCTCCTTGCCGCCCGGCGCGCAGAGGTTCAGCCGCTCCTCCGTCTTCAGGAACAGGGCATTGGCGTAATCGGCGCAGTTATAGCCGCACTGCCCGCAATCCTGCTGGGCCATCGCCGCCATCAGGCGCGGCGCGAGCGGGCGCTCCTTCGCCATGTCCATGCGCTCGGGAAGGGCGATCGACGGATCGTGCCAGGGAGCGGTGTCGTTCTCGGCGAGTTCCGGGCCGGAGGATCCGCCCGCATCGCCCGCGATCGGCGTCGCGCCCAGCATGTCGGGCGAGAGGAGCGCGGAGAAATAGCCGGAGAGCCAGGAGCGCTGCTCCGCGCTGAACGGCGCCGAGTCCGGAATGGCGAGGACGGGGGTTGGGACATGGGCGGTCATGCGACGTCTCCAACACCGTCCTTGCGAGGAGGCGCAGCCGACGAAGCCACCCAAAAGCCGCCTGGGTTTCCGATCTGGGTTGCTTCGCTGCGCTCGCGATGACGGAATGGCGCTCCCATCACTCGGCCGCCTCCAGCATCCGCGGGGATTGAAGCGGCGCGGCCTCGACGAGGGCCTTCAGCGCCTCGGTCTCGTGGCGGCGCGTCCAGGCCGCGACGCCCTCTTCGGGACCGGAGCGGTGGGCGAGATAGGCGGCGAGGATCCGCTCGACGCGGGCCGGCGCGTCCTCCGCCTTCACCCCGAGGAAGAGCTCCCGCCCGATCTTGGGATCGTCGGCGAAACCGCCGCCGACGACGATGTCGAAGCCCTCCACGGTCTCGTCGTCGCCGACCGGAACCTTGGCCCCGATGAGGCCGATATCGCCGATATAGTGCTGCGCGCAGGAATTGTGACAGCCGGTGACATGGATGTTCACCGGCACGTCCATCGCGATCCGCCGCTCGACATGGGCGGCGATGACGAGGGCCGCTTCCTTGGTGTGGGCGGCGGCGAATTTGCAGCCCGTCATGCCGGTGCAGGCGACGAGGCCGGCGCGGATGGGGTTTGCGTGGATCGACAGGCCGAGCGCCGCGACGCGGGCCTCGACCTCGGCGAGCTTCGCATCGGGCACGCCCGAGACGAGGAGGTTCTGCCAGACGGTGAGGCGGATATCCCCGTCCCCGCATTCTCGCGCGATCTCGGCGAGCGCCCGCATCCGGTCGCTCGTCAGATGGCCGACATCGAGCGTCACGCCGACCCAGTTCAGCCCGGGCTGCGCCTGCTTGTGCACCCCGACATGGGCGGCGCGGTCGAAGCCGCCGCGCGGCGCGACGTGGTCGGGCGCGACGCGCGCGAGCTTGCGCCCGAGCTTCTCCTCGACGGCCGCGAGGTACGTCTCGAAACCCCAGGCATCGAGCACGTATTTCAGCCGCGCCTTGTTGCGGTTCGTGCGGTCGCCGTTCTCGATGAAGACGCGCAGGATCGCATCCGCGACGGCGTCGCATTCGGCGGGGCGGCAGACCACGCCCGTATCCCGCGCGAGGTCGCGATGGCCGGAGATGCCGCCGAGCACGAGCCGCATCCACAGGCCGGGCTCGATCCCCGCGCCGTCCAGCACCCGGACGGCCTGGAAGCCGATATCGTTCGTTTCCTCCAGCGCCGGCAGGACGCCGCCGCCATCGAACGAGACGTTGAACTTGCGCGGCAGCCCGTAGAGCGAGCGGTCGTTGAGGATGTGGAAATGCCAGGACCGCGCGAGGGGGCGCGTGTCGATGATCTCCTGGGCGTCGATGCCTGCCGTCGGCGAGCCGGTGACGTTGCGGATGTTGTCCGCCCCGGCGCCGCGCGCGGTGAGGCCGATATCGACGAGGCCCTCGACGACGGGAGCCGCGCTCTCCGGCGAGATCTCGCGGATCTGGAGGCCCGCGCGGGTCGTGACATGGGCATAGCCGCCGCCATGGGCATCGGCGAGGGCGGCGACCCCGGCGAATTGCCAATGCTTCAGGATGCCGTTCGGGATGCGGATCCGGCACATGAAGGAGGTCTGGTTCGGCGCGACCCAGAACAGGCCGTGATAGCGCCAGCGGAAATTGTCCTGCGGGTTCGGCTGTTTGCCCGCATCCGCCTCGGCCTTGAGGCGCGCATAGCCGTCGAAGGGGCTTTCGGCGCGCTTCCACTTCTCCTGGTCGACGAGCTTGCCGCCCGCCGCGACCTGCCGGTCCTGCGCCTTGAGGTGGCTGGCCTCCGGCCCGACCGGCTCGGCGACCGTCGTCGCGGCCGGCTGGCCCGGCATGACGCCCGCCTTGCGCATCGCGGCGATGCCCGAGGCGAAGCCGTCGAGATAGGTCTTCTGCTCGGAGCTGAACTCGCTCATCACGCCGCCATCCGCGTCGGTTCAGAGGGCGCGGCCTCGGGCTGCGGCAGGTCGACCCGGCCGAACATCAGGTCGTGGCGGATCGCGGAGACGGGCGCGCGGCTCTCGATCAGGCTGCGATACCAGGCGCCCTCGCCGGTATCCCCGATCAGCAGGGCGCCCGCGAGCCGCCCGTCCTTCAGCACGAGCTTGCGATAGATGCCGCCCACGGGATCGGACAGGAGGATCGGCTCGCCGCCCGCATCGTCCGCGATCTCGCCCGCCGAGAAGACCGGAAGGCCGGAGACCTTGAGGCTCGTCGCGATGGTGGAGCCGCAATAGAGGCGGTCCTTGCCGGCGAGGCGGCCTGCAAGGGTATCGGCCATCTCGTAGCCCGGCTCGACGAGGCCGTAGACCATCCCGCGATGCTCGGCGCATTCGCCGATGGCGAAGATCGAGGGATCGGAGGTCGCGAGGCCGTCATCGACCTGGATGCCCCGGCCGATCGCGAGTCCGGCCTCGCGGGCGAGATCGACGCGCGGGCGGACGCCGACCGCGACCACGACGAGATCGGCCGGGATCACGGTCCCGTCCGCGAGGCGCAGGGCCTCGACGCGACCGTCGCCGACGATCTCCGCCGTGTCGGCCTGAAGCACGACGCGGACGCCCTTCGCTTCCATGGTCTTGCGGACGATGGCGGCGGCGCGCCGGTCGAGCTGGCGCTCCATCAGCTTGTCCATCACGTGGAGCAGCGTCGTCTCGAGCCCGAGCCGGGCGAGGCCGTAGGCGGCTTCCAGACCGAGCAGCCCGCCGCCGATGACGATGCAGCGCGCGCCGGTTCCGCGCAGAGCCTTCATCCGGTCGACATCGGCGAGATCGCGGAAGGCCATCACGCCCGGCAGGTCCATGCCCGGCTTCGGCAGCATGATCGGGGTCGAGCCCGTCGCAAGGACCAGCCTGTCATAGGGGATCGCCTCGCCGGCGACGCTCACCGTCCGCGCCGCGCGGTCGATCGCGGAGGCCGCCGCGCCGGTGCGCAGGCGAATATGCTCCGCCTCGTACCAGCCGCGCTCGCGGAAGTTGCAGCCGGTCTCGTCGACATCCCCCGCGAGCAGCGCGGACAGCAGGACGCGGTTATAGGCGGGGGCCGCCTCCTGGCCGATCACGGTGACGTCGTAACGCCCCGGCGCGTGGAGGCAGAGCCGTTCGAGGAAGCGCAGCGACACCATGCCGTTGCCGACGACGACGAGGCGCCGGGTCATGGTGCGGCTCCGACCGTCCTTCTCACCCGGCGGGAGAAGGATGCCGGCGCAATTGTCCACGCCACGAACATGGCTCATGCCGCCAGGGCCGGCGCCGCGTGGCGCGCATAGAGGAATTCGAGCACCGCCGCGCGGGCATGGGTGTAGACCGCGTCCTCGACGAGTTCGAGCCGCCGGCGCGGGCGCTCGAGCGGGATCGGCAGCACCTCGCCGATCGTCGCGGCGGGACCGTTCGTCATCATCACGATCCGGTCCGACAGCAGCACCGCCTCGTCGACGTCGTGCGTGATCATCAGCATCGTGTTGCCGAGCCGCGCATGGATCTCCATCACCTGATCCTGGAGATGGGCGCGGGTCAGCGCATCGAGGGCCCCGAAGGGCTCGTCGAGGAGCAGCAACTTCGGCTCCATCGCGAGGGCCCGGGCGATGCCGACGCGCTGCTTCATCCCGCCCGAGATCTCGGCGGGCCGCTTGTCGGCGGCGTGAAGCATGTTCACGAGCGCGAGGTTCTCGTCGATCCAGGCGCGGCGCTCGGCCTTCGACTTCCGCCCGCGGAAGACCTTGTCCACCGCGAGCGCCACGTTCTCGCGGACCGTCAGCCAGGGCAGCAGCGAGTGGTTCTGGAAGACCACCGCGCGGTCCGGGCCGGGAGAGTTCACTTCCTTCCCGTCGAGAAGGATGCCGCCCGTCGAGGCTTTGAGAAGGCCCGCGACGATGTTCAGCAGCGTCGACTTCCCGCAGCCCGAATGGCCGATGATCGAGATGTATTCGCCCTGTTCGATGCCGAGCGAGACGCCCTGCAGGACCTCGCTCGTCTTGCCCGAGCGGGTGAAGGAGATGCCGACGTCGGAGATGTCGAGATAGGCCATGATGCCGCTCCTCACTGCGCGCTGGTGCCGCGGGTGACGTAGACGGCGACGAGCGCCACGATCCGGTCGAGGACGAAGCCGATCAGCCCGACATAGATCAGCGCCAGGATGATCTCGGACATCTTCGACGAATTCCACGCGTCCCAGATGAAGAAGCCGATGCCGACGCCGCCGATGAGCATCTCGGCCGCGACGATGGCGAGCCAGGACAGGCCGATCCCGATGCGCAGGCCCGTGAAGATGTAGGGCGCGGCCGACGGGATCATGATCCGCCAGAAGAACTCGAACTGGTTCAGCCGAAGGACGGAGGCGACGTTGCGGTAATCCTGCGGGATGTTGCGGATGCCTACGGCCGTGTTGATGATGATCGGCCAGATCGCGGTGATGAAGATCACGAAGATCGCGGAGGGCTGCCCGTCCCGGAAGGCCGCCAGCGAGAGCGGCAGCCAGGCGAGCGGCGGCACGGTGCGCAGGACCTGGAAGATCGGATCGAGCCCGCGCATCGCCCAGACCGACTGCCCGACGAGGGTACCGAGCGCGATGCCCGCCACGGCCGCGAAGGCGAAGCCCAGCGCGACGCGCTGGAGGCTCGCCGAGATATGCCAGAACAGGCCCTTGTCGGTGCCGCCATTGTCGTAGAACGGGTCGACGATGAGGTCCCAGGTCTCCGCCAGGACCCGCGAGGGCGGCGGCAGGCCCGCCCCCGCGCGGCTGCACAGGATCTCCCAGACGAGAAGCAGGACCGCGAGCACGGCGACCGGCGGCACGACACGCGCCCCGGCCACCTTCAGGAGCGCGGTGAGGCGCGGCTCGGGGGAGGCCGCCGGCGCGCGGGGAGGTGCGGATGCCGAGGCGGCCGCCGGCCTGGGCGAGGCCGGCAGCGTTTCGGTCCCGGCCTCGAACGGGAACTTGGCGGCTGTCGTGCTCATGCGGGTCTCCACCGCTGGCGTCGGGGTCAGGCGATGCGTTTGATGTCGAGGCTGGCGAGGTAGGCGCCGGGATCGCCCGGATCGAAGACCTTGCCGTCGAAGAAGGTCTCCTTGCCGCGCGAGGTCGAGGCCGGGATGTCGGCGGCGGCGACGCCGAGCTCCTTGGCCGCCTCGCGCCACAGATCCTCGCGGTTCACCTTGGCGACGAGCGCCTTGATGTCGGTATCGGCCGGGAACTTGCCCCAGCGGATATCCTCCGCGAGGAACCACAGGTCGTGGCTCGGGAACGGATACGAGGCGTGGTCGGCCCAGTACTTCATGATGAAGGGGCTGTTCTCGACGCGGCGGCCGTCGCCGTAATCGATCGTGCCCTTGGTGCGGCCGGCGACGTCGCTCGCCGGGATGTTGATCCATTGCCGCTTGCCGAGGATGGTCGCCAGCTCGTCCCGGTTCGCCGGCATGTCGCACCATTGCTGCGCTTCGAGCACGGCCATGGTCAGGGCCTTGGTCGCCTTCGGATTCTTCTCGACGAAGGAGGCTCTGAGGGCGAAGGCCTTCTCGGGATGGTCCTTCCAGAGCTCGCCCGTCGTCAGCGCCGTGTAGCCGATGCCCTGCGTCACGAGTTGCGCCGGCCACGGCTCGCCGACGCAGAAGCAATCCATGGTGCCGACCTTCATGTTCGCCACCATCTGCGGCGGCGGCACCACGATCGTCTCGATATCCCTGTCGGGGTCGATGCCGCCGGCCGCCATCCAGTAGCGGATCCAGAGGTCGTGCGTGCCGCCCGGGAAGGTCATGGCGGCTTTGACCGACTTGCCCGCCGCCTTCTTCTTCTCGATCGCGGCCTTGAAGACCTTGGCGTCGAGCTGGACCTTGAGGTCGAGATACTCCTTGGCCACCGAGATGGCCTGCCCGTTCGTGTTCAGGCGGGCGATCAGATGCATCGGCACGCCGACATTGTTCTGCGTCACGCGCCCGGCCGTGATGAGATACGGCATCGGCGAGAGGATATGGGCGCCGTCGATGCCGTTGCCCTCGCCGCCGAGGACGAGATTGTCGCGCGTCGTGCCCCACGAGGCCTGTTTGAGGACCTCGACGTCCGGCATGCCGTACTTGGCGAAGAAGCCCTTCTCCTTGGCGACGAAGAGGGGCGCCGCATCGGTGAGCGCGATGAAGCCGAGCCTCGCTCCCTTCACCTCCGGCCCCGCCGATTGCGCGAAGGCGCCGCCGGGGAAGGCCGCCTTCGCGGCCGCCACCGTGGCGAGCGCGCCGGTCAGCGCGGCGCGACGGCTCGGTTTGAACGAACGATCGAACGAAACCATCTGCCTCGATCCCTTTCGGACAATAAAAAAAGCCGCTGAACGACACTCCGAAGCCCGGATCATCCGGGTTACAGGAGGCCCTTCAGCGGCGTTGCTGACGGCTCGTCTTCGAACGTCATCGCCATTGACGACGTTTGAAAAGAACACTGCGAATAAGATGCAGTAATCGTAGCGCGGATCGGTGTTTCGTCGAGTCGATTTGACGGGCAGGACTGCGCAGATTTGATGCGAACGGCCTGCTGCGCTGCACAAAGGGCGCGCAGGCGCCTCCTTTAGATGCAGTCGAAGGTAGACGGGTCGAAGACCTCGCGCGCCGCCGCCAGCGTGGCCTGCGTGGCGGCGAGATGGCCGGCCTTGGTCATCTCGCTCAGAACCCGCTCCGCCTGGTCCGGCTCGGGACGGCCGATATCCCTGCCGATCCGCAGATAGGCAGGATCGCGGCGATCCTCCTCGCCCGGCCCCAGCGCGAGACGGCCCTCGAGCGTGCGCAGGATCATCGGCGCCGGCAGGGCGAGGTGGCGTGGCTGCGCCAGCAGCGCGGCGAGGTCCGGCCGGTTTCCGGGAGCGGCGCACCATTCGGCCGCCTCGCGCAGGGCCGCGACGAGGGAGAGGGCCGCGCGATCGGGCATGCGGCCGCGTGGCCAGGCGAGGACCTTCTCCGGAGCGTCGGGGATGAGATCGAGCCCGAACGCCGCGATCCGGCCCGCACCGGCCGCGACGGCGACGCTGTTCCAGGGCGCCCCGACGCAGAACCCGTCGATCGAGCCCGCGGCGAGGGCGTCCGCGCTGTAGGAGGGCGGAACCACCGTGATCCGGACGTCGCGGTCCGGATCGAGTCCGGAGCCGGCGATGAAGCGCCGGAGGAGGTAGGTGTGCATCGAATAGGGGAAGACGGTCGCGAGAATCAGCGGCTGTCCGCCTGCCGCCCGCGCGAGGCCGACCCGCCGGAACGCCGCCTTCACCCGATCGAGACTGCCGTCGGGACGGCCCATCGCCTCCCACAACGCGACCGACAGCGTCAGCGCGTTGCCGTTCAGGCTCAGGGTGAAGGGCGCGGTGAGCGGCAGGGCCGGTCCCGGCCCGAGACCGATCGAGGTCGCGATGGCGAGCGGGGCGAGGAGATGGGCCGCATCGACATGGCCGAGAACGAGCTTGTCGCGCAGGGTGGCCCAGGAGGCCTCGCGCTCGAGCCGGATCGCGACCCCGCGCCGTTCCGCGAATCCCCGCTCGGCGGCCGCGATGACCACGGCCGCATCGACGAGCGGCACATAGCCGATCCCGATCTCGATCATCCGAGCAGCTCGTGGCTGATGACGATCGCCTGCGCGATGTCGACGATCTTGCGCTGCTCGTTCATCGCCTTGCGGCGAAGCATGGCATAGGCTTCCTGCTCGTCGATGGCCTTGGCTTTCATGATCAGGTGCTTGGCGCGTTCGATGGTCTTGCGCGCGGCGAGTTCGTCCTTCGCCTCCTTCAACTCGCGCTGGAGCCGGGCGAAGGCGTTGAACCGGAGGATGGCGACGTCGATGACCGATTTGACCCGCTCGCTCTTCAAGCCGTCGACGACATAGGCCGAGATGCCCGCATCCACCGCCGCCTGCATCATCGAGGCATCGGACTGGTCGACGAACATGGCGACCGGGCGCTCCACGAGGCGCGAGACGTGGAACATCTGCTCGAGCAGGTCCCGGCTCGGGCTTTCGAGATCCATCACGACGACGTCCGGATCGACCTCGGAGAGGCGCCGCAGCAGGTCGGCCGTGTCGGGGATCACCACCACGCGCTGGATTCCGGCCGCGCGCAGCCCTTCCTCGACCACCGCCGCGCGAGCCGGCTTCAAGTCGACGACGGCGATCGTGAGGTTTCTCTCGGACATGCCTCGAAAGCGGTTGATTGCATCCGTCGGCGGGCAAACGCCGTGCCACGACATTTCGCAATGGTGCTCTTCGGACGAAGCCTTGCCAAACCCTGGCGTCTCGGCCAAATCCCGTCCGGATCGCACAACGTGACTTCGACCTCCCCCGGGACGCCCCCATCGCAAGACGAGCCGCAGGAAACGGCCGATCGGGCGGGATGGTCCGTGCGCCGGCATCTGGCGCTCTTCACGGTGGCGCTGATCCTGCCGATCCTGCTCCTTCTCGGCATGGTCCTGTGGCGCTTCGCCATGGCGGAGCAGAACCGCTTCGAGCGCGAGGCGTCGGACCTCGCCAGCGCGATCGCCGTCGGGCTCGACCGGGAGCTCACCGGCATCTTCGCCTCGCTCGAGGTCCTGTCGACATCGGCGCATCTGCCGACGCGCGATTTCGAGGCCTTCCACAGGCAGGCCTCCATCCTGCTCGAGCGTCAGGGCATCGTCGCCGTCCTGGCCGATCTCGACGGACAGCAGCTCATGAACGTCCGGCTGCCATGGGGCGCCTCCCTCCCGCGCAGCAACATCGCCCTGGACCGGACAGCCCTCGACAGAGGCCGCCCGTTCGTCACCGACCTGATCGTCGGCCAGATCACGGGGACGCGGCAGATCCTTGCGGTGACCGGCGTGCGGATCGACGGCAAGCTGACCTACCTCCTGTTCTTCAGCGTGCCGCTCGACCAGCTCCGGCAGGTGCTCACCGATGCCGGCATCGCAGGCGCCTACACGGCCTCCCTCATCGACCGCCGCGGACTCATCCTGGCACGCTCGCGCGACGCGGACGCCCTCGTCGGACAGACGGCGAAGGAAGACATGCGCGAGAACGCGCGCGACGCGCAGGGGACCTGGGACGGAACGGCCGCGGACGGACGATCGATCTTCGGCGCCTATGCCCGCTCGCGCCTGTCCGACTTCGTCGCCGCCGTCGAGGTCGGCTATGCCGATCTGCGGGCCCCTCTCTGGCGCTCGCTATCCGTCTTCGCGCTCCTCGGGGCCGCCATCGCCGCCCTGTCGACCTGGCTGGCGATGTATGTCGGCCGCCAGATCACCCGCCCCATCGCCGCGCTCGCCCGCACGGCCGCCGCCCTCGGACGGGGCGAGCCCGTCACGCCGCTCGCGACCGGCCTCGCGGAGGCCAACGAGGTCGGCCGTGTCCTGGTCGGGGCCTCCTCGAACCTGCGTGATCGCGAAGCGGACCTCGTGGAGGCGAACCAGGAGATCCAGCGCTTCGCCTATATCGTCAGCCACGATCTGCGCTCGCCCCTCGTCAACATCATGGGCTTCACGACCGAGCTCGAGGCGCTGCGGGGCGATCTCTTCACGCGGCTCGACGAGCTGAAGGAGGCCGCCGGCGTCGCGGAGAACGCAGCGCGGGACGAGGAGCTCGGGCAGGATTTCGACGAGGCCATCGGCTTCATCAAGGCCTCGATCTCGAAAATGGACCGGCTGATCAACGCGATCCTGCGCCTGTCCCGCGAGGGCCGGCGCGACTTCACGCCGGAGCGCATCGACATGGACGCGCTCGGCGACGGCATCAAGCGCTCGCTCGCGATCCAGGCCGACGAGGCCGATGCGACCGTGACCATCAACCGGCTGCCCTCGATCGTCAGCGACCGGGTCGCGATCGAGCAGGTCTTCTCGAACCTCATCGACAACGCGCTGAAATATCTGCGCAACGGCGTTCCGGGCCGGATCGAGATCGTCGGCAAGGCCCGCGGCGCGACGCTCGTCTTCGAGGTCCGGGACAACGGCCGCGGGATCGACGCCCGCGACGCCGACCGCGTCTTCGACCTGTTCCGCCGCTCGGGCGTGCAGGACCGCCCCGGAGAGGGGATCGGCCTTGCCCATGTCCGTGCACTCGTCCGCCGCCTCGGCGGTACGATCACCTTGACGTCGACGCCGGGTCAAGGCTCCACTTTCACGGTGACGCTGCCGAGACGGTGGACGCAAACCGAGTACAAGAGGGTAGCATGACCGTGCCCGTCACCATCATCATGATCGAGGACGACGAGGGCCATGCCCGCCTCATCCAGAAGAACATCCGGCGAGCGGGCGTGACGAACGAGATCGTCGCGTTTCCCGACGGAACCAGCGCGCTGTCGTTCCTGCTCGGGCCCGACGGAACGGGCCAGTCGAACGTCGGACGGCCCTTGCTCATCCTCCTCGACCTGAACCTGCCGGACATGACGGGCGTCGACATCCTCAAGACGATCAAGGAGAACGAGCACCTGAAGCGGACGCCGGTCGTGGTCCTGACGACCACGGACGACCAGCGCGAGATCGAGCGCTGCTACGATCTGGGCTGCAACGTCTACATCACGAAGCCCGTGAACTACGAAGGCTTCTCGAACGCCATCCGCCAGCTCGGCCTGTTCTTCTCGGTCATCCAGGTGCCGGAGACAGCATGACCGAGAGCCTCCTCCGGCTTCTCTATATCGACGACGATCCGGGTCTCGCGCGCCTCGTCCAGAAGAACCTCGGCCGCCGGGGCTTCGACGTGGACACCGCGCAGGACGGAGCGGCGGGGCTGGCGCGTCTGCGCGAAGGCGCCTTCGATGCCGTCGCGCTCGATCACTACATGCCCGGGCAGGACGGGCTCGCGGTGCTGTGCGAGATCACCTCGCTGCCCGATCCGCCGCCGGTCGTCTATGTGACCGGGACGCAGGAAAGCTCCGTCGCCGTCGCCGCGCTCAAGGCCGGCGCCTCGGACTACGTGGTGAAGACGGCGGGCGGGGAGTTCATCCATCTCCTCGAGGCCGCCATCGGGCAGGCCATCCGCAGCGTCCGGCTGCGGCGCGAGAAGGAGGCGGCGGAGGCCGAGGTCCGCGCCGCCCGCGACCGCTTCGAGGCGCTCGCGGCCGAGCGGGCCCTCCTCATACGCGAGGTCAATCACCGCGTCGGCAACTCGCTCCAGATCATCGCCGCGCTGCTGCACCTGCAATCGTCGACGACGGCGAGCGAGGACGTGAAATCCGCGCTGGCAGCGGCCAACCGGCGGGTGATGGCCGTCGCGCAGGTCCATCGCCGCCTCTACACCTCCGACGACGTCCAGGCCGTCGCGCTCGACCAGTACCTGAAGACGCTCGTCGACGATCTGCGCGGCTCGGCGGAGGGTGACGGCGGCGGCGACGAGCTGACGCTCGCGGCCGAGCCCTGCGAAGTCGGTCCCGACAAGGCCGTGGCGGTCGGCGTCGTCGTCACCGAACTCGTGCTGAACGCGCTGAAATACGCCTATCCCGACGGGCGCGGCCCGATCCGGGTCTCGCTCGTCAAGCGGGACGCGGGGCGCATCGCCCTCAGCGTCGAGGATGACGGCGTCGGGCGCGACTTGAAGACCGGGCGCACCGAAGAGGGGCTCGGCCGCATGATCGTGCGGGCCATGGCGGTCAAGCTCGGCGCCGATTGGGGCCGCGACGAGAGCCATCCCGGCATGAAGGTCACGCTCACCTTCGAGACCGGACAGGCCGCAGCTTAGGCCCCTCGGCGCTCCCCGGAAGGGCGCCCCGCAGGCGGCTGCCGGCGGGGCGATGGTGCTCGATCAGGCCGTGAAGCGGCCGTGGCAATGCTTGAACTTCTTGCCCGACCCGCAGGGGCAGATTTCGTTCCGGCCGACGCGGCCCCAGGTCGCGGGATCGGCCGGGTCGCGTTCGAGCACGTCGAGATCGCCGGCGACCGCCTGCCCATAGGCGAGGGACGAGGCCGAGCCCGGCCCGCCGAACGAGCCGAAGGCCTGGGCCGCATCGAACTCGTTCTCGCCCGTATTCGGATCGAGATGCTGCGCGAACATCGGCGGCAGCTCGGCCGGCGGGTTGGCGAAATCCGCGCCGCCTTCGTTCGGATCCTGGAAGACGACGTCGACGCGCATCAGCTGGCCCGTGACCTGCTCGCGCAGATGGCCGACGAGCTGGTTGAAGAGATCGAAGGCCTCGCTCTTGTACTCGTTCAGCGGGTCGCGCTGGGCATAGCCGCGCCAGCCGATGACCTGCCGCAGATGGTCGAGCGTGACGAGGTGCTCGCGCCAGAGAGAATCGAGCGATTGCAGGAGCACCTGCTTCTCGACGTAGTTCATCACCTCCGGCGTGTTCTTCTCGACGCGGGCCGCATAGGAGGCATCGGCCTCCTTGCGCAGGCGCTCGCGGATTTCCTCGTCCGCGATCCCCTCTTCCTTGGCCCAGTCCTCGACCGGCAATTCGAGATTGAGGACGTTCTGCACCGCTTCGTTGAGCCCCTTGGCATCCCATTGCTCGGGATAGGCCCCCTCGGGGATATGGTTCGCCACGAGATCGTCGATGACGCCGCGGCGCATCTCGTCGATCTCGTCACGGACGCTCTCGGCGCTCATGAATTCGCGGCGCTGCTCGAACACGACCTTGCGCTGGTCGTTCATGACGTTGTCGTACTTGAGGATGTTCTTGCGCATGTCGAAGTTGCGCGCTTCGACCTTCTGCTGCGCCTTCTCGATCGCGCGGTTGATCCAGGGATGGACGATGGACTCGCCGGGCTGGAGCCCGAGCTTGACCAGCATCCCGTCCATGCGGTCCGACCCGAAGATGCGCATCAGGTCGTCCTGGAGGGACAGGTAGAAGGCGGACCGGCCGGGATCGCCCTGGCGGCCGGACCGGCCGCGGAGCTGGTTGTCGATGCGGCGGGATTCGTGGCGCTCGGTGCCGATGATGTAGAGGCCGCCCGGCATCGGGTTCTTGCGCCCGGCTGCGGGATCGGCCGGCTCGCCCGATTTCAGCACCACCTCGCGGTGGGCCTCGATCTCGCGGCGGATGGCGTCCGCCGCCTCGGAATCGGCCGCCACGCCCTCCTTCTCGAGCCGCATCTCGATATTGCCGCCGAGCTTGATGTCGGTGCCGCGGCCGGCCATGTTGGTCGCGATCGTGATCGCGCCCGGCACGCCCGCCTCGGCGACGATATAGGCCTCCTGCTCGTGGAAGCGGGCGTTCAGCACGGCGAACTGCTTGGTCGGCCGGCCCGTGCGGGCGCCTTCGTAGAGCTTCTCGACCGCCGCCGGATCGGCGAAGTCGATGATCTTGTAGCCGGCCTTCACCATCAGTTCGGCGAGGAGTTCCGACTTCTCGATCGAGGCCGTGCCGACGAGCACGGGCTGCAGCCGGGCATGGGCCTTGCCCACCTCCTCGACGATCGCCTTGTATTTCTCCTCGGCCGTCCGATAGACCTGATCGTCCTCGTCGATGCGCGAGACGCCGCGATTGGTCGGGATCTCGACGACCTCGAGCTTGTAGATCTCGGCGAACTCGTCCGCCTCCGTCGCCGCCGTGCCGGTCATGCCGGCGAGCTTGCTGTAGAGCCGGAACAGGTTCTGGAAGGTGATCGAGGCGAGCGTCTGGTTCTCGGGCTGGACGGTGACGCGCTCCTTCGCCTCGAGGGCCTGATGCTGGCCCTCGGAATAGCGCCGTCCCGGCATCATGCGGCCGGTGAACTCGTCGATGATGACGATCTCGTCGTTGCGGACGATGTAGTCCTTGTCCTTGTGGAACAGCTTGTGCGCCCGCAGCGCCTGGTTGACGTGGTGGACGAGCGTGACGTTGCCGGCGTCGTAGAGCGTGCCCTCGTTGAGGATGCCGTGCTCGCGCATCAGCTCCTCGATATGCTCGTTCCCGGCCTCCGTGAGGTTCACCGTCCGCTGCTTCTCGTCGAGGTCGTAATCCTCGCGGACGAGCTTCGGGATGACCTGGTCGATGGCCATGTAGAGGTCGGACCGGTCGTCGAGCGGACCCGAGATGATGAGGGGCGTGCGCGCCTCGTCGACCAGGATCGAGTCGACCTCGTCGACGATCGCGAAATGGTGCCCGCGCTGAGCCATCTGCGCGAGCTCGTACTTCATGTTGTCGCGCAGGTAGTCGAAGCCGTATTCGTTGTTCGTGCCGTAGGTGATGTCGCAGGCATAGCTTTCGCGCCGCTGGTCGTCGTCGAGACCATGCACGATGACGCCGACGGTGAGGCCGAGGAAGCGGTAGATCTGCCCCATCCACTCGCTGTCGCGGCGGGCGAGATAGTCGTTGACCGTGACGACATGCACGCCCTTGCCCGAGAGCGCATTGAGATAGACTGCGAGCGTCGCGACGAGCGTCTTGCCCTCGCCGGTCTTCATCTCGGCGATGGCGCCCTCGTGCAGGACCATGCCGCCGATGAGCTGGACGTCGAAATGACGCTGGCCGAGCGTGCGCTTGGCCGCCTCGCGGACGACGGCGAAGGCGGGGACGAGGATGTCGTCGAGGCTCTTGCCGGCGGCGATCTGCGCCTTGAACTCGTCGGTCTTGGCCCGCAGCTGCTCGTCCGACAGCGCCGCGATCTGCGGCTCCATCGCGTTGATGGCCGCGACCTTCGGCGCGTAGGTCTTGAGGCGCCGGTCGTTGACCGAGCCGAAAATCTTCTTTGCGAGGGCACCGAGCATCGCGGGCAGGCCTATCGGATCAGAACAAAAATGGATCAGCGCGGCTTATAGACCTAAGTCTCGTCTCGCGCATCTTAAAGGAGCTGCCCTACACGAGACGATGCCGCATGGGAAATTGGGACGCGGCGGGGCAGCGGCGCGGGCGGCGCAGGGCCGGCCTTCCGGCGGCCGCTTGATCGGGCCGGCCGGGGGTGCAGAACTCGGCCCGACCGATTCCCGCACGGACCCCGCCATGGCCTTCACCTGCACCATCCCCGCGAGCCCCACCCTCCAGCAGGACGACGCGAATGTCCGGATCACGCGCTGGGACTTCCAGCCCGGCGCCGTGACCGGCTGGCACACGCATGGCTGGCCCTATTTCGTCATCATGCTCGACGAGGGCACCCTGCGCATCCACGACGGCGCGGCCGAGACCGACGTCCCGCTCGCGCGCGGGCAGACCTATTCGCGCAAGGCGGGCGTCCAGCACGACGTCATGAACGCCTCGCCCCATCCCATCGCCTTCGTCGAGATCGAACTGAAGCGGCCGGAAGCGGCCGCGGCGATCGGCCTCCCCGAGGCCTGATCCCCAGCAGCGTGCCCTAAGCCACCCCGGCCGGCAGCATGTCGAGGGCCCGCGCGAAGGCGGCGTCGGCATCGAGTGAGGTCGTGTCGAGATGCCGGGCGTCGGCGGCAGGCCGCATGGGCGCCGCGCTCCGCTCCGAATCGCGGGTGTCGCGCCGGAGGATGTCCGCCAGGATGTCGTCGAAGGTCGTGGGCTCACCGCGCCCCGCGAGCTCGCGGAACCGGCGGCGCGCCCGCTCCTCCGGCGAGGCGGTGACGTAGATCTTCACCTCCGCCTCGGGACAGACGACGGTGCCGATGTCCCGCCCGTCGAGCACCGCCCCGCCCGGCTGGGCCGCGAAGCGCCGCTGGAGGTCGAGCAGGGCGCCGCGCACACCGGGATGGACCGAGACGAGGGAGGCGGCCTCGCCGATCTCGCGGCTGCGCAGCCGGTCCTCCTCGAGGGTGGCGACGTCGAGCGCTTCGGCGATGCGGGCCGCCCCGGCGGAATCCGTCAGCGGCAGGCCCCGGTCCAGCAGGGCGAGCGCCACGGCCCGGTAGAGGAGGCCCGTATCGAGATGCGGACGGCCGAGATGCGCGGCAATGCGCCTCGCGAGGGTTCCCTTGCCGGAGGCAGCCGGCCCATCGATCGCAATGACCATCGCGTCACGTCCGGAAGGAGGCGCCGAGGCGTTCGAGCGTCGGCATGAAGCTCGGGAAACTGGTCGCGATCATGGCGCCGTCGTCGATCGTCACGGGGTTCCGGCTCGCAAGCCCCATGACGAGGAAGGCCATGGCGATGCGGTGATCGAGTTCGGTCGCGACCGTGCCGCCGCCGGGGACCTTGCCGCCCAGCCCCTCGACGACGAGATCGTCGCCCTCGATGCGATGCGGAACGCCTGTCACCGCGAGCCCCGCCGCCACGGCGGCGAGCCGGTCCGATTCCTTCACCCGCAATTCGGCGAGGCCGCGCATGCGCGTCTCCCCCGTCGCGAAGGCGGCCGCGACGGCGAGAACCGGGTATTCGTCGATCATGGCCGGCGCCCGCTCGGGCGGCACCTCGACGCCCCGCAGCGGGCCGGCGGTGACGTCGAGATCGGCCACCTCCTCGCCGCCGAGGTCGCGGCGGTTCCGCAGCGCGATCTCGGCGCCCATCTCGAGCAAGGTCGTCACGAGGCCCGTGCGCAGCGGATTGGTCATCACCGCCTCGATCGTCACGCGCGAGCCGGGCACGATGAGGGCTGCGACGAGCGGGAAGGCGGCCGAGGACGGATCGGCCGGGACGACGATGTCGCGGGCCCGCAGCTCCGGCTGGCCTCTCAGCGTGATGCGGCGGCCGGCCCCCTCCGTCTCGACGCGGATATCGGCACCGGCATGGGCGAGCATGCGTTCGGTATGGTCGCGCGTCGCCTCGCGCTCGACGACGGTCGTCTCGCCGGGGGAATTGAGCCCCGCGAACAGCACGGCCGACTTGATCTGAGCCGAAGGCGCCGGCGTCTCGTAGACGATGGGGATGGTCTCGCGCGGGCCGCGCAGCGTCAGCGGCACCCGGCCGCCCTCCGCCTCCTCCACGACCGTCGTGCCCATCCGCACGAGCGGGTCGAGGATGCGGCGCATCGGGCGCTTGCGCAGGGACGCGTCGCCGTCGAAGGTCGCCGTCACGGGATGGGAGCCGACGACCCCCATCATCAGGCGCGATCCGGTGCCCGCATTGCCGAAATCGAGGACGGTCTCGGGCTGTCCGAGCCCGCCGATCCCGACGCCGATCACGCGCCAGCGCCCCTCGCCCTCCCGCGTGACGGTGCCGCCGAGAGCACGGACGGCATCGGCGGTGCGCAGCACGTCCTCGCCCTCGAGCAGGTTCTCGACCCGGGTCTCGCCGATGGAGAGGCAGCCGACGATCAGGGACCGGTGCGAGATCGACTTGTCCCCCGGCACCTGCACGTGCCCGGACAGCGGGCCTCCGGCGGCAGCGGCGACCGGACGGGCCGGATGGGACGTATGCGACACGATCATGACTCTCGACGAAACCGGGCGCTTATCACGGCACAAGGCGCGGGTCATCAGCACTCAAGGGGTCGCGCGGGCTTGACGGCGGCGATGCCGCTCCCGATCTGATTCCAGCGATCCTGACACGCGACGCCTCGCGACGCGTTGACATGAGAGCGGTTGCGCTCTAACCGGCGCCCTTCCCGTCCTTCAGAGTTGAACCGGTGGCCAGACCAGAACTCGGCACGAAACGTGTGTGCCCGACGACGGGTCGTAAGTTCTACGACCTCAATCGCGATCCCATCGTGTCTCCCTATACGGGGGAAGTGCTCGCCCGCGCCGCGTTCGAGCCCGTGCCGCTGCAGCCGGCACGCGCATCGAACGAAAGCGACGAGGACGAGACGGACCTCGTGACGACCGGCCCGGAAACGGTGTCGCTCGAAGACGCGGCGGCCGAGGAGGAGAGCGCGGCCGGAGACGACACCTCGCTCGGCGACGACGACGAGGGCGGCGCGCCGGACGACGATACCTTCCTCGAGGAGGAGGAAGAGGGCGGCGACGTGTCCGACCTCATCGACAGCGATATCGAGGACGACGAAGAAAGCTGAGATTATGGGCCAAAGCGGGCTTGAACCCGCCGAGGCTCGTCAGTATAGAGGCGCTCCGCCGTCGAGGCGGACGTCGCGCGGCCCACCCAAAGGCCGCTTCGGTTCGGGGCCATAGCTCAGTTGGGAGAGCGCGTGAATGGCATTCACGAGGTCGGCGGTTCGATCCCGCCTGGCTCCACCAAACCCAATATCCCGAAAGTCGCTGTCGAAATGTGACAGGCCCTCAGGCCTGATCCGGACGGCCTGTCGGCGAGCAGTCACGCGGGCGCCACGAGCGCCGCTCCCACCCACACCCGATTTCCTCCCGCCGGCGCAGCCTTGCGGGCGCTGGCGCGCCGCTCAGGCCGGCGTCTGGGCCGTGCCACAGAGCCCGCAGGTCAGGAGCTTGCGATAGGTCTCGACGGCCTCGCGCATGGCCGCCTCCGGATCGTCGCTTCGGTTGATGTAGTTCGAATAGACGTAGTCCCGCGCCGCGATGAGCACATAGGCCAGGGTCTTGAGCTCGGCTTCCTCGTAGGCGGGCAATTCGCCTCGGTCCCAGCTTCGCTTCAGCGCGCGCGTGAACCGCGCCAGGATGTTGTCGAGGTGCTCGCGATAGGCTCGCGGGGCGGCGATCTCGCCTTCATGCAGCAATCGGAAGAACCAGGGATGGTCGGCGACGAAACGGAGGAAGGCGGCGAAGCCGCGCACCTCGAGATCGATGATGTCGCGCGAACCCGCGACCTGGTCGCGCATGAGGTCCAGGACCTCCAGGCCCTTCAGCGGAAGCAGCTTGTCGAAGAGGTCGGCCCGGCTCTCGAAATAGGCGTAGAACGTGCCGTGCCCGAGGCCGGCGCGCTCCATGATGCGGCTGATCGAGGCGTCGGCATAGCCGTGTTCGCCGATCACCTCCGCGGCCGCATCGACGATGGCGCGCCGGTTCCGTTCAGCTTTCTCGTGCCGCTTGAGCTTACGGGGCGGCGAGGGCTGCTCGAGGTCCGAGGCGGAGGGTGTCCCCCGCCCCGAAGGTCGCTTGGTCCCGCTACGCATTACCGTGTCACGTGCTTCGATTCCGCTCGCAGAGGCAGGATGATCTCACTCGACCTTCCTCATTTTTGATCGAGCGGACAAGCCCGCTCGCTGGCCGGCCGGAAGCCCTCCTCCGGCGGAATCGCGGTCAGGAGCTTGTAGTAGTCCCAGGGCTCCTTCGATTCGCTCGGCGACTTCATCTGGGCCACGTAGGCGCGCCGCATCAGCCGGCCATCCTCGCGGAGCCATGCGTCGTCCTGGAAGAAGTCGACCACCTTTTCCTGGCGCATCTGCTTCATCACGGCCTTGGGATCCGTCGTGCCGACCGCCTTCACCGCCTTCAGGTAATGGCTCACCGCGCTGTAGGTGCCCGCATGGGCTTCGGCCGGCATGAACTTGTTGCGCGCGAAGAAGCCCATGGACCAGGCACGGGCGGCCGGATTCATGTTCCAGTACCAGACCGTCGAGAAGGTGATGCCCTGGGCCGCCTCGAGACCGACGCCGTGCGCGTCGCTGAGCAGGAAGGCGGGAGCGACGAGGATCTGCTTGCCGTCCCGGCCGACCCCGAATTCGCGCGCCTGCTTGATCGAGTTCGAGAGGTCCTGGACGGCGCTGAGGAAGGCCACCACGTTCGCTCCCGAACCCTGGGCCTGAAGGAGCAGCGAGGAGTAGTCGGCGGATCCGGCCGGATGACGGACGCTGCCGACCACCTTGCCCTCCGCCGCCTGCACGTTGGCCGTCACGTCACGCTGGAGCGCGTGTCCGAACGCCCAATCCTGCACCATCAGGAACCAGCTCTTCTTCCCTTCCGCGATCAGCTTCTTGGGAAGCGCGCTCGCGAACAGGTACGAATCGTGGCTCCATTGCGCCGTGTTCGGCGAGCAGGCCTTTCCCGTGAGGTCGGAGCTCGAGGCGCCGACGAACAGCGCGACCCTGTTCTTGCTGACGACGAGTTCTCGCACCGCGAGCGCGACGGCCGAATTGCCGATATCCGCGATCATGTCGACGCCGTCCTCGTCGAACCAGCGCCGCACGATCGTCGCGCCGATATCGGGCTTGTTCTGGTGATCGGCGTAGACGAACTCGATCGGCCGGCCGAACATCTCGCCGCCGAAATCCGCGATCGCCATCCGGGCGGCGTCGACGGAGCCCGTGCCGAGCGCCGAGGACAGGATCCCGGTCATGTCCGTCAGGACGCCGACCTTCAGGGGTCTTTGCTGAGCTTCGGCGGCGTATGACACAAGGCCGAACACCAACGCCGCAATCGCGCGCGCACCACGCATCCCATCCTCCCCTGCTTGCCGTTCTTGAGGACGCAGCATTCTGCAACTGCGCCATCCCAGTCCTACACGACGCGCTGGACAGCGTCAATAAAACCGACTACCGAGTCGGAAGTCGAAATTAATCTCGCAAGCGTCGGCCTGACCGGCGACAAGGGGCGATGCGCTCGCTCACGCGAGGATCAGGGAGGATGGGGATGCCCGGAGCGGGTCCGTGCGATATTCCGGCCTTCGGATCGATCATCGAGCTGGTCGAGCGACAGGCGTCCCGACGTCCCAACGCGCTCGCCCTGACCGCGAGCTCGGCAGCGGGCGGCGAGATTCGCCTCAGCTATGCGCAGCTCGCCTGGAGCGCGAGCCGCATGGCCGCCGGTCTCGCCCGGCTCGGATTCGGCCGGGGCGATCATGTCGGCCTGATGATGGATAACGAGGCGGGCTTCGAGGCCGCGATCTCGATGCTCGCGCTCTATCACCTCGGCGCCGTGGCCGTGCCGGTCAACGCGCGCTTCGCGGCCGAGGAAGTCGCCTTCGTGCTCGGCAAGGCGCAATGCCGGGGCCTCGTCATCATGCGCCGGTTGCTGCCCGTCTTCGAGGCGGTGAGAGCGCAGGTGCCGGGGGTGGCGCATGTCGTCACGGTCGGCGACGGCGCGCCGGACGATGAGCACGACTGGCATCGGGTCTTCGCATCCGTCCAGGCGCCGGCGGCGGGATGGCCCCGCCCGGCGCCGGACGACACCTCCGAGATCCTCTTCACCTCCGGCACCACCGCCCGGCCGAAGGGTGCGGTGATGACCCATTCGCGGAGCGTGGCGGCCGCCTATGGCTTCGCGGACGCGCTGAGCCTCGACGAGACGGACGTCTTCCAGAGTTTCTTTCCGTTCTTCACCACGGCGTCGCTGCATTGCGTTCTGCTGCCGTCATGGTGGGCGGGCGCGCATGCCGTCCTCGATCCGGGCCTCGACATCCCCAAGATCATCGACCGCATGGAGCGGGAGCGCACCACGAAGTACATCGGCGCGCCGTCATTCTACATCTTCCTGCTCGATCACTACGATTCGAGCCGCCACGATCTCTCGCGCCTCCGTCTTTTCGACTATGGCGGCGCCTCCATGTCCGTGGAGGTCGTCAAGCGCCTCGCGGCGGCCTTCCCGCATGTCGAGCTGCGCCAGACCTACGGCCAGACGGAGAGCGGGCCCGCCGGGACCGTGCTTCGGGGCAGCCATGCGACATCGAAGCTCGGATCAGTCGGCCAGCCCTGGCCGCTGACGGAACTACGCATCGTCGACGATGCCGGCATCCCCGTGCCGACGGGCACGACGGGGGAGATCTCCGTGCGCAGTCCGAGCGTCATGCGCGAGTATTTCGACGAGCCGGGGCTGACGGCCGAGACCCTGAAGGACGGCTGGCTCCTGACCGGAGACATCGGATACTTGGACGAGGATGGATTCCTCTATCATGTCGATCGCAAGAAGGACATGATCATCCGGGGCGGCCACAATATCGGGTCGCTCGAGGTCGAGGAGACCTTCTTCCGTCATCCCGCCGTCCAGGAAGCCGCCGTCGTTTCGGTCCCTCACGCGAAGCTCGGCGAGGACATCTGCGCCTTCGTGCAACTGCGGCCGGGCCAGACCGTGACGGCCGACGCGCTCCGCGCCTTCTGCGCCGACAAGCTCGCCGACTACAAGATCCCGCGTCGGATCATCTTCATCGACCACTTTCCGCGCGGCCCGATGGGCAAGGTGCTGAAGTCCGACCTGCGCGACCGCGCGATCGCCAACGAAGGAGCGCGGTGATGCGCCAGACCGATTACCGGACCATCGAGATCAGGCGGCGCGGCCGGGTGCTTCAGCTCGTCATGAACCGCCCGCAGGCGCTCAATGCGGTCGACGCCACGCTCCACGAGGAATTGTCGCGTGTCTTCGTGGATGCCGCCAAGGACGAGGGATCCGACGTCGTCGTTCTGACGGGGGCCGGCCGTGCGTTCTGCGCCGGCGGGGACGTCGACTGGATGCAGGACGCGATCGACTGCCCGGAGAGCTTCGAGACCACGGTGGCCGAGGCCAAGGCGATCGTCTTCTCCCTGATCGACTGCGAGAAGCCGACCATCGCCAAGATCAATGGGCCCGCCGTCGGGCTGGGCGCCACCCTGGCGCTTCTGTGCGATCTCAGCTTCGCGTCCGAAGAGACGTATATCGCCGATCCGCACGTCTCGATCGGGATGGTGGCGGGCGACGGCGGCGCGGTCATCTGGCCCCAGTTGATCGGTTTCGCGCGGGCCAAGGAGTTCCTGCTCACCGGTGATCGCATCGACGCCCGCAGGGCGGCCGAGATCGGCCTCGTCAACCACGCGGTGCCGCCCTCCGAACTCGACGCGGCGGTCGATGCCTTCGCGGAGCGGCTGGTCGCGGGATCGACCAAGGCGATCCGCTGGACCAAAGTGACAACGAACATCGCGCTGAGGCAGCTCGCCACCAGCATGATGGATACGGGCCTCGCCTACGAGGCCTTGACGAATGTCAGCCAGGACCACCGCGACCGTGTTCGCGCCTTCCGTGAGAGGTCCGAACGGCGCGCTGCGCAGGCCGGCCGATGAGAGCGCCGACGATCGACCTCTCGGGCAGGACGGCTCTCGTCACGGGGGCGACCGGCGGGATCGGGGCCGCGATCGCACGGACGCTCGCGGCCTGCGGATCCCGCGTCGTGCTCAGCGATCTCGACGCGGACCGCCTTGGCCTGCTGCAGGCCGACCTCCCGGACGGCACCCTGGCGGTCGCCGGCAATCTCGGCTCGGTCGACGGGGCCGAGGCGCTCGCCCGCGAGGCGATCGAAGGCGTCCGGACCCTCGACATCCTCGTCAACTGCGCCGGCATCGCCGAGCCGCTGCGGCGGACCCTGGATCAGGACCTCGACGATTGGCAGCGGGTGATCGACGTCAATCTGAGAGGCGCCTTCGTCCTGTCGCGCGAAGTCGGTCGCCACATCCTCGGGCGCAAGGCGCAGGGCGCCATCGTCAACATCGCGTCCGTGGTCGGGCTCTTCGGCGTGCCGGGCTCGAACGCCTACGGCGTCTCGAAGGCCGCGCTGATCCATCTGACCAAGAACCTCGCCTGCGAGTGGAGCGGCAAGGGCGTGCGGGTCAACGCCGTCGCCCCCGGCTATATCGAGGCGCCGCTCGCCTTCGACATGTTCGCCAGCGGTCGGGTGGACAGGGCCCAGATCGAAGCGCGGCTGCCGATGCGGCGGCTCGGCCAGCCGGAGGAGATCGCCGCCGCGGTCGCCTTCCTGGCCTCGGATGCCGCAGCCTACATCACGGGCGTCACGCTTCCGGTCGACGGCGGCTGCTCCGCCTATGGCGGACCGTGACGGGCATGGCCGCACCCTCTCCCGCCGATCTCGCTCTCGACGAGGCGGCCGACGCCGATATCCGCGACACCGCGCGCCGCTTCATCGCCCGCGAGATAACGCCCCATTACTCCACCTGGGAGCAGGCCGGGCGCGTCCCTCGCGACCTCTGGCGCAGGATGGGCGCGGCGGGTCTCCTCTGCCCCTCGCTGCCTGAGGCCTATGGCGGCGCGGAAGCGGGTCTTCGCGCCAGCATCGCGCTCATCGAGGAGATGGCGAACGCCTTCGTCGCCCTCCACGGCTTCTATACGCATTCCGAGATCTGCGCGCCCTACATCCTGCATCTCGGCTCGGAGGAGCAGAAGCGCCGCTGGCTCCCGGGCTGCGCCAGCGGCGATGTCGTGCTCGCCATCGCGATGACCGAGCCGGGAGCCGGCAGCGATCTGAAGGCGACGCGCACCATCGCCCGGCGCGATTCGGACGGATACCGCCTGACGGGGCAGAAGACCTTCATCACGAACGGCCTCCAGGCCGACCTCGTGATCGTCCTGGCGGAGATGGCGGACAGCGCCCGAAGGGCGAAGTCGCTCTTCCTGGTGGAGGCGGACCGGCCCGGCTTCGCGCGCGGCCGCGTCCTCGACAAGGTCGGGCAGAAGGCACAGGACACCACGGAGCTGTTCTTCGACGACGTCGCGATCCCGCCGGAGAACCTTTTGGGCGAGGCGGGACGCGGCCTGAAATACCTGATGGAGTTCCTGCCGCGGGAGCGGATCCTCGTCGGGGTCGGCTCGCTGGCCGGCGCGGAGGCCGCCTTCCGCGAGACCCTCGCCTACGTGCAGACCCGGCAGGCCTTCGGGCAGGCCATCGGCTCGTTCCAGCACCTGCGCTTCAAGCTGGCGGAGATGAAGACCGAACTCGCGGTCGGCCGCGCCTTCCTGGACCGCTGCATCCAACGGTTCGAGACCTCGGGGCTGGCGCCGGACGAGGCCGCCATGTGCAAATACTGGCTGTCGGACCTCGAGGGCAGGATCCTGGATGCCTGCGTCCAGATGCACGGCGGCTACGGCTACATGCGGGAATACCCGGTGGCGCGTGCCTTCGCGGATGCGCGAGCCCAGCGGATTTACGCCGGCACGAACGAGATCATGAAGGAAATCATTGCCCGTGGGCTCGAGCCGCCGGGCGACGGCAACCCGCTCCGGCCGCCGGCCGGGGACCCGAGCAGGAGGGATCGCGTTTGACCATGGACCCCGAAGCCGCGCGCGACACGCAGCCGGCTCTCCTCGCCATCGACGGGCCCGTCGCCACGATCACGCTCAACCGGCCTGGGGTGCTCAACGCCATCGACGTCGCCATGGCGGCTGCGCTGGAGCGGCTCGCCCTGCAGATCGAAGAGCGCGCCGATATCCGCGTGCTCGTGATCCGCGGCAGCGGGACGGGCTTCTGCGCCGGCGGCGATGTCAGCCATTTCACGGCCGAGCCCGAGCAGCTCGAGGCCTTCATCCGCGAGTTGCTCGGCCATTACGGCGCATTTCTGCAGACCCTGCGCCGGATGCCCCAGCTCGTGTTAACCAGCGTCCACGGTGCGGCGGCGGGAGCCGGGTTCTCGCTCGCCTTCATGGGAGACATGACCATCGCCGCCGACACCACGCGGTTCACGCCAGCCTACCACAAGCTCGGCGTCTCGCCCGATGGCGGAGGCACGATCGGTCTCGTCGAGGCCCTCGGGCCGCGGCGCGCGCTTCACGTCTTTCTGGCCCAGGGCAGCTTCGATGCCGCGCAGGCGGCCGCCTACGGCCTCGCGACCGCCGTGGTGCCCGCTGACGACTTGAGTGATCGGACCATGGACCTCGCCCGGCGTCTCGCGATGAATTCCCGCGAGACGATCGAGCACACGAAGCGGCTGGTCCATCGCTCGGCCCACGCCGCGATGGCCGATCAACTGGACGCGGAACGGGACGCTCTTCTCGCCTGCATGCGCTCGGACACCTTCCGAACGGCCGTGAAGCGATTTCGCGCCTCATCCTAGCGCGGTCGGCTCCGGGACCTGCTCGACGGGAGACGGAGGCGGCGCGGCGCCTTCGATCGAACGCCGCCGGCAGGAGCCCGAGGCCGCTACGGCGTGCCGGTCTTCCGGTAGACCCAGTATCCGGCCATGACGATCAGCGAGCCGGTCACGGCCGACACGATGTCCCTCAGCGAGATCGCGATCCGGTCGAGATTGGGGAACAGGCCGAACGCCCAGAACAGCACACCGCCGACGAGGGCGCCGCAGAGGCCGAGCCCGAGATTGCCGAAGAGCCCGAAGCCCCGGCGGTCCCAGTTGAGCAGCGCGCCGGCCAGGGCACCGCCGATGATCCCCACGATGATCCAGACAAGAACCCGATCCATCGTCGGCATGACCACTCTCCGCCCTTTTGTCGCAGATCCATATCGACATGCCGCGCGCGCCGAGGGAAGCCCTCCCGGTCACAATCGCGGCGGTCTCGTCCGTCCGATAGCGATCACGATCCAAAGCGCAACTCGGGCGTTCCCGCTCTGCAGTGTTTCGGGGCCCTTGGAGGCTATGATGGATTGGGTCGATCTGAACGGAGCCACGCCCCTCCGGGCGGGCTGGTATGCGGCGATCACGCGCTGGCGGACCCAGAGCGGCCGGATCCCGACCGCGTGCTGGTGGAGCGGAACCAAGTGGGGGCTCGCCGATCCGACCAGGATCGCCTGCTTTTTCCCGCAGCCCTTCGACCGCGCGCACGATGCCGTCAGCAAGGCGTTCGATCTCGAGGAGACCGGCGTGGAGACGCCCCTCCGCACATCGTCCCTCGCCGCAGCCGCAGGCTGACCCGGCCGCCGGATCGGCCGGGGTCTCCGCCTCGCGGTCCCGAGCCGGGGACGCGAGGCGATGATCTCGATGAACGTTTGCGGGCCGGCGATGGCGCCATTCTGCGCGTGCCAGCCTTTCGAATTTCGCAGGGAGGGGCTGGCAGCCCGCCCCCGTCATTGGTAGCCTCTGCCCCTACGCTCTATATCCAACGGAATATAATGAGCTGCGTCGGCCCGAGTCGGTCCGGCACTCAGGGAGAGACCTATGACATACCAGGACAAGCCCGGAGCGTTCCGGCCGGCCTATCTCGACGGCAAGCTCAAGAAGCTGTTCATCGACGGCCAGTGGGTCGAAGCCCGCTCGGGCAAGACGTTCCAGAGCCATAACCCGGCGACGGGCGAGGTCCTCGCCGATGTCGCCGAGGGTGACGCGGCCGATATCGACCGCGCCGTCGAAGCGGCCCGGCGCGCCTTCGAGGGTCCCTGGAGCAAGTGGAAGCCGGCCGAGCGCCAGCTGCTGCTCCTCCGCCTCGCCGACCTCATCGAGGAGAACATCGAAGAGCTCGCGACGCTCGACACGCTCGACATGGGCGCGCCGATCTCGCGGACGCGCGGCAACAAGCAGCGCGCCGTCGGCATGCTGCGCTACTATGCGGCCCATGCCGTCACCATCCATGGCGAGACGATCGAGAACTCGCTGCCGGGCGACATCTTCTCCTACACGCTGAAGGAGCCGGTCGGCGTCGTCGGCGCCATCATCCCCTGGAACGGCCCGCTGACGGCGACGCTCTGGAAGATCGGCCCGGCTCTCGCGACCGGCTGCACGGTCGTGCTCAAGCCCGCCGAGGAAGCGCCGCTGACCCCGCTGCGCATCGCCGAGCTTTGCGAGCAGGCGGGCGTGCCGCCGGGCGTGGTCAACGTCGTGCCGGGTTACGGCGAGACGGCCGGCGCGGCCCTCTCGGGCCATATGGGCGTCGACAAGGTCGCCTTCACCGGCTCGCACGTCACGGGCCAGAAGATCGTCCAGGCCTCGGCCAACAACCTCAAGCGCGTCTCGCTCGAGCTCGGCGGCAAGTCGCCCGACATCGTCTTCGCCGATGCCGATCTCGATGCCGCCGTGCCGGGCGCGGCCATGGCGGTCTTCGCCAATTCCGGCCAGATCTGCTCGGCCGGAACGCGCCTCTTCGTCGAGCGCAAGATCTATGACGAGTTCACCGCCCGCGTCGCCGAGTTCAGCCGCTCGCTCAAGGTCGGCGACGGCATCGATCCGGAGGTGCAGGTCGGCCCGCTCGTCTCGACCGAGCAGCTCGACCGCGTGACCGGCTATCTGAAGGTCGGCCAGGAGGAAGGCGCCAAGGCCCTCGCCGGCGGCGCGCGCCTCACTGACGGTGCGCTGTCGAAGGGCTTCTTCGTGCCGCCGACCGTCTTCGCGAACGTGAAGGACGACATGCGGATCGCCCGCGAGGAAATCTTCGGGCCCGTGATCTCGGCCATCCCGTTCGACGATATCGACGAGGTGATCAAGCGCGGCAACAACACCGATTTCGGCCTCGGCAGCGGGCTTTGGACGCGCGACGTGTCGAAGGCGCACAAGATCGCCAAGAGCCTCCGCGCCGGCTCGGTCTGGGTGAATTGCTACCAGGCGATGGACCCCGCCGTGCCCTTCGGCGGCTACAAGATGTCGGGCTACGGCCGCGAATCCGGGCTCCAGCACGTCGAGGAGTACCTCAACGTCAAGGCGGTCTGGATCAAGACCGCGTAACGCTTCTCTGCCCTGGGGCACGCTGCTGTTTCACGGAAACGCCAGCGTGCTCTAAGTTATTGTTAAAGCATGCTCTAGCGGGCCGCCTCCAGGAGGCGGCCTGCTTCGAAGAAGCGAGCCGGGTTGACCGGCTCGCCGTCGATCCGCGTCTCGTAATGAAGATGGGTGCCGGTCGACCGGCCCGTCGAGCCCGCGCGCCCTACGATCTGACCGAGGTCCACGCGCTGGCCGGGCGCGACGGTGATCGCCGAGAGATGCGCGTAGCGCGTCGAGACGCCGCCCTCGTGCTCGACCTCGACCATGTTGCCGTAGCCGCCGCTGTAATCGGCGACCGTCACCCGCCCCGCGGCCGTCGATCGGACGGGAGCCCCGGCCTCCGCGCGGAAATCCACTCCGGTATGCATCGCGGCCGCGCGGTTGAAGGGATCGAGCCGGGCGCCGAAGGAACTCGTCTGTTCGAGCGGGCCGAACATCGGCCGGCCGAGCGGCAAGGACCGGGCGACGGAACCCAGCCGCTCGAGTTCCCCGACGCTGCCTTCCGCGTCGGCGGCGATCGGCCTGAGGCCCGCGGCGTCGAAGGCTTGAGGCAGCGGAACGAAGGGGCCGCCCGTCGCCGGCTCGCGCGGCGAGAGACGCGACACGGGCAGACGGGTTGCCTCCAGCGCGAGCCGCAGGCGCGTCACCCGCTCGCGGGCCGCCTGCCGGATCGTCTCGGCCGAACCCACCGCAGCCGCGGAGGCCCGCCCCAGCGACAGCTCGACGCCCGACAGCCGGTCGGGAACCGAAGGCACCGCCGGCGCGTGTCCGCGCAGCCGCAGGTCCAGCGGTTCCGCCGCGACGGGCATCGGCTTCGCGCCCGGCATGGTCGGGATGGATCCCGTCGTCTCGACCGCGCGGCTCGGCAGCAGGGTCCCGGCGGGCTCGGGGAGGAGCCGGGACGGCGCCGATCCCGAGAGCCGGTCGGCCAGGGAGGCGATCCAGATCTGGCGGGACTCGATCTCGGCCTGCCGCGTCGTCAGGGCGTCGACCCGGGCCGCGAAGGCCTTTCGCTCGACGAGGCCCGAGGTGATCTCGCGCTCCAGCCTGTTTCTCAGATCGGCGACCCGATCCTCGTAGGCGATCCGCATCTCGGTCTGCCGGGCGAGGAAGGTCTGAGCGAACTCGTCACGGAAGAGGATGTACCAGGTCGCCGCCCCGCCCCAGAGCGTCGTCGCGAGCGTGAGGGCGCAGAGTGCCAGGACGATCTTCGGGCTGATTCCTGCCTGCACCGGCTCGCGTGTCGCGGGGCGCGCGAAGTCCTTGGCGGGAGGATGGCGGGGATGGCGGTTCGGCATGACGGACCGTCGAATGGAACGGCCCGCATTAGGACGGCATTAGCGTTAAGGAAGAGCGAAGCGCCGATCAGAGGGCGCGGGCCGCCTCGAGCACCTCGGCCGCATGACCCGGCACCGAGACCTTCCGCCAGACCCGCGCGATCCGGCCCTCGCGATCGATCAGGAAGGTGGCGCGCTCGATCCCCATATACTTGCGGCCCCACATGCTCTTCTGCACCCAGACGCCGTAGGCTTCGGCAACGGCCTGGTCCTCGTCGGCCGCGAGCGTGATCGCGAGGTCGTGCTTGCGCGCGAATTTCGCCTTGCCGGCCACGCTGCCGATCGAGATGCCGACGATCTCGGCCCCGGCCGATTCGAAGGCCCCCTTGAGGCTCGTGAAATCCTTGGCCTCCGCCGTGCATCCGCTCGTGTCATCCTTCGGGTAGAAGAAGACGACGACCGTCCGGCCGCGAAGCGATTCGAGCGAGACGGGTCGGCCTGCCGAGTCCGGGAGGGTGAAGGATGGCGCCGCCGAGCCGATCTCCAGCGAGTCGCTTGCAACTGTCATGGCGCCTTCCTTTCGTCGGATTAGGGGTGTCTGAGGGACGGGCGCCCGATGCCGGGGCTCGCCCGGGGCCGCCGCCACCCCTATACCCAATCGCGGCCCCGCGCCGCCATTCATCTGTGCGAGCTGAATGAGGATCAAGGCGAAGCTCCCACGTCGAGACGCTCGGTCGGGGCCGAAGCGCCGGCGGGCCGGCCTTCGCGCGGTGCAGGGCTGTGCCTATGTCCTCGCCGGGCTCCTCGTCATCGTGGCGGTCGCCGCGGGCGGGTTCTACCTGCGCCTCGCAGCCTCGCCTCTCAACCTCGCGGATTACAAGGGACGGCTCGAAGAGGCGCTGACCTCGCGCCTCGGCGCCGGGTGGCGGGTCACGGTCGACGAAACGGTGCTCGAACTGTACGGCGGCAAGCCGGCCCTGCGGGCGGGCGGGCTCGAGATCCGCAACCCCGTCGGCATCACCGTCGTCCGCACGCCCTGGGCGCTCGTCAGCCTGAATCCGCTCTCCCTGCTCGTCGGCCATGTCTCGCCGCGCGAGATCGAACTGCGCGACGTCCATCTTCGCGGCGTGATCGCGAAGGACGGGACGCTCTCCTTCTCCAGCGCCCTCGACGGCCCCGCCATCGCCGCTCCGCCGCTGCCCGAGGGGACCCCCTCGACGGGATCCGCTTCCCCCGAGGCCGCGGCGCCCGACGTCGCGGTGCCGCCGACGCCGGCTTCCGGCGAGGCGCAGGCGCCCTCCGTCGTCTCGACCGCCGTCGCCTCGCTCATCCGTCCTCTGGTGGAATCCTCGGGGCTGATCGGCGCGCTGGACCGCGCCCGCCTCGTCGACGCGAACCTCTCGCTGCTCGGCTATGACGGCCGCGAACGCGTCGCCTTCCGGCGCGTGAACGCCGTGTTCGAACAGGTCGAAGGCGGCGACCGACGCTTCGACCTGGAACTCCAGGGGGTGCGCGGCGACTGGCACGTCCACGGCACGGTCGGCGGGCGCAGGGGCCATCCGACATCGATCGAGGCGGAGGGTGTCCCGCTCGCCGACATCATGCTCCTGGCGGGCCTCTCGAAGGTGCCCGTCGCGTCCGACGTCAAGATCAGCGCATCGCTGGCCACCGCGTTCGGGCGCGGCCGGCTCGATCATCTCTCGGGACGCCTGCACAGCTCGGCGGGGACCATCGCCCGGAAGGGCAGCGCGCCCATCCGGCTCGACGGTGCCTCCGCGCAGGTGCAGTGGGACGAGACGAGCCGGGTTCTCGCCATCCCGGCCCTGACCGTCCAGAGCGAGGGAACACGGGTCGTGCTCGACGGCTCCGTCGCCCTGGCGGAACTCGGCCGCTGGCGGATCGGATTGTCGGGCCGCGACGTCGTCGTGGCGGCCCTCGACCCCCAGCACCCCGCCTTCCGCCTCGGCTCGGTGCAGGCGGAGGCACTCGTCGGCGAGGACTCGATCAGGCTCGATAAGCTGGCGCTGAAGGGCGAAGGCGTCGACATGGCGCTGACGGGCAGCTTCACGCCCAACTCGACCACGGAAATCCTGTCCGGCCGGCTCGACGTGAAGGGCACCGATGCCCTTCGCCTCGTGCGGCTCTGGCCGGATACGATCACGCCCGACCTGCGCGCCTATCTGGCCAAGAGGCTTCTCTCGGGCTCGGTCGAGCAGCTGACCCTGTCCGCGGCGCTCGACGCGCAGGACATGAAGGCGGCCTTCTCCGACGCGCCCATGACGGAGCGATCCGTCTCGCTGAGCTTTGCGGCATCCGGGATCGGCCTGTCGGTCGTGGACGGCCTGCCGCCGCTGCGGGATCTCACCGTCGCCGGAACCACCTCGGGAACGCACGTCTCCCTGAAGGCCGAGGACGGCGCGATCGCGATGCCCGACGGCCGGCGCCTGTCCTTCTCCGACGCGAGCTATCTCCACACGACGCTGCATCAGCCGGGCAGCGCCGCGACCATCGGGTTCCGCATCCAGGGCGGCCTCGACGCGCTCGCCTCCTTCGTGCGCTCGCCCCTCATCGCCGAAGCCGGCCTGCCGGAGATCGACCCCGCCGCCGTGCGGGGTCGGCTCGACCTGAAGGCCTCGCTGCCGCTGATCCCGGGAACCATCCCTCCCCTCTCCGATCTTGCCATCGACGTCACCGGCAATCTGTCCGACGTCGTCGTCGACAAGCTGCCCGGCAAGGAGCGGCTCGAGGCGGGAGCCTTCACGGTGTCGCGCGAAGCCGGCCTTCTCACGATCAAGGGGGACGGCAGGCTGAGCGGCGTGCCGACTGCATTCGACCTCCGCCTGCCCCGGACGGGGACCGGCGAGCTGCTCGTCTCCGCGACGCTGGACGAGGCCGCGCGCGGGCGCCGGGGCCTGCCCGTCGCGCCCGTCCTCACCGGGCCGGTCGCAGTGAAGGTCGCCGTTCCGCTCGGCGCGAAGGGAGTGCCACGCGTCGAGGCCGATCTCGCGCGGGCGGGAATCGACGGGCTTCTCCCCGGTTGGCAGAAGGCGCCGGGCAGACCCGGGCGCGTCAGCTTCACGAAGACCGAGACGGGCGGCGTGACGGAACTGCGCGATCTTCAGGTGGAATCCGGCAGCGTGCAGATCCGCGGGCTTCTCGGCCTCGGGCAGACCGGCGCCGTCGAACGCGCCGACATCACGAGCCTGCGTTTGTCGCCCGGCGACGACATGA
Source organism: Enterovirga rhinocerotis (assembly GCF_004363955.1). GTDB lineage: Bacteria > Pseudomonadota > Alphaproteobacteria > Rhizobiales > Beijerinckiaceae > Enterovirga > Enterovirga rhinocerotis. The sequence goes on from NZ_SNZR01000017.1 coordinate 236,435, forward strand.
AGGCCCAGCTCGAGCGCAGCGGCGGTGTCTACCGGCTGGTCGTGCGGGGCAACAACATCGATGCGCGCCCATTCCTCAAATGGATCAACGCGGCGCCGGCCAAGGGTGCCGCGGCGCGCGAGAGCCAGGACATCGAGCTCGATCTCTCGAGCACCATCCTCAGCGGGTTCAACGACGAGGCCATGACGAACGTCTCGGCCAAGGGCTCCGTCCGGGACGGGGACCTGCGGGCGTTGCAGTTCGCCGGCCGGTTCCGCAGCGCCGCCGTCGAGGCCCAGCTCGCCAAGCGCGATGCCGGAGCGCCGATCCTCGCCCTTCGCTCCGGCGATGCCGGCGCGACGCTGCGCTTCCTCGATCTCTACCGGCGCATGACGTCCGGACGCCTCACGGTCGACGCCCGGACGGGCGACGGCGTCCAGGAGGGCCGGATCACGATCGACGAATTCGCCCTCCAGGGCGAGCCTGCCCTCCGGCGGATCGTGTCCCAGACCCAGCAATCCGCCACCTCGGCCAACGACGAGCGCGGCGGAACGGCGTCCCGTTCGCAGGCGGTCGACCAGATCGCCTTCAACCGCCTGACCACCGCCTTCCGGCGGCAGGGCGCGCGGATGGATTACTCGGACGCGGTGATCTACGGCCCGCAGGTCGGCTTCAACCTCTCCGGCTTCGTCGACCATGCGCGGGATCGGCTCGACATCACCGGCACCTTCGTGCCGGCCTACATGCTCAACAACGCCTTCAGCCAGATCCCGGTCGTCGGTCTCATCCTGGGAGGCGGCCGGAACGAGGGGCTGATCGCGGTCGAATTCCGTGTCGCCGGCGCGCTGACCAATCCCAGCGTCACCGTCAATCCGCTATCCGCCGTCGCGCCCGGAATCCTGCGCAAGCTCTTCGGCTGGATGCAGACCGAGGGCCAGCCCGACGCCTCGGCCCCCTCCCCGGCGGCCAACGCCGTCCAGCCTCCCCGCCGTCGAAGCGCCCGCTGACGAGCGCCGCCGGAAGCGGCCGGCTCACACCGCGCGCAGGAGGACGTGCCGCTTCTTGCCGAAGGAGAGCACGACAGTGCCGTCGGGCGTGAGATCACCCTCGCCGATCACCCGCTTCTCGTCCGCGACCTTGGTGCCGTTGACCGCGATGGCGCCGCCCGCGATGGCGCGGCGCGCCTCGCCGTTGCTGCCGACGAGGCCCGCCTTGACCAGCGCCGGGCCGATGGCGATCCCGGCGACGAGGTCGGCGCGCGGGCAGTCGACCGAGGGCAGCGTGTCGGCGGCCTGGCCCTGCTCGAAGGTCCTGGTCGCCGTCTCGCTCGCCTGCGCGGCGGCCTCGGCGCCGTGCAGGAGCGCGGTCGCGGCGGTGGCGAGGACCTTCTTCGCCTCGTTGATCTCCTGACCCTCGAGGGCCTCGAGCCGTGCGATCTCGTCCATCGGCAGCGTCGTGAAGAGCCGCAGGAAGCGGCCGACATCGGCATCCTCGGCGTTCCGCCAGTACTGCCAGTAATCGTAGGGGCTGAGATGGCCGGGATCGAGCCAGACGGCGCCGGCGGCCGTCTTGCCCATCTTGGCCCCGGAGGAGGTGGTCAGGAGCGGGGCCGTCAGCCCGTAGAGCTGCGCGGTGCCCATGCGGCGGCCGAGATCGATGCCGTTGACGATGTTGCCCCATTGATCGGAGCCGCCCATCTGCATGCGCACGCCGTAGCGGCGGTTCAGCTCCACGAAATCGTAGGACTGGAGCAGCATGTAGTTGAACTCGATGAAGCTGAGCTCGTAATCCCGCTCGAGCCGCATCCGCACCGAATCCATCGACATCATGCGGTTGACCGAGAAGTGGCGGCCGACGTCGCGCAGGAAGTCGATGTAGTTGAGCGCGAGCAGCCACTCGGCATTGTCCGACATCAGCGCGTCGTGACCGCTCTCGCCGAAGCGCAGGAAGCGGCTGAACACCTTCCCGATGCCCGCCTTGTTGGCGTCGATCTGCTCCGGCGTCAGGATCTGGCGCGTCGCGTCGCGACCCGAGGGATCACCGACCCGCGTCGTGCCCCCGCCCATCAGGACGATCGGCCGGCCGGCCCCCGTCTGCTGCAGCCAGTGCAGCATCATGATCGACAGGAGGTGGCCGACATGGAGCGAGGGAGCCGTGCAGTCGTAGCCGACATAGGTCGTGAGGCCGCCGGACATCGCGAGCGCGTCGATGCCGTCGGCATCCGACGTCTGGTGGATGAAGCCGCGCTCGGTGAGGACGCGCAGGAAATCTGAGGTCGGGGCTGACATGAGCTTCGTTTCGCGTTCGGAGCGGTGCCTGTAACAGCTTCCTGCGGCAAATCCAGGATTCGGCGGAGATTCGGGGCGATGGGACTTGCGATCGGCCTGATGAGCGGGACCTCGATGGACGGCATCGACGTCGCGCTGATCGAGACGGACGGAACCAGCCTGCGCGTCCGGAGCGGCGGCAACGGCCATGTCGAGCCGCTGGGACCGACGGGCTACCGGCCCTATTCGGAGGCGGAGCGCGCGCTGCTGCGCCAGGCGCTCGCCGATGCCGAGGCCATCACCGAACGCGCCGAGCGTCCGGGCTGCCTCGGCGAGGCGGAAGCGCTGATCACGCGGGCCCATGCCGAGGCGGTCGAGGCCTTCCTCGCGGCCGAAGGTCTCGACGCCGACGCGATCGAGGTGGTCGGCTTCCATGGCCAGACCGTGCTGCACCGTCCCGCCGAGGGCATCACCGTGCAGATCGGCGACGGGCAGGCGCTGGCCTCGCGTCTCGGAATCCCGGTCGTCTACGATCTCCGCGCGGCCGATGTCGCGGCGGGCGGCCAGGGTGCGCCCCTCGTTCCCGTCTTCCACCGCGCCCTGGCGGAAGCGTCGGGCTTCGAGGCGCCGCTCGCCATCCTCAATATCGGCGGGGTCGCGAACGTCACGCTGATCGGCGACGAGGGGCGGCTTCTCGCCTTCGACACCGGCCCCGGCAACGCGCTGATCGACGACTGGATGCGGGACCGCACCGGCCGCGCGCTCGACGATGGCGGCCGGACCGCGGCGCGAGGCCGGCCGGACGGGGCGCTTCTCGCCTGGCTCCTGATGCATCCCTTCTTCGTGCAGAAGCCGCCGAAATCGCTCGACCGGAACTGGTTCTCGCACAGGCTCGCCGGCCAGCTCTCGACCGAAGACGGCGCCGCGACCCTCACCGCCTTCACGGCGCAGGCGACGGCCCGCGCCGTCGACCATGCCCGCGAAACGCCGACGCGCTGGATCGTCGCCGGTGGCGGCGCCCGCAACGGCGAATTGATGCGGCTGCTCAAGCATCATCTGCGCGTCGAGATCGCGACCGCCGACGCCGTCGGCTGGTCATCCGCCTTCCTCGAAGCCCAGGCCTTCGCCTATCTCGCGGTGCTCGCGCTCGCGGGAGAGCCGATCACCTTCCCGACGACGACCGGCGTCGAGCGCCCCATGACGGGCGGCGTCTTGGCCCGGCCGGGATAGACGGTCGCGCCCGGCGCAGAGCAAGCGGCAAGACTCGACGGCGTCACGGACTGGCGCTCTCTTTAGCGCCCGATCACCCCGCCGGTCCTCCTTACGGAGGAGCCGGCTCGGCTGCACAATGACAGTCAAACTCGACTGATCCCAGCAGCCCCTTCTCAAGCCGATACGCTGAAGAGAGAGACTTGATGGTCGATAGCCGACAAGATCGTTGTCGGATGATCAACATCCCGATATCAGAACGAACGATCGACTTCGCATTTGTCACCGCCCTTCAGGAACCGGCGCGATCCGCTGCAACCGGAGGCGACGAGACGGCTATCGCCATCCGCAAACACATCTTTCCGATGCGGCAATACTCACAATGAGACAATATTTATCAAATCCGGCAAGGCATCATTATGTCTGGTTTCTACCAACTACAACCTGCACTTTTACGCATTAACCGGGCCTTAGCAATTGAGATGACAGCCTCACTGTCGATGCGCTTATTGTGCATTTGATCTTCGAACGACTGCACAACGGCGCCACAATCGATAGTGGAGGAAGAAATGGCGGTCGCGAATGTCGTTACACCGAATGGGTTCGACCTGCAGAACCTATGGGTCAACAATCTCCGGGGAGCCGAAAATCTGAAGCTCGGCGTCGAGCTCAGCCGCAGCGGCAGCCCGGGCCTGGGGCAGACCCAGACCATCGTGTATCGTGACCTGTCCTTCGTGAAGGACGGCCTCACCTATGTCTATTCGGGCGAGTGGGAGGTCCGATACGACCGAGGGCTGCTCATCGGGTCGGTCGGCGTGTCCGGTCACTACGACAGTATCAAGGTCAGTTCCGGCAGCACCCAGCTCGCGAATTACCGGGGCGAGGAATTCGAGGTCGACTTCGGCACCCGAGGCAACATCCCCCTCGTCGACCTTCTCCTGAACGTGCTCTCGCTTCTGATCAATCCGCAAGGCCCGACCGGCGGATCCTACGCCAATCTGAACACGGACCGCACCCCCAACCTCAGCGAACTCGCCTTCGCCAAGGCCGACGTGATCCGCGGAAGCGTCAATGCCGATACCCTCAGGGGCGGCAACGGCGACGACCGCATCTTCGGCGGCGACGGCGACGACACGCTCTATGGCGGCGGCGGCAACGACCGGCTCGACGGCGGCAGCGGCATCGACACGATGAGGGGCGGGGCCGGCAACGACATCTACATCGTCGACTCGGCCTCCGACATCGTCATCGAGGCCGCCGGCGAGGGAACCGACACGGTCCTGTCGGTCGGCAGCTACACCCTCGCGGCCGGCCAGCACATCGAGCGGCTCCAGGCTCTCGACGCCCGCGGCACGGCGGAACTCCGCCTGACGGGGAACGAGTTCGCGAACACCCTTCGCGGCAACGACGGCGCCAACGTCCTCGACGGAGGCGGCGGGGCCGACGTGATGTGGGGCTATGGCGGCGACGACGGCTATCGGGTCGACAATGTCAGGGATCGCGTCCTCGAATCGGTCGGCGGCGGCTACGACACGGTCTGGACGACCGTGAGCTACGTCTTGGAAGCGCGACAGGAGATCGAAAAGGTCGTGATCTCGCCTTCGACGGGCACCCAGGCTCTGAACCTTCGCGGCAACGAGTTCGTCAACGAACTCGTCGGCAACGAGGGCAACAACCTGCTCGACGGCCGCGGCGGCAAAGACATCCTGTTCGGGATGGGCGGCGACGACCGGCTGGTCGTGCACGAGACCGGCACCAAGGTCGATGGCGGGACCGGCACGGATACGGTGATCGTCAGAGGAAACAGCGACATCGTCTTCCGGACGGGCGACGTCATCAACGTCGAGCGCTACCTCATCGAGCAGAACGCGACGGTCGACTTCTCGCTGCTCGCACAGACGCCGGGCGAAATCTCGGCGCGAAGCGCGCCGGGGCAGGAGGTGACGATCATCGGATCGCGGTCGGCCGACCGGATCATGATGTCCGACGGCGACATCGACGTCACGGGAGGGAGAGGCAACGACGTCTACTATGCCTCGACAGGCCGGACCACGCTCCATTTCGAATCGGCGGGCTTCGGCCGCGACACGCTTCATAATGGCGGACGTGGCGAGCTTGTGCTCGACTTCTCCGGCGTGGCCGACAGCATGGACGATCTGACCTTCACCGTCAGCGGCCGGGATGTCCTCATCACGGCGGCGGGAGGCGGGTCGGGAGATTCGCTCCTCGTGAAGGGCATGACGCTCGCCCAACTGACCGCCCATGCGGAGTTCACCTTCGTCTGATCCGCCGCATCGACACACGGCCCCGCCGCCCATTCCCCCGGGCGGCGGGAACCCCTCCCCAGCGGCACCACGTCCGCTCGGCTCATCCATTATTAAGGCACGGATAATGAAACACGGGGGAATCCGAACATTCGTTAGACCGTCCCGCGTTTCAGGCGTTACCTCTGTTCGGGCGCTTGAGACGCATCCAAGCGCCCGGGCACTGGCGAGCAGCTCAATTGTCGAAGTCCTATCCTCTGCCGCATGACGAACAGGATCGGCTGAACGCGCTGGAGGAGTATCGTCTTGTCGACACGCGACCGGACGAAGAATTCGACCGCCTGGCCCGCTTGGCCTCCAGTCTGTTCGACGTTCCGATCGTGCTGGTGTCGCTGATCGAGCGGAGCCGGCAGTTCTTCAAGTCGCATATCGGGCTCGATCTCTGCGAGACGAGCCGCGAGATTTCGTTCTGCGCGCACGCGATCATGCAGGACGATGTCCTCGTGATCCCGGACGCCGCCAAGGACCCCCGGTTCGCCGCCAATCCGCTGGTGCTCGGGCCGCCCTTCATCCGCTTCTATGCCGGCAAGCCGCTGGTCGCTCCGGGCGGCGGGAAGATCGGCACGGTCTGCCTGATCGACAGCAAGCCACGCTCGACCTTCTCCGAGGAGGACCGGAGGAATCTCGGCGATGTCGCCGCTCTCGTCATGGACCGGATGGAAATGCGCCGGCTCGATCATGTGCGCTCGACGAGCCAGGTCCGCTTCGAGAACATCGCCGCCACCTCGCCCGACGCGATCATCTGCTCGAACGCGGAAGGCGACGTGACGTTCTGGAACCGCTCCGCCGAGCGCCTCTTCGGCTATTCGGCCGAGGAGATGCTCGAGAATTCCGGCGAGATCATCGTTCCCGAGAGCTGGCGCCAGATCTACGAATCCGAACTCGAACGGCTCCGCCAGGGCGAGAAGATGGAACTCGCGGACCGCACGGTCGAGTTATCGGGCCTGCGCAAGGACGGCAGCGAGTTTCCGGCCGAGTTCTCGCTATCGACCTGGAAGGAAGGCAACACATGGAGCGTCGGGGCGATCGTCCGCGACGTCACGGAGCGCCGGCACAACGAAGAGCGGCTCTACCGGCTGGCCTCGCTCGACGCCTTGACCGACCTGCCCAATCGGGGCGCCTGGCGCGAATGCCTGAAGGAAGCGTTGGGCGCGGCGAAGCCGCTGACGGTCTTCTCGCTCGATCTCGACGGCTTCAAGGACATCAACGACACGCTCGGGCATTCGGCGGGCGATACCGTTCTGAAGGAGGTGGCGCTCCGCCTGAAAGCGGCCTGCCACGACGCGATCAAGGTCGCACGGCTCGGCGGCGACGAGTTCGTCGTCCTTTTCGATGGCAACGACGCGCGCCGGGCCGAAGCCATGGCGGAGATGCTGATCGCGTCGATCTCCGCGCCCTACGAGTTCTCCGGGAAGCGGATCGACGTCGGCGTCAGCATCGGCATCGCTCTGGCACCCCAGCACAGCCGCAATCCGGAGGAGCTGCTGGGCGCCGCCGACCTCGCGCTCTATCGGAGCAAGGCCGCCGGAAAGGGCAGCTTCGAGATCTTCGCCCCGGCCCTGAGAGAGGTGGCCGTCGCCCGGCGCGCCTTCGAGAAGGAGTTGAAACACGCCTTCGAGAACGGCGAGTTCGAGCTGTTCTACCAGCCTCAGATCGCGACCGCCGACCGGCGGCTCACGGGCGCGGAAGCGCTCCTGCGCTGGAACCATCCCGCCAGGGGGCTGCTGACCCCCGCCTCGTTCATCGACGTCCTGGAGCGCAAGCCCTCCGCGGCCGAGGTCGGTGACTGGATCCTGCAGGCGGCCTGCCGGCAGGCTGCCGAATGGCGCGCGCTCGCCCCCGATTTCCGGATCGCCGTGAACCTCTTCGAGGCGCAGTTCCGTTCCGAACACCTGCCGCTGGCGGTCGCGAAGGCGCTCTCCCTCTCCGGCCTACCGGCGCGTGCCCTCGAGCTCGAGATCGTCGAGAACATCTTCCTTCGGAACGACCGTGCGACCGAGCGCCTCTTCCGCGACCTGCGCGACCTCGGGGTCGGGCTCGCACTCGACGATTACGGAACCGGCTTCGCGTCGCTGAGCCTGCTGAAGCGCTATCCCTTCTCGCGCCTGAAGATCGACCGCACCTTCGTGCGGGACGTCCACGTGAATTCCGAGGACGCAGCGATCGTGAAGGCGATCCTCTATCTCGGGGACAGCTTCGGGATGGATGTGATCGCGGAGGGCGTGGAAACCGAGGCGCAGCTCGATTTTCTCAAGACGAACGGATGTCCGGAGGCACAGGGATATCTGTTCGGCAGGCCCATGCCGGCTCACGCCTTTCGGCGGTTCCTGCAGACGAAGGCAAGGCCCTGCACGCCGGCCCGGCAGCTCGCGGGCGGCGCCGGCTCGTGAACCTCCCGCCCTGAATCGGGAGCCGAGGACGCCGCGACCCGGATCGGCCCGTTTCTACCTGTTGAACCGGATGGGGACGGTGAGGGGGACGGTTCCTCCTCCGATGCCGGCGGGGGGCGGGGGGACGGGGCTTGCGCGTCTCGGCAGGGAGGCGGCCTCGGCATCGAGGCGGGGATCTCCGGAGGAGCCGATGAGGCGCGCGGACAGGACGCGTCCCGCGCGGTCGATGGTGAAGGCGACCTGGGCGGTGCCGGTCGAGGCTCCGGCGGGGGCGCGCTTGTGCCGGTTGAGATGGGCCATCAGGCTGCCGCGCCAGGTCGCGGGGGAGACGGAGGGAGCCTGGGCGGCCCCGGCGCTCGGTGCGGCGGATCGGTTGGCGCGCTCGGCCTGGGCCGTCGGCGGGGCGGTCGTCTGGCGGGCGCTGCGCTGCTGGGCCTTGGACGGGGTCTTGCGCTGGACCTTCTTGACGCGCTCGACGGGGCGCTCGGGGCTGCGCCTCGCCGGCGGCGGAGAGAGGACCGCCGCGGCATCCGGGATCGGCGGCAGGTCCGGAATCTTGATCTCGGGCTCCGGCTCGCGCGGGGTCGGCTCCTCGAGCTCGGCGACCAGCGGCTCGGGGTCGGGCGGGGCGGGTTCGGGATCCGGCTCGGGCTTCGGCTCCTCGGTCGGCTTCTCCGGCGCTGGGCGGGGCTCGGCCGCGGCCATCTCGGGCCCGGGCGTGACGTCGGTCTCGGGCAGGTCGGGCGCGACGGCGAGGGGCGCGAGCTCGATCATGACGGGTGCGGGCGGATCGCCCGCCGCGACCTCGTGCGGCCCCCAGTGCAAGGCCGCCCAGACGCCGCCGGCATGGACCGAGACGACGGTCGCCGCGGCGAGGCCCCAGCGCAGGGCGGCCCTCGCGGTGAGGCTCCGCTGCGGCCGGCCGTCGGGATCGCGCCAGTCGATCATGGCCGCGCGGTCGGAGATGGACCGCCCGCCTGGCCGGTCTCCTCGAGCCCGACCAGGCCGATCTTGAGATAACCCGCCTGCCGCAGGAGGTTCATCACGCCCATCAGCTCGCGATAGGGCACCGCGCCGTCCGCGCGCACGAAGACGCGCTGCTGGCGGTCGCCCCCCGTCTGCCCGTCGAGCAGCGAGCGCAGGCTCGCGCGCGGCACGTCGTCCTGGCCGAGGGCGAGGCTCAGGTCGGGCTTGACCGTCAGGAAGATCGGCTTGTCGGGCCGGGGCTGGGTCTCGGCATTCGAGACCGGAAGATCGACCGCGACATCGACGGTC
>NZ_SNZR01000018.1 GCF_004363955.1 Enterovirga rhinocerotis
GTCCTGTCCGCGCGCCTCATCGGCTCCTCCGGAGATCCCCGCCTCGATGCCGAGGCCGCCTCCCTGCCGAGACGCGCAAGCCCCGTCCCCCCGCCACCCGCCGGCATCGGAGGAGGAACCGTCGCCCTCACCGTCCCCATCCGGTTCAACAGGTAGAAACGGGCCTATGCCGATCCCTGAAGGCCATGAGGCTGCCGGCAGGCGGACGAACATGCTTGTCTTCGATCACGAGTGCCGCGGCCCGGGGCTTCGGATCACGGCGTCAGGCAGGAAGAGCTTTCTCGTCCAATGGAGCGATCCTGCCACCGAGCGGAAGGTCCGGGAGCCCCTGGGGGCATGGGATCTGTCACGATAGAGCAAGCTCGCTCGCCGGAGCGGACGCGGCTGGCTGCGAGGCAGACCTCGTAGACACGTCTTGGACAAAGAGCCGCGACGCCGGACGGCCTCCACATCCACATTGAAGCGAGAGCGTCCGCATCCTCGCACGGCGTGTCCACGCACAGACCTGCCCCCGATCGGTCGCATGGAGGCTGATCGAAACGCCGGCATGCTTCGGTCGCCGTATCGATCGACGTTTTAGGTCCTTGGAGGCTCGCGCGAGGTCACCGAGGCGGGTCACCAGCAGCGCCAGCAGGCGGGGCCACGGCTCCCAGCAGCAATGCCGGTGCGGTCGCGAGGCCGATGACCCGCGCGATTTCGCCCATGGGGATGTCGCGCATGACGACTTCCTCGGCGCGATCCCGTCGCCGGCGCCGCCCGAAACCGGACCATCGGGCAGAGTCGACTTGGCAGAACTACTATCATCTGCGAGGATGCTTGAAAATATGGTCTTCCGAGGAGGCCATGACACGCTCAGCGAAGATAATCGCAACAATTTTATTGGCGTTGCCGACGCTGAGCGCGGTGCCTGCTGCTGCGACAGAGGGCGGCGGCAGCCTTTATGTCCCCGGCATTCACGGTCCCATGGCGGGCTTCGTGCCGCCGCCGGCCTTCTATTTGGCCAACAACGTTTTCTACTACTCGGGCGACTTCTCTGCGGGCCGCCGCACGCAGATTGGCGGCGCTCTCGTCGCTGACGTGAAGGCGAACATCGCCCTCAACTTCATCACGCCGACCTGGATCACGCCGGTCGAGGTCTTCGGAGGCAATCTGGGATTCGCCGTCTCCGTCCCGTTCGGGTCCCCACGTGTACAGGCGGGAGCTCTTATCGCTGCTCCTCGACTTGGAAGGACGGCCGCCTTCCAGGCGGACGACAACGTGTTCAACGTGGGCGATCCCGTCGTGTCGAGCCTGATCGGTTGGCACGCGGGCAATCTTCACTGGTCGCTGACCGGCTCGGTCAGCATTCCTTCCGGATCTTATCGAGACGGCGCTCTCTCAAACGTGTCGTTCAATCGGCCGATCGGCGACCTCACCGCCGCCGTGACATGGCTCGATCCCTCTCTCGGCCTCGACGTCTCCGGAGCCGTGGGCTTCGAGGTCAATGGCAGGAACGCCGCGACGGATTACCGGTCCGGGAACGCGGTTCACTTCGATCTGGCCATCACGAAGTCGCTGACGAAAGAGCTGTCGCTCGGTGTGATTGCTGGCCATTACGAACAAGTCTCGGCCGACCGGGGATCGCCCCTGCTCGGCCAATTCAAGGGGCGGACCACGGCCGTCGGGGGCACGCTGAACTACAGCTTCAAGATCGGGGAGACGCCCGTTTCAACGGGCATTCGGATCCTGCGCGAGGTGGAGGTCCGTAATCGTCCGCAGGGCACCATGGGGTTCCTGACGATTTCCTTTCCCCTCGGCGGCCCATTGGCGCCCGCCGCGGCTTCAGGTCGAGCGGTGGCCGCGGCCTACTGAGTGGAGGGGGGCGTGGATCAACCGCCGTCCCCCTCGACCCCAAACGACGGCCGGCATGGCCGGTCCACGCCGGAATGGCGGCACAGCCGATGGACGCCTGGACCAGCCATCCCGGGTCTCGCCGCATCTTGAGGGAGGACGTCAGCCATGGCGGATCACAACGGGCGCGATCACGACGGCATCGAACGCGCGGACGAAACGCGCCTCAGCCGCCGGCACATGCTCCTGGCCGGCACGACGCTGGCTGCAGGCGGTTTGTCCGCCACGGCCGTTGCCGCACAGGCACCGGCACCGGCAGCCCAGCCTCAGCCAATGCCCTCTGCCACCGGCCCCAAGCCCAACATCCTCGTGATCTTCGGAGACGACATCGGCATCGCCAACATCAGCGCCTATTCGAACGGCCTGATGGGGTACGAGACACCGAACATCGACCGGATCGCCCGCGAAGGCCTCAAGTTCCAGCACTATTACGGCGAGCAGTCCTGCACGGCGGGGCGATCCGCCTTCCTGACCGGTCAGCACATCATCCGTACGGGGTTGAGCAAGGTCGGCTTCCCTGGCGCCCCGATGGGCATGAGCCAGCTCGACCCCTCGATCGGCGGGCTCCTTAAGAACCTCGGCTACGCGACCGGGCAGTTCGGCAAGAACCATGTCGGGGACCGCAATGAGTCGCTGCCGACGGTCAACGGCTTCGACGAGTTCTTCGGCAACCTCTACCACCTCAATGCGGAGGAAGAGCCCGAGCATCCGGACTATCCCAAGGACCCGGCCTACCGGGCCAAGTTCGGCCCCCGCGGCGTGCTGCGCTGCCGGGCGAGCGAGCGCGACGATCCAACCGTCGATCCGCGCTTCGGCAGGATCGGACTGCAGACGATCGAGGATACCGGCGCGCTGACGAAGAAGCGCATGGAGACGATCGACGACGAGACCTCGGCCGCCGCGATCGATTACATGGGGCGGCAGGCCCGCGCGGGACGGCCGTTCTTCTGCTGGTACAATTCGACCCGCATGCACTTGCGCACGCACGTTCGGGCCGAGCATCGCGGCCGCTACAAGCATGGCGATAGCGAATATGTCGACGGCATGCAGGAGCACGACGACACGATCGGCACCTTGCTGAAAGCGCTCGACGATCTCGGCATCGCGGGGAACACCATCGTCGTCTACACGACCGATAACGGTCCGCACATGAACACCTGGCCCGATGCCGCCATGACGTGGTTCCGTTCGGAGAAGAACACGAACTGGGAGGGGGCCTTCCGCGTCCCCTGCATGGTGCGCTGGCCGAGTGTCATCCAGCCCGGCACGGTCACCAACGAGCTGATGAGTCATAACGATTGGATACCGACGCTCTGCGCGGTCGCCGGCGAGCCGGATATCGTCGGCAAGCTGAAGCAGGGCTACACGGCGAACGGCAAGACCTACAAAGTCCATCTCGACGGCTACGACCAGTCGCAGTTCCTGCGCGGGGTGCGCGGCAGCGCGGCCAACAACAACGGTGCCAAGAGCAGCCGCGCCAAGTTCTTCTACGGGGACGACGACGGATTGCTCGTCGGCCTGCGGCAGGGCGACTACAAGTTCGTGTTCTCCGAGCAGCGGCGGCAGGGGACGATGGAGGTCTGGGCCGAGCCCTTCACGACGCTCCGAATGCAGAAGGTGTTCAACCTGATGCAGGATCCGTTCGAACGCGCCGACATCACGTCCAACACCTATTGGGACTGGTTCGTGGCCCGCGCTGGCATCGTCTACGGAATGATGGACGACGTCTTCGAATTCGTGGCCTCCTTCAAGGAGTTCCCGCCACGCTCGTTCCCGCCGAGCTTCAACCCGGCCAACGTGCTGGAAGGCACCCTCGACGCGATCAAGCAGAGGCGGGAACTTGCCCGCAGCGTCGATCCCGAGCGCATACGCGGTACGCTGAACCGGATGGTCGAAGAACACCTGAATCGCCGGACACCGTAGCGAGCCGCGCCCGCCGAGCCGGAGGCGCGCGTCGGATGAGAGGAACGCCGTCAGGGAGGCTCCGTCATGCATCCGTTGACCCGACGTGCCGCGCTGGCTGTCTCCGCTGCGCCGCTTCTCCTCGCCTCCATCCGGGCCTCGGCCCAATCGGACCCGCTGCCGTCGTGGCACGATGGTGCGGTCAAGCAGGCGATCGTGAGTTTCGTGTCTCGCGTCGCGCGCGAAGGCGGGACGGATTTCGTCCCGCCCGCCGAGCGGATAGCGGTCTTTGACAACGACGGCACGCTCTGGGCCGAACAGCCGCTCTATTTTCAGTTTGCCTTCGCGCTCGACCAGGTAAGGACACTCGCTCCTCAGAATCCGGAATGGAGCGGGAGGCCGCCCATCAAGGCCGTCCTCGACGGCGACCTCGCCGCGTTGGCCGCCTCGGGCGAGCGAGGCGCGGCCGAGATCTTGACCGCCACTCACGCCGGCATGACGACGGACGCCTTCGCGGCTTCCGTCGCCGGCTGGCTCGCCTCGGCCCGCCACCCCCGTTTCGGCCGACCCTACGAGAGGCTCGTCTACCAGCCGCAGCTGGAGCTTCTCAATTTCCTCAGATCCAACGGCTTCAAGACGTTCATCGTGTCGGGCGGAGGCGTCGAGTTCATCCGCGTCTGGGCCGAGAAGGCTTATGGCATCCCGCCCGAGCAGGTCGTCGGCTCATCGGGCTCGGTCCGGTTCAGGCAGGCCGGAAACGGCGCGCCGGAACTCGTCAAGGAGCCCAAGGTCGAGTTCGTGGATGATGGGCCCGGCAAGCCGGTCGGCATCAACCGCTTCATCGGCCGGCGCCCCATCCTGGCCTTTGGCAACTCGGACGGCGACCTCGACATGCTGCAATGGACCGCCGCTGGACCCGGCGCCCGCTTCGCCGCGATCCTGCACCATACGGACGCGGAGCGGGAATGGGCCTACGATCGCCAATCGCATATCGGCCGGCTCGACAAGGCTCTCGACGAGGCCTCCGCCAAGGGCTGGACGGTCGTCGACATGAAGCGCGACTGGCGAAGCGTCTTCCCGTCGGAACCTTGACGCAGCGACGATGGCGTTCATCGACCTCTGCTCCTGGTTCGTCCCGCTCGTCGCCGTCTGATGGCCGTCCTTGCGGGCCGCTACGTCGAAACGCTCGACCGCAGCCTTGATCGTGATCAGGGCAGACATCGCAGCCTTCGAAATCGCCGGTCGTTTCCGAGGTGCAATCGCCGCACCGAACCGAATGTGCTTCTGCGGGGTCCGCAAGGTTCAAAGCGCCCTAGCGGCCCGTATAAATCAGAGCCAAGCACTTGAAATCGTTGGTGAGCGCGCTGGGACTCGAACCCAGGACCTACTGATTAAAAGTCAGTTGCTCTAACCAGCTGAGCTACGCGCCCTCGGGGGTCGGAATAAGGGCTCGGCGGGCGAGGGTCAAACCCCTTCGTCGCGATGATCGCGCTTTCCGTCCCGGTGCGGCGGCGGGGGCGTTACGGGCGGGTGGGCGCGCCGGCCTCGCCGCGGGCCCAGCCTTCGCGGATCTCAGCGAGATGGTCCTCGAGGCGGCCATCCCTGATCGCGGCCCGCAGACCCGCCATCAGGTCCTGGTAATAGGCGAGGTTGCTCCAGGTCAGCAGCATCATGCCGAGAATCTCGCCCGAGCGGACGAGATGGTGGAGATAGGCGCGCGAGTAATCCCGGCTGGCGGCACAGGAGGAGGCCTCGTCGAGCGGGCGGATGTCCTCGGCGAAGCGGGCGTTCTTGAGGTTCACGCGGCCGTGGCGCGTATAGGCCATGCCGTGGCGCCCGGCCCGGGTCGGCATCACGCAGTCGAACATGTCGATGCCGCGCCGGACGGCCTGGGCGATGTCGTCGGGCGTGCCGACGCCCATCAGGTAACGCGGCTTCGCCGTCGGGAGATGCGGCTCCACCGTCTCGATCATGCGCAGCATGTCGGCCTGGGGCTCGCCGACCGCGAGACCGCCGACCGCATAGCCGCCGAGATCGAGCGAGACGAGGTCCTTGGCGCTTTCCACGCGCAGCGCCTCGTCCGTCCCGCCCTGGACGATGCCGAACAGCGCCCGGCCCGGCTGGCTGCCGAAGGCGGTCCGGCAGCGCTCCGCCCAGCGCAGCGAGAGCCGCATCGCCTTCTCGACCTCCTCGCGCGGGGCCGGCAGGCGGACGCATTCGTCGAGCTGCATCTGGATGTCGGCGCCGAGCAGCGTCTGGATCTCGATCGAGCGCTCGGGCGTCATCTCGTGACGCGAGCCGTCGATATGGGACTGGAAGACGACGCCCGTCTCGCTGAGCTTGCGGAGCCCCGCGAGCGACATGACCTGGAAGCCGCCGGAATCGGTCAGGATCGGCCCGTCCCAGCGCATCATCCGGTGCAGCCCGCCGAGGCGCGCGACGCGCTCCGCTCCGGGCCGCAGCATCAGGTGATACGTATTGCCGAGGACGATGTCGGCGCCGAGCGCCTTGACCTGCTCGGGATACATCGCCTTCACGGTGCCCGCCGTCCCGACCGGCATGAAGGCCGGCGTGCGGATCTCGCCGCGAGGCGTCGTGATGGCGCCCGTCCGCGCGGCGCCGTCGCGGGCATGGACCGTGAAGCCGAAGGAACTCATGCCGGGGCGCGCTCCAGAAGGCAGGCATCGCCGTAGGAATAGAAGCGATAGCCCTGCGCGATCGCCTCCGCATAGGCGGCGCGCATCCGGTCGAGGCCGGCGAAGGCGCTGACCAGCATGAACAGGGTCGAGCGCGGCAGGTGGAAATTGGTCATGAGCACGTCGACCGCGCGGAAGCGGTAGCCGGGCGTGATGAAGATCGAGGTCTCGTCCGAGAACGCCCGGATCGTGCCGTCTGGATCGGCCGCGCTTTCGAGGAGGCGGAGCGACGTCGT
Source organism: Enterovirga rhinocerotis (assembly GCF_004363955.1). Classification (GTDB taxonomy): domain Bacteria; phylum Pseudomonadota; class Alphaproteobacteria; order Rhizobiales; family Beijerinckiaceae; genus Enterovirga; species Enterovirga rhinocerotis. The sequence goes on from NZ_SNZR01000018.1 coordinate 6,725, forward strand.
GCCGATGGCGACGACCCGCCCTCCCCTCGCCCGCGTCTCGTTCAGCGCAGCGGCGGTCTCGGCGGAAACCGTGCCCCATTCCGGATGCATCCGGTGATCGGTCGTGTCGTCCGCGGAGACCGGCAGGAAGGTTCCGGCCCCGACATGGAGCGTGACGCGATGCTGCGCGATGCCGCGCTCGGCCAGGCCCGCCAGCATCCCGGCCGAGAGGTGGAGGCCCGCCGTCGGCGCGGCCACGGCACCGGCTTCCGCGGCATAGACCGTCTGGTAATCGACGAGGTCGCGCTCGTCGGCGGGGCGCTTGCCCGCGATATAGGGCGGCAGGGGCATCTCGCCGTGGGCGGCGATGGCCTCGTCGAGCGCAGGCCCCTGGAAAGCGAAGCGAAGGCGCACCTCGCCGCCCTCCCCTCGCGCCTCGACCTCGGCATCGAGGCTCGCGAGGAGGCAGGCCGTGCTTTCGCGCTCGTCGCCGAAGCGGATCCGATCGCCGGGCGCGAGCTTCTTCGCCGGCCGGGCGAAGGCGAGCCAGGTGTCGGGGGCGAGCCTGCGGTGGAGCATGATCTCGACCCGCGCCGCATTCTCACCGCGGATCCGGAGCCCCCGCAGGCGCGCCGGGATCACGCGGGTATCGTTGAGCACGAGCGCGTCGCCCGCGCGCAGAAGGCCCGGCAGGTCGGCGATGGTTCGATGCCCGAGCGCGCCCGCGGGCGGCACGACGAGCAGCCGCGCCGCCTCGCGCGGCACCGCCGGCCGGAGCGCGATCCGGTCCTCGGGAAGGTCGAAATCGAAAAGGTCGACGCGCAAACTCAGCGCTCCGATACCCTTCTCCCTGGCGGGAGAAGGTGGCCCTTGCATCAACAAAGGTCGGATGAGGGGTAGAAACTCGACGTCGACGGATGTGCTTCACCCCTCATCCGTCAGCGCTTCGCGCTGCCACCTTCTCCCGCAAGGGGAGAAGGACGCAGCGCCGGAAGCTTCTTACGCGTCGGCCGCGATGCGGGCCTTCACGATGCGGTCGGGGTTGGAGACCGGCTCGCCGCGGGCGAACTTGTCGACGTTCTCCATGCCCTCCGTCACCTCGCCCCAGACCGTGTATTGCCGGTCGAGGAAGCTCGCATCGCCGAAGACGATGAAGAACTGCGAGTTGGCCGAGTTCGGGTTCGAGCTGCGGGCCATCGAGCAGACGCCGCGCTGATGCGAATGGGCGCTGAACTCGGCCGGGAGGTTCGGATATTTCGAGCCGCCCGTGCCGGTGCCGGTCGGATCGCCGCCCTGGGCCATGAAGCCGTCGATGACGCGGTGGAACACGACGCCGTCGTAGAAGCCCTCGCGGGCCAGCGTCTTGATGCGCTCGACATGCTTCGGCGCGAGATCGGGCCGCAGCGCGATCGTGACGTTGCCCTTCGACGTCTCGAGGACCAGTGTGTTTTCGGGATCTGCCATCTCAATTCTCCTTGAACGTCGCGTCAAACGTCACGTCGAACGTCACTTGGCGTCCGCTGCGAGCTGCATGCGGACGATCTTGTCGGGCTGGGCGACGGTGCCGTTGCGCCCCTTGTCGCCCTTCTTGATCTTGTCGACGACATCCATCCCCGACGTGACCTCGCCGATGAGGGTGTACTGGCCGTCGAGGAAGCTCGCATCGCCGAAGACGATGAAGAACTGCGAATTCGCCGAGTTCGGCGAGGAGGAGCGGGCCATCCCCACGGTGCCGCGCTGGAAGCTCGCCTTCTTCGTGAACTCGCTCGGGATGTCGGGCAGGTCCGATCCGCCCGTGCCGTTGCCCTTCGGGTCGCCCGTCTGGGCCATGAAGCCGTCGATGACGCGGTGGAAGACGAGGCCGTCATAGAACTTGCGGCGAACGAGCGTCTTGATCTGCGCGGCGTGTTTCGGAGCGAGGTCGGACCGGAGCCGGATCGTGACGCGGCCGTCCTTGGTGTCGAGATAGACCGTGTTCTCGGGATCGGCCTTGCCCTGAGCCAGCGCCGGAAGCGCGCCGGCGGAGGCCATGGCGGCGAGGATGGTCCGGCGGGTCGCCTGTCCTGTCATGCGGTGATCCTTTGATCCTGGGAGAGCCGAGGAGCGGAGCGCTCAGCCCTTCTTCGAGAAGCGCGCCTCGAGCCGCCCGGCGACGGAGCGAGGCACGAAGGGCTTCACGTCCCCGCCCATCTGCGCCACCTGACGCACGAGCGTGGCGGTGATGGGGCGGGTCGCGGGCGAAGCCGGGACGAAGATCGTTGCGATGTCGGGCGCCATGGTCTCGTTCATGGCCGCCATCTGCATCTCGTAATCGAGATCGGTGCCGTCGCGCAGGCCCCGGATGATGCTGGAACAGCCGAGCCGCCGCGCCGCCTCGATGACGAGATCGCCGAAATGGACGACCTCCAGCACGACGCCCGCCTCCTCGGCGATCGGCCCGACGACCTCGCGGATCATGTCGGCGCGATCCTCGGCCGGGAAGACCGGCGTCTTGGAGGAATGGACCCCGATCGCGACGACGAGGCGGTCCGCCAGGGCGCAGGCGCGCCGGCAGACGTCGAGATGGCCGTTCGTCAGCGGATCGAAGGAGCCGCTATAGAGGATGGAGCGCCGTGGCGGCGTCTTCGAGCTCATCCGCGCGGCTTACGCGAGCGCATCCGCCGCCGCAACTCGCGACGGCGGATGACCAGGCTCCGACGATGGGGCGGTGGCGCAGGCCGCCTGTCACCAGGCCGGGATGAAGGCCGGCAGCTTGGTCTCGATGAAGGCCCGGGTCTCGGGCGTCTTGAACTCCTTGATGAAGGCGTGGAGCTTCGGATTGTCCTTCCGGTCCGGCCGGGTGACGAACCGGAACACGAACTTCTCGTCCGTCGTCAGATCGGCGACGAGGGCCGATTTCGGATCGCCGCCGCCCAGGACCAGGCTGGTGAAGTTCACCGAGGCGAGCCCGACATCGTCGAGCGAGCGATAGATCTGCCCGGATTCGAGCTCGACGATCTTCAGCTTCCTCGGATTCTCGACGATGTCCTGGGCGGTGACGGCGATGCCCTTGCCGGGCGTCAGCTTCACGAGGCCCGCCTTCTCGAGGAGGATGAGGCCGCGGGCCCCGTTCACGGGGTCGTTGGGGATCGAGACGGTCTCGCCGCTCTTCACGTCCTCGACCTTCTTGTACTTCTTCGAGAACAGCCCGACCGGCCCGATGATGCCGCCGGGCGCGGCGGGCACGAGGTTCGAGCCGCGCGCCTTGTTCTGCTGCTCCAGGAACGTGACGTGCTGGAAGAAGTTCGCGTCGAGATCGCCCGCGGCGACGGCCGAGTTCGGCGTGACCCAATCGGAAAACTCGACGAGCGTGACCTCGATGCCCTTCGCCTTGGCACGGACGGCCACCTGCTCCAGCAGAAGCGCCACGGGGCCGGCGGTCACGCCGATCGTCAACGGCGCATCGGCCCGGGCGACCGACGCGCCGCCGATCATGATCACCCCCGCCAGAAGTCCGGCCAGGGCCTTGAACATCGTCATCGTCCGCTCTCCACGCTTTTCGAAATGCCGCCCACGGCCAACGCCGCCGACGCCCCACCGAAGAGAGTACGAACTTCTTGTATTTGCAAATAGTTTTTAAGATCATATCCAAGCACTTGCGTAGAACGAATATGCCTTATTTCTTATAATTTCGATCTATATTTTTTGAACTCAAAAATTATGAAAACATATCATCTCCGAAACAGCCACTTCGCAGGGCTAATTCTGCGGCCGACAGAGACCGAAGGGGACATCATGCTTCGGCCCCTGATCGGCGAGGGCCGATTATGGGTACAGATCGCAGCCGGTCTCCGGGAATGGCCCGCAACTTGCGGACGGAGGGTGCCACCGCAACCGATCACGAGGTCCTGATGCCCCGTTCGTTCGTCTTTGCCAGCATCGCCGCCATCGCGGCGGCGGCCGTTCCGCTCGCCACCGCTGCACCTGCACATGCTCAAACCCTGCGCATCGCCATGACCGCGACGGACATCCCGACCACGACGGGGATGCCCAATAACGGCTTCGAAGGGATGCGCTTCCTGGGCTATCCGATCTTCGAGGGCCTGATCCTCTGGGACCTGACGAAAACCGACGCGCTCGCGGGGCTCAAGGCGGGGCTCGCCGAGAGCTGGACTCAGTCACCGGACGACAAGAAGACCTGGATCTTCAAGCTCCGGCCGAACGTCGCCTTCCACGACGGCACGCCCTTCAACGCCGATGCCGTGATCTGGAACCTCGACCGCTACTTCAAGACCGACAGCCCGCAATTCGAGGCGCCGGGCTCCGGCATCACGCGGGCCCGCGTCCCCATCATGGCGGGCTACAAGAAGATCGACGACATGACCGTCTCGATGACGACGACGGTGCCAGCCTCGTACTTCCCCTACATGGTGGTCTACGTGCTCTTCACCTCGCCCGCCTCGTTCGAGAAGGCGGGCAACGACTGGGGCAAGGTCGCGACGCTGCCCGCCGCCGGAACCGGACCGTTCAAGATCACCAAGGTGACACCGCGCGAGGTCGTCGAACTCGCGCGCAACGATGCCTATTGGGACGCCTCTCGGAAGCCCAAGGTCGCGGGCGTGCGGCTGCTGCCGATCCCCGACGCGAACTCCCGGATCGCCGCGCTGCGGTCCGGCCAGGTGGACTGGATCGAAGTGCCGCCGCCGGACGGCATCCCCTCGCTGAAATCGGCCGGCTTCACGATCACGACGGGCTCGTACCCGCATGTCTGGCCGTGGATCTACAATATCGGCGCGACCAACAGCCCGCTGAAGGACGTCAAGGTCCGGCAGGCGCTCAATTACTGCGTCGACCGCGCCGGCCTCGTCGAGATGCTGAACGGCGTGGCCGAGCCTTCCGTCGGCTGGCTGAAGGCGTCCGATCCGCATTTCGGCGCGCCGAAGAACCGCTACACGTTCGACCCCGCGAAGGGGAAGGCGCTTCTCGCGGAGGCCGGCTACACGGCCGCGAAGCCTCTCTCCTTCAAGGTGATGGTCTCGACCTCGGGCTCGGGCCAGATGCTGCCCCTGCCCATGAACGAGTTCGTCCAGTCCAACCTGAAGGAAGCCTGCGGCGTGAATGTCGAGGTGAACGCGGTCGAATGGCAGGTCCTGCTGACGGCCGCCCGGGCGACGCCGGACGCCCCGACCCTCGCGGGGGCGAGCGCGCTCAACGTCAGTTCGCCGTCCTCCGATATCGGCGTGATGGCGCGGTACTTCGCGAAATCGAGCTTCTCGCCGAACGGCTTCAACTTCCCGCAATGGGCCGACGATCAGTTCGAGGCGTCGCTCAAGACCCTCGCCGAGGCGACCGACCCGAAGGAGATCACGGCAGCGACGAAGGCGGTGCACGAAAGGCTGGTCGACAATCCGCCCTGGCTCTACATCGTCCATGACCTCAACCCGCGCGCGATGTCGGGGAAAGTGAAGGGATTCGTCTCGCCCCAATCCTGGTTCGTGGATCTCACCACCGTCAGCCTGCAGTGAAAGCCCGCATCATGAACGACATTGGCCCCATCACCACGGACCCCGCTCTCCTGCCGGCCCATACGTTGGCTCGCGAGATCGCCGCGCGGCGGATCTCGCCCGTCGACGTCGTCGATGCGCATCTCAAGCGCATCGAGGCGTACGATTCGAAGCTGCACGCCTTCACCGAGGTCTATGCCGCCGATGCGCGACTGGCGGCGGAAGGCGCCGACAAGGCGATCCGCTCCGGCCACGCCGTCGGGCCGCTTCACGGCGTCCCGGTCGCGCTGAAGGACCTGATCGATCTCGAGGGACGCATCACGATGGGCGGCTCGGCCGCCAACAGGACCCGGCGCTCGACCGTCACCGCGACGATCGTCCGGCGCATGATCGCGCAGGGGATGATCATGCTCGGCAAGACCCACACGGTCGAGTTCGCCTTCGGCGGCTGGGGCACGAACCAGCATCTGGGGGCGCCCTGGAACCCGTGGGACCTCGCGGTGCAGCGCACCCCCGGCGGCTCGTCCAACGGATCGGGTGTCGCGGTGGCCGCGCATCTGTCTCCCTGGGCCATCGGCACCGATACCGGCGGCTCGGTCCGCCTGCCCTCCTCCTTCTGCGGCCTGACGGGCCTCAAGGTGACGGTCGGACGCGTCAGCACCTACGGCATCATCCCGCTGAGCTCGACGCTCGACACGCCCGGCCCGATGGCCCGCTCGGTCGAGGATGCGGCGCTGCTGTACAACGTGCTGTCAGGACCGGACCCGCTCGATCCGACCACGCGCGGCATTGCGCCGGTCGACCCGCTTCCGACGATGCGCCGCGGCGTGCGGGGTCTCAGGCTGGCGCGGATGCCAGCCGCCGAGCGGGAGGGCTGCTCCGCGGAGATGCTGGCGGCCTACGACCGCTCGCTGGAGACGCTGGCCGAGCTCGGCGCGGAGATCGTCGACGTCAAGCTGCCCTTTGCCTTCTACGATCTGGTGGAGATTTCGGGCGTCCTCCAGTCGGAGGCCTATTTCTTCAACAGGGCGCTGGCGGAGGATCCGGCCAGCCAGCTCGGCGACGCCGTCCGGGCGCGTTTGCTGGGAGGAGCGAAGCTCACGGCCCACGACTATCTCGAGACGAACAAGCTTCGCGCACGGCTGAAGCGCGAGTTCGACCAGGCCATGGAGGGGATCGACGCGATCCTCACTCCGACCACCGAGACGGCCGCCATTCCGATCGCCGAGGTGGATGAAGGCAAGATGCCGTCGCGCTTCACGCGCTTCGGCAACCTGCTCGACCTGTGCGCCCTCTCTCTGCCGAACGGGCACGGCGAGGGCGGCCTGCCGCTCTCCCTCCAGATCGCCTGCCGCGGCTACGACGAGGCGACGGCTCTGCGCATCGGCTGGGCCTTCCAGGACGCGACCGACTGGCACAAGGCCCGCCCCTCCGGGCTCGGCCTCTGAGCGACCGCACAGCGCATCCTCGCCTCTGCCTCACGGGCGAGGCGGGGATGCTTCGGATCGTTTCCGCATGTTTGGAGGAGCGCCATCGGCGCTCCTCGGCATGACGCCCTTGGCGGGCGCCACCAGCGCGATGCCGAGACGCCGCCAGCGGGAGGAGCCTATTCCTCCGCCGCCTCGGCCACGCCCTCGCCGTCATCCTCGCCGGCTTCGCCCTCGCCTTCGAGATGCTCGACCGAGACGACCTTGTCGCCGTTGCTGGTGACGAAGACCGTGACGCCCTGCGTCGCGCGGCCGACGACCCGGATGCCGTCCACGGGAACGCGGATCAGCTGGCCGCCATCGGTGACGAGCATGATCTGGTCCTCGTCCTCGACGGCGAAGGAGGCGACGAGGCGTCCGTTGCGCTCGGTCGTCGCCATCGCGACGATGCCTTTGCCGCCCCGGCCCGTCGTCCGATACTCGTAGGACGAGGTCCGCTTGCCGAAACCGCGCTCGGAGAGCGTCAGCACGAACTGCTCGGCCGCACTCATCTCCGAGTAGCGCTCCTGCGGCAGGGCTCCGGCTTCGGCGCCGGCATCCTCGTCCGGCTCGACGGGCTGATCCTCGGCCTCGTCGGCCTGGCCCTCGACCGCGCGGCGCATCCTGAGATAGCTCGCGCGCTCCTCCGGCGTCGCCTCCATGTGGCGCAGAATCGCCATCGAGATGACGGTGTCGCCCTTCGCGAGGCTGATGCCGCGCACGCCGGTCGAATCGCGGCCCTTGAAGACGCGGACCTCCGGCACCGCGAAGCGGATGCACTGGCCGGCGGCCGTCGTGAGCAGGACGTCGTCGAGTTCGGAGCAGGTGGCGACGCCGACGATATGCCCGCCCTCGTCGAGCTTCATGGCGATCTTGCCGTTGCGGTTCACCTGCACGAAATCGGACAGCTTGTTCCGCCGCACCCCGCCGCTATCGGTCGCGAACATGACGTCCAGCGTCTCCCAGGACGTCTCGTCCTCGGGCAGCGGCATGATGGTGGTGATGCGCTCGTTCGCTTCGAGCGGCAGCATGTTGACGAGCGCCTTGCCGCGGGCATTCGGCGCCGCGAGCGGCAGGCGCCAGACCTTTTCCTTGTAGACCTGGCCGCGCGAGGAGAAGAACAGGATGGGGGTGTGGGTGTTGGCCACGAAGAGCCGCGTGACGAAGTCCTCGTCGCGCGTCTGCATGCCCGAACGCCCCTTCCCGCCCCTGCGCTGGGCGCGATAGGTCGAGAGCGGCACGCGCTTGATGTAGCCGGCATGGGACACGGTGATGACCATGTCCTCGCGCTGGATCAGGTCCTCGTCGTCGACGTCCGACGCCCAGTCGAGGATGGCGGTCTTGCGCGGCGTGGCGAACTGCGCGGAAATCGCCGTGAGCTCGTCCTTGATGATCCCCTGGATGCGCGCCCGCGAGCGCAGGATCTCCAAGTACTCCGAGATTTCGGCCGCGAGCTTCTGCAGCTCGTCACCGATCTCGTCCCGGCCGAGGGCCGTGAGGCGCGCGAGGCGCAGTTCGAGGATGGCGCGGGCCTGAATGTCCGACAGCCGGTAGGTGTTGTCGGCCGAGACCCGGTGACGGGGATCGTCGACCAGCGCGATGAGCGGAGCGATGTCGGCGGCCGGCCAGTCGCGCTCCATCAGCCATTCGCGCGCCGTGTTCGGATCGGGCGCGGTGCGGATGAGGCGGATGACCTCGTCGATATTGGCGACGGCGATGGCGAGGCCGCACAGGACGTGGGCGCGGTCGCGCGCCTTGCCGAGCAGGAACTTGGTGCGCCGGCTGACGACCTCCTCGCGGAACTCGACGAAGACGCGGATCAGGTCGCGCAGCGTCATCGTCTCGGGCCGGCCCCCGTTCAGCGCCACCATGTTGGCGGGGAACGAGGTCTGCATCGGCGTGAAGCGGTAGAGCTGGTTCAGGACGACGTCGGCCATCGCGTCGCGCTTCAGCTCGATCACGATGCGCATGCCGTCGCGGTCGGACTCGTCGCGCATCGCGGCGATGCCCTCGATCCGCTTCTCCTTCACGAGCTCCGAGATCTTCTCGATCAGCGTGACCTTGTTCACCTGATAGGGGATCTCGTTGACGATGATCGCCTCGCGGTCGCGGATCGTCTCCGACGTCGTCTTGGCGCGCATGATGATCGAGCCGCGCCCGGTCTCGTAGGCCGAACGGATGCCGGCCCGGCCGAGGATGAGGCCGGAGGTCGGGAAATCGGGCCCCTTCACGATCTCCATCAGCTCCTCGAGCGTGATGGCCGGATTGTCGATGAGGGCGATGCAGGCCTCGATCACCTCGCCGAGATTGTGCGGCGGGATGTTGGTCGCCATGCCGACCGCGATGCCGCCCGCCCCGTTGACGAGAAGGTTCGGATACTTGGCCGGAAGTACGGTCGGCTCGCGCTGGCTGCCGTCGTAGTTCGGCTGAAAATTGACCGTCTCCTTATCGATATCGTCAAGGAGCGGGATGGCAGCCTTGGTCAGCCGGCTTTCGGTGTACCGGTAGGCTGCGGGAGGATCGCCATCGACGGACCCGAAATTGCCCTGCCCGTCGATGAGCATGAGGCGCATCGAAAAGTCCTGGGCCATGCGGACCAGGGCGTCGTAGATCGATTGATCGCCGTGCGGATGGTACTTACCGATGACATCGCCGACCACGCGGGCGCATTTGACGTAAGGGCGATCCGGATTGTGGTTGTTCTCGCTCATCGAGAACAGGATGCGGCGGTGCACGGGCTTGAGCCCGTCGCGCGCATCCGGCAGCGCCCGGCTCACGATCACGCTCATCGCGTAATCGAGATACGAGCGCTTCATCTCGTCGACGATCGAGATCGGCTTGATGTCGGAAGGGTCGGTCGGGCCGGCCGGGGGTTCGTCCGGCGGCAGGTCGTCGTTATCGGCCAAGGAAAATCACCAGAGAAAGCGTTGCCGGGCTTCTAGCCGATTCCGGCCTGCAACCCAAACGCGGGGATGGGGATGATTCGCGCCGGGCGGGAGACCGAAAGGCCTGCGGCCCGAACGCGTTGGATCGCGACGGCGGCGAGCGCGGCCGGGAGCGGGCTTGCCAGGGACGCCGCCCGGGTGTGTTGTCCCCACCAGACTTGAAACACACCAACTCCAATCCTCGATCCGAACGTCCCGCGGCCTCCGCTCCGATCCTCCTTCCGAGGCGGATGGAAACCGGCGCGGATGCCGGAGCGCGGGGATTGTCAGGGCCGACCGCCGCTCCGATGACCACCATCCTGTACCAGCATTCCTCCTCGCTGCAGCACGAGATGCCTCCGGGCCATCCGGAGCGGCCAGACCGCATCCGGGCGATCCATCACGCTCTGTCGACGGAGGATTTCGCCGATCTCGACCGACAGGCAGCCCCCGAGGCGTCGCTCGAGGCACTCACCCTCGCCCATCCGGCGGAATGGGTCGATGCGATCGTGGCGTCCGCTCCGGCGGCCGGGATGATGCAGGTCGATGCGGACACGATCATGTCGCCGGGCACGCTGGAAGCCGCGCGGCGCGGCGTCGGTGGCGCCATGGCGGCGGTCGACGCCGTCTTCGCGAAGGAGGCCGACAACGCCTTCGTCGCGACGCGGCCGCCCGGCCATCACGCCGAGAAGACCCAGGCCATGGGCTTCTGCTTCTTCAACACCGCCGCCATCGCCGCACGGCACGCCCAGCGCCGTCACGGGGCCGAGCGCGTCGCGATCATGGATTTCGACGTCCATCACGGCAACGGCACCCAGGACATCTTCTGGGACGATGCCAGCGTGCTCTATGCCTCCACCCACGAGATGCCGCTCTATCCGGGCACCGGCCATCTCTCGGAACGCGGCGTGCACGACACGATCGTCAATGCGCCCCTGCCGGCGGATTCGGACGGCGCGGCCTTCCGGGCCGCCATGGAGGCGCGCATCCTGCCCCGGATCGACGCGTTCAAGCCCGACCTGATCGTGATCTCGGCCGGTTTCGACGCCCATGACCGCGACCCGCTGTCGAGTCTCCGCCTACTGGAGCCGGATTTCGCCTGGGCGACGGCTCGGCTGATGGACCTCGCCGACCGCCATGCCGCCGGCCGGCTGATCTCCGTGCTCGAGGGCGGCTACGACCTGCGCGGCCTCTCGAGCTCCGTCGCGGCCCATGTCGCGACGCTGATGGGGCGGAACGCGCTCGCCGCAACGGCCTGAGCGCCGCTGCAGCCGCCATCGGCATCCCTCGAGTTGTCGCGGGTGCTTGCCGTCACCGGAAAGCCGGTTCCACGGCTCCGCAACACGCTCTACGCGATCGCGACGATCTCGACCTCGCCGCCGGCGACCGTCGCCACATCTCCGACCTTTCGGCCGAACAGGGCGCGGGCCAGGGGAGAGACGTACGAGACCGATCCGCGCTTCGCATCGGCCTCGTCCTCGCCGACGATGCGGAAGGTCTGCCGGCGTCCGTCGTCGCGGTCGAAGGTCACGCGGCTGCCGAAGCCGACCACCTCGCTCGTCGCGGGCGGGCCGACTAGCGTCGCACTGGCACGGCGCGCCGTGTAGTAGCGCAGATCGCGGGCCGCGAGCGCCATGGCGGTCTTGTCGACCTGCACGTCGCCTGCGGTGCGGGCCGCCGCATAGGCCGCGCGGGCCGCCGCCAAGGCGGCCTCGAGTTCGGCCAGCCCCTCGGGCGTAACGAGGTTCTGGTGCGGGGAGATCGGCCGGTCCGGCACATGCGCCGCGGCTGCCTCGAGATCCTCCTCGCGCGTGAACGCGACGCTCATCCGCTCCTCCCCGGCGCCAAACGATCCGCGCCGCCATTCCCGCCTGCCCGCATCGGACGGCGGATGTTATCCGCTCGCTAACGCCCGATGGGCGATGGTGAATCATGCCCGCTCCGCGCAAATCCCGCCAGTCCAGGCCATCGTCACCCCGCGGACCGGCGCCACGCGCCCCCGGCCTCGCGTCGCGGCTCCCGTCCTTGTCCCGGCCCGGCCTGGCCCTTTTCGCCGGACGCAGCCTCGTCGCGCTCGCCTGCATCGGCTGCCTGACCGCGGTGGCGACCTGGCATGCCGGAGGTCTCGTCCGGAGCGGCGAGATCGACCGCATGCTGCGGATGGGAGCCCACGCCCCGCCGCCGCCGGTCGACACCAAGCCGCGAGGCAAGCTCGACAAGGGCCGGCTGAACGCCCTCGCCGCGACCGCCGGCCGCTGAGGCCGCTGCCCGCGCAGACCATGGCCGTCCGCCCGCTCCTCCTGTTCCCGGATGCCCGCCTGCGCCAGCCGGCAGCGCCTGTCGTCTCGTTCGACCCGGACCTCGCGGCGCTCGCGGCCGATCTCCGCGACACGCTGGCATCGGTCTCCGCCATCGGCCTCACCGCACCCCATATCGGCGAGCCGTGGCGCGTCGCCGTCATCCGGATGGAACCGGGCGATCCCGTGCGGACCTACGTCAATCCGTCCGTCTCGTGGTCGTCCGACGAGACGCAGACACATGACGAGGGCAGCGTGAGCATGCCGGGCATGAGGGAGCGGATCGAACGCCCCGCCCGCCTGCATCTGCGCTATCGGGACCTGGCCGGAACGCCCTGCGAAGAGGAGGCGTCGGGCTTCGCGGCGGCCGTCATCCAGCACGAGATCGACCAGCTCGACGGCATCTTCTGGATCGATCGCCTGTCGAGGCTCAAGCGCGACCGGCTCGTGAAGCGCTTCGGCAAGCAGCAGCGGGTCTGACCGCAGCCCTATCGTCGCTCCGCCATCCGGGACAGGCAACTCGCGATCAGGGGCTCGCAGATGCCGTTGTCGTTCCGGATGACCAGCGTCGTCGCGCCCGTATAATTCAGTTCGGCCACTCGCCCGTCCTCCATCCGGAAGATGGCCGTGCAGTTCTTCTTGTTCGACATGTTGATCGATCCGACGGGAAGCGACACGCTGATGCCGGGGCTGCCCGCATCGAGATCGTAGGTATAGATTCTCGTCCTCGGGCTCACGACCTCCATCTTGGCCGGGAGGCCGGCGCACATCTTGAGGTCCGTATCCTTCAGACCGATCAATCGGGTCCTGGCCTGCTCGGGTGCGGTCGAGCAGGAAGCGAGTGCGCCGGACAATGCGCCCGTGACGGCGATGACCCATCGTGTCATGCGGATAGGGAATTCTCCAAGGATCGGAGGCAGCAGACTACGTCACGGTGCCCCGGAGGCCTAATGCCCCGCGCTGGACATGCGCGGTTCCGCCCCTATCGCGGCGGAGCAGGCAGGACGTCGAACCCGACCTCGATCTGTCCGTCCCGCCTGGACAGGACATGGCACTGCTTGGACAGGCCATCGGCCTCGATCTGAAGCTTGAAGGCATCCGGGATGCCGGCCGTGCTCGCGACGGTCAGCGTCGCACCGACATCCGACAGCCACCGGACGGTGCAGTCGATCGTCGATCGCCCGGCATTGAACGTGATGTGGCCGCCTTTGAGGACGCGCCGCGCCGCGACCGGGGCCGGTGTCGCCGGATCGTGGAACAGGCAGCGATCGCCCCCCTCCGCCTTCGCCCGCGAGAGAGCTGCCGCGGCTCGTGCGAGCAGCGCGTCCCCTCCCCCTGCGCCCGGATCGAACACCGCGCCGCCGACGCTCGCGGTGATCGTCACCGAGATATCCGCAACGGGGATCGGCCTGTGCGCGATGGCCTCCCGAAGGCGCTTGGCGGCCTCCTGCGCGCCCCTCTGCCCGGCATGCGGAAGGATGACGGCGAGGGTCTGAGCGTCCATTTGACCGAGAAGATCGGATGACCGCAGGCGCGTGGCGAGCGTCTCCGCGCAGGCTCTCAGGATCTCCTCGCCCGACGCCTCGCCGAGACGGTCCCGGACCCTGGCGAAATCGTCGACGCCGACGGCGAGAACCGTCAAGGCGTTCTGATGGCGCCGGGCGAGACTGATCTGGCGCTCGACCTCCTCTCGCAGGTCGTCGCCCGACAGCAGGCTCGCTCGACCTTCGGGGGGCGGATCCTGCATCGGCATCAGCGGCGCGCCTTTCCTTCCATCGGCCGAAACGGTCGCGGCGCCTGCGCTAATCCTCGGCGCCGCATGCGTTCTCGAACGTCACATAACACGCGCGCGGTCGCCGGCCGCTCTCCCCGCGGAGAACCGTCCGGTGCCGCGCACATCTCAGCGGGCCGGGCGCTGCCCGCTCGAACCTCCCGCCGGGCGGCGATCGTCCCGAACCTGCTCGGCCGAGGTACAATGGGTCCGCGGCGGACAGGGCGGACGGGCGCAGCGAACCTGCCGTGTCACGCATTGGACAGCGGCCGGACCGGTGGGCGTGGCATCGGCCGGCGACGCGGAGACGCCGGCAAGAAGTGCGATGCTCAGCACCAGAGGCGATTGTCGAAACATGGCGGGAGCCCTGAACGACGCGATCCGCGAAAGCAAGCGTCTGGCTTCACCCGACCCCATGGCTCCGCGAGAGGCAGAGGCAGAGGCGGTTGTCGGATCGCCCGCTGGGACCGGAGAGCAGGGCTGCGGCGTTCGGCAGCATGTCCTAATCGGCGTGCGAGACCCTGTCGGCACGGATGGCGGCGAGGTCCCGGCACCCCGTCAGCGCCATCGTCATCTCGAGTTCGGCGCGGATGATCCGCAGGACATGGGCGACGCCGACGGCACCCGCGGCGGCCAGACCGAACATGAAGGCCCGGCCGATCAGGACGGCGCTCGCGCCGAGGGCGAGCGCCTTGAAGACGTCGCTGCCCCGGCGGATGCCGCCATCGAGGACGAGAGGCACCCGGCCGTCGACGGCGGCCGCGATCGCCGGCAGGGCCGAGATCGTGGCCGGCTGCGTGTCGAGCGTCCGGCCGCCATGATTCGAGACGACGATGCCGTCGACGCCGCAATCGAGGGCGGCTCGGGCGTCTTCCTCGGTCATGACGCCTTTGACGAGAATCGGAAGCGAGGTCCATTCCCTCAGCCGGACGATGTCGGCCCAGGTCGGTGCGGCGGCCATGAGCGGCCCGCCGAGGAGCATCTGGTCTCCCGGCGGCGGCGACGGGGCGGGACGCCTCATGCCGCGCAGGTTCACCGCCTCCAGCCCCGGCGGCATGGCGAAGCCCGCCCGCTGCTCCCGGTTGCGCAGACCGCCCACCGGCGCATCGACGGTGACGACCAGCGCCCGATAGCCGGCGGCCTCCGCCCGCGCCACCAGCGCCCGGGTGAAGTCTCGATCCGGCTGGATGTAGAGCTGGAACCAGAGCGGAGCCGTCGCCCTTTGCGCGATGGTCTCCAGAGCGACGCCGGCCTGGGTGCTGACGACCATCCCAGTCTGCAGCGCCGATGCCGCGGCGACCGTCGCGAGTTCCCCGTCCGGATGGGCGAGCGCCTGATAGGCGACCGGCGCGAGCAGGATCGGCGAGACGAAGGACTGGCCGAAGAGGTCGAGCCGCGTGTTCCCTCCCGTCAGGTCCTGCAGCACGCGGCTGCGCAGGCGGAGGCGCTGGAACGCGGCGCAATTCTCGCGCAGCGTCACTTCGTCGGCGGCCCCTGCGAACAGATAGGCCCAGGCCGCCTCATCGACGCGGTCCCGGGCCAGGTCCTCGTAATCGGCGACCGATCCCACCCAGGGCGGGATCTGCCCGAGCTTCGGATGGAGCGTGCCCAAGGGGCGCTCCCGCCTCAGGTGTCGCTCCATTCCCGGAGCAGGTTGTGGTAGATTCCCGTGAGCTTCGACACGGTGGCGTGATTGTCGGGAACGCCCGCGAGGCTCTGGATCGTGTCGTCGAGCTCGAGCAGGATGGCGCGCCGGCTGTCTTCGCGGACGAGGCTCTGAATCCAGAAGAACGAGCCGATGCGCGCGCCTCGGGTCACGGGCTTCACCTGATGAAGCGTGCGGGCCGAATAGAGCACCATGTGCCCGGCCGGCAGCTTGAACTGATGACGGGCGAACTCGCCCTGGATCTCCAATTCGCCGCCTTCGTAATCGGCGGGATCGGTCAGGAACAGGGTCGCGGACAGGTCTCCGCGGATCCGCACCGAGGTTCCCGGAACGCCGAAGATGGCGTTGTCGATATGGTCGCCATAGGTGCCCTTGTCGGCATGGCGGTTGAAGCGCGGCGGCATCACGCGCATCGGCAGGGCCGCCGCGACGAACCGGCTGACACCCGCGAGCCGCTCGAGCAGGAAGGACCCGATCTGCTGCCCCACCGGGTCGTCCGGCGGCAGCTGCTGGTTGTCCTTCACGCGGGCGGCGATATGGCCGGCCGTATCGCGTCCGTCCTGCCAGGATGCCTTCTCCAGCATCTCCCGGCACTGGCGCGCCTCGTCGGGCGTCAGGACGTTCGGAATTTCGACCAGCATGGTCCGCTCCTGAAGATGTCCCGGCCGCGGAACGGCCGGGACAAGGTCGTCTCTTTCGTTCGTCGACCGACGATCAGAACCGGAAGCTGGTGCTGATCCGGTAGGTGCGCGAGAGGCCGAGCTGCGCGCGGCTACCGTTCCAGTTGGACGACATGGCGTATTTCTCGTCGAAGAGATTGTCGACGTTCAGCCGGATATGGACGTCCTTCTGGACCTCGTAGGACGCCATCACGTTCGCGAGGAAGTAATCCGGCAGCTTGCCGAACCGGCCGTTCGGAATGATGCGAAGCGCATCGTCCGGCCGTCCGAGCCAGGATTCGCCGACATACTGCACGCCGCCGCCGATCGTGACGTTGTAGGGCAGGCGGTAGGTCGTCCAGAGATTGGCCGTGAACTCGGGCGTGAAGGCCAGCGAATCCCCGCTCGTGCGGACGAAGGGATCGTTCCCGTAATCGCCCGGATTCGCGTTGTAGCGCACGCGGTCGAGATAGGCGCTGTGCCTGCGCTCGCTGTGGATCCAGGACAATCCGCCGAAGACCTTCCAATCCTCCGTGACCTGACCGGCGAC
Organism: Enterovirga rhinocerotis; assembly: GCF_004363955.1. Lineage (GTDB taxonomy): Bacteria > Pseudomonadota > Alphaproteobacteria > Rhizobiales > Beijerinckiaceae > Enterovirga > Enterovirga rhinocerotis. The sequence continues at coordinate 23,520 of NZ_SNZR01000018.1, forward strand.
GCCGAGTTCGAGGCCCTGGACGATCTGCTCGCCGTAGCCCTTCAGCCCGACCGGACCGCCGATCGAATCGGCGCCGCTGATGGCGACCCGCTTCTCGGTGCGGAAGAGCGCGGCCGTCGTCGTCAGGCGCTTGTCGAAGAAGTCCCACTTGGCGCCGATCTCGTAGTTGATCGCGCGGACGGGATCGGCTCCCTGGATGAAGCCCGGGAAGGCGTTCTCGCCGGTTCGCGAGATATCCGGGTTCGAGAGGTAGGATCCGGGCGGCAGATGCGAGACGCCGAAGCTGGCGTAGAGCGTGCCTTCCTCGACGGGCTTGTAGACCACCCCGACCTTGCCGCTGACGGTGAAGTCGGATTCCTTGTACCCGCTGATGCCCGTCGGCAGCCCCGTGACCAGGCTGTGGCTGCCGATCTTGACGTCGTAGTGCTCCCCGCGGATGCCGCCGACGAGCTGCCACTGCCGGTTCAGCGTGATCGTGTCGTACAGGTAGGCCGCAACCGTGTTGATGCGAACCGAATTATCCTCGGTCGGATTGAACGGCGCCGCGAAGCCGCGATCGGGATTCGGACCGAAGACCCACGTCGCGCCCGGATTGGACGAGCCAAACCGGTTCGCCTTCGACTCCTCGTTCGTGATGTCGATGCCGGTCGAGAGGTTGTGCTTCAGGCCCCAGGTATGGAACTCGGCCGACAGGTTCGTCAGGTTCGAGATCGTCGTCGTGTTACGATCGTAGAACCACGTCTGGGTCGGCACCATCTGCGTCGCAGCGGTATAGCCCGTCGGCGCGGTGAAGCGGGACTTGCGGTCGACATGCGACCAGGTCGTCTGGTTGCTGAGCGTGACGCCCTTGGCGATGTCGTACTCGACCCGGCCCATCGCGGTATCGCTATCGGCGTCGTCGAAGTCCGTGCGCAACCCATAATAGGCATTGCGCTTGGCGCGCCCTGCGACCGGATCGAAGTTGATCATGCCCGGGATGCTTGCGCCCGGCACGCCCCAATCGGGCCGATCGCGGCGGCGCTGCATCTCGTAGGACAGATAGACCCGCAGGTCGGTGCCGAGGCCGAAGGCGAGCGAGGGCGCGAGGCCGGCCGGACGCGTCTCCGCCAGATCGCGGCCGGAGACGGGGCTCGATTCCAGAACGCCGTTGAGGCGGAAGGCCACGCCGGGCGCGATCGTCTGGTTCACGTCGAACGTGCCCCGCGTCTGCATCCCGGACCGGCGGTCCGAAGCGCCGAGGGTGACGTCGCCGGCGACGAAGTTCTCGAGGGTCGGGAGCTTCGTGACGATGTTCACGTAGCCGCCCGGGCCGCCGCGGCCGTTATCGGCGGAGGGCCCCTTGATCACCTCGACGCGGTCGACATTGAACATGTCGCGCCGGAACACGCCGTTCGAGCGGGTGCCGTCGACATACACGCTGCCGCTCGAATCGAAGCCGCGGATCTGGAAGTTGTCGGTTCCGGTGCCGAAGCCGTTCTCGCCCGCGTTGAAGCTGATGCCGGGCGTGTTGCGCAGGACCTCGGTGAGGTCGCGGGCGCCCTGCTCGCGGATGATGGCCTGCGGGATGACCGTCACCGTCTGAGGCGTGTTGAGCAGCGGCGAGGTCTGCTTCGGCGAGGACAGCGTGGGCACGCTGTAGGCGTTACGCCCGCCGGGGGCATCGGGAGACAGCCCGAGACCCGAGGGGAGCGTTGCGCTCGGCGAAACCTGGGCGGCGGGCACCGGAACGGCGCGGGGCGTCGAAGCCCGGCGCACGGGCGCCTGGCGGGGAGCCGCCTGCGGCCGCGAGGTGGCCTGACGCGCGGGCGCCTGCCTTACCGCGGGGGGCGAAACCTCGATGGCCGGAAGCCGAGGCGCCTCACCGGCTTGTTGCGCCCAAGCAGAGGCGGACGCCATCATTCCCGATACGGCAAATCCAGCCGACAACGCGGACAGTGCCGTCGTAGATCGAAGGTTGATCCTAAGCCCCGCAAACATAATCAGTGCCCCCTTTGGCTTTTTCACGCGATATCGCCGCGTGGCTGGCATAGTTCGTGGTGTAGCTGGTTAATGCGCTGACTAACCGTATGCAACCGTTTGCGAACAAGATTATGCCACAAAATAGCCATTACGAATTAGAATTATTATAAGCTGACGTCTTCTGCTTAGCCGCGGAAATCCTGAAAGACCTCTTCAGAGACCATGGTTCCGCCGGCACCGCCTCGGCCGGTCGGACACAGCAACCATCCGTTTCGGAGCCCCGCCCCGTGAGCCAAAAGGCTGCGCGCCCCAGATCGGCTCACCGCCTCGCGACGCGCGATTCGGACATGGGAACTGTCGGAGCGCTGGCTGGCGGCTTCAGCGAGACGCTCGGGTCGTCGCTCGCCTCGGATGCCTGGCCCGCCGACGGCCATCGACGTCAAAGCGTCCGGTCATCGACCGGTCACGGATCCGACACAGGGAATGGTGCAAATCGTCCCGACGAGATCGGGGAGGAATGGTACCGCCACCCCGGCTCGAACGGGGGACCTCTAGATCCACAATCTAGCGCTCTAACCAACTGAGCTATGGCGGCACAAATGGACGTCCGCGCCCGAACCTTTCGGCCGGCGCGTCCGAACTCGCTGCCGTGTATCGCCCCCGCGCGCCGAAAACAAGGCCGATGGTGCAGGAGACCATTCGCCGCCGCGCGGTTGACCGCAGGCTCGCAATCCCCGATGCCCCGGCGGGCATGGGAGGTTCATATGGCCGCTGGAAAAAAGAGTTACCGCATCGCCGTGATTCCGGGCGATGGAATCGGCAAGGAAGTGGTGCCGGAGGGCGTGCGCGTCCTTGAGGCGGCGGCGAAACGCCACGGCATCGACCTCACACTCGACTGGTTCGATTTCTCGTCCTGGGAATATTACGAGAAGCACGGCCGCATGATGCCGGAGGACTGGAAGGACCAGATCAGCAAGCACGACGCCATCTTCTTCGGCGCTGTCGGCCGACCGGACAAGATCGCCGACCACGTCTCGCTCTGGGGCTCGCTTCTGCTTTTCCGGCGTGAATTCGATCAGTACATCAACCTGCGGCCCGTGCGCCTGATGCCGGGTGTCCAGTGCCCGCTCGTCGGCAGGAAGCCGGGCGACATCGACTTCTGGGTCGTCCGCGAGAACACCGAGGGCGAGTATTCCTCGATCGGCGGGCGTGCCTTCCCGGGCACGGAGCGCGAATTCGTGCTGCAGGAATCGGTCTTCACGCGCGTCGGCTGCGACCGGGTGATCGATTTTGCCTTCAAGCTCGCGCAGAGCCGGCCGAAGAAGCACCTCACGGCCGCCACCAAGTCGAACGGCATCTCGATCTCGATGCCCTATTGGGACGAGCGCGTCGAGGCGATGGCCGCGAAGTTCCCCGACGTGAAGTGGGACAAGTACCACATCGACATCCTGACGGCGCATTTCGTGCTGCACCCGGATTGGTTCGACGTCGTGGTGGCCTCGAACCTCTTCGGCGACATCCTGTCGGATCTCGGCCCCGCCTGCACGGGCACGATCGGCATCGCGCCGTCCGGAAACATCAATCCCCCGGGCGACTTCCCCTCGGTCTTCGAGCCCGTCCATGGCTCGGCGCCCGACATCATGGGGCAGGGAATCGCGAATCCCATCGGGCAGATCTGGTCGGGCGCCATGATGCTGGAGCATCTCGGCGAGGCCGAGGCGGCGAAGGACATCGTCGACGCGATCGAGCGCACCATGGCCGAGCGGACCCTCCGCACGCGCGACCTCGGCGGCAATGCCGATACCGAGACCTGCGGGAAGGAAGTCGCAGCGGCGCTCGGTTAGAGCGCCGTGGGATGGCGCGTCCCCGACGCGCCGTCCCGCCCAACGAAAAGCCCGGCGCGAGGCCGGGCTTTTTTGTGTCGCGTGTTCCGCGCTCGCTACCCGCCTCGCAAGGCCGGGTGAGCGCGGGGCCGGATCGGTTCCGCCCTCAGGCGGCCTCGTCCTGGACGTCCTCGTCATCGGACGACGCCTCGGCTTCGGCGCCCTTGCGCTTCGGCGCCTTGGCGAGGCTCGCCTGGATGAGCTTGGTCGCCTCGGTGTCGGTGATCTTGTTGACGTGGGCGAGCTCGCGCATGACGCGGTCGAGCGCGGCCTCGTAGAGCTGGCGCTCGCTGTAGGACTGCTCGGGCTGCGAATCGGCGCGGTGCAGGTCGCGGACGACCTCGGCGACAGCGATCAGGTCGCCCGAATTGATCTTCGCCTCGTATTCCTGGGCGCGCCGGGACCACATCGTGCGCTTGATGCGGGCGCGGCCGGTCAGGACCTCGAGCGCCTTCTGCATGGCGTCCGGCTCGGCGAGCTTGCGCAGGCCGACGCTGGCAGCTTTCGCGGTCGGGACGCGCAGGACCATCTTGTCCTTCTCGAAGGACACCACGAAGAGTTCGAGCTTGAAGCCGGCGATTTCCTGCTCCTCGATCGCGGTGATGCGACCGACGCCGTGGGCCGGGTAGACAACCGCTTCGCCGACCTTGTAACCCACGCGGTGAGCCGTCTTCTTCGGGGTGGTCATCAGGACGCCTTCCTACCGTCGTCCGCCATCGGCGGACGGCTGTTGACGAGATGTCGGTCGGGAGCCCATACCCGTCGCGAAACACCGAGAGCGAGCGGGCAACTCGCCTCCCCTCGCAGACGCGAGCGACGAGGCCGCCCCACTCGCCCGACAGGGCAAGATCGAAAGGCGGCTCGGAATGCTGGACGTCCGGGTCGGGGCTCGATCGCGCCAGATCGAGCAGGGTCTTTGGAGTACCACACTATTGGTTGAAAATCAAAGGGTTTCGACCCTCCATCGGCCGCGCGGCCCGGCACTGTGACTGCCGAACATGGTTAACGAGGTGGCGGGACGACCCGTCGGGAGATTGGGCGATGAGTGACGCAGCGCAGAACACCGTGACCGGCAAGTCCGCCCAATCCTTCGTCTGGGAGGACCCCTTCCTGCTCGAGGATCAGCTCACCGACGACGAGCGCATGATCCGCGACACGGCCCGCGCCTATGCTCAGGAGAAGCTCCTGCCCCGCGCGGTGGACGCCTATGCCAACGAGACCACGGACCGCTCGATCTTCAATGAGATGGGCGAGCTCGGCCTCCTCGGCGTGACGCTGCCCGAGGATTACGGTTGTGCCGGCGCGGGCTACGTCTCCTACGGCCTCGTCGCACGCGAGGTGGAGCGGATCGACAGCGGCTACCGCTCGATGATGAGCGTGCAATCGTCGCTCGTGATGTATCCGATCCATGCCTATGGGAACGAGGCCCAGCGGCGGAAATACTTGCCGAAGCTTGCATCAGGCGAATGGGTGGGCTGCTTCGGCCTCACGGAGCCCGATGCCGGGTCCGATCCCGGCGGCATGAAGACCCGGGCCGAGAAGATCGACGGCGGCTATCGCCTCACCGGCGCGAAGACGTGGATCTCGAACGCGCCGATCGCCGACGTCTTCGTCGTGTGGGCGAAGTCGGCCGCGCATGGCGACCAGATCCGGGGCTTCGTGCTGGAAAAGGGCATGAAGGGCCTCTCCGCCCCGAAGATCGCCGGAAAGCTGTCGCTGCGCGCCTCGATCACCGGCGAGATCGTGATGGACGGGGTCGAGGTGAGCGAGGATCATCTCCTGCCGAACGTCTCCGGCCTCAAGGGACCCTTCGGTTGCCTCAACCGGGCGCGCTACGGCATCTCCTGGGGCGCGCTCGGCGCGGCCGAGGATTGCTGGCACCGCGCGCGCCAGTACACGCTCGACCGCAAGCAGTTCGGACGTCCCCTCGCCCAGACGCAGCTCGTTCAGAAGAAGCTCGCCGACATGATGACCGAGATCACGCTCGGGCTTCAGGGGTCGCTCCGCGTCGGCCGCCTCTTCGACGAGGGCAAGATGGCCCCCGACATGATCTCGATCGTCAAGCGCAACAATTGCGGCAAGGCGCTCGCCATCGCCCGCGAGGCGCGCGACATGCTCGGCGGCAACGGCATCATGGGCGAGTTCCACATCATGCGCCACGCCCAGAACCTCGAGACGGTCAACACCTACGAAGGCACCCACGATGTGCACGCCCTGATCCTCGGACGGGCCATCACCGGGCTGCAAGCCTTCTATTGAGCGGCGGCGGAGGGTAGGACGACCGCGGCAACCTGAAAGGATGCGCGCAGTGCCCCACCCTGCCCTCGTTCCCGGAGCCGTCGCCGTCGTGACCGGCGGCGCCTCCGGCATCGGCCTTGCGGCGGCCGAATCCTTCGCGCGTCTCGGCCTCGCCGTGTGCATCGCGGATCTCGGCGGGGACAGGCTCGCCTCGGCCCGGGAGACGGTCGCAGCCGCCTCGACCGCCGGCCCCGACGCCGTGATGGCAAGCACAGTGGACGTGAGCCGGCCCGAGGACCTCGTCCGGCTCGAACGGGAGGTGCGCGAGCGCTTCGGCGGCACCGACGTCCTGATGAACAATGCCGGGATCCAGCTTCCGAGCGCCGTCTCCGGCCCGGCGGAGGCCTGGGACGCCATCCTCGGTGTGAACCTTCTGGGCGTCGTGCGCGGAACCCAGACCTTCCTGCCCGGCATGCGGGAGCGGGGCCGCCCCGGCCTGATCGTCAATACCGGCTCGAAACAGGGCATCACCACCCCGCCCGGCAATCCGGCCTACAACGTCTCGAAAGCCGGCGTGAAGGTCTTCACCGAGGCGCTCGCGCATGAGCTGCGGCAGGATCCGCAAGGCCGGATCGGCGCCCATCTCCTGATTCCGGGCTTCGTGTTCACGTCCCTCACGGCGAGAGGGCGGACCGAGAAGCCGGCCGGGGCCTGGACCCCGGAGGAGACCGTCGCCTTCATGCTGGAACGCCTGGCCGCCGGGGACTTCTACATTCTCTGCCCCGACAACGACGTTCCTCGCGCGCTCGACGAGCGCCGGATCCTCTGGGCCGCGGGCGACATCGCCGAGAACCGCCCTGCCCTCTCGCGCTGGCACCCGGACTACGCCGAGGCCTTCGCGGATTTCGTCAGCGAGGCGTAGGGCGGATCACGGCCGCGGGCGCCTCAGGCCGCCAGGACGACACGGTCGCGCCCCTCCTTCTTCGCCCGGTAGAGGGCATCGTCGGCAGCCTTGATCAGGTATTCGAAATCCGGGTGGCCGGCATAGGCCGCGACCCCGATCGAGACCGTGACCGACAGGGTGCGGCCGATATTCAGCGGGATCGTGTGATCCAGGAACTGCCGGCGCAAGCGGTCGCAGATCGCGGCGGCCTGTGCCGCACTCCGCTCGCCGAGAACGAGCAGGAACTCCTCCCCGCCATAGCGAAAGACGAAGTCGCTGCTGCGGACGTTGTTCATCACGAGATCGGCGACGTGGCCGAGCACGACATCCCCGATCTGGTGCCCGTATTCGTCGTTGATCCGCTTGAAATGGTCCACGTCGAGCATCGCGACGCTGAGCGGCAGCCCCTCCGCCTTGGCAATCGCCATCTCGCGGCTCAGGACCGAGGGAAGGAAGCGGCGGTTGAGCGCCCGCGTGAGCGGATCGCGGGCCGCCTCCACCGCCGCGGCGTCCTGGAAGAGCGTTCCGATCAGGTATTTGATCTCCTCGACGCGCCGCTGCAATTCGGCGACGGCGTCGAGCTGGTTGCTCCGCCCCGGCAGACCGGGCAGCACCACCTCGTCGACCTGCCTTAGCACCTCCGCCAGGTCCGAGAGCGACGAGGCGTTCTGAAAGAGGATCGGCGCCCGGTGGCGGACCCACAGGCCGAAGGCCGAACCCGACAGGCTCGGCGGGTTGTCGCTCGGAGCCTTGGAGAGCAGGCCGAACAGGACCTCGTGGCTCCACTCCATGAGGGCGGCGCGCTGGGTCTCGCGCTCGAGATTGATGTCCTGCCCGAGCGAGAACAGGCGCAGCGCCTCGTCGGCCTCCGCCCCGCGCTTGGTATCCGAGACATAGGCCTCCGTGACGAGACGCATCGCATAATCGACGAGTTCGTCGAGGAGGATCAGCGTCTCCGCCGTAATCGCGCCGCTCAGCCCGAGTTCGCCGACCTTCCGCCCGATCGCCGATTTCAGGAGCGTCGCACCCTCCAGCACGAGGTGGCTCGGCAGCTTGATCCGCGCGTGGATCTGCCCGATCTGCACTTGGCGCGCGTCGAACGCGTCGAGATCGCCCGAGGGGTCGGTCCTCACAAGATCGAGCAGCCATCGGCGCAGGGAATGGCTCAGCCTCTTCTGGACGGCCGAATGGGTCAGGAAGCCTGACGCCTCCTGATGACTGAGAAACGTGTTGTAGAACAAGCCGACGAACTGATCGACATTGTCGTCGACGATTTTGACGATGAGGTCTCGGCAATGATGTCTTGTCTCGACCGGTTCGAACCGAGAAAATGAACGATTGACACCCATCAAGAACTCCGGCGCCTCGATCCGTTAGCGATATGTCGGATCGGCTCAGCGAGCGATACGCCGATTCGATATGATGGAGACGATCGGCGCACCGGCCGCGACGGTTCGTCCGGGTCGATCGCGGATCGCACGGAGCCGTCATGATGCCTCGTCTGTCGTTTGCCGCAGCCGCCTTGGGGCTGGCCTGCCTCGCCGCCGGTTCCGCCTCCGCGCAGGGCGTTCCCCCCGGCAGCTATCTCGCATCCTGCCGCGAGGCCCGCGATGTCGCCGGCTGGCTGCGGGCATCCTGCCGGGACCGCGCCGGACGCTGGGTCGAGGCGACGATCGCGACCTCCTGGTGCGCAGCCGGCAACGACATCGCGAACGAAGACGGGCGACTTGTCTGCAAGACGCGTTCATCCGGCTTCGGCGGCCCGGCTGCTCCCGGCGGCGAAAGGCCGCCCTCCGGCTCCTACATGCAGAGTTGCCGGGACGTGCGCATGGTCGCGGGCTGGCTGAAGGCGACCTGCAGGGACATGAAAGGACGCTGGGTCGAGGCGACGGTCGCGGCGTCATGGTGCACGGCCGGGCGCGACATCGCCAATATCGACGGCCGCCTCACCTGCCGTTGACCGCGCGGTGTGACGCCGACGCTCTCAGCCGCAGATCTCCAGGCGCTCCGTGTATTTCATGTCCCAGAGGCACGAATAGGGAAGGTCGGCCTTGCAGATCGTGACCCGGGAATTGGGGCTCTCGCAGTCGCAATCCTTGTCCTGGACGGTCCAGCGCGGGTTCCGGAAGCCGCCGTTATGGACGATCGTGTGGCAGAGGTTCTTCGCCATGGCGCGAACGTCGTTCTTCGCCTTGTCGCAGGCCTGGATGGGCGTCATGCCGCCGGACGTGTCGCCGACGCCGCGCAGCATCTGGTTGGCGACGGCCGGCCCTTCCTTCCAGACCTCACTCGTCTCGGTGCGGCAGGTCAGCAGGATGTCCCGGACACGCTGGACATAGGCGCCGTTGGGATAGGCGAGGAGGTAGGACTGGAAGGCCGAGCGCGTCTTCTCGGCCATCGCCTTGTCCCACAGGGCCTGTTCGGAGGGCGAGATCGGCGGCGGAGCCGCGGGCGGTGCCGGCTGGGCCGGGGCCGGCGCGGCAGGACCCGGCGAGGAGGGCTGGCTCGTCGCCGTGCGCTGCCCGATCAAGGTGGGCCCCCACATGGCCGCGAGGCCGATGAGGAGGGCTCCGAACAGAGTCGAGGCGATGGCGAGCCCACGCTTCGGCCCGGTCGCAGGCGGCGCGGCAGGCGGATCGGGCCGCCGCTGCGGCGCATCCATCCGCGGCACGGGCTCGTTCCGGGAGACCGCGCCGACGGCGTTCAGGAAGCCCAGCCATCTCGGATCGGAGCGGTCGCCCTGCCAATCGACGAGATTGGCGGCCTGGATCATCATGAAGCCGAGCGGCGGCTCGACCTCGTCGATCTTGACCGGCACGAGGATGCCCCGGTTCTTGCCGACCAGCGCCTCCTCCTTGACCCAAGGCGCGCCGACCGAGGCCTTCGACCAGACGGCGACGACGACCTTGGCGGCATAGAGCTCCTGATGGATCGAGCGATCCCATTCGGAGCCGGCGGCGATGCCGTGGTCCCACCAGACGACGAAGCCTTCCGCCCGCAGGGCCTCGACGAGGCGCATCACGCGGCCGGCATCTTCCTTCTTGTAGGAGATGAAGACGTCCGTCATCGCCGCCCCGCCTGCTCGCTCGCCCTAAGCCGTTGTGATCGCATGCTGTTGTCTTGGATCCGGTCCCGCGCGGCCTGCTGTAGCATCCATACCGGCCGCGACAAGGGCGGCCGGCTCCACCGTCCTGTTGCCCAAACCATGTTGCGGGGCGATGGCTCCATCGTTTCGCGAGGCCTTTGCGTCGGGCTCCGGCGGGGATATCCGGCGCTCTGCGGGCGCCATCCGCGGATCATGCCGCGGGTCCTGCGACCATCGCACACGGGGAGGAACACATGCGGATTCTGGTGGTGGGGGCCGGTTCGACCGGCGGGTATTTCGGAGGCCGCCTCGCGGAAGCCGGCCGTGACGTGACCTTCCTCGTGCGGCCGGGACGCGCGGCCCAGCTCGCGAAGACGGGGCTCGTCATCCGCAGCCCGCATGGCGACGCGACCCTCGCGCCGAAGCTCGTCGAGGCCGATGGGATCGACGCGCCCTACGACCTCGTCCTCCTGACGGTGAAGGCCTTCGGGCTCGAGGGAGCGCTGCGCGACATCGCACCTGCGATCGGGCCGGACACGATGATCATGCCGGTCCTCAACGGGATGCGCCATGTCGATGCGATCGGGGCGCTCTACGGCGGGGCGCTGATCGGCGGCGTCTGCAAGGTCGCCGCGACGCTCGATCCCGAAGGACGCATCGTCCAGCTCGCGACCTTCCAGGAACTCGCCTATGGCGAACTCGACGGCTCGGCGTCGGACCGCACGAAGAGGCTCGACGAAACGATGCAGGGCGCGGGCTTCTCCGCGCGTCTCTCGCCGGCGATCGCCCGCGAGATGTGGGAGAAATGGACCCTCCTCGCGACGCTCGGCGGCATCTGCTGCCTGATGCGCGGCACGGTCGGCGACATCGAGGCGGCCTCGGGCGGGCGCGACTTCGTGCTGCGCTTCCTCGGCGAGGTCGTGACGATCGTCGAGACCGACGGCGTCGCGCCGAGCGCCGCGTATCTCGACACGATCACGAAGCAGCTCACGCAGAAGGGCTCGCCCATGGCCTCGTCCATGTATCGCGACCTGACCTCGGGCCTGCCGGTCGAGGCCGACCAGATCCTGGGCGATCTCGAGGCGCGCGCGAAGCGCCACGGCATCGACAGCCCGCTCGTCTCGGCCGCCTATACGAACCTGCGCGTCTACTCGGATCGCCTCGCGAAGGGCGCATGAGCGCCGGGTCGCGCCTCGTCGCGGCCCTAAAACCGTCCCATCCGATGCGCTTAAGGCGCGTCGGAATGACAGGAGACGGGATTTGCGGGCATCGATGGGTTGGGTCCTCGCGGGAGCCGCATGGCTCTTGGCATCGGTCACGTCGCCGGCGGCGCTGGCATCGGACCTGCGCTCCGTCCTGAGCGTCGTGCCTGCCCCGATGCTGGCCAGCCGAAGCGGGTTGATCGCCGGCTCCATCGACCTGCGCGCCCTCTCCGCGACGGGCGAGAGCGCGCGGGAGCGGCTCGTCCCCATCGTCACCTCCGATACGGTGCAGGCCTTTTTCTGGAAGGACGGCGCCGATTGGCGCTCGAAATCGGGCGTCGCAGCCTCGGACCTGTCCGGCTTCCTCGTCTTCGGCGACGCGCCCTCCACGGTGACGCTCTGGCGCTTCGCCGCGCCGGGCAAGGCCGCCGCGCTTCTCCGCAGCCTCGCGGGCAAGGGCTTCACGCGCAACGACGACGGCACGCTGAGCAACGGCGAGCCCTTCAAGATCGACCCGGCCCGGCGAGACCCGGCGGACCCGTTCCTCGGGCCGCTCGGCCGGGCCTCGACCTTCGGCGCGGCCGGCGGCGGCGTCGTCCAATCCGCGAGCCCGAAGATCGTCTCGTATCTTCAGCAGCCCGAGCCGGGGGCGTCGCTGGCCGACGAGCCGCCGGTTGCCGCCGCACTGACCGGATTGGAGGCTGCCGCCGGTTCGGCCCGCATCCCCCAAGCTGTCCTTCTCGGCGAGGCCGCCCTCGTCGCGGCGCCGAAGGGGAGCCAGGCCGAGGGCGGCGTCCCTCCGGTCCGGGCGATCGTCATCGCCGATATCGAGGAGCGTGAGGCCGAACGGCGGGGCGCGGTCGTCGCGCTCGGTTATGCGGATTGCGAGGCCGCTCGGATGGCATCGAAGGCCTTCGCCGATGCCTGGAGCACGGCACCCGACAGGAGCGGGAAGCCCGGCGCGGAGCGGACCGGAGCCGAGGCGGCCACCCGCGTCGTGCCGAGCAACGGCGCCTGCGCGGCCGTCATCACCCTCGCCAAACCCGTGGCCGGGCAGCAGGGGAACGCCGTCTACCGCTACATCGTCCAAGCCCTGATGCAGCGCGACTTCCGGGCGCTCCAGGGACGATAGACGCCGCCGATCGGGCGCTGCCCTCCTTCAGGAGAGCCGCGCCCGCCCTGCGGTCCCCTGTCTCAGGCCGCGCGCCGTGCCGCGGATTGCCCGACCGGCATCGCCGCCTGGACCGAGGCGGCCGCCATCTCCGCCGTCGCGGCGCAGAGCGTCCAGCCGAGATGGCCGTGGCCGGTATTGTAGAAGATGCCGGGACGCTTGCCGGGACCGACGCGGGGTAGCATGTCCGGCATCATCGGGCGCAGGCCGCTCCAGGCGATGACGCGGTCGGTCTGGATCTCCGGGAACTGCTCGCGCGTCCAGCGGATCAGCGGCTCGATCCGGTCGTGCCGGATGTCGCGGTTGTAGCCGTTGAACTCGGCCGTCCCCGCGACGCGGAAGCGGTCCCGGCCGAGCCGGCTCGAGACGATCTTCGTCGCATCGTCCAGGATCGAGACGTAGGGCGCCGCCTCCTGGCTGCGGTCGCTGTAGAGCTGGACCGTGATGGAATAGCCCTTCACCGGATAGATGTTGACGCGGTCGCCGAGGGAGGCCGCGATCCTGCGGCTCTCCCCGCCCGCGCAGACGACGACGCCGTCGACATGCACCGGCTCCCAATGGTGGAGATCCGCCTCACCGTCGTCGTGGCCGACGGGCAGCCAGCGGATCTCGTAGCCGCCGGTGCGGCCGGGCTCGATCGCCTCGATGGACGAATCGTAGCGGAACCGGACCCCGCGCCGGGCGCAGGCTTCCGCGAGGCCGCGGGTGAATTTGTGGATGTCGCCGGTGGAATCCGAGGCCGTGAAGAAACCGCCGTAATAATCGCCCTTGAGCGTCGGCTCGATGCGCCGGATATCCTCCGGCGTCAGCGTCTCCCGCTCGAGGCCACCCTCCTTGTAGAGGGCATTCACCTTCGTCGCCTGATCGAAGGAGGCCTTGTCGCGATAGAAGTGCAGGATGCCGCGGCGCTCGAGGTCGAAGTCGATCCCCTCGACCTCGGCCATCCGCACCATGTGCTCCCGCGACGCCAGGGCGAGGCGGACCGTCTCGACCGTCTTCTCGCGATACTTGCCGATATTGGCGACGAACTCGGCCATCCAGGAATATTTGTGCCAGCTCGGCGCCGGGTTCACGAGGAGCGGCGCATCGCGCCGCATCATCCATTTGAGGCCTTTCAGCACCGTGCCGACGCTGTTCCAGACCTCGGCGTTGGAGGCCGAGAGCTGCCCGCCATTGGCGAAGGAGGTCTCCATCCCGGCATAGCGGTTGCGATCGAAGACGGTGACGGCATAGCCGCGCTCGGCGAGCGCGTAGGCCGTGGTGACGCCGGTGACACCGGCCCCGATCACGGCGATGTGGGGAACGTCCTTGGACATGCCGGAGACGGACATGGCGCTCGAGGAAGTGGCGTTTGAAGACATCGGAGGTGCTCCTGCACAGGTTGCGCCAACGAACCGAAAGCTCGGTTCAAGCGCCCCATCTGTCCCGGTACCTGAGAGCTTCTCCGGCCTCCCGAGGGCGGCCGAAATCCCCTTCGGTGGGCGGCCCCAAGCGTCGGTGCCGCCTCTCTCCAGATCGTCCTGACGATGCGGTTTCTGTGCCTGAGAGTTTCCGGGGCGGTTGCTCCGTCGGCGCCGGGCAGGCCGAAGCCCGCCCGATCTCTCCCGCATCATCGTATCGGACGGGACCGAGCCTTACCCGAGTTGGGCCTCAACGGCAATTGCTGCATCGCAGCATCGGCAGCACTTTCGGGGCTGTGCGGCCGTCATGCCGCCCGCGCCGCCCCTCCCCCTTTCGCCGCCGCAAGGATCATGTCGGAGGCCTTCTCCGCAATCATGATGGTCGGTGCGTTGGTGTTGCCGGTGGAGAGGTAAGGCATCACCGAGGCGTCGACGACGCGCAACCCTTCGACGCCCCGCACCCGAAGCTCCGGGTCGACCACCGCGCGATCGTCGACCCCCATCTTGCAGGTGCCAACGGGGTGGTAGAGCGTCGTGCCGTCCCGGCGGGCGAAGCCTTCGAGATCCGCCTCGTCCGTGACCTCCCGCCCCGGCGACTTCTCGTGGACGAGATAGGGCGCGAGGCTCGGCTGGGCGAAGATGCGGCGCGCCATCTCGAACCCCGCCAGCATGACCCGCAGGTCGTCGCGGTCGGTCAGATAGCCGTAGCGGATCTTCGCCTTCGCCCGCGGATCGGCGCTGTCGATCAGGACGGTCCCGCGACTGCGTGGACGGGTCGGGCAGACGGCGATCGTCACGCCCGGCTCCTTCTCGACGATCAGCGCCTTGCCGGTCACGTAGCTCGCGGGGGTGAAGAGGAGCTGGAGGTCCGGGCTCGCGAGCCCCTCGCGGCTGCGGGTGAAGATCATGGCCGCGGTGACGCCGAAGGTCAGCGCGCCGTTGCCGAAGAGGCCGTACTTCACGATCTCCTGCAGCAGCGGCAGCCCGCGGACATATTGGTTGATGGTCTTGAGGTCGCGCAGTTCCGCGACGAGCCGCATCACGTAGTGATCGGACAGGTTGCGCCCGACGCCGGACAGCGCGACGCGCGTCTCGATGCCGATGTTGGACAGGTGCTCCGGATCGCCGATCCCCGACAGTTGCAGCACCTGGGGCGAGCCGAAGGCGCCGGCCGAAAGGATCACCTCGCGCCGTGCCCGCACCTCCCGCTCCGCCCCGCCCCGCAGGATGCGGACGCCCGCGCACCGGCCCTCTTCGAGGATCAGCGAGGCGACGGTCGCCTCCGTCATGATCTCGACGTTCCGACGGGAGGCTGCGCTGCCGAGGAAGGTGCGGTAGGTGGAGCCCCGGAAGCGGCCGATCCGCGTCATCTGCGAATAGCCGACGCCCTCCTGCTCCGCGCCGTTATAGTCGGGGTTGAAGGGGAAGCCGGCTTCCTGCGCCGCCTTCACGAAGAGATGCGTCACCGGCAGGATGGTGCGGTAATCCTCGACCTTCAGCGGTCCGCCCTGCCCGCGAACCTGCGGGTCGCCGCCCTGGACGTAATGTTCCGAGCGCCGGAAGAGAGGCAGCACGTCCTCGAAGCTCCAGCCGCGGCAGCCGAGCTGCGCCCAGCCGTCGTAATCGGCCGGGTTGCCGCGGACATAGAGCATGCCGTTGATCGAGCTCGACCCGCCGAGCACCTTGCCGCGCGGCGAGTGGATGGCGCGGTTGCCGGAGCTCTCCTCGGGCTCGGAGGCGTAGAGCCAGTTGTAGCGCGGATGATAGAGCAGGTGCCCGACGCCGGCCGGGATATGCACGAAGGGGGTGTGATCCTTCGGTCCCGCCTCGATCAGCGCGACCGTATGGCCGGCCGCCGCCAGCCGCGCCGCCACGACGCATCCGGCCGATCCGGCCCCGGCGACAACGAAGTCGAACTCCACGCGCATCCTCCTGCGGGCCTTCGATCAGCCCTGCCGGCAAAGTCACACGATCGGTCGGAGCGTCAATCGCTTTCCAGCGCGTCCAGGGGCCGCGCCGGGCCCGCGGGACGGGCGCGCTCAGGCATCGTGAAAGGCCGTGAACCCGTCCACCGGCTCGCGCTCCGATTCGAGCGCATTCGTCGGCTCCCCGAGATCGGCCCAGCCGAGCGCCATGCCGCAGATCACCATTTCCTCGGCGGGGATGGCGAGGTGGCGCGTGACGATCGCGGGATAGCTCGCGATCGCGGCCTGCGCGCAGGTATCGAGCCCGTGCCCGCGCGCGGCGATCATCAGGCTCTGCAGGAACATCCCGTAATCGAGCCACGACCCCTGTTCGAGATCGCGGTCGATCGTGAAGATCAGGCCGACGGGCGCGCCGAAGAAGACGTAGTTCCTGGCCCGCTGCCGATGCCCGGCCTCCTTGTCGCCCCGCGCGACGCCGGCGAGGCGATAGAGTTCCCAGCCGACCTTGCGGCGCCGGTCGAGATAGGGCGATCGCCAGTTGCGCGGGTAATATTCGTATTCCCGCTGCTCTGGAGCGCCGCTGTCGAAGACGGCGAACAGGTCATCCTTCAGGCGCTGGAGGGCCGCGCCCGTCACGACATGCGACTTCCAGGGCTGAACGTTGCTTCCGCTCGGCGCGCGGCTCGCCAAGGCGAGGAGGTGACGGACCGTCTCCATGGGCACGGGATCGGGCAGGAAGCCGCGGATGCTGCGCCGGGTCGTGATGGCGCCATCCACCGCTTCGGCCCCGACCGCGCTCCGGTCGCGACGCTCCGCTCTCCAACGATCCGCCATGTCACCTCCCGTGCCCCCGCGGCCCTCGACCGTCGGGATGTCGATCATCGAAGCGGTGTCGCGCCGGGCGCCCCTGCATCCGCCGAAGAACGGCAGCGTGCGAAAACCGGCCCGCGATCCGCGGAGGTCACGATGGCCGCGCTGCAGGGGGCACCGTCGGCGCTTGCGCCCGATTGTCTGATTGTCCTACGGACGGCGAGACGCGATCGCAACCGTCCCTCGGGCTCTCCGCCGCGGCGGAGAGCCCCGCCAGGCCGAGCTCGGCGGGCGCGACGTCATGATCGAACGGCCCGGCAAGCGACAGGCCGACACAGAAACGACCCCGGCCTCGGCGCCAGGCGGCGGAGTGAAACGATGACCCTGCACGGCAAGACCGCAATCCGCACCTTCCTCTTCGCGCCCGGCAACCATGCCCGCCGGGTCGAAAAGGCCCTGACGCTCGGAGCGGATGCCGTCATCCTCGACCTCGAGGACGCGTGCCCGGTCGCCGAGAAGATCGCGACGCGTCCCGTCGTCGTCGAGGCGCTGCAGGGCCCGCGCCGCTGCCGCGGCTTCGTGCGGGTGAACCCCCTTTCGACCACCTTCGGCTACGGCGACCTCGTCGCGGTGGTGCGCAAGGGCGTCGACGGCATCGTCCTGCCGAAGGTCGAGACGGCGGACGAGCTGCGCACCGGCGAATGGCTTCTCACCCAGCTCGAACGCGAGAACGGCCTCGCCGAAGGCTCGATCGACCTCATGCCCATCGTCGAGACAGGCAAGGGCCTGCGCAACCTCGATTCCATCGCCCAGGCCGCGACCCGCGTGCGCCGGCTCGCCTTCGGTGCGGGCGACTTCACGCTCGACATGAACCTCACCTGGACCCGCGACGAGGCCGAGCTCCTGCCCTTCCGGAGCGCCTTCACGGTCGCCTCCCGCGCGGCCGGGCTCGAGGCCCCGATCGACACGGTCTGGGTGCGCGTCCAGGACAAGGAGGGGTTCGAGGCCTCGGCCAGGCACGTGCGGGCCCTCGGCTTCCAGGGCAAGATGTGCATCTATCCGGATCAGATCCCGGTCGCGAACGCGGCCTTCAGCCCGAGCCCGGAGCAGATCGCCTGGGCCGAGCGCGTGGTGGCGGCCTTCGAGGCCGCCGAGGCCTCGGGCTCCGCCGCGATCCAGCTGGACGGACAGTTTCTCGACTACCCGATCGTGTACCAGGCCGAGCGCGTGCTCGCCTCGGCCGACAGCTTCGGCCTGCGGCAGAAGGCGGCCAGCTGAGGTCCGCCTCGTCCAGGGACGGAGCCCACGGCTCCGTCTTCGGCAAATTCACCGAAATTTCTCGCGATCGTCTTCGACAAGCCGAAAGACTTTAGCCGCTAGCTCTTCCGCATCGCGACGATGAAGCGCCCCCCTCCCCCGTTCAGGACATCGGCTCCGGACGGGACGGTGCTGCTCGTCGGCGAAAGACCCGGGGCACCCTGCCCACGGGGCCCGTAGAGGCGGAACTGATGGCGGTTAAGACGGATGACTGACCCGAGACTGAGGCGCTCGCTGCTGATCGTGCCGGGGAACCGGCCCGGCCGCGTCCTGGTGGCCATGACGCTGCCCGCCGATTCCTTCATCTTCGATCTCGAAGGCTCGGTACCGCTGGTGGAGAAGGCGCAGGCCCGCGATACGATCGCGGAGGCGCTCCGGTCCGCGAGCCCGGGTGGCCGCGAGTTCTGCGTGCGGCTCAACCCGATCGGCACGCCGGATATCGAGCACGACCTCAACGCGCTCCCGCTCGGCCGCGTCGATTCGCTGATGCTGCCGAAGGTCGAACGCGCCTCGGACCTCGTCGCCTTCGAACGTCGCCTCGACGAACTCGAACTGGCTGCGGGCCGCACGACGCCGATCGACCTCGTCGTCGGCCTCGAGACGCCGCGGGGGATCCTGGGCGCTCTCGCGATCGCAGAGGCGGGGCGGCGGGTGTCCGCCCTCGTCTTCGGCTCGGGTGCCTATGCCCAGGCGACCGGCAGCGCGACGACGGCCGCGGCGCTTGTATGGCCGCGCTCCGTCACGGTCGCCGCAGCCAGCGCGGCCGGGCTCCAGCCGATCGATGCCGATGCCGGTGCGGGGGACGATGCGGAAGCCTCGCGGCGGGATGCGGCCCTCATGCGCGATCTCGGCTTCGTCGGCCGGGTGGTCGCGCGGACGAACGACATCTCGTCCGCGAACGAGATCTTCGCGCCCGATCCCGATCAGATCGCCTGGGCGCGGCGGATCGCCGAGGCGCACAGGGACGCGGAGAGCAGAGGCCTCGCGGCGGTCTCGATCGATGGCAGCCTCGTCGCCGTCGACACCCTCGTCACGGCCGAGCGGACGCTGCGCAGGGCCGCACTGATCGCGGCGCGCTCGGGCTAGGTGCGGCCATCGCCATGACGGCAGCGGCCCTCACCCGGTGCCGTCGGGCGGTCCGTGCGCTGCGACGTCCAGATGTCACCTGGACTTGCGCACCTTCGGCTTCGGCTTCTCGGATTCCGATGCCAGGCGAGCGGCCTCGTCGCGGGCCAGCCGGAGGCGCTTCAACCGTTCCGTATTCGCATCGCGCGCCAGGATCTCCGCATCGTGCGCGGCTTTGGCTTCGGCGGCTCTGGTGGCCTGCGCCTCCACCTTCTGAAAACGAGCCTCGGCCCGAGCGATCTTAGCGTCCTTGTCTCCGGTCATTGCCGCGTCCCTCAGCCAGCGCATTCGAACTTCTCATGAGGACCGCCCCTGCCCGTGGGGAAGGGGCGGCCATCGCATGGCGATCGGCCGCCCGGTGATTACGCGGACTGGATGTTGCCGACCGCGATCTTCCCACGACCGTCAGGCTGCGTGTCGAACGAGACCTTCTGGCCCTCCACGAGGCCGTGCATTCCGGCGCGCTCCAGAGCGGTCGCATGGACGAACACGTCCTTGCCGCCGTCGTCCGGGGCAATGAAGCCAAAGCCCTTGGTGTCGTTGTAGAATTTCACTGTTCCTGTCGTCATGGTCATCATCTTTCAAGTTAAGCACACGTCATCATTGGCGCACAGGCTGCGCGCCCTGACCATGCGTTCGATAATTTGGGAGAGAATTCTGAACGTTCGCCCGGATCAACCAGGACAACGGCCCGATTGTCCGGCCAAAGTCGATGGCGTTACGTAGAGCAGCTGGGAGGCAAAGGCAAGGTGCCCTGAAACCAGAGGCTGTCCGACGGAAATTCTCGGTGCCCCGGACGGCCCGTCAGGCGCGGTCGGCACAGCCATACGCGACAGAGACGAACCTTATTTCACGGCAGCGACAGCACGCTCCAGCCTCGATACTCTGTAGGATGTCGATCGAGGGAGGCCGGATGCCAGTAATCTGGTAGTGAAAGCTTTGCGCCCGCCGTCCTGTTCGAATTCCACAACCTGAATGACAGCGGTTAGACCGGGTGAACTCGGCCGGCCTCTCCTCGAGCGAACGGCCCTCGCTCGCCACCGGCACGCGGTGAAGCTCCCGGCACGGGTCGAGAACGCGCGGTCGATGGACGGCCCGGACAGGGGCTGAGCGACGTCAGGGAATGACCCTGAGGGCGCGCAGTTCGCGCATCTGCCGGATCAGCATCTCTTCGTCGTCCACGACCTCGTGAAAGCCGAAGCGGCGGATCTTGGTGGTCTCGGAGATCGAATCGTAATCGGCATGCCACTGAAAATCGCCGAAGGCCCAGGAGACGGTCTCGGCAAAGCTGCGGCGCCTCAGGCCGTATCGCTCGACCATGCCGTCCCACAGGGCGGCCTTGTCCGCCATCTGGACGGCAAGCCGGATGGTCTGGACCGGCCCGCATTCCATCTCGAAGGCCTCGGCGATCTTCGGCCACATCTGCTCCCAGCGGAAAAGACCGCCATTGGTGACGTTGAAGATCTCGCCGGCGCAACGCGGCTCCGTCGCGGCCCAGACGGCTGCCCGCGCCAGGAGATCCGTATCGACCGTCTGCTGGAGCGCCCGATAGCCACCCGGCGTGCCGGGAAAGCGCAACGGAAGGCCGAGTTCCTTCGAGATCGCCGCATAGACCGCGAGGACCGAGGTCATGTTCATCGGGGAGTTCGAGGCGTAGCCGTAGATCGTGCGCGGGCGCAGCGCCGACCAGGTCCAGCGGGCCGTCGGCGCGCGCGAGCGGAGGTAATCCTCCTGATCGTAGTAGAAATTCGGCGGCATGTGGCGCGGATCGGTCTCGCGCGCAGGGGTCTTGTAGGGGCCGAGATGGGTGCCGTAGGCCTTGGTGCCCTGCATGAGGCTCACATGCTGCAGGCCGGGCGAGGCGCGTTCCACCACCTCGACGGCATTGACCAACATGGCGAGGTTCGGAGCCACCTCCTCGGCGAAGGTCGGTTTCGCGAGATAGGCGACGTAGAAGATGTGGGTAATATCCCGCAGCTCGCCGAGCACGCGCTCGACCGCGTCGCGGTCGAGGAGATCGCAGGAATGCCAGGTCGCCCCCGCCGCATCGTCCGGCTTGCGGCGCGAGACCGCATGGACCGTCCAGTCCGGCTGCGTCGCGAGGTGGCGGACGATGCCGTAGCCCGCGACGCCGAGGCCGCCGACGACAAGAGCGTGTTTCATCGCGCCCTACCGGTTCAGATGGTGGAGGCCGAGGCCCGGCGTATCCCATGGCATCGAGACGAGCCGGCCGGTCGAGGAGAGCGTGATATAGGCCGTCCTGAGGTCCGGCCCGCCGAAGCAGATATTCGTCACCCAGCGCTCGGGCATCGGCACCTGCCGGTATGAGCCGTCCGCCGGGTTCACGATCGTGACGCCGCCGTTGACGAGCGTCGCGACGCAGACGTTGCCCTCCGCATCCGTCGCGATGGAATCGAAGCGGTTATAGCCGCCGAGGCCGAGGACGAGCCGCCCGCCATGCGGCGAGGGGAAGGGCTGCTTCCTGATCTCGCCCGGACCGGTCAGGTCGAAGGCCCAGAGACGCGCGGTCTCGGTTTCGGCCACGTAGAGCGTGCCGCCATCCGGCGAGAGCGAGCAGCCGTTCGGGGTGAAGATCGGGAAGACGACCTCGCGGATCAGGCTGCCATCGGCTTTGGCATAGTAGACCGCACCCCGATCCTGATCGCGCTCGCGGACCTTGCCGAGATCGGTGAAATAGAAGCCGCCGAGCCCGTCGAAGACGAGATCGTTCGGGCCATTGAGCCGACGCCCGTCGCAGTCGCGATACAGCGTCTCGACCTTGCCCGTCGCGAGATCGACCGCCTCGATCCGGCCGCCCGAGTAATCCTCGGCCTGCCCGATCGGACGATAGCCGGAGGCATCACCCGGCTGCGTCCACCTGAAGCCGCCGTTGTTGCAGATATAGGCGCGCCCGTCGGGACCGATCTGGGCTCCGTTCGGCCCTCCCCCGAGTTCGGCGACGTAGGAGACCGCCCCGTCCGGACCGATCCGCGTCAGGGTCCCCCGTCCGATCTCGACGAGGAGGACCGAGCCGTCGGGCATGGCGACCGGCCCTTCCGGAAACATCAGGCCGGAGGCAATTTCGGTCAGGGCTGGGGCCATGGGAAGGTCCTTCTTCGGTCCTCATGCCGAGGCGCCGCGCACGGCGCGGCCTCGGCATGAGGAGGTTGGGGGATCACGCGGCCTCGGACCGCCAGTTGCGCAGGAGGTTGGCGAGCCGGTCGGGAACCTCGAGTTCGAAGGCGAGCACCGCCGCCGACAGGGCCTTGCCGTAATTGTCGAGGCTGAGGGAGCGCGAGACGCCGCCGCCGAGCGCTCCCTCGGCGACGAAGTTCAGGACGCCGAGCTTGTCGACCTCGTAGCGCGTGACCGTCCCCGTCACCATGCCGGCGTAGAAGGCCTTGAAGGCGTCCGCCGTCAGTTGCTCCTTGAGGATCGGATAGAGGTCCGGCTCGTAGGCGATGACGGTGATGTTCGACGTGTTGCCCTTGTCGCCGGAACGGACATGGGCCAGGTGCTGCAGTGGGATGCGCATCGGGCTCAGCTCTCGTAGAAGGTGATGGTCGGCTTGACCGCTTCGCGCGGCACGAGCGACGACCAGACGCCGATCACCTCGCGCGCCCGGTCCTGGTGCGGCACGCGCTTGCCGGTCATGCCAACGCCGGAGACCGCCATCCCGTCGATCTCGCGGCCGACCTTGTTCGCCTCCTCGCGCGTCTTGCAGCGGGCCGCGACCCGCACGGCGATCTCGTAGGGCTCGGGCTGCTGCGCCGGCGAGACGCCGCCATGGATGGCATTGAGGCCGACGAAGTCGACGCGCATGTCCTCGGCCTTCAGCCCGACGATCCGGAAGCGCTCCTCGAGGATCGTCTTCGCGAGTTGGGCCCGCCGCAGCGCGCCGGGTCCGGCATAGAAGAACATGTCCTCCCCGATGAAGCCCTCCTGGCAGGCGATGGAGACCTTCAGCGTCGGCGTGCGCGGCTTGCCGGAGATGTTCGAGATGCGCACCCGGTCATGCCCGATCTCCTCGATATCGGTGGTGGTGAAGTCCACCACGACATCCGGGGTGATGTAGTTCGCCGGGTCGTGCACCTCGTAGAAGAGCTGTTCCTTGACCGTGCGCAGGTTGATCGCGCCGCCCGTGCCGCGCACCTTGGTGATGACGGCCGAGCCGTCGCTCTCGACTTCCGCAATGGGGAAGGCGAGATCCCAGGGATCGGGCACGTCCTTGAAGCCGGGATCGCAGAAATAGCCGCCCGTGACCTGCGCCCCGCATTCGAGCACATGGCCGATGCCGCTGCCGTGCCCGACGCGCGCATGGTCCAGCGCGTCCCAGCCGAACTCCTTCATCATCGGCGCCATGAAGATCGACGGATCGGCGACGCGTCCGGTGACGACGATATCGGCCCCCTCGTTGAGCGCCTGCACGATGGGCTCGGCGCCCATATAGGCCTCGGCCGAGACGATGCTGCCGGCCAGCGCGGAACTCGGCCGCCCGTCCTCCATGAGCGTGTCGGTGATGTCGAGGACCCGGTCGGTGATGAGCGAGCCCGACACGGCCGCGACCTTCATGCCCTTCGGCGCCCCGAACTCGCGCAGCCAATGCACGATCCGCTGGGCCGCGCCCTCGGGATTGATCCAGCCCTGGTTCGAGATGATCTTGGTGCCGCGCCGCAGGCAGCCCGGCAGCACCCGCTGCATCCGGTCGTCGAGATAGGTGTCGTAGCCGGGGAAGGAGGGGTCGCGCCGCTTTCTCACCTGCGCCGCCGAGATCGTCGCCTCGGCCATCGTCTCGAAACAGAGATAGTCGAGATCGCCTTCCTCCGCGTTCAGCCGCGCAGGCTCCAGACGATCCCCCCACCAGGCGGAACCCGATCCGATCCGCAAACTCATCTTGCCTCGCTCCTCACCGACGTCATGCAACGCACTCCCTGCGCGGCCGTCCTCCCGGGCACCGAACGGCCCCGAGAACGGCAGCGCTTCATCAATCGATCTTCAGGCCCATCCTCGCGACGACCTCGGGCCAGCGCTCGACCTCGCGCCGAACCACCGCGCCGAACTCGTCCGGGCTCATCCCCCCGGGGATCGCGCCGATCTCGAGAAGCCGCGCCCTGACGGCGGGCTCGGCGAGGATCTCCGCGATGGTCCGCTGCAGCTTGTCGACGACCGGTCTCGGCGTCCCGGCGGGCGCGAAGAGACCGAACCACGCATTGACCTCGTAGCCGGGAATGCCGGCCTCCTCCATCGTGGGGACGTCCGGCAGGCTCGGATAGCGCTGCTTGGTCGTGACCGCGAGCGCCTTCACGCTGCCCGCCTTCACATGCGCGATGGCGGAGGGCAGGTTGTCGAAGCCCAGCTTGATATGGCCGCCGATCAGGTCGTTCAGCATCGGGGCGCCGCCGCGATACGGCACATGGTTCAGCTTGATCTCGGCCAGCATCTTCAGAAGCTCGCCCGACATGTGCGGCGAGCCGCCGGTCGAGGTCGATCCGAAATCGATGGCGCCGGGCGTCTCCCGGGCGGCCTTGATCAGTCCGGCGACATCGGAGACCCCGAGCGAGGGATGCGCCATCATCACGTTCGGCGTCGCGCCGACCATGGTGATCGGCGCGAAATCCTTGACCGCGTCGTAGGGCATGGACTTGAACATGCTGCTGTTGATGCCGTGCGTGTTCACGGTGCCCATGAGAAGCGTGTACCCGTCCGCATCCGACTGGGCGACACCCTGGGACCCGAGATTTCCGCTCGCTCCCGGCCGATTCTCGACGATGAAGCGCCGTCCCAGCTTCCGGTCCAGCCCCTCCGCGACGATCCGGGCCAGGATGTCGGTGGTGCCTCCGGCGGGAAACGGCACGACGATCTTGACGGTCCGCTCCGGATAATCGGCTCGCGCCGCGCCCGTCCCGAGCCACAGGGCCGCGAAGGCGGCCGTCGCAGCCGAGAGGACTCTCCATCGTTTCATCGCGCTGCCCTCCCCCAATCCAATTCCGTTTAGCGGAACGAATTGCGCTAGATCCCGCGTTTCCTCGTGCAGAGGCTCTGCCGGCGTTTCTGCACCCGAAACATTCTTGACAAGGTTCCAGGGAGAACGCAACCATTTGCGCCGACGAGAGACCCTAGAAGGTCCGGTCCGGAGGAGACGCATCGTGACGTCACTGTCTTTGCCGCGCGCGGTATCCGCTGCGCTGTTCTCAGTTCTGCTTGGCGGAACGAGTTTTGCTCAGGAGCCGATCAAGATCGGGTGGCTGTCCTCCCTGACCGGGCCGCTGTCCTCGGCCGCCATCGCCGAGAACCAGGGCGTCCAGTTTGCCGTCGACGAGATCAACAAGGCGGGCGGCATCAACGGCCGCAAGATCGAGCTCCTGACGCGCGACACCGCCGGCGAGCCGACCAAGGCGGTGAACCTCGCGCAGCAGCTCGTCTTCTCGGACAAGGTGCATGTCGTGATCGGCCCGGTGAATTCGGGCGAGTCGCTCGCGACCGTGCCGATCCTGGCCAAGGCCGGGATCCCGAACATCGTGATCGGCGCGCTCGAAGGGCTGATCGACGAGAAGAAATTCCCCTACGCCTTCCGTGCCATCAACACGAACACGCAATGGATCGCGGGCGCCAACAACTATGCGCTCGACGTCCTCAAGAAGAAGAAGGTCGCGGTCATCGGCGACACGTCCGGCTACGGCACCGCCAGCGCCAAGACGGCCACCGAACTCCTGGAGAAGGCCGGCATCAAGCCCGTCTATTCGGTGCTGATCGATCCCAACAAGACCGACGTCTCCGACGAGATGAACAAGGCCAAGACCGCCGGCGCCGACGTCGTCATGCCCTGGACCGCCGCGACCGGTCTCATGGCGCGCATCCTCAACACCCGCGGCAACATGGGCTGGGACGTGCCCGTCGTCGGCCACCCGGCCGTGATGGCGCTGCCGATCAAGGCGCTGCTGAACAAGCCGGAATACTGGGAGAACACCTTCGCCGCGGGCTACCAGTCCACGACCTATGTCGACGGCAAGCTGCCCGAGCGGACGCAGAAGCTGGTCGACGCGCTGAAGCCCGCGCTCGGCGGCAAGATCGACTTCACCTTCTGGTGGGTCGCGCTCGGCTACGATTGCGTGAAGATCATCGAGCATGTCGTCAAGACGACCGGCGGCCTCGAACCCGCGAAGTTCAAGGCGACACTCGAAGCGACCAAGGACTTCCCCGGAATCTATGCCAGCTACACCTGGACACCCCAGGATCATAACGGCTTCCCGGACAGGAACATCGTCGTCAACAGCGCCAACAGCTTCAAGGACGGCAGCTACGACAAGGCTCCTCACTAACGGCACGAGCCGACGCCACGTCCTCCTCCCGTCTGGGGAGAAGGGCAGCGCGACGCGGTGACGGATGGGCGGTTCGCCGCCGCGATCCGTCACCCATACCCCTCATCCGGCCTTCTCCCGCAAGCGGGGAAGGGATCGGTCGGAGCGTCTCCCGATGTTAGCCGTCATCGTCTCAGGCCTCGCAATCGGGGCCGTCTATGCCGCGGCCGCGCTGGCCTACAATGTGATGTTCTCGACCTCGAAGGTCCTGAGCGTCACGACCGGGCATCTGTTCATGCTCGGCAGCGTGTTCGGTGCCTGGTTCATCGGCACCTTGGGCTGGCCGATCCCCCTCGGCCTTCTCGGCGCCATCGCCGTCGGCGCGGCGTTCGGCTGGCTGACGGAGATCGTCGCCGTCCGCCGCGTCCTCGCGCGGTCCGACGAGCATCTCTGGCTTCTCTCGACGCTGGCGCTCGCGACGATGGGCCAGCAGGCCGTGGGCCTCTGGTGGGGGACCGAGCCGCGCCCCTTCCCGCGCCTGATCGAACAGGATTTCGCCTCCGGCCTCGCCGACCAGAAATACTGGCTGCCGATCGGCCTCGTGCTCGTCCTGGCGCTCGGGCTCGAGCTGTTCTACCGCGGCACCCTCTGGGGCAAGCTGTTCCAGGCGACCTCGGAGGACGCCTTCGCCGCCCGCGCCCGGGGCATCGCGACCGACCGGGTGCGCTCCTTCTCCTACCTTCTCGCCGGCGCGCTCGGCGGGCTTGCAGGGTTCGCGGCCGGCCAGCTCACCTTCGCCTTCTTCGCGCTCGGGCTGCAGCTGACGCTGTTCGGCTTCATCGCACTCGCCGTCGGCGGGCTCGGCAGCAATCTCGGCGCGCTCGTGGGCGGCACGGCGCTCGGGCTCCTGTCCTCGGTGGCCAGCTACTTCTTCGGCGGCGAGTTCCAGCACACGATCGCGGTCGGGCTGCTGATGGTCGTCCTTCTCGTCAAGCCGGAAGGTCTCTTCGGCGCCAAGCGGGTGCGCCCGGTATGAGCACGAACGCCCGCAACCTCGCCCTCGCGGCGGCCGGCGCGCTCGCGCTCCTGACGCTGCCCTATTGGGCGAAGGACCTCTACTGGCTGCATCTGGCGACGCTCATCGGCGCGTACTGGATCCTGATCGCCGGGCTGAACCTCGTCACCGGCTATGCCGGGCAGCTCTCGATCGGCCATGTCGGCCTTCTCGCCGTCGGAGCCTACGGCTTCGCGATCCTCGCCGGCACGCATGGGCTCGACCCGTTCCTGTCGCTGCTCCTCTGCGGCGCTCTCGGCGGCATCGCGGGCCTGCTTCTCGGCCTGCCCTCGCTGCGCCTCCCCGGCTTCTACTTCGCGATGGCGACGATGGCCTTCGCGCTCATCGTGACCGAACTCTCCCTCGCGCTCGGAGGGCTGACGGGCGGCGGCACCGGGCTCAGCGTGCCGGGCTTCCCGAGCCCGATGAACAGCCCCTGGGGCTATTACTGGCTCGTCCTCGCCGTCGCGGCCGGCGTCACCTGGCTGACCTGGAACGTCGCGCGC
Source organism: Enterovirga rhinocerotis (assembly GCF_004363955.1). GTDB lineage: Bacteria > Pseudomonadota > Alphaproteobacteria > Rhizobiales > Beijerinckiaceae > Enterovirga > Enterovirga rhinocerotis. The sequence continues at coordinate 51,436 of NZ_SNZR01000018.1, forward strand.
TTCATGTGGGGCCGTGCGCTCATCGCCATCCGCGACAGCGAGGTCGCGGCGGCCTCGGCCGGGATCGGGCTGTTCCGGCTGAAGCTCACCGTGTTCGTGTTCTCGGGCATCACGGCCGGCATCGGCGGCGGATTGTTCGCCTCGCTGCAGAGCTACATCACGCCGGACACCTTCGTCTTCGAGATCGGGCTGTTCTTCTTCGTCTGCATCATCATCGGCGGGCGCGGCACCATTCTCGGCCCCTTCATCGGAACCGTGATCCTGACGGCATTGCCGGAGATCGTCGCCCCGCTCGCGAAGCTCGGCGCCTTCTTCTACGGCCTGATGCTGCTGATCGTGGTGCTCCTCATCCCCGAGGGCGTCGGCCGGCTCGTCGAGGTGCTGATCCGGCGCTTCCGGGGAGAGCCCCACCGCAGCCACGAGGTGAAGCCGGACCTGCCGCGTCTCGCCTCCGTTCTCGCGCGCAAGGAGGACGCGGCGTGAGCGCGTTGGAAGCCGTCTCCGTCACGAAGCGCTTCGGCGGGCTCGTCGCGCTCAGCGACGTGTCGCTGGACCTGCGACCGGGCGAGGTCCACGGCCTGATCGGCCCGAACGGCAGCGGCAAGACCACGCTGCTGAACATGCTGTCGGGCTATTACAGGCCCGATGGCGGCCGCACCTCGCTCGACGGCGAGGAACTCGATGCCCTCAGCGTGCAGCGGCGCGCCCGTCTCGGCATCGCCCGCACCTTCCAGAAGCCGCGGCTCCTGCCGGCGCTGTCGGTGCTCGACAACGCCATGCTCGGCTGCTGGCGCGACACGCGGGCGGGCTTCGTCGAGACCGCCTTTGCGCTGCCGCGCGCCCGCCGCGAGGAGAAGGCGTTCCGCGACCGTGCGATCGAGCTCGTGCACGGCGTCGGGCTCGGCCATGCGCTCACGCGCTCCGCCGGCCTCCTGGAACATGCCGAGCAGCGCTTTCTCGAGATCGCCCGCGCGCTCGCCGCCCGGCCTCGGTTCCTGCTCCTCGACGAGCCGGCCGGGGGCCTGACGGGCGCCGAGATCGAGCATCTCGGCCGCATCGTCGGGACGGTCCGCGAGAGCGGCATCGGCGTCCTGCTCGTCGAGCACCATACCGACTTCGTCTTCCGCATCTGCGGCCGGGTCACGACCCTCGACCGCGGACGTCTCATCAAGCACGGCACGCCCGACGAGGTCCGACGCGACCCCGAGGTCGTGCGCGTCTATCTCGGAGCCTGACCGTGACGGCCCGCGAGCGCTCCGGCGACATCCTTCTCCAGGTCGAGGACCTCCACGTCGCCTATGGCACGGCGCATGTGGTCCACGGCGTCAGCTTCACCGTCCGCGCGGGGGAGTTCGTGGTCATGCTCGGCCGGAACGGGGCCGGCAAGACGACGATCCTGCAGGCCATCTCCGGCCTGATCCCGAAGCGGGCGGGACGCGTCGGCTTCGCCGGCGACGACATCTCGCGCGCCTCGGCCCGCGATATCGTCCAGGCCGGGCTGATCCAGGTGCTGGAAGGCCACCGCGTCTTCACCAGCCTCTCGGTCGAGGACAACCTCCTGATCGGAGCCGCCGCCCGGTCCCGAACCGATCTCAAGGCGACGATCGAGGAGATCTACGAGGAATTCCCCGAGATCGCCGACAAGCGCCACCAGCAGGCCTCGCGCCTGTCCGGCGGACAGCAGCAGATCCTGGCGGTGGCGCAGGGTATCGTCGCCGACCCTCGCCTCCTGATGCTGGACGAGCCGTCGGGCGGGCTCGCACCGATCGTCGTCGATCGCATCCTCTCCTTCGCGGCGAAGCTCGCGCGGAGCGGCGTCGCGGTCCTCCTCGTCGAGCAGCTCGTCGAGAAGGCGCTCAAACATGCCGATTACGGCTACCTGCTCGAAACCGGCGCCATCGGCGGCGAGGGCTGGGCGGCCGATCTCGGCGACAGCGACCTGATCCGCCGCATCTATCTCGGCGGACACGAGGCGGCGCCGTGAGGAGCGCGGCCGAGATCGGCAGTTCCGCGCGGCCGCAGGACGCGCCCGCCGCATCGGCCGCTCCGGCGAAACCGGAGGTCGGCAACGCGGTCAGCAAGGTCTGCGCCGTGATGCGGACGATCGGTGCGCGCTCGCCGCAGCGCCTCTCGGAGATCGCGGCCTCGACGGGGCTGAACAAGGTCACGGCGCTTCGCATCCTCGAAACGCTCATCGCCGAGGGCTTCGTCGAACGCACGACCGGCACCAGGCCCGGCTATGCCCGCGGACGCGAATTCCTGACGCTCCTCGCGAGCGGAAGCCGCTCGCCGGACCTGCGCGAATTGGCGAAGCCCAGCCTCGTACGCCTCGCGGACCTCTCGGAGGACACGGCGCTCCTGTCGATCCGCAGCGGGATCGAATCCGTCTGCATCGACCGCCAGATCGGCACCTTCCCGATCCGCGCGAGCTATCTCGATCTCGGCAGCCGCCGCCCGCTCGGGGTGGGAGCGGGCGCGATGGCGCTCCTCGCCTGGCTGCCCGAGCGGGAGATCGACGCGATCCTCACCGCGAACGCGCCGCGCTTCTCGCCCTATCCCCGCCTGTCGCCCGGCTTCATCCGCGAGGAGATCGCGGTCTCGCGCGAGCAGGGCTACGTCTTCCTGCTCGACCGGGTGATCGACAAGATGGGCGCCATCGGCGTGCCCCTGCGCGATGCGCGGGACCAGATCATCGGCTCGCTCAGCATCGCGGCCCTCAGCGAGCGGCTGCTCGCGCGGCGGGAACAGCTTCGGGACGCGCTGCTGCGCGAGCAGGACCTGATCCGCCGCGAGCTGACCACGGGTCATGTCGCCATCATCGACGAAAGGGCCAGCGGATGAGCCTCGTCACGGGTGCCCACGCCACGCGTTTCGGACGGCACGAGGGCCGCACGACGCTGGACCTGATGAGCGAGGCGGCGACGGCCGCGCTCGCCGATGCCGGTTCCGGGCGCAAGGAGATCGACGGTCTCGTCTGCGGCTACTCGACGACGCAGCCCCACCTCATGCTCGCGACCGTCTTCGCCGAGCATTTCGGCCTGAAACCGAGCTACGCCCATACGATCCAGATGGGCGGCGCGACGGGGCTCGGCATGGTGATGCTGGCTCACCGGCTCGTGGAATCCGGGGCCGCGCGGCGCATCCTGGTCGTCGCCGGCGAGAACCGCCTCACCGGCCAGTCCCGCGACAGCGCGATCCAGACCCTCGCCCAGGTCGGCCACCCGGTCTACGAGGTGCCCCTCGGCCCGACCATCCCGGCCTATTACGGCCTCGTCGCCTCGCGCTACCTCCACGAGACCGGTGCCACCGAGGCCGATTGCGCCGAACTCGCGGTGCTGATGCGCGCCAACGCCGCCCGCCATCCCGGCTCCCACATCCGCGAGCCGGTGAGCGTCGACCAGGTCCTCGCCTCGAAGCCCATCGCGGCGCCGCTCAAGCTGATGGATTGCTGCCCCGTCTCGGACGGAGGCGCCGCCTTCGTCGTCGAGCGCGAGGATCGCGGCCGGGACGGAGTCAGGATCCGAGGCGTCGCCCAGATGCATCCGCACCAGCATGTCAGCGCCGCGACCTCCCTCGGGCATTTCGGCATCGGCGATTGCGGGCGACGCGCGCTCGACGAGGCCGGACTCTCCCTCGCCGAGATCGACTATGCCGGCATCTACGACAGCTTCACCGTCACGCTCGCGATCCTGCTCGAGGAACTCGGCCTCGCCCCGCGCGGGCAGGCGGGGCGCCTCGCCCGCGAGGGGCATTTCGCACCCGACGGGCCGATGCCGCTCAACACCCATGGCGGCCTCCTCGCCTACGGCCATTGCGGCGTCGCCGGCGCGATGGCCCATCTTGCCGAGACGTTCCGGCAGATGACCGGCCGCGCCGGAGAGCGGCAGATCGCCCGGCCCCGCGCGGCCCTGCTGCATGCCGATGGCGGCGTCCTCTCCTCGCATGTCAGCGTCGTTCTGGAGGGTCGGGCATGACCGGGATCGTCGACTGGACCCGCGGAGGCAGGGCGCTGGCCTATCAGCGCTGCGGCGGCTGCGGCACGATCCGCTACTTCCGCCGCGACTTCTGCCCCGCCTGCGGCTCGGAGACGAGCGAGACGCTCGCGGCCTCCGGCAACGGCACCGTCTACGCCGTCACCACGGTCTCGCGCGCCCCATCTCCCGAGTGGAAGGCGCTCGCGCCCTACGGGATCGCCCTCGTCGACGCGCAAGAGGGGTTCCGCTTCATGGCCCATGCCGCCGAGGGCCTCGCCATCGGCGATGCCGTCACGACGACGTTCCGGGATGTCGGCGACGCCGTGATCCCGCTTGTCCAGCCCGCCGAGCCCTCATGACCTCCGACCTGCGCGCCGCTCTCGACCCCTCCTCCATCGCCATCATCGGCGCCTCGGAGAACCCCAACAAGATCGGCGGGCGGCCGATCGACTATCTCAAGCGCTTCGGCTTCCGGGGCGAGGTCTATCCGGTCAATCCGAAGCGCACCGAGGTGCAGGGCCTGCGCTCGGTGCCCCGCCTCGCTGATCTCGACGCCGCCCCGGAGATGGCCGTCGTCGCGGTGCCGGGCGACGACGCGATCCGCGCCCTCGACGAATGCGGCGAGATGGGCGTCAAGGTCGCCGTGCTGATGAGCTCGGGCTTCGGCGAGATGGACCCGGTCGGCGGCAAGGCGAAGGAGCGCATGATGACGGAGCGCGCCCGCGCCCGGGGCATGCGCATCGTCGGGCCGAACACGCAGGGGCTGGCGAATTTCGGCACGGGCGCCATCGCGAGCTTCTCCTCGATGTTCATCGAGGTCGAGCCGAAGGACGGCCCGGTCGGCATCGTCAGCCAGAGCGGCGCGATGAGCGTCGTGCCCTGGGGGCTGCTGCGCGCGCGCGGCATCGGCGTGCGCCACGCCCATGCGACCGGGAACGATGCCGACGTCACGGCCTGCGAACTCGCCATGGCGGTCGCGGCCGATCCGGGGGTCGAGCTGCTGCTGCTCTATCTGGAGAGCATCCGCGATCCCCATCACCTCGCGGAGGCCGCGCGCATCGCCCGGAAGCGGGGCGTGCCGATCGTCGCGCTGAAATCGGGCCGGACCGGTGCCGGCCAGAGCGCCGCCAAGTCCCATACCGGCGCCCTCGCCAACGAGGACCGGGTCGTCTCGGCCTTCCTCGAGCAGCACGGCATCTGGCGGGCGGAGGACAATGCCGGCCTCGTCGAGGCGGCGGAACTCTACCTGAAGGGCTCGCGCCCGTCCGGACGGCGGATCGTCGTCGTCAGCAATTCGGGCGCGACCTGCGTCATGGGCGCCGATGCCGCCGTGGCCCACGACCTCTCCCTCGCGCCGCTCTCAGACGGGACGCAGGCGAAACTCCGCGCCATCCTGCCGGCCTTCGCCGCGACCGCGAACCCGATCGACATCACGGCCGCCCTGCTGACCAATTCCTCGCTCTTCGGCCAGATCCTGCCGGTGGTCGCCGAGGACCCGGCGGCCGACGCCGTCTTCGTCGGCATTCCCGTCTCCGGGCGCGCCTACGACGTCGAGGCCTTCGCGCGCGACACCGCGCGTTTCGCGCAGGAGACCGGCAAGCCGGTGGTGCTCGCTGCGCCGCAGCGGCTCGTCGCCGACGCCTTCGAGGCGAAGGGCATTCCGGTCTTCACCGGCGAAAGCGCCGCGATGCGCGTGCTGCACCAGTTCATCGCCCACCACGAGCTGATCGCGCGCGCCGCCGCGCGGGACGAGAAGCAGGAGCCGATCGACCCTCCGGCGGGCGAGTCCCGGCTGCTGGACGAGGCCGAGAGCCTCGCCCGGCTGGCGGCGGCAGGTGTGCCCGTGGTCCCGCACCGCCTCTGCCGCAGCGCCGAGGAGGCGGTCGAGGCCGCGCGCGCCTTCGGCGGCCCAGTCGCGGTCAAGGGCTGCTCCTCGGGCATCGCGCACAAGACCGAACTCGGCCTCGTCCATCTCGGGCTCGCCGACGAGGCGGCGGTCGCCGCCGCCTTCGCGGCCTGCGAGGCGGCCATCGCCGCGGCGGAGGCGCCCTTCGCCGGCGTGCTCGTCGCGCCCATGACGAAGGGACGGCGCGAACTCGTGCTCGGCGCCCATCGCGACCCCGTCTTCGGCCCCGTGATCCTCGTCGGCGACGGCGGCCGCTATGTGGAGGCGATGCCGGACGTGCGGCTGCTGCTCCCGCCCTTCACCCGCGAGGACGTGCGCGCCGCGCTCGGCAGCCTGCGCCTCGCGCCGCTGCTCGACGGCGTCCGCGGAGAGCCGCCGCTGGCCCTCGACCCCTATCTCGACGCGGCCGCGGCGATCGGCCGCCTCATGAGCGAGCCCGGCAGCCGGATCGACAGCATCGACGTCAACCCCATCCTCGTCGGAGCGCGCTCGGAGGATTGCGTCGCCCTCGACGCGGTAGTGGTCGAGCGGGACTGAGCCGCCGGGCCGGCGCGGCATCCCAGCCCGGCGGCTGGGGCGGTTGTCTTATGAGCAGGCCGGTGCCATCGGGCGCGGATGATCCGCGCCTTCCTGGCCTATTATCGCCCGCATCGACGGCTGCTCGCGCTCGATTTCGGCTGCGCGGTCGCGTCCGGCCTGCTCGAACTCGCCTTCCCGCTGGCCGTCAAAGCCTATGTCGACCGCCTGCTGCCCTCGGCGGACTGGCTCCTGATCGGCGCCGCCGGGGCCGGCCTGCTGCTCGTCTACGTGTTCAATGCCGGCCTCATGTCGATCGTGACCTATTGGGGCCACGTGCTCGGCATCCGGATCGAGACCGAGATGCGCCGCAAGGCCTTCGACCACCTGCAACTGCTCTCGTTCCGCTTCTACGACGGCCAGAAGACCGGCCATCTCGTCGCCCGCGTCACCAAGGACCTCGAGGAGATCGGCGAGGTCGCCCATCACGGCCCCGAGGACCTCCTCATCGCGGTCATGACGCTGATCGGCGCCTTCGTCCTGATGCTCTACGTGCATCCGCCGCTCGCCCTCGTCGCGGCGCTGGTCCTGCCCGTCGCGACCTATGTCGTCGCGCGCTACGGCGGCGCGATGACGCGGAACTGGCAGCAGCAATATAGCCGCGTCGGCGCCTTCAACGCCCGGCTGGAAGAGGCGATCGGCGGCATCCGCGTCGTCAAGGCCTTCGCCAACGAGGACCACGAGCGGAGCCTCTTCGCCCGGGACAACGAGCGCTACCGCGACACGAAGCTCGCCGCCTACCGGCTGATGGCGGCCGCGCTCTCGATCAACTATCTCGGCATGCGCATCGTCCAGATCGTCGTGATGCTGGCGGGCGCAGCCTTCGTCGTGCGCGGCGACCTGACCGCCGGCGGCTTCGTCGGCTTCCTCCTCCTCGTCAACGTGCTCTATCGGCCGCTCGAGAAGATCGGCGCGGTGGTCGAGACCTATCCGCGCGGCATCGCCGGGTTCCGCCGCTACCAGGACCTCCTCGCGATCCGCCCCGACCTCACCGACCGCCCCGGCGCGAGGCCTGCCCCTGCCCTGCGCGGCGACATCCGCTACGAGGGCGTGTCCTTCGGCTATCGCGACGACCGGCCGGTCCTGAAGGGCATCGACCTCGCCATCGCCGCGGGGGAGACGGTCGCCTTCGTCGGCCCCTCGGGCGTCGGCAAGACGACGCTGCTGTCCCTCCTGCCGCGCTTCTACGACGTCGGCGAGGGGCGCATCACGATCGACGGGACCGACATCCGCGACATGACGCTCGCCTCCCTGCGGGGCCAGATCGGCATCGTCCAGCAGGACGTGTTCCTGTTCGCCGGCACGATCCGCGAGAACATCGCCTATGGCCGGCTCGGCGCCGCCGAGGAGGAGATCGTCGAGGCGGCCCGCCGGGCCAAGCTCGACGGCGTCATCGCCGACATGCCGGAAGGGCTCGACACGCTCATCGGCGAGCGTGGCGTGAAGCTGTCGGGCGGCCAGAAGCAGCGCCTCGCCATCGCGCGCATCTTCCTGAAGGACCCGCCGGTCCTGATCCTCGACGAGGCGACCTCCTCGCTCGACACCGAGACCGAGCGGGCGATCCAGGCATCCCTCGCCGACCTCTCCCGCGGCCGCACGACGCTCGTCATCGCCCACCGCCTGGCCACCATCCGCAACGCCGACCGGATCGTCGTCGTCACCTCCGACGGGATCGCCGAACAGGGAACGCACGAGACGCTCCTCGAGCGGCAAGGACCCTATCGCGCGCTCATCGAGGCACAGTACGGATAGGGACAATCAAGGCCGAACACTTACGCGGAAACGGCCATCAATTGATTAGACCAATTCTAATATAATACACAGGCAGTCGTTGTGTCTTTTTCATCATAGGCCGACAAGACGAATCCGGCCTAAATCTCGCCCCAAAGCAATGGGGGCTGACCATGGCTCGATCGACTCCAAACCATCGCCCGTCGCGCGCGTCCCGCATCGTCCTGCATCTCTGTCTCCTGCAATTCGGGACGGCTCTCGGCACCTGCTTCGCCGGAGCGGCGCTCGCGCAGAGCACCCTGCCGCCGGTCGATATCGAACCGCCCGCCCAGCGCCGCGCGGCGCCCGTCGCCCGCCCGGCGCCAGCCGCCCGCGCCGCCGCGGCCCCGCGCCGCCAGGCCGCCCGCCGGGCGAGCCCCGCACGCGCCGTCCCCCGCCAAGCCGCCGCCCCGGCACCGGCGTCGACAGCCGCCCCGCTCGAGCGCGGCGACGGCCCGGTGCCGGGCTTTGTGGCGAGCCGCACGACCAGCGGCACCAAGACGGATACGCCGCTGATGGAGACGCCGCAGGCGGTGACGGTCATCAGCGCCGATCAGATCAACACGCAGAAGGCACGCTCCATCAGCGAAGCGATCCGTTACGCTCCGGGCGTCAAGAGCGAACCTTTCGGCAACGACACCCGAAACGACTGGTTCAACCTGCGCGGCTTCCAAGCCGAGCAGCGCGGCCTCTACCTCGACAATCTTCAACTCTTCTCCACGGCCTTCGCGACGTTCAAGCTCGAACCTTTCGGGATGGAGCGCATCGAGGTTCTGCGTGGTCCGTCGGCCGTCCTTTATGGCGGCGGCAATCCCGGCGGCCTCATCAACGCAATCAGCAAAAAGCCTCTTTCGACGCCCTCGAACTATGTCGAGACCGGAGTCGACAACTTTGGCCGTGTGTACGGCGCCTTCGACTTCACCGGCCCGGTCCGCCCTCAGGACTGGAAAATCGGCGACGGTGAGTTCTACTATCGCATGGTTGGGCTCGCGGGCGCGGGCGGCACGCAAACCGCGCACACTTCCAACGACCGCTACTACATCGCCCCATCGTTCACGTGGAAGCCGAACGAGGGCACGACCTTGACGGTGCTCGGCTCCTTCACCCAAGACTATACCAATGGCCAGAACTTCCTGCCTTACAAGGGCTCTGTAATCCCGGCCGAATTCGGCAAGATTCCAACCCGCACCTTCACAAGCGATCGCGGCCTCGACCGCTTCAACCGCACGCAGGCCTTTCTCGGCTACGAGCTCGAGCACAAGTTCGACGACATCTTCACCTTCCGCCAGAATGTTCGTTACAGCTATCTCGATATCGACTTCCGCACCGTCTACGGCTTCGGCGCCAACCCAGCAGGCGACCTCACGCGCATCAACTTCGAAACCCGCCCGCGGGTGAACATGTTCAACGTCGACAACAACGTTGAGGCGAAATTCAACACAGGGCTCCTCAGCCACACGACGCTGCTTGGCCTCGATTATCGGCGATATAATCTGGCCGACAATCAAGGAACGATATTCCCTGGCACGCCCTTTAATCTGATAACAGGGATCGGTCTACCTAACCCTCGGGTCCCCAAAACCAATCGTTACATCAGCGGGCGCTACGTTCAGGACCAGCTCGGCGTCTATCTGCAGGATCAGATCAAGTTCGATCGCTTCACGCTCGTGCTGAGCGGACGCTACGACATGGTCGATACCGACTCGAAAGACTTTCTTACACCCGTCAATAGCGTGAAGGGCCAGGAAGGACGCTTCAGCGGGCGCGCGGGACTTATCTACACCTCCGAATGGGGCATCGCTCCCTATGTGTCCTACTCGAACAGCTTCAATCCGCAGGTTGGTGTATACAACCCGGACGCGAGGCGCGGCGTCGATCTGGGTAACAGGCTGCCGCTCCGCTCGGAAAAGGGCGAACAATACGAAGCGGGCGTGAAGTGGCAGCCGCAGGGCTTCAACGGCCACATCGGTATCGCCGCATTCGACCTTCGGCGCCAGAACGCGGTCACGACGGGCTTCCCCCTGATCGCGAGCCAGGCCGGCGAAGTTCGGTCCAAGGGCATCGAGTTCGAAGTTGTCGCCAACCCTTTTCCCGGCCTGAACATCGTCGGCAGCTACACAACGTTCGATATCGAGGTCACCAGGGACGAGTTGAAGCCGGAGACAGTCGGCCGCGTGCCCGTTCGCACGCCGCAGCAATTCGGTGGCATCTTCTTCGATTATACCTTCCAAGATGGCCCGCTCGCTGGCTTTGGATTTGGTGGCGGCGTGCGATACGTCGGTAGATCCTACGCCACGGAGACAAACTATAACGCAGTCAACTTGCTCGAAGGCGCCCGTGTCCCTGCCTACACGCTAGGCGACGCCCAGGTCCATTACGAGCGAAACGGCTGGCGCTTCGCGGTCAACATGACGAACATCACGGACGAGAAATATGTCGGCGGCTGCGCTGACTTGACGAGCTGCTATTATGGAGAGCGGCGGCGCGTCACCGGCAGCATCAGCTATCGGTGGTGAGCCGGGCCTCCGGCCCTGGGCCGGCACAGGGCGGGTTTCTGACGCGCGAGGTCGGCTTCTCGGTCGAGGGCCGGCCTCTTCTGTCCGGCATCTCGCTGGACCTCGCGCCCGGCCGCTTCGTCGGGCTGATCGGCCATAACGGCTCCGGCAAGAGCACGCTGCTGAAGATCCTGGCGCGCCAGCAGGAGGCGGGGTCGGGCGAGGCCAAGTTCGGCGGGCAGCCCCTGACCGCCTGGCCCGCGCGCGGCTTCGCCTGCGAGATCGCCTATCTGCCGCAGACGCTGCCGGCGGCGACCGGCCTCACCGTGCGCGAACTCGCCTCCTTCGGCCGCTATCCCTGGCGCGGGCCTTTCGGGCGCCTGACGGAGCAGGATCGGGCCATCGTCGAGGAGGCGATGGGACGCTGCCGCGTCGAGCCCTTCGCCGAACGCATTGTCGACACGCTCTCGGGCGGCGAGCGCCAGCGCGCCTGGCTCGCCATGCTGGTCGCGCAGGATGCCGGCTTCCTCCTCCTCGACGAGCCGGTCTCGGCCCTCGATCTCGCCCAGCAGGTCGAGGTCCTCGGGCTGCTGCGAAACCTCGCTGAGGGCGGCAAGGGCGTCGTCGCCGTGCTGCACGACATCAACATGGCGGCCCGGTTCTGCCATGAGATCGTGGCGCTCCGCGCAGGCCGGGTGATCCGGCGCGGACGGCCAGACGAGATCATGGACGGCGAGGCGCTCGAAGCGATCTACGGCCTGCCGATGCAGGTCATGACCCAGCCGGGGGCCGGGCATCCGGTCGCCCTGCCGCGATGAGGCGGCGCGCGCTGCTCGCCGGGCTCGGGGCGTTCGCGGCCGGTCGCGCCGGCGCGGCAAGCGGCAGCGACATCCCCTCGCGCCTCGTCGCGCTGGAATGGAGCATCGTCTCGATGCTCCTCTCCCTCGGCGTCGCTCCGGTCGGGATGCCGGAGATCCGCGCCTATACTCGCTGGGTGGGCGAGCCGCCGGTGCCGCCGGGCACGGCCGATATCGGCGTCAAGACGGAGCCCAATCTCGAAGCCGTCGCGGCCTTGCGGCCCGACCTGATCCTGACGAGCCCGCTGAACCGGCTCCTCGAGCCGAAGCTCACGGCCATCGCGCCCATCCGCGAGGTGCCGATCTATACCGAGGCCGGCATGCCCCTTCACCTCGCGACCGAGCAACTCCGCGAGTTCGGGGCTCTTCTCGGCCGGGGCGCGGAGGCGGGCCGCGTCATCGCCTCGGCGGAGGCTGCGTTCGAGGCGGTCCGAAGCGCCGTGCGGAGCGAGGCGGGCCGTCCGATCCTGCTGCTCTCCTTCCTCGATGCGCAGCATGTGCGGATCTTCGGCCGGAGCAGCCTCTTCGGCAACGTGCTCGAGCGTGTCGGCCTTTCGAACGGCTGGGACAGGGCGGTCAATCTCTGGGGCTTCGTCATCGTCGGCCTCGCCGAGCTCGCGCCGCTGCGCGAGGCACGGCTGCTGGTGCTCGAGCCGATCCCGCCCGGCATTCTCGAGCAGATGTCGGCGCGCAGCCTCTGGGCGAACCTGCCGGCCGTGCGGGCGGGGCGCAGCGCGACCATCCCCGCGGCCTGGCATTACGGCGACCTCACGGCGGCCCGGCGTTTCGCCTCCTTCCTGCCGAAGGCCCTCGGGAGCGCGGCATGACGTCGGAGGCGCACCGCCTGTCGCTCGCCGCCATCCTCGGCGGGATCGCCCTCCTGGCGCTCGCACTCGCGGCGTGGCGGCTCGCGGTGCTGATGCCGCCCGGCCGCTGGTGGGAAGCGGCCCTGCACCCGAATCTCGACGATCCGCGCGATCTCGTCTTCGCCTTCTCGGCGCTGCCGCGCCTCGCCACCGCCGCGCTCTGCGGCGCCGCCCTCGGCCTCGGCGGGGCGCTGCTGCAGCACGCGCTCGCCAATCCCCTCGCCTCGCCGACAACGCTCGGGGTCGAGAGCGGAGGCCAGCTCGCGCTCACGATCGCCGTGATCTTCGCGCCCGCGCTCGCCGGCGACGGGCGCGGTCTCGTCGCCCTTCTCGGCGGCGGCGCGGCGCTCGGCGCCGTCTTCCTCTGCGCGCGGGCGAGCGGCCTGTCCTCGATCTCCGTCGTCCTCGCCGGCTTCGTCGTCGCGCTGTTCTGCACCTCGCTCTCGGCCTGCCTGAAGCTCCTGAACGAGGAATATGCGACCGTGCTCTTCCTCTGGGGCGGGGGCTCGCTCGAACAGGCCGATTGGTCGGTGCCCGAAGGTCTCGCCTGGCGCCTTGCCGCCATCGGCGGGCTGACGCTGCTGGCACTGCGCCCGCTATCGATCCTGACCCTCGCCGACGACAGCGCCCGCGCGCTCGGCGCCCCGGTCGCCGCGACCCGCCTCGCCGCGCTCGTCCTCGCCCTGCTCCTCACCTCGATCGTCGTCGGCGCGGTCGGCACGATCGGCTTCGTCGGCCTCGCGGCGCCGCAGATCGCGCGGCTCGCCGGGGCGCGGCTCTTCGTGCAGCGGGCGCCGCTCTCGGCGCTGGTCGGCGCGGCGCTCCTGGTCGCGGTCGATTGCGGTCTCGCGCTGGTCCTCAGCGGGGAGGATGCGGTCAGCGTGCCGACGGGCGCGGCGACGGCGCTCCTCGGCGCGCCGCTCCTCGTCTGGCTCCTGCCGCGCCTCCGCCTCGCCGCCGCGCCCACGGCGCCGATCCCGCTGGCCGTGCGGCCCGGCGGACGACCGGTGATCATCCTGACTTTCCTCGCCGCCCTCCTCGGCCTGGCTGTCGTCATCGCGCTGGCCGTCGGCCGCGACGCGGGTGGAATGACCCTCGCGAGCCTGCCGGAACTCGCCGCGTTCGCGCCCTGGCGCGTCCCGCGGACGCTCGTCGCGGCGACGGCGGGCGCCATGCTGGCGGTCACAGGCCTCCTGCTCCAGCGCATGACGGGCAACCCGCTGGCGAGCCCGGAGGTCCTGGGCATCGGCGCCGGCGTCGCCTTCGGGATCGCGCTGGGACTGACCGCTTTCCCGACGGCCGGCGCAGCCGGGCTGCTCCTCGTCGGCGCGGCGGGCGCCGCCGGCGCGACGGCGATCCTGATCGCCTTCGGCGCGCGCTCGCGCTTCCAGCCCGAACACATCCTCCTCGCCGGCATCGCGCTGACGAGCCTCCTCGACGTCTTCGTCCTCGCCTTCTTCGCGCGCGGGGACCTGCGCACCGCGCAGCTTCTCGGCTTCATCTCGGGCTCGACCTACCGCGCCGGCTGGAGCGAGGCCTGGACCGGCCTTGCCGCAGCCGCCCTTCTCGTACCCTGTGCCCTCCTGCTCTCGCGGATCCTCGACCTCCTCCCCCTCGGCGACCCGACGGCCCGCGCGCTTGGCCTGCCCCTCGCCCGGACCCGCCTCGCGCTGACCGGCCTCGTCGCGATGCTGACCGCGGCCGGTATCCTCCTTGCGGGGCCGCTGAGCTTCGTCGGCCTGATGGGCCCGCATCTGGCTCGCTTCCTCGGGCTCCGGCGCGCCTTCGGCGCGGTCATCGGCGCGGCTCTCATCGGCGCGCTGGTGATGGTGACGGCGGATTGGATCGCGCGGATCGCGATCTTCCCGCGCCAGCTTCCCGCCGGGCTCGTGGCGGCCCTGATCGGGTTGCCCTATCTCCTGCGGCATCTGGGCCGCAGGGCGGGCTGAGCCATGACACAGGACAGCGGCGCCTCGGAGCGCACTCAACCCGAGGAGCATCGCGTCGTCGTCCTCGATACCATCGAGGTCACGCCGCTCGTCCGCCGGCTCGTGTTCGGCGGGGAGCGTCTCGGCGCCGCGTTCACGACGCCCGACGGCGCGCACGCCCCGTATCTCAAGCTCGTCCTCGGTGCTGCCGAGACGCCGATCATCCGCACCTATTCGATCCGCCATCTCGATGCCGCGCGGGACGAAATGCAGGTCGATTTCGTGCTGCATGCCGAGGAGGGACCGGGCTCGGCCTTCGGCCGTTCGGCCCGGCGCGGCGCGACGGCGCGGCTTCGCGGACCCGGCCACCTCGCCGTCGCCCGGTGCTCCGACCATCGCCTCTTCGCGGATCATTGCGGCCTGCCCGCCCTCGCCCACCTCCTGGAGCATCTCCCTCCTGAAGCGAGGGGCACGGCCGCGATCGAGGTGCCGGACGCGTCAGAGATCCAGACGCTGCGCGCCCCCGGCGGCGTCGCGATCACCTGGCTCCTTCGCCCTCCGGGCGCACCGAGCGCCCTCGCGGACCGCTTCGCCTCCTCGCCGGCGGAGCCCGATGCCCGAGACCTGCTCGTCTGGGCCGGTGCCGAAGCCGCCATCGCCCGCCGCGTGAGGGCGAGCGCCCGGACGCGGTGGCAGGTGCCCCCGCAACGCTGCCAGGTGCTCAACTACTGGCGCCACGGGCGGGCCGAAGGCACGTTCAGCTTCGTCGCCTGACGACCAGCGCCGAGAGTTGAACTCCCCCGGCACATGCGCCAAACCACGTCTCCTCAGACAGCAATGGCGACCATGACGACGAACAGGAATCCGGAGACGATTGCGGTAACAAACGGCATCGCGAGCGATACCGCCTTCGGCGCCGTCACCCCGCCGCTCTACCTGTCGACCAACTACACCTTCGACGGATTCGAGGGGAAGCGCCGCTTCGATTATTCGCGCACCGACAATCCGACGCGGGCCCTGCTGGCGGAGACGCTCGCCAAGCTCGAAGGCGGCGCTGGCGCGGTGGTGGTCTCGTCCGGCATGGCGGCGATCGACCTCGTCCTGTCGCAGCTCGGCTCCGACGACACCATCATCGTGCCGCACGATTGCTACGGCGGCACCCGGCGCCTTCTCGCCGAGCGCGATGCCCGCGGGCATCTGAAGGCGCTATTCGTGGACCAGGGCGACGAGGCGGCGCTCGACGCGGCCTTCGCCGAGAGGCCCGCGCTGATCCTGGTCGAAAGCCCCAGCAACCCCCTCATGCGCATCGTCGATCTCGCCGGGATCTCGCGTCGGGCCAAGGCGGTCGGCGCCAAGATGGCGGTGGATTCCACCTTCCTGTCCCCTGCCCTGCAGCAGCCGATCGCGCACGGGGCCGATTTCGTCATCCACTCCACCACGAAGTACCTGAACGGCCATTCGGACGTCGTCGGCGGCGCGGTGATCGCCAAGGACGCAGCCGATGTGGAGGCCCTGGCGGCCTGGGCGAACATCGTCGGCACGACCGGCTCGCCCTTCGATGCGCACCTGACCTTGCGCGGCGTGCGGACGCTGTTCCCGCGGGTCGAACGTCAACAAGCCTCGGCGCAGGTCATCGCGGAATTCCTGGCGCAGCATCCGGCGGTCGCGGCCGTGCATTATCCCGGCCTTCCCTCCCATCCCGGCCATGCGCTGGCGCGGGCCCAGCAGAAGGGCTTCGGCGCGATGCTGAGCTTCGAGCTCCGCGGCGGCGCCGAGGCGGTGCGGCGGGTCGTGGAGGCCGTGCGGATCTTCAACCTCGCCGAGTCGCTCGGCGGGATCGAAAGCCTCGTCGCCCATCCGCCCACGATGACGCATGCGGCGATGACGCCCGAGGAGCGTCGGGTGGCAGGGATCGGCGAAGGCCTGATCCGCGTGTCGGTCGGGCTCGAGGCCGCGACCGACCTCGTCGCCGATCTCGACGAGGCGCTTCGAACGCTCGGCTGACGGCACGACGGGCAGCCGGTCCGCCCCCTTCGATCGACATCGCGCCTTCGGGAGTTCCCATGCGCCGCTACGCCGTTCTCGACGTCTTCACCGACACTCCGCTCGACGGAAACCCGCTGGCGGTCGTGCTCGACGCCGAAGGCCTCGACCCCGCCCGGATGCAGGCGATCGCCCGCGAGTTCAATCTGTCGGAGACGGTCTTCGTCCTGCCGCCCGAGGATCCGCGCCATCGCGCGCGCCTGCGCATCTTCACCCCGGCCCGCGAACTCCCCTTCGCAGGACATCCGACGGTCGGGACGGCGGTCCTGCTCGCGCTGAAGCAGCAGAGCCCGGCCGACGCGGTCGCCTTCGGACTCGAGGAGGAGATCGGCACCGTGCCCTGCGTGGTCGCGGCACGGAGCGATCGGCTCGGCCAGGCCCGCTTCCGGCTGCCGGTCCTGCCCGGCATCGACGGCGACGGCCCCGACGAGGTCGCCGCGGCCTGGGGGCTCGGGCTCGATCCGGCGGAGATCGGCTTCGACCGCCATGTGCCGACGCGCTATTCGGCCGGAAACTCCTTCGCCTTCCTGCCGCTCGCCTCGCGCGAGGCCGTGGCGCGCGCCAATCCCGTCGGCGAGGCCTTCGCCACGGCCTTCGGCGACGAGAACCGGCGGGCCGCCGTCTTCGTCTATAGCCGCGAGACGGTGGGAGACGGCCGCCAGTTCCATGCGCGGATGTTCGGCCAGGGCCTCGGGGTGAGCGAGGATCCCGCGACCGGCTCGGCCGTCGCCGCCTTCGCGGGGGTTCTGATGCAATGCGAGCCGCTCGGGGACGGCGAGCATTCCTTCGTCATCGAGCAGGGCTTCGAGATGGGCCGGCCGAGCCTGATCGAGCTTCAGATGACGATCCGGGACGGCGCCCTCGCATCGGCCGAGATCGGCGGCTCGGCGGTCGTCGTCGCCGAGGGCAGGCTCGCGGCGTGAGCCGCCTCGTCCGGACCGGCGGGGTCGAGGCGCGTCTCGCCGCGCATCGCTGGATCTGGGCCGAGGACAACGCGGCCACCATCGCAGCCCACTGGCGGGAACGTGTCGAGGCGCGCCCCGCCCTCTTCAACGGGCGCGTGCTGATGCTGGCGGCGCTGTGCGTCGAGGAGGACACGGCGACAGCCCGCTTCTTCGAGACCGATTATGCCAATCTCATCGCCTGGCTCGATCTCGGCCGTCCCGGCGAGCCGGCCTGGAACGGGTTCGGAATGGGCGCGCTGCTCGCGAACGACGGCGGCTATCTCCTCGGCCGCATGGCGCCGCACACCGCCAATGCGGGACAGCTCTACTTTCCCTGCGGCACGCCCGACCGCGACGATGTGGCGGCGGACGGGACGGTCGATCTCGCCGGCAGCATCCGCCGCGAGATCATCGAAGAGACCGGCCTTCAGCCGGGCGATTACGAGGTCGATCCCGGCTGGCTCGTGGTCGAGGAGCACGGCCTCGTGGCCTTCATGCAGACGGTCCGGCTGCCCTGGTCCGCCGCCGAGGCAAGGCGGCGGGTCATGCGGTTTCTGACCACCGAAACGAAGCCTGAACTCGCCGGTATCGAGATCGTCTCGGGTCCGGAGGGGATCGAGGCTGCCGCGACACCCTCGATCATGCCGGTCTTTCTGCGCGACGCCTTCGCCCGGCGCCGCGAGGATCAGACCTGGTAGCCGTAATTGCGCTTGGTCGCGATGAGGATCGAACGGGCCTGCACCTGGCGCCCGGCCTGGCAGGCCTGCTCTGCCTGCTGCGTATCGGCCGTCGCCCGGCCATACACGTCGCGCTTGAGGTTGCCGGAATCGACATCGCGCCGCAGCAGATCCTGGAAATCGGCGATCAGGGCGGCGCAATCCGGCCCGGCTGCCGGAAGGCTGGCCTGCGGGGCGCTGCCCTGCGTGCAGGCGCCGAGCGCGAGGAAGAGCGGAGCGGACAGGGCGGCGGCGACCCGTTTCATGACTTCTGACCCGAGGATGATGAGATGCCCGTCTGTGTGACGAGCCTCGCGGGCCGTCAATCGCTGCCGGGCCGGCAGCGCAGCGAGACGTACGCTTTCCGGAGAAGTGATGCACGGCCTCATCACTGCCCCGGCGGATTGACAGGACAGACACCCATTGTCAGCTTGCCTGACAAGGGCGGCCGGGCATCTCCATCGAGGGGGGCTCAGGACCGACCGGTGCAACGGAGGATGACGTCCTTGAGCCCAGGCGCGCAGGGAGCGGCGGGAGTTGCGGAACCGCCGAAGCTTCGTCAGATCACTTCCAATGTGAATATCGGCGGCACGGCCCTTGCGCCGTGCTCCATCCCGCAGCGAAGTGAGACGACCGTGATGCAGCGTGAGCTGAAACGACCATGAAGATCAGCGACGCCTCCATGCGCGTGGCGCCCGTGGCCGCGCCGATCCGCAGCCAGGTGGTGGAAACGTTGCGGACCGCCATCACGAGCGGCCGTTTCGCGCCGGGCCAGCGCCTCGTCGAGAAGGACCTCTGCGACCTCCTGGGCGTCAGCCGTCCGTCCGTGCGCGAGGCGCTGAGGGAACTCGAGAGCGAGGGGCTCATCCACACGATCCCCAATCGCGGACCCCTCGTATCCCGCCTGACGGCGCGCGAGGCGGCCAGCATCTACGAGGTTCGAGCGATGCTCGAAGCCCTCGCAGCCAAGCTCTGTGCGGAACGGGCCAGCCAGGAGCAGATCGACGATCTGTCGAAGACGGTCGACGAACTCGAGGCCGCCTCCCGTTCCGGCGACGTCGAGCAGGTCCTCGTCGCGAAGCGCGCCTTCTACGATGCGTTACTCGCCGGCTCGCAGAACGTGATGATCCCGTCGATGCTGCGCACGATGAACGCGCGCATCACCCAGCTTCGGCGCGTCTCGCTGTCGAGCGTCGAGCGGCTGCCGGAGACGATCGTCGAAATCCGCGCCGTGGTGAAAGCCATCGCCGAACGCAAGCCCGACGCCGCGTTCCAGGCGTCCCTGTATCATATCGAGCAGGCTTCGCGCGTCGCGACGGCGAAGCTGGCCGACTGACCGCGCTGGTCAAGCCGCCTGGGCGGCCTTCTTCAGGGTCGCCTTCAGGTCCCGGCTGAGCCGGCCTTCGAGCAGGCTCAGCACCGCCGCCTCCTCCGGCCGCAGATCCCCGAGATCGTCGCGGAGTTCGGCCTCGACCTTCTTCTTCACCTCCAGGAGCATCTCGCCCTGGAGGTAGGAGTGGACGAGTTCGGGGTGGACGTAGCATTTGCGGCAGATGGTCGGCGTGTTGCCCAGCCGCGACGCCACGCTTTCGATGGCCTCGCGCAGGTTCCGTTTCGCGCGGGCATCCGAGTCGAAGCTCTCGAATTCGGCCAGCGCCATGGCCGCAAGGACGGTGCCCGCCCAGGTCCGGAAATCCTTCGCCGTGATGTCGCGGCCGGTGATCTCGCGGAGGTAGTCGTTCACGTCGGCCGAGGTCACGTCGCGGCGCTCGCCGTCATCGTCGAGATACTGGAAAAGCTCCTGCCCCGGCAGTTCCTGGCAGTCGCGGACGATGCGCGCGATCCGGCGGTCGCGGATGCTGAGGTCCCATTCCTTCCCGCTCTTGCCCTTGAAGCGGAAGCGGAGTTCCCGTCCCTCGACCGAGACGTGGCGATTCTTGAGGGTGGTCAGGCCGAAGCTTTTGTTCGCCTTGGCATAATCGTCGTTCCCGACCCGGATCAGCGTCGCCTCGAGGAGCGAGACGACCGTCGCGAGAACCTTCTGCCGCGTCATGCCGCGCTGCTTCATGTGCTCGGCGACGGTCTTGCGGATGTCGGGCAGCGAGCGCGCGAATTCGAGCATGTGGTCGAACTTCGCGCCTTCCCGGATCTCGCGGAACTTCGGGTGATAGCGATATTGCTTGCGCCCGCGCGCATCGCGCCCCGTCGCCTGGATGTGGCCGTTGGCCTTCGGGCAGATCCAGACCTCGCGATAGGCAGGCGGCACGGCGAGGCGGCGGATGCGCTGGAGCATCGTGTCGTCCCTGATCGCGCGACCCGCCGCATCGCGGTAGACGAACCCCTTGCCCGCGCGCCGGCGCGTGATTCCGGGTTTCTCGTCAGACACATAGGTCAGGCCCGCCGAACTCGCGGCATCGCGCGGATCGACGACGTTCTCGATGTCCTTCTGCGGTGGCATGACGCTCTACGCCCCCCGGCGAAAGCGACTCAAACACCGAAGAAGGCCCGAGGTTCCGGCCACCCGCGCTCACCCGATGCGCGTTTGTTAACCCCGATCTCAAAGATCGCCGATCGCAGAACACCGTCAAGGGCTTGGCAATCGGAACCGGGCAGGATGCATCGTCGGCTCGGGGCCGCGGGACATCGATCAATGAGGACGCTGCTCGTTTCGGCCGCAGTCGCGGCCGCCTTCCTGGTTCAGGCCATGCTGGCCGCCTCTCCGGCCCTCGCCGATGCGCCGCCAGCGGGGTATCGCGGCCATGCTCGTCCCGCACCGGCCTATCATCGGCCCTCCCGGCTTGGCCACGCCCCGGTCCGCCGCCACCATCGGCGCTACGCCGCATCCGGCCGCGGCTATGCGATCGGGCCGTCTTACGGCGGGCTGCCGCCCTTCTATCCCGGCGAGGGCGCGGCTGCGTCGCATCTGCAGGGCGCGCCGGTCATGATGACGCTCTACCGCGAGGCCTATATCGGCCGGGGCCTGATCTACAACACGCCGCCCCAGACGAGCGCGCCGCGCGGGCCTGTCCTGAGCGTGAGGTACTGACCGAACTTGCCCGTGAGGGGCGCGATCCCGGCCGCCTCGTGCTATAGCGCTCCCCGACACAGGGAGTGACGGCAATGACCTACATGGATGTGAAGTCGGGGACGAGGGCGCTCAAAGACCCCGCCCTCCTGCGCCAGCAATGCTATATCGACGGCGCCTGGGCGGATGCGGATTCCGGCGCCACCATCGCCGTGACGAACCCCGCGACCGGCGAGACCGTCGCGACGGTTCCGAAGGCGGGCACCGCCGAGACTCGCCGCGCCATCGAAGCGGCCCAGAAGGCGCTTCCGGCCTGGCGCGCCAAGACCGCCAAGGAGCGTTCCACGATCCTGCGCAAGTGGTTCGACCTCATGATGGCGAACCAGGACGACCTCGCCGCCATCATGACGGCCGAACAGGGCAAGCCGCTCGCCGAGGCCAAGGGCGAGATCGCCTACGCAGCCTCGTTCATCGAGTGGTTCGCCGAAGAGGGCAAGCGCATCTATGGCGACGTGATCCCGGCCCACGGGGCGGACAAGCGCATCGTCGTCATCAAGCAGCCGATCGGCGTCTGCGCCGCGATCACGCCGTGGAACTTCCCGGCCGCCATGATCACGCGCAAGGCCGGCCCTGCCCTCGCCGCCGGCTGCACGATGGTGCTGAAGCCCGCGAGCCAGACGCCGCTCTCGGCGCTCGCTCTCTGTGAACTCGCCGAACGGGCGGGCGTGCCGAAGGGCGTCTTCTCCTGCGTGACGGGCGCAGCCGGCGAGATCGGCGGCGAGATGACCTCGAACGCGATCGTGAAGAAGGTCACCTTCACGGGCTCGACCGAGATCGGCAAGAAGCTCCTCGAGCAATGCGCCGCGACCGTGAAGAAGACCTCGATGGAGCTCGGCGGCAACGCCCCCTTCATCGTCTTCGACGACGCCGACCTCGAACCCGCGGTGCGCGGGGCGATCGCCTCCAAGTACCGCAATGCCGGCCAGACCTGCGTCTGCGCCAACCGCATCCTCGTCCAGGACGGCATCTATGACCGCTTCGTCGAGAAGCTGGCCGAGGCCGTCAAGCAGATGAAGGTCGGCGACGGCTTCAAGGAGGGCACCGTCATCGGGCCGCTGATCGACGACAAGGCGGTGCTGAAGGTCGAGGAGCACATCACGGACGCCGTCTCGAAGGGCGCCCGGGTCGTCGTCGGCGGCAAGCGCGGCGATCTCGGCCATTCGTTCTTCGAGCCGACGATCCTCGCCGACACGACGCCCGACATGAAGATCTTCCACGAGGAGACCTTCGGCCCCGTCGCCCCGATCTTCCGCTTCAAGACGGACGACGAGGCGATCCGGCTCGCCAACGACACCGAGTTCGGCCTCGCGTCATACTTCTACAGCCGCGACATCGGACGCGTCTGGCGCGTGGCGGAAGCACTCGAGAGCGGGATCGTCGGCATCAACGAGGGCATCATCTCGACCGAGGTCGCGCCGTTCGGCGGGGTCAAGGAGAGCGGTCTCGGCCGCGAGGGCTCCCACTACGGCATCGATGACTTCATCGAGATCAAGTACCTCTGCATGGGCAATATCTGAGGCACGCGGCGAGGCGGCGAGACCGCCTCGTCAGCTCGGATTCACGGAGACGGGAGGAGGCAGCTCCTCCCGTTTTCGCGAGCGAAGGACGCGGCGCGGGAGCAGGCCCGCGACGACCCCGGCGGCATAGGCCCAGGCGATCGCCGCAGCGATGTCGAACCACAGGCCCGCCCGGCCGGGCACGAGATTCAGGACCGAGACGAGGGCAGCCGCGATGAGCGCGAGCCCCATGCCGATCCGCACCGGAAGCGTGGCGCTGGGAAGCCCGGCGCCGGCGCCGAACACGGCCGAGAAACCCAGCCCGAGGACGGCCGCAACCGCGAGAGCCGGCCAGAGATGGCCCAGAAGAACGGTCACGCCTCTCTCCTCATAGCGGCGTCACGATGAATTCGGTGCGCCCCTGCGCGCCTGCCGAGCCTGCGGCCACGGGAGCGACCACGCCCTCGACCGTGAACCGCGCGGTCGCGCCCCGCTCCGAGAGCGCCGTGACGAGCGCCCCGGCCCGGCCGGCCGCCAGATCGCGCGCCGCCTCGGAGCCCG
Organism: Enterovirga rhinocerotis; assembly: GCF_004363955.1. Lineage (GTDB taxonomy): Bacteria > Pseudomonadota > Alphaproteobacteria > Rhizobiales > Beijerinckiaceae > Enterovirga > Enterovirga rhinocerotis. The sequence goes on from NZ_SNZR01000018.1 coordinate 74,653, forward strand.
CGGGCGCCGCGATATGGTGCACGACGCGGATCCCGACCCGCCCGCAGCGCCGCACGATCTCCGCGGCAGCCTCGAGCGCCGGGGTGGCTCCGGCCTCGGGCGCGGCTTCCCCTGGCGCGAACCGCACCGGATTGCGCCGCGCCACATCGCTCAGGAGATCGCCGCACAGATGCGCGTCGACCGCGTCCAGCCTCTGGACGGGTTCGAGTTCGACGCCAGCCCGCCATCCCGGCGGAACCATGGCCGGAACCGAGCGCCGGATCCGCGCCGCCAGCTGGGGATACAGCACCTGTCCCGTAAGGCGCAGATTGCTGTCGGCGAGCGCGACTTCGCCTTCGGCGAAATCGGACAAGGTTTCGAGGGCCGCGCGCGCCACCTCCTTGAACCCGTCCGGCGCCCCATCGGCGGTCACGAGCGAATCGACGACCTTCTCTCCGGGGAACCGCGTTCCGATCAGGCCGAGGATCGCGGCGCGATCACCGTCGCTGGTCAGGTAGCCGCCGAGTTCGACGCGCCCCTCGACCCGCCGGGCCCGGAAAACGAACGGAGATGCCGGCACTACCGCGACCGACAGCATCGGCGCCCCGAGGGCATGCGGAAGGGTCTCCCGCACTCGCCGCTCGATGGCGGCAACGCCGTTCCGGGCGACGGTCTCGCCGCTGAGGCTGAAGCGGCGCTCCGCCAGTTGCGCCTCGCCGCGCTGAACCTGGGACAGGGCCTCGAAGGCCGCACGCGCGCTCGCCAGGAAGTCGATCGACCGGTCGAGACCTCGCGCCGTCTGCATGGAATCACGCACGGGGAGGCTCGGCAGCATCGTCGCGGCGAGCCTCGTCACCTCCAGCCGGAGCGCCTCCGAGGGGATGAGCCCTCCGAGGGCAAGACCGCCGCCGTCACGCCGTGCCGTCCAGACGAAGGGGGTGATGCGTGGTGGCCGGATGTCGTGCTCCGCCCCCGAGAACCCTTTCGGAACGTTCCGCAACGCGAGCATGACCGCGTTGTAGGAGGCAGGATCTTCGGGGCTCGCATTCGCCTGGAGGGTCCGGCCACTGAGCGTGCCTTCGGCGAGCGACAGCGGCGCCAGGGTCGCGAGAAGGAAACGCGCGGCCTCCGCGAAGCCGTCGGGCGCACCCGCCGCAAGCCGCAGGCGGTCCTCGACCTGATCGGCCGGGACGTATCGTGCGGCCTGCTCCACCAGCGCCGCCCGAAGCTTCGCATCCGGAACGGCTCCGTCGAGGACGATGCCCGTATCGGAGCGCCGGACCGCGAACGGAAAGGGCGAAAGCGTCACGTAGCCGGTGGCTTCCGACCGGACGAGGCGGACGGCGGGAATGGCGCCCGTCCGCGCCTCGGTCTCGCCGCGAAGCCCGTCCGGCAATTCGGTGTCGGTGACGATGCGAACATCGCGGCCATCGACGGCGAAGCGTGCGCCGGATCGGGCCAACGGCGAATCGGGCTCGTGCTTGGCGAGCCGCGCGGCCTCGCGGCGGATGTTGATCTCGATGGCGGGGCTGATGCGCATGGCAGCGACCGCCGCCAGCAGGGCGAGCGCCGGCAGGCCCAGCGCCCAGCCGGCCGGGCGGCGCTTCGATGCCCGGCGCTGCTGCCCGGCCTCGCCTTCGGTGTCGAGCGGGGTCGCCTGCCCTGCCCCGTCCCGGCTGCCGATCGGCTCCGGTTCCTCGCCTCGATCCACGTTCCGTTACGCTCCGCATCTCGCAAATCGGAGTGAGCCAGACGAACGGGACGTCTTTGAGGCAGGCCGTCGCCGGGCCTCCAAAAACGAAAAAACCCCGGCCTTGCGGCCGGGGCTCTCGTCACTCGAGTGGATCGAGCGATCAGAAGTCGCGCTGAACGCGCATCCGGACCGACCAGGTGTCGTCCGACTTCGCGGTCTTCGGCGGCATGCCGGCGGCGATCAGCTGACCGTTGGTACCGGCCGTCAGGTCGGCAACGCGGCCGCCCTTCAGATCGACGCGGGTGTAGACCGCCTCGAGGCCGATATCGAGGTCGCGGACCGGCGACCAGATCAGGTTCGCACCGACCACCGACACGCTGTAGTCGCGGAGGCGGGAGTCATACGAGGAGTCGAGACCGAAGCGGCTCGAGTTCGGCAGGCTGGCAACGACAGCCCGCGAACCGGCGCCGAAGCTGACTTCGGCATACGAGCCGAAGAAGGCCGACCGCCACTGAGGCGCCCAGTAGTGAAGGAACGCACCGGTGACCGACCAGGATTCCGTCAGCTTCTGCTTGCCATCGAGACCGATGAAGGAGTCGACCGTCGAGACCGGGAAGCGGCCGCTATAGGTGACCGCCATCAGCTCCGAGCCGGCGAACCGAGCCGGCTGGCCGGTGTAGGACAGCGCGCCTTCCGAATACGCGGCCTGCAGCCAGAGCACGTCGCCCTGGGCGAGCTGCGGCAGGTTGATCTTCAGACCACCCTGAACGGCCCAGCCGATCTCGTCCTTGACCTTGCTCGGGGCGCCCTGCGCCAGGAACAGATCGGTCGTCGAAGCCGCACCCGGAGCCGTCGTGGTGCTCATGAGGCGACCACCGCTGAGCTGGTGCATGGCAGCCGACACCTGCGCGGCGCCCCACGGAGCGTCGTAGCGAACCGCCGCCACGAAATCCGGAACCGACGAGCGCTGGATCACGTCGTAGTTGGCGTAGCGGACGACGCCGCCGGGACCGACATACGGGGTGGCCTGCGTGGCGACACCGAAGTTGGTGAAGCTGGGGCCGGCCGTGGTCAGGCCACCGAGGGAGTCAGAGAAGCGCGGCTGACGACGAGCGATCGGGTCTTCCATCGAGATCGTGGCCGACCAGCCGCCACCGAACGTCGCCGTGTAGGCGAGGAGGTTCGTGCTGGCGACGTCCGAGCCCGACGTGGCGCCGAAATGCTCGAGGTCGTGGGCGTAGAAGTCGAAGAACGACGCGGCGCGACCGGCGGTGAAGCCGAGGTACTGGATGAAGGCCTTATCCAGGTACATCGTCGTGTTGGCGCGACCGAACGTATCCATGCCGAGGGCCGGATAGGACTGGCCGAAGCGCTGCGACGTGCCCGAGGTCAGGTAGCCACCCGACGAGTAGGCCGCGATCACGCGGATGAACGTGCGCAGGGTGCCGAGATCGGTCTTGGTGCGCGCGTCGAAGTTCAGGAACGCCAGCGTCTGGAAGCCGGAATTGTCGTCACCGACGAGGCCGCGCTGGGCGCCGTAGATGTTCGATTCCGCGCGGCTGGACATGTACTGGTAGCTGAACCGGGCACGACCGCTGACGCGAAGGCAGGTATCGGTGCCGGGAAGAGCGAAAAAGCCGTTGAGGTTGCGGTTGGCCGCACGCTCGGCGGTGTAGCAGGCCTGAACGTACTCGACCGGCGCGACGGCGCGTGCCGGAAGATCGGCAGCCATAGCCCCAGGAATGACGCAGATGCCTGCGGCAGACCCGAGGAGAAGGCTCTTCACGAGCTTCATGTTGATCTCCAGAGTTAGAACCTCGGGCTTCGGTTTCGCCTCACGCCCGCTCTCAGGCTTTCGGCTTGTTCCTTGACCCCCGACTTCGACCCCGGCCCCGCTTTGCAGATTGCCGCGATCGAAGCGCTTCAGAGTTGCCCCTGTCGCAAAGTCACCATGATTGAGGCGCGGGGCTCGATCAACTGCGATCGCCTTATTTCGGAGGCAGTTCGAAGGCTTTCCAAAAAGCTGTTGCAGAACGGCAACGAAACGCTGGAAGGCCTCTTGAGCTCGACTCTAACTGACTGACCTTGCTTAACAAAGTCATACTCGTCGCACTGTGGCCGCGGTGCACTGGAGAAAGGTCGGCGCCCGTTTTCGCGGCCACAATCTCCTCATCCGATCGCCACAATTTCGCACCCAGACGGGCGATCGGCCAGGAGCCCGAGGGTGTCCTGGCACACGCTTTTATCGTTGTATTTCAGAGTAGAGCCTCGATCAGGAAAGGTCCGCGCCGGCCCAGCCCGATGCGCATCCCGGACACGAAGGCGTCAAGATCGGCGGCCTGGAGCGCCTCGACACCGAAGCCGCGCGCGAGACTGACCCAGTCGATGGCCGGATTGTCGAGCGACAGCATGTCGAGGGCCTTGCGCCCGGGATTCGCGCCGACGCCGGCGAGCTCGCCGCGCAGAATCGCGTAGGAGCGATTCGCGAAGATCACCGTGAGGACGTCGAGATTCTCGCGGGCCTGCGTCCAGAGCGCCTGGGCCGTGTAGAGCCCGCTGCCGTCGGCCTGGAGGTTGACGACTTTCCGATCCGGACAGGCCACCGCGGCGCCGGTCGCCATGGGGATGCCGAGCCCGATCGAGCCGCCGGTGAGCGCCAGCCAATCATGCGGGCGCGCGGCGTGGGTGGGCGGGAAGAAGGACCGCCCGGTCGTCACGGCCTCGTCGCAGACGATCGCGTTTTCGGGAAGCAGCGCCGCGACCGTCTGCGCGATGGTCGCGCTGTCGATCGCGCCGCGCGTCGGCACGTCCGGCCGCGCGATGGCCGGCCGCGCCGGAGCCGGCCCGGCCTTCACCGCCTCGGCGAGCTGGCGCAGGGCATCGATCTGGTCGGCCTCGGGAGGCGCGAGGACGGTGATCGTGCAATCGGGCGGCGTCAGAAGCGACGGCTTGCCGGGATAGGCGAAGAAGCCGACGGGGAGCGTCGTTCCGATGACGACGAGATGCTTCAGCCCCTTCAGCACGGCGATGGCGGCATCGACCGGATACGGCAACCGCTCGATCGGCACGCGCCCGGCCCCGCGCTCTATTCTGGCATTCGACGTCTGGGCCATCATCTTTGCCCCGGTCTTCGCACAGATGCGCTCGGCGAGGCCGAGCCCTTCCTCGCGAAGCGTCCTGTCGCCCAGGAAGAGGAGCGTCGGCTCTCCGGACATCAGCGCCTCGACGGCAACCTTCATCCGGTCGGGATCGGCCTTTTCGCGCTCCGGCACCGCGGGAACCGTCGCGACCGCGCCGCCCTCCCCCCAGGCCGTGTCGGCGGGCAGGATCAGCGTCGCGACGCCGCCCGGCGCCGTCCGGGCCGCGGCGATGGCTTCCGCGCCGTCCTGAGCCACGCGGCGGGAATCGGGCGAGGTCCGGACCCAGGCCGAGACGGGCCGCGCGATCCCCTCGATGTCGCTCGTCAGCGGGGCGTCGTATTGCAGGTGATAGGTCGCGTGATCGCCGACGATGTTCACGATCGGCGTGCGCGACCGCCGGGCGTTGTGGAGATTGGCGAGGCCGTTCCCGAGGCCGGGGCCGCAATGGAGCAGGGTCGAGGCCGGCTTCTCGGCCATCCGGCCGTAGCCGTCGGCCGCGCCCGTCGCGCCGCCCTCGAAGAGGCAAAGGACGCAGCGCATGCCGTCGACGCGATCGAGCGCCGCGACGAAGTGCATCTCGGACGTGCCGGGATTGGTGAAGGCGACCTCGACCCCTCCCCCGACGAGGGTCCGCACCAGGCTCTCCGCGCCGTTCATGGTATCGTGACCCTCGTTTGCGCGTGACATGGCCGTTCCCGTGATGAGTTGCGGAGAGGTCAGAGTTCCAGCGAAGCCGTCACCGGAACATGGTCGGATGGCCGCGTCCAGCTGCGGGTCGCGGCGTGGACATCGACCGATCGGAGGGTTCCGGCGAGGTCGGACGACAGCCAGGCATGATCGAGACGGCGCCCCTTGTTGGCGATCGCCCAATTGGGGGAACGGTAGCTCCACCACGTGTAGATCTTGGTCGGCTCGGGCGTGAGGCGGCGCGCCCCATCGATCCAGCCGCCCTCCTCCCGCAGCGTCTCCAGGGTCTCGATCTCGATCGGCGTGTGGCTGACGACATCCAGCAACTGCTTGTGCGACCAGACGTCGTGCTCCAGCGGAGCGACGTTGAGATCCCCGACCAGGATCGCGGGACGCGCCTCGCGCGTCCGGCCCCAGCGCCGCATCTCGTCGAGAAACTGCAGCTTGTGCGCGAATTTCGGATTGATCTCCGGATCGGGCAGATCCCCGCCGGCCGGCACATAGAAGTTATGGACGACGAAGCCGGCCGCCTTTCCCGCCTCGGGACCGAGCGTCACCGCGATATGGCGGGCATCGCTCCGCTCGCACCAGGCCTGCGGGTCGACCGAGGCGAAGGGGAAGCGCGACAGGATCGCGACGCCGTTATAGCCCTTCTGTCCGACCTGGGCGATGTGGGGGTAGCCGAAGGCGCGCAGCCCTTCGAGCGGAAAGCAATTGTCGGGGCACTTCGTCTCCTGCAGGCACAGGATGTCGGGGCCGATCTCGTCGAGCGCGCGGCCCACCTGATCGAGGCGCAGCCGCACCGAGTTGATATTCCAGGTCGTGATCTTGAGGTGCACGTCGAAGGTCCAAGGGTGGAATGGCCGATCCTTGTGGACCGGGCGGCGCCCGCTGCTAATCTGGCCGGAACGGCGAAGATGCGTCCGGTTACAGCAAGCGGGAGGTGACGATGCAAGGCGTCGAGGCGAGATGCAGGCGCGCGCCTGTGTATTGGGCCGCAGCGATCGGCCTGGCCGTGTCCGTCGTGGCGGGACCGGCGGCGGCGCAGAGCCCGGAGGGAGCCCGCAAGGCCCGGCCGGCGACAGGCCAGGTCCTCGCCCCGGCAAAGCCCGAGGAGGTCGGCCTGTCGAGCGAGCGGCTCGGCAAGATCAAGGCCTATTTCGAGGGCGAGGTGGCGGCGAAGCGCCTGCCCGGCGCCGTCGTCATGATCGCGCGGCAGGGCCGCCTCGCCTATGCCGAGAGCATCGGCGCGCGCGATCCCGGCGCCGGAGACAAACTCGCGGCGGACGCGATCTTCCGCATCTATTCGATGACGAAGCCCCTCGCCTCCGTCGCAGCCATGATCCTCGTCGAGGACGGCAAGATCCAGCTCACGGACCCGGTCTCGAAGTTCCTGCCGGAGTTCCGCGACCTCAAGGTCAGCGTTCCCCGCGGCAACGCGCTGGGCGAGCAGACCTATGCCCTGGTGCCGGCCGAACGCCAGCCGACCGTCCAGGACCTGCTGCGTCACACGGCGGGCCTCGCCTATGGCGAGATCACGACCAATACGCTGGTCCGCAGCGCCTACCAGAAGGCGGGGCTGTACCGGGCGGATTTCGACTACAACACGACGGAGCTCACGCCCGAGGCGTTCACCGCGGCGATCGCGGCGGCGCCGCTCGCCTACGAGCCCGGCACCGTCTGGCAGTACAGCCTCTCGGTCGACGTGCTCGGCCGCGTCGTCGAGAAGGCGTCCGGGCAGCGGCTCGGCGCCTTCCTCGAGGAGCGGCTCTTCAAGCCGCTCGGCATGCGCGAGACGAGCTTCTCCGTCGCCTCCGACAAGCTCGGACGGGTCGCGAAGCCGTTCCCGTCCGATCCGACAACCGGCGCGCCGAACAAGCTGATCGAGGGCGGCGAGCCCAAGAACGATTCCGGCGGCGCGGGCGCCTATTCGACCGCGGCGGACTATCTGCGCTTCGCCCAGGCCATGCTCGACGGCGGCCGCCTCGGCGATAACCGCGTCCTCAGCCGCACGACGGTCGAACTGATGACGGCCGACCATCTCGGCACCCGCATCAGGCCGGTCGCGACGCCGGGCGACCTCCTCATGGGCGTGCCGGGCTACACCTTCGGTCTCGGCTTCATGGTGCGTCAGGAGGCGGGCCTCGCCGGCGTGCCGGGCTCGAAAGGCGAGTTCATGTGGGCGGGCTATGCCGGCACGTTCTTCTGGGTCGACCCGAAGGAGGATCTCGCGGTCGTCCTGATGACGCAGGCACCCGGCCCGAGCCGCGCCTTCTACCGCCGGGAGATCAAGCAACTCGTCTATCAGGCCATCGTCGACTGAGCGCGGCGCCGCCCGGAACCAACGCGCGGCGCAAGCTTTGCTGTGGCCTGGCGGGTAGCGCCGCCGGGTCGGAGCAGGTGATCGCGATGGCGAGACGGAAACGGACTGCGATGGGGCTTTGGTTCGACATGGCGAGCCTCGGCGTCGAGGCGAGCCAGGTCATTTCGCTCCGCCTCGCCCGCATTGCGGCAGGCGGCGCGAAAGGCGAGAGCGAGAGCCGGCGTATGGTCGAGGAGAAGGTCGCCGCGGCCTCCCGAGCCGGGATGACGCTCGCCACCGGCGGCTCGCCGGAAGCGGTCATCCGGCAGCTCCGCCGCAAGGTCCGCGCGAATCGCCGCCGGCTGTCGTCCTAGGACGCCGGGGGCAGCTCCGGCCCTGCGGCGGCACTACGGGGAGCGCCACAGCTTCGGGAGCGGACCCCAATATGCTCCGCCCGGCCGGCAATCATGCTGTAGCGCAGACAGCCGTCCGAGCACCACCATTCGACGAGCGCAGCCGCCCGGAGGCGATCGGGTCGCCGCCGGACTGATCAGGCGCGAGGATGCTGGCTCGCAGCCGGGATCTCCGGCCGCGAGAGGTGAGTGGGATCACGCCGCCCGAAGGCGTCGCGCGTCCTCGTTGGCCGCCTGCTGCAGGAGCGCGGCGAAATCGGGCAGGGGAGCCCGGCGGCCCGTGGCCGAGACGAAGCCGCGAGCGCCGGCGAGGGCTCCCTGCGCCAGTTCGAGGCCGAGGAAGCGCGCGACATCGACCGGACCCGGCATCCAGAGGCCCGCCACCGCCTCACGGCCGAAGCCGAAGCGCCGGTAATAGGCCTCGTCGCCGACCAGGATCACGGCCCGATGGCCGGCATCGGCGGCGCGGCCGAGCGCCTCGCGGATGAGCTTGCCGCCGATCCCGGCGCCCTGAAGCTCCGGCGAGACGGCGACCGGGCCGAGCAGCACGGCCGCACGGCCGGGTCCGGCGGCGACGTCCCACAGGCGGATCGTGCCGACCAGCTCGTCGTTCCGGGTCGCGGCCAGGGCGAGACCCTCGGCCGGAAGCCGCCCCTCGCGCAGGCGCTCGGAGGTCTTCGCGAGGCGGCTCTCGCCGAAACAGCGATCGAGCAGCGCCTCGCGCGCCGGGATGTCGAGCGGGGATTCGTGGCGAATATCGAACATAGGCCGTGCTCCTCACGGGAGAGACAGCCCTCGCACCTGCCGCAGCAGGCCGTCCGGGACGAAGGGGTTGGGGATCGACCTTCCCGCACGACGGGAGGGCCAGGGATCGTCGTCCACCGACGGCGTCCTGCGAGACGGCCGAGTGTCGCCGGCCGCCTCAATGAGGACGAAGGGGATGGAGCGAGGTCCCCGGGCCAGGCCCGGGGAGTTTGGCGGCGCCTTGCGCCGTCAGATCACGACGGTCGCGAGCGGCGGCAGGCCGTTGAAGGCGACGGCCGAGTAGGTCGTCGTATAAGCGCCCGTGCCCTCGATGAGGACGCGGTCCCCGATCTCGAGCGAGACCGGCAGCCAATACGGCGTCTTCTCGTACATCACGTCGGCCGAATCGCAGGTCGGGCCGGCGAGGACGCAAGGGACCTTGCGCTCACCGTCGTGCTCCGTGCGGATGTCGTAGCGGATCGACTCGTCCATCGTCTCGGCGAGACCGCCGAACTTGCCGATGTCGAGATAGACCCAGCGCACCTCGTCTTCGGCCTTGCTCTTCTGGGAGACGAGCACGACCTCGGATTCGATGACGCCCGCATTGCCGACCATGCCGCGGCCCGGCTCGATGATCGTCTCGGGGAGACGGTTGCCGAAGTGCTTCGAGAGCGCCCGGAAGATGGCGTTGCCATAGGCACCGACAGCCGGAACGTCCTTCAGGTACTTCGTCGGGAAACCGCCGCCGAGATTGACCATCTTCAGGAAGATGCCGCGCTCGGCCAGTTCGCGGAAGATCCACGAGCTGGAGGCCAGCGCGCTGTCCCAGGCTCCGACATTGCCCTGCTGAGAGCCGACATGGAAGGAGACGCCGTAGGCCTCGAGCCCGAGGCGGTGGGCATGCTCCAGCACGTCGATCGCCATGGCGGGCTCGCAGCCGAACTTGCGCGACAGCGGCCATTCGGCCCCGGCTCCGTCGCACAGGATGCGGCAGAACACGCGCACGTCCTCGGCACCGGTCTCGGCCTTGGCACGGGCGATCTTCTCGACCTCGACCTCGCAATCGACCGCGAAGAGGCGCACGCCGAGCTCGAGAGCCCGCGCGATGTCGCGCTCCTTCTTGATCGTGTTGCCGAACGAGATGCGATCGGCCGTCGCGCCAGCGGCGAGCGCCATCCGGATCTCGGCCACGGAGGCCGTGTCGAAGCACGAGCCGAGGCCCGCCAGGAGCGAGAGCACCTTCGGCTCGGGATTCGCCTTGACCGCATAGAACACGCGAGTGTCCGGCAGGGCGCGGGCGAACTTGGCATAGTTGTCGCGGATCACGTCGAGGTCGACGACGAGGACAGGACCGTCCTCGACGCCAGCGGCTCGTCGGTCACGCAGGAAATCACGAATGCGCTCGGTCATCGGCGCCATCCCCAAAGGTCCAAATCGAGGCGCGACGCCGCTCAGCGGTCGTCTGTCCTCGGGTTGAATTCAGGCGGTTGTCCGCCCGGCGTCTTCGGAATCGCCGACCTGTACCGAACCGTGCTGTGGAGACACGGAATCGAAACCGACCGTCGAACCGACGATGCTGCCTTCGTTTGGATGGGAGATTCCCGTCCGCACGCTTGGCAATGAAAAACAAGCCTCTTCGGTGCGCACCTGTGGAGGGTGCGCGAGACCAAAAAAGCCCGTCCGTCGTTGCTTCAAGCTACGTCCCCCGTGGAGAGCGGGGTTCGCCGGTTTAACCCTCCGGCTGCCGGTTGTTGTCGGGGCCCGGTGAAACCATCTCTGGTCCACCTGGAGCGCCGGCCGAAGGGATCCACCCCTGTCGACCATCGTTCCTTAGGCCCCTGGCGGCTGTCCGGCCTCTTGTCCGGATGCCCACCAACCGGCACGCGGCCACAGGCACGTGCGAAATTGGGCAAGGCGGATATAGGGACGGTCGCCCTGCGTCGCAAGACCTATTTCACCCCGTCGCGGCAATTCTCGATCGACCAGGCCCGGCGTTGCCGAAAGGTTGCACCGGCCGCCGAGCGACGTCACATAGCGCGCAGTCCCCGCCTTCGCGGGAGACCGTCCCGGGCACTGGCAACCATGATTCCGCTCACACGCCGACACGCCGTCGGATCGCTGCTGTCCCTTGCCGCCCTCGGCCCGGCCGCCTCGCTCGCGCAACAGCCGGCTCCCCAGGCTCAGCCCGGAACATCCTCGTTCCGATTCGAGGAGGTCGTCCGGCGCGCCCGCGAACTCGCGGCCCTTCCCTTCGACGCGGCGGTGCCTCCCCTCCCCGAGCCCCTCGCGACGCTCGATCCCGAAGCCTATCGCGGCATCCGCTTCCGCCCGGATCGTGCCTTCCTCGCGCAAGGCGGAAGCCGCTTTCGCGTCCAGCTCTTCCATCTGGGACCGCTCTATCCGCGTCCGGTCACGGTCAACCTCATCCGCGACGGCGTGCCGAGCCCCATCCCCTATCAGACCCAGCTCTTCGATTTCGGATCCACCAAGATCGAACGACCGCTGCCGGTCAATCTCGGCTTCGCCGGCCTGCGGATCCACTACCCGCTGAACAATCCGACGGTCTTCGACGAATTGCTGTCCTTCCTCGGGGCGAGCTATTTCCGCTTCCTCGGGCGTCAGCAGCGCTATGGCCTCTCGGGCCGGGGGCTCGCCGTTGGCGTCGGCGGCCGCGAGCAGGAGGAGTTTCCGTTCTTCCGGGAATTCTGGATCGAGACGCCGGCCCCGGGCGCCGACAGGCTGACCGTCTTCGCTCTCCTCGACGGAGCGGCCGTGGCGGGCGCGTATCGGTTCGACGTCTACCCGTCCGTCGAGACCGAGATCGAGATCGCCGCCACGCTCTTCCCGCGCCGCCCGATCGGATCGATCGGGCTGGCACCGCTGACCTCGATGTTCTTCAGCGGCGAGAACGATCCCCGGCCGGGGGTCGACTTCCCGCTCGAGCAGCACGATTCGGACGGGCTTCTCGTCCAGTCCGGATCGGGCGAGTGGATCTGGCGCCCCCTGCGCAATCCGCCGGATACGCGGGTATCGGGATTTCAGGACAAGGATCCGCGCGGCTTCGGCCTGATGCAGCGCGACCGCCGCTTCGAGAGCTATCAGGCCCTCGATGCCGGCTACGAGCGGCGCCCCTCCTATTGGGTGCGGCCGCTCGGCCCCTGGGGCGAAGGCCGGATCGAACTCGTCGAAATCGCATCGCAAGGCGAGCCGCAGAACAACATCGTCGCCTACTGGACGCCGAGCCGCCCGATCGAAGCCGGACGGGAGACGAGCTTCGCGTACCGCATCAAGGCACTCGGGGGAGCCGCGCCGATCCATCCGGGCGGGCGGGTGGTGAACACCTTCTCGAAGCCGATCCCCCAGGCCGGGACTGCGGGCGGACGACGTTTCATGATCGATTTCGCCGGCGGCGACCTCGGTTTCTACCTCCAGGATCCCAGCCTCGTGCAGCCCGTCGCGAGCGCCTCGCAGGACACCCGGATCGTCTCCGCCTCGCTGGCGCGCAACGAGCATGTGAACGGCTTCCGGGTGATGCTCGACGTCCGTGCCGAGCCCGGCCGGAGAGCGGACCTCCGCGTGTTCCTGAAAGCCGAAGGCCGGGTGCTGAGCGAGACCTGGGCCTATCCATGGATACCCGCGTGACGGCGATACCGATCCGCGCGGCCGAGCCGGCCGACATCGACGCCCTGCTTCGGATCGAGGAGGCGGTGTTCCCGGGCGACCGGCTGACCCGACGGAACTTCCGCCACGCCGTCCGCTCTCCCTCGCTCCTGGCGCTTGTGGCGGGTACGCCGGGAGACGTTCGCGGCTACGTCTTCGTGGAGACACGGCGCGGATCGCGCGCCGCCCGCCTCTCGTCCCTCGCGGTCGCACCCGATGCCGGGCGGGCGGGGCTGGGCCGGCGCCTCGTTCTGGCCGCCGAACAGGGCGCCCGCGACCGGGGCTGCGATCTGATCAGGCTCGAAGTCCGGGCCGACAATGCCGGCGCCATCGCGCTCTACGAGCGGGCGGGGTACCGGCGGGCGGGGGCCGAGGCCGATTATTACGACGACGGCGAGACGGCTCTGCGCTTCGAGAAGACGCTGCCGGCGGATGCGGTGGCCGATACGCGGTGACACGCGCCGGCCCTCGCGGCGCGGCTCAAACGAAAACGGCCGGGAAGACCCGGCCGTCGTGCATTCTGGCTGTTGCGCCGATTACTCGGCCGCGGCCGGGGCCTTCGCGCCCGAGGCCTTGGCGGGCCGGCGGTCGGCGCGCTCGGCGATACGGGCCGACTTCCCGCGACGGTCGCGGAGGTAATAGAGCTTGGCGCGGCGGACCTTGCCGCGACGCACGACCTTGATCGAGTCGATCAGGGGCGAATAGATCGGGAAGACGCGCTCGACGCCCTCGCCGTAGGAGATCTTGCGGACGGTGAAGCTCTCGTTGATGCCGCCGCCGGACCGGGCGATGCAGACGCCCTCGTAGGCCTGAACGCGGACGCGCTCGCCTTCCTTGACCTTGACGTTCACGATGACCGTGTCGCCGGGCTCGAAATCGGGGATCGTCTTGTCGAGCTTGGCAACCTGCTCGCGCTCGAGCTCTTCGATGATGTTCATGAACCAGACTCCGGCAGCACGGGAGAGGGACGCGCCCGACCCGCGAGGATTTCGCCATCCTGTTGTGAATTGCCGGCGCCTATAGCGCCTCGCCGGGCGCGTGTCGAGACCGTCGTGCTCGCGGCCTCCGGCGTGTCGGCGTCACCCTACCGCTAAGGGCGTATCCGCCCGGGCTGGACGTTGCTGCGACTTTGTCTAGTTTTACGGCACGGGCTGTCGCGGCCTGCAATTTGCAAGAACGCCAAGCGTTCCCGGAGGGAGTTCGACCCCATGACGCTCAAGGGCCTTACGATCAAGGGGGCCGCTTTCGGCCTCGCCGCCATGCTCGCCGTGCTGGCGCAGCCTGCTTCGGCCGTGACGCTGCGCTACGCCAACCAGGGCGACCTCAAATCCCTCGATCCCTATACCCTCAACGAGACCACGACGATCGCCCATCACGGCCATGTCTTCGAGGGCCTGACCAAGCGCGACAAGAACCTGTCGATCATCCCCGGCCTCGCCGAGCGCTGGGAACTCGTCGAGCCGACCCGGTGGCGCTTCCATCTGCGCCGGAACGTCAAGTTCTCCGACGGCACGCCGTTCAACGCAGACGACGTGATCTTCTCCGCCGAGCGCGTCCGCGCGCCGGGCTCGAACTTCGCCACGCGCGTACCGGCCGACGTCAAGGTCGAGAAGGTGGACGACTACACGGTCGACTTCGTCACCCCTCAGCCGAACCCGATCCTCTTCTACCAGTGGGACAGCTGGTACATCATGTCGAAGTCCTGGGCGGAGAAGAACAACTCCGTCGCACCGACGCCTGCCGCCGCCACGACCCCGACCTTCGCCTCGCTGAACGCGATGGGCACCGGCCCCTACACGATCGAGAGCCACCAGCCCGGCGTGAAGACGGTCTTCAAACGGAACCCGTCCTACTGGGGCAAGATCGACGGCAATATCGACGAGATCGTCTTCACGCCCATCGCCAACGACTCGACCCGGGTCTCCGCGCTCCTCTCCGGAGAGGTAGACGTCATCGAGCCCGTGCCGCTCCAGGACATCAACCGCGTCAACGCCTCCCAGAACGCGACCGTCCTCACCGGTCCAGAGGTCCGGGTGATCTTCCTCGGCATGGATCAGGTCCGCGACGAGCTCCTGAACTCGAACGTCAAGGGCAAGAACCCCTTCAAGGACAAGCGCGTGCGCGAGGCCTTCTTCAAGGCGATCGACGTCGAGGTGATCAAGTCGCGCGTCATGCGCAATCTCTCGAGCCCGACCGCGATCATGGTCGGACGCGAGTTCTTCGACCTCGCCAAGGACTTCACGCGCGAGAAGCCCGACCCGGAAGCGGCGAAGAAGCTTCTCGCCGAAGCGGGCTACCCGAACGGCTTCGAGGTCGGGATGAACTGCCCCTCCGACCGCTACGTCAATGACGGCGACATCTGCCGCGCCGTGATCGGCATGCTCGCCCGCGTCGGCGTGAAGGTGAACCCGATCATCGAGCCGAAGGCGCAGTATTTCGCCAAGGTCCTGAAATCGGGTGGCTACAACACGTCGTTCTACCTTCTGGGCTGGACCGTGGGCTCCGGCGACAGCCACAACGTCCTCTACGAGATCATGGGCTGCCGGAACGACCCGAAGACCTCGCGCGGCGACACCAATCTCGGCGGCTACTGCAACCCGAAGCTCGATGCGCTCACCGACAAGGTCCTCGTCGAGACCGACAAGGCCAAGCGGGACCAGATGATCAAGGAAGCCTTCCAGATCGGCATCGACGATTACGGCTACATCCCGATCCACCAGCAGCCGCTGGTCTGGGGCACCTCGAAGAAGGTCAAGCTGCCCCAGCGCGCCGACAACCAGGTGCGGCTGGAATGGGCGACGAAGGAGTAGCCTCAGGCCGCGGCGAAGCCGCCCCATGCTGCCGACACGCATATCCTTCTCCCCTTGCGGGAGAAGGTGGCCCTGCGAAGCAGGGTCGGATGAGGGGTGGAAACTCCGCGTGAACGCAGACGGCCTTCCCCTCATCCGTCAGCACTTCGTGCTGCCACCTTCTCCCGCAAGGGGAGAAGGGAGCGTCGGTGCGGACGCGGCATGATCGCCTTCCTGATCCGCCGCATCATCCAGGCCGTCGGCGTCTTTCTCGCCGTCGGCCTCATCGCCTTCTCGATGTTCCGCTTCGTCGGCGATCCCGTGAACCAGATCGTCTCCCTCGACACGCCCTACGAGGAACGGGTGAAGGTGCGTGCCTCGCTCGGGCTCGACGATCCGCTGCCGGTCCAGATCCTGCGTTATCTCGGCCGGGCCGTGCAGGGCGATTTCGGCATCTCCTACCAGTTCCGCCAGCCGGTCTCCGCCATCCTCGCGGAGCGCGCGCCGGCGACGCTCGAGCTCGCGCTCTGCGCCACGATCTTCGCGCTCGGCTTCGGCATCCTGCTCGGCGTGATCTCGGCCCTGACGCGGGGGTCGGCCCTCGCCAAGACGCTCGACGCCGTCTCGCTGATCGGCATCTCCCTGCCGACCTTCCTCATCGGAATCCTGCTCATCTACGTCTTTTCCGAGAAGCTCCAATGGCTTCCGTCCTTCGGCCGGGGCGACGTCGTGCGGATCGGCGGCTGGTCGACCGGCTTCCTGACCGCCTCGGGCCTCAGGGCGCTGGTCCTCCCCTCGATCACGCTCGGCCTGTTCCAGCTGACGCTCGTGATGCGGCTCGTGCGCTCGGAGATGCTGGAGGTGCTGCGGACCGAATATATCCGCTTCGCGCGGGCGCGCGGCCTCAAGAACCGCGCCGTCTATTTCGGCCACGCGCTCAAGAACACGCTGATCCCGGTCATCACCATCGCCGGGCTCCAGCTCGGCTCGGTCATCGCCTTCGCCATCATCACCGAGACCGTCTTCCAATGGCCGGGGATGGGCTTCCTGTTCCTTCAGGCCGTGCAGAACGTCGATATCCCCATCATGGCGGCCTATCTGCTGCTGGTGGCGGCGATCTTCGTCGCCATCAACCTCGTCGTCGACATCCTCTATTCGGTGGTCGATCCTCGGCTCCAGGTCGCGACGGGGAAGGCATCGTGAGCGGCGGCGCAGCAGCGGAGCCGGTCTCCGGCACCGCCCCGCCGGCCGGCTGGCTGGCCCGCGCGCTCGATTCCGACATCTGGGCGAGCTTCAAGGCCTCCAAGGTCGCGATGGTGGCGGCCGTCGTGACATTCATCCTCGTCACGCTTGCCGTCTTCGCGCCGCTGATCTCTCCGCAAGACCCCTTCGACCCGGCCCAGCTCGATCTCCTCAATGCGCGCCTGCCGCCGCTCTGGCTGCCGGAGGGGCAATGGCCGTTCCTCCTCGGCACGGACGACCAGGGCCGCGACATCCTCTCCGCCATCCTCTACGGCCTGCGCGTCTCGCTCGCGGTCGGCCTCCTCGGCGTCGTCTTCGCCGCGACGCTGGGGATCGCGGCCGGCCTCGTCGCCGGCTATGCCGGCGGCGCGCTCGACGCGGTCATCATGCGGATCGCGGACGTCCAGCTCACCTTCCCGGCCATCCTGATCGCGCTCCTCATCGACGGGATGGTGAAGAGCGTGATGGGCGCCCAGCTGACGACCACCATCATCCTCGCCGTCCTCGTCGTCTCGATCGGCCTGTCCTTCTGGGTGCAGTATGCCCGCACCGTGCGCGGCTCCGTGCTCGTCGAGCGCAACAAGGACTATGTCCAGGCCGGGCGCCTGATCGGGCTGTCCTCGCCGACCATCATGGTCCGCCACGTCCTGCCGAACGTGATCGGCCCCGTCTTCGCCATCGCGACGATCAACGTCGCCCTCGCCGTCATCACCGAGGCGACGCTGTCCTTCCTCGGCTCGGGCATGCCCGACACCCAGCCCTCGCTCGGCACGCTGATCCGGATCGGCAACCGCTACCTCTTCTCCGGCGAATGGTGGATCGCCGCCTTCCCCGGCGCGACGCTCGTGATCCTCGTCCTCGCCATCAACCTCCTCGGCGACTGGCTGAGGGACGCGCTGAACCCGAGGCTACAGTGACAACCATCCTGGCTACGTATATACCCAGCCGTATATACGGAGAGATAGATGACTACGGGCAAGGTTTTCATGTCGGGGAACAGTCAGGCCGTTCGGCTCCCGAAGGAATTCCGCGTCGATGCAGACGAGGTGGAGCTCAGTCGCGACGGCGAGAAGATCGTCATGACCCCTAAGACGAAACCCTATGGTCAGCGATTGATCGAGGCATTGGACGAGTTGTCCGATCTCATCGAGCTTCCGCCGGATCTGCCTCAGCAGCATCGCGACGGCCTGTGATGTCGGCTCGATACATGCTCGACACGGACATCTGCATCCGCTTCCGATCCCGTCGATCGGAGACGGTGCTGAACCGCGTCGGCGCCCTTCAGGCAGGCGAGGCGTCGATGTCCGTCATCACCTATGGCGAGTTGCTCCTCGGCGTCGAGAAAGCCCCCGACCCCCGCAGGGCGGCCACGGTTCTGGGGACGCTGACGAACCTGATCGCCGTCGAGCCGATGTCGCGCGGCGCGGGGAAGCATTACGCCGTCATTCGCGCGGATCTCGAACGACGGGGCGAAGTGATCGGCGCGAACGATCTGTGGATTGCCGCCCATGCCCGCAGCCTCGGCCTGACCCTCGTCACGAACAACGAGCGCGAATTCCGGCGCGTGCCGGGCCTGTCCGTCGAGAACTGGGCCACCGCATGATCGCACCCGCCCCGTCCGCCCCCGTCCTCGAGGTCCGGGACCTCACCGTCGAGTTCCACACGCGGCGCGGCGTTCTGACGGCGCTCGACCGGATTTCCTTCTCGATCGGGCGCGGCGAGGTGCTGGGGGTGGTGGGCGAGTCCGGCGCGGGGAAATCCGTGACGGGCTCGGCTGTGATCGGACTGATCGACCCGCCCGGCAAGATCGCGGGCGGCGAGGTGCGCCTGTCCGACAAGCGGATCGACGACCTCGCCCCGGAGGCCATGCGCCGCATCCGCGGCAAGCGCATCGGCATGATCTTCCAGGATCCGCTGACGAGCCTCAACCCGCTCTACACCGTCGGCGAGCAGCTCATCGAGACGATCCGGACCCACACGGACCTCTCGGCCGCGGGGGCACGCAAGCGCGCCATCGCCCTCCTCGAGGAGGTCGGCATCCCGGCGGCCGAGCGCCGCATCGACGGCTATCCGCATCATTTCTCCGGCGGCATGCGCCAGCGCGTCGTGATCGCCCTCGCCCTGTGCGCCGATCCCGAATTCGTGATCGCGGACGAGCCGACGACCGCACTCGACGTGTCCGTCCAGGCGCAGATCATCACGGTGCTGAAGCGGATGTGCGCCGATCACGGCACCGCCGTCATGCTCGTGACCCACGATATGGGCGTCATCGCCGAGACCGCCGACCGCGTCGCGGTGATGTATGCCGGCCGCATCATCGAGGTCGGCCCGGTGGCCGAGGTCGTAAGCCGGCCGCTCCATCCCTATGCCCAGGGCCTCATGGGCGCGATCCCGACCCTGGCCGACACGGCTGAGCGCCTGGCGTCGATCCCGGGCTCCATGCCGCGCCTCTCGGCCATCCCGCCCGGATGTCCCTTCAATCCGCGCTGCGCCAAGGCCTTCTCGCCCTGCACCACGATCCGCCCGGAACTCAAGGAACCGGAGATCGGCGCACCCGCGAGCCTCGGCCACAAGGCGGCCTGCCATCTCTACGATCCGGCCTATGCCGACGAGCGGAGCGCCGCATGAGCGCCGCAGCGATCCGTCCGCTCGTGGAGGTTCGCGACCTCCGCCGCGTCTTCGACGTCTCGAAACCCTGGCTGAACCGCGTCATCGAGCGCGAGCCGAAGCAGTTCCTGACCGCCGTCTCGGATATCAGCCTCGACATCGCGCGGGGCGAGACCTTCGCGCTCGTCGGGGAATCGGGCTCGGGCAAGTCGACCGTCGCGCGGATGGTGGTGGGCCTCCTGCCGCCCTCGGCCGGCTCGGTGAGGATCGACGGCATCGACATGCAGGGGCGGGCCTCGGAGGCCGAGCGTCAGAAGCTGCGCCGACGCATCCAGATGATCTTCCAGGATCCCTATGCCAGCCTCAATCCGCGCTGGCGGGTGGACCGGATCGTCGCGGAGCCCATCCAGGCCTTCGGGCTTCTCGACGGCAAGGCCGCGATCCGGGCCCGCGTCGGCGAGCTTCTGACCTTCGTCGGCCTGCATCCCGATGACGGCCGGAAGTATCCGCATCAGTTCTCCGGCGGCCAGCGCCAGCGCATCGCCATCGCGCGCGCCCTCGCTTCCGATTCCGAATTCATCGTCTGCGACGAGCCGACCTCCGCCCTCGACGTCTCGGTCCAGGCCCAGATCCTGAACCTGATGCGGGACCTCCAGGACCGGCTGGGCCTGACCTTCCTGTTCATCTCGCACAACCTCGCCGTCGTCCGGCACATGGCGACGCGGATCGGGGTCATGTATCTCGGCCGGATCGTCGAGGTGGCGGAGAGCAAGGCGCTCTTCGCCGCGCCCCGCCATCCCTATACGCGGATGCTGCTCGATGCGGTGCCGGACCTCGCCCATATCGGCCGGCGGCGCGAGCCCGTGCGCGGCGAGATCCCGAACCCGATCAACCCGCCGACGGGCTGCCATTTCAACCCGCGCTGCCCGCATGCGAACGACCGCTGCCGCAGCGAACTCCCGCTGCTGCTCGACGGCGTCGCCTGCCACGCGGTGCACGAAGGGCGGATCTGAGCGCCTTTCCCTGAGAACCTGGCCGGAAGCTCCTTCGCTGACGAAGCCATGGCTCCTGGACCCTCCGAGGTGAGGACAGGGGACACCAACCCTCCCCTGGATGGGGAGGGTCGGACCGGAGGTCCGGGGTGGGGTGACGCGCGGCTTCCGCTACGAAGACGGCAACGGTGGGGAGAGGTGGGTTTCACCCCACCCCGCCGGCTTCGCCGTCGACCCTCACCCTCCAGGGGAGGGTTCGGGAGCCGTGATCAATGCGTGGACCCTGATTCCTATCTCCGACCAGACCGTCAGCATGACGCAGGGAGGGAGTTCCACCTCCGGTCAGACTCTCACGATCCCGGCCTTGTCTGCCGCAGCGCCTCGCCGAGGATCATCGCGGCCGTCACGGCGACGTTGAGCGAGCGCAGCCCCTCCCGCATCGGCACCAGCACGCGGGCGTCGGCAGCCTCCTGAACGTGGTCGGGAACGCCGGCTGATTCCCGGCCGACCATCACGATGTCGGTCGGCCGATAGGCGAGATCCAGATAGGAGGTCGCGGCCCGCGTCGTGGCGAGGACCAGCCGCCGCCCTGCCTGCCGCCGCCCCTCCTCGAACGTCGCGAAGCTGACGTGGCGGACGAGGTCGAGATGGGCGAGATAGTCCAGCCCGGCCCGGCGCAGGTTGCGATCCGAGGCGTCGAAGCCCGCCGGCTCGATCAGATCGACCGCCACGTCGAGGCAGGCGGCCATCCGCATCATCGTGCCGG
Organism: Enterovirga rhinocerotis; assembly: GCF_004363955.1. GTDB lineage: Bacteria > Pseudomonadota > Alphaproteobacteria > Rhizobiales > Beijerinckiaceae > Enterovirga > Enterovirga rhinocerotis. The sequence goes on from NZ_SNZR01000018.1 coordinate 95,667, forward strand.
CATTCTGGGGAATGTCGGGCTGGTAGAGCGCGAGCCGCAGCGCCATGCCGCGCTCAGCGCGGCGGCGCGGGGGGCGGGAAGGAGCCGGGCGCTCCCGGCGCGGGCCGCGGCCCGGGCTGCGGGCCGACGCTGTACTGCCCGGGCTCGAGATCGATCACGCCGCCCGGCCCGTATCCGGCCGATCCCGGATGAGGCTGCGGCATGGGCATCGTGCCCCGGCGCGCCTGGCCGAGCAGCCGGTCGAAGGCCCACGGCACCGCGAGGATCAGGAGCGAGGTGACGCCCCAGACGACCAGCACGCCCGCGGTCGAGAAATCGCGCAGGAACCGGAAGAACTTGAAGATGCTCTCGACCGTCTCCGGATTGGCGGAAAACCAATCGGCGTTGCGCATGAAGATGCCCAGCACGAGATCGAAGAACCCATAGGCCAGGGCGCAGATCAGCGACCAGAACGCGACGCCGACCCAGCCGAAGGTCCAGAGAAGTCGCCTCATCGCCGCCGCCCCATAACCTCGAACTCGGCATCGACGATGTCGGGGCGCGCTCCGTGCCCCTCGCGATCGAGATGCTCGCGCAGGATGCGCATGTTGCGGCGGTTGGCCTTGAACATGACGTCGGCCGCGTCGCCGACGAGCGGGACGATCCCGATCGCCGCGTCGAAGGCGAGGTTGGCGACCATCCGCGCGATGGCGCGGCGCGGGAGGCCGAGCCGGCGGGCCTCGAAGATCAGATAGGCCGACAGGCCGGTCGTGATCATGTCGCCGATGCCCGGCACGAGCCCGATGACGCCATCGAGGCCGAACCGGATCTTCGTCCCCGGGACCACGAAGGCGTTGTCGAGCAGGCGCGACAAGGCATCGAGCCGCGCGATGGTATCGGCACGGTTCTTCGACAGACCCGGAATGGGACCCGCACGGCCGGCACGGCCGAACGACGAACCCATGGCGAAGCTGTAAGCCATCTGACCTGCGACCTCACGCGGAGCAAAAACGAACAGGCGTGATGTGGCCCCGGTCGAACACGCGCGCAAGACTCGGTGACAGATTCAAGACTCGGTGACGGATTATTGACGGCCCGGCTCACTCGATCCGGACCACCACCGAATCCGTCGCCCCCCTCGCATCCATCACCGAGACGCGTGCGAAGCCGGCACCGTCCGGCATCCACGATGATTGCCGGCGCGGATCGGGATCGCCGAGCGGCTGGCCGTTGACGAGCCAGATCATGGGCGGCACGCCGCCGGACGCCTTCAGCGCCAGCGCCATCTCGGGACCGGCCGAGCGCGAGGCTCCGAGATCGACCCGCGAGCCTTCCAGCGGGAAGGCGATGCGCAGAGGCGCCTGGACCGTCGCCGCGATCGTCTTCGGCACGTCCTGCCGGATATGGCGCAACGGCGGCGGCAGGGTTCCCGTCGTCGCGACGAGCACGCCCGGCGGCTTCGGCACCGGCTCCGGCTCCTCGCCGAGCCGCGAATAGGCATCGAACAGGATCGGCGCCGCGGCGACGCGGCCGACGAGCCCCGGCACCGAGCCGCCATCCGCGCGCCCGAGCCACACCCCGACCGTCACCTTGCGGTCGAAACCGATCGCCCAGGCGTCGCGATAGCCGTAGGAGGTGCCGGTCTTGAAGGCGATCCGGCCGCTGGCGGCGTTCTCGGGCGGCGGGGCCCCGCGGAGGATGTCGGCGACGTACCAGGCGGGAACGGGATCGGTGATGCGGCCCTCGCCGGTCGCCACTTTCGCATCCGGCTCGAGACGGGTGACGAGCGGGGGCGTCAGGCCGCCGCGGGCGAAGCCGACATAGAGCCGCGTCAGGTCGAGGAGGCTGACGCCGAGGCCGCCGAGCCCCGTCGCGAGGCCAGGCGCGGCCTCGGCAGGCAGAAGGATCGACGCCCCGCCCTGGCGCAGGCGCGCGATGAACCGCGCCGGCCCGACGGCGCTCAGGAGTTCCACGGCCGGCACGTTCAGCGACATCTGCAGCGCGTGCCGCGCCGTCACGGTGCCCTGGAAGGTGAGGTCGAAATTCTCGGGGCCGTAGGCGCCGTAGCGGGAGGGCCGGTCGTCGACGAGCGTCTCCGGATGGGCGATGCCGCTCTCGAAGGCGAGGCCGTAGACGAAGGGCTTCAGCGCCGAGCCGGGTGAGCGGTAGGCGGCCGTCATGTCGATCGCGCCCCGCCGCTCGGTCGAGAGCTTGGCCGGGCTGCCGATCCGGGCGCGGACCTCGCCGGTCTCGTTATCGATCACGACGATGGCGCCGGAGACCTGGTCGCCGAAGCGCCCGATCCGCTCTGCCAGCAGGGTCTCCAGAGCCACCTGCCGGCGGCGGTCGATCGTCAGGCGATGAACGGCGAGATCCGGCCGCTCCGCTACCGCCTTCTCGGCCGCGTGGGCGGCATGCATCGGGAAGCCGCGGCGGATCGACGGGACGCGCTCGGCCCGCGCCTCCTCGACCTCCGCGCGGGTGAGCGCGCCGCCGGCGAGGAGCCGGTCGAGCACCCGGTCCCGCGCGCGGCGCGCCGTCTGCGCCGAGCGGTCGGGCCGCCGTGCCTCCGGCGATTGCGGCAGCGCGACCAGCAGCGCCGCTTCCGCCACCGAAAGGCGTTTCGGCTCCTTGCCGAAATAGGAGAGCGAGGCGGCGCGCACGCCTTCGAGCGTGCCGCCATAGGGCGCGAGGCGCAGATAGAGGTCGAGCAGTTCGCCCTTCGAGAAGCGGCGCTCGAGCTCGACCGCGCGGATCGCCTGCCGGAGCTTGGCGGCGAGGCTGCGCTCGGCGCGGGGCTCGAGCAGCCGCGCGACCTGCATCGTCAGGGTCGAAGCGCCCGAGACGACGCGGCCATTCCAGACGAGTTGCCAGCCCGCACGCGCCACCGCGAGCGCATCGAGGCCGCGATGGCTGTCGAAGCGCTTGTCCTCATAGGCCTTCAGCATGGCGAGGAAGCGCGGATCGACATCCTCGCGCGACACCGGCAGCCGCCAGCGCCCTTCCGGCGTCGCGAAGGCCCGCAGCAGGAGGCCGTGACGGTCGAGCACCACGGTCGAGCGCTGCTCGGCCTCGGTGAGGTCGAGGGGGGGCATGGACGCGGCGACACGCCAGAGGGCGAAGGAGCCTGCGCCCGCCACCAGCACGGCCGCGACGCCTACCGCGATCGCGAAGCGGAGCCACCGGCGCCTCCCCTCGCCCCGCGGGGCGGCGGGGTGGGGGGACGTCGACGTGGCGCCCTCACCCTCCCCTGGAGGGGGAAGGTCGGACCGAAGGTCCGGGGTGGGGTGATGCGCGCGATGCGCCACGATGACCTCGTCCATGCTTCACGGCGGGTTTCACCCCTCCCCCCGCCGGCTTCGCCGGCGACCCTCCCCCCTCCAGGGGAGGGTCGAGGAGCGTCGGCCGCGCCCTAGCGCGGCGTGACCTCGATCGCGCCGAAGGCGGTGCGGCCGAAGCGGTCGGGGCGGTACATGTCCTCGACGCTCGCGGCCGGGTGCACGTAGCGGCCCGGCGCGACCGCGCGGACCGTATAGGCCACCGTCCAGGTCGCCTTCTGGTTCGGGCTGCGGTCGAAGGCGGCCACGAAGCGGTCGTCGCGGTACTCCTCGCTGACGGGGTTCACATCCGTCTTCAGCCAGTCGAGCGCGGCGACCGAGCCGGAATCCACCAGCTTCGGATTGTCGATCTCGAGCCCCGCGGGCAGGAGGTCGACCAAGAGGACGCGGGCATAGAGCGCGCGCGGCTCGGTGACCTTCAGCACCGTCACAAGCCGATCGCCCTGCCGGACCTTGCCCGCATCGACCTTCGTTCCGTCGAGCTTGTAGTAGCTGCGCTCGATGGAATAGCCGCGCGAGGCCTCCGGCTCCGGCCCGACCGGATTGCCGGAGACCGAGACAACGAGTTCGGCCGAAGCGGTGCCGGCATTGCCGATCCGCACCGGCCCCTGATCGAGGGTCCGCGAACGATAGGTCCGGAACAGCGAGCCCTTGACCGGCTCGCCGTTCACCGTCGGCTGGATGGCCCCCGTGTCGCGCGAGAGAGCCTCCGCGGCGAGGACCATCCAGGCCTGTTCCTGGGTCGAGGTGTAGCCGCGGCTGCCGCGCTCCTCGGTCACGGCGCGCGTCACCGGCAGCAGCGCGTCGCGGCTCGAACCCGTCTCGGATGCGAGCGCGATCAGCCCCGCGCCGTCGCGCAGCCGGGTGCCGTAATCCGACCGTCCCGACGCGCCATCGCGCACCGAGGTCAGAAGCTGGACCGCCGAGGCGAAGGTGCGCTGGGCCCGCTCGCGGTCGCCGATCAGGCCGAGCGCGGCCGCGATCTGGGCGCGGGCGAGCGGCGTCTTGAACTCGGTGAGCTTGGTGTCGGCCATGTAGCGCAGGTCGCCCGCGACCGGGCGGCCGTTGCGGGCGAGGACGTAGGCCGCATAGGCGATATCGTCCCCGCGCGCGCCGATCTCGCTCGTATTGGCGACGAAGTTCTTCAGCCGGTCGAGGACGAGCGTGAAGGCCGTCTGCGGCACCGCGAATTTCTGCTCGCGGGCCCGCGTCAGGAAGTCGGCGACATAGGCATCGAGCCACATGTCCTCGCTCGAGGAAACGTTCCAGAGCCCGAAGGCGCCGTTCGAATCCTGTCGCGTCAGGACACGCTCGATCGCGCCCTTGACGCGCTCGTCGAGCGCGCCGTCGAGGCCGAGTTGTTCGAGGCTCGCGAGCCGGTTCGCATAGAGCAGCGGCAGGGCGCGGCTGACGACCTGCTCGGTGCAGCCATAGGGATAGCGGTCGAGCGCGACGAGGAGCCCCGGCACGTCGAGCGCCGCGAGCGGCGACAGGGCGACGGAGACCGTCCCCGTGCCGGGCACGAGATCGGCGATGAGGTCCGACGAGAGCACGGCGGTTCCGCCCGCCTCGAGCGGCCGCACCGTGCGGCGCACGAGCGAGCCCGTGCCCGGTTGGATGCGGAGCCTGAAGCTCTGGTCGAGATCGACCGACTGGCCGCGCAGACGCACGGTCAGGACGGCATCGCCCATGCCGGCGGCGGCGATCGGGATCGTGACGTCCCCCTTCTGCCCCTGCGCGAGCCGGATGGTCTTCTTCAGCGCGTCCGCCTCGACGAGGATCGGGCCGGCGACGTCGAGCTCGACCGAGTAATCACCGGCGGCCGCCTCGACATTGTCGAGGTCGAGCCGGAGGCGCGAACGGTCGCCGATATTGAGGAAGCGCGGCAGCGTGCCCGTGACCACGATCGGATCACGCACGATGACGTCCTTCTCGGCCGAGCCGACGCGGCTCTTGGTCCAGGCCGCGACCGCGATCCGGACCGTGCCGTTGAAGGCGGGGATCTCGAAATCGACCTTGGCGGTGCCGTCCGGGCCGACCTTGACCACGCCCGAATAGCGCACCAGCGGCTCCTGGGTCGGCGGGATGCCGTTGAGGCCGCCCCCGTTCTCGTCGCCGCCCGAGCGGACGGCGCCGACCGTGCCCTGCATCCCGTCGATCAGGTAGCCGTAGAGGTCGCGCATCTCGACCCCCAGCGCCTTCTGGCCGAAGAAGAACCCGGCCGGATCGGGCGTCGCGTAGCGCGTCAGGTTGAGGATGCCGACATCGACGGCCGAGATCGTCACATAGGCCTCGTCGCCTGCCTGGAGGCCGGCGAGCCTCACCGGCACGGACAGCGTCTGGCGCGGACGCATCGTGTCGGGCACGTCCACCGAGACGTTCAGCGTGCGCTCCGCGCGGTCGATCGCGAACCAGGCGAGGCCGAGCGCGCGGCCGGGCATGCGCTTCGCCGCCTGGTCGAGCGGCCGGAAGGCCGTCGCGACGAGATAGGCGCCGGCGCCCCATTCGGCCTTGACGAGGATCGAGACCGTGGTGCCGGAGGCAGGCAGGTCGACCTCCCGCGTCTCCTGCACGCCGTCGGTCATGATCGCGAGGGTGACGCGGCCCGCGAAGCGCGGCTTGATCGTCGCCTGGATCGACTCGCCCGAGCGATACGAATTCTTGTCGAGCGTGACCTCGAGGAGATCCGGCGTGTCGGCCGTCTGCTCGCCCGAATAGCCCACCGTGAAGGTGATGGAGGTCCGCGCCGAGCCGATCCCGTCCGCGGCGACGTCGAGCCGGTAGGTGCCCCAGCCGACCGGCGCCGCGATCTTGCCGGCGCTGTCGGCGGCGAGGTCGATCCGGCCATCCGCGACGCGGCGCGCCGACTTCACCGGCTCGTAGCCCCAGCGGCCATCCGAGTTGAACCACTGGTAGCTGCGCTGGATGCGGTAGAGCGACCAGCCGACATTCGGACGCGCGAGGCGCGTGCCGTCGGGGTCGGCGAGGACGACGTCGAAGGAGGCCGTGCCGCCATCCGAGAGGTCGCTGCCGAAATTCTTCTTCACGCCGATGACCGGGCCGTCCGGCAGGATCGGCAGCGTCACGCTGCGCTCGATCGCACGGCCGCCGGGCTCGGAGACGCGGAGGGTGATCTTCGCCTCGGTCGGCTTCGAGGCGACGACCGCCTGGATCGGCGCCGTCACCGTGACCTTGCCGTTCCGGTCGGTCTCGACCGTCTCCTCGAGTTCGACCGTCGAGGATTCGACGGATTCGTCCGAAAGGCCGACCTCGAACCCGTCGAGCCCCTTGATGCCGGAGGTCCCGGCCGCCTGCACGACGACCTCGCCGCCGACCTCCAGCCCCGAACCCGGCGCGCCGTAGAGGTAGCGCGCCGCGACATCGATCTGCGCCGGCTCGCCCGCGCGCAGAGCCTTCGTCTTCGGCGTCAGCGACAGGTCGAGGCGCTCGGCGACGTAATCCTCGACGAGGAAGGTGACTTCGCCGACCGGCTTGCCCTTGGGGTCGAGATAGGCCTGCGCGCGCCAGGTGCCGCGCTGGGCGCCGTTGAGCAGCGCGACGCTCCAGGCGCGGCCGCCGAGACCGGCATCGGCCACCTGCTCGCGCTTGTACTCGACGCCGTCGGGGCGGCGCATCACGAGGGTCATCGGCGGGCCGGAGGCGGCGATGCCACGCCCGTCGCGCAGGAGCGCCGTCAGATTCACGGTCTCGCCGGAGCGGTAGACGCCCCGCTCCGTATAGACGAAGGCCTCCATGCCGCTCGTCACGGCCCGGCCCTTCACGCCGCGATCCGACAGATCGAAGGGCGCGCCGCCCATGTCGAGGAAGCCGTAGTCGAAATTCGCGCCCTGCCCCGTCATGCCGAGGCCCGCGCCCGCCGTCGCGACGATGAGACCTGGCGCGAGGCCGCCCTCGCCGCGGGCGAGGCCCGGATCGAACTGCGCGCGGCCCGAGGCGTCGGTGCGCTTCGTGGCCAGGACCTCGTTGTTGCGCGCGACGAGCCGCAATTCGACATCGCCGATCGGAGCGCCGGTCGCGAGCGAACGGACGGAGACGCCGATCCCGTCGGCGCCCTTCATGGCGGTGAGGCCGAGATCGGAGACGACGAACCACTGCGTCGAGCGCTGGGTCGAATCGTATTCGTCCTCGTCCCCGTTCGACGACGCGTCGGCCGTGCCGGCCGCAGCCGCGGTCATCACGTAGATGCCGGGCTCCATGGCCGGGATCGCCTTCGACACCGGGAAGGCCGTGACGACGTCGCGGTTGAGCTCGTTCGCCGTCGAGAGCCGGCCGGACCAGACCTTGAAGCCCTTCTCGCGCGCGATCCTGAGCGTCTGGTAGCGGGAGAGCTGGCCGAGGAAGTCCTCGGCGCGGAGCGTCGGCAGAAGGTTGCGATCGCCGATCCGGTAGACGTCGACCATCACCTCCTTGGTGTTGACCGAGACGACCGGGATGCCCTCCTGGCCGGTCTTCGGCAGGACGTAGTTGCGGCCCGTGAAGCGGGCCTGCGGGGAGCGGTCGCGGACATAGATGTCGTAATCGGCCGATTTCAGCAGCGTCTCGCCGACCGCCGAGGGCAGCCCCTGGCGCAGGACGACGGCGTATTTCTCGCCGTGCTTCAGCCCGTCGACGCAGAGTTCCTGGCCTTCGGTCGTGACGGCGGCATTGGCCGCGCCGGAGACCGCGACGAAGGGTGTGAAGTCGACCCGCCCGCCGGCCAGGGCCTCCGAGAACTGGAAGCAGACGCGCGGCGCGGCGCTGTCGGAATCGACCTTGTAGTCGGTGATGCGGAAGCCGTGCTTTTCCCGGATCTCCTCATAGGTGGAGCGAATGGAGGCGACGTCGGCCAGTTGCAGGCTCGCGCGATAGGCGTCGAGCGAGGAGCGCCACGTCTGGCGGATCGCGTAGAAGTCGCCGACCAGGGCGAGATAGGCCGCCTCGTCCGCACGGCTCGTCGCGCGCTGATAGGCCATGTAGGCGGCGACCGTCCCGCGGTCCTGGAGCGTGTAGCGCTCGCCGTAGGTGGAGGCCTGGGACTGCACCTGCTTGGCGGCGCGGGCATAGCCGCCCCAGCTCATCGCCGCCTTCGGGTCCGCGATGATCGCGGCCGTGAACAGCGCGAGAGCCCGTCGCGCGTCGCCGCGGGAGAGGGCCGCATCGCCCTCAAGCCGCGCTTGCGAGGCGTTGGCGGCCGGCCGCACGTCGCTGCGCCGGAACGTATCCTCCAGACGGATGCCGTCGCTCGCGAGATTGTCGCGCACGAAGCTCTTCTGAGCGAAGGCCGCGGTCGAGCCGACGGCGAGCGCGGCCAGGACGACGAGGGCGCGAAACAGTGAGGCGATCATGGCGAATCCCGGACGTCGAGCCGAAATCGGGTACGAGTCGCCCAAGGGTATCAGCGGAGAGCGTGTCGGCAACTTGGCTGTTTGGTTTCCGCCTCGTTTCAAGGCATCTCTTTCGGCAGCCTGCTCCGAAATGCCGCGGGAAACCGCGTCACGACCGACACCGTTCCCTGGCATCGGGCTCCTTCCTCACAGCCTGGACGAACCGATGAAACGCCTTATCCTCCTGCGCCACGCCAAGGCCGTCCCCCATGGCACGATGCCGGATTTCGACCGCGTCCTGGCGGAGCGCGGCCAGACCGACATGGCGCTGATCGCCGGCTGGCTGGCGGCGTCGAAGCACAAGCCGGAACTGGCGCTCGTCTCGCCCTCGGCGCGCACGCGGGAGACCTGGGCCCTTGCCGGCCTGCCCGAGGTGCCGGTGACCTACGAGCCGGCGATCTACGAGGCGGAGGCGGAGACGCTGGCCGAGATCGCCCGCAAGATCCCCGACGAGATCTCCTGCGCGGTCATGGTCGGCCATAATCCGAGCTTCGCGGATTTCGCCCTCGCGCTGCGCGGGGCGCGGGATGCCCTGGACCACCTGCCGACCGCCGGAATCGTCGTCGCGAAATGGCGCATCGACCATTGGAGCGATCTCGAGCCGGCCAAGGGCAAGCTGAAGCGGTTCGTCGCGCCGGCGAACCTTCGCGAGGACGATGGTGATTGACCTTGCGGCCGCCCTGGCGGCGAGCCTGCTCCATCTGGGCCTCGTCGGGCGGCCGAGCCTGCCTCAGCCGATCATCCCCGTGGCTCTCACGAGCCGCGGCCCCATCGCTGCGGCGGTCTACCGGCCCGAGGACCGATCCGTTTCGACTTGGCGGGACGGGACGAGGCGGACGCTCGAGCCGGCGCCGCTCGCGCTCGCCGCCGCCGCCCTCGATCTCGGCCGGCCGATCGTCTCCCGCTGCGTGAAGCTGAACAATCCCTGGTGCATCAAGCGCGCCCGCTGGGCCGGCGAGATCGGCGCCGACGAGGAGGGCCATACCGCCTTCGCCTCCACGGAAGCCGGGGCCGATGCCGCAGCGACCCTGCTGCGCACCTATTACGTCTCGCTCGGCCGGAAATCGGCGCTCGACATCGTGCGGCGCTGGGCGCCGGCCGAATGCAAGATCGGCATCGGCGGTCTGCCGGTCGCCCTGGCCGTGAGCGGCCTCTCCAACACGCTGCGGGCGCGGTACCTCGCCGGCCGCGCGGGCGGTGGTCCGGTCTCCGTCTCGCGCGGCCCCGGCGGCGGCGTCCGCGTCAAGGCTCCGCGCGGGGGCCGTATCCGCGTCTCGGTCGTGCCCATGCACAAGATGCCGGATCTGCGCGCGCCGAGCCTCATCCCCGGCCAGGGTGAGGCGGCACGGCCCGCCGGACGCGCTCCCCGCGCCGAGGCCGGCCGGCGCGCGAAACAGGCTCCGGCTGCGAAACGAGCCGAGGCGCGGCGCGCTCCCGCGCCCCGGACGCGCACGGCCGCGGCCATCCCCGCCCCGACCGCCGTCGGCTGCGGCACGGAGGAAGGCCGGATCCAGAACTATGCCGGCGCCATCGCGCGGGCTCTCGGCGTGCAGCCGGGCAGCGACCTAAGGCTGTTCGACGACGGCGGCAAGCCGACGGTGAACCTCCTGCCGGTGATGATCGCGATGTCGGCGATCGAACTCGGCTATCTCCATGCCGGCCCCGAACTCGCCGAAGGCGCGATCGAGCGCCTGCGGCGGCGTCTCGTCGACGAGGACGCGAAGGAGGCGGCGGCGCGCGACGAAGCGGCGCTTCGCACGGACCCTGCCGCGCCGTGACGGGTTCCCGCCGTTGCACGCAGGCCGCCGGAGCACCATACCTTATCCGGTCCCGATCCCCCTCCCGGTGTGACGATTGTCCTTCCTGACCGATCTCGTCGGCGGCGCCGCCTCAGCCGCCCATTCCCTCCGATCGGCGGGACAGGACCTGTTCCAGCCGGCGCTCCGGCTTGGCGTCACCGGGCTGTCGCGTTCGGGGAAGACGGTCTTCACGACAGCGCTCGTCCATCATCTCATCCGCCATTCGCCTCTGCCGGCCTTCACGCCGGCCGCCGAGGGCCGCATCCGCCGCGCCCGGCTCGCGCCTCAGCCCGACGACGACGTGCCGCGCTTCCCGGTCGAGCAGCATCTCGCCCGCATCGTGGACGACCGGGCCTGGCCGGCCTCGACCAACCGCATCGCCCAATTGCGGCTCGACATCGACTTCGAGCGCAAGGCCGGCTGGCGCAGCGGGCCGTCGAACCTCACCCTCGACATCGTCGATTATCCCGGCGAATGGCTGCTCGACCTCGCCCTCCTCGACCAGAGCTATGCGGAGTGGTCGCGGGAGACGATCGCGGCGAGCCGGCGGCCCACGCGCACCCGACTGGCGGCCCCGTGGCTCGCGGCTCTCGCGGCGAACGATCCGGCCGGACCCGCCGACGAGGACGGCGCGGCCCGCCTTGCCGAGAGCTTCAGGGCCTATCTCCTGGCCCTCCGCGCCCAGCCCGAAGCCGTGGTCACGACGCCGCCCGGCCGCTTCCTCATGCCGGGCGATCTCGCCGGCTCGCCGGCCCTCACCTTCGCGCCGCTCGATCTCGCGCAGGACGGGCCACCGGGCTCCGGCACGCTCGCCGCGCTGATGGAGCGGCGCTACGAATCCTACAAATCGCGGGTCGTCGGTCCCTTCTTCCGCGACCATTTCCAGCGCATCGAACGCCAGATCGTCCTCGTCGACGTGCTCTCCGCCATCGATGCGGGCCCCGAGGCCCTCGCCGAACTCGAGACAGCGCTCGACCGGGTGCTGCTCGCCTTCAATGCGGGGCGGAACGGCTTCTTCTCGCGGCTCTTCTCGCCGCGCGCCGACCGAGTCCTGTTCGCCGCGACCAAGGCCGACCACATCCACCATACGAGCCACGACCGGCTGGAGCGGATGCTGCGCCTTCTCGTCTCGCGCGCGGTCCGGCGGACGGAGGCGGCGGGGGCGAAGGTCGGCAGCGTCGCCCTCGCCTCGGTCCGGGCGACGCGCGAGACGACGGTGCTCGAGGGCCGCACGACGCTCCGCGCCGTTGCCGGCACGCCGGAGGCCGGAGAGCGGATCGGGGACGAGATCTTCGACGGCGAGGCCGAGGCCGCCATCTTTCCCGGCGAGCTGCCCGAGGATCCGGAGGCCGTCTTCCACGGCGAGGTCCAGCCCGGCTCGCTCCGCTTTCCGCGGTTCAGGCCGCCCCTCGTCCGCGCGGACGCCGCCGGCCGGGCCGGCCTCCTGCCTCATATCCGGCTCGACCGGGCTCTCGACTTCCTGATCGGCGACCGCCTCTCGTGACGAACGCAGCATGACCAACCGTCCCCGCGCCTTCCGGCTCGACGCGCCGGGCACCGTCACCGTCACGCCCGAGACTCCGAGTGCGACGCAGGAGGCCGCGCGCGTCCTCGTCACGCAGGAGCCGATGGACGCGATCGAAGCGGCGGACGGGGTTCCGGTCCTGCCCCCGCCCCGCCGGCAATCGCGCTGGGGCACCCTGTTCTTCGCGGCCTTGTCGGGCCTCGTCAGCCTCGGGATCGGCGTCGCGATCCACAAGCTCGTCGTCGATCTGTTCCAGACCTCGCCTTGGCTCGGCTGGCTGGCCGTCGTCTTCACCGCCCTCGCCTGCCTCTCGCTCGCGGTGATCGCGCTCCGCGAGATCGGCGGCGTCCTGCGCGAGCGCAAGATCGAGGAGTTGCGCCGAAGGGCGCAGGACGCCCTCGCCCTGCGCGACGGCGAGGCGGCAAAATCCGTCGCCCGCGACCTCGCCAGGAGCCTCGACGGGCGCGTGCCGCGCGGCTCCGGCCCGAGCGTGGCCTCGGTCGAGGACGAGATCATGGAGGCGGACGACCGCCTCGCCCTCGCCGAGCGCACGCTCCTCGCCCCGCTCGACGAGGCGGCGACGCGGGCGGTCGCCGCCTCCGCGCGGCAGGTCTCGCTCGTCACCGCGATCAGCCCGCGCGCGCTGATCGACCTCGCCTTCGTCGTCTATGCCAATGCGCGTCTCCTGCGCCGCATCGCGCAGATCTATAGCGGCCGGCCGGGCTTCCTCGGCTTCCTGCGGCTCTTCCGGGCGGCCATCAACCACCTCGCCGTGACGGGCGGCGCCGCGATCGGCGACGGGATCGTGCAGCAGGTCCTCGGCCACAGCGTCGCGGCCCGCATCTCGGCGCGGCTCGGAGAGGGCGTGCTGAACGGGCTCATGACCGCCCGGTTCGGGCTCGCGGCCATCGAGGTCTGCCGCCCCCTCCCCTATATCCGCGAGACGCCGCCGAAACTCGCCGACGTCGCCGGGGATCTGCTCACGCGGGAGACGGGCGGAGAGGATGGCCGGCGGGCCGCACAAACGTAACGCGGGCACATCGAAGGCGTGGGGTGGTCGCGTGCTATCCCAGCAGAATCTTCGCGACCACTCCCAGCCCTGCGGCAAGCGCAGTGACGAAGCCGCAGATCATGACCACACCTTTGAGAATCTCGTGCTTGATCTCTGACCGAAGAGACGTCCGGGTATGAGCGATTTTGGCGCTCAGGCTCTCGATGTCAGCCTTGGTGGCGACTTCCGCCAAAATGAAGGTGCGGGCCGCAGTGGCATGAGCCTCGGCCTGCCGGCGCTCGACGCCGGCGTCCTCTAAGGCGCGAGCGTAACCGAGAGTATCGAACGCGTATGCGTGTCCCATCGCCAAGCCTATAGCACAGTTCCAGCAAGCTGAGATCAGCCTTCAAAAGCATCCTTAAGTTGTAGCTGAAGCGGCCGGGGGCAGGCAAATTCTGCCGGCCTGCCGGATCGTTCCGACCGGGCAGCGACGTCAGGTCGTCAGGACGGCGAGTGATTTCAACGCGTTAACCATGGCATAGCGGTTGCTCCTCCCTCGCCATTCGGTTTGGGCCCGCGCATCCTCGCGCCGGGCGGAGGGTTCTGCGTCATGGGTGTCCTGAATGCGATGCTGACGGCGGTCACCGGTCTCTCGGCGCAGTCCTATGCGCTCGAGAACATCTCGGGGAACATCGCCAATTCACAGACGGTCGGGTACAAGCGGGTCGATACCAGCTTCGTCGACATGATCCCCGAATCCTCGCAGCCGCGGCGCGAGAACGCAGGATCGGTCGCAGCCTATTCCCGGCTCACGAACACGCTGCAGGGCTCCCTCCAGACCACCGGCATCACCACGAACCTCGCCATCAACGGCGGCGGCTATTTCGTCGTGCGGGACAACAAGGGCTCCGCCAGCAACCCCACCTTCTCCGGTCAGGACCTCTATACCCGCCGCGGGGATTTCGGCCCCGATGCGAACGGCTATCTGGTCAACGGAGCCGGGAAATACCTGATCGGCTCGACTCCGGGCAAAACCGCCGGACCGATCCAGATCGACACGAAGCCGGTCCCGGCCAAGCTCACGAGTTCGATCGCCTACCAGGCCAATCTCCCCTCCTATCCCAAGACGACGGCTGCCGATCCGAGCGTCCCGGGCTCCGAACTTCTGAGTGCGACACTGGCGGGGAGCGCGACGATCTCGGCCAACGACCGGACAGCCTTCGAGGATCAGTCGATCCCGGGCGGCGAAGTCACCGTCTACGACGCGTCCGGGAGCCCCGTCGTGCTCCAGACGCGCTGGGCGAAGGTCGATTCCTCCGCCTCGGGCGGGACCGATACCTGGCAGCTCTATTACAAGGGCAACGAGACCGCGACAGGAACGGGCGCCGTCTACGCGCAGATCGGCAGCGGCTTCAGCTTCACGCCCGCGGGGACGCTGACCTCGGCGAACTCGGCCTCCATCGCCAATCTGTCCGTCAACGGCACGACGGTCGGCCCCGTGACCCTCGGCTTCGGGAGCGGTCAACTCACCCAATACGGCGATGCGAACGGCCTCGCCTCGAACGTCGACATCGACCAGAACGGATATGCCACCGGATCGCTGAGCTCGATCTCGGTGTCCTCGGAAGGCCAGATCGTCGGCAATTACTCGAACGGCCAGGTTTCGACGCTCGCCCAGGTCCAGGTCGCCCATTTCCAGGCCGACGACGCGCTGAAGCGCATGGACGGTGGCACCTATGCCCAGACCGTCGCCTCCGGATCGCCGTCCTACGGCCTGCAGGGTTCGAGCCTCACCTCGGGCTCGGTCGAAACCTCCAACACGGACATCGCCGAGGAATTCTCGAAGATGATCGTCACCCAGCAGGCCTATTCCGCCAATACCCGCGTGATCTCGACCGCGCAGCAGATGCTGCAGGACGTGATCAACGTCATCCGCTGACGATCGCGGATAGCGGTTCAAGCCGATGAGCATCGCCTCCGCCATCCAGTTGTCCCTCTCGGGATTACGGGCGACGCAGGCCGGCCTCGACATCGTCTCGCAGAACGTCGCGAATGCCGGCACGGTCGGCTATACGCGGCGCACCCTCGCGACCGAGGCGCTGGTCGCGGGCGGGCGGACGGTCGGCGTCGACGTCAAGGGTGCGAGCCGGACGCTCGACACGCTGGTTCAGCGCCAGCTCCGGCTCGAACAGGCGGGCGCGGCCTATGCCTCGACCCGGGCCTCTGTGCACACGACGCTCGATCGGGTCTTCGACAGGCCAGGCGGCGTCGGCTCCCTGCCGACGCTGCTCTCGACCTTCACCGGAAAGCTCGCCGCGCTCGCGAACAATCCCTCGTCCAGCGTCTCGCAATCGGAGATCCTCGCCGCCGCCTCCGACCTCGCCGGCTCGCTGAACGCGCTCTCCGACCAGGTCCAGGCCATGCGCCAGGATACGGAGGATGCGATCGGGGCAGCGGTTTCGAAGGCGGACGGCCTCCTGAAGCGCATCGCCGACCTCAACGGCCGCATCGTCGGCCACAACACCGCCGCGCTCCAGGACCAGCGCGACGCGCTCGTCGACCAGCTCTCGACCCTGATCGACGTCAAGGCGACAATCTCGGCGACCGGGGCCGTCTCCCTCTCGACCACGGGCGGCCTCACGCTGGTCAACGGCACTGTTGCGACGGGTCTCGGCTTCGAGGCGCATAATATCGGACCGGCAAGCCGATACGATTCCGATCCGGCGCTCCGCGGCGTCGGCACGATCACGGCGACCGACGCCACCGGCGCGAAACGTGACGTCATCGCCTCGGGGCTGATCCGGTCCGGCGAGATCGCGGCTCATCTCGACATCCGCGACACCGTGCTGGTCCAGGCCCAGACCCAGCTCGACGAGCTCGCGGCGGGCCTCGCCTCCGCCCTGTCCGACAAGACGATCGCCGGCACGGCCGCGACCTCCGGCGCGCAGAGCGGCTTCGATCTCGATCTCGGCGCGCTCCAGGCCGGCAACCGCATCACCGTCTCCGTCACCGATCCCGGAGGAGCGACGCGCAATCTCGTCTTCGCCCGCACCGACAGCGCGGCCGCGACGGCTGCGGCCGGCGAGGCCGGGTTGATCGGGATCGATTTCTCCGGCGGCTTCGCCTCGGTGGCGAGCCAGATCCAGACCGCGCTCGGCGGCGCCTACACGGTCTCGAACCCGTCGGGCTCGACCATCCGCCTCCTGAACAACGGGGCGACGTCCAGCGTCGATGCGGCCTCCGCCACCGCCACCGTGAGCGGCCTTTCGACGGGCGATCCCGAGCTTCCGCTCTTCGTCGATGGCCCGACGGGCGCCCTCTATACCGGCTCCTTCGAGGGCTCCTCGCAACTCGCGGGGCTCGCCGGCCGCATCGCGGTCAACCAGGCGGTCAAGAACGCGCCGTCCGCTCTCACCTCCTACGGCCCGAGCGTGCCGGCCGGGGATGCGACGCGTCCGCTCCTCCTCTTCGATCGCCTGACCAAGACCGAGCGCAGCTTCGCGGGCGCGGCGGGCATCGGCGGCTCCGCCTCGCCCTGGAGCGGCAGCGTCGTCGGCTTCGCCTCCGCCGTGATCGCGACCCAGGCCTCCGAGGCGAATTCCGCCGCCAATCTCGATGCCGGCCAGCAGGTCGTGCTGAACGCGATCCAGGGCCGCTATGCCGAGCAGGCGGGCGTCGATATCGACACCGAACTCACCCAGCTCATCCAGTTGCAGACCGCCTATGGCGCCAATGCCCGGCTCCTCACGGCCGCGCGCGAGATGATGGACACGCTGCTCAGGATCGCCGGATGAGCATCACCGCCTACGGCAGCGGCGCCCTCGCCGCCCGGCATGCGGAGACGAGCTTCCGCTCGCTCAAGACGAGCCTCGCCGATCTCCAGGCCCAGCTCACGACGGGCCAGAAGGCCTCGAGCCATGCCGAGCTCGGCGCCTCCGCGATCAAGAGCCTTTCCGGGCGGGCCACCCTCGCGACCCTCGAGGCCTACGCCACGAACGTGTCCGACGCGACCTTCCGCGTGAAGCTGATGGCGACCGGCATCGAGCAGATCGCCAGGATCGGCAGCAGCCTGACCGTCAGCCTGCCGACCTCCCTCAACGCGCCGCCGATCGGCCAGACGAGCGCCATCGCCTCGGCGGAGGACGGGCTGAAGCAGGTCATCGACATCCTCAATTCCGACATCGCCGGCCGGGCGCTGTTCGGCGGGCGCGACGCGAGCGGCGAGCCGGTCGAGGGCTACGATCTCATCCTGAACGGCGATGCCGGCCGGGCCGGCCTCAGGCAGATGATCGCCGAACGCAAGGAGGCCGATCTCGGGGCGGACGGCCTCGGCCGCCTCGTCATCCAGAACACGGCGAGCGGGATCCGCATCCAGGAGGAAGCCGCGGGGCTTCCCTTCGGCATGAAGATCGCGGCAGCGTCCGCGTCCGGATCGGGTCTCGCCGCGAGTAGTTCCGCCGGCCCGCCGCCGATCGCGGATTTCGCTGCCACCGCCCAGCCGGAGCCCGGCGGCACGATCGCGCTGACGCTCTCGCTGCCCGACGGCAGCACGACGACCGTGACGCTGAAGGCGCTGACGCAGCCCTCGACGGATGGCAGCCCGGGCTTCGTCATCGGCGCGACGCTCGCCGACACCCAGGCCAATCTGCGCGCGGCGCTGCGGGACGCCGTCGCGACGACCGCTTCGACCAGCCTCGCTTCCGCCTCGAGCCTCGCCGCCTCGACGGCCTTCTTCGCCGGCTCGCCCTCCCATCCTCCGATGCGCATTGCAGGGCCGCCCTACGCGACCGCGACGGCGATTGTGGCCGGCACAGCCTCCGATACCGTGATCTGGTACAAGGGCGACGACGGCGCGGGCTCGGCGCGCGAGACGGCGCCAGTGCGCACGGGCGACGGCACCTCGGTCGCGATCGGCGCGCGCGCCGACGAGCCCGCCTTTCGCAAGGTCCTCGCGGCTTTGGGCGCGCTGGCCGCCAACGCCTTCCCGGAAGGGGATGCGACAGCGACGGCGCGCTACGCGGCGCTGGCCGAACGCGTCTCGGGCTCGCTCGCGGACGATGCCGGGATCCGGGGCATCGCGACGGATTTCGCCATCGCGTCGAAGGACCTCGCATCGGCGACCGACAGGCTCGGCGCCGCCAAGGCGCAGGTCCGGGACATGCTGTCCGGGATCGAGGATGCCGATCCGAACGAGGTCGCGATGGCTCTGCTTGCCACCCAGACGCGCCTCCAGGCGAGCTATCAGGTGACGTCCGCGCTCTCGCGCCTCTCCCTCGTCGAGTTCATCTGACGACGGGCCTCCTCACCCGCCATGCTCCGCCTTGATGGCGGCCCGGTCCGGCACGCCAGACCCGATGAGCGGCATCGTGCCCACGAAGACGATGGATTTCGGCCGCTTGTAGCGGGCGATGCGCTCGCCGACGAAGGCGATGAGATCCTCCGCCGTCACCTCCGTTCCGAGCTTCGGCATGCAGACCGCGCGCACCGCCTCGCCCCAGCGCGGATCGGGCACGCCGAAGACGACCGCCTCGGCGATGGCGGGATGGGCGCGGAGCGCGCGCTCGACCTCGGCCGGATAGACGTTCTCCCCGCCCGTCTTGATCAGCTCCTTTGCCGGCGAGCGGCCGGCATAGACGAGATAGCCGGCCTCGTCGAAGCGGCCGAGATCGCCCGTGTGATGCCAGCCGCCGCGGAAGGTCCAGGCCGTCTCCTCGGGGAGGTTCCAATAGCCCTGGAAGACGAGCGGGCCGCGCACCGCGATCTCGCCCACCGTGCCGGGCGGCACCGGGCGATCGTCCTCGTCGAGGATGGCGAGGCGCGCGAGCGGCGTCGGCCGCCCGGCCGTTCCGGGACGCTCGCGATGTTTCGAGAAGGACACGTAGCCCGAGGTCTCCGACTGACCGTAACCCGACCAGAACGACGCGTTCGGGCAGGCGCCCTCGAACCGGGCGATCGTCTCGGGCGAATCGAGCCCCCACACGGCCTTGAGGCTCCCGAGGGGTGAGGACGCAGCCTCGGCCGCGTCGAGGATCTGGCCGAGGATCGGCGCGAATTCGCACATCACGCTCCCGCGCTCCTCCGCGACGAGGCGCGCGGCCTCCGCCGCATCGAAGCGGCGCATGATCACGCTCGTCCCGCCGGCCTGGGCCAAGGCGAGGGCGAGACCGAGCCCCGAGACGTGGAACAGCGGCAGGACGCCAAGCGCGACGTCATCCGGGCCGAGCTGCCAGGCGGCTGCGAGCTGCAGATTATGCGCGATCAGGTTTGCGTGGGTGAGCACGGCTCCGCGCGGCTTCCCCTCGACAGCGGCGGTGTGGATGATGACGAGCGGATCGTCGCTGCCCGGCTCGTCGCCGGGCTCGTCCGGCATCGGGCCTCCCTCGAGGAGGTCGGCGAACGGACGGTAGGGCTCGGCCGCCGCATCGAGGGCGAACCAGCCCTTCACGCCGGCCTGTGCCGCCTGGGCCGGGGCGAGAAGCGGCACGGATTCGCCGTCGGCGATCACGATGGCGGGCGCGACGTCGGCGACGATCGCCGCCACCTCCTCCGCTCCGAGACGCCAGTTGACCGGAACGAGAACGGCCCCGAGCCGCGCCGCAGCGTTGAGCACGTCGAGGAATTCCGGCCGGTTCTGGGACACGAGCGCGACCCGGTCCCCCCGTGCCAGTCCGGCCCGCGCGAGCCCCGCGGCGAGGCGTTCGGCCCGCTCGGCCATGTCGCGATGCGCGATGCGTCGCCCCTCGAAGATCAGGGCGGTGTCGTCCGGCCTCTCCTGCGCGTTCCGGCGGAGGACGTCGAACCAGGTCAGATCCCGCAAGCCCATCGCGCGCGTCCCTCCCACGAGCACAACGGCCGGCCGCCCGGCGCAGTCGCTCGTCCTGTCAAAGACATGAACGCCCGGATGGTCCCGTGCAAGAAGCCCGCGCAACAACCGGATGACCGGCGGCCGCGTTTCCGCTATCGATCCGAACCCGCCCCGTCGGCGCGGGCCTGTAGCTCAATGGTTAGAGCCGGCCGCTCATAACGGTCTGGTTGCAGGTTCGAGTCCTGCCGGGCCCACCACGCGATCTCTCGATGTTACGCCGTCTGCCAGCGCGCCCAGGCATGCGGACTTCGCCAGTGCGTGCCCGTGATGGCGAGGCGACTTCCGAGAGGCCGCGATAAGTCTCGCCGCTCCAGGCGAGCCGTCTTCACTGCCATCACGTGCCGATGAGCAGGACCGCGCACGGGCACGTGATGCGATCGAAGCCGTATCCGACCTGATCGATCGAGGTGTCTAGCTCCGGTATTCGGGCTCCTCGCGATCGAGCGTGCGGCGCAGGCTCGCGAGATGGAGGCGAGCCGATTCCGCGTCGCCCTCCCGCATCTGCCGGGCCGTCGCCTCGGCGATCTCCTGCGAGACCGGGATGATCGGGCGCCCCGTCGCGAGGGCGAGGCACTGCACCTCGCAGGCGCGCTCCAGGTAATAGAGATCGTCCCAGGCCTCGGCGATCGTGCCGCCGAGCACCATGACGCCGTGGTGCTTCATGAAGACGATGTCAGCATCGCCGACCGAGGCCGCGATGCGGTCGCCTTCGCGCTCGTCGAGGGCGAGACCGTTATAGTCGCGGTCGACGACGGTCCGGCCGTAGAACTTCAGCGCCGTCTGGCCGGCATAGACGAGCGGCTCGCCCTCCACCATCGTCAGCGCCGTCGCGTAGGGCATGTGCGTGTGGAACGCGACGCGCGCACGCGGCACGTTCCTGTGCACGCGCGCATGGATGTAGAAGGCCGTCGCCTCGGGTTCGCCCTCGCCGTCGACGACGTTGCCGTGGAAATCGCAGACGAGGAGCGACGACGCCGTGACCTCCCGGAAGGCGTAGCCATAGGGGTTCACGAGGAAGAGCTCGTCATGGCCGGGCACCATGGCCGAGAAATGGTTGCAGATGCCCTCGTGCATGCCGAGCCGATCGGCGAAGCGGAAGCAGGCGGCGAGGTCGGCCCGCGCCTGCATCACCTCCTCGCTGTCGAGCGCCGGTCGGTTGGGCCGCTCGGTCGCGGCCGGAGGCTGGGGATCGCGGTTCAGGGAATGGGCCATGACGCTCAGGGGGCTGGAGGGGGAGACGGCGCGATGACGCCCATGGGCGAGCCGTTGGTGAGGTACGAGAGCACCATATCGACGATATGCGCCCGGCGCCGCGCCAGGTTCTCCGGCGCCTTGAGGTCGCGCTCGAACAGCATCGACAGCGTGAAGCGGTTCGACAGGTAGAAATAGCCGAGGCCCGACATCGAGATGTAGAGTTCCGCGGGATCGATCCCCGACCGGAAGACGCCCGTCTTCTCGCCTTCGTCGAGGATCGTCCGGAGCGTGTCCGAGAGCCGGTTGTAGAGGGCGCGGATGATCGGCGACTTCGCCAGATGCCGGCCGCGATGCAGGTTCTCGGTGTTCAGCATCACGATGACGTCGGGCTCGTCGATGAAGACCTGGAAGGTGCTCTCGCAGAGCCGCCGCATCGCCTCGACGGGATCGAGCCCGGCCAGGGGCACGTCGCCCTGACGCCGGCGCAAGGTCTCGTATGTGCGCTCGAGGACCCGGATGTAGAGGTCCTCCTTCGAGCCGAAGTGATGGTAGAGCAGGTTCTTGCTGACCTTGGCCCGGGCCGTGATGGCATCGACCCGCGCACCGTCGTAGCCGCGGCGGGCGAACTCGGCCTGGGCGGCGGCGAGGATGCGGTCCTGGGTGCCGATCGAATCGCGCTTGCGCGGCGTTGTGGCCACGAGATCCTTCTGAGTGTCGACGACGGCGTGCACCGCCAGCCTCAGGCCGCTTTAGCGCGAGCACGGGCTCCGACGAAAGGCGCGCAGCGCTCCACTGCGATCCGCGTCGTCTCGTGCCCGTCGCGCAACCACCAATCGAGCTTCGAGAAGATCTCGATCTCGAAGGGCCCATCGTAGCCGATCCGGTCCAGAACCGCCCGATACCCGGCGATGTCGATGATGCCGTCCCCCACCATGCCGCGGTCCTGATAGAGGTCGCGTGTCGGGACCAGCCAGTCGCAGAGATGGAAGGTCAGGATGCGGTCCGGACCGGCGCGTTCGAGGCCGCTCACGAAGTCGGGATCCCACCAGGAATGGTAGACATCCGCGACGATGCCGGTGCCCTCGCCGAGCGTCTCGCAGAGCGAGAGGCAATGCGCGAAGGTCGAGAGGCAGGAGCGGTCGGCCGCGTACATCGGGTGGAGCGGCTCGAGGCCGAGGGCGATTCCGGCGGAACGAGCATGAGGCAGAAGCTCGCCGAGCGCGTCCGCCACGCGTGCGCGTGCCGATGCGAGGTCGCGCTCGCCGGCCGCGAGGCCGCCCGGCACGACGACGAGCGTCCGAGCGCCGAGTTCCGCCGCCATGTCGAGGCGACGCCGGTTCTCGTCCAGAGCCGCACGGTAGACGACCGGGTCGGTCAGGTTCACCCACGCCGTGGTGCACAGGCAGGGCACGAACAGGCCGGCATCGCGGATCATCCGCGAGGCCGCGGCGATCCCGGCATCGTCGACATACTGCACCCACGCGCCGATGCCGGCGACGCCTGCGCGCGCATAGCCGTCGACGGCCTGGGCCAGGGTCCAGTCGCGCGTCGTGATCTGGTTGACCGCGAAGCGCGAGAGATCCGGCGCCGCGGCGCTCATGCCGCGCCCCTCGCCTCGCCCCGCAGGCCGGCCGTCGCGGAGGCATCGACCGCCCCGTCCCGGATGACGACCCCGAAGCACTCGCGGGCGAATTCGACCGATACCTTGCCGTCGAGCACGTCCTCGAACACGCGGGCGGGATCGCGCTCGAAGGGCTGACCGTAGCCGCCGCTGCCGGCCTGCTCGTGGCGGATCACGTCGCCCTTGCGGACCGTCCGCGTGACCTTGCTCGCCAGCACCTCGTCGGCACCCGTCGCCGCCGTGGTCAGGACGTTGCGCGAGGGCAGTCCGGCCTCGCCGCCGAAGAGGCCGTAGGGCCTCGTCGCGTATCGGTCCGTGCGCAGTTGCATGACCGCCTCGTCGGCGAGCAGCCGATATTGGCGCACGACCCCGATCCCGCCCCGGTTGCGGCCCGCGCCGCCGGAATCCGGCCGCAGCGCGTATTCGTCGATCATGAGGGGATAGGTCGCCTCCATGATCTCGACCGGCATGTTCGACATGTTCTGCGACGGGTTGGTGATCGCGTCGATGCCGTCCTTCGTCGCCCGGGCGCCGAGGGCGCCGTTGATCATGTCCACGACGATGAAGGGCTCGCGCGTTTCCTTGTCGTAGCCGCCGAGGCAGACGACGGAGTTCCCGCCCTCCCCTGCCGCCGAGACGCGCTCGGGCACGATCTGCGCGAGGGCTCCGAGCACGGTGTCCACGATGCGGTAGCCGGTCAGCGCGCGGGCCGCGACGGGCGCGGGGAAGTTCGGATTGAGGAGGGTGCCCTTCGGCGCCTCGATCGCGATGCAGCGATAGAGGCCGGCATTGTTCGGCACGTCCGCGTCGAGCGTGCAGCGCACGGCGAGGTAGGTCGCCGATTTCACGAAGGAGAGCGTCGAGTTGATGGCGCCCCGCACCTGCGGCGAGGACCCGGCGAAATCGACGATCAGGCCGTCGCCCTTCACCGTCACCGCGACCTGGATGGGGATGGGGGCCTCGTCGAACCCGTCGCCGTCGATATAGTCCGTGAAGTGCCAGGTGCCGTCCGGCCACGCGGCGAAGGCCTTGCGGCTCAGGCGCTCGCCGTAATCGAGGAACTCTTCGAGGAAGGCTTCCAACTGCTCGATGCCGTATTTCTCGACGAGGCGAAGCAATTCGCGCTCCCCCAGCGCGCAGGTCGCGAGCTGGGCGTCGAGATCGCCGACGACGAGGTCGGGCAGGCGCACGTTCTTCGTGATGATGTCGAAGAGCGTCTTGTTGCGCACGCCCTTGTCGAAGAGCTTCAGCGGCGGGATGCGCAGGCCTTCCTGGAAGATCTCCGTCGAGTCGCTCGCATTCGAGCCCGGCACACGCCCACCGACGTCGCAATGGTGGCAGATCACCACCGAGAAGCCGACATGCCGGCTTCCGGCGAAGATCGGCTTGAACATGAAGATGTCCGGCAGATGCATGCCGCCGTCATAGGGGTCGTTGAAGATGATGACGTCGTCGGGATGGAGATCGTCGCCGTAATGGCGCAGGAGCGATTCCATCGCATCCGGCACGGCACCGAGATGCAGGGCCACGGTCTTGGCCTGAGCCAGGATGCGGCCCTTCGCGTCGCACATGGTCGTCGAGTAATCGAGCACGTCGCGCACGATCGGCGAGCGCGCCGTCCGCATGACCGTGTAGGCCATGTCGTCGACGATGGATTCGAGGGCGCTCTTCAGCACCGCGAAGGTGATCGGATCGATCGGCTTCGTCATCACAGGCTCCCCTCGGCCAGCGTGATCAGGAGATTGCCGCGCGGGTCGGTCGTCGCGGCCGCATCGGGCGGAACGAGGACCGTCGAGTCCGCGCCCTGGAGAATGGCGGGACCCTCGATCCGGCCGCGCACGGACGCGCGATCGAGGATCGGCGTCTCGATCCAGCCGCGCTCCGTCCCGAAATAGACCGCCCGGCGCTCGGCCGCGGCAGCCGTCGGGGCCGTCTCGTCCTGCTCGTGCCGGAAATCGAGCTTGCCCGGCCTGAGGCCCCGCCCCACGAGCCGCAGGCTGACGGTCTCGATGACGTCGTCGGAGGCGTAGGAGTAGATGGCGCCGTAGGCGGCAAGGAAGGCCGCGCGCAGGCTGGCCGCGTCGTCCGCGTCGCCGAAGGGCACCGCGAGCGACATTTCCTGACCGCGGAAGCGCATGTCGAGTTCGGGCTGGAGGCTGATCGCCTCGGGCGCGACGCCCTCCCCGAGCAACCGCTCGCGCGCTTCGGCCGCGAGCTCTGCGACGATCGCCTTCGCCGCAGCGAGGTCGATCCCGTCGAGCCGGCCGGCGAGCGGGCGGATGAGGTAGTGCTCGACATCGCCGGCGAGCATTCCCATCGCGGTGAAGACGCCGGGCGAGGCCGGCACCAGCACCCGTGGCATCGACAGGAGCCGCGCGATGTCGACGGCATGGACGGGCCCCGACCCTCCGATCGCGACCAGCGTGAAGTCGCGCGGATCGACCCCCCGCTCGACGGTCACGGCCCGGATGGCGCGGGCCATGTTGGAATTGACCACCTCGCGCACGCCGTAGGCCGCCGTCGCGACATCGAGGCCGAAGGGCTCGGCGAGGTCGCGCGCGATGACCGCCTCCGCCTTCTCGCGAGACAGCGTCCGCGAGCCGCCTGCCAGCGTGTCGGGCAGGTAGCCGAGAAAGAGATTGGCGTCGGTCACGGTCGGCCGGTCGCCGCCGATGCCGTAGCAGGCGGGGCCGGGATCGGCGCCGGCCGAGACCGGGCCGACCTTCATCAGGCCGCCCTCGTCGACATGGGCG
Source organism: Enterovirga rhinocerotis (assembly GCF_004363955.1). Classification (GTDB taxonomy): domain Bacteria; phylum Pseudomonadota; class Alphaproteobacteria; order Rhizobiales; family Beijerinckiaceae; genus Enterovirga; species Enterovirga rhinocerotis. Next base: position 121,116 of record NZ_SNZR01000018.1, read on the forward strand.
ATCGAGCCCGCGCCGCTGCCGACCTCGGCGACGTCGACGGTCGGCACGCTCATCATGTAGCCGCCCGCCTTGATGAAGCGACTCGGCGTCGAGATGCCCGCGCGGAATTCGTATTCCGAGACGCGCATCAGGTTGCCGCCCTGGATCAGGGAGGCGGAGGCGGTGGTGCCGCCCATGTCGAAGACGACGAGATCGCCCTCCCCCAGCGCCTCGCCGAGGCGCCCTCCCCCGACGACGCCGGCGGCGCGGCCCGAGGAGATGAAGAAGACCGGCTTCGCGCGGGCGGTCTCGGACGATGCCAGAGCGCCGTTGGAATTGCAGACGAGGAGCGGCGCCGAGATCCCGATCGAGGCGAGCCCTTCCTCGAGCCGCGTGAGATAGGCCTCCAGCACCGGCCGCACATAGGCATTCACGACGGTCGTCGAGCTGCGCTCGTATTCCTTCGCCTCCGGCAGGACCGACACCGACGTCGTGACCTGAAGCTCGGGCACATGCCGGGCCAGAAGTTCCTCGGCACGCAGTTCGTGCACCGGATTGCGATAGGAGTTGAGGAAGCAGATCGCGACCGACCGGATGCCGGCCGCCGACAGCGTGCGCCCCGCCTCGACGACCTCGGCCTCGTCGAGCGGCGCATGGATGTCGCCGGCCGCGGTGACGCGCTCCGTGACCTCCAGACGGTGACGGCGCGGCACGAGCGGAAGCGGCTTCTCCCATTGCAGATCGAACATGCCGGGAGTCCTCAGGCGCCCGATCTCGAGGACGTCGCGGAAGCCGCGCGTCGTGATCAGGCCCGTGGGGGCGCCGACCTTCTGCAGCAGGGTGTTCGATCCGACGGTCGTGCCGTGGACCACTTCCGCAACCTCGCGAGCCGCAATCCCGGCCTCGGCCAGGATCTCCCGGACCCCCGTCAGCACGGCCTCCTCGGGAGCCGCAGGCGTCGACGACACCTTCCGCTGGAAGGTCCGAGCCGCGGCATCCGTGAGCACGAGATCGGTGAACGTCCCTCCGATATCGACGCCGATCCGGACCGCACCCCTCGCTCCGACCATGAAGCCATCTCCTGCTTATTGAACTGATTGGTTAGTTATAGCCGGAAGCCCCGTCAAGCCGGAGACGCGACGCCATCGTAGGCAGATGCCGACAAAAGATTGGGCTTGCGCGATCAATTGGACCAGTTAGTCTACAGCGAAGAAAAAGGAGGGGATCATGCAGCCAACCCGTCACTGGATTCGAGCCCTGCGCGCGGCAGGCGTCGGGCTCGCCGTCGCCGCCCTATCCGCCATCCCGGCCACCGCTCAGGAGAAGCTGACGGTCAGGCTCGATTTCTCGCCCTGGGGCGTCCATGCGGGAATGCACCTCGCCAAGGAGAAGGGGTGGTTCAAGGAGGCCGGCCTCGACGTCGAGGTGCAGGACGGGCGCGGCTCCGGCAACACCCTCCAGTTGGTCAATGCGGGCCAGGCCGATGTCGGCCAGATCCAGCTCGGCCTCCTGCCGCAGGCCCGCGCGAACGGCGCGCAGTTGAAGGGCTTCGCGGGTTTCGGCCGCCGCACCGATCTCGCCGTGCTGGTGGACAAGGATTCGCCGATCCAGAAGGTCTCGGACTTCGCCGGGAAGACGCTGGTCGTCTTCGCCGCGAGCCCCTGGGCGCCCTATATCGATCACTGGCTCAAGCAGGGCGGCCTCGACCGCACCAAGACGACGATCACGTTCGTCGATCCCGCCGCTCTCTGGGGCACGTACACCGCCAAGCGCGCCGACGGCCTGATGTCGACCGAGCCCTCCGCCGTGCCGGTCGCCGCGGCGACGCGTCCCTCGAAGGCGATCCTCGCCGAGGATGCCGGCATCGCCTATCCGAGCTACGGCCTCGTCGCGACCGAGAAGACGATCGCAGCGAAGAAGGAAGCTCTGTCGAAGCTGGTCGAGATCCAGCAGAAGGCCTGGGCGTATATGCGCGACGGCAAGATCGAGGAGGGGGTGGACGCCATCGTCAAGCAGCGCCCCGACGCCAAGCTGGACCGCAAAGCCCTCGCCGAGCAGATCCGGCTCACGATCGCCTTCTTCGACACGCCCGCGACGAAGGGCAAGCCGATCGGGTGGCAGGCTGAATCCGACTGGGAGGTCGCGCTCAAGGGCCTCGAGGCGGCCGGCGCCGTGAAGCCGGGCTGGAAGGTCTCGGACTACTACACCAACGACCTCGTCAAGTAAGAACGAGCAGGAAGAGCCCCGCATGAGGACGGCCCTCGCCCCGAATCCCGCCATCTCGCCCGCAACCGATCCCGCGATGACGACGACCGAACCGGCAGCCGCCTCTCAGATGCCGGGCCGCGCCACGGCCCCAGCCTATGTCTCCATCGAGGGGGTCGGGAAATCCTATGGTTCGCGCCACGGCGCGGTCCATGCTTTGGCCGGGATCGATCTCGAGGTCCGGGAGGGCGAGTTCCTCTCGATCCTCGGGCCGAGCGGCTGCGGAAAGTCGACGCTGCTCAAGTGCATCGGCGGGCTGGAGCGCGTCACGAAGGGGTCCCTCGCCGTGCGGGGGCAGCCGCTGAGCGGCCCGCCTGCAAAGGCCGGCATGGTCTTCCAGCGCGACGTCCTGCTCGATTGGCGCACCATTCTCGACAACGTGCTGATCACGGCCGAATTCCTCGGCCAGAGCCGGGAGGCCCTGAAGCCGCGCGCGCTACAACTGCTGCAACGCTTCGGTCTGTCCGGCTTCGAGAACCGCCACCCTTGGGAATTGTCGGGCGGCATGCGCCAGCGCGCCTCCATCTGCCGCGCGCTCCTCTGCGATCCGGAATTGCTGCTGATGGACGAGCCCTTCGGGGCGCTCGACGCGATGACGCGCGACGACCTCAATCTCGAACTCGCGCGCATCTGGCAGGATACGCGCAAGACGGTCGTCTTCGTCACCCACGGCATCGCCGAGGCGATCTTCCTCTCCGACCGCGTCGTGATGATGGACCGCAATCCGGGCCGCATCGTCGAGGTGATGGAGATCGACCTGCCGCGTCCGCGCACGCTCGCCATGCGGGAGACGCCTGAATTCGGGCGCTACGTCGCCCATATCCGCCACCTGTTCGCCGGGCTCGGCATCCTGAAGGAAGGCTGAGCGATGCGCTCGACCCTGCACGAGATCGCCTCCGTCCTCGGCGTCATCGCGGCCGCGATGGTGCTGTGGGAGATCGGCGTCTGGATCCTGAAGCCGCCGCCGATCATCCTGCCGGCCCCGAGCGTCATCTTCGCCGAGTTCCTTCAGGCGCCGTCCTATTTCCTGCGCCAGACCGCCTACACGATCTACACGACGCTCGCCGGCTTCGGGCTCGCGGCGGTCCTCGGCCTCGTCCTCGCCATCGGCATCGTGCATTCGCGCCTGCTGGAGAAGACGGTCTATACGCTCCTCGTCGCGCTGAATTCCGTGCCGAAGGTCGCGCTCGCGCCGCTCTTTGTCATCTGGATGGGAACCGGCATCGAGCCGAAGATCGCCATCGCGCTGATGCTCGCCCTCTTCTCTGTGGTCATCGACGCCGTCCTCGGACTGCGCTCCGTCGATCCCGACATGCTGAACCTCGCCCGCATCAGCCGCGCCAGCCAGTTCGCGATCCTGCGCAAGATCAGGCTTCCGAACGCCCTCCCCAGCATCTTCGCGGGGCTCAAGGTCGCGATCTCCTTCGCCCTCGTCGGCGCCATCGTCGGCGAGTTCGTCGCCGGCTCCGAGGGGCTCGGCTTCGCGATCCTGACCGCGCAGGGCCAGTTCGACACCCCGCGCGTCTTCGTCTGCCTGCTGCTGCTCGGCCTTCTCGGCACGGTGCTCTTCTACCTCGTCGAAGGCGCCGAGCGCATCTCGCTTCCCTGGCACGTCTCCCAGCGCGGCCACGCGTCCGGCCACTGAGAACAAGAGGCCCCGGCCGCGAAACAACGCGGCGTCGTGCATGCAGCTGGAGCCTCCGTCTCTGGAGGAGACCGACCGCGCCTTCAGCCAGGATCGATGCCTGAGGTGCTACAGCCGCACGGATATGGCTCGCCTGGAGATCGTTCTATTCCGAATGGGTCGCGTCGACGCGACCCACCAGCGCAACTGAATTCCTCAAAGATGCAGAACGCGATCGTGCAGAGAGGATAGGCGAGCAGACGTCATCAGAGATATGATGCTGCATTCATTGAGCCCGTTGGCCATGGCGCCATACATCTGGCCCTCGGCAAGCTCATCCAGTCCGGTCGTCGCCTCGTCGAGGATCAAAAGATCCGGCTGCACGATGAGCGCTCGCGCGAAGGCCAGGCGTTGGCGTTCGCCGGTCGACAACGTATCCCGCCATTCCAGGCTATCGAGAGCGCTCCGCAAGCGTTCGAGCCCGACCGCTTCAAGCGCCTTGTCCAGAGCACTCTCGGGAACAGCGGCGGTGGCACCTGGATAAGAGAGCACCGATCGGAGGCTGCCGAGAGGCAGGTAAGGCCGCTCCGACAAGATCAGCATGTTCGAGGCGGACGAGCGTATTTCGCCTCGCCAGCGCGGAGCAATGCCGGCCCAGGCTCGAACGAGGCTCGTCTTGCCGCTGCCCGACGGGCCGACGATCAGGATGCGCTCCCCTGGCCCTACCGACACGGATTCGAGACGAGCCAGAACCTGTCCGCGCTCGTCGAAGACCTCGAGATCCTTCGATTGAAGACGCGCATGTCCTTCGGCTCGCCTCGGCAAAGCCGCGGTCCGCATCCCGACGCTCGCGCGTTCGAAGCCCCCAAGCCGCTCCGTCGCCGCGGCAAGCTCCGCAATCCTCGGATACACGGTCACGAAATAGGACAGCGCGTTGCGCACCTCGTTGAAGGCCGAGCCGGCCTGCATGAGCGCTCCGAACGCCATGCCCCCCGCAAAATAGAGCGGGCTCATCACGAGATAGGGAAAGAACAGCGCGTAGTGGCGATACGTGCCGGTGAAAATGCCGAGCAGGGCGCTGCGCGCGATGAGCCGGTACCAGTTGCGCACGAGCTCGGCGAAACGCTCCGACAGGATCCGACGCTCCGCCGCCTCGCCCCGCGCGAGCGCGATGGGTTCTCGGTGGTCGCGCGCATGCACGAGCGCATAGCGAAAGTCCGCCTCTCGCCGCTCCTGCCAGAAATTCAGGGGGATCAGATGGCGGCCAATGGCGTGGGTCAGCCATGTCCCCACGGCTGCATAGAGAATGGCGGCCCAGAGAAGATAGCCAGGCACCTCATAACGGGCACCGAATGCGATGAGCGGCACGCTGGCCGAGAGGCCCCAAAGGATGACGGCGAACGAGGCCAGGGAGGCCAGGCTGCCGACCAGTCCGGTCGTGAGACCGATCACGTGCGTCGCGAAGAGCCTCGTATCCTCCGCGACGCGCTGATCAGGGTTGTCGGTCGCGCCGTCCATTCCGGAGCGAGGGCGGGCGCCCTCGCGAAGCCAGTTGCCGAGCAGCCGTTCGGTGAGAAAGGAACGCCATCGAATGAGCAGCCACTGCGTCAGGTATTGCTGTGCGACGGTCAGCCCGATCAGGGCGACGCCGATGGCGCTGTAGACCCAGAACTGGAGAACGAAGCGGTCCCAGTCGCGATCCTGAAGCGCCTGGAAGAAGTCGTTGCGCCACAGGTTGGTGCGGACCGCGACGGCGACCAGGCCGAGTTGGCAGCCGATCACGGCCGCGGCGAGTGGCACGGCGACCCATGCGGAGGCTCCGCGAAAGAACGGCACCGCAAGCGCGAAGGCATCGGAAAGGTCGCGCCGCAGGGAACTCCTCGATACGGAACTCACTGCGCGGCCCTTCGGGCCATGACCTCGGCGGCGCGCCGCGGCGGCAACGGACAGGCCGCGCATAACCGTCCCTCGGGCACCAGGAAGCGCATGCAGCACACCCGCCGGACACGGCGCCCGTCGATCATCCGGATCGGCTCGAAGAGAGGATTCCGATCCTGGGCGATCGTTCGGCTGGCTAGAAGCAGCCTTGCATCATGGTAGGCGAGACGGGTTTCAGCCCAGGGTGCGCACTTCCTCAGGAAAGCATCGAAGGTGTTGCCGGCGTTGCTCCATACGACCCGGCGCGAGACGCCGCCGCGTCGCGCGACGAGTTCGACGAATGGTGCGATATGATCGCGGATCAGCGGCTCGAAGCGTGCCGGGCCGCGCTCGACCGACAGGTCGCGAAGCCCCCCCTGAACCCTGACGGCTTCCACCCGGTGATCGTCGGCGACGATGAAGCGGAGCGCGTCGAGCCGCAGATCGGGCTCTGCGTCCGCGAAGAGATTGAGGCCGAGGATCCCCGGAAGGACGGCAGTGAAGTACCACGCCGACCAGATTGCGACGACCGCCCGCGGATCGGTCTCGCCATAGCGCTCGTCGAAGCGCTCGGTCATCGCCTTCTTGTGCGCGTCCGAGAGGAGGTCGGACTCCGCCCGATCGGCGCGCGGGTCGTCTGGATCGCAGACCCCGCCCGCGAAAGGCAGGAGCTCGGGCGGCATTGCCGCCCGAGCCAGCTCTGCGGGGGAGCAAGCGTGAGACGCCATGGGCGACCTACCAGCGGACCCGCAACGTGCCCAGAACCGTCCTGCTCTCGCCGTACAGGCAAGTCGAGGAGGAATCGCAATACGAAACGTAGCGCTCATCGGCGATGTTGCGCGCCGTGACCGAGACGTCCCAGCCGCTCAGGGCCGCGTAGGCCTTGGACAGGTCGTAGCGGATCGCGGCATCGTAGAGCGTATAGCTCGGCACCTTGAAGCTGTTGGTCACGTCACCGAACGTGCTGCCGACATGGCGGATGCCGCCGCCGATCGAGAGGCCCGCGAGCGGTCCCGCCGGGATGCGATAGTTGATCCAACCGGAGAACATCTCCTTTGGCACGCCGGGCGGCGCCTTGCGGAGATTGTTGGTCGTCGACTTCGTGTTGATGATGTCGAGATTGGTGTAGGCGAGCGTGAGATCGAAGTCGCGCGCGAAGGTCGCCTTCGCCTCGAGTTCGTAGCCCTGGGATCGGGCTTCGCCCGTCTGGATCGCATAGCCGCGATTGACGGGATCGGACGTCCTGACGTTCTGCTGGGTGATGTCGAAGACCGCTGCCGTCAGCAGGATCCTGTAGCCGGGTGGAGCATACTTGATGCCCCCCTCGAGCTGCTGCGCCGTGATCGGCTTGAAGACATTGCCGTGAAAGTCCGTTCCTGTCAGCGGAAAGAAAGATTCCGAATAGCTGACGTACGGAGCGAAGCCGCTCTCGAAGTTATAAATCGCGCCTATGGAGGGCGATAAGGCGTCGTTGCGCTGACGGGTCTTCAGCCCGGCGAACTGATCGGTCTGGCCCATCCGGGCGCGGTTGTGGTTGATGAGGCTCAACCAGTCCTGACGCGCTCCCACCACGACGGAGAGATTGCCGATCTTCATCTGATCCTGAACGTAGATGCCCGTCTGGATCTGGTCCTGATTGCGCTTCTGCGCGAGCCTCGGCACGCCGGTCGCCGGTGCGCCATAGGACGGCGCGAAAACGTCGAGACTGGTCGCCGGCATGGTCCCGGCGCCCTGGTAATTCGGGATGTAGGCATAATCGAGCCCGACCAGAACCTTGTGGCTGATCGGACCCGTATCGAACTTGACCTCCAGCGAGCTGTCCGACTGGAGCATGTTGATGGAATAGTCGGCGAGGAAGGCTTGGCGCTGCAGATTGCGCCCGCCCACGAGAGGGCGACCGGTCGCCTGAATGTCCTGCGCATGAATGTCGTAGTAGCTGTAGCGCAGATTGTGCCGCAGCTTGATGCTGTCGTTGAAGGCGTGTTCGAACTCGTAACCGATCCGGACCGTGGTCTTGGAGGAGTTCTGGAAGGCGGGATCGCCGAGGAACATATCGCGGCGGATGCGCCCCAGAGCCGTCGGGTTGATGGTGCCATCGGCCGGCAAGGTCTGCGCGAGTGAGAGATTGGGATCGTATTGATAGCTCGCGAGGACCGTGAAGCTCGTCGCTCCGTCCGGCTTCCACGTGAAGGCGGGCGCGATATAGGCGCGCTGATCCTTCGTGAACTCGACCTGCCCATCCGCGAGCCGGCCGAGACCGGTGAGGCGATAGAAGAACGTGCCGTCGTTGCCGGCCGGGCCTCCGAAATCGAAACCGGCCTGGATGCGGTTGCGGTTGCCGGTCTGGATGAAGACCTCGTTGAAGGGCGTCTCCGTCGGGCGCTTGCTGATGTAGTTGAACAGACCGCCGGGGCTTCCCTGGCCGAAGAGCAACGAGGACGGTCCTTTGATCACCTCGATCCGCTCGAGTCCATAAACCTCCGTCCCCCAGTTGCTGTCATGCAGCTTGAGGCCGTCGAGATACTGATACGCCAGGAAACCACGGATGTGAGGATATTGGCGCGTCAGGCTCGAGCGCTCCTGGAACGTGCTGCTGACGCCGGCCGTGTAGCCGACCGCTTCCTGGGTCGTCTGGTCGCCGCGAGCCTCAATCTCGTCGGCCGTGATCACCGACACCGAGCGAGGCGTCTCCAGGATCGGCGTATCGGTCTTGGTCGCGCCGATCGCCGTCCGGGCCACGAAACCGTCGACACGGGAGGTTGCCGTTTCGGGGCGTGTCCCTTCCCCGCCCGGTCTGGCGGGCGGCTGAATGCCGATGTCGGCGCGGCCGGAACGGCTCTGTTGAACGGGGCCTGAGCGCTGAGCACCTCGTGCCGGGCGCAGCGCCGGGGCGCTTGCGGTCGGCACCGCCGTGCGACGAGGAGCCTGGGCCGGCGGCGATTGGACGACGATCGGTGGCAAGGAGCCATCGGGCACGGTCGCCGGCTGTGCGTTGCCGGCGGAGGTGCTGGCGAACAGGGCGATGACGGACAAGGACCCAAGGGCCGACAGACGGCCATCATGACGGGACAAAGGAGACCTCGGAGACGCGAGTGGCACGTCACCGCGAACGCAGCCTCCCCGTCGCCTGATCGGCGTGCAGGTCGCCTACCATCGGAATCCCCCGTCCGACGTTATCGCGCGTGACCACGGCCGACGGCAGGTCTCCTGGCTTGCGGGTCGCTATATCTCGTCGCCTTCCCAGGTCGAGGACCCAGTGGCATTTTGACGAGAGACTCGCCGCTTACAGTTGCGGGGGCAGCCGCGGAATCGGGCGAGCCCTCACCGCATTCCCTTTTGATTCCCTCTCAGGAACCGTCCGCCGCTAAAGCTCCGGGATTCCCGGCACGGTCAATCACGAAATTGCCAGACGATTGCCACAATCAATGGCCGTTGCATTCGGGACACGCGCAGGTCTCCGGATGACGAGGCGACCTCACCCTGTGCCTTCGACCTGCTGCTGGGTCAGCCCATCCGGTGATGGATCGGTCACTCTGACGTCGTGTGTTCCAACCCGTCAGTGGCGTGATGGAACAATGCTTCCAGACCGCGGTCCCAGTATGGGTCCGGTCCTATTCGCTCGACCATCCAGTCGATGAACGCCCGCACCTTCGGCGCGAGCTCTCGCGAACTGGGGTAGAGCGCCCATAGTGTTTGCGTGGAGACGAGCGGAAATTCGGGAAGCGCCGGCACAAGCGCGCCGCTTCGAAGCTCGTCGGCTGCGCACCAGGTCGCCATCCACGCGATGCCGAGCCCGGCGCAGGCCGCATCCCGCACCGCCGCTCCGTCATTGATGCGCAACGCGGGCACGATTTTCCGGACGATCGGCTTCCGCTCCGCGTCCAGAAACGTCCAGAGGTCGAGAGTCCCGACGACCAGACAGGTGTGCCGGGTCAGATCGTCGGGCGTCTTCGGCCGTCCGTGCTGCCTGAGGTATTCGGGCGACGCGACCAGAACGCGCCGATCCGGGGCGAGGCGCCGCGCGATGAAGGAGGAGTCGCCGAGTTCGGTGTAGCGGACGGCCACGTCGAACGCGCCCTCGACGAGGTCGACCACGCTGTCGGAGATGCGAAAATCGAGCGCGAGGTCAGGGTAGCGACCGCAGAAATCCGGCAGGCCCGGCACGATGTGCATGCGCGCGAACGAGGCCGGGGCGGCCACCCGGAGCGTGCCGCGCGGCGCAGCCCGCTCGTGCCCCAGCGCCGCCTGGGCCGCATCGGCCGCGGCGAGGACGTTCTCCGCATGCGGAAAGAAGGCGAGGCCATCGACCGTCAACGTCGCCTGGCGCGTCGTTCGATGGAGAAGCCGGGCGCCCAACCGGCTCTCGAACGCCGCGAGCCGCGCACTCGCGCCAGCCGGGGTCAAGTTCAGATCACGGGCCGCCGCACTGATGCTTCCCAGCTGAGCGATCCGTGTGAACAGCTTCAGGTCGTTGATGTCCACGGATCGTCTTCAATATTTCATTGAAGCTGATCCTAATTTCTAGCTGCTACCGGGTGCAATCCCGAAATGTCAGATGGACGACATCACGGCGGTGCCGCGAGGTTGCCGATCCGAGCAGGAGATGCTCATGCGCGCTCAGATCATCGAGGCCTTCGGCGAGACCGACGTTTTCCGGCTCACGTCGCGACCGGAGCCCCTCCCCGGGCCCGGCGAGGTCGTCGTGGCGCTCGCCGCCACGAGCATCAACCCAGTCGATTACAAGCTCCGCCGCTACGGCCCGTCGATCGCACCGGCGCTGCCTGCCATCCTCGGCTGCGACGTGGCCGGAACCGTGGTCGCCGTCGGTGCCGGCGTCGCTGACTTCAAAGCCGGCGACGAGGTCTATGGCTGCGCAGGGGGCGTTGCCGGCGTGAGCGGTGGGTCATATGCCGAGTTCATCGCGGCCGACGCACGCCTGCTGGCGCACAAGCCCTCAAGCCTCACGATGCGCGAGGCCGCTGCGCTGCCGCTCGTCACGATCACGGCCTGGGAGGCCCTCGACCGAGCCGGTGTCGGCGCGGGTACGAGCGTCGTCATCCATGGCGGTGCTGGAGGCGTCGGACATATCGCCATCCAACTCGCCAAGGCGCGGGGCGCCACGGTCTTCGCGACCGTCTCCTCCGACGAAAAGGCTGCGATCGCCGAGCGCCTCGGCGCCGATCACGTGATCAACTACCGGGTGGAGGGTGTCGCAGACTACGTCGCGCGCCTCACCGGCGGCCGAGGCTTCGACGTCGTGTTCGACGCGACGGGCGGCGACGACATCGCGACGTCCTTCGCCGCGGCCCGGCTGAACGGCCACGTGGTGACGATCGTCTCGCAATACGACGCGGATCTCTCGCCCATGCACACCAAGGGCCTGAGCCTCCACGTGGTGTTCATGCTGATCCCGATGCTCCACGACATCGGCCGCGAGGCGCATGGCCGCCTGCTGCGCAGGGCGGCAGCGCTCGCGGAGACGGGCAAGCTCCGGCCGCTCATCGACCCCGAGACCTTCGCGCTCGAAGACCTGCCCCGTGCACACCAGAAGGCCGAGGCCGGGCGGGCACTGGGCAAGATCGTCGTCACCATCGCGACCGGCTGATCCTCTCGGAGATGCCGCGCGTGCCCCCCGCGGGCAAGCTGCCGCCGCACCTATCCCGGCGAAGCCCAGACCTGCCGCCCGGTCGGCACGCTTCGCCCGCTTTCGGAGACCGCCGAGCCGAACGGCTCGCCTGCCTACAGAAGGAGAAACAGATGCCCGGGACCATGAAGGCCATCGTCATCCCCCGCTTCGGGGGACCCGACGTGTTCGAACTGCGCGAGGTGCCGGTCGAGGCCGTTGGCCCTCGCCAGGTGCGGGTGCGGGTGCACGCCACGGCGGTCAACCCGCTCGATTACCAGATCCGCCGCGGTGACTATGTCGACTATGTCCCGCTCCCCGCCATCATCGGTCACGATATCTCGGGCGTCGTCGAGGAGATCGGTTCGGACGTTGACGAATTCGCGGTCGGCGACGAGGTCTATTATACGCCAAAGATCTTCGGCGGCCCGGGCTCCTATGCCGAGCAGCATGTCGCCGACGTCGAGTATGTCGGGCGCAAGCCGCAGAACATCAGCCATCTCGAAGCGGCGAGCCTGACGCTCGTCGGCGGTACGGTTTGGGAAGCGTTCGTCGAGCGCGCCCAGCTGAAGGTTGGCGAGACCATCCTCATTCACGGCGGGGCGGGCGGTGTCGGCACGATCGCCATGCAGATCGCCAAGGCGATCGGCGCGCGGGTGATCACCACGGCACGCGCCCGCGACCACGAATTCGTGCGTTCGCTTGGCGCCGACGAGGCGATCGACTTCACCACTGAAGACTACGTCGAGGCGGTCGCCCGCCTGACCGACGGAGAGGGCGTGAATGTCGTCTTCGACACGATCGGCGGCGACGCACTTACACGAAGCCCGCTGGCGCTGGCCGCCTTCGGGCGGGTCGTCAGTCTCGTCGACCTCGCGCAGCCGCAGAACCTCATCGAGGCGTGGGGCAAGAACGCCGCCTACCACTTCGTGTTCACCCGTCAGAACCGGGGCAAGCTGGACTCGCTCACGCGCCTCGTCGAGCGCGGCCTGGTCAAGCCCGTCATCGGCGCGACGCTGCCGCTTGCCCGCATGGCCGAGGCACATGAATTGCTTGAGAACGGCACCGCGCGGGGATTGCGCGGCAAGGTCGTGATCGACGTTCGGGGCGAGACGGTGGACTTGCCGACCACGCGGTGAGACAGTTGACACCCCTGCGCCTTTGCTTGGCCTCCCCTCCCCCTCGCGGGGGCGGGATGGCTCGCGGCGCGGGTCCAGTGCTTCAAGCCAGTTCCTCAGTTCATTCGCGCCACGGCGCGCTCGCATCGTGAGAGAGGAAACATCATGTCGAAGCTCGCAGTTGTGGTGGCGCTCGCGACCGGTCTTCTCTCCGGCGCGGCAATGGCGCAGGCAGCCAAGCCCACGATCGTCCTCGTCCATGGCGCCTTCGCCGACTCGTCGAGCTGGAACGGCGTCATCGCCAACCTCCAGCGGGACGGATACAGAACGGTCGCGATCGCCAATCCGCTGCGGAGCGTGTCGGCTGACGCGCAGCTCGTGTCCGACGTCGTCGGCAGCATCGCGGGGCCGGTGGTTCTCGTCGGCCATTCCTATGGCGGTCAGGTCATCTCGAATGCCGTGAAGGGGCGAGACAACGTCAAGTCTCTCGTTTATGTCGCGGCCTTCGCGCCCGATACCGGCGAGGCCGCTGCCGATCTCGCCGGCAAGTTCCCCGGCGGAACGCTCGGCCAGGCACTGGCGCCGCCGGTCAAGCTGACCGGAGGCGGCGTCGACCTCTACATCGACCAGGCGAAGTTCCGTGAGCAGTTCGCTCACGATGTTCCGGCCGAAGCGGCCGCGCTGATGGCGGTTGGACAGCGCCCCATCACCGAGGCGGCTTTGACCGAAAAGTCCGGCGAGCCGGCCTGGAAGTCGCGGCCCTCCTATTTCGTGTATGGCGAGAGCGACAGGAACATCCCGGCGCAGGCGCTCGGCTTCATGGCCGAGCGCGCCGGCTCCCGGCGGACGGTTGTCGTCAAGGGCGGGTCGCATGTCGTCATGGTCTCGCAACCGAAGACCGTCGCCGATGTGATCGAGGAAGCCGCGCGCTAGGCTTCACCCGATCATCCCGGAACGCGGCCGAAGGAAAGGCGCCAGCCTTCGGCCCCGATGACGGGGACCGCCGCAACGTGCCTGACTGGCAGTTGCCGGACCGCTCGGAAGAGAACGGTGATCGCCATGCAGCAGAACCCCGACCTGCCCGAGAACGTGGTGAGCGTGTCCGCCCTCGAGGGCGAATACAACGGCGTTCGCATCGACGTGACGGGCTTCCACTGCATCGGGCAGGTCTCGCACCAGTTCAAGCACACGGAAGAGACCCGACTGAGCGTCGTGCTCGAGGAGATCGGCGGCCGTTGCGAGCCGCGACTTCGCCCGAACCGGCCCAATCCCATCGATCACATGCCCCGCCACATGCATTTCGCACCGGCCGGGCTGGAGATGTGGGGCCATACCGACGAAGTCAGGTTCGTCAGGGATGCCACGCTCAGTTTCGATGTCGAGAGGCTCAGCGCGACCCTGGCGACGGTCTTCTCCCAGGACCTGATCAGCGCCCCGAGACTGCGATTTGCGGACGAGCGGCTCTGGACGCTCGTCCGGCTCCTGTCCGAGGCCGTAGGCAATACGGATCCTTCGACGCAGCTCTATTGCGACGGTCTCACGACCGCGATCGCGGCCAGGCTCTTCTCGCTATCGCCGCCATTGCGGGAGCCGGACAGCACAGGTCTGGCGCCCTGGCGGCTGCGCCGGGTCATCGATTACCTCGACGCCCGCCTGCCGGAGCGGGTGGAACTCGGCCAGCTCGCCGAGCTCGTGGGTCTGTCGCCCTCGCATTTCAGTCGAGCCTTCAAGGCGTCCACCGGCATGGCGCCGTATCAGTGGCAGCTGGATGCACGGATCCGGCGAGCACAGGCTCAGTTGCTGGATACAGACGCGTCGCTCGACGCGGTCGCGCAGGCGGCCGGCTTCGCGGACGCCGTTCATTTCGGACGGGCATTCCGGAAACTGACCGGCGCCACCCCCGCGGCCTGGCGGCTAGACCGAAAAAGCTGACGCGGCCATCCGCAGCATGATCGAACTGCCGATCGCAGGATCGGACAGGGCCATCCGTACAGCACCACGATAACTAACCGGCGCCCGGAACAGCATGTCTCGTGCGGAACCGGCTTTCACGGTGGGCTATGACTTCTCATACGGGTGATGACGACCGCATCCTGCAAGCCAATCTCAAGCGTGTCTTCGGCGAGCGCGACGCGAGCCTGCGGGCCGCGGCGATCCGTGACCTCTATTCCCCGGACGCGGTTCTCTACGAGCCCGACAGCATCAAGACCGGCCACGACGCGATCGGGCAGGCGGTCGAGGACCTGCTGGCGAGCCTGCCGACCGCTTTCGTCTTCTCGCCCATAGGCCCGGCCGTCGGCCACCACGGGCTCGCCCGCCTGCGCTGGCGGGCGGGGCCTCCGGACGGACCGGCCGCCGTCACCGGAACGGATGTCGCCCGCATCGAGGCCGGACGCATCGCGACCCTCCACGTCTTCATCGATCCGCCCGGCGCCTGAGGCGCCACATCATCGAAAGGATACAACATGGCCGCCAAGACCGGACTCGACGCTCTTTTGCGTCCCGAGGATAGCTTCCTGGTCCTGATCGACCATCAGCCCTACCAGGTCGCGAACCTGAACAGCCACGAGCCGATGATGATCGTGAACAACGTCGTCGGCCTCGCCAAGGCGGCGAAGGTGTTCGACGTGCCCACGATCCTGACAACTGTCATCGAGGAGCGCGGCGGCTACCTGATCAAGGGGCTGCAGGACGTCTTTCCGGACCAGAAGCCGATCAACCGCACCTTCATCAATACCTGGGAAGACCCCGCTGTCACGGAGATCGTGAAGAAGAGCGGCCGCAAGCAGCTCGTCTTCGCCGCTCTCTGGACGGAGGTCTGCCTGGCGATGCCGACCATCCAGGCCCTGGGTGAAGGCTACGACGTCTTCATCGTCACGGACGCGTCCGGCGGCGTATCGGCGGAGGCCCATGACATGGCCGTGCGCCGCATGGTGGCCGCGGGCGCCGTGCCGATCACCTGGATGGCCGTGGCGTCCGAATGGCAGCGCGACTGGGCGCGCGAGAAGACGGCGACCAGCCTGTCCAGCGTCGTTCTCGAGCATGGCGGGGCCAGCGGCGTCGCCCTCGCCTGGGAGCTCCAGCTCCTCGCGACCACCCCGCCCGCGCGAGGCTGAGGCAGGTCATGGCCGATGCGGCGCGGTCCGCATCGGCTCTTGCCTGTCGCTGTCGGGCGTGCTCGCTGGAAGCGTCGGCGGCCGCCGCCGAGTTCCGAACGAGCCATTCGAGGAGGAGGCACTTGGTCTTGTGGGGAGCGCATGACGATCGATGAGGCGGCCCTCGCGACGGCGCGCGCGTGGATCGTGCGCGTCGGACTGACGAGCGACGATCCCGCGTCGCTTCTCACCGGAGCTTCCGAGCGCCTCCTGGAAGCCGGCATCCCTCTCGTGAGGACCCACATCTCGTTCGCGACGCTGGATCCGTGCAAACGCGCCGAGAATATCGTCTGGAGCCGCGGGCATGCCACGAGACGCGAGTTCCACGATCATGAACAATTCGAGCAGTTCTTCCCGCAATCTCCATTTCCGGAGATGCTGAAAACGGGACAGTTGCAGCGGCGCTGGCAGCTCGAGACGCCGGATGACGGGCAAGGTTTCCCGGTCATCCAGGCGATACGTGACGAGGGGGCGACCGATCTTGTCGTGCAGATCGTGCCGTTCCGCGGAACGTCCGAAATCTTCGAAGGGTTCGCGTTCTCGGCCGCAACCGACAGGCCGGGCGGCTTCGCCGATCCCGAAGTGGCGCTCCTGAACGAGCTGGCTCCGACGATGGCGTTGTCCTCCTACCGGATCGCGACATCGGACGCGCTCGGCTCGGTGCTGCGCGCCTATCTCGGAGCGGGGCCCGGTGATCAGATCCTGCGCGGACGGATCAGACCCGGCGAGGGCCATCGCATCATGGCGGCGATCCTTCTTGCCGACCTGCGCGGTTTCACGAGCGCCACCGAGCGGGAAGGCCCCGGCGTGATCGGACGGCTCGGCCAGCATCTCGGCGCGATCGCAGAGCCTGTCGAAGCGGCCGGTGGAGAGGTGTTCAAATTCATCGGGGACGGGCTTTTGGCCGCCTTCCCCGTTTCGGGCGAAACCGCCGCAGCCGCTTGCGACGCAGCGATCGCGGCGGCGCGCGAGGCCATGGCGCGGAACGACGCCGTCAACACCGCGCATCCGGGTACGCCGCGGCTCGACCTCGACATCGCTCTCCACCTCGGGGAGGTCTTCTACGGCAATATCGGAGCGGCCTCCCGGCTCGAATTCACGGCGATCGGCCCGGCGGTCAACGAGGCGGCGCGCCTCGAAGGACTATGCGGCCAACTCGACCGCGCGATCCTCATGTCGGAGAGCTTCGCTCGCGCATGCTCGGCGCCCGCGACAAGCGTCGGCCGCTTCGAGCTGCGAGGCGTTTCGGGGATTCGCGAGGTCTTCGCGCCGGAAGCGTCGGAGCCGGCATAGCCGGCGTGATGCCGAGCACGACGCCTTCGACGTCTCGCGATGCCCGGCGACGCAGGGCCGAACCTCTGCTTGTTCTGAAGCCGCCCGCCGGACTTGTATTCCGCTCCCTGTCTCAGAACCGGAGTTGCATATCGGTGCCGACGAAATGGACGGTCTTCGACGGGCCGGTTTCGACGATGAAGCGGCCGGGTTCGAGCACGGCGTAGGCGGCGCTGACCGAGAGGTTCCTGGTCGGCTGCCAGCCCAGGACAGCCTCGGCCTGCGTGCCGATGTAGCGGGCACGGCTCGTCCCAGCGGAGCGCAGGAGGTTGCCTGGATTGCCGTAGATGCCGTCACCGAGCGACTCGCGCCAGTAGAACACGGCGGCGGCGGACAGCGACCAGCCCGATCCCAGATCGATCCCGATGGCCGGGTGCAGGTTCAGGAGGTTGGATGGGCCGATGAGGCCGATCTCGCCGAAGTACTTTCCGCGCGGGAACATGGCGTTGAAGGTACCGAGCCGGCGGTCGTCCGGGTTGCGATCGCCGCTGATCGCGTTCGCCTTGAGTTCGAGGAACGGCGCGAGCGGCAGGTCGGCGAAGGTGTAGCGGGTGGAGGTCGCGACCGACCAGGCCAGGATCTCCGAGCGCCCGAACGTGCCGAACTGGAGGAAGGCCTCGTGATCCCACGACCAGCCGCCGGAGCGACCAAAGAACCGCGTCCCGAGCGTGTGCCGATCCTCGGTGCCGGCCCCCTGATCGAAGCGGGCGAGCGCCCGGTGATAGCCGATGTAATACAGGTCGAGGCCGGAGCGCGGCCCGATCGTCGGCAGCGCCAGCGTGGCATAGAGACCGGCCGCCCTGCGGCCGCCGTCGGTGCGGTCGTCGAAGCCGTGCAGGTTGTTCTCGACCGGGCGGAGGAAGAAGCCGTCGACGCGCCAGTCTCCGGCCTCGAGGCGCGCGATTCCGCCGTCGAAGGCTTGGGGCACGTTCGGCCCGAAGCGCAGGCCGATCAGCCGCTCCGACCCATAGGCGACGAGCTGACGCCCGCCCTGGAGGGTCCAGGTCGCGCCGTCGCCGGGCAGGCGCAGTTGCGCGAAGCCCTGCAGCAGATCGACGCCCGTCTCGTCGACCGGCCCATTGGTGAGGCGGCTCCGGTCGGCGAAGGCGCCGATCAATTGCCCGAACAGCCGGACGTTCGGCCCAAGATGCAGGTCGGCATAGGGCATGATGCGGGACCAGACGTAGCGATCGTCCGGCTTCGGCCCCCTCCCCCAGGAATTGTCGCGGTAGCCCTCGTAGCGGAGGCGGAGATCGGCGCCGAAGCTCGCGTAGATCGTCCCCGTGCCGTCGAGCGGCACGAACTTCAAAGCCTCCCAGGGATCGCCGGTGCGATGGGCCGGATCGCGCAGGTAGCCGTAATCCTCGCCGTAGCGCCAGTTGGTGAAGGCCGGCGGGCGAGCAGGCGCCGCCGGTTCG
The DNA here is from genome assembly GCF_004363955.1 of Enterovirga rhinocerotis. Classification (GTDB taxonomy): domain Bacteria; phylum Pseudomonadota; class Alphaproteobacteria; order Rhizobiales; family Beijerinckiaceae; genus Enterovirga; species Enterovirga rhinocerotis. Next base: position 139,547 of record NZ_SNZR01000018.1, read on the forward strand.
GCGCGGGCGTGCCACGCTGCCGGGATGACAAGCATGGCCGTCACGAGGATGCGCGCCGCGACCTGCTTCATGGCGGCATCGGCGGTCGGCGCGGATCGATGCCGATCAGGTGCGTCACCGCGGGCGGGGCCTCGCCGACGTGGAAGCGCCGCAGTTCCGCCTGCACGTCCGCATCTGTTTTCGAGACGCGGCGATGCTGCCGCAGATGCTCCGCCCAGGACTCGACGAAGAACCATTCGACGAGGAGAGCGGGATCCGCCGCATCCTCCGCGACGCCCCAGGCATAGGCCCCGTCGCGACGGCGCGCGTCCGAGAGCCGGTGGAGGGCCGTGAGGAAAGCGGGGCGATCCGGCTCCCCGACCCGGTAGGCGATGGTGATGATCACCGGGCCACGGTCCCCGCCGGGCGCCGTCGCCACGTCCGGCTCCGCCCAGTGCAAGGCGGGGTCAAGATCGTCCTCGCCCTCCGGCAGCCTGATGCGCAGGACGGCCTTGATCACAGCCATCAGTGCGAGACCCGCGGCGGAGACGAGAAGGGCGGCGGAGGTGCCGATCCCATCGGCCACCAAACCCCAGCCGAGGCTCCCGGCCGCCAGCCCCCCGCCCTGGACGGTGAGGTAGATCGACAGCCCCCGGCCCCGGACCCAGTTCGGCAGGATGGCCTGCACGATCCCGTTCAGGGTCGCGAGGACCGCGATCCAGGCGATCCCGAGCAGGCCGGCCGCCGCGACGGCGACCCAGACCTGGCCGGCGACCGCGACGGCGGCGATCGTACCGGCCGCGAGCAGCATCGCGGCGACGATCAGGCCGTCCTGCCCCAGGCGGGCCTTGAGCCTCGGCAGGACGATTGCGCCCGCGATGGCGCCCGCTCCGACGCAGCCGAGGAGAAGACCGTAGAGCCCCGGCCCGCCCCCAAGCTCGCGTCGCGCCACGATCGGGAGCAGCGCCCAGACCGCGCTCGCCAGCGCGAAGAACAGGAAGGCCTGGAGCAGGACCTGATGCAGCGGCCGGCTCGCGCGGGCGTAGCGAAGGCCCGCCCGGAGCGCGCCGCCGAAATGCTCGCGCAAGACGTCGTCCGAAGCGGCCTTGCGCTTCCACCAGAGCAGGGCCGCGACGACCACGAGGTCGCTGACCACGTCGAAGAGGTATGTCGTGGCAGCACCGACCACCGCGACGAGGAGACCGCCGATGGCCGGCCCGATGGCCCGGGCGATGTTGAAGCCGAGCGAGTTCAGCGCCACCGCGGCCTTCAGGTCCCCGCGCGACACCAATTCCGGCACGATCGCCTGCCAGCTCGGCGCCGCGAGCGCCGCACCGATCCCGCCCGCGAAGGTCAGGGCGACGAGGCTCACGACCGACACATGGCCGGACGCCGCGAGGATCGACAGGCTGCCACTGACCGCCGCGAGAGCGAGGAGGATGCCGATCAGGAGATGGCGCCGGTCGAGGATGTCCGACAGGACGCCCGCCGGAATCGCGAGGAGGAGAACGGGCAGCGTGCCGGCCGCCTGGATCGCCGAGACCGCGAGCGGCGACGACGACAGGTCGGTGACGAGCCAGGCGCTGGCGACGTCGCGCATGAAGCTGCCGACATTGCCGAGCACGGTCGCAATCCAGAGGATCGCGAACAGCTTCTGCCGCAGCGGCGCGAAGGCGCTGGGCGGGCTCGCGGGTGGCGGCAGAGCGCCGCTCTCGGCCGCGCTCATCGGACGGGTCTCCCGTGAACCAGGAGGGCGGCCGCGACGAAGCCTCCGACGATGGCCATGTGCTCGAGGAAGGTCGCCGTCTGACGGACCCGGTCGAGACCCGCGAACTGCCAGAACGGATGCGCGATCAGCGTCGCGACGATCGTGAACCCGGCAAGCAGGCCCGCCCCGAGCCAGCACCAGCGCCGGGTCAGGAACAGCGCCGAGCCGCCGAGCTGGACCAGGATCACGCAAGCGGCGACGAGCATCGCCGGCCGGAGGCCGAGACCCGCCGCCTCGGCCGTCGCGCCAGGAAAGTCGAGGAGCTTGCCGAAGCCGCTGCCGAGGAACGGCGAGGCGAGCAGCAAGCGGGCGAGACGGCCGAGGCCGGGAAGGCCCAGGAGGCCCTCGATCAGACGCGGAGCGGGCGTGGTGGCGGAAGCGTCCATCGTCAGACCGCCCAGCAGGAGCAGCCGAACGCCCCCCAGAACGAGCGGTCGTCCGCCGCCGGAGCCCTCCCGGCGAGCGCGCGGGCGTGATCGTGGCCATGGACGCCGCAGGCGCTCGCGCAACCGCAGGCGGAGGCGAGCTTCATGCCGTTGCCGGCATCCGCGCGCCGCTGGTAGCCGCCGAAGGTCCGCACCGGCGACCAGTCGGGCATCGGCGGCGGCAGGGTCGGCGCGAGCGGCGCGTAGTCGCCCGATCCGTGCACGACCTTGCCGCCGAGCAGCGTCAGGACGCTCACCGTGTCCTGGATCTCGTCCTCCGGCACATTCATGACATCCCGGTCGAGGACCGCGAGGTCGGCGAGCTGGCCGACCTTGATCTGGCCCTTCTTGCCCTCCTCGGTCGAGAACCAGGTGTTGCTCACCGTCCAGAGCCGCAGCGCCTCCTCGCGCGAGAGGCGGTTGCGGGCCGGGTACATCTGGAGCCCGCCCAGGGTCCTGCCGGTCACGAGCCAGGCGAAGGAGACCCAGGGATTGTAGGAGGCGACCCGGGTCGCGTCCGTGCCGGCGCCGACCGGAACGCCGGCCTCCAGCATGCGCCGGACCGGAGGGGTCCGCTCCAGCGCGGCCTGCCCGTAGCGGGCCGCGAAGTCCTCGCCCTGGAAGACCATGCGGTGCTGCACGGCGATGCCGCCGCCGAGCGCGGCGACGCGGTCGATGTTGCGCTCGCTGATGGTCTCGCAATGGTCGAGCATCCAGTGCAGCCCGTCGATCGGCATCTCGCGATTCACCTGCTCGAAGGCGTCGAGAGCCTTGGTGATCGTCTCGTCGTAGGTCGCATGCATCCGCCAGGGCCAGCGGTTGCGGACCAGGACCCGGACCACATCGGCGAGTTCGGTGGTCATCTCGCCGCCCATTTCAGGGCGCGGCTCGCGGAAATCCTCGAAATCGGCCGCGGAGAAGACCAGCATCTCGCCGGCGCCGTTATGGCGGAGCGTGTCGTCGCCCTGTCCCGGCCGGACCATCTTTCCCCAGCGGGTGAAGTCGGCGAGTTCCTCGCCTTTCTTCTGCGTGAAGAGGTTGTAGGCGATGCGCACCGTCAGCTCGCCGTCGGCGTGCAGCTTCCGGATGATTTCGTAATCCTCGGGGTAGTTCTGGAACCCGCCCCCGGCATCGATCGCCCCCGTGATGCCGAGCCGGTTCAGTTCGCGCATGAAGTGGCGCGTGGAGTTGAGCTGGTATTCGGGCGGCAGCGACGGCCCCTTGGCCAGCGTCGCGTAGAGGATCTGCGCATTCGGCTTCGCCAGGAGCAGGCCCGTCGGCTCGCCCGAGGCGTCGCGCTGGATCTCGCCGCCGGGCGGGTTCGGGGTGGTCTTCGTATAGCCGACCACCCGCAACGCGGCGCGGTTCAGCAGGGCCCGGTCGTAGAGGTGGAGGATGAAGACGGGCGTGTCGGGCGCCACGGCATTGAGTTCGTCCAGGGTCGGCAGCCGCTTCTCGGCGAATTGGTGCTCCGAGAACCCGCCGACGACCCGCACCCATTGCGGCGGCGGCGTCACGGCGACCTGGCGCCGGAGCATGCTCATGGCGTCCGAGAGCGAGCGCACGCCGTCCCAGCGCAGCTCCATATTGTAGTTCAGCCCTCCCCGGATCAGGTGGAGGTGGCTGTCGATGAGACCCGGAACCGCGCGCCCGCCGGCCAGGTCCAGAACCCTGGTCGACGCCCCCGCGGTCGGCATGATCTCGCGCGACGCACCGACGGCCGAGAAGCGCCCATCCTTGATCGCCACGGCCTCCGGGTTCGGGGTGGCCTGATCCATCGTGCTGAACCGCCCGTTGACCAGGATGACGTCGGGGGCGGCGGATTGGCTCATCGCAGGGCGTCCATAGGTCGTCGAGAGGCCAAAGGCGGCAGCGCCCGCGCTGAAGGTGCGACGAGAGAATCGAGTCATGTCATGCCATCCGGTGTCTGATCGGCGGCGGACGAGGGCGGTCCTCGTCCGGCACCAGTCCGTCACGCCAAGGCGCGCCGCTCAGCCTGCGGCGACCGCAGCCGGCCGCTGGCCCGGCGGGACAGGCTCGGCAGGCACCGCCTCGAGCCTCGGCCCGTGCTGCGTCCGCTCGGCCGCGCCGTGGACCATCGTGTAGGCGTAGTCGGCGCCCATGCCGTAGGCGCCCGAATGCTCGCGCACGATCGCCATGACCGCGTCGTAGGTCGCCTTGTGCGACCAGTCGCGCTGCCATTCGAGCATGACCTGCTGCCAGGTGACGGGCACGACCCCGACCTGGATCATGCGCTGCATGGAGTAGTCGTGGGCGGCCTTGCTGGTCCCACCGGAGGCGTCCTCGACCATGTAGATCTCGTAGCCGCCCTCCAGCATCGCCGAGAGCGCGAAGGAGTTGTTGCAGACCTCGGTCCAGAGCCCGGACACGACCACCTTCTTCCGGCCCGCCTTCGCGAGGGCGTCGCGGACCTTCTGGTCGTCCCATGAATTCATCGACGTCCGCTCGAGTAGCGGGTGCTCGGGGAAGACCGCGAGCAGTTCGGGATAGGTGTGTCCCGAGAAGCTGAGCGTCTCGACCGTCGTGATCGTGGTCGGGATGTCGAATGCCTTCGCGGCCTTGGCGAGCGCGACGACGTTGTTCTTCAACACCTGACGGTCGATCGACTGCACGCCGAAGGCCATCTGCGGCTGCTGATCGATGAAGATGACCTGGCAATTGGCCGGCGTCAGCAGATCGAGCTTGGGATTGGACATCGGAGACCTCTGCGGTTGGTGGGGATGCGCCCGCGCCGGACTGCGCCGAGGCTCGGGAATGCGTCCGGCCGGAAGCCGGACGCCGGGACGGCTCGGCTCAGGAGCGGATGAAGGCGAGCAGATCGGGATTGATCACCTCGGCATGCGTGGTGAGCATCCCGTGGGGATAGCCTTCATAGATCTTGAGCGTGCCGTTCCGCAGCAGCTTCACCGACTTCAGCGCGGAATCGGCGATAGGCACGATCTGATCGTCGTCGCCGTGCATCACCAGCGTCGGCACCGTGATCGCCCGAAGATCCTCTGTCTGGTCGGTCTCGGAGAAAGCCTTGATGCCGTCGTAATGGGCCTTGGCGCCTCCCGTCATGCCCTGGCGCCACCAATTCTGGACGACGCCCTGATCGACTTTCGCGCCGGCCCGGTTGAAGCCGTAGAACGGGCCGGCCGGCACATCGAGGAACATCTGGGCCCGGTTGCCGGCCACGCCCTCGCGAAAGCCGTCGAACACCTCGATGGGCAGGCCTTCGGGGTTGTTCGCGGTCTTCAGCATCAGCGGCGGGACCGCGCTGACCAGCACCGCCTTGGCGACGCGGCCGCTCGGCTCGCCGTGCCTCGCGACATAGCGGGCGACCTCGCCGCCTCCGGTCGAATGGCCGATATGGACGGCGTTCCGCAGGTCGAGGTGCTCGACGACCGCGAAGGCGTCGGCGGCGTAATGATCCATGTCGTGGCCGTCCGCGACCTGGGCGGAGCGGCCATGGCCGCGACGATCGTGGGCGACGACGCGAAACCCCTTCTCAAGGAAGAAGAGCATCTGCGTGTCCCAGTCGTCGGAGGAGAGGGGCCAGCCATGGTGGAACATGATCGGCTGGGCATCCTTCGGACCCCAATCCTTGAAGTAGATCTCGACGCCGTCGCTTTTGATGAAGGGCAAGGCCGTGGTCTCCTGCGCAAAAGACGAAGCCGGGAGATCGACGGGACGCGGAACACCTCGTGCCGGCTGTCGCCGGCCCCACCGCCAGTCCCTCCCCGCTCTAGACCGAACAGGTATCGGGCTCGCGGGGGTCGGCGCAGCTATACTGTTGGGTTGCCGTCCTGAACTGGCGGATGCTCGCCCTACTCCGGGCCGCCGGTCCGGTTTCGGCTCACCGAACCGAGGCAAGCGAGAAGCAAGTCCGGATCGAGCGGCTTCTGGAGATAGCAGCGCACGCCTGCCCGCAGGGCCCGGTGGCGCGTGAGTTCCTCCGGATGGGCCGTCACGAGAATGGTGGGGATCGCCGGAGCGCATTCTGCCAGATGCGCGCACAGGGCGAGGCCGCTCATTCCGGGCAGCCGGAAATCGGCGATGACGCACGATGTCCGCCGCAGATCGGCCGAGGCGAGAAGCGCCGCGGCATCGCGAAAGCCGGCCGATGCGAAGCCGAGCGCCCCCAGGAGACCCATGATGGACTCGCGAGCCGCTTCATCGTCGTCGACGACGGAAATGACGCCGTCCGCGACCATGCTCCTCTCCCAGCTCCCGCGACGCGGATGTCCAGGCGCCCCAATGGGTTCCGGAAAGCCGCGACGTCCCAGGATCGGGACCGCTGGCGGCGGAAAGCAACTATGCCTTGGTGTCGGCCGCCTTGTGCCGACGTGTAGCCCCGGCCAGCCGATCTGCGATCCGCACAAGATCGGCCAGCGAATTCGCCTGCAGCTTCTGCATGACCTGGGCGCGGTGGACCTTCACCGTCACCTCGCTCAGCTTCAGGTCTCCGGCGATCTGCTTGTTCATCCGGCCGTCCGTGACGAGCGCCAGGATCTCCCGCTCGCGCGGGGTCAGCATCGCGAAGCGATCCCGCAGGCCGGCGGTGACGGCCGCCTCCGCGCGCGCGTCGCGATCGAGCCTGACGGCTCTCTGGACGGCGTCGAGGAGATCCTGGTCGCGGAATGGCTTGGTCAGGAACTCGACGGCTCCCGCCTTCATCGCCGCAACCGACATGGGCACGTCGCCATGGGCCGTGATGAAGACGATCGGGGGCGCCAGCTCCGAGGAGGCGAGCTGGCGCTGGAACTCCAATCCGCTCGATCCCGGCAGCCTCACGTCGAGGATCAGGCAGCTCGGGACGTCTGCCCGCTCCGCATCGAGGAAGGCCTGACCCGTTTCGAACACAAGCACCGCCAGGCCGACCGAGCGAAGCAGGCTGTCGAGCGATTCTCGCACCGACGGATCGTCGTCGACGATGTAGACGAGGGGCGTCTCGGAACCCATCAACCCTCCTCTCCGGCTTCGGGCAATGAGAAGGTCAACACTGCCCCGTGCGGGATATTGGCCGAAGCCCATAGACGACCGCCATGGGCCTCGACGACTGAGCGGCAGAACATCAGGCCCATCCCCATTCCATCGGGCTTCGTGGTGAAGAAGGGCTCGAAGATGTCCTCTCCGTGCGCCGGGTCGAGTCCCGTCCCCGTATCCTCGATCGAGACCACCACCTCGCCATCGCTCCGCCGCCGCGAGGTCGCGCGAAGCAGCCGTCGACGGCCGGCGACCGGCCTCATGGCCTCGACCGCGTTGTCGATCAGGTTGCAGGCGACCTGGTGCAGTTGCGCAGGATTGCCGAGGACGAGCGGCAACATCGGCTCGAGATCCGTCTCGACCGAAATGCCCGAGAGCCTGAACTCGCTCTCATAGGCCTCGACGACCTCCTCGATGCGGGCATTCAGGTCCACCGCAACGCGCTCCTGCGAGCCTTTGGTGTACATGGCCCGGACGCTTTCGATCACCCGGCTCGCTCGGTGGCCGTCTCGCACGATGCGTCCGAGGGCCGCCTTCGCCTCGTCGGACCGGGGAGGCTCTTTGGCCAGCCAGCGAAGTCCCGCATCGGCGTTCGTGACCATGCTGGCGAGCGGCTGCTTCACCTCGTGCGCGATCGAGGCCGACAGGACTTCCATGGTGGTGATGCGGTTGTTGCGCCCCCTCCGTTCGGCCGCGACGGAACGGGCGAGCCTGGCGTAGAGTGACGTCGTCTCGAGCAGGAGCACGAGAAGCATGATCGTGGCCGAGAGGAGCCCGCACGCTCGTCCGACCCACCAGCCGACGCCGAGGCGCAGCCCGGCGCTGACATAGGACAGAAGAACCAGCTCGATCAGCAGCGTGCACAGGACGACGACCAGCCACAGATCGAGGACCGAGAGAGGCCGCCGGAGCAGAAGGCCCAGCCCGCACGCGTAGAGGACGATCGTCGCAGGCGGGACGACGAACCAGACGGCAGCGACGTTGCGCTTGTCCGTCATGAACCTCGGCAGCACGTCGTCCCCGACGATGATGAGCCCCGTCGCTCCGAGAGCCACGCCGGTGACGCCGGCGATCACGCCCGCGATGGGCCAGCTCGCACTGCCGTGCACGGGCGGGCGGTCCCTCAGCAGGGCGTAGGCGAGCACGAAGAGCGGGAAGCCGAGGCGGCGGAACGCCGCGATGCTGGCGGTGGTCTGGAGCCCGTCTCCGACGGCCCAGCCGGGAAACACGTCCGGAAACGTGAAAGCCCAGGGGATCACCGTGAGTCCCGAGAAGAGGTATCCGCCTGCGAGGGCGAGCAGGGCCCACGACCGCTGCACGCCGAAAAGCGCCAGAAGAAGCGCGACGGTGACCATCTCGCTGACGAAGATCGCTGCCGCGTAGGCCGGCAGGAGCGGCTCGGTTCCCGAGAGCGGCTGGCGCGCGATCGGCGCGACCATCAGGAGCACGACGAGCAGGCCCGCCAGCAGAAGGACGGCGCGCCGAACCTGGCTCCGATCCGCAGTCTCCGTGGAGACGCGCTCCGCGCGATCGACCTTGACGGTATGCCCTAGCCACATGGAGTTGGTTCTTAAGCCGATCTTCTACACCACGCGCTCGATCACCTGCACGGTTGACTTGCTGTTGTGCTGGACAGGAGACGCCTTGGCGAGTCCCCGATGGTGTCTCGGGCGTCGGTCACTCTATCGTGGGACTGTGCCATGCGCCTGGCTGACGGAGCGCTTCGCGCGTCCTCACGGTGCCGATCCGGTTCATTCGGTATCGCCCGGCGCCCAAGCCGCCGCGGGCGCTGCAGCCCGTTCCGGTCGCCGCAGGCAGGGCTCCTCGGACCACAATCACATGATTGCGACGGGTGTTGTCCCGCAGCAACAACAGGCCCGGCACCCGGAGCGAACCGATAGGTCGTTGATTTCGTTCGTCGTCGGCCGCGACGATCAAATCGTTCCAGACTTCAATTTGGAATGTCTTTAACCTATTGATCTTGCACGTACAATCTTGCGCATTGTAACCCAGGCCCATCCTTGGACCTGAGTTCGACCGTTGTGTCCCATTCGATCAGCCTTGACGACGACGATCTGCTGAACCGAGCGATCGAGGCGCATTATGCGGACATCAAGACCGCGGTGCGAAGCCGCGGCCATTCCCACAATGCCGCGGCGGATATCGTTCACGACCTTTACCTCAAGCTCGCGGAACAGCCCGAGGTCCTGAGGGGCAAGCGCTCGCTGCGGGGCTTCCTCTGCCGGGCGGCGATCAATCTCGGCATCGACCGCCTGCGCCGGACCCGCTTCGAGGAGCGGCTGTTCTCGGGCACCGAGGCCGAAGCCCTCGCGGTGCCGGCGGAGACGGCCGCTCCCGACCACCGGCTCGCGGTGGAGGCTCGGCTCGTCGTTCTGCGCAAAGCGATCGGGGACCTGCCCGTCCGTCGGCGCGCGGTCTTCATCCTGCATCGGCTCCACGGGCTCGGGCCGGACGAGATCGCCGCCCGGCTGAGGATCTCGCGGAACATGGTGGACCGCCATCTGCGCCGCGCCCTGGCGCATTGCCTCGATCGTCTGCACCAGATGGACTGAGTGCGCGCGCCTCTCCCGTAAATCTCGCCCCCCGGATCGAGCGCATTATCGGCACGAGCCGTGTTCGCGTCCCTCGACAATACAGCGACGATCCCGGAATGAAGGGCTCATTCGTCTTCTCAGCAGAGACACGGGACGGTCGGGAGCCCGCAATGACGGCCAAGCAGTCAGCGCGGATCAGGCGGCGGCGTCATGAGGAAGCCGCCGACTGGCTGTTCCGCAACAGGGACGCCCGCCACACGGCGCGGGACGCGGACGGGTTCCGAGAGTGGCTGAACCTCCATCCGGACAACCTCTCGGCCTATCAGGCGGCCGAGCGGCTGATGGGCGAGGCCCGCGGCGTCATCATGAAGGATCCGGCACTCCGCGACCTCAAGGTCGCGCCGCGCCCGTCCGCGGCCAAATCGGTCGTCTCCTCCCTCGCGGCCCTTTGCGTCGCGGGAGGCCTGTTCCTGGCGCTGGACGGCCCCATGCGGCTCCAGGCGGACGTCATCACGGGAGCGGGCGAGATGCCTGTCGTCACGCTCGCGGACGGCTCGACGATGCAACTGAACGCCTCCTCGGCCGTGGCCTACGACTTCACGCCCGCGCGGCGCACCGTCCGGCTGCTGCGCGGCCAGGCCTTCTTCCAGGTGGCGAGGGACCCGCGGCGCCCGTTCACGGTCGAAGGACGCGGCGGAAGCACCACGGCCCTCGGCACGGCCTTCGACATCCGCCTGGGCGACGGGCAGACGGATGTCACCGTGACCGAGCACGCGGTGTCGGTGGCACCGACCGGCTCGTCACGGCCGCCGATCCGGGTCGAGCAGGGACAGCAGGCCGCCTACGGTCAGGATGGCTCGGTGACGGAGATCCGGCCTGCCGACCCTCTGACGGCGCTCGCCTGGCGCCGGGGTCTTCTCGTCGTCGACGGCGCCAGCCTCGCCGAGGTGGTGGCCGAGATCGGCCGTCACTTCGCGGGCCGGATCGTGATCGCCGGGGGCGCGCTCGCCGAGCGCCGCGTCAGCGGTACGGTCTCGATCGTCGATACCGATGCGGCGCTCGCGTTCCTCGAACAGAGCCTCGGCGTGACCGCGACGCGCTTCGGCCCCCTCATCGTCATCCGAGGGTGACGATCCCGCCCCCGGCGCCGCCCGGATTTTTCTGACGCCCCGAGTCCCAACGCGCGGAGCCCGTTCGTCTTCTGGGTGAGCGGCCAATCAACGCCGCCGCGCGACGACGGACGCGACGCCTTGATCGTCGCGCATCGGGGGCTTTTTCCATGACGACGAACGGGCGACACGGCCGCAACCGGGCGGAGAGCAGCAAGCGGCTTCGCGTCGCCCTTCTCACGGGGACCATGCTCGCCGTCGGCGGGATGGGGCCGGCCACGGCCCAGAACGCCCCGGCAGCTCAAGCGGCGGCGCGCGCCATCTCCGTGCCGGCTGGCGCGCTGACGCCGGCCCTCAACCGCCTCGCCGCTCAATCGGGGCTGCAGCTTCTGTTCGACGCCAGCCTCGCTAGCGGCAAGACGACACGCGGCGCGTCGGGCAACCTGACGTCGCAGCAGGCCCTCTCCTCCCTGCTGAGCGGCACCGGCCTCTCGGCGCGGTTCACCGGACCGAACTCCGCGACCATCGTCGCGCCGTCGCCGGGCGCAGGATCCGTCGGGGCGGCGCCGGAAGGCGCGATCGCGCTCGACACGATCAATGTCAGCGGGACCAGCGGATCGGGCCTGTTCGGGGGCGGCACGCCCGAGACGCCCTATTCGACGCCCGCGCCGACGGCCTTCATCTCGCAGGAGAGCATCGAGCGCTTCCGCGGCTCGAGCCCGGCCGACATCTTCCGCGGCACGCCCGGCGTGATGTCGGGCGAGGCGCGCAACGGCGCCGGCGGCATCGATCCGAACATCCGCGGCATGCAGGGCATGGGCCGCGTCGCGGTCACGATCGACGGCGCCGAGAACGGGCTGACGCTCCATCAGGGCTACCAGGGCATCTCGAACCGCACCTTCATCGATCCCGACCTGATCGGCGGCGTCGACATCCTCAAGGGGTCGAGTTCCTCGACGCGCGGCATTGCGGGAACGGTCGCGATCCGAACCCTGAACGCCGACGACGTCGTCAAGCCGGGCGAGCGCTTCGGCATCCTCGTCAAGAGCGGGTTCGGGACCAATACCGGGACCCCGCGAGAGGGCCTGCTCGGCGGCTATCGCTGGGACCAGGCGACGGTCCGGGCGCCGAATGCCTCGCCCTACGCGCTGCTCGACGGCATGAGCCGGCCAGGATTGCTCGATCCGACCAGCGGCTCCGGCAGCGTCGTCGCGGCCTGGAAGGACGACAACTACGACCTTCTCGCCGGCTATGCACGCCGCAAGCAGGGGAACTACTTCGCCGGATCGAACGGGGGCGCCGCGCAACCGATCGGCACCGGCCCCCGGCCGACTTGCAACCAGTGGAGCGGCTGCCAGCCCTGGTGGACCAATTACTACATCAACGGAGACCTCACCACGTATCGGAAGGGCGAGGAGGTGCTGAACACGCATCTCGACACGGAATCGTACCTCGCGAAGGGAACCTTCCGGTTCGGCGACGGCCATACGATCCAGTTCGGCTATAATGGGTTCCGCAGCGAAGCCGGCGACATGTTCGCTGCGCGCTTCAGCTCACCGACGGGTCAGGCCGTCGAGGCGCGGCAGAAGGGGCGAACGGAGGTCGACAGCTGGACCTCCCGCTATCGCTGGAAGCCCGAGGATAACGATCTCATCGACGTGAAGGCGAATCTGTGGCTCACGGATCTCAGGATCCGCGGCCCGATCCGCTCGGGAGGCGGATCATGGCCGGAGGATTTCGGTCTGCCGGTCGAGCATCGGACGGGTGCCGACACCCGCATGTGGGGTGGGGATGTCAGCAACACGTCACGCTGGTCGTGGGGCCGCATCGGCTCCTTCGAGCTCGATTACGGCGCCTCGTATCTGTGGGAATCCACGCATCCCACCCGCTTCACGGACAACATTCACAACATCCCCTCACGCCACGGCAAGAGAGACGAATCAGCGGTCTTCGCCAAGCTGTCCTACAAGCCGGTCGATTGGCTGACCCTCCATGGCGGAATGAGATACTCGTATTATCTCAGTCACGATCTCAATCAGAACGCCGCATTGAACCGCCCCGATGCCAACAACGCGTTCCCGAAAAGGGACGGTGAAGGCTCGAGCCCATCCGTCGGCGTCCTGATCGAGCCGTGGCAGGGGGCGCAAGTCTATGCCAATTACTCGAGCACGCTTCGCATGCCGAGCCTGTTCGAAACCGTATCCGCCTTCTACTCGGGAGCCGCCGCCAGCACCGTCAAGCCCGAGCGCGCGAACAACTGGGAAATCGGCACCAACCTGACCAGAGACAGCCTCTTCGCCGAAGGCGACAAGGCCATGATCAAGTTCGGATACTTCAACTGGAATATCAGCAATTACGTCTCGAGATACTCAGTCAACTATAACCTCTATGTAGAAAACATTCCTAACGCGAAGTTCGAAGGCGTCGAGCTGTCCGGACGCTACGAGAACAAGGGGTTCACGGCGGATCTATCCGCGAACTACTATACGAAGGTCGAGTTCTGCCAGACGGCCGGAAACTGCCAGGCCCGGACGATCTCGGCCGATTACGCGACAAACCAGATCCCGCCTCAATATCAGATCAGTCTCACCGCGTCGCAAAAGCTGCTGGACGACAAGCTGACCATCGGCGGTCGCGTGAGCCATGTCGGCCCGCGCCACATCAAGCACGGCGAGCCTATCGCCGGCCTCGCGACCATCGTCGCGCTCGTCAAGTGGAACCCGTATTACACGGTCGACGCCTTCGCCGAGTACAAGCTGAGCAAGGACCTGACCGGCTGGGTGAACGTCGAGAATCTCACCGACACGTATTACGTCGATCCGCTCAGCCTCGTGCCGAACCCCGCGCCTGGGCGGATCGTCAGGATCGGCCTGACGGGCAAGTTCGGCGGGAACGAGCCGCTGTCAGGCATCTCCCTGGCCAACCTCTTCTCGACGAATGCCGGCAAGACCGACTGGACCGGGTTCTATCTCGGCGGTCATGGGGGCTTCGGTCAGAGCCGGCTCGACGGAACCATGACGGCCGCTGACGGCTCGGTCGCCGGCTATCCGATCGCCGAGACGCCGAAGCTGAAGGGGAGCGGCTTCGTCTTCGGGCTGAATGCCGGCTACAATCATCAGTTCGGGAACGGCCTCGTCGTGGGCATCGAGGGCGATATCGTGAAGCCCCAGACCGGGCATTCGGAATACGCCTACGCGACCGAAAGCGAGCGATCGGGCGGCTTCACCGATCTCCTCCGCCTGCGCAACATCGAGGCTACGAGGTCCAGCGACATCGAGTGGCTGACCACGATCCGCGGCCGGCTCGGCTATGCCCTTACCGACAACCTCATGGTCTACGGCACGGGCGGCGTCGCCTTCGCGAGGCAGCACGATCGGCGGACGCAGTTCGTGACGATGGTCAACGGCACCAGCACCCTGCCGGTGGCGCAGTTCGTGACCGTGCCGAGCTTCACCGAAGGTGCCTCGCTGTCGCGTATCGGCTTCGCGATCGGCGGCGGCGCGGAATACGCGATCGGCGAGGGCTGGTCGGTGAAGGGCGAATACTTGCTGGCCTCGTTCCAGGACAAGAAGACCATGTCGTTTCCCGGGGCGCGGCTCGGCGTCGTCGCCGACAATTACCACGGCATCCCGGTCACGGCCGACACGGTCACGGGGCGCAAGCTGACGACGAAGCTCGACGTCCCGATGGTGAAGTTCGGCGTGAACTACCGCTTCTGAGCGCGTCGGATCGGGGCCGCGCGATGCCATCCCCGATCCGGACGCGGACGCGTGGACCGGCGCGGCTTCTCGGCGCGCGGGGCGATCACGGTCGCGGTCGCGGTCACGAGCACGAGGCGGGCGCCCTTGTGGTCGCTCATCTTCCCTGGGCGCGTCCGTCCACCGGAGCCCATGCCTGATCGCGTAGACGATCCCGCTCACCACCCGCCGGTCGTCGACCCCGCAGAACCCCGTGCGCCGGCGACTGGCCAACCGATCCTTCTGTCGAACACGACCGAATGGCGCGCGTCTCGCCATGGCCTCTCTTTGTCGTGGCAATCAAGCGGAAGGCCGATTGCGACGCCGACGCATCCAAGGACCAGATTATTCTCCTGCGAATGGGCTTAAATCATAAAACGTTTTGTTCTGGGCGCAATCTTTAGAACACGTCGTTATTGACCGTAATCGTATTTATAAAGAACATTGTTCCGTATTATTTGAACTGACTTCTCTTTCGTCTTTGCGGCGAGAGATTGGAATCAGTTCCGGTGCGAACCTGAAGAATGGCCGGTTCGATACGGAGGCATGTCGTGGCTGATGTCGTCGTCCAATCGTCACCTCTGGAGGTGGCGGCCCAGCCGCTGCTGGAGGCGCTCGTCCTCGAATACGATGGTCGCTACGGCGCTCTGAGCCGGCCCGGCGGCGCTCGCTCGGAGATCCTGCGTTACCCGGCCGAGGCCTATCGGCCGCCGCTCGGCGATTTTCTGCTTCTGCTGCGCGACGGAGAGACCGTCGGGGGCGGCGCGTTCATGAGCCATGACGACGACACCGTGGAGCTCAAGCGCATCTGGACCCGAGCCGACCTGCGCCGCCAGGGGCTGGCCCGGCGCATCGTCCAGGCGCTCGAGGACAGCGCGGCCCGGCTCGGCTACACGCGCGCCTATCTGACGACAGGCTTTCGGCAACCGGAAGCAACGGCGCTCTATGTCTCGCTGGGCTATCGGCGTCTCTTCGACGCGTCGGTCGACCCCGCGCTCTACCGCTCCCTGCCGTTCGAAAAGCTCATCGGAACGCGCGAAGGGGAGGAAGGGGACTCGCACGTCCATGCGCCCGCCGCCTCGTTCGAGGAGGCCACCGCCCGCGTGACGGCTCTCAAGGCGGAGCAGGAGCGCCGCGTGATTGCGCGTCTCTCGGGCCACAGCGCGACGGCGGCCTGAGCCGCATGACCTTTGCCCTGAGCTTCCTCGACAAGAGCCCGCTCGACGGAGCGGAGATCGCCGAAGCCGCGCTCCGGCGCACGCTCGACCTCGCGAGGAAGGCGGAGGAACTCGGCTTCGTTCGGTTCTGGGTCGCCGAGCATCACAATGCGGCGAGGCTGGCCGGCTCCTCGCCGGAGGTGCTGATCGCCTTTCTGCTGGCGCGCACCCGGCGCATCCGGATCGGCTCCGGCGGAGTGATGCTGCAGCATTACAGCGCCTACAAGGTCGCGGAGAATTTCAATCTGCTCGCCAGCCTTGCCCCCGGGCGGGTCGATCTCGGCGTCGGCAAGGCCCCAGGCGGCCTGCCGTTCTCGACACGGGCCTTGCAGAGCTTCCACGACCCGGACCGAAAGCCGAGTTTTGAGGCTCAGCTCGCCGAACTGGATGGATACCTGCAGCCCCACGGCGACGACGGTGCTCCCGAGCGGGAACTCGCCGCGTTCCCCTCGCCCCCCGAGCCCGCCGACCGGTTTCTCCTGGGGGCGAGCGTCGAGAGTGCACGGCTCGCGGCTCGTCTCGGCTGGTACTACGTCCATGCGGCGCATATCAACGGCGACGAGACCGCCATCGCGCAGGCGCTGTCGACTTACCGGGCCTATGGAGGCGTGCGGCCGCTCCTCGCCGTGAACGTCGTCGTCGCGGAGACCGACCAGCTCGCCGAAGACCTCGCCGCCGATCCCCGACGCTTCCGCGTCGAACTCGAGAACGGCGAGGGCGTCAACGTGACGACGCGCCAGCAGGCGCTCGAATACGTCCGCCAGATCGGCACGGACCGCTACCGGATCGAGGAACGCGGCGCGCTGTTCGTCCGCGGCTCTCCCGCACGGGTCCATGCGGAACTCTCGCGGCTGCACCGGATCTTCGGCGTCGACGAATTCGTCGTGGAATGCCCCGTCACCGAAGCCGCGCCGCGCCTCGACACGATCGAACTGCTGGCGGCGGCCGCCGGCCTCCGGCTCGCAGCCTGAACCCCACAGGAGAGGACGACGCATGTCCCGGACCCGTCTGACGTTCGGCCTGATGCTGCAGGGCGCCGGCAGCCACATGAATGCGTGGCGTCATCCGAGCAATCCGCCCGATGCGAGCGTCAATCTCGACTTCTTCATCCGCAACGCCCGCAAGGCCGAGGAGAACGGGATCGCCTTCGCGTTCGTCGCGGACGGGCTCTACATCAACGAGAAGTCGATCCCGCACTTCCTCAATCGCTTCGAGCCCCTGACGATCCTCTCGGCCCTGGCGGCGAGCACGACGAGGCTCGGCCTCGTGGGGACGGTCTCGACCTCCTACAGCGACCCGTTCACCATCGCCCGGCAATTCGCCTCTCTCGACCTGATCAGCAGCGGCCGGGCGGGCTGGAATGCCGTCACGTCGCCGTTGGAGGGATCGGGACGGAACTACAGCCGCCCCCACCCCGAGCATGCCCGTCGCTACGAGATCGCGCAGGAATATCTCGACGTCGTGAAGGGCCTCTGGGATTCCTGGGACGACGATGCCTTCGTCCGGGATCGCGAGACCGGGCAGTTCTTCGCGCGGGACAAGCTGCATGCGCTGAACCACCGGGGCCGCTTCTTCCAGGTCGACGGCCCGCTCAACATCCAGCGCTCGCCGCAGGGACAGCCCGTGATCTTCCAGGCCGGGGCGTCCGAAGCCGGGATCGGCCTCGCGGGCCGGCATGCGGACGCGGTCTTCGCCACGCATGTCCCGATCGAAGACGCGCAGGCCCTCTACCGCAACATCAAGACGAGTGCCGTCGCCCATGGCCGGCGGGCCGACGACGTGAAGCTTTTCCCCGGCGCCGGCCCGATCGTCGGGCGCACGAGCGCCGAGGCCGAGGACAAGTATCGGGCGATCCAGGCGCTCGTCTCGATCGACGACGCCATCGCCTATCTCGGACGCTACTTCGATCACCACGATTTCTCGGTCTATCCGCTCGACGCGCCCTTTCCCGATCTCGGAGAGATCGGGCAGAACAGCTTCCGGTCGACGACCGATCGCATCAAGCGCAACGCTGCGCTGAAGCGCCAGACGCTGCGCGAGGCGGCGCTGGAGGCCGTCACTCCGCGCACCGACCTCGTCGGAACGGCGGAGGAGGTTGCCGGCATCCTGATCGAAAGGGTCGAGAAACAGGCGGCCGACGGCTTCGTGCTCGGCTTTCCGGTGATCGGCGAGGGCCTCGACGACTTCGTCGACCTCGTCGTTCCCGTCCTCGAGGCGCGCGGCGTGTACGATCGCGCGCTGCCCGGCCAGACCCTGAGGGACCATCTCGGGCTGCCGCGCCGGGAAAGCCGCTACGCCCCGCGGGACGAAGCCGAACCGTCGCGCAGGGCCGGCTGACATGAATGTGGAGACGATTGTCCCCGATCAGGGCACCGATCCGGGGATCGCCGCGTCGCTCGACGACTTCGTCGCCCTTCGGCGGGATTTCCACATGCATCCGGAGCTCGCCTTTCGCGAGGCCCGCACGAGCGCGATCGTGGCCGAACGGCTCCGGAGCTACGGCTACGAGGTGACGACAGGGCTCGCGGGCACGGGGATCATCGGCGAACTGAGCAGGGGGGCGGGCCGGCGCCGGCTCGGCCTGCGGGCCGACATGGACGCCCTGCCGATCCGGGAGCAGACGGGCCTGCCCTATGCCAGCACCATCGAAGGCGTGATGCATGCCTGCGGGCATGACGGGCATACGGCGATCCTCCTTGCGGCCGCCAGGCGTCTTGAGCCTCGAACCATCGCATCAGCGCGGCTGCGCTCGCCTCGTGGCGCGCGAGTCGCGCCTCCAGCGTGTCGAGGCGATGGAACAGCCGCGTGCAGGTCTGCGGTGACACTGCGCCGTTGCCACTGATCCTCAGCTGGCGCCGCAAGGCGGCCAGATCGGGCTCCGTCCGGGCCAGAACCACGCCGCCCGGCGTGTCTCCGTAGCCGCCCTCGTATTTGGTCGTGGCCTGGATGGCGATGTCGATGCCGTTCTCGATCGGCTTGAAGCGCGCGTGGCTCGCCCAGGTATTGTCCATGGCGGTTCTCACGCCGGAACGCCGAGCCAGCGCGACGATCCCGCCGAGATCGGGAATCTCGAATGTTCCGCTTCCGGGAGCCTCGACATAGAGCAGCACGTGCTGCGTGCCGTGCCGTTCGGCCGTGGCCTCGAGAAGCGCGCCGATATCCGCCACCGAGGCGCCGGCCGCATAGGTGACGAGGTCGGCCCGGCTGCGCTCCCGCATATAGCGGTAGGCCGGATAATAGACATTCTCGGGAAGGAGGATCGCCGTCGGTGCGAACGCATCGATGGTCGTCGAGACGGCGGACAGGCCCGACGGGCAGATGATTGCGCCCGGCGCACCGTGCAAGGCCGCGAGCTTCCGACACACCGCGTCCGCCTCCGGAGACTGGACGATGCCGTATTCGGCGCCCCCGTAGGGTGCTTCGCCGCTCTCGTCCGCCGCGGCATAGGCGGACAGCGACTCGAAACTCACGCTGCTCTGCCCGAACGACCCCGCCTTGGAGGCAAGGCGTGCCTGGCCCAGTCCCGCCGGATTGAGGTGGCCTTTCACCCGGGCCGGATCGACGATCGGCTGGTGGATGCGACGGGTCGCGGGCTTGCAGGTCGCCAGGAATGCGCCGCGCAAGAGGGTCTTGCGGGCGGGTGGGGACGGTTCGGTTTCCGCATTCGCGGGGCGGTGCTGCCCTATCGGCATGATCAGCGTGGTCCTGGCGGTTCGGAAGAGCCATCGAGCCGCGGGCGGAGGCGGAGAACCACTCCGCTTCGTCGACAATCCGATGCGAGCCTCGCCACGCGATACCACGCCCGAGGCCCGCAGGCTTCGATCCCGGCCGTCGCTACGCGGCCGGGCCCGCGAAAGGCGGAGACAGATAGCGCTCTCCGCTGTCGGCGATGATCGCGACGATCAGCTTGCCGGCGTTCTCGGGACGGCTCGCGAGGACCGAGGCGGCGAAGAGCACCGCACCCGACGAGGTGCCGGCCAGGATGCCCTGATCGCGCGCGAGCGCTTGGGCATAGTCGCGCGCCTGGGCGGTGTCGGTGACGATGACCTCGTCCACGACCTCGGGATCGAAATTCTCCGGAAGGAGCTCGCGGTCGATGTCGGTCACCTTGTGGACGCCTTCGATGGCGTCGGCATACGGGTCGTTCGCGGACGGCACGGAACGCGGCGCCGGTTCGACGACCACGACCTTCACGCCGGGTTTGCGCGATTTCAGGTACCGCCCGGTTCCGGAGATCGTCCCGCCCGTGCCCACCGCAGCGACGAAGATGTCCACTTCGCCCTTCGTATCCCGCCAGATTTCGGGGCCTGTCGTTTCGAAATGAACCTGGGGATTGGCCGGATTGCCGCGCTGGTTCGTATAGAACGCGCCGGGGTTCTCCTCCTTCAGGCGGTTGATGATCGTCTTGATGGCGTCGGGTTCGAGGAATTCCTTGTTGTCGATGAGGACGACCTCGGCTCCGTACTGCCGAAGAAGGTTCACCTTGTCCTGGCTGATCGTGTTGCGGAGGTAGAATTTCGAGCGGTACCCGCGGGCGGCTGCAAGCGCGGCGAGGCCGATCCCGGTATTGCCGCTGGTGAGGTCGACGATGAGCTGGCCCGGCTTCAGCTGGCCGCTCGCCTCGGCGTCCCGGATGAGGCCCAAGGCGGTGCGGTCCTTGATGCTACCGGCGGGGTTCAGATACTCGATCTTCCCGACGATGCGCGCGCCGAGATGGCGCGCCGCACCGAAGCGATCGAGCTCGAGCAGCGGTGTATTGCCCACCAGAGCATCGAACGTGTCGCGTTTGCTCGCCATTCACTCGTTCCTCGGTTTCCCGTCCATGCGGCCGCCCGGCAGCTGCGCGGCAGGTTTTGGCGACGCGGGACATGCGCCGCCTGATGCGTCATCGGATCGGACACGGCTGCGGTCGCCGCTTGCAGGTCAGACGAGGTAGGCACGCGCCAGGCGCAGCCAGAAGGTCGCCGCCGGCCCGATCAGCGCGTCGTCGAAGTCGTAGCGGTCGCTGTGCAGGGCTGCGCTGTCGCCGTTGCCGACAAAGAAGAAGCTGCCGGGCGCTGCCTGCAGGAGATAGCCGAAATCCTCGCTCGGCATGCGCGGCTTGAAGCCGTTCTCGACGCGGTCAGGACCGAAGGTGGCGAGGGCGACCTCGCGTGCGAACAGCGTCTCCGGCTCGTGGTTGAGCAGCGCCGGCAGGCCGCGACGATATCGAACATCGGCGCGCGCGCCATACGTCTCGGCCTGGGTCCGAGCGATGGCGGTGATGCGTTCCTCCAGCCGGTCGCGGACATCGGCGTCGAAACTGCGGATCGTGAGCTTGAGGTCGACCGCTTCGGGGATGACGTTGGACGCCTCCCCGCCATGGATCGAGGCGACCGTGACGACGGCGGCGTCGCGCGGATCGACGTTGCGCGACACGACGCTTTGCAGCGCCAGCACGATGGCGGAGGCAGCGAGGACGGGATCGACCGTTTCGTGCGGAGTGGCGCCGTGTCCGCCTTTGCCCGTCACCCGGATCTCGGCCTTGTCGACGGCGGCCATCGCCGGCCCCGGCACGAAGCCGAATTGTCCGCGTCCGACACCGGGCCAGTTGTGCAGGCCGAACACCGCGTCGACGGGAAACCGCTCCAGCAATCCGTCGGACAGGAGGCGCTGCGCGCCCGCACCGATTTCCTCTGCCGGCTGAAAGACGAGGGTCAGGATGCCGGAGAAGTCCTCGTCGGCAATCCTTCGTGGCGGATATTCTCAGCCCCGCGCGGGCGGCGAGCCCTTACCACGACCGCTTCCTGCGCTATTTCGGGAAGGGAAACAGTCTTTTCTCCGTGCTGTTCGACGAGGCGGTCCCGCCCGATCGGCTCGATGCGTTCGTCGACAGCCTCCTCCTGTTCCGGATCGCGGAGAGCTGGGGCGGCCATGTCTCGCTCGTGCTTCCCGTGCATCCACCGCACCGCAAGCCCGAGTCGCTGCCCAAGGGCCGGCTGCTTCGATTCCATGCCGGACTGGAAGAGGTCGGAGACCTCATCGAGGATCTCCGGCAGGCCTCGCGCGGGGCCGCGCTGGTCGACCCGTAGCGGCATCGCTCCGCCGGCATGCCGGCGATCTTCGCCGGCTCATCGCTGCGGGTCGAGGATATCGTTCAAGCCGTCGCCGAGGAGGTTGAGGCCGAGGACGGCGGCGACGATCGCGAGACCCGGCAAGGTCGCGACGTACCAGTCCGTGCGCAGCACCTCGCGGCCGGCTCCCACCATTCCGCCCCAACTCGCGACGTTGGGATCACCGAGCCCCAGAAAGGCGAGGCTGGATTCGGTCAGGATCGCGCTCGCCACCAGAATCGAAGCGGAGACGATCACCGGTGCGAGCGTGTTCGGCAGGATGTCGAGTACGATGATGCGCCAGTGCGGCACGCCGAGCGAGATCGAGGCCTGGACGAAATCGCGATGGCGGATCTTCAGGACCTCCGCGCGGACGAGACGGGCAAGGCTCGGCCAAGCCGTCAGGCCGATCGCGACCACGATGCTCGGGATGGAGGGCTGCAGGATCGCGACGATGGCAAGGGCGAACAGGAAGGGCGGAATGGTCTGAACGAGTTCGGTGATCCGCATCAGAACGGCGTCGACCCTGCCGCCGTAGAAGCCGGACAGCGCCCCGAGCGTCACGCCGATCACGATGGAGACGAGCGTCGCCACCAGGCCGATGACCAGCGACACCCGGGCACCGTGCAGGATCCCGGCCGCGATGTCGCGGCCCAGCATGTCCGTTCCGAGCACGTGAGCCCGATCCGTTCCGGGCCAGATGAAGGGTGCGGCGACCATGTCGAGCGGATCGCCGGGATAGAGAACCGGCGCCGCCAGCGCTCCCGCCAGGACGAGAAGCAGGATTACGCCACCCGTGATCGCCGAGGTGTTGGCCCGGATCCGCTGCGCAAGCCGGGCACGCCGCCGGCCTCCCTCTTGTCGTGCGATTGCGATCGTCGCCATCTCAGCCGATCTCCACGCGCGGATCGAGCAGCCGATAGGCGAGATCGACCGCGATGTTCACGAGAACGACCAGGACCGAACTGGACAGCAGGATGCCGAGGAGGAGGTTGAGGTCGCGCTGGAAAAGCGACTCGAAGGCCAGCCGCCCGAGGCCGGGCCAGGAAAACACGGTTTCGACGAGGATCGCTCCGCCGAGGATGGAGCCGATCTGCATCCCGAGCATCGTGACGACCGGAAGGAGGGCGTTCCGCAGCACATGACGGGCCGCGACGTTGCGGGGCGATACCCCCTTCGCGACGGCCGTGCGGATGAAATCCTCTCCGTAGACCTGGAGCATCGAGGCCCGCATCAGCCGCGTATAGATCGCGAGGTAGAACAACCCGAGCGTCAGCGCCGGAAGAACGAGGTGTCGAGCAACGTCGACCGCATAGGCGATTCCCGTATATCCCGCCTCGATCGTCGCCATGCCGCCGACCGGCAGCCAGTCCAGCCAGACGGAGAAGACGACGATCAGCACGACACCGATCCAGAAGACGGGCGTTGCGTAGAACAGCAATGCCACCACCGAGACGACCGTGTCCGTGAGCCGGCCCGCGTGGCGCGCCGCGAGGAAGCCGAGCGCCGACCCCAGGATGGACGCGAAGCCGATGCTCGCTCCCATCAGCAGCATCGTCGCCGGAAGCCGGTCGAGGATCAGCCACGAAACGGGCATGCCCTGACGGAACGAATAGCCGAGATTGAGGGTCAGGATGTTGCCGATATACTTGGCAAACTGGACGTGAACGGGCTGATCCAGGCCGAATTGCTGGCGCAAGGCCGCCATGAATTCGGGAGTGGCCGCCCCCGCCTCCCCCGCCAGGACCTCCGCCGCGTCTCCGGGTGCGAGGCGCAGCAGGAAGAAATTGACGACGGCGATCCCGAGCACGACGAACACGATCTGGCCGAAACGGCGCGCCGCATGCAGCGCGCCGTCCCGAAGGACATCGCGAGTCAATTCTTCTTCTCCGGCTCGTCCAGCCAGGCTTCCGTCAGGGCGCCGAAGATCTGATCGCCCCGCGTGACCGCGTTCCGGAGACGCGACGAATAGACGTTGAAGAATCTGAGCTCGACAAGCGGCAGCGTCGGCAGCTCGGTCTGGGCGAGAACCTGGAAGCGCTTCCAGGCCTGGATGCGCTTCGTCGGATCGGGCTCGCTCTCGACGGCCTTGAAGATGGAATCGGCTTCGGCGCTCCGAAAGCCGGATCCGTTTGACCAGGGGATGTTCTTGCCCGCGAAGGCCGAGGAATAGAGCCGCGCCACGCCCAGCTGCGGGTCGGGGAAGGAGCCCGACCACGAGCTCGACAAATCGAAGTCCCGGTCGCCGTAGACGCGGCGGGTGAACGCAGCCGTATCCTGCCCCCGCAGCGTCACCTCGATGCCGACGCGCTTGAGCGACTGCTTCACGAACTCGCCCGTCCGCCGGTAATCCTCTCCGTAGGGCAGGAAGTCGTGCGTGATGGTGAGGCGCGTTCCATCCGGCCCGCGCTTCAGCCCCGCCTCGTCGAGCAACGCCTCCGCCTTCTTCGGATCGAACGGATATTTCGGCACTTCGAGGTCGTGGAAGGCGGCAAGCGTCGAGGGGACCGGCGAGATCGCGGCCTTTCCGAAGCCGAACCAGACGAGCTTGATCAGGGCCTCGCGATCGATCGCATGGGCCACGGCGCGCCGGACGCGCGCGTCCTTGAAGTGCCGCGAGTCGACGTTGAAATCGAGGTAAAGCCAGGGTGAGAGCCAGTCGTAGCCCTGCGTGCCGACCTTGACGGTCGGAAGCTTCGCCAGCCTCTCCGCGTCTCGGAGGGGGATCGGGCTGAGCGGCGCGTAATGGATGTCGCCCTTCTCGAGCCCGGCCGCGCGGGCGGCACCGTCCGGCACGACCCGGAACACGATCCGGTCGAGATAGGGCTTGCCGGCATCCCAGTAGTTCGGATTGCGCTCAAGCAGGATGTGGCTTCCCTTGACCCATTCCTTGAACACGAAGGGCCCCGTGCCGACCGGCTTCGCGTTATGCGGGTTCGTCAGGACGTTCGTGCCTTCGTACAGGTGCTTCGGCAGGATCTGCGCACCGTTGCCGTTCAGCATGCTGAACAGCGCGACCGAGGGTTCGGCGAGCTTGAACACGACCGTATGCGGATCTGGCGTCTCGGCGCTCGTGATGTTGCGGAACAGCGCCGGGTTGCGGGGGTTCAGCGGCTTCCAGACATGTTCGAGGGACCATTGAACGTCGGCGGAGGTGAAGGGCTTGCCGTCGTGCCAGGTCACGCCGCGCCGCAGATGGAAGGTGATGGTCCGGCCGTCGGGGCTGGTCTCCCACCGCTCGGCGAGTTCAGGCTGCGGCTTCAGGGCGAGGTCGTATTTCACCAGTCCGTCGAAAATGTTCCCGCCGACGATGCCGGTCGGGGCAGCGGCCAGGACCGCCGCCGTCAGCGAGACGGGCTCGGGCTGGATGATCGCATTCAGCGTGCCGCCGCGGCGCGGTTCCCCGGCGGCGTGGGCGGACGGCGCGAGAGAGAACGCGGGCAGAAGCGCGAGGAGCGCGACCCCTTGAGCGAAGGCGCGGCGGGACATCATGGCAGGGCTCCGGAAGTTCGGGATCAGTTCGAGCGGGGACGCGCGTCGATGGTGAAGTCGCGGAAGGAGCCGTAGACCTGATCGCCCGTGATGGGGTGCCGGAGGTTCGCCGCTTCGACGGTGAAGAACTTGAGCTCGAGCAGCGGCAGCGTCGGAAGATCCCCGAGCACGATCCGCTGAAACTGCTTGAACAGCGCGATGCGCTTCGCGGGGTCGGGCTCGCCCTGCACGTCGGCGATGATCTTGTCGACGGTCGGATTGCGGTAGCCGGAGGCGTTGGTCCAGGGGACATTCTTGCCGATCGAATCCGACCAGTAGGCGCGGGTGACGCCGACCTGCGGGTCGGAGAAGGCGGCGAACCAGGTGATGGCGATGTCGAAGTCGCGGTCGCCGTAGACCCTCCGCGTATAGGCGGCGGTATCCTGGCCGCGCACGTTGACGTCGATGCCGACCCTCTTCAGCGACGCCTTGATGAACTCGCCCGTGCGCTTGTAGTCGTCGCCGTAGGGAATGTAGTCGAGACTGAGCGCGAACCGGGTGCCGTCGGCCTTTCGCTTGAGGCCGGCCTCGTCGAGCAGGGCTTCCGCGCGCTTGAGGTCGAGCGGGTATTTCGGCGCCTCGCGATCATGGAAATCGGGCAGCGTCGAGGGGACGGGGCTCGTCGCTGGGACGGCGAAGCCGTACCAGACGACCTTGGCGAGAGCCGACAGGTCGATCGCATGCGCCAGTGCGCGCCGCACCCGGACGTCCTTGAGAAAAGGCCGGTCGACGTTGAAATCGGCGAAGAGCCAAGGCGACAGCCACTCGTATCCGCGCGTTTCCACCCGCAGGTTCGGGGATTTCGACAGCCGCTCCGCGTCGCGCAGGGGCACGGGGCTGAAGACCGCGTATTGCACCTCGCCTTTCTCGAGCGCCGCCGAGCGGGCGGCCGCGTCCGGAATCACCTTGAAGATCACGCGGTCGAGATAGGGCTTCGTCTTGTCCCAATAGTTCGGGTTCCTCTCCAGGACGATATGGCTGCCGCGGCTCCATTCCTTGAACACGAAAGGCCCGGTTCCGATCGGCTTGTTGTTGTGCGGATTGTTGAGGATGTCCGTTCCCTCGTAGAGATGCTTGGGAAGGACCTGGGCGCCGTTACTGTTCACGGAGCTGAGGATCGCCACCGATGGCTGGCTGAGCCGCAGGATCGCCGTCCAGTCGTCGGGCGTATCCACGCGCGTGACCTTGGCGAAGGTCACTTGGTTGCGGGGATGGATCTTCTGCCAGACGTTCTCGAGCGTCCACTTCACGTCGGCCGAGGTGAAGGGCTTGCCGTCATGCCAGGTCACGCCGCGACGCAGGTGGAAGGTGATGGAGAGGCCGTCCGGCGCAACCTCCCAGCGCTCGGCGAGAGCCGGGATGGGTTTCAGATCGGTGCCGTAATCGACGAGCCCGTCGAAGATCGAGCCGCTGACGACCCCGGTCGGCGCCGCCGTAGTCAGCGCCGCGGTCAGGCTGACCGGCTCCGGCTGGACGATCGCCGTGAGCGATTTCGATGCCTCGACCTGAGCAAACGCCGCACCGGTTGTGCACACGGCCGCTGCGAGCGCCCCGAACCTCAGCCAGATAGCCTTCATAGAAACCCTAGCCCCGCTTTGCCCGAGAAACATGATCATTTGATTGTTGTATCGTGAAGGTATCTTCGACGAAATAATTTGGTCAACCGCAAATTATGGATGCACCTTTGCTTAATCAATAATTGGTTCATTTGACTTTGATTGCCGACTACATGGGCGGTTTCATTTCATGAACATGGGCGCCGTGGAGGAGTTTTTTCTCTGACCCCAACGAACCGTCCCGGGTCAACGGGCGCTGGCTGGCTCGGAGGCCCCGACGGCCAGCGCGTTCTGATGCTTCAGCGCGCGGTTCGCCGACCGCGCCGCGCCGACACGGAGGCTCGAAAGCGAAGACCGAATGAAGGTTGTCTTGAACCTTTCTGCCTTTTCCTTCTCCGAAGCACCAAAAGGAAAATATCTCCTCAGCCATCACACAAAAATAGATTTATAATATATAGACACGTTCCTTCTGGTGAGAGACTGTATTCTCTCAGTCGCGCACCTGAGAGGGTTGCTAGGCACCCTCGCCTTTATGAGGCTTGGAACGACAACCAGCCTGTAGCGCGGCGATCACGCCTCCAGCGCTGACCGTGGTCACGCCGCAGCGGCCGGAGACCGCGCGGCCTTGAAAGGAAAACGATGAGCGCGGTGGCGAGTGCCCGGAGTTTGGACCCGCTCGATCCCGATTGGACCATCGACGTCCCGAGGACGCATGACGAGGCGATCGTCGTCGCCCGGGCTCTGGCCGCCGATTTCGCACCCGGCGCATCCGACCGAGATCGCGATCGCGTCCTTCCCTGGGCGGAGGTCGAACGGTTCTCGCGGAGCGGGCTCTGGGCGATCCAGGTGCCATCGGCCTATGGAGGGCCGGACCTTCCCACCGCGACCCTGACGAGCATCATCCGGATCATCGCCGAGGCGGATCCGTCCATCGCCCAGATCCCGCAAAATCATTACTGCTTCGTCGAGCATATCGCTCGGATCGGCTCGCCCGAGCAGAAGGATTACTACCTCGATCGGGTCCTGAAGGGCGACCGTTTCGGCAACGGCTTCTCTGAAAAGACCGGCAAGACGATCAGGGATATCCAGACCCGCTTCGAGGATCGCGGCGACCACTACATTCTCAACGGAGAAAAATTCTATTCCACTGGCGCGCTCTTCGCCCATTGGGTTCCGGTCGTCGGGCTCGACCCGGACGGCAAGCCCCTGGTCGCGATCCTTCCCCATGATGCGAGCGGGCTCGATATCGTGGACGACTGGTCGGGCTTCGGCCAGCGCACGACGGCCAGCGGCACACTGCGCGCCCGGGACGTGCGCGTCGAGCCGGCGCAGCTTCTCTATACGCGGCGAGCATACGAGGTCCCGACGGCCGCCGGCCCCTATGCACAGATCAACCACGCCGCGATCGATACCGGCATCGCCTCGGCGGCGCTGGCGGACCTCGTGCGCTTCGTGCGGGAGCGGTCGCGCCCCTGGATCGATTCCGGTCTCGACCGGGCGTCCGACGATCCGCACGTCATCCGGGATGTCGGGCGACTGACGACGGCGCTCCACGCCTCGGAGGCGTTGCTGGAGCGCGCCTCCCATCTCTTGGATGCCGCACGCGCCGCCCCGAGCGAGGACACGGTCGCGTCCGCCTCGCTCGCGACGGCCGAAGCGCGCATCGCGAGCACCGAGATCGCCATCGAGGCGACCACAAAGCTGTTCGAACTCGCCGGCACGCGCTCCGCGCTCGAGGCCGACAATCTCGATCGACACTGGCGCAACGCCCGCGTGCACACGCTGCACGATCCGGTGCGCTGGAAGCATCACGCGGTCGGCGACTTCGTCCTCAACGGGCGCAAGCCGCCCCGGCACGCCTGGCTCTAGCCCCTCCCCTCGCTCAACCGACAAGGAATACGACTGTGCCGACTGCTTTATCGAGGCGCCTGCTGATCGGGGCCGCCGCGTTCATCCTGGCTGCGACACAGGCTGCGGCCGCGGAGCCGTTGAAAATCGGCGTCAGCGCCGGTCCGCTTGCCGACGTGCTCAAGCTCACCAACGAGATCGCGAAGAAAAAGGGCATCGAAGTCAGGCTCGTCGAGTTCACCGACTGGATCACGCCGAACGAGGCCGTGAACAGCGGCGATCTCGACGCCAACTTCTTCCAGCACGCCGCCTTCCTCGCGACCCAGAGCGCCCATCGCGGATTCAGGCTCGTCCAGGTCGACAAGGCCGGCGTGATCGTGCCGGTCGGCCTGTTCTCGCGGAAGATCAAGTCCCTCGACGAGATCAAGGAGGGCGATCGCGTCGCGATCTCGAACGACACGATCAATGGCGGCCGGGCCCTTCTGCTCCTGGAAAGAGCCGGGCTGATCAAGCTGAAACCCGGCATCGGGCTGCGGGCCACGCCGCTCGACGTCGTCGACAATCCGAAACGGCTGCGGTTCGTCGAACTCGACGCCGCCCAGATTTACCGCTCCCTGGACGATGTGACGGTCGGGATGGTCAACCTGACCTTCCTCATCCCGGCCGGCGGAGACCCGCGCTCCGCCCTGATCGTGGACCGGACAGTGGAGGACCAACTCGTCCTGCGCTTCGTCAGCCGGCCGGAGAACAAGGACGATCCTCGCCTGCGCTCCTATGTCGACGTGTTCAAGTCGCCCGAGGTGAAGAGCTACATCGAAGCGAAACTGCCCGCCTTCATCGCGGCCTTCTGAGGCGACCATGACCAAGCACAACGACTGGACGGCGACCCCGTCCTCGAAGCGGCTCTCGGCGCTCGGTCCCGAGCCGTTCCAGCGCTTCGTGGATTTCGAGCGGGCGGCCTTCAAAGCCGGCGCCCTTGATCGGAAGACCAAGGAATTGATCGCGATCGCCGTGACGCTGACGACGCAATGCGACAGCTGCATCACCCACCACACCCATGCGGCCAAGGCCGAAGGTGCCACGGACGAAGAGATCGCGGAGGCCGTCTTCGTCGCGATGGAGCTCCGGGCCGGCGCGGCACTCAGCCATTTCCGCTCCGTCCACGCAGCTCTCACGGAGATCGCTGCCGCCGAGCGGCGGGAGGCGGCAGAGTGAGCCGGGCGACGACAACGATGAGCCTCGAACCCCGCCTCTCTGTCGAAGGCATCTTCGATCACGCGCCGGGCGCGCTGGACGCGCTCAGGTCCATCCGGAAAGCTGTCGAGGAGACCGGCCTCGCCCCCAGGCTTCTGGAACTGGCCTTCCTGCGCGCCTCGCAGATCAACGGCTGCGCGTTCTGCGTCGGCCACCATCTGAAGGATGCGCGCCGGCTCGGGGTCCCGGACCGGCTGCTCCATCTCCTGCCGGTCTGGCGGGAGGCTCCCGACTTCAGCTCCGAGGAGCGGGTCGTTCTGGGCTGGACCGAGACCGTGACGCTCCTGCCGACCGGGCACGGCATCGACGATGCCGCATACCGGGAGGCGGCGGAGGCTCTCGGCGAAGCCGGAGTGGCCCGGCTCACGATCGCGCTCGGCTACATCAATGCCTGGAACCGCATCGGGGCCGTCTTCCGCCTGCCCATCCCGTCCTTCTGATCCCTACGCCGTTCAAGGTTTCCCGATGGCTTCGCTCATTAGTCTTCGCTCCATCCGCACCGAGCCTTACAGCGTCGATGAGGTCGAGGAGATCTTCCGACCGGTCTTCGTGCGGATTGCGGGAGGCGCGCTCGCGCGCGAGCAAGCCCGGACGCTGCCGTTCGACGAGGTCGGCTGGCTCAAGGAGCGGCGCTTCGGAGCGTTGCGGGTCCCGGTCGCGCATGGCGGCTATGGGCTCGACCATGCCGGAACGTTTCGACTTCTCATCGAACTCGCGGCCGCGGACCCCAACGTCTGCCACCTCTTCCGCGGCCATTTCGCCGTCGTCGAGGAGACGCTCGGCGACCCCGACCCCTCCATCCGGGCGGCCTGGCTCGACCGGTTCGGGCGGGGCGATATCGTCGGCAATGCCTCGACCGAGCCCGGCGAGGCCTCCGTCAAGCAGAAGTCGACCCGTCTCTCCCGGCGCGAGGGCCGGTGGCTGCTGAACGGCACGAAATTCTACACGACGGGCAGCATCTTCGCCGATTGGATCGACATCTCAGCGTCGCGGGAGGTCGACGACGCCTATGTCGCGGCTCTGGCCCCGAGGAATCATCCGGGCGTCGTGATCCACGACGACTGGGACGGTTTCGGGCAGAAGCTGACAGGGACCGGCACCGGCACCTTCACCGACGTGCCGGTCGAACCGAACAGCATCAGGGAGAGAGATGGGCGCCTGCCGTATCTCGCCGCGGCGCTCCAATCGGTCCTGCTCGCAACGCTCGCGGGCATCGCGCGATCGATCCTCGCCGATGGCACGGAGCAACTGCGCAGGCGGACGCGGGTCTTCAGCCACGGGAACAGCGACCTCGCCCGGAACGACCCGCAGCTGCAGCAAGTCATCGGCGAACTGGCAGCCGCCGCCTTTGCCGCGGAGGCACTCGTCTTCGCGACTGCCGATGCGTTCGGGGCCGCGGCGCGCGCGGCTCAGGATCCCGACCGCGCGGTCGCGATCGCCGCAGCGAGCCGGGTGGAGATCGCGGTCAACAAGGCCCAGGTCGCGATCGCCGACATCGTCCCGCGCGCCGCGACGCGCCTGTTCGATGCGCTCGGCGCCTCCGCTGTCCGATCCGATGCCGCGCTCGACCGCCACTGGCGGAACGCGCGCGTGGTCCTCTCCCACAACCCGGTCCTCTACCGGGCGAGGACGATCGGCGATCATCTTGTGAATGACGGGGCGCCGGATCTCGCCTGGAGCGTCGGCGTGAGCACGCAGGCGGGCTGACGACGCTGCGAGGACCCACGCTCGGCGGGCATCATTCGCAATGGCCGCCCCTCGGCGTTCAGATCACGCGAGGCAAGGCCGCCGGCTCGCCAACGAAGCGTCAGATGACATAGCCCGATGCCGTATAGGCGGCTTCGTTCAGTTGCTGGTCCATGACGCGTGAGGGCTCCGAACTGCCGCCGGAGCCGACCACGCGGGCCGGAACGCCGGCGACGGTGGCGCAGGGCGGCACGTCGTGCACGACGAGAGAGCCCGCCGCCACCCTCGAACAGGCTCCAACCTCGATCGCCCCGAAGATCTGGGCGCCGGCGCCGAGCATGGAGCCGTGTCGAATCTTCGGATGGCGATCGCCGCGGCCTGTTCCCGTTCCCCCCAGCACGACGCCGTGGAGGATCGATACATCGTCCTCGATCACCACCGTCTCGCCGGCGATGAACCCGGTCGCGTGATCGAGCATGACCCCGCTGCCGATACGGGCGCCCGGATGGATGTCCACCTGGAACACCTCCGAGGCCCGGCTCTGGAGCGAGAGCGCGAAGTCACGCCGCCCGACGGACCAGAGCCAATGGGCCAACCGATGGGCCTGCAAGGCATGGAACCCCTTGAAATAGAGGACAGGGTCCAGAAGCCGCTCGACAGCCGGATCGCGCTCGATGACGGCATTCGCATCCCGGCGCAGCCCCGCGCCGATCGCCGGATCGGCCGCGAGGGCCTCCGCGAAACCGTCCCGGATCGTATCCCCGGACAGGAACGGGCAGTCGAGCCGACTCGACACACGATAGGCGACCGCGTCCTCGAACCCCGTCCGCGCCAGGACGACCGGCCAGATCAGCGCCGTCAATTCCGGTTCGGCGCGCAGAGCCGCGCCGGCCTCCCGGCGCAGGGCGGCCCAGAGTCGATCGGCGGGAGCGTGATCGGAGCCGCCGGCCGGCCGGCGCGACGAGGCGTCAAAGGTGGCTGCCATGGTCTGCTCCCGATCGCGCCTCAGCTCTCCCCGAGGCCGAGAAGGGTCAGCACCTCGCGGCGAAGCTCGACGATGCGCGGGTGGTCGCGGTGGCGCGGATAGGGAAGGTCGTTGCGGATCTCGGCCTGGATCCGAGCGGGCCGGTCGCTGAAGACGATCACCCGCTGCGCCAGGATCAGGGCCTCTTCGACGTCATGGGTCACGAGGAGGGCGGTGAAGCCGGATTCCTGCCACAGCTTCACGAGTTCCGCCTGCATCGCGATCCGGGTCAGGGAATCGAGCTTGCCCAGCGGCTCGTCGAGGAGGAGCAGGTCCGGATCGTTGACGAGCGCCCGAGCGAGGGAGACGCGCTGCGCCATTCCGCCCGACAGCTGGTGCGGGTAGGCGCCCGCGAACTCTCCCAGCCCGACGAGAGCGAGCGCCTCGTCCACCTGCCCGCGATCCCGGCGCAGCCGACCCTGGGCCTCGAGGCCCAGCGCGACATTGTCGAAGACGGTCCGCCACGGGAACAGGGTCGGATCCTGGAAGACGAGAATGCGCGACGGATCGGGACCTGTCACAGCCTTGCCGCGGACGAGCACGTCGCCCGCGACGGGAAGGTCGAGACCGGCGACCAGCCGGAGAAGCGTGGACTTCCCGCAGCCGCTCGGTCCGAGCAGCGCCACGAACTCTCCGGGCGCAGCCGACAGGCTGACATCCTCCAGGACCGGAAGCGGGCGACCATCGAGCGCGAAGGCCTGACTGACGCCGCTGAGGTCGAGCGCCGGTGAAGCCGCTCCGCCGAGGGGCGGTGCCTCGGCGCGCGAAGCGGACCCATGCGTTGCCACGACGCTCACCATTGGACCAATCCCTTCTGCCAGGAGAGCAGCCAGTCGCGGATCCGGAACAGGAGCGTGATCAGGCCCGAGCAGGCGATCGCCATGACCAGCAGCGCCGCATACATGTTGGCATAGGCCGCCCAGCCCTGAGCCCATTGCAGGTACCAGCCGAGCCCGGACTTCACCCCGAGCATCTCGGCCACCACCAGCACGGCGAACGAGCCGCCGAGCCCCATGAACAAGCCGACGAAGACATGCGGCAGCGCCGCGGGAATGGCGACCTTGAGGATCAGGAAGCGGTTGCTGGCGCCGAGGGTGCGGGCGACATCGTAATAGGCCTTGTTCACCCCCGCGATCCCCGACCAGGTCAGCACCGTCACCGGAAAGCCCGTCGCCAGCGCGACCAGGAAGGTCGAGGCGGACCAGCTCGTCGGGAAGATGAAGAAGGCGAGCGGCAGCCACGCCGTCGCGGGAAGCGGCCCGATGAAGCGCAGGATCGGATGCGCCCAGTATCCGACCGCCTTCGACCAGCCGATGGCGACCCCGGACACGAACCCGACGGCCGCCCCGATCAGATAGCCGCCGGCCAGCAGGAAGGCCGAATGCCAGACGGAATCGAACAGACGCGCGTAATCGTCGACGAAGACCTCGGCGATCGCCTGAGGGGGCGGAAAGAACGGCATCGGCAGCCACAGGCGCTTGGCCGTGGCGAGCTCCCAGACGAAGAGGAAGCTGCCGAGCAGGATCAGCCACGGCGACCACGATCGGAGGCGGGCCGCGAGAGGCCCCGTCCGATCGCCCCCGATCGAGCCGATCGCCAGAGCGACGCCGATCAGCCCGGCGACGATGGCGAACTCGTTCGTGTAGCCGAACTCGGCCGCATCCGGCAGCCGGGCGGCAAGGGCGGACAGGGCCAGCCAGATGCCCCCCGCGAGAAGGGCAGCGTAGATCGGCCTCCACCGGATCCGATCCTCGGCCGGCGCGGTCGTCTCGTTTTGCAGCGCGATCGTGCTCATGGCGACCTCAGCTCAGGACGTCGGCATAGACCCGGTCCGCGAACTTCGCCGGATCGGTGCTCTTGCGGATGACGTTCACGACCTTGAGTTCGTCGATGTAGAGCGCGATTTCCTTCTTGAGGTCAGGCCCGACCGGATGGTGATGATGGGTCTGGCTCCCCAGCATGGCGGCGAGATCCTCGATCGAGCCCTTGCCTCCGTAGCCGGAAAAGATCTGAGCGGCCGTCCTCGGCTCGGTCGCCACGATGTGCCCGCCTTCCAGCACGGCCTTCGTCAAGGCCGCCGCGACCGCCCTGTCGTCCCGCACGAGAGCGCCGCGAAGAGCGAGCACGCAGCACGAGCGGTTGGCGAATTCACCGGTGAGATTGGTCGCGATCTCGACGAGCTTGGGGTCCTTGAGAAAGATGTAGGTCCGCGGATCGGCATCGGCGAGCGCCTGTGCCTCGCCCTTCTCGACCGCGAGCGGCAGGAGATCGGCCGGGTAGTTCCGCCAGGTGACGTCCCGCTCGGGATCGATGCCCTGCTTGGCGAGCAGCAGCCCGAAGAAGTTCTTCGCGGGCGAGGCCTGGTCGCTGATCGCGATGGTCTTTCCCTTGAGCGACGCGAGCGTCGTCGTTCCGATCGCCTTCGAGCCGACCAGCCTGAGGCAGCCGCCATGGACGCCGGTGGTGATCTTGACGTCGAAGCCCTGTTCGAGCGGCTTCAGCCAGCGCAGCGCCATGCCGATGCCGCCATCGGCCTTGCCCGTCGCGATGGCCTCCAGGAGTTGCTCCGTCGAGCCGCCGAAATTCACGAACTCGACGTCCAGTCCGTACTTGGCGAAGATGCCCTTCTCCTTCGCGACCGGCGCCGCGGCCGTGCAGATCGCCGTCGCGTTCCAGGCGAGCGAGATCTTTCGGAGCTGGCCCGCCGGCGTCCCGTCTGCCGCAACCCGGCAGATCGGCGGGAAGAGGAGCTCCGGCGGAAGCGGCGCGATGCCGGCCGAGGTCGGCGAGGCGAAGACGCCGAGCGGAGCCGCCATCCCGAACAGGCCCGCACGGCGCAGGAAGGCGCGGCGGGAGCTCGACGGAAACGGGTCAGAGGTGGTCATGATCGCTGTCCTGGTCGGAGGAAAAGAGGGCGACGGCGAGTTGTCGTAAGATCAGGGATCGGGCTTCGGTCACGTCGCGATGCGGCCGGGCGCGTATGCCAGGGAAGGAGCGAAAGACACCCGAGGCCGTCTGATGAATGTCTTCGATCGATCCGGACATCTGCAATCCGATAGTCGGCCGACTACTCCTATCGAGCGCATCGACGACTATGATCCTAGGCCCAGAACTCCGAGATAAAATCGCTTATTTGGCGACGGAATGGGAAGGCCGTTCCCGATGATGCCGCCCTGCGAGACGGCTTCACCCCGCCGGCACAAACCGCACCCCACCGTCGGCGCCGATGGAATCTTCTCGCACCGGCGAATCCGTGCGGTCGCGCGCAGCCTGTCCCGCATCCGTGATTCCGGCCGTGCACATGGCCGTGACGGGGTGCAGATGGCAGCGTCGTCACCCGCTCGGAACGAACCGCTCCCGACGACGCGACAAGGCGATGGATCTTCTCGCACCCATCGTTCTTTAAAACGAACAAACTCTTGACCTCCGCAAGGTCTCGCGGCGATCATCGAGCCGACTTCACACAGGCCTCGAAGTCTCCGGCGAAAGATTTGGCTGAGACGATCGAGCGTTTTCAGGCATCCGCCACCATCAAAGATGCCGGCCGGAAAATCTTGCGAGGAACAATATCGATATGGGGACCTTCGTCGACATCACGGCTAAGGACGGCAGGTCGTTCAAGGCCTTTCTGGCTGAGCCCGAGACGCCCAACGGGGCCGGGCTGATCGTCCTGCCGGAAGTCTACAATGTGAACGAGTGGGTGAAGAGCGTCGCGGAGCGCTATGCCTCGCGGGGCTTCACCGTGCTTGCCCCCGATCTGTTCTGGCGCCAGGAGCCGGGCGTTCATCTCGGCTACGACCAGCCGGAGCGGGCGCGGGCGCAGGGCGAGGAGGTCGATGTCGATGGCGTCGTCAGCGATCTCGGCCCTCTGGCGGCCGAACTGCGACGGCGCCTCGGCAGCGCAGCGAAGGTGGGCGTCATCGGCTTCTGCCTCGGCGGGCGGATCGCGCTCCTCGGCGGCATCCGCGAACCGGTGGACGCGGTCGTCGCCTATTACGGCGTCAAGCTCGACCGTCATCTCGACGAGTTGCCGAAGCTCTCGGTTCCCGCGCTGATCTATTTCGGCGCCGACGATCCCTGGATCCCGGGGGAGACCGTCGACGCGGTGCAGGCGATCTATTCCGACCACCCGAACGTCGAATTCTTCCGATACCCCGAGACCGGGCACGCCTTTGCTCGCGAAGGCTACGAGCCCTACCGGCCGGACGCCGCAAAACTGGCCGAGCAGCGAGCGCTCGAACTGTTCGGCAAAGCGATCGTCGGCGGCGCCTGACGGCAGCCATCCTTCGCGCGGATCCGGCCGCGGGCCCTCGCGCAGACATCAGCAACTGGAGACCTCCATGACCACCCGGACCGCGCGAGGCAGCGCCTTTCATCCGCCGGCGCCTTTGACGCGACGTGCCATCCTGGCCGGCACGGCAGCCGCCGCCGTGGCCGGCCACGCGGGCAGCGCCCTGGCGCAGGAGACGCTCAAGATCGGCGTCCTGGGGACCATCACCGGGCCCGGCGCGACCTGGGGTCTCGGCATCGACGGCGGGGCGCGGATCGCGGCCGACGAGGTCAATGCCCGCGGCGGCCTCAAGGTCGGCGGCAAGGCCTACAAGGTCGAGATCGTCTCGTATGACGACCAGTATCGCGCCGCCGCCGCCGTGACCGCGATCAACCGTCTGATCGGCCCGGACGGCGTGCGCTTCGTGCTCGGGCCCATCGGCTCGGCCTCTCTGCTCGCGATCAAGCCCATCACCGAGCGCGAGAAGGTCCTGCTGTTCACCGCGAGCTGGTCGGCGGAGGTGCTGAAGGACAGCCGCTACATCTTCCGCGTCGGTCCGACGACGCAGGAATTCGCGCCCGCGACGGTCGCCTGGCTGAAGCAGAACCGGCCGCAGGTCAAACGGGTCGCCACGCTGTCTGCCAATGACGAGACGGGCTGGAACAGCCAGCGGATCCAGAAGGCGGCCTATGCGGCGGGTGGCCTCGAGATCGTCGCGGCCGAGCATTTCGAACGCCAGCAGAACGATTTCCGGGCCCTGCTGACGAAGCTGCTCGCCGCCCGCCCCGACAGCATCGAACTCGACACGACACCGCCCCCGACCGCCGGTCTCGTCGTCCGTCAGGCCCGCGAGCAGGGCTTCAAGGGTGGGTTCACCAAGTTCGGCGGGTTCGACGTGGCCGAACTCGTGCGCACCGCGGGCGCCGACAACGCCGAGGGCGTCATCGGCATCCTGCTCGGCGATCCGGCGAGCGCCGAATGGGCGAAGCTGCAGCAAGCCTATGCGCGCCACCACAGCAACGCGATGGGCGACTTCGTCGTCCCCTTCTACGATTCCGCGCGTCTCCTCTTCCACGCCATCGAGGCATCCGGCACGGTGACCGATTCCGACAAGGTCGTCGCGGCGCTGGAGAAAAGCGCACCGTTCCGGGGCGCGGTCGGCGAGCTGACCTGGGGCGGCAAGGCGGCCTATGGCGTCGACCACCAGATCTACGGGCCGGTCTTCCTCACCGAGATCGTCAAGGGCAAGGGCAACGTGATCGGCAAGGTCGCCCTCGTCTGAGCCGGCGCCGCGTCTAGAGCGCGCTTCTGTTTCAGGGAAACAGAAGCGTGCTCTCAGTTTCTGTTGTTGCACGCTGCTTTCTGGAAGCCGGATTCCCCTTCCACGCAGCATGCTCAAGGCAGGGGCAGCGAGGAGCCGCCCCGTTTCGGGTCCCTGAATGTTTCAGCAATTCCTCGTCGTCCTCGGCCTGACCGCGGCGATCTATATGCTGCTGGCGCTCGGCTTCACGCTGATCTTCGGCATCATGCGCGTGGTGAACTTCGCCCACGGCGAGTTCGTCATGCTCGGCGCCTACGCCGTCTATGTCCTCCAGGACGTCGTCGGCCTCGACTACTTCGTGGCGCTGCCGCTGGCCGCTCTCCTGGTGGGACTCGCCGGGGTGCTGGCCGAGATCCTGATCTTCCGCCGTTTCACCGGCGACGAGCTCGGCAGCATGATCGTGGCGCTGGCGCTGGCCGTCAGCCTCAAGGGCGCCGTCACCGTCATCTTCGGCGTCGAGGGACCGCCGATCAGCCGTGCCATCACCGGCGCGGTCGAGATCGGCGGCACGCTGCTGCCGAAGGACCAGCTCTTCGCCGCCGCCGTGGCGGTTCTGGCCGTGGCCGCGACGCATCTCCTCATGACGCGCTCGCGGCTCGGGCTCGCCATGCGGGCGGTCGCCCAAGCGCCGGACGTGGCGCGGCTCCAGGGCATCTCTCCGTGGCGGACTTATCCGGCCGCCTTCGCCATCGGCTGCTTCCTGGCCGGCCTTGCGGGGGCTCTCACCGCGCCGCTCTACAGCATCGAGCCGCATATGGGCGATGCCGCGCTGATGCGCGCCTTCGTCGTTGTCGTCCTCGGCGGGCTCGGCAGTATTCCCGGCGCCCTGATCGCAGCCTTCGTGCTCGGCGCGGTCGATGCAGGCATGTCGATCCTGTTCAACCCGACCATCGCCGCGCTCACGTCCTTCGGCATCGTCATCGCCGTGCTCATCGCCCGCCCGGCCGGCATCCTCGGGAGGGCATGACGATGCTGCAGGTTCTCATCGGCGCCGCCGCGGCCGCGCTCGCCGCGCTTCCCTTCCTCGCGTCCGACGCCTTCCTCTACCATGTCGCGATCCTCATCGGCATCGAGGCGCTGCTGGCGCTCAGCCTTCATCTGACGCTGCGCATCGGCCAGCTCTCGCTGGCGCAGGCTGCCTTCATGGGCATGGGCGCCTATGCCTCGGCGCTCCTGACGCGCGACCTCTCGCTGCCCTTCCCCGCGGCCTTCCTGGCCGCGGTGCTGATCCCGGCGGCCATCGCCGCAGTGCTCGGCACCGTGATCCTGAAGGTGCGAGGCGTCCATTTCGCGCTGCTCACCTTCGTGCTCGGACAGGCCGTGGTGCTGATCTTCGTGGAGTTCGTCGTCCCGTTCGGCGGCAATAACGGGCTGATGCGCATTCCGGGGGCTGAGATCGCCGGCCTGCCGCTCCAGTCGCGCCCGGCCTTCTATGCCCTGACGCTCGTCGTGCTGGGCGCCGCCTTCGCCGTCGTCGCACGCCTGGTCCGCGGCGAAACGGGCCGGATCCTCGACGGCCTCGCCGCGAACGAGGCGCTGACACAGTCCCTCGGCATCGATGCCCTGGCCTGGCGCAGGCTCGTCTTCGCCGTGTCCGGCGGCGTCGCCGGAGCCGCCGGCAGTCTCTACGCTCATTACCTCGGCTACATCTCGCCGGAGGCCTTCGGCATCACGGCTACGATCAACGCACTGATCATGAACGTCGTCGGTGGGGTGGCACTGCTGGCGGGACCGCTGATCGGCGCCGTCATCCTCGTGCCGCTTCCCGAGCTGTTCCGGTCCGCGTTGCTCTACCAGCAGCTCTTCTACGGCCTCTCGCTGCTGGCGCTGATGCTGTTCATGCCGCGCGGCCTCGGCGGCCTCGTCGTCGCAAGACGGCATGCCCGATGAGCGCGCTCCTGAGCGTCAACGAGCTGTCGCGCAGCTTCGGCGGCATCAAGGCCGTCGCGGGTGTCGGCCTTTCGGTCGACCAGGGTGAGATCGTCGGCCTTGTCGGCCCGAACGGTGCCGGCAAGACGACTCTGTTCAACCTGATCACCGGCACGCTGAAACCGGATGCGGGACAGGTGGTCTTCGGTGGCCGCCGGCTCGTCGCCGGCGAGCCGGGCGCCAATGCCCGCCTCGGACTCGCCCGCAGCTTCCAGCAGGCGACCACCATCGCGGACCTTTCCGTCCGCGCGCATCTGGAGCGCGCAGCCGTGTTCCCCGCGCTCGGGCGGCCTTCCTTCCTGCTCCGCCGCTCGGCCGTCATGGCCGTCCGCGAACGCGCCGCGGCGACCGTGCAGGAGATCCTGGTCTTCGCGGGCCTCGATCGCGTCGCGGAGGAATCCGCGGACGCCCTCCCCTACGGCCTGCAGAAGATCCTCGGGGTCGCCATGGCGCTGGCGACCGGCCCGAAAATGCTTCTCGCCGACGAGCCGGCGGCG
This sequence comes from Enterovirga rhinocerotis, assembly GCF_004363955.1. Lineage (GTDB taxonomy): Bacteria > Pseudomonadota > Alphaproteobacteria > Rhizobiales > Beijerinckiaceae > Enterovirga > Enterovirga rhinocerotis. The sequence goes on from NZ_SNZR01000018.1 coordinate 180,334, forward strand.
GGCCTCAACGGCGCCGAGACGCTCGTCATGGAGGCGCTTCTGAGGCGGATCCGCGACACTCGCGGCATCGCCTTGATGGTGATCGAACACGATGTACCGCTGGTGATGCGCCTCAGCGACCGGATCGTGGCGCTCGCTCACGGTACCGTCATTGCGGAAGGCAAGCCGGCCGAGGTCCGGGCGGACCGTGCCTTCATCGAGGCTTATCTCGGCGGCGAGGCCGATTTCGGCGCCGCCTCGGGGCCGGAAGGGGAGGCCCATGCGGCTTGAGCTTCAGGACGTCTCGGCGCGCTACGGCGCGGTTGTGGCTCTCGACCGGATCAGCGTCGTGGTGCCTTCGGGCACGACGGCGGCGATCATCGGCGCCAACGGTGCCGGCAAGTCGACGCTGCTCGGAACGATCACGGGGCTCGTCCCTCTCGCGGGCGGACGCATCCTCGTCGACGGAGCCGATCTCGCCGGCCTGCCGACCGAGCAGCGGGTGCGCGGCGGCATCGCGCTCTCGCCCGAGGGCCGACGCCTCTTTCCCGAGATGACGGTCGGCGAGAACCTCCTGTCCGGAGCCTATGCACGGCGCGACCGGCGCGCCGTCGCGGCCGATCTCGAGCGGGTCTTCGCGCTGTTTCCGAGGCTCCTCGAGCGGCGCGGCAATCTCGGCCGCAACCTGTCGGGCGGCGAGCAGCAGATGTGCGCCATCGGCCGCGCGCTCATGGCCGCGCCCCGGCTTCTCCTGCTCGACGAGCCCTCCCTCGGGCTCGCTCCCGCCGTCGTCGTCGACATGGCGCGAGCCATCCGGGCGATCGCCGCGACAGGCGTGACGGTGGTGCTGGTCGAGCAGAACGCTCGGCTCGCGCTCGCGCTGGCCGAGACGGGCCACGTCCTCGAGGCCGGCCGCCTCGTGCGCTCGGCGCCTGCGCGCGACCTCGCCGACGACCCGGAGGTCCAGCGCGCCTATCTGGGCGAATTGCTGCCCGCAGACCGTAGGGCCAGCACGAACGGCGCGGCGATCTGCGCCCCGGTCGTTCGATGAAAACGTGTGCCCGGTTCGAAGGGTCTTGCCTGGCCTTCGCCGCTCGCAGTTCCACCGAATTGCACCAACCCGCTACGAATCCCATGCGCGGCGCCCAGAAAAGCGCAAAACATTCTGCTTCCGGCGACGTATTTGGAACATATCTCTAGTTGACGTATAATATTCGCACCGTCAAACATGCTTTGAAATAACATTCATGCCACGCCGACGCGGTCGGCGGCGTCGACACATTCATGGAGCCGCGAAGGTCAGCGGATGACGATCTCGTCTTTCCACAATCGGTCTCCGATCTCCTTGCCTGAACGAGGCGTGCCGCGCTCGACGCCGGACCTGTTCCGTCAGGCGATGCGGCAACTTGCGGGGGGCATCAGCGTCATCACGGTCGGCGAGGCGGATGACCGGACCGGCCTCACCGCCACCTCGGTCAGCTCCCTTTCGGTCGACCCTCCGACGCTCATCGTCTGCGTCAACCTCTCCTCGTCGAGCTGGCCCCTGATCGAGCGATACGGGCGCTTCGGCGTCAATCTCCTCGGCGAGGGTCACCGCGCGATCGCGGACAGGTTCGCGGGCCGCGGGGGCGAGACGGGAGCCCGCCGCTACGACGGAGCGTTCTGGGAGACCTTCGTCACGGGCGCCCCGATCCTCAAGGGCGCGCTCGCGGCGCTCGACTGCGAGGTGGACGAGGTGATCGTCAGGCATTCCCACGCCATCGTGATCGGCGGCGTCGCCGCCGCCCGGATCGGCGAAGCCTCCGCGCCGCTCGTCTACTGGCAGGGCCGTTACGTCGAGTTCACGCACGACTGAGGTCAGCCCTCCTCCACCTCCTTGCGCAGGCGCGGCGGTCCCGCGGAACCGAACCTCGGCAGCCGGCGCGAAACGCATGACGAAGCACGGGATCGATCGTGACCAAGAAGCAGATCAGGATGAACGCGTTCGACATGAACTGTGTCGGACACATCTCCCACGGCATGTGGACGCATCCGCGCGATCGCTCCGCCCATTACACCGACATCGCGTACTGGCAGAATCTGGCCGTCACGCTCGAGAAGGGGCTGTTCGACGGCCTCTTCATCGCGGACATCATCGGTCTCTACGACGTCTATAAGGGCGGGCCGGAGACGGCCCTGCTCGCCGGCGCGCAGACGCCGCTCAACGATCCGATCGTGCTGGCGCCCATCATGGCCGCCGTCACGAAGCACCTCGCCTTCGGCATCACCGTCAACCTGACCTACGAGCAGCCCTACCTCCTGGCGCGCCGGTTCTCGACGCTCGACCACCTCACCCGGGGCCGCATCGGCTGGAACATCGTCACGGGCTATCTCGACAGCGCCGCGCGGGGGCTCGGAGGCGACAAGCTCCCGAACCACGACGCGCGCTACGACGTCGCCGACGACTTCATGGAGGTGGTCTACAAGCTCTGGGAGGGCAGCTGGGACGACGATGCGGTCCTGCGCGATCGCGAGCGCGGCGTCTTCGCCGACCCCGCCAAGGTGCGGCGCGTGACCCATCGCGGCCCGCATTACGCGGTGGATGCCATCCATCTGAGCGAGCCCTCGCCGCAGCGCACCCCGCTTCTCTATCAGGCAGGTTCGTCGGATCGCGGCCGGCGCTTCGCCGCCGACCATGCCGAGTGCATCTTCGTGAACGGGTGGAACCCGAAGGCGATGGGGGTCATCGTCCGCGACGTCCGCCGGCGGGCCATGGAATCCGGGCGCCGGCACGACGACATCAAGGCCTTCGCCGGCATCTCGGTCGTCACCGCGCCGACTGAAGCCGAGGCGCGGGACAAACATGCCGAGTACCGCCGCCACGCCAGCGTCGAGGGCGCGCTCGCGCATTTCTCGGCCTCGATCGGGCTCGACCTCTCGCGCTACGGCTTGGATGAGCCGATCGGCTTCGTGAAGAACGATGCCAACAACTCCGCTCTCGAAGCGATCACGAAGCGCAGCCCGGACAAGGTCTGGACGGTCAGGGGACTGCGCGAGCAGATGGCGGCCGGCCTCGGCAGCCGCCATCCGCCCATCGTCGGCAGTCCATCTCAGGTCGCGGATCAACTCGTCGACTGGATCGAGGAGGCCGATGTCGACGGCTTCAACCTCATCCGCACGGTGACGCCGGAGAGCGTCGAGGATTTCGTCGCGCTCGTCGTGCCCGAGTTGCAGAACCGGGGACTTTACAAGACGGCCTACGAGGACGGGCCGATCCGGCAGAAGCTGTTCGGCACGCCGCGCCTGCCGGCACGTCATCGCGGCGCGAGCTTCCGGCCCGGCGCGGGGCATCGGGCCGCCGAATAGCGGCGCGCGCCTGGCCGGCATGGTCTCGACCGAGCGCCCCCTCCCCTCTGTCGCCTTCCCCTCGGTCCGCCCGCCATGGCCGACGCCATGCGGAACAGTCATCTCCATCCCAATCCGACGATAGAACGAAGACGATCTTATAAGCCAGAATTTATAATTTCATCTTCTGGACAAGACATTTATCAGATGCAATCCTGCGTATATTCTTACATATAGTGACAGTTTACGACGCCAATCCGGCCCAACCCGCGCAATTTTCTCTTATTCGCAGGAGATATGTCATGACGATCATCCTTCAGGTCAACTACCGTCCCAGCTCGGCGCAGGCGGCGGCGCCGGAACCGAAAAGGATCGAGTCGGCCCGGCGCATCGCCGACACCGTCGGCGGGCTGCATTGGAAGGTCTGGATCGGCAGCCAGGAGGATGGGCTGCGCGGCGGCATCTACCTCTTCTCCGACAGGGCCAGCGCGGAGGCCTGGGCCGAACAGGATCTGCGCCCGCGGCTGACCGAAGGCGGCGGCTCGGACATCCTCATCCGGTATTTCGAGGTCGACGAGGCCCTGAGCCGGATCACCCGGGCGCCGATCGAGCCCGCCCGCGTCGCAGCCTGAGATCCCTCGGATGCCGGGTCAGCCGCCCCAGGAGGCGATCGACGAACTCGCCCGCTTTCCCCTGCTCGATGCCCTGTTCGGCCGCCGGTCACGGCGGTTCGGCCTCGGCATGAGCATTCCGGACGGGCCGCTCGCCTATGCGTCGCGCCACGCGCCCCAGCCCCTGAGCGAGGCCGAGCGCCTCGTTCTCATCGCAGCCAGCGTCGGACTCAGCGGCTGGAACCTCGGCATCCCACATACGGAATCGGGCGACCCGGAGGCGGGGAACAATTATCCGGTCCGGCCCATCGGCCGGACCTATCCGAGCGGCGGCGGCGCGCAGGGCTCCGAAATCCTCATCAACGACGATTCCGGGGCCTACATCACCCGCTTCCGAGACCTCGATGCGGACGCGATCCGAGAATATGCCGGTGCCGGAAGCCTCGAGCGGCTGCTCGACATCGTCCGCAGCAACGTCGTGCGGCTCGGCGAGCGCGTCGAACTGCCCGCCGAGCATCCCTTCATCGCCGCCCATAACCGCTGGGTCGCGAACAGGCCCGGCACGACGCTCTTCGTCCCGATCGCCGACCAGGTCGATTCCACGCTGAACCACCTCTGGATCAGGACCGGCGAAGGCGCGCCGATCACCGATCACCGGACAGGACGCGTGCTGGGCGATCCCTCGGAACTCATTGCGGACGGGTTCCTGAAGCCGGAGCGGGCGACGCCCCTCGCGGTGCTCGAGGCCAATTCGCGCATGAGCACGACGTCGGAGCTGGCTATCGCGGCCTACAACGTCCAGCTCGTCATGCAGGCCATCGGCCTCGGCGGCTGGCTCTTCTCCGGCATCAACATCCAGGCGCTGCTCGGTGGCTTTGCCGGCAAGGGCCTCCCGGGGTTCGGCTTCGACTTCGCTCATCGGGAGGGCTGGCTTCAGCCGGTCCCGCTCGGCCGGCGCGGCGTCTTCGAGCCGCTCGTGCCACCCTTCGTGGCGGACATGCACGAGGCCGTACGCCGCTTCGCCGACCGCAAGTTCGGACCCGGCGGCGTCTACGATCCGGCGCGTCCCGGCCCCTACCGCGACAACGGCGGCATCAAGGCCCGCACGGACCGGTATTCCGAGAGCTTCGTCCGCTATCTCGGGACGCTCGCCCAGGACATCTATGACACCTCCGGCCGCTTTCCGGCGACGCAGCCGAGCGTCAGCGTCGGCCCCTACACGCAGGCCCAGCACATCGATCTCGACTTCTACGACCGCTTCTACAAGGACGGAGCCTATCTCGACAGCCATCGCCGCCACCAGGCGCTGTGGCACGGCGAACGAACCGGGCCGATCCCGAGCGCGGACGCGCACCCGTAGCCGGCGGGGAGGTGAACGAAAACGTCTCACTTCCCTCGGGCGCCGAATGACGTCGAAGACCGCCCCTGATCTGCCTGCGGTATTTTCCCCCCGTGATGTGCTGACTGGGCAGTCGACCCATTTCTCCGACTCAACGAGATCGGAACGTGAAATCCGCATGTCCGGCCCGCGGCGCAGGAGATAGATCGATGCTGGGCGAGGCTGTCGGGTGCGGTCGCCCGCTTCACCCTCTATGCTGATGTGCGCAGCATTGCGTCTCGCTCTGACGAGCCGGGCTGGGTCCTTCCGATCATCAGCATTGAGAGGTTCGCCATGCCGGGTCGGCAAGCGAAGGTGATCGATCGCGCCCAGTTGCGGCGCATGCTGCTCCACGCGCGGCGCGGCAGGTTTCCCGAACGGAATGTCGCGCTCGTGTGTCTTTCGGTTCGAGCGGGGCTCCGGGCCTGCGAGATCGCGGGCCTGCGCTGGTCCATGGTGCTCGATGCCGGCGGCCGGATCGGCACCGAACTCGTGATCGACAGGAGGGTCTCGTCCTCACCCACGGCATCCGCGCCTTCAGCGACGCGCAGATCAGAGAGCTTGATGCCGCTCTCGTCGCCTTCGACGAAGGCAACGATCCCTACCAGGAGCACGATTTTGGTTCGATCGCGATCGGAGAGAAGACGGTCTTCTTCAAGATGGACGATTGCGATCTCGACCTGCAGGCCCATTCCCCCGATCCCGCCGATCCCAGCGTGACCCGCCGCGTGATGACCCTCATGCTGGCGGAGGAATACTGATGAGGCCGCGCCGACGGCCGAGGCTCGCGACCCGGCGCGGCACGGACGCCTACCGGCAGGGCGATCTGTGCGGGGTCTATGCGGTGGTCAATGTCGTCGGCGCGCTCTGTCCCGAACTCGACGAGGACAATGCGCGCTCGCTGTTTCGCAAGCTCGTCAGAGCACTCGCCAGCAATGTCGACAAGCCGATGGGAGCGGCCTGCTTCGGCGTGGACGGGCAGCCTCGCCCTTCGTCGGCACGATGAAGAACTCGGCGATCGGCGCCCTGAGGGCGCTACTCAGCTTATCGAGCACGTCATTGAGCATAATACAAGCATTCGACGAATCATTCAACAACGCATCGACATAACGTTATTAATATCTCAAATCACAAAACACACACTTATGTATAGCTGTATCAATACTGATGATAATTTACAACAATTACCAATCGCTTGATCCGGACCGAGACGCGGCTTGCAGCAGCATGGCGACGAAGGCCGTCACTTTTGCGGGTCGGAAGCGGGCGGTCGGATAGACGGCGTAGACACCGCCGGAAGGCAGGGTCCAGTCGGGCAGGACATGGACCAGGCCGCCCGACGCGATCGGTTCGGCGGCCACGAAATCTGGAAGCACCGACAGCCCCCCGCCGGCGAGCGTCGCCGCGAGCACGGCGGGCGTCGCGTTGATCGTCATCGCCGGCTGCATGCGAACCGTCCTCCGATCGAAATCGCCCTTTGTAAACTGCCAGACGAGCGCCTCCTGCAATGCGGCATTGGCGATGAAGGGCACGCTGCCGAGATCGGCCGGGTCCTGCGCTTCCAGCCCGTCGTGCAATTGCGGCGAGGCGACCAGGATCTGGCGAAAGGTGCCGATCCGCCTCGCATGCAGGCTGGAATCGTCGAGCCAGCCGACCCGGATCGACAGGTCGATCTGGTTCGCCAGAAGATCGGTGCGCGCATCCGACAGGACGAGATCGACCTGACAAGCGGGATAGCGGCGCGTGAAGGCCGCAACGATCGGGGAAACGGTCGAAGCGCCGTAGTCGTTGGGCGCGGCGATCCGCAGCATTCCACGAGGCTCGACGTTGGATTGCGCGATTTCGGCGATGGCGTCCTCTGCATCCCGCAGGATCATCACGCTGCGGGCATGGAGCAGGCGCCCCGCTTCGGTCGGCTCGACCCTGCGCGTCGTGCGCATGAGCAGCGTCGTCTGCAATTCCCGCTCGAGACGCGCGACCTGCTGGCTGACGACCGTCTTGGTGATTCCGAGGCGTTCGGCCGCTCGCGTGAACGATCCGGTATCGACCACTGCCGTGAGGTAGGCGAGACGATTGAGGTTGATCGCTTCCAAGCGGCAGGCCTTATTGTGCGTTGATGACACACAGAATGTCATCCGTGATCTTATTTATCAAGCAATCGATGCGGTCTAGCTTTCCTCCCGGACGGCAAGGAAGCGTCACTCATGCGGATCACATACCTGTTCGACCCCCTGTGCGGCTGGTGCTACGGGGCCGGGCCCGCGCTCGAGCGACTGGCTCTGCTCGACGACGTTACGGTGGAGCTGATGCCGACGGGCCTGTTCGCCGGCGAGGGCGCTCGACCGATGGATACGCGGTTCGCGGCTTACGCTTGGCAAAACGACCAGCGTATCGCCAGGCTGACCGGTCAACAGTTCTCGGACGCCTATCGCGACGATATCCTGGGCGCCGACGGCGCGATGTTCGACTCCGCTCCCGCAACGCTCGGACTGGTGGCCGCCGGCCTCACCGAACCGGCGCGTGAGATGGAAACCATGAAACTGCTGCAGCGAGCCCGCTATGTCGACGGCCGCGACAATTCCGACCGAGCCGTCGTCGCCGATATTCTGGAAGAGGGCGGCCTCGCCGGAGCGGCGCGGCGCGTTCGTTCTCCCGATGCCGATCTGCTCGCCGCCTATCGCGCTCGCGTCGCGGCCGGCCGTGCGGAGATGGCGCGTTTCGGCGCCGAGGGCGTTCCCGCGCTCGTCGTCGGCGATGAGAGCGGACGTCAGCTGCTGCACAGCAGCGTCCTGTTCGGCGACCTCGACACCCTCACGGCCCGGTTGAGGGCGGCCTGACCCGCAAGCCGAAACACGCAGGCCTGTTGCAGTTCCTGAACCGAAATTCGGAGATTTCCCATGTTCACCAAGAGAGACGCCATCAAGACGACATTCGCACTCGGTGCGACAGCTCTGTTCGCGACCGCCGGTCTCGGCCAGGGGGCCGGCTCGAAGCTGGACTGGAAGCACTTCCCCGCCGGCCGGAACGGCTTCTTCCGGGCGCCCGTGCTCTTGACGGGGCCGAGCGAGGCCCTGCTGATCGACGGCGGCTTCACCTATCCGGACGGCCGCGCTTTGGCCGAGGCGATCAAGGCCACCGGCAAGACACTGACCACGATCTACATCAGCCAATCCGATCCGGATTATTATTTCAGCCTGAAGCCGGTGCGCGAGGCCTTCCCGCACGCCAAGGTTCTGGCCGCCTCCGAGACGCTCGCCGCCATCAAGGCCAACGTCGAGAAAAAGCTCGCCACCTGGGGCCCGCAGCTCAAGGAGAACGGCCCGCAGACGCTCGCCGACATCGTGCTGCCGGAGGCCTTCGACGGCCCGTCGCTGAGCGTCGACGGCGAGAGCGTCGAGATCGTCAAGGCCGAGGGCCTCGCCAACCGCCGCTACCTGTGGGTGCCGTCGCTAAAGGCGGTGTTCGGCGGTGTCCTGGTCTTCAACGGGGTCCATGTCTGGACCGCAGACACCCCCTCCAAGGAGGAGCGTGCCGCTTGGGTCAGGACGCTCGACGTCATCGCCGCCCGCAAGCCGGCCGTCGTCGTAGCGGGGCATCTGACGCCAGAGGCGAAGTCCGACTTGTCCGGCGTCGCGCACACCAAGGCCTATCTGCTCGCCTTCGAGGAGGAGCTCGCGAAGACAAAGGACGCCGCCGCGCTCAAAGCCGCCCTGGAAGCCCGCTTCCCCGGTCTCGGCATGGGCGTCGCCCTCGACATCGGCTCCAAGGTCGCCAAGGGTGAGATGAAGTGGGGTTGAGATGACGGCCAATCTGGAGCTGATCCGGCGAACCTATGAAGGTTCGTCGGCCGAAAACGGGGCGAACCTGCTGGCGGTTCTCTCCCCCGATGTCGAGTGGACGGAAGCCGAGGGCTTCCCCTATGCGGGATCTTATGTCGGCGTGGACGCCTTGATGAAGGGGGTGTTCCAGCGGCTGGCCACGGAGTGGGAGGGCTACAAGGCCGAGCTGAGGGAACGGTGAAGCCGGCAATTGTAGGATTGAATGCGAATCGACCGGCGCGCACGGCGGCAGACCGATAGAATGACCTCGCCATCTGATCTGGCAAATGCCAATGACGTCGGTGTCAGTTCGACACTTGCTGCTACATCGCAAGAGAGTGCTGATTGCGGGACGGGTGTCTGTTACTGGGTAGACAAGTCCGACGACAGGTGCATGCAAGGACGGTGAGGCGCATCCTTTATTCGACCGGAGCCCTGGGCCTTATCTCGTCGGCCGGCGCAGCCGCAGGGGACGCACAGGCGTTCGTCGAACGTGCCATCCGCCGCCTCGGTGTCCAGGCGGACATGCCGGGACCGCTCGCGAGCGAGCCGGTCTGGCTCGACTGGCTCAGTCTCGGCCTGACGTCCGATACCCTCAAGCTCCTACTGTGGGGCACTGTCCTTCTCGGCGTTTTCGTGACGGCCTGGTCGCTTCGCGATAGCCTGCCTGCCTTCAGCCGATCTCGTCGGATCGTGGCGCCAGACGGCTTCGTTCATGGCTCCGACCCTTCGGCCCGGATGGACGAAGCTCGCCTGGAAGCCGACGACCTCGCCGAGCAGGGACAATATGGCGAGGCGATGCACGTTCTCCTGCTCAACAGCCTCGCGGAAATCCGGCTGCGTCTCGGCACCAGCTTCGCTGCCTCCCTCACGAGCCGCGAAATCTTGCGTCGCGTTTCCTTGCCTCAGACGGGCAGCAGGGCGTTCGGCGCCATCGTCCAATCGGTGGAGCGAACCTATTTTGGCGGCAAGCCGGCAAGCCGGGACGAGTATCTCGGATGCCGGCAGGAATTCGACATGCTGAAGCGCTCCCTTGCGGTTGGGCCGGCCTGATGGGGCCTGTGACCTTTCAGCCTCGCGTCCTGGCCGCCCTCTCCGCCGCGATCTGCGCGCTTTTCGCCGCTTCGCTGCTGCTGACCGGCGCCGGAGGCCGAGGCGAAACGGGGCTTGCATTCGGCGCCAACAGCTATTCCCGATCCGCCGTCGGGCATCTCGTTTTCCACGACCTCCTCCAGGAACTCGGCCACAGGACGGTGCGAAGCGAAGGCCAGCCGCTCGCCATGCTCGGACGGAACGGGGTGCTCATTCTGGCCGAGCCCTCGGGGAGCCTCGCCGACGAGGAGAGTCGCAACAAGCTGATGACCGCCGGCACCATCCTCCTCGTTCTGCCGAAATGGAATGTGAGACCGAGCAGGCGGCAGGGCGACTGGATCGAAGCAGCCGAACTCGTTCCGACCTTGCGGGCGCAGGCCGTTTTCGACGCAGCAGTCGGCGGCGGCACCATCGTGCGAGCCGCGCCGCCCGCTTCCTATCGGAAAGCGGCCGCGATCGCCGACCCGAGCTTCCGGGGCGAGGTTCAACTCATCAAGGGCTCGAAACTCACGCCGCTGATCGCAGCGCCCGACGGCATCCTCCTCGGAGAATGGCGGCAGGGCGATCGGCGCATCTGGGTGCTGGCCGACCCAGACCCTATCGAAAACCACGCGATCGCAAAGGGGGGCAACGCGGCCTTCGCCCGGGACATGATCGCAGCCTTGCAGGCAGGCCGTGGCGGCGCGCTCGTCTTCGACGAGACGATCCACGGATTCAGGCGGCCGCCGCCGAACCTCCTGAAGTTCCTGTTCGAGTTTCCGCTCAACCTGGTGCTCGTCCAGATGATGGCTGCGGTGGCCCTCCTCCTCTGGAGCGCCATGGGTCGCTTCGGCGCGCCGCAAGCCTTGCCGCGCCCGCTGGAGAGCGGCCGTTACGCCTTGATCGCCAATGCCGGATCCCTCCTCGATCACGCCGGACACCACGCTGCGATCTTGCGCCGCTACGTCGCGATGATGCTCCACGATGCCGGACAGGCGCTGCGAGCTCCGCCCGGACTGGCCGGCGCCGCGCTGACCGCATGGATCAGCCGCGCCGCCGACGCGCGCGGCATCGACACGAAACCGCTCGAGGGGCTGGAGCCGGGAGGCGCCGGATCTCGAAACCTGACGTCGCTGCTCGCTACGGCGCAGGCCCTCTACCGCTGGCGCAAGGATCTGCCGAATGGAACTTCGCGACGTCTCGACCATCACTGAAGGCATCCGGGGCGAGATCGGCAAAGCCGTCATCGGCCAGGACGAGGTCGTCGAGCTGATGCTCGTCAGCCTCCTCTGTGGCGGGCATGTCTTGCTCGAAGGTGTTCCCGGCACGGCAAAGACGCTGCTGGCGCAATCCTTCGCCGCGAGCCTGTCGCTCCGGTTCGGACGGATCCAATTCACGCCGGACATGATGCCCGGCGACCTCCTCGGCACCAATCTCTTCGATTTCCGCACGAGCAGCTTCAATCTCACACAAGGGCCGATCTTCACCGATCTCCTGCTCGCCGACGAGATCAACCGCACGCCGCCCAAGACGCAGGCCGCCCTCCTCCAGGCCATGAACGAGCGCAACGTCACGATCGACGGCGTCACCCACCCGCTGGGCGAGGCTTTCATGGTGGTCGCGACGCAGAATCCCATCGAGCAGCAGGGTACTTATCCCTTGCCCGAAGCGCAGCTCGACCGCTTCCTGTTCAAGGTCAATCTGTCCTATCCGAGCCGGGAGGAGGAATACGATATCGTCGCGCGGCATGGACACCGCGCCGCGATGCCGAAGTTGGCGGAGTTCGGCCTCTCCCCGATTGTTTCGGAAGAGCGCCTGCTCGCCATCCGTGGCCTCGTCGGCAGGATCAATCTCGGTGCTCCTCTCGTCGGCTACATCGTCGATCTCGTCCGCTCGACCCGCAGCCACCCGGCCATCGAGACCGGCGCATCGCCGCGTGCCGCGACGATGCTGGCCTCCGCAAGCCGTGCCCGCGCGGCCGTGCAGGGGCGCGATTTCGTGATCCCCGACGACGTCAAGGATATCGCCCTCCCCCTCTTGCGGCATCGGATCGTCCTGGCTCCGAATGCCGAGATTGACGGACTGGACAGCGACAAGGTCGTCGCCGAACTGATCGAGCAGGTCGCCGTCCCGCGATGATCAGGCCGACGCTGCGCGCGGTCCTCGCCTTCACGGCGACCCTGCCTCTCGCCGTCGCGCTGCTCGTGCACGACGCGACGCTCTGGCCGACCGCACTCGTTTTCGGCCTGTTCGTGCTGGCGCTGATCGCCGTGGACGCTGCGCTGTGTCTCCGCCCGTCGCGGCTGACGATATCGGTCGATGCGCCGCCGCGGATCTCCGTCGGCAGAGAGGGGCGCCTCACCATCGCTGCGACCATCGATGGAGCGCCTCACGCCACGACGATCGAGATCCTGCCGGAGCAGAGCGGAGACGCGGACCGGACCGAGCCTGCCGGGTTGAGCATATCCGCAGGGACGACCGCCTCGACGACACTGCCGATCCGGCCGCTGCGGCGCGGCCGGCTCACGATCGACGCCGTCTGGCTGCGCTGGCGAGGACCGCTCGGTCTCGCCGGCCGGACCCAGCGCAGACCCCTCGGCATGACGATCGACGTCGTGCCCGACATCCACGGGATCTCCTCGTCAGCCATCCAGTTCTTCAGCCGCGACGCGGTGGAAGGCATCAAGGTCCAGCGCCAGAAGGGCGAAGGCACGGAATTCGAGGCGCTCCGCGACCATGTACAGGGCCTCGACAACCGCTTCATCGACTGGAAGCATTCGGCCAAGCACCTGAAGCTGCTGTCGAAGGAGTTTCGGGTCGAACGCAACCACCAGATCGTCCTGGCCTTCGATACCGGCTACCTCATGGCCGAGCCGATCGGCGGGCTGCCCCGTCTCGACCATGCGATCCATGCCGGATTGCTGCTCGGCTGGGTCGCGCTGCGCAGCGGAGACCACGTCGGCAGCTTTGCGTTCGACGCGCACATCCGGCAGTTCCTGCAGCCCTCACGCGGAAGGAACGCCTTCGCCCGCCTCCACAACGGCTCGGCCGCGCTCGCCTACCGGGCTGACGAGACCAATTTCACGCTCGGCCTTGCGGAGCTCAATGCCCGGCTGAAGCGTCGGGCGCTCGTCATCCTGTTCACCGAATTCATCGATACCACGACGGCCGAACTGCTGCTGGAAGGGCTCCAGCGCATGACCAACCGTCACGCCGTGATCTTCGTCACGCTGCAGGATCCTTTGCTGACAACGATCATCGACGCCGATCCGGCCAGTTTTCGCCCCGTCGCCGAAGCGGTCGTGGCCCGCGACCTCCAGCGCGACCGCGCCATCGTGCTGGAGCGGCTGGCGCGCATGGGCGTCCACTGCCTGGAGATTCCGCCCAGGGCGCTCGCCGTCAACCTCGTCAACCGCTACCTCACCATCAAACAGAGGGGGCTGCTATAGAACCGCTTGGCTCCTTGCCTACCGCGCGCCCGGTCGCGACCGTCACCCTACGCAGCGCAGAGTTCCGCAGGACCCGCGAGGCCGCGTGGCGGACGCTCGACGAGTTGATCTCGCGGGTCGAAAGAAAAGGCCTGTCCCATCTCTCCGCCGATGAACTGCAGGAGCTGCCCCTGCTCTACCGGACGGCGGCATCGTCGCTGTCCGTCGCGCGCTCGATCGCGCTCGACCGCAACCTGATCCTCTACCTGGAAGGGCTGGTCCTGCGCGCCTTCTTCGTAGTCTACGGGCCGCGAACCGGGATCATGGAGGCCCTCGCCGGCTTCCTGAAGCATGGCTTTCCGGCGGCCGTCCGCAAGGCAGGCTGGCACATCCTCCTGGCGACACTCGCCCTGGCGTCGGGCGTTGCAATCGGCTTCATGCTCGTCCTGCCCAACGAGGGGTGGTTCGGCGTGCTCGTGCCCGAGACCCTCGCCGGGGGGCGCGGTCCCGCGAGCACAGCGCAGCAATTGCTCGATACCGAGATCTTCGCGCCATGGCCGGGAATCGTCGATTCTTTCGTCGTCTTCGCGAACTTCCTGTTCCGGCACAACGCGACGATCGGGATCATGACCTTCGGTCTCGGCTTCCTCGCCGGCGTGCCGACGCTGCTGCTGCTCGGCTACCAGGGCATCGTGCTCGGTGCCTTCTTTGCGCTGCACCACAACCGCGGCCTGCTCTACGACTTCGTCGGATGGGTCTCGATCCATGGCGTCACCGAGATCGGTGCCCTGATCCTGTGCGGAGCCGGCGGCCTCGTCATCGCCGAGAACATCCTCTTCCCCCGGCGCCACGGTCGCCTCGACAGCCTGGCTTTGGCCGGGAAGGCCGCAGCGGGACTGGCGGGCGGCGCTGTGTTGATGCTCTTCGTCGCCGGGCTGATCGAGGGCGGATTGCGGCAACTCATCGCCTCGACGCCGTGGCGCCTCGTGATCGGTGCCGCGACGGGGATCTTGTGGACGGCCTATTTTCTCTTACTCGGCAGGCGCGAAGGCCATGGCCCGGCAGCTTGATCGGATCAACCGCCTGCTCGACGAGAGCACGCGCAACCGGCGCGAGATCACCACACCGGAAGGCGTGGTGCTGGAGGTCGACATCGCCAATCGCGGCGAGCGGCTAGTCGCCTTCCTCATGGACTTCCTGTTCTGGATGCTCGCGACGGCCCTGCTCTTCCTGATTCTCTCTCTCACGCTGGTCCACGGCGTCAGCGGATCGGTGACGGTGACGATCGTCCTGTTTCTCTCGTTTCTGCTGCGAAACCTCTACTTCATCCATTTCGAGCTCCACAGCCAGGGAGCGACGCCAGGCAAGCGCATCGTCAACCTGAAGGTCGTCGACCGGCATGGCGGCCCGCTGCTGCCGGGTGCCATCGTCGCTCGCAACCTGACACGAGAGGTCGAGATATTCTTGCCGCTGGGGCTCTTCTTCGCTTTGCCCAAGCTCGACGGGAGCGGGGACTTCTGGGCGGCTGCGAGCTATCTCGGCTGGGCGGCGGCTCTCTCCGCGTTGCCGTTTTTCAACCGCGATCACCTGCGCGCGGGCGATTTGATCGCGGGCACGATGGTGATCTCCGTGCCGCGCCGCGCCCTGCTGACCGATCTCGCTGAGGGCGGCAGCCGCTATGTCTTCAGCCGGCGGCAGCTCGAGGCCTACGGTGCCTTCGAATTGCAGGTCCTGGAGGAACTCCTGCGTCGGCCGCGATCGAAAGAGACGCAGGCGATGCAACAGCAGGTCTGCGACAAGATTTGCCGCAAAATCGCTTGGGCCCAGAAGGTCGAGCCGGCCGAGGTGCCAACCTTCCTAAAGGCGTTCTACACGGCCGAGCGCGCCCATCTCGAGGGCGAGCAGCAGTTCGGTCGCTATCGCGCGGACAAGAACGCTACGGCCGCCACCCACACGTGACGCTCCGCAGAAGGCGGACCATTCACGCTTCAATCGAAGACATTTGCCAGCGTGTCGAGATGGATGCCTTCCTTGGCCACTCGCAGATCGTAATAGATGACTGCGGACAGCACGGCCCCAAAAGCCGTCGAGACGACCTGCCAGAGAAATCCAAGAACCTGCCCAAACACGCCGTGGCCCGCAGCTTTCTGCAGAACAAAACCGCCTGCCATCGTGATCACGACGACGAGCAAGAACAGACCGAAGATCTGCCAGCGATGTCCCTTCGTTAGGGCAACGCTGCGGCGAAGGCTCGCCATCACGCCTTTCTTCTCGATCACGCAGGCGGGAATGGCGACGTATAGCATGCAGCCGATGATGATGCCCGGCACGATGAAGAGGAGGAAGCCAAGACCGACAGCGAGGCCGATCAAGAGGCCGACACCGATGACGGGGGCAACGCGCGCCAGCCCTAGCCGAAGAGACTGGCCGATCGTGAACGGCTGGCCCCGCATCTCCTGAAATGCGCCATAGAGTGTCGTTGCTTGCGCCGCGGTTTGCAGGACGACGGTGGCGATCATCGTCAGCACGCTGAATACGATCAAACCCCGACCGAACGCCTCGCCCGAGACCACTCCAAGGATTAGGAGCAGCAGCGGCGCCATCGGGAGAAGCGACAGCAGGACGAACTTGCCAAAGCGGCGGCCGAGAACCGCAAACGCCTTGCTGATCACCGGCCCGACCTGAAACTGTCCCGGCGCCGCAGCGCCATCGCCCAACGAATAGTCGCCCATCAGTTCCCCCGTCGATGGAACACTCGCACGGCGCGCGACGCCGAACAACCGCCTTCCGCCGCCAACGGAACCTTACGCCGACCAGACGCTGCGTAGTCAGCGGTTTGGGGGATGGGACCTGAAGCCTGAACTTTAAGCGGCGCTTCTACGCTCGTACCGACGCGCTCGACCCCGAGCAGACGCTGATCGCTCTCGAACTCCAAATCGTGCCAAAATGCACCAATGTGACGGCAGGTCGATCCATATTCTTCAATGTATCTCTGCTTGACAGTTATGCCCAGCAAGGCGTTGTGCTCCGATTCGACTTCGTTGACCGCACGCATCCCACGCTTTTGTCTCGTATCTCGCGCCTTAAACTGCGCGCGAAGCGTGCTTCGGAGTACGAAATCCCTTAATCAGCTCGGGAAGCAGCTCGTCGACGACGCTGCCGAAGGTCGTTGCGGCCTTGATCGTCGCGATTCGCGGCTGCCGGCGATCAGCGATTGGGTTGCCACCCTCCGCAAGGATCTTTCGGGCCTCATCCCGCCGGCGACGCGCATCGGCCAGGGATACGGAGCCACGGCCGCCGAGGCCCATCTCCCGCTGCTTCCCTCCATGCCGGAAGATGAACATCCAGCGGCGAGCCCCGCTCGGGTCGATCAACAGGATAGAAGCCGCCGCCGTCAGAGAACCGTCCTGGTCCCTTCAGCGTTTCGACCGCGCGAGCGCTCAGCTTGTCGATGGACCGGTCCATGTCTCCGACCAACCCCAAGCATTTACCCCAGCAGGTAGCCTGGATTGTAACGGACGCAGTCGGACGTCAGCAACCGAGGAATGGCGCTAAAGCGCTGAGAAAGCGGGCTTTATGGACGTCACTAGAGTTCGGTGGACTGGATTTTGGCGGTGGAGCCAGTCCCGCCGAACCGGTCTCGGGCGGGCGTTTTCCCATTTCTTATGGGTATCTGATGGGAAAACGGCCGACTGAGCGCTCAAATCCAAAGCAGGAAGACGTTTTTTTCTCATCATAACAATAACTTATCTGAGACGTGGCCGAAAAGTTAACTGGGAAAGAACTGCTGCTTTGATGGGAACGATCTCCTTCCTATGCTGGGCAATGAAGCCGGAGACATTTTGCCGACCTGCAATTGACTCGATACGCCGCTGCGTATCGAGTTGCGCGAGAGCACGTTTGCAGGGAGCTTGATCAGCGAACCGATAGGTCCGCTAGCTGGGTCGCCAGGAGTTAAATCGGGCATTCGTGGTTCGCGCTGCATCGCGCTTCGTCTGCTTCAACGACGCGGACGCAAGGTGAGCAAATACGGCTCCAGGGTTCGCGTCTTTGATCCCGTGGGATCGCGCAACTTTACGTTTGACGCGGCCGCGATACCCGGGATATGTCTCCCGTCATAAGGAGCCCGCCCTCAGCTGCCCTCGCAAGTGCGAGGGTTCAGATTCGGGTTTCCTATGTCTAGCAAAAAGAAATTCGACGACCGGTCTCGGAACGAAACCGCAGAGGCGGAGCGTCGGGGTCCACCGCAAGCGCCCCTGTTCCCCATCGATTTTTTGGGTGGAAAGCGCGCCGCTGCCGAAGACGGCCATGCCGATCGGCCGGGCAACGAGGGGCCCCGCTCTGCCCTTTACGACGACGGTCCGGCCGGACGGGTCGGTCTCTTTCCCGAATTGCGGGAGCCTGCCGGCGATATGCCCGAGTTGCGCGCGCCTGGGCCGAACTCCGACGCAACTGGTCCGAGCGAGGCCGTTCCTCCTCTCCCTGCCGAATACAAGGTTGGCAAGAACCGGCCTCCGCTTCACACGCGATTCAAGAAGGGACAAGTTGCCAACCCGCGCGGTCGCGCCGCAGGCTCGAGAAACATTGCCGCGGCGCTGAAGAAAGAACTCAAACAAAGGGTCAAGGTCGTCGAGGGCGGCCGCCGAAAGACCTTGGCGAAGGAGGAGTTGATCGTCAAAAAGCTCGTCAATAGAGCTATGGAAGGCGATCGCAAGTCAATTGAGATAGTTCTGACGCTTAGCCGCCAGGTTGACGATACCGGAGCTAAAGCAGATGAATTAAGTTTGTCACAAGATGATGCTCTTGCTCTCGAATCCTACCTTAAATCCATGCCTGCTCGGGAGGTCGACGATGAGGGCTGACGCGAGGGTTTTCAGGGCGCTGCTACGGTCCGATTTCCCCTTTTTCCTTCATCGCGCCTTCAAGCAGTTGGACGGCGGCGCCGAATTGCATTTCGGGTGGCATCTGCGGGTGCTTTGCCACGTTCTGGAGGAGGTAAGACTTGGCCGGATTACTCGACTCATTATCAATCTGCCGCCGCGCCACCTGAAATCAATCTCTGCCTCGGTCGCGTTCCCGGCGTTCTGCCTAGGTCTCGATCCGTCCATGCGGTTCATTTGTGTGAGCTATGGCCAGGAGTTGGCGAACAAGCATTCTCGTGACTTCCAGCGAGTTGTACTGTCGGATTGGTATCGGTCCGCCTTTGGCAAGATCCTGGGCGGCAAGCAATCCGTGGAGGAATTCGAGACGATCGGCGGAGGGTCGAGGCTCGCCACCTCGGTGGGTGGCGTCCTCACGGGCCGTGGTGCCGATATCATTATTATCGACGATCCACAGAAGCCCAATGATACTCTCTCTGACGCACAGCGATACGTGACGAATAACTGGTTTGACAACACTCTTTTCAGTCGTTTGAATGACAAGAAAAATGGCGCAATCATTATCGTCATGCAGCGCCTCCACGAGGACGATCTCACGGGTCGAGTCCTAGAACGCGAAGGCTGGACCTGTCTGCGCTTCCCGGCCATCGCCGAAGCCGATGAGATGTTCGAGGTCGCCACCCTTCGCGGTCCCCAAACTTTCCGGCGGCGGGTCGGCGAAGCATTGGACCCCGTTCGCGAGCCGCTCTCGGTGCTTGAGACCATCCGGCAGACGATCGGGGACTACAACTTCGCGGGCCAATATCAGCAGTCTCCGGTCCCTGCCTCGGGCGGGATGGTCAAGAGGGCATGGTTCCGCACCTACCGGCCGGCCGAGCTGCCGCAGTATCTCGAGATCGTCCAGAGCTGGGATACGGCGAGCAAGGTGGGCGAGCTCAACGATTACAGTGTCTGCACGACCTGGGGCATCGCGGGGAACAAGGCCTACCTGATCCATGTGCATCGGGCCCGGCATGAGTACCCCTCCTTGAAGCGGGCCGTCCGCGAGCAGCAGCAAATCCACCGCGCGAGCGTCGTCCTGATCGAGGACAAGTCCTCGGGCATCCAGCTCGCCCAGGAACTCATCCACGAGGGCCTCTATGCCGTGCAGCGATACCGCTCGCAGCTCGGCAAGACGGAACGGATGCATGCTCAGACGGCGATGATCGAGAACGGCCTCGTTCTGGTGCCGGAATCGGAGCCCTGGCTCGACGCCTACCTCGACGAGCTGACCCTATTCCCACACGGAAAGCATGACGATCAGGTCGATTCGACCTCGCAGTTCCTCGAATGGCTGAAGCAGCGATCCATGACGCCGAGGGCGATGTTCGGATCCTACGGCTCCCCCTTCTGATCTGTGGCGAAGTTCAAAGGAGGCTTCGATGCACAACAGCGATCATTGCCAGAATGCCTTCCGAGGGGCTCTGCGGGCCAAGAGCCGAGGCCGTCGTGATGCGCTCGCCCGGTCGGCCTCGGCCGAGCGCACGGTGCGGCGGCGCAATGACCTTCTTCCAAAGCTTGACCTCGTCGAGCGTGAGATCGGCACTTTGCGGCCTCCGGCACGCAACGTGCGCAAGGTCGATCCCGGCCATGTGCGCGAGGTCGCGAACTCGATCGAGACGCTGGGCTTCTGTGCGCCGATCCTGATCGATGCGGACGGTATCGTGATCGACGGCCTCGTCCGGCTCGAAGGCGCGAAGCTCGCCGGTCTCACCCGCGTCCCCTGCGTGCTCGTCGGGCACCTCACGAAGAGCGAACTCCGGACGCTCCGCCTCGCCTTGAACCGCCTGCAGGAGAAGGGCGCCTGGGATCTCGGCGAGCTGAAGATCGAACTCGAGGAACTGATCCTCGACGATGCGCCGATCGAGATCGCGGGCTTCAGCGCGATCGAGATCGACCAGATCAGGCTCGACGAGGTCGAGGAGAGCGTCGAGCAGGGACCGGTCGAGCCGGACGCCGCGGCCGAGCCGATCGCAAGGACGGGCGATGTGTTCGATCTCGGCCCGCATCGGATCGCTTGCGGCGACGCGCGGGACGGGGACCTTTTGGCCCGTCTCCTCGGCGGCGAAGAGGCCCGACTCGTCCTGACGGACGTTCCCTACAACGTGCCGATCAAGGGGCATGTGACGGGAGGCGATCACCGCGAGTTCCCGATGGCACGCGGTGAGATGACGCCGGACGTCTTCGAGGCCTTCAACGCAGACTGGATGCGGGCCGCCAGGGCGCATCTCGCCGAGGGCGGGGTGCTCGGCACCTTCATCGACTGGCGCGGCTATCCGACGGTCGATCGCGCGGCAACGAGCTGCGGTCTCGCTCCCCTCAACCTGGTCGTCTGGTCGAAGACCAATGCCGGCATGGGAAGTCTCTACCGGAGCGGGCATGAACTCCTCCCGCTCTACAAGAAGGGCACGGCATCGCATGTGAACAATGTCGAGCTCGGCCGGCATGGACGCTGGCGTTCGAACGTCTGGACCTATCCGGGCGCCTCCTCGATCGGCTCGGATGCCCGCAAGGGCCTGACCTCGCATCCGACCGTCAAGCCGACGGCGATGCTGGAGGATGCGCTTCTCGATCTCACCCACCGCGGCGAGATCGTGCTCGATCCCTTCCTCGGCTCGGGCTCGACGTTGATCGCGGCTGAGAAGGCCGGCCGGATCTGCCGCGGCATCGAGCTCGATCCGCTCTATGTCGATGTCGTCATCCGCCGCTACGAAGCGATGACGGGGACGCAGGCGGTCCGGATCGAGGCGCCGCCCGAAGCCTGAGGCGGTCTCGTCAGGCGTCGGTACTCGTGACGGCCTGAGCGCTGCCGGTCCCGCTGTCAGGCCTTGCCATGAGGAGGATGCGGTTCGCATCGACGATGCGGGCCTCGACGCTCTCGCCCTTGTGGAAATGGGCCTGGAACCAGTGCGCGATGGCGCTGTTGCGGCCGACGACCCTGACGGCCCCGGTCGGGTCCTCTGGGCCATGCTGGCGATCAATGTCTCGCTCATCGTTGGGTTCGGCATCAGCCGACTGATCGCGCTCAGCGGCCTGACCGTTCCGACCTTCGTGAGCTGCCTGATCGCCGGCATTCTGATCCGGAACCTGATGCCGTACACGGTCGGCGCCACCGTCCGGCGGATCTGGCCGCGCGTCGAGGACGGTCTCGCGCTGGTCATGGACCTCGCGCTCGGAATCTCCTCACCATGGCGCTGATGGGCCTGCAGCTCTGGCAACTGCACGGCGCGTTCGTCTTCATCGCCGTCGTCCTGACCGTCCAGATCGTGCTGACGATCGCCTATACGGTCGTGCTCGTCTTCCGCCTGATGGGGCGTGACTACGAAGCCGCCGTCATCTGCGCCGGCTTCGGCGGCATCACGCTCGGCTCGACAGCGACCGCCATCGCCAACATGACGGCGGTCGCGCAGCAGCACGGCTGGGCGCACCGGGCCTTCATCATCGTCCCGCTCGTCCGCGGTTTCTTCATCGACATCGTCAACGCGCTCATCATCTCGGCCTTCGTCGGCTGACCAACCCGCCGGAGGACGACGGTCGGCGCTCCGGTTTGCTCCGAGGTCGGGATCGCACCGAGACGGCGGTGCGATCTCTTACGACCAAACTTGCCGGCGCGCGACCGCCGATAGGGGAGGCCCTCGCCTCCCGAGCCTCCGCCGGGATCGCCTCTTCTTCTCGAATGACCACGCCCTGCACGTGCTCGCCACACGACAGGCCCTTTTTGCTGCGGTCGTGGGCTTCACGATCCGGGGGGCGTCTCGGGTGGAGCGTCAAATTCGAGAGCATCGAGGGCCCGTCTGAGGCGTTTGCGAGCTTCTTGCACGTCGACGAATGCGAGTCGGTCCGACCGCCCAGCCGACGCGAGGAAGGCGTCCAGCATCCCGGGGCAATGACGCACTAGCGCGCTGAAATGCTGCCCCCGCGGCGCGCAAGAACCGGCGAACCAGTTTTTGACCGTCCGCTCGCCTGCACCTGTCCAGCTCGCGACCTGCTTGATCGAGGCCGCGCGATAGCCGAGCGCGTCCTTCAGCGCCCGTGACACCATCATGGCGAAGTGCTCGCCGTCGTCGTGCAACAACCTGCCCGTCTTGTGAAAGGACATTCCGTTCTCCGTGCGCTTAGCTGGTGCGGGCGCGGTCCCTGGCCGACGCCCCGGAAGCTATGGTTGCGACGGAGCGGGAGGCGTGGGGAGGGTCGGAAGCCGGGAGACCAGGGAAGAAGGGACGGTCCGCGCCGCCGCCTACGTGCGCATGTCGACTGACCTCCAGAAGTATTCCACCGAGAACCAGATGGATCGGATCGCCGCCTTCGCCGAACGGCGCGGCTTCGAGATCGTAAGCTCCTACGAGGACGCCGGCCGCAGCGGGCTGACCATCGACGGACGCGAGGCCCTTCAGCGCCTGATGGCGGACGTGACCTCCGGCAGGGCCGACTTCGAGGCAATCCTCGTCTACGACGTCAGCCGTTGGGGCCGGTTCCAGGACGCGGACGAGGGCGCCTATCACGAACACCTCTGCCGGCGGGCCGGCATCACCGTCCACTACTGCGCCGAGCAGTTCGACAACGACGGCAGCATCGGTTCGACTCTCCTCAAGGCCGTCAAGCGCGTCATGGCCGGCGAGTACAGCCGCGAGCTCTCGGTCAAGGTGTTCGCCGGCCAGTGCCGCCTGATCGAGCGGGGCTACCGCCAGGGCGGGATGGCCGGCTTCGGGCTGCGCCGTCTCCTCGTCGACGAGCACGGCGCCGTGAAGGGCGAGCTCGGGATCGGCGAACGCAAGAGCCTCCAGACCGACCGCGTCGTGCTCGTTCCCGGGCCCGAGGAAGAGGTCGCGGCCGTGCGCCGCATGTACCGGATGTTCGGCGCGGGGACGAGTGAGCATGACATCGCCGAGGCCCTGAATCGCGAGGGCCTGCGCACTGACCTCGGACGTCCCTGGACGCGGGGGACGGTCCACCAGATCCTGACCAATCCGAAATACGTCGGCGACAACGTCTACAACCGGGTTTCGAACAAGCTGAAGCAGAAGCGCGTCGTGAACGCCCCGGAACTATGGGTGGTGGCCAAGGCGGCCTTCCCGGCGGTCGTGGACGGCGACCTGTTCGAGCGCGCCCGCGCCATCGTCGAGGAGCGTAGCAGGCGCTTTGACGACGACGTGCTCCTCGCGCTGCTGTCGGACCTCCTCCGCGCGACCGGGGCGCTGTCGAGCCTCGTCATCGACGAGTGCGAGGACATGCCGTCGAGCAGCGTCTATCGCAACCGTTTCGGTAGCCTGCTGCGGGCCTATCGGCTGGTGGGCTACGCGCCCGACCGCGACTACCGCTACTTGGAGACCAACCGGCACCTCCGCATGCTGCATCCGGAAACGGTCGCGGCGGTGGTGGCCGGGCTGGAACGCGCCGGCGGCACGGTCACGCGCGACCCGGCGACCGACCTCCTCACCGTGAACGACGAATTCACCGCATCGGTCGTGATAGCGCGGCATCGGTCAACCCAGGCGGGATACTCCCGCTGGCACGTGAGGCTCGACGCCGGCCTCGTTCCCGACATCACGGTTGCCGTGAGGATGGACGAAGGGAACGTCGCTGCTCGAGACTACTATGTTCTGCCCCGCATCGACATGGCCGAGCCCCTCCTGCGGCTCGCCGAGGGCAATGGGCTGGCGCTCGACGCCTACCGGTTCGACGACCTCGATTTCTTCTTCTCGCTGGCCGCCCGGGCCGGCTTCGCGGAGGCCGCATGACCAAGACGATAGGCAGGCGGATCGCCATGATCCCGCTGGACCGGATCACGGTCCTCAATCCCAGGTCCCGCGACAAGCGTCGCTTCCGCGAGATCGTCGCGAACATCGGCAAGGTCGGCCTGAAGCGCCCGATCACCGTGACGCCGATCCAGTCGGAGGACGGGCAGCCGGCCTACGGGGTGGTCTGCGGGGAGGGACGCCTGAAGGCATGCGTCGAACTCGGCCAGACCGAGGTCGCCGCCATCGTCATCGAAGCGAGCGAGCACGACTGTCTCGTCATGAGCTTGGTCGAGAACTGCGCCCGGCGTCAGCATCGGCCCGCGGACTTGCTTCGCGACGTCGCCACGCTTCGGAAACGCGGCTACGACGACCGCCAGATCGCCGCCAAGATCGGTTGTACCTATGAGTGGGTCAACATGATCGGAAGCCTGCTCGAACGGGGCGAGGAGCGCCTGCTCGCAGCGGTGGAGAGCGGAGTCCTGCCGCTGAGCGTCGCGGTGGAGATCGCCCGCGTCGACGAGGCGGGCGTCCAGCGTCTCCTCGCGCAGGCCTACGCCGAGAAGAAGCTTTCCGGCGGGAAGCTGACGAAGGTCAGACGTCTCCTCGATGCCCGGCGGCGTCGCGGACGCATCGGCGACGACAACGCGTTCGGCCGGAAGGACCCGCCCCGCCGGCCAACTTCGACCGACGCCCTGATGCGCGTCTACCAACGGGAGGCAGACCGACAGAAGGTTTTCGTGAAGAAGTCAGAGTTCGCCCAACAACGCCTACTGTTCGTCGTCGAGGCGCTGAGGCGGCTGCGGGCCGACGAGGACTTCGCGACCCTGCTTAGGGCCGAGCGTCTCGATGCCATGCCTGCGGACATCGACCGTCGCATCTCAGGAGGCGCCCAATGAGCGACGGCGCTCGCAAGGCGTTCATGCTCGGCTTCGAGCCGCAGATGATGGTCGTGGAGATCTCAGCTCTGCTGCCCGTGAAGACGCTTCGTCCGACCGTCAAGGCCAGCCGAAAGTACCGGCAGATCGCGGATTCTATCAGGGAGATCGGCCTGGTCGAGCCGCCCGTCGTCGCCCGCGACGAGGCCGCGCCGGGGCGCTACCTCCTCCTCGACGGGCACATCCGCATCGAGGTCCTCCGGGACATGGGGCAGACCCAGGTCGAATGTCTCGTCTCAACCGACGACGAGGCATTCACCTACAACCGAGCCATCAATCGGCTATCGGCCGTCCAGGAACGAGCCATGATCGTCAGGGCGCTGGAGCGCGGCGTCCAGGAGGATCGGATCGCGGCGGCGATATCCATGGACGTCGTGAGCGTCAAGCGTCGGGTCAAGATGCTGGACGGCATCTGCGAGGAAGCGGTGGCCTTGCTCGCGGACAAGCATTGCCCGCTCGCGGTGTTCGACATCCTGCGGAAGATGAAGCCGATACGGCAGATGGAGGCCGCGGAGTTCCTCGTCGGGAACAACAACTACAGCGTCGCCTACGCGTCCGCGATCCTGACGGGCACGCCAGAAAGCCAGCTCGTCGTCGGCGCCAAGGCAAAGCCGAAGGGTGTGTCGCCGGCCGCCATGGCACGCATGGAACGCGAATTGGCCAACCTGCAGGAAGCCGTGGGTCTGGCACAGGAGACCTACAGCCAGGACAACCTGCACCTCACCGTCGCGAGGGGCTACTTAGCCAAGCTGCTGTCCAACGTCCACGTCGCCCGGTTCCTTGCAAGCCGGTATCCCGAGTACCTGGAGCCGCTGCAGGCCATCGCTGACGTATCTTCGAACCTGCCCGATGAAGAGGCGGCCTGAGCCCTGAGGTCGCTACCCGTGTCTCGGCGGCGGTAGTTGCCGCCGGTCTCCCGCTCAAAATACTTTTGGTGGGTGACACGGACGTCCATCTTCTTGCGGAGCGTTTCGTTGCTCCACTCCGCGCGATGGCCAAGCGCCTCCCGAACGAGGTCGCGTCCGAGTATCGGCTCGATGTCGGCGCAGACGCGGCCACTCAGGCCGAGTGGCTCAAGGCCTTCGACCGCCTCCGAGGACGGGAGATCTTCCCGGCGGATCGCAACAGCCTCATCCACGCACCGCTCGAGCTTATTGGTGTCGCCTACAGCCGGATCTGCCGCGGCATCGAGCTCGATCCGCTCTATGTCGATGTCGTCATCCGCCGCTACGAAGCAATGACGGGGACGCGGGCGGTCCGGATCGAGGCGCCGCCCGAGCCCTGAGGTTCGGTCTCATCCGTCGGTGGTGGTGACGGCCTGAGCGCTGCCTGTCGCGCGGTCCGGCCTTGCCATGAGGAGGATGCGGTTCGCATCGACGATGCGGGCCTCGACGCTCTCGCCTTTGCGGAAGTGCGCCTGGAACCAGTGCGCGATGGTGCTGTTGCGGCCGACGACCCTGACGGCCCCGGTCCGGTTCGCCGTCCGGTCGATCCGCGAGACGACCGGCGCGGTCCCGTCCGAGAAGGCGATCTCGATCGGCTCGCCGTCCTGACCCAAGAGCCGGCTCGCTTCGACCCCGGGATTGATCAGGCCCTGGCGATAATAGGCCTCTCCGAGGAGGATCGAGAAGCTCGGCGCATTCGCCGTCTGGGCATCGCGGATCTGATGATGGCTCATCGGATTGCCCTGGGCATCGTAGAACTCGACGTCGCCATCGCTCCAGGCAAAGCGGTTCGGGGGGCCGAGCGCTTCTTCCGCCTCCTCGCGTTCGACCTCCTCCGAGACCGGCTGACCCTTCTCGCGCCCGTTCCAGGCGGGATCGAAGGCGGCGATGAGCGCATCCTCGAGCCCGGCTGCGATGTTGAGGTCGAACAGGCCGTAGCGCAGATGCGAGATCGGATTGAAGACGAAGATCCGGATCTCCTGCCTCGCCGCGAGCGCAGCCTTGATCTTGCCATTGCAGCGCCAGTTCGTGCGCTGTTGGCGGCCGGGATGGCAATAACCGGTGAAGCGCTGGCGGATCGTGCGGGCAGTCTTGCCGATATAGAGCACCTCCTCGTCCCGCACGAAGGCGTAGAGGGCATTCCTCTCGTCGAGACGCAGGTCGTTCGTCTCGGCATGGGCGCCGTCGAGGCTGTAGCTGAGGCTGTTCGTCTCAGAAGCCCAGCCTGCCACATCGACGAATCCGAGGGCGAGAAGGGTCTCGGCGGTCGGTCGATCCGCCTTGGTGTCGGTCATGGTCGTGAGTTCTCCGTGTTCGGGAGGGGCACACAGCCATGGTTCGCGGCATTAATCCAGTATCAGGATATCAGTCTGTCGACGATCGATCCCACCGCTTCACATCCCGTTATGGGATTATCCGAAAAGCGGCTCATGTCCCGCAGCGCTCCGGTCAGGGCGCATGCGCAAGACACTCCGTACCCAAGGTCATTCGAGGCTGATCGCGCTCCTGAAGGAGCAGCGCCTGCGCATGAGGCTGACCCAGCAGCAGGTCGCCGACCAACTCGGGGTGCCGCAATCCTTCGTGGCCAAGTACGAGGGCGGCGAGCGCCGGCTCGACGTGCTCGAGTTCATCGAGGCGGCCGAAGCCCTCGGCGCTGATCCGCACGATCTGTTTGCCGCCGTCGTCGCGCAGGTGAAGATCGAAGGCACAGGGTAAGGTCGCCTCGCTATCCCGGAACTGGATGCTTGTCCGAAGCGGAGCTATGTCGGGGGTATGAGTTCGACCCAGCCGCCCGACCACCGCGACCATGCCCTCGGCGCTCTTCTCGGTCTTGCCGTGGGCGATGCCCTTGGCACGACGCTCGAGTTCTCCGGACGCGATACGAAGCCTCCTGTCACGGATATGGTGGGGGGCGGCGTCTTCGGGCTCGCACCGGGGCAATGGACCGACGATACCAGCATGGCGCTGTGCCTCGCCGAAGCGCTGATCGCGGGAGGAGGCAAGCTCGACGAGGCCGACCTGATGCGACGCTTCGCGCGCTGGTACCGGGCGGGCGAGAACAGCGTCACCGGCCGCTGCTTCGATATCGGCAACACGGTGCGGGCGGCGATCGAGCGCTTCGAGCGCACGGGGCAAGCCATCCAAGAGAAGCCCGATCCGTCCCAGGCCGGGAATGGCAGCCTGATGCGGCTGGCGCCGGTCGCGATCCTGGCCTCTCCCGATATCGCCCGCGCGGAGGATCTCGCTCATGCTCAAAGCCGCACCACCCACGCCGCCCCGGTCGCCCACGAGGCCTGCCGCCTCTTTGCGACGCTTCTGGTCGAGGCGATCTCGGGACTGAGCCGCGATCAGGTTCTTCGGCCACGCCCCTTCTGCGCAGAGCTCGCCGCCATCGCGGCCGGATCCTGGCGCTCCAAGGGGCGTGCGGCCATCTCGTCCTCAGGCTACGTCGTCGCGACGCTGGAAGCGAGCCTGTGGTGCGTCGGCCATAGCCGAAGCTTCCCCGAAGCCGTCCTGCTCGCCGCCAATCTTGGCGACGATGCCGATACCGTCGCCGCGGTCACCGGCCAACTCGCCGGCGCCATCTACGGAGCATCAGCCATCCCAGCGAAGTGGCGAGAAACAATCGCGTGGCGGGACCGCATCGAGGATGTCGCGGAAGAACTGCTCGACCTCAGATGCAGACGGTAACCTTGGATATTGGATGGCGCTCACCCAAGGCATTTAGAATGATCGTGGCGCGAGGGTGATCGCGGCGAGGAAGTTGACGGAGAGGCCGTCGTATGGAGTTGCAAGGTGTCGCCGGTCTTAGCTGTTAAAACACGCGCGAGGAGGATTTATCGTCGACTGGCACCGCGGCTGAGAGAATAGACGACATCACGGAGTTCCGTCCCGATGACAACCTCGATGCGCTAGAGCCTGATCCGAGCGATTTGAATCGGGTTTGGATTCCCAAATCGTCTCGATGATGATTCAGACTGTCTGCCGGCGGAGGCCGGCAGGCATGTCGACACCTCTCTCGCTCGATCTTCGGACCCGTGTTCTGGCGGCTGTTGCGGCAGGTTCGAGCCATCGCGAGGCCGGTGAGCGCTTCGGGGTCAGCGCGGCGAGCGTTAGCCGATGGCGGGCTCTGGAGCGCGCGCACGGCAAGCCGGCCCCGAGGCCGATGGGCGGAGACCAGCGCTCGCGCCACATCGAGGCGCATGGTGCGCTGATCCTCCAGCTCTATGAAGCGGAACCGGACATCACCCTGCAGGAGTTGCGGGTGGCGCTGGCCGGGCGCGGTGTGGCGGTCGGCTACGGCGGGCTGTGGCGCTTCTTCGAGCGGCACGCGATCACCGTGAAAAAAAGACGGCGCATGCGTCCGAACAGGAGCGACCGGACGTCCTGAAGCGCCGCGAGTCCTGGTTCGAGAGCCAGCTCGATCTGGATCCTGCCCAACTGGTCTTCATCGACGAGACGTTGGCGTCCACCAACATGGCGCGCACGCGAGGTCGCGCGCCGCGCGGACAGCGCCTGCGGGCCGCCGTGCCCCATGGCCATTGGAAGACGACGACCTTCGTGGCCGGCCTGAGACAGGACGGAATCGTAGCTCCCTTCGTCCTCGACGGCCCCATCAATCGCGATGCGTTCGAGACCTATGTGGCCCGCGTGCTCGTCCCGGACCTGCGGCCCGGCGACATCGTCATCATGGACAACCTGTCCAGCCACAAGGGGCCGCGAGTGCGTGAGAGGATCGAAGCCGCGGGCGCGAGCTTACGCTACCTCCCGCCCTACTCGCCCGACTTCAATCCCATCGAGAACGCCTTCGCCAAGCTCAAGGCACTCCTGCGAAAGGCCGCAGAGCGGACCGTCGGCGCCCTCTGGGACAAGATCGGTCTGTTGATCGATGCCTTCACACCAGCCGAATGTGCCAACTACTTCACAGCCGCTGGATACGATGCAACGTGAACGGATTCCGCTCTAGACCGCGAGCCAGCCGCGTAGACGATCGGATCCGAAGGCATTGTGGGCGATCGGCTCCCGTCGACTCCAGAACGCGCTCCATCATGGTGATGCTAGCGATGCTTATCGGCGTCAGGGAGACGGCGGTTCGGCGGCACGCCGGCCAGCGTAGCGCCCTCATCACTCTGCGTCATGAGGGCTATCGTCGCGCAAGCACATCAAGACGGTAAGCATCGGTGCGCGCCGCCGTGATCGGGGCCATGAAGCACGCCGTTTCGGAAATGAAAAGGTCGGCAGCTTGGTCTCCGGTGAGCGGGTAGTGGGTGTCGCCGGTCCAGTGCACCAGCACAACGTATCCATCCGGGCGCAGGGTCGTTTGCACGAGCCGGGCGAGCCGGCCGACATCAGACGCCTCGAGGTAGTAGATCACCTCTGAGAGGAGGATCAGATCGAACGGGCCGTCTGGCCATTCGCCCGGAACCTGACCGCGGATGAACACGACGTGATCCTGCGCATGGCACCGTTCGCGGGCGCGATCGAGCGCGATTTCGGCGACGTCGAGCGCGACGAGGCGGTCGCATCGCTCCGCGATCTGCCGGGTCAGGACCCCGATGGAGCAACCCACCTCCAGTGCGGAGGCGAAGTGGGGATGCGGAAGAGCCGCGAGAGTCGCGTCGTATTTCGCGCGCTCGTAATCGCTGGTCTCGAAGCGCCATGGATCCGGATCGGCCGCGTAGCGCGCCTCAAAATACTCCGGGGGAAGCGTGCGCGCGTAGCGGGTCATTCCTCTACCTCCAGATAGATCTCGAAGGTTCGCGAGAACTGTGCGAGCATGGCCTCGTCGAGGCGGAAGCCGGCCGGATCGTCGGCGATCAGACCGGACGTCTGGGAACGATGGGCGGCCACCGCCGACCGCTTCGCCTCGGCATGGCGGCTGATGTCGAGGCGGAGGCCGCGGGGTGCTCTCCCGACCTCCGTTGCCGGCGGCAACGCCCATCCCCAGACGGGATAGGCCAGCAACCGGATCGTCGGGAGACGACGGCAGACGAGCCGCGCAATGGCGGCAGTGGCAGCGTGGTCGCAATGAGGATCATGGCGCCACGTCGCGAGGATTGTGCCTGCTTCGCATTCGCGGGCCATGTCCGCGATCCTATCGGCGGCGATGGCGGCCTCCGTGCCGTCGCTCGGGACGAAGCGATCGGCCAGCCGCAGGAAGCGGACGTGCTCAGCTTCGAGCCCGAGAGCACGCGCTGCTTCCACGGTCTCGCGCTCTCGCACCGTCCTGAGACAGTCCGGAGGATGGCTGGGCGAGTTAGGATGCGACCCCGTTCCGTCGCTCAGGACCACGACCCGCACGCTTGCCCCTCGCGCACAGGCCTCTGCAATGAGGCCGCCGCAGCCGAGGCTCTCGTCGTCGGGATGCGGCGCGAGCACCACCAAGCCGCGGCCGCGGGCGATGGCATCGAACTCGCCGAAGGGCAGCGCCTCGGCCGCCGCCAGAAACGCATCGGCTCTCATGGCCGCCAGAGCTCCCCTGCCTCTTCGGGTCCATCAAGAATCTCCGCGGCGGCGAGGTGGAGGGCGCGATCGGGTGCCGGCTGCCGCAGATAGACGGCGAGATCCCGCGAGAGACGCTCGAGGGGATGGCCGGCGAGGAACCCCTCCAACCCCACCGACCGTTGCGACAGCTGCAGGACGTCGAGACCGGCCCGCTCGACCGCGACGCGGGCAAGATTCACGAAGGCGACGATGCGGTCAGGTGGCAGCGAGTCGTCGGCCACGATGCCGGCGGCCCGTTCAACCCAGTGCCGCCCGCTCTCGATCGCGATGGCGCCTTCGCCGAGCCGTGCCAGCTGATGCGGATCGCCGCCCCGGCCGCCGATCCGGATGTGCCGCCGCCACACATCGAAGACGGCCTCGATACCGCCGAGCTGCACGGCGGCGAAGCGCCACGCGCCCCCGGAGAAGAACGGCTGGCAGTGATAGTCGTCGGGGCCTCCGATGACGGCGCCGGCTTCCACCTCGAGGCCCGTGAAGTCGACGGTGCCCGTCGCGGAGGCACGCATTCCCAGGGCTCGCCACGATGACAGATCCGCCCGGGTCCCGGCGTCCAGCGGCACCACCAGCATCATCGGCGCTCCCCCGGCACTCGGCCTGGCCGTGACGAGAGCCCGGGTCACGAAGCCGGCGCCGGACGCGAACGCCTTCCGGCCCGTCAGCGACAGGCCCTCGCCCGACTGGGAGAACGTAAGCCCGTCCGGTTTGGGCTCCGTGTTCCAGACCCCGAACAGATGACCATCGGTCGCGTCCCCGAACAGAGACCGCTGCTGGTCCGGCGTCCCGTAGCGGGCGATGATCTGAAGCGCGTTGACGTGCCCTTCATATAGCCGGCCGAGGGCGAGGTTGCCGTAACCGACGCGTCGGAGCACGTCGGCCAGCTTGCGGAAGCGCGGCTCCTCCCCGAGGCCCGCACCGCCTGCGCTGGAGGGAACGAGCGCGGCAAGCAGCCCCGACCCGGCCAGAGCGCGAACGTCTTCGAGCGGAAAGGAGCCGTCGCAATCGAGCGCCGCGGCACGGGCGGCCGCCTGCGCGGCGATCCGGCGTGCGGCCGCCGGCGCGTCAAAGGAGATGGTCGGCGGTGTTCTCTGGTCCATCCCCGTTCCTCAGCTTTGCGTCGGTTCCGCAGGCGCGGGCAGATGTCTCCGCCCCTCGGC
The DNA here is from genome assembly GCF_004363955.1 of Enterovirga rhinocerotis. Taxonomy (GTDB): domain Bacteria; phylum Pseudomonadota; class Alphaproteobacteria; order Rhizobiales; family Beijerinckiaceae; genus Enterovirga; species Enterovirga rhinocerotis. The sequence continues at coordinate 213,138 of NZ_SNZR01000018.1, forward strand.
GGGAGCGATGGACGGAAGAACGAATGGGCGCTGGCTGGCGCCCCGGATCCGAGCGATCGCGGCCCGCGCCAACCGAATGTTCACCGGCAGCTCGGCCGGCCGCAGAGGACGATAGCTCAGCAGAAGGCTGGCTTCCTCGACCGCCGCCAGCACTGCTCCGAAGGTCGGCAGGGCCGCGATCCGGGCGGCGCTCTCCCGGCCGAGGCCGAGCCACGGGCCCCAGGAGAGATACCGGTTCAGGCGGCGCTCCGCATGGAGCCGCCGGAGCCGGCGCCGCCACACGAAGCGGAACAGGGCGCGCGGCAGTGCTTCGAGCCGGGGATCGCACGGGCTGTCGCGCACCTCGCAGCGCAGCCGTATGGTGTCCGCCGCCCCGCCCGGCGCGCGGCCCTGAAGCCGACCGGAGGTCGTCACCTTCACAGCGGGGTCGTGCCGAACAACCGCACCGTTCGAGACCAGCAACGCGATGAACGCACGGTCCTCGCCGAGAGCCAGCGCGGGCATGCCGCCGACGCGCCGATACGCGCCGAGACGAACCGCGAGCGTCGCCCCGGACGTCGTCCAATGCCGCGGCCAGGGATCGTGAGCGAGCGGATCGATCCGGGCCTCCAATGCGATCAGCAACGCTTCGTAGAGACTTTCCAAATGCCCGCGTGCATGAAGCGCGGCTGGAAGAACCGCGGCGTCCTGGTCGTCCAGCTCGATCTGCCCAGCCACGGCATCGGCGCCGCACGCAATCGCGGCGAGATTTCGGGCTACCCAGTCCGGCGCCACCCGGCTGTCGGCGTCAGTGGTCAGGAGGATGCCGGCATCCGCTCCTCGCTCGTCGAGCAGAGCTGCAGCGGCCTCCATGGCTTCACGCCGAGCCCAGCCGGCATTGGCGGCCTCGGAGTTCCGCTCGATCACGACGATCTGAAGATCGATCACCGGCAAGAGCGAAGCCACGATCCGTGCCGTGTCATCGGTACAATTGTTCAGGAACAAGACGATCGCGAGACTATGGGCTTCGATGCCGATCTGTGAGGCCAGGGCCATCAGGCAATCCTGGATCCGTTCGGCCTCGTTGCAGACGGGGATCGCGACAACCGCCGTAGGCCGTGAGATGGCATTGCCCGCGCTCATCGTGTCCCGTCCATCAGCGCTCATCGCCTCGGCAGGCGGTCATTTGCCAGCGGCACTCAACGTTCGAGCACACTGGGGGTTCGGACCTGAAGCAGCGGTCTCGAACGACGTCGGGATAGCGGCGGCAAGGAAGCACAAGATCGTCAGCCAGGAAAACGAACCTTCTTAACGACGGACCGCCCGACGGCTCGCGCTCGCGCCGCGCGTGCGGTTTCCAATCAAAAGATGCGGCGCCAGCCGCTGGCTTCCGACATCCGGCGCCTCGTCGATCTCTTCGACCGCCGAATGCCAAAGCTACTTCGCGTCTGCCGGATACGATGCAGCCTGATCGGACGCGCGCTCTCACGCCCCGTCGGCCTCATCCTCTGTCGGCAGCTCGCAACGGTTATGGATGCTGGTCGCGGCGATTGCGGCCTGTCCCATTGCGACCACGACCTGGTCCAACCCGCGGACCACCCCGCCGGCCGCATAAAGGCCCGGCACGGTAGTCTGGCCGTGCTCGTCCGTGACCAGAGCTCCCGAGCCGTCGTGCTCGGCTCCGAGGGCGAGTGCGAGGTCGGAGCGACGGGTCAATCCGAGTGCGGAATAGAGCACCTCGAAACGCTGCTCCTCTCCACCGAGAAGCAGCGTCGCGATCCGTCCGCCTTCGACCTCGAGCGCGGTGACGGGGTCGCGGACCACCGCAATGCCGTGCTCGTCCAGTCGGCTTTGCTGCTCGGAATTGGGCATCAGGGGTTGGTCGAGGGTGAGCAGTGTGACGTCGCGCGAGTAGGTCCGGGCGACGAAGATGGCCTCGCCCATCCCCCGGTCGCCGTGGCCGATCACGGCGATGCGCCGGCCGGCCGCCTCATTGCCGTCGCAAATCGGGCAGTAGCGCACGAGGCCGCGCCGGACCGCGTCCGGCAGGTTGGGGAAGTCTGGCTCCGTATCGAGCGATCCGCTGGCGAGGAGCACGCGCCGGGCCTCGACGCGGCACACGGTCCCGTCGGCAAGCCGTATCTCGGCAACGAAGTCACGAGACCGCTTCTCAATCGACGTGACGGTCCCGACAAGCGGCGCGACGCCGTATGGGGCGAGCTGGGCGCGCTGCCTGTCGAGGATTTCCCTGCCGCCGATCCCATGGGCGAACATCGGGATGTTGTGGCTGGTCGGGATCCACTCGGCTCGGCTCCGCCCTGAATCGACCAGGAGGAAACGGCGGCGAAAGCGCGCGAGATACAAGGCTGCCGTCAGCCCGGCCGGACCGCCGCCGATGATGAAGCAGTCGAGCCGATCCCTGTCCTTCACGTCCTCTCGAGGGCCCGAGGTGACCAATCGGTCCGGCGCCGTCACGCGCGCCTGCGGGCCGTGCATCGCCTCCTTGTCGGTGACGAAGCCGTCCGCGACCAAGCCGTCTGGGGCATCCGGCGGCTCGTTATCAACGACGGGAACACGGAGGGCGGAGGAGGACATGAGCTTCCGGCTGACGGCGGGGGCGCCAAAGGGAGAGGGCTGCCTTTTGGCAGCCCCCGTTTGCGTGACGTGGATACGAACGCGTCAGGCAGCTTTGCGGGCTGACTTGGCTTGCACCGGAGCTTCGGCCTCGTCTTGTTTACCGGCTCCCTCCGCATTCGCCTGCTCCGCGATCTGAGTCAGGAGTTCGTCCGCCCGCTTCTCCTCTTGCAGCGTCTCATCGAGGAGGCCGACGGCATCGTCTATGCCGAGCTGGCCGGCCCAGGTCTTCAGCATGCCGTAGCGGGCGATCTCGTAATGCTCGATTGCCTGGGCGCAGCCGATCAGGACTGCATCCGCGGCGGGACCGCTGCCGAAATCCTCGAGGTCCTCCTCCATCTCGGCCGTTAGCCCCTGCATGGCCTCGCAGGTCTTGCTCCGGGCCGGCTTGCCGATGATCTCGAAGACCCGCTGCAGCCGCTCGACCTGGTGCGCGCTCTCCTCGGCATGCGTCTCGAACGCCTTCCTCAGTTCCGCAGATTCTGCCGCCTTGGCCGACTTCTTGAGCGCCTTAACCGATTGCTTCTCGGCGTAATAGACGTCCTTCAGAGTCTCATAGAAGGCATCAGAGAGAGTTTTCTGATTTGTAGCCATGTTATCCTGCTTTCAGTTACGTTATCGAAAGTATTATTGTAGATAAAAGGAAGAACGTTCAGCCGGAAATAAAGGTCCGCCATGCAGGCCATTTAGTCCGGCATGCTCGGCCGCGCCTGCTGCCAGCCGGATTGACGCCCCGGCCGGCCGAAAAGCGGACCTTGGGTCAGCGGGCAGCGCGGCCGCCCAATCGTGCCATCGTGACCGTCGGATCCACGGCGCCGAAGCGCCCGCCGAACCACGCCGCGAGCGCGCCGAGAAGGAGCGCGAGGCTGGCCAGAAGCGCGCCTCGCGAGACTGTCTTCGCCGCCGTATCGGCCACCTGGGCAGCCTGACGCTTGGTCGCCTCGAGGGTGTCGCGGTACTGCTTCTCGTAGCCGGCGATGCGATTGCGGGCCTCCTCCACCGGGATGCTCTGCGACCGAGCCAGTGCCAGTGCGGCACGCTCGCGGGCGTCGTTCGCTCTCGCCGCGTCCCCCGTGAGGAGGTCGCGAAGGGCCGAGACCGCTTCGTCACGGAGCGCCGCGGGATCGGTTCCGGTCGAGCCACGCACCGTGCTCTCGATGGCCGAGAACGGGTCGGTTGAGCCTGCCATCGCGGGAGCGGCCGCTTGAATCGCGGTGCCGGCTGTCCGACCCAAGCCGCCGACCGCTCCGCTGACCGTGTTGAACGCGCCGCCGACGAGGCTGCCCACGGCCGTGCTGAGGAGATAGAACACGAGGAGGGTCGTTGCCGCCCATGACGTCAGCCCGTGCCAGCCGCCGGCGGACTCGCTGGGCCTTCCCGACAGGCGGCTTGCGACGTAGCCGCCGAAGAACGCCGCCACGATGCCGGACAGGGCCCACCAGATGCCGGCGCCGATCGAGAACGTGCTGACGGCGGGATTGTCGGACGTCATCGGATCGAGCGTCGACGCGCCGATTCCGATGCCGATCATGTTCAGGATCAACTGCGCGACGAGCGCGGTCGCCACGCCGGCCAGGATGGCGCCCCAGGAGACCCTGTTGATCAGGATCGTCCGCGCATCCTCCCCGGTCGGGGCCGCAGAGGATGGGAGGGCTTCGCGTGTGCGGTTTACTGCTGGCTGGTCACTGACTGATGAGGACATCGGGACTCCATTCGGTGACATCTGCCACGTCGTGAGAAAAATGCTACGCTATCCATCACATAAACGCGGCCCGAAATCCCTAATTCAAGTGAAGTTTCTTACCGATATATGTCCACGCAGATCGCTCTGACTTTCGGCGCTCAGCTGGTCAGCGTCCTTAGCCTTGTCACAGGGGTCGCCGGCTCCTGCCCGAGGCAGCCGCAGGCCTGCTCGCCCAACCTGAACCCTTCGAGCCGCTCTTCCAAGGTGAAGGGAGGCCGGAAGCGCTGGACGCTATATGGGGGCCCGTACGTCCGACGCGACACGGTCATGATGGATGGGAAAGCCGCCGCGCATTCGCTTGAACCGTCCGGCGATAGTCATCGACGACGGAATCCGTCGTCGCGCCGCCCGCCAGCCGCCCCGCCGCGGCGTGCCCTGCCTCGAGTTTCTCGAGGACCATCAACTGAGCCTCGCGCCACGCAGTTGTGCCGCCGCCCGCCAGCCTTGCAAGCCGGAGCGCCACAACCTGCTGCGACTCGAGCGCAAGCAGGGACATGTTGAGCCAGGGCCCGATCATCTTCGCCTCCTTGCAGGGGGCGACCGATCCCCTTGTCTCGGGGATCGAAAAGCGATCCCTTCACGGCGCCGCCGGACGCGGGGGCGAATGAGGCCCCTGATCCGCCGCCACCCCCGTCTGGGCATGCGGCATCGTGACGGCCGCCACTCCCGCGGCCGTCAGAACCTGGACGTCCGAGATGCCCGTTCGGAAGCGGGCGAGGATCGCGAGGCTCACCCGCGTCTTCACGTCGCCGGACGGCCAGCCCTGCGGCACGCGGTCCCCGCCCACGATCTCGATTAGGGCGAGATCATAGGCACGCGTGATGATCCCGATTTCCTCGGGCCCCAGCACGTCGGACGTCGTTCGTTGTCGCTGAACCATGATCACCTCGTGCCATCAGTCGCGGCGGATGCGCCGGCCCGGAGCGGAAGGGATGCTCCGGAGCCATTAGAGAGCATTCGGGAAGCGGCACGTGCCACCCAGGTTAGGATTTTGAAATCTCTTCCTGAATCGCGAGGAACCGAGAAGAACGACCTGTCCGGCGATGAAATATTGCTCACGATGGACTTCCCAGGAGGGCGTCCGGGCTCGCGACGAAGCGGTGCCGCCGATGGAGGGCAGGTGCGCGCTCTCAAGCTTCCGCTCTCGTCGCGGCCATCTTGAGGAGCGGCTTCGAGCGCTTGCGTCGCCGCCCGGACTAAGTCGCAGGTCGGCGCCTATTCCGAGGCCGGAAGGACGTCCCGGAAGGTGAGGACGAGGTCGAGATTTCCAGCTTCGTCACAGATTTCGAAGCGTTGATGATCGACGCCTCGCCCGGCCCTCAGGTTCTCGGCCATGATGTCGCGCGCTCCCTGGATGGCCGCCGCCCTGGCCGCGTCGAGATCGCGCAGCTCAATCCCGACCTCGTCGGGCATGAACATGTCGGGGCTGCGGATATGAAAGAAGTATCGGGGCACATGGCCTCCTGCCGTTGGGGAAGCGCTGGCGCCCCTCGCCGACGGAGTCCGAAACTACTCGCCGCCAGTGCAACGGATATGATATCGGCCTAGTCCAACCGCAAATAGCGCAGGTTAAGGAACGTCTATTTATCCGAAAGGATGTCGGATTGTGTGAGGACGTCGCCAACAATAAACTCTCCCGCTCGAGGGGGCAGTGGAATCGAGGCATGGCCGCATGGACAACGTTCTGGCGCGCAAGCTCGAGGCCTTCGGGCCGCTGCCGGATGACGACCGCTGTCTCCTCGATGCCGCGGTGAGTTCTCCGCGACTGATCGGTGCCGACGAGGACATCGTCCGAGAGGGCGACCCGACGGGCGACGTCCACCTGGTCGTCGAGGGGTTCGCCTGCCGCTACAAGCTTTTGAAGAACGGCGACCGCCAGATCGTCGCATTCCTTGTCCCGGGCGACATCTGCGACATGCACGTTTTCATCCTTCGGGCCATGGACCACAGCATAGCCACCCTCTCGCCCGCCAGGGTGGTCGACATCCCTCGTGCCCGCATCCTGGAGATGACGGAGCGACCGGCGCTTGCACGCGCCTTCTGGTGGGCCACGCTGGTCGACGAGGCGATCCTACGGGAATGGCTGCTGAACATCGGCCAGCGGGAAGCAGAGGGGCGCATCGCGCACCTCATTTGCGAACTCCACGCGCGGTTGAAGCTCGTCGGCTTGGCCGATGGCGACCGGTTCGCGCTTCCGATCACGCAGGCCGAGATCGGAGACGCCCTCGGCCTCTCCGCCATCCACGTCAACCGGTCCCTTCAGAGCCTGCGAGCTCAGAACCTCCTGACCCTTCGCTACCGGGAACTCGTCATCCTCGATCCCGATCGTCTGCGGACCCTCGGCGAGTTTACCCCGAACTACCTACATCTGGCCGGCGGCAAGCGGGACCGGCCTTCGGAGCCGGCCCCGGGATGACGGATTAGTCGGTGGTGAATCGACGGGTTCCCGGGGCGCCTGGGGCCGTTGGACAATCTCGCTCTGCCGATCCTCTGTGCAGGCGTAGCCCGTTTTGGCGGTCGCTCAAAAATCTCGGCCACGAGCCGGCTTCGCTACTCGACAATAATTTCCCGGCGGACGCGCAGACTAAAGGAACTTACTGTCGGCCATCGACTTATCTGGCGCCCGAGTTTTCCAGCCCGGCCTAGAAAGATAACATATGATAAGCGGATGTTCGGAGAAAACACACGGATCCGTAGGAAGATCGCACTGGAGCTTTCTCGAGCGATCCCAGCGAGATGCTTTGGTCTGTTTTTCCCATCTGCGCTGGGATTTCGTGTGGCAGCGGCCGCAGCATCTCCTTACCAGAGCGGCTGCGTCATTCAATGTTTTATTCGTAGAAGAGCCCATTTTTAAAGCAGATGCGTTGCCCCGACTCGATCTTCGAAAGGCGGGGCCGGTCACGGTCGCGGTGCCCGTCCTTCCGTCCGGGTTGTCGGAAAGGGAGACGGCAGACCGGCAGCGGAAGCTGCTCGACGGCCTGCTGCAGTCTGGAGGGGGCGATCCTGCCGTGCTCTGGTACTACACTCCGATGGCCATGCCGTTCTCCGACCACCTTTCGGCGGAGGTGGTCGTGTACGACAACATGGACGAGCTCTCGGCCTTCCGCGGAGCGTCTCCGGCTATGCTGGCCAAAGAGAACGAGCTTCTCGCTCGGGCCGATCTGATCTTCACCGGAGGGATCAGTCTGTACGAGGCGAAACGCCACCGGCATCCCGATATTCGGCCGTTTCCCTCGAGCGTGGATGAGGCCCATTTTGCAGCCGCTCGGCCCCGTCGGGGCCCGCAGCCAGCTGATCAGGAGAGTATTCCTGCTCCACGTCTCGGGTTCTACGGCGTCATCGACGAGCGTTTCGACATGCCCCTCCTGGAGGGCTTGGCCGCGTTGCGCCCGGACTGGCATTTCATCATGGTCGGGCCTGTCCTGAAGATCGACCCGGCCACGTTGCCCCGGCGCCCCAATATCCATTGGCTGGGACAGAAGGCATATGAGGATCTCCCTGCCTACCTCTCGGGTTGGGACGTCGGCCTCATGCCGTTCGCCCTCAACGAGGCGACCAGATTCATCAGTCCGACGAAGACCCTGGAGTTCCTTGCTGCGGGTCTTCCGGTCATCTCCACGCCGATCAGGGACGTGGTGCGTCCCTATGGTGAGAAGCGGCTCGTCCAGATCGCCCGGACCCCCAGGGAGTTTGTGGCCGCCGCCGAGAAGGTGATGGGCCGCGCGGATCCCGCCTGGATCGCTGAGGTCGACCGACACCTGGCCAGCACCTCGTGGGATTTGACCTGGGCGGCGATGGGGCGACTCATCGCCGACGAACTCGGCAGACCGGCGCCTCGGCTGACACCGGCCCCGCCCGCCGTCGCCGCTGCGAGGTAGGCATGTACGACTGGCTCATCGTCGGGGCAGGATTTGCCGGCAGCGTCCTCGCCGAGCGCCTCGCGAGCGAGCGCGGCGACCGCGTGCTGCTAATTGATCGCCGTGCCCATATCGGCGGCAATGCCTATGACCGCTACGACGATGCGGGCCTCCTGGTCCACCGGTACGGACCGCACATTTTCCACACCAACTCTGATATGGTTTTCAACTACCTCTCGCAGTTCACCGCGTGGCGGCCCTACGAGCATCGCGTCCTCGCGGATGTCGACGGCCAGCTCGTTCCCATCCCGATCAATCTCGACACGGTCAACCGGCTGTACGGTCTCGATCTCGGGCAGGACGACCTCGAGGGCTGGTTCGCGGATCGCGCGGAGAAGATTCCAGAGATCCGGACCTCCGAGGATGTCGTCGTGTCCAAGGTCGGGCGCGAGCTCTACGAGAAGTTCTTCCGTGGCTATACGAAGAAGCAATGGGGGCTCGATCCGTCCGAACTTGACAAGACCGTCACCGCCAGGGTTCCGACGCGCACTGATCGGGACGATCGCTATTTCACCGATACTTTCCAGGCGATGCCGAAGCACGGCTACACGCGGATGTTCGAAGCCATGCTCTCGAACCCGAGCATCCATCTCATGCTGCAGACCGAGTACCGGGCCATCCGGGATGTCATCCCCCATCGGCGGACGGTCTTTACCGGGCCCATCGACGAGTTCTTCGACTACCGTTTCGGACGGCTGCCGTACCGGTCGCTCCGGTTCAAGCATGTCACCGTCGACAAGGAGCAACACCAGCCAGTCGCGGTCGTCAACTATCCCCAGACCGAGGACTACACGCGGGTCACCGAATACAAGTACCTGACCGGGCAGATCCATCCGCGAACGAGCATGTCCTACGAGTACCCTGCGGCTGACGGGGACCCCTATTATCCCATTCCTCGGCCTGAAAACGGTGCCTTGTTCAAGCAATATGAGCGGCTCGCCCTCTCTACGCCGGATATCTGGTTCGTCGGACGGCTGGCCACGTACCGCTATTACAACATGGATCAGGTCGTCGGGCAGGCGCTCTCCACGTTTCGGCGCATCTCGGAGGAAGTGCCGAAGGCAGGGGAGCCGCAGCGGCGATCGGGTCGGGCCGAGCGCCGCGGCCGCGGCCGCCGGCCCGGATAGCAGATGAGCGGAGTGCAGCTTTGGGGCGGTCTCGAATGCACGATCACGAGGATCGGCGATGACTATCGCGACCAGTTCGCCGAAACGGGACATCACGGTCGGATCGGCGACCTCGACCTCGTGGCGGGTCTCGGAATAAAGACGCTCCGCTATCCGGTGCTTTGGGAAGCGACGTCGCCCGATATCGCGGCGGGACGGGACTGGGCGTGGCACGACGACCGCCTCGCCCGCCTGCGAGAACTCGGGATCGATCCCATCGTGGGCCTGCTCCATCATGGGAGCGGATTGAGGGATACCGACCTTCTTGACCCCCGTTTCCCAAAGCGATTTGCCGAGCACGCTCGGAAGGTCGCGCGTCGGTACCCATGGGTCAATCGATTCACGCCGGTGAACGAGCCGCTGACGACCGCGCGCTTCAGCGCGCTTTATGGGCATTGGTATCCTCACCGACGCAGCTATCCGGATTTTCTGCGGGCGCTGGTGAATCAGTGCTCCGCGACCGTCCTGGCCATGAAGGCGATCCGCCAGACGAACCCTCGCGCCGAGCTGATCCAGACGGAAGATATCGGGCGGGTCTTCTCGACTGGCGAGCTGGCCTATCAGGCGTCCCACGAGAACGAGCGACGGTGGCTTTCTCTTGATCTCCTCTGCGGCCGCGTCGACCCGGTTCATCCCTTCTGGCCCATCCTGCGGGATCACGGAATCAGCGAAGATGAACTTCGGACCTTCCTGACGGTTCGCTCGCCCGACATGATCGGGATCAACCACTATCTGACGAGCGAGCGATACCTGGACGGAGACGTCGGCCGCTACCCACCGGCGTTTCACGGCGGGAATGGACGCGAGCTTTACGCGGATGTCGAGGCTGTCCGCATCGGACATCTCGACTCGGAGGTCGGCCCGCTTGCCCGCATCCGGGAAGTTGCCGCTCGTTACGGCGGTCCGCTCGCTCTGACCGAGGTGCATCATGGCTGTAGCCGAGACGAGCAGCTCCGCTGGCTGCACATGGCGTGGTCGGCGGGGCTCGCGGCGCGGGAAGAGGGCTTCGACTTCCGCGCCGTGACCCTCTGGTCGATGTTCGGCGCCTACGATTGGAACTCGCTTCTGACCCGGAAGGAACACCTCTATGAGGCGGGCGCCTTCGACGTCAGGGGGAAGAAGCCTCGCCCCACCGCTCTGGCTCACGCCGCCCGCTTCCTGGCCGAGACGGGCAGGTTCGATCATCCCGTGCTCGCCACGCCCGGCTGGTGGCGTCGCGACGGTCGGTTCTACGAACCGGAAGCGTCAGCGCCCGAGATCACGCGTGGATCTGAAGCGACCATTCTGCTGGTCGGCTCCGACGATCGGTTTGCAGCGGAGTGCCTGCGCATCGCCCGGCATCGGGGGCTCGAGATCCAGCGTGTACCCGGACGCCATGACGGTGCGATCGTTCGTTTTGCAGAGCACGCCCCATGGGCCGTTCTGGATGCCAGCGACTTTGCTTGCCCAGGTCCCACGGTTAGCGAGGACCTGACGTCCTGGCCGGCCTTCGCCGCTCGCAACGGCTTGCCCTTCTGCCTCCTCTCACGATCGGACGTCTTCGATGCCCGACCCGGACGAGCGGCTTCGGAAGACGGCCTTCCGTCGCCGGGAAGCGTGTGGGGGCACCGGCAGGCGGCCCGGGAAGAGGCAGTGACGGCCCAGCACGCCGGCGCTTTGGTGGTGCGAGCCGGCATGTTGTTCGGCCCCGGATCCGACTATCCGATGAGGGGGAATATCGTTGAGCCGGCGTCCCGACCGATCGAGTCTCAATCGATCGATGGCCGGTTCAGCTATGTTCCCGATCTCATTCATGTGGTCTTCGATCTCCTGCTCGATGAGGAACGGGGAGTCTGGCATCTCGTAAACGGGGATCCCCACGGCACAGGGAACCCAAGCCGAGCGACGCCCTTCCTCGCGGCAAATCGCGGCGTCATCATGCCGTCGCTAGAAAGCGCCCTGGCCCGCGAGGCAGGAAGGCTGGAAGCCGCGCGCAGCGTGGCCTTGGAAGCCGCAGAGTGAACGAGCGGCGGCTGCGTTGTTCTCGTCGCGCTTCGGCCGCTGACCGTGGCCCCTCGCTCCCGCCGAAGCGGGAACGTCACGTGTAGACGTCGCGCCGTCAATTCCATCCTTGCGGGCGGATCTCCCAAGACATCGACGCGATGAACGGGCCCCGCGTTTCCAGAGGCGGCTTCGGAACGCCGCCCGCATCTGCTCGTTGAGCCTGAGCGACAGGAGGGCGACTTGGGCACACAGCGACGACGATGTCGACAAACCCCTCGCGAGGGATGACGGCCGTCAATCCGAGGCCCAGCGGCTCATCATTGGCGGGGGCGGCGAGAGTGGGAGACCCGAGCCGAAGACGCGGAAGGAGCGGGAGGACCGTGGCTCAGTCGCAATCCCGGGCGTCGGCCGGTCGATACCGGGCGGCCGCAGCCAAGCCACTGGAGACCGCCGGCGATCAGTCGAAGGCGGTCGCGCAGCGTCAGGACGAGATATCGGCCGCACTCAACCCGAGCCGGAAAAGGATAGGCCTCCCCAGTTTCGCCTTCAGCGAGGCATCGATTTGGTGCGTGGACGGAGGTGAGCCGCCCGTTCACAGCCAGGGGCTCACCGAAAAGCCGCGATCCGTTTGGAGGCCCCGCAAGGCGGGCCGAATCACCGCATTTGAGGAATGACATTGGCCCCGCAAACGATCCTCGTGTTCGGTGGTGGCAACGCCCTCGCGGCGTACCATGCCGGTGCGTATGAGGAGATGGTTCACCGGGATATCCGTCCTGACTGGATCATCGGTGCGTCCGCCGGCGCCGTCACGGGCGCCATCATCGTCGGCAATTCGCGCGAGCGCCGGATCGAGCGGCTGCGGGAATTCTGGGCTGAGGCCACCACGGCGACCCCTCTCGGGCCGTCCGATCCGAAGCTGCGTCAGTATTACAACGGCTGGCACGTGGCATGGGCCGCGCTGTTCGGGCGGCCCAGCATCTTCAGACATCGGTGGCCAGGTTTCTGGGGAGTTTTTCCTGGACCGCAGAACGATATCGCGCTCTACGATCATAGACCTCTCGCAGCGACCCTCGAGCGCCTCGTCGACTTCGACCTCCTGAACCGTGCGGAAATCCGCTTCTCGGTTGCGGCCGTGGACATCGAAACGGGGGGAGAGGTCGTGTTCGACAACCGGAAGGACCGCATCGGGCCCCATCACATCCTGGCGAGTTCTGCCATCACGCCCGGCTTCGCGCCGGTCGAGATCGATGGCCGGATGTTGTGCGACCCAGGTTACGTGAACAACACTCCCGTCGATATCGCCTTCGCGAATCCCCCCGAACGCGAGACAACCGTCATTCTGCTGGAGCTGTTCAGCCTCGGAAGTCCTCGGCCCGCGTCCATCGATGCAGTTCTAGAGCGCACGCAGGATATCCTGTTTGCCAGTCCGACGCGGAAATCCATCGAGGCGCTCCAGCGAGAATACGGGCTTCGCACGGAAATCGTGCCTGACTCGCCGTCAGTCCGGCTTCTGCATCTCGCCTATCAGGCTCCAGCGCATGAACTTTCGATGAAGGCTATCGACTTCTCGCCCTCATCCATCAGAGACCGCTGGGCGGCGGGCGCCATGGATCTTCGCACCGGCTTCGACCGCCTGAACGCGGCCGGTCCGAGGCCCGGGCTGGATTATGTCACGCTCTCGGCCTCCCAGCCGGACGCTTCCGCGGCCGAGGCGTCGCGATATTCAGATCGCCCGTAGCAGCACGGGCTCACCGCCCGTCGTAGAGGCCGAGGGCCCGCAAGGTGTCGAGCTGGCCGCTGATCAGCTTGTCTCCGATGTCGCGCCGGTATCGAACATCCGGAATGACGATGCGATCCGCGAGCGAGACGGCAGCCTTCTGAGCCTCCGTTACTGTGTCGCCGAGGCCCGTGACTACCATCGTCCAGCCGTGAAAGCCCGCTGTCACGGGCTGTCCGGACGGATCGAGTGCCATCTCGCCCCAGTGCAGGTTGGCAATGTCGGCTTCCGTGGGCGCGCCGTCGAAGAGGACCGGCAGACCGAGCTCTTCCGGGACCCATGCCCTGGTGAAAGGAAAAGGCCTCGTCGTCATCACGATACCTACGCTGTAACCGTCGTGCGTCTCGAAGCGCGTCGACGAACGCGTGACCATGGATCGGAAGAGCTGCGCCCATCCTGTTCGCTGGAGGGGCGCAAGAACCGCGAAGCCCGGATAACCGAACCGACAGGTGAATTCGAGCGGCCAGATTCCCTCAGCGTTCACGATGGTGTTGATGTTGATGTAGCCGAGATAGCCGTGCTCGCGCAGCAGCGGGGCGACCCTCGCCAACGTCGCTTCGAAGAAGGATTTCGTTCCGCAGTAGGTGGCGACGGTCCCCATTTCCCCGGTCAGCTCGCCAAGGTCCCCGGGAAAAAACCTCTTGTGCTCCCAGTCGAGACAGGCCGGCTCCAGGAAATCGTGCCCGTTGAAATAGGCGCCGACCCCCATCTCGACGCCCTCAACGTGGTCCATCAGGATGAACCTCGTCGGTTTCCCGTCACGCTGGCGCATCCTCGCCTGCACCATCGCCGCGACGTCGCGTCCGTCGACCATGCGGCCGACATAGTTGTCGCCCGCGGCGAAATCCTCGACCCCTGAGAACTTCAGGACGTAACGGCCGGGATTGGCCTCGATGTGGCTCACCGCGGCCGCGGCGTCGTCGAAACCCCAGCTTCGCGCCGTCCGCATGCCGAACCCGGCCATTATTTCCTGGCCGAAGGTGCGGTCGTTCTCCAGCCTGTCGCCGAAGGCGGATCCTCCGATGACATTCAGCCCATCGGCGCGCAGTCTGTCCTGTAAAGCGCCGCTCTGGCCCGCCACGCTCTCGAACAGGATGATCCCGTCGGGGCCGGCCTCGCGCACCCAGTCCAGGTGCTCCTGCCAGGAGTCGACGCGCCGGACGATGCCGGCCATCACCCCGTGGCACATCTGCTCGCCGATATGCACCCGGACCTCATGCCCGGCTTCGATCAGACTTTTGTACAGCGAATTGAGGTCGCAGCTCTCGCCAATCCCGAGAAAGCGCATCTCCGTCTCCCGGTACCCCTTCCGAACTTCGGAAGGACGATTATGCTGACGGTATGCTCCTCGTCCGGACCTATGTCGCCCCGAGTTTGATCGAAGGGCTGGGCCTGTTCGCGAGCGAACGCATCTCTGCAGGCACCGCGGTCTGGAGGTTCGTCAAAGGGCTCGATCTTCTTATCGAGCCGGCCGACGCAGACCGTTACGGCTCCGTCTTTCGCGACTTCCTCGACCGGTACGCCTACGTCTCCCATGACTTTCCCGCCTACCTCGTCGTCTCCTGCGACCACGCGAAGTTCATGAACCATGACGTGAGGCCCAACGTCGTGAGCCGAGGGACCACCTCATACGCCATTCGCGACATCGTGGAGGGCGAAGAGCTGACGTGCGACTATCGTTCGATCTCGGTCGGGTTCGACGGCTTCCGATAGCGTCGGCCCGCTGTGTCGGAACGAAGGGCCACGAGGGAGATTGTCCGGCGCGAGCGCGGACTGATGATGCCAGAACCGAACCCCTTGGTGGTCGCCACCGCTGAACCTGCCATCCTCGAAGCTCGGTCGTGGTTGGACCGGTACGACGGCGCGCTCGGCCTTCCGATGGACCTCAGCCAGGCGGGGCCACCATTTCCCCCGGACAGCGAACTCCTGGCGCGCATCGCGGCCGCGGCTGCGGACCCGGACACCGCGCGGTACGGACCGGTCCGCGGCGAATCGAGCCTCAGGATCGCCTACCGGGACCACCTCCAGACATTATACGGCGGCGATTTCGATCCCGAAGGCGTCACGATCACGGCCGGTTGCAATCAGGCGTTCTTCATCGTCGCCTTGGCGCTGCTGCAGCGAGGCGACGCGGTTCTTCTTCCAAGTCCTTGGTATTTCAATCACAAGATGACGTTCGATATGCTCGGCATCAATGTGAGGCCGCTCCCATGTCGACCGGAAGCCGGCTACCTGCCGGATGTCGAGGAAGCCGCGGCCGCCATGGACCAGGGGGTACGGGCGGTCGTTCTCGTCACACCCAACAATCCGACGGGGGCCGAATATCCGACGGAGCTGATCGCGCAGTTTCATGACCTATGCCGGCGCAGGGGAGCCTGGCTGATCGTCGACGACACCTATCGCGATTTCCGTCGTACTCCGCACGCTCCGCACTCTCTCGCAACCCGAGCTTGGCCGGAGGATGTCATCGGCCTCTACAGCTTCTCGAAAGGCTACGCGGTTCCTGGTCACCGGCTCGGCGCGATCATGGCTTCGGCCTCGCTCGCACCCCAGATCCTCAAGGTCCAGGACTGCGTTCAGATCTGTGCCGGGCGGCCCATCCAGATCGCGATGACGTGGGGGGTTCAGAAACTCGATGGCTGGCGGGACGCGCGGCGCGATCAGGTCTTTGCTGCCTCGACCCGCCTGACCGACGCGCTTCGAGGCAGCGGATGGACGGTCGACGGGATCGGCGCCTACTTCGCCTATCTGCGCCACCCTTATCCGGGTACGTCTGCGTCCGCCATTTCGGCAGGGCTCGCGACGCAGGTCGGCGTCCTCACCATACCCGGCGGCAGCTTCGGGCCTCATCAGGACGGTCACTTGCGGTTATCCTTGCCGTCGATCACGTCTGCCCGGGCAGCCGACCTCCGTTCGCGCCTCTCAGCCTTCGATAGTCTCCAGAGGGTCCATACCGCTTGAGCGTTGCCGGAGCTGCGAGATTCGCTCCGCCAGAGAGCGTCTTTGGAACTCTGCGAGCGAGCCGCGTTTGCTATGCGGCAGTCTGTGATGGGCGGAAGCTCGATGGCGCGATTGGGCAAGCGATCCGGCACCGAAGGGTCAGGGGAGGCCGACCTCTCCCCGTACCGACGGAAGAGGGATTTCACGAAGACGGACGAGCCGTCCGGGGATGCCGGCGTACAGCGTTCCGAGAGCCTGCGCTTCGTGATCCAGAAGCACGCCGCCAGCCATCTCCACTTCGACCTGCGGCTGGAGTATCATGGGGCGTTCAAGTCCTGGGCCGTCCCGAAGGGACCGTCTCTCGACCGACGCGACCGACGGCTCGCGATGGAGGTCGAAGACCATCCGCTCGAATACGGCGACTTCGAAGGCACCATACCCAAAGGGCAGTACGGCGGCGGAACCGTCATGCTCTGGGATCGCGGCTATTGGGCGCCCGAGCAAGGCTTCGAAGACATCTCGCGCTCGCTTGCGAAGGGAGAGCTGAAGTTCGTCATGGAAGGCGAGCGGATGCACGGTTCCTGGGTCCTGGTCCGAACGCGTCGGGACCAGCGTGGGCGAGCCAGTTGGATCCTGATCAAGCATCGGGACGAGGGAGCCACCGACGCAGCCGACCCTCCGTCCGACGAGGATCGTTCCGTCGCGTCCGGCCGCACGATGTCCGAGATCGCGGCGGGCAAAAGCGCGGACGTCACGCCGTTCATGACCGGACGAGGGGCCCCGCGGGCCGCCGTTTGGCAGAGCCATCGCGGCGACAAGACCGAGGCGAAGACGGAGGCGACCGCTCGGTCGGCAAAGCCCGCGGCTGGCATCAGCCTGCCCTCCTTCATCGAGCCTCAATTGGCTCGGAGCGGAGCGTCCCCTCCATCCGGTCTCCAATGGGGCCACGAGATCAAGTTCGACGGCTATCGCATGCAGTTGCGCGTCGAAAACCGGAGAGCGACACTCAAGACGCGCAAGGGGTTGGACTGGTCCGACCGCTACCCCGAGATCTTGGAGGCGGGCGCGAGGCTGCCCGAGGGGATCTACGACGGGGAGGTTGTGGCGCTCGACGAGACGGGCGCCCCCGATTTTTCCGCGCTCCAGGCGGCCCTCGCCGGCAAGCGCACGTTGGACCTCGTCTATTTCGCCTTCGACCTTCTCTTCGACGGAGGCGAGGACCTGCGTTCGCTGCCGTTGACCGACCGCAAGGACAGGCTGCGCGAGCGTCTGCGCAGCGCCTCCGCCGGCCTGCGCTTCGTCGAGCACTTCGTGGAGGCCGGTGACGCCGTCCTGATGTCGGCGTGCAGGATGCACCTCGAAGGCATCGTTTCGAAACGGCTTGACGCTCCCTACAGGTCCGGCCGTGGCGAGACCTGGACGAAGTCGAAGTGCCGGGCGGGCCACGAGGTCGTGATCGGAGGCTACACGACCACCGCCGGCAAGTTCCGCTCGCTGATCGCCGGCGTGAACCGCGAGGGTCGTCTCGTGGAGGTCGGCCGGATCGGGACGGGCTTCGGCCAGAAGAAGGTCGCGCACATCCTTCCCAAGCTGAAGGCGCTCGCAACCGATAAAAGTCCGTTCGGCGGCAAGCGCATCCGCAGCAAGACCGGTGAAGTCCATTGGGTCCGCCCCGAACTCGTCGCCGAGATCGAGTATGAGGGTTTCAGCGCGGACGGCCTGCTGCGGCAGGCGGCGTTCAAGGCCCTTCGCGAGGACAAGCCGGCCGAGGACGTCCAGGCCGTCGAGCCCGCTCCGAAGACGACCGAACCGAAGTTGCCGTCGAACCCGGTCCGGGCGACGGCGCGGAGGGGCGGCTCCGCGGCCGTCCTGGGCGTCACCATCAGCAATGCGGGCAAGGCGCTCTGGCCGGACGACGGGAGCGGAGAACCTGTCACCAAGCTCGACCTCGCCCGCTACTACGAAGCGGTGGGCGGGCGTCTGATCGATCACATCCGCGGCCGGCCATGCTCGATGATCCGCTTCCCGGACGGGATCGAGGGCAAGGAGCGCTTCTTCCAGCGCCATGTCGGGCGCGGCCAGTCCAACCTCATGACTTCCGTGACCGTGTTCGGCGACCGGAAGCCCTACGTCCAGTTCGACCGTGTCGAGGCGCTCGTGGCAGCCGCGCAGGCCGGTGCGCTCGAATTGCATCCCTGGAATTGCGAACCCTTCGATCCCGAGACGCCCGGACGGCTGGTCTTCGACCTCGATCCCGCCCCCGACGTGCCCTTCGAGCAGGTGATCGTCGCCGCGCGTGATATCCGCGACCTTCTCGAGGCCCTCGGCCTCGTCGGTTTCTGCAAGACGACCGGCGGCAAGGGGCTGCACGTGGTCACGCCGGTCGATGGGCAGGGCGTCGATTGGCCGACCGCCAAGGCCTTCGCCAGGAACGTCTGCAAGGCGATGGCCTCCGACCATCCCGATCGCTTCCTGATCAACATGGCGAAAGCCAAGCGCGTCGGCCGCATCTTCCTCGACTACCTGCGCAACGACCGTATGGCGACGGCGGTCGCTCCCTATTCGCCGCGCGGACGACCCGGCGCGCCCGTCTCCATGCCCGTGCGTTGGAACCAAGTGAGGAAGGGGCTCGATCCGTCGAAGTACACGATTCGAACGGTCCCGGAGCTGATCCGAAAGGCGGATCCGTGGCACGACTATGGCGATAGCAAAAGGCCGCTCAGACAGGTGGTCGAACGGCTCGCGAAAGCGTAAGCGCTCGACGGGGGCTTTTCGATCCCACGGGCGTTGAGGCCTTGAGGAATTCGAAATGGATGATCACCGCCTCTACCGCGTCAGGCCCCCCCAGCGACGGCCATCACCATGGCTGGCTGCTGCGCGAGAGCAGTCCGGAAGCGGTCGCCACCGCCTTTTTGTAACGTCGTTCCTTCGGGGTGGACGAGCCCGAGGTTGGGGTCGTCGTATGCGACGTCCTGACCGGTCACGAACGCAGCTGCCTCACGTACCTCGACCCCGGTGAAGCGCCGGAGATCGTCTGATCGGAGTATCAACATGGCGTTACGACCCAGCTGGCGTGGCCACCTTCGGCTGTCGCTCGTCACCTGTCCTGTGGCGCTCTACACGGCCCTCAACGCCGCCGGCGACGTCCACTTCCACCTAATAAACCCCAAGACGAACAACCGTATCCGGATGGTGACCACCGACCCGGATACGGGACCGATCGAGCGCAAGGACCTGGTAAAGGGCTTCGAGGTCTCGAAGGACAAGTATGTCCTGATCACCGACGACGAGATCGACGCGGTGAAGCTGGAGAGCACGAGGACCATCGACATCGAGCGGTTCGTGCCGGCCGAAGAGATCGATCGCACCTACTGGGATCATCCCTACTTTCTCGCTCCGGACGGCGACCTTGCCCAGGAGGCCTTCGCCGTCATCCGTGACGCCATGGCGGATGCAGGCCGCATCGCACTGGGACGCGCGGTGATCGCGACCCGCGAGAGGCTCCTGGCGGTGGAGCCGAGCGGCAAGGGCATGATGGCGTGGTCGCTGCGGAGCAAGGACGAGGTGCGGAACGCGAACGACGTGTTCCGCGACATCAAGACCAAGAAGCCCGACAGGGAGATGGTCGAGATCGCCGGCCGCATCATCGCTCAGAAGGAGGCTCCGTTCGATCCCTCCAAATTCGTCGACCGTTACGAAGACGCGCTCCGCGAGATGATCGAGGCGAAGCGCAAGGGGCGCGAGATCGAGAAGGTCGAGCCGCCCGAGAGCACCAACGTGATCGACCTGATGGCGGCGCTTCGTGCCAGTCTCGGCAAGAAGGGAGCTTCAAAAACCACGGCGCCGAAATCGCCGAAAAGCGGAAAGAGCCCCGGAAAGCCGAAGACCAAGGCGTCGGCAGGAGCAAGACAGCGCAAGGCGGGCTGACGTCTACGTCTTCGGCTTCCCGCCGGCATCGAGAAAGGCCTGCCGTTCGCGCGCGATCCGATCCCGGGCTTTGTCCACCGCCTTCCGAAGGCGTTCCTCCGCGTGCGCTTCCTCGGCATCGAGTTCCTGACGCCGCGTCTCGAACGCGGCACGTTCGGTCCGACCCCGTTCCTCGATCCGGCCGAGTTCCGCTTCCGCCTGATCCAGGGCCTTCCGGTCCGGGGACTTCCGCTTCTTGGTGGTCTTCTTGGTGGGCGGGGGAAGATCCGGGATCTCCGGCAGGCCCGCATCGATACCGAACGCCGCCTTCGTCCCGATCGGCCGGCGCAGGACAGCACCCGGCTTCGAGAGCGCCGCTTTTGTGGCCTGCTCGTCCTCGCTCGGTCGCGCCGTCTTGTCCTTGAACAGGTTCTGGCTGGTGCCCCAGGCCCGCAATGCCGCCGCTTGACTCGGGACGGCGACAACCGTGTCGTAAAACCCGATCGTCGCCTGGAAGACCTTCAGCTTCGGTTGAGGCTTCCTCTTCGTCGCCATGTCACGCTCCCGGAACCCGAGGCTCCGGGCAACCCGTTAACATCCGGCTTCGCATGTCCGGAGCCGACCGATCGGAGGCAGAGGTGGTCCGAGCGACAAGGACGTCACGTCCCAAGCACGATACCCTCAAGCTCGCCACGTTCAACGTCAACGACGTGGTCAAGCGCCTTCCCAACGTCGTTCGCTGGCTCGTCGACCGCGAGCCCGACATCGTCTGTCTGCAGGAACTGAAATGCGAGAATGTGCGGTTCCCGGACGAGGCGTTCAGGGACATCGGGTACAGCTCCGTCTGGAACGGCCAGCGCACATGGAACGGCGTCGCGATCCTGTCCAAGGGGAGCGAACCGGTGCTGACGCGCACCGCGCTGCCCGGCGACCCTGATGACGTCCAGGCGCGCTACGTCGAGGCCGCCGCAAAAGGGATCCTCGTCGCCTCGATTTACCTGCCCAACGGCAATCCCGCGCCCGGCCCCAAGTTCGATTACAAGATTCAGTGGTTCGAGCGCTTGATCGGGCACGCGACAACTCTGCAAAGGGAAGGCGTGCCTGTCGTGCTGGCCGGTGACTTCAACGTCGTGCCGACCGACGCGGATATCTACCCGACGACGTCCTTCGACGGGAACGCCTTGCTTCGGCCGGAGAGTCGCGAAGCCTTCTCGCGTGTCCTGGGAGGCGGATGGACTGACGCGATCCGCTTCCTGCATCCTAGCGAGCCAATGTTCACGTTCTGGAGCTATCTCCGCAACCGCTGGGCTCGCGACGCCGGGCTCAGATTGGATCACCTGCTTCTCAACGACATCATACGGCCACGCCTCATGGAAGCTGGCGTGGACCGAAATGTGCGCGGGGAAACTGCTGCCAGCGATCATGCGCCAGCGTGGATTATACTCCGCCGCGAATGAGATGATTGCGACGTTGGTGTTCACGATCTCTCGCGGGTCGGTCCGTCGCTCCCTCAGAACGAAAGACACGACGTCGTCGGTGTGCGCACGACGCGCTTTGTTGAAGCGCATTCCAGTTCCCCCCGTCAGCGCGCGGCCCCGTCTTCGCCTGAGCCATAGGGAACATCGCGTTCGACCCTGCATTCGCTCTGCAACGAGGAGAGATCGCATGTCGAAGATCGCAGCGGAAAGCCAGAAGCAACGGGACGTCCAGGACCAGGTGGCCTCGGCCGATCAAGCCTCGGCCGGCGGCGAGCAGGTGCAGAAGGCGATGCAAGCCGGGGCACGTGTCTATCCCGAGCCGCCGTTTCCCGCCCAGCACCAGGCGAAACCCGGTCAGGAGCACGAACTCGACCCGGCTCCTTTCTATGACGCTCCCTTCTACATCGGCTCAAAGAAGCTGGACGGAAAGGTCGCCCTGATCACCGGTGGCGACTCCGGCATAGGTCGGGCAGTCGCCGTGCTTTTCGCTCGCGAGGGCTCGGATGTCGCGATTGTCCATCTGGATGAGGCCAAGGACGCCGAGGTCACCCGCAAGGCCGTGGAAAAGGAGGGACGGCGCTGTCTTGTCATCCAAGCGGACGTGACCGAGCGGGACCATTGCGACCGCGTCGTGGCGAAGACAGTCGAGGATCTCGGACGACTGGATATCCTGGTGAACAATGCAGCCTTCCAGGTGCATACGAAAGATTTCGACGACCTGACCCCAGAGCATTTCGACACAACCGTTAAGACGAACCTGTACGGCTACTTCTACATGGCCAAAGCGGCGGTGCGCCATCTGAAGCCCGGCTCCGCGATCATCAACACGGGATCGATCACGGGCATCGACGGTTCCAAGGCATTGGTCGACTACTCCACGACGAAGGGCGGCATCCACGCCTTCACGCGCGCGTTGTCTGGCAATCTCATTCCCAAAGGCATTCGTGTGAACGCAGTGGCGCCCGGACCCGTCTGGACGCCCCTCAACCCGTCGGATCGTGAGGCCGAGGAAGTCAGCAAGTTCGGCTCCCAGGCCGTGATGAAGCGCCCGGCACAGCCCGAAGAGATCGCTCCCGCTTATGTGTTCCTCGCCTCTCCGCAATGCTCCAGCTACATCACCGGTGAGGTTCTGCCCATCATCGGGGGTTATTGATCCGCATTTGATCGACATCGACCAGAAATCGAGCGTCGGGTCGGAGGCTCGGCGGCATGCTGCTCCACGGTCCGCTACAGAGGCCATCACGATGGATGCCATAGCCGCCTTGGGCTTTGCCGCTGGAGGCATAAACGCAGCGTCGCAATTCCCACAGGCTGTCAATGCTTGGCGACACGATCGCCGCTGACCTTTCGATCAAGACTCGGGTTTGCTGGCCGCCGTCCTCGCCCTATGGATCGTGTTCGGCATCAGCCGAGGCGAAGCCACCATTTTCCTGACCAACGGCCCCGGCCTAGCTCCGACGCTCGCGGTGATCGGCGACAAGCTTCGGTTCAATCGTCCCAAGGCGAATCCGTGATGATGGACTTCGACCCCTTCGCCCGCCCGACCGTGCATCTTTGCGTGGACATGCAGCGCATGTTTGCCGGCGACACCGAGTGGCATACCCCTTGGTTCTCTAAGGTGCTTCCCAAGGTCGAGTTCCTTGCCGCTATGGGCCCTGCATCGACCATTTTTGCCCGTTTCGTCCCGGTTGCCCGAGCCGATGACGCCCGAGGTGACTGGCGCCGCTATTATCGCCGCTGGTCGATGATGACGCTGCACGAACTGGCGCCAGAGATGGTCGAGCTTGTTCCCGAGCTGAGCCGTTTCGTGCCGCCGGCACGGGTTTTCGACAAGGCCGTCTATTCCCCCTGGCACCGGACAGCACTCCATGAGAGCCTTGCCCGGCGCCAAGTTGGGACGATCATCGTCTCAGGCGGGGAGACCGACGTTTGTGTCCTCGCGGCCGTGTTAGGTGCGATCGACCATGGATTTCACGTCGTGTTGGCGGAGGATTGCGTCTGCAGCTCTTCGGACGACACCCACGACGCATCCGTGACGCTCTACCGAGAGCGATATCGCTCGCATGTTTCCGTGATGTCGGTTGCGGAAATCATCGAGCGGTGGCGCCCAGACCCTCTCTGACAGGGCTTCTCACTACAGGGAATTACTGATGGCCGGACGCGTCCCTCTCGCCGAGCTTGGAAGTCAGGCGTCGCTCTTCACCCGCCTGTCGCAGGCCGTGGCGCGCTGGGCCGGCAAGCCCGTGACCTTCGCGGCCGCCTGCGCTGTCATCGTGCTATGGGGCCCTCGGGACCGGTTTTCGGCTTCAACGACACTTGGCAGCTCGTGATCAACACGTCGACCACCATCATCACGTTCCTGATGGTCTTCATCATCCAGAACAGCCAGAACCGCGATACCGCGGCTCTCCACATCAAGCTGGATGAGTTGCTTTCGAAGGTCGAGGGCGCCCGCGAGGAGCTGATGGATCTCGAGGAGCTAGATGAGGGGAAACTCGAATCCATCCGCGAGGATTTCGAGAAGCGTGCCGAACAGGCACGGAGCGGGAAGGATCCGGACGAAGGGCAGCGACCGCGGTCAGCGTAAGGCCGCGATGCGATGAAGCTGGTCAGTTACGGTTTGTCGATCGTAGGGCTTCGGGAAGAAGACGCTCCGGGGCGGAAGCTCGACGTCCTGCCGGTCGAAGTGCCCCGAGGTGAGAATGATCTCGATCGGAGGCCACCGATCGCGAATAGCGGCAGCCAGCTTCATCCCGTTCATGGAGCCCGGCATGTCGATGTCCGTGAAGACAATCCGGATGTCGGTCCGCGTCTCGAGGATGCGGACGGCTTGGTCTGCATCTGCGGCCTCGACCGCATCAAACCCAGCATCTTCGACCAAGTCCACCGCCATCATGCGGAGGAGCGGCTCGTCCTCGACGACGAGGACCACCTTCCGGGCAGACCCGCTCATTGTGCCCTGACCACATCCATTGGAGCCTTGAATACGGCTCGAAAACCCGAGGGCGCATAAGTCTTCTCGGTGCCTCCGGTTCCCGCGAGGCCCATCCGAAGCAGCCGAGACCCGAATCCCCGCCTCTTCGGCTCGACCACAGGAGGACCGCCCTCCTCTTCCCACTTCAGCACGAATTCCGGGCCATCAGCCCCTTCCTCGGAGTTCCAGCTGATCCGCACGCGGCCCCTGTCGTTGGAGAGTGCGCCGTGCTTGATCGCGTTGGTGGCGAGCTCATGCAGCAGCAGCGACATGGCGAGGGTCATTTTCGGGCCTACTCGGATGTTCCCGCCGGCTATTGCGAACCTACCCGCGTCTCCATGCAAAGAGAGCACCCGCTCCATCACGGTTCGGATGGATGCGGCGCTCCAGCTCTCCTGCAGCAGGACGTCGTGGGCATTGGCGAGCGCGAGCAGGCGCCGTTCGAAGGCGTTGACCGCGGCGCGATCCTCGACGTCCTTCAATGTCTGGCCTGCGATGGCTTGGACCAGAGATAGGGTGTTCTTTAGGCGGTGGGCGAGCTCCTGGTTGAGCACCCGTTGCTGGGTCTGCGCCATGTCCCGCTCCTCGAGGGCACGGCGAAGCTCGAGTTGGCGCATCACCTGCCGGGCGAGGGTCCGCAGGGTTCGCTCCTGGAGCGGCGTCAGCGTCCGCGGCTTAAAATCCAGCACGCAGACAGTGCCAATCGCGTGCCCCTCCGCGGTCTTGAGCAAGGCGCCCGCGTAGAAACGCAGCCTGGGTTCGCCGATGACCAGCGGATTGCAATCGAACCGCGAGTCCTGGGTCGCATCCGGGACCACAAGGAACTCGTCCTCAAGGATCGCCTTGGCGCAGAACGAGGATTCCAGCGCCGTCTCGCGCACGCCAAGACCCACTTCCGCCTTGAAGAACTGACGTCCCTCCGCGATCAAGTTCACCACAGCGATCGGTGTTCCACATATCTCTGAGGCCAGCTGCGCGATTTCGTCGAAGTCCGGCTCCGGCGGCGTATCGAGCACCCCGAAGCTATGGAGCGCCGCGATTCTCGCTGTCTCCTGGATCTCAGCGGAGACGGACATCTGCATGGGAGGGAGCCACTCCTCTCTGGCCAAGTTTGTGCCGCAGCTAGGTAGCGCGTGCCGCTGAGGTTGGAAAGCAGCTTCGGAACCGGGCAGGACGGGCATGTCCGGTTGTCCTTCCCAAGCCTCAGGCCGGAGCGCGGCGCCGAGCTCTGCCGGCGTTTGAGGTCGTTCGTCTCGCGGGACAGGCCGGCTGCGGCCGACCTGCGATGAGGCCGGATCCTCCGATGGGTTAGCGGACCTCTCGAGGGAGGTGTCGCGAAAACCGCCAAGCGTCCCAGCGCGACGACGAAGATCCTCGCGGACCCGGACGGAACGGATCGGAACAGCCGCATTTGGATTGAGGCATTCGGAATCGGTC
>NZ_SNZR01000019.1 GCF_004363955.1 Enterovirga rhinocerotis
GCGCCCCGGCCGGCGCCGCGATGAGCAGCACCATCGCCGCGAGCCTCACGGCCCGCAGAAGAGCGCCGCAGCCACCCCGCCCGGCCCGGCCGGCCTCATGCGGGCGGACAGTCTCGATTACTCTGCGCATCCCTGTCTCTTCTCGTCGTCCCAGAAAGAGCGCCCGCTGGCTGGCTAACGGCCGTCTCCGGCCCTGGCTGGCTCGCGGTGCCATTCCCCAACAAAGGGGAAGCCGCATCCGTGTCGCGCCCGTCTCAGAGCCGCGGCGCGCCGACCGTCACCGCGTCGGTCCCGCGCCTTCTCCCGGCGCCCCGACCCAGGGGCGGAACAGCTCGCGGATCGATGCATCGCTCACGGGCAATCCGAACCGGGCCGCTTCAGACTGCCAGTACATCGCCCAGATCATCGTCATGCCTTCGACCGGGTATCGCAGGTGGATCCCCTGGTTCTGCTCGATGTTCCGGGCCCATTCGGCGCGAATGCGACGCCAATAGGATTCCGTCGCCTTCCAGTAGTGGTACCCGCCGCCGAAATCGTATCCCTTGATGCGCTGATAGGTGTTCATGCCCTTCTCGCGCACGAGAACCGACGCCGTCCGGCCGCCCTCTCTCCTGATCTTGGCGTTGTGCTGTTCGTGCTCCCAGCCCTGATCCGTGATCCGGTGGATATTGACGACCCGGAGGGCATTGTAGTCGCTGCGCTTCGTGTATTCGCGCCGCGGCAGCGGACGCCAGCCGAGATCGGACTTCCAGACCGCCGTACCGCCCGCATAGGTCCATCGCCCCGTGCCGCAATAGCGCGGCGCGTCGCTGACCTCGTAGACGCATTGCGTCCAGCCGCCGCGGGTCGTGGCCGCGGGGATCGAACGCACACGCCACGTCTGGTCGGCGACGAATTCCAGGCGCCGCGGCGCCTCGTAGTGCCAGTCCTGGCGCCAGTGCTTGAGCACGAAGCCCAGCGTCCGGTGCACCAGGAGATGCTGCAGCACGATGCGGCGGCCGGTATCCTCGGCGACAAGCACGACCTCATAGGCCTCGCTGCGCGACGGCGGCTTCGGCTGATAGCCGCGCGACGGAGCATGCTCGGCAAAGGCGAAAGTGACCTTGTACTCGCCGACCATCGACAGGATGGCCTGCCGGTCGCGCTCGGGGCCGCGCGTCTGCGCCACGGCCTCGAGGCGCCCCTGATCGCCGATGGGCCTGACGTTCTCCGTCGACAGGCAGCCGCCCAGCGTCAGGGACGCGCCGATCACGAGGGATAACGAGAGAGGTTTCATGAGGTTTCCTGCCAGATTTCGAATGGACGGTGCCGTGCCGTCGGTCGTTCGCCGGGCCGCATGACCCGACGCGGTCGATGTGTTCCGGCCGGAGGCCGCACGCCCCGCCCGGAGATTTGCGTGCCGTCTTCGAGCGATCCGACGCCGCGGATCGCGGCGATGGAATGCCTCGCCAGCAGCGAGGCCCCGAAGCCGAGGATCGCGGCCGCGGCGAGCGCGCCGACGACGAGGGCACCGAGAAAGACAGCCGGCGCCGTGCGCCCCCACCACGTCCTGAGAGACATCGCGACGGTCCCGGTCTTGGCGGCGCGCGGGGCGCCGGGCATCCGGCTGCGGCCCAGGATGGCCGCAGCCGGATGAAGCTCCACGCCCCGACGCTCAGAAGCGGTAGTTCACGCCGAGCTTCACCAGCGGAACGTCGAGCGTGCTCGTCATCTTGCGCCCGTTGATCGTGGTGTACGTCACAGGGAAACTACCGCGCGCGGCAGGGCTCACGACGCCGAGGCGTGCGTCCGGGAACGAGAAGGTCTTCGACGTCTGGAAGGAGTTCAGAAGGTATTCGCCCTTCACCGACCAGCCGTCGCCGATCGCGTATTCCACGCCGCCGCCGATCGCGAAGCCGACCCGCGAGACCCGATCCGTCTCGGTGAAGCTCGGAACCGTCACGAACTGGGCGACCGCCAGCGTGCTGGTGCCGTACGTCATCGTGGCGAACTGCGTGCGGCGCTCCACCTGCTCGGCGAAGGCG
Source organism: Enterovirga rhinocerotis (assembly GCF_004363955.1). GTDB lineage: Bacteria > Pseudomonadota > Alphaproteobacteria > Rhizobiales > Beijerinckiaceae > Enterovirga > Enterovirga rhinocerotis. The sequence continues at coordinate 2,025 of NZ_SNZR01000019.1, forward strand.
ATGCCGCCGGTGCCGTAGATCATGAGATTGTCCGTCAGAGCGAAACCGAGGCGGCCGCGGATGGTCGACAGCCACTCGATGTCGCTCGCCCTGACCGCCTCGAGCTGACGGGTGAGATAGAGGTCCTGGATGCCGCCGCGGTTGGAGCCTTCGACCGCATAGGCGAATTGCGAATGCCCGGTCTGCGGCTTGACGATGTCGCCTTCGATACCGGCGACGATGCCGTTGCTCAGATGGTAATTGTAGCCGGCATTCGCGCCGAAGACGAAGCCGCGCCCGATCTTGTTCGGCCGCTCGAGAGCCGGATATCCCGCCATCGACCCGTCCGCAGCCGTCATCGTGCCGGTGTTTCGGCCTTCGCTGTAGCCGCTATGTCCGCCGACATAGAACCCCGTCCAATCGGTCTTGCCCTTGTTGCCCGGGAATAGGTCGGCGAAGGAGATGGGGGCGAACGGATCGCTGCCGCCGAACTTGCCGGTCAATCCGATGCGGACGATCCGTCCCGGCGCCGGGTTCGGAACCAGGCTGAGAGGATCCACGTAATAGGTGTCGGTCAGGTTCTCGACATTCGCCCAAGCGGTCAGGCTTTCGCTGAGCTTGTATTCCGCGAAGGCGTCGACCGTGTAGTACGGCTTCCACTTGACCAGCGCGATCAGGGTCGCGAGGCCCGAGATCGGATCGCCGTGCTTGACGTTGCGCGGTCCGGCATGCGTGACGCGGCCGCCGATCGTCAGCCTGTCGTTCAGCAGCTTCTGGGACGCGGTGAAACTGACCTGATATTGCGGCGGAATCTGATTGGTCGCGAAATCGGCCGAGATCGTGCGCGTCATGCAGCCCGAAAGGCTCTCGCAGAACTCGATGTTCGTATAATAGTTCGCCGCCAGATCGGCCGTAAATCCCTTGTATTCATAGCGACCCGACACCTCAAGACCTTCGAATTTGGCCTTTGGTATATTTACTGCTTGAAGAGCCGCATATGAGTAGCCGCTAGGGTGCTGCAGCGTAAGATTTAGTCTCGACACATAGTCTTTGATATTCCAGCTGAAATACCCAAACTTGATCATCGCCTTGTCTTCGTCGGCGAAGACGTTGTCGCGCGAGACGTTCACCCCGATGTCCCAGTTGCGCGCGCGCTCCGGCTTGATGTCGTCGTTCACGATCCCGATGAAGCTGGACACCGTCTCGAACAGGCTCGGCATCCGCAGCGTGCTTGAATAGTTCGCGTAGAACTGAGTGCCCTTCCAGGGCTCCAGCAGGATGCCGGCGGAGGGGCTCGACCCTTCTCCCTTCCGTTTCGGATTCGGGTTGTTCATGTCGGGGCGATTGAGGGCCGCGTTCACATTGAGATCGTGGCTCAGGTAGTTCGTGTACTTGATCCCCGTATGCAGGGTCAGCCAATCGACGGGCTTGTACGACAGCTTGGTGAAGACCGAAGCTTCTTCTCTCTTCCCGTGACGCGACGGGATATTGTTCAGTGCATCCGTGAACCGGGTCGGGTGGGTCGATTCCCACAGATACGATGCGCCGTAATCGAGCTGGAACGAGCCGATCCGACCCCATTCCCAGCGCGACGTATTCGACGCATCCGCTCCCCACATGCGCGAATCGAAGCCGATCCGGTGTTCGCGCGGCAGGTAGAAGGTTTCAGGCGAGATGCTCGGGTTTCCCGAGCGGATCGGCCCGCGCAACCGCAGGTCCGTGACCCAGAGATTGGCCCTCAGGTCGATCAGGTCGTTGTCGGACGGCTTCCAGCGATAGCGCGCGGTCCAGCTGTCGACCTCGGTCCGGGACGTTTGGCGTGCCGCGATCCCCTGGCTCGTGTCGCTCCCGTAGCGCGCGGCGAACATGTCGCCGGCTTCGCTCCGGAAACCGTTATAGCCGAGTTGGAGAGCATGCCCGTCCCCAAGACGAACCGTGCCCTTGAGCAGATAGGATTCGGTATCGAGCTGCGTGTTGCGGACCTCTTCGCCCTTTCTGTAGGTCGTGAGCCCCCCGTTGATGAAGAAGTTGGTGTAATAGGGCCGGCAGCCGGTCCAGGCGTTGCAGGTCGGCCTCGGACCGGTGTCGATCGGCACCGCGCCGCGTCCGTTGTTTCCGGCGAAATAGTTGCCCTGCTTGCGGTGGGCATAGCCGGCCAGGATGTCGAAGGCATCCTCCTTCCAGGCCGCGACCACGCTCCCCGAGCCGCTCGTCGGATTCAGGAGCCCCGGCTGGCTCATGCCGTCCGGCATGGCATAGGGGCGCAGGTTCGGATTGCTCACCAGCCCATGCTGGTTCGACCACTTGTACCCCCCGAGCAGACCCTCGCGAGGGGTATCGGTATTGGTGCCGAAGCCGCTCTTGACGAGGATGCCGAACCTGTCGCCCGGCTTGACGACATCGTTGGCGCTGATCGTCCGGACCGCCACCGTGCCGGCGATCGCACGGGACGAGGTGCTCGCCCCCTTGGTGATGTCGACCCCGCCGATCAGGTCGGGATCGATGAAGGTGCGGTTCGAGATGCCCTGGTAGCCCTGGTGGAGCGTCAGGCCGTTCTCGGCGCCGTCGATCGTGACTGCGACGCGGCCCATGCCCTGCATGCCGCGGATGTTCGGATCGATGCCGCCGGCGCCGTTGCGCGCCTCGCCCGACATGACGCCGGGCGTGCCGCGGAAGATGTCGGCCGGGCTCGAGCCGCGGAAGCGCTCGATGCTCTCCTGCGAGATGAAGGCCGTCGGCGCGGGCGTCGAATAGGGCGTCTCGGGCGTCCCTCCTCCGAACAGGCCCGATCCGCCGGTGCCGCTGACATTGATCGTGTCGAGCGCGATCGCGCCCGCCGGCGCCGCCCCGGCCGCACCGCCCTCCGCCGCCGGCCGCTGGATCGTCACGGTGTTGGCGCCGCTGGCCCTGTAGTCGATGCCGGTCCCTGCGAGCAGCCGCGCGAGCGCCTGCGCGTTGGGCGCCGATCCGCGGAAGCCGGGCGACTGGATTCCCCGAAGCTCCGCGGTGCGATAGGCGAGCTGCATGCCTGACTGATCGGCGAAGAGCCGAAGAGCCGAGGCGAGCGGCTGCGGCCCGATATCGAAGCTGCGGGCGGCCTGGGACGATTGCGCCGCCGCCGGCGCGGCCGGGACGACGAGGAAGAACAGCCCCGAACTCAGGGCCGTCGTCAGCAGAAGCGCCGTCCCGAGCCTTGCGTGAACCGTCCGCAGCGCACCGCGCTGCCTCCTGCCTTCAACCGACATCGAATGCCCCCAACATCGCATGCGCTCAACCGCGAGCAGCCGGACGACCGGCTGCCGGGAAGGGCCTGCGACGTCGCGCTGATGGGGCCCTTCGCAACAGAGACGCGCCAGGGGCGGGTTCACCTAAAGACGATGGTGAAACTTTTTCGAAACGATCGGGCTAGCCGACGACGATCATGATCCCGGGGATGCGCCGCGTCGCGAGACCCTGGGTCTCGGCGAGCGCGGCGATGGCGGCACCGGCCTCCCGGATCGAGAACACCGCGCTGACCGGGTCGCGGGCCCGGTCCCGATCGGCGAGGACGATACGCTCGGGCACATAGCGGCCGAGTTCCGCCAGCGCCTCGGCGAAGGGCCGGCCGTCGAAGATGACCCGGCCGGTTCGCCAGGCGAGTTCCTGACCGAGGTCGACGGCGACGGCCGGCAATGGCAGGCCGCCCGGCCGGTAGCGCGTCTGCTGCGCCGGGTCGATCTCGATCGCCTTCGTCCGCGGCACCGCTGCGGGATCGGACGGGCCGGGAGACACGACCGAGGTCCGCCCCGCCGTCACGGTGACCGCGACCTCGTCATCCGTCGCGCGAACGGCGAAGCTGCCCCAATCCGTGCTCGTGATCCCGTCCTGGGCGGCGACCCGGAACGGCCCGGCACCATCCGCCTTGACGTCGAACAGGGCCTCCCCGCGCAGCAGCGCCACAAGGCGAAGGCCCGGCTCGTACCGGACCGCGAGGGCACTGTCGGTATTGAGCGCGACCCGTGTCCCGTCGGGCAGCGACACCTCCCGCTGCTCGCCCGCGGCGGTGCGGTGATCGGCGTCCCACAGAAGCCTCAGCCGGGGCGCCGCGACCACGACGGCGGAGGCCGCGATCGCGGCGCTGCCCCCCACCAGGAACGCACGGCGGCCGGAATGGGCCTGTCGGGGCGGGCGGCGTTCGAGCGGCGGGCGGGCATCGAGCGCGCCGAGCTCCTGCCAGAACGCCCGCTCCCGCAGGAAGGCGGCGTCGTTCTCGGGCGATGCGGCCCGCCAGGCCTTGAACCGGTCGAGCTCGGCGTCGGACATGGTGCCGGACGAGATACGAGCGACCCAGTCCCGCGCATCCATGCCGGCCTTGTCGCGGATCCCCTCCCCTCGTTCGACGCGGTCGTCCATGGTCTCGCAGATCGTATTCATGGGCGAAGTCGGCCCTTTGGACCGCTTCTACCCTAAAGACGCGCGAGACGCGGCCTTACCTAAGCTGGGAGGGGAAGTTTTTTGTCAGTCCGGCAGGTGCTCGCGGAGCATCGCCAGACGCTCCAGGGCGCGTCGGATATGATAGTAGACGGCCGGCTCGGAGATGCCGAGCTCGGCGGCGATCTCGCGGAACGTCAATCCGTCGAACCGGTTCATCTCGAAGATGCGCTTCGTCTGCGGAGGCAGATCGTCGATCGCCTGGCGCATCAGCGCCACGGCCTGACGCCCGATGAGGATGCGCTCCGGCGAGACCGCATCTTCCGTCTCCCACAGAAGCTCCTGCACCTCGGCATCGAGCGACGCGCGGCGGCGCTCCTTGCGCCGATGGTCCGTCGCCGCGTTCCGCGCGACGCTCCGCACGAAAGCCGAGGGCTGCTCGATCCCGGCCTCCGACTGCTGGGCGAGCTTGATCCAGGCGTCCTGCATGACGTCGGCCGCAGCAACCTCTCCGGCGCGAATCCGAACCGTCGCTTCGATCCGAGACCGCTCGGACGCAAAGACGGCGAAGAGCCGCGAGAAAGAAGTCCTCTTGACCATGGAGCGCAATCGTCAGGGTGACGGATGAGACACGGGAAGCCGTATGCGAGCTTCCTGTTCACCCGATCCGCCTCTATCGACATCGAAAAAGATCGGCAACGCCAATACTTTATAGCCGTTCCAAGAGAAGCCTGTGCAACTTGGAGCGGCTCGAAATCGGTCAGGCTAACACCTTGAAACTTCGTCACGTCGTGCTGGCGTCGTTTAACCTCGCTTGATCCGGCGCCGCCCCGTTTGCCGCCCGTCCGTTGCCCCGACGCAACATCTCGTCGGCTGCCGCCCTCCGCCCGATCGTCGCGATCACCGACAGGTTCTGCCCGGTCGGGCCTCAAACGCCTTTGTTCGGACCACAATCGCAGGCATAGCGGAACGACGCTCGCGGGCGGCCTTGCGCCGCGAGTCCGGAGGCAGGGATGATCTTGCGGGTTTCGGTGGTTCTGACGGCAGCCTTCCTCGTGCTCGGCGGAGGCGCCTTGGCGCAGGGCGCGCGCGAGCCCGCTTCGGCCAAGGCGCTCGACACCCAGACCGCAGTCGCTCGTGCCAATGCGGCGCTGAACAGCTTCCAGACGATGAGCGCATCCTTCTCGCAGGTCGGTGGCGAGGGGCGGCGGATCACGGGCACGGTCTGGGTCCAGCGCCCCGGAAAGCTCCGTTTCGAGTACAACAAGCCTTCGACGCTGGAGGTCGTCTCCGACGGCTCGACGGTGCTGGTCCGCGACCGCAAGCTCAACACCTCCGACCCCTATCCGATCTCGCAGACACCGCTGAAGTTCCTGCTGGCGCCGCAGATCGACCTCGCGCGGGATACGCGCCTGCGCTCGGTCTCCTCCGGAGCGGATGGGATCAGCGTCAACATCGAGGATTCCTCGACGCTCGGCGGCACCTCCCGCATCACGCTGACCTTCGATGCCGGCATCACCGAGCTGAAGCGCTGGCGCGTCACCGATGCCTCCGGCTACACGACGACGGTCACGCTTGCGGGGATCGAGAAGAACAAGCCGATCGATCCCCGCACCTTCATGCTGGGCTTCATGCGTCCGGTGGATTGACGCGGCGCGTCAGTAACCGACGGTGAAGCGGCGGCGCGAATGCGCCGGCTTCTCCAGCTCGTCGACGAGCGCGATCGCGAAATCCTCGAACGAAATGCTGCTGCCCGCCTCGGTCGCGAGAAGCTGATCCGTGCCGAGCCGGAACCGGCCTGTCCGCTCTCCGGGCACGAAGAGCGCCGAGGGCGAAAGGAACGTCCAGTCAACCTCCTGCTCCTGGCGCAGGAGGTCGAGGAAGGCGGCACCGGCCGTCGCCTCGGCCTTGTAGACGGCGGGAAAATCGGGGGTATCGACGAGCCTGACGCCGGGCGCGACCTCGAGGCTGCCGGCCCCTCCGACGACGAGATACCGCGCCACGCGCGAAGCGCGCACCGCCTCGACGAGCTTGCGCGGGTCGCTCGCCGTGAAGTGCACGGCGCTGATCACGGCATCGTGTCCGGCCAGTAGCGCCGTGAGCCCCTCCTGATCGTAGACGTCGCCGCGCTCGGCCGTCACGCCGGGCTGCGAGGGGACGCGGTCGGGTTGACGCACGATCGCGGTGACCCGGTGGCCGCGCCTGACGAGTTCGGCGAGGATGCGGGACCCGGCCTGCCCCGTGGCGCCGATGAGAGCGACGTTCATGATGGTCGTCCTAACAGGTTTCTGATAGGAACTTAGTTCTTGATCGAAACATAAGTGTAAAGAAGGCACTTGATGGCGACTTGGTCACCTTCGGGAAACCCCGAGCCGGCTTTGGGCCCGAACGTCTATGCCGGGCTGTGCCCGACGCGCCTCGTGCTCGACCGGATCGGTGACAAATGGGCCGTCCTCGTTCTCGGATTGCTGGCCGGAGAGCCGCGACGCTTCAACCAGCTGCGACGCGAGATCGAGGGCGTGTCGCAGAAGATGCTGTCGCAGACCCTCAAGAGCCTCGAACGCGACGGGCTCGTCAGCCGCAAGGCCTTCGCGACCGTTCCCGTGACGGTGGAATACAGCATCACGCCCCTCGGGCTGACGCTGGCCGCGACGGTCGATGCTCTGCGGGGTTGGGCCGAGTCCCATATCGACGAGGTCCTGGCCGCCCAGCGGCACTACGACGAGCGCGCGACGGCGTGAGGGGTGACAACCCGCCGGCCCATATCCCGCTTGCCCCCGCGCGATTCCCTGCCATAGGATTTCGGCAACCCCTCCCGTGAGAGGGCCGACACGCAAGCCCCTGGGAGGCGATGCCGCATGAAAGCCTATGCCGTCACGATGTTCTGCGAGCCGGTCGAGGAGATCGACGTCGCGGATCCCGTTCCGAAGGGCACGGAGGTCGTCGTCGACGTCACCCGCTGCGGGCTCTGCCATTCCGACCTGCACCTCCAGGACGGCACCTATGACCTCGGCGACGGCAAGATCCTGAGTCTCGCCGATCGCGGCATCAAGCCCCCGGTCATCATGGGCCACGAGACGCTCGGCCGGCTCTCGGCCAAGGGTCCGGAGGCTCCGATCGGCGACGATCAGATCGGCAAGACCTTCCTCGTCTATCCGTGGCTCGGCTGCGGCGAATGCGAGATGTGCCTCAGCGACCGCACGAACATGTGCGCCAAGCCCAGCTCGGTCGGCGTGCACCGTCCCGGCGGCTATGCGCAGAAATGCCTCGTGCCGCACCCCAAATATCTCGTCGACGTCACGGGCATCGATCCGACCCTCGCCTCGACCTATGCCTGTTCCGGCCTCACCGCCTATAGCGCGCTGAAGAAGCTCGACATGGACAAGGAGAAGGGCTGGCTGCTGATCCTCGGCCTCGGCGGCGTCGGCATGAGCGGTCTCGTGATCGCCAAGGCGCTCGGCTTCCGGAACATCGCGGTCGCCGATATCGACGAGGGCAAGCGCAAGCTCGCCGAGGAGCACGGTGCCAGCCTGGTCCTCGACCCGCGCGATGCGGGCGCGCTCGAGAAGCTGGCCGCGGTCGGCGGCATCGGGGGCGCGGTCGATTTCGTCGGCGCCCGGCCGACGGCCGAGTTCGGCATCGCGGCGCTGAAGCGCGGCGGGTCCTACGTCATCGTCGGGCTCTACGGCGGCAGCATGTCGCTGTCGCTGCCGCTGCTCGTCCTGCGGGCGATCAACCTCCGCAGCTCCTATGTCGGCAATCTCGTCGAGCTGCGCGAGCTGATCGATCTCGTGAAGGCGGGGAAGGTCGCACCGATGCCGGTCGAGACCGTCCCCGTCGCGAAGGTGAACGAGGCCATCGGCCGCCTCCGCGCCGGCAAGGTCAGCGGACGTCTTGTTCTGGCGCAAGGATAGCCGGGACATGGCGGGAGGCCGGCCCGCTCGGGTCAGCCTCCCGATCCCTTGGAGCATGCTTCCAGAAGAACTGAGAGCGCGCTGCCTGCTTCACGGACAACGTCGGCGCGCCCTCACGGATGCGGACGCGAGGTCGGCCCTCCGCCCAATCAGCTCTGGTTGGGGAAGCAGGCGGTCCCCGTCAGCGCAACACCCTGGGCCAAAGGCGTGAAGACCAGCGGAACCGAGGTCCGGAACGTGTAGGTCAGCGTGACCTGCGAAAAGCCCGCGATGCCGGTGCAGGTGGCGCTCGGGTTGAGCGCGATCCCCGCCGCCGGGATCGTCAGCCCCCGCCTGGCGGCGAGCGCCTGCACGCGCTCGACCGTCTTCGTCGCGCTGTAGCTGCCTCCCGGAGCGCAGGCCGTCTCCTTCACGCCCATGCAGCGGGCCGCCGAGATGGCGATCTCGTGCAGCGCGTTCCGGCTCCAGAAGGCGCGTCCGAACTCCGCCGCGGCGAAGACGACGAGCAGAAGCGGCACGGCCAGAAGTGCGAACTCGACGGCCGTCGCGCCGTCGCGCGAAGCCCGGAACCGCGCAACGCAGCCCGTCTTCATTGCGTCTGGATCACCGCGCGCGTGGTGATCTCCCCGTTCCGGACGATTCCGTAGCTCGAGAAGAAGGGCGAGTAGGTCTGCCGCGCCTCGATCGACACGAATTTCCCCGCGAGGCCGCCGCCATCGCAGACGGCGCCGCAGGTCTTGGTCGCGCCCCAGGTGATCGCTCCGCCGCTGGCGCTGGGGCAATAGCAGCGGTCGGCAGCGGATGCGGTGCCGGACGCGGTGATCTCCGATCCGGTGAAGGCCGCCACAGGGCCGTTATTGACGGTGATCGTGCCCGAGGTCGTCTCGCGGCCGCTGCTGCTCTCGACCACCTTGGCGAGCGACTCGGCGAGCCGCGCCCCGTCCGACGAGGTCACCTGCGGCGCGTTGACGAGGGAGAAATTGGCGGCCGACGACACCGCTGCGTCCAGGCGAAAACGCGTGGCGAGCACCCCGCCGAAATCGACGATGCCGAACGTCAGCAGGCAGAAGAGCGGGACGATGAGCGCGAACTCGACCGCCGCGACCGCCTGGTCGTTGCGGATGGCGCCGCGAAGGCGATGCGGGATCCGGCTCGGAACGCTCATTGCACCAGGACCGGTGTTCCGGCACCGCCTCCGGAGGAGCCTGAACCGAGGCATTCGGACGCGGCGGCCGTGCCGCCCGACAGCGAGATCAGGGAGCCGATGATCTGGAGGCATTGTCCGCTGCCGTCGCCGATGCTGGCGCCGCCGCTCAGCGTGATCGGACCCTTGGGAAAATACAGCGCGCCCGAGAGGCTGGTCCCCGATCCGCCCTGCGTGAACGATGCTCCCGCTCGCGAGCCGCCCGTCGGCCCGACCACGGCGAGATTGGCCGTCGCGCCCGTCGTCGGCGCCGTCAGCGCGACACGCGAATAGCCCGCGGCGACGCAGAAGGCCTGGCCCGAGCAGTTTCCGCCCGACGGCGTCGAGGAGCCGCCGATCACGAGCGTGACGCCGGCCCCGGTCATGCCGACGCTGTTGCCCCAGCAGGTGACGCTGCCGCCGCCATTGCCGCCGAGGGCCACATAGCCGCTCACGGTATAGACGCCGGCGCCGAGGATCGTGCCGCCGCCCGTCGCGACGAATCCCTTGATGTCGTGCTGGCCGGAGGCGGGCATGGCGAAACACGAGCCGCCGCCGCTGTCGATGTTTCCGGACACCTTGAACAGGTTCGCGTCGGCGAGCTTGGTGAAGGAGCCGCCGCCCAGGATGAAGGCGTAGCCCGCGCTGCCCGCGCCGATATCGTAGCTGTTGGTCGAGCCGCTTCCCATCGTCAGAGTGGCGCCTCCGTTCACGGCGATCCCGGCCGAGAGCTTGAAGGTGCTCGGGCCGCCGAAGGTCAGCGTCGTGCCCGTATGGCAGATGCTGACGGTGCCGCTGTTCCAGGTGCAGGCCGACGTGCCGGCGCCGAAATGGAACGTCCCCGCGCCGAAGGTCACGGTGCTCCCGCCGCCCGTCGTCAGGCCGCGGGCGAAGGTGAAGGTGCCGTTGCCGAATCTCACGGTGCCGCTGAAGGCGGCGTTGCCGGCGACGACGACGCTGCCATCGCCGAAGGTGTTGGTCCCCGTCAGCGACAGCGAGCCGATCTTGTACGTCCCCGGGCCGAAGGTGATGGTGCCGCTGCTCGCATTGGTCAGCGCGCCGCCGATCTCGTAGACGTTCGAGGCCACTCCGCCCGGATTGAAATCGAGCTTGATGCCGCCCCCGAGCGAGACGTTGCCGAACCGCGCAGTCGAGCCCGGCTGGCAGGTGAGCGTCCAGATGTTGGAACCGCTCGCGAAGCTCGCCGAGCAGCCGGCCGCCGCGGCCCTCTGCTGGGTCGTCGACTGATCCCAGCCGAACTCGATGTCGCTGCCTCCGCTCGGAGCCGTCACGCTCGGCGCGGACGGCCCCGTCTGCGCCGCGACCGTGGCGAGCCGCGACGTCGCCGACGCGACGGCCGGGCTCGAGGCCAGCGGATCGGTCGTCACGGTCTTCTTGATCGATACGGATGCCGTGCCGGCCGGCGCCTTGATCCCGCTGCAGGGCTGGCTCGGCGCGGAGGACGAATTGTAGGTGACCGTCTTGGTCGTGATCGAGGTGCCGCACGGCACCGTCACGGCCGCATTCGAATTGACCGAGCATTTGGGCGCCGAGACCGCCGTCCCGCCGGACAGCGTCACGCCCGACCCGGCGGTATCGAGCGCGACGATGCAGGCGGCCGCGGTCTCGGTCGCGATCTCGGCCCAGGCCCTGGCCCCGACGACGAGGTTCGCGCTGCTCCCGAGCACGGGGGCCAGGAGCAGGAGGTTCGTGCGGGTCACGGAGACGGTCACGGCCTGGTTGCCGTTGCCGCGCGGCGAGGCTTCGACCCAGCCGCGAACCTCCGTGCTCTCGAGGCCGTTCAAAGCCGCGACCTGAGCGATCGCCGCCTCCATGGTCGGGGTCGATGACGACGCGTTGTAGGCGAGAGCGCCGGCATAGGCGGCGAGATCGGCGACGCGCTGGTTCTCGACGCGGGTCACGAGGCCGTGTCCGAATTCGGCCACGAGCGCGGTCATCCCGATCAGGAAGATCAGGATCGCCGATCCCATGATGGCCATGGAGCCCTCGACGTCGCGGGCAAAACGTCCCGCCAGTCTGCGAAGGTAGGTGACCATATCGACGGATGAGGGCGTTTCGTTGCCGGGACGACGCTCAAGGCATTAGGGCATGGACCTGAAGGAACTCCTTACGAACCCAGCGGCATTTCGGCGGACGCCCTCGCCGAACATGTCTCCGATGGGACGAAAGGGCGCCCCGGCGCGGCCAGACGCCGGTCTCGCCGCGATGTTGCATCATGCGCGACGATCGAGGAGAAACCGGACGGTGGCAGAAGGCCTCGGGCAGGAAGTCGGATCATGAGCATCCGGGTCGGGATTGGCGGCTGGACCTACGCCCCCTGGCGAGGCACGTTCTATCCCAAGGGGCTGACCCAGGCGCGCGAACTCGAACACGCCTCGCGCCGCCTCACCGCGATCGAGATCAACGGCACGTTCTACCGGACGCAATCGCCGGCGAGCTTCCGCAAATGGGCCGAGGAGACGCCGGACGATTTCGTCTTCGCGCTGAAGGGGCACCGCTTCGTCACCAACCGCAAGGTGCTGGCCGAGGCCGGCCCGTCGGTCGAGACCTTCCTCGGCTCGGGCGTCACCGAGCTCGGCGGAAAGCTCGGCCCGATCAACTGGCAGCTCGCCGCGACGAAACGCTTCGACCCGGCCGATATCGAGGCCTTCCTGAAGCTGCTGCCGCCGGAGCGCGACGGCATCCGCCTGCGCCACGCGCTGGAGGTGCGTCACGAGAGCTTCGTCACGCCGGAATTCGTCGCGCTCGCGCGCCGCTACGGGGTCGCCATCGTCTTCGCCGACAGCGACGAGCATCCGGCCATTCCCGACCCGAGCGCCGATTTCGTCTATGCCCGCCTTCAGCGCTGCCGCGAGGCGGAGGAGGCCGGCTATCCGGCCGCCGAACTCGACGCCTGGGCCGCACGGGCGCGGGACTGGGAGGCGGGCGGCCTGCCCGCCGATCTCACCGCCGTCGCTCCCTCTCCCGAGACACGGACGGCGCGAGACGTCTTCGCCTTCTTCATCGCGGGCGACAAGGTCCGGGCGCCGGCCGCAGCGGAAGCGCTCATCCGGCGCGTCTGACCGGCTTCGTCAGCGGTTGCAGAGCCGCTCCGGTCCCCAGGGCGTCTGACGGGTAAAGCATCCGCCTTCGGGGCGTTGGGATTCCGCCCAGCCCTGCGGCGGGGCGCCGGGACCGTCCTCGTCGTCATCCTCGTCGAGCCCTTCGGCCGGAGGCGGGCCGGCGACGCCGCCATGACGGTAGCCGTCGTCCCGGACGGGCGGACCGGACCAGCCCCGAGGATCGTCGAGATCGGCGGCGGACGATACGGACGACACGGCGAGCAGCGCGAGACAGGCAAGAAGCAGCGGGCGCATCGATGGCACTCCTCCAATGCGAGGAGGGTCGCAGGGCACCGATGGATCGTGCTTGAACGGCCGGGTCGATCGCCGTTCAGGATCGGCGGAGGCCGACATGCGAAGGCCGGCTCCGCTCGTCGCGGGCCGGCCTTCGAAACGGTTCGGAGGGAGGGGCGATCGTCAGACCGCGATCTTTTCCTCGACCTCGCTCGGCTCGCGCAGCACGTAGCCGCGGCCCCAGACGGTTTCGATGTAGTTCTTGCCCTGGCTCGCATTGGCGAGCTTCTTGCGCAACTTGCAGATGAAGACGTCGATGATCTTGAGCTCGGGCTCGTCCATGCCGCCATAGAGATGGTTGAGGAACATCTCCTTGGTCAGGGTGGTGCCCTTGCGGAGCGAAAGCAGCTCCAGCATCTGGTATTCCTTGCCGGTCAGATGCACGCGCGACCCGGACACCTCGACGGTCTTGGTGTCGAGATTGACGATGAGGTCCGCCGTCGTGATGACCGATTGGGCATGCCCCTTCGAGCGCCGCACGATCGCATGGATGCGGGCGACCATCTCGTCCTTGTGGAACGGCTTCGTCAGATAATCGTCGGCACCGTAGCCGAGCCCCTTCACCTTGTCCTCGATGCCGGCCATGCCCGAGAGGATCAGGATCGGCGTCTTGACCTTGGCGACGCGCAGCGTGCGCAGCACGTCGTAGCCCGTCATGTCGGGCAGGTTCAGGTCGAGAAGGATGATGTCGTAGTCGTACAGCTTTCCGAGATCGATGCCTTCCTCGCCCAGATCGGTCGTGTAGACATTGAAATTCTCGGACTTGAGCATCAGTTCGATGCTGCGTGCGGTCGCGCTGTCGTCTTCGACGAGGAGTACACGCATGTCCAGTCCCCAGACTCGCCATCGAGGCGTTCGGGCAAACAAACCCATCCGTCCGCCGCAGCCCCTCGGCGAACGCCACACCCTCTCGATTCGCAACGCTAACCCCGTTTGGTTAACAAACCCGGAATCTGCTTCGCAAGGGCGCACGACCGATTAATCGGTATGCGCGGGTCGCTGCGTCTTCCAGGGGTCAAAAAAACGGTCGTTCGGCGCTCCGTTCCGAGGTGGCATGCGGTGCCCACCACCCGGAAAGGCGGTAAGGCGTCGGACACCAATGTTAACGGGACGGGTAAACAGGAGGTTACGGAAATGCCGATAAGCGGTTCCGGAGGCGGTCGGATCGCCCGCGCGACGGCCGCGCTCGGCACTGTCGAGCCTCTTCGCGTGTTCGGCCGGGTGGCCGCCGTGCGTGGTCTGCTCGTCGAGGTTGCAGGACCCGTCGCCGCCATGCAGGTCGGCGGGCGCGTCGACATCCTGGTCGACCACGGCGAGAGCGTGATCTGCGAGGTCATCGGCTTTTCCGGCGATCGCGCCCTCGCGATGCCGTTCGGCTCGCTCCAGGGCGTCCGGCGGGGCTGCGAGGCCGTGGCCCGGCAGGCGGCGTCCGGCGTGAGGCCGAGCCCGGCCTGGCTCGGGCGCACCATCGACGGCCTCGGGCGGCCGATCGACGGCCTCGGCCCCCTCCCGGAGGGCGAGACGCTCTATCCCTTCAAGGCCGACCCGCCGCCCGCCCATTCGCGCCGGCGCGTCGGCCCCCCGCTCGATCTCGGCATCCGGACCATCAACACGTTCCTCACCTGCTGCACGGGGCAGCGCATGGGCATCTTCGCGGGATCGGGCGTCGGCAAGTCCGTCCTGCTGTCGATGATGGCACGCTATGCGGCCTCGGACGTCGCCGTGATCGGCCTCATCGGCGAGCGGGGGCGCGAGGTGCAGGAGTTCCTGCAGGACGATCTCGGACCGGAGGGGTTGCAGCGCGCGGTCGTGGTGGTCGCGACCTCCGACGAGCCCGCCCTCATGCGGCGCAACGCTGCCTATCTCACGCTGTCGATCGCCGAATTCTTCCGCGATGCTGGCCTGTCCGTGCTGTGCATGATGGATTCGGTCACGCGCTTCGCGATGGCCCAGCGTGATGTCGGGCTCGCGGGCGGCGAGCCGCCCACCGCCAAGGGCTATACGCCGACCGTCTTCGGCGAATTGCCGCGGCTCCTCGAACGTGCGGGACCCGGAACGGGCGACGGCTCGATCACGGGCCTGTTCACCGTCCTCGTCGAGGGCGACGACCACAACGAGCCGGTGGCCGACGCCGTGCGCGGCATCCTCGACGGCCATGTCGTGATGGAACGGCAGATCGCCGAGCGCGGCCGCTACCCGGCCATCAACGTGCTGCGCTCCGTGTCCCGGACCATGCCCCGCTCCTGCGACCCCGCCTTCTACGACCACGTCCAGCGCGCTAGGCGGATGCTCGCGACCTATGCCGATATGGAGGAACTGATCCGGCTCGGAGCCTACAAGGCCGGCTCGTCCGCGGAGGTCGACGAAGCCGTGGCCTTCATGCCACAGCTTGAGGCTTTTCTAGGGCAACGTAAGGAAGAGGAAACCTCCATCGCGGATGGTTATCGCCGCCTCGAGGCCATCCTCACCGCCGCGTAACGGGCGGATCGGCACGCGTTCGGAGTAGAGATCGATGAAGTCGCGCGATACGCTGATTCGCCTTAAGCGGTTCAACGTCGATGAAAAGCGGCGCCGCGTCGCCCAGATCGAAGCCATGATGGCCGAGTTCGATCGCATGGCGGTCGAACTCGATCGGGAGATCGCGGCGGAGGAGCAACGCGCCGGCATCTCGGACCTCGCCCATTTCGCCTATCCCACCTACGCCAAGGCGGCCCGGACGCGGCGGGACAATCTCCGTGATTCCGCCGACGAACTGAAAGGTCAGCTCACCGAGGCCCAGGCCGAACTCGGCGAGGCCTTCGAGGCTCTGAAGAAGGTCGAGATCCTGCAGGACCGGGAGCGCTCGGCAGACCGCGCCGCCGAGGCGGCCCGGGAGCAGGCCGCGATGGACCGGATCGGGCTGGCGAGGGTCGCGCGGGCCTGAGGCCCGCTCCCTCGTTCACGATCAAAGCCGAGCCGGCCTGCGCTGCCGGACGGCTCCGAACCGGCTCGCCGCCTTACCGGAACGTCTCGTCGAACGAATAGCCGCTGCCGCGCACCGTCCGGATGGGGTCGGTCGCGCCATTCGCACCGACCGCCTTGCGCAGCCGTCCGACATGGACGTCGACCGTGCGTTCGTCGAGATAGACGTCCCGGCCCCAGACGCCGTCCAGCAGCTGCTCGCGGGAAAAGACGCGGCCCGGCTGGCGCATGAGGAATTCGAGCAGCCGGAATTCCGTCGGGCCGAGATGCAGATCCTGGCCGCCGCGCCGGACGCGATGCTGGACACGATCCAGCTCGATATCGCCGAGGACGAGCCGCTCGGCGATCTCGGAGGGCTTCACCCGCCGCAGCAGCGCCCTCACGCGGGCCAGCATCTCGGGAACCGAGAAGGGCTTGACGATGTAGTCGTCGGCGCCGGTCGCGAGGCCGCGCACGCGATCCGCCTCCTCGCCCCGCGCCGTCAGCATGATGATCGGCAGGCGCTGCGTCTCCGGGCGCAGCCTCAGCCGGCGGCACAGCTCGATGCCCGAGAGACCCGGCAGCATCCAGTCGAGGAGGAGCAGGTCGGGGGGCGTCTCGCGGAGCTTCAGCTCCGCGTCGTCGCCACGGGCCGCTTCGTCGACGGTATAGCCTTCCGCCTCGAGGTTGTAGCGCAGGAGGACGGTGAGAGGCTCTTCGTCCTCCGCGATCAGGATGCGCGCCGCCATGTGTCGTGCCGTTGCTGCCTTGCCGCCGGAGCGTGCCGTCATTTCATCGAAACGGCGGCACGCTCGCGCTCAATTGCGATCGCACGCTGTGCGGAAAACCGGATCCCATTCTTCCGCCGCATGCTCTGGAGCGCGCTGGCGTTTCACGGAAACATCAGCGCGCTCTGAGTGATTGTGGGAGCCTGCCGCTATCGGGAAACCGGATTCCACCTTCCCGCAGCCGCTCTCGGCTCCCCATAAGATCCGCCTACTTGCCGGTGGCGGCGTCGACCTCGATCCGGGCCTGGCTCGTGCCGTCGTCCTTCGGGCGCTCCGCCGTCAGGGTCTGACCGGTGACGAGATAATGCACCGTCTCGGCGATGTTGGTCGTGTGGTCGCCGATCCGCTCGACGTTCTTGCCGTAGAACAGAAGATGAGCGCAGAACGAGATGTTGCGCGGATCTTCCATCATATAGGTCAGGAGCTCGCGGAAGAGCGAGGTGTAGAGCGCATCGATCTGGTCGTCGCGCCGCCACACGTCGAGCGCCCGTTCGAGGTCGCGCTGGGCATAGGCGTCGAGCACGTCCTTGAGCTGTTCGAGGACGAGATCGGCCATGCTCTGCACGCCGGTCACGATGCGCGGGGGCTGGAAGCCGCCGGCGATGGCGAGCGTGCGCTTGGCGCAGTTCTTGGCCAGGTCGCCGATCCGCTCGAGGTCGCCCGAGATGCGGATGGCCGAGACGACGTCGCGCAGGTCGACGGCGAGCGGCTGACGGCGGGCGATCGTCATGATCGCCTGCTCTTCGACCTGGCGCTGCAGCGCGTCCAGCCGGTTGTCGGCATTGATGACGCGCTGCGCGAGGACCTCGTCGCGCCGCACCAGGGCGGTCACGGCGTCGGCCAGCATCTTTTCCGAGATGCCTCCCATCTCGGCGATGGAGGAGCGGAGGACTTCGAGGTCTTCGTCGAAGCCAGAGACGATATGGGCGGACATGATGGTCTCCCGTCGCTCAGCCGAACCGGCCAGTGACGTAATCGTGGGTCTGCTTCTTGGTCGGCGTCATGAAGATCTGGTTGGTCGGCCCGAACTCGATGACCTCTCCGAGGTACATGAAGGCCGTGTACTGCGAGATACGAGCGGCCTGCTGCATGTTGTGCGTCACGATCACGATCGTGAACTCGCTCTTGAGCTGGTCGATCAGCTCCTCGACCTTGCCGGTCGAGATCGGATCGAGAGCGGAGGTCGGCTCGTCGAGCAGGATGACCTCCGGCTTCTGAGCGATGGTGCGGGCGATGCAGAGCCGCTGCTGCTGACCGCCCGACAGGCCCATGCCGGACTGGCGGAGCTTGTCCTTCACCTCGGTCCAGAGCGCGGCCTTGCGGAGCGCCTCCTCCACCCGGACGTCCATCTCGGCCCGGCCGATCCGCTGGTTCAGGCGGATGCCGAACGCGACGTTGTCGTAGATCGACATCGGGAAGGGCGTGGGCTTCTGGAAGACCATGCCGACCCGCGAGCGCAGCTCGTTCACGTCGGTGGACGCCGCGAGGATGTTGCGCCCGTCGAGGATGATCTCCCCGGTGGCCCGCTGCTCCGGATAGAGGCTGTAGATGCGGTTGAAGGTGCGCAGCAGCGTGGACTTGCCGCAGCCCGAGGGGCCGATCAGCGCCGTGACCTGCCGGTCACGGAAGTCGAGGTTGATGCTCTTCAGGCCGTGGAAATCGCCGTAGTAGAAATCGACGTTCCTGCAGGCGATCCGGACGGGCTCCGGCTTGGCTGCTGCGGCGACAGGCGCCGGGCCGCTGGTGGGGACCGGGGCCGGCGTCCGAACCTGGGTGGGCTCGATGGCGGTGATCATCGCGCGTTGTCCTTGTTGATGACGTAGCGGGCGAGGATGGAGAGCCCGAGGATGGTGATGGTGATGAGGAAGGCACCGGCCCAGGCGAGCTGCTGCCAGTTCCCGTAAGGCGAAAGGGCGAACTGATAGATCGTCACGGGAAGGTTCGAGACGCCGCCCATGAGGTTCGTGTTGAACCAGAAGTTATTGTTGAAGGCCGTGAAGAGGAGCGGCGCCGTCTCGCCCGCGATCCGGGCCGTCGCGAGGACGAGACCCGTGACGATGCCGGCCTTGGCCGCCCGCCAGGTGACGAGCGTCACGACCCGGGAGGTCGGCGCCCCGAGCGCGGCGGCCGCCTCACGAAGGCCGCTCGGCACGAGGCGGAGCATGTCCTCGGTCGTCCGCACGATCACCGGGACCGCGATGATGGCGAGGGCGATGCTGCCGGCCCAGCCGGAATAGCTGCCGAGGGGAGCGACCGCGAAGGTGTAGACGAAGAGGCCGATCAGGATCGACGGAGCCGAGAGGAGCACGTCGTTGATGAAGCGGATCAGCGCCGCGAGCTTCGAGGTCCGCGCATATTCGGCGAGATAGGTGCCGGCGAGGATCCCGATCGGCGTCGCGATGGCGATGCCGAGGAAGGTGAGCAGGATCGACCCGACGATCGCGTTGGCGAGACCGCCGCCGGCCGTGCCGGGGCCGGGCGTGACCTGGGTGAAGATCGCCGGGCTGAGCGCCGTGATGCCCTCGAAGAGCAGCATCAGCAGGATCCAGCCGAGCACGAAGACACCGAGCACGGTGAAGGCCGTGCAGATGAGCTTGAGCGACCGGTCGGCGATCCGGCGCGAGGCGCGGACCCGGCCCCAATGGGCCTCTTCCGGTGCGAGGACGGTCTCGGGCATGGCAGTGTTGGCCGTGGTCATGTCGCCCTCCTCACTGCTTGCCGATGCGGGCGACGAGCAGCCGCGCCACGATGAGGACCGAGAAGGTGACGATGAAGAGGATGCAGCCGAGGGCCATCAGCGCGGAGAGCTGAAGATCGCCGGCCTCGTTATATTCGTTGGCGATGCGGGAGGCGATGGTCGAGCCCGGATCGAGGAGGGAGGCCGAGAGGCGGTTGGCGTTGCCGACGACGAAGGTGACCGCCATGGTCTCGCCGAGCGCACGGCCGAGGCCGAGCATGACGGCGCCGACGAGCGCGACGGCCGTCTGCGGCACGAGAACGTGGCGGACGACTTCCCAGGTCGTGCAGCCCATCCCGTAGGCGCTTTCGCGCAGGATGGACGGGATCTGGTCCAGCATGTCGCGCGTGATCGAGGCGATGAACGGGATGATCATCAGCGCGAGGATGACGCCCGCAGTGAAGATGCCCGTGCCCGAGGGGACGGCGGAATACAGGATGGTCCCGACGATCGGCACGCCCTCGACGACCGAGTTCAGCGGGACCTGCATGTATTGCGAGACAAGGGGCGCGAAGACGAAGAGGCCCCACATGCCGAAGATGATCGAGGGCACCGCGGCGAGCAGCTCGACGGCCGTCGCGATCGGGCCCTTCAGCCACTTGGGCGAGAGCTGGGTGAGGAAGATCGCGATGCCGAGCGAGATCGGCACGCCGATGACAAGGGCGATCAGGGCGCAGAGAAGCGTGCCGGCGACGGCAGGCCAGGCTCCGAAGACCTCCTGGGCGACGTTCCAGCGGCTGCCGGTGAGGAAGCCCCAGAAGCCGAATTCGCGGAAGGCGGGCCAGCCGCCATACACGATCGAGCCGAGAATTCCGATGAGGACGAGAAGGACGGTCGCGGCGCTCAGCATGCAGAGCACGCGGAAGCTACGATCGAAGACGGCATGGCTGCGCCTGGCAGCCGGTGCTGTATCGCTCAGGTGCATGACCTGCTCTGTGACGGCGGCGGACACGGGATCGATCCCTTAACCGAGGAAAAGGTCGGGCGGCGCCAGGCGCCGCCCGTGGTTTGGCTTCGGACGGATGGCCGACGTCAGTTCGTCTTGGCCTGGCCGAAGGCCTTCGCCTCGACTTCCGAGACCAGCTTCTTCGGCAGAGCGACGTAGTCGAGATCCGCCGCCATCTTGCCGCCCTTCTCGAGCGACCAGCGGAAGAACTTGATCACCTCTTCGGTCTTCTTCGGGTCCTTGGCTTCCTTCGGGAGGAGGACGAAGGTCGGCGCCGTGATCGGCCAGGAGGCGTCGCCCGGCTGGCTGGTCAGTGAGATGCCGAAGCCGGGAGCGGCGTTCCAATCGGCACCGGCAGCCGCGGCCTCGAAGGAAGCCGCGTCGGGAGCGACGAACTTGCCGGCCTTGTTCTGCAGCGTGATGTAGGACAGCGTGTTCTGCTTGGCGTAGGCGTATTCGACGTAGCCGATCGCGTTCGGGACCTGCTTGACCGTCGCGGCCACGCCCTCGTTACCCTTGCCGCCCTGGCCCGTCGGCCAATCGATCGCGGTGCTGGCGCCGAGCGCGCTCTTGAAGGGAGCGGATTGCTCGGAGAGGTAGGTCGAGAAGATCGCCGTCGTGCCCGAGGCGTCGGAGCGGTACACGGTGGTGATGGTGGCGTCGGGGAGCTTCACGCCCTCGTTCAGCGCCGCGATCTTCGGATCGTTCCACTTCTTGATCTGGCCGCGATAGATGTCCGCGAGGACGTCGCCGGTCAGCTTGATCTCGCCGGGCTTGATGCCGGGGATGTTGACGACCGGCACGACGCCGCCGAGCACCGTCGGGAACTGGATCAGCTTGGCCTCGTCGAGATCTTTGCCGGAGAGGGGGGCGTCGGTCGCACCGAAATCGACGGTCCGCGCCTTGATCTGGCGGATGCCGCCGCCGGAACCGATCGACTGATAGTTCACCGCAACGCCGGTCTCGGCCTTATAGGCCTCGGCCCACTTGGCGTAGACGGGGAAGGGGAAGCTCGCACCCGCGCCGGTGACCGACTGGGCGGAAGCCGCGCTCGCGAAAGTGAGCGCGACCGTCACGGCCGCAGCGCTCGCGGCTGCGAGGAAAGATCGCTTGTTCATCCGAAACTCCATCGTGGCCCGATCAGGGCCATACGGGCCTGCCGGCCGGGCCGGAGACCACTTGCCCCCTGCGGCGGGACCTCTAGGCGGCCTCGGCTGTGCTTCTATGACGCCGACATGACAGTTCAGTGACGCGCCCCGGGATCACAGGACGGGCCGCCTCCCGGCAATGGCGGGGAACAGGATCCGGACGGTCGTGCCGCGGCCGAGCTCGCTCTCGATCGTCAGGCGTCCGCGGTGCCGGCCGACGACGTGCTTGACGATGGCGAGGCCGAGCCCGGTCCCCCCGCGCGCCCGGCTCTCGGCTTCGTTGACGCGATAGAAGCGCTCCGTCAGCCGCGGCAGGTGTTCGGGGGGAATGCCCGGCCCGTGATCCGTGATGGCGAGTTCCACGGCCCGCCCCTGATCGGCGGGACGCAGCGACACCTCGACGGTCCCCTCGCCGCCATACTTCATCGCATTCGCGATCAGATTCTCGACGACCCGCAGGAGTTCGTCGCGATCGCCGGGTACCGTCAGCGGCTCGGGCGCGCGATCGAGGGTGATCGTGACCTTCCGGTCCTTCGCGAGCGGACCCATGATCTCGATCATATGCATGACGAGCCCGCCAAGCTCGACGGGCGCGGTCGGCGCGACATGCTCGTGGAGTTCGACGCGCGAGAGCTGGAGCAGGTCGTCGACGAGCCGCCGCATCCGCTCGGCCTGATCGCGCATGATCCCGAGAAACCGGTCGCGCGCCCGCGGATCGTCCCGAGCCGGCCCCGCCAGCGTCTCGATGAAGCCGGTCAGCGACGCCAGCGGCGTGCGCAGCTCGTGGCTCACCGTCGCGATGAAGTCGACGCGCATCGCCTCGACGCGGCGCTCCTTGGTGCGGTCGGAGAAGAAGAGCGCGACGGCCGGAGAGCGCGGATCGGGTCCGCCCTGAAGCGGGCGCAGCCGCACGGCGAGAAAGGCCTCCGCTCCCGTCCGCCCACCATATTCGATCTCTCCGGGCTCGCCGGTCGAGATGGTGCTGCGGAGCGCTTCGAGAACCTCCGGCGCCCGCAGCGTGAAGGCGAGCGGCACGCCGACCCGCAAGCCCGGCAACATCGCGAAGGCGGCGTCGTTCGCGGCCGTCACGACGGCGCGGCGATCGACGGCGACGACAGGGTCTGGACTGGTCAGCAGAGCATCCCTGCCCGGCCGGCCCGGCGTCTTCGCGGTCGGCTCGGCCTGCGGCACCACGCCCCGTCCGAGGAAGCCCCAGATCGCCATCCCGGCCAGGAACACCGTTCCCGCGGCGCCGGCCCAATCCCCGCGAGACAGTGCGAGCACCGGAAGGACAACCGCCAGGCCGCAGGCCGTCACGAGGACGAGGCCCTTCACGATGCGAGATACCAAGGCTTCCCCCACTGATCCGATCGGCCGCCGCGCGTCGGATCGTCAATCCGGCCCGAGAGGTCAACGGGGCATGGAGCGGATCGCACGGGACCGGCCGGGATTCGTCCCGTTCCGTCCGCGCTCTTCCCGCCACACTCGGGCGTCGATCACGCCGTCGGCCGTCCAACCCAATTGTGAAGGCGGGACGCCGCGGTTACGTGAAGAGGGATCGTCGGCCGCGATGGCCGGCCCTGAATCGGTGGGCGACGAGGATGATGTTCAGCATGGCGAGCCCCTCAATCCGCTCGAGGACCGGGGCGACGTGGTCATGGCGCGCGCCGATCGCGGTTGCTTCGATCGCAGTCGGCCTGTCGGCATGCAGCCACGCCGTCCCGATCCGCGACGTCGTCTCCCCGGCCGATGTGTCGTCCTGTCGCCGGCTCGGCGAAGTCGGCATCACGCGGACGGATGGGATCGCCCCTCGGGGTCTCGCGCACCTGACGACGCCGGTCCGGGTCCATGCGCGGCCCGGCGAGGCGACGCCGGCGGAGATCTCGGGCCCGAATTTCGGCGCGACGCTCGATCACATGCGGGAATCGGCCTACGCGCTCGGCGCGACCGACCTGCTCCTCAGCCGCCGCATCTACCGCGACTGGTCGTATGTCGCCGGAGTGGCCTATCGTTGCTCCCGCTGAGCCGGGGGTGGTGCCGGGGCCGTCTCGCAAAACGCGGTCGGGCTGCCTACATTGACGCTCCGGGGCCGAGGCGGCCCCTTCTCGTCGGCCGAAGGGCCTCATGACCGGAACAGATCCTCTACCCCCCGCGGGGCTGGCCGCACGCGGCTTCGCGCATGTCGACACCTGGATCTTCGACCTCGACAACACGCTCTATCCGCACGAGGCGCGCGTCTGGCCTCAGGTCGACGAGCGCATCACCCTGTACATCATGGAGCTGTTCGGCCTCGACGGCATGTCCGCGCGCTCGCTGCAGAAGTACTTCTATCATCAGCACGGCACGACGCTACGCGCCCTGATGGACGATTATGCGGTCGACCCCGAGGACTTTCTCGACTTCGCCCATGACATCGACCATTCGACCATCGAGCTGAACCCGCTTCTGGGCGACGCGATCGAAAAGCTTCCCGGCCGCAAGCTGATCCTCACCAACGGATCGCGCAAGCACGCCCAGAACGTCGCGATGAAGCTCGGCATCTTCGACCATTTCGAGGACGTGTTCGACATCGCCGCGGCCGATTTCGTGCCGAAGCCGGCACGGCGCGCCTATCTCAGCTTCCTCGACCGTCACAAGGTCGATCCGGCGGCCTCGGCTCTGTTCGAGGACATCGCCAAGAACCTCGTCGTGCCGCACGATCTCGGCATGACGACCTGCCTCGTCGTGCCGAAGACGCCCGACCCGTTCCGCGACACCGCCGAGCAGGAGGCCGTGGTCGCGCCGCATGTCGATCACGTCACGAGCGATCTCGCCGGCTTCCTCGGCAAGCTTATCGGCCCCGCCGCCTGACAGGCGGCCCGCGCCGCGACGCAGGCGGGGATGCCGAGCGCCACATCCGACGCAGCCCCGGCCGCACCATAAAAAAAACCCGCCGGCACGAGGCCGACGGGTAGAAGTCTCGGGAAGTCCGGCCCGAAGGCCGGATTTCTCAGAAGGCGTTGAACTTGTAGTTCAGGCCGACCTTCAGGAGGTGCGTGTCGATGGCGACTTCGGTCAGGTTGCCCGCGCGGACCTTCTCGAAGTCCACGTAGAGGTACTCGGCCTTGAGCGACAGGTTCGGGTTGACGGCGTATTCCACGCCGCCGCCGACCGTGTAGCCGTTGATGCCCTTGGTCGCCGAACCGACGCTGTAGCCGATGGGAGCATAGGCCGTGGTCGAGACGCGCGCCTCGGAGAAGGCCCAACCACCGGTGGCGTAGAACAGCCAGGGGCCGTGCGCATAGCCGAGACGGCCGCGGATGGTGCCGAGGTAGCCGTCGATGCCAGCCTTGGTGCTGTATCCGACGCCGTTGATGGCCGAGCCCGAGCTGCCGGCACCGATATCGGCGTAGCCGAGGTCACCCTCGATGCCGAGGACGATGTTGTTCGTCAGCTGATAGTTGTAGCCGATCGTACCGCCGACGAGGAAGCCGCCCATCCGGTCCGAGATGGAGCCGGTCGGATCGGAGACGGTGAAGTCGCCGCCGACAGCGCCGCCGGCGTTCAGGCCAACGTAGAAGCCGGTCCAGGTGAAGGCCGGGGGAACATAGGCCGCGATCGGGGCCGGGGCCGCGCGGCGATACGGGAGGTCGGCGGCGAGAGCCACACCCGACATCGCGGTCAGCGCGGTTGCGGCCAGGAGGAACTTCTTCATGACAGGGGAATCTCCAGAACGGATGATGATGTTTACCGCAGGCCAGTGGATTCGTGGTTGCGCGAATGCAACACAAGAAACTGACTGCATTCCAAGTCGATCTTGCTGCCCATCGAACGGGCACGCGCCCCGAGAGCGAACGCAATCATAGAACACGGCGCCTCCCTCTGAGGGGAGAACCTGTCGCCGCCTGCACAGCACGGCGTGGATTGCTCAAAGTGCGCTTTCGCACACTCCTGACTGGCGCAGGTTCGACAAGGAATCTTGAGACTATCGTTAGCGAAATACTAATAGGCCGTCAGGCGGTTTTCAGCGAAAGTCAGACAAGCCCAAGACATTGGAATGTCTCCAGATTGTCATGTCCTGGGTTTAGGGGGACGATGCCGAGGTTTGCGCAGTCCCGGTCGGGCAGCGCGCGGCCCGCTCGTTCGGGTGCGGTTCAGGAGCGGGGAAGAGCCGCCGCGTCGCGGGCGAGGCTGCCGATCCGGCACCAGTCGCGTGCCCTCACCGCATCGTTCGGCACCATCCACGATCCGCCGATGCAGGCGACGTTGGGCAAGGCGAGATAGGCCGCGGCGGACCCGGCATCGATCCCGCCCGTCGGGCAGAACCTGAGCTCCGGACACGGGCCGAGGACGGCCTTCAGCCAGGCCGGTCCGCCCGCGGCGCCCGCGGGGAAGAACTTCAGATGGGTGAAACCCTGCGCGGCCAGCGCCAGGGCTTCCGTGACGGTGGCGCAGCCCGGCATGGCCGGAAGCGCGCCCACGGCCAGCGCCGCGGCGAGGCTGGGCGGCGTGCCGGGCGTCACGATCATGCGCGCGCCGGCCCGCGCGACCGTCGCGATCTGGTCGGGGCGCGTCACCGTGCCCGCGGCGACGACGGCCTCCGGCACCTCGCGCGCGATCCGTTCGATCGCGTCCAGTGCGGCGGGCGTGCGGAGCGTCACCTCCGCCACCGGCAGCCCCGCCTCGACGAGCGTGCGGGCGAGGGGCACGGCATCCTCGGCATCGAGGATGGTCAGGACCGGTATCGCCGGTGCGAGCGCGGCGTAGCGGGCGACGAGATCGGCGTGGGACATGACCTGTTGTGGTCGTGAACCGCCGCGAAGTCGATGGCCGCGGCTATTCCGCCGGAGCCAGGGCCGCGGCCGCCTTCGCCTTCCGCTCGGCCCGCGCCGTCCTCCGGCGCGCCCGCCATTCCGACAGGTTCGCGACGACCATCAGCATGGCCGGCGTGATGACGAGCGTCAGGATGGTCGCGAAGCCGAGGCCGAAGACGATCGCGGTCGAGAGGTTGATCCACCATTGCGTCGACGGCGCGCCGACCGCGAGATCGCGATGGACGAAGTCGACATTGATCCCGAAGGCGACGGCGAGCACGCCGAGCACCGCCGTGACCGCCGTCAGCACCACGGGACGCGCGCGCTCACGGCACGTCTCGATGATCGCCTCGCGCGCCGCCATGCCCTCCGCCCGCAGACGGTCATAGGTGTCGATCAGGACGATGTTGTTGTTCACGATCACGCCGGCATTGGCGATCACGCCGATGCCGCCCATCACGACGCCGAAGGCCTGCCCCATCACCATGAAGCCGATCAGGACGCCGACCGTCGACATCACGACGGCCGACAGCGTGATCAGGACGGAGGAGAACTTGTTGAACTGGGCGAGCAGGATGGCGAAGATCAGGAAGATCGCCGCGCCGAAGGCCTTGACCAGGAACGCGCCGGCCTTGGCGCGCTCCTCGTCCTCGCCCTTCATCCGGACCGAGACGCCGGGGCCGAGATCCATCCCGGCGAGGGCGGCCGCGACCTCGCCCTGAACCACCGCGCTCTGGACATGCTCGCCGACATTGGAGGTCACGTTCACGACGCGCATCGAGTTGACGCGGTTGATCTGGCCGACCTTCGCCGCCGGCTTGCGGGTCACGAAGTTGCCGATCGGCACCGAGCCCATCGGCGTGTTGATGCGCAGGTCGTCGAGCTGGTCGAGCGAGCGCCGGTCCTGGGGGAACCGCACCAGCACGTCGACCTCCTTGTCGGTGTCGACCGGCCGGTACTCCGTGACCTTCATGCCGTTGGTGACGAGCTGGACGGCCGCACCGACCGATAGCGGCGTCGCGCCGTACTTGGCCGCCTCGGCCTTGTCGACCTCGAGGCGCCAGTCGATGCCCGGAAGGGGCAGGCCGTCGTCGACGTCGCGGGTGTCGGACCGGGCCCGCAGGAGATCGGCGACCTTGCGGGCGGCGGCCGGCAGAGCCTCCGGATTATAGGCCGAGAGCTGGACGGTGACGGGCTTGCCGACGGGCGGGCCGGCCCGCGGCTTCGTCACCTCGATCAGGACCCCCGGGATGTCCTTCGTGCGCTCGCGGATCTCGTCCATGATGAGCGAGGCGGGCCGGCGCAGGCGCCAATCGACGAACTCGAACTGGATCGTGCCGACCGTGTCCTCCGTGACCTCGTCCGAGCCGCGCTGCCCCTCTCCGGCGCGGGCATAGATGGTCGAGAGCTCCTTCATGCCGAGCATCCGGCTCTCGACGGCGCGGACGAGGTTGTCCTTCTCGGTGATCGAGATGTTGCCGCGGGCACGGACCTGGACGAGGCCGTAATCCGGCTCGACATCGGGGAAGAACTCGACCCCGTGGCCGAAGCGGCCATAGGCCACGACGACGCTCGCGAGCACGGCCGCGCCGATGACGAGCGTCGAGATCGGGCGCGCGACGGCGGCGCGGACGACGCGCATATAGGCGTTCCGGTCGCCCATGCGCTCGTCGTGATGCTCGCCCGTCGAGGCCCGGCCGAGCAGGGCGCCGAGGGTCGGCGTGAAGAACAGGGCGACGACGAGCGAGGCGGACAGCGTCGCGATCAGCGTCAGCGGCAGGTACTTCATGAACTCGCCGACGATCCCCGGCCAGAACATCAGCGGCGAGAAGGCGGCGACGCGGGTGAGCGTCGCCGAGATGACCGGCCCCGCCATGCGTTTGGCGGCGAGGGAATAGGCCTCCTTCGGCGCCATCCCTTCCCCCATCCGGCGCTCGGCGAATTCGGAGACGATGATCGCATCGTCGACCAGCATGCCGACCGCGAGGATGAGCGCGAAGAGCACGACGATGTTCACGGTCAGCCCGGCCATCTGGAGGCCGAGAATGCCCGTCAGGAACGAGGCCGGGATGGCGATGCCGATGAAGATCGAGGCGCGTCCGCCGAGCGCCACCAGCATGATGACGAAGACGAGGAGAACGGCCGTGATGACGGCGTTCTGCAGCTCGTGCAGCATGTCGCGGATCGTCTTCGACTTGTCCTGCGTGAACGAGACCTCGACGGTCGCGGGCCAGGACTGCTTGAGGCGCTCCATCGCCGCCTTCACGCCGTCCACGGTCTCGATCAGGTTCGCGCCGGTCCGCTTGACCACCTCGACGGTGATCGCGCTCTTGCCGTTGATGCGGGTGATCGAGGTCGCGTCCTTGAAGGTCGGCCGAACCTCGGCGACGTCGCCGAGCGTGACGGAGGCGGCTCCGCTCGCGGCGATCGGGTATTTCAGCACGTCGGCCGGGGTTTCGATGAGCGAGGGCACCTTCACCGCGAAGCGGCCCGAGGCGCTCTCGATGGCGCCCGCCGCGACGAGGGCATTGCCGGCCGAGAAGGCGTTGGTGAGGTCGGTCAGGTTGATGCCGTAGCTCTTCATGAGCATCGGCTCGGCGATGATCTCGACGGCCTCGTCGCGGGCGCCCCGCAGATCGGCCGAGAGGACCCCCGGAAGGCCTTCGAGCATCGTCTTCGCCTGCCGCGCGAAGCGCAGCAGCGTCCGCTCCGGCACGTCGCCGCCGAGGGCCACGACGATGACCGGGAAGAGGGACAGGTTGACCTCCTGCACCAGCGGCTCGTCGGCATCCCGCGGGATGTCCTTCTTGGCCATGTCCGTCTTGGCGCGGACATCGGCGATGGCGCGGTTCGGATCGAACCCGGCCACGAACTCGACGAGCACGTAGCCGCCGCCCTCGAAGGCCTGGGAGCGCATCTCCTTGATGTTCGAGACGGATTTGAGCTGCGTCTCGAGAGGCCGCAGGATCAGCCGCTCGGCATCCTCCGGCGAGATGCCCCGCTGCGTGACCATCACGTAGACGATCGGGACCTTGATGTCCGGCTCGGCCTCCTTCGGGATCGAGATATAGGCCGACAGTCCCGCGACCAGCAGGAAGGCGAGGATGGAGAGCGTCAGCCGGGCATGGCTGATCGCGTAATCGACGGGGTTCTGCACGGCTCAGCCCCGGGCCGCGGCGACGACCGTCTCGACGGCCTCGCCCTCCTTCACGAAATCCTGGCCCTCGACGATGACGCGGGCTCCGTCCGGCAATCCGGCCAGCCACAAGTCCTTCAAGGCGTCCTCGACGATCTCGACCGGCGCGAAGGCGACCTTGCCGTCCTCGCCGACATGGCGCACGCCGATGCGGCCTTCGGCCGAGAAGGTGAGCGCCGAGCGCGGCACCCTCGCCGAGGGAACGGGCGCCAGGAGAAGATCGACTTCGGCGGTGACGCCATCCGGAATCCGGCCGTCGGGGTTCTCAAGCTCGACATCGACCCTGTAGGTGCGGGTCGTCGGGCTCGCCTTCTTCGAGACGAAGCGGATCGTGCCGCGCGCGGTGTCGCCGGTGACGAGCTTCACCTCGGCCGCGCCGCCGACCTGGATGCCGTTGAGCTGGCGCTCGGCGATCTCGACCACCGCCAGCATCGGATCGAGGGCGATGATCTCGGCGACGTTCGCGCCCGACATGAAGACCTGGAGCGCCGTGCCGACCTCGACCGGCACGTCGTTGACGACGCCGGAAAGCGGCGCGATCACCTCGCCCTTGATGCGCTCGGCCTCCGCCTGGGCGAGGCCGGCCGCCGCCGCGCGCAGCTCGGCTTCGAGCAGCGGCTTGTTCAGCGCCGGATAATTGCCCGTCTCGATCAGCCGCAGCCGCGCCGTCGCCTCGGCCGTGCGCTGTTCCAGCCGCGCCTTCGCCTGAAGCACCTGCGCCTCGCGCGCCTCGTCCGACAGGGTCGCGATCACGTCGCCCGCCTTCACGACCGAGCCGCGCCGGACCTTGAGGTCGAGCACGACACCGGAGACGCGGGCGACGGCCCACATCTTCTTGTCCGCCTCCGTGCGGCCGGACAAGACGACCCGCCGCCGATGCAGCGTGTTCGAGACCGGCAAGACGGCGACCTTGAACCGGGCGGCGGCAGGCGGCGCCTTGGCGGCTTCGAGCGCGGCCTCCTTCGGCTGCGCGCTGCGTCCGAGCACGCCCGAGCCGATCCAGGCGGCTCCCCCGACGAGGAGGAGAATGGCGGCGATGCGGGAGGGCTTCATGAGGTGGTTTCCGCGGCCGCATCGGCGCAGCCGGCGGTCGTGATCCGGCCCGCGACGAGCGCGCCGATGAGGTTCAGGACGGGTGGAATTTCGGCCTCCGCATCGAAGTCCGGAACGATCGCGCGGCGGACGAACAGCCCGTCGGCCAGCGTCGTGACGATGCGGGCGATGGCCCGCGGCTCCATGGCCGGAGCGATGTGGCCGGCATCGCGCGCGGCCTCGAGCAAGGTCGTCAGACGGTCGACGATATCCCGGGTGAAGGCCGAGACGACCTCGCCGACGCGGTCGGAGCGGGTCGCCTCGGCCCAGATCTGGAGGCACAGCACCGCCTTCTCCCGCGGCTCCTCCTCGAAATGCTTGCGGCCCAGCGCGGCGAAGACCGCCATGAAGTCCCGAGCGCCCTCGAACGCCGCGAAATCGGCCGCGACCTCGCTCCGGTCGCGCTCGCACAGCCCCTCGACGAGGGATTCCTTGGACGGGAAGTAGCGATAGAGATTGCCGGCGCTCATGCCGGCCTCCGACGCGATGGCCTGCATCGTGGCCTGATGGAAGCCCGATCGCACGAAGCAGCGCTCGGCCGCGTCGAGGATCAGCGTCCGGCGATCAGGTTGTTCAGGGCTGATCTGCAGCATTCCGTGCCCGACCCCGATGAGAATGAACGTTCATTCTCAGAAGTCGGCGACGGGTGCAAGGGGCGCGCTTGTCGCGACCGTCGCGGGGACGCGCCCGGCATATCGCGGCCGCAACGCGGGCCTGCGTCAGAAGGGACGAGGCCCGCTCCGTTCGCCTGGCCGGCCCGGGACGCCCGCGTTCAGCAATTGGCGGGCTTGTCCGGCTTCGTCGGATCGAGGCCCTGGGCCGTCGGCGGTTGCGGGTTCGGAGAGGCGGCGGTCGGGGCATGGGGGCTGGTTCCGCCGTACGATCCGCCCGTGCCGCCGGTCCAGCCGGTCGAACCCGAGCTTCCGGGCGCGGTGCCCGATGCCGGGCCCTGGGCTTGCGGGGTGGCGGCCCCCGACGACTTCGTGTCCGCGCAGCCGGGCTTCGCCGGATCCTGGGCGAGCGCAGGCATGGACGCGGTCAGCAAGGCGGCGAGAGCCGCGAGAACGGGGATGCGCATGGACGTCTCCTCTGCGCATCGCAACGCCGCGCGGCGGTTCGCGTTCCGGCCTCAGGCCACGACGCGCACCCGGCCCGAGCCTTCCGTCGCAAAGCCGATCCGCCGCGCGGCGGGATAGCCGGCGGACCGGACCCGCGCGAGGATCTCGTCCGCCTTGGCCGCATCGCAGGCAACGAGAAGGCCGCCGGAGGTCTGCGGATCGGTGAGGAGGTGGCGCCGCCACGCAGGGAGATCCGACGGCAGGTCGGTCTCGGCGCCGTAGCTGTCCCAGTTGCGGTGCGAGGCGCCCGTCACGGTGCCCGCCTCCGCCAGGGCCTCCGCCTCCGAGAGCCAGGGCAGAGCGGCCAGCGACAGGTCGAGATCGACGCCCGAGCCGCGCGCCATCTCGAGCCCGTGCCCGAGGATGCCGAACCCGGTCACGTCCGTGATCCCGTGCACGTCCGGGTCGCGCGCGAGTTCGGCGCCGATGCTGTTCAGGAGCGTCGTCGAGGCGATCATCTCGGCATAGGCCGCCTCGGACAGGATCTCCTTCTTGAAGGCGGCCGAATAGATGCCGACGCCGAGGCCCTTGGTGAGGATCAGCGCATCGCCCGGCCGGGCCCCGGTATTGCGGCGGACATCCTGCGGGCGGCAGGTGCCGATGACCGCGAGCCCGTAGATCGGCTCCGGCGCGTCGATCGAATGGCCGCCGGCGATCGGGATGCCGGCGGCGGTGCAGGCCGCCCGCCCGCCATCGAGGATCGAGCGCACGGTCTCGGGCGCGATCTTGCCGAGGGGCATGCCGAGGATGGCGAGCGCCATCACGGGCCGCCCGCCCATCGCATAGACGTCGGAGATCGCGTTGGTCGCCGCGATCCGTCCGAAATCATGCGGGTCGTCGACCACCGGCATGAAGAAATCCGTCGTCGCGACGATGCAGGTGTTCTCGTCGACCTGCCAGACGGCCGCATCGTCCCCGGTCTCGGTGCCGACGAGAAGCTGCGCGAAGGGCGGCGCCGCCGCCCCCGCCAGCAGCTCCTGCAGAACGGCCGGAGCCAGCTTGCAGCCGCAGCCGCCGCCATGGGCGAGGCTCGTCAGACGGACGGGCGGGATCGAAACGGGAGCATTCATCTTCGTCTCCTTCAGGCGGCTTCGCGGGCGGCGAGGCGCCGCCACGCCGCCGCCAGGGATCGCGCGGCACGGTCGATCTCGTCCCCGCTCGTCGTCCGCCCCAGCGACAGCCGGACCGCGCCGACGGCCCGGTCGGGCGCGAGGCCGAGCGCCAGGAGGATCGCGGAGGGAAGGTCGCTGCCCGCATGGCAGGCCGACCCGGTCGAGGCGAGGATCTCCGGGCAGGCCGCGAGGAGCGCATTGCCCGTCACGCCCGGGAACAGCACGTTCACCGTGTTCGGCAGCCGCCGCTCGGGATGTCCGACGAGGATCAATCCGGGCACCTCCTCCCGCAGGCGGCGCAGGAGATGGCGCGCGAGCCCGTCCTGCCGGGCGGCGTCCTCGGCGAGGCGCGCCGCCGCGATCCGGCAGGCCGCGCCGAGCCCGGCGATGAAGGCGACGTTCTCGGTGCCCGGCCGGCGGCCCCGTTCCTGCCCGGCGCCGACGAGCAGCGGCGCGAGCCCGGTCCCGGTGCGCGCGTAGAGCGCCCCGATCCCCTTCGGCGCATAGAGCTTGTGCCCGGCGATGGTGAGGAGGTCGACGCCCAGCGCGTCGACCTCGACCGCCACCTTGCCGACCGATTGCGCCGCATCGGCATGAACGAGCGCCCCGGCCCGGCGCGCCGCCCGGCTCACCTCGGCGATGGGCTGGAGCGTGCCGATCTCGTTCTGGGCGTGAATGAGCGTGACGAGCGCGGTCCGCCCGTCGATCCCCGCCTCGACCCGCGCGGGATCGAGACAGCCGTCCGGACCCGGCGGAATGCGGCGGATCGCCATGCCGTCGCGCTCCAGCAGCGCGCAGCAGGCTTCGGTCGCCGGATGCTCGATCGTCGAGGTCACGACCACCGGGCGCTCGCCGCGCCGCGCCGCCGCGCCCCGGATCGCGATGTTGCTGGCCTCCGTCCCGCCGCTGGTGAAGGTGACCTCCTCCGCGCGGGCGCCGATCAGGGCCGCGACCGCCTCCCGCGCCGTCTCGACGGCCTCCCGTGCGCGCCGTCCGAGCGCGGTCGCGGAGGAGGGGTTGCCGAATTCCTCGCGCAGATACGGCAGCATGGCCTCGAGGACAGCCGGATCGACCGGCGTCGTCCCGTTATGATCGAGATAGACGGGATGCTGGTCCATGGGCTCAGGCCGCCTTCACGATGCGGAACACGAAGAGGCCGCCCTCCCGCCGCTCCTGCGCGGCGAGGCGGTGGCCGGTCTGCCGCGCGAAATGCGGCACGTCGATCTCGGTCAGCGGGTCGGTGCATTCGAGCACCAGCGCCCCGCCGACCGGCAGGCCGCGCAGGGCCGTCTTGGCCCGCAGCACCGGCTGCGGGCACCAGAGGCCCCGCAGGTCCAGCACGACCTCCGCGCGATCCTCGCTCAGACCGACACCTCCCGCGCCCGGATCGTGTATTTGAACCCGTCCGGATCGAGGCAATCGAGGCGTGCGCCCTTGATCTCGGCCTGCGGGTACATCAGGAACTCGACCTTC
Organism: Enterovirga rhinocerotis; assembly: GCF_004363955.1. GTDB lineage: Bacteria > Pseudomonadota > Alphaproteobacteria > Rhizobiales > Beijerinckiaceae > Enterovirga > Enterovirga rhinocerotis. The sequence goes on from NZ_SNZR01000019.1 coordinate 36,270, forward strand.
GGCCCCGCGGCGCCGGGCAGCGCGACGTCGTGAGCGAAGTTGTAGGCGAGCCAGTTGCCCTCCCAGCTTCCGAACAGCGCCGTCCTGGCCGCGGCGACCTTCGGATCGTCGATGGCGAGCTTGCCCGGCGGCTCCTCCAGGACGACCTTGCGCACGTCGGCGGGATCGACCGCGACCCAGCCGTGGCCGTCGAGCCAGGCCTCGGCGCGGCAATGCTGCGCCTTGGTGACGACCTCCGAGCCCGCCCCGAGGCTCTTGTAGCCGAATTGGGAAGGCGCGACGCGCAGCCCGTAGACGTCCCGCGCCGGGATGCCCGCCGCGCGGGCGAGACCCACGAACAGCGCGTTGAGATCGGCGCATTTGCCGCCGAGATTGCCGCTCGTCAGCATCGCCGCGATGTCGCCGATGCCGCAGCCGCGCGTCGCGGCGTTGCGGAAGCTGTTCTCGACGACCCAGTCGTAGATCGCCCGCGCCTTGTCGAGATCGCTCGCCTTGCCGGCGACGATCCTGTCGGAGGTCGTCTTCACGATGCCGCCGGTCGGGATGAGGTCGGTCGCCGAGAGGTACAGCTTGCGGTCCGCCTCGCCGAGCGGGCTGCCGCCCTCGGGCTTGCCGAGATCGGCGGCGCGGTCCCTCGCCTGGACGCGGCTCGTGACCTCGAGCACCGGCTTCTCGGCGCCGCTCGCCCAACGGGCATGGACGGCGCGCGCGCCGTAGACCGGATCGGCGACGAGCTTCGCCTCCCCGCCCTGGACGCTGAACGTCGAATCCGAGGAGCGGAACCAGCCAGCCTCGTTCACCGACGGCACCGGCACCCAGGCCTGGGCATCGCCAGCGGGCAGTTCGACCCGGGTGACGACCTCGTAGGTGCGCCAGGCGCCCGGCTTCGGCGCGAACAATGCGGGCGCCGGTTGAGCGAAGGCGGGGCGCGCGAGGAGCGCAGCCGCAGCCCCGCCGCCGAGCGCGAGAAGATGGCGGCGATGCAGAGGATGGCTGTGATGGATGTCCTTCGTCATGGTCGGTCCCCTCCCGTTCGTCTTGGTTCGGTTTCGTCCAGCAGATCGTCGAGGGCCGCGCGCACCTCCGCGCGCTGCCAGTCGAGATCGCCGCGCACGGCAAGGCGCGGCACGCCCCACCGATCGAGCACGACCGTGCTCGGCAGGGCTTCGATCGCCCAGGCCCGCGACGCCGCCCGGTCCTGATCGAGCAGGATGGCGAAGGAGACCGGCTGCTCGGCGAAGAAGCGGCGCAGCCGCATCTCCGGCTCGGCGACGCTGACGGCCAGGATCTCGACGCCGCGGGGCCCCATCTCGCGGTTCAACCGGTCGAGGCTCGCGAGTTCGGGCCGGCACGGCTCGCACCAGGTGGCGAAGAAATGGACGAGGACGACACGCCCGCGATGATCCGCGGCCTCGCGGCGCCCGCCCCCGAGGGCGCCGAGCGCCAGCGTGCGGGGCGTGATGTCGGCGGCGGCCTCGAGCCGGTTCTCAGGATCGGTCGCAGACGCCCGCATCGGCGCGGCAGCGATCAGCGCCAGCGCAACGATGCCCATCACGACGCCCCGCCACGCGGGAGCGAGAGCTTGTCTCACGGCTGCGAGACTGGGCGCGAGCCACCGACGCCGTCAAGAGCCGTCCAAGGACAAGCCCCTTCGTTATATTCAAGATGACATAACGATACTTTGGAACTATCTTCCGTCCTCCGCCCTTTTGACATAGAATCATTCGCAAGTACTCTGCTTGAGTCTTGCGATGTGGCCGTCCCCCGTGAGGGGCGCTTGGGAGGAGCCCGTTCGATGAACATGGAGCTCTCGCGGCGCGCTTTCATGCGCGGGGCGGGTGCGGGTCTCGCCGGTACGGCGATGGGAGCCCTCGGCTTCGGCGACATCGAGGCGGCCCATGCCTCCTCGATCCGCGCCTACAAGCTGCTCGGCACCACCGAGACTCGAAACACCTGCACCTATTGTTCCGTCGCCTGCGGCATCATCACCTACGCCAAGGGAGACTTGGCGAAGGGCGAGAAGGCCACGATCATCCATATCGAGGGTGACGTCGACCATCCGACCAATCGCGGCACGCTCTGCCCCAAGGGCGCGGCGCTGCTGGATTACGTCCATTCGGAGACGCGCCTGACGCAGCCCAAGGTCAGGAAGCCGGGCTCCGACCGGTTCGAGACGGTCTCCTGGGACTACGCGCTCGACCGCATCGCGCGCCTGATGAAGGACGACCGGGACCGCAACCTCGTCGAGAAGAACAACGACGGCGTCACGGTGAACCGCTGGACGACGACGGGCTTCCTCGCCGCTTCGGCGACGACCAACGAGACCGCGTGGCTGACCTACAAGGTCGTGCGCAGCGCGGGCATGGTGGTGTTCGACAATCAGGCGAGGGTTTGACACGGCCCCACGGTGTCCAGTTTGGGCCCGACTTTCGGCCGTGGCGCGATGACCAATTCGTGGACCGACATTCGGAACACGGACCTCGTCGTCATCATGGGTGGGAACGCCGCCGAGGCGCATCCGTGCGGATTCAAGTGGGTCACGGAGGCTAAGGCCAACCGGGGCGCGAAGCTCATCGTCGTCGATCCGCGCTTCACGCGGTCGGCTGCGGTCGCCGATTTCTATGCCCCCGTCCGCCAGGGCACGGACATCGCGTTCCTGCTCGGCGTGATCAGGCACTGCATCGAGACCGACAAGGTCCAGTGGGAGTACGTCAAGAACTTCACCAACGCGAGCTATCTCGTGAAGGACGGTTTCGCGTATTCCGACGGTCTCTTCGTCGGCTACGACGAGCAGAAGCGCGACTACAACCGCACCGACTGGGAGTACAAGATCGGCGCCGACGGCTTCGTCGAGACCGACCCGACGCTCCAGGATCCGCGCTGCGTCTGGAACCTCCTGAAGGAGCACATCGCGGTCTACACGCCCGAAATGGTCGAGCGCATCTGCGGCACGCCCAAGGCCAAGTACCTGAAGGTGTGCGAGATGATCGCCGAGACGTCCTCGCCGCAGAAGGCGATGACGTCGATGTACGCGCTCGGCTGGACGCAGCACTCGAAGGGGTCGCAGAACATCCGCGGCATGGCGATGCTGCAGCTGATCCTCGGCAATATCGGCATCCGCGGCGGCGGCATGAACGCGCTCCGCGGCCACTCGAACATCCAGGGGCTGACCGATATCGGGCTCATGTCGAACCTGATCCCGGGCTACATGACCCTTCCGGTGGAGCGGGAGGTCGACCGATCGACCTATATGTCGACGCGCGGCTTCAAGCCTCTTCGTCCCAACCAGACCAGCTTCTGGCAGAATTACGGGAAGTTCTTCGTCTCGTTCCAGAAGGCGATGTGGGGTCCGGCGGCGACGAAGGAGAACGACTTCGCCTACCAGTACCTGCCGAAGCTCGACGTCCCGGCCTACGACGTCCTGCGTGCCTTCGAACTGATGCACCAGGGCAAGATGACGGGGTATTTCTGCCAGGGCTTCAACCCGCTGCTCGCCTTCCCCAACAGGGCGAAGCTGACGGCGGCCCTCGCGAAGCTGAAATTCCTCGTGACCATGGACCCGCTCGAGACCGAGACTGCGCGCTTCTGGGAGAACCACGGCGAGCACAACGAGGTCGATCCGACGGCGATCCAGACGGAAGTCATCCAGCTTCCGACGACCTGTTTCGCGGAAGACGAGGGCGCGGTCGTCAACTCCGGACGCTGGCTGCAATGGCACTGGCCGGGCGCGACGCCTCCCGGCGAGGCCAAGACCGACGTCTGGATCATGGCGCAGATCCATCTGCGGCTGAAGGCCCTCTACGCGAAGGAGGGCGGCAAGTTCCCGGATGCGATCCGCGATCTGACCTGGAACTACAAGGACAGGGAGGATCCGCATCCGGCCGAACTCGCGAAGGAGCTGAACGGCTACGTCGTCGAGACGGTCGCCGATCCGTCCGACCCCGCGAAGGTGCTGCTTGAAAAGGGCAAGCAGGTCGCGGCGTTCGCGCTCCTGCGGGACGACGGCACCACGGCCGCGGGCTGCTGGATCTATACCGGCTGCTTCACCGAGGCGGGCAACATGATGGCCCGGCGGGACAATTCGGACCCGGACGCCACGGGCGCCTATCCGAAATGGACGTTCTCCTGGCCGGCCAACCGCCGCATCCTCTACAACCGCGCCTCCGCCGACATGAACGGGAAGGCCTGGGATCCGACCCGCAAGCTGATCGAATGGGACGGCTCGCGCTGGTCCGGCTACGACGTTCCGGACATCGCGCCGACCGCGAAACCCGATCAGGTCGGTCCCTTCATCATGAACCCGGAGGGCACGTCGCGCCTCTTCTCCCGCGGGATGATGAGGGACGGCCCCTTCCCGGTTCACTACGAGCCCTTCGAGGCGCCGATCGCGAACGTGATCGCGCCCCGGATCCGGGGCAACCCGGTCGCGCGCGTGTTCCGGGGCGACATGGAGCAGTTCGGCGAGGCACGGGAGTTCCCCTATGCGGCGACCTCCTACCGGCTCACCGAACACTTCCACTACTGGACCAAGAACAACCACATCAACTCGGTCCTGCAGCCCGAATTCTTCGTGGAGATCTCCGAGGAGCTCGCCAAGGAGAAGGGCATCAGGCCGGGCGGCTGGGTCCGGGTCTGGTCGAAACGCGGCTCGATCAAGGCCAAGGCGGTCGTGACCAAGCGCATCAGGCCGCTGATCTGCGACGGCAAACCCGTCCACATCGTCGGCATCCCGCTGCATTGGGGCTTCATCGGTGCCGCGAAGAAGGGTTTCGGCCCGAATTCGCTCACGCCCTATGTGGGTGACGCCAATATCGAGACGCCCGAATACAAGGCGTTCCTGGTCGACATCGAGCCCATTTCGGGCGTGGCATAGGGAGGGGCGGGACCATGACCATCACCGTGAATCCTCCCGTCGCAGCGACAGCTCCGGCTTACGGCGAGCAGGACCTCCTGCGCCGGTCGGCCTCCTCGGTGCCGGCCCCCGGCCGGCAGCTCGAGGCGGTCTCGAAGCTCATCGACGTCTCGAAATGCATCGGCTGCAAGGCCTGCCAGTCGGCCTGCCTCGAATGGAACAACCTGAAGGAGGAGATCGGGGTCAATACGGGCACCTATCAGAACCCGCACGACCTGACGCCGAACACCTGGACGCTGATGAAGTTCACCGAATGGGTGAACCCGCAGACGGACAACCTTGAATGGCTGATCCGCAAGGACGGCTGCATGCATTGCGCCGATCCGGGCTGTCTCAAGGCCTGTCCGTCGCCCGGCGCCATCGTCCAATACACGAACGGCATCGTCGATTTCGACCGCGAGAAGTGCATCGGCTGCGGCTATTGCGTGAAGGGCTGCCCCTTCAACATCCCGCGCATCTCGAACGTCACCCACAAGGCCTACAAGTGCTCGCTCTGCTCCGACCGGGTCGCGGTCGGCCAGGGGCCGGCCTGCGCCAAGGCATGCCCGACCAAGGCCATCGTCTTCGGCACCAAGGAGCAGATGAAGGCCCACGCCGACAAGCGCATCGCGGACCTGAAATCGCGCGGCTTCGACAAGGCCGGCCTCTACGATCCGCCGGGTGTCGGCGGAACGCATGTGATGTACGTGCTGCATCATGCCGACCAGCCCTCCCTCTATGCCGGGCTGCCCGACAATCCGCGCATCAGCCCGATCGTCGAGGCCTGGAAGGGCGTCACGAAATATGCCGGCTTCGCCGTCATCGGGCTCGCGGCCGCCTTCGGCTTCGTCCACCATCTCGTCGCCGGGCCGAACAAGGTCACGGAGCATGACGAGGAAGAGGCGGCGCGCCTGACGGAAGGACGCTCGCCATGAGCGACGCGATCCGCCCGGCCCCGGAGACGCCCGAACCGCGCGTGACCGTGCGGCGCTATTCGGCGCTGACCCGGATCAATCACTGGACGCTCGCGGGCAGCTTCGTCCTCCTGACCCTGTCCGGGATGGCGCTGTTCCATCCCAGCCTGTTCTGGCTCTCGACCTTCTTCGGGGGCGGGCCGACCTTGCGCTGGCTGCATCCGGTCTTCGGCTGCGTGCTGATCGTCGCCTGGCTGTTCATGTTCCTGCGCTTCGCCTGGGCGAACCTGCCGGAGCGGACGGACTGGGTCTGGATGACGAAGGTCCGCGATGTCCTCAGCGGCCGCGAGGAGAACCTGCCCGAGGTCGGCAAGTACAATGCGGGCCAGAAGCTGGTCTTCTGGTCCTTCGCGCTGCTCGTGCCGGCCCTCTTCCTCACCGGTCTCGTGATCTGGGACCAGTATTTCTACGACTGGACCACGATCCCGCAGAAGCGCGTCGCGGTCCTCGCCCATGCCCTCCTCGCCATCGGCATGATCACGGTCTGGATCGTCCATGCCTATGCGGCGATCTGGGTCCAGGGCACGATCCAGGCGATGACGCGGGGCTACGTCACGGGTGGCTGGGCCTGGCGGCATCACCGCAAATGGCTCCGCGACCTCGTCTCGGGCCGGAAGCGTACCCCACCGGCGACGCCGGCGGAATGAAGGTCGGCGGCGGGAGAAGCTTGGCCCCGCCTCGGCGCGGCTCGAAGGACACGGTCTGCGGTCCCACGTGACCCGTGCGGTTCGTGAGGAGGAAACATGGCTCAGCTCGGCTCTCCCGGGCACGATGCGGTCCCGATCGGCGAGGTCGTCGCACCGCCTTTCGCGAAGACGCCCGACCCGTCCGCGCTCTTCCGCGACAGGTCTGCCCGCCTCCGGGATCTCGCACCCGGCCATCGGCTCGGCGCCTATCTGACCTTCCTCGCGGGCCTGACGGAGGTTCAGGCGGCGCTCGCGGAGGATCTGCCGCCGCCCGATCTGCCGGACGCCGAGGCGCTGGCCCGCTCGCGCGCACACGGCATGCCGGCGCTCGACCGCGAGCGCTTTCCGCACGATCCGGCCTGTCGCGACACGCTGCGGCGCTTCTTCGCCGGCGCCTCGGCGATCGAGATGCCGGCCGAAAGCCGGCAGGCGCTCTCGGCGATCGCTTCGGCGGATGACGAGACCCTCGCCTGGATGGTGCAGAACGTCGTCCGGGATTCGATCCCGGCCCATGACGCCGCGCCGCACGTCTTCGTCGCGGCCGGCACCGCGCTCCACGCCGCCCGTTGCGCGAGCGCGGTGGATGCCTCCTGGCTCGTTCCGGTCGGCGAAGGCGCCTGTCCGGCCTGCGGCTCGGCGCCCGTCTCGTCGGTGATCGTGGGCTGGGAGGGCGCACATGGGGCACGCTTCTGCGTCTGCTCCCTCTGCGGGACGCTCTGGAACGCCGTCCGCATCCGCTGCACGGCCTGCGGCTCGACGAAAGGCATCTCCTATCAGGAACTCGACGACCCCGAGGCCGCGGAGGGAGCCGTGAAGGCCGAATGCTGCTCGGAATGCCGCACCTATCTCAAGGTGATGCAGCAGGCGAAGCACCCCGCGCTCGATCCCGTCGCCGACGACGTCGCGACCCTCGCGCTCGACCGGCTCCTGGCCGAGGACGAGGACCTCCGCCGCAGCGGCCGCAATCCCTACCTCCTGGGCTATTGATGAACGCGCGGGCATCCACCCTCTCGGCGCCCCCACCGCCCACCCTCCCCCCGCTTGCGGTGGGGAGGGTGGGCCCGGCCGAGCTGTATGAATCCGATAGCCCTCCAGGGGATGGCTGACGATGTCCAGCGCGCCGTCGCCCTCGCTTCGCGACCTGCCCTCCGTCGACGAGGTCCTGACCTCGGAGGCCGGCATCGCGGCCATCGCCGCCCATGGCCGGCAATCCGCCCTGGCCGCCGCGCGCGCCATGCTGGCGACAGCGCGCGAGGAGGTTCGCGCGGGCCGCCCCGCGCCGAATGCCGGGGATGTCGGCCGGGCCGCGCTCGACCGGCTCGACCGGCTCGACCGCGCCGCCCGCCCGAACGTGCGGGCGGTCTTCAACCTGACCGGCACGATCCTGCACACCAATCTCGGGCGCGCGCTCCTCGCCGAGGCCGCGATCGAGGCGGCGACCCTCGCCATGCGCGGCGCCGTCGCGCTCGAATTCGATCTCGACACCGGCCGGCGGGGCGAACGGGACGCCCTCGTGCGAGACCTCCTCTGCGAATTGACGGGCGCGGAGGATGCGACCCTCGTCAACAACAACGCCGCCGCCCTGATGATCGTGCTGAACACGCTCGCGAAGGATCGCGAGGCGATCGTCTCGCGGGGCGAGCTGATCGAGATCGGCGGCGCCTTCCGCCTCCCCGACATCATGGCGCAATCGGGAACGCGCCTCGTCGAGATCGGCACCACCAACCGCACCCATCCCCGCGACTATGCGGGCGCGATCGGGCCTGAGACGGGGCTCCTCCTCAAGGTCCACACCTCGAACTTCCTGATCCAGGGTTTCACGGCCTCGGTCGCCGCGCCGGCCGTCGCCGAGATCGCGCGCCAGGCCGCCGTGCCCTTCGTCAACGATCTCGGTTCGGGCACGCTCGTCGACCTCCGCCGCTTCGGGCTCGACCACGAACCCACCGTCGCGGAGGCGGTCGCGGAAGGGGCCGATCTCGTCACCTTCTCGGGCGACAAGCTGCTGGGCGGCCCCCAGGCCGGCTTCATCGTCGGCCGGCGCGACCTCATCGCGCGCATCAACAGGAACCCGATGAAGCGCGCCATGCGGGTCGACAAGATCCGCCTCGCCGCCATCGAGGCGACGCTGCGCCTCTACCGCAACCCGGACGCCCTCGCCCTCCGGCTGCCGACGATGCACCACCTGACGCGCGCCGTCCCCGATCTCGCCGCCCTGGCGGAGCGCATCCGGCCAGGGCTTCAGGAGGCGCTGGGCGCGGGGTTCGAGGTCACGATCGCCCCCTGCGCGAGCCAGATCGGCTCCGGCGCCCTGCCGCTCGCGACGCTCCCGAGCATCGGCCTGCGGATCGCACGCACCTCCGACCCTCCCCCTCCAGGGGAGGGTGGGAAGCGCGGCTCCCTCGAGAGGCTCGCGGCGGCCTTCAGGGCGCTGCCCATCCCGGTGATCGGGCGCATCGAGGACGGGGCGCTCTGGTTCGACCTGCGCTGCCTCGAGGACGAGAAGGGCTTCGTCGGCAACCTCGCCGGGCTCGATCAGACGGCCTCGCCATGACCTGGCTCGCGCGTCTCCTGCGCCGCGACGCGCCGTCATCGCCGGCCGATCGTGGCGAGATGGATCTGGCGCTCGCCCGCGAGCGGGCCGAGGCGGGCGATTACGAGACCGCGCTCGCGTTGTGGCATCCGCTGGCGAAGGCCGGCCATGCGCGCGCGCAGAACAATATCGGCGCCTGTTTCGCCGAGGGGCTCGGCGTCGAACGCGACGCCGGCATGGCGGAGCGCTGGCTCACGCTATCCGCAGCGCAGGGAGACCCCATCGGGCAGCGGAACCTCGCCGCCTTGCTGTTCAAGGGCGAGGGGATCGAGCCGGATTTCCGGCGCGCCCTGTCGCTCTACCGCGCCGCCGCCGAACAGGGCGACGCGGTCGCGCAGGACATGCTGAGCTGGATGCTGCTCGAAGGCGAGGAGGCCGAGCCCGACCCCGTCGAGGCGCGGCTCTGGGCGGAGAAGGCGGCCGCCGCGGGCATCGCCTCGTCGATGACCCGGATCGGGATGCTGCACCACAACGCGCTCGGCACCCCGCGCGATCCGGCCGAGGCCGCTCGCTGGTGGCGCCGCGGTGCGGAGAGGGGCGATGCGGACGGGGCGGCCATGCTCGGGGCCGCCTTGGTCCTCGGCGCGGGTGCCGCGCGCGATCCCGAACGAGGCCTCGCCTGGCTGCTGCGGGCGCAGGCCGGCGGCAGCGCGCTCGGCGCGGCCTTCTTTCCCGCGGCGCGGGCCGCGCTCGATGCCGATGCGCAGGCGCGGGCGGAGCGGGAGGCGGCCGGGCCTTTGCCGGACGTCTCGTCCGCTCGGGAGGAGGCGGCGTGATCATCGGCACGGCCGGCCATATCGATCACGGCAAGACGGCCCTCGTCGGCGCTCTGACGGGCGTCGAGACCGACCGGCTGAAGGAGGAGAAGGCGCGCGGCATCACCATCGATCTCGGCTTCGCCTATCTGCCCGTGCCGGACGGCGGACGGCTCGGCTTCGTCGACGTGCCGGGCCACGAGCGCTTCGTCCACACGATGGTGGCCGGGGCGAGCGGCATCGATTTCGCCCTCCTCGTCGTCGCGGCCGATGACGGACCGATGCCGCAGACGCGGGAGCATGTCGCGATCCTCGACCTCCTCGGGATCGAGGCCGGGCTCGTCGCGCTGACGAAATCGGACCTCGCGGATCCGGCGCGCCTCGCCGAGGTCGAAGGCGAGATCCGAGCCGCCCTCGCCGGCACGCAGCTCGCCGGGATCGACATTCTGCCCGTCTCAGCCCGCACCGGGGACGGAATCGACCTCCTGCGCGAGACGCTGCTCGACGCGGCGCGCGCCCATGCGGCACGGCGCAGCGACGGGCTGTTCCGCCTCGCGGTCGATCGCAGCTTCACGCTCGCGGGCGCCGGCACCGTCGTCACCGGCACGGTCCTGTCCGGGCGCGTCCATGTCGGGGATCGGGTCGTGATCGGCCCTTCCGGCAAGCCCGCCCGCATCCGCGCGATCCACGCCCAGAACGTTACCGCCGAGGAAGGCCATGCGGGCGAGCGCTGCGCGCTGAACCTTGCCGGCGACGGGATCGGCAGGGACGCGGTCCATCGCGGCGACGTCGTCTCGGACCCACGCCTGCATGCGCCGACGGCCCGGATCGACGCGCGCTTCCGCCTCCTGCCGAGCGAGCGGAAAGCCCTCGCCACCTGGCTGCCCGTGCGCCTGCATCACGCCGCGGCCGATGTCGCGGCGCGGCTCGTGCCGCTCTCCGCCGAACCACACCGGCCCGGCGAGGAGGGCTTCGTGCAGCTCGTCCTGGAGCACCCGATCGCGGCGGCGATCGGCGACCGCTTCGTGCTCCGGGATACGTCGGCCCAGCGGACGCTCGGCGGCGGCAGCTTCCTCGATCTCCGCCCGCCCCTGCGCAAGCGCCGCAGCCCCGAGCGGATCGCCCAGCTCGAGGCCGCATCCCTCCGGGAGCCGGCGGAGGCCCTCGCGGCCCTCCTCGCGGCACCGCCCCATCATCTCGACCTCGGCCTCTTCGCCCGCGACCGGGCCCTCGCGCCGGAGGCCGTGCGGGACATCGCCGAACGCCTGTCGCTGGTCCGGCTCGCGATCGGCGAGGCAAGCGTCGTCCTCCTGCCCGAAACGGAGGCGCGCACGGAGCGCGCCATCGCCGCCCGGCTGGAGGAGTTCCATGCCGCCCATCCCGACCTGATGGGAATCGGGCTCGAACGACTCCGCCTCGCACTCGAGCCCCGTCTGCCGGCCCCCGCCTTCCGCGCCTTTCTCGCGCATCTCGCGCAGGACGAGCGCGTCGTGATCGAGGGCGCCTGGCTGCGCCTGCCGGGCCATACCGTGCGGCTTTCGGCGCAGGACGAGGATCGCTGGGCCCGGATCGCGCCGCTGCTCGGCGGCGAGGTCCGGTTCCGCCCGCCGCGCGTGCGCGACATCGCGGGGATGGAGGACGAGCCCGAGGGCGAGATCCGCCGCCTCCTCAAGACGCTCGGCCGCCTCGGCCGGGTCGACGAGGTCGCACACGACCACTTCTTCCTCCGCGCCACCGTCTCCGAGATGGTCGACATCATCGTGCGGCTGGGCCACGACGGAGAGAAGGGCGAGTTCAGCGCCGCCCTGTTCCGGGATCAGGTCGAGAACGGCCGCAAGGTCGCGATCCAGATCCTCGACTTCTTCGACCGCCACGGCGTCACCCTGCGCCGGGGCGATCTGAGGCGGGTCAATCCGCACCGCCTCGACCTGTTTCGCGTCGTCGCGGCCGCCGATCGGGCGGCCGCGGCGGCATCTGGAGGAGAAGCATCCCCGGTGGGGCGTCCGGACTTCAAATCCGGGAGGGGCCGCGAGCCGGTCTCTGGTGGGTTCGACTCCCACTCTCCTTCGCCAATCGACCCTGCACCAATCGACCGGAGTCCCGCGTGACCCGCCTCTCCCTCTGGCTCGACGAACTCGGCCGGGCGACCGCCGCCGCCGAGACGGCCGAGCAGGATTACCGCGCCGATTTCGCCCGCCGCGTCGCCGCCCTCGCCGAGGAGCGGGCCGTCGCCTATCGCCGGGCCAATCTCGTCCGGGCGGTCGCGGAAGCGGTCGCGGGCGCCGAGGACGAGCAGGCCGCCGTGGCGCACGGGCTCGCGGTCCTGCGCACGCGGCTCGGCTGGTCCTCGGACAGCGAAGCCCGCACCGAGATCCTGTCCCGCTTCGCCCCCGTCTGCGCGGCGGCGTTCTCCGCCCGTGATCCCTCCCCTTCAGGGGAGGGCGAGTCGGCGCCAGCCGACCGGGGTGGGGTGACACCGCAGCCCGGTTTTCCCCACCCCGGTTCGCCCCCGGAACAGGTCCGGGGGCGACTCGGCCCTCCCCTGCAGGGAGGGATCGGCGACGACGAGTTTATGGCCGACCCCGCCACCGCCCTCGCGGCGTTCGAATCCTGGTATCTCTCCGCCAGGGGCACGCCTTTCTGGCTCCTGTTCGAGAACGTCATGCCGGAGACGCCGCTTGTCGACTTCTGAGAGGCCGGGCGACGGCGGCACCCAGTTCGAGGCCTGGCTCGCGGCCGAGTTCGAGGAGGGCGGCTCCTTCACGGCGCTGATCGTTCTCGTCGAGATCGGCGAGACGACGGTGACACCGCTCTGCTCGACCCATGTCAACATCATCGGGACCGAGGTCTCCTGGGGCGACCTCGTCGTGATGTTCGCCGGGGCGGGCCACGACTGGCAGGGCGCCGCCTTCTTCCCGCGGCGCGACCGGAACGGCCGACCGCTCGACAACCCGACCGCGCGCCTCCTCCTGCGCGAATTGGAGGGACGCCTCGACGAGGATCGGCTCGTGCTCAACGAGGGCCATTTCTTCGACGGCTTCGGGCGGCGGATGACGATCGAGGAGATGACGAAGCAGTGAGCGGACGGCTCCGCATCCTCGGGACCGGCCTCGGCCCGGCGCGCTGGAACGTCGCGACCAGCGCGGCTCTTCTGCGCAGCATCGACGACGGCGGCTGCGACACGCTGCGGTTCTATCGTTTTCCGATGGCCTGCGTCATCGGCCGCAACCAGGATGCCGGCATCGAGCTCGACCTTCCTGCCTGCGAGGCGGAAGGCGTCGAGATCGCCCGCCGGGTGACGGGAGGCGGGGCCGTGATCATGGGGCCGGGCATCCTCGCCTTCGACCTCGTCCTCGGCACGCAGGGCCGCGACATCCACCAGATCACGCGGCGGGCGGGAGAGGCGCTGACGGCGGCACTGACGGCTCTCGGATTCCCCGCAATCCTCGCGACGCCGGGCAGCGTCGAGATCGGGGGACGCAAGATCTCGGGCTCGGCCGGCCGCCTCGGCCGCCGCGCCGCCCTGCACCAGGCGACGCTGATCCTCGACCTCGCCGAGGCCCCTCCCCTCGCGCTGCTGCGCCGTCGGACGGAAGCCGGAAAGCCGACGCCCGATCCGACGCACCGCGTGACGAGCCTCGCGGCCGAAGCCGCAGGCGCGGCGCCGTCCGCGCCGGATCCCTCCCCTGCAGGGGAGGGCGAGTCGGCGCCAGCCGACCGGGGTGGGGTGACGCCCCGCCGGAGTTCTCCCCACCCCGGCTCGCCCCGGGAACAAGTCCGGGCGCGACTCGGCCCTCCCCTTTGGGGAGGGATCGGCGCGGCGAGGTTGGAGATGCATCTCGCCCGCGCCTTCGCGGAGGCCTTCGATCTCGCACCCGAGCCCGGCGACCTCACCGCCGCCGAACGCGCGCTCGCGGCCGAGATCCTGGCGCGAGAGGCCGGGCGCGACGATTACGTGCTGGAGAACGCCCGGCCGATGGAGGTGGCATGAGCCGACGGCTGCTCATCGTCCTCGCGAATACGGATCCGCGCCACGCCGAGGAGCTGGGCGTTCCCTTCTACCATGCGGCCGTCGCGGCCGCGATGGATTACGAGGTGGACGTCGTCTGCACCGCCGCCGCGGGCCGGCTGATGCGCCGGGGCGTCGCGGCGGAGCTTCGGGTCGATCCCGACGATCCCAAGACCGTCTACGACTGGATGCGCGAGGCGCATGACCAAGGTGCGCGCCTTTGGGCCTGCCCGGCCAATCTCGGCCTCACCGGCACCTCGGCGGAGGACCTCATCCCCGAATGCAGCGGCCTGATGGGCGCGGCCACGATGATCCAGGCCATCATGGACGACGACGTGCGGGTGCTGACCTACTGAAGCCGCGTTGCGGCCCGGAAGCTTCGTCCGAGCGATGTCCTCGTTGCATGGGTCTTGCTAGAGACGCGCCTTGACGCGCGAAAGCCCCGCTTCGCACAATCGCGCGACTCCCGCCTCTCAAGGACGATGCATTGGCCGCCTGTGATCCCGTGACCCTCGAAATCATCCGGGGCGCCATCCGCGCGGCCCAGGCCGAGATGGAGGCCCTGCTCGAACGGACCGCGATCTCGGCCTTCATCCGCGAGAAGAAGGATTTCTACACGGCCCTCTTCGACGCGACCGGCGCGATGGCCGTCGGCTCGAACGTGCCGATCTTCGGCGACGTCGCCGGACCCGTCCTGAAGCACTTCCCGCTGGAGACGATGCGGGACGGCGACGTCTACTGGTACAACGACTGCTACGGCTCGCGCGGCGCGGTCTCGCATTCGAACGACCAGGTCTTCCTCGCCCCCATCTTCCACGACGGCACGCTCTCCGCCTTCGTGATGAGCTGGGCGCATTTCTCCGATATCGGCGGGCTGCGGCCCGGCTCGATCTCGTCCGACGCCGCCGACATCTTCCAGGAGGGCATCATCGTGCCGCCGACGAAGCTCGTCGATGCGGGCACGACGAACGAGGCGGCGCTCGAGATCTTCTACCGGAACTCCCGCTATCCGGATCAGAACCGCGGCGACACGCGCGCGCTGATGGCGAGCGTCCAGCTCGGCCGCCGACGCATGGAGGAGATCCTCACGCGCTTCGGCGGGGACATCGTCGCGGATGCTCTGGCCCAGCTTCTCGCCCGCACCGAGGCGCTGGTGCGCAGGCGGCTGAAGGAGACCTTCCCCGTCGGCACCCATTCCTTCGAGGACGCGATCGATTCCGACGGCCACGGCAACGGGCCGTTCCACATCCGCTTCGACCTCACGCGGACGCCCGACGACCGCTTCATCCTCGACACGACGCGCACGGACGACCAGGCGCCGGGGCCGGTGAACTTCCTGATGAATCCCGACGTGCCCGGCATGGCGCTCGGGCTCTTCTTCCTCGGCGGCGATCCGAGCCAGGTCTGCAATGCCGGCGGGCCCCGCGCCATCGACGAGGTGAAGCTGCGGGACGGCTCGCTGCTGCAGCCGCGCTTTCCGGCGCCGCTCGGCATGCGCGGCCTCACCATGATGCGCGTGCTCGCGACGCTGAACGGCCTCGTGAACCAGGGACGCGGCGGGGCGCCCGCCTCGCATTCGGCCTATGTGATCATCATGTTCCGGGGCCGGGCGCACGGTAAGCCCTTCCTCCTCTCGGACGGGGTCGGGGTCGGCTACGGCGCGCGGCCCGATGCGGACGGCATCGACGCGGTCTATTTCGTCGCCCAGGAGAATTATCCGGTCGAGTTCCTGGAACTCGGCTACCCGTTCCACCTGAAGAGCTACGGCTTCAACCGCGACAGCGCCGGAGCCGGCCGCTTCCGCGGCGGCAGCGGGCTCGTGCGGGAATACGAATTCCTCGGCGACGAGGCGATGCTGTCGATGCGCATCGACAGCGTGAAGAACCCGACCTGGGGCATCGCCGGCGGCCTGCATGGCGGATCGGGACGGGCGGTGATCAATCCCGGCCGCGCGGACGAACGCGTGCTGCGGCCGCTCTCGGACGGCAATCTCCTGCGGCACGGCGACGTGCTGAGGCTCGAGACGGGAGGCGGAGGCGGCTACGGTCCACCCGCCGAACGCCCCGCCGCGCAGGTCCTCGCGGACGTGCTCGACGGCTTCGTCTCACGGGAGGCGGCGCGGGACCGCTATGGGGTCGCGATCCGCGAGGGGCGCGTCGACGAGGCCGCGACCGCGACGCTGCGGGCCGCCCTGCTGGGAGCCTCCCATGCCGCGTGATCGCTCCCTCGCCCTCGCCGTGGATATCGGCGGGACCTTCACCGACGTCACCCTTCAGGAGCCCGGCGCCGACCGGGCTTGGCACGCCAAGACGCCCTCGACCCCGGCCGACCCCTCGGTCGGTTTCGTCAACGGACTGCGTCTCGTGCTCGACGCCGCCGGCGCCTCGGCCGCCGAGGTCACGGGCGTCCTGCACGGCACCACCGTCGCGACGAACCTGATCCTGGAGAACAAGGGCGCGCGCACCGCGCTCGTCACCACGGCCGGGTTCCGCCACGTGCTGGAGATCGGCCGCGCGGATATTCCCCGCGCCGCGAACCTCTATAGCTGGATCAAGCCGCGCCGCCCCGTGCCGCCGGCCCGCATCTTCGAGGTCGAGGAGCGCGTCGCGGCGGGCGGCGAGGTTCTCGTCCCGCTCGACGAGGCAAGCGTCCTCGCGGCCGCGGAGGCCTGCCGGGCCGCGGAGGTCGAGGCCGTCGCCATCTGCCTCCTCCATTGCTTCGCCCATCCCGAACACGAGCGGCGCGTCGCCGAGATGCTGCGCGAGGCCCTGCCGGGCGTCGCCGTCACGGCGTCCATCGAGGTGCTGCCGGTCGTGCGCGAGTACGAGCGCAGCCTCGCGACGGTCCTCAACGCGACGGTGATGCCGGCCGTTTCGACCTACGTGACGCGGCTCGCCGACCGGCTGCGTAGCGAGGGGATCGAGGCCCCGCCGCTGATCATGCAGTCGAATGGCGGCGTCGCGGGCGTCGAGGCCATCCGGCGCGCGCCGGCCGTCACCGCCCTGTCGGGGCCGGCGGCGGGTGTCGTCGGCGCGCGCGAGGTCGCCGCCGCAGCCGGGATCAAGGACCTGATCACCGTCGATATCGGCGGCACCAGCGCCGATATCTGCCTCATCGCGGGCGGGCGGATCGCCCTCACCCAGGCCGGGCGCGTCGGCGAATGGCCTCTGCCCCTGCCGATGGTGAACATGGTCACGATCGGGGCCGGCGGCGGGTCGATCGCCCGCGTCCGGGACGGCGCGCTGGCGGTCGGCCCCGATAGCGCGGGCGCGAGGCCGGGCCCGGCCTGCTACGGCCATGGCGGCAGCGAGCCGACCGTGACCGACGCCCATCTGGCGCTCGGCCACCTGCCCCCGAGCATCCTCGGCGGGCGCATGAATCTGGACCGGGACCGCGCGATCGCGGTGGTGCAGGGGGGCGTCGCGACGCCGCTCGGCCTCTCCCTCGCAGAGGCGGCGCGCGGCATCCTCGCCATCGCCGATTCCGCCATGGTCGGCGCGATCCGCGTCGTCTCGGTCGAGCGCGGCCACGACCCGCGCGACTTCACGCTCGTCCCCTTCGGCGGCGCGGGGCCGCTCCACGGCTGCGCCCTTGCCGAGATGCTCGGGATCGGCAGCGTGCTCGTGCCTCCGGCGCCGGGCGTCCTCTGCGCCGAGGGACTGTTGGCGGCCGACCGCAAGTCGGAATTCGGCCGCACCCTCGCGGGGCCGGACGACGAGGCCGGGACCGAAGCCGTGTTCACGGTACTCGAAGGGATGGCCGCCGACTGGTTCACTCAGGAGGGTGTGCGCGCGGAGGATCGCCGGACCCGGCGCGTCGCCCTCATCCGCTACGAGGGGCAGGGCTCCGAACTGGCCGTGCCATGGCCGGGCGACAAGGCGGGCGCGGCGCGCGATTTCGCCGCCGCCCATCAGGCGCTCTACGGCTTCACGCTCGACATGCCGGTGAAGCTCGTCACGCTCCGGGTCGAGGCCGAAGGCATCCTGCCGCCACCGGTCAAGCCGAAGCTCGTCGCCTCCGGCGCCGCCGAGCCGGTCGGGACGAGCCGCATCGCCTTCGCCGACGGAGAGCGGGAGGCGCCCGTCTTCGACCGGGCGGCCCTCGCCGCCGGCACGCGCTTCCCGGGACCCGCCATCATCCAGCAGCTCGACGCGACGACCCTCGTACGCCCCGGCTGGGAGGTCGAGGTGCTGGAGGCCGGCTCCCTCCTGCTTCGGCGGATGTGACGGACCCGACGCCCACCCTCCCCTGGAGGGGGAGGGTCGACGGCGAAGCCGGCGGGGTGGGGTGAAACACGCCGCTGGTCATCATCGACGGTCTCGGGGCGGAGCCCCCGTGCCACCCCGCCCCGGACCTCCGGTCCGACCCTCCCCCTCCAGGGGAGGGTGAGTTGCGAAGCCCGAAAACGGCTCAGCCAGAGCAAAGGCAATCCCATGGCCCGGATCGCGATCGGCGGTTTCCAGCACGAGACGAATTCCTTCGTCGAGCCGAAGACGGACTTCGCCTATTTCGCCAGCCACCGCGACCGGCCGCCGCTGGTGCGGGGCGGGGACGTCGTCTCCTGGCTCACCGGGACGAGCTTCGCCATGGCGGGCTTCATGGCGGCGATGCCGGAGCACGAGCTCGTCCCGCTGCTCTGGACGAGCGGCGGGGCCGGCGGCACCGTGACCGCCGATGCCTTCGAGCGCATCGCGGCCGAGCTGGTGGGACGGCTGTCGGAGGCGATGCCGGTCGACGCGGTCTATCTCGACCTCCACGGCGCCATGGTGTCCGAGCGCTTCGAGGACGGCGAAGGCGAGCTCCTGCGCCGCCTCCGCGACGCGGTCGGTCCGGACATGCCGATCGTGATCAGCCTCGACTACCACGCCAATGTCACGCCGGAGATGGCCGAACTCACCGACGGCATCCTCGCCTACCTGACCTATCCGCATGTCGACCGGGTCGAGACGGGCGAGCGCGCGGCGCGCGTGATGGAGGCGGTGCTGGCGCGCGGCCGGCCCAGGGGCCGGGCGATCCGCAAGGCACCGTTCCTGATCCCGCTCAACGGGCAATGCACGCTGGTCGAGCCCTCGAAGGGCGTCGTCGGCGAGACGGCGACCTGCGCGGGCGACGTCCTCAGCCTGTCCTATCTCGCCGGATTCCCGCCCTCCGACCTGCATGGGTGCGGCCCGACGGCCGTCGCCCACGCCTGGACGCAGGAGGCGGCGGATCGGGCCGCCGAGGCGATGATGGCCCGGATCGAGGCCGAGGAGAGCCGGTTCGCGGAGCGGATGATCTCGCCGGAAGAGGCCGTCGCCGAAGCGATGCGGCTCGCCGCAGGCGCGAGCCGGCCGGTGGTGATCGCCGATACGCAGGACAATCCCGGCTGCGGCGGCACCGCGGACACGACGGGGGTGCTCCGCGCCCTGCTCGACGCAAAGGTCGAGAGCGCGGCGCTCGGCTTCCTCTGCGATGCCGAGGCGGCGGCTGCGGCCCATGGCGCCGGAGAGGGCGCCGAGGTGACCCTCGCGCTCGGCGGGCGGTCGGGGCCCGAGGGCGTCTCCCCCCTCGACGGCACGTTCCGCGTGCTGCGGCTGGGCGACGGGCGGTTCCGGACCTCGGGCGCCGTGTCCGGCGGCCGGGCGATCGATCTCGGGCCGATGGCTCTTCTCGGCATCGGCGGCATCAAGGTCGCCGTGACCTCGAAGCGCATGCAGGCGCTCGACCAGGAGCCGTTCCGCCATCTCGGCATCGAGCCGAAGGACGAGGCCATCCTCGCCCTCAAGAGCACCTGCCATTTCCGGGCGGAGTTCGAACCGCTCGCCGAGGCGGTGATCGTGGCGCTGGCGCCGGGCTATTACCGCGCGGACCCGACCACCTATCCCTTCCGGCGCCTGCGTCGGGGCGTGCGGCTGAAGCCGATGGGGACGCCGTTCGACGGCTGACGCGCTTCCGAAGCGAGGCGCCAGAGCCGCCGGCTACAGCGTCTTCTCGAACCAGTGGTGGGCATAGGGATTGTCATTGTAGCGGCCGATCTCGCGATAGCCCCGGCCGCGATAGAAGGCCTGCGCCTCGACGAGAGCGCGGTTCGTATCGAGCCGCAGGGTCCGAAAGCCCATCTGCGCGGCACGCCTCTCGAGATCGCTCAACAACCGGCCGGCGATGCCAAGGCCCCGGACGGAGGGCGAGACCCACATCCGCTTCACCTCGCCCGTCTCGTCCGCGAGCCTTCGGAGGCCGCCGCAGGCGACGGGGCGACCATCCAGCCGGCCGAGGATGAAGCGGCCCTGCGGCGCGACGAGATCGTCGTCCTGCGAGGCGTTCGCGAGGGCGAGATCGAAGCCCTCGACGAACCGCTCGGCGAGTTCGGTGAAATAGGCCTCGCGGCAGGCCAGGGCCTCGGCACTCGCCGGGCTGTCCTCGGTGAAGACGATGGTGGCCGCGCCGGCCGGGTCGATCGGATCCATGGCCGGAGTCTAGGCGTTGCCGGTCCGGCGCGCATCCGGATTGTCGGTCGGCATCGAAGCTGCACGCAATTTGGACAGCGCGCGATACGCGGCAGGGTTGAGAAGCGCCCGAAATACGGGTATATGCGCTATATGGCCGACGAATCGCCCTGTACCTGCACGACGCTTCGCCGTCTCACGCGGATGGTGACGACGGCCTATGACGAGACGATGAAGCCGTCCGGGCTTCGCGTCACACAATTCTCGGTGCTGCGGACGCTGGCCCGGCTTGGCCCCCTGAGCGTGACCCGCCTCGCCGCCGAGGCAGGGCTCGACCGGTCGACCATGGGCCGCAATCTCGACCCGCTGGAGCGCGAGGGCTTCGTGCGCATCACCGTCGGCGAGGCCGATCACCGCGAGCGCGTCGCGACCCTCACGGAGGCCGGAGAGGAGGCGATCGTGCAGGCGACGCCGTTCTGGGACGCAGCTCAGCGCGAAATGGCCCGGCGCATCTCTCCGTCGACCATCAACATGCTGGTGCGGCAGCTCCAGTAGCCGCGACTTTCATTCCCAGAGGCTGGCCGTAAGCTCGCTCCCTCGTCATGCTGAGGCGCGGATGCCCATCATGACACGGAGACCTCGCCCTCGATGACGCCATCAGCCGCCCGCGCAAAGGAATGCGGTCGCTCCCGCCGACGCGTCGAGGATCTCCGCTTCGTGACCGGGACCGGGACCTATATCGACGACCTCCCGGCCGAGGGGCAGCTTGTCGGCCACGTCCTGCGCGCGCCCCTCGCCCATGCCCGCATCCTCGGGATCGACCTCACTGCGGCGAGCGCGATGCCCGGCGTCGTGCGCATCTACACCGCCGCCGATCTCCTGGCCGAGGGGATCGGGCCGCTGCCCTGCGTCGCCGCCGGCATCCCCTCGGTCGATCCGATCCGGGTGCCGCCGCATCACGCCCTGGCGCATGAACGGGTCCGGCATGTCGGCGAACCGGTCGCCTTCGTCGTCGCCGACAGCTTCGAGGCGGCGCGGGACACGGCCGAGGCGATCGACGTCTCCTATGACGACCTGCCCACGGCCGTCCTGATCGAGGATGCGGCAGCCGAGGGGGCGGAGCAGATCTGGCCGGACGCGCCCGGCAACGTCGCCTTCCGCTATCGCCGGGGCGATGCCGCGGCCGTCGCGGGGGCTCTCGCGCGGGCCGCCCATGTCGTCACGCTCGAACTCGACAACAACCGGGTCGTCGCCGCGCCGCTCGAGCCGCGCGGCGCGATCGCGCGTTACGACGCGGCCGAGGACCGGCTCCTTCTCACGCTCAGCGGGGCCAGCGTCCACGACATCCGGGACCAGCTCTGCGCCGACGTGTTCCGGGTCGCGCCCGACCGCCTGCACGTCGTCACCCCCGATGTCGGCGGCGGCTTCGGCCCGAAGAACATCCCCTACCCGGAATATGTGCCGCTGCTCCTGGCCGCGCGCGATCTCCGCCGCGAGATCCGCTGGATCTCCGACCGCAGCGAGGATTTCCTCAGCACCGCCCAGGCCCGCGCCAACCGCACGCGGGCGAGCCTCGCCCTCGATGCGGAGGGGCGCTTTCTCGCGCTCGAGGTCGAGACCCTCGCCGATATGGGCGCCTATCTCTCGGCCCTCGGGCCGGCCATTCCGACGACCTCCGCCGCGAACGCGATGGGCGGCGTCTACGCGATCCCGGCGGTCCATCTCGCGGTGACGGGAATCTACACGAACACCGTTCCCATCGACGCCTATCGCGGCGCCGGTAAGCCCGAGGCGAACTACCTCATCGAGCGGCTCGTCGATCTCGCCGCGCGCCGGCTTGCGATCGCGCCATGCGAGCTCAGGCGGCGCAACATCGTCTCCAGCTTCCCCTCGGTCAGCGGGCTCGGCATCGCGATCGAGCGGGGCGCCTTCGCCGCGAATCTCGACCGTGCGGCCACCGTCTCCGACGCCGCTGGGTTTCCGGCACGGCGCGAGGAGGCCGCGCGGCGAGGCCGTCTCGCCGGCCGCGGCCTCGCCTGTTTCCTCGAGACCGCGCGGGGCGCGCCGGGCGAATGGGCGCGGGTTCGGTTCGAACCCGGCGGCGATGTCAGCATCGCGATCGGCACGCAGTCGAACGGGCAAGGTCACGAAACGACCTTTCCCCAGATCGCGGCCGACCGCCTCGGTCTCCCGCTGGAGGCCTTCCGCTTCGTCCAGGGCGACACGCGCTCCGTCGCCAAAGGCAAGGGCCATGGCGGTGCGCGGTCCCTCTATCAGGGCGGCGCCGCCCTCGTCGCGGCCCTCGACGATCTGCTCGCGAAGGCCCGGGCCATCGCCGCGCGCCTGCTTCAGGCCTCGCCCGAGGACCTCGCCTTCGCGGACGGGGCCTTTTCCACGGGCCGGGATTCGCGCCGCCTGACCCTCGGCGAGATCGCGGAGGCGGCCTCCGATCCGGAGCAGATGGGGGGCGGGCCGGCGCCGGGCCTCTCGGGCGAGGCCGAGACCACGCTCGACGCCATCACCTTCCCGAACGGCTGCCACGTCGCGGAGGTCGAGATCGACCGGGAGACGGGCGAGATCGCGCTGACGCGCTATTGCGCGGTCGACGATTACGGCACGCTGGTCAATCCGCTGCTGACGGAGGGCCAGCTCCAGGGCGGCATCGTGCAGGGGATCGGCCAGGCGATCTGCGAGCACACGGCGTATGATCCGGCCTCGGGCCAGCTCATCGCCGGCTCGTTCATGGATTACCGGCTGCCGCGGGCTGCCGACATTCCCGATCTCGAAATCGTGTTCCAGGGCGTGCCGAGCGCGTCGAACCCGCTCGGCGTCAAGGGCGTCGGCCAGGCCGGCGCGATCGCGGCCCCGCAGACGATCGTCAACGCCGTCGTCGATGCGCTCGCTTGCCTCGGCGTCACGCATCTCGACATGCCGATCACGTCGGAGGCGGTTTGGCGCGCGCTTCGGTCAGGTTGAGGCCGCTGACGGGTTTTTTCTGTGCCTGGACGCGCGAAAGCCCGCCTGGTCAGGTTTTCACC
>NZ_SNZR01000020.1 GCF_004363955.1 Enterovirga rhinocerotis
CGCCCTCTCCTGGGACGAGCAGCGCCGCCGGTTTGCATCCGCCTGAACCTCCGGCGGCATCCACCAACATCAGCCTTCACAAGATCGGCCATCGGTAGTGCCCGCCGTCCGGGCACGTCGTCCTGTGCAGAGACGAAATCCGGCGCATCCGGACTGCTTGCCCGGCTGGACCGACGGAGACGTCCGTCCTGGCCAAACGGGCCATCAGAGACGGACGGCGAGGAATCTCGGATAGTCGGCCGCAGCGGGTCTCTGCCAGGACGGGCCCAGCAACCGCCTCGGCAAAGCCCCGGAAATCCCGAGGAATTTCTACCGCTAAAAAGACGAAAAGCGCAGCGTCTAAAATAGCTTAAGTCTTGGCGGTGGACGCAGTCCCGGCGAACCGGTCTCCGCTGTCGAAATTCCCTGCTTTGCCGGGAATCTGCAGGGATTTCGGGCTGACTTCGAGCCTGCCCGAGCGTCACCCGGGCCATAACCATCCGAAAATCAATGACTTGGAAAGTGCAGCTTCCGCAATCGAAGCAGGGAATTTTTCGCAGCGAGCAGGGATTGAGCGCGCGGAGCAGCGAATGCATGGTCCCAGTCCGGAATGCGAGATCCCCATGGCCGAAACCCCATCTCCCGATCAAGCTGCCTTGCTCGCTTTGGCCGAACTGAGAGAGCGTTTGCGGACGGTAGAGGATGAGCGGGAAGCCCGAATAGCGGCCGGCATGACCGACGCGGACGCGAGCCTGGAGTCCGCGGTCATCACCCTCGACGCGGTCTCAAGATTCTGCCGCGGCCAGTCAATGGTGACGCGGTCAATCGATGGGGTGCTGTTCGATCTTGCTGCCGTTTCGCAGGGTTGGCGCCATTCCGGGATGCTCAGCTCACGTAGGGCTCGCCAACGGCCTTCCGATCATCCGTTGATCGAAATATTGAAGGGCTATCTTGCCGCTATAATGGAGCACCTCCAAAGAAAAGGCTTTCCGCGTCCGGAAGCTAGCGCGTGGACTCAGAGGAACATTCCTCAGCCCATTGCGAAGGTGCTCAGAAACCCCGCCGCCAAAACGATTGACTCCTGGCTCGGAGCCTGGAGCGATGAGTATGCCTCGCCGAGTGCCGGGCGCTACGGTTACCTTTTCATGAGAGAAACGTTGCTCGCGAACGACCCCTCAGTCTCAGATCTCCCGGCAAGGATGAAGGCCCTCGTTAGCTACCTGCCGCCATCGCAGGAATCTGGTTAACTCCTGTTTTATCCGCCACTGCCGCTGTCACGCTGCTCTCCGCCGAAACGAGAGACCGAGGGGCAATCGCCGCCGGCCGTTCTCGAGGCGGGCGGAGAGGTCATGTCACAGGACGATCAAGAGGAAGGCGCGCACGAGCTTCCGGTCTCGCTGGATCAGGAGACGGCTCTCGCGCAGCGCGCGGATTATGTCGGCTTCAAGCACCCGCCGAAGGCGACGCAGTTCAAGCCGAAGCAGTCGGGAAATCCGAAAGGCCGGAGGCCCGGCTCGAAGAACCATGAGACGATCCTGCGCGAGATCCTCGCGGAGAGGGTGGTGGTCACCGAAGGCAACCGGCGCCGGAAGATCAGCCGGCTCGAGCTTTCGATCCGTCGGCTCGTCGAGAAGGCGATGAAGGGCGACGTCAAGGCGCTCCAGATGATTCTCGCTCTGAGGCAGGCCGGTGAGGCGACGGGGCGCGCGCTCGGCTACCAGCTGACGGAGGTGGACAAGCACATCCTCGAGAGCCTCGCACTCCGGATTGAAGACAAGGAGGGCGGGTCATGAGCCGCGCTGCGACGGTCCTCACCGAATATCTGCAATGGGACTTCCTGACGTTCACGCAGCGCTGCTTTGCGGAGCTGCACGGCGGGGAGCCGCTGCCGGTCTCCTATCATCTCGAGCTGATGGCGGAGCGGTTGCACAACGTTCTGGAGGGCAAAATCCGTCGATCGGTCATCAACGTGCCGCCGCGCCATCTCAAGTCCATCATGGCTTCCGTCGCGTTTCCCGCCTTCTGTTTCGGGTGGCGGCCGACGATCCAGATCATCTGTGTGAGCTACGGCCAGGACATCGCCGACAAGCATGCTCGCGATTGCCGGACCATCATGAACACGAAGTGGTATCGGGATCTGTTCGGCATCACGCTCACGGGTCAAAGAGCCCAGGAGCTGGTCGCTTCGACGGGCGGGGTGAGGTACGCGACGTCGATTGGAGGCACGCTCACGGGGCGCGGCGCCGACATCATCATTATCGACGATCCACACAAGTCGGACGAGGTGCTCTCGGAGCCTTCGCGTCGGTCGGTGATCGATTGGCTTCAGAACACGGCCTATAGCCGCCTCAACGATAAGAAGACGGGCCGGATCGTTCTGGTCATGCAACGCCTTCACGAGGAGGATCTCGCCGGCGCAGCCCTGGCTCAAGGGGGGTGGGATCTGCTGCGCCTACCGGCCATCGCCGAGCAAGACGAAGAGTTCAAGTTGAGCACGTACGTGAACTCAAGGTGCCTCAGGCGCCGCAAGGGCGAAGCGCTCGACCCGATCCGCCAACCCCTCGAAACGCTCGCCAAGCTTCGGGCCGAGACCGGGGAGTACAACTTCGCGAGCCAGTATCAGCAGGCTCCGGTCCCCGCCTCGGGCGGAATGGTCAAGAGGGCATGGTTCCGCACCTACCGGCCGGCCGAGCTGCCCCCACATCTCGAGATCGTCCAGAGCTGGGATACGGCGAGCAAGGCGGGCGAGTTCAACGATTACAGCGTCTGCACGACCTGGGGGATCGCGGGGAACAAGGCCTACCTGATCCATGTCCACCGCGATCGGCACGAGTACCCTTCCTTGAAGCGGGCCGTCCGCGAGCAGCAGCAGATCCATCGCGCGAGCGTCGTCCTGATCGAAGACAAATCCTCGGGCATCCAGCTTGCCCAGGAACTCTTCCACGAGGGTCTCCGTGCCGTGCAGCGATACTCCTCGCAGATCGGCAAGTTCGAACGGATGCATGCCCAGACTGGGGTGATCGAGAACGGCCTCGTTCTCGTGCCGGAATCGGAGCCCTGGCTCGACGCCTACCTCCATGAGCTCACCCTCTTCCCGCGCGGAAAGCATGACGATCAGGTCGATTCGACGTCGCAGTTCCTAGAATGGCTCAAGCAGCGCTCCATGTCGCCGAGGGCGATGTTCGGCTCCTATGGCCGCTGAGCGACCGAGGAAGATTTGCATGTCATCCATCGATCCGAATGCTGATCCTCTGCGCGGTGCGCTTCGATCGAAGAGCCGCGGGCGTCGCGATGCTCTCGCCCGGTCGGCTTCGGCCGAGCGCACGGTGCGGCGGCGCAATGACCTTCTTCCGAAGCTTGACCTCGTCGAGCGTGAGATCGGGACTTTGCGTCCACCGGCGCGCAACGTGCGCACGGTCGATCCGGACCATGTGCGCGAGGTCGCGAACTCGATCGCAACGCTCGGCTTCTGTGCGCCGATCCTGATCGACGCGGACGGCATCGTGATCGACGGCCTCGTCCGGCTAGAAGGCGCGAAGATTGCCGGTCTCACCCGCGTCCCCTGCGTGCTCGTCGGTCACCTCACGAAGAGCGAACTCCGGACGCTCCGCCTCGCCTTGAATCGCCTGCAGGAGAAGGGCGCCTGGGATCTCGGCGAACTGAAGATCGAGCTCGAGGAACTGATCCTCGACGATGCGCCCATCGAGATCGCGGGCTTCAGCGCGATCGAGATCGACCAGATCAGGCTCGACGAGGGCGAGGAGAGCGTCGAACAGGGACCGGTCGAGCCGGAGCCTGCGGCCGAGCCGATCGCAAGGCCGGGCGATGTGTTCGATCTCGGCCCGCATCGGATCGCTTGCGGCGACGCGCGGGACGAGACGCTCCTCGCCCGCCTCCTCGGCGGTGATGAGGTTCGGCTCGTCCTGACGGACGTCCCCTACAACGTGCCGATCAAGGGGCATGTGACGGGAGGCGATCACCGCGAGTTCCCGATGGCAAGCGGGGAGATGACGCCGGAAGCGTTCGAGGCCTTCAACGCGGCCTGGATACGGGCCGCCCTGGCTTATCTCGCCAAGGGCGGGGTGGTCGGGACCTTCATCGACTGGCGCGGCTATCCGACGGTTGATCGCGCGGCGACGGGCTCGGGCCTCGATCCCCTCAACCTGGTCGTCTGGTCGAAGACCAATGCCGGGATGGGAAGCCTCTACCGGAGCGGGCATGAACTCCTCCCGCTCTACAAGAAGGGCACGGCCTCGCATGTGAACAATGTCGAGCTCGGCCGGCATGGACGCTGGCGCTCGAACGTGTGGACTTATCCGGGCGCCTCCTCGATCGGCTCGGATGCCCGCAAGGGCCTGACCTCGCATCCGACCGTCAAGCCGACGGCGATGCTGGAGGATGCGCTTCTCGATCTGACCCACCGCGGCGAGATCGTGCTCGATCCCTTCCTCGGCTCGGGCTCGACGCTGATCGCGGCTGAGAAGGCAGGCCGGATCTGCCGCGGCATCGAGCTCGATCCGCTCTATGTCGATGTCGTCCTCCGCCGCTACGAAGCGATGACGGGGACGCGGGCGGTCCGGATCGAGGCGCCGCCCGAGCCCTGAGGTTCGGTCTCATCCGTCGGTGGTGGTGACGGCCTGAGCGCTGCCTGTCGCGCGGTCCGGCGTTGCCATGAGGAGGATGCAGTTCGCATCGAGGATGCGGGCCTCGACGCTCTTGCCTTTGCGGAATTGCGCCTGGAACCAGTGCGCGATGGTGCTGTTGCGGCCGACGACCCTGACGGCCCCGGTCCGGTTCGTCGATCAGCCAGCCTGCTTTGGCTGACGGTCGGCGAGGCGATCTTGCTCGTGTTCACGATGCCGATCTGGTCGACACTGATCGCGTGGGCCGTGCGCGGCGAGCGCCCGAGCCTGCGGGGGTCTCTCGCCCTGGCTTTCGGAATCGCGGGGATCGTCGTCCTCGTCGGATCGGATGTCGTCTCCCTCGATATGGGAAAGCTGCCGGGCGTAGCCTTCGCCTTCAGCGCCGCGATCTTGTTCGCGACGGGCGCGCTCCTGAACGCCAAGCCGCTCGGCCTGACGCAGCTCGCCGCGATCGCCTGGCAGGTTGGACTGGGTTGTGTGCCGCTTCTGATCCTCGGATGACCCTGGAGCGCCCCGACATCCTCGCCCTCGACCGCTCGGGGTTTTGGGCCATGGTCTACATGGTGCTGGTGCCGATGGGGCTCTGCTTCATCCTCTGGTTCGAGGCGCTTCGGCATCTCCCGCCGGTGGTCGCGTCGACGGGCACGCTTCTCGTGCCAATCGTTGGCGCTCTTCTCGCGGCCATCGTCCTCGGCGAGCCGTTTGGCGCTCGGCAACTCGCCGCGATGGTCCTCACCTTGACGGGCGTAGTGCTCGCCCTGTCGTCGCCGCGGCGCCAGCCGGCCGCCGGTCGGCCCTGACGACCAGGCGGGGTTCGAGAATCGTCGGCAGCGGGTGCGCGGGGCCCCCGATACCCGGCTGTCGCCCTGTTACAGCACGACGACTCGCGAGCCCGCCGGGACGCGTCGATACAAATCGATGACGTCCTGGTTCATCATCCGGATGCAGCCCGACGACACGGCTTGGCCGATCGTGTGAGGCTCGTTCGTGCCGTGGATTCGATAGAGCGTGTCCTTGCCGTTCTTGTGCAGATAGAGGGCTCGCGCTCCGAGCGGGTTGTCCTCGCCACCGCTGACGCCGCCGGCCCATCTCCCATAGCGATCAGGCTCGCGGCGGATCATGTTCGGGGTCGGTGTCCAGCGAGGCCACTGCGCCTTGCGGGCGATGTTCGCCGTGCCTGTAAACGCGAGTCCTTCCTTGCCAACGCCGACGCCGTAACGCATCGCCTGACCGCCCTCCATCACGAGGTAGAGAAACTTGCCATGCGGATCGACCACGATCGTGCCGGGCTTCTCGTTCGTCCTATAGTCGACAAGCTGACGCACATAATCGGGCTTCAGGGTCGTCGGGTCGACGGCCGGCACCGGATGAGGCTCGCCGCCGATCTCACCATACCGGACGACGTCCGCCGCCGATACGTTGACGACCGGAGCGGCGGCGTTGACGCTCGCGGTGCCGGGAGCGGCACTCGCGAGACAGCCGCCGACAGAGAGGCTCGCGCACAAGACGAACGGCAGGCGGGCCGCGCCCCAAACCTGGATCATGACGGTTTACCTGCCCGCGCCGTCGCGATCGCCTTCCGGAAGCCGCCCTCGTCGAGAGCGGACGCGTAGGCATAAGGGCCGATCAGATAGACCGGCGTTCCCCGAAGCCCCATGGAATCGGCCTGATTCATGGTTCGCTGCAGCAGGGCGGAGATCGCGGGACTGTTCTTGTCGAGATCGGCCTGCAGACGCGTCATGTCGACACCGGCGGCGGCGACGGCATCGCGCATCGCCTCGTTGGCGAT
Organism: Enterovirga rhinocerotis; assembly: GCF_004363955.1. Taxonomy (GTDB): domain Bacteria; phylum Pseudomonadota; class Alphaproteobacteria; order Rhizobiales; family Beijerinckiaceae; genus Enterovirga; species Enterovirga rhinocerotis. The sequence goes on from NZ_SNZR01000020.1 coordinate 6,412, forward strand.
GCGTCGCCCCGGAATACCCATCAGAGCCTGATAGGCCGTTGTGTAGCGCCCCTGATATTTCGAGCCGAGGGCGATCTGCGCGCCATAGACCGAGGCCGGGGTCAGGATCGGCCAGTCCTTGTAGATCAGCCGGACCCTGCCATCCTGGCGCATCGCCTTGTCCAGATGGGACGCCGATGTTTTGCAGAACGGGCAGTTGTAGTCGAAGAAGGACACGATCGTGACGTCGCCCTTCGCGTTGCCGGATTCCGGCGCGTCGGGATCGTGCAGGATGCCCTTCACGTCCGGGCTCGACCATGCCGGAACGGGTTTGAGGTAGTTGTAGAGGGGCCATGCGCCCAAGGCGGCAGCCCCCAGCAGGATGTCTCTGCGGTTCATCGGTGTCTCCAGTAGGTTCAGGTAGCGGCGCGATCGAGCAGGCGCCGAAATGCATCGACCGAGATTTCGCCGACCGATCGGAGGGCAGCGATCTCGCGCCTGTCGCGCGGATCGACGAAGACGAGCGTCGGGGGGCCGATCACCTCGAAGTGGCGCATGAGAGCGCTCGTCGCTTCTTCGGTCCTGGTGACGTCGGCCAGCACCAGCCGAACCGACCGCAGGCCTTCGCGCACCGTCGGTTCGGCGAAGACCTCGCGCTCCATCGTCTTGCAGGCCGAACACCAGTCTGCGGAGAAGGCGAGGAGGACGGGCCTCGTGTCCCCGGGCGCGGCGTTCAGCGCCGCGTCGAGTTCGGGCAAGCTGCGGATCGTGGTCGCCGGCATCGCAGTGCCGCCGAAAGGTTCGGTGCGACCGACCAAGGCGAGCGGCCTGAGCGGGTCATCCGCACCACCTGCGGCGCCGATGAGGAGGGCCGCCCCATAGAGCGCGGCGAGAAGACCCGCGGTTTTTCTCAGCCGCGGCCCCGATCCGTCCGACGAAGTGAGTGGATCGAACGCGCCCGTGAAGACAGCCGCGCCGATCAGCAGGGCGGCCCAGAGTGCCATCGTCACGGCGGCCGGCACGACCCGACCGAGCAGGACGACGGCGATGGCCAGGAAGACGACGCCGAACAGGCGGTTGGCCATGAGCAGCCAGATGCCGGAGCGTGGCAGGACACGAGTGCCGAACGTGCCCACGGCCACGAGCGGCAAGCCCATCCCAAGGCCGAGGAAGAACAGGGCGAAGGCTCCGCGAAAGAGGTCGCCAGTCTGCGCCACGTAAAGAAGGGCAGCCGCCAAGGGTGGCGTGACGCAGGGGCCGACGATCAGAGCGGACGTGAACCCGAGAGCAGCCGCGCCCGCGAACGCGCCGGATCGTCGCCCGGGTCCGCTCGACAATGCGTCCGTCAGAGCCGACGGCAGGCGGAGATCGAACAGGCCGAAGCTCGCAAGGGCGAGCGCGACGAAGACGGCGGCCATCGCCCCGATCGCGGCGGGAGCCTGAAGCACCATCTGCAGGTTCTGGCCCGACCAGGCAGCGGCGACGCCCAATGTTCCGTATGCTACCGCCATGGCCAGGACGTAGGTCGAAGACAGCGCGAAGCCGCGCCCCGCGCTCAGCCGGCCCGACGAGCGGGATAGAAGGCCCACGAGGATCGGGACCATCGGTAGGACGCAGGGTGTGAAGGCCAGGAGAAGTCCGAAGCCGAAGAAGGCCATCGCGACCGCGAGCATGTTTCCCGACAGGCCGAAAGCCACCTTCGGCTCCGACGCCGCAACCGCTGTATTAGGGTTCCATGACGTGATCGCCGAGCCGCTTCGGCCGCCGGGCGTCGCGCCATGGGTGACGGCAAGGCTGGCGAGATCGACGGTCGCGATACGCGGCGGGTAGCAGATGCCCCGCTCCGAGCAGCCCTGGAACCTCACCGTCAGGGTCGCAGCGCCTGCCAGATCCGCCGCGCCGATCGTTGCGACGACGTCGCGGTGATAGACCTCGGTCGGGCCGAAATTCGGATCGTCCTTGGTCTGTCCCTCCGGAAGAGCGGCGGCGATCGGTCCTCCGGCGCCGCTGATCGCGATCTGCTCCCGGTAGAGATAGTTCCCGGGCGTGATCGACCATGTGAGCCGCAAGGTGCCGTCCGCGTCCCGTTGCGCCGACAGCGTGAACTCGGGCTTCGCGGGACCGACCTCGGCAGACATCGCGCAGTCGAGCGCGAGGCCCAGGGCCGTGATCGAGCTGAAGACCAGGATGGTCAGGTAGCGGAGGAAGGACATCGCAATCGTCGCCATGGCGATCGCCACCCTCGCGCTCCACCTTAAGCCAGGCTTAAGGCAGTGATCCGAGCGGTGTCGCCGGAGGTTTCGATGCGCATCCTTGTGGTGGAGGACGACCCCATTCTCGCCGACGGCTTGCGGGCTGGGCTTGCCCTGAAGGGGAGCGCGACCGACGTCGTCGCGACCTGCGAGGATGCCGAAGCGGCGCTGTCGACCACGCGTTACGCGGCCGTCGTGCTGGATATCATGCTTCCGGACGGCAGCGGGGTGGATCTCCTGCGCCGTCTGCGGCGAAAGCGCGACACGACCCCCGTCCTGCTCCTGACCGCCCGTGATGCGATCGAAGACAAGGTCGGGGGGCTCGACGCAGGTGCGGACGATTACCTGGCCAAACCCTTTGACCTGGACGAGCTTGCGGCCCGTCTCCGCGCCATCACCCGACGCGAGAGCGGGCGAGCCGAGTCCCAGTTCGAGCACGGCAACATCACGCTCCACCCGGTCGATCTCAGCGTCACCGTCGAGGGCCATGCCGTGACCCTGTCCCGACGGGAGTTCGCACTCCTCTCCGCCTTGATGGAACGGCCGAGCCAAGTCCGTTCGCGGGCCGAGCTGGAGGACGTACTCTATGGCTGGCAGGAAGAGGTGGAGAGCAATGCGCTAGAGGTCCACATCCACCACCTCCGCAACAAGATCGGCAGAGACGCCATCGAGACCTTGCGCGGCCTCGGCTACCGGATGAGGGCCGTGCGATGAGATCGCTCAAGCTCAGGCTGTTCGCGGCTCTTCTTCTGGCCACAAGCTTCGTCTGGCTGGCGGCCGTCGCCTGGATTTACGTCAGCAGCCGCCGCGAACTCGAACATGTCCTCGACACCCGGCTCCAGGAGGCTGCCCGAATGGTTGCGTCGCTGGCTTCGGGACTGGATCGCACGGCGGCGGCAGGAAGCGAGGGAACGCTGCCACCGCTCGGCAGCTACGAGCGGCAGCTGTCGTGTCAGATCTGGTCGCTCGACGGGCGGATGATCGCGCGTTCGAGCGGAGCGCCTGCCGCTCAGCTCTCCCAGGACGCGCCCGGCTTTTCCGATCGCCAGATCGATGGCGAGCGGTGGCGCGTGTTCACGGTCGAGGACGGCAGCCGAGGCGTCCGCGTCATGGTCGGCGACCGGGTCGGATTGCGTGAACGTCTGGTGAGCGACCTCATCAAGGGCCTGATGTGGCCCGCCCTCCTGATCGCCCCGCTGCTGGGGGGCGCCATCTGGGCCTGTCTGGGACAGGGGCTGCGGCCGTTGAGACGCATGGCCCGCGATCTCGCGTCGCGGAATGCGGAGGACATGAGCCCCGTGTCGCTCGCGCGCGCCCCGGCCGAGGTTCGGCCGTTGGCCGATGCCCTCAATACGCTGTTCCGCAGGGTCGAGGCCGCACGCCGGCACGAGCGCGAGGTCACGGCTTTCGCAGCGCACGAATTGCGAACGCCTCTGTCGGGCCTCAAGACGCAGGCGCAAGTTGCGCTCGCAACGGAGGACCCTCAGGTGGTTCGGGGGGCTCTTCAGCAGATCGTGGCGGCGGTCGATCGGACCGCGCGTCTCGTACGACAATTGCTGACGATCGCGCGGCTCGATGCCGACCCGGAGCAGGCACCTCGCACCCCCGTGGCGGTCGGACCGCTTCTTGCCGAGATCGTCGCAGACATTCCGAAATCCGATCACGTCCGGGTGACGATCGAGCCGAGTGCGCGGGACCTCGTCCTCGATACCAATGCCGAGTGCCTGCAACTCGCACTCCGCAATCTGCATGAAAATGCGGCCCAGCACACAATCGGGGGGAATATCGTATGGCGGGCCACTGCGGATGGCCTGCTCGTGGAGGACGAGGGTCGAGGAATTCCGCCGGACGAGATCGATAAGGTGGGTACCCGATTCTTTCGGGGACGCCACAGAAGCCACGCGGGAAGCGGGCTCGGATTGGCGATCGTCAAAATCGCCCTGTCCAAGGTCGGAGCGCAACTCCTGATAGGAAATCGACTGGATCGGACAGGGGTTCGATCATATGTCATGTTTCGAAAATGATCGATAGTCGGGGTCGCTGGTTGCAGCCTTCGAGAAGGTTCGTCACCGTCACCTTGCCGGCGAGACGCTCCTGGGCATTGCGCGTGCAACCGGCGTGGCCCGGGGAACAGTGCGCAAATGCGCTCACGCCGAGACGTTCCCGAACGTGCCGTCCGCGGATCGGAGATGAGCCGACTCGATCCGTGCCTGCCTCATGTCTAGAGGCGCATGGCAGATGTGATAACGCGACGGCGCTCTGGCGCGAGGTGCGCGAGCATGGTTTTGAGGACAGCCACCGGTAGGTCCATTCGCGTCCGCGATCCGGGTCGCCTGGGCGAGCCATGCCCGGGCGGGATTGTGCCCACACAAGACGATCGCCTGGGCCTGGTCGTAATCCGGGACGCTGATGCCGTGCCCGAAGGTGTAGGCGTGCGCGTAGTCCTTGTGCCAGCCGCAGACCTCGACGGCATAGATGATGTTGGGCTGCCGAAGCAGCGCACGAAGCGCTCGACCCATTCCGAACTGTCGACCATCGGCGTGCCGCTCGGGGTCGTGACCGCGAAGGCGACGGCCCCGGATTCCCGGCGAACGCCGCCCAGGCGAGAGGCGACCTCGCCGAAGGCTTCGTCCCAGGGGATCTCGACCCAGCCCGGATCGCCCTCCCCCTTGGGCTTGGTCCGGCGCAGCGGAACCGTGTGGGGGCGCGGACTGTGGACGAGTTCCGGCGCGGCCCGCCCCTTGGCGCAGAGCGCGCCGCCGATCGGATGGCCGGGCAGCGGCTCAACGCTGGTCATGCGGCCGTTCTCGACGACCGAGACCGAGCCGCAGCGTGACCGGCAAAGGGTGCAGTAGATCCGACGCGCCGTCGAGGCGGACGACGTGCGGCTCTATCCTGGAGGCGGACCGAGCCTACCACCGCGTCCTCCTGGCGGCGGCCGGGAACACGGTTCTGACGGACACCGTAATGGGGTGCGCGATACGATGCGTCGACACGGCATCCGCTCGCGCGCGGGCCAGCTGCGCCAGATCGAATCGATTCCGGAGCATTACGAGATCGTCGATCTAGCCGAAGCGGGTCAGGCGGACAGGCTCGAGGCCTGCTGCGATGGCATATCCAATCCTGGGAACCCATCTTCGTCGACGCGCTGACCCAGACCGGGACCCAGCTCCCCCGAGCTTGAGCAGGCGGAGCGGGCTCGCACCGATCGCCGTACAAACTTGCAAGCCCCCGACTCAGGCAGGCAAATTCCGCGCGCGCCCATCGGGTCTGGCCGTGAGCGCCTGTTTCTGCGATCCGACGGATTCTGAGAGTCAGCCTATTCGGAGCGATCATGCGATGAGCGACATCGATACGACGCAAATCGACCTCATGCACCGCTACTGGCGCGCGGCGAATTACGTGTCCGTCGGTCAGATCTATTTGATGGACAATCCGCTTCTGCGCGAGCCGCTCGAGCCGGAACACGTCAAGCCGCGGCTGCTCGGGCATTGGGGGACGACGCCGGGCCTGAATTTCGTCTACGTCCACCTCAACCGCATCATCAGGGACCGCGACTGCGCCGTCCTCTATGTCTGCGGGCCCGGGCATGGCGGCCCGGCCATGGTCGCCAACACCTATCTGGAGGGGACCTATTCTGAGATCTATCCGGCGATCCCGCAGAACGAGGACGGGCTGCGCCGGCTCTTCAAGCAATTCTCCTTCCCGGGCGGGGTCCCGAGCCATGTCGCGCCGGAGACGCCCGGCTCGATCCATGAAGGCGGAGAGCTCGGCTACGCGCTCGCCCACGCCTACGGCGCCGCCTTCGACAATCCCGACCTCGTGGTGACCTGCGTCGTCGGCGACGGCGAGGCCGAGACGGGGCCACTGGCGGCGGCCTGGCACTCGAACAAGTTCCTGAACCCGGCCGTCGACGGCGCGGTGCTGCCGATCCTTCACCTCAACGGCTACAAGATCGCCAACCCGACCCTGCTCGCCCGGATGGGTGACGGGGAGTTGCGCAGCCTCTTCGTCGGCTACGGCTACGAGCCGTTCTTCGTCGAAGGCCACGAGCCCGCCACCATGCACCGGGCGATGGCGGACACGCTCGATGCGGTCTTCGACCGGATCCGGGCGATCCAGGCCGAGGCGCGGGCCGGCGCCACGCCAAGCGGCCGCCCGCGCTGGCCGATGATCGTTCTACGGAGCCCCAAGGGCTGGACCGGCCCGAAGGAGGTCGACGGCAAGAAGGTCGAGGATTTCTGGCGCTCCCACCAGGTGCCGGTTTCGAACGCGCGGGGCGACGCGGCGCACCGCAAGATCCTCGAGCACTGGATGCGGAGCTACGGCCCGGAGGAGCTGTTCGACGCCGAGGGCCGGCTCCTACCCGAGATCGCTGCGCTGGCCCCGTCGGGCGAGCGGCGCATGGGCGCCCTCCCCCAGGCCAATGGCGGCCTGCTGAAGCAAGACCTCATCCTGCCGGATTGGCGGAGCCTCGCCGTCGAGGTGGCGCGTCCGGGCGAGACCGTGGCGGAATCCACTCGCGTCATGGGCGCCTATCTGCGGGACGTCCTCCGCCTCAACGCCGAGGCCCGCAACTTCCGCCTGATGGGGCCGGACGAGACCGCCTCCAACCGCCTCGATGCCGTCTTCGAGACGACGGACCGTGTGTGGATGGAACGGATCGAACCCTATGACGTGCATCTCGCGCGCGAGGGGCGGGTGATGGAGGTGCTCTCCGAGCATCTCTGCCAGGGCTGGCTTGAAGGCTATCTTCTTACCGGCCGGCACGGGCTGTTCTCCTGCTACGAGGCCTTCATCCACATCGTCGATTCGATGGTGAACCAGCACGCGAAATGGCTGAAGGTCTCGGCGGAACTGCCCTGGCGAAAGCCCGTCGCCTCGCTGAACTACCTCCTCACCTCCCATGTCTGGCGGCAGGACCATAACGGCTTCAGTCATCAGGATCCCGGCTTCGCCGATTTCGTCGCCAACAAGAAGGCGGAGACCGTCAGGCTCTATTTCCCGCCGGACGCGAACACGCTCCTCTGGGTGACGGAGCATTGCCTCGGCACCTTCAACCGCATCAACGTGATCACGGCCGGCAAGCAGCCCCAGGCGCAATGGCTCAGCGCCGCGGAAGCCGAGGCGCATTGCCGGGCGGGAGCGGGCATCTGGCGCTGGGCCTCATCGGACGAGGGTGAGCCCGACGTGGTGATGGCCTGCGCGGGCGACGTGCCGACCCTGGAGACGCTCGCGGCCGTCGACATCCTGCGGACGGCGCTGCCGGATCTCGCCATCCGCGTCGTGAACGTCGTCGACCTGATGACGCTGCAATCGCGCAGCGAGCATCCCCATGGCTTCACGGACGAGGAATTCGACGCGCTGTTCACGCGGGACCGGCCCGTGATCTTCGCCTATCACGGCTATCCCTATCTCATTCACCGCCTGACCTACCGGCGCGCCAATCACGCAAACCTCCACGTCCACGGCTTCCGGGAAGAGGGCACCACCACGACGCCCTTCGACATGACGGTGATGAACGGGATCGACCGCTACCATCTCGCGCAGGCTGCGCTTCGGCGCCTGCCGGAGCTGGGCGAGCGCGGAGCTCGCCTCATCGGCGAGCTCGACGCCAGGCTCGCCGCGCATGCGGACTATATCCGCGAGCACGGCGAGGACATGCCGGAGATCCGGGACTGGCGCTGGCCGGCCTGATGCGGCCCGAGGGCAGCTTCGCCGGCGGGCGGCCGCAATCAGGCCGTGAAAGGCACACAGGTGGTCCGGATCGAGGCGCCGCCCAAGCCCTGAGGTTCGGTCTCATCCGTCGGTGGTGGTGACGGCCTGAGCGCTGCCTGTCGCGCTGTCCGGCCTTGCCATGAGGAGGATGCGGTTCGCATCGACGATGCGGGCCTCGACGCTCTCGCCTTTGCGGAATTGCGCCTGGAACCAGTGCGCGATGGTGCTGTTGCGGCCGACGACCCTGACGGCCCCGGTCCGGTTCGCCGTCCGGTCGATCCGCGAGACGACCGGTGCTGTCCCGTCCGAGAAGGCGATCTCGATCGGCTCGCCGTCCTGACCCAAGAGCCGACTCGCTTCGACCCCGGGATTGATCAGGCCCTGGCGGTAATAGGCCTCTCCGAGGAGGATCGAGAAGCTCGGCGCATTCGCCGTCTGGGCATTGCGGATCTGATGATGGCTCATCGGACGGCCGTCCGCATCGCGGAACACCACGTCGCCATCCTCCCACGCGAAGCGGTTCGCGGGGCCGAGCGCTTCTTCCGCCTCCTCGCGTTCGACCTCCTCCGAGACCGGCTGCCCCTTCTCGCGCCCGTTCCAGGCGGGATCGAAGGCGGCGATGAGCGCATCCTCGAGCCCGGCTGCGAGGTTGAGGTCGAACAGGCCGTAGCGCAGATGCGAGATCGGATTGAAGACGAAGATCCGGATCTCCTGCCTCGCCGCGAGCGCAGCCTTGATCTTGCCATTGCAGCGCCAGTTCGTGCGCTGTTGGCGGCCGGGATGGCAATAACCGGTGAAGCGCTGGCGGATCGTGCGGGCGGTCTTGCCGATATAGAGCACCTCCTCGTCCCGCACGAAGGCGTAGAGGGCATTTCTCTCGTCGAGACGCAGGTCGTTCGTCTCGGCATGGGCGCCGTCGAGGCTGTAGGTGAGGCTGTTCGTCTCAGAAGCCCAGCCTGCCACATCGACGAATCCGAGGGCGAGAAGGGTCTCGGCGGTCGGTCGATCCGCCTTGGTGTCGGTCATGGTTGTGAGTGCTCCGTGTTCGGGAGGGGCACACAGCCATGGTTCGCGACATTAATCCAGTATCAGGATACCAGTCTGTCGACGATCGACCCCACCGCTCCTCATCCCGTTATGGGATTATCCGAAAAGCGGCTCATGTCCCGCAGCGCTCCGGTCAGGGCGCATGCGCAAGACACTCCGTACCCAAGGTCATTCGAGGCTGATCGCGCTCCTGAAGGAGCAGCGCCTGCGCATGAGGCTGACCCAGCAGCAGGTCGCCGACCAACTCGGGGTGCCGCAATCCTTCGTGGCCAAGTACGAGGGCGGCGAGCGACGGCTCGACGTGCTCGAGTTCATCGAGGCGGCCGAAGCCCTCGGCGCTGATCCGCACGAGCTGTTTGCCGCCGTCGTCGCGCAGGTGAAGATCGAAGGCACAGGGTAAGGTCGCCTCACTATCCCGAAACTGGATACTTGTCCGAAGCGGAGCTATGTCGGGGGTATGAGTTCGACCCCGCCGCCCGACCCCCGCGACCGTGCCCTCGGCGCTCTTCTCGGTCTTGCCGTGGGTGATGCCCTTGGCACGACGCTCGAGTTCTCGGCCCGCGACACGAAGCCTCCCGTCACGGATATGGTGGGGGGCGGCGTCTTCGGGCTCGCACCGGGGCAATGGACCGACGATACCAGCATGGCGCTGTGCCTCGCCGAAGCGCTGATCGCGGGAGGAGGCAAGCTCGACGAGGCCGACCTGATGCGACGCTTCGCCCGCTGGTACCGGGCGGGCGAGAACAGCGTCACCGGCCGCTGCTTCGATATCGGCAACACGGTGCGGGCGGCGATCGAGCGCTTCGAGCGCACGGGGCAAGCCATCCAGGAGAAGCCCGATCCGTCCCAGGCCGGGAATGGCAGCCTGATGCGGCTGGCGCCGGTCGCGATCCTGGCCTCTCCCGATATCGCCCGCGCGGAGGATCTCGCTCATGCTCAGAGCCGCACCACCCACGCCGCCCCGGTCGCCCACGAGGCCTGCCGCCTCTTTGCGACGCTTCTGGTCGAGGCGATCTCGGGACTGAGCCGCGATCAGGTTCTTCGGCCACGCCCCTTCTGCGCAGAGCTCGCCGACATCGCGGCCGGATCCTGGCGCTCCAAGGGGCGTGCGGCCATCTCGTCCTCAGGCTACGTCGTCGCGACGCTGGAAGCGAGCCTGTGGTGCGTCGGCCATAGCCGAAGCTTCCCCGAAGCCGTCCTGCTCGCCGCCAATCTTGGCGACGATGCCGATACCGTCGCCGCGATCACCGGCCAACTCGCCGGCGCCATCTACGGAGCATCAGCCATCCCAGCGAAGTGGCGAGAAACAATCGCGTGGCAGGACCGCATCGAGCGCATCGTCGAGCTCCTCCTTCAAATCACAGCCAGACCAATCTGAACAAGTGTAGTTTAATACAAATCAAACGTCCGTTTCGAGCGCCTCTTGACGCGTTACTTTTCTGCCCCGACGAAGGGCGTGCCGGCCGATACGTATCCGAGACGGATATCCTCCGCGATAGCCTTTCCGTCCCGCTCGCGCGGATCGCCGTAGCCTCCTCCCCCGGCGGTCCGAAAGACCACGCGCGTCCCGGCCGCAAGGCCCAGCTTCGTGACCTTCGTAATCGTCTGGGGCTCACTTCCCGGTCGCTCGACCGTGACGGAGCCCACCGCGCCCGCCTCGCCCCCGGCAAGGCCCCAGGGAGGGCAGGTCGTCCTCTCCCAGGCCGTCGTCAGATGCGCGTCCGCCAGGGTCGTATAGCGCCGCGTTACGCCCATGCCTCCACGATGCCGCCCGGCCCCGGCCGAATCCGTCCTCAGTGACACCTCCTCGACGCGAAGCGGATAGAGCGCTTCGACAATCTCGACCGGGATATCTTTGCAGTCGCCATGCGACATCGTCTTGAACGGCCCGGCTCCATCGCCGGCGGCCGTGGCGCCCCAACCGCCATGGGCGGTGTCGTTGTAGTTCCACAGGCGCCCGTCGCCGCGCGGCCCCGTAAACTGGATCGAGTTCTGGGCAGCGTGATGGGCAGCGGCCACGCTTTGGGGCACGGCTTCGCCGAAGGCCCGAATGAGCCCGTCGATCACCGTCGCCATGATGACGTTGAACCGCGCCATCGGCGCGCCATGCCGGGCCGACAGGATCTTGCCGGGAGGCAGAACGACCTTGAGCGGCCGGAAACAGCCTTCGTCCGAATGCAGGTCCGGGATGACCACGTATTTGTAGGCGACCTTCGCGGCCGTCATGCCGCCGCCGGCGAAACCGGCGTTGTAGGGACCTTTGACCTGGTCCGCGATGTCGGAGAGATCGATCGTGACCTCCTCGCCCTCGACCCGAACCTGGAAATGGAAGGGCAGCCGCCGGTCCATCTCGATGCCGTCATTGTCGAGCCAGCACGACGCATCGTAGGTCCCGTCCGGAATGGCTGAGATGCGGCGGCGCGCAAGCTGCTCGGAGCGGAGCCAGCGCTCGTCGATGGTCGCCCGGATGGTCGGCCATGAATAGCGCTGCATCATGTCCTTCAGGCGCTGCTCGCCGAGACGGCAGGCCGCAAGCTGGGCCTGGAGATCACCGACTGTGATCTCCGGGATCCGACTGTTCCGGGCGATGAGGCGCAGGATCTGCTCGTCGTCCTGCCCGCCATGGCAGAACTTGAGAGCCGGGAACTGCACGCCCTCCTGATAGATGTCAGTCGTCGAAGAGGTCATCATCGAGCCGAACACGATGCCGCCGATATCGGTCCAGTGCGCCCGCACGGTGATGAAGGCGATCAGGTCCCGGTCCCCTTCATCGAAAACGGGTGTGTACATCGTCACGTTGTTCAGATGCTGCCCGCTCGCCTCCGGATCGTTGGTGATGAAGGCGTCCCCCGGCCGGATCGTCTCGATCGGATGCGCCTCCAGCACCGATTTCAGCGGCGCGCCGATATCGGCGAGAAAGATCGGCAGCCCGCCCGTCCCCTGGCAGATGAGTTGCCCGTCCGCCGCCACGATGCCGACCGCGAAATCCTTGTACTCGTAGATCATCAGGCTGAAGGACGTCCGGGTCAGGTTCGTCTCCAGTTCGCTGGCGATGGCGCGGAGGAGGAAATCGACCACCTCGAAGGTGATGGGGTCGACCTTGTGCGGTTCGGTGTTCATCATGCGAGCTCCTCCAGACGCCGTTCAGGACGCGCGGCTTGGACATGCCGGGACGAGACCCTGATCACGATATTGCCGAGGGAATCGACCTCGCCGGCATCGCCGGGCGCAATGACCGTGGTCGAGCCGGTCTCCGTCACGATCACGGGCCCCGTGAGCGCCTGTCCGGCCGCGAGTGCGTCGCGGTGGTAGACTGGACAATCGACCCAGCCAGTCTCCTCGAAGTAGGCTTCGCGCCGCGTGAAGGGTTCGGCCGGACCGGAGACCCGCGACCGGAAGCTCGACAGCCGTGGCTTCTCGACCCTCCCGTCGGCGACGACGCGGAGCGTGACGGCCTGCAGCTTGCCGCGCGGATCGGCGTGGCCGTAGCGCTGCGCGTAGATGTCGAGGAAGGCGCGCTGCAACGTCGCCTTCCAGCCCTCGCCCGTCGCCTCGCCGTCGGCAGGCGTCCGAACCGTGTGCTCCTGGCCGACGTAGCGAAGGTCGGCGAAGCGGGAGAACGACATTTCGCGCAAGCCGGGCGCGGCAGCGAGGAGGCGCCCTTTGGCCTCCTCCTCCATCACACGGAACTGCCGCTCGACCGCTGCGGGATCCGCATCGTCGAGTTCGACCACGAGGGTCTGCGCCGTGTCGAAGCGGATGTCGGCGAGCAGCATGCCCCAGGCCGAGAAGTGGCCGGGAAGCGGTGGGATGAGAACCGTCGGGATCGACAATTCACGGGCGATGGCGCTCGCATGGAGCGGGCCCGCGCCGCCGCTGACGACGAGCACGAAGTCCCGCGGGTCATGGCCGCGCTCGATGCTGATTCGACGGACCGCCGCCGACATCGTCACGACGGCGAGCCGCAGGATGCCGCTCGCGGCCTCCACCTCGGACAGCCCCAGAGGCTCGGCGATCTTCTCGCGGATCGCGTGGCGCGCGCCTTCGACATCGAGCGCCATGTCTCCGCCGAGAAGGCCGCTCGGCGAGAGGCGGCCGAGCGCGACATTGGCGTCGGTGACGGTCGGCTCGGTGCCGCCGCGTCCATAGCTGACGGGGCCGGGCTCCGATCCGGCACTCCTCGGCCCGACCTTGAGCGAGCCGGCCTCGTCGAGATGCGCGATGCTGCCGCCTCCCGCCCCGACCTCGACGATGTCGACGACGGGCACCTGAACGGGATAACCCCGCTCATAGCCGGCGACGTAGTAGATGTCGGCGACCTCGATCTCGCCCTTGTTGACGAGCGTGCACTTCGCCGTCGTCCCGCCCATATCGAAGGAGATCGCCTTGTCGTAGCCGAGTTCGAGCGACAGTGCTGCGGCACCGACCGCTCCCGCCACGGGTCCGGATTCCAGCAGGTAGACCGGGTGCTGAGCGGCGAGTTCGCCGGTCATGACCCCGCCGTTCGATTCCATCAGGAGTAGGTTGCCCTCGAGGCCCTTCTCTCCGAGCCGGGCGCCGAGCGTTTCGAGATAGCGCTCCATGCGCGGGCCGACATAGGCGTTGACGACGGCAGTGGAGGTCCGTTCGTATTCGCGCCATTCGCGCGAGAGGTGATGCGAGAGCGAGACGAAGCGCTTGCCGCACCGTCGAAGGTGCTCACCCACCTGCCGCTCGTGCTCGGGATTGCGGTAGGCGTGGAGCAGGCAGACGGCGACAGCCTCGACGCCAAGCCGGTCGAGCTCGGCCGCGACGGCGTCGAGCTCGACCGGATCGACCGGCGCGATCTCCCGGCCCTGGCCGTTCATGCGTGCACCGATTTCGAAACGGAGATCCCGCGGAACGAGAGGCGGCAGGCGCTTGTAGAAGAGGTCGAAGGCGTCCGGCCGGTTGCCGCGGCCGAGCTCGAGCACGTCCCGGAAGCCGCGAGTCGTGATCAGCGCCGTGCGTGCGCCCGTGCGCTCGAGCGCGGTGTTGATGGCGGTCGTCGTGCCGTGCTTGACGTAGCGCGTCCGCGCGAGCTCGCCCTGAGCCTGGTCGATGGATTTGAAGATCGCCTCGGGGATATCGCGCGGGGTCGTCAGGACCTTTGCCGTGCGGATTTCGTCCCGTATCGCGTCGTAGACGACGAGGTCGGTGAACGTCCCCCCGACATCGACGCCGATCGACAACGGCTGCGCGGACCTGTCGTCGTGAGCCATGGCTCGCCCTTCCTATCGGGACGCGCGGCTCAGAGCCGCTCATCCTCCACCCGGTTGCGGAGCGTGCCGATCCCTTCGATCGCCACTTCGGCGACATCGCCGGGCTTCATGAAAACCTGAGGGTCGCGCGCAAAGCCGACCCCGCCCATCGTTCCCGTCGCGATCACGTCGCCGGGACGGAACGGCGTCCACATGGTGACGTAGGAGATGATCTGCCGAACGGAATGGATCATGAGGCTGGTATTGGCCTTCTGCATGACCTCGCCGTTGAGCCGCATCTCGACCTCGAGACGGTCGGGATCGGGAATTTCGTCGGCTGTCACGAGCCAGGGCCCGGAGGGGCCTGTCTTCTCGAAATTCTTGCCGGGATTGATCTGGCGACTGTGGCGCTGGAAATCGCGCAGCGAGCCGTCGTTGAAGCAAGAATATCCGAAGACATAGTCAAGAGCCGTCTCCTCGGACACGTAGCGGCCCGTATCCTTGCCGATCACGACCAGAAGCTCGGCCTCGAAATCGAACTGGTGCGAGGCCTTCGGGCGAAAAATCGGCTGTTCGTGCCCGGTCATCGATTCCGGCCAGCGGGCGAAGATCATCGGATATTCGAAGCCCGTATCCGTCCGGTTGAGCTGCCGGTTCGCCTCGTGGATGTGGTCGTGATAGTTGAGCCCGACGCAGATGATCTTGCTAGGATTTGGCACGACCGGCAGGAGCTTGAGATCGGAATAGGAGAAGTCTCCGTCCTCCCGAGCGAGGATCTGCTCGGCGATCGGCCTGGCGTCGCCGGCGATGAAGTCGACGATGGTCGGATAGGGGGCGAGGCGGCTGGTCAGGTCGATGACGCGGTCGCTCTTCACGATGCCGTAATGCGTGGCGCCGCGCCGGTCGTAGCAGACGAGCTTCATGGGATCCGTTCCTGACTTTCGCAGATGAAGAGGCGCTCGGGCGCCATTGGGACGATGCAGATCAGAGCGTTCCGCCGTTTCGCGGACACGAAATCATGCGTTAGCTTCACGGTCGAATGCAGTTATCCAAGACCGGATGCCGCGACTCGGCAACGCACCCTAGTCGTTCTTGATGCCGGCGCGCGCGATCACGTCCGCGTATTTTCGGGCCTCGGATATGATCTTGGCCTGCATCTCTTCGGGTCGGTTCGGCGCGACTTCGAAACCTTGGATGTCGTAGGCCCGTCTGACCTCGGGAACGACCAACGCGTCAGCCATGGACTTGTTGATGAACGAGACGATCTCGGCCGGCGTCGCAGCCGGTGCGAGGATCGAACTCCAATTCGTCACCTCGAAGCCGGGCGCGACGCTCTCCGCCAACGTTGGAACGTCGGGAAGACGCGCGCTGCGGTGCAGGCCGGTCACGGCCAAGGCCTTCAGAGAGCCGTCCTCGACCAGTGGCAGGGCCGAGACGTCTCCCAGCACGAAATCCACATGCTGGCCGAGCAGGGCGGTGACCGCGGGGGCCGAACCCTTGAAGGGCACATGGCGCACGTTGATCTTGGTGTCGAAGGCGAGAATCTCTGCCGACAGATGCGGCCCCGCACCCACGCCGGACGTGCCGTAGTTGAGTTCGCCGGGCTTGCGCTTGGCGAGCGCGATCAAGTCCTCGATCGTTTTGACGCCGAGCTTCGGATTGACGAGGACGATGAACGGAGAGGTCGAGATCTGCGACACAGCCGCGAAGCTCTTGGCGGCATCGTAGGAAAGATTCCGGTAGAGGCTGGGCGAGACAGTGTGCGAGGTTCCCGCGAGATATAAGGTGTAGCCATCCGCCGGCGCGGAGGCGACGGTGGCCGCGCCGATGGTCGTCCCGGCGCCGGGCCGGTTCTCGATGATGACCGGCTGCTTCCAGATCTTCGACAGTTGTTCTCCAACCGCACGGGCCTGCAGTTCGGCCGATCCGCCGGGGGCGTAGGGGACAACGATCCGCACCGTCCTCCTCGGGAAATCGAGCGCCGATGCCGGGCCTGCGACGACCGTTGCCGCAGCGGCCGCGAGCACGGCCAAGACCCCCCGTCTGGCATGGGGAACGAACGTCATCGCCATCCTTATTTTCCTCCCGGCAAGATGCGGACGAACGACGCCCGCGTCTTCGATGCCGCAACGGCACCCGCGCGCTGGTTCTGGCCCGGCCGCGCCCTTAGGGCTCTGACCGTCATCGCGACGGGAGAGGAATTAGCGGAACGCTGAGATACCGTCTAATATCGATTTAGACAATTCTAGATACCAAAAAGGTATCGACCCTCGAGGAGGCGACGGTGGATCAGCGCAAGCTGCGATATTTTGTGGCCGTCGCGGAGGAGCTCCATGTCGGCCGTGCCGCCCGAAGACTGAACATGGCCCAGCCGCCACTGACGCGACTGATCCAGCAACTCGAGGCGGATATGGGTTCCGCCCTCTTTGTCCGCACCCGAAAAGGCGTCCAACTGACCAATGCGGGAAGCGTCCTCCTCGACGAGGCTCGGAACCTTCTGCTGCTGGCGTCCCGCGCCAAGGAGCGCACGCGCATGGCGGGGCTCGGGCGTTCGGGCCGCCTCGACATCGGCGTGTTCGGATCGAACATGCTCGTCGTGCCCGATCTGCTGCTGCACTTCACCCGCAGCTATCCCGACGTTGACCTCGCCTTCCATGCCATGAACAAGCAGGAGCAGCTCCAGGCGCTTTACGACCGGCGGACGACCATCGGATTCAACTTCCTCGGGCTCAAGCTCGCCGGCATATCCAACGAAAAGGTCCGATCCGAACCCCTCGTGGTTGCGATGCCGGCGACCGATCCGCTGGCGGATCGTCCCTCCGTGCGTCTGGCGGAAGTCGCGGAACGCCCCTTCGTGGTCCCGGCGAGCGGCCCGAGGCCGAACCTCCTCGATTTCGTTTTCGCGCTTTGCCTCGAGGCGGGATTCAGGCCCCGGATTTCGCAGGAGGTCGCAGATTCCGTCACGGCCGTCGCGCTCGTGGCGGCGGGGTTCGGGGTCTCGCTCGTCCCGCAAGCGACATGGGCGCTGCAGTTGGCGAACGTCGTCTTCAAACCTCTCGACCACGATCGTCCGGCCAGCGTCGACCTCCATTGCATCTATCGGACCGACGACACGTCTCTCGTCCTCAAGGCGTTCCTAGAGACGATCGAGGCCACACGCCAGGATTGACGAGCCCTCGACTCGCGCCCGCATTCCGCCATCGGCGGCGTTCGGCATTGGCGAGTTCAACCTGGAGCAGGCCCTCATCCGGCGCCCTATCGCGCGATAGGCGGATAGTGTCATCCTCGATGCGAAGCCGATTTCCCGGACCTGACGGGTACGGCTCTTCCGCCGATAGCTTGCCAGCCAGGTCGAAGGCTGGCGACAGTTGTGCGGTCGCGAGAGACCAGTTCAGCGCCGGATGGTGTCATGCTCGGCGATCTGTCGCGCGAGCATGGTTCCGGTCGAGCGCATTGGCGGCGTCCGAGTCTGCATGTGGAAGCGGACCTTGCGCGTGCTGCCGATCCCAATTTTTTGCGGGCCTTCGATGAGCCCGATTGTGCAAGGAGGAACTTCGCGACCGATTTCGTGCCTCACTGCTTCGGGCTGACAGGCCCACGCCTCGAGAGGCGGGCGATCAGGACGTACAGCAACGGCGTCACGAACACGGCCAGCACGGTTGCGGTCACCATGCCGCCAAGGACGCCCGTTCCGATGGCACGCTGACTGTTCATACTGGCGCCCGTCGCAATGGCGAGCGGCACGACGCCCAGGATGAAGGCGAGCGACGTCATCACGATGGGCCGGAAACGAAGCTGGCAGGCCTCCAGGGCCGCGTCGCGCACCGACTTTCCGTGCGCGACGAGGTCCTTAGCAACCTCGATGATCAGGATGGCGTTTTTGGCCGTGAGGCCGATCACCGTGATCAGGCCCACCTTGAAGTAGACGTCGTTCGGCATGTCCCGGAGCAGGGTTGCGAACACCGCCCCGACGACCCCCGTGGGCACCACCAGCAAGACCGCAAACGGGATCGACCAGCTTTCGTACAGCGCCGCGAGGCAGAGGAAGACGCAGAAGAGCGCGAGCGCCAGGAGGTAGACCGCCTGACTGCCCGAAAGCTTCTCCTGCAGCGACTGTCCGGTCCAGGCAAAGTCGAAACCCTGCGGGAGCTGCCGGGCGAGCCGTTCCATCTCAGTCATGGCGTCACCGCTCGCGTAGCCGGGTGCCGCCGTGCCGCCGAACTTGATGCTGGGATAGCCATTGAAGCCCACGACCTGGGAGGGCCCTATGGTCCACTGCAGGCGCGAGAACGAGGCCATAGGCACCATTTGCCCCTTACTGTTTCGGACAAAGAGGTCGAGCAGATCCTCCGCCTTCATGCGCCGGCTGGCCTCGGCCTGAACGATCACCCGTTGCATGCGAGATTGGTTCGGAAAATCATTGACATAGGCAGAACCGAGGCTGGTCGTCAGCGTGTCGTTGATGTCCGCGAAGGTGACGCCGAGGGCGTTCGCCTTCTCCCGATCGATCAGGAGCTCGACTTGCGGCGCACTCGGCAATCCCTCGACATAGACGGCCTGAAGGATCGGACTCCTGCCGGCCGCGGCAAGAAGCTGATCACGGGCGGCGGCCAAAGCCGCGTGCCCCAATTGCCCTTTGTCCTGGAGGCGGAAGCTGAACCCGCTGGAGTTGCCGAGAGAGTCGATCGCGGGAGGGGCGAGGGTCATCGCGGTTGCGTCGGCGATGCCCGCCAGTGCGGCGTTCGCCCGCGCGCTGATCGCATCGGCCGATGCGTCCGCGCCGCGCTCCGCCCAGTCCTTCAGAGTCACGAAGGAGAGCGCCGCGTTCTGGCCCTGCCCCGAGAACCCGTATCCGACGAGCATCACACGCTGCGTGACTCCTGGCTCCGCTGCGAAATGCTCCTCGACCTTCTTGACGACGTCGAGCGTGCGGCCAGCCGAGCTTTCAGGCGGCGTCTGGGCGTCGACGATGACGTAGCCTTGGTCCTCGGTCGGCAGGAAACTCGAGGGCATTCGCAGATAACCCCACCCCAGCGCCGCCAAAAGGGCCGCATAGACGACGAGGAAGCGTCCTGGCCGGCCGAGGATGCCCTCGACCCCCGCGACATACCGCCTGGTCGTCCATGCGAAGATCCGGTTGAACCAACCGAAGAAGCCACCCTTGCCGTGGCCGTGGCCGGACTTCATGGGCTTCAGCAGCGTCGCGCAGAGGGCCGGCGTCAGTGACAGGGCGAGGAAGGCCGAGAAGGCGATGGACGTCGCCATGGTGACCGAGAACTGGCGGTAGATCACGCCGACCGAGCCGGGGAAGAAGGCCAGCGGCACGAAGACTGCGATCAGGACCGACGTGATGCCGACGATGGCGCCGGTGATCTGCCCCATCGCCTTGCGTGTGGCGTCGCGCGGAGAGAGGCCCTCCTCGGCCATGATGCGCTCGACATTCTCGACCACCACGATGGCGTCGTCGACCAGGATGCCGATGGCGAGCACCATCGCGAACATCGTCAGGACGTTGATGGAGAAGCCGGCGATGAGAAGCGCGCCGCAGGTCGCGAGCAGTGCGACCGGCACCACGATGGCGGGGATGATCGTGTAGCGGACGTTCTGGAGGAACAGGAACATGACCGCGAAGACCAGTGCCATGGCCTCCGCCAGGGTCATCAGGACCTTCCGGATCGAGACCTCGACGAACGGAGTCGTGTCGTACGGGACCTGCACGACGACGTTGGCCGGCAGACTACGCTGCAGTTCGGCGATCTTGGCACGTACGCCCTTAGCTGCGGCCAGGGCGTTGCCGCCGGGCGCGAGTTGCACGCCGATGCCGGCCGCCGGCCGCCCGTCCAAGCGCGTCTGCATGGCGTAGGTCTGGCCCGCGAGCTCGACCGACGCCACGTCTCGGAGGCGCACCACCGAGCCGTCCGGGTTCGCGCGCAGGACGATCTCTTCGAACTCCCGGACAGTCGTGAGCTGCCCTCGGACCAGCACGTTCGCGGCGATGCGCTGATCATCTGTCGCCGGCTGCGCGCCGACGATGCCTGAGGCGATCTGAGCATTCTGCGCACCGACCGCTGCCGTGACATCCGCCGGCGTCAGGTTGAGGCCGACGAGGCGGGCCGGATCGATCCAGATCCGCATCGCCTTCTCGGACGAGAACAGGGTGGCTCGACCGACGCCGGGCACGCGGCGGAGCTCGCCCAGGATGCGCCGCGCCGCTACGTCGCCGAGATCAGTCTCTGACATCGTGCCGTCCTTCGAGCTGACGGTCGCGAACATGAGGAAGCTGGTGCTCGCCTCTTCGACGATGACGCCCTGCTGGGTGACCGCGCGCGGAAGCCGCGCCTCAATGCGCTTGATGCGGTTCTGGACCGCAACGGTCGCGTCCGAGGCGTTGGAGCCCGGCGCGAAGGACGCGTTGATCTGAGTGGCGCCGGACGAGTCGCTGGTGGACTCGAAGTACATCAGGCCCGGAATGCCGTTCAGTTCCTCCTCGATGATGCGCGTGACGCCGTCGTAGAGACGCTCGGGTGGCGCTCCGGGATAGGTCGCAGTCACCTGGATCGTGACGGGCGCGACATCCGGGTACTGAGAGATCGGCAGCGAGAAGACGGAGATCGCGCCCGCCAGCACCATGAAGATCGAGATCGCCCAGGCAAAGATCGGACGGTCGATGAAGAACGAGGTCATGGTCTCACCGATCAGGGCGGGTGGGCACGGGGCGCTCGGGCGCCGGTTTCCAAGGCACGGGGGCGACGGTCGCGCCGGGCCGGATCTTCTGGAATCCCTCGACGACGACGGTTTCGCCCGGCTCCAGCCCTTCCTCGACGAGCCAGCCGGCCTCGGTCAGCGCGCCCGTTCGGAGCGGGCGCAAGGCGAGCCTGCCGCCCTCCTCAACGACGTAGGCCTGCGCTTCGCCGGCGCTGCTGCGCTGGATAGCCTGCGCCGGCACCAAGACCGCGCCCGACTTCACGCCCCGGGGAACTCGCACGCGGACGTAGGTACCGGGAAGCAACGTGCCCTTCGTGTTTGGGAGGGTCGCGCGCAAGCTAACCTGTCCCGTTCCCGGATCGACCGTGACGTCGCTGAACAACAGACGTCCGGTGTCTCCGAAGGGTTCGCCCAGTATGTCGACCAAGCGGACCTCTGTGGGACCGGAGGCCGTCCGCTCGGCGAGGCCGGGGTCCGAGGCCGGTTGTGCAAAGTCGGCATAGATCGGATCGATCTGCTGCACGGTGGCGAGGTGCGTCGCGTCGTTCTGCCCAACGAGCGCCCCTTCGGTCACCAGCGCCCGTCCGATCCGCCCGTCGATGGGGGCACGCACCGTCGCGTAGTCGAGGTTGATACGGGCCCGGTCGAGTTGGGCTTTCGCCGCGGCGACGTCGGCCTCCGCCTGCCGAAGTGTGGCGACGGCGACGTCGTTCTGGGCAGAACTCGCCACTTGCCGCTCGATCAGCGTGTCCACACGGTCCGCAGCGCGCTTGGCCAGGACACGGGTCGCCTCGGCCCGCGCCAAGGCCGCGGCGCGTGCGTCGAGCTCGGCATTGTAGACGGCCGGATCGATCCGGAACAGGACGTCGCCGCGCTTGACCGTAGCGCCTTCGACGAAAGCTCGCTCCTGCACGATGCCGGCCACCTGCGCGCGGACCTCGGCTACCCGCGTTGAGGCGAGGCGTCCCGGCAAGTCCATCGTCATCGGGACTGTCGCGGCTTGCGCGTTCACGCTCGCGACCTGGATCGGCGGCGTCTCGGCACCCGACTGGTCCTGTGAGGCCGGCTGGCAGCTGGCGAGTGCTAGCGCGAGGCAGGACGCGGCGAGCGGAAGGAAACGGCGGACATGCCGGGACATCAAGGAATTCCTGCGAGGTTGTTCAGATCTTGCGGGTCATCGCGACAAGGCGTTCGCGCAAGGCGGAAAGATCGGGCATCGGACCGCCGTCGTCGCGCAGGAGCGCAGCCAGCCACGCCCCGTCTGCGGCCAGGCGAGCGACTTGGAGGTGGGGCTCGTCGTCGGTCGCGCGATGCCGTTCGATGCTTCTTGCGAGCCACTCACCCGTCATCCTGCGCAGGCTTGGTGCGGCGAGTGTCGAAACGTAGAGCGCCGTCCACTGACTCCCGTGGTTCAGCATGAGATCGTCGAGCACGACTTTGACATAGGCACGAGTGTAGCGACCACGCGGCTCCGGATCGTCGGCCATGGCCGCATCGATGTTGGAGCCCATCTGCTCCATGAGATCACCGACCACGCCCTCGATGAGGGCTTGCTTGTTCGCGAAGTGATGGAAAAGGGCACCCTTCGTGACCCCTGCCGCTTCGCAGACGGCCTGCACTGTAACGGCTGCAAGCCCCTGCTCGAGGGCGAGCTTGGCAGCACAGTCGATGAGTGCGCGCCGGACCAGCTCTGGCTGCTTCTTCCGGCGGGGTGAGGCAAGCACCTTCAGTGCCCCGTCGAGAAGCGAGAGTGCTGCATCGCCACGCCGCCGCCTACGATCATTGAGATGCCGACGGCGCACCAGATCGTGCAGGCGCCTCCGAGAGGCACCACGCGCAGTGCGGCGCATAGGGCGGAGTAGGCGGCTATAGGGCTCATGGGATCGCTAAAGCTGAATATCTTTGCCAAATACCAACCGACCGGTATCTTTCAAGGAGTTTGGTGTGTGCCCCGGCACGTCGCGGTGCATTCGGGCTGCGACGCGGTTGCGCTCCTCATCGAGGCGAAAGGCGCTGACCGCTAAGAGGTGACAGAAGGGGACCGCAGCGATCCGACCGCGCCAATGGCGATCACTCGCAGTTCCCGATTGCAAGGCCGCTTCAGCTTTCGACCGATCCCGCCGAAGGAGTCCGCAGACTCCTGCGGTCGGACCGGCTGCCATGGCGGAGAAGGTCTGGGGATTCTTAGCCCATCTCGGGCCGGGCCATCTCGGGCCGGGGCACCGGGATCAGCTTTGCGAGCTTGCGGAGGTTCTGAGCTGTGGCGGCGATGTGGAATTCCTCGCGGCTCCGTTCGGTGTCAAACGGCGTCGAAAAGTTGCACGCC
The DNA here is from genome assembly GCF_004363955.1 of Enterovirga rhinocerotis. Classification (GTDB taxonomy): domain Bacteria; phylum Pseudomonadota; class Alphaproteobacteria; order Rhizobiales; family Beijerinckiaceae; genus Enterovirga; species Enterovirga rhinocerotis. The sequence goes on from NZ_SNZR01000020.1 coordinate 29,658, forward strand.
GTTTGAGAGTAGACGGCAGCAATTGATCCGCAGGGCTCTGTCCGGCCGCAGGAATTGTTGCTTCGCCCTAGGTTGGTCTATTCGCTGGGCCGGAGACCGCGAGCAGAGTGCGGACTAAACGCTCATCACGCTAAGCTCCCGCCGACAACCTAGCATCCCATCGCCCTGAACTCACCATGTCCGATATCTCGGCTTTCACTGCACCGAATAGGGCCTCAGCCGCCGGGGTGATCGGCTTCAGATCGTTCCGGCATAGGGAGACGACCCAGCTCAAGCTCGGTTTTTCGATCCTGAGGACGGACGTGTAGCCGCTCATCGCTTCTAGGCGCGCCGCCGCCATAGGCAGGATGCTGACTCCCCTGCCCGCGTGTGCGAGTTCGATCATCAGGCTAAGCGCATCGACCTCGATGAAGCGCGGCGGATTGAGGCCAGCCTCATGGGCAAGCGTCCGGATGACGTGAGGAGGATGGGGCACGATCAACGGATGTTTCGACAGTTCGGCAATGGTGATCGAACTGCGCCCGATCCAAGAGGGCGGCCCGATCGCGAACAAATCCTCCGTGAGGAGTTCCGTGACCGCGATGATCTTGCTCGGCCGGGGACCGTAGAGGATGGCCAGGTCGATCGTCCCGCTCAGCATCCATTCGTGCAGGAAGGCGCTAAACCCCTCGACGATACGGAGGGAGACGCCTGGATAGGCCTGGGCGAAGCGCTCGAAGAACGGCTCCGCGAAGCGCCAGGCCAAAGGGCTCGGTACGCCTAGTGTCGCTGCGCCCGTCACGCCCGGACGCGCGATCCGATCGCCAACCTCCGTCCGCAACTGTTCGACGTCGCCGAGAAGCCGCTTGAACCGCTCGAACAGAAGGCGCCCGGCATCGGTCATCGACACGCCATGGCCATGCCGGTGGAAGAGCTTCGTGCCGAGCTCCTGTTCCAGCAATCTGATCTGGCGGCTCAGCGCGGGCTGCGTCACGCGCATGACCGCCGCGGCACGGCTGAAGCTCCGCTGGTCCGCCACATGGATCAGCGCCCGCATCTGGCGGAGATCCAAGCTCAGAACCTTCGCCGAGCGACGAGTATCTCCGTCATTGTCTGGTCCATGCGATGCGTCCGACCTCACGCGGTGTTCTTGCGACCGGACGATAGCGCGAGCGCGCGGCCAACGCGAACCGGCAGCCCCCGCGTCAAGCGGGTTCTAGCGTGGGACGGGTGCGGGTCGGCGACGAACCGCTCCGGGATTGTTCCTGCACCTCGTCGATCAGCCCGAGTTCGCAGGCGAGGATCTGAAGCGCGAGATACTTCGAGAAGATGCGGCACTGCGCCAGACTGCCGGCGTTGAACCACAGCCCCGGCTGCGGTGTCCTCTTCCACATATTGCGGAGCTCGCGCTCCTCGCCAAACCCCCAGACCGGTCCGGTCCGGTCAGCGATCTCGTCGCCCAGGAACTCGCGCACGACATCCTGTTGATTCTTGAACCCGGTCGCGGTGACGAGAAGGTCTACAGGTCGGATGCCGCCGTCCTTCATCCGAATGCCGTCGGGGACGAACCGCTCGATGTCCGAATATTGCAGCAGGTCGACCTCACCGCTTACGATCAGATCGGAACAGCCGACGTTGAAATAATAGCCGCCACCGCGTGTCAGGTACTTCATCTGGAAGCCGGTGCCGTCGTCACCGAAATCCAGCCGGAACCCCCGCGCTTCCAAGGCGCCGAGAAGTTCCTTGTCGGCGGCGCGGATGCTCGTCGTCAGCTGCTGGTAGCTCCTGATGAGAACAGGATGCGGGACCGCGATCGACAGCAGATCGGCGTCGTCCAGCGGAAGCCCCTCATTATAGAGGCTGTAGAGCTTCTGCGCTTCCTTCAGGCTGAGCACGGTCGTCGGACTGCGCTGTATCATCGAGACCTTGGCGCCGCTCGCATGAAGATCCTGGGCGACGTCGTGACCGCTGTTGCCGGTGCCGAGAACGACGGCGTTTCGCCCCGCCCACCGATGTCCGCTCCCGTAGGCGCCCGAATGCACCACCTCGCCAGCGAAATCCTCAAGACCGGGCAGCGAAGGCTGGATCGGGATAGCGCTCACTCCCGTCGCAAAGACGACATGGGCGGGCCGGACGATCCGGATCCCGTCCGGCCCGGACACCCTGATGGTCCATTGGCGCGCACGATCGTCGTAGGAGCCGTCGACCAGGGATGTCTTCGTCCAGACATTCAGATCCATCACATCCGCATAGGACCGGAACCAGCTGGCGAGCTTGTCCTTCGGCACGAACCGGGGGAACGTCGCGGGAAAAGGCATGTACGGCAGGTGGTTGCCGTACACCTCGTTGTGCAGCGCAAGCGCGTGGTAGCGGTTTCGCCAGTTGTCGCCGACCTCGTCGTTGCGATCGATGATCAGCGTGTCGATACCGAGCGCTCCCAGCCGAGCACCGATCGTAAGGCCCGCCTGGCCCGCACCGATCACCAGCACGCGAGGATGCCGGTCTAGATAGCGAGAGCGCTCAGTGCGAATGTCGAGCCAGTTCTTGCCGCCGAACTCGCGCTTGAAGGCCTCGTCGTCGGGTGCCTGCGAACCCATGACCTCGGGATGATCGTGTATCTCGTCCAGCGCGGTCAGCAGGATCCAGGCTTTCGCCTCGCTCGGCCTGGCCGGATCGGGCACCAGACGCACAACCCCCGAGCCGCGGCCCACGGAGGTCTCGAAATCGACGAAGGCTTCGACGACGTCGCGCCCGGCTCGCCGAACGAGCCGAGGCGCCGTCCGGGCCTCGGAGAGACGGAACGTGCGGATGGAGATCCCTGCGAGCTTGTCATTGAACGCTGCCTCGATCTCGTCCGGCCCGACCGCTGTGTCGATGTCCCATTCGAAGCCGCAGATGTCGCGCCAGCTTCCATCTTCGAGAAACAGCGACGCAACACCGCCGAGGGCATTGGCCTGGATCGCCTTCCAAAACCCTCCGACCCATGTTTCCGCAAGCGTGTTGGGCCGAACCACCATGTCACTCCCCGAAGCGATTGTTATCCGATCCGCGTGGCGAAGCTGCGCCTAGCCGGCCTGAACAGGGGTTATCCCGCGGCGGAACGATGATGCGAAGGCAGCATGACGGCCCCGGCGGAGTCAAACGGAAAGCACCGATATAACGATCGGTTATTTCGGGTATGCTTGGTTCGGCGTTGAGGATCGGCGGGTCTGCGGCTAGGGTCCTTTAAAATGTTGGGAGGAACCCCGGAATGAAGCGCGACATCGGCCGTCGACTGCTGATGAAAATCATCGGGCAAGAATATTTCACTTGCCGCGACGCCTCCACCAATTCCTTTAATCAAGATCTGAGGCGTCTGTCGGAGGAATATTGCTTCGGCGAAATTTGGTCGCGCCCCGGATTGCCGCCCTCGACCCGAAGCCTCCTCTGCATCGGAATGCTTGCGGCTCTCGGCAAGACCTCGGAACTGCGTCTCCACGTCGGAGGCGCGCTGAACAACGGCTGCAGCGTCGACGAGATCAAGGAAATTCTGCTGCAAGCGACGATCTATTGTGGGCTTCCGACGGGCGTCGAGGCGACCCGCATCGCCGAAGAAGTCTTGAAGGAGCGCGGCATCACGTTCGACGCGGTGGCGGTCCCACAAGGCGCATAAGGCATCTTCTGACGCCGGATTGCCGAACACATCAGACAACCAGTCGAACTAACAAAAACAATCAGAGGGAGGAAGCGATGATTCGATCCGCTGCCATCGGGATTGGCGCCGCGCTGTGGACCGCAATGTCGGTAATACCGGCTAATTCTCAGGCCACGCCGTCCGAGCCGATCCGGATCGGCGTGCTCGACGACATGTCGGGCATGTTCGCCGATCAGCAGGGAATGGGAGATGCGGTCGCGGCGAGAATGGCAGTCTCCGATTTCGGCGGCAAGCTGCTCGGGCGGCCGATCGAGGTGATCCACGCCGATCACCTGAACAAGACCGATGTCGGAGCGCAGATCGCGCGAGGCTGGTTCGATCAGCAGAACGTTCAGATGATCACGGGTCTCGGCAATTCGGCTGTCGCTCTGGCTGTCCAGAGCATCTCGCGCGACAAGAACCGGATCCAGATGACGACGTCGGGCGGGACGGCCGAACTGACCGGAAAATCATGCTCCCCGAACGGCACCCACTGGGTCTTCGACACCTTCGCGCTTGCAAAGGTGACGGGGAGCGAGGCCGTCCGGCGGGGCGCGAACAGCTGGTATTTCATCACCGCCGATTACGCGTTCGGCCACGCGCTCGAACAGGACACGGCGAAGATCGTCAAGGAGGCCGGCGGTACGGTCGCCGGCGTCAGCCGCTATCCTGGCGGGTCGTCCGATTTCGCGTCCTACTTGCTGCGAGCGCAATCCTCGCGCGCAAAAGTCATCGGGCTCGCAAATTCCGGCAGCGACATGGTCAACGCCGTGAAGCAGGCCAACGAATTCGGCAACGTGGCGGGTGGTCAGCAACTCGTGGCCCTGCTCGCGTTCACGACGAACCTCAAGGAGGCTGGCCTCGCTGCGACGAAGGGGCTGATCTTCACCGAGGCCTTCTACTGGGACCAAACGGAGGAGACCCGTGCTTTTTCGAAGCGCTTCGCGGCCCTTCACCACAACCGTCCACCGACGAGCCTGCAGGCCGGGACCTACAGCGCGACGCTGCACTATCTCAAAGCGGTCGCAGCCGCGGGGACGCTCGACGCGGCCACGGTGATGCGGAAGATGCGCGAACTGCCCGTCAATGACTTTATGACCAAGAACGGACGGCTCCGCCAGGACGGCCGCCTGATTCGGGACATGTACCTACTTCAGGCGAAATCGCCCGAGGAATCCAAAGGCGAATGGGATCTCGCCAAGGTCATCGCGACCGTGCCGGGCGAGCAGGCCTTCCGGCCGATGAACGAGGGAGAGTGTCCGCTCGTGAAGCAGTAACGCCGACACGTTTTGACCGTCGGCGATCCGACGGGCTCAGTTGATGGGGCATCGTTCATATCATGATGACAATCGGTTTCATCGGGCTCGGCGCCATGGGCTCGCGCATTGCGGCCCGCCTGACGAAAACAGAGCATGCGCTCGTCGTCTGCGACATCGATCCCGAGCGGACCGCGCCCCTGCGCGCCCTCGGAGCGACGGTCGCGGCGTCTCCCCGTGACGTTGCGACGGCGGCGGATCTGGTCTTCACGAGCCTTCCGACGCCGGCCGTCTATCTCGACGTCCTTGTCGGCCCAGGGGGGGTGATCGAAGGCGGCCGGGCGAGGATCGTCGTCGACCTCTCGACGATCGGAGCGAGTGCCGCGGCGCGCGCGGGCGAGGCCCTTGCTGCGCGCTCGATCAAACTCATCGACGCGCCGGTCAGCGGTGGCGCACACGGCGCCGAGCACGGTACGCTCACCATCATGGTCTCCGGCGACAAGCCCGCCTTTGAAACGGTGCGGCCCGTCCTGGCGCATATCGGGCCGAAGACCTTCTATCTCGGCGACAAGCCGGGGCTCGCGCAGAGCATGAAGCTCGTCAACAACATGCTCGCGGCGGTCGGAGCTGTCGCCAGTTTCGAGACGCTGGTGATGGGGCATCGGGCCGGGCTTGGCGCGCAGGAGATGCTCGATGTCGTCAACGTCTCCAGTGGCCGCAACTTCGCGACCCTCGAGAAGATTCCGAGGTCTGTCCTGTCAGGGGCCTTCCCGCCCGGCTTTTCGACGGAACTGCTGCTCAAGGACGTCACTCTCGGGATCGCGGAGGCCGAGAAGCTCGGGGTTCCCCTCTGGATGACCCATGCGGCTCGGGACTTCCTCGCTTTCGCCGTCACTCAGGGCGACGGCCCAAAAGACTACGCGGCGACGATCCAGCATTTCGAAGGATGGGCCGGGACAGAGCTGAGATCCTAGAGGGACCTCCCAGCCCCTCAAAGACGACGACCTTCGTTGCCGGGCTGCGCCGAGACGGGATCGTGGCTCCCTTCGTCATCGACGGACCCATCAATCGCGATGCGTTCGAGGCCTATGTGGACCGAGTGCTCGTCCCGGAAGGTTCGACCTAGCGCAGTCGTGATCGTGGATAACCTGTCCAGCCACAAAGGGCCGCGCGTGCGTGAGATGATCAAAGCTGCGGGTGCGAGCTTACGCTACCTCCCGCCCTACTCGCCCACTTCAATCCCATCGAGAACGCCTTGGCCAAGATCAAGACACTCCTGCGAAAGGCCGCAGAGCAGACCGTCGGCGCGCTCTGGGACAAGATCGGTCTGTTGATCGATGCCTTCACACCAGCCGAATGTGTCAACTACTTCACAGCCGCTGGATACGATGCCACGTGAACGGGTTCCGCCCTAAATGGCGAGCTCCGCTCCACTCGGAACGGATCGTCAGGGTCGCGCCCGCTTTCGTGAGGACAACACGGGCAAGGTCAGCTCGCTGACAGTCAGCCGCAAAAGGCTGATTAAATGAAACCCATTGTGCCAACGAGGGGAGCCGATCAACGCCCCCTTCTTGTGAGGAGCTCTGCGCAGCCTGTCTCAGCGAGAAACGAGCAAGAGGGAGAATTGCGGAACGTAGGTGGTCAGGAAGAGCACAAACAGCATTACCAGGATCTGAGGCCAAATCGCACGTGCGATGCGGGCGAGGCTCAGTCCCGATATCGCCATGCCGACGAAGAGGCAGTAGCCGATGGGGGGCGCCGCCATTCCGATCGCGACGTTCGTCACGATCATCGCGCCGAAATGGATGGGATCGACCCCGAACTTCGTCGCTATCGCCATCAGCATCGGCCCGAGGATGACCATGATGGCGATCTCGTCCATCACCGCCGCAAGGAGGAAGAAGGCGATGTTGAGGGCGGCCAGTGCCATCCACTTCTCGGAGATCTGAGAGGCAAGCCAGCTCGCGAAGTTCGTCGCCAGCTGCTCCTGGGCAATCAGCACACCGAACCCCGCCGAGACGGCGATGATGGCCGTGACGATCGCACTGGTGCGGACCGCACGCAGCGTGATGGCGGGGATGTCGGGCAGTTTGATGCGGCGCTCGACGAACATGCCGATTAGGAGCGCGTAGGCACACGAAATGCCGGCGGCTTCCGTCGGTGTAAAGATGCCGCCATAGATTCCGCCGATCACGATAAACGGCGAAAGAAGCGCCCATTTTCCGCTCGCGAACGCCTCGCGGCGTTCCTGCCAGGTCGCCTTCGGCTGCTTCGGCACCCGATGGCGCTTCGCGTGGACATAGCAGACGACGAGCAAGCCTAATGCGATTGCGAGTCCCGGCATGATGCCCGACAGGAACAGCTTGCCGATCGATTGCTCGGCGATCGTGCCCCAGATGACGAAGGCGATCGAAGGCGGAATCAGCGGTCCGAGTACGCCCGCGCTGACGGCGATCGAGGCCGCGAAAGCCTTGTCGTAGCCTTGCTTGGCCATCGCGGGAATGAGGATCGCTCCGATGGCGGCGGTGGTCGCCGGCGCCGAGCCCGATATCGCGGCGAAGATCAACGCCGCGACGACCGTGACCATCGCCAGGCCGCCGGTGCGATGGCGGACCAGTACGGAGGCCACATTGACCAGCCGCTGCGACAGCCCCCCGGCGGTCATCAATTCACCGGCGAGCATGAAGAGCGGAATGGCAAGAAGGCTGAAGGACTGAGAGCCCGCAATCAGTTGTTGCGCGAGAAAGGCCGGCTCGATGTCGGCGACGACAAGCACGAGCATCACGACCGCGCCGATGGCAACGGCGAAAGGCACGCCAAAACAGACGAGCGCGGCGAAACCCAGTGTCAGGAGGAGCGTGGTCGCGCTCATGCCGCCAACTCGGGGACGTCTTCGTCAGCGGAGCCCGCAATCAGACGCTGGATGGCGAACAGGCAGATCATGCCGCCGGCGATCGGAGCCAGAACGTGGAGGAACTCGATCGGGTAGCCGATCGCCGCCGAAACGGAGCCTCCGGTCATGTCGTAGAAGCGCGTGCCCGACCAGAGGAGGAAGGCACCAAACGAGGCCGTCAGAAGCTCGACGGCGCGCTCGGCCCAGCCGCGCGCGCCGTCGGGCAGGTTGCCGATCAGGAGATCCAGTCGGACGTGAAAGCCTTCTCGAACACCGAGCGCCAGGCCGCCGAGCGTCGCCCAGGCGAACATCAGGACGGCAAGCTCTTCCGACCACGACAGCGTCTTGCCGACCACATAGCGCATCACGACCTGCAAGACGATGCAAGCGAGCATCACGACGACCGCGACGACGAGGCTGGCGCACAGAATTGCCGCCACCCAAGCGGTCAGGCGATCGATTGCGCGCGCGATGAAGCCGAACATGAGAGAAGCCAGCCTTGCGTCGCCTTCACCGCGAAGAGATCACTTCACCGCGGCGAGCGCTTCCTGCAGCAAATCGGCGCCGATCGACGGCTTGAACTGCTCGTAGACGCCCGCGACGGCGGCACGGAACGGCGCCATGTCGGCAATACGGTTGACCTTCATGCCTGACTTCTCGAGCTTGGCAACGATCTCCTTTGCGTGCGCTGCGGCGACCTCCCGTTGTTTGGCCGTGGCGGTCACGCCAGCGTCGGTGACGGCTTTCTGAAGATCGGGCGACAGGCGATCGAAGAAGCGCTTACTGACCATCAGAATGTTTGCTGAATAGGTATGATTTGTGAGCGAGAGGTACTTCGCGACCTCGAAATACTTGCTCTGCTCAATGACAGCGAGCGGAATCTCAAGCCCGTCGATGGTACCCTGCTGCACCGCCGTAAACGTCTCGCCCCAGGCCATCGGCACGGCATTGCCGCCGAGGGACGAGAACATGGCGATGAAGACCGGGTTCTGCATGACGCGGTACTTCACGCCCTTGACGTCCTCCGGCGTCGCGACGGGCCGAACGTTGTTGATCATATTGCGGAAGCCGCCTTCCGTGTAGCCGAGGACCTTGATCCCCTTGCTTTCGAGCTTGGTGGCGAGCTTCTTGCCGATCGGGCCGTCGAGCACACGCTGGGCCTGCCCCTCATCGGCATAGAGGAACGGAAGATCGTTCAACTGGAAGGCGGGCTCGATCTGAGCCACGACGGCGTTGGTGATGATGCCGGCATCGACCGTGCCGAGCCGCATGCCCTCGACCATCGGCTTTTCGTCGCCAAGCTGTCGGTTCGGGAACAGGCGGACCTCAATGCGGCCCTTGGAATTGGCTTCGACCGCCTCTTTGAAGGCGCGGGCACCCACGGCATACGGATCGGCCGGGCCGTCCGACGCCGTCCAGCCGAGTTTGATGATCGTCTTGCCCTGAGCGAGCGCCGGCAGGACCGAGCCCGCCAGACCCAGTACAAGCGCACTGGCAGCCACGCTGCGTACGATCGCGCGGATCATCTCAAGTCTCCTCCCTTATCGGACGCAAGCCAGCCGACGACGTTCCGATCCAGCGCTAGTCGAGCCTGGAGGGATCGCCGCAAACCGTGATCCGCGAGCCGTTCGTTTCCTACCATTTGATGCGCCGCAATTGGCTGTCGGAGCACCGATTGGGAACTATCTGACATGCAGGCGCCCCTAATCTCCATCAAAAAGTGACATGCATTTTTCTCAAATGACGCAACTCATCGTGAATCCTGTGCATTCCGTGGAATGCAGGACGTGCATTTGAGGTTGCCCACTATTCATTGTCCTGCATGCCATCATTCGAGCTAACCACGCCCGGCAGAAGCGAGCCGGGAGGATGTCATGGCAACCAAGAGGAATGCGCCCGAGAGAAGGCGTGCACCGGCCGGCATGCGCTGGCCGGGCGATCGCAACGTGGCCGTCGTCTTCAACGTCGCCTACGAGGCATGGTCGGACGGCGCTGCATCCGGCCTCGGCCCGATGGGCAATCCGCTTCCGGGCGGAGCCTTTGACCCCAACGCCGATAGCTATGGCCGCTACGGCGCCAATGCGGGGATCCGACGCCTCATGGGTGTGCTGGCCGACGCCGGCGTGTCCGCCAACATCTTCACATCCGGCATCCTCGCCGAGCGCGACCCGGAACAGGTCAAGGCTGTCGCCGCAGCCGGCCACGAGATCATGGGCCACGGCTACGCCCAGAACCTCATTCCCGCGACCCTCTCCGAAGAGGACGATGAGAGCTCGATCCGCCGGACGACCGAGTTGCTCCAGGACGCGACAGGCAAGCGCCCCACGGGCTGGGTGAGCCCTCGCGCGACTGCCGACGGCAGCACGATGCGGCGGCTCATCCGTCACGGATACAAGTGGCAGGCCGACGTGGTGGATGACGACCTGCCCTATCTCGAGCGCTACGAGGAGGGGGATCTCGTCGCCGTGCCTCTTTGCATCGACTTCAACGATCTCTCTCACTCCATGCGCTTCGGCCGCACGCCCCGCCAGTTCGTCGAGATCTTTCAGGATACGCTCGAGCAAGCGCTCGCGGCTTCTCGCGACACCGTCATCCTGGATATCCTTGTCCACACACATTGCTACGGCCGCCCCGCCGGCGCCTGGGCGTATGGGGCACTCGCCAAGATGTGCGCTGACCGAAAGGATATCTGGCTCACGACCCGCGGCCGCATCGCGGAGCACTTCCTGAGCGAGCTCTGACGATCGGTCGCTAGGACGGCAGCCTTTCGGCACCGGGATACGGGCTTCCCGATCCCGGCGCCGGACAAGGCGGATTTCCGCCCCGGTCCCGCCAGGTTTTCTTATCGCGGGAAGTGCCGCACAGTCCCCCGCGTATGGCGGCCGTAGGGGCCTCAAGGACGCAGCGCGTTCCAATGAACCTGCGAAAGTTCGACCTGAACCTGCTCGTCATCTTCCAGACGATCATCGCGACGAGATCGGTCGTGGCGGCAGCCGACCAGATCGGGCTGTCGCCTTCTGCCGTCAGCCACGCGCTGGCGCGGCTTCGCGTGATGTTCAATGACGAGTTATTCCGTCGCTCGTCCCGCGGCCTCGAGCCGACGGACCGTGCGCTCGGGCTCGCCAGCGAAATCGAGATCGGGCTCGCTCACATCGGTCACGCGATCGAAGGGCAGCACAACTTCGATCCCGCCAGCGCCGAGCGGCGCTTCACCATGCAGATCGCCGACTACATCAGCGGCATTCTGCTCGCGCCCCTGGCGAAGCGCCTGCAGGCGGAGGCTCCCGGCGTGTCGGTCGAGGTTCTTCCGTTCTCGACGGGTTCGGAGGTCGAGCGCATCGCGGCCGATGTCCAGCTCCGCTTCACGCCCGGCCAGAAGGCGCCGGCCGCGCTCCGCGTCGAGAGGCTGATCACGGACAAGTTCATGGTCGTGATGCGGCGCGACCATCCGGCGGTGGGAACGAAGCTGACGCCCGAAATCTATGCGAGCCTAAGCCACGTCCGGCTGTCGCCGTCCGCGATCGGAACGATGATGGTGGACGAGGCTCTGATGCGGCGCGGCCTGAAGCGACGCATTGTCATGTCGGTGCCGAGTTGGTTCGATGTTCCCCAGATCGTCGAGAACTCGGACCTCGTCGCCATCGTGCCGAGCCGCCTCTCGCGCAGCAATAGGCGTTTAGCGGGGCTGCACGCGGCGGAGTTGCCGCTATCCGAGGTGAAGTTTGCGATCGACCTTTCCTGGGATGCGCGACGCGATCGCGATCCGGCTCAACGATGGTTTCGAGCATTGCTTAAAGCTGTCCTTCGGCGACCAGACCCTATCAGAGACGGCCAGAAAGCTTGCGACGACTAAATAGTACGCGATAATATTGTGCAATATCGCCCATTATGCATAGTTCATTCAATCGAATTCAAGATACGCACGAGTGCAACGGGCAACGTCGAGCCCTCGCGCAACATCTGCCGCCAGACCTTGCGCGCGCCATAGACCTCGAAGCTCTCCCCGAACACCCGCTCGATCTGAGGCTCCAGCCACAGATACCGCCTCGCCCGAGCTGACAGCTTCCCCGGATCGATCCGTTTGGCGACGTGCTCATGATAGGTTGACGCGGCGATCGGCGGCACCTTGCAGATCGGCTCGACCCCATACGCCCCGCGATGTCGTCAATGAAGGCGATCTTGACCGATGTAGGGGTCGAGCTCTGCCTTGGCAGAATACGCCGATGCCTTACGTAAAAATCTCGTTCGCCTGCCACAACTCCGGTTCTCGCGTTCGAGAGGCCGCCGTCGCAGCCGACCTCGCTCGGTCAATCGGCATCCTGACGATACCCGGAAGCAGCTTCGGAGCCGGGCAGGACGGGCACGTCCGGTTGTCCTTCCCAAGCCTCACGCCGGAGCGCGCCGCCAAGCTCGACCGCCGTTTGACGTCCTTCGTCGCGCGGGACAGGCCGGCAGCCTCCGACGGGTTAGCCGACCCCGCGAGGGAAGCGTCGCGAAAATCGCCAAGCGTCCCAGCGCGACGACGAAGATCCTCGCGGACCCGGACGGAACGGATCGGAACAGCCGCATTTGGATTGAGGCATTCGGAATCGGTCATGAGATCACGCATTGGCAACCTAGGTCCCGTCGTCGCTGTGGGCGTCGCGGCTGTTCTGGCGATCATTATCCGGGGCATCTCCGGTCTAGTGAGCGACAGTCACGAGGGTCGCAAAGGCGCCGCCCAGCCGGCAGAAGCCAAGCAGTCCGCCGGAAACCCCCAAGCCGCGGCGAAGCAGCCGGGGCGTGGAAGAGATGCTGAAACGCCCGCCGACATCCCTGCGACCGGCTGGAAGGACATCGCATGGCGCGTTTACGAAGAGATTGGCCGTGATCGCGTGACCGCCGTCGCCGCGGGCGTTACCTTCTATCTGCTGCTGGCAGCGTTTCCGGCGGTCGCTGCATTCGTGTCGCTCTACGGCCTGATTGCCGACCCTG
>NZ_SNZR01000001.1 GCF_004363955.1 Enterovirga rhinocerotis
TGCGCGGGTCCCTCCTATGGACTCCGGGGACGACCCACCCAGGCGGGGTCAATATTGGACGCCGATCGGGGGTCAATGTTCCGAGCCGTTTGACATCGCCGAAGGCTTGATCCCAGCCCGAAAGGTCGGCTCCGCTACCATCGTCCGGCATGTGGATCTTCAGGCATTTGTCGACACCGCCCCTCTCACGGAAGCCTCCAACCGGGCGCGTAGATGTCGTGAAGGCGCGCTTCGGTCATAGGCGCGCGGAGGGGAAGCGCTCACGAAAACGCCCGCTCGGCATCGCAGCCGGCGGGCGCCTCATCGTCTCGATCGCGCGCGGGACTATGTGCCGGGACGGGCGACGAAACTGCCGCCGGTGCTCAAGCCCCTCGGGGCGATCACCAGCGGTCTGAGTGATATGGAGCGCGTCGGTGGCTCAAGCAAGGCAGGCGCGACCGCTGCGGCGCCTATCTGTTCGGTTGCGGCCCCTTCCCGGAGACGCCCGGTAATGGGCCGGTGTCACCAGCCGGCCGTTGAGTGGTCGGCGCGGTTGGGCCGGGTGTCTGACCGGCACCCCGAATGGAGGTCTCACCCTTCTGGCCGGTGCCGCTCGTGGCTGGGCCTGTGGTGGACGGGGCAGTGGATCCGCCGGGCTGGGAAGCGCTTCCTGCCGGAGGCATAGACGCAGGCTGTGCCAGCGCCGTGCTGGCGATGATGGACGCTCCGAAAGCGGCGGTGATGATCTTGATCATGGTCACACTCCTCACTCAGCAACGTTGCCGTTGCGCGAGGGTTCGCCCGATCGCTTGCTCCGTCCTACAGCCGCCCGAGGTGCGAGCCCGTTCGGGCCACACCAGCGATCTTTAGCGACTGCCTCCGTCACTGCTCGGGAAGGCCGGCTTTGATTCGAATGCCTCTACCGCCTGTCGGCTGATCCGCAGAAGCTTATCGCTCATCGGCAGAGCTTCTAGGGATCCCTTGGCGATGAGCGACCTCACGTGATTGGGCGAGCATTGCCAGCGTTCGGCAAGCGTTTTGGCGCTATAGGCATTCGGGATTCTCGCTGGCGCCTCCGACGGCAGATGGGCTTCGGCTTCTCGGGCTGCTCCTTCGAGAAGGTAGGCGAATTGCCCCAGCCCGTGGGATGGCGCCTCATCGCGAAGCGCGCGAACCTGCCGAATTGCTCGCTGGAGCCATTCTGCCTTCGAGGTCATCTGAAACGCCGAGTTTCGGTTCTTGAGGGTCCGCAGGATTGCCGGCCGGGTCGTTCGCGGCAAGGCGACCGACGCTGAACTCACGGCTTGTGCTTACCTCCTGCTTACCCAGCAGAAAATTGAAGCGTCCACCACTCGTCCTAAGTGCTTGAAATTCCTTGGTGGAGCTGAGGGGATTCGAACCCCTGACCTCTGCAGTGCGATTGCAGCGCTCTCCCAACTGAGCTACAGCCCCGGCCCGAAGGCCGCGCCTTGTAGGGCGTGCGGCCGGTCGGTGTCAACGCTCCTTCTCGCGCCGTGTGGTCGTCCTCGGACGTGCGGGTCACGGCGCCTCCGTGGAGGGCATCCTGCCGTCTGGCGCGGCGGGATGAGGCGGCGCGATTCGGCGTCGGCAGGCGCCCCGGCATCGACGCGCCCCTGTTCCAGCGGCCGGCCTCCTCGACACTCGCATGGCCCTTGAGATACCGCCTTGTGCCGAAAGGGCCGGGCGCCGAGGCGCGTCCTGGACCCGAAATGCGATCAGCAGGCCCGATGGGATGGACATGACCGGTTCACCGATGCCGCCGGCAGGCCCCGCCGGTCCGGACCTGGCGGCGCAGTTGCGGGCCGCGTTGCCCGGTCTGCGCGGCCGGCTCGAGGCCGATGCGCCGATGGCGCCCCTTTCGTGGTTCAGGACCGGGGGACGCGCGGATATCCTGTTCGTGCCGGAGGACGAGGCCGATCTCGCCCTGTTCCTCGCCGGCGCCCCGCCCGAGCTGCCGGTGCTCGTCGTCGGGCTCGGCTCGAATCTCCTGGTGCGCGACGGCGGCGTTCGCGGAGCCGTCATCCGGCTCGGCAGGGGGCTGTCGCAGATCGCGGTCGAGCCCGGCTGCCGCGTGCGGGCCGGGGCCGGCGCGCCGGACGTCAAGGTCGCCCGTGCGGCGGCCGAGGCGGGGATCGACGGCCTCGCCTTCCTCCGCGGCATCCCCGGCGCGGTCGGCGGCGCCCTGCGGATGAACGGGGGCGCCTATGGCGGCGAGACGAAGGACGTGCTGGTCGAGGCGCGCGCCCTCGACCGGGCCGGACGCTCGGTCGTGCTCTCGCGCGAGGCGATGGGGTTCGGCTATCGGCGCAGTGCGGCCCCGGCCGACCTGATCTTCACCGAGGCGCTGTTCGAGGGCCGGCCGGGCGATCCGGCCTCGATCCTCGCGGCCATGGCGGTCATCACCGACCAGCGTTCCTCGACCCAGCCGGTGAACACGCGGACGGGCGGCTCGACCTTCAAGAACCCGCCGGGCGCCAAGGCCTGGGAACTCGTCGACCAGGCCGGCTGCCGGGGCCTGCGCATCGGCGACGCCCAGGTCTCGGAGATGCATTGCAACTTCCTGGTCAATCTCGGCCATGCGACGGCCGCCGAGATCGAAGGCCTCGGCGAAGAGGTCCGCCGCCGCGTCCGGGAGACGTCGGGCATCGAACTGGACTGGGAGATCAAGCGGGTCGGCGAGCCGGCCTGAGAGGCCAGCTGGACACGTCCCGCCTCGTCATCGGCGGATTAACGCGGCGATGGTGCGTGCTTCGAGACGCGCCTTCGGCGCTCCTCAGCATGACGCGGTCTTTGGGCTCCACCAGCAGCGTCATGCTGAGGAGCCGGTCGCGCAGCGAGCGGCGTCTCGAAGCACGCACCACGCATTTCGCGCAAAGTCTCCGGGATTCGAGAAGAGCCGCCGGGCCCGAGATTACGCGCCCTTTCCGTCGTCGTCCTCCTCGGCCGCCTCTTCCCGCTCCGCCTCGCTCGGCGTGAATTCGCGGCCGGGCCGGAAGCGCGTCATCTTCGGCGGGTCGCTGGCGGGGAAGCTGTCTTCCAGCTCCCGGTCGAGTTCCGCGTCGATCTCGGCGCGTTCCGCCTCGGCGCGCTCGACTTCGGTGCGGTCCTTGCCCCCATTCATGTCGTCCCCTCCGCAAACGAGAAGGGGCGGCCCGAAAGCCGCCCCGACGATCCTCAGTTCAGCGTCGCGCCGGCCGGCCGACGCTCCTGGCCGACCGCGACGTCGCCGATCATCAGGCCGAGCGGCCCGAGCTTGACCGGCACCGTCTCGCCGTCATGGACCGTGCCGGCGAGGATCAGCTCGGCGAGCGGGTCCTGCACCGCCTTCTGGATCACGCGCTTCAGCGGGCGCGCGCCATAGGCGGGGTCGTACCCCTTCTCGGCCAGCCAGCCGCGGGCGGTGGGGTCGAGCTCGAGCGTGATCTTGCGCTCGTCGAGCAGCCGCTGCAGCCGGGAGACCTGGATGTCGACGATCGCACCCATCTCGCTCCGTTGCAGGCGGTGGAAGAGGATGATCTCGTCGATCCGGTTCAGGAATTCGGGCCGGAAATGGCCCCGCACGACCCCCATCACCTCCTCGCGGACGGCATCTGTGTCCTGGCCCTCGGGCTGGTTCACGAGATACTCGGCGCCGAGATTCGACGTCATGATGATCAGCGTGTTGCGGAAATCGACCGTGCGGCCCTGTCCGTCCGTCAGGCGCCCGTCGTCGAGCACCTGCAGGAGGATGTTGAACACGTCCGGATGCGCCTTCTCGATCTCGTCGAAGAGAACGACCTGGTAGGGCCGGCGGCGCACGGCCTCGGTGAGGGCGCCGCCCTCCTCGTAGCCGACATAGCCGGGAGGTGCGCCGATCAGCCGGGCGACCGAGTGCTTCTCCATGTACTCCGACATGTCGATCCGAACGAGCGCGTTCTCATCGTCGAACAGGAACGCCGCGAGCGCCTTGGTCAGCTCGGTCTTGCCGACGCCGGTGGGGCCGAGGAACATGAACGAGCCGATGGGCCGGTTCGGATCCTGCAGGCCGGCCCGGGCACGCCGCACGGCGGTCGAGACCGAATGCACGGCCTCGCTCTGGCCGACGACGCGCTTGCCGATGGCCTCTTCCATGCCGAGCAGCTTCTCGCGCTCGCCCTCGAGCATCTTGTCGACGGGGATGCCCGTCCAGCGCGAGACGACGCCGGCGACGTGGGAGGGCGTGACGGCCTCCTCCATCATGCCCGAGCCGTTGCCGCGCGTGCCGTCCTCGGCCCTCGCCTCGAGGTCGGACAGCTCCTTCTCGAGCTCCGGGACGATGCCGTAGGCGAGTTCGCCCGCGCGCTGGTACTGGCCGGAGCGCTGCGCCTGGGCGAGTTCGGTGCGGGCCTCGTCGAGCTTCTTCTTGAGCTCCGCGGCGCGGCCAAGCTTGTCCTTCTCGGCCTTCCAGCGGGCCGTGATGGCGGAGGATTGCTCCTCGAGATCGGCGAGTTCCTTCTCGAGCCGTCCGAGCCGGTCCTTGGAGGCCTGGTCGGTCTCCTTCTTGAGGGCCTCGCCCTCGATCTTCAGCCGGACGATCTCGCGGTCGATGTTGTCGAGTTCCTCCGGCTTCGAATCGACCTGCATGCGCAGGCGCGAGGCCGCCTCGTCGACGAGGTCGATGGCCTTGTCGGGCAGGAAGCGGTCGGTGATGTAGCGGTTCGAGAGCGTCGCCGCCGCGACCAGGGCCGAATCCTGGATCCGCACGCCGTGGTGCTGCTCGTATTTCTCCTTGATCCCGCGCAGGATCGAGACCGTGTCCTCGACCGTCGGCTCGGACACGAAGACGGGCTGGAAGCGCCGGGCGAGGGCGGCGTCCTTCTCGACATGCTTCCTGTACTCGTCGAGCGTGGTCGCGCCGACGCAATGCAGCTCGCCGCGGGCGAGGGCGGGCTTCAGGAGGTTCGAGGCGTCCATCGCCCCGTCCGCCTTCCCGGCGCCGACGAGCGTGTGCATCTCGTCGATGAAGAGGACGATGCCGCCTTCGGCCGAGGTGACTTCGGAGAGGACCGCCTTCAGCCGCTCCTCGAACTCCCCGCGATATTTCGCGCCCGCGATGAGCGCGCCCATGTCGAGCGCGAGCAGCTGCTTGTCCTTGAGGCTCTCCGGCACGTCGCCATTGACGATGCGGAGCGCGAGACCCTCGACGATCGCCGTCTTGCCGACGCCGGGCTCGCCGATCAGGACCGGGTTGTTCTTGGTGCGCCGCGACAGCACCTGGATGGTGCGCCGGATCTCCTCGTCGCGGCCGATGACCGGGTCGAGCTTGCCCTCGCGCGCCGCCTCGGTGAGATCGCGCGCGTATTTCTTCAGCGCATCATAGGCGTTCTCGGCCGAGGCGTTGTCGGCCGTGCGTCCCTTACGGAGCGCGTTGATGGCGGTGTTGAGGCCCTGCGCGGTGACGCCCGCGGCCGCGAGCAGGCGGCCGGTGTCGCTGTCCTTCTCGATGGCGAGGGCGAGCAGCAGCCGCTCGACGGTGACGTAGCTGTCGCCGGCCTTCTTCGCCGCCTCCTCGGCGGTGTCGAAGACGCGTACGATCTCGCGCGTCGCCTGCGGCTGGGAGGCGTTGCCGGAGACTTTCGGCTGCTTGGCGAGCCAGGCCTCGATGGCCTGGCGGATATCGGCGGAGCGCCCGCCGGCCCGGTCGATCAGGCCGCCGCACAACCCCTCGGGGTCGTCGAGCAGAACCTTGAGCAGATGGCCGGGCTGGAGCTGCGGGTTGCCCTCCCGCATGGCCAGCATCTGGGCCGCCTGGATGAAGCCGCGTGCACGCTCGGTGTATTTTTCGATGTCCATGGAACCCCCTCGTTCGGCGCACCGCCCAAGACAGGCACGGCACGACGACAAAGATGTCCGCCGAGCGGCCTCGCGACCCTGGCGGACGCCGGCCCGCTACGGCACCGGCCTGACACATCTGGTGTGTCTTTGCGGTTACACAAGAGGGGAGGGCAGAGATCGGCGGGCGATGTCGTCCCCCCTCCGGAACGGACGATCCGCACAACGATTGTCCTCCCATCCGGAATGCGCGATGACCGACCGCAAGCTCGCCGATCACCCTCTGGACGATCAGGTCCCGCAGGTGCCTCGCCGCCCCGACGACAAGCACTCTTTGCCCCGACCGGCTGAGGGGCCTCGCGAGCACGCGAATGTCGAGATGGAGAGCGGGCCGGTCGATCGCGAGGAACGCGACGACCCGTTTCCCGAGATGCCGTGAGAGGAGACATGATGCGGGTCGCTTCCCTTCATCGCTACCCGGTCAAGGGGCTGTCGCCGGAATCCCGGGAGAGCTTCGAGCTCGAACCGCGCCGCTACGTGCCGGGCGACCGGCTCTATGCGATCGAGAACGGTCCCTCGGGCTTCGATCCGGCCGCGCCGCGCCACCAGCCCAAGATCAAGTTCCTGATGCTGATGCGCAACGAGCGGCTCGCGACGCTCCGGACCCGCTATGTCGACGAGACGACGACGCTCGTGATCGAAGAGGAAGGGCAGGAGGTCCTGCGGGCCGATCTCTCGGCCGAGGCGGGCCGCTCCTCGGTCTCCGCGTTCTTCGAAGGGTTCATGCCGGCCGAGTTGCGTGGCCCGCCGCGGGTCCTCAAGGCGCCCGACGGGTTCCGCTTCACCGATTCCCGGAGCGGGTTCATCTCGCTCCTCAATCTCGCGAGCGTTGCGGCGCTCGAGGAGAGGATCGGCGCCCCGGTCGACCCGCTTCGCTTTCGCGCCAACGTCGCCATGGAGGGGCTTCCGGCCTGGACGGAGTTCGACTGGATCGGCCGCTCGATCCGGATCGGCGAAGAGGCCGTCGTGACGGTGACCAAGCGCATCGTGCGCTGCGCCGCGACCGAGGTCGATCCTGCGACGGGAGCGCGCGACCTCGACGTGGTCCGTACACTTCAGCGGAACTGGGACCACGCCGATTGCGGCATCTATGCCGAGATCGTCCGGCCCGGCCGGATCCGGCCGGGCGATGCGATCGAGGTGATGGAACCGGCTCAGGCGGAACTCGCGCTGGCCTGAGCCCGCCGCGAGGCGGTCGAAGTCGCCATGTCCTGGATATCTGCGCCCGACCCGTCGGATCTCCGCATATTTTTCGATCATCTTAACGTGATGTCCGGAATCATGCCGAACCTTCGTTTTTCAAGAAGGATGGATGATGTCCTGCAGTTCTCGGCCGCGCCGGGTGCTATGGGATCGTCGTAAGGTCGGGCTCCGGTCTTGACGGCACGGCATCCGTCAGAGCAGGCGCGATGGTGCGCAGGGATATGGCGAGCACACCCATGCTGATCCGCTCATCGTCTGCCCGCTCGGCATCGAGGTTCTCATGAGCGGCTCCGATCCGCGTCTTCCGCGCTCACCCGAGGTCGGCCGTGCGCTGCGGGTCTGCTCGCCCGCCTTCATCGGCGTCGCCCTGTTCTCGGCGATCGTGAACATCCTCTACCTGACCGGCTCGCTCTACATGCTGCAGGTATACGATCGGGTGCTGACCAGCCGCTCGGTCGCGACCCTGGTCGCGCTGTCCCTGATCGTGCTCGCGGCCTTCGCCCTCCAAGGCGCGCTCGACTGGCTGCGGACGCGCATGCTGGCCCGCATCGGCGCGCGGTTTGACGAGCTGCTCGCGCCCCGCGTCTATCAAGCGGTGGCAGAGCTGCCGCTGAGAGGCGTGCGCGGGACCGACGTCGCGGCGCCCGTCCGCGATCTCGACCAGGTCCGCGCCTTCCTGTCGAGCCTCGGCCCGACGGCCTTGTTCGACATGCCGTTCCTGCCGATCTTCCTCGTCGCGACCTTCCTGCTCCATCCCTGGCTCGGCTGGCTGACGGTCGGCGGCGGGGTCGTGCTCGTCGTCCTCACGCTGCTGACCGAGCGTCGAAGCCAGGCTCCGGCGCGCGCCTTGGCGGAGATCGGGGCGCAGCGCGGCATGCTGGTCGAGACGACGCGGCGCAACGCGGAGGTCCTGTCGGCGCTCGGCATGCGGTCCAACTTCCTCGGTCGCTACAGCGATCTGAGCGACCGGCACGTCGCCGAGACGCTGCGCGCCAGCGACGTCGTCAGCGGGATCGGTTCCTTCGCGAAGGTGTTCCGGCAGGTCCTGCAATCGGCCGCTCTGGGCCTCGGTGGCTATCTCGCGATCAAGGGCGAGATCTCGGCGGGCACGATCATCGCGGCCTCGATCCTGACCTCGCGGTCGCTCGCGCCGATCGAGGTCGCCGTCGCGCATTGGAAGGGGTTCGTCGCCGCGCGCCAGGGCTATCACCGCCTGGAGCGGGTCCTCGCCGTCGTGCCGGCCCCGGAGCAGCGGCTTGCGCTCCCCACTCCGGCGAAATCCCTCGTCATCGAGGACGTCTTCGTCGCGCCGCCGGGCCAGACCAAGCCCGTGCTCAGCGGCCTCAGCCTGGCGCTGTCGTCCGGAGACGCCCTGGGCGTGATCGGCCCGACGGGATCGGGAAAGTCCACGCTCGCCCGCGCGCTCGTCGGTGTCTGGCCGATCCTGCGCGGCGCCGTCCGGCTCGACGGAGCGGCGCTCGACCAGTGGGGCGACCAGCTCGGCCGGCATGTCGGCTACCTGCCGCAGGATGTGGAGCTGTTCGACGGCACGGTCGCCGAGAACATCTCGCGCTTCGCGGCAGAGCCGGATCCCGAGGCGATCATCGCGGCCGGCCGGGCCGCCGCCGCGCATGACATGATCGTGGCCCTGCCGAAGGGCTACGACACCCGCATCGGCGAGGCGGGCGCGGCCCTGTCCGGAGGCCAGCGCCAGCGGATCGCGCTTGCCCGCGCGCTCTATGGCGATCCCTTCGTCGTGGTGCTCGACGAGCCGAACGCCAATCTCGACCATCAGGGCGAGGAAGCGCTCAGCGCGGCCATCCAGTCGATCCGTGCGCGGGGCGGGGTGGCGGTCGTGATCACGCACCGCATCTCGGGCCTCGCGGCCGTCAACCGCGTCGCCATCGTGCAGGATGGGCGGCTCGAGAAGACCGGGCCGCGCGACGAGATCCTCAAGACACTTGTCAGGCCCGTTCCCAATCCGCCGGCACAGCAGCCGCGCGCTCAGTCGGAGGCGGCCGAATGAGCGCCGATCGCAAACCCGATTACCAGCGCTCGCTGCGACGGCAGCATGTCGCGGGCCTCGCCATCATCGCCTTCTTCGGTCTGACGCTCGGCGTCTGGTCGATGACGACCTCGCTGCGCGGCGCTGTGGCCGCCGGCGGCCAGTTCGTCGTGACCGGCGACGTCAAGAAGGTCCAGCATCCGACCGGGGGCGTGGTGGGCCAGCTCCTGGTCCGCGACGGCGACAAGGTCGAGGCCGGGGACGTGCTCCTGCGGCTCGACGAGACGATCCCGCGCGCCAATTACCAGATCGTCACGAAGCAGCTCGACGAGTTCGCGGTGCGCGCCGTGCGTCTCGAGGCCGAGCGCGACGGCAGCGACCGCCTCGTCGTGCCCGAGGCCCTGGCGAGCCGCCGGGACGAGCCCGCCATCGCGAAGCTTCTCGCGGCCGAGACGCGCTTGTTCGAGGTCCGCCACTCGGCGCGCGAGGGGCAGAGGCAGCAGCTCAAGAAGCGCGTCGCCCAGCTCCGCGACGAGATCGCGGGCCTCAAGGCGCAGCAGGCGGCCAAGGCGAAGGAGTCCGAGATCATCGCGACCGAGCTCGTCGGCGTCCAGGATCTCTACCGGCAGAACCTCGTCCAGCTCACCCGTCTCAGCGCGCTCCAGCGCGATCAGGCCTCGATCGCCGGCCAGCGCGGCCAGCTCACCGCCGCCGTGGCGCAGGCCGAGGGGAAGATCGCCGAGACGGAGCTTCAGATCATCCAGATCGACGAGGAGCTGCGCGCCGAGGTGATGAAGGAGCTGCGGGAGATCCAGGGCCGCGAGGCCGAGCTGATCGAACGCAAGACGGCCGCCGAAGACCAGCTCCGCCGCGTCGATCTCAAGGCGCCGACTTCGGGCACCGTCCACCAGCTCGCCGTCCATACGGTGGGCGGCGTCATCTCGCCGGGCGAGGTCACGATGCTGATCGTTCCGGCGGGGGTCGCGCTCGAACTCGAAGCCCGTGTCCCGCCGAACGAGATCGATCAGGTCGCCCGCGGTCAGACGGCGCGCGTGCGCGTCCAGGCCGGCCACCAGTCGCAGAACCCGGAACTCGCCGGCACGGTCACGCGCGTCTCGGCCGACGTGACGAAGGACGAGCGCCAGGGGCTGGTCTTCTATACGGTGCGCGTCGCGGTCCCGCCGGAGGAACTCAAGCGCCTCAATCCGATCTCGGTCATCGCCGGGATGCAGGCGGAGGCCTTTATCGAGACGGTCGAGCGCAGCCCGATCGACTTCCTGTTGAAGCCTCTGCGCGACCAGATCTCGCGGACGTTCCGCGAACGCTGAGGCCGGCCCTTCAGGCGTCGCGCCTCCGCAACACCACGGCGCGGTCCCGGCCGGCGAGGTCGCGCTCGACGGCCTCTACGACCAGCTCCGTCTCGCCCGAGAGCGCCTTGAGCGCATCGGCCTGATCCCATCCGATCTCGAGGACCGCCAGGCCTCCCGGCGCGAGGAGGCGGGGGAGGGCGGCGAGGATCGCCCGATAGGCGGCGAGCCCGTCGCCTCCGCCGTCGAGGGCGAGGACGGGGTCGTAGGCGACGACCTCCGGCGCGAGGCGCCCGAGATCGGCCTCGGCGATATAGGGCGGGTTCGACATGACGAGGTCGAAGCTGCCGCGCACCGCAGCGTCCCAGCATCCGCAGAGGAAGGCCGCGCGCTCCCCGACCCCGTTCCGCCTCGCATTGGCCCTCGCCGTCGCCGCAGCCTCGGGGGACAGGTCGATCCCGAACCCGGCCGAGCACGGCAGTTCCGACAGGAGGGCGACGAGGATGCAGCCCGTTCCGGTGCCGAGATCGAGGAGGCGCAGCGGCGCCTGCCGGTCGGGGATGCGGGCCAGGGCGGCCTCGACGACGGTTTCGGTATCGGGGCGCGGCTCGAGCGTCGCCGGGGACAGCCGGAACGGCAGCCCCCAGAACTCCCGGGTGCCGAGGATCCGCCCGACAGGCTCGCGCGCCAGCCGGCGCCGCAGATGCGTGGCGAGGCGGGCGCGGCCGGCCTCGTCCACGGCATCCTCTCCTCGGACCAGGAGCCCGGCCGCATCCGTACCGAGGGCATCTGCCACGAGCAGGCGTGCATCGAGGACAGGATCGTCGATCCCCGCCGCCTCCAGCGCGGATCGGACATGGCGCAGCGCGGCCTCCCACGAGAGGCCCGCAGGCAAGTCGCGCGGCACGGGGGCTGGCTGGCGATCGGACATGGTTCGTTCGCTACCCTTCCGGCGGTCGGGCCCGCAAGCTCGGAGCGCGACCCCTCCGCTCCGCAGGGGCGCGGCACGATCCGGCCCCCATGCGGCAAGGACCCGCTTCACAGGGTCGGCGCGCTTCGTCTATGGAACGGCTCGAAGGGACGCCGGGCCGGCGTCCGGGAGCAGAATATGGACGCGATCGACCGGGCCCCCAAGCTCGTGACGGTGTTCGGAGGCTCGGGGTTTCTCGGCCGGCATGTCGTGCATGCGCTTGCGCAGGGCGGCTACCGGGTGCGTGTCGCGGTCCGGCGGCCGGACCTCGCCTATTTCCTCCAGCCGCTCGGCCGCGTCGGGCAGATCCAGGTCGTCCAGGCGAATCTGCGCTATCCGCGCTCGATTGAGGCGGCGGCGGCGGGCGCCGACGCCGTCGTCAATCTCGTGGGGATCCTCGCGGAAAGCGGGCGGCAGCGGTTCCACGCGGTCCAGGCCGAGGGGCCGAACCTGATCGCGCAGGCCACGCCGGCCGATGCCATGCTGGTGCATGTTTCGGCGCTCGGCGCGAGCCTGCATTCGGCCTCGCGCTACGCTCATTCGAAGGCCGAGGGCGAGGCCGCCGTGCACACCCATCGTCCGGACGCGATCATCCTGCGGCCCTCGGTGATGTTCGGGAAGGGCGACACCTTCTTCAACCGCTTCGCCGCGCTCGCCCGCGCGCTGCCGGTGCTTCCGCTGGCGGGCGCGGACACCAAGTTCCAGCCGGCCTTCGTGGGTGACGTCGCGCAGGTCGTCGCGCGGGCGGTCTCGGGCACGGTGCCGGCCGGACGGATCTACGAACTCGGCGGACCCGAGGTGAAGACGCTGCGCGAACTCGTCGAATACGTGCTCGCCGTCACGGAGCGCGAGCGTGTGATCGCGCCCCTGCCGTTCGGTCTCGCGAAGGTCCAGGCGCGCGTCCTCTCGCTGATCAATGCGCTGACGCTCGGCCTCATGCCGGCTGAGCTCAAGCTGACCGTCGATCAGGTCGAGCTTCTGCGCACGGACAATGTCGTGTCCGAAGCCGCGATCGCCGAGGGCCGCAGCTTCGAGGGGCTGGGGATCGCGGCCGATACCTTCGCGGCCGTCGCCCCGAGCTATCTCGGCCGCTTCCGCAAGACGGGCCAGTTCGACATCGCCCGCGCCGCCTGAGAGCGGCGCGTCGTTCAATTCAAGGGAAGGATAACGGTCATGGAGAGTTACGGCCATTTCATCGGCGGCAAGCGCGTCGCCAGCACGTCGGGCCGCACGGCCGACGTGTTCGAGCCGATGACGGGCGAGACCCGGGCCACGGTGGCGCTCGCCTCGAAAGCCGAGGTGCGAGCGGCGATCGAGAACGCGAAGGCGGCCCAGCCGGCCTGGGCGGCGACCAATCCGCAGCGCCGCGCGCGCGTCATGATGCGGTTCGTCGACCTCGTGACCAAGCATTACGACGAACTCGCCGATCTCCTCGCCCGCGAGCACGGAAAGACCGTCCCGGACGCGAAGGGCGACATCCAGCGCGGCCTCGAAGTGGCCGAGTTCGCCTGCGGCATCCCGCACCTGATGAAGGGCGAATACACGGAGGGCGCGGGGCCGGGCATCGACATCTATTCGATGCGCCAGCCGCTCGGCGTCGTCGCCGGCATCACGCCGTTCAACTTCCCGGCCATGATTCCGATGTGGAAATTCGCGCCGGCCATCGCCTGCGGCAACGCCTTCGTGCTGAAGCCCTCCGAGCGTGATCCTGGCGTGCCGATGCGCCTCGCCGAGCTGATGATGGAGGCGGGCCTGCCTGCCGGCATCCTCAACGTCGTGAACGGCGACAAGGAGGCCGTCGACGCGCTTCTCGACGACCGCGACATCAAGGCGGTCGGCTTCGTCGGCTCCTCGCCCATCGCTCAGTACATCTACGAGCGGGCCGCGGCGTCCGGAAAGCGCGCGCAGTGCTTCGGCGGCGCCAAGAACCACATGATCATCATGCCCGATGCCGACATGGACCAGACGGTCGATGCGCTGATCGGCGCCGGCTACGGTTCGGCCGGCGAGCGCTGCATGGCGATCTCGGTCGCGGTGCCGGTCGGACAATCGACCGCCGATCGGCTGATGGAGAAGCTGATCCCGCGCGTCGAGAACCTCAAGGTCGGCCCCTCGACCGACCCGTCCGCCGATTTCGGTCCGGTCGTCACCCGCGCCGCGCTCGAGCGCATCAAGGGTTATGTCGATCTCGGCATCCAGGAAGGCGCCAAGCTCGTCGTCGACGGGCGCGACTTCAAGATGCAGGGCTACGAGGACGGCTTCTACATGGGCGGCTGCCTGTTCGACGACGTGAAGTCGGACATGCGCATCTACAAGGAGGAGATCTTCGGCCCGGTCCTCTCCGTCGTCCGCGCCAACACCTACGAGGAGGCGCTCCGCCTGCCGACCGAGCACGAATACGGCAACGGCGTCGCGATCTTCACCCGCGACGGCGACGCGGCCCGCGACTTCGCGGCCAAGGTCGATGTCGGCATGGTCGGCATCAACGTGCCGATCCCGGTTCCGATCGCCTATTACACCTTCGGCGGCTGGAAGGCCTCGGGCTTCGGCGACCTCAACCAGCACGGCCCGGATTCGGTCCGCTTCTACACCAAGACCAAGACCGTCACCTCGCGCTGGCCCTCCGGCGTGAAGGAAGGCGCGGAGTTCGTCATCCCGACGATGGAGTGACGCTGACGCTCGGTTCAGACGTCTGATAGAGTGGCTCCCGCGTGGCATTGCTTCGCGGGAGACCTCATGCGAGCCGAGAAGACCTCGCCTCCGATGACAGTCGAGGAGTTCCTCGACTGGGCCGAGGGGCGGGAGGGCCGGTACGAACTGGAGGACGGCGCCGTCATCGCGATGGCTCCGGAGCGGGTCGTGCATGCGCGCGTCAAGGCTCGCAGCTACCTGGCGGTGGCGGGCGCCATCGACAGGTCCGGCGCGCCTTGCGAGGCCTTCGTCGATTCGATTGCCGTCCGCATTGCGGCCGCAACCTCGTATGTCCCGGATGTGCTCGTTCAATGCGGCGAGCAACTTCGCGGCGAGGCGCGAGAAGCCACCGCGCCGGTCGTTGTCGTCGAGGTGTTGTCGCCGTCCACTGCCTATCGGGATGCCAGCGCGAAGCTGGCAGGCTATTTTAGGGTCGCCGCGCTGCATCACTATCTGATCGTCGATCCCGGTCGGCGGCTCGTTATCCATCATAGCAGGGGTGTGCAGGACGTGATCGAGACCCGCCTCCTCGCCGAGGGCGACCTCGTGCTCGATCCGCCAGGGTTGACCGTGTCCATCGCCGACATGCTCGGGCCGGAAGAGACGGTGTCGGAGGAATCTATACCGCTGGGGACGGAGCCATGACGCCCCGCACGGTTCCCGCCGTGGCGATCCTGCTTCTTGCCGGTGCCGCAATCGCCGCGCCCGCGCCCGAGGTTCCGCCCGGCTGCCGCCTCGACGACAGCTCGACCTCTCTTCTTCGCATCTACGAATGCCAGGAGAAGCTGCGCATCGCCGCCGAGACGGCGACCCGCGTCGCCGCGATCGAGCGCGACGGGCGGCTCGTCGGCGTCAGGGTCGACGGCGGCGCGGTGCTCGTCGAGACGGCCGGTCGGCGTGAGGGCTTCCGGATCGTCACGGCGGAGGCGGTCACGGAGCTGCGTGACGCCGCGGTCGCGGTCGAGACCGCGCCCGGCAAGACGGCGGTCTTCGTCAAGGGAGGCGGCGCATCGGTCAGCCGGGACGGAGGGTCCGTTTCGCTGACGGCAGGGCAGGGCGTCGACGTGGCGGCGGCGCGGCCGGTCGCGCAGAGGCCCGCTCCCGCACCGTCCCGCGGACCGGCGGCCGTTCCTTCGCCCGCGCCGCCGCCCGTTTCGGGCGCGGCGCCTCCCTCCGCGGCACCCGGTGGCCTCGAGGTCAGGACGTGGGGCCGCGAGCGGGCCGGACAGCTCCTCGCACGGCTCGGGCAATCCTGAGGCGCAGCGCTATCCGCTCGGCAGGAGGGCCGGTTCCGGCAGGCGGCCCTCGACGATCAGCCTGTCGCTCTCGTCCTTGAGCCGGATGCCCGTCACGCGCCGCCGCAGCGCCTGGTCGAGAAGCCAGGCGATCTGGAAGGCGGCGCGCTCATAGGAGAGGCCCTCGGGCCGGATGTTCGACAGACAGTTCCGGTCGGCATCGGTCGTCGCGTCCGGCTTCGGGCCGAAGGTGAGATAGGCGCCGAGGCTGTCGGGCGCCGAAAGCCCCGGCCTTTCTCCGATCAGGACCAGGACCGCCTCGGTGCCGAGGCGGGACGCGACGGCATCGCCCAGGGCGACCCGGGCCTGGGTCGCGAGAGCGATCGGCGCGAGGTGCCAGCCCGCGGCTGCGATCCAGGGCCTCAGGGCGGCGAGGAGCGGGGCCGCGTTCCGCTCGATCGCAGGCGAGGACAGCCCGTCCGCGACCATGATCGCGAGGTCGAAGCGACCCTCGCGAGAAATCCGGCCCTCCTCGTCCCGAGCCGCGAAAGCCGCGTCGGACGCTGCCGACAGCTGCCGTCCGAGATCGGGGCGGGCGAGATAGGTCGTGCGGTCGGGGGCCGCGCTCGCGATGCGCACCACCTCGAGGCCGAGGCCCTCGATCTCCGCCGCGACCCGCTCCGCATCGAGCCCGATCCGGACGGCATCGCGGGCCTGTGCATGAGCCATCGCGAAGCCGAGCAGGTCGCGCGTCGGCTGGGCGGCCCCGGCCCGGCCGAGTGCGATCCGGGCCGGGGTGAAGCGGCGGAGCGCGTCCCAGGGATCGGCCTCGAACCCGCCGCTCATGCCGCGAGGGCCGGTGCGGCGAGGAGCGGATGGTCGCGGCCGGCGGTGCGGAGCCGGCGGGCCTCGTCGAGGAGGCCCATGCGCGTCAGCCAGGCCTCGAATTCGGGCGCGTGGCGCAGCCCCAGGGTCTGCCGCAGGTACAGCGCGTCGTGGAAGGAAGTGGATTGGTAGCCGAGCATGACGTCGTCGGCGCCGGGCACGCCCATCACGAAGTTCACGCCCGCGACGCCGAGGAGCGTGAGCAGGTTGTCCATGTCGTCGCTGTCGGCCTCGGCATGGTTCGTGTAGCAGACGTCGCACCCGAGCGGCACGCCCATCAGCTTGCCGCAGACATGATCCTCGAGGCCCGCCCGGGTAATCTGCTTGCCGTCATAGAGATATTCCGGCCCGATGAAGCCGACGACGGTGTTGACGAGAAGCGGCGAGAATTCCCGTGCCACCGCATAGGCCCGCGCCTCCAGCGTCTGCTGGTCGACGCCGTGATGGGCGCCGGCCGAGAGGCATGAGCCCTGGCCCGTCTCGAAATACATCACGTTCCGCCCGACGGTCCCGCGCCCGAGCGACTGCGCCGCCGCCTCGGCCTCGCGCAGCAGGGAGAGGGTGACGCCGAAGGAGGCGTTCGCCGCTTCCGTGCCGGCGATCGACTGGAAGACGAGATCGACCGGTGCTCCGGCTTCGATGAGGCCGATGCTCGTCGTCACGTGGGTGAGGATGCAGGATTGCGTCGGGATGTCGTGGCGGACGATCACCTCGTCCAGCATCCGCACGAGATCGCCGAGGATGGCGGGGGAATCGGAGGCCGGGTTGATGCCGATCACGGCATCGCCCGCTCCGTAGAGAAGGCCGTCGATGGTCGCCGCGAGGATGCCGCGGGCATCGTCCGTCGGGTGGTTGGGCTGGAGCCGCACGGCGAGCGTGCCCGGCAGGCCGATCGTGTTCCGGAATTTCGTCACGACCGAGCATTTGCGCGCGACCGCGATCAGGTCCTGGTTGCGCATCAGTTTGGACACCGCCGCCGCGATCTCGGGCGTGATCGCCGGGGCGAGCGCCGCGAGCCGCGCCGCGTCGCAGGCCGGGGAGAGCAGATGCTCGCGGAAGGCGCCGACCGTCATCGAGCGGATCGAGGCGAAGGCGGCTCCGTCGTGTCGGTCGAGGATGAGCCGCGTGACCTCGTCGGTCTCGTAGGGGATCAGCGGCTCGTCGAGGAGACGCTGCAGCGGCAGGTCGGCGAGCGCCATGCGCGCGGCGACCGATTCCGCGAGGGTCGATGCGGCGATCCCGGCGAGGCGGTCGCCGGAGCGCGGCGGCGTCGCCTTCGCCATCAGATCCTTCAGGTCCCGGAAGACATGCGTCGTCGCGCCGATGCTGTGCCGAAAGGTCAAGACGAGCCTCCTTTGGCGGGATCCCTAGCAAGGTTCGGTCCGGCGGGCGCGTCAAGCGCGCTTTCTTGGGCGCTATGGATGTGCTATCGAAAACGATAGCGGGACGACGCGAGGGTGCTGCCCGATGGCCCAGGTTCTTATTCGCAACGTGGACGAGGACACGGTCGAGAGCTATCGCCAGAAGGCGAAGATCAAGGGCATCTCGCTTGAGCAGGAGCTTCGCAATCTGCTCGAGGCGCACAAGCCCTTTACGCCGGACGAGCGGTTGGCGGTGTCGCGTGCGATCCGGGCGAAGCAAAAGGGCGTCGCTCCGTCTCTCACGCTCGATGAGATCCGCGAGGGCCTGATGTGAGCGCGCTGGTCGTCGATGCCAGCGTCGCCGTCAAATGGTTCGTTCAGGAAGATGACAGCGAGGACGCGGTTCGAATCCTCGATTCGGTCGATGATCTCCACGCGCCGCGTTTGCTCAAACTCGAACTGGCCAACGCCCTTTGGGCCAATGTCGGCAGGGGCGTGATCGGCATCGACCAGGCGCATGAAGGGATCCTGCGGATCGAGCGCACGATGTCCCGCTGGCACGATGACGAAAGCCTGATCCTGCAAGCGTTCGATTGGAGCGTCTCCTACAGGCACCCGATCTATGATTTCTGCTACCTCTCTCTCGCTTTGACGCTGGGATTGCGTGTCGTCACGGCCGATCGCCGCTTCTTGCGGCTGTTGGCAGGAAGCCCCCAAGCCAATCTCGTCGTTTCACTGACGGACATCCGATGACCCTCTTCACCCTCCCCGAAGACCAGATCGCCATCCGCGACATGGCGCGCGATTTCGCCGCCGAGAAGATCGCCCCGCATGCCGTCGAATGGGACGAGGCGAAGCATTTCCCGGTCGACGTCATGCGCGAGGCGGCGGCGCTCGGCATGGGGGGCATCTATATCCGGGACGATCTCGGCGGGTCGGGCCTCGCGCGGCTCGACGCGGCCCTGATCTTCGAGGCTCTGGCAACGGGATGCCCGGCGGTCTCGGCCTTCATCTCGATCCACAACATGTCGGCCTGGATGATCGACAAGTTCGGGTCGCAGGAGCAGCGCGAGCGCTGGTTGCCGGGCCTCTGCACGATGGAGCTTCTCGCGAGCTACGCGCTGACCGAACCCGGCTCCGGCTCGGATGCGGCGGCGCTGCGCGCGACGGCCCGCCGCGACGGCGACGACTACGTGCTCGACGGCTCGAAGCAGTTCATCTCGGGCGCCGGCTCGTCCGACCTCTACGTCGTCATGGCGCGGACGGGCGAGGAGGGGCCGCGCGGCATCTCGACCCTCGTCGTGCCCCGCGACGCGCCGGGCCTCTCCTTCGGCCCGAACGAGCGCAAGATGGGCTGGAACGCGCAGCCGACCCGGCAGGTGATCTTCGACAATTGCCGGGTGCCGGTCGCGAACAGGCTCGGCGACGAGGGGATCGGCTTCCGGATCGCGATGGCGGGGCTCGACGGCGGCCGGCTCAATATCGGCGCCTGCTCGCTCGGCGGGGCGCAGGCCGCGCTCGATCGGACCCTCGGCTACATGAGCGAGCGCAAGGCCTTCGGGAAGCGGCTCGACGCCTTCCAGGCCCTCCAGTTCCGCCTCGCCGACATGGCGACCGAGCTCGAGGCGGCGCGCGTGTTCCTCTATTCCGCAGCGGCGGCCTATGACCGCGGCGATGCCGACACGACGCAACGCTGCGCCATGGCCAAGCGCTTCGCGACGGATGTCGGCTTCAAGGTCGCGAACGACGCGCTCCAGCTCCACGGCGGCTACGGCTATCTCGCCGAATACGGCATCGAGAAGATCGTCCGCGACCTGCGCGTGCACCAGATCCTCGAGGGCACGAACGAGATCATGCGCCTGATCGTCGCCCGGGGCCTCGTCGGCCGGTAGCCGCGGCGCCGCCTGTTCGGACAAGGCCGCTTGCACCTTGTCTTGCGGGCTCGGAGCGCGCATATCGGGGCCGGGAGGTTGGCGGGGGACGTTTCACTCGCCAACCGGGTCAGATCCGGAAGGAAGCAGCCCTAACGAGACCGAGCGGGTCTTCGTCCAGCCTCCCACCCGTTCAGCCCTCCGGCGCCGGCTGCACGCGGCGCGACCGCAGCATCGATGAGCGACATCCGGGACGGCGAACCACAGACCGGCGGCGATGAAGGACAGGCGGCGCTCCTCGGCTTCGAGGCGCCCCCCTCCGCCCAGCCGGCCCCGACGCCCTATCGCGTCCTGGCCCGCAAATACCGGCCGCAGACCTTCGCCGACCTCATCGGCCAGGAGGCGATGGTCCAGACGGTGAGGAACGCCTTCGCGGCGAACCGCATCCCTCAGGCCTGGATGCTGACCGGGGTCCGCGGCGTCGGCAAGACGACGACCGCCCGCATCCTCGCCCGCGCCCTGAACTACGATACCGGGGAGCCGGGCTCCGGCCCCTCGATCGACATGCCGGATCTCGGCATCCATTGCCGCGCCATCATGGAATCGCGCCATGTCGACGTGCTCGAGATGGATGCGGCCTCCCATACCGGCGTCGAGAACATCCGCCAGATCACCGACGCCGTCCGCTACGCACCCGTCCAGGCCCGCTACAAGGTCTATGTGATCGACGAGGTGCACATGCTCTCGACGGCGGCCTTCAACGCGTTCCTGAAGACGCTGGAAGAACCGCCGCCTCACGCGAAATTCGTCTTCGCGACGACGGAAATCCGGAAGGTCCCCGTCACGATCCTGTCGCGCTGCCAGCGTTTCGACCTGCGCCGGGTCGAGAGCGCGACGCTCATCGCCCATCTCGACCGCATCTGCCGGGCGGAGGCCGTCGAGGCGGAGCCGGAGGCGCTCGCGGCCATCGCCCGGGCGGCCGAGGGCTCGGTGCGCGATTCGCTCTCGCTGCTCGATCAGGCCGTGGCGCATGGCGCCGGCGCGGTGACGGCGATCGGCGTGCGCGACATGCTCGGCCTCGCCGACCGCAGCCAGGTCATCGATCTCTTCGAGGCGGCGATGCGGGGCGACGTGCCCGGCGCCTTCGCCGTCCTGCGGGCCGGCTGGGATGCCGGGGCCGACCCGCGCCAGATGATGGAGGACCTCGCGGCCTTCACCCATCTCGTCACGCGCATCAAGCTCGTCCCGGACGCCGCCGACGATCCCTCGCTCACCGAGGCCGAGCGTCTGCGCGGGCGCGAGTTCGCCGGCAGGCTGCCGGTTCGGGCCCTGTCCCGGGCCTGGCAGATCCTGCTGAAGGCCGTGCCGGAGGTGGGAGCGGCACAGAGGCCGCTCGCGACGGCCGAGATGGCGCTCGTGCGCCTCGCCTACGCGGCCGACCTGCCGAGCCCCGACGAGGTTCTGCGGAGCCTTCGCGGCGAGGCTTCGGCCCCGCCAACGAATGGCGGCGGCGGGGGAGGGCGTGCGCCGTCCGGCGGGTTCTCGGGCTCGCTCGCCATGGCGCGCACGGAGCCGGCTCCGATGCGCATGGACGCGGTGCCGACGACGGCGCCCCGTCTCCAGGCCGTTCCGCGCACGGACGCGCCTCCGGCTGCCGTTCCGGTGCCGGCACCCCAGACCGAGGCGGTCGTGCTGCGCCGGTTCGAGGACGTCGTCGCCCTCGCGGGCGAGAACCGTGACGTCATGCTCAAGACCGCGCTCGAACGTGACGTCCGGCTCGTCCAGTTCGAGGATGGCCGGATCGAGATCGCGCTCGAGCCGACGGCGCGGCAGACCCTTCCCGGTGAACTCACCACGGCGCTGCAGGCCTGGACGAACCGGCGCTGGGTGATCAGCCTCTCCAAGGAGGCCAGCGCGCCCACGATCGCGGAGGAGCGGACCCGCCGCGAGACCGAGCGCCGCCAGGACGCGACCAATCATCCCCTCGTCCAGGCGGTGCTGAGCAGCTTTCCTGGCGCGAAGGTGGTCGACGTCCGCGAGCGGGCGCCCGAGCCCGAAGCGGCGGAGGACGAGCCCCAGGCCGTCGACCGCACGGGCGAGGCCGGAGCCGACGAGGACGAGGAGACCTGACACGAGCGCCTAGGCCGGAATCCCCACGCTCCTCATGCCGAGGTGGCCGCCAACCCTCCCTGGAGGGGGAGGGTCGGACCGAAGGTCCGGGGAGGGGTGATGCACGGCCTCCACTTCGGAGACGCCGACAGTGGGGAGAGGTGGTCGTCACCCCACCCCGCCGGCTTCGCCGGCGACCCTCCCCCTCCAGGGGAGGGTTAGGCGAAGCGACACCGTCACGCCGCCATGTGGCAGCGGACGAGCGTGGTCTGGGACCGGCTCCGAGGCATCGCCTCGGTCGAGCATTGGATGCGGAGGATCGTATGAAGGACATCATGGGGCTGATGAAGCAGGCGCAGGGCCTGCAGAAGAAGATGGCCGACGCCCAGGCCGAGCTCGAATCCCTCGAGGTCGAGGGCGCGGCCGGCGGTGGGATGGTCAAGGTCGTCTCGACGGCCAAGGGCGCGGTGAAGTCGGTCAAGATCGACCCCTCGCTCCTCTCCCCTGACGAGGGCGAGATCCTGGAAGACCTCGTCCTCGCGGCGCTGAACGACGCGCGCGGCAAGGCCGAGCGCCTCGTCGCCGAGAAGATGGGACAGCTCACGGCCGGCCTGCCCCTGCCGCCCGGCATGAAGCTGTTCTGAGGGCGGCGCGCCTCTCCGCATGGCCCAGACCATCGCCGGCCCCGAGATCGAGCGGCTGATCCAGCTGCTCGCGCGGCTCCCGGGGCTCGGGCCGCGTTCGGCTCGCCGCGCCGCGCTCCATCTCATCGGCCGGCGCGAGCAGTTGCTCGGGCCGCTCGCGGACGCGTTGGCGGTCGCGCGGGAGCGCATCACCGTCTGCTCGGCTTGCGGCAACGTCGATACCAGCGATCCCTGCACGATCTGCCGCGATCCGAGCCGGGACCCTGCGATCATCGTCGTGGTCGAGGGGGTGTCGGACCTCTGGGCGCTGGAACGGGCGGGCGCGATCCGGGCCGGCTACCACGTCCTCGGCGGGGTCCTCTCGCCGCTCGACGGCGTGCGGCCGGAGCATCTCTCCCTCGACAGCCTCGTCGCGCGGGCCGGGCGGCCCGAGACGAAGGAGCTGATCCTCGCGCTCTCCGCGACGGTCGATGGCCAGACGACGGCCCATTACGTCACCGAACTCGTCCGGCACCTCCCGGTGACGGTGACGCGCCTCGCCCATGGCGTGCCGATCGGCGGCGAGCTCGACTATCTCGACGAAGGCACCCTGACGGCCGCCTTGCGTCAGCGGACGCCGTTCTGAGCCGGGCCCTCACGCGGGACGCTCTTCCCGGAGCGCGGGCCGCGCATCGTCCCATCCATGGAAGGCGCCCGGGTTCGCCCGTCATCGCCTGAGGCTCGAAGGCTGCCGGTCCGCCTGCGCGTAGAGGTGCGGAAGCCGTGGGAAATCGGGCCTGTCGGACTTTTGTCGCAAAAATTTCACTGGGGGTGTTGACTTGGTTGGGGGCGGGCTCTAGAACCCATCCATCGACGGCGCGCCGGACACGGCTTCGCCGCCAAA
>NZ_SNZR01000002.1 GCF_004363955.1 Enterovirga rhinocerotis
TGACTTGGATCTGGCTGTCGGCAACGATCGTGTTGATCGGGGCCGAGTTGAACGCGGAGATTGAGCACCAGACCGCCAAGGATAGCACCGTCGGTCCACCGGCGCCACTTGGTGCGCGAGGCGCCGAAGTGGCGGACAACGTTGGACGTGCAGTGGCGTGATCCACCATTCGGCGATACGAACCGCCCCGGCTTCGCCGGAGGCTCATCGGGTGCTGCTTCTCGAAGCTCAAACAGTTCCGACGTGTCGCACCCGCCTCGAGAAGACAGCCAGGAACTAGCGCGCAATCGCGGCGATCGTCGTATGATGTCCACACCGCCTAGAGGAATTGCGAGCTGGGCAGGTATAGCAGTTGCTAGCAGGATCCGACGTGAAGCCAGATCGGCTGGCCTTCGACCGCAGAGTGGCCTTGTCTCGTCACGGCTTCACCGCTGTAACCCAATAGACGCCGCCGGCGGGAAATGGCTGAAAGCGTGCGTGCATATCGGCCAGCAGCCTGGTGGGGTCGAGATCAGCGAACAGTGCCGGGTGGAGCCATTTTGCGAACGTCTGGATGGCTGCGACGTTGAACGGCGAATTGTAGAAGTGGTGCCAGATCGCGTGGGCTCGCCCATCCCGCACCGCGGGAAGATCGGCGATGCCCTGCCGCGCCAGCGCGTTGGTCAGGCGAGCCTGCGCTGTCTCTTCGGATACCCCTGACCCGAGCGCCAGGAAGCTTGCTTTGGCATTTTGCCCGCTTCCGATCGCGGTGCCGATATAGACATCGGGGGGGTGTGCGATCAGCCATTCGAGGCTGACCACCCCCGCCTCGCCGGGTAGGATTGGTTCGGCGACGTTCACCCCGCCCGCGGCACCGACGAAGCGGCCCATCATGCCGCGCGTCATGGTCTCGCAACAGCCGCGACCAAGGCCGACCCTGCTCTCGATGAAGACACGCACGGGCGCCGGCCGCTCACGGGCGAGACGCTCCGTCACGGCGGCGAGAGCCGGGCGCCAGACCGAAAGAAATTCCTCCGCCCTGTCCTCACGGCCCAGGACCTGCCCAAGGAGTGCAATGGAACGCGGGGTGTTAACGAGCGGATCGGTTCGAAAATCGACGAAGACGATCGCGACACCCGCCGCCTCCAGGGCATTGATCACCTCGGCGGAGCGTGCCCCCGGTCCGTGGCCGGCGAGCCCGAAGATCGCGACCTGCGGCTTCGCGGTAATCGCCTGCTCGATGCTGAACGTGTCTCGCGCGGCGCGGCCGATGCGCTTGATCTGGTCGATTTCGGGAAAGCGGGCGCGGTAGCGAGCGTAGCTGCCCGGATCGACGCCCTCGTAATCGCCCATCATCCCTACAATCCGGCGAATCGGGTTCTCCGGGTCGAAGATCGCGAGGGTCGGGATATACCGGCCCTCGCCGATGATGATGCGCTCGACCTTGTCCGGCACCTGCACGGTGCGGCCAGCCAGATCCACGACCTCCCGCGCCTCGGCCTGCGGCGCGGCGAGGAGCAGCAGCGGAGCCCCGAGGCAAGCCGCGACGCGCCTCATACGGGCGCCGATCCGACCGCGCCGCACTGTGGCGCAGGCACTGCGTAGCCCGTCCGAGGTTGCCGCCATGATGGCTCAGAACTCGATGGTGGAGGAGAGCCGGAAGGTGCGCGGCGCTCCGACGCTGAGATACCCTCGTGACGCCGTGGCCCAATAGGACTCGTTGAAGATGTTGTCGACATTGGCCCGGAGGGTGATCGGCTTGCCGTTGAGCCCGGTCGTGACGTAGCGCAAGCCGGCATCGACGCGCACCCAGTCAGGGATCTTCTGCGTGTTGAGCTGATCGTAGTACTGGCTGCTCGTGTAGAGGATCCGGCCGGTCACGGTCAGGCCCGGGAGCAGCCACGGCGGCAGATCGTACTCACCGTACAGGTTGAACGCCGTGGTCGGCACGCCGGGCGCGGTGTTGCCGTTGACGTTGACAAAATACGGATTGGCGGTGGTCCGAAGGTTCACGTCCGTGGCCTTAACCAGTTCAGCGTCGATGAAGGTAATGCCCCCGACCAGTCTGAGGCCCTGCACAGGCTCACCGAAGACAGCCAGCTCGATGCCGCGATTGCGCTGCATTCCGTTGACCGAGAAGGTCGCCGGCTCGGTGGGGAAATTCGCGGGAAAGGTGGTCAGGGCACTCGGCTGCTCGATCTCGAAGAGCGAGGCGGAGACCGCGATCGTGCCTAAATCATACTTGGCGCCGACCTCCTTTTGCTTGCTGACAATCGGCGCGAAGACCTGGTTCGCATTAACTACGCTCGTGGGAGCGGATGGGCCCGACTGAAGGGCCTCGATGTAGTTGGCATAGATGGAGAGGTTCTCCAGCGGCTTCACCACCACTCCGACGGCCGGGCTGAACCTGCTCTTCTCGTATTCAGAGGCCAGCCAGCCCTTCGTCGGCGTCGGACGCGTGTTGTAGCTCTGCAGATCGAGTTCCTGATAGCGGCCGCCCAAGGTCAGCTGGATGCGGTCGTCGAGAACGGACAGAGTATCCGACACGGCGATGCTTTTCGCGTGCAGTTCGGTGAAGAGAGGCTGCCCGGCGGAGCGCGGCAGCCCCGCGGTGAAGACGGACCCCGCCGGCAGATGGACCGGGGCGTAGATGTTCGTCTGGAAGCTCGGAAGTGCCGGAGGGAAATAGCCCCGCGAGAAGTTCTTGTTGTTCGCGTGCGAGGCCGAGACGTTGATCCGATGGGAGATGAACCCCGTCTCGAATTGCGAGCGCAGGCCGACCTCGCCGGAGAACCCCTGAAGCTCGAGGGGCGCGATGGCCAAGGTATTGGTCGCGGTGCCGGCACTGTTGGTGATGCTGTAGAACGAGGACAGGTATTCCTCGTTGTAGCGGCTGAGACCGCCCGCGGCGTAGATCGTCGTGTTTGGGAGGAGGTCGTATTCGACGCGCGCGGCAACCATGCTGTAGCGGTTGTCGAGGTACTCCAGCGAACTGGCCGTATTGAGGCTCGCTTTCGGCGCCTTCGGAATGTCGATCCCCCGAACGATCCCGTTGAAGATCGAGGTCGGCGCGGTGGTGTTCTGCGTCGAATGGGCGAGGTCCAGCGAGGCGCGGAAGCGGTCGCCGCGGTAATCGAGGCCGAGCGTGAGGTTGCTCGCCTCGACCTTGTTCTTGTCGAGGGCCGTCGAGCCGTCGCGATAGGCGCCGTTGAAGCGCACGCCCCACTCGTTGAAGGCGCCGAA
Organism: Enterovirga rhinocerotis; assembly: GCF_004363955.1. GTDB lineage: Bacteria > Pseudomonadota > Alphaproteobacteria > Rhizobiales > Beijerinckiaceae > Enterovirga > Enterovirga rhinocerotis. The sequence goes on from NZ_SNZR01000002.1 coordinate 3,223, forward strand.
CCGGCGGCCGATATCGACATGCGCGCCGAACTGGCCCTTGCCGATATAGGATGTCGTCACGCGGTTGATCGGATCGTCGGTGGCGCGCTTCGGCACGAGGTTGATCGTGCCGCCGATGCGCCCCTCCCCGCCGTTGAGGAACGAGCTCGGCCCCTTCAGGATCTCGACGCGCTCGATCCCCTCGATGAAGCTGCGGCGCGCGTTGGTGAGATAGAACAGGCCGTCGAAGGCGGTGTCGAGGTTCGTCACCGAGAAGCCGCGGATGAAATACGAGTCGCGGTCGCTAAAGGGGGAGACGTCGTTGCGGACGGACGAGTCGTTGAGCACGACATCGGCGACGGACAGTGCCTGCTGATCGGCCATCAGCTTCGCGGTAAGGCCCGTCAGATTGTACGGCGTATCGAGGAAGGAGCGATTGCCGAGCATGCCGACGCGCGCGCCGGTTCCGACCTGGCCGCCGGCATAGGGAACGGGCGGCTGGCCGATCGTCCCCGTCGGCGGCGTCGGGTTCACGGCCGGAGGCGGCGAGACCTGGCCTCGCTGCGGAGCCGCTGCGACCGGAAATACCGCACGCCGGACCGGTTGCCTGACCCTCGTGGCTCGCACAGGCGCGGCGGAGCGGGCGACCTGAGGCTGGGCCGCCGGCACGGCTGGACGAGTTGCAGGGGGAGCGATCTGCACCGGCGGGAGTTGCGACTGCGCCAGGGCGATTTCGGCCGATCCGACCGACAACATCGTGCCGGCCAAAAGGATGAACCGGCGGCTCGCGCCTGCATTCGGTCTGTTACCTGCTGCCCCTGACATTTCGCCCTCGCTCAAGCTAAGGGCTGGCTAAGGGACGAATCGGCCAGACGTCTATTGCAAAATGGCAACTCAGAGGCAGAGATCCGCATTCTTTATTAGTTCTAAAAACAATCTATGCTTGGTCGCCAAGGCAACAACCGCGATATCGCAGCGAACATCAGCGATCTGTCCGATTTAATACGCAACCTGCGCGCCATGATTGCTCGCCACCTCGGCGAGCTGGCCGATCTCCGACATGGGATCGATGCAGGCAAGCGCACCCCTCAGGCAGAACCGATCGCGTCGAGCCCGTCGACGATGACCTGGAGTCGGCCGGCTGAGCAGAGCTCGACCCTTGCCGCCACACCATAGACCTCCGCGAGGAGCCGTGGCGTGAGGACCGCGCGCGGATCTCCGTCGGCGACCAGCGCGCCATTGCAGAGAACGACGAGACGGTCTGCCCAGCGCGCAGCGAGAGCCAGATCGTGCAAGACGGTGACAACGATCACCCCCTCCTCCGCGAGGCTTCTGACGACCTGCATCACGCGAACCTGATGCCGCAAGTCGAGCGCGCTCGTCGGCTCGTCGAGCAGCAGGACCGAGGGATTCCGGACGATGGCCTGAGCCAGGCCGACGAGTTGCCGTTGCCCGCCCGAGAGTGCCACGAGGGGTTCGAGCGCGAGAGCCCCGATCCCCAGACGCTCCAGCACCTCCATGGCGCGCCGCCGCACGGCCGACCGTGCGGCACCAACAGCGTCCATGGGGTTCACCGACAGAGCGGCAATGGCAGCCTCCAGAGCGCTCAGCCGCGCGCCCGTCGGCAGAGTCTGCGGCATGAACCCGACATGCCTCGCCCGCAGAGTGCGGTCGGCGCCTGCGAGTTCGGTCCTTCCGAGCCGTATCGATCCGGTCATGGGGAGGAGCCCTGCCAGCCCCCGCAGCAGCGTCGACTTTCCGACCGCGTTCGGCCCGACGATGGCTGTCACGCTGCCGGGCTGCAGGGGGGCGAGCGTGAGCCGCTCGACGACCGGCCGGCCCGGATAGCCGACGCTGATGTCCTCGACGGTCAGGGCTAGCCCGAGTTCCGTCATGTCCGCCGTCGCCGCATGATGAGGAAAAAGAAGAGCGGCAGGCCGACGATCGAGGTGACGATGCCGACCGGAAGCACCGCGCCCGTGACGAGGAGCTTGCTCGCGATCGAGGCGAAGGACATCACCACCGCGCCCGTGAGCGCACTGGCGGGCAGGAAAAAGCGGTGATCCTCGCCGATCAGCATCCGCGCGATGTGCGGCCCGACGAGCCCGACGAAGCCGATTGTGCCAACGAAGGCGACCGCTGTCGCCGCAAGGAGGCTCGAGCGGAGAAGGGAGTAGAAGCGCAGCCTTGCGACATCAATGCCGTAGCTCGCCGCGCGCTCCCAGCCGAGCCGAAGCGCCGTCATGCGCCAGGCCGAGGCCATCGAAAAAGGCAGCGTCAGGACGATGACCGCCGTGAGGATCCCGATCGCGGCCCAGTTCGCGCGCGCAAGGCTCCCCATGCTCCAGAACGCTAGTTCCTGCAAGGATTCAGCCGAGCCGAGGAATTGGACGAGGGCAAGAAGCGCGTTGAAAGTGAAGACCAGGGCGATGCCGAAGAGGACGAGGACAGTCGGCCCTTCCTCACTGCGCCGCGCCATGGCCTGAAGCAGCAGCACGGAACCGAAGGCGAACAGGAACGCGTTGCCCGCGATCGTCAGTCCCGGAGGCAGGAACGGCAGGCTGAGCCCGAGGACGATCGAAAGAGAGGCGCCGAAGGCGGCCGCGGCCGAGACGCCGAGCGTGAACGGGCTCGCCAGGGGATTGTCGAGGATGGTTTGCATTTCGGCGCCCGCGAGGGACAACGCGACGCCGACGAGAATCGCCATCAGGGCAACCGGAAGGCGGACATGCCAGACGATGACTTGGGCGCCGCGGCTGGCCTCGGGCGCCCCGATCAGGGCCGCCCAGGTCTCGGCCAGCGGCAACCCCGAGGGGCCCGTCGTCATGTCCAGCAGGAGGCCGGCCAGTGCCAAGGCCAGCAGGGCGGCGACGATCAGAGCCCGCCGACGCAACTGGGCGGCATAGAGGCCCAGCACCTGCTCCCCAGCGTCGGAAAGCTTGACCGGCGGCCTCTCCGCCCTCGCGCCACGGTCGGCCGATGCGCTCTCAACAGGCATGCGGCGCATCGGTCGAGCAACGGAGCGCGGGCAGCGACTTCGTCGGCCCTAGCTGCTTCTCGGAGCCATGCAATGGCAAAGGGACATCCTCGTCGAGGGAATTGGGATCGATCCCTCAACCACGCGGCGTTCGGCTGAAGGTGTCAGATGCGCCATACAATGAGCGTCGGGGAAAGCACCATCTCTGAACGTCGCAGCCCTCGGCCAGGGCCGGGATCGCGACCGCGACATCGAGGCCGGTCGCCGTCATGTTCAATCGTTCTCCTGCGACCACTCGAAGGCGAGCGTTTCACGGAAGGCGAAGCGCTCGACATGCCGAACCACGACGTCGCGAAGATCGGATAACGCAGAAGCGGTCTCAGCGCTGAGATCGATCTTCAAGCTCACGTCATCGGCGCTAAGGCGCGTCTCACCTAGCGGCAACGCAATTCGCGCGGAAGTTTCATTAAACTCGGTATCGAACCTATGAGCCCAATGCTTAGACAGCTGCTGTAGGTATCGGCTTCCGTTCAGCGTCTTGATCACGGCTTGACTGCGAAGCATCGATCGATCCTCTCCTGAATGTGCCTGCCGATAGAAGGACGAGCCTGGATGCCGACGTGGTTGCACCACGCCAAACGGCGATGAAAGATGCCATTTCGGCGCGGGTGCGCGGTGCCGTTGCGAGGGCGTGGCAGTAGGATGAAGGAGTAATTGCCCGGGACTTCGGCCAAGGAGCGCCGCTAGCATCTCGCGCGAAGAACGTTCACGCCATTGCTCTCCAAGCGCTGAATCAGTAACAACCTACGCTCTGATCCGGTCGGATTGTCGGCCAAGACTGCCCGCCGCGTTTCTGGCCGCGTCCACGAATGCCTCGCGGGCCGGTGGTGATTGGTCCCGCCGCCAGCCGATGCATATCTCCACAGGTTCTGGGGCCTGGTCGATCTCGAGAAGTCGGATGGCGGGCCAGTCCAGCTGACGTGAGGAATTCGGCACCAGGGCGATGCCGAGGCCCGCGCCGACGAGGCCCAGAACGGTGTGGATCTGAGTCGCCTCCTGCACGACGTTCGGAATGACGCCGACCGCGTCGAAGGCAGCCGTGATGCGCGCGTGGAACAGCGGGCTGGCCTCCCGCGGAAACATGATAAAGCGCTCTCGCATGGTGTCTGACAGCCGCAGGCTGCGACGGCGCGCCAGCGGATGATCCTGCGGCACGGCGAGCCGGAACGGCTCGTGCAGAACGGTTTCGTAGGCGAGATCGTCTTCACCGCCGATCGGACGCAGGATGCCGAGGTCGATGTCGCCGCTGCGAAGCGCATCGATTTGCGCCAAGATGGTCATCTCCCGCAACTCGATCGCGATGTCGGGCCGCATAGCGCGGAACTGTTTCAGCGTCGCGGGCAGAACTCCGTAAGTGCTCGAATGGATGAAGCCGATACGCAATCGGCCTGATATGCCGGCGGCCACCTCCCGCGCCTCCAGGGCGGCATTGTCGAGCGCGGCGAGGACGGCCGTCACGCGCTCCGCGAAGCTCCGCCCCGCTGCCGTCGGCTCCACATGCCGCTGCGAGCGCCGAAAAAGCTCCACGCCCATGCTGCGCTCGAGTTCCTGAATGCGTCGGCTGAGATGCGGCTGGGCAATCCCGAGCAGCGCGGCCGCGCGCCCGAAATGAAGCTCTTCCATCAGGACGAGGAAGCTGCGGAGGCGAACGAGGTCCATCCGATACGCATTCCGTATCGGAGACGGATTGACAAGTTATTGGACGTCTTTCTCGAAGGCGCGCTAGTCGATTTCGTGAAGAATTCGGGAGGGACGTCAGGATGATCGGTTTTCGCATCGAGCCGCGCTTGGCTGCGATCGATCCGGCGCTTCTCGGCACGCTGGGCGGAATCCCGACACCGATCGTCAGCGACAACATGGGGCGCCTCTATGCCGGCGGCGCATCCCTGCGATCCTTCCATGACGGTTCGGCGATGATCGGCTCCGCGCTCACCGTCCGGACGCGGCCAGGCGACAACCTCATGGTGCACAAGGCCATCGACATGGCCGAGCCGGGCGACGTCATCGTGGTCGACGCGGGCGGAGACATGACCAACGCCATCATCGGCGAAATCATGCTGAACATCGCCGCGAGTCGCGGCGTCGCAGGCTTCGTCATCGACGGTTGCATCCGCGATTCCGATGCCATCGCAAGGGCAAGCCTGCCGGTCTTCGCCCGCGGCGCCAGCCATCGCGGACCCTACAAGGACGGTCCCGGCGAGATCAACGTGCCGGTCACGGTCGGCGGCCAGCCGGTGATGCCGGGCGATATCATGCTCGGCGACGTGGACGGCGTGCTCGCGGTCCCGCGCTCGCAGGCGGCTGCCGTTGCCGAGCTGGCGCAGGCCCAACTGAAGCGGGAGGAGGCGATCCTGGCCTCGATCGCGGACGGCACCGTGGACAGGTCCTGGGTCGACGCAACGCTCCGCGCGAAGGGGCTCCCGCTTTGACGCGCATCCCGCCGGACGCGCTCATCGACTTCTGCACGCAGGTCTTCTCGGCCGCCGGCGTGCCGGCCGAGGTCGGCCGCACGGTCTCAGACTCTCTGGTCTATGCCGATCTTCGTGGCGTCGAATCGCACGGCGTCCTGCGCATGGAGATCTACCTGCGGCGCGCGTCCGAAGGCATGGTCGATCCACAGGCGGCGATCTCGATCGTCCAGGACGGAGGCGCGACGGCCCTCGTCGACGGCGGCAACAATTTCGGCGCGCATGTCGGCCGGAAGGCGCTGGAGCTGGGATTCGCGCGCGCGGCGCAGCACGGCATCGCGGGCATCGGCGTGCGCCGCTCGAACCATTTCGGAACAGCAGCCTATTTCGCCGAGGCGGCCGCCCGCGAGGGCTTCGGCGCGATCGTCGTCTCGAACGCCTCGCAGACCATGCCTCCGCACGGGGGGCTTCGGCCGTTCATCGGCACCAATCCCTTCGCGCTCGCCTTTCCGACGGATAACGGCGTGCCCTTCATGCTCGACATGGCGACCAGCCAAGTTGCGCGCGGCAAGATCATCGCGGCCGCGAAGAGGGGCGAGGCCATTCCGGCCGGCTGGGCCATCGACGCGGCAGGCCGTCCGACCACCGATGCTCAGGCAGGCCTCGACGGCGCGGTGCTGCCGCTCGGTGGCGCCAAGGGTTCGGGCCTGTCGATGGGGATCGACATCCTGTCGGGCGTCCTCACCGGCGCCGGGTTCGGCCCCGGCGTGCGCAACATGTACGAGAATTGGCGGGAGCCGCAGGATGTCGGGCATTTCTTCATCCTGGTCGACATCGCCCGCTTCGCGCCGCTCCAGCTCTTCACGAGCCGCTTCGCAGAATATGCCGCCTTGTTGAAGGGCGAGCCGCGAGCCGCAGGCTTCGATGAGATCCTCTATGCCGGCGAATACGAGCATCGCCTCGCCGAGAAGCGTCGGACGGAGGGTCTCGATCTGCCCGCGGCGGTCGTCTCGGATCTCGAGGAACTGGGGCGCCGCTTCGGCGTGCCCTGGCCGGACGAGCGGCCAGCAGACGCCGCCGCGTAGGTTCAACGACACAACAAGGGAGGGATGGGATGCTCGGAAGATTCCTGGTCGGCTTCATCGGCCTGACCGCATTGGCGCAGCCCGTGCTGGCACAGCAACCCGCGCCCGCGACTTGGAAACCGGAAAAGCCGATCCAGCTCATCGTCGGCTTCCAGGCGGGCGGCGGAACGGACGTCACGGCTCGCCTCGTCGCCCAGGCTGCCGAGGGCATCATTCCCGTGCCAATCGTCGTCGTGAACAAGCCGGGCGCCTCGGGGGCCCTCGCGGCCGAGTTCGTCGCCGGCGCCGAGCCCGACGGGCTCACCCTCCTGATCGGAGGCGGCAGCGAGAGCACCACGCTGCCGATCTACGGGAAGTCGAACTACAAGCTGTCTGACTTCAAGGCGATCGGCCGCGTCAACCGTGAGCACATGGTGCTGGTGACCCGCAAGGGCAGTGGGCTCGACAGCATCGAGGCGCTGGTCAAGCGGGCGAAGGCCGAGCCGGGCAAGCTCACCTATGGCTCATCCGGTCACGGCGGTATTCTCCAGGCCGGCTTCCAGGCCTTCGAGCGAGCGGCCGGCATTCAGCTGTCGCACGTGCCCTATCGGGGCGGCGCGCATGCGCTGCAATCGGTCCTCGGCGGTCACCTCGATATGACGCTCATCACCCCGCCCGAAGCGAAGGCGCAGCTGGAGGCAGGCACGGTGCACGCCCTCGCGACCACCTCCGACCGCGCCTCGGCTATTCCCGACGTGCCATCGCTGAAGGAGCTCGGCTACGACGTGAACGTCGAGAACATGAAGGGCCTCATGCTGCCGGCACGGACGCCCGACCCGATCACGCGCTACCTCACCGAAGCCTTCGGCCGCGTGATCCAGGGCGAGAAGTTGCGCGAGATCGCGGCGCGAAGCGGGTTCGAGATCAGCTATCTCGACGGCGATGCGTTCTTCGCCGCCATGGACCGCACCTCCAAGGCCGTCCAGGCGGCGAAGAAAGACTGACGATATGCCCCCAAAATTGTCGGTCGCCTGCATCGGACTCGGCGTCATGGGCGCTGGCATCGCTTCGAACATCGTGCGAAGCGGCTTCCCCACGCGTGTCCACAATCGCTCGCCCGAGAAGGCTGCCGCCCTGAGCGCACTGGGCGCGGTCTCCGCCCTCTCTGCAGCCGAAGCCGCGGCAGACGCCGATGTCGTCGTGCTCAGCCTGCCCGCGACCCGCGACGTGGAAGCGCTGTTGTTCGGCGAGGCCGGGATCGCCGGTTCGCTGGCCCCCGGCGTGGTCGTGGTCGATACGAGCACCATCGATGCGGTCGCCGCGCGTGGCATGGCCGAACGCCTTGCGGCGTCGGGCCGGCACATGCTCGACGCCCCGGTTAGCGGCGGCCAGAAGGGCGCGGCCGAGGGGACGCTGTCCTGCATGATCGGCGGAGCGGACGAGGCGCTGGCCCGAGCCCGCCCGGTGATCGAGGCCTTCGCGAAGACGATCGTCCATGTCGGCGCTTCCGGCGCGGGTCAGGTCACGAAGGCCTGCAACCAGATCTGCGTTGCGGCTTCCATGGCAGCCGTGGCCGAGTCGGTCGCCTTGTGCGGCGCGATGGACGTCGACGCCTATCGCGTCCGCGAGGCGTTGCTCGGCGGCGCCGCACGCAGCACCGTCGTCGAGAAACACATGCAGCGGCTTCTCGACGGAGATACCGCGCCAGGATTCCGCGCCGTCCTCATGGAGAAAGACATCGGCATCGCGCTCGACACCCTGCGCGGCCTTCGCGTCGCCTCCCCGGTGACCGCGGTGCTCGATCAATTGATGCACGGCCTGGTCGCCTCGGGACGAGGCGACCAGGACTGGTGTTCGCTCGGACACCTGATTCAGGAGCGGTCGAACAGGCCGGCCGATAGCCGGTAGCGAAACGCACGGGCGAGAGCACGCTGGAAGCGATCTCAAAGCCCCCTGACCAGCTCGTCCTCATCCCGTCTGGCCAAGTCGGCTCAAGCGGCGTCATAATGCGCCAACAACTGACGTTAAGGGGCAGCCCACCAGAGGACGTCCGCGATTGCCCGATTTTTTGCTTCCTCCGGACACTCCGCCCGCGCCCGATCAGAGGCAACTTATGGAGCTGACGATTGCTGCTGCCTCGACCTATGTCTTGAGTGGTTTGTGAGATAGCGGCGTAAGGATCAGGATCGGCAGGACTGACATCAGGGCGACGCTGTAGAATGACAAGTCGAATCGTCCGGTTGCGCCCAGGATCGCGGCGAAGGTCATGGGGCCAAGAAAAAGCCCAATGAAAATCAGCATGGTCGCGCCGGCTGCGGTCTCACTGATCTGGCCCGGCTTCGCCCGACGAGCGATCTCGGCTATTTGTACGCCGTTCCAGCTCGACACGGTGATCCCGGCAATCCCGGATAGGATGGCGACGGCCGAAAGCGGCCAGGCCTTGCTGCTCAGACCTGCTGCGAGAGCGGTCGCAACACCGGCTGCCGCAACGAGCCGGAGCGTCAGGATGCCCGAGCCGAGCCGGTCCGACAGCCAGCCGAGCAGGATTCGCCCGGCAACCCCCGTCGCCTGCATGATTCCGAAGAGCAGGCCCGCGGCGACCAGCGAGTAGCCGAGTTCAACGACGGCAAAGGTGACCAGAAAGGCAAACCAGCATCCCTGTCCGTAGGCGAGGCATGCGCCGGCAAGGGAAAGCGGCAAGGTACCGGGGGCATCGCCGAGCGCGCGCAATGGCCGCTGCAGGTTTTCGCGCGAGAGGAAGCTGCGCCAGCCGAGCCTGCCGCCGTATCGTTCGCTATCCAGCCGGTCGCGAAGCGGCTGCACCAGTGCCACTGTGAGCAAGACGAGCCCTGCCGAGGCGAGAAGCGTCGATTGCCAGCCATAGGCTTGGGCGAGCGGCGGAAGTGCGAGCCCCGCCAGAACGCCGCCGACCGGTACCCCCGCCTGCTTGATCGAAAAGATCAGGTTGCGGTGAGCTGGCGGGGCGTGTCGTTGCAGGATGTCCGAGCCCGCCGGGCTCGATGGGGCGTAACCCAGCCCTATGAGCAGGCAACCGGCAACGGTAGCGGCCGTCGCCGGCACCGGGAGAAGCGCCAGGCCGACGAGGCCCAGCCCAAGTCCAATCTGCAAAGCCCGGATCGGACCGAGATGTCGGATCAGAGGCCCCCCTGCGGCTAGGAATGCGATCGATCCGAAGGTCGTCGCCGCCGCCAGATATCCGATAGTCGTGTCGGTCCAGCCAAACTCCGGCCCAACCGCCGGCGCGATCGTCGGAATGATGCGGGTCAGGAAGGCCGCAGTGGCCTGAACGAGCAGCGTCCCAAGCAAGGCCTGAATCCAGGCGGCTGCGTCAACCTCCCTGGTCGGTTCTATGCTCACAACTTTCCACCTAATGCCCCCAATACGCCTAGCGAACGACGGGGATTTCCATCCGAGATCGACGGACGCTTACGAGGACTAGGAACTACCTGCAACGATGATCGGTCAGCCGCCAGGAAACCCATCGAGAGCCCTCTGACGACGCAGGAGAGAGGCCGGCCGGGTCTTTGGCTACCGGATTTGCGAGACGGCCGGGAGGTTGAATGATGTCCATCAACTGAAAAACCGGACCACGCCGAACGCCGGGATCAGTCTCGCCAGACTGGCCCGAGAGCGCGCTGTCCGCTTCCGTGTTGCGCCAACAGCTGCCGTTGGCTGATCGCCACATTCCGGACGTTGGTGATCCCGTGATCGCTACGTCGCCTTGACGTTGATCGCCTCGAACTGCTTGTCGTGCATGACCTCATCGAGGGAGTGGCCGGCCAGGTCGGCCTCGACCATGCCGTCATGGCGGCGAGAGGCTGAAAAAAGCGGCGCCCGCAACTCAATTTCACTGAGATGGGCGTGCCGATCGGGTCATCACTCGTCCACATCGCGACGGGTGAAACGGTTGAGGTAATCGATCCTAAAAAGGTACGGCTCCGCGGAGATGTAGTGTCGTTGACGCGCGCACAGCAGATCGTGTCCGGTGCCGACTATGCCGTTGCGCCAGGACGGCATTGGTCCTTCAACGAGGTGCTGATCAGCACCCTTTACGAAACCACCTATCCAGCCACGATGTCGGGCGACTAAAACAGCATGACCGGGAACGACCGGCAAAGCGAAACAAGCTGCATGAGGGGCGGAATCGGTGACCAGGCTGTATCCTCGCGGATCGGAATGGCGGCAGTGGGATCTTCATATTCACACGCCAGCATCGTTTCATTGGCAGGGCGAGAGGTTCACCGGAGGCGGCCGCGGGCCTCGGGATCTAGAGCTGGTTGACGAGATGGTCGCCGCGCTCAACGACGCAGCACCGGCCGTCTACGCCATCCAGGACTACTGGCACTTCGACGGGTGGTTCGCCCTAAAGCGGCGGCTCGCGGACGCCGGCGCGCCCACACTCGGAAAGACGGTGTTCCCCGGGATTGAGCTGCGCATCGCGGCGCCGATGCAAGGCCGCCTGAACGCGCACGTGGTCTTCTCGAACGAGATCGAGGACCAGCTGCTCAAGGACTTCCTGTCCACCCTGAAACTGGAGATCACCAACCAGCCGGTCTCCGAGCACGCGCTCATCACCTACGCGCGCAACCTCAACGCCGACAAGCTGAAGGTTCACGGCTTCGACAAGGCCGAGGTCGCGGGCCACGACGCGCTCGCGCTGAGGGCCGGACACATGACGGCGGAGATCACCGTCGACAGCTACAAGGCGGCGGTGCGCTGCGTCCCCGGCGGGCTGGCCTGCGGCTTCATGCCGTTCGATACCCACGATGGGCTGGCGACCGTGAAGCACCTCGAGCACTACGCCTACGCCATCGGGCTGTTCGAAAGCTCCCCCATCTTCGAGACGCGCAACGAGGGGCTCTGGAACGCCTTCGTCGGCCGGCGCGTCCCGCAGAACGAGTCGTTCTTCGACGCATTCCAGGACACCGTCGGGAGGACCCCGCGGCTACCCGTCTCCGGGAGCGACGCGCACAGGTTCCGTGGCATCGCGGGCGACAACAATTCGCGTGGCTACGGCGACTTCCCTTCGCAGCGGACGACCTGGATCAAGGCCGACCCGACCTGGAGAGGGCTCCAGCAGGCTATCAGGGAGCCCGCGAAGCGATGCTTCATCGGCGCTGTGCCGCCCAAGCTCGAACGCGTGTCGGCCAACAAGACCTTCTACATCGACCAGGTTAGGCTCGCCAAGGTGGGCTCCAGCACGCTCGCCGAGAGTTGGTTCGACGGCTGCACGGTCCCGCTCAACCCCGACCTGGTGGCGATCATCGGCAACAAGGGGAGCGGCAAGAGCGCGCTGGCCGACGTCCTCGCGCTCGTCGGCAACTCGCAGCAGCACGCGCACTTCTCGTTCCTGAAGGCCGACCGCTTCCGAGGGAAGGCCGGCGAGCCGGCCCGGCAGTTCGAGGGCGAGCTGCGCTGGCTCGCAGGAGAGCCGAGCAGGGGGAACCTGGCCGACAACCCGGCGGCGGACCGCGTCGAGCTCGTGCGCTACGTCCCGCAGGGCCGCTTCGAGGCGCTGTGTAACGAGCACGTAACGGGACGCTCGGTGAACTTCGAGCGCGAACTACGCTCCGTCATCTTCTCCCACATCCCCTCCGAGGACCGTCTTGGGGCGCTGGACTTCGACCAGCTCATCGCGGCGCAGGAGGCGATGCTGCGCGTGCGCCTCGACGAGACGCGCAAGAACCTAGCGTCGGTCAACCGCGCGATCGCGTCCATCGAGGATCAGCTGCACCCGGCCACCCGGCGCAACGTCGAGGAGCAGATCCACCTGAAGTCCGCCCAGCTCGCTGAGCTGGACCTTGTCAAGCCGGAACCGGTCCCGGCGCCAGCCGAGACGCAGTCGCCCGCCCAGGAGGCCGCGGCGGCGACCCTGGCGGAGATCGCGGCGGAGAACGAGCGGCTGGACGCGGAGGCGAGGACGATCGCGGAGAACGCCGTGGCCGCCGCCGCGCGGCGGAAGGCGGTGAGGAACATCCGCGAGCGCCTCGCTCTCCTCAGGTCGCAGGTCGGCTCGGCCATGTCGGAGATAGGCGACGACCTCCGACTGCTGGACCTCACCGAAGCGGCCGTCCTGCTGTTCGAGATCAGAGACGACCAGCTCGCCGCCGCGGACGACACGGCAATCGCGAGCGCGGCTACGCTGGCCGCCCGCACCGCCGAGATCGCCGCGACGAGGCAGGGCCAAGCCGAGCGCCTGAAGGCGGCGACCGAGGCGCTGAACGGCCCGCAGCGCGCGTATCAGGACTTCCTCAGCAGAATGAGGGCGTGGCAGGGCTCCGCGGACGCGATTGAGGGCACGGCAGACGTCCCTGACAGCAGGAAGGGTCTGCAGGCGCGGCTACAGCAGCTGGACTCGCTTCCCGCCGCCCTGGTCGAGCGGAGAACGGAACGAGGCAGACTCGCCGGCGAGATCCTCGACGTCCTCGCCCTCCAACGGGACCAGCGATCGCGGCTGTTCGAACCCGTGCAGGCGCTCGTCCGGGAAAATGCCCTTGTCGGCGAGGAGTACCGCCTGCAGTTCGAGTCCAACTTGGCAGCCTACCACGACGCGGTCTCGGAGAAGCTGTTCTCGCTGATCAAGCAAAGCATCGGCGAGCTCCGCGGGGAGGACGAGAGCCGCGCGGCGATCAAGTCGCGCCTCGAGGCGCGCGACCTGAACGACAGGGAGGGCGCGCTCGCCTTCGCCGACGACGTAAACGCCCTGCTGCACGAATCCGCCCGCCTGCGGACCCCCGACCAAGCGGACATCAACGGCCTGATGAGGAAGGACAGGTCTCCAGCCGAGGCGTACGATCTCCTCTACGCCTTCGAGTACCTCGAGCCGAAATACACGCTGCTGTTCCAAGACACCCAGATCGAGCAGCTGTCGCCGGGCCAGCGGGGCGCGCTGCTGCTGATCTTCTACCTACTCGTCGACAGGAAGCGGAACCCGATCATCCTCGACCAGCCGGAGGAGAACCTCGACAACGAGACGATCGTCAGCCTCCTCGTGCCGGTGCTCAACGCGGCGAGGGAGACCAGGCAGATCATCATGGTGACGCATAACCCTAACCTCGCGGTGGTGTGCGACGCCGAGCAGATCGTCTTCGCCGAGTTCGACCGCAAGGCGCTCTGCAGCATCAGCTACCTCTCCGGCTCAATCGAAGACGTTGAGTTGAACAGGGCCGTGGTGAACGTGCTCGAGGGGACGAAACCCGCCTTCGACAACCGCGGCCGAAAGTACCAGTGACGGCGGGCGGCCTGCTGCGGACGCGAGGGCGGAGGTCGGCGGCGCGCCCAGCCGCCATCGCGCCAGGCCGCCCACCGGACATCGCCAACGTCGAAGGGAACACGGACGCATGGTGAGCTTCCGCTTCCTGCACGCCGCCGACATCCACCTCGACAGCCCGCTGCACGGGCTCTCGCGCTACAACGGGCTCGCCGTTGACGAGGTCAGGGCGCGACCCGCGCCGCGCTGGACAACCTCGTGCCATGCGATCGACGAGCGGTTGGACTTCGTCCTGATCGCCGGCGACCTGTTCGACGGCGACTGGCGCGACATGGGCACCGGCCTCCACTTCGCGCGGGCCGTCTCGACCAGGCGGGCATCCCCGTCCTCCTGCTCGCCGGCAACCACGACGCCGACTCCATCGTGTCGCGGAGCGTCCCGTGGCCCCGCAGCGTCACGCGCTTCGGCGCGCGGAGCGCGGAGACGCACACCCTCCCCGACCTGGTGGTAGCGATACACGGGCGGAGCTTCGCCACCGCCGCCGTCACGGAAAACCTCGTCCTCGCCTATCCCGAGGCGGTGCCGGGCAGCTTCAACATCGAGATGCTGCACACCGCGCTAGCGGGGCGGCAGTCACATGCCTCCTACGCACTCTGCGGCGTCCGAGGACCTGAGGGCCAAGCGATACGACTACTGGTCCCTAGGACACGTCCACGAGTTCGAGGTCGTGCCGACCCCTACGTCGTGTTCCCCGGCAACATCCAGGGCCGCACGATACGCGAGACCAGACCCAAGAGGGCTGTGGCCGTGACGGTGGAGGACGACGCGGTCGTCGCGGTCGAGCGGATCGAGCTGGACGTCCTACGATGCGCCGTGGTCGACGTGGACTGCACCGGTGCCGCGGCCTCGGACGCGTCGGACCTGCTGTTCGCGGCCGGCTCGGGGTTGACCGGCGTCTCGAACGAGCTCGCCGCGCTCGAGGCGGAGGCCGACGGGATATGGGGACCGCGGGCGACAGCCAGGCGCAGCTTCACGCAGGCGCAGCGAGAGCTGGCGGAGAGCCAGCGCGCCGCGCGCGACCAGACGCTCAAGCCCCGGACATGGCTCGACGCGAGGTCGCGCCCGACGTCAGATCGTAAGGCTTCTACGATCATCAGTCAGCTGTCGAAAAGCGGACCTTCTCAACTTCCGCTTCGGTCAACTCCGGCCCTGAGAGCACTCTCCCGCGGCGTCCTTCCGCCCTGCGACCTTCGGTCGTCCGCGCTGTGGCGGTGAACTGCGGCGGCATCGGCAGAACCCGCTCGACTACCGTCGCGAACGGAGCGTCAGTGCCCTCGTCGAACACGGGGAGCACGACATGGCTGAGGGGCTGAGCATCACGACGGGCCTGCGGGAGCTGAGCACGCGATTGGCGGAGGTGTCCGCGATCCTGAAGGCGGCGGTCGTCTGCGCCGAGAGCGGATCGGAGCAGCAGGCCCTGCGGATCGCGATGGATATCGACGAGGTGCTGCACGAGGCGCAGGCCCTGCACGGCGCCATCCGCCTGATCGGCCGCATGCAGCGCCAGGCGGAGACGCCGGCTCCCTAACCCCAGCATCGATCTCCGGGATCGTCGCCCCGCCGGCCTTCGGGCCGATGGCGGGGCCGGGTCAGTGGCAGGCCGGAGATGGATCCGGGCTGCGCTGAACCGGAGCCACATCATGTCGATCACCCTGTCGAAGACCGAGACCCGCCTCCTCACCGAAGCTGCCGGCCATGGCGGTGCCCTGCAGCTTCCAGAGACCATGAAGCCGATCACCCGCCAGCGGATGCTCGGCCGCTTCGAGGCCGACGGCCTCATTGCGGTGGGAGGCGAGGATGGGACCGAGCCCCACCTGACCCCGGCCGGCTATCGCGCGGTCGGGCTCCCGGTTCCCCGGAAGGCAAAGGCCACGACGTCACCCAAAGGCCCGGAGGACGGCTGCGCCGGGGCACGTCCTTCGACCAAGAGCGCGCTGATCACGGCGATGCTGGCTCGGGACGAAGGAGCAAGCCTTGAGGAGTTGATGGAGGCGACCGGCTGGCTGCCCCACACGACCCGTGCCGCCCTGTCCCGCCTGCGCTCGTCCGGCCAGGTGCTGGCCAAGAGCAAGCGGGAGGACGGTCGGACTGCTTATCGGATCGGGGCCAGCGAGGCGGTCTGATGATGCGATCGATGCAGACCAGTCCGGCAGCCGCGGGCAATCCCGCGGCGTCATCCGCATCGCTGGAGGCTCAGCTCCAGGGTCTGGAACAGGCGAGCGTCACCGATCTTCGCGCCGAATGGCGTCGGCTCTTCGGGACCGACCCGCCTCGCTTCAGCCGGGACCTGTTCGTTCGAGCCATCGCCTACGGCATTCAGGAGCGGATGTTCGGTGGCATGTCCCGTGCGAGCCTGAAGCAGTTGCGGGGACCGGCGGGGGATGCGGACGGTGGGAAGGCAAGCTCGTCTCCCACTCTCCAGCCCGGAGCGAAGCTCGTCCGGGAATGGCATGGCCGCGCCCATGTCGTGATCGTGACGGAGACGGGCTTCGACTATGCCGGCTCGACCTACCGCTCCCTCACGCAGATCGCCAAGCTGATCACAGGCGCGCATTGGTCGGGACCCCGCTTCTTCGGCCTCGTCAGTCGGAGGTCGACCGCCGATGTCTGACCGGGGGAAGACGCGCCTGCGCTGCGCGATCTATACGCGCAAGTCGAGCGAGGAGGGCCTCGAGCAGGAGTTCAACTCGCTCGATGCCCAGCGCGAAGCCTGCGAGGCCTATATCGCCTCGCAGCGCCACGAGGGGTGGATGCTGAT
>NZ_SNZR01000003.1 GCF_004363955.1 Enterovirga rhinocerotis
GTCCTGTGGTCCAAGGGCAAGGTCGTCTCGATCCTGCCGCTCCTCGACACGGCCCCCGAGCCCCTCCCGACGCTCCCTGCCGGCAAGGCCACGATCCGCCGCTGCTCGAAGGGGGCGCTCGTCGCCGAACGGCAGGGCATCATCCGCGCGACAGCGAACGGGGAATTTCTGCCCGAAAACCGCGGCCGCGACCATCGCATGGCAGCATGGCCGCGGGATTGTAGGCGATAGATTCGTCGGGCCGAAGACCTGGGCGTCTGCCTCGAAATCCTAATCTGCTGAAGGGGCTGCTCTGGGCGGAATGAAGATCAAGGCCACGTCACGGAGATGATCAGGCTCGGTCTGCCCCGCCTCGACCTCGTCGATCAAGGCCTGTACCAACGCCAATCGCTGATCGAAGCCGATACCGTCAAACGTCGCGACTGACGCCGCCCGCATGACAGCCTCCTGGTAGGCCCGCGTGATCGCGTCCGCGATCTCAGCACCAAACTGACGCGTCAGTTCATCGGTCCTACCTGTCGGCAACTTGCGCTTCCCTACCGATCTCCGGGCCACTTTGAGATCGAGATCGATACGGTGGCAACTCGATCTTTCTCGCGGCGCACCTCAACTGCGAGGCTACCGTCCAAAGCGGAGCGGCGGTTCGCAATCTGTCCGGCGAGCAGTGACACCGCCCTCTCCACCGCTGCCTGATCATCTTCTTCCTCAACACCATCCTGGTCCGGGTGGAAATGCGCTCCGTAGCGCACGTCGAAGAAATAGCTGCCCACCAGCCCTCCACAACTCCGATCGGCACACGGCCTAGATTGAGTGGCTCTTACACGGTCACGTAGGCGATTGCGAACCGCCCCCGCACCCAGCGTCATCCGGGCATCCTCCTGAAAGGTCCACCATGATCCGCTCCGTCCCCCAAGGCGGGCGCGCTGCTGTGCGCATTCATGCTGTCCGCTTGCAACGTCGGGCGCTCGGCGCATCCATGGCCGAGGTCGTGGAGCCCACCAACCGCGTGGAGGCCTCCGCCCGCCTTGTCGCCACGTCCGAAGGAGAGCCTCTCGAAAGGCTCGACCGGGCGCTCAGCCATCTCGCGCGATCCCAGCGAGCCCGTCAGGAAGGTCATAGACATGGTCCGTCGCAGACTGCGTCTCAGCGGGTTCGTCGCTGTCGGGGCCTCCTGACGATGATGGCGGGCGCGCTCCTTCCCCCCGCGAGTTCCTCGAGGTCATGCGCGGGACCTGGTCGTCGGTCTCGGCCGGGGTCGCCGCGCCTCCTCGCGAGATGGTTCGTGGCCGTGTGACTTTGATCGCTATCTGGCACTGATTATCAGCGCCAAGTGGCATGGCTCAACGGCCGTGATGGGGCGGGAAGCGGCCGGTCCGCTACTGGTTGCCGCTCAGCAAAGCGGACATCCGTTCGCCTATCAGATCGGCCAAACGGTAATCTCGATCAGGTCCGGTTCGACCGGCACGCTATCGTAACGGCCGCCCTGAAACTCCATCCACTGGATGCGAATCGCAACTTTTTCGGTGTTGAGGAGAAACAACGGACCTGCTGGTAGGGGATACGGCATCGACGGACTGGAAAGGGTGAATGAGCGCGAAGGAAAACAGGCTTCTGTCGTTTCGACCCGCGTCCATGGGTTCCCACTCATCTCCTCAACTTCCGGGAGGACCGGCTGGGTGTCGTAGATCCTGACGCGGATATGCTGCTGTAGGCAGTCAGCGGTGTAGACGACGAGTCCGCTTGGTGGGACGAAAAAGCTCTGCTGATATATTTCAGGCGTGATCTCGATTGGAGCCTCGAAGGTATTAGCTTCAGGATCTACTAAGTAGAGCTGACTGTAGTCGGATTGCCAGGCGAAGGTCGCCCATCCCTTTGGTGACAAAAACTGCATGTCTCTCTCTTAAACGTTTGAATGTCCGCTGGGAAGGAAGCGGCGAGTGTTGGAATGACTGGAAGGGGCCACTGACGACGATAGCGAGACGGATGCCACGAAGCGACTCGCGCTGTTACGCCCCTATATCGACGGCGAGGCGCCGCTGACGAAGGTGGCCGCTAGTGCAGGCATTCCATTTCGCACCGCCCGGCGCTGGATCGCCCGGATGCGGGAGGGCGGTCCAGCCGCTCTCAGACGCAAACAGCGCGCGGATGCCGGTGATCGTCGGCTTGATGATGCGGGCGGCGCCGACTATCGCCCTCGTCGGCGTCGGCGCCGCCACCGGCGTGTGGGTGCCGGACCGAGCGCCGCCGGTCAACACGCTCAGCGCGGTCGCGCTCAATCCCGCCGTCGCGCCGGGCGAGACCCTCCGCATCCGCTACGAGATCGAGCAGCTTCGATCCTGCGCGACGATCATTGACCGGGTGCTCTTCGACGGTGACGGCGTCCGCTACAATCTCGCGGATCTGGCCTATGCTGCAGCGCCCGGCCCGATCGGCCGCGACGGCTATACGGTGGCTCTCCCGATCCCGCGGACCTTCGCCGCCGGCCCTTCGGCCTATCGGATCGTCATCCGCTACGAGTGCAACGTCCTGCACAAGCTCTGGCCCATCATCAGAGGCGAGGTGCCGGTCGAAACACGCGGCCCTGCCGCGCCGGAGGGCCTGCCGATTGGTCCTCGTACCTCGGACCGGTGGGGAGCGGATACCCGCTGGCGGCTAAACGCCGAACAGACTTGGTTCAACTCCAGGTCTGGCCCTCGCGGAGGGCTGACCGCGCAGCTGTTCATTCCGCAGGAGATTCGCTCGGCGGAAATATCGATCGGAGGCTCGTCCGGAAGCGCTCGCACAGGAGTATTTCATAGCCCCGAATCTGAGCATTTAAGTCACTCAATCGCTCGCCGTACTCGTCCGGACCTAGTTCCCAACGCCTGAGGAAGAGATCCTCGCGCCTCTGATACATCCGAGCAATATCGATCTTGAGATGGAACATTTCCTGCCCTTTTGGTCAGAACTCCAAATGCAGTATGTTGGTTCAGTCGGCTGAGTGGTTTATCGAATGTTGAGGTCCGTATCTCTCACAGCGCGATGCCTCGGCGCCCTCGAGCGCATCCAGGACCTCCTCGGCTACGGCATGATCGCCCACCGCGCCGGCTCCCGCATCGCGGTGACGCCGGCTGGTTTCCCGGTGCTGGACTCGGTGGTGGCGGACCTCGCCGCCTGAGAGCGGCCGGCCGCCTCAGCCCGCGGCCGCCCGCCTGTCCGCGCCGAGCCGGTCGAGAACCTCGCTCAGCCGAACCACGTCGGCGTATTTCTGCTCCATGTCGAACAGGTTCGCACGGTGCGGAGCCTCGGCCCGGTCGCCGACGCATTCCTCGACGACGATAGGCTTCAGCCCGTAGGCCGAGGCATCGACGACGCTGGCGCGCACGCATCCGCTCGTCGTGCATCCCGCGACGAGAAGGGTGTCGATCCGGTTCCGGAGCAGCCAGGCCGCGAGCGAAGTGCCGAAGAATGCGGAGGCATGCTGCTTCGTCGCGACGTACTCGCCTGGCGCGGGGGCCAGGGCGTCGACGATCCGCGAGATCTCCGCCTCGGCCGTCATCCGGGCGAGGCCGGGGACCTTCAGCCCGAAGGGGCCGAGATTGGCGCCTCCCTCCTGGACCTGGAAGCAGACATGGGCGACCGGCAGGCCGGCCGACCTCGCAGCACCGAGCAGAACGCCCGTCTGCGCGATCGCCGAGCGGATGTTGAAGCCTCCGAACACCGTCTCGTCCTCGAACCCCTTCTGCAGGTCGATGATGAGAAGGGCGGTGTGCTCGCCATAGCCAAGCCGCTTGCCGAAGCCCTGCCGGTCATAGACGTCGGATGTGGTCATGTCGGATGCTCTCCGTGGTCTGTCAGGGCTTGGAGCGGACCAGCGGGCAGTCGCCCTGGTCCATGGATCGGAAGGCCTTGTCGCCCGGCACGGTGGCGACGTGCTTGTAGTAGTCGAAGGGGTGTTTGGATTCGGCAGGCGTCTTGACCTGAAAGAGATGCATGTCGCGGATCACCCGGCCGTCTTCGCGCAAGCGCCCGTTCCGGGTCATGAAATCCTCGATCGGCGTCTCCCGCATCGTCTTCATGACGGTCGGCGCGTCCTTGGTGCGGGATGCGGCGACCGCCTTCAGGTAGTGCGTCACGGCACCGTAGGCGCTGGCTTGCACCATGGTCGGCACCATGCCGCGCCGTTCGAGGAAACGGCGGCTGAAGGCCCGCGTCGCGTCGGACTGGTCCCAGTAGAAGGGCGACGTGAGGAGCAGCCCCTGGGCCGCCGCAAGCCCGAGGCTGTGCACGTCGGTGATGTAGATCACGAGCGCGGCGAGCTTCTGGTCGCCCCGGCCGATCCCGAACTCGCCCGCCTGCTTGATCGAGTTGATCGTGTCCGCCCCGCCATTGGCGAGCGCGATGATGCCCGCGCCGGAGGATTGCGCCGTGAGGAGGAAGGACGAGAAATCGGCCGTGTTGAGGGGATGGCGGGCCGTGCCGAGCACCTTCCCGCCGGTCGACCCCACGATGTCGCCGAGGTCGCGGGCCAGGGAATGCCCGAAGGCATAGTCCGCCGCGAGGAAGAACCAGCTTCGCCCCTCGGCGGCCAGCGCCCGGCCGGTCACGGTGGCCTGCGAATAGGTATCGTAGGTCCAATGCGCGGTTGTCGGTGAGCAGGCCTTCCCCGTGATGTCGGAACTGAGGGCGCTCGTCACGAGCAGAACCTTCTGCCGCTCGCGGGCGAGGCTCTGCACGGCGAGAGCGACGGCCGAATTGGGCAGATCGACGATCACATCGACCCCCTCCTGATCGAACCAGCGGCGCGCGATGCCCGCTCCGATATCCGCCTTGTTCTGATGATCGGCGGAGACCAGCTCGATCGTCATCCCGGCCACCGAGCCGCCGAAATCCTCGATCGCCATCCGGGCCGCTTCGATCGAGCCCTGACCGCCGAAATCGGCATAGCCGGAGGAACTGTCGGTCAGCACCCCGATCTTGAGGACCCCGCCTGGGGCCTGGGCGGAGGGCGCGGCCGTGCCGGCGACCAGCCAGACGGCCACCAGAAGCCACGTGATCGTCGCGGAGATCATGGATCGCATCGTCAGCCTCCCGGTCGGAGCCCTTCTGAGGGGCCTGCGAATATCTTGCCGCACGCGGGGCAGTTCGATAATCGAGAAAAATGGAAACACCGCTTTCGATAATCGCGAAAGATCAGCGGTTGCCGCTCTCGCAACTATTCGATGCGGTGCCGATCGCGGCCTTCCGAAGCTTCGTCGCGGTCGTGGAAGCCGGCGGGTTCTCCGCCGCCGCTCGGCACAGGGGCGTCGCCGTCTCCACGATCAGCAAGCATGTCGGGATGCTGGAGGCCTGCCTGCGCACCGACCTCACGCTGCGGACCACGCGCCGCGTGAGCGTGACCGAGGCCGGCAGCGACTTCTACGAGCAGTGCCGGCAGATGCTGGACCGCCTCGACGAGACCGTCGAGGCGAGCCTGCCCAGCAGCGAGCTGCGCGGCCGCCTCAGCCTGATCGCGCCGCCGTCCTTCACCCGCTGCATCCTCGCGCCGGCCCTGCCCCGCTTCCTCGCGAGCCATCCCGACCTGCACGTCGAGGTGAGGGTCACGCCGGCGCCTCCGGACTTCCTCCGCGACGGCGTCGATCTCGCGGTCAGGATGACCGACACCCATGCCGGCGGCGACCGGGTCGAGCGGATCGGCCCCGCCCCCTCCGTGCTCTGCGCCTCGCCCGGCTACCTCGCCCGCCACGGGGTGCCCGAGCGGCCCGAGGACCTGTCCGCCCATCGCTGCCTCGGCGGACTCAGTTCCCCCTACGGCGAGCGCTGGCTCTTCAAGGTGGAGCGGGATCTCGTCGCCGTTCCCATCCGCAGCGTCTTCTCGACCGATATGGGCGACCTGCTCCGAGAGGCCTGCCTCAGCGATCTCGGCATCGGCGGATTCTACGATTTCCACGTCAAGGACGACGTCGCCGCCGGACGGCTCGTGCCGGTACTCGGCACCTTCCAGGCCGATGTCAGCGCGCTCTACGTCGTGGTGCCCGGCACCCGATATGCCTCCTCGAAGACCACCGCCTTCGTCAGCTTTCTGAGGGAGACCTGGCGCCAGCAGGCAGCCTGAGCCTCGGAGCCGCGCGTGGGCGACGCGCCTTGCGACCCCCGCGCCAACATGCGCTACATCGGCCCGCAGGATGGTGGACCGATGGCGGCGGCTAAAGACTGCGGATCACCTGCAACCTCACCAACGACCGGTCCCATTTGGTCGCCAATGTCCGCCCGGTCGATCGCCCTCGCGCCACCGACGGGCTGGAGCTGCTGCGGGACATGTGGGGGATCTGCTCATCTTGGCGACCTTCGGCGTTGCCTGCCTTGCCGCCCCCCTCCTCCTGCCCGCCACTTTCGATCTTCGGTACGCTCACGTCGGGCTCTGAAGGACCGCCTTATTCCCCCATCACTCCCACCTTTCTGAGAATGACGAAGAGGTCGCTCTCGTAGGCATCTCCCGATGCGATCAGCGCGGCCCTCTGCCGATCAACCTCGGCGGGATCGCCGCTATGGTCCGAGATGACGTGGATGCGGTTCCGATCGCCATGGCGCTCCTTCTCCAGGCGATCGAGACGGTTCTTGATGATCGAGCGACTCATGTGTCTGCCCTCCATGCGGCACGGATCGCCGCGATACGCTGATCGAGCATGTCGCCGGCCGGAACTGATGCTAGGGCAGCCGGCAAGCCATTCGGATCGGACAGGGACGCGCCGACGAGCCGATCACGTTCTTCTTTGCCCTGCCGCCTCACGACCGAAGCGCGGCGTGCAAGCTCGCCCTCCAGGGCCTCGATCCGGCTGATCGTGGTTGTTCTCATCGGGATGCCTCCAGTCGGGACAGACGCTCATGCAGGTCGGTGATCTCGATCGCCTTGCCGTGGGCCTCGACGAGCTTCCCGAGTTCCGCGGCCTCGACGGGCGTAAGCTCTCCTTCGCTGACAGCCGCGAGGATGGCACTCGTGGCCTTGGTCAGGTCCGCCGGGCTCTCGATCGTCGGAAGGGTAACGGCGGTGATGGCTCCGCGGCGAACGGGGGCGATCCGATCCATGATGATACGAGCTGCTGTCATATCGCCGTCCTTCGCGGCCTCGACGACGGCCTTCACGACACCCTCGACGTCTTCGCTCATGATCTTCTCGGCGAGGATTGTGGTCGCGTGACGCGCGCCGCGTGGCTTGCCAGTCGGATTGCCGGATTGACCGGGCTCGAAAGGCCGACCTCGTCCTCTTCGCTGCTTTCGCTCTGCATTTTCAGCCATGGATCACCTTGAGGTTCGGGGAATGAAGGCTGGCGAAGCTCGCGAGGACACGTCGCTGGTCGATTGCACCGAGCCGCCCGAACGTCGCCTCCGCCTCGCCCAGCATGTCGGCATCGTCGCCGCTGATCTCGGCCCGCAGGATGGCGAACTCGACATCCGCACCACGCGATCCGGACATCACCTTTACGAGAGCGCGGAGGCTTCGGAGTCGGGCTTTTCGCTCGGCCGGATCGAGACCGGGAAGGAATGGACCCCAGGTCATTGGCTGTCACCGAAATCGGCGCCCACGCGAAATTGGGTACAGACCCCTTGCGACACTGCGACAGCCGCGACAGTTGCGACGTTTGCTCGTCGAAACCTGCCAACTGTCGCAAGCGTCGCGGCTGTCGCAACGTCGCAGGGCATGAAAACCTGAAAATCCGGGGAGGTCTCACGCATGACCGACCTCCGCCCCCAGCAGCCGGATCGTGCGGGGACGCTTGCTCGTCTCCTCGACCCAGCCATGGGCGCTCAGCACCTCGATTGCCTGATCCGCATCCTTCTTGATGCGGGTGGCATTGGGACCGAGACGAAGGATTTCGCGGAACGAGATTTCACTACCCGGCTGGAGTTGAAGCCAGTTCAACAGGGCCTGCGCCCGCAGGAGCACCGGATCGGTCCGGCTTCCCTCCTGAAGGCGGACGGCCTCGCCGAGATACCAGGCGACGAGGACGATCGCGTCTTCCATCTCCACCGCCCGGACCTCGGGTGCGTTGATGTTCTCGACGATGGTCAACACCCCCGCGATCCGAGCAACATGCTCGGCTGCCTTCGCGGCCAGATCGCGGATGCCGGCGTAGTCCCGGCCAGCGCCGCACTTCACCTCGACGCCGTCGTAGAAGTCCCGCCAGAGATTGGTCGCGTCCGCCGACAGCGGCAGCGCCCGCGGGTCGAGGCCCTGTGACCGGTCGGTCGAGATCGGCCACGGCGTCTCGAGGAGCGCGAGGATGCGCGCCCCGTATACCCGGATCGCAGCATCGTCCTCTGCTCGGGGCTCGGCGTATCGACGGCTGCCCGCCAAAGTGTCGGGCGAAGCGACCAGGAACCGGGACAGCAGGCCCTGATCTTTCAAGACTGGATCCGTTAGGAAGGTCGCCGCGGCTTCGGGCTGGAGCATGATGTGAGCGGCGAGCCGGCGCCCGCGCAGGATGCTGACGCCGTCGGCGGCACGGACCCGCTTGATCGTGGCGCCATCCCAACACTCCGAGAATCCGGCGGCGGTGCGAAGGCGGTTCTCCGCGGTCATTCCGTGCCCGCCGACGAACTGCCCTCCTTCGGCGGAGAAGAGGCCGAGCGACGCCGGCGCATTGGCCCACGCCTTGATGAGGCCCTCAATCGTCGGATCAGCGGCGACGAGGAAGGGATGAAGAGGCGACTCCGGCTCCGGTCCCAAATCGCGCAGCGCCTCCCTCCGACCCTCATAGTCGAGCTTTTTATTGGCCTCGATCGCGCGCTTTTCGGCAGCCCAGGAGGCTGCCGCGATAGCCCATGCCTGTCGCTCGGAGACGTAGATCTCGTGAAGCACCTCCTCCCGCTTGCGGATCGGCCAGAGGGCTTCCCGGTCGGCAGTCGTTTTTCTCCCTCCCGATTCCTGCACAGAGGCGAAGTTGAGGGAGAGAGGGCGCTTCTGCCCATAGGGAAGCACGACATCCGCATGGGCCTGAGCGGCGAGGGACGCCGCCGCGAGGACAGATTGCGATGCGATCGCCGCCGGCACCTGCACCTTGGCGGCGATGGCTTTGGCAGCACGGCTCAACATTGGGCCGAGACAATCGACCGGATAGGCGCAGGCCGAGGGCATAGCAGGGAAGAGAGGAAGCCTCTCTCCCGTCCGTTGACCGTTTGCCCGGTAGCTGGAGCCAGGGATGCCGCTCCCGGCGGGCACGACGTCGTCGATGTCGATATAGGTCACGCGGCCCTCCGGGCTTCGGCGGGGACGAGGATCCGCGGGGCGGGCCGGGTGAGCGCGGCGCGAAGCTCACGGCCGTGCTCGTGATCCTCGGCGAGAAGGGGGCCGGCATCGTCAAGCCAGCCGGCCGCAACGCGGGGCTTCAGCAGGACGACGCCTCGGCGCTCCGCGCGGAGCCACGCAATCGGATCGCGCCAGATGGGCAATCCTTCGTGCTCGGCCAGCCGGGGATGGTAGGCGCCTCCCGAACCGATCCCCCAGGCTCGACCGAGCCAAGTTGCGGTGCGCCCCAGAGCCGGGAGCCAGGCAACGATGTCTTCCGGCTCGCCCGCCGTGTCCTCGGCGAGGATGAGGAAGGCACGAACCGTACGGACTGCCAGCGAGAGACGGAGATGCTGCTCCAGCTCGAAGCGGTCATGACCGTCGATCGAGACATAGCCGGCTCGGATCGGAGGGCTCATGTCGAGCGCTGCGTCGGAGACGCCAAGCCGATGGAGTTCCCCGCGTTCGCGGGGGCTCAGGCCGAAATTGGCGTGAAAGGTGCCGGCGATGCGGGAGGGGAGCAAGGCAGTCATCGTCAGACCCTCCGCGCGTCGGGGCCGAGACCCGCAAGGGAGGCGACCGCCGCCGCGACGGGGAGCGGCAAGCCCCACCGCATAGCGGTGCGACGATGCACGATCGCCTGCACGAAGTCCGGATCGAGTTCAGCCGGGCGGCCGATCGGCGCCGGCAGCTTGGTCTTGGTGGTTCTCTTCGACATTGAGCAGTCCTTTTCGAGGGACCGCCGAATTCATGGTGGCGTTGGGCCGCCGAGCACGGTATGTGGAGGTTGCTGCACACCACACACCGTTATCGAGAGCCCTCGTTGCCCTATCCGGCGGCGGGGGCTTTCTGTTTCGGGGTGGTGCCCCGCGCGATCTCAGCCGCGCGATGCGGATAGGTCCGGGCTGAAGCCCAGGACCGGCAGACCTCAGGATCATATCTGACCAATCGAGGCCCGACGCGGACGAAGCCCGGCCCTTCGCCGGTGCTGTCGTAGCGTTCGAGGGTGCGCACGCCGATGCCCAGCATCTTGGCGGCTGCAGCGCGCGTGATCAGGGCCATTCACGCAGCCTCCGTCTCGACGAGACCGAGCTTTCTGCGCAGAGGCGCGGTCGGGACAGCCCACCGCCCCCCAATACGCACCGCCCCCAGATCCTTCTTGGACCGATAGGCCGCGCTGCGGCCGAGACCGAACGCCGCCCCCGCGGTTTCGAGGTCGACCGTCAATCTCTCGACAAGAGCTTTCCGAATGCTCTGGTCCATCGGAGAAACCCCTTTGCCCGGCACGACCTAACACAGAAGGCGATATGTGCCGCGATATCGCGATGAAAACCTCCTACAGGCGAGGCTCGGGCTATGCAAGGGGTTATTGGCGTGATATCGCGATCGCTCGCACTAGGTGGGATTTTCGATGACGATCGAGCAGAAGGAAGAGGCACCTCGAAACAAGGGCGGGCGCCCCCGGAAGCATCCGAAGGGCGAACGCCGGTCGACTTTGTCGTTCCGCGTCCGTGGGGACATGCACGAAAGGCTCGCGGCATCCGGGCGTGAGAACGAGCGCTCAATCAGCGAGGAGATCGAGTTCATCATCCAAATGCACTACGCTCGGAGGGATCACAGCGGGGGCGCAGACGCCGAGAAACTGCTTGGCCTGATCCAGTCGTCTTTCGACATCGCGGCCCGGATGGGCCGCCCGGTATCATTCAAGGATCCGGATTCAGTCCAGATGGCGAAAGGCATGCTCGATACGTGTTTCCGGCACATGAGTGAGGGTCCGAAACCGTTTGATGTCCCGCTGCGCGGTCTGTCCGCAGAGGAAGCCGGCGACAACATGGCTCAGCTGGCCTTGAGTTTGGCCGGGGAGCTTCCGACCGAAAGACCGTCGCCCACAAAAAAAGATCAGACACCAGAAGGCACATCTTAGTACTGACCAATACGAGTAGATACAGGCCGCATTAGAAGCCAGAACGAGCCTATTGATCTTGTGGCCACACAGACTACCGTCTCTTTAAATCAGGCGGACAAGCGGCTATGCTTCGTGAGATCATCAAGCTTCGCTCAGATGCGCGCTTCAAGGCGGCGATTTCAGCTGCCGCGCGTGATCGAGGCGTCACCGTCTCCACGCTGATCCGGGATCAGCTTCGCCCGGTCCTCGCCGATCAGACCCGTCAGACGGGCCGGGAGGCGCGAGCATGACCCCGACCGGCTACGACTTCACCCCTCTCACGGCCGAAGAGCCTCCAGTCGAGGCGGGCGCTCCCGCCCTTCCGATCGAGCCCCATCTCGCGAAGGCGATCGAGAACGCGAACTTCGCCAAAGGGCACTTGGACATCTTCAATCTGATCCTGAATGGCGCGCCCCGCGAGGAGACCGCCATCCGGGATTCCCTGGTCGCCGCCTACCGGCACATGGAGGATGCCTGGAGCAGCTATCGCGCGGCTCTCGAAGTCGCCGGCTGCCGGGGGCAGGCATGATCGTGATGGCGAACGAGGAGCGATAGATGTCCACCCCCAAGGCTCCGGCCGCCCCTGATCCCGTCATGACTGCGATGATGCAGAACCAGTTGAACCGCTCGACTGCGATCACGCAGCAGGGCCTCAACATGATCGATCAGGTCGGTCCCGATGGCACCCTGACCTACTCGCAGACGGGCGAACAGCAGTTCACGGACCCGCTCACGGGGCAGAAATACTCCATCCCGAAATACACCGCGACGACGCAGCTCTCGGAGAGCGGCCAGCGTGTCCAGGCTCTGAACAACACGACGCAGGAGAACATCGCCCGGATCGGCAGCGAGCAGTCGGCTCGGATTGGGGACCTTCTCGGCAACCCGGTCCAGATCGGGAACGAAGCTGCGGAAGCGCGTCTCTTCGACCTGGGCTCGAAGCGCCTTGATCCGATGTTCCAGCGCAACGAGGAGGCTCTCCGAACCCGGCTCGTCAACCAGGGTCTGCGGCCCGGCACGGCGGCCTGGGATGCCGAGATGAGCCAGTTCGGCCAGGGCCGGAACGACGCCTACAATCAGCTCCTGCTCCAGGGGCGCGGTCAGGCGGTGAAGGAGCAGCTGACCGAGCGCAACCAGCCCTTGAACGAGATCAATGCGCTGATGTCGGGCTCGCAGGTGTCGCAACAGAACTTCATCGGCACGCCTCAGACGCAGCTTGCCGGGACCGACTATCAGGGCGCGGTGCGCGACAGCTACGATGCGCAGATGAAGGGTTATGCTGCCCAGCAGCAGAGCCAGGGCGCCATGCTCGGCGGGCTCTTTGGCTTGGCCGGCACCCTGGGGGGGGCTGGCATCAACAAGTACTCTGACCGGCGGCTGAAGCGGAATATCCGGCACATCGGGACCCTGCCCAACGGCCTTCCCGTCTACGGCTACGAGATCGGCGGCCGATACGAGATCGGCCTGATGGCGGACGAGGTGCGCGAACTCCGTCCCGAGGCCGTCACCCGGATGCCGAACGGCTACGACATGGTCGACTATTCCAAGGCGGTGCTGTGATGGCTGCTCCCTCTCCCGCGACGACTACCATGATGCCCTTCACCTGGGGATCAGGCGGCGAACGCCTCACGCCTGAAGCCATCCGCCGGCGGCGCGAGATCGCGAACGCGCTCATCAAAGGCGGAAGCGACTATTCGCCCATCGGGCATTGGACGCAGGGCATTGCCCGCGTCGCTCAGGCTCTCGTCGGGGGCTATGAAGCGCGGGAGCTGAATCGGGCGGAGGGGGCGAATGCCGCCCGCTCGCAGGAACTTTCGAACAAGGGCCTGTCCTGGCTCTATGGCGGGGGCAGCACGCCTTCCCCCGACGTCCCAGCAGCCGGCGCGAGCCCTGTGAGCCTCGATCCGACTGCCCCTGTTGCGGGCGGTGGCGGCGCTCCGGTCGCGGCCGGCGACAACTCGGCCTTCCCGACCTCCCTCATCGGCAACGAGAGCGGCGGCCGCTGGAATGCTCAGAACGGCCACGTCGGGGCTGGCGGGCTGAAGGGTCACTTCGGCAGGCTCCAGTTCGGTCAGGCTCGCCTCCAGGAGGCGATGGCGGCAGGTGTGATGCCGCAGGGCACAACGCCGCAGCAGTTCATGGCCTCGCCGGAGCTTCAGCAGGCGGCGGAGCGCTGGCACTTCGGGGACATCGATCGGCGGATCGCAGGTGCCGGCTTCGATCAGCTCATTGGCCAGAACATCGGTGGGGTCCCGGTCACGCTGAACGGCATGCGGGCGGCTGCCCATCTTGGGGGTTTTGGCGGACTCACGAAGCTGATCCAGTCCGGCGGACGCATCAATGCACGAGACGCCAACAAGACGAGCCTCCTCGACTATATGCGCCGCCACGGCGCTCCGGGTGGAGTGCTGGCCGGCTCCGCCCCGCAACAGGTCGCGTCCGGGCCGATCCAGGACGATCCGAGCGTCCCGAGCGATGGGCCGGGCGTGCCGCTGGGTTACAATCCCGCACCCTCCGGCTCGGCTGCGGCGGATGCCTCTCGCGTTGCGGCCGATGGCGGGCCACGCATGGTCCTGTCGCCTCAGAACCCGCTCTTCACGCCGCAGCAGGCCATGGCGGGGGGGGCATCCAGTTCTGGACAGACCCCATCGCCCGTCGCGATGGCACTCGCGAACCCGAGGGACGCTGCGGCCGGGATCAACTGGACGAGCGGCGTCATGACCCCGTCCGGCGTCACTCGTCCGCCGAATCCGGGGGATGGGATCGATTGGACCAACGGCGTGATGACGCGATCCAGTCCGGCCGCCGATATGCCGGCCGAGGGGGCGCGTCCTGTGGACTTCGTCATCCCGCCCGCCCGTCCCGGCGGAGAACTGACGACTGTCCCGTCTTCGGGCGATCAGGCGAACACGCCTGCGGCAGGCGCTCAGCCCGTCCAGCAGCAGGCGCAGCCGAGCAAGGTCGCTCAGGCTCTCGTCGCCCAGACGGGCGGAGATCCGCGCGTGATCGCCGAGATGATCTCCTCGCCCTACGTCGACGATGCGACGAAGCAGATCGGCATGCTGCTCCTTCAGCAGCGGATGCAATCTTTGCAGAAGGACAAGCCCGATTGGGGCGTCATCTCGAAAGACGATTACGGCCGGGAGCAATATGGCTGGATCGACAAGAGGCGTCAGGCGATCACGCCCTACAATGCCTCGTCTCAGGCTCCGAGCGGACCATCTGCAATCCCGCCCGCCCCTCCGGGTGTCGATCCGAAGGCGTGGCGCGACGCCCATTCGAAGCAGCTTGCTGAGGGCTCTGCGACGGGCAACTTCGATCAGGAGACCAAGCTCCGATCCGAGTTCGGCAAGAACCTCGGCACCTTCGCAGACGTGCATGACGCCTTCGGGCGCGTGATCGCCTCGACGCAGGGGCGCTCAACCAATCCCGACGACAAGTCCCCGGCCGCCGATATCGCGCTCGTCTTCGGCTACATGAAGATGCTCGATCCCGGTTCCGTCGTCCGCGAGGGCGAATATGCGACGGCCAAGAATGCAGGCGGGATCCCCGAGCGGGTTCAGAACACCTACAATCAGCTGCTCAACGGCGAGTTCCTGACCCCCAAGCAGCGTCAGGACTTCGTCAACCAAGCCCAGCGCGTCTATGGGCAGGCCCGTAAGAAAGCCGAGGAGACGGCGGGCGTCTATCGGAACCTGTCGAAGGGCTATCAGGTCGACGCCAATCGCGTCGTGACCCTGCCGGAAGCCCTTCAAGCGCCGGTCGTGGATGCCTCTGCAACGGCCCAACCGGGTGCCTCGGCCCCAACGGGCTCGCCGGCCGGCAGTGTGGCCCGTCCGACGACACAGGCCGACTTCGATCGCCTCCCCCGAGGAGCCGTCTACGTCGATCCCGACGACGGCAAGACATACCGGAAGCAATAACCATGGCAGGACCCCGCTTCAAAGGAATCCCTGTCGACGAAGCTCCGGCTCCGGTGCGCCCCCGCTTCGGCGGCGGCATCCCGGTGGAGGTCGCTCCACCTGCGGAGTCCGATCCGACGGCAGGACGGCTCGGTGGCGCGCCCCAGACTGCTCAATCGGCCTACTCGCCTGACTTCACGGGCTCGGCCGCTGTCGGCAGGGGGATCATCGACGGCGTGCCGATCGTCGGACCTTACCTGCTCGGAGGCGTCGAGCGTGGCGCCGCTCGTGTTCGGTCCTGGCAGAACGGAACGCCCTACGAGCAGGAACTCGGTGCGGTTCGCGGTGAGGGCCAGCAACTCGCGCGAGAGAACCCATGGGCGACGACCGGCGGGAATATCGTCGGCGGCATCGCGGGGACGGCTCCGGTCGCTGCTGCGGCTCCTGCCGCGTTTGGCCTGTCGCAGGCCGGATTGCCGGCACGAGTGATAGCGTCCACGACGAGCGGCACGGCTATCGGTGGGGCCGATGCCGCTGTTCGGTCCGGTGGAGAATGGGAAAAGACCCGTAATGGGGCGTTGTGGGGTGGTGTTTTTGGCTTCGGCGCGCCTCTCGCCGGGCAGGTCGTCGGCTCTGGTGTCCGCCGGGCATGGAATGCCATCACCAACCGCCCCGCCAATGGCATGGGCGGCCCGGCGGCCGGGATGCTCGCGGATGATGTCCGAATGGCTGGCGGCCCTCAGGTCGTCCGTCAGAGGATGTCGGAGCTTGGGCCTGATGCCATGCTCATGGATGCCGCCCCCGCGTTCGAGGGAAGGGCTCAGGGCGCCGTCGTCAGGCCGGAGACACGCCAGACGATCATCGATGCCCTCACGGGGCGGAACGCCGGCAAGAACGCCCGGCTCGCCACTGATCTCGATGCCGCGATCGGGCCGGCCCCGGTTCCGTCTCAGATCGAGGGCGGTCTCGCGGCATCCCGCAATCTGACTGCGGAGGCTTATGGCCCCGTGATGCGCGGAGCCCGTGCGGTCGATACGCGCCCTCTGGCCAACCGCCTGGAGGAAGCGGCGATCAATCTTCGCGGTCCCGCCCAGCGGGCCGTCCGCGACGTCCGCAACATGCTGGATATCCCCGGCACCCCCGGTCATCTCGATCCGCATCCGCAAGCGCTCCTCAACACCCGTCAGGCCATCGACGGGCTGCTCTCGAGCGAGCAGAACCCGCAGGTCGTCCGCCAGCTCACGATGGCCCGTCAGGCCGTCGATGCCGAACTGACCCGTGCCGTTCCCGGCATCAAGGCTGTCGATGCCCGCTATGCTGAACTCGCCCGCCAGTCCGAGGGGCTACAGCGAGGTGTGCAGGTGCTCGACAGCGGGCGCACGGCACCCCGTCCGGCTGAGATGGCGCAGGAGATCGCGCAAGGGGCGCTGCCCCAGGGCGAGATGGTCGGCCCCTCTGCCGTGCCGTTCCGGATGCGCCAGGGTGCTCGTGCCGAGATCGATCGACAGGTAGGCACCAAGGCCAATGACCTCGTCGCGCTCCGCAATGTCGTGAAGGGCGAAGGGGATTGGAACCGGGCAAAGCTGACACAGCTCTTCGGTCGGGAGAATGCCGAACTGGTGCTGAGCGCTGTCGATCGCGAGGCCGCCTTCGAGCGCGTCTACAATCAGGTGGTCAACAACTCGATGACCTCGGTTCGCGAGCGGGCTGCGGCCGGGATGGCGCCACGCGGGGAGGGATCTGCGAC
>NZ_SNZR01000004.1 GCF_004363955.1 Enterovirga rhinocerotis
TGACTTGGATCTGGCTGTCGGCAACGATCGTGTTGATCGGGGCCGAGTTGAACGCGGAGATTGAGCACCAGACCGCCAAGGATAGCACCGTCGGTGCACCGGCGCCGCTTGGTGCGCGAGGCGCCGAAGTGGCGGACAACGTTGGACGTGCAGTGGCGTGACCCACCATTCGGCGATATAAACCGCCCCGGAATTCCTTGCGCGACTCTCGTGACAAGCGTCATGTTAGCAGATGTGCTTCGTTTTCACGCACAGCCACGCTTTCCCGGGGAGTGCGGTCTCCGTCGACGACGATGGCCGGTCGGCGTCAGGATGTCTCGTCGAATTCTCAGACGGGACGATCGTAATGCTGAATACGAGCCGGCCGGTGTGCGTTTGATCCTGAGAATGCCTCGATACCGGACGGCGAAAGGCCATGAGGTCGAGAGCAGGAGATGGCAGCTGACGCAAGGCGCTGACGGGAATTGGCGCAGCACGTGGGCGTGACTTTCAGACGCCGAATGTGCGGTGCTACTACGACACCGTCGCCACGCCGATCGTCACGGCAATAGCACCCGCGAGCATGCAAAATTCTACGAGCATGGGGGCGTCTCCGTCGAACCAACGTTGGTACCGTGCGTGCGAAACGCTTGAGTGTTGTTGGGGTTCGGGCGCCATTCGGGCTCGGGTCGACACGCGTCAGAAATCAGGTTTCGCCGTCGAGCCAGAAGCACGCGCCGCACCTCGGCAACCTACAACATCCCACCGCTCGGGAATGGCGTGGCGCCGCAGGACGTCGTGCGGGCGAACGAGGATTTGACAGGCGGCTTGATCGACTGTTTGTCGGCGGGATGGCGAACGCGTAGTGGCGTTTCGGGTGATAAGCGCCGCCAACATCTTCCTCTTCTCGAACGCGATCGTCGTGTGGACCGACGGAGCGCTCTATCGGAGCGACGGCACGCTCAGCTCGATTGGGCCGAAGGTCGGGATGTTGCGGCGCCTGTCGGCTACGCTCGTCACCCGCGGCCCTGCCTTGGCGGTGCCTTTCCTGACGCACGCACTTCCTGTCCGTCAGGTTCACGACCTTCGGCGAGTTGGCCGCTGGCTCGGGGGCCGCCACCAAGGCGGCAGTCGAGATGCACGGCGAAGCCTTCGAGGCCCGCGACCACGGGCCCGCATTCGAGGCCTATGTCGCCGGCTGGCCGAAGAAGCGCACCGAGCCCGAGGTCTATCGCGTGTCGAGCCTCGGTTTCGACGACGTCCAGAAGCTGCAGAGCGTCACGGTCGTCACCGGCCGCCCTGACATCATCGCCCAGTCCGAGGCGGAATACGCCCACCTCGGTCACCCAGACCTCCCGAGGTTGGCTTGCGACTGCTCGAGCTTCAGCGGGACGGGATTCGCCGTGAGCAGGTGCCGGAAGGGCCGGAGATCTGCGGCATCGGCGGCTTCGCGGAGGTCACGACGATCACTCGCGAGCTTACCCAGACGCAGATCCTGAGGCGCTGGCCTGATCGGATCGGCAAGAGGATGGACCAGGAATACGAGGCGTTGCCAGAGGGAGCGACGCTGCAATGACCAAAGCCCTCACTACCGCCGCCTTCACCCCTTTCGCCGTCACCGTATCGGCGCCGCTATGGCGCTGAGATGATCCTCCGAGGTTGCCGCATCGCGCCGGCAATGCGATAGCGTCCTCGGGTGTTCGCCAGTTGGGGCGGGCAGGTTTCAGCGCTGGTCGGGCCGCCGGCGCCGGAGACCTATGCCCATGCGTCCGCCGGATCTGGCTCGCCTCGTTCCCGCCGATCATCCTCTGCGCCGCCATTTTAGGCGCCCCGCCTCGGCACTCCGCGCCTTCCTCGATACGGGATCGGCCGGTGGCGTCATCCTCATGGGGGCGGCGCTGCTCGCGATCGTCATCGCGAACTCGCCCCTCGCTCCCGCCTATTTCGGCGCGTTGAAGACCTATCTGGGGCCGCTCTCGCTGCTTCACTGGATCAACGACGCCCTGATGTCGCTGTTCTTCCTGCTGGTCGGGTTGGAAATCAAGCGCGAGTTCCTCGATGGCCAGCTTCGGACATGGCCCGATCGCGCTCTTCCCGGCATCGCCGCCCTCGGCGGCATGGCGGTTCCGGCCATCATCTATGTCGCGATCAACAGCGGCTCCCCCTCGACGCTCCGCGGCTGGGCCATTCCGTCGGCGACTGACATCGCCTTCGCGCTCGGGGTGATCAGGCTGCTCGGCGCGCGCGTGCCGATCTCCCTAGCGATCTTCCTGACGGCGCTCGCGATCCTCGACGATCTCGGGGCGGTCGTCATCATCGCCGTGTTCTACACCGAGACGCTGAACGTCTACGCGCTCCTCGCCGCGGTGTTCGTCGTGTCGCTCCTTCGGACGCTCAACACCAGCGACTGCCGGACGCTTGTCCCGTATCTGGGCCTTGGCGCGGTGCTCTGGGTGTTCGTTCTCCTCTCGGGCGTTCACGCGACGGTCGCAGGCGTCGTCCTCGCGCTGACGATCCCGTTGCGCCAGAGCCCGGGCCGGCCCGATGATGCGACGTCTCCGCTGCATCGGCTCGAACATGCCCTGCACCCATGGTGCGCCTTCGTCGTCCTCCCCATTTTCGGCTTCGCCAATGCCGGCGTGTCGCTCGCCGGCCTGTCGTGGGCGACGATGCTTCATCCCGTCACGCTCGGGATCGCGCTTGGGCTTTTCGTCGGCAAGCAGATCGGCGTCTTCGGCGCCGTGTACCTCGCCGTGCGGATCGGCCTCGCGCAGCTGCCGCCCCATGCGACCTGGCTTCAGACCTATGGCGTCGCGACCCTATGCGGCATCGGCTTCACCATGAGCCTCTTCATCGGCCTGCTGGCGTTCGATAACCAGCCGCAGATCGAAGCCAACGTGAAGGTCGGCGTTCTGGTTGGCTCGCTGATGTCCGTGTTCGTCGGCGTGGTCGTGTTGCTCGGCCGACGAAGGATAGCGACCTGGGAGCCTGGGCAGAACTGAGCCATCGTCACGGCCATCGGACGTGAACCGTACCCCCGGACGTGACGCGTATGACTGGGCAGATGCTGCTCGGCTCAGCGGGGACGAAGGCGGCGGCGTGAGCCCGTCCGGCACCGATCGCTGAGGCTGGCCAGCACCGCGGGCCCCTAAGGAACGCGAACCGTTGATTCCCGTTATATGCAATTGGAGTAACCATAATGACGCCTGACAAGGCTCGTGAAACGATCGTCGCCGAGTGGCTTGGACTCGATGTCACTCTGCGGACTGACGCCGACGTGGAGGCATTCGCTGCGGGAGCATGTGAACGCCATCGCTTCCCGGCTCCGCAAGGCGATCGGCAGTCGATGGTGGCAGAATGGCTCAGGCACGCCAGCGTCGTATCGCGCGAAGCTGCCGCAGCACGATGAGCCCGCCCGGCGCTATCAGCCCGAATTGGACGGCATCGGCAGGCGCCCGGCATTTCGCACGCTGTTCGGCCGGTCAGACTAGCCAAAGCGGGGCGCGACCAGCTGCTATCCGATCGCCCCTTTTGCAGTGGAACCAACCAACGGAGTCCGGCGGAAGGTCCCTGGAGCGCGAAACTCACACGACCCAGCGCAGCCTAGCGATCTGCCTTTAGGTCCTTTAGTGACCTCTTGAGATATGTCTGCGTGGTCGGCAACATAAGCTTGCCGATCGCCTGGGCCGCCGCCCGCTCTTCGGCCTGTGACTGCTGAAACTGCGAAATGTACTCAGCGTGCCCCGCGGCCTCTGAAATCGCGATCAGCGCATCATATGCTGCGATCTCGTAGTGCTCGAACGCATAGCTTGCGAAGGCATTCTTCAGAATCTCGTCCGATGCCGGGCTGTGGGCGAGCGCCGCGAGGTTTCCCATGATACCCATGACGCCTTCCTTCAGCGTCGAGGGGGTTTCCGACAGGGAGGCGAGCGCACGGTCCAAACGGTCCCGCTGTTGCTCCGTTTCGGATAGCCGTCCCACTTCACCTCGTAGAGCCAATGTTCGCCTTTCGGCGGGGCCGAGACGAGAGTTGCGAGACAGGGCTCAATCCTCTCCGGCATCGGATTCCGGAAAGAGGAGTCTGGCGGGATGGGCGGATGTCGGGCCCGCGCACCGGAGCCAACCGTGACGGGCTCGCCCTAAGGCGGCGCTACGTCGGCTTCTTCAGCGGGCTGGCCATTCGCCATGACAGCAGGCGAGGATTGAGAAGAAGTTCGCTGTGACCTTGCGCGCCGGGCTTATGCGCCTTTCACGGCCCAGGATTGCTGGAGGCATCGGCGGCTCCTAAGGCGCCTGAGTGGTGCCCCCCCGAGCGGAGCCGCAAGGGCGCCGCTCGCTCGTCCGCCTTAGGTATAAGGTCGATCGTTGAACAAGTTCAGTTGCAACGCGCCGACATAGCCTTCTTCCTCCTCGAAGCCGCGACCGGGTGGGTCTCGAGCGGCGGTACTTCACCCCAGCCCGGACGCCAACACCCGTCGGGATCAACGATGGCGACGTCACATCCGTATGTGCTGGCCAGAGAGAACGCGCTCCGGACCGCGTCCAGCGCGTCGAGGGGACCGTACCTTGTTCGCCCTATCGGGACATTGGTGGCCCTCAAGGGCGAACACACCATGCCGCGTGGTCCGTATGGCCCGCTGAACAAGGCAAGAGTAACATCGTATTCTGACGGGACGGTCATCCCATCCTTAAGATAATATTGGATCACGAGCGTAGCCTCCGCCCTCCTATGAAATTACCTCGGCGCAGGATTCAAACCCTAACAATAGTTAGGCCCCCTGGACCTAACCTCCACCTTATCCGCCCGCCCTTTGCCAGGTCGAGCTTCGCGATCTCTGGGGCAATCCCGATCTCCCCTTGTTCGCCCTGGACAGAGCGGCCCGATGGTTCGCGGCAGAAAAGGCCTGGTGCCGCACGTCGGGCCGCGGCGCCGGCCTCGGCGCGCAACGCCGGGCATTCGCCGAGTTCGCCGCAGCCGGCGGATTCCACGCCCGATTCAGGGGAAGGCTCGTCGATGCCGGGGACGACTATCCGGAGAGCTTACGTGCCCGGAGTGCTCCTCGGATACGGGACATCCAAGCCGAGCGAGCGGCAGCGTCTCAGTCCGAGCCGTGCGCCCGAGCCTTCTTCTCCCCGCGGGCGACGATCTCGAGCATCTCGGCAGGCAGCGGGCGCTGCAGCCCGGAGGCTTCAGACCATGGAGCACGAAGCCAGGCGTCTCGCTCCGGTCGTCAAGATGACCGGCATGGCCTTCGGGTGGATGGACGCGACCGGCTCGCTCGGCTCGGTCGTCAGAAAAGCGAAGAGGTCGATCGTTTCCGGCCCGGCCTTCACCTTCCGCACGGTGGTCCATTGTGGTGTCCAGATCCCGGCGAAGGCGACAAGCGGACGATGCTCGCCGAGCGCGAACCAGATGCCCGCCGCGGGTGAGGATGCGAACGCCGCCGGGCTCAATGTGGTGGCAAAGCCGGTAGCCGCCCCATTTCACCTCGTAGAGCCAGTGACACCCTTCGGCGGGACCGAGACGAGGGTTGCGAGGCAGGGCTCGATCCTCTCTGGCATTGGATCCTGGAAGAGGGGTGTCTGGCGGGATGGGCAGATGTCTGGGCCGCGCGCCGGGGGCAAAGACGGGCCCGCCCTGAGGCGACGTTTCGTCGGCTTCTTCGGCGACCTAGCCATTCCGCCATTTGGTGGAGTAACCCCTTTACGCCCGGTTGTTACTGCACGCGGCCCGCGCGATGTCCTGACGCTGGCGCTATGTCGGCCGCGGAGAGGGCAGCTCCGCTCTCTCTCCGTTCAGATCAACTTCGCCTTCCCAGGCAGCAACCTAACAGCGCTCACGATGATAGGAGAGAGAACCTCACCACTTGCTTCGAGCTGGGTGCCGGGTGCGACAAGCCGCGAAACCAACGCGATGGCTTCCTCTGGTGAGGCCGCCAGGGCCGCATAGCGCAGCGAAAGTGGATTGTTCCCTGTCCGTCCCTTGGCGCAAATGACGTACGCGACGACTGAGCGGTTTTGGCAACGACGATCCGCTGTCGAGCTTTGCAGCATCCTCCAAGTTCCTCGTTCTGACTTCTCCTTCCGAGAGATTGCACGGTCATACGCCAACTCCAAATCAAGCGGGGGCGTATCCGGTAGCCAAGCCATGCGGGAGCCGAGGATGTTGGCGTTCGGGCCATGCTCCGATCGCCATCGGGGCAGGAGAACGATCCTCCCGCCCCGACATCGATCCCAGGGATTGTCCGACCCGGCCAATCAGACGAAGTTGAACTCCGCATGCGCGGTCAGTTCAGCGAGCGTCATGCCCTTGACGAGAAGCGAATCCCCCGAGCCCACGCCCGCAGCCGTGATGATGACGTCCCGGCCGCTGGTCGTGAAGGTCAGATCCTCGAGACCGTCGGCCACGCCGGAGAAGTCCAGCACGAGTTCCCCGCGTCCCCCGTTGTGAAGCGTGTCGCGGCCGAAGCCCGCCGCCTCGAAATGGAGCGTGGTTCGGCCGGTCGAGGCGTAGCACACGTCGTTGCCTCGCCCGCCGGTGACGTCAATGTCGCCATCCGACATCACGATCCGGTCCGCGGCGCGAGATCCGATGATGGTCACCTCCTGGCCCGGACCGCTCCGGGCGCTGATATCGCCCGGCGTCTGCCCGAGCAGGGAGAAGTCCACCGTCGCGTTCTCCTCAATGAGGTAGCGCTCGACGTTGATGATATCGCCCGTCCGGAGGACGACGTCGCTGTTGCCTCTGACGATTACCGTATCCGTGCTGGTGCCGCCGTCGACCTTCGTGCCGGTCTCGTGAAAGACTAGCCGGTCGTCGCCCCCAAGGCCGAAGAGAATGTCCTTCCCGCCGCGTCCATCAATCAGGTTGTTGCCGTTGTTGCCGTGGAGCTCGTTGGCGAACTTATTGCCGCGAAGGTTCAAAGCCTGAGTGCCCGTCGAGGGCGAGATCATGACCTTCTCGATCTCCTGTCGCGCTTCCAGGACGTAGCTCACGGTCGTCCAGACGGTGTCGTAGCCTCGCCGACCGACTCGAGGACGCGATCCCTGACATCGTCGACTCGATAGCTGTCGTCGCCACCGTAGCCCCACATCACGTCGGCCCCTCTACCGCCGTCGAGGACGTTGGCGCCGTCGTTCCCGCGCAGGGTATTCGCGAACTCGTTGCCCGTCAGCCGCAGCTCGGCGGTGCCCCTAGCATCGAGCGCCTGGAGGCGCTCGATGTGCTGGCCGGCCGCGAGGGTGTAGCTGCCGACCGACAGGACGGTGTCAGTTCCCTCGCCGGCCGCCTCGACCACGACGTCGGACGCCGTGTCGACGATGTAGATGTCGTTGCCGGCCCCACCCCGCATGGTGTCGATGCCGCTGCCGCCATCGAGCCGGTCGTTACCGGCCCCGCCGAAGATGGTGTCGTTGCCGGCCTCGCCGAAGATGCGGTCGTCGCCGCCACCCCCCACCAGCACATCAGCGTTGACGTTCCCGCGGATCACGTCGGCCTTAGCAAAGGCGAGTTCGCCGAGGTTTGGAGTCCGATCCGTGTTGAGATTTTCGTATGATCCACCGCTCGTGCCCGACGTATTGATCAGCAGAGACAGGACGTTGCCAAGGAGATCGGCGAGCGGAATGTTCAGGCGTGTTCCGAAGTCGACTTCGAAGTCCTCGCCGCGGTAATTCGCGAGCCGAGTGCTGCCGGAGCTGACCTTGATGCTGTCGTAGTGGCCTGAGACGCCGACAGACCCGATGAGCAGCCCTCGGTCGTATCGGACCTCCCATTCGCCTGAATAGACATAGGTGAGGCCGTCCTTCACGAAGGACAGATCACGATACACGATGGTCTGGGTCTGCCCTATGCCGGGGCTCCCAGTGCGACTCAGCTCTACGCCGAGCTTCAGATTTTCGGCTCCGCGCAGATTATCGACCCACAGATCTTCCTGCAGGTTGAATCCGCTCGGGGCGATGATGTTCGCAACCGCCATTTCTTCCTCCGCAAGGTTGAAAACTGCATTGCACAAATGAATGTAGTAACGGAGAAGATCATAGTGCTGCTGAGCCAAATACTAACTTGACGTTAATGACCCGCCACACGCGCGCCAGTGTACTTGAATTACGTAAAATGATCGCAGATCAGCGCTCACGCTCAGGCTGTCGCTAAAATCTCAACCATGCACCCAGACGGCGATCTTTAACATTCGATAATGCCGCAGCCGAAGCGTTGGATGTTATGTTTCAACCAACACGGCCATCAAGGTCCGAAAATGCTTCATCTCAGGGTCGATATCTCCCGGATGTACGAGCAGCGGGAGGATCTTTTTCTTAGCCGCTGGGAGTTGGGACCGGCTGAGTATGGGCGGCGCCTCAGCGATCTGAATGCTCAGATCCGGGGCTACGAGATGCTGCTATGCGAGCAATTTCGCACCAGCCTTCGATCTATTTTTCCGCCGACCGAGTCCCCTGCGGAATGAGCATGCGCGCTAAGCATCCGTGCGAAGTTGGCCAAGCCTGGAGTTGAACCAGGCGTGCTCGGCGTTGCGCCGCCGATGGGTATCCGTTCCCCTACCGGCCCGAGATGGGAACAGCACGCGATGGATGCTTCGCCCTATGCCTGTCGCTTGATCGTCATGCAAGGCGGCTGCCCGCTCAAGGTGGGCACAGGAGCTCGGCCTGAAAGAGGCCGTCCAGCTCTTCGACCAGACGCTCGCCGAGGAGAAGAAGACAGACGAGACGCTGACCGGACTCGCCGATATCTCCGCCAATCAAAGGGCGAAGGCGGCCTGATCGCGATTGGGGGCGGCGGTTAATTCCGCCGCCCGCCACCCATCACCCTCCAGGCGACATCACCACTTTGATGCAGCCGTCCTTCTTGTCCCGGAAGGTTTTATAAAGATCCGGCCCCTCTTCGAGCGTGGCCCGATGGGTGATGACGAAGGAAGGATCGATCTCCCCCCTCTCGATGCGCTCGAGTAGCTTCGGGAGGTAGGCCTGGACCGGCGTCTGCGCCATCCGGAAGGTCAAGCCGCGATTGACGGCCGAGCCCATCGGGATCTTGTCCAGGAAGCCGCCGTAGACGCCGACGATCGAGACGGTGCCGAAGTTGCGGCAGCAATGGATGGCCTGGCGGAGGACGTGGGGCCGGTCGGTCCCCATGAAGGCGGCCGTTTTGATCCGGTCGAGGACGCTGTCGAGGCTGGCGGTGGCGTCGGCCTCGGTGCCGACGGCGTCAATGCAGGCATCTGCCCCGCGTCCAGACGTCAGTTCCTGGATCTTCTCGTAGATGTCGACGTCGTGGAAATCGAGGACGATGGCCCCGGATGCTTCTGCCATCGCCATCCGTTCAGGCACGGTGTCGATCGCGATCACGCGACCGGCGCCAAGGAGGAAGGCCGATTTGATGGCGAACTGCCCGACGGGACCGCAGCCCCAGACAGCGATCGTGTCGCCCTCCTGGATGTTGCAGTTTTCCGCAGCCATGTAGCCGGTCGGGAAGATGTCGGAGAGGAAGAGCACCTGCTCGTCCGTCAGCCCCTCCGGCACCTTGATGGGACCCACGTCGGCGAAGGGGACGCGCATGAACTCCGCCTGACCGCCGGCGTAGCCGCCGAGCAGGTGCGAATAGCCGAACAATCCGGCCGGTGAGTGCCCCCACATCTCCGCAGCCGCCTTGGCGCTCGGGTTCGAGCGCTCACAGCCCGAATAGAAGCCGCGCTTGCAGAAGAAGCACTCGCCGCAGGAAATGGTGAAGGGAACGACGACCCGATCGCCTTTCTTCAGGTTCGTAACCTCGGATCCGACCTCGACCACCTCTCCCATGCTTTCGTGTCCGACGATGTCACCCCGTTCCATCGACGGGATCATGCCCCCGTAGAGGTGCAGATCCGAGCCGCAGATGGCGCAGGAGGTGACGCGGATGATCGCATCGCGGGGATGCTCAATGATTGGGTCGGGGACGGTCTCGCAGCGGATATCGCCCTTCCCATGCCAGCAGAGTGCCTTCATTCCCGTCCTCCCTCTCAATTACGCGGCAAAGCGGCGAGGCGTTAGGATGTTCCGGTGGTGTGCGCGCGGCGACAGTGGGATGGCCCGAACAGATGCACTCGACTGTCCGGCACGCGGGCCGGGTGGTCAGGATTGAACTGGCTTCGGGCCCTCCGGGAACCCGGTTCGCCGCCCCCTGTT
Organism: Enterovirga rhinocerotis; assembly: GCF_004363955.1. GTDB lineage: Bacteria > Pseudomonadota > Alphaproteobacteria > Rhizobiales > Beijerinckiaceae > Enterovirga > Enterovirga rhinocerotis. The sequence continues at coordinate 10,153 of NZ_SNZR01000004.1, forward strand.
CATTCCTGATCGGAGAGCATGTCATGGGCACTTGCAGCGACGACGATGTGGGCAAGCCGATCCTGAAGGATGACGGGCGCCAGTCGGAGGCGCAACGTCGGGTTCTCGGTGAGGCGGGGCACGAGGCCGGCCAGCCGGAGCCGAAGACGCCAGAGGATTGGGAGAAGCTCGGCGCCACGGCCCCTACCAAGGAAGCCCGCCAGTCTGTTCCGGGCGGCAGCACTCAGGGCACCGGTGACCGGCGCCAGTCCGTAGCGGGAGATCGCGCAGCGCCCGGCCGGCCCACCGGCAGACACCCCCAGCCGAAGCCGGGAGAGGGTTGACCTGCAGCTATTGACGAGCCGCCTGCTCGATCAGCAGCCTTTCCGGCACGGCGTGGCCAATGTTCCGAATGGCACCTCGCCACTGGTGATGACGGCCCAGAGCTTGTGCAGGACGTTGCAGTAGTAGCGGATGACGATCCGATAGCAGACGGGCCGGCGGCGAAGGGCCGCAGGATCGGGACGAGCCGCGCGAGATTAGCTCGCAACTGCCCCAGCTTTGGGAGCGGCTGGAGTTCACGCGCGTAGCTCAGCGCCGTCGCGCCCGACCGGATCACCTTCAGGACCGCGTTCCGAGAGACGTGAAGCTCCCGCACGATCTCCTTGATCGGCCGTTTGCGGATGGAGAACTCGCGCCGGATCGGCGCAACCGTATCCACGCCCTTAATCCCCCGACCGGCCGTCCAGCACAAAGGACCGGGACGTAGCGAACGCGAATATCGCCGCTGGTGTCTGGCCCGTCGGCTCTTCATCAACCCGCTAAATGACGCCGGCCCGTTCGATATCGCGGCGCGCGATGTGATGATGCTGCCTTCTATCACGGTCGTCGGCTTGGACGGCGGCCCCGGTCCGCCGCCGGTCATCGCCTACTTCAACCTGATCAAGCAGGAGTACGCGGCGGCCCGTTTCGCTGGCTGGGAAGGTTTAACTGCCAGCGGCGTCCACTTCGCCGACCGTGGCGTGCAGGTCTACAACACCCTAGACTATCCGGCCGTCGGCTTCGCCGTCGAGCGTCTGAAGATGGCGTTCCGCGGCGCATATTCGATCTTCGACAAGGTTGCCTTCTGCCTCAACACCTACCTGGGTCTCGGCCATCCGGAGCGGCAGGTCAGCTTCCGGAACCTCTGGTTCGTGAAGGGCAGGGGCAAGGCGCTCCATCCCAACCTCGACGGGCTCGCCAACTGGCCGCTCCGCGGACTCTTCTGGCTGTCGAAAGACATGTTCGAGAACGACTCCAAGGACGTCATCGAGCCCGACGCCCAGGCGATCTACGAGCTACGCAACCACCTGGAGCACAAGTTCGTCAGCGTCCACGACATGTTTCCACGAGCTGTCTCGATCTCACCGTCCCCCGAGACAGCGCCCGGCATCTTCGACCTCTCCTTCGAAGACCTCGCCGCCCGTACCGGCCGCCAACTCAAGCTCGCTCGGGCCGCGATCATGTACCTCACGCTAGCGATCCACGCCGAGGAGCGACGGCGGGAAGCCGAGCGGCCGCCTGGCGCGAGCTTACCCATGTCGTGGAGTTGACCCGGTTCTGCGCCTCCGGCAAGATCGACAATCCCGAGAGCGGGCCACTCGACCCCGAACGCCATGCGGACGGATACGCCTCCGACTTGATCCTCCCGGAGTTCATGCTCCGACCCAGGCTCATCAAGATGCGGAGGATGACCATCGCCGTGGCGCGGGAGATCGCCGACGAGTTCGATGCGAGCCTCACCCCGACCTTGCTGAAGATCGTCGCCATGAGCCGCTACCCGCTCGTCGTCGTTTGTCACGACCGAACCGGGCGCAGGTGGTTTCGACGACCCGACAATGTCCAGGGCTGGTGGTTTCCGCGGAAGGACCTCGACAAGGACTCCTTCGCCCATGCGATCCTGTTCGACGGTGCGGCGGACGACACGATCGCCCATCGGATGGAAGCCGACACTTGGTTCGACTTCAAGGGCGCCGACAGATCGGATGTTCAAGAACAGTCGATCCGATGGGGAGAAGACAAAGTCCTGACCCTCCTGACGCTCCCAGATCGTGCCATCGGCTAAGCCTCCGCGCTGGCCTCGGCGACGGACCTTCGGGGGCGGACGCCGCCCTCGAGCGGACCTTCCCAGAGTCCGCAATGGGTCAACTCCGGCCCTGGAGTTCGCAGTGTTCGGGCATGGAGCCGCCCTGCGACCTTCGGTCGTCCGCGCTGTGGCCGTGAACCGCCGTGGCATCGGCAGAAGCCGCTCGACTACCGTCGCGAACGGAGCGTCAGTGCCCTCGTCGAACACGGGAGCACGACATGGCTGAGGGGTTGAGCATCACGACGGGCCTGCGGGAGCTGAGCACGCGATTGGCGGATGTATCCGCAATCCTGAAGGCGGCGGTCGTCTGCGCGGAGAGCGGATCGGAGCAGCAGGCCCTGCGGATCGCGCTGGATATCGACGAGGTGCTGCACGAGGCGCAGGCCCTGCACGGCGCCATCCGCCTGATCGGCCGCATGCAGGGCCAGGCGGAGACGCCGGCTCCCTAACCCCAGCATCGATCTCCGGGATCGTAGCCCCGCCGGCCTTCGGGCCGATGGCGGGGCCGGGTCAGTGGCAGGCCGGAGATGGATCCGGGCTGCGCTGAACCGGAGCCACATCATGTCGATCACCCTGTCGAAGACCGAGACCCGCCTCCTCACCGAAGCCGCCGGCCGCGGCGGTGCGCTGCAGCTTCCCGAGACCATGAAGCCGATGACGCGCCAGCGGATGCTCGGCCGCTTCGAGGCCGACGGCCTCATTGCGTGGGAGGCGAGGATGGGACGGAGCCCCACCTGACCCCGGCCGGCTATCGCGCGGTCGGGCTCCCGGTTCCTCGGAAGGCAAAGGCCACGACGTCACCCACAGGCCCGGAGGACGGCTCCGCCGGGGCACGTCCTTCGACCAAGAGCGCGCTGATCACGGCGATGCTGGCTCGGGACGAGGGAGCAAGCCTCGAGGAGTTGATGGAGGCGACCGGCTGGCTGCCCCATACGACCCGCGCCGCCCTGTCCCGCCTGCGCTCGTCCGGCCAGGTGCTGGCCAGGAGCAAGCGGGAGGACGGTCGGACTGCTTATCGGATCGGGGCCAGCGAGGCGGTCTAATGATGCGATCGATGCAGACCAGTCCGGCAGCCGCGGGCAATCCCGCGGCGTCGTCCGCATCGCTGGCGGCTCAGCTCCAGGGTCTGGAACAGGCGAGCGTCACCGATCTTCGCGCCGAATGGCGTCGGCTCTTTGGGACCGACCCGCCTCGCTTCAGCCGGGACCTCTTCGTCCGAGCCATCGCCTATAGCATTCAGGAGCGGATGTTCGGTGGCTTGTCCCGCGCGAGCCTGAAGCAGTTGCGGGGACCGGCGGGGGATGCGGACGGTGGGAAGGCAAGCTCGTCTCCCACTCTCCAACCCGGAACAAAGCTCGTCCGGGAATGGCATGGCCGCGCCCATGTCGTGATCGTGACGGAGACGGGCTTCGACTATGCCGGCTCGACCTACCGCTCCCTCACGCA
>NZ_SNZR01000005.1 GCF_004363955.1 Enterovirga rhinocerotis
GGGCCAGCCTAAGACCGAGAGGGTTCACGAGCAACAGAAGGTGCCCCCGGTTTCCCCGGCTGTCTGCATTAGGCGAGGGCGACGGCGGACACGAACGCGGCGTGACAGCTGCGGCCGAGCGGCAGGGCGAGGGTCTGCGCGCCGTTGCGCGCGACCGGCCGGATGAAATCGAGCTGGTCGAGCCGGACCCAATAGCTGAGGGGCGGCCGTCCGGGTCGAGGCACGCGAAATACACTGTCATTTGGAAGACGCGGGCGAAGAACCTGCAAGACAATGGCTTGCATACGTTTGCAAGCTTTGAGGGAGTTGTTTCTCGCGAAGCGAGGTTTCTGACACTGAATCGGTCGAGGGGTCGGTTCAGCGACTAGGATAGCTCCGAGAGCACAACGGAGATTCTAGCTGCGCTAAGTGCCTCTAGCAGGCGGTTAAGGCAGGCTAGAAGCGCTACGGCGCCGTAGCACTGTCATGCTGAGCTGCTTTGACGCTTTAGCGTTTCAATGTCGGGCTTGCCGTTGGTGGCGAGCACGGCGCCGATGCCTTCCATGATGAGATCGTGGATTTTCGTGTCGGTATGAAACGCGATCTCTCGCAGTTGCTGATGAACAGCCTTCGGCAGGTAGATGCTCGTATGGACGATGTCCGGCCGGGCACGCCGCTTTGGCGACATCGGGGCTGGGGCAGGTTCGCTAGGGGGCGACGGTTCGGGGCGAAGGAGTCCTTCGATCACGGACGGGCGCTTGCTCATTGCGATTTTCCTTTCAGCTTCCGTTCGATCCAGCGCCAGAGTTGGCGCACCTCGTTAGCCGCCCGTCCTTCAGGAGCGTATTCCGTGACCCCCTGCCCGGCAGCAATGGCGTCCTGGTGGTCCGCGCGTTGAACGATTGTGGGCTCCGCAAGAACGCCGAAAGCAGCGAGGCCCGCAGCGGCCTCGGTGGATCTGCTGTTCCGTCCAGGAGGGCACTGGTTCAGGACAAAAGCGAAGCGTTCTCGCATTTCCAGCCGCATCAACGTCTCTATCGTCGGCATCGTTGCCTGAAGGTCGAGCCGAGAGGGGCGGGCCGGGATAAGCGCGAAGTTCGCTGCCTTCATAGCCAGATTGCCGCTCGTGCTTTCAAGGCCGGCAGTGTCGAGGATCGCGACGGTATAGCCCTCACGCCGAAGCGCCTCGAGAATCGTAGGTAGCTCGGAAATGCGGCCTTGGGGGATTCGATCAACGTCAGGTTTCTCGGCGTCCCGTGTCTCTCCCCACGCAGCGAGTGACCCTTGTGGGTCGAGGTCCAGGGCAATTACCTTGTGGCCAGCCTCAGCAGCCGCAACAGCGATGGATGCTGCTAGGGTGGTCTTCCCCGCGCCTCCCTTCTGCGTCACGAAGGCAATGATCTTCATGCTGTCCACCTGCGATGCCGTAGCATTATGACGCTAGAAGGTTAAGCCACTGTGGCACGTTAGCATGATAGGGCTAGGCGGCGTAATAGCATGATAGTGCTGCGATGCCTCAACATGGTAGCGCTGTAGCGTAGCGCGTTTGACAGAATCGCCCTCAGGACGTGCAATAGACGGCTACCGGTACGGGAATCGAACGATTCGCGATCGGGACTAGGAGCAGCAGCACGAGCCGCTAGACCCTGAAAAGCCAACGGCCCCACCCTTGCCGGGGTGAGGCCGTCGAAATCGTTGGTCGTGGTGGGGACCGATCAGACCCCCATCACGCCTCAAACTCCTTCGGGAGTCAAGCGGGAAGTCATTTCCCGCAATGAGATCGGCTTGCCCAGTCCTAGCGGTTCCGAAGACGGGGCATGATGGGATGACGACGCTATTTGCGGCGGACGGAGGCGGCTGCCCAGCGGAGGCCGAGCTGGATCAGCCGAACACACGCGATGCTGGCGACACACGATCGAGGCCGGCGGGCTACCGCCTCCCGCACGATGTTGCCGATCGGCTCAGGGTCTCACTAGCCGGTTACAAGAACAGGGAGGCGGCGATGGCGCTCGCCGTCTTCCTGGCGCGGTTCTGGTCCAGCCGGGCGAAGATGGCGCAGCCGTTCCCCGTCGATCGCCGCGCGCTCGCGGATCGTGACGACCTCGGCCTGACGGAGGCTCGCATCCGAGGCGCTATCCACACGCTAGAGGCCATCGGATTCCTGAACCGAGGCCTGCCGCCGAAAGGGAGCTTGCACCGCATGACGGTTGCCGGCGACCTGATCCGCAAGCCGATCACGTTTGGGTTCGGGGCGGAGTTCGGGCCGCTCTTCGCCGCGGCCAATGCTCGGGCCGAGCGGGCGCGTGTCCGGCGGCAGGGGCGGGCGCTCCAGGGCCGTCCAATAGTACCCGTGCGCACCCAGAACAGGGTTGCATCAGCCGCGAAATCCTCCTCGCCCAAAGACAAAGAGCGAAGCGGATACGTGGTGCTTATGGGTCAGTTGCAAGGCTCGGCGAGAGAGGCAACGGCCGGCCGACCTGCGGTCTCGACAGCTTTGGAGATGGCGTTGAGCCGGTTGGAGGCTGCTAGAACAGTAGCTAGAGGTGCGGAAAGCGTCTTCAGGGCTGCGAGGGCCCAGGATGACTGACACACCCCTTAGTGTCTTTTAAGTGCGTGGAGCACGTAATGGTTTCCTTACAGTCCATCATGCTAAGCATGATAAATTCGTCTTCATTTCAGGTTGAAGAGGTAATGCTCTTTGATCTTGCCGAGATATCAAAACTCAGTGAGTTACAAACTAAGTTGAGAAAGTCTGCAGATGGTCAACTAAATTTGGGATTTTTTGGGTCGCCCGAGTGGGTCGGCGGAGGCATACTGGCCGTTTCAGCGTTGAATTCACTTATTCGTTTGGGCAAAGAACACCACGCTTCCGAGCTTATTCAATCGATTGATGGACAGGTACGGCGCGTGATCGGCTCCGGCAGATATTTTCCCGTGGAGAAAATATCTGGACTTGAGGGTCCTCATCCGGAAAACTGGGTAGCGACAGTTGAAGAGACCGTCATGGTCGACGACCCCGCTGATATTCGAAAGCGCGAGGATTTACAGAGGCGTGCGCCCGGATGGTTTAGAGGACCGGCCATAGGTGAGGTCAGAAAAATAGAACAAAACATAACTAGGAATTTTGTGTTTTTCGGCGGCGACTTCGTCGCGATTAAAAGCAACAAACGTGAGTTTCGGCTTAGGTGGTCTCATGTAACAACGTATTCTATTGCTAATGATGATATGAATGACATTATCTGAATATGTTATGGGCGAAAGCCCTCTATGTGTGCTTGCAAACGTATGCAAGGAGTGATCCGGGATGGCTCTCCGATCACTCTCTTCGATGCGGCGCGCTCTGCCAGCCCCGCCTAGCTCGGAGGAAGCGCAGCGGATCGTCGGGCGCAGGGTGCGATCGTTCCGCCGCAGGTCCAACCTGAAGCAGGTGGATCTGGCCGCCCTAGCGGGCATCGATCGTTCTCAGCTCAGCAAGCTAGAAAACGGATATTCGAGCCCGACCCTCGATGTTCTCCTGCGCGTGGCGAGAGGGCTAGAGCGTTCCGTGTCGGATCTGGTAGATGGTATTACGTGAGAATACGTGTTCATAATTATGAACACCAATAGGCCATTTCCGGGAAATTTTCGTAGGCCCATCTGGACTATAGAGAATATGCCTTGATGCTGCGAAGCAGCATTGTAACAATCAGTGTCTTCTATTGCAATATGTATATTATAGTAGCTCAGCGTCGTCGCTACGCTCCTCCTTTTCCGGCCCCGGAAAATTTCCTGATTTCTTCGATCTTGAGAACGCGTAACGCGTTGATATCTATATGTATTACAATGTATTACCGTGGACACTTAGATGTGGTGTATTACAGGGGTAAATCCCCATATACGAATAGACTGCAATATGATTTTGCAAATTTTCTGGACATATAGAGAGGGTAGTGGGTCTAGTGCAGTCCCTCGGTTTTGGTCGGGCCTTCAAGGCGAAGCTTGAGGGATCGGACTTGGCTTGGGGACCAGGCTCCTCCTCTGGGGGCGCAGATGGCTCGGGCATTCAGGCCCTCGGCGATCTGCCGGAGAGATGTCGCGCCCTCCTCCTCGATAGCCTGGATCGCGGATCGAAGGTCAGAGGCTCGGTTGTCCGCTGCGGCCTTCCTGGAGGCCAGTGAGCGGGCGCGAGCGTCTTCGGTGGCGATATGACCCCGGAAGCCGCCTAGGACCGTCCCACGGGCCTTGGCGGCCGCGAGAGCGGCTTTGGTCCGGTCTGAGATCGCGCGAGCCTCGTGCTCGGCTACGGCGGCCAGGATGTGGATGGTGAGACGGTTCGCCTGGGGGAAGTCGGCGGCCACGAACTCGACCCCGCTTTCCAGGAGGGCGGAGACGAAGGCGACATTGCGGGCGAGGCGATCCAGCTTGGCGATGACAAGGGTTGCTCGCCGAAGCCGGCAGGCGGCGAGCGCGGCCGCAAGCTGAGTGCGGTCATTGCGCTTGCCGCTCTCGATCTCGGTGAACTCCCCGATGAGGTCCCAGCTGCCGCCGTTCAGGTAGGCGAGGACGGCGACTTTCTGCGCCTCGAGGCCGAGGCCCGATCGGCCCTGTCGGACGGTCGAGACTCGGTAGTAGGCGACGAAGCGGCGGGGAGGCATGGATCGTTCCATTTGTAGCAACGAGGGTTGCTACCGATAAAACGGACCCTGACAAAGCTTGCAAACGTTTGCAAGCCTAGCGGATTGAAATTAAGTTGGCGCCTTCGTGAGTTCGACGGTACCCGGCGAAAGGGCTTTTCTTCGCTCTGCCACCTCGCCGGGAGCGAATATCAGCGTGTCGCTTTCGAAGGCGAAACACATTAACGGGGTGGCCTGCCCATTCTCGATATAGACGAGACCGCAATACACCTTTCTACCATTGAGGAGGCGGTCGGCGATAAGGTGCTTTCCAGCCTCTATTTTTGCGGTTTGAAGCGAGCCAATGTCTATATCGACTGGAGACCGAAATTTTAGGGCGTCGTATCCGCTTTGTGGTAGCGGCAGGTAGTAAACGTCCGACAGGCTGCGCCGGTGACGATACACGCGACGACACAAGCAATGCGGATAGTGTATTGAGCCGAATTGCCATTATTCGTTTCTCAAGGTCATGTTGTAATCGTGAATTAGTTTTTGAATTTGCTGAATGGCTTTGATGCAATAATGCCTTCAACAAAATATTCCTGGCAATTTTCTGCCATCCCCATCCTGCGTTCTCTGATTGAATTGAATGCTTCCATACGTTCCAGCGTAAGCACATCTAATTTGTCTTTATATTTCTCAATGAGGTTGCTGGCAGGCTCGGACATGCAGGCAATCTGAGCTAGAAAGGCAAGATGGCCTTTATCTTTGTCGTCCAGATCGCGTATTTCTTTACCATGCGCAGACGTTGCGACAACAAAGAACAGCGACGCGATCAAGTATATTCTCATGTTTTGTCCTTTGTGCGTAGTTGTGTGTTTTCGTCAAAATTTAAATATGGGCCGGCTTCCGCCGATTTACTATAGGTCTTATGGCGCCGCGGGCTGACCAGAATGTGCACTATAATGCGTAGCACGGCAATGCACCGCGCTCCTTTTAGAGCGTCATGGACGTTAGGAGGATCATCGGGCTCAACGCGCGGCGCTATCGCCTTCAGGCCGGTCTGTCTCAGGAGGCCGTTGCGGAGAGGATGGGCGTCGATCGAGCTTACATCAGCGGCCTCGAGGGCGGCCGGCGAAATCCGACTGTGATCACCATGTGGCACCTTTCGGTAGCCCTACAGATCCCGCTACCGGCCTTCTTCGAGAGGCCTGAGGACGATGAATCCATCTACAGGCAGGTCAGCCTTGGTGCATAAATGTTGATTTATGAAACATGCTTGAGCGGTGCCGGCCTTGCAGGCAGGTCAGGCGCTGGTAATATCCGCTTCCTAGGCTTCATCGGAAACGGAGCAGCATAGCGGTTTGCGTTGTGGCCGCCCGTTGCCTCTAACAAAGGCGCAAAAGACGGGATCGCAACCACCCGGGGCAAGGCAACGCCCCGGGCCAAATTTCACGAACGGCCTCGCGAGAGCGGGGCCGTTCTCGTTTGGACGCGGGGGCCTTCGCATGGTCAACCAGACACACGAGCCCGCATATCGATACCGTGATCCGCCTTGTGAGGGACGCCCCAGACTGAAAGTTCGCTCGCACACGTTGACCTAGCCTCAAGCTTGGCTTTTGGGTCAGGAAGGGAAAGGGGGAGCGACCGAGAGATGGCCGAGAAGAGCGGGATCGATTGCAGTAAGTGGGTCGCGATCGGCGTTGCCATATTGGCTGCCGTCGTCGCGGGCGTGAATGCCTACGTCACTTATCTTTCCTATAATCTAAACACGCAAAACCAAAAAGCCGCCTTATTCTCTCAATTTCAGAATGAATACAGCGGTATAGCCGGACGATTCCCGCCTCGCCTTCTAGAGGCTAATTTTATGCCTCCCAGAGGGTCGCCCGACTACAAGCGCCTGCAAGATTATTGGATCTTCTGCTACGCTGAGTGGTATCAGACCAAACGGCCGGGCCAAGAGCACTTCAAGGATATGTGGGATGACTATTATGCCGGTCTGATCGCTAATTCGCTTGAGATACCGTCTTTACGGTACGTAATTCACGACATGATGCAATACTATGGCTTGAAGCGCGATATGATGCGAGCCTTTTACAAAGAGATCAGGGACCTCGCCGAGCGGAATGGGCAGCCTCTACCCCGAACTTGAGGACAGTCAACAAAGCTTACACGTCCAAGCTTCGGGTGAGGTAGTCTCGAACTTGGAATAGATTGATCGAGAACCGAGATGCGTCCTCGGGGCGGATCATGATTGTAAGCTTATTAGAGAAAGCTGCTTGCTGCGTGGCGTCTGCGAACGATTGAGCGATCCGCTCTATGACCTTATGCCGGGGCATCGCAACGCGGCCCCGGCCTGTGCCCATCAAAGGCATGACCATAGGGCCGTGCTCAGCCTTCAAGATCATATTCTGCCATAGGTTCTGTAGCGCCTGCTCCATCATGCGCGGATCGGAGTAGGCCGTCCCGTTGGGGTTCATGTGCGACATGGCGACAAAATAGAAGTTGCGACCGTGCGCGGAAACACGGGCAACCGTTCCGAGCGGATACTGCTTCTTCTTTCCCGGCCGCTCCTCGTTGATCTCGTACTGATCCCGAGCCAGCGAAGCTTCTATCTGCCTGTCGATTTCCACGGTCTGACCATTGAAAAACAACGTGGCGACTTGCCCCTGAAGGCTCGCTGTCGAGATCAACCCGCTGCTCATGTCCGTATCGAACGTTGTGCTAGAGCTTATGACGATCTCCCCCGGCTGCTTGAACAGGTCGCCGATTTTGACCTCATAGGTGAAGTCTTTCTTGGGAACCTTGTATCGCACTCTGGACACCGGCCGCCGCGTGAAGAGCACGAAGAGCAATGCAGGCACGAGCATCAAGATAAGGCCGTATTGGCTATGCTTATCTTTCGTATAGACCTTGAATGCGTCAGCAATATCCACGAGCAAATAGAGGACACCAAGCGCGCCAAAAAGCTTGGCTATGGCTTCGCCTGAGAATAAGGCGTATCGCCAATATGAGAACGTGCGGACTGCATCCCACCAATAGCGCATCAGAGCCCGAACCCCTTATAGGTTTCGTCAGTGTAATGATAAAAATCAACGATACCTTTGCGCTTCAGATCATCGTGCTGATCCGGCCAATTAGCCATGGCGTGCTCGATGATCTTCGGGTTGAAGGTAGTGTATATGACCAGCTCATCTCTTATGATCGGTGGGCAGAGCCCGTCTCGCTTTCGTGAGCCATTCAGATTTATGCCGATGATGGGAAGGCCGAGATTGAGCGCAACCTCCATCTCCCAGCGCACAAAGCGATAGAGGTTCTTTGTTTTCTCGCCGATCAGCACGATAAGTAGCTTTGAGTTTGCAAACCGGACACGTAGCTGACGCTTGATGCTTTCCTCGGTGCTGGTGTCGCGGGCTGAATTGAGGTCGTGTGCATCATGGAAGTTGAACGTATTGCCGTCGTGGGCCTTCCATGCCGTCATAAGACGGTAATAATGCATATCTTCATGGCCATCAAAGCAGATATACGTCTTGTTGCGATAGGACATACTTGATCCCCCTAAGGGCCAGCCTAAGACCGAGAGGGTTCACGAGCAACAGAAGGTGCCCCCGGTTTCCCCGGCTGTCTGCATTAGGCGAGGGCGACGGCGGACACGAA
>NZ_SNZR01000006.1 GCF_004363955.1 Enterovirga rhinocerotis
TGAGGACGAACAGACTGCGTAAGCCGCACTATGGGGGGTCAAGATTGGACGCCGATCCCCCGGCTCAGGGGGTCAAAGTTGCACGCCGATTCACATTCGGCGATGAGCTCCCACAATTTCGATTTGCCCAGCCCTATCATCGAGGCGGCCTCGTCGATGCGATAGGCGATCTTTGATGTCGAGTTCACTGACTGCTCCGTCAAGCTGGGCATGGGCGAGGAAGTTCGGTCTTCACCCCGTCGCGACCTCGATGGTGGCTTGGGACAGGAACGGTGGCGCTGGCCAGATGACGTTGTGCCCGCTCAACTGGATCCTCCATCGCCCTCACTCTCGCCAGTTCCTGTTCGAGGAATTCGAAGATTGGCGCGTAGACCGGCCCATGGCGCGTGACGATGTAAGCAGCCAGGGTCAACGCCCGAGCGATCTCATCTTCCAGGACGAGCGAACGAGGGTTGGCTCGCACCCTCTCGAGACTGGCTTTCGTGAGCGAAATTGGAGCACTCATCGGACCTCTCCACGAAGGCCGGGCTCGAAATTCTCGCGTACGGCCGCAACGAGATCTCGCCAGCCACCGCAGGCGAGGTTCCATTGGACGAGCAATTCGCCCTTCGCCTCGCGCTCTGTCCGGTCGGCTGGCGAACGTGTCACGACGTGATCGGCGATCCGCTGCATCTCGCCAGTGCATCGGTCGCCTAGCGCGTCGATGATGGCGTAGGCCTTGCCCTCCGCTCGGGGCTGCGCCTGAACGGCCCGGTATCCCTCCATCGCCGCAGCATGGGCGTCATAGAGGGCAAGAAGCTGCGGGATTGTGAGGCGGACTAGATCCGCGTCGAGGATGGGGCGGACGCTCATGCCCGGGCCTCCCCGCTACGGAGGCGCCAGACGAGGCTTTCGCCCGCTGGCCGCTCGGGATGGTCAAGGAGATCGGCGACCACGTTGCCGATGATGCCCGTCAGGTGCGGGCGGAGCGCGATCAGGACGAGGAAGTCGGCGCGTCTCTTCTCGCAGGCATCTGCGATGCGGATCGGGGCGGACGCCGTGAGGTTATAGGAGGCCTCCACGAGCATGATGCAGGCCGCGCTCATGATGGAGGGCGGAAGCGCCCACATGATCCGCTCGGCCTCCTCGACTGCGGCCCACAGGGGTTTGGACCTGCTGTCTTCCGCATCAAAGGGGCAGCGATTGTAGGCCGAGACGGCACCGACCCATTCAAGGAAGGCGCGATCGGCGGGGTGCAGGGGCGCGGCGGAGGCGATCGTCACGGGCGCGACCGTGAAGGCGGCATAGAGGCCGGCGAGGAAGGAACGCCGTGACGACGGGCGCTCGAGATCATTCGTCGACATGGTGATGTCTCCGTTCGTGATGGGCGTGATGGGGGGCAGGAGGCCCGGCAGCGGGACTGCCGCGCCGGTCGCTCAGTGGAGCGGTTCGACGGGAACGGCCGCCACGGGCCTCGGGAGCGGCTGGATGCCCGCTTCCAAATCCTTCGCCTCGTCGACAAGGTGGCGGGCTTCCGCCATGAACTCGTCGCCGGCCTCGTAATGGTCGATGGCCGCTTCCATGAGCCGCCGAGCCTTGAGGAGGCGACGGATGGCCTCGCGCTTCAGGTCGGGGCTCATGTTCCGTACCTCGCCTTGTAGGCCGCCGAGTTGGCCGCTTCCCAATCGGCCAGGGCGATCCCCGCGTCGGTGTCGAGCGCGCGAGCGACGGCGTAGATCGCAACAGACTTCGCGCGCAAGGCGCTCTACCTCAAGAAGCACCCTGAGACCGGGCACGGCGGTAACAAGGTCACGCCGTCTGGATCGGTGCTCTTCGACGACGACGGCATCCGCTACAACCTCGAGGATCCGCGTCCACCAGCCTTCTGGCGATCTTCAGGTCCCTGGGCGACCGCAATTACGGCCCAATATCGCCGCAGCGTGGTCAAGCACCGTAGAGCCGCGACAGAGTGCGGAGCGGATGGCCTTCCGCGATAGTGTCGAGCAGCGGGTCGCTCCACCATCGATCCGGGAGCCCCGGTGAGCTCCGGCGATCCGAAGCCGCCTTGACCGCTTCGATGGTTCGGATCGTTCGCTCCGTCGCATCGAAGCGCCCTCCGGCACAGACCTGGTCGACGAAGGCCTTGTAGCGGTCGAAGTAGCGACGGCTATGGTTCACCGCCTTGATGCAGCTCTCTACAGTGAAGTCCCGGCAGATGAAGGGGAAGCCTCCGAATTCGGTCAGCCCGAATGAGGGCAGGAGAGCGACCGGCTTATCGAGCAGGATTGCCTCAAGGATCGCAGTGGAGTGCGTCGAGATGCAGACGTTCGCGTGTTTGACGAATTCAATATGCGGCAGCGCTGGATCCGAAATCTCGACACCGGGCCATGAACTCTCGCCGGGCGGTCCGTAGGAAGCTGGCGCCGCCGGGTGAGGGCGGACTTTGACCGGAAGCCGCATCCCTGCAGCGACCTTCGACAGTAGCGGTAAGGCCAGTTCGGGGGACGGGAACGGCTGCGCGATGAAACCGATGTATCCGCCTTGGCTCCGTTCTTCGCATTTAAGCCGATCGAGCTTCGGTAGACCAACCGGAAGGACCCGAGGCCATAGCTTGGGTTCAAATTGCAATACGTTTCGAGGGCCGAACGCGAGAAAGACGTCTGAGGCGAAGTTCGCCGACATCTCATCCCATTTCTGAAACATTCCGTGTTGAAAGGAGACCACTGGCGGCCGCGGCGAGCGCTTCTCGATCTCCGCATAGAGATGGCGGATCGGCCACGTTGTCATATCGTCCGACAGGACGATGTCGGCGCCCCACGAGATGATAAAATCGACCGCAAGCTTCCAGAACTCATCATCCGGAGGCACTTTGATGCCCGCCGATTGCGTCCGCAGCCCGAGCGGGAGAGCGCTCGGCGGTTCATCCTCGAGAGCGCTGGTTGGGCTCCAGATCAGGGAGAACTCAGCGCCGGATCCTCCGAGTTTTTCCAGGGCCGGCAGGATATTGCCCAGGCATCTGCGGCTGATGGCAAGAACGGCGATCTTCATTGCGGTTGGTCCGACCCGAACGAAATGCGCCATCTGATCACGCGGTCGCTCCCCGGGCACACTGCCTCGAGCGTCGTCGCAGGCTCCATCTTCAGATAATCGACCGTCTCCCAGCCGCGGATCGGGTCCGTGCAGCCTCGATAGGTCCGGATATCGGCGTCCTGCTCGAGGCATTCGACCCGCATCTGCGTCCCGTCAAGGAGGCGACCCTCGAACGTCGGGCCGTCGGGGACAAGCTGGATATGGCGGCTGAAGTGAAGTCGGCTAGCATAAGTCATAGTCCGGTCGGACCTCAGCGTGTCGTGGATCGTCAGATGGCGTCCGGGCGCGTATCTCAGCGACCGCCGGTGGCTGAACGCGAAATCGGCATAGCGATGCGGTGTCCACTCGACCTCGCCCCCAAGGATGATCTCGTCGCCCTCCACCTGTGGGGCGTCGAGGCGGGCGGAGCCGAGGCGAAACGCGAGGCGGCCGATGTCGGTCGTCGAGAGCCCGACCGTGTTGTGGGCGGCCGCGCTCTCGACATAGGAGCGCATGGGATCGCGGTGATATCCGTACCGCCCCGTGTCGATCAGAACGGGCTGTCCGCGCTCGAACAGGACAAAGCTCAGCTTGTCGGCATGGCTATGGATATGCGTGCGGCTCGTCCCCGCCATAATCAGCATCGAAGCTTCGACGGGCGGCACGTCGGGCAAGGAGCGCACGACCGCGTAGCCGGACGACCAGAACGGCGCCACCGCGTAGGTGCTTGTGCCGGTCGCGAGAATGCTGCCCTCTGAGATTTGGAGAGGCGCGGTGTCCCCGTCACCGGTGTCGCCGATCTCGGCGAGGCGGCCGTTCGGCAGGAGAAACCATGGGTAGGTCGCCTCGGCCTTTGCGACGATTCCGGCGGCCTTCTTGCTGAGGCGGCTGAGATTGCCGCGCTTGATCTGTCCTATGGCGTAGAAGTGATAGCTGGGGGAATTCTCGACGTGGATGCCCTCATCCGTGAATTGGGAGCCGAGAAACTCCTCGAAGACGCTAGCGGCGTACTCCCGGCACGCCGGAGCCCAGGCCTCGTCTCCGAGAACCCGGCTCAGAACCTCCAGGCCGATGATCTGGAAATAGGCATGGTTCATGTAGGCGATTTTGCCGGAGGCCAGCCATTGGATTTGGTCGAGCGCGAGATCGTGCAACGCGATCTCGTCTTCGATCGGAACCTCGAGCTCGCCGCGGCGAATGGAGTCCAGCACGATCGCGAGCCCGCTCGACCGCATGCCGGACTGCGGGTCGACGAGATTATGCCGATCCGGCGAGAGATTGCGCCGGTAATGCGCCCACGCCACCATCCAGGGCACGATCCGGCGTAACATCTCGGGGTCGCGCGACACTCCATAGGCGCGCAGATAGACGTTCATCGGCCGCCAGCCGTGAAACTGGGCAACCCAATTCTTGTCGGAGAACGGATCGGCCGACCAGTCGATTGGATCCGGTATGACCCATTCCGGTATGTCGCTTCTCGCCTTCCAGATGCCTCCCGTCGCTTCGGCGAGCGAATGTTCGCCGGCGTCGAACGCCTCGCCGAAGACACCAAAATCCTCCGGTAAGAGGGAAGAACGCTGTGTTCGGCCGAGGGTCAGTCCGCGAGAAGAGGCAAGCGCAGAGGCGAGGACGGCGGGATCGATCCGGATCGCTTCAGAGGGGCCGCCGATCACTCTTTCCTGCGCCGCGGCCTGGAAAGACGGGTCGGTCCGACGCCGCTCGACCTCGGACGTGTAGGACGCCCGAACTGCGGCAAAAGCATCAGTCGCCTGTCGCTTCTCGTCGCGACTGGCCGAGGGAGCAGATCGCACTGATTGCATGAGGCTACGAGCCTCGGTGAAGTCGTCACGCGAACGAGGCCCGGGAGCGGCCGCCAGTGCCAAGAGCCGTGGCAGTTCATCAGTCGAGAGCATGGCGGGCGACCTCTCAGGGCAGCCGCCTTGGATGCCCGCCGGGATAAGGGCGGTCAAGCGCGTCCTCCAGCGGCCGCGTTTCGATCGGCCGTCTTGACAGGCGGCCTGCGCCGCGTCCCTTTGGAACGCAATCGGGGCAGGGATCCGGCTTCTATGAAATACGGCGTCCTGGGCTTCAGCTACGCTGGGTTCTCCTCGTTCGAGACGAAGCTCCAGGAGGTCGGCAGCTACTCGGTCAATCTCGGCGACAACGCTCAAACGATCGCGTCACGTCACGTCTACCGGTCTCTTGGCGTCGCTGATGAGGAGGTCATCGAGATCGATCGGGACACGCTCCCAGATTATTCCGGTCCGCCCGCGACGCTCATCATGAACGGGGTCTTCCGGCGATCACATCTGCCAGCCCCGGCGCATGTGAAGCCAATCTTTGTCGGATTCTGCACGAAAGATGCCGGTCTCGTCAGGCAGCACAAGGACTGGCTGGTTGCCCATCAGCCTATTGGATGCAGAGACCCGGCGACAGCGGCCGTCCTCCAAAAGGGTGGGGTGGAGGCATACGTGTCCGGATGCATCACCATGTGTCTCCCGCCACGGCAGAACGCGGTTCCGGACGGTAAGGTTTTCATTGTCTTCGGCGAGGGGGCGGGGCTGCTCCCGCCTGCCGTCCTCTCGCAAATTCCCAGCGAGCTTCTGCCACGGGTCGAACTGATCGCTCACCGTCTCCCGGTGTTTCAGTATCCCCTGCCGCAGGACATGATGGCGCGATCCGAGCGGTACGAGCGAAGCCTTATGGACCGTTATGTGAAAGAGGCCGCTGTCGTCCTCACGCCTCTGCTGCACGTCGCCTCGCCGTGCCTGGGGCTGAATGTTCCAGTTATTCTTTGCCGCAAGGACCGCGACAGCAGGTTCAGCCTCGTCGAGCAATTCATCCCGTTGTACACGCCCGACCTTGCCGGCACGATCGACTGGTCTCCTGCCACAGTCGACGTCTCGGAGTGGGCTGCGCACATCCGGACGCGGGTCAGCGACGACCTTGGCGTTGCAAAGAGATCCTCTCACACTTGAGACGATCTGAAATCGCGCGCCCCCGGCCCCCGCGGGCTACTCTGACGCTGGCGCCTCGGTGAGGAGCGTCATCAACACGAGCAAGAGCAACGTTAGCATCCGCACGGCAAGCTCGGAGTGCGGCCTGCCCAATAAGTCCGGCATCAGACTAAGCGGACAGTTCTTTTATCGTATCGCTGGGTGAAGGCCGCCCACCCTCTGGAGACACCTGCTGATCGCAGGTAGGCTGGCCCTTCCTCGATGAGGGAGCATCCGGTGAGCGAGTTGGTTGAAGAAAGGTCGCTTTCTGAGATCGTTGAAGGGCACGCCGGACGCGTGCTGCACAAGTTCGCCCATTACGTCCCGATCTATGAGCGTCATCTTTCGCAGTTCCGCGGCAGGCGCGTGACAATGGTCGAGATCGGAGTAAGCCACGGCGGCAGCCTCCAAATGTGGAAGAAGTGGCTCGGTCCGCAGGCTACGCTCATCGGGGTTGACATCAATCCGCTCTGCAAGCAGGTCGAAGAAGAGCAGATCAATGTCCGCATAGGTAGGCAGACTGATGCTACCATGTGGGATTCAATATTAGCTGAGTTCGGCCAGCCCGACATTGTTCTTGATGACGGCTCTCATGTCATGAAGGATGTCGAGAAAACTTGGCGCTACGTATACCCCCGTGTTTCTAGATCTGGCGTCTATGTGGTCGAGGATATGCACACTGCGTATCTCGATCACTACGGAGGCGGAGTTGAGAGGGATCATAATTTCATCAACACGGCGAAGTCACTTGTTGATGAGATGCACGCGTTCTGGGACACGGATGAAGAAGAGATCGACGATCTAGCCTACCCGACAGTTGGCGTATCGCTTTACCGTTCCGTGGTTGTCTTCCAGAAGGGCGATGAAGGCGGCGCCGCACGTATCCTCCGGAGCGGCGAGCAGACGCTTGACCCATCGTGGCGATGCTGAGCCCGGCACGTCCTTTACTGTCCACGGCCGGCTGATCGTCAGCTCGCGAGATCCATCAGGAAGTCGACTGCGGACCAAGCAGACCTAGGATGATCCGCAATCCCGCTCCATCCTGAGGCAACCGCCGTGCCGCTATCTGCCGCTTTTCCGCTTCGCAGCGCCGCCCCGATTGCGCTTGCTTTCATCAGCCATGGTCAGACCGAGCTTGGCGGCTTGTATTCGACGGTTCGCTAACAACAAATCGCTGAGAACCAGGAGCTGTTCATCCTTCGTCAGAAGCTTGTCATCGGCAAGGCGGCCCATCAGCGACCGTATCTTCTCATTGTTCATTCAAATTGCAGCCAATATGTAAGCCGTTGGAGCGGACTCGTTCCGTGCTGAGCCCGGGCAATTCGGCAAAAAACGGCCTTGATAGTCAACCCCGCCTGCTCGCCCCGCGCCAACGTTTGTACATTGGAGACATCACTTGATGAGCACCCACGCGGAATTTCCGGTCCTTCGCACGGCGCGGTGATAGGGGGCATTCGTGCCGGAGCTTCGGCGAAGTCGCGGTCCCGACCTCTCGCGTGTCGACGCTCGAATCCGAGAACAGCGACCTGAGGCTCGAGGTCGAGGAACTGCGGCCGTGACGCCAACGCTACCGGAGCCAAAGCCCAGCGCATCAGCCAGCCCTACCGGCCGCGGATTCTCAGCCTGATCATCAGGAGGCTGACCGCTAACCATGCCGCCGACCGCAGCGCTGTGAGCCAGTCAGCAAAGGACGGAGCGAGCGGCGCACGCGGGTCTGACTGATTCATTGCCGTTCCAACCTGAGACGGCGCAGCCGCCTTACGGCCCGTCAGCGACAGTGTCAGTGCCGAGGTGACCTGCCGGGAGAGCGCTGACCCATCCCGACAGGTCTGGCTCAGGGATGGGCGGCGAAATCCTGAGCCGCGGCCACTCGGCGAAA
>NZ_SNZR01000007.1 GCF_004363955.1 Enterovirga rhinocerotis
GCGTCACGCTCCGCCTCGGTCGTCAAGATGACCGGCATGGCCTTCGGATGGATGGACGCGACCGGCTCGCTCGGCTCGGTCGTCAGGAAGGCGAAGAGGTCGATCGTCTCCGGCCCGGTCTTGACCTTCCGCACCGAGGTCCATTGCGGGGTCCAGATCCCGGCGAAGGCGGCAAACGGACGGTGCTCTCCGAATGCGAACCAGATGTCGCCGTCGGCCGCCTTGTTGAACTCGCTGAAAGAGGTGAAGGGGACGAGGCAGCGATGCGTGGGCTCGCGCCAGGCCTTCCAGTGCCGGCTCGCCGTGTTCCGGACGTTCGTCGTGCCCTTGTCAGGCTCCAGGCGAAGGAGCTCGTCGAAGTCGACCTCGCGGCCCTTCGCGCGGAGCTTGTCGGCGCGGGAGCTCGCTGCGTCCATGAGCGCCTTCCGGCTCGACGGCATGCCCCAGCGCGCCATCGCGAGGACGCGCTCGTCTCCATCGACCCGAACGATCGGCGCCGCATAGTCTGGGAACACGCCCGGTAACGGCGGCAGGTTGCCCGTCAGGTCGTGGTCGACCCGGAACAGCCGCCGGATCGCCTCCTGGTTCGTCGTGACGCTGTAGAGGTTGCACATGCTGGCGAGCGTAGCCGAGCCGTGGCAGGATCGCGAGATGGCCAACAAGACCACCTTCATCGTCCAAGCGTTCGAGCGGAAGCGCGGCCGGCTCGTGCCCGGCGCCAAGGATGTCGCGCCGACGGAGAACGGTGCGCTTAAGCGGGCCGAGGCGCTGGCGACCCGCGTGCCCGGCTCAGCCGCGATCAGCGTCGTCGCGGATGACGAGACCGGCGAAGTCGCCTCGATCTCGATCATCCAGACGTTCGGCGAGGTCCCGGAGGACTTCGCTGAGAGCTTGATCGGTTAGCCCAACTGCCGTTTCGCTTCATCTGTCGCCGCCGCAACGTTGGCTATGCTATCGAGTGCGACACGGCCGCTCTGATGAACCGGACAGGAGAGTAGGCCCACGCCAGTGGTCGAGAAAGGCACGAGCAGGCCTGACCACGGTACGGCTGCAGCGCTCTCATGGCGGAAATGACCCAATGCGAAGCCCGGCGCTCCAGATGCGACGGGCTTCGCGGTTTCGGGCCTCGTCGTTCAGAAGAGCAGATCGTCGACGACGCCGCTGCGTCCCAGGATGTTCCCGGTGACCGATGTCGGATCGAAGATGTACTGCAGGCCCAGGCCATCGTCGTTCGCCAGATTGTCGATCGCGCCACCAGGACCGACCAAATCGTGGGCAATGGCTTCGATTGGACTGTCGGCGTTGAAAAGATCGTCGATAACCCCGCTCGGTCCGGTGATGTCCCCGAGAACCGTACCAGGATCGTTAAGGCTCGGCTCGATGCCGATCGTCCCTTGGTCGTTCAGAAGATTGTCGACGATCCCGCCGTCTCCGACGGCATCCTTGGCGACGTCGTGGAGTATGACTGCAGGAGAGGTTCCGCTGAGAATGCCCATATGAGTAATCCCTTCCATATTTGATGCCATGTACATACGGAAATACATTGAGCGCTATGAGGCGCGATGATCTATATGTTCTGGCACGGCATCGTAGCTGGCATGATGGATCAATCGACGATGATCTGCTTAGTTTCGCAAGTCGACGTTTGTCGCGAGATCGCAGTAAAAGCATCGTTAGCGTGGCTAGGAGTTTTTTATTTCAATTGTCTTTTCTGAATTGTCTCGGCGCGACCTCATTCGCTCTCGCGCAATGCTACGAGTGCCACCCTCGTCACCGCGCTAAATCCGATCGGGAGAACCGCCCATCAGCCGAGCCGCTCACCCATACCCAAGAGGCTCGGCCCCGGAGGCGCGGAAAGGATCGCCGCGACGCAAGGCAACACTCGGATCTCGAGAAATTCTATTCGATCTCTCTTCGCATCTGCATCTGGCCAATCAATCAGATTGCTGTCGGCCGTAGAGGCGAAGCCGCATTCCCTCTGGCGACTCCGGCGCCCGTTCACTGTCCTTAATCCGAACATTCCGGACGCCGGCGATCTCCCACCTGAAGGCGAGGACGATCGCACTCGATGCCCGCTGACGAGTTGCAGCCTGGGGGCCGTTTTTGCCCGTCCCACTTATGCAGAAGGCCATTGGCCGCTCCAACGACCGCCGGCTAGATTGCGTTTCCTACCAGACGGATGCTTGAAGCGATGAGGTGACCAGTTGCCCGAGTCAAGGCGTACGTTGCGATACGGTTCGGAAGCAGTCCAAGATACCAGACATTCTCGCCGTGTCGGCAGCCTCGCGCGGCCCTTCCGACGGCGTCCCGTAGCCGATCCAGCCGCAGCCCCCCCGGTCTCAGCTAGGAACAGCGACGATGGTTTTATGCGAGATTTAGGAAAGTTTTCTACGTTCGATTAAGCTACCGAATTTGCTCAGCCGCAATATTTGTTATTGGTCCGAAATCGCTCCGGAAACAAACTCATGCCGGCCGTCGTTGGGGCCAAAAAGGGCCAATGATGTTCCACCTCAAGACCGATATCGCTCAGATGTATAGGAGGCGGGAGGAGCTATTTCTCAGCCGTTGGGAGCTGAGTCCCGACGAGTACAGGAAGCGCGTGAGCGACCTGAATGCCCAGATTCGGGGCTACGAGATGCTCTTGTGCGAGCGCTTCCGGACGAGCCTCCGATCGATTTTCCCGCCGACCGAATCTCCCGCGGACTAATGGACGGCCAGGCCTGGAGTTGAACCAGGCGTGCTGGGCATTGCACCGCCGACGGGTATCCGCTCCCCCCGACCGGCCCGCGGTCGAAACAGCACGCGACGGGCGCTTCGTCCAATACGCCCATCGCTTTCCTGTCGTGGGAAGGTCGCTGCCCGCCTCAGATGACGATGTCGAAATGCGCCGAGGTGAGCGCGGGGTTGGTCGTGAGGACGGCGATGAGCTGCGGGGCCTCGTCCCGGCCGGAGCCGTCGGCATCGTAGTAGAGATGGCCCTTGCTCTCTACATAGAGGAACCGATCCGTCGCGCTGGTCGCCCGGCCCGTGGTGCTCAGCACGAATTGCTCGGGCGTGAGTTCGTCCCCGGCGATCAGGCCGCCGCCGAAGAGCGAGGCGCTGATCTGGAGCGTGTCCTCGCCCGCGACGAAGTCCCGGATCATGTCGCGGTCGGCCGTGGTCGCGGTGAGCTCGAAGGTGTCCGCGCCCGCTCCGCCGAACAGGCTGTCGATGCCCTCGCCGCCAATCAGAACGTCATCGCCGGCAAGGCCTCGCAGCGTGTCGCGCCCGGCCCCGCCGGACAGAACGTTGTCTCCCGCATTGCCCTGGATGACGTTGTCGAGGTCGTTGCCGCTCGCCGAGACGATGCCGTCGCGCAGGATCAGGCGCTCGATCGAGACGCCGTCGGCGAGGACGTAACCCTCGACGCTCAGCATAGCGGTGTCGTAGCCCTCGCCAACCGCCTCGACGATGCCGTCGCCGAGATCGTCGACGTAATACGTATCGTCGCCAGTCCCGCCGACGAGGGTGTCGGCCCCGGCCCGCCCGTCGAGCCGGTCGTCGCCGGCCCCGCCCGAGAGGGTGTTCGCGCCGCTATTGCCCATCAGGATGTTGTCGAGCTCGTTGCCCGTGCCGCTGAGATCGGCGCTTCCCATCAGGAAGAGGTTCTCGACGTTGTCGCCGAGGACATAGTTGTCGAGCGTGGTGCGGACCTGGTCGATCCCTTCGCCGGCGAGTTCCACGACGACGTCGCCGTCATCGTCGACATAGTAGATGTCGTTGCCTACGCCGCCATACATCGTGTCGGCCCCGAGGCCGCCATCGAGGCGATCATCGCCGCCGCCTCCTTCCAGCAGATTCGCTGCGCCGTCGCCAACCAGGACATCATCAAAGGCGCTGCCGCGGACGTTTTCGATCGAGGAGAAGGTGTCACCGGCGGCATCGCCGGACATACCCGACCACATGCTCGGATCAAGAAAGACAACCACTCCGCCACTGGCGTGCTCGTAGCTAACCGTGTCGATGCCATCCCCGCCTTCGAGAGTATCGCCTCCCGCACCGCCTTCCAGGACATCGTCTTCTATGCCGCCGCGCAGAATGTCGGCGTAAGCCCCCCCGATCAAACGAGTGGAGACGATCGAATCCGACAAATTAATGAAAAACCCATACGATGCTGTGCTCGGCGCATATATATTGGTTCCATCGTTTCCGTTATAGCCGGTATGAAAAACCGTAAGCCTAAGAACATCGACGGGCGTGCCGGACGAGAAACTAGGGGAATATTTGTAGGGGCCGACATATATGAAACTGTAATTCGTTGGCATCAAATAAGATGTGGACTGTGATGGATCGTAATCCCTGCCATATGTGAACGAAACCGATCCCATCGAGCCCCCCATCTCCAGGCATGAGGGGCAGAGCCCGCATCACCAAGGCTCACCCATCTCATTATGGGTTAAGGAAGTCATCTTCCGATATCGACGATTCGCGCGGACGGTCCGATTTGATGGAAGCGTCCCGAGGACAACAGACGCGGAGCCGCACCCACGAAAACGCCCGCTCCGATCTCTCGGGCGGGCGCCTCATCGTCTCGATCGCGCGCCGGACTATGTGCCGGGACGGACGACGAAACTGCCGCCGGTGCTCAAGCCCCTCGGGGCGATCACCATGGCGATCCAAGCAATATGGGCGCCGATGGCGGCAGGAGCAAGGCGCGCGATTGTAGGGAGCGTCAGGCTCGCCGTTTCACCGCCGGTGCGCCTGTCGACCTGGGGCAAGCAGAACGCGGAGCGGCCCCCTCGGATCACTCCGATCGGATCGCCTATGACTGGCCCGCGGCATATCGGGTCAGAGCGCTCCATGAGGTGACCGACCTCGATTGAACCGGGTGGACTGCCCTCGTCCAAAGCCTCCTGCGGATGCTACGCCCGGCGCTCATCGATCAGCGCGATTACGGCCGCGATGGCATTCTCCAATTCGGCGATCGAGCGGAGGTCCGCCCGATGAACTGTACCGCCTTGCCGAGCAGCGGCGTCGATGACGGCATGTTGCTCCGCCTTCAAGCGACCGAGGAGGGCTTCGAGTTCGGCGACGGATGCGATTGGCATCGCGGCGTTCTAGACGCGTGCGACCGGGCGTCAATCGTCCCCGCCGTACCGACGTCGGATCTCCGAAATGGCTTGTGCGGTGCGGCCTGTGCAGGGTCGTCCGAAACTCTCTCCGACCCGATTCGAGGCCGGAGGAAGTCAGCATGCAAGACCCCACGCTGTTGCGGATTGCTCGCATCCTTTTCGACGAGACGATGACCGAGGCAGAAAGGCGTCGCCGGATCTACAGCTTGTTTCCGACCGGCAGAGAGCCTGCCCCTCGACCTCCTCGGCGGTCGCTCCGGCGGGTTGAGTAGGACGTAGTTCCTCTTCGCCGAGGGAGTAGTTGAAACTACACCCTCTCTCCCCTCTGCATCCAGTCAGGTCTCGAACTCCGGCCCAGGCGCCGCGGTCTCCCAGGCCGTTAGGATCGATTCCCACCTGGACACGGTTCAGCGACGCGATAGCATGACGGCATGCGCGCCTGGATCGCCATCTTCTTCGCCCGCCGCCGCGCGTTCCGCGAACGAGTCGCGCGCGAGGCGACGGACCTCATGAACTGGACGGGGGAGATGGCTTATGCCGCGGCCCGGCGGCGAGCGCGGGAGGCGCGTGGGCGGCGGGATCATGCCGACGCTCGCCTCTGGGCCAAAGTCGCGGTCGAGATCGCTCGCCGGACCGGGCAGGATATCGGGATCAATGGCGCCGATCGCTATCCGGATCCGGGGCGACGGCCGAAGGAGCCGACGCGCAGCCGCCGGGAGATCGCGGATCGGCTCGTCGACATCTCGCGTGGAATTGCAGCGCTGTCCGCAGGCCGCGGCGACGAAACCACGCTCCACAACATCGGTGTCGCGGCACGGCAGATCGTGGGTTTGGGCGGCTCCACGACCGCGCTCGCCCTGGCGGCGGACGATGTCATCGCCGCATGTGAAGTGATCCCGGAAGCCCCGACTGTCGAGCAACTCGCTTCGGGCCTCTATCCGCTCATGGTGGATGAAGCCAGCCGGGCGCTTCAGCGGCTCAAGACACTGTCTCTGGCCGCAGGTGGATGACGACGGGCGGCGGACCGGCCGGCGCGACCTGTGCGAGGACCGGATGGAAGACGAGGGCCGCAACGAGCGCGAGCGCCATCGCCGCGAGGAAGCGGGGCATGGTGGTCTCCGATTGAAGTGAGGGTTCAGTTGCCGGCGCGGGTTTGCAGGCTCGGCAAAATCGACTAAGAGGCAGCGGCACCAAATGGCGGGGTCACTGCGTGTTGAGTGACAGATCAGCTGAGCTGACAGCGCGTTTCGGCGGGCGCACGTTCAGGGCAATGTCCGAGGCATACTGCGTGGCAATTGCTTCGTCGGCTAGTGCTCGTGACTTAAATCGCCTGTCTGACGAGCAGATACAGTCATTGATTGCAATTCTTATCGAAGAAGTTGAGGAAGATCGCCGAGATCTTATCAACCTAAAATCAGCAGCTATCCTTTTTTTGGCCCGACAAGCGCAAACAGCGTCTAATTGAGAACCCGTCGGGACACGGGTCTTCGGACCGACAACGCCGTCCGGGACGAGCCCGCGAGCCTTCTGCCAGGCGATGGTCGCGGCTTCGGTCTTCGGGCCGAAATCTCCGCGGATGCCCGGGTGCCGCCGGGAGTGGGATGGTCTTGATGCTTGGCCGGATGCGGCCTATCGAGCCGGCGGCGGCTTCACGCCGTCGATGGAGACACGCTTGCCGACTGGCCAAACGGACGACCTAACCCGCCGATTTGGCCCAGAAACCGCAGCCGCGATTTCGGCAGCATATGAGTCCGTCGTTCTTCCATCTGCTGCCGATTTGGCGTTTCTGGCACTGACGACCGAGCAGCGGCTTAGCCTTGTCTATGCCCTGACCGCGGAAGCCGAAGCCGGGCGAACCTGCCCCGATCATCTCCGTGATGTGGCCTTGATCTTCGTCCTGCCCAAGTCCGCGCCTTCAGCCGGTTAGGTTGCCTAGGCACCACCGCTGGGAGCCGGACCAGCCTCACTGGTCCTCGCGAGGACTGCAACTGGCGAGGCGTAGGCCTCCTGCCGCTCGACGCTCCAGTACCTGAGTTGATCGAGCGGGATGGGTTCGGCTGACACCGCGCAGCGGACGAACTGGCCGGGCTTGAGAAGGCGGTAGGAGCCTGGGCGGTATTCGACGGCGGCCTCGCCCGTTTCGAGCGGGCTCATGCCGCGAGCGCCCAGGTCTTCGGACCAACCACGCCGTCGGGCACGAGCCCGCGAGCCTTCTGCCAGGCGATGGTCGCGGCTTCGGTCTTCGGGCCGAAATCTCCGTCCGTCATCACGCGGATGATGCCCTGCCATTCGGCGACGACTGCGCCCTTCGAGCCGCGGCGAATCGTGGCCTTGCCGGCAGGGAGCGTCGGGAGGGGCTCGGGGGCCGTGTCGAGGAGCGGCAGGATCGAGACGACCTTGCCCTTGGACCACAGGAC
>NZ_SNZR01000009.1 GCF_004363955.1 Enterovirga rhinocerotis
TGTGAATCGGCGTGCAACTTTGACCCCCTGAGCCGGGGGATCGGCGTCCAATCTTGACCCCCCATAGTGCGGCTTACGCAGTCTGTTCGTCCTCATCAGGTCTGGACGGGCGGTCGGGGGATGAAGGGCGTGGACACGGTTGCGCGGATCCGGCGCGAGTTCTTCATCCGCAAGCGTCCGATCAAGGAGATCGTGCGGGAGCTGCACGTCTCCCGGAACACGGTCCGGAAGGTAATCCGGTCGGGAGCCACCGCGCTCAGCTACGAGCGCGAGGTGCAGCCTCTTCCGAAGCTGGGGCAGTGGCGGGCCGATCTCGACCGGCTTCTGCTGATCAACGCCGATAAGCCTTCGCGCGAGCGGCTGACCCTGATGCGCATTTTCGAGGCGCTGCGCGGGCTCGGCTACGAAGGTGGCTACGACGCGGTGCGCCGCTACGCGCGTTCGTGGCAGCGGGAACGCTCTGCCGTGACGGCGGACGCCTTCGTGCCGCTCTCCTTCGCGCCGGGCGAGGCCTATCAGTTCGACTGGAGCCACGAGGTCGTCCTGATCGGTGGCGTCACCAACAAGATCAAGGTGGCCCACGTCCGGCTCTGTCACTCCCGCATGATGTTCGTGCGAGCCTACCCGCGCGAGAGCCAGGAGATGGTGTTCGACGCGCATGATCGGGCGTTCGCCTTCTTCAAGGGCTCCTGCCAGCGCGGCATCTACGACAACATGAAGACGGCGGTGGAGACGATCTTCGTCGGCCGCGAGCGCGCCTATAATCGGCGCTTCCTGCAGATGTGCAGCCACCATCTGGTCGACCCGGTTGCCTGTACGCCGGCCTCGGGCTGGGAGAAGGGACAGGTCGAGAACCAGGTCGGGCTGGTGCGGGAGCGCTTCTTCACGCCGCGGCTGCGGGTGAAGAGCTTCGAGGAGCTGAACGCGATCCTCCTCGATCACTGCATCGCCTACGCCAAGGCGCATCCGCACCCCGAGCTTCGGGACCAGACTGTCTGGCAGGTCTTCGAGGCCGAGCGCCTCTCGCTCGTTCCCCATGCCGGGCGCTTCGACGGATTCCATGCCGTGCCGGCCTCCGTGTCGAAGACCTGCCTCGTGCGCTTCGACAACAACAAGTACTCGGTCGCCGCGAGCGCGATCGGGCGCCCGGTCGAGGTTCGCGCCTATGCAGACCGGATCGAGATCCGCCAGGACGGCCGCGTCGTCGGCGATCATCCCCGGGCCTTCGGGCGCGAGCAGACAGTGTTCGATCCCTGGCACTACGTGCCGGTCCTGGCCAGGAAGCCGGGTGCCCTTCGTAACGGAGCGCCCTTCAAGAACTGGGTTCTCCCGGCCGGGATCGACCGGGTCCGCCGCAAGCTCGCCGGGGTTGATGACGGCGATCGGCAGATGGTCGCGATCCTGACCGCCGTCCTCAGCGACGGGCTCCCGGCCGTCGAGGCAGCCTGCCAGGAAGCGCTGCGCGAGGGTGTCCACTCCGCAGACGTCGTCCTCAACATCCTGGCCCGCCAGCGAGAGCCCCAGACCGTCGCCGTCACCGTGATCACGCCCGACGCGCTCCGGCTTTGCCACGAGCCCTCGGCCGATTGCGCCCGCTACGACAGCCTCAGGAGAGCCGGATGATGGAACGACAGCAGATCCTCGCCACCATGGGCGAGCTCAAGCTCTTCGGCATGAAGAGCGCCTTCGACGAGATCATCAAGGTCGCCGTCAAGCGCGCCCACGAACCCCAGCAGATCGTCGGCGATCTCCTCCAGGCCGAGATCGCCGAGAAGCAGGCCCGCTCGATCAAGTACCAGATCACCATCGCCAAGCTGCCCCTCGCCAAGGACGTCGACGAGTTCACCTTCGCGGGCACGCCTATCAACGAGACGCTGGTTCGCGACCTCGCGACAGGCGAGTTCCTGGCCCATCAGCGCAACGTTGTTCTGGTCGGCGGCACCGGAACCGGCAAGACGCATCTCGCCATCGCGATCGCCCGCGCCTGCATCCGGGACGGCGCCCGCGGCCGCTTCTTCAACGTCGTCGACCTCGTGAACCGGCTCGAGGCCGAGGGCCGAGCAGGACGCCAGGGCAGGATGGCGGACTACCTCTCGCGCGTCGACTTCATCGTGCTCGACGAACTCGGCTACCTGCCCTTCGCGCAGTCCGGCGGGCAGCTCCTGTTCCACCTCATCAGCCGCCTCTACGAACAGACCTCGATCATCGTCACCACCAACCTCGCCTTCGCCGAATGGCCCAGCGTCTTCGCCGGCGACGCCAAGATGACCACCGCGCTGCTCGACCGCCTCACTCATCACTGCGAGATCCTCGAGACCGGCAACGAGAGCTGGCGCTTCAAGAACCGCGCCTGACCCAACCCGCGTGCAGCAAGGGTCGACCCCGGGAGCCCACAGGGACCTCCCACGCATCGCCGCGTCGGACTCGGAAAGGTCACGCCGCGATGCGCGGGTCCCTCCTATGGACTCCGGGGACGACCCACCCAGGCGGGGTCAATATTGGACGCCGATCGGGGGTCAATGTTCCGAGCCGTTTGACA
>NZ_SNZR01000010.1 GCF_004363955.1 Enterovirga rhinocerotis
GCGGTGGATGAAGGGCGCCATTGCGCATAGCCCGGCGACGCTGCGCACCAGCATAAGCTGCCCCACTGCGTAGGTGCCGAGGAGAAACTTGCCGATCGTATCGTTCACGGCGAAGAGCATCACGCCGAGCAGCATCATGAGGATGCCACCAAGCGTTCCCAGGGGTAGCCCGTCGCGCCTCAAGCTGGTGAACAACACCCGATCCTCGTGCGACGGACGCAGTTGATCCGGCGAAGCAGGACCTATCGAGACTCAGAACTGTCGGCAACGGCCGAAACCTCTCGGCAGATCGGAAACTGTTACTTCGGCTGTGGGAGCGAGGACGCCGCTGCCGCACCGGACCGGGCTGCGTGCTGCTCGCCATGGCAGACAAGCGCCCCGGCATCATCGACCAGGTCTTCGGCGCGGATAGCCGTTGAAAGCCCGATGGGTGAAGGCTTACGAGGATGGAGGTAGCCTGGACGGCCTGAGGAAGGCGGCCCGGATCAAAGGCAAAGTAGAAAAACTAGGGGAGGTCTCCGTCGATGCAAAAGGTGCGATTGACTTTCGAGAATATTCGGTCACATCGAGCAACCTACCAGTTTTGGCGCCTCAGGGGGCAAGCCTTCGCACTCGCAGAAGGTTTTTCAGGAAGCTTGGCCGCACGTGCGGCTACTGTCCTCACCGAGCACGGGGAACGGGCCGAAGCCGCGACCGAGTGCGAATTACTGGAGTTGCAGGGTTGCGGTCCACAGACGGCTCGCTTCATCCGGCTGATGCTGCACGGACCTGAAGGCAAGCCAACGATCGGCTCGTCGGATCGGGATCACTCCGCCTCTTCCAATTCACTTTGCAGGTAACCGGCTCTCCGAGCCTCCTGGATGAGCTGGTTCGATATTTCGAGGTCGCGTAGCGCGAGAAGCTGCTCGTCCTTGGTGAGCGGCTCTCCCTGTTTGACGCGAGCACGAAGGGCCTTGATCTCGTCGTTCTTCAACTTGGAGCCTCGGTTTTTCTTGGATCCTGCGGACGCCAGCGCGACCGGCCGCTTACGGTGCGCTGTCAAGCCGCCGGGTCAATCACGCAATTGAGGTATTGGCGGGCCTCTCACCGCCAAAGGGGCGCCACGACGATCGCCGCAAGGAAAGCGAGGGCGGCGATCGGGAGGACGCCGAGACGATCCCCTGCCCATCGTCTCGCTTTCGTGCTTAGATGCGGCATGGCCCGCGCCCTCCCGGCATCACTGAAATGAGCCTCCTCCTCCAACGCCTCGTGACGCTCGTTCTCTTCATCATCGTGATGGCGGGATGGGCGTGGGTGTTGAATAGGACCGTGCCGCAAGCCAGCGATTGGATGGGCTCCGTCTTTGGCGATGTCTGGTCGCTGGTGATCATCGGGGCGATAGCAGCGAGTTGTTGGCCGCTATCGATTTGGCTCGAACGCCGTCATCGCGACAAGCGCGGCATCCAGTCCGGCGCACGAGGCCCCTGAGCCTGTAGGAGCAGGGTCGCGATCCGATCCATGGC
>NZ_SNZR01000012.1 GCF_004363955.1 Enterovirga rhinocerotis
GCGGTGGATGAAGGGCGCCATTGCGCATAGCCCGGCGACGCTGCGCACCAGCATAAGCTGCCCCACTGCGTAGGTGCCGAGGAGAAACTTGCCGAGCGTATCATTCACGGCGAAGAGCAGAACGCCGAGCAGCATCATGAGGATGCCACCAAGCGTTCCCAGCGGTAGCCCGTCGCGCCTCACGCTGGTGAACAACACCCGATCCTCGTGGCGACGGACGCAGTTGATCCGGCGGAGCTGGACCTATCCAGAATCAGAACTGTGGGCAACGGCCGAAACCTCTGGGCAGATCGGAGACTGTCACTCGGGACGGTGGGAGCGAGGCCGCCGCTGCCTCACCGGACCGGCCCGCGTGCTGCTCGGCATGGCAGACAAGCGCCCCGGCATCGTCGAAGAGGTCTTCGGCGCGGATAGCCGTTGAAAATCCGAGGGGTGAAGGCTTACGAGGCTGGAGTAGCCTGGGCGCCCTGAGGAAGGCGGCCCGGATCAAAGGCAGAGAAGAAAAACTAGGGAGGTCTCCGTCGATGCAAAAGGTGCGATTGGCTTTCGAGAATATTCGGTCACATCGAGCAACCTACCAGTTTTGGCGCCTCAGGGGGCAAGCCTTCGCACTCGCAGAAGGTTTTTCAGGAAGCTTGGCCGCACGCGCGGCTACCGTCCTCGTCGAGCATGGGCAGCGCGCCGAGAACGCCACCGAGTGCGAATTGCTGCAATTGCCAGGCTGTGGGGTCCGTACGGCCCGGTTTATCCGCCTGATGCTACACGGGCCTGAGGATAAGCAGATGGCTGCGCGGCCCGACCGGTATCACTCCGCGCCTTCGCAATCACCTTGCAGATAGCCGCCGCGTTGAGCCTCTTGGATCAGCTGGTTTGCTCTCCGGAGAGCGCGCAGCGCGAGAAGCTGCTCGTCCTTGGTAAGCTGTTCCCCCTGTTCGACACGAGCACGCAGCGCTTTGATCTCATCGTCTTTCAACATGGGCCTCGGATTGTAGTCGTTCGGGCCGGCAGCATTCCGCGATCGGCTTCTTACGGTGCGCGCTCACGCCGCCGGGTCAATCACCCGATTGAGGTATTGATCCATCGCCAAAGCGGCGCTGCCACGATCGCCGCGAGGAAGACGAGGACAGCGAGCGGGAGGACCTCGAGATGGCCCCCTGCCCATCGCCTCGGTTTCGTGCTTAGATGCGGCATGGCCCTAGCCCGCCCGGCAACGCTGCAATGAGCCTTCTCCTCCAACGCCTCGTGACGCTTGTCCTCTTCATCATCGTGATGGCGGGATGGGCGTGGGTGCTGAATAGGACGGTGCCGGGCATAGGGGACTGGCTCGACGCCACCATCAGCCCCGTCGGAACCGCCATCCTGATCGTCGGCATCATCGTCGGAGGATGGCCCCTCGCGTACTGGCTCGAACGCCGTCATCGCGACAAGCGCGGCATCCAGTCCGGCGCACGAGGCCCCTGAGCCTGTAGGAGCAGGGTCGCGATCCGATCCATGGC